>NZ_JAERRH010000025.1 GCF_016741855.1 Streptomyces musisoli | reverse complement strand
GAGAACGTGGTGGCCAACCGAACCGCAGCTCTATGAGCTGCGGTTTCTTCATGGTTGGTCGAGGTGTTCGCGTCGGCGGGGTCGGGCAGTTGGCGGGCGGTTCGGTTCTCGTCGTGGAGGTGGTCGATGCCGTCGGTTATCGCGTTGATGGAGCGGCGGGAGGCGCGGGCCCGGGAGGTGCTGGAGGGTGCGGAGGCGAGGCTGCGGGAGGCGGAGGCGCAGGCTGCTGACCCGGCAGCGGTGGGAGTTCGCGAGGATCGGGCGTGAGGAGCTGATGGACGAGCTTGCCGCGGCCGGTGCCGCTGGCACGACATCGACGCAGGTGGAGAGGGTGCACGACGGCGAGGAGCCGGTGGAGGGTGCCGTGGACGCGGTGTCGGGCGGCCGGGCGGGGTATGATGAGCGGCCGCCGTGGTGGTGTGACGGGCTTGGCGTTCAGGCGTTGTCGGGCCTGTATCGGCGGGTGGTCGAGGCGGTCGTGGCCGACGCCACCGCTCGTCCGTGAACGCCGCCTTGCACTCGGTGCAGTGGGGACGACTGGCGTAGCTGATCACGATGCCTTCGACGAGCGTCTGCGGAGCCGTCAGGGCGTAATCGGTGAACAGCGCCTCCAGCAGTGCGCGGGTAGCTCGGCGGCCAGGCTGGCGGGCGCTACGGGCGCCAGCAACCGCGCGCCGCTGCAGCGCTGCGAAGCTGAGCTGCCCATGCTCCATGACGAGCAGCTCGCCGTCATCGCGACCTCACTCGTACGGGTGGGAGACCGCCGAGCCTGCTGCTGGTACCGCTCCCGGGGCTTACTGTCGTGCGCATGCGCATCGTCATTGCTGGGGGTCATGGTCAGATCGCGCTGCGGCTTGAGCGGCTGCTGCACGCGCGGGGAGACGACGTCGTGGGGCTCGTCCGCAATCCGGAGCAGGCCGGCGATCTGGTGGCTGCGGGTGCCGAACCAGTTGTCTGCGATCTGGAGTCGGCGTCGGCCGGCGATGTCGCCAGGCACTTGGATAGTGCGGACGCGGCGGTGTTCGCGGCCGGGGCGGGCCCGGGCAGCGGGGCAGCTCGCAAGGACACGGTCGATCGCGCGGCGTGCTCCCTTTTCGCGGATGCGGCCGAAGCGGCCGGGGTACGGCGCTTCATCGTCATCTCCGCCATGGGCGCGGACCGCGAGCCACCCGAGGGCACCGACCCGGTCTTCGCCGCCTATCTGCAGGCCAAAGGCGCGGCGGACGCCGATGTGCGGGGTCGGTCCGGGCTCGATTTCACGATCCTGCGACCCGGGCACCTGACCAACGATGCGGGTAGCGGCATGGTGACGCTCGCCGAGTCGACTGGCAACGGGTCGGTGTCGCGCGACGACGTGGCGGCGGTGATCACGGCCCTGCTTGACGAGCCTGGCACGGCAGGGCAGACGCTGGAACTGATCAGCGGGAACATGCCGGTGAGCGAAGCCGTGAAGAAAGCCGCTGGCTGACCCCAGGCAGCCGGTAGCACGACGGGGCCTGGCCCGCCCCGCCGCGCCGGACCAGGCCGCACCAACCACAGCAGCCCGGCACGCTGCGCCAGCGACTCACAATCGTCCGGCGGCGTCTGTTCACGGTGGAATACTGGTGGCGGAGTCGTTCGACGGGATGTCTCCGACCAGCGCGCCGAAGACACCCCATCGCTCGTTCGGGCCCTAGTACTGCAACGGTGCTTGTGCTGAGTGTTGGGCAGCTTCATGGGCTGTGTCCGCGTCGTTTGTAGTGGCTGATGCGGGCTTGGAACTGGCGTCGGCGCCGCCAGTGTGACCAGTGCAGGATGTGGTCGATGCTCACGGGCCGGCGGTCGGTGAGTCGGGTGATCAGGCGTCTGATCTCGGCGAGGCTGAGGTGGATGAGTGGGGAGGATCCGTTTCTGCTTTGTCGGCATCCAGTTCGCGGGCCCGCAGCACTGTCAGGCAGGCATGGGCGGCCATGGCCAGGGTCATGTGGCGGTGCCAGCCGGGATACCGGCGGACCTGGTAGTCGTCCAGGCCACACTCCTGCTTCGCGCTCTGGAAGCACTCCTCGATGGCCCACCTGCTGCCCGCGATGCGGATCAGGTCGTCGAGGGTGGTCTCGGTGGGGCAGTAGGCGATGTAGTAGGAGATCTCCCCGGGCCGGCTCACGCTGCGGCGGGCGATCACCCAGTGGCGGCGATCGGGCCGGTGCCAGGGTCGCACCTCGATGCGAGCCCAGTCGTAGATCCGCGGGCCGTGAGCCCCGGTGCCGCAGGAGCGGCGTTTCCACTTCTGTCGCGGCAGACCGTTGAACAGGTCGTGGACGGGGTGGTCGATCGCCCAGCGGGTGACGACGGTGTCATGTCGGGTGGTGGCCATGACGTGGAAGACATCGGCCTGCTCCAGCTCGAACCGCCAGCCCTTGGAATATCCGTAGGCGGCATCCGCGGTCACCCACCGAAACGGGATCCGGTCCGCGACGGCACGACGGACCATCGCCTTCGCCATGGCCACCTTCGTCTCGAACCCAACATGGTCACCGATGCCGGCCCGGCGGCAGCGCTCGCGGTCCTCCATCCAGGACGTGGGCAGATACAGGCGTCGGTCGATCCGGGTCCGCCCGCGGTCGGTGGCATAGGCGAGGAAGACACCGATCTGGCAGTTCTCCGTCCGACCGGCCGTGCCGGAGTATTGCCTCTGCACCCCAGCCGACCGCAGCCCCTTCTTCAGGAAGCCCGTGTCGTCCACGATCAGGACGGCATCCCGGTCTCCGAGGTGCTCAACGACATAATCGCGCACGTCGTCGAGGACCTCCTCGGCGTCCCACTCGATCCGGTTCAGCATCCGGTGGATACGGTCCGGGCCTGCATGCCCGGCCTGTTCGGCCAGCGTCCAGCCGTTCTTCCGCTCCATCGGTGCGATCAGCCCACGCATATAAGCCAGCGTCGACTCACGCGGCTCCGACCTGTTGAACCGGTGCACGAACCGCTCATGCAGAGCGGTCAGTTCACCGGCCCACAACCTGACATCAGCAAGGTTCCCACCCACAACCACACCAACGACCAGCCTGGCCATCAGTCACGACAAGCACCGTTGCAGTACTAGTCTAGGACCTGTCTGATAATTGATCTCGTGGTGGGTCTTGGTGAGCTAACGGATGCGGCGTGGGAGCGGATAGCGCCCCTGCTGCCTGGTCTTGACGGACGTGGACGGCCGTGGCGGGATCACCGGCAGGTGATCAACGGGGTGTTGTGGCGGCTGCGGACCGGTGCTCCGTGGCGTGACCTGCCGGAGCGCTATGGGCCGTGGCAGACGGCCTATGAGCGGTTCGCCCGCTGGGAGGCGGACGGCACCTGGGCGCGCCTGCTCAAGCAGGCGCAGGTCCGGTACGACTCCGTCGGAGCCGTGGAGTGGACCGTGTCGGTCGACTCCACCCTCAGCCGAGCTCACCAGCACGCCGCCGGGGCCCGCAAAAAGGGGCGGCGGCGGGGGACGAACTCGAAGATCCGGCACGTCCGTCAGCGGGCCAGGCGCTGGGCCGGTCCCGCGGCGGGCTGACCACCAAGGTACATCTCGCCTGCGACGGCCGGGGCCTGCCCCTGGCCGTCGTCGTCACGCCGGGCAACGTCAACGACTCCACCGTCTTCGAAACGGTCATGGACGAGCTGAGGGTTCCTCGGACCGGTGCCGGGCGGCCCCGCCGCAGGCCAGACGCGGTCATCGCGGACCAAGGCGTACTCCTCCAGGGCGATCCGCCGCTCTCTGCGGCGCAGGGGCATCCGGGCTGTGATCCCGGAACGGGCCGACCAGAAGGCCAACCGTGTGCGGCGCGGGCAGGCCGGTGGCAGGCCACCGGCCTTCGACCGCGAGCTCTACAAGTCCCGCAACGTGGTCGAGCGCTGCTTCGGCCGCCTCAAGCAGTTCCGGGCGATAGCCACTCGCTTCGACAAACTGGCCGCCCGCTACAGAGCCGGGGTTCACATCGCCTCGCTCATCCTCTGGCTTCGCGAACCTCTCCAAGACCCGTCGGACAGGGTCCGAGGCGTGTCGTAATACAAGGGCAACTGGGCGGAGGTTGCCGTAGGCCGCCCTGCTGGCTGTGCCGTCGAGTGCGGCTGCCAGGGACTACCCCTTGGTGCGGCCCTTGAAGCTTCCGTCGCGGGTGTCAATGTCGATCCAGTCGCCGATCTGGATGGCGTCGGCGACCTGGACTTCGGTTCCGTTGGTCAGCTTGGCCGGCTTCATGTTGCTTGAGGTGCTGGCGTTCTCTGTGTAGCCGATCTGGCGGCTGACGGTGGTGGGGAGTGCGACCCAGAGGGCCCTCTCCTCGTACATGGTCAGGACGCAGACCTCCCGCATGCCCTCCACGATGTACGCCAGGGCGGCTCCGATGTCCTCGGCGTTCAGCTCGTACATGGTGTCGTCGGTGGTGTCCAACCAGACGTAGATATTACCGGAGATGTACGCCAGGGTCACCTCCTTGTCATCGAGGACCACGTCGTCCAGCTTGTCGTCCGCCGCGAAGACGGCGTCCGTCTTGCTGCCGGTCAGCAGGTTATTCAGCTTGCTCTTCACGATCGCGCCGTCGCTGCCCGACTTGCTGCTCAGAACCAGCCACGGGTCATTGTCGATGCGAAGGACGGTACCGGGCCTGAGTTCTTTGCCAGTCTTCATCGTGGGTTCTCCGAGTCCTGAGGGTCTTGATACAGCGACGCGCAGCACGTTGAAATTCGACGAACTGCACCAGCCTCAATGATCGCCAGCAGGTGCTCGAAGGTGTGGTTCGAACTCGACGCGTTCCCTCCAACAGGTGACGCGATCGGACTCGTGGGCGGCAGCGGACGGTAATCCTTTGTCAGACAGGCCCTAGTGGGCTTGGAGGGTGAAGCGGATGGGGGCGGGGGCGGGTGTGGTGCCGGGGCATGTGGCGTTGACGTAGACGCGGCCGGGGAAGTCGGCGGTGATGGCGCGGGAGCCTGCGTAGCCGTCGGGGTCGGTGGCGGTGGTGAAGCTGGCGGAGCCGTTGGGGAAGACCGCTCCGGTGGTGCCGGTGAGCCGGAAGGTGACGGTGACGTCTTCCAGGCCCTGGCCGACAGAGTTGGTGACCCGGACCACGCAGGGCTTCGGGAAACGCCTGTCGGTCTTTTCCTGCTGGTTGTTGCCGGAGTCGATGACGAGGCGGATGCCGCCGGCCGCGGTGACGGTGAGCTGGTAGTAGGCGGCCGGGATATCGGGGTACTCGGGGGCGGTGGCCCGCACCCGGAAGACTCCCGGGGTGAGACCGGCCATGAGGGCGTGGGTGGTGGCGGTGCCGTATGCGGGGTCGGCGGGGTTGCTGTCGAGGGTGGTGACGCGCTCGGATGTGGCGCCGGTGGTGTCGAGGTCCTGCAGGACGGCGGCCAGGTTGCCGCGGTCACCGGCGGCTTGCAGGATTTCGGCGCTCGGACGCAGGTGGTCGATGCTGCCGTCGGCGAGCTGGTAGGGGGCCAGGGCAGGCACGGTGGAGGCCAGGGCGGGGGTGAGGAAGAACGAGCCGGTGGGGTTGGACTCGATGGTGAACTCGACCACCACACCACCCACCGGCGTGCCGCCCGCGGTGGTGACCTGTGCCGTCAGCTGTGCCCCGAACACCGAGGCCGCCACCGCCGACTGACCGTCACCCCGCAGCGGCACGATGTGTGCGGCAACCGGGTCGCCCACCGTGGCATGAAGGGTCGCGCTCTGGCCGCCGCCGGTGGCGATGACCAGGAAGTCGCCCTCGCCCGCTCCGGCGGTGCAGGTGGCGGAGGCGAGGCCGTCGCCGTCGGTGACGGTGTCGTGCATCATGTCCCGGCCGGGCAGGGTGGAGCCGGTGGAGTCGGTGTCGGAGAGGGCGAACCGTACCGGCAGGCCGGCCAGCGGCGCCCCGGCGCGCAGGGCGCGCACGGTCATGGGCTGGAAGGCGGTGCCGGGCCGGGCCTGCTGGTTGTTACCGGAGACGGTCACGAACTGGTCGGCGGTGGTGAGTGCGACGTCCAGGACAAAGACGGCTTCCGCGAAGCCGGCGGTGGCGACGACCTCGACGGGCCCGGTCCGCGGGCCCGCGATCAGCGGGACGGCCGTGGTGGCGGTGCCGTCGCTGCCGGTGGTCACCGTGTCCGGGGAGCCGGTGGGGAAGCCGGTGCCCGTGTCATGGGCGTCGCGGACGGTGAAGGAGACCTCAGCTCCGCCCACGGGCACGCCTGCAGGGCCAGTCACCCGCACGGCCAGGGGCTCGGGGAAGACGGTGCCGGGCTCGGTCTCCTGCCCGCTCCCGGACACCGTCACCACCGACTCCACCCCGCCCGGCACACCCCCCACCACCAGACAATGGTCGCTGCCTGGGCCGAGTCCGACATACGCGGCACGCAACCCCGCCGGCATATTCGCCTGACCGCTGGAGTTGTTGCCCCAGGCGATGACGCGCCCGTCCGACAGCAACGCCAGACTGTGACTAACCCCGCCGGCGACCTGTACTACCCCGGACTGCGCGGCAGGTGGCACAGTCGCCTGACCGCTGGAGTTGTTGCCCCAGGCGATGACGCGTCCGTCCGACAGCAACGCCACACTGTGCCAAGCGCCGCCGGCGACCTGTACTACCCCGGACTGCGCGGCAGGTGGCACAGTCGCCTGACCGCTGGAGTTGTTGCCCCAGGCGATGACGCGCCCGTCCGACAGCAACGCCAGACTGTGCATGTAGCCGGCGGCGACCTGTACTACCCCGGACTGCGCGGCAGGTGGCACAGTCGCCTGACCGCTGGAGTTGTTGCCCCAGGCGATGACGCGCCCGTCCGACAGCAACGCCAGACTGTGCCCGTGGCCGACGGCGACCTGCACCACCCCCGACTGCGCGGCCGACGGCACAGCCGCCTGACCGCTGGAGTTGTTGCCCCAGGCGATGACGCGCCCGTCCGACAGCAACGCCACACTGTGATGACCTCCGGCGGCGACCTGCACCACCCCCGACTGCGCGGCAGGCGGCACAGTCGCCTGACCGCTGGCGTTGTCGCCCCAGGCGACGACGCGTCCGTCCGACAGCAACGCCACACTGTGAGTGCCGCCGGCGGCGACCTGCACCACCCCCGACTGCGCGGCGGCCGGCACATTCAGCTGACCCTCGGTGTGCCTCCCCCAGGCGATGACGGGGCCGAAGGTGACCGGCGGAGGAAACCCCGCCATGCGGGGCAGGCGGGCAGGGCGGGTCGCAAGCACGGTCATGATGGGTGACACTCCTTCGTCGTTCGGTTCGCCAGAGGCGGTATCAGGGGCGCCCCGGGCTGCGCTTTGATGCGGAGCCGGGGCTGAAGCAGATGAGCGGTGCAGGAAGTACGTGACGCCGGCTTCTGGGCCGGGGTGTAGGCGAGAGTGGTGTTGGGGCAGTCGGCGGAGTAGCGCAGCAGGGCCTCCCGCTCGGCGGGATCGACGGCGAGGCCCCACCGCTTCTTGGTGGCCACCCACTCGCCGATATACCGGCAGTGGTGATGACACCGGGCACCAGTGACCGCGCTCCCCACCGATCGCCGGCGGCGGCGAGGGTCTGCACCATGAACTTCCCGACCCCACCCCCACCGAGCAGGACAGCCCGGCCCCGGAGCTGCCGGTCACCCTCGACATGCCCGGCATGGTCGCCGACTTCCTGCGTGCCGCCGACCGTGATCGTTCTCATCGGGATTTCCTGTACCTCAACTACTCACACCCGCCGAGCCCTCATGTGGATTGGAGGACGAAGCGGATGGGGGCGGGGGCGGGTGTGGTGCCGGGGCACGTGGCGTTGACGTAGACGCGGCCGGGGAAGTCGGCGGTGATGGCCCGGGATGCGGCGTAGCCGTCGTGGTCGGTGGAGACGGTGAAGCTGGTGGAGTGGTCGGGGAAGACCGCTCCGGTGGTGCCGGTGAGCCGGAAGGTGACGGTGACGTCTTCCAGGCCCTGGCCGACGGAGTTGGTGACCCGGACCACGCAGGGCTGCGGGAAACGCGTGCCGGCCTTGGCCTGCTGGTTGTTCCCGGACTCGATGACCAGGCGGATACCGCCGGCGGCGGTGACGGTGAGCTGGTAGTAGGCGGCCGGGATGTCGGGGTGGTCGGGGGCAGTGGCCCGGACCCGGAAGATCCCCGGGGTGAGGCCCGCCATGAGGCTGTGTGTGGTGGCGGTGCCGTAGTGGGGGTCCGCGGGGTCGTTGTCGAGGGTGGTGACGCGCTCGGACATGGCACCGGTGGTGTCCAGGTCCTGCAGGACGGCGGCGAAGTTCGCATGGTCGCCGTTGGGTTCCGCTGCGTGGGCGCTCAGGTGCAGGGGGTCGGTGTTGCCGTCGGCGAGCTGGTAGGGGGCCAGGGTGGGGACGGCGGAGGTCAGGTCGGGGATGAGGAAGAACGAGCCGGTGGGGTTGGACTCGATGGTGAACTCGACCACCATGCCACCCACCGGCGTGCCGCCGGCGGTGGTGACCTGTGCCGTCAGATGGGCGGCGAACGCCGAGGCCGCCACCGCCGACTGGCCGTCACCCCGCAGCGCCACGATGTGCGCGGCGACCGGGCTTCCCACCGTGGCGTGGAAGGGCACACTCCTGCCGCCGCCGGTGGCGATGACCAGGAAGTCGCCCTCGCCCGCTCCGGCGGTGCAGGTGACGGAGGCGATGCCGTCGGCGTCGGTGACGGTGTCGTGGACCGTCCCGCCGCCGGGCAGGGCGGAGCCGGTGGTGTCGGTGTCGGAGAGGACGAACCGCAGCGGCAGGCCGGCCAGGGGCTCCCCGCCGCGCAGGGCGCGGACGGTCATGGGCTGGAAGCCGGCGTTGGGCCGGGCCTGCTGGTTGTCGCCGGAGACGGCCACTAGCTCGTCGGCGGTGGTGCGTGCGACGTCCAAGACGAAGTCGGCGTGCGCGATGCCGGCGGTGGCGGCCACCTCGACGCGTCCGGTGCGCGGGCCCGCCACCAGTGGGACGGTCGTGGTGGCGGTGCCGTCACTGCCGCTGGTCACCGTGACGGGGGTGCCGGTGGTGAAGCCGGTGCCCGTGTTGTCGGTGTCGCGGACGGTGAAGGAGACCGCCGCCCCTTCCACCGGCGCGCCCGCAAAGCTGGTGACTCGCACGGACAGGGGCTCGGGGAAGAGGGTGCCGGGCTCGGTCTCCTGCCCGTTGCCGGACAGCATCTCCACCGACGTCACAGCTTTCGGCACACCCCCCACCACCAGGTTGTGCCTGCTGGCTGAGGCGGGGCCGACATACGCGGCACGCAATCCTGCCGGAACAGCCGCCTGACCCTGGTCGTTGTTGCCCCAGGCGATGACGCGCCCGTCCGACAGCAGCGCCACACTGTGCACGACGCCGGCGGCGATCTGCACCACTCCCGACTGCGCGGCGGCCGGCACCGTCGCCTCACCGTGGTCGTTGTGGCCCCAGGCGATGACCCGCCCGCCCGGCAGCAGCGCCAGACAATGCGCACCGCCGGCGGCGATCTGCACTACTCCCGACTGCGCCGCGGCCGGCACGTCCACCTGCCCGTAGTGGTTGCCGCCCCAGGCGATGACCCGCCCGTCCGCCAGCAGCGCCAGACTGTAATAGCCGCCGGCGGCGGTCTGCACCACTCCGGACTGCGCTGCGGCCGGCACGTCCACCTGCCCGAAGTTGTTGTTGCCCCAGGCGATGACCCGCCCGTCCGCCAGCAGCGCCAGATTATGCGTTTGGCCGGCGGCGATTCGCACCACTGCCGACTGCGCCGCGGCCGGCACCGTCGCCTGACCGTAATAGTTGTTGCCCCAGGCGAGGACGCGCCCGTCCGACAGCAGCGCCAGACTATGCGCTTGGCCGGCGGCGATCCGCACCGTCCCCATCTGCGCCGCGGCCGGCACCGTCGCCTGGCCGTTGTCGTTGGCGCCCCAGGCGACGATGCGCCCGTCCGACCTCAACGCCAGACTGTGAACGATGCCGGCGGCGACCTGTACCACTCCCGACTGCGCGGCAGCCGGCACAGACACCTGGCCGTTGCTGTTGTGGCCCCAGGCGATGACGGGCCCCGGGGCGACCGGTGGGAACGCTGCGCGCAGGGGGAGGCGGGCAGGGTGGGTCGCAAGCATGGTCATGACGGGTGACAGCTCCTTCGTCGTCGGATCGCCCGCAGGCGATCTCAGGGGGCGTCCCGGACTCGATGCAGATCCGGGGTTGAAGCACATGGGCTGGGTGCAGGAAGTACGTGAGGCCGGCTACCGGGCCGGGGCGTAGGCGAGAGTGGTGTTGGGGCACTCGGCGGCGTAGCGCAGCAGCGCCTCCCGCTCGGCGGGGTCGACCGCAAGGCCCCACCGCTTCTTGGTGGCCACCCACTCACCGATGTACCGGCAGTGCACGGCTGGGGCCGGCATCCACTGGGCCGGGTCCTTGTCGCCCTTCTGCCGGTTCGAGCGCGCACTGACCGCGACCAGGGTCACGTCTGAGCCGAGGTCGTTGGCGTAGCGGCGGCGCTTCTCCGTCGTCCACCCGTAGCCGCCCGAGTCGTGGACTTCCGCGAGGGGGACCAGGTGGTCGATGTCGATCTTGCCGGGGCCGGAGCCGTGGACCTCCTGGCCGTCGTAGTACGACCACCACACGCCGCCGGTGAGTTTGCAGTCCGCGCCCACCGTGGGGGGCTCGATCGCCTCGGCGATCAAGACGTCCTTGTCCGCGGTGCAGCCGTTCTTGTCATCGTCCCGCCAGTGCGGGTACGCCGTCCGCTGGTAGCCGTCACGGACCTCCTCAGCCACCGGCAAAGAAGCGATCCCGTCCAGCAGCGTCACCTCATCCGCACGAGCTGGACCCGCCGGAGCCAGCACAGCGAAAGCCAGGGCCGCGGCCATCACACCGTGCCGAAAGTTCTTCACCATGCAGCGGTTCTACCGGCCTGCCCCCAGCTGACGGCCCCAACTCACGCGGACGGGGGAAGACGGTTCACCGGAGAAACGGCACTTCACGCCCACCTGCCGCGGGCTACGCCAGGCGGCTTCGTCGAGCCCGGCAGCAGTCAGGTCCTGTACGTTCGCCAAGGCCAGGGCCGCGATCCTCCGCGCCGCTGGTGGCGGCCACGATCTTTATCTGACGCTTAGTCAGGGGCCGCGAGTAGCGAGCTGCCCGATGGTGTGCGCGACCTGCGTCTTCTCCGTGAGCGCGGTTACACCACATGGTGGGACACGACCCTGCGCTAGGAGTTCGGGGCCAGGTCCGGGTGACCTCTCGGGCGCTTGTGCGGTAGGGGCCGACCTGCTCAACCACCTCCACGACGAGCTGTCCACCTCGACCCTGCCTACCGGATCGAGGATTTCAGCCCGCGGTTCGGCGGCCTGTGCATCACCGTCGCCGATCGCTTCGACGGCGGCGAATTCGACGGGGAGTTTGCCGACCGAGCCGCAGCCCTCGCCAACGCAGCCGAGTTCGCCGCCGTACAGACTCACTTGCGAGTTGTGCGGCCAGCCCGGACGCCCTTCCACGGGGACCAGCACCACACCTGGCTCATCACCCTGTGCGAAACCTGCCACTCCCAGCCACGGATGGCCACAGACTCGCCTCTCCGGCTCCGGCACGACGCAGCGACCGCGCCAGACGGCCTCGACGCGCCCATGGGATGAGTTTCAGGGGCTTTCTCAGTCGTCGCCGTCGTCTGACGGGCGGAGCGGGATGACGTTGTCGGGGGCAGGCTGGTCTTGGCTGTCGGGTTGCCGGAGGATGAGGACGGCTGCCGCGAGGGCCATCTGCTCCGCTCGATGCCGGGAGGCTGCTTCGGCAGCGCGGGAGTCCTTGAGAGCTTCCTTCAGACGGACGACCTCTTTGCGAAGCCGCTTTTCGACCTCCGGTGTCTGGTGCGTTTCGGTACGCACCCGCGCGTAGAACTCCTCCTTGAGGTCGGCGTGGCGCTTCTGCAGCGCCATGCGGTGGACACCGGCCTCTGCGGCGAGCGCAGTCGCCGTGAGGCTGCCGTTGGAACAGGTGGGCTCGCCGGCCAGGAGGCGGTCCATGGCCGCGCGGATGCGGGAGCGTTCGTCCTCGTGCTGCTGGTTCATGCGATGGCATCCTCGGCTGACTGGGCGGCGGCGTCGTGGGCATCGGCAAGAGCCCGGAAGCGGTCGGCGGTCAGGCGAAGCCGGTCCCCCAAGGGCTGGGGCATCAGGGCCGCCTTCGCATCGAGTCGGTCAGCGTGCTCTCGTGCCGCGCGTGCGTGGCTGTCGGTGCGGACCGCGTTGCCGCAGCCGAGCTGGCAGGCGAACTGGTTGGGTGCCGTCGCCCCGGGATCCGGGTCGCACAGGGCAGTGTCGCGCTTGAACGCGCAGATGAGAAAGGAGTCCGGGTTGTCGAAGAGGACGAGGCCGTCGCGTTCGAGGAACTTGGCGGCGGCCTTCGGGGTGGTCAGGGCGCCTTCGAAGCTGGGCATCGAAGCCGCTCCGACGATCGCCCGCCGCGCTGCCGGGCCGGAGATCTTCTCGCCGGCCGCAGTGGCGTCGCGCAGCCGTGCTGCGGTCTGCGCGGCGGCGAGGGCGGTCTCGACGTCGAGTTCCCCGTGGAAGCCTCTGCGCTCGCGGCTGCCGTAGCCGGCGGAGGTGCGGGCATCCAGGGCGGTGCGCATGTGCCCGTACTGGATGGCGAGGGCGACCAGGCCGCCGGGGCGGCGGGCGATGTGCCAGGCCAGGGTTCTGCGCAGACGGCTCAGTCCAAGGTTGCCGTGCGGGTCCTCCGGCACCTGTTGAGCCGGCAGCCCCTGGGCGGTGGCCTCCTGGTTGATCCACGACACGAGACCCTCGACGCGGCGGTCCAGGGTGGACCGCTTCAGGGCACCGTGGTGCTTGCGCTGGCCGACGATGTCGTGGTGGGTGGAGCTGAACAGGAGCTCGCCCCTGGGGACGATGCGTTCCAGGACACGGATGGCGTTGACGACCGGAGTGATCGCGACCCAAGGGACTGCCCGCTCCTCACCGGCGGAGACATGGTGCCCGTCGGAGTCGCGGACGTTCTTGTAGTGGTGGGAACGGATCAGATGCCGCGGCATAGAGCCGTCGGGATTCGGTTGCGGGTCGGGACAGCAGCCGGACCGCAGCGACCGTGCTTCTTGGGGGCGCATCCCGGTCAAATACAAGATCACGATCGCGGCTGCCGTGGCCAGGTGCCGCACCAGGATCGGCGTCTCCTCGTAGTCCATGAACTCGCGCCATGGCCGTCCCTCGATCTGGCCCGTCACCGGGACCTGCATCGGGCTGGGGCCAGGCCGCTGAGCCGTGAGTCGATAAATTCCGAGGCGGGCGACGATGGTCTGGACTTGGGTCCGGCTGCACCCGGTGACCGCGGCGACGTAGTGGTGGGCCAGTGTGACGCCGTGCAGCCGGCTCACAGTGGCGGGCAGCGGTGCACCAGAGTTGATCAGAGGCAGCAGATAGCTCTTGAGGGCCGTCAGGCCCTCGCGTGTGGTCTTGGCGGACTTCACCTGTGCGTGCATGCGGCGGCGTTCGTCCCAGGCGGCCAGGATGTCGCTGGAGAAGTCCTCGACCAGACGGATCGACCAGGTGAGCAGGGGGCCGATCACGGTCGGGTCCAGCGGCTCGGTCTTGTTCTCCCCGCCAGCCCCTCCCGTCTCGGCGGGTAGATAGTCGTCGATGCCCTCGTCCTCCCAGGGCGGACGTGTAATGCCGCAAGGGCTGGCCGAGAGTTGATCGAAGGCCCACATGTCCGAGAGCCAGCGCAGAATCGTCAGGGCATGACCGCGCGTACAGCTGCTGGCGTACGTGGCTGCGTACGCCTTCCAGTGCTCTGTGGTGCAGTGGCTGAGCTGGGAAACGCCTTGCCGGTCGAGCCAGCGTGCGAACTTCATCCACTGGATGATGTTGTCGCGCATGCTGGTCACGCCGTCGCGTGTCCGGTTCTGAAAGCCCCGTTCCCGTATGTAGGTGGGGCGCAGCTCGCCGTTGATCAGGCCCCAGACGAGGCGCCTGAACTCGCTCCGCAGGGTGGCGGGGCACCTCTTCCAGTTGACCTTGTGGATGCTGTCCCCGGGGTTGTCGATCAGCGGTCCCATCGACCAGGTGTCATCGTCATAGCGGGAGTTGGGGAGGGTGTTGCCGACGCTGATCCACCGGTCCAAGACCACCGGGCTCTCCGGCCCCGGCAGCGGCAGGATGTAGGGATCGGCCTCGATGGACAGTGCGGTCGTCACGGGGCCAGGTCTCCTTCGAACAGGTGGTCGATGATCATTCGGTCACGGTCAGTCACCCGGCGCAGTGCCGCATCCCAGGTGCTCTCGTTGACCTTCGCCCGCAGGTCATCGAGTCGCAGGAGATGTTCGTCCCAGCGCTCGCGCCAGAGCTTCTCGGGCCAGGCGGAACGTAGAGAGATCAACTGCCGGCGCAACAGCGCGAGGCGCGGGTGGTGACCGGTGTGGACCCGGGAGTTCTCGCAGGACAGGCAGAGCAGGAAGTCGGCGCCGCAGCCCCCGTTCGGGTCAGGCCAGGGGCTGCTGTCCTCATCCGCGCAGTCCGCCGTCGCGGTCTCCTGGTGGGCCGCGTCGGCCTCGTCCGTCAGGCGCCCGTGGAAGGTGTAGTCGCGGGCCTGATCGCGGGCCTCCTCGGCGCCCGCCGCGATCACGTCCACGGCGGCTTCCTGGACGTTCTTGTCGGGCAGGACGTAGATGCTCTCGTGGGTGCCCCGCTTGTGCTGCAGCGGCTTTCCCGTCGTGGTGACGGTCGTCCTGCGGGCGCGCTGAAAGGGCGAGCCGATGTTGCGGGACCTGGCCCAGACTCGCGCGTCGGCCTTGGACACGCCGAAGCACAGCGGGCCGACGTTCCGGGGCCGGTCCAGATTGGAGTCCACGTCGTCACGGCGCCGGTTGCGGGCGACCATCAGCAGATCGTGGCCCGGTGACAGGGCGGCAGCCAGGGCCCGCCCGTGCTTCGTGGCTTCCAGGGCCTGGGTGATGAGCCGGCCCGGCGAGTCCGCGCCGGAGTCGGTGTAGTTCTCCGTGGCGAACCACCGTCCCTCGCCGGAGCGGCGCTTCTCCACCAGGACCTCGTAGGTGACCGTCGTCTTCTCTCCTGCGGACGGGGTGATCACGGGCACGTGCAGACGGTCGTAGACCGACAGGTTCCATCCGTAGCGGTCGGTCATCATCACAGCCAGCGCCGTCAGCTCCGCCCGACTCAGGAACAACCGGCCTGCCGTCTTCCCGCCGTTCTTTCCGCGCAACAGCCCCTCGGCCCGGGTGTAGACCTTCCCCTCCTTGTCCGGGTACCCGGGCAGTTCGCCCGTGGAGGCCAAGCACTCGAGGACGGACGCGACCCTCCACTCACGGCTGGACGGGTCCAGCGAGCCCGCCCGGTAGCGGTCCAGCAGCGTGGTGTTCTCCAGGATCCGCAGCAGCGCGGCCCGGAACTGCCGCTCGGCGGCCAGCAGCACCTGGTCGCGCTCCGACGGCCGGTAGGACTGCTTGGACGGCTTGCCCTTCTTCGGAACAGGGCGGGCCAGTTCCTCGGCGGCCAGGCCCTCGGACAGCCGCGGCTCGCGCTTCAGCAGCGTACGTATCTTGGCCAGGGCCTCGCGCCCACCGGGGGTGTCCTTGTGATTGTTCCGCCAGAGCCGGAGCGTGGCCGAGGTGAGGTCGCCGAGATCCTCGGCCGGGTGCCCCTGGTCCTTGAGGAACCGGGCGAAGACCTCCAAGGACCGCCAATACGATTCGCCGCTTGCGTGGCTGTTCCACCCCATGGACTGCGCGGCGAACGCTCGTGCGAGCGAGCAGCGCATCGGCTGCGGTACGGAGAGCTCGGCGAAGTCGAAGACCCGCCTGAAGCCCTCCTTGTTGACCACGGTGACCTGCAGTCCGTCGGCGGCTATTCGCTGGGTTGCCTGGAAGTCCGGCGGTGGCAGGACCGCCCGACGGCCTCTCCCGCTCATGACGCTTCCGCGGCGGGCAGGGCGTCAACCAGCACCTCGATGTCCTGGATCCCGGAGGTCTCCCGGGCCAGCCGGGCGAACAGACCGTTCAGATCCTTCGTCTCGTCCGTCTCCTCGTGCTCGTCTTCGGCGTCAAAGGCCAGGATTGACTCCAGCTGCAGATGCATGACCGGGCGGAGGTAGTGCTCCTTCGTCGTCTCAACGTCCTTGTGCCCCAACAGGGTCTTCACCAGCCACCACGGGTCGCCGTAGAGCTGGGCGAAGTCGCGCCGATCTGCGGCGGTCAGCCCGTACTTCTTGTCCATCAACTCGTTGAGCAGGATCAACATGTAGAGCGCCAACGAGTGACGCATGGAGTGGGGTGTCGCGTACGGGACCTTCCCGCGGATCTCCGCGACCCGCAGCAGCCGGGGCGTCTCTCGCTCCTGCGGAGTCAGCAGAGCCTGCTCGCAACGCTGGTTGGCCTGCCGGAACACGGTGTTCCAGCGGTCCGGCAGCATGGGCAGGCCCTGCTCGGTCAGCCACAACCACGCCGGCTCCGGGCCCTGTGGTCCCTCGACGAACAGCCACTGCCGCTCGCGCCAGTCGAGCAGATTCAGGTCATACCGACCTTGGACGCCGTCGCGGTCGACCCAGTGGACCGTCGGGGTGAGGCCCGTGGTGACCTTCGTGATCAGCCGCATCAGCGGCAACTCTTCGTAGCGTCCCTGGGCCTGGGCCCGTTCGACAGCCCAGGCCCGCTCCGACTCCGCGTAGGCGCTGACCTGGCGCAATGAATCGGCCGACGCGTAGTAGGTCCGGTCCCGCTTCGAGCGGGACAGCGCTCGGGCCATCTGCCCGTGGCAGTAGCGGCCCGAGCGCAGCGGGCGGGACGGCACTTCGAACGTCAACGTGGCGCCGGATTCCTGCCGCCGCAGTCCCGAGCTGAGCGTGAACCCGACGAACGAGGTGTTCCGAAGCTCGGTCCGCCCGTCCCAGCCCGGCACCGGTGTTCCGTCCGGACCGAGGCCGCGAAGGCCCACGTCCTGCCAAAGACCCCAGGTTCGCGGTGTCAGCCACGACACCCGCGAACTGCGGGCGTCCGCGGCGCGGTCCACCCGGCGCCGGCTGTCCACCGGCAGCGGCGTGACCTTCGCCCACCGGTAGAGCCGCGTGAAAGCTGGCGCTTCCCTATCCCACTTCGCCCCGCTGATTCGCCTTGGGTTCAGCGGCGAGTCACACCGAAATTCCCTGTACGCGCGCAAGTCGGCCTCGGTCGCTTGCCGCCACGGGATCCCGCGTCGCCACAACCAAGTCAGCAACAGCCGGATATCCAGCGCGTAATTCCGTCGAGTTTCCCGCTCCAGCGGATGGAATTCCGAGGAGAGCACGAATTCCAGCAGCTCGGGATCCACCACGAAATCTGGCCGTACAAAAACCGGATCACCCGGCCGAAGCCCTACCGCATCCACGGCGGCCGGCAGGTCGCGGACCCCCAGCACCCCCTCCTCCGGCAGCGGCCCCCACCGCTCCGGATCCGGCACGAACACCAGCCACCACTCGTCCATCTGCCACCCCTGTGAGTCCCTTGAACTCACTCAATCATCAGGGAAGCACAGATGCGGATCGTCCGGGATGCCTTCCACCTGGTACACGATGTGCCCGCACTGGCAGCGCCCGGTCCTCAGTGCGACGGCTGGACCGTCGGCGGCCCGGTACGCGTCCGGGGCTGAGGCGCTGGTCGAGGTCGGATCGGTCGTCTGGCCGGAGCGGTGGGATGAACTGGGCATGGATCTCCTTATCCGTGTCATCCGGTGGGCCGAGGTCACCGGTTGAGACTGGTCGGACGCGACGGGACTTCACCGTGGACGGCCGGACCGCTGGTGAGCGCGGAAGCGACGGGGCCGCCGGTCGGGAGGCTGAGGCGGGTGAAGTACTCGGTGGCCAGAATGCGGTCCCGCCTCTCCGTATCGACGCGGGACAGCAGCGCGGGCAGCGGTCGCCCGCCTTCGAGCTGGCTGCTGTGGGAGCAGATCGCAGCCCATTTGCGGTCTATCCATTCCGTCACGTTCACGGCGGCGGTCACGTACTCGTCCGGTACGGCCAGCAGGGTCTTGCCGACCCCGCGCAGCAGCGGTCCGAGGTCCCCGATCCCGGACTGAGGGTGGGTGGCCGCGTAGAGCGCGTGGGGCTGCCACGGCTCGCCGGCCTCCGGGTGAAGGTGAGCGATTCCGGCTGCTTCCACGGCGAGCAGCGTCACCTGGTGGGTGCGCCGGTGATCCGGGTGTCCGGTCAGCTGGCCGAGCGCGTCATGAGTGACGACGATGTCGGGCCGGACCTGCCGGATGTGGGCGACCACCTGGGCGACGGCGTCGTCCAGGGGCACGTCGCACCAGCGGGGTCGGCCGAGCGCCGACGATCCGTTGCGGGCGTCGCCGTATCCGAGCATCCGTGGCGCACCCGCGCCGAGGACATCCAGCGCCGCTGCGAGTTCGGCGGCCCGCTGGCTGTCCGGGGCCCAGGTGGCGGTGACCACCGCCGTTCGGGCCCCGGCGGCGGCGTGCTGGGCGAGCACCCCGCCGGCGAGGAGGGACTCGTCATCCGGGTGAGCGAAGACGGCGAGCAGACTGGGCAACACGGGCATCTCCCGGGACGGTGGCCTGTCCGGCCGGACAGGGGCAGAGGAGGGACGGGCGTCCTGCTGTTCGGTCATGGGCGCCGGTCAGGCCGCCCTCGCCCGCGTGCCTACCGCCGCCGGCGCGTTGTTCAGGCGGATGATCACGCTTCTCCCGTGGCCGCGGCGATGGCGTGGTTGTGCCGAGCGGGGCCCGGAAGGTGACCGTTGCGGCCCGGCCATCGGAACACCAGGCGGCAGTGCTCCTTGTCCAGGACGTCCCCGTCGGGCAGCAGATCGTCGGGCGTGCCAGCCGGGTGGATCGTCAGGATCGGATCAGCGTGCTTGCTGTTGTCGTCGGCGCGCACGTGGCGGTCCCAGGCCCGCACTGTGGCCGCCAGCTGCTCGGCGAGCTGCGGGCCCTGCTCACCGAAGGCATGGACGAACCACTCCCACTCCTTGTCCTCGGGACGCTCGCCGTACCGAGTCTGGACGTGCATCAGGTAGGCAAGCGAGCCGTCGCCGAGGATCGCCGGCGTGTCACGGTCCTTCACGACCCCGGTGACGCCCTCGTCCTGGTGCGCGGCCAGCTGGCAGAAGGTGGGCAGGGTGGTGGCCGCATACAGCTGCAGGGAGCCGAAATAGGCCCCCGCCCCCATGGTCACGCCGGTGGCGAGCTCGTGCCGAGGCCCACGCAACGCCTCCTCCAAGCCTGCCGTCGGGGCGGCGATGCCGTTCTCGAAGCGGAGCGTCAGCTCACCGTCGAGGAGGCCGGCGACCGGGACGGTGCCGGCCTGCTGCCCTTGGTCACGGACGAAGCCGCAGTACGTGAAGTGGCGGGCGTGCAGCACCTGGCCGTGCCGCTCGAGCGTGATCGCCCGGGTATAGCCGCCGATCTCCAGCGGCAGGACCAGGCGTCCGCCCTCAGCCAGCTGCTCCCGCCAGGCCGGGGCGATGTCCCAGCAGTTGTAGGTGATCACGCTGCCGTCGAAGCCGCCGCGCGGCACGAGGTGTGCGGGTGCTCCCAGGGCCGCGTCGGCCTCGACGACGGTGACGCGTCCGCTGCCGGCCTCCGTGAGGAACCGGCGGGCGCGGCGCACGACCCACGGGTCGATGTCGACGGTGACCACCCGCCCCTCGGATCCGGCGACGTGGGCGATCAGTTCGGCGTTGTAACCGCCGGACCCGGCCTCGAACACGATCGCGCCCGACTGAAGATGCAGGCTTTCGATCATGTCGGCCTGGAGCCAGGCCGCGGACACCGAGCTGATCGCCGCTCCGGTCTCGTCCCGCCGGGTGATCACGGCCCGGTCGCCGCCGTCGTACGCGGTCGCGAGGTTCACTTCCGGGGCGAAGCGATGGCGGGGCACGGTCCGCAGCGCCTCTTGGACCTGTTCGGAGGGGGCCCAGCCGCCGTCGATGACCGTCTCGGCCATCTCGTGGCGCAGCCGGGCGGCTTCGGCCGGCTCCCCGGGCACGGGCGGCTGGTCGACGGCGAGGGGGTAGGCGTGGACGGGCGGTAGGTCGGGGATGACCCCGGGCCAGATGGCGTCCAGTGCCTGCGCGGCAGGGGTGAAGACATCGCCGACGCAAGAAAAGGCGTGCAGGTCATGCCACTCCCACCGGTCGAACAACTTCGGCTCTTGGTTGGTGAGGGTCCCCGACCAGGCGGTGATGCGGACAACGGCCGTGAGCCGGGGCACGCCGTGGCTGTCGTCGACGAGCATCGTCACCACATACGCGTCCGAGGCCAAAGCCGTCAGGCCGGTCTCCTCACCGAGTTCGCGGACCGCCGCCGCGGCGAAGTCCTCCGGTCCGGAGGTTTTGCCGCCGGGCAGCTCCCACATGCCCCGACGCGAGCGGCCGAGTAGGACCCGCCCAGCCTCGTCGGTGAGGACCGCGAGGGCTCCGGTCACGGCGTGACCAGTGGGTGGTTGCCGCCTCTCGACCGCGGCGGTGTCCCTGTGGCAGGAGCCGCGCAGAACGAGGACGGTGAGCTCGTCCGCTTCCAGCCGTACGGCCTGCTTCCATCCGGCGGTGAGCAGGCCGATCTCGTCCTCGTCGAGGGCGATGTCACGCCGCTCCTCGGGGGTGTGCTCGACCACCGGAGTGATGACCACGAGCGCGCCGCCCGGCCGCAGCCGCTCGCCGAGGGCGTGCAGGACGCGGCTGCGGTCGCGCAGGAAGGGATACATCAGGCGCAGGCTGATCAGGTCATATCCCTCCTGGTGCAGCTCTGCCGGGTCGTCGTGCTCGATGTCCAGCTGTAGCCAGCGCACTCCCTCCACTTCAGCGTGTTCGCCGCGCGCCCGGGCGATCGCGCTGCCGGCGAAGTCGACGGCGTCCACCGCGTAACCGAGAGACGCGAGGTAGGCGGCGAGTTCGCCGGTGCCGCATCCCACGTCGAGCGCCCGCCTGCCGCCTTCGGGGACGGGCGTGTGCTCGGCGAACACAGCCCGCTCGGCGTCACCGAGCTGCCGGAAGTTCTTCCCATCGGCGTAGTGCTGCTGCCACTCCTCGCGAGCGGTGTACCCCACGGTGTTGCTCCTCGACTGGTTGGGTGCGGTGGACAAGGCGGTGTTCACGGGTGGCCCGTGGCGCGGAGGCGCGCCAGGGTGCGGTGGCCGCGTTCGACGAGCTCTGGATCGCCGTGGGCGGCGCCGTACTGGATGCCGGAGAGGGCGTCCAGGGCGGCCAGAATGGCCAGGTGCTGCTCCTCGGCCGGGGTGAACGGGCGGCCGTAGCCGTCCATCACGGCCTCGTACAGGTCCGGCCGGCCTGCCCAGGCGTCGGACAGGCGCACGAAGTCCCGTACTGCCGGGCCGTCTTCGCTGCGCTCGAAGTCGATCACGTGCAGGCTTTCGCTGGCCTCGTCCCAGCGCAGATTGCGCAGTTGGAAGTCGCCATGGGTGGGCCCCGCCTCCAGGGGAGGCAGCCCCGCAGCTTTGGCCACCATCGCACGGAGGAACTCCTCGTCCCCGGGGGCGAGGTGTGGGCGAGCGGCGTCGAGGTGACGCTCCCACTTCCCTAGGGGCAAGGTGTCGCCGGTTGCCGGCCGGGCAGGGGCGCTGCGGTGGATGGCTGCGGCGAGCCGGCCGATGCGGTGGAAGATCCGCCGCTGTTCTGCCGGTGGGTGGACGGCGCCGTGCAGGGAGCGGCCCGGTACTGCGGTGATGACGACGGCGCGCAGCGCCTCGTCGGCGGCCACCAGGCGGGGCGCGGCCGCGCCCAGGCCGGGGACCCAGGTGCGGTACGCGGACACCTCCCGCTGGTGGAAGCGATCGTTCTGGTGGACCTTGACGAACCACAGCCCGCCCTCGGCACCGATAGCCCGCCACACCTGGCTGCCCTCCCGCGCCCAGGACACGTCCGTCCAGCCGGTGACGCGCCCGACGGCCCGCTCGGTGAACTCCCGCAGCCGGGCATCCGGCCCGGCCGTCCCGGCCGCGGGGACGGGGCGGCGCCGGTCGCGGTCCGGGTCGTAGGCGATCGGGTCACCGGGCTGCTGGAAATGCACGGCCATCGCCTGGCCAGACCGGTAGGTGTCCAGCCCGGCACGGCAGTACGCGACCATCGGCTCCGGCAGCGCATCGAGACCGAACCAGTCCATTGCGTCGCAGACGGCCGCCTCCCGGACAGCGGGAGTGCCCTGCCAGGCGCGGACCTCAAAGAAAACCCCGGTCCTGGACATGCCACCAGGACTGCGGTGGTGCACGGTGACCGCGAAGCGGACCTCCGCCGGGTCGATGACGACGCCGGTCTCTTCGTGCGCCTCGCGGGTCAGTGCGCCGACGACGTCCTCGTGCGGGCCATCGAGGTGTCCAGAGGGCAGATGCCACAGGCCCGAGGCGTAGACGTTCCCAGCCCGGCGGGACAGCAGGACCTCGGGGCCGGCTGCGCCGTCACGGCGCAGGATCAGGTGGACGTCGACCGGCTCACGGTGCCGCAGCTCGCCGCTCACGACGCCGCTCCTGGCCGACGGGCCAGCAGGATGGTGAACACGGCGTCTTCACGCAGGGTCCCGCCGCGGGCGTACGCGCCGAGCAACTGGCGGACCTCGGTCTCGAATGCCTGGTGTCGGTCGCCGAAGAGATCGGGCCGGGCAAAGCTGGTGCTGCGGAGGTAACCGACGACCGATTCCGGCGTCCAGGCGCGGGTCATGGGGAAGCGGTACTCGCGCACGTCGCTGAACGCGGAGTCGGCGAGGTCGTCCTCATAGGAGCGGCCGGGCGCGGTATAGGTGCCGCGGGCGCCCGCGCGGCGGCCAGGGCCGAGGTAGGTCTGGATCAACTCGCGCAGCGCGACCGTCCAGTCGGCGTCGTAGGTCCACAGGCTGCCGTCCCCCATGACCGCCACGGTGGCGTGCGGCGCGGCCACCCGGTCCACCATCTCCAGTACGGCCGGGCGGTCCATCCAGTGGAACGCCCGGCAGCAGGTGACGAGATCAGGGCGCCGCCCGGGCCCTTCGGGGACAAAGGTGTGGGCCTCGCCGGCGTACGGGGAGACCGTGCACGTTCCGATGAGCGGTTCGATCGCGGTCATCGCTTGCGCGAGCATCTGCTGGTTGATGTCGACCAAGTCGACGTGAGCCAGCCGCGGGACGACTGGCAGCAGCGCGCGGGGTACCTGTGCGGTCCCGGTTCCCAGGTCCAGCAGGACTGGTGCGGGCACCCCGTGCAAGGTCGCGGCGAGGAGGCGTACGGCTGCGTCCGGCACGCCCGGCCGGTAGCGGGCATACGCGTCGGCCACCGTACCGAACAGCGCCTCGCCCAAGGGGGCTGGGCCGGCGGACGGTTCGTCGGTGCGGCTGGGCACTGGTGGGTCGACGTTCACGCCCATCCCATCTCGGAGTAGGACTGGCCGGAGCGGATGCCGTGGACGGCCGTACGGGTGTAGGGCACCATCGGCTCTGGCAGGTCGTCGAGTGGCCACCATTCCCAGCGGACGCACCGGTCCGGTTCGCGTACCTCCGGCTCTCCGCACCACGCCGTTGCTCGGAAGAAGAGCTGGATGCGGGGCTGGGCATCGGCGTAGTCGAGAAGGTGGACGGTGTGCACCAGGTCCAAGTCTTCCGGCCTGATGATGAGACCGGCCTCCTCGGCCGCCTCCCTGACCAGGCAGGACCGCACCGATTCCCGCTCGACGTGTCCGGCGAGCGCGTGCCACTGTTCAGCGGCGAACGCGACGTCGGGATGGCGTAGTCCAAGCAGGGTGCGTCCGTCGCGCTCCAGGTAGAGGTGGGCACCGATCACGTTCTTCACGGCTCCCGCACCGCCCTGTGATGCCCCGGGCCGCTGCTCGGGTACCGGCGCGATCCAGCTGAGGAGGTTCTTCGCATGGTGGGCGAGGATCGCCTCGTACGCCCAGGGACACATGGAGAGGTGGACCATGGTCTCCACGTCGAACCAGCGGAACATGATGCCTTCGGTGACCGGCAGCCGGTCGGCGTCGCCGTCCCACCGGCCCTCGTAGACCTGGATCCGGCCCTCGGTGACGTGGGGGCCCGAGGCACCCACCGTGGTGAAGAGCGTCAGGTCGGGGATGACGAGGTCGGCCTCCTCGCGGAGCTCGCGGACGATCGCCTCGTCCGGCGTCTCCTGTCCTTCGGGGCCTCCTCCGATCAGCGACCACATGCCCGGATCACAGATCGGCTTGTTGGCATCCCGCAGGTGCAGCAGGTACTGCCCGCGGCTGTTGGTGAGGATCACGGCTGTGCTGGTGGCCGTGGCGGGATCAGCATGCATGGCTGTCGCCTTTCTCCAGGAGCGGGTCGAGTTCGCCCGTCGCCCCCGTACCGGTGTGCGAGGCGTCGGTCAGCGTCCAGGACAGGGCGCCGCAGCGGCTGGTCACCCGCTGGACGCCGTCGTCATCGATCTCCAGCCGGTAGGTGTGCGGTGAGCCGGCCGCGCGCCAGCGGCCAGCGACGTCTTGGATCTCCGCCCAGATGTCGCGCGGCCCGACGGCGGTGACCTCCCAGCAGCGATCACCGACGCGGCGTGCCCGCACCCAGGAACCGCACCGCGGTGCGCCGATCGTCAGGTCTTCCGCGCTGAAGTCGCGGACGAGCCCGGGGCGGAGGTGGTCCAGGGCCAGCCACATGCCTCGGTCGGTGTCCGCCGGCGGCTCCAGCCGGCTGCGTCGGGTCCGGCCGCCTTCGGATGCGGCGATCTGTTTGCGGAAGGCGGCGGACAGGAACAGCCGGTCGAATCCGGCGCCCCCGCGGTGCCCGAACTCCACCGCGACCAGTTCCGCCTCTACAACGCTGGTCGGGGTTCTGGTGATCACTGCCAAACCGGGCCAGGAAGGCGAGGAGGTGCCCAGGGTCATCAGCGCGCGTCCGCCCGGCGCGAGTTGGGCGACCAGGGCCGGCGGAATCCGGGGTACGGCGAAGGACACGAAGATCCGGTCGTACGGGCCCAACTCGGGCCAGCCGCCCAGGCCGTCCCCGGTCACCACGGCAGGCCGGCATCCCAAGGCCATCAGACGCGAGTGGGCGGCCTCGCTGACGTGCCGGTCGATGTCGAGGGTGACGACGCCGTCGTGGCCGCAGATGAAACTGGCCACGGCGGCGGTCACGCCGACACCGGTGCCGACGTCCAGCACCCGCTGCCCGCGGCGCAGGTCCAGACGCTGCAACAGGTCGGCGGTCATGCCCATCGTGCTCGACATCGCCGTCATGGAGCCCCCGGACCGGACGCCGGAGACCCGGCCGAGAATGGGCTCGCCCTCGTGCTGGATGGACACGCTGTCCCCGCTGTGGAGAAGAACCAGCAGCTCCTCCCGGTCGTCGGGCCGGGACCAGTCCAGCAGCTCCCAGCGCGGCGGTTCGTCGGGGGCGCTGCGCCGCACGTACGCCTGCGGCATCAACGTCTCGCGCGGCAGGGCGAGCAGCGCATCGCGCACGGGGCCAGGGTGAAGGTCACCGGCCTCCTCCAGGCGGGCGACCATCTCTGTCCGTGCGGCGGCGACCTGTAGATCCGAGGCGTCGGGGGCCGGCGCTGCGGTGCGCGGTTCCGGGAGCGCGGGGGCGGTCGGCCCGGCTTCCGTACCGCCGGTGTTCAGGTGCGTCACGGCATGCCTCCGTCCATCGCCCTCGGCGGCGGGTGCAGGCCCCGGCGCGGGCACGGCCGGCCCGGCAGCGGCAGGCGGCTGCCCCGTGGTGTAGCCCGTGCCCTCCGGTGTGGGCGGAGGGGCGGGCATCTGTCGCAGGGCGCGCAGCGGCGAGCGGGCCAGGACCACAAGCGGTACGACGAGCAGGCAGGCACCCGCGATCAGCGCGGGGCGCACTCCGGCCCATGTGCCGAGTCCGCCAGCGAGCAGCGCGCCCAACGGCCGGGCGCCGGAGGTCAGCCAGGTGCTCACGGCCTGCATCCGGGCCTGCATGTAGTCCTCGGTGATGATCTGGCGAATCGACCGCTGGGTGGTGCCCGCCGCCCCCGCGCAGGCCAGCTGAAGGAACAACGCTCCGCCGATCACGATCTCCCAGCCCAGCGCCGGGGAGGCCAGCAGCAGCGGGACCTGGGTGAGCGGCGTGAGCGCGAGCGCGCCGAGCATCATCGGACCGGGGCCGAACCGCCGCGTGACGGCTGGGGCGGACAGGGCCCCGGCCGCCGCGCCTAGTGCACCGGTCCCCAGCACCACGCCGAAGGCGGTCGCGCTCATCTCCAGGACCCGCAGCAGGTACAGCGCCCACAGGGTGTTGAGCACGGCCAGGGCTAGGGACGTGGTGGCGTTGACCCAGGTGAGCACGCTCAGCCGGTGGTCGTCGCGCACGTATCGCAGGCCCTCGGCGATCTCCGTCCGCAGCCGGCGCTGCGTGGTCCGCGCCGGGGTGGTCTCGCGGGCCTGGATGCGGGCGGTGCACCAGGCACTGAGGAGGTAGGAGCCGACGTCCCCGAGCAGGGCGCGGGCCGGGCCGAGCAGCGCGGTGAGCGCGGCGCCGAGGCTGCTGCCCCCGGTCGCCGCGATCGCGAAAAGACCCCCGATGCGGCTGTTGCCCCGCTGGATCAAGGACCGATCGACCAGCGTCGGCAGCAGGCTGATCGCCGCCGCATCGTGCAACACGCCCGCGGCCCCGTGAACCACGGCGACAACCATGAGCTGCGCCAGGGTCAGCTCCTCCAGAGCCGCGGCCACCGGCACCGTTACCAGCGCCGTGGCGCTGACCAGGTCACCGGTAATCATCTGTCGTCGCTTGGAGTGCCGGTCGGCGAGCGCACCGGCGTGCAGAGCGAGCAGTGCCGGCGGCAGCTGCCCCCAGAACGCCAGCCATGCCACTTGGCCGGGGGTGGCGTCCAGGTGGAGAACGGCGAGCACCGGGAGCGCCATCGAGCTGATCGAGCTTCCCGCCACGCTGGCGGCCTGGCCGGTCAAGTAGCGACGGAAGTCGCGGTGCCGCCACAACGACTTGGACGCGGTGGAAGAGTCAGGACAGGCAGTCACGGCGTCCCTCCTCGGCTTCTCCCGGGCGCTCGGTGAACAGCAACGCCCGAGGTAGGGGCAATCCGGTATGACGCCCCTGGCAGCACCGGGCGGCTGCCGAGCCGCTGCGGGCCCGCATCCACTGAGGTGCTTCGGGCAGAGGCCACGGTCACCACCCCAATTCGGTGTAGAGGCGGCCGGCCCGGATGCCCTCGATCGCGGCGCGGGTGTACGGGACGATCTTGTCGGGGAGGGCGTCGGAGGGCCACCAGCCCCAGGACACGCAGCGGTCGGGCTCGCGTACCTCCGGCGTTCCCGTCCACTTCTGGGCGCGGAACACGAGCCCCATGCGGGGCTGCCCGCCGGGGTGGTCCACGAGGTGGACGACGTGGACCAGCTCCAGGTCTGCCGGGGCGATTGCGACCCCGGCTTCTTCCTGTGCCTCGCGGATCAGGCAGGCGATGGCGGATTCCTGTTCGCAGTGGCCGGCCAGGAAGTGGTGGGTGGAGGCCGCGAAGGCGGCGTCGGGGTGCCGGAGGCCCAGCAGTACCTTGCCGTCCTGCTCGAGGTAGAGGTGCACGCCGACGACGTTGAGGCGTGCCTGACTTCCGGGTCGAGCCTGCGCCGGTACGGGGGGCCGGGTGGGGGCCTGGGCCTGGTGGAGGTCGATGACCTCCTTCGTCCACGGGCACATCGTCAGGTACGGGATGGTGGCGGCGTCGAAATGGCGGAACATGATGCCCTCGGGACAGGGCAATTCGTCGGCGTTGCCGTCCCAGGTTCCGAGGTAAACGCGAATGCTGCCTTTGGTCCCGTCGGGGCCCAGGGAGTCGACCACCGTGAACTCCTCCAGCGGAACCACCAGGCCGGTCTCCTCCAGCAGTTCCCGCTCCACCGCCTCACGTGAGGTCTCCGTTCCTTCGCGGTCGCCGCCTGGGATGCTCCACGTTCCCGGGTCGCAGATCTTCTTGTTGGCGTCGCGCAGGTGCAGCAGGTAACGGCCACGCGAGTCAACGAGCAGCGCAGCAGTCCCGCGCGGGTCGTCGGACACGGTCATCACAGGCTCCTTGAGGTCGGGATGCAAAGGCGGGGGCGGCCGACTGGGGCCGGTGGCGGTTCGCTGGCCGGCGCGGAGGCAGGCTCACCACAGTCCGATCCCCTCGAGCAGCACCTCGGCCGGGGCGAGCTCCGGCGTTCCTCGGCCGGTGAGCGGTTCACCGGCCCGCCTCCTCGGCTGCGGCTGAGGCTGCGCCGGGCTGGTAGCCGCTGGCCTGCAGGGTGAACATGGCGGCGTAGTCGCCGCCCGTGGCCATGAGCTCGTCGTGGGATCCGGATTCGACGATGCGGCCGCTGTCGAAGACGAGGATGCGGTCGCAGTCGACGACGCTGGCGAGCCGGTGGGAGATCAGCACCGTGATCTGGTCGGTGCGCAGTCGGCCGCGCAGAACCGCCTCGTACACGGCATGCTCGGACGGCGGGTCCATGCTCGCCGTCGGCTCGTCCAGGAGCAGCAGCGGCGCCGCCTTGTACAGGCCCCGGGCGACAGCCATCTTCGCCCATTGCCCGCCGGAGAGCTGCTGCCCGCCCTTGAACCGCTTCGACAGCAGCGTCTTCCACTGAGCGGGAAGTGCGGCGATGACCCCGTCGGCTCCTGCGGCCCGTGCGGCGGCCATGGCGCGCTGGGGTTCGGCCTCGGTGAGCGTGCCGGTGCCGGCGGTGATGTTCGACAGGGCGCTGAAGGGGAACCGCACCGGGTCCTGCAGCACACAGGCGACCTGCCGGTGCACCGACTTCGCGTCCATCTCGCGGACATCGATGCCGTCCCAACTCACGCTGCCCTGCTGCGGTTCGTACAGGCCGGCCAGCACCTTGGCGCAGGTGGACTTGCCCGATCCGTTGAGGCCGACGAACGCCACCGTCTCCCCGGCGCGGAGCGTGAAGGAGACCCCGTCGAGCGCCGGTGTGTCCTTGCCGGGGTAGGTGAAGTGGACGTCCTTGACGGTGATCTCCTTCACTTTCTCCGGCGCCCGCACATCGGCCGTACGGGGCAGGAGACGGCGACTGCGCTCCTGGACGGAGAGGAGGTCGTCGACCCACAGGGCGTGCTCGTAGACGAGGTGGGCGAACTCGATGAGCTGGGTCAGGGAGGACCGTCCGGATTGGATGGCCAGGACCGCGCCGGCCCCGGCGGCCAATGGGAGCCACCCTGAGATGAGCATGGCGGCCAGCGCGGTGTACGTGATGCCGGTGCCGACTCCGCCCACCGCTCGGCCGGCGAGGTTGATCAGGGCCGAGTTCACGCCTAGGCGCGTGTCCTCTTCGGCGATCTTGACGGTCAGGCGGCGGTGCTCGTCCAGCAGGGCGTCCTGGGCCGTGTCGGAGCGCAGCTCCGCGGCCGCGTCCACGTCGAGCAGCAGCCAGGAGAAGACCCGGACGCGGCGTTGCAGCGCGTTCCAGCGCTTGAAGGAGTGGAAGCGGGCCCGCGCGCTGTGCACGGCGGCTGCTCCCACCGGCAGGACGGACAGCAACAGCAGTGGGAGCAGGGCGGGGTGGAGGATGCTCAGGACGCCGGCGGTGCCGATGAGGCCGAGGGCCGCGGAGGCCAGGGAGACGGCCTGCCCGACGATCATCCGGGCGTAGAAGAGCCCGCGGTCGTTGGCACGGTGCACCTCGTCGTGCCAGTCGGCGTCCTCCACGGCCTCCAGCCGTACGTGTGCGGTGAGGCTCAGGAACTCGCATTCGAGCGCGGTGCGGATTTTGGGCGTGACGCGCGCCTGGGCCACCGAGACGGCGGCTTCCAGCAGGGCCCGGGCAGCGAGGAAACCTGCCACGAGGAGGATCTGTGGAATGGCTGCGCGTACGCGATCGGGCGTGGGCCCCTGGGCGAACAGGTGCTGGAGCACTCCGACCGAGGCGATCAGCCCGAAGGCCGCCATGGCGGCCGAGGCCAGCTGGCAGACGACGGCCGTGAGGGTGGACGCGCGGTCCGCCTGCCAGGCAAGCCGCCCGATCAGGGCGGTGATCCTGGGCAGACGGGCCAGAACCTGGCGCACCGTGGCGCTGGCGGCGGCGCCGTCGTGGACGGACCAGTACGCCTCCTCCATCGCATCGGTCACGTCGCCGTCCTCCGGCCCGGCGGGCACGGTCGTCGGCGGCAGGGGCAGGAAGGCGGACCGCGGTGCCGGAATGGTGTCAGCGGCTGCATCGGTGGACTCGCTCATGCCGCCCACCTCGTATCCGGTCGTGCCGAGCCGGGCGTGCGAACGTCAAGCCTCCGCAGTCGGAGTAACACCGCCTGGCTGTCGGTACGCCGGGACATGCCGATGATGCGGTGCGGCACCTTCGGGTCCTTGGTGCAGTGCTTGCGGAAGGAGGCTTGAGCGAGGGAGTTAGCGGAGCGCTGCCCTGCGTACTGGATCCTCGCTGGCAGCGGAGGAGAAACTGCGCCGTCCTGGTTGAACTCGCGTGTGTCGGCTGCGCGCAACTGGGGTCCTCCATCCCTGATCTGTGTGCCGTGTACGACGACACCGAGGTCAACGAGGTGGACCCCGATATCGAACACGCGTGTTTGAGACTTTGCCGAAACCCCGAGATGGAGCGCTCGACGTCGCATGTAGAGCCCACGGATCCTTGTTCGGCCCGGACGCCCACCGATCGACCGGTGGCCGACACGCCGATGTTGGGTACGCGTGTGGTGCTTGGGTTTTCGGGCCCCGTGCCCAGGGCTGCCGTGACGGGCGGGCAGCGCCTTTCCTGCGGGCTCAGGGAGCAGCGGAGACCGGCCAGTCATCGGACCGGCTGGGAGCGAAGGAGCATGTTGGCCCTCGCGAGGTCCTCCGGTGTGTCGACCGCGAGACCGTCGTCTATGACAGGGAGCATCCGTACGCCGTGGCCGTGTTCGACGAAGCGCAGCATCTCCACGCCCTCGGTACGCTCCAACGGCCCCTGCGGGAGGTGCCGGAACAAGTTGAGGGCTGTCCCGGTGAAGCCGTAGAGACCGAGCTGACGCAGGTAGCTTGGCCGGTCCCCGCGCGGGTAGGGGATCGGCTGCCGGGAGAACATCAGGGCGTTGCGCTGTGTATCGACGACGACCTTGACGACGTTGTGGTCCAGGACGGCACCCACGTCCTGAAGCTCCGTGTACGCGTTCACTGCGAGCGTTCCGGGCACCAGCTGCTCTAGGGCTTCGGAGACGGCGTCGATCGCGGCGGGCGAGATGAACGGCTCGTCACCCTGGACGTTGATGTACGCGTCGGCGGGCAGACGCTCCGCGCACTCCGCGACCCGATCGGTGCCGGTGAGGTGTCTTTCGGTGCGCACGCACTCGATGCCCAGTTCGTGGCACGCCTCCTCGATGCGCTCGTCATCGGTGGCGACGACCACGCTGTCGAGGCGCTTCGCCTCCAGGCAGCGCTGATGGACGTGCCACAGCAGCGGCTTGCACCCGAGCTGGGCCAGGGGCTTCCCCGGAAACCGGGACGCTCCCCAGCGGCAGGGGATGACGGCGATGTGGTGGCGGTGCGTGGTGTTCGGTGGTGCGGCTGTGGTGGCGGCCACGGCAGACTCCCGTCGGTGAGGGTCAGGAATGAGTGAGGCGGGGGAGGAGGGCCAGCTTGGCGCGGACGGTGGGCGAGGCGGAGTCCTCGAACGACCGCCACTCGTAGTCACTGACCTCTTCGGCCTGGAGCGTCACCGCGTGTTGGGACCGCAGAAGGAAGACCCAGCGGAAGTCCACGTGCTGGTGCGCCGGCTCGCCCTTCGCAGCGTTGGCGGCGATGCCGTGTACGTCGATGTCCAGGGGCACGGTCTCGAATCCCGGTAGGGGGACGACGGCGTTGTGAGGGATGCCGGTCTCCTCGAACAGCTCGCGCAGGGCGGCACCGGGAAGATTCTGGTCGCCCGGCTCGTTGTGTCCGCCCGGCGCGAGGGCCTTGCCCGTCGCGTTGTGCTGGATGTGCAACACCCGGCTACTGCTGTCGATGACGATGGCGCTGCAGGTCACGTGCGTGGGAAACGTCTTCCGGCTGGTCGGGTCCTCCTCGCCGGCGAGAACGTCGAAGAGCGGAGCCAGGGCATCGCGCTCAGACGGGTAACGGGTGAGGTACGCCTCAACGGTGGCGCGGATGTGGTGGGCGGACGGTGGCATGGGATCACCTGTTGAAGTAGTCGAACCAGATCCTGGCGATGGCCTGGCGGTCGGGTGCGGGCATCTCGTGGAGGCCGGGCTGGAAGCGGCCCTGACTGAGGGCTGCGGTGGCGGCGAGTATCTCGGCCTGGACGAGATGGATGTAGGTGCCGACGGCGGCGCCGTGCACGAAGTTGACGGCGCCGCCGTCGGCGAGGACGTAGAAGTAGTGGCCGGTGATCTCGTAACGCGTCAGGTGTTCGCCGACCGGGGTGCGCTGGTACAGCCCGTCGAGGCTGCCGAGTTCGAGTTCGTCCTCCGAGGACGTCACCGAGGCGACGTACGCCCCGTTGCGCAGGGCGGCGAAGTCGCCTTGGCGCAGGGCGAGGTTGCCGGTGGCGCACAGGACGAGTTCCGCGTCTCCGAGCGCGTCCGCCGTCGATGCGCTCGTACGGAAGCCCTGGGAGTGCGCCTGCACCCTCTTGACCGGGTCGGTGTCGTGCACGGTGACGCGCAGGTCCTGGGCACGTAGCGTCTGAGCGATGGCTCGGCCGACCTTGCCGAACCCGATGACGCAGGCGTTTCGGCTGGTCAGGATGTCGCCGCGGGCACGCACCAGCGCGTCGGTCGAGAAGACGATGGACCGGCCCACGAGGTGATCCTCGCAGTCCTTCAGCGGGGAGCAGGCCACCGAGACGACGGGACAGGGCAGGTGGTCGAGTGCCGCGTACCTCTGGTGTCCGTTCTCGGTGTCCTCGACGATGCCGAGCATGCGGCCGGAGAACTTCTCCACCAGGGTGTCGAGGCACGGCGCGAAGTAGCCGCCGATGTCCACCAGGATGACGTTCCGGCCGCCGGCCGTGTCCTCCCGATAGTCCAATGCCCTGGTTGAGTCCGCGAACAGCTCTCGGCTGAGGTCATGGACGGTGAAGGCACGACGGACGACCTCCAGCGTCGGCTGGTCCACGGACTTGGGCTTGGGCAGGACAGCACCGACCGTGGACGTGGCGGCCATCGCGCGGAGGAACGCCGGCCGCTCGGAAAGCAGGTGCGTGATGATCAGGGTGGTGACGCAGTCCCCGGCGGGGAAGCGTAGTGATCTGCCGGAAGAAGGCGTCCAGCCGCGCTTTCTCAGGACTCTCCACTGCAACTCCTACTGGTCCTGCAGCTCATGCCGCGCGGCCGAACGCGGCGGACTCGGCGGTCAGCGCCTGCATCTGGGCCCGCATGCCGTTGTGGAGGTCGACCTGGGGTTGCCAGCCCAGGACCTCGTAGGCACGGCCGGGGTTAGCGCGGGTGGTGAGGACGTCGCCGCGGCGCGGGTTCTCCTGGTGAACCTGGATCTCGCGCCCGGCGAGGCTGTTCGCGATGTTGATCACTTCGAGCAGGGAGGCGCTCGAACCACCCCCTACGTTGATCACCCCGCTGGCCGTCGGACTGGTGGCCGCGGCGATGGTGGCGGCCACCGCGTCGTCGATGTACGTGAAGTCCCGGCGCTGGTGGCCGTCCCCGAACAAGCGCAGCGGCTGGCCGGTCAGGGCGGCCGTGAGGGCGCGGTGCGTGAACATGTCGGGGCGCTGCCGGGGGCCGTAGACGGTGAAGTACCGCAGGGCGACGACGCTGGTGGGGCAGTGGGCCTGGGCGGAGTGTGCGAGGCAGAGCTGCTCCTCGGCGAGTTTCGTTACCGCGTACGGAGATGCCGGCTGGGGCCTGTCGGTCTCCACGCTCGCACCGCCGTCGGTGGAGCCGTAGACGCTGGAGGACGAGGCCACCACGAGCCTGGGAGTGCCCATACGGGCGACGGCGTCCATGACGCGGTGGGTCGCGAGGACGTTGGAGGCGACGTACTCGCTGAACTTCGGTCCCCAGGAGGGGCGCACCCCAGGGATGCCCGCCAGGTGGAAGACGGCGTTCGCATCGATGAGAAGCGGCTCGATCGCGCAGCTGAGGAGGTCGGCGGTGACGTGCATGTACCCCGGGAGCCCCCGCACGACGGCGAGATTCGCCGCGGCCGTGGGGTCGGTGGCCGGGTCGCGCCGGTCGACGCCGACGACGACAGCGCCGGCCTGGACGAGGGCGTGTGCGAGATGGGAGCCAATGAAGCCGGCGGCGCCGGTCACCACAGCCCGCCGGGGGACGGCGGTGGTCAGGTGGGATGGGTGCTGTGACACGGAGATCTCCAGGAATCCAGGGGAGGGGTGGCTTAGGCGAGGCGGGCCAGAACCGTCCGGCCGTGGGTGCTGAGGGCGAGGTCCTCCTGCTCGTGCCCGCGGACCAGCGCGGTGACGGCCTCGATCGCGCCGAAGGACTCCAGCAGCCGCTGCTCGGTGTCGTTCAGGGGCTCCCCGTACCCGGCGAAGAACGCCGTCCGGAGGTTCGGGGCGGCCTGCCAGCGGCGGAACTCGAGCCGGGCGAAGTCACGGATGCGGGCGTCGCGGCGCATGTGCTCGAAGTCGCACAGCCCGAAGTCGTCCCCGAGAAGCCAGTTCCTCGGCTGGTAGTCGAGGTGGCATACAGCGCTGTCCATGAGCGTGTTCGCCAGGACGTCCGCGTGGTGGCTCAGGCGCTCGCGTTCGATCGTGGACATGAGGCCGGCCCGGTCTGCGCGGGCGATCCAGTCGCGCAGCCGCTGGGCGAGTTCCGTGCCGACGGCGCCGGTACGCGATACCGAGGTGGCATGGTGCAGGTTGCCCAGCACGCGCCCGGCCTCGTAGTGCGCCTGCTCCTCCTCGGGCGACCCCGGCGCGACCGTATCCACCCGTACGCCGGGAACCGCGGTGAGCAGCAGGGTGCACGTCCTGTCCTGCCTGCCCACCACGCGGGGGACGTGGCCGATCAGGTGGCATCCCCAGGCGAGATAGGCGTGCAGCTCGCGGGTGTACCGGTCGCGTTCGCTGTGCTGCTTGGCGAAGAACTCGTTGCCGTCGGCATTGACCAGGCGCAGGACGCGGGGCGGGAGCATCGGATCGTGCACGATCCGGACCGCTCCGAGCGCGCCGCGAGCCAGGTTCAGGCGCGGGTCGTCGGACAGCGTGATCACGACGCAGCCTCCTGACCTAAGGCGGCCAGGTGCTTGGTGTCGTTGTGGTGGTCGAGCATCCACCGTCTCTGTCCGAGCCGGTTGAGGTGGTGCTGCCAACGGGTGATGGACCCGTGGGAGACCGTGAATCCGGAAGGGGAACCGAGCGGGATGCCCAGGAGCAGAGTGTGCGCGACGATCACGGTCTCACCGTGGGCGGCGAACAGGACGCGTTCGCCTTCGTGCTGGTCGATGAGTTCCCGCAAGAAGCGACTGGCTCGCTTCAAGTAGCCGTTCCAGGTGTCGGATCCAGCAGCCCAGGGCTTGTCGGGGTGGGCGTGCGGCCCGCCATCGGCGGTCGTCTTCACCTCGGTCCAGGGCTGGCCGTCGGCGGCACCATGGACGGGACCATCGAGACGGTCGTCCGTGGATATGGGGAGCCGAAGGGCCTGGCTGAGGATCTCGGCGGTCTGGCGCAGGCGGATGCGGGGGCCGGTGTACAGGGCGTCGAACGGCTTGTCGCGGTGCTCAGCGGCGAGGCGCAGCGCGGCCCGCTCGACTTGCGCGTACCCGTGGTTGGTCAGCCCAGTGCAGGTGCGCGGGCCGCCAACCAGACCGTCGACGTTGCACCGGGCCTCGCCGTGGCGGACGAAGACGAGTTCTGTGGTGATCATGCGGAACCTCGCGGGCATGGTTGGGGCGCCCAGCTGTGGCGGTAGCCATTGCGCCCGGCGTACGGGGCGGTCAGGACGGCGTGCAGGGCGAGGAAGTCGTCGAGTACGACGACGGGGTTCGCGCCAAGTTGAACTCCGTCCTGGTGTCCGGGCGTTACACCGAGCCTGAGGACCGGTGATCCGCAGTGACCCATCGCAAGGACGTCGAGTTCCTGGAGGACGCGAATCCGGCGCTCATTGGGCGCAGTGCCGCGGAGTTCTCGCGTTTGCAGAAGCTCATCGAGACCACTGACGACGCCTTCCGCAAGGCCGTCAAGGTGGACTGGCAGAGCGAGGGCCGCGACCTGTACGTCAAACGGCTGAAGGAGGCCAGGGAACTCACCGACGCCCTGTCGGAAGCCTTCCGCACGGTGAGCACCGCCCTCACCACGTACTCGGACGCGGTCACCACCGCCAAGAGCCATTACAAGAGTGGCAAGGCCACCGAGAAGAAACTGTCCGAGGTGATGTCGCGCGAGGCCACCGCGATCACACCGACGGCGCGGGCTGCCGAGCCCATGCGGCAGTGGGAGGATCTGCGGGCCACCACAGGGGTGCTGGACTGGTTCGCGGAGGTGACCGTTGACATCGACGCGATACGCGAGGACGCCGAGCGCTACTACCACCAGACCAGCGACCACTACGGCGACGCCCTGCGCGTGGAGTCAGAAGCACGCGAGCAGTGCATCGCCGACATCAAGGCGGCCCATCGCTCCCTTCCTGACTTCCAGAGTCCCATCAAGGACCCGGGGCAGTTCCTGAAGAACCTGGGACCGCTGCTCACCGAGGCACACCAAGCAAGCGACAACCCCTACGCGCAGCTGCCTGGTGCGGGGCCGAAGGTGGACGCCATCCCCACCATGGGCGGCGATGTCGTGGCGAATGAGATCCTGTCGCGGATCGAGACGCGCATCGACGGACTGCCGGGGGCCCAGGGCAACAACTACTGGATGTGGTCCAACGACGACGACAAGCGTCGTGAGTACATCTCCGCCAACCGTGAACTCATCAGGGCCGCCGCACACGATGCCGGCCTGCCGCCCGAGATGGTCGCCGGCATCGCCTGGCAGGAGGTCGAGGGCGACCCCGGCTGGCTCGACGACGCAGCCTTCGAAGGACGGAAGATCCTTCCCGGACAAGAGGACCCCGACGACACCTCGATGGGTCCACTGTCCATCCAGGTGCGCCGCGCCGCCGAGGTGCTCGGCTACGACCCGCACCACCTCACCGACATGCAGCGGGACGTCGTCGTGGGCGCCGTCAAGGACCCGTCGAAGAACATTTTCATCGCCTCGGAGTACCTGGCCCAGCTCAAGGCGGAGAGCGGTTTCGCCGACGTACCGCCGGAACAGATGACACGGGCCCAAATGCAGGAACTCGCCGCCCGCTACAACGGCGGGCCCTACTACGAGGACCCGAACGCCCAGGGATACGGTCGGGGCTTCGACAGGAAATTGGACGACGCGAAAGAGGCGCTGCGGTGAGCTCAAGCGCAGATTCGACCACCGAGGTACGCGAGAGTCGACGGCCAGGCTCCAGCCGGATCGGCACCGGTGTGTGCGCGGTCGTCCTCGCCCTGGCAACCTTGGTCACCGGCTACGTCGTGCTCACGGCCTTCATGGTCGAGCCGGACGGCCCCTGGGACCGACAGGCCGTCACCAACTCTCATGTCGCGGCCGGCGTCGGCTTGGCTTTCTGCTCTGTGATGGCGCTGCTGACGTGGGTATTCGTCACGGCCGAGTGGCTCCGCAGGTGGTGGTACGCCGTCCCCGCGGTGCTGGCACTCGCCGCACTGCTGCGACTGACCCTGCTGGGGCCCGATCTCTGAATTGATCACCATGGCCGCTCCCCGCCGGGCTCCGCTGTTCAGCCGAATCACGCAGCGGAGTCCAGCGGGAGCGTGAAAGGCCCTGCGCATGCCGCCTACACGGGACACCTCGCCGCTGACAGGGACCCGTTGTCAGCGCGCCGGGCCTGGGAACCGTCGCAGCGGACCGGCAACGTGGGCGCCATGACCAGCGAGTCCTCTCCGGCCGCGACGGATGTCACCGCCGGCAACGCCACCGAACCCCGTTCGGAGGGAACACGTCTTGGTCGGCAACGCTCCGGTGCCGGAGCCGGAGGAGCCGTCGACGGTCAGCCGGTCTGCAGTACCCCCCCGCCACCCCCACAAGGGAGTGATGGCCCTCGGCGAGGAGATAGCTGAGCTTGATGCACTCATCGAGGCGAGGTTCCGCGATCACCCGCATGCTGAGGTCATCCGCAGTCTGCCCGGCATGGGCGCAAGGCTCGGCGCCGAGTTCATCGCCGCAACGGGCGGAGACCTGGATGCGTTCGGCAGCGCAGACCGCCTGGCAGGCTTCGCCGGCCTGGCTCCACACTGTCGGGGGCCGATGCCGTACAGGGCCTCTACCGACAGCCCGGCGAGCCAGTCGGCGGCCCGGTCGGGGGCCACGACCAGCACCCCTCCGGGCTTGGGGACCAGGGCGGATGCGGTCGCGGCCACCCTGATGGTCGGGCCGATACCGATGCGCAGGTCGACGCCACGCCGAGTCAAGGTCCGCACACGCAGCATCCGGGCGAGGCGGCCCACATCCGCGCCGACCTGGTGGTAGCGCAGGGCGCCCTTCAGTTCGACGAGGGCGGCAGTGGGCGGCAGAGCCTGCACGACCGGGGACAGTCGGCCATCTGCTCCAGGACGAGGCGATACATGGCGTCCGGCAGTCGGTCCGGCACTTGCTTCGCGCAAAACTGGCGTATGAATTGCTCATCGGGCCGAAGATCAGGCCGGCAGGGCCAGAGGAAGCGGTGCGTGGAGTGCGAGTCTGCGGCGTAGCAGGAGTGGGGGATGGCGATGCAAGAAGCGGACGGCCAGCAGTGCGCGGTGGGCCCGGCTGGCAGCTTGTGCACCGGCGAGGTGTGCACCACTCACCCCTCGGACTGCTCCAACTCGCTGGCAGCATCATCTGCTGGAGACGACTCCGAACCTCATTCTGAAATGATCAGTTAGCAGCCGCTCTCCTCGCCCTCCAGGTGCTGCATCGCGTACACGTGCTCCTCCGGATGCCGAGCCAGCCGTGCCAGCACCCATGCCGTGCGGGCGTCCATGCCTGGGCCGAACTCGGCCGCGAGGCGGCGTGCCTGCCACGTGGTTTCAGGCGCGAGCGCCCAGCGCGCGAGTGAGAAACCTACGCGGCCGGGACTGGCCGGGGTCCCATCTGCTGGGTCGGTGCCGTTGTCCGGGGAGAAACCTGGCCGCCCCATGTCGTGTCCGCCACCCGGCGAGTCTCGCGATGCGGTGGTCCTTGTCGGTGCTGGTCATCTCGTGATCACCGAAAGAAGTGGCCCAGGTTCGCTTCGTTGACGACGAGGGCGGACACCATGACGAGTGGCAGGCGTCTGGGTGATCGTTGTGCCCGAATGGGGCGTGCTCGCGTATCGTCCGTAGAGTGATTGATGCCACCGTGGCGGCCCGAAGCGATATCGCCGAGAGCGTGTTCGGAGAATTGATCGATGCCTTCGGCCTCGGAGAGGTGCGGGAGTCCCGCTATCTCGCTGACGGGCTGATGAACGCGAACTGGATGCTGGACACGCCGGCCGGGCAGTTCGCTTTGAAGCGGGTCACGGATGTCTCCCTGGAGCGGTTGCAGCGCAATCTCGGGGTGCTGGCGGCGCTCGCCGCCGACGGAGTCCCGGTGAGTGCCCCGGTACCCACGGCCTCGGGGTCGCTGGTGGCGCAGGTTGGAGGTGGGGCCTGGTGCCTGTTCCCGTGGGTGGCCGGCTCACATGTCCGAGGTGTCGACCTCTGCCCGGCCCTGGTGAGTGCGCTGGGCGCGCACCTGGGGCGCCTGCACGTGAGCCTGAGCAGGGCTTGTGGCCGAGGGCTGCTGCCAGGGGTGCCCGAGACGATCATCGCGGACATCACCTCGCCGGAGCGAGCGGTGGAAAAGGCCGAGCGGCTGTCCGCAGCCGTACGCGACAAGGGCACCGGCAGCGACTTCGACCAGGCAGCCGCTGCTGCCGTGGACCACCGGAAGGCCCTCATCTTCAAGCACGCTGATCACCGTCCGCGATCTACGACACCTCAGGGTGACCACGGGTGGACGCATGGCGACGTGCAGTACCGCAATCTGCTCTGGGAAGACGGGGCACTTGCCGCCGTCCTGGACTGGGACCGGATCGCGGTGCGCCCGTACGCGGAAGAGGTCGTACGGACGGCGCAGGTGCAGTTTGGAGTGGGCGGGGTGTTCGACCTCGTGCGGGTGTCTGCCTTCGTCGGCGGGTATCGGTCGGTGGTGCCGCTGGAGCCCTCTGCGCTGGTGGACGGTGCTCGTCGGCTGTGGTGGAAGCGGATGACGGACTTCTGGCAGCTGGAGTTCCACTACGACCGCGGTAACTTCTCCTTCGATGAGCTGTTCACCGCGGACGAGGCGCTGCTGCACTGGTGGACTGACCGGCTGGATCAGGTCGAGGACGCGTTCGCCGCAGGGTAGATCCCGAGGCGTTCGAGGTCCGGCAGGCGGGGGCGGGTGAAGGCCATCGCTCGTCGCCGCGCCTGCTCCCCCAGGGGGTGGTGGTCAGCGGTGCGTATGGCCTGAGCCCACTCTTCCACGCCGGCCTCGGCGGGAAGCACGATGCCCGCGTCGCCTATGGCTTCCGGGATGCCGCCCCGGTCGCTGCCGACGCTCGGAGTCCCGTGCAGCGCGGCTTCGATGATGACGCGGGGGAAGGCGTTCTTTCACCGCGGACGGCACGAGCAGGAGGCGGTGGCTGCGGTAGAGGGGACTCATGTCGTAGACCCTGGGCACATAGGTCACGTTGGGGTAGCCGGCGAACTGCTCGGCGGTGTTCCACCAGCCTTCGACCAGAGTGAAGTGCTGTTCGGGCATGCGACGGATCAGCTGGTGCAGGAGGTCGGCGCCTTTCGGCGGGATCGGGTTGACCATGAGCACGGCATCGGTTCGCCCACGCCGGTGGTGCCCTGGCTCCGGCAGTGTGAAGGGCGGGTACAGGACGGACAGCCGCGTGCCGTCGGTCGGAGGCGCTTGCCGGAGAACGAATTCGGAGACGGCCAGACCATGGTGAGGGCTGCCGGAGAGGACCCCGAGTCCCGTCTTGGAGATCGAGTGCAGGATTCCTGCGACGAGGGCGGCGGGCCGGGATTGAGCGGCGATGTCGGCCGCACCTTCCTGTGAGGTGAACACCACATCCGGTCGTACCCGGGACAGCATGCTCCGCAGGATCGTCGTGATCCTCTGCTGCGGTACGGCGAGGCAGTCCACTCCGTTCCAGCTGTAGCGCAGCTCCTCCTGGGATTCGTCGTACGCGGTGTCGTGCTCGTCCAGGAAGGTCCGCACCTGGGCGATCTGCGGGGTTTGGTCCCAGGGCGCTTGGTAGGAGCCGAGGTAGATGATGCGCCATCCGGCTGCCGCGAGTTCCTCGGCGAGGAGTTGCTGGGTGACCTCGGCTCCGCCGATGAGGAACGGTGGTGGGGTGCGTCGCCACGCGAAGAGGGCTGTGGGCATGAGTCGGTCACGCGGTCCAGTACGTGACAAGGGCCTCCACCGCATGCGCGACCGCATCGGGATTGGTGTCGGCGGGGATGACGGTCACTTCCCGCGACACGGGTGGCTGAGCTGCGGAGACGAAGTAGTTCCGAGCGTGGGTGAGGAACGCCGGCTCGTGAAGGAAGTACTCGGACTCGGCCGCCGTGTGCCCGGCCGCCTTGCGGCGCAGGGCTAGTGCTTCGGCCGGCACGTCGAGGTAGAGGGTGTGGTGGGGGCGCAGGAACGGCAGTTCCTGGAGGCGGTCGCGCAGACGGTGGTGGATGTCGTAGTCGAACAGGGCGTCGAGCGCGTGGGCGTGGGCCAGGAGGGTGTCGACCGAACGGTCCAGGAGGACGACAGGTTTGGCGCTGACGAGTGCCTTGCGTACGCGAGCGCCTTCGATGCCCATGAATGTCTCGAACGCGGCAAGCTGTTCGGCTGCGGATGCGGTACGGGCGGGCGGGATGTCGGCGCGGCGGTCGATGTGCTGGACGTAGCAGTCCGAGACGAAGGCCCGCTCCTCGATGCCGCGCATGCGCAGGTGGCCAATGACGGTGGACTTCCCGGCGTACGAGGGGCCTTCGAGCGCGATGACCTTCATGGAGACTCCGTCCGGTAGAAGCGTTCCGCGAACATCCCCGTGCCGCTCAGGAGGTCGGCCGCCGTGGTCCATGCGTGCCGGATCGGCCGGTACATCTTCCAGGCAGGGTGCATCTGAGAGCCGTGCATGTGCAGCACCGTGACCTTGTCGAGCACGACGTCGGTGATGTCGACCAGCTCGGGTACGAGGGCGTGGCCGGTACGTGCTTGGAAGAGGTGCTGGTCGCAGCCGGCCAGGGCGTAGGTGGCCCAGAACGCGAGGTCTTCCCAGAACCAGCGACATCCGAGTCGTACTGCTGCCGCGTGCACGAGGAGATGGTCGGGGTGGCGGGTGACGGCGGCCGGGGCGAGGAGTTCGGCGTCGGGGTGGGCTTCGACGATCTCGCGGAGTTCGTCCGTGATCCGGTCCAGGCGGTCCTGGTCGAAGGGGTGGTACGGGGGCTCGGCGTCCTTGTGGCCGAGGAGGATCCGGTCGGCGGCCAAGGGTGCCAGGGCAGCCGCGCCTTCCCGGCTGCGCAGGTCGGATACGACGGTCTCGGTGCCGTAGGTGTCCTCCAGGGCCGGGTGGACGCTGGTCGAGCGGGTGAACACCGTGGCCACGGTGAGCGGCTGGGGATGGCCCAGGAAGGTTCCGGAGGCGGACAGGGCGAAGTCGTCATGGTGCGGTTCGATGGCGAGCACCGGGCGGCCGGTCGGGCGCCGCATCTCGATGAAGTAGCGGTGCCCGCTGTGCGGCGCCCTGAGCTCGACGATCTGGCGGTCCTGCGCGCGGTGGCGTTCGGACAGGTGCTCGGTCCACTGCTGGTGGGCGTGCATGAGGTCGTCGGGGAAGGTGTAGATCCCTTCCGTATCCGGTACGGGCAGCGTGACGGTCATGGTGGGCTCCGGGGTCATCGGACGGTGGTCTGGTACCAGTGGCGCCACATACGCGGGGAGTTGAGCCGCAGCCGGGCGGTGACGGGGTTCTGCCACCACAGCATCCGGAGGCTGGACCACTGGTCGTAACGGCGGGTGGAGGGGCGTACGCGCAGCTCGTCGAGGATCACGACCGGTGCGTTCTTGATGCGGCCGTGGGCCGTCAGACGGTGGAAGAACTCGACGTCCTCGCTCATGAACAGGTCGTCGCGGTATCCGCCGACCGCGCGGAATGCTGCTGCGGTGGCGAACTGGGCGACGCCCTGTGCGCCGCCGTGGTTGGTGCGGTAGTGGTCCCAGTAGGCGCACAGCAGTCGTGCGCCGAGCCGCTTGGGTGTGTAGAGGGGTGGGATGGCCCCGCCGGCGGCGCCGTTGTCCATGGCGGTGGCCGCGGCGGTGATCGCCTCCATGGGCAGGGCGACGTCGGCGTCCGTGAAGAACAGCTGGCGGCCTTCGGCGGCAGCCGCGCCGGTGTTGCGTACCCGGCCGATGTTGCGGACGGTCTCGCTGATCACTCGGACGCCGTAGGAGGCGGCCATGTCGGCGGTGGCGTCGGTGGAGGCGTTGTCCACCACGATCACCTCTCCCCGTTCACCGCTCGTCTCCTGCCATCGTTCGAGGGAGGCGAGGACGGTGGGGAGGTAGCGGGGCAGGTAGGTGGCTTCGTTGTGGGCTGGAATGACCACCGTCAGTCCAGGGCTGGTCATCGAGGTATCCCTTCGCTGCGTAGCGTGCGGAAGAGGTGCGGTGTCTGACGGGTCAGGTCGGTCAGGCGGTCCGACCACAAGCGGCGGCTGGTACCAGGCGAGGCGTGGACCCAGCAGCGGGCGGTGTGAACGATCACCCAGGCCGAGAGCCGGGTGTTGTCCAGGGGCGCCGCGTAGGCGTCGAGTAGCGTGCGGCGGTCCCATGGGGTGTGGGCCGCGGTCATGACGAGGGCGTGGGCGACGTCTGCCTCCCGCCGGCCCGGCGCGGCATCGGTGAAGTCGACCAGGTAGCGCGTGCCGCGCGGGCCGGAGAGGACGACGTTTTCGAAGTGGATGTCGCCGTGGCACCACACGCTGGGTGCTCGCTCCGGCGTGTCGGCGATGACGGCGAGGGCGGGGCCGATCCGGTTCAGCAGGTCGGGTGGGCAGCGGCGGGCCAGGGAGGAGACCGAGTCGAAGAACGGGCGGCGGGGCATCGTCTGCTCGACCGGTGCTCGGTGCAGGCGAGCGAGAAGGCCACCGAGGTCTTTGAGGGCTTGGGCATGTGGGATGTGACCGGAGCGCACGGTGGCACCCAGGGTGTGTCCGCCGAGGTCAGAGGTGATGAGCGCGGTGGCCCCCTCGCTGGAGATGGTGCCGCTGCCGAGCACCTGCGGGACAGGCACAGCGACACCAGCCGCACGGATGGCGGCGGCCTCGGTCTGCGCGTTGCGGCGAGCAGTGTGGTCGTACAGCTTCACGATCACGCTGCGGCCGTCGCGGAGGCCGACCCGGAACACGGCCGTCCGGGAGGCCGCCGACAAGCGCTCCGCGGTCCGGGCGGGTGTTCCGAGCAGGGTGCTGCACGCGCGGGAGACCATCGCGGGCGGCGCGCTCATCGAAGCCCCGCCGGCTCGGGATGTGCGGCGCCCAGCGCGCGGACGTGCCGCAGGGCCCGCTTCAGGACAGTGCGGTACTCCCGCACGTCGTCCGTATCGGGACAGTCCGCCTGCCAAGGTTTCTCCGGGCCGACGAAGTGGATGAGGCGGGCGGCCGGATCCGGTCGTAGGGGGCGGGTGACGACGCGGCGTACCCAGTCACCGCGTTCGAGGTACCGGCCCACCTCGAACCGGTTGTACGCGGCGTCGACCGCCCGCACGCGGCCGGCGTGGAGGAGCCACAGGTTCAGGGCGTCTTGGTCGTTGTGGAGGATGTGCTGCCGATGTCTGCCCAGGGCCTGCTCGACACCGTGGCGAATACGCGGCAGATCGGCGGTGTGAGCCCACAGGAGACCGGCGTTGTAGTAGGGGCGGTCCCTCAGACGCGGCCAGCGTTCCGCGGCGCCCGGTAGGGCCGGGCAGCGGCCGACTGCCGGGTTGAACTCGTCGCGTACGGCGCCGACCTCGCCGGGGCGGAGAGCGTCGAGCGGGGCGGTCAGGTCGCCGCGGACCAGGACGTCGGCGTCCACGTAGATCAGGTACGGGCGGCGGACGAACTCGGGAGCGAACTCGAAGCGCAGATAGGTGGTGACCGTGATGTACGAGGTGTCCGCCATCCGCGCGGAGCGCAGCGGGGAGCGGCGGGCCAGGGCAAAGGAGCCGAAGCCGACCCGTTTGGCGAGGTGGGCCAGGAGCTGCACCTGGGGCGCTCCGAGGTCGAAGGTGAGGAAGCGCAGGGCTGCCGCCTTGCGGGCGCGGGGGCTGAGGCTGTCCGCCAGGGAAGTGATCGTGGCGAGGCCGGGGGTGAGGTAGTGCCGGTCGATGCAGATGCCGAATGCGTACACGGCGGGTCCGCCTTCCGGGCGTGGTCTGGGGAAGTGATCTGGTGATGAGCTGTGAGCCGTCAGCGCCCGCCCAGCGGCTGAGCTGGCAGCGAAGCGCAGGGGGGCTAGAACGCGCGGTCGGCCTCGTCCGGGCTGGCGTCCGGTTGGCTGACCGTCGGCCGCTGGCTGGTGGCGAGGTCCTGATGGTCGTTGGTAATCAGCGTGCCGAGCGTGACTGCGGCAGCGAGGTGGCCGGTGAACCACACGCCGACGCAGAACCGCTCGACGGAATCAACGGCTCCGCCACGGGGCTTGTGGCGGCTGCGCATCAGGTGGTCTTCTCTCGGCTCAGGCGGTCTGCGCGCGTCTCGATGACGTCGAGGGTGCCGGGCTCGCCCGTCTCCCACTCAGTCGTGGGGCTGCCCGACTCCGGACGCAGGACCCAGTCGGTGCTCTGCCTGATGTCGGTGACGATGGCGCGACGTCCGTTAGCGTCCGAGACCAGGTCACCGACCTCCGCCCGTGCCCGGGTCACGAGGCGGCTCCCGGCACGAGGTCTCCCCACAGCCACCAGCCCGAGGAGGCTTCGAGCAAGATGCGGCGGCGTTCGTGCTGCCCCGGCGTCTGGCGGGCCAGCGGTGACGTCGCCTCGGCGAGGAAGCCGCCCCGGTCACGGATGAGGACGCCGAGCGCAGCGAACTGACCGGCGTCTTCGGCGAGGTGGGTGATTCCGGCGACGACGATGCCGCGGATCAGACCGGAGGACAGTGCGCTCGTGACGGCCGCCCAAGCCGGGCGGGCGTCCAAGGGCGTGCTCGGGTCGTCATCGGACCAGGTGCCGGCCACATGCCAGTGCCGGGTATCAGCGTAATGGCGTGCACGCCGCTCGGCCTCGCGGATAGCGGCCGACTCGGCCGCACAGGAGTAGACGGCGACCGGCACGTGCCCGATGCCGCCGGATGGGGATTTCGGCATGCGCTCAGCGTGCTGTCGATCCTGTGCGCGGGACAGGCACGGCTCGTGGCGGCGCCAGCAAGTCGTGTGGCGCTGGGCTGCCATGTCCCGTGCTGCTGCGCTGTCGTCCTGCGGCAGGACTGCCATGGAGCGTGGCAGTGGGCCTGAGGCGGCTTCCGGGGCTGCTACGGGGCGTGGCGGTGGGCAGTCAGCGCACGGCGAGGGGTACACCGGCTGCGTGGGCGAGCCCGCGGAGCCGCGCGACGGACACGCCGGAGAGGCGAGAGATGATCACTCCGGGCAGCATTTGGTGCCGTACCCACCCCGGAGCCATGCCGCAGACCTTTTCCAGGGTGTCGGCAGCCTGGTCCCACCGACGGCACTCCACGTGTGTCAACGCCACGTCGAGGCCGTACCTGGCCCGAGTGGCGAGGGGCACCGTGTCGTCCAGTCGGATCGTGTCCATGAGTCGGAGCGCACCGCCGGTGTCGCCGAGGGCTACGGCGATGCTCATCGCCTGGGTGGCGGCGTAGAGCGGCCCGAATGGTTGGGCATGCCGCCCACGAGCATGCTCCGCGCCGAGGCGGGCGCCGACGGCGTGCGCCTGCGAGAGGTACTCCCGCGCGGTATCCGGCGAGGCGCCACCCCGGGACGCGGCTACAGCAGCGTTCGTGACGAGCTGCCCGTACACCGACAGCCGGTCCGGATCGTGCTCGGACATCTTCGGCTCGATCCGGTCGGCCTGCGCGGCGGCGAGCGTGAAGCCCTGTGCGGTCCGCCCGTCACGGAGATTCACCCACGCCGTTGTGGCGGCGAGGTGGGCATCCCGCAGATCGTCGCCGACCTGCACGGCGATCTGCCGACCGTAGGTGAGCGCCGCATAGGCCAGGTCCCGCGAACCCCACACGTTCGCGGCCATCCCGGCAGTCTGGAAGACATCAGCCAGGACGCCGGCCGCGGCCTCTCGCTCGTCGGCTTCCGCCACGTCGTATCGGGCGCGGGCTTCGGGAAGCAAGGCGCCGAGCAGCGCACCGAGTTCGGTGTAGCGGCCCGCCCAGTAGGCCGTGTCAGCGCGCCGAACGACACCACGGAGCTCTTCGACGGTGCCCGGCTCGGTGTCGGTGGGGATGCCGATGGCGGCATCGTGCGTTGCAGCGGACAGTGCGCGCAGTGCTGCGCGCTCGTCGCGGTCCATGGAGCGGCGGGGCGCTTGCTGGCCGAGAAGGACGGCGATGTCCGTCCCGAGCGCGGAGGCGATGGACAGAAGCGAAGGAAGGGAAGCGGTGCCGCCGCGTTCCAGCTTCCGCACGACACCCACGGAAACGTTGGCGGCTTCTGCCAACTGCTCCTGTGTCATGGCGCCGCGAAGCCTCTTGATGCGTTCAGCGGTGCTGTACTCGGACCACTGCATGGCAGCAACTCCTCCCCGACCGGCCAGGCACGGACCGTACCCACTGCTTTACGACCGGCAACACCCATGGGCACCACCTGCACAGTGAGTTGGCTGGAAGTCGCCGCTAGAGGGAAAGCGTGGCGCTCACGCCGAGCAGTGCCTCAAGCTCGGCCACCGTTGTGGATTCATCCGTCGCCAGGACCGTAGTGATGCCCAGGGCTTCGGCAGGTGGCAGATTCCGAGGGTGGTCATCGACGAACACGCACGCCTGCGCAGGAAGCCCGAGACGCTCCAACGTCAGCTTATAGATGGCAGGGTCGGGCTTCGCGATGCGGACCTGCTCGGAGATGACGTGCACATCGAACAGGTCCCAAATGCCTGCCTGCTGGTACGGGTTGAAGGGGTTCGTGCCGAAGCTGTTCGACAGGAGAGCGAGACGGTACCCCGCGCCCTTGGCAGCTCGTGCGAGCGCGGCCATGCGCCGAGCTGGGGGCACTGCGGCCCAGGCGCGCCCCATCAGATTGTCCGGTGCGACATGCACACCGAGAAGAGCCGCAGTGCGCCTGTTCCACTCCGCCTGATCGATCTCACCCACTTCCAGCGCCGCATACAACCGCCGGCCTTCAGGGTGGTCATTGAGAGTGGCACGCCATGCTTCTGGGGGCAGCCCTTCCGACTCGCACCAAACGCGGTGCACGGAACGCGGATCAGCGGTCAACACCCCCGCGAAGTCCAGGATGAGCCCATGCTCGGCTTGACGTTCCGTGGTACCCATGGGCTGCGGCATGCTGCGTGCTCCCTCTCCCTTGGCTTCACAAAGACGCTACCGCGCGCGAGAACGCGGACGCCGACAAGCCTTGCACTTCGTTCGGCGGCTCCCGTCGAAGCCCCGGCCGCTGGAGATGGCGTGCCGTAGGGGACTGTGCGGCATGGCGGGTGTTGGCTGACTTGGCTGGGGACGGGTGCGTGGCGTTGACCGAGGCGCTTGATACGCCAGGTCAGCGCCCGGGTCAGGCCGTGGGCATCGTCCAGCGCGCGGAGCCGGAGGCGAGGGCCGCGCGGATCCCGGTCACCACGTCGGCGTGCTGCTGGTGACTGTGCAGCAACAGCACTTTGACCATGGCCTTCGTTCCCTCGGTATCTCCGAGGGCCTTCTTGGCCGCGGCCCAGAAGGCTTCGTGGACCGTCGTGAAGGTGCCCTCGGCGCGGGCCTGGTGGAGGGCCTCGGAGCGTTCCAGGGCGCCCGGCTTGGTCAGCAGGGCGTCCAGGTAGTGGTCCAGCACGAGGTGTTCGGCACCGCGAACGGTCAGCCGCCGATGGCGGGCGATCTACCGCCGGCCGTCATAGACGGTCAGGTCGTCGCAGGTGAGCGTGACGGTGACCTTGCAGTCGATGAACCGGACCGGGACCGAGTACCGGCACATCTTCACGGTGATCATGCCGTAACGGTCGACGCGGGGAGTGAGCGTGATACCGGTGGCAAACGGATCGTCCGGCAGCGGCCGCAGATGGCCCACCTCACGGGCGAAGTCCTGCGCGATGGTCCGCATCCTCGCCCCGACCCGCCGCTCGCCCTCCTTCGCCTCGAACTCGGCCAACCGGGCGTTGAGTTCGTCCAGGCTGTCCACCTGCGGCACCGGGGTGAGGTAGTTGCGGCGGAAGCAGCCCACCTGGCCCTCGACACCACCCTTCTCGTGGGCACCCCGCAGGCCCGGCTCGCAGTAGAACGGGGTGAATCCGTAGTACTCGTGGAAGTTGGTCCAGCGCGGGTTCTCCTCCCGCGAGCGGTTGCGGAAGACCACCTTCTTCACGACCGGGGTGAGGTTGTCGTAACGGACCTGACCGGTCGGCACTCCGCCCAGCGTGGTCAGCGCGTGCACGTGTCCTTCGAAGAACGCCTGTTGATCGCAGGAGCGTGAGATGCGGTGCACGGCCTTGCCGGAATAGGCCAGCCGGAAGGCGAACTGATAGCAGCGGGTGCGCTGACCTGCAACGTCCACATAGACGTCCCCGAAGTCGACCTCGGCGTCCGCACCGAGTGCGTTGTGCCGGGTCACGAACGCCTCAACAGGAGCCCCGGCCTGGGCCGCGATCTCCTTGCGCCGGGCCGCGACGAAGTCCCGAACCGTCGGATACGGGATCGCCTCGCCGAACTCATCCTCGATCCGCGCAACGATCCGCCGCACGGTGTGCCGCTGCTTGCGCGGAGCTTCCAGATCAGCCCGCAGCCAGGCGTCGACCATCTTGTACGGCTCCATCCGAGGTGACGTCCTCACCGCCCGGCGGCGCGGGGTGGGTACCGGCGAGGAGAGCGCCTCCCGTACGAGCCGGCGGTGAACGCCGTACTTCCGCGACGGAGCCCGGATCGACAACTGCTGCTGCCAGCTGTCTCGCCGGATCCGATCGAACAGCTCCTGCTTGGGCAAAGACATCCACAGCACCGCCCCTGCCGGAGACCACAGGAACCGTCTCACCGCAAGCGCCAAGGTGGGGCCACTTCGCCTCGTCATCACCCCTCAATGTGCCTGTGCGACCCAGCGATTGGGGCCACTGGAAGCCAATATGCCGGGGCCGCTGAACAACGTCAGGGCCACCATTGTGTCTGGCGGTGTGAAACGGAGCGAGCCACACGTTGAAGGCAAGACAGCGCCCTTACACTCGGGTGACCCGGCGGGGTTGTGTCTCCGCCTGCCTGCCCCGGTGGGGATCCCTGTCGCCGATCAGTTGATTGAGACCCGTGAGGGGTGGGGGTGGGGAGGGGTGTCGGTTGTTGTGGTGCCGGTGATGTCCTTGTGCGTCTTGGCTGGGTTTGCTGGTGTGGGCGTGGCAGGGCGGTGCCTCGCGGTGTTGATTTCGGCGAGGTGCCGTCCTTTTCCTTTCCGGTTGTTTAGCCCTGGGTGCCGCTATGGGTGTTCCCGTTCCCGCCGCCCTGGGTGCCTCCCTGCGTGTTGCCGTTGCCGCCGCCCCGACGTGACCGTTGTCCTGGAGTCCACTCCCTATCCCGGCACCACCGACGCCCTGTGGCAGAACCTGACCGACGCCCTGAACGCCCTCGTCGAAGCCGGGCAGTTCCCCGACTTCCACGACGTGTACGGGCCCTACAACGACTGGCAGCACCAGCCGTACGCCAGCGCCGTCTCTCATGCCGAGGCCCCGTGGGTGGTCTCAGAGCTGTCCGCCCGGCATTGATCCCCGGCGGCTTGTTCGGCTTGCCTCGGTGGATCTGCCGGGAGGTCGGGTGGGACATCGGCGGGGGCGGGAGGTTGGGTTGGCTGATGCAGTACTGCTGCCTGGCGGGGGGCTGCGGAGCCGACTCGTGTGGGGCGGGGGTGGGGGTGGGGGGTGTTGCTGTGTTTGTGGTGGCTGTCTTCGGGTTTCCGGTTGGTTGCGTGGGGTGTGTACGCGTGACAGGGCGGTGCCTCGCGGAGGTGGTCTCCGCGAGGCGCCGCTGTTTCCTTTCCGGTTGTTCAGCCCTGGGTGCCGCCTTGGGTGTTGCCGCCTCCGCCGCCCTGGGTGCCGCCCTGGGTGTTGCCGCCTCCGCCGCCCTGGGTGCCGCCCTGGGTGTTGCCGCCTCCGCCGCCCTGGGTGCCGCCCTGGGTGTTGCCGCCTCCGCCGCCCTGGGTGCCGCCCTGGGTGTTGCCGCCTCCGCCGCCCTGGGTGCCGCCTTGGGTGTTGCCGTTGCCGCCGCCCTGGGTGCCGCCTTGGGTGTTGCCGCCTCCGCCGCCCTGGGTGCCTCCCTGGGTGTTCCCGTTGCCGCCGCCCTGGGTGCCTCCCTGGGTGTTCCCGTTGCCGTTGCCCTGGGTGCCGCCCTGGGTGTTGCCGTTGCCGTTGCCCTGGGTGCCGCCCTGGGTGTTGCCGTTGCCGTTGCCCTGGGTGCCTCCCTGGGTGTTGCCGTTGCCGTTGCCCTGGGTGCCTCCCTGGGTGTTGCCGTTGCCGTTGCCCTGGGTGCCGCCCTGGGTGTTGCCGTTGCCGTTGCCCTGGGTGCCGCCCTGGGTGTTGCCGCCCATGCGGTGGTGGCTGTTGTAGGACATGTCCTGGTAGCGCTGCTGGTGGTGGTTGTGGGAGGCGTGTGAGGCCGTGTGGTGGTTCATGGGTGCGGCTTCGGCGCTTGCCATGCCGAGGCCTCCGGCGGCCAGGGCGGCGATGCAGGAAATACCGGCGATGCGGGCGGCGATGTGACGTCGAGAGATGGACATGGGAAAACCTCGATTTTGTAAGTTCTGGGTGGATGCAGTTCGGGGTGGATGAACTTGCGTAATTCATTTCAGCCGCTGTGGGGGCTGTGGTGTGTCCCCCGGCTGGTGGACCGGGTGGGGGACGTGTTCATCGGTCCGTCGGCCGAGAGGAGACCCGCGGGGGCCCGCAGGGCCGGACAGCGGCCCGGGCCCCGTGGTGCCGGGCGCCCCGCCCCCCTGCGCTTCGCCGGCCCCTGCACCCTGTGTTCTGCCCTCCGGCATCCCGCCGGCCCCAGTACCCCTGTGTTCTGCCGGCCTCGGCGCCTGCGCCCCGCGTCTCGGCTGCGGCCCCTTGCCGTCCGTGTCCCGTGCTGTGCGGCCACCCGTATCCCGTCCGCCCTGCACCCCGCACCCCGCGCCCTGCACCCCGCACCCCGCGCCCCGCGCCCCGCGCCCCGCGCCCCGCCGGCCCTGCACTCCGTCAGCGCCAGCACCCTGTGCCCTGCCACTCCTGCGCTTTGCCGGCCCCTGCGCCCCGTGCCCCGTCTGCACCCCGCTGGTCCCTGCGCGCTGTGCTCTGCCCTCCGGCACCCTGCTGGCCCCAGTACCCCTGTGTTCTGCCGGCCTCGGCGCCTGCGCCTCGCGTCTTCGGTTCCGGCCTCTTGCCGTCCGTGTCCTGCGCTGTGCGGCCACCCGTGTCCCGTCCGCCCCGTGCCCCGCCCCCTGCATCCCGTCGGCCCTTGGACCGTGTGCGCTGCCCTCCTGCGCTTCGTCGGCCTCAGTAGTCGGGCTCCGTGCCGTGCCGGCTCCGGTTCCGGGGCGCCGTGCTTTGCTGGCTCCGGTGCCTCGTGTCCTGTCGGCCCCGGCCCGGCCCCGGCCCGGCCCCGGCCCGGCCCCGGCCCGGCCCCGGCCCGGCCCCGGCCCGGCCCCGGCCCGGCCCCGGCCCGGCCCCGGCCCGGCCCCGGCCCGGCGCCGGGCTCGGCGTCAGTGCGTCGTGTCGGGGCCTGGTCCGGTCGTCCGGGCTGTACGTCGTCCGGTCATCGGTATCCCGCCTCGCGTCCCCGCCTCGCCTCGGGTCCCCGCCTCGCGTCCTCGCTCCGCCTCGTGTTCCGTGTCGTGGCCTTGGCGCTTCGGTCGTCCGTGCTCCGTGTCGCCGTCTGCGGCTTGCCGGTCCCGCCGCTCCGCGGGTGCCCGGTCCCGTCTGGTCGCCGGGGCCCTTTTCGTGTGTGGTGGCCTGTGTTCTGCCCGGTCGTCTGCTGGACGGTGTGGCGTCTTGTGCGGGTCGTGGGTGCCGGTTGTCGGTTGGGTTTCGTGAGGGCGGGTGGGCGGTTTCGGATACGGCGGGTGGGCGGGGGGTGGCTGTGTGTTTCCTGTCCGGCTTCGGGTGCGGGAGTGGGTGAGGTGGGGGAGGTCTTGCCTCGGCGGTACTGCTTCACCGGTTCAGCGCCCGGCCGGCGAACCGGCCGCGCCTTGACCGTGAACGCGGGCAGGCCGGGCTTGTCCTCGATGAAATCAACGGCCGTCCCGGGTCCGGGCGGGCCGATCAGATCACGGGCGCCGGGAGGTGTCCGGCAGGAACCGCGGGCCGCGGGTCTCTCCCTCTGCGTCCACGCGGGCCGCCGGCTCGCTCGCGCAGCCGCACCCGTGTGGGCGGGTCGCCGGCTGGCTCGCGTATCCGGGCTTGTGTGGGCGGGCCGTCGGCTGGCTCGCGTATCCGGGCTTGTGTGGGCGGGCCGTCGGCTGGCTCGCGTATCCGGGCCTGGCCGCCCGGTGGTGGACACCGGTCGCGTCTTCCACCTGTAGCTGAAGTGCCGTCCGTGTCCCGCCGCAGCACCCCGCCCCGGCCGGCCACCGCTGCGGTTTGGGGCCCGGGAGGGGTGCTGGCGGCATTGAGGGGCCCTCGAAGTATTGCCGTTGCCCGTCGAGTCCGGGAGATCGATGGCGTTGCCCGTCGGGTCCGGGAGCTCGATGGCGTTGCCCGTCGGGTCCGGGAGATCGATGGCGTTGCCCGTCGGGTCCGGGAGATCGATGGCGTTGCCTGTCGGGTCCGGGAGATCGATGGCGTTGCCTGTCGGGTCCGGGAGATCGAGGTCCGTTGCCTGTCGGGTCCGGGAGATCGACGGCCTGTCGGTTGCGGGGTTGCGGGGTTGCGGGGTTGCGGGGTTGCGGGGTTGCGGGGGCGCGGGGGGTGCGGGGGGTGCGGGGGGTGCGGGGGTGTGGGGGGTGTGGTGTTCAGGGTGGGGGGGCTGCAGCTCTTGTGGTCTTGTTGTCGGGTGTTGTCGGCCGGTGTGAGCGGGTCGGTCGCCTGGCGGTACAGGGGCTTTGGTGTGTCCTTGCCGGGGCGGGTGTGGGCCCCGGGGCGGTGGTGGCCGGTTTGTCTGCGTGAGGGTCCGGCTGCCCGGGATGGTGCCGGCCGGCACCGGCACCGGCACCGGCACTTTCTCCTCGTAGGGCTTCCGGGTGAAGTGGCGCGGGCCGGGGCGGAGTGGGTGACCAGCCGGGGCGGCGGGAGGTCGGCGGTGCCGCTCGGTTGGGTCGGGTGTCGCCGTGTCGGCCGGTTTCGGTGCTGAGCGGCTTTCGCCCCGGGGTTTCGGGTGGTGGTCGGGTGTCGCTGTGTCGGCCGGTTTTGGTGGTGAACGGCTTTCGCCTGGGGGTCCGGTCGGTGTCTGCCGGTTGGTGTCCTGTCGTGTCGTGTGCGGGGCGGTGTTCTGGGTGGTGGGGAGGGCGGTGGTGTGGGTGTGGTGAGGCCCCCGGAGGGTTGGCGCGGGGGGTGTTTTTGGGTTCCCGCTGCCGGTTTCCGGGGGCCTCACGTTTTGCTGTGCTGGGGGGTGTTTGGCGGGGGTGTTATGGCCTCATCGCGTCGGCGGTCGTGTCGGCGGCCATTTTGAAGGCGTCGGTGAGGAGCTGTTCGGTCATCTGGTCGCCGGCCGTTTCGAGCGGGTTCGTGATCAGCTCGTGCATGGTCTGGGTGCCGGCCGTCTTCAGCGAGTCCGTGAGCAGTTTGCGGGTGGTGTCGTCGATGCTCTTGGTGGCGCCGGTGGTGGCGCCCTGGGTGTTGTTGGTGCCGGACTGGGTGGCGCCCTGGGTGTTGTTGTCGCCGGCGCCCTGGGTGGCGCCCTGGGTGTTGTTGGTGCCGCCCTGGGCGCCGCCCAGGGTGTTGCGGGTGCCGTTCAGAGTGCCGCCCTGGACGTTGTTGGTGCCGCCCTGGGCGCCGCCCTGCGCGTTGTGGGTGCCGGCCTGGGTGCCGCCCTGGATGTTGTTGGTGCCGCCCACGGTGCCGCCCAGGGTGTTGTTCTTCCCGTCGATCTGGGTGCCGCCCTGGACGTTGTTGGTGCCGCCCTGGACCGGGCCCTGGATGGTGTGGTCGCCGCCCTGGGTGGCGCTTTGCGTGTTCCCGGTCCCGCTTTGGGTGTTGCCGGTCCCGCCCTGGGTGCCGCCCTGGCCGCCGCTGCCGACCACCTGGACGTTGTTGCTGTTGCCGTCCCCGTTGTTGGAGATGTCACCGACAAACCCGCCGTTATTGAAGATGATCGTATATTGGGCGGGGGGTGCGGGATCGTAGCGGAATTCCGCGGAAGCCTGGCTCGCTGTTGCGCCTGTCAGTGCCACGGCAGCGGCAAAAGACAGGGTTGAGTAGAGGCCGACCCGTTTCACAGCAGCCCTTTCGTGCGGAGAAAACAGAAGAGGAATTTCCTGCCGGACCAAACTGTCGTAAATAGCTACTTTCCGTTCCGAGCGACACGGGCATGTCACCCGTACAGAGTGCGCGCCGGCCGCACCGCGACCGACACCGGCGCCGCCCCGGCCGAATGCGGGAGGGATCATCGCGGCTCCGCCCCGGCCGAGTGCGGGGGGCCCGCCACGGCTCCGCCCCGACCGGTGCGGGCCGGCCATGGCTCCCGCCCCGGCCTGATACGGGAGGGGCCGTCGCGGCTCCGCCTCGGCCTGGTGCGTGAGCGCGACGGTGCCGGCCGGGCCGGATGCGGGTCCGTCGTGGTGTTGCTCGCTTGCCGGGGTGACTGCTGCCGCCGCCGTGCGCCCTGGCGTGGTGGCGGGCTGTGGAGTACGAAGTCCCCGCGCTGCGCGGGGATTTCGTACCGGTGACGTGCCATGCCGGCCCCCCTCGGGTCTTACCGGGGGTGCCGCCGTTGCCTTCCGGTTACCGAGGCAGGGCGGCACAGGCGTACAGGGCGGCGCAGGCGTAGAAGGCGGTGCGGGCGTGAAGGCGGCGCGGGCGCGAAGGTGGCGCAGCGCGAAGGTGGTGACGTCTTGGCTCTTCTCCCGCCTGGTCGGTCGATGCGGCCTCGTGCCGGTCCCGCCCAGGTCGGTCCCGCTCAGGTCGGCCGGTCCCGCCCCGGTCGGCCGGTCCTGCCCAGGCCGGTCCCGCTCAGGTCGGTCGGTCCTGCCCAAGTCGGTCGGTCCTGCCCAGGTCGGTCCTGTCCGGGTCGGTTGGTGCCATGCCGGATACCGGCTCGGCTTGATGTCGCTGCCCGTTTCGCCGTCGCTGCCTGTTTTCACTGCCGGGCCTGTTTCGCCGTGGCCCTCGTGGAGTTCGTGGAGTTGGGGGCCAGGGGTGTGTGGCCTGGCCGGGGGGCGCGTCCCCGCCGGTTCGCTGCCGGTTTCTCGCTGCTCGCTGTTCTCTATCGCTGTTCGCTGTTCGCTGTTCGCTGTTCGCTGTTCGCTGTTCGCTGTGTGCTGCGTGCCGTTTGCTGTTTGCCGTTTTTTTGGTCGGGTGTGGTGGTGTCCGGTGGTGTTGCGGCACGGTGGTTCGGGCAGGGTGGTGGGGGTGCTGGTGGTGGGGGGGTCAGTGCTCGCGTAGGCCGCATTCGGCTGGGTGGAGGGCCGAGCCGGGGGGCGGTGGGGAGGGTGTGTGCGTGAGCCGGACCCACGCGGCTGCGGAGGTGTCGGTGCTCAGTGTGTCGATCCGGAGGGTTGGTGTGGTGGGCTCGTCCGTGTCGATCCGCAGGGTTGGTGTGGTGGGCTTGTCTGTGCGGGGGGTGTGGAGTTCGGCTTCGGTGGGTGTGTGGGGAGGGGTGCCTTCGAGGGCGGCGATGGCCGTGACCGTGCCGTCGGGTTGGGGCTCGGTCTGTTGCAGGACGAGTCGCCAGTGCAGTTCCGCGTCTCTCAGGAGGCGTTTGCCGCGGGCGCCGTGGGTGAGCAGAGCGCTGCTGCGGCCGCGCAGGAGGCGGGCTATGGCGCAGCACAGCGGGACGCCGGTGCCGTAGGCGGTGTCCACTCGGTTGTGGCCGGCGGCCGGGTAGCAGTCCAGTGCGTCCGACAGCAGTGCGAGGGCTGCGTCTTTGATGCGCGGTCGCCGGCCGTGCTCGAGAAGGTCCAGCAGGATGGGGGTGGCGGCGTAGGCTGCCGGGAACACCATGGCGGCGTGGCCGCAGACGAATCCGCTGCCCGCCAGGAGCGATGCCGCGTCGCCTGTCTGGTTGGCCGTGGTGGACACCGTCAGCAGTCGCAGGGCGTGGGCGACGCGCTGGGGGTCGTCGCATCCGTGCCCCGTCGGGTTGGGGATTGCCGACCAGTTGACTGCCTCGATGGCGTCCAAGACGTCAACAGTGTCAGGGGCGTCGATGCCGGCAGGGGCGTCAACCGCGTCAATGGCGTCAATGGCGTCAACGGTGTCGGGGGCGGCGTCGATGCCGGCAGGGGTGTCAACGGCGTCAGCGGTGTTGGGGGCGGCGTCCATGGCGGCGGGGGCGTTCAGGGTGTCGGGGGGTGTCCAGGGTGTCGGGGGTGTCGGGGGTTCGTGGGTATTGTGCCAAGGGGTGGGGTGTCCTGCCGTGACTGCTGTGGGTTCGCTCGCGCTGGGTCCCCTGGTGTCGCGTGGGGCTGGTGCGGCTACTGCATGGACTGCCAGGCGGTCGCGTCCGCCGCTTGTTGCGCGGCTTGTTGGGCGGTTGTGTCCGCTGCTTGCTGTGCTGTTTGCTGTGCTGCCGAGTCGGCCGCGTGTTGCGCTTCGGCCTCCTGGCGGGCCCTTTGCCGGCGTTCCTGTTCCAGCCGGAACTCCAGATCCCGCCGGCGCCGGTCTTCCTCTTGCTGGAGCCGTTGACGACGCTGCTCGTCTGTGCTGCCCGCCACCTGTCCCGCCTCCTTCTGTACAGGTGTATTCCTCGTGACCCGCCGCGGGTGTGTGGCGGGAGGAGATCCCTCGCACCGGGGTCAGCCTCGTCGTCCCCCGCCGGTGATTGTCGAGGCGGTCACCGGCCGCGGCAAGACCGGGCCGGCCGCGTCCCTCGTTCGTCGTGGAGATCGGCCGGTGCCTGTGAGGTCCCAGGCGCTGGCCTTCGATACCCGGGCGGGGCCTCGGCAGGCCGGGTTCCGGGACGCCGGCGATGTCGTCGAGGCCTGCACCGGATGCGATGGGCAGTCGACTCGGGCCCGCTTTCCGGGACTTCGATGTGAAGGCGTCGGCCGTACGGGGGGGGCCGGCGCTCCGGTCCGCCAAGGGTCGCTGATGCCGGTTCCGGCCGTCCGGGCAGGCGGTGCACGCCGTGCTGTGCTGCCCGGCCGGAGAAGAGGCCGAATGTGATGGGCTTTGGCCGTCTTCGGAGACGGGGGAGGCCGAATGCGATGGGCTTTGGCCGTCTTCGGGGACGGCCTGGCCATCTTGGTGGTCGGGGTGCCTTTTGTGGCAGGTCGATGACGAGCGTCCGGTGCGGATGGAGGCCCCGGCCCTGCACCGGCTGGTGCAGCCGGCTGTGCAGGCGGTGGTCGCCGGTCCGAGGAAGGCCGGTGTCCTGAACGGTGGTGCCCGGCCCGGTGAATGTGATGATCGGTCCTCTCATTCGGTCCAGGGGGGTGGCGGGCACCGGCGCGCTGGGGCCGGGCCGGTGCCCGGCTGTGCGCGGTGTGTGTGCGGTGTGCGGTGTGTGTTCTGGTGTGGTGTGGTGCCGCGGGGTGTCTTTTGGGTTCATGTTCCGGGTGGGCGGAAGGAGACCTTCCGGTGGGCGGCCTCGTCGATCTCGTCGAGGGTGAGCAGGGGGGTGGCCCGGGTGCGGAGTGCGCCGCTGGCCTTGACGTGGAGGCTGACGGCGGCCATCGAGACGGGGTCGGGGAAGTCGACGATGCACACCAGGTCGTCCTCGCCGAAGGCGTAGTACATCGCCTCGACCGTCCCGCCCAGGCCCGTGACGACCTGGTCGACGGCGGCGCGGCGGCCACTGGCGCCTTCCTCGAGCAGTCCCTTCGTGCCCTCGGGTGTGTAGGCGGCCTGGATGAGGAACTTCGGCATCGGAGGTGCTCCCTGCCCGTGACGTCTTCCGGTGTGCACGGGGGGATTTCCCGCTGCCGCACCGGCCGCCACCCACCCCCGGGCCGGATTCACTCGTTGGAAGCCGGACCTCTTCCCGCCGGGGAAGCCGCACCCCATTCCTCCGCCCGGCAGCCCCTGTCCCGCCCGGCAGCCGCTGTCCCGCCCGGCAGTCGCTGTCCTGCCTGGCATCCGGTGTCCCGGCCGGCAGTCGCTGTCGCGGCCGGCAGCTGCTGTCGCGCCCGTATCCGTGTCCTGCCCTCGGCGGCGGCCGCTGTCCCGGCCAGCAGCCGCTGTTCCGTCGGGTCGGTTGTTCCGTGGGGTGGCTGGTGTGCGGGCCGGTGGCTGCTGTCGCGGCCGGGCCCGGTGTCCTGTCGGGCGGCCACTGTCCTGTCGGGTGGTCGGTGTCGTGTTCCTGGGTGTTGGTGTCGTGTCGGGTGGTTGGTGTCGTGTCGAGTGGTTGGTGTCGTGTCCTGGGTGTCGGTGTCGCGTCGGGTGGTTGGTGTCGTGTCCTGGGGCTGTTATCCCGGCTGGCAGCCGCTTGCGAACAGGGAATCGCCGTTGACCGTCACGGTGGAGCACACCGTCGACAGGTTGTGGACGACATAGGTATGCGGGCCGGTGGGTGTCTGGGCGTTCGACGTCGCCGTGTCGATCGTGAAGTGGTAAGGCGCGCCGCCGTTGGTGAAGCCGCACGCGGACACCGAGGTGAAGAGGTTGGGGAAGAGGTATCCGCTGCCGGCGGGCAGGAGGGCGATGGACGTCGAGGTCGGGCAGTGGGTGGTGGTCGATGCCTGCGCGGCCTGGGCCGGGGCGCCGACGGTGACGGCGGCCGCGCCCGCCGCCACCGCGCCCGCCGCCACGAGACGACGTAGGAGCTGTCTCATGTCATTCCTCCGGATCGTCGGTGCGCGAAGCTCGGCCGAGGCAGCCAGCCTCGCCGCGCCGCCCCGCCGGTACCAGGCCCATACCGGCCAGGCCGAACAGCCCCACGGCGGGCACCCGTCCAGAGGCCCGCCCCGGGGGTGGGCGCCGCCCGAGGGGTCGGGTCTTGCGAGGGTGCGCCCCGGCGGCCGGCGGGTAGGCGGGTGGCGGCCGGCGGCCGGCGGCCCGCGGCGGGTGGCGGGTAGGCGGGTGGCGGGGCGGGGGCCTGAGGCTGAGCGCCTTCGGTGGTGCCTGGGGAGTGCTGTGAGGGGGGCCTGAGGTGGTGTGGTGCCTGGGGGAGTGCTGTGAGGGGGGCTGAGGTGGTGCCCGGGGTGGGCGCTGAGGGGTGCCGGGGTTGGAGTGGGTGCGGCAGCAACCGCGTCCCGTAGCGCCCACCCCCCCCACGTCGTCCACCCTCGCCCCACCCTCACGGCCCCCGGCCCTCACGGCCTCCACGATCCCCGGGGTCGGCACCCTCTCGCGATCCCCGGGCGCCCTGACACCCAACCGGCACCCCTTCCTTCCCCTGGAGCACCCCCACCGCCTCCACCCCGGGGCACCCGCCCCGAGCCCCCGCCCCCGAGCCCGCCCGCGAGCCCCCGGCCCCGGGCCCCCGCCCCCGAGCCCGCCCGCGAGCCCCCGCCCCTGAGTCCCCACCCCAGGGCGCCCGCCCGCGAGCCCCCGGCCCCGGGGCACCCGCCCCTGAGCCCCCGCCCCCGAGCACCCGTCCCCGAGTCCCCATCCCCGAGTCCCCGCCCCCGGGCACCTGCCGGGCGCCCTCGGCCCCAGCCCCGGCCCCCGGGCACCCCCGCACCCGCCTCCAGGCACCCCGCTCCCGGGCCCTCCGCCCTCAGGTGCCCCCCGGCCGGGTGGTGTCCGTGACCTGCGGGGGTGTCCCGCCGGTGGGGAGGCGGGTGGGCGGGGGGTCGTTCGTCTTCCGCCGGTGGTGAGGGGGCTTCGGTGGTGGGGGGACTCTTCGGTGGTGAGGGGACTCTCGGAGGGTGCGGGGTATAGGGGAGTGCATCACGGGGCACACCGCATGGCGCGCGCGTGTGCGTGCGTGGGGTGGAGGCGGCTGGGAAGCCGGTCACGGGAGGCGAGGACATGGCAGGGCAGGACAACGCGGCGGCCGGCCCGGCCCGGGCGTCGGGCCGGCTGACCGCCGCCCTGGAGGCGATCAAGGCCGGTGCCTACGTCGTGGACGGGCAGGGCCGTATCGTCGCGGTGAACAGCCACACCGAACTGCTGCTGGACCGGGTCGCCGCCGACCTGCTCGGGCAGGACGCCCATGACCTGCTGCACCGCGGGCCGCAGGGCCAGCTGCTCCCGGCCACGCAGTGCAGCATGCGGCAGGCCTTCCACGCCGGCCTTCCCGCGCAGGGCCACGGGGACCACTTCGCCCGCCGTGACGGCTCGCTGCTGCCCGTGTCGTGGCTCATCACCCCCTACGCCGTCTGCGACGGCGAGGCCGGCACGCTCGTCGTCTTCCACACCGAGCACACCCCCCACCCCCACACCCGCCCCCGGCAGGATCCCGAGTCGCTGAGCGAGCTGCAGCGCCTGGCCCTGCTCGCCGAGACCACCACCCGCCTGACCGCCACCTTGGACGTGGACGAGGCGCTGCGCCGGCTGGTGGACCTGGTCCTGCCCCGGCTGGCGGACTGGGCCGTCATCGATCTGATCACCGAACGCGACGAGGTGTGGCGTACCGCGGTCGTCCAGGCCGCCGACGGCCGCCTGATCCCCCACGAAGACCTTCAGGGCCCGATGCCGCCGGTCCCCGAAAGATCCCCGATGCCCCTGTCCAGAGCCCTGCGCGGCGTCGCCTCCACGCTGGCCGGGCCCGAGACCTACCAGCGCGCCCCCGATTCCGGTATCGCGGTCGAACAGCGCCGCCTGTTCGACGCGACCGGTATCCACTCCGCGGCCATCGCGCCCATACGCAGCACCCGCGAGGTCTTGGGAGCCCTCACCCTGGGCCGCGCCGAGCAGCCGGGCTACTTCACCGCCGCCGACCTCACCCTGCTCGAGGACATCGCCCGCCGCGCCGGACTCGCCCTGGACAACGCCCGTCTCTACCAGCGCCAGCGCAAGGTCGCCGAGACCATGCAGAACCATCTGCTGCCGCAGATGCCGCGCGTGCCCGGCCTGGAGATGACCGTCCGCTACCTGCCCGCGCCCGACGCCTCCCAGGTCGGCGGCGACTGGTACGACGCCTTCACCCTCTCCGACGGCGCCACCGCCCTGGTCATCGGGGACGTCGTCGGGCACGACCTGGAGGCCGCCGCCGGCATGGCCCAGCTGCGCAACATGCTCCGCGCCTACGCCTGGGGCCATCACGAACCGCCCAGCCGGATCATCCAGCGCCTCGACGAGGCGATCATGCCCATCACCGACGTCACCATGGCCACCCTCATCTTCGCCCGGATCAGCCGCACCGACACCGGCCACTGGCAGCTGACCTGGACCAACGCCGGCCACCCCCCGCCCCTGCTCGTCACCCGCGACGGCCTGGCCCACTACCTCACCGACGGCCACGGCCTGCTCCTGGGAACCGGAGCAGGCACCACCCGCCGCGACGCCACCGTCGTGCTGCCCCCGGGCTGCACCCTCCTGCTGTACACCGACGGCCTCGTCGAAGCACCCGGCCGCACCCTGGACGACGGCCTGAACCGACTGCGCCAGCACGCCGCGGCCCTCGCCCACCGCCGGCTGCCGTCCTACACCGACCACCTCCTGCACCGCGTCCACCCGCCCGGCCACGACGACGTCGCCCTCCTCGCCCTGCAGACCCCCCTGGCCGAAGGACCGCCACCCCATCAGCCATAGACCGCCGGCCCGCCACCGGCGCCCACAGCCACCCCGGCCCGCGACCAGCAGCCCGCGAACAGGGGGCCGTGAACGCCTGCCTGACCTGGCCTGGCCGGTTCCGGCCTGTCCCGGCTCGTCCCTGCCGACCCCCGAGGGGGCCGGCCTGCCGGTCACGGGTGTGTGGGCTCCTGCGTTCCGTGGCGCCGCTCGAACCTGGTGCGGGCGGCGTCGTGGGCGGCGCGCAGCAGCTTTACGACCGTGGCGTGGGTACGCGCGCCGGGATTGACGACACAGACCCAGCCGAGCGCTCCGTAGAGCGGGTGCGGCAGCACACGGTCGTCCCCCGCGCCGTCCGCGCCGTCCGCGTTGTGCGCGCCGGGCTCGAGGTGGTCGCGGCCGCGCGGTTCTTCGCCGGTGAGTTCCTGCAACGCCGCACGGCCGACCTGGATGTTCACGCGCCAGCGGCCCGGGGGGTCGAGGTCGCACGCGGTGTCGCCGGGCTGGTTCTTGGTGACGATCGTCCCGTAGGGCTGGACGGTGCCCGGCACCTGCCCGCCCGGGGCGTAGTAGAAGAACGCGTCCCCCCACGCCTGCTCGGGCAGGCCGCTTTTCGGCCCCGGGACGATGACGAGCGCGTGGTCGAAGCCGCGCACGGCCGCGATGACCTGTTCCATACTCATGGTTCAAGCATCACCTTCACGTGCTTATGGGGGGTTGGCGATGCAGGAGCCGGTCGGCGGGCCGCCGCGGCCCTTCTTGCGGACGGCCGAGGTCGCCGGCCGGTCGGGGTACTCGCCGCAACAGGTCCGCGACCTGGAGCGGCTGGGCGTCATCCCCCCAGCCGCCCGGTCGGACAACGGCTACCGCTCCTACACCCCCCTGCACGTCCAGGCCCTTCGTGCCTACCGTGCACTCGCCCACGCCACCGACCCCCGAACGGCCCGCACACTGCTCGCCGAACTGCGTACCGCGTCCCTCACGCAGGCGGCCGCAGAGGTCAGCGCCCTCCACGTCCGCCTCGCCCGGGAACGGCAACAGGCCCTGGACGCCCAGCAGGCCCTGCGCACGATCCAGGCCGAAACCCCCCACCACCCCGGCACCGGAACCCACCTCCACCTCCACCTCCACCCCGGAGCCCGCCCCCACCCCGGCACCAGCCCCCACCCCCGCACCCACCCCTGCGGCCGCAGCCGCGTCCACCCCAGCGGCCGCCCCCGCTGACGCTGACGCGCCCGCTCACGCTGACGCGCCCGCGCCGCCCTCCGGCCCCGCGCCCGCGCCCGAGGACGACAGCGACGCGATGACGATCACGCAGCTCGCCGGGGCGCTGGGGGTGCGCTCCTCCACGCTGCGGTTCTGGGAGCAGGAGGGCCTCATCGCCCCGCAACGGGTGACCTCGCTGCGCGCCCGCCGCTACGGTCCCTCAGTCGTCGACGACGCCCGCATCGTGACGGCCCTGCGCAACGCCGGCTACCCCGTCCCCGCCGTACGGGAGATCATGGACGGCCTGCGCCGGCTGGACGGCCTGGAAGCAGCCGGGCACCTCCTGCAGCGGCGCCTCGACGAGATCGCCGCACGCACCGTGTCGCTGCTGCGGGCGGGCGCGGACCTGGCAGCGGTCATCACCTCGGCCCGGCAGCCGCCGGGGGCTGGGACCTGACCCGGCGGGCTGCGCCGGCCGCAACCGCCCGCCCCCGCAACCGCCCGCCTCCGCAACCGTCCGGCTCGGCAACCGTCCGGCTCGGCAACCGTCCGGCCCGGCGACCGTCCGCCTCCGCAACCGTCCGGCCCCGCAACCGCCCGGCTCGGCAACCGTCCGGCCCGGCGACCGTCCGCCTCCGCAACCGTCCGGCCCCGCAACCGTCCGGCCCGGCAACCGCCCCACCAGCGGCTGCGCGCCCCCCGGCGGCCACCGGCGGTCGTCTGCACCGCGCGGGCGGTGAACCCGTCCGGCCCGGGCGGGGATTCACGCAGGTGCACGCCGGGTGCCCGGCAACGGCTCCTGCCGCCTGCGCGGCCGGCCGACTTCAGCGCACCGTGTGCCCCGTCGCCACGGCGGGCACGGCCGGCCTGTTTCAGAGGGCCGCGTGAAGCGTCGCCGCGGTGAACACCGCGGTCACCCACGTCCACAGCACGGACAGCGCGACGTGGCCTGCCGTCCGCAGCCGGTGTCCGCGCCACAGCCGTGGTGAGAAGTAGGCGAACTCCATCACCCAGCGCAGCCCCCAGAACAGGGTCTGCCCGCACAGCAGGACGCTCGGCAGTTTCCCGCCGCTCAGCAGCTCGGGGGCGAGGGCCAGCGGCAGCGCGCCGAGCAGTACGCAGGTCAGGCCGATGAAGAACAGGTGCGCGTAGGACACCTGCCGGGTCAGCAGGCTGGTGCCGTTGAGGTCGCCCGGCCAGTCCAGGATGCGCGGCAGGGCCACGTGCAGCAGTCCCATGCCGATGAGGGCCGCTCCCACCAGCCGCAACTGCCCGGCGAGGGTCAGCGGGTCCATCACGCCCCGCCCCGGGTGAAGGCGAACGCCGTGACCAGGCCCGCGATACGCCGCTCGGCCGCCAGGGACAGTCCGGCCCGCCCCGCCAGCCGGAGCCACTCCGCGCGGGGAAAGAAGTGCCAGGCGCCCGGCCCGAAGACGGCCGTGTTCGCGCTGTCTCGCAGGTGTTCCACCACGATCAGGCGGCCGCCCGGGCGCAGCACCCGGGCGCACTCCTTGAACAGCTGCTGCCGCTGGTGCGCCCGGCGCAGCTCGTGCGCGGCGAAGACCAGGAAAGCGGCGTCCACCGCGGCCGCGGCGACGGGCAGGGCGCCGGGCCGGCCGGGCAGCGCGTGCGGGGGCGGGGGCACCCGGCGCCGGGCACGGCGCACCGAGCCCTCGGTCATCACGGCCGGGTCGTACAGGTCGACCGTCAGCTGCCGGGAGCCGGGCCAGCGGGCGGCCAGCACGTCACTGGCCTCGTCCAGACCGGTCGCCACCACCAGGTGCGCGGCCGGCACCTGCGGCAGCACGGCCTCCAGCCAGTCGTAGCCGTACAGTTCCGAGCGGTCGTAGACGAGCCAGCTCGCGGCCGTCGCGGACAGGAGCAGACCGAGGGCGGCCGCCGCGCCGGTACGGGCCAGGGTGCGCAGCGGCGCGGGCAGCCGCCCGGACAGGGCGGCGCAGCCCGCCGCGGTGGCCGCACCGGCAACGTACTGCGGCCAGTTGTAGGCGATCACCTCCCGCACCCCCGACCGGCGGACCACCGCACACCGCCGCTCTCGCTCCGGCGGGTTCACCGCACACCGCCGCTCTCGCTCCGGCGGTTCACCGTGTGTATCTTCCGCGCCCCCGGCCGGCGGGTTCACCGCACACCGCGGCTCTCGCTCCGGCGGGTTCATCGCACGCCGCCGTTCTCGCTTCGGCGTCGGCCGCGTTCCCAGCCGTAGTCCAGGTCGGCGACGTGGAAGGCGTTGGCGAGGACGGGCCGGGTGCCGGCGAACGGGCCGTGGTCGAAGAAGGTCAGGCGGCGCACGTCGACCGTGACCGGCTGCGGTTCCCAGTGGGCACGGAACGCCTTGATCACGATCACGGACCGGGTCTGCGGTTCGTACTCGAAGGTGTAGGGCAGCGGGCCCGCGAAGCGCCGGGCGGCACGGGCGTTGGGGAACGGGCTGTTCGGGGGCAGGGGCCCGGGCGCGCCGGCGAGGTCCGCCCGTACGTGCAGATCCGCGGTGCCGTCGGCGCTGTCCACCCGGAACTCCAAGGTGCCCTGGCCGGCCCGGCTGCTGATGCGGGCCAGGCGGTAGTTGTAGCGGGTCAGCAGGTTGCCGCCGAGGACCATCAGCCGGCGGTCGGTGTCGCTGCGCAGGATGCGCAGTCCGCGCATGACGCGGCCGCCCGGCGTACGGAAACGGGTGAAGATCCGGTAGCCGGTGAGCAGGTAGTCGGCTCCCCAGCGCGCGGGCAGGACGGCGGGGCGCAGGGCGCGGGTGTCCACCAGCGCGACCGCCACGAACCCGTGTTCCCCGTACGTCTCCAGCTCCAGGCCCGCCGGGACCAGCGGGCGCAGCACCGGGGCGGGCAGCGCGTAGGTCAAGACCAGCGAGTGCGCGAAGTGTGTGCGGATCGCCACGGGGTGGCGCTGCAGCAGGTGTCTCACGGCTCGATCCTTTGATCCGGCCCGGCGGCGCCCCCGACCCGCACCGCCCGCACCACACCCCACAGCGCCGAGCGGTCCTGGGCCGCCCAGCCCGGCCCGTGCCCCGCCGGCTCCCGGGCGCTGCGCAGCACCACCACGCCGCCGGGCCGCACCGCGTGCCGCACGGCCGCCCGCAGCCGCCGCGCGAAGCCCGGGTCCGGCCCGTCCAGCACGTTGGACAGCGTCACCGCGTCGTAGCCGCCGCGCGGCGTTCGTTCCAGGGTGTGCACCACGTCGGCGTGGACCAGCCGGACGCCCGGTGCCGGCGGCCAGGCGCAGGTGCCCGGCGGCTGGAGACCTGTCAGCAGCCGCCACAGCCACTCGTTGCGCGCATTGGGGTGCCGGCTCACGGTCCGCTCCAGACGCCGGCGCAGCACCTCGTCGAAACGGGCGGGGACGACGCCGGCGAACGACGGGCGCAGCGCCGCCGCCAGCGCCCCGCCGGGCCGCAGCGCGATACGCATCAGCCGGCGCAGCCCCGGCGTGTCCAGCTCCTGCTGCCAGCGGCGGGCCTGCTCCACGGGATCGTCCAGGCTCATGAAGGCCCGCAGCGGCTGCTGCCGCCACGCCGGCAGCAGCCGCGCGGCAGCGCCCCGGCCCAGGCGCATGACCGCCTCGGCCGTCCCCTCCCGCACCGGGCCGCCGGCCAGCCGCTCGCGTGCGTAGGCGAGCTGCACCGCATTGACATCGACGGCCGTCACCTCATATCCCGCCCGGTCCAGGGCCGCCGCCGTGTCCCCGGCCGAGGCGATGCACAACACTCGCGCGCCCGGCGGCGGGAACACCGCGAGCTCGACCCCCCAGTCCTCGTACATCCGCCCGAACAGCAGGCGCGGGCCGCCGAATCCGCCCAGGAGCCGGCCGTGTGCCCAGGGTGTCGCGCTCACTCGGCCGCCGTCCACGTCACCATCCAGATCAGTGCCAGGAAGGCCAGGTCCTGCGTCACCAGACGACCCGGCTCGGTGATCTGGCCGGGGCTGAAGAGCAGACCGCCCAGGTTGAAGCCCGCCACCAGCACGCTCTGCACCAGCGCCGCCGCCCGTGCCCGCCGCCCGCTGAGCACCCACACGCCGATCGCGACCTCGGCCAGGCCGATCGCGACGAGCACGGCCGTCACCGCCCACCCCGGCAGCAACGGCACGTCCCCCACGATCGCCCGCTGATCCGCCCGCCCCGGCCAGATCTTGCACCAGAACCCCTCGTAGAACCACACCAGGGCGATCGCCCACCGCGCCGCCCGCCCCCGCCACGTACTCATCACGCGATGATCATGCCTGCCGCCGCGGCCCGCACACACCCCGCCCCCCCCGCCTGCCATCGCGCGGCGCGGCACGGCCGGTGACGGGTGGCGTGCTCAGTTCGGCAGCGTCACGATGCGGCCGTTCTCGTCGAGGGTCCTGGTGGACCAGTAGCGGTCCCACTCATCGCCCACGTACCGGGGGACCTTGCCCTCGGGGTAACGGGCCCAACCCGCAGGCGGCTCCTCGCCGTCGGGGATGCAGTCGCCACCGAAGTCGTTCACCGCCAGTACCTGATAGTGGCCCGGCAGGCACATCTCCTCCCGCACACCGCACCCGGTCACAAGCAGCCCCGCCCCCACCCCCGTCACGGCGAGCAGGCAGGGCAGATGGAGAAAGAGGCGTCGGCAGGGCCGCATCGGCACAGGCCTTTCTTTTCGGGAAACGCCCTCAGTCTCCGGGCCCGGACGGCGCCACGACCATGAGCACATCTACTCAAGCGACCTGAGGACGTCAGCTGCTCAAGTGACGCAGGGACACAGGGCGCGCCTGTCCATCGCGCGGCTCTCCATCGCGCGGCTGTCCACCGCGCGGCTGTCCACCGCGCGGCTGTCCATCGCGCGGCTGTCCATTGCACGGCTAAAGGGCGAGCTTGAACCCCTCGTGGCTGTTGGTGAAGCCCGCCGCGGTGTAGAAGCGGTGCGCGTCCTCGCGCCGTTTGTCGCTGGTCAGTTGGAGCAGCCGGCATCCGCGCGCGCGTGCCCGGGCGGCGGCCTCCCGCATGAGGGTCCGGCCCAGTCCTGCGCCGCGCCGGTCGGCACGGACGCGTACCGCCTCGATCAGGGACCGCTCGGCTCCGCCCTTGCCGAGCCCGGGGATGTACGTCGCCTGGAGGCAGCCCACCACCGTCTCGCCGGTGTCCTGGCCGCCGCCTTCGACCAGGACCAGCATCTCGTTGCGCGGGTCCGCCTCGATCGCCGCGAAGGCGCGCTCGTGGGCGTCGGTGACCGCGACCTGCGCCGGGTCCACCACCTTGTCCTCGTCGGCGAGCAGGGCGAGCACCGCGGGCAGGTCGGCGCGGGTCGCGGGACGCAGCACAAGAGCCGGCGCGGGACCGGACGTGGAGGCAGCAGACATGACACAGACCCTAACCGGACGTCACCCGGGCGCTTCAGCCGCTCCGCACCCGGCCGCCGTACCACGGGCGGACGCCGTGGAGGCGGGGCCCCGAGGGCGAGAGCGGTTCGTGGGGCACTGCATGAAGTGTCCGGCGGGGGGCCTGCCCCCGGCGAGTGGTGGCTGCTGTTTCCGGCCCCAGGTGCCCCCGGGGAACGGGGGGAGGCGTCCGCGAGGCGGCCCCTGCCGCAGGGCCGGCCCTCACCCGTACAGCCGGCGTCCTGCCGGGCTGTCGCCCTGGAAGCGCCGGCCCGCGGCGATCTCCTCGCCGATGACCGACCAGAGGGTCTCGTCGTCGCCAAAGGGCAGCGGGTCGATGCGGCTGGTCTCCTGGCGGATGCGCTCGACCTCGCGTTCCAGGCGCTCGAAGCCGGCTTCCTCGCCGCCGCCGCCACCACCGCCGCCGCCGCCACCGCCGCCGCCACCGCCGTCGTCGCCGTCGCCGTCGTCGTCGAAGGTGAACTCCTCCAGCAGGCGCTGGAATCGGAGGGTGACCTGGAGGAGGGAGGACAGGTCGGTGTGGAGGTGCTGCACGCTCTCCTCGTCGGGGTCGAAGGCGTGCACCTTGCCGGAACGGGGGTCGAGGGTGAGGTGGGCGTTGAGCAGCCAGCCGATGACGGGCCATGTGCCGGCGTCCGGCGGGGCGTCCTCGAAGTCCTCGGTGTCGACGACGTCCTGGAGCAGGGGCAGCCGGCCGGTGTCCGCGTCGGGCTCGCGCAGCCAGAGCGTCCCGGTGGGGACGCCGACGCTCTGCAGGAGGCGGGCGCCCTCGGTGTCCGCGACGGAGGGCGGGAAGGCGGTGGCGGGCAGGGTCGCGAGCCGGTCCTCGCCGAAGACGGCGGCCAGTTCACTGCGGGTGACGTCGAAAAGCACTGCCAAAACTCCGAACTCCACGGCGCAACGGGCGCCGTGGGACCTCTCAGGGGATGGAAACGGCGCCCTAGGCGCCCCTGCCGCGGAACCACCCACGCCGGGACGCGGGCGGCGGCACCGGGCCACCCGGGTGCGGCGGGGGAGTGGCACCCGGGTGCGGCGCGGGAGGGGGGCTCGGATGCGGCGGGGGAGTGGGGCCCGGGTGCGGCGGGGCAGCGGGGCCGGGAGGCGGGGGGTGAGCGGGGCCGGGGTGCGCGGGAGAGGGCGGCCCGCCGTACGGGGCCGCGGACGGGCCGGGCGGGGCCGGTGAAGGTGCCGGGCCGGTGAACGCGGGCAGGGCCCTGAACTGTTCGTGGACGGTGACGGTCGGCGTGAGGCGATGCAGCGCGGCGCGTACCAGGGTGAGCGGGTGTTCGGGGAACGGGGAGTCCCACTGCTCCAGGTCGGCAACGTGGTACGGCAGCCCGCCGAACTGCTCACCGCCGGCATACGGGTGCGGCCGGAAGAAGTGGTCCGGCCCCACCTCGTTCATCACCACGGCCTCCCGCCAGCCGGTCGTCGCGCCCTCCGCGGCCTGCACCTTCACCACGGTGCTGCAACGGTCCTTCGGCAGGGTCCAGCTGCCTATGAAGGCCTGCCCCCGCCTGCTCTGCAACGGCATCTTGATCAGCTGGCGCAGCGCCGGGACCCCGTCCACGCTCCCCACCACCGCCTCGATGAGGCCGCCGCCGCTCCCCGCCGCCGCCCGCGCGTTCTCCCGGCGCAGCCGTTCCTCCTCGTGCAGCGGGGCCGGCAGGTCCGGGACGACGGGAAAGAAGTGGACCGACAGCACGAGCCCCGCCGCGTCGGTCCACACGCCGGGCTCACGCGGGGTGAATCCGGTGAGATCCAGGCCGGTGACGGGGGTCTGGGCGATCGAAGTCATGCTGATCATCATGCCGTGCGCACACCACCGCACGGCACACGGCCGACAGCACACGGCCGGCAGCAGAGGGCCAGTAGCACAGGGCCGGTAGCAGAGGGTCGGTAGCACAGACCGACGGCACAGGGCCGACGGCACAGGACCGACGGCACCGGGCCGGCACGGGGGCGGGAGCTGTCGTGGGGTTATGAGGGGGCGGCGGTGAAGGGGTGGCCCAGGGCGGCGCCGAGCAGGGCGCGCAGATGGTCGGCTTCCGGGATCAGCGTGGCCTCGATCTGGTCGTCGGTGCGGCCGGCCAGGGTCAGTTCCTGGATGCGCCGGAACAGCAGGCGGTCCGCGGCGCAGATCAGGGCGGCGGCGGCACGGGGCGCGATGGCCGGGTCGGCGGTGGCGGGGCCGTCGGGGTCGGCGGTGCCGGATGCGTCGGTGGCGGGGGTGGCGATGGCGGCGGTCAGGGCCGCGGCGAGTGCTTCCTCGCGGCGGTCGTGCAGTTCGCGCAGCCGGGCGGCGAGGGTGGGGCTGTCGGCGACCATGCGGGCGAAGGCGGGGCCGGTGAAGCCGACCACGGGGTCGTGTTCCAGCAGGGCGGTGCGAAAGGCCCGTCCCAGGGCGGTGAGCGGCTCCTCGCCCGGCTCGCGCTCGGCGACGGCCCGGGCCAGGCCCTGGGTGAACACCTCGTGGTGGTCGAGGGCCAAGTCCTCCTTGCGGGCGAAGTAGTTGGTCACCGTCTTCTTGGCCACGCGGGCCGCGGCCGCGATCTCGGCGATGGTGGTCTGCTCGAAGCCCTGCTCGATGAAGAGCCTGGTCGCGCAGTCGGAGATCAGCTGCCTGGTCTCCTGCTTCTTGGCCTCACGAAGCCCCATCTCGGTAGTCATGGAGCAATCTTACCCCCGTCGTAAAAATATGCTTGACCGATCACATCGCCTCTGCATAAAGTTACGTCCGTAGCAAAGTTATCCCGATTGAACGGAACTCGATGCGCAAGCTCACCTACTTCATCGGCATCACCATCGACGGCTTCATCGCCGCTCCCGACGGCGACTTCGACTTCCTCATGGCGCACGTCACCGAGGACTACGTCCCGCACCTGGTCGCCGAGTACGCGGACACCCTTCCCACCCCGGGCCGCGCCGCCCTCGGCGTCACGGACGCGCCCAACACCCGTTTCGACACGGTGGTGATGGGCCGCGCCACCTACGATCCGGGCCTGGCCGTCGGTGTCACCAGCCCCTACGCCCACCTGCGGCAGATCGTGCTCTCCCGCTCGCTCACCACCAGCCCGGACCCGGCCGTCGAGGTCACCGCCGAGGACCCGGTCGCCCTGGTCCGCAGGCTCAAGCAGGAGGACGGGCTCGGGATCTGGCTCTGCGGCGGCGCTGACCTGGCCGGCCAACTGCTCCCCGAGATCGACGAACTGATCGTCAAGCAGTACCCGGTCGTGGCCGGCAGCGGCATCCCCCTCTTCCGCGCCGGCTTCTCCCCGCGCACCTTCCGGCTCACGGACAGTCAGGCGTTCGAGGGCGGCAACCTCGTCCTCACCTACGCGAAGGCCGAGTAGAGCCGCGTAGGGCCGCACCGGCCCGGCGCCCCCGCCCGCGACGCCCCGCCCGGCCCCACCGACACCCCTTGCCCGCCAACACCCCTTACCGCCGCGCCCCGACCTGCCCCGCCCGGACCAGCCACGTCCGCACCGGCCACGACCGGGCCTTTCCCGCCCGGACCAGTCGCACTTCCAGCCGCCACACCCCGACCTGTCCCGCCCGGACCAGTGACGACGAACTGGTCACGGCCGAATCCGTCTGGAGACACCCTGAACGTCACCACCTCCACGCTGTCCCTCACCGTCGCCGACGTGGACGCCTCGCGTGAGTTCTTCTGCGCCCACCTCGGTTACCGGGTCGCCATGGCCGCCGACGGCTTCGCGTCCCTGACCCGCGGGGATGACGCCGCCGCGGACGTCGTGCTGCTGCGCCGCGGCATCGAGGTGCTCCCGCCCGAGCAGCGCGACCAGCAGGCCGCCGGCCTGATCTTCGCGCTCACCGTCACCGATATCGAGGCCGAGGAGCGGCGCCTGCGCGAGAGCGGCGCCCCGATCACCATGCCGCTGCGCGAAGAGCCCTGGGGGGAGCGGCTGTTGCAGCTGACCGACCCGAACCGGATCGTCGTCCAGCTCGTCGAATGGACCACCCCCGACGAGCCCGCGCACACCGAGCACACCGGGCAGGCCGAGCACGCCGGGTAGGCCGAGGAGCCCCACGCACACGGGGCAGGCGGAGGAGCCGGGGCAGGCCGACGAGTCCGAGCGGCCTGCGCACACCGAGGAGTCCGCCATGAGGGTCTCGTGACGGCCCCGGCGCAGAGCCACTCCCACCCCGTCCAGGCTCCTGTGACGGCCCCGGCGCAGAACCACTCCCACCTTCGCACTCCTTCTCACACCGGAGACGGCTTGACCATCCGCATCACGGCCCCGACCGCCCCCGAAGAGACCTCCTCCGGCCGCCGCCTGGCCTGGCAGGCCTGCGACCCCGACGGCAGCCCCCTCGGACACGCCTGCCTGCACCTGTTCACCAAGCACGGCCAGCGCCACCTCGCCGAGCTGGACATCGAGGTCCAGCTGGCCGCACGGCGCCGGCAGGCAGGCTCCCTCCTGCTCGACGCGGCCGTCGCCGCCGCCCGCCAGGACGGCCGCAGCAGCGTCGTCACCCAGGCCGAGACCGGTTCTCCCGGAGCCGCCTTTCTCACCGCCCGGGGCTTTCGGGCCGCACTGGCCCTGACCTACGCCCGGCTGCCCCTGGCCACGGCGGACCACCCCGCACTCACCGCCCTCGCCCGGACCCCGCACGCCGGGTACGAGCTGGCGGCGTGGGACGGGACGGTCCCCGACGAACTCGCCGACACCTTCGTGGCCTCGCGCCGCGCCATGGACGACATGCCGATGGGCGCCGTCGACTACGGCACGGTGGTGTGGGACCTGGACCGGGTGCGTGCGGCGGCCGCCGCCGTCGCCGCACGCGGGGACGTCCTCCACACCGTGGCGGCCGTCGACCGGTCGGACGGCTCCATCGCCGGTTTCACCGAACTCGTGGTCCCCGCGGGCGGAACGGGCGACGCCCAGCACTACGGCACCGCGGTGCTGCCCGAGCACCGCGGCCGCGGACTCGCCCGCTGGATGAAGGCCGCCTCGATCGTCCAGGCCCGCGAACGCCACCCCCGCCTCGGCGGCCTGCTGACCGACACCGCCGACAACAACCCCCACATGCGGCGCGTCAACGACGAACTCGGCTACCTGCCGACCCACACGGCCCACGAGTACCAGCTCGCCCTGTAGGCCACCGCCTGCTCCCGCAGAGCACCGCCCCGTCCCAACGGCCGGCAAAGACACGCCCGTTCACCGGCCACGGGAGATGCTGCCCACCCAACGGCGCGGGAAGGCCTACCCGTTCGACGGCCCGCAGACCCCGCCCCTCCGACGGGCCGGGGCGGGACTGCCGTCCAACGGCCGGAGCAGGGACCGTCCAGCGGGGCGGGGGCGGGGATCGTCCGTCCGGCGGGCCCGCCGGGCCCGCCGGGCCGGGTGGGCCGTGGGCCGGGTGGGCACCGCCTGGCCGGCGGCGGTGCCCGCTGCGTGGCCTGCCGCTACCGGTCAGGTGAGTTCCCCGGCCGCGGTCATGGCGCGTGTCAGGTGGTCGACCACGGGGGTGAGGCCGCGGTGGGTGCGGTGCACGGCGCGCTGACGGTCGGCGCCGTTGCCCAGGGCACGCAGGCGCGCCCAGCCCGCGTCGACGGTCGCCAGGTCTCCGTGCCGTAGCAGGGCGGGACGCAGCTCCGTCAGCAACTGCTCCACCAGCGCGGCCGCCGGAAGCAGCCGGCGGCCGCGCAGATCGAGGGATTCACCGGCCAGGCCGTCGCGGGCAGCGCGCCAGCAGGCACTGCGCAGGATCGGCGCGGGCGGCCGGAAGGCGGCTTTGCCGGCCTCGATGTCCGACAGGGCGGTGGCGACCAGGGCCCTGACGATCGCGGCCAGCACGACGGTGTCCTGCGTGGTGGCGGCGGCGTCCAGGGCCCTGATCTCCAGGGTGGGCACATGGTGGGACGGCCGGATGTCCCAGTACAGCCCGCCGCGGTCCATGATGGTGCCGGTCGCGGTGAGGTCGGCGACGAGAGCGTCGAAGTGCGCCCGCGACTCGAAGTACGGTGGCGGACCCGCGGCGGGCCAGCGGGCCCAGGCCAGCGTGCGCCAGCTGGCGTATCCGGTGTCCCGCCCCTGCCAGAACGGCGAGTTGGCCGCGAGCGCGATCAGCACCGGAAGCCGGCTGCGCAGATGGTTGCTGACCTGGAGTGCCTGGTCGGTGTCCGGGACGCCGACGTGCAGGTGGCAGGCGCAGATGCTCTGCTCGTCGTCCAGGGCGCCGAACATGGCCACGCTCCTGGCGTACCGGGGGCCGTCGGTCATCGGCGGCGGGAGCGGCTGCCTGAGCACCGGTGTGCCGCTGGAGATGACACCGAGTCCGTGGCGCGCGGCGGCCCGTGCCACGGCGGCCCGCATGGAACGGACCTGCTCGGCGAACCGGGCCAGGCTGGTGTGGGGATCGGTGCGTGCCTCGACCTGGTAGCAGGTGATCTCCGTGGTGACCCGGTCGCCGAGTTCCGTGGCGGCCTCGGCCACCACCTTCTGTGCCTCGGGCCGCAACTCCCGGGTGACCGGGTCGACCAGCAGGTATTCCTCCTCGGCGCCCACGGTCAGCGCGCTGCCGCCTCGTCCCGCCCCTGACGCGGCACCGGCCGCGCACGAACCGGGATCCGGCGGGACCCTGTGGTGCCGCTCTGCACTGGACACGCCCGTCATCGTGGCACAGACCGCCGTGCCGCAGACCGTCGAGGGTGAGCCAGACATGAGCCGGACTCCCCTTCCCCGCAGTCCACTTCGAGGTGGCGTCCGGCGCGGTGCGGGAACCGGGACGGCGCGTACGGGGGCGGCGCGTACGGGGCGGGGAGCCGGTCCCTCCCGCCGCCGGCGGCCCGTGCCCCGAACCCCGAGGGCATAGCATTTCCCCCACACCTATTGCAACGAACCGGACGGAGTCGCGTTGCGTTAATAGCAAGCATGTTGCAACGATTTAAAGGGCTCTACCTGCAAAGATAACGATGGAGTGCAACAATGCTGTTGCTCAATCCTTGAACGCAACGTAGCGTTTCCAATGCAAGAAACGACGGGCCGATGGAGTGCCCGACGCAGACGAAGGAGCGCACGATGCAGAAGTTCGCCACCCCCGCCCCGGTTTCCGCCGTCCTCGACATCCCCGCGGGACACATCCGGTTCATCGCCGCCGACCGTGCCGACACCACCGTCGAGATCCTCCCCGCGGACGCCTCCAGCAGCCGCGACGTGAAGGCGGCCGAGCTGGTCGAGGTCGTCTACGGCGACGGGGTGCTGAGGGTCGAGGCCCCGGCGGCCAAGAACCGGCTCCTCGGCCACTCCGGATCCGTGGAGGTGACCATCCAGCTGCCCGCCGGCTCCCGCGTCGAGGCGAAGGCCGGCGCCGCCGAGTTCCGCGGCGTGGGACGGCTCGGCGACGTCGCCTTCGAGGGCGCGCAGGCCACGGTCGCACTCGACGAGGCCGCGAGCGCCCGCCTGACCCTCCAGGCCGGCGACGTCTCGGTCGGCCGGCTGGGCGGGAGCGCCGAGATCAGCACCCACAAGGGCGACCTGACCATCACCGAGGCCGCGCGCGGCACACTCACCCTGCACACCGGGCACGGCGAGATCTCCGTCGGCGTCGCCCGCGGAGTCCTTGCCCGCCTGGACGCCGGCACCGCCTACGGCCGGATCCACAACGCGCTCGAGAACACCGCCGGCGCCGGCGCCGCCCTGGACATCCACGCGACCACCGCCTACGGCGACATCAGCGCCCGCAGCCTGTGAGGAGGCACCCCTCGCCGGCGGCGACGAGCCGGCCCCCCGTTCTCGCCGTCGCCGGCCCGGCCCGGACCGGCGACGCCGCGATCGGTGTGCAGCAGCGCACCAAGGGCACGGCCGGCAGCGCCGGTCTCCTCGCCGCACTCCACCTCGCGTCGGCCTGGTGGCTCCACGCCGGAACACCCGTCACCGGCCGGCTTGGCGCACCGCCCGGGCGCCCGGGTCCCCTCTCGCGCGGGAGGGTGGCCGAAGGTGCGGCGCGCCGGCCGTACTACAGTCGGTTGCCCATCGGCCGAGGAAAGTCGGGGACTTGTGAGCGACGAAGCGGCGCCGGTCGTGGTGGAGCCGGCGCAGGGTGCGTGGCAGGACGGGGCGCAGCACGTGCAGGGCGCGCCCGAGGCCGTGGAGCGTCTGCGCGCACTGCTGGAGGCCGACCCCCGCCTGGGCGAGCAAGGCCCGATGCCGTCGCTCTATCACCTGCGGATCGCCGTGGCGCAGGGCGGCCGCGGGCCGTTGCTGGAGGTCGCCTACACCTTCGGACCACCGGCCCTGCCGGAGGGGACCGTACGCATCGACACCATCAGGGCCGTTGAACGACCGGTCGCCTTCGACTACGACGTGCCCGGCATCGCGCTGCCCGAAGAAGCCGAGGCGGACCCGGAGTCGGGGCCGGGTGCGGTCACGGTGCGGGACCCTGCGGCCGAGGAAATCGCGGCACGGCAGGTGACCGAGGCGTGGGAGCGCATCGTCGGGTGGCTGGCCGAGCACGCACCCCGCTCGCATCGCACACTGCTGCCCGCAGCGGGCGAGGAGGAGATCACCAGCGCCGAGCAGGCGTTCGGCGTGCGGCTGCGGGCGGATCTCAAGGCGCTGTGGCGGCGGTGCGCCGGCGTGGTGGACAAACACGGCGCGGAGTTCCTGCCGCACAACCGGGCCCTGATGACGGTGGGGGAGTCCCTCAGGATCCAGCGGATGCAGCTCGGCTTCGGCAACGAGGACCTGTGGAGACCGTCCTGGATCCCCGTGTGCTCGTTCAACGCCCACGACACCACCTCGGGCCTGTACCTGGACATGGACACCGGCAGGCTGTGCCACTGGGACCGGTTCGGCGACCGTCACCCCGTCCACGACTCCCTGACCACCTATCTGGAAGAGATCGCGGACACCCTGGACGTGCCCTCGCTTGCCGGGCCCCCGGAGCCGGGACTGGCCCGCGGGGTGCTGACGTGGCGCCCGGCCGGCGCCTCGGACGAGGGCTGGAGACCACTGGCCCGCTGAGAAGCCGAAGGACGACCCAAAGCCGGCCCCCTGCCGCCACACGCCCCCTCCCCCCCACCCGCAGCCCCCAGACCCCCGCACCCGCCCGTCACACCGGGGGGAACTCCTCATGCGCATCGCCGAGCCGCGCATCCTCGCCACCGCGCTGGTCATCACCCCGACGGTGTTCACACCCCCCGTCACCACGGGCCCCGCCCACGCGACCTAGCGGACACAACGCGCCCACCGGCGTGCGGGACAGGACACCCGGCACCCCCCCGACCACCGAAAGGCCCACTGAAGGGGCCGCCCCGCCCCGCACGGGCAAGCCCTGCGCCGTGCGAGGCGGAGCGGGCCCGGCGCCGTGCCGGGCGGAGCGGGCCGGGCGCCGTCAGAGCATGAGCAGCAGCCGCGTGTTCGCCACGAGCTTGCGGTTCACACTGGTGCTCTGCACGAAGATCGTGAAGTCGTCGTTGTGGTCCGGCTTGACGCGGACCTCCGCGTCCGGCAGACCGAGCAGCGTCCGGGCCTCGGGCCCCGTGTACACCCGGTCCGTCTTCTTCTCCAGCACCGCTATCTGCTTGCGCGCCTGGATCTTCTCCGACTTGCTCAGCTGGTAGAACGCACCCCCCGTCCGGTAGGTGTGCCCGGACTCGACGACCCAGTCCCGGATCGCCGCGTCCCGCGCCACCGTGATCAGCTGGTACTGCGACGGATCCGCCGGGGTGAGGCCGGCCGCCTTGATGGTGTCCTTGTTGACCGCCTCCGCACCCGTGGAGAACACCGCCCGCGATCCCCGGATGCCCTTGGTACGGCCCACCATGAACTTCTCGGTGGCCTGCTGGATGACCTGCCCGGCCTCCTCCAGACCCTGGGTGCTCGTGGCGTCCCAGATGGCGATGTTGTCCTGCGGGAAACCGCACTGCATGGCCTCGCGCTTGCCCATCTGGTCCGGCACCAGCACCGCCAGCGTCCAGTTGGCGTCCTGAGTGGCGATCATCTCGGCCACTGCCGCGACCAGTTCACGCGGAGCACGGGAAGGGGCGTCCGGGCAGTGATGACTTGCGTTCTCCTGCCCGTCGGTCAGGACGAACGTCAAGAAGCTGTGGTCGCCGTACAGCTGCGCCGTCTGCGCCAGCTCCCGCTGCGACTTCAGTGCCGCCGCCAGCAGAGCCGTCATCCCCCCGACCCGGTACAGCTGCTTCAGCGACGGCATCCGCAGCACGTCCTTGTCATAGATGACGCACTCCACCTGGTCCGCGAAGACATACACCGTGACCCGGGTCTCCTGGTCCAGCTCCTGCGAGCGGCGGGCGAGATACGCGATCTGCTGGTCGGCGACTTCGACGACCTTGCGGCTCAGGTGCGACATGGACGAACTGGCATCCAGCACAAGAGCGACGTGGTTGATGTAGTTCTGGCTCCCCGACATGGCAGCTCCCCCTCGTGGCGACTCGATGCTCCCAACCTCTCACGCACCACTGACAATCGACCTGGCTCCCCGGCCCCCGACGACGCACCCACCCGGCCCGGCACACCGGCGGGACACGGCACGAGAGCCGGCACCGCCCGAGCCGGCACCGCCCGAGCCGGCGCGCAGGACGAGGACAGCGCCCGCCGAGGGATGCGGATCCGGCCGAAGTGCATCGGCCGCCGGCACCGCAGCCGGAGCACAAGCCGCGCTGCCGGCGGCACCCCCACGGCGGACGCGGCTGCACCGTGGCCCGCGGTCGACGACGTCACCCGGGCCACGCCCCCCGAATACCAGTGCGGACCCGGCCCCGCGGCCCGCGGCCCGGCGGGCGCGAGGGCCGACGACACCGGCCACGGGGAAACCGCCCCGCAAGACGCCCGGCAGCCGAGCTGGAACACTGCCGGGTATGTCCAAGAACCGGGATGACTCCCCACTGCCGCGCCCTCGCCGGCCGCGGTACGGCGTTGACGCCCCAGCGTTCCCGGCGGTACTCGGCGCCGCCGGCACGGCCTGCTGCCTGGCCGCCGGCCGGTGGCGGCCCAGACGGAACGCGATGACGGCCGCGGGGGCGGTACTGCTCGCCGGCACCGGCATCTACCTGCACACCACACTGCGCGGCAAGCTGCGCATCTGGGAGAGGGAGCTGGACCAGGCCGACCTGCGGGGCGACGAGCGGCTGCTGGACCTGGGCTGCGGCCGCGGCGCGGTGCTGATCGAGGCGGCCAGACGGCTGCCGGCGGGACGCGCCGTGGGCGTGGACCTGTGGTCGGGAGAGGACCAGAGCGGCAACCGGCCCCAGGCCACGCTCGCCAACGCCGCCGCGGCCGGGGTCGCCGACCGGGTGGCGGTGCACACGGCCGACATGACCGCGCTGCCGTTCGCGGACGGCTCCTTCGACGTCGTGACGAGCGCACTGGCGATCCACAACATCCCCTCGCCCCAGGCGCGATACCGCGCCGTGGACGAGGCCATGCGGGTGCTCCGCCCGGGCGGACAGCTCCTCGTCGCCGACTTCTGGCCCATGGCCAGGAAGTACGCCGCACACATCGGCCAGGGCACCCTGCGCACACTCGGCCCCGGCTACTGGTACAGCGGACCGTGGCTCGGCGTCACCCTGCTGCACGCCGTCAAGACGACCTGAGCATCTCGCACCGCCCCTGAACACGGACAACCCGCCACCACCACAAGGACGTTGACGGCAGACCGTGAGCCCGGGGGCCAAGGCGCCACCGCCGCCCACCGGCTCGCCCACCCCGCTGCCACGACGCAACCGGACCCGCTGCCGGCCGCACCCGTGCGGCCGACAGCAGGAAAAACGGGGGGCCTGACCTAAGCCGGTGACCGGCACCAGCAGATCGACCCGGACCACCGGCCCGACTGTCCGGCCCCACCCTCACCCCGGCGGCCACATGACACGATGCCCACCATCCGGTGACACGGCTCCACCATCCGGCTCAGCGCCCTCTGCGCCTGTGCCGCTCTTGCGCGGCAGGTGTCCAGCGGGCAGGCGCCCTACGGGTCAGCCGTCGGTCTCGTCCTGCGGGCCGGGCGCGTCACCGATGGCCACGCGCAGGTCGTGCATGCCCTGAAGGATGTCGATGAGGGCTTCCTCCGCCCCGCTCAGCGCGTGCCGGGTCCCCTCCGTGTCGCCGCGCTCCGCGTGCAGCTGCGCGCCGAGCGCGTACACCGCTGTCATGACCGCGGCGAAAGCGGCCTCCCGGCCGGGCGGCAGTTCCTCCGCCTCGGGTTCGGAGACCTGGAGTGCGGTGCGCTGCAGCCTGTTCGTCACCACGTTGATCTCGATGCCGGGTTCCGCTCCCAGCTGTTCCCGCCAGCCGAGCAACGTCTCCAGGACGTCCTCGACCTCCCCTTCCTCGGTCAGCCGGGTCGCGGCGGTGATCTCGAGCTCCGTTTTCGCCAGCAGACTGCCCAGCAGGCGCAGGCGGTGTCCGTCCCCGGACCCCTCGGGTCGCTTCTCGGGCTCCGCCGCCGGCTCCACCGCCAGAGCGGCCAGCGCCGCGCGGATCTGCTCAGCACTTGCCGGACGCTCGTTCCTGGTACTCACGCCTTCAGCTTCACCCAGCGACGGCCCGCCCGCCCGTCAAAGACACCTGCGAGTCCCCACGCGGAATGTGCGAGCGGCCCACTGCCCCGGCGGGGAGCGACCCGCATCCGGCGACCACGCGCCGGCCATGGCCACTGCCCCGGCGGGGAGCGGCCCGCATCCGGCGACCACGCGCCGGCCATGACCCTCGGCGCACCGTCAGGCGACACCCCACCCCGATCCCCCCGGAACCGGCCGCTCGCGGCACGTGGCGGCCGGGTCTCGGACCCCTGGCCCCGGCCGGCCCGCGCCTGCTGTCCCGCGTCCTCATCGGCCCCCGCCCGGGCGGGGGCCCGCGCGCGGCCACCGCCTGAACCGCACGGCCGCCGGCGCTGCGGCGACCCGCCGGCGAACGCCGTCGTCGCACTGCGGCGCGGTGACGACGGCCTCCCGGACGGCGTGACCAGGCCGGCCGGGTTCAGTCGGTGTCGGTCGCGGCGAGTACGGCGATACGGCGGCCGTCGGGGGAGAGGGCGACGATGCCGTAGTCGTTCATGTCGTTGCGGAACCATGCGGTGTCGGCCTCGAACCGGTACCAGCGGCAGGCCCGGGCCGCCTCCTCGACCTCGAGAGCGCTCGCCTCGGGGTACTCGGCCCCGCACAGCCCCGAAAGGGCGAGCCACGCGCTGAAACGCCCCCAGGCACCATGGACACCGGCGCTGCCGACTCCTCCGGTCGAGGCGGTCATGAACAGCGTCAGCCAGACCGAGTCGAGCGTGCACACCTCGCCCTCGAACCGGTCCCGCCCGCCCAGTCCGCGCAGGCAGTCCATCGGCAACGCGGTCACCACCTGCGGCAGTTCCTCCACGGCGACGGGCTCGTCCAGGACGAAGACCCGGGCCTCGTGATCGCACCACCTGCCGTCCTGGGCCGGCCTGCGGATCAGGTCGGCCAGATGCGCGGGCGTGGCCTCCCGGACCCGGCGGGTCCTGCCGGCCCGGCGTGCGGCCGCATCGACAGGCGTCGGCGACTTCATCGCCGGGACGCTCCCGCTGGCGCCGCTCGCGTAGCGACGGCTCGGCAACCACTTGTCCAGATCCGGCCCTTCCATCTGCGTGAGCCGGTCCGGCAGCCAGGACAGGCCGCTCCAGTGCCCCGGACGGAAATCGGGGCGCCGGGCCATGGCGGGAACCAGCCTGCCGGGCTCCGCCCCGCGCAGGAGCAACTCGTGGAAGAGACAGGCCCGTAGCTCATGGTGCTCTTCAGCGTCCGGGTGCCACAGGACGTACAACGCGTCGTCGAGACACTGCGCCTCCGCGATCAGCGACGCCAGCAGACACTCGTCGCTCGCACCCGAGTACCGCACCTGACCGCTCAGGGCCACGAGCCGCTGAAGGAACGCCCGCCCCGGAGTGAGCGCCAAGACCCGCTGCATGAACGTCAGATCACGATGCAGTGCCCGCAGCCGCTCCTCGATCTGCCGGGCCTCTGCGGCGAGCGCCGCACCGGCCGCGCCGATCCGCTCCGCCTGCCCGCCCTTCGCCCACGCCTCGACGGTGCTCCAGGAGTACCGCTCGGCTCCGTCCCCTCCCACCGTGTCCACGCCCGCCATGTGCCGCCTTCCCCCGTGAGCCGAACTCCGCGATCACCTGCGAGCGTAGAAGGCAGGAACCTCCCGGTGCGAGGAGACCCCGGTCGAAGCCGCACCCGCCCCTCACCCCCGCAGCCCACCCCCCTGGCAGCCCGACGGCAGCCCGACACCCCCGGCTACGGCCCCCCGGTGGTGGCCCTTTGGCGCCGTCCCAGGCCGACGGCCGGCTGTCCACGCACTCTGCTGCCCGGCTGAAGAGCCTGTGGTGGCGGGTGAGTACGCGGTGGAGGAGACGTGGGGGAGTTGTCGTATCTGATCCACGCCCGTGGCGCGCGGGGCCGCGGTTGGGGTTTTCTCGTGCGTGCATCTCCAACCCCCCACAGCTCATGGAGAGTTCATGCACCGCGCCTGCTTCGGCCTGCCCGTACCCGTTCGGCTCCGGCTGTTCCGGCAGGGACGTGCCAGACAGGTCTGACCACCGCCGGCCCGCTGCCGGTTCCCGGTGCGCGCCGGGCGACGGCACCGCCGTCGCCGGTGACGCGCGGGGCGCCGCGGGCCGCGGGAGCGCCCCCGGCACCTGAGACCGCGCCGGCGGAACCCGGCCGAGGACGGGCACACGGCCTTCACCGGCGAGCCGCCGGCCCTGCGAGCCGCCGGCCCTGCGAGCCGCCGGCCCTGCGGGCCGCCCGTCGCAGGCGGGAGCCCCCGAACGCGGACCGCGGACCGCGGACGGGAACACGCCGAAGTCCGCCCCTGTGCCGCCCCGCGGCCGCACATGTCGGGCAGGGCGGTCCCGGCTGTCTCATGCGGAACCGGCCACTGCCGGTTCCGCAGATGCACGGCGACGGTGTCCGCATGCCGTTTTCCCTGGTGAGAGTGGTCGGCCGGTTCCCGACCCGCATCACCCGCAAGTGCGTGACATGTACACGCCATAAGTGTTAAGTGTCTGTTCACCCGCTGTACGAGCAGGACTTCATGTCCCGGCAGTCCCGGCCGGCCCCATACCGGCCGGGCGACAAACCCCCCACAGCAAGGAGCTATTTCCGTGAGCCTCCTCAACGTGCGCCACAAGCGCACCACGTTGGCCATCGCCACCGCAGTGGCCGCAGGAGCCCTCCTCTGCACCGGTCTGACCACCAGTGCATCCGCACAGATCGCGGCCGGACCCGCAGCCGCGAAGCCGCTCGCGGCGGCCCCGACCACGCTGTCCGCCGCTGCCCGCACCACCCTGGTCCACAAGGCCCAGGCCGGCGCCGCCGAGACCGCGCGGCGAATAGGTCTCGGCGCGCAGGAGAAGCTGGTCGTCAAGGACGTCGTCAAGGACACCGACGGCACGCTCCACACCCGCTACGAGCGCACCTACGCGGGCCTGCCCGTGCTCGGCGGCGACCTGATCGTCCACACCAGGGCCGGCAAGACCCAGGGCGTCACCAAGGCGAGCACGTCCGCCATCGAGGTGGCCTCGCTCACGCCGCGGGTCACCGCCGCCGAGGCCGAGCGGCAGGCGGTGTCCGCCGCCAGAACCCTCGGCTCCGCCAAGACCGCCGCGGACGGCGCCCGCAAGGTGATCTGGGCCGGCGACGGCAAGCCCGTCCTCGCCTACGAGACCGTCGTCGGCGGCCTCCAGGACGACGGCACCCCGAACCGGCTGCACGTCGTCACCGACGCCGCCACCGGCAGGAAGCTCTTCCAGTACCAGGGCATCGAGACCGGCGTCGGCAACACCCAGTACAGCGGCAAGGTGGACCTGACCAGCACCCAGTCCGGATCGTCGTACACCCTCACCGACGGCACGCGCGGCGGCCACAAGACCTACAACCTCGAGCACGGCTCGGACGGCACCGGCAAGCTGTACACCCAGGACAGCGACACCTGGGGCGACGGCAAGGCCTCCAACGCGGCCACCGCCGCCGCCGACGCCTCCTACGGAGCCCAGGAGACCTGGGACTTCTACAAGAAGACCTTCAACCGCAGCGGCATCAAGAACGACGGCGTCGGCGCCTACTCCCGCGTCCACTACGGAAACGCCTACGTGAACGCCTTCTGGGACGACAGCTGCTTCTGCATGACCTACGGCGACGGCACGGGCGACGCCGCCCCGCTCACCTCACTGGACGTCGCCGGCCACGAGATGAGCCACGGCGTCACCTCCAACACCGCGGGCCTGGAGTACTCCGGCGAGTCCGGCGGCCTGAACGAGGCCACCAGCGACATCTTCGGCACCGGCGTGGAGTTCTACGCGAACAACTCCACCGACGTCGGCGACTACCTCATCGGCGAGAAGATCGACATCAACGGCGACGGCACCCCGCTGCGCTACATGGACAAGCCCAGCAAGGACGGCGGCTCCGCCGACTACTGGTCGGCGGACGTCGGCAACAAGGACGTGCACAACTCCTCCGGCGTCGCCAACCACTTCTTCTACCTCCTCGCCGAGGGCAGCGGAGCGAAGAAGATCAACGACGTCAGCTACGACTCGCCCACCCAGGACGGCTCCAAGGTCACCGGCATCGGCCGCGACAAGGCCCTGCAGATCTGGTACAAGGCGCTGACCACGTACTTCACCTCCAAGACCGACTACAAGGCGGCCCGCGAAGGCACCCTGAAGGCGGCCACGGACCTGTACGGCGCGGACAGCACCGAGGCCAAGACGGTCGCCGCGGCCTGGACCGCGGTCAACGTCAGCTGACACCCGCACCCACCACCAGGGGCGGCACCCGAAACCCACGGGTGCCGCCCCGACCCGTCTGCGTCCCGGTACGGCCTTCGCGGCGTGCGGCGACGTTCCGCGGCGCACCGTAGCGGTTCCCCGGGCGGCCGGCCTGCGCCCGGGGGCCTGCGCCGGGAGTGGGTGGTCTACGCCCGGGGGCCTGCGCCGGGGGCGGGTGGTCTACGGCCGGGGGCGGCCGGCCTGCTTCGGGGGTGGGTGAGGAGGGTCGAGCGGGGGTGGCCGGCCTGCTTCGGGGGTGGGTGAGGGGCCGAGCGGGGGGTGGGTGCCGGGGTGGGGGCGGGTTTTGGGTGGGGGTTC
>NZ_JAERRH010000024.1 GCF_016741855.1 Streptomyces musisoli | reverse complement strand
CCGGCCCCCGGCCGGGTCGACGCCGTTGATCTCCATCGGACCCGAGATGATCTTGCCGACCGTCTGCCGCGGGTTCAGCGACGAGTACGGGTCCTGGAAGATCATCTGGATCTCGGAGCGGATCGGCGCCAGCTGCTTGCGCGTCGCGTGGCTGATGTCCCGGCCGCGGTAGGTGATCGTGCCGCTGGTCGGCTCCAGCAGACGGGTGATGAGCCGGCCGGTGGTCGACTTGCCGCAGCCCGACTCGCCGACCAGGCCGAAGCTCTCCCCCGCGTGCACGGTCAGGTCCAGGCCGTCGACGGCCTGGACGGCGCCGACCGTCCGCTTGATGGGGAAGCCGCCCTTGACCGGGAAGTGCTTGACCAGCCCCGAGACCGACAGCAGCGGCTCTCGCGCGGCGTCGGCCCCGGCCGCGCGGGTGGCGGGAAGGACCAGGTCCTCTTTCATGACGGTTGTCCTCCTAGCCCAGTCGGGGCCTGATCTCTTCGACGAAGATGGTTCGTTTCTCCTCCGTGCCCAGGTGGCACGCCGAGGAGCGGTCCGGTGCCAGCGCGGGGCGCTCGGTGGCGCAGCGGTCGCCGCCGACCCGGTCCCGGAAACCGCACCGGGGGTGGAAGCGGCAGCCCGGCGGCGGGGTGAGCAGGCTCGGCGGGGTACCGGGAATCGGTGACAGCGGGGTGCCGAGGTCGGAGTCGAGCCGGGGCATGGAGTTCAGCAGGCCCCAGGTGTACGGGTGCTGCGGCGACCTGAGGACCTCGTCGACGGTGCCGCGCTCGACCGCGCGCCCGGCGTACATGACCATGATGTCGTCGGCCATGTCGGCGATGACACCGAGGTCGTGCGTGATGAAGACGATCGCCGTGCCGAACTCCCGCTGGAGGTCCTTGAGCAGGTCCAGGATCTGGGCCTGCACCGTCACGTCCAGCGCCGTGGTCGGCTCGTCGGCGATCACCAGGTCCGGGTCGCAGACCAGCGCCATGGCGATCATCGCGCGCTGGCGCATACCGCCGGAGAACTGGTGCGGGTAGTCCCGGGCGCGCTCCTTGGGGTTGGGGATGCCGACCTTGGCGAGCATCTCCACGGCACGCTCCCAGGCGGCCTTCTTCGAGGCGCCCGTGTGCTTCATGTACGGCTCGGCGATCTGCCGGCCGATGGTGTAGAAGGGCGACAGCGCGGTCAGCGGATCCTGGAAGATCATCGCCACCCGGTTGCCGCGCAGCCGCTCCATCTCCCGCTCGGTGGCGGTGATGAGTTCCTTGCCGTCGAGGACGATCTCCCCGTCGACGGTGGTGAACAGCGGGTCGTGCAGTCCGAGGATCGTCAGGTTGGTGACCGACTTGCCCGAACCCGACTCGCCCACGATGCCCAGGGTCTTCCCGCGGTGCAGGTCGAAGGAGAGCCCGTCGACGGCCTTGACCGGGCCGTCCTCGGTGGAGAACGTCACCTGGAGATCGCGGACCGAGAGGAATCCGTCCGGCCCGGTCGGGGCCGGTGCGCCCTCGGCCTTGGTCAGTGTGGTCACAATGGCTGGTTCTTCCTAGGAGAGCCGGATGCGGGGGTCGATCCACGCGTAGGTGATGTCGGTCAGGATGTTGATGAGCAGGATGAAGAAGGCGCCGAACAGCATGACTCCCATGGTCAGCGGCAGGTCCTTGTTGACCGCGCCGTCCACGGCGAGCCGGCCGATCCCCTGGAGGGAGAAGGTCAGTTCGGTGACGACGGCGCCGCCCAGCATGGAGCTGACGTCGATGCCGAGCACGGTGACGATGGGGATGAGCGAGCCGCGCCAGGCGTAGCGCAGGAAGACGTACTTGCGCGACATGCCCTTGGCGCGGGCGGTGCGCACATGGTCCTCGGCGAGCTGCTCGATCATCGACGAGCGCGCCATACGGGTGTACTGCGCGGTGAAGATCGTGGCCATCACGCAGACCGGGATCGACATCCCGACGAACCAGCCGACCGGGTCGTCGGTGAAGGGCACGTACTTGGGGTCCTCCATCCAGCCGGTGCCGTAGACGAGGATGGTCAGCACGACCGGGCCGAGGAAGTAGATCTGGAACGAACTCAGCACCATGGACGCGCCGGTGGCGGCCTTGTCCACCAGGGTCCCGCGCCGGTAGGCGGCGATCATGCCCGCGCCTACGCCGACGACGAGGAAGACGATCGCACCGCCGGCGGTCAGGGTGAGGGTCAGCGGGAACCGGTCCATGATGGTGCTCCAGACCATGTCCCCCGAGTAGAACGACTGGCCCAGGCAGGGGGCCGAGCAGTGACCGGTGGGGAAGTCGCGGCCCGTCACGATGCCGGACATGAAGTCCCAGAACTGCTGGGCCAGGGGCAGGTTGAGGCCGAGGGCTTCCCGGATGTCCGCCAGCCGCTGGGGCGAACAGTCCTTGCCGCAGGCCAGGGAGGCGTAGTCGGAAGGTGCGGCCACGAAGAGGAAGAACGTCGCCGCCCCGATGAGGAAGAGCGTGACGAAGGCGCCGACCGTGCGCCGGATGATGAACTGAAGCATGGCGGGCTGGCTGCTCTCTGCGGAGACGGTGGGTAGGGGGCGCTCGGAGGCGGGGGCGCGCTCGTTCCCTGGCGCGCCCCCGTCATCAGCCGCGGATCACGACTTCAGGTACAGCCGGTTGATGTCGATGAGGCTGGACACCGAGCCGTAGCGGGCGCCACCCACGTTGGAGCCGGAGAGCTGGAACTGCTTCGTGTACCACAGCGGAGCCGCCGGGATGACGTTCTCCAGCAGGTAGTGCTGCGCTTCCTTCCAGGTCTTGGCGGCCTCGGCCGGCTGCTGGGTCAGCGCCTTCTTGATCAGCTCGTCGACCTTCGGGTCCTTGACGTGCGAGTAGTTCGCGGAACCGTCGAAGACCTGCGAGCCGTCGTAGATCGGCGTGACGACCGTGCCCGGGGACGGCCAGTCCTGGCCCCAGCCGGTGACGTACATGTCGTACGGGTTCTTGAGCTTGCCGATCTGCTCGTAGTAGCTCGCCGCGTCGACCTCCTTGGCGACCACGTCGAAGCCGACCTTGGTCAGCGCGTCCTCGATGGCGACCTTGCGCTTCTGCCCGGGCTCGCTGTTGGCGTAGGCGAGGACGAGCTTCTTCTCGGCGGCCGGGACGGACTTGAGGATCTCCTTGGCCTTGGCGATGTTGCCCTGCGGGGCCTTCAGCCGGCCGTACGGGTCGTAGCTCGCCTCGTAGCCGGGCAGCGTCGGCGCGAAGTAGTTCGGCGCGACGTCACCGCCGTAGGCACCGCCCTCACCGGCGATGAGCGACTTGGAGTTGACCGCGTAGGTGACGGCCTCGCGCACCTTCTTGTCCTTGACCCGGTCGAGGTTGAAGGTCAGCGTCATGACGTAGGGCTGGTAGCCCTTGACCGTGCGCTTGCTGGCGTCGGGGTTGTTGATGACGTCCTGGATCTGGGTGGCCTCGACACCACCCGTGAGCTGGATGGCGTTCTTGTTGTCGCCCTCGTCCGCGATCAGTCGCTTGGTCTGGGTGGACTCGGTGACGCCGAACTGGAAGTCGAAGCCGTCGACGTACTGGTGGCGCACGGAGTCGGTCTTCGGGTCCCAGTTGGGGTTCTTCACCAGCTTCAGGCTCTTGCCGACCTTGTTCTCGGCGACCTTGTACGGACCGGTGGCGACCGGCTTCTTCTCGTATCTCTCCTTGGTGTCGCCCTTCGCGGGGACGACGGCGTAGCCGGCCATGGCGAGCGTCTGCGGCAGGTCCGGGCGCGGCTGGTCGAAGTGGAAGACCACCGTCTTGTCGTCGGGGGTGTCCAGCACCGAGGCCGGCAGGTGCTTGCCGTCGTACCCGCCGCCCGGCAGGGCCTTGCGGTAGTCGGCGCCGCTCAGCCAGGACTGGAGGTAGGTCGGGCCGTCGAAGATGAACTTCGCGTACAGGCGCTCGACGCTGTGCCGGACGTCGGAGGAGGTGATGGGGTTGCCGTTCTCGTCCTTGACGCCGTCCTTCAGCGTGAAGGTCCAGGTCTTGCCGCCGTCGGAGGGCTTGCCGGAGTCGGTGGCGAGGTCACCGGCGACCGACACGTTGCCCTTGTCGTCCTCCTGGAACTGGGTCAGGCGGCGGAAGAGCAGGTTGGCGACCTGTCCGGCGTCGGAGACATAGATCTGGCCCGGGTCCAGGTGGGACAGGCCCGCCTCCTGGTACACGGTGATCGTGCCGCCGGGCTTGGCGCCGGGCACCTCCTTGGCGGGTCCGGTCGATCCGGCCGCGTCGACGTAGGTGACCGCCTTCGACTGGACCGCCGCCTCCTTCTGGTCCTTCTTGGAGTCCTTGCCCGACTTGCCGCCCTCGTTCTTCGAGCAGCCGGTGAGAACAAGGGAGCCGGCCGCGATGGCGATCACAACGGCACGCGCTCCGCGGGCGCGATGAGACATCATGTGGCGAATCCACCTACCTGTCGTTTGTTATCCGTGAGATCTGCCGTGCGCCGGCCGCGCGGGCCGGCGGGGGCGGCAGCCACCCCCACCCAACGGACGCTCTATCGCCCGGACTTGGGGTCGAACGCGTCCCGTACGGAGTCCCCGAGGAGGTTGAAGCACAGGACGAAGATCACCAGCGCCACCCCGGGGAAGAACATGAACGCCGGGTCCTGCTCGGCGTATCGGGCGCCGGCGGCGAAGAGGCGTCCCCAGTCGGGCGTCGGCTCGACGAACCCGACACCCGCGAAGGAGAGGAAGGCGATGCTGAGGATGGTGCTGGGCAACTGGTACGTGAACTGCACCAGGATCGGGGTGACGACGTTGGGCAGGATCTCCTTGCGCACGATCCGCCACGGCGAGGCGCCCGACACCTTGGCGGCCTCCACGAACTCCCGTTCGCGCAGGGACAGTACGGTGGACCGCACGAGTCGCGCCATGCCCATCCAGCCCAGCAGCCACAGCACGATCAGCATGGCCAGGGCGCGGAAGTAGGTCGGCGTCTCCTCGCGGGGATCCACGAAGAACGACGTCACGACGGGCATGAAGGCGATGAAGAACAGCTGTTGCGGGAAGGAGAGGAAGAAGTCGGTGCCGCGGCCGATCCAGTAGTCCGTACGGCCGCCGAAGTATCCGCCGATCAGGCCGATCACGACGCCGGTCAGCATGATGAGGACGGTGATGCCGAGCGCCATGTACAGCGAGGTGCGCATGCCGTACACCAGCATGGCGAAGAGGTCGCGGCCGTACTGCGGTTCGACGCCGAACCAGTGGTCGCCCGAGACGCCCCCCAAGTAGCCGAGCGGGAGCCCGAATTCATCGAGCAGGGGCTTGTCGGCATAGGTGGGGTCCTGTCCGTACAGGGTGTACGGATCGGTGCCCGACAGCTTCACGAGCAGCGGCGCGAGCAGGGCGACGACGAAGTAGCAGATCACCACCACGGCGCAGATCACGCCCGTGCGGTCGCGCTTGAAACGCAACCACATCAACTGGCCGGGGGACCGGCCCGCGAGCTTGACGGCCTCGCTCTTCGTCTCCGGCTCTGGTTCGCCGTCGACGACGACCGACGCCCCGCCGCCCCCGATATCGATAGGACTTGTCACGGTTCGTCCGTTTCACAGGTATAAGTGTGAGAGGTGCCCGGGTACTCCGAGGACGCGCGAAACCGCAGTAGGACGCGCGTAGTTCTACAGCCGAATCACACCGCTGGACGTGACGGACCGACCCACCTGGTGTTCGTGACACCGCGCATGGGGGTTCCTCCTCATGACTTCACGTGTTCACCAACAGGAGAGGGTTACCGTCTTCCCTCCGACACCCCTGACGGAGGGTCAGACACCCCCTGGTGCTCGTGAGTCGGCGCTGTCCCCACAGCGCGAGACCCATTGACCCGAGCGCTACGCGGCTAACTATCTGCCATGAGTCAGGTGGCGACCACTGTCTTTAAATCTCAATTCAGTCACAGCTGGCGCGAAGAACTTCCAAAAAGTGGACAAACTGTTCGACGGCAGAAGGCCGCGAAACGGACGTGTTACATGGCTATCGGTCTGACATCTCCGCAATCCGGACACCTGGCGCCGCATGACCGGCGATCGGACACCGGAAAACGGGTTGCAAAAAGCCCGGGTGCCCCCACCATGGGGGCACCCGGGCTCAAGGAGCGGAGGATCAGCCGTGCTTGGCGCGGCTCGCGGCGCGCGCCCGCTCACGCTGGTCGAGGTTGACCTTGCGGATGCGAACGGCCTCCGGGGTCACCTCGACGCACTCGTCGTCGCGGCAGAACTCCAGCGACTGCTCCAGGGAGAGCTTGCGCGGCGGGACGATGGCCTCGAACGAGTCGGCCGACGAGGACCGCATGTTCGTGAGCTTCTTCTCCTTGGTGATGTTCACGTCCATGTCGTCGGAGCGCGAGTTCTCACCGACGATCATGCCCTCGTACACCTCGGTGCCCGGCTCCGTGAAGAGCACGCCGCGCTCCTGGAGGTTCGTCATCGCGAACGCGGTGACGGCACCGGCGCGGTCGGCGACCAGCGAGCCGTTGTTACGGGTCTGGAGCGGGCCGAACCAGGGCTCGAAGCCCTCGTGGATGGAGTGGCCGATGCCCGTGCCGCGGGTCTGGGTCAGGAACTCGGTACGGAACCCGATCAGACCACGGGACGGAACGACGAACTCCATGCGGACCCAGCCGGAGCCGTGGTTGGACATGTTGTCCATCCGGCCCTTGCGGACGCCCATGAGCTGGGTGACGGCACCCATGTGTTCCTCGGGCACGTCGATCGTCATGCGCTCGACGGGCTCGTAGGTCTTGCCGTCGACGTCCTTGGTGACGACCTGCGGCTTGCCGATGGTCAGCTCGAAGCCCTCGCGGCGCATCTGCTCGACCAGGATGGCGAGCGCCAGCTCACCACGGCCCTGGACCTCCCAGGCGTCGGGACGCTCGGTGTCCAGGACGCGCAGCGAGACGTTACCGATCAGCTCGCGGTCCAGGCGGTCCTTGACCTGGCGGGCGGTGACCTTGCGGTCCTTGACCGCCGACTTGGCGTCGGCGCCCTTGCCGGTGCCGCCGCGGCCGACCAGCGGGGAGGTGTTGGTGCCGATGACCATGGAGATCGCGGGCTCGTCGACCGTGATCAGCGGGAGCGGGATCGGGTTCTCGGTGTCGGCGAGGGTCTCGCCGATCATGATGTCCGGGATACCGGCGACGGCGCAGATGTCACCCGGGCCGGCCACCTCGGCGGGCTTGCGGGTGAGCGCCTCGGTCATCATCAGCTCGGTGATGCGGACGTTGCTGATGGACCCGTCGCGCTTGATCCAGGCCACCGTCTGGCCCTTGCGCAGCTCGCCCTGCTCGACGCGGAGCAGCGCGATACGGCCGAGGAAGTTGTCGGCGTCGAGGTTGGTGACGTGGGCCTGGAGCGGGGCGGCCTCGTCGTAGGTCGGGGCCGGGATGTGCTCGAGGATCGTGGAGAAGAACGGCTCCAGGCTGGTGGAGTCGCTCGGCACCGTGCCGTCTTCCGGCTTGGTCAGCGAGGCGACGCCGTCACGGCCGCAGGCGTAGACGATCGGGAACTCGATCTGCTCCTCGTCCGCGTCCAGGTCGAGGAAGAGGTCGTAGGTCTCGTTGACGACCTCGTCGATGCGGGAGTCCGGGCGGTCCGTCTTGTTGATGCACAGGATGACGGGCAGCCGCTGCTGGAGCGCCTTGCGCAGCACGAAGCGGGTCTGCGGCAGCGGACCCTCGGAGGCGTCCACGAGCAGCACGACGCCGTCGACCATCGACAGACCGCGCTCGACCTCGCCGCCGAAGTCGGCGTGGCCGGGGGTGTCGATGATGTTGATGGTGATCGGTTCCCCGCCGTCCTTGGGGTGGTACTTCACCGCCGTGTTCTTGGCGAGGATCGTGATGCCCTTCTCACGCTCCAGGTCGTTCGAGTCCATGACCCGATCGTCGACCTGGTCGAGCTGGTGGGCGGCGAAGGCACCGGCCTGCTTCAGCATGCCGTCGACGATGGTGGTCTTGCCGTGGTCGACGTGGGCGACGATGGCGACGTTGCGGATGTCGTGGCGCGTGGCCATGGTGTGGCGTACTCCCGGAGTTGAGGACTGCCCTGCGCGTACGTCCGTGTCGCGCGGGCCCTGCCGGGCTGGACACGCCACGGCCTCACCCCATGGTACGTGGGCTTCGCAGTCGGGGCTCGCCGGGCCGCCTTACCCCTTGCTCGGGCTCGCCGTGACCGCCGCCGACCCCTTCTTCAGAAAACCCATGTCCTCGTACACCGGCGTCTGGAATCCGAAGGCCCCCGCGTTGACCAGGTTCTTCCGTGCCGCCACCAGCTGGGGGCGCTGGTAGAGCGGGATCGAGCCGGCGGCGGCCCAGATGCGGGAGTCCGCCTTTCTGATCACATCCCGCGCCTCGTCCTCGTCCAGTGTGGTCGCGGCCTCGTCGAAGAGCTGGTCGACCTGGTCCGTACCGACCCGCGTGTAGTTCTGCTCGACGTTCACCGAGCCGTCCGCCGCCGGCACGGGCTTGGCGTAGACGGGCCGGGCGTCGGTCGCCGGGAAGGCGGAGGAGGGCCAGGAGTACAGGGCAAGGTCGTAGTCGCCGGCGGCGATGTGGTCCTTGAAGTAGCTCTCGTCCGAGACCTTGGTGATCGTCGCGCGGATGCCGACCTGCTCCAGCATCGCGGAGATCCGCTCGGCGACCGAGTTCAGGGTGTCCGAGCCGGGCCCGGAGGGCAGGACGAAGCGCAGCGCGAGCGGCTTGCCGTCCTTGGCGAGCGGCCCGGCCGGCGCGGCGGCCGGTGCGGCCGTGCCCTTGGGCGCGTACGCGCCGGGCGCGCCGCCGTGCTTGCCCTCCTGCGCGAGGTCCCGGTCGGTGTGCTCGCTTCCACCGTCGGGGCTCTCGTGGTGCTTGCCCTTGCCGTCGCGGCCGCCCTCGCGGTCCTTGTCGTCCTCCCCGACGATGTACTCGCCGTCCTTGCCGCCGTTGGACACGTCCTTGCCGTGGCTCTCGGGGCCGGCCGCCTTCTCCCCCTTCTTCTGCTCCTTGAGCGGGCCGCCGCGCACCCAGCCGGCGTCGGCGAGCAGTGCCTGGGCCTCCTGCGGGTTCTGGTCGCCGAGGGCGCCGCTGTTGTCGGCGTAGGCGGCCTGCCCGGACAGGGCGAGGTGGCTGCCGACCGGGACGGCGGGCAGTCCCAGCGGGGTGAGGACCAGCCGCGCCAGTTCCGTGCGGTCCAGGGCGCGGGCGACGGCCCGGCGGACCCGTTCGTCGGCGAGGGGGCCCGTGGAGCCGTTGAGGGCGAGCTGGGTGTAGGCCGGCTCCAGGGACTTGCGGACCTCGACGTCACGCAGCGCCTGCTGCTGCTCCAGGTACCGGGCGATGGCCTTGCCGAGCTTCTTCTTGCCTGCGTGCACCTCGTCGGAGTCGAAGCCGTGCGCGAGCGCCCAGGAGCGCAGCTTCTTCACCGACTTCCGGCCCGCGCCCTGCAGCGGGGTGCCGGTGCCCTTCTCGCGGTTGGCGAGCCCGATCCGCTGGGCGTCGGTGGAGTCGATCTCGGCGAGGTCCGCGCTGCCGTCGGCGAGTGCGGCGGCGCGCTTGTCGCGGGCCACGGCGTGCAGCACGATCTCGTTCAGCTTGGCGGGCCTGCCCCACCAGCGCGGGTTGCGGGTGAGCACCACGTCCTTCTTGGCGGTGTCGACCTTCGCCACCTTGAAGGGCCCGGCGGTGACCTTCAGCTTGCGGCGGGCGCCGTCGTTGAAGGCGTCCGGGGTGCCCATGACGTCCTTCGGGTACAGCGGGGAGAACAGGGACCGCCAGTCGGCGTAGGGCCGGGAGAAGGTGACCCGGACCTGGAGGTCGCTGTCGCCGCGCTCGATCCCGGCGATGCGGTCGTAGCCGGCGTTGCGGGCGGTCCAGTAGGCGCCGTTCTTTCCGGACAGGGCGCGCCACTGGGCCACGAAGTCGGCGGCGCCGATCTCCCGTCCGTCGCTCCAGACGGCCTGCTGGTTCAGCTTGTACAGCACGACCTGGCGCGGCTCGGTCTCGATGACCTTGGCCGACTCCAGGTAGGCGGGATCGGCCACCGGGCGGCCGTTCGCGTCGAGCCGGAACATCGAGGGCAGCACGGCCTGGGCGACCCGGCCGGTGCCGGCGTCGGCGTCGGCCTGGAAGGTGTTCAGGGTCTCCGGCAGGGCGTCCACGGCCCACTTCAGGGTGCCGCCGTCGGCGACCAGGTCCCGGGCGACCGGGGCGATGTCCTGCCCGGCGAGGGGTTTGCTGGGCTCCTCGTCGGAGCCGCAGCCGGAGAGCAGCGGCACGGCGAGCGCGCCGGCGGTGAGGAAGGCGAGGCTCCGCCGCAGGTGGCGCGGCCGGGAGGGCGGTGCCGTGCCGTCCTGTGTCCGCGGCGGGGCCGAGGGCGGCAGCGCGCCGCGCAGGGGCCGCTCGCCGATGCGGGCCCGCGCCCCATGGGGGTGCTGCCCCGGTGTGACCGCATGGGGGCCGACGCCGTCGTAGGACATCTCTGCTACCTCCGGGGAGCCGCGGGCTTTATGCTCACTTTTGTCGGTATATGGAACTGATCACGTTTGGCGGTATATGGAGCTGATCAGATCTATGCGGCCACTGAAGAGGAAAGGATCCGGCAACGGTGGGCGACACGGCGACAACAGGCCGTAAACCCACCCGTGCGGCGCAACACACCGGGCGGTACACCCGTACGCCCCGGCCAATCGCTGCACATCCCTTCACATAGGCAGGTGTGGGGCGCAACACTCCAAGGCGCATGAACGTTGCCGCCCACGGCCCGCCGGACCCACGGAAACGAGGGCAAGTCATGTCCGTGCACGACGACATCAACGCCGTACAGCGCTGTCTCGACGAACTGCACCGGTCACTGGGCCGCCTGGAGCACCAGCTCGGCGGCGGCGGCCTGGAGATACGTCGGGTCCGGCTGGACGCCGACCATCTGCGCGAAAGCCTGGCACTGCTGCGGGAGGCCGCCGCCGCACCGGCCGCGCCGCACCGGCCCGACCTCGTCACCATCTCCGACGCGCCCTACGACATCAGTCTGTGGACGGACTCGGACGACGAGGGCCTCGGCGCCCGCGACCGCCGCGCTCCCTGAACCCCCCGACCGACCGGAGTCCCCTTTGGCTACTGGTACGGAACCCCAGCAGAACACCGGAGGCGTACGCGCCGGCAGGCGCGCCGCGATCGCCGCCCCGCACCTGCGGACCGACCGCTGGTGGCTGGCGCCCGCCGTCACCGCGGCCGGTCTGTTCGCCTTCGTCGTCTACTCGACCTGGCGGGCCTTCGCCAACGCGGACTACTACGCGGCGCCGTACGTCTCGCCGTTCTACTCGCCCTGCCTGGCGGAGAACTGCCGGACCATGCACGCCGGGCCCAACGCCGGCCTGTTCGGCGGCTGGTGGGGCATCTCACCCGCGATCATCATCCTGATCTTCCCGCTCGGCTTCCGCCTGACCTGCTACTACTACCGCAAGGCGTACTACCGCGCCTTCTGGGCGTCGCCGCCCGCCTGCGCCGTGGCCGAGCCGCACCGCACGTACACCGGCGAGACCCGCTTCCCGCTGATCCTCCAGAACATCCACCGGTACTTCTTCTACGCCGCCCTGCTGGTGGCCGGCGTGCTGACGTACGACACCGTGCTGGCCTTCCGGGACCAGCACTACCGGTGGGGGCACATGGGCCTCGGCACCCTGGTCTTCCTGGCCAACATCGTGCTGATCTGGGCCTACACCGTCTCCTGCCACTCCTGCCGGCACATCGTCGGCGGCAAGCTCAAGCATTTCTCCAGGCACCCCGTGCGCTACCGGGCATGGCGGTTCGTCGGCACGCTCAACGCCCGTCACATGCAGCTGGCCTGGGCCTCGCTGCTGAGCGTGGCACTCGCCGACTTCTACGTGTACCTGGTCGCGTCCGGGGCCTTCGACGATCCGCGCTTCTTCTAGTGATCTAGTGAAGAGGGACTGATAGATGTCCGTGGTCGACCGTCAGGAGTGGGACGTCGTCGTGGTCGGTGCCGGCGGCGCCGGGCTGCGGGCCGCGATCGAGGCGCGCGAGCGGGGTGCCCGTACGGCGGTGATCTGCAAATCCCTGTTCGGCAAGGCGCACACGGTGATGGCCGAGGGCGGCATCGCGGCGGCCATGGCCAACGTCAACGAGCGTGACTCCTGGCAGGTGCACTTCCGCGACACGATGCGCGGCGGCAAGTTCCTGAACCAGTGGCGGATGGCCGAGCTGCTCGCGCACGAGGCCCCGGACCGGGTGTGGGAGCTGGAGACCTGGGGCGCGCTGTTCGACCGGACGAAGGACGGCCGGATCTCGCAGCGGAACTTCGGCGGCCACGAGTACCCGCGTCTCGCCCACGTCGGCGACCGCACCGGCCTGGAACTGATCCGCACGCTCCAGCAGGAGATCGTCGTGCTCCAGCAGGAGGACTTCGAGGAGACCGGGGAGTACGAGTCCCGGCTGAAGGTCTTCCAGGAGTGCACGGTCACCCGGATCCTGAAGGACGGCGGGCCGAGCGGGACGGGGGGCACCCCGGCCGAGGGCCCGGGGAGGGTCTCGGGCGTCTTCGCCTACGAGCGGGAGAGCGGCCGCTTCTTCGTCCTGGAGGCGCCCGCCGTGGTCCTCGCGACCGGCGGCATCGGCAAGTCCTTCAAGGTCACCTCCAACTCCTGGGAGTACACGGGCGACGGCCACGCGCTGGCGCTGCTGGCGGGCGCACCGCTGATGAACATGGAGTTCGTGCAGTTCCACCCCACCGGCATGGCCTGGCCGCCTTCGGTGAAGGGCATCCTCGTCACCGAGTCGGTGCGCGGCGACGGCGGGGTGCTCATGAACTCCGAGGGCAAGCGGTTCATGTTCGACTACATCCCGGACGTCTTCAAGGAGAAGTACGCCGAGTCGGAGGAGGAGGCCGACCGGTGGTACGAGGACCCCGACAACAACCGCCGGCCGCCGGAGCTGCTCCCCCGCGACGAGGTGGCCCGCGCGATCAACGCCGAGGTGAAGGAGGGCCGGGGCTCACCGCACGGCGGGGTGTTCCTCGACGTCTCCACCCGCATGCCCGCCGAGGTGATCCGGCGCCGGCTGCCGTCCATGTACCACCAGTTCAAGGAGCTGGCGGACGTCGACATCACCGCGGAGGCGATGGAGGTCGGACCGACCTGCCACTACGTGATGGGCGGCGTCGCGGTCGACTCGGACACGGCGGCGGCGCGCGGGGTGCCGGGCCTGTACGCGGCCGGCGAGGTGGCGGGCGGCATGCACGGCTCCAACCGGCTCGGCGGCAACTCCCTCTCCGACCTGCTGGTGTTCGGCCGCCGGGCCGGCTGGCACGCGGCCGAGTACGCCGAGGCGTCGGCAGGACGGCGCCCACCGGTGGACGACAGCCAGATCGACATGGCCGCGGCGGAGGCGCTGCGCCCCTTCTCCGCGGAGAGGGAGGGCGAGGCGGGCCCGCCGGAGAACGCCTACACCCTGCACCAGGAACTCCAGCAGGCGATGAACGACCTGGTCGGCATCATCCGCCGCGAGGGTGAGATGGAGCAGGCCCTGCACAAGCTCGCCGAACTGCGGGTGCGGGCCCGCCGGGCCGGCGTGGAGGGCCACCGCCAGTTCAACCCCGGCTGGCACCTCGCCCTGGACCTCAGGAACATGCTGCTGGTCAGCGAGTGCGTGGCCCGGGCCGCGCTGGAGCGCACCGAGTCGCGCGGCGGGCACACCCGCGAGGACCATCCGACGATGGACCGCGCCTGGCGCAATGTGAGCCTGCTCTGCGCCCTCGCCGACCCCACCGGCGGCCTCGCGGCGACCGACCCCGCCCGGGGCCAGATCCGGCTCACCCGCGAGACCACCGACCCCATCCGCCCGGACCTGCTCGCCCTCTTCGAGAAGGAGGAGCTGGTCAAGTACCTCGCCGAAGAGGAGCTGTACGAGTGAGCAGCTACGAAGCCCGCCTCAAGGTGTGGCGGGGCGACGAACAGGGCGGCGGCCTGCGGGACTTCACGGTCGAGGTGAACGACGGCGAGGTGGTCCTGGACATCGTCCACCGCCTCCAGGCCACCCAGGCCCCCGACCTGGCCGTGCGCTGGAACTGCAAGGCGGGCAAGTGCGGTTCCTGCTCGGCGGAGATCAACGGCCGCCCGCGGCTGATGTGCATGACCCGCATGTCGGTCTTCGACCGCGCCGAGACGATCACGATCACCCCGCTGCGGGCCTTCCCGGTGATCCGGGACCTGGTGACGGACGTCGGCTTCAACTACCAGAAGGCACGGGAGGTCCCGGCCTTCGTGCCGCCCGCCGGGCTGGGTCCGGGCGAGTACCGCATGGCCCAGGAGGACGTGGACCGCTCGCAGGAGTTCCGCAAGTGCATCGAGTGCTTCCTGTGCCAGGACACCTGCCATGTGGTGCGCGACCACGAGGAGAACAAGCAGGCGTTCGCGGGGCCGCGGTTCCTGATGCGGATCGCCGAACTCGACATGCATCCGCTGGACGCGGCCGCCGAGAGGGGCCTGGACCGCGGGCGCACCGCCCAGGACGAGCACGGCCTCGGCTACTGCAACATCACCAAGTGCTGCACGGAGGTCTGCCCCGAGGGCATCAAGATCACCGACAATGCCCTGATCCCCATGAAGGAACGGGCGGTCGACCGCAAGTACGACCCGCTGGTGTGGCTGGGCTCGAAGATCAGGAGGCGCACCCCGTGAGGGACAGCGCCTGCCCCAGGTTGTACTCCGCGATGCCGCGCATGAACTCCGGTCGCGGGAAGTCCCCGTCGAGCAGCCGCAGCGGACCGGCGACGAGGTTCAGGTGCATCGCCAGCCGGTACAGCCGCAGCCGGTCCTCGTCCAGCCCGGGGGCGCGCAGGCCGGCGTAGTGCGGGCCGAAGCGCAGCCGCAGGAAGACGTGCTCCCATTCGGGGTCGAAGTACATCAGCCCTTCGATGTCGATCAGGGCGGGCCGGCCCGCGTCGTCCAGCAGGACGTGGTCCGGCCCGAGTTCGCCGTGGACGAGGCCGTGCCCGGCGCGCGGCCGCACCTCGCCGGCCAGTGAGCGCACCCCTTCCTCCAGCCGCGCCCGGGCGGCGGCCGCACGCGGGTCGCGCAGCGCGGTCTCGGCGATGTCGGACAGGGCGCGCTCGGTGACGAGCCGGGCGCAGGAATCGCCGTACGCGGTGCCGCCGCGGTCGACCAGGGCGACCTTGCCGTGGCCGGCGGAGCGGCAGTCGCGCAGCAGACGCAGGGCCTCGGCGAGCTGCCGCAGCGCCGGGCCGGCCGCGTCCGGGTCCCGGCGCAGGGCCTCTTCCAGACTGCCGCCGGACAGGTCCTCGACGACGGCCGCGCCCGCCGCCTCGTCCACGTGGAGCAGGCGCGGGGTGCGGACACCGACGGCCGCGAGGCGGTCGTGGGAGGCGGTGAACAGGCCGAGTCCGGAGGCGTGGGAGAAGGGGTCGCGGGGGTCGGCGTCGGGCTGGTCCCAGTAGTCCTCGTCCGGCGACCAGACGTAGGCGACGGCGGTGCGGGAATCGTCGAGGTGGAGCCGGTAGACGCCCTTCTTGGAGCCGCCGCGCAGCCGGGTGACGGCCGCCAGGGTGCGGTGGCGGCCCAGGGCGGCGCGGGCGAGGGGCGCCAGGTCGGCGACGGTCCGGTGCTGTCGTACGGGGGTCACCGGACCCAGTCTGGCGCAGCGGCCCCGGTCAGCGGACCCAGTTCTCCCGGTAGGCCCGCCAGTCCTCCTCCGTGGCCGCGAAGTCGACGTACAGGGCGACGCCGAAGCGGGCGCGGCCGGCGTCCGTGCGGGACAGGCCGAGGCGGACGCCGCGCACGGCGGCCGGGACGGTCTCGGCGTGCGCCCAGTGGCCGAACCGGTTCTCGTGGTAGAAGGGCAGGCCCATCAGCAGGTCGGTGCCGTCCGGGGTGACCTCCAGGGCGAGACTGGTCTGCTGGGCCACATAACCGCCGTACAGACTCTGGAGCGGCTGCATGGTGTCGTACGACATGACGGCGATCTGGTCCACGCGGCGGGCCACCTGCCCGAAGTACGCCTGCGACCACCACTTGGGGTGGCCGGTGGTGGTGCCCCAGAAGGAGTGGAAGGCCGGCAGCGGGTCGATCTGGTGGGCGGCGACGGAGAGGACGGCGCCCCGGGCGTGGGTGAGCCGGCGCAGGTCGTCGAGGAGGCGGAGGTAGTCGCGGTCGCCGGAGTGCAGGGGCTCCAGGTCGAAGTGCGCGCCCTGGAAGCCGGCGGCGAGGACGGCGCGGGTGGAGGCGAGGATCGCGGTGCGGGTGGCCGGGCGGTCCAGGCGCAGCCCGTCGGGGCCTTCGCCGGCCAGCTTGTCCCCGAGCCAGGCCTGCACGCGGACGTCCGGCAGTTCCCGGTGGACGGCGGTGATCAGCCACCGCGCCTTGGGGTAGTCCGACGCGGGGAGGGTGCCGTCGTGCTCCAGGGGACCCGAGTGGACGTAGAGGTCCCGGATGCCGGTGGCGCGCAGCCGGCGGGCGAGGGCCTTGACGTCCCGGTCGGTCTTCCGGCCGTCCACCCAGGCGTGGCCCAGCCAGAGGGCGTCCTGGTGCCGGGTGCGGGTGCCGGGGGCCGGGTCGCCGGTGTAGTTGAGGCGGAGGGCCGTCTCGGCGGTGAGGACCGGGAGCAGGAGGAGGGCGAGGACGGCGGTGGTGAGCCGGAGGATCCGCCGCCGTAGGGAGCGGGGCTTCGACGCCGGAACCGGACGGCCGACGGCCACCTCCCCAACACCGGACCGATCCACGCCCGCCGGGTCCGCGTGCGCCGGGTCCGCGTGCGCCGGGTCCGCGTCTGCCGGGTCTGCGTGCGCCGGGTCGGCTTCCGTCGGGTCCGCGTCCGCCGGGTCCGGTTTCGTCGGGTCCGCTTCCGCCGGGTTGGCTTTCGTCGGGTCCGCGTGCGTCGAGTCCGTGTCCGACCGGTCTGGGCCCGGCTGGCTTCCGTCCGTGCGGTCCGCGTGCGTGCGGTCTGCTTCCGTCGGGCTTCCGTCCGTCTGGATCTCGTCCGCCTGGACTTCCTCCGTCCGGTCTTCGTCGGCTCGGCTCTGTGCCGCCTGGCCGTCGTCCGTCCGGCCTTCTTCCGCCCGGTCTGCCCCCGTCCGGTTTTCACCGGCCCGGCTCTGCTCCGCCCGGTCTTCCTCCGCCCGGTTCCCGTCGGTCCCGTTGTCGTCGGTCCGGTTCTCGCCGGCCCGATTCTCGTCGGTCCGGTTCTCGCCGGCTCGGTTCTGCTTCTCCCGGCCGTCGTCCGTCCGGTTCTCGTCCATTCCGCCCCCCTGTGCGCCTGCTCCCCCACCCGTATCCGCCCCGCTCGCGGAGCCGTCTACCTGCCCATACGCTCCGAAATGTGACGTCCTCCCTGATCCGGGGCCGGCCCCGGCGTGCCACGGCACACATACGGATGCGGGTGGCGCATGCCGTGCTGGGCACCCTGGCGGGGGCCGGGTGGCTGGCGTTGCCGGTGATGACGGTCGAAGCCCATGATCCGGTTCCCGCGGCTCCGGTCGGCGCGGTGGCGAGCGCCGCCGCCCCGCTGCAGGACGGGACGTCGGCGGCCGACCTCGTGATGCCGCTCGTCGCCGGGGTCGCGGCCGTGGCGCTGGCCGGATACGGCTATGTACGGCGCACCCGGCGGGCCCGCACCCGGACCACCCCGGGAACCGTCTCGGCACACCCGCGCGTGCCCAGCCCGACCGACTCCGAACGGCAGGCCCGGGCGGCACTGCGCCTGGCCGACGACTGCGTGCGGTCCAGCCGGGAGGAACTCTCCTTCGTCCGGGAGCGGTTCGGGGACAAGTGGACCGAGCCGTTCACACAGGCGCTGCGGGCCGCCGAGACCGAGCTGTCGGCGGCGTTCGCGATCTGGCGGCAGTACGAGGCCGGCGTACCGGAGGAGGCGAGCGCCCGCCGCCAGGCGCTGGCCGGGGTGATCGGCCGGTGCGCGGAGGCGGGGCGCCGGCTGGACGCGGAGTCCGCGGCGCTGGATCGGATGCGGGGGTTCGTCGCGGACGAACCGGGCGCCGGCGGGGAAGGGCGCGTCGCGAGCGCGGACGCGGATGTACACGCCGCGGACGTGGGAGGAGCCGGAGCGGGTCCGGAGGCGGCGAAGGAGCGGGCCGACGCGGCGCCGGAAGTGGCGAAGGAGCGGGCCGACGCGGCGCCGGAAGCGGTGAAGGAAGAAGTCGGCGCGACGCCGGAAGTGGCGAAGGAGCTGGGCAGCGCGACGCCGGGAGTGGCGAAGAAGCGGGGCGACGCGGTGCCGGAGGTGGCCGGGGAAGGAACCGGTGCGGCGCCGGCGGTGGCGGTGGGGGGGATCGGCGGGGCGCTGCTGGTGGCCGAGGGACGGTTCCGGGAGCTGGCGGCGCGGGTGGTGACGGCGCAGCGCACCCTGGCGGCCCTCCACGAGTCGTACGCGCCCTCTGCCGCCGGTTCCGTCACGGGCTTTGTCGAACAGGCCAAGGACCGGCTGGTGTTCGCCACCGCCCGGCTCAACGCCGCCCGCCAGGCCGCCGACGCGGGCGACTCGCGGCGGGCCGCGCGGCAGCTGCGCGCAGGTGAGGGCGCGGTGGCCCAGGCCGGGGTGCTGGTGGGCGGGGTGGAACGGCTCGCCGCGCAGTTGCGGGAGGCGGCCGAACTGGTGCCGGCCGTGTCGGCCGGTGCGGAGGCGGACCTGGCCCGCGTGCGCGGCGGGGCCGAGGGGACCTCACTGACCCCGGGTGAGCTGCACGCCCGGCTGGCCCACGTCGACGGCGTGCTGGCCGCGGTGCGCGCGGAGCTGAGCGGCGGGGCGTACGACCCGATGGACGCGCTGCGCCGGATCACCCGCGCCGTCGAGCGGCTGGAGGGGGCCGGCTCCGGGGTGCCCGACACCGCGGCGCTGCTCGTGGCGCGGAGTTCCGTGGCCGGGGCGGAGGAGTTCGTCGGGGTGCACCGGGGGGCGGTGGACGCGGAGGCCCGGGCGCGGCTGGCGGAGGCGGTACGGGAGCTGGGAGCGGGGAACGCCGGCCGGGCCGATGCCGTGGCCGGGGAGGCCCGGGAACTGGCCGAGCGGGACGTACGGGCGCACGGCACCCCTTATGTGGGGGCCACAGGGGACACGACCGGGCTCGCCGGTACCGGTGCGGACAGGGCCGGGTTCGCCGGTGCGGTGCTCGGCGGCATCCTGCTGGCCGAGGAGGCGGACGGCGGTCCCCCGGCCGGCTTCGGCGGCCCCCGTACCCGCTCCCGCCACCACGCCTGACCGACGCCCCCGCCTTCGACGAGCCCACCACTCGGCAGACCGGGACGATCCCTCCCGGCGTTTCTCGGCACCCGAGTCGGGCGGGTCGCCGGCGTGAGTAACCGGGGCGGTGGGCCGGGCCAAGTGGACGAGCCGGGTGTGTCAGCCCGAGTGGGAAGGAGTCGACAGCCCAAGGCGATTGGCCGGACAGGTGGACGGCGCGGACGAGCCCAGGCGAGTCGAGGGCGGGTGGATGGACGGCGCGGACGAGCCCAGACAAGCAACCACAGCAGCTGGACGGCGCAGACGAGCAACCACAGCAGCTGAGCGGCGCGGACGGGCCCAGACGAGTCGAGGGCGGGTGGATGGACGGCGCAGACGAGCCCAGGAAAGTCGAGGGCGGGTGGGTGGGCGGTGTGGCGGGTGGGGCGGGGTCAGAAGAGGCTCAGTAGGGCTTCGGCCGGGTCGGTGAGGCCGCCCTCGCCGCCCGGCAGGGGCAGTTCGAACCACACCGTCTTGCCGCGCGGCGTCCGCCGGGAGCCCCAGGCCGCGCTGAGCAGTCCGACCAACTGGAGCCCCCGTCCGCCCTCGTCGGTGTCCCGGGCCCGCCGGCGCCGCGGCTGGACCAGCCCGGAGTCCCACACCTCGCAGACCAGCGTGCGGTCCAGCAGCAGCCGTAGCCGGATGTCCCCCTCCCCGTACCGCAGCGCGTTCGTCACCAGCTCGCTGACCAGCAGCTCCGTCGTGTCGACCAGCGGCTCCAGGTCCCAGGACTGAAGCCGGCCGCGGGCGTACTCACGGGCCCGGCCCACACTGCGCGGCTCGCGGGGCAGGGTCCAGTCGCCCACGGAGTCGGCGGGCAGTCCCTGCACACGGGCCATCAGCAGGGCGATGTCGTCCTCGCCGTGGTGGGTGTCGAGGGTGTTGAGGACGTGGTCGCAGACGTCCTCCAGGGGCCTGGAGGGATCCGTCAGCGCGCCCACGAAGGCCTGGAGGCCCTCGTCCAGCGGATGGTCGCGGGATTCGACCAGGCCGTCCGTGTAGAGGGCCAGCAGCGCGCCCTCCGGCAGTTCGACCTCGACATCCTCGAACGGCTCGCCCCCCACGCCGAGCGGCATGCCGGGCGGCACGTCCAGCATCAGCGCCGCCTCGCCGGGCTCGACGAGGACCGGCGGCAGATGGCCGGCGTTGGCGAACGTACATCGTCTGGTGACGGAGTCGTACACGGCGTACACGCACGTCGCCAGGTACACCTCGGAGAGGTCGGCGTCCCGGGGCTGACGGGCGGTACGGGTGGCCTGCTGGACACCGCCCGGCGTGCCGAGTCCGCGCGCGATCTCGTCCAGCGCCGACAGCACCTCGGCCGGTTCCAGGTCGAGCAGCGCCAGGGTGCGTACGGCCGTGCGGAGTTCGCCCATCGCCACCGCCGCGCGCAGGCCCCGGCCCATCACGTCCCCGACGACCAGCGCCGTACGGTGGCCGGGGAGTTCGATGACGTCGAACCAGTCGCCGCCCACCTCCGTCGCCGCGTTGCCGGGCAGGTAGCGGCAGGCGATGTCCAGGCCGGACGCCTCGGGGTCGCCCGGCGGGAGCAGGGACCGTTGCAGTATCAGCGCCCGTTCGTGTTCCCTGCGGTAGAGGCGCGCGTTGTCGATGCAGACGGCGGCGCGCGCGGCCAGCTCGACCGCGAGGTCCCGGTCCCGCTCGCCGAACGGCTCGCTGCCCTTCGTACGGGAGAACTGCGCGAGTCCCACGACCGTGTCGTGGGCGACCATCGGCACGGCCAGCGTGGACTGCACGAGCCCGCCCTCCTCGGCGGGCACGTGCTGCGGGCGGGCCGTGCGCAGGGCGTCCGCGCAGGGCGAGTTGAACGGGAAGTGGTGGACCGCGCCGACATCGACGGGCTGCCCGGACCCGAGGAACGGGGCGCCGGAGACGGCGCTGGCGAAGGCGACGCGGCGCAGTTCGGCGCTGCCGTCGGCGAGACCGGGCGGGGTCTCGTCGCCGGCCAGCAGGCCCTGGTAGAGGTCGACGGTGGCCAGGTCGCAGAAGCCGGGGACGACCACGTCGAGGAGTTCGCGGGCCGTGGTCTCCAGGTCGAGCGAGTTCCCTATGCGGGCACCGGCCTCGTTGAGCAGCGCCAGGTTGCGCCGGGCGGCGGCGGCCTCGCGGGCCGCGGCCCGGCGGGCGGTGATGTCGGTGCCGAGCCAGGCGATGCCGATGGGCCGGCCGCTGCCGCTGTGCACGCGGTACAGGTTGACGGACCAGTGCCGGCGCTCCTCGGAGCCCGGGACGAATCCGGTGACGTGCATGTCGGTGATGGACTCGCCGGACTCCAGCACCCGTCGCAGGGTGGCCGAAACCCGATCGGCCTCGCCGCGCGGCAGATAGTCGTGAACTCCCTTGCCCCGGTGGTCGTCCGGGGTGCCGCCGAAGATGGAGGCGAACCGCATGTTGGCCCGGCGGACCCGCAAGTCGGTGTCGATCAGCAGGAATCCGAAGGGGGACTGGCCGAAGATCGCCTGGGAGGCGGCGAGATCGGTCTCGATGCTGCGCAGCGTGCGGACGTCCACGACGATGCAGACGGCGGCCTTGTCGCCTTCCGCGGTGCGCGTCGGCATGACGTAGACCTCGGCCAGCCCCTCCTCGCCACGCGAGCCGTCCGGCCGGTCCGGCATCCGGAAGGGCACCACGCCGGTCCACTCGCGCCCGTCGAGGATTTCGGCCATCTTCCGCTGCCCGCGGCCGCGCAGATCGGGGTCGATGAAAGCCTCTATGGGGTCCATGCCGACGGCGCGTGCGGCGGGGATGCCGAAGAGCTGCTCGGCGCGCAGGCTCCACTGGTCGACGAGCCCGCCGGGACTGATGGAGAAGGACGCGACCCTGATGTAGTCGTAGATCGAACCGGGCGGACTGCTCTGCCACATGGCGTCGCCGGGCGCCGCGGCAGCCTCCGCGGCCTGACTCCTCGCGCCGTCCGACGGGTCCTCGGACTCCGTGGCCTTCGCTGGTATCTCGCTCACGCGAACCGTCCCCTCCAGCTCACCGCGCCCGGCACCGGTCACCGGCAGCGGCTGCCCGCAGTATCCAGCACTACGGTGCCGCACGACACGGTGTTCACGATCACAGCTCGGTCCAGGTGTTTTTCGGACCGGTCCGTGACAACACTTCCACTCTTCTAACCAGGGAACACACCGCCGAATCACGCTTCGCCGGACCGCGTGCGCCCCCGGCGCGCACGATGGACGGGCCGTCGACGGCTGTACACCCCCGTGCCCCGCGGGTGTTCCGGCCTCAGCCCGGCACCGCCAGCTCGAACCAGACGGTCTTTCCGCTCCTGCCGGGCCGGGTGCCCCAGCGGCGCGACGAGCCGGCGACCAGCTGGAGGCCGCGCCCGCTCTCGTCCTCGGGGTTCGCGACACGTTCGCGCGGCGGGTCCGGGAGGGGGTCGGAGACTTCCACCCGCAGCGTGTCGTCGAGCGCGCCGGGACGGACCAGCCGTACGCCGATGGGACCGGTGGCGTGCCGCAGCGAGTTGGTGACCAGCTCGCTGACCAGCAGCGCGGCGAGATCGGCGAGGCAGTCCAGGTCCCAGCCGTGCAACTGGCCCCGGACCGCCGCACGGGCGGCGCGCACGGCGCCCGGCTCCGCCGGAAACGTCCACTCGGCGCAGTCACCATCGGTGTCGATCACGCCGATCACTTCCCAGGCCAGCGGAGCCCACCCATGTCCGATTTCATGGGGTTAATGGGCACATACCCGATATCCCGTGGGCAGTACCGCACCAGAGGGCGCACTGTGGCACGAACGGCGTACGGGGTGCTCGGCGGATCAGGGGTGAGCCCCCCGAACCCCGGTCACCACCCCGGTTGCGCCCACCCGCCACCCGGATCGGCCGACCGGGAGGCGGCCCGGCCGTCCGCCTCGGCCGGGAAGGTCTTCTCGATCTCGCGCACCGCCGGCACGTCCTGGTCCAGCCATGGCACGTCCCACAGCTCCGCCGGCGTCAGCCAGCGCAGGTCGTCATGGTCCTGGAGGGGCCGGGGCGAGGGTGAGCCCGGGCGCAGGCGGGCGGTCCACACGTGCAGGACGTACGGCGTCCGCAGCGGATACTCCCCCGGCACGCGCCCGACCGGCTCGGCGTCGATGCCCAGTTCCTCGCACAGTTCACGCACCAGGGCATCCTCGGGCCGCTCTCCCGGCTCGACCTTGCCGCCGGGCAGCTCCCAGCGCCCTGCCAGGTCCGCGGGCGCGCTGCGGCGCGCGGCGAGCAGCCGGCCGCCGTCGAGCAGGGCGGCTCCCACCACCACGATCGGATCCCGTCCGGAAGTCGTGCGTGTCATGGAGCGGAGCCTACGGGAGCCCGCAGTCGGTCGGTTCTGCGTGCCGCCGTGGCCGGTCAGTTCTGCGTGCCGTCCCCGTTCTGGCCGATGCGCTCGACCCAGTAGAGCTGCTCGTGTCCCCGGTCGTCGAGACTGTCGGCGATCTTCTGCGCCTCCGCGCGGGTCGCGTACCGGCCGACGCGGTAGCGATTGCCGTTGTCGTCCTGCCGTATCACGATCCAGGGCAGCGAGACCGTGCCCTCACTCATGGCCCCCACCGCCCGCATCCCTTCTCGCACCGCCCCACCCGCTTCCCCCGCCTAAGGAAACCGCAATCCGCATATGCCCGAGCGTACGCCCAACCTTTACGCTGCGAATACGGCTTTTCACAAAGAGGTACGCAACCAGCCAGAACGCCGGGGGCGCACGGGACCGAATGCGCCGTCGCGAACTCCCCTGCCTCACCTCGGGGGCGTGCCGGGGGTAACCAGGGTCACCTGCGAGAACGGCCGGATTGCGGCGGCCCGCAAGGGCGCCGGCGAGGGGGCGGAGACGGGTCCGGGCGCGCCCGAGGCGCGTCAGGGTGTGCGCTACCTCACGCGAGGGGGCGCACACGGTGCCGTCGGGGCGGTGCGCCGGCCCGGCCGGCTCACTTGACGGGCAGGTGGTAGGCGACCCGGTAGCGGTCGGCCGGGATCACCACGTCGGCGGTCTCGACCGGACGCCCGGAGGCGAAGTACGTGCGCTGGACGACCACGACCACATGGCCGGGGACGCCGCCGAGCAGGTGCAGTTCCTCGGCGAGGCCGGGGCGGGCGCCGACCTCCTCGGTGACGTTGTCCACGATGACGTCGATGGCCCGCATGCGCTCGACCACGCCCATCCCGCCCAGCGGGCCCTCCTCGGGGAGCATCACCGGGGTGCGGCCGGTCACGGCGAGGGGCTCCCAGGAGGTGGAGAGCATCATCGGCTCGCCGTTCTCGCGGAACAGGTACTTGGTGCGCATGACCCGGTCGCCGGTGTGGATCGCGAGCCGCTCGGCGATGACCGCGCCGGCGTCGGTCTGCTCACTGCTGGACTCCCAGGTGCCGCGCACCGCGGCGTCGGCCTGCTCCTGCCGGAAGGGGGTGGCGCCGCCGGCCGGACGGTACCCGGAGCGGGACACCCGCCGGGGCACGGGCCGTTCGCGCACATAGGTCCCCGAGCCGGAGCGGCCCTCGACCAGCCCCTCGGCCATCAGCACCTTGCGGGCCTCCAGCGCGACGGTGTCGGAGACGCCGTACTCCTCGCGGATGCGCGCCTGCGAGGGCAGCCGGGTGTGGGGCGGGAGTGAACCGTCGACGATCTTCTTGCGGAGATCACCCGCGACGCGCAGGTACGCCGGCTGCTCACCGAAAGTCACTGGCCGCTCCCATCAGGTTGTACAGACAGCAACAGCCTGGCAACCGTGGGTTGTGCCGTGCAAGTGAAGGCCAGAGAATCACTCGATGTGATGACTTGCGGGTGGGGAAGGCTTTACCCAGGCACTTTCTCTCCCTTATAGACGCTCCTCACACCTCGCGCGCTCACACCCGCATCCCGGCGGGCAGGCGCCGCCCGTCAGCCGGAAGGCGGCGGACGCCTCCCCGCCGCGTGGGCCGTCCCGGCCGGGATGCGGGGATATGGGCACCGGTACCGTGCTCTTGGAGCGGGCGGCGGCCACAGGGCCGGCGGCCGGGCCGGCGGCCGGACCGACCTACGAGCGGCCGCATGCCGAGCAGGGCACGAACGGGGGCGGAATGCGGGTGGAGACCCAGACGGACGGACGGGCGGGCAGTTCGGCGGTCGGGGCGGTGAACGCCCTCGCCGCCCGGTGGGCGGCGACCGTCCAGGACGGCACGGCCTTCTCGGCCGCCGGCGTCTGGCCCCTGCTGGCCTTCCTCGCCGACGGCGCGGCGGGACCGGCGCGGGCGGAGCTGGCCGGTGCGCTGGGGATGCTCGCCGAACAGGCGGCCGGTGCCGCCCGGGACCTGCTGGCCGGGCTCGCGTCGGTGTCCGGCCTGGACGCGGCGCTCGGCCTGTGGGCGCACCACGGGCTGCCCCTGCGGGAGGAGTGGCGGGCCGGGCTCCCGGCCGGCACCCACGGGGTGTTCGGGGACGACCTCGTCACCGCGCAGGAGCGGCTGGACGCGTGGGCGGCCGAGCGGACCGGCGGGCTGGTCGAGCGCATGCCGGTGACGCTGACCCGGGAGGCGCGGATGGTGCTGGCCAGTGCGCTCGCGCTGCGCACGGAGTGGCGGCAGCCGTTCTCCGAGGGGCCGCTGCGGCCCGATGCGGGCCCCTGGCAGGGCCGGACCCTGCGCGGTCTGCGCCGGCGCAGCGTGCGGCCGGACCGGGTGGGGGTGGCGGGCACCGCGGACGGCTTCGTCACCGCGCTGACGGTGCCCGGGGACAACGGCATCGACGTCCACCTGGTGCTGGGTGAGGAGCGGATGACGCCCGGTCAGGTGCTGGCGGCCGGGGTGGGCATCGTGGAGCGCAGCCTTCCGCTGTCCGGGGGCGGCGCGCTGCCGCACGGGCACGTGGGCCCCGGCCTGCACGTGGAGCAGCAGCCGGCCCTCGAGCCCGAGCCGAAGACGCTGGACGTGCGGACGGTGGCGTTCGAGGTGCGGGCCGACCACGGTCTGCTCGGCCTGCCCGGCCTGTTCGGCCTCACGACGGCGGCGGACGTCCGCGCCGGCCACTTCCCGGGCATCAGCGCCTACCCGCTGGCCGTCGGAGAGGCCCGCCAGTCGGCCGTGGCCCAGTTCGGCGCGCTCGGCTTCCGGGCGGCGGCGGTGACGGCGGTCATGCCCCGGGCGGCCGCCGGGGTCCCGGAGTACCGCTACGAGACCACCGTCGTCCGCGTCGCCTTCGACCGCCCCTTCGGCTTCCTCGCCGCCGACCGCGACTCCCGTCTCGTGCTGATGGCGGGCTGGGTCACGGAACCTGCGCCGTACCCCGTGGGAGCCCTGCGACGGGCCGTTCCGCCCCCGCCGCCCCGGGCCGGCTGAACGCGAGCCGGCGTACGCACCCGGGGGCGCCGTCGCGGGCCCGGTGTCTCCGCGAAGCTGCCGCCCGGACCGCCGGTGCCGGCCCGGCTCCGTCCCTACCGTCGAGTCCCGTATCGAACAGCAGACTTGGGAAGGAGCACAGATGAACAAGGGACTTCGTACGGCGGCCGCGGCGGCGGCGCTGGTCACCGGACTCGTCACGGCGGCCGCCGCGCCCGCGCCCGCGGCCACCCGGCATGAGCGGATCACCTCGCAGGAGCAGCTGGCGGCGAGCATCGCCAAGGCCGTCGCCACCGAGAAGGCGAACGGCGCCGTCACCGACGGCGTCACCGGCGGCATCGTCGCCGACAGCGGCAAGTCGGGCGTCCACCCGGCCGCCTGCTAGGGGCCCGGAGGTGAGCACCGTGGACGGTTCCGCGGGGCGACGGCCCCTCGACTGGTGTCCCTCCGGCGACGCGAGCCGCCCGGAGAGCGTGGTCCTCGGCGTCCGGTCCGGGGACGGGGGTGAGGTGGTCTACCTGGCCGATCCGGTTCCGGCGGCCGAGGTCCTGGGCAGCATCCCGGAGGGGATCTCCCCGCACCGGGTACTGCGGTTCGCCTCGCACTGCGTGTCGGACTGCGCGAACCGGGTGGGCGAGGCGTGCGGTCTGATCGAGCGCATCCGGGCCGTGCCGGCGAAGGCCGAGGCCGCGTCCGCGGCCGTGCCACGGTGCCACCTGCGTCCGCACTGCAAGTGGTGGAACCAGGTCGGTGTCGAGGGCTGCCACCGCTGTCCCGCCGTCGTCACCCTCAACCCGCCCGACGACGAGCTGAACGTTCTCGTCGCCAACCCCGAGACCACCTTGGAACAGTTGGAGAGCTGGATGGCCGCGGCGGAGTGATCCGTCCGGCGCACGCGGACGAGAACGGGCCCCGGGCCGGGCGAACCGGCACGGGGCCCGGCTCGTTGTCAGGTACCTCAGGAGAGAGGATTCTCATGGACGACTGGATTCGGCGTTTCCACCCCGCCCCCGACGCCCCCGCCCGGCTGCTGTGCTTCCCGCACGCCGGCGGGGCGGCCGGTGCCTACCACGCCCTGTCGGCGGCGGTCGCCGGACCGCTGGAGCCCCTGGTGGTGCAGTACCCGGGCCGGCACGACCGGTTCGCGGAGCCGTTCGCCGAGCGGATCGGCGACGTCGTGGACGCCGTCCTGGACGCGCTGCCCGCGGATCCGGCGGGCAGGCCGCTCGCGCTGTTCGGGCACAGCATGGGCGCGCTCGTGGCGTTCGAGACGGCCAGGGTGCTCCAGGCGCGGGGCCGGGCGCCCGTCGCGCTGTTCGTGTCGGGTCGCGGCGGGCCCTCGCTGCCGATCACGATGCCGTGGTCGGGGGTGCCCTCGGACGACGACCTGCTGGGCGAGCTGCGGCGGCTGGCCGGTACGGACGACAGCCTGCTGGCCGACCCGATGCTGCTGGAGCTGGCGCTGCCCACCCTGCGCGCGGACTACGCGATGCTGTCCGCCTACTCCTACCGGCCCGGCCCCCGGCTGCGCTGCCCGGTGGTGGCGCTGACGGGGGACGCCGATCCGCGGGTGCCGCCGGCGGAGGTGCCGGTCTGGCAGCAGGAGACGGAGGGCGAGTTCACCACGCATGTGCTGGCCGGCGGGCACTTCTACCTGGACGATCACCTGCCGACCGTGGCCCGGGTGCTGACGTCGGTTCCCGTGCGCTCGTGAGGCGGCGAGAAGGGGGCCGGTGGTGGCCACCGGCCCCCTTCTGCCATGTCCTCCTGCCCTCACGCGTTCTCGAACTCGCCGAGCAGCGCGTCCAGCGCGTCGTCCGGCTCCCGGGCCTCCACGATCCGCCGGGCCAGCTCGTCGAGCGTCAGCTCCTCCAGGAACAGGGTGAGCGGCACGTCGATGCCGAAGTCGTCGCGCAGGCAGCCGACCAGGTGGACGGCGGCGAGGGAGTCGCCGCCGGCCGCGAAGTACGTCATGGCGAGGTCACCGGTGCCGGCCAGGCCGAGCGTCTCGACGAGCAGGGCGCGGACGGACACGTCCAGGCCGTCGCCCGCCTCAGGCGCCGGGGAGGCCGGGTTCTCGTCCTGGGACGCCTGCTCCCGGGACGCCGGTGCCGTCGCCGGGCCGTGCTCGCCGTAGCTCTCCCCGCCGAACGGGTACGTCGGCAGCGAGACCCGGCGGCCCCGGCGCGGCCAGGGCAGCCGTTCGTCCCGCAGCCACGCCTCCCCGATCGCGCGCAGGTCGTCCGCGGCGGCCGGAGCCGACACCGGGCTGCCTTCCGCGAGTTCGCCGAGGCGGATCGCGGCCTCCTCGCGGTCGGCGGCCAGCACGTAGGCGCGGACGGCGAGGGGGGTGCGGCCGAAGCGGAGGGTGTGCGCGGTGTCGGCGAGGCTGGGGGCGTCCGGGGCGCGCAGGGCGGTGGCCAGGCGGCCGGCGAGGGCCTTGAGGGCGTCCCCGGTGTGGGCGGACAGGAGCAGCACCTCCGGGCCCGGCGTCCCGGTGTCCCGGGAGCGGGGCGGGGCCTGCTCCAGCACGACGTGGACGTTCGTGCCGCCGATGCCGACCGAGCTGACGCCGGCCCGGCGGGGGCCGTACTCGGGCTCGGGCCAGTCCTCGGCCTCGGTGACGACGTGGAACGGGGAGTCGCCCAGGACGAGTTCGGGGTGCGGCCGGCCGGCTCCGGCGGTCGGGGCGATGACCGCGTGCTCCAGCATGAGGACGGTCTTGACGACCCCGGCCACGCCCGCGGCCGCGTCCAGGTGGCCGATGTTCGCCTTCACCGAGCCCAGACCGATGGAGCCGGTGCCGAGGGCGCCCTTGAACGCGGCGGTCGCGGCGGTCGCCTCGATGCGGTCGCCCAGCTCGGTGGCCGTGCCGTGTGCCTCCAGGTACTGGGCGTCGGCCGGGTCGAGGCCCGCCGTCGTCCAGGCCTCCACGATGGCGGCGGTCTGCTGGTCGACTCCGGGGGCGGTGAAGCCGACGCGGGCGGCGCCGTCGTTGGTGACGGCGCTGCCGCGGATGACCGCCCGGACGGGGTCGCCGTCGGCGAGCGCGTCGGCGAGGCGGCGCAGCACGACCACGCCGACGCCGTTGCCGGGCACGGTGCCGCCGGACGCCTGGTCGAAGGGGCGGCAGCGGCCGTCGGGCGAGAAGATCCCGCCCTGGTAGTGGACGTATCCGCGCCTGCGGACGGTGTCGACGGCGACGCCGCCGGCCAGCGCGGTGTCGCAGTCGCCGAGGAGCAGGGCCTGGCAGGCGAGGTGGATCGCGGTCAGGGAGGTGGAGCAGGCGGTCTGGACGGTGAGGCTCGGGCCGTCGAGGCCGAGGCGGTAGGAGATCCAGGGGGCGAGGAACTCGCGGTCGGTGAGGATGCGCACCTGGAGCGCGCCGATCTGCGCGGCGAGCGCGGGGTCGGTCTGGGCGGCCAGCATGTGCGCGGTGACGCCGCCGCCGACGTAGACGCCGGTGCGGCGCGGGGCGGCGAGGGGGTCGTACCCGGCGTCCTCCAGGGCGGACCAGGCGGTCTGGAGGAGCAGCCGGTGCTGTGGGTCGAGGGCGGCGGCCTCGGTGCGGTTGAAGCCGAAGAGGGATGCCTCGAAGCGGTCGGCGTCGGCGAGGACGCCCTTGGACGGCACGTAGTCGCGGCCGCGGACCTGGGCCGGATCGGCACCGTCGGCGAGGAGTTCCTCCTCGGTGAAGTCGGTGATGGAGGTGACGCCGCCGAGGAGGTTCGCCCAGTACGTGTCGAGGTCGGGGGCGCCGGGGAAACGGCCGTTCATGCCGACGACGGCGATGGCGGAGTCGAGGGCCTCGGGGGCTGCGGTGTCGGTCATCGGAGTGTGCCTTTCCGGGAGCGGAGTCGTCGGGCTGCGGTGCGCCGGTGGTGCCGCTCCCGGCCGCGGGCGGCTGAGTCGGCGGGGTCGGCGGAGTCGTCGGCGTCGGCGGGGTCCGCCGCGCGGGCCTGGTCGAGGCGGGCGGCGAGGGAGGTGACGGTGGGGTGGCGGAACAGGTCGACCAGGGTGAGCCCGCCGTCCGCACCGGCCTCGCGCAGCGCCGCCAGCACGCGCAGCAGGCGCACCGAGTTGCCGCCGAGGTCGAAGAAGTTGTCGTGGACGCCGACCCGGTCCGTGGCCAGGAGGCGTGCCCACAGGTCCGCGACCAGCCGCTCGGTGGCGGTCCCGCCGGACGCCGCACCGGTGTCCGGGGTGCGGCGGGTGACGTCCGGCTCCGGCAGCCGGGAGCGGTCGATCTTGCCGTTGCCGTTGAGCGGCAGCGCCTCGAGGTGGACGAACAGCTCGGGGAGCATGAAGGCCGGCAGCCGCTCGGCGAGGTGGGCGCGGAGGGCGTCGTCGGCTGGTGGGGCGGCTCCCTCGCGGCACACCACGTAGGCGGCGAGCCGCTGTTCGTCGCCGGTGCCGCGGACGGCCGCCGCCGCGATCCGCACGTCCGGGTGGGCGGCCAGCAGCGACTCGATCTCGCCCAGCTCGATGCGCACCCCGCGCAGCTTGACCTGGAGGTCGCTGCGGCCCAGGTAGGTCAGCGCGCCGTGCGCGTCGACGCGTCCGAGGTCGCCGCTGCGGTACATGCGGGTGCCGGGGGCGCCGTAGGGGTCGGCGACGAACCGCTCGGCGGTCAGGCCGGGTTGCTCGATGTAGCCGCGGGCGAGACCGGCGCCGGTGATGTAGATCTCGCCGGTGACGCCGACGGGGACGGGGCGCAGCCACTCGTCCAGGACGTAGAAACGGCTGCCCGCGACCGAGCGGCCGAGCACGACGGGTTCGCCGGGGGTCAGGTCGGCCGTGTGGGAGTAGACGGAGACCTCGCTCGGGCCGTAGGCGTTCACGATGCGCCGGCCGGGTTCGTGCAGCCGCTCGACGAGTTCGGCGGGGCAGGACTCGCCGCCGACCGCGACGGTGCGCAGGTCGGGCAGCTGTCCCCGGACGTCGGGCAGCAGCATGGCGGCGGACGGCGGCAGGAAGACGTAGGTGATGCGGGAGTCGCGCAGCCGGTGCAGCAGTCCCTCGCCGATCCGTTCGTCCTCGGTCGGGACATGCAGTTCGGCGCCCGCGACCCAGGGGAAGAACAGGTCGGAGACGGCCACGTCGAAGCCGAACGCGACGAACTGGAGGACCCGGTCGTCGGCCGTCACCGGGAACGAGTGGCGGACGGCCGTGGTCAGGTTGACCAGGGAGCGGTGCTCGACGGCCACGCCCTTGGGGCGGCCGGTGGAGCCGGAGGTGAACAGGACGTAGGCGAGGTCGCGGGCGCCGGGGGCCGGGCCGTCGGTGACGGGCGCCGGCTCGGCCGGGCCGGTGCGGTCGACGCGCAGACAGGGCACGCCGAGTTCCGCGGCCCGCTCGGCGGTGGCCTCTGCGGTCAGCAGCAGGCCGGCGCCGGAGCAGTCGAGCATGTAGCGCAGGCGGTCGTCCGGGTGGGCGCGGTCGAGGGGCACGTAGGCGCCGCCCGCCCGCAGCACCGCGAGCGCGGCGATGCCCTGGTCCGCCGAGCGGGGCAGGAGCAGTCCGACCCGGCTGCCCGGGCGTACTCCGGCGGCCCGCAGCCGGGCCGCCAGCGTGTCGGCACGCTCCAGGAGCCGGCGGTAGCTCAGCCTCTCCTCGCCGTGCACCAGCGCGGTGGCGTCCGGGCGGGCCGCCGCGACCTCGGCGATCAGGTCGGGGACCAGACGGTCGGCGGGGGCGGCTTCGCGGAGCCGGTCGCTCTGGGCGACGAGCAGCCGCCGCTCGTCCTCGGCGACCGGGGCGAGGGTGGAGAGCGGGGCGTCGGGGTCGGTGAGGAGGGCGTCCAGGAGGACCGTGAAGGTGCGGGTCCAGCGGCGCACGGTCGCCGTCTCGAACAGGTCGCCGCGGTGGATGAACTGGGCGGCCAGGTCCTCGCCCCAGCGCTCCACGTGCAGATGGAAGTCGAACTTCGCGGTGTCCAGGTCGACTGCGAGCCGTCGCGTGCCGGCCCCGGCGAGGTCCAGGGTGAGGGCGGTGTCGTCGTCGTAGGAGAAGACGACCTGGACCACCGGGTCGTGGCCGGTCTCGCGGACCGGGGCGAGGGCGTCCACCACCGCCTCGAACGGGGCGTCCTGGTGCGCGGCGGCGGCCCGCAGGGCGGTGCGGACACGGGCGGTCAGCTCGTGGAAGGAAGGGTCGCCGCTCACGTCGACGCGCAGGGCCAGGGTGCCGGCGAGCATGCCGACGGTGTGCTGGAGGTCGGGGTGCTCGCGGCCGGACACCGGGTAGCCGATGACGAGGTCGTCGCGGCCGGAGAGCCGGGCGAGGAAGGCGGCGTAGGCGGCGAACAGCGCCATGAAGGGCGTCGCCCCGCGGGCACCGGCCGCCTCGGCGAGGCGGGCCCGGGTGGCGGCCGGCAGCGGGAAGCGCGCGGTGCCGCCGTCCGCGGAGCGCACGGCGGGCCGCGGACGGTCCGTGGGCAGCTCCAGGGTGGCGGGCGCGCCGCGCAGCGCCTCCACCCAGTGCCGCACGGCCGTGTCGTACTCCCCCGCCGCCCGGCGTTCGCGCTGCCAGACCGCGAAGTCCGGGAACTGGAGGGGCCGGCCCGGTGGGCTGTGTGGCCGTCCGGCCGCTTCGTCCCGGTAGGCGGCGCCCAACTCGTCCAGCATGATGCCGAGCGACCAGCCGTCGCAGACCAGGTGGTGGGCTACGAGCAGCACGCGGTGGGTGCCGTCGTCGACGGCGTACACGGTGCAGCGCAGCAGGGGCCCGGTGGCCGGGTCGAAGGGGCGGGCGGCCTCCTGCCGCAGCAGCATGTCCACCCGGCCGGCCGGGACCGCGTCCTCGACGGTGAGCGCGGCGCCGCCGGCGGCCCGCACGAGCTGGCTCTGCGTGCCGTCCGGTGCGGTGCGGAAGACGGTGCGCAGCGACTCGTGCCGGGCCACCAGCGTGTCCAGGGCACGGCCGAACGCGGCGACGTCGAAGGGGCCGGTCACGGCGAAGGCGGCCGGCACGTTGTACTGCGCGGTGCCCGGGTTCAGCTGGTCGAGGACGAGCAGCCGGCTCTGTGCGTCGGAGACGGGGAACTCGTACTCCTCGTCGGCGGCCGGCTGGTCGAGGGCAAGGGTGTCGCTGGTCATGGGTCACTCCCCCCGGAGGGTGGTTTCGAGGACCGCGGCGACGCGTGCCGCCTGGTCCGGCTGGAGTACTCCGCTGTGTGTGCAGGCGAGTTCGTGCACGTCGAGGGAGGCGGTGACGGGCCGCCAGGCCGCTGCCTTCTCCGCGGTGGTGGCGGGGGCCTGGCGGGTGGCGGAGAAGAGGGTGACGGGGCCGTCGTAGGGGGACGGGCGCCAGGCGCGGGCGAGGTGGATGTGGTGGACGCCCGCGTCGGTCATCGCGTGCATGACCCCGTCGTCGAGTGCGGCGAGCGGGCTGTCGGCGGTCCGGACCACCGCGAACGCCTCGGCGCGGCCGAATCGGCCGGGTGGTGCGGGCCGGTCCGGGGCGTGGCTGTTGAGCAGGAGCCGCAGCGCCTCCCGCTCGACCACGTCCCCTGGCAGCCGGGGGGTACCGGGCGGCCGGGGCATCGCGTCCAGCACGGCCAGCAGCCGCACCTCCTGCCCGGCCCCGCGCAGGCGTACGGCGATCTCGTGGGCGACGGGACCGCCGAAGGAGCGGCCGAGCAGGGCGTACGGGCCGTCCGGCACGAGTGCGCGGATGCGTTCGGTGTACGCCTCGGCCAGCGCGGCGACGCTCGCCGGGAGTCCGGCCGCCCCCTCGGTGAGCGCCGGGCTCTGGAGGGCGTGCACCGGGCGGTCCGGGTGGAGGTGCGGGAGGAGGGCGGCGAAGGACCAGCCGAGGCCGAGGCCGGGGTGGACGCAGAAGAGGGGGACGCGGTCGCCGCCCGGGCGGAGGGTGAGGAGGGGGGACAGGTCGGTGTCGGGGGCGGGGGCGGTGCGGGCGGCGAGGCGGGCCGGGGTCGGGGCCGCGAACAGGGCGGTCAGCGGAATCCGGGCCTTGGACGCCAGGCGCAGTGCGGTCAGGGAGTGGCCGCCGGCGGTGAAGAAGTCGGTGTCGGGGTGGACGTCGGGCAGGCCGAGCACCTCGGCGAACAGCGCGCACAGCCACCGTTCGCGGTCGTCGCGCGGGGCGCGCGTGCCCCGGACGCCGATCGCGTCGCCCGTCGGCTCGGGCAGGGCGGCCCGGTCCGTCTTGCCGTGGCGGGTGAGCGGTACGTGGTCGATGCGGGCCCAGACGGAGGGGACGAGGTGGGCGGGCAGCCGTCGGGCGGCGAACTCCTTGGCTCCGGCCAGGATCTCGGGCCAGCGGGCGTCCGTGGTCTCGGCCGGCACCAGCCATGCCGCCAGCCGCTTGCCGCCGGTGGCGTCCGGGCGGGCGGCGACGACGGCCCGCCGTACGCCGGGGCAGGCCGCGAGCGCGGTCTCCACCTCGGCGGGTTCGATCCGCACGCCGCGCACCTTGATCTGGTCGTCGACGCGGCCGCGGAAGTCGAGGACGCGGTCGCCGGTCCAGCCGGCCAGGTCGCCGGTGCGGTACATGCGGCTGCCCGGCGGGCCGTACGGATCGGCGACGAACCGCTCCGCCGTCTGCCCGGGCCTGGCGAGGTAGCCGTGCGCCAGGCCGGTCCCGGCCAGGTAGAGCTCGCCGGTGCCGCCCTCGGGCACCGGGCGCAGGAGGCCGTCCAGGACGTAGGCGCGGGTGTTGTCCAGGGGGCGGCCGACGGGGACCGGGCCGGGGCCGCCGCCGGTGGTGTGGGCGGTGGCGAAGACGGTCGCCTCGGTGGGGCCGTACCCGTTGACGACGGTGATGCCCGGGCAGTGTTCCCGGAGACGGGCCACGGTCGCGGGGGCGAGCACGTCGCCGCCCGCCCAGATCTCCGTCAGCCCGGCCGCCGACTCCGGCGCGATCTCGGCGACCGTGCGCAGGAGTTCGGGCGTCAGGAGCAGCGCGGTGATCCCTCGCCGGGGTATCACACCGCGCAGGACGTCCGGGGTGACGGGGCCGGGCGGCGCGACGACGACCGTCCCGCCGTTCAGGAGCGGGACCCACACCTCGTACGTCGCCGAGTCGAAGGTGTACGGGGCGTGCATGAGCACACGGCGGTGTCCGCCGCCCTGGAAGCGGGCGTCGGCGGCGAGTTCGACGATGCCGCGGTGCGGGACGACGACACCCTTGGGTTCACCGGTGGAACCGGAGGTGTAGAGGATGCAGGCGGGCGAGCCGGGGTGGGGTTCCGGGAGGGGCGCGGCGGTGGCCGGGGCGGGCTCCGGGGCGGGTGTGACGGTGTCCGGGCCGGGTTCCGGCAGGGAGGTGGCGGTGGCCGGGCCGGGTTCCGGGAGAGGTGTGGCCGTGGCCGGGCCGGGTTCCGGGAGGGGCGCGGCGGTGGCCGGGGCGGGTTCGTGGAGGGGCAGGGTGCGTATGCCGTCGGGCAGTTCGGCGTGTGTGGTGGTCAGGGCCAGCCGGACTCCCGCCGCTTCCGTCAGCCGGGCCAGGCGTGCGGCCGGCTGGGCCGGGTCGAGCGGGAGCCAGCAGGCGCCGGCCTTGAGGACGGCCAGCTGGGCCACGACGACGGCCGGGGAGCGGGTCGCCAGGAGGGCGACCGTGTCGCCGGGGGCCGTGCCCGCCCGGATCAGCCGGGCGGCCAGGGCGTCGGAGGCGGCGTCCAGGCCGGCGTAGGTGAGGGTCCCGTCGTCCGACTCGACGGCGGGGGCGTCGGGGGTCCGGGCGACGTGCGCGGCGAACCGGCCGGTGACGGTGGCGGGCCGGGCCTCGGGGCGCACCGGTCCGGCGGCGAGTCCGGTCAGCCGCAGCCGCTCTGCGGGCGGCAGCACCTCGATGCGGTCCGCCGGCCGGCCGAGGCCGTCCGCCAGCCGGTCCAGGGCATGGGCCATGCGGCCGGCCGTCGCGGACGCCGACAGGCCCCGGCGGCAGCCGACCGACAGCCCCAGCCGCTCGCCGGCGGTCACGGCCAGCGTCACCGGGTAGTGGGTGGCGTCCGTGACCTCCAGGAGGGTCAGCTCGTCCGGGCCTGCGTCGTCCTCGCCGCGCTGCGGGAAGTTCTCGAAGGCGAGCACGGAGTCGAACAACTCCCCCACTCCGGCGGCCCGTTGCACGTCGGCGAGCCGCGCGTGCTGATGGGCGACGAGCCGGGACTGCTCGTCCTGGAGTCGGGCCAGCAGCTCGGCCGCGGTCTCGCCGGTGCGCAGCCGGACCCGTACCGGGAGCGTGTTGACGAACAGGCCCACCATGCTCTCGACGCCGGGCAGGTCGTGCGGACGGCCGGAGACGACCGCGCCGAAGACCACGTCCCGGGCGCCGGTGGTCCGGGCGAGGACGAGTGCCCAGGCCGCCTGGACGAGGGTGTTGAGGGTGACGCCGGCCTCCGCGGCGCGGCGGGCGAGGGTGGCGGTCAGGCCGGCGGGCAGGTCGATCCGGGCACGGTCGCAGGAGGTGTCGCCGGCCGCGGCCGGCGGCGCGAGCGGCGCGGACCGGTCGAGGCCCTCCAGCGCCTCGGCCCAGGCCGTCTCCGCCTTGTACCGGTCCTGTCGCGCCAGCCACTCCAGGTAGTCGCGGTAGGGAGCGGCGGGCGGCAGCGGGCGGCCCGCGACCAGGGCGGCCAGATCCGCCTCCAGGACCGGCATGGACCAGCCGTCGAGCAGGATGTGGTGGAAGGACAGCAGCAGTTCGGCGCCCGTGTCGTGGCGGGCGAGGGTGGCCCGCAGGAGGGGCGGCCGTGCGGGGTCGAAGCGCCGGGCGGCGTCCGCCTCCAGCAGCCGTCGCATCCGTGCGGCCGTCTCGTCGGGGCCGAGCCCGGTGAGGTCGGTCTCCCGCCACGGCACCCGTACCGCGCGCGGAACGATCTGCACGGGCCGGTCGAGGCGCTCGTGGCGGAAGCAGGCGCGCAGGTTGGGGTGGCGCCGGAGCAGTTCCGTCACCGCGGCCCGTACCCGCCCCGGGTCGGTGCCGGGGCCGATCCGGAAGCGGGCCTGGACGAGGTAGGGGTCGGGTCCCGCCGTGTCCCGCAGGGTGTGGAAGAGGAGTCCTTCCTGGGCCGGGGACAGCGGCAGGACGTCCTGGACGTTTCCGCTCACCGGTCGGTCACCTCGCCGTCGAGCCGGTCGAGGCGGTCGAGCCGCTCAGAGCCGTCGAGCCGCTCAGAGCCGTCGAGCCGCTCAGAGCCGTCGCCGCGATCGAAGCGGTCGAAGCCGTCGGTGCGATCGAAGCCGTCGAGCCGGTCGAGGCCGTCGAGCCGGTCAGAGCCGTCGAGGCCGTCGCCGCGATCGGAGCCGTCGAGGTGGTCGAGGCCGTCGAAGTCGTCGCCGTCGTCCTCGAACTCCAGGTCGTCCTCGTACTCCATGAGCTGGTCGACGGTCAGGTCGACCAGCGGGAAGTCGGACGGAGTGTGGCCGGCGGCCGAGCCGTCCGCCGTGGCCGCCACGAGGGCCGTGAGTTCCTCGGTCCACAGCCGGGCCAGCTCGCGCACGTCGTCCCCGGTGAGCACACCCTCCGCGTACGAGAACGTGGCCTCCAGCCGCGGTTCGCCCTCCGCGCCCCGCGCCAGTACGTCGATCTCCAGGGCGTGGGCGACCGGCACCGCCTCCGGCCCGGAGTCCAGCAGCCGCCCGCCGGCCGCGTCGTCACCGGCGAAACGGCCCAGGTAGGCGAAGCGGACGTCGGGAGCGGGCAGCCCGGCCAGGACCGGACCGGCCCCGGGGTGGAGGTAGCGCAGCAGGCCCCAGCCGAGCCCGGCGGACGGCACCGCCCGCAGCTGCTCCTTGACCCGCTTGAGCGCCGCGGCACCGGTGTCCTCGCCGGGGTCGAGACGGACCGGGTACTGGGTGACGAACCAGCCGACGGTGCGCGAGACGTCGACGGGTGCCGACAGCGCCTCGCGCCCGTGCCCCTCCAGGTGCAGGAGGAGACCGGTGCCGGTGCCGCGCCGGCGGACGGCCGCCCGGACCAGGGCGGTGAGCAGGACGGCGTCGGTGCCGCAGTGGAACGCACCGGGGAGGGTGACCAGGGCGTCCCGGGTCAGTCCGGCGTCCAGCTCCACGGTGACGGCGGCGCGGCGCGGGGCGGGGGCCGACCCGGCGGACCGGCTCGTCCAGTCGTCCGGCCCGTCCGTCAGCCGGGCCTTCCCGGCGTCGGTCAGCTGGTCCGTCCACCAGTCCAGCTCGCCCACCGCACGCTCCGCCTCGGCGGGCAGCAGCCGCGCCCACCGTGCGAACGAGGCGCCCGGATCCGTCGTGGGCTCGCCGCCGTCCGCCAGCAGCCGCGCCAGCTCCTGCCCCAGCACCCGCCAGGACACCCCGTCGACCGCCAGGTGGTGCACGAGGAGCAGCAGCAGACCGGGCCGGTCGGGGCCGGCGTCGAACCAGACGGCCCGCAGCATCTCCCCCTGCTCCGGATCGAGCACGGCCGAGCGCGCCGACTCCTCCGCGAGGCCGTCCGGGAGGGTGCCGGCGGGTACGGCGATCCGTTCCGTGCGTACGGTGGCGGGGCCTGCCTCCAGTTCCCAGTCGGCGAAGTCGTCGTGCCGTATCAGCCGCATGCGGAGGGCGGCGTGCCGTTCGGCCAGGGCCGTGACGGCCGCGCGGATGCGGTCCGGGCCGACGCCGTGCGGGACGGGGAACGCCATGGACTGGATGAACGTGCCCAGCGGGGAGCCCTGTTCACGCCACCAGTGCATGATCGGGGTGAGGGGGAGGCGGCCCTCCGCCAGGTCGGGGCCGGCGGGCCGCTCGGGAGTCGCCGGGCGGGCCGACAGGGCCAGGCGGGCCGGGGTGCGCGCGGTGAAGACGTCCCTCGGGGCGAGGAGCAGACCGGCGGCCGCGGCGCGGGCGGCGAGCTGGATCGCCATGATGCTGTCGCCGCCGAGCCGGAAGAAGTCCGCGTCCACCTCCACGCCCGCGGGTCCGGTGCCGAGGACCTCGGAGTACAGGGCGCACAGGGTCTGTTCGGCGGGGGACAGGGCGCGGGCCGGGGCGGCGGACGCGACCGGGCCGCGGGGGGCGGGGGCCGGCAGTGCGGCCTTGTCGATCTTCCCGTTGGCGGTCAGCGGGAACGCGTCGAGGACGACCACGTCGGCCGGGACCAGGCCGGCGGGCAGACGTTCGGCCGCGTGGGTGAGCAGGGCGTCCGGGTCCGGGCGGTGGCCGGGGGCCGGGACGACGTAGCCGACCAGCTGCGGGCGGCCGGCCCCGCCCTCCCGGACCAGGGCCACCGACCGGCCGACGGCGGGGTGTTCGGCGAGGACGGCCGCGATCTCGGCGGGTTCCGCGCGCAGGCCGCGGAGCTTCACCTGGTCGTCGGTGCGGCCCAGGTAGTGGAAGGTGCCGTCGTCGTCCTGCCAGGCGAGGTCGCCGGTGCGGTACATGCGGGAGCCCGGGGGGCCGTAGGGGTCGGCGGTGAAGCGGGCGGCCGTCTGCCCGGGGCGGTGCAGATAGCCGTGGGCCAGGGGGCCCGCGAGGTAGAGCTCGCCCTGGGTGCCCGGGGCCGCCGGGCGGAGCCTGCCGTCGAGCAGGCGTACGTGCGTGCCGGCGAGGGGGCGGCCCAGGGGCGGGCGGGCCTGCCCGCGGGCGAGGGGCTCGGAGAGCGTCACCGCCACCGTCGCCTCGGTGGGGCCGTACACGTTCTGGAAGCGGCGGCCGTCCGTCGCCCAGCGCTCCACCAGCTCCGGCGGGCAGACCTCCGCGCCGACCGCCAGCACCCTCAGGTGGGGGTAGGCACCGGCGGGGACCGTCGCCAGCACGGACGGTGTCGTCATGACCGCGGACACCCGGCGGTGCGTCAGCACCCGCCCCAGGTCCTCCCCCACCAGCAGCCCGGCCGGCGGCAGCACCAGCGTCGCGCCGGAGCCGAAGGCCATGCACAGGTCGGCGACCGATATGTCGAAGGTCGGGGGGCCCAGCTGGAGCACCCGGTCCCCGGGGCCCAGGCCCAGCCCGCCCGCCAGGGACTCCGCGAGCGCGGCCAGTCCCGAGTGCGGGACGACGACCCCCTTGGGGGTGCCGGTGGAGCCGGAGGTGTGGATGACGTAGGCGGGGCCGGACGGGTCCGGGCAGGGGCCGGTCAGCGGCTCGCCCTCGTACGCCTCCGGGCCCAGGACGAGCACCGGCACGTCGCCGGCCGCCGGCACCTCGTCGTCCGCGACGACCAGCACCGGGCCCGCGTCGGCCAGCGTGCGCCGCAGGCGTTCCGCGGGGTACTCGGGATCGAGGGGGAGATACGCGGCGCCCGTCCGCTGGACGGCCAGCGCGGTCACCGGCCAGTCCGTGCCGCGGCCTCGAAGAACCGCCACGATGCTCCCGGGACCGGCCCCGCGCCGGGCCAGCGCACCGGCCAGCCGGTCGACCCGGTCGGCGAGTTGGCCGTACGACCAGACCCGCGCGCCGGTGTCGAGCGCGGGCGCGTCCGGGGTGCGGGCGGCGTGGCGGGCCACCAGCCCGGGCAGCGAGACCGGCTCCACCGCACCGGAGCCGGACGCCAGGCCGAGCAGGCGCTCGCGCAGGCCCGGAGGCACGATGGAGATGTCGCCCACCCGCAGTGCCGGGTCCGCGGTGACCTGCTTGAGCAGTTCGACGTAGCACTCGGCCCACCGCTGCACCGCCGCCGGCGAGAACGTGTCCGTGCGGATCTCGAAACTGCCGATCATCGCGTCGCCGCTGTCCTTCACCACGCCGACGAGGTCGTGCTCGCCGCCGGTGTGAATGCGTTCCGGTTCGGCGAACTCGCGTACGGCGGAGACGCTCGGCTGCTGGGTGAGGTGCATGAAGACCCACTGGAACAGCGGGGACCGGCCGATGCTGCGCTCGGGTGCGGCTGCCGCGACGATCCGGCCGACCGGCAGGTCCGCGTTGGCGACGAGGTCGGGGAAGTCGGCCGCGAACACGGCGACGAGGTCGGCGAAGGAGCCGTCGGGGCGCACCCGCCAGCGGGTGGGGACGGCGTTCATGACGTAGCCGATGACCCGCTCCAGGCCCTTGGCGGACCGGTTGGCGACGGGCGTGCCCAGGACCATGTCCTCGGCGCCGGTGACCCGGTGGGCGAGGACCGCGAACGCGGCCATCAGGACGCCGTAGACGGTGGTGCCGGAGCGGCGGGCCAGGGCGCGGACGGCGGCGGCGGTGGGCGGGTCGAGGTCGAAGCCGATGTGGACGACGGCGTCGGGGTCGCGGTCGGGCTCGTCGGCGGCGGACCCGTAGCCCGGGGCCGTGAGCGGGCCGGGCGGGTCGGCCAGGTAGCGGCGCCAGAAGGCGAGGCGCTCACCGAAGACGCCGGCCTCCTCCAGTTCGCCCTGCCAGGCGGAGAAGTCGGCGTACTGGATGGCGGGGCGCGTCGACCGGGGCTCCGTGCCCTCGCGGACGGCGAGGTAGGCCTCGGCGAACTCGGTCTGGAGGACGTCGAAGGACCACCAGTCGGCGATGGCGTGGTGCACGCTCAGCATCAGGGTCGTACGGCGGTCGTCGACGCGTACGAAGCGGCCGCGTATCAGCCTGCCCCCAGCCAGGTCGAAGGGGCGGCGGCGGAAGGCGTCGAAGGCCTGGTGGACGGTGGTTCCGGTGCCGCGCAGGTCGTCGTGCTCCAGGACGAAGGGTCCGGTGTCGGGGAAGTCGACGTGGGGTTCGCCGCCGGGGCCCTCGGTGATCCGGGTGCGCAGGATGTCGTGGTGCTCCTGGACGAGGGTGAGCGCGGCCTCCAGGTGGGCGGTGTCCACGGGGTCGTCGAAGTGGTAGGCGCAGCACAGGTTGAGGGCGGGGGTGCCGGGATACAGCGACTCGTACGCCCACAGGTCCTGCTGCGCGGGGCTGAGCCGGACCGGCCGGGCGGGGTCCCTCGGCGGGACGACGGCGGGCACGTCCCGCACACGTCCGCTCTCCACCAGTTTGCGCAGCAGCTTTACGCGCTGCTCGCCGCCGAGCGCGCTGAAGCGGTCGGCGAGGGAGGCGGCGGGCCGCGCCCCCTGACGGACGGGGGCGGTCATGACAGGCTCTCCTTCAGTTCGGCCAGCCGGTTCAGGCTGGTGAGCACGTCGTCGAGTCCGAGGCCGAAGTCGACGAAGCAGGCGACCTCGTCCACGCCCAGTTCCGCCAGATCGGCGAGCATCTTGGCGCAGTGGCCGGGCGAGCCCAGCAGGCTGCCCCAGCTCAGATAGCGCTCGAACGCGAACTCGGCGAGCAGCGCGGTCTTCTCCTCGGTGAGCGTGGCGGTACCGGCGTCGGCGGTGCGGTTGGCGGCGGTCTGCCGGAGGTAGGAGGCGAGGTACGTCTTCAGCGGGGCGGCGGCGAGGCGCCGTACCTCCGCGTCGTCCGCGCCGACGTAGGTGTGCGCCATGAGCGTCACGCGGCCGTGCGCGTCGGTGCCCCGCTGGTCGGGGGCGGCCGCGCAGGCGGCGCGGTAGCGGGCGATGCGGTCGGCGAGGTCGTCCCGGCTCTGTCCGACGGTCGCGCCGAGCACTCCGCAGCGCAGCCGGCCGGCCGCCTCCCACGTCTCCGGGTTGCCGGAGGTGGTGATCCACAGCGGCAGCGACTCCTGCACGGGCCGCGGCTGGGGCAGCACGCTCACCGGCTTGCCCGTGCCGTCCGGGAACTCGGCGCTCTCGCCCGCCCACAGCGCGCGCAGGACGGGGACGGTGTCCAGGGTGCGGGCGCGGCGGTCGGCGTAGTTGCCGGGCGCGAGCGCGAAGTCGGCGGAGTGCCAGCCGGTGGCGACGGACAGGCCCGCCCGGCCGTGCGAGAGGTTGTCCACGACCGCCCAGTCCTCCGCGACCTTCAGCGGGTGGTGCAGCGGCAGTACGACGCTGCCGGCCCGGATCCCGATCCGCTCGGTGGCCACGGCGAGCGCCGCGCTGAGCACCGGCGGGCTGGAGAACACCTGACCGACCTGCTGGAAGTGGCGTTCGGGCGTCCACAGGGCGTGGAAGCCGAGGCGGTCGGCGGCGCGGGCGACGGTGAGGATGTCCTCGTACGTGCGCTCGTGCCGCACCTGCCCGGTGGCGGTGCTGTCCGCACCGAAGAACATCACGCTGAGGTCCACTGCCTGTCCTCCTGCTTCCTGCCGCCGCGGTGGGGTGCGGCCGGCTCGGGTGTCTGGGGTCGCTGCGGTACGCGCGCCCTGCGGGGAATGGGTGCCATGGCGGGCTGCGGGCGGTCCGCGGCCTCCTCCAGTTCGGCGGCGAGGGCGGCGACGGTGGGGGTGGCGAACAGCTGTGCCGCGGTCACCGGCCGGTCGGGGGTGCTGAGCCGGGCGGCGACCCGTACGGCGCGCAGCGAGTTGCCGCCGAGGGCGAAGAAGTCGTCGTGGCGGCCGACGTGGGGCAGGCCGAGGACATCGCGCCAGACCGCGGCGACGCGCTCCTCGGACGGTGTGCCGAGGGCGGCCGTGCCGACGGCGGGCGCGGTGGCACGGGCCGGTGCCGCGAGGCGGTCGGCGGTGCCCGCCCGGCGGGGCGGTCGCGGCAGGTCGAGCGCGGAGAGGCGGGTTCCCGGGGCGGCCGCGGCGGCCTCCAGGGCCTTGGGGAGCGCCTCGGCCAGCCAGGCGACGAAGGACTCCTCCAGGGCCTCGGCCCGGTACTCGAGGGTGAGGGTGAGGCCGCCGGGTGTGCCGTTGGGGGCGGTCGTCTCGGACACGTCGACGAGCAGCTCGAACCGGGCGGACCCGGTGCGGACCAGCTCCACGCCGTCCTGGGCGCCGGGCAGCGTGACCTCGGCACGCGCGTTGTTCTGGAGCGCCAGGACCACCTCGGTGAACGGTTGCCGGCCGGGCCTGCGGGCCGGGTTGAGCGCGCCGACGACCTGCTCGAACGGGACGTCCTGGTGGGCGAAGGCCGCGAGGTCGGTGTCCCGGACGCGGGCCAGCAGTTCGGCCGCGGTGGGGTCGCCGGACGCGTCGGTGCGCAGGACCAGCAGGTTCACGAAGAACCCGACGACGTCCTCGACGTCGCTGTCCGACGCCCGTGCGGCCACGGGCGCGCCGACCGCCGTGTCGGGTCCGGCGCCGGCCCGCAGCAGCGCGGTGACCAGGGCCGCGTGCAGGGCCATGAAGAGGGTGGCGCCCTGGGCGTGCGCGGAGTCGACGAGCCGGGCGTGGGCCGCCGGATCCAGCCGCCGTACGACGACGCCGGCGGCCGGACCGGGTACGGCCGGCGCCTCCGGGCGGCGCGGCAGCAGCGGGCCGTCGGCGTCCAGGCCCGCCAGCCGCTCCGTCCAGTAGGCGAGCTGTGCGGCCGCCGGGGACTCGGGGTCGGCCGGGGAGCCCAGCCGGTCGAGGCGGCGGCGGGCGTGCTCGGCGTACGGGACGGCGAGCGGGCCGAAGCCGGGCGGGCGGCCCTGGACGCGGGCGGCGTAGGCCTGCGACAGATCGCGGAACAGCGGGCGCAGCGACCAGCCGTCACCGGCGATGTGGTGCACCAGCACGAGCAGCGCGTGCTCCTGCGGCCGCTCGCGAAGGGTGAACAGCACGGCCCGGACGGGAAGTTCGGCGCTCAGATCGAAGCGGTGCCGCGCCGCCCGCGCGATACGGGACGCCAGCTCCCGCTCCCCGGCGTGCTCGTGCGTGAAGGGCGGCCTGGCCCGTGTCCCGCGCACCACCCGCCGCACGGGGACGCCGTCGGTCTCGCCGAACAGTGTCCGCAGCACCTCGTGCCGGTCGGCCACGTCGGCCAGCGCGTCGGCGAGCGCGTCCGGATCGACGGTTCCGCGCAGCCGGACCAGCATGGGGAGGTTGTAGGCGGCGCCCGCGCCGGTCCGGTCGAGGAACCACAGGCGTTGCTGGGCGTCGGACACGGGCAGCGCGCCCGACGCGGCGACGGGCTCGGGCGGCGTTGCGGCGGCGGGGGCGCGGTCGACGAGCGGGGCGAGCCCGGCCGGGGTCGGCGCCTCGAAGAGCGTCCGGAGGTCCAGCTCCACACCGAGCGCGGAGCGGACACGGCCCGTCAGGCGGGCGGCGAGGAGGGAGTTGCCGCCGTGGCGGAAGAAGTCGTCGTCGGGGCCGAGGGGGACCGAGAGGACCTGGGAGAACAGGGCGCAGAGGGTGCCGACGGTCCCCTCGGCCGCGGCGCCGGTCCCACCGGCCGCCGCGTCGGTCCGCGCGGGGGCGGGGCCCGGCTCGGGCAGTGCCTGCCGGTCCAGCTTGCCGCTCGGGGTGAGGGGCAGCGCGTCCAGGGTCACGAAGGCGGCCGGTACCAGGTGGTCGGGGAGGGTGGTGCGGGCGTGGTCGCGCAGGTCGTCGGCCGAGGGCGCCGGCGCTCCGCGGGGGACGACGTACGCGACCAGCTGCCGGTCCCCCGCCGGATGGGCGTGGGCGACCACGGCGGCCCGGTCGACGCCCGGGTGCGCGGTGAGGACCGTCTCTATCTCGCCGGGTTCCACCCGGAAGCCCCGGATCTTGAGCTGGCTGTCGGCGCGGCCGAGGTGCTCCAGGACGCCGTCGGGGCGGCGGCGGACCAGGTCACCGGTGCGGTAGAGGCGCTCGCCCGAGGGGGCGGCGACGAACCGTTCGGCGGTGAGGGCGGGCCGGCCGGTGTACTCGCGGGCCAGGCCGGCACCGGCCGCGTACAGCTCTCCGGTGCCGCCGTCGGGGACCGGTCGCAGCCGTTCGTCGAGGACGTACAGGCGTTTCCCGGCGAGCGGGCGGCCGATCGGGAGGGGGCCGCCGGTGCGCAGGTCCTCGGGGGTGACCGGGTGGGTGGTGAGGAAGACCATGCACTCGACGGGGCCGTAGCCGTTGCTCAGCCGGAGGCCGGGCCGGCGTGCGAGGGCGCGGGCGACGTGCGGGGGCGACAGCGCCTCGCCGCCCACGAGGAGTTCGCGCAGGCCGTCGAGGGCGTCGGGGTACTCGTCGACGACGACGTTGAACAGGGATGCCGACAGGTACATCGACGTGACGCCGTGTTCGGCGATCAGGCGTGCCATCGCGAGGGGTTCGGGGCGGCCCGGGGGGTGCAGCACGCAGGTGCCGCCGTTGACGAGCGGGCCCCACAGTTCGAGGGCGAACGCGTCCCAGGACAGCGGCGCGCACTGGAGCCAGACCGAGCCTTGGCCGAAGGAGGCGAAGTCCTGGCCGGTGAGGGTGGCCGTGACCGCCTCGTGCGGGGCGGCGACGCCCTTGGGGCGGCCGGTGGAGCCGGAGGTGAACATCACGCAGGCGCGGTCGGCGGGGCGTACGGGAACCGTGCCGTGCGGCAGCGGGACCTCGGCCTCGGCGTCCTCGGGGTGGACCACGGGCGCCCGGAGAGCGGTGAGGGGCCGGCCGCGGGGTGCGACCACGGCGGTGACGGCCGCGTCCGCCGCCATCGTGCCGAGGCGGGCCGCCGGGAAGCCGGGGTCGAGGATCAGATAGGCGGCGCCGGCCTTGAGGACGCCGAGGACGGTCACGACCAGCTCGGCCGACCGCTCCAGATGGACGCCGACCGTGTCGCCGTGCCGTACGCCGTGCCGGGCGAGCAGTGCGGCCGACCGGGCGGCGCGCGCGTCGAGCTGGGCGTACGTCAGCCGGTCCGTGCCGTCGATCAGCGCGATGGCGTCGGGTGCCGACCGCGCCTGCTCCTCGACGAGTTCATGCACGCACTTCATCCCGGACCCCTTCGTCTTCCCGGACGTCCCGCGTGTCGTCCGCGTCGGGCATCACCAGGTCGATCTCGCGGATGTTCCGGCTGGCCAGCCCCCACAGGGAGACTCCGATGCCCGCCAGGCCGGCGAGGAGGAACATCCCGGCCATGCCGCTGCCGGGCCGGTCGCCGAAGAGCGGACCGAGGACGGTGAACAGGCCCGTGCCGTGGGCGGCCTGCGGTTCGAAGACGTGGTCGGCGAGCGGGCCGGACAGGACGGTGGCCAGCGGGACGGAGATGTAGCCCAGGAACATCACCGCGCCGAAGACGCGGCCCTGCCACTCCTGGGGGACCTTGGTCTGCACGATGGCGTGCATCTGGGAGTTGACGACCGTCATCAGCAGGGCGCCGATCAGCACGGCCACCGACCAGCCGGCCACCCCGTCGGCGAACGCCATGCCCACCAGCGCGGACAGGCACATGCCGATGACGCCGAGCATCATGCCGCGGCCCCGGTCGCGCGGCCCGCCCCAGGCGGCCATCAGCAGGCCGCCGGTGACCCCGCCGACGCCGATCGCGGTGTTGACCGCGGCCAGCGCGGTGCTGTCGGCCCGCAGCAGCACCATGGGCTGGATCAGGGCGAACCCGAAGACCATGACCAGGTTGACGACACAGAAGTTGACGATCAGGTCGCGCAGGCCGGGCGTGCGGAACAGATAGCGCAGGCCCTCCGCGGACTCCGCGGTGATCCTGCGGCGCGGCCCGGACGGCGGCGCGGGCCGGTCCCCGGTCAGCCGCACCAGACGTACGCCGACCAGGGCGACGGCGTAACTCGCCAGGTCCACCAGGAGGGTCGGACCGATGCCGAAGAGGGTGAGCAGGATCCCGCCAAGGGCCGGCCCGCCGATGCCGGCCGCGCTCTTGGCGCCGCTCAGCAGGCCGTTGGCGCGGCCGAGCTGGTCCTTGCGGACGAGCAGCGGCACGGCCGAGGACAGGGCCGGGAACTGGAAGGCCGAGCAGGCTCCGAGCAGCGCGGTGGCCACGTAGATCTGCCAGGAGTGGAGCTGGCCGAGGTAGTGCAGCAGTGCCAGGCAGCCCACGACCAGCAGTCCGCCGGCGTCCGCCAGCTGGAGCGCGTTCCGCTTGCGCATCCGGTCGACGATTGCGCCCGCAATGGGACTGAGGAGTGCTTGTGGGAGCAGCGCGCACAGTGAGAGCGCGGTGACGGCGCTCGCCCGCTGCCCGGTCGACCAGACGTCGACGACGAAGGCGAACCGGACCGCCGCGCTGCCGACGAGCGAGACGGCCTGGCCCGACCAGACCAGCATGAGCGGGCCCAGGCCGGTGAAACGGCCGGGGCCCGAGTCGGTTGGAGTTGCTGTCACTGCGCTGCCCCCAGGACGGTCGCGTGCGGTCAGGGCACCGGTTTCGTGGGTCCGGGTCCGCTGTCGAATGCCCGTCATGGTGCGGGGGCCGATTACCGCCGCGTTCCCATCGCGAACGTTCGGGCAGGACCGGGACGGGAACGGATCGGGAGCCGTCCGCGCGACGGTCCCGTGGTCGTTGTCTGCACAACCCGCAGAAGGAGTACTGCCGTGAGAGAGCCGCGGGACCGATCTCCGGACAGGACGGAACTGGCCCACGCGTTGCAGGACCTGTCCTCCGTGGAGCGATGGGCGGAGCGGGCGGCCGCCGACGGCAAGGCATCGCCGTACGCCGTCCACGGCCCCGTGGACGGACCCAGGTTCAGCGTCGACACGGAGACGGTGGACGGGATGCACAACGTGGCGCGGATCGCCCCGTCCCCCTCGGACGAGGCCGAGCGGGCCGCCATGCGCTCGCTCGTGCGGTCCCTGCTCGACCTGGCCGGCCACGAGTCGGGACCGGCCCGCACCCAGGTGGTGCTGACTCCCGCGGGACTTCGGGTGGTGGCGTGCAGTCTGAGTGAGTAATCACAGGTCAAAGGCGTGCCCCGGGTGTTCCCGGGGCCGTTCCCCATGCGTTCCCGCGGGCCGGTAACGCACGAGGAACCCACTGGGAACGGCCCCCAGGAAAGTCAGTGGCGTCAGGAAGCGGAAAACACCGCGAACCGCACAGACACCACAAAAGGGGCAGACAATGGGACGCAAGGTTGCTAGGTTCTTCGCTGTGATCGCCGCCACGCTGGTCCTCGGTTACGGTGCTCAGGCCGTCGAGTCCGGCGTGTCGCAGGCGGACAGCCAGGACCGCACCGGCGTCTCCTCCGTCCTCGCGGACAACCAGAAGCCGACCAAGACCACCGTCCTGCTGGCCGACAACCAGAAGCCCACGGTCATCGTCGCCGACTGAGCCCACGCCCCAGGCTGTACGTCTCGCGACAGCGCCCCGCCCGGAACCTCCGGGCGGGGCACTGCGCCGTTCCCGCGCCCGTTCCCGCTTTCCGGGCCGTTCAGCTGCGGAAACCTTTTTGCAGAGGTGCTCGGACGTTCAGCGCCGCCGCCGGTCCTCCGGGACCCCCATCCGCGCGAACAACTCCTCGGCCGCGGCCCGGTGCCGCGCGGCGGCCCGGGCCTCGTCCTCGGCGTCCGCCAGCCCGGACAGCGCGTACGCCTCCTCTATGCGATAGCTCATCGCGACGGCCAGTTCGAGCGCGTCGGCATGCAGTTCACGGGCGGCCCGCCGCTCGCCCTGCCGCCGGCGCAGCCGGCCCACGATGTTCTCCACCTTGGCCCGGCGCAGCGGCGAGACGTGGGAGGCCACCAGTTCCAGGGCCTGCTCCGCCAGGTCGGGACTGCGCACCGGCCGGCCCAGGTGCTGGTCGACGTCGGCCGACAGGGCCAGGGCCAGGGCCACGTTCCCCTGGTCCGCCCGGTCGTCGACGAGGCCGCGGGCCTGTTCCAGGCTGCGGGCCGCCTCCTCGTACTCACCGAGACCGGCCTGGGCGAAGGCGAGGTCGGTCAGCGCGGTGAACTGCTCCTCCAGCAGGCCCGGTCCGCTCTGGAGCTCCACCGCGCGCTGGGCCGCCGCCTTGGCCTCCTCGTGGCGTCCCCACTGCTCGTAGAGCGTGCTGATCAGGGTGAGGCTGTCGCACTCCGACCAGGGGGTGCCCAGCTCCCGCTCGTAGGCGGTCGCGCGCTCCAGGTGGACCAGCGCCTCGGGGAAGTTGCCGAGCAGGCTGTTGAACTGGCCGAGCGTGGCCTCGCTGTGCGCCTCGGTGTGCCGGTCACCGAGCTGCGCGGCGACGTCCCGTCCCTCCCGGGCGGCCTCCAGTCCCTCCTCGAACCGGCCCAGCCGCCAGCACGCGACCCCCAGGTTGGACAGGCTCACGCCCAGCAGGGCGAGGTCGCCGAGTCGTTTCGCGGCGGCGACCGAGGCCCGCCCCAGCGATCCGAACTCCTCCAGCTGCCCACGCGCACTGAGCTGGAAGACGAGGTTGCGGCTCAGGCAGACGACATACCGGTCCAGGCCCCGCCGTTCGGCCAGGGTGACCGCGGCGAGCAGCGCGTCCTGTTCCCGGGTGAACCACGCCTGGGCCCGCCCGGCGTCACCGAGGGCGGGCAGGTCGGCCGTGGACTTCTCGATGCCGGTGGGGCGGTGGCGGCGGCCGGGGTAGAGGACGTCGCAGGCCGCCTCGGTCGCCGTGAGGTAGTAGCAGAGCAGGCGTTCCACGGCGGCCGCCGCCTCGTCACCGTTCTGGTCGGCGGCGTCGAAGAGACTCTGGGCGAAGCTGCGCACCAGGTCGTGGAAGGAGTACAGCCCGATCTCCGGCTGCTGCACGAGGTGCACGTCGAGCAGGCGTTCCAGCACGTCCTCGGCATCCCACAGGCCGGAGCCGAGCAGCGCGGCCGCCGCATGGACGTTGATGTCGCCGCCCGGGTGCAGGGAGAGGATCCGGAAGGCCGTGCGGCTCTCCTCGTCCAGGGCCTGGTACGACAGGCGCAGGGTGGCGGAGACGCTGCGGGCGCCGGAACTCAGCTCGTCGAGCCGGCGGGTCTCGTCCCGCAGCCGTTCGGCCAGGTACTGAAGGGTCCAGCGGGGCCGGTTGCGCAGCCGGGCGGTGGCGATGCGCAGGGCCAGCGGGAGGTGGTCGCACAGCCGGGCCAGTTCGGCGGCGGCCTCGGGCTCGGCGGCGACGCGTTCGGTGCCGAGGGTCTCGGCGACCAGGGCGGCGCTCTCGCGTGGCGACATCACGCCGAGGGAGATCCACTGCGCGCCGTCCAGGTCGACGAGGCGGCCCCGGCTGGTGAGCAGGACCAGGCAGCCGGAGGTGGTGGGCAGCAGCGGGCGGATGCCGGCGGCGTCGGCCGCGTTGTCGAGCAGGATCAGCAGCCGCTTGCCGCCGAGCGTGGCCCGCCACAGGGCGGTGCGGCCGGCCGTGTCGTCGGGTATTCGGTCGCCGGGGATGCCGAGTGCCCGCAGCAGGCTGTCCAGCGCGGTGCCGGCGGACACCGGCTGGTCACCGGGGGTGTATCCACGCAGGTCGATGTGGAGCTGGCCGTCCGGGTACTCGGGTACGAGCTGGTAGGCGGCGCGCACCGCGAGGGAGGTCTTGCCGCTGCCGCCCATGCCGTCGAGGGCGACGATTTTCGGCCCCTGCTCCCCCTTCTGCGTCGCGCAGCGCAGCAGTTCGGCCATCTCGACCTCGCGGCCGGTGAAGTCGGCGAGGTCGTAGGGCAGGGTGCAGGGCGGCTCGGCCGGGAGCGGGACGGGAACGGGCGCCGGGGCGGCGGGCTCCGGGCCGGCCAGTTCGGGGCTCTCGCGCAGGATGCCCTCGTACAGCCTGGTCAGCTGTGGTCCCGGGTCGACGCCGAGTTCCTCGACGAGCAGTTCACGGACCTTACCGTACTCCTCCAGCGCCTCGGCCTGCCGTCCGGAGCGGTACAGGGCGAGCATCAGCTGGCCGCGCAGGGTCTCGCGCAGCGGATGCTGGGCGGCCAACTCCCGGAGATCAGGAATGAGTTCCCCGGACTCACCCAGGCCGAGACGGAGGGCCAGGTGCTCTTCCCATACCGCCAGCCGGCGTTCCTCAATACTGGTGGCCGCCGCCTCGATGACCGGCCCCCCCAGGCCGGACAGTACCGGGCCGCGCCACAATGCCAGGGCCGCCCGCAGGACTTCGGCGGCCTCGGAGAGTCGGCTTTCGGCCACGGCCGCTTTTGCAGTGCGTACCAACATTCCGAATTCGGACAGGTCATTCTGGGACTCGTCGATCAGGATCCGGTAGCCGGGCCCCTCCGTGAGGAGCACGTCGGCACCGCCCGGTATCCGTCTGCGCAGGTCGGCAACCGCCTTGCGGACCTGGTGGGACGCGGTCGCCGGCGGGTCCTCGTCCCAGGCGGCCTCGACCAGCCGGGAAACCGGCAGTACCTTTCCCGCTTCCAGTAGCAAAGTGGCCAGAACTCGCTCGTGAATGACTCCACCGAGTTTCAGCCGTACTCCATTCGACCACCCTTCCATCGGGCCGAGGACATTGAACCGAAGCTGATCTCCTGACGCCGCCGTCACCGACAGCCTCCCCCCTGGGTCACCGCTGCCCTTAAGCAGTCCGCTTCGCGCGGAGAAGATCGTAACGGTATGCGGAACGCTGCGGTACTGCGACGGGAATCGTTCGGGAAGCAGTTCATGCAGTCTCTTCCCCGTAGGCAGGCAGCTCGTCGACTCGGGTCGCCAACCTGGCACGTGGCAAAGAATCCGAGGATAAGGGGGAACACCGATGAATTCCGAGTCCACACCCGGTCTCGATGTGCTGCTGCAGAATGCACGGCGGCGGGCGGGGCTCACCCAGGCACAGCTCGCCGGGCTTGCCACGGTGAGCGTGCGCGCCATCCGGGACCTGGAGCAGGGACGCGTACGGAACCCCCGCAAAGAAACACTCAAATTGCTGGCCAATGCCATGCGTATGAGCGACGCCCGGCGCGTGGAGCTCGAATTGGCCGCCGACGCCCACGCGGCGGGCCGGGTCCTTCAGTCCCTCTACAGCGCCGACCTGGCCGCGCCGCCCACCCCGTTGCGCCCGCTGATCGGCCGCCGCGGTGAACTGGAGGCCCTCACGGACCGGCTGGACAACCGGCACGACCGGCTGCTGACCCTGGTCGGCCTCCCCGGAGTGGGCAAGTCCCGGCTGGCCCAGGAGGCCGCGCTGGTGCTGCACGCCCGGGACCGGATGCCGGTGCTGTGGGTCCCCATGGACCGCGCCCCGGACGCCGGCCCGGAGCTGGGCCCGCAGGCACCGCTGGCCGAGTGGGTCCGCTCGCTGATCCGCGACGGCGACCGCTTCGAGGAGCTGACCTCGGTCATCGGGTCCAAGCCGACCCTGATCGTGCTGGACGGCCTCGACGACTCGGCGCCCGCGGTGCCGGTCCTGCTGAACCTGCTGCGCTCCTGCGAGCGGCTGAAGACCGTCGTCACCTCGCGGCGGGTGACCCAGCCCCCGGCCGGACGGCTGCTGCCGCTGGCCCCGCTGCCGGCACCGGCCGAGCACCCCGCCGGCTCCGTGCTGCCGGGCGACTCGCTGGTCGCGGGCCGGCCCGCCGTCGAGCTGATGCTGTCGTTCGTCAGCCACATGCGTCCCGACCTGCTGCCCACCGACGCGGTCACGACCGCCCTCGCCCACATCTGCCACCGCCTGGACGGCATCCCGCAGGCCCTGGAGGCCGCCGCCTCCTGGCTGCTTCTGTACTCGCCGGACCAGCTCCTCGAGATCGCCCGCTCGACCCCGCTGCTCCTCGTCGACGGCGTCACGCCGGCGACCTCGGCCCCGGGCGCCACGCTCGGCGAGCGGCTGGGCGACGCCCTGACCGAGCTGGACGCCCGCACCGCCGACCTGCTCACCGCGCTGGCGGCCCTGCCCGAGCCGTGGACGGTGGACGCCGCCGCCCACGCGGTCGGCAGGCCGCTGACCGAGACCGCGCGGGACGTGCACGGCCTGCTGCTGCGGGGCCTGATCCGCCAGCACGCGACGGAGCCGGGCGGGCCCGTGGGGTTCACCGTGCTGAACCTGGTCCGCGAGCTGATGGCCGCGCGGCGGCCGACGGCGGACCTGGTCGGCGCCGCCGACTGAGGCACCCGCCCCGCCCGCGGCCACATCCGGCCGGGGGAGCACCCGCCCCTCCGGATCCGGGAACCATCCTCTCCACGAAAGGCACCCCACCCATGCGCAACCTCATCTCCCTCGCCGACCTGACGCCCGCCGAACTGGACCGGATCGTGCGGCGGGCCGTGTTCTTCGGCCGCGAGGGTGTCGACCGCAGGTCGCTCGACGGCAAGCAGGTCGGCGTCTACTTCCGCAAGTCCTCGACGCGTACCCGTACGTCGTTCTGGAGCGCGGCGACCCGGCTGGGCGCCGACGTCGTCACGTACGGCCCGGACGAGCTCCAGCTGTCCACCGGCGAGACCGTCGAGGACACCTCGCGCGTGCTCGGGCAGTACCTGGACGCGCTGGTGGTGCGCACCAACGGGGACGTGGAGGAGATACGGCGGCTCGGCAGCAGCCCGGACCTGGCCGTCGTCAACGCGCTGAGCCTGGACGAGCACCCCACCCAGGCGATCGCGGACCTCGCCACGCTCACCGAGCGGTTCGGCTCGCTGGACGGGCTGCACCTCCTCGCCGTCGGCGAGGGCAACAGCTCCGGCGCCGCCCTCGCGCTGGCCGCGGCGCTCAGCCCGGGTCTGCGGCTGACCCTGCTGTGCCCGAGCGGCTACGAGGTGCCGAAGGACAAGCTGGACCTCGCCGACGAACTCGCCGGCGGCAAGGCCCCGGTCACGCAGGTCACGAGCCTGGACGAGGTCGACGGGCCGGTCGACGCGGTGTACACCAGCCGCTGGCAGACGATGGGCGTGCCCAAGGCCGACCCGGACTGGCTGAAGGACTTCGAGGGCTTCCGGATCGACGACGCGTTCCTCGACCGGTTCGGCGGCCCGGACGTCGTGTTCCTGCACGACCTGCCGGCCGTACGCGGCCAGGAGGTCACGGACGAGGTGCTGGACGGGCCGCGCAGCGTCGCCTGGCGGCAGGCGTACCACAAGATGACGGCCGCGATGGCGGTGCTGGAGTGGTGCGTGGTCTCCTCCGGGAACTGAGCGCACCGAAAAGGGGCCGGGCGGGCTGGAGAATTCCAGCCCGCCCGGCCCCTTTTCCGGGCTTCAGCCCGCCAGCGCCGCCACGACCGATCGCGGGCGCATGTCCGTCCAGCTGGCCTCGATGAATTCCATGCATTCCTGCTTCCCGCTCTCTTCCTTCACGAGTTCCCAGCCGGCCGGCTGCTCGATACGGGCGGGCCAGAGCGAGTGCTGCCCCTCGTCGTTGACCAGCACGACATAGCGGCCGTCGGCGTCCTCGAACGGATTCGTTGCCATGGTGTCCACCTCTGCGAAGTCGGGTTGTGGAAAAGACGCTAGATGTGCACGGCCGCCCTGCCAGGCAGCAGACCGGGCAGTTGGGCGGCAACCGGGCTCCGGTGTGCGCTCGTGACCGCGATCCCGGTGGCGACGGTGGCCGCGCGCACCGAGGCGAGCGCCTCGCGCAGCAGCTCCGCGCGCTCCGAGGGAGCCTCCGCGAGCCGTGGCCGGCTCGCCCGCACCAAACTCAACGCGGCTTCGAAAACGGCCACTTGGGCTTCACCGAGAGCCTCGCTGCGGTCGATGCCCGCGCGTGCCCGGTCCAGCACGTCCTCCAGCGCGTCCGTCATGTCCTCACTCCTCACTCGGCGTGTCGTGCACCCAGTGTCGGGCCGCGGGGAGACCGGCGGCGGCAGACGTCCGCCAACTGCTGCCGGGCTGCCTGTCGGTTGCCGCCGGGGACGCCGGAAACAGCCACGGCTCGAATCTACGGTGATGTCCGAAAGGGAGTTCCGGGACCACCGGAGCCTCTTTCTCCCCTGTCACCCCATGATGTGGACGAAGCGAACAATGAAGCCTGTGGAACGGGCGGATCGCCCTCGATCCGGGCCGCTGGACGTCGTCGTTACCGGACTGCCGTCCGATGCGCACACCTGGAATCTGGTATTCATCCAGCTGTTGCTCGAAGACCTCGGGCACAAGGTCGTCAACCTGGGTTCGTGCGTTCCCCAGGACGAAATCGTGGAATCCTGCTGCAAATTCGAGCCGGACCTGCTGGTCGTCAGCAGTGTCAACGGGCACGGCTTCAACGACGCCCGGCCGCTCATCGAGGCGGTCAGGTCCCGCTGGGAGCTGGCGTCCCTGCCGGCCGTCATCGGCGGCAAGCTCGGCGTCGGCGGCGGTGAGCAGGAGCAGGCCACCGAGCTGATGCGGGCCGGCTTCGACGCGGTGTTCCAGGACGGGTCCGGCGACCGGCCCGGCTTCGCCGCCTTCACGTCCTTCGTCGGTTCCCTGGCGGTGACACGGTGACCGCACTGCACCGGCGGCCGCGCTCCTTCGGCCGGTTCGTCGCCGAGGCGCAGGCCCGCGGGGCACTCGTGGTGCAGCCGCGGATGGGATTCTCGGACCCGGCGCTGATGCGGGCCGGTCTCCAGGCCACCAAGGGGGCGGCGGACGCGGTCGTCGGCACCGTCACCATCGACAGCTACACGCGGGTGGGCGACGAGCCCTCGGCGGTGCGGGCGCTGCACGAGCGGGTCCCGCTCAACGGCTTCCCGATCACCTCCTACAGCCCGCACACCTCGGCCTGGGTGCTGGACGGCGTGCGCGACGCCGCCTTCCCGGTGCAGGTGCGGCACGGCTCGGCCCGGCCCCAGGGCATCATCGCCGCGCTCGCCCGGCTCGGCCTGGACGCCACCGAGGGCGGCCCGGTGTCGTACTGCCTGCCCTACGGCCGCACCCCGCTGCTGGACTCGGTGCGCAACTGGCAGGAGAGCTGCGAGGCGCTGGCGGCGCTCCGGGCGACCGGCGCGGAGCCGCACCTGGAGACGTTCGGCGGCTGCATGCTCGGCCAGCTGTGCCCGCCCGGGCTTCTGGTGGCGCTCAGCGCGCTGGAGGCACTGTTCTTCCACCGCGCGGGCCTGCGCAGCATCTCGCTCAGCTACGCCCAGCAGACCAGCCACGCCCAGGACCGCGAGGCGGTGCACGCGCTGCGCCGGCTGGCCGGCGACCTGCTGCCCGGCACCGACTGGCACATCGTCCTCTACACCTACATGGGCCTGTACCCACGCACCCCGCGCGGCGCCCTGGACCTCCTCGAGCGTTCCGCCGAGCTGGCCGTGGAGACGGGCGCGGCCCGGCTGATCGTGAAGACGACGGCCGAGTCGCACCGGATCCCGACGGTGGAGGAGAACGTCGAGGCGCTGCGCGTCGCGTCCCGGGCGGCCGCCCGGCACGTCACGGCGGCCGCACCCCGCGCCGACCTCGCCGACAACCCCGTCTACGCGGAGGCCCGCGCCCTCGTGGACGCCGTGCTCGAACTGGACGCGGATCCCGGCCGGGCGCTGCTGAAGGCGTTCGCCCGCGGACTGCTCGACGTCCCCTACTGCCTGCACCCCGACAACGCGGGCCGCTCCCGCAGCGCCATCGACCACGACGGCCGGCTCGTGTGGACGGAGATCGGGGCGATGCCCATCGGCCACGTGTCGCGGCGCGGCCGCCGGCTGACGGCGGCGGGCCTGTACGACGCGCTGTCGTTCGTGCAGCGCCGCCATGACACCCCTCAGACCCAGGAGGTAGCAGCATGACCAGCACGCTCGCGTTCCCGTCCTCGCCCGACCAGCACCTGATGCGGGAGAGCACGCGCGCCACACTGCGGGTCCAGTCCCGCATGCTGGCCGCGACCCGCGCGTTCCTGACCGGACGCGGGTTCCAGGAACTGCTGCCGCCGGTGATCGGTCCGGTCACCGACCCGGGCATCCGTGGTTCCAAGCAGGTCGACGTCGACTTCTACGGCCACAAGTACAAGCTGATGACCAGCGCGATCCTGTACAAGCAGGCGTCGCTGCTCGCCTTCGACAAGATCTTCTACATCGCGCCGAACGTCCGTCTGGAGCCGCTCGAGACAGCGGTCACGCACCGCCATCTCGCCGAGTTCCACCAGATCGACGTGGAGATACGGGACGCCCGCCGAGAGGACGCGATGGAGGTCGCCGAGCAGCTGGTGGCGTACGTCGTCGACGAGGTGGTCCGGGCGCTGCCGGACGACCTGGAACTGCTGGGCCGGGACACGGACGCGTTCCGCGAGGTGGTCCAGGGCGTCTTCGGCCGCACCACCCACCAGGAGGCGACCGCCGACCTGGTGGCGCTGGGCCACCCGCAGGACCCGGGCGCCGAGATCGACTGGCAGGGCGAGGAGATCATCTCCGCGAAGAGCAGCCGGCCGTTCTTCGTGGTCGACTACCCGAAGGGCTCGCGCGGCTTCTACGACCGCGAGGACCCCGAACAGCCGGGGGTGCTGCGCAACTTCGACCTGATCGCGCCCGAGGGCTACGGCGAACTGGCCAGCGGCAGCGAGCGCGAGTACGACTACGCGGCCCTGGTGACCCGGATGCGGGAGACGGGCGAGAACCCGGCCAAGTACGGCTGGTACCTGGATCTGGCCCGGCGCGGCATTCCCGCCAGCTCCGGGTTCGGCATCGGCCTGGAGCGCTTCACCCGCTACGTCACCGGCCGCACGGCCGCGTGGGAGGCCAGCGCCTACCCGAAGGTCCCGGGAGTGGTGTCGGCATGAGCACCGTGCTGAGCGCCACCGGCTTCCCCGAGGAGCAGGTGCGGTACCGGGCCCGGCACGGCGCGGCCGCCGCCTTCCCCGCCCTGGAGGGCTACGGCACCGGCCTGCTCGGTGCCGTCCCGGCCGGGCAGGACCCGGGCGACCTGCTGGAGCGGGGCCGGATCGTGCCGCCGGTGTTCATGCCGGAGCGGCTGAAGAAACTGATCGAGCTGGCCCGCGAGCCGCTGTACACGGACGTCGAACTGGACGCCGTGGTCGGCGGGTTCGCCTCCCGGCTGCCGCTGTACGTGTCCGCGTTCGGCTCCACCCAGGTCGCCAGCCACGACCTCGGCGAGGCCGCGGGCCGGCAGGCGGGGCGGCTCGGCATCCCGATGGTCATCGGCGAGAACGTCGTCCCGGTCAACGGCTACCGTTCCGCGGCCGAGGCCGAGGTCTCGCCACTGCTCGGCCGGATCGCCGCGTACACGCGGGCCGCCGCGTCGAGCGGCAACGAGGAGTACGGCGGTGTCGTCGTCCAGCAGTCCACCGAGGACGCGGACGCCGAGGTGTGGAACCTCGTCTACAGCGACCCGGTCTGCGAACCCCTGCTGGCCACCGGCCGGCTGGCCTTCGAGCTGAAGGTCGGCCAGGGCGCCAAGCCGGGGCTGGGCGGGTTGACCGTCCTCGGCCGCGAGGCCGCCGGGAGGGTCGCCGAGCAGTACGCCACCGACGAGGTGTTCGGTACCGGGGGCGACCGCGTGCTGCGGATCAGCAGCCCCGGGACCTTCACCGAGGAGATCCTGCGCCAGCAGATCCGGTTGATGCGCAACAACTTCCCGCGGGCGAAGGTGTGGGTGAAGCTCCACCCGGGCCGCGATGTCGCGCTCGCGGCGGCCACCGCGTGGGCGGCCGGCGCGGACTCCGTCACGGTCGACGGCGCCGAGGCCGGCACGGCCTGGGCGCCCAGCGGGTTCCTCGGCCAGGTCGGCCTCCCGCTCGGCGAGTGCCTGACCCGGATCGGCCGCACCGGCAACTGCCTGCTGGCCAGCGGGCGGATGTGGGAGGGCACCCGGGCCGTCAAGGCCCTGGCGCTCGGCGCCCACGCCGTCGGGCTCGGCCGGGCCGCCCTGCTGGCGGTCGACGAGGACGCCGAGGACGGCCTCGTCCGGCTCGTCGAGAGCATCGCGCTGGAGCTGCGGCTGCTGATCAGCGCGGTCGGCAAGTACCGGGTGGACGCGCTGGACGCGAAGGACGTCCTGCTGCCGCCCGCCTGACCGCCCCAGGCACACCCGAATCAACCAGCACCGCCCCGTTTCGTCCACGTCGTGGCTCCCGTCGGTCTCCCGGCCCGCCGCGAGACCAGCCAACCGAGCTTCCCGAGAAGGTGTCGAGATGTCCCAGCAGCAAGCCGAACCGGCTCTCTCCACGGGCGCCGACGGCGTGCCCGCGCACATCGCCGCGTACAACGACACGGCGGTGGCCCTCCCCGCCGGCGCCCTGCACGAGCTGTTCGCCGCGCAGGCCGCACGCACCCCCGACGCGGTCGCCCTGGTGAGCGGGGAGCGCGCGCTCACCTACCGGGAGCTGGACGGCGCCTCCGACGCCCTGGCGCACCGGCTGATCGACGCGGGCGTGGGCCCCTCGGACGCGGTCGGCCTGCTCTTCGACCGCTCTTCGGCCTACGTCGTGACCGTGCTGGCCGTCCTCAAGGCGGGCGGCGTGTACGTTCCGCTGGACCCGCGCCAGCGGGACGAGCGGCAGAGCTGGATCCTCGACAACACCTCCGCCGTGCTGCTGGTGACGGACCGGCAGACGCCGGAGGAGACCGCCTTCGCGGGGGAGCTGCCCGCCCTGCGGGTGAGCGACGCGAGCCTGCTCTCGTACGACCCCGCGCCCGCGCCCCAGGTCCAGGTCCACCCGGACCAGGCGCTGTACGTGATGTTCACCTCCGGCTCCACCGGCACCCCCAAGGGAGTCGTCAACACCCACCGCAACGTGGTGGAGCTGGCCCTGGACCCCGGCTTCGGCACCGCGGCCCACGAGCGGGTCCTCGCCTACTCGCCGCTGGCCTTCGACTCCTCGACGTACGAGCTGTGGGTGCCGCTGCTGCGCGGCGGGCTGGCCGTGATCCTGTCCGCCCCGAAGATCGACATCGGCGAGCTGGCCGAGGCCATCGCCCGGCACGACGCGACCGCCGCCTACTTCACCACGGCCCTCTTCGACGCGATGGCCGGCGAGGCGATCGGGGGCCTGGCCCGGCTGCGGGAGATCTGGACCGGCGGCGACGTGCTGTCGGCGACCGCACTCCAGAAGGTCCTCGACCACTGCCCGGACACCACGGTCGTGCACGTCTACGGCCCGACCGAGGCCACCGTCTTCTGCAGCTACCAGGCGTTCACCCCCGAGGTGCGCACCCTGGACCGCCTGCACCTGGGCGTCCCGATGGCCAACACCGCGATGTACGTCCTGGACGCCGGCCTGCGCCACACGGCCCCCGGCGAGACCGGGGAACTCTATGTCGCCGGACCGCACCTGGCGCAGGGCTACAGCCGCCGTCCGGGCACCACCGCCGAACGCTTCACCGCCGACCCGTACGGACCGGCCGGCAGCCGCATGTACCGCACCGGCGACCTCGCCGCCTGGAACGAGCACGGCGAGATCGTCTTCCAGGGACGCGCCGACCAGCAGATCAAGCTGCGCGGCAACCGCATCGAGCCGGGCGAGATCGAGACGGTGCTGACCGGCCACCCGTCCGTGAACCAGGCCGCGGTGATCGTCCGCGAGGACCGCCCCGGCGACAAGCGCCTGGTGGCGTACGTCGTCCCGGCCGTCGAGGGGGTCGTCGACACGGCCGAGCTGCTGCGCTACGCCGGCCGGGAACTGGTCGAGTACATGGTCCCGTCGGCGATCGTCCCGCTCGGCACGCTGCCGCTGACCCCCAACGGCAAGCTGGACCGGCGGGCGCTGCCCGCGCCCGGCGCCGGGACGAAGGCGAACGGCCGGGTGGCGCGCAACGGCGTCGAGGAGGTGTTGAGCGGCCTGTTCGCGCACGCGCTGGGACTGCCCTCGATCGGCATCGACGACGACTTCTTCGCCGTCGGCGGCCACTCGCTGCTCGCCACCCGCCTGGTCAGCCGCGTCCGCACCACGCTCGGTGTCCAGCTCACCCTGCGGGAGTTCTTCAAGCACCCGACGGTGGCCCTGCTCGCCGGGTACATCGCCACCGACGGCGGCGAGTCCGGGCGCCCCGAGCTGACGGCCGCCGAGGAGCGGCCCCGGCTGCTTCCGCTGTCGGCGGCCCAGCAGCGGCTGTGGTTCCTGGACCAGCTGGAGGGCCCCTCGGCGACGTACAACATCCCGCTGACCGTGCGGATCAGGGGTGCACTGGACGTCCCCGCGCTGGAGTCGGCGTTCACCGATGTGGTGGGCCGGCACGAGAGCCTGCGCACGGTCTTCGGCACGGAGGGCGGCCGGACCCATCAGCGGGTGCTGCCCGCGGACGCGGTGCGCGTGCGGCTGCCGGTCACCGCGGCGAGCGAGGCGACGGTGCCGGGCCTGCTCGCGGCCGAGGCGGCGCGGACCTTCGACCTGGCCGGCGAACTCCCGGTCCGCGCCTCGCTGTTCAGCCTCGGCGAGCGGGAGCACGTGCTGCTGGTCGTGATGCACCACATCGTGTCGGACGGCTGGTCCTACCAGCCGCTGATGCGGGACCTGAGCACCGCCTACACGACCCGCTCGCGCGGGCAGCGCCCGGTCTGGGAGCCGCTGCCGGTGCAGTACGCCGACTACACCCTGTGGCAGGAGAAGCTGCTGGAGGGCTGCGAGGAGGTCCAGCTGGACTTCTGGCGGTCGGCCCTGGCCGGCCTGCCGGAGGAGGTCACCCTGCCGGCGGTCCGGCCGCGGCCCGCGGTCGCCTCCTACCGGGGCGCCACGCACACCGTGCACTGCCCGCCCTCGGTGCACGCGGCGCTGGCCGGGCTGGCCCGCGAGTCCGGGGCGTCGGTGTTCATGGTGGCGCAGGCGGCGGTGTCGACCCTGCTCTCCCGCTCCGGCGCCGGCCACGACATCCCGCTCGGCTCACCGATCGCCGGCCGCACGGACCAGCAGCTCGACGACCTCGTCGGCTTCTTCGTCAACACCCTCGTCCTGCGCACCGACCTGAGCGGCGGCCCGAGCTTCCGCGAGCTGCTGACCCGGGTCCGCGAGACCGACCTGGCCGCCTGGGCCCACCAGGACCTCCCCTTCGACCGGCTCGTCGAGGTCCTCAACCCCGAGCGGTCCGCCTCCCGGCACCCCCTGTTCCAGGTCATGCTGACCCTGACCGACGCGGCCACGCCCACCCTGGCCGCCGAGGGCCTCGACACCCGCGCCGAGTTCACCTGGCTCGAGGCCGCCAAGTTCGACCTGACCTTCTCCTTCGCCGAGCACCGGGGCGCGGACGGGCGGCCGGACGGCCTGGACATCACGGTCGAGTACGCGACCGACCTGTACGACGCGGGCACGATCGAGGCGTCCGCGGCCCGGCTCGTGCGCCTGCTGACGGCGGTGGCCGAGGCGCCCGACCTCCCGGTCACGGAGCTGGAGCTGCTCTCCCCGGGCGAGCGGCACCTGCTGCTGGAGCAGCGGGCGGGCACGGTCACCGCGGGCGCCGGCGCCGGGCTCGGGGAGCTGTTCGCCGCTCAGGCCGCCCGGACCCCGGACGCCGTGGCCGTCGTCCACGGCGACCAGGAGCTGACGTACCGGGAACTGGACGAGCGGGCGAACCGGCTCGCCCACCGGCTGATCGCGGAGGGCGTCGGCGCCGGCAGCCGGGTCGCGCTCTTCCAGGAGCGGTCGGTGAACGCGGTCGTCGCCACCCTGGCCGTGGTGAAGACGGGCGCCGTGTACGTCCCGCTCGACACCCGCTACCCCGTGGACCGCATCCAGCTGATCGTCGCCCAGTCGAGCATCGGCCACTTCCTCACGGACACGGACATCGCCGGCCTCCAGCTCCCGGCCGACGCCCGCCTGCTGCACGTCGCCGGCCTGGACGGTGCCGGCACGGACACGGGCGATCCGGGCGTGCGGGTGCATCCGGACCAGCCGGTGTACGCCATGTTCACCTCCGGCTCGACCGGCGTCCCCAAGGGCGTCGCGGTCACCCACCGGAACGTGGCCGACCTCGCACGCCAGCGGATGTACGCGAACGGCAACCACGACCGCGTCCTGTTCCACTCGCCGATGGCCTTCGACGCCTCCACCTACGAGATGTGGGTGCCCTGGCTGACCGGTGGAACCCTGGTCGTCGCCCCCGCCGGGCACCTCGACACCGCCGCCTACCAGCAGCTCATCGCACGGCACGGCATCACCGCCCTCTGGCTCACCGCCGGACTCTTCCGGCTCATCGCCGAGGAAGCCCCCGAGACCTTCGCGGACGTGCGGGAGGTCTGGGCCGGCGGCGACGTCGTACCCCCCGAGGCCGTACGACGGGTACTGGACCACAACCCGCGGCTCACCGTGGTCAACGGCTACGGGCCCACCGAGACCACCACCTTCGCCGCCACCCACCACGTCACACACCCCTTCAACGCGGCAGGCCCGGTCCCGATCGGCGAGGCCCTCGACAACCACCGCCTCTACGTCCTCGACCCCGCGCTGCGCCTGGTACCGCCGGGCACCCCCGGAGAGCTGTACATCGCCGGTGCCGGCCTCGCCCAGGGCTACCTGGACCGGCCCTCCCTCACCGCCGACCGCTTCGTCGCCGACCCGTTCGGGGCGCCGGGGTCGCGGATGTACCGCTCCGGGGACCTGGTCCGCTGGAACGACCGGGGCTCCCTGGAGTACCTCGGCCGCGCCGACCAGCAGGTCAAGCTGCGCGGCTTCCGGATCGAGACCGGCGAGATCGAGAGCGTCCTGGCGGGACACCCGGCCGTCGGCCAGGCCGTCGTCACCGTCCGCGAGGACCGCCCCGGCGACAAGCGCCTGGTGGCGTACGTCGTGCCCGCCGAGGACGGGATCGACCTGAACGACCTCCGCCGCCGGGCCGCGGGTGCCCTGCCGGAGTACATGGTCCCGTCCGCGTTCGTCGTCATGGACGCGATCCCGCTGACCAACAACGGCAAGGTGGACCGCAAGGCCCTGCCCGCGCCTTCCGCCGGCCAGGACGCGGCCGTCGGACGCGCGCCGCGCAACCCCGGCGAGGAGGTGCTGTGCGGTCTGTTCGCGGAGATCCTCGGGCTGGCGCACGTCACCATCGACGACCACTTCTTCCACCTCGGCGGCCATTCCCTGCTCGCCACCCGGCTCATCAGCCGGATCCGGCAGGCCTTCGGCGTGGGCATCACCGTCAAGGACCTCTTCCAGGGGCCGACCCCGGCCGCGCTGGCGGAGCTGGTGGAGCTGCGGGGCGGGGAGGACGCACAGCGGCCGGTGCTGCGGGAGGTGGGCCGGCCGGAGCGGGTGCCGCTGTCGTTCGGGCAGCGCAGGCTGTGGTTCCTGGACCAGCTGGAGGGCCCGTCGGCGACGTACAACATCCCGCTCGCGCTGCGGCTCACCGGTCCCGTCGACATCGACGCGCTGCGGCTCGCGCTGACCGACACCGTCGTCCGCCACGAGAGTCTGCGGACGCTGTTCTCGGCGGCGGACGGGGAGGCCGGGCAGGTGGTGCTGCCGGCCGGGGAGATCCGCCTGGACCTGCCGGTCGTCCCGGCCGACGAGCACACCCTGGACGCCCTGCTCGGCGCCGAGGCGGCCCGCACCTTCGACCTGGCTGCCGAACTCCCCCTCAGGGCGACCGTGTTCACGACCGGAGCGCAGGACCACGTGCTCCTCGTCGTCATGCACCACATCGTCTCCGACGGCTGGTCCACCGCCCCCTTCCTGCGTGATGCGGCGACCGCCTACACCGCCCGCGTCGAGGGCCGGGCGCCCGAGTGGGAGCCGCTGCCCGTCCAGTACGCCGACTACACCCTCTGGCAGGAGGAGCTGCTCGCCGCGGACGGGGAACGGCAGGCCGAGTTCTGGCGGCAGACGCTGGGCGAGCTGCCCGAGGAGGCCACCCTGCCGGCCGACCGGCCGCGGCCGGCGACCGCGAGCTTCAGGGGCCGTACGCACGCCGTGCAGTGCCCGCCCGCGCTGCACGAGGCGCTGACCCGGCTGGCCCGGGAGACCGGGACGACCCTGTTCATGGTGGCGCAGGCCGCGGTGGCGACCGCGCTGGCCCGCTCCGGTGCCGGCACGGACATCCCGATCGGGGCGCCGATCGCGGGCCGCACCGACCAGCGCCTCGACGACCTGGTGGGCTTCTTCGTCAACAGCCTGGTGCTGCGCACCGATGTCGGCGGGGACCCGTCCTTCCGCGAGCTGCTCGACCGGGTCCGGGAGACCGACCTGGCCGCCTGGGCCCACCAGGACCTGCCCTTCGACCGGCTCGTCGAGATCCTCAACCCCGAGCGCAGCACCGCCCGCCACCCGCTCTTCCAGGTGGCCCTCACCCTCCAGGACGCGGCCAAGCCGGTCCTCGAACTCCCCGGGGTGCACACCGAGTCGGGCTTCACCCCGCTGGAGATCGCCAAGTTCGACCTGACCTTCTCCTTCCACGAGCACCGGACGCCCGACGGCCGTCCCGACGGCCTGGACCTGGCCGTCGAGTACGCGACGGACCTGTATGACGCCCGGACCGTCGAAGGGCTCGCGGACCGTCTGGTACGGCTGCTGGAAGCGGCCGTCGCCGCGCCGGAACTGCCCGTCGGTGAGCTGGAGTTCACCGGACCCGAGGAGCGGGAGCGGCTGTTGGGGCTGGGCGCGGGCCCGGTCACCGACGGCGCCCTGCCGGACGCGGGCATCGCGGAGCTGTTCGCCGCGCAGGTGGCCCGTACGCCGGACGCGGTCGCCGTGGCGTCCGAGGAGCGCACCCTCACCTACGCCGAACTGGACGCCGAGGCCGACCGGTTCGCGCAGCGGATCACCGGCCTCGGGGTCGGCCCCGAATCCGTCGTGGCCCTGATGATGGAGCGCTCGGCCGATCTCCTGGTCGCCATGCTCGCGGTCGTGAAGGCGGGCGGCGCCTACGCGCCCCTCAACCCGGCCGACCCGGACGCCCGCCACATCCAGATCCTCGACGAGCTCGACGCGCCGGTGCTGATCACCGACCGGGCGCTGGCCGACCATCCGCTGGTCACCAGGGCACAGGCCCGGGACCTCGTCGTCGACCGCAAGGAACTCGACGGCCGCCCCGCGACGGGGCACACCGCCGCCACCCACCCCGACCAGTGGCTGTACGTCATGTTCACCTCCGGCTCGACCGGTGTCCCCAAGGGTGTCGCCGTCACCCACCGGAACGTGGCCGACCTGGCCCGCCAGCGGATGTACGCGGGCGACGGCCACCAGCGGGTCCTCTTCCACTCCCCGCACACCTTCGACGCATCCACCTACGAGATCTGGGTGCCGTGGCTGACCGGCGGCACGGTCGTCGTGGCGCCCCGGGGCCACCTGGAGACCGACACGCTGGGCGAGCTGCTCGCCCGGCACTCGATCACGAGTCTGTGGCTGACGGCGGGGCTGTTCCGGGTGATGGCCGAGGAGGTGCCGGATGCCTTCGCCGGGGTCCGGGAGGTGTGGGCCGGCGGTGACGTCGTCTCACCGGAGGCGGTGCGGCGGATCCAGGAGCACTGCCCGGACACGACCGTCGTCAACGGCTACGGGCCGACCGAGACCACCACCTTCGCCGCCACCCACCGCATCCGCCGCCCCTGCGACCACCCCGGAACGATCCCGATCGGCGAGGCACTCGACAACCACCGCCTCTACGTCCTCGACCCCGCGCTCCGCCTCGTGCCGGCCGGCGCGCCCGGCGAGCTGTACATCGCCGGGGCCGGTCTGGCTCGCGGTTACGTGGGCCGCCCGTCGCTCACCGCCGAGCGGTTCGTCGCCGACCCGTACGGCGGGCCGGGCTCCCGGATGTACCGCACCGGCGACCTGGTGCGGTGGAACCACGAGGGCTCGCTGGAGTACCTCGGCCGGGCCGACCAGCAGGTCAAGCTGCGCGGCTTCCGTATCGAACTCGGCGAGATCGAGGGCGCGCTGACCGCGCACCCGGCGGTCGTCCAGGCCACGGTGATCGTCCGCGAGGACCGGCCCGGGGACAAGCGGCTCGTCGCCTACCTCGTGCCCGCCGGGGACAGCGTGGACCTGGGCGACCTGCGCCGGCACACCGCCGCGGCGCTCCCCGAGTACATGGTCCCGTCGGCGTTCGTCCTCCTCGACGCGATTCCGCTCACCGCCAACGGCAAGATCGACCGGCGTGCGCTGCCCGCCCCGCAGGTCATCCACGACGTCATCGGACGCGCCCCGCGCAACCCGCAGGAAGAGGTCCTGTGCGGCCTGTTCGCGGCGGTCCTCGGACTCCCGTCGGCCACCATCGACGACCACTTCTTCCACCGGGGCGGCCACTCCCTGCTCGCCACCCGCCTCATCAGCCGGATCCGCCAGGCCTTCGGCGTGCAGCTCGGCGTCAAGGACCTGTTCCGGCACGCGACCGTGGTCGCGCTGTCCGAGCGGATCACCGAGCGCATCGCCGAGAGCAACGGCGAGCTGCCCCGGGCCGCGCTGACCCGTGCGCAGGAGCGCCCCGAGCGCGTCCCGCTGTCCTCGGCGCAGCAGCGGCTGTGGTTCCTGGACCAGATGGAGGGCCCGTCGGCGACGTACAACATCCCGATGGCGCTGCGGCTCACCGGCCGCGTGGACGTCGACGCCCTGCGGCAGGCCCTCACCGACCTCGTCACCCGCCACGAGAGCCTGCGCACGGTCTTCCCGGTCCACGACGGCAAGGCCTACCAGTCGGTGCGGGCGCCGGAGCCGGTGGACCTGCCGGTCCTCCCGGTCACCCCGGACACGCTCGCCGCCCGGCTGGCCGAACTCTCCGCCACCGCCTTCGACCTGGCATCCCACATCCCGCTCCGGGCCGGGCTGCTGCGGCTGGACGAGCACGAGCACGTCCTGCACCTGGTCATCCACCACATCGCCTCCGACGGCTGGTCCAACGCGCCCCTCTTCCGCGACCTGTCCGCCGCCTACGCCGCCCGCACCGAGGGCCGGGCACCCGGCTGGGAGCCGCTGCCCGTCCAGTACGCCGACTACGCGCTCTGGCAGCAGCAGCTCATGGCGGACGACGAGGAGCGCCAACTCGACTTCTGGCGGCAGTCGTTGAGCGACCTGCCGGAGGAGGCCACCCTCCCGGCCGACCGCCCGCGGCCGGCGACCGCCTCCAACCGGGGCAGCACCCACACGGTCCACGGGAGTGCCGGGCTGCACACGGCGCTCACCGCGCTGGCCCAGGAAACCGGGACCACCCTGTTCATGGTGGCCCAGGCCGCCGTGTCCGCCCTGCTGGCCCGGTCCGGCGCCGGGTACGACATCCCGCTCGGCTCCCCGGTCGCCGGCCGCACCGACCAGCAGCTCGACGACCTCGTCGGCTTCTTCGTCAACACCCTCGTCCTGCGCACCGACCTCACCGGCGACCCGAGCTTCCGGGACCTGCTGCACCGCGTCCGGGAGACCGACCTCTCGGCCTGGAACCACCAGGACCTGCCCTTCGACCGGCTGGTCGAGATCCTCAACCCGGAGCGCACCCCGGCCCGGCACCCCCTCTTCCAGGTGATGCTCACGCTCGGCGACACCGAGGCCGACGCGCCCGAACTCCCCGGCCTGGAGACGGCGTACGAGTTCTCCGAGGTGGAGATCGCCAAGTTCGACCTCACCTTCGGCTTCGCGGAGCACCGGGGGGCGGACGGGCAGCCGGACGGCCTGGACATCACGGTCGAGTACGCCACCGACCTGTACGACGCGAGCACCATCGAGGCGACCGCGGACCGTCTCCTCCGACTGCTGGAAGCCGTCGCGGACGACCCCGGGGTCCCGGTGACCGGAGTGGAGCTGCTGTCCTCGGACGAGCGGCACCTGCTGCTGGAGCAGCGGGCGGGCACGGTCACCGGCAGCGCCGGCGCCGGGCTCGGGGAGCTGTTCGCCGCGCAGGCCGCCCGGACCCCGGACGCCGTGGCCCTCGTCCACGGCGACCAGGAGCTGACGTACCGGGAACTCGACGCGCTGGCCAACAGCGCGGCGCACCGGCTGATCGCGGAAGGAGTCGTGGCCGGCAGCCGGGTCGCCCTCTTCCAGGAACGGTCCGTGAACGCGGTCGTCGCCACCCTCGCGGTCGTCAAGGCCGGTGCGGTGTACGTGCCGCTCGACACCCGGTACCCGATGGAGCGCGTCCAGCTCATCGTCGAGCAGTCCGCCGTCGACTTCTTCGTCACGGACCGCGAGCCCGGAGCGGTACGGCTGCCCGAGGGCGCCAAGGTGATCCCGAGCGGGGCGGCCTCCGAGAACCAGGGCGACCCCGGGGTGCGGGTGCATCCGGACCAGCCGGTGTACGCCATGTTCACCTCCGGCTCGACCGGCGTCCCCAAGGGCGTCGCGGTCACCCACCGGAACGTGGCCGACCTCGCGCAGCAGCGGATGTACGCGAACGGCAACCACGACCGCGTCCTGTTCCACTCCCCCATGGCCTTCGACGCCTCCACCTACGAGATGTGGGTGCCCTGGCTGACCGGTGGAACCCTGGTCGTCGCCCCCGCCGGGCACCTCGACACCGCCGCCTACCAGCAGCTCATCGCACGGCACGGCATCACCGCCCTCTGGCTCACCGCCGGACTCTTCCGGCTCATCGCCGAGGAAGCCCCCGAGACCTTCGCGGACGTGCGCGAGGTCTGGGCCGGCGGCGACGTCGTACCCCCCGAGGCCGTACGACGGGTGTACGAACACTGCCCGCGGACGACCGTCGTCAACGGGTACGGACCGACGGAGACCACCACCTTCGCGGCCACCCACCACGTCGGGCGGCCCTTCGCACAGGCCGGCCCGGTCCCGATCGGCGAGGCCCTCGACAACCACCGCCTCTACGTCCTCGACCCCGCGCTGCGCCTGGTACCGCCGGGCACCCCCGGAGAGCTGTACATCGCCGGTGCCGGCCTCGCCCAGGGCTACCTCGACCGGCCCTCCCTCACCGCCGACCGCTTCGTCGCCGACCCCTACGGCCCCCCGGGCGGCCGGATGTACCGCACGGGCGACCTGGTCCGCTGGAACGACCGGGGCTCCCTGGAGTACCTCGGCCGCGCCGACCAGCAGGTCAAGCTGCGCGGCTTCCGCATCGAGACCGGCGAGATCGAGAGCGTCCTGGCGGGACACCCGGCCGTCGGCCAGGCCGTCGTCACCGTCCGCGAGGACCGCCCCGGCGACAAACGGCTCGTCGCCTACCTCACAGCACAGGGCGACGCGGGCGTCGACGTCGAGGACGTGAAGCGGCGGACGGCGGGGCTGCTGCCGGAGTACATGGTGCCCTCGGCGCTGATGCTGCTGGACGCGATCCCGCTGACCGGCAACGGCAAGGTGGACCGCAAGGCCCTGCCCGCGCCGGCGGCCGCCGAGGACGCCACCGGCGGGCGCGCGCCCCGCACACCCAAGGAAGAAGTGCTGTGCGGGCTCTTCGCCGAGATCCTCGGCCTGCCCTCCGTCACCATCGACGACCACTTCTTCCACCTCGGCGGACATTCCCTGCTCGCCACCCGGCTCGTGGGCCGGATCCGCACCGTGCTCGGGGTCGAGGTCTCCCTGGCGACCCTCTTCGAAAACCCGATCGTGGCAACGCTCGTCGAGAAGCTCGACGGCGCCGAGGCCGCAAGGCCCAAACTGCGGCCGATGCGCCGGATGGGAGCGACCAAGTGATCCCCTTGTCCTTCGCCCAGCAACGTCTGTGGTTCATCGCCCAGATGGAGGGCCCCTCGACGACCTACAACATCCCCCTGGCCGTCCGGCTGACCGGTGGACTCGACCGGGGAGCACTGAAGTCGGCGATCACCGATGTGATCGGCCGGCACGAGAGCCTGCGGACGCTGTTCCCGGACCGGAACGGGACGCCGTACCAGCACATCCTCGACGAGCAGGAGGTGGAGTTCGAGCTGCCGGTGGTGCCGGCGACCGGTGAGACGCTGGCGGCCGTACTCGCCGAGGAGTCCGCGCAGGTCTTCCACCTCGCGGCCGACCTGCCGATACGGGCGCGGCTCATCGCGCTGGGCGAGCGGGAGCACGTGCTGCTGGTGGTGATGCACCACATCGTCACCGACGGCGGCTCGACCGGCCCGCTGCTCGCCGACCTGGCCACCGCCTACGGGGCGCGCGCCCAGGGACTGGTCCCCGGCTGGGAGCCGCTGCCGGTGCAGTACGCCGACTACACCCTGTGGCAGCAGGAGCTGCTCGGCGAGGCCGACGACCCGGAGAGCACCGGTGCGCGGCAGCTCGCCTTCTGGCAGGAGGCGCTGGAAGGGCTTCCCGAGGAGGCCACGCTCCCCGCCGACCGCCCCCGCCCGGCCGCCGCCTCCTACCGCGGCGGTCTGCGCACCGACCACCTGCCGGCCGACCTGCACACCGGGCTCACGCACCTGGCGCGGGAGTCGGGGGCCACCCTGTTCATGGCGGTGCAGGCGGCGGTCGCGACCGTGCTGTCCCGCTCCGGCGCCGGGCTCGACATCCCGCTCGGCTCACCGGTCTCCGGGCGGATCGACGAGGCGCTGGACGGTCTGGTCGGCTTCTTCGTCAACACGCTCGTGCTGCGCACCGACCTGAGCGGCGACCCGAGCTTCCGCGAGCTGCTCGACCGGGTGCGCAAGACCGACCTGGCCGCCTGGAACCACCAGGACCTGCCCTTCGACCGGCTGGTGGAGGTGCTCAACCCGGAACGGTCCGCGTCCCGGCACCCCCTGTTCCAGGTCATGCTCACCCTCGGCGAGGCCGGTTCGGACACGGTCGGCTTCCCCGGTCTGGACGCCCGGACCGAGTACAACGAGCTTCAGATCGCCAAGTTCGACCTCACCTTCGGATTCGCCGAGCACCGCACCCGGGACGGGCGCCCCCACGGCCTGGACATCACCATCGAGTACGCCACCGACCTGTACGAGGACCGCACGATCGACGCCCTCATGGCCCGGCTGCGGCGGCTCCTGGAGTCGGTGCTGACCTCGCCGGACACCCCGCTGTCCGTCCTCGACCTGCTCGGCGAGCACGAGCGCCGGCAACTCCTCGAGGAGTGGGCGGGCCCGGCCACCGGCACCCCGGACGCGAGCCTCGCCGAGCTGTTCTCCGCGCAGGCCGCCCGCACCCCGGACGCGGTCGCGATGGTCGACGAGTACCAGGACTTCAGCTATGCCGAGCTGGACGAACTCACCAACCGCTACGCCCACCACCTGGTCGGCCTCGGGATCCGGCGCGGTGACGTGGTCGCCGTCCTGATGGAACGCTCGGCCGGGCTGCTCACCGCACTGCTGGGGGTGGTGAAGGCGGGCGCGGTGTACGCGCCGCTGAACACCACCGACCCGGACACCCGTCTGATGCAGATCCTCACCGACACCGGGGCCCCGGTGCTGCTCACCGACGAGGCGCTGGCCGACCACCCGGTGGCCGCCGCCACCTCGGCCCGCGTCGTCGTCCTGGACGGCACCTCGGTCCCGGAGGGCCTGCCCGCCACCGCGCCGGTGCCCGCCGCCCACCCTGACGAGCCGGTGTACGCCATGTTCACCTCGGGCTCGACCGGCATCCCGAAGGGCGTCGCCGTCACCCACCGCAACGTCGCCGACCTGGCCGCCCAGTCCCGGTACGCGGGCGGCCACCACCGCCGGGTGCTGTTCCACTCGCCGGCCGCGTTCGACGCGTCGACGTACGAGATCTGGGTGCCGTGGCTCAACGGCGGCACCCTCGTCGTCGCACCGCCCGGCCACCTCGACCCGGCGGGCTACCGGCGGCTGATCGACACCTACGGCATCACGAGCCTGTGGCTGACGGCGGGCCTGTTCCGGGTCATGGCGGAGGAGGCACCCGACGCCTTCGCCACCGTCCGGGAGGTGTGGGCGGGCGGCGACGTCGTACCGCCGGAGGCCGTGCGCCGTATCCACGAGCACTGCCCGGACACGACCGTCGTCAACGGCTACGGCCCGACGGAGACCACCACCTTCGCCGCCACCCACCGCATCCGCCGCCCCTTCGACCACCCGGGCACCGTCCCGATCGGCGAGGCACTCGACAACCACCGGCTGTACGTCCTGGACCCCGCGCTGCGGCTGGTGCCGCCCGGCACCCCCGGCGAGCTGTACATCGCGGGCGCGGGCCTCGCCCAGGGCTACCTCAACCGCCCCCAGATGACGGCGGAACGCTTCGTCGCGGACCCGTACGGCCCCTTGGGCCAGCGCATGTACCGCACCGGCGACCTGGTCCGCTGGAACCACGAGGGCTCGCTGGAGTACCTGGGCCGGGCCGACCAGCAGGTCAAGCTCCGCGGCTTCCGCATCGAACCGGGCGAGATCGAGAGCGCGCTGACCGCGCACGCCTCCGTCGCCCAGGCCACGGTCGTCGTCCGCGAGGACCGGCCCGGCGACAAGCGGCTCGTCGCCTACCTCGTCGCCGCCCAGGACGAGCGGCTGGACGGGGAGGAGGTGCAGCGGGAGATCTCCGCCGCCCTGCCCGAATACATGGTCCCGTCGGCGTTCGTGGTCCTCGACGCGCTGCCGCTGACCACCAACGGCAAGATCGACCGGCGAGCGCTGCCCGCGCCCAGGCAGAGCGCGGACAGCGGGGGACGGGCTCCCCGCACCCCGGCCGAGGAGGTGCTGTGCGGGCTGTTCGCGGCCGTGCTGGGGCTGCCGTCGGCCACCATCGACGACCACTTCTTCCGCCGCGGCGGGCACTCGCTGCTCGCCACCCGGCTCATCAGCCGCATCCGTGCCGTGTGGGACGCCGAGATCACCATCCGCGACCTGTTCCAGTACCCGACGGTCGCCCTGCTCGCCGAGCGGCTCACCGCGGCGAACGGTGACACCCGGCGGCCGGCCCTCGCCCCGCAGGAACGCCCGGAACGGGTGCCGCTGTCCTCGGCCCAGCAGCGGCTGTGGTTCCTGGACCAGATGGAGGGCCCGTCGGCGACGTACAACATCCCGATGGCCCTGCGCCTCACCGGCGAGCTGGACCGGGAGGCCCTGCGCCAGGCGCTCACCGACCTCGTGGCCCGGCACGAGAGCCTGCGCACGGTCTACCCGGTCCACGAGAACAGCCCGTACCAGCACGTCCTGCCGGGCGCCCCGGTGAGGCTGCCGCTCACCGCCGCCACCGAGCAGGACCTGACCGGGCTGCTCCACGCGGAGGCCGCGCGCACCTTCGACCTCGCCGGCGAACTCCCCTTCCGGGCACACCTGTTCCGGCTCGGCGAGCAGACGCACGTGCTCTCGCTGGTGATCCACCACATCGCCTCCGACGGCTGGTCCAACGCCCCCCTCTTCCGTGACCTGTCCGCCGCCTACGCCGCCCGCACCCAGGGGCAGGCACCCGACTGGGAGCCGCTGCCCGTCCAGTACGCCGACTACGCGCTGTGGCAGCAGCAGCTCATCGACACGGACGAGGAACGCCAGCTCGACTACTGGAAGACCGCCCTGGCCGAGCTGCCGGAGGAGGCCACCCTCCCGACGGACCGGGCCCGCCCGGCGACGCCCTCCAACCGGGGGACCACGCACACCGTGCACGGCGACGCCCGGCTCCACCGGGCGCTCACCGCCCTGGCCCAGGACACCGGCGCCACCCTGTTCATGGCCGCCCAGGCCGCCGTGTCGGCGCTGCTCTCCCGCTCCGGCGCCGGCCACGACATCCCGCTCGGCTCCCCGGTCGCCGGCCGCACGGACCAGAAGCTCGACGACCTCGTCGGCTTCTTCGTCAACACCCTCGTCCTGCGCACCGACCTGAGCGGCGGCCCGAGCTTCCGCGAGCTGCTGACCCGGGTCCGCGAGACCGACCTGGCCGCCTGGGCCCACCAGGACCTCCCCTTCGACCGGCTCGTCGAGGTCCTCAACCCCGAGCGCACCACGGCCCGGCACTCCCTCTTCCAGGTCATGCTCACCGTCGGCGACGCCGCCGCCGAGGCGCCCCGGCTCGGCGAACTGGAAGGACGGTTCCTGTTCCCGTCGGCCTCGGTCGCGAAGTTCGACCTCACCTTCGCGTTCGCCGAGCACCGGGACGCGGCGGGCGAGCCGGGCGGCCTGGACATCACCGTCGAGTACGCCACCGACCTGTACGACGCCCGCACCGTCGAGGCGACCGCCGACCGTCTCGTCCGGCTGCTGGAGGCCGCCGTCGCCGCCCCCGAAGTACCGGTGGCGGAGCTGGAGCTGCTGTCCGGGGACGAGCGCCGGCGGGTGCTGGAGTGGAGCGGTGCGCCCACCCCGGCCCCGGCCCTCGGCCTCGACGGACTCTTCGCCGGGCAGGCGGCCCGCACCCCGGACTCCCTCGCGCTGGTCCACGAGGAGCAGCGGCTGACGTACGCCGAACTGGACACGTGGTCCAACCGGCTGGCCCGGCACCTCACCGCGCGCGGAGTCGCACCGGGCAGCCTGGTCGCCCTGCACCTGGAGCGCTCCCCGCACCTGATCGCCGCGATCCTCGCGGTCCTGAAGGCCGGCGCCGGATACACCGTGCTCGACCCGCAGTTCCCGGCCGAGCGCCTCACCACCGTGCTGGCCCAGACGCGGCCGTCCGCCCTGGTCAGCCAGAGCCACCTGGTCGCGCTGCCCACCGAGGCGCCGCTGATCGACCTGACCGTGGACGCGCCCGCGATCAGCGCCCTGCCGGGCACGCCCGTCGAGACCGGCGGGCACCCGGAGGCCACCGCCTGCGTCATGTTCACCTCGGGCTCGACCGGGACACCCAAGGGGGTCGCGGCCTCGCACCGGGCGCTCGCGGCCACCTTCCTCGGACCGGACTACCTCGACTTCGGTCCCGAGCAGACCTATCTCCAGAGTTCACCGGTGTCCTGGGACGCGTTCGCGCTGGAGGTGTTCGGGCCCCTGCTGCACGGCGGGGTGTGCGTGCTGCAACCCGGTCAGCACACCGACCCGCACCGGATCGCGGAACTCGTCGAGAAGCACCGGATCACCACGTTGCAGATGTCGGCGAGCCTGTTCAACCACATGCTCGACGAGCACCCGGCCGTCTTCGCCCAGGTGCGGGAGGCCATGACGGCCGGCGAGGCGGCCTCCCCCGCGCACACCGCCAAGGCCCTGGCCGACCACCCCCACCTCCACCTGGTCAACGGCTACGGCCCGGCGGAGAGCATGGGCTTCACCACCGCCCACACCATCACCGCGGCCGCGCCCGCCATCCCCATCGGCCGGCCCGTCGCCGGCAAGCACGCCTACGTCCTCGACGAGAACCTGCGGCTGCTGCCGCCGGGCGTACCCGGGGAGCTGTACGTCGCCGGGCACGGCCTGGCCCACGGCTACATCGGCCAGCCGGTGCTGAGCGCCGAACGCTTCGTGGCCGACCCGCACGGGGCGCCGGGCGCACGGATGTACCGCACCGGGGACCTGGCCCGCTGGAGCCAGGACGGCGCACTGGAGTACCTGGGACGGGCCGACCAGCAGATCAAACTGCGCGGGTTCCGCATCGAGCCCGGCGAGATCGAGTCCGCGCTGCTGCGGCACCCGTCGCTCGCCCAGGCCGCGGTGCTGATCCGGGAGGACCGGCCGGGCGACAAGCGGCTGGTGGCGTACGTGGTGGCCGCCGACGCGAAGGCGGACCCGGTGGACCCGGCCGAGCTGCGCCGGCACGCGGCCGCCGCCCTGCCCGAGTACATGGTGCCCGCCACCGTCGTCGCCCTCGACGCCCTGCCGCTCACCGTGAACGGCAAGCTGGACCGGCGCGCCCTGCCCGAGCCGCCGCGGACCGGGACGAGCGGCGGACGGGCGCCGCGCACCCCCGCCGAGGAGATCCTGTGCGGCCTGTACACGGCCGTGCTCGGCGTCCCCTCGGTCACCATCGACGACCACTTCTTCCACCTGGGCGGGCACTCCCTGCTCGCCACCCGGCTCATCGGCCGGATCCGCGCCGTCTGGGACACCCCGGTCACCATCCGGGACCTGTTCCAGCACCCGACCCCCGCCCTGCTCGCCGAGCACATCGGCGAGAACGCGGGCGGTGACCCGCTGGAGACGCTGCTGCCCATCCGGGCCGCGTCGGACACCGACGAGCCGCCGCTGTTCTGCGTCCACCCGGTCTCCGGGATGAGCTGGTGCTACGCCGGACTGCTCAGGCACCTCGGCGACCGGCCGCTGATCGGCCTCCAGGCACGGGAGTTGACCGACCCGGCGCTGCGGCCCGGGAGCATGGCGGAGATGGCCGACACCTATGTGGCCGAGATCCGCTCCGTCCAGCCGCACGGCCCGTACCACCTGCTCGGCTGGTCCTTCGGCGGACTCGTGGCGCACGCGATCGCGGCCCGCCTGGAGGCGCTCGGCGAGGAGGTGGCCCTGCTCGGGCTCCTGGACGCCTATCCGCTGCCCGACGGCTTCACCGCCCCGGCCGTCGACGGACGCGAGGTCCTCACGGCGTTCCTCGGCACCCGCGGCGCCGAAATCGACGTCGCATGCGCCGGCTCGGCGCCGGACCCGGCCGAACTCGCCGGCGTGCTGCGGCGCGAGGACCCGATCCTGGGCGCCCTGGACCCGGCCCAGGCCGCCGCGGTCGTCGAGGCCACGACCGCGCATCTGCACCTGCGCTACCGGTACGTGCCCGAGCTGCGGTTCGGCGGCGACGCGGTGTTCTTCAACGCCCTCCGCACGCCGGCCGCGGCCACCGGCGCCGACTCCTGGGCGCCGTACATTTCCGGCCACATCGAGGAGTACGACATCGACTGCGAGCACTGGGAGCTGACCGGCGCCGAGCCGCTCCGGGAGATCGGCAAGGTGCTGGGCGAGCAGCTGCGGGGCGCGCGCCGCTGACCCCGCCGCACCGGGAGTGCCCGGACCTGCCGTCACGGCGGGTCCGGGCACTTTCGCGCGCCCGGGACACGGCTCCGCCGCCAACCGCCCACAACCTGCCGCCCTTGCCGCCGGAAGGCGGGTTCCGGCCTCCGTAGCGTGATGGTGTCCGCAGGTCACGGCTACACCGGCAACAGAGGGTCAAGGACATGGTGGTTCATTCCGACTGGCGTGTCGGGGTAGCTTCGGCCCCCGTCCATCACGGCGAGATTCTGCAAGGTGTCTTCACCGGACGCGACGGGCTCGTGCGCGGACTCGTGACGCTGCCCTGCACCATTCACACCACGCGGGCGACCTTCACCCCGGCGCCCGGCACCGGGGTCACCGTGTCGCCGGACTGGAAGGGCAAGGCCCGGCGGGCGGCCGAACTGGCCGTGCGGGCGGTGGTCCCGGCGGGCGCCGGACCGGTCGGCGGCCATCTGGAGCTGGCCGGGGACGTGCCGTTGTGCCGGGGCTTCGGCTCCTCCACCAGCGATGTGCTGTCGGCCATCTGGGCCGTGAAGGACGCGTTCGCCGATCCGCTGCCGCCGCGGGAGGTGGCCCGGCTCGCCGTGCGCGCCGAGACCGCCTCCGACTCGCTGATGTTCGAGGACTCCACCGTGCTGTTCGCGCAGCGCGAGGGCACCGTCATCGAGGACTTCGGCTACCGGATGCCGCCCCTGCGGGTCCTCGGCTTCGGCTCGCGCCCCTCCAACCGCGGCCAGGGCATCGACACGCTGACCCTGACGCCGGCCCGCTACGACGGGGCCGAGATCGAGCGGTTCGCCACCCTGCGGGACATGCTGCGCGACGCCATCCAGATGAAGGACGTCGCTCTGCTCGGCTCGGTGGCGACGGCGAGTTCGGAGATCAACCAGCGGCATCTGCCGGTCCCCGGCTTCGACCGGATCCGGGACATCGCGCGCACCTCGGGCGCCGTGGGCGTGCAGGTGGCCCACAGCGGGGACATCGCGGGGCTCCTCTTCGACCGGGACGACCCCGAGGTCGAGGCGCGCACCGCACTGGCGCAGGACCTCCTGCGGAGCACCGGTATCGACGAGCAGTGGAACTACACAACGGGTGACTGACATGACGACGACCCTGCCCAAGGCTCACTCCTCGATCGTGGAGGCCACCGAGCTGCCACGGATCATCAAGGTGGGCGACAACCTCTACGCGACCGCCTTCAGCCTGATGAAGCTGCTGCCCGCCCGCTTCATCATCGACCGGGCCGAGGCCGCCGGGGTGCTCACCCCGGGCACCCCGGTCATCGAGACCTCCTCCGGCACCTTCGCACTGGGCCTGGCCATGGTGTGCGGGCTGCGCGGCTACCCGCTGACCATCGTCGGCGACTCCGCCATCGACCAGGAACTGCGCACCCGCCTGGAAATGCTCGGCACGACGGTGGAGATCGTCGAGTACACCGGCCAGCCCGGAGGCATCCAGGGCGCCCGGCTGGCCCGGGTCGCCGAGCTGTGCCGGCAGCGGCCCGACGCGTTCGTCCCCGGCCAGTACGACAACCCCGACAACCCGGGGGCGTACAGCGTCGTCGCCGACCTGATCGACGAGACCGTCGGCACCGTCGACTGCCTGGTCGGGCCGGTCGGTTCGGGCGGCTCGACGGGCGGGCTCGCCGCCTCCCTGCGGCCCCGCAACCCGCAGCTGCACCTGGTCGGCGTCGACACCCACGGCAGCATCATCTTCGGCACCCCCGACGCCCCGCGCACCCTGCGCGGCCTGGGCAGCAGCATCCACCCGGGCAACGTGCGGCACGCGGCGTACGACGAGGCGCACTGGGTGACGGCCCCCGAGGCCTTCCACGCGACCCACGAGCTGTACCGCAGGCACGGCCTGTTCATGGGACCGACCAGCGGCGCGTCCTTCCAGGTCGCGTCCTGGTGGGCGGCGCAGAACCCCGACAGCACGGTCGTGATGGTGCTGCCCGACGAGGGCTACCGCTACCAGTCGACCGTCTACAACGACGCCTGGCTGCGCGAGCAGGGCATCGACCCGGCGCCCGCACCCGGCGGCGCCCCCGTCACCGTCGGGCACCCCCTGGACGCCCCGCCGGTCTGGTCCCGGCTGCTGTGGGCGCGCCGCGGCTTCGACGACGTGATGATGCCGGAGATCGCGTCGTGAGCGGGCGGCTGCTGCTCCTGGTGGAGTCCAACACGACCGGCACCGGACGGCTGTTCGCCCGCCGTGCCGCCGAACTCGACGTGACCCCCGTCCTGCTGAGCAAGGACCCGGCCCGCTACCCGTACGCGGCCGAGGACGGGCTGCGGACCGTCGTCGTCGACACCTCCGACGCGGACCGGCTGTGGGAGGCGGCCGGCCGGCTGGCCGCCGAGGCCCCGGTCGCCGGCGTGCTGACCAGCTCCGAGTACTACGTCCCGGCCGCCGCCGCGCTGGCGTCCCGCCTCGGCCTGCCCGGTCCCTCGGCGGACGCGGTGCGGGCCTGCCGGGACAAGGCCGAGCAGCGGAGGATCCTCGCCGCCGCCGGGGTGGGCGTGCCGGGCTTCGCGGTGGTGTCCACGGCTGACGCCGCGGTGTCGGCGGCGGCGACCCGGCTGCCCGTCGTCGTCAAACCGGTACAGGGCTCCGGCAGCCTGGGCGTACGGCTGTGCTCGGACCTCGACGAGGTCGCCGGGCACGCGGGCGCCCTGCTGGCCGCCACCACGAACGAGCGCGGGGTCGCGACCCCCGGGCGGATCCTGGTCGAGGAGTACCTGACCGGCGCCGAGTTCTCCGTCGAGGTGTTCGGCACCGAGGCCGTGGTGACCGTCACCAAGCACGTCGGCCCGCTGCCCGCGTTCGTCGAGGTCGGCCACGACGTGCCGGCGGCACTCCCCGCCGGCCTGGAACGCGAGCTGCGGCAGACCGCGGTACGGGCCGTGACGGCGCTCGGCCTCGGCTGGGGCGCGGCCCACGTGGAACTCCGGCTCGACGGTCCCGTCGCCAAGGTCATCGAGGTCAACCCGCGGCTGGCCGGAGGCATGATCCCCGAACTGGTCCGCCGGGCCTGCGGGATCGACCTGGTCCGCGCCCAGGTCCTGGCCGCCCTGGGCCGGGCCGCGCACCCCGAGCGCGCGCTGTACGGACGCGCCTCGATCCGCTTCCTGACCACCGACCGCGACGGCATCCTGGCCCCCGACCTCACGGTGAGCCTCACACGGGCCGGTGCCGTCCCGGGCGTCGTCGAAGCGGTCCTCTACCGCGCCCCCGGCGAACCGGTCGGCCCCGCCACCGACTTCCGCGACCGCCTCGGTCACGTCATCGCGGTCGCGGACCATCCGGCCGAGGCGGCCGGCGCCGCGGACCGGGGCGTTGCCGCCCTCGCGGGGGCGATCGCCGCCACGCCCCTGGACCGGCAGGAGGCGCTGACATGACCGCCGTACGGATCCGCCGGGGCACGACCGCCGCTCGGCGCCGGCCCGGCACCCCCTCCCCGCGCCCCTCCGGGTGCCGGGGACTCCGGCCGCTCCCCACCCCCGAGGACCTCTCATGACCACCGCCCCCGCGCGCGACGGCGTCCACACCGGCCGGCTCACTTCGGCGCTGGATCCCGAGGCCCACGCCATCGTCTACGACCAGCGCGTGTCCGCGGACGCGGCGGATCCGCTGGGCGGTGAGCTGCGCCGGATCAGCCAGGTGGACCGCGCCCACCTGGTCATGCTCACCGAACGCGGTGCCGTGGACCCCGGCCGGGCCGCCGCCCTGCTGCGGGCCGTGGAGGAACTGCGCGCCGCCGACTTCGCCCCGGTGCGCGGACGCCCGATGCCACGCGGGGTGTACCTGGCCTACGAGGGCTGGCTCATCGAGCAGCTGGGCGACGAGACCGGCGGCATCCTGCACACCGGCCGCTCCCGCAACGACCTGAACGCCACGACCGCCCGGCTGAAGGCCCGCACCCCCTACCTCGGCCTGCTGGACGCCGTGGACCGGCTCGCCGCCGTACTCCTCGCGCAGGCCGACCGGTACGCGGACGTCACCATGCCGGCGTACACGCACGGCCAGCCCGCCGTGCCGATCACCTACGGCCACTATCTGGCGGGCGTCGCGGGCGCGGTGCTGCGTGCCTACGGCCAGCTCCTCGACGCGGGCCGCCAGCTGGACGTCAATCCGCTCGGCGCCGGCGCGATCGGCGGCACGTCGGTCCCCGTCGACCCCGAACGCACGGCCCTGCTCCTCGGCTTCACCGGGGCCGTCCCCAACTCAGTGGACGCCGTCGCCTCCAGGGACTTCGCGCTGAGTCTCCTCTCCGCCTCCGCGACGCTCGGCGTCACCCTGGCCCGGGTCGCCCGCGACCTGAGCGTGTGGACCTCGGAGGAGGCGGCGCTGCTGCGGGTCGCCGACACACTGGTCGGCTCCAGTTCGATGATGCCGCAGAAGCGCAACCCCTTCCTGCTGGAGCACATCCAGGGCCGCTCCACCGCGAGCCTGGGCGCCTTCACGAGCGCGGCCTCGGCGATGACCACCGCCGGCTACACCAACGCCATCGCCGTCGGCACCGAGGCCATGCGCCATCTGTGGCCGGGCCTGAGCGACACGACCGACGCGGTGACGCTGCTGCGGCTGGTCGTCGCCGGCATCGAGCCGCGGCCCGAGCGCATGACCGAGCGCGCCCGGGAGGGGTTCACCGCGGCGACGTACCTCGCGGAACGCCTGGTCGCGGACGGCATGCCGTTCCGCGCCGCGCACCACAAGGTCGGCGAGACCGTGCTGGCCGCCCTCGGCTCGGGCCGCTCGCTGGAGGAGACGGCCGGCTTCGAGAACGACCTGGCCCCCGACCGCGTGGCCGCCGCCTGCGTCCACGGCGGCGGCCCGGGGGCCGACGGGCTCCCGCCCCTCCACCGTCAGCTGGCCGCCCACCGCGCCGAGTCCGCCGCGCGCCGCGGCCGCTGGTCGGACGCCGAGGAACTGCTGGGCGACGCCGTACGGAAGGCGGTGCGGGCATGAGCGAAGACGTCTTTGTCCGCACGGCACCGGCCCCCGTCCCGCCGCGCCCTCCCCTCTCCCGCCACCGCGACTTCCGTCTCCTCTGGCTCGGCGAGACCACCAACCGGGTCGGCATCAACATCACCACGGTGGCCATGCCCCTGGTCGCCGTGGTCACCCTGAACGCCAGCACGCTCAGCGTGAGTGTGCTGGCCGCCGCGCCCTGGCTGCCCTGGCTGCTGATCGGCCTGCCGGCCGGCGCCTGGGTGGACCGGATGCGCCGGCGCCCGCTGATGCTGGTGTGCAACTTCTCCTCGGTGCTGCTGCTCGCCAGCGTGCCGGCGGCCGCGTGGCTCGGAGTGCTCACCATGACCCATCTGCTGGTGGTGGCGCTGCTCAACGGCCTGGCCGCGGTGTTCTTCGGGATCTCGTACAAGGTGTACGTGCCGTCCATCGTGGACCGGGACCAGCTCCAGGACGCCAACGCCAGGCTCCAGGGCAGCGAGTCGGTCGCCCAGGTGGCCGGCCTGGGCGGCGGCGGTCTGCTCGCCCAGGGCTTCGGCGCGGTCTCCGGCCTGCTGGTGAACGCCGGCACCTTCCTCTTCTCGGCGCTGTGCCTGCTCGGCATCCGCAGCCGGGAGCCCCTGCCCGAGCCCTCCCACGAGCGCACCCCGCTGCGCCGGGACATCCGCGAGGGCCTCCAGCACACCGTGCGCGACCCGTACCTGCGTGTGCTGACCGCCTACGGCACCGTCACCAATCTGCTCCTGACGGCCTACCAGGCGATCCTGCCCGTGTTCGTGATCCGTCAGCTCGGCGTGCCGGAGGGCGCGACCGGCTGGCTGCTGGCCTCCAGCAGCATCGGCGGGATCCTCGGCGCGGCCGGTGCGAAGCGGGTGACCGCCCGCTGGGGCACCGCACGCGGGCTGCTGGTGGCCACCGCCGCCACGGCCCCCTTCGCACTGCTGATCCCGATGGCGGGGAAAGGACCGATGCTGGCCGCACTCGTGGCCGGCAGCGCGCTCCTCGCCCTCGGGGTGGTGCTCGCCAATGTGATCCAGGGCGCGTTCCGCCAGCGGTACTGTCCGCCACACCTGCTCGGCCGCATCACGGCCTGCATCTCGGTGGCGAACTTCGGCGCCATTCCGTTCGGTTCCCTGCTCGGCGGCGTGCTCGGCACGGCGCTCGGGCTGCGGCCGACGCTGTGGCTGCTGACCGCCGGTCTCGCGGTCAGCCCCCTGTTGCTGCTGATCGGGCCCCTGCGCGGCAGGCGCGACCTGCCCGCCGCGCCCGGTGGATCATGACGCCCGGTCGGCTCCTTCGAGTACGAACAGGAGAGACCCCGTGGAAGGAACACTGCCGTGGGTCGCCCGTGAGCTGCCACCCCCCGGCTCACTCGACCTCTGGCTCCTGAGGGTCTCGGATGTCGCCACCGGCATCCTGGACGAGGCGGTGCTCGACGCGACGGAACGCCGCCGCGCCGCCGCCCTCATGCACGCGGCCGACCGCACCCGGTTCACGGCCGCGCATGTCGCACTCCGCCGGCTGCTCGGGTCGTACCTGCGCCTCCGCCCCGAGGAGATCCACTTCGGCCGGGACACCTGCCCCTGCTGCGGCGGCCCGCACGGGAGGCCCACCGTGCTCGGCACGGGCCGCGACGACCTGTTCTTCTCGCTCTCCCACCGAGGCGACCTCGCCCTCGTCGGTACGGCCGCGGCGCCGATCGGCGTCGACGTGGACCTGGTGTCGGACCAGACGGCCTCCGCCGAACTGGCGTCGATGCTGCACGTGGCCGAGCAGGAGGAACTGGCCGCACTCGAACCGGCGTTGCGGCCCCGCGCGCTGGCCAGACTGTGGACCCGCAAGGAGGCCTACCTCAAGGGCCTCGGCTCCGGACTGGGACGCGATCCGTCCCTCGACTACGTCGGCTCGGGGGCGCCGGGCGGGCCCTACCCGCCGTCCGGCTGGACCCTGCTGGACGTGCCGGTGGACCGGGGCTACGCGGCGGCGGTGGCGGTACGCGGCGAACTCACCGTCACCGGCCCGACCGTCACCCGGCTCTACGGCCCGCAGGCCGCCGACCTGGTCCGCGCCGCCCCGCCCGTACGCCTGACGGGAGGGACCTCGATCTGACTCCACACACCTTCAGGACCACTCACCCACCCCTACGAACCTTGGGAACCGACCATGCCGAACACTGTGCAAGAGGCCCCCGCGGCCCGCCTGCCACGGATGCGCGCCGCCGACGAGACCGTGACCGGCGCCCAGTCCCTGATCCGCTCCCTCGAAGAGGCGGGCGCGGACACCGTCTTCGGGATCCCCGGCGGCGCGATCCTCCCGGCGTACGACCCGATGATGGACTCGGCGAGGATCCGCCACGTCCTGGTCCGGCACGAGCAGGGCGCCGGCCACGCGGCCACCGGCTACGCGCAGGCCACCGGCAAGGTCGGTGTCTGCATCGCGACCTCCGGGCCGGGCGCGACGAACCTCGTGACGCCGATCGCCGACGCCCACATGGACTCCGTGCCGCTGGTGGCGATCACGGGCCAGGTGTCGTCGAAGGCGATCGGCACGGACGCCTTCCAGGAGGCGGACATCGTCGGCATCACCATGCCGATCACCAAGCACAACTTCCTGGTCACCGACGCCGAGGACATCCCCAGGACGATCGCCGAGGCGTTCCACCTGGCCTCGACCGGCCGCCCCGGACCGGTCCTGGTCGACATCACCAAGGACGCCCTCCAGGCGCGGACCACCTTCGTCTGGCCCGGGGCGGCACACCTGCGGGGCTACCGCCCGAAGACCCGCCCGCACCCGCGGCAGATCCGCGAGGCGGCACGGCTGATCACCTCGTCCGAACGCCCCGTCCTGTACGTCGGCGGCGGTGTCCTCAAGGCCGGGGCGACCGCCGAACTGCGCGACCTCGCCGAACTGACCCGCGTGCCCGTGGTGACCACGCTGATGGCGCTCGGCGCCTTCCCCGGGAGCCATCCGCAGCACATGGGCATGCCCGGCATGCACGGTGACGTGTCCGCCGTGGCGGCCCTCCAGAAGGCGGACCTGATCGTCGCCCTCGGCGCCCGCTTCGACGACCGGGTCACCGGAAGGCTGGACACCTTCGCCCCGCACGCCAAGGTCGTGCACGCCGACATCGACCCGGCGGAGATCTCCAAGAACCGCTACGCGGACGTGCCGATCGTCGGCGACGCCCGCGAGGTGATCGGCGCGCTGGCGGCCGCCGTCCGGGAGGCGGGCGGGGCCGGCGACCACGACGCCTGGTGGCGGGACCTGAACCGCTGGCGGGACACCTACCCCCGCGGTTACGACCTGCCCGCCGACGGCACGCTCTCCCCGCAGCTGGTCATCGAACGCATCGGCCGGCTCGCGCCCGAGGGGACCCTCTTCGCCTCCGGGGTCGGGCAGCACCAGATGTGGGCGGCGCAGTTCCTGCCGCACGACGAGCCGGGCACCTGGTTCAACTCCGGCGGCGCCGGAACGATGGGCTACGCGGTCCCGGCCGCGATGGGCGCCAAGGCCAGCCGGCCCGACCGCACGGTGTGGGCGATCGACGGCGACGGCTGCTTCCAGATGACCAACCAGGAACTGGTCACCTGCGCGCTGAACAACATCCCGATCAAGGTCGCCGTCATCAACAACGGCGCCCTCGGCATGGTCCGCCAGTGGCAGAACCTCTTCTACGGCGCCCGGTTCTCCAACACCGTGCTGCACGACGGCGCGACCAACGCCGCGACCGGCTCCACCCGGGGCGTGGGCTCCGCGGCCAACCGGGGCACGCGAGTCCCGGACTTCGTCCACCTCGCCGAGGCGATGGGCTGCGTGGGCCTGCGCTGCGAGTCCCCGGACGAACTGGACGCGGTCATCGACAAGGCCAACTCGGTCACCGACCGTCCGGTGGTGGTGGACTTCATCGTCCACGAGGACGCGATGGTGTGGCCGATGGTCCCGGCCGGCACTTCCAACGACGACATCATGGCCGCCCGTGACGTGCGTCCCGACTTCGGCGACGCCGCGGACGACTGAGAGGACCCTCCGACATGTCCCAGCACACGCTCTCCGTCCTGGTCGAGAACACCCCCGGCATCCTGGCCCGGATCGCCGCCCTGTTCTCCCGTCGCGGCTTCAACATCGACTCGCTCGCCGTGGGCACCACCGAGCACCCGGACCTCTCCCGCGTCACGATCGTCGTCCGCGTCGACGACGAACTCTCCCTGGAGCAGGTCACCAAGCAGCTCAACAAGCTCGTCAACGTCCTGAAGGTCGTCGAGCTGGAGGCCGCGGACGCGGTCCAGCGCGAACTCGTCCTCGTGAAGGTCCGCGCCGACAACACCACCCGCTCGCAGGTCCTGGAGATCGCCGAGCTGTTCCGCGCCCGCACCGTCGACGTGGCCCCGGAGGCGGTGACCCTGGAGGCCACCGGCGCCGGCGACAAGCTCGACGCGATGCTGCGGATGCTGGCGCAGTTCGGCATCAAGGAGCTGGTCCAGTCCGGCGCGATCGCCATCGGCCGCGGCTCCCGCTCCCTGACGGAACGAGGCGCCCGCGAGACCCGCACGCTGCGCATCACCTCGGCCGCGGCCCGCCCCGCACAGACCGCCTGAGTCTTCGGACCACCCCGTTACCCACCACCCTTAAGGAGTCAGTCCCA
>NZ_JAERRH010000023.1 GCF_016741855.1 Streptomyces musisoli | reverse complement strand
CGCTACACCGGCGACCTCCCCGGCTGACCCGGCCCCTCACACGACAACAGGTGCGCCGCGCAACCTCCCTGACGGCATCGCGGCGCACCACAGCGCGAGTCTTGTCGCCGGAGCCGGGAGGACGGGGCAGGCCGGCAGCGGTATCTGCGGCGAGCAGCTCGCCCCGCCAGCGGACCGGTGGACTCGGACACGCGGCCAGGCCAGGCCCCAAGGCTACTCAGAACCCTGGGATCGAAAACAGGCACTGAACTGCACAGTTCCTCCGGAAGACACCTCGGCCTGGCGGCCAGGCACATCAGAACAGAAGACCCCACCCCTGGCGCGAGCAGTGCCGCTCCCGGCGAAGCAGCACCGGGCCCATCGCGGGGGTCAGGCGGCGGCAGACCAGGCCCGGGCAGTGCGACGATCGCGACGGCAGGGCAGGCGGGGGCGACCGTCTTCTGCCGCCGGGGCGGCGGGCGGCTACTGGTCGGGGTGGACGGCTTTAACGCCGGTGCCCGCGTATGCCTTGGGGGTCAGGGTGAGCAGGTACCGCCCGGCGGGGTGGGCGGCGGAGGGACGGGCCGCGTGGATGGCGTGGACGGCGGCCCAGGAGTGCCCGAAGCGCAGGAGTTCGGTGGCGGTGACCGCGGCGTCGGTGTCGAAGGCCTCGATCCGGATGAACCGCAGGCCTTTGATGTAGCCGAGCAGGCCGGGCCGTTCGGTGTCGCCGGCCGTCAGGGAGAGCACCGGCGCGTACAGGTCACCGAGTCCGCCGGAGGCCTGGACGTAGAACGCGGCGACCGCCTCGTTGAACGGATCCTTCGGGTCGTACAACGCACCTGCGGTTGTGTGGTCAAGGACGACCGCGATCGCCGGCACTACGCGGCCGCCTGCGGGCTGTGCGCGGCGCCGCCCAGGCGCTCGAGCAGGGCCTTGGCCTTCGCCTCGGCCTCCGGGCTCGGTGCGCTGCCGAGGGCAGAGGCGAGTTCGGCGCGGGCCAGCTCGGCCCGCTCGGCGTACTCGGCCTGCGTCGGCGTGCCCTGCGCGAGGTCCTCGACCAGGCCGCGGATGGTGGTGCCGTGCTCGGCCGCCAGCTGGGCGAGCCGGTCCCGCGCGGCCGTGCTCACCTTGATGCTCGTCTCGTCTGCTGCCATATCCCGACTCTATCGCGTTCCTCTACCACAGGTAGAGTGGCAGTCGCTGCGTGTTGCCGAAGCGGTCGTGGAGCCCCGACCGACCAAGCGCCCCACCCTGCGCGAAGACCCTGAAGCGCGGTGCCCGCTCCGGCACCCGAGCCGTGTTCGTGTCGCGTTCAGCGGCCGGCCGCGATGAGCAGGGCGAGTGCGGTGGCGACGGCCGCGAGGGTCACTGCTGCGGTGACCGGGACCGTGCGCACGCGCCGGCCGGCGGGTCGCCGGCGGCGGGCGAGGCCGAGTGCCACCCGTGCGGTCTGGCTGAGGACGCCGGCGACGGCGGCGAGGAGGAAGGGCAGGAGGCCGTCCGGGAGCGGGACGGCGCTCGTGACGAGCACGCCGGCGAGCGGGCTGAGGCAGGCGAGTGTGAGCCAGCAAGCCGTGCGCCGTCCGGGCTGGGCGCCCAGGAGCGCGGCCAGGGCCAGGCCTTCGCCGGCGGCGTGCACGAGGAGCGCGGCCATCACGGCGATCGAGGCGGTCAGGGCGAGGGCCGCGCCTTCCACGAAGCGGTGTACGGCGAGTCCTGCTGCCGCGCCGATGCCGCCCGCACGTTCCCGCCTGCACGGGCAGCCGGTCCGGGCGAGGGCGCCCATGAGGGCGAACGAGGCGAGCGCGGTGAACGGCACCGCCCACGGCGGCAGGCCGGCCTCGGCGGCCTCGTCCCACGCGTCGGGCAGCAGGTCGAAAACGGCTATGACCAGCAGGATCCCGGACGCGGCGGCCGGCACGAGCACGGTAGGGCCTGGTGCCCGCCGCGCCGCCCAGGCTCCCGCCACCGTGGCCAGGGCCACCAGCGATGCGGCCACCAGCGACGCGGCCGGAGGCAGCAGCCCGGCCGGATCGCCGGCGGGGTGCGTGCCGGCCGCTTCGAAGGCGCAGAGCTGTTTTCTCCCGGGTCAGCGGCGGGCCGCGAGGGCGGCGCCCTGGCACACCGGCGCCGCCCCCCGGACGTAGTCACCGGCCCCGGGGTCAGCGGCGGTAGCAGTAGGAGTCGGAGGAGGCGTCGCCGCCCTGCAGGCGTGTCTGGTGCACGCGCAGGCCGGCGAAGTCCTCGCCGTGGGGGAAGAAGCGGCCGTCCACCGACAGTCCGCCGCGTGAGGTATCGGCGTCCAGCTTGACCATCCACGGCTCGATGCCCGCGGGATAGAACTGCTCGTCCCAGGCGGCGTACAGGGAGTTCGTCAGGTAGACGCGCTGCCCGTCGCGGCTGACCTCGACCATCTGGGCCCCGCCCGTCAGAGGCACGTCGGGCGCGGCGGGGTGCGGCCGGCGGGCGGTGATGCCGCCGAGTCGCACGGCCGCGGTCCGCCTGGGTTGCCGCGGGTCGCTCACGTCGTACTGGATGAGGTCGCCGGTGCCCCACGCAGAGACGTACAGCCACCGGTCGTCCACCGAGAGGTCGATGTCGGTGATCAGCGGCGGCACAGCGCCGAACGGCTTGAGCGCCGGGGGCAGGTCCTCGGCCGGGGCGGGCTCGGCCGGGAGGGTGATCACCTTGGTGACGTGGAAGTCCTCGCCGTCGCGATGCCAACGCCACACCGAGGCCGACAGGTCCTCGACGTCGACCACGGTGTTGGTGAACCCCCAGGTGGCCTCGGGGTCGTGCGCGGGACGCAGTTCCAGCACCATCTGGTGGGCGTCGCCCAGGTCGACCTGCTGCAGGTGCCGGCCGGTGCCGAGTTCCCAGAAGTGCAGGCAGTGGCCGTAACGGCGCCCCAGCAGCAGGTCGGGGACGAGACCGTCCTCGATCATGGAAGGGGTTCCCCACTCGCTGGTCACGGCGATGTTCTGGGCCAGGTGCCACCAGACGTCGTAGGCGAGGTGCTGCGGCCCGCGCTCGCTCTCCCAACCGCGCAGCACCTCGAAGCTCTCGTGGTCCAGCAGCGCCACGCCGCCGGGCCCGTCCGCGCCGTCCGCGCCGCCCAGGCAGGACAGGAAGACGCCGTCGGGACCGCAGTGCAGGGTGTGGGGGCGCGAGTACCCGGCCCGGGCGGCCAGTTCGTCCGGCTCGACCGTCTTGACCAGGCGGGGGCGGGCCGGATCGGGGACGGTGTCGAAGACGTGCAGCCTGGAGGAGCGCAGTCCGGGGACGATGAGATAGCGGCGCGCGGCGTGGTGGTGACCGGCATGGGCCAGCGCGCTCGAGCAGGCGTTCCATCCGAAGTGGTGCAGTTCGTTGCCCACGCCGGGCACCTCGGCGTGGGCGATCACCCGGCCGTACGCCGCGGAGCCGGGGTCGGTGCCGACGGTGAACAGCGCGTCCGGGCGCGTTCCGGCCGGGTCGAACCCGACGACGTAGGCGAGTTCCTCCCCGGGCGCGGCGACGGCGTCCGCCGGGGTGCGGTACAGGGTCGGATCCTGGTGGCCGTCGTGGCCGTGCGGGTGCTCGGTCGTCGTCATCGTGTGTTCCCCACTCGGCGAACACAGGGCCGGAAACCGGGTGAACCCCGTCACGGACGGGCCGGCGCTCTCGTCCGCCGTCGACGTGCGGTGAAGGACGGATATGCCACTGTCTCCGAGCGTTTCACAGTCCCCGGGGCCCTGCCACGGCGCCCGGCCGCGACAGCGCTGCCGGCCACCGGGAACCGGGGCGACGGTCCGAGTGCCGGCGCACTCCTGGTGTGGACGCGGCTGCCGGCGCCCTCCTCGCGGCCGGCCTTGACACAGCCCGCTTCCCCGCACCGCGACGCCTCTCCCCGCACCTGCGACGCCGCTCCGCTCCGTTCCGGCCCCGGCACCCAGCCCGGACCCGGCCCCGGCAGGGGTCCGGAGGACGTGATCATGGGTGAGCCATGTCGCCTGTGCGGAGCCCGGTCAGGTGTCGTAGGCCCCGCGCCCTCGTTCAGTCGGCCGTTGTGCGCAGTGCCGCCTCGACCTGGCGGATGCGCCACTCCTCCACGGTGTCCTGCTGTTTTCGGGCTCGTTCCAGCAGTCTGTCGAGCAGGGCCGGATCGAGGCGCTCGTTCTCCCCGGTGAGCCGGCGCAGGGTCTGCCATCCGGCAGCCTTGCCTTCCACTCCCAGCCGCAGCGCCTCCAGCTCCAGCACGGTGCTCAGCGGAGAGCGTTGCACCAGGCGGCCGTTGCCCTTCAGCCGTGCCAGCTTTTCCGCGACCCAGCCGGCGCACACCTTGTGGCGATGGACGGGCACGCCCAGGTCCCGCATGATGCCGACAAGCGTCATCCGGTCCTGGGCGATTTCGGTGGCGACAGGCCCGAGGGCCCGGCCGAGCGCGGAACCACGGGCCACACGCGCCAGGTGGCCGGCCCTCTGGGTCCCTGCTGTCGCGCCCGCGAGGTGGTCGTTCAGATAGATGCTGAGCAAACGCATGTCGGCGCCGTGCGAGGGCGGACGGCGCCGAGGTGCGCCGGAGCGTGGCGGGGTGTTCACCAGAAGCCTCCTTCGTGTGCGTGGCTGCCTCGGAGCTTGGGAAGCAAAGGGTTCGGGCGTGCGCGGCGTACTCACCGTCGTCGTGACGCGTACGAGGCAGGGCCTGCGGGGCGTGGAGCCGAAGCCGAACCGGACGGGCGGTTCCATCGGGGTGAGAGCGCCGAGGCCTTGCCCTTCGAAGATCGCGGTCGCCGCGGTGATCAGATGCAGATCGCGGGCGCCGTACCACTCGTACCGGCCGCCGTCGGCCGTCCCGCGGGTGCGCACGCCCAGGAGGAGGCGGGCGAGTGGATCCGTCACCGCCGTCCACAGGGGCCGGGAGGACAGCACACCGGGGACCGCCCGCAGCAGCAGTCCCGCGGGGCCGCGCCGGCCTGTGGTGAACCGGAGGTCGAGCAGCGGGCCTGCGGTGACCGTCCAGGCGTCGTCGGTGACGCGGACGCGTACGGGTTCGATGCGGACCTCGTCGAAGGTGTAGGTACCGGCGATGAAGTCCGCCGTCCGCCGGGTGGGAGCCAGCAACAGGCGGTGGCCGCCGGCCCCCTCCAGCATCACATCGCTGAAGGCCCCCAAGGGCGAGCGCAGCCAGTGTCCGACGACCAGACGGGCGCCGGACGCCGTGCCCATCCCGGCGATCCAACCCTCGAAGCGCAGCCGGACAGTCCACGCGGATCGGTGCATGAGGCGATCCTCGGCGGCGGTCCGGTTCATCCGCCCGCGGCCGGCCCCGGCCGACCGCACCGGCGCCGCACCGGCAGCCATCCGGCCCGCATCACCGCGTTCACCAGACAGGTCGGACGGATCCGGCCCATCGGCACGTACACCAAGCCGACGGCCGGCAAAGTCACGGCCCGTCCCCAGACCCTGCGGCGGGCTTGGCGCGCTGCACCCGTGGTAGCCGGGGTGAACAGCATGCTCCAGCCTGCCGTGGCCGGTAGCCCGGCTGTCGTGCGCTGGAGCCGTCCCTCGGCCCTGGGTCCGAAGAACCACTCGAAACTGCGCAGGTGCAGCAGTGGCCAGCCGCCGCCGACCAGGTTGAACATCCCCTGGTCCCGCGCCACGAGCACCGGGTTCATCCCTGCCTCCTCACTGCCGGCCGCACCGGGCGCGAGACGCCGAAGCGGACCTTGTGGACCCCGTCGCAGAAGTGCACGAGCGGCTCATGCGCGGGCGGCGGCAGTCCGGCCGCCCGAGTGAGGCTCTCCTCGATGTCTTCCAGGCACGCAGCGCGCAGCGGCCAGGGCTCGTGCTCGACGGGCGTCTGCCACAGCACGCCGTAGCCCCGTGTGAAGGCCCGCCATCGCGACGTCAGCCATATGTCCCGCCGGGTCGGCCGGACCGGCTCGCCCGGCCGGACCACCACGCGGTACGACGGCCCGCCACGCCCCCGCGCGCCGGCATAGGTCAGGACATCACCCTCGCGCGACAGCGTCAGCCGCCCCAGGTGGTAGGGCGCACCGACCGCACGGGCGGCCAGCATGACCGGGCAGCCCACCTCGAGGGACAGGAACCACAGCCCGTCCCGGCCGTCCCGCACACACACATACGTGCGCAGGTTGGTCTCCGCGAAGGAGGGCAAAGCGGCAGGGACACCCGGCGGGCGCACGCCGGCCATCACGAACGGCGTGAGGCTCACCCACGCGCACTGATCGCACGTGTCCACCGTCAGCCCCTCCGGCAGCAGGCGCTGCACCTGGTCGGGTGAGTAGGCCCAGTGCACGAACGTCTGGGTGAGCCAGCCGGCGCGCAGTGCCGGGAGACACACGCGCCGCTCCGGTCCATACGACACCACGCCGCACCGACTCCCCAGGAGGCCCCGCGTCAAAACTCGGCTCGCCCCGACACGCCCCCCCAGAACACCGGGCCGGCGTTCCGCCCGCCACGAGGGCGATCGGGCAAGACCGAAATCGGCCATAGCCCGATCGCCAGTCATGATCTGGGAAGGGATGCCCGACAAGTGCAGGGCCGCTGCACGCGCAAGGCTTCGACTGCACAGTGCTCAAGCGGCCCGACCATTCGACAACTGGTTGATGACGCTCGCCGCGATCAGCCACGCCCTGCTGCCGGCGGGCCGCCACCGCCTTGGCGGTCGCCGCGCTGCTGTGGCCACAGAACGCCGATCAACGGCGGTCGATGGGGCACATCCCGCCATCAGCGTCCGGATGAGTAGGAGGACGCCATACCTCGACTCTTCCGGGACTCGGCCGCTCGGGCGGCCGCGCTGGCGGACAGCGCGAGAATGAGTGCGACGGCACCCGTGATGACGTTGTTCACGATGGTCTTGGTGGTGCTCACGTCGCCTGCCACCACCCACGGCGCGATGATCGTCCAGGCTCCCAGGACGCACGCCCCCCACGCCATGCTGTGGGTGCGTTCGTAGGCCCGGCCGAAGCCGCCGCTCATCAGCAGGGCGTAGGCGAGTCCCACGAGGAGGTTGGTGACGGCGAGAGTGGACAGACCGTTGAACCCGGTGATCCACGGTGACGCCGCCAGGTAGATGCCGGTGAGGAACGCCAGCATCCCGGTGGCCTGCCCCTGCGGGGTGCTCGTGGCCCGTTCGGCCACCTCATGCCGCATACGCATGTCGACGATGTCAGGGTGCGTCTCCATGGACGGCCCGTGCGAAGTAGCCATTGCCTTCACCTCGATACGAGTGAGTTCTCAACAGCGCCGGGTACCCATCCGCGGCACCAAAACCTGCCCGCTCCCTCCGCAGTCTGCGGCCTCGACACCGTCGAACGTGCACGGGGAAACAGCATCGGCCGGCACGCCTTGTGCCCCGAGCCGGTCGTGGAAGTGACGGCCGCTTGGTAGGACTGGTGGTCTTGTTGCACCGGGTGGGCGATGCCGCACCACTGCTTCCACTTGCTGAAGCACCCGTGCGACACGTTGCGGTGCTTCCCTCTGAGAGCCATACCCTTGTGCCTCGTCGTCACGAGCCCCGCTTGTGACGCGCCGAGAGCAGAACGGCCGTTACGAGATCGCTGTCGGGTGCGGCCTCAGATGAAGATGAAGAAAAGGATCAGAATGATCGCGGCCAGGACGAGCCACCAGATCCACACGTGCCGGTGTCCGGTCGCCGGCCGTTGTTCTGGGCCGTGACCACGCGGCCGGTCCTGCTGCGCCGGGTACCCAGCGCAGAGCAGCCCTCCCGACCACCGGGAATTGTTGTCGGCGCTGCAGGCAGGTGCGGTGCTTGGTGCGCTACGCCTGGCGGCGCCGGGCCATGCGGTACGGCTGCTCCCTTCCCGTTGACGCCTCCTCGCTGCACGGTCCCTGCCCCCTTGCCGATGCCGCTGCGCTCCATCGGCGGCGACCACCGGCGGCGCGCCGTGCCCCACCCGCCCCGAAAAGACAAGTAATTCCGACACTCGAATTCCCTATTTCGGTATCTGGTCCACCGGCCCGAATTCGATACATTTCTCTCACTGGGGGAGTGGTGCCCGACCGTCAAACCAGAAACCAGGAATCAGAAACTGGTCAGTCATCAGCGCTGCCCGGAAAGCGGAAAGAAGAAGAATGGCGTGGAATGCGCACAGTCTTTCGAAATCGGTAAGCGACTGAAAACAGGGCACTACCCGTCACTGTCGACGGCCGACCGGCCGGAATTCATCTACCGACGACACGGCGGCTGGTGGGCCGAGATGCCCGGCATGAGCCGCCACACGACACCCCAGCCGCGACACCGCCGCCTCCGACCAGGGACTTGGTTGTCCCCGCCCGACACGGGTTTCCGTCCGGAGGAGGCCACGGCCCGCGCCACCGCTGAGGGCCAGGGCATTCACTGCGCATGTGCTCGGCTGAGTGGTCAGCTGTCGGCCGGTTCGGTGGCGTTCCACAGCAGGTCGAAACGGCTTACAAAGGGCTCGACACGGTGCGCGTGCGCGTCGATGCGCGTTGAGCAGTACGAGCCGAGCGGATCGAAGTCGACCTCATAGGACAGCGCTCCGTCGAAGACGACGAAGTCGGTCATCGCGCCGCGGCGAAGAGAGGGCGGGAGCTTTTCCAGGACTGCCACGCGAACCTGGACGCCCACCTGCCTCTGCGCGGTGCAGAGTGGAACGAGGGCGGCGGCCTGCGCGGAACGTTGGACAACGAACAAACGCCTGACGCTGGCCCCGCGTTCGATCGCCTCGCCTTGGGCGGCCAGGTAGCGGCCGGCCGATCCCGTGCTCCCCGAGTAGTCGTCGACGACGGTGGTGGTGACGGCGTCGATGCTCTTGCGCGTGCACCTGGTGAGCGTCAGGAGCCAGTCGTGGTTCTCGCCGGGGCACTCGGCAACGGAGTCGGTCAGGTTCTCCAGGTGCGCAGCCAGACGGTCGATCTCCGCGTACACGAACTCGCGCAGGATGCCGGGCCCTGCGGAGAGGGCCTCGGCGGCGTCCACGAGCCGGGGAACTCCGTCGCCGCGCAGTTTTTCCACTTGGGCGAAGAGCCTGGTCGCCGCACTGATGTCGGCGAACCGCCTGTCTACCGCCTGCCTCAGATCGTTCAGCCGGCTCACAACCGACGCCGTGACCCGCACCATCAGCACGGTGCCGGCACACAGCACGGCCGCCACCACGGCGACGAGGAGCCTCATCGCGCCGGTGGCCGTGTTGAGGGTTCCGGCCGGGGGGCCGGCTCGGCGGCGGACTCCCACAGGTCGTTGAAGCGCCTGACCTGCACGTCGACGCGGCGGGCGTCCGCGTCGAGTCTGGTCTGAAGGTAGCTCTGTTGCCGGTCCGGTTCGAACTCCAGATACAGCGCGTCATCGAAGATCACGATGTCTCGTGCCGCTGCCCGGGTGTGCCGGTGCGGTGAGAGGACCATGAAGCGCACCTTGATGCCCAGGTCGAGCTGTCCCTGGCAGAGTGCCGTGAACCTGATCATGAAATTGGGGTCGCTCTCCTCGTCGGCATTGATCATGAAGAGGCGCCGGATATGCACCCCGGGGTCCCGCATCGCCTCGATCTGTGCGTCGAGGTAGTGCCCCGCCGGGTCGGTATCCCAAAAGGGCCGGTCGACGGAGCTGCTCGTGGCGTCGATGGTGCGCTGGGCACATCCGGTGAGCCTGATGAGCCACTCGTTGTTGTCCCGCTGCCAATGGGCGGTCATCCCGGTCAGGTCCGTGACGACCGAGGCAAGACTCTCGATCTCGGCGCGGGCGAAGGCCTTCACGATGTCCGGGCCCTGCAGCCCCACCTGACTCGCGCTCTTGATCAGACGTCGCGCGTCACCGGTGCTCATGCCGGCCTGATCGAGCTCGTTGAGAAGGGCGGCGGCCTCACTGAGCTGGATGAATTGGTCCCCGAGCACCCGGGTCTGGTTGCGCTGGCCGGTCTCCACCGAGTCCAGGCGCTTCTCGAAGTCGACCATGTACTGCACGATCAATGCCGCCCCTCCGATGACGACGGACATCGCGAGCTTCCACAGCTCGTCCTCGGACTGGTCGATCAGGTTGGTGACGACATAGGCGACCGTGCCCACGACGACGGTGATCAGCGTCTTGAGTACGACGGGCGGCACCCGCACTCCGCCCGCCGTGCCCGGCCCCGGTGTGCCCGGCTCTCCGGCCATACCTGCCCCTCCCCGCCAGGTGGTGGTAGATGGTGCTCGGTCAGTCCGAGGTCAGCAGCTCACTCCTCGACCGGACGGCGCGCAGCACCAGTTGGTCGCGGATACGCTGTGCCAGGGCGTTCCACTGCCTGCTGTAGCCGGAGTTCTCGTCCAACTCCTCCCAGGCAGTGTGCAGGGTGCGATCGACACGGCTCAGTGGCATCCACAGATGCAACAGGTGGTCGACGAGGGAACACAGCACCTTCAGAAGTCTGGAGTCCTCGTAGCCGGCCTGCAGTCCGTCGAGTTTGTACGCGACCGTCGTCAGCAGCCAGTCATGGAGGGCCAGGTCCTCGCACAGTCCGGCCGCGGCAGCAGGCGTGGTTGCGTGGGGGAGCCGCAGTTCGACGGTCCGCAGACCGTCATCGGCCTTGGTGAAGAGTACGGACGTCTCCTTGCCGCCGGCGGCCGGTGTCGCGGTCCAGCGCAGGCTGGTGTCGGCGGTGGTGAGCGGGGGGCTGAGGTCGAGGATCCGGTGTCGGGAGATCCTTGCCGTCAGGCTCTCGGCGATCGGTCCGATGTCCAGCTCGTTCTGTCGGGGCCCCGCCAGAAACCCTTCGGCGACAGACCTCACGGGAAGCCGGCCGACCGGTATCAGGCAACCGGGCCGGACCAGGTAGTGGCCCCAGGACTGACGCCGGTCGGGACCGCAGGCCGGAGCGGAGAAGTACGCCGAGGACTGCAGAACCCGGCCCTCGACGATCGCCGCCCGGGCCGTCACCGTCCCCACCGCGCGGCTCCTGGTGCCCGTGACGCTCGGCATCCAGCAGTCGACGCCGGTGAGGAGGCCCGGGGAGACGGCGTACCGGCTGGGGTGCCGGGAAAGCCTGACCGGTTCGTCTGTGCGCAGCCGCAGCAACTGTTCGGCAGCCCGCTCGTCCACCGCGTCGCTGGTGGGCAGCAGGCAGGTGTGCACCTCGCCGCAGGCGAGGACGGGACCCGAGGTGGTGCCGAGGCCGCTCATGTCACAGGCCTACCGGGAAGACGTAGGAGATCCGGTCCACGACCCCCGCGGGCACGTTGAAGCCCTCTGCCGCGCACCGCTCGGCGACCTGGCCGAGCGCCTCGGCCTCGACATGGACCTGGTCGAGGATGACGCGGACGGCGTGTTCCACGGGCAGAAAGCGGGCGGGGAGCACACTGCTGGTGACATACGCGGTGAAGGGCGCGGCCCGCGGGTCGAGGCGCAGCACGGGTGCCAGCGCGTCCCAATCGGCCGGGAACTCCTTGTCCTCCCAGGGGGTGGGGGTGAGCACCGCGTGCCCGTTGTCGCGCAGCAGTCCGAGGCGGACCAGTTGCCAAAGGGCGGCGAGGAAGGCACAGGACCAGCTGCGTTCCTCCTCGGGGCCGCTCCACAGTTCGACGTCCATGAAGACGGAGTGGCCACGCGCGCCCGTCTCGCTGGGCGGCTGCCAGACGGCGCCGGTGGAGTTCAGGGCGGGAGAAATGCGCTGGAACGGGGAACGCCGGCCGTTGGTGAGCCAGCCGGTGCGGCTGACCGGCGGGCGGAAGCCTGTGCTGTCGGGCGGCGGTGACTCGACCAGCCGTCGCAGGACGCACTCGGCCAGCTCGACCCGGTCACGGCGGCCGGAGCTGCCGGCGAGGGGCTCGGTGCCGCCGGAGACAGGACCGGCACAGCCCGACTCGCGGGCCAGGTAGTCGATGGTCAGCCCGGCCTCGGCCGCCGCCTCCAGCAGCGGCGGTATCAGTTCGGCCGGGGTGGACAGGCGGGAGAAGTAGTCGTCGATCAGGAAGCAGGTGCTGATACGGGGCCGCTTGTCGGAGTTCAGCGTGCCGAGGCCGGCACGGGCGGCGTCCGCCCAGGGCCGCACGGCCGCGAAGTGCCGTCGCAGCCGGGAGGGGCCTTCAACGAAGTCCTCCATGTACAAGTGGCCGAGTTCCAGGGACAGATGGGAGTACGGCAGTGCTTCGGTGCGCGGTTCAGCGCTTGTCTCCCTGAAGGCGGACTCCGTCCCGCTCACCACTGCCCCCAGAACGTGTCGATGGTCAGCCGCTGCGCGAGGTCTTTCATGGCCTGCCACGTCTCGTTGCGGGCGATCCCGCGGTCGTACACGTCCTCGTCGGTGATGAGGCGTTCCTGCCACTGCAGGACGGGTTCCAGCGGAATGGACGCCAGCACCCTGGCCTTGCCGATGCCACGGCCTGCCGCGAGTTCCTCGAGTGCTTGGTCGCACTGCCGCATCCACACGTACTGCGCGGGCGACACCTGTGACCACAATGGCGACTCGAGATCGGGTACGGCGGCTCGGACGAAACGGATCGAACCGCTCAGCACATCCGGCTGGTGGCCCATGGCTGTCCCGGCGTGCACGAGTCCCTGGCTGCCGTAGGCGAGTTCGGCGGCAGCCATGACGTGCTGGCGGGTCCACCGGTGGAAGACGAGCCAGCGGTTCTCGAGCCGGCCGAGGCCGGCGTGAGGCGAGGTGGCGGTGAGGAGGAGGTCGACCGCGTAGCTGCGTCCAGCGCTCAAGTCCACGAAAAGGAAGGAGAATTCACGTTGGAGTCGCAGGACGAGATCCACAAGGCGGTGGCGGTTCTCCTCGGTAGTGAGGAATTCGCCGCCCGTGCGGTCACCGGGCAGCAGGACGAGTCGGCCGGAGCCGGCGGGCCTGTCGCGCAGGGCGGGGTGTTCGGTGCGGGACCAGACGTCGATCCGCAGCGGCTCGCCTGTCCGGCCCTGCAGATACGAGTGCAGTCCGCATCCCTCGGCTCTGTGGACCCCGTCGGGCAGGTCGAACACCGCGGCGGCGGTGGGCGATCCGAAGTCGAAGTCCAGAAAGCAGACGTCATCCCCGTCCAACGACCGTTGGTAGGCGAGGTTGGCGCTGGTCACAGAGCGGCCGGTGCCTCCCTTGTCCGAGGCTGCGAGGACCAGCACGGTCACACCCCCTGAAAACCGTTGCCATGGGCACGGGCGAGGGCGTCGAGCCTCGACAGTGCGCCGAGAGCCAGGGCGTAGGCGCTGCCAGGCTGCTTGTCGACCAGTTGCCGGGCGCGGCACAGGTCCGCCTCGATCCTCCTGTTCTCCACGCTCAGAGGGCTTTTGGGGGCGGGAGCGGGCTGCTGCATCAGCTCCTTGCCGAAGAGGTGGGACGCCTCGCTGATCGCCGCCCGGGCCAGCACGGAGAGTTCGGTGCTGCGGATCGGCTCCTGGTCGTAGAAAGCGTGCGCGGCGACCATGCACTCGGTGACGCGCTCGGTGAGGCTCCAGGACAACATCGGCCCCTGGCGACCGGGCGATTCGGGATAAACCGCGTGTACGTCGTCCCACAGGCCGACGCCTTCGCCGTCGCTGATGCGCCGGTGCCAGAGGTGGTCGAGGATGCTCTCGGCGAGCCTGATCAACCGTTCCTGCGATCCGACGTTCCGTGACAGACCGCACAGTTGGACGGTCCGCTTGAGCAGCTGCGCGGAGAAGTCGTTCCTCTTCCACGTCATGGCCGGCCCCAGCTTCTCGCTGCCCAGCAGGGGCATGGTGACCCCGGAGTTGTGCAGGCAGACGGCCGGGTCGTCACGGGTGGCGCCGCTGGTGATCCGGCCGCGTTCGGCGAGGCGTTCCAGGATGCCGACGATGCGGGTGAGGTAGTGGTCGGTCGTGCGGCGGCGCATGAGGTCGTGGACGAGGATGGAGGTCACGCAGAGGGAGAAGTACTCCGACTCCAGTTGCTGGAGCGTGGTGCGCCAGGGGAGGTCCTCCAGCGGCCAGGCATCGTCGTCGAACCGGGCGATGGCGGACCAGTACTGCTGGGCGATCTCCCAGCGCAGTCTCAGAGCTTCGGCCAGCCTCTGCTGCTCGGCGTTGAGCAGACCGAGGACGAGAGTGCGCTCGGAGAAGACGTCGATGATCCCGTCGAGGGCTACGGCGGTGAAGTAGAGGTAGGGCACGGGGCGCGCTACGCCCCGCGGCTGTCTGCCGACGCGCTGGGCGGCCGTCGGCTCCAGTTCTATCTCGGGGGCGTTCTCCACCACACTCCACGCCCAGCCGCACTCGAACAGACGGTTCTCGTCGCGTAGTTGGTCGCATATATCGGCGTCCAAGCCGAGAGTGACGCTCTCGGTGATGAGAGCCCGCATGGACTTGAAGCGGTCCCGGAAGCGCTGCAGGACCTGCCGGTCGGAGAGCCGGCCTCGGCCGAGCAACCGGGTGAGGGCCTGTCCCTGGGGGGAGGAGACGTCGACGACGTCGACGGTGAAGGAGCGCAGTAGGCCCACCATGGCGGCGGTGAGCCGGGCGCTGGTGTCGTCCCTGAGCCGGTCGACGCGGGTGAGAGTGGAGGCTCGCAGGGTCCTGCCCCGGTACACCTGGAGGAAGCCGAGGGTGGCGAGGCACAGGCTCACCGACATGGAGTAGGAGTCGACGACGCCGACTTCCCTCTGTTCCTCACCGAGTTCCTGCTCGGGATCCTCCGGTGTGAAGTAGTGGCCGCCGGCGAAGGTGGGGCCGTCCTCGCTGCGGTGCTTCTCCATGAAGTCGCCGAGGATCTCCACGAGACGCAGCGGGATCTCGGCGCAGTCGCCCGCACTCCGTAAAGCCCTCTCCACGTCCAGCCGGGTGGTGTCGGGGTCGTCCAGACGGAACGCCGCGATCTCAGTGGCGGGGTACAGAAGACAGAGCAGTCGCTCCGCGTCGGCCACACTGCTGAGCCCGCCCCACGCACCCCAGGACCACTCACCCTCGTTGAATGAGTGACGGGCCACGGCCTGCCAGATCTCCAAGAGGAGCTGACGCGGCTTGATCAGCATTCCGTGCCCCCTCACAGATCACCTCTCGCCGCTCGACGGCTCCTCAAGAGCTACCCCTCCGGCGGAAACCGCAAGCAAGGATCATGCACGTGTAGCCCGGACGCACCTCCCCCGGCTCGCCGACCCGGTAGATCACAAGGTGTTCGGCGAACTGCTCGACGCTGCCACGGATGTCGGATTCGCTCACGTCGCATGTGGGAAAGGGCGTCTCTCCCACCCAGTAGCCCTCGGAGTGTTCCATGAACGCGGCCGCGAAGGGCGCTCCCGGTTTCAGGGAACGCAGAAAGCACTCCACTCCCTCACGGAATTTCTCGTCGGCGCTGGAAAGGGCCTCGGCGACGAAGAACATGGTTCCGAGCTGCCACTGTTCCTGCCGGTCGACCAGCGCGCAGAGATCGCCCCGCTCGACCCGGGCAACCTCGCGCAACCGCTCCCAGGGCCCGCCGGGGAGGGCGGCATAGGCGTCGTCCCGACACAGCTCCCGCCAGAAGGCGTCCCAACCGCGGTCGTGTTTGTCGAGCTGCTGCTCCAGATAGTGCAGGTTCGGAGTCGCTCGGTCCAGCAGTGTGATCTCGTCACACCAGGGCAGCATCATGAAGCTCGGATAAAGGTTGGCTCCGGCGCCCACGTCGATACCCCGGACCCGCAGGCCGGGAAACGTCCGGAAATGATCACTGAAGTGTGCGCGGACGATCGCCATGATCTCCGCGTCGACAGGGAGCACTGTGCGGTAGTTTTTCCGGACGTAGGCCACGGGGTCGAAGGTGTCCCACCGTGCCTCTGCATTCAACTGCGCCGGATTTCCCGGTGATCCCAAAGACATGCCCCACGGTATCAACACGGTCGATCCCCGGCTTCTCGTCGCTCCCCTTGCCTTGCGAAGGAGGAGGCACGAGGGGCGCACGGCAGCATTTGTCACCGGACACCTGATCCCGGGACTTGAAGGTCCCGGACCGCCGGGCAATTCTGGTTCGATGCCAGCACTTCGCCCGTCGGTACGAGTACGCATTATCGCCAAGCAGGATCTGTCCGACCTCGCCGGTCTGGACCATGAGGTCTTTCCCGACGACCCCTATCCCGTCTCGGTCCTGCGTCAGTTCATGGACACGTTCGCAGGCCATCTGCTGGTGGCGGAAGACAACGGCGGTCTGTGCGGCTACGTGCTGGCCACGCCGCCGAACGCGGGGGAGAGCTGGATCTTCAGCTTGGGCGTCGCGCCCACCTCGCGACGGCAGGGGCTCGGCCGGCAGCTGATGAGCGAGATGCTGATGAGACTGCGCGCCGAGGGCACGCGCACCGTCCTGCTCTGGGTCGAGCCGCGCAACGCCCGGGCCGTCACTCTTTACGAGTCCTTCGGTTTCGTGCCCGACCCCGCTGGCCCCCGCAAGAACCACTTCGGCCCCGGCGAGCACCGCCTCCTCATGACACTCACCCTGTGACTACGTCCCGCGCGCTCAGGGGTGGTTGCCGTCACTCCGGTCGAGCGGCACCCCTTGGTGTTGGCGCATGCCCGTACCAGTTCTGGCCCGTGTAGCTACACCGCCGTGGTTTTGCCGCACTGGTGTCTCGGACTGGGTGCAATGGAGACGGAAACCGAGACGGGTGTGTACGGGTGCGCCTGCGGTCCGGGGCGTCCTCGGTGCTCGAGCGCCGCGACGAACAGGCTCCATCCGACGCACATGCATCGGCCCCGAGGGACCGCCGACTTGTGCGGGCGTCGGCCCGCCGGACTGCGCAACCATCATCTGCGCAGTCCGGCGGGCATCACTGAGCTGCTGAGGCTGGCCCGAATGCCGGGGTGGGACCAGCCGCGCCCGAGCCTGCGCAAACGCTGCGACTGCAGGCTGATTGCGCGGCAAATCCTCAGTGGACGCCGGAAGAGACTGCAGCATCGCTCCATCCGACTCGACTCTCGGGGTTGTGGACGGGACGCCGGACGGGCCCTGCAGGGCCGTGGACACGTAGGTCGGCCAGCGACGCGGTCAGGGCGGGCACGGTGCGCGCGAACGCGGTCGGTGAGAGGTCTCGGGCTGCTGCGTGCAGAGCGCTGATCCGTGCTTCGATCCCGGCTGGGCCGGTGCCGTCCAGGACGAACAGCACACGAGCGAAGAGCGGGTAGCGGCGACGCCACTCCTCTGACGGCGGCTCGGTGGGCAGGCGCCGGCCGGGAGGCGGCGCAGCTGTGTAGCGGTGGAGGCGTTCGTAAGCGGTGAGTTTGGCGGCCAGGCGTTCGGGTCCCATGGTGGCCCGGTCGCCTTCGACGAAAGCCCGCAACATCACACCCCGGTCTTCGCGCCGGTAGTACAGGAGTGCGCCCGGGATGAGGGCTTCACCAGCCCCGAGGGGGTGGTGAACTTCAGGGATCCAGTCGAACGGCTGGCAGGTGTCGCCGCGGCGCCGCGCGTCCAGGCCCTGGGCCTTTGAGGCGGTTCCTGGCCCCCTCGCCGACCGCTTCGCCCGCCGCGGCCGCACATCTGCGAGCGCTGGCCGACCGCCACGAGCACGACCGGATCCACGCGCAGGAGCCGACCTCACCATGAACCCCGCGTGGTGTTACCCGGCAGCGTCGCGAACCGGTCCGGCGGCTGTCACTTCCTGTCCGCGCCGGGTTCCCCGCTGATGGATTCCTGGTAGGCATCCGCGTAGGTGGGAGAGTCCTTGATCAGGTCGTCGCAGAACGCGGCGACGTCGGTGCCGATGAGTTCCAAGACTCCCTTGCCCGCAGCGACGCCCTCCTCGAAGAAGTAGACGATTCCGGGGAGGAGAGAGCCGTCGGACAGGCTGACCGGTCCGACCTTGAACAGGTACTTCTGCATCTCCTTGTAGACGGCGACCCTGTCATGTGCGGCTAGTGCACTCAAGTGGCGGTCAGCTGTTGGCTCATGCGGGCTTCCTCGGCCAGATGGGAGTGGCGCCTCTTCTGTCGAGGCGTCTGGTCATGAGGGTGATGGCTGGGCCTGTGCTCGAAGCGGCTCGGGGATCTCTTCCAAGCCATCAAGCACAGGCAGCACCCGCCCTGCGGCGAGCAGTTCCCCGGCCCATGTGGCCCCTGGGTAGGTTGCTGCGCAGGCCCTGACGGTCTGGCCGCCGACTGGAGAGTGAGAAGACGACCGGAACGGAGCCGCCGGCCCCCGACCGCCTCATCAGCACGCTCCGAGACGGTCTCCGCCAGCCCAATACTGCAGCAACCTCATCAGCGGATGCCTCGCCGAAACCGGCCTCGCCTCACCATGACAACGCCACGGCAACAACGTCAGTAGCCGCCGGGTCCATCGCCGCCGGAGGGACAGGGCGCAGCTCCAGCGCGTGCCGCAGGGCCTCATGCGAGAGCTACCGCCGCCTGCTCATCTCTGCCGGGAGGCGGGCCAATCTGCGGGGTCGGGCAATCACTCAAGCGATTTGGGGCGAGGGTTCACTCAGCAGCAAAAGTAAAGCGTCGGTAAATTTGCGGCTCGTCACTAGTGATCTGAGCCTTTGGGTGCGTGGTACAGGATGCGAAGGGTCTTGCCCTCGCAGAGGTGGGTGCAGTCCACGTTGGGCTCCGGGCAAAGAGTCGCCGACGACCGGACTGCTGGACAACCACCGCGCAGCCAACGCACTTGCCAGGCAGCGAAAGCCTCCGGCAAGTGCGTTTGGCATGCCCGTTTTGTTACATCGTTACGAACATCATGTACTTGTTGCGCAACCCATCGTGACTGTGGTCCTTGTGTACATGGACCCCCGTCGGCGACCTGCCCGGAGCCCGGGGGCCACTTCGGTTGTCCTGTTTCATCTACCTTCTGTGGGGTTTGCTAAGAATGACCGTGAAAGATAGCGCGCAACAGGACGGCGTGGTCCGTCGCGTTGGTAGGTGGTCTACGGCGGCGGCCGTGGTGATCACGGAGGCCGCGCAGCACTACGTGAGCCCCGCATCCACGCTGGAGACGGTCGTCGGCCACGCGAACACCGGCGCCATCTGGGGGCTGGGTTTTCAGCTCGTAGCCATGCTGGGCACAGGGGTGTACAAGGCCCTCCCGTCCGACGGCTCGTTCACCGTGTCGTGGCGCGTCCACAACAGGGGTGACAGCAGCGCTTCGTTGAAGGACGACCCCGCCCCGCGGCCGACGTCGTCGGCGGCGTCGGAGGCCCGCGTGACGGGGCCGGTGTCCGAGAACGAGAAGCATGGCGTCTGAGGGCTTTGGTGCTCGCCACGGGACCCCGCCTTCGGGCGGGGCCCCGTGGTCGGAGTTCGAGCAGCTCTACCGCGCCCATCACGCCAAGCTGACCACCTACCTGACGCGGCGGGGAATTTCGCCGGCGGACGCCAGTGACATCGTGTCGGTGTCGTTCGCGGATCTGTGGAAGTTCTGGCAGAAGAAGGAGCGCCCGCAGGATCCGACGCCCTACCTGTACAAGATCGTACGAACGCGGATGGTCGACCATATACGGCGACAGCAACGGGCTGCTCGCGTCGTGGACTTCGACGCACCGGATGCCGTGGGCCCATCTGAGGAGTTCGCCGCTTTTGTCGAGCCGGAGATGGGGCATCTGGAAGCCGTTGCGACGCTCCTGCAGCACCAGCACGCGGTCCCTACGCCACATGGGATCGGTCTGAAGGATACGGAGATTGCAGCCCTGGTCGGCCATGCGGGAGACCGTTCCCGGCCACCTGGCACGGCTCCGACGGGCCTTCCAGAACCGCTGGCCGTTGAGGCTCCTGTAAACCGTGGTGATACCCAAGAGGCAGCACCGCCCTCCAAGGCTGGTGCAGAGTTGCCGCCAGACTTCGAGGCTTTTTATCTTGGTCACCAGGAGATGTTCTGCGCGTACGCGGAGATCCACTTCGGCAGCCGCACGACCGCCGAAGAGGTCGTGCACGTGGCGCTTGTGGAGGTACTCGCCGGCTGGACGGAGCTGCTGCGCTCGGAAAACCTCGTACGGGGCGCGTGGGCGATCGTTCGGCGTACGGTGCACGACCGCCTGAAGCTGGAGAATCGGGCTCCGGCATTCGCCATCAAGGGGCCCATCGCTCAGGCCCTGGCAGCCGCTCGGGACCAGCTGAAGATGATTGAGTCCGCCTCCGGCCTGTACGGGGCGATCGCGGAGCTCCCGGGCCGGCAGTTCGACGTGATCGTATTGCGCTACATGCTCGGCTACCCCGCCTCTAAGGTCGCTTGGTACATGGGCATTGACGAGCGAACGGTCGGGTACCACTTGCGCCGTGGCAGAGAGCGCTTGCGCGTTATGTTGGGCCGATCCACCTAGCGCAGGACGCCATTGCAGGAACGTTTCCTAACGAGCTCGTTAGGCGACCGCCAGCACCTCGATCTAAATGGCCAGCGCACCGAGCGCTTCCTTCTCTGGCGGATAGATGCCACGGATGTTGGCCAGTTGCTACTCACGGGTGGCCGTGGGGGTCACGTTCGCTGGCGCTTCGCCATCGAGCAGCGCTGCAAAGTCCGCGTACTCAGTCACCCGCAGAACCCGGACGTCGCACGTCTCCTCGGTGCCCTTGATCCGGAAGCGGATCGTGTCACCCGCAGCCATGTCGGCCAGGCGCGGGTATTTCGCCCTGACTCCGATCGTCTTGCGGCCAGCGGAGACGAGATCGAAGTATGTGCGGTACAGGTTCAGCTCGTGCCTGCGAGCGGGCGTCCTGGTCATGCGGCTGTGACACTCCTGGCGGGTTGAGACAGCAGGCGGCCGATCTCGCCGTCAGCCTGCCGCTCCCCGCCCCGGCGGACCTGACCGCCCCGTCGTCCAGCTGCTGCTGTGCCGCTACCTCGCCCAGACCCGCCACCGCCACCGCTGCCCCAACCCCCTCCTCGCCCCCACCGGGCCGACGGGGACCTGGAAGCTCCTGCCCACCACCGACCAGCACGGCCAACTCGCCCTGCCTTGCGCCCTAATGGCCGTCTACGACTTGGGCCACCTCTCCTACGGCGAACAACTGCGCTGGCGCACCCAGCGCTGCCCGGCACACGCCACCGCCTCCGGCGCCGCCGACCTCGCCCTGGCCGACTGGGAACCCTTCGACCCTCTCCTGCACGCGGCACACATCCACACCCGTCTGCCCCACCCTCCGCCCCGCCCCACCGAAGGGGATAACCAGTGCCGCACCACGCCCTGGAAGACGCACTGACCCGCCCCCTACCCCGCCCAACCAGCACCGCGCCGCCCGCCTGCTGCCGCTCGCCGCCAACCACGACGCCACCCGCATGATGGCCCTCGTCGCCGCCAAGACGCCCCAGCGCGCCGCCCACCGTCTGCGCCACCGCCTCGGCACCCGGCTGCCCATCGACGTGATCACCACCCACTACCCGGACGCCAGCCACAGCGTGCTCCTCAACGTCGCCTTCCCGCCCGTCGCGTACGCCGCTCTCACCGCCTCCGCCCGCCGCGCCCAGCAGACCCCCGAGCGCTTCCTGGAGCTGACCCTGCACCAGGCCCTGGCCGAACACGCCGACCATCTACAGGTCAAGGCGAGCCGCGGAATCGACAGCAATGCTGCCGCCGCACGCGCTTGGCGCCGCGCGGGCTGGGCCTTCCTAGCCGGACTTTCCCTGATCGGCTTCGCATCGCGCTTGCCCGGATGGGGTGCCGTTCTGCTGATTCTGCTCGGAGTGGGTGTCCACACTCTCGGTGAACTCCTCCATGCAGCAGGGTCGTTCGAGTTGCGCTATAACCTTGCCCCCGCACATGCCCAAGGCTAGTACTCGGGCGTCTTCCGGTTCGGCAGCGGTCTGGGAAGCGTCGCAGCGCCCTCCCTCCTGGCGTGGCTCTGCCTCGACACAGGCACCTCGGGCTGGCTACTGATAGGTGCCCTCTTCTTGGGTGTCGGACTCATCGTCCCTCGCACGGTTCGATGGGCGCAGCAAACCCACCCGGACCAATCCGCACGCCCCGCAACCACTACACACCAGGCGCTGTGACTACACCTCAAACACACTCTAGAACCGATGTCACCTGAACGCAGGTGACGCGTTCATAGTCTTCGATCTGGTGCCGTTGCTCGGCGGGACGAGGTGCGTGCTCGTCGTCTCCACACCTGAGGACTGTTCCGCCGTCTCCTTCAAATACGGAGACAAGCCCTCCGTGATGGCTACATATCGACGGTCAAACAATTCCCCAGGGTTCATGGTCCCGTAATTCCCCAGGAGGGTGGTTGTGGCGGCGCAGCGCCGGGGGTCACGTGATCGGCTGACTAGTAGTCTGCGGCCATGTCTGATCCGGTCCGCTTCGCCATGCCCACCCGTTTCGACGGAGGCCGAGATCGTGTCGCTGTTGTCGTTCCAGGTGTCGGTTACTCGCCTGCCCGGCCGCTACTGCACTTCGCCCGGAGCGTCCTGCTCCAGCGCGGCTGGACGGTCCAGGAGCTGTGGTGGCAGATCCCCGATGGGTTCGCGCAGTTCACGGTGGTCGACCGGATCGCATGGGTGGAGCGGCAGGTCACCGAGGCCATCGAAGCCGAGGCGGGGGCTTGTCGGCTCGTCGTCGGCAAGTCCCTGGGCTCCCTGGCCTGCGGCATCACAGCCGACAGGAAGATCCCGGCAGCCTGGCTCACCCCGGTCCTGACCATCGACCACGTTGCCGAGGCTCTCCGGCGAGCCATGGAGCCGACCCTCCTCATCGGCGGAAGCGCCGACAGGCTCTGGGATTCACGCATTGCTGCGTCCCTGCGACACGATGTCCTGGAATTGCCCTCGGCGGACCATGGCCTGGAGCTTGCGGACGATGCCGCTGGATCGGTTGAGGTCCTGCGGCAAGTCGTCTCTCGGCTGGATCGCTTCGTCGGCTCGCTCGACCGCTGAGGGCATCTAACAAGATCGGCTCGGGCGGGTCCTAGCCGCTGGCGGAGGTGTCCGGCTTGCGGGTGGGGCCCTTGGGCCGCTTGTTGGGCCGGTAGCTGGGGCCGTTCATGATGACCTGGTGGCTGGAGTTGACCAACCGGTCCAGCAGTGACTCGGCGACGACCGGGTTGGGGAAGAGGGGATACCAGTCGCTGGGCGCCCTGTTGCTGGTGATGATCAGAAATCGGTCTTGCCGCTCGGAGACGAGTTCGTAGAGGTCGTCGGCCTGGGAGGCGGTCAGCTGGCGCATGGTGAAGTCGTCGAGGATGAGCAGGTCGGGGCGGATGAGTTCGCGCATGCGTTTTTCCCAGGTGCGGTCCGCGTGGCCGCCGGCGAGTTCGGCGAGGATGCGGCTGGTCTTTGCGAAGCGGACGTTCGCGCCCTAGCGGACGGCCTGGTGGCCGAGGGCCTGAGCGACGTGTGTCTTCCCGACGCCGACGGGGCCGAAATGACGGACTCGCCGGAGTGGAGCCAGCGCAGGGCCGCAAGGTCGCGGATCTGGGCGGCGGGCAGCTTCGGGGAGGCGTTGAAGTCGAAGCCCTCCAAGGTGGCCTGCTGCTCGAACTTCGCCTTGCGCAGGCGGCGTTCGAGCGCGACGGACTCACGCCGGGTGATCTCGTCGTGGCAGCGGACCTGCAGGAAGTCGAGGTGTCCGAGTTCGCCTTTCTGGGCCTGGGTGAGGCGGGCATCGAGGGTTTCCAGCATCCCGGACAGCCGCAGGGTTTTGAGAGAATCGCGCAGGGCGGTGGTCATCACGCTCATCGGGCGGCCTCCTCGGCGTCACCGCGGCCCTGGTCCTCGTGGACACTGCCGGGCGTCTGGGTGGGGACGGTGGCGGCGAACAGGCCCTCGGGCCCGTGAAGGAAGGCCGAGGCTCCGGCGTCGCCGGTCTCGGGTTCCGGGTCGGTCTCGGTGCCGGCGACTAGGATGCCCTTGACGGTGCGGTAGGAGGGGGCGCCGACCGCGACCGCCTTGCGGCAGGCGGCCTCCAGCCGGATGTCCCCGTACTTCTTCCGCAGCCCGAGCACCCCTTGGGCGGCGCGGAGCCGGTAGAGGGCGTTGACCTCCAGGAGCTGGTCGATGACCTCCCGGCAGGTGTCCCCGACCTGAGATGCCTGGCCGCGGCACCAGATCGGCGTGCGCATTCTGCATCCACAACGCCGGCCGCTCCCAGATGGGCGCCGCCTTCCTCACCCACCTCGCCGCCGACCACGTCGAGGTCTGCTCGGCAGGCTCCGCGCCCGCCGACACCGTCAACCCAGCCGTGGTCGAAGCCATGAAAGAGGTCGGCATCGACATCTCCACGCAGAAGCCGAAGGTCCTCACCCCCGAAGCCGTGCAGTCCTCGGACGTGGTGATCACGATGGGCTGTGGGGACACCTGCCCGGTCTTCCCCGGCAAGCGGTACCTGGACTGGCAACTGGACGACCCGGCGGGCCAGGGAGTGGACGCCGTGCGACCCATCCGGGACCAGATCGAGCAGCGCGTGCGCGGCCTGCTTGCCGAGCTCGGCATCCCGGCAACGGTATGACGCCCCTCGAATCGACGCTGCGAGCCGGGAAGCCCCGGGAAAACGCGTGGGCTCTCAAGATCAACCGTGCGAGGACTGGCTGACCCGTATCCCGCAGTCACCCCGCCACGCCCACCCCCAACACCTGCGCCCCGTTGCAGTGGATCCCCTTACCTAAGTGACGATCAAACTTAAGGTTCGGCAGCTGGAGCATCCGTAATGAGCCGCCGCCTGCTGCTCTTGTCCGTACGGCTGTGGTGGCACCCCTACTGAGAGACCGTCCCTTCGGCGCCGGCGGCGCGCTTCGAGCTGCGCCAGCTGGCTCGCGCCCGGCGAGCCGTCCAGGCCGCGTGACCGCGCGTCGACCGGGAGCCCTCTCAGAGGCCCGCGCTGTGCCCGGGTGTGCGCAGCGCTGCCGCTGGGTTCCAGGAACGACGTGACGCGGCGGTCCCTGACCCAGACCCGGATGGTCGGCCGCCGCCGTGTCCGGCTCAGGAGTAGGTGATCGGGCAGCCGTTCCGCAGGGAGTACTGCGCGGCGCGTAGGTAGAGCGCCACGTAGAAGGCCGCGTCCCGGTCCTCGGCCCACGGTCCCGGCCGCACCCGTGCGGTCCGTTCCGCCCCGCCCTCCAGGAACCACAGGCTCAGGGCGAGGTTCCCGTCGGCCGGTATCGCGTCCACGGGCAACCCGACAGCACCGGCCAGCCGCTCGGCCAGGGCGAGAACCCGCGGGGCCCCGGCGACCGTTGTCTCCTCGCCGGAGTAGGCGGTGCCGACGGGGAGCACGATCTCCTCCTCCAGCGCGAGGGGCACCAGCACGTTCCAGTCGAGGAGGGCTGACAGCTCCGCGTCGGTCAGCCGCGTCCTGCACAGCGCCACGAAGCCGTCCATGGACGGGCTGACCTTCTCCTCGAACCAGCCAGGCGCCTCCCGTGCGGCCTGCCGCAGCTCGTAAGGGGGCAGGCCGCGCCGCTCCAGCTCGGTGTTCAGCGCGGCGGCGACGTCCCCGTACCCGTCCTCCCCGGGCTGAGACCAGTCCTGCGCGGCGACACTCACCAGATAGACACCCATGATCGCAACGTATCGGCCGCCACCGACAACGTCCCGGCCCCTCGTGACAACCAGGGTGAACAAGCGCTCAAAGAGGGACGGGATCGCGCTCGCGAGTACGGGGGCAGGGCCCTGTTGAGCCATCAGTTTTCTGGAGGGTTACTCAGCGCCTGCCATCGCAGGGGGAAGCGTCTCTGGTAGAGGCCGATAGGCCCTCTACGCTGCCGCGCATGGCACGTACATGGACAAGACTCCACGAGCACCTCGGATGCCCGCCCGGTCCTCTCACCTTCGACATGGTCCGCCAGGCCGCGGTGGAAGGAGGTGCTTCCTCAGCCGCCCCGGGACGGCCGGTGGAACGAGTTGGCGAAGGACGTCGCCGCCATGGCCAACACACGCGGCGGGCTGATCATCTTCGGTGTCCAGGACAAGACGACCGCTGTGGTGGGCATTGACCCTGACGAGGTCAACTGGCAGCAGTACGCCCAGTGGATCCGCAACCACGTCCAGCCCTACCTGCAGGACCTGGACATATTCGAGCTGACCGACGGGACGAAGACCGTCCTGGTCGTGGATGTGCCGGCGAGCGAGATGGCACCGCACTTCGTGTACGGCGGCGCAGCACGCGATAAGGAACAGCAGGCCGCGGTCGTCCCCTACCGGGATAACGACCACACCGCCTGGATGCCGGAGCACCAGATCGAGCGCGCCTACCGCGACCGCTTCGCCCGCGTCGGCCACGCCGAGGAAGAGATCCAGCGTCACATCGACTTCACGACCCAGACCATCATTGCGCACGCCTACACGCCCTCAGCATGGTTCTTCGCGGTCTCCCGGCCCCAGCGACCCCTGCCGCGCGGTGCCTACGCGATGAAGCCGGGATCAGGCACGGGATGTCCTGGAGGCCGCCACGACACGAGCCCACGTCCTGCACCCGAGAGAGCTGGTGCCGGGCCTTCTGATCGGAATGGGGCCGGACACCCGGCTCAACCCACGCCCCGGGCTGCGCCGCTGGGTGTGCTTCGTCATCCTGCCCCGCCGCTGGAAAGTCGAGCGCACGATCGGCTGGTGCATGAACGCACGCCGCAACGAACGCCTTCCCCAGCACTCCGAAGCACACCTGAACTGGGCACTCATCACCATGATGACCCGGCGCCTGAACCGAAAAAGCCCCCGCACCAGCCAGTGGACGAAGAGGACGCCGTGATCATGCGACGTCATCATTCGCGGACAGGTTCAAGGAACTCGAGCCGATTGCCCAGCTTGTCGAACGCATAGAAGCGATCGTGGCCAGGAAAGTTGTCATCCCAGGTGACGCTCACTCCTTTGTCTTCCAACCGCTTGGCGAGCGCCTGGAGCGAGGTCACAAGGATGCCCGGATGCGCCTTCCTGTTCGGGCGGAAGTCCTCTTCAACCCCCAAGTGGACCTCCAGGCCACCACATCGGAACCAGCACCCACCACGAGTCGCCAGCACCGGCGGCTTCTCGAGCTCTGTCATGCCGAGAACGTCTCCCCAGAACTCGCGGCAGATGTCCTCAGCACCTGGTGGGATCGCAAGCTGCACGTGATGCAGGCCGTCCAAGGCGTATCCGAGCGTTCCCAGAGCCACAACTTCTCCTCCACCAAGGAATCTTGACGTCAAGATAATGAGAGCTGAGCGCTCCTGGCAAGGGCGCGGACTCGGCAGAGGGCACGGCAAGTTGAGAAGACGACGTTCAAAAACACCTTGTCAACCATCATCAGTGGTCCGTCGATACCTCAGGGCCCGCTGACACCGACCCCCCGGATCATGAACAACAAAGGGGGGAAGTCATGCGGGACCCGAAGGTTGGTAGCCCGGTAACGGGGGATATCACCACCCGGCCCTTGGGGGCCGTTTGGCTCGTGCACCTCGCACGCTGAACTCCGCCATACGGATATCGGGGCTTTGGCCACGCTGGTCCAGCCAGTGCGGACGGCGAGGCGGTCAGCGCCCGTACAGCGAGATCACGGTCCGGCCAAAGGACACGGGCCGGTTGGCGCCGCGATGCCAATTGCGAACGTCCCAACGAATCCGTGCGAGGGGCGGCAGGACCATCGGCACCGTCTTGTCGCCGTTGTGCGAGCTGCCTGCGGCAAGGACCTGCCCCACGGAGGCATGGCTGGCGAATGGGCCAGCCTGCCATGGCTCTTGAGCATGCATGTTGTAGCGGGGCTCCAAGATCGCGGCGGGAAGCCAGGTGCCGCCGGCGTCACGAACCTGGAGGGCGACGCCGAGCCAGGGGCCTTCGGAAGGCCTGTCAGTCATGCCCTGCGGGAGATCGCCGACGACGACGGAAAGGAAGACCGCCGTCACCTCGGTCAAGTCGATGGGCTCTGAGTGGCCGCCCCGGGTGAGCGTGACGCCCGAGGAACGGTCAAGGTTGTTCGCCCAGATCAGTCGAGCGGGACGTAACACGGTTCCCTCCAAGGGGCTGACGGGCCACGCGATCGCGCTGCCCCATGAGACACCATGTTCGCGCGGGGCAGCACGGGCAAGGACCCCACCAAGACGACGAGGGCGAAGGGATTGGGCTGGCCGCCGTCACCCTGGTACGCCGCGCACCGCGTCTTGTCATGCGCCGATGAACGGGGCAGATATTGCATCGCGGCTTCTCGTGCTTTGCCCCGGAGCAGTGAAACCCGCCACGACAGCCGCGTACAGCTACAACAAGATGATTGCCTACGCGGAGAAGTACTGGAAACACCACAACTCCGCCTTCCGCACCTACGGCGGCAATGACTGCACGAACTTCCTGTCGCAGATCATGCTCGCCGGCGGCTGGAAGCCTGCAGGTGGCTCCATCATCCAGCGCACCAGCAACAAGTACTGGTTCTACGGACCCGTCAGCCTCTGGACGTCGTACACCTGGGGCGGAGCCGAGAACTGGTACTGGTACGACACGCACAACAAGCCCGTGAGCACGCTCGTCTCCGACCACCCGAACACCTGGTGGTACGCCCATCGCACGTGACAGGCTGCCGACCCCTCACAGGAGAAGAAGGAGCCCTTCCGTGAACCGTCGCCGCATCGCCGTCGCCGCGATCGCGTTACTGGTCCTGTCCGGCTGCTCGTCGGACAACGACGAAGCCAAACCCGCTGCCTCACCGACTGACGGCGCACGCCAGGCCGTCACCGACTACATCTCCGCTCTCAACACACGCAGTACGACCGGCCTCATCCGGATCGGCGGCGTTAAGGACGAGCCCTGGTCGCGACGAGAAGCAGCAAAGATCCTCGCCGACAAAGGCGGACGAGGATGGAAGATCAGCGATCTCGAGATCAACCACGACATGGGCCCCAACACCGGCAGCGCCCATCTCGCCGCCACGGACAAGGCGGGCAAGCCCATGAACGACACCTTCACGGTGACCCGGGGCAAGGGAACCTGGCACCTCGTCGTCTTCACCGGGCAGCCCACTTCGCCCGGCAAAACGCCGGCTTCAACCGGCACTCCGACCGCCTCCTAGAAGGCGACGACACACGCATCGGCCCGCACCGTGCTGTGCGGGCCGATGTCGTCCCATCCCCTGAGCGGATATATCCGGGCTCCGGTGTCAGCCGTCGTGAGTGAATCTGGCTGTCCATGCGCCGTTGCCATCGGCGGTCTCCCTCTCAATCACCTGGCGATGGCCAAGCTGCCGGGTAGTCAGCCATGGCACTGACTCCGTCGTGTCGTGGCCAATGTCGTCATGAGCCGAGGTGATGCCACCGGCGCACGAGTCGGGTGATGCGCGACCGGAAGTCGTTGTGGCCGTCGCGGGCAAGCTCGGCCGCGAGATGTCGGCCGATAAACGCGGGTGCGGCGTCGCCAAGCCCGAACAGAGTCGTGTCGAACGGACACCCGGGACGACAGCCTTCCTCTCGGCGGTCGAGGGTTCCGGTGGTCAGGTGATACAGGTGAGCGCCGGTCTGCCCCATCCCGCACAGCTCGGCGAACACACCCCGCCCGGCCTCGTTGAGGACGACCTCCGCATCGGCGCGCACACCCCCGCCCTCGTGCCGCACGGGGGAGTTACGTCACGTCCACAGCCGCAGCACGCCCGCGGCCGGCAGACCGTAGCGGTCCGCGGCCCGGTTGATCAGCGACGCGGTCAGCTCCCCAGCCAGCGGCACGGTCCGTAACGCCCCTGCTGCCACAGCTCTCCTCACGCCTGACCGCCACGGCCCCGCCCCGGCCGGGCACGGCGCCCCATCATGACCCGGCGCCCACCTGCGCAGCCAGGGCAAATGTCCGCACCGCGGGCACAGACGTGCAACGCGGCGCACACCGCGCCCTAGCCACCAGCGCCGCCGCGCACCACCCCAGGCGCTGACATGCCCGCCCGGCTGCAGAGCTTGTTGGCCAAGACGCGGATTTGCGACAGCAGGCCGGCCCGCGCCAGCGCATGGGGCACCGTCTGACCGCCCACGCGGAACCGGTACGCACGCGGACCGGCACAGGGAGCCGCCCGGCCTATTCTTCCCCGGTCCGCAGGAGAGTGCCGTTGGCCCCCGGGGTGTAGGTACGGCGTGCATTCTTCTCGATCTTGCGCGCGACTTCCTCAGCCAGGTCCACGCCCTGCATCTGGGCAAGCCCCACCAGGTACAGGAACACGTCGGCCAGCTCTTCGCCCCGGTCGGGAAGCTGCTTGCGCCAAGCCGTGAAAGCTTCACCGACCTCCGCCGTCAGGAGCCCGAACTCCATCGGCACGTCTGTGGTGTTGAACCCTTTGCTGAGCTTGTTCTCCCAGGCGAGCCTCTGCGCCTCGGCGATGTCCACGATGGTCCCCTCGGCAGCGTGGTCCGTTGTCTTGCGGCACCCTAGCGAGGCCCGCCGGGGCTGATGGGCGAAAGCCGTGCGAGGTCAGCCGAGACGGTCGGCACGCGCCGCCGAATCCGCGGCCGGCTCGTCGTCCTGGCCGTGGAGCGGCGAACAGCCCTCAGCGCTCGGCGGGGTGGAAAGGTGCAACGGCCGGCCCTTGGGCGCGGTCCGACGAGGCGCCGCTGCCGCTCACCGTTTGGCGCGGTGGCGTGACGGCCCGGGCTACAGCTCGAACTCGAGGTCGATCAGGTCGGTGAGTTCGACTTCGAGGCCGTGGGCGCGGTGGCCGTTGTCGCGGAAGTAGACCTCGCCCAGGGCCTCGGCGGCAATCTGGCGGAGCTGGTCCTCGGTGGCACCTGCCTCCCGGGCCGTGAAGAGGCGGGCGGCGTGCTGTGGCGGCAGGGCGAGGGTGAGGTGGCGGACGCGGGCGTCGTCGGTGCTGCCGGGGGCGGCGGTGTAGCCGAAGCGGCCCTGGACATCGATCATGATGCCGCCGGTGGTGGCCGCGGTCTGCTTGGCCTTGGCCCTGACTTGCGGCTGCCAGCGCACGCGGACCTCGCGTTCAAGGCGGTCGGCGAGCTGGGGCCGGGGGGTTTTGATCTGGTTCTTCACGTACCGTTTGACGGTGCGCTGGCTGATGCCGAGCAGCTCGGCCACCCGCCGGGTGCTGCGCTGGTGCTGGCGGACCAGGTAGCGCATCTGTGCCCCGGCGGTCTTCGGGATCGGGCGGGTGAACGCGCCCTGCACCGCTTTGTCGAGTCCTTCCCCGACCGTGACCATGCCGCGATTCCCCTACTCTCCGGTGTCCTTGGCGGTGACCTCGCCGGTCTTGATGTAGCGGGCGAGGTTGGCGACCTTGCCGTCGTCGGCGAGCTGCTCGAGGATGTTGGCGCCCCAGAGCACGCTCTGGGTGCCCTCGTGCTTGACCATCCCGGGGGAGACGCCGAGCCGGAAGCTGCCGGGCACGGTCTTGCCGCCCGAGTCGTAGGGCAGGACGTCGAGCGGGCTGGGCCCGTCTGCGGCGTAGACGGCGCAGTCGGAGAGGACCGCGACCGGATACTGCCCGGTGGCCGCCGCCAGGGCGACCATCTTGCGGTGCATGTTGATCCGGGCCCGGGAGATCACGGCGGCGCGGATGTCGGGCCGCCACGTCGGGCGGGCGAGGGCGGTCCAGGCCTGTCCCGGCTTCCAGCCGCCGCCGCGCGCCTTCTCCCGCAGCTTGCCGATGCCGCCCTTGACGGTCATCTTGACGGCGTCCACGACGATGCCCAGCTCCGGATCACGCTGCCGGTAGCCGTCCATCGCCTCCAGGAACTCGATCGGGGACAGCTTCTCGCCCACCCCGAGATCCTTCATGGTCGCGATGTAAGCGTCGCGCAGCCGCTTGTACCAGCCGTCCAGGAACCGGCCGCTCTCGGAGCGCACCCACGCCTCCACCGGGGCGACGTCGTAGCCGAGTTCGACGGCATACGCCACGGTGGGCGTGGCGTACCAGGCCGGCCCCTCAGGGCGCCGGCCGGACGGTGTGAACGGGCTGGGCAGCAGATCACCGTCCAGGTCGCGCCACTGCTTGCCGACCTTCACCCGGTTCAGGTCGACGTGGGAGAGGTCGACCAGCCACGAGCCGGGCAGCGCCGGATCGAAGGCCGGATCGGTGACGTGGACCGGCGGTGACGCGAGGCCGACGACGGCGCCATTGGCGGCCGCGCCGAAGGCGAGGTTGACGTCGATACCGACCAGGTGGCGCTTCATGCACTCGGCGTCGGTCAGGTCCCGCGCCCAGTCGTAGGCCTCCTCGAACAGCTTCTCCTCGGGGCCGCGCACATGGAACCGCGGAAGGTCGGCGAGGACGGGGTGGCCGTCGGTCGCCTCGCACGGGGCCGGGTCCATCGGCTCGGTGCCCAGCGAGCCGGGCCGGTGTTCGGAGTGGCGCCGGCCGTCGGCGTCCGGCTCGCTCGCACGGGTCGGCGGGTTCAGTGCGGTCATCAGCTGCAGACCGGTGACCGCCGCCGAGCCGACCGGGGTCATCACCCGCTGCGCGTACACGCCCAGCACCCGGGCCAGCTCCGCGGGCTCCAGCCGCGCGGCATGGCCCCACGCGCGGGCATCGAGGGCACGCCAGGAAGGAATGCACAGCTGCACGCACTGCCGCCGCCCGCCGTGGGCGGGGCGGTAGATCCGCGCCCACGGCCCCAGCCCCCGCTTGGTCAGCTTCCACTCGGCACGCTGGAGCTGCTTGATGACCTTGTGCCCCTCCGCCAGCCGCCCGGCGAGCCGCTCCTCGTGCGACAGCGTGGCGGGCAGCCCGTAGCGTTCGCACGCGGCCTCGGTGAGGACCAGCAGGGGGTCGGCGTCCTTGCCCGAGCCGTGCAGCTTCTCCGCCCCGAGCCGCGCCTCGGTAAGCGTCCACTCGATGAGGGCAGGCAGGGACTTGGCGGGCACGTCCAGGATGAGACCGCCGACGCCGTAGCCGGTCACATTGCGGTCGGCGTCGGCGTCGGCGTCGGCGTCGGCATCGAGCACGAGCAGCGGGCCGTGCGCGTACGCGCCGCCGGTCGCGGGCGTGTTGGCCGGGGCGGCCTTGCTCGCATCCGGACGGCGCGTGCCGTGCGACGCTCGCTCGGCACGCGGTCGCGACACGGCGGCCGGTGCACGAACGGCTGGCGGGGGAGCGGCGGCAAATTCCTCTGCCCCGTCCCCGGCTGGCTCCCCAGCGTCTGTCGGTGCCGTCGGTGGGCTCACCATGGGCGTCGACGGCGCCGCTGCCGCGGACTGGGCCTGCGCTGCCGGCGCCGGAGCGGGCTGCGGCACCGCGGTGTCCTCCATCTCGGTACCGGTGCTCTCCGGAGCGGGGTAGAGCTTGGCGAGCTGTTCCAGCAGGCGCGCGTACGCCTCCCGCTCCGGCGGCCTCGGCTCGGTCTTGCCCGACTCCCACGCGCCGACGGTCGCCCGCCGCACCTTCAGCGCTGCGGCCACCTCGTCCAGGGTGAGCGCGTGCGCCTGGCGCAACCGCCTGCGCTCCGCCGGCGGCGGCAGCGGGGACCGGGACGCGACCAGCGCGTCGACGGCATCGAACAGCTCGGACATGGGACACCTCCACCCTCATCCTACCCGTGGAACGGGTCCTACGGCGTACATATCGCGTACTTTCTACGTACGGACGGCGTTCGGGGGGGGGTGTAGTGTCCGTGAAGGCCTCCGGCCGCTCCGAGTGGGCCGGCTCTTTCCCGATCAGGCGGACGCGGTGAACCGGCTCGTACGGCACCTGCGCCGCCCGGGGACGCGGGGACTGTTCGTGTCGGCGACGTGTCGATTCGGGTGGCGGGACGGACTGGACGCACGCCCCCGAGTTCGCCACGATCGCGGACGAGATTGCCGCCACGGCCGCGCTGTGGCCCGCTCTGCCCACGGCGGCCGCTCGCCACGGTGAGCGGGCCTGCAGCTCCTCGAGGGGCACCTGGGGCGGGTCGCGCTGGAGAGCAGCACCGCGGTACTGGACGCGGCGAAGCAGCTCCTCGAGGACTGCAGGCGCCCCGGTCGTATCTCGACGCAAACCGGCACCTGCGGCCCGCCGGGCTCGGTCGCCTCTCCACGAGGTGACGTGACACGCCCAGAGCTGCGCCTTCGCGTCACGTCACCTCACGGTGCATCCTCCCCCGATCCCTTACGCCGCGTGGTGATCACCGCGGCAACGATGACGCCCGCCGCAGTGATGACGGCCGCAATGATGGCTTCCCCCCTTACTCGAGGGCGCCGAGTGCGCCCGGCGAGCACCCTGGCACGTCCGCGCCGCCGCCTTCAACACGCGTTTCCCCTGATCAGCGGGGGTGTCTAGGCCTCTGTCGGAGGGGGACCTCCTCGTCCAAGTAGCGGCCGTTCCTGCACCGAATCTGCAGCGAATGCTGCGAGCGAGAACGCCGTGGAGACGGCCAGCCGCAACGGGCCAGCGCCAGCGGCTAAGGGGAGGAAAGGCCTATCACCTGTCGCTCCCAGCGGCTGGCACTTTCCCGCGTCACTGGGTGAAGCAACCGCGGCCAGGTATGCAGATGACGCATCGGATCTACGTACGGGTGCACGCTGCAACGACACCGCGCGACGCTAGGCGTACCGGTTCGTGCGGTCCGCGGCCATAGTTCCGAATGCAGCACACCCCCGCCCTCGGATCGCGGCCTCGCGGCCCGCGCCCGGAACATCGTCGACTCCGGCCTGTGCACCCGAACGTCCGCGGTCCCCGGCTGGCTCGTCCGCCTGGACCAGCTCGAGCACCTGGCCGCGGCGCACAGGATGTCGTCGTCAAGGGTCGCGAGGGTGGCGCGCCGGTCGGCGGCGGCAGGACCTTATGGTCCTGTCGTACCTGAGCCACGGCACCCCGTATGCCCTGTGGGCCGACACCCCCGCCGGGTTCGCCCAGGACGTCCTCCGCGGCCTCAACGCTGCCGCCGACCGCCCCGATCGCGGCCCTCCTCATCTGCCGCTTTCCGCGGGACTGGGTGGGTTGGTTTTGGTGGTGGTTTAGCCGCCCATGGGGCCCATCGAGCTGCTGCCGCCTCCCTGGGTGTTGCCTTGGCCGTCGCCCTGCGCGCCTCCCTGCGTGTTCCCGTTATGGCTGGTGGAGTATGCGGCCGCCTGGTGCTGCACCATGGGTGCGGCTTCAGCGCTGGCCACGCCGATCGTTCCGGCGGCGAGGGCGGCGATGCAGGAGATGCCGGCGAGGCGGGCCATGTGACGTCGAGCGTTGATCATGAGAGAACCTCGTGTTTTCCAAGTTGTGGGCGGATGCAGGTCCTGTCCGGCGACTGCGTGTTTTCATTTCAGCCTTTGGGGTGGCTGGTGTGTGTCCGCCGGTCGGTGGACCGGCCGGTTGACGCCGGCTGTCGGCCGCCTGTCCGGGCGCACCGTCATCGCGGCGGCCGGCCGGGAGCTGGAGTCCCGGCCATCCTCGTCCGGGTCCTGCTCCAACTCTTCGGCCAGCTGGGTACGGAACCGCTCCCGCAGGTCCGGGTGGGCAGCTTCGACGGCTTCGACCACCCTCGTGAGGCCGGCCCCGGCACCCAGGCCGTCCAGGGCAGCCGGACGCGTGTGCGGGGGCAGCCAGATCCACAACTGGCTCAGATCGGACCAGTGCGCGCCCGGGACCGACAGGACATCGGCATCGTTGAGGCGCTCGACGAAGGCCGTGCCGCCTGCGCAGGCCAAAAGCGCGCACCGCCGCCCACCCCGCTTCTCTCTGGCGCGCCGCCGGTCGTGGACTGCTGCGGGACGGCGGCCCGGGCGAACGTGGTGAGTCATCCGCTTCTCGTACTGCGGTGATCGGCAGGGACGTGGTGTGGGTACTCCGCACCCATCACATCCCACCAGCCTGGGGAGAGTCATGACACCGAAGACCGAGAACAACAAAGGCAACCGGTTCTGCAAGGCCTGCGGCACGCCCGCCGAAGACGGGAAACTGTGCAGCCACTGCGGCGCCGTCCTGGACCTCCCCGACGGTGCAGGGCTGGTGGAAGACCAAGGCGCAGCAGTACGACGCGACTTCGAGGGGCGCGCCCAGCAGCAAGAGGAAAAGTGAACGAATCCGCAGAAGCAAACCCGGTCTGCTGAACCGCCTGCAGCGGGGTACCCGGGCCGGCATGGCATCCACGACTGATCGCATCATGTCCCTGCGGGCCGTGCGGCAGCTGCGCCGGGTCCGCACCTTCTACGCGGTGGGCGCCCTGATGTGGGCGGCATCGACGGCCTGGACCGGCTGGCAGTCTCCCGAGAGCCGGCAGATGTGGGTCTCCGTCCTCCTCCTGGCCATCTTCACCGGCCTCCTGCTCACGGCTTCCCTGTGGCTTCAGCGCCTTCAGAGCACAGGCTCGGCCGTCCCTGCGCACCACGCCGCGCCGCGGCGGGCGGCCGGGCCGCACCACGCGCATGCCTGACTCACCGCGAGCGTGGCCCGGGCATCCCGGCGTCTGCGCGAGCGATAGCCGGGCATACGGGTTTCACCGCCTTGTGAGAGGAGCTCGTCATGCTTGGCATAGTCGCTGCGGTGCTGTTCTTCTTTGCGTTTTTGATCAACGCGGCTGACATCAGTACCAACGATGCGTTTTCTTCGACGAACGTCATGCTGCTGGGGCTGACGGCTCTGGCCTTGCATGTGGCCGGAATCGGTTCCGGCTGGGCCCGCAGACGCTGATCCCCAGGCGGGGAGCGCAGCGGACCGTCGGCCCGGGCTGAAGCGAAGCGGAAGCCCGGGCTTTGTTTGGACAGCATCACGAACGCGGCGAGCGGCAGCCAGGCGGTCAGTTCGTGGTGCTCGCGGTCGGGCAGGGCGGTGTTACGGCGCGGGCAACGTCTGCCTCGACGCGCTCGCCCCTCGCCCGTTCCGCCGACCGGTCCTCACCGCACCCCGGACGACCGGGACTGCGCCACGGCCGGACTCCGCCACCTACAACCGCCAAGACGAGCAACTGCGCCACCTCGCCCGCACCCTGGCCCGGTAGGAGGCGATCGCCGCATGTCCGTCCCCCTGGCCTCGCGGCGCGCGTACCGTTGCGGTACGACCCGCCGGGAGGACCAGCCGATGAGCGCGCAGCCCGACCACGCTCCCATCCCCCCACACACGCCCGCACCCGCACCGGCCGCTGAGGCCCCGGCCGAACTGCTCGCGCAGCTGCGCGCCGACCGCCGGGCCACACGGTGGGTTCCGGCCTTCGAACAGGAATGGGCCACGGCCCTGGAAGAGTCCCGCCGCACGTACTCCCTCGCCGCCCTGCCCGAGCACGCCCAGCAGACCGGCTGGGACCTCCTGGACGCCGCCGCCAACCCGTGGGGCTTCACCCAGTGGGACACCGGCGACCCGGACGGCGAAGACGTGCGCATCGCCTCCGCCGGCCAGCTGTCCGTCATCTACTGGATCAACCGATCGCTGCACCACCTGTCCGTCCTGGACATCGTCTGGCTCGGATAGACCCGGTCACATGGACGGTCTCGGCCGCGCCCCGCTCACTGCACCCAGGACGAACCAGCCTGCCCGCCGTCGCGGGCCTCACCGCGGTCAAGATGCGCCCCCTCAGCGTGGGCCTCCCAACCCTGCGCGGGGCGAGCGGAGTGCGAGATCCCTCACGGGCTTCTCGCGCTTCCGGTGCGGCCACCGACGGCAGGTGCCCCGTCGTGGCCGCTAGCGTGTGGATTACTGCCATCGGGGCGTCGGCGTACCGTCCGGGTCCAGACCGTCCGGCCACAGCCTTAGAAATACTCTGCTCTCCGCTTCGCTGTAGAATGGGTAGTTGGTGTCGCCGAGGTCGGCGCCCTGCCGGGCCAGGGTTTCGGCGCCTTCCCGGTCCCCGGCCTCCTCCCGGCCCGCGGCCAGGTGGAACAAGGCGTAGGTGTTGCCGTGGTCGGCGGCCTGCCGGGCCAGGGTTTCGGCGCCTTCCCGGTCCCCGGTTGCCTCCCGCCGCAGGGCCAGGTGGACGAGGGCGTAGGTGTTGCCGTGGTCGGCGGCCTGCCGGGCCAGGGTTTCGGCGCCTTCCCAGTCCCCGGCCTCCTCCTGGGCCTCAGCCAGGCGGGCCAGGGCGTCGGCGTCGCCGTGGTCGGCGGCCTGCCGGTAGAGGATTCCCGCGCCTTCCCGGTCCCCGGTCTCCTCCCGCAGCATGGCCAGTTGGTACAGGGCGTCGGTGTCGCCGTGGTCGGCGGCCTGCCGGTAGAGGGTTTCAGCGCCTTCCCGGTCCCCGGCCCTCTCCCGGGCCAGGTAGCCCAAGGCGTAGGTGTTGCCGTGGTCGGCGGCCTGCCGGGCCAGGGTTTCGGCACCTTTCCGGTCCCCGGCCTCAACCCGGACCATGGCCAAGCGGGCCATGGCATCGGTGTTGCCCTGGTCGGCGGCCTGCCGGGCCAGGGTTTCGGCGCCTTCCTGGTCCCCGGCCTTTTCCCGGGCTTCGGCCAGGCGGACCAGGGCTTCGGTGTTGCCCTGGTCGGCGGCCTGCCGGGCCAGGGTTTCGGCGCCTTCCTGGTCCCCGGCCTTCTCCCGCCGCAGGGCCAGGTGGACGAGGGCGTTGGTCTTACCGTGGTCGGCGGCCTGCCGGGCCAGGGTTTCGGCGCCTTCCTGGTCCCCGGCCTTTTCCCGGGCTTCGGCCAGGCGGGCCAGGGCGTCGGTGTCCCCGTGGTCGGCGGCCTGCCGGTAGAGGGTTTCAGCACCTTGCCGGTCCCCGGCCCTCTCCCGGGCCTGGGCCAGGTAGAGCAAGGCGTAGGTGTCCCCGTGGTCGGCGGCCTGCCGGGCCAGGGTTTCGGCGCCTTCCCGGTCCCCGGCCTTCTCCCGGGCCTCGGCCAAGCGATACAGGGCGCGGGTGCCGCCGTGGTCGGCCGCGCGGTGTCGGAGATGGTGGGCCCATTGCAGGCGGTGCCGGCGTTCGGCTGCCTGGGCGAGGTTGTCTAGGTCATCAGGACGGGTCAGGCGGGTGTGGGCGGCGTACCAGAACGAGGAGGGCGGGCACAGCCACCGGCGGGTGGTGCGGCCGTGTTGTTCGAGGTAGTCGGCGAGCTGGAACACCGGCCCCGCCGGCTGTGCGGAGGGCGGGGCCGTAGCTGTGGATGGAGTGGGCGGGCGTCGTAGGGGGCGGGGGGTGGTACGGCGCAGGGGGGCTTGTCTGCCGTGGACTGGTTCGGCGAGTTCGGCGAAGGCGGCTTCGGCCCAGTCGTCGGTCAGCTGGTCGTAGTCGCTCTGGCTGAGGTAGTCGGGGGCGGCGTCGGTGAGGAAGGCCTGGGGGAGATGGAGGCCGACGCCGAGGCGGCGGGCGTCCATCGCCGCTTCCAGCAGCGCTTTGGCGGCCGGGCTTGCGCGCTGGTAGCGGTTGAGGAGTTCGGGGGCACCGGCCAGGTCCTGGGGGATGCGTCCGTCGGTGCGGGTGCGGGTGAGGGCGTCGGCCAGCAGCCGGTCCCCGCCCTCGGCGAGGACGGCCGCCGCGGCCAGGGCCAGGGCGTCGAAAGAATCCGGGATGCTCAGAGTGCGGCCGGATAGGAGTTCGCGTGCCCGGCTGTACGGATCTTCCCCGCCCGGGGTGGCCAGGGCCGTGTACTGATGGGCGTATTCGGGCCAGAGCGTGCCCAGCACGAGGACCGGCCCGCGCTCCGGGGTGACCAGCAGATGGTGCACGGCCGCCGCGATCCGCTCACCGGCCGCCCGGTCACCGAGGTAGTGCTGGGCCTCGTTCAGCCACACCACGGTGCGCGGCCCAACGCGGTGCAGGTCCTCCAAGGCGGCCTCGGCGCGGGTCGGGTCGAAGGGATGCCACAGCCGCCACCCCCTCTCCGCGAGCGGCTGCACGGCCTCCCAGCACGCCCGGGTCTTCCCAGTCGACGAGGTGCCCACCAGGACCACGATCCGGCTGCGGCCGACCGCCACATCCCTCACCGCCTCGTCAAGCACCCGGTCATGGTCGCGCCGCACGTACCCGGGCAGCGCCCGTGTCCCGGACACACCCGAGCCGTCAACGACCCTGCTGTGCCCGGCCGGATGGACCTCCAGATCGTGCGGCTCCCACTCACCGATCAACCGGCCGGGCCCCGGCCGCTCACCGCCCCCGGCCGCATCCCGCTGCAGCTCCAGTAGCTCGCCGACCGGCAGCCTCAAGGCACGGGCCAGCGCCGCCACCGTCTCCGCCGACGGCACCGGCCCATCGATCTGGAAGGCCTCCGACACCGTCGTACGGCCCAGCGCCGCGCGGCCGGCCAGATCCGTCTTGCTCAGCCGCATGCGGGCCCGCCCGGCCTCCAGCCGCCTGCGCAGGTCGGTGAGTGCCGGACTGTCGCCGCTCTGGTCATCGTGCACGTGCTCGCCCCCGGGCCGTGAGGTGTTCGCCGGTGTTCATCTTCGTCCCGGCGAACCCCGGCGCACACCGCTTCCACGACCTTCGTCCACGTCAACACCCCCTTCGTGTACCGGGAGCCTGCCGTGACCGTCGCCGTCGTCCTCCTCGCCACCGCACTCGTGACCGTCGTCGCGCTGCTGGCCGCCGCCGGCGCGGGCAAGCTCGCCCGCATGGACGGCGCCACCTACCCCGCCGCTCTCACCCGCGCCGCCGTCACCTTCGCCGCGGTCATCACCCTCACCGCCACCGTGGCCGGTGCCTTCGCCCCGCTCCTGACCTGACCGTCATGCGACGGCAGGCCACCTCCCCGGCCGCGCTCAACTTCCTGCCACACGTGCCTGAACGTCGCAGACCTGCGCTGATCAAGCACGTCTGGCCCTGCACGGGGGCTCAGGGGCGCCGATGAACCAGCAGGCCTGCGAACTGCTGCACCCGTTCGGCCTCACCCCGTGCGCGAACGTCGGGCCGGTGATGGCCGCTGCCACGCGGCGGCCACCGGCCCGATATCTGTTGGGCCGCGTGCCAATCGCGACCATGTTGTATCTACCCCGGTCTAGCCTCACCAGCGATGCCATGCAGGGGCACGAACCCGCTTTTGTATGAAGTCGCGGCTTCGACGGCCAGCATGGAACCCGATGTCCACCGTCGTCCAAAACACGAGCGGGACAGAGCGTGAGCCAACCCCCAGCGCCGGAGAAAGCACGCAGGTCAGTGCCGCCAAGAGCGTCGGCCAGCCAATAAAGACGGCAACTGAGCCAACGTCAGAGGGGTTAACGACAGCCCGTCCGGCCCTGGAAACCTAGGGGCTTGCGGGCCCCGGGGGGATCCCAGCGGACTGTATGCCAACAGACCGTGCTCCTCGGCGCCAGCCGGACTCACGATCGCGTCCGGGACGGAATGCCAAGCCGTCTCGCGATCTCCCCAGTCCGACTCTCACCAGCACAGGCGGCGGCCTCCGGGCCGCCGCCCCACATGCAAAGGGGTCCTCACATGGACCAGAACTCCGAGGCCTCGGTCTCCGATTTCGGGGCCCAGTCGCGCTTCGGCATGGCGCAGGCCCTCGTCGTCCTCGGCTTCCTGACCGCCGCGGTCGTACTGTGCCTGCTCACGTCCATGACAGTCCACGCCATCCTCGCCTTGCTGGCAGTGTCCGGCCTGACCGCCGTGGCCGTCCTGTTCCTCTTCACCGCCTGCCTCCGCAACGGCGGTACCGGCCGTCGGCTGCTGCGGCTGCTGAACGCCCTGGCGTCCGGCTCGGGAAGCTGAGGAGCTCATGGCGCGTCCGGAACAACCAGTCGACCACACCGTGCCCGAGTTGGGCCGGTTCGCGGAGCACCTGCGGTCCATGCGGCACGCTGCGCACCTGACCTACCGGGACCTGGCCTCCCACACGAGCTGCTCGGCGGCGACCCTGAAGCGCGCGGCGAGCGGGAAGTCGCTCCCCTCGCCCGCGGTAGCAACCCAGTACGCCCTCGGTTGCGTGATCGTGAGCAACGACCTCGACGCTGCCCGGGCGGCGTCGCGGCTGCGCAAGGAGGCGGCGGAGGCCGTCGCCGAGGCCCGGCGCCGCTCTCGCCGGTCGACGGTCCTGCCCAAGCCGCAGTTCGCCCGGGATGAAGGTGACCTGAGCGGCGCATTGCGCGATGCGTGGCGCCGGGCAGGGGAGCCTTCGTTCCGCGCCATGGAAAGGGCCGCCGGCCATCACGGGGCGCTGCCCCGCAGCACGGCCCACGCCATGGCCAAGGGCCGTACGCTCCCGCGGGAATTCCTGCAGTACGTCCTCTTCCTGGAGGCCTGCGGCATCAGCGGCAGCGATCTCGCCCCGTGGCTCCGCGCATGGTCGAAGATCTGTGGCTACCCCACCTGGGCGGCGTTGGCGACCGCCTCCCGTCGGCTGAAGAACCCGACAGGGCTGACCTGTTGGGACGCGTTCCTGCGGGACATCGACGATCGCGCGGCCGCGCTCGCGGAGATTCAAGGCATCGTCAAGCGCGTCATCACGCCCCCGGTGGCGGCGATGAAGGGAGACAAGCCGGTCGTTACCGACACCGCCGCAAGGTTCGCAGCACGCCGCGACCGCCCGGCGCAGCGCCGGACCGGCTGCGCGGCATAGATCCACCGGACAGCCGGACCGTTGCACTGGCCCGGCTGTCCGCCGGCATGCCTCTCGCCACCTCAGGTTCGAGTGGCGGGTCGGCAAGAAGCCAACCCTCCGAGGCTCTGGAGATGTCAAAGCCAGCCCGGACGCTGCGACGTGATGCGTGGGCACCGCCCGCCGGGGCCGTGATCGCTTCCACGTACGGCATGACACCTCGCGATACCGGCCCGGGTGTCGGCTGCTGCCGGGTTGGCCTGCGGCGCCGGCAGCGGTGGCCACTACGTTGGAGCGGTGACCACTGTCTCTCCTGCTGTGTCCCGGCTGCCCGCCGACCCGTCCCTGATCAGCCTCGTGTACCACCACGAACATCCGGTCCAGGCGTCCAAGTTCGGTGACACGCTGGAGGTCTGGACGGTCAGCGCGCGGATCGACGCGGACATGCTCGCCGAGGACATGGCCATCTACAGCGACGTCGACCAGGAGACGCTGGACGCCCTCGAGGACGTGCCGGTCGGGCGTATGTCCTTCGTGCGGGTGCGCATGTTCGGCGTGTTGACTGAACTAAATCCGCTGTTTCAGCAGTTCAGAGGGCTTTCTGCTACCTTCCCGGCATGCCTGAGTTAAGCGGTCCCGGGAGGGACCTTTCGCGCTGCCGCCTCTTCGATCGGGTTCAGCTGCGCACGGTGCAGGTTGGGGGCAAGCACGCGTGCTGCTCGCACTGTAACCGCTGCCGGGGGAAGGAGGCTCAACGAACGGCCAGCAGGCCGTATAAAAGGGGGATCCGCGGCTCGGGCAGCCGCCACCAGCCAGAGTCCGTACGGACCATCCGCGGCCAGCGCGGCCAGGGAAGCTCGTCGCTCTCCCGCAGTCGCCGGACGCCCATTCCCGCATCCGTCAACGCGTTCACGACCTCTCCTATTCCGTGCATCCACTCGTAACTGTCCGTGGCGCCCTCGACGGCCGGCCCGTCGGTGTAGGTGTAGGTGGCATCCCGGTGCACCGGACCGGAGCCACCTAGGTAGTCGTGGCGCAGCAGCAGCTCCGGTCCCTCACCCGGACCGGGTTTCGGGCCGAGCGCGTTGAGTAGCGGGTGGAACTCCACGACGTACAACCGCCCGCCCGGCCGCAGAAGCCTGGCGACGACATCCGCCCACCGGTCGAGGTCGGGCAGATAGCACAGGGCGCCCTTGCCGGTGTAGACGACGTCGAACCGCCGGCCCTCGAGCGCCGCCACGGCGTCGTACACGTTGGCCTGGGCGTAGGTGACGTCGAGGCCCGACTTCGCGGCGAGGTCCCGCGCGGCCGTCACGGACTCCGCCGAGAAGTCCAGGCCGACTGCCCGGGCTCCACGCCGGGCGAGGGCGAGCGTCTCCGTACCGAGGTGGCACTGGAGGTGCAGCACGTCCCGGCCGGACAACTCGCCGAGGTCCTCCCACTCGAACGCGGCGAACCAGCGCTCCGGATCCAGGTCCTCGTCCAGGCCGTAGAACCGGCTGGTGACGTGGACCGGAGTGCGGGCGTCCCAGTTCGCCTGGTTCGCGCGCATCAGCCGCGCGTGCTCGGCGGAGGTCATGAGGACATCCAATCGCGCCCCGGCCGCACGCGGGGGAGGAAAACCGGAAAAGCGCCGTGTCGGGTGTCGAGGGCGTCCGGCAGGCACCTAATGGAGCGAACTCGGCCTGGCGGCCTGGGCGGCTGGCTGTGCTCGGCCGGGCTGGGGAGCATCCGGACTCCCCCCGGGTGATCCGCCGTTCTCGCGCCGGAGCATCTTGGAGGGCGCCTTGCCTGGGTGCCGACGGTAAGTACATGCGGTTTGGCCAGCGGAAGGTGAAGGACGTCGACGGCCGTGAGCGGCCGATGTGGCGCACCCGCTGGTGGGCGCCCGACGGCCGCCACGGCGACCAGCCACACCCGCCGCTGCTTCAACCGGATCGGCCCGCGCAACCCCGACACCGTCACCCGGCAGCTGGCCGAGCTAACCCAGCAGCACTGGAAGGGCACCACGTACGAGGGCGGCTTCCCCATGTACGACGGCAAGCTGCCCATCGTGGTCACCGGCATGGAGCACCTCAAGGAGCACGGCCCGGCCGGGGCGATCTTCCGGCGCTTCGCCGGCCACAGAACCAGACCCTCCTCGAGGCGATCGGCAACCCGCGCCGCGAGCCCACGATGCCCGCCAGCAGGCCGAGTACGCCGCCCGCCAACGGGAGCACCAGGAGGAACTGCGCCGCATCGCCGCACAGCACAAGGCCGAGCGAGAGGCCCGCCGTCCGGTGTGCGCCGACTGCGGCACCCGGTTCACCGACGAACAGTGGAAGACCATCGAGCCCGCCGGATGGGACACCCCGCGCGACACCCACCCGCACCCGTGCGACGACTGCAAGCAGCGCGCCATCACCGCCGAACGCCAAGCCACCGCTCAGCGGTCACTGTGACCGTTCGCCGAACGGTTCTGCCCAGTGCCTCCAGGCCCTCACCTTGCACCGGGCCGAGCAGTACGGCGGTCGACGCCGGCCACCCATCGGGCCCCGCACTCTCTTTCGCCTGCCCGACTGGCGTCCTCGGACACGACTTCAGCCTAGGCCGCCAGGCTCCTCAGAACCGGGGCTTAGAAACAGGCACCACCGCCGTGCTCAGTGCGATCACCATCACCCTCGCCCTCCGGCCGGCCAGCAGTGAGCAGTCGGGCACCGCCGGAAGCAGTCACACACCACGGGAAGCACTCGGTAGTGGCCCGCGCTTCGCCCCTACGCCAGCAGCCGTTCCCGCGCCAGCTCCATCACCTGCGCCCGACTGAGCCCTCCGTGCTCGGCGGCGATGAAGTAGCTACCGATCCGCAGGGAGAAGACGAGCATGCACCGCAGCTCGACCTCCTTCTCGTCGGGGCAGAAGTCCCCGAACAGTGCGCGCAGATACTCCATGCGCCGGTTGTCCACCCGCCGCAGCCGCGCCGCCACGTCCTCGTCGCGCCGCGCCCAGTCGCGGATGGCCAGTTCCGAGGCCACGCCCGTCACCGGCCCGGTGGCCGCCGCGGTGATGGTGAACAGCCGCTCCAGCCGGGCCCTGGCGTCCCCGCCCTCGGCATCCACCTGCTCGATCACGGCCTCGGCGGCCTCCCGCTCCCAGGTGTCGAGCATCTCGCCGAGCAGCGCGTCCCGGTTGCGGAAGTACCCGTAGAACCCGCCCTTGCTGACGCCCAGCGCCTGCGCCAGCACCTCGATGCGAACGGCCTCCGGACCACCGGCGGCGAGCGCCCGCATCCCCTGCTCGATCCAGGCGCCGCGCGGCGTACGGGTGACTCCCATGCCGTGCCTCCTCGACTCATCGGATGTACGGACCCGTATAGACGCCTCCGTACACACAGGGCTAGCCTAGGTCTATACGCCACCGTATAGACAGGGGCTCGGCATGAGGCTTCCCAAGACCGCCCACACTTCCCGTCCCTGGCGCATTCACGCCATCGCCCACGACTTCCGCCTCGAGGACGTCTGGGCGCTGCCCACTCCGGGCAGCCCCGGCGACTGGCCCCGCCTGGTCGCCCTCTTCAGCGGCGCAGGCCCCGCGCAGGAGCCGTTCGTCACCTCGCCCGTCGCCCACGCCCTCTTCGCGATCCGCTGGAAGCTCGGTGCGCTGTTCGGGTGGGACAAGCCGGACGCCGGCCTGGGCGCGCGGGTGCCGACCCTGCGCGACCGGCTGCCCGACGACCTCCGCAAGGACCTGTCGTCCTCCCGCAACCCCCGCTTCACCACCGTCTACGAGACCGAGGGCGAGTGGGCGGCCGAGATCGCCAATCGCACGATGCATGGCGTGCTTCACCTCGGCTGGGTCCCGGACAGCTCCGGCGGCTACCGCGGGCAGATGGCCGTCCTCGTCAAGCCCAACGGCCCCTTCGGTCACCTCTACATGGCGGCCATCAAGCCCTTCCGCTACCTCGGCGTCTACGACAACCTGCTGCGCACCATCGGCACCCGCTGGCAGGCGACCGCTCCCGCCCCCAAGCCCTGACCCCCGCCGCCACTCCGACCGGGGCGGGTGCGCACGGGGGACGCACCCGACCCACACGCACTACCGCCGAGGCGCCCAGCCCCCGTCACTTCGAAGGCGCTCGGCTATGCGACAAGACCACCACCCGCCTGGTCCCCGAGGCTGGCGAGACCTGCAGCCGATCGTCCAGGGCGGCCACACGCGGTGAACCGACACGGCACCGGGGCTGACTACTCTCGCGGCCGCACCAGCGGGGCCGGCTCCGCCTGTTGGTCAGCCACGCCGACTTCGTGGTGACCGGCAGGTTCGCCACCGTTCCGTTGGAGCAGAGCCTGGAGATGATGGGTCTGAACTGTGATGCCCTGGTCGCTCTCGCCCACGTGTTCTGGCACGTGCCCGCGTCCTAGCTCGCCTACGCACCGACCCAGGACCTGGGGCCTACAGCGCCACCAAGGCGTTCGTTCCGTCCTTCTGGGAGGTGTTGTGGGCGGAGTACAAGAAATCCGGCGTCCATGTGCTGAGCCTCTGTCCTGGAATGACCCCCACAGGCGCTGAATGGCCCTGCACCGCCGCAACCGGCCCACCGTGGTCTGCGGCACCAGCAACAAGACACCGCCCACCGTGAGCTGGAGAGCCCATCCCACGGCCGGTGCGCACCAACCCCGGATCCGCGCGCGACACCCAGCTCGCCGGGGTGAAGATCGGCTCCTGGCTGCACCGCCAGCTCACCACCTGGCAAGCCCTCACCCTCGCGCGCACCAGTTGCTGAACTCATCCCCGCCGCCCGCGAGACGATCCGCGTCGACGGCGACACCGTCAAGCTCGGCGCCTGGCTCGCCAAGGCCCGCACCAAGCACCGCGCTCGCCAGCTCCCCGAGGACCATGTACGCCTGGTCGCCGCCCTGTTCGAGGGGGACTGGACGGCCGAGGACGCGGTCCCGGCCGTCCTGGCGTAAGCCCTGCCCCCCCGACTCGGGTGACGCCCTCCGCCGATCTACCGGTGGACCTCCGCGCGCCGCCGGACTCGCGCCCACCTGGACGGCCGGGGGCGCAAGCGGCATGTCGGCCCGTCCCTCTTCGGGCGGCCGTCAGGCGCCGCAGGGGGTGTCGTTGTTGCGGAGGCTGTGGGTGGTGTCGTTGAGCTGGTAGGAGCGCAGGTCGCTGATGGTGCCGCCCTCGCGGCCGACGCAGACGTGCCGGCCGAAGTAGTTGTCCTTCTGGTAGACGCGGGCGGTGCGGCTGCTGTTGTTGATGACGGAGCTGCCTTTGCCGCGGATGTAGTCCGGCAGGTGCCGCACGGATCCGTCGACGGCGCGTTTGACGTAGGGCTGTCCGTTGAAGTTGATGTCGGGGTAGATGCACACGAACCCGCGCGGGCACGCGATCTGGTCCCGGACCGCAGCGGGCGCGCCCGCGGGGGGCGCGGCGTGGGCGGATGCGAGGCCGATCAGTGAGGCGGCCAGGACGGTCGTGACGGCAGCGGTGATCGGCGCGGTAACGCCTGTCCGGGGCGGTCGTAGAGGCAGGAGTCTCATGACATCCCCCTGTCCTGGTGGAACGGTTTGCCATTCCGGTTCCTGCCGGCGTTCATTCGGATGAGCGAGTTGGCGGCAGGGTGTGCTGGGTGGGTTGGCGGCAGGGTGTGCTGGGTGGTGCCTTGCTGGCTGGCGCAGGCGGGGCCCTCGCCCCGGAGCGAGCGGGGCGCTGCAACCACCAGCCCGCCGAACAGGACCGCCAGGCCACGCCGTGCGGAGGCACGAGGAAGCCGACGACGGCCGCGGCGATCAGGAGGTGCCCGAAGGCGAGCCACAGGGCCGCGACGCTCCCCCGGAGGGGCGAGGAAGATGGACGTAGGACTCCAGTTCCGTGTTACCCCCGAGCCGGGACGGGAGCCCCCTTTCGCCCGAGCGGCCGTGCGCAACCCTGCCCGGCCCCTGGGTGCCGTGGAGGGTTACTTGCGGGCACCCATCGGTGCCCGGACTGGCGCCGCGCCACTGCGGGCGTAACCCCTGCGGGCGGGCGTGTGTTCAGGACCATGGAGGGGTCGGTGAACCGTCTGGGTCTAACCCGTACCGCCACCAATTACCGAGATGCTGTGTGGCACCGCCAGTATCCGCGGCGTGCCGGGCCAGGGCTTCGGCGCTCTCTAGGTCCCCGGCCTCCTTCCGCAGCTGCGCCAAGATGACCAGGGCGTAAGCGTCGCCGGCGTCGGCGGCGCGCCGGGCGAGAGCATCAGCGCTTCGCCGGTCCCCGGCCGCCTCCCGTAGCTGCGCCAGCTTGCGCAGGGCGTAGGTGGTGCCGGCGTCGGCGGCCTGCCGGGCGAGGGCGTCGGCGCCCTCCGAGTCCCCAGCCGCCTGGCGCTGCTGTACCAGGTGGGCCAGGGCGTGGGTGTCGCCGGCGTCGGCGGCCTGCCGGTACAGGGTTTCGGCACCCTCCTGGTCCCCAGCCCGCTCCCTCAGGTGCGCCAGCTCGCACAGGGCTTCGATGCTGCCGGTATCGGCGGCCTGCCAACGAAGATGATGTGCCCATTGCAGGCGATACCGATTTTCGGCTGCCTTGGCGAGGTTGCGGAGGTTTTCGGGGTCGGTGAGATGGGTGTGGGCTGCGTGCCAGAAGGAGGCGGGCGGGCAGAACCTTTGGCGTGTCATGCGGCCGTGCTGTTTGAGGTAGTCCGCGAGGCGGAAGACCGGTCCTGCCGCCGGGGTGGGCGTCCTGGTCGGTGCCGGGCTGCCCGGGGGGCGCCGCATGGGGCGGGGGGCTTGTTTGCCGTGGACGGGGTGGGCAAGGGCGGCGAAAGCTGCTTTGAGCCGGTCTTCGGTGAGCTCGTCGTAGTCGTCGTCGGTGAGGTAGTCGGTGGCGGCGTCGATGAGGAAGGCCTGGGGGAGGTGGAGTCCGACGCCGAGGCGGCGGGCGTCCATCGCTACCTCCAAGAGGGCTTTCACGGGCGGGATGCCGTGGTCGTAGCGGCGCACGAGCTCCGGTGCCCCGGCGAGGTCCTGGGTGACGCGTCGGTGAGTGTGGGCGCGGGTGAGGGCGTCCGCCATGAACCGGTCGCCGCCTTGGGCCAGGACGGAGGCGGCCTCGAGCGCCTCCTCGTCGAACGCGTCGGGGACGGTGAGCGTGCGTCCGGTCAACAGTTTGCGGACCCGGCGGTGCGGGTCAGGTGCCTCGGGGCCGGGTAGGGCCATGTAGGAGTTGGCGTACTCGAGCCACAAGGTGCCCAGTACGAGGACCGGCCCGCGGTCGGCGTCGGTGAGCAGGGTGTGCAGTGCGGCCGCGATGCGCTCGCCGACCCGGGAGTGGCCGAGGTAGTGCTGAGCTTCGTTGAGCCATATCACCGTGCGGGGCGCCACCCGGTGGAGGTCGGGGAGCGGGGCCTCGACCGAGGTCGGATCGTACGGGTGCCACAGCCGCCAGCCGTAGGCAGCGAGCGGCTGGACGGCCTCCCAGCACGCCCGAGTTTTGCCGGTCGAAGACGATCCGACCAGGACCAGCATCCGACTGCGACCCCCGGCCGCCTCGCGCACCGCGTCGGCCAGGACGCGGTCATGGGCGCGGTGCACGTAGCCGGGCAGCGCCCGCTGCGCCAAGGCGCCCAAGCTGGCTGCGATGGTGGGGGTTCCGGCGGGATGGACTTCCAAGTCGTGAGGATCCCACTGCGCGATCGGCTTGCCGAGCTCTTCGTCCCAAACACGCACAGGACCGGCCCTCTCGCCTGCCGCGGCCCGGCGCAGCTGAAGCAGCTCCCGCTTCTGCTCGGCCGACAGGCCCAGCGTGCCGGCCAGCGCCGCTACGGTCGCGCCGGACGGAACACGCCCGCCGTCCTTGAAGGCCTCATGGACGGTTGTGCGCGACCGATGCGCCCGGGCGGCGAGCTGAGCTTTGGTCAGCCCCGTGTGGGCCAGGGCGTCTTCCAGTCGTTTGCGCAGCTCGGTGAGCGCCGCCTCACGCTCCTCGGCATTCCCGCTCACCTGCACCCCCAGTGCGTGTGTTCAACGGTGTTCATCATTGTCCGGCCGGACCACGGCGCACACCGTTTCTGCGACCTTCACCCACGTCAACATCCCAACCAGTACGGGGAGATTGCCGTGAACCACATCGCCATCGTCCTGCTCGCCGCGGCTCTGGTCGTCGCTGCCGCGGGCACCCTGGCTCGCTTTGACGGTGCCACTTACCCCACAGCCCTCATGCGTGCGGCCACCACGTTCGCCGCCGTCCTCACCCTTGCGGCCGCCGTCACCGGAGTCCTCGCCGAGTTCCTCGGGTGAGTCGGCCGGCGCCGCCGCACCATGCGTGGCACTCCAGGCATCCGGCGCCTCGCCGCACGGTCTTTGCGCGCCGGGCGTACCCGCAGGGGGCCGGTGCGGCTTTCCATGCGGCAGGTGTGCCGGGCCCGGATGCTCACGTCCACGCGGTGCTGAAGAGTGCGTATTCGAGCAGGTCGGGTGAGGCGTCGGACGGCCAGCCGTCGGTGGACGCCGCCTGGTGGACGGCGGCGTGCAGGAACGACAGGAAGACCTGGTAGCGGTGGGGTGATCAGTCCTGGTCCCTCCAGACCCAGCCGGCGATCGAGCCGTCGGAGTCGTGGCCCGTTTCCCGACCGACCGTTGATGCCAGGGACCGCATGTGCCGGGCCATGATGCGGTCGAGAACGAGCGGCTCAGGGCCGTTCGCCGGCGTCACCGTCTTGCCGGTGAAGTAGAGGAACTTGGTGAAGAACGACGGCCCGAGCCAGGGAATGCGTGCGCTCGCCGTAGCGGCGCAGGTGCTGATCGGTGTTCTGCGAGAGGGCCTGTCCTCCGCCAATATCCAGGCTCAGATCGCCGCTCTGGTCGTCGTCTCGGCCGTCTGTGGCTTCGTGCATCTATAGGAACAGCAGATGTGGACGGGTTTGGGAGGCAGTTGGTGATCGCTCGTCGCTTGGATGTCGACGACAAATGACGGAACTGACGTGACGGAAGCTGGTTCACGTCCCGACACGAGCACGGCTCCCTGGCGGGGGACCGACTGCTGGGAAACCGACGTGACAGGCGATGTCTGCTGAGGAAGACTCGCGTCGTGCGCGATCGTGTAGATACCTCCTCTGGCCTGGTGCTGCGGAGATGGAAGGCCGAGGACGCCCGGGCGGTGATGACCGCGTTCGCGGATCCGCTCATGCGTGCCCAGTCCATCGAGCCGGTCGATTCTGTCCAGGCCGCCGAGCGGTGGCTAACGGCCCGTGGTGACCAGTGGGCTGCGGACTCTTCCTATTCCTTCGCCGTCGTCGACGGCGGTGGCCTCGTTCTCGGCCAGGTGTGTGTTGGCCCAGTGGACCGGCGCCATGCCACTGGATGGGTGTCCTACTGGACGACGGCAACGGCCCGTGGCCGGGGCGTAGCGTCCCGTGCCTGCCGTGCTGTGGCTCGCTGGGCTTTCGACGACGCGGAACTTTTCCGGCTGGAGCTTGGGCACCGGGTGAACAATCCCGCCTCATGCGGAGTTGCTCGCGCGGCCGGCTTCGCGGTGGAAGGACAACAACGACAGAAGCTCGAATACGACGGTGTCCGCTTCGACGTGGAACTCCATGCCCGCCTGGCAACGGATCCGGGGCCCACCAGCACCTTTCACCAGCAGCATCCCGATGCTGCCCTGGCAAGAGACCTGGTGCCTCCCAAACTCATCAACATCACCCGACCGTGGATCGGGGCGCCTCCCAAACCCATCGACAAGGGCAACTAGCACGCCCGCAGCCGGGCCCGCGCGAGCCGGCCGGCGGCCGCGGCCGCCAGCGCCCCCAGCACGGCGGGCACCTCGTGGCCGGTCGCGGCCAGCGCGGTGACGGCCAGGACGACGATGACAATGACGACAGCGTCGCCGGCCGGGAGGCGGTTGGCGAGCGGGTACGCGATGCCGCACTCGGCGGCCACCGCGACGACCGCACCGGCCGTGGCCAGGCGGGCGGAGAAGACGAACATGGCGAGGCCTCGATCGTGGCACCCGACCGCCCCGGCGTGCCAGGCCGATCACGAGCATTCCGGCACCCGTGTCCACACGGACGTGCCGTCGTCACGCGAGGCCTCCACCTCCCATCACCGCAGGTCAGCGAGGTGCGGGCATGGCATTCCGTCATCTTGTCCAATGTGGCGAACCCCGAAGCGGTAGCGCTTTCCGCCACGCTCCTCGAGAAGCGCGGACCGCTGGCCCGGGCACCACACCACGTCCCTGCCGATCACCGCAGTACGAGAAGCGGATGACTCACCACGTTCGCCCGGGCCGCCGTCCCGCAGCAGTCCACGACCGGCGGCGCGCCAGAGAGAGGTTGGACCTTCCCCTCGGCCGGGCGGTGTTGTCAGTGCCGCGCCGTAGGGTGCCGGGCAGTGAGAACTGGCCCGCTCCCCTCGGCGTCCCGCCTGCGCTCAGGGGCCGTCATGCCACGCTGAAGGTCCGCGGCGTCGCCGAGACCGTGCGCAGGTCAACCGAAGATCGCAGCGCTGGCCCCGCTGAACCGGGCCGCGTCTCCCTGCTTGCCAGCGGCGATCACACCGCCGTACATTCCCTGGACCCGGCTTGTCCGGCCGCTTCGTCCACCCCCCTTTGAGCACATGAGGAGCGCCCGTTATGACGGGTGTACTGGCGGTTGCAGGCGGCACCGCATCCGGCAAGTCAACCCTTGCCGAGGCCCTGTCGCTGCAGTGTCCCGAGAGCGTGACGCTGATCCATCTGGACGACTACTACGTGCCCGCCCACGACCCCCTGAGGGGTGTGTGGACAGTCAGCGCCGACGGGCACGCCGTCCTCGACTGGAATCATCCGGGATCGATCGACGAGACAGCGGCGGCACACGCCATCGACGCAGCGCTGCAGCGCCCCGGCGTGCTGCTGGTGGTGGTCGAGGGCCTGTTCGCGCTGTCACTGCCGTCCGTGCTGAGGCGGGCGGCGTGGCGGGTGTACGTCGAGACCCCCGACGACATACGCCTGGCCCGCAAGATCCTCAGGAAGATCGAGGCGCAGCGACAGGACCCCCGACTGTCCCTGCGCAACTATCTGCAGACCGGCAGGGACCGCCACGCGGCCCATGTCGCGCCCTCCCGGGCAGCGGCCGATCTGATCGTGGACGGGACCGCGAGCAAGGCGGAGATGCTGGCGGCCGTCATGCCCCTGATCGGACCGGCGCTTACCTCACCGCCCGCGGCGCCCTCGCAGACCCGAGAGGGATGCGGTGTGCCCGATACCCCCGGGGTCCCGGCGCTCGCGATGTGACATGCCCCGGCGGGCGAGTCTTGGCGAGGGACATCACCGTGCTCAGTACGTACTACGTACGCTAAATGTACGCTCCAGGCAGCAGCCGCTGCGTCCTGGAGCTTGTTCACCGTCTGGTCCACCGCATGCCGATGGCGGAGAGCTGCTCCACCCGCTCCGGGGTGAGCGTGGCGGCCGCTGACGAGTCAGGGCCCTCGGAGTGGACCTTGGACGCGCTGGCTGCCGCCGCCCGGGACCGGGGCATCGAGATCAGCCGCTCCCAGGTGCGCCGGATCTTGCTGGCCGAGGGCGTGCGCTACAGGCCCGGGGATCACCTGCCGCTTCCACTGCTCCGGCGACACACCCTGACCCAGGCCCGCCCACCGCAGTTCACGAGGCGGATCTGAGGTGCATGAGGGGTGGGGCCGGGGAACGATGCCTGGCGTGCAGGCCCGTGCATATGCCCTGTACCTCGCGGAAGTAACTCCCTCTTTGTGGGCTTGTCAGCCTGAGGTAAGGGCACCTGGTGGCCAGGAGGTTGATAACGATGGTTCCCCTGCTTCTGGTTCTTCTGCTGGCCCTGATCCTCTTCGGCGCGGGCTTCGCGCTGAAGGCGCTGTGGTGGATCGCGGTGATCGTGCTCGTCGTGTGGCTGCTGGGCTTCGTCGTCCGCACCGCGGACAGCGGCGGCCGCAAGGGCCGCTGGTACCGCTGGTAGCCGACAGACGCCAGGCGCGAAGAGCGCGCCACGCGTGCGAGGTGATGGGGCTCGGCCGGATACGGCCGGGCCCCACTCGCATAAGAGGCCTTTCCACACGGACGGTTGGGAGGGATCGGGCGTATCGGACGCGCCGCAGGGTACGTGAGTGATGCACCGGCCCCGCAGGCCCAGCAGTGGAACCCTGCTCCTCCTGCCTGCGGGGCCGCTGCGCACGGTGCCTGCTCGACGTATCGGCAGGACGGCCCCCAGTAGCTGGTGGCGAGGTCAGGGCTGCACGAGGCGGTGCAGAGCGAGACAGGCGAGGGGCGCGTAGGCCCTCGTGGTGCAGCCGGATCTGGATGCTCCCCAGGCGTACCCGCCATGTCCAGGTGCGGCGTCATGGTCGACGGCTTCCACGGCGAAGGTGGCACCGAGCCGAGTCCTCTCGAGGGCGGCACCGTCAAGATCGGCGCCTGGCTCGCCAAGGCCCGCCCCCGGCACCGCTCCGGCCGGCTCCCCGAAGCGGACGTACGCCTGGTCGCCGCCCTGTTCGACGGGGACTGGGCGGCCGACGACGCCGTCCCGGCCGCCCTGGTCTGACGCCCCTTTGCCGCTGCACCAGGCCGGCCCGCTTCGCCGTCACGATCACGTCTTCGACTGACCCGGTGCTGTGCCCGGTTGGTGCTCCGCAGACATCTGCTCATGTCCAGGCGCGGCGGGCCTCGTGCCACGCCCCCGCCTGAGCCTGCGCCGCGCCCTTCCCCTGCCTGCTCCTCGAGGAGCCAGTCGGCCATGGAGGCGACCCGCTCGGCGAGTTCGGCCTCCTCAGGGGAGGTCTGCGGTGTGGCAGGAGCGCGCAGGAAGCCGGCCTCGTCGTAGCGGGCCCTGTATGCCGTGCTGGCGCGCCACCACCGGGGGGAGACGACCGTGTCGAATCCCCAAGGCTGGCAAGGGCGAGGTGTCCGCGCCCGTCTACTCCCACCGGATCTACGACATAGTGCCGGGCGAGAAGCTCACCGTGCGTCGCCCGGACACCCTGATCGTCGAGGGGTTGAACGTCCTCCCGGCCGCCCTGCCCGGCAAGGACGGCCGCACTCGGGTCGGTCTCGCCGACTACTTCGACTTCAGTGTGTACGTCGACGCCACCGGCGAGGGCATCAAGCGCTGGTACCTCAGCCGCTTGACCGCTGGCCGAACGCATCCTGGCCCCAACTCCGTTCACTAACCGGTCATTTGCGGTCGTTTGTTGTGATCTTAGGATTTTCGGTCTGACTCTCGGCAACGGATGCGGGTCCTGTCTCGTCACGGCCCGAAGTGCCGTGCCCTGGCCCGTACTTGGGTGGTGAGAGCCATGTCCGAGGAGACCGAGAAGGTCGGTTCCGTCAGCCAGTCCCGCTATGACGAGATCGTGGCCGAGCTGCGGCAGGTCGTCGAACAGCAGACGCGGGGTTCGTTCACGATCGGTGACCGCGCCCTGGAGGTCGAGCCCATGCGCGGGTGGGGCGGCCAGCATGCCGCGCCGGGTCAGGAGCTGTTCACGGTCCGCGAGACGCTGTTCCGCCTGGCCGAGGACATCGGGCTGGCCTACAAAACCGTGGAAAGTGCCAGGTGGACGGCGTCCCGCTGGCCGAGGGAACATCGCCAGGCGGGGGTGTCGTTCCGCGTCCACAGGATCCTTGGGCAGATCGAGAACGAGGACGAGCGGTTCGCGACCATCGCCAAACCTCCCGCGGGCGGGACGCGGTGGACGGTGGATGAGGCCAACCGCAGGGTGGGCCGCCAGGTCGAACGCCCGGCGTCGCCGCAGGAGAAGATCACCGCGATCCACTCGCTGGCCCGGGACGAAGAGGTCGCGGCGACGGTCACCACCGACTTCCTCAAGCGGCCCACAGTCGCGGCGAAGGTGCCGGCCGCCGAGAAGGCCCGCGTGGTGGAGGAGTTCACCCGGGACGAAGCGGTCGCGACAACGGCCGCGACGAACCTGCTGCGCAGGCCGGACGTCGCGTTCAGGGCAATGAGCGACGACACCGCCCGCTTCCACGTCAACCAGGCCCAGAACGAACGCAGCCGACAGGCCCGCGAGCACTTCGAGGACACCAGCCCGGTCGCCCCGGCCATCCGGCACATCGACCGGACGGTGGAGTTTTTGGACCTGGTCACCGCCTGCCACTCCTTCGTCGCCGCGGCCGGCCGCACCGTTCCCGGCCTGCGGGACCGCACCCTGAGCGACGACGAACGCACGATCGTGCACCAGAACGTCGCGAAGGTGCGGGCGACGCTGGACTGGATCGAGACCGCCGTGGACACCGGCAAGGTCGACATGGACGACGAACTGGCCCGTCTGCTGAAGGGCGAATAGACATGCCCCGCGCCTCACGGCGACGGGGTGATGCAGCCAGACGCCACGCGGACACCCTCCGGTTCGTGCTGTTCGAGGCCAGACCCGCCGGCCTGGAATTCCCTCAGCTGGTACGCGCCAGCGACCTCTCCCCGAGCCAGGTCCATTCCGGGCTCGCCGCACTGAAGGACCAGGCCGCGGAGAAGGGCTGGCCCCCGCTGACCTGGAACAGGGCCACGGGCTACCAGCTCGGAGCCGAGCGGGACGTGCTGGAGGCATACGAACGGGCCGTCGTCAGGGAGAAGCTGACCGAGTTCCGTCGGTTCATCACTGGCACCGTCGCCCCGCACGCCGCCGCCCACCCGGGCGACAAGTGGGTCAAGCACATCGTCGCCCAGCTCAACTCGATCGAGTCCACCCTCGACCTCATCGCCAGCTCCTGACCCGCGGCGGGACCGCCCTGCGGGCGGCCCCGCCGCGCTCGCTCGAAGGCACCCGCCATGCGCCGACGCCGCTACCCCTCGGACACCACGAACGCGGAATGGGCGCTGCTCGAAGGACTGCTGCCCACCGGCCTGCGAGACCAGCAAGGGCGGCCAGCCGGAGAAGCACCCCCGCCGCGAGATCGTCGACGCGATCCGCTACGTCGTGGATACCGGATGCAAGTGGCGGGCTCTGCCTGCGGATTTCCCGCCCTGGCGCACGGTCTGGGGGTTCATGGCCCGCTGGGCCGCCGCCGGGATCATCGGCCAGATCCGTGACCAGCTCGCCGGGCGGATCCGCCGCGACATGGGCAAAGGCCCTCGCGCGGTGGCCACGGTGATCGACTCCCAGAGCGTGAAAGCCGCAGAAACCGTCTCCAAGGCCACCCGCGGTTACGACGCAGGCAAGAAAATCAACGGGCGCAAGCGCCACCTGGTCGTCGACACCCGCGGTCTGCCTCTGATGGTCATGGTCACCCCCGCCGACCTGCACGACGCCGCCGCGGCGAAGGAAGTCCTCTTCCGCCTGCGCCTGATGCACCCCGAGATCACGATCGTGTGGGCCGACTCGGCTTACGCCGGCAAGCTCGTCGACTGGGCAAAGCAGCACCTCAACCTGACGATCAAGCCGGTCAGCCGTCCCAAGGACGCCTCCGGCTTCGTCGTGCCGCCCCGCCGCTGGGTCGTCGAGAGGTCGCTCGCCTGGATGATGCACGCCCGCCGCCATGCAAGGGACTACGAACGGCTCATCCAACACTCCGAAACCTTGATCACCTGGGCCGCCATCACCCTCATGACCAGGCGCCTCGCCCGCAAAGGCGCCACTCCCAGCTGGCCAAGGAAACCCGCCCAGGCCAGCGGCTGACCGCCACTTGAGCGCATGGTCCGCACATGACAGGCTCGTGGCCCATGATCGATGATTTTGCGAAGAAGTATCTGCACAACGATCTGCGAGAGATTCGCAAGGCGATGCTCTGGAAGCTCGACGGGCTGAGCGAGTACGACGTCCGCCGCCCCCTGACGTCGACGGGTACCAACCTTCTCGGCCTGGTCAAGCACCTGTCGCTCTGGGAGTCCAGGTACTTTGGCGAGGTCTTCGACCGACCGTTCCCCGAACCCCTGCCCCGCTGGGACGACGCCAAGGCGCATGGCACCGACATGTGGGCGACCGAGGACGAGACACGCGAGCAGATCACCGACCGCTACCGTCGCGTCTGGGAGCACTCAGACGCAACCATCAACGCCCTCGCCATCGACGCCCCCGGCCACGTGCCCTGGTGGCCACGCCCCAACGTGATGCTGTTCAACATCCTGGTCCACACGCTCACCGAGACCAGCCGGCACGCCGGACATGCCGACATCCTGCGCGAACATCTCGACGGTTCGACAGGGACAGCAGCCGAGCACGCGATCCCGAACCGCGACGCGGCCTTCTGGGAAGCCCAACACGCGCAGATCGAGCGAGCCGCCAAAGCAGCAGCCGATGCGAGGTCTGACGGCATTGGCCGTTGACAATCCTCTGCCCCTCAGCCCGGACAGCTCCTGGAATCAACCCCTGATCCGCAACGCCGCACCTTCAGAACACGCACTGCCCCACGTGAGACCGTGTCCCGGAGAGCGATGGTCGTCAGTACGGGCCGGCGTCGAGGGCAGCAAGGCCGCCACGCACGGCAGCAGCCGTCTTGTCGAGCTGGTCTCGCTCCTGCACACGCCAGTCAGCATCGATGCGGAATGGGTCACCTGCGAAGCGGGGGAAGACATGCAGGTGAACGTGGAAAACTTCCTGGAAGGCTGCTTCGCCGTCCGCAAGGAACAAGTTGACGCCCTCGCATCGCAAGCTTGACCGGCGCAGTGCGCGTCCGAGCTGATGCGCCACTTTCCAGACCTGGACGCCGGCGTCCTCCTGGAGATCCTCCAGTCCCACCGCGTGCGCCTTGGGGATAACCAGCAAGTGGCCTGGAGTGACAGGCTGGAGATCCATGAAGGCGATCACCGAGTCATCTTCGTGGACGATGCTGGCGTCCGCCTGACCTCTCGCTATTGCACAGAAGATGCATCCGTCGTCCGCCACAGCATGCCCCCTCAAGACGCGAACTACCCCGCGCCGCTCACAACATCAGAAGCGGCACACAGGCGCGAGCGAATTTCACCCAAGTGGACACGCTCAGTGGCCGCGAGCCTGGCCGCCGCGACGCGCATGTCCCGCCTACCACGGTGTGGACGGCACCCGACCCGACTATGACACCGGGCACGGCGTCAAGGTACTGGTAATGCTGGACCCCCTGCTCGCCTGTCCGGTGTTCGACCACTTCGCCAACGTAGGGCTCGAGGTACTCAGCACCGAGGCTTAGAAACACGCACTAGGCCCCCGGAGCCATGCCGGGGGCCTTTTTCGTTCCCGGAGGCTCGGCGTTGTCGTTCTCGCTCTCTCCCGGCACCGTTTTCGGTGTGCCGGTCTCGTTGGCGTTCTGCGCCGCTGCTGTGTTGGTGGCCATCCTGCTGCTGGTAGCAGTCATGGCTTGGACCTCCCTGCGCCGGGTCGATCAACGGGAGCTTCCTGTTGTCTTGCTGGGGTTGGCCCATGTGATCTCTGCACTGTGCGGACTCAAGCAAGTCCCGCATCCGCACGAGGTGCTTGGCAACAGTGCGGGGGCGGTAGCCGGTGCGCTGGCAGACCTCGGCGAGGCTGACGGCACGGTCGGCGTGCTCGGCCAGCTGCTGGTAGACCCGACCGGCGTGGTGGCCCAGCCCGCCGGAGTGCGAGGGGGTGGCCCGGCCGTGGGCGAACAGGTCGGCCTGACCTGCGGCGAGGCGGGTTTGAAGGCGCGAGAGCAGGGTGGTGCGGGGCGCCCCTGGGGGGGCGGGGTTCCTTGTGTCCCACCCCGTGCAACGGAGGCGAATGCAGGGTGCGAAGCGGTGACCGGGAGCAGCTCGTAGGTGCCCGCGGGGCCATCGTCGGTGGCCCGGCCCAGCCAGCTGTCGAGGGTGAGGCGGCCGAACGCCCGGTGCATGGTCGAGCGGCCGTGGCCGGTGGCGAGGGCGGCGCGGCGGACGTCCAGGCTCAGCACGGTGCTGCCGGAGCGCAGCGCGAGCAGACAGAACAGGTCCAGGGCGGCCCGGTCGGCGGGGCCGGACTCGGTGGCCCAGCGCTGCGGGCAGGCGTCGGCGGCCTGCTGCAGCTGCTCGACCAGGGCGACGGTCTCGGCGATGGTCTCGGTGCGCTGCAGGGACTCCTCGGTGTACGGCAGCGTGGCGGCGTAGGCGACGCAGCGGGCCCACTGGCGCTCCAGCTTCTCCTCGACGTCGGCCTGGTCCAGCGCCACGCGGAGCGTGCCGACCCCGGGCGCGGTGCACAGGTGCAGCAGCCCGCCCTCGCGGTAACGGCGGTCGTCCAGCAGGCGCTCGACCATCGGGAGCGTCCAGCGGCGCAGCGCCAGCCGGGTCAGCAGCGAGCCGCACACCTCGCTGACCTGGTCGGCCGGCGGGCGCCGGGTCAGCAGCGCCATGGTGTCGCGGTCCAGCACGGTGTTGGGCGTGCCGGCGAGCCGGGGGCCCAGCCGGTCGTCGAGGACCTCGGCGACCTCGTCGCGGCCGACCACCCTGGGGCGGAAGTCCTCGCGGGCGGGCAGTGCATCGATGATGAGTAGCAGCCGGGTGAACGCCTCGGAGGGGTTGCGGCAGCTGGCAGGGGTGAGCAGGGCGGCGGCCCGGCGGGGGTCCGCCGGGCTCAGCAGCTCGCTGCGGCCTCCGTTGCGGTGCGGGGCACCGATCGGGCGGACGGCGCCGGTGCGGGACTTGAGCAGGCCGTAGTCGAGCGTGGGCAGACGCTTGGCGGCGGCCACGGCGAGGGCCTCGACCAGGTGCGCGTCCAGCAGCGTCTCGGCGGTCACCCACACGTGCCGTCCGCCGGCGGATCCGGAGGCGGCGACCACGTAGGTCAGCCCGGCCTCCTCCAGCCAGCGCAGCAGGGTGGCGAGGTCGGGGCCGACTTCCCCGCGCTTGTCGTCCAGGTCGAAGCAGAGCCAGCCCAGGCCAAGGAGGGCGGTCCGGGCCCGCTGGAGGTCGCCGCGGTCACCTTCGCCAACGGCGGCGACAACATCGGCGTCTACGTGCCCGTCTTCGCCCTTCCTCCTCCTCGTCTGCGCTGCCGTCGCGGTGGTCCTTCCATGCCTGCCAGGCGGCTTTGAGGCCCAGGGCGAGCGGCAGCAGGCCGAGGTAGGGGATGGCGGACTCGGGCAGGAAGGTGGCGCCGAAGTCGGGGATCCGATATACCGGCAGAGGCAGGCCGGGCCGCCGCCGCTACCGACGTACCGCCGTCACCAACATCGACGACATCCTGATCCTGGCGCTGTTCTTCGCCCAGGGCGCCGGCTACCCCAACAGGTCCCATCCCACAGGCTCCCGGGGCGGACGGCGCGGCGACACGGTCCCTACTCCGGGCGCTGCGCGCTGTCCAGGTGGGCCAGCGCCAGCCGCAGCGAGAGAATCGCGGTGCCGAACGCGAGGTTGTCGATCCCGTGCGCGTACAGCTGGCCGGGGTGCACGACGAATGCCTCCGACACACGCCGAGCCATGCCCTCCTGCTCGTCCGGCGCGGTCGAGTGCACCAGGTCCTCCACTGCCAGTGTCAGGTCCGGTGTGCCGATGTCCCGCCATAGGGGGCCGTCGACACCCGGAGCCGTGTGCTTGATGTCGGCGACCGCCTCGGCCAGTTCCTCGCGGGCTTCCTGATGGTTCATGGCGGCAGTCTGTCGCAGCAGCGAGGCCAGATGAGGAGGAACGAGGCAAGAAGAAGTGTCCCGAGACGGTGTTACGGCCTGCCGTGCTCATGCGCCCATCGTGGCACCGGTGGGGGTGTCTGCTGACCTGCCCCGTGATCTCCGGGGTGATCGAAGCGTCATCCGTTGTGGCCCGGAACTCCTATCTCTGGCCCAGGCCGCAAGGTGGAGCCCTCCTCGCTGGTCAGTGCCCTGATGTTGCGAGCTGCTCCAGGGTTTCACCTCGGGTCACGGAAAAGAGCGCGGAGCCTGGTCAGGGAGCCAGCTGGCCTCAGGCCTTCTGAAGATCCCCCAGCCGTCAGTGGTGGGTTGGACATCCCAGCCTGGCGGCCACGAGCAGGCCAGAGGGGTGCCCTCCGACGTCGTTAGGCGTGCCCGTGCGCCACGGAACCAGGCGTGGCCGGTGAACGTGGCGTCACCGAACTGGGCGTCGCCGGTGAACGTGGCGCCGCGGAACCCGGCGTCGCCGGTGAACGTGGCGTCGCCGAACCAAGCGTGGCCGGTGAACATGGCGTCGCTGAACCAAGCGTCGCGGGTGAACGTGGCGCCGACGAACCAGGCGTCGCCGGCGAACGTGGCGCCGCGGAACCAGGCGTGGTCAGTGAACGAGGCGTCGCTGAACCCGGCGTCGCGGGTGAACGTGGCACCGCTGAACAAGGCGTGGCCGGTGAACGTGGCGCCGATGAACGAGGCGTCGCCGGTGAACGTGGCGTCGCTGAAGTTTGCCTCGGCAACGTGGAAGCGATTGAAGGACCCCGTGGTGAGGGTGGCGTGGGAGAGTTCGATGCGCATGCCTTCCCAGAACCGGTCATTGGCTGTGGTGGTCTCCCGCTGGTCCGTAAGGCGGGAGTCACATAGGTGGGCAGTGAGAATGCGTTCGGCGGTCTTACGTACCTGAAGTTCCTGCCGTCGCTGGTTGTCCATCTTCCCCTGGACGCGTGCCCGGATGGCCTGTCGGGAACGGGTTACCTTCTGTCGCCATCCCTTGCGCTCCCCTTTGCTGTGGCGGGAGATCGCGGGCGGCGTGTAGGGCATGCGCAGGTATGCGCAGATGACGTCCACGATGGTCTGCCGGTGGTCGGCAGCGGCCTGACCGAGCCGCTCCAGCGCGTACAGCCCGCCCAGCCGTACCGGGGCTTGAGGGCTGCCGAGCTGCTCGACAGCCTTGGTGTACAGCTCTGTGATCCGCCGTTCGTCCGCGTCGTGTTCGCTCTCCTCGGTGGCCCTTTCGTGGTGCAGCTGCCGACGAAACGCCAGCAGCACCGTGAGCGCGGCACCCGCGCCAGCACCCGCGGCAAGACCGGTACGCACCGCCTCGATCCGCTCTTTCGTCCGTTCGTTGGCCGACGGCATATGGGCAGCCTGGGCCAGCAGCAAGGCGGTAGTGACCCACACCGCAGCCAGTACAGCGGCGGACGCCAGCAGGACCCACCACCAGCGGATAGGCGGGGCGAAGCGTCGCCGCCCCCGCGGCCGCGTACGTCGGTACAGCTCGCCCGCCGCCAGTGCACAGGCTGCGGAAGCGATGACCAGGACAAGCGGGACCAGCGGGATGCGAGTGGCCAGGTCGACCAGCCGGCCCCAGGAAAGTACGGCCACGACCAGAAGTACGCCCGACACCGTAGCCAGGCCGTACGCGGCGATCCGCCCGAACCGTACAGAGCCCACTGCGCATCCTCCCAGCTGATCCAGCGCCTTCTGCCTGTCTCGGAGGAAACAGTCGGTGGGGTCGCCCGCCACAAACGTCGCCGACTCGCCGTTCCCGACGCCGACCACCCGAGCAGGCCAGCAGCCATGACCGGGAGGCGGGCGCGTGAGGCAACACGCCGCCGTAGGGGCGCAGCAGGCTGCCGTGATTGGTGGCCGGATCCGCGGATGTTCCGATCAGCGAGAGCCCGGCTCCACCTTGCGGCGTGGGTCAGAGATAGGAGTCCCGGGCCGTTGTCAGTGGTGGCTGCTTTCATGGTCCGTTGCGCCGGTGCGGCGCGTTGCCCAGGGGAGGGGATGAACGACGTGGTGCAGGTACGGGAGTACGAGCGGGCGGACGGCACGAAGGTGCGGGCGCATTCGCGGTGGTACCCGGGGGCGCGGCGGGAGCTGACCATCTTCGCCGTGATCGCCCTGGCCGTGGTCGGCTTCGGCAGCAGCGGCGGGTCGGCCGGCGCCGCCGGGTCGGGGGAGCGGTTACCCCGGCCGCAGCAGACCGGCGTGTACCCGGTGCACTTCCCCGGCTGGGAGAAGCCTGCCCCGCGGCCGACGCCGACGGTGTCGTACCCGATCCCGTGGGATCGCAGCCAGTAGGCGGCCGTACCCTCATCGGAATTCAGAAGTTCTCGGACGTGGACTGGAAGCTCAACGGCCGGCACTTCCCGAACGGGGCGTGGTTGTGCATCGAGTTCAACCGGGCGGATGGTGCCCCGTGTGCGCAGATCCACCGGTGACCGGGTCTGCCGTACGCTGCCGCTCATGACCAGCAAGATCCCCGTGCGTGGGGGCAGGAAGGGGCAGCAGCACCGGGCGACTCCGGACGACCTGCGCTCCTACACCGTGTCGCCGGCGTCTCCGGTGACGGTGACCCGGGCCGACGGCTCGGTGGAGACCCGGGCGGCGAAGGCGGCACGAAAGACGGCGCTGGCGCCGCGGCGGCGGGGCCCGGCCGTGTGCGCGATGTGCGGCGGACCGATCGAGGGCAAGGTGTGGGTGAGCCGGGAGCAGGGACCTGCCCGGGGCAAGCCGGTGCATTCGGAGTGCGAGAGGAAGGCCCAGGCGCTCGTAGCGGAGCGCCGGGCGGCCAAGCAGAAGGAGCGGGCGGCCAACCCGAAGCGGCTCTCGCTCAAGGAGGAGAACCGCAGGCTGTTCGCGGAGCAGGACCGCATCCGTGAGCTGCGGCGTCAGCAGAGCCAGCCCAAGAAGAAGCCACGCGACACCGGCCTGAAATAGAACATGTGAACGATGAATTTCCGGAGCCGGTCGAGGCGCGGCCGTGGCGCTCAGAGGATGGGCCGGCCCCGATCGTGTGGACCTGGCCGCTGGCGGATCCGCCGGTGCTGTGGCTGAGGTCGCGGGGCCGGTGGCGGTGGGCCACGGTCCGGGCCCGGCAGGACTGGACGGACGGCCGGGTCACCTATCAGGTGCTGGTGGATCTCGACGGCTCGACCGCGATGGTGACCCGGGCGTACTGGTGGCCGCATCCGGGTCTGCGGGTCGCGTATCGCAGCGCGTTCCCTGCCTCCCGGGCGGCGGGTCGGGGTGGCGAGATGCCCCTACCGTACCGGTCGACCGGGACGCCCAACTGAACCACTGCGGCCCCCCGTCGGGGTGGCGGTAAGAGCGCTGTCACCAGCCGCAATCAGAGATGATCTTGTCGGGGTGTCACCCATGTGGGTGAGTCCAGGGGCGTGCAGCTGCTCGGGGTGAAGCCCCGAGAAGACGATCGATGACCGTGACCCCTACCCCTTTGGAGCCGAGAACGACCGGCCCTCGGCACACGACCGAGGGCCCGGTCTGCAGGGCGGCGCCCAGCTCACCTCAGCTTGTTCAGGTCCCGCCGGCTCATGCCCAACCGCACGTTCGGCTGGTCGTACCTGAAGGGGTACCCGACGATGAACGCGGAGGCGATGAGCACTCCGTTGGGCAGGTAGTCACCAGTTGCCCGCTCGATCAAGTGCTTCACACCGTAGCTGCCGGCGGTGGGCGTCTTGATCGGCATGATGTTGTCGCGCAGCCACAGGGCCGTCTCCATGGCCAGGTCCTCATTGCGCCGCAGGTTCTCGCGTTCGACGGCGAGTTCGGCGCGCCGCTGCTCGGCAGCCAGGCGAGGGGAGCTGAAGATGCCGATGCCGAAGTTGCCGAGCCTCTCGTGCTCCTCCATCACTTCGGCCAGGGTCGGCCAGTTGAGCTGGCGGCGGCGAGCGTTCAAGTACGTCGTACCGGTGGCGGCCTGGTAAGCGCGAATCCACAACTTCTGACGGTGGTTCTGGGTCATCGGGTGCTCCTCGCAGGGCTGCCCACGTTCCCCGCACGGATGTCTGATGACCTGGCGGAAGTGCTGGGCGCGATTCGGAGAACCTTGTCTTCGCCGCCACGGCGGACGTGGGCCACCATGACTCGGAGCGGGCAGGCGCTATCTGCCAGGAGCAGCCTACCCATCTGCTCACACCCGAATGCCGAGGACGGTACGTCCGATGTTGCTGGCCCGCTCCCACCACGCCTCTTTCCGCTGAAGCGGTACGCCCGTCCTGGAGTCGACGCGGTCGGCCCAGCACGTCGTGGAACGCGACCCCGCTGCTTGTCGCCGCACGTAAGGCCCGCCGTTTGCGGCTGGTGACAGTGTTCTTACCGGCATCCCGACTGGGCAGACGGCCGGGTCGCCTATCAGGTGCTGGTGGATCTCGACGGCTCGACCGCGATGGTGACCCGGGCGTACTGGTGGCCGCATCCGGGTCTGCGGGTCGCGTATCGCAGCGCGTTCCCTACCTCCCGGGCGGCGGGTCGGGGTGGCGAGATGCCCCTACCGTACCGGTCGACCGGGACGCCCAACTGAACCACTGCGGCCCCCCGTCGGGGGTCCTGCCCGCGCCGGCCTCCGACCAAGGGCGGGGTGGAGGGTGCTGGATCCGACGTAGGCGAGGGCGACGTGCTGTTCCGCGTGGAACGTCTAGAGCACGTCCCGTACTGCTCGATTTTGGATGCTGAGGCTTCTGGCCTGCGGGTTTCCAAGAGCGTGTAGCTACATATCCGGGGGCGGCTTCCAGGGTAGATACGGAGCCTTGCGGTTTTTCGCGTCCGACGTCCATCATTTCCCCGCACTAAAGGGGCTCGTGGCCATCGTGGCCACTGTCTTAGGTGGTATTGTTCTGGCAATACCTCCTCGGCTGCCTGGGTGGCCTCCAGCTGGGCTACCCAGTGAGAGGAGGTGAGGTGTGATCACCGGAACGACGTCCCCAGGGGACGAGGGGCCGGTGTGGGCGAAGCTTCTTCGTCGGGCCACGGATGTGGTCCGGTTCGTGGGGGCCGTCCTCCAGGCCGTCTACTACGGCCGGAAGGACTGGTGACCTGCGGCTAAAGAAGTTGATGGGCCCGACCCTCTCGCGAAGGGTGGGCCCATCGGTCGTCCGACACCGTTGAGGTACGAGCCCCACGTTCTTGCTGTCGGCAGGCGTGGGGCTCACTCATGTGGACGTTGGTGCAACGGCCTAGGCCGTGCTTGGCACAGAGTACCACGGATGATGCAAATTTCGTCGGCCGGTCTAAATTATGATTCCGGGTCCACCATTTCGCGGTCGCCTTCCATTTGGCCCGCCCCGGATTTCGCGACTCCGCCGCCAATTCGATTTGGTCGGATGCCGTTTAGGTTCCTCGGTTTTCGAAATCCCAGTTTGGGTGGTTCTCTTTTCAGTGCAATGTTGTCAGCGTCGTCGGCGCCGACGGCTTGTCCGAGCCGGGTAATGGGCCTGGCCCCCGCCGGGACCGTGGCCAGCGTCGTCGGCGCCGACGACGCCCCGTCGTCGGGCACGCCGGCTGTGCATGCTGCGGTCGCCGGTCAAGTGCGCGGGTTGCCTGGCCCGTGATCCACGGTTGCCGGTCAACTGCGTGGTTGAGCCGGTCAAGCGAGGCAACTTGACCGGCGGTGAGCCCCTCGCTCCTGGGCCAGGGTGACGGGCCGCCCGTGGTGCCCGGTAGATGTGGCGTATACAGCGGTGCACGCGACGTAGACCCTGGATGACCTGGGGCTGGTCGGGGTTCTGGTGGACGGGCGCCCATGACGGTGGCCCCGGTCGCAGCGTCGAATCGACGGGGCGTATACGTCTGTAGACGGGCCGTCGACGACCGCGCCCGGGGGCCGTATACGGCTGATCGCGGGGTGACCGGGTCAAGGTCGTTGGTTGCCTCAGAGCTGGGCCGCGACGGCTCGGGCAACTGAGTCAATTGCCTCCCGGCGACGGGCGTCGTCGGCGCCGACGACGCTGGCCACGGCCCTGCAGGGGGCCAGGCCCGTTATCCACGGACCCGTGCACGATCATGCACATGTCAAGCCACCGGACACCGCTGCCGCTGGCGTGCAACCTTCGCGTTTCGCCTGACCCGCTTTTCTCTGCCTGGTCAGGCCATGGTTCTCAATTACGCGTCAGAGCAGGCGTGTTAACTGTAGCGGGAGGCTCTGTCGGATCCCGGACGACCCGGCAGGCTGACGTGACATCGCCTCCTCCGAAAACGCCAGATCGGACAGCGGTCACCCTCGAAGCCCGTCGCTGCCGAAACCGGAAACGGCCTGTTCGGGCGCTGTGATGCCGATCACACACCCCCTCGATGGGGTAGGGAAATGACATAAGCGTGCTCCTGTGGCCCAGGTCACAGCACCCCGTGCAGAGCGCGGTGGCGGCGCATGACGGAGCCCCCTCGCCTCACAGCACGCCGATCATGGCGTTCTCCTCCCAGCCCTCGCCGGCCTCGAAGTAGCCCTCCATGGCGGCGGAGTTCTCCACCCATCCGCCCTGCTTGGCGATGACCTTGCGGTCGTTGCCGGCGCGGCGGGACTCCTCGGCGGCGCCGCGGCGGGGGGAGTGGCCGGTGTAGCGCTGCAGCAGCTCGGCGCGGGCAGCCAGCTCGGTGGTGATGGTGCCGATGGTCTCGGGGTCGAGTCCGCCGGCCAGCGGGGTGTGCCAGCGGTTGTGCAGCGGCTTGAAGGCGAAGTCGTCGGGGTCGGTGAGGTTGGCGGCGGCCTTCCAGGTGCGCCACGCGCGCACGGGGCAGGTCGAGGGCCTGGACCCGTAGGGCACCTTGACCTTGCGGGGCTTGATCTTGGAGACCCGGATGTCGACCTCCAGGCCGTGCTCGACCTCCACGATGTGGCGCAGCCGGAGGTAGGCGACCTGGTGCTCGCGGGCGGTGAGGGCGAAGTGCAGCAGCACGATGGCCCGGTTGCGGATGCCCAGCCGGTTCTTGGGGGCGGCCTGGACGGCGGCGCGCAGCTGGGGCACGAGCAGGGCGGGGGCCGGGCCCCGGCCGCGGGTCTCCTCGGTCTTCTCCATCTCCTTCACCTTGGCCTTGAGCACGTACCGGGCGCGGGAGGCGACCTTGCGGTCCAGCTGCAGCCCGTGGGCGGTGCGGCCGGTGACGGCCCTGTTCTCCCGAAGCTACGGCGAAGTGACAAGTAGCTCTCTGTAGCTGATCTGGGGTGTGCTTGTCAGGGTTTTTGATCTTCTGGGCTCATTGGGGGCCGTGCTCGGCGAGGTTGGTCCGGTCATGGCGACCGGAGGGAGCGCTGGGTGCGGCAGGAGTGGGAGCCGGAGGACCTGATCGAGGTCTGGACGCTACTGGAGGAGGACCAGGAGCGGCTGCGGAACAAGTCGGGGGCGAACCGGTTGGGGTTTGCGCTGTTGCTGAAGTTCTTCGAGGTGGAGGCCCGGTTCCCGGAGGACACCGGGGAAATCCCGGTGCCGGCGGTGTCATACGTATCTCAGCAGGTGCAGGTGGCGGCGGAGGAATGGGCCGCGTACGACTGGTCGGGGCGGGCGATCAAGCGGCACCGGATGGAGATCCGGGGCGCGTTCGGCTTCCGTGAGTGCTCCGAGGAGGACCAGGCCCAGCTCGCTGAGTGGCTGGCGGTCGAGCTGTGCGGGGTGGAGCTGAACCGGGACCGGCTGGCGGAGGCGGTGGTGGTCCGCTGCCGCAAGGACCGGCTGGAGCCGCCGGCGCCAGGACAGATCGCCCGGCTGGTGGGCAAGGGGGTCAGCACCTTCGAGGAGCGGTTCTGCGCGGCCACTGTGGGCCGGCTGTCGGCGGCGACCCGGTCCCGGCTGGACGACCTGATTGCCGAGGATGCCGGCGCGGACGAGGAGAGCGCGGGCGGCGGGGGCACGTTCTTCACCGAGCTGAAGGCGGACCCGGGCGCGTTGGGGCTGGACAGCCTGCTGGCGGAGGTGAACAAGCTCCAGCGGGTGCGCGGGCTCCAGCTTCCGCCGGAGCTGTTCGCGGACGTGTCGGAGAAGCTGGTCGCGGCCTTTCCTTTGCGCGAGCAAGATCAACAATCGGCCGCCGAGCCCCAGCCGGCCCTGGATCCGCTCGCAGAACCCGTTCTCACTCAGAAGCGGGACAGACACCCTTCTGAGACTTGCATTGTGCGAAAATCCGGGCCCATGACGGACCTTCAGCACCCTTCCCCGGCCGACCGGTCGGACGCCGACGACGTCGAACAGCACGCCTGTCCGAAGTGTGACGCCCAGCCCGGCTCACCCTGCCGCTCGCGCGGCGGCGCGGTCGCCTCCGCCTACCACACCCGCCGCTTCACCATGGTGCCCCGGCTGAAGAAAGCGCTGCGAGTGCCCACCCCGGCCGACCGCGGCCCAGCCCGGCCCTGGCGGCCAGGCACCCCGCCGCCGGCGCCGATCGACCCGGACCTGCCGAGCGCGGACATCCGCATCGGCTACGCCCGCTGCTCGACCCTCGGCCAGGAACTCGACTCCCAGCTCGACGCACTCGCCGGGCACGGCATCCCGAGAGACAAGATCTTCAGCGAGAAGATCAGCACCCGGGTCCGGGTCCGGCCGAAGTTCGAGGAGGCACTGAGGACGGCGCGGGAGGTCAAGGCGCACGCCCCGCACTGCCGGGTCATCTTCACCGTGTACGAGATGAAGCGGCTCGGCCGCGATGCCGCCGAACTCACCGCTCTGGCCGACCACCTCACCGCCCACGGCCTGGTCCTGGAGATGCTCGCCGGGCCCCTGCCCGGCATCTACGACCCCACCGGCCCGGGGAAGCTACTGTTCGCGTTCTTCGCCGCGATGGCGGAGACCGAGCGGGAGAACATCCGTGAGTCCACGCTCGAAGGGCTCGACACCGCGGCGCGAAAAGGCAAGCACGGCGGCCGGCCGCCCGTCATCACCGACGACATGCTGCATACCGTGCTCCGCCGCCGGGCGGGCGGCGAGTCCGTCGAGCAGATCCAGTCCGACCTGATCATCCCCACCGGCAAGCGCAAGGGCCAAAGCCCCTCCGTCGCCAGCATCTACCGGGCACTCGCCGAGCACGCCAAGCGAGAGGCGTACCCGGAAGCCGTCGAACAGGCTCACGCCGACTTCGCCGCCCTCCAGGCCGGTGAAGTGCCCGGACCCCGCCCCGCTATCCCTGACCGAGCGTCACTCTGATTACCAAGAGTTACTTGTCACTTCGCCGTAGCTTCGGGAGAGTAGGGCCGATACAGAAGCAGAGGGGGTGCTTACGCCGTAAGCACCCCCTCTGCTGATCGCAGCGGGTCAGTCCTCGGGGTGCTGTCGCGCGCTGCGGACGATGTGGGACCAGGTGCCAGCGGTGCCGCCGTGCTCGTGGGCCAACTGGCCGGCGAGTTGGGCTGCAGGAGTTTCGGGGTTTGCCTTGACCACGGCGCGGGCCTGGTCCAGGCGGGGATCGCCGTCGTACGGGTAGCGGCGATCCGTCTTGGTCGTTCCGGCTGGGCGGCCGCCTCCACGCTCTCGGCGCTCGGCGTACGTCCAGATGTCGCCGCGCCGGTACTTTCGCTTGACGAAGCCCTTGTCCGTCGTCGTTTCCTCGGCTGGTGCCGGCCAGTACTTCGGCGGCCTCACTGGGTATTTGGTGATGCTGGTCGGTTCCATGCCCAAGACCCGGGCGGCCTCGGACAGCGAGATCAGGTCCTCAGCGTTTCCGCTGAGGTCGACGTTCGTGCGCCACTGCTGATCTGCCTTGTAGCCCTCGTACCAGGTGTCCCAGGTCTTCGGGTTCCAGTACATGGTGTTTCCGATGGTCTTCTCCGGCTCGGGGTGCCCGTTGGATTTCCTGTCCCGCCAAAGCAGTTGGAGGGTGCTCAGGCCCAGGCCCGTGCGGTCGTGCAAGTCAGCCCGGCTCTCCAGCCCAGAGACATCGGTATGGCGCTGGTACCACTGGTGCCAGTCAGCGGCGTACCAGACCAGCGCGCGGTTGATCGTGCCTGCGGCCTCGGGGTGGCCGTTGGCCTCGCGCTCCCGGTACAGCCTCTCCAGGTGGGTGAGACTGAGCTCGTACGTGCCGGCAAGCTGCTTGCGAGTCAGTACGGGACGTCCGTCCAGCGTGGCCATGGGGGTGTCCTCCGTGATTTGTGGATCCCGCGGCAGGGCCTCACGCGTCATCTTCGGCTCCCTCCTCGCGACGGTCCTTGTTTGGCTGCGGCAGGAGCACCAGGCCGGACTCGGTCAGCCTTGTGACCATCGCAATGTCGCTGTCTTTGATCGTGTTGCCCAGTCCTTCGGACCACCGTGCCCTACTCATCGGCGAGCAGGATGAACCAGGTGCCTCCGGTGCCGCGGAGCACGGCCGTCCTGTATGCGGTGGGACACGGCTGAGTCGGCTCGGGCCGAGCCGCCGGCTTGGGAGGTCATGAGGTCGTCGAAGGCTGGGGACGTGTCGAGCTCTGCGTCGTTTACCATCGTGTACAGGTGCCTTCCTGGATGTGGGCTTGTTGAAGGGCCTGGGGCCAGGGGGCATAGGACGGCCAGTACTACTCCTATTGGGCTGGCCGTCCGCCCCACCCTTCCGCGGGTTACACGGTGCGAGGCAGAGAGCATCACCCTCTCAGCTTCACTAATCCTGCCTTACTTTTCTCTTCGCGTCCAGCCGGTTTGCCCGCGGCTCGGCAGACCGTACGCGAGTCGGCGCCTTCCCGTTCCTGGAGCCTGTTTGGCACCCTTCGACGGGTAGGAGGCTGGTGATCTTGCTGGATGTTGGTGGTCTCTCCAGGAGAAGTGGCCGTTGGAGGCGCGAAGCGCCGACCACTGCCGCGAAGCGGCGGACTGCGACATGTCCCGTGGAGCGGGACCCACCGGCGCGACGCGCCGGTCAGTCCGCGGGCCGCTCCCCCTGGCGGCGCGAAGCGCCGCCGCCCGCCGCGTAGCGGCGCACTACGGCTGCCGCCAGCGGCTCCCGGAAGTCCGGCAGAGGCTCCCGCCGCCAGCGATCCCAGCGTTCTCGTGCGAACGGCTCGTTCCGCTCCGCAGCGATCAGCGGGAGCAACCGCGACGCCAAAGCGCTGATGAGTCCGGGCTCGACAACTCCCTGGTCGGAGTGAGGCTGATGCGGGAGGCGTTCCGGCCGCACGAGAACGGCAAGGCCGGCGGCGCCCTCGCCGATGCAGAAGCCGAAGGCGGCGAACAGACGGCCACCGCAAACCTGTTCGCCGGCGCCATGGGCGCCTACAAGAACCCTGCCAGCCACCGCACTGTCGACTTCGACGACCCGATCGAGGCAGCAGAGATCATCCAGTTCGCCGACCTGCTGCTGCGCCAAGTCGAACGGGCCAAGCGGCGCCAGGCCGCGGCAACGACCTAGACCCCTAAGCGGTGCCATGGGCGGGGCCGGGTCTGACTGCTCGAGCCAAGCGGAGAGCGGCCCCCTCGCTGCCGAGATCCAATTATGCCCATCGCCCGAGGCCGCCGAAGGACCCATCCGGTACTCAGGTTCGGGTCTTGGCGCGCTGGTGGATCAGGTGGATGCCGAGGACGAGCAGGAGCTGTCGCCCGGCCTGGTCGAACTGCTCCTGGAGACTTGGTTCGCGGAAGAGGCCGGCCAACTGCCCAGCCTCGGCAGCGAGGGTCCCGCGATCGGCGAGGTAGTCGGTCATGGAAGCACGGTGGACGGCCCTGGCCCGCTCCAGCATCACGGTGTCGACCTTCCCGTCCAGGGTGCGGCTCAGCGCGGTGCTGAGGGCCTCGACGTGGCCCACGACCGCGTCGACGGTCATCTGTGTCTGCGCGGGCCCGAGTGCGCGGACGAGGCCGCTGGCGGCGAACACGGTGTCCGGTTCCATCACGTCCCGCACGACGTCCAGCAGCTCGGCCGGCCCGCGCACCGTCAGGGCCTTGCCGTTGCCCAGCTCGGTGATGATCCGCACGAACCGGGCCCGCGCGGTCGGCGTGGCCAGCTGATGTCCGGTCTGCTCCAGCAGGCCCAGCCCTACCAAGCGATGCGGCCCACACCGCCAGAGCCGGTGACACCGTCGGCGAAAAGGGAAACGCCCGAACCGCGGCTGTCGGTGCACCCGCACGACGGCCCCCGGGGCGGTCATGGGCAGTGCGAGCGGCCCTGCCAGGGAGGAACGGGGTCAGATGACGTCGACGTAGTCACCGGCGGCGGTGGCTGCGGGGGTGGTGGAGGTTCCGGCGAAGACGTAGCGGTAGTAGCCGTCGGCGGTGGCGTTGACGGTGGTGTTCAGGTTGCCGGTGCTGTTGGTTGTGATCGTCTTGACGGTGGTGTAGGCACTGGTGTTCTTGGGTCGGTATTGCAGTTTCACCTTCTGGCCGCTGTAGCCGGCCCATTTGCGCGTATTCCAGTTCGCCCGCGTCAGAGCCCCGGTGACGGTGATTGTCCGGCCCCTTCGCACGGGCTCGGGGGAGGCGTTCACGCTGAGCTTGGAGGCGCGCTGCACCTTGGTGACGGCGTAGTCGTAGACGGCGGTCTGCGTGCGGTCCTTGCCGTTGGCCCAGGCGGCGATGTGCCAGGTTCCGGCCTGTGTGTTGGAGACCACGTTGCTCATGTCGCGGGTGTCGGCCTCCACCTGGAAGTTCATGGTGCAGGTGGTGGAGGTGCCGCTGGTGGTGCACCGCGGAGCGTCGTAGGACAGGGCCCGGTCGCGACTGGCGTAGGTGCTGCCATGCCACAGGTTGACGTCGGCCACCGATATCCCGGCGGTGTAGGTGGCGGTGATCTGGGCGCTGAACTTGGTGACCGTGGTGGGGCCGACCACAATGTTCTTGCCCTTGTTGACCACGACCTTGGTGATGACCGGTCCGGGTTCCGCGTGGGCGGGGGCTGCGAAGAGGGGGGTCAGCAAGGCGGCAGTCGCTGTTGCAGCAATCGCTGCGGCATGTGTACGCATTCGAGTCCGTATCGAAGATGGCCGGTCTCGGGTAGCTTGTGGCCACCGAAAACCGTGCGGATCATGAAGGTCGTAATCTCAGACCCCGGCAGGCAGGTCAGGGTTGTACGCGGATCGCAGCTGTCTCGCTGCGAACTTCCCTTACGCGCTCACCGTCCGGCCCGGACGCGCGCAGATCGACAGTCCCGGCCGGCCATACGCCGCCGACCATCCAAGGCTGCACCGCGTCCGTCAGCTTCTCCGAGAACCGGTCACCACCGCCGGCTGCCAGGTGGGCGGCTCATTGCCGTACCGCACCCCGGGCGGCACCGCCGACGGCTGCGGTGCCCGTAAGCGACCAGGCGCCGGCCGCACCGCCGTGGTGCACCTGCACCTCACGGTCGCCACCGGCGACCCCGCTCACCCTGCTCCCACCTGTCTCCTCATCCCACGCCCCACCGGCATGTCCCCCACCCGGGCCAGTGCCCCATCATGATCCCGTGCCCACCTGCGCAGCCAGGGCAGATACCTGCACCGCGGGCACAGGCATGCAGTGCGGCGCACACCGCCCATGGCCACCAGCGCCGCTGCTGCTCACCACCCGGTGCGCTGACATGCCGGCCCGACCAGAGCTCGGTTCCTGATGGCCGGGATGCGGTGCGCAGACAGCGGGGCCAGTCTGCAGCGGCGCATCGGGCACCGTCTGACCCCCTCTGCCGAACCGGCGCGACCGGCCAGGGAACCGCCCGGCCTATTCCTCCCCGGTCCGCAGGAGGGTGCCGTCGGCCCCCGGGACGTAGGTACGACGCGCATTCTTCTCGATCTTGCGCGTGACTTCCTCATCCAGGTCCACGCCCTGCATCTGGGCAAGCCCCACCAGGTAGAGGAACACGTCGGCCAGCTCTTCGCCCCGGTCGGGGAGCTGCTTACGCCAGGCTGTGAAGGCTTCGCCGACTTCCGCCGTCAGGAGCCCGAACTCCAGCGGCACATCAGTGATGTTGAAACCCTTGCTGAGTTTGTTCTCCCATGCGAGCCTCTGGGCCTCGGCGATGTCCACGGTAGTCCCCTGAGCAGTGCGATCCGCTGTCGTGGAAAACCTAGCGAGAGCAGCGGGATGAAAGGGGGGGAGCCCACGTGGGTTCAGCCACCCAGGCCGTCCGTGTACGGGCGGATGCCAGGTGGGGAAAGGGTTGACCCGGATCGCGCATGCACGGGCTCGGGATCCCCCGGCTCCTTGTCCTGGTCTCTGGGCGGTGTGCTCCCGCCGTGCTACGACTCGGCGTGTGTCTGATCGGAGTTGGGTCCAAGGCCTGTGGTGGAAGTGCTGGAGCCGACTCGTAGCGGCCCCGCACGGCTGATCCGCGAGCCGGCCCGCGTGCCCGTAGGGTCCTCGCCTCCGAGGGCACGGCGGCCGCTGCCGCTGTGGTGCGTCCGACACTGGCACGGTTCAGGCGCTCGACGGCTTCGGGAGGCATCGGATACCTGCAGTCCAGGGCGGTGTGTCAGCGGCGCGTGCTATCTGCTGTTGCGAGCCGTGCCGTTCACCGCGCTGCACCCAGATGCCGGCCGACTGGATGCCACCCAGCATGATCTCGGCTGCGCGATGAGCTGGGCCCAGGTCTACAAGGTGCGGCCCCGGGTTCCCCTGGCCTGCCCCGGGTGCGGGTGGGCCGTGCATGCCAAGCACTCCCCCCAGGGTGTGCGGTTCTTCTGCCACGACCCGGGCCGCGACGGCACCTGCGAACTGGGCGGCGAATCGTGGGAACACCACATGCTCAAGCTCGAGCTGGCCTCGGCAGTCTGCGCTGCCGGATGGAACGCCGCCCTCGAGGTAGCGGGAGGTGACGGCGCATGGCGCGCGGACGTGATGGCATCCTCCCCCGACGGCAGCAGGCGCATCGCCTGGGAAGCGCAACTCTCACCGATCACCGACCGGGACATCTTGGCCCGCACCGCCCGCTACGCAGCCGAGGGCATCGGGGTGTGCTGGGTGTCCCCGGGTCCCCAGGCACCTCCGTGGATCGACGTGGTCCCGGCCGTACAGGTCAGCGCCCCCGACCAGCACGGGCAGTGCTGGAGGGTGGTCGACGGCCTGGGAGGATTCGACGCCGCCGCCGGGACCTGGGTGTTCAAACCGCAGGACCTGGGGCGGTTCGTGAGATGGGTGCTGTCCGGCAGCGTCACCTCCGTCGCCAGCCTGCCGCACTACACGTCCGCACCACGGGGCTCCGGCGGCCACTACGTGCAGCGTCACCTGTGGTGGACCTCCGCCCAGTCCGAGCGCGCGCAAAGCGAGCACGACCGCAGACGCCAGGAGCAGGCCGAACGAGCCGACAGAGCCCGCCGGGAGGCCGCGGACCGCCGCGCCGCACGCCAGCAGCAAGAATTCCAGCGCATGCAGCAACTGAAGCGGCGCCGACAGAGTCAGCTCGTGCCGACTCCCGAAGACGAAGAGATCCTCCGCGCCCAGGCACAGGAGCAGCGGCGCTTGGAGCAGGCATGGCGGCGGCAGCGCGAGCAGGAGGCCGCGAAGCTACAGGAGCTGGCCGGTCGGGCGGTGGAGGTGGCACGGGCGTGGTGGCAGGACGTGCCACCACGGCAGCGTGCCGAGCTGTTCGCTGCGGTCGTCGAACGGGCCTGGGCCGACGAAGAGGTACGGGTGGAGATCCCCGAGAGGCCGCAGGTGTCCGAGAGCTTCGCATACGGCATCCCGCTCTTCACGACGGGGCGGCTGCGCGCCCTGTACGGGATCGTGCGTCCGTGCCCCGAACTCGTCTGCCTCTCCCCGCAGCTGGAGTTCCAGCACCTCGTGGTGCGTGATGAGCAGGAAGCCCGTCAGCTGGCTGGAGTGATGTCGCCGCGGGCCCGGATCACGAACCTCTGCCTCTCCAGGGACGCGTAGACAGGTGCGATGCCCGGTCCGGCGCGGCCGGACGGCGGGACGTGTGCGGCCGTCATGCGCGCGGCCGGCGCAAGTTCTCCTGCGACGACAGCAGGCCGAGCACGGCGTGTTCAGCGTGGTGGCTGCGCCACCGCTCGGCGAGGGCGCGGTCGGTGAACGTGCCGATGCCCTGGTCTGCGGAGGAGTTCAGCTCGATCGCGTCCCAGCCGCCGACCGCCGCGGCGAAGGTGGCGGCGATCTCGGCGAAGGTCGGTCCGCGGAAGTAGCTGACGTGGGTGTCGCCGTAGTCGAGCGGTGCGCCGGACTGGTCCGACACGAGGGAGCCCGCCGCCACCCGGGCGGTGAAGTAGGCGCTCACCTGGTCCTCGACCTCGGCGCGCATCGCGCTGGAGACCTGTTGGCGGTAGGTGGGCGGCTTCAGGCACGCCAGGTAGGAGAAGTCGATGCGGGTGCCGTCCGTGCGGACGACCGCGAAGCCCGGATGGGGGCCACGCAAGGGCGGGGCGATGACGAAGGAGTCCACACCCGAACCGATCTTGTCCGGGGCTTCTTCGTGCAGGTCGAGAAGGTCCAGCAGGAGCAGGTGATCTGCCGGCCGGTCCACCGTGCTTCCCACCTCGTACCCGTAGAGCACCGCACGGACGGCGTCCCCGGCCGCCTGCTTCGTGGGGTACCGGCGATGACCGATCCGGAATTCCGGCATGTCTCAACTCCTGTGCCAGCAATATCCGTTGCGAGGCGCCCGCTGAGAGCGGGGGGCTCGTGCACGAGTATCCCTCACATAACCCAGCGTTTCTGCCGAGTTGCCGGATACATCCCTGGAAGTCGGGCTGCGGCGCCGCTACCCCCGTGTGCCGGCCTGCAGACCTGCCCTCTGCCGGGGACAGGTGCGGACACCTCGCAAACCGGCCCCCACGGGATGTGCGCGGCGCGCCGCCGGGCAGCGCCGCGCACATCCCCGCCCGTGCCAGTGCGCGGCAGGTGTCGTCCGTCGGTTGTACCGGGCGCGCACACTCGCTTCCCACCGCCGCAGCCCGCACCGCAGTCCGCCACACCCTCGATTGCCTGCCGCGCCTGGTGCCCTGACATCCACAGCGAGACGATACCGATCTACAAGGCCGGTTTCTGGTGCCGGGCGAGGAGTTCGGTGAAGAAGTCTTGCACCAGCTGTTTGGCGTGGGGCTGGGTGAGTTCCCAGCCGCCGAAGCGGTAGATCTCGTATCCGGCCAGCCGCAGCCGCCGGTCCTCGGCGACCATCTCCGCGTACAGCCGCGGCACGGCGGTGTGCGTGATCCGCCCCGTGTCGTTGGGCGGGTTGGGGCGGCCGTAGTGCTGGACGCCGTCGACCTCGATGACGATGCGGGAGCGGTCCGGGGCCAGGAGCAGAAAGTCCATGCGCTGGCGGGGCAGCGCGCCGGACTGCTTGCCACTGCGGCGGGTGTAGGGGTTGTAGTGGAGGTAGACCTGGGGGATCAGCGCGGGCAGGTCGAAGCCGCCGTCCTCGGCGTAGCGGGCGCAGTACGTGCGCATCACCAGCTGCTCGGGCACGGAGTCCAGCGACCGGTACAGACGCCGATACAGACCGCTCGCGGCGGTCATCTCATCGGTGTCCGGCTGGTGGTTCTTCTTCCACCAGGCGGCCATCTGCCGTCAGGTAAGGCCCTGCGGCGGCAGCGGATCGGTGACGACCGCCGGCACCAGCACCGCGTCGGCGGGGAGGACGCCAGCGACCCGGCCATGTCGACGTGCCACGGAGCACCCCCGCGTCGGCGGGGAGGACGTGAGGGTCAGCCTCTTCTTGCGGCGGGGGATCGGAACACCCCCGCGTCGGCGGGGAGGACGCCGAGCTCACCGATCCCGGAGGTGGCTAGCGGAACACCCCGGCGTCGGCGGGGAGGACCGACCCGCGTCCGCCGGGCTGCGGACGCTCTACGGAATACCCCCGCGTCGGCGGGGAGGACGAAGAGAAGGCACGGATGGCCGCCCACGATGACGGAGCACCCCCGCGTCGGCGGGGAGGACGAAGAGAAGACACGGATGGCCGCCCACGATGACGGAGCACCCCCGCGTCGGCGGGGAGGACGCCGAGCTCGCCTACCTGGCCGGCTGGACCGCCGGAACACCCCCGCGTCGCCGGGGAGAACTTCGCACTCGGCCCCGAGGACGCCGAAGGCTACGAAGCACCCCCACGTCGGCGGGGAGGACGACCAGGTCAGCAGCTCGCTCTCGGCGTTCCACGGAGCACCCCCGCCTCGGCGGGGAGGACTCCGCCGTCCTCGGCCTCATCGTGTCGCTCGGCGGAACACCCCCGCGTCGGCGGGGACGACGACGGCGTGTTCGTCCTCCACTGGCTGGACGACGGATCACCCCCGCGTCGGCGGGGAAGACCGCACCGTGTCCGAGACCGTCGGCTGCGACCGCGGAACACCCCCGCGTCGGCGGGGAGGACACGAACGTGGCCGGCAGCGAGCGCTACACGCACGGAGCACCCCCACGTCGGCGGGGAAGACTGCGCGGCCGAGTCGTCGGACGGGGGCAGCGCCGGAACACCCCCGCGTCGGCGGGGAGGGCAGCGACCCTATGACTCGCCTTGACGCCCTCCTCGGAACACCCCCGCATCGGCGGGGAGGACCACGGGCGTTTCGACTCCCGCGCACTCGACGCCGGAACACCCCCGCGTCGGCGGGGAGACCCAGATGGGGGGCAGCAGAAGACCGCGTCCAACGGAACACCCCCGCGTCGGCGGCGGAGAGGACTGCAGCCACGACCCGTCCTCGGCCGTGAACACCGGAACACCCCCGCGTCGGCGGGGAGGACCCGTCCACGCGCTGGATGATCCGGAACGTGGTCGGAACACCCCCGCGTCGGCGGGGAGGACGGTGCGGTGGTGGGGCCGAGCGCGTCGAGGTTCGGAGCACCCCCGCGTCGGCGGGGAGGACTTTGTGCCCGACTTGGTGAGCGCGTTCAGCTGCGGAACACCCCCGCGTCGGCGGGGAAGACAACGGCGTCTTCGTGGAGGACTACTGCCACGATGGAACACCCCCGCGTCGGCGGGGAAGACGTCGCCATCGTCGTCAGCAACCAGCTCGACACCCCCGCGTCGACGGGGAGGACACGCCGGTGACCTTGACGGGGAAGACGTCCATCGGAGCACCCCCGCGTCGGCGGAGAGGACTCCCGGATTCAAGTCATCCACCGTGCGTTCATCGGAACACCCTCGCGTCGGCGGGGAGGACGAAGTCCTCGACCACCTCGACCTGCTCATCGACGGAACACCCCCGCGTCGGCGGGGAGGACACGGTGGCAGACCTCGAAGAGGCCGTCGCGTACGGAAAACTCCCGCGTCGGCGGGAAGGACAGCATCGTGGCGCCCGGGAATGGCATTTGTCGCGGAGCACCCCCGCGTCGGCGGGGAGGACGACGAAGCCCCGGGGCCGCAGGGCTCCCGGAGCGGAGCACCCCCGCGTAGCCGGGGAGGGCGCTGACCCGTGCTTGGCTACCGCGGCGTTGTACGGAGCACCCGCGTCGGCGGGGAGGAGTCGGTCACCTTCAACCAGGACGGCTGGACCCGCGGAGGACCCCCGCCTCGGCGAGGAGGACGCGGGGTCCTTCATGGCGGCCGTCGTCCATTGCGGAGCACCCCCCGCGTCGGCGGGGAAGACTCGGCGGAGCGGACCGCCAGCATCCGTCGGACGATCCGCGGTCCGGAGCACCCCGGGTCGGCGGGGGGACACCGCGCGGACGTTGGACAGGGCCTTGTCGAACGGAACACCCCCGCATCGGCGGGGAGGACTACGACTCCCGCAAGGGCACCGTGATGAAGGCCGGAACACCCCCGCGTCGGCGAGGAGGACAGCTCTGCGATTCGCTTGTCAGCGAAGAGGAGTTGCTGCGGGACCTGCAAGGCGTTCTTGTTGGAGCGGTGCTCTCGGGTGAGTCACTCCCTCAGGCTTAGCTCTTGTGTAATTGCCGCGTCTCGTGAGATCGCTGGCGGGTCCGCTGCTCGAGGGCTTGGCTCCAGCACATACCACGGTCTCCACGAACAGGGCCGACGGCGACTGTCGGAGCAGCTACTTTCAGTCACAGTGCCGGACAAGCGGCGTTGATGCATGGTGGACCTCATAAGCCCTGTTCAGCGTGGGTGCGGGGGCAGCCGCTAAGGGTCGGTGACGGTGCAGTCCTAGACTCACACTCCATAACAGTCCGTGTGTTTCATGTCACTTGGCGTTCTGCTTCTCTTTGGCTTCTCTGGCGCGTGATGTCCGTTTGTGACCGTCTGGACCTCTGCTTGATCTCATGTTTAACGTCATGTGAACGATCTGTAAGGGGTCAGTCACAACGGGGTTGGGGTCTGGGGAGACCCTGCGGGGGAGGGTGTGTCATGCCGGTGGGGAGACGATGGTGCGTTACGGGCGCGGTGGTGTGCGCAGTGACGCTGGGCCTTCTCCCGTCAGCAAACGCGCTGGGGGCTGTTGGCAGCGAGACGTCGGCCGGCCGGACGTCGCAGGTGTCGGATGCTGGGGATGCCGGGACGGCCTCAGCTGGCACCGAAGCTGAGGCGGTCGCCAGTGCCAAGCGTTCGGGCCGGCCCGTGGAGATCATTTCCCTGCGGGGGGAGAGCAGTGAGGTTTTCGCGAACCCGGACGGCAAGTTGGAGGCACGCGAGCACCTTCGTCCCGTGCGGGTACGCGTCGACGGGGTGTGGAAGGCCATCGACACCGACCTGACCCAGACAGGCGATGGGATGGTGGCGCCAAAAGCCACGACCATCGGTCTGCAGTTCTCCGGCGGCGGCGACGCACCCATGGTCAGGATGACGAAGGCCGGACGTGAACTGGCCTTGTCATGGCCGGGAAAGCTGCCCGCTCCACAGCTCCAGGGCGACACCGCAACCTATCCGGACGTCCTGCCGGGGGTCGACCTGCGGTTGGGGGCACAGCAGGACGGCTTCACCCAGCTGCTGGTGGTGAAGTCGGCCCAGGCCGCTGCCAGCAAGGAACTGACCGAACTGCGCCTGAAGCTGGACGCCAGCGGCATGGAGGTGAAGGAGACCGGCGCCGGCGGCCTGCAGGCCGTGGACAAGGGAGCCGGAAGCGCGGTGTTCGAGGCGGCACAGCCGCTGATGTGGGACTCCAGCCCAGGCACCTCGGCGCAGAAGGCGCCGGGCGCACGAACCTTGGCGGCGCCGAAAGCGGCCCAGGGCCCCACCGATGACGCCGAGCCGGGCGCGGCTGAGTCGGGCAAGCTCGCCCCGGTCGGTGTGGAGGTTCCCGCCGGCCAGGACGAGCTGGTGCTGACACCGGACACCGAGGTCCTGACCGGCAAGGACACCGTGTACCCGGTCTTCATCGACCCCAAGTGGGACACCCCCAAGGCCACGGCCTGGACGGTGGCGTCGAAGTACTGGGCGTCATCCCCGCAGTGGAAGTTCAACGGTGACCCGGACGCCGGCCTGGGCTACTGCGCCTGGTACTACTGCAAGCCGTATGACACCAAGCGGCTCTTCTACCAGATCCCGGTCTCGAAGTACGCGGGCAAGGACGTCCTCTCGGCCGAGTTCGTCGTGCGCAACACGTGGTCGGCTTCCTGCAGCGCGCGAGGTGTGCAGCTCTGGCGGACGAAGGCGATCTCATCCGCGACCACGTGGGACTCCCAGAACGCATCCGGTTTCTGGATCGACCACCTGAGGACGACACCGTTCGCCTACGGCTTCGAGGGGTGCGCGGCCAGAGACGCCGAGTTCGACGTGAAGTCGGCCGTGCAGCAGGCAGCGGACGCGAAGTGGTCGACGATGACGTTCGGCCTGCGCGCCGACGACGAATCCGACGCGTACGGCTGGAAGCGGTTCTCGGACGATGCCTATCTGCGGGTGAAGTACAACCGGCCTCCGCAGCAGATCAGAATGTCGCAGCTGGACATGGAGTACGGCGGTACCTGCAAGAGGCCGTCGGATGCTCCGCGGGTACGTTCTCTGGGCAAGATCTACGTCGACGACGTCACCGATCCCGACGGCGACACCATCAGGGTGCAGTTCCGTGCCGAATGGGATGGCGGCAAGTGGACCCCGGATGCGACCGGCTACAAGAAGTCGGGATCTGGCTTCAACGGCACCCTTCCGTCGTCCATCCCTGAAAACAAGGCGATCCACTGGTTCGTCCGTTCCTACGACGGCGCCCAGTACTCCCCATGGTCCTGGGCCGGCGGTGCAACAGCCTGCTACTTCATCTACGACAAGCATGCGCCGGCATCGCCCACCGTTTCCTCGGGTGACTACCCTCCCTCCGACCCGTCGGACCCGGACGACGAGTGGTTCGACGGCCTCGGCAAGTACGGCACGTTCACAGTCGGCGGCAACGACCCCCAGACGGTGAAGTACCTGTGGGGCATCAACGTCGACCCGTCGTCGAAGAATGCCATCACGACTTCGAGCGGAGCGTCCAGATCGCTGAAGCTGTTGCCGCCGAAGGTCGGGGTGAACACCCTCTACGTCTCCTCCGTCGATGCGGCAGGCAATATTTCCGCGCCTGCCGGATACCGGTTCAGGGTCAAGGCCGGCCAGCCAGAGCGCGCGATGTGGCAACTGGACGATGCGGCCACCACAGCCACCGCTTCGGGCACGGCCCCGGAACGAACGGCGCGTCTGAACGGTGGGGCCACGCCGCACGTTGCCGGGGCCAAGGGCACAGCCGTGTCGTTCGACGGCGTGGACGACTACGCCGTCAGCGACATCCCTGTCATCGACACCTCAACAAGCTTCTCTGTCTCCACCTGGGTCAAGCTCGACACTGTCCCCGACCACGCGGCCGTTGCCATCACCCAACCCGGCAACAACTCGCCCGGGTTCGAGCTCTACTACTCCGCGGGCCTGGACCGATGGGTGTTCAGCCAGCACACCTCTGACACGCTCAACTCGGGCAGCGTCACGGTCAAGGCCCCCACCGCAGGGGGCGTGAAGGCCGGCGACTGGACCCACCTGGTGGGCACCTACAGCGCGGGCAGCGACGAACTGAAGCTGTACATCAACAACCAGCTCGTGGGCACGACCAGTTACAGCACCCCCTGGGACGCGCGGCGCGGCCTGCAGTTCGGTGCGGCGAGCCTGAACGGCAAGAGGACGAACCACTTCCCCGGTGTGATCGACGAAGTGCAGATCTTCGACAAACCCCTCACGGCGGCCGAGGTGACCCAGCTGTACGGCAAGTCGTCCTCCACCCTCGGCCGACCCGCACGGGCCGTGTTCACGATGGACGAGTCGGACACCGCCACCGAGCTGACCGGCAGGGCCGAGGTCCCGGACGCCACCCTCATGAACGGGGCCAAGCCCGGACAGCAGGGCATCGCCGGCAAGGACCTGACGCTGGACGGAGTCGATGATTACGCCACCACCAGCCGGCCGATTCTGAACAACCTCAACAGCTACACCATCTCCGCCTGGGCCAAGCTGCCGAAGACCAAACCGAACCATGCGGCGGTCGTCGCCACCCAGGCGGGCGCCCACCGCTCGGGTATGGAGCTTTACTACTCCAACACCTCCGACCGGTGGGTGATCAGCGAGTTCTCGGACGACTCCGCAACCGCCACCCCGATCCGCGCCATGCAGGCCGACGGGCAGACCGCTTACGGCGACACCTGGACACACCTGGTCGGCGTGCACGACACCGTCGCCAACAAGCTGACCCTGTACGTCAACGGCACCAAGGCCGGTGAAACAGACCTGCAGGCGAGCTGGTACGCCAGCGGCCCGGTACAGATCGGCGCCGGCTCCAACGACAGCCGGCCCGACTGGTACTTCCCCGGCCAGATCGACGACGTCCGGCTCTTCGACCGACCCGCGTCCGCCCAGGAAGTGCAGCAGCTGTTCAAGCAGCGACCTCTGGTAAAGGGACGCTGGACGTTCGAGCAGGCGACCGGCTCGCCGCTCATCACGCCGGACGCCTCCACGTCGAACAACGACATGACCCTGTACGGCGTCGATCACCTCAATGGTGGCCTGGCCGACGGCGGCAAGGCCGACGGCGGCGTGACCCTCGACGGCATCAACGACTACGGAACAACTGCCACGGTGCCCGTGGACACCAGTGGCAGCTTCACGGTCACTGCATGGGCACAGGCGGCAGCGGTCCCCGCCAAGGGCGTCACCCTGCTGAGCGTCCCAGGCACGAAGAAGAGCGCCTTCACGGTCCGCTACGAACCGTCCACCACGCCAAACTCTGACCCCGGACGATGGCGGATCGCGATGGCCGCGGCTGACGCCGACAATGCCACCGTCGCCCAAGTCGACAACAGCCAGTTTTACTGGCCCACCGACTGGACGCACCTGGCCCTCGTCTACGACGGCTTTTCCAAGCACCTGACCTTGTACGTCAACGGCGAGCAGGAAGAAGTCGCCTGCAAGGACAACGACGGTGACGGGGCCGCCGACGATCCCGCGTGCACGGACAAGTTCTCGTGGGCGGACGATGTACTGGCCTTCAAAGCTGCGCAGCCGATGCAACTCGGCAGAGCCAAGACCGGAACTAACACTGGCAGTGAGTACTGGCCGGGGGCCATCGCCGACGTATGGGCCTTCCAAGGCGCGCTGTCGGACGAGCAGATCAGATCGGTGGCCGTGGGACAGCCCGGGATGGCAACCGAAGTACCCGGCGTCAACTGACAGCCGGCGGGCCCTCACCCGTGAGGGCCCGCCCCGGCAACCCCACTTCACTTCAGCCCACCGTGCGCTCGGTACGCACGCGGAGCACCGCAGCGAAGGACGAAGGACACGATGAACGGCAGATCGAGCAGACGCTTCCCGGGCTTCCGGCGACGCCTGGCACTGGCTTCGGCCACGGTCATGGTGGGCACGCTCCTGCAAGGAGTCACGCAGCCCGCTCTCGCCGCGGACAGCGGCAAGGGACGGCCCTCCCTGCCTGCCTCCGAGCGCCCGGTTGCCACCACGACCGGCAAGGTAAAGCCACGCACCCTGATGAAGGGACCGCGGACCCCGCAGGCGATACCCGACGCTGCCTGGCCCAAAGCAACATCCACGGTCCTGCACATGCCTGCTGCCGCCGAGAAGAACTCCGCGCCGGCCGTCCGTGTCAAGGGTCTGCCGCTGACGCTCGACACACAGGGCACGGCGCGCAAGGAGCCCTTCCGCGGGGACGTCGAGGCACGCCTGCTCAGCCGCGCAGCGGCACAGAAGGCCGGTGTCGACGGCGCCCTGCTCACGCTGAAGCCCGTTACCAAGCCCACGTCCAAGACCGGGCAGGTGGGCCGAGTCCAGGCTCACCTTGACTACTCCGGCTTCGCCGGCGCTTACGGCGGCGGATACGCCTCGCGCCTGACCATGGTCGAGCTGCCTGCCTGCGCGCTCACCACGCCGGACAAGGCTGCCTGCCGCTCCAGCAAGCTGGTCCCCACGGTCAACGACGCGGAAAAGCAGACCCTGACCGCGCAGAACGTGAGCCTCAACGTGGGTTCGGCCACGGTGCTCGCCGCTGTCGCCGGCGCGCAGAGCGATAAGGGTGACTACAAGGCGACCTCTCTTTCGCCCTCGGCGACCTGGAACACCAGCCTCAACACTGGTGATTTCACCTGGTCCTATGACATGCCGGCCCCCGGGGTCCCCGGCGGACTCGCGCCCAAGGTGGGGCTGTCCTACTCCTCGGGATCGGTCGACGGCCGTACGGCCAACACCAACAACCAGGCCTCCTGGGTGGGTGACGGCTTCGACCTGTGGTCTGGCTACATCGAGCGCCGCTACAAGCCGTGCGCCGACGACGGCGTCAAGCACGCGGACGGCAGCAAGCCGGGCGACCTGTGCTGGGGCTACGACAATGCCTTCATCACCTTCAACGGCAAGGGCGGCGAGCTCGTCCCTGCCGGCAAGGACTCCTGGAAGTTCAAGGACGACGACGGAACGAAGGTCGATCACCTGACCTCCAGTGCCCGGGGCAACGGCGACAACGACAACGAGTACTGGCGCCTCACCACAACGGACGGCACGCAGTACTACTTCGGCTACAACCGCCTGCCCGGCTGGGCCACCGGCAAGGAAGCCACCGACTCCACCTGGACAGCCCCCGTTTTCGGCGACGACGCTGACGAGCCCTGCCACGCAGCCGCTTTCGCCGACTCCTACTGTCAGCAGGCCTGGCGGTGGAACCTCGACTACGCGGTCGACGTGCACGGCAACGCCATCGCCTACTACTACGACAAGGAAACCAACGCCTACGGCCGTAACCTCGAGGCCAAGGACGACACCCCCTATGTGCGCGGCGGCACTCTGGACCGCATCGAATACGGACTGAAGTCCTCGTCCGTGTACAGCACCAAGGCCCTGGCCAAGGTCGACTTCACCAGCGGTGAGCGCTGCCTGCCGAACACACACACCAAGTGTGCGGACATCTCCACCGACGCCTTCTACTGGTACGACACGCCCTGGGACCTGAACTGCGACATCGGCAAGGACTGCGACAAGGGCCGCTTCTCGCCGGCGTTCTTCACCCGCAAGCGGCTTACCGATGTCACCACCGAGATCTACAACGGCACCGCGTACCACGACGTCGACTCCTGGCATCTGGACCACCGCTGGGGGATGGCAGACACCGACTACCAGCTGCTGCTCGACTCCGTCCAGCACACGGGACGCAGCGCCGAACCGGCGATCGCCCTGCCGAAGACCACCTTCGCGTACACGCAGCTGGCCAACCGGCTGGACAAGACCGGTGACGGTTTCCCGCCGTTCATCAAGGACCGCTTGTCCACGGTCGCCGACGAGTTCGGCGGCCAGATCGACGTCAACTACTCGGCGCCCGCCTGCGACTGGGACACGCTGCCCACGCCCGAGACCAACACCACCCGCTGCTTCCCGCAGTACATCGGCGGCAGCTCTTCGGACGACGCAGAGCGGAAGTGGTTCAACAAGTACGTCGTCACCTCCGTCACCGCCACCGACCGCACCGGCGGCGCCCCGGACCAGGTCACCCGGTACGACTACCTGGACGGCGCGGCCTGGCACTACGACGATGACGACGGGCTGACCAAGGAGAAGGAGAAGACGTGGTCCCAGTGGCGCGGCTACGGCCACGTCCGGGTCCGCACCGGCGGCCAGGGCGGCGACGCCGCCATGAAGACCCAGCAGGACAGCTACTTCCTGCGCGGCATGGACGGTGACCGCAAAACCACCAGCGGAGGCACCAAGAACGTAAGCATCAGTCTCGCCGACGGTGAAGGTGATCTGATCACCGACCACGAGTCGGCGGCAGGCTTCTCCTACAAGACTCTCACCTACTCAGGCCCCGACGGCAAGGTCCTCACCAAGGCTGTCAACCGCCCTTGGCACCACGAGACGGCGAAGAAAGAGCGGAGCTGGGGCACCGTCACCGCCAACTTCACTGGCACCTCCGGCTCCAAGACCTGGACGTCCCTGGACAACGGCGCCGGCACCTCCTGGCGCACCACGTCCACGGCCACGACCTACGACACCGTCGCCGGACGCGCCACGCAGGTCGACGACTTCGGGGACAGCGGCATCAAGGCGGACGACACCTGCACCCGCACCACCTACGCCACCAACTCCACCGCCAACATCCTCACCCTGCCCTCCCGCGTCGAGACGGTGGCCAAGTCCTGCTCCGACGCGGTCAGCCGCCCGGACGACGTGATCTCGGACGTGCGTACCGCCTACGACGGTGCCGCCTATGAGGCGGCCCCGACCAAGGGGGACCCGACCAGCACCGCGGTGCTCAAGCAGTACGACGGCACCACCGCCGTCTACCTGGAGTCCGGAACCACCTACGACGACTACGGACGCCAGCACACAAGCACCGACCTGACCGCGGACGTCAAGGTCACCGCCGCCGGCACGGTCACCCGCACCGAGCGTTCCGACGGCCGCACCACCACCACAACCCCGGAACCCACCACCGGCTTCGCGACCAAGGTCAGCACCACCACACCGCCGGCCAAGACCGGTGACGCCACCACCGCTCAGACCTCGAGCGTCACCTACGACCTCCTGCGCAACCTGCCGAAGACCCAGACCGACACCAATGGCAAGGTGACCAACTTCGACTACGACGCGCTGGGCCGCTCCACCAAGGTCTGGCTCGCCGACCGCCTCACCGGCCAGACCCCCACCTACGAGTTCACCTACACCACCGGCGACAGCAAGCCGGTCGCGATCGCCACCAGAACACTCGGCAACAACGGCGCACAGCTGACCTCGTACGCCCTCTACGACGGTTTCCTGCGGCCGCGCCAGAGCCAGGCCCCCGGCCCGGACGGCGGCAGCCTGCTGACCGACACCTTCTACGACGACCGCGGCCTGGTAACCAAGGAATTCGCTTCCTACTACTCGACGAAGCCGCCGACGACCGTCCTGGTCAAGCCGGAAGACGCCCTCGACGTCGAGACCCAGAGCCGCTACACCTACGACGGCCTCGGCCGGCAGACCGAAGCCAAGCAGCTCGCCGGCAACGGCGACGGCGGACCCGTGCTGTCCACCACCAGGACCATCTACGGCGGCGACCGCACCACCGTCATCCCGCCCGAGGGCAGCACCGCCACCACCACCCTCGTCGACGCACGGGGCCGCACCACGGCGCTGCGCCAGCTCCACGCCCGCAACGCCGACGCCGCCTACGACACCACCACCTACGACTACACACCCCGCGGCAAACTCAAGAAGGTCATCGACCCGGCGGGCAACACCTGGTCGTACACCTACGACCAGCTCGACCGGCAGATCAAGACGGTCGACCCGGACAAGGGCACCACCCTCAGCACCTACGACGACCGCGGCCAGCTCACCACCACCGACGACGCCCGCCCCGACAGCGCCACCGACGACCGTCCCGACACACCCCGCCTGTGGTACGGCTACGACAACCTCGGCCGCAAAACAGAGGTGAGGGAGAAGTCCTCTACCGGCACCCTGCGCGCCCAGTGGGTGTACGACACCGTCAGCGGCGCTAAAGGCCAGCTGGCCGCGTCCACTCGCTACGACGGCACCAACGCCTACACCACCAAGGTCATCGCCTACGACCGCCTCTACCGGCCGCAGAGCACTTCGGTCACCATCCCGGCCGCGGAGAAGGAGCTAGCCGGCACCTACATCTCCACCACGTCGTACAACGTGTCGGGGCTCACCGGCGGCGTCGGCTACCCGAAGGCCGGTGCCCTGTCCGCGGCAACCGCCGTCTACACCTACGACGACGCCACCCTGCGCCCGACCGCCGTCACCGGCAGCCAGGGCGTCAAGGCGACCACGAGCTACAGCTTCACCGGCAAGCCCCTGCAGTACGAGCTGTCAAACAACGGCGGCAAGAAGACCTGGGCCACCAACACCTACGAATGGGGCACCCAGCGCCTGGCCTCCTCCCGCGTGGACCGGGAGGAGATCGCCGGTGTCGACCAGAGCAACAGCTACCACTACGACGAGACGGGCAACGTCCTGTCCGTGTCGGACGTCTCCCGCGACGGCACCGACGCCCAGTGCTTCACCTACGACTACCTGCGCCGCCTGACGGAGGCCTGGGCGCAGAACACCACGTCCTGCGCCACCACTCCCAGCGGCAGCGACCTGGGCGGCCCCGCCCCCTACTGGCAGTCCTACACCTACGACCTGGTCGGCAACCGCCGCACCGAGACCCTGCACGACATCACGGGCGACGCCGCCAAGGACATCAAGCGGACCTACGCCTACCCCGATCCGGGGAAGGCCCTGCCGCACGCGCTGTCCTCGGTGACCACCACCGGCCCCACCAGCACAGTCCAGGACAGCTACCAGTACGACGAGACCGGCAACACCACCACCCGCACCCTGAACGGGGACGACCAGAACCTCGCCTGGGACCCCGAAGGCCACCTCGCCAAGGTGACCGCCGCAGGCAAGACCACCGCCTACCTCTACGACGCGGACGGCAACCGGCTGATCGCCCGCACGCCCACCGAGACCACCCTCTACCTCGGCGCCACCGAGATCACGCTGTCCAAGGGCAGTACCGCTCCGAAGGTCACCCGCTACTTCGACCTCGGCGGCGGCAACCAGGCCGTCCAGCAAGACGACGGCACTGTCTCCTTCACCCTCGCCGACCACCACGGCACCGCCCAACTCGCCGTAGCAGCAGACACACAGAAACTCACCCAGCGCCGCACCCTGCCCTTCGGCGGCATCCGCGGAGCCAAGCCGACCGCCTGGCCCGGAACCAAGGGCTTCGTCGGAGGCACCGACGACACCAAGGACACCGGCCTCACCCACCTCAGCGCCCGCGAGTACGACCCGACGACCGGCCGGTTCATCAGCGTCGACCCCATCCTCAACGTCTCCGACCCACAATCCCTTGGCGGTTATTCATACGCCGGTGGAAATCCGCTTACCTTCAGCGATCCAAGCGGGACAATCCGCCTGGAGCCAAACGGAGATCAGTGCAGAGGCGGCTGGCAAAAGTGCGGGCCCGGTACAGGAAGCACGGGGAGTGGAACTGGTACAGCCCACACCGGCAACACTGGACAGTCGGGAACGGCGCCCTCAGGCCCCACCGGTGGAGTGGGTGGAACGATGACATGCGGAGTGCTCTTTGAGGTGCCATGTGCGCCGCCTGCACTTGGTCCGCAGGTAGGGCCGACACAGTTCCAGCTCCCATACCTACCGCCTGGCATCGCAGCGCCCTCGTACATGAAGGCCCGCGCTTGCAGTGGTATGCCGGCAATGTTGATGTGCAACCCGGAGGATGCAGTTACAGGGGGAGGCCGAGATGACTTGCGTATTATTGGCCTCAAATGGGCGGCCGGGATGCTAGACGGCGCCACAGTCTACGGTGAAGACAGTCGTGTTGCGCAGCAGGTCATGATGAGCGACATAACAGCGCAGCAGCGCAAAGAAATCACTCGGCGGTGGATGCAAGGAAAGACCGAAGGGACGCTTGAACCCTACTCGATCGGGAAAAAGAGCGGGTCCGGGAAAGTGAAGCAATTCCTGGCCGATCAGTGGTCGATCATCACGGGGGATCACAATGCATCCACGGCTGTCCTCGGCTCCTACGCAGCGGACTATAAAATTCTGCGTGCTAGCGATACGGGCATCCAGGCCCGAATCACCATCAAGAACAACATGACAATGTCCTCTTTTGCTCATATTGCCACCGGATACGGCACGGCGGCTGACAGGTTCGTGCAGCGTTACGACAATGACGGTATCGTGGCGGGTGGCCACGCTGCGGCATCGCATTATATGGAGATTTCTTTCAGAGTGGTTATTCCATTCTGAACGCCGAGGGGGATGTTGTGCGACAAAGGAAGAATGATGCGGTGCGCCTTCGTGCTGCATCTAGAGTGGCGGCGCTTATGGTCCTTGCGTCTATTGCAGCTGTCGGATGTTACTCCTCCACCGATTCTGCCAAATATCCGCAAGGTGCATTTGTGCGAGAGGACTCTTTGGTGGGTCGTTGGAACGGCGATGGTGGGACCCTCAAGCTCGATGCGAATGGAGAGTTCTCTGCGGTCAAACTGAAACTGCGCTATTTTGAATGCTCCTCCGAAAGCCTCCTGGCTAAAACTGGTCATGGGGCATGGGAGGTGGCTAGAGGTCGGCAGGCGAGTGAAATACAACTGCGGTTTGTCGATGGGTGCTCCGCCACCATATGGGCGGGTAAATCCAGCAAGGAATCCATCCTCTGGGGCGTCGACACGAATAATGATCAGGTCGTCATCCTCCGGCGATAATTTTCTGAGGGCCCGCGCCACTTAGAGCCAGTACGAACTCACTCCCGCCCACCTGCGTTTTAGCCGCTGTAAGCCCCAGTAAATCGCACCCCCCTTAACGGGCATACCAGAGAATGGTGCGTCGGTGTGGGATGTGGGGCCGGCGGGGTGGAAGCCTGGTTGGCGGCTGTCCGGGGCCAGGGTGCGCAGGCGCAGGCGCAGACGCAGCGCGGGAGCAGATGGCACAGGCGGTCTACCGGTTTTTATGCCTTTGTCGGGGCCCGGTACGGGGGTTGGGTGGAGGAGGTGACGGGCCGGCCGGTACCGCGTCCCGTGGATGAGTTCAACCGGCCCCGGCGGCTGACCCGGGTCGGGGTGCGGGTCCGCCGTCGGCGGGTGAGGTGGAGGCTTGTTCCAGGCGTGGCGGGCTTCGCTGTGGCCTGGCGGCTGGGCGAGGTGTGGCCCCAGTGCGATCGCAGTGGATCTCGCCGACCAGACGTCCCTTCATCCCTGCATGCGCGGGGAGCAGTTGACGGCGGTGGTCACGTCACGCCGTCTCGGGATCATCCCCGCATGCGCAGGGAGCAGCCGACGTGCACAGCATTCAGTACAGCGTCCCTGGGCCCATCCCCGCATGCGCGGGGATGGGCCCAGGCATTTTGCGACTGGTCATCGGGAACCCCCGTGTTCCCCGCGCCTGCGGGAATGGTCCATCACCGCCATCATGGGCACGTTGGCGGAGTCCGGCCAGGTGACTTCTGCGCCGCCGCGGCTGCTGGGGGGTGTGGGTGTCCGGCCGGCCGGCTGCACGCCAGCACAACGCATCTCGCTGGTGGGAGGAAAACGGCATGGGACGTGCCCACTTGCCCTGGGATGCGACGGCGTTCGGCCGCAGGCGCGGGCAGTCCGTGGACGACCGCAGTCGGGCTGCCGCCGCCCCGGCCGCGCAGGCACGCGTCGACGATCTCGACGGGAAGTCCGCGCCGGCTCCCGCTGCGCGCCTCGGGTCCCAGGGAGAAAGGCATGTACCTCAGCCTAGGCGGGCCGTCCGGTCCTCCCGTCACGCCGCCCTCGCCCGGCGGGTCGTGATGGGCCAGGATGCCCGTATGAGAACGCCCTTCGGCCGTCCGAGTCTGCGCCCGTGCCTTCCGTACAAGCAGCCCGCCGCGCCCGGCCACGACGGGGTGGTCGCGTACTTCCTGGGCACCAGTTCCGTGCTGTTCTCCGACGGGGAGACCTCGGTGCTCAGCGACGGATTCATCAGCCGGCCGGGGCTGTTGCGGGTGGCGGCGGGCAGGATCTCGCCCGACCGCGCGCTCGTGCGCGCCGCGATCGACCGGCTCCGGGCGCGGGACCTCGCGGCGGTGTTCTGCGCTCACTCCCACTACGACCACGCCCTGGACGCCCCGGTGTGGGCGCTGGAGACCGGCGCGGACCTGATCGGCTCACGGTCCACCGCGAACATCGGCCGGGGCTCGGGCGTGCCGGAGTCGTCCCTGCGCGTGGTCGCGGACGGGGACACGGTGTCGTACGGGAGTTTCGGGCTGACCTTCCTGGACTCCGTGCACAGCCCCGGCGACCGCTTCCCCGGCACCGTCGACGAGCCCCTCGTCCCGCCGGCCCGCGCAGGCGCCTGGCGGACCGGCACCGCCTACAGTGTGGTCCTCTCCCATCCCGGGGGCCGTGTGCTGCTGCACGCCAGTGCCAACTTCCGGCCCGGCGCGCTGCGTGGTGTGGACGCCGACGTCGTCTATCTGGGTGTCGGCAACCTGGGCAGGCGACCGGCCGGGTTCGTGCGTGCCTACTGGGACGAGGTCGTGGTCACGACCGGGGCCCGCCGTGTCGTCCTCGTGCACTGGGACGACTTCTTCCTCGGCCTCCACCGGCCCCTGCGGCCCATGCCCTACGTCATGGACGACCTCGGCGTCACGACGGGCCGACTGCTGCCGCTGGCCCGTCGTGACGCCGTCGACGTCGTCATGCCCGTCGCCTGGCAGCCGTCCGCCCCGCTCGCGGGCCTCGGGTGAATCCTGGCCCGAGGGTCACAACTGCTCGACGAAGTACGGTTCGACGGTCATCCAGCCGTTGCCGGCGGCTCCATTGAGACGGCCCGTGGAGTTCCTGGCCAGGGTGTACCAGGACTCCACGTAGTCGGGGTCGTCGGTGAACCAGGAGTCGGGCATCGCCGACAGCACCGCGTTCACCAGCGGGATGTAGGTGCCCTGGTCGGTGACGGTCAGCAGGGCCGTGGTGAGGGCTTGGGCGAGCGATTTGTAGTTGGTGCCGTCGTCGTCCTCCATCATGACGACGTCGGCCAGGTTGTACTTGTAGTTGGACCAGTTGACCAGGATCTGGTTGGGGTAGTACACCGTCCCGTCGTAGTCGAGGTAGATCATGTCGACCGAGTCGACGCGCGCCTTGCCGTCCTGTCCGAAGCCGGTCACCAGCGAGAACGTCTCGGCCGCGCCCTTGAACCAGGGTTCCTGGTCGTCGTTCACCTCGACCGCGGTGACCTTGGTGGCCCACCAGCCGGCCGTGTCCGCGGCGTGCGCGCCCTGGGGCGCGGGTGTGCTGACGCCGTTGTCGGCGAGTTGCTCGCGGAGCACTCGGAGTCCGGCCTTGTGCGCCTTGGCCGCGTCGATGTCCAGGACGTACAGGGGGAAGGCGGGTACGTGTGTCGCGTCCACGGTGTGGCCGCGGCCCCGGCTGTCGAACGCCGTGATCGTCTTCGCGTGCTCGTCGGAGGCGGCGACCGCGACCCAAGGGGTCACGTCCGGGGTCAGACGGGCACGCATGGAGGCCGCGCCGAGACGCACGCGAAGCAGTGAACCGGTCGAGGCGGGCAGCCCCTTCAGCGCGGCGACCCGGCGGTTCGCGCCGGCCTCGTCAGCCGTGCCGGCTCAGGTCGTGGAAGAAGTCCTCGACCACGTGGAGTCGGCCCGCGCGGACGATGACAACTTCCAACCCCGCTGGTCGCCGGATGCGGTCGACTGGCGCAAAGAGGCATTGGGGTTTAACACGGTCGGGCGGAAACCGAGCCAAATCCGCTGGACTTAAGAAGTTCGTAGTTACGGGCTTGACAGACGTCGGCGATAAGAGCCGCACGAGCAATGTCACATACAAGCTACTTGAGTGAGGTGTGTCGACGTGGCTCCTGTGTCAGTAGGCTCTGGAGCCGCGCACGACAGCCGAGGCGGTGCAGCGACGACTGCCCGCCCGCGTACAGGGCGAGCTGGGCACGGTAGCCGTCCCACTTGGGTTATGCGCTGTTGAGCTGTCCACGATGAAGTCCAGCGCCATGTCGATCACGGATCGCGAGGGCACTTCACTCGCCGGGAACTGGCGTCGCCCTCTCTTCGCTCCATGGAGCCGCCAGCGGGGTGAACGCCGGTTGGGCATCAGCCTGGAGGCCGACGCCGCGCGACTGCGGAGCCTGCGCGCTGGACAAGTACGACCTGAAGCCGGGCAGTTGGCGGCCGGGAATGCGACCTTACTGGTGGGGTTGACGTGCTGTCATTGCGGAAGCCGCTGGACTACCGTGAGGTCTGGATCGCGCGTGGGCATGAAGGGGAGCGGAGTGGATAAGCAGCTTCCCGAAGCCTGGACGCGGGGAGGCTCCCGCGGTGGTGACCGATCGCTCCGTTCGGAACAGGCAGAGGACGTCTGCCCATATCCCGGCCTGGCCTCCTTCGGTGCCTATCAGGCACAGTGGTTCTTCGGCCGGGACGAACTGCTTGCACGGCTGATTGCTTGTCTCAGCGGGCGACTGCGCTCCGGTGGCGCGGTGGCGGTCGTCGGTCCGACGGGCGTGGGCAAGTCGTCGTTGCTGGCAGCTGGCCTGCTCCCCGCGCTTGCCGCCGGTGCCATCCCTGGCTCGGATCGCATGCCGGTGCTGTACTTCACCCCCACCGAACACCCGATGAAGTCCTTGGCCCTTCGCCTTGGGTCCCTCGTCGGCGTTCCGCCTGACAGCATGGCCGAGGCGCTGTCGGAGAATCCGGAGGGCCAGGCCGACAGACTCCGGGAGGCGGTCCCTGCACGGGCCAGCAGCGGAGTCGCTGATGCCTGCCTGGTCCTCGTGGTCGACCAGCTCGAAGAGGTCTTCACACTGTGCCCGGACGAGCAGGAGCGCCGCGACTTTCTCTGTTCGCTGTCCGCTCTGGCGAAACCAGGCCCCGACGGCACACCCCCCGTTGCACTGGTGGTGTACGCACTGTCATCCAACTACCTCGACGACTACCTCGTCCTCAGTGCCACGTACTCCGAGCTGGAGGTGGCATTGCGCGAACCCGTGTGGGTTGGGCCGCTGTCAGTCCCTCAGCTGCGAGAAGCCATCGTGCTGCCAGCTCAGGCGATGGGCCTGCAGATCGAGTCGGGTCTGACCGAGCTGTTGCTGCGGGATCTTGAGCACGTATCCGAAACCACGCGGCTGCCGTTGCTAGCGCACGCGCTTCGTGAGGTATGGCGCCGACGACAAGGCCACCGCCTGACGATCGCGGATTACGAGGCCACCGGCGGCATCCGACATGCTGTGGCGACCATGGCCGAACAGGTATTTGCCGGGCTGGATCCGGAAGACCAGCCGACAGCCAGAAGGATCTTCCTGCAGTTGGTCAGAGTGGCAGAGGACATTGAGCCGACCCGCCGGCGCGTGACCTGGATCGACCTTCTCGGCAATGACCGCGACAATTCCTCTGCTGAAAAGGTCCTGCACGCCTTCACCCAGAGCCGCGTCCTCAGCCTGGATCAGGAGACCGTGGAGATCACTCAGGAGGCACTGCTGTGGGCCTGGCCGCGTCTACGGACCTGGCTCTCCGACGAACGTGCTGGCCTCCTGGTTCGCCAGCAGATCGAGGATGCCGCAGTCGCGTGGCGGCGCCTCGGCCGCGCACCTAGTGCCCTGTATCGAGGCCACGAGCTAGCGGTGGCCCGCAGTTCGAATGAAGGCGGTCGTGACCTCAGTCCGGTCGCAACCGAGTTCCTCGACGCGTCGGTTCGGTGCCAGCGCCGTGCCGCTCGGCTCTTGGCCTTTCCTGTCCTGGTCCTGTTCGTGATTGCCCTGCTCACGGCCGGTCTGTTCCTGCTGCTGCGGGCTCTTCCCACCGCACACGGCGGGTGGTCGCTGGGGAGCTTCCTCGTGGTGTGGGCCATGTTGGCTGGGGGAGGGCTTCTTGCCTCGCGCCGCAGCCGCCATCTCGGACGCGCTCCGCAGCCGGAACATCAAGATCGCACCTTCGCCGCCCGAGCGAGCGTCTTCCTGGATGGGCTGCGGGATCTGTGGCCCTACCGATCCGGCGCGGGAGCAACTGCTGCTGGCCATCGAGTCCCGGTTCGCCCGGTTGTTGACAAGCCCTCCCGCGAGCAGAGTCGACGCAATGTCGATGAGGCCCTGCGCGAGAAGTACGGTCAACTCGGCGCACCGCCCGAAGCGTTGATCCAGTGGCCGGGCCCTACTCACGGCCGGCAGCCGGGAGAAGCCGAAAGGGACGAGCGGTGACCACGACACCCCCCGAGGAGCCAGGTGCTGCTGCCGCGATCGACGACGGCGCGCAGCCGGGCCAGGTGTCGACACCGTACTCGGCTCTGCCGGCCGCCAGCCAAGCGGAGGTATGGGAACGTGTAGTCCCAGGCGCCGGCGAACGCATCCTGCGGCTCGTGGAGCAGGACTTCGAGCGCCAAGCTGAGAAGCACCGGCAGTGGTGTCTCGACCGTGCCCATGAGCGCCGCTTGGACCTGGTCAATCTGGCACTGCGCGCAACCGGCATGATCGTTGGCAGCGGTGGTGTAGCCGGTTACCTCTGGGTCGCCAAATACTTTGTCGACCACGGTGCCGCGGCACCCGCGGCGGGCATGCTCGGCGGTGGTGTCGCGGCGCTCGCCGCAGCGTTCCTGGGCAGCTCAAAGCGAAACCCTCCTTCCTGAGCCCACCCACCCCGGACATCGAGCGCCGCCAGGTGCACCAAACACAGTCCACATCCGCGGACAAGGGACAAGGCCAAAAACCCTGTCCATAACTTCGGCTCCGCCGCCCACCCGGCGGCCAAAGGCAGGGCTGTCTACCGGTGTGCTCAGCATCGGCTCAGGCAGGGACCACGTCACATCCTCATGCCTTCCACCACGGCCGGCCGCCGTTCAGGTGCCTGCTCATTCGGCCTGGCGCGTGCAGGGAAGGCGGCGGTGCGAGCGTGGAGGAAAGCGGGTAGCACCGGCCATCGCGCTGGGTGGATGGATGGGAGCAGGGCCCCGGCTGGTCGACCGCCCGGCCGAAACGCTCGCTGATCCTGGTCCCACCTCCTGCCAGCGGGCACTTATCGCACAGGTAGGCAACGAGCGTGAGGGCCTCGGACACCAACTGTCCGAGGCCCTCACGCTGTCCGGGGTACCTGCGCCCTGATCTGGTGTTATCCCATGCAGGACCGTGGATTTTCGCGAGAGTTGCGAGGCTAACCCTCGTGTCTTGCAAGGTGCGGCCAGCGACGCGGACGGACCGCGCCACACCATCCGTACCTGGGAGTTCAACGTGAACAGTCTCGACATCCGAACCGCTCTGCTGCGCAAGGACCTGGTGCAGCGCGCCCACGGCACCTCGAAGCTGTGGGTGTCGCTCTGATGAACCACGACGGCGTCCTCGATGACCAGAGCAACAGGGTGCTCCGGCCCCGGGGATGCCGCTGGAGGAGAACGGGCTGAGCCTCGTACCGGGTCGGCCGGCTGCGGTACGACGGGCTGTGCCAGCTGCTGCCGCTGATCGCCGTTCGGGTGTCTGAGCGCGCGGAAGGCGAGCCGCCCGTGCCGCGACGACGGGGCATGGGCGTCGTGGTGCAGCCTCGGTCGGTTCGGGGTGGTGCCGCGGCGGACTCGGGGATCGGCTGCGGCACCACTCACCCCAGGGAACCACCTGACGCGCCGCACCGCGCACCTGTACCTGGACGTGCATGCGCAGCCGAACGGGTGGTCGGCCGCCGCGGCGAGCCATGCCGAACCAAGCAGTCGGCTCCCTGTCTTGCCCGAATGGTGTGCTCGG
>NZ_JAERRH010000022.1 GCF_016741855.1 Streptomyces musisoli | reverse complement strand
CTTTGGGTTCTCTCCTTGTGTGCAGGTGGTGCTCCCACCGTATGACGGCGGGCGGGAAGGAAGTTCGGGGGTCTCGGCATACGGGCGGTCGCTGGTCCCCGGCCGCCCGTTCCCAGTCTTACGCCGTCCGGTCGAGAGCGCGCAGCGAACGGTCCGTGATGGAGCGGGCGCCGCGGCCGATCGCGATCGTGCCGGACTGGACCAGCTCCTTGACGCCGTACGGCTCCAGCATCTTGAGCATGGCGGACAGCTTCTCGCTGGATCCGGTGGCCTCGATGGTGACGGCCTCCGGGGAGACGTCGACCGTCTTGGCGCGGAACAGCTGGACGATCTCCACGATCTGGGAGCGGGTCTCGTTGTCGGCGCGGACCTTCACCAGAACGAGTTCGCGCTGCACGGCCTGACCGGGCTCCAGCTCGACGATCTTCAGCACGTTGACGAGCTTGTTGAGCTGCTTGGTGACCTGCTCCAGCGGGAGGTCCTCCACGCCCACCACGATGGTGATGCGGGAGATGTCGGGGTGCTCGGTGACACCGACCGCGAGGGAGTCGATGTTGAAGCCGCGCCGGGAGAACAGGGCGGCGATCCGGGCGAGGATGCCCGGCGTGTTCTCCACCAGGACGGAGAGCGTGTGCTTGGACATGGTGTTCTGCTCTTCCTTGCCGGTCGAGGGTCAGTCGTCTTCGTTGTCGCCGAAGTCGGGGCGGACGTCCCGGGCGGCCATGATCTCGTCGTTGGAGGTGCCGGCGGCGACCATCGGCCAGACCATCGCGTCCTCGTGGACGATGAAGTCGATGACGACCGGGCGGTCGTTGATGGAGTTGGCCTCCGCGATGACCTTGTCCAGGTCCTCCGGGCGCTCGCAGCGCAGGCCCACGCAGCCCATCGCCTCGGACAGCTTCACGAAGTCCGGCACGCGCGTGCCCTTGGCCTCCGGGTTGATGTCCTCCGGACCGCTGTGCAGCACGGTGTTGGAATAGCGCTGGTTGTAGAAGAGGGTCTGCCACTGGCGGACCATCCCGAGGGCGCCGTTGTTGATGACGGCGACCTTGATCGGGATGTTGTTCAGGGCGCAGGTGGTCAGTTCCTGGTTGGTCATCTGGAAGCAGCCGTCGCCGTCGACCGCCCACACCGTGCGGTCGGGCCGGCCGGCCTTGGCGCCCATCGCGGCCGGGACCGCGTAGCCCATCGTTCCGGCGCCGCCGGAGTTCAGCCAGGTGGCGGGCTGCTCGTACTGGATGAAGTGCGCGGACCACATCTGGTGCTGGCCGACGCCCGCCGCGAAGATCGTGCCCTCGGGCGCGAGCTGCCCGATGCGCTCGATGACCTGCTGCGGCGAGAGCGAGCCGTCCTCGGGCTGGTCGTAGCCGAGCGGGTAGGTCTCGCGCCAGCGGCTCAGGTCGCTCCACCAGGCGGTGTAGTCGCCCTTGTGGCCCTCGCTGTGCTCCTTCTGCACCGCCTGGACCAGGTCGGCGATGACCTCGCGGGCGTCGCCGACGATCGGCACGTCCGCCGCGCGGTTCTTGCCGATCTCGGCCGGGTCGATGTCGGCGTGGACGATCTTGGCGTACGGGGCGAAGCTGTCCAGCTTGCCGGTGACGCGGTCGTCGAAGCGGGCTCCGAGGGCGACGATCAGGTCGGCCTTCTGCAGCGCGGTGACGGCGGTGACCGCACCGTGCATGCCCGGCATTCCCACGTGCAGCGGGTGGCTGTCGGGGAACGCGCCGAGCGCCATCAGGGTGGTGGTGACGGGCGCTCCGGTGAGTTCGGCGAGGACCTTCAGCTCGGCGGTGGCCTGCGCCTTGATGACGCCGCCGCCGACGTAGAGGACGGGTCGCCTGGCGGAGGTGATCAGCTTGGCCGCTTCGCGGATCTGCTTGGCGTGCGGCTTGGTCACCGGGCGGTAGCCGGGCAGGTCCATGGTGGGCGGCCAGGTGAAGGTGGTCTTCGCCTGGAGGGCGTCCTTGGCGATGTCGACCAGGACCGGGCCCGGGCGGCCGGTGGAGGCGATGTGGAACGCCTGCGCGATCGTCCGCGGGATGTCCTCGGCCTTGGTGACGAGGAAGTTGTGCTTGGTGATCGGCATGGTGATGCCGACGATGTCCGCCTCCTGGAAGGCGTCCGTGCCGATCGACTTCGAGGCGACCTGGCCGGTGATCGCGACCATCGGCACCGAGTCCATGTGCGCGTCGGCGATCGGCGTGACCAGGTTGGTGGCGCCCGGCCCGGAGGTGGCCATGCAGACGCCGACCTTGCCGGTGGCCTGCGCGTAGCCGGTGGCCGCGTGGCCGGCGCCCTGCTCGTGCCTCACCAGGACGTGGCGCACCCGGGTGGAGTCCATCAGCGGGTCGTAGGCCGGCAGGATCGCGCCGCCGGGAATGCCGAATACCGTGTCCGCGCCGACCTCCTCGAGGGAGCGAATGAGGGACTGCGCACCCGTGACGTGCTCGACGGGGGCGGACTGCTGTCCTCCGGAACGGGGCCGCGGCTGCGGATGGTGGGCCCCGGTGGCCTGCTCGGTCATCGGCATTCTCTTCTCGATGCTGAGGGTTTTTGCGAGGTTTGTACGGAGTTCAAGCGCTGCACGAAAGGCACTCGTGCAACAAAAAACCCCTCGTGCCGCAAGGCAAGCGAGGGGAGCGCGCCGGATAGGTCGCTGGGGATTCCGGATCGTCCTCCGGTGGGTCCCAGCTCAGCCGACGCGCTTTCCAAGTACGAGAATTCGGGTGCGCATGGCACTGACCCTCCCCCCGGCACGCACCACGTGTCAAGTGGGTGGGACGGGAGTCTCAGAATGTGAGCGAAGGGCACTGCCGCCTCCGAAGACAGCGGGGACACTCCCGGTGTACACCCCCTTCGGCTCGCGCACACTGCCTACGAACGCCGGTTCCACCGGGGCGTGCGGCACCGGGTAGTGGCCGGATCCGAGCGCCCGGCACAGCCGGTACTCGTCCAGCGGACCGGCGAACGCCATGCCCTGTCCGTGGGTGCAGCCCATGGCGCGCAGTGCGACCACCTGCTCGGGCAGGTCGACGCCCTCCGCCACCGACTGGAGCCCGAGATCGCCGGCGATCCGCAGCAGACCGCTGGTGATCTTGTGCAGCCGCGCGGACTCGACCACGCCCTCGACCAGGCTGCGGTCGAGCTTGAGGATGTCCACGGGCAGCCGCCGCAGGGCCGTGATGGCCGCGTAGCCGCTGCCGAAGCCGTCCAGCGCGATCCGCACCCCCAGCCTGCTGAGCGCGGTCAGCCGCCGCTCCAGTTCGTCCAGGGAGACCCGGGGGTCGGTGTCGGACAGCTCGATGACCAGCGCCCCGGGCGGCAGCCCGTGCCGGGTGAGCAGCGCCTCCACCGAGCCCAGCGGCGTCGAGCGGTCCAGCAGCCGCCCGGCGCCCATCCGCACCGCCACCGGCACGACGAGCCCGGTCGTGGCCCGCTCGGCCGCCTGCTCCACGGCCTCCTGGAGGATCCAGCGGTCCAGCTCGGCGGTCTTGTCGCCGTCCTCGGCCACCCGCATGAACTCGGCCGGTGTGAACAGCACCCCCTGGGAGGAGCGCCAGCGCGCCTGCGCGGAGACCGCCGTGACACGCCCGTTCTGAAGACACACCACGGGCTGGTGCAGCAGCGTGAACTCGCCGTCGTGGAGCGCGGCACGCAGGCGCGTGGCCAGCTCCGCCTTGCGGACGACGTCCTGCTGCATCTGCGGTTTGTACAGCTCGACCCGGCCCTTTCCGGCCGATTTCGCGCGGTACATCGCCAGGTCGGCGTTGCGCAGCAGCTCGCCCGCGCCCAGACCCGGTTCGGCGAAGGCGACGCCGATGGACGCGTTGACCCGGACGTCGTTGCCGTCGATGGCGTACGGCTGGGAGAGGGTCACCCTGAGGCGGTCGGCGAGCTCCAGGATGTTCCGTTCCCGGGCGGCGCGGTCCCGGGTGCCGTCCCCGACGATCAGGGCCGCGAACTCGTCCCCGCCGAGCCGGGAGGCGGTGTCCCCGTGCCGGACGGCGTCCTGGAGTCTGCGCGCGGCCTGGATGAGCAGTTCGTCCCCGGCCTGGTGCCCGATGGTGTCGTTGACGGCCTTGAAGCCGTCCAGGTCGATGAAGAGCACGGCCGTGCCGCGCAGGGCGGCGCCCCGGTCGGTGGCCCGGCGGCCGGACAGGGCCTGCTGCACGCGCCGGGTGAACAGCGCGCGGTTGGGCAGGTCGGTCAGCGGGTCGTGTTCGGCGTTGTGCTGCAACTGCGCCTGGAGGCGCACCCTCTCCGTGACGTCCCGGCTGTTGAAGATGAGCCCGCCGTGGTGGCGGTTGACGGTCGACTCGACGTTGAGCCAGCCGCCCTCGCCGGAGCGGAACCGGCACTCGATGCGCGTGGTGGGCTCCTGGAGCGGGCTGGCGGCGAGGAAGCGGCGCACCTCGTGCACCACGCAGCCCAGGTCCTCCGGGTGGATGAGGCCGGCCAGCTCGGTGCCCACCAGGTCCTCGGCGGGCCGGCCGTACACCCCGGCGGCGGCCGGGGAGACGTACCGGAGGATGCCGTTCGGCGCGGCGATCATGATGACGTCGCTGGAGCCCTGCACCAGGGAGCGGAAGTGGTTCTCCTTCTGCGCCAGTTCCTGGGTGAGGGTGATGTTGTCCAGCAGCATGATGCCCTGCCGGATGACGAGTGCCAGCACCACGGCGCCCGCGGTGATCAGCACGACGTGGTCGGGTCTGCGGCCGTTGAGGACGCTGTACAGGATGCCCAGGGTGCACACGGCGGCGGCGAGGTACGGGGTGAGGGCGGCGAGGGAGCCGGTGAGCGGCCGGCCGGCCGGGTACCGGCTGGGCTCGCCGCCCGGCGCGGACGACGGTGTGTGGTGGTGGCCCGGACTCCGCTGGCCCGGCACGTGCTCGTGCACCACGCGCGTGTGCCCGTCGCCCGCGCGTGCCTCCTGCGCGCCCCGGCGCCGGGGCGCGGCCCAGGGCGCGTAGGCGAGCAGCAGCGAACCGGCGAACCAGCCCGCGTCCAGCAGCTGCCCGGAGCGGTAGCTGCTGTGCAGCAGCGGCGAGGTGAACAGGGCGTCGCACATGACGGTCAGTGCGAGCGCGCCGATCGCGGTGTTCACGGCGGTACGGTTGCCCGGGGCACGGCGGAAGTGCAGGGCGAGGACCATGCTGACGAGGGCGATGTCGAGCAGCGGGTAGGCCAGCGACAGCGCGGCGTGCGCCACGCTCGACCCGTCGAACCGGGCCGCCTGGGCGAGCGCGAGGCTCCACGAGAGGGTCAGCAGCGAGCCGCCGATCAGCCAGGCGTCCAGCCCGAGACAGATCCAGCCCGCCCTGGTCACCGGTCGCTTGGCGAGCACCAGCAGGCCCACGATGGCGGGCGGCGCGAAGCACAGGAAGAACAGGTCGGCGTAGCTGGGGCTGGGGACGGCCCGGCCCAGCACGACCTCGTACCACCCCCAGACCGCGTTGCCCAGGGCGGCCATGGCCGAGGAGAGGGCGAACAGCAGCCAGGCCGAGCGGAAGCGCACGCGCCGGCTGCGGGCGTACAGGAAGCAGGAGACGGCGGCGGTACCCGCCGCCGCGCTCAGTCCGAAGTCGCCCATGACCAGTGCGACCTGGTCCGTTCCCCAGTCGAACGCGGCTCCGACGGCGTAGGCCGCGCAGACCAGGGCGAGGACGAGTTGTTCCATCAGCCGGGTGCCGTCGCCCAGGACGGGCCGGCGGGACGGCGGCGCCTCGTGCGGATGCGGTGCGCGCACCGCGTCGTCGAGGGTGGTCGTCGCGGAGGGCGGGGCGCTCACCGGGGCCTCCCGGTAAGCGCCGCTCCCGGGTCCCGACGGACCCGGTGCGCCGGGTGCGCATGCCTGCGACGGCCGCTGTGCCTGCGCTGGTGGTGGCTGTGGTGGCTGGTGTGGTGGCCGCGTCGCCGCGTGGCCGTGCGCCAGGGTCGCCGTCGGCGGCTCCGCCGCGTCGGATCGTTCGTCCATAGGCCGTGCATCGCCCGTCGCCCCCCTCACAAAATCTGAAATGTCCATCCCCGGCGCCGAATGGTCAGCGGCGCAGCCCCTGTCGGGACGATACACCAGGATCGTCACTCAGGGACATAGTGTCTCTACTCTCCGTGACGACCAGGGGATATGCGCGCACGGGGCGCGTCCGAAAGATTGCGGAGGGTGCCGGAAGCGGACTACCGCCCGGTTGCTCCCGCCGTTCCGGGTCCGGTGGTAAGGATCACGTTCCGCAGTGGTTCCTGGTGGACGAACCGGGTCAACTGGTCGACGAGCAGCCGCTTGGCGCGGGGCAGGAAGGCCGAGGAGGGCCCGCCGACATGGGGGCTGATCAGCACGCCGGGCGCCTGCCACAGGGGATGTCCCGGGGGCAGCGGCTCGGGGTCCGTGACGTCCAGGGCGGCGGTGATCCGGCCCCGTTCCAGCTCGGCGAGGAGCGCCTTGGTGTCGACCACGGGGCCGCGCGCGACGTTGACCAGCAGCGCCCCGTCCTTCATCCGGCCGAGGAAGTCGGCGTCGACAAGCCCCCGGGTGTCCTCGGTGAGCGGCGTGCAGAGGATCACGACGTCCGCTTCCGGAAGCAGTGAGAGCACATCGGTGATCGGGTGCACAAGACCGCGCGCCGTGGTGCGCCGGGAGCGCGCGAGGCGCGCCACCCGCGCCACTTCGAACGGGACGAGCCGGTCCTCGATGGCTGCGCCGATGGCCCCGTAACCGACGATCACGACGTTCTTGTCGGCGAGGGACTGGTGGAAGCCGGGCGCCCAGCGCTCCTGGCGCTGGGCGCGGACGAACCCGGGGATGCCGCGCAGCGCGGCGAGGGTCAGCGTGAGCGCCAGCTCGGCCGTGCTCGTCTCGTGCACCCCGCGGGCGTTGCACAGCCGGACACCGGGCGCGATCGCCGACAGCCGTGCGGTGATGTCGTCCACGCCGGCGGTCAGCGTCTGGATGAGCCGGACGTTCGTCAGGTGCTCCAGCGGTGCCACCCGGACCGACAGCCGCTTCATGTAGGGCACCACGTACACGGCGCACTCCGCGGGGTCTCCGGGAAACGGCTGGTCACCGTTGTCACCGCCGTCCCAGAACAGGTACCGGGGTCCCTCGGGCAGACCGTCGATCCCCTCGGGCGGAATGGGAAGCCAGACGTCTGAAGTCATGCAAGGAGGCTATGTCAGGCCGCCGTGGGTGCAGAGGTTAGGTTGGTGGCCGGGCAGAGGGAGGTTCACGAGCAGGTGGAGCGCAGGACGATCGGCGCGGGGGGACTCGCGGTGGGGGCCGTCGGACTCGGATGCATGCCGATGAGCTGGGCGTACAGCGGATCGCGACAGCGCGGTGACCAGTCGGTCAGAACCGTGCACCGGGCGCTGGATCTGGGCTGCGACCTCCTGGACACCGCGGACATGTACGGTCCGTTCACCAACGAGCTGCTGCTGGGCCGGGTGCTCAGGGAGCGGCGCCGGGACGCCTTCGTGTCCACGAAGGCGGGGCTGCTGGTGGGCGAGCAGCACATCGTGGCCAACGGCCGCCCGGGTTATGTGCGGCGGGCCTGTGACGCCTCGCTGCGCCGGCTCCAGACCGACGTGATCGACCTCTACCAACTGCACCGGGCCGATCCCGAGGTGCCCGTCGAGGAGACGTGGGGCGCGATGGCGGACCTGGTGCGGGCGGGGAAGGTGCGGGCGCTGGGCCTGTGCGCGGTGGGTGCGCGGGGCGGGCGCCGCGCGGGCGGCGGGCTGTACGACACGACGCTGCGTCAGTTGCAGCGGGTGCAGCAGGTGTTCCCGGTGAGCGCGGTGCAGGCGGAGCTGTCGGTGTGGTCCCCGGAGGCGCTCCTGGCGCTGCTGCCCTGGTGCGAGGCGCGCGGGGTGGGTTTCCTGGCGGCGATGCCGCTGGGCAACGGGTTCCTGACCGGCACGCTGACGCCGGGCGAGGGCTTCGAACGGGACGACCTGCGCGCCCGGCATCCCCGGTTCACCGCCGAGATGATGGCGGCCAACCAGCCGATCGTCGCGGGTCTGCGCCGGGTCGCCCGCCGGCACGGCGAGCACGTCACCCCGGCGCAGGTGGCCCTGGCCTGGGTGCTGGCGCAGGGCCGTCATGTGATCGCGCTGCCGGGCACCAAGCGGGAGCACTGGGCCGCCGAGAACGCGGCGGCAGCCGGCCTGCGGCTGACCGCGCAGGACCTGGCGGAGGTGGCCCGGCTGCCGGCGGCCCAGGGGTCGTGGGACTGAGGTTCCCGGTCATCGGTTGCCCGGTAGCGGGAACCCGGCGGGCGCCGACGGTGTATGAGAGGGAGAGGGTGCCGTTCCACCGCCGCCTCGAAGGGACCATGATCGTGCGACGTCGAGCCGTACCGGCCGTGCTGGCCGCGACCGTCCTGCTGCTGACGGCCGGCTGCTCCTCCGGTGGCGGGGAGCTGCCGGGCGCGCGGCCCGCCGCCACCACGTCCGGCGCCACCGCTCCCGCGCCGGGCACCGAGTCGGCGGCCCCGGCCAAGGGGTCGGTGGAGGTGCTGCGCACGGTGGCCGAGGGCCTGAAGACACCGTGGGGACTGGCCGCGTTGCCCGGCGGCGGTCTGCTGGTCTCCTCCCGGGACGACGGGACGGTCACGCGGATCGACGAGAAGACGGGGAAGAAGACCGAGCTGGGCACGGTCTCCGGGGTCTCCCCGGCCGGCGAGGGCGGTCTGCTGGGCATCGCCCTTTCCCCCGACTACGCCTCGGACCACATGATCTACGCCTACTTCACCTCGGCCTCGGACAACCGCATCGTCCGCATGCTGTACGACGAGCGGAAGCCGGCCGGTGAGCAACTGGGCGCTCCGGACACGGTGTTCAAGGGCATCCCCAAGGGTGTCATCCACAACGGCGGCCGGATCGCGTTCGGCCCTGACGGCATGCTGTACGCGGGCACCGGCGAGAGCGGGCAGCGGGGGCTGGCCCAGGACCGGAAGTCGCTGGGCGGCAAGATCCTGCGGCTGACCCCGGACGGCGAGCCGGCGCCGGGCAACCCGTTCCCCGGCTCCCCCGTGTACTCGTACGGCCACCGGAACGTCCAGGGCCTGGCCTGGGACGACCGGCAGCGGCTGTTCGCCTCGGAGTTCGGGCAGGACACCTGGGACGAGCTGAACGCGATCAAGCCCGGTGACGACTACGGCTGGCCCGAGGCCGAGGGCGAGTCCTCCGGCACCGGCCTGCACAACCCGCTCGCCCAGTGGCACACCGACGAGGCCTCCCCCAGCGGCGTCGCCTACGCGGACGGCGTGATCTGGATGGCGGGACTGAAGGGCCGGCGCCTGTGGCGGGTTCCGCTGCGCGGCACGCAGGCCGCGGCGGCCCCGCAGGCCTTCCTCACCGGCGCCTACGGCCGTCTGCGCACGGTGGCACCGGCGGGCGGCGGCAAGCTGTGGCTGGTCACCAGCAACACGGACGGCCGGGGCGAGCCGAAGAAGGGCGACGACCGGATCCTGGAGCTGCGGGTGAGATGAGCGCCGCCATCGCACGCGACCGCGCGTCGCCGGTGCGTCATCGTGCCGCCGCCGACCCGGCCCGCGCCTTTCCGGCCGCCGCCAGCCCGGCCCGCGTCTTGCCGGCTGCGTCTTGCCGGGGCGTCGCCGCGTCGCCGCGCTCAGCCGGCTTCGGGCTCGTCCTCGTCGCGCGACGTTTCCGGCAGGCGTATCACCGCCTTGCCCGACGCGAGGTCGATGGGGCCACGGCCGGGATCGTTGTCGCCGACGTCCTCACGGGTCAGTTCGAGCCGGTTCTGTTCGTCCCGGGTGTGCTTGCGGCCGGGCGAGAACAGCTCCTCGAAGACGTTGAACACGGCTCCCCCTTGTTGCCCGTTTTCTCCAGCCTAGGTCTCAGCCCGGCGCTTCGGCAGCGAGCGTCCCGGCCACGGCAGCAGACGTCCCGGCCACGGCAGCAGACGTCCCGGCCACGAACAGGCCCAGGCGGTGCGCCACCGCCGCCGCCTCGCCCCGGCCCGAGACGCCGAGCTTGCCCAGGATGTTGGAGACGTGGACGCTCGCCGTCTTCGGGGAGATGAACAGCTCCTCGGCTATCTGGCGGTTGGTGCGGCCGGCCGCGACCAGGCCGAGGACGTCCCGCTCCCGGTTGGTCAGGCCGAGCGCCGCCACGGGGTCGGCGGGGGCCGGGACCTGCCCCGAGGCGCCGCCCAGGGTGAGGCGGGCGCGCTGGGCGAGCCGCGCCACCGCTTCGGCGAGCGGACGGGCCTCCAGATGGGCGGCGACCGCCGCGGCCAGCCGGAGCAGCTCCACCGCGCGGTCGCGCTCGTCGTCGCCGCCCTCGGCCAGCAGCGCCCCGGCGAGGCGGTGGCGGACCCGGGCGAGGTCGTAGGGACGGTCCAGACACTCGAAGGCGGTGACGACCGGGGACCAGGTGTCGACGGTGTCCCGGCCTGCCGCGCGCCGGAGTTCCGCCCGGGTCCACTGCCCGTAGGCCTGCCAGAGGGGGACGCCGGTGGTGAGGGTCCGTACGGCCGTCGTGACGCGGTCGAGGGTCTCGGAACGGCCGGGCCGGGCGGCGGGCAGGGTACGGGCGTCGGCCTCGGCGGTGGCGGCGGCCAGCAGCAGGGGCCAGGCGTGGCGGTGGGTGCCGGGCGGGAATCCGGCGTCCAGTGCCGGGAGCAGTGCCGCGCGGGCGTCGGCGATCCGGCCCTCCGCCGCGGCGACGCCGAGGGCGATGCGGGCCAGCGGCAGGTCCTGCTGGGGCCGGCGGTCGTGGGTGCCGTACCAGGTGCGGGCGTCGGCGAGTTGCCGGCCGGCCTCGGCGAGGTCGCCGCGGGCCAGGGCGAGGTGGGCCAGGCGCAGGGCGCCCGCGGCGCGGGGCTTGGCGCTGTGGCCGACCCGGGTCGCGTGCACGGCGGCCTCGGCGGCCTCCCGCCACTGGCCCAGCGAGTACAGCGCGTCGGACAGGTTGCCCCAGGCCCAGGCCCCGGAGTCGAGCAGGCCGTACCGGCGGCAGAAGTCGATGCCCTCGCGCAACAGGGGGACGGCCTCCCGGTCCCGGCCGACGCTCTGGAGCGCGGACGGCAGATTCACGTAGGCGCGGCCCGTGACGGGGTGCACGTTCTCCGCCCGGGTGTCCCGCAGGACCTGTCGCAGCTGCGCGAGGCCGGCCTCCGGGTCGCCGGACTCCACCGTCAGGCCGGCCAGGGTGAGCAGGGCGTGCAGTTCGGTCTCGCGGGCGCCCACCATCCGCGCGTACTCCACGGCCCGTTCGGCGGCGGCGAGCGCCTCGGGGCCGGGCCGGTGCTGCATGGACCAGTTGGCGGCGACCGCCAGCACCTCGGCGTGCACCTCGGACGGCGGCAGGCCGCGCACCAGGTCCTGGGCGGTGGCCAGTTCCTGCCGGCCGTCGCCGCGGGCCAGGGCCTGTACCAGCCGGGAGCGCTGCACCCAGAACCATGCGGCGCGCAGCGGGTCCCGCTCCTCCTCCAGCAGCCGCAGGGCCCGCTTGGTGATCTTCAGGGCGCGTTCGCGTTCGCCGCCGAAGCGGCCCGCCACCGCCGCCTCGGCCATCAGGTCGAGGTAGCGCAGCGGGGTGGTGGCCGGGTCGCAGCCGCACGGAGGGTAGACCTCGGCGTAGTCGACGGGGCGAAGGGCGGAGCGCACCTCCTCCGGGGCGCCGTCCCACAGTTCCATCGCCCGTTCCAGCAGGCCGAGCTGCTCGGTGTACGCGTGCCGGCGGCGGGCGACGACGGTGGCGGCCAGGACGGCGGGCAGGGCCTTCGCGGCGTCGTTCGCCTGGTACCAGTAGCTGGCCAGGCGCATCACGCGGGCGTCGGCGGGGACGAGTGCCGGGTCGGCCTCCAAGGCCTCGGCGTAGCGGCGGTTGAGCCGGGAGCGTTCGCCGGGCAGCAGGTCGTCGGCCACGGCCTCGCGGACCAGGGAGTGCCGGAAGCGGTAGCCGTCGCCGGTGCGGGTGACGGTGAGGATGTTGGCGCCGACGGCGGCCCGCAGCGCCTCGATAAGGTCGTCCTCGGTGAGCCCGGCCACGGCTTCGATCAGCCGGTACTCCACCGTGGAGCCGCCCTCGGCGACGATCCGGGCGACGCGCTGGGCGCTCTCGGGCAGCGCCTCGACCCGGACCAGGAGCAGGTCGCGCAGGGAGTCGGTGAGGCCGGTGCAGCTGCCCTCGCAGGCGGCGACGGCGAGTTCCTCGATGAAGAAGGCGTTGCCGTCGGAGCGTGCGTAGATCTCGTCCACGTGGGCGGGGTCGGGTTCGGCGGCGAGGATGCCGGCGATCTGACGGCCGGCCTCCTCGCGGGTGAAGCGGGCGAGTTCGATGCGGCGGACGGTGCGCAGCCGGTCGAGTTCGGCGAGCAGGGGGCGCAGCGGGTGGCGGCGGTGGATGTCGTCGGAGCGGTAGGTGGCCAGGACGAGGAGACGGCCGGCGCGCAGGGTGCGGAAGAGGTAGGCGAGCAGGTGGCGGGTGGAGGCGTCGGCCCAGTGCAGGTCCTCCAGGACGAGCACGACGGTGTGGCCGGCGGCGACCCGTTCCAGCAGCCGGGCGGTGAGCTCGAACAGGCGGGCCATGCCCTGTTCGTCGTGGCGGCCGGGGGCGGCCTCGCCGAGGTCGGGCAGCAGCCGGGCCAGTTCCTCCTCCTGGCCGGCCGCCGCGGCGGCGAACTCCCCGGGCAGGGCGTCGCGCAGGGCCCGCAGCGCGGTGGAGAAGGGGGCGAACGGCAGCCCGTCGGCACCGATCTCCACGCAGCCGCCGACGGCGACGACGGCGCCGCGGCCGGCCGCGGCCGCGGCGAACTCCTCCACGAGGCGGGTCTTGCCCACGCCCGCCTCACCGCCGAGCAGCAGCGCCTGCGGCTCGGCCGCGCAGGCGCGGGCGAGCGCGTCGTTCAGCGTGGCCAACTCTTCGGTGCGGCCGACGAACACGGGACTGACGGACCTGGTCTCCACGGGCCCGAGCATCGCACGTTGCCGGGACGGCCCGGCACCGGTTTTCCACAGGCCCCGTGTGATGGTCGTACCGGCCGTACCGGGACTCGGCCGGGTCGGCGTCGACTCCGGCGCGGGCTCCGCCTCCGGATTCGGCTGCGGTTCGGGCTCCGGCTCCAACTCCAGCTCCAGCTCCAGCCCCGACTTGGGCATCGGCCCCGGTTTCGGTTTCGGATTCAGCTGCGGTTTGTGCTCCGGTGTCGGGCTCGGCTCTGGCGTCGAGTTCGGCGCCGGCTTCGGCTTCGGCTTCGGACGTGCCGTACCCACAGGGGAAAGGGCCGTACGGCTCTGCTGGAGAGCCGTACGACCCTGTGGCCACGAGCGCCCGACCCCCGTACGGCCGCTCTCCGCCCCCGCGGTCACGCGGTGTGCGGCAACCGGAGCCTGCGGGGGCGGTCGGTATGCGACTCGGCGACCGGGGTGCCGTCGCCGGCACCGCCCGAGCGGCGGGCGGCGCGCCGGGAACGCACGGCCTCACGGGCCAGGCGCTCCTGCTGGGCCGTGCGGCGCAGGTCGGCGGACCGGAGCCGGTGCAGTTCGAACTCGTACATGGCGTGTCCTTCGGGAGAGTCGGTGTCGTGCGTCGCTTTCCGCGATGCCTCCACTTTCGTCTCCCAGGGGGGTCTGCCACATCGGGAGAGTTCCGCATCTTCGGGCGGCGGGCGGGCCGCACGCGCGCGTAAGGGGCCTTAGGACGTCCCTGAGGTGGACGAGGATTCCCTAAGGCCCCTGGGAGCTGCGGTTTCTCAGCCGGCCGACGGCAGTGCGAGCAGTGCGTCCGAGTACTTCAGGACGGCCAGGAGGAGCCCGATGACGCCCAGTGAGACGCCCGCCCAGGCGACCGACTTGATCCAGGCGGCCTGCGGGCGGCCGGGGGCGCCGAACGCGGGCCGGACCAGCACGACCACGCCGGTGACCAGCGCGGCCACGGCGAACAGGCCGGCCCACAGGGCGGTGGTGTGCCAGGCGTCGCCGTAGACCTCCTTGACCTGCTTGGCGACGCTCGCGGTGGAGGACGTCTGGAGCTGGCCCACGAGCTGCTCGCGGGCGGATGCGACGGTGCCGATCCAGCCGCCGCTGAGCGAAACCAGGCCCAGCGCCGCCGACACGACGGCTCCGGCGCCCTGGCCGACCCCGGAGGGCGCCTTCCCTCCGGCGCCGGTCCCGTCGCCGTCCGCGTCGTCCGCGGCGTCCGCGGCGTCCGCGGCGTCCGCGGCGTCCGCGGCGTCCGCGGCGTCCGCGGCGTCCGCGGCGTCCGCGGCGTGCTCAGCGTGTGCCGCGTCCGCAGTCGCCTCGGTGGCTCGTTCCCCGGGCTCCGCGGCTTCGGGAGCCCGTGTCTCCGTGGCTTCGGGAGTCCGTGCCTCCTCGGCGGCACCGGCCGCCGCCGTCGTCTCGTCGTCCTTGTGTGCCTCGGTGCCGGCCTCGGCGCCGTCCGCTGTCTTCGTTGCCATGCCTGGCACCGTACGGACGCCGTCTGAGAGGCCCCTTAATGATCGAAAACCGTGTCAGTGATCGTCCTGCGCGGTACGCGCGCGTGCCGCACGCCATTCGGCGGCGAGCACCGCCCAGATCTCGGTGCTGGTACGCACGCCCCGGTGCGGGTAGTTCTCGCGGAGCACGCCCTCGCGGGTCATGCCCAGGCGCCGGGCCACGCTGATGCTCGGCTCGTTGGCCGAGGACACATGCCACTCCACCCGGTGCATGCCGCGCTCCTCGAAGGCCCAGTCGAACAGGACCCGCAGGCCGCGCGTGACCAGCCCGCGTCCGGCCGCCGCCGGTTCCAGCCAGCAGCCGGCCTCGCAGACCCCGCTCGGGGTGTCCCAGACGCGGAACAGCAGGCCGCCGACGAGCTTGCCGTCCAGCCAGAGCCCGTGCAGGCTGCCGGCGTCGGCGCCGCGCTTGTCGGCGTACGACTTCAGCCAGGCATGGGCGCCGTCGAGATCGGACACCGCGTCCGCCAGGCCGATGTGCCGGCCGATGAACTCCCGTCCCCGGTCTATGTTGTCGAGAAGCTCCCCTGCGTGCCACACCTCGAGGGGCCGCAGTTCGGCGCCGTCGTCACCGAGCGATGTCGCGTACATCGTGCCGTTCTTCCTTCCGCAGTTCGTCCACCGGCCACGGTCCGTCCACTGACCGCAGTTCGTCCACTGACCGCAATTCGTCCACCGGCCACAGTTCGTCCACCGGCCGCGATCCGCGTACCGGACGCGGCCGGTGCACCGGCCGTCGCTCGTGCACCGGCCGCGCTTCGTCCACATGCCGCAAGCTCGTCAGCCGGGACCGAGCGAGCCTCTCATACGCGGCACGGCATCCCGGCGGTCCCGCGGATGCCGATCCCGAGCCGATGCGCGGCAGGGTCCGGGACGACGGCGGAGTCGGCCGTCCGGCCGGGGCGGCGGCGGAACCTCAGTCGAACTGGTCTCCGAACGCCATGATCATCGTCCCGGCGATCAGCAGCCACAGGGCCCTGCGGGTGCGGCCCCTGGACCCGAGCACCGTTGCGGCCGCGCACACGGCGGCGCCCAGGGCATAGGCGGCGGACGCGAGCGCGGGGGCGGAACCGGCCGCCCGGAACAGCGCGGCGGCCAGCCCGGCCAGCGTCAACAGCGCGCCGGTGCCGACGGCGATCCAGCGGGCCCGCCGGGCGTCCCCGACGTACTCCTCGCCGTCCCGTCCGGCTTCGCCGTCCTCGCCGTCCTCGCCGAGTCCGGCCTCGACGGTGTCCCTGGTGTCCCGGGCATCCGCGCCGACAACGGCGTCCGCGGTGCCCTCGGCGGCTTCGGCGGCCCGGGCGGTCTGGGTATCCGTGGCTATCACGGGCTCGGTGTCGGAATCGGTGCGTCCACTCATGGCGGGCGAGCGTACCGCCTCCGGTGGGAGGAACCCGGCGCGGGGCGGTGCCTTCGGCCGCTGCGGACGGCCGCCAGCCAACGGCCGCAGGCTCACGGCCCGGAGGGTGTGCCTCCGAGTCCGTCGAGGAGAAACCCGGACTCGTCGTGCGTACCGCCCCGGAGAACGCCTCCGCAGAACGCCCCCGGACAGCTCGTCGAGGAGAGAACGTGCACACGGCCCCGGAGGGTTGCCTCCGGGGCCGTACGGTGCGGTGCGGGCTCAGCCCTCGCTGACGCCCAGCTTCTCCAGGATCAGCTCCTTGACGCGGGCCGCGTCGGCCTGGCCGCGCGTGGCCTTCATGACCGCGCCGACCAGGGCGCCGGCCGCGGCCACCTTGCCGCCGCGGATCTTGTCCGCGATGCCCGGGTTGCCGGCGATGGCCTCGTCGACCGCCGTGCCGAGCGCGGAGTCGTCGGAGACGACCTTCAGACCGCGCTTGTCGACGACCTCGTCCGGGGTGCCCTCGCCCGCGAGGACGCCCTCGATGACCTGGCGGGCCAGCTTGTCGTTCAGGTCACCCTTCGCGACCAGCTCGGTGACCCGGGCCACCTGCTGCGGCGTGATCGCCAGCTCGTCCAGCGACTTGCCGGACTCGTTGGCGCTGCGCGCCAGTTCGCCCATCCACCACTTGCGGGCGGAGGCGGCGTCGGCACCGGCGTCGATCGTGGCGACGATCGGGTCCAGCGCACCGGCGTTGAGGATCGCCTGCATGTCGGTGGCCGAGATGCCCCACTCGGCCAGCAGCCGGGTGCGGCGGGCCAGCGGCAGCTCGGGCAGGGCCGCGCGGATCTCCTCCACCCACTCGCGCGAGGGGGCGACGGGGACCAGGTCGGGCTCCGGGAAGTACCGGTAGTCCTCGGCCTCCTCCTTCACGCGGCCCGAGGTCGTGGACCCCGTGTCCTCGTGGAAGTGGCGGGTCTCCTGGATGATCGTGCCGCCCGAGGACAGCACGGCCGCGTGCCGCTGGATCTCGAAGCGGGCCGCACGCTCCACGGAACGCAGCGAGTTGACGTTCTTCGTCTCGGAGCGGGTGCCGAACTTCTCGGTGCCGTGGGGACGCAGCGACAGGTTCACGTCGCAGCGCATCTGGCCCATCTCCATGCGGGCCTCGGACACGCCGAGGGCACGGATCAGCTCGCGCAGCTCGCGGACGTACGCCTTCGCCACCTCGGGGGCGCGCTCGCCGGCGCCCTCGATCGGCTTGGTGACGATCTCGATGAGCGGGATGCCCGCGCGGTTGTAGTCGAGGAGGGAGTGCGAGGCGCCGTGGATACGGCCCGTCGCGCCGCCGACGTGCGTCGACTTGCCGGTGTCCTCCTCCATGTGGGCGCGCTCGATCTCCACGCGGAAGGTCTCGCCGTCCTCCAGCTGCACGTCGAGGTAGCCGTTGAAGGCGATGGGCTCGTCGTACTGGGAGGTCTGGAAGTTCTTCGGCATGTCCGGATAGAAGTAGTTCTTCCGGGCGAAGCGGCACCACTCGGCGATCTCGCAGTTCAGCGCGAGACCGATCTTGATCGCGGACTCGACGCCGGTCGCGTTGACGACCGGGAGCGCGCCCGGCAGGCCGAGGCAGACCGGGCAGGTCTGCGAGTTGGCGTCGGCACCGAGCGCGGTCGAACAGCCGCAGAACATCTTGGTCTTGGTGCCGAGTTCGACATGGACCTCGAGGCCCATGACGGGGTCGTACGACGCCAGCGCGTCCTCGTACGACACCAGGTCGGTCGTGGTGGTCACGGTGAAACTTCCCTCTCAGCCCAGCAGGACGTCGTCGTCGCCCAGCCGCTTCAGCTCGCGGTAGAGGATGGCGAGGCCGGTGGCGATGCCGGCGGCGGTGACGACGGCGTCGACGAGTCGCAGCGTGTCGTTCTCGGCGCGGGCCTTCTTGATCTGCTTCACGGCGCCGAACGCGCCGAACGCGGTGGCGGCCATGGACAGGTACGTACCGGACTTGGACTTCTTGAAGCCCTTGGCCTTGGTCAGTGCGCTCACAGCGACGGTGCCTCCTCCAGCAGCGGGTGGCCCCACTTTTCCACGAAGGCGGCCTCGACGGCGGCGCCCACCTTGTACAGCCGGTCGTCCTTCATCACCGGGGCGATGATCTGGAGGCCGACCGGGAGGTTGTCCTCCGGGGCGAGACCGCAGGGAAGGGACATGGCCGCGTTGCCCGCCAGGTTGGTCGGGATGGTGCACAGGTCCGCGAGGTACATCGCCATCGGGTCGTCGGCGCGCTCGCCGATCGCGAAGGCGGTCGTCGGGGTCGTCGGCGAGACGATCACGTCGACCTGCTCGAACGCCTTGTCGAAGTCCTGCTTGATCAGCGTGCGGACCTTCTGGGCGCTGCCGTAGTACGCGTCGTAGTAGCCGGAGCTGAGGGCGTACGTGCCGAGCATGATGCGGCGCTTGACCTCGGGGCCGAAGCCGGCCTCGCGGGTGAGGGAGGTGACCTCCTCGGCCGAGTGGCCGCCGTCGTCACCCGCGCGGAGGCCGTAGCGCAGGCCGTCGAAGCGGGCGAGGTTGGAGGAGCACTCGGACGGCGCGATCAGGTAGTACGCCGACAGGGCGAGGTCGAAGGACGGGCAGTCCAGCTCGACGATCTCGGCGCCCAGCCCCTTGAGCAGCTCGACCGACTCGTCGAAGCGCTGGATGACACCGGCCTGGTAGCCCTCGCCGCGGAACTGCTTGACCACGCCGACGCGCATGCCGGCGACGGAACCGTTGCGGGCGGCCTCGACCACCGGCGGGACCGGCGCGTCGATGGAGGTGGAGTCCAGCGGGTCGTGCCCGGCGATCACCTCGTGCAGCAGGGCCGCGTCCAGGACCGTGCGGGCGCAGGGGCCGCCCTGGTCGAGGGAGGAGGAGAACGCCACCATGCCGTAGCGGGACACCGCGCCGTAGGTCGGCTTCACGCCGACCGTGCCGGTGACGGCGGCCGGCTGGCGGATGGAACCGCCGGTGTCGGTGCCGATGGCGAGCGGGGCCTCGTACGAGGCGAGCGCGGCGGAGGAACCGCCGCCGGAGCCGCCGGGGATCCTGGTGAGGTCCCAGGGGTTGCCGGTCGGGCCGTAGGCGCTGTTCTCGGTGGAGGACCCCATGGCGAACTCGTCCATGTTGGTCTTGCCGAGGATGACGACGTCGGCGGCCTTCAGCCGCTTGGTGAGCGTCGCGTCGTACGGCGGGATCCAGCCCTCGAGGATCTTCGAGCCGACGGTCGTGGGCACGCCCTCGGTGGTGAAGATGTCCTTGAGCGCGAGCGGGACGCCGGCCAGCGGGCCGAGCTTCTCGCCGCGGGCCCGCTTCTCGTCCACGGCACGGGCCTGGGCGAGGGCGCCCTCGCGGTCGACGTGCAGGAAGGCGTGCACCTTCTCGTCGACGGCCTCGATGCGGGCGAGGTGGGCCTCGGTGACCTCGACCGCGGTGAGCTCGCCGGAGGCGATCCTCTCGGCGATCTGCGCGGCCGTGAGCTTGATGATGTTGCTGTCCGTCATGGTGGTCACTCCTCCCCCAGGATCTGCGGCACCTTGAAACGCTGCTGCTCCTGGGCGGGGGCGCCGGAGAGCGCCTGCTCGGGGGTGAGCGAGGGACGGACCTCGTCCGGCCGCATGACGTTCGTCAGCGGGAGCGGGTGCGAGGTCGGCGGTACGTCTTGGTCGGCGACCTCGCTGACGCGGGCGACCGCGCCGATGATGTCGTCCAGCTGGCCTGCGAAGTGGTCGAGTTCTTCGGGCTTCAGCTCCAGACGCGCCAGCCGGGCGAGGTGGGCGACCTCCTCGCGCGTGATGCTCGGCATGCAGCGATCCTCTGGGGTGAGTGTGTGTGGTTTGGGCCCAATCCTATGGGGCGGTGGCCGGTGCCCGTGAAACGGTTTCCCCGGGCACCGTCCTGCACCGTCCTCACCGGCGGCTCACCGGCGGCTCACCGATGGCGGCCGTCCCAGGCCTCGCTCTTCAGGAAGTGGTTGTCGTACAGCTCCTGGACCTCCAGCAGGCTCTGCGGGGTGGCCTCGCCGAGGCGGATGCGCTGGAGGTGGCGGAAGTACCCGAAGCGCTCGACGCCCGGGGCGATGACGATGAGCAGATCGGCGGTGCTGCCGGGGGCGGCGGCGAAGGCGTGGGGGCGGTCCGGCGGGACGATGATCAGATCACCGCGTTCGGCGGTGACGACGTCGTCGCCGGAGAGGACCTCGGCCTCGCCGTCGAGCAGGTAGAACATCTCGGCCGAGTTGCGGTGGACGTGCGGGCGGGCGCCGTCTGCGCCCTCGGCGAGGGTGACCCGCACGGTGGACAGCGCGCCACCGCTGGCACTGCTGTCGGCCAGCAGCTTGACGCCGACCGGGGCGCCGCCGAGCACCTCGGCCTCCGCGTCCCGGACCAGCACGGTGTCGTCGAACCTGGGCACGAACAGCGACATGGTGACGCTCCCCCTGTTGATGTCGTCGGACCGTGAGAGCAGTCCGGTGGATGCCGTCGGACCGCGAAGAGCAGTCCGGTGGACGCCGTCAGACCGCGAAGAGCAGTCCGGCACTGATCAGTACAACGATCGCGGTGGCGAAGTGGATCCCGAAGGCGACGGCTTTCGCGCCGCCGTTCCGCAGGACTATCAGGGTGTCGAGGAGCGGGACGAGTGCCACGCAGACCATGAACCAGGCCTCGGCGCGGGATCCCGCGAAGGCGAGCAGGGCGAGCCCCGTCAGACCGAAGGTGCCGTCCCGGAGCCCCTTGACCGACAGGTAGGCGCGGGCGTCTCCGCCCGGGCCGGCCGGGACGCCGTACCCGGCCGCCGCGGGGCCGGGCTGGAACCAGAACCGGTAGCCGAGGAACACGCAGAACAGGTCGAGCAGGACGGCCAGGGTGTAGGCGGTGACGGTCACGTCTTCCTCCGATCTAGCAGCGCTAGGGACAGGAGCGAAGCTAGCAGAGCATCGGCAGATTGGCTAGCAACGCTAGAATCGCTGGTATGTCGATCCAGGCGCGCCGGGAGCGCGAACGAGCGGAACGCGAGCGGCTGATCGTCACGGCCGCACGGGAGCTGGCGGAGACGGAGGGCTGGGACGCGGTGACCACGCGCCGGCTGGCCGCCGAGATCGAGTACAGCCAGCCGGTCCTCTACAGCCACTTCAAGGGCAAGGAGGCGATCATGGCGGCGGTCGCGGTGCAGGGCTGCGCCGACCTGGCGGTGGAGCTGCGCCAGGCCCGCGCGGCGGCACCGGGCGTACGGGAGGCGCTGGCGGCGGTGGCGGAGACGTACACGTCCTTCGCGCGCCGCAGGCCCGCCCTCTACGACGCGATGTTCACGCATCTGGTGCCCCTGCCGTTCGCCACGCAGGAGGCACCGGAACCGCTGCGCGAGGCGTTCGGCCGGCTGCTGGCGGCCGTGGAGCCGATCGCGGCCGACGGCGAGGACCCCGGCCTGCTCACGGAGACGTTCTGGGCGGCTCTGCACGGCCTGGCGACGCTGACGCGCAGCGGCAGACTGCCAGAACCCGCGCACGAGCAACGTCTGGCGTTGCTGATCGGCCACTTCACGGGCGGCTGAACACGCCGAGGGACACCGCCCGGCCGGGCGAACGGGCGGGCGGGCGGACTACTCGGCGGCGGGCAGCGCGGCGGGCGGGCGCTGCCACCCGCGGGAACCCCGTGCCAGCAGCCACGCGGTCGCCTCCTCGGGAGGCATCGCGGCGGCCACCAGCCAGCCCTGTACGGCGTCACAGCCCAGGTCCCGCAGGCGTTCCCAGGTCTCGTCGTCCTCCACGCCCTCGGCCACGACGAGCAGGCCCAGCGAATGGGCCAGGTCGACGGTGCAGCGCACGATCTCGGCGTCCTCGGCGTCGACGGCCAGCCGGGCCACGAAGGAACGGTCGATCTTCAGCTCGCTGACGGGCAGCCGCCGCAGGTGCACCAGGGACGAGTACCCGGTGCCGAAGTCGTCCAGGGACATCTTCACGCCGTGCCCGGTGAGCCCGGCGAGGGTGTCGGCGGCCCGCTGCGGATCCTCCAGCAGGACGTGTTCCGTGATCTCCAGCTGGAGCGCCCCGGCGGGGACACCGTGCCGGGCCAGCCGTGCGGCGACGGAGCCGGCGAAGCCGGGCGTGTGGACGTCACGCGGGGAGACGTTGACGGCGACCGGCACCCGCAGGCCCTGCGCGCGCCACCGGGCGACCTGGCCGAGCGCGGTCTCCAGGACGTACTCGGTGAGGTGGGGCATGAGCCCCGAGGACTCGGCTATCGCTATGAACTCGTCCGGCGGAACCTTCCCTCGCTCGGGGTGCACCCAGCGCACCAGCGCCTCCAGGCCGGCGACCTGTCCGTCGAAGCGGACCTTGGGCTGGTAGTGCAGCTGCACCTCGTGCGCGTCCAGGGCGCGGCGCAGGTCGCCCAGCAGGCCGAGGCGGTCCGGGGTGTTGGAGTCCCGCTTGGACTCGTACACCTCGACGCCCGTACGGTCCCTTTTCGCCTGGTACATCGCGACGTCGGCGCGGCGCAGCAGCCCTTCGGCGTCGAGCGCGTGATCGGGGAAGACCGCGACGCCGGCGCTGGCCTCCAGGACGAGGGTCAGCCCGTCCAGGTCGAGCGGGGAACTGAGGGCGGTGACGAGTCCGCGGGCGACGCGCGTGGCCGACGTGGTGGAGTCGGCTACGGGCAGTAAGACGGCGAATTCGTCCCCTCCGAGCCGGGCGGCCTCGGCGCCGCGCGGCAGGGCCAGCCGGAGCCGGTCGGCGATCTGGAGCAGCAGCCGGTCGCCGGCCAGATGGCCGAGCGTGTCGTTCACCGACCGGAAGCGGTCGAGGTCGATCAGCATGAGCGCGGCGCGGGCCCCGATGCGCTCGGCGTCGTCGAGGGCGGTCCAGATCCGCTCCAGCAGCCACTGCCGGTTGGGCAGCCCGGTCAGCGGGTCGCGCAGCTGCTCCTCGGCGCGGGCGCGGGCCATCCAGAGCGTGGAGTCCAGGGCGATGAGGGGGATGGCGAACAGCGGGAGCAGGACCGGCTGGGCGTCGGCGACGACGCACACCAGGGGCGCGATGCCGAGCAGTGCGACGGCGACCAGTCCCTGTCTGACCAGGGCGGTGCGGGCGACGGTGGGCACCCCGCCGCCGCGCGGCGCGTGCAGGTACCACAGCAGGCCGCGGCTGACGGCGAGATAGGCGACCGCGACCAGGACGACCTCGGGGACGGTGGTGACGGTCCAGGTGCCGGGCCGCCAGGGCTCCTCCACGCCGGGGACCCGGCCGAACGCGCCGAGCAGCAGGGCGCCGACACCGATGCCGAGGACGTCCACCGCGCCGTGCAGCACGCCCTGCCGCCAGTGGTGCCGGCGGGCGATGCCGACCAGGACGACGACGGTGAGGCTGACCAGTCCCGCCGGCAGCCAGCCGTACAGCAGCAGGACGGCGAGGGTGAGGGCGGCGCCCGATCCGGTGCCGCCCCACCAGCGGGCGCGGCCCAGCATCACCAGGTGACCGACGATGACGCCGGTGAGCAGGGCCAGCGCCCAGCCGACCGTGCCGGAGGGGAAGAGGGCGTGGTGGCCGGTGTAGGCGCGGTAGAAGCCGGCGGCCAGGGCGAGTCCCGCGGCGGCGACGATGACCGCGGGCAGCGCCGGCCAGGACAGCTGCCGGCCGGTGTCGGCGTCGGCGTCGGACAGCGCGGGGGCGGGCGCGATGGCCGGCGGCAGGGGGTTCGGGGCTTCGATGGCGGTGCCCGGGCCGGCGGGGCGCGGCCGCGCGCCCCGGCGCCCGTCGGCCCGCCCGGTCCACCGGTTCCCGCGCCACGCGCCCACGCGGCGGCGCAGGCGCAGCCGTGAGTCCGGGGCGACGCTCTCGGTCGGTTCCATTCCCGTCCCTCTCACAGCCGGCGGTGCCCACGCCACGCGGCCCGATGCCCGACAACCATCAGCAGCGCCGCGTCGAAGAAACCCTCCCCCGGCCTCTGGAGGGCACGGAGATGCCCCAGCCGCAGCTGGGCACGGCAGGCGCACACCTCAACAGTAGGCCGCGGAAGGCTTCCACGGGCAGCGGTCTCCGACGGTTGCCCGAATGCGCCCGGGCCACCCGTATGCAACTGATATGCGCCGATCGGGTGGCCTTCAACCGCTACTCCCCGGTCGGAAGCGCGACTTCGGCCGCCGCTTCGGGGCCCTGCTCCAAGAGGACGCCGAAACCGTCCTCGTTCAGAACCGGAACCTTCAGCTGCATGGCCTTGTCGTACTTCGATCCGGGGTTGTCACCCACGACGACGAACGAGGTCTTCTTCGAGACCGAACCGGTCACCTTCGCGCCCCGGCTCTGCAGTGCCTCCTTGGCGCCGTCCCGGGTGAAGTTCTCCAGCGTGCCGGTGACGACGACCGTGAGCCCCTCCAGCGGACGCGGCCCCTCGTCCTCGCCGGACGACTCCTCCTCCAGCGGGACACCCGCGGCCTTCCACTTGCGGACGATCTCGCGGTGCCAGTCCTCGGCGAACCACTCCTTGAGCGCGGCGGCGATGATCGGGCCGACGCCGTCGGTGGCGGCCAGCTCCTCCTCGGTCGCCTGCTCGATGCGGTCGACGGAGCGGAACTCGCGGGCCAGGGCCTGCGCGGCCACCGGTCCCACGTGCCGGATGGACAGCCCGTTCAGGAAACGGGCGAGCGGACGGGACTTGGCCGCCTCGATGTTCGCCAGCAGGGCGAGGGTGTTCTTCTTCGGCTCGCCCTTCTGGTTGGCGAAGACCGTGACGACCTTCTCCTCACCGGTCCTGGGGTCGCGCTTGGGCAGGCCGCTGTCGGGGTCGAGGACATACGCCTTGATCGGCAGCAGCTTCTCCACCGTCAGGTCGAACAGGTCGCCCTCGTCGACCAGCGGCGGGTCCGCCGGCTCCAGCGGACGGGTGAGCGCCGCGGCGGCCACCGCGCCGAAGTGCTCGATGTCCAGGCACTCGCGGCCCGCCAGGTACGAGACCCGCTCCCGCAACTGGGCGGGGCACGTACGGGCGTTGGGGCAGCGGAGGTCGATGTCGCCCTCCTTCATGGGCCGCAGCGCCGTGCCGCACTCGGGGCACTCGCCGGGCATCACGAACTCCCGCTCGCCGCCGTCCCGCAGGTCGACCACCGGGCCGAGGATCTCCGGGATGACGTCACCGGCCTTGCGGATGACCACCGTGTCACCGATGAGCACGCCCTTGGCCTTGACGACCTCCTGGTTGTGCAGGGTGGCGAACTCCACCTCGCTGCCCGCGACCGTGACCGGCTCGACCTGGGCGTACGGGGTGACGCGGCCCGTGCGGCCGACGCCCACCTTGATGTCGACGAGCTTGGTGTTGACCTCTTCCGGCGCGTACTTGTAGGCGATCGCCCAGCGGGGGGCCCGCGCGGTGGAGCCGAGCCGCCCCTGGAGCCGGATCTCGTCCAGCTTGACCACGACACCGTCGATCTCGTGCTCGACGGAGTGGCGGTTCTCGCCGTAGTACGCGATGAACTTCCGTACGCCGTCGAGGTCGTCGACCACGCGGTTGTGCCGGGAGGTGGGCAGGCCCCAGGTCTTGAGCAGGTCGTACGCCTGGGAGAGGCGGGTCATGCCCGTGTAGCCCTCCAGGGCGCCGATGCCGTGGACGACCATGTGCAGCGGGCGGGTGGCCGTGACCCGCGGGTCCTTCTGGCGCAGCGACCCGGCGGCGGCGTTGCGCGGGTTGGCGAAGGGCTTGTCGCCGGCCGCGACCAGGCGTTCGTTCAGTTCGAGGAACTTCTCCATCGGGAAGTAGACCTCGCCGCGGATCTCCACCAGGTCGGGCACCTCGTCGCCCTGGAGGCGGTCCGGGATCTCCGCGATGGTGCGGACGTTCGGCGTGATGTCCTCGCCGGTGCGGCCGTCGCCGCGGGTCGCCGCGCGTGTGAGGCGCCCGTGCTCGTAGGTGAGGTTGACCGCCAGGCCGTCCACCTTCAGCTCGCACAGGAAGTGGTAGGTCTGGCCGCCCAGTTCCCTCGCGATGCGTTCGGCCCAGGCGGCCAGTTCGTCGTCGTTGAAGGTGTTGTCGAGCGACAGCATCCGCTGGCGGTGCTCGACCGCCGTGAACTCCGTCGCGTACGACCCCGCGACCTTCTGGGTGGGCGAGTCCGGGGTGCGCAGCTCCGGATGCTTCTCCTCCAGGGCCTCCAGGGTCTTCAGGAGGGTGTCGAACTCGGCGTCGCTGATGACGGGAGCGTCCTTCACGTAGTACCGGAAGCGGTGCTCCTCGATCTGCTCAGCGAGCTGCGCGTGCCTGTCACGTGCCTCGGCGGGCACTGCCGTCTCCGCCTGCTGCTTGTCGCCGGCCACCGTGTTGTCCTCCCGTTACTCTGGGTTGTCCGCGAGGGATCTCGCCGCCCGGACGCAGTGGGCGAGCGCCTGGCGTGCCCAGGCGGGTGACGCGTCCGCCAGACCGCACGCCGGGGTCACCGTCACCGCCTCCGCGAGCAGCCCGGGGTGCAGCCCCAGCCTGCGCCACAGCGTCCTGACACCCATGACGCTACCGGCAGGGTCCGACAACGGGCCGTCCGTGCCCGGGACGACACCGGCGAACAGCCGGGTGCCGGCCTCGACGGCCTCGCCGATCGCGTCGTCGTCACGCTCGGTGAGGAGTGCGAAGTCGAAGGAGACGGCCGCCGCACCGGCCCGCCGCAGCAGGGCGAACGGCACGTCGGGGGCGCAGGAGTGGACGACCACGGGTCCGTCGCCGTGTGCCGCGACGACGTCCCGCAGCGTCGACTCCACGAGCTGCCGGTCCACGGCGCGGTGGGTGCGGTAGCCGCTGGCGGTGCGGACCCGGCCGCGCAGGACGGCGGTGAGGGAGGGCTCGTCGAGCTGGAGGACGAGCCGGGCGCCCGGGACGCGGCGCCGCATCTCGGCGAGGTGCAGCCGCAGCCCCTCGACGAGCGAGGCGGCGAGGTCCCGGCACGCGCCGGGGTCCGACAGGGCGGCCTCGCCGTTCTTCAGTTCCAGGGCGGAGGCCAGCGTCCAGGGCCCGACGGCCTGCACCTTCAGGTCGCCCTCGTAGCCCTGGGTGTACTCCTCCAGGGCGTCCAGGTCCTCGCCCAGCCAGGACCGTGCCCGTTTGGTGTCCCGGCCGGGCCGGTCCCCGATGCGCCATCCGCTGGGCTCCACGCGCGCGTACAGCTCGACCAGCATCCCGGCGGTGCGGCCGATCATGTCGGCGCCGGGGCCGCGCGCGGGCAGCTCCGGAAGGAAGGGGAAGTCCTCGAAGGACCCGGTGGCGGTCTTGGCGGCCTCGCGGGCGTCGCCACCGGGCAGGGACCCGACCCCGGTGGCGCCGGCGAACCTGAACTGGCTGTTTTCGCTCACCAGGGAAGCCTACGGAACCCCTCGGCCGGGGTCAGCGCCCCGGCCGTACCGTCAGGTCGTTGACCTCCGCGTCCTCCGGGAGGTCCAGGGCCATCAGGATCGTCGTGGCGACCGACTCGGGGTCGATCCACTTCGACGCGTCGTACTCCTTGCCCTCCTGCTGGTGCACCTTGGCCTGCATGGGGCTGGCGGTGCGGCCGGGGTAGACCGAGGTGACGCGGACGCCGGCCGCGTGCTCCTCCTGGCGCAGGGAGTCGGCGAGGGCCTTCAGGCCGTGCTTGGAGGCCGCGTAGGCGGACCAGCCGGCGCTGGCGCTCAGTCCGGCGCCGGAGTTGACGAAGATCACATGGCCGCCGGCCGCCCGGAGCTGCGGCAGGAAGTGCCGGGTCAGCTCGGCGGGGGCGATCAGGTTGACGTTCAGCTGGTGGCGCCAGGACTTCGGGGTCAGGTCACCGACGTCGCCGAGGTCGACGACCCCGGCGATGTGCAGCAGGGAGTCCACGCGGTCCGGGAGGCTCTGGTGGGAGAAGGCCCAGGACAGCTTGTCCGGGTCCGCGAGGTCGCCGACCAGGGTGCGCGCGCCGGGGAACTCGGCCGCCAGCTGCTTCGCGCGGCCCGCGTCGCGCGCGTGCAGCACGAGTTCGTCCCCGCGCGCGTGCAGCCGGCGGGTCACGGCCGCGCCGATGCCGGAACCGGCCCCGGTGATCACATGAGTAGCCATGCCCGCCATGCTCGCATCAGTGCGCGCCGGTCTGCTCCTCCAGGTAGGCCAGCGCCGCGGCCGGCCGGTCCGCGAAGAAGACCAGTTCGGCCAGCGGGCGGGGCAGGAAGCCCTCGGCCTCCATGCGGCGGAACTGCTCGCGCAGGCCGTCGTAGAAGCCCGCCGTGTTGAGCAGCACGACCGGCTTCTCGGTGCGGCCGTGCTTCTTCAGCTCGAGGATCTCGGTGGCCTCGTCCAGCGTGCCGGTGCCACCCACCATGATCACGACGGCGTGGGCCTTCTCCAGCAGCAGCTTCTTGCGTTCGGCGAGGTCGGCCGCGATGACCATCTCGTCGGCGCCGGGCCGCGCCTTGTTCGCGAGGAACTCCACGGAGACGCCCAGCAGCCTGCCGCCCGCCTCCTGCACACCGTCGGCGACCACCTTCATCAGACCGCTGTCGGAGCCGCCCCAGACGAGGGTGTGGCCGGCCTTGCCGATCAGTTCCGCGAACTCGCGCGCGGGGCGCGTGTAACGCTCGTCGAGGTCGGCGGCGGACAGGAAGACGCAGATGTTCATGGCCTCTACCGTACGGTCACCGCGCCGGCCGGGAAGAAGCGCGGCCCCTGCGGTGCTGATCCGGTATGAGCCAAGGACACACGATCACGATCGACAAGAGCGAGCGGCACGTGCGCGTGGTGCGCGGAGACCAGGTGCTCGCGGAGACCGACCGCTCTCTGGAGCTGCGCGAGACGGGCTGTCCGGTGCGGTACTACATCCCCGCCGAGGACGTGCGCCTCGATCTGCTGACGCCCTCCGGCACGCACACCGTCTGCCCCTTCAAGGGCACGGCGTCCTACTGGTCGCTGCCGGACGCGCCCGACCTCGTCTGGGCCTATCCGGATCCGAAGCCCGGCGTGGCCGAGATCAAGGACCACTACTGCTTCTACGAACCCGACGTGTCGTGACCGGTGACCCCCGCGCCGTGCGGCAGTCTGCACGGGCATGGACAAGAAGACGACTTCACGCGACGGCACCTCCCTCGCGTACGGAGTGATCGGCCAGGGGCCCACGGTGATCCTGGTGAGCGGCGCCATGTCCACCGGCGGCACCGTGACACCCCTGGCGCAGCGCCTCGCGGACCGCTGCACGGCCGTCGTCTACGACCGCCGGGGCCGCGGCGGGAGCGGCGACACGGCGCCGTACGCGGTCGCCCGTGAGGTCGAGGACCTGGCCGCGCTGATCGACGCGGTGGGCGGCGACGCGGCGCTGTTCGGGGTCTCCTCGGGCGGCGCGCTGGTCCTGCACGCGGCGGCGAGCGGGCTGCCGGTGCGCCGGGCCGCGGTGTACGAGGTGCCGTACGCCGACCATCTGGCGGGCGGCGCCGAGCGGGAGGCCGCCTACAAGGAGCGGCTGAACCAGGCGCTCGGCGAGGGCCGGCGCGGGGACGCGGTGGAGCTGTTCCTGCGCCTTGCGGGCCTGGGCGAGGAGATGATCCGTAGCGCCCGTCAGTCGCCGATGTGGGCCGGCATGGAGGCCGTCGCCCCCAGCCTCGCTCACGACGACACGGTCATGGGCGACGGGCTGCTCCCCCGGGACCGGCTCGCCGCGGTCGCCGTGCCCGTGCTCTCGGTCGCGGGCGGCGCGAGCCCGGAGTGGATGCGCGCGGCGGCCCGGGAGATCGCGGAGACCGTGCCCCGGGGCACGCACCGGGTCCTGGCGGGCCAGACCCACATGGTGGAGCCGGAGGTGCTGGGGCCGGTGCTGGCGGAGTTCTTCGCGGGCTAGGACCTCTCGTTCGGATCGCGCCGGGCTGATCCGAACGAAAGACCCCGGGCGGCCCGCGGCCGCTCAGACCGCCGTCGCCGTCGCGCGCGTGGTGGTCGCGATCGTCGCCGAGCCCACCACGCGCGTGCCGTCGTACAGCACGATCGCCTGGCCGGGGGCGACGCCGCGGACCGGCTCGGTGAACGTCACGCGCAGCTCGCCGTCGACCGGCTCGGCGGTCACCTCGGTCTCGCCGCCGTGGGCGCGCAGCTGGGCGGTGTAGGTGCCGGGGCCGGTGGGGGCGGTGCCGCACCAGCGGGGCTTGATCGCGGTGAGGGCGCTGACGTCCAGGGCGCCGGCGGGGCCGACGGTCACCGTGTTGGAGACCGGGGAGATGTCGAGGACGTAGCGGGGCTTGCCGTCCGGGGCCGGGGTGCCGATCCTGAGGCCCTTGCGCTGGCCGATCGTGAAGCCGTACGCGCCCTCGTGCGTGCCCAGTTTGGCGCCGGACTCGTCCACGATGTCGCCCTCGGCCTTGCCGAGCCGCTGGGCCAGGAAGCCCTGGGTGTCGCCGTCGGCGATGAAGCAGATGTCGTGCGAGTCGGGCTTCTTGGCGACGGCCAGACCCCGGCGCTCGGCCTCCGCGCGGATCTCGTCCTTGGTGGTGACCGTGTCGCCGAGCGGGAACATCGCGTGCGCGAGCTGCTTCTCGTCGAGCACGCCGAGGACGTACGACTGGTCCTTCGCCATGTCGGAGGCGCGGTGCAGCTCGCGGGAGCCGTCCTCGTTCACGATCACCTGGGCGTAGTGGCCGGTGCATACGGCGTCGAAGCCGAGGGCCAGCGCCTTGTCCAGCAGCGCGGCGAACTTGATCTTCTCGTTGCAGCGCAGGCACGGGTTCGGGGTGCGGCCGGCCTCGTACTCGGCGATGAAGTCCTCGACGACGTCCTCGCGGAAGCGGTCGGCGAGGTCCCAGACGTAGAACGGGATGCCGATGACGTCGGCCGCGCGGCGGGCGTCACGGGAGTCCTCGATGGTGCAACAGCCCCGCGCGCCGGTTCGGAAGGACTGGGGGTTCGCGGAGAGCGCGAGGTGGACGCCGGTGACGTCGTGGCCTGCTTCCGCGGCGCGCGCGGCGGCGACGGCGGAGTCGACTCCGCCGGACATGGCGGCGAGGACGCGGAGGGGGCGGGTGCGCTGCGGGGTGTCAGTCATAGCCCTTCCAGGGTACGGGGGTGTGGGAACCGGAACCGTCGGATATCCGTTGAAGATCACATGGGGGCGACCACAGAGGTGACGGCGAAGGACGGCGACCGGCGGCTGGGGCGGCGGGCCCTGCTCGTCGGCGGGGCCGCGGCCGCGCTGGGCACGGCCGTGCTGGCCCGCGAGGAGCTGTCCCGCCTGTGGTGGCGGCTGCCGGGGGTGGACAAGCCGCGGGTGGCGGGCGCGGTGGACTTCCGGGGCGCGCGCTGGGTGGCGGCCTCCGCCGCGAACTACCGGACGGCCGACCGGCCGGCCGACTACCGGGTCGACCGGGTGGTCATCCATGTCACGCAGGGCGGCTACGCGTCGGCGGTCAAGGTCTTCCAGGACCCGGGGCACGGGGCGGCGGCGCACTACATCGTGCGCAAGGACGGGCGGGTCACCCAGCTGATCCGGGAGCTGGACGTCGCCTTCCACGCGGGCAACCGGGAGTACAACGAGCGCAGTGTCGGCATCGAGCACGAGGGCTTCGTGGAGGACGCCTCGTCCTTCACGGACGCCATGTACGCGGCATCGGCCCGGCTGACCGCGGCCGTCTGCCGGCGCTACGGCATACCCGTGGACCGCGAGCACATCATCGGGCATGTGCAGGTGCCGGGCACGGACCACACGGACCCGGGGCGGTTCTGGGACTGGGACCGGTACATGCGCCTGGTCCGCGCCGAGCACACCCGGGCCCCGGCGGCTACGTGAGCCCTGCCGCCCGGGCCCGCTCCACCGCCGGGCCGATCGCCTTGGCGACGGCCTCGACGTCCGCCTCCGTGGAGGTGTGGCCGAGGGAGAAGCGCAGGGTGCCGCGGGCCAGGTCCGGGTCGGTGCCGGTGGCGAGGAGGACATGGCTGGGCTGGGCGACGCCCGCGGTGCAGGCGGAGCCGGTGGAGCACTCGATGCCCTGGGCGTCCAGCAGGAGCAGCAGGGAGTCGCCCTCGCAGCCGGGGAAGGTGAAGTGGGCGTTGGCGGGGAGCCGGCCCTCGGGGGCCGGGTCGCCGCCGAGGATCGCGTCCGGCACGGCGCCGCGCACGGCGTCGACCAACTGGTCGCGCAGGGCGCCGATCTCGCGCGCGAACCACTCGCGCTGCCCGGCGGCGAGCCGGCCGGCGACGGCGAAGGAGGCCACGGCCGGGACGTCGAGCGTGCCGGAGCGCACGTGCCGCTCCTGACCGCCGCCGTGCAGCACGGGTACGGGGGTGTACTCGCGGCCCAGGAGGAGGGCGCCGATGCCGTACGGGCCGCCGATCTTGTGGCCCGACACCGTCATCGCGGCCAGGCCCGAGGCCTCGAAGTCGACCGGCACCTGGCCGAAGGCCTGGACGGCGTCGGCGTGCAGCGGGACGCCGAACTCTGCCGCGGCGTCCGCGAGTTCACGGACCGGCATGACCGTGCCGATCTCGTTGTTGGCCCACATCACGGTGGCCAGGGCGACGTCGCCGGGGTTGCGGGCGATGGCCTCGCGCAGCGCCTCGGGGTGGACCCGGCCGTGCGAGTCGACGGGGAGGTACTCCACGGTGGCGCCCTCGTGTTCGCCGAGCCAGTGCACGGCGTCCAGCACGGCGTGGTGCTCGACGGGGCTGGCCAGGACGCGGGTCCGGGCCGGGTCGGCGGCGCGGCGGGACCAGTAGAGGCCCTTGACGGCGAGGTTGTCGGCCTCGGTGCCGCCCGAGGTGAAGACGACCTCGCTGGGGCGGGCGCCCAGCGCCTCCGCGAGGGACTCGCGGGATTCCTCGACCGTACGGCGGGCCTGCCGGCCGGATGCGTGGAGGGAGGAGGCGTTGCCCGTGATGCTCAGCTGGGCGGTGAGCGCCTCTGCCGCCTCCGGGAGCATCGGGGTGGTCGCGGCGTGGTCGAGGTAAGCCATGGTGAGCTGATTCTACGGCTCTCCTGCGGCCGGCTCGGGCCGCGATCGGGCCGCCCCCGGCACCTGGGGCGTTCCCCCGGGTCGCCCCGGCGCCCGGGGTGTTCTCACAGGCTCCAGGAAACCGTCCCCGACATCTCCATCGCCGTCACCAGGACCACCAGGTCGGCGATGCCCAGCGCCAGGCCCAGGTAGGCACGGCCCGGACGCGCCGTGTCGCGCCAGAGGGCGACCACGGCGAGCACGATGGCGATCGGGCCGAGGAAGAGGTTGAGGACGAGCAGGCCGAGGAGGCCGAGGATGAAGGACGCGACGGCCATGCCGTCGGCGTCGCGGGTGCGGGGACGGATGTCGGTGCGGCCGGCGGCCGGTGCGGTGAGGTGCATGGTGCTCAGCTCCTGAGGTCCTGTCCTGCGGTCGGTTCCAGAGGTCCTTGCGCGGTCAGTCGACCGAGGTGCGCCGACGGCGGGCGTGGCGCTCGCGGAGCGCGAAAACGCCGAGCCAGACGGCGATGACGGCGGCCAGCAGGCCGGTGACGGTCAGCGGCGCGTGGGCGACGGTGCCCAGTACGACTCCGAGCAGCATGAGTGCGGCGACGAGGAACAGCATGGGATCGGATCCCCCCTCCGGAAAGCCTCGTGTTCAGCCGGTGTAAAATTTCGGTGAACAGTTGTAGTAACAGTTGTTCACTGACTTCGAGTCTAGCGCTCCCGACGGCTTTTCAATTCCAGAGAACAGTTGTTAACTGGATGACATGAGTCACACTCTCGGCATCCGGCAGGCCCAGAAGCAGAAGACCCGGCAGGCGTTCCTCGACGCGGCGCTCACCCTGCTGGAGGAGCAGAGCCTGAGCAGCCTGGGCCTGCGCGAGGTCACCCGGGCCGTCGGTGTCGCCCCGACCGCTTTCTACCGGCACTTCCGTTCGACCGCCGACCTCGGTGTGGCCCTGGTCGACGAGGCGCTGGGCAGCCTGCACCCGATGGTGCGGACGACGGTGTCCACGACGGGCGACAGCGAGGAACGCATCGCGCGGGCCGTCGAGCTGATCGCCGGTCATGTGGCCGCGCACCCCGCGCATGTCCGTTTCATCGCCCGTGAGCGGCACGGCGGGGTCCAGCCGGTGCGCGAGGCCATCCGCGCCCAACTCCAGCGGTTCGCCGAGGAGGTGAAGGCCGAGCTGGCCAAGGACCCGGAGGCGGTGGGCTGGAGCGACGACGACCTGCTGATGCTCGCGCACCTCTACGTCGACCAGATGCTCATCACCGCCTCCCTGTTCCTGGAGGCGCTGGAGGGCCCCGAGGAGGAGCGGGAGCGGGTGACCCGGCTCGCCACCCGCCAGCTGCGGCTCATCACCATCGGCCGCGGCCACTGGCTCGACTGAACCGGCCCCGGCGCCCGCCCACCCGGATCCCGCCGAGCCGCTCCCGCGGGGCGGGGTGCGGCTCAAGTGGGTCTCGCCGCCCGCCGTTTCAGTCGCCGGCCGGGCCCGGATCCCGGTACATGGCGGTGACGGAACCGGCCGCCGCCAGCAGTTCGGCGCGTGCCTCGGGCGGGTCCAGGAGTTCCACCCGGTCGGAGAAGGCGAGGAGCTGGCGTACCGCCCTGAGCACCGGGTAGGTCAGTCGCGCGGTGACCCACTCGCTCTCGCCGTCGTCGTCGGGCAGATCCGTCAGCTGCGCGGCGGCCACCCGCCGGAACATGTCGAGCAGGTCGCGCGGTACCCGCACGGTGACCTCGACCCCGTTCTCCCGCTCCTCCACCTGCCGGCGCAGCACCTCCCAGACATCGGCGAGTTCGGTGCCGGCCCGCCGGCGCACGGGCTCGTCCAGCAGCCGGGCCGACTCCACCCGGTCGACGCGGAACAGCCGCGGGCTGCCCCGCCGGTCGGCGACCAGGTACCAGACACCGGCCTTGGCGACGAGGCCGTACGGATCCACGGTGTACGTCCGCCGCTCCCGCTCCCCGCTGTGCCGGTAGCGCAGCCTGAGCCGCCGGTCGGAGAAGACCGCGTCCTGGAGCACCTCCAGGTCGACCGCCTGCTGCGGGCCGCTCTTCCAGCGGGTGGCGTCGACCAGGATGCGGCGGCTGGCCACCTCGGCGGCGGGACGGTGCGGCTCCGGGAGGGCGGCCATCACCTTGCGCAGCGCCGAGCCGAGGGCGGCGTCGAGGCCGAGCGCGGCATGGGCGCCCTGCGCGGCCAGGATGAACAGGGCCCGGGACTCGTCGGTGGTCAGCCCCGTGACGTCGGTTCGGAAGCCGGCGAGGAGCTCGATGCCGCCGTGCCGGCCGCGCTCTGCGTACACCGGGACGCCGGCGGCGGACAGCGCCTCGACGTCCCGGTAGACGGTGCGGACCGACACCTCCAGCCGGTCGGCGAGTTCGCGGGCGGGGACGCGGCCGCGCGTCTGCAGGAGCAGCAGCACGGACAGCAGGCGGTCGGACTTCACGGCGTCAGGATCCCGCCCGCGCGGACGCCCGCGCAAATGTTGACGGAAGTTGTCAGGTTTTCCCTGAATGCTGGCCGCACCTACCGACGAGGGAGAGGCATCCCATGACCACCACCGGCTTCACCGACCCGCGCCCGCTGTACACCCGTGCCACCGAGCAGGCGGTGGCGCTCATCAAGACGGTGCGCCCCGAGCGGCTCGGCGATCCCACGCCCTGTACCGAGTTCGACGTACGGGCCCTGCTCGGCCACATCGTCGGCGGTACCCGGCGGATCGCGGTCGTCGGCGAGGGCGGCGACGGACTCGCCGTGCACCCGTCCGCCGAGGGCGTCGCGGACGACGGCTGGGCGGCGGCCTACGACGAGGTACGCGTGCGCGCCCTGAAGGCCTGGGAGAGCGACGAGCGGATGGCGGCCCGGGTGCGCGTGCCCTGGGGTGAGGTTCCGGGGCACGCGGCCCTGTCGGGCTACGTCATGGAGATCGTCACCCACACCTGGGACCTGGCCGAGGCCGTCGGGTGCCCGTTCGCGCTCGACCCGGAACTCGCCGAGTTCGCCCTCGCCAACGCGCGAGCGGTGCTGCCCGACGCGCGGCCCCGCGACGAGCAGACCCCCTTCGGCACCCGGCGTGAGGCGCCCGAAGGCGCCGGCCCCTACGAGCAGCTGGCGGCCTGGCTGGGGCGGGAGCCGCTCAGCCGAGCCTGACCCGGGCCAGCTGGCGGGACTGCGCGACCAGCCGGTCCTCGCTGTCCCACACCTCGGCGTCCTCCTCCAGGAAGCCGCCGGCCAGGTTGCGGGTGGCGATCGACACCCGCAGCGGGCCGGGGGCCGGGCGGCAGCGGACGTGGACGGTGAGTTCCACCGTCGGGACCCAGCCCTTCAGGCCCAGCTCGAAGGCGGTGGGCGGCAGGGCGTCCACGGCGAGGAGCAGCGAGAGCGGGTCGGCGTCGCGGCCGTCGGCGAGGCCGAACCAGGCGCGCATCTCGCCCTTGCCGGAGGGCGCGCCGAGCGCCCAGCCGAGGGTGGCGGGGTCGAGCTTGAGCATCAGCCGGTCGGCGATGGCGGAGCTGCCGTCGATCGGGGCGGGCCCGTCCTCGGGGCCGAAGCACTGCTCCAGCGGCGGGATCGGGGGCGGGGTGGCCGTCGTACGGACGTCGTCGGGGAGGGTGGCGAGATCGCCGTAGGAGGCGAGGACGCGGATGCGTTCGACCTCGTTGCCCTCCTCGTCGTACTGGAAGAGCGAGGCCTGGCCGGTGGAGAGGGACCGGCCGGCGCGGACGGTCTCGGTGCGGATGACCGCCGGCCCGGGCTGGGAGGCGGTCAGGTAGTGCGCGGAGACGGTGAACGGGTCCGGGTGCGGGAGGGCGTCCGCCAGGGCCCGGCCCAGCACGGCCAGCAGGTAGCCGCCGTTGACGGCGCTGATGATGGTCCAGCCGGCCGAGAGGTCGAGGTCGTAGACGCCGGGCTCGCGCCGGGTGACCGCGGTGTCACGGTCGAACTCGCTGTCGCCGATCACGGCCCGCACGGTGGAGACGGTAGCTGCTTCTGGCATACGTGAACCGTACAGCAGGAAACTACTAAGCGGTAGCTTTTTGGATCCCGGCGGATGACATGATCTTCCCTACGGGTGAGAGTCCGGCAATTTCTCGGTAAGTGTCCGGACACGTCCCCAACCCCGGGCGCTCGATCTCCCTCTATGGGGACATGAGCCTCACCGGGACTCCGTTCCTCTGCACGACCGTCGTGCTGGCCGCGGTCGCCCTCATACTGCCGCTCCTCCTGTGGTCGCGGATGCGCGGGCCGAAGGCGCTGCGGGCCGCGGCCCGGGTGCTGATGCTGCTGTTCGCCCAGGCCACGGCCGTCACGCTGGTCTTCGTGCTCGTCAACAACCGCAACAGCCTGTACGACAACTGGGCCGACCTGCTCGGCACCGGCGACCACGTCCAGCAGGCCGCCGACCTCGGGCGGGACGGCACCGGCGGCATCGCGGTGAAACGGCTGCCCAGGGTCCGGCAGACCTTCACGGCCGCCGACGGACCCGGCATGCACGCGGCGGGCGGAGTGCGCGTCACCCAGCTCAGGGGCCGGGTCTCCGGGGTGAACGCCGAGGTCTACGTCTGGCTGCCGCCGCAGTACGACGACCCCGCCTACCGGCACAGGAAGTTCCCGGTGGTGGAGCTGCTGCCGGGCTACCCGGGTTCCGCGAAGGCCTGGTTCGGGGCGATGCGGGCCCACGAGCAGCTGCTGCCGCTGATGAGCAGCGGCGAGGTGGCCCCTTTCATCCTGGTCGCCCCGCGCACCAATCTGCTGGCCGCCGTGGACACCGGCTGCGCCAACGTCCCGGGCCAGGTCAACGCCGACAGCTGGCTCAGCATCGACGTACCGAAGATGGTCACGGACAACTTCCGGGCCCAGCCGGCCCCCCGCGGCTGGGCGACGGCCGGCTACTCGGCCGGCGCGCACTGCGCGGTCAAGCTGGCCGTGGCACACCCCGACCGGTACCGGGCCGCGGTGAGCCTGTCCGGCTACAACGACCCGATCGGCGAACGCAGCTCCCTCGCCGCCCAGACCCCCGCCCTGCGCGCCGCGAACAACCCCTTCCTGCTGCTGCGCAAGGCGGCCGAGCCGCCCCCGATCGCGCTGTACCTGTCCGGTGAGTCCGGCGACGGCTACCAGGCGGCCATGGCCCTGGAGTCCGTCGCCAAGGCGCCCACCACCGTGCGCGTGGTCCTGCTGCCGCGCAGCGCGGGCGGGCACACCATGGCGCTGTGGCGCCCGCAGGTCGACACCGTCTTCCGGTGGCTGACCCTCCAGATGGGCCAGAGCCGCGCCAAGGGACGCGACACCTCCCTCGCCGGCGCCCCTATTCCTCGGTCACCGTCGACCGGCGGTTCCACGCACGCGGCGCTCGCCAATGGAACCGCATCGCGAGCAGGCGCAGCACGAAGGCCGTGACGACCGCGAGACCGCTGGTGAGCGGGGTCAGCACGTCGTAGTGGATGCACAGGACGATCATCGTGGCGCCGACGATCGCCGGGACCGCGTACAGGTCGCGGTCCCAGCGCAGCAGCGAGGGCACCTCGTTGGCCAGCACGTCCCGCAGCACACCGCCGCCCACGGCGGTGGCCAGGCCCAGCGTCGCGGAGGCGGTCAGGTTGAGGCCGTAGCTGTACGCCTTCGTCGTGCCGCTGACACAGAACAGGCCGAGGCCGGCCGCGTCGAAGACGAGCACCGCAGTCTGGATGCGTTCGACGTGCGGGTGCAGGAAGAAGACGACGAGCGTGGCGAGCAGCGGGGTCAGGAAGTACCCGAGATCCGTGAAGGCGGCCGGCGGCACGGCTCCGATCACCACGTCACGGAAGAGCCCGCCGCCCAGCGCGGTGACCTCGGCGAGGACGGCGATGCCGAAGACGTCGAAGTTCTTCCGGACGGCCAGCAGGGCGCCGGAGATCGCGAACACGAAGATGCCGATCACATCGAGCGTGTGCTGGACGGAGGGACTGAAGAGTTGCTGGAGCTGCACCCTGACATTGTCTCCTGTCAGGAGGCGTGAACCTTACAAAGCCAGGCTCACAGGGTGGGTTTCCCTGGGGTGAACAGCCAGGTGTCGAAGAGATCGTCCAGCTGTCGCTTGCTGACGTGCTCGGCGAGACGGATGAAGTCGGCGGTGTCGGCATTGCCGTACCGGTGGAGCTTCGTCCAGGCGGGCAGCAGCCTGAAGAAGGCGGTGTCGCCGATCCGCTCGCGCAGCACCTGGAGCGTCATCGCGCCGCGCTGGTAGACGGCGGAGGCGAACATGGTGTCGCGCTGCGGGTCGGCCGGCTTGATCTGCCAGAAGGCGGAGTCGGCCGGGCGGGAGTCGTAGCCGGCGCGGAAGGAGTCGTGGGCGGAGCGGGTGCCCTGGTGCTCGGCCCACAGCCACTGGGCGTAGGTGGCGAAGCCCTCGTTGAGCCAGATGTCCTTCCACTGCGCCACGCTCACCGAGTCGCCGAACCACTGGTGGGCCAGCTCGTGCACGATGGTCGACTCGCTGCGCACGGCCGAGTAGGCCGGCTTGCTCTGCACCTCCAGGGAGAACCCGGCCTCGGGCATGTCGTCCACGATCGCGCCGGTCTCCTCGAACGGGTACGGCCCGAAGACCTGCGACCAGTAGTCGGTGGCGGCGGCGGTGACGGCGTACACGTCGACACTGCTGCCGTTCTTCAGCACGGGGTCGACGGCGACGTAGATCGGGGTGCCGCCGGGGGTCCGCCCGGTGCGGACGTCGAACTTCCCGATGGTGGCGGTGGCGAGGTACGTGGCCATCGGCCGGCTCTCCCGCCAGTGGGTGTACGTCGATCCGTGTCTGTCGTACGTCGACACGAGCCGGCCGTTGGAGACGGCGGTCAGGCCCTCGGGCGCCTTGATCCGGATGTCGTACGTGGCCTTGTCGGCGGGGTGGTCGCTGGACGGGAACCAGGTGGAGGCGGCGTTGGGCTCGCAGGCGACGAAGACACCGTCACCCGTCCTCATCCAGCCGTACTTGGAGCCGAAGACGATCGGCCCGCCGAGGGCCTCGGGCACGCCCCCGTAGGTGACGGTGACGGTGAAGGCGTGTCCCTGGCGCAGGGTGTGGCGCGGCGTGACGGTGATCTCGTCGCCGTCACGGGTGAACCCGGCGCGTCTGCCGTCCACTTCGACCCGCGTGACCTCCAGCTGCTGGAGGTCGAGATCGAAGGAGGAGAGGTTCTGGGTGGCCCGCGCCCGCAGGGTCGTACGGCCGTCCAGGCGGCCGGTGTCCGGTGCGTAGGCGATGTCCAGATCGTAGTGGCGGGCGTCGAAGCCGCCGTTGCCCAGCCGGGGAAAGTAGGGATCGCCGATGCCCGGCGCGCCCTGGATCGGGGCGGACGAGGCGGCGATGACGAGGAAGGAGACCGCCGCGGTGGCGAGGGTCCCCAGACGTGCCGAACGGGAGAGTGCCATGAGTCGTCCCTCTCGAACGTGTGCCGGTCAGTGGTCTGACACGGACGACTCTGCGCTCTCCCGTAAGGCATGTACATGACTTAACCAGTCGTCATGCGCTACTTGTCGGTCGACTCCTGCGAGCCGGACCCGGCCTGCCGTGCCGACTCCTCGGCGACGGCCTCGGTGTCCCCGGGGCCTTCGGCGGGAGCGTCGGCGGCGACGCCGGCGGAGGCGGTGGGCTCCTCCGGGGCGCTGTCGTCGCCGGCCGCGGGCTTCGCGACCGTAACCTTCGCACCCGGACCGGTCTTCGCACCGGAAGCCGCCGCCTCGGCGGCGGACTCCTCGGCGGCAACCGCCTCGGCCTTCTCGGAGACCGACTCCTTCTCGGAGACCGATTCCTTCTCGGCCACCGGCTCCTCATCGGAAGCCTCGGCCTTCTCGGAAGCCTCGGCCTTCTCGGAGGCTTCGGGCTTCTCAGCGGCTTCGGGCTTCTCGGAGACCTCGGCCGCTTCGGCGGCAGCCGTCTCCTCGGCGGCCTCCGCCTCCTCGGCCACCGGCTCCTTCCCGGTGGGACCGCCGGAGGCGACCGCGTCCGGCACCAGTTCCGACGCCTTCTTCGCCACCGACAGCAGGACCGTGTCCTGCGGTGCCTGGTCGGCGAAGTTCTCCGGGTGGTGGCACGCGACCCGCTGACCCGGCCTCAGCTCCACGAGCTGCGGCTCGGTCGTCTGGCAGATCTGCGTCGCCTTCCAGCAGCGCGTGTGGAAACGGCAGCCGGAGGGCGGGGCGATCGGCGAGGGCACGTCGCCGCGGAGCAGGATGCGCTCGCTCTTCTGACCGCGGCGCTTCGTGTCCGGCACCGGCACCGCCGACATCAGCGCCTTGGTGTACGGGTGCATCGGCGCCTCGTACAGCGAGGTACGGTCCGCCAGCTCCACGATCTTGCCGAGGTACATCACCGCGATCCGGTCCGAGACGTGCCGGACGACCGAGAGGTCGTGCGCGATGATCACGTAGGTGAGGCCGAGTTCCTCCTGGAGGTCGTCCATGAGGTTCACGACCTGCGCCTGGATCGACACGTCCAGCGCGGAGACCGGCTCGTCGGCCACCACCAGCTTCGGCTTCAGGGCGAGCGCGCGGGCGATGCCGATGCGCTGGCGCTGACCGCCGGAGAACTCGTGCGGGTAGCGGTTGTAGTGCTCAGGGCTCAGACCGACCAGCTCGAGAAGCCGCTGGACCTCCTTCTTCACCCCGCCCTCCGGCTCCACGCCCTGGAGCCGGAACGGCGCCGAGACGATCGAGCCGATGGTGTGGCGGGGGTTCAGGGAGCCGTACGGGTCCTGGAAGATCATCTGGATGTCGCGGCGCAGCGGGCGCATCTGCCCGGTGCTCAGCCGCGTGATGTCCCGGCCCTCGAAGGTGATCTTGCCGCCGGTCGGGTCCTGGAGGCGGGTGATGACCCGGCCCATGGTCGACTTGCCGCAGCCCGACTCGCCGACCACGCCCAGGGTCTCGCCCTTGCGCACCTCGAAGTCGATGCCGTCGACGGCCTTCACGGCGCCGACCTGGCGCTGCAGGATGCCCTTCTTGATCGGGAAGTGCTTGGTCAGTCCCTCGACCTTGAGCAGCACGTCACGCTCTTCGGGGGCAGACGCCTGCTTCGGGACCGTGGCCTCGGCGACGGTGTCCGTCTTCTTGGTCTCACTCACAGCTTCGGCGCAATCTCTTCGGTCCAGATCCGCTCACGGTCCTCTGCCGAGAGGTGACAGGCGGACCAGTGCCCGGTGCTCACCTGCTCCAGCTCGGGGCGCACCGTGCGGGTGACGTTCCCCTTGGGGATGTCCGCGTACGGGCAGCGCGGGTGGAAGGCGCAGCCCGAGGGGACGTTGATGAGGCTCGGCGGGGAGCCCTTGACCGGGATGAGCCGTTCGGAGGTCTCGCGGTCGATGCGGGGCATCGAGCCGAGCAGACCCCAGGTGTAGGGGTGCTGCGGCCGCTCGAAGACCTCGTCGGCCGAACCGCGCTCCACACACCGGCCGCCGTACATCACGAGGACGTCGTCGGCGATCTCGGCGACCACACCGAGGTCGTGGGTGATCATGATGACCGCGGAGCCGAACTCCTTCTGCAGATCCCGGATGAGGTCGAGGATCTGCGCCTGGACGGTCACGTCGAGGGCGGTGGTCGGCTCGTCCGCGATGAGCAGCTCGGGGTTGTTCACCAGCGCCATGGCGATCATGGCGCGCTGGCGCATACCGCCGGAGAACTCGTGCGGGTAGCCGTCGACGCGCTTGGCCGGCTCGGGGATGCCGACGCGGTCGAGCATCTCGATGGCGCGGGCGCGGGCGACCTTCTTGGTCACCTTGTGGTGGACCCGGTAGGCCTCGACGATCTGGTCGCCGACCTTGTAGTACGGGTGCATCGCGGACAGCGGGTCCTGGAAGATCATCGCCATCTCCCGGCCGCGGAGCTTGCGCACCTCGTCCGGGGAGGCGGAGACCAGTTCCTGGCCGTCCAGCCAGATCTCGCCGGACATCCGCACGTTCTTGCCGCGGGTGCCGAGCCGGTGCAGGCCCATGATGGCCTGTGAGGTGACCGACTTGCCGGAGCCGGACTCGCCGACGATGGCGAGGGTCCGGCCCTTCTCCAGCGAGAAGCTGAGCCCGTCGACGGACTTGACCAGGCCGTCGTCGGTCGGGAAGTGCACCTTGAGGTCGCGGACCTCCAGGAAGGCTTCGGGTGCCTGGCGGCCGGAGGTGGGCTCGCCCACTGCGGCGCCGGTCTTGGAGAGTTCGGTCACGAGAGCCTCACCCGCGGGTCGGCGGCGGCGTAGAGCACGTCCACCACAAGATTTGCGATCACGACGAAGAAGGCGGCGAGCAGGGTCACGCCGAGGATCTTGGGCAGGTCGTTGTCGGTGATGCCCTGCACCGCGTACTCACCGATGCCGTGCAGCGAGAACACCGACTCCGTGATCACGGCACCGCCGAGCAGCAGGCCGATGTCCATGCCGAAGACCGTGATGATCGGGGTGAGAGCGGCGCGCAGTCCGTGCCGCGTGATGACGGTGCCCTCCCGCAGACCCTTGGCACGGGCCGTGCGGATGAAGTCCTCGTTCATCGTCTCCAGCATGCCCGAGCGGGTGAGCCGGGCGTAGATGGCGGAGTACAGCAGGGCGAGCGAACACCACGCCGGAATCAGGGTGTTGGCCCACTGCGAGGGGTTCTCCGTGAGCGGCACGTACTCGTCACCGAAGATCGGCACCTGGTACCTGAAGAGCAGGATCGCCAGGTTGCCGGTGAAGAACATGGGGAGCGAGACGCCGGTGAGCGCGATGCCCATGAAGGCGCGGTCGACGGCCGAGCGCGGCTTCAGCGCGGAGATGACACCGGCGACCACACCCGAGACCAGCCACAGCAGGGCGGCGCCGGCGGCGAGCGAGAGTGTGATCGGAAGACGGGAGGTCAGCTCCGGCCACACGGCCTGGTGGTTCTTGAAGGAGTAGCCGAAGCAGGGTGCATCGCAGTGCACCGTGGTGGGGCCGAGGTCGTAGGTGGAGCCGGCCACGATCCCCTTGATGAAGTGCCAGTACTGGACGTAGACAGGCTGGTCCAGACCGAGGTTGTGCTTGACAGCGGCGATGTCCGCCTTCGACGGGCTCTTGCCGATGTACTGCTGCGCCAGCTGGTCCGCTGTCTGGCCGGCGAGCCTCGGCAGCAGGAAGAAGATGGCGAAGGTGACCGCGGAGACGACCAGCAGCAGGATCACTGCCGCGAACGTCCGGCGGAGGATGTACGAGATCACGGGGACCGGCGCTGGTGCCCGCGGGCCGCGAAGCCCGCGGGCACCAATGCCTTCACCTGCCTTCCGGGGCTGCTACTTCGACGCGACGCCGATGTTGAGGTAGTCGTACTGACCGCTGAAGGCCGCCGTGGAAACCAGGTTGGTGTAGGTCGTGGGGCGGCCCAGCAGGACCTTGAAGTAGGTCAGCGGGACCAGGACGGCGTCGTCCATGGTCTTCTTGTCGATCTGGGTGTAGAGGCTGTTGCGCTCGGCGTTGTCCTGGGTGCCGATCGCCTTGGCCAGCAGGGCGTTGACGTCCTTGTTGTCGTACTGCGACAGGTTGGTGTTACCGGACTGGCTGATCGCCTTGCCGTTCAGGATCTGCTGCAGGAAGCCGTAGCCGGACGGCCAGTCGGCGCCCCACTGCATCATCTCCAGGCCGATGTTCTGCTTCTTGGTGAACTTCGGCACACCCGCGTAGTCGGTGAAGTACTTGCCGGACGGGTACTGCTTGAGGGTGGCGTTGATGCCGACCTTCTTCAGCGAGTTGATGATCGCCGTGGCGGCGTCGATCTCCTGCGGACGGTCCGAGCGGGCCGAGATGTTGGTGGAGATCGAGGTCTTGCCGCAGGCCTTCAGCTGCTCCTTGGCCTTGGCGACGTCGCCCTTGCTGTCCTTGGTCGCGTAGACGTCGGACTTGGCGTAGCCCGGGATGTCCGGGGGCAGCACCGTGGAGGCGATGTCACCGCGGATCGGGCCGCCCTCGGCGGTCTGCACCGAGACCTTGTCGACGGCGTACTGCACGGCCTTGCGGCACTCGACCTTGTCGAACGGCGCGACCGTGGTGTTGATCGCCATGTAGACGAGACGGCCACCGTAGGTGTTGTCCGTGTTCGCCTTCTTGGCGGTGTCGGTGAGCACCTGGGCCTGCGTCGCCGCCTGGACACCCGTACCGGCCAGGTCGATGGCCTTGCCGGCCATGACGTCCTGGTCGATGGTCTCCGGGTTGACCTTCAGCTTCACGACGATCTTGTCCGGCAGCTGCTTGCGCAGCGGGTCGGTCTTGGCGTCCCAGTTCTCGTTGCGCACGAGCACGGCCTGCTTGCCGTCCTCGTAGCTCTGGAACTTGTAGGAGCCCGACGACACGATGTGCTTGACGTAGTCGACGCCCGTGTCCTTGGCCTGGGGCACCGGGGCCGTCTGCGGGGCGGCGACCAGGTAGTCGAACTCCTGGAAGGCCTGCTTCAGGTGGAAGACGACGGTGGTGTCGTCCGGCGTCTCGATGGAGGACAGGCCCTTGGCGCTCTTGTCCTTGTAGGGGCCCTTGTACTTGTCGCCGTCGGCCATGAACTGCTGGAAGTAGTTCGGGCCGAGGGAGAGCACGTCACGCGCGAAGTTGGAGCGCTCGACGGCGTACTTGACGTCCTTCGAGGTGATCGGCGAGCCGTCCTCGTACTTCAGGCCCGAACGCAGCTTGTACGTCCAGGTCTTGCCGCCGTCGCTCGGGACGCCCTTGCTCGCCGCGAGGTCGGGGACGAGGGTGTTGCCCTCTTCGCCGGCGCCGGGCTGGAAGGTCATCAGCGGGCGGGCCCACAGCCGGCTGAGGTTGTACATGTACGCGTAGTACGTGTTGCCCGGGTCGAACGAGTCCGGGACGTCGGACAGCTCGTAGGTGAGCGTCCCGCCCTTCTTGTCCGACGCGTTCACGACGCCCTTGGTCGCGGCGTTGGCCCCGGCCGACTTGGTGCCGTTCTCGTTCTTGTTGTCATCGGCCTTGCTGCAACCCGCAAGAAACAGGCTGGCGGTGCCGATGGCCGCGATCGCGGCCAGCGCTGACCTTCGCATGATGGGCGCTTTCCCCTCCATTGTCGGAAACTTTTCGGGCTCTCTGCGGCAGGACTCAGCGGCTGCGCGGGTCGAGAGCATCGCGGAGACCGTCACCGAGCAGGTTGAACGCCAGGACGGTCACGAAGATGGCGAGTCCGGGGACGATCATGAACTGGGGGTCGACCTGGTAGTAGGTGACCGCCTCGCGCAGCATGCCGCCCCAGGAAGCCTGCGGGGGCTGGATGCCGACGCCGAGGTAGCTCAGGGACGCCTCGAAGAGGATGTTGGTCGGGATGAGCAGCGTCGAGTAGACGATGATCGGGCCGACCAGGTTCGGCATCAGTTCCCGGAACAGGATGTACGGGGCCTTGGCGCCCATGCCGCGGGAGGCGTCCACGAACTCGCGCTCCCGCAGGGCGAGGGTCTGACCGCGCACGATCCGGCCCAGGTACGGCCAGTTGAAGAAGCCGATGACGAAGATCAGCACGCTCAGGTGGAGCGGCAGTCCCTCGAGGCCGAAGGCGCCGCCCTGAAGGGTGGCGGAGATGGAGATGGCGAACAGCAGGAGGGGGAAGGCGAGGAACGTGTCCATCAGCCGGCTGATGATCGAGTCGACCCGCCCGCCGTAGTAGCCGGCGACGACACCCATGATCGCGCCGATGACGTTGGACAGGATGGTGGCGCCGAAGGCGACCACCAGCGACACCCAGGAGCCCTCCAGGATGCGGGTGGCGATGTCCCGGCCGAACTTCGGGTCGACGCCGAGCGGGTGGTCCGCGCTCATGCCGCCCCAACTACCCTTGGGCAGCGAGGTGTTGGGGTCGATCAGGTCCTGGTTGAAGGCGTTGGGGTCGAGGCCGAGCATGGCCTGGAGGGGACGCGAGAGGGCAGCGAGGAGGATCAGCAGGATCACGATGACGCCGCCCGCGACGGCGACCTTGTCCTTCTTGAACCGGGTCCAGGCGATCTGGCCCAGGGAACGACCCTCGATCTGCCCCTTACCGGCACCCTCCAGCACAGCCTCCGGCTGTGCCTCGGCTGCCGCCCCGGTGGTCTCGATCGGTGCGGTCACGGTGAGCGACCCCTCTCGCCGGTGGTGACCGGCCTGCGCCTGCCGCGGATTGCGGCTTTGTCGACTTGCCATCGATCACGAGGCCTCCGCCTCGTGTCTGAGTCGCGAGTCTTCAGCGTCGCTGCGATCACCCGCCAGATGTGGCGGCGAATGTATGCGCAACCGTGATGCAGTCCGGGGGATTCCGTTATCCGAACAGTGGGTAACGACTCTCGGACGCGGTCCAGTTGGGGCAGAAAGGCGAATTTGCGCGGTTCGGGACGTACGGTCGATGTCTACGCGCGCAGAGGCCTGCCGGCGGCGGAAATCCTGCGATCCGGTCCAGGACGCGTGCCGCGCGGACCAGTTCTCCGCCCGTGCAGGCGGCCCGGTCGCCGGGGGGCCGTCGCGCGGCCCGGCCGCTCAGTAGCCGCCGTGCACCGGCGGATAGCCGTAGCCGCCCGCCGGGGTCTGCGGCGGGGCGGGAAGCTGGAGCTGGGGCCGCGGTGCGGGGGCGTGCGCCTCGCGGTCGTAGAAGGGACGCGCGTTGGCCCGCATCCACATCACCACCGGGTCGTGGCCGTCTGTCATCGCGACCGTCGACACCGGCAGGCCCTCCGGGACCGCGCCGACGGACTGCTGCATCATCGCGCGGACCGAGTCGACCGCGGCGGGCGAGGTGTCGTACACGTCCAGGCCGAGGGCGAGGTACGGCGCACCGAGCGCGGGCTGCACCCAGGCGCGGCGCAGCGAGCGGAGCGCGGGGGTGCGGTGCGCGTTCTGTGCGAGCAGGGCGTAGAACTGCGGGATCTCGATGCCGGGCTCCGACAGGCGCAGGGGGCCGGCGGGCTGGCGCTCCAGACCGGCGGCGATGCGCCGCAGGTCCAGCCAGGGGATGCCGACCCCGCCGCCCGGGGCGTGCGGGTTCAGCCAGAGGCCGTAGTGGTCCGGGTAGAGGGTGCGGGCGACGTCCAGGCCGTCGACCACTTCGTAGGAACGGCTCCAGCCACTGGCCGACAGCTCCTGGGCGGAGGTCACGCAGGGGGCGTAGTGGCAGCCGTCCACCTCCATGTTCCCGTACTGGGCGTCCGGGGAGCCGGCCTGGCCGTGCCACAGGAGCATCCAGATCTGGCCGGTGGAGGGGGTGGCGAGGGCGCGCAGCAAGGCCTCGTACGCGTCGTAGCGTCCGGGCGTGACCTGGCGCAGCATGTGCTCGACGCTGCCGCTGTGGCTCGCGCTCACCTGTCGTACCGGCCCTTCTTCATCAGTGCCCCGCGTTCGGAGACAGCTTAAGCGCCCACCGGGGTACGGCCTCGGGTTCGTGCGCGGGTGCGGGTGCGTGGTGGTTCGCCGCGCTCCCGGGGCGTGTTCAGTGGCCGTGCTGATAGAAGGGGCGGACGTTCGTCTTCAGCCAGCCGGACACCGGGTCGTCGGTCACGTCCAGCAGGACCAGGTTGACCGGCCACTTGACCGGGACTTTGCCGAGGGCCCGGCCCAGGGCCTCCAGCGGCCGGGCGCGCAGGTCGCCCTCCCACTGGGCAAGTTCGACGCCCACGAACAGCACCGGGTCGGCCGCCTCGACGGCCGCCAGGCAGCGGCGGGCGGTGAGGACCACGCCGGTCTCGGCGAACTCGGCGGAGGCGGCGGAGAGGAAGTCGACCGGGTCGTCCTGCCAGTCGGGCTCGAAGAGGCGGACCCGGCCGCCGGTGCCGGGGCCGTCGAGCGGGGTGCGGCCCGCTCGGCACAGCTCGGCCACGGCCTCGGGCGGCAGGGGTATGCCGACCACGCCTTCGGGGTTGACGGCGATGCCCACCTGCGGGGGCAGGCCGCGGGCGAACTCCATCGCCGGGGCGATGGTGTACGACATGTGGGAGCCGGCCACCTGGCGCAGCTGCTCCTCGGAGCTGAACACCGGGACGTACGCCTGGCCGTCGATCTCCAGCGTCGGCAGGTCCAGCGGGCCGCTGTCCGGGCCCCCTCCGTTGGGCAGGGGGATCCACAGGAAGCTGCGGCCGAGGACCTCGACGATCCGGCCGCCCGCCGAGGGGATGCCGAGGGAGGCCGACAGCACCTCCTCCAGCTCGTTGCCGGGCCAACCGCCGTGCGGGTGGGGGTGCGCCTGTGCCGGGAAGTCCGTGGGAAAGTCCGCCGGGAAGTCCATCTGCCTACCGCCTGCTGGGAACCACTGCTGTGAGCAAGAAGGCTAGCGGGTGGCGGTGACAGCTCCTCACCGAGTGAAGCCGACGCGGCCGAGGACGTCCGCCGCGTCCCGGTCCAGCAGCACGGCCGCGCCGCAGCCGGCGGGCAGTTCCCCCTGCTGCGCCGCGCGCAGCAGGCGGGCGGTCGCCCGGCGGTGGCGGTGGAAGGCGTAGGCGGAGACGCCGCGGCCGCGCTCGCGCTGGCCCTGCCGGGCCGCCTCGGGGGTGACGTCGAGGAGGAGCAGGTGCAGGGTGGCGTCGCGGCGCCGGGCCTCGCGGGCCAGCCAGGCGCGCACCCAGGGCTGGGTGCCGCAGTCGTGCACGACGACTCCCTCGCCGGTGCGCAGGGCGCGGCGCAGTCCGGCGTAGTGGGCGAGGCGGACCAGCGGGCGGTACAGGGCGTAGGGGAGCCAGCGGGGGGTGCGGGCGTCCCAGCGGTCGCGGGTGTCCTGGGAGTCGACGCGCCGGCCGGTGACCGCGCGGTGCATCAGGGTGGACTTGCCGCTGCCGGGCAGACCGGTGATCACCACCAGGTCGCGGGGGCCGAAGAGAAGGGCGTGCGGACTGTGGCCCGCGCGCTCGCGCAGGTCGCGGACGACGGGGGCGGGGCGGTCCGGGCGGCTCTCGCGGGCCGGGGCGGAGGGCTGCTTCGGTACCGCGACGCCGGCGTCGGTGGCGTAGGCCGATGTCCTGTTCACCGTGATCGTCCTCCCCAGTGGGCTCGGTCATCCCCTTGCCCGTTGTATGTAAAGAGAAGGTAATGGGCAAGGGTCGGTGCTTCGTGTGCGTACTGCCACAGCTCGGTTACAAAGGGCTGCTCTGGATGGCCGGGGCCTGCCGTGCAATGATGTGCGCGCCAACTGCATACCGGCCGTTTGAATCCGCGCGGGAGAGTCCCCGGGTCCCTTGGACCTTCCGGGGCGCCGAAGGAGCAAGTCCCTCCCTTGAATCTCTCAGGCCCCGTTACCGCGCGGGCGAGGCACATCTGAAAAGCGGGCCGCTGCGAAGTGGCTCCACCCAAGGTGCAAGCCGTGATCGTCCCTGTGGCGGTCCTGGCGAACCTCTCAGGTTCCGATGACAGATGGGGAGGAACGTTCCTCGCCCCATCCCTGTGCCCTGGGAGACGACCGACCGATGAGCAGTACCGAACTCCGTCACACCGCGCTGGATGCGCTGCACCGTTCGCTCGGTGCGACGATGACCGACTTCGCCGGCTGGGACATGCCCCTGCGTTACGGCTCCGAGCGCGACGAGCACGTCGCCGTGCGGACGAAGGCGGGGCTCTTCGACCTCTCCCACATGGGCGAGATCACCGTCACCGGCGCCGAGGCCGCCGCCCTGCTGAACTTCGCCCTGGTAGGCAACATCGCCTCCGTCGGCGTCGGCCGCGCCCGCTACACCATGATCTGCCAGGCCGACGGCGGCATCCTCGACGACCTGATCGTCTACCGCCTGGCCGAGACCGAGTACATGGTCGTGGCGAACGCCTCCAACGCCCAGGTGGTGCTGGACGCGCTGACCGAGCGCGCCGCCGGCTTCGACGCCGAGGTCCGTGACGACCGGGACGCCTACGCGCTGCTCGCCGTGCAGGGCCCGCAGTCCCCCGGGATCCTCAAGTCCCTCACCGACGCCGACCTGGACGGCCTGAAGTACTACGCCGGCCTGCCCGGCACGGTCGCCGGCGTCCCGGCGCTGATCGCCCGCACCGGCTACACCGGCGAGGACGGCTTCGAGCTGTTCGTGAAGCCCGAGCACGCCGTGGAGCTGTGGCAGGCGCTGACCAAGGCCGGCGAGGGCGTCGGCCTGGTGCCGTGCGGCCTGTCCTGCCGGGACACCCTGCGCCTGGAGGCGGGCATGCCGCTGTACGGGCACGAGCTGACCACCTCCCTGACCCCGTTCGACGCCGGGCTCGGGCGCGTGGTGAAGTTCGAGAAGGAAGGCGACTTCGTCGGGCGTGAGGCGCTCGCGCAGGCCGCCGAGCGGGCCGCTTCCGAGCCCCCGCGCGTCCTCGTCGGCCTGGTCGCCGAGGGCCGCCGGATCCCGCGCGCCGGGTACGCCGTCGTCGCCGGCGGCGAGGTGATCGGCGAGGTCACCTCCGGTGCCCCCTCCCCCACCCTGGGCAAGCCGATCGCCATGGCCTACGTCGACGCCGCGCACGCGGCGCCGGGCGCCGAGGGCGTCGGCGTGGACATCCGCGGCAGCCACGAGCCGTACGAGGTCGTGGCGCTGCCGTTCTACAAGCGCCAGAAGTAGAGACTGAGCGCGTTCGCGTATCCGCGGGTCCCCGGCCCGGTGGCCGACGCGTGACCCTGCGCACACTCCACCGCTCACCAGCGGTTTCCGCAGTCCCCCCGTCATCAGCACTCCCGCGCGTACAGGAGAATTCAGGCCATGAGCAACCCCCAGCAGCTGCGCTACAGCAAGGAGCACGAGTGGCTGTCGGCCGCCGAGGACGGCGTGTCGACGGTCGGCATCACGGAGCACGCCGCCAACGCGCTCGGCGACGTCGTCTTCGTGGAGCTCCCCGAGGCCGGTTCCACGGTGTCCGCGGGCGAGACCTGCGGCGAGCTGGAGTCGACGAAGTCGGTGTCCGACCTGTACTCGCCGGTCACCGGTGAGATCACCGAGGTCAACGAGGACGTCGTCAACGACCCGTCGCTGGTGAACTCCGCCCCCTTCGAGGGCGGCTGGCTGTTCAAGGTACGCGTCACGGAGGAGCCGGCCGAGCTGCTCTCCGCGGACGAGTACACCGCCTTCACCGCCGGCTGAGGAGTCGTAGCCCCATGACTGTCCTGAACACGCCCCTGCACGAGCTGGACCCGGAGGTCGCCGCCGCGGTCGACGCCGAGCTGGACCGCCAGCAGTCGACCCTGGAGATGATCGCCTCCGAGAACTTCGCGCCGCTCGCGGTCATGGAGGCGCAGGGTTCGGTCCTGACCAACAAGTACGCCGAGGGCTACCCGGGCCGCCGCTACTACGGTGGCTGCGAGCACGTCGACGTCACCGAGCAGATCGCGATCGACCGGGTCAAGGAGCTGTTCGGCGCCGAGTACGCCAACGTCCAGCCCCACTCCGGCGCTTCCGCGAACCAGGCGGCCCTGTTCGCGCTGGCCCGGCCCGGGGACACCATCCTCGGCCTGGACCTGGCGCACGGCGGTCACCTGACCCACGGCATGCGGCTGAACTTCTCCGGCAAGCAGTTCGACGTGGTCGCCTACCACGTGGACGAGGCGACCGGCCTGGTCGACATGGCCGAGGTCGAGCGGCTCGCCAAGGAGCACCGCCCCAAGGTGATCATCGCCGGCTGGTCGGCGTACCCGCGTCAGCTGGACTTCGCCGAGTTCCGCCGGATCGCCGACGAGGTCGAGGCGTACCTGTGGGTCGACATGGCGCACTTCGCGGGCCTGGTCGCGGCGGGTCTGCACCCGAACCCGGTCGAGCACGCGGACGTGGTGACCTCCACGACCCACAAGACGCTCGGCGGCCCGCGCGGCGGCATCATCCTCGCCAAGAAGGACTTCGCGAAGAAGCTGAACTCGTCCGTGTTCCCGGGCTTCCAGGGTGGTCCCCTGGAGCACGTGATCGCGGCGAAGGCGGTCTCCTTCAAGGTCGCGGCGGGCGAGGAGTTCAAGGAGCGCCAGCGTCGTACCGTGGAGGGTGCCCGCATCCTCGCCGAGCGGCTGACGGCGGCCGACGCCCGCGAGGCCGGCGTGAACGTGCTGTCCGGCGGCACGGACGTGCACCTGATCCTGGTGGATCTGCGCGAGTCCGAGCTGGACGGGCAGCAGGCCGAGGACCGGCTCCACGAGGTCGGCATCACGGTCAACCGCAACGCCGTCCCGAACGACCCGCGCCCGCCGATGGTCACCTCGGGCCTGCGCATCGGTACGCCGGCCCTGGCCACCCGCGGCTTCACGGCCGAGGACTTCGCCGAGGTCGCGGACGTGATCGCCGAGACGCTGAAGCAGTCGTACGACGCAAAGGCCCTGAAGGCGCGCGTGAAGGCGCTCGCCGACAAGCACCCGCTGTACCCGGGCCTGAACAAGTAAGTCACCTTTCGCGGGGCACCGCGCACACTGGTAGTACCGGGGTGCGCGGTGCCCGCACCCCTGTACCACCCTTTGCACCACCCCCGTATTGAGGAGTCATCCGTGGCCATCTCGGTCTTCGACCTGTTCTCGATCGGCATCGGCCCGTCCAGCTCCCACACCGTCGGCCCGATGCGTGCGGCGCGCATGTTCGCCCGCCGGCTGCGCAACGAGGACCTGCTGGACTCCGTCGGGTCCGTGCGCTGCGAGCTGTACGGCTCGCTCGGCGCCACCGGCCACGGCCACGGCACCCCGAAGGCCGTGCTGCTCGGCCTGGAGGGCGCCTCACCGCGCACGGTGGACGTGGAGACGGCCGACGAGCGGGTGGAGACGATCAAGCAGGCGGGCCGTATCTCGCTGCTCGGCGAGCACGAGATCCCGTTCTCCTTCGACGACGACCTGGTCCTGCACCGCCGCAAGGCGCTGCCCTACCACGCGAACGGCATGACGATCTGGGCGTACGACGCCGCGGGTGCCGAGGTGCTGTCGAAGACGTACTACTCGGTCGGCGGCGGCTTCGTGGTGGACGAGGACGCGGTGGGCGCGGACCGCATCGTGCTGGACGACACGGTCCTGAAGTATCCGTTCCGCACCGGTGACGAGCTGCTCCGCCTGACCAAGGAGACCGGCCTGTCGATCTCCTCCCTGATGCTGGAGAACGAGCGGGCCTGGCGCACCGAGGAGGAGATCCGGGCCGGCCTGCTGGAGATCTGGCGGGTGATGCGCGAGTGCGTGCAGCGCGGCATGTCCCGCGAGGGCATCCTGCCCGGCGGTCTGAAGGTCCGCCGCCGTGCCGCCGTCTCGGCCCGCCAGCTGCGCGCCGAGGGCGACCCGCTGGCGCACGCCATGGAGTGGATCACGCTCTACGCGATGGCGGTGAACGAGGAGAACGCGGCGGGCGGCCGGGTCGTCACCGCACCGACCAACGGCGCGGCCGGCATCATCCCGGCGGTCCTGCACTACTACATCAACTTCGTCCCCGGGGCCGACGAGGAGGGCGTCGTCCGCTTCCTGCTGGCCGCCGGTGCGATCGGCATGCTCTTCAAGGAGAACGCCTCCATCTCCGGCGCCGAGGTCGGCTGCCAGGGCGAGGTCGGCTCCGCCTGCTCGATGGCCGCGGGCGCCCTCGCCGAGGTCCTCGGCGGCTCCCCCGAGCAGGTGGAGAACGCGGCCGAGATCGGCATGGAGCACAACCTGGGGCTGACCTGCGACCCGGTGGGCGGCCTGGTCCAGATCCCGTGCATCGAGCGCAACGGCATGGCCGCGGTGAAGGCGGTCACGGCCGCGAAGATGGCGATGCGCGGCGACGGCTCGCACAAGGTGTCCCTGGACAAGGTCATCAAGACCATGAAGGACACCGGCGCGGACATGAGCGTGAAGTACAAGGAGACGGCGCGGGGCGGGCTCGCGGTGAACATCATCGAGTGCTGACCCGGCCGGGGCGTGCCGGGGCCGTGCCGGGACGCCCCGTGCGGCGGGCCGGGACGCGCCGTGCGGCGGGCCGGGACGCGCCGTGCGGCGGGACGGGACGCGCCGTGCGGCGGGACGGGACGGCCCGCGGCGGGAGCCTTGGGGGGGAGGCGGACTCCGGTGAGTCCGCCTCCCCTTTCGTGTCTCGTCCGGGCTCAGCCGGTCGTCAGGGTGGCGTCGTCGACGACGAAGCTCGTCTGGAGGCTGGAGTCCTCGGTGGCGGTGAAGGTCAGCGTGATCTGCCGGCCGAGGTACGGGGTCAGGTCCAGGGTGCGTTCGGTGTATCCGGTGGCCGCGCCGGCGTTGGAGTACGTCTGCTTGGCGGTTCCGTCGACCTTGACCTGGAAGGTGTCGTAGACCGTGGTGCCCGACTCGTCGGTGTCGATGTGCAGCCAGTACTTCAGGGTCGCCTTCGTGCAGCCGGACGGTACGGTCACCGTCTGGCTGACGGTGTCGGTGGCCGCGTGGCCGTAGCCCGCCAGCCAGGCGTACCGGGACCCGGAGTGCGCGGACTGGCCGCTGAACGAACCGATGGCGCCCGTGTCACCCGTCCACGGCGACGTCCCGCTCTCGAAACCGCCGTTGGAGATCACCTGCGACGCGGTGCAGCCGCCCGCGCCCTTGACGGTCAGCGTGTACGGCGCGGTGTGCGTGGTGGAACCGGTGCCGGTGATCGTGAGGGGGTACGTGCCGGGTGGCACGGAGGAGCCGACGGAGATCGTCGCCGTGGACGAGGACCCGGAGGTCACCGAGGCCGGGCTGAAGGCGACCGTGACGCCCGCCGGGGCGCCCGTGGCGGTCAGGTTCACCGTCTGTGCCGAGCCGCTGGTGGTGGTCGTGGCGACGGTGGTGGTCAGCGAGGTGCCGGGGTCGGCGCTGCCCGTGGCGGGGCTCGCCGAGACCGAGAAGTCGTTCGCCGGGGTGGTGTCCGAGACCGCCTGCTTCCACAGCGTGTAGGCGACGCCGTCGGCGCTGCGGTTCAGCCCGGTGGCGTTGATGTTGGCGGTGGTGTCGCAGGAGGAGTGGTAGCAGCCGTCGTAGGCGGCGCCCGCCGTGCCGCCCCACTTGGCCGCCTGCGCCGAGGTCTTGCGGGCGCTCGCGCCCATGGCGTAGCCGGAGGTCGGGATGCCGTAGTTCTCGAAGGAGTAGTCGTCGGACCGGCCGGCGCCCTCGGTGTTCTCCTCGGGCTGGAGGTTCAGCGAGTCCCAGTACGCCTTCATCGGTGCGGCGGCGGCGGAGGTGACGTGGTTGATGAAGTAGCCGCCGTTGGGCGAGGCAACCATGTCGAAGTTGTAGTACGCCTTGATCGCCGAGCGCTGGGCGGAGGTCAGCGAACGGACGTAGAAGTCCGAGCCGTTCAGGCCCTGCTCCTCGTCGGTCCACCAGCCGAAGCGGACGCGCGCCGCCATCGAGGGGCTGGTCTCGGCGAGTTTCAGCGCGACCTCCAGGAGGGTCGCGCTGCCGGAGCCGTTGTCGTTGATGCCGGGTCCGGCGGAGACGCTGTCCAGGTGGGAGCCGAACATGTACACCTTCGACGCGTCGCCCTGGGGCCACTCGGCGATGAGGTTGGGGCCGGCGCCGCTGGTGCAGCCGGAGGTGCAGGGCTGCTCGGTGACGGTGTATCCGGCCGCCTGGAGCTTGCCCTTCACATAGGCGACCGAGTCGCGGTAGCCCTGGGTGGTCGATCTGCGGTTGCCGCCGTTGCGGCCGGCTATGGCGTTCAGTTCGGTGAGGTGCGCCTGTACCCGGGTGACGTCGATGTCGGGCGCCGCCGCGGTCAGGGCGGGGGCCTGGGCCGCCGTCGTGCGGTGGTCCGCGGGGGCCGCCCCGGCGCTCGCCGGCAGCGCCGCGAGGCCCGCGGCGGCCGTGACGAGGGAGAGGCCTGCCAGGGTGATTCTTCGTAGCCGTGGCACCGTGTCTCCTTGTGGGGTGTGAGGAAACTAGTGGTGAGCGTGGGGATCCGGTCGGGTCGCACCGCATCGCCATGGTGAGCATGCGCATGCCAAGCCCATGTCAAGCCTCGCATCGCGGGACCGGCCGGATCAGGAGCGCGCACCCACCCCCCTCGGCGGCCTTCGGCGCGGATGTGGCAGGGGAGGCGCACCGGGGACGCGAGGAGTCGGGCGGGCGGGCAAGAGGTTAACGGCAGGGTGGTGCCCCCCGCCCCTGGCCGAAACCGGCACGTCCGCTCCCGGCCAGGCCGGGAGCCGGCCGCGACGGCGTCTCTGGCCTCCCGTGCGGGGCGCCCGTATCGTGCGCCGCATGCATGCGGCGCAGAACCCTCCGCCGGGGCGGCAGCCGACCGACTCCCGGGCGAAAGAGGCCTATCTGGCCATGGTGGAGCGGATCGCGATGTCGGGAGCGAGGGATGCCGAAGCGGAGCGGGAGGAACTCGGGCGGATGCCCGCCGAGTTGGCCCGGTGGCTGACGGACCGGCGGCTGCTGGCTCCGGGCGGTGACCGGCTCAGCCCTCCCGATCGCGCCCTGCGGCACCTCGTCTCCGAGCACCGGCGCCGCCTGCGCGAGACGGCCGAGGAACTCGCCCGTGACGCCCGGGCGATGGAGGACGTCCTGTCCCTGGCGGCGGCCCCGCGGTTCGACGCCCGGGAAGCCGTGGAGACGGAGTACTTCACGGACCGCGAGCACACCCGCAAGCGGCTGGAGGAACTGGACGCGCTCGGCCGGGAGGAGCTGCTGGCGATGCGCAACTCCTTCCCCGACGCCCAGGTCCTGGAGGCGAGTCTCGTCCGGGACCGGGAGATGGTGGCGAACGGGATCCGGATGCGCATGCTGACCTCCCAGCAGGCCCTGCGCTCACACGCACCGGCCCGCTACCTGAACGCGCTGACCGACGCGGGGGCCGAGGTGCGGGTCGCCACGACGGTGCCGCTCCACATGAACATCCTGGACCGCGCGATCGTCGTCATCGGGGCGGGGCCGGGCCCGCAGGGCGAGGGCGGCGACGTCATCCTGCACAGCACGCCCGTCGCACAGTGTTTCGTCAGGGTGTTCACGCACGCCTGGGACCTCGCCCGGCCGCACACCGAGCGGCACCCCCAACGAGGGCGGCCCGGACTCGAACTGTCCGCGCAGGAGCGCGAGGTGCTGGCGCTGCTGGCCACCGGCGCCAAGGACGAGACCATCGCCCGCCGGCTGGCCTGCTCGGACCGCACCCTGCGCCGTGTGATGAACCAGATCATGGAGAAGCTCGGCACCTCCAGCCGGTTCGAGGCCGGCGTGACCGCCGTCCGCCTCGGCCTGGTGGGCTGAGCCGCGGCCACCGCAGGCAGCGCCCCGGCACCGATGTTCCCCCCTGGGCTACCGCATGGTAACCACTCGGCCCTACGCTTCCGCCAACTCGATGTCGGAAAAAGGGAGTTCGGGAATGGGCGGGATGAGACGACCGGCGGTGCTCCTGGGTGTCGCCGCTTCGTTGGCGGTCGTTCCGGGCAACGCCCACGCGGCGTCGCCGAAGTTCTCCGAGACGACGGCCATCGGCACGCACAACGCCTACGACAAGGCCAAGTACACGTACTTCGCCCAGGCCCTGGACTCCGGCGCCTCGCTGCTGGAACTGGACGTCTACGTCGACAGCCTCACCCACCGCTGGCGGGTCAGCCACAGCAACCCGCTGGGCAACGACAACAACTGCGAGGCGGCGAAGACCCCCGGCGACCTGTACAGCAAGAGCCGCAACCAGGACCTAGGCGGCTGCCTGGACGACATGGCCACCTGGAGCCGGCTCCACCCCGACCACCCGCCGATCGTCGTCAAGGTCGAGATGAAGGTCGGCTTCAACGACAAGGCGGGCCTCGGGCCGGACGAGTTCGACACGCTCGTCGCGCAGAAGCTGGGCAGCAGCGTCTACAAGCCGGCGGACCTGCTCGGCGGGACGTACGACACGCTGGACGCGGCGGCGAAGGCCAACGCCTGGGCCACCCGGGACTCCCTCAGGGGCAAGTTCGTCTTCGACCTGATCCCGGGGACGGTGGAGCAGGCCAACCCGTTCGACCACTACTGGACGGACGAGGAGTACGGCGACCATCTGCGCGACCTGTCCGCGGCCGGCGGCATCTCCGCGGCCCAGGCCTTCCCGGTCGTCCTGGGCGCCGAGAACGGCGACCCGCGCACCAGCAGGTACGACGCCTCGATCCGTCCCTGGTTCGTGTTCTTCGACGGTGACGCGGCGTCCTACGTCGACAAGGGGTACGACACCTCGTTCTACTCCGCCAACCACTACATCCTGATCGCGACGGGCGCCCACAGCGTGGCCCCGGCGATCTCCTCCACCGACCCGACGGACGCCGAGGTCGCCGCGCGGCTCGCCCTGCTGGCCGGGAACCACGCGAGCCTCATCACCTCGGACTGGTCGGCGAAGCCGGCTTCGGTGCTGGGGTCGGTGGTGACCCGGGGCTGACGTTTTCCACACGAACGGGATCGCTCACGCCGGACCGGGGCATATAGCAGTCGACTCCTGTCCCCCCACCGGCACATTTGGGAGTACCCCATGCTCCACGGCATCGACGTGAGCGCCTATCAGTCCACCTCCTACGGCACGGACGGCCTCTCCTTCGTCTTCATCAAGGCGACGGAGGGGCATTCGTACGTCAATCCCCGCCTGACCGCGCAGACGAGGACCGCCCGTGACGCCGGGCTGGTCGTCGGCTTCTACCACTTCCTGTGGCCCGGCAACCTCACCGCCCAGGCCGACTACTTCCTCCGCCACGCCCCGGACCGCCCCGGCGACCTCCTCGCCGTCGACTGGGAGACCACCGGTGACGGCACCCACGCGAGCAACGCGGAGAAGGACCGCTTCATCCGCAGGCTGAAGGAGGCACGACCGGACAACCGGGTCGTGCTGTACGCGAACCGTCACTTCTGGCTGACGGTCGACACGACCTCCTACGCGGGCGACGGCCTCTGGATCGCCGACTACGTCACCGCCGGCAAGCCCCGCATCGAGGCCAAGTGGCTGTTCCACCAGTACACCAGCGAACCCCACGACAAGGACGTGGCGAAATTCGCGAGCAAGGCCGCGCTGAAGACGTGGGCCGACGGCGCGTAGCAGCCCCGGCGGGCCGGGTCAGGCCCGGAAGTCCGCCGGGCGTTCCGGGGAGGCTTCGGACAGGGCCTTCCGTACCGCCGCCGCGTCCCCGCGCAGGCCGTACACCGGGGTGCCGGGCTGCTGGCGCCAGGAGTCGGCGATGGTGCCGGCGTCGACCGTGTCGAAGCCCAGTTCGCCGATCAGGTCGCGGACGGTCCGCTTGGCCGCCTCGTCGTCGCCGGCGACCGGGAGGGCCATGCGGTCCGGGTCGCCCGCGGGGCGGTGGCGGTCCAGGATGTCCTGGGCGTAGGTGCCGTTGAACGCCTTGACCACCGGGTGCCCGAGGTGCTGCTCGGTCCAGCGGCTCTCGGTGAGGCCCTCGTCCTCGATGGCCGCGATCCGGCCGTCGCGCTGGGGGTAGTAGTTGCCGGTGTCGATCACCGCGGCGCCCTCGGCCGCGCCGTCCAGCAGGCCGGCGGGGAGTCCCGGTACCGCCTTCAGCGGGACCGTGACGACCACGACCTGGGCGCCCTTCGCGGCGTCCGCCGCCGGGACCGCGGTCGCGCCGGTCTCCTCGGCCAGTTCCCTGAGTGTCTCGGGACCGCGGGAGTTGGCGACGGAGACGTCGTGGCCGAGGGCGGTGAGCCGCCGGGTGAGGTTGCCGCCGATGTTCCCCGCGCCGATGATGCCGATCTTCATGTCCGACCCTCCGAATAATTCATGCATGTGCATTCTTCTGTCGTCCAACCTCGCGGGAACGCGGGCTATTCCGGTCGCCGGCCCGAACGGGTGCCCGCGGTCAAGTCCTGCGGACCGCCCGGCGCCGGCCGCGGCCTCAGATCCGTACGACGATCTTTCCGGTGTGCGCGTTGGACTCCATCAGCCGGTGGGCGTCCACGATCCGGTCCAGGCCGTCGAAGACCTCACCGATCACCGGGCGGAGCGTGCCGTCGGCCAGGCCGGAGGCGATGTAGTGGCCGGCGCGGCGGCGGCCCTCCGCGCTGCCGGTGAGGACGAAGTTGCTGTAGCCGTGGACGGTCAGCGGCCACTGCATCGGCAGTTCCGTGGGGCGCTCGGCCAGCCAGCCGTAACTGATCAGCGTGCCGTCGGTGGCCGTCGCCGCGCCCAGCTCCCGCAGGTACGGTCCGCCGATCGCGTCCAGCACGATGCCGGCGCCCCGGCCGCCGGTCACCCGCAGGGCCTCCTCGGTCACGTCCTCCCGCTCGGTGACGATGACGTGTTCGGCGCCGAGGTCCAGCAGCGCCCGCCGCTTGCCCTCGGTGCGGGTGGTGGCGATCGGTATCGCCCCGGCCCGCCGGGCCACCTGGATCGCGGCGGTGCCGACCCCGCTGGACGCCCCGGTGATCAGCACGTGGTCGCCGGCCGCCAGGCGCGCCCGCTCGACCAGGGCGCCGTAGGCGGTGGTGTAGGTGAGCCAGACGGCCGCGGCGTCGACCGCGTCGGTACCGGCCGGGCGGGGCACCAGCGAGGTCTCCGGGAGCAGCACGTGGTCGCCGTACACCCCGTGGGAGCCGAGGTTGAAGTTGGCCGCCGACAGCACGAGGTCGCCCGGCGCGAAGGCGGTCACCTCGGGGCCGACCGCCGTCACCTCGCCGGCCGCCTCGTAGCCGTTGCGGGAGCCGGGCAGGGGCGGGAGGTAGAAGTAGGTGCCGGAACGGAGCATCGCCTCGGCGCGGTTGAGGCCCAGCGCCTCGACCTTCACCAGGACCTCGCCCGGGCCGGGCGCGGGCAGTTCGACCGGCTCGACCCTGAGGACGCCGGGGCCGCCGAGTTCGTCGAAGAGCACGGTGCGTGCGGTGATTGACATGCCATCGACGCTACGGCCGCCATGAGAGACGCTCCATGTCCCCCGATCTTGGTTTTATGTCCGATCGTCTTCCGTGGCCGGACGTGTGCTCTAGGGTCGGCGCATGGACGTGCTCAGTGATGTGGTGGCCGCCATGCGGACCGGCCGGCCGCACTCCTCGCGCCGGTACAAGTACGCGCCCTGGGGCCTGCGGTTCGGCGCCACCCACGAGGCCGGGTTCCATGTGATGCTGCGCGGCTCGGCCTGGCTGATCCCGCAGGATGGGGACCCGGTGGCGCTGGCGCCGGGGGACGTCGTCTTCCTCGCGCACGGGCAGGGGCACGCGCTGGCCAGCGAGCTCGACGTCCCCCTCCAGGAGGTACGGCTGCTGCCCGACGGCACCTGGAGCGGGCCGTCGGGGGAACCGCGCGAGGACTGCCCGGACACCGTCACGCTGTGCGGCGCCTACCGGCTCGACCGGGACCGGGCGCACCGGCTGCTGGCCGAGCTGCCCGAGGTGGTGCACCTGCCCGCCCGGGTCGGCGGGCACCGTTCGCTGCGGGCGGCGGTGGAACTGCTCGGGATGGAGCTGGAGGAGCAGCGGCCGGGCACCGACGCGATCGTCACCTCGCTGCTGGACACCCTGCTGCTGTACAGCCTGCGGGCCTGGTGGGAGAGCGAGCGCGCCGCGGGCCGGGACCGGGGCTGGGCGGCGGCGCTGGCCGACCCGGCGGTCGCGACGGCGCTGCGCGCGATCCACGGCGAGCCGGCCCGCGACTGGACGGTGGCGCAGCTGGGCGCGGTCGGCGGACTGTCCCGCGCGGCGTTCGCGCGCCGGTTCACGGCGCTGGTGGGTGAGCCGCCGCTGGCCTACCTGACGTGGTGGCGGATGACCACGGCGGGCCGGCTGCTGCGCCACGACGACCTGTCCCTGCGCGAGGTGGCCGAACGCACGGGATACACCTCGGAGTTCGCCTTCGCGAAGGCGTTCAAGCGGGAGTTCGGGGTGCCGCCGGGGCGGTACCGGAGGGTGGCCGCGGCGGGATGAAAGGGTGCGAGGGTGCAAGGGCCGGTGGGTGTGTGCGGGTGCGTTGTGGGGTTTCGCGCAGTTCCCCGCGCCCCTCGTGGGGGGGGTGGCGGGCAGTGGGTGTGTGCGGGTGCGTCGTGGGTTTTTGCGCAGTTCCCCGCGCCCCTCGTGGGGGGGTGGCGGGCAGTGGGTGTGTGGGGGGCCGTCGTGGGTGGGCGTGCGGTTTCTTGGGCCTCTGGTGGGCCTCGGTCTCAGTGTGTTTCGCGCAACAGGGCGAGCGTGGACTCCAGTTCGGTGAGCAGGGTCGTCGCCGCTTTCTCCGCGTCCCCGTCTGTGATCGCCCGGACCAGGGCCGCGTGGCTGTCGTCCCCGGTGCCGGGGTTCTCCTCGCGCAGCCGGGTCAGGTCCAGCAGGGCCACCAGCCCCTCCCGCAGGACGGGGACGAACTCGGTGAACAGGTCGGCCAGTACGGGGTTGTGGGCGGCGGCGACCACGGCCGCGTGCAGGGCGATGTCGGCGTCCACGAAGCCGGGGTCGTCACCGGCGGCCGCCGTGCGGCGCCCCTCCAGCGCGGTCCGCAGCGCCTCGACGTCGTCCGGGGTGCGCCGGTGCGCGGCGAGCCGGGCGGCCTGCACCTCGACGCCCACACGGACCTCGTAGACGTCGGTGACCGTGGCCCGGCGCAGCCGGGCGGGCCAGTCCTCGGCGGGCTCGGTGGCGATGACGAAGACCCCGGCGCCGTGCCGGGGTCGGACCAGGCCGGCGCCGGCGAGGGCGCGCAGGGCCTCGCGGACCGTGGAGCGGCCGACCCCGAGTTCCCTGGCCAGCGTCGTCTCGCCGGGCAGCTTGCCGCCGACCGGCCAGTGACCGGCGGCGATCTGCTCCCGCAGGCGCTGCGCGGCCTGTTCGACCAGCGGGCTGGGGCGGAGGGCGCCGAGCTGCATCGGGGTCACCAACTTGTTCCGGAGGTACGGGCGCGGGTACGGGGTGTACGGAGTGATTCTCACTTGTCTGAGGAGCTGAGGTGTCGCTAGCGTACCTCGCATGACGTTCCGCGGTCTGCTTCTCCTCGGCTGCCGCGGCGGGGTCTGACGCGACCGGCGCCCCGCCGCGGGGCCTCGTGCTGCCGGTCACCGTCCGACGAGCCCGAGGCAGAAGCAGACGATGACCACCACCCCGAGCTGGAACCCGCAGCGGCCCAGCCCCATGCCGTACCACCGCTACCGCCCCTACCAGGAGCGCGTGCACGTCCCCGCCGGCGACCGGCGCTGGCCCTCCGCCCGCATCGAGCGCGCCCCCCTGTGGGTCCCCGTCGACCTGCGGGACGGCAACCAGGCGCTCGCCGAACCGATGGACACGCCCCGGAAGCGCCGTTTCTTCGACCTGCTCGTCACGACGGGCTTCAAGGAGATCGAGATCGGCTACCCGTCCGCGAGCCGGACGGACTTCGGCTTCGTGCGCCACCTCGTGGACGGCGGGGCGGTACCGGACGACGTGACGCCCGTCGTGTTCACGCCCGCCCGGACCGACCTGATCGACCGGACCTTCGACGCGATCGAGGGCCTGCCCCGGGCCGTCGTCCACCTGTACATCGCGACCTCGCCGGTGTGGCGGGACGTGGTGCTCGGCCGGGACCGGGACGAGGTGCGGCGGACCGTGCGCCGGGCCGCCGAGCACATGGCCCGGCGGGCCGGGGACGCGCCCGGCGTCCGCTTCCAGTTCTCCCCCGAGACCTTCAACCTCACCGAGCCCGACTTCGTGCTCGAACTGTGCGACGGGCTGACCCGGTTGTGGGACGCGAGCCCGGACCGTCCGGTCACCCACAACCTCCCGGCGACCGTGGAGATCGCCACCCCGAACGTCTACGCCGACCAGATCGAGTACGTGCACCGCAACCTCTCCCGCCGTGGCAGCGTGATCCTCTCGGTGCACCCGCACAACGACCGCGGCACGGGGGTCGCCTGCGCCGAACTCGCCGTGCTGGCCGGAGCCCAGCGGGTGGAGGGCTGCCTCTTCGGCAACGGCGAGCGCACCGGTAACGTCGACCTGGTGACCCTGGCCCTGAACCTCTACGCCCAAGGGGTCGATCCGATGGTCGACTTCGGCGACATCGACGCCGTACGGGAGACGGTGGAGCACTGCAACCGGCTGCCCGTGCACCCGCGGCACCCGTACGCCGGCGAACTGGTCCACACCGCGTTCTCCGGGACCCACCAGGACGCGATCGGCAAGGGCCTGGCCCACCACGCCCGCCGGGCGGCGGAATCGGGGGTGCCCGAGCGGCAGGCGCCGTGGGCGGTGCCGTACCTGCCGGTCGACCCGGCCGACCTCGGGCGGTCGTACGAGGCGGTGATCCGCGTCAACTCCCAGTCGGGCAAGGGCGGGGTGGCGTATCTGCTGAACCGGCACGCGGGGATCGACCTCCCGCCGGGCATGCGGCCCGAGTTCGCGAGGATCGTGCAGGAGGCGACGGACGACAGCGGCCGGGAGGCCACGCCGAAGGAGCTGTACGAGCTGTTCCAGGCGGCCTACCTGACCGAGGGTGCCGTACGGCTGCACGCCTGGTCCACGCACGAGGAGGCGCCCGGCGTCCACCGCTTCGTCTGCACCCTGGAGGCCGGTGACCGGACCGGCGACCACGAGGGCACGGGCACCGGCCCGCTGACCGCGTTCGTCGACGCGCTGGCCGGCGCCGGTCTCACGGTCGACGTCCTGGACTTCGCTCAGGACGGGACGGCGGCCTTCGCCGAGTGCCGGGTGAACGGCGTCACGGCCTGGGGCGCGGGCACGGGCCCGTCGGCCGCCGTGCAGGCGGTGCTGTCCGCGGTGAACCGGGGGCTGCGATGACCGAGGTGCTGCGTGCGCGGGACGTGCATGTCGTCCGGGACGGCACGTCCCTGCTCCAGGAGGTGAGCCTGACCGTCCGGGCCGGCGAGCACTGGGCGCTGCTCGGGGCCAACGGCGCGGGCAAGTCCACGCTGCTCCGGCTGCTCGGCGCGCTGGTGCATCCGACGCGGGGCTCGGTGGAGGTGCTCGGGCGCCGGCTGGGCCGGGTGGACCTGCGCGAGCTGCGCGCCCAGGTGGGGCACGTCGACCCGCGCCATCCGCTCACCTCGCCGCTGCGGGTGCGGGACGTGGTGCTCACCGGGGTGACGAACTCCATCGAGCCGGTCCCGCGCCGGCGGCCGACCCCGGAGCAGGTGGAGCGGGCCGAGGCGCTGCTGGCCACGCTGGGACTGGGCGCGTTCCGGGACGCCCGCTGGCCGACGCTCTCCCAGGGGCAGCGCGGCCGGACGCTGATCGCGCGGGCCCTGATGCCCGAGCCGCGGCTGCTGCTCATGGACGAGCCGGCGACCGGTCTGGATCTGCCGGGCCGGGAGCAGCTGATCGAGGCACTCCACCAGCTGCGGGCGGACCGTCCCGCGCTGGCGACGGTGCTGGTCACCCACCATCTGGAGGAACTGCCGGCGGGCACCACGCATGCCGTGCTGCTGCGCGCGGGGCGGGTGCTGGCCTCGGGGCCGGTCGAGTCGGTGCTCACCGGCGACCAGGTCGGCAAGTGCTTCGACCTGCCACTGACGCTGGAGCGGCACGAGGGCCGCTGGAGCGTGCGCATCCGGCCCGGCGGGTGACGGCACGACGGCGGGGGCGCCCGGCCCACCCGGGGCCGGCGCCCCCGCCGTCATGGGGTCACTTGTTCAGGTAGGTCCAGAACTCGTCGAACGACAGCACCTTGTCGCCGTTGAGGTCACGGGTCCGGATGATGGCCTCGGCGACCGTCTCGGTGACGTTCCAGTCACCCTCCTGCGCCAGGGCGGACTTGAACTCCGCCGCGGTGATGAACCCGTCACCGTCCGCGTCGATCCGCTGGAACTGCTTGCGTGCTTCCTCGATGTCCGCCACCGATCCGCCCCTTTTGTTCGTATTTCTGATGCCGTGCCGACGTACTGTCGCTGGTCAGATTAACGGCCCGTGCGAGCCCGCAGTGCCGCGGCCACCCAGGCGAGGTCCTCGGCGTGCGGCGGGGCGGGCTGCCGGTTCACGACGGCAGGCGCCGTCTTCGGTCATGTCTGGAAGTCTGTGCCTTCCAGTGGGTGGAGACTCGAGGAGCGGCTGTGGCGACCTTGCGGGACATTCTCGACGCGGCGACGGCCGGTGTCTTCCCGCCGGCGGACGGCGGGACGACGGTCGTTGCGCAGCCCTCGCCGCGGGACGCCGGGGTGCTGGCCTTCACCGCGCACTCGGTGGTCTTCGTCGACGAGGACCCGGAGTGGGTCCGCAGGACGTTGCGCGGCACGGACTGCGACGCCCTGGCGGCGACGTTGAACCCGCGCTTCCTGACCGCCCTGCTGGACCGGACCGGCCGCCGGGCCGAGACCGTCGACGCGGTGCTGGTGGGCGACCCGCTGCCGGGCGGGCCGCCGCTCGCGCTGCGGGAGATCGAGGACGCGGACCGTCCCCGGATCGCCTACGCCCGCCGCAGGCGGGACGACGTGCGCGCCTGGACCGCCGACGGCGGGGTGCTGGTCATGGGCCGCGGGGTCGCGGGGCGGCTGGAGGTGTCGGTCGAGGTGGACGAGGACGCCCGCCACCGGGGGCTGGGACGGCTGCTGGCGACCGCCGCCCGGCAGCTCGCCCCGGAGCCGTTGTGGGCGCAGATCGCCCCGGGGAACGCCCGCAGCCTCCGGGCGTTCCAGGCGGCCGGTTACCGTCCGGTGGGCGCGGAGGCGCTGCTGCTCGCGCCGGCCGGCCGGGGTCCTTCCTCCGGTTCGGGCCGGCCCGGGGCCACGGTGCCGCACCGCCCGGCCGGGCGCGATCCAGAAGCGGGGTCCTGACGGCGGCTCAGCGGAAGATGCCGGTGTGCCCGAGCGAGTAGCGGCCGGGCTGCGGGTAGACGGCGAGGCCGTGCGGGCCGCTGCCGACCTTGATCCGGGCCAGTTCGGCGCCGGTGCGGGTGTCGATGGCGTAGACCTCGGAGTTGTACCGGCCCGACAGCCACAGGACCTTGCCGTCGGCAGAGACACCGCCCATGTCGGGGCTGCCGCCGCCGGGCAGCCGCCACTTCTTGGTGAGCCGGTCGCGGGTGAAGTCGAAGACGGAGACGGTGCCCTCACCGCGGTTGGAGATGTACATCTCGCGGGAGTCGCGGCTGACGTAGAGGCCGTGGGCGCCCTTGCCGGTGGCGAGGAACCGGGGCCGGGTGAACTTGTCGCCGTCGAGGATCCACACCCCGTCGGCCATCATGTCGGCGATGTAGAACAGCCTGCCGTCCGGGGAGATCTTGACGTCCTGCGGCATGGCGCCGTGCAGGGGCAGCTTCTCCTGGCGGACGACCTTCATCGCGGCGGTGTCGACCTTGAGGATCTCGCCGCTGAACTCGCAGGAGACGATGAAGTACCGTCCGTCGATCGAGAAGTCGGCGTGGTTGACGCCGTAACAGCTGACCGGGACGGCCTTCACGACCTTCATGGTGTGCGCGTCACGGAAGACCAGTTGGCGGTCCATGGAGGCCATGACGACGGCGTACTTGCCGTCGGGCGTGAAGTAGAGGTTGTAGGGGTCGTGCACCTCGACCGGCGCGCCGGCCCTGCCGGTGCGCGGGTCGATCGGGGTGAGCGTGTTGCCGAGGTCGTTGTTGACCCAGAGGGTCTTCAGGTCCCAGGACGGCACGACGTGCTGGGGCTGGCGGCCGACCCGGATGGTCTCGACGACCCGGTAGGTCGCGGGGTCGATGACCGTGACCGTGTCGGAGTTGGTGTTGGGGACGTACACCCGGGAGGGGAAGTCCTCGACCACGGGCGAGAGCCGGTTCGGCCGGTCGGCGGAGTACAGGTCGGCCGGGTCGTCGACCGGTGGCATCCCGGGCAGCACGTTCACCCGCGGCTCCTTCACCCGCGGCTGTACGGGTGCCTTGCTGACGTGGGCCTCGCTCTCGTGGCCGTCCGGTCCGCCGCCGCACGCGGAGAGCAGCGTGAGGGCGGTGACGGCGGCACCGGCGGCCAGCAGGCGGGCGGCTTTCGTGGTTCGCATCAGCTCAGCAGCTCCGTGGTGGTGACCGCGCGCAGTCCGCGACGGCCGAGTTCGGTCAGGACGTCGGGAAGGGCGGCGACCGTGTCCGGATATCCGAAGTGCAGGCTCACCACCGATCCGTTGCGCACCTCGGCGAGGATCTTGCGGGTGACGGCGGCCGCGCCGGGGCCGGTGTAGTCGAGCGAGTCGACGTCGTACGACAGCACGTGCGGATAGCCGGCGGTGTGGGCCAGTCCGGCGACGAGCGGGGAGGCGGCCGGGGCGCGGGAGGGGCGGAACCAGGTGCCGATGGACCCGGTGAGCCGCCTCAGCCGCTGGGCGCAGTCGGTGATCTCCCTGCGGGCGTCCGCCTCGGGCAGGGTGTTGATGCCGATGTGCCGCTGGGTGTGGTTGCCGAGGTCGTGGCCGCCGTCGAGGATGCGGCGGGCGAGATCCGGGTGCTCGTCCAGCCAGGTGCCGACGGTGAGCACGGTGAGCCGGGCGCCGTGCCGCTCGGCCGTGGCGAGCAGGGTGTGGGCGAGAGCGGGGTCGCCCTGGCCGTGGAAGGTGAGGGCCACCCGGGGGCGGGAGCGCGGGCCGTGGGTGATCTGGGCGGGCAGGCCGGGGTAGGCGCGGGGGGCGGGGGCGGCGGACGGGGATACGGAGGGGGAGGTGGGGGCGGAGGCGGGCGTGGAGGTGGGCGTGGAGACCGCGGCGGGGGGTGGGGCGGCCTGGCCGGTGCCGCACCCGGCGGCGAGCGCACCGCCGACGACGATCCCGGCGCCGGCACGGAGCACGTCGCGGCGGGGGGTGGAGGTCACCCGCACCATTTAAGGTCGAGTTGACCGAAAAACCGGCTATTAGCCCGAATCGGCGCGACTTCGGGTCGCGCGACAGCGCCCCGAAAGGGCGGGCCGGGCAGTTCCGCGCGGCTTCGGGTCGTGCGCCGGCGCCCCGAAGGGCTGGGCGGTTCCGCGCGGCTCCGGTCATGCGGCAGCGCTCCGGAGGGGCGGTCCTGGCAGCTCCGCGGGGCTTCGGGTCGCGCGCCGGCGCCCCGAAGGGCTGGGCGGTTCCGCGCGGCTCCGGTCATGCGGCAGCGCTCCGAAGGGGCGGGCCGGGCAGCTCCGCGTGGCTTCGGGGCGTGTGGCGGTCCAGGCGGCAGGTCCTAGCGGTCGGCGACCCGCATCTCGAACCAGGTGGTCTTGCCGCGCGGCAGCAGATCCACACCCCACCGGTCGGAGAGCTTGTCCACGAGGAACAGTCCGCGGCCGCTGACGTCCATCTCCTGTACCGGCATCAGACAGGGCAGCCCGCGCGAGGGGTCCCGGACCTCGACCCGGATCCAGCCGGGGCGGCGGCGCATCCGCAGGCCGAAGACGCGGGCGCCGGTGTGCCGTACGGCGTTGCCGACGAGTTCCGACACGAGTAAGACGGCGTCTTCGGCCAGCTTGGGGGTGAGCCGCCAGGTACGCAGGACGACGACCTGGGCGAGCCGGCGGGCCGTGGCCGCGGATTCCGGGCGGGACGGCAGCGGGACCTCCGCCTCCGTCGGGTTGCCGAACAGTTCGAGCGCCTTGAGCGCCTGTTCGTCCTCGACCGCGGGCGACCAGCGTGCCGCGGCTGCACGGCTGTGTCCCCGCGGCTGTTCGATGCCCTCCAGCCCCGCCATGCCCCCATGATGGCCGTCCGGAGCCGTCTTGGGGGGCGTTCCGAAGGAATGCGCCCCCCGTGCGCCCCCATGCCACGCCGGTCGCCCGGCATATGCCGATGGCATGTCGATGTCCGGCCCAGCACGGCTGATCTGCGGCGACGGCCCACTTCGGGGCAAGCGCCAGGCTCCCTCGACACCACAGATTTAAGGTTGTCTTAAGGCTCCCATAAAACGCCCCATCGGGGGACCCTGAGGAGACGACACGTCAGGCGCAAGTCCACCCTCGGGAGTCGCGAGAAGTTCACGCGGTTGACGGGTCAGAGGAACTTGGCCTTGCCCGGCCCTTCCTCCACGAAGCTGCGCATGCCCCGCTCGCGGTCCTCGGTGGCGAACAGGCCCGCGAACCAGTTGCGTTCGACGGCGAGCCCGGTGTCGATGTCGGCCTCCAGGCCGGTGTCGACGGACTCCTTCGCCGCGCGCAGCGCGATCGCCGGGCCCTGGGCGAGCCGCGCGGCCCAGTCGTGCGCCTCCTCGTACACCTCGGCGGCGGGGACGACCCGGTCCACCAGGCCGATCGCCAGCGCCTCGGCGGCCCTGACCTGACGGCCCGTGAAGATGAGGTCCTTGGCCTTGGAGGGGCCGACCAGCCGGGGCAGCCGCTGGGTGCCGCCGGCGCCCGGGATCAGTCCGAGCAGGATCTCGGGCTGGCCGAGCTTGGCGTTGTCGGCGGCGATGCGGTAGTCGGCGCACAGGGCCAGCTCGCAGCCGCCGCCGAGGGCATAGCCGGTGACGGCGGCGACGACCGGCTTGGGGATGCGGGCCACGGCGGTGAAGGCGTCCTGGAGGTCGCGGGAGCGCTGGACCATCGCGGCGTGGTCCATGTCCTGCATCTCCTTGATGTCCGCGCCCGCCGCGAACACCCGCTCACCGCCGTAGATCACCACGGCGCGCACATCGGCGCGGCGCGTGGCTTCCTCGGCCAGTTCCTTGAGGCGGTCCTGGGTGGCGATGTCCAGCGCGTTCATCGGCGGCCGGTTCAGCCTCAGGGTGCCGACGCCTTCGGCGACTTCCAGAGTGACGGTCATGGAAGTCAGGTTAACGGCGACTAACGGCGTTGGGCCCGGTGCCGTTCCTCACAGCACCGGGCCCTTTACGTCGGTCGGACTCACTTCTTCCAGTCGGCCCAGGACATGTTCCAGCCGTTGAGGCCGTTGTCGGGGGCGACCGTGCGGTCGTGGGAGTTCTTCACGACCACCACGTCACCGACCATCGAGTGGTTGAAGAACCAGGCCGCCGGGACCCCGCTGTCGTAGCCGCCGCGCACGTCGCGCAGGCCCACACAGCCGTGGCTGGCGTTGGAGTTGCCGAAGACGTCGCCACCCCAGTAGTTGCCGTGGATGAAGGTGCCGGAGGTGGTGAGGCGGATGGCGTGCGGGACGTCCTTGATGTCGTACTCGCCGCCGTAGCCGACGGTCTCGCCGTTCATCCGGGTGACGGTGAGCTTCTCGCTCATGACCATCTGGCCGTTCCAGGTGTCGTAGCCGGGCTTGCCGGTGGTGACCGGGACGGTCTTGACGACCTTTCCGTCCTGGGTGACCTTCATCGTGTGCTTCTCGGCGTCCACGACGGAGACCTGGTTGCGGCCTATGGTGAACTTCACGGTCTTGCGCTGCTCGCCGTAGACGCCGTCGCGGCCCTCGACGCCGTCCAGGTCGAGGTCGACGGTGACCTTGGTGCCGGCCTTCCAGTACTTCTCGGGGCGGAAGTCCAGGCGGTCGTTGCCGAACCAGTGGCCCTCGACGTCGACGGCCGGCTCGGTCTTGATGCGGATGGCCTTCTCCACCGCGTCCGGGCTGGTTATGCCCCGCGTGAAGCGTATGGAGAACGGCATGCCGACGCCGACGGTGGAGCCGTCCTCGGGGGTGAAGGAGCCCACGAAGGTGTTCTTCGGCGTGAGCGTGGTGAAGCCGGCGTCCTCGGCGGCCTCACGGCCCTCCGAGTCCTTCGCGACCGCGTGCACGGAGTACTTGGTGGCGGCGGCCAGATGGGTCGACGGCGTCCAGGACGTACCGCCCCCGGTGATGGCCCCCTCGACCTTCGCACCCTTCTCGTCCGTGACGGTGACCTCGGTCAGCTTGCCCTGGGCGACGCCGACCTTGAGCGCGCCGCTGGTGTCGACGCCGGTGGCACCGGACTTGGGCGCGATGCTGACGACAGCCGTGGACTGCCCGCCCTGCTCGCCGCCCTTGCCCTTGCCCTTGCCGTTCCCGCTCCCGGAGTCGGAGTCCCCGCCTCCGCCGCAGGCGGCGAGCGACAGCACCAGGGCGCCGGCTATGACTGCCAGTCCCCTACGGCCTCGCCGCCCCTGAGTCGACGCCCCCGATACAGGCCGCATGTTCAAGTTGTTCTCCCCTCACCAGGCCCAGGTCAGGCCCGCTCCCCACCTCTTTGCGCGCATATTAACCGCCAGGTTTTGTGAGCGGTGTCAGGCGAATGTCACCGTTCCGTCGCAACTTCCGCCTGGCACCCTCACCCGCGTCCCCTCCCCCGGTCACTTCACCGCGCCGCCCGCCTTCCACTCCTTCCAGGGCATGTTCCAGCCGCCGAGTCCGTTGTCCGGTGCGACCGTCTTGTCCTTGCTGTGCACCACTTCGATGACGTCACCGACGAGGCTGCGGTCGAAGAACCAGCCCGCCGGGGTGTCCGAGCCGCCGCCCTTGACGTCCCTGAGGCCCACACAGCCGTGGCTGACGTTGGCCACCCCGGGGGCGTCCGGGGCCCAGTAGTTGCCGTGCAGGAAGGTGCCGGAGTCGGTGAGCTTCATGGCGTGCGGGACGTCGGGGATGTCGTACTCGCCGCCGAAGCCGACGGTCTGGCTGTTCATGCGGGTGACCTCCAGCATGTCCATCACCACCATCTTCCCGTTGTAGCTCGGGTGCTTGGGCGCGCCCGCCGTGATGGGCACGGTCGCGAGGAGCTGCCCGTCCCGCCGGACGTCCATGGTGTGCTTGGTGACGTCCACCCGGGACACCTGGCTGCGGCCGACGGTGAAGGAGAAGGTCTTGTCCTGGAGGCCGTAGACGCCGTGCGCGCCCTCGACGTCCCGCAGGCCCAGGTCGACGGTGACCTCGGTGCCGGGCTTCCAGTAGTGCTCGGGACGGAAGTCCAGGCGGTCCTTGCCGAACCAGTGCGGGCGGATCTCGACCGGCGGCCGGGCGGTGACGCGCACGGCCCGTTCGACGGCGGCGCGGTTCTCGATCTCCCGGCTGAAGGCGAGCGAGACGATCATCCCGGTGCCGACGGTGGCGCGGTTCTCGGGCGTCACGTAGCCGATGAACCGCTCGTCGGGGACGTAGGTGGTGAAGGTGGTGTGCCGGGCCGAGCGGCGGCCCCGGGAGTCCAGTGCCACCACGTCGACGGTGTACTTGGCGGCGAGCGCCAGCCGGTTCTGGTCGGGCAGCCAGGTCAGCCCGTCCTCGGCGACGTGTCCCGGGACCGGCGAGTCCTGTGCGTCCTGCGACCTGACGACGGTCACCTTCTCCAGCCGCCCTCCGGGCACCCGGATCCGCAGCCGGTCACCCGGACGTACGCCCTTGCTGCCGTCGTCGGGAGTCACCCGGATGACGTCCTCGGGGGCAGGTGGTTTGCCCAGTGCCCCGCCCATGCCCAGCGGTCCCGGGCCGTCCGCGGAGCAGCCCGTGAGCAGCCCCGCCCATGTCAGTAGGGCCGCCAGCGCGGCCCCCGCGCGCCGTGCGCGTCCTTGTACGTGCCTCACGGGGGGCTCAACGACGGGCCCGCTCCGGGGAAACGTGAGTGCGAGCCACGCACTGGGCAGAACACAGGGAAGGACGACACGTCGGGGAGCCTCCGCGCAGGAGACACCCCCGGTTCGCGCGGGAGCCGTCGGGGCGCGGTCGTGCCGGGTGGCCGGGTTGCCGGAACGCTCCCCGGCTCCGCGGCACGCCGACCGCGCCCCTCGGGTGAGCCACTGAGAAGAGGGCCGACAGTGACGAGCGCAGCCGAGCAGCGGGCACCGGCCGGGGAGCCGGCCGCCGGGAGCGGGCAACCGGCGGCGGTGAACGGCGCCCGGCGGGCCGTACCGCCCACCCCGGCCGTGTGGCCGGGTACGCCGACCCCGCTGGGGGCCCGGTTCCGGGTCGGGCCGGACGGGATCGCCGGCACCAACTTCGCCCTGTGGGCGGCCGGGGCGGAGGCCGTCCGGGTGTGCCTGTTCGACGAGGGGGGCCGGGAGACGCGGATCCCGCTGACCGAACTGACGCACGAGATCTGGCACGGCTTCGTGCCGGGCGTGATGCCCGGGCAGCGGTACGGCTACCGGGTGGACGGCCGCTGGGACCCGTGGACCGGCGCCCGCTGGAACCCGGCCAAGCTGCTGCTCGACCCGTACGCGCGGGCGGTGGACGGCGAGTTCGGGCTGCCGCCGGAGGTGTACGGACACGTGCGGGACTGGCCGGAGCAGCAGGTCGCGGACACCGTGCGGGACGAACGGGACTCGGCGCCGTACGTGCCGAAGGGCGTGGTCGTGCACGATGACGACGACTGGTCCGACGACCACCGGCCCAAGACGCCGTGGGCCGACTCGGTCCTCTACGAGCTGCACGTCCGGGGCTTCACCAAGCTCCATCCCGGCATACCGGAGGAACTGCGCGGCACCTACGCCGGGCTCGCGCACCCGGCCGCGGTCGAGCACCTGGTGAGCCTGGGCGTCACGGCCGTCGAGCTGCTGCCCGTGCACCAGTTCGCGCACGAGGACCACCTGCTGCGTCGGGGCCTGAGGAACTACTGGGGCTACAACTCCATCGGCTACTTCGCCCCGCACGCGGCCTACGCGGCCTCCGGCACGACGGGGCAGCAGGTCGGCGAGTTCAAGCGGATGGTGCGCGCCCTGCACGCGGCCGGCATCGAGGTCATCCTCGACGTGGTCTACAACCACACCGCGGAGGCCGGCGAGCTGGGCCCGACGCTGTCCCTGAAGGGCATCGACAACCGCGGCTACTACCGGCTCCAGGGCGACGCCCGCCGGTACGCCGACTACACCGGCTGCGGCAACACCCTGCACGTCGTCCAGCCCCAGGTGCTGCGCCTGATCACCGACTCGCTGCGCTACTGGGTGACCGAGATGGGCGTGGACGGCTTCCGCTTCGACCTCGCGGCGGCGCTGGCCCGCTCGATGCACGACGTCGACATGCTCTCCCCGTTCCTGGCGGTCATCGCCCAGGATCCCGTGCTGCGCCGGGTGAAGCTGATCGCCGAGCCCTGGGACATCGGCTCCGGCGGCTACCAGGTGGGCGCCTTCCCACCCCTGTGGACCGAGTGGAACGACCGCTACCGCAACGCCGTCCGGGACTTCTGGCGGCATGCCCTGCCCGACGTGCGGGAGATGGGCTACCGCCTGTCCGGCTCCAGCGACCTGTACGCCTGGGGCGGCCGGCGCCCCTACGCCTCCGTCAACTTCGTCACCGCGCACGACGGTTTCACCCTGCGCGACCTGGTGTCGTACGAGACCAAGCACAACGAGGCCAACGGCGAGAACAACCGGGACGGCACGAACGACAACCGCTCCTGGAACTGCGGCGCGGAGGGCGAGACCGGTGACGAGCGGGTGCGCGCGCTGCGCCGCCGGCAACTGCGCAACCTCCTCACCACGCTGCTGCTGTCCACCGGTGTGCCCATGCTGGTGGCCGGCGACGAACTCGGCCGCACCCAGCGCGGCAACAACAACGCCTACTGCCAGGACAACGAGATCGGCTGGCTGGACTGGTCGCTGCTCGAGGACCCCGGCTGGCGGGCGCTGTACGACCTGACCACGCGGCTGATCGCGCTGCGCCACCGGCATCCGGTGCTGCGCCGGCGGGCCTTCTTCTCCGGCCGTGCCCAGACCGCGGACGGGCTGCGGGACCTGGCGTGGTTCACCTCGCGGGGAGCGGAAATGACGGAGGGCGACTGGTACGCGCCCGCGGCCACGCTCGGCATGTATCTGTCCGGGCGGGACATCCCGGGCCGGGACGAGCGGGGCGCGCCGGTGGTGGACGACAGCTTCCTCGCGGTGCTGCACGCGGGTGACCGGCCGACCGGGTTCGTGCTGCCGGGGCCGCCGTGGGCGGAGCGGTACGAGGTGGTCGTGGACACCGCCGCGGAGGAGCAGGCGCAGGCGCCGTGCACGGTCCATCCGGCGGGGGCCAGGATCACGGTTCCGGCGCGGGCGGTGCTGCTGCTGCGGGTCGCCTGAGCCTGCCCGAGAGCCGTCCGTGACGTGGATCACGCCTGTCGAATGCAACCCCCGTGCGATTCAGCCCCTTTCTCTGAGTGTGGACAGCCGACGGAACGGGGGCCGTGGAAGGCGATGCCGGAAGGCGATTTCCCTGATGGTGGACAGGGCCGCCGTCAAGGATGGGAAACGGTCACCTTCTCCAGGCACCGGCAGGAATTCTCCGGGCCTCCAGGTCCCCTTGCGCCGCCGGTCCACAAATCAGTTGCCCGCGCACGCCGCCATGCTCAACCATGCCTATTCTCCGGAAGATTCGAGTCCGGTCACGCCTGGCGTGATCCGGCCGTCTGACACGGTGTCAAAAGATCAGTAGGATACGATCTCGCTATCGGGTCTGACGCCCGATCAGGACAATTCCTGGAAGGATTTAGGCCATGAACAAGTTTGCGCGCGCGTCGATCACGACAGGCGCCCTCTCGGCCGCTCTGGTGACGGTTGTCGGGCTTGCGCCGTCCGCATCGGCGGCGGGTGTCAGCCTGAAGAACGGTTATGGCTGGTGCCTGGGAAGCAAAAACGGAGCCGACCGCACCGTCGGCTACCTGTGGACCTGCAACGGTAACCGCGACCAGACCTGGACCTTCAATTACGTCGGCGAAGACGTCCTCGGGAACTTCTACCAGATAATCAACGGCAACGGCCAGTGCCTGGGCACCTGGGGCGGCTCGGCGTCGCAGGGCGCCAAAATCGCGGTGTGGGACTGCAACGGAAACCCCGACCAGAAGTGGTACACGAAGGGCAGGGGAAACGAGATCCTCAACAGGAACTCGAAGAAGTGCCTTGCCGGATCCGGCAGCTTCAGCGGGGGAACCACTGCGATCCAGTGGAGCTGCAACGGCAACAAGGACCAGAAGTGGCACTGATGAGCGACTGAAGGCGCACACCGGGAAAGCCCCGGGGATTCGACGTCCCCGGGGCCTCTTCTTCTTCCGTGGATGACGCATGGCATGCCCCGGGGACCCCGCGCGCACAACCCGGCACATCGGCCGGACCGCTCGAAGCGGCGTCGTCCGAACGGCTGATGCCGGCCCCGCGCCCCCGGGCCGGCCCCGCGCCGCTTGCCGGCCCCGCGCCCCTTGCCGGCCCCGCGCCCCTTGCCGGCCCCGCGCCGCTTGGCCGGGGCCGCGTCCGAAACTCGGTGGGTGAAATCCGTGCCGGTCCGTACGCTCGCGGTGATGCCCACGACACGTGCAACCACCGAGGACCGCTCCGCCGTCCGCACCCTGTTGCGGCTGTGGCCGTACGTCCGCCCGGTCCGGGCTCGGATGTGCACGGCCGCTCTCGTCGCGATCGTCGCCTCCTGCACAGGTCTGGTGATCCCGCTCGTCCTGAAGTGGATGGTGGACGGTCCGGTCGCCGACCGGGACCCGTCCGGGGTGTGGCTCGGCGCGCTGTACCTGCTCGCCCTCGGGGTCGCCGAAGCGGTGCTGTTCGGCATACGGCGCTGGCTGGTGGCCCGGCCGCTGTCACAGGTGGAGGCGGAGATGCGGGCCGCCCTGTACCGCCGGCTGCAGCGACTGCCCGTCGCCTTCCACGACCGCTGGGCGTCCGGCCAGTTGCTGTCCCGTGCCACCACGGACCTGATGCTGCTGCGCCAGTTCCTCGCCTTTCCCCTGACGTTCCTGCTCGTCAACGGCGTCACCATCGTCATCGGCGTGGCGATCATGCTGGTGCAGGACTGGGTCCTGGGCCTCGTCATCCTCGCTCCGGCGATCCCCGTGATGTGGACCTGCGCGGTCTTCGAACGGCGCTACGCCCAGGTGACGCGGCGCGCCCAGGACCAGGTCGGCGACCTGACGACGGTGGTCGAGGAGAGCGTGCTCGGCATCCGCATCGTCAAGGGCTTCGGCAGGCACCGCAGCCAAGTGCGGGCGTTCCACGAGCTGGCGGCCGTCCTGCGCGGCACCGAGCTGCGCAAGGCGCGGCTGCTGGCCGTCATCTGGGGCGTCATCGTGGCGCTGCCCGAACTGGCCATCGGGGCGGCGCTGGTCCTGGGCTCCGTCCGGGTGGCCGACGGAGGGCTGTCGGCCGGGACCCTGGTCGCCTTCCTGAGCACGGCCCTCGCGCTGCGCTGGCCGGTGGACTCGATCGGGTTCCTGCTGGCCATGAGCCAGGAGGCGGCGACCGCGACGGAACGGTACTTCGAGGTGATGGACGAGGCGCCGGAGACGGACACGGACGGTGCCGCCGCCGGGGCGGCCGACGGCCCTCCCCCGACGGCCGCCCGCGCCGGACTCCGCTTCGAGGGCGTCCGGTTCCGCTACCCCGACGCGCCCCCGGACGCCCCGCCCGTGCTCGCCCACATCGACCTGCACATCCACCCCGGCGAGTCCATGGCGCTGGTGGGCGCCACCGGCAGCGGCAAGACGACGCTCACCGCGCTCGTCCCCCGCCTGCACGAGGTCACCGCCGGCCGGATCACCCTGGACGGCGTCGACATCACGGCCGTGCCGCGCGAGGAACTGCGCGCCAAGGTCGCCGTCGCGTTCGAGGAACCCACCCTCTTCTCCGCCGGCGTCGGCGAGAACGTCCTCATGGGCGCGGGCGACGGCGCCACGGCGGCCGACCTCGACCGCGCGCTCGCCGTGGCGCAGGCGGATTTCGTGCACACCCTCCCCCAGGGCACCGGCACCCGTGTCGGCGAGCAGGGACTCAGCCTGTCCGGCGGCCAGCGGCAGCGGCTCGCACTGGCCCGCGCGGTGGTCGGCCGGCCTCGCTTCCTGGTGCTGGACGACCCGCTGTCCGCGCTCGACGTGCACACCGAGGCCGCGGTGGAGGCCGCGCTGCGGCAGGTGCTCGCCGACACCACCGCGCTGATCGTGGCACACCGGCCGTCCACGGTGCTGCTCGCCGACCGGGTCGCCCTGCTCTCGGGCGGCCGGATCGCGGCCGTCGGCACCCACCAGGAACTGCTTCGCACCAACCCCGAGTACGCCTACCTGATGTCCGGGGACGAGGAGGACCACCGTTGACCGCGCCGACCGCCTCCACGCCCACCGCCGACGACGAGCACCGCGCGCCGGGCACCGCCGACGGCGGCGGCGATGGCGGTGACGCCTTCGACCGCGACCTGCTGCCCGCCCCGCCCGGGGCGACGGCCGCCCTGCTGCGCTCCCTGCTCTCGCCCCTGAAGGCGGGGACCGCGGTCACCACGCTGCTGCTGCTTCTCCAGCAGGCCGCGGTCCAGGTGGGCCCGCTGCTGGTGGCGTACGCCATCGACACCGCCGTACCCGCGTTCCGCGACCACCGGCACGGTCCGCTGATCGCGGTGGCCGTCGGCTATCTGCTGTGCGCGCTGCTGTCCGGTGTGCTGCAGTTCGCGTTCATCGAGTCGTCCGCCCGGGTCAGCCAGGACGTGCTGCTCGACCTGCGGGGCCGGATCTTCCGGCACGCCCAGGCGCTGAGCATCGACTTCCACGAGCGGTACACCTCGGGCCGGCTGATCTCCCGCTCCACCACCGACGTCGAGTCGCTGCGCGAGCTCCTCGAGGAGGGCCTCCAGGAGCTGGTGACCGTCGTGCTGTCCTTCGTCTACATCTCGGCGCTGCTGCTGTGGCTGGATCTCGGTCTGGGCGCGGTCGCGGTGGCCTCCTTCGCGCCGCTGTACCTGCTCGTCCGGGTGTACCGCCGGCGGGCGGGCCGGGTGTACCGGGCCCGGTCCACGGCGATCGCCGCGGTGATCGTGAAGTTCGTGGAGACGATGAACGGCATCCGGCCGGTGCGCGCCTTCCGCCGGGAGGCCGCGAACGACGCCGAGTTCGCCGTCCTCAACCGGCGCCACGCGCACACCAACGGCGACGCCCTGCTGGAGATGGCCCGCTATGTGGTGGGCTCCCGGCTGGTGGCCAACACGGCGGTCGCGGGGATCGTGCTGTGGGGCGCCTACCGGGTGGCGTCCGGTTCGCTGGAGCTGGGCGTGCTGGCGGCGGCGGTGCTGTACCTGCGCCGGCTCTACGACCCGATCGACCGGCTGGGGATGTTCCTGAACTCCTACCAGTCGGCCGCCGCCTCGCTGGAGAAGATCGCCGGGCTGCTGGCGCAGACCCCGTCCGTGCCGGAACCGGCGGCTTCGCGGGAGCTCCCCCCGGCGAGGGGCGGTCTCCCGGGCCGTGAGGTGGTCTTCGACGGTGTCCGGTTCGGCTACCGCACCGGCGGCGAGGTGCTGCCCCCGTTCGACCTGACGCTCCCGGCCGGGCAGACGGTCGCCGTGGTCGGCTCCACGGGTGCGGGCAAGTCCACACTCGCCAAGCTCCTCGCCCGCTTCTACGACCCCTCCGAGGGCCGCGTCCTGCTGGACGGGGTGGATCTGCGCGAGCTGTCCGTGGCGGAGCTGCGGCGCGGGGTGGTCATGGTGACGCAGGAGGCGTTCCTGTTCTCCGGCACCGTCGCGGACAACATCGCCATCGGCCGGCCGGACGCCGGCCGCGCGGAGATCGAGCAGGCCGCGAAGGCGATCGGCGCGCACGAGTTCATCAGCGCCCTGCCCGACGGCTACGACACCGACGTCCGCAAGCGTGGCGGGCGCATCTCCGCCGGCCAGCGCCAGCTGGTCTCCTTCGCCCGCGCGTTGCTCGCCGACCCGGCGGTGCTGGTCCTGGACGAGGCGACCAGTGCGCTGGACGTCCCGGGCGAGCGGGCGGTCCAGCGGGCGATGTCGACGGTGCTGCGGGGCCGTACGGCAGTGGTGATCGCGCACCGGCTGTCCACGGTGGAGATCGCGGACCGGGTGCTGGTGATGGAGCGGGGCCGGATCGTCGAGGACGGCCGACCCGGCGAACTGATCGGCGGTTCCGGCAGGTTCGCGAACCTGCACCGGGCATGGCGGGACAGCCTGGCGTAGCGGGTCCACGGGACGGGCGGGCGGCACGCCGGTCCGTCCCCCGCACCGCACCCAGCCGTCCGGTTCGCATACCGAACATGAACATCCGGACAACGGACCATTTCCGGCCAAATTCATGACGCGGTCCTGACAGACCGTGAGATCTCCTGCCACTCTTCCCAGGCCGACTCACAGCAACCCCACAGCTCGTGCACGCGCATGTGGGCCGGTTCAGCACCTGCACCCGCACCTGCACCTGGTTCCGCGTAACGCCCTGTTCTGCCCGGACGCCCCAACCCACCGTCCGGTCTCCCCTGGCCGCGCGAGCCGCGGTCACGCAGAAGGAGTCAGTGTTGAGAAGCAATTCCTCTCGCGGACGCACCTCCCACCTCACGCACCGCCGCACCGCCACCGTCGCCCTCGCCGGTGTCGCCGCCCTGATCGCCGCCGCCGTCCAGTCCGGCGCGGCCGACGCCGCTCCGGCGGCGCCGCGGGCCGGTCACGCCAACCCGGCCCACGCGGCGGTCAAGCTCACCCCCTCGCAGCGCGCCGAGCTGATACGCCACGCCGACGCCTCGAAGGCCGCCACCGCCAGATCGATCGGCCTCGGCGGCAAGGAGCAGCTGGTCGTCAAGGACGTCGTCAAGGACGCCGACGGCACGCTCCACACCCGCTACGAGCGCACCTACGGCGGCCTGCCGGTGCTCGGCGGCGACCTGATCGTGGAGACCAGGGCGAGCAAGACCATGGACGTGATCCGGGCCACCGGGGCCACGCTGAAGGTCGCCGGCCTCACCCCGGCGGTGTCGAAGGCCGCGGCGGAGAAGCAGGCCGTGCAGCGGGCGAAGGCGCTCGGCGGGACCAAATCGGCCGCGGACACCGTCCGCAAGGTGATCTGGGCGGCGACGGGCAAGCCCGTGCTGGCGTACGAGACGGTCGTCGGCGGCCTCCAGGACGACGGCACCCCGAACCAGCTGCACGTCATCACCGACGCCGCCACCGGCAAGAAGCTCTACGAGTACCAGGGCATCAAGAACGGCATCGGCAACACCCAGTACAGCGGGCAGGTCACGCTGACCACGACCCAGTCGGGCTCGACGTACACGCTCAACGACGGGGCGCGTGGCAACCACAAGACGTACAACCTGAACCACGGCTCCTCCGGCACCGGCACCCTGTACTCGCAGAACAACGACACCTGGGGCAACGGGAGCAACTCCAACGCCGCCACGGCCGGCGCGGACGCCCACTACGGTGCGGCGCTCACCTGGGACTTCTACAAGAACACGTTCGGCCGCAGCGGCATCAAGAACAACGGCGTCGGCGCCTACTCCCGCGTCCACTACGGCAACTCGTACGTGAACGCGTTCTGGGACGACAGCTGCTTCTGCATGACCTACGGCGACGGCTCCGGCAACGCCAAGCCGCTGACCTCGATCGACGTTGCCGGCCACGAGATGAGCCACGGCGTCACCTCCGCCACCGCCAACCTCAACTACAGCGGTGAGTCCGGCGGTCTGAACGAGGCGACCAGCGACATCATGGCCGCCGGTGTGGAGTTCTACGCGAACAACCCCACCGACGTCGGCGACTACCTCGTCGGCGAGAAGATCGACATCAACGGCAACGGCACCCCGCTGCGCTACATGGACAAGCCCAGCAAGGACGGCGCGTCCAAGGACAACTGGTACTCGGGCATCGGCGGCGTCGACGTGCACTACTCGTCCGGCCCGGCGAACCACTTCTTCTACCTGCTGAGCGAGGGCAGCGGCGCCAAGGTCGTCAACGGCGTCAGCTACAACTCGCCGACGGCGGACAACCTCCCGGTCACCGGCATCGGCCGGGACAAGGCGCTGCAGATCTGGTACCGGGCGCTGAGCACCAAGTGGACGTCCACCACCAACTACGCGGGCGCCCGCACCGGCACGCTGGCGGCGGCCGGCGAGCTGTACGGCACCTCCAGCGCCGAGTACAAGGCGGTGCAGGACGCCTGGGCGGGCGTCGCGGTCGGTTCGCGCTCCGGCGGCGGGGGCGGCGGCGGTACGTCGTACGAGAACACCACGCCGGTGTCCGTCCCGGACAACGGGCCGGCCGTCACCTCGAACATCAGCGTCACCGGCAGGACCGGAAACGCGCCGAGCAACCTCCAGGTGGCGGTCGACATCACGCACACCTGGCGTGGTGACCTGGTCATCGACCTCGTCGGCCCGTCCGGCACCGCGTACCGCCTGAAGAACTTCAGCGGCAGCGACTCGGCGGACAACGTGAACGAGACCTACACGGTCAACGCCACGGCGGAATCGGCGAACGGAACCTGGAAGTTGCGGGTGCAGGATCAGGCCACGTACGACACGGGAACGATCAACGGCTGGAAGCTGACCTTCCCGTAAACCGCACGCAACAGGCCCGGAACCACGGCGTTGCCCGAGGGCTCGACACCCTCGGGCAGCGCCCGTTCACATGCCCGAAACGTTTCTCGGACAGTCGAGTTTCGGCCAACATCACTTCAGGGTCCTGACATGTACGCGCCCCTGATGTCACTCTCTCTCCACCCGCCGCAGCACAGCAACTTCACCACCCCACACAGTCGGCCAGTGACCCCACTCTGGCTGGACTCCCCACAAGAAGGAGCTTGCGTGAGCCCCCTCTACGCGCGTCACAAGCGCACCTCTCTGGCCATCGCCACCGCTGTCGCGGCCGGAGCCCTCCTCGCCACCGGTGTGACCACCAGTGCCAGCGCCCAGACCCCGGCCGGAGCCGCCGCCGCGAAGCCGCTCGCGGCGGCCCCGACCACGCTGTCCGCCGCTGCCCGCACCACCCTGATCCAGCAGGCCCAGGCGGGCGCGACCGAGACCGCGCAGCACATAGGTCTCGGCGCGAAGGAGAAGCTGGTCGTCAAGGACGTCGTCAAGGACACCGACGGCACGCTCCACACCCGCTACGAGCGCACCTACGCAGGCCTGCCCGTGCTCGGCGGCGACCTGATCGTCCACACGAAGTCCGGCAAGACCCAGGGCGTCACCAGAGCGAACAAGTCCGCCGTCAAGGTGGCCTCGCTCACGCCGCGGGTCACCGCCGCCAAGGCCGAGCAGCAGGCGGTGTCCGCCGCCAAGACCCTCGGCTCCGCCAAGACCGCCGCGGACGGCGCCCGCAAGGTGATCTGGGCCGGCGACGGCAAGCCCGTCCTCGCCTACGAGACCGTCGTCGGCGGCCTCCAGGACGACGGCACCCCGAACCAGCTGCACGTCATCACCGACGCCGCCACCGGCAAGAAGCTTTACGAGTACCAGGGCATCGAGAACGCCACCGGCACCGGCAAGAGCCTCTACTCCGGCACCGTCAGCCTCACCACCACCCTGTCGGGCTCGACGTACCAGCTCAGCGACTCCACGCGGGGCGGCCACAAGACCTACAACCTGGCCCGCAAGACGTCCGGCAAGGGCACCCTGTTCACCGACGCGGACAACGTGTGGGGCACGGGCAGCGCCTCCAGCTCCTCGACGGACCAGACGGCCGCCGTGGACGCCGCCTACGGCGCCCAGGAGACCTGGGACTTCTACAAGAGCACCTTCGGCCGGAGCGGCATCAAGAACGACGGCGTCGGCGCCTACTCGCGCGTCCACTACGGCACCCAGTACGTCAACGCCTTCTGGGACGACAGCTGCTTCTGCATGACCTACGGCGACGGCTCCGGCAACGTGAGCCCCCTCACCTCGCTGGACGTGGCCGGCCACGAGATGAGCCACGGTGTCACCTCCAACACCGCGGGCCTGGACTACTCGGGCGAGTCCGGCGGCCTGAACGAGGCCACCTCGGATATCTTCGGCACGGGTGTCGAGTTCTTCGCGAACAACTCCAACGACGTCGGTGACTACCTCATCGGCGAGGAGATCGACATCAACGGCGACGGCACCCCGCTGCGCTACATGGACAAGCCCAGCAAGGACGGCGGCTCGGCGGACTACTGGTCCTCCACCGTCGGCAACAAGGACGTGCACTACTCGTCCGGCGTCGCGAACCACTTCTTCTACCTCCTCGCGGAGGGCAGCGGTTCGAAGACGATCAACGGCGTGACCTACAACTCGCCGACCTCCAACGGCTCCACCGTCACCGGCATCGGCCGCGCCAAGGCGCTGCAGATCTGGTACAAGGCGCTGACGACGTACATGACGTCGACGACCAACTACAAGGCCGCCCGCACGGCGACCCTGAACGCGGCGTCCGCGCTGTACGGCTCCACCAGCACCGAGTACAAGGCCGTCGCGGCGGCCTGGTCGGCGGTCAACGTCGCCTGACCCTCGCCGAGTCGACTGAGGGCGGCACCCGGGAAGAAGACCTTCCGGGTGCCGCCCTACCCTTGTGACCCATGTCCTCGGCGCCCTTCACCTACGAGCCGGTCGGCGCGACCCGCGACGATCCGACCTTCTGCCCGCCCGGCTTCCACCCCATGCTCGTCCGCACCCGCCTCGGCGAAGGCCGGGAGGTGTTCCAGCGGGCCGCCGAGGCGGTCCTGACCTGGGAGATGCACCGCGCGCTGGGCGTCGGCATCGACGCCACGGCCGACCGTGCGGCCCCCGGGGTCGATGTCACGGTCACCCTGGCCGGCGTCATCAAGGCCCCCTGCCGCATCATCTGGACGGCCGAGGAGCCCCGCCGCGCCGGATGGGCCTACGGCACCCTCGAAGGCCACCCCGAGTGCGGCGAGGAGGCCTTCGTGGTCGACCGCACCGGAGACGGCACGGTCTGGCTCACGGTCGCCGCGTTCAGCCGCGCCGCCAAGTGGTACGCCCGCGCGGGCGGCCCGGCGACCCGCGGCCTGCAACACGCCTACGCCCGCCGCTGCGGAACGGTCCTACGAAAACTGTGCGCCGACCTGTCCGAGGCATGACCCTCCTCCCCCGCCGACAGCTGTGCCGCCCCGGGCGTCCGTGACTGCCGCACGGAACTGCGCTTCGGGGCCGGAAACGGGGCATGCGATGCCGTCTCGCCCCGTGCGCACAGGTCGACTTTCGGTCGTCCTGCTCACCTGGCCTCCCGCTCGCGTTGCGATCCAGAACACGCCGATGTGATGATCCGGCCGTGGACGAGCACGGGGGCGACGCCGGACCCGCGTCGCAAATACCAAGGTCACGACTGTACGAGTACACGCACCTGGCCCATACCGGCCAGCGGAACGCGCCGGCGCCGGAGGCCTCCGAGGGCACCGGTTTGCCCGAGCGTGCGGCAACCCGGTCCGACGCCTCGAACGCCACCGAGCGAAGGCGCCGGGCGTTCGCGGTCCTGCTGGGCGAGTTCCGCCGCACCCCGGTCCTGGTGCCGCTGGGCGACGGTCCGGGCCCGGACACCGAACGCGGCCTGCTGACGGCCGACTTCAACGGTGTCCGCTTCATCCTGGCGTTCTCCGACGAGCAGGCGCTGGCCCGTTACGCGGTGGCGCGCGGTGAGGCCGCCCGGGAGTGGCGGTATCGGACGGTCCTCGGCGCGCGTCTGCTGGACGCGGCCGTTCCCGCGGCGGGGGTGCCGTGCGGGGTGGCGCTGGACTGTGCGGACGGTGCGGACGGGATGGTGTTTCCGCCGGTGCGCGGGGTCGTGCCGGACGAGGTGGCGGTGGACGTCGACGGCGGGGCGGGGGACCTGGCATGAGCGGGGGCGGGGGGAAGGACCTGGCGACGGAGGGGCTCGGTCTGATCGCGAAGGGCCTGACCGACGCGCTGGCCGAGCTGAGGGAGCTGGGCATGGTCGGCACGGCCGGGGCCGGGCGGGGTTTCTCCGACATCGCGCTGTCCGGGCTGGAGCTGGGGCACGAGGGCCTGACGGACGAGTTCACGTCGTTCTGCGATCGCTGGGAGTGGGGGGTGCGGTCGCTGATCGACGAGGGCAACGGGTTCGCCGAGAAGACGGGCCTGGCGGCGGGCACGTACTACGAGACCGACCAGTACGTGGAGGCATGTGACCAACTCGCTGCTCGGCGGCGGCGAGAGACTCCTCGACGGCGGCAAGAAACTCCTCGGCGAGGGCGTCGACTACACCACCGACAAGATCGGTGACGGTTTCTGGACTACGTGGGGGCGCACAAATGGGCCGACGTGGTGGAGGACTGGGCTGACGGGGTCGCCTCCGACCTGGGCGCGACGCCGGGTGAGCAGCAGCTCGGCGAGACCGACGAGGCCGACGAGCTCGTCCACGGCAGCCCGTCGAAGATCCGGGCCAGCGCCAAGCACTTACGGGACTTCCACGCCGCGTTCGACAAGGTCGGCCGGGGGCTGAAGAAGGTCGACTCCTCCGGCTGGAAGGGTGAGGGCGGTGACGCCTTCCGCGAGAAGTTCGGTGTGCACCCAACGAAGTGGGCACAGGCCGCGCAGGCCTGCACGACTGCCGCCGGGGCGCTGGAGTCCTACGCCGACACCGTGCAGTGGGCGCAAGGACAGGCCGAGGAGGCCGTGGCGCTCTACAACAAGGGCGTGAAGGCGTCCAAGGACGCCTTCGAGACCCACCGGCAGAAGGTGGAGTCGTACAACGCCAAGGCCGAGGCGGGCGAGGAACCCGGCCCGAAGCCCGGGCCGTTCGAGGACCCCGGCAAGGCCGACGTGCGGTCCGCTCACCACAAGCTGGCCGAGGCCCGCAAGCAGCGCAACACCGCCGCCTCCGAGGCCCAGGGCAAGGTCAGGGCGGCCCTGGCCCACGCGCCGGCCGAGCCCCCGCCCCTGGACCGTCTCGGCAGCAACCTCGAAGACGGCTTCCAGGGCGCCGCCACCGAACTGACCCATGTGGCGGGCGGCGCGCTGAAGGGCACGGCCGGCCTGTACAACTTCGTCCGCGGCCTGAACCCGATGGCCCCCTACAACCTCACCCACCCGGCCGCCTACCTGCAGAACGTCAACATGACACTGGCCGGCCTGGTCTCCACCGTCTCCCACCCCGAGCGCGCCGTCCAGGCATCCGTGGACGGCTTCAAGAAGGACCCCTCGGAGTTCTTCGGCCGCATGTTCCCCGAGATGGCCGGCACCAAGGGCGCAGGACTGGCCAGGGGCGGACTGCGACTCGGCCTGAAGGAGGGAGCGGAGGGACTCGCCGAACAGGGGATGCGTAAGACCGCCCGGAACGCGGTCGAAAAAGACGCGGAGGACGTCTCGCGGCGCCCGCTCGAGAAGGTCTGCGAGAAGGACCCGGTCGACGTCGCGACCGGCCGGATGGTGCTGCCGGCCACCGACGTCTCCCTGCCCGGCACGCTGCCCTTCCTGGTCAAGCGCCAGTTCGAGTCGTCGTACCGGCTCGGCGGCTGGTTCGGCCCGGCCTGGTCCTCCACGCTCGACCAGCGCCTGGAGATCGACGTGGAGGGCGTCGTCTTCGTCGGCGAGGACGGAGTGACACTCGCCTACCCCCACCCGGCCCCCGGGATACCGACCCTGCCCAGTCACGGCCCACGCTGGCCACTGGACCGCACTGACGACGGCTACACCCTCACCGACCCCGAGTCCGGCCAGGTACGACACTTCACCGACCGCTCTTGCGGCCTGGCACTCCTGGAACAGCTCGACGACCGCAACGGCAACTGGATCACCTTCGAGTACGACGCTGCGGGGACACCCTCGGCCATCGTCCACAGCGGCGGTCACCGCCTGCTGCTGTCGACCGCCGCCGGCCGTGTCACCGCCCTGCACCTGGCAGGCGCGGCCCCGGACGGCACCGACCAGGAGCTGACCCGGTACCGCTACACCGACGGCCACCTCACGGAGGTCGTCAACTCCTCCGGCCGCCCCACCCGTTTCGGCTACGACGAAGACGGCCGCATCACCTCCTGGACGGACACCAACGGCAGTCACTTCACCTACGTCTACGACGACGAGGACCGGTGCACCCACCAGTCCGGTGCCGCCGGCCACCTCCGCTCCACGTTCACCTACGGCCCGGCCGACCCGGACACCGGCGAGCACACGACGACCATCACCGACTCCCACGGCCACACCACCCACTACCTGATCAACCGCCGCTGCCAGGTCATCGCCGAGACGGACGCCGTGGGCGCGACCACGCACTACGTCCGCGACCGCTACAACCGCCTGCTGTCGACGACAGACCCCCTGGGCCACTCGACCACCTTCGAGTACAACGAGGCGGGCAACCTCACGCGGGTGACCCGCCCGGACGGCCGCGAGTCGAAGGCGGAGTACAACGACCTCGGCCTCCCAGTGAAGGTGGTCAACCCCGACGGCACGGTGGTTCGCCAGACGTACGACGACCGGGGCAACCGCACGTCGGTCACGGACCAGGCAGGCCAGACGACCCTCTTCACCTGGACAGAGGCCGGACACCTGACGTCGGTGACGGACCCGCTGGGCAACACGACGCACGTCCTCTGTGACCGCGTGGGCCTCCCCGTGGAGGTGACGGACCCACTGGGCGCGACCACCCGCTACGCACGGAACGCCCTCGGCCTCCCGACCGCGATCACCGACCCCACCGGCGCCACGACCCGCCTGGAGTGGTCGACCGAGGGATGGCTGACCCGCCGCACGGCCCCCGACGGCACGACCGAGACCTGGACGTACGACGGCGAGGGCAACTGCACCAGCCACACCGACCCGATCGGCGGAGTCTCGTCCTTCGACGGCGGTGCACGCGTCGGGCTGGACGGAGCGGTACGCATACGACGAGGCGGGCAACCAGACGGAGGCGAACTGGCCGTCGGACCACCCGGGCGGCGAGGCAACGGGCCCCCGCTCCTACGTGGGAACCCGCATCACCCGAGCCGGCAACATCCGCTACGAACACGACGCCCTGGGCCGCATCACGCTCCGCCAGAAGACCCGCTTATCGAGGAAGCCGGACACCTGGCGCTACGAATGGGACGCGGAGGACCACCTAACCTCGGTCATCACCCCGGACGGCACCCGCTGGCGCTACACCTACGACCCCCTGGGCCGCCGCACGTCAAAGCTCCGCATGGCGGACGACGGTGAAACGATCGTGGAGCGGGTGGACTTCACCTGGGACGGCACAACACTCTGCGAACAAACCACAACGTCCGAGGACCTCCCGAACCCGGTCACCATCACCTGGGACCACCAGGGCCTACGCCCCCTGACCCAAACCGAACGCATCACACCCCTACGCTTCCCAGGCCAGTACTACGACCCGGAAACGGGCCTCCACTACAACTACTTCCGCCACTACGACCCAGATGCCGCCCGCTACCTCACCCACGACCCGCTCGGGCTCACTCCCGCGCCCAACCCCACGGCCTACGTCCACAATCCGCACACCTGGACCGACCCTCTGGGGCTCTCTCCGTGTTCGCGGTCCGCGTGGGCCGAAAAAGCTGACTTTTCCAGCCAGAAGGTCATGAGTAAGAAGTTTCACGCGCATGCGAGTGACTTCTTGGACGCTCCAGGCAATCTGAACAAAGCCAATCTGAATCGATTCGAAGAGTCCATGCGCGAGCATATGACCGATAGCGACACTAAGGTTTATCGCTTCAACTACAGGAATCAGGGGCCAGCCATCGGCTTCATTGACCCGGCATCGCAGAAGATGGTAATGCTTCACTCCGACGGCAGGTTCTGGTCGGCTTGGAAACTGGGGGACAAGCAGTTCCAAGGCATCGTCGACAAAGGATTTCTGTGGTGACGTATTCAGGAGAAGAACTAGCAGATGTCGCGGCCCTCCTGGGTGACGACCTGACCTTCAACCCGTACTGGCTTCATGACAAGACAGTGACTCCAGTCTCGGTGGGTACGCAGCTGGACGCCGCCCTGAGCCGCCGGGTGACGGCTGGCAGCCGTGCCGTCGGAGCCTCGCACGTCGTCTGCGCTGAACTCGCCGGCACCGGCGCGCCAGTGATCCGAGCGATCCAACTTCCCGTGTGGGCGGACAGAGCTGACATTGGCCCACCGTCACTCCTGTGGACGCCCCGGCGAGATGGGGCCGTCCTTTTCCCGGAGCCGGGCTACGTTTTGGTGGCTGGGACTGCCACTTTCATGTCCGCGGCTGTCGGTGAAGGCGTCGACGCGGCACGGGCACGTTTTGGTCGTCAGGCACGCGCCCTCGCGGACCGGCACCCGTCCCTGACGGTAACGGCAGCCTCCTACCCGCCAGCGCACTCGGCGTGGTCTCATCCGGCTGAGGTCGACCCACAGAGTTCGGCAGCGCGTCAACTGGCGCTACTGAACGATTTCGCGCAGGCCAATCTGCCCGCACCGGACTTCGCTCATGGCTGGTGGGAGGCCCGACGTGCCTCCCAAGCAAAAGGCGAACGAGTCCAAGGGCCCCTAGCGGAACTGTTCGACCAGGTCTTCATGACTCTCGAGGACTACTCGGTCGATCCCGATCTTGCCGAGCCAGGAGATCTGTCCGACGCAGAACTGCGAGCAGCGGTTGACGATATCTGGACCGCATTCAATCGAGCGGAAAATGCTTAGTGGCCCAATCCCACCCGACGCGAACGGCCTCACGGGCCGGTCACCGATGGTGACTTCGACTGCTTCGGCACCCGGCTCCCGGCCGACCCGCACCCCAAGGCAACCGGCGTCGCTCCCCCGCCCACAGGCGACCTCAACTACATCAAAAAGTGACACCTTTTCCATCCGGGTGCTGTCCGCGCCGTCCGCATCCGGAGCCGTAGCGGGCGAGGGCGCCATCGGGTGCATCACGGTGGGAGACTTCGAAGAGACCTTTCCCATGGATCTGACTTATTGGGACGTGGGGCAATATCAGACAAGCTGGGCCCAGTCCCTGAGAGTGCTTGAAAGCGAAGACGATGCCACATCGTGTCTCATTTCATCCATCACGGACCCAGCGAACATCAACTTCATTTTCTGCTGGCCCCTCTACAGGTCCGGGGATAACGCCCATGTTCAGAACTCGATCATTTTCCTCGAAGATCTGGCAGAAGAATTCGACCCCTCCGAGCCTTGGCGCTTTATGGAACCTCGATCCACAGTCGACGAAGAGGGGCACGAGGTATCTGAATGGCAGACAAGAATCAGCCAAATCGGAAGATTCGGCAAGATGCCGTCCGCCGAGTGACGATACCAACGACCTGTAGAGCGGGAGCTATCATCACAGTCCGCAACAGTGTGACTTCGACGAGAGGGTAAGGATTCCGTGACGTTCGGTCCGCCGCCTGGTGGTTTTCCCCCACCCCCGCCCTCCGCCTGGACCCCTCCGTCCGAGGTCGAGCCGGCGCTGTTCGAGGCGAAGTCGCGTGAGGACTGGGCGGCGTATTTCGGGACGCTCGCGCATAGCAGGCTGTTCTTCGAGATACAGAAGGACAAGGCGGATGCCACACCCAGCGCGACGTACGCCGTCTTCGGGTACGACCCGCGCGTCGCCGGCGGGCGGATCTGGGCCGTGTACACCGAGGGCATGCTGCCCGCGCCGGAACCCCACCGGGTGTTCGACTGGAACTACCTGGAATGGTTCGCCAAAGTGTGGCAGCCGACCGATCCACCGGTGATCGTCATCAGCCCCGGAAGTCCTTGCGAGGCATTCCTCCCTTCGGCGCCCCCGCACTCGGCGGCGTGGGCCCGGTACGGGGAGCAGGCTCCCGCCCAGGAGCAGTCGCCGCGCCTTCGCACTCTTCGTATCGGCGGCCCCCTGTACGGCCCCGCCGCCCACGGCCTCGCCTGTGGGGCCCTCCTGTGCGTGAACAACGATTCCTTCTGGAACGGCATGGCCTCGCACGGCGAGGGCTATCCCAGGGAACGAAAACAGTTACGGGAGTGGTGGGGCATCACCAGTCGCGAGGAGTGGCTGTCCGCTCTCAATGGCCTGCTCGCCGCTGAATCCCACAGCAGGGTATGGGACTTCGCCATGGGTCTGCGCCGCACCATCGCCCGGGACTTCGGCGGACATGTCGACGTGGGGTACTGGAAGCAGTCCGTGGCCAACGTCATCCGCGCGAACTCCCAGGGCTCCGCCGTGGTCACTGAGGACGGCGTCACCAAGACCGAACCCCGGCCCGAGTCCGAGGTCGAGGCCGGTATCGAGGGGGTGCAACGACTCATCGGGCGGATCACCCGCTACGAGGCCCGTATGCGCGCCGACGGTGTCCTGGGTGAAAACCAGTACGTCTCGTCCGTCGCCGCCTGGGATCTCGGGCGCGCCTCGAACATGGCCCGGTGGGGGCTCGCGGCCCGTTTCGGGACCTTGAAGGAGGCCGAGTCCGCCGTCATCCAGGCCGGGCGGGCCTCCGCCTTGGCCTACAAGTCGTGGCAGGACTTCGCCGCCGGCTTCATCCTCGGGCGCTCCCTCCACTTCGACGAAGAAGAGTTCGGCAGCTGGTACCAGAACATGGTCAAGGCCCACCGCATCCTCGTGTCCGGCCCCGGCAGCCCCTGGCTCAACATCCCCTTCCGCTGATCAGCCCCCATCCCCGCGATCGCGGACTATTTGGCAGATCCGTGCCACACGTCATGGCGTCCCCAGTCCCCTGCCAGCGGGTTTACCCCTCCCCCTCTGGCACACATCTGCCAATCACCACTGCCCTCCATCCACGAGCCGCAAGCCGCCACCGGACTCGGCGTGCCCGGGCGACCGGCTGCTGCGCACCGGCACGTCGTTCCCGTGAGGCGCGGCCCGTGCACCGCCACCCACCGGCCGCACCCCGCCATGCCCACCCGCGTCCATGCGAGACGCGACCGCGCACCCCCACTGCCCGTGGTCCGCTGAACGCCCCCGGCGTCCATGCGAGACGCGACCGCGCCTCCTCCGCCTACGGCACGCCCTCGGCCCACCCAAGGGCCCGGTGCCGGGCTGGGCCACCGCCCTTCCGGGCCGCTCGCTCGCTTCTTCCCCCGTGCTGGAGCGGGCCGGGTCAAGGGTGGCCCGGAGGGCCATCGCCGAAGGCGACGCGGGAGTGGAGCGCAGCGGAACGGGAGCGCCCTTGACGCGGCTCGCGGAAGCACGACACTGGCCGAGAAGCGAGTGGCCCAACGGTCACCCGTTCACTCCCCGGTGAACAGCTCCCCCGCCTCCGTGGCGTGCACCGCCCGCTGAGCCCAGGCCTCCAGCTGGTCCAGGTCCGTGCACGCTTCGACTCGCTCACGGACAGCGTCGGGCACTGGAATGCCGCGCCATTGCAGGACGTGCAGGATCATCTCAGCCTTGGCCTCCGCCCGCCCCTGCTCTCTCCCCTCCTCGCGCACCTGCTCCGCCAGTGGGTGTCGCCAGAAGTACTGGATCGCCGTCATCAGGTCCCTCCACATCTGCTTCGCCTGGGGGTCGGCCAGGCATGAGTCGACGAACTGCACGAAGACCGCGGCACTGTCGGGGTCGATGGTCCGCAGGGCGGATGCCAGGGACTCCAGTATGGCCGGGGCCTTCGGACCACGCCCGTGTGTCATGGCCGACAGCACTGCGAGAGGTACGTCCCGCTCCGCCTGCCGCTCGTCCGCGATCACCGGCACGTTGTCCGGGCCCAGCACCAGCGGACGCACCGTCAGCGAGTCCCAGCCCGGGAAACCGAGCCGGATCGGCCGCGAGGCCCATTTCGCCGTGGCACTGCTCTGTGTGATCACGATCAGCACCGGCTCGCATCGGTACTTCTCGTACAGGTAGGACAGGTAGTACGGCCAGCTGCCCCGCTTCCGCTCGTCCGCCTTCCCCTGGGACTCGACCACCAGCAGGTACGTGCCCTCGTCCGTCTCCGCCCGCAGCAGCGTGTCCACCCGCCGTTCCACCGGTTCGATCTCGGTGAGGTCCACGTTCAGCGCCGCGATCTCCCGCGGTTCGGGGAACGGCACGTGCAGGACCTTCTGTAACGCCCTCGTCAGCAGCGCCGGGTCCTTCTGGAAGATCCGGTGCAGCGCCTCGTGCGACGAGCCGACCATCAGCTCTCCTTTCCGTACGACGTGATCAACGAGCTACGCCGCCGCAAGTTCGCACCACACGAATTTCCCCCGGTCCCCGAAACGCGCCGACGGCTGCCAGCCCCACCCGTCGGCACACGCCCGCACCAGGCCCAGACCCCGCCCCTCCTCCTCCAGCCCTGCGGCCAGGCCCGGCATCCGGGGCGGAGGGGGTGGCGCCGGGTCCGTGTCCCACGCCCCGATCCACACCACCCCCTCCCGGGTCCGGCGCACCCTCAGCGCCGCCGGCCCCTTCGTGTGCCGCACGGCGTTCGACACCAGCTCCGTCGCCAGCAGCTCCGCGGTGTCCACCAGGCCGATCAGCCCGTGCAGCGTGAGGATGAGGCGCAGGGTGCGGCGGCATACCGTCACCGCTCTCAAGTCGTTCGGGATGTAGAGCGTGTAGTCCCAGGGCTCGTTTTCGGGCATGCGTCAGCAACTCCGTTCGATGACAGGGGATTTCGCACGCGCGGTGGCCCCGCCGCGGGTGCCGTGGCAGAGCGGCGAGGTGCACTTCCGCTGTGCAAGCGGTACGTCACCGACGGTAGACATTAGAATTAAGGGCAAGCAAGCCAGTCCCGTAATCTGAACACGAACGGGTCACGACGGCACGTGCGTTGCAGCGAGGAGCACCGATGGGCACCAAGCGCGAACCCACCGCGCGACAACTGCGGCTGGCCGTGGAACTGCGCAGGCTTCGCGAGGCAGCGGGGCTCAGCTCCCGGGAGGCGGCTGCGATGCTCGGCGTGAACTCCGTTCAGATCAGCCAGATCGAGGCCGGCACCTCAGGAGTCAGCGAGCAACGCCTGCGTCGGATGGCGGGCAACTACGCTTGCCGGGACCAAGAGTTGATCGACGCCCTGGCCGCAGTCGCCTCCGATCGTACGCAGGGCTGGTGGGAGGAGTACCGGGGCCAACTACCGACGCCCTTCCTCGATCTGCCCGAGTTGGAGCACCACGCCACTTACCGATGGGATGTGGAGTTCCTGCACGTTCCAGGGCTTCTCCAGACCGCCGATTACGCCCGGCGTCTCTTCTCCTACGTCAACCCGGAGTTCTCGGGCAGCGATGTGGACCTCTGGGTCGAGCATCGGATGAAGCGCAGGGTCATCATCGAGCGTGCGGAACCTGTCCCCTACGAGGCAGTGATCCACGAGGCGGCTCTGCGGATCAGGGTCGGGGACCGCCCCACGGCACGCGGTCAGCTCAACCGAGTCCTGGAACTCTCCGAGTCCGACCACGTCACCGTGCGTGTCATCCCCTTCGACCTGGACGACTTCGGCGGTGCCGGTAGCGCCATGGTCTATGCGGGTGGCCCGGTGCCCAAGCTGGACACTGTTGTCCGTGACGGCCCGAACGGTCCCGTCTACATCGATGCCGAGGCCCAGCTCAGCCGGTATCGAACGCTCTTCCGTAGGGTGGAGGCAGCATCACTCGAACCTGATCGCTCGCGTGACTTCATTCACCGCCTGGCGAAGGAGCTGTGAAACATGCTGACCCCCGGCACCTGGCAGAAGTCCTCCTTCTCCGGCGGCGGGCAGGGAGACGCCTGCGTGGAGGTCGCGAAGGGCCCCACCCACATAGCCGTCCGTGACTCCAAGGACCCCGCCAGAACGCCCCTCACCTTCCCCGCCACCGCCTTCGCCCCCTTCCTCCAGGCCCTGAAGGGCGCCGGCACCTCCGGCCCCGGAACGCACCACGCCTCCTGAACCGAAGGTGCCTCCCGGCCCTGAAGGGCGCCGGCACCAACTCCGGAACGCACCACGCGTCCTGAACCGAAGGTGTCCCCCGGCCCTGAAATGCGCCGGCACCTCCGGCCCCGGAACGCACCGCGCGTCCTGAGCCGAAGGTGCCTCCCGGCGCTCATCTCACCGCAGCAGCATCCCGGCCCCCTCCACCACCTCCTCCGAGGGCACCGTCACCAGGCCCAGTTCCGCGGCGGAGGCGAGGAGGCGGTGGGTGGGGAGGATGCGGACCGTGTAGCCGTAGGGGCCGGTGCGGTCCAGGGAGAGGGGGCCCTCGTAGACGAGGCGGCCCTCGAGGTCGGGGGTGCCGGTCGGTTTGAGGGGGACCACCGTCGCATCCGTGATGCGGTCCTCCGCGTCCACCCGGCCGGACACCGCCTGGACCTCCACGTCGTCCGGGGTCAGCGAGCCGAGGGCCACCCGGACGCGCAGGCCGACCGTCGTGCCCAGCTCCGCCGTCGCGGTCGTCGCGGTCGTCTCGACGTGGTCGACGCTCACCCCCGGCCAGGCGCCCCGCACCCGGGCCTTCCACTCGGCCAGGTCCCGCGCGGTGTCCGGGGCCAGCGCGCGGTGCGCCTGGGCGGCGGGGGCGTAGAGCCGGTCGACGTACTCGCGGACCATGCGGCCGGCCAGCACCTTCGGGCCGAGCAGGGACAGGGTCTGGCGGACCATCTCGATCCACCGGTCGGGCAGCCCGCCGCGCCCGCGCTCGTAGAAGCGCGGCGCGATCCGCTGCTCCAGAAGGTCGTACAGGGCCGCCGCCTCGATGTCGTCCCGGCGGTCGGGTTCGGTGGCGGCGCCGTCGGCGGTCGGGATGGCCCAGCCGAAGTCCGGCTGGAACCATTCGTCCCACCAGCCGTCCAGCACCGAGAGGTTGAGGCAGCCGTTGAGCGCCGCCTTCATCCCGCTCGTGCCGCACGCCTCCAGGGGCCGCAGCGGGTTGTTCAGCCAGATGTCACAGCCCGGGTAGAGCTTCTGCGCCATCGCCATGCCGTAGTCGGGCAGGAACACGATCCGGTGCCGCACACGCGGGTCGTCCGTGAACCGCACCAGCTCCTGCACCAGCCGCTTGCCGCCGTCGTCCGCCGGGTGCGCCTTGCCCGCGACCACGAGCTGCACCGGCCGCTCCTCGTGCAGCAGCAGCTCCATCAGCCGGTCGCGGTCGCGCAGCATGAGCGTCAGCCGCTTGTACGACGGCACCCGGCGCGCGAAGCCGATCGTCAGCACGTCCGGGTCCAGGACCCCGTCGATCCAGCCCAACTCCGCGTTGGCGGCGCCACGTTGCCGCCAGGAGACACGCAGCCGCTCCCGCACCTCCAGCACCAGCTGTTCGCGCAGGGTACGGCGCAGCTCCCAGATCTCCTGGTCGGGGATGTCCGCGACCGAGTCCCAGCGCTCGGAACCGCCGACGGACAGCGCGTCCTCGGCCCGCTGGGCGCCGATCTGCCGGGCGCCGAGCCGCAGCACCTCCGGCGCCACCCAGGTCGGCGCGTGCACCCCGTTGGTCACGGAGGTGATCGGCACCTCCTCGGCGTCGAATCCCGGCCACAGCCCCGCGAACATGCCCCGGCTGACCTGCCCGTGCAGCAGCGACACCCCGTTGGCCCGCTGGGCCAGCCGGAGCCCCATCACCGCCATGTTGAACAGGTTCGGTTCGCCGCCCGGGTAGGTCTCCATGCCCAGGGCCAGGATCCGCTGCACGTCGATGCCGGGGAGTTCGGCGTCCAGGCCGAAGTGCCGGCCGACCAGCTCCCGGTCGAAGCGGTCGATGCCGGCCGGGACCGGGGTGTGCGTGGTGAACACCGTCCCGCCCCGCACGGCCTCCAGCGCCGAGTCGAAGTCCAGTCCGTCGGCGCACAGTTCGGAGATCCGCTCCAGGCCGAGGAACCCCGCGTGCCCCTCGTTGGTGTGGAACACCTCCGGCACCGGGTGCCCGGTGAGCCGGCAGTACGTCCGCACGGCCCGCACACCTCCTATACCGAGCAGCATCTCCTGGAGCAGCCGGTGTTCGCTGCCGCCGCCGTAGAGCCGGTCGGTCACCCCGCGTTCGCCGAAGTCGTTCTCCTCCACGTCCGAGTCGAGCAGCAGCAGGGGCACCCGGCCGACCTGCGCCAGCCAGATCCGGGCGCGCAGCGCCCTGCCGCCCGGCAGCGCGAGCGAGACCCCGGCCGGAGTGCCGTCGGGCTCCTTCAGCTGGGTGAGCGGCAGCTCGTTGGGGTCGAGCACCGGATAGTGCTCCTGCTGCCAGCCGTCCCGGGACAGGGTCTGCCGGAAGTAGCCGTGCCGGTACAGCAGTCCGACCCCGATCAGCGGGACCCCGAGGTCGCTGGCCGCCTTCAGGTGGTCACCCGCGAGGATGCCGAGGCCGCCGGAGTACTGGGGGAGCGCGGCGGTGATGCCGAACTCCGGGGAGAAGTAGGCGACGGCGGCGGGCAGGCCGCCCGACTGGGACTGGTACCAGCGCTCGCCGGTCAGATAGTCGTCGAGGTCGTCGGCGACCGCGGTGAGGCGGCGCAGGAACCGCCGGTCCCCGGCCAGCTCGGCCAGCCGCGCCGGCCGCACGCTGCCCAGCAGCCGTACCGGGTCGCCGCCGGCCGCGGCCCAGGCCTCGGCGTCGACGGACTGGAACAGGTCACGTGTTTCCGCATGCCAGGACCAGCGCAGATTTCGCGCCAGGTCGCTCAGCGGCCGGAGGGGGTCGGGGAGAACGGGACGGACGGTGAACCGACGGATCGCCTTCACATTCCTACCTCGGGACGCGTTGCGGTGAGACGCACCGAGCTGTACGTCTCGTCGTCGCCTCCGACGGTAGTGGTTACCGCGCGGTCGGTGGGGACGTGCCCGCCGGGGTGTCGGAGGGTGCGTCAACACCCGGTCACCGGGCACCTGGAAAAAGGGACCGGTCTTGTGCGTAGACATACGCGTGGGTAGTTAACAAAGTGCCGGATTGCCCACCCGAACCGGGTGGGAAGGCTCCTCCGGTACACACCCCACAGGCGCACCACAGCACTGCCGCAGGACCCACCTCCCCACATCCATCCGCCCACACCCACGTTGAAGCGGACAGGAGCGGTCATGCCCGCCACGCACCATTCGTCAGCACCCCCGACAAGCAGCACGAGCAAGGCAGCAGGCAGGAAGACCACGGGCAGGAAGGGCGTGCCGCCGTCCGGCGCCGCCGCCGAGCCCGTCGCCGGGGAGCGGTCCTCCCCGGACGCGGCCACCACCGTGGGCCGCATCCCCGTCCTCGACGTACGTCCCGTGGTCCAGCACGGCCGCAGGCCCGCCAAGGCCGTGACCGGGGAGTCCTTCGAGGTGTCGGCCACCGTGTTCCGGGAGGGTCACGACGCCGTCGCGGCGAACGTGGTGCTGCGGGACCCGGAGGGCCGGGCCGGCCCCTGGACGCCGATGCGGGAACTCGCCCCCGGCACCGACCGCTGGGGCGCCACGGTCAGCGCGGGAGAACCCGGGCGCTGGACCTACACGGTGGAGGCGTGGTCGGACCCGCTCACCACCTGGCGGCACCACGCCCGGATCAAGATCCCGGCGGGGATCGACAGCGATCTGGTCCTGGCCGAGGGCGCCCAGCTGCACGAACGTGCCGCCGCCGGGGTCCCGGAGGAACACCGGCGGCCCGTCCTGGGCGCGCTGGCGGCCCTGCGCGACGAGAACCGTCCGGCCGCCTGGCGGCTCGCCGCCGCCCTGGCCCCGGA
>NZ_JAERRH010000021.1 GCF_016741855.1 Streptomyces musisoli | reverse complement strand
CGGCTGGACGGCTGATCGCGCTCGGCACCGAAGGCGCCACCCACCTGCCCCCATCCGGAACACTCCCGGGAGTTCAACCGGGCGCCGGGGGATTTCCTGGCGCGGCTGGACGGCTGATCGTAGGCTCGGTCCCGTGAACCGGCACCGCGGACGCAGGCTCGGCGCCTGGTGCGCCGGACTGCTGCTCGCCGGGGTGAGCGTGGTCGTCGGCTGCCGGGCCGCCGACACCGACGGCATCACCCCCGTGCCCCAGTTCCTCGCCTTCCTGCCCTGGCTGCTCGCACCCGCCGGCTTCGCCCTGCTGTGCGCGCTGCTCGCCCGCTGGTGGCCGGGGGTGGTGTGGGCCGTCGCCGTCCTCGGCCTGCTCGCCTGGTACCTGGAGCCGTACGGCGGCACCGGCGAGCCCGACGGCCCGCCCCTCGCCGCGCTCCGCGTGCTGACCTCGAACGTCGAGTTCGGCCGCGGCACCCCCGCCCTGCTCCGGGTGGTGCGGGACCGGCATCCGGACGTGGTCTTCGTCCAGGAGTGCGAGCCGGGGTGCCGGGCCCTGCTGGAACGCGAGGCCGCGGACGCCTACCCGTACCGCCGGGCCGTCACGGCGGACGGCTCCAAGGGCTCCCTCATCCTCAGCCGCTTCCCGCTGACCCCGGCCGCGGGTGTCGCCGGCACCATGGGCATGCCCGGTGCGGTGGCCGACGTCCGCGGCCACCCCGTGCGCCTCCAGCTGGCCCACCCCATGCCGCCGCTGCCGGACCAGGTCGGCCTGTGGCGCCGCGAACTCGGCCGGCTCCGTGCCTTCGCCGCCGCCGGACCCGACACCCCGACCGTCCTGGCCGGCGACTTCAACGCCTCCCAGGACCACGCGGCCTTCCGGCACATCCTCGACACCGGCCTGTCCGACGCCGCCCGCCTCGCCGGCCACGACCGCACGCCGAGCTGGCCCGCCCGCACCGCCTCCGTCACCGGCGCCCAGATCGACCACGTCCTGGTCTCCCCGGACTTCACCGTCACCGGCGCCCGCTTCCTGCGCCTGTCCGGCACCGACCACCGCGCCCTCCTGACCGACCTCATGCTGCACGGGCGGAAGTGACGGCGGGCACCGGCACCGCGGGAAAGTACCCCGCCGACACACACCACGGAAAAGGGCCCCGGCAACGGACACCACGGGAAAGGGCCCCGGCGGCGGACCGGCCCCCACCTCGGGCCGACCATCTCAAACCGGCCATAATGGGCGCATGCTCCGAGAGTTCCCCATCGGCCTCACCCCGCCCGACTGGCTGGTCCGGAACCTCAAGCCCCAACAGGCACCCGTCAACCGGTCCGCCATGGCCCGCGCCTCCGTCGCCATGGCCCTGCCCCTGGCGATCGGCCTCGCCGCCGGCCGCCCGTCCTACGGCGCCCTCGCCTCCATGGGCGCCCTGTCCGGTGTCATCGGCGACACCGCCGACGCCTACCGCATGCGCATCCTCAACATCGCCGTCCCCCAGCTGTTCGGCGCGATCGGCGTGACCCTGGGCACGCTGGTGTACGGCCACGGCTGGTACGCGGTGGCCGCGGTCACCGGCGTCGCCCTGATCTCCGGCATGATCTCGACGATCGGCGCGGTGGCCTCGGTCTCGGGCCTGCTCCTGCTCCTCAACTGCGTGGTGGGCGCGGGCCTCCCGCTGCCGTCCCCCTGGTGGCTGGCCCCCGTTCTGATGACCGGCGGCGGCCTGCTGGTCCTCCTGCTGGCCCTGCTGTCCTGGCCGCTGCGCGCGGGCGTCCCCGAGCGGACGGCGGTCGCGGCCGCCTACCGCACGGTCGCCGACCTGCTCGCCACCGCCGGCACGGACCGCACCGGGGAGTACGAGGAGGCCCGGCGCACCGTCACCCAGTCCCTGAACCAGGCGTACGACCTGATCCTGGCCCGGCGCGCCCGCCACCACGGCCGCAGCCCCGAACTCACCAGGATGCTGGCCCGGTTGAACGCCATCACCCCGGTGATCGAGGCGGCGCCCGCGGCCCACCTGGCGGCCCGGCCGCTCCCGCCCGAGGTCCCCGAGGCGCTCCGCCGGCTGGCTCGCGCCGTGGAGACGGACGACGCGTCCCCGCCGCCCCTCCGCCTCCCCGTGCCCACCACGGAGACGGCCCGGGCGGTGGACCACGCCCTGCGCCACACGGCCGAGGTCGTCACCGCGCCCGACGTGGACCCCCGGGGCATCGACGACCGCCTGGGCCGGCCGGCCGCGCTCGGCATCCGCACGGCCCGCGCCGCACGCAACGTAGTCCTGTCCGCCAACTCCTGGCGCTACGGCGTACGGCTCGCGGTCTGCATCGGCATCGCCCAGTCCCTGGTCTCCCTCGTCCCCGTGGCCCGCTCCTACTGGGTCGCGCTGACCGTCACCTTCATCCTCAAGCCGGACTTCGGGTCGGTCTTCTCCCGCGCCCTCCTGCGCGCCCTGGGCACGGTGGCCGGTCTGGTGGTGGCGGCCGTGGTCCTGGCCGAGGTCCCGCTGGGCTGGTGGGACGTCCCGGTGCTCTTCCTCCTGGCCCCGCTCGTCCCGGCCCTCACCCCGCGGGGCTACGGCTTCCAGACGGCGGCCATCACCCCGGTGATCCTCCTCCTCTCCGACATCCTCAACCACCAGGGCACGGCGCTGCTGCTGCCGCGGCTGAACGACTCACTCCTGGGCTGCGCGATCGTGCTGACCGCCGGGTACCTCCTGTGGCCGGAGAGCTGGCACACCCGCGTCGGCGACCGGCTGGCCGACGCGGTGGCCGACACGGCGGCCTACGTCGAGGCGGCGTTCGGCGCCGGCACCGACCCGTCCGCCCGGGCCCGCATGCGCCGCCGCCTCTACCGCGACCTGTCCGTCATCCGGACGGAATTCCAGCGGGCCCTGACCGAGCCGCCGCCGACCGGCCGGCGCGCCGCCGCGTGGTGGCCGCTGGTCGTCGCGGTGGAACGCATCGTGGACGCCACGACGGCGGCCCGCGTCCGCGTCCGCCACGGGGCGCCGGCCCCCTCCGCCGGCGAGATCGGCCAGGTCACCCTCCAGCTCCGCGAGCTGTCCGAGGGCGTCCGCACTTCACAGACCCTGATCGCCGTCCGCACCGACCTCACCGGCCCGGCGGGCAGCGTCCTGGAACCACTGCGCCAGGAGGTCGCGGCGGCCCGCGCCATCACGTCCCCGCACTGACGGACACCAGCGGCCCGCGCCACACCGTGCACCCACACCGGCCGGTCCCGGCGGCCCACGCGATCACGTCCCCGCACCGACAGGCGACGGCGGCCGCACCACGTCGTTCTCCCCCACCGGCCGGTCGCGGCGGCCCTTGCGATCACGTACCCGTACTGACGCGGTGCCGTGACCCGGGGCCGCTAACCTTACGTGTCCGTCCTGGCCAGCGATTGACGGGTTACAACCTCACGCGAAGGGTTGCGCACATGGGCATTCTCACTCTCCTGCGAAACGCATTCGGCCGCTCACGCAAGTCACGAGCCACCGAGGCGGAGGGTGCGGATCTGACCCCCGCGCAGACCCCGCCGACGGCCGCCGCACAGACCCCGCCCACGACTGAGCCGACGGCCCCGTCCGTCCCCGAGCCCCGCCAGTCCTCCGCGGAGGAAAGCGAACTGGACGAGCACGAACTGGTGGCAGCGGCCTTCGACAACGTCAAGGTCCCCCACCAGCCGGAGCAGCCGGAGAACAAGGCCGAGAAGGCCGAAGAGCCGACCCCTGCGACACCGGAGCCCGCGGCCCAGGCCGAGCCCGAGGCCGAGGAGCGGGGCGAGCCTGAGGCCAAGACCGAGGAAGCGCCTGCGACGGAGCCCACGGCCGAGGAAACCACTCCCGCCAAGCCGAAGGCGGAGCAGACCGACCCGGAACCGGAACCGGAGACGAGCGCAACCGAGGACAGCCGTCAGCCGGCGCCGGCCGAGGACGAGCCGGAGCCCGAGCAGAAACAGACCACGCCCGCAACGACGCCGGAGCCGGAGCGGATCACGCCTGCCGGGCCCGGTACGGCCACGGAACCGGAGCCGGTCACCGCTGAGGCGGAAGACAAGGCGACCGAAACGCAGACGGATGCTGCGGCGGCCCCGGAAGCCGAAGCAACGACCGAACCGGAGCCGAAGGCCGAGGCCAAGGCGACGACTGAGCCGGAAGCCGAAACCGAGACGGTGACCGAACCGGAGCCGGAGCCGGAGGCCGAGCCGAAGGCCGAGGCCAAGACGACGACCGAGCCGGAAGCCGAGACGGTGACTGAGCCGGAGCCGGAGACGCCCACCGAGCCGAAGCCCCAGGCCGAAGCGACGGCTGAGCCGGAGCCGACGGCTGAGCCGGCGGCAGGGCCGGTCGGTGCGAAGGCGACCGCGGAAGCGGAAGCTGTCGCGGAGGCGGAGGCTGTCGTTGCAGCGGAGGCCGTCGTTGTGGAGACGGCCGAGCCGGGAGCGGTGACCGATCCCGGTCCGGACACGGAGCGCGAAGCGGAAGCCGAAGCGGCTGACGAAGCAGAAGCGGAAGCCGAAGCGGCTGACGAAGCAGAAGCAGCAGCCGAAGCGGCTGGCGAAGCAGAAGCCGAAGCCCATGCGGCTGGCGAAGCAGAAGCCGAAACGGCTGGCGAAGTGGAAGCCGAGGTTGCGGGCGAAGCGGCAGCGGAGTCGACGGTCGACGAGACGTCCGCCGACCCGCAGGCCGCCTACGGCGAGGACGCCCCACAGGGGCCACCCGCACTCGACGACGAGACCCGCACGGGTGGTGCGGGTGGGAACACGGACGCCGAAGGCGAAGCCGAGGCGGAGGCACCCGAAGGCGAAGCCGAGGCACCCGGCGAGGCTCCGCAGGACAACGCACCGCAGCCCACCCCCCTCAAGCCCGCCACCTCACTCGCCAAGCTCAAGTCCCGCACCCCCGCCCTCACCACCGCCTACAAGGCCGCCACGACCGCCCTCGGCAAAACCGACCTCACCGGCACCCGAGCGAAGCTCTACCTCGTGCTGGACCGCTCCGCGAGCATGCGCCCGTACTACAAGGACGGCTCCGCCCAGGCCCTCGCCGACCAGACCCTCGCTCTCGCCGCCCACCTCGACCCCGAGGCCACGGTCCACGTCGTCTTCTTCTCCACGGAGATCGACGGCACCACCGACCTCACCCTCACTCCCGACCACGAAACCAAGATCGACGACGTGCACGCCGGTCTCGGCCGCATGGGCCGTACCAGCTACCACGCCGCCGTGGAAGCCGTACTCGGCCACTACGACAAGCACCACGCGGCCACCACGGACCCCCGCACCCCCGCCCTCGTGGTCTTCCAGACGGACGGCGCCCCGGACGCCAAGACCCCCGCGACCCAGGCCCTCACCGCGGCGGCGGAATCCCACCCCGGCGTCTTCTTCTCCTTCGTCGCCTTCGGTGACCACGACAACAAGGCCTTCGACTACCTCCGCAAGCTGAAGACCGCCAACACGTCCTTCTTCCACGCGGGCCCCACCCCCCGCGAGCTGACGGACACCGAGCTGTACGAGGGCGTCCTCACCGACTGGCGCCCGTGAGCCCCCGGCGCACCCGCGCCCGGCCCCCGCACAGTCACCCTCGGTGACCCCCTGGCCGCCCCTTCCCACCCTGCAAAACGGGAAGCGGGCGGCCCACCCGTGTCGGCTACGATTTCAAGGTTCGAAACCGCAGAAAACGCAGCGACCTGGGAGCAGCCACGATGGCTCGACACCTCATCACCAGCGCCCTTCCGTACATCAACGGGATCAAGCACCTGGGCAACATGGTGGGGTCCATGCTCCCGGCGGACGTGTACTCCCGGTACCTCCGCCAGCGCGGTCACGACGTCCTCTACATCTGCGCGACGGACGAGCACGGCACCCCCGCCGAGCTGGCCGCCAAGGAGCAGGGGCTGCCCGTGGCGGAGTTCTGCGCGCAGGCGCACGACGCCCAGAAGGCGGTCTACGACGGCTTCGCACTCGCGTTCGACTACTTCGGCCGCAGCTCCAGCCCGGAGAACGTCGAGATCACCCAGCACTTCGCCCGCCGGCTGAACGAGAACGGCTTCATCGAGGAGCGGGCGATCCGCCAGGTGTACTCGCCCGCCGACGGCCGCTTCCTGCCGGACCGCTATGTCGAGGGCACCTGCCCGCACTGCGGCTACGACAAGGCCCGCGGCGACCAGTGCGAGAACTGCACGCGCGTGCTGGACCCGACCGACCTGATCAACCCGCGCTCGGCGATCTCCGGCTCCACGGACCTGGAGGTCCGCGAGACCAAGCACCTCTTCCTGCTCCAGTCCAAGCTCCAGCACGAGGTCGAGGCGTGGGTCGCCCGGCACGAGGACGACTGGCCGCAGCTCGCCTCCTCCATCGCCCGCAAGTGGCTGAACGAGGGCCTGCACGACCGGGCGATCACCCGCGACCTGGACTGGGGCGTCCCGGTCCCGGCGGACACCTGGCCGGAGCTGGCCGCCGAGGGCAAGGTCTTCTACGTCTGGTTCGACGCCCCGATCGAGTACATCGGCGCGACGAAGGAGTGGGCCGACCAGGACCCGGCCAACCGCGACTGGAAGTCCTGGTGGTACGAGGCGGACGACACCGTCCGCTACACCGAGTTCATGGCCAAGGACAACGTCCCCTTCCACACCGTGATGTTCCCGGCCACCGAGCTGGGCGTGCGCGAGCCGTGGAAGAAGGTCGACTACGTCAAGGCGTTCAACTGGCTGACGTACTACGGCGGCAAGTTCTCCACCTCGCAGAAGCGGGGCGTCTTCACCGACCAGGCCCTGGCCATCCTGCCCGCCGACTACTGGCGCTACTTCCTGATCGCCAACGCCCCCGAGTCGGACGACTCGTCCTTCACCTGGGAGCACTTCACCGCCACGGTGAACAAGGACCTGGCCGACACCCTCGGCAACTTCGTCAACCGCGTGCTGTCCTTCAGCAAGAAGCGCTTCGGCGAGGAGGTCCCGGCCGGCGGTGAGCCCGGCGAGGCGGAGGCGAAGCTCGGCGAGGAGATCGCGGCGCTCCTCGCGGAGTACGAGTCGCACATGGAGGCCCTCCAGTTCCGCAAGGCCGCCGCGGCCCTGCGCGCCCTGTGGTCGGCCGGCAACTCCTACCTGGAGGAGAAGGCCCCCTGGCTGGAGATCAAGACGAACAAGGAGGGCGCGGCCCTCACCCTGCGTACGGCGATGAACCTCATCCACCTGTACGCGGTGGTCTCCGAGCCGTTCATCCCGGCGACGGCCAAGGTCATGCGCGAGGCGTTCGCCCTGCCGCAGGACACCGCCACCTGGGTCACCGCCGAGGAGGCGAAGGCCCTGGCCTCCGTCCCGTCCGGCACTCCGTTCACGGTCCCGCCGGTCCTGTTCGCCAAGCTGACGGACGAGGACCTGGAGACGTACAAGGAGCGCTTCGGCGGCGAAGAGGGCTGACCCGTCTTCTGAGCCCTACGCCAGTGCCCCGCGCCCGGTGAAACCAGGTGCGGGGTACGTCAGTCGAGGGGCCGGTTGCCGGACGCGTACGCAACGAAGCCCGCCCACGCCTCCGGCGTGAGGGCCAGGAGGGGGCTGGTGTCCCGGTACTTGGAGTCGCGGACGTGGATGGTGCCGGGGGTGGTGGCGACCTCGACGCAGGAGTCGCCTTCGTTGCCGTCGCTGTAGCTGCTCTTGAACCACACCGGTTCGGAGGCGTCCCCGGCGGAGGCCTTACGGATCATGTTTCTCCCAGCAGTTGTTCGATGAAGGCCAGCGACTCCCCCGGCGGGAGGGCCTGCGCCCGGATGGTGCCATAGCGCAGCTCAAGGATGCGGAGGTGCCTCGGGTCCGAGATCGGCCGCCCGTTGAACGCACCATCTGACCGTCCCACGGCCGTTCCGTCCTCGAACTTCAGCATCTCGATCTTGCCGTCCAGGCCCGGGTGGATCTCCCGGTGTGTCGGCATCACCTGGAGAGCGACGTTACGCAACCGCCCCACCTCCAACAGACGTTCGAGCTGCTGCCGCCACGCCATTGTGCCCCCGAGCGGTCGCCGGAGCGGCGCCTCTTCCAGGACGAAGCTGATTGCAGGGGCGGGGTCCCGATCGAAGATCGACTGCCGAGCCATGCGAGCGGCCACCATCCGCTCGACCTCCTCCTCCGAGTACGGAGGTTGCCTTGACTCGAAAGCTGCCCTGGCGTGCTCAGGTGTCTGCAACAGCCCGCTGATGCTGTGGCACACGTACACCCCGATCTCGACCGCCCGCGCCTCCATCTGGGCCAGGTCCCGCACCTTCTTCGGGTACCGGACCTTCGCCACATCGTCCTTCATAGCGGCGAGCAACCCACCCGCCCCCAACACCTCATCCGCCCTGTCCAGATACTCCGGCCGGGGAATCCGCTTCCCGCTCTCGATCTTGTAGACGAGATCCTCGCCGTACCCCACGGCCTTACCGAAGTCACCGGCCCGCATGCCCACGGCCTCACGCCGCAGCTTCAACTGCCGCCCCACGGTGGTGACCACCGCCACGCCCCACTCGTCGTCCGGGTCCACCTCCCACCCCGGCTCGTCAGCCTCGGTCCTGAGCCGCCGCACCTCGCCGTCCACCGTCATGCGCGCCCCTCCGTCGTACCGCCTCGCACCAGCCACGCCTCACCCGCGCACGGCTCCGGCAGTCCGGCCAACAACCGGAAAGTCACCGCACGCAAGCGCAGCGTCACTCTTCACGGTAGGCGCACCGGCCACGCTGAGTGACAAGAACCGGAAACTCGACGGTATGGGCCGTCACCGGAGCCTGAACCCCCACTCCCCGGTCCGGCCTGCGCTCCCTATGCACCACCCACTGGGGAGAAAGCACCCGACCAAGCCCCACCCCCTCCCTCCCACCGGGCAAACTCACTCCCGCGAGTGAATATGCCCGACTGGGCTGGATCTGGGCCCGGTTGGCTGCCCTACGCTCAGCGCCAGCAGCACACGACAACCCCAGACATGCGACGGCCCTCGCCGGGACTGGCATCCCAGTGCGAGGGCCTGACCACCGAGGAAGAGAGCACTTCCCGATGGATACCAAAAACACTAGCGCGCCCCCGCGCGCCCAGTCCCGGGTCCCGGGCAAAAACCACCCCTCCGGGCAGCCGACCGCCGGCGTCACCCACGACCACGTCCGCCACACCGAGAACTTCACGGTGATCGGCAACGACCTGACCCAGCACCCGGAGTTGTCCCTGCTCGCCATCGGACTGGCCTGCTACATCCAGTCCGTGCGGCCCGGCACCGCCGTCGACATCAAGACGCTCGCCGCCCGCTTTCCCGAGGGCCCGACCCGTATCGCCGCCGCCCTGCGCGAACTCGAAGCGCACGGCTACCTGCGCCGCACCCGCGAGCGCACCCCGACCGGCCGGATCGTCACCCACACGGTCTCCTGCAACAGGCCCGGCCACCGCGCCGCCGCCCGCGAGACGACCACCCGCAGGGCCGCCCGACGCACCGCCCCCGACGAGCCCGCGACACGCAAACGCCTCCCCACCGTCCCCCAGCCGTCGTACCCCGCGCCCGCCCTCCTCCGGACAGCCGTCGACGTCCTCGCCGGCCTGCGCCGCCACGACCCCCGCCTGATCCTCTCCGCGACCGACGCCGAACATCTCGCCCCCGGCGTCGCCGCCTGGCTGGAGCGGGACCTCACCCCTTCCGCCGTACGCCACGCGCTGACCGCGAACCTGCCGAACGAACCCCTGATCCGTCCGGCAGCCCTCCTCGCCCACCGCCTGACCGCGCAACTCCCGCCTGCGCCCCCGTTCCGCACGCCTGCCCAGCCACCGGCCGTCCGCCACCCGCTGCAGAACTGCGACGGCTGCGACCACGCCTTCCGCTCACCGGCCCCAGGGCTCTGCCCTGCCTGCTCCACCCGCTACGCCCAGGCGGAGAGCGATCCGGAGCATGAAGATCCGGAGGGGTTCTGAGCCCGGCAGATTGCGGGGCCGGCCGGAGGAAATTCTCCGGCCGGCCCGGTCAGGCGAGGTACCCGAGGACGAGGGCCCCGGCCACCGGTGCCGCGTAGACGAGCGGGAAGGGGATGTGCGAGTACCACCGCGCCCGCGCCACGGTGATCGCGGCGCCGAGGAAGTAGAGCACCAGCCCGCACCCGGCCAGCACCCCGATCACCGGCACGAACAGGCCGGCCACCAGTCCCAGGGCACCGGCGGCCTTGGCCAGCCCCAGCGGGGTCCACCACGACTTCGGCACCCGGTAGTCCTCGAGTGCCTGCACGATCCACTGCGCCCGCATCAGCAGCACGGTTCCGGAGAAACCGGCCATGAGCGCGGCGAGCAGGGTGACGATGATCTGGGCGGTACGCATGAGAGGCTCCCGTCGGGGTGTGCTCCGTGCTTCGGACACCTCCTTGAACCCCGACGTCGCGCATGTGTGACAGGAAGCCGGAAAAATCTTCCCGTGGACATCCCCGAACCCCATCGCCGGCTCCTCGCGGACGCCCTCCCGGCGGGCGGCCCGTACGGTCTGGTCCTGGCCGGCGGCTATGCCCTCCAGGCCCACGGCCTGCTCCTGCGTCCGCACGCCGACCTCGATCTCGCCACCGAGAGCGCCGAGAGCATGGAACACATCGCCGGCGCCCTCGCCGCGACGCTGGAGGCACGAGGGCGGCGCGTCCGGGCCGGGGACGTCGGCACGCTCACCGCGCGGCTGACGGTCACCGACCCGGCGAGCGGCGAGGCCAGTGCCCTCACGCTGCACAAGGAGGTCTTCTGGCAGTCGCCGGAGCTGACCGCGTACGGCCCGGCCCTCTCCCTGGAGGACGCCGTCGGTACGAAGATCCGGGCCCTGTACGACCGGGGCGCGGCCGTCGATCTCATCGACGCCCGGGCCGCCGCGGCCCGGTTCTCCCTGCCGGACCTGGAGGAACTGGGCCGCCGCCACGCCCACGACCCGTTCGACCTGCCCACCCTTCAGTCCCGGCTGACGGGCACGGACTTCTACTCCGACCGGGACTTCGTCCGGTACGGGCTGAGCGAGCAGGAGGTCACCGCCCTGCGCGCCTGGGCCCAGCACTGGTCCGACGACATCGCCGAGCGGCTTCTGGAGGACGGCGCGTCCCCGGACACCGACGTCGACGAGCAGGAACAGGACGACTGACCTGCGCCGTCAGGGGCGACGACGGTGGCGCCGCCGGCCACGATCACGGCACGACGGGTCGGCTCACGGTCTTCGCCGCCGGATGCACGAGTGGTGTCGGTCATGGGCCGGGACCGTAGGGACGCAAGCTGTCACCCGGCCCGGAGACGGCTGTGCGCGCCGATCGTCCAGAGCGAATCAGGACAGATCGGCGCGCACAGGCGGAGCTGCCGCCTACTTCGGCTGCGGCTTGCGGATGCTCAGGTGCAGCTCGCGCAGCCGCGCCTCCTCCAGCTCGGTCGGCGCGCCCATCATCAGGTCCTGGGCGTTGCCGTTGAGCGGGAAGGCGATCGTCTCGCGGATGTTGGGCTCGTCCGCGAGGAGCATGACGATGCGGTCCACACCCGGGGCGATGCCGCCGTGCGGCGGGGCGCCGAAGCGGAAGGCGCGCAGCATGCCGGCGAACTTCTCCTCGACGGTCTCCCGGTCGTAGCCCGCGATCTCGAACGCCTTGAGCATGATGTCCGGCTCGTGGTTCCGGATCGCGCCGGAGGACAGCTCGACGCCGTTGCAGACGATGTCGTACTGCCAGCCCAGGATGTCCAGCGGGTCCTGGGTCTCCAGGGCCTCAAGACCGCCCTGCGGCATGGAGAAGGGGTTGTGCGAGAAGTCGATCGCGCCGGTCTCCTCGTCCTTCTCGTACATCGGGAAGTCGACGATCCAGCAGAAGCGGAAGACGTTCTCCTCGAAGTGGCCGGCCCGCTTGGCGGCCTCGACGCGCACCGCGCCCATGATCTTGGAGACCTCGTCGAACTCGCCCGCGCCGAAGAAGACGGCGTGGCCGGCGGCCAGCGAGAGGCGCTTGGTCAGCTCGGCGACGTTCTCCTCGGTGAGGAACTTCGCGATCGGGCCGGACAGCGTGCCGTCCTCGCCGACGCGGACCCAGGCCAGGCCCTTGGCGCCCAGCGACACGGCGAAGTCACCGAGCTGGTCGAAGAACTTGCGCGGCTGGTCCTGGACCGCCGGGACCGGCAGCGCGCGCACGTGCTTGCCGGCGAACGCCTTGAACTCCGAGCCCTCGAAGACGTCGGTGATGTCCACCAGTTCCAGCTGGGCGCGCAGGTCCGGCTTGTCGGAGCCGTACTTGAGCATCGCCTCGCGGAACGGGATCCGCGGGAACGGGGACGTCACATGGCGGCCGTTGCCGAACTCCTCGAACAGCTCGGTCATCAGCTGCTCGATCGGCTGGAAGACGTCCTCCTGCTCGACGAAGCTCATCTCGACGTCGAGCTGGTAGAACTCGCCGGGCGAGCGGTCGGCGCGGGCGTCCTCGTCGCGGAAGCAGGGCGCGATCTGGAAGTAGCGGTCGAAGCCGGAGATCATCAGCAGCTGCTTGAACTGCTGCGGGGCCTGCGGCAGGGCGTAGAACTTGCCCGGGTTCAGCCGGGAGGGCACCACGAAGTCGCGGGCGCCCTCGGGCGAGGTGGCGGACAGGATCGGCGTCGCCATCTCGTTGAAGCCCAGCGCCGTCATCTTGTGCCGGATCGCCGAGATGACCGCAGTGCGCAGCATGATGTTGCGGTGCATGCGCTCGCGGCGCAGGTCCAGGAAGCGGTACTCCAGACGCCGCTCCTCGTTCACCCCGTCCTCGGCGTTGATCGTGAAGGGCAGGGGCTGCGCCGAACCGAGCAGCTCGACCTCGGCGACCTCGACCTCGATCTCGCCGGTGGGCAGGTCGGGGTTCACGTTCTCGGTTCCACGTGAAACAACGCGGCCGTCGATACGGACCGTGGACTCCTTGGAGATCTTGTCCAGGGCCTCGTACGCGGGCGTGCCGGGGCGGGCGACCAGCTGCGTGATGCCGTAGTGGTCGCGCAGATCGATGAAGAGGATGCCGCCCAGGTCGCGCCGATTGTGCAGCCAGCCACTCAGCCGGACGTCGGTGCCGACGTCAGAGGCGCGGAGCTGGCCGCAGGTGTGGGACCTGTACCGATGCATCGTCGTTCATCGTCCTTCGTGGTGGGGTTTCACCCTGCCGGCTCTGCGGACCGGCGGGAACGGGCACGGGGCCCGGACCCATCAAGGGTACCGGCCGGGCCAAGCTCGGCTCCCCACCATTTCCGTGGCCGGGCCCGGGCGTCGGAGATACCTACAACAGTGGCACCGACCCCATCAGATCTACTTACAGTGGCACTCACCTATCTGATCTTCATAAAGTGGGGCAATGCGCACAGGCGAGCCGCTGCCGTCCGTAGAGGACGTCCTCGGCGCCCTCGCGACCGGGCTGTGGCACTGGGACACCGCCACCGGGCTGGTCAGCGTGGACGCGGAGGCGGCGCGGCTGCTCGGTCTGCCCGCGGAACCGGCCACCCTCACGGAGTCCCGGACACGGGCCCGGCTGCATCCGGTCGACTGGAACGAGATCACCGGCGTGGTGCGGCTCGCGGTCGCCGAGAACACCCTCGCCGAGGTGCGCATCCGGGTCATGGACGGCGACGGCAGCATCCTGCGCGTCGTCCGCAGCCGGTCGAAGCCGTCCTACGACCCCGAGCGGCAGACCTACGAGCTGATCGGCACCCTCCAGGAGGTCACCGAGCCCACCCCGGGCACGGCGGCCGCGCGCAGCGCCGTCACCGGGGACTGGCGGCGCTCCCGGGAGGCGTTCCTGCTGGACGCGGGCCGCGCGCTCGCGGAGGCACGGTCCACGGCCGAGGTGCTGCGGGTGGTGGGCGGCCTGTCGATGCCGGGCTTCTCCCCCGACGGGCTCGTGGTGTTCGGGGTGGAGGGCGACCGGCTGACGATCACCGGCCAGCACGGACACCAGCCCGGCGACATGAACCCCTTCTCCCACATGCCGCTGGCCACCGACTATCCGGCCGCCGAGGTCGTCCGCACCGGCCGGGCCGTCTACCTGTCCTCCCCGCAGGAGTACAAGGACCGCTACCCGGTCACCTGGCCGCTCGCCCGGGTCTTCGGCCGCAGCTCCTGGGCGTTCCTGCCGCTGACCGTCGCCGGGCGCACGATGGGCACCTGGATGGCCGCCTTCACCTACCCGGTGGCCTTCACCCCCGACGAGCGCGCGGTCCTGACCACGGTCGCCCGGATGCTCGCCCAGGCACTGTCCCGGGCCGGTGCCGCCGAGTCCGAGCGAGAGCTGACGGAGGGCCTCCAGCGCTCCATGCTGCCGTCGCTGGGCCCCGAGATCCCCGGCATGCGGGTGGCCGCCCGGTACATCCCGACCGGCGGCGGACTCCAGGTCGGTGGCGACTGGTACGACATGATCCCGCTGCCCTCCGGTCGCTTCGCGCTGGTCATCGGGGACGTCCAGGGCCATGACGTCCGCGCGGCCGGGCTCATGGGCCAGCTGCGGATCGCGCTGCGCGCCTACGCCGCCGAGGGGCACCGCCCGGACGCCGTCCTGACCCGCGCCTCCCGGTTCCTGCACGGGGTCACGCACGCCACCGGCGACGACCCCCTGACCGACCTGCGCTTCGCGACCTGCCTGTACGCGGAGGCCGACCCGGCGACCGGCATGCTGGAGATCGCCCGCGCCGGGCACCCGGATCCGGTGATCCGGATGGCCGACGGCACGGTGATGATGCGGCCGACGACGGGCGGGCTGCCGCTGGGCATCGACCCGGACCCCGACTACCCGACGACCCGGTTCACCCTCGAACCCGGCGAGACGCTGATGCTGTGCACCGACGGCCTGATCGAGACCGGCGGGCACGACATGGAGAGCGGCTGGCGCAGGCTGCGCGCGATCCTGGAGGACCACCAGGGTGACCCGGAGACGCTGGCCGACGCGCTGGTGCAGGCGGTGCACGGGCCGTCCTCGCACCACACCACCGGCCCGCTGGCCGACCGCCGCGAGGACGACATCGCGCTGCTGCTGCTGTGCCGGCCGGGTGACGGCCGCGACTGCGGCTGCGGCGGCGCCGCCGCGGCGGTACGGCGCCCCGTGCGGCGCACCCTGCTGTCGGTGGCGCAGGACGAGCCGGACCGGATCGCCGAGGCCCGCCGGCACCTGCGCGAGCTGCTGCACGACTGGAACTCGGCCGAGCAGGTGGACTCGGCGGTGCTGCTGGTCTCCGAGATGGTCACCAACGTGCTGGTGCACACCGACGCCGACGCGCTGCTGCTCGCCGAGGTCACCGGCGAGGAGGCCGGGCGCCGGCTGCGGGTGGAGGTCTTCGACACCGGCGACGACCTGCCGCACAAGCGCCGCCCCGGCGAGCTGGCCTCCTCCGGCCGCGGCCTGATGCTGATCGGACTCCTCGCCGACACGTGGGGGGTGGACCCGCGGGGCGAGGGCAAGAGCATCTGGTTCGACCTCTGCGAACCGACGGACGCGCCGGAGGATGCGCAGCCGGTGCGGGACGGCGGATAGCCGGGCCGGGCGCGCGTTTCACAGGCGGCCAGGCGGTGCCGGGAGGGCGTCTCAGGCGGCACCGGGCGCGGCGGGCGACTCAGGCGGGCGGGCCGGGCCGGCAGGTGGTGGCAGACGGCGGGCAGGCAGTGCCGGGCGGGCGTTTCAAGGGGCGCGTGGGGTGTCGGGGGGCGCGTCGGCGGGCGGCTCGGCCGTTCCTCCGTACCGGCCCCGCAGCTCCGCTCCGACGCCGAAGGCCGCCGCGGTCAGCGGGACCGCGAGGAGCATGCCGAGGATGCCCGCGACGGAGGCGCCCGCGGTGATCGTCACCATCACCACGGCCGGGTGCATCTGCACGGTCCGGCTCTGGATCACCGGTTGCAGCACATGCCCCTCCAGCACCTGCACCGCGAGCACCACGCCGAGCGCCCACAGCGCGATCACGAAGCCCCGGTCGGCGAGCGCGACCAGCACGGCCACCGCCCCGGAGATGAAGGCGCCGAGGTAGGGGATGTAGGCGCCGACCAGGACGAGCGCGCCGAGCCCCACCGCGCCGGGCACCCGCAGGATCAGCAGGCCGACGGTGATGCACAGGGCGTCGATGAAGGCGATGAAGGTCGTCCCGCGCATGAACCCCTCCATCGCGGCGAAGGCCCGCCGGGCGATGGCCTCCAGCATGTCGGCGGTGCCGCCGGGCGCGAGGGAGCGCAGGGCCGCCAGGGCCCGATGGGAGTCGCGCAGGAAGAAGAAGACGAGCAGCAGCGCGAGCACGGCCATGGCGATGCCCTCGGCGACGACACTGACGCCGCTGATCACGTTGGACGCGGCCGTCGCGCCGAACTTGCCCAGCAGCTCGCGCGCTTTGCCGGCGAGGTCGTCCAGCCCGGTCCCGGCGGCCCCGAAGTGCCGCGCGATGCTCTGGGCGGCGCTCCGCAGCGAGGAGACGATCTGTCCTCCGGAGCCGACGAGCGCGGAGACGACGATGTAGAGGGCACCGCCGACGACGGCCACGACGGCGACACAGGTGAGCCCGGCCGCCAGCGACGGCCGCACCCCCACCCGCACCAGCCACCGGTACAGCGGGCCGAGCAGCGCGGTGCCGAGCAGGGCGAGCAGCACCGGCGTGACGGCCGTACGGAACTCCCCGCACAGCAGCACCCCGACCCAGCCCACCCCCGCGACGAGCAGCAGCACGACGCACCAGGCGGCGAGCCGGCGGACGGGTTCGGGCAACAGACGCACGAGCCCAGCCGATCACGACCGCCACCGGCTGTCCTGCGGCGCGAGGCCGGGCGGGTGAGGACCGGCCGCCGGCCGTCCGCGCGAGGCGACGCTGGTGGGGCGACGCTGGTAGGGCCCGGCTGCCGGTCGGCGGCAAGATGCGGTACGGGTGGGGCGCCGGCGGACGTACGGTCGGGTCATGGAGACAACCGCACAGGACCCGACGGTTCCGCCCGAGCCGGGGACCGTCGCCTACCGGCCGGCGCGCCCCGAGGACGGCGCGGCCATCGCGGCGCTCGACGGGTCGTTCACGACGGACTCGGTGTTCGAGGTGACCGCGACGCAGGAGGGTTTCCGCATCCGCGAGACCCCGGTACGACCGCCCCTCCACAAGGTCTTCCCCGCCGGGGACGACGAGGCGGACGGCGACGGCGACTTCGGCGGCTCCGGGCCGAGCCGCACGGTGGTCGCCGTCGACGGGGACGAGCTGTGCGGGTTCGTGACGGCCTCCTTCGAACCGTGGAACGCGCGTCTGACCGTCCGTGACATCGAGGTCGCGCCGGCGTGGCGGAACAAGGGAGTGGGGCGCGCCCTGATGAGTCACGCCGTCAACTTCGCGAAGGAGCACCGGGCGGAACACGTCTGGCTTGAGGTCAGCAACGTCAACGCGCCCGCCGTCCACGCCTACCTCCGGATGGGCTTCGCCTTCTGCGGGCTGGACACCTCGCTCTACGACGGCACGGAGTCCGCCGGCGAGCGGGCGCTCTTCATGGCCCGGCCGGTTCCCTGACCGGCCGGGCGCCGAAGGTCAGAGCCCGCCTTCCGTCATCCCGTGCACCGCCGGGATGCTGCCGAGGCGGCCCTTCTGGAAGTCCTCGAAGGCCTGCATCAGCTCTTCCTTGGTGTTCATGACGAACGGGCCGTAGTGGGCCATCGGCTCACGGATGGGCTGTCCGCCGAGGAGCACGACCTCCAGGTCCGGGGTGTGCGAGTCCTGCTTCTCGTCCGCGCGGACGGTCAGCGAGGACCCGGCACCGAAGACGGCGGTCTGGCCCGTGTGGACCGGGCGGCGGTCCGTACCGACGCTGCCGCGGCCCGCGAGGACGTACGCCAGGCCGTTGAAGTCCTGCCGCCACGGCAGGGTGATCTCCGCGCCCGGGGCGAGGGTCGCGTGGATCATCGTGATCGGCGTGTGCGTGATGCCGGGACCCTCGTGGCCGTCCAGCTCGCCCGCGATGACGCGCAGGAGCGCGCCGCCGTCGGGGGTGGTGAGCAGCTGGACCTGGCCACCCCGGATGTCCTGGTAGCGCGGGGCCATCATCTTGTCCTTGGCGGGGAGGTTCACCCACAGCTGGAGGCCGTGGAAGAGGCCGCCGGACACGACGAGGGACTCCGGCGGCGCCTCGATGTGCAGCAGGCCCGAGCCCGCGGTCATCCACTGGGTGTCACCGTTGGTGATGGTGCCGCCGCCGCCCTGGGAGTCCTGGTGGTCGAAGACGCCGTCGATGATGTAGGTGACGGTCTCGAAGCCGCGGTGCGGGTGCCACGGGGTGCCCTTGGGCTCGCCCGGCGCGTACTCCACCTCGCCCATCTGGTCCATCATGATGAACGGGTCGAGATGGCGGTAGTTGATCCCCGCGAACGCCCGGCGTACCGGGAAGCCCTCGCCCTCGAAACCGCTCGGGGCGGTCGTGACGGCGAGCACGGGGCGTGCCACGGCGTCGGCGGGAGCGGTCACGCGGGGCAGCGTCAACGGGTTCTCGACGGTCACTGCAGGCATGGTGGGTACCTCCTTGGTACGCCCACTTTAGTTGAGCGTTGAACTTCTTGCCACCTGTAACGGAAGAAGCCCGGAGGGAATTCCCTCCGGGCCCGATGTCCGGTGAAGCGATCAGAGGCGCCCGGCCTCACGCACGGCGCGGCGCCCGGCGCCGGCGGCGAGGTGTCGGTCGGGGTCACGCCGGAACAGTAGGGGTCGGGGTCACGCCGGAACAGTAGGCGTCGGGGGCACGCCGGAACAGCAGGGCACCCCGGCGGCGGGTGGGACGGTTCAGCCGCCGTACATCCGGCGCATCGCGAAGTCGACCATCTGCTCGACCGCCTTCGCGTCGAACACCATCCGGTGCTCGCCCTCCATGTCCAGGACGAAGCCGTACCCGGTCGGCAGCAGGTCGATCACCTCGGCGCCGGTGATGACGAAGTACTTGGACTCCTTGCCCGCGTACCGGCGCAGCTCCTTGAGCGAGGTGAACATCGGGATCACCGGCTGCTGGGTGTTGTGCAGGGCGAGGAAGCCGGGGGTGTCGCCGCGCGGGCAGTAGACCTTCGAGGTGGCGAAGATCTGCTGGAAGTCCTCGGCGGCCATCTGGCCCGTGGTGAAGGCACGCACCGCGTCGGCGAGGGAGGGCGGGGACGGCTCCGGGTAGAGCGGCGGCTGCTGGCCGTACCCGCCGACGCCGCCCGCCATCTGCTGCTGCGGCGTGGCGTACTGCTGCTGCGCACCCACGTTCTGGTCGTAGCCGTACATGGGCGCAAGCGTACCGAGAGCGGTGCGCCGCGCGGGGGCCGGGGAAATTTATGCGGCGGGCGAACCGGAAGGGGGGCGGTGCCCGCATCGGCCACGGCGGCCGGCGGCCGCTCGGCACGCCGGAGCACTGGAACCGGTGGAGCGCACCTGGCCTGACCGCCGACCTGCGGATCAGCACGCCCGGCCGGCGGGGATACCGGGCGGTCACCTTCCCCTTGCCGAACGGCCGGACGGGTGAGCGAACCTGGTCACGGGTACGCAGGAGTAGACCCTTCTCACACTTGGTCCGGCGGGGGTTGCTTCTTATTACCGACGGGTAGCATCATCGTAGCTACTTGTTGGTACGTGAACTAGGTGCGAGGAGCCAGTGCCTCGCCGATCCCTCTACGGAGCCGTCGCCATGGGGCACTACAAGTCGAATCTGCGCGACATCGAGTTCAACCTCTTCGAAGTACTGGGGCGCGACAAGGTGTACGGCACCGGCCCGTTCGAGGAGATGGACGTCGACACCGCCAAGAGCGTCCTGGAGGAGCTGACCCGCCTCTCCGAGAACGAGCTGGCCGAGTCGTTCGCCGACGCCGACCGCAACCCGCCCGTCTTCGACCCGGAGACCAACACCGCGCCGGTGCCCGAGTCCTTCAAGAAGAGCTACCAGGCCTTCATGGACTCCGAGTACTGGCGTCTGGGGCTGCCCGAGGAGATCGGCGGCACCACCTCCCCCCGCTCCCTGATCTGGGCCTACGCCGAGCTGATCCTGGGCGCCAACCCGGCCGTGTGGATGTACTCCTCCGGCCCGGCGTTCGCCGGCATCCTCTTCGAGGAGGGCAACGAGGTCCAGAAGCACATCGCCAAGGTCGCCACCGAGAAGCAGTGGGGCTCCACCATGGTGCTCACCGAGCCCGACGCGGGCTCGGACGTCGGCGCCGGCCGCACCAAGGCGGTCCAGCAGGAGGACGGCTCCTGGCACATCGAGGGCGTGAAGCGCTTCATCACCTCGGGTGAGCACGACATGTCGGAGAACATCCTCCACTACGTGCTCGCGCGCCCCGAGGGCGCCGGCCCCGGCACCAAGGGCCTGTCCCTCTTCCTCGTCCCGAAGTACCTCTTCGACTTCGAGACCGGCGAGCTGGGCGAGCGCAACGGCGTCTACGCCACCAACGTCGAGCACAAGATGGGCCTCAAGGCCTCCAACACCTGCGAGATGACCTTCGGCGACCAGCACCCCGCCAAGGGCTGGCTGATCGGCGACAAGCACGACGGCATCCGCCAGATGTTCCGCATCATCGAGTTCGCCCGCATGATGGTCGGCACGAAGGCGATCTCCACGCTCTCCACCGGCTACCTGAACGCGCTGGAGTACGCCAAGGAGCGCGTGCAGGGCCCGGACCTGGCCAACTTCATGGACAAGACCGCGCCCAAGGTCACCATCACGCACCACCCCGACGTGCGCCGCTCGCTGATGACGCAGAAGGCGTACGCGGAGGGCATGCGCGCCCTCGTGCTGCACACCGCCTCCATCCAGGACGCCATCCAGATCAAGGAGGCGAACGGCGAGGACGCCTCCGCCGAGGAGGCGCTGAACGACCTGCTCCTGCCCATCGTCAAGGGCTACGGCTCCGAGAAGGGCTACGAGCAGCTCGCCCAGTCGCTCCAGACCTTCGGCGGCTCCGGCTTCCTCCAGGAGTACCCGATCGAGCAGTACATCCGGGACTCCAAGATCGACACCCTGTACGAGGGCACCACGGCGATCCAGGGCCAGGACTTCTTCTTCCGGAAGATCGTCCGTAACCAGGGCGCCGCGCTGAACTCCCTCGCCGAGGACATCAAGAAGTTCCTTGCCCTCGGCACCGGCGGCGAGGAGCTGGCCGGCGCCCGTGAGCACCTGGCCAAGGCGGCCGTGGAGCTGGAGGCGATCGTCGGCCTCATGCTGACCGACCTCGCCGCCACCGAGCAGGACACCAAGAACATCTACAAGGTGGGCCTGAACACCACCCGCCTGCTCATGGCCTCCGGTGACGTCGTCGTCGGCTACCTGCTCCTGCGGGGTGCCGCGATCGCCGCCGAGAAGCTGGCCACCGCCTCGGCGAAGGACAAGGCGTTCTACACCGGCAAGATCGCCGCGGCGAAGTTCTTCGCGGCGAACGTCCTGCCGGGCGTCACCCTGGCCCGCAAGATCGCCTCCGGCGTCGAGCTGGACCTCATGGAACTGGACGAGGCCGCGTTCTAGACGTTCCGGACGTCCGCGTCGATTCCTCGCACGGGCCCGCTCCTTTCCGGGAGCGGGCCCGTGCACGTCGTTAAGGTGAATCCCATGAGCGCACCCTCCCGCCCGTCACCCGCCGCCACCCCTCCAGCGAGCGCTTCGCGCCCCCCTTTCGCTTTCGACCGCGGCCACACCGACGATCTGATGTCCTTCCTCGCGGCGAGCCCGTCGCCGTACCACGCCGTGGCGAACACCGCCGAGCGGCTGGAGAAGGCCGGGTTCCGGCAGGTGGCGGAGACGGACGCCTGGGACGGGTCGCACGGCGGCCGGTACGTGCTGCGCGGCGGCGCGATCGTGGCCTGGTACGTGCCCGAGGGTGCCGAGCGGCACACGCCGTTCCACATCATCGGCGCACACACCGACTCGCCGAACCTGCGGGTCAAGCCGCGCCCGGACAGCGGGGCGCACGGCTGGCGCCAGGTCGCCGTGGAGATCTACGGCGGCCCGCTGCTCAACTCGTGGCTGGACCGGGACCTCGGCCTGGCCGGCCGGCTGACCCTGCGCGACGGCACCTCGGTCCTGGTCGACGTCGACCGGCCACTGCTGCGGGTTCCGCAGCTCGCCATCCACCTGGACCGTTCGGTCGGCGCCGAGGGGCTCAAGCTCGACAAGCAGCGGCATCTCCAGCCGGTGTGGGGCCTCGGCAACGATGTGCTGGAGGGCGATCTCATCGCCTTCCTGGAGCAGGAGGCCGACCTGGCCGCGGGCTCGGTGGCCGGCTGGGACCTGATGGTGCACCCGGTGGAGCCGCCGGCCTACCTCGGCCGGGACCGGGAGCTGGTCGCCGGTCCGCGCATGGACAACCTGCTGTCCGTACACGCGGGTGCCGCCGCCCTCGCCGCCGTGGCGACCTCCGGCACCCCGCTCACCCGCATCCCCGTGCTGGCCGCCTTCGACCACGAGGAGAACGGCTCCCAGTCCGACACCGGCGCGGACGGCCCGCTGCTCGGCACGGTGCTGGAGCGCTCGGTGTTCGCGCGCGGCGGTTCGCCCGAGGACCGGGCCCGCGCCTTCGCCGGCACGGTCTGTCTGTCCTCCGACACGGGCCACGCCGTGCACCCCAACTACGCCGAACGGCACGACCCGACGCACCACCCCCGGGTCAACGGCGGTCCGATCCTCAAGGTCAACGTCAACAACCGCTACGCCACGGACGGTTCGGGCCGCGCACTGTTCGCCGCGGCCTGCGAGAAGGCGAACGTGCCCTTCCAGAGCTTCGTCTCGAACAACTCCATGCCGTGCGGCACCACCATCGGACCGATCACCGCGGCCCGGCACGGCATCCGCACGGTCGACATCGGCGTGGCGATCCTCTCCATGCACAGTGCCCGCGAACTGTGCGGCGCCGACGACCCGTTCCTGCTCGCGAACGCCCTGGCGGCCTTCCTGGAGGGCTAGTCGGGGCTTCGGCGGGTACCCGGACGGCACCGGAGATTCCGGAACCGTAAGGGGAGGCGAAGTCTCATGGGTCTCGGCGGATGCATCATCCTCATCGCCGTGGGGGCCATCCTGACGTTCGCGACCGACTGGCACATGCACGGTGTGAACCTCACCGTCGTCGGCCTGATCCTGATGGCCGTGGGCCTGATCGGCGTGGCGACGTTCAGCGGAATCGCCCGACGCCGCCGTGTGGTGGTGCCCCCGGCGACCCCGGTCGTCGAGGAGGAACCGCACCACCACCACCGCGTCGACGGCTACTCCGACGGCTACGGCGTCTGAGGCGCCGCCTCCTGCTCGTCCATGCCCGCCAGGACGAGCGGCAGGCGGTCCCTGCCGGCCTCGGTGAGACGGACCGGGACGCCCCGGTCCTGCTGGTGGACGTGGCAGACGGGCTGCTCTCCCCCGCTCCCTAGCCCTCGAGCGGCACCCCTGGCACATCGGGAAGTTCGCCGGGCGCCCACCCGGGGTACCGCCGGATCCCGGCGGCCCGTCAGGAGAGCGCGTGGCCCGTGGTCGCGTCCACGTGGTCGGGTACCTCCTCGTGCCGGTCGCCGACGCTCAGGGTGCCGGTCGGCTCGAAGACCAGGATCTCGGTGGGCACGGGCGCGTACGGCTTGTGTTCGGTGCCGCGCGGGACCGTGAAGACCGAGCCCCTGGGCAGCACCACCGTGCGCTCGCCGGCCGGCTCGCGCAGGCCGATGTGCAGTTCACCGGTGAGGACCAGGAAGAACTCGTCGGTGTGCTCGTGGGTGTGCCAGAGGTGCTCGCCCTCCACCTTCGCCACGCGGACGTCGTAGTCGTTGACCGTGGTGACGATGCGGGGGCTCCACCGCTCGGAGAAGGAGGCGAGGGCCTGGTCGAGGGAGACGGGTGCCGTGCGTTCCATGCGTTCCATGCGTTCCATGCCCTCATCGTGCGGGTGGCCGCGCCCTCCGCACGAGTGCTAGAAATCGCATATGCCGCAACGATCCTCTCACCGTGTCGTGCTGATGGTCGACGACAACTCCAACCCCTTCGAGATGGGCTGTGCCATCGAGGTCTTCGGGCTCGAACGGCCCGAGCTGGAGCGGGAGCTGTACGACTTCCGGCTGTGCGCGGCCGGCCCCGAGACCCGGATGCGGGACGGCTTCTTCACGCTCACCGGGGTCGCCGGGCTGGAGGCCGCCGAGTCGGCCGACACGCTGATCGTGCCGAACCGGCCCGACACCGAGGCACCCCGCTCCGAACGCGTGCTGGACGTCATCCGGCGGGCACACGCGCGTGGCGCCCGGCTCGTCGGCTTCTGCTCGGGCGCCTTCACCCTCGCGGAGGCCGGGCTGCTGGACGGGCGCCGCGCGGCCTGCCACTGGATGTGGGCGGACGCCTTCCGGGCCCGTTTCCCCCAGGTGGGCCTCGAACCGGACGTGCTCTTCGTGGACGACGGCGACATCCTCACCGCCTCCGGCAGCGCCTCCGCGCTCGACCTCGGCCTGCACCTCGTGCGCCGGGACCACGGCGCGGAGATCGCCAACCATGTCTCCCGGCGCCTCGTCTTCGCCGCGCACCGCGACGGCGGACAGCGGCAGTTCGTGGAGCGGCCGGTGCCCGAGGTGCCGGACGAGTCCCTCGGACCGCTGCTGGTCTGGGCGCAGGAACGGCTGGGCGAGCCGCTGGCGGTGGCCGACCTGGCGGCCCGCGCGGCGGTCAGCGCCGCCACGCTCCACCGCCGCTTCCGCAGCCAGCTGGGTACGACCCCGCTGGCCTGGCTCACCGGGGAGCGCGTGGCGCTGGCGTGCCGGCTGATCGAGCGGGGCGAGGAGCGACTGGACGTCGTGGCCGCCCGCAGCGGCCTGGGCACGGCGGCCAACCTGAGGGCCCGGCTGCGGCGGGAGACGGGGCTGAGCCCGTCGGCGTACCGCAAGCGGTTCGGAGCGACGCCCTGACCTGCCGGGCCGGACATGCCCCGCAGGTCGTGCCGTGATGCCCGATTGCGGTCGTTCCGTGAGGATCGGCGGGTGCCGGGGAAGCATGATCCGTATGAGATTCCTCGTACGCGACCGGATCCTCGGCATCGGTGACGACTGGTGGATCGAGGACGAGCACGGCCGGAAGGTGTTCCTCGTCGACGGCAAGGCGATGCGCCTGCGGGACACCTTCGAGCTGAAGGACGCCCAGGGGCGGGTGCTGATCGACATCCACCAGAAGATGTTCGCCCTGCGCGACACCATGGTGATCGAGCGGGACGGCGAGGCCCTGGCCCGGATCAAGCGCAAGCGGCTGTCCCTGCTGCGCAACCACTACCGGGTCTCCCTGGTGGACGGCACCGACCTGGACGTCAGCGGCAAGATCATGGACCGCGAGTTCGCCGTCGAGTACGACGGCGAACTCCTCGCGGTGATCTCCCGCCGCTGGCTGACCGTCCGCGACACGTACGGCGTCGACGTCGTACGTGAGGACGCCGACCCGGCACTGCTGATCGCGGTGGCCGTGTGCGTGATCCACCTCGCCGAGAAGGAGGGGGAGGAGGACTGAGCAGGGGGCCGGCGGGGAGGCCGAGGGGTGCGGTGCCGGGGAGCCCTGGCAGGACCGGGGTCTTTCGTCCGGATCGGCCCGGCATGACCCGGACGGCAGGACTTAACCCCGGTGCCGGGGTGGCTCCAGGCCCAGGACCCGGTCCTTCAGCGCCGGGAACTGCTCGCGGGTCGCGGCCACCCTCGCCGGGTCGATGTCGACCGTGAGGACCTCTTCGCCGGGGCCGGCCTGCGCGAGCACCTCGCCCCACGGATCCACCACGATCGAGTGACCCGCCTGCGGAACTCCGGCGTGGGTCCCGGCCGTTCCACACGCGAGCACGAACGCCTGGTTCTCCACCGCCCGCGCCTGGGCCAGCAGCGTCCAGTGCGCGCGTCGCCGCTCGGGCCAGCCCGCCGGGATCACCAGCGTCTCGGCGCCGGCGTCGACCAGTCCACGGAAGAGTTCGGGGAAACGGAGGTCGTAGCAGGTGGCCACGCCGAGCGTGGTCCCGGGCAGCCGGACCGTCACCAGGTCCCGGCCCGCTCCCATCAGCACGGCCTCGCCCTTGTCGAAGCCGAAGCGGTGGATCTTGCGATAGACCGCGGCCAGTTCGCCGGAGGGGGAGAAGACGAGAGACGTGTTGTAGAGGGTGCCGTCGCCCGCGGCGGAGCCGCTGCCGGACGCCGCCCGCTCGGGGATGGAGCCGGCGTGCAGCCACACGCCCGCGTCGCTCGCCGCCTTGGCCATCGTCTCGTACGTGGGTCCTTCGAGCGGCTCGGCCTCGCTGCCGAACTCCTCGTAGGCGAAGGCGCCCGTGGTCCACAGTTCGGGCAGCACGACGAGGTCGGCCCCGCTCTGCTCCCGTACCAGCGCGGCCACGCGCCGCCGCCGGGAGTCGACCGGTTCACCCTGGTCCACGTCGATCTGGATCAGCGAGGCGCGCACACTACCACCGTCCTGGCATTCGAGCCGTCCATCACGGGCCTACGATCGTCACACGAAAGCACTGCCGGGGTGCCTTTCAGCAGCGTAACTTAGCCTCTCAAGACACCCGCCGAAGTGCAGCCGCCGCCCGCTGGCCATGCCGCCACAACCTGCCCGTGTACCGACCGAGGGGTCCCGTTCCGTGAGTCTGCATCCCACCCTCCAGCCCTACGCCGACGCCTGGACGCTCTCCATCGAAGCGATATCCGAGATGGTGCAGCCGCTTGTCGAGGGCGAGTGGAACCGGCGGACCCCCTGCCCCGGCTGGTCGGTCCGGGACATCGTGTCCCATGTCATCGGTATGGACTGCGAGATGCTCGGCGACCCGCGTCCCATCCACGCCCTGCCGCGCGACCTGTTCCACGTCGCCACCGAGCACCAGCGCTACATGGAGATGCAGGTGGACGTCCGCCGCCACCACACGGCGCCGGAGATGACGGCCGAGCTGGAGTACACGGTCATCCGGCGCAACCGCCAGCTGCGCAACGAGTCCCGGGACCCCGGCACCCTGGTGCGCGGGCCGCTGAGCACCGAGATCACCCTGGAACAGGCCTACCGGGCGCGCGCGTTCGACGTCTGGGTGCACGAGCAGGACCTGCGCGCGGCCCTCGGCCGGCCCGGCAACCTGGACTCGCCGGGCGCGCACATCACCCGGGACGTCCTGCTGGAGGCCCTGCCCAAGGTCGTCGCGCACGACGCGGGGGCGCCGCGCAGCTCGGCCGTCGTGTTCGACGTGCACGGCCCGATCGAGTTCCTGCGCACCGTCCGCGTCGACATCCAGGGCCGCGGCAGCGTGGAGACCGCCCCCGCCCTCGGCCCCGCCGCCACCCTCGTGCTGGACTGGGAGACCTACGTCCGCCTGGCCTGCGGCCGGGTCGGCCCCGAGGCGGTGGCGGACCGGATCAAGACGGAGGGCGACCAGGACCTGGCCGCGGCGATCCTGCGCAACTTCGCAGTGACCCCGTAACGACCCCGGTAGCCCCCCCGCCGGAGAGCCACCGCCGGCGGCCGCGGAAGGGCAGTCGCCGGCGGCGGGGAGCCACGGTGGTCGTCCGCCCTCCCGGCCCACCGGGCACGGGTGGCGCGCGGGTGGGCCAGGGACCCGCTCAGGCCGCGGGCACGTGCACCGTCTCCACCCGGCTGGCGACCAGCCGCTCGCGCTCCCGCCGAGCCGCCCGCCCCCGCAGCCGCAGGATCTGGCTGACACCGAGCGCCTGGAGGACGAACACCGACGAGAAGGCCACGGTGTAGTCGTCCCCGGTCGCGTCCAGCAGCACACCGATCGCGAACAGCGTGGTCATGGAGGCGATGAACCCGCCCATGTTGGTGATGCCGGACGCCGTGCCCTGACGCTCGGGCGGGTTGGCCGGCCGGGCGAAGTCGAAGCCGAGCATCGACGCTGGCCCGCACGCGCCGAGCACGGCACACAGCACGACCAGGAGCCACATCGGCGCACGCTCCCCGGGGTAGGCCAGCGTCGCCGCCCACAGCAGCGCGGTGGCACCCACCGTGCCCAGCGCCAGCGGCAGCCGCGCCGCATGGTGCCGGGCCACGATCTGGCCGTAGACCAGGCCGATCACCATGTTGGACAGGACGACCAGGGTGAGCAGTTCACCGGCCGTGGCACGGCTGAGCCCCTGCGCCTCGACCAGGAACGGCAGACCCCACAGCAGCAGGAACACCATCGCCGGGAACTGGGTGGTGAAGTGCACCCACAGCCCCAGCCGGGTGCCCGGCTCCCGCCAGGCCGTGGCGATCTGCCGGCGGACGTAGGCCGCGCCCCGGTGCGGGGACGGCTCCGGCTCCTGCCCCTCGGGGTGGTCCTTCAGGAACAGCAGGGTCAGGACCAGGACGACGGCACCCGCCACCGCGCTGCCCGCGAACGCCGGGGTCCACCCGATGCCGTGCAGCAGCCGGGCCAGGACCAGGGTGGAGACCAGGTTGCCGGCCATGCCGACCAGACCCGCGAGCTGCGCGACCAGCGGGCCGCGCCGGGCCGGGAACCAGCGCGTGCCGAGCCGTAGCACGCTGATGAAGGTCATCGCGTCGCCGCAGCCCAGCAGCGCCCGGGAGGCGAGCGCGGTGCCGTACGTGGGGGAGAAGGCGAACCCCACCTGTCCGGCGGTGAACAGCACCGCACCGATGCTCAGCACCTTCTTGGTGCCGAGGCGGTCGACCAGCAGGCCGACGGGTATCTGCATCCCCGCGTAGACCAGCAGCTGGAGGATGGAGAACGTCGACAGGGCCGAGGCGTTGACGTGGAAGCGGTCGGCCGCGTCGAGGCCGGCCACCCCCAGCGACGTACGGAAGATGACGGCGACGAAGTAGACGGCCACGCCTATGGACCACACGGCGACGGCCCGGCGTCCGCCCGGAGGGTCACCCGGAAGGGTGGCGTTGCGCGTGGGAGCGCTCATCGGACCTCACCCCGGGCGAGGTGCGAGAACCAGCCCACGTGCCGGTGCACGACCCCGACGGCCGCCTCCGCGTCCCCGGCGCGCAGCGCTTCCAGGATCTCCTCGTGCTCGGCGAGCGTCTTGGCGATCCGGTCGGGGTGGGAGTGCATGACGGCGACGCCCATCCGCAGCTGACGGTCACGGAGCTGGTCGTAGAGCCGGGAGAGGATCTCGTTGCCGCCGCTGCGGACGATCTCGGCGTGGAAGCAGCGGTCGGTGACCGCGGCGGCGGCCAGGTCACCCGCCGCGGCCTGCGCCTTCTGCTGCTCCAGCAGCTCGGCCAGCCGCTCCAGCAGGCCCGTCGGGGCGGGTACGGCCTTGCGGGCCGCGTGTTCCTCCACCAGCAGCCGGGTCTCCACCACATCGGCGATCTCCTGCGCGGAGACCGGCAGGACGAGGGCGCCCTTCTTCGGGTAGAGCCGGATGAGGCCCTCGGCCTCCAGCCGCAGCAGCGCCTCCCGCACGGGCGTGCGCGAGACCCCGACGGCCTCGGCCAGCTCGCCCTCGGTGAGCAGGGAGCCGCCCTCGTAGCGGCGGTCGAGCACCCCCTGCTTGACGTGGGCGTACACGCGGTCGGCGGCGGGGGGCGGCTTGAGGGACTGTGGGGCGGACTGCTCGACGGCCGTTTTCATGTCCACAGGATAGATACAACACGTACGCAAGTCGCCGGACCGTCCGCCATCCGGACCCGCACGGACGTGCCGGACCCTCTCGCCGCGACCGCACAACCTTCTGTGCTAGTTACGTGTCACACATGTGCGGCCCCCACCGCTCCTGTCTCAACTCGGCCGCACTTCAGGGTCATTCAAGACATTCGAGGTACATCACATTGATTACCGGCATCAAGGGCACCCGTCTCCGTCGAGCGGTCGCCGTGGCCGCCACCTCCGGCGCGCTGGTCGCGACCGGTGCCCTTACTGCAGCGCCCGCCCAGGCCGTCACCGCGCCCTCGATCGTGGCCAAGGGCGGGTACCTCATGAACAACGCCAACAGCTCGACGCTGTTCGGCAAGAACGCCGACACGCAGCTCTCCACCGGCTCCACCACCAAGATCATGACCGCCAAGGTCGTGCTCGCGCAGCCCAACCTCAACCTGGACTCCACGGTGGTGATCCAGAAGGCGTACAGCGACTACGTCGTCCGCAACAACGCCTCCCTGGCGCACCTGATCGTGGGCGACAAGGTGACCGTGCGTCAGCTGCTGTACGGCCTGATGCTGCCGTCGGGCTGCGACGCCGCCTACGCGCTCGCCGACAAGTTCGGCTCCGGCTCCACGCGTGACGCACGGGTGAAGAACTTCATCGGCAAGATGAACACCGCCGCCAAGAACCTGGGCCTGACGCACACCCACTTCGATTCCTTCGACGGCATCGGCAACGGCAACAACTACTCGACGCCGCGCGACCTGACGAAGATCGCCAGCAGCGCGATGAAGAACTCCACGTTCCGCACGGTCGTCAAGACGAAGTCGTACACCGCCAAGACGAAGACCAAGTCGGGCGGCACCCGCACGATGGCCCCGTGGAAGAACACCAACGGGCTCCTCGGCAGCTACAGCGGCACCATCGGCGTGAAGACCGGCTCCGGCCCGGAGGCCAAGTACTGCCTGGTCTTCGCCGCGACCCGGAACGGCAAGACCGTCATCGGCACCGTCCTCGCCTCCTCCTCCATCGCACAGCGCGAGGCGGACGCGAAGAAGATCATGAGCTACGGCTTCACCAAGCTCGGCTGACACCCCAGTACGGCCGAAGGGCCCGTCGCGCACAGCGGCGGGCCCTTTCTGCTGCGCCCGCACCCCGGATGACACGCATGGTGCTAGTGTCATTAGCACCATGCTGCTGCGTCTGGACACGACCGACACCCGCCCGCTGCACGAGCAGGTCGCCGCGGCGATCCGGCGGGCCATCGCCGAGGGCGAATGCCGCGCGGGCGACCGGCTGCCGGCGGCCCGCGATCTCTCCTCGGCTCTGGACATCAACGTCAACACCGTCCTGCGCGGTCTGCGCGAACTGCGGGACGAGGGTCTGCTGGAGTTCCGCCGGGGCCGGGGAATCACCGTCGCCGAGGGAGCGGCCCGGCGTTCCGGGCTGCAGATCAGGGTGCGGGAGCTGGTGGCGGAGGCCTCCCGGCTGGGCTACAGCCGGACCGATCTCATCGACATGATCCGGGGGTTGGCATGACGGGGAAGGACCTGGGGTCCACGCCCCACGGCCGTGCGGCACGCCGGTGGGCCATCGGCTCGACGGCGACCGTCACCGCCGTCATCGCCGGTCTGCCCTGGGCCGCGCACGACCGGCTCCCCGGCCGGCTGGCGACCCACTGGGGCGGCGGGGACACCCCCGACGGCTCGATGCCCCTGTGGGCGGCCTCCCTGTTCCCCGCCGGCGTCTGGCTGCTGGTCGCCCTCGCGGTGAGCGTCCGATGGCGCCGCTCCTGGCCCGCCGTACGCCCCTGGCGGGCGGTGGCCCTGGCGCCCACGGGGGCGGTGCTCGTCGGCGCGCAGGTGTCCGTCGTCCGGGCGAACCTCGACCACGCGGACTGGCACGAGGCCCGGCAGCCGGCCCTCGGGGCAGTGCTGCTCGTGGCCCTGGCGGCGGTCGCCGGCGTGACGGCCTGGCGGCTGACCACCCGGCCCACCGCCGCCCCGGCCGGCACCGCCCCCACGCTGGAGCTGCCCGAGGGCGAACGGCTGGTGTGGTTCTCCCGCACGGCCAACCCCTGGCTGCGCCTGCTGGCCGCGGTGACGGGCCTGATCGCCGCCGCCGCACTGGTGGCCCTGGCCGCCGGCCTGGCGGGCGGCGCCGGGCTGTGGCCGGTGTGCGCGGTCTGCGCGGTCACCTCGCTCGCGGGCGCCGCCTTCTCCTCGGTCCAGGCGAAGGTGTCGGAAGCCGGCCTGGAGGTGTCGTTCGGCCCGCTCGGCTGGCCCGCCCGCCGCTGGGCCCCGGCCGCGATCGAGTCCGCGCACGCCGAGCGACGCCTGCCGTCCCAGGTCGGCGGCTGGGGCTACCGCCTCAGCGGACTCGGCACGACGGTCATGCTCCGCGCCGGCGACTGCCTGGTCATACGCCCCCGGGGCCGGCGTGCCGACTTCGCGGTCAGCGTGGACGACGCCGAACGGGGCGCGGCCCTGCTGAACGCGCTCCGGACCCGGCGAACCGGCTGAACGGCGCCCGGCTAGGCTGACGCCGTGTGCGGCCAGGGGGAGGACGCGAGCCGCGCGGAGCCGTGGGAGACGGCCGCCGCGCTGGTCCGGGCCGCACAGGGCGGGGACGCCCTGGCCATGGACGAGCTGCTGGTACTGGTGAGCCCGTACGTGACCCGGCTGTGCCGCCCGATCGCCCCGCACGACGCCGCCGACGCCGTCCAGGAATCCCTGCTGGCCGTGTTCAAGGGCCTGCGCGGCCTGCGTGACCCGGTCGCCTTCTACGCCTGGGTGCGCACCGTCACCGTGCGCGAAGCGGTACGCGTCGCCCGCCGCACCGGTGCCGAGGAGCCGGCCGACCCCGCCGGCCTCGCCCGGCTCGGCGGACTGCGGGCGGACGCCGACGGCGACCTGCCGGCCGACGTCCGGGACGTCCTGGCCCGGCTGCCCGTCCGGCACCGCGCGGTCCTGGTGCTGCGCGAACTTGAGGGCCTGGACGAGGCAGCCGTCGCCGACCTCCTCGGGGTGTCTCAGGGCACGGTCAAGTCCCGGTTGCACCGGGCACGTTCCTCCTTCCGGAAAGCGTGGTCACGATGACTTCCGATCCCGTACGGCGGCTTCGGGTACTGGCCGCGGGCCTGCACGCCGGGATGTACGCCGAGGAGCACCTCCCCCTGCCGTACGAGCGGGTGTGGCCGGTCGCCGCCGACCTCCGAGACGAGCTGCCCCATCTCGTCCCCTTCCTCCGCGAGTTCCGGGTGCCGCCCGGAGACGCCGACCGCAAGGAGGCGCTCGCGGTGGGCCGTTCGGGCCTGACGGAGGCCTTCGAGGTAAGGCTCTCCCCTGGCTGGTGCCTGATGCAGTCCCGGCTGGTGGTGGGCGGCATGGCGGCCGTGCCGGAGGCCGGCGGCACCCGCTTCGCCGTCCTGGGCGCCACCCGCCCGGCCGCCCTCCGCCCCGCCCAGTGGCTCTACGGCCGCCTGCTCGGCGAACGGCGCGGTCGGGCGTTCGTACGCCGGGTCGCCGAGCGGGCCGCGCTGCGTTAGACCTCCTCGGCGAAGTGCTCTCGGATCGCCTCGGCCACCGCCTCGGGCCGTTCCTGCGGCAGGTGGTGCCCGGCTCCCGGCACCAGTCGCACGCTCAGCTCGTCGGCGTACCGCTCCGCCCCCGCCAGCAGGGACGGTGCGATCACGCTGTCCCGCTCCCCGCCGAGCAGCAGCGTCGGCACGGTGAGCCGGTGCCGCCGCCAGGTGCCGCGGAACAGGCCGGGTATGTCACGCAGCACGTACTGCCAGAACATCGCCTGCCCCGCGGCGGCGCTCGCCGAGGTCGCTGACGCGTACTCGTCGATCTCGGCCTTCGTCCACACGGCCGGGTCCGCGACCTGGTGCCGCAGCAGGAAGCGGGTGAACCCGGGCCAGTGGCGCAGCACGGCCCGCCCCAGTACCGGGTACTCGACGAACGCCGTGTACCACAGGCGCCACAGGTTGGGCAGGACCGCCCGGTGCCGGGGCCAGTGGTGGGACATGTTGAGCGCGACGTATCCGGTGAACCGCTCCGGCGCCCGCAGGCACAGCCGGAAGCCCAGGAAGGCCCCCCAGTCGTGCCCGACCAGTCCGACCGGGCCGCCGATGCCCAGCGCGTCCAGCAGGGCGAGGACGTCGTCCGCCAGGCCGTCCATGTCGTACCCGCGCCGGGTGGCCCCGGACCAGCCGAAGCCCCGCAGGTCCGGGCAGAGCAGCCGGTACTCGCCGGACAGCTGCCGGGCGACCTTGTGCCAGGCGTACCAGTGCTGCGGGAAGCCGTGCAGCATCAGCAGCGGGGTGCCGGTGCCGCCGTACTCGGCGAGGTGCAGCTCGGTGCCGCGGATCCCGACTCTGCGGTGCGCGGCGCCCGCGTCCTCGGGCATGGGCCGGTCGGACACGACCACGGTGTGCGGTGCCATGCATGACCCCTCTCGGGCCGGTGCGGTCCCCCGTCGGGTCCGCTTCGCCGGGCCAGGAGTCGCGGCGGGCGCGAAAGGTTCCCTCCTTTCGCCCACGAGCCTCGGGGCGCGCATGTCTGAATCCGCTCGCGGGGCGGGGCTCCGGTGTGCGTGCTCCGCCAGTTCTGAGCGAAACGAGAGAGAGGGGGCGGTCGCAATCCGGAGTTGCGACCGGCACCCTCGTCTCGGACGTCACTCGACCACGGCTGTCACGCCCAGGTGATCAGCCTCTTCGGCTGCTCCAGGACCGCCGCGACGTCGGCCAGCACCTTCGAGCCCAGCTCGCCGTCGACCAGGCGGTGGTCGAAGCTCAGGGCCAGGGTGGTCACCTGGCGCGGCTTCACCTTCCCCTTGTGGACCCACGGCTGGAGCTTGATCGCGCCGACCGCGAGGATCGCCGACTCCCCCGGGTTGAGGATCGGGGTGCCCGTGTCGACGCCGAAGACGCCGACGTTGGTGATGGTCACCGTGCCGCCCTGCATCGCGGCGGGCGAGGTCTTGCCCTCGCGGGCCGTCGCCACCAGTTCGCCCAGCGCCTCCGCCAGCTGCGGGAGCGTCTTGTCGTGCGCGTCCTTGATGTTCGGGACGATCAGGCCGCGGGGAGTGGCCGCCGCGATGCCCAGGTTGACGTAGTGCTTGAGCACGATCTCCTGGTTGGCCTCGTCCCAGGCGGCGTTGATGTCCGGGTTGCGCTTGATGGCGACCAGCAGGGCCTTGGCGATCAGCAGGAGCGGGTTGACCCGCAGGCCCTGCATGTCCTTGTCCTGCTTCAGCTCCTCGACCAGCTTCATCGTGCGGGTCACGTCCACCGTCACGAACTCGGTGACGTGCGGCGCCGTGAAGGCCGAACCGATCATCGCCTGCGCGGTGGCCTTGCGGACGCCCTTGACCGGGACGCGGGTCTCGCGCGCGCCGTCGTACGCCGCCGCGGGCGCGGCGGCCACGGGGGCGGCGGCCGGGGCGGCCGCGGGGACCGGCTCGGCGGCCTGCGGTGCGGCCGCCGCGTGGACGTCCTCACGGGTGATGATGCCGTCCGGGCCGGACGGGATGATCACGGCCAGGTCGACGCCGAGGTCCTTGGCCAGCTTGCGCACGGGGGGCTTGGCCAGCGGGCGGGACTTCTCGGTGACCGCGCCGCCGTGGCCGTTCAGCTCCGCCTGGATCGCCTGTGCCGGCGCCGGGACGGTCACCTCGGGGCCCTTGCGGGGGCGGCGCTTGGTGGAGGAGGTCGCCACGCCGTAACCGACGAGGACCGGCTGGCGGCCCTCCGGCTTGGCCTCGTCCTGCGGCTGGGCGGACGCGGCCTGCGGCTGGGCGGGCTCCGCCTGGGGCTGCTCGGCGGGCGCCTCCGGCGCGGCACCGCCGGCCACGGCCACCGCGATGATGGACGTGCCCACGTCCACCGTGGTGCCCTCGGGGAAGTGCAGTGCGTGCACCACGCCGTCGTAGGGGATGGGGAGTTCCACCGCCGCCTTGGCGGTCTCCACCTCGCAGACCACCTGGCCGTCGGTGACCGTGTCACCCGGCTGGACGTACCACTTGAGGATCTCGGCCTCGGTGAGTCCCTCGCCCACGTCGGGCATCTTGAACTCGCGTACGGACGCTTCCGTCATCGTCGTCACGAACCTCTCCTCAGTACGCCAGCGAGCGGTCGACGGCGTCGAGCACGCGGTCCAGGTCAGGCAGGTACTCCTCCTCCAGGCGGGCCGGCGGGTACGGGGCGTGGTAGCCGCCGACCCGCAGGACCGGTGCCTCCAGGTGGTAGAAGCAGCGCTCGGTGATCCGCGCGGCGATCTCCGCACCGGAGCCGAAGAACACCGGTGCCTCGTGCACCACGACGAGGCGGCGGGTCTTCTCCACCGAGGCCTGGACGGCGTCGAAGTCGAGGGGGCTGACCGAGCGCAGGTCCAGGACCTCCAGGGACTTGCCCTCCTCGGCCGCCGCGGCGGCCGCCTCCTGACAGAGCTTCACCATCGGGCCGTAGGCCGCCAGGGTGAGGTCGGTGCCCTCGCGGACCACGCGCGCCTTGTGCAGCGGGGCCGGGATCGCCTCGAAGTCGACCTCGGCCTTGTCCCAGTAGCGCCGCTTGGGCTCGAAGTAGATCACCGGGTCGTCGCTCTGGATGGCCTGCTGCATCATCCAGTAGGCGTCGGAGGCGTTGGACGGGCTGACGATCTTCAGGCCGGCCACGTGCGCGAACAGCGCCTCGGGGGACTCGGAGTGGTGCTCGACCGCACCGATGCCGCCGCCGTAGGGGATGCGGACGACGACCGGAAGCTTGACCTTGCCCAGGGAGCGGGCGTGCATCTTGGCGAGCTGGGTGACGATCTGGTCGTAGGCCGGGAAGACGAAGCCGTCGAACTGGATCTCCACCACCGGGCGGTAGCCGCGCAGGGCCAGTCCGATGGCGGTGCCGACGATGCCGGACTCCGCGAGCGGGGTGTCGATGACCCGGCTCTCGCCGAAGTCCTTCTGCAGGCCGTCCGTCACACGGAAGACACCACCGAGCTTGCCGACGTCCTCACCCATGACGAGGACCTTGGGGTCGGCGTCCAGGGCACGGCGCAGCGACTCGTTGATGGCCTTGGCCATCGCCATCTTCTCGGCCATCTCAGTGACCCCCTTCATCGGCGAACGACGCCTGGTAGGCGGCGAACTGGGCGCGCTCCTCGTCGACGAGCGCGTGCCCGTCCGCGTACGCGTTCTCGAAGATGGCGAAGTGGTCCGGGTCGGGCATGGCGCGGACCGCTTCGCGCACTCGCTTGCCCAACGCTTCGGACTCCGTCTCGAGTTCCGCGAAGAACGCGTCGTCCGCGTGGTTCGAGGCCTCCAGGTACCGGCGGAGTCGCAGGATCGGGTCCTTCGCCTCCCATGCCTGCCGCTCCTCGTCGCCCCGGTAGCGGGTCGGGTCGTCGGAGGTGGTGTGGGCGCCCATGCGGTAGGTGTACGCCTCGACCAGGGTGGGGCCCTCGCCGGCCCGGGCGCGCTCCAGCGCCCACTTGGTGACCGCCAGGCAGGCCAGCACGTCGTTGCCGTCGACCCGGACGCCGGGGAAGCCGAAGCCCTGCGCGCGCTGGTAGAGCGGGACGCGGGTCTGGCGCTCGGTCGGCTCGGAGATCGCCCACTGGTTGTTCTGGCAGAAGAACACCACGGGGGCGTTGTAGACCGCGGAGAAGGTGAACGATTCGGCGACGTCGCCCTGGCTGGAGGCGCCGTCACCGAAGTAGGCGATGACCGCGGAGTCGGCGCCGTCCTTGGTGATGCCCATCGCGTAGCCGGTGGCGTGCAGCGTCTGGGAGCCGATGACGATCGTGTACAGCTGGAAGTTGTTGCTGTTGGGGTCCCAGCCGCCGTTGTTCACGCCGCGGAACATGCCGAGCAGGTTGGTCGGGTCGACGCCGCGGCACCAGGCGACGCCGTGCTCGCGGTAGGTCGGGAAGACGTAGTCGTCCTCGCGGGTGGCCCGGCCGGAACCGATCTGGGCGGCCTCCTGGCCCAGCAGGGACGCCCACAGGCCCAGTTCGCCCTGGCGCTGCAGGGCGGTGGCCTCGGCGTCGAAGCGGCGGGTGAGCACCATGTCGCGGTACAGGCCGCGCAGCTCTTCGGGGGTGATGCCGGCGACGTAGGCGTCGTACTCGGCGTTCTTGACCCGCTTGCCCTCCGGGGTCAGGAGCTGCACGAGTTCGGGTTCGGTGCTCTTGCTGGCGGTACTGCGGGTGGTGCGCTTGGTGCCGGTGGTGCCGGCCTTGCCTGCGGCGCTGCGTCGCGGCTTGCGCGCGGCACTGCTCTCCACGGTCACGTGTGCTCCTCCGTCGTTCCGGCCCCCGGGGTTGCCGGTAGGCCAGTGCGGCTCACCTGTTTCGACCACCGGGCACGGGGTGGGTGCCACTCGGCCGGGAACAGGCGTGACAGGTGCCCCGGCGAGCGCCCTGCAACGATTACGTTACCCAGTGCCTCACATTTCTGTGAAACCCCGTTTGACCTGCGATTTTGCTTGGATTTCCAAGTAAATCGCGGTGAAGTCGAAGAGCGCTGGTCACAGCCTTGCGGCTGTCCGGAGCAACCGCACGTTATCCCGCGCACCCAGGTCACGGGAAGAGTTCCATGTGAGACCTACCTCGTGCTCGAAAACGGAAAAATACGGGTATTTCTGCTCGATGGCCACGAGGTCGCCCGTCGTGGCGCCCACGAGATGCTCTCCGTGGAGCCCGACATCGAGGTGGTCGGCGAGGCCGGCACGGCGGCGGACGCCCTGGCGCGCATTCCGGCCACCCGCCCCGATGTGGCGGTGCTCGACGTACGCCGGAACGCCGAATTCTCGAACTGATAGACGAAGGACTGACCAATCGCCAGATCGGCGGGCGGCTGCATCTCACAGAAAAGACGATCAAGAATTACGTCTCCGGACTGCTCGCCAGACCCAGAATGCGGCGGCGTTCTCAGGCGGCCGCCCATGTCGCCCGTATCCAGGCGGAAAAGCCCGCGCCATGACCGAAAGCGACCGTCGGCGACTGCCTGTGACAAGCCCCAGCTCACAGGGGCCGCGCGTGCCCTAACATCTGGCGCGTGCCGCGCTCATGTGTACCCCCCCTTGTGCCCCACGCGCCCCCTCTGGGCGCCCTGCTGCGCCTGTACGCCGCGGGTACCGCCCTCACCTGTGAGCCGGTCGACCAGGGGCTGCTCAACCGCGGCTACCGGCTGTGCACCACCCGCGGCCGCTATTTCCTCAAACACCATTTCGACCCCGACACCGCCGACCCGGCCGCCATCGAGCGCCGCCACCGAGCCACCCAGCGCCTGGCCGACCTCGGCGTCCCCGTCCCCCTGCCGCTCGCGCACCGCGAGGGCCGCACGGTCGCCGTCGTCGGAGGCCACGCCTACGCCCTGCACCCCTGGATCGACGGCAGGCACCGCCACGGCGGCCAGCTCACCCGCGGGGAGAGCGCACGCCTGGGGGCGCTCCTGGGCGCCGTACACGCCTGTCTGGAGCGCGTCATGCCGCCCAAGGGGCGCACGCGCCCGGCGACCGGTCCGCACCCCGTGGAGAGCGCCGACCCGGCCGACACCTTCGCCCTCATCGACGACCTGCTCGCTCACGTGCGCCGGCACCGCCCCGCCGACGCCTTCGACGAACTCGCCCGGCACCGGCTGCTGGAACGCCGCGCGCTCCTGGAACAGCACGCGGAGCGGCGCCCGCCACGCGGCGGCTCGGTGGGCTGGGTGCACGGCGACTTCCACCCGTTCAACCTGCTCTACAAGGACGACGCCCCGGCCGCCATCGTGGACTGGGACCGGCTCGGCGTGCAGCCGCGCGCGGAGGAGGCCGTACGGGCCGCCGTGATCTTCTTCGTACGGCCCGGCGGGACGCTGGACCTGCCGAAGGTGCGTGCCTACGCGCGCGCGTACCGGCGCGCGGCCGGCGCCACGCCCTCGGAGCTGGCGGCGGCCGTGCACCGGGTGTGGTGGGAGCGGCTGAACGACTTCTGGATGCTGCGCTGGCACTACGAGCGCGGTGACACGCGCGCGGACTGTCAGTTCCCGGCCGCGTCGGCGCTCGCGGTGTGGTGGACGCGCGAGTACGACGCGGTGTGCGACGCGTTCGTGCAGTGAGCCGGGACGGACCGGGACGAGGTCAGGTCAGGCCGGGTCGGGCCATGCCGTCCCGGCCGCCGTGGGGGTGCTTCAACCGGTGGTTTCGCCCGTGACGCCGTCCGTCGTGGTCCCGTCGGTGGTGGTGCCGCCCTCCGTGGTGGTGCCGTCGGTGGTGCCGCCGCCGTCGGTGGTCCCGTCGGTGGTGCCGTCGGTGGTGCCGCCACCCTCCGTGGTCCCGCCGTCCGTCGGGTCCGTCGGCTGCGACTGCGAGGGCTGCGGGTTCGACGGCTCGCCGCTCGGGGTGGACGGGGCCGACTGCGACTGGCTGTACGACGGCGGGGTCGCCGGCGGCCAGCCGGAGCCGGTGCCGGTGCCGGTGTCCGAGCTGCCGGTGTCCGTCTGGGTATCGGTGGGCTGACCGGTGTCGTCGTCGGACGGGCTCGGGGAGGGCGATTCGTGCTTCGTGCTCTTGGAGTGCGTCGTCGTCGGCTTGGTGTCGGTGCCGCTGCCGCCGGTGCCGCCCGTGTTCTTCAGCGCCAGCGCCACGCCCGCCGCGATCGCGATGACCGCGAGGACGGCGAGGATCCACAGCTTGCCGCGTCCGCTGCCCTTGTTTCCGTGCCCCTCGAAGCCGCCGTCGTCGCCGCTGCCGTAGCCCGCGGGCAGGATCGGCTGCGGGATCTGCGCGGTGCCGCCCCCGTTCATGGGGTGCGGCATGGCGGTCGTTCCGGCGAAGCCGCCCGCCGGGGTGTGCCGGCCGTCGTGCGCCTCGACCGGACCGGTGTTCCAGGTGCCGGTGTGGGCGCCCTGGTCGTACAGCATCTGCAGGCCGTACTGGACCAGGCCGCGCATCTCCTCGGCCGTCTGGAACCGGTCGTCGGGCTCCTTGGCGAGGGAGCGCATGACCAGGCCGTCCAGCTCGGGCGGGCACGTCCCCTCGACGACCTGCGACGGCGGCACCGGCATGTCCTGGACGTGCTGGTACACCACCGACAGCGGGGTCTCACCGGTGAACGGGGGCCGCAGCGCGAGGAGTTCGTACAGCAGGCAGCCGGTCGCGTACAGGTCGGAGCGGTGGTCGACGGCCTTGCCGAGCGCCTGCTCCGGGGAGAGGTACTGCGGGGTGCCCATGACCATGCCGGTCTGCGTCATCGTCGTGGACGCGCCGTGCAGGGCGCGGGCGATGCCGAAGTCCATCACCTTGACGGCACCGCTGTGGGTGATGATGACATTCGCCGGCTTGATGTCACGGTGGACGATGCCATGCTGGTGCGAGTAGGCGAGCGCCTCCAGCACGCCGGAGACGATGATGAGCGCCTGCTCGGGGCCCGGCGCCTCGGCGTTCAGCAGCAGGTCGCGGATGGTGCGGCCCTCGACCAGTTCCATGACGATGTACGGCACGGACTGGCCGCCCACCACGTCCTCGCCGGAGTCGTACACGGCGACGATCGCGTGGTGGTTGAGTCCTGCGACGGACTGTGCCTCGCGGGTGAAACGCGCCTTGGAGACCGGATCCTCGGCCAGGTCCGCGCGGAGCAGCTTGACGGCTACCGTGCGGCCCAGACGGACGTCCTCGGCCGCGAACACCTCGGCCATGCCGCCGCGGCCCAGCCGGTGCGTGAGCCGGTACCGACCGTCGCCGACGAGCCCGCCGTTGCCCCACAGCTCCGGCGAGTCTGACATGCCGCCGCCAGTCGCCTCGGGGTCGGACGGGCCCTGAGAGCGCTGCGTCTGTGCCATCAGTCCTCGCCGTCGTTTCTGCCCGCGGTGCGCGCGGTGTTGTCACGGTCTCCGTCGGCCACGCTACAGCCTCCGTGGGGGCCACCGGTTCGGAACGGCAACCGGGACCGACCCGAGACGGACCGGTCATGAAACCTGTAGCACGCGCTGTCGTGCAAATTCTGTGCGCCGGTCGTACGTCCCCTGTAACGCTTGCGCGACGCTTCTTGCGCGTACGGTCACGGAACGGGCACCGAGCTTGACGTGTCGGTGCCCTGGGGCAGACTTGGCCGGGAATGACACATTCGATCAAGGCCTGTTCGCTGGAGGACGGCGCCGGACGGCCAGTGGGGGACGCGGAGAGATGAGCCAGGACGGCGCACACGGCCGGTACGCGGGGCAGGCGCTGGCCGGTGGCCGCTATCAGCTGCGCGACTTGCTGGGCGAGGGCGGTATGGCCTCGGTGCACCTGGCGTACGACACGGTGCTGGACCGCCAGGTGGCGATCAAGACGCTCCACACCGAACTCGGCCGGGAGCAGGCGTTCCGGGAGCGCTTCCGCCGCGAGGCGCAGGCCGTGGCCAAGCTCACGCACACCAATATCGTCTCCGTCTTCGACACGGGCGAGGACGAGCTGAACGGCATGGCGACGCCGTACATCGTCATGGAGTACGTCGAGGGCCGGCCGCTGGGCTCGGTCCTGGAGCAGGACATACGGCAGTACGGCGCGATGCCCGCCGACAAGGCGCTGAAGGTCACCGCCGACGTGCTCGCAGCCCTGGAGATCAGCCACGAGATGGGGCTGGTCCACCGCGACATCAAGCCGGGCAACGTGATGACCACCAAGCGTGGCGTGGTCAAGGTCATGGACTTCGGCATCGCCCGCGCCATGCAGTCCGGCGTCACCTCGATGACCCAGACCGGCATGGTCGTCGGCACCCCGCAGTACCTCTCGCCCGAGCAGGCCCTGGGCCGGGGCGTGGACGCCCGTTCCGACCTGTACTCGGTCGGCATCATGCTGTTCCAGCTCGTCACCGGGCGGCTGCCGTTCGACGCGGACTCGCCGCTGGCGATCGCCTACGCGCATGTGCAGGAGGAGCCGGTGGCGCCCTCCTCCGTCAACCGCGCCCTGCCGCCCGCCGTGGACGCGCTGGTCGCCCGCGCGCTGAAGAAGAACCCGAACGAGCGCTTCCCGACCGCCGAGTCCATGCGTGCCGAGTGCCTGCGGGTCGCGGCGTCCTTCCAGGCGGCCGCGCCGAGCATCGTGCCGGGCGCCGGGCCGCAGCAGAGCGGCTCGGGCGTCGGCTCCGCGGTGTTCCCGCCGGTCGGCCAGGCGCCCCCGGCGCAGCAGGGTCAGGTGCAGACGCCGTACCAGCCGGCTCCGCATCCGACCCCGGTCCCGAACCCCTACGGCCACCCGACGCCCGCCCCGTCCTACGGCTACCCGCAGCAGGGCGGGTACCAGACGCCTGCCGTGGGCTACGGCCCGCAGACCGCACCGCAGACCCCGCCGCCGTACACGATCTCGCCGCAGCCGGCCGGGCAGCCCGCCGGCGGCGGCCGGAGCAAGCGGCCGGTGGTGATCGGCTCCGTGGCGGTGGCGGCCGTCGTGGTGGCCGGGCTGATCGTCGCGCTGACGCTGAAGGACAACGGCGACGACAGCAAGGGCGGCAGCGGCGGCTCCAGCGCCTCGGCGTCCTCGTCCCACCGCGCGGGCTACCGCGGCCCGGACCACACCCGGCGGATCGACAAGGAGAAGTGCACCGATCCGCAGGAGTCGTGGAAGGACCCGGAGAAGGCCGAGATGCCCGACCTGCGCTACAAGGACATCGACTCCGTGAAGGAGTGCCTCCAGGCCGCGGGCTGGAAGTGGGACATCAAGGACCAGGACGACAACACCTGGGGCGACGGAACCGTCCTGAACCAGTTCCCCGCCGCGGGCACGGACATCGACCCGGACGATCCGGGCAGCATCCAGCTGAGCGTGTCGACCGGCAATCCCCAGTGATCCGGGCGGGGGCGGTGCGGACACAGCCCCCGCCGGCCCCGCGGGTCGGGGCATAGGTCGGGCCCGGCGGTCGTCCGCCGGGCCCTTCGTGTGTCATGGATGAGTCGGGTGCGTGGGCCGCGTACCGGGCGGCCGGGTGGGCCGCCTCAGGTGCCGCGACGGGCGAGCCGCCCGCGCCCCGGCGGCCGCCTTCGGCCACGGCCCGCCCGCGTTACAGGTACGGCCCGCCCGAGCGGCCGCCCGCGTGGTGCTCGTCGCCCCCCTCGTGACCGGAGACGCCCGGCGGGAGCGCGCGGCGCATCTGCTCCAGTTGGGCCCGCGCGGCCATCTGCTGGGCGAACAGTGTCGTCTGGATCCCGTGGAAGAGGCCTTCCAGCCAGCCCACCAACTGTGCCTGCGCGATGCGCAGTTCGGCGTCGCTGGGGGTGGCCTCGTCGGTGAACGGCAGGGAGAGCCGCTCCAGTTCCTCGACCAGCTCCGGGGCCAGGCCGTCCTCCAGCTCCTTCACCGAGCTGGCGTGGATCTCCTTCAGCCGTACCCGGCTGGCCTCGTCGAGGGGAGCCGCGCGCACCTCCTCCAGAAGCTGCTTGATCATGCTGCCGATCCGCATGACCTTGGCCGGCTGTTCCACCTGCTCCGTCAGCGGGGTCTCACGGGAGTCCTGGTCCCCGCCGCCGCCGAGCGCCATTCCGTCCTGCCCCACGACGAGGATCTGGGGATTCTCCGGCGACCGTTCGTTCCTCGGCATCTCCATGCCGCCATTCTCTCGCACGCCAACACCTCATCACCGTGGTGCCCCCTCATGGGGTTGATCCACCGTTTAGACCTGACGGAGCAATCCGAAATGCCCTATCAGGCGTTGAATGTGAGGCTTATTCCCGTCGGTTATCCACAAGTCACGACACCTGGGCTCCGGGAGGTCACCGACGTGACTCCACGCCTACGTCTCACGTTCCGCCGTCTGAGGCTGCTGGCCGTCCTGACAGTGGCGGCTCTGCCGCTGTACGGCGTCGCCGTCGCGTACGGCAGCACGGCCGCGTACCCCGCCGGGCCGGACCCCGCCCGGGTGTCCGCCACGGGGCACGGAGAGGAGGAGCGCGGGCCGACGGGGCACGCGTCCCCGGACCGCTCCGACCCGCGGCACCCGGCTGCGGAGCACTCGCCCGCGCACCACTCGGCGCCGGTCCGCGGGCACCCGGAGGAGCAGCGGCCGGGGCACGAAGGCCCGAGCCCGGAGCCGTCCGCTCCCGACGGCCTCGCACAGCCGGACCCGGCCACCCCCGTGCCCATGCCGTCCGACTCCGCCTCGGCGTCGGTCCTCCCCTATCTCCCGCTCGCCTCCGCCTCGCCGTCCCGGGCGGGCAGCCGGGCCGGTGAGGGACGGATGCGGCCGGGCCGGCCGGACGGCCCCTCGACCGAGGTGGAGGGCGACGACGATCCCGCTCCGGCCACCCAGGCCGCACAGCCGGCGGAACCGGAGACCACGAACCTGCCCACCGCCTACGAGCCGTCCGTCGGGACCGGCCTCGACTCCGCCACGCCCCCGCTGACACCCGACGCCCGGCAGGCGGCCGAGCGGGGCGAGGCCGCCACCGAGCCGGTCCTGCGGATCCTCCCGCTGGGCAGCGGCCTCGTCCTCATAGGCCTGGGCCTGGGACTGGCGTTCCTGGGCCTGCGGCTCCGCAGGAGCTGACCGTCCGGCACCGGCCCGGCCGCTACGCCGCCACCAGCAGCACCTTGCCGATGTGACCGCTCGCCTCCACCAGGCGGTGCGCCTCGGCCGCCTCCCGCATCGGCAGCTCACGGTCGACGACCGGGCGGACGTGCCCGGCGGCGAACAGGGGCCACACGTGCTCGCGTACGGCGGCGACGATGGCCGCCTTCTCGCTCAGCGGCCGTGCGCGCAGCGAGGTCGCGCTGATCGCGGCCCGCTTGTTGAGCAGCGCGGCGATGTTCAGCTCGCCCTTGACTCCGCCCTGCATGCCGATGATCGCGAGGCGCCCGTTGACCGCGAGGGCCTGGACGTTGCGGTCCAGGTACTTGGCCCCCATGTTGTCGAGGATGACGTCGGCGCCCGCGCCGTCGGTGGCCTGCCTGATCTCGGCGACGAAGTCCTGCTCGCGGTAGTTGATGAGCACGTCCGCGCCGAGTTCGGCGCACTGGTCCAGCTTCTCCTTCGTGCCGGCGGTCACCGCGACCCTGGCGCCGACGGCCTTGGCGAGCTGGATCGCCATGGTGCCGATGCCGCTGGAGCCGCCGTGCACCAGCAGCGTCTCGCCCGGACGCAGGTGGGCGACCATGAACACGTTGGACCAGACCGTGCAGACCACCTCGGGCAGCGCCGCCGCCCGGGTGAGGTCGACGCCCTCGGGCACGGGCAGCAGTTGCCCGGCCGGTACGGCGACCTTCTCGGCGTAGCCGCCGCCGGCGAGCAGCGCGCACACCTGGTCGCCGACGGCCCAGCCGGAGACGCCGGGGCCGAGCGCGGCGATCCTGCCGGAGCACTCGAGGCCGGGGTGGGCGGAGGCACCGGGCGGTGGGTTGTAGAAGCCCTGGCGCTGCAGGATGTCGGCGCGGTTGACGGCGCTGGCCACCACCTCGACCAGCACCTCGCCCTCGCCGGGCACCGGGTCGGGGACCTCGTCCCACACCAGCGCCTCGGGACCACCAGGTTCGGGAATCGTGATCGCATGCATGCCGGTGACGCTACTCCCCGACGGCCCCGTCATCCGCGTGGCAGAGGGCGGATGTTCGGGGTGACCTGGGCGGCCGGGGTGGCCCGGACGATGGTGATGAGCCGGTCGGTCAGCTGGAGGGTGCCGACGGACGGATCGTCGTAGCCGAGCACCCGGTGCCCGCGGACGACACTCACCACGAGGTCGTCCGTCTCCCGCGGCTTCATGCCCACCTCGCCGCGGACCACCGGGCGTTCCACCAGGTCCAGCCCGCTGCCCTGCTGGATGAGGTCCTCCATCACCATGCCGGCGGCGGGGCTGAGCACGGACAGGCCCAGCAGCCGGCCGGCCGCGCCGGAACTGGTGATGACGGCATCGGCGCCGGACTGCTTGAGCAGCGGGGCGTTCTCCTCCTCGCGGACGGCGGCCACGATCTTGGCGCTGCGGTTGAGCTGGCGGGCGGTCAGCGTGACGAGGACCGAGGTGTCGTCGCGCTGCGGGGCGACGATGATCTGCCGGGCCTTGTGGACCTCCGCCTGCTTGAGCACGTCACTGCGGGTGGCGTCACCTATGACCCCGGCGTAGCCCTCGGCGGTCGCCGCGTCGATCGCCTTGGCACTGGGGTCGACCACGACGACCTGCTCCTTCTTCAGCCCGGTCACGCAGACGGTCTGGATGGCCGACCGCCCCTTGGTACCGAAACCGATGACGACGGTGTGGTCGCGCAAGGTGGACCTCCAGCGGTTCAGGCGCCATTCCTCCCGGGTGCGTTCGGTGAGGACCTCCAGCGTGGTGCCGACCAGGATGATCAGGAACAGCACGCGCAGGGGCGTGATGACGAAGATGTTGGTGAGCCGGGCGCTGTCACTGACCGGGGTGATGTCGCCGTATCCCGTGGTGGAGAGGGTGACGGTCGCGTAGTAGAACGCGTCGAGCAGGTCGAGGGTGCCGTCGGAGTCGTCCTGGTAGCCGTCCCGGTCGGCGTAGACGACGAACGCGGTGGCGACCAGGAGCAGCAGGGCCATGATCAGCCGCTTGACGACCTGGCGGATCGGGCGCTCCACCACTTTTCTCGGCAGTTTCACCCGATGGGTCACCAGGTGGTCGCCCACCTGGCGGGCGATGGCGTCATGGCCCGGAAGTTTCACGTGAAACACACCCCGATTCCGGCGGTCGCCCAAGGCAGGTCCAGCAGCTCCGCCTCCTCGCCCTGCCGGGCCCCGCCCGGGGGTACGACGGCCAGCGCGTCGGCGGCGGCGACGCCGCGGAGCATGGCCGGGCCGTTGTAGTGCAGCGGCACGGCGTGGTCGCCCCGCAGCACCACGGGGATGAGCCGGGTGTCGTACGGGTGCCCCTGCACCGCCTCTTTCAGGGGCAGTGTGTACGGCTCGGGGGCGGGATGGGCGGCGAGGGTGCGCAGCAGGGGTTCGGCGAGCGTGAGCAGGCCGGAGACGGCCGCGAGGGGGTTGCCGGGCAGGCCGACGAGGTGCTGGTGGTCCTTGGTGCGGGCCAGCAGCATGGGGTGGCCGGGGCGGACCTTGACACCGTCGACGAGGAGTTCGGCGCCGATGCGTTCCAGGATCGGGTGGACGTGGTCGACGGGTCCGGCCGCGGTGCCGCCCGTGGTGACGATCAGGTCGGCCTTGGAACCGGTGACCGCCTTGCGGAGCGCCCGGGCGTCGTCGCCGATCCGGCGGACGGCGATGACGTCGGCTCCGAGCGCGCGCAGCCACGGCGGGAGCATGGGGCCGAGCGCGTCCCTGATCAGCCCGTCGTGCGGCAGACCCTCGGTGAGCAACTCGTCTCCGAGGACGAGGACTTCGACGCGGGGGCGGGGTACGACGGTGACCGTGTCGTAGCCGGCCGCCGCGGCGAGGCCCAGGACGGCGGGGGTGACCAGGGTGCCCACGGGCAGCAGCTGGTCGCCGCTGCGGCACTCCTGACCGCGTGGCCGGATGTCCTGGCCGTGGTGCAGCATGGGGGTCCCCCCGCTCGAGCGAAGCCGAGAGTGGGGGAGGGTGGTGTGCAGCCGGCCCTGGGTGTCGATCCGGCCGTGCTCGCTCCGCAGGACGGCGGTGGTGTCGGCGGGGATGCGGGCACCGGTGGCGATGCGGACGGCCTCGCCGTCGGTGAGCGGCTCGGGCTGCGCGTGCCCGGCGAGCACCCCCTCCTCCCGGACCTGCCAGGGGCCTGGACCGGCGACCGCCCAGCCGTCCATCGCGGAGGTGTCGAAGGAGGGCAGGTCGGTGAGCGCGTCGAGGGGGGCGGCCAGGACCAGTCCGAGGGCGTCACCGAGGGACACCTGGACGGGGGCGCGTCGGGCACCGGCGGCGGCGCCTCCCTCGCCCCTCGTGCCCTGGGCGCGCGCGGCACGGGCCGCGATCTCGCGGGCCCGGGGCCAGGGGGTGGCCCTGTGCCGCTCGGCGGGCCGTTCACCGGCGGGCCGCGGGGACGGGCCGGGCACCTGGCCCGCCCCGTCGTCGGTGCCGTCGTCCCGGGATTCCCGGTGGCCTTCCCTCACCAGCGCCAGGGCCTCCTCGACATCGAGGTCGTCGGTGTCCCCGGCGGGCGCCTCGGCCCGGGTGCCGGGGGCGGTCATCCGGCGTCCGGGGCGCTCGGGCCCCCGTTGCTCTCGTCCTTGCCCACGTTGCTCTCCTCCTGCCACCTGAGGGCCAGCGCGGCGGCCCTGCGGGCGGCCTCGGCGACGGCCTCCGGGCCGCCCGCGCCCTTCGCCGCCGCGTAGCCGACGAGGAAGGTGGTCAGCGGGGCGGCCGGGCGGGCCACGCCGTGTGCGGCGTCACGGGCCAGGTCGAGCAGGACGCCGGTGTCGACGTCCAGGTCGATGCCCAGTTCGTCCTTGACTGCGGAGATCCATTCATCCAACACGTGGCCATGCTCCCTGATCCGTGCCCTGGCGTCGGCGATGTCGTCCCAGGTGTCGCAGTCGAAGGACGCGAGCGGGCCGGGGACGCGGGTGAGGCGGAGGGCGCCGGTCAGCCGGCGCAGGGGCAGCCCGGTGAGGCCGTCGTGCGTGACGGCGAGGGCGGTCAGCTCGCGGTGCAGGGCCGCGGTGCGGTAGGCGGCCACGAGCGGCTGGTCGCGGCCGTCGGCGTCGGTGAGCAGCGCGCCGTCGGCACCGGTGTCCCGAAGGGTGGTCAGCAGCCGCTCGACCGTGCCTCGTTCGAGGAAGGGCAGGTCGGCGGAGAGCACGAGGACGTGCCCGGCGGTGGTGCACCGCAGGCCGGCCTCCAGGGCGGCGACCGGCCCGCCACCGGGCGGCTCCTCGCGCGCCCAGCGCACCGGCCGGGCGGTGGGCCGGGGGGCGGCGACGACGACGGTCGTCCGGGCGCCCGCGCAGGCCGCGAGCACCCGGTCGAGCAGCGCGCGGCCCCCGACCCGGACCGCGGGCTTGTCGGCCCCGCCGAGCCGCCGGGCGGAGCCGCCGGCCAGCACGACGGCGTCGTACGGCGCGGGCGCCCCGGAGGCGGCGGGTGCGGTGGTCACTCCTCGAGTATGTCCTGCCCGCCCCGCCTTCCGGACCGGTCGTACGTCACAGCGTGCGCACGCTCATCTCTCACAGCGTGCGCAGCAGCACCGCCGGCTGTTCCACGCAGTCCGCCACGTACCGCAGGAACCCGCCCGCGGTGCCGCCGTCGCACACCCGGTGGTCGAAGGTGAACGAGAGCTGGACGACCTGGCGGACGGCGAGTTCGCCCTCGTGCACCCACGGCTTGGGGATGATGCGGCCGACGCCGAGCATGGCCGCCTCGGGGTGGTTGACGATCGGGGTGGAACCGTCGACGCCGAAGACGCCGTAGTTGTTCAGCGTGAAGGTCCCGCCGGTGAGTTCCCCGGGTGTGAGCGTGCCCGTGCGGGCTGCCTCGGTGAGCCGGGCGAACTCGGCGGTCAGGGACTCGGCGTCGCGCGCGTGGGCGTCCCGGACGACCGGTACGACCAGCCCGCGTTCGGTCTGGGCGGCGAACCCGAGGTGGACCTGGCCGAGCTGGACGACCTCGCGGGCGTCGGTGTCGACGTAGGAGTTCAGCTCGGGGAACCGGGCCAGGGCGGCCGTGCAGATGCGGGCGAGCAGGGCGAGGAGGGAGACCTTCGGGCCTCCGGCCGCGTTCATCGCGGCCCGGGCGCGCAGGAGTTCCGTCGCGTCGGCGTCGACCCAGCAGGTGGCGTCCGGGATCTCCCGGCGGCTGCGGGACAGCTTGTCGGCGACGGCGCCGCGGATGCCCTTGAGCGGGATCCGGACCTCGCCCTCGGCACGGGGGGCCGCAGCCGGGGCCGGTACGGCCTGCTCGTCGGCCGCACGGGCGGGCGCGGTGCCGGCTCGCAGCACGTTCTCGACGTCCGCGCGCAGGATGAGCCCGTCCGGGCCGGAGCCGGCCAGCTGCCGCAGGTCGACGCCGTTGTCCCGGGCCAGCCTGCGCACGAGGGGGGAGATCACGGGGACGGGTCCCTGGGCGGGCGCCATGGCGGATACGGGCGCGGCGGGGTGCGCGGCTGCGGCTGCCTGCGTGGGCGCGGATGCCGACGTAGGCGCGGATGCCGACGTAGGCGCGGATGCCGGCGTGGGCGCGGGCAGCTGTGCCCTGGCCGGTGCGGTACCGCGCGTGTGGGGGGTCATCGGGCCGGGCTCGGGCTTCCTGGCCTGCCCGTTGGCGGTGGCCGTGCCCGCCCGGACCCGGCGCCGTCGTGCCGCCGGGGCCTGGGTGCCGTAGCCCACGAGGACGTTGCCCGAGCCCTCCGGCTCCGCCGCCGGCTCGCCCACGGCGACCGTCAGGAGCGGGGCGCCGACGGGCAGTTCGGTGCCCTCCTCGCCGTAGCGCGCGGTGACCACGCCGCCGTACGGGCAGGGCACCTCGACCATGGCCTTGGCCGTCTCGACCTCGACCACCGGCTGGTCGACGGTGACCACGTCACCGACCTGGACCAGCCAGCGGACGATCTCCGCCTCGGTGAGTCCCTCACCGAGGTCGGGCAGCTTGAACTCCAGCACCTGAGCCATCAGCCCTCGGCCTCCCACTGCAGCCGGGCCACGGCGTCGAGGATGCGGTCGACGCCGGGCAGGTGGTGCCGCTCCAGCATGGGCGGCGGGTACGGGATGTCGAACCCGGCGACGCGCAGCACCGGCGCCTCCAGGTGGTGGAAGCAGCGCTCGGTGATCCGGGCCGCGATCTCGCCGCCCGGTCCGCCGAACCCGGTGGACTCGTGGACGACGACCGCGCGGCCGGTGCGCCGTACGGCGGCGCAGACCGTCTCGTCGTCGAACGGCACCAGGGAGCGCAGGTCGAGGACCTCCAGATCCCAGCCCTCCGCCCGGGCGGCCTCGGCGGCCTCCATGCAGACCGGCAGCGAGGGGCCGTAGGTGATGAGCGTGGCGCTGCTGCCGGGTCGGCGCACGACGGCACGGCCGATGGGTTCCACATCCGTCGGCTGCTCGGGGTTCCAGGTGTCCTTCGACCAGTACAGCCGCTTGGGCTCCAGGAAGACGACCGGGTCGTCGGAGGCGATGGCGCGGCGCAGCAGCCCGTAGGCGTCGGCGACGGTGGCCGGGGTGACGACGTGCAGCCCCGGGGTGGCCATGTAGTAGGCCTCGGAGGAGTCGCTGTGGTGCTCGACGCCGCCGATGCCGCCGCCGTAGGGGACGCGGACGGTGATCGGCAGGGGCATCCTGCCGCGGGTGCGGTTGCGCATCCGGGAGACGTGGCTGATCAGCTGCTCGAACGCCGGGTAGGCGAAGGCGTCGAACTGCATCTCCACCACGGGCCGCAGGCCGTACATGGCCATGCCGACGGCGGTGCCGAGGATGCCGGCCTCGGCGAGCGGGGTGTCGGTGCAGCGGTCCTCGCCGAACTCCTTGGCGAGCCCGTCGGTGACGCGGAAGACACCGCCGAGGGTGCCGACGTCCTCGCCCATGACGTGCACGGTGGGGTCGGCTGCCATGGCGTCGCGCATCGCGCGGGTGAGGGCCTGCGCCATGGTGGCGGGCTTGACGGCGACGGTCGTCATCGGGCGCCGCCTTCCTGTGCGCCCGGCTCGCCGGACTCACCGTGCTGCTCCTGCTCGGCCTCCAGCTCGGCCCGCAGCAGGGCGCGCTGTTCGCGCAGTTGGGCGGTGGTCTCGGCGTAGACGTGGTCGAAGAGGTCCATCGGGTTGAGTTCGGGGTCCCGGTTCATGCGTTCCCGCAGGTCGGCAGCCATCGTCTCGGCGTCCTGCCGGACGGCGGCAATGGCGTCCTCGTCCAGCAGGCCGCGCGTGGTCAGTTCGCGTTCCAGCAGTTCGACCGGGTCGTGGGCGCGCCAGGCCTCGACCTCGGTGTCGCCCCGGTACCGGGTGGCGTCGTCGGCGTTGGTGTGGGCCTCGATGCGGTACGTCACCGCCTCGATCAGGGTCGGGCCGCCACCGGCGCGCGCGTGCCGTACGGCGTCGCTGAGGACCTCGTGCACGGCCGCGGCGTCGTTGCCGTCGACCAGCCGGCCCGGCATGCCGTACCCGACGGCCTTGTGGGCCAGGGAGGGTGCGGCGGTCTGCTTGGCGAGCGGGACGGAGATGGCGAAGCCGTTGTTCTGCACCAGGAAGACGACCGGTGCCTGCCAGACGGCGGCGAAGTTCAGCGCCTCGTGGAAGTCGCCCTCGCTGGTGCCGCCGTCGCCGACCATGGCGAGCGCGACCACGTCGTCGCCCTTGAGGCGGGCGGCGTGGGCGAGGCCCACGGCGTGCGGCAGCTGGGTGGCCAGCGGGGTGCTGAGGGGGGCCACCCGGTGGGCGTAGGGGTCGTAGCCGGTGTGCCAGTCGCCGCGCAGCAGGGTGAGCGCCTCGACCGGGTCCACGCCCCGGGCGACGACGGCGAGCGTGTCGCGGTAGCTGGGGAAGAGCCAGTCGCGCTCCTCCAGGGCCAGGGCGGCAGCGACCTCGCAGGCCTCCTGGCCGGTGCTGGACGGATAGACGGCGAGCCGGCCCTGCTTCGTCAGCGCGGTGGCCTGCGTGTTGTACCGGCGTCCGCGGACCAGCTCGGCGTGGAGCCGGCGCAGCAGGCCGGGGTCTGCCTTTCCGGCCGCCTCGGTGCCGAGGACGCGGTAGGGCTCGGCGTCGGGCAGCAGCGGCGCGGGGTCCATACGGGGCTGCCAGGCGGGCGGCGGCGAAGGCCGGTACGCGCCCCGCTGCTCCAGAACCGTCATGACGGCACCTCCTCGTGGGAGCGGCTACGGGAGGCGTGTCGGCTGTGACCCGCCTCACCTACCGATTGTTCGGTCGTCGGCACATTTTGGCTACAGGCGCCTTCAGGCTGTGGACAAACGGTTCTCCACAGCCTGGAATGAACGCAGGACGTCCACGGCGAGGGAGCGGGGGGACATGGAGCCTGAACAAATGGCCGAAGGGCCGCGGGAAGGTGTCGCGCTTCCGCCGCCACGCCCGCTGGACGCCATCGATCAGGACATCCTGCGGATCCTCCAGGCGGACGGCCGTTCCTCGATACGGTCCGTCGCCGAACGTGTCCACGTTTCGCGCGCCAACGCCTACGCGCGCATCAACCGGCTCGTCGAGGACGGGGTGATCAGGGGCTTCAGCGCCCGGGTGGACCACGAGCGGGCGGGCCACGGCACGTCCGCTTACATCACGCTGAAAATCGTCCAGAACACCTGGCGCACGGTCCGCGAGCAGCTCAGACAGCTGCCCGGCGCCTCTCACATCGCCCTGGTGGGCGGTGACTTCGACGTGCTGCTGCTGGTGCACACGCCCGACAACAGGGCGCTGCGCGAGCTGGTACTGACCCGGCTCCAGGCGATCCCCGAGGTGCTCAGCACCCGCACGCTGCTGGTGTTCGAGGAGGAGGACCTGGAGCCCGACAGCTGAGGTCAGGCCTGGCGCAGGCCAGAGAAGACCAGCCGGACGACGGCGTCGGCCACCTCCTGGCCGCTCGCGCCCCGCGCGTCCGGGCGGTACCACTCCACGATGGAGTTGACCATTCCGAAGACCAGCCGGGTGGCCAGGCGGACCTCCACGTCCCCGCGCACGTCCCCGTCGGCCGCCGCCGCCTTCAGCAGCTCGGCGACCCGGTGGTCGAAGTCGCGGCGGCGCTCCAGCGCCCACCGCTCGGTCTCCGTGTTGCCGCGCACACGCAGCAGCAGCGTCACATAGGGCAGCTCGGCTATGAGCACCTCGACCATGCGGCGCACGACGTGCTCCAGCCGGTCGACGGACTGCCCCGCGCGCGCGTGCTCCTCGTCCAGGATGGCGAACAGGCCGTCCAGGGCACGGCTGACGGCCCGGCGCAGCAGCTCCTCCTTGCCGCTGACGTGGTGGTAGATCGACGACTTGGAGATGCCGGCAGCCTTGGACAGATGCTCCATGGAGGTGCCGTCGTAGCCGCGCTCGTTGAAGACCCGCACGGCGACGGAGAGCAGCGTCTCGGGCGTGTAGGTGTCGCGTCTGGCCGTGGTCATACGGTGCCCTCCCGCTTGTCGATGGCGTACGCGTGGCGGTAGAGCGCGAGGGAGGGCGCGTAGCGTCCGGAGGGGTCGCGCTCGTGCATCTCGTCCAGGACGTCGAAGGCGAACTCGCGGCCGATCCCGCGGTCCCATTCGAAGGGGCCGAGCGGGTAGTTGACGCCCAGGCGCATCGCGGTGTCGATGTCCTCCTCGGTGGCCACGCCCTTGGCGACGGCGTCGTGGGCGAGGTCGATGATCCGGGCGACCGTGCGGGCGACGATCATGCCGGGGACGTCGCCGATGACGCTGACGTCCTTGCCCAGCGCCTGGAACAGCCCGATGGCCTCGGCGAGGGTCTGCGGCGAGGTGTCCTGGGATGCGGACAGGGCGATCCGGGTGGCCGTGCGGTAGTCCAGCGCGAGGTCGAAGTGGACGACGTCCCGGAACTCCGCGGAGGTCTGGCCGTCGGCGAGGACCAGATGACCGCCGCTGGGCAGCACCAGGCGGGAGCCGTTGTCCTCGTCCTCCTCGCGGACCTGGATGCCCGCCTCGCGGACCAGCGTGAGCAGCTCGGCCGCCGGGCCCAGGCCGCCCTCGGCGACGATGTAGGCGGGCGGCCGCTCCTTGTCGGCGGTGTGCGGCTCGGGCCGCTCGGCACCGTCGGCGTAGTCGTACCAGCCGCGCCCGCTCTTGCGGCCGAGCCGGCCGGACTCCACCAGCCGGCGCTGCGCCAGGGAGGGGGTGAAGCGCAGGTCCTGGAAGAAGGACTGCCACACGGAGTGGGTGACGGACTCGTTGACGTCCTGGCCGATCAGGTCGGTCAGTTCGAAGGCGCCCATCCTGAAGCCGCCGGACTCGCGCAGGACCGCGTCGATGGTCGCGGGGTCGGCGGCCTGCGCCTCGTAGACGGCGAACGCCTCGGCGTAGAAGGGGCGGGCGATGCGGTTGACGATGAAGCCCGGGGTGTCCGCGCAGGCCACAGGGGTCTTGCCCCAGGCGCGGGCGGTCTCGTACGCGCGCGTGGCCGACGTGACGTCCGTGGCGAACCCGGAGACCACCTCGACCAGCGGCAGCAGCGGCGCCGGGTTGAAGAAGTGCAGGCCGACGAAGCGGCCCGGGTGGCGCAGGGCACCGCCCACGGCCGTCACCGAGAGCGAGGATGTGTTGGTGGCGAGCAGGCAGTCCTCGGCGACCACGTCCTCCAGTTCGCGGAAGAGTTCCTGCTTGACGTCCAGCCGTTCCAGGACGGCCTCCACGACCAGGGCGCAGTCGGCCAGTTCGGTGAGGCCGTCGGCGGGCTCGAGGCGGGCACGGGCCGCGTCCCGGTCGTCACCGGCGAGCCGGCCCTTCTCCACGAGCCGGTCGAGACGGGCGCCGATCGCTTCGGCCGCCTCCCGGGCCCGCCCGGGAACGGCGTCGTAGAGCCGCACGGGATGCCCGGCGACCAGCGCGACCTGGGCGATTCCCTGGCCCATGGTGCCGGTGCCGACGACGGCCACGGGGCTGCTGAGGTCGAGTGCTGTCATGTGCGCGATCCTCCCGCACGGTGTTTTCCACAGATGCGCCGGACCCCTTGTCCCGACCGATCGTTCGGTTACTCTATCTCTGACTGGCAGTCCCTGCCCAGGTCACGGACTCGACGAAGAGCTCTCCAGACGAGGAGTTGGTCCCGCATGGCCGCCGAACTGACCGCCCACGAGCTGATCGAGAAGCATCGGCCCACCCTGGACCAGGCACTGGAAGCGATCCGCACCCGCGCGTACTGGTCGCCCCACCCCGAGCACCCGAAGGCGTACGGCGAGAACGGCAGCCTGGACGCGGCGGCGGGCAAGGCCGCCTTCGACGCCCTGCCGGGCACCCGGCTCGACCTCGGCCAGCCCGGCACGGACGACTGGGTGGGCGGCGAGATCTCGCCGTACGGCATCGAGCTGAACGTGTCCTACCCGCACGCGGACCTCGACGTGCTGCTTCCCGCGATGCGGTCGGGGCAGCGGGCCTGGCGGGACGCGGGTCCCGAGGTCCGGGCGGTGGTCTGCCTGGAGATCCTCAAGCGGATCAGCGACCGGACGCACGAGTTCGCGCACGCGGTCATGCACACCAGCGGGCAGGCGTTCATGATGGCGTTCCAGGCCGGCGGCCCGCACGCCCAGGACCGCGGCCTGGAGGCGGTGGCGTACGCGTACGCGGAGCAGGTCCGCACGCCCGAGACGGCGGAGTGGACGAAGCCGCAGGGCAAGCGCGACCCGCTCGTCCTCACCAAGCGGTTCACGTCCGTCCCGCGCGGCATCGGCCTGGTCATCGGCTGCAACACCTTCCCGACCTGGAACGGCTACCCGGGCCTGTTCGCCTCCCTGGCCACCGGCAACGCGGTCCTGGTCAAGCCGCACCCGCGCGCGGTGCTGCCGCTCGCGCTGACCGTCCAGGTCGCCCGGGACGTGCTGGCCGCGGCCGGCTTCGACCCGAACCTGGTCGCGCTCGCCGCCGAGCGCTCCGGCGAGGGCATCGCCAAGACCCTCGCCACCCGCCCGGAGATCCGGATCATCGACTACACCGGTTCGACGTCCTTCGGCGACTGGCTGGAGGCCAACGCCCGCCAGGCACAGGTCTACACGGAGAAGGCCGGCGTCAACACGGTGCTCGTGCACTCCACGGACGACTACAAGGGCATGCTGTCCAACCTGGCGTTCTCGCTGTCCCTGTACAGCGGCCAGATGTGCACCACCCCGCAGAACCTGCTCATCCCCCGTGACGGCATCACCACCGACCAGGGCCCCAAGACCTTCGACGAGGTCACCGCCGACCTCGCCCGTGCGGTCGACGGCCTGCTCGGCGACGACGCGCGCGCGAACGCCCTGCTGGGCGCGATCGTCAACCCGGACGTCAAGGCGCGACTGGAGGCCGCGGCCGGTCTCGGCGAGGTCGCCCTGGCCTCCCGCGAGATCGCCAACCCGGAGTTCCCGGACGCGGTGGTCCGCACCCCGGTCATCGTCAAGCTGGACGGCGCCAAGCCGGACGACGAGGCCGCCTACATGAGCGAGTGCTTCGGCCCGGTCTCCTTCGCGGTCGCCGTCGACTCGGTGACGGACGCGGTGGAGCTGCTGCGCCGCACGGTCCGGGAGAAGGGCGCGATGACCGTCGGCGCGTACACCACGGACGCCGGGACCGAGCGGGCCGTCGAGGAGGTATGCCTGGAGGAGTCGGCCCAGCTCTCCCTCAACCTGACCGGCGGGGTCTACGTCAACCAGACGGCCGCCTTCTCCGACTTCCACGGCTCGGGCGGCAACCCGGCGGCGAACGCGGCCCTCACCGACGGCGCCTTCGTGGCCAACCGCTTCCGGACGGTGGAGGTTCGGCGGGAGGCGTAGCGGCTCCGTCACCGGAAGGGTGCCGCGGGCCGGCCGGGGACGGTCCGCGGCACAGGGGCGCCGACACGGCAGGCCGCCTCGGCACGGTACGCGCTCCTCGCCTCCCCGGCCGCCGTCTTCCCCGGCCGCCGCTCTCACCGGCCGCGGTCCTCAGCGTCCGTGGTCCTCACCGTCCGGATCCGGCAATGCCGGCCAGGGCAGGGCCGGGTCGGTCAGGGCGCGTCCCCGGGGGCGCCGGCGCCGGTCGCACTCCAGTGGTACAGCGTCATCGCCACGCTGGTGGCCAGGTTGTAGCTGGAGACCTGGGGGCGCATCGGGAGGCGCAGAAGGTGGTCGGCGCGGGCTCGCAGCTCCGGCGACAGGCCGGTGCGCTCCGAGCCGAAGGCCAGCACGGCGTCGTCGGGCAGCCTGGTGCCGCGGATGTCCTCACCCTCCGGGTCGAGCGCGAACAGCGGTCCGGCGGGCAGCTCGCCGACGCCGAGGCGTTCCACGGCGGTCGCGAAGTGCAGGCCCGCCCCGCCGCGCACCACCGTGGGATGCCAGGGATCGAGCGTGCCCGTGGTGACCACCCCGGCCGCCCCGAAGCCGGCGGCCAGCCGGATCACGGCGCCGGCGTTGCCCAGGTTGCGGGGGTTGTCCAGGACCACGACGGGGGCGGTGCGGGGCGTGCGGGCGAGCGCGCGCAGGTTGGCCTCGCGGGACGGCCGTACCGCGAGGGCGGCCACCCCGGTCGGATGGGGGCGCGGCACGAGGGAGGCGTACACCTGCTCGGACACCTCCGTCAGGAGCGTGTCCAAGGTGCCGCGCACGTCACCGGCCAGCTCCTCGGCGAGGGACAGTGCGGCCGTCCGGTCGGTGGTGACCGCGACCGGCACCTCGGCGCCGAAACGCAGCGCGTGCTTCAGGGCGTGGAAACCGTCCAGCAGGACGGCCCCCTCCGCCTGCGCGCGCCAGCGGCTCAGCGGGTCGGTCATGCCGAGAACCCTACGTGGTCGGCCGTGCTCTCCTCCGGGGAGCGCGGCGCCGGGACCGTGAGGCCGGCGCGCCGGGCGAGGCGTCCACGCGCGCGTGCCGCCAGATCGCCGAGCCGGCGCAGGAACGACGTCGGCAGGAAGACGGCGTCGGCGGCGATCATCGCCAGCGAGAAGAACGGCAGGCCGAGGACGACCGCGATCACCGCGTGCTCGGTCATCATCAGCACCAGCAGGACGTTCTTGACCCGCCGGTTGAACAGGGTGAAGGGGAAGGCGACCTGCACCATGACCGTCCCGTAGGCCACGATCATCATGATCGTGCCGCTGGAGGACATCAGGTCGGCGAGCGCGGGCCAGGGGGAGAAGTAGTCCAGGTGCAGCGGGTAGTAGACGGCGGTGCCGTCCTGCCAGCGGGAGCCCTGGACCTTGTACCAGCCGGCCGTGGCGTAGATCAGGCACGCCTCGGCCATGATCACGACGAGGGCGCCGTTGTGCAGGACGTTGGCGATGACGTCCAGCAGGGTCCGCGGCTCACGCCAGGCCGCCCGGCGTCCGACGGCCCACCACAGGCCCAGGGCCGCCCAGGCCGTCCACAGCAGCGCCGGGATCAGCCAGTCGTGGAAACGGCCGGTCAGCGTCGCCGTGCCGAGTGCCAGGCCGAGCACCGCCCACAGCACCGGTCCCACCCGGTCGGCGGGTACGTGCTCCCCGCGCGCGCGTGCCGCCGCGCCCCGTGCCGCGCGGCGGGCGTCGAGGGACCACACCTGTCCGCAGCGCGTGAACACGAGGTAGATGGACATCAGGTGCAGGACGTTGTCGCCGCCGTCGCCGACGAAGACGCTGCGGTTCTGCAGCGACAGCACGCCGACCATGAACAGCAGGGATGCGGTCCGGGTGCGCCAGCCGAGCAGCAGGGCCGCGCTCGCGAGGATGGCGAGCGCGTAGCAGCACTCGAACCAGAGCTGCCCGTCGGACCACAGCAGTGCCGTGAAGGCGTGGTTGTCGTCGGTCAGCTCCTTGGCGAGGTTCCAGCCCCACGGTCCGGAGGGGCCGTACAGCTCCTGGCGGTGGGGGAACTCGCGCAGCAGGAAGAGCAGCCAGGTGCCGGCGAAGCCGATCCGTATGACGGCGCTCTGGTACGGCCCGAGGGCCGCCTCGGTGACCCGGGCGATGCCGCGCGACAGGGTCGGGGAGAGACGGTTCACCGCACACCTCCCGCGGCCTCGTCGGACGTCAGGGCCCACCAGGGCAGCACGCGGTAGACGGGCTTGGCGGAGATCCGCTCACGGCTCCACGGCGGCGGCTGCACATTGGTGGTGCTGGAACGGACCTGCACGCGCTGGATCACGCCTTCCCGGCTCGTCGGATCGTCCCGGTAGAGGCGCATCACGACGATGCGCCGCAGGTACTGCTCGGACAGCGAGCCGCGCATGCCCACGGGACGGTTGTCGGCGGCGTGCGTGGCAGCCAGGAAATCCCAGGCCCGGCGCAACTCGTTCTGCTGGGTGTGGCTGGGCACCAGGTTGCCGTCGATGGCGGCGCCGTCCTGGGCGGACAGGTCGGTCCACCCGGTGGTGCGCAGCCCGCCGTCGCGCATCCGCACCTCGGCGCGGACCTGTACGGCGATGTTCTGCTGGAGGGGGTTCGGGGCGAACAGCTTCCAGTTCTGCTCGAACTCCGGGTACACCCAGTCCTGTACCGCCTGGCCGTGCTGCTTCGTCACCGTGTTAGCCGGGGCGAGGCTGAGGAACACCATCAGCAGATGCACACAGCCGGCGACGGCGACCACCGCGAGCGCCAGTGCCGCGGCGACCTGGTAGCGGGGGGAGAGCGCGGCGACGCCGGTGCGGGGCGGGGACGGCGGGTCGTGCTCCGGGGGCTCTTCCGGGAGACGCGTCCCGGCCGACCCGTCGGGCGCCTGTGGGCCCCGCGAGTCCTCGTCGTACGCGTCCATCCCGTCCCGTCCCCCGTCTCCGCTCGTGCGGTCGGCTCGTCGTTCAGCTCGGTCGTTCGGCCGGTCCGTCCGGCCCAGCGGGCGGCTGAGCGGGGCCACCCGCGGCGCGGCGCCCGTCACAGGCGCCACAGGCTTCACGAGCGCCACGTCTCGGCGCTCGCACGGAACGGTACTCAGCCGCGGGCCCCGGGCGCAGCCCCGGGTACGGACCGAAGGCGGTGGTCCTCGCCACGCGGCACGGCCCCGGCACCGGGCCGTCTGGCCCTCCGGCCTGCTCGGAGCGCCGTCCACGGGCGGCTCCCGCGAGTTTTCCACAGCGGTTGACACCCCGCGGCGGCCCGGCACACCATGGATGCGACCGAACGATCGGTCGGGACAGTTCGAACAACCAGGTTCACCACCGAGCCCGAGGTCAGGGGGACCGCATGGCCACAGCAGCCGCGCAGCGCACGGCCCGCACACCGGCGGACGGCGCACCGGACACCGTCGACACGGCGGCCTACCAGCACGCCTTCGACGCGGCCGTGGCCGCAGACGAGCGCATCGAGCCGCGCGACTGGATGCCCGACGCCTACCGCGCGACCCTGGTCCGGCAGATCGCCCAGCACGCGCACTCCGAGATCATCGGCATGCAGCCGGAGGCCAACTGGATCACCCGTGCGCCGTCCCTGCGCCGCAAGGCGATCCTGATGGCCAAGGTCCAGGACGAGGCCGGCCACGGCCTGTACCTGTACAGCGCAGCCGAGACCCTCGGCACCAGCCGCGACGAACTGCTCGACAAGCTGCACGCCGGCCGCCAGAAGTACTCCTCGATCTTCAATTACCCGACGCTGACCTGGGCCGACGTCGGCGCGATCGGCTGGCTGGTGGACGGCGCCGCGATCACCAATCAGGTTCCCCTGTGCCGCTGCTCCTACGGACCGTACGCCCGCGCGATGGTGCGGATCTGCAAGGAGGAGTCCTTCCACCAGCGCCAGGGCTACGAGCTGCTGCTGGCCCTCAGCAAGGGCACGCCGGAGCAGCACGCCATGGCCCAGGACGCGGTGGACCGCTGGTGGTGGCCGTCGCTGATGATGTTCGGCCCGCCCGACGACGAGTCCCAGCACTCCGCACAGTCGATGGAGTGGAAGATCAAGCGCCACTCCAACGACGAACTGCGCCAGCGCTTCGTGGACATCTGCGTCCCGCAGGCCGAGTCCCTGGGCCTCACCCTCCCCGATCCGGAGCTGAGGTGGAACGAGGAGCGCGGGCAGCACGACTTCGGTCCGATCGACTGGACGGAGTTCTGGGAGGTCCTCAAGGGCAACGGCCCCTGCAACGAACAGCGGATCACCCAGCGCCGGCGCGCCCACGACGAGGGCGCCTGGGTACGGGAAGCCGCCGCGGCCTACGCGGCCAAGCACACCGGCGACACCGGTGAGACAGGAGCGACGCGAGCATGAGCACCACCGACTGGCCCCTGTGGGAGGTCTTCGTGCGCTCCCGGCGCGGCCTCTCCCACACCCACGCCGGCAGCCTGCACGCGCCCGACGCCGAACTGGCCCTGCGCAACGCCCGCGACCTGTACACCCGGCGCGGCGAGGGCGTCTCCATCTGGGTCGTCCCGGCCGCCGCGATCACCGCCTCCTCACCCGACGAGAAGGACCCCTTCTTCGAGCCGGCCGCCGACAAGCCCTACCGGCACCCGACCTTCTACGAGATCCCCGAAGGGGTGAAGCACCTGTGACCGCCACCGGCCCCGCCACCGTCCCGGTGACCGCCGCGCTCGCCCTCGGCGACGACGCCCTGGTGATCTCCCACCGCCTCGGGGAATGGGCCGGGCACGCCCCCGTCCTGGAGGAGGAGGTCGCCCTCGCCAACATCGCCCTGGACCTGCTCGGCCAGGCCCGGGTGCTTCTGTCGCTGGCCGGCGACGAGGACGAGCTGGCCTACCTGCGCGAGGAGCGCGCCTTCCGCAACCTCCAGCTGGTCGAGCAGCCGAACGGCGACTTCGCGCACACCATCGCCCGCCAGCTGTACTTCTCCACCTACCAGCAACTGCTCTACGACGAACTGGCCACGGGCACCGGCCCCTTCGCGCCGCTGGCCGCGAAGGCGGTGAAGGAGGTCGTCTACCACCGCGACCACGCCGAGCAGTGGACGCTGCGGCTCGGTGACGGCACGGAGACCAGCCACGAGCGGATGCAGCGGGCCTGTGACGTGCTCTGGCGGTTCACCGGTGAGATGTTCCAGCCGGTGGAGGGCCTGGACGCCGACCTGCCCGCCCTGGAGACCCGTTGGCTGGAGTCCGTGACCGACGTGCTCGGCCGGGCCGGTCTGACCGTGCCGGAAGGCCCGCGCACGGGCGCCTGGTCGGCGGGAGCCGGCCGGCAGGGCGTGCACACCGAGCCCTTCGGCCGGATGCTCGCCGAGATGCAGCACCTGCACCGCAGCCATCCGGGAGCGTCATGGTGACCACCACCGCCCTGGAGGCGGAGCTGCTGGAGCTGGCCGGGGCGGTGCCCGACCCCGAACTGCCCGTGCTCACCCTGCGCGAGCTGGGCGTGCTCCGCGCGGTGCACGTGCACGGCACCGACTCGGTGGAGGTCGACCTGACCCCCACGTACACCGGCTGCCCGGCCATCGAGGCGATGAGCCTCGACATCGAACAGGTGCTGCGTGCCCACGGCATGCGCGAGGTCACGGTCCGCACGGTGCTCACCCCCGCCTGGTCGACCGACGACATCACCCCCGAAGGGCGCGAGAAGCTCCGGGAGTTCGGAATCGCCCCGCCGCGGGTGCGCCAGGAGATCGGCCCGGTGCCGCTGACCCTCGGGCCGACCCGCACCCAGGACACGCAGAGCGGGACGGAACCGGTCCGCTGCCCGCACTGCGGCTCCGCCGGCACCGAGCTGCTGAGCCGGTTCTCCTCCACCGCGTGCAAGGCGCTGCGCCGCTGCCTGGCCTGCCGCGAACCGTTCGACCACTTCAAGGAGTTGTGATGGCGCGCTTCCACCCGCTCCCGGTGGCCGCGGTCGACCGGCTCACGGACGACTCCGTCGCCCTCACCCTCTCCGTTCCGCCCGAGCTGCGCGAGGAGTACCGGCACGCACCCGGCCAGCACCTCGCGCTGCGCCGCCAGGTCGACGGCAAGGAGATCCGGCGCACCTACTCGATCTGCTCGCCCGCCCCCGACCCGGCCGGCGAGGGCCCGGCCCTCCTGCGGGTGGGAGTGCGGCTGGTCGAGGGCGGGGCCTTCTCGGCGTACGCGCTGAAGGAGATCAACGTCGGGGACGAGCTGGAGGTGATGACCCCGGCGGGCCGCTTCACGCTGGACCCGGCACCGGGCCTGTACGCGGCGGTGGTCGGCGGCAGCGGCATCACCCCGGTGCTGTCCATCGTCGCCACGCTGCTGGCGCGCGAGCCGGCGGCCCGGTTCTGCCTGATACGCAGCGACCGTACGGCCGCGTCCACGATGTTCCTGGAGGAGGTCGCCGATCTGAAGGACCGCTATCCGCAGCGGCTTCAGCTGGTGACCGTGCTCTCCCGGGAGGAGCAGCAGGCGGGTCTGCCGTCGGGCCGGCTCGACCAGGAGCGGCTCTCCGGGCTGCTGCCCGCGCTGCTGCCGGTGGAGCGGGTGGCCGGCTGGTTCCTGTGCGGGCCGTACGGGCTGGTGCAGGGCGCGGAGCGGGCGCTGCGGGAGCTGGGCGTGGCGCGGGACAGGATCCACGAGGAGATCTTCCACGTGGACGCGGGGTCGGCCCCTGCGGCCATGGTTCCGGCGCCCGCGCACAGCACCGTCACCGCGCGCCTCGACGGCCGCGGCGGCACCTGGCCGGTACAGGACGGCGAATCGCTGCTGGAGACGGTGCTGCGCAACCGGCCGGATGCGCCCTACGCCTGCAAGGGAGGGGTGTGCGGGACGTGCCGGGCCTTCCTGGTCGAGGGCGAGGTGCGCATGGACCGCAATTTCGCGCTGGAGACGGAGGAGACGGAGGCCGGGTATGTGCTGGCCTGCCAGTCGCATCCGCTGACGGAGAAGGTGGAGCTGGACTTCGACCGCTGAGTCGTGACCGCGCCCGCCGAGGACCCCGAGGAGCGCACGGGGCGGGCGATACGGACGAGCTGTTGGTCAGCCGTCCCCGGACCGTTCCGGTGAGCCGTCGCAGGACCGTTCCGGTGAGCCGTCGCCGTCCACCCCGGTGAACCGCATTCGGACCAACCCGGCGGCCGCCTTCGCACCGACCACCCTGGCCGGCCGTCCTCTGGGCCACCTCTGGTCAGCCGTCCCCGCCCTCCCCTGGTCAGCGGTCCTCCGGCCATCTCCGGTCGGCGGTGACCTCGCGTGCGATGCGCCGCCACTGGGTCTCTCCGCCGGGCAGCGGCCAGGCCCAGGTGGGGCGTTGCTCCGTACGCAGTTCACGGAGGCGGCGGGCGAGGGAGGGACCCGCGACGGCGGCGCCGTCCGGGACCGCGGAACCCTGGCGTTCGCGCAGTTCGGCGAAGCGGGCCAGTTCGGCTTCGTAGAGGCGCACGGCACGTTCGGTGCCTTCGTCCACCTCGTCGGCCGGCGCGGTGCGGTGCAGATGCAGCAGCGGTGGCGTGAGCGACTCGGCGATCGCCGCGGCGAGCCGCGCGTGACCATCCAGGATCAGATGGCAGTCCAGACCGCTGACCCACCACAACAGGACGGGCGGAAGCGTGCCGTCACGAGCCTGTTTGCGGTACGCCTTGACCCGGCTGTCGTCGGCGTCGGGCATGGGTCGCAGCGGGAGGATCTCCCACGAGCCGGAATGGACGAACCAGTCGATGTATCCGTCCGGATGGCCCTCGACGAGCATGGAGTTCCAGTACTCGTGCGGCGGAAGGCGGCCGTGGTTCCAGCGCAGCAGCGGACTCTCGGGCGACAGCAGCCAGCATCCGTCGTGCAGGGGGCCGGCCGGCGAGTCGAGCAGGTGCTGTGCGAAACGGTGAGCCCAGCGATCCGGATGGCCCGCGAGAGCCCGGGCCGTCTCGGCACGCAACGGCGGGAGGGGCGGGCGGTAGGCGTCGGTGCGCCAGAACTCCACCCCGCAGCGGTCGCCGTCGACAGCGGCCAGGAGCACCGGCCGTGACAACTGGGTGAGCAGCAACCGCCGTTCAGCACTCAGCAGGCACAGACCCGGCCTGTTGCGTGAGCGCACCTCCAGGGAGAGGGCCGTCCATGTGCCGTCGTCCCGCGTGATGTCCGTGCGCCGCATGCCGAGACGATAAAGGGCGGACACGGTCGGCCGCGCAGTCGTTTTCGGTACCGCCCGAGCACTCCCGGACCGTTCCCTTCTTCTAGAACCTGTTCTATCTTGACGGACCGTCAGATCGTCTGCCGGATCGACCGGTCAGATGACCGCACCCGCCGGGAGGACAGGCCGTGGACTTCACCTTCACCGAGGAGCAGCTGGCGGCGGCCGAGGCGGCGCGGGGGGTGTTCGCCGACGTGCTGCCCGACGCGGTGCCCAGTCCGGCGCTCACCACCGGCGCCGTGGCCGAGGGCTTCGACCGGGCGCTGTGGTCCCGGCTCGCCGATGCCGACCTGCTGAGTCTGCTGCTGGCCGAGGCGCACGGCGGAGCGGGCCTCGACGCCATCGCGCTGTGTCTGGTGCTTCGCGAGGCCGGCCGGGTACTGGCGCGGGTGCCGCTGCTTGAGCACAGCGCCGCCATGGCGGCCGTGCAGGCGTTTGGAGGCCCGGAGCAGGCCGGCCGGCTGCTGGACCGGGCGGGCCGCGGTGAGCTGGTGCTGACCGTCGCGGCGCACGGACGTACCGGTCACGACCCGGCCGAATCGGCCGTCACCGCGCGGCGTGACGGGCAGGCGTGGCTGCTGGACGGGGTGCAGACGGCGGTGGCGTGGGCGTACGACGCGGACCTGGTCGTCGTACCGGCGCACACCGAGGACACGGTCGCCGGCCGGACCGTGCTGGCTCTGGTGCCGCGCGAGGCGGACGGGCTGGTGGCGTCCGAGCAGATCTCCACCAGCGGTGAGCGGCTGGCCGAGCTGCGGCTGCGCTCCGTCCGGGTGGAGCCGGAGGATGTGATCGAGGCCGACGGCGCCTGGGAGTGGCTGCACGCGCTGCTGGTGACCGGGACGTGCGCGCTGGCTCTCGGGCTGGGGGAGCGGGTGCTGCGGATGACCGGCGAGTACACCGGCAAGCGGGAGCAGTTCGGGCATCCGATCGCGACGTTCCAGGCGGTGGCCGTGCAGGCGGCGGACCGGTACATCGACCTGCGGGCCATGGAGGCCACCCTGTGGCAGGCCGCGTGGCGGATCGCTTCCGGGGCGCCCGGGGCGCTGCCCGCCGCCGGGGATGTCGCCGTGGCGAAGATCTGGGCGGCGGAGGGGGTACGGCGGGTGGTGCAGACGGCACAGCATCTGCACGGCGGGTTCGGCGCCGACACCGACTACCCGCTGCACCGGTACCACGCCTGGGCCAAGCACTTGGAACTGGCGCTCGGCCCGGCGGCGGCGTACGAGGAGAGGCTCGGCGACCTGCTGGCCACCCACCCCCTCGGCTGACGAGAGCGATCGGGGAGGATCCGGACGTGGAGCGGGGAGACTCCGGCCCGAGCTGGCTGCGGAAGGTCCGGCCGCGGGTCCGGGAGACGTCGGCCGCAGGAGGCGGAAACTCCGGCCACGAGATCCGGAAGGTCCCCGGACGCGGTGTCCGGTAGGCCCCGCACGCGGTCTCCGGTAGGCCCGGACGCGGTGTCCGGTAGGCCCCGCACGCGGTCTCCGGGAGGCCCGGACGCGGTGTCCGGGAGGCCCCGGTCGCGGGGACCACGGGCTCCGGCTACAGCAGACGGCTTCGCTGACCGACCGCAGGGGCCTCCGGTTACAGGACGAAGCCCGGCTTGCCGTCGTCGGTGACGACCGTGCGGCCGGTCTGCTCCCAGTGGTGCATGCCGCCGTCGACGTTCACCGCGTCGATGCCCTGCTGGACCAGGTACATGGTGACCTGGGCCGAGCGGCCGCCCGAGCGGCAGATCACGTGGACGCGGCCGTCCTGCGGAGCGGCCTCGGTCAGCTCGCCGTAGCGGGCCACGAACTCGCTGATGGGAATGTGCAGCGCTCCCTCGGCGTGGCCCGCCTGCCACTCGTCGTCCTCGCGGACGTCCAGCAGGAAGTCACCGTCCTTGAGGTCCGTGACCTGGACCGTGGGCACACCAGCTCCGAAATTCATGGCTCCGACGCTACCCGAAACGACAGGTGGCCCGGTCCTTCGCGGCCGGATCGCTCAGTCCTGCCCCAGCAGGGCGGCGAGCTCCGCCTCCCGCTGGGCGATGTCGGCGCGCAGCCGGTCGCCGATCTCCTCGAGCAGCCCGTCCGGGTCATCCGGCGCGAGGCGGAGCAGGCCGGCGATCGCGCCCTCCTCCAGTTCACGGGCGACGAGGGCGATCAGTTCCTTGCGCTGGGCGAGCCACTCGAGGCGGGCGTACAGCTCCTCGGCGGGACTCGGGCGGCGCTCGGGCGGCACCGGTCCGGCGGCCCACTCCTCGGCCAGCTCCGTGAGAAGGGTCTCGTCACCGCGGGCGTACGCGGCGTTGACCCGGCTGAGGAACTCCTCGCGCCGCTTGCGCTCCTCTTCCTCCTGGGCCAGGTCGGGGTGGGCCTTGCGGGCGAGGTCGCGGTAGAGCCTGCGAGCCTCCTCGCTGGGCCGCACCCGCTGCGGGGGCCGTACCGGCTGGCCGGTGAGCATGGCGCTGGCCTCCGGGAACAGGCCGTCCCCGTCCATCCAGCCGTGCAGCAGCTCCTCCACGCCCGGGATGGGCTGTACGCGGGCGCGGGCCTCCTCGGCACGGCGGACGTCCTCGGGGTCGCCGGTCCGGGCGGCCTTCGCCTCGGCGATCTCCGCGTCCAGTTCCTCGATCCGGACGTAGAGGGGGCCGAGGCGCTGTTCGTGCAGGCGGGAGAAATTCTCGACCTCGACGCGGAAGGTCTCCACGGCGATCTCGTACTCGATCAACGCCTGCTCGGCGGCCCGTACGGCCCGTTCCAGCCGTTCCTCGGGACGCGGCGGCTGGGACTCGTCGGCTTCGGGGGTCGTCACCCGCCCAGAGTAGCGCCGCGCCGGGCATGGACCAGGGTCCGCGGTTCCCCTGACGAGTCTCACCGCAGCCCGTCCACGAGTGCCCCGCGCCCCTGAGGAACTCCACGACCGAGTTTCAGCAGTCCCCTGTGCCCCGCGTGACTCTCACACGCCCGTCTCTGCCGCGAGGCGGCCCGTGCGGATGCCTTTGAGGAGGTCGTTGTGGTCTGCCTCCGTGCGGTCGGCGTAGGTGACGGCGAACGCGGCGATCGCCTCGTCTAGCTCCTCGTTCTTGCCGCAGTACCCGGCGATCAGCCGCGGGTCGGCGCTGTGGGAGTGGGCGCGGGCCAGCAGGGCGCCGGTCATGCGGCCGTAGTCGTCGATCTGGTCGGTGGCGAGGGCGGCCGGGTCGACGCTGCCCTTGCGGTTGCGGAACTGGCGCACCTGGTAGGGGCGCCCCTCGACGGTGGTCCAGCCGAGCAGGATGTCGCTGACGACCTGCATCCGCTGCTGGCCGAGCACCACCCGGCGGCCCTCGTGCACGACCGGCGGGGTCGTGAAGCCGGCCGTGGCAAGGTGCGGGACGAGTGCGGAGGGGCGGGCCTCCTTCACCTGGAGGACCAGGGGCTCCCCGCGGTGGTCGAGCAGCAGGACGACGTACGAGCGGGTGCCGACACTGCCGGTGCCGACCACCCGGAAGGCGACGTCGTGCACGGCGTGCCGGGCCAGCAGGGGGCGGAGGTCCTCGCCGAGCGTGTCGACGTACGCCTCGAGGGACGCGACGACCGCCGCGGCCTCGGCGTCCGGGATGCTGCGCAGCACCGGCGGGGCGGGCACGAACCGGCGCCTCCCGTCCTCGGCCGTCTCGGTCGACTTCGCCGCGAACCGGCCGCTGGTGTTGGACCGGGCCTTCTCCGAGACCCGCTGGAGTGTGCCGAGCAGGTCGTGTGCGTCGGTGTGGGAGACCAGCTCCTCGTCCGCGATGGCGTTCCAGGCGTCGAGCACGGGCAGCTTCGCGAGCAGCCGCATGGTGCGGCGGTAGGCGCCGGCCGCGTCACGGGCGGCCGCGTGGCAGGTGTCCTCGTCGGCGCCCGCCTCCCGGCCGGCGAGCACCAGCGAGGCCGCGAGCCGCTTCAGGTCCCACTCCCAGGGGCCGTGCACGGTCTCGTCGAAGTCGTTGAGGTCGATGACGAGGTCGCCGCGGGCGTCGCCGTACAGCCCGAAGTTGGCCGCGTGCGCGTCCCCGCATATCTGGGTGCCGATCCCGGTCATGGGGGTGCGCGCGAGGTCGTACGCCATGAGCCCGGCCGAGCCGCGCAGGAAGGCGAACGGGCCGGCTGCCATCCGGCCCACCCGGAGCGGGGTCAGCTCGGGGATGCGGCCGGCGTTGGACTCGGTCACCGCGCTCACCGCGTCGGGGCGGGCGGCTTCCAGATCGAGGGCGCGGTGGGCGGAGCGGGGCACGCCCGACCGGAGCGCCTTGCCCTCCTCCTTCGGCGAGCCGGGCGAACCCTGCGGCGGCCATTCGGCGAATCCGCGCACCCGGGGCAGCCGACGCGTGCCCTCGTCCGCCGCGTCCGCCGCTCCCACACCGGTTCCGGTCACCGTGACCGCCTCCCCCGTACTGCCCGCGCCGTTGAACAGGCGTCGGTGCGAACATCAACTCGAAGAGACCGTACAGCCGGTGGCCGAAACGCGTCAGACCCTGTGGACAACTCCGTCGGGCGGTCACCGGGGAGCGGTCCGCGTCAGCCGCCGTCACCGCCGTGGCACCCCGAAATACCGTGCTGCCATGCCCGGTTGCGGGAGCGGGGCCACGCGATCGCGCAGCGGCACAAGGGCTCCCCCGGAGACGCCGCACGGACGGCCCTCGGAGCGACGCGCTTCACACGAGGCTCTCGGGGACGTTTCACGCAGGGTTCCCGAAGCAACACGCTTCACGCAAAGCTCTCGAAGACGCTCCACGAGGAACTCGCGAAACGAGACGCTCCACGAAGGGCTCTGGGCCCGAGACTCCACAGGGGACTCTCGGCACGAGACGCTGCACGGAAGGCCCCGCACCCGGGACAGCTCGGCGGGCGACAGCAATTCCGGTCGGCGGTGACTACGGCCGCCGGTGACTCCGCACAGGCGCCCGCCCCACCCCGGTGATCCGGCCCTCACGAAGCCGAGGCCCTCGTGTGATGCCGGTCATGTGACCCGGACCTCGGCCGGCCGCTCCCGGCTCCGTCCTCGACGCACCGTCAGCAGGCACTGCCCGGAGCGGCCTGAGAACTTACTCACAACATGGCTCACGCCGAGGAACGACATCTAAACGACTACAGGCCCATCGTTTTCACGATGGGCCTGTAGCCTCTGTGTGCGCGAGGGGGGAGTTGAACCCCCACGCCCTTGCGGGCACTGGAACCTGAATCCAGCGCGTCTGCCTATTCCGCCACCCGCGCATTGGGTGTGTCTTCCGCTTCCGGCCCTTTCGGGCTGGCCCCTTCCGACACCCAGAACATTAGCACGTCGTACGGGGTGGATTCACATCGCTTCCCGGCCGCCCCTTCCACCCGCAGGCCCGCAGGCCCGCAGGCTCACAGGCTCACAGGCCCGCAGGCTCACAGGCCCGCAGCGCCGCAGGCCCTGGTGCCCGCGGCGGCCCCGGGGGACCGTGGGGCGGCTCACGCGTCCCGCACGTATCAAGGAGACACGCCTCACGTATCAACCTCGTACCGGTCCAGGCCATCTCCCCAGGAGGCGGGCCGGGTCCACAGCAGGGTGCGGGACACTGGTCTTCGCCCCCCTCTACGATCCATGGCAGCAGGACACGCGCCAGGAGTTCGAAGGGGAGCCGCTCGGGGAACCGGCTGATTGGCGGGCGCGTAGATACGATCAGTGAGCAGTACCAGCAGTACCCGGCACGGCAGCGGCACAGAGCAGGCAAGACGACGGCAGGGACGGAGGAGGTGCCCCATGGGAGTCCTGAAGAAGTTCGAGCAGCGTCTCGAAGGTCTGGTGAACGGCACCTTCGCCAAGGTTTTCAAGTCCGAGGTCCAGCCCGTGGAAATCGCCGGTGCGCTCCAGCGCGAGTGCGACAACAACGCGACGATCTGGAACCGTGATCGCACCGTCGTACCCAACGACTTCATCGTGGAGCTGAGCGCGCCCGACTTCGAGCGCCTCAGCCCCTACTCCGGGCAGCTCGGCGACGAGCTGGCCGGCATGGTGCGCGACTACGCGAAGCAGCAGCGCTACACCTTCATGGGGCCGATCAAGGTCAACCTGGAGAAGGCCGACGACCTGGACACCGGCCTGTACCGGGTGCGCTCGCGCACCCTCGCCTCCTCCAGCAGCCAGCAGGCGGCACCGCAGGCCCCCGGCGCGGCTCCGGCCGGCCGCCCCGGCCAGGGTGCCCCCGGCGGCTACGGCTACCCGCCGGCCGCCCCCGCGGGCGCGCCCCCGATGCCGTCCTCGCCGCCGCCCGGCGCCCGTCCCGGCGGCTACGGTTACCCGCAGCCCGCCACCCAGCGGCCCGCCGCGGCCCCGATGAGCGGTGCCCGCACCCGCTACTGGATCGAGATCAACGGCACCCGCCACCAGATCTCCCGCCCGACGCTCGTGATGGGCCGCAGCACCGACGCCGACGTGCGGATCGACGACCCCGGCGTCTCCCGCCGGCACTGTGAGATCCGGACCGGAACGCCCTCGACGATCCAGGATCTCGGCTCCACCAACGGCATCGTGGTGGACGGACAGCACACCACCCGCGCTACGCTCCGCGACGGCTCGCGGATCGTCGTGGGCAGCACCACCGTTATCTATAGGCAAGCCGAAGGGTGAAGCGGGGGCAATGTCAGAGCTGACCCTCACGGTCATGCGGCTGGGTTTCCTGGCCGTACTGTGGCTGTTCGTGATCGTGGCCGTGCAGGTCATCCGGAGCGACCTGTTCGGTACGCGCGTCACTCAGCGCGGATCGCGTAGGGAAGCGGCCCGGCCGCAGCAGTCCGGCCGGCAGCAGGCACGGCAGCAGGCCGCGCCGCCGCAGCAGCGTGCCCAGCAGGGCGGCGGCCGGCGTGGCCGCAACGCCCCCACCAAGCTGGTGGTGACGGAAGGCACACTGACCGGCACCACCGTCGCGCTTCAGGGCCAGACCATCACCCTGGGCCGGGCGCACGACTCCACGATCGTGCTGGACGACGACTACGCCTCCAGCCGCCATGCCAGGATCTACCCGGACCGCGACGGCCAGTGGATCGTCGAGGATCTCGGTTCCACCAACGGCACCTACCTGGACCGGTCCCGGCTGACGACGCCCACGCCGATCCCGCTGGGCGCGCCGATCCGCATCGGCAAGACCGCAATCGAGCTGCGGAAGTAGTACGACAATGAGTGAGCGGAGCGAGCACGCAGCGGCAGGCCGCCACCCGGTCTCCGGCGCGCTCCCAACCGGAGGGTGGGCAGTGTGGCTCGACACGACCGGCTGTACCCGGAGCCGACGGGCGAGGTGCGCATGAGTCTGTCACTGCGCTTTGCCGCCGGATCGCACAAGGGCATGATCCGGGAGGGCAACGAGGACTCCGGTTACGCCGGTCCGCGCCTGCTCGCCATCGCCGACGGCATGGGCGGCCAGGCGGCCGGCGAGGTCGCCTCCTCCGAGGTGATCTCCACCCTGGTCACTCTCGACGACGACGTGCCCGGCTCGGACATCCTCACCTCGCTCGGCACCGCCGTGCAGCGCGCCAACGACCAGCTGCGCGCCATGGTCGAGGAGGACCCCCAGCTCGAAGGCATGGGCACCACCCTCACCGCCCTGTTGTGGACCGGCCAGCGGCTCGGACTCGTACACGTCGGCGACTCGCGCGCGTATCTGCTCCGTGACGGTGTGCTCACCCAGATCACCCAGGACCACACCTGGGTGCAGCGGCTCGTCGACGAGGGCCGGATCACCGAGGAAGAGGCCACCACCCACCCGCAGCGCTCCCTGCTGATGCGCGCCCTCGGCAGCGGCGACCACGTCGAGCCCGACCTGTCGGTCCGCGAGGTCCGGGCCGGCGACCGCTATCTGATCTGCTCCGACGGTCTGTCCGGCGTCGTCTCCCACCAGACGATGGAGGAGACCCTCGCCAGCTACCAGGGCCCGCAGGAGACCGTGCAGGAGCTGATCCAGCTCGCGCTGCGCGGCGGCGGCCCCGACAACATCACGGTCATCATCGCCGACGTGCTCGACCTGGACACCGGCGACACCCTCGCCGGGCAGCTGTCCGACCAGCCGGTCGTGGTCGGCGCGGTCGCCGAGAACCAGCACCACCTGCACGACAACGGCATCATGCAGACGCCGGCCGGCCGGGCCTCCCACCTGGGCCGTCAGGGCCAGCGGCACGGCGGCGGCGAGTTCGGCCCGCCCGGCTCCGGCGACACCACCGGTTACGTCCCGGCCGGCGGTTTCGGCGACTACGCCGACGGCGACTTCACCAAGCCGCGCAAGCGCCGGTGGCTGAAGACCTCGCTGTACGGCGCCCTCGCCCTCGCCGTGGTCGGCGGCGGCCTGTACGGCGGCTACCGCTGGACGCAGACGCAGTACTACGTCGGCACCAAGGACGAGCACGTCGCCCTGTACCGCGGGATCAGCCAGGACCTGGCGTGGGTCTCGCTGTCGAAGGTGGAGAAGGACCACCCCGAGATCGAACTCAAGTACTTGCCGCCGTACCAGCAGAAGCAGGTGAAGGCGACGATCGCGGAGGGCGGCCTGGAGGCGGCCCGGAACAAGGTCCAGGAGCTGGCCGTGCAGGCGTCCGCCTGCCGCAAGCAGACCGAGCGCCAGGCCGCCGAGGAGGCGCGCCGCAACGCCAAGAACGGCGGCAAGGACAAGACCACCGGCTCCGGCGCCTCGCACGGCACCACGGGTGCCGTCACGCACACCGCCTTCACCAAGGCCTCCCCGACGCCGAACCCATCGGCCTCGAAGACGTCCCCCACGTCCCCTTCGAAGTCTCCGTCCACGACCCCGTCCGCGACCCCCAGCCCCGGCCCCACTCTCTCGGAGGATGAGCAGAAGGTCGTCTCGCTGTGCGGTAAGCAGTAGGCAAGCCGTGAGAGGCCCTGTCACACGATGAGCAGTACTACGAACTCGCCGACGCATCACACGTCCACGATCGGCGCCATCGGCGCCCCGAGCCGACGCAACACCGAGCTGGCCCTGCTGATCTTCGCGGTGGTCATCCCCGTGTTCGCCTACGCCAACGTGGGCCTTGCCCTCGACGACCAGGTGCCCTCGGGCCTGCTGAGCTACGGTCTCGGCCTCGGCCTGCTGGCCGGCGTCGCCCACCTCGGCGTGCGGAAGTTCGCGCCGTACGCCGATCCGCTGCTGCTGCCGCTGGCCACCCTGCTGAACGGGCTCGGCCTGGTGTGCATCTGGCGGCTGGACCAGTCGAAGCTGCTCCAGTCGCTGCCCAACTTCGTCACGGCAGCGCCCCGCCAGCTGCTCTACACCGCACTGGGCATCGCCCTGTTCGTCGTGGTGCTGATCTTCCTCAAGGACCACCGCGTCCTTCAGCGCTACACGTACATCTCGATGTTCGGCGCCCTGGTGCTGCTCATCCTGCCGCTGGTGCCGGGCCTCGGGGCCAACATCTACGGCGCCAAGATCTGGATCCGGGTGCCCGGACTGGGCTCGCTCCAGCCCGGTGAGTTCGCGAAGATCGTCCTGGCCGTCTTCTTCGCCGGCTACCTGATGGTGAAGCGGGACGCCCTGGCCCTCGCCAGCCGCCGCTTCATGGGCCTGTACCTGCCGCGCGGCCGCGACCTCGGTCCGATCCTGGTCGTCTGGGGGATCTCGATCCTCATCCTGGTCTTCGAGACCGACCTCGGCACCTCGCTGCTGTTCTTCGGAATGTTCGTCATCATGCTGTACGTCGCCACCGAGCGGACCAGCTGGATCGTCTTCGGTCTGCTGATGTCCTCGGCCGGCGCCGTCGGCGTGGCGAGCTTCGAGCCGCACGTGAAGATGCGTGTCCAGGCCTGGCTCGACCCGATGAAGGAGTACACCCTCAGCCAGCAGGGCCAGTTCGGCCACTCCGAGCAGGCCATGCAGGCCCTGTGGGCTTTCGGCTCGGGCGGCACCCTGGGCAGCGGCTGGGGCCAGGGCCACTCGGATCTGATCAAGTTCGCCGCCAACTCCGACTTCATCCTCGCCACCTTCGGCGAGGAGCTGGGGCTCGCCGGCATCATGGCGATCCTGCTGATCTACGGCCTGATCGTGGAACGCGGCGTGCGCACCGCCCTCGCCGCCCGCGACCCGTTCGGCAAGCTGCTCGCCATCGGCCTGTCCGGCGCCTTCGCCCTCCAGGTCTTCGTGGTGGCGGGCGGCGTCATGGGCCTCATCCCGCTGACCGGTATGACCATGCCGTTCATGGCGTACGGCGGTTCCTCCGTGCTGGCCAACTGGGCCCTGATCGCCATCCTCATCCGGATCAGCGACACCGCCCGGCGCCCGGCGCCCGCCCCCGCCAGCAACCCTGACGCCGAGATGACCCAGGTGGTCCGCCCGTCATGAACAAGCCCCTGCGCCGGATCGCGATCTTCTGCGGCCTCCTCGTGCTGACCCTGCTCCTGCGGGACAACTGGCTCCAGTACCTGAAGGCCGACAGCCTCAAGGAGGACCCGAAGAACCGCCGCGTCACCATCGCCCGCTACGCGACGCCGCGCGGCGACATCATCGTCGGCGGCAACCCGATCACCGGGTCCGCGGAGTCGAGCAAGACCGGTCTGAACGACCTGAAGTACAAGCGGACCTACAAGAACGGCCCCATGTGGGCGCCGGTCACCGGGTACGCCTCGCAGGCCTTCGGCGCCACCCAGCTCGAGTCCATCGAAGACGGCATCCTCACCGGCAACGACGACCGGCTGTTCTTCCGCAAGACCCTGGACATGATCACCGGCAAGGAGCAGCAGGGCGGGAACGTCGTCACCACGCTCAACGCCGCCGCCCAGAAGGCCGCGTTCGACGGCCTGAGCAAGCAGGGCGGCAAGGGTGCCGTGGTCGCCCTGGAACCCTCCACCGGCAAGATCCTGGCGCTGGCCTCCTACCCGTCGTACGACCCCTCGTCCTTCGCGGGCAACAGCGACGACGACGCGGCGGCCTGGAAGAAGCTCCAGAAGAAGTACAACCCCAGCGACCCGATGCTGAACCGGGCGCTGCGCGAGACGTACCCGCCGGGCTCCACCTTCAAGGTGGTCACGGCCGCGGCGGCCCTGGAGAACGGCAAGTACACCTCGGCCGACCAGAAGACCGACTCCCCGCTGCCGTGGACCATGCCGGGCACCACGACCCAGCTGAAGAACGAGGGCAACATCCCGTGCAAGGACGCGCCCATGCGGGTCGCGCTCCAGTACTCCTGCAACACGGTCTTCGGCAAGATCGGCTCGGACCTCGGCAACGACAAGATGCTCGAGGAGGCGAAGAAGTTCGGCTTCGACGCCGAGCAGTTCACCCCGGTCCGCGCCACCGCCTCGGTGTTCTCCGACGACATGAACCAGTCGCAGACCGCGCTGTCCTCCATCGGCCAGTACAACACCGCCGCCACCCCGCTCCAGATGGCCATGGTGGCCTCGGCGGTCGCCAACGACGGCAAGCTGATGAAGCCGTACATGGTGGACGAGCTGGAGTCCTCCAACGTGGACCCGGTCGCCAAGACCGAGCCGGAGGAGCTGAGCCGGCCGCTGTCGGCGGAGAACGCGCAGATCCTCCAGGACATGATGCAGACGGTGGTCGAGAAGGGCACCGGTACGAACGCGAAGATCGACGGTGTGGTGGTCGGCGGCAAGACCGGTACCGCCCAGCACGGCGTCGAGAACAGCGAGAACCCGTACGCGTGGTTCATCTCCTACGCCAAGCTCGGCGACGGCAGCTCCCCGGTCGCCGTGGCCGTGGTGATCGAGGACGAGGGCGCCAACCGCGACGACATCTCCGGTGGCGGCCTGGCCGCGCCGATCGCGAAGAACGTCATGGAGGCGGTCATCGACTCCAAGAAGTGACCGTCGTCGGCCACTGAGAGTGACACCTCTCACATCCCCTTCACATCGTTGCACGTTGCGATACCGGTCCTGTATCGGGTTACGGGCTTGGCCAGGTCACACAGAACGAGCCGGGTACGGTAGGCCCGGACGGCAGCCTCCGGCCGCGCACGCGGGTGCGTGGCCGGGACCGACGGAGAGGGCTGGTAGGTAGCTATGGAAGAGCCGCGTCGCCTCGGCGGCCGGTACGAGCTGGGCCAGGTGCTCGGCCGCGGTGGCATGGCGGAGGTCTACCTCGCGCATGACACTCGCCTCGGCCGCACCGTGGCGGTGAAGACGCTGCGCGCGGATCTCGCGCGCGATCCGTCCTTCCAGGCCCGGTTCCGCCGGGAGGCCCAGTCGGCCGCCTCGCTCAACCATCCCGCGATCGTGGCGGTCTACGACACGGGCGAGGACTACATCGACGGGGTCTCCATCCCGTACATCGTGATGGAGTACGTCGACGGTTCCACGCTCCGCGAGCTGCTGCACTCCGGCCGCAAGCTGCTGCCCGAGCGCGCGATGGAGATGACCATCGGCATCCTCCAGGGTCTGGAGTACGCGCACCGCAGCGGCATCGTCCACCGCGACATCAAGCCGGCCAACGTGATGCTGACCCGCAACGGTCAGGTCAAGGTGATGGACTTCGGCATCGCCCGCGCCATGGGCGACTCCGGCATGACCATGACCCAGACGGCGGCGGTCATCGGCACGGCCCAGTACCTCTCGCCGGAGCAGGCGAAGGGCGAGCAGGTCGACGCGCGGTCCGACCTCTACTCGACCGGCTGCCTCCTGTACGAGCTGCTGACGGTCCGGCCCCCCTTCGTGGGCGACTCCCCGGTGGCCGTGGCCTACCAGCACGTCCGTGAGGAACCGCAGGCCCCGTCGGTCTTCGACCCCGAGATCACGCCCGAGATGGACGCGATCGTCCTCAAGGCACTGGTCAAGGACCCCGATTACCGCTACCAGTCGGCCGACGAGATGCGTGCCGACATCGAGGCGTGCCTGGACGGCCAGCCGGTCGCGGCCACGGCCGCGCTGGGCGCGGTCGGCTACGGCGGCTACCCCGACGACCAGCCGACGACCGCCCTGCGCTCGGACGCGGGCGCGGGAGCGACCACGATGCTCCCGCCCATGAACGCCGACGACGGCGGTTTCGGCTACGACGACCGTCCGGACCGCCGCCGCCAGCAGAAGAAGTCCAACACCTCCACGATCCTGCTGGTGATCGCGGGCCTGCTGGTCCTGGTCGGTGCGATCCTGATCGGCAAGTGGGCCTTCAGCGGCGGGAACAACGACCAGTCCCTCAAGGCGCCGAACTTCGTCGGTCACACCCTCGGTGAGGCCAAGAGGATGGCGCAGAACTCCGACCTGGTGCTGGCCCCGCCCACCCGCAAGGAATGCGCGGACCAGCCGAAGGGCAACATCTGCACCCAGAACCCCGAGGCGGGCACGAACGTCGACAAGGGTGACACCATCACCCTGGTCGTGTCGTCCGGCGCGCCGAAGATCCAGGTTCCGGACGTGCTCGGCGCCCAGGCCGACCAGGCGGAGTCCCAGCTCAAGGCGAAGGGCTTCGTGGTCGACCGGAAGTTCGAGGTGTCGGACCGCACGCCCGGTGTGGTCATCAAGCAGGACCCGGAGGGCGGCAGCACCGAGGAGAAGGGCACGACGATCACGCTCACGGTCGCCAAGGCCGAGGAGAAGGTCGCCGTCCCGGACGTCACCGGCAAGTCCTGTGACGAGGCGAAGGCCGAGCTTCAGGCCAAGGGCCTGGTGCCGAGCCCCAGCTGCACCGAGACCCCGGTCACGGACCCCGCCCAGGACGGCAAGGTGCAGAGCACCAACCCGCCGGCGGGCCAGGAGGTCGTCAAGAACACCAACGTGGTGATCAACGTCGGCAAGGTCCAGCAGCAGCAGTCGCAGGTGCCGAACGTCGTCGGCCAGCGGGTGAAGGACGCCAAGAACCTCCTTCAGCAGGCCGGCTTCAAGAACATCCAGTTCGCACCGAACAGCCCCGGCGACGACAACGCGTTCGTCACCCAGCAGGATCCGCAGGCGAACAGCACCGGCGACCCGAACACCACGACGGTCACGCTGACGACGGTCTCCTTCGGCGGCGGCGGCAACGGGAACGGCAACAACGACAACGGCGGTCCCAACCTCTTCGGCGGCGTCACCGGCTGACGCCTCCCGCACACGCGCGTGGGCCCCGGCCGGGACATCCCGGCCGGGGCCCTCGTCGTTTCACCGCGGGGTCAGCGCAGTTCCTTCGGCGGGGTGCGCTTGCTGTCCACCTTTTCCACGCGGACCAGTTCGCCCCACACCACGTACCGGTATCGGGAGGTGTAGACGGGGGTGCAGGTCGTCAGGGTGATGTAGTGGCCCGGCTTCTTCTTGCCGGACTCCTCCGGGACCGACGACAGCACCTCGACGTTGTACTTCGAGGTCTCGGGGAGGACCGAGTAGACCTTGTAGACGTACCAGTCGTCCCGCGTCTCGAAGACGATCGGGTCGCCCTCCTCCAGCTGGTCGATGTTGTGGAACTTCGCGCCGTGCCCGTCCCGGTGGGCGGCGACGGCGAAGTTGCCGTCCTTGCCGGTCATGGGCAGCGTGGCCTTGACCGGTTCGGTGTAGTAGCCGGCGACACCGTCGTTGAGGACGTCCGTGCCCGTGCCCTTCTCGACCAGTACCTCGCCGTTGTCCATCGCCGGCACGTGCAGGAACCCGATGCCGTCCTTGGTGTCGAGCGCGCCGGGTGCGGAGTCCTGCTCCTGCGCCCAGTGGTCGCGCACCCTGTCGGCCTGCCGGCCCGCCTTGCGGTCCGCTATCACGTTCGTCCACCACAGCGAGTAGACGACGAACAGGCCGAGCAACACGCCCACGGTGATGAGGAGTTCTCCGAAGACGCTGACCGCCGTCGCGATCCGGCCGGGGCGCCGGCGGCGGGGCGCCGGATCCGGTTCGGACTCGTCCGTGGTCTCGTCGGTCTCGTCGGCGGTCGCTGCCACAGTTCTTCTGCCCTTACTCGATGAGCCCTACTCGATGAGCGCGTCCGGCTTGCCCTTGCTGCGCGGGCGTTCCTGGACCATCTTGCCCCAGACGATCAGCCGGTACTTGCTGGTGAACTCCGGCGTACAGGTGGTGAGGGTGATGTAGCGGCCGGGTTCGGTGAAGCCGGAACCCGGGGGAACCGGGTTCAGCACACCCGTGTTGGACGGCGGGGTCACCGGGAGCATCGAGGTCACCTTGTACACGAAGTAGGTGTCCTGCGTCTCGACGACGACCGCGTCGCCGGCCTTGAGCCGGTTGATGTACCGGAACGGTTCACCGTGCGTGTTGCGGTGCGCCGCGAGACCGAAGTTGCCGGTCTTGTCCTGCGGCATCGCCGTCTTCAGCGGGGCCTCGCCGTAGTGCCCGACCATGCCCTTGTCGAGCACCTTCTTGTTGCTGACGCCCTCCGCGATGGGCGCCACCACGTCCAGCTTCGGGATGTGCAGGATGGCGAAGCCCTGTCCCGGTTCGAAGACGCCCGGACTGCGCTTGCCACTGGCCCAGTCGTCCTGGAGCTGGTGCGTCTCGCTGCCCGCCTGCGCGTGCGCGCGGACGTTGGTCCACCACAGCTGGTAGGTGACGAACAGCAGCATCAGCACGCCGGTGGTGATGAACACCTCGCCGATGGCGCGGCTCGCGACGGTCGCCGGGCTCGGCTTGCGCAGCCGGGCCTGCCGCCGGGCCTCCACCCTGGTCAGGGGCCGCTGCGGAGCCCGCTGGGGGTCCCGCTGCGGCGGGACGGCCGTCGTCTCCCGGGCGCCGCCGCCGTGCCGGCCCCCGCCACGACGCTTGGCGGCCTTTCTCCGGGCCGCACGACCGCCCGCCGTGACTTGAGTGGCAGAAGAGGCGGAAGGGCCCGCAGAAGCCCGTACGGGCCCGTTCTCCCGGCGGAGGTCTTCCGCTCCCGGGACGCGCAGGGCCATCGTCTCGTCGTCGACGGGAGGAAGCGGTGCCGTGAAGTCCTCGGCCGACGGCACGGCCGGGCCGGTGCCGGCCTGCCGAGGCACCGGCGCCGTCGGATGGTCCCCGGTCATCCTGGGCATCGGCGCCGTCGGCGGGTCCTGCCGGCGCCCCGTGTACGACCGCGCACCGCCGGAGGACTCGTACGGTCTCTCCCCGCCGTACAAGTCCTCGCGCTCGGGGCGCAGCGCGGTCACGCCGTGGCCCTGCCCACCACCGGGGCGAGCCCCGCCGACCTCGCCACGGCACCGTGGTCACCGCACTCCACCAGCCAGTTGGCCAGCATCCGGTGTCCGTGCTCGGTCAGCACCGACTCGGGGTGGAACTGCACGCCCTCGACCGGGAGTTCCCGGTGCCGCAGGCCCATGATGATGCCGTCGTGTGTGCGGGCGGTCACTTCCAGCTCGGCCGGGACCGTCGCAGGTTCGGCGGCCAGGGAGTGGTAGCGGGTCGCCGTGAAGGGCGAGGGCAGGCCGGCGAAGACGCCCTTGCCCTCGTGCTCGACGGGCGAGGTCTTGCCGTGCAGCAGCTCGGGCGCCCGGTCCACCACACCGCCGTACGCCACCTGCATCGACTGCATGCCGAGGCACACCCCGAAGACCGGCACCCCGGTCGCGGCGCAGTGCCGGACCATGTCCACGCACACACCGGCCTCCTCCGGCGTCCCCGGACCGGGCGAGAGCAGTACGCCGTCGAAGCCGTCCTGGGCGTGTGCCGTCGACACCTCGTCGTTGCGCAGCACCTCGCACTCGGCCCCCAGCTGGTAGAGGTACTGGACGAGGTTGAAGACGAAGCTGTCGTAGTTGTCGACGACGAGAATCCGCGCACTCACTGGTTGTCCACCGTCACATCGTTGAAGGGCAGCAGCGGTTCGGCCCACGGGAAGACGTACTGGAAGAGGACGTAGACCACGGCCAGGACCAGTACCAGCGAGATGAGCGCCTTCACCCACGCGTTCCCCGGCAGATGCCGCCAGATCCAGCCGTACATGCCGTCCCTTGCCGTCCCTTCCGTGTCCCTACGGCACCAGACCCACGCCGTACGCCACCAGACTAACGGCGCAGGGCCTTCGGTTCGCCTGCCTCCACAGGCTGTGTGGCATCCAGGTGCGCCCAGACGATCAGCCGGTGACTGTGCCCCCATTCCGGATCGCACGTGGTCAGCGTCAGATACCGGCCCGGACGCGTATACCCGGACTTACGTGGGACAGGGTCGATCACCTCGACGTCGGTCGGCACTGTTTTAAAGGGCCCTTTGTCGATCCGATACGTGAACCAGGTCGTACCGTCCGTGAGCACCACCGCGTCACCCGGCCGCAGCTTCGGGAAGTCCACGAGCGGGTCGCCGTACGTCCGCCGGTGCCCGGCGACCGCGAAGTTGCCCTGCCCGCCCAGCCGCGCGGTCCCCCGATAGTGGGCGAGTCCCTTGGCCAGCACATCCCGGCCGGTGCCCTCCAGCACCGGTTTGTTCCACGTGAAACCGAGCCGCGGGATGTAAATGATCGCGAAGGGCCTGCCGTGGCGGTACGGCTCCGGCCTCGTCGCGGACACCGTCTGCTCGCCCGGCGCGCCGGCCGGCCGCACGCTCCCCCGTGACCACTGCCGGTGCAGCTGGTCGATCTGGTCGCTCATCGCGGCATCCGCGCGCACGCCCGTCCAGAACAGCACGTAGACGACGAAGAGCACGATCAGGGTGCCGAGGGTGATGCACAGTTCGCTGACGGTCCTGACGATCACACGCACCGGCGGCTCCTGAGAGGGACCTACCTACTCCACTGGCTTCGCGTAGTGCAGATCCACTGTGCCGGAGTAGCCCGGAAGAGTCACCGTCCCGTCGTCGGTGACTTTCCAGCCGAGGCCGTAGACGTTGACGTAGACCATGTAGGTCTGGATCGCCTTGCTGTCCGCGAGAGCCTGCTTGAGCCGGTCCGGGTCCCCGACCGCAGTGATCTTGTACGGCGGTGAGTAGACGCGGCCCTGGAGGATCAGGGTGTTGCCGACGCAGCGCACCGCGCTGGTGGAGATCAGCCGCTGGTCCATGACCTTGATCCCGCGGGCGCCGCCCTGCCACAGCGCGTTCACCACGGCCTGCAGATCCTGCTGGTGGATGACCAGGTAGTCGGGCTGCGGCTCGGGATAGCCGGGGAGCTTGGCGGTGGCGTCGGGCGGGGCGTCGTTCAGGGTGACGGAGACGGCCTCGCCGGACAGCTTCCGGGTGCCCGCCCGCTCCTCCAGCCCGCCGAGCTTCTCGTCCTCGGCCCTGGTGCTGCCGTCGTCGCTCTCGGCGAGCGACTCGACGCTGTCGCGCAGGGTCGCGTTGGACTCGTCCAGCCCCTTGTTCTTACGGCTGCGCTGCTGGATCAGGTCGGACAGCTTCAGCAGGGAGCCGTCCTGGCGGATGTCGGTGCCCTTGGCCGTGTTGAAACTGGTGAAGAAGATGAGCCCGGCGAGGGCGAAGACGGCGGCCGTGAGCATCCGCAGGGGCCGGAAACGCAGCCTGCGGACGGGGCCGCCCGTTGCTCCCGTCCCGGGGGAGTCGGCAGAATTGCTCAACGTACCCTTATCTCCTTCGGCGCCGCGGAAGCACTACGCTAACGGACGCCCGGGGGAGTACACAGAGTCGTCATGTCGGCCCCTTGTACGCTGCCCGAGCCCGACTCAGTTACCTGCGCGGCCACGCAGCGCATCGACAGGAGAGACCCTCGTGCCGAAGTCACGTATCCGCAAGAAGGCCGACTACACGCCGCCGCCGGCGAGGCAGGCGCAGGCCATCAAGCTCACCAACCGGGCGTGGGTCGCGCCGGTCATGCTGGCCATGTTCCTGATCGGCCTGGCCTGGATCGTCGTCTTCTACGTGACCGACGGCTCGCTGCCGATCGACAGCCTGGACAACTGGAACATCGTGGTCGGCTTCGGCTTCATCGCCGCCGGGTTCGGTGTCTCCACGCAGTGGAAGTAGCCGGGGCGGAAACAGCTCTGCCCAGGGCTATCCACTGAGTTATCCACAGCCGTTTTCCACAGTGGGGAAAAAGAACGACGATCTGTGGATAACCCGTCGGGTGTTGACGCCGGTGTGACTGGTCCGTCGTCCCTCAGACATCCGTTCGCCCCCTGTCCGACCTGCGGAAACACATCCGAGCGACAGGGGGCACAGCTGTGCTCCCACGGTGTGCACAAGATCCGCCACACGCTGTGGACAACGGTTCGGAACCCGGGTGTTCCCCGGCTCCGTCAGGTGAGCTGAGCCGTTCTGACCAGCACGAGGGCCACGGCCAGGGCCAGGACGACGGCACAGGTCCCGTACTGCACCAGCGACCGCCGCTCGCGCGGAGCGTGCACCATCGCGTAGCCGGTGACGACACCGGCGACGAGCCCGCCGATGTGCGCCGGCCACGAGATGTGCATGGCCGGGTTGAAGGTGAAGATCAAGTTGATCACCAGCAGGGCGATGACCGGCCGCATGTCGTAGTTGAGCCGGCGCATCAGGACGGCGGTGGCGCCGAAGAGACCGAAGATCGCGCCCGAGGCGCCCAGCGAGGCGGTCGACGGGGAGGCGAGCAGATAGGTCAGCGCACCGCCCGCCAGTCCGGAGACGAAGTAGACCGCCAGGTAGCGGGCCCGGCCGAGGGCGGCTTCCAGCGGGCCGCCGACCCACCACAGGCTCAGCATGTTGAAGCCGATGTGCCAGTACTCCTCGTGCGAGAACATCGACGTCACGAAGCGGTACCACTCGCCGCCGGCGACACCGGAGGTCGGCGCGAACGGCTTCGGCGGCCAGGCGCCGTAGAGCACCACGTCGTCCAGGAGGGAGCGGTCGGCCTGGATCGCGATGAACACCGCGAGGTTGATCCCGATCAGGATCTTGGTGAGCAGCCGGGGGTCGGAGGTGACGGTGCCGCCGGCGATCGTGCGCGGCCGGGACGCCTGCGGGGCGTGCCCCGTGCCGGAACCGCCGCGGACGCAGTCCGGGCACTGGAAGCCGACCGAGGCGCTGACCATGCACTCGGGGCAGATGGGCCGTTCACAGCGGGTGCAGCGCACGCCGGTCTCGCGGTCCGGGTGCCGGTAGCACACGGGCACGCTGTGGGCGTCCTGCGCGCTCCCTGCGGCCTGCTCCATCAGATCCCCTTGCTCGTCGTGTCCTGCCTGACAGCACTATCCTGCCCCGCTCCCCCTCACGGTCGGGCGGGGTGTTCGGTTCCCTCCGGGAATTTCCGGTGAGGGGCGTGACGGGCGGGTTCAGTCCTCGCGCGTCTCGACGACCACCGTCTCGATGACAACGTCGGTGAGGGGGCGGTCGTTGCGTCCGGTCGGCACGCGCGCGATGGCGTCGACGACCTTCCGGCCGGCCGGGCCGGTGACCTCGCCGAAGATGGTGCACTTGCCGTTCAGCCAGGTGCTCGGGGTGACGGTGATGAAGAACTGCGAGCCGTTGGTCCCCGGGCCCGCGTTGGCCATCGCCATCAGATAGGGCGCATCGAAGGCCAGGTCCGGGTGGCACTCGTCCTGGAACCCGTAGCCGGGGCCGCCGAGGCCGTTGCCCAGGGGGTCGCCCCCCTGGATCATGAAGCCGCCCATGACGGAGTGGAAGACCGTGCCGTCGTACAGCCGGTCCCTGCTCTTCACGCCGGTGCCGGGATGCGTCCACTCGCGTTCGCCGCGGGCCAGCTCGACGAAGTTTCTGACCGTGACGGGAGCGTGCAGCGGGAAGAGCCGGACCTCGATGTCGCCGAGGGTCGTCTTCAGGGTCGCATACAGCTGCTCGGCCACAGTCCGCCTTCCGTCGTCGTCCGCCGCGACACCTCGATCCTTCCACGCCCAGGGCCGCGCGTCGCCAGGCGGCCACGACTTCTGCCGGGCGGGCGGCGCGCACCGGCGATTCGTGGCAGTGTCGACGACAGGCCCTTGTTGCCCGGAATCACGCCGGAGGGAGCGATCGGCACCCATATGCCCGCCCGCGCATGCCGCACCGGCGCCTGGCAGGCATGATCCGTAAAAGGGTGGAAAGTCGAAATACCGTACGCCACCGAGGAGGAGGAACCCGTGACCCGCATCGAAAGCGTGCGCGCCGCGACCGGCTCGGCGAAGGACAGCGTGCTGCACGCCGCGGAAGTGGTGGCGCCCTACGCCGACACGGCCAAGGAGCGTGCCGCGTACTACGCGCAGGAGGCACGCGTACGGCTGGCGCCCGTGGTGTCGCAGGCCGCAGAACAGGCTCGCGTGCAGTACGACGCCCGGCTCGCCCCGCGTCTGGAGCAGGCTCTCGCACATGTGCCGCCGAAGGTGGACCTCGCCGCGCAGGAGGCCGCCGTCCGCACCCGCAAGGCGGCCCGGCAGGCCGCCGAGTACTCACGTCCCAAGATCGAGCACGCCGTGGCCGCGGCGGTCCCGGTGCGCGACGAGGCCGCCGCGCGCGGCGCCGCCGCGCTGGCCGCGCTGCGCGGCCAGGTCTCGGCGAAGGACATCCAGAAGATGGCCCGGCGGAACCGGCGACGGTGCCGGGCCGGCCGCGCCCTGAAGTTCACCGCGCTGGTGACCGCCCTGGCGGGTGGCGCCTTCGCGGCCTGGAAGTGGTGGGACAAGCAGGCCAACCCCGACTGGCTGGTCGAGCCGCCCGCCGCGACGGAGGTCCCCGACTCACCGCGGCTGAGTTCGGTGGACGGCACCGGCGCCTCGGGGCTGGACCCCGAGGTGCAGGCGAAGCAGGCGGAGGAGGACGCGGCGGACCGCGACGATCAGCCCTGATCCGTCCCGCCCGGCTTCCCGGACGAGCCCCCGCCGACCCCGTTTCCCGGGTCGGCGGGGGCTCGTCGGTTGTGTGTTCACGGCAGCAACGCACGTGGCACCGTTCCGGGCTACGGCCCGGGTGTGAAGGCCTGCGGGTGCGAAGACCGTGCCCGGCGCGTCTCTGCGGAGCATGCCCCGGCGCGTCCCTGGAGAGCATGCCCCGGCGCGTCGCTGCGGGGCGAGAGGGCCGCCCGAAGGCCGTCGGTCCGATCGCCGGCCCGATCTCCGTCGGCCCCGTCGGCCCGATCTCCGCCGACCCGAATACCCCTCCTCGATCGCCCTCGGGCGGAGTGGGCCGGGCTTCCCGGCCGGCGCCGGGGCCTCCTCCGGCGGCGGTCCGCAGGTGCGCGGCAACACGGCGGGCCGGAGCAGGCGTTGGTCCGCCCACGGCGGCACGGCAGCCCCGGCGACCGTACACGCAAAAAGACCCCTCTGCCCACGTTTCCGCAGGTCAGAGGGGTCTCACGGGGTGGAGCCTAGGGGAGTCGAACCCCTGACATCCGCCATGCAAAGACGGCGCTCTACCAACTGAGCTAAGGCCCCGGGAAGCAGCTCCCGGCCGGAGCGCGTGGGTTCCGGCGGGTGCCGCAGACCAGAGTACCGGGTCACCCCCCGTATCCCGCAAAAAGATTGGGGGTCCCCGCGGATGACCACTCTCCGTAAGATGCTCGTCGTGGTTCGCTACAGCGAACCGCGGTTTTTCAGGGGAAGCGATGGGGAGACGCAATGGACGCCGCACAGCAGGAAGCCACCGCCAGAGCGCGGGAGCTGCAGCGGAACTGGTACGGGGAGCCGTTGGGGGCGCTCTTCCGTAAGCTCATCGACGATCTCGGGCTGAACCAGGCGCGGCTCGCGGCAGTCCTCGGTCTGTCCGCTCCGATGCTCTCGCAGCTGATGAGCGGCCAGCGCGCGAAGATCGGCAACCCGGCGGTCGTCCAGCGGGTGCAGCTGCTTCAGGAGCTGGCGTCCCAGGTCGCGGACGGCAGCGTCAGCGCCGCCGAGGCCACCGAGCGGATGGACGAGATCAAGAGGTCCCAAGGGGGCTCGGTACTCAGCAACACCACCCAGACCACGAGCAGTTCGGGTGCGCCCACGGTCAAGCGGGTGGTACGCGAGATCCAGTCGCTGCTCCGCTCGGTCGCCGCCGCGGGGGACATCATCGACGCCGCGAACGCCCTCGCCCCGAGCCACCCCGAACTCGCGGAGTTCCTCCGTGTCTACGGCGCCGGCCGCACCTCCGACGCCGTCGCGCACTACCAGTCCCACCAGAACTGACCCACGGCCCGGCGCACCCGAGGGTGCCGGGCCGGCCGGGTCGGATCGCTCGTCTCTTGGGTAGGGAGAGGAGCGAGGGGGCCGAGGGGGCCAGGAGGTCCGGGGGCTTCGCAGGGCCAGTGGGGAGGAGCGGCGGCTGCCATGGGTGAGGTCTTCGCCGGCCGGTACGAGCTGGCCGACCCGATCGGACGCGGTGGCGTGGGCGCCGTATGGCGTGCCTGGGACCATCGCAGACGGCGCTACGTGGCCGCCAAGGTCCTTCAGCAGCGGGATGCCCACTCCCTGCTCCGCTTCGTCCGTGAGCAGGGACTGCGCATCGACCATCCGCATGTCCTCGCGCCGGCCAGCTGGGCCGCCGACGACGACAAGGTCCTGTTCACCATGGACCTGGTCGCCGGCGGCTCCCTGGTCCACCTGGTCGGCGACTACGGGCCGCTCCCGCCGGCCTTCGTGTGCACCCTGGTCGACCAGTTGCTGTCGGGGCTCGCCGCGGTGCACGCGGAAGGCGTCGTGCACCGGGACATCAAGCCCGCCAACGTGCTCCTGGAGGCCACCGGCACCGGCCGGCCACGGCTGCGGCTGTCCGACTTCGGCATCGCCATGCGGCTCGGTGAACCCCGGCTGACGGAGACCAACCTCGTGGTGGGCACGCCCGGTTATCTCGCTCCCGAGCAGATGCTGGGCGCCGAACCCGACTTCGCGGCCGACCTGTTCGCCGTCGGGCTGGTCGCCCTGTACCTCCTCGAAGGCGCCAAGCCGGACGCCAAGGCGCTCGTGCAGCACTTCCTGGAACACGGGACGCCCGGCCCTCCCAAGGGCATTCCGGAACCGCTCTGGCAGGTCGTCGCGTCGCTGCTCCAGCCCGATCCCGCGAACCGGTTCCGCACCGCCACGGGTGCGCGCAAGGCGCTCGCGACCGCCGCGGAACTCCTGCCGGAACCGGGTCCCGACGACGAACTCGTCGAGATCTTCGACCAACTGGGCCCGCTGCCCCCGGGTTTCGCTCCCGACGGCCCCATCCGGCAGGCGTCCGGAGTGGTGTTGGAGCTGCTCTCGGGCACGACATCGGCAACGACCTTGCGGAGAACCCCGGAAGCACCGGCTGCACCGAAGCCGGGGGTGGCAGCGGGGGCGGGCGCGAGTGCCGGTGCGGGTGCCGGTGCGGACGGGGGCGCGGGCGCGAGTGGCAGTGCGAGTGCCAGTGCGGACGTGGGCGCGAGCGCGGACGGGGGCACGGGTGCGGGTGCCGGTGCCGGTGTGATGGGCGCGGGTGGAGGTGGGGGACCGAAGTCGGGTGCGGGCACGGGCGCGGGTGCCGGTACGGGTGCGGGCATCGATGCCGCTGATAGGGGTGCGGGCGCGGGTGCCGGTACGGGCCCTGATGCTGCTGATACGGGCGCGCCCACAGGTCCCGGTGCAGGCACAGGTCCCGGCCCGAGCACAGGTCCCGGCGCGCGCACAGGTCCCGGTACCGGCACAGGTCCCGGCCCGAGCACAGGTCCCGGCGCGCGCACAGGTCCCGGTACCGGCACGGGTCCCGGCGAGCCCGCCCATACCGAGCCCACCCACACCGGCTCGATGTCGGACACCGGGAGCTTCCGGATCCCGCCACCCCAACAGCCCCCGGCCTCCGGCCCGGCCGCTCATCCGACCCCCGCGCCCGCTTCTCTCCCGCCCCACGTCCCGGTGTCAGGCCCGGTGCCGTACCGGCCCCCGTCCCCACCGCAGGCCCCGCTGCCGGCACCGCCCGTCGACACCACCACCGCGGCGTACACCACGCACGGCGCACAGGCGGCACACCACTCCCCGTACCTCTCCGGGCCGCCCGCCCCGGCCACCTCGCCGACATCACCCACATCAGCGCCGTCACGAGCACCACGGGCGCCGCGCTCACGGGGTCGTCGAGCGCGCCGCGCGCCCCGGCCCGGCCCCCCGGCCAGGGCCGCGATCCCCATCCTGCTGCTGGCGCTCGCCTGCTACGCCGTGGGCTTCTGGGCGCTGACCCGCCTCTGAGCCCGCGCCCGAGACCGTCTCTCACCACGCACCGGTGCCCTCTCCGGTCCGAGACCGAAGCTCCTCCCGGAGTCCGCCCCCGACCCCGGCCCCGACTCCCGTCAGTGAGCCCGCGCCCGGGACCGAACCTCCTCCCGGAGTCCGCCCCCGACCCCGGCCGCGACTCCAGTCAGTGAGCCCGCGCCCGGGACCGAGCCCCTCCGACCCCGAGCCCCTCCGACCCCGGCCCCCACCCCGCTCCCGTCACCGACCCCCTGCCCGCGTCCGCGTCCGTGCCCGCCTCCGCGTCCGCCGGGCCGTCACCGTCCAGCCGCCGAGGGTGATCAGCAGTGCGGTTCCCGAGCCGAATCCGCCGATGGCCACCAGCCGCATCAGCCGGTCGTCGTCCCCGCCCCCGGTGTCCCCGGTCAGCGCGGCCTCCCGGTCCTGCTCGGTGACCTCGAAGAGGTCCTTCGGCGCGGGGCTGCCGGCATACGCGGGCCCCCCGTGGGCCTGCCCGTCCACCCGGACCCGCAGGGTCACCTCGAACGGCCCCTGACCGTACGTGCCGGCCAGCTGCGTGCTGAGGTGCACGACGAGGTAGTAGTCGCCGGCGAAGCGGACGGAGGTCACCCCGGCCTGAACGGCGTACCGGTTGGCGTACTCCACCGGCGGCAGCGGCGCGAGGGCGGCGGGCTTCGCGACCCCGGTGTATCCGAGGGAGGCGTCGTCGACGTAGCCGCGCACGGGGTTGTAGAGGGACAGGTTCAGGGCGCCGCCGACATAGCCGTGGCCGGGGGCGCCGGCCAGCTCGGCGGAGGCGTGCAGCTGCCGGCCCCAGTCCAGCGGCACCTTGTAGAAGCGGGTCTCGCCGGGCGCGAGGGCGGTCCGCCAGACCCCTTGGCCCAGCGGGCGCGCCCCGGCGAAACCGGGGCCGCCGGAGCGGTCGCGGGACCGGCCGGCGGGGGGCTCCGGGGTGGCGGAGTCCCAGGCCTGCGGCGGGCTGGTGGGGCCGCTCCGCGCCAGGCCCGGTTCCGTGGCGGGCGCGATCTCCAGGTCCCACGGCTCGGCCGAGGCCGCCGCGCCGGAGCCCTCGGCGTCCAGCCGTTCCACGAGCAGGTAGTACGTGCCCCCGCCCTGGCACAGCGTCCTGCCCGCCTCGCGCTGCCCGAGGGCCGTGACCGGGCGCGGGCTGAGCCCGGCGCCGAAGCGGGCGGAGGAGTAGGAGCAGGAGTTGTCGTGCTCGTCCCGGAGCGAGACGCGGATGCCGTCGGTGGCGGTGACGGTGGCGTCCGCCGGCGGTACGGCGGTCACCGCGGCGTACGCCGTGTCCTTGGCGGTGAGCCGGAGGGCGTAGTAGAGCCTGCCGCCTCGCGGGAGGGAGCTGCGGTAGGTGTGGCGGGCGTCCAGCGGCTCGGCGTCCGCGGTGGTCTGCGCGCCCGCGACGGTCCGGGCGCCCGGCGTGAAGGCGTACGCCCCCGGCCGCGGGCCGGCGGCGGCCTGAGCACCGGCCGGCAGGGCGACGGTGGCGCAGAGTCCCAGCAGCAGGATCACGGCGCACCGGGTGGTGCCGGCCCGCCACCACCCGGCCCGTGCCGTACGTGCTCGCCCCCGCACGCGCCACCACCCCCCAGTCGTCGCAAAGCCGTACCGGACCGCAGGCCCCATCCTGCCCCGACCGCCCTTGCGCCATCCGGGCAATGCGCACGCCCGTCCGAATCGCCCGGCAACATCCGGCACCGTCCGGCTTCCCGGCTACCGCACCCGGCGGGCCCCCGCAACCCGAGGCGTCGCGCGGGGCCTCACCGGGACCCCGGGGCAACACAAAACCCCGACCGCGTGGGCGGCCGGGGTCTGTTCAGGTATCAGATTCGGTATCGGGACTCACGAACCCGTGGGCACGGAGTCAGTCGCCTCCGTCCACAGGTCCTGCTCGGCGCGATCCGCCTGAATCTGGCGGTACACGAGGAGCCCGCCGATGGCGGCCAGTGCGACCAGGAGCAGCTTCTTCACCGCGCGACCTCGTCTTTCCTTGACGTAGGGGACCTCTGGCGCCCGACTATACACACCGACCGATATCGATCGGTGACCTGCGTCGAGGCCCAACTCCCGCCTCCGCCAGCGCAATAGGCCAGGTCGGAGCCGCTTCCGGCCGGAGGGTGACCACGCCCGCACGGACGGTTACTTTGCTCCCCCTTCGCTCGTGCTCAGCGTGATTTATGGGTTTTGAACCCTCTTGCGTCCATACGAGTGGTGTTCATCGGAACATCCACGCGCCACGGGCGTCGGTCCACCACTTCGCCGCCCTCATACACATCATGAGCAAAGTACGCAAATCGCCCAACCCGAAAGTGAGGGGCCATGACCCAGAACAAGGTCATGAAGCTGTGGACCGCCATCGTCACCGCCTTCCTCGCGCTGTGCACGGCGCTCGGACTCGTCTCCGCCGGAACCGCCACCGCCGCCGCCGCGGCCGGACCCCGGACCGAGACCCCCCGCACCGGCACCGCGCAACGCACGACCCCGACGATCCCGGCGATGCGCCACTGGGCCTGGTCACACGGCAGGGCCCTGCCCCCCACGATGAAGCAGCGGATCCGGGCCGAGGCCCACGGAAAGTCCCCCAGCTGCCGCCACCGCGCACTGAAGGAGACGCAGGCGGAGGCCCAGACCCCCGACGCCACCTCCCCGGAGCTCGACTGCTGATCCTCAGCCCCTTACGCAGTACCGCAACGTCTCGACGACAAGGCGACTTGCGTACGCACCAGTCGACACGGAAAGACCCCCGGCCGGGATCGGCCGGGGGTCTCGCGCTTTTCACGGGTCCCCCGTGCGCCATGCTGGCAGCGACAAGAGCGAGAAATCCGCCCCGCCCGACGGAAAGGTGGTGAGCGCTGCGTGAGCCGGCGCGTCACCGTAGTCACCGCTGTCCACGGCCCGTCCGCACGGTTCCTGCCGGACGCCTACGCCTCCCTGCGCGCGCAGCTGCTGCCCGACGGCTGGGAGTGGGAGTGGGTCGTCCAGCAGGACGGCACGACGGACGACGTCCGCCCGTACGTCCCGGACGACGCGCGTGTGACCTTCCGCCAGGGCCGGCCGGGCGGTCCCGGCGTCGCCCGGACGATCGCGCTGGCGCGCGCCGAGGGCACGTACGTCAAGGTGCTGGACGCCGACGACCGGCTCACACCGGGCGCGCTCGCCCGCGACCTGGCCGCGCTGGAGGCGGACCCCACCGTCGGGTGGACGACGTGCCGCGTCCTGGACCTGCTGCCCGACGGCTCCACGGTCGGTTTCCCCGGCGACCCGGACGAGGGTCCGATCGAGCGCGGTGCCGTCCTCGGCCACTGGGAGCGCAACGGCTTCCGCGCACCGGTCCATCCGGCGAGCCTGTGCGTACGACGCGAGCTGCTGGTCGCCCTGGGCGGCTGGATGGCGCTGCCGGCCTCCGAGGACACCGGCCTGCTGCTGGCGCTGAACGCGGTGAGCCGCGGCTGGTTCTCGGCACGGGCCGGTCTGCTGTACCGCAAGTGGGAGGGGCAGGTCACGGGCCAGGCGGCGCATGCCGATCCCGCCGAGCTGGAGGCCCGTAGGGCGGTCGCGGCGGCCCGGGCCCGCGCGCTCGCCGGCTTCGGCTGGGGTTACCCGCCGGCCCCGGCGGTCCCCGCACCCCCCGTCCCCGCTGCTCCTCCCGCTCCGTGAGGACGATGGCCTGCGAGGGACACTTCTCGGCCGCCTCCAGAACCTCCTCCCGCAGTCGCGGGTCGACGGCGGCGGCCTGAGCGGCGCCGGGGCGTACGACGCCGTATCCGTCCTCGAACGCGAACACGGCGGGCGCCCGGTGCGCGCACTCGGCCGAGCCGTAGCACTGGGAACGGTCGACGGAGATCTTCATGCGTCCTCCAGCCGTCGGCGGTGACCTCCAGGACGTCACTGCCCGGCGAACAGCCCACCGAACCGGCTCCCGCCCCTGCCGGCCGAACCGACTCGCGGGGCTACCGGCCGCCGGCCGCCGCGGAGAGCCAGTGGGCCACCCTGCGGACGGTGGGCTCGTCGAGGCGGTCGGCCAGGGCCCGCACCGCCTCGCCGTCCTCGGGGCTCAGGTCGTACAGTCCCGCCTTGCTCAGGCCGGCCATGAGCACCTGGTGCCGCCGGTCCGTCATGCGTTCGGCCAGCCGGGCCGGCTCGGGTGAACCGGGCGCGGGCCGCTTCGGCGCGGGCGCGGGAGCCGTGGCGGACGGGGTGTCGTAGAGGCGCCAGGCGCCGTCCTCGGGTCCCCACAGCGCGACCGTCACCTCGTCCCCGCGCGCCCGCACGGTCTGGGTCATGTCGCCGACGGCGTACAGCACCGGGCTCCGGTACGAGGACTCCGCGCCCACCGTCCAGGTGTCCTGGGCGGGCTCGTGGAACATCGCGACCCAGCGCGGCTCGCCGGGCGGACGCGGGGGCCGGGAACGCTGCTTCTCCATGACACTCATCCCTTCGGCTACGGCCGGCGAGGCGACGGTAGCTGACGTCCCGTCAGATTGCCAGGGCGCATCCCGGCAGCCACCCACAGCCCCGAACCGCGCCCGCCGGGCCCGCCAGTCCCACCACCGAGCCGCCCCGAACCACGCCCACCAGGCCCCGCACCGGGCCGCGGCCCGCGGCCGCCCCGGCCGGCGCCAAGGGAATCCCCTGCGCTGGTGTGGTCTCTTCGCGTCCGGCGTGGCACCCTGCCCGCGCCCGCCCCCGGCGGCGGGGCGGACGGTGTCGTCCCGGGGCCGTCCCGGGGAAGGAGGCCGGAGGATGAGCGTGAGCGGACGGGAAGCGGCGGCGGCCGGACCGGACACGCGGGCGGCGGACCTGCGCCGGGTGCACGGCGGCCGCGCCCACAGCGCCTACGACCGCGCGGTCGCCGCGTGCCGGCACGCCGGTGTCGTCCGGGACGCGGCCGAGGTCGTGCCGAAGGACGCCGTCGGCCGTGCCGCCAACGCGCTGCGGCTGTCGGCGCGGTCGCTCGACGCCCTGGCCGCGGACGCCCGCTGCGCCCGTAACACCGCCGCCACCGCCGCCCTGGCCGCACAGCTGGCCGCGGCCCGGGCGGGCGGCCCGGACGCCGAAGCGGCCCTGCGCGCGGCACTCACGGCGTCCCGCACCGCGGCGGCAGCGGCCGGCGGCACCGCGCGGGGGCGGGACGCGGCCCTGAACGCCGAGGCCGAGGAGGCCGAACGACGAGCCGTCACCACGGCCCGCGAGGCGGGCTGGCTCGACTGACGGATGCGGCTTCCCGACCGTCCGGCACCGGTCCCTCCCCTCGTGGGGACCGGTGCCGGACGGTGCGAGGACGTCGACCCGTACCGTGTCGGCGGTGCGGTGCGGGTCGAAGAGCGGGCCGGTTTCCTCGGTGCGCGCGGGCTCACCCGCCGGGCGTGGCACGAGTCGACCGAAACTGGCCGAGAACATTCGGCGCCATGGGCTGTCTGTCCGAGCACGGAGCCGTGGCCAGTCCGGACGGTATGTGACCGTTCCGCTACCGGGTTCGGATCCTGCCATCTGCGGCGGCCGACGAGGAGGTTCCGGTCTCCGGACCCGCCCTTCTCCGCAGGTCAGGCGTATAGGGTGGGTTTTCCGGTCCGGACGTCCGCACGTGGGGGAAAGTAAGGGGTGGGACCTTGAGTTCCGACTCAGGGGCACGCACAGCCTTCGCCGAGCGGCTCGCGCTGCTGTACAAGGAGGCCGGAAATCCTCCCTTGAAGAGCGTCGCCGAAGCGGTCGTACGGCTCCAGCGGGTCGACGAACGCGGCCGGCCGGTACGGGTCTCCGCGCAGCGGATCAGTGACTGGCGCCGGGCCAGGAACGTACCCGCCCAGTTCACCGCCCTCGCGGCGGTCCTCCAGATCCTGATCCCCGAGGCCCGGCGCCTGCGTCCCGCCCCGGTCTCCGCCGGCCTGTACGACATCACGCACTGGCAGCGGCTGTGGGAGCTGGCCCTGGCCGGCCCGGCCGGCGACCGGAGCGCGCCGCCCACCGAGGAGAACCGGCGGCCACCGGCCCAGGCCCCGCCCGTCGCCGGCGGCGTGTGCCCGTACCGGGGGCTGGCTCCGTACCGGCGGGAGGACGCCCGGTGGTTCTTCGGCCGGGAGCGGAGCACGAACACCCTCGTCGCGCAGCTCCGCGCTGCCGAGCGGTCCGGCGGACTGATCATGCTGGTCGGTGCCTCGGGAGCCGGGAAGTCCTCCCTGTTGAACGCCGGTCTGGTCCCCGCCGTCCGGGGTGGCGCCCTGAACACCGGCGCCGGCGCCGGACGAAACGGCCCGCCGGCCGACGGGGCGGACCAGGCCCGGCAGGAGTGGCAGCAGGAGCGCGATCCCGAGCAGGCGGCCGGAACGGCCGCCGCGGGCCGGCCGCCCCGGATCCTTCCGGCCCAGACACCTCAGCAAGCCCACGGGGCCCACCCGTCCCCTCCGCCGCATCCGGCACATCCGGCGCGCCCGGCGCAGACCGGACAGTCCCCGCGGTCCCCGCAGCAGCCCGGCGGTCTTCCGGACTCCTCCGCCTCCCCCGGCCCCTCGCGCCTTCCCGGCCCCGCACAGCCCGCGGCCCCGCCCGCCGCCGATTCCCCCGCCGAGCCAGCCGGACCCGTCCTCCAGCTCGTCCCCGGTGCCGATCCGCTGGGTGAGCTGGTCCGCCGTGTCCCCGGACTCGCCGCCGTCGCCGCCGAAGCGCGCGAGGCCGAGCGGAAGGCGTCGCGGAACCCGGCGCTCCCCGGCGGCGACGCCCCGCAGGTGACCCGGGCCGTGCGCGAGGCGTTCACGGCCTGGGCGGGCCACGCCGACGCCCCGGACGGCCGGCCGGTCGTCATCGTGGACCAGTTCGAGGAGGCGTTCACCCTCTGCGCCGACGAGGCGGACCGGCGCACCTTCATCCAGTTCCTGCACGCCGCCTGCACCCCGCCCGCCGGCTCCGGCGGACCCGCGCCCGTCCGGGTCGTCCTCGGCATCCGCGCCGACTTCTTCGAACAGTGCCTCGCCTACCCGGAACTGGCCGACGCGCTCCAGCACCGCCACATGGTGCTGGGCCCGCTGACCAGCACCGAGCTGCGCGAGGCGGTGACCGGTCCGGCCAAGGCGGTCGGTCTGGAGCTGGAGCCGGGGCTCGCCGAGCTGATCGTGCGCGAGGTGAGCGCCGACGGCCCGCGCGGTGCGCATGACGCGGGCGTGCTGCCCCTGCTCTCGCACGCCCTGCTCGCCACCTGGCAGCGCCGGAAGGCCGGAAAGCTGACGCTGGCCGGCTACCGCGCGGCGGGCGGCATCCAGGGCGCGGTGGCGGCGACCGCCGAGCGCGCCTGGTCCGGCCTGGACCCCGCGGCCCGTACCGCGGCCCGGCTGCTGCTGTTGCGGCTGGTCCGGCTGGGCGAGGACACCCAGGCCACACGCCGGCGCGGCACCCGGCGGCAGCTCGCGGAGGAGTCCGCCGACCCCGGCAAGACGGAGGAGTCGCTGGAGGCCCTGGTACGGGCCCGGCTGGTGACGCTGGACGCCGACACGGTGGAGATCACCCACGAGGCACTGCTGCACGCCTGGCCCCGGCTGCGGCACTGGATCGACGAGGGCCGGGGCGACCATCTGCTGCGCCAGCGGCTGGAGGAGGACGGCCGGTCCTGGGAGGACTCGGGCCGGGACAGCTCGCTGCTGTACCGGGGGTCCCGCCTGGAGCAGGCCCGCAACTGGGCCCGTTCGGCCGGAGACACCTATCTGACACGCAGCGCGGTGGAGTTCCTGGCCGCCTCGGTACGGCTGCGCAAGCGTTCCGTGTGGCTGAGCCGGGCCGCGGTGGCGGCGTTGGTCGTGCTGGCCGTCCTCGCCGCCGGTACGGCCGTGATCGCCTGGAAGCAGCGCGACGACGCCGTGTTCGAGCAGGTGCTCGCCGAGGCGGACCGGGTCCAGCACACGGATCCGTCCCTGGCGGCCCAGCTCGACCTGGTCGCCCATCAGCTGCGCCCCGGCGACAAGGGCACCTACAGCCGCCTGATCTCGATCGTGAACGCACCGCTGGCCACCTCGCTGTCCGGCCACCGGGGTGCCGTCTACCTCACCTCGTTCAGCCCGGACGGCAGGACGCTGGCCACGGCCGCATATGACCACACGGTCCGGCTGTGGGACGTACGGGACCCGAACCACCCTGCTGCGCTCGGCAAGCCGCTCACCGGCCACACCAGCTGGGTGAGCAGCGCCGTCTTCAGCCCGGACGGCCGCACCCTGGCCAGCGCAGGCGACGACGGCACGGTCCGGCTGTGGGACGTCCGCGACCCGGCGCACGCCGTACCGCTCGGCGCGCCGCTCACCGGCCACCGGGGCACCATCTACCTGGCCGCCTTCAGCCCGGACGGGCGCACCCTGGCCACGGCCGGCGAGGACCGCACCGTGCGGCTCTGGGACGTGACCGATCCGCGCCGGCCCACCGTGTCGGCCACGCTGCGCGGCCACAGCGCCGCGGTGCGCTCGGTGGCGTTCGCCCCGGACGGGCGGACGCTGGCGACCGGCGGCGACGACCACACGATCCGGCTGTGGGACGTGTCCGCCCCGCGTCGGCCCGAGCCGGCCGGGACGCTGCGCGGGCACACGGAGCTGGTGCACTCGGTGGCCTTCAGCCCCGACGGGCACACGCTGGCCAGCGGCAGCGCGGACGACACCATCCGGCTGTGGGACGTCACCGACCCCGGTCGCGCGGCACCGATCGGCTCCCCGCTGACCGGGCACACCGGACCGGTCTGGTCGGTGGCCTTCAGCTCCGACGGCGGCCGGCTGGCCGCCGCGAGCGCGGACAGCACGGCGAGCCTGTGGAACATCAGCGACCCGGCGTCCCCGTCCCAGGTCGGCGAGCCCCTCGCGGGCAGCAGCGGCGAGATGTACGCCCTGGGGTTCAGCCCGGACGGCCGTACCCTCGCCACCGGCAGCGGGGACGGCAAGGTGCGGCTGTGGTCGGTCCCGGCCTCGGACATGGTCGGCCGCAGCGGTGCGTTCCGTCCGGACGGCAAGGTCCTGGCCACGGCCGCCCGGGACGGCAGGCTGCGGCTGTGGAACGTGACGCGGCCCGGCCGGCCCGTCGCGCTCGGCAAGTCGTTCATGCACGCCGACGGCGACCAGCGCTCCCTGGTGTTCTCCCCCGACGGCCGCACCCTCGCCGTCCTGACCGGCGCCAGGTCGGTGTACCTGTGGGACGTCACCGACCCCGCGCATCCGGTCACCGCGGGTCCTCCGCTGTCCCTGCGGACCCGCTTCATGGGCCCCGACGCGCTGGCCTTCAGCCCGGACGGGCACACCCTGGCCACCGCCTACGACGACCGCACCGTCCAGCTGTGGCACGTCGGCGACCCGGCGCACGCCGTACCGGTCGGCAAGCCGATCGCCGGGCACCGGGGCTACATCAACGCCCTCGCCTTCAGCCCCGACGGGCGCACCCTGGCCAGTGGCAGCGCGGACAGCACGATCCGGCTGTGGAACGTGAGCGACCCGGCGCACGCCGTACCGCTGCGCGAGCCCCTCACCGAGCACTCCGGGCCGGTCAACGCCCTCGCCTACAGCGCGGACGGGCGCACCCTGGCCAGCGGCAGCGACGACGACACGGTCCGGCTGTGGGACGTCGCCGATCCGGCCGCGGCGAGCGCGCTGGGCGACCCGCTCACCGGGCACACCGAGGCGGTCACGTCCCTGACGTTCAGCGCCGACGGCCACACCCTGGCCAGCGGCGGCAACGACAACACGGTCCGGCTGTGGGACGTCGCCGATCCGGCCGCGGCGGCCGCTATCGGCCAGTCGATGAGCCCGAACGCCAAGACGGGCAACTTCCTCTCCTTCAGCCCCAACAGCCGTGTCCTCGGCGTCTCCAGCGGCGCCGACACGGTCCGGCTGTGGAGCCTGGACGCCGACACGGCGATCCGGCACATCTGCGCGGTCACCCGGGGTGTGCTGACCCCGGAACGGTGGCACGAGTACCTGCCGCGTCTGTCCTACGACCCTCCGTGTGGTGGATGATCGGCCAACGTGCCTGAATCATCCCGGACTTCGCCCCACGGAACCGGCAACCTTGTTACCCTTGGCCATAGCCCGATCGCTGGTGCATCCCCCGTCGCCAGCGGTCGGGCGTTTTCGTTGCGGAACCGCAACCCCGGACCGCGCCCTCGGGCCCCCCCCCAGGCCGCGCGCACGGGCCGCACCCTCAGGCCGCGACCGCGGA
>NZ_JAERRH010000020.1 GCF_016741855.1 Streptomyces musisoli | reverse complement strand
GGCAGTACGTGCTTTCCTGCTCAGTACCTACAGCTTTCCGGCTCGGCACCTACCGCTTTCCGGGCCAGAACGTGACCTCTGCGGTGTCCACGGTTCCGCCCTGGCGACCGGGCGCGCTGTGGTACTTCCAGTACAGATTGGTGTGGGCGATCACCTGCTCGGGAGCGGGTGCACCGTACTTGGTCATGTCCTCCGTGGTGTGCGCGTCGGCCACCAGCGTGGCGTCGTACCCACGGACGACGGCGCCGTGCAGGGTCGAACGGATGCAGACGTCCGTCTGCGCGCCCGACACGAGGAGCCGGCCCACCTTCAGCTCGGCCAGCACCGACTCCAGGTCCGTTTCCTCAAAGGAGTCGGCGTAGCTCTTGTGGACCAGGGGCTCGCCGTCCCGGCGGGTCAGTTCCGCGACGTACTGCCAGTTCTCACTGCCGTACTCCAGCTCGTCGTCGAATTTCGGGTGAGAGAGCCGCGGCGCGTGGCTACCGTGACTGCATGAGCACCCCCACCAGCGATGACTACATCGTCCGAGTGATACGCCCCGACGAGTGGGCCGCGGTACGGCAGCTGCGTCTCGACGCCCTGCGCGACCCGGTGGCACACCTCGCCTTCCTGGAGACGTACGAGGAGGCCGCGGCCCGGGCGGACGCGTTCTGGCAGGACCGGGCGATCGGCTCCGGAGAAGGCTCCACGGCCGCCCGCCAGTTCATCGCCGAGGCGCCGGACGGAACCTGGGCCGGCACCATCACCGTGCTCCTCGAGGAACCCGGTACGAAGGACTGGGCCGGGAACCCGGTCGACCGGCGGCAGGGGCACGTCGTCGGCGTCTTCGTGCGGCCCGAGCACCGGGGCAACGGACTGATCAAGACGCTGTTCGACGCCGGCGTGGAGTGGGCGTGGGAGCAGCACGCCGAGCGGGTGCGGCTGTTCGTCCACACGGAGAACGCGCGCGCCCAGGGCGCCTACCGCAAGGTGGGCTTCGCGCCGAGCGGACTGGTCGTGTCGTTCTCGAAGAACGAGGCGGAGACCGAGCTGGAATTCGTTCTCGAGCGGCGGTCCTAGACCGGCAGCTCCTGGTGCGGCCAGCGGGAGCGGGCCTGTTCGCGGGAGCGGAGCAGGGCGAGCGTGGGCAGGCCCTGATCCGCCCCCGTGGCGAGCAGGTCCGGCAGCTCGGGGAACGGGGCCACGGCCGCGATGTCGTCCAGGACCAGGGTGAGTGGTGGGTCGAGCCGACCGGAGGATGACCGTTCGGCCATGCGCCGGCCGCGCTCGACCACGCTGGAGACGAGGGCCGTCAGGAGGGGCATCGCACCTGGATTACTCCTCGGGTCCTCGATGGATTCACCGACCACATAAAGCGTGCCCCCTTCGTGGACGAAAGAATCCAAGGCCAGTGCATCAGTTCGGTTCGGTGTGCAGGACTCGCGGATGTTCACCGTGAAGAGCGCCGACAGCGCCCTGCTCGTCAGTTCCTGGGCGATGTCCCGGCGTTCGGGATGCCCGGTGAGGGCGGCCTCCAGTTCGCCGGCGGCGCCGGGTGCGGCCTTGGTGTGCGTACGCAGGGTGCGGACGGCGTCCTGCACCTGCGTGCCCTGGGCCCAGCGGTGGACGTGCCGGATGGTGCGGTTCTCCAGCGCGGCGGCGTGGAGGTAGCTGCGCAGGAGGGTGATCGCTGTGTCCGCCACCGCCTGGTCGATCTTGGCGGTGGGCCGTACGGGGGTGATCAGGGCCGTCGCCCTGTGCAGGGCCGTCTGTCTGTCCGCGCAGCCGGCGGTGGGGGACCAGTGGAGCCGGGCCGGGGTGTCGCAGAGGTGCGCGGGATCGTAGAGGAGGGTGGGACCCAGTTTGGTCTTGGCATCCTTCGTCTCCGCCCACAGGTCCGGGTTCGACGTCACCACGAGCGCGGGGCCCGACGCGTCCCGGATGGCCTGGACCGCCGTCGTCCGGCGGGCCGCGGGCGGCGCGTAGAGCACCGGGCCGTCACCACGGCCGGTCTCCCACCCACCCGCACGTCCACCGTCCGCCGGGAGGCCGACGGCGGGTTCGTGCGCGACCGTTGCCCTGACGGGCCGCGGTGACAGGGGCTCCGGCTCGGTGCGGGGCGCGGGCACGTCGGTCCGGGGCGCGGGCACGTCGTAGCTGGGCGGCGGGGACGTGGGCTCGGGCGTCTCGTGGCGGGGCTCGGGCACGGCGTGGCGGGGTGCGGGTGTGGCCTGGTCGCGGCGGTGCGTGGGCGCGCCGTAGGGGGCCGCAGGCGCGTCGTGGCGGGGCTCCGGGGGTGTGTGCCGCTCCGCAGTGTCGCCGTGCCGCTCCGGGGTGTCGTCGTGCCGCTTCGCGGTGTCGCCGGAGGGCCGCCGGGCCCTTCCGGACCGCCAGCGTGCCACCGTGCCCATCACGAACATCGTGAGGACGAAGAGGACCATCAGCTGGCCGATGAACAGACCCCAGAACAGACCCCAGCCGGACAGCCCGGCCGGCGGGGTGTCCGGCCAGGCGCCGGCGATGTCGTGCGGCCGGCCGATGAGATGGCGCATGGCCAGGGGGGTGCGGGTGAAGGTGACGCCGCCGGGCCAGGCGCCCCGGGCGAACCAGGCGGCGAGGCCCGTGGCCGTCCACACCAGGACGGTCATGCCGAGCAGGAAGGCGAGCAGGCCGATCAGCAGGCCGTCGGGGATGCCGCCCTGGCCCTGCCGGCTGCTGTCACGGCGATCGTCCGGTCTCACCCTGCACTCCCCTTACGCCACCGTCGACTCGGAGTCGCCCAGGTGCTGTTCCACGAAGGCCGCGGCCCGCTGCTCGGCCTCCAGCTCGGCGGCGCGCAGGGCGTCGTCGGGCGTCAGGTCGCTGGACGACTCGGTCATCGCGCGGTCGGTGAAGACCAGTGGCCGTTCCGTCTCCGTGATCAGGTGTTTGACCACCTGGACGTTGCCGTTGACGTCCCAGACGGCGATGCCCGGGGTGAGCGTCGGGATGATCTCCACGGCCCACCGGGGCAGGCCGAGGACCCGGCCCGTCGCCCTGGCCTCGTCCGCCTTCTGGGCGTAGATCGTCCTGGTCGACGCCATCTTCAGGATGGCCGCCGCCTCCTTCGCCGCGGCCCCGTCGACCACGTCGGACAGGTGGTGGACGACCGCCACGAAGGACAGGCCCAGCCGGCGCCCGAATTTCAGCAGCCGCTGGAAAAGCTGGGCCACGAAAGGGCTGTTGATGATGTGCCAGGCCTCCTCGACCAGGAAGATGCGCTTCTTCCGGTCGGGGCGGATCCAGGTGTGCTCCAGCCACACGCCGACGATCGCCATGAGGATGGGCATGGCGATGGAGTTGCGGTCGATGTGGGACAGGTCGAAGACGATGAGGGGCGCGTCGAGGTCGATGCCGACCGTCGTCGGGCCGTCGAACATGCCGCGCAGGTCACCGTCGACGAGCCGGTCGAGGACCAGGGCGACGTCCAGGCCCCAGGCCCGTACGTCGTCTATGGCGACGTTCATCGACTCGGCCGACTCCGGCTCGGGGTGCCGCAGCTGGTCGACGATGTCGGTCAGGACGGGCTGGCGGTCGACGATGGTCTCGTTGACGTACGAGTGCGCGACCTTCAGGGCGAAGCCGGAGCGTTCGTCCAGGCCGTGGCCCATCGCGACCTCGATGATGGTCCGCAGCAGCGCGAGCTGGCCGGTGGTGGTGATCGCCGGGTCCAGCGGGTTGAGCCGGATCCCGTGGTCCAGCGCCGCCGTCGGGTCCAGCCGGATAGGAGTTATCCCCAGCTCCTGCGCGATGAGGTTCCACTCGCCCACCCCGTCCTCGCCCTGCGCGTCCAGGACGACGACCTGACGGTCCTTGAACCGCAGCTGGCGCAGGACGTACGTCTTCTCCAGCGCCGACTTGCCGTTGCCGGACTCACCGAGGACCAGCCAGTGGGGGGCCGGGAGTTGCTGGCCGTAGAGCTGGAAGGGGTCGTAGATGTAGCCCTTTCCGGAGTACACCTCGCGGCCGATGATGACGCCGGAGTCACCGAGGCCGGGCGCGGCCGTGGGCAGGTAGACGGCCTGGGCCTGGCCCGTGGAGGTGCGTACCGGCAGCCGGGTCGTCTCGACCTTCCCGAAGAGGAAGGAGGTGAAGGCCTCGGTGAGGACGGACAGCGGATCCCGCATCGGTGAATCAGCCCCTACCTTCGGATGCCGGTGGCGAAGGGAAGTGTGTTCACGAAGGCGCGGTGGTGCTCTCGGTCGCACCACTCCAGCTTGAGGTACGACTTTCCCGCGGAGGCTCTTATCGTCCGCTTGTCGCGGGCGAGGGCGTCCGGGGTGCGGGAGGAGACGGTGATGTAGCCGACGAGGTTGACGCCGGCGGCGCCGCTGGCGAGGTCCTCGCCCCGCTGGTCGAGGCGGTTGTGCGCGGCGATGTCCCGGGGGTCGACCGTCCGGTTCATCTTGGCGGCGCGGGACGCCTCGGCCTCGTCGTTGGTCTTCTCGGTCAGCATCCGCTCGATGGCGACCTCGGTGGGCTCGAGGTCCATCGTGACCGCGACCGTGCGGATGACGTCCGGGGTATGGACGAGGAGCGGGGCGAGGAAGTTCACGCCGACCGGGGTCATGGGCCACTCCTTCACCCAGGCGGTGGCGTGGCACCAGGGCGCGCGGGTGGTCGACTCCCGGGTCTTGGCCTGGAGGTAGGTGGGCTCCATGGCGTCCAGCTCGGCCGGCCAGGCGTTGCGCTGGGTCATCGCCTGGATGTGGTCGATGGGGTGGTCGGGGTCGTACATGGAGTGGATGAGGGAGGCCAGCCGTCCCTGACCGAGCGGCTGCCGTACCCGGATGTCGGCCTCCTGGAGCCGCGAGCAGATGTCGGTCAGCTCACGGGCCATGACGACGGCGAGCCCGGCGTCCCGGTCGACCTTGCCGCCGTGGGCGCGGGCGGCACGGGCCATGGCGTGGGCCTCCGCGGCCAGTTCGCGGTTGTAGTGCATGCAGGCGACGAGGTAGGCGCGGTGCTGCTCGCTGCTGGTGGACACCATGGACTGGAGCTGGTCGTACGACTGCTGGAGCCAGTCCAGGGAGCGGTCGTCGCCGCGCAGGGCGACGTCCTTGGCGTGCGCGTCCGGGTCGGCGGGCAGGGTCCGGGCGAGCATCTGGAGCCGGGTGACGAACCCGTCGCCGTTGGCGACGTGCTTGAGCAGGGTGCCGAAGCGGTCGACCAGGGCCTCCTGGTCCTCGGAGTCGCGCAGGCCGACGCCGGGGCCCTCGATCTCGATGGCGGCCGTGACCGTCTTGCGGTCGGCGTGCAGGAGGACGGCGATCTCGTCGGGCCCGAAGGGCGCGGCGAGCCAGCTGATCCGGCCGATGCCGGGCGGCGGCCCGACCTCGATCTCCCGCCCGTCGAGCCGGGTGCCCGCCTCCACGGCGCCGGACCGGTAGACGGCGCCGTTCTTGAGGGTCCGCTTGAAGCTGCGGTTGATCTCGAACCACTTGTAGAAGGTGCGGCGCTTGTACGGCACGTAGACCGCGGCGAGCGCGAGCAGCGGGAAGCCTGTCAGCAGCACGATCCGCAGCGACAGGACGGGTACGAGCAGGCCGCACATCATGCCGAGGAACGCGCCGGCGATGATCAGGGCGATCTCGCCGGACTCGCGGTTCCGGCCGACGATCGCGTTCGGCCGGGCGCGGCCGATGAGATACGTACGGCGGGGCGTGACCGGATGGGACAGGTGGGACTCGGTCGTCAACGCCCTTCACCTCCCGAGCGGTTGTTGCGGGCGTTGCTGGCGTGCGGGGTGTTGACCGGGCTGGACGCGCGGGGTGCGGGCGTGGCGGAGGGGACGGCTCCGCCGACGCCCCCGGCGGGGGTGCGGCTGCTGTGGGCGGCGACGCCGCCGGAGGCCGGGTTGGCGGGGCGCGGTGTGCTGCCGCCCTGGCCGCCTCCGTTGCTGTCGGCGCGGGTGCTGTGGGTCTTGATGCCCTGGGCGACGAGGGTGGCGGGGGAGCTGATGACGGCGGCGGCCTTGCCCTCGGCGCCCTGCATGATGCGGTTGTTGCGGCCGCTGGCGATCTCGTCGCCGAATCCGGGGACGAAGCGGTAGATCATCGCGCTGGCGAAGATGGCGAGCAGGATGATGGCGAGGCCGGAGACGACGGCGGAGAAGGCGTCGGGGCCGTTGTCACCGGAGAGCGCGCCGGCGAGTCCGAGGACGATGACGATGACGGGCTTGACGAGGATGACGGCGATCATGATGCCGGCCCAGCGGCGTACGTGGCCCCACAGGTTCTTGTCGACGAGGCCCGCGTAGACGACGGTGCCGAGGAGGGCGCCGACGTAGAGGAGCGCGGCCCTGATGACGAGTTCCAGCCACAGGACGCCGGCGGCGAGGATGCTGACCAGGGAGACGACGATCAGCATGATGGGGCCGCCGCCGATGTCGGTGCCCTTGTTCAGGGCGCCGGAGAAGGTGCCGAAGAACGTGTCGGCCTGGTCGCCGGTGGCCTTCGCCAGGACGTCCGTCACTCCGTCCGTCGCCGATACGACGGTGTACAGGATCAGCGGGGTGAAGGCGGAGGCGAGCACGGTGAGCCAGAGGAAGCCGACGGCTTCGGAGATGGCGGTGGTGAGCGGTACGCCGCGCACGGCTCGCTTGGCGACGGCGAGCAGCCACAGGAGGAGGGTGAGGATGGTGGAGGCGGCGAAGACGATGGCGTACTGCTTCAAAAAGGCCTGATTGGTGAAGTCGACGGTGGCGGTCTCCTTCACGGCGTCACTGAGCTTGCCGACGGTCCAGGACGCGGCGTCGGCACACCCCTTCGCCAGCGAGGCGAGGGGGTCGAGGGTGTCGGTGAGGGGGGCATTGGGCGAGCCGGAGGACCCCTTGGAACCATTGTCCTTCTCGCAGAACTCCTTGGCTGCATCGCGAATCAGCGCACAGGGATCGCTGCTCTTACTGGGAGAAGGAGTAGGCGCGGCAAAAGCGCGAGCCGTCAACAGGAACGGGATCGTTTGCGCGGCGCCTAGGACAGCCGTGATCCTGAGTACGCGGTGGTTAGCGCGCATACGTGAACCCTCCGTACTCCTCGACGGCCTTCGTCATGTCGTCAGCGGTGGAGGCCGTCTGGTCACGACCTACAGGGACCGGACCGTCCTTCTGCTGGAAGTCGGCGATCTTCCAGTCACCCTCGACCCACTTCAGCGTGTACGTCGTGGTGTACCAGCTCTCGGTCACCGGATTTTTGGAGGCCTCACCGGAGAGGCCGAACAGCGAGGTGTACCAGACCTCGACCGTTGTGCTGTCCGCTCCCGACGCGGTGACTTTGGTGCCGACGGGGACGACCCGGGAGACGAACGTCTGGCCGGTAGGGGCCGCGCCGTTCTTGGCCAGGCCGATGTTGGCCAGGAACTTCTCATTGGAGTAGGCGCTGTCCATGGCCGACTGCTTGGCAGTGGCCGCATCCGGGGTGTAGACCGTGCCCACGATCTGGTGCCGCCAGGCGGTGTTGAACATGTCGGCCGATCCCAGCGCCACCGCGTAGTTCGCCGCCGCGCTCTGGGCTCCTTGGTCCGTGTGGGGGAAGCCTGTTGGGATGTTGCCGGACTTTGTCTCCACCGGTTTGCTTCCGCTCGCCGCGGTGGTCGCGGCTCTCGGCTGGTCGTCCTTCGTCGGCGCCCCGTCGGCGGGCGAGTCGTCCCCCCGATTGGCCAAGGCGATGGCCGCGATGAGGAGGACTACTACGCCGACCACCGTCACCAGGCTTCTGGAGGAGGAGCGGTTGGGGCGGCGGGGGGCGCCGCCGTAGGGGTCGGTGTCCGGGAGGCGGGTGCGGGTGTGGCCCGTCTCCGCGTAGTCGCTGTAGCCCTGCTCGTCTCCGGGACTCATGCCGCGTACGCCCCCTCCACCTCGTAGACATACGACGGTAGCCGTGCTGGTTCCCGCGCGGGCGCGGTGTGGTGACTCGACATCAGGGAAACGCAACCTCAGCCGGTGGGCACGACGGGTGGGTGGGGTGGAGGGGACAGCCGCGACCGGGCGTACCCGGAAGGGGTGGGGCTACACCGCCATGCCGTACACGATGGTGAACAGTGTGCCGAGGGAGCCGATGATGAAGACCCCGGTGAGGCCGGCGATGATCAGGCCCTTGCCCTGTTCCGCGCTGAAGGTGTCCCGGAGGGCCGTGGCGCCGATGCGCTGCTTCGCCGCGCCCCATACCGCGATGCCGAGGCAGAGGAGGATGGCCACGGCCATGACCACCTCGATCATCACCTTGGCCTCGTTGCCCAGGCTGCCGAAGGGGCCCCAGTCCGGAGCGATCCCGCCGATGATGGTGTTGATGTCTCCCTTGTCGGCCGCAAAGAGCATGTAAGTCACCGCCCCTGGTGGGTAGTTCCGTGAGTGCCCCTGCGGTGTGCAGAGGTCAGGCCTCATTGTCGCCGACAACGTCGCCAACGTATGTCGACTTGACGTCATTGACTGGCGGGTTTCGTACGAATAGCACGTATGGTCACTCTGTGTATCACGGCAGGTCACGCCGGGCAATGAGGTCCGACCGGAACCTGTCGTGTGGTTCTGTCGTTGTCCTCCTCTACGACCTGGCACGGTTTCTGACGGCCGGTCGGGTGAGGCGTCGCGTCGATGTTCTCACGGGTGCGCAGGGGCGGCGGACGGTGAGGCGGGGCGAGGCCGGTGCCGCCGGGGGCGGGCCGGCCGGCGCCGGGCGGTGCGGGTCAGCGCGGGCGCAGGCCGTGCAGCAGCAGGTGGACGTGTTCGTCCAGGCCGGCCAGGGTCTCCTGGGCGTCGAGTGCGCAGCCGGCGATGAGGGCGGCCAGGCCGTGCAGGCTCGCGGCGGCGACGGTGGTGATGCGCTCGGGGTCGCCTTGGACGATCTCGCCGCGCTCCTGGCCGTCCGCGATCATGCGGGTGAAGGAGCCGAGGGAGCGGTCGACGGCCGACGCGAGCTGGGCGGAGCTGTCCGGGTCGTGCTTGCGCGCGAACATCAGCTCCAGGAGCTCGGGGTTGTCGACGGCGAAGCCGAGGTAGGCGCGCGCGAGGGCGGTCACCCGCTCCTGGAAGGTCTGGTCCGGGCGGTCGGCGGCGGTGGCCAGGGCCTGGTTCATGCGCTCGTACCCGTCGAGCGCCAGGGCGTCCAGCAGGGCCTGCTTGTCCTTGAAGTGGCGGCCCGGAGCGGCATGGCTCACGCCGATGTCCCGGGCCAGTTCGCGCAGCGAGAGTGCGCCGGCCCCCTTCTCACGCAGGGTGCGTTCGGCGCTCCGCAGCAGGGCGGCGCGCAGGTCTCCGTGGTGGTAGGGGCGGCTTGTGGGCATGCGGACCATCGTAACTCGATGTTGACATCGGCAGCTTTGTTGGCGACGCCAGCATTGTTGTCGTTGACAGCATTGTTGTCGTTGCCTACATTGAGGGTATGGCTGACAAGAGCGAAGCGCGCGGTGCGCGCACATGGAACGCGACCCACCTCCCTGATCTGACCGGCCGTACGGCCGTGGTCACCGGTGCCAACAGCGGCATCGGCCTCGCCGCCGCCCGGGCGCTGGCCGGCGCCGGGGCGCACGTGGTGTTCGCCGTACGGGACCTCGCCCGGGGCGGCGCCGCCGCGGCGCGGGTGAGCGGCAGCACCGAGGTGCGCCGGCTGGACCTGGCCGACCTCGACTCGGTGCGCGAGTTCGCCGCCGGCTGGGACCGCCCGCTGGACCTGCTGATCAACAACGCCGGCGTGATGATGCTGCCGGAGCAACGCACCGCGCAGGGCTTCGAGATGCAGTTCGGCACCAACCACCTCGGGCACTTCGCGCTGACCAACCTGCTGCTGCCCCATGTGACCGACCGGGTGGTGACCGTGTCCTCCGGCGCGCACCGCATGGGCGGCAAGGTGATCCACTTCGACGACGTGAACCTGCGCGGCGGCTACGGCCCCACCCGCGCCTACGCCCAGTCCAAGCTGGCCAACCTCCTGTTCACCCTGGAGCTGCAGCGCCGGCTGACCGAGGCCGGGTCGGGCGTACGCGCTCTCGCGGCCCACCCCGGTTACGCGGCGACCAACCTCCAGAGCCACACCGCGAACCCCTTGGCCCGGGCTCTCATGGCGGTCGGCAACAGGTTCCTCGCCCAGGACGACAAGGCCGGCGCCCTGCCCACCCTGTACGCGGCGACCCAGGACCTGCCCGGTGCGGCCTACGTCGGCCCCGACGGCCCGGCCGAGATGCGGGGCGCCCCGACGCTGGTCGGCCGCAGCGCGGCGGCGAGCGATCCGGTGGCGGCCCGGCGGCTGTGGACGCTGTCCGAGGAACTGACGGGCGTGGGGTGGAAGCTCGCGGCCGCGCCGCGGTGACGGCCGGCCGGGGTTCACAGAAAAATCTCAGCTGAACCGAGGCGCGTTTCTCAGGTTGGCGGGAAAGAGATGGGGCGTGATGAAGCGCACCCCACGCATCTCGCCGACCTCACGGCCCGCGCTGCTCGGCGCCGTTGCGCTGCTCGCGCTGACCTCGGTCTCCGTGGCCACGGCCGACGAGGGGCGGCGCCCCCACGGCGCCACCGCCGGCACCTCCGGCAGGGCGGGCACGGCCGATGCCGCCGGCACCCGCGTCGTCGTCGGCGCCCCGCCCGGTGACCGCGTCGGTGCGCTGTTCGCGGCGGACGGGGCGGGGGGAGCGTCCGGCGGCCACTTCTGCACCGCGTCGGTGGTGCACAGTCCGCGGGGCGATCTCATCGTCACCGCGGCGCACTGTGTGGACGCCGACAACGGGGACGTGGTGTTCGCGCCGGGGTACCGGGACGGCCGGGCGCCGTACGGGATGTGGGAGGTGACGCGGCGGTTCCTGTCCGACGGGTGGGCGGAGGACCAGGACGAGGACAGCGACCTCGCCTTCGCCGTCGTCGCCGAGCGGGACGGCAGGCGGCTGGAGGACGTGGTCGGGGCCAACCGGTTCGCGACCGGGACGGTCACCGGTGCGGCCGCGGTGACCGTCACCGGCTACCCGGACTCCCGCGAGACGCCCGTCGCCTGCACCAACCGGCCGGCCCTCCAGAGCGGTACGCAGCAGCGCATCGCCTGCCCCGACTTCACCAGCGGCACCAGCGGCAGCCCCTGGGTCAACGGCGACCACCAGGTCGTCGGCGTCCTCGGCGGCCACGAGAAGGGCGGCGCCACGGCCGACGTCTCCTACAGCGTGGTGCTGGGAGAAGCGGCGGCGGACCTGTACCGGGAGGCCACGGGGGCTTCCTGACGCGTCGTGTGGTGGAGGATGCGCCTCACGCAGACACCTGCCGGATGAGTGGCCTGCCGCTCTTGCAGGTGCCCGTCTTTTCGACCGCTCCTCGTCGCGTCGGCCACGAGCCGGTTCCACTCTTCCCACGACATCGAGTCGCCTTTGCCGCCCTCGGCGTCCGTCTCGGTACGGTCCGGTGTTGCGCGTGCCGATGTGGGGGCCCGGCAGAGGACCATGGGGCTTGGCCGATGTTCTCGTGCCGTGACGCGTCCGCTTTTAGACTGCTCGCGATGGACTGGCCGACGGCGAGGGGCGGTTGACGGTGCGTAAGGCCTGGATCGTCGGTGGCGCCCTCGTGGGCACCGGGTTGAGCTTCGTCATGGTGCTCGTCGTCGGCGTCTACATCGTGGCCGGGAATCTGGTGAACGGGGTGACGACGGGGAGCCGGGGGCTCGCCAAGGGGGCCGTGCCGGCCGCCTACAAGTCGCTCGTGCAGCAGTGGGGCGATCTGTGCCCGGCGCTCAGCCCCGCGCTGCTCGCCGCCCAGCTGTACCAGGAGAGCGGCTGGAACCCGACCGTCGTCAGCCCGGCCGACGCCCGCGGCATCGCCCAGTTCATCCCCAGCACCTGGGCGACGCACGGCATCGACGGCGACGGTGACGGCAAGCGCGACATCTGGGACCCGGACGACGCGATCCCGTCGGCCGCCTCGTACGACTGCGAGTTGGCGAAGTACGTGAAGGACGTGCCGGGCAACGTCTCCGACAACATGCTCGCCGCCTACAACGCCGGCGCCTACCGGGTCATCAGGGCGGGCGGGGTTCCGGCCATCAGCGAGACGCAGAACTACGTCCAGCGGATCCGCAGTCTGGAGAAGAGCTTCGCCGCGCCGGTCACCAGGATCGACCCCACCCGGCAGGCCGCCGGCGCCATCGCCTTCGCGCAGAGCCGGCTCGGCACCCCTTACCTGTGGGGCGGCAACGGCACGGCCGACCAGGGCGGCCGCTTCGACTGCTCGGGTCTGACCAAGGCCGCGTACGAGAAGGTCGGCATCACCCTGCCCCGGGTCGCCAACGACCAGTACAACGCGGGCCCGCACCCCTCGCGGGACCAGCTGCTCCCGGGTGACCTGGTGTTCTTCTCGGACGACCACACCGATTCGCGGGCCATCCGGCACGTGGGCATCTACGTCGGCGGCGGGTACATGATCGACGCCCCGCGCACCGGTGCCGTGATCCGTTTCGACCCGGTCGACACCCCCGACTACTTCGGCGCCACCCGGGTGACCGAGGATGGCGCGAAAGCACTCCCCACGACCGTGTGAACCGAGCGTGAAGTCAGGCCCTGAGCTGCAAAGATGAGTCTCTCTTCGATAACGTCTGCGTGATCATTCAGTGGAGAGTGGAACGTATTGATGGTGTCCGTGCGTTCCTGTTGACGTAGCCGAGCGGACGTCAGTACGGCAGTGCAGCGGAAGCGGATCTACGTACCACGGGGGGCAGGAGCGACGCACACCCGGTGCGTCCGGACGAACGACGAAGGGGCCGCAGCACCATGGCTGTACTCGCCGAATCCGGATCGAACCCCGACGTCGACCTGCTCTACGACATCAACGGCCTGGCCAAGGACGCCCCCGGCTGGTTCGACCGGGTCATGGAATTCGTCGGCGAGTACGGCCTGTTGCTCGCGATGGTGCTGCTGGTCCTGTGGTGCTGGTGGTCCGTGCGGCGCCGGGGCGGCGAGGACGCGGCGCCCTCGGTGGCCGCGCTGGTCTGGGCCCCGCTCGCGGCCGGCCTCGCGGTGCTGGTGAACGTGCCGATACGCGGTTTCGTGGAGCGGCCCCGCCCCTTCGTGGACCACCAGGGCCTGGACGTCCTCGTCGACGGCAAGTCCGACTTCTCCTTCGTCAGCGACCACGCGACGATCACGATGGCGCTCGGTGTGGGACTCTTCGTCGCCAACCGGCGCTTCGGGCTCGCGGGCATCGGCCTGGCCCTGCTGGAGGGCTTCTGCCGGGTCTACATGGGCGTGCACTACCCGACGGACGTCGTCGGCGGCTTCGCCCTCGGTACGGCGGTCGTCCTGCTGCTGTCCCCGCCGGCCATGGCCCTGCTCACCCCGCTGATGCGGGCCGTGGAGCGTTCGCCCCGGGCGGGCCGGCTCGTCCGCCGCCGGCCGGCCGCCGGCAGCGGCCGCGACGCCCTGCTGCCCGGCGCCCGCAAGCCGGTGGAGACCGAGGAGCGCGACCTGGCGGCGTGACCGCACGCTCCGCCGCATGAGCGAGTCCTCCGCCACGGTGGGCCTCGCCCCCGAGGCCGCCGTGGCCGGCGTGCTCCACCACTGCCGACAGCCCCGCCCCCCCGCGGACCGTGTCCCGTCGCCGCAGCTCCTGCGTGCCGCCGGCAGTCGCTGCGCGCCGCCTACTGCCCCCGCGTGCCGCCTACAGCCCCTGCGCGCTGGAGAAGAAGCGCTGTGGGTCGTAACTCTTCTTCACCTTGGCCAGCCGGGCCGCCGCGTCCCCGTAGTACGCCTTCTTCCAGTCCTTCAGCGTCGGGTCGGTGTAGTTCTGGTAGGCGGCCCCGGAGGCGTACGGCCTCATCGCGTCGTGGGCCGTGGTCAGCCAGGACTGGGCGGTGCCGCCGGAGCCGCCCGCGCCCCAGGAGGCGATGTACTGGGTCAGCATCCGGGAGCGGCGGTGCACGAACGCGGTCGCGGTCGGGGAGACCCGGTTGACCGCGCCGCCGAGCGCGGTGAACGCGATGCTGCCCCCGCCGCCGCGCACCGCCGCGATCTGCTTCAGGACGGTCTGGATGCCGGCCGCGGACAGCGAACGGTCGAAGAAGTCGGAGCGGGCCGCGTACGTCTCGCGGCCCAGCTCGCCCTGCGGTGAGCGGCCCGGGGTGGAGCCGGGCAGATGGCACTGGGCGTCGGTGGAGAAGGAGGAGCAGCCGGCGTAGATCTCCATCGCCTCCTCGTAACCACGGCGGCGCAGCGAGACGGAGGCGGCGTTCGCGCCGGCCATGTGGGCCAGGCGGTCCACGGCGTTCTGCAACTCGCCGTAGGTGCCGAGGGAGAAGCAGGACACGGAGATGCTCGGGGTGCGGCCGGGGGAGCAGGACAGGTGCAGGGAGGACCAGATCTCGTCGGGCTGGTTCGGGCCCCAGTCCTGCCAGGCCTTGAGCACCTTGGCGGCCTTGGACCAGGGCCACGTCATGTAGGCGGTCACGGCCTGCGGTGCGGTGTGGGTCTTGAAGTGCAGCTCGGTGACGACGCCGAAGTTGCCGTTGCCGGCGCCGCGCAGCGCCCAGAAGAGGTCGGAGTGGTGCGTGGCGTCCGCGGTGACCTGGGTGCCGTCCGCCGTGATCAGGGTGGCCTGGGTGAGGCTGTCGCAGGTCAGGCCGTAGGCGCGGGAGGCGACGCCGTGGCCGCCGCCGAGCACCAGCCCGGAGACGCCGACGGTGGGGCAGGAGCCCGCGGGTATCGTCACGCCCTTCGCGGCCAGCCCGCGGTAGACGTCGATCAGCTTGGCGCCGGCGCCGACGACGGCCTGGCCGCCACCGACCCGGATCCGGTTCAGCCTGGACACGTCGACGATCAGCCGGTCGTTGCCGGAGGAGTAGCCCGCGTAGGAGTGGCCGCCGTTGCGTATCGACACCTTGATGCGGTGCGCGTGCGCGTACGCCAGGGTCGTACGGATGTCGGCGGCGTGCTGGACGTAGGCCACGGCGGCCGGCTTCAGGCCGTCGAAGCGGGTGTTGTACAGCTGGTGGGCCGTCTTCCAGGAGGCGTCGCCGGGCCGCACCAGGGTGCCGTCCAGGTCACGGGCGAGGGCCGCCCAGTTCGCGGCGGCGCCTGCGCTGGTGGTCTTCAGGTTGGCAAGAGAGGATGAACGCGACGGCGTACCGGTGTGCGCCGTCGCGGAGGAGTCCCCGCCCGCACTGCACGCGGCCAGTGCGGTCGTCGCCAGGGCGGCCGCGCCGCCCGAGATGAACGTACGCCGTTCCATGTCCGTCGCCTTTCCTCGGCTCTCCTGGAACGAGACGACGGCCCGCACCGCGGGGTTCCCCCGATCGGGTGATGAACGCCGGATCCGCCCGCGTGGAGGGGGCTGATGGAGGCCATGGAGACCCCGTCGTCGGAACCTGCGTGTGCCCTCCCCGTAAGCATTCCGTGACCTAACCAGGCCGACGGCAGGGGTTCACCCTCCGTTTACTTCTGGCCATCGGCGGCTTCACCTGTTCTGCCTAATTTCGGCCTTACCCGGTGCTGAGTGCGGTCGCAGACACGCTCTCGCACCAACCCTCGCGCGCCGCCGACAGCGGCGGCTCCTGGAAGGAACCCCTGAAAGTGAAGCTTCAGCGCAAGAACCGGCTGCGCGCCCTCTCCCTCGGTGCTGTCGCCGTCTCCGGCGCCCTGGCCCTGACGGCGTGCGGCTCCGACGACAACGGCGACGGCGGCACGGCCTCGGGCAACCCGTCCACGGCCGCCGCCGGCTCGATCAAGTGTGACGACGCCAAGGGTCAGCTGCTCGCAGACGGCTCCTCCGCGCAGAAGAACGCGATCGACGCCTGGGTCAAGCAGTTCTCCCAGGCCTGCAAGGTGCAGATCAACTACAAGGGTGGCGGCTCCGGCGCCGGTGTCACCGCGTTCACGCAGGGCCAGGTCGCCTTCGCCGGTTCCGACTCGGCGCTGAAGCCCGAAGAGGTCGCCACCTCCAAGAAGATCTGCAAGGGCGGCCAGGGCATCGACCTGCCCATGGTCGGCGGCCCGATCGCCATCGGTTACAACGTCCCGGGTGTCGACAACCTGGTCCTGGACGCCCCGACGGTCGCCAAGATCTTCGACAGCAAGATCACCAAGTGGAACGACCCGGCGATCGCCGCGCTGAACAAGGGCGTGAAGCTTCCCGACCTGAAGATCCAGGCCTTCCACCGCTCGGACGAGTCCGGCACCACGGACAACTTCACCAAGTACCTGATCGCCACCACCCCGGACAACTGGAAGTACGAGGGCGGCAAGGCCTGGCAGGCCAAGGGCGGCCAGTCCGCTCCGCAGTCCGCGGGTGTGGCCCAGCAGGTGAAGCAGACGTCCGGCGCCATCGGCTACTTCGAGCTGTCCTACGTCAAGGACGGCATCAAGGCCGTGTCCATCGACACCGGTGCCAGCAAGCCGGTCGCCCCCAGCTCCGAGAGCGCCACCGCCGACATCGCCGCCGCGAAGGTCGTCGGCACCGGCAAGGACCTGTCCCTGAAGCTGGACTACAAGACCAAGGCCGAGGGCGCCTACCCGATCACCCTGGTCACCTACGAGATCGTCTGCGACAAGGGCAACAAGGCGGACACCCTGCCCGCCACCAAGGCCTTCCTGCGCTACATCGCCAGCGAGGACGGCCAGAAGATCCTCCCGAGCATCGGCTACGCGCCCGTGCCCGACGAGATCATCGCCAAGGTCCGCACGACCATCGACGGCCTGAGCTGACCTGATCCGTAAGTGCGGCCCGGTTTCTCCACGACACCGGGCCGCACCGTCCGGTGCACCGCCGCCACGAGCCGGACCCCCTCACGGGTGTACGGCTCCGCAGACCGGAGATCCCGATGGACATATCGACGACAACAGACGCTCCTCCTCCCCAGCACAAGGTGGCCGAGCGGAAGCGCGACGCCCGCGGCGCGACCCGCCCCGGTGACCGCATCTTCCTCGGCCTGTCCCGCGGCTCGGGCATCCTGCTGCTGGTGATCATGGCCGCGATCGCGGGCTTCCTCACCTACCGCGCAGCCATCGCCATCGGCAAGGACCACGGCAACTTCCTGACCACCTTCGAGTGGAACACCAACGTCCAGCCGCCGACCTTCGGCATCGCGGTGCTGGCCTTCGGCACGATCGTCTCCTCGGTCGTCGCCATGGCCATCGCGGTCCCGGTCGCGGTCGCGATCGCGCTGTTCATCACGCACTACGCACCGCGCCGCATGTCCGGCCCGGTCGCCTACGTGATCGACCTGCTCGCCGCCGTGCCGTCCATCGTGTACGGCCTCTGGGGCGCGCTCGTCCTCGTGCCGCACATGAACGGCCTCTTCGGCTGGCTCAACGACTTCTTCGGCTGGACCGGGCTCTTCTCCTGGGAGGAGGGCGCGCCTCGCTCGATGCTGACCGTCGGCATCCTGCTCGCGATCATGATCCTGCCGATCATCACCAACGTGAGCCGCGAGGTCTTCCGCCAGGTCCCGCAGATGCACGAGGAGGCGGCCCTGGCCCTCGGCGCCACGCGCTGGGAGGTCATCCGCATGTCCGTGCTGCCGTTCGGCCGCTCCGGCGTGATCTCCGCCTCCATGCTCGGCCTCGGCCGCGCGCTCGGCGAGACGATGGCCGTGGCCACCGTCCTCTCCCCGTCCTTCGACATCCAGGCCAGCCTGCTCAACCCCGGCGGCGGCACCTTCGCCCAGAACATCGCCAGCAAGTTCAGCGAGGCGGACGAGTTCGGACGTGACGCGCTCATCGCCTCCGGTCTCGTCCTGTTCGTCATCACCCTGGTGGTCAACGGCGCGGCCCGGCTGATCATCGCCCGTCGCGCGGAGTACTCGGGGGCCAACGCATGAGCACCGCAGTCGTCACCGACAAGCGCCCCAGCACCCTGCGCGCCGCCAGCCTGCCCAAGTGGACGCCGTGGGCGATCGCCGCGGGTTCCGTCGCCCTGGGCCTCGGCATCAGCGCGGCCGCCGGCCTGGACAGCAAGATCCAGTGGGCTCTGATCGCCGCCCTCCTGTTCGTCCTGGGCACGTACGGCATCGCCGCCCGCGTCGAGGGCCGCCGCCAGGCCAAGGACCGCGTCGCGACCAGCCTCGTCTGGGTCGCCTTCCTGCTCGCCGTGATCCCGCTGGTCTCCCTGATCTGGGTGACCGTCGCGCGCGGCGTGAAGGTCCTCGACATCCACTTCCTGACCCACTCGATGGGCATCGTCGCCGACACCGAGCCCGGTGGCGGCATCTACCACGCCATCATCGGCAGCCTGGAGCAGGTCGGCCTCGCCACCCTCATCGGCGCCCCGATCGGCGTGCTCACCGCGATCTACCTGGTCGAGTACGGCCGCGGCCGGCTCGCCAAGGCCGTCACGTTCTTCGTCGACGTGATGACGGGCATCCCGTCGATCGTCGCGGGTCTGTTCATCCTCAGCCTGATGCTCATCTTCGAGATGCAGCCGTTCGGCTTCGCTGGGTCGCTGGCCCTGGCCATCCTGATGATGCCGGTGGTCGTCCGCTCCACCGAGGAGATGCTCAAGCTCGTCCCGAACGAGCTGCGCGAGGCCTCCCTGGCACTCGGTGTGCCGAAGTGGCGGACCATCCTGAAGGTGGTCCTGCCTACCTCGATCGGCGGTATCACCACCGGCATCATGCTGGCGGTCGCGCGTATCGCCGGTGAGACCGCGCCGGTGCTGCTGCTGGTGTTCGGCAACCCGTTCATCAACAACAACCCCTTCGAGGGCGCGCAGGCCTCGCTGCCGCTGTACATCTACCAGCAGTTCGCCAACAGCGCGGGCTCGGGTGCGGCGTACGACCGCGCGTGGGCGGCGTCGCTCACGCTGATCGCCTTCGTGATGATCCTCAACCTGGTGGCTCGCGGGATCGCCCGCTGGAAGGCCCCCAAGACCGGTCGCTGAGCATCGATCAGCGGCTATGGCCGCGCGGCGGCCCCCTCAGCGACCGAGCTTGATTTTCTGGAAGTGAAGTAGACATGGCCAAGCGAATCGACGTAAGCGGACTCACCGCCTACTACGGCTCCCACAAGGCGATCGAAGACATCTCGATGACCGTCGAGCCGCGCTCGGTGACGGCGTTCATCGGCCCCTCCGGCTGCGGCAAGTCGACGTTCCTGCGCACGTTGAACCGTATGCACGAGGTCACCCCCGGCGGCCGCGTCGAGGGCAAGGTGATGCTGGACGACGAGGACCTCTACGGCACCGGTGTCGACCCGGTGTCCGTCCGCCGCGAGGTGGGCATGGTCTTCCAGCGCCCGAACCCGTTCCCCACGATGTCGATCTTCGACAACGTGGCGGCGGGCCTGCGGCTGAACGGCAACTACCGCAAGGGCGAGCTGAGCGACATCGTCGAGAAGTCGCTCAAGGGCGCGAACCTCTGGAACGAGGTCAAGGACCGTCTGAACAAGCCGGGCTCCGGCCTCTCGGGTGGTCAGCAGCAGCGTCTGTGCATAGCCCGGGCGATCGCGGTCGAGCCGAAGGTCCTGCTCATGGACGAGCCGTGCTCGGCCCTGGACCCGATCTCCACGCTCGCCATCGAGGACCTGATCGGTGAGCTGAAGGAGCGGTTCACGATCGTCATCGTGACGCACAACATGCAGCAGGCGGCGCGTGTGTCGGACCGTACGGCGTTCTTCAACCTGGCCGCGGTGGGCCAGCCGGGGCGCCTGATCGAGATCGACGACACCGAGCGGATCTTCTCGAACCCGTCCGTCCAGGCCACGGAGGACTACATCTCCGGCCGCTTCGGCTGACGGACGCTGCCGTTCCGGCTGGGCCGGGGCGGTTTCGGACCCCTCGCGGTGCTGCATGGCGGTGCCACCGCGAGGATGCAAAAGGGCCCGCCCCTGGCTCCCGGGGGCGGGCCCGTCGCGTTCACCTCCGGCGCGGTTCCCCGCTCCCCGGGAGGCGGGGCAGGGGGCGATGACCCGGCCCGTCCGGACGCGGGATCCCCCCGGGGCGGGGGCTCAGGGTTTCGCGGGGGTGGGGGCGCGGGGAAGGGGGCTGGATGCACGTCCACCCTCCCGGTCGGCCGGGAGGGTGGACGAGAGGGGGCGTGAAGGGGGGTCAGAGGGCGACCAATTTGATCACCCCGAAGGCCAGCGCGGCGACCAGCGCGGCTGCCGGCATCGTGATGAACCAGCCCAGGACGATGTTCTTGGCCACGCCCCAGCGGACGGCGTTGACGCGCTTCGTCGCGCCGACGCCCATGATCGCCGAGGTGATGACGTGGGTCGTCGAGATCGGTGCCTTGAAGATGAACGCCGTGGTGAACATGATCGCCGCGCCGGTCGTCTCCGCCGCGAAACCCTGCGGTGGATCGAGTTCGATGATCTTGCGGCCGAGGGTCCGCATGATGCGCCAGCCACCCGCGTACGTGCCCAGCGACAGCATGACCGCGCAGACGATCTTCACCCACACCGGGATCGGGTCGCCGTACGTCTCGTGGCCGGAAATCACCAGCGCCATCACCACGACACCCATCGTCTTCTGGGCGTCCTGGAGACCGTGGCCGAGCGCCATGCCCGCGGCCGAGACGGTCTGGGCGATACGGAAGCCGCGCTTGGCCTTGTGCGGGTTGGAGCGGCGGAACAGCCACATGATCGCGGTCATGACCAGGTAGCCGATGATCAGGCCGACGACCGGCGACAGGAACATCGGGATGATGACCTTGTCGACGACGCCGTTCCACAGGACCTCCGTGCCGCCCGCGAGGGCCGCGCCCACCAGGCCGCCGAACAGGGCGTGGGAGGACGAGGACGGCAGGCCGAAGTACCAGGTGATCAGGTTCCAGACGATGGCGCCGACCAGGGCCGCGAAGAGGATGCCCATCCCCGTGGAGCCCTTGGGCGTCTCGATCAGGCCCTCGCTGACGGTCTTGGCGACGCCGGAGCCCAGGAAGGCGCCGGCGAGGTTCATGACGGCGGCCATGGCGAGGGCCGCCCGCGGGGTCAGCGCCCGCGTCGACACCGACGTCGCGATCGCGTTCGCGGAGTCGTGGAAGCCGTTCGTGTACGTGAAGAAGAGCGCGACCGCGACGGTCGCGATCAGGGCGAAGGTGTCCATCGACGCCTCAGGACTCCTTGACGGCGATGGTCTCCACCGTGTTCGCCACGTGCTCGAACGCGTCCGCCGCCTCTTCCAGGACGTCCACGATCTGCTTGAGCTTCAGCACCTCGATCGCGTCGTACTTGCCGTTGAAGAGGTGGGCGAGCAGCTTGCGGTGGATCTGGTCGGCCTGGTTCTCCAGCCGGTTGACCTCGATCCAGTACTCGGTGAGGTTGTCCATCGTGCGGAGGTTCGGCATGGCCTCCGCCGTCAGCTCGGCCGCCCGCGCCAGGACCTCGATCTGCTGCTCGACGCCCTTGGGGAGTTCCTCGACGTTGTAGAGGACGACCAGGTCGACGGCTTCCTCCATGAAGTCCATGATGTCGTCCAGGGAACCGGCGAGGGCGTAGATGTCCTCGCGGTCGAACGGCGTGATGAACGAGGAGTTCAGCTGGTGGAAGATCGCGTGCGTGGCGTCGTCACCCGCGTGTTCCGCGGCCCGCATACGCTCTGCGATCTCGGCCCGGGCAGACGCGTCCGCCCCGAGCAGTTCCATCAGGAGTTTCGAGCCGGTGACGATGTTGTCCGCGGACGCGGCGAACATGTCGTAGAAGCTCGTCTCCCTGGGGGTCAGACGAAAGCGCACGTGGGGTCCTCGGGGTGCTTCGGTTTCGGTCAGGCTGATGCTAGGCGCATCATCCGGCCACGGCTATCGGGCCGCATCCCAGTGTCGCCCATGGGGCAGAGTGATCAGCACGGGGGCGTACCAAGGGCCCCCTACCCCGCAAAGTTCGTTACCATATACCCAGTAGGGGTATGCATCCCTTTTGTCCGCAGCTTGTCCCGAGACGGAGGCCCGCGATGACGACGACGACCGAGGCCGGCGCCACGCACGGCTACCACAAGCAGAAGGACGAGCACCTCAAGCGGCTGCGCCGGATCGAGGGGCAGATCCGTGGCCTCCAGCGGATGGTGGAAGAGGACACCTACTGCATCGACATACTCACCCAGGTCTCCGCCTCGACCAAGGCCCTCCAGTCCTTCGCGCTCCAGCTGCTGGAGGAGCACCTGCGGCACTGCGTCGCGGACGCGGCCCTCAAGGGCGGTGACGAGATCGACGCGAAGGTGGACGAGGCGACGAAGGCGATCGGCCGCCTTCTCCGCACCTGACGCCCCGCTTGCTGCGCACCCGACCCGGCCGCTTGCTGCGTACTCGCCCCGGCCGCCTGCTCCGCGCGCCTGCGGCCGGCGGCTCCGCACCTGAGGCGGCCTGCCGCGCCGCGTGCGAGCCGGCTGCCCGCCGAGCTTCCGATCCGCACGGACCGCACAAACCGCACGGGCCGCGGGCCGTGCGGACCACGCCGTCCCTTGTCGAGCGCGCCGGGCGCCCGGGCCGCGCTCAGGCCGGATCTTTTTCCTCGGCGACCCGCAGCACCTCGTCGATGCACTCCAGGCTGAGCCGGTCCTCGGCGGCCGAGGCCGCGATGATCAGCTCTCCGCACAGCTCGATCTCGGCGAGGGCCACGTGGTCCTGAACCGCCGTGCCGCCGACCGGAGCCACCCGCCTCACCTCTTTTCTGCCGTCACCCGCTCCCTAGGGTAGGCAGCGGTCCACACACCGCGCATGGCACGGACGGGCTACTTACGGGAGGGCGTCCCGGACTAGTGCACCGGCCGGATTCAGGCGCCGTCCCGGGACGCGTCCTCGGCGATCCGGCCCGCGTAGATGTCCTCGGGGGCCGGCAGCCGGACGTCCACGGGCGTGCCGAAGGCGTAGAGCAGCAGGGTCGAGGCGACCGCCACGCTGGTCTTCTCGTGGCCGTTGACGAAGCTGAAGCGCTGCCGGAGCTTGCGGATGCGGCCCTGGTCGTCCAGGTAGGCGTCGAACGGAACCCGGGCGGCGGCGAACCCCTTGGCCGCCGCGGCCAGGGCCGCCTTGTTCCTGGCCGACGCGTACCGGGCCGCCCGGCCCAGGTCGGCGGTGCCCCGGTAGTGCCGCACCGGCGTCCCGGCGATCTCGGTCCACCCGACGAAGGCCGCCTGCCGCGTCCCGCGCAGCACCTCGGCGGCCGCGTACGGGTCGGTCGCGCCGCCGGTGACCAGGTTGCCGTCGGACAGCGTCGCGGTGTCCACCCGCACCCATTTGTCGGCGGGGACCCCCGCACCCCGGTTCTTCATGAACAGGGCTCCCGGCGCGAGGAGTTCGGTGATGGGCCGGTGTTCGGGGGTGCCCGCGGGGTCCTCGGGCAGCATCACGGTGAGCCGGCCGAGCCGGTGCCGGTAGTCGTAGACGCCCTTGCCGCGGATGGTGACCCGGGTGCCGCCGGTGGCCATCTCCATCGAGGTGCTCGCCTTGGAGCTGCCCGCGTCCCGCAGTGCGCCGGCGGCCCGGTGCAGGGCGGTGACGGGGTCGCCCCCGCCCTTGACGTCCTCGGCGGCGGCCCCGCTGCCGGAACAGCCCGCGGCGCCCGTTCCGAGGCCGAGGAGGATGCCCACCGCGGCGACCGTTCTGCCCGCGCGCCTGTGCTGCCGCCCATCCATCGTCTGCCTACCCCCAGCCGGTATGTCCGTCACGGGCCCCCTGTCGCTCGGTTAACGACGGGTAGGGGGCGTCGTCACGCGTCGCCGGGGGCCGGGGGGAGCCGTACGGACCCTTTTCCCGCGGGCTGGGTAACGTTGTCCGAGTGGCATTCACCTCGGCGCAGCAAGGCGGGCCGGAGCAGGTCCGGCCCGGGCAGGAACACCTGACGACGACGACCGAGCAGGGCCGCTTCTGTGTGGCCCGGTGCAGCTGCGGCTGGCGCGGCCCCGCCCGCCGGGCCCGCAGCCAGGCCCGCACGGACGCGGAGGGACACGCGGCGGGCCGGTGACGGGACGGGCCACCGCCCCGTGACGGCGCCGCCCCGTGACGGCGCCGCACGGGACCGCGTACGGCGCCCCGTGCGTGATCGTCTGCGGCGGCCTTGGGTGATCGCGTGCCGGCGGTCCGTGTGCCTTCGTGCGGGCCGGCTCAGGCCCGTCGTTCCCGGTGGCCCGACGGCCGGCCGAGCGCGTCCACCAGGTCCCGGTCGCGGAACTGGGTGAGCCGGGAGCGGGCCGCGGCCGGGGAGAGCCACAGGATGCGGTCCACCTCGGGGTTCGGCGTGAAGTGGCCGGAAACCGCCTGTGCGGCCCAGTACCGCACCCGCTTCAGGCGGCCGGCCACCGCATAGTGCACGGCCGGCAGTTCGCCGCCGGGCTCGGCCGTGTACCCGGTCTCCTCCGCGACCTCGCGCAGCGCACCGGCGAGCGGGTCCTCACCCCGCTTGAGCTTGCCCTTGGGGTGGGACCAGTCGTCGTACTTGGGCCGGTGGACCAGGCAGATCTCCAGGTCGCCGGAGACCGGGGAGAAGCGCCAGAGCACGCAGCCGGCCGCCTGGACCACGGTGTCGTTCACACCGCCTCCTCTACGGATTCAGGGCGCGTCGACGGTCTGCCGCTGCCACGCCTGCTGGAACGCGAACCTGGCCGCCTCCACCTCGTGCCGCTGGTCGGCGTGGAGCACACCGAGCGCGTACGCGGTGGCCGGGGTGATCCGGGGGGTACGGGCGGCCTGGGCCGCCGCCGCTGCCGCCTCCGAGGCGTCCCGGTGCCGGTTCAGCGCCTGGCCCGACGTCAGCAGCCGTACGTCCGCGTGGGCTTCGCCGCCGTGCAGCACCTCGCGGGCGTACCGGTGCAGGCGCAGCAGCAGCCGGACCTGGTGCCAGGGGCCGTCCTGGGGGTGCGGGGAGGGTTCCGGGGACAGGCCGTGGACCAGGGCCTCCGCGTTGTAGGGGTGGCCGGCGGTGACCAGGGGGAGCGCGGCGACGGCGTCCGTGAGGCGCTCCTGGGCCGCGGCGGCGAGGGGGCGCAGGTCGGTGCCGGGGGCGGTGGGGGTGAGGGGGACCTCGCTGGCGAGTACGGCGACCTTGTCGGCGACGGCGTGGAAGCGGGAGGAGCCGAGGGCCTGGAGGGCGGTGGAGTGGGCCCGGGTCCGGGCGAGGGTGAGCTGGCGTTCGAGCAGGGCGCCCGCCTTGGCCGCGCCGACGGTGAGGTTGCCGCGTTCCGGTGCCGCCGTACGGCCGGCCGGGCCGCCGGTGCCGGGTGCCGCCTTCAGCGGGACGGGTGCCGCCCCGGCGGCCCGGCCGCCCGCGGTCACGGCGGTGGCCGTGTCGCCCCCGCCCGCCGTCGCGGCCGCGCGGCCGCCCGCGGTCACGTCGACCGGGGCGGCAGCGGCGGCGGTGACCGTCTGCGCGGGGAAGGCCGTGGAACCCGACAGCCTGTGCAGCGCCAGCAGCAGCCGGTCCAGGCGCGCCTCGTACGCGTGCTCCAGGCCCAGCGTGCCCGACAGCCAGGCCAGTTCGGGGCGCATCTCCTCCGACCAGTCGGGGTCGAGGAGGGGGCGGAACGTGTGCAGGCTGCCGCTGATGCGGCGGGCCGAGCGGCGCAGGGCGCGGGCCGCGTCGACGGACGCCTGCGCGCTGCCCGTCGCCGCGTGGCCGCGCGCGCCGGCACCCGCGCCGTTGCCGCCGGTCTCCCGGCGCAGGCGCAGGGCGCGCAGGAACTCCGTGGCCTGGGCGCGCAGGTAGCCCGCGAGGGCGTCCCCGGTCACCGCCTCGGCCGTGGGGTCCGTCGGGTCAAGGTGTTGCTGTGCCACGCCGGCGCCTCCGGGCGTCTATGAGCATCTCCTGGACGTTGCGCAGGGGTTGGCCGTCCGCGTCGGTCGCGTGCCGCGTCCACTCGCCGTCCGGGCCGAGGTGCCAGGAGGCGGTGCCGTCGGACATGCCGGTGTCCAGCAGCCGGTTGAGGGCTGCGCGGTGGGCGGGGTCGATGACCCGGACCAGGGCCTCTATCCGGCGGTCGAGGTTGCGGTGCATCATGTCGGCGCTGCCGATCCACACCTCGGGCTCGCCGCCGTTGCCGAAGGCGAACACGCGGGAGTGTTCGAGGAAGCGGCCGAGGATCGAGCGCACCCGGATGTTCTCCGAGAGGCCCGCGACGCCCGGGCGGACGGCGCAGATGCCGCGGACCCAGACGTCGACCGGCACGCCCGCCTGGGAGGCCCGGTAGAGGGCGTCGATGACCGCCTCGTCGACCATGGAGTTGACCTTGATGCGGACGAAGGCCTGCCGGCCCGCGCGGTGGTGCTGGACCTCCTTGTTGATCCGGGCTATCAGGCCGTCCCGCAGGGACTTGGGGGCGACGAGGAGGCGGCGGTAGGTCTCCCGGCGCGAGTAGCCGGACAGCCGGTTGAAGAGGTCGGAGAGGTCCGCGCCGACCTGCGGGTCCGCGGTGAGCAGGCCGAGGTCCTCGTACAGGCGGGCCGTCTTCGGGTGGTAGTTGCCCGTGCCGACGTGGCTGTAGCGGCGCAGGGTCTCGCCCTCCTGGCGGACCACCAGGGACAGCTTGCAGTGCGTCTTCAGCCCGACCAGGCCGTAGACGACGTGGCAGCCGGCCTCCTCCAGCTTGCGCGCCCACTTGATGTTGGCGTGCTCGTCGAAGCGGGCCTTGATCTCGACCAGGACGAGGACCTGCTTGCCGGACTCGGCGGCGTCGATGAGCGCGTCGACTATCGGGGAGTCGCCGGAGGTGCGGTACAGGGTCTGCTTGATCGCGAGGACGTCCGGGTCGGCCGCCGCCTGCTCCAGGAACGCCTGCACGGAGGTGGAGAAGCTGTCGTACGGGTGGTGCAGGAGCACGTCCCGGGCGCGCAGGGCCGCGAAGATGTCGGGCGCGGACGCCGACTCCACCTCGGCGAGGTCGCGGTGGGTGCCGGCGACGAACTTCGGGTACTTCAGCTCCGGCCGGTCGAGGCTGTGGATGCGGAAGAGGCCGGTGAGGTCCAGCGGGCCGGGCAGCGGGTAGACCTCGGCCTCGGAGATCTTCAGCTCGCGGACCAGCAGGTCCAGCACCTCGCGGTCGATGGACTCCTCGACCTCCAGGCGCACCGGCGGGCCGAAGCGGCGCCGCATGAGTTCCTTCTCGAGGGCCTGGAGGAGGTTCTCGGCGTCGTCCTCCTCGACCTCCAGGTCCTCGTTGCGGGTGATCCGGAAGGCGTGGTGCTCCAGGATCTCCATGCCCGGGAACAGCTCTTCCAGGTGGTTGGGGGCCGCGATGACGTCCTCTATGGGGACGTAGCGGCCCGGGGAGGCCTCCAGGAAGCGGGACAGCAGCGGCGGCACCTTCACGCGCGCGAAGTGCTTGTGGCCGCTGACCGGGTTGCGTACGACGACGGCCAGGTTCAGCGAGAGGCCGGAGATGTACGGGAAGGGGTGCGCGGGGTCGACGGCCAGCGGGGTGAGGACCGGGAAGATCTGGTGCCGGAAGAGCGTGAAGAGGCGGGCCTGCTCCTTCTCGGTCAGCTCGGTCCAGCGGACCAGGTGGATGCCCTCCTCCGCGAGTGCGGGGGCGACGTCCTCGTGGTAGCAGGCGGCGTGCCGGGCCATGAGTTCGCGGGAGCGGGCCCAGATCATCTCCAGCACCTCGCGGGGCTGGAGGCCGGAGGCGGAGCGGGTGGCGACGCCGGTGGCGATGCGGCGCTTCAGACCGGCCACCCGGACCATGAAGAACTCGTCCAGGTTGCTGGCGAAGATGGCGAGGAAGTTCGCGCGCTCCAGCAGCGGTGTGCCGGGGTCCTCGGCCAGCTCCAGGACACGCTCGTTGAAGGCGAGCCAGCTGCGCTCTCGGTCGAGGAAGCGGCCCTGCGGCAGCGGCGCGCCGTCGGCCTGGGACTCTTCGTACGCGTCGAGGTCCGCGTCGATGTCCGGTTCCAGGTCGGAGACCGCGGCGGCCACGGTGTGCGGGCGGTGCGCGGCGATGGAGCCCACGGAGGGCTGCGGGTGCTGGACCTCGGCCTGGGTGTCTGACTGGCTCATGAACCCATTCTTCCGCGCGACGGGCGACACAGGCGCGTCGGAACGCGCGGGTGGGAGCTTGACGGCCCCGTTCCCCGCGGCGGCCCCCTCGGGGGGCGGCGAAGGCTCTGGCACGGCGGGCTTCATTGGCCGAGCGTCGCAAGCCCGGCTGAATCAATGGTTACGACGACATGACGTGCGGGATAGCGCGGAGCGGCTCGAAGGGGCTCTCGGACGCGGGAACACCGGTCCGCCGCGTCCCTCCCCCGTGGCGGGACGCGGCGAACCGGTGGCGTTGCGGGGGCTCAGGCGGTCCGGCGGCGCAGGACGGCGTACGCGGCGACGGTGACGCCCGCGGTGAGGACCAGCACCATGCCGGTGGCGGCCAGGTGCAGGGGCCGGAAACCGGTCAGCGGGCCGCGCAGCGGCTCCCACAGGTCGCGCAGGTACAGCCGCAGGACCACGCAGGCCGCGCAGGCGACGGCCAGGGCGGGGAGCGCACGGCGCAGGGCCAGGCCGGCCAGGGCGCCGGCGGCCAGCCCGAAGAGCACGAGTGCGGGCAGCAGCGGGCCGCGCGGCACGAAGACGCGGTCCCAGTCCCAGTGCGCGGCCAGGACGTCCTGGTCGGCCGACCAGACCGAGTCGAAGACCAGGGCGAGCACCGAGGCGCCGGTGAGGAGTGGCAGCGCGGCCATCGTCAGCTTCGCGGTCAGCCAGTGGACCGGGGTGACGGCCTGGGTCCAGACCAGCTGTGCGGTACCGGACTCCAGCTCGCGGCCGATCAGCGCGGCACCGGCCCAGGCGGCCACCGCGCAGGGGGCGTAGCAGAGGGCCTCGCCGAGGAGCCGCATGACGCCGTCGGCGCCGGCGAAGGTGGTGTAGGCGCACCAGTGCCGTGCGCAGGTCCGCTCCTGGGGTGCGGCCGAGTAGTGGACCCAGAGCAGTTCCCCGGCTGCGAGGAGGACGAACGCGGTCCACGCGAGCAGGGCCGGGCGGTGCAGTCGCAGCAGGGTGCGGCGGGTGGCCGGGCGGGCGGGGGCGAGGGCGGTCATGCGGTGGCCTTTTCGACGGAACGGGGGGCGCCCGTGCTGCGGCGCAGCACCAGGAAGGAGCCGAGCGCCAGCAGTGCGGTGACGGCCAGGACCAGCGCGCTGGTGGTGAGCTGGAGCGGCCAGTGGTGGGAGTAGGGGTGGTACGTGCTCCAGCGGCCGCTGATGTCGGCGTACGCGGCCCGGCACTGCGCCTCGGTGTGGCACGCGGGGACGGGCAGCCGGGCGCCGGAGCGGGTGACCACGCCCTCGTCGACGCCGAGTCCCGCGCCCAGGGGGCCCTGGTCCGTCGTGGAGACGCGGGTGACCGCGGGCCACAGGTGCGGCAGGGCGATCTCGGTCATGCCCCGCAGGGCCGCGGTCGCCACCATGCCGGCGAGGAGGGCGGGCAGCGTCCGGCGGAGCACCAGGCCCGCGAGCACGCCGGCCGCGAGTCCGGCGAGGGCCAGGACGACGGCGGTGGGGCCGCCCGCGTAGAAGGTGAAGCGGTCGTACCAGTCCTTGGCGGTGTCGATACGGCCCCGGCCCGCGTTCCAGGCGAGGTGGTGCAGCCAGGACAGCAGCGCCGCTCCCGCCGCGACGGCGATCGCCGGCACGGCGAGCCGGACCGCCAGCCAGCGCGCCGGTGGCGTGCCCTGTGTCCAGGCCAGCAGGGCCGTGCCGGACTCCAGCTCCCGGCCGATCAGCGCGGCGCCCGCCCAGCCGGCCACCAGCATGGGCAGCGCGTTCAGGGCGACGGTGGCGTAGTCGTAGTAGTCCTTGTAGCGGAGGATGGCGTCCTGGTCGTAGGAGCACCTGGCGGTGCCCGGGCAGGCGTTGTACTGCCGCCAGCCCTCGGCCGCCGCGTCGGCGAGCGGTCCGCGCAGGCCGAGCAGCAGGGCGGTCAGCGCCACCAGCAGGCCCGCCCAGGCGTACAGCGCGGGCCGGTGCAGGCGCAGTACCCAGCGGGTCAGGCGCGGTTTCCGGGCGGCCCGCGGTGCGGGGGTGCCGGTCAGGGCGGCGGTCACGCGGCGCTCTCCTCGTGCAGGGCCGGCGCGCCGGGGTTGCGCAGGTGGGCGAGGATCAGTTCCTCCAGCGAGGGGGCGGAGGTGCGCCAGTCGCCGGGGAGCGGTCCGGCCGGGCGGACCAGCGCGGTGAGCTGGCGGCCGGTGACCCGTGACTCCACCACCGTGGCCGCGTCGAGGCCGCCCGCGTCCGCGGCGCCGGTCACCCGCAGATGGGCGGCGAGCAGCTCGTCGATCTCGCCGGACAGCCGGATCCGGCCGCCCCCGACCAGCAGCAGATGGTCGCAGGAGTCCTCCAGCTCGGCGACGACGTGGGAGGACATCACGATGGTGGTGCCGTACTGGGCGGCCTGCGCCATCAGCGTGCCCATCAGCTCGTGCCGGGCCAGCGGGTCGAGGTCGGCCATCGGCTCGTCCAGGAGCAGCAGTTCGGGCCGCTTGCCGACGGCGAGGGCGAGCGCGACCCGGGTGCGCTGGCCGCCGGAGAGGGAGCGGATCCGGGCCTTCGGGTCCAGGCCACCGCCCGTGACGACCTGTTCGGCGACGGCCGCGTCCCAGTGTTCCGGGTTGAGGTCGGCGCCCATGCGCAGCGTCTCGGCGATGGTGAGCTGCGGGTAGAGCGGCTTGTCCTGGGCGACGAAGCCGACCCGGGGGCGGGCCGCGGCGGGCGTGGTGCCGAGGACGGTGACGCTGCCCTCGGTGGGTGCGGTGAGCCCGGCGGCCAGGGCCAGCAGGGTGGACTTGCCGGCGCCGTTGGGGCCGACGACGGCGCACACCCGCCCGGCGGGCAGCCGGAACGAGCAGTCCCGCAGGGCCCAGCCCCCACGGCGGCCGAATCGTTTCCCCAGAGCGTCGGCCCTCAACGCCGCGTCGCTGCTCATGACGGGTCTCCCTGGAAGTGCTTGTCGAGTACGGCAGTGAAGAGTGCGGCCACGTCGTCCCGCTCCAGCCCGGCGGTGCGGGCGCGCTCCGCCCACGCCTCCAGCTCCGTGCGCAGCGGGGAGTCGGCGGGGGCGGTGCCGAGGGACCGCCGGACGAAGGTGCCGAGCCCGCGGCGCGCCTCCACCAGGCCCTCGCGTTCCAGTTCGCGGTACGCCTTCAGGACCGTGTTGGGGTTGATGGCGGTGGCCTCCACCACCTCGCGCGCCGTGGGCAGCCGGTCACCGGGCTCCAGCAGGCCGAGGCGGAGGGCCTGCTTGGTCTGCTGGACGATCTGCACATAGGTGGCCACGCCGCTGTGCCGGTCGATGCGGTACTCGACCATCGGTACAACCACCCTTTCACTAATTGAGTAGTGAAAGGGTGGTGCAAAAGAGGGGCGGCCGTCAACCCGGCCGCCCCTCTCGTGCAGGTATGTCAGGTTTCGCTGCGGTACATCAGGTCCGTCTCGTGGACCGTGAAGCCCAGCCGCTCGTACACCGACACCGCCGCCTTGTTGTCGGCGTCGACGTAGAGCATCGCGGTCGGCAGCTGCTGGGCGGCCAGATGACGCAGTCCGACCGTGGTCAGCGCCTTGCCGAGCCCGCCGCCCTGCTCCCCGGGCCGCACCCCGAGGACGTACACCTCGCCGAGCCCCTCCTCGGCGTGCACCTTGGTCCAGTGGAAGCCGATCAGCTCCCCGCGGCGCTCGGCGAGGAAGAACCCGGCCGGGTCGAACCACGGCTCGGCCTTGCGGTCGTCCAGGTCGCGCTGGGTCAGCGAGCCCTGCTCCGGGTGGTGCGCGAAGGCCGCGGCGTTCACCGCGAGCCAGGCCGCGTCGTCCTTGCCGGGCACGAAGGCGCGCACGGTCACACCCTCGGGAAGCACCGGGTCGGGCAGCTCCAGGCCGGCCAACGGGCGCCGCATCTGCCGCAGTTCGCGGAACAGGGTCAGGCCGAGCACCTGCGCGAGATGCCGGGCGGCGGGGTGTCCGCCGTGCGCCCACACCCGCAGCCGCTTGCCGGAGGCGGCGAGCAGGGCGGAGCCGAGCGCCCGGCCGTGCCCGTGTCCGCGCTGCGCGGGATCCACGACCAGCTCGGCGGCCGGCGCCTCGACCGGGTCGGTGTCCTCCAGCTGGGCGTACCCGACGAGTTCGCCGTCGACCGACAGCAGCAGATGCGAGACGCCCTCGCGGGCTCCGCCGCGCAGTTGCAGCCGGCCCTGCTCGGACACCGGCTGCTGGCCGTCGACCCGGGCGGCCTCGCCGAGCAGGCGCAGGACGGCCTCGGCCCGGTCCGGGGTGAGCGCGGAGAAGGTCTCGATGGAGCGGGCGGGGAAGCCCCGCACGATGTCGTCGCTGCTCATGCGTACGAGGGTACGGGGCGGCCGGGGCGAAGTCCCGGTACGCCGGTCGCAAAGGAACGGACGCACCGGCCGCGCGGAGCGCCGGCGGTGCGGGGCAGGCGTCCCGGCCGGCCCCGCAAGCAGGCAAAGGGAAACCAGGATGTAACCCCGAACCCCCTGTCGCGCTACGCGCGTTGACCCTAGGCTGCGCGAGCCACCACAGCCGACCCACAGGGGGGTTTCCATGCCAGCCGCGCCCCGGCGTCCCAGACGCCGTACCTATGGCCTCCTCGCGACCGCAGCCGGTCTCGCCACGGCGGCGGCGCTGACCGCCGCCCTCCCGGCGGACGCGCACGAGAGCCACCACCACCGTCCGGGCCGCTACCAGGACGTCCAGCTCCTCTCCTTCAACGACCTGCACGGCAACCTGGAGCCCCCGTCCGGCTCTTCCGGCCGGGTCACCGAACTCCAGCCGGACGGCACCACGAAGACGGTCGACGCGGGCGGTGTCGAGTACCTCGCCACCCACCTCCGCCAGGCCCGCGAGGGGCACCCGTACTCGATCACCGCGGCCGGCGGCGACATGGTGGGCGCCTCCCCGCTGCTGTCGGGCCTGTTCCACGACGAGCCCACCATCGAGGCCCTCGACAAGCTGGACCTGGACGTCACCTCGGTCGGCAACCACGAGTTCGACGAGGGCGCGCGGGAGCTGGCCCGTCTGCAGAACGGCGGCTGCCACCCGACGGACGGCTGCTACGCGGGCAAGAGGTTCGAGGGCGCGGACTTCCCCTACCTGGCCGCCAACGTCCTGGACGAGAAGACCGGCCGGCCGATCCTGAAGCCGTACTGGGTCTGGCAGAAGAAGGGCGTCAAGATCGGCTTCATCGGGGTCACGCTCGAGGGCACCCCGGGCATCGTCTCCGCCGACGGCATCAAGGGCCTGACCTTCAAGGACGAGGCCGAGACCATCAACAAGTACGCCAAGGTGCTCCAGCGCCAGGGCGTGAAATCGATCGTGGCCCTGATCCACGAGGGCGGCTTCCCGGCCTCCGGCTCCTACAACTACGACTGCGACTCCCCGGGCGCGGGCGACGGCATCTCCGGCCCGATCGTGGACATCGCAAAGAACGTCACGCCCGCGGTGGACGCCCTCGTCACCGGCCACACCCACACCGCGTACGTCTGCACGATCCCGGACCCGTCGGGCCGGCCCCGCATGGTCACCTCGGCCGCCTCCTTCGGCCGCCTGTACACCGACACCACGCTGACGTACGACCGCCGCACCGGCGACATCGTGCGTACGGCGGTGAAGTCCGCGAACCACGTGGTCACCCGGGACGTCCCCAAGGCCCAGGACATGACGGACCTGATCGGCAGGTGGAACACCCTGGCCGCCCCGATCGGCAACCGCGCCATCGGCTACATCTCCGCCGACGTCGACAACACGGGCACCGAGTCCCCGATGGGCGACCTGATCGCCGACGCGCAGCTCGCCTACGGCCGTGAGCTGGACCCGAAGACCAGCCTGGCCCTGATGAACCCGGGCGGGGTCCGGGCCGGCCTGACCTACGCGGCCAAGGGCGCCGAGGGCGACGGCGTGGTCACCTACGCCGAGGGCTTCACCGTCCAGCCGTTCGCCAACACCGTGAACCTCCAGGACTTCACCGGCGCCCAGCTGGTCCAGGTGCTCAAGGAGCAGGTCAGCGGCCCCAACGCGGCGGCCGTGAAGATCCTCCAGCCGTCGGCGAACCTCACCTACACCCTGGACCTCACCAAGTCCGGCGCGGACCGCGTGGTCACCGACTCCATCCGGCTGAACGGCGCCCCGATCGACCCGGCGGCCACCTACCGCGTCGCCACCAACAGCTTCCTCGCGGGCGGCGGCGACGGCTTCCCGACGCTGGCCCAGGGCACGGGCGACCTGGTGGGCACGGACGACCTGACGGCGCTGGAGAAGTACCTGACGGCGAACTCGTCGGCCGCGAACCCGATCACCCCGCCGAAGGCCGACCGGATCACCATCGTGCAGTAGTGGCCGGGCAGCGAAGGCCGTACAGCGAAGGCCGGGCGGTGAAAGCCCGGCGGTAGAACCTGTGTGAGCGTTCCACGGGTTCCCGGATACCCCTGAGAGCTCTTTCTCAGGGGTATTTCGCCGAAGCGCCCGGTGGGGGCACGGGCAGGCGCCGCCGGGATCGGGCGTCGGCCTCGTCCACAGCTGTGGAAAGTGCGCTCAGTTCGCCTTCCGCCGGTCGAACCAGATCGTGGCCGCCGTCGGGGCCAGCCCCGCCCAGAAGACGATCTGCGGGACCGGCCGGTCCGCCCACGGCACCTGCGTGAGCAGCAGCGCGCACAGCATGGCCCAGGCGGCCTGGCCGAGCACGATCCGGGGCCAGCGGCGGCGCCGGATCAGCGAGCGGAGGTTGTACTGGACGCCCTTGCGCAGCCGCCGGAAGCGGAGCAGGGCACCCACCGCCCAGAGCGCGGCGAACGGAACCAGCGTCCACAGCCGTTGGCCGACGGGCACCGGCAGTTCGCGCTGGGCGTGGCCGTCGGTGGCGAAGAGGTCGAGCATCGCCCCGGCGAGTCCCACGCACAGCAGGGCGATCCAGCGCACCCCGCGCAGCAGCCGGTACGAGGCGTCGTCCAGGCCCTGCCGCATCGGGGCCGAGTCCGGGGCGGCGGCGAGGGCGTCGGCGTAGAGCGTGGCGGCCTCGGCGGCCTTGACGCCCGGTGCGGCGGCGGCCTGCCGGGTGTGCCGGGCCAGCGCCTGCGGATGGTTCGGGTCGATCCGCAGGATCGCCTGGTCCATCTCGGCGGCGAGGGCCCGGTCGCCCGACAGGTCGGCGATCGTCCGGCGCACCTCGTACGGGAACACCTCCTCGGGCGCCAGCCGGACCGCCTCGCGGGCCAGTTCGTCGGACTCCCTCAGGAAGGAGTCCATGGCCTCCCGGGTGACCTCGCCGCCGTTGGCGTGCCCGAAGCGCAGGGCCCGGATGCGGTAGAGCCAGTGGCCGAGCTGCGCGTAGCCGACCCAGTAGCCGGGGTCCAGCCGGATGACCTCCCGCAGGACCTCCTCCGTGTCCACGAGCCGGCCGGCCGCCTGGAGGGCGTAGGCGCGCTGGATGAGGGCGCCCGTGTCCTCCGGGGCGAGCGCGAGCGCCCGGTCCGTCGCCTCCAGCGCCCGGTCCGCCTCGCCCTCCACCCGCAGATGGCAGCGGGCGAGCCGGACCCAGGCGCGGACGTCCTCCGGGTCCTCGGCGAGCCGCTGCCCGAGCAGCGTCTTCACCTCGTCGTACCGGCCCAGTGCGTACAGTGCGTCCGCCCGCTCCAGGGCCGGGTGCAGTCCGGTGCTCACAGCTTCCGCCGCTTCTTCAGATAGGCGATCAGGTCGTCGTACATCCCGCCCTCGTTGGCGAACATCGCCACGTTCCGGGCGGCGGCGAACCACGGCTCGGCCGACGGCACGACCTCTTTCGCGGCCGCCAGCAGGTCCTTCATCCCGATCAGGCGCACGGTGCCCGTCCGGGCCGAGTCGAGGAGCGCGCGTTCGGCGGCGGCCTCGCAGACGTGGGCCAGGTCGGCCCCGGAGAGCCCGTCGGTGACCTTGGCCAGCTTCGCCGGGTCGACGTTCTCGATGGGCCGGTCCCGCAGGTGGTACCGGATGATCGCCTCGCGGGCCGGCGCGTCGGGCGGCAGCACGAGCAGGGTGCGGTCCAGCCGTCCCGGCCGGCGCAGGGCGTTGTCCACGTCCCAGGGCACATTGGTGGCGGCGAGGACGAACACCCCCTCGTTGGCGGCGGAGTCGATGCCGTCCAGCTCGGTCAGCAGCTGGTTGACGGTGTTGCGCATCCCGCTGTGCGCGGTACGGCTGCGCTTGGCGCCGAGCGCGTCCAGCTCGTCGAGGAAGACCACACAGGGGGCCTGCCGGCGGGCGGTCCGGAAGACCTCGTGCATGTTGCGCTCGGAGTTGCCGATCCACATGTCGAGCACGTCGTTGACCGACACCGACAGGAAGGAGGCCCCGAGTTCCCCGGCGACGGCCCGCGCGATGAACGTCTTGCCGCAGCCGGGCGGCCCGTACAGCAGCAGCCCGCCCCGCAGGCTCTTGCCGTACAGCTTGCGCAGCTCGGGGTTGCGCAGCGGCGCGAGGAAGGCGGCCTCCAGCCGGTCCTTGACCTCGTGCATCCCGCCGACGTCGGCGAGCCGTACGCCACCGGGTTCCTCGACGTCCCACGCGTCGGCGTCCCCCGGGTCGCCCTCCCCGTCCGCCCGCACCGGGGCCTCGACGAACCGGGGCGGTACGACGTCCCCGACCTGCTCCTCGGCGGCCCGCCAGTCGAAACGGGGGCGACCGCCGGGCGCCGGCGCCTGCTCCTGGCCCGAGGCCGGCCGGGGCTCCGGGTTCGACGTCGGGCGGGACTCCGGGGCCGACGAGGGGTGGGGCTCCTGGACCGGTGCCGGGTTCTCCTGGGCCGGGGCCGGATTCTCCCGGGCCGGTGCCGGGTTCTCCCGGGCCGGTGTCTGCGGGGGCACGCCCATGGCCCGGACCATGAGCTGCCGCGCCTGCGCGTCACCCGGCGCGTGCTGAAGGGCGACGGCCACCTCGGCGACGGCCGCCTCCGGCTGACCGTCGGTCAGGAGCAGTTCGGCCAGGTGCAGTCGGAGCGGTACGTCGGCGGGCGCGGCACCAACCGCCGTACGCAGGCTCTGTATCAGGGGTGAGTCTTCCGGCATGGCGCCCACCCTACGGAACCGGTCCCGGTCAGGAGGCGGCAGGCGTCCGGTCCCCCGGCCGGCAGCCGGCATCCCGCTGCGCCGCCCGGATGCCGGTCGGTCGGGGTCCGCCGGGGAGGAGGCCGGCCCGCGGGGGCGGCGGGGGTCGGCCGTCACCGGTCCAGCAGTGCGCCCCAGTCCTGCCCGGACGCCCACGCGCCGAAGGTGTGCCAGCCGACCTCGGGGTAGGCGTGGCGCAGGCCGGCGACGTCGACGTCGAGACCCGTGCCGGTGAAGTAGGCGAACATGGCCGCCAGATCCTCCGAGTGGGTGCGGACGTACGCCAGGGGGACCTCCTCGTGTGTGATCGGACGGCCCGCTGCGGCGCCGAGGGCGGCCGCGATCTGCGCGGGGGTGCAGGCGTCGGAGGCGATGTCGAGGCGGTGGCCGGCGAAGTCGTCCCGGCGCCCGAGGACGAGGGCGGCGAACGCGCCGATGTCGGCGGCGGGGATGAGCGTGAGCGGCAGATCGGACGGCATCGGCCAGGCGAAGTTGCCGGAGCGCAGCCCGTCGAGGGTCCAGCCGCCGGCGTAGTTGTCCATGAACGCGGCCGGGGCGATCACCGTCCAGGGCAGGCCGGAGGCGCGCAGATGCCGCTCGATCACCCACTTGCTCTCGTAGTGCGGAACGCCCGTGCCGCGGTCGGCGTGGGCGGCGGAGGTGAGGACGACATGGCCGATGCGGGCCCCGGCCGCGGCGTCCACGAGGGCCTTGCCCTGCCGGATCTCGGTGTCGGTGCCGGTGCCGAACGGGGTGGTGACGGCGAAGAGGGCGTCGGCGCCGGCGAGGGCCGCGTCGAGGGAGGCGCGGTCGTCGAAGTCGGCGTGCCGGACCTCGGCTCCCAGCTGGCGCAGGGTGTCGGCGGCGGGCGAGTCCGGGCGCCGGGTCAGGGCGCGGACGTGGTGGCCGGCGGCGAGCGCGGCGCGGGCGGTGGCTCCGCCCTGGGCGCCGGTGGCGCCGGTGACGGCGACGGTGAGCATGATTCTCCCCCGGGGATCGATAGACTTGCTGCGTGACGCATCAGCTGCGCCACGCAGAGATTAGCGGAGTTCGCTGCGCCGCGCAGTAATTTTTGGGAGGCATCCATGACGGACCCGAGCCGGGCCCGGCTCTACGAGGAGCTGGCCGCGGAGTCCCGGCGCTATCTGGCCGCGTACACGCTGTTCAACCAGGCCGTCGCCGACCACCTCGGACTGCACCCGACCGACGTGCAGTGCCTGAGCCTGCTGACCGCCGAGCCGGAGCCGCTCACGGTCAAGCAGATCGCCGGGATGACCGGTCTCACCACGGGCTCGGCCACCCGCCTCGTGGACCGGCTGGAGCGCGCGGGCTACGTCACCCGCACGCCCGACCGGCAGGACCGCCGCCGTGTGCTGGTCACCCCGGTACCGGAACGCGTCGCCCGCGTCACCGCGCTGTGGGACGACCTCGGACAGACCTGGCAGACGGTCTTCGACGACAACAGCGAGGACGAACTGAAGGTGATCACCCGGCACATGCGCCGGGCGAACGACCTCAGCCGGACCCAGATCGAGCGCCTGCGCACCATGCCCAAACCCGGCTGAGGGACCGCGTCAGCCGGCGGGCGTCTCCGGCGGCGGGGTCGGCGCCCCCGGCAGCCGTACCGTCGCCACGGTGCCGCCGCCCTCCGCGCGGGCCAGGGTGACCTCGCCGCCCGCCTCCCGGACCGTACGGGCCACGATGGACAGGCCGAGGCCGGAGCCCGGCAGGGCCCGCGCGCTGGGGGAGCGCCAGAAGCGGTCGAAGACGTGCGGGAGTTCGTCCTGCGGGATACCGGGGCCGTGGTCGCGGACGGTCAGCACGCCCTCGCACAGCCGCACCTCGACCGTGCCGCCCTCCGGGCTGAACTTCACGGCGTTGTCGAGGACGTTGACGACGGCCCGTTCCAGCGCGGAGGGCTCCGCCCGCACGAACCAGGGTTCCAGGTCCGCGGTGATCGACAGCTCCGGGCCGCGCAGCCGGGCCCGGCGCAGGGCCGACTCGACGGTGTCCTGGAAGGCGACCACCTGGACGCGTTCGCCGCGCTGGCCCTCCGAGCGGGACAGCTCCTGGAGGTCCCCGATCAGCGCCGCCAGTTCGGTCATCTGCGCCTTCACCGAGGCGAGCAGCGCCTTGCGGTCCTCCGCCGGGATCGGCCGGCCCGTCTCCTCGCTGCGGGTGAGGAGTTCGATGTTGGTCCGCAGCGAGGTCAGCGGTGTGCGCAGCTCGTGCCCGGCGTCCGCGATCAGCTGCTGCTGGAGCTCGCGGGAGCTGGCCAGCGAGGCGGTCATCGAGTTGAAGGACCGCGAGAGCCGGGCGACCTCGTCCTCGCTGTCGTCCGCCACGGGGATCCGGACGCTCAGGTCCTCGGTACGGGCCACGTGTTCGACGGCCTCGGTCAGTTCGTCGACGGGACGCAGACCGACCCGGGCGACCGCGAGCCCCGCGGCCCCGGCGCCGACCACCCCGATGGCGGAGACGAGGAGGAGGATCAGGGCGAGGTCGTTGAGGTTCTTCTGGGTGCTCGTGAGCGGTACGGCGATGAGCACGCCGACGTTGGGTCCGCGCCCGCCGCTCGCGGTCGAGGTGGGGCCGAAGGGCTTGGTGAGCACACGCAGCTCGTTGCCCTCGTCGTCGCTGCCGTTGCGGAAGTAGAGCGTGTCGGGGTCCAGGCGCTCGATCTCGGACTTGTCCGCCTGGGTGACCTTGATCTTGCCCGAGGCGGACCCGAAGAGGCAGACCTTGCCGTCCTCCGTGACCAGCTGGGAGTACCTGTCCCGGAGGAGGAAGTCGCCGGCCTGCGGGGTGTCGGTGCAGTTGTCGAGGGTGTACTGCAACTGCCCCATCTGCGTCGTGTTCCGCAGGGACTTCTGGAGGTCGCCGTCGAGCTGCTCGTACAGCTTCCGTTCCACGATGAACCAGCACGTCACCGAGACCGCCGCCACCGCGAACGCCACCGCCGCCGCGACCAGCATGGCGAGGCGGGCCCGGATGGGCAGCGCGCGGTACCGGCGCACCAGGTGCTTCACTCGGCGCCGCCCTGCCTGAGGACGTAGCCCACCCCGCGCACGGTGTGCACCAGCCGCGGCTCACCGCCGGCCTCGGTCTTGCGGCGCAGGTACATCACGTAGACGTCGAGGGAGTTGGACGAGGGCTCGAAGTCGAAGCCCCAGACGGCCTTGAGGATCTGCTCGCGGGTGAGGACCTGCCGCGGGTGCGCCATGAACATCTCCAGCAGGGTGAACTCCGTGCGGGTCAGCTCCACCCGCCGGCCGCCGCGTGTCACCTCCCGGGTCGCGAGGTCCATGCGCAGGTCGCCGAAGGTGAGGGCCTCGTCCTCGTGCGCCTCGACGGACCCCGTCGTCGCGTACGAGCTGCGGCGCAGCAGTGCGCGGACACGGGCGAAGAGCTCGTCCAGTTCGAAGGGCTTGACCAGGTAGTCGTCGGCGCCCGCGTCCAGTCCGGTCACCCGGTCGCCGACCGTGTCGCGGGCCGTGAGCATCAGGATCGGGGTGGTGTCCCCCGCACCCCGGATCCGGCGGGCCGCCGTCAGGCCGTCCATGCGCGGCATCTGGATGTCCAGCACGACCAGGTCGGGCCGGTAGGCGGTGGCCTTCTCCAGGGCGTCCGCGCCGTCGACGGCGACCTCCGTGCCGTACCCCTCGAAGGCGAGGCTGCGCTGGAGTGCCTCGCGTACGGCCGGCTCGTCGTCGACGATCAGGATGCGCTGGGGGTCACGGTCGCCTTCGGCGGGGCTCATCGCTCGCGATTCCTCGGGGGTGCGGTGGGGCGGGTGAACGGGTGGTTCTCAGCGTGCCACGTCCCGCCGGCCGGTGAGGGGCACGCGGGCCGGTCAGGCCCGGACCGTGCTCAGCCGGTGCAGCGGCACCTTGCGGCGGTGCGGGCGGGCGGCCGAGGTACGCAGGCCCATCAGCTGCGGGACCGGGTTCACGGCCACCTCCGGGGCGCGGGGCGGGGGGACCGGCACGTGCAACTCGGACGCGATGGAGAGGGCCAGCGTGATGCCGGCCGGACCGCGCTCGGCCATGTGGTGGGGGAAGTGCTTGATCATGACCTGCTCCCTTGCTGAGTGTCGCGCTGACTGCCGCGCGGTGTGGTGCTAGCTAGCTGTCGGAACCGCCCGCCCGCAGTGCGGCCAGGCCGGACTTGACGGTGTCGATGGGGATGGCGAAGCCGAGGCCGACGCTGCCCGCGTCCGAGGACGAGGACGCCTGCGAACTCGACGAGTACATCGCGGAGTTGATGCCGATCACATGACCGCCGGCGTCGATCAGCGCACCGCCGGAGTTGCCGGGGTTCAGGGACGCGTCGGTCTGGATGGCCTTGTAGGTGGTCGTGGACGAGCCGGTGTCGCCGTTGAACTCACGGCCGCCGAACTGGAACGGCCACTGGCCGTCGCCGCCCCTGCCCTGCCCCTGTCCCTCGTCGGTGGAGACGGTGACGTCCCGGTTCAGGGCGGAGACGATGCCGCTGGTGACCGTGCCGGTCAGACCCTCGGGGGAGCCGATCGCCACGACCGAGTCGCCGACCTGGACGTCACCGGAGTCGCCGAGCGCCGCCGCCTTCAGCCCCGAGGCGCCGTGCAGCTTGATCAGCGCGAGGTCCTTGGAACTGTCGGTGCCGACGACCTCGGCGGCGTAGCTCTTGCCGTCGCTGGTGCGCACCTTGATCGAATCGGCGCCGGAGACGACGTGGTTGTTGGTGACGATCTCACCGCCGGAGGTGATGATCACGCCGGAACCGGTGGAGGAGCCGCCCGCGAGCGTCGCGTTGACCTCGACCACGCTCGGGCTGACCGCGGCCGCTATGGCGGCGACGTCACCCCTCTTCGAGGTCGGCACCACGGTGGTGCTGCCGCCGGCGGTGGCGACCGCGTCCTTGCCGGTCAGCTCCTGGAAGGCGTAGGCCGTGCCGCCGCCGACCGCCGCGGCCACGATCGCGACCGCCGCGAGGAGGCCGACGGGTCCGCGGGTGCGCTTCTTCTTGTGCGGAGCGGGCGCCACGGCCGGCTGGTGCGGCGGCGGGGGCGGCCACTCCGGGTTCACGGGGGCGGGGTAGGAGTGCGGCTGCTCGTAAGTGCCCTGGCTCTCGGTCATGACAGAAGAGTCCCCCGTGACCATGAGAGCTTCCTGAGTGCTCCCTGAGAAGCCCGGCAGAACCTCGTTTGCCCGTTGTAAAGACGGCTCCCGCGTCTTGGGGAAGCCTCTCAGCCGGCCCTCATCACAGCAGCCCACGGGCCCGGTTCGTACGAATGTGCGACCCCGCCGAGCGGGTACGACCGGTCAGCGGCACCGGTCAACGGGCACGACCGGTCAACGGGCACGACCGGTCAACGGGCACGACCGGTCAACGGGCACGACCGGTCATCGGCGGGCGCGGGCACCTCCGCCCGGCCACGGCGGCTAGACGCAGCCACAGCTCGTGCGGACCACCAGCCGCGACGGGAACGTCTTCAGCCGCTCGCGCCGCGACCCGGCGATCCGCAGCCCGTCGTCCAGCACCAGGTCGACCGCCGCCCGGGCCATCGCCGAACGGTCCGAGGCGACCGTGGTCAGCGGCGGGTCGGCGAGCGCGGCCTCCTTGATGTCGTCGAAGCCGGCCACCCCCAGCTGCCCCGGTACGTCGATGCGCAGCTCGCGCGCGGCCCGCAGCAGGCCGATCGCCTGGTCGTCGGTGGAGCAGAAGACCGCGGGCGGCCGGTGCGGGCCGGAGAGCAGCTCCAGGGCCACGCGATAGGCGTCGTAGCGGTTGTACGGCGCCTCGAACAGCCGGCCCTCGGTGGGCAGGCCCGCCTCGGCCATGGCCCGCTTCCAGCCCTCGACGTGGTCGGAGACCGGGTCGCCGACGGCCGGCGTCTCCGCCGTGCCGCCCATACAGGCGACGTACTCGTAGCCGTGCTCCAGCAGGTGGCGCACGGCGAGCTGGGCGCCGCCCAGGTCGTCCGTCACCACGGCCACGTCGTCGATGGCCTCCGGACGCTCGTGCAGCAGCACCACCCGGGCGTCCCAGGCGTCGATCTCGGCGGCGGCGAGATCGTTCAGGGCGTGGGAGACGAGGATCAGGCCCGAGACGCGCATGCCGAGGAAGGCGCGCAGATAGTGGACCTCGCGCTCGCCGATGTAGTCGGTGTTGCCGACGAGGACCATCTTCCCGCGCTCGGAGGCGGCCTGCTCGACCGCGTGCGCCATCTCCCCGAAGAAGGGCTGGCGGGCGTCCGGGATGATCAGTCCTATGAGGTCGGTGCGCCGGGAGGCCATCGCCTGGGCGACCCGGTCGGGGCGGTACCCCAGTTCCTTGATCGCGGCGAGGACACGCTCGCGCGTGGCCGGGGCGACCGGCCGGGGTCCGTTGTTGATGACGTAGCTCACGACGGCGGTGGAGGTTCCAGCCAGCCGTGCCACGTCATCCCGAGTCACCTTGGCCACGCGCGGAGTCTACGCGGATTGACCCCCGCTGGGCAGGGCGTATCACAAGGCGGGCGGGTGAGGAGGAGGACCCCGGGCACCGGTCACGCGGCGGCTACGCCTCCGCGTGAACCTCCGCACCGTCCAGGGCGGCGGTTGCGTCCATATCGTCCCGCTTTGCCCGGCCGGACCTGCTCTTGGCGTCCTCGGCCGACCGGTCGGGCTTCTCGGGCGTAACGAATCGATAACCGACGTTCCGGACGGTTCCGATCAGCGACTCGTGCTCCGGGCCGAGCTTGGCGCGCAGCCGCCGTACGTGCACGTCTACCGTGCGGGTGCCGCCGAAGTAGTCGTAGCCCCACACCTCCTGGAGCAGCTGGGCGCGGGTGAAGACCCGGCCCGGGTGCTGCGCGAGGTATTTGAGCAGCTCGAACTCCTTGAAGGTCAGGTCCAGGACCCGGCCCTTGAGCTTCGCTGAGTAGGTGGCCTCGTCCACCGACAGGTCGCCGTTGCGGATCTCCATGGGGGAGTCGTCGTTGACGATCTGCTGCCGGCCCATGGCGAGCCGCAGCCGTGCCTCCACCTCCGCGGGGCCCGCGGTGTCGAGGAGCACGTCGTCGACGCCCCAGTCGGCGGTGACGGCGGCGAGACCGCCCTCCGTGACGACGAGGAGCAGCGGACAGCCGGGGCCGGTGGACCGCAGCAGCTGGCACAGGCTGCGCACCTGCGGGAGGTCGCGCCGGCCGTCGACCAGGATGACGTCGGCGCCGGGGGTGTCGACCAGGGCCGGCCCCTCCGCGGGAGCGACCCGCACGTTGTGCAGGAGCAGGCCGAGGGCCGGGAGCACCTCCGTCGACGGCTGGAGGGCGTTGGTCAGGAGCAGCAGAGAACTCATACGTCTGGTTCCTCCTCGGTCCCTGCGAGGACTGTGCGGACGGGCACTGCTCTGCGATCCCGGGGGCCCCGTACGCCGGCGGGCCACCCGAGGTCTCCCGCTGTGCATACAACGCGTCCGAAAGCACAAAAGGACCCGGGGGCTACGCTGCCCGAGTCCTCTGCCCAGCAGAATAGCCCACATGAGCAACCGTCCGGCAGGTCATGTGGCGTGTTCCACCGTTCGTCCGAATCGCGAGACAGACAGACGGGCCCCTATCCGGACGTTCCTGCGCACCGCCGACGGGATCCCGGTCGATTCCGTATACGATCCGGGCCCGGTCGTATACGAAGCCCCTCCGCAGGCTCCGGACGCCTCCCCTTCCCCCTCCTCTTCCTCCTCCCGCGACGTGGTCTTCGTCGTCGCGCACGGCTTCACCGGGGACGCGGACCGGCCACACGTACGACGGGTGGCCGGCGTGCTGCGGGGTTACGGCGCGGTCGTCACCTTCTCCTTCCGCGGCCACGGACGCTCCGGCGGCCGGTCCACGGTCGGCGACAAGGAGGTGCTGGACCTCGCCGCCGCCGTGGAGTGGGCCCGCGGCTTCCACCACGCGCGCGTGGTGACCGTCGGCTTCTCCATGGGCGGCTCGGTGGTCCTGCGGCACGCGGCCCTGCGGCCCGGCACGGTCGACGCGGTGGTCTCGGTGAGCGCGCCGGCCCGCTGGTACTACCGGGGCACGGCGCCCATGCGCCGCCTGCACTGGCTGGTCACCCGCCCCGAGGGCCGCCTGGTGAGCCGCTACGGCCTGCGCACCCGCATCCACCACCGCGACTGGGACCCGGTGCCCCTGTCACCGGTGGAGGCGGTTCCCCGGCTGGCCCCGACCCCGCTCCTGCTCGTCCATGGGGACCGCGACGGCTACTTCCCGCTCGACCACCCCCGGATGCTCGCCGAGGCGGCCGGCGACCACGGCGAACTCTGGGTCGAACCGGGCATGGGCCACGCGGAGCACGCGGCGGACGACGCCCTGGTGGCCCGGATCGGGGACTGGGCGGTGTCGGCGGCGGGCTAGCCTGACCCCACACAGACTTTCCAGTCCCTGCCGTCGATTGAGGATCGAGATGCCCAAGGTCACGGTGCGCTACTGGGCCGCCGCCAAGGCCGCGGCCCAGGTCGCCGAGGAGCCGTACGAGGCGGACACGCTGGCCGGCGCGCTGGCCGCCGTGCGCGAGCGTCACCCCGGAGAGCTGACGCGCGTGCTGAAGCGCTGCTCCTTCCTCGTCGACGGCGACCCCGTCGGGACCCGCGCGCATGAGACGGTACGGCTGGCCGAGGGCGGCACGGTCGAGGTGCTCCCGCCGTTCGCAGGAGGGTGAGCATGACCGATCAGCCGTACCAGGGCGGCCCCTACGAGGGCTACGACCCCTACCAGCAGCAGGACTGGCCCGGACAGGAGCCGCGGTACGGGCAGCAGCCCGGCCACGACGCGGAACTCACCCAGCAGTGGCAGGGCCAGACCTGGGAGACGCAGACGCACGCGCCGGTGCAGGCGGCGGAGACGGCGTACCTGCCGCGGCAGGAAGAGCAGCCGTACCGGCAGCCCCACTACCAGGACCCGCAGTACCAACAGGCGCACCAGCCGCAGGCCCGGTACGGACACCAGCAGCAGGCCCCGATGCAGCACCACCAGCCGCAGCAGGCACAGCAGTCCCTGGGCCCGCACGGGCAAGAGGCGTACGGACAGGACGCGTACCCGCACGACGCGTACGACCAGAACCCGCACGCGCACGGACACCACCCGCAGGACGCGTACGCGCAGGAGCCGCACGCGCACGGGTCGTACGCGGCGGAGCCGTACGCATCCGGTGCACAGCCCGCGCCCGCGCCCGGGCCGGCGGTGTCGGCATCGGCATCGGCATCGGCACAGGTACCGGCGGCCGATCCGGTGGCCGGGCAGGCGCCGGAAGCGGTGGCCGAACCGGCCGGTGACTCCGCCGGGCCCGCCTACGGCCCCGCCACCCTCGCCGGCAACGCGCGGATCACCGATGCCCAGCGGGCGCGCCTGGAGGGCCGTTCCCCGATCATCGAGCCCGGCCTCCAGCCCGCGGCGCTCACCGCGCTGCTGGGCCTGCTGCTGGCCGCCGCGGCGCCCATCGCCTCGTACGCCCTGGCCGTGCCGCTGGTGGTGCTCCAGGCGGTCACGGCCGCGGGCTGGTTCCGGCTGAACGGCATGTGGCCCGCCCGGCAGGGCATCGCGCTGGCCTTCGCGGGGGCGCTGACGGCCGACGTGGCGGTCCTCGCGGCCGGCCGCGACCACGCGCTGGTGGCCATCCTCGGGTCCCTCGGCCTCTGGGTCCTGCTCTCCCTCGTCCTCCAGCTGCGTTCGCACGCCTCGCCGGACGAGCGGATGTACGGCCTGATGGCGACGATCGCCTCGGCGGCGCTCGCGGTCCTGGCGACGGGCTTCCTGGCCGCCGACCCGCACGCGGTGTCGGTGGGAGCGGCGGCGGTGGCGGTGGCCGTCCTCGCGAGGGCCCTGCCGATGCCGGCCCCGGCCTCGGTCGTGGTGTCCCTGCTGGCCGCGGCGGGCGCGGGAATCGCCGTGGGCGGCATGACCGGCTACGACACGAAGGGCGCCGCGCTGGGCGCGGCGGCGGGCGTCTGCGCGCTCATCGGCCACCGGGTGGCCAGCTACGACTACCCGTCCCGCTTCGTCCACTTCACGGCAGGCGTGGCCCTGCCCCTATCGGCGGCCGCCCCGATGGTGTGGGCCCTGGGCCGAGCCCTGGGCTAACTCCGCCGGCCGCCGCCCGGCGGCGGCCCCGGGCCGCCCCCGGCCGCCCCCGGCGAAGTCGGTGATTGGCCGATCCGTGCCAGTCTTCCCGGCCCCGCCCGCCCGCTCACCTGCGACTTTGCCCCCGGGCCGTGGAACGGATCTGCCCATCACCGCACCGGTGGGGGGAGGAGGGAGGCGAAGGGCCGTATCCCCTATTGGCGTCCAACCCGGGGGATACGGCCCTTCGGCTCGTCACTGAGTTCTCTTGGCCGCTCAGACGGCGATCGCTACCTCGGCGAGGCCGCCCTGCTGGGCCACGACCGTGCGGTCGGCGGTGCCGCCGGGCACCAGCGCCCGCACGGTCCACGTGCCCTCGGCCGCGTAGAAGCGGAACTGGCCGGTCGCGGAGGTGGGCACCTCCGCGGTGAATTCGCCGGTCGAGTCGAGGAGACGGACGTAGCCCGTCACCGGCTCGCCGTCGCGGGTCACCTGGCCCTGGATCGTGGTCTCACCGGGCTTGATCGTCGAGGCGTCCGGGCCGCCGGCCTTCGCTCCGCACATGCTGATTCTCCAGAGGGGTCTGACCGGAAGGCCGGTCGGGATGGGTTACTTTTCGGCGCCGAGCTCGATCGGCACGCCGACGAGGGAGCCGTACTCGGTCCAGGAGCCGTCGTAGTTCTTGACGTTCTCCACGCCGAGCAGCTCGTGCAGCACGAACCAGGTCAGGGCCGAGCGCTCACCGATGCGGCAGTAGGCGATCGTGTCCTTGGCCAGGTCGACGTTCTCGTCGGCGTAGAGGGCCGTCAGCTCCTCGTCCGACTTGAAGGTGCCGTCGTCGTTGGCGTTCTTCGACCACGGGATGTTGCGGGCGGTCGGGACGTGACCCGGACGCTGCGACTGCTCCTGCGGCAGGTGGGCCGGGGCGAGCAGCTTGCCGGAGAACTCGTCGGGCGAGCGGACGTCGACCAGGTTCTGCGCGCCGATCGCGGCGACGACGTCGTCACGGAAGGCACGGATCGAGGTGTCCTGCGGCTTGGCCTTGTAGTCCGTCGTGTCGCGCTCGGGCACCTCGGAGCCGTCGACCAGCTCGCGGGCGTCCAGCTCCCACTTCTTGCGGCCGCCGTCGAGGAGCTTGACGTTCTCGTGGCCGTACAGCTTGAAGTACCAGTAGGCGTACGACGCGAACCAGTTGTTGTTGCCGCCGTAGAGGATCACCAGCGTGTCGTTGGCGATGCCCTTCTTCGACAGGAGCTTCTCGAAGCCCTCCTGGTCGATGAAGTCACGACGGACCGGGTCCTGGAGGTCCTTGGTCCAGTCGATGCGGATCGCGTTCTTGATGTGGTTCTTCTCGTAGGCGGACGTGTCCTCGTCCACCTCGACGATCGCGATGGTCGGGTCGTCCAGGTGCTCCTGGAGCCAGTCGGCGTCGACCAGGACGTCGCTGCGGCTCATGCTCTTTCTCCTCCGGGGCAGTCGCGGCGGGGCGTGCGAGTAGAGAGGGGGGCGCGCTCGATGCCCGAGCGGCGCACGTGTGCCCTGGCAGCAGGGCGGGGTGAGATGCGGGAGCCGGGGCTTCCGCTCAGAAGGGGCGACAGAGCATGGCGGCAACGCGGCACAGGTCCACTGCCCGCCGCTTCGTGAGATCCGCCTGTCGCTTCATGGGCTCGATCGTAGGGACGTACGGGCGGACATGTCACCGGTGTGTCATATGGCGAGATGCGATCGTCCGAATGGCGATACGAGAAGAGCGTCCGGAGATCCCCGCGGGGCCTCCGGACGCTCGCCGTGTCAGTGCATCTACGCTGCGGACTGGATCGTCTCGCCAGTCGGACAGCCCGTGTCCATAGCCGGAGAGCCCGTGTCCGTCCCGGCTTTCCCCGTCCCTACCCGGCCAGCCGCACGCCGGAACCCTTCACGCTGATCTCCACGCCGTCCGGCGCGGCCTGCACCTTGTCCAGCTTGATGCCGCCGGGCAGCTGGTCGATGACCTGCTGGAAGTCGGTGATCGTGCGGATGCGGTCCTCGGCGATCGCGGTGCTGCCCAGCTTCGGCAGGGAGTCCGCGTGGACCTCGACCTTGTTGTTCACCACGCTCACGGAGCTGAGCACGGACACGGTCTGCTTGATCCCCAGGGACGACACCGTGCCCTCCACCGCGACCTTGATCTTCCCGTTGCCGCCGTCGGAGAGGCCGACGACCTTGGCCGTGATGCCGGGGGCGACCTCGGTCGGCTCGGACTTGGCGGTCTTCAGCAGCTCGGAGTAGGAGACCGTCGCCGTGCCGGTCGCGGTGGCCGCGGTGGCGGAGCTGTAGTCGCCGGAGAACTCGACGCCCTTCATGTCGGCCTTCAGGTCGTCGATCCGGATGGTCTGGCCGGCCTTCCCCGTCTCCGCCTCGTAGTCGTCGATGCCGACCTCGACGTCGTCCAGGGAGCCGCCGGCGACCTGGGTGAGGAACGGGAAGCCCTTGATGTCCACGTCCGGGGTGGAGGCCAGGTTCTCCGTGGACTTCAGCTTGTCCGCGGCCTCGCCCTCCGCGAAGTGCACGGCCACCCGGTCCACGATGACGAACAGCGCGCCCAGGACCACGACGACGATCAGGAGTATTCGCAGGGCTCGCATGTGGTGGTTCCCCCGGGTCGGTGACGGATTTCAGGAGTCCGGAACGGATACGCCACGGTAACTCTGCGGCGCCCGGCCGGACGGAAATTGTGGATCAGTTGTGACAGGGGCCGCCGGCCCTACTCTGGAACCATGTACGCCCGGCGACGGCACATCTACTTCGCCATGATGGGGACGTGTATCGGCCTCTTCGTCCTGGCCTGGGCGGTCGTGCGCATCTGGTCCGTCCCCGCCGCCGTGGGCCTGTGCGTCGTGGCCATGGTCATCCCGCCGGTCGCCGCGATGGTCGCCAACCGGCGGGGCCCGGAGGACCGCTGGTGGGACGACCCCTCCGGCGATCCGCAGTCGGACGAGTGGTGGGACGAGCTGGACGGCAAGAAACGTCCGAGGCCGTGAGGACGTCCCGGGGTCCGGCGCACGAACGGCGCTGACGAACCGGAGACCCTCGGCGGACGTGCCGCAGGCCCTCGGTGGGCGTGCCGGAGGTGCTCAGTAGACGAGCGCCTGTGTCTCGTCTCCCAGGGCCTCCTGTACGAAGACCTGCGCGCCCGCGATCCGTACGCCCTCGAGGACGTCCTTCTCCGTGATCTCCCGGCGGGCGGCGCACTGCGTGCACAGCGTGATGCGCCCGGCGGTCAGGACGGACTCGATCAGGTCGGGCAGCGGTGCGGCATGGGGCAGTTCGAACTCGGCGGCCCGCCCCGGCAGCGCGAACCACGACGACTCCCCGGTCAGCCACAGGGAGACCTCGACGCCGCTGGCCACGGCCACCGCGGCCACCGTGAACGCCTGCGAACAGCGCTCGGGGGCGTCCGCCCCGGCCGTCACCTTGATCACGAGCTTCTTCGCCATAGCCGAATGGTAATCCGCTTCCCCTCAAGTCCATGCACATGCCATGAGTTGCCGGAAAGGACGCGGACGGGGAGCCGTGATCTCGATTCCACGGGGGGAGACCTTGGAGGCGAGGAAGTTTTTCGACTACGGCCTGCGGCGCATCGCGGGCGCGAGGGCGGTGTGAACGCCGTGCCGTTCCGGCCGGCCGCGACCCTCCGGACCGAGCCGCTCGCCTGAGCGGCCCTCGCAGGGAGAGCCCCGCCCAGGCCGCGTAAGCTGGGCTGCGGCTCTGTCGTATGCCCACCCTCGCTCAAGGAGCACCCGTGGAGATCTTCTTCGAAACCCTGCTGGTCCTGGTCTGCGTCGGCGTGCTCGCCTTCGCCGGTCTGACCGTGAAGAAGCTGTACCAGGGCCAGCGCTGACCCCGAACCAGGAAAGCTTCCGCTCATGATCGAGATCCCGTCCGACCTGCACAAGGACCTCGTCCCCCTCGCCTTCCTGCTCGGCAACTGGGCCGGCGCGGGCGTGCACGACTTCCCCGGCTCGGAGAAGTGCAACTTCGGGCAGGAGGTCACCTTCAGCCACGACGGCCGGGACTTCCTGGAGTACCACTCCCGCACCTGGGTGCTGGACGAGAACGGCGACAAGGTGCGCCCGCTGGAGTCGGAGTACGGCTTCTGGCGGATCGACGCCGACCGCAAGGTCGAGGTCACGATGACCCGCGACGACGGTGTCATCGAGATCTGGTACGGCGAGATGGCCGACAAGAAGCCGCAGATCGACCTGGTGACGGACGCCGTCGCCCGCACCGCCGGCTCGCAGCCCTACAGCGGCGGCAAGCGGCTGTACGGCTACGTGAAGAGCGACCTGATGTGGGTCGGCGAGAAGCAGACCCCCGAGGTCCCGCTGCGTCCCTACATGTCGGCCCAGCTGAAGAAGGTCGTCACCCCCGAGGACGTCGAGCGCTGGGCCAAGGCCCTGCCGGACGACATGCCGGACGACGGCATCGCCTTCTTCAAGTAGTCCTAGACTCGTCGGTGTGGTGAGCACCGACTGGAAGAGCGACCTCAGGCAGCGCGGCTACCGGCTGACGCCGCAGCGGCAGCTTGTCCTCGAAGCCGTCGACACCCTTGAACACGCCACCCCCGACGACATCCTCGTGGAAGTGAGGAAGACGGCGTCGGGGGTCAACATTTCCACCGTCTACCGGACGCTCGAACTGCTGGAGGAACTGGGCCTGGTCAGCCACGCCCACCTCGGGCACGGCGCGCCCACCTACCACCTCGCCGACCGCCACCACCACCTGCACCTGGTCTGCCGGGACTGCGAGGACGTCATCGAGGCGGACGTGGAGGTGGCCGAGGAGTTCACGGCCAAGCTGCGGCAGCAGTTCGGGTTCGACACCGACATGAAGCACTTCGCGATCTTCGGCCGGTGCCGGGACTGCTCCCTGAAGAGTTCAAATACCACGTCGTAGGCTTGCCGTATGAAGAGCCCCCTGCTGTCCCTGCCCGGCGCCGTCCCCGCCGAGGGCGTGGACGAAGGTGTCGCCGCCCACTACGGCGACCTGTTCCGCGAGCAGCGTGCCCTCGCCGACGGCACCGGCTTCGTCGACCTCTCGCACCGCGGTGTCGTCACCGTCACCGGCGAGGACCGGCTGAGCTGGCTGCACCTGCTGCTCACCCAGCACGTCAGCGAACTGCCCGTGGGTGAGGCCGCCGAGGCCCTGATCCTCTCCGCGCACGGGCACATCGAGCACGCGCTGTATCTGGTGGACGACGGTACGACCGTCTGGGCGCACGTGGAGCCCGGCACCCAGGACGCGCTGATCGCGTACCTGGAATCGATGAAGTTCTTCTACCGGGTGGAGGTCGCCGACCGGACCGACGGTTACGCGGTCGTCCACCTGCCCGCCGGGTCCATCGCCGAGGTGCCGGAGGGTGTCGTCGTGCGCGAGACGGCGTACGGCCGCGACCTGTTCCTGCCGCGCGACGCTCTGGAGTCCTTCGCCGCGACGCACGGCCCCGCGGCCGGACTCCTCGCCCACGAGGCGCTGCGCGTGGAGCACCACCGCCCCCGCCTCGGCTTCGAGACCGACCACCGGACCATCCCGCACGAGCTGGGCTGGATCGGCACCGCCGTGCACCTCCAGAAGGGCTGCTACCGGGGTCAGGAGACGGTTGCCCGCGTCCAGAACCTGGGCAAGCCGCCGCGCCGCCTGGTCTTCCTCCACCTCGACGGCAGCGAGGTCCATCTGCCGGTGCCGGGCACGGAGATCCGGGTCGCGGACGAGGGCCCGGAAGGCCGCAAGATCGGTTTCGTGACGACGTCGGCCCGCCATCACGAACTGGGCCCGGTGGCCCTGGCGCTGGTCAAGCGGAACGTGCCGGTGGACGCCAGGCTCCTGGCCGGACAGACGGCGGCCGCGCAGGAGGTCGTGGTCGAGCCGTAGCGTCGGGCGCGCCCTGCCGGGACGGGTCCGCCGGCCCCGTCCCGCTCGCGGCCCGCGCGGCCGGAGGATCCGTCCGCTCGTGCCCCGCGTGACCGGTGGGCCCGCCCCGCTCGCCACCCGCGACCGGTGGGCCCGACCCGCTCGTGGCTCGCTAGATCTCCAGCAGCACCGTGAACGGGCCGTCGTTCGTCAGCGACACCCTCATCTGCGCGCCGAACCGGCCCGTCGCCACCGTCGCGCCGAGGGCGCGCAGCTGCGCCACCACCTCGTCCACGAGCGGCTCGGCGACGTCCCCGGGGGCCGCCGCGTTCCAGGTCGGACGGCGGCCCTTGCGGGCGTCGCCGTAGAGCGTGAACTGGCTGATCACCAGGAGCGGGGCGGCGATGTCGCTGCACGACTTCTCGTCGTGCAGCATGCGGACCGACCACAGCTTGCGGGCCAGCTGGGCCGCCTTCTCCTTGGTGTCCTCGTGGGTCACCCCGACGAGGACGCACAGCCCCTCGCCCTCGATCGCGCCCACCGTCTCGCCGTCCACGACGACGCTCGCGCCGTCCACCCTCTGCACCACCGCACGCATGCGGACCATCATGCCCGGTGCTCCGCGCCCGCCCACGGGGGGCCCAATATGGATCTGTTACCCCCCATCTAGGGCCGTTCGGGGGGACTCGGTCACATTGCGGTCGGTTGGGGTGGCACCATGCTTCCACACGCCGGGCGAGGGGACGGTCACAGCAGATGAGCACACCGAGTACCAGTGGGCGGCTGGGGACGCACCGGCCGCCCGCGCAGCGCGCCGACGGCACCGCGGGCCCGACGCTGCCCGCCGAGCCTCCCGAGCACGACCTGGCCCGGCTGAGCCTGCCCGAGCTGCGTGCCCTGCGCCGCGACGCCCAGCGTGACGAGGCGGACCTCAGCTATGTACGGAGGCTGCTCCAGGGCCGCATCGACATCCTGCGCGCGGAACTGGGCTGGCGCGGCCGGACGGCCGTGCCGGCGCCGGCGGACGGGTCCGTGGTCGACCGCCTCCCGGAGATCCTCCAGGACGCCCCGGCCCGGCAGCGCTCCTCGGCCCGCCATGTCACGCTCGGCACCCCGCACAACGAGGAGTACCGGCAGCTGGCCGCCGAGATGCTGGCCGAGGTCGAGCTGTCCGACCTGACGGCCCGGACGGACCTCGAACTGAGCGCTGCGATGGGCCGGTTGGTGCGTTACGAGCAGGAGGTCTCGCGGCGCCGGCAGCGGTTGCAGCGTACGGCCGACGACTGCAGCGGGGAGATCGCGCGCCGGTACCGGGTGGGCGAGGCGCAGGTGGACGATCTGCTGACCTGACGGACGAGAGGGCGCCGCCCGATGAAGGCCGACGCCCTGTCCTGAGCTGTTTCCTTTCTGCCGGCCACGCGCCGACACGTGCCGGCTGCACCGGTCGCGCCGGGTGGTGCTGCGTGCTGTTCATCCGTAGCGAGCTGTTCAGTTGTGGCTGTGCGCTGTGGCTGTGCAGCTGTCGCTGTGCAGCTTTCGGTGTTCAGTTGTGGCTGTGCGGGATGTTCAGTTGTGACTGTGCGCTCCGGCGGCCGTCTCCTGCCCGGACTCCCGGCTCCCCTCCGGGAGGGAGCCCGGTCGGCCAACCACTGGAAAGTTTGACCATGTTTCTCAAGTTGGCGACCAACTTCACTGTACTTATCTCCGCGGGACGCGACTCATAACCAGCCGTCGGTGAACTGCCGTAAGTTGGCGAGAAGTTGTAGGGTTCGTTCGTGGACCCGGAGCACGTCTCCGCCAGTGGACGGACGAAGTCGCAGCGGCCCCGTTCGTCCCACCGCGAGATCGCCGACGAACTGCGCAGCCGGATCAGGTCCGGGGTGCTGCGGCCGGGTGAGCGCATGCCCACGCAGGCCAGGCTGGCCGACGAGTTCGGCGTGGAACGGGGTGCCGTGCGGCAGGCGTTGCGCATCCTCCAGTCGGAGCGGCTGCTCACCAACGTGTCCAAGGGCAGCCCCGCCACCGTGGCGGCTGTGCCGGGGGCGGTGCGGCCCCCGGCCGGGCCCGGGGCGCCGCCGGAGCCCACCATGGTGGGTCTCGCCCCGCGCATCGCCGCCGCCTTCGCCGTCCCGCACGTGCGCATAGACGCGCTCTGTCTGACGTCGGTCTCGCTCACGCTGGCGATCGGCGAGCCGCTGCGACAGATCCACGCGGGACGGCTGAAACCGGCCAAGATCGACGTCCGGCTGCTGTTGCCCAGCCGGGACATCGACCTCGCCTTCCCGGCACCGGTCGACGCCGCCGACGGCGGACTGCTGCACCGGCGGTGGCTGGCCCAGCGCAACGCCCAGGGCATGGTGCTGCGGCAGAACCTGCTGGCGCTGTGCACCACGCACGGCATCGACGTGCGGGTCTCCTTCCGGGCCCTGCCGTTCACCCCGCCGGTGAAGCTGTACCTGGTCAACGGCGCGGAGGCGCTGTTCGCGTACTACACGCTGGGGCGCCGTGAGCGGGAGATCGAGCACGAGCACGTGGAGCTGTACGACGCCGACGGCACCCGCTCCATGCTGTTCGCCTTCGAGCGGCGGGCCGGGGAGCGGGACGCGGCGTTCGTGGAGCAGTCGCGCCTGTGGTTCGACGCGCTGTGGGAGACGATCAGTTCGGAGCTGGTGCTGACGCTATAGCGCGGGCCCGGCCAGGAGCACCGCGAGCAGGACCGCGCCGGCGGAGCTGACGGCCGGGCTCTTGGCCTTGACGCCGACGGTGAGCAGCAGCAGGCCGACGATGCCGGTGGCACCGAACCTCCACTGGACGAGCTGTTCGAAGCCGACGACGAACAGGGCGGAGAGGAGCGCGAGGACAGGCATGGACGTTCCCCCTTTTGGAGTGCCAACTCGACCAAGTTGGCGACCAACTCTGTTTAAGTTGTCCCCACTTGGCCGATGATTACAAACAACTTCGCTACAACTCCCGGAAGATGGATGGCGGTTGTAGCTTTTGGCCGTGACCCAGGAGAACGTGGCAGTGAACGGAAGCAGAAGGCCCGCGCCCCAGGTGATCGCCGACACCCTGCGCGAACGCATCCGCACCGGCGTCCTCCGGGCCGGCGAGCGCCTGCCCACCCAGGCCGAGCTGGCCGAGGAGTTCGGTGTGGAGCGGGGTGCCGTACGCCAGGCGCTGCGGGCGCTTCAGGAGGACGGCCTGCTCAGCAATGTCAGCAAGGGCAGCCCGCCCCGGGTCGCCGGTCCGGCCCCCGCGCGCGACGAGCCGCAGCCGACCATGGTCGCCCTCGCCCCCCGGCTGACCGAGGCCTTCTCCGCGTCCCACGTGCGGATCGACGCCGTCTGCCTGACGGCGCAGAGCCTGATCCCCGCCCTCGGCGAGCCGCTGCGCCTGATCCACGAGGGGCGCATCAGGCCCGAGCGGATCGACGCCCGGATCCTGCTGCCGTCCCGGGACATCAACCTCGCCTTCCCGGTCTCGGTCGACGCCGCGGGTGACGACGACGCCGTCCACCAGCGCTGGCTGGCGATGCGCAACGCCCAGGGCCAGGTGCTCCAGTACAACCTCCAGGCCCTGCGCGGCACCCACGACATCGACGTCCACGTCACCTTCCGGGCCCTGCCCTTCACCCCTCCGGCGAAGCTGTACCTGCTGAACGGGTCGGAGGCGCTGTACGCGTACTACATGGTCACGCGCCGCGCGGAGCCCACCGAGAGCGGAACGCTGGAGATGTACGACACCCTCGGCTCCGAATCCCTGCTCTTCTCCTTCGCGAGACGGGCCGGGCAGCGGGACGCGGCGTTCGTGGAGCAGTCGCAGAAGTGGTTCGACGCCCTCTGGGAAACCATCACGACGGACCTGACACTCTCCTAGTGACTTCTGATGCGAAGACGCGGACCGAACAGACCGCGAACGACACCGAACGGCTGCGGGGTCTGATCGAACGCGCCCGGGTGGTGCTGTGGGACTTCGACGGACCGATCTGCCGTCTGTTCGCGCGGCACAAGGCGGAGCGGGTGGCGGCCGAGCTGGTGGACTGGCTGGCCGGGCGCGGGCTGCACGACCTGCTCAGCGACTCCGAGCGCGATTCGCTGGACCCGCACGCGGTGCTGCGTGCCGTGGATCGCCGGCGCCCCGGCAGCGACCTCGTGGCCGAGCTGGAGGAACGTCTCACCCAGGAGGAGCTGAGGGCGGCCGGCTCCGCGTGGCCCACCGCCTACGCCGACCCCCTGATACGCACCTGGACCGCGGCCGGTTCCCGGCTGGCCATCACCACCAACAACTCCCCGAAGGTGGTCCGCGCCTACCTGGACGGTCGCGGCCTCGGCTCCTGCTTCGCCCCCCACGTCTACGGCCGCACGACCGACCTGCACCTCCTCAAGCCCGACCCGCACTGCCTCAACCGGGCCCTGAGCGCGATGGGCTCCGCCCCGTCGGCGGCCCTGATGATCGGCGACTCGCCGTCCGACCTCGCCGCCGCGAACGACGCCGGCGTGCCGTTCCTCGGCTACGCGCGCACCGAGCGGAAGGGCAAGCTCCTGCGGGAGGCGGGAGCCGGGTGCGTGGTCGGATCGCTGGAGCCGTTGCTGCGGATGCTGCGCGGCCGCTGACCGGCCGGGCCGAGAGCCCGGGGAGGCGGCCGGGTATGCGATAGCATCCGCGCAACCGTGAGGGCGACCGCTCCGGTTTCACGTACGGGACGGCGAACGGGCCCGTTCCGGCGCACAGGACGCGGGCGAGGGGCCGACCACCCGTTGGGCTGCTCGTCCGGCCTCTGGGCGTGTCCCGCTCCACCAGGGGAGATAGCGTTTCCCCGACCCGTATCGTCCCCCTCCAGCGCAGCGCGATCGAACCCCGGAGCGGCCAGTGGGCGCACCCCCCGTCCCCCACGACACGGCCGGGGCGCGTGCCGGTCGGGCTCTGCCCGAAGCCGTCTGCCGTCAGTTCCTGGCGCAAGCCGCCGTCCGGGGACGTCCCTGCGGCGGTCTCCACCATCGCAACCATGTGCTGCCGCTCACCGAGCCCATGGCCCGGCTGCTCGGCCGGGAGCCGGGCACCCCGGTGACCGTGCGGCTGCCGCGCGCGGACGTCCTGCCCGTGGTGATCCGGACGTGGCGGAGCGAGGGAGCGGTCCTGCGGGCCGTCAAGGGGGTGCTGCCGCGGGTGCCGGAATGCCTGGCCGAGGGGGACGGCTTCGCCATCCACAGCCATGTGGAAGGCGTGCCCCTCTCCAGCGTCTGCCGTGCCGGCAAACCGGTCGACGCCCTGCTGATCAGGGCGCTGGCCGGCCTGTTCGCCCAGGCGGCCCAGGTGCGCGGCGCGGCGCTGCCGCCCCTGCCGTCGCCGTGGCCCCGCAACCACACCGACAGCCAGGGCTTCCTGCGGACCCTGGCCGGCCTGGCCGATGCGCAGATCCGCATGCCCAACCGGCAGCTGTTCGGGGGCCTGTTCGCCGCACTCGGCATTCCCGAGGACGCCCTCGTCCGGCTGGCCGAACGGGTCCCCGCCATGTCCCGCCGCCCCTACGGCCTGCTCCACGCCGACCTGCACCGGGACAACGTGATCGTGTCGCCCGGCGGCGACTCGCCCCCGGCCTGGATCGACTGGGAACTCGCCGGCTACGGCGACCCGCTGCACGACCTCGCCGTCCATCTGGTCCGGATGCGCTACCCGGACCACCAGTGGGACGAGGTCGTCGAGGCGTGGGTGCGGGCCGTGCGCGAGGTGCGGCCGGCCGCGGTCAACGGCGTCGGCCGGGACCTGCGCCACTACGTCGCCTTCGAACGGGCGCAGTCCGTGTACCCCGACGTGATGCGGGCCGCGAAGTCGTTGGAGGAGTCCTTCGACCAGAAGGGCCTGGACGAGGCGACGGCGCGGGTGCACCGGGCCGTGTCCGCGGCGGCGGAGCCGCTGCGCCTGGACCGGGTGCCGGGCCGGGAGGAGATCGAGCGGATCCTGTTCCGCTGGCGGGCGTCCGTGCGTCCCGGTACCGGGACGGGGACCGGAGCCGCGGCCCCGGCCGGCGGCGGGGCGCGGCGGGCGCGGGTGGTCCGGGCGATCGGCTGGAGGCCGGACCGGCGCGTGCCGGAACACCCCGACTTCCCGCACTCCGCCGTCGCCGACGCACTGACCCTGGAGGGCGCCGCCCCGGCCCACCGGGTGTTCAAGGGCACCGCGCACCTCAACTCGGTGCTGCGGGTCCCCGGCACCCCCTTCCCGGTCGTCGTCCGCCGCAAGGTCGTGCACGTCACCCGGCGCGAGCGCAGCTTCCTCAGCGAGCACGCCGTGCTCCAGGCCATCGAACGGTCCGGGGCGGCGGTGGCCGCGCCCCGGGTGCTGGCGCTGGGGGAGAGCCACTCGAAGGACCTCTCCGGCATCCGGACCTACTCCGGGGACGTGTTCGCCGTCCACACCTACGAGGGCCCGCCCGACGCGGACCGGCGGCCCGAGCATCCGGTGAACGGGCTGCTCCCGCACGAGGCCGACTGCCTGGTCGACCAGCTGATCGCGCTGACCGGGGTCGACTACGCCCCGGTCGACCCGCTGGCCGGCCGGCCGGGCTTCTACACATGGCTCAGCGACCAGCTGGTCGCACTGGTGGCCCGGCTGCCCAGGGAGTCCCAGCAGCTGGCCCGTTTCCTCGGCCTGCCCGACGCGCCCAGGCTGCGCGAGATCCTCGCCCGGCACCGGGTCACCGACCGCACCCCCGCGCTGCTGCACGGTGACCTCAACCCGTGGAACCTGGTGCGCCGCGACGACCGTCTGGCGCTGACCCTGATCGACTGGGAACTGGCCCTGGTCGGCGACCCGCTGTACGAGCTGGTCCGGCACATGCACCTCACCCCGACCCGGCCGGAGATCCGCGAGCGCATGTTCCGCCGCTGGGCCGGCCGGCTGCCCGCCCGGTACACCAGGAACTGGCAGGAGGACTGGCGCGTGTACCGGTGGATCGAGATCGTGCGCTCCGCCTACGTCGACCTCGACCGGCTGGTCACCGGAGCGAGCCTGGACGCCCCCAACGTGCGCCGCGCGGTGGACTCGTACGCGATGACCCTGGCCGCGGCCACCGCCTCGCTGGGGCTGTCGTCCCGGCGCCGGACCGCCCCGTGCCTCAGCCGCGCCCTGGCGTGGCCGACCCGGCCGGGCGGCACTGCGTAGGCTCCCCCCATGGGTGAGATGGGCCTGCGTGAGCGCAAGAAGCAGCGGATGTACCAGGACGTGTCGGACACCGCCGTGCGGCTGTTCCTGGAGCGGGGCTTCGACGCGGTGTCCGTGGCGGAGGTGGCCGCCGCGGCCGGGATCTCCAAGCCGACCCTGTTCCGGTACTTCCCGGCCAAGGAGGACCTGGTCCTGCACCGGATCGCCGATCACGAGACGGAGGCCGCGCGGCTGGTGGCCGGGGCGGCCGACCCGGTGGACGCGCTGCGCCGGAACTTCCTCGCCGGGCTGGAGCGGCGCGACCCGGTCACCGGGCTGAACGACCACCCCGAGGTGCTCGCCTTCCACACCCTGCTCTACGGCACTCCCTCCCTGGTGGCGCGGGCGTACGCCCATCTGGAGCGGTCGGAGGCGGCGCTCGCCGAGGCGCTCGGGGGCGGGCTGGACGCGCGGCTGGCCGCCGGGCAGATCATCGCCGTCCAGCGGGTCCTCGCCCAGGAGAACTGGCGCCGGATCGCGGCGGGGGAGCCGGTCGGGGACGTCGCGCCGGATGCCGTCCGGGCGGCCGAGCGGGCGTTCGGGAGGCTGGCCCGGGCGCTCACGGTCTGAAGCCCACTCGATGAGACTTGGTTAAAAACGTAACTCGGTAACGTTTTGGCGGTAGGGTAGCCGCCATGACGTCACTCGAGCCCGCCCTCACGGACACCCTGCACAGCGAGCGCGCCTACCACGACACCTGCCGCACGGCCCTCACCGCGATGGTCGAGGGAGCCGCCGAACAGGTCGTCGTCGGCGAGGACGTCTCCGCCTCCGGGGCCGACGCCGAAGTCCTCGGCTACCGCCTGCGCAGCCGGGCCAAGGCCATGCGCGAACTCCCGCCGGGCCCGCTGTTCTTCGGCCGGCTCGACTTCTCCGCCGACGACCCCGGGCACGGCGGGCAGCACTACCACGTCGGCCGGCTCCGGATCACCGAGGACCCGGCCGCCCCGCCCCTCGTCGTCGACTGGCGGGCCCCCGTCTCCCGCGCCTTCTACCAGGCGAGCGCCCGCGACCCCCGGGGCGTGGAGATCCGGCGCCGGTTCGGCTGGGCGCCCGGCAGCCGCGGCGAGTCCGCCGACCTGACCGGACTGGAGGACGAGCACCTGGGCCGCGGTGAGTCACGGACCAGCGACATCGTGGCCCGCGAGATCGAGCGGCCCCGCGTCGGACCCATGCGGGACATCGCCGCCACCATCCAGCCCGAGCAGGACGACCTCGTACGCGCCGCCCTCACCGACTCGGTGTGCGTCCAGGGCGCGCCCGGCACCGGCAAGACCGCCGTCGGCCTGCACCGCGCCGCCTACCTCCTGTACACCCACCCCAAGCGGCTCCAGCGCTCCGGCCTGCTCATCCTCGGCCCCAACCGCACCTTCCTCCACTACATCGCCGAGGTGCTGCCCGCGCTCGGCGAGTCCGGCGTCCGCCAGTCGACCCTCCTGGAGGAGATCGCCCGCCACCCGGCCACCGGCACCGACCCCGTCGCCACGGCCACCGTCAAACACGACCCGCGCATGGCCGAGGTGCTGCGCCGGGCGCTGTACGCGCGCGTGACCACCGACGGCGTCACCGACCTCGCCGTACCGGACGGCTCCTACCGGTGGCGGGTGCCCGCCGGTGAGCTGGCCGACCTCGTCGCGGAGGTCCGCGCCGAGGAACCGCCGTACGCCATCGGCCGCGAGCGGGTCCGCACCCGGGTGGTACGGCGGCTGCGCGAGCAGGCCGAACGGCGCTCCGGGGTGCTGCCCGCCTCCTGGGTGCGCCGCGTCGAACGGGCCCGGCCGCTCACCGCCCACCTCGACGCGGTCTGGCCGAAGGCCCGCCCCGAGGAGATCCTCGCCGAACTCCTCACCGACGCCGCGGTGCTGGCCCGGGCCGCCGACGGTCTGCTGGACCCCGACGAGCAGGCGGCGCTCCTGTGGCCCCGCCCGCCGCGGTCGTTCAGGTCGGCCCGCTGGTCGGCCGCCGACCTGGTCCTGCTCGACGAACTCGCCGGACTGGTCGAACACCCCGAGGGCTGCGGCCACATCGTCGTGGACGAGGCCCAGGACCTGTCGCCGATGGAGTGCCGGGCCATCGCCCGCCGGGCGGCCTTCGGCTCGCTGACCGTCCTCGGCGACCTCGCCCAGGGCACCACCCCGTGGGCCGCCCGGGACTGGTCCGTGCAGCTGCGCCACCTAGGCCGGCCGGACGCGGTCGTGGTCCCGCTGACCACCGGGTTCCGGGTGCCGGCGGCCGTCGTGGAGCTGGCCAACCGGCTGCTCGCCCGCCTCGGCGTCGCCGTGCCCGCCGCCACCTCCCTGCGCACCGACGGGGAACTGACCCTCCGGCCGGCCGAGGACCTGCTCGGCACCACCGTCGCCGCCGTACGCGACGCCCTCGCCCGGGAGGGCTCGGTCGGGGTGATCACGGCCGACGCGGACGCCGACCGGGTGCGGGCGGCGCTCGCCGAGGCCGGCCTCGGCCCGGCCGGACCGGACGCGCTCGGCGCCCGGCTGACCGTCGTACCCGCGAGCATGGTCAAGGGCCTGGAGTACGACCACGTCGTCGCCGTCGAACCGGCCGCCGTGGCGGAGGCGGAGGACCGGGGCCTCCACCGCCTCTACGTGGTCCTGACCCGAGCGGTCTCCCGCCTGGACGTGGTCCACGCCCGGCCCCTGCCCTTCTGAGACGTCACCCGGCGACGTACTCCGCCAGGTGCTCGCCCGTGATGGTGGAGCGGGACGCGACCAGGTCGGCGGGGGTGCCCTCGAAGACGATCCGGCCGCCGTCGTGGCCGGCGCCGGGGCCGAGGTCGATGATCCAGTCCGCGTGCGCCATGACCGCCTGGTGGTGCTCGACGACGATCACCGACTTGCCGGCGTCCACCAGCCGGTCGAGCAGGCCCAGCAGCTGCTCCACATCGGCCAGGTGCAGACCGGTGGTCGGCTCGTCCAGGACGTAGACCCCGCCCTTCTCGGCCATGTGCGTGGCCAGCTTCAGCCGCTGCCGCTCGCCGCCGGACAGGGTGGTGAGCGGCTGGCCGAGGGTGAGGTAACCGAGGCCGACGTCGGCCAGGTTGCGCAGGATGCGGTGGGCAGCCGGCGTGCGGGCCTCCCCGGAGCCGAAGAACTCCTCGGCCTCCGTCACCGGCATCGCCAGCACCTCGCTGATGTCCCGGCCGCCGAGGTGGTACTCCAGCACCGACGCGTCGAACCGCTTGCCCTCGCAGTCCTCGCAGGTCGTGGCGACCCCGGCCATCATCGCCAGGTCGGTGTAGACGACCCCGGCGCCGTTGCAGCCGGGGCAGGCGCCCTCGGAGTTGGCGCTGAACAGTGCCGGCTTCACCCCGTTGGCCTTGGCGAACGCCTTGCGGATCGGCTCCAGCAGCCCGGTGTACGTCGCCGGGTTGCTGCGCCGCGAGCCGCGGATCGGAGCCTGGTCGACGGAGACGACACCCTCGCGGGCCGGGACCGACCCGTGGACGAGCGAACTCTTCCCGGACCCGGCGACACCGGTGACGACGGTCAGCACGCCGAGCGGGATGTCCACGTCGACGCCCCGCAGGTTGTGCGTCGCGGCACCGCGGATCTCCAGCGCCCCGGTCGGCTTGCGTACCGTCTTCTTCAGCGTCGCCCGGTCGTCCAGATGCCGTCCGGTGAGCGTGCCGCTCGCCCGCAGCCCGGCTACGGTGCCCTCGAAGCAGACGGTGCCGCCTGCCGTACCGGCGCCGGGGCCGAGGTCCACCACGTGGTCGGCGATCGCGATGACCTCCGGCTTGTGCTCCACGACGAGCACCGTGTTGCCCTTGTCCCGCAGGCGCAGCAGCAGGTCGTTCATCCGCCGGATGTCATGGGGGTGCAGACCGGTGGTCGGCTCGTCGAAGACGTACGTGACATCGGTCAGCGAGGAGCCGAGGTGGCGGATCATCTTCGTGCGCTGGGCCTCGCCGCCCGAGAGCGTGCCCGAGGGCCGGTCGAGAGAGAGATAGCCGAGGCCGATCTCCACGAACGAGTCGAGGGTCTCGCCCAGCGCGGTGAGCAGCGGTGCCACGGACGGCTCGGTCAGGGCCCGCACCCACTCGGCCAGGTCGCTGATCTGCATGGCGCAGGCGTCGGCGATGCTGATGCCCTTGATCTTCGAGGAGCGGGCCGCCTCGCCGAGCCGGGTGCCGTCGCAGTCGGGACAGGTCGTGAAGGTGACCGCCCGGTCCACGAACTCCCGGATGTGCGGCTGCATCGACTCCCGGTCCTTGGCGAGCATCGACTTCTGGATCCGCGGGACCAGACCCTCGTAGGTCATGTTGATGCCCGCGATCTTCATCCGGGTCGGCTCGCGGTACAGGAAGTCGTCCAGCTGCCGCTTGGTGAACGAGCGGATCGGCTTGTCCGCGTCGTAGAGGCCCGACTCGGTGTAGAGGCGGTGGTTCCAGCCGCCCGGCTTGTAGCCGGGGACGGTGAGCGCGCCCTCGCTCAGCGACTTGTCCGCGTCGTAGAGCTGGGTCAGGTCGATGTCCGTGACCGTGCCCCGGCCCTCGCAGCGCGGGCACATGCCGCCGGTGATGCTGAACGCGCGGCGCTCCTTGACCGTCTTCCCGCCGCGCTCCACGGTGACCGCGCCCGCCCCGCTGATCGAGGCGACGTTGAAGGAGAACGCCTTGGGCGAGCCGATGTGCGGGGTGCCGAGCCGGCTGAAGAGGATGCGCAGCATCGCGTTGGCGTCGGTGGCGGTGCCGACCGTGGAACGCGGATCGGATCCCATCCGCTGCTGGTCGACGATGATCGCGGTGGTCAGCCCGTCGAGCACGTCGACGTCGGGCCGCGCCAGCGTGGGCATGAAGCCCTGGACGAACGCGCTGTACGTCTCGTTGATCAGCCGCTGCGACTCCGCGGCGATGGTGTCGAAGACGAGCGAGCTCTTGCCCGAGCCGGAGACGCCCGTGAACACCGTCAGCCGGCGCTTGGGGATCTCGACGCTGATGTTCCCGAGGTTGTTCTCGCGCGCACCGTGCACGCGGATCAGCTCATGGCTGTCGGCGGCGTGCGCCGCGTCCGCCGGTGCGTCGGTCCGCATGGTCATGCTCATCGTCTCTCCGTCCGTGGGGCCGCCGCCGCAACGCTAACCGCGACGGCCCGCCCGTCGCTTCTCCATTCCTGACCGGACCCGTCGCCTCTCCATCCCCGACCGGTTCCCCGGCCGGCCGGGGGAGCCGGAGGGTGCCGGAGGCCGCGGCGGCCCCCGAGCCGCCGTCCGCCGGGCCGGCCGTGGTGGCCGCGGAGGCGGTGGCGTTCAGCGCGGGATCACCCAGTCCGGCGTCCAGGTGCCGGGGGCGTCGTGGCCGGCCGTGGTGGCGGCGAGGTGGGCGCGGAGGGCGGCGAGCGCCGGGTGGGGGTTGTCGCGGTGCCAGACGAGCGAGTGGGGGTAGACGGGCGCCGGGCCGGTCACCGGGATGCGGCGCAGGCCGTGGCCGGCGGGCCGGACGTCGGGGGCACCTGCCGGCGGTAGCCGGGGGAGGGTGTGCTCGCCCATGAACGTGGCAAGCTCCGGGGAGCCGGCGATGGTGTCGAGGAGCGCGTCCGAGCCGAAGTTGGGGCCGGTCGCCTCGATGGTGACGCCGAACCGGGCGACGAGGTCGTCGTAGTAGGCGGTCCACTCGGTCCCGGGGACGACGCCTGGCATCCAGATCCGGTGCCCGGCGAGCTGGGCGACGGTCACCGACCGGGCGCCCGCCAGCGCGTGGGCGGGGCCGGTGAGGAGCTGGAGCGGCTCGTCGAGGACCCGGACGGACTCGATGTCCTCGGGGAGGGGCCGGCCGGGCATGGCGACGGCACGGAACGACGCGTCGATCGTGCCGGAGCGGATGGCGTCGAGGGCCGTCCCGATGTCGTGGAGCATCACCACGTCGAGGTCGATCGCGGGGTGCGCGCGGTGGAAGGCCCGCATCAGGCCCGACGCCGCGCCGCGCGAGGTGATCACGTCGACGCGCAGCGCACGGCGGCCGGTGCGCACGGACGCGACCGCGCGCTCGGCGACGCGCAGCAGCTCGCGCGCGTGGGGCAGGAACGCCTGCCCGTCGACGGTGAGCCGGGCGCCGCGCGCGGTGCGGGTGAACAGCCGCACGCCGAGGGCGCGCTCCAGCACGGCGATGCGCTTGGAGACGGCCTGCTGGGTGACCGCCAGCTCGGCTGCCGCCTCCTGGAACTGCCCCGTGTCGGCGGCGGCGACGAACGTCCGGACGGTGTCGAGGTCCATGCCGACACCCTAGGGACACAACCGGTGGTTGTGGCTCGGGGCTCCGTGGTTGTTTGATCCCCGGTCACGGTGCTCGCTTTGATGCCTCGGAACGCGGATCGGTCGTACGGGTGAGGGCGGGGAGCGTCGGGCATGGGGAGCGGGCACCGCCGGGGACGGCCGTCCGGGCATCGCCGGGGAGAGCCGTCCGGGAATCGCCGGGGAGAGCCGTCCGGGCATCGCCGGGGGACAGGTGACCGGGCATCGCCGGGGGGACAGGTGACCGGGCATCGCCGGGGGCGGTTGCCCGGGCATCGGCTGGGGCGGCGGTTCGGGTGGCTCTGGGCGGCGTACGGGGCGAGCGCGCTCGGCACGTGGCTCGCCTTCGGCGCGCTCCCGCTGATCGCCATCCGGGTGCTGCACGCCGGACCGGCCGAGGTCGCCGCCCTCTCCTCCGTGGGGGCCGCGGTCGGCGCGGCCGTGGCGGTGCCGCTCGGCCCGTGGGTGGAGTTCCGCCGCAAGCGGCCGGTGCTGATCGGGGCGGACCTCGTGCGGTGCGCGGCGCTGCTGACCATCCCCGTCGCGTTCGCGTTCGACGCGCTCACCTTTCCGCAGCTCCTGCTGGTCTCGGTCGTCGTCGCGGCGGCCGACATCACCTTCCGGGCCGCCTCCGGCGCGTACCTGAAGACGCTGCTGCCGGCCGAGGACCTGCTCGTCGCCAACGCCCGGTTCGAGTCCACGGCCTGGACGACCACGATCATCGGACCGCCGCTGGGCGGCGCGGCGATCGGGCTCCTCGGACCGGTGGCGACGGTGGCGGCCGACGCGGTCAGCTATCTGCTCTCGGCCCTCGGCATCCGCGCGACGGGCGGGCACGAGCCGCGGCCCGAGCGGCGGGAGACCCCGCGCCTGCGGGCCGGGGACCTGCTCGACGGCTGGCGGTACATCCTCGCCGACGCGACACTGCGTCCGCTGTTCCTCAACACCGCCCTGTTCAACGGCCTGGTGATGGCCGCCGAGCCGCTGCTGGCCGTCCTGATGCTGGGCCGGCTCGGGTTCACGCCCTGGCAGTACGGCCTCGCCTTCGCCGTGCCCTCGGTCGGCGGGCTGATCGGTGCCCGGCTGGCCCGCCCGCTCGCCACCCGGTTCGGACGGCACCGGGTCCTGGTCGCGGCCGGGACGCTGCGCGCGCTCTGGCCCGTCGGCCTGGCCTTCCCGGGGCCGGGCGGTGGAGGACTGCTGCTGGTGATGGCCGTGGAGCTGGGGCTCATCTCCTGCTGCGCGGTCTTCAACCCCGTCTACGCCACCTGCCGTCTCGAGCGCACCGCGACCGACCGGGTCGCCCGCACCCTGTCCGCCTGGACGGTGACGACCAAGGCCACGACCGCGCTCCTGACGGCCGTCTGGGGCGTGCTGGGCGCCCTGCTCGGCCCGCGGACGGCCATCGCCCTGGCCGGCGTGCTCCTGCTGGCCACCCCGCTGCTGCTCCCCCGCCGCGCGGCGGCCCTGCCCCGAGAGCCGAAGCCGACACCGAGCCGCACCTGACGAACCGACGAACCCCCACGGCCGTCACCCCGCCCGGACCCTGACCCGACGGACCCCCACGGCCGGCGCCGCGGTCCGTGCTGTCGGTCGGCGCGCGACACACTCTTGCAAGCGGGTGCTTGCAATTGTTAGCGGGGGTGGGGCAAGGTGGAGGCATGGCATCGCTGAACGTCGGCAATCTCGGTGAGTACCTGCGCGAGCAGCGGCGAAACGCCCAGCTGTCGCTGCGGCAGCTCGCCGACGCCGCCGGGGTGTCCAATCCGTACCTGAGCCAGATCGAGCGCGGGCTGCGCAAGCCCAGCGCGGAGGTGCTCCAGCAGGTCGCCAAGGCCCTGCGCATCTCCGCCGAGACCTTGTACGTCCGCGCCGGCATCCTCGACGCCGAACGGGACCGCGACGAGGTGGAGACGCGTGCCGTCATCCTCGCCGATCCGTCGCTCAACGAGCGGCAGAAGCAGGTGCTCCTGCAGATCTACGAGTCCTTCCGCAAGGAGAACGGATTCGGGACCGGCGAGCCCGTCGACGGCGAGACGGACGGGGACGGATCCGTGGGCCAGGGGACCGGCGGCGGCAGCCGTACGGCCGGCGGAGGCGATGCCGCCGTAAGCGACACGGACACCGGTCCGCGGCAGACGGCCGGATAACGCCGGACCAGGGCTCCGGACGCCCGCCGCGGACCACACCAACCCAGTCGAACGCGAATCCGATCCGGGAGGACCCTCACCATGGCCATCACCGACGACCTGCGCAAGACCCTCAGCGACCCGACCCCGCTCTACTTCGCCGCCGGCACCGCCGACCTGGCGATTCAGCAGGCCAAGAAGGTGCCGGCCCTGGTCGAGCAGCTGCGCGTCGAGGCCCCGGCCCGCATCGAGGCCGTGCGCAACACCGACCCGAAGGCGGTGCAGGAGAAGGCCACCGCCCGCGCCAAGGAGGCGCAGGAGACCCTTCAGACCAAGGTCAACGAGTTCATCGGCGCCCTCGACGTCGACCTGAAGAAGCTCGGCGAGACCGCCCAGGACCTCGCCCTGCGCGGTGTCGGCGTCGCCGCCGAGTACGCCGTGAAGGCCCGTGAGACCTACGAGAAGGTCGCCGAGCACGGCGAGCAGACCGTGAAGACCTGGCGCGGCGAGGCCGCCGAGGAGATCGAGGACCTGGCGATCGCCGTCGAGGGCAAGCCGGAGCCGGTGCAGGTCAAGGACGACCAGCCGAAGCCGGCCGAGGAGCGGAAGCCCGTGGCGAAGAAGACGCCGGCCGCCCGCAAGGCCACCACCGCGAAGAAGACCACGCCGCCTGCCAAGTGACCACGACCGCAGGGACGGATGCGGGCCGGGCACCTTTGGGGTGTCCGGCCCGTTCAGTGGGTACGGTGGCGGCGTACCTGGGATCGGGATTCAACGGGCGGTGGACAGCATGCTGATGTTGGGCTTCGCGGGCTTCATGGGGATCTTGAAGATCGTTCTGATGGCGCTGGCCGCGTTCGGGCTGTTCGACGCCGCGTTCCGGCGCGAGGACGCGTTCCGCGCGGCCGACAAGCAGAACAAGGTCTTCTGGCTGATCATCCTCGGCATCGCGCTCGTGGTCAGCTACCTGTTCTCGCTCCTGTCCATCCTGCCGATCGCCGGCGCGGTCGCGAGCATCGTGTACCTCGTGGACGTACGCCCCGCGCTCCGGCAGGTCGGCGGTGGCCGTGGCTGGGGCAGACGCGGTGGGAGCAGCAGCGACGGTCCCTACGGGCCGTACAACGGCGGCCGCTAGCGGCATCCGCCGCAGGGCCACCGGACGATCACCGGCCGCGCCCTGCCGTCGTCACCGCTGTCGTCGTGGTCCGGGTGGCCGTCGCCGGCTGCGGGGCGTTCGCGGCCGGTCGCGCGGTTCCCCCGCGCCCCTCGGGTGGGGCGAGCCGCGGCCTGCCCAGGGGAGCGGCGACGGTGAAGCACCCCACGGCGACGGTGAAGCACCCCACGGCGACGGTGACGCACCCAACGGCGACGGTGACGGCCCCCCACGGCGACGGTGACGGCCCCCCCCCACGGCGACGGTGACGTCCCCCATGGCGACGGTGTCGCCCCGCACGGCGGGTGCCGGTCAGCCGGCGCGGTCCAGGAGCACCACGGCGACGTCGTCGGTCAGCTCGCCCCCGTTGAGGTCACGGACCTCGCTCACCGCGGCCCGCAGCAGTTCCTCGCCGCGCAGCCCCTCGGACAGCTGGCGGCGGATCATCTCCACCATGCCGTCCTGACCGAGCCGCTCCCCGTCCGCGCCGACCCGGCCCTCGATCAGGCCGTCGGTGTAGAGCATCAGGCTCCACTCGCGGCTCAGCTCCACCTGCATCCGGGGCCAGCGGGCGCCGGGCAGCAGGCCCAGGGCGGGGCCGTTGTTGTCGTAGGGGAGCAGCCGCGCCGGCCGGCCGGGGCGGGCGATCAGCGGCGCCGGGTGGCCGGCCAGGCACAGGCCCGCGCGGCGTCCGTCGGGCGCGATGTCGACCGTGCACAGCGTCGCGAAGATCTCCTCGTCGGAGCGCTCGTGCTCCAGCACCTGCTGGAGGGTGTTCAGCAGCTCGTCCCCGCACAGTCCGGCCAGGGTCAGCGCCCGCCAGGCGATGCGCAGCTCCACGCCGAGCGCGGCCTCGTCCGGGCCGTGCCCGCAGACGTCGCCGATCATGGCGTGCACGGTGCCGTCCGGGGTGCGGACGGCGTCGTAGAAGTCGCCGCCGAGCAGGGCCCGGGAGCGGCCCGGGCGGTAGCGGGCGGCGAACCGCAGCGCGGAGCCCTCCAGCAGCGGGGTGGGCAGCAGACCGCGCTCAAGGCGCCGGTTCTCCTGCGCGCGCAGCCGGCCCTCGGCGAGCCGCCGCTCGGCCGTGTCGGAGCGCTTGCGCTCCACCGCGTAACGGATGGCGCGGCTGAGCAGCCGGCCGTCCAGCTCGTCCCGGAAGAGGTAGTCCTGCGCGCCCACGCGCACGGCCTCGGCGCCGCGCTCGGCGTCGCCGGAGGCGGTCAGCGCGAGCACGGCGTGCCGGGGCGCGAGCTGGAGGACGTGCTTGAGCACGGCCAGCTCGTCGTCGGTGTCGCTGCCGCCCGGCGCCGGGAGCGCCAGGTCCAGCAGGATGCAGTGGACGTCGTCGGTGAGCAGCCGCTCGGCCTCGGTGAGGTTGCGGGCGGTGCGCACGCGGATCGGCTTGCCGGCCGAGTCCAGCAGGTCGGGCACGATCGGCGAGCCGGCCGGGTCGTCCTCGATCAGCAGCAGGGTGAGAGTGGCGCCGGTGCCGTTCACGGCCGTGGCGTCGCGGTGGGCCTCTTCCTTGAGGGGGCCGCCGACACTGTGGGCGGCCTGCGCCTGACCACTCTCCACGGCCGGGATCGCTCTCTGCCGCGGTACGGGTACGGGCATCGTCTTGGGTTCCTTCCCTCCCCCCGAGGGCACGGCGGTGTCGAGGGGTCTCGACCCACCGACCGGGACCATAGCGGCTGGGACCGCCCCGATGGAATGGTGTGAGCCGCGTCGCTCGGGCGCCCGCCGCTGTCATATGCCGCGTTCCGTACCGCAGTTGGACACGTCGACGGCCCGGAGGGGATGACGAAGCTCACGTCCGGCCAGGGTTTGGGCGGTGTTTGGCGGTGTGTTGGGTCACGTGGCCTGGGTCACGGGGGTGTGGGCGGCGTGTGCCGAGAGGGCGTATATGGCACGCGTCACGGGGATTCCCGCCGGGGCGGGGCCGGATCCGGCAGGCGGCCCCGCCCCGTGGCCGCGGCCGCCGCGGCGGGATCCGCACCCGGCGGGCGACCACGGCCCGACGGCACCGCGCCGTCCAGCACGCCCGGCCGAACGGCGCCCGACGGCACCGCACCGTCCCGCACGCCCCGGCCGTGCGGCCTACGCGTCCGGCCGTACGACGCCCAGGATCGGCATCGAGCCGGCGCCCGCGATCGTCACCGTGCGCCCGGGGCGCGGCGCGTGGATGATCGCGCCGTCGCCGATGTACATCGCGACATGGCTGGCGTCGTCGAAGTAGATGACGAGGTCGCCGGGGCGCATGTCCTCGACCTCGACGTGCTTCAGCTGTTTCCACTGCTCCTGCGAGGTGCGCGGGATGGGGTGCCCGGCCGCCGCCCAGGCCTGGGAGGTCAGGCCCGAGCAGTCGAAGGCGGCCGGGCCCTCGGCGCCCCACACGTACGGCTTGCCGAGCTGCTCGGTGGCGTACTTCACGGCCTTCTTGCCCTGCGCGGTGGCCTTGCCGTCGATGTCATCGAGGACGCCGGTGTCCAGCCAGGCGGTCTGTGCCTTGTTCGCGGCCTCCTGCTCCAGCTGGGCGAGCCGTTCCTTCTCCTTCTTCTCCAGCCGGGACTCCAGCTTCTCGGCCGTGTCGATCTGCTTCTGGATCTTCTTCTTGGCCGCGGCCTTGGCCTTGCGGTTGGCGTCCAGCTTCTTCCACTGGGCGGAGGCGTCGTCGGCGTACTGCCGCAAGTCCTTCTGGGTGCGGGTCATTTCGGCCATCAGCTTGTTCGCCGCCTGCTGGCCCTGGAGCACCCGGCCCGCGCCGTCCAGGAACTGGCCCGGGTCGTCGCTGAGCAGGAACTGGGCGGTGGACGACAGGCCGCCGGTGCGGTACTGGTCCCGGGCCGCGGCACCCGCCTGGTTCTTGAGCTTGTCCAGCCTCTGCTGTCCCTGGTCGATCTTCTTCGCCAGTGCCACGATCTCGGCGGACTGCTTCTTGGCCTTCTCCTCGGCCGCGTTGTAGGCGTCGGTGGCCACGGCGGCGTCGTGGTAGAGCTTCTCCAGCTTCTCGCGGATCTCCTCAAGGTCCTTGCCGGGCCGGGGAGTCGGCGTGGGCGACGGCGAACCGCCGGTCGTCGGTGCGGGCGTGGGAGCGGGGGCCGCGAAGGCCGCGCCCGGTGCCGCGAGGACGGTCACCGCGCAGACCACGGTCAGGGCGGCCGTGAGGAGGCCGCGCTTGCCCGAACCCATACCTCTTCCCCCAAACTGATTTACCGTCAGTAACTTACGGTCGCCTGAGGGATCGTGCCACGGTCGCGCGCAAAGCGACAGAGGCCGTCGGAAAGCGGAATTCCCCCACCGACCGCCGGGTATGACGATCTCCCCGCCGATGTGACGAACGACGCGCGCAGGGCGTTCCCTCGTCACCGAGACGGACTTGAGGCGCCGGTGCGGGCAGGGGGCCGCGGACTTGAGGCGCGGTGTGGGCAGGGGGGTCGCGGACTTGGGGTGCCGGTGTGGGCAGGGCTCCGTGGACTCGGAGTGCCGGAGTGCCGGTGTGGGCAAGGCGCTCCGCGGACTCGGGGCGTCGAGGCGGGGGGCGGTCCGCGCGCCGGTGCCGGGCGCTCAGCGCACCGGCGCCAAGGCCCCCCAGGCGACGGTCACTTCGCCCTGCCGCCAGCGGGCGGGGGAGTCGGTCACCGGCCAGTCGGCCGCCAGGTCCCGTACCGCGCGGATCCAGCGCTGCCGGGCGCCGTAGGAGGCGTAGGGGGCGGCGGCGGCCCAGGCGCGGTCGAAGTCACGGAGGAAGGCGTGCACCGGCTCGCCCGGGACGTTGCGGTGGATCAGCGCCTTCGGCAGGCGCTCGGCGAGATCGGAGGGGCGGTCCAGGGAGCCCAGCCGGGTGGCGAAGGTGACCGTGCGGGGACCTTCGGGGCCGAGCGCCACCCACACGTGCCGGCGGCCGATCTCGTCGCAGGTGCCCTCCACCAGCAGCCCGCCGCGTGAGCCGCCGCCCGCCGGGGCGAGCCGCGCGCACAGCCGCTCCCACACCGTGGCGACCTCGGCCTCGTCGTACTGCCGCAGCACGTTGGCGGCCCGGACGAGCAGCGGGCGCCCGGGGACCGGCATCTCGAAGCCGCCGTGCCGGAAGGTGAGCCCCTCCCGCTCGTAGGGCCGCGCCGCCGCCACGCGGTCCGGTTCGATCTCGATGCCGACCACGCGGACGCGGGGCGCCGCCGCGCGGAGCCGGGCCAGCAGCTCCACGGCGGTCCAGGGTGCGGCGCCGTACCCCAGGTCGACGGCCACCGCATCGCTCGCGCGCCGCAGCTCGGCGCCGTGCGTGGCCGCGATCCAGCGGTCCATGCGGCGTAGCCGGTTGGGGTTGGTCGTCCCGCGCGTCACCGTTCCCACGGGGCGGGAGGCTGCGCGGGCTGTCATGCGTACGAGGGTAAGGGGGTGCGCCCCGAAGGGGTGCGGGACCGTGTCGACGTGCGGTTTCGTCGTGCGGGCGGGTCCGGCGGCGAGGTGCCCCGCGGCCGAGGGGGCGGCGGCCGGGACGACGGTGTTATCGAACGGTTGAGCGATAAAAGGTAATGATTAGGCAAAGGTGCCTGATCGGGAAATGGCAGGGCACCCGCTCGCTGTTGGACCCCCTTGGAGGGTGCGGTGGGCCCTTCCCAGGCATGCCGGCAGCAAGGAGGACCGCCAGGTGAGCCAGTACGTCAACAGGCTCGGGCGACGTTCCCCGTCGGCCGCCGCGAGGCTCCGGCTGTACCGCAGGCCCCGCCGGGTCGCGATGCTCTCCGTGCACACCTCCCCGCTCCATCAGCCCGGCACCGGCGACGCCGGCGGCATGAACGTCTACATCGTGGAGCTGGCCCAGCGGCTGGCCGCGATCAACATCGAGGTCGAGATCTTCACCCGGGCCACGACCGGCGGCCTGCCCCCCACCGTCGAGCTGTCCCCCGGCGTCCTCGTCCGGCACGTGGACGCGGGTCCCTACGAGGGGCTCGCCAAGGAGGACCTGCCCGCCCAGCTGTGCGCCTTCACCCACGGCGTGATGCAGGCGTGGGCGGGCCACCGCCCCGGCTACTACGACCTCGTCCACTCCCACTACTGGCTCTCCGGCCACGTCGGCTGGCTCGCCGCCCAGCGCTGGGGCGTACCCCTGGTGCACGCGATGCACACCATGGCCAAGGTCAAGAACGCCAGCCTGGCCGACGGCGACACCCCCGAGCCCGCCGCCCGGGTCATCGGCGAGACCCAGATCGTGGCCGCCGCCGACCGGCTCATAGCCAACACCGCCGAGGAGGCCGGCGAGCTGGCACGGCACTACGCCGCCGACCCCGCCAAGGTGGCCGTCGTCCACCCCGGGGTGAACCTGGAGCGCTTCCGCCCCTTCCCCGAAGGCGAGCCGCAGGACTCCGCCGCGACCGGCTCCCGCGCCGCCGCCCGCGCCCGCCTCGGACTCCCGCCGGACGCCCTGATCCCGCTCTTCGCGGGCCGCATACAGCCCCTGAAGGCACCGGACGTCCTGCTGCGCGCCGTCGCCCACCTGCTGGAGGAGCGTCCCGAGCTGCGCTCCCGCCTCCTCGTCCCGGTCGTCGGCGGCCCCAGCGGCAGCGGGCTCGCCAAGCCGGAGGGCCTGCAGAAGCTCGCGGCCCGGCTCGGTGTCGCGGACGTCGTGCGGTTCCGTCCGCCGGTGGGCCAGGAGCAGCTCGCGGACTGGTTCCGGGCCGCGTCCGTCCTCGTCATGCCGTCGTACAGCGAGTCCTTCGGTCTGGTCGCCATAGAGGCGCAGGCGGCCGGGACCCCGGTGCTCGCGGCCGCCGTCGGCGGTCTGCCGGTGGCCGTGCGCGACGGCGAGACCGGCTTCCTCGTCCAGGGCCACGACCCGGCCGACTACGCGCGGCTGCTGGGCCGGTTCGCCGACGATCCGTCCCTCTCGGCGCGGATGGGACGCGCCGCCGCACGGCACGCCCGGTCCTTCGGCTGGGACACGGCCGCCGCCGCCACCGCCGACGTCTACACGGCCGCGGCCCAGTCCCACCGCCGTCGCGTACGCTCCCACCATGGGTGATGCCGAGAAGGCCGGACGGGTCCTGGAAGACGTTCTCAAGGACGCCGAACTGGAGTGGGAGAGCCCCGAGCCCGGGAGCTACGTGGTCAAGCTCCCCGGGACCCGCAAGCTCTCCACGACGGTCTCCTTCCTCGTCGGCCGGCACTCCCTTTCGCTGAACGCCTTCGTCATCCGCCACCCCGACGAGAACGAGCCGGGCGTCCACCGCTGGCTGCTGGAGCGCAACCTCAAGCTCTACGGCGTGAGTTACGCCGTCGACCGGCTCGGCGACATCTACGTCACCGCCCGGCTGCCCCTCGCCTCCGTCACCCCGGAGGACGTCGACCGCCTCCTCGGCCAGGTCCTGGAGGCCGCCGACGGCGCCTTCAACACCCTGCTGGAGCTGGGCTTCGCGTCCTCGATCCGCAAGGAGTACGCCTGGCGGGTCGCGCGTGGTGAGTCCACGCGCAACCTCGACGCGTTCAAGCACCTGATCGAGCGTCCGGCGGACTGACCCGGGGCCGACCGGAGGTTCAGGACGGGTCCGGCTGCGGCGTGGCGTTGTCGCCACCGCGGCCGAGTCCGTCGGCGAAGGCCCGCAGGGCGTCGGCCAGTTCCCTCTTGGCCGGCAACCGGTCGACCTTCTTGTCCAGTTCCGTGATGCGCCGGTTCAGGTCCTCGAGGTCGCTGCTCCCGTGACCGTGCCGCCGTCCGTGGTGCCGCCGGACGCGCCCCCGGTGGACGTGCCACCCACCGGAGTTGCCCTCGCCGGACGTGCCTCCGGTGGCCACTTCCCTCGAACCGTCCCGGGTTCCCGTCCGACCCCTTCCGCTGGGAGAGGCAGGGTGGCATGCTCATGGTCGACGCATTCCTGAACGTCATTCACACATATGGATTGAATCCCAAGGGGCGGCGGGTGGACATGAGCGGCACGCACCTCACGAGACGGACCCTGCTGGCCGGCGCCTCGGCGATGGCGCTCGGCGCGACGGCCGGCCGGGCGGCGGCCACCGACGTGGCGGCCACCGACGCGGCGGCCGGAATCCCCACCCTGTGGAAGGAGTTCCGCCGCACCCCCCTCACCCACCCGCAGATCCCGTACATCGGCCGGGCGGGCTACCGGGGCGGCGCCACCCGCTTCCCCCGCCGCCGGGTCGTCGCCGACGTCACCGACCACGGGGCCGTGGCCGACGGCACCACGGACTGCGCCCCCGCGATCAACCGTGCCATCGCCGCCGCCGGACGGGCCGGCGGTGGCACGGTCACCATCCCGCCCGGCACCTACCGGATCGACGACGTCATCCGCATCGGCGACTCGAACGTCGTCCTGCGCGGCGCCGGCAGCGGCCGTACGGCCCTGTACGCGACGAAGAACCTCACCGAGCTGATCGGCGTCTACGGCTCCCGCTACGGCGGCGACAAGTCCTCCTGGTCCTGGGCGGGCGGCCTGATCTGGCTGGCCCCGAGCGCCCGCTGGGACTCCCTGACCACCGCCATCAGGGCCCGGGCCTGGCCCTTCGAGGGCTGGACCGGCAACCGGCGCGACGAGTGGACCACCCTGACGACCGTGGCACCGGCCCGGCAGGGCTCATGGACGGTCACGGTCGCCGACGCCTCCGCCCTGCGCCCGGGCCGGCTCGTCCTGCTCCGCCTCGCCGACGACCCCGCCCACACCCTCCTGCGGCACATGGCGGGCGGCGGCCCCGGCCCGGCGGCGTACGTCTGGGACGACAAGACGAAGCTGACGTCCTACGTGCCCTACGAATGGCCCGTCCGCATCGCCCGCGTCCACGGCCGCCGGGTCACCCTCGAACGCCCCCTGCCGCTGGACGTCCGCCCGGAGTGGGACCCCCGCCTGACCACGCACGTGCCGGAGCTGACCGGATCGGGTGTCGAGGGGCTGACCCTGGAGGCGGCCCAGACCCCGCAGGCGCCCCACCTCCTCGACAAGGGCTACAACGGTGTCGTCCTCCAGTGCGCCTACGACTGCTGGGTGGACGACGTCACGGTCCGGCACGTCGACAACGGCTTCGGCCTGGTCGCCGCCTCCGCCTGCACCCTGCGCCGCACCCGGGTCGCCGGCCGGGGCTCGCACCACCCGTACTTCTGCCGCGAGGGCTCCCACGACAACCTGGTCGAGGACTTCACCGTCGAGGAGCGCACGGTCCCCGCGCCCGCCGGCACCCAACTGCACGGCATCAACGTCGAGGGCCTGTCCTCGTACAACGTCTGGTCGCGCGGCGACATGCGGATGGGCACGTTCGACAGCCACCGCGGGCTGCCCTTCGCCAACGTCCGCACCGACATCACCGTGAACAACGACGGCCGGCACGGCGGGGACGCAAGCGCGGGACCGCTCTTCGGCGCGCGGTTCACCCACTGGAACATCCGGGTCACCAACGGCCGGGCGGGCCTGATGAGGATCGACGGCCTGGCCCCGTACTCGGCGACGGTGGGACTGAACGAGGTCAGGGAGTTCGACCAGACCGACCTCCCCGACTTCACCGGCGACCTGCACTCCCGCCTGGAGCTGTACGGCACCACGGACGCCGTGCGCCCGCGCAACCTGCACGAGGCTCAGCGCACCCTGCTCCGGTAGCCCCGGTAGCCCCGGTAGCCCCGGTAGCCCCGGTAGCCCCGGTAGCCCCGGTAGCCCCGGTAGCTCCGGTAGCCCCGGTAGCCCCGGTGGCCTGGACCTGGTGGGGCTGGCGGTGTACGGCCCGCGGTGCGGTGTGGACGAGGTGCTGAAGGGCGCACGGATGCACCCGTGAGCCGGGCCGGTCGGCCGTCAGCCGAACATGCCGGGCACGTAGTCGCCGGCGGGCTGCCGGACGATGACGTTGGCCCGGTTGTAGGCGTTGATCACGGCGATGATGGACACCAGGGCGGCGAGCTGCTCCTCGTCGTAGTGCTTGGCGGCGTCCGCCCACGCCTCGTCGGTCACCCCGCCGGACGCGTCGGCGATCCGGGTCGCCTGCTCGGTCAGCTCCAGGGCGGCCCGCTCGGCCTCGGTGAACACGGTGGCCTCCCGCCAGGCCGCGACCAGGTGCAGCCGGGTGGCGGTCTCACCGGCCGCGGTGGCGTCCTTGGTGTGCATGTCGGTGCAGAACCCGCATCCGTTGATCTGGCTGGCACGGATCTTCACCAGCTCCTGCGTGGCGGCCGGCAGCGTGGAGTCCGCGATCGCCTTGCCCGCCGCGTTGAAGTGCTTGAAGACCTGCTGGGCGACGGGACTGGCGAAGAGGTTGAGGCGAGCGTCCATGTCCTGCTCCTGTGTGGTGGCGGCTGCTTACACCTCACTGACGCCCGCGCCCGGGCGGATGTGACACGGACGGAAGTGACCTGGGTCACTGCTGCCGGGCGGCGTCGCCGGCCGCCTGGGCGGTACGCACCCCGGCCTCCGTGTCCGCCTGTTCCGGCGCCGCGGCCGGCACCGGGGGTTCGGGGGGCAGGCGGCGCATGAGGAGGCCGTAGCCGAGGCCGGCCGCCGTGCCGACCGCCGCGCACGTGCCCCACAGCCACTCGGCGCCGAGGCGGTCGATGACCGCGCCCGACATCAGCGGGGCGACCAGGGCGGCGAGAGACCAGGACATGGTGTACACGCCCTGGTAGCGCCCGCGGCCGTGCACCGGGGAGAGGCGGACGACGAGACCGGTCTGGGTCGGGGCGTTGACGATCTCGGCGAGGGTCCACACGCACACGGTCAGCATGAAGACACCGACCGACCCGGCGAACGCGGTCAGCCCGAAGCCGTACCCGGCCAGGACCGAGGAGGCGACCAGGAGCGTGCGCGGATCGCGGTGCTCGATGAAACGCGTGACGGGGATCTGGAGCGCGACGATCAGGACGCCGTTGACGGCGACGGCCAGACCGTAGTCGGCGGCGGAGAACCCGGCCCGTCCCATGGCCACCGGCAGCCCGACCGAGCCCTGCTGGAAGACCAGGGCGACGAGGAAGGACAGCCCGACGACGGCCATGTACCGCCCGTCTCGCAGCACCGTGCCGAGACCGACGTCCGCATCCGCCTCGCGGGCCGTGGCGGTGGGCCGGGACTCCGGCAGCTTGGCGAAGACGACGACCGCGCAGGCCAGGGTCATCCCGGCCTCGATCAGGAACCCGGCGAGATAGCTGAACTCGGCGATGAACCCGGCGGCCATGGAGGAGACGGCGAAGCCGAGGTTGATGGCCCAGTAGTTGAGCGAGAAGGCGCGCACCCGGTCCTCGGGGCGGACGATGTCGGCCAGCATCGCCTGCACGGCGGGCCGGGAGGCGTTGGAGGCCATGCCGACGAAGAAGGCGACGGCGGCGATGGCGGCCGGGTCGGTCATGAAGCCGAGCACGGCGACGGAGACGGCGGTGGCGGTCTGGGACACGAGGAGTGTGGGCCGCCTGCCGAGCCGGTCGGCCATCACCCCGGCGCCCAGCGAGGACACGACCCCGCCGAGCCCGTGCAAGGAGGCGACGAGCCCGGCGTACGAGGCGGAGTAGCCGCGGTCGAGCGTGAGGTAGAGGGCCATGAAGGTGGCCACGAAGGCACCCAGCCGGTTGACGAGGGTGCTGGTCCACAGCCACCAGAACTCACGGGGAAGCCCGGAGACGGACTCCCGGACGGCACGTCTCACACGGGCTGGTGACATCGACGATCCCCCACGTCTGTAAGCGGCTCAAGCGGCCGTCACAAATTACAAACGCGGGGGTCGGGGGTGCCACTGGATTAGCAGGTCGCGTCAATCGACCCGCCGGGCCTCCTTCAGCCCGGCCGGCTGCGCCTGCCGCCCGGGCCGCCCCACCCGACGCGCGGCCGGGCGGCTGCGGGACACCTCGCGCGGCTCCGCCGGGTACGCGGCGGTCCGCGAGACCCGCTCGAAGCGGCTCGGGAAGGGGAACCTGCGCTCGAGGAAGGCGTGGATGGCCGCCTGGGCCGCCGCCCGGTCCTTCGGGTCGGTGTCCACGTCGTTGAGGCAGAAGAAGTCCACGTCCTCGCCGGCCGCGAGCCGGGCCAGCCGCCGCCGCATGTCCGGCGTGCCCAGCTGCACGTACCGGAAGCTGTAGTCGGCCGGAACGGCCCGGCCCGTCGCGATCGCCCAGTGGTGGTGCAGTGTGGACGCCGGGGCGACGTCGGCGGTGGACCGGAAACGCGAGTACGACGTCCGCTCCAGTTCCTCGATGCCGAGGCCCTCCATCTCCCGCATGACCGACAGCAGTTGCGGATGCGGGGTGTGCAGCGACTTGTGCGTGATGTACCTGCCGTGGAAGCGCCGGATCACCTCGCGGGTGTTCTTCCCCGCGGAGTTCGGCGCCGGCTCCAGCGGGTGCGGGGCACCGACCCCGAGCTTGAGCGGGGAGAACGGGATGCGGGCGATGCCGCTGCCGTGGAAGAAGCTCTCGGCCCCCACCGGGCGGTTGATGAAGACGTCGTCGTTGAAGTAGAGGTAGTGCTCCGACAGCCCCGGTATGTGGTGCAGCCGGCTCTCGATCGCGTGCGAGTTGAACACGGGCAGCGCGTCCGCCGGGAGGATGTCCCGGTGGTCGATCACCGTCAGGCCCGCCGCGTCCGGGTTCAGCCAGGCCGGCGTCTGGGAGTCGGTCACCAGGTAGATGTGCCGGATGAAGCCGGCGTACATCTCCAGCGACCGCAGCGCGTACTTGAGTTCGTCGTGGCTGGTGTAGCGGGAGGCGCCGGTCTCGCGCGGGGCGATGACGTTGTCGGAGACCGCCTGGTGGGCATGGCGTTTCGCGGCCAGCACCGGGTCGTCACCGTCGACCCAGGTGTACACGGCGTCCACGGGGAAGCAGACCTGGTCGATGCCGGGTTCGGCGAACGCCGCGAACGTCGGCACACCGCGCGGCGCGCCCGCGACCGCCGCCGACTGCCGCTCCACCGGCGTGGCCGGCCGCTGCCCCGCCGGGGCGGACGGCCGCTGCCCGGCCACCGCGTCGGCGTGCTGCCCGGTGACCGTGACGGCAGGCTGCTGCCCGGCCACCGGGTCCAGGCGCTGCCCCGGCACCGCCGGCTGCTGCCCCGCCACCGCGGCGGGCTGCCAGGCCGTCGCCGGCAGCACCTCGGAGACGGCGTTGCGGCGCGGAGCGACCAGCGCCGGGCCGAAATCGTCCTGAAGCCGGGTGCCCGGCACGGTGAGATACGCGGGTTCCGCGCCCAGGTCCCGGCCGTACCGCCAGAACTCGATGTCGCAGCCCGCCTCCAGACCGGAGAGCACCTGCCCCCGGGGCCCCAGCCGCACGACACCGATCCGCAGGACCGGCGCCCCGCGCAGCCCCCGCGGCAGCCTCCCGTCGGCCCACAGCACCGCCCGCGTCACGGCACCGTCCGGACCCACCGCACCGACGAAGTCGGCGGTGCGGGCGAAGTGCTGACGGGCGCGGCCGAGGACCGCGCCACGGTACGACTCCTCCACCCCGACCACCGGCCGCGGCACCCCGGGCCCCCGCTCGGCGGGGACCAGGAAGTACGGCACACCCGCCGCCTCCAGCAGGTCGCACACCTGCTGGAGGTCGTCGGCTGCGGCCTCGGCTGCCGTGTACCCGGAGACCGTACGCCCGTACAGCCGCACGGGTCCGCGGCCGGTGGGACGCAGCCCCGGGACGGCGCCGCGCAGCCGGCGACGAGCCGGGGCCGTGCGCAGCGCCCAGAACCGGGCCGACAGCCACAGCCGCAGGTGCAGCAGGAGGTCCCGGGCGGCCCGCAGACCGGGCGACGGCGCCGCGAGCTTGTGGCGGATGTCGATGGCCATGACCGTGGCGCCCGTCAGTTCTGCTTCTCGAAGGGGCTCGGGAAGGGGAAGTAGTTCTCCAGGAACTCGTGCATCCGGACGCTCACCTGCTCCCGCTCCTCCGGTGGCACGTCGACGTCGTTGAGGCAGAAGAAGTCGAAGCGGCGGTTGCGGCGCAGGTCGTTCAGGCGCCGGTCGGCGTCCGGCCGGCTGATGTTCACGTACCGGAAGCTGAACTTGCCGGGCACGCCACGGCCGGTCATCAGCGCGTACTGGTACAGCAGCGGGGCCGTCATGGCGATGTCCTGCGGCGAGCGGAACCGGGACGCCGTGGTGCGCTGGACGTCCTCCGGGAACAGCTCCTCCAGCGCCTGAAGCGCCCCGCGCTGCTGCGGCAGCGGGGTGTGCATGAAGTTGTTCGTCGTCATCCGCCCGAACTTCTCCAGCAGCAGCTGCCGCACGTTCTTGCTGGCGGAGTTGGTCGCGGTCTCCTCGGCGTGCGGCTTGCCGACACCGATCTTGAGCGGGGAGACCGGAACCTTCATCAGACCGCTGCCGAAGAAGAAGTGCTCCGGGGTGACCCGGCGGCCGACGAACACGTCGTCGTTGAAGTACAGGTAGTGCTCGGACAGGCCCGGTATGTGGTGCAGCCGGGTCTCGATCGCGTGCGAGTTGAAGACGGGCAGCACGCCCTCGGGGAAGATGTCGCGGTGGTCGACGACCGTGATGCCCTCGGCGGTGTCGTCGAGCCAGTGCGGCTTCTGGCCGTCGGTCACGATGTAGATGTGCCGCACGAAGTCGGCGTACATCGCGAGCGAGCGCAGCGAGTACTTCAGCTCGTCGTGGCTGGTGTAGCGGGAGGCGTTGGTCTCCTTGTCCAGGATCTCGGCGATGCCGCGCCCCTGGTACTGGGCACGCTTCGCCTGCATCGCCGGCTCCTCGCCGTCGACCCAGGTGTAGACGACGTCCACGGGGAAGGTGACCTGGTTCACGGTCGGCAGGGTCAGCGGGACGAAGCTCGGCAGCTCCCGTTCGCCGACCCGCACGGTGGCGGGCTTCTGCTCGCTCGCCGGCAGCACGTCCGTCACGCCGTTGTTGCGGGGCGTGACGAGCGACTCGGCGAAGACGTCCTCCGAGGCCTGCGGCTGCACCTTGGCCAGGCGCCGGGGCCCGTCGGCGGTGGCGAGCAGCGCTGCGCCGTCCTCCCAGAACTCGATGTCGCAGGCCAGCTCCGGTCCGGCGAGCAGCTGGCCGGCGGGCCCGAGGAGGTTCTCGCCGACGCGCAGCACGGGGGCCGTGCGCAGCTGCGGGGGCAGGACGCCGTCCAGGAACAGCGCCGGGTGCTTGAGCTGGCCGCCGGGCAGGGGGCGGCCGATGAACACGGCCGTACCCGCGTTCCGCGCCTCCAGCGCGGCGAGGATCCGCTCCCGGTCGACGATGTTCACGCCGACCGTGTAGCGGGTCCGGGACGTGGGCACCAGGAAGTAGGAAATACCTTCCTGCTCCAGTGCGGAGACCACGAGATCCAGGTTGGACGCGGCCGCCTCGGCCGCGGTGAACCGGTCGACGACACGGCCGTAGAACTGCTGGCCACGCACCGCTACCGGGCGCAGCACCGGGTCCGTGACCGCTGCCTTGCGGCGCCGCCGCATGGTACGCAGCTGCCACACCCGCTCGGCGGCCTTCCGCTCGACTCGCGGTCGCATCCGCCGCGCAAAGGAACGCACGGTCACGTTCAGTGCTCCTCTTCCTGCCGCCTGATCCTTCTGGCGATTACCAGACAGATGAATGTTCTGAAAGGTTGTACACGAGTTAACCCGATTTTGGTGCAGGGCAGAGCGCGCGAACAGGCCTTCTGCGGTCAGGTGTGTTAGGGCCCACACGCGCGACGCGGCCCGCAGGATCGTTAGGTAGGCTCAGGACCATGGCCGACGCACCGTACAAGCTGATCCTCCTCCGCCACGGCGAGAGCGAGTGGAACGCGAAGAACCTGTTCACCGGCTGGGTGGACGTGAACCTGAACGAGAAGGGCGAGAAGGAGGCAGTCCGCGGCGGCGAGCTCCTGAAGGACGCCGGTCTCCTGCCCGACGTGGTCCACACGTCCCTCCAGAAGCGCGCGATCCGCACGGCCCAGCTGGCCCTCGAGGCCGCCGACCGCCACTGGATCCCGGTCCACCGCTCCTGGCGCCTGAACGAGCGCCACTACGGCGCTCTCCAGGGCAAGGACAAGGCGGCGACGCTCGCCGAGTTCGGCGAGGAGCAGTTCATGCTGTGGCGCCGCTCGTACGACACCCCGCCCCCGCCGCTGTCGGAGGACTCCGAGTTCTCCCAGGCGCACGACGCGCGCTACGCGACGATCCCGCCGGAGCTGCGCCCGGACACCGAGTGCCTCAAGGACGTCGTCGTCCGCATGCTGCCGTACTGGTACGACGGCATCGTCCCCGACCTGCTGGCCGGCCGCACGGTCCTGGTCGCCGCCCACGGCAACAGCCTGCGCGCCCTGGTCAAGCACCTGGACGGCATCTCCGACGCCGACATCGCGGGCCTGAACATCCCGACGGGCATCCCGCTCGCCTACGAGCTGGACGCCGACTTCAAGCCGGTGACCCCGGGCGGCACGTACCTCGACCCCGAGGCGGCCGCGGCCGCGATCGAGGCGGTCAAGAACCAGGGCAAGAAGAAGTAACCCGGCCACTGATCAAGCCCCCTGTCTGCGGTTCCTCCGCCGGCAGGGGGTTTTCGCTGCCTCTGGGCCGTCAGGGCGATGGGGCCGCGTGCTCTCCGGGCTCCGGCTCCTGTCTCCACTCCGCTCTGGCGCCGGCGCTCTGGAGCACGGCGACAGCGGACTGGGCCCTGCACGCGGACAGACCCCCAAGGAGGGTCACGGGGGCTTGGCGCGCCAGGACCCGGCTGTGCCACAAGCTCTGCCCGGTCACCTTTCGCACCGCCAGGATCACATCCATCTCGCGGGGCCCACAGTCGACGAGCACCACCTCGTGGGACGGGTCGTCGCAGAGCAGCGTGTAGGACTCGGTGGAGTCTTCGTCGGACATCTCGCCGTCCTGCCTCAGCGGACGGGAGCGTATGCGCCCTCGAAGACGGCAGCCACGGCTTTTCGGGTGCGTTCCTGGCTGGACGGCATGAGGTGTGCGTACACGCGGCGTCGGTGTCGGCGGCCGGTGTCGGCGGCCGGTGTCGGGCGCGGGTCGGCGTACGGGTGGAAAACGCGCAGTTACTTTTCCTGCGCTGGGAACTCGGACGGTGCCGGGATACTGGTGGTCCATGTCGGTGGAGCGTCTGTCGCACCGGGGGTGATGTCATGCCGCCCGAGGGATCCGGGTCGTCGGCCGGTGGTGGCCTGCCCCCCGATGCCGAAGTCCGGCTACGGGTCAGTGAGACGCTGGCCGCCGCCGCGCGCGGTGCCGACGATCCGCAGGCGGTGCCCAGCGCGCTCTGCGCCGCCTGCGTGCGGCTGCTGCCGATCTCCGGGGCCTCGGTGTCGATCTCCGGCGGCACGGGCATCCGCATGACGTGGTGCGCCAGCGACCGGGTCTCGGCCCGGCTGGCCGAGCTTCAGTACACCGTGGGCGACGGCCCCTGCCAGAGCGCGCTCGACGAGGGCGCCCCGATCATCGCGGCCGACCTCAGCCGGGGCCCCGACGCCCGCCGCTGGCCGATCTTCGCGCACGAGGCGGTTGGCCTCGGCGTCCGCGCGGTGTTCTCGTTGCCGCTCGGCGTCAGCGGGGCCGCCGTCGGCACGCTCGACCTGTACAGCCACCGGTCGGGCGGGCTCGCGGAACCGGACCTGCGGACGGCGCTGTGGGTGCGGGACGCGGTCACCTTCGCGTTGATGAACCTCCAGGCCGGCGACCACGGCGGCACCGGGGAGGACACCGGTGAGGACACCGAGAACGAGGTAGCGTCCTGGGTGGCGGCGTCGGAGGCCGACCACACCGAGGTCTACCAGGCGGTCGGCATGGTGATGGTGCAGCTGGACGTGGATCCCGAGCAGTCCCTGGACAGGTTGCGGGCCCGCGCATACGCCGAGGGCCGCACGGTCAGCCAGGTGGCCCGGGACGTCCTGGCCCGCCGGCTGAGCTTCCGGCCGGATGCGTACGACGAGCCGGTGGCGTACGGCGAGCCGGAGGCGCGGGACGAAGCGGTGGCCTACGACGAGCCCGAGGCGCGGGACGAAGCGGTGGCGTACGGCGACCCGGGCCGTCCGCAGGGCGGTGATCCCGGCCGTCCGTACGGCGGTGATCCCGGCCGTCCGTACGGTGGTGACACCGGCCACGAGTACGGGGGCGACCCCGGCCGGCCGTACGACGGTGATCCCGGCCGTCCGCAGGGCGGTGACACCGGGCGGTACGGCGAACACGGCCCCGAACGGCCCGTCGGGGAGGACGGCGAGCGGGACAGCGGTGACGAGGGAAGGGACGGTGAACGGTGATGGGCCGTGAACAGCAGCTCGCCGAGGCGCTCGTCGGGCTGGCCGACTCGTTCGCCGACGACGTCGACCCCGTCGTCCTGGCCGACCGGCTGGCGCGCAACTGCGTCGACCTCGCCGGCGCGGACGCGGTCGGCGTCCTGGCGGTGACCTCCCGCGGTGACCTGCGCACGATGGCGGTCACCGAGGAGCGGGCCGCCTTCCTGGAGTTCTTCCAGCTTCAGGCCGACGAGGGCCCCTGCCTGGACGCCTTCCGGGAAGGCCGCCGTTTCGACGTACCCGATCTGGAGGACAGCGCCGACCGGTGGCCCGCCGTGGCCCCCTTCGCGGTTCGGTGCGGCTACCACTCCCTGCACGCCCTCCCGCTGCGCGTACACGGGCAGACCGTCGGCGCGGTCAACCTGCTGCTGCGCAGGCCCGGCGGTCTTTCGGCGCTGGACGTGGAGCTGGCCCAGGCACTCGTCGACGTCGCGGCCGTCGCCCTGGTCAGCTGGCGTCCGGAGGCGCCGCGTGCCACCGACATCAGCGCCCGCGTCCAGGTCGCGCTCGCCGCGAAAGCGACCGTCGACATGGCCACCGGCATGCTCGCCGAGGCCGGCGGTCTCACGCTCGGGGAAGCCCGCAAGGCCCTGCGCCGGTACGCCGAACACGGCCATGCGCGCTTGACGGACACCGCCCACGCCCTGGTCCGCCGCACTCTGCGGCCGGAAACCGTCCTCGGCGGCGCACCGATCCCGGACCAGGCTGACTCGCCTGCCGTACCGGACTAGCCCGGCCTACGGCCACACCCCGTCCTCGGCGGCGTACCGGATCCGGTCAGGCTGACTTGCCCTCCGTACCGGACTAGCCTGAAGGTGCCGGGCCGCGCACGGGGCGGCGAGCCGTGCGACCCCGGGCTCTCGCGGCGGGCGGCAGGCATACAGGCGGGAGGCCCGTCATGCCGAACTTCTCCTGCCGGACTGTGCTTGACGTGGACCTGCCTGGCCTGGTGACGGGCCGGCTGACCGTGCTGGCGGTGTACGGAGACACCGGAGTCGGTACCGCCCTGGAGTTGGCCCTCGCCGCACAGGGGGAGACCCAGCTCGTCGTCGACCTGGGCAGCCTGGACCGGCTGTCCCCGGACGCGGCCGAGATCCTGCTCCGGTTCGCCGCCGCCGGGGCCGCCCGGGGCCGCTTGCTGCGGCTGGCCGCCTGCCCCGCCGACGCGGCCGCCGTCATGGACCGCGCCCGCGGCACCGGAGCCGCCGGACCCGAGCTGTATCCGACGGTGCCCGACGCGCTGACCGCCGCCGTCACCACCGCCGCCGCCTCCGGTACGGGCGCGGAGCCGGGTGCCGCGCTGCGCCCGCACGCCCTGCGGCTGCGCCACCGACTGCTCGCGCAGGCCTGCATCGCCCGCGCACAGGGAATTCTGGTGGAGCGGTACGGCCTGCGGGACCCACAGGCCGCCGGCACCCTGCTGCGGGCCGTCGCCCGGGCGCACGGGATGACCCGGGCGGTGCTGGCCGCCGAGCTCACCAGGACACCGCGGCCCGGGCCCGGCGAGCCGGGTTTCCCGGACACCGGCCCCACCGCCCAGCCCGCCGTGGGCTTCCTCGGCTCACCGGGCGCCCTGCCGCTGACCCAGGCGGCCTTCCTGGACGCGCTGCGGGACGCCGTCTGCGCGGTCGCGCACGCGCGGATGGCCGACGTCCAGCTCCTGGACCGGTCCGACAACACGCTGTGGCTGGAATCCCACTGCGGTTTCCCCGACGTCTTCGTCCGCTTCTTCGCGGTGATCGACGACGCCGTCACGACGGCCTGCGGCGAGGCCGCCCGCAAGAGCGAACGCGTCGTCGTGGAGGACGTCGTCACCGCCCCCTACTTCGACGAGGACTCACGGGCCGTACTGCTCGCCGCCCACTGCCGCTCCCTTCAGAGCACGCCCATCCCGGGGGCCGGGGGCCAGCCGCAGGGCATGTTCTCCACCCACCACGCCCGCCCGGGCCACGCCTACACCGCGGCCGAACTGGGCGCGCTGGACCGGATCGCCGAAGAGGCGGGGGCGTGGCTGGACTGGCACCGGAGGACGACGCTCCACCGCGCCCTGGAGGATCTGCACGACCGCGCGCGCATGATCTGAGACCGGGAATCCGGGGGTACGGCACCGGGCGCGGGCGTCCTCAGACCTCGCGGGCGTCCTCAGACCTGGAGCGGTACCGGATGCACCTCGTCCGCGCGGTGCCCGGCGCGTTCGTGGACGCGCTGGACGGCCTCGGCCGAGGGGGCCTCGGAGAGGCAGTAGATGTGACCCGACTCCGGGTCCGCCCAGGCGTGCTCGAAGTGCACGGACTCCTCCTCCTGGATGGCGAGGTCGGCCCGGTGCGCCTCCATCAGCTGGTCGGCCGTGATGCCCTGCATTCCGCGGTGTACGTCCATGAACTTGGCCATGGCCACGTCTCCTTCCCGCCGGTCCTTCACACACGTCCATGCTGCGCCCGGCGGCCGGGATGGGCATCCGGTGCGGGCCGGGGAACGAGGTGGACCGGTTGCGGGTGAAGGGCCGGTCTCATGCGGGACGGCGAGGGGCCGCTGCGCCTGGGCCGCTGAGGGGCCGGCGCGTGTCAGGGACGTCCGGCGGCCGGCGCGTGTCAGGGACGGCCGGCGGCCGGTGCCTTCCGCGACGTCCTGCGGCCGGTGCGTTCGCGGTGTGGCGGAGGGCCGGTGCGAACCGCGTTCGCACCGGCCCCGACGTCGTTCAGCCGCACTGGCAGGGATTGCCCGACTGGCACCCGCAGCCGCAGCCCGATCCGCAGCCGCACGCGCCGAACAGCGGCAGGCTCCTGATCTCGACGGACTGCTCGGTCTCGCGCTCCTGGGTGGGGTCGGGGGTCGTTCCGGGGGATTCGGCCATGGGTCCCTCCTAGACCTCGGGGCAGGGGTGCCCTCGCCCATTTCATGCCCGTTCGGCCGGGCGCATCAACGGCGCACGGAGGCGCCCGGCCGGAAAGGCCCCCGCTTCCCGCGGGAGTTACGCGCCCTCGACGCCCGTCACCGGCTGGATGTCCGTCTGGAGGTCGTCCGCGTGCTCGCCGGTGACCAGGTAGACCACGCGCTTGGCGACGGCCACGGCGTGGTCGGCGTACCGCTCGTAGTAACGGCCCAGCAGGGTGACGTCGACGGCCGTCTCGATGCCGTGCTTCCAGCGGTCGTCGATCAGGTGCTGGAAGAGGGTGCGGTGGAGGAGGTCCATCTCGTCGTCGTCCTGCTCCAGCTGGAGCGCGAGGTCGACGTCCTTCGTGATGATCACTTCGGCGGCCTTCGCCATCAGGCGCTGCGCGAGCTGGCCCATCTCCAGGATCGTGGCGTGCAGGTCCTGCGGGACCGCGCGCGACGGGAAGCGCAGCCGCGCCAGCTTCGCCACGTGCTGGGCGAGGTCGCCGGAGCGCTCCAGGTCCGCGGACATGCGCAGCGACGTCACCACGATCCGCAGGTCCGTCGCCACCGGCTGCTGCCGGGCCAGCAGGGCTATCGCCCGGGCCTCCAGGTCGTGCTGGAGCTGGTCGACCTTCTGGTCGGCCTCGATCACGCTCTCGGCCAGCTTCAGATCGGCATCGAGCATGGCGGTCGTGGCGCGCCCGATGGCCGACCCGACCAGCCGGGCCATCTCCACCAGTCCGTCGCCGATCGAGTCAAGTTCCTCGTGGTACGCGTCCCGCATCAGGGTTCCCTCTCGTGCGTCATCGTCCGGGGTTCATTCGGGGTCCGGGGGCGTCGCGGCACGCGTGCGCCTCCCGGCGAAACCGGTGGTACCAACCCCACGCTGCCACGCTGTGCCCCGCACGCGTCTGTTTCCGCCACCCCAAATGAACCAATACTGGCTCCAAGGTGAACTCTGGGCGACGAGTGTTCGAGGTCGCACCTGGACGGCTGTGGTCATGTCGTACGCCATGCCTAACCTGGATGCATGGACGTGAACGCGGCGGTCGCCGCAGCGGCAGCGATCGCCGGGGCGCTCACCGGTGTCATCGCCATGCTGGCGTTCCGCTGGAGCGAACGCGACCAGAAGCGACCCACCAGGACTTCTTTGCACACCGATCCCGTACTCCCGCCCGGCGTGGACACCGTTCTCTCGGTGCTGCGCTCCTCCGCCGTCGTCCTCGACGAGGCCGACGCCGTGGTCAAGGCCAGTTCCGCCGCCTACGCCCTCGGGCTCGTGCGCGGCGGCAAGCTCTCCGTGGAGCCGATGCTCCAGATGGCCCGGGACACCAGACGGGACGGGGAGATACGCCAGGTCGAGCTGGATCTGCCGCGGCGCGGCACCGGACGCGGCGAGGCCCTCGCCGTCTCCGCGCGTGTGGCTCCGCTCGGCTCCCGCCTGGTTCTGCTGCTGGTCGAAGATCTGACCGAGGCCCGCAGGATCGAGGCGGTGCGACGCGACTTCGTGGCGAACGTCAGCCATGAGCTGAAGACGCCCGTCGGCGCGCTCTCCCTTCTCTCCGAGGCCGTCATGGACGCCTCCGACGATCCCGAGGCCGTACAGCGCTTCGCCGGCCGCATGCAGATCGAGGCGACCCGCCTGACCAGCCTGGTCCAGGAGCTGATCGACCTCTCCCGGGTGCAGAACGACGACCCGCTGGAGGACGCCGAGCCCGTCCGGGTGGACGAGCTGGTCGCCGAGGCCATCGACCGCTGCCGCCACCAGGCGGGCACGAAGCAGATCACCATGGCCGCCGGAGGCGCCGCCGACCTGCACGTCTGGGGCAACCGCGGGCAGCTGGCCGCCGCGCTCGGCAACCTGGTCGAGAACGCCGTCAACTACTCCCCGGCCCGCACCCGCGTCGGCATAGCCGCCCGCCGGGTCACCGCCCCCGGCGGTGACCTGATCGAACTCGCCGTCACGGACCAGGGCATCGGCATCTCCGACCGGGACAAGGAGCGCATCTTCGAGCGCTTCTACCGCGTCGACCCGGCCCGCTCCCGGGCCACCGGCGGCACCGGTCTGGGGCTCGCGATCGTCAAGCACGTGGTCGCCTCGCACGGCGGGGAGGTCACGGTCTGGAGCGCCGAAGGCCAGGGCTCCACCTTCACCCTCAGGCTGCCGGAGGCGGGCGCGGCCCGCGACCGCGCCCAACAGCATCCGGACCTCGACGACGAGGCCGGCACCACCGAGTCATCCCCGTACGAACCGCTTCCTGCCCCGGAGGTCCTTCCGTGACCCGAGTGCTCGTCGTCGAGGACGAGGAGTCCTTCTCCGACGCCCTGTCGTACATGCTCCGCAAGGAGGGCTTCGAGGTCGCCGTCGCGGCGACCGGCCCCGACGGCCTGGACGAGTTCGAGCGCAACGGCGCCGACCTGGTCCTCCTCGACCTGATGCTGCCGGGCCTGCCCGGTACCGAGGTCTGCCGCCAGCTGCGCGGCCGCTCCAACGTCCCCGTGATCATGGTGACCGCGAAGGACAGCGAGATCGACAAGGTCGTCGGTCTCGAAATAGGAGCCGACGACTACGTCACCAAGCCCTTCTCCTCGCGCGAGCTGGTCGCCCGCATCCGCGCGGTGCTGCGCCGCCGCGGTGAGCCGGAGGAGGTCACCCCGGCCGCGCTGGAGGCGGGCCCGGTCCGCATGGACGTCGACCGGCACGTGGTGACCGTCGGCGGCTCCAAGGTCGACCTCCCGCTGAAGGAGTTCGACCTGCTGGAGATGCTGCTGCGCAACGCGGGCCGCGTACTCACCCGCATGCAGCTCATCGACCGCGTCTGGGGCGCCGACTACGTGGGCGACACCAAGACCCTGGACGTCCACGTCAAGCGCCTGCGCGCCAAGATCGAGCCGGACCCGGGTGCGCCGCGGTACCTGGTGACGGTGCGCGGTCTGGGTTACAAGTTCGAGCCGTAGAGCCTGGGCGAGTTCGAGCCATGAGCCGCTTCCGAGGGCAGGCACCTACGCCGGAGGGCGGCACCCCGCACGGGGTGCCGCCCTCCGGCGTACGGCTGGTCAGTGACCGGCGGCCGACTGCGAGGCCGAGTCGCCCGGGGTGACCGGCGTGCCGGAGGCGGAGCCGGACGGGGTCGGCTTGCCGCTCTTCTCCGGCTTGCCGCTGCTCGACGCGCCCGGGGCGCCGGGCTTGGACGCCGAGGGGGAGGCGGGCGCCGAGGGCGACGGGATCTCGGTCGGGCCCCACTTGTCGAAGTAGCTGGTGGCCGGGACCACGAAGGCGTTCAGGCTCACCTCGCCGGCCTTGCTGAAGGTGAAGGTGACCTTCTGCGCATTGCCGTCCTGGACCGACTCGCGGCCGCCCGGGATCAGGGCGTTGGCGTTGTCCTTGCCGCCGATGACCAGGGAGCCGTGCGCCGGGACGGTCAGGCTCTGGCCCTTGGCGGGGGTCAGCTGCACGGTCTCGTTCGAGCCCGCGACGGCGATCGACTGGAGCGTCTCCTCGGAGCTGCCCGAGTTGAACACGGTCGCGGAGACCGCGGCCGGCCCGGACGCCTTCAGGTCGGGCTGGGTGATGATCGTGGCGTTCTGGATCTTGATGTCGCCCACGGTCGTCGCCGCGTTGTCCGGCTTGACTTCCAGGGTCTGCGAGTTGTTGCCGGCGCCACAGGCGGCGAGCGAGGCGATCGAGAAGACGATGGCGGAGGCGGCGAGGGCGCCGCGTCGAAGGCTGCTGCTCACGGCGGCGGCAACTCCTTGAACGCACGGGCGGCTCCCTTATAAAGCCACCCTAAGTGTCTGTCAGCGGCCTTAGGTTACCGAGCCGTTCCCACGCCATCGCACCCGACCCTCCCCCGAGCCCCGGGCTTCCCTCCAGGTGGGGGTACCCCGCGGGGCGCAAGTGACGCCACGGTCACATTGCGGAGCCGCTCGTCTGTCATTCACATAACGCGACGGTGTCCGCCTCTCACGGCGCCTCGCGAAAATTCCGTGAAGGAATGCGCGGCCCTCCGGATATTGATCATCGGGGACCCCTCCGACAGCCGTTGATCAATTCTGGATTCGTCTCACATCGACCTCCGGTCACCGAACGGAGTAGCGGAAGTCGTACGCTTGAGACCGGACAAATCGGGACGTTCCGCCACTTGGAACGGGCTGTCAGGGTGTGTAACGTACGCGTTTCCCCTCGCCCGGAGAGCCCCTCCGACCTGCGAATACCCGCTTCCGCAGGCCGCTCGCAGCACGTTCCGGTTGCTGTTGTCAAGCCCCGAGATATGCCCTGACCTGCGAAAACGCCATTCAGAAGACGCCGTATCCGTGTTACCCTGGATAGCCACGGAAGGGGTACCTGTCACATGACGTTCAAGGTTGGCGACACCGTGGTCTATCCCCATCACGGGGCCGCGCTGATCGAGGCCATCGAAACTCGCCAGATCAAAGGCGTGGACAAGACCTACTTGGTGCTGAAGGTCGCCCAGGGTGACCTGACGGTACGTGTGCCAGCGGACAATGCGGAGTTCGTCGGCGTGCGTGATGTGGTCGGTCAGGATGGACTGGACCGTGTCTTCGAGGTGCTGCGCGCACCGTATGCCGAGGAGCCCACGAACTGGTCCCGTCGCTACAAGGCAAACCTGGAGAAGCTCGCCTCCGGCGATGTCATCAAGGTTGCGGAAGTCGTGCGCGACCTGTGGCGTCGCGAGCGCGAGCGCGGACTGTCCGCCGGTGAGAAGCGCATGCTCGCCAAGGCCCGCCAGATCCTGGTGAGCGAGCTGGCTCTCGCGGAGAACACGAACGAGGACAAGGCCGAGGCCCTGCTCGACGAGGTGCTCGCCTCCTGACGCGCAGCGGCAGCGAACCATCGCTTCCGGCACGCTCAGCACAGTGAAATGCCGCGGTGCCCGATGACACTGATCCTGTCGCCGGGCGCTGCGGCATGTTCGTCCCCGCGGACTGCGGCACCCCCGCAGCGGGTGTTCTCCGGGAAAACTCTGGATCAACCCCCTGATACTTGAGGTGCCGGGCCCGGGCGGATGGCTCGACCAGGGTCACGGAAAGGGTCCGGTCGGGGCGTCGCGCCCGGCACTCCTCCAGGCCATACCCACGTAGGTCGAGCACACAAACCTGACAGGATCCGATGTCTGACGAATCGCGCCCCACGCCCGCGCAGAACCCCGTCGCCGCCGTGATTCCCGCCGCCGGCCGGGGCGTGCGCCTCGGGCCGGGCGCCCCCAAGGCGCTCCGCGCCCTGAACGGCACGCCCATGCTCATCCACGCGGTCCGCGCCCTCGCCGCGTCACGCCATGTCTCACTGGTCGTCGTCGTGGCCCCGCCGGACGGCGCCGCCGAGGTGAAGTCCCTGCTCGACGCGCACGCGCTGCCCGACCGAACGGACTTCCTGGTCGTCCCCGGCGGGGAGTCCCGCCAGGAGTCGGTCCGGCTCGGCCTGGACGCCCTGCCGCCGCAGTACGGGACCGTCCTGGTGCACGACGCGGCCCGCCCGCTCGTCCCCGTCGACACGGTCGACGCGGTCATCGAGGCCGTACGCGACGGCGCCCCCGCGGTGGTGCCCGCGCTGCCGCTGGCCGACACGGTCAAGGAGGTCGAGCCCGCAACCGTGGCCGGGGCCCCGGAGCCGGTCGTCGCCACCCCGGAGCGGGCCCGGCTGCGCGCCGTCCAGACGCCGCAGGGCTTCGACCGGGAGACCCTGCTCCGCGCCCACGAGACCGTCACCGGGGACGTCACCGACGACGCGAGCATGGTGGAGCAGCTGGGGCTGACCGTCGTGGCCGTCCCCGGCCACGAGGAGGCCTTCAAGGTCACCCGCCCCCTGGACCTGGTCCTCGCCGAGGCGGTCCTGGCCCGCAGGAGGCTGAACGATGGCTTCTGACCTCCCCTTCGCGCTCCCCCGGGTCGGCATCGGCACCGACATCCACGCCTTCGAGGAGGGCCGCGAACTGTGGTGCGCGGGCCTGAAGTGGGAGGGGGAGGGGCCCGGTCTGGCCGGTCACTCCGACGCCGACGTCGTCGCCCACGCGGCCTGCAACGCGCTCTTCTCCGCCGCCGGGCTCGGTGACCTGGGTCAGCACTTCGGGACCGGCCGCCCCGAGTGGTCCGGTGCCTCCGGGGTCACCCTGCTCACCGAGGCCGCCCGGATCGTGCGCGAGGCGGGCTTCGCCGTCGGCAACGTCGCCGTCCAGGTGGTCGGCCCCCGCCCGAAGATCGGCAAGCGCCGAGACGAGGCGCAGAAGATCCTCTCCGAGGCGGCCGGCGCCCCGGTGTCCGTCTCCGGGGCGACGACCGACGGCCTCGGCTTCCCGGGCCGGGAGGAAGGCCTGATGGCGATCGCGACGGCGCTGGTGGTGCGCACGGCGGGCTGAGGGGCGGGCCTCGCGCGGCGCTGATGCGGATACACCGGGAGCGTGCGAGGGTACGCGGAGTGTGATCGAAGGTCTTGCTCCTCCGGAGGTATCCATGTCCGCGGCCCTGTCCGACGACCTCAAGTCCCTGCTCGACACCCCGGTGTTCATCATCGTCGGCACCATCCAGCCCGACGGCAGCCCGCAGCTGTCCCCGGTCTGGGTGGCGCGGGACGGCGACGACATCCTCTTCTCCACGACGATCGGGCGCCGAAAGGAGCGGAACCTGCGCCGCGACCCCCGCGTGACGGTCCTCGTCCAGCCCTTCGACGCGCCCTACACCTACGCGGAGATCCGCGGCACCGCCACCCTGACCACCGAGGGCGGCGCGGAGCTGATCGACGAGCTGAGCCTGAAGTACACGGGCAAGCCGTACGCGGAGTTCAACCCGGCGTCGAAGGACGACGCCCAGCGGGTCGTCGTGCGGATCACCCCGCGGAAGGTCGTCGGGCGGCTCTGAGGCCGCGGCATTGCGGGTAAGGGCGTGAGGCACTCCCCTGCGCCCACTACCCTGGAGTGGTGACTATTCGCCTGTACGACACCAGCGCCCGGCAGATCCGTGACTTCACCCCGCTCAAGCCGGGCTGCGTCTCGATCTACCTGTGTGGCGCCACGGTGCAGGCGGCCCCGCACATCGGCCACATCCGCTCGGGCCTCAACTTCGACATCATGCGCCGCTGGTTCGCGTACCGCGGCTACGAGGTGACGTTCGTCCGCAACGTCACCGACATCGACGACAAGATCATCACCAAGAGCCGCGAGCAGAACCGGCCCTGGTGGTCGATCGGCTACGAGAACGAGCGCGCCTTCAACGAGGGCTACGACGCGCTCGGTTGCCTGCCGGTCACGTACGAGCCGCGCGCCACCGGCCACATCACCGAGATGATCGAGATGATGCAGGGCCTGATCGAGCGCGGCCACGCCTACGAGGCCGACGGCAACGTCTACTTCGACGTGCGCTCCTTCCCCGGCTACCTCCAGCTGTCCCGGCAGGAGCTGGACAACCTGCTCCAGCCGTCCGCCGAGGGCGAGACCGGCAAGCGCGACCTCCGCGACTTCGCCCTGTGGAAGTCCGCCAAGCCGGGCGAGCCGAGCTGGCCGACCCCGTGGGGCCCCGGCCGCCCCGGCTGGCACCTGGAGTGCTCGGCGATGGCCCACAAGTACCTGGGCACCGCCTTCGACATCCACGGCGGCGGCCTCGACCTGATCTTCCCGCACCACGAGAACGAGATCGCCCAGGCCAAGGCCTACGGTGACGACTTCGCCCAGTACTGGGTGCACAACGCCTGGGTCACCATGGCCGGCGACAAGATGTCCAAGTCGCTCGGCAACAGCGTCCTGGTCGGCGAGATGGTCAAGCAATGGCGCCCCGTCGTCCTGCGCTACTACCTCGGCACCCCGCACTACCGCTCGATGATCGAGTACAGCGAGGAGTCGCTGCGCGAGGCCGAGTCCGCGTTCGCGCGGATCGAGGGCTTCGTCCAGCGCGTCACCGAGCTGGCCGGGAAGACCGTCGACCCGGCCGCCGAGGTCCCGCCCGCCTTCGCCGAGGCGATGGACGACGACCTGGGCGTACCGCAGGCCCTCGCCGTCGTGCACACCACCGTCCGGCAGGGCAACAGCGCGCTGGCCGCCGACGACAAGGAAGCCGCCGTCGCCCGGCTCGCCGAGGTGCGCGCCATGCTCGGCGTCCTCGGGCTCGACCCGCTCGACCCGCACTGGGCCGGCGAGGCGGACCGGGGCGAGGACCTGAACGGCGTGGTCGACAGCCTCGTCCGGCTCGTCCTCGACCAGCGCGAGTCCGCCCGCGCCCGCAAGGACTGGGCCACCGCCGACGCCATCCGCGACCAGCTCGGCCAGGCCGGCCTGGTCATCGAGGACAGCCCGCAGGGCCCGCGCTGGAGCCTCGGCGCACGCTGAGACCCCCTTCGATCCGGTGATCGATTGTGCCGCCCGGACCTCCGGGCGGCACACTGCATAGACGTAGACATCCGAACGCATCACAGAGACAGGTAGGTCATGGCCGCGAACAACCGTCGCATGTCCGGCAAGAAGGGCGCGCAGGTCGGCAGTGGCGGCCAGCGGCGCAAGGGTCTGGAGGGCAAGGGCCCGACCCCGCCGGCCGAGATGCGCAAGGGACACAAGAAGAACCGCATCGCCACCGCCAAGGCCAAGCAGGCCGCGCGCCGCCCCGTGGTCCGCGGCCGGGGCGGCAAGTCCGCCTCCGAGATGGTCGTCGGCCGCAACCCGGTCGTCGAGGCACTCCGCGAGGGCGTGCCCGCCTCGACGCTGTACGTCCAGCAGTTCATCGACAACGACGAGCGCGTCCGCGAGGCCCTGCAGCTCGCCGCCGAACGCGGCGGCATCAACCTCATGGAGGCCCCGCGCCCCGAGCTGGACCGCATGACGAACGGCCTGAACCACCAGGGCCTCGTCCTCCAGGTCCCGCCGTACGAGTACGCGCACCCCGAGGACCTCGCCGACGCCGCCTACGACGAGGGCGCCGACCCGCTGATCGTCGCCCTCGACGGCGTCACCGACCCGCGCAACCTCGGCGCCGTCGTCCGCTCCGTCTCCGCCTTCGGCGGCCACGGTGTCGTCGTCCCCGAGCGCCGCTCGGCCGGCATGACCGCCGGCGCCTGGAAGACCTCCGCCGGCACGGCCGCCCGCACGCCGGTCGCCCGCGCCACCAACCTCACCCGGACCCTGGAGGCCTACAAGAAGGCCGGCATCACGGTCGTCGGCCTGGCCGCGGACGGCGAGGCCGAACTCGGCGACCTCCAGGCGCTGGGCGGCCCGGTCGTCATCGTCGTCGGCAGCGAGGGCAAGGGCCTGTCCCGCCTGGTCGGCGAGACCTGCGACTTCCGCGTGCGCATCCCGATGCCGGGCGGCGCCGAGTCGCTCAACGCCGGTGTGGCCGCGGGCATCGTGCTGTACGAGGCGGCGCGCAGGCGGAGCTGAACAAGGGTCCGGACGGGCCCGAACGCCCGTCCGGAACTTCGCCCTTGCGGGGTATTTCAGGCGTCCATATGGCGTCCCGGGCGGCTTTGACGGGGTCCGGACACATCCGGCCGGTGGAAGCAGTGTCCTAACGCCACGTCACTCGGTTAGAAGAGTGTGGACACCAGAACACCCCGCACACCCACGGGGGACCGCTCGTCGGGATTCGACGACGCTCCCGCGCTGAGCATGGTGAAGGTGCCGAGCGATCCGGCGCAGGTCATCGTCAATCACGCCAGCTTCCGCGTGCAGCTGGGCGCGACGGCGAGGGGAACCCAATCCCCGCGGATCGCCAGACACCTGAGCGTCGGCCAGGACGCCGCCCGGCTGCCCGTCATGGGCACCGCGGGCCGGGCAGGCGCCGCCGGCCGCCGCCGTCCCGTCGTGTGGAGCGGCAAGTCCGCCCCCGACGACACCGGCGCCCACCGGCTCCTCCAGGCCGTACGGGGCAGCAGCGTCCGCCACGCCGAAGAGTCCGAGGCCGGCGCCACCCAGGTCATCCCACGCGTCCAGACGGGCTACGCCGACACCTACGACGTACTCGACCAGACCGTCGAGACCCCGCTCGTCGGCCATCAGCGCACCGCTCCCGACGCCGACGGCACCCGCCTGCTGCCGCACATGCGCACGGTCACCGGCGCCTACGACGAACCGTCCTACGCCGACGCCCCCTACGCCTCCTACGAGCCGTACGACACGTACCCGGCCGACATCGACGCCGACGCCGACGCCGCCGCCGACTCCGGCCCGGACACCGACGGAGCGCGCACCGCCAGGCGCCAGGGCGACGACCCGGCCCGGCACGCCTACTACCCCGGCCGCCGGATGAACCTCGGGGTCGTCCTCCTCCCGTTGCGCATCTTCCTCGGCTTCATCTCCATCTACGCCGGCATGGGCAAGCTGTGCGACCCCGTCTACTTCGACGGCGGCAAGCGCGGCTCCATGGTCAAGTGGCTCAACACCCTCCACCCCTGGGACGTCGCCGAGCCGCTGCGCCAGTTCGCCCTGCACCACCCGGTCGGCTCCGGCCTGGTCATCGCCTTCCTCCAGGTCGTCGTCGGCGTCCTGACCGTCCTGGGCTGCTGGCAGCGGGTGGCCGCGGTCGTCGGCGCCCTGCTCTCGGCCGCCCTGATCGTCACCGTGAGCTGGAAGACGGTCCCGGCCTACGACGCCCCTGACATCATCTACCTCGCTGCCTGGTCCCCGCTGATCATCGCCGGCGCCCCGGTCTACTCCGTGGACGGCCGTCTCGCGGGCAGCGCCTGGCGCCGGCTCGGCCCCCGCTCCGACATCTGGGAGCTGCGCCGCTTCGTCCTGCGCCGCGGCGCGCTGATCACCGTCATCACGGTCGGCCTGACCCTGCTCGTCGGCTCCCTGCTGGGCGGCGCGGTCCGCGACTCCAGCCGCGTGGTCGTCCCCGGCCCCGGCGAGGCCCCCCGCAACCAGCTCCCCGGCTCCCCGCTCCCGCAGCAGCCCGGCACGCGGCACAAGGAGAGCCCGGCGGCCTCCACCTCGCCGACGGGCGGTGCCACGGCCGGCGCCAGCCCGTCCGGTGCGGCGACGACCCCGGGCGCGAGCCGCAGCACCGGCGCCACCACCACGACGCCCAGCCAGACCCAGGGCACCACGGGCCAGGTCCCGCCCCGGCAGTCGGCCCCCACGGGCGGCGCCCCGAGCACGACGGCGGGCCCGACGAGCACGGGCGGCGCCACCTCGGCGGGCGGCGGTACGTCCACCACGGGCGGCGGCACCACCGGCTCCGGCGGCAGCACGTCCACCGGCCAGCCGGGCCTGGTGGGCGGCCTCCTGGGCTGACCGGCCCCCGAGCGGCAGAGGGCCCCGTACCGGGAGAGGTACGGGGCCCTTCGAACGCGCGCCGGGAAAGCCGGCCCGGGGGTGCCGGGAACGCCGATCCGAGGTGCCGGGAACGCCGACCCGGGGAGGCGCGGGCCGTGTGTCGGTCCGCGGTTCGCCGCAGCACACGGCACGCGCCGGTCCGGCGGAACGCTCAGCGGCCGAGTGCCGCCGGCTTCCTGGGCGTCGTGGTCGGCCGACCGGTCACCGCGTGCCCGCACACGGCACGCGCCGGTCCGGCGGAACGCTCAGCGGCCGAGTGCCGCCAGTTCCTTGGCCGCCTCGGTCAGGTCCTTCGCGGTGTCGATGGCCCGCCAGTACGCACCCTGCGGGATCGGGAACCCGGCGAGCTTCTTCTCCCGGGCCAGCCGGGGGAACGTGGTCCGCTCGTGGTCCCCGCGCTCGGGCAGCAGGGAGGCGAACTCGGGCGAGAACACGTACACGCCCGCGTTGATCTCGAACGTCGACGGCGGCGCCTCGATGAAGTCGGTGATGTGCCCGAACCCGTCGGTCTGCACGGCCCCCCACGGGATCCGCGGACGGGCCAGCGCCAGGGTCGCGACCGCGTCCCGCTCGGCGTGGAAGTCGGCCATGTCCCGCAGGGAGAACCGCGTCCAGATGTCGCCGTTCGTGGCGTACCAGGGCCGGTCGGGGTGGGGCAGATGCGCGGCCGCGTACCGCAGTCCGCCTCCGCGGCCGAGGGGCTCGCTCTCCACGACGGTGGTGACGGAGACGGGCAGGTCGGCCGAGTCCAGCCACTTCTGCAGCACGTCGGCGAGGTGGCCACAGGAGACCACCACGTCCGTCACACCTTCCTCGGCGAGCCAGGTGAGCTGGTGGCCGATGATCGGAGTGCCCGTGCCGGGGATCTCGACCATCGGCTTTGGCCGGTCGTCGGTGTACGGACGCAGCCGGGAGCCTTGGCCACCGGCCAGGACCACGGCTTGAGTGGGGCGCGACGCGGCGTTCGGATGGGTCATGACCGCACTTTACGTGGCGCCCCTGCGCGGGATGTCGGCGGCAGTGTGCTCGTCGGGAGCCGCCGTCTTGGTCTCCGCCTCAGCTGTGCGCGGCCAGGACGCCCGAGGCGAAGGCCGTGTCACACACCGGGCGGGCGTACGACTGGGCGCGCGAGGCGCCGTAGATGCGCACCGCTGCCGTGCCGAGGGCGCGGGCGATGGAGGAGCAGTGCCGGGCCAGCGACGGGTGCCCGTTGACGGCCCGCTGGAGGTGGGTGAGCACCGCGCCGGGGTCCTTGTCCTGGAGTTCGGTCATCAGCTGGTCGCGGAGCACGTCCTGCGGGGCGCGGGCGGCCGTCCTGGAGGGGGCCTCCGCCGCCGAGACGTCGGAGGCGGTCAGCACCGAGCCGGCGGGATTCCCCGTCCAGTTGACCCGGGTGACCGCGAGGGTCCCGGAGAGCACCATGACGACGGGCAGGACGAGGGCGAGAGTGCGGCCGATCCGGCGGGCAGGGCCGCCCCGATGGCTGCGTCGCGTCTGTGGGGTGGTGGAGTGCTTCACGCGTGTGAGGGTAGCGCCCGGTAATGACGCGAAGACAATGAGTCACTCTTATGGGGGATGAGAACGCGCCGCTTTCTGGGTAATGGGTTGACGGCCGGCGCCCGAAATGATCGCTGTGCCGGGGTATCCGCACCCAAGCGAAGGGCCCCGCGGTCAGACCGCGGGGCCCTGTCGTCGGACGGGTCAGTCGGACAGCCGCTCGCCCGTGGACGTGGAGAACACGTGGGTCTCGCCCGGCCGCGGCACGACGTGCAGCGTGGAGCCCTTCTCCGGCACCTGGCGGCCGTTGACGCGGACGACCAGGTCCTTGACCTCGCCGCTGACCTCGGCGGTGCCGTACACGTAGCCGTCGGCGCCCAGCTCCTCGACGACGTTCACGGAGACGGCGAGGCCGGCCGGGGCGTCGGCAGCGTCCTTGGAGAGGGAGGCCGCGACGGAGCCGCCCAGCTCGACCACGTCGAAGTGCTCGGGACGGACGCCGACGGTCACCGTACGGTCACCCTTGTCGGCGGCGGCCTTCAGGGCCTCCCGGTTGACGGGGACGACGCTGTTGCCGAACTTCACGCCGCCGTCGGTGATCGGGACCTCGACCAGGTTCATGGCGGGGGAGCCGATGAAGCCGGCGACGAAGAGGTTCGCGGGCTTGTCGTACATGTTCCGCGGGGAGTCGACCTGCTGGAGCAGACCGTCCTTGAGGACCGCCACGCGGTCGCCCATCGTCATGGCCTCGACCTGGTCGTGGGTGACGTAGACGGTGGTGATCCCGAGGCGGCGCTGGAGGGACGCGATCTGCGTGCGCGTCGACACACGGAGCTTGGCGTCCAGGTTGGACAGCGGCTCGTCCATGAGGAAGACCTGCGGCTCGCGGACGATCGCGCGGCCCATGGCGACACGCTGGCGCTGACCGCCGGAGAGCGCCTTCGGCTTGCGGTCCAGGTACTCGGTGAGGTCGAGGATCTTCGCGGCCTCCTCGACCTTCTGCCGGATCTCCGCCTTGTTGACGCCGGCGATCTTGAGCGCGAAGCCCATGTTGTCGGCGACGGTCATGTGCGGGTAGAGCGCGTAGTTCTGGAACACCATGGCGATGTCCCGGTCCTTGGGCGGCAGGTGCGTGACGTCGCGGTCGCCGATGCGGATGGCGCCGCCGTTGACGTCCTCCAGGCCGGCGAGCATGCGCAGCGAGGTGGACTTTCCGCAGCCCGACGGTCCGACCAGGACGAGGAACTCGCCGTCCTCGATCGCGATGTCGAGCGCGTCGACGGCGGGCTTGGTGGAACCCGGGTAGATCCGGGTCGCCTTGTCGAACGTGACAGTGGCCATGGTGATGGGCCCCCTTCTACCGGCAGGAACGTGCCGGACGATCCGTTGTAGGAAGGTGGTTGGTGTAGTCCACACAGGTGAACTGGCTCAGGACGGTACCTGCCGTTCACTCGCTCTGTCAGCACTTCTACCCCTGTGACCTTCGCGGAAATTCCCTGGCGGGCGAAAGCGGCCGGCTTCTGGCCCGCACGGGGCTTCCGCTTGGAGTGTGGAACTTCGTGGCCTGGGGAGACGGGCCCTGTGTACAGTGGAGCCGCTTTCGCGCATGCGTTGCCATGCGTGAGTGCCTCCTTAGCTCAGCTGGTCAGAGCGCCGCTCTTGTAAAGCGAAGGTCGTCGGTTCGAATCCGACAGGGGGCTCCTCGGCCCAGGCGGGACCTGTCCTTGCCTGGGCTTTCTCATGTCGGCCGGTGGGCGGCCCCGGTCGGTGGGGCCCGGCCCGGGCGGCCCGGCCGGCTCTCCGGGGATGTCGATCACGGGGCGGGCGGTACCGGCGTGCGTGAATCGGGGCATGCGAATTGTCCGGGGTCCGAGGGCGGCGTGGGCGTACGTCCTCGGCGCTCCCGGCACGTACGTGTGGCTCGGGATCCTGTTGGTCACGACGGTGGCGCTGCATCTCATGCCGGCGGAGTTCGAGGAGCACTTCCTGCGGCACCGGTCGACGAACATCCATGAGCTGTCGCGCAGTCCCGTGCGCGTGCTGGTGACGAGCGCGATGTGGATCGAGAGCGGGCACTGGCTGCCGTACGCCTTCCTCTACACCGTGTTCCACGCGTCGGCCGAGCGCTGGCTGGGGACGGCGCGCTGGCTGGCGGTGTGCGCGACGGCCCATGTTCTGGCCTCGCTGATCAGCGAGTCCATGCTGCTGGCGGCGATCCGCAAGGGTGTGGCTCCGGCCGCGGCGGTGGACACGCTGGACATCGGGGTGAGTTACGCGCTGGCGGGGGTGATCGCGGTGCTCGGCTACCGGATCGCGGTGCCGTGGCGGTTCGGCTACGTGTCCGTGGTGCTGGTGGTGTTCGCGTTGCCGTTGGCCGCGGGTCCGACGTTCACCGATGTCGGTCATTTCGTCGCCGTGCTGCTCGGTCTGGCCTGTTATCCGCTGGTCAGGGGGCGGGGAAAAGCATGGAATCCGAAGGAGACACTGGCCGCTCTCAGGGGTTAACGTCCCGGCCATGAGCAGCTGGGCAAGCAGTGTCGTCAACGGTGGCATCTCGTTCTGGTACACGGACGACGGTCTTCCGGCGGTGCGGGAGCCGCTGTCGGGGGACGCGTCGGCGGACGTCGTGATCGTCGGCGGGGGGTACACGGGCCTGTGGACGGCGTACTACCTGAAGAAGGCGGCGCCCTTCCTGCGGATCACCGTGCTGGAGCAGAAGTTCTGCGGGTACGGCGCGTCCGGCCGCAACGGCGGCTGGCTGTACAACGGGATCGCGGGCCGGGACCGGTACGCGAAGCTGCACGGCCGCGAGGCGGCGGTACGGCTTCAGAAGGCGATGAACGACACGGTCGCCGAGGTGATCGCGGTGGTCGAGGCGGAGGGTGTCGACGCCGATGTGCACAAGGGCGGTGTCCTGGAAGTGGCCACGACGCCCGCGCAGTTGGCGCGGCTGAGGGCGTTCCACGAGCACGAGCTGGCGTACGGGGAGAAGGACCGGGAGCTGTACGGGGCGCGGGAGACCGCCGAGCGCATCCGGATCGCGGACGCGGTCGGCTCGACCTGGACCCCGCACGGGGCCCGGCTGCACCCGGTGAAGCTGGTCAAGGGGCTCGCGGCGGCCGTGGAGGCACTGGGCGTCACGATCCACGAGTCCACGCCGGTGACGGAGATCCGTCCCAAGCACGCGGTCACCCCCTACGGCACGGTCCGGGCGCCGTACGTCCTGCGCTGCACCGAGGGCTTCACCGCTTCCCTGAAGGGGCAGAGGCGGACCTGGCTGCCGATGAACTCGTCGATGATCGCGACCGAGCCGCTCGGCGAGGAGCAGTGGGCGGCGATCGGCTGGGCGGGCCGGGAGACCCTCGGTGACATGGCGCACGCCTACATGTATGCCCAGCGGACGGCGGACGGGCGGATCGCGCTCGGCGGGCGCGGGGTGCCGTACCGCTTCGGTTCGCGCACGGACAACGACGGCCGGACGCAGGCGGCGACCGTGGAGGCGCTGCGCGAGATCCTGACCCGTTTCTTCCCGGCGCTGGCGGGGGTGCGGATCGAGCACGCCTGGTCCGGTGTGCTCGGCGTGCCGCGCGACTGGTGTGCCACGGTGACCCTGGACCGCTCCACCGGTCTCGGCTGGGCGGGCGGCTACGTCGGCTCCGGCGTCGCCACGGCCAACCTGGCGGCGCGCACCCTGCGCGATCTGGTCCGGCAGGACTCGGGTCAGGGCGGCCGCACGGAGCTGACGGACCTTCCGTGGGTGAACCACAAGGTGCGCAGGTGGGAGCCGGAGCCGCTGCGCTGGCTGGGTGTGCAGGGCATGTACGCCACCTACCGCACCGCCGACCGGCGGGAGCGCCTTCACCCCGGTGTGGAGTCCTCACGGCTGGCGAAGCTGGCGGACCGGGTGGCGGGACGACACTGACCCGTCCCGGCGGCGACCGGCCGGTGGGCGGTACGGGTTGCTTCAGGGCCACGGTGGTGTCCGGCCGGGGCGTGGTGCGGGTGGCCTCAGGATCCCGGCACGGGGTGACCAGCCGGGGCAGGCCGGGCCGTGGTGCGGGTGGCCTCAGGGTCCCGGCGCGGGGGTGTCCGGCCGGGGCGGGCCGGGGCGTGGTGCGGGCTGCTCAGCGTTCCGGGGCCGTGGTGACCGGCCGGCGCCGGACGGTGCCGCGGTACCAGTCCCCTCAGGGTTCCAGCACCACCTTCCCGATCGTGCCGCGCTGCTCCAGCGCCCGGTGGGCGGCGGCCGCGTCGGCGAGCGGGAAGCGGGTGACGGCCGGGCGCAGCCGGCCGTGGGCGGCTTCGGCGAGGGCGCGCAGCTCCAACGCGCGCAGACCGCCGGCCCGCTGGAGCATCGCCGGGCCGAGCACCGACTGCGAGACGCCGTCCACGAGGTGGCCCCGGCCCTGTCCGATGCCCTCCGCCGTCCAGCCGAAGACCAGGTGGCGGCCGCCGGGGCCGAGCAGGGCGACGGCCTCGCGGGCGATCGGGCCGCCGACGCCGTCGTAGACGATCGTGGCGGGCCGGCCGCCGAGGTGGGCGCGGACCTCGGCGGGCCAGTCGGGGACGGTGTAGTCGACGGCGAGGTCGGCGCCGTTCGCGCGGACCCGGGCGGTCTTGCCGGGGCCGCCGGCGAGCCCGATCACGGTGGCGCCGGCGTTCTCGGCGTACTGCACGAGCAGGGTGCCGATGCCGCCGGCGGCGGCCGGTACGACGACCACGTCGTCCGGTCCGGGCTCGGCGAACTGCACGATGCCCAGTGCCGTGCGACCCGTACCGATCATGGCGACGGCCGCGGCGGGGTCCAGGTTCTCCGGGATGTCGTGGAGCCGTTCGACCTCGGTGACGGCGAGTTCGGCGTACCCGCCGGGCACGAAGCCGAGGTGGGCCACGACGCGTCGGCCGAGCCAGATCGCGTCCACGCCGTCGCCGAGCGCGTCCACGACGCCGGCGACCTCCCGGCCGGGCACGGTCGGCAGGACGGGCGGCTCGGGCGCCGGGCCCTGGTGTCCCTCCCGCAGGGCCGCGTCGAGCAGGTGCACCCCGGCGGCGGCGACCGCGATCCGTACCTGGCCGGGGCCCGGGACGGGGTCCGCGACCTCCTCGTAGGTCAGATGGCCGGCCGGTCCGAAGGCGTGCAGGCGTACGGCGTGCATGGGCTCCCCCTGGGATGTGGCTCTGCGCCCCGGCTCGCGGCCGGCCGGCGTCCGGTGACCCCAGCCTCCGACCTCAAGCCTGCTTGAGGTCAAGGGCGGGGCGGCCGAGGATCAGGGAGACCGCGGTGACCGCGCTGTTGAAGGACACCTCGGCGAGCACGCCCGGGGCGGCCACCTGGTCGCCGGCGAGGTAGATCCCGTCGCCGCGGTCCAGGGCCGGCCGGTCCCGCCAGCTGCTGCCCGGCGGGTCCACGGCCCCGGTACGGCCGTCCGCCACGGCCTCCTGCCGCCAGGTCACCCGTTGCCGCCATCCCGGGAACCCCAGGTCGAGCAGCTCCTCGGCGCGGGCGAGGCCGTCGGCCCGGGGCGCGCCGGGCGCGAGCGGCACCTGCCCCTGGATCAGCTGTTCCCCGGCCGGTGCGAGCGACGGGTCCTGGGCGGTGAACCGCTCTATCCAGCCCGGCGCGTCGAGGTCGGAGACGGCGAAGGCGTCCCCGCGCCGGGTGCGGACGGCGAGGTCGACGAGGAGGGTGCGGCCGCCGGGCCAGGTCAGCGAGTCGTCGCGGAGGAGCCGCCGGGCGGCGGGCAGGGAGGTGGCGACGACGACCGGGGTGCGGTCGGGCAGGTCGTCCACCCGGGTCCCCGTCTCGATCCGCACGCCCAGGTTCCAGGCCCGTGCGGCCATCCGGTCGACGACCGAGCCCCAGCCGCCGCGCGGGTAGTGCGCCTCCGGCGGCAGTTTGGCGGCCCGGCGCAGGCGCTCCTGGACGAAGGCCGCGGACAGGCTGCCCGGGTCGTGGTGGAAGAGGGCCACGGCCGCGTAGTTGGCCGCCGCGCGGGCGCCCTCCTCGCCGGCGACACGGGTCGCCCAGCCGAGGAAGTCGGTGTCGACGGGGGCCGGGCCGAGCCGGGGCCGCAGCAGCTTGAGCATGGCGAAGGGCGGGGTGCGGCGGAGCCGGCCGTGGTGGCGCAGGCGCAGCCGGGCGGCCTCCAGGGGCGGCAGGGGGGCGAGGGGGCCGAGCAGGTCCCGCTGCCGGAGCCAGATCCAGTGCGGGCCGCCGGCGTAGAGCGCGTGCGGCCCCTCGTCGGTCCGGTACGGTCCCTCCGCCGTACGGGCCCGCCCGCCCAGGGTGTGGTGGGCCTCGTACACGGTGACCTCGGCCCCGGCCTCGGCGGCGGTGATCGCGGCGGTGAGCCCGGCGAAGCCGCCGCCGATGACGGTGATGTGGCGCATGGAGTCTCCCCTGGGTTCGGTTCACCTGCTCCCCGTGTACGACGCCCGGCCGGACCGGAATGTGACATCGCCGGTCCCGCGGCCGTGCCCTGCCCGCTCGGGCGGATTGTCAGTGGCGGGGTGCAGCATGGGCGCATGGTGAGGCGAGCGATGGGGAGCCGGTCCACGGACCGGGGAGCGGTGCGGGGCGCGCGGCGGCCGGAGGTGCGGCTGCCGGCCCTGGAGGCGTGGGCCGGGGACGGGCTGGAGCCGGACGGCGACTATGACGGCCTGGAGTTCCGGGGGCTGGACCTGGCTGGACAGGACGGCGCGGGTGCCCGGTTCATGGACTGCGCGCTGACGGGCTGCGTGCTGGACGAGACGGGGCTCGGCCGGGCGCGGGTGCTGGACTCGGTCCTGACCGGGCTGCGGGGCGTGGGCACGCAGCTGGCGGAGTCCACGTTCCGTGATGTCGAGCTGGTCGACGCGCGGCTGGGCGGCACCCAGCTGCACGGTGCCGTGCTGGAGAGAGTGGTGGTCCGGGGCGGGAAGATCGACTTCCTGAACCTCCGCGAGGCCCGTCTGACGGACGTCGTCTTCGAGTCGTGCGTGCTGGTCGAGCCGGACTTCGCGGGTGCCCGGCTGGAGCGGGTGGAGTTCACCGACTGCGCGCTGACGGGGGCCGACTTCGGCAACGCGACGCTGAAGGACGTGGATCTGCGCGGCGCCGCTCCGCTGGAGATCACCCGCGGACTGGACCGCCTGTCCGGCGCGGTGATCAGCACCGGTCAGCTGCTGGACCTGGCGCCGGTGCTGGCGGCGGAGCTGGGGATCCGGGTGGAGTAGGGGAGGCGGAGCAGCGGGCGAGGGGCGTGCGGTCAGCCGACCCGCGGGAAGCGGGCCTGGAGGGTCCAGACGGCCGGGTTCTCCGCGAGGTCCTCGTGGAGGTCGGTGAGGTCCGCGATCAGGTCGTGCAGGAAGTCGCGGGCCTCGCGGCGCAGTTCGGCGTGGGAGAAGGACAGCGGGGACTCCTCGGCCGGCACCCAGTCGGCGGTGATGTCGACCCAGCCGAAGCGGCGCTCGAAGAGCATCCGGTCGGTGGACTCGGTGAAGTCGAGTTCCGCGCGCTGGGGCCGGGCGGCGCGGGAGCCCATCGGGTCCCGGTCGAGCCGCTCCACGATGTCGCACAGCGCCCATGCGAAGTCGAGCACCGGCACCCATCCCCAGGCTGTGGACAGTTCCCGGTCCGACTTCGTGTCCGCGAGATAGACGTCACCGCAGAACAGGTCGTGCCGCAACGCGTGGACGTCCGCGCGGCGGTAGTCGGTCTGCGGCGGGTCCGGGAAGCGGTTGGAGAGGGCGTAGCCGATGTCGAGCACGGAAGAGATGGTGTCACGCCCGGGTGCCGGCCCCGGCACATAGGATCAGTGACATGTCCAGATCCGTGCGCCTTGTCCCGGCCGCCGCGGCCCTGCTCGCTCTCGTCCTCACCGGCACCGCGTGCGACGGCGGAGTGCACGGCACGCCAGGCGGCGCCGGCCTGCGCGACCCGTATTTCCCCAAGGCCGGCAACGGCGGTTACGACGTGGGGCACTACGGCCTCACCCTTGACTACACCCCCGCCACCCGCCGTCTCACCGGCACGGCCGTCATCACCGCCCGGGCCACCCGGGACCTGTCCGCCTTCGACCTCGACCTCGCCGGGCTGCACGTCGACTCGGTCACCGTCGAGGGCAGGAAGGCCCGCTTCAACCGCGCAGGGCAGGAACTCACCGTCCGCCCCCACGACGACCTGGACAAGGGCGAGACCTTCCGTGCGACGGTCCGCTACTCGGGCACCCCGCGCACCCTCACCGACCTGGACGGTGCCGAGGAGGGCTGGCTGCCCACCGCCGACGGTGTCCTCGCCCTGGGGGAACCCGCCGGCTCCATGGCCTGGTTCCCGGGCAACCACCATCCCTCCGACAAGGCCGCCTACGACCTCACCGTCAGCGTCCCCGAAGGTCTTCAGGCCGTCTCCAACGGGGAGTTGGCGGGCCGGTCCGTCAAGGACGGCCGCGCGACCTACCGCTGGCACACCGCCGAGCCCATGGCGAGCTACCTCGCCACGGTCGCCGTCGGCCACTTCCGCCTCACCCGCACCACGGGCCCGCACGGGCTGCCGATCCTCACCGCCGTCGACCCCACCCAGGAGAAGGCGAGCGGGAAGGTGCTCGCGAAGCTGCCCGAGATCCTCGACTGGGAGGAGACCAACTTCGGTCCGTACCCGTTCTCCTCGGCCGGCGCGATCGTCGACCGGCCGGGCGACGCCGGGTACGCCCTGGAGACCCAGAACCGGCCCGTCTTCCCCGCCGACCAGCTCGACACCGAAACACTCGTGCACGAACTCGCCCACCAGTGGTACGGCGACTCGATCACCCCTCGGTCCTGGCGGGACATGTGGCTCAACGAGGGCTTCGCGACCTACGCGTGGTGGCTGTACCAGGAGGACTTCGGCGGCCCGAGCGCCCAGGAGACCTTCATGGACCTCTACGACGGCGACGACGAGGCCCTGTGGGCCTTCCCGCCGGCGAAACCGTCGAGTGCGGCCCACATCTCCGACACCCCCGTCTACCAGCGTGGCGCGATGGTCCTCCAGAAGATCCGGCAGAAGGTCGGCGACGACACCTTCTACGACATCGTCCAGGGCTGGGCCGCCACCCGCCGGCACGGCAACGCGAGCACCGCCGACTTCACCGCGTACGTGGAGAAGAAGGCCCCGCACAAGGACTTCACCGGGATCTGGAAGGACTGGCTGTACGGGGACGGCAAGCCGGACCGCCCGTGACCGCGGACGCCCCGCGCCTCGGCGGCCGGGGCCGCGGCGGCCGGGAGTCGGGGCGTCCGCTCGGTACGACCGGGTGTCAGACGTTGACGCCGAAGTCCTGGGCGATGCCGACCAGGCCCGAGGCGTAGCCCTGGCCCACCGCGCGGAACTTCCACTCGGCGCCGTTGCGGTACAGCTCGCCGAAGACCATGGCCGTCTCGGTGGCCGCGTCCTCCGAGAGGTCGTAGCGCGCGATCTCGGCGCCGCCGGCCTGGTTGAGGATGCGGATGTAGGCGTTGCGGACCTGGCCGAAGTTCTGGCCGCGGTTCTCGGCGTCGTAGATGGAGACCGGGAAGACGACCTTGTCGATGTCGGCCGGGAGCCCGGCCAGGTTGACGTTGATCGCCTCGTCGTCGCCCGCGCCCTCGCCCGTGCGGTTGTCGCCGGTGTGGACGATGGTGTTGTCCGGGGTCTGCTTGTTGTTGAAGAACACGAAGTGGGCGTCCGAGTAGACCTTGCCCTGCGTGTTGACCGCGATGGCGGAGGCGTCCAGGTCGAAGTCCGTGCCGGTGGTGGTGCGGACGTCCCAGCCGAGGCCGACGGTGACGGCGGTCAGGCCCGGGGCCTCCTTGGTGAGCGAGACGTTGCCACCCTTGGACAGGCTTACAGCCATGTTGGGAGTACCTTCCCTTGATATCTGTGTATCTGTGCCGACGAAGCTACCGTCACCCGGGAGAACGTCGAGGGGGGTCCCGATGGTTCCGGATCCCTTTACCTTTTTTACCGAGCCGGAAATCCGGATGACGTGAGCCGGGCCGGGCCGGGAACATGGGATGCATGTCCGGGCCTTACCTCATCCGTGGCTCCGTCTCGCTTCCCGAGGCCGAGCTGATTTGGCGTTTCTCCAGGTCTTCCGGGCCCGGCGGACAGCACGTCAACACCAGCGACTCGCAGGTGGAGCTGCGCTTCGACCTCGCGCGCACCGAGGCGCTCCCCCAGGTGTGGAAGGAGCGGGCGCTGCACCGGCTGGCCGGCCGCCTCGTCGACGGGGTGGTGTCCGTACGGGCCTCCGAGCACCGCTCGCAGTGGCGCAACCGGGAGGCCGCCGCCGTGCGCCTCGCCACGCTTCTCGCGGAGGCCACCGCGCCGCCGCCGAAGCCGCGCAAGCCGACCCGCATCCCGCGCGGCATCAACGAACGCCGGCTGCGGGAGAAGAAGCAGCGCTCGGAGACCAAGCGCGGCCGCACGGGGCGGGACTGGGGCTAGTAGTGCTTCGTTAGGTCTTTTCGTTGTCGCTGATCAAGAGCATGTTGGGGCGTGTGGATGCGCATGAAGTGAACCGATTACGGGT
>NZ_JAERRH010000002.1 GCF_016741855.1 Streptomyces musisoli | reverse complement strand
CGCCGGGGGTTCGGCCGCGACGTCCGGGGACCGAAGGAGGGGGGATCCGTGTGCGTCGCGGTAGGGCTCGGACCGTCGTGCTTGACGATCGGTTTGCGTGCAGTCGGTGAACGCCCCCTCCCCCGGTCGATGGACGCCCCCTCCCCCGGTCGGTGGACGCCCCCTCCCGGTCGGTGGACGGCCAGTCCCCCGGTCGATGGACTGCGGTCTCAGGAGCCCCAACCCTCCAGCAGACCGTCACGATGGCAAGGCATTCCGCCTACCGTCGAAAGCAATGGCACACTGACACAGTGGGACGACATGCCCGATCTTTGCAGCGGAAACTAATTCCCACCTGATTTCGGTTTCCTCCCCGGAGATCGGTTACCGCACCGGGAATCGAATATGCACAGGACACGAAAGAAGGGCCGCGCGTGTGCGGCCGCGGCGGCTGTTTCTCTGCTCGGAACGGGGCTCGGGCTCGGCCTCACCTCCGCTGCCGCGGCCCCGATGCCGGCCGCCGCGCCCTCTCTCGCAACGAATGACGGACAGGCCGCGATCACGCCGGTCGTCGCGTCGCCGACGACCGTGCCCGTTCCGGTCCGGGGCACGGACGGCAGGACACACCTCGCGTACGAACTGACCCTCGTCAACGAGAGTCCGCTGCCGGCCACGCTGACTTCGGTGAGCGTGACGGAACAGAACGGCCACCGCACGCTGCTGAAATTGACCGGGAATTCACTGAAGACGCATTTCCGGCCGTCCGGTTCGGCACCGGACGCCGCACCGACCGACCAGTTGTCGCCCGGGCGGCAGGGGCGGGTGTGGATCGATGCCGTGCTCCCCACCGGTACGCGGTTCCCGCTGCGGCTGCGGCACCTCGTCTCGGTGACCTATCCGAAGGCGGTCGGCATCGTCCCGAAGAGGCTGACGGAGTCGGTCACCGCCATGACGGTTCCCGACCGGCATCCGGTCGTCCTGCGGTCACCGCTCGCCGGCGCGGGCTGGCTCGACGGCAACGGCTGCTGCGAGCAGGTGACTCCGCACCGGGCCGCGGTGTCCCCGCTCGACGGAACCGCTCGGTTCGCCGAACGGTTCGCCATCGACTTCGTGCGCCTGGATTCCGGCAACCGGCTCTACACCGGTGCGGTGGACAAGGTGGGCAGCTATCCGTACTACGGCGTCCCCGTCCGGGCTGCCGCCGCCGGCGAGATCGTCTCGGTCGTCGACAACCTGCCCGACTCCACGCCGGGCACGTCTCCGGCGAACCTCCCGCTCGACGACTACGCGGGCAATCACGTCGTCGAGAGGCTGCGCAACGGCGAGTACGTCCTGTACGCCCACCTGAAGCCCGGCTCGACCGGAGGCAGAGTGCACGCCGGTCAGCAGGTCGCTGTCGGCGCCCAGATCGGGCAGCTCGGGAACTCGGGCAACAGCGACGCCCCGCATCTGCACTTCCAGGTGATGGACGGGCCGGACCCGCTCGCCTCGAACGGACTGCCCTTCGTCTTCTCCTCCATGTCCCTTCAGGGGAACCTGGGCGAGCCCGTCGACAGCCTTTTCGAGGGGAAGGCGGCCAGGATCACCCCGGCGGCGGCAGACCGGGCCGTCGCGGACGACAAGATGCCCCTCTACCTCAACCAGGTCGGTTTCCCCGAGCATCAGTGACACCCCCGCACTGTCGGCTCCAACAGTCGAGCGCCTCTTGCCACTGCCCGCGTCCAAGGCACAGAGGCGGTCGTCGTCGCTGCCGAGCAGACCGTCCCGTCCGCGACAGCTGGTACCGAGTACGCAACGGCGCGTCCACTCGCAAAGCGACCCAGACAGGAGCGGCCCATCCCACCCACCCCAGGCGCGCGGTGATCCGGTACGGCATCAGCCGCCGACGTCATTGAGTTCGTCGGCGAGGACACTCGCCTCGTCCGGGGTCAGTTCGACCACGATCCGGCCTCCACCTTCGAGCGGTATGCGCATGACGACGCCCTGCCCCTCCTGGGTGACCTCGAGCGGGCCATCGCCCGTCCGCGGCCTGATCCTGGCCTTGGCGCTCAGCGAGAGAGTGGATTCATCGTCGTTGCCGACGTTCCTGAGTTCGTCGGCCAGGGCACTGGCCTCGTCCGGGGTCAGTTCGACCACGAGCCGGCTGCCGCCTTCGAGCGGTATGCGCATGACGACGCCCTGCCCCTCCTGGGTGACCTCGAGCGGGCCGTCGCCCGTCCGCGGCCTGATCCTGGCGCGCGGCTGGATGAATTCACCGTCGGTGCGGGACAGTGCCCGCGTCCCGTTGGTCTCGGTCTTGACCGTGCACGTCCCCGGAGCGGGTGCCGCGGTGGCGGCAGGCGTCAGGCCGACCGTGACTCCCAGGACGAACGATGAAGCGACGAGCGAGCTGACGGCATTGCGTCGGATGCGCCGGGCCATGATGGGTGTCCTCCCTCGCGCTGAGTGGCGGGCGCCGCGGAAGCACGGGGCAAGTCGTCGCGCCAGCGCTCCGGGAGTGGTCCCTCCAGCCACAGCGCGACAACGGATGTACGGCTGTGGCGCCGAATTGATCGGAAAGGCGCCGCTCCGTCCATCGTCCCCCTCCCTGATGCGGGTGTCGACCGGACAGCCATGCGTACAGGCCCGGAGACAGGCCCAGCAGCTCACCCCAGGGTGCGGCAGGGGGCGGCCTCGAACCCATCGTCACTACGAGCAAACAGCCGGCCGAGGCACGCCGGGCACCGCATCATCGGGCCGGATGAGTCGGTCGGTCCTCCGGGAGCCGCGCCACCCGGGCCTCCACCGTGGGCGGCTGGTCCGGCCGGTCCGAGCGGCTTCCGGTCATCCCGCTCCCAGGGCCGGTCAGACCAGCGGGACCCGCTGTCACGGCCTCCGCGATCTGCAGGGCGGCCTGAGCGGGTGTGAGGTGCGTGGTGTCGACGACCTCGGCCTCGGCGTGCAGCCAGGTGCGGGCCGCCTCGGCATAGGGCTCGAGGTATCGCAGACGGAACGGGGAGTCGGGGCCAAGCACGGTGTCGCCCGCGATGCGCCCACGGAGGGTGTCCTGGTCGGCATGGAGGACGAAGTGCCGGACCGGGATGTCATGCTGGGCGAGTCCCGAGCTGATCTCGCGCCAGTACTGCTCGACCAGGACAGTCATGGGCATCACAAGAGTGCCGCCGGTGTAGTCGAGGATGCGTCGGGCGGTCTCGACTACGAGCGGCCGCCATGGCGGCCAGTGCTGGAAGTTGTCCGTCGCGGGAAGCCCGGGTGTGATGTCCATGAGTGTCTCGCCGACCTTCTCGGCGTCGAACACCCGTGAATCCGGGATCAGCTGCTGCACGAGCGCACTGGTCGTCGTCTTGCCTGCGCCATGGGTGCCGTTGAGCCATACGATCATGGGACTCGACGCTAGCGTCTTGCGGGCCGCCGGAACAGGTACAGCAAAGATTCACGGCGCCGGCGTGGCGGTGACCCGCCACGGCATTCGTGACGGGACGAATGCCTGGTCGGTGTCGTCCAGGCTGCCTCGTGGTCCTGTTGAACAGCATCAGGTTGGGGCGTGGCCACCAGGGCACATAGCTGGCCGCGTCAATACGGAACGCGGGCGTCCGAGTCCCTGCGGCTGTCCGCCGTCGGCGGCGAAGTGCACAAGCGGAATGAGTCGTCCGAGTAGTGCGGATGATCTTGAATGAGTACTGTGACGGAGCGGCCGATGGGCGGCTGTTCGTAAGCCACGCCCGTGACTCCGCGCTTGACCGCTGGCGCTTGCCATGCTTGAAGACGCCTCCGCGGCGGTGATGGTGTGCCGCGGGACGACGACTCGTTCCCCGGCCTGGGACGCGAGGTGGTTCGCGGCGCCGGAACGGGCGATGCGCGTGCCGCCGACGCCGCAGAGGCCAGAAAGTGAGCAGACTGATGCAACCGACGTTCGTACTGGTTCACGGGGCTTTCGCGAGCTCCTTCTCCTTCGCGCCGCTCCAAGCCGAACTCGGCCTCCTCGGACACCGATCCGTCGCCGTCGACCTTCCGGGGCACGGTTTTGCCGCGACGTACCCGCGCGCCTACCAGGCGCCGCAGGACCTCGAAGGGCTCGCCACCACGCCCGGCGCCATCAAGGGCGTCACGCTCGCCGACAACGCCGCGCACCTCATCGGGATACTGGAGCGGGCCAAGCAGAACGGGCCCGTCATCCTCGTCTCCCACAGCCGCGGCGGCATGACGGCCACGGTCGCGGCCAACCAACGGCCCGATCTGATCGACCGTATCGTCTACGTCTCCGCCTGGTGCCCCGTCGACCTCGACGTCAGTGCCTACTACGCCGAGCCCGAGATGGCCACCGTCGACCACACGGGGATGGCCTCGGCGATGGCCGGGAACCCTGCCGAACTCGGTTTGCTGCGCTCCAATTTCCGAACCGCCGACCCCGTCGTCCTCGCGGCCCTCAAGGCGGCCCTCCTCGCCGACGGGACCGACGAGGAGTTCATGGTCTTCCTCAACACCTTCCAGCCCGACGAGAACCTCGACGTCGGCACCCCGGACGACCGGGCGCGGGCCGACACCTGGGGGCGGATCCCCAAGTCGTACATCCGGCTGACCGAGGACACCAGCGTGCCGCTCGCCATGCAGGACCGGATGATCCGCGAGGGCGACGCGCTGACGCCGGAGAACCCCTACGACGTGCGTACACTCACCAGCAGCCACCTGAAGTGGCTGGTCGAGCCGGCAGCGGCGGCCCGGGTCCTGAGCGAACTCGCCGCGCTCTAGCCCTCGCCGAGCCCTCTCCCCCGCCCTCGCCCTCCGGATCGGCATCGAAGCCGGATGAGGGGAGCGGCGGCGGTGACGGCGCCCCCCGGGATGACGTGGGGCGGATACGGTCGGCAGAGCGCCGGTCGCTGGGTCGTCCGGGACCGTGAGCGGGCCCGGCGGCCGTAGCCCGCGCGCACGGCCGTAGGTCGCCCGCGGCCGGCCGTCGCCCGCGCGTGATGTGTGAACCGCGCTCCCGCGTACGCTCAGTGACCACCTGAGGGCTGCTCGCACCCGGTGTGGTCGGGATAACCGCCGAACGCGTCCGCCTCGGTCGCGACGGGGGACACTGCGCCCTCCACGCACACCGGGTAGTCGTCCACCTCGATGAGGAACCCGACGCCGGAGCCGTCCGCGTACGTCCGCACCTTCGAGTAGCCCAGGCCCGTGATGGTGTGCGAGACGGTCTCGGGCGTGAAACCGCCCTTCTCCCGCAGCGGTCGGAGTGCCTTCTTCACCCGCCCGACGACGGCGAGGCCCTGGCAGCGGCGGTCACCGTGCAGCTTGAAGGGGACCATGAAGCCGTGGTTCTCGGCGTAGTGGTCCGTCGGCGGCGTGGTACTCGTCGGGGTGGACGACGGAGGGGGTGAGGGGCGCTCGCCGGGGCAGAGGTGGTCGGCAGGGACGCTCGGAGTCGCCGCAGCCGTCGGCGGCGCACCCCCGGTGGTCACGTCTCCTGCCCGCTGCGTACCGCAACCAGCCACCAGCACGGCGAACATCGCCACCGGCAACATCCCCAGCCGAACCGGTCCCGCCCCGTTCATGTTCATGTCGCGGATCTTCGTGCCCACCGTCGGCGGCTGTCATGAGTATCCGTACTCAGTGCCCGTACCGACGGCCGACGCGGACGTCATGGCCGACGATTGACCGGACTACGGCTCGATGGCGTGAGCCCCGAATTTCGAGGTGCCGTGACGGAAGGCGTCCGTGCACTCTGCGGGGATGGGTGGTGACGACTCCCGGTGGTTGCGGAAGCAGGCTCTGCGGCATGTGGCAGCCCTGCCGGTCGGGCGCCCACTCGATTCGCGGCTGCGGTTGACGATGAACTTCCCTCCCGACCGCTTGGTGCGGGTGTCCTGGAGCCACTACGAGGACACGGCCGGCAGGGACCTGTTCCCACCGGAGGGCGGGTGGTGGAGGCTTCCGGGGGGGCTCACGTCTCACCGGATCACGCGAGGCCTACAGGGAGTCGAGGCCCAGTTCGTGGTTCTTGATCGCCTCGCGGACAGCGCCTACGAAACCGTTCCAGAAGTGGTCTGCGTAGGGGCTGTCGGTGCTCGGCACGCCGGCCGTCGTCCTGCGCTTGGCCCCACCGGAGAAGTCGCCGAACATCGCCTCGCGCAGCGCCGTGGACAGCTCCATCTGGGCACCCGCACCGGTGCGGGTGCGGTTGACGATGTTGGCCGGGTCGTCGCCGTTGATGGGGTCGGTGGCGCCCGCGAAGACCACGGTCACGTTCCAGTCGGGGTTGGTCGCGGGGGAGGTCAGACCGTACTTCGTGAAGGCCGCCAGCAGGTTGCGCTTGAGCCGCTCGTCCCGGCCGCCGATGATGATCTTCTTCACGGCTGTGTCGTCGAAGCCGTGCAGAGAGACGGCGTACAGGTTGTTGGCGCAGGCGGCGAGGGCGGCCGGGTCGTCACAGTGGGTGGAGGTGACGTGCTGCGCCGACGAGTTGGCCAGGGCCTCGAACATCCAGTAGTCCCGCTGCGGCTCCCCGTCCACCGCCGCGGTCGCGGGGTCGGTGTTGGCGTCGAAGGGCGTGTAACCGGCGACGGCCATGCACAGCTCGCTCGTACCGGCCTCGATCCCTCCGCCGTGCGGTGCGATCACCGCCGTGCTGCTGACGGGGATGCTCGTGCTGCGGGCGTTGTCGGTGAGCTGCGCCGGCGCGCCGATGCGGAACCGGCGCATCCAGTCGGTGCCCTCCTTGGCGGCGGTGCGGGTGTACAGGTCGGTGTTCGACTTGTACAGGTCGGCTGCCGCGGCGGGCGTGGCGCCGTTGCCCATCACGGCGTTGAGGGTCGGCAGGGCGGCGGCGACGGCCGCGACGGAGGCGAGGACGGTACGTCTGCTGGTGTCGGTCATGGGTCGATCCTGCATCACGGGCCGACGGCGCCCTCCGGTGGGTCCCTGTGGCCATGACATCTCCGGGGGCCGGTGGCTATGAGGGGGAGGAGGACGGCGCGGGGCATGCGGGGGCGTAGGCGAGGCCGCGGCGATCGTCGATCGACTCGTGGGACCTTGACGTAAGTGCCGTGGCGGCTCCCGTCCCAGCTGAAAGCAGTCCCCGGGACTGTCTCGCTCACACCCCGGCTGACAGACTCTTCGGCCATGGCGAACAGCGGACTGTGGGTCGGCATCCTCACCGCGCTGACCGCGCTCGGCGCCAGCTACATCACCGCGCAGGCGGCGTCGCGTGCAGCGCTGGTCCAGGCCCGTACGGCGGCGCGGGCGGAGGCCCTTCGTGAGCAGCGGGACCGCCGCCGGTCCGCCTACCGGGAGATGATGGGCTGCGCGCACGCGTTCTCTGCGATCACGTGGCAGATCGATGACGTCGACGCGACGCAGGACCGCGACCGCAGGGATCGGCTCCTGGAGCAGATGTACGAGCGCATCGGTCCGGCCATCGGGGACATGAACCGGGCGATGCACGAGGTCCGGCTCGACGGTCCCGGCGAGGTCTCCGCCGCTGCGGACCGTGTGCGGGACATGGCGCGGCGCGTGCAGTCGCTGCTCAAGGCGCTCATCGGTGACGACAGTGACCGGCGGCGGGGCGAGTACGACGCTGCGTACCAGGATTTCCGGGAGGCCTACATCTCGTTCATCGGCCTGGCGCGAGGCGCATTGGAGGTCACGGACGAGGACCGGTAGCCGCGCACCGGCGCGGAATGTCTGGGAGGCCCGCGGACTGGCCGGTGTCGGGTGATGGCCAAGGCACTAACCTGTTCTCGATCAGCCAGCACGCCCGCCCGGCCGCGGACCGTTGCGGGGAAGTGGGGCTGGGATCATCGGTCGCCGGGGGGATGCATGGCCGACGAGAAGCGGCGGGACCACGGCGGGGAGGACCTCGCGGGGCTCCGTGCCTGGGCCGCCGTCGCCGTTCGCCAGGCGCACGAGCTGTGGCCCGGCGCGCGGAAGGATCCGAGGCTGCCCGCATTGCCGCTCGTGATCGAGCATCTGGCCACGGTCGAGAGGCTGTTACCGGCGGAGGACCCGGCCCGTGCGGCCGTCGTGCCCTGGCTCGGGCTGCTGCTACGGGTGCGGCTCGGGGGCCGGCCGAACGCCGGCCGGCGGGAGCGGGCGGCCGCCCTGAGCCATCTCCGGTGGACCGACCGTGCCAGGCCGCTGGACGACCGGCTCGCCATCATGGCCCGTAGCAACCTGGCCGGGCTGCTCATCCCGCCGGGGATTCCGCCGGAGGCACGCGACGGCTCGGGTCCGCCCGCCCTGGCCGAGTCCCTGCGGGAACAGCTGACCGAGGCCCTGAACGTTCTCGCCCGCATCGTGGCCGGTGACCTGACGATGCGGGCGAGCGTACTGACCCTCATGGAGCACGTCGCGACGATGCTGTCCTCGCTCCCCGACCCGCCCGAGGGGAAGACGCCGCCTCCACCCCGAGAGGGCGACGAGGGCGGGGATGCGGTGGGGCCGGCCGCAGCCGGGTCCCGCGGGGAGCCCGTGCCGGAGGCGCTGTCCGGCGCTGTCCAGGAGATGGTGGCCTGGGCGCGCCGGGACGGGGTGCGTGTCGCGCGCCTGCTGGAGTGGCTGTGCGTCACCGTGCACGAATCCCCGGTCTCCATGACCGACGCCGGCCGGGAGCTGACGGAACTGGGACTGGATGAGCGGGAGTTCGCCCCGCTGCGGGAACTGCTCGTCGCACTCAGATCGGGCCGGCCGGATACCCGGTCGCTCGTCGAACGCGTCCGCGGTGCCGCGCGGGCGGCCAGGGAGGCCCTGCTCGCCTTGCCCGCGGACACACCCGAGCGGATCCGCGTCGCCAAGTTCCACGCGGCCCTGCTGGTGGCGGGAAACCTCCGGATGCCCGAATCGCTGGACTTCGGCGAGGTGGACGAGGCCTCGATACGCCCGGATCCCGATCCCGCGGCGCGTGGGGTCTGGCGGCGTGAGCTGAGCCTGGAACTGATCCTTGCCACCTCGATCGACAACCTGTGGGTGTCGAACGGCGAGATCGCGCGAGTGGAGCGCAGCGCGGCATGGCTCCGGGAGTGGATCGACGCCCTTCCGGCGGACGGGGCCGCGGCCGCCCGGCGGTACCTGACGAGCCTCCTCGCCCACCGCATCGCCACCGCCGCCGCACTCGGAGGCAGCCTCCAGGACGGTGCCGCCGCCCAGTCGATGGCCGAGAGGCTGTCCGCCGCCGATGAACGCGACGACGTCCAGGCGCTGTTCAGCCTCCTGACCGGGTCCCAACTGGCCCGCCGCAGCCGGGACCAGGCCGCGCTGGCCCGCACGACAGAGGACCTGATCCGGACGCTGAGCGGCCGGTACGCCTCCCCCGCGCCCGACGCGGTCACGCGCTTCGTCGTCACCGGGACGCTCGGCATGGCCCACTGCGAGCGCGGCGCCCGCACCGGAGACCAGGCCGATCTCCGCGCCACCGCGCGGTATCTGCGGGAGGCGGTGGAGATCGATCCGGGCACGATCGCGCCGCTCTACGCGGCGTACTTCCCCGCGGTGCGGGCCCAGCTGATGATCGAGCTGGCCAGGGCCGACCCCCGCCGCGAGGTCGTCGACCGGGCCATCGGGGAGGTCCACCGGGTGATCGGGGAATCGCGGACGTCGCCCTGGGACGAAGCCCGGCTCAGGCTCGCCCTCGGCCAGGTCATGCTGCGTGCGACCACCCACCGCAGTGACCTCAGCCTGCTCGACCCGTGCATCGCCGAGCTGAGCCGGGTCCGTGCCCTGGCCGCCGAAGGCTATGGCCCTCCGTTGAACGTCGAGGTACTCACGGAGCTGTCCGGGGCGTACTGGATGAGCGCGACGACCGGCGGCGGGCGCGCGACCGAGGACCGGAAGGCGAGCCTTGACACCCGCCGCGAGGCACTGGAACTGATGGCCGCCGATGTCCTCCTCCAACTCGGCGCCGAACACTCGCTGTCGGTGGCCCGGGCCGCGACCGGACACGTGCTGTGGCTGGCCCTGCGGTGCGCCGAGGACCACCGCCCCGCCGAGGCCGTGGAGGCGCTGGAGCTGGGTCGGGCCCTGGTGCTCCAGACGGCCGCGGCCGCACACGGCGTGCCCCTGCTGCTGGCGGACCGGGGTCACTCCGACCTGGCCGAGCGGTGGCGGGCGCAGGCACCGCGGCATCCGTTCCAGCAGGGTACGGGCGAAGAGGACCGGGATGAGGGGGACGCCGACGAGGGGCCTCCGGCCGAGGGGGAGGCGGGCCGCGGACCTCTGACCGAGAAGGATCCGGGCCGGGGACACCCGGCCGAGGGGGAGGCGGGCTGCGGACCTCTGACCGAGAAGGACCCTGGCCGGGGGCACCCGGCCGAGAAGGACCCAGGCCACAGACACCCGGCCGAGAAGGACCCTGGCCGGGGACGTCAGGGCGAGCAGGCCCAAGTCCGGGGACATCAGGGCGAGACGGCCCCAGGCCAGTGGGATCGGGGCGAGAGGGATTCACTCCGGCCGAGGGGGGCGGCCGTGGTGGTGGCCCCGGCCCCCGGTGCCGAGCTGCCGAGCAGCCTGCGGCGCAAGGCGCTCGCCGCGCTGGGAGCGGGAAACGGTACAGGGGCGCGGGAGTTGCTCCGTACTCCGGACGCCGCGGCGCTGACCGCCGCGCTGGCCGTCTCGGGGGCCGACGCGCTGGTCTACCTGGTCCCGGGCGAAGGCTTCCGCCCCCACATCCCGGGCCGCGCGCTGATCCTGCGCCCCGGCGGTGCCGAGCCCGCCGTGGTCTCCCTGCCGCTGCTGCTCTCCCCCGGCAGCCACCAGCTGGAGCGTTACCTCGCCGCCGCCGCCGACCGTTCCCGCAAGGCGGCCGACCCGGACGCGTCGCGTGCGTCGCGGGAGGCCGCCGAGAAGGAATGGCAGGCGGCACTGGGCGAGCTGTGCGACTGGGCGTGGCCCGCCGCCGTAGGGCCGGTCCTCGACTCCTTGGAACCCCTCGGCCGGCCGCCGCGGATCGTGCTGATCCCCTGTGGTCCCCTCGGGGTCGTCCCCTGGCACGCGGCGCGCACGCACGTTCCGCTGGGGGGCCACCGGTACGCCTGCCAGGACGCGGTGTTCAGCTACGCGCCGTCCGGGGCGCAGTTCCTGCGGGCCGCCGCCCGTGACCGGCTGCCCGCCACCGGGCTCCCGGTGCTGGTCAGTGATCCGCGGCTCAGCCTGACATGGGCCGAGATCGAGACGGAGGCGCTGCGTTCGGCCTGCTACCCGGACGCCCGGCGCTACGGTGAGTTCGTGGTGGCCGAGGGCGTGCCGGATGCGCCGGGGAGCTGCGAGGACCTGCTGGCCGTGCTGCCGGGCGGCGATCGGCCGGCGTCGGTCCTGCACGTCTCCTGCCACGGCGTGGCCGGTCCGAGTCCCACGCGATCGGCGCTGTCCCTGGCCGACGGCGAGCTGACCGTCGCCCGGATCCTGGACCACGCCGCGGCCGCGGCGCCCGGCCCGGACGGCCCGCTGGTCGTGCTCAGCGCCTGCGAGACCGACCTGAGTACGGGCGACCACGACGAGGCGCTGACTCTCTCCACCGCCCTGGTCGCGCGGGGCGCGGCGGACGTGGTCGGCTCCCGCTGGGCGGTCGACGACAGCGCGACCGCGCTGATGATGGCCGTCTTCCACCACTTCCTCACCGGCCGGGGTCTGGCTCCCGGCGACGCGCTGCGGGCAGCCCAGTTGTGGATGCTCGACCCGGACCGCCGGCCCCCGCCCGGCCTGGGCGACCCGCTGCACCGCGAGGCCACCCGCGCCGACCTGCACGAGATCCACCTGTGGGCCGCGTTCACCCACCAGGGCAACCCCGCGGCCCGCTGAGCCCCGCCCGCGCGGCCCTCGGCGGGCAGCCCACTGAGGGCGACCGCTGAGCCCCGCCCGCGGCCGCGGAGGGGCGGTCGCCGCCCGGGGTCCCGCAACCGCTCTCGGACACACCTGCGGTCGGCCGATGCGGCAGGCGGCCCTCCGCGGCGGCTATCGCCAGGGCTCGCCCGTGGAGGGGTCCAGGCCCGCCTCCCAACGGCGCTTCCGCTCACGCCGGTTGACGAAGCAACGCTCTTCGGGAAGGACGACACTGACCGTCTCCTCCTGGAATTGATCGTCCGTGAGGAGGCTTGACGGACGGGGTGCGCGCCTGCGCCGTCAGGTGGGGCGGGGGGCCCGGCGGTCCTTGCGCCGCTCCAGTTCCTCGTCGTCGACGAGGGTCAGCATGGGCTGATCCGGCGCGCACATCATCGTCACCAGGAAGCGGCTCCAGGAGTCCGTCCGGTTGTTTCCGTCCTGGTAGTGGATGACGTCCCCACCCGGCTCCCAGAACGTCTCCCCGGCCTTGATCACGCGCTCCGGCTCGCCTTCGAGTTCGAAGAGCATCTCCCCTTCCAGCATGTAGCCGAATGCGGGACCGGAGTGCCGGTGTGGAGGGGTGCCCGGGTCGCCCGGCGGGAACTCGACGATCACGGTCATCGCCTCGGCCCCCTCCGGGATGGACAGCGGCTTCGCCATCTGGAGCAGGGTCAGTGCCGTCTTCCACGCTTCGGAACGCGGCTGCTGCCCGGCGCTCGTCGGCTCATTGCTCGACATGGATGCCTCCATGGATGCCTGGCGGTCTACGGAGCCGCCCGGACCGGACAGGGCGGACCGGGCGTGGCCGACGGCTGTGCCGGCCGATGTCACGGAGGAGGAGAGGACTTTCCCGCTCCTGGGTGCGCCCGGCCGGCCTGGCGACGCGTAGTGGCCGGATGCCCTGGGCGGTCGACTGGCTTCTTCGCGCCCTGGCCGCGGTCTCGGTCGTCGTGCTGCCGGGGCGCGGCATCGGGGAGGCGTCCCAGGCCCTCCCGGTCGGGGTGCCATGGACGGTGCAGGAGGAGTCGGACCCGTCTATCGCCCGAGCAGGACGGCCGCCCCAGGCCCTGGCGGGGCCTGGGGCGGCCGTCGTGGTGCCGTTTCTCCTCCCCCTCGGTGGCATGGCGCCGCTTCTCCTCTCCCCCGGTGGCATGTTGCCGTTTCGTCTCTCCTTGGGTGGGAGGCTGTCAGCTCGGGGAGGCGGACGGGGTGGCTCCCGCTGCTTCGGACGGGCTGCGGCCGGCCAGGACCAGTTCCTTCGCCCGGGTGAACTCCTCGTTCGTGATGTCGCCGCGGGAGCGCATCTCGGACAGCTTGGCGAGTTCGTCGACACTGCTGGTGCCGGCGCCGCCCAGGGCGGTCTGGCGGATGTAGCTGTCGACTGCCTGCTGTTGGGCACGGGCGTGTTCCATCTCCCGCTTCCCCATGCCCTTGCCGCGGGCGATCAGGTACACGAACACGCCCAGGAACGGCAGGATGCAGACGAATATCGTCCAGCCGGCCTTTCCCCAGCCGCCCAGGTCGTCGTCTCGGAAGATGTCGACGATGACCCGGAAGAGCAGGATGAACCACATGATCCACAGGAACAGGACCAGCATGGACCAGAAGAAGCCCAGCACCGGATAGTCATACGCGAGGTTGGTCTGCGCGCTCATGGATTCCTCCGTCCCGGCTGAGAGCCCGGAAGTCGTTCTGGACCGTACTCAGCGTGCGCCGGGCAGGAGCCCGGCCGCCTCACCCTAAGCGGGTGAACAGGGCTCGCCGGGTCGGTCCGGCGGGGCGGTGCGCCGCCCTACCGCCGGCCGGCCCGGACGCTCGCGGCGGCGAGGACCGCGGTCGGCGCTCCGAGCGGCGTTTCAGGGATGTGCGCCGCGGGCGTTCGCACCCGTGAGGCCCGACCTGCGGAGTGCGGCTCGCCAGGCGAGGGCGAGCGCGGCCTCGGCGAGGCCGAGCAGGACGAGCCACAGGCCCAGCAGCCGGGTCAGTACGCGGGCCGACTCAGCCGGCAGGGCGAGTACGACGATCGCCGCGACGATGCCGACCACCGCGCTGCCGGCCACGAAGCCGCGATGCGGCAGGCCACGGACCGCGATCGCCGTGTAGAGGGTGAGGATGCCGGAGGCGAGCCAGACGATACCCACGATGAGCGACAGGGCGGTGATGGTCTGCAGCGGGTGGCGCAGGCACAGCACACCGGCCAGTACGAACAGCACGGCGGCGAGGAGTACCGGCAGCCGGTCCCCCTGGGCTTGCCTGCCGAAGACCGCGACGAACCGGAACGCCCCTGCCACCAGCAGGTACAGGCCGATGACGACGGCCACCACGTGCAGGGTCGCGTCCGGCCAGACGAGGACCAGGATGCCGGCCACGAGGGTGGTCACGGCCGATCCCAGGATCCACGTCCAGGAGCCGCCGAGCTTCGCCAGCACGTCCGACGGTTCGGTGGCGGCCATGGAGGGGGCCCCGCCGGGATCCTGCTCCGCTCCGGCATACGCCCCGTGATCACGAGACTCGGTCATGGCTCCTCCTCGCGTGATGGGAGGGTTCGTATCCGGACGGCCCGGCGGGGCCCGTGTGGGGACCTCACCGGACCAGCGTCCCGCCGGCCCGTCGCTGTCCGCGTCACCCTGTGCGGGTGATCCGGGGCCGGGTGCCGGGCCGGGCGGTCCGGCGGGGGCCGAGGAAGAGGCGGCCGGCGGATCGGCGGGCGGGTCACTCCGGCATCTGCCGCATTTCGAGTACGTGCAGGCCCAACGACTGGCAGCGGGCCAGCAGACCGAACAGCTGCGCCTCGTCGACGACCGGCCCGAACAAGACGGTCTGCCCGGACATCACCACGTGGTCGAGTTCAGGGAACGCCTTGGCCAGCGTCTCTGTCATCTGTCCGTCGACGCGGATCTCATAGCGCATGAGGTGCTCTCCCCCACGTGCCTCGGAAAAGGCGTACCACTCGCTGTAAGGGTGATCCTGTGCCCTTCGCACACCGCTCGGCTTCACCCCCAGGAGGGGATACCGGCTCCGATACCGCGCCTCGCCGCGCATGGCCGTCGGAAGCCGCGGTCACGACCGCCTCCATGTCAACGTCACAGCAGCCCGAGTTCGCGGGCACGACGCACCGCGTCATGACGCCGGTTCACGGCCAGTTTCCGGTAGGCACTCTTGATGTGCGTCTTGACCGTGTTGACCGACACGTACAGGTCCGCGGCGATCTCCTCGGTCGACATCATCTGGGCCAGTCGTCGCAGCACGTCGCGTTCGCGTCCGCTGAGTTCCCGCACCACCGGCAGCGGCGGCCGCTCCCGGACCGGCTCCGGGTGACCGGATGACGGTGATCCGGGTACGAGCCACCCCTCGGCCAGTCCGCGCAGCGGGACCGTGCGCAGCAGTGTCCGCAGCCACGGTCCGGATTCGAGGAAGGGGCGCCGCAGCCGCTCGCGCCGGGCTTCCTCGAGGGCCCGGGCCACGAGCCTGCGCTGGGTGGCGAGGTCCCCCACTTCGCCCGCCACCTGCGCCCGGGCCAATGCGGTCCCCACGGTGATCGCGGGTCCGACCTGGCTCTGTGGCCGCACTCGCTCCAGCAGTTCGATCGCGGCGCCGGTCCTGCCCGCGGCCAGCTCCGCCCGCACGGCTCCCGCCAGACACACTGGCTCGCCGTCGGGCTCCTCCTCGAGCAGTTTGACGGCCATCTCCGGCCGGCCCTCGGCGAGGTGAGCGGCGGCGGCCACCGCTGTCGTGTGGGCTTCGGCCCACGGGGACGCCACGTCGGCCACGACGGCACGGTCCGCCGCCTCCAGGGCGGCCCGCGCGTCGCCCCTGGCCAGCAGGACACGGCCGCTCACCAGGACGTGGACGGCTCGCGCGACCGGATCCAGGAGCGGGTGCCCGGCGTCCACCGCGGCGTCCAGAAGTGTCTCGGCCCGGTCCAGTTCGTTGCGGTCCACGGCCACCGCGGCAAGGACGAGCGAGGCCAGCCCCGGACCGGGTACCGGCGGCGGATCGCAGCGGTCGGCCGCGGCGACCACGGCCGCTGCCTTGCGCTCGGCTCTTCCCGCCCAGCCGTTCAGGTAGTCGATCAGGGCCAGGTGGCCCATGCACTCCTCGCGCAGATGTGCCGTAGGTGCCGCGCGGCCGGAGTCGGCCACCGTGGTCAGGGCCGCTCGCGCGTCCCTGAAGCGGCCCGCCCAGAGCCGGGCGGAGCCGAGGTGGGTGACCAGGAGAGCCATCAGCTCGGGATGGTCTTCCAGAAGCCGGCCGGGCACCTCGCTCCGCAGCTGCTCGGCGGTCCGGGCGGCCGCCTCCGCCCGCCCTGGGGAGCCGGTCAGTCGTGCGGCCAGGGTCTCCAGGAGGGCGCAGCTCAGCCGGGCCGCGGCCGGGCCGGGTCCGTCGTCCGCGGACGGTCCGTTCTGCCGTGCCAGGGCGTCTTCGGCCCGTTCCAGGCAGCTGAGGCCGCGCTCGAGGTCGCACCGGGACAGGTGCTGGGCCGCGCGGACGAGGTCCGTGGCGGGACTCGTGGGCTCCGGCCCCATGGGTGAGAACAGCTCCGACAGCGCGTCGGAGCGGAGGCCGGTGAAGATCTCGCCGATGGCGAGGTCGTCTACGAGGGCGTCGGCGGCGGCTTCCCAGTCTCCGGCCGCGACCGCGTGGCCGAGTGTCTCGTCGAGGGTTCCCGAGCGTCGTAGCCAGTGCGCCGCACGGCGGTGGAGTTCGGGTTCCAGACGGGGGCAGCACACTCTGAGGTGGGCGCGCAGGATCTCCGCGAACAGCGGGTGGAACCGGAACCAGCCGTGCCCGAGGTACTCGACGAACGCGTTCTCGCGGTGCAGCTCGGTCAGGATGAGTCCGGCGTCGGTACGCCCGGTGAGGGCGTCGGCGAGGTCCGGGCGGAAGCGTTCCAGGATGCTGGTCCGCAGCAGCAGATCCTGCGTCCTGGGGCTCTGCCGCTTCAGCACCTCGGCGATCAGGTAGTCGGCGATCGTGGTGCGGTCGGCCTCGAACCCCTTCAGATACTCACGCGGATCCGTCTGTCCCTGGGCGGCCAGGGCGCACAGCCGTAGTCCGGCCGCCCAGCCCTGGGTGCGCTTCACCAGGGCGCCGACGTCGTCGGCCTGCAGTTGCAGTCCGTGCAGGGTCAGTAGTTCGGCTGCCTCGCGGGGGGTGAAGGCCAGCTCGGCGTTCTTGATCTCCGTGATCGCGCCGGCCGCCCGGTAGCGGTGCAGCGGCAGCAGCGGCTCGGTGCGGGTGACGAGGACCAGGCACATGCCGCGGCCCGCCTGCTGAAGCACGAAGTCCAGTTGATCCGCGATCTCCGGGTCGGTCGCCTGGTCGTAGTCGTCGATCGCCACGACGACCGGTGCGTCCCTGGCGCTCAGCTCTCCGGCGAGGCGTGTCAAAAGCGCGTCGTCCACGCGGCCGGGCCCGGCGGGGGTGCCGATGTCACCGGTCAGTGGCACGTCGGCCAGGCGCAGTGCCTGGAGGAGGTAGGCCCAGAAGGTTCCGCATCCTTTGCCCGCCAGCCGGGCGGTGAGCCAGGCGACCGGCCTTTCCTGTGCCGCGGCCCAGTCGGCGACCAGGAGCGTCTTGCCCGCCCCTGCGGCTCCGTCGACCACGGTCAGCGGCGTCGCGAGGGCCTCACCGAGGTGTTTGTGCAGTCTCTCGCGGCGCAGGAAGGTCGGGGGGCGCGCCGGTATGACGAACTGCGTCCGGAGGAGCGGATTCCCTCGGGGGTCCGCGTGCGGGGTGGGTGGCTCCGGTCCGTTCTCGTCCAGTACGGCCATGGTTTTCACCGCCACTGATGTCGTCAGGTCCCGAGCGTCACGTCTTTGCTCCCGTTCATAGCGTTCCCTGTCGCGGCGGCGGATCACACGGGTCGTTCGTCCCATTCGTCCCATGGGTGCCGTCGGGGCCCGTCGGTGTCGACACCGCGAGGCGCCCGTCGTGGATCTCGGCGATCTGGTCGACGGCGGCGAGATGGGCTCGGTCATGGGTGACGAGGACGGTGGCGGTGCCCTGTCGGCGGGTGAGGCGGGTGATCAGGTCCACGACGGCGGCGCCGCGCTCATGGTCGAGTGCGCTGGTGGGCTCGTCGACCAGGAGGACGGTCGGATCGTTCATCAGCGCGCGGGCGATGTTGACGCGCTGGCGCTGGCCGCCGGAGAGCTGGTGGGGGCGGCGGTGCGCGAAGCCCGCCAGGCCGACGGCGTCGAGCAGCTCAAGGGCCCGGCCGCGCGCCTCGGCCGGCGGACGGCCGGCGATGTGTGCCAGGACCTGGAGTTGTTCGGCGGCGGTCAGGGAGGGCAGCAGGTTGGGTTGCTGGAAGACGATGCCGATCTTGTGGCGGCGCAACTCGGTCAGCTCGCCGCGGGACAGGCCGGTGGTGCGGATGCCGTCGACGGCCACGGTGCCGGCGTCGGGGCTGATGAGGGTGGCGGCTACGGCGAGCAGGCTGGACTTGCCGGAGCCGGAAGGTCCGACGACCGCGGTCAGGGTGCCTCGGGGGACGTCCAGGCCGACGTGGTCGAGGGCGGTCAGACGGGAGTCGCCGTCGGGATAGGTGAGGGTGATACCGGTCAGGGTCAGGCTCATCGGGCGCTCCCCAGGGCGGTCAGCGGGTCGACGGAGGTGATGCGGCGGATGGCCAGGGCGGCCCCGAGCACGCCGAGCAGGACCATCACCGCTGCCGATACGAGGACGGTGGCGGGGTCCAGGACGAAGGGCACGGCGGAGCCGGCCACGGCGGCACCGATGCCGGCGGCGATGCCGGTGCCGGTCAGCGTCCCGCAGACGAGCAGGACGGCGGCCTGACCGAGCGCGTCCTTCAGCAGCCCCGCCGTGGACGCGCCCAGCGCCTTCAGCACGGCGACGTCGCCGCTGCGCTGGATGGTCCACACGGTGAAAAAGGCCCCGACGACCAGCGCGGAGATGACGAAAAGGAATCCGCGCATCAACTGAAGGGAGCCGTTTTCGGAGGTGTAGGAGCCGATCGCGGAGAGCGAGTCGTCCTTGGAGACCGTCCTCGTGCCCGCGGCCCGGTCGGCGGCCTTCACGTCGGTGCCGGCGGCCGCGCGCAGGGCGATCACGGTCGCGGAGGGCCGGCCGCCGGTGGGCGGTGCGGTCCGCTGCCAGACTCCGAGGTCGGTCCAGACGACCGGGGTGTGGCTGAAGTGGGCGTCGCCGCGGACGGCACCGACGGTGAGCCGCTGCCCGGCGACGACGAAGGCGTCCCCGTGCTCCAGGCCCAGCTCGTCGGCGGCCGTGGCGGTCAGCACCGCGGTGTGGTCGTCGAGCATGCCCCCGTCCGGCGCGAGGAAGGAGCCGGACCGTACCCCGAAGACGCTGACCCCGGCGCTCCTGGCTCCCGCGGTGGCCCTGGTGGTGGTGATCCCCAGTGGCTCGGCGGCGGTGACGCCCGGCGTCCCGGCCCACTGCTGCCACTGCCTCTCGGTGACGGTGGAATCGGCGTATGCCAGAGCCTGCCCGCCGCCGGGTGCGCCGAAGGCGATCCTGTCGGCGGGCAGGGACGTGATCGCGGAGGTGTTCTGCCGTGCCAGGCCCGCGGTCAGGCCGGACAACAGCCCGACCAGCAGGGTGATCAGTACGATGACGGTCCCCATCAGGGCGAAGCGCCCCTTGGCGAACCTCAGGTCTCTCCAGGCGACGAACACGGCCTCGGTCCTGCCCTTTCCTGCGGTGGAAGCGGTATGCCTCCACCGTCGCCGCAAGCCCGCCGCACGGGCATCCGGCCCAGGACGGCATTCCGGAGGTCGAAAGGCGGCACACGAGTTGTAACTTTCGGCAGAGGCGTAAGCCCCCGGCCTTCCTTAGCCTGTGAGGACCGTGAACACCACCGCCCTCACCCCGACCCCGACCACCCGGGCCCTGGCCTGGTGCCTCCACCTGCTGGTCGTCGCCCTGCTCGCCCTGGCCTCGGTCCGCGCCGTTGCCGACAGCCGGCCGTACTCGGGGCTCATCGTCGCCGTGGCGGTGCTCTGCGCGCTGGTCTACGCGGTGGGGCCGCTCCTGCCCCGCGTCCGCGGGTCGCGCCGGGCCGCCGCACTGTGGCTGGCCGCCGTGGGCGTGGTCTGGCTGGCGCTGCTGGCCCTGTCCGCCGACGGCGTCTGGGTCGCCTTTCCGCTCTACTTCCTCCAGCTGCACCTGCTGTCCCGACGCGCCGGCCTCGTCACGGTGGCGGCCACCGCGATCGCGGCCATCACAGGCTTCGCGGCCCACCAGGACGTCTTCAGCCCGGCCATGGCCATCGGCCCCGCGCTGGGCGCCGCCGTGGCCGTCGCCGTGGTGCGGGGTTATCAGGCCCTGTACCGGGAGAGCGAGCATCGTCGCCGGCTGATCGAGGAGCTCACCGCGACCCGTGCCGAGCTGGCCGACGCCCAGCACACCGCCGGTGTCCTGGCGGAACGCGAACGCCTGGCCCGCGAGATCCACGACACCCTCGCCCAAGGCCTGACCAGCATCCAGCTGCTGCTCCGGGCGGCCGAACGCGTTCTTCCCGACGGGCCCGAGGCCGCCGCCCGGCACGTGGAGCAGGCCCGCCAGACCGCGGTGGACAACCTCGCCGAGGCCCGCCGTTTCGTCGCCGCCCTCGCGCCGCCCGCCCTGGACGGCGCCACACTGGCGGACGCGCTGCGACGCCTGTGCGCCACCACCGGTGCCCGCCACCGGCTCATCGTGCGCTTCCACCTCACCGGCACCCCGGCACCGCTGTCGACCGCGCACGAAGTCGCACTCCTGCGCATAGCCCAGTCCGCCCTCGCCAACACCGTCCGGCACGCACGGGCCACCAGCGCGGACATCACCCTGGACTACACGGATGGCCGGATCGCCCTCGACGTCGTCGACGACGGCACGGGGTTCGACGCCGACGGACTGCCCGACACCAACACCGAGACCGACCGCGGCTCCAGCCCCTACCTGGACCCCGACCTCGGCCCCGACCCCGACCTCGGCCCCAGCTCCGACCCCGGCCCCGGCCCCGACCTCGGCCCCAGCTCCGGCCCCGGCCCCAGATCGGGCCCCGGCTCCGGCTATGGCCCCGACTCCGACTCCGGCTCCGAAGGCGGCGGGTTCGGTCTGACCACCATGCGCGCACGCGCCCACGCCCTGGGCGGCACCCTGACCGTCGCGTCCGTCCCGGGGCACGGCACCAGCGTGACCGCCCGGCTGCCCCTGACCCCGTCCGCCGAGACCGAGCCCGAGGCCTGCCTGTGACCGCCACTCCCATCCGCCTTCTCCTGGCCGACGATCACCCGGTCGTCCGGGCCGGTCTGCGCGCCGTGCTGGAGACCGAACCCGGTCTCACCGTGGTGGCCGAGGCCGCCACCGCCGAGGACGCCGTGGCCCGGGCCGCCGCCGGCGACGTCGATGTCGTCCTCATGGACCTCCAGTTCGGCAAGGGCATGGGCGGGGCCGAGGCCACCGCCGCCATCACCGCCCGGCCCGGCGGTCCCCGGGTGCTGATCGTCACCACCTACGACTCCGACGCCGACACCCTGCCCGCCATCGAAGCCGGGGCCACCGGCTACCTGCTCAAGGACGCACCGCCCGAGGAACTGGCCGCCGCCGTCCGCACCGCCGCGGCCGGCCGCACCGCCCTGGCCCCCACGGTCGCCGCACGGCTCATGAACCGGCTGCGCGCGCCCGGCACCGCACTGACCACTCGTGAGACCGAGGTCCTCGCCCTGGTCGCCGAGGGCCTGTCCAACCAGGCGATCGGCGTGCGCCTCCATCTCACGGAGGGAACGGTGAAATCGCACCTCGCCCGCGTCTACACCAAACTCGACGTCGACTCACGCACGGCCGCCGTGGCCGCAGCCACCGGCCTCGGCCTCATCCGCCGCTGATCCGGTATCGAGTGTTGCGGACGGGGGCGGCGGCGAGCCCGGGGCGTCAGCCCTTGAGCTTGGACGGGTCCATGACCTCACCGGCCGGCGGGGCCGTGACGGTCACGGGCTCGTTGAACGCCGAGAAGTCGAACGAGCCGGGCTCCTTGCCGCCCTTGGCGGACATCCTGAGCGCGTAGGGCTCTCCTTCGGCCGCTATGAGGAGGGTCTGCGTCTCGGCGCCGTCCTTCCCCGTGAGCGTCACGGCGGGCGTGCCGTTGACCTCGGTGTCCGCGCCCCTGGTGAGGCGGGTTTCCTCCTTGTCCTTCTCGAACATCGCGCCGATGTCACAGAAGGGGAACTGGTCGTCCGCCTGCCCGTCGCCCGCCGGCATCTTGAGCCAACGTCCCTTGAGCAACTCCGTCAGGGCGTTCGTCTCCTCGGCCGACGAGCCCTGCTCACCGCCCATCTGCTGCCAGAACTTGTCGTCACCCTTCATATAGGTTTGGCCGCCGGCCTGACGGACATCGGCGGACGCACCCCTGGAGGTGAAGGTGCCCTGGCAGTCGCCCTTCCTGGCGACGGAGAAGTCGAAGGTCATCTGCTTGCCGTCGACGGTCATCCCGCCCTTGACCTTGAACGAGTCGAGCTTCGTCATGGCCACTCGGGCCTTTTCGGAGATCTGAGCCGCGGTCAGTCCCTTGAACGGATCCGCCGGCTTGGCGGGCGACGGAGTGGCGGAGGCAGCGGTGCCCGCGCCCTTGTCCTCGGCCTTCTTGTCGTCTCCGCACGCGGTGAGCGTCGTCACGGCCGTCACGCAAAGTACGGCCGTCGCCAAAAGAGTGCGCTTGGTCACCTTAATTACCCCTTAAACAATCCTGTTCGCTGGTCCGACTCCACAGCGACACAAAGGGATGCGGTGTCCGGCATGTGATCCGTCTCACTCCACGACGCGGCCCTCGTCCGCGGTCCAGGGCCGGCCCGTCCAGGTCTGCTCAGCGGCAGGCCTCGCTCACGTCGGTTCCAGTGCCTGCTCGGTCCAGATGGTCTTCGCTTCGGCCGAGTAACGGGCTCCCCATGCCTCGGCCAACTGCGCGACGATGAACAGCCCCCGCCCGCCCTCGTCGGTGGTGCGGGCGTGCCTGAGGTGTGGCGCGCTGGCGCCCGCGTCGCTCACCTCGCAGGTCAGGGTGCGGTCCAGGATCAGGCGCAACTCCAGCGGCGGGCTGCCGTAACGGACCGCGTTCGTGACCAGCTCGCTGACAATGAGTTCGGCGTTGAACGCCGTCTCCGCCGCCACTCTCCAGCCGGAGAGCTTGTCGACGGTGAAGCCCCGGGCCGATGCGGCGGCGGTGAGTACGTTGTCGAGCGGGCACGTGGCGACCCGGTCGGCCGGAAAGGCACGGGTGCGAGCCAGGAGCAGGACGGCGCCGCCGGCCACGGCGTCGGGCGGGAGAGCGCAGAGGATGTCGTCGCACAGCTCATGAAGCATCACGTCGGCGAGTGAAGGGCCTTTGCGCAGAAGGCTGGTGGTGTTCGTCAGCTGGGCGGTCAGTGCGGCGGTGGCGGGAAAGGCGACCACGCTGCCGCTCGGGATGCGGATCTCGGTCGCGGCGAAAGGGGCATCGTCCGGGCTGCCGAGCCGGGGCCCGGAAGGGATCTCGGGCTGGTCGACCGTACCGTCCGGGTGGGCGATGACCGGGCCGGGGTGGCCGGCGCGGGCGATGGTGCAGACCGTCGTCAAAGGGTCGTACACGGCGTAGACGCATCCGGCGGTGAGCGTCCGGCTGCCCGTCGCGGACGATCCCCGCTCCGTCAACAGGAATTTCACGGTGTCGTTGAGGCGCGCGAGCAGGTCGGCGGGCTCCAGGCCGAGGGCGGCCAAGGTGTGGATCACCGTACGCAGCTGGCCCATGGCCGCCGTGGCGTGGATGCCTCCCCCGGAGACCGCCCCCGCCACCAGAGCCGTCCGCGCGCCGGACAGGGGGATGGTGTCGTACCACGCGCTCTCGTCCTCGCCGGGGCGTGCCATTCCCTCCACTTCCAGTGCCGTCTGGGAAGCGACGTGCAGAGGAGGCATGTGGCGGAGCACGGTGGCGGCGACCGAGTGGGCTCGTGCGTAGCGACGGGCGTTGTCGATGCACAGCGCCGCGTGCCGGGCGAAGTCACGGGCCAGGAGGACGTCGTTGTCGTCGTAGGGGCTGCCCTGAGCGGTGCGGTACAGGCTGACCAGCCCCACCACCGCATCCCGCACCGTCAAGGGGACCGCCAGGAGAGTGCGGACGTCCGACGCGCGGATGGCCCGCGCGCGATCCGGGTCGGCGTCCAGCCAGGCGGCCTCCGAAGCGATGGAGACGGTCACGGGGCGTCGCTCCCCCAGAGCCAGGCTGTAGGGGCTGGGGAACGGCAGGATGCCCACGTGCCCCAGCGGATGGGCCTGGGGCTGGTCCTCCCCCGCGGCGCTCCGGAAGGCGGCCCGGCGCAGTGTGAGGCGGCTGAGGTTCGGCGTCGGCGGCGGCTCGTCCCCCGCGATGACCGCGTCCACCAATTCCACGACCGCGACATCGGCGAAGGCCGGCACGAGCGCGTCGGCCAGTTCTTGGCATGTCGCCACCATGTCCAGCGTGCCCCCCACGCGCTCCCGCACCTTGTCCAGTACGGCGAGCCGGGCCTGGGCCCTCTCCCGTTCGGTCACGTCCACGACGGTGATGCTCAGGCCGAGCACCGCACCGCCACGATCCAGCAGACGGAATGCGGACACCTCGTACAAACGCTCCTGACCGCCGTGAGCGGGCGGCCGTGCTCGTACGATCCGCTCGCGCACGGGCACGCCGGTTTCGAGTACCTGCCGTGCGAGGGCCTCGGCGGCGGCCCCGTCGACCACATGGTGCGAGGCCGGAAACCTGCGCCCCACGACCTCTTCCTCGCGCATGCCCTGCATGGCGGGCGTGGCGGTGTTGATGCGTACGACGCGCAGCTCGCTGTCCAGCACGGCCAGCCCGACCGGTGCCTGGGTGAACAATGCGTCCAATGTCGCGGTCCCGGCGTCACCGGTGCCAGCGGTTTCGTCGGTGTCGACCACCGAGTCGCCTCCTTCGCGCTCCGAAGGACAGTGCTCTTCCGGTCTACTCCGGCACCGGGTACCTGGCCACCGCAGAGCTTCACGGCGCCGGGCGGATTCGACCGGAAGCGCAATCGACGAACGAGTGAAACGACGGTCCGCTCAAGAAGGCGCCGCGGGTCAAGAGCGCTCTGTCCGAGATGCTCGGGGTGGCCGGCGAGGTGCGTCTGCACCGCATGATCAGGCGCGGCGGCGTCTACGGGCCGCCCCTGCCCGACGGGGTCCTGGAGGACGACGGCGCGGACCGCGGCCTGATGTTCGCGTTCGTCGGCGCGCACCCTGGCCGCCGGTTCGAGTTCGTACAGTCGGAACGGATCAACGACGGGGTGTTCTTCGGCGGCGGCCCCCGGCGCTCCGCCTCCGCGAAATTCCAGCCGTCCGCCCCACCCCCTGTTGTTCAATGACCGAATGACACAGGAGACCCCCACGCCCACCCTCACCCCGCCCATACGCGGCCGCGGCCTGCGGCTCCGTCGGTGGAACCCTGCCGACGAGGCCGATGTCGAAACGTTCCTCCGGGGCTGCTCCGACCCGGAGTTCCTGCGCTGGAACACTCCGCTGCGTCCCGTCACGGATCTGACGGCCGCCCGCGCCACCCTGCACGGCAAGGCCGAGGCTGCCGACGCCGGGACCGGCGCGTCGTTCTGCGTGGAGGACGCCGACAGCGGCACACCGCTGGGACACGTCGGCATCGCCCGGATCGACCGCGCGATGCGGTCGGCCTCCATCGGCTACTGGGTACTGCCCGAGGCACGCGGCCAGGGTGTCGCCACCCGCGCCCTGACGCTGACCGCCCGCTGGGTGTTCAGCGGACTGCGCCTGCACCGCCTGGAACTCGACCACGCCGTCGGTCACGAGGCGTCGTGCAAGGTCGCCGAGCGGTGCGGTTTCCGCTACGAGGGGACGCTGCGCGGCGCGATGTGGGAGGAGGGCCGCCGGGACGCCTTCCGCGACTGTCATCTGCACGCCCGCCTCGCGACCGACCTGGAACCGTAGCGGGCCCGGGCGGCGGCTGCGTCTATGATCTCCGACCTGGTCGAGGAGGGGCTCACATGACGTTTCAGGAACATGTGGAACGGGTCGCCCGCGAGGTCGTCGGGGGATTCCCGGCGGACAGCGGGATCCACGCGGTGACGTTCCGCATCGACAGCGTCGATCAGGATCCGCGGTTTCCGTACCTGGCGATCGGCTACACGACCGAGGCCGACGCCACGCTGTCGGCGCGGCAGACGCCGGACGCCTGGGAGGCGCGCTGGAGTTACGCGTTCTTCCCGGAGACGGGGCTCGAAGGGGTGAGGATCGTCGGGCGTGATCCCGACGGCGCGCGGTCGCACCGGCGGGAGGCCGAGTCCCGGGGGCTCTGGTACGAGGACGACGACGAGCCGGACGGTCGCGACGAACGGCTGGTCGAGTGGTTCTACGAGGTGTGCGTCGCGACGGCCGGACACCTCCACGAGAGCGGCCGGATCGTGGAGGTGCTGGGACGGCCGGTCCCGGTGGTCCTCTACGACATGTTCGACCCGGACACGATGTTCGAGCTGACCTCGAGCGCCAATCCTGCGGAGCTGGTCGCCGACTTCATGGCCGGGACACCCTGATCCGGGATCACCGCGGGTCCGCACCGCACCGCGTGTGACAGCGGCGTACGGAACACGTCACAGAGCTCGTACGGCCGGGTTCCGCCGCTTCCCCGGAGCCCCTCCGGGTGGGATGTTTACCCGCCGGAGCGGCCCGCAGCGGGCCGCGGGCAGGAATCGGGGGGCACCTTGACACACCGACACCACCGCACCGGCGACGGCGGAACCGCCGGGCGGGCGCGAAGAAGCGGCAGGACCGGCGCAGGCGGCACGACACGGCGCCGCCGGGCGGCGATCATCGCCGGCGCGCTCGCCATGGCCGCGCCGCTGACGCTCGACACCGCGGGGAACGCGGGAGCGGCGACGGACCATCCGATCGTCTTCGCCCGCTACACCGCGGCGGCGCCCGTCGAAGACCTCTACGCGATCTCCGCCGGCGGCGGCACGCCCGTCAAGCTCACGCACACCGCCACCGTCAGCGACGTGATGCCCAGCTGGTCGCCGGACGGCAAGCGGGTGGCCTTCGTCCGCTACGGATCAGGTGGCGCCATCGACGGCATCTGGACGATGAAGACCTCGGGGGGCGACCTGAAGGCCGTCCCCGGCACCAAGGGCGCCTCCGACCCCGCGTGGTCCCCCGACGGCAAGCGGATCGCCTACGCCAAGCCGGTCGGCACCCAGCGCGAGATCTACGTGGCCGACATCGACGGCACCCCCGCCACCCGGCTCACCCACACCGCGGCGGACGACCTCCATCCGACGTGGTCCCCGGACGGCAAGTACCTGGCGTTCAACCGCGCGGACGCGAGCGGACACAGCAGGGTGATGCGGATCCTGCTGTCCACCCTGGCCCAGACGGCGGTCACCGGTTCGGGCTCCCACGACTGGACGCCCGACTGGTCGCACGGCAACCGGATCGTCTTCAGCCGCGTGGACTCCACGGGCTTCGCCCACCTCTACGTCGTCCGTCCCGACGGCACCGGGGTGCACCGCATCACCTCGGCCCGCTACAACGACAAGTACCCCTCGTGGTCCCCGGACGGCCGCCGTCTGGTCTTCACCCGGGGCGGTGGCGACGACGCGGACCCCGAGCACCTCTACCTGGTCCGCGCGGACGGCACCGGACTGACGAAGCTCACCAAGACCGACTCCCACGACATGGAGGCGGACTGGCGCCCCTGATGTACCCCTCGGCGTGAACGCCCCGGACGGCCTTGAACCGCCGCGAGTTCAAGGCCACTCCGGGCCGGCGGATCGCGGACGCCGGCGAATCCTGGAGGCCGGCGAATCCTGGAGGCCGGCGGATCCTGGAGGCCGGCGGATCGTGGACGCCGACGGTTCCTGGAGGCCGGCGGCACGGACGCTCGTTCCGGCGATGCCGAAGCGATGGGCTCCGCCGCAGGGGGACGGTGACCGGCGACGGCCGCCGTCCCAGCCATTCGGAGGTGCCGTGATGGCGCCTGCCACGGCCGGCCCGCACGCTGGATACGGACGCGCCGCCGCCCACCAGGTGCCGGCAAGGCTCTGGGAGGATCGTGTGACCGCTTCGTCGCCCGCCGCGGACGCCCCGCCCGCTCAGTACGACGACCTGCGAGCCCTGGTGATCAACTGCACCCTCAAGCGCTCGCCGGAGACGAGCAACACACAGGGACTGATCGACCGGAGCACCGCCATCATGGACGCGCAGGGGGTGCGCGTCGAGGTCGTACGGGCGGTGGACCACGACATCGCGACCGGCGTATGGCCCGACATGAGGGAGCACGGCTGGGAGACGGACGCGTGGCCGGACCTGTACCGGCAGGTCATGGCGGCCGACATCCTGGTGCTGGCCGGTCCCATCTGGCTGGGTGACAACAGCTCCGTGACGAAGCGGGTGATCGAGCGGCTGTACGCCTGCTCCAGCCTGCTCAACGACGCCGGTCAGTACGCCTACTACGGCCGGGTCGGCGGCTGTCTCGTCACCGGCAACGAGGACGGGGTGAAGCACTGTGCCATGAACGTCCTCTACAGCCTGCAGCACCTGGGCTACACCATCCCTCCCCAGGCGGACGCCGGGTGGATCGGCGAGGCGGGGCCCGGCCCGTCGTACCTCGATCCCGGATCGGGCGGGCCGGAGAACGACTTCACCAACCGCAACACCACCTTCATGACCTGGAACCTGCTGCACCTGGCCCGGGCGTTGAAGGACCTGGGCGGCATTCCCGCGTACGGCAACCAGCGCACCGCCTGGGACGCCGGCTGCCGCCACGACTACGAGAACCCGGAGCACCGCTAGCGCCTCGTCCCGCGTGTCAGCCCTGCGTCCGGGGCGTCCAGCCGGGCGGCCCGAACAGGTATCCGGCGCGGTCGCGCCAGCGTCGTGCCGCGCGGACGTCGTGCCAGGCCGCGGCGAACTCGTGGAACGCCACCCGCAGCGGGTTGTACGTGTCGATGTTCTTGGTCAGGCCGTACCGCACGCGCTCGCCCTCGGGTTCGAACGTGCCGAAGAGCCGGTCCCAGACGATGAGGATGCCGCCGTAGTTGCGGTCCAGGTAGACGTCGTTGGAACCGTGGTGGACGCGGTGGTGGGAGGGGGTGTTGAAGACCCACTCCACCGGCCGCCACAGCTTGTCCACGCGTTCGGTGTGCAGGAAGAACTGGTAGACGAGGCTGACGGCCTGCTGGAGCAGGATCATCCACGGCGGGACGCCGAGCAGTGCGAGCGGCAGCCAGAAGGGCAGGCCGGTCATGGGCGTCCAGCTCTGGCGCAGGGCGGTGGAGAGGTTGAAGCGCACGCTGGAGTGGTGGACCACGTGGCTCGCCCAGAGCACCCGCACCCGGTGGTGGGCCCGGTGGAAGGCGTAGTAGGCGAGGTCGTCGGCGAAGAACAGCAGCACCCAGGTCCAGCCGGAGGCCGGAGAGAGGTGCCAGGGGGCGGCGGTGAAGAGGACCGCGTACAGAAGGATCGTCGCGGCCTTCCACGGCACCGCGACGACCTGGCTGCCGGCACCCATCGACATGCTGGTCACGGTGTCGCGCAGTTCGTAGCCGCGTTCGTCGTCGTCCGGGAGGAAGCGGTAGGACAGCGCCTCGACGACGACCAGGAGCACGAACGCCGGTATCGCGTAGACCACGGCCGGGATCATCTCAGCGCACCGCCTTCGGGACCGCGGGCACGCTGCGGGACAGCAGTTCGCGACCGAGCCGCTCGGCCGCCTCTGCCTCGTGTGCCTCGATGTGTGCCGCGAGCCGCAGGTGGGCCTCGACGTCGAGGAGTTCGGCGGTGCGCAGGTCGTTCGGCACGTCGGCGACCGGGAGCGTACCGCCCACCAGGCTGTTGAAGGCCAGCAGGTAGGCGAGGTTCCCGGAACCCTCCACGATCAGCCGCCACCAGGCGACGTCCGCCTCGCCGAGTGCGGCGAGGTCGGGGCCGCTGCGGGCGTACCGGTCGGCGGCCTGGACGATCTGTGCGGCGGTGGAGTCGGAGCGCCGCAGCGCGCACAGGCGGGCCGCGTCGGCGCCGATGCACGCCCGCATCTCCAGAGCGTCCCGGGTCAGGTCCTGCACCGACGGGCCACCGTCGGCGGCGGCGATCCCCACGGCGAGGTCGAGACCGGCGGTGTGCCGCCAGTCCAGGACGAGGGTGCGCCCACCGTGGCTGACCTCGACCAGCCTGGCCTGCTGGAGCCGTTTGACGGCCTCCCGGACGGCGTGCCGGTTCACCCCGAACTCGGCGGCCAGGTCGCGTTCGGCGGTGAGGGCGGAGCCGGGCGGCAGCGCGCCCCCGAGGATCCTGTCGCGCAACAGGGCGAAGAGCTGGTCGGAGACCGCCTCTCGCCGGACGGGTCGCTGAGTCATGACGCAGAGGGTGGACGACGGCGACCCACTGGTCAACTGGTTGGACCAGATTGATGGGAGCGACCTCCGGAGTGCGGTCCGGGCCGTCGGCCCGGGCCGCACCGCACACGTGCGTCGCTCAGGGAGTGACGGGAACAACGCGCCGAACACTCGCCGCGCCGTGGATCAGGTGCGGGGCCCTGCCCTCCGCGGACCCAAGGGGACGCGCCGGATCAGCACGCGTCGGCGGGGACGGGTACGAGCCGGTAGGCGCCCTCGTGGGAGACGACTCGGCCCGCCGTGGGCGGTGCGAAGTGGGTGCCCAGGACGAGGGCCTCCGTGCCGGCCAGCGAGTCGAGCAGCGCCCGGCGCGAAGCCTCGGACCGTTCGGGGTCGATGTCGACACAGGCGCCGATGCCGGGGTGGGCGAACTGCACGGGGTGGTGCACGCAGTCGCCGGTGATCACGGCGGTCCGGCCGCGGCTGGTGAGGGCGACGGCGACATGGCCGGGGGTGTGACCGGGAGTGGGGAGCAGGCGCAGCCCCGGGACGATGTCGACGCCCCCGGCGGGGACGTCGACGAGGTCGAGCAGTCCCGCCTCCTCCACCGGGATCACGGAGTCCCGGAACATCTGCTCGCGCGCTTCCTCCAAGTCGTATCCGGCCCAGAACTGCCGCTCGGCTCGGGAGGTGACGTAGCGGGCGTTGGGGAAGGTGGGCACCCATTCGCCGTCCGCTTCACGGGTGTTCCAGCCGACGTGGTCGGCGTGCAGGTGGGTGAGGATCACCAGGTCGACCGAGTCCGGGGGGAATCCGGCGGCGGTGAGGCGCTGGAGGAAGCCGGTGTTCAGGTCGTGCCAGGCGGGATTGGCCCGCTCCTTGCCGTTTCCGATGCCGGTGTCCACCAGGATGCGCAGGCCGCCCAGGGTGAACGCGAAGCTGTGGCTGTCGATGTGCAGGACGCCGTCGTCATCGGCGAAGCAGGGACGCAGCCATTCCTGCTCCGCGACGACGTCGGGGGTGGCATCCGGCAGCAGCCACGGTCCGGTGGCGGCGGGCAAAGGGATCTCGTCGACGCGGTGTACGGCGACGTCACCCACGTTCCAGACGGGAATCGCGGTCGGGTCGACGGCCGGGGCGGTACCCATGCTCGGTTCGGCTCCTCTGGTCTTCGGGATGCGGCGTTCCTGACACCAAACGCAAACTCTTTGCCTTAGGCAGCCTAGTTCCTCCAGTCACCTAACGCAATCAGTTAGCTTTAAGCGCGCCGATTCTCCTCAGTCGCGGCCCGCTTGACGCAACGACTTGGCTTTAAGGTGGGTGATATGAGCAGGCAGATGGTGCGACCCGGTGGGCGCAGCGCCCGGGTCCAGGCATCGGTGCACGCCGCCGTCCGGGAGCTGGTCTCCGAGCTGGGTCGCGACGCCCTGACGGTGCCGCTGGTCGCCCAGCGCGCGGGCGTGACACCGTCGACGATCTACCGTCGCTGGGGCGACCTCCGGGAACTCCTGTCGGACGTCGCGGTCGAGCGTCTACGGCCCGACACCGCACCGGGGGACCACGGCGCCCTGTCGTCCGATCTGACGGCCTGGGCCGAACAGTTCCTCGACGAGATGTCCTCCCCCACCGGCCGCGCCCACATCCGCGACGCTCTGCTCGGCGACCCGGACGGCGGCAACGCCGGCCGGTGCTCCGCGTACGCCGCCGGGCAGATCGACGTCATCCTCACCCGCGCGACCGAACGCGGGGAGAACACTTCCGACGTCGAGACGGTCGTCGACCACGTCGTCGCCCCCCTGATGTACCGCATCCTCTTCCGCCCGGACGGGCTGGACGCCGCCTACGCGCGCCGGCTCGTGGAAGGAGTACTGGGCCCGGCCGGCCGTTGAGCGGCGCACACCTCCGGCGCCGTGCCCCCATCGGGCCGGCCGGCCCGATGGGGGCACGGCTCACCGGCACGCCCCGGGGAGGCGGTCACGGCTGCCAGGCACCCGGTCCACCACCACGCCATTCCACCCAGCTCGCGCTCGCCACCTCACCCGGTTCCACGTCGGGCAGGCCGGCCGCGCGCAGGAACTCGGCGATGTCGAGCAGCGTGTACGCCATACCCAGGAACCGCTCATCAAGACGTACACGCCGCCCGCCGTCCTCGGCGGGCTCGTACACGACGACACGCACTGTCATGCCACCAGCGTTGCCGAACAGCCGCGCGTGCGCGCGCCGTGAGGGCTGTGCGTGTGCGGCCTCGGGGAACAAGGGACAGCCGTCGGCGCCAAGCGCTTGATCTTGCTTGGGCTTGGGGAACATCGGTACAGCGGTGGCGCGACAGTTCCCCGCGGAGCGCGGGGACGACGATGAAGCGCGGGGTGTGGTGCTTCGTCGCGGTACTTCTGCCGCTGGCCTGAGTGCAACCACCCGATCAACCATGCTGTCCCAGGAGACATGACTTCTCTCTGGCCGCCGCCTTGGTCGCACTGCGACGTAACGACGCCGGACCCGTGCTCCGGCACGCCGATCGGCGCTCACACGAAGTGCCTGGCCCACCTCGTACCCGCCGACCGCGCCGCCTACCTGGCCGGCCTCGCCCCCGGCGCCGACATCAACGTCCGGGGAACTCGCATCACCGCCCCCCTCCTGCGCCAACTTCTTGCTGCGGTTCGCGTTGCCGGGCGCCCCCGTTTAGGCGAAGTCGACTTCAGCCACGTCGACTTCCCTGACGGTGCAGACTTCATCAAAGTGGACTTCACCGGAAGCGACGCAAATTTCTATCTGGCCTCCTTCACGGGCTTTGCCTGCTTCAACGACTCCCATTTCACCCGCGGCGGCGTCAACTTCCACGACACGACGTTCTCCGATGCCGCGTTCAACGGCATGGTGGTCAACGGGACTGCCACTTTCGTAGGCTCCCGATTCAGCGGCGACGCTCGGATCGAGCACGTGACCTGTCGGCAGGTGCTGGCCCTTTCAAACGCGAAGTTCGCAGGTCCGACACGGATCGATGCAGCCGCGGAGCGCGTGATGTGCCACCGGACACGGTGGGATGCGACCGCCTCGCTTGCCCTGCGGTACGCGTATCTCGACCTCACCGGCGCCATCATCACCCAGCCCTTCGCCGTCTCGGTCAGCCCGTTCGCCCGCCCTGCGGAAACTGCCTGGTTCAGGGGAAGCAGTCCGGACGTCCGTGTCGTATCCCTGGCAAGTACCGACGCAACACACGTGCTCCTGACTGACATGGACCTGACGGACTGCCATTTCACTGGTGCGGCACATCTGGACTTGTTGCGTTTGGAAGGGAGCACACGATTCGCCTGTCCGCCGGCCGGCGTCCACTGGAGGTGGGGGGTTCCACGACGATGGACTCGTCGTCGCGTACTTGCCGAGGAACATGCCTGGCGCGCCCTCCAGGAGCCGCCCGCGAACCTGGCGGCTCCCACCGCCCGCGAGTGGAAGCCGGGTCCCCACCACACCACGCACCCTGCGCGCACGCCCAACCCGGACGACCTGGCGCCCCTGTATCGGGTGTTGCGCAAGGGATCGGAGGATGCGAAGAACGAGCCGGACGCGGCCGACTTCTACTACGGCGAAATGGAGATGCGTCGCAAAGACCCCGCACGTCCCCTCGGCGAACGGATACTGCTCACCCTGTACTGGGCGCTGTCCGGCTACGCGCTCCGGGCCGTGCGCGCCCTGTCCTGGCTCATCCTGGCCATGACCCTCAGCTTCTTCGCCCTCATGCTGTGGGGCCTGCCCAATGCCGATCCCAAGCCCGAAATCACCGGCAAACAGACTGCCGTCGGCCAAAATGTCCGGCTCACCGTCGACAACCCCGACCCGACGCTCACCATCGGTTACGGCGACCGCATCACCGGGAAACGCGCCGAGAAGGCCCAACGCGTGCTCATCAACAGCGTCGTCTTCCGCTCCAGCGGCCAGAACTTCACCACCGCCGGAACCTACATTGAAATGGGCTCGCGCATCGCTGAACCCGTCCTCCTCGGCTTCGCCCTCTTTGCCCTGCGTGGCCGCATCAAGCGATGACGTGCTGAGGTACTCATCCACGGCCATCCGATCCACTCCCCCGCCTCTCGGGCGGCCGCGGTCCGGTCAGGGAGGGAACGGGTCGCCGTCGCCGAAGACGGTGCCGGGAGTTCCGGCGGCGGGCGGGGCGCCGCGGGCCGCGGCGAGTGCGGCCCGACGCAGCTTGCCGTGGTCGGGGCCGAGCCACCTGGCCAGTTGCAGATTGGTCGCCGATTCGCCCTCCAGGACGCCCAGCAGCAGATGGGCGTCGCTCACCACGGGCGCCCCGTCTCGTGCGGCCTGACCGCGGGCGTGTTGCACGTCGGCGCGCTCAGCCCAGTCGAACGGGTGGAACGGGCCGAACTCCGTGGTGGTCAGGTAGCGCTGGAGCATGTGGCGAACGGTGTCGGCGAGTGCCGGGCGGACGGAGTCGAAGCACGCCGCGGTCCTGCCGTACGGGATGGACAACAGGGCGAGCAGCAGATCAGGCGTGACGAAGGCCCGTCGCGAGGTGCGGCAGACCTCCCTGGCGGTGTCGAGTGCCTGGCGCAGCGGCTCCGCCAGCGGGATCAACGGCGCGGCGGCAGTGTGCACCGCCGCGACGAGGGCCCGGAAGGAGGTGTCGAGCCGCTCGAGCCGGGTGAGGACGACGCGGGGGAACAGCGGGCTGCCGAGGGTGGCCGCCGCTTCCGTCACCTCGGCGCGCATGTGGGTGAAGAGACGCTCGACCAGGTGATCGAACGCCATCGGAAAGGTGTCCGGGTCCTGGCCGGCCCGTTCGGCCGCTTGGCGCCAGACCAGCACGGCGCCGGTGCGCTCGGTGTCCGGGGCCCCCGGCTCTCCGCCCGTGCCGGCGTGAGCCGCCGCCACGGACGGATCCGGTGCGCGCAGCGGTGCGAACAGGGGCATGTCCTCGGGCTCGACCTCTTCCATGAGCCGCTGTAGCAGGCCGAGGACGTGGTCCGCCTCCTCCCGGGTGGCGCCCTCCTCCCGTAGGTCGCCCACCGCACGTTCCAGAGCCGCACGGCAGGCCTTTTCCAGGGCACGCCGCTCCGCCGGGCCGAGCACGACTCTGCCGATCCGGGCCCCGACCGGTCCGAGGAGCGCCCGGGCCAGCGCTCCGGCCACCGGCGTGACGAGTTCCAATGCCTGCTCCTCTCAGCTGCGGCCGAGTGCGGCGGCACGGGTCGCCGCCTGCGTCGCGTCCTGCGGGCGGTCCAGTGCGCGGTAGCAGTCCGCGAGCATCAGCAACACCATGGGCTGCACAGGATCCAGTGCCAGCGACTTCTCGAAGGCCTCCGCGGCCTCGGTGGCCTCGCCCTTCCTCCGGTGCACTCGGCCGAGCGTCGCCCAGCAGGCGGCGTCCGTGGGAAGCAGGCCGACGGCGCGCCGGGCCGGGGCGAGGGCCTCGTCGAAGTGCTCGGCGCTCATCAGCGCCTCGGCCAGTCCTCTGTGGATCAGCGAGTCGAGCGGCCGCTCGTCCGCCAGTCGCCGCCAGAAACCGACGGCGTGCTCCCGGTCTCCCTCCAGGGAGCGGGTGACGGGGTCGTCGCCGGCCGGGTCGTGCACGTGGGACAGGGACGCGACGTGTCCGAGTTCTTCGCGCACGGTGACGAGCAGACGCTCGACGTCGGGCGGGGTCCGGTCCGCGTATGCGTGGCTGCTTGGTGGCGCGGTCCTGCGCAGGACGAGGGCGGTGGGGCTGCCGGCCGCGGCCATGCCACGCCGGTCCGCTTCGGCGCGCAGAAAGAGGGAGAGGGGATGTTCGGCCGCGACCGGGTCCCACCCCGCGGCGGCGGCGAGCGAGCACACTCGGCTCGCACGTTCCTGGTCCCCGGTCTCGATGAGAAGCGAGAGGACGTGGCCGGAGAGGTCGGCTCTGTTCAGTCCCGCGGCCTGCTCGGCCGCGTGCCGAAGCCGGTCCAGTCCGCCGTCCCCCTCCTCCCGGGTGGGCGCGGTCGTTCCGCACCACCGGCAGCGCAGCTCCTTGCCCGGATCGCGGTTGGTCAGCACGGCGCCGCCGCAGCCGGGACAGCGGGTGAAGTAGAACGGGGTGTCGCGCAGCTCCCCGCGCGGGTACTCCACTCTCAGTCGGGCGCTGTACCGGCGGAGGTTGTCGTTGAAGGCGTCCGCGTAGTTGCCGGGGCCGACGTCGCAGTCCAGGTAGAAGTCGACCGTGTAGAGCAACGTGTCCGCGTTGAGACGTATGTTGAGGAAGGGCACGGCGGGCGAGGGAGGTGCCTCTCCTCGCGACGCCGCCCCTGGCTGACCGGGCGGGCCGGACGGGTCGGGCAGGCCGGACGGGGCGGACGGTGCGGGCGGGTCGGGCGGGCCCGACTCGGCGGGATCGAGGGGGCTTGCCTCGGCGGGATCGAGGGGGCTTGCCTCGGCGGGATCGAGGGGGCTCGCCTCGGCCGGGTCGTCGACGGGCTCGGCGATGCGGCGGGCCAGGTCGACCGCCGCGTTCCAGAGGGCGGTTGCCGCGTCCTCTCCCAGGTCGTCGCGAGCCGCCGCGTCCAGGGACAGCGCCTCGTCGGTACGGTTCATCAGCAGCTGGCAGGCCAGAAACCGGACGTACCACTCCTCGGTGGACAACCCTTGGGCATGCGCCATCTCCAGGGCCTGCCAGGCGGTGTGGATGTCGCGCAAGCGGTCCATGCAGACCACGGCCAGCCGGAACTGCAAAAAGGTCTCCTGCGGGGCGATCTCCAGTCCGTGCTGGTACGCGTCGACCGCCCGATCCCACTCACCGAGCTGTTCGAGTGCCAGGCCCTGGTTGCCCCAGGCCTGCCACACATCGGAGAATTCGGCGGTCACACGGGTCAGCAGGTCCACGGCCGCCTGCGGCCGCTCCGCCACCAGGTACACGGTGGCCAGGTTGCTCAGCACGGCCGCCCGCATGTCGGGCGGCGCCTCGACGGCCAGCATCTTCAGCAGGCGCTCGGCCTGTTCCAGGTCACCGAGCCGCTTGTACGAGAGCGCCACCTCCACCCGGCACTCCAGGGCGGTTCGTTCCGGCAGCCCCATGTCGAGCGCCTGCCGGAACGATACGAGGGCTTCGTCTTCCTGCCCCAGCAGCGACAGCGCGGTCCCGCGCCGGTAGCGCAGCGTGGCGGTGATCCTCTCGGGCGGCAGGGAGTCGATCTCCTCCAGCCCGAGCTGGGACTCGCCCATGCCGAAGAGGCTGATGATCCGCTGCTCGTCGAGCCGGTCCTGCTGCTCGGCCAGTACGGCGGCCAGAGCGGCGCTGTCGTGCATCAGCATCAGTGACGACATCGGTTCATGGGCGTCCGCGGCGGTCCGCAACCTGTCCACGACGGCGCCGAAGTCATTCGGCCGCTGATGAGGACGCAGGGCCAGGCAGTCCCGGGCGAGTGCCATCAGGGTGCCGGCAAGACGGTCGTCAGCCGAGCCGTTCGACGGCGGGGGCCCATCCGGCAGTGTCCCGGAGCGGTGGGCGGCCTTCCACTCCCGCCTCCCGGCCGCCGTGTACGGGGTGTGTCCGGTGAGCAGCTCGAACAGCACAGTGCCGAAGGCGTAGATGTCCGCCGCCACGGACGGCTCGGCGTCCGCCCCCACCTCCGCGTCGGCGTCGGCGTCGGCGTCGGCGTCGGCGTCGGCGTCGGCGTCGGCGTCGGCGTCCCAGCATTCGGGTGCGCGGTAGGCCCAGGTGCTCTCCAGGTCCGAGGTGCCGTGCCGACCGGTGACCCGGGACAGGCCGAGGTCGGAGACGAGGAGCCACCGGCCCAGCACGAGCAGGTTCTCCGGCTTGAGATCACCGTGGACGAGACCGGGGATCTTCCGCTGGGCGAGGTGCATGCCCACGGCGGTCTGGAAGGCCAGGGGCAACACGGTCGAGGGGGGCAGGGCGGTGCCGTCGGTGAGCAGGTCGCGTACGGTCCGGCCGCCCCGTGGTCCCGGTGGGACGACCGGCATGGTCACGAACGGGCGTCCCTCGAAAGTCTCCAGGGAGAGGGCGGGCATGATGTGGGGCAGGCCGGTCAGCCGTGACCAGAGGACCACTTCGCGCACGAAGGCGTCGCGGACGGCACGGTCGAAGAAGAACCGGCGTTGGAACGTCTTCAGGGCGAACTGCGGTGCGCCGCTGCCCTGTTCACCGCACAGCAGCACCTCGCCCATGCCTCCGCGCAGCACCTCGTACACCAGCAGGTTCTCACCGAGACTGCCGATCGGCCCCTGCTGTGGCGGTTGTTCGGCGTCGGGTGACAGAAAGTCGGCAAACGGGTTGCCTGGCGTGTGCCGCTCCATCCGCCCTCCCCCTGGGCCGCGCTGCCAGCCAATGATGCGGGCCGCGCGGAGAGGGTGTCGATACCATCCGCGCTCGTACTTTCTTACGGCCCCCGGAATGCTGGTGGGAAGGCGATCGGTTGCCTGTCGGCCGTGTCGCGTGATCGGATGGCGACAGCATCGCGTGCCGGTGGCGGACTGCGCCAGGCATGGAGGTGCGGAACCGAAGGGGGCGCCCTCCGTGGCTTCCCGCGACGGCGGCCGTGTTGCCGCCCTGAGTCATCAGCTCGCACAAGCTCATCAAGAACTGCGCCGTCAGATCTCGGACATCAGGAAGAGTCTCGGCCGACGCCGGTTGAGCGACGACGTCCTCCTCACCCATTGCCTGTCCTTCTGCGCCGCGTTGACGTCACACCACCAGGGTGAGGACGACGGGATGTTCTCCCGGTTGCTCCGCGAACGCCCGGATCTCGCGGCGACCGTCGCGAACCTCGTCGAGGACCACGCCATGATCTCCTCGATCCTGTCCCGGGTGAAGGAACTCGCTGACAGGGCTGCCGGCTCGACCGACGCGGCCCTGGAGGCGATCGGGCGCGAACTCGACGGACTGGCGGCGATCATGGAATCCCATTTCACCTATGAGGAACGGACGATCAGCGAAGCCCTCGACGCCACGGCAACTGTGCCTGACTGGGCCGGCATGGTCTTCCGGTTCGATGTGACGTGAAGGGACGGGGGGTGCGGTCCCGCGCCGACCGGCTCGGCGGGCTGAGGCCGCCTGGCCGTCGTCGGCGCGGTCGCGGTTCTCATCGGCCGCGCCGACCAAGGGCGCTCATGACCTGAGCCGTTGAGTCTGGGGGTCGTAGCAGACGAGACCCAGCGACGAGGCGACCTGCGCCGCGTGGGCCGAGGTTTCTTCCGCCATGCTGTAGACCATGGGGAAGTAGATGAAGGCGGTCGTAGCGCATGGGCCGTGAGACTGCCACAGGCCACTGACATCAGCCGCCCTGGGCGACCACCCGGCCACCGCACCCCCCGCCACGGGCTTGTCCGGCACCCGGACCCGAACCCCCGTCACACGCGTGATGCCACCGCTACCCGAGAGGCGGTCACTTCGGCTCGTGGCGAGCGAGGACCCGGGTGAGCAAGCGGGTCAGCACTTCACGGTCCTCGGCGGACAGTGGCTGGAGGAGGTCGTCCTGCGCCCGGTCGAGCGCCCGGTCCAGACGCTGCAACTGCTGTGCACCGGCCCGGGTGAGGGTCACCTTGTTGCGCCGGCCGTGGTCCGGGTCCGGCGCCTTGTCGACGAAGCCCTGATCGACCAGTCCGCCGACCGCCGCCACGACGTCACTGCGGTCCATGCGGCACCGCCGGCCGAGTTCGGCCTGGCTCGCGGCGCCGAACTCGTCCAGTGCGGCCAGGATGCGGTAGTGGTACCCGCGCGCACCCGCAGCGGTGAAACCGTCGAACACCAGCCGACGGGCGTGGACGGCCAGCTGGGTGATCAGCCAGCTCGGCTTCGCCGCCAGGCGCTCGGGGACTTCTTCCATGGCAACCACCGTAACAGTGTTGGCGGAACCAACACACTCCACTAATGTTGGTCGCACCAACATTGGGCTGCCTCCGAAGGAGACGTCGTGTCCGCTGACACCCGAACCGCCGACCGCGCCGAGATCGTCGAACTGTTCGCCCGTCTGGCCAACCTGTTGGACGAGCACCGTCACGGCGATGCCCACACCGTCTACACCGACGACGTGGTGGTGCACTCCCCGCGCGGCGGCGAGTTGCACGGCCTGGAGAAGGTGACCGCCTACCTCAAGGGCAGCCAGGTCGAGGGGGAACGCACGTTCCACCTGCACGGCGACGTGCTGATAGAGGTCGACGGTGACCGCGCGAAGGCCACGGCGAACGAACTCACGTACTTCTATCGCGACGATGAACCGCCCTACCGGACCAGCGGCCTGCGCGTTGCCAACACGGCGGTGCGGACGCCGGAGGGCTGGCGATTCAGCGAAGTACGGATTTCGCTCGCCTGGATGCAGGAGAAGTGACACAGCGGGTCGAGCCCTGCTCCCGGCCCGGCTGTACGACAAGGCCGAGACGAGATCGGCCCAGGGTCTTCGCAGGTGCGGTGAGGACGGCAGCCGCGAGGCCGGTGTGCCCGCGCGGAGGCTTCAACCTGCCGCGCGGTCAGTGGTATTGGCCGGAAGTGTCCCCCGTGCCGCACCGTGCGCCAAACGGCTGGCCTCGGCCCGGACCGGTGGACTAAGTTCTACGACCATGATTACCGGGACGGCGTCGCGCCACACACGGATCGGTGACCCGGTGCTCTCCTGAGCGCCGTACGGGCCGTAGCGGGCCCGTTGTCCGATCGAGGTTCCCGCGTTGCCGCACGGGATCCGCCTCCGTCGGTGTTGATCACAAGCTCGACACATCAACCCGACAGGAGAGTTCATGCCCATCGAGACGCTACACATTCCCACCGAGGACGGCCGGGCCGACGCGTTCGCCGCCTTCCCCGACGACGGCGAGCGGCACCCCGGGGTGCTGATGTACGCGGACGGCTTCGGCATCCGGCCCGTACTGCGGGAGATGGCCGGGGAACTGGCAGGGCACGGGTACTACGTGCTCGTCCCCAACCTCTTCTACCGGCACGGCCCGGCACCGGTGATCGATCTTCCCGAGCACATCGGAGGAGAGATCCGGCCCCGGGTCATGGCCCAGGTGATGCCCCTGGTCGAGGCACACACCACCGAACGTGTCCTGCGCGACGCCGACGCCTACCTCGGGTTCCTCTCCACCCGTCCCGAGGTCGGCACCGGGCCGGTCGCGGTGACCGGCTACTGCATAGGCGGCCTCCTGGCGATGCGCACCGCCGCGGCGCACCCCGGCCAGGTGGCCGCCGTCGCCGCGTTCCACGGCCCCGTGGGCGCCGCCGGGCCCGAACTGTTCTCCAAGATCACCGCCCGGGTCCACCTCGGCCACGCCGAAGGCGACATGACACCCGAGGCCCTCGGCGAACTCAACCAGGCACTGGACGCCGCGGGGGTCGACTGCACCTCCGAGATCTACCCCGGCACCGTCCACGGCTTCACCATGTCCGACACCGACGCTTTCAGCGCCTCCGGCACCAAGCGCCACTGGGAGCGTCTGCTTTCCCTCCTGGACCGCACTCTGACCGACCGATGAGGCTCCGGCTCGGCAACGGAACCTGAAGGACAGGCGCCGGCATTGCCCCTGCGCTTCTCCGGGGCATCAGGTATGGACCACTTCGGGTCGGAGCGGCTTCGCCGGCAGGGATCCGTGCCTGCGAAGCCCACCCGCGCCCGCTCACATACCGACGGTGGCCCTGCGCTGCGCCTGTTCGAACTCGGTGAGAGGGTCGCCGCCGATCTGCCAGGGCCAGGCGGTGACGACACCACCGATCGCCTCGAACACCGCACGGGCCTCGGCGCGCCGGTCGCCGGCCATCAGGGCGTAGGCGAGGAGGTTCAGGTCGGCGAGCGCCTTGGCGTGCCGGAGGAATCCCGGCTGCCCCCAGGTGTGCACCACACGGTCGAGTGCCTGAGCGGCCATCCCCTGGGACCAGTGGGTGCGTGCCACCAGCGCTTCGTAGCCGCCCCGGCCGAGGATGGCCTGGTACTGGAAGACCTGGGCGGTGAGTTCCGTCGCCACGCAGGGCGCGTTGGCCGGTACCCGGGCGATCAGCGCATCGACGAAGTCCAGAACCTGAAGGCGGGAGCCCCCCTCTTCCGGGCTGAGATAGGCCAGCATGTTCATGTACGCCTCGCGGTTCCAGCGGTCACGCGCGAGGACCTCGTTCCACACCCCGAACACCTGGGGCTGCCTCCAGCGTTCCCAGCGGGCCACCTTGAGCAGGGCCACCCAGGGGGCGGGATCGTCCGGCGCCAGCTCGGCGGCGCGCAGACAGCTCTCCGCGGCGTCGGACCTGTCGCCCCCTTGGGCCCGCGGGCCGGCCTGCGCGACCTGGGACCAGGCGTGGAGCACGAGCGCGGTCGGATTGCGAGGCTCGCGCGCGGCCCAGGACTTCGGCAGATGTGATGCGGAGAGGAAGTCGGCCAGCACGCTGATGCGATGCGTCCGGCGGTCCCAGTCGTCCGGGCCCTGCTCCAGGAGCCGTGACATCTGTGCCATGCACAGGTCAGTGGTGGCGATGGTTCCCGTCCTGGTCGTCGCCAGTAGGGACTTCAGCAGCCTGCCCAGTTCCTGGTCGTCGAGTTCCGGGGCGAGACGAACTCGTTTGCGGCGGTTTGAAAGAAATCCCATGTCGGGAGGCTAAAACGGATCACACTACGCACAAGGAGTACGCCGAGATCGTTATCGATCGCACTCCAACCGGCGGCGGGCGGCCCCGCCGGGACGACGTACGGCCGGCCGCTCCGGCCGTACGTCGTCGGTGGTGCCGCGCGTCAGGGCAGCCGCTTCCGGCCGCCCTGTGCTGCTACGAGCGGCTCACCCGCCTCGCCGCGCGGACGCGGTCTCAGGCCTGGGCCATGGCCGCGGCGGCACGTTCCTCGCCCCGGCGGCGTGCCTGCTTGCCGTACATGGTCGTCCACAGGATGAGGGCGCCGAGCACGCCGTAGATCAGGACCGGGCTCAAGGTCACCATGGTGTCGGTGCCCAGCACGAAGGACAAGGCGATCCGCGCGGCCGCCTCAAGGCAGTAGGCGACGCCCCAGACCGTCGTCATCGTCCGCACGGTCTGGCGGAACCCTTCGAACGCCCACAGGCCGTTCCACCAGGCGGTGCTCTCGGGGGTGCCGTCGGTGGCGAACTTGCGGCCGAAGTAGAACATCAGCGGGCGCGGCGCCAGCAGTGTGGCCAGGCACAGCAGCCCGAACAATCCGGTGACGGCCGAGTCCTTGATCAGCAGCGCCCTGGCCGAATGGGGGCCGACGAGCGACACCACGGCCGTGATCACCAGGAACACCAGCGTCACCACGGCGAACTCGTCGAGGCGACGTCGCCACGCGAGATGTACGGCGCTGTCGAGCACCGGCCAGGCGCTGCCGGCCAGCAGCGCGGCGAACTCGCTCCAGCCCTGGTCGCGGAGGGCGTTGTACGTGAGGATCGGGGCGGCCACGTTGAGCGAGATGGTGAGCACCCAGCCGAGCATGGCGGCGCCCCCGGACCGGGCGGGCGGCGCCGGGCGCTCGTCGGCCCGTACCGCGGGTTCCTCCGGTGTGCTCGGCGTGCCTGGTCTGGTCGTGCGGTCGTGGTCGTGAGCGGTCATGGTCCCCCCTGATGTTGCCGGTGTACGTGGTCTGGAGAAAGGAAAGCAGGCGCGCGACGGGAAGACGGGCTCCCTGGACCGCGCATCGGATCCCCCTGCAGGGCGTGATCTTCCACGACCAAGATCTGATTCCGCAACCGGTGCCGCACTACGGCTCTCGTCCTGAGCGGCCGTTCACCGCCGACCGAACGCGACCGGACCCGCGCCTTCGAACGCGACCGGACCCGACCGGACCCGCGCCTCCGGCACCGCCGGCCCGAATCCGCGCGCCCGAACCGCGTCGCAACCCGCCCGCCCCGTCTCCGCGGCCCGCCGGGGTTCGTGCGGCTGTGCGCTATGCGGCTTTCTGGGAGGCGGCGGCGTCGGGGCGCAGGTCGTCGAGGCTGAGCTGGTGTGTCGGCGCCGAGGGCAGGATCACTCGCCGGTCGGTGCGCAGGTCGGGGCCGACGTGGAAGAGTTCACCGGGCTCCATCAGGCGCCATCGGGGGTTGTCGTCCATTCTTTCGCTGGCGACGACGACGGCGGGGTGCTCGGCCAGATGGGCGGAGTGGACGCGCATGCGGCCGTGGCTGCCACTGTGATCCAGATGGCGGTCCCCGTGCTGGCCGCCCGCCGGACGCTCGAGCACGTACAGCTCATGGGTCTCCGGATAGCGCAACGCCCACAGCTCGTCGGTGGTGATCAGGATCAGGTTGAGGGCGTAGACGGGCAGGTTCCGGGCGATCCAGTGAGCGGCGTGCTCGATCCCGGCGGTGACGTCGCCACCGTACTTGCGTGTCTCCCGCGTGATCAGGGCGAAGAACCGCTCGGAGTCGGTGTCGCCCGCGACCAGGGACCGGTCGTCGCCCAGGTGGTCGTCGAGCTGCTCCAGGCCCTCGATGACCCCGTTGTGGGCGAACAGCCGTCCGTCTTGCTCGAAGGGATGGGTGTTGCGGGGGTCCAGGCCGCCCGTGGAGGCGAAACGCACGTGGGCCAGGAACGTGGCGGACTGCACCTGCCGGGCGTCCTCGGCGAAAGCACGGTCCTGGTAGGCGGCGATGGGGGCCTTGTCGATGTGAGGGGTGCCGTCAGCGGCGAAGTACCCCAGGCCCGTACCGTCGGGGTCGTGATGGCTCTGCCGACTGAGGCTGTCGGGTGCGTCGAGCAGCCAGAAGGTGGCGTGGGTGCGGTTCGGTGCGCTGCTGAGGCCGAACAGGCGACACACGGGCTTCCTCCTCGATCGCCGGACAGGCCGATTGCCTCAGTGGCCGATTGTCCCAGTGACGTCGGGCATCGACCACTTCGGCGCCGTCCGCGCCCGTGCCAGCCGACGAGTCGCAGCGTCGCAGCAGGGGCCGTGCGGCTCCCTGGCCGGCCGTCACTTCGGCGCTCGTCTCCCCAGGCGGATCAGTGCCTGCATGGCCTCGCGCTCCATCCGGGCGAGATCGCCGAGGACGGTGCCTGCCTGTGCGAGGCACCGCGCATCGCCTGCCGCAGCGGCCTTCGTGATCAGTGCCGCGACTTCCGTCCACAAGGTGGCCGCCTCGGCGTACAGCCCGTGGCCGGTGCGCAGGTGGCTGCTGTCGATTCGTCCGGCGCATTCGGCGAGGAAGTCACGGTAGAGGTTGCGGAAGAGGGCGCCGCCGGTGCCGGCCTCCTCCATCAGGAGGGCGGCCTGGGGCAGGTCCCGCTCCGGGTTGTCGGTCCGCTGGAGCCATGTGCGGACCAGCTTGCCGGCCTTCTCGATGCCGCGATGACCGAGGTTGGCGATGGGCGGGTTGAGGAAGGCGTCGGCGCACGCGGTGATGGCGGGAACGATCCGGTCCTGCGGGGAGCACGGCTTCGGCGGAACGGTGAGGGTGAAGGAGCGGTGCTTGGCGGTCATCGGGCCGCGCGCGGCCCTGGCCCGGGCGAGGCTGGTCAGGCTGGTGGTCACCGCTCCGCCTTGCTGGTCGGTGTCCACCAGGTAGGCGTCGCGGTCGTCGTAGCCGTACATGGCGACGACGTGACCGCCGAAGTGCGCCTTCGACCCGAAGTACTCCAGGTGATGACTGTCCAGCTGTAATCCCACGGGGTGGCCGGCGTCGATGCGGGCCGTCACGTTCTGCCATGCCCTGCGTGGCGAGGCGGTCTCCTGGACCCGGAGTTCCAGTCCGAGTCCGGCGGCCAGGTTTCTCGTGAGGTCGAACGGCTTGACCCGGCCCCCGAGGAAGGGGAAACCCAGGTTCTTGCCGTCCCAGTAGATGAAGGACAGACCGGAGCCGAGGCCGAAGAGCATGGGCTCCGACAGCGCGATTCCCTGGTGCCGCAGCAGCACGCCCAGAGCCGTCGTCTCGCAGTGCTGCGTACCGCGGGCGTCGACGTCGATCATCGTGCTCATGCTGTCCTTTCCTGGACGGGGAGAAGGAGCCGGGTCTTCAGTGCTTCCCGTGGCGCCGCTGTCGGCCCGACCAGGTAGACCTCGCGTACGGGCGCTCGCGGGCGCAGTCCGCGTTCGTGGACGGCAGCGAAGAGGGCGTGGTAGGCCAAGGGAAGTTGGGCATACGGCCCGATGTGCGTCGTCTCGGCGACCGGACCCGCGGGCAGCGTCTCGAACTCCAGACCGGGCACCCCTTCCCCGTGCGACGTCTGCACTCCGACGGCGATCCGCGTCCGCTCTTCGAGATCCAGCGGGTACAGCGCCCACAGGGGCGGCTCCCATGCGATTCCTGCCCTGCCGAGCGCCGGCAACAGCCGGCCCACACACTGCTCGACCTTCTGCCCGATCTCCGCGGGGGTGCAGACCGTCCGCACCACGGCGAGTCGTCGCTCCGGCTCTCCGCCCATCACCACCTCGTGGCCGGGCAGACCGGCCTCCGCCAGCCGCTCCAGCATCTCCAACCGCGCCTGGTCCCGGCTGATCCGTTCGGCCAGCCGGTCCCGTTCGGCGCGCAGGATCCGCGCCCTGGACTCGGGCTCGGCGCCCAGCGCCTGGGCGATCACCGCCAGGGGGACGTCCATCTCTCGGAGCAGGGCGATGGTCAGGGCATCACCGGCCTGTTCCGGTGCGTAGTAGCGGTACCCGGATACGCCGTCCACGCGGACCGGAGCCAGCAGCCCCGTCTCGTCGTAGTGCCGTAGCTGCTTGACGCTGAGCCGGCACAGGCGGGCGAAGCGCCCGATGGTGAGGAGTTCGTCTCGCACGCCACCATCGTGGACTCTCCCACGGTGGGAGAGTCCACCACCGGCCACCGGCCACCGGCCACCGATCATCGATCAACTGCCCGGCAGCCGTGCGGGAGGAGAGGAGAGGAGGGAACCCGGGAGGGAGGAGTCCTTCCGCTGCGGGTGGCAGCCCCATCCCCACGCCGCGGGTGGCAGCCCCATCCCCCGCGCCGCGGGTGGCAGCCCCGGCGGGGATCCGCCGGGGCTGTCCATTCCACGCCCCCGCCGACTGCGCCGCGGTCAGGCGACCGTCAGGACGATCTTGCCGGTGGTGCGGCCCTGCTCGCCGATCTCGTGCGCCCTCGCCGCCTCCGCCAGGGGCAGGACCGTCTCGACGACCGGCTTCAGCGCGCCACGCTCCACCAGGGCGGCGATCTCGCGCAGGCCCAGGTGGTCGGGCTCGACCAGGACCCACACCGCTCGCACCCCTTCCGGGGCGGCCGGGACGTCGTCCGGGCCGGGCAGGGTGATCAGCCGGCCGCCGGCTCGGAGCACCTTCAGGGACCGCTCCGCCGTCTCCCCGCCGAGCCCGTCCAGCACCACGTCGATGTCGGACACGACGTCCTCGAACCGTACCGCCCGGTAGTCGATCACCTCGTCCGCGCCCAGCTGACGCACCAGGTCGTGCTTGCCGGCGCTGGCCGTGCCGATGACGTACGCGCCGCGGGCCTTGGCGATCTGCACGGCGAAGTGGCCCACACCGCCGGCCGCCGCGTGCACCAGCACCCGCTCACCGGGGCGCACGTCCGCCGCGTCCACCAGCGCCTGCCAGGCGGTCAGCGCGGCGAGCGGCAGGGCCGCCGCCTCGACGTGCGTCAGACCGGCCGGCTTCGGGGCGAGGTGCCGGGCCGGCGCCACCACGTACTCGGCGTAGCCGCCCGCCTGGCGCGGGAACAGCGGCATTCCGAAGACCTCGTCACCGGGACGGAACATCCCCACACCGGGGCCGACGGCCTCGACGGTGCCGGACACGTCCCAGCCCACCGCCGGGACGGTGCCCCACTCGATGAGGGCCCCGCCGGCGCGGGTCTTCCAGTCCACCGGGTTCACTCCGGCCGCGTGTACCCGGACCAGGACCTCGTTGAGTCCCGGCTCCGGGCGCTCCACCTCACGCTCGACGAGGTTCTCGGGTCCGCCCCACTGCTCCACGACCACCGCACGCATGCTGTTCCGCCTTGCTCTCTGTCTCGATCGGTTCGCCGGACCGGGTGGTCCCCGGCGCGACACGGTCCACGATCCGGCACCCCGACCCTCCGCGGTGTTGGCCGTCCGGCCACTATGTGACAGGATCGGGCCATGAGTGGAACGCGGTGGGAGACGGACGACGACGCGCGGGGCCAGGCCGATGCGGTGCCCCGGCCGCACCGGATCGCCGTGCTCGCGCTGCCCGGGGTCCCGCCCTTCGAGCTGGGCATCCCCTCGCGCGTCTTCGGCAGCGTGCAGGACGCCGAGGGACGCCCGCTCTACGAAGTCACCGTCTGTACCGCCGACGGCGCCCCGGTGCTCAGCGACGCCGGCTTCACCGTGCAGCCGGCGGCCGGGCCGGAGGCCCTGGCCGCCGCGGACACGGTGATCGTCCCGCCCACGCACGCCATGCCCGAACTGGGCCTCGGCGGCCCGCTGCCCGCCGACGTCACCGCGGCCATCGCCCGCATCCGTCCCGGCACCCGGCTGGTGTCCATCTGCACCGGGTCCTATGTGCTCGCCGCCGCCGGGCTGCTCGACGGCCGGCCGGCCACCACCCACTGGAACCTGGCTCCGGAGTTCCGCCGGGCCTACCCCAGGGTCAAGCTCGACGAGGAGGTGCTGTTCGTGGACGACGGCGACGTACTGACCTCCGCGGGCGTGGCCGCGGGTGTCGACCTGTGCCTGCACATGATCCGTCGCGACCACGGCGCGGCCGCCGCCAACCGGGCCGCCCGCATGTGCGTAGTGCCGCCCTGGCGGGACGGCGGACAGGCCCAGTACATCGACCGCCCGGTCCCGGAACCCACCGTCGCCAGCACCACCGACACCCGGGCCTGGGCCCTGGAGCATCTCGGCGAGCCGCTGTCCCTCGCCCGGCTCGCCGAGCACGCCCGGATGAGCCTGCGCTCCTTCACCCGCCGGTTCCGCGACGAGGTCGGCATGACCCCGGTGCAGTGGCTCACCGCGCAACGCCTGGAACTGGCCAAGCAGTTGCTGGAGACCACCGACCTGCCGATCGACCTGGTGGCGCACCGGGCCGGCTTCGGCTCCGCGAACTCCCTGCGGGCGCACATGAGAACGGCCTTCGGCGTCTCCCCCGCCGCCTACCGTCGCACCTTCAGCCCGCATGACCTGGTCGGCACGGGAAGCTGATCACCGCCCGTACGGGGAGCTGACAGCGGATACCCCGTCGCCCGGTCGGTGGACGCGATCGGCGACCGGTGGTCCTTGCCGATCGGTCCGCGAACGGGCGACGGCTGGACGCCGACGACACCACTGTTCACCGACTCCCCGCCGGGTGACCCGAGCGGGGACCCGGCGCCGGCACGCCCCTCGCGGCGGTCCCACGGCCGGCCGGCGGCCGTGTCGGCGGACCTCCTACTCGGGGGCGACCCGGCAGGCGCTCACCGCGGTCGCGTTCGTGACGCCGTCCCTGGCCAGGTCGGACACGCACTGGTCGTGATTGCCGGTCAGACCGACGTAGCACGCCATCCTGACGGAGTCCGGGGCCTCACCGCCGCGCAGCTCGCGCTCGACCTGGTTGACGCAGGACGCGATGTCCGCGTGGGCGGCGGGCGCCATGAGTGCGGCGCCGCCGAGCGCGAGGGTAAGTCCGGTGAGCACACCGGCGATACGGGTCGTCGTGCGCATGGGACGCACCTGCTTTCCGGGATCGGCACGCCGATACGGCTCAGGTGGTGCCGCATCCGCGTGGGAACGGCGCCGAGCGGCGCTCGGCGAGGTGTGGTCTCCTCCTTCGTCGCCGGCGCGGCCGGCCGGCTACGCCGACCTGACAGCGAACGGTTGGACGGCGTACGCACCCTTCGCACCGATCCCCGTCTCCTTGTACTCACAGTCCAGGATGGTGGACCGGCGCCCCCGGTTGCCGGCCATCCACCCGTCGACGTGGGCCTTCGAGGAGCCGTAGCCGGGTCCGGAGACGTTCTCCGCGGACGCCTCCTGGGGCGGGTATCCGGCCTTCTCCCTGCGGGACGGGCCGCTGGACCCGTCCGAGCCCTGGCGCCCAGGCCTGTGGCGGGGCCGACACCACCGCGGGTGATGCGGGGCGCGCCTCCGGCTTCTTCCACCGTACGACCGCGGACGCCTCGCCACGAGCCGACCAGGTCTCTCCACCCGACCCGATCACCGGATATGCATATGCCTTTGACATAATCCGCGCATGTCGCGCCGAGACACCATCCGCTACGCCTCCGACGTCGGCCTGCTCATGCTCCCGGGCGACCCGGCGAAGGACTTCGCCTCATCGTTCGCGGTCTTCGACGACTCCGTCCCCGCGCTGCGCTCGTACCTCCTGAGCCGGCTGCGGAAGGAGGCCGTCAGGCCGGCGCCCTCCAAGGCGCAGTGCGATGCCGTCATACCCGTGCGCGTCGGTCTCGTCCCCCGGCCCGACAACGACTACGACACGCGTGCCGTCTCGGTCGCCGCCCTGCCGGGACACGGCGGTTCCGTTCTCGACCGGCACATGGGCTACCTCTACAGCAGTGCGCTGCACGTCACGAGCGAGAGCATCCGCAGACTCACCGAGGAGACCGGGACCCCCGTCGGCTGTCACGGGTGGATCGAGCTGTACGACCTCGAATCCGACAGCCGCTTCCACGACGAGTACGACGAGTACGAGGAATACGGTGATGACGAGGCCGACGAGTACGACGCTGCCGAGGCCGGCGCGGATTGGGAGCCCAGCCGCGACGAGCTGGTGTCCTGGGCGAAGCAGAAGGCGTTCGGATACGCCATCGGCTCCGTACGGGTGCTGCTGCCCGAGCGGCAGACCGTGCGAGCCCTCGTCGACGCCTACCTGGCCGAGCACCAGCGGGAAGCCCAGCGGAACCCGGAGCCGGAGCCGGCTCCGGACGGTGTCGAGCGGGGCCTGCGCCGGGCGCTGGCCGAGCGGTTCGCCGTCCGGCTGCGGACCGGCCTGAGCCATCGCGCCGCCGGCGGCGGCTGGGGCCGGGAGACCGAGCGGGACCGCGCGCGGCAGCGCCGGGACGCCGAGGCACGGCCGCTCCTGGGCGCCTGGGAGACGTACCGGAACTCGGCGCACGGTTTCCGCGACCTGCGTGCCGTCACCCGGTCCGTCTTCCAGCACACCCGGATCCTGGTGCTGGACGAGTCCGGCGTGGAGGTCGGGCAGTACCACCATCCGCACGGTCCGCTCACCCTCGTGGACGAGCGGGTCCGCGCCGAGGCGCTCGACGCGCTGCGCGCGCACGGGGTGGAGGCGGACGCGCCCGAGGACCTGACGGCGCTCGGCGACTTCCCGGACGCGATGGTCGTCGTGGGCGGCGACACGTGGTCGATCCGGCTCTCGAAGCCCGGGGTGGCGCGCAAGGTCCTTGCCGAAGCCGGCTGGTTCGACCCGGACTCGGGCACGCTGACCGTGTACGCCGCGGCGTTCGCCGAACCGTTGACGGTGCTGCTGCGGCGGCACGGAGTGCGGCCGCTGCTCGTGACTCGGGGCGCGCCGCGCGAGGAGGTGGAGTGGCACAACCTCCGGGCCGCGGTCGCGCCGGCCGAGATCAGCCCGGTCAGCCGCTCCAGCCGGGTGACGGCCGCCGTGCAGCGGCTGATCCCGGAGCCCCACCGCCGCTGGCTCGCCGCGAAGCCCGACGGCGGGCGGTCGCCGGCCGCGAGCACCGGGAGCCTGCTGCCGCGGCTCGTCGACGACGCGGCGGACAACCCGTACTACCGGCGTGCCCTGGAGGGGCTCTTCGCGGCCCCCGTGAACCTGGTGGAACGCGGGCCGTGCCGGCTCTGTGGACGCCCCGCGCAGTCGGCACGCCCGGGGCTCTTCTACTGCCACGGCTGCTGCACCCTCGCGCGGGCCGGGGTACTGCGGGACACCGGCAACGACGGCCCGTGGACGGAGGCGATGGTCTACGCGCTGCGCAGGCTCGCGGAGATCGAGTTCTCCGGGCCGCCGTCGCTCGCCCAACTGGACCGCGTCTGTGTGCCGTTCGGGGATCCCGGCCTGGTCGACGAGGCGCTGCTGTGCCGCTTCCTGGTGCCGCGGCCCGGCTCCGCGCTGCTGAGCCACCGCCCGGTGCGCCCGGCCCGCACCTGGACGGAGTGGCTGGGGTACGCGGAACTGCTCACGGACGGGGTGCGGACGTCGATGGGTACGGCGACGAAGGCCACGGACGGGCACCTGTGCCGCTCCCTGTTCGAGCGGCACGTGGACGACTTCCTCCACCACTGGGGCGTGGCCCACGAGCCGGAGCCCGCCTATCCGCGCCACCCGGAACTCAACACGACGGGCCTGCGGGCGGACTGGCGGCTGGCGGACGGCACGTTCGTCGAGGCCCTGGGGCTGATGACGCAGGAGGCGTACGCGGCGAAGGTGGCACGCAAGCGGGAGCTGGCCCGCCACCACGGCCTGCGTCTCGTGACGGTCACGGCCGAGGACCTGAACCGCCTGCCGGAGGTCTTCGCGGACTGGCTGCCGTAGGACTCGTCCGGCCGGACGCGCCGGGCCCGGCCCGGCTGCGCCGCCGCATACATGGGCGCGCACGTCGGTGAGTTGGGGCTCGGTGATGGCCGCGTCCGTCCTGTCCGCGGTGCTCGCGGTGCCCGCGGTGATCCTGCTCGTCCTCGCCCAGAAGTACGTCGCCGCCGGCATCACCGGCGGTTCCGTCAAGTGACCCTCCCCACCCGCGAACGCGGCTGCTGCATCGGCCGGCACGTACCGGGTCGAGGGGAAACCGGGTTCGCCGCGCCTGTCCGGAGAACATCCGGACAGGGCTTTGACCGGTCCGGACGCCGGCGGACTGTCCGGGACACCCGCGTTCCGTTGCTCCGGCCCGCTGGTGGACAGCATGCTCCCCACCAGCCGGGAAGCACGCGCCACCCCCGGCCGCCGAAACCGACGCCGCACGGCCCGGCGCACGCGTCAGCGCAACCGCTGCCGCAGGGCCACAGCGGCAAGGAGACCAGGAGGGCACATGCGAAAGCGTCGTCTGTTCGGACTCGTTCCTGCCACCACCGCCTTGGTACTCGGGGCGGTGGTGGCGGCGACGACACCTGCCCACGCGGCGGAGAACCCCCTGTACACCACGGGTGCCAAAGCGTTCGTGCACAGCTACTACCAACGCGTCGAGGTCTGCGACACCAAGGCTGACGGCCGACGTGCCATGGCCCTGGCCACGAACCTGACCACGGGGGCCATCGTGGGCTGGGCGGAGGACAAGGACGGGGCGAACGGATGCACTGCCGGCGGTGGCCTGGGAATCGATCCGTTCTGGTCCACGCCGAGGCGCGGCGACAGGATCAGCCTGGAAGTATGGATCCAGGACGGAGCCAACGGCCGGCAGGAGAACTTCCGGTCCACTGAGTTCTCCTACTGACCGCGCCTTCACGCCGGCTCCGGCCTGGCGGCGGGATCCGGCCCGGGGTTCGGCTTCTCGCGGGTGCGCTACCAGTACGAGTGCGCTACCTGTACGAGTGCGCTACCTGTACGACGAAGGAGGCCCGCCGCGAGTGCGGCGGGCCTCGTCGCGACGGACGGCCTTCAACTCCTGTCGGCCGGCCTTCAGCTCATGCCGGGCGGCCCTCAACTCATGCCGGGCGGCCCTCAGCTCATGGTGAGCATGCCTTCACGCAGCCGGGCCAGCGTGCGCGACAGCAGCCGGGAGACGTGCATCTGGGAGACGCCGAGACGTTCGCCGATCTGGGCCTGGGTGAGTTCTTCCACGAACCGCATGTGGATGATCTGCCGGTCCCGCTCACCGAGTTCGGCGATCAGCGGTGCGAGCGCGTGGAAGTCCTCCACCAGCTCCAGGGCCGTGTCCTCGGTGCCGATGAAGTCCTGGAGGGCGGCCTCGCCGTCCTCGCTGCTGCCGATCGTGGCGTCCAGGGAGGCGGAGTTGTAGCCGTTGGCGGCCAGCCGGGCCTCGCGGACCTCCTCCTCCGGCAGGCTCATCAGCTCCGACAGTTCCCGATCCGTCGGGTTGCGGCCCAGGCGGCTGCGGAGTTCCTCCGTGGCACGGGCGAGCTGGACCCGAGCCTCCTGTAGACGGCGCGGCACGTGCACGGCCCAGGTCGTGTCACGGAAGAACCGTTTGATCTCGCCGACGATGTAGGGGATGGCGAAGGAGGTGAACTCCGTCTCCCGCGACAGCTCGAACCGGTCGATGGCCTTGATGAGGCCGATCATGCCGACCTGGACGATGTCCTCCATCTCCTCCGGGCCGCGGCTGCGGAACCGGCCGGCCGCGAAGCGGACGAGGGACATGTTCATCTCGATCAGCGTGTTACGGGCGTAGCTGTACTCGGCCGTGCCCTCCTCCAGCACCGCGAGTTGCTCGAAGAACACCCGGGACAACTCCCGCGCGTCCTGAGGTGCCACCTGGGAGGGGTCCGCCACTTCCGGCAGCTCGTTCGTCTGCGTAAGCGTTGCCGGCGTGCTCATGAGCGCCATGAGGCTTCCCCTCCCGAGTTCGGTCCAATTGCCACTGCCCGCCGCGGAACGGCCGACAAGGCGGCGGTTACCCCGTCGTTATGATCCCATGCATGTTCACCCCCGAACGGGTTCCGGTTTTTTGAGCCGGTCCAGCACTTCGCCCTCGGCCGCGGTCCGCACCTCGGCGGGCCGACCGGACCGGGTGCACCTGGGCATCCCGGGTATGGAGGCGCAGGCCCGTGCGCCGTCCCGTCGTGGGACGGCGGCCGGCATGATCACCCCCGCCGATGAGGACTCCTCCGCCGGGCGATGAGGAGGGTCGTCGTCCGGTGATTCAGGCCGGGGGGTGTGATTCGCGTCGGGCGACCCGTAGCGGTGTTATCAAGGGTGTATGGAGGTATTTTCCGGGCGGCCTCGGTCCCCGGAACGTCGTCCGCTCACCGGGCGCTCGCGGCGACACCCGGCTGGCCTGCTGGAGCTGCGCAGCACGGCCGGACAGGTGTTGCTTCTCCAGGTCACCATCGTGTTCCTGCTGGTGGTGGCCGCGGTGGTGGCCATGGTGTTCCAGACGGCGCAGGACGCCCTGGAGCAGGGGCGTCGTGAGTCGGTGGTCGCGGCACAGTCCTTCGCGAGTGCCCCCGGCACGGCCGCGGCGCTGCGCAGCCGTGATCCGACGGCGCTTCTCCAGCCGCGTGCCGAGGCGGCACGGAAACGGACGGACCTGGACTTCGTCGTCGTCATGAACACACAGGGGATCCGCTACACGTACCCCTATCCGCGCGAGATCGGGAAGAAGTTCGTCGGCACCATCGCCCCGGCGTTGCACGGCCGTACCGTCATCGAGCACGCCGGCGGGCCACCCCTTCCCACGGGCAGGGGGACAGCCGTGCAGGCGGTGGTCCCGGTGACCGATGCTCACGGCACGGTGGTCGGCCTGGTCTCCGCCGGGATCACGGTCAAGAACGTGGCCGCCCTGTGGCTGCCGGAGCTGCCGATCATCCTGGGCAGCGGAGCCGCCGCGCTGGCGCTGTCCGTAGCGGGAACGGCGATGGTGGCGCGGCGGCTGCGGCGGCAGACCCGCGGCCTGGCTCCGGCCGAGCTGGCGCAGCTGTACGAGCACCACGACGCGGTCCTGCACGCGGTGCGGGAAGGAGTGCTGATCACCGGCGCCGACGGGCGGCTGCTGCTGGCCAACGACGAGGCGACGCGGCTGCTCGGACTGCCGGCGGACGTGCGGGGACGCCAGGTGCGGGAGCTGGGACTGCCGGAGCCGATCACGCGTCTGCTGTCGTCGCCGGAGGCGGTCACCGACGAGGTCCATGTCGCCGGCGACCGGGTGCTGCTGGTGAACAAGCGGCTGGCGTACCCGCAGGGCGACCGGGGAGGCATCGTGGTGACCCTGCGGGACACCACGGAGCTGGCGGCGGTCTCGGGGCGGGCCGAGGTGGCGCGGGAGCGGCTGAAGCAGCTGTACGAGGCCGGGGTGCGGATCGGCACGACGCTGGACGTGGAGCGGACGGCCCAGGAGCTGGCCGACGTCGCGGCTCCTCGGTTGGCCGACCTGGTGACGGTGGACCTGCTCGACGCGGTACTGCGCGGCTGGGAGCCGACGCCGGAGGGCTGGCGGCGGCTGCGCCGGGCGGCGATCGGCGGCGATCAGCAGGTGGTGCCGGTGTATCCGATCGGCGAGGTGATCACGTACTCGGCCCGGACCCCGCAGCTGCGCACGCTCCGGGAGGGGCGGATCGTGTCGGAGGCGGACCTGCGGCAGGCGCTCGGCTGGTGGGAACAGGATCCGGAACGTGCCGAGAAGGCCCTGGAGGGTGGGTTGCAGTCGCTGGTGGCCGTGCCGCTGCGGGCGCGGGGCGTGCCGCTGGGCGTGGTGAACTTCTACCGGATGGCCAACTCCCCGGCGTTCGAGCCCGAAGACCTCAGTTTCGCGGAGGAGCTGGCCGCGCGGGCGGCGGTGGCCATCGACAACGCCCGCCGGTTCACCCGCGAGCACGCCATGGCGGTGACGCTGCAACGCAACCTGCTGCCGCGGGGGCAGCCGGATCAGGACGCGCTGGAGGTGGCCTGGCGGTATCTGCCCGCGGAGGCGGGGGTGGGCGGGGACTGGTTCGACGTCATCCCGCTGCCGGGCGTCCGGGTGGCCCTGGTGATGGGGGACGTCGTCGGCCACGGGCTGCACGCGGCGGCGACGATGGGCCGGCTGCGCACCGCGGTGCACAACTTCGCCACCCTGGACCTGCCCGTGGACGAGGTGCTCGGGAACCTGGACGACCTCGTCGTCCGCATGGATGACGAGGAGGACACGGGTGATGCCGCGCCGGGCCAGGAGGGCACGGGCATGACCGGGGCGACCTGCCTCTACGCGGTCTACGACCCGGTGTCGGGGGTCTTCACGATGGCCCGCGCGGGACACCCGGAGCCGGTGGTGGTGCACCCGGACGGGACGGTCGTCTGTTCCGGCGTGCCGGCTTCGACACCGCTCGGTCTGGGCGGCTATCCGTTCGAGACCGCCGAGCTGTCCCTTCCCGAGGGCTCGCAGATCGTGCTCTACACCAATGGCCTCCTCCAGGACCGCAGCCAGGACGCCGACCTCGGGATGGAGAGGCTTATCGCGGCGCTGGACGGATCCGGGGAGCGCACTCCGGAGGAGACGTGTCAGGCGGTGATCGACGCGCTGAAGCCGTCGCACGCCGACGACGACATCGCGCTGCTGGCGGCACGTACCCGGAGGTTCCCGCCCGAGCGCGTGGCGGAGTGGGACGTGCCGTCGGACCCGGCGGTGGTTCCCTCGGTGCGGGCCCAGGGCAGGACCCGGTTGCGGGAGTGGGGGCTGGAGGAGATCGGGTTCGCCACGGAGCTGATCCTGAGCGAACTGGTCACGAACGCGATCCGGTACGGCTCACCGCCGGTCAGACTGCGGCTGCTGTACGGACGCTGTCTGATCTGCGAGGTGTCCGACGGCAGCGGCACCTCGCCGCGCTTGCGGCGGGCGGCCACCACGGACGAGGGTGGACGGGGCCTGTTCCTGGTGGCGCAGTTCGCCCAGCGGTGGGGGACGCGGTACACGCCACGCGGCAAGGTCATCTGGGCGGAACAGCTCCTCGGCGACGGGTCTCCGGCCACGAGCCACGCACCGGTCGACTTCCTCCTCGACCAGTTCGATGATCTCGACACGTGAGCCCGCGCGGCCCACGCGACCCGCGCACGTCGCGGACGGGCGGCGCGGCGGCGGGGGTGGCCGCGAAGACCTGCCGGCATCGTGCCCGCCGGGTGCCGGTCAGGGCTGGGCACGGGCCAGGAGGAGGGCGACGTCGTCGCCGGCAGGGGGCCGGAGAGTGTCCAGCACCCTGTCGCACGTCTCCCCCAGATCTGGGCCGTGCGCGTCGCTCAGGGCTTCGCAGAGGAGGCCGAGGCGGGCGTCGATGGGGTCCTCACGCGTCTCGACCAGCCCGTCGGTGTACAGCGCGAGCAGATCGCCGGGGCGGAAGGGGAAGGCCGTCGTCCCGAAGGCCCATCCGCCGACGCCCAGCGGCACGCCGGAGGGGACGTCCAGCAGCCCGGCCGGCCGGCCGGACCGGACGAGGGCCGGCGGCAGATGACCGGCCACGCTGACACGGCACTCGCCCCGCTCGGGGTCGTACCGGCAGTAGGCGCAGGTGGCGATGGTGTGCTCGACGTCCTCGGTCAGCCGGTCGAGGTGGTGGAGGGCCTCGGCCGGATCGAGGTCCAGTTGGGCGAAGGCGCGGGTGGCGCTGCGCAACTGGCCCATGCTCGCGGCGGCGTTGATGCCGCTGCCCATCACGTCCCCGACGACCAGAGCGGTCTTGTCGCCCGGCAGGCGCATGGCGTCGAACCAGTCTCCGCCGATCCCGGTGACGGCTCCGGCCGGCAGATAGCGGCAGGCGATCCGCAGTCCGGGCAGGCGGGACGGCAGCTCGGGGAGCAGGCGGCGCTGGAGGGTGAGGGCGGTGTCGCGCACGCTCTGGTACCAGCGGGCGTTGTCGATGCAGGTCGCGGCGCGTGCCGCCAGTTCGCAGGCGAGGAGCGAATCGTCCTCGTCGAACGCCGCGGGTGTGCCGGCGCGCTCCAGGCTGAGCGCGCCGAGGATCTCACCGCGGGCCAGGAGCGGCACCGCGAGGTAGGAGTGCACACCGGCCGTTTCCAGCAGGGAGGCGGCCTCGCTGGTGCGGGCGATGTGCCGCAGGTCCCCGCGGGTGGTCTCGGCCACCAGCACCGGTCGGCGGGTGCGTACGCACTGCGTGAGGAGACGGTCGCTGTCGTAGGCGGCGAGTCCTCCGGGCGGGTCGGCCGCCGCCTGTGCCGCTGCGCAGGCGGGTGCCGCCGCGACGGCGGCGACGCGGAAGCGGGCGGGGCCGGTGTCCGAGGGGGTGCGCCCGCACAGCACGCTGTCGAGCACGTGGACCGCGGCCACGTCGGCCAGGTCGGGTACGACGACACCGGCCAGCTCGTGTGCCGTCCGCTCCACGTCGAGGGTCGTACCGATGGACGCGGAGGCGTGGGCTATCAGGGCCAGGCGGTTCCGGGCGCGTGTCGTCGCCAGGGAGGCCTCGTGGCGTTCGGTGATGTCGATGACGGACGTGGCCAGACCGATCACCCGGCCGAGGGCGTCCTCCAGCCGGTGGTACGACACCGACCAGGCGTGCTCGCGGTGCGGATCGGCCGCCGTACGGGCGACCACGTACCGGTCGGACACCGGCTGTCCGGACTCCAGGACCTGGCGCAGACGGCCCTCGACGGCCTCGGTGTCCAGGAAGGTCAGGACGTCGCGCACGCGCCGGCCCAGATGTTCGGCGGCGGGGATGCCGTGGATGCGTTCAAGTGCGGGGTTCACCGTCACGTAGCGCAGGTCCGGATCCAGGATGGCCAGGCCGATCGGCGACTGGGACACCAGCCGGGCCGACAGGGCCACGCCCCGCTCGACCCGGGCCACCGTCGCCTGGTCCACGGCCAGGCCCAGGGCGTAGGTGTCTCCCAGATCGTCCAGCAGCCGCATGTTGCGGAACTCCACCAGCCGGGTGCTGCCGTCCTTGTGCCGGACCGGAAACGCCCCGGCCCAGTCGGTGCCGGACTCCATGACCTCGCCGAACAGCGAGATCACCTCGTCCCAGTGCTCCTGGTGCACCAGCAGCTGCGCCGCGAACCGGCCCAGCGCCTCCTGCGCGCTGTACCCGAACAACTCCTCCGCCTGCGGGCTCCAGAACACCACGCGTCCGTGTGCGTCCAGCACGACCGCGGCGACGCTCAGCAGATCGAGCAGGCCGGTGGGCGACGAGTCGGCACCGGGCCGGTCCGGGGCGCCGGGTTGCGCGGGGCCCGTTCTGCCCATAGGTCGTTCTCCTCTCCCACTCGGTGGGAGCGCGCGCCGCAGCGGCGTATCGCCTTCTTCTCATGGTCACCGCCCCGGAGGCGGTGTGCCTCCCAGCGGGCCGGACCGGACGCGGCGGCCCGGTCGACCGCCGCGCAGGGGCCCGGCTCCTCTCCCCCGGGCCGGGGGCGTGACCGGGCCGGGGGCGTGCGGGACCGGGAGGGCCCCGGCACGCGAGGTGCCGGGGTCCTCGGGTCGGCGGCCGGGTCAGGCCGTCGGCACGGTGTCCTCGAACGTGGTGCCCGCCGACCGGTAGGCGGCTACCTTGGCCGCCACCATCGCCGGGGTCAGCACCTGGTCCTTGACGTGCAGGATGTAGTCGACCTGTTCGTCGTAGGCCCGCGGGCCGGTGCCGGTCTGGCCCGCGAGGTCGATGAGCCACTGGTTGAAGTTGATCGACATGGGCCGCTCCGGCAGGTAGGCGGCGTCGTGCGTGCCGAAGAGCCGGCCGTCGACGTAGTAGCGGATCGTGCTGTTGTCGATGGTGAGGACGAGGTCGTGCCAGCCCGCGTAGCTCTGCCGGCCCTCCGTGTGCTGGTTGACCGCCTGCCACGGATCGGGGTTGTAGGTCTCCCAGGACGTCGTGTACAGGATGTTCGACGGCTCGCCCCAGCCACCGTTGGGCAGGTACTCGAAGTCGTACTCCGAGTAGTCGTCGGCCATCGGTGCCTTGAGGTCGTTGATGGTGAAGAAGGTCTGCACCAGGTGGTCGCCGTCCGGCCCGCTCGTGGGCGCGTCGCTGAACTTGATCCGCGTCGCGTAGGTGCCGTTCTTGAACTTCGTTGCTTTGGTGAGGACCTCGGTCTGCTTGGTGCTCTCGCCGGTGCCGGAGGTCGACGTCTCGAGGTTCATGACCGAGTTCCCGCCGGAGGAGGGGAACGTCACGTTCTCCGGTGCCCAGGTGGCGCCCGCCACGCCGGGACCGCCGGGGTTGGAGCGCACGCTCCACCCGTTGGCCGAGATCCTCGGGTCGTTGTGTCCCGTGTAGTCGAAGTCGTCGAAGAGGGTGGCTCCTTCGGCGGGCGGGTCGGTCGGATCAGTGGGATCCGTCGGGTCGGTCGGGTCGTTGCCCTCGGGCGCGCTGCCCCAGACCACGGCGCCGTCGAGCTGCGCGGTGACCTTGGACCAGTTCGCGTACGAGTTCTGCGCCGCGCCGAAGGAGTAGTCGTCGGCCTGGTTCAGCGGCTGCCAGTCCGAGCGGTGGAAGCGCAGTTGCAGGTCGCCCGAGTCGGCGCCCGGGGCGAGCGATCCGGCGCCGGGGGTGAAGCCGATCTCCAGGTAGCGGTCGGCGGTCGGCGTGGGGTGCGCCAGAGTCCCGAACGTGCCGGTGACGTTGCCGCAGCCCTTGACCGCCCACGAGCAGGCGAAGCGGTAGGTGGCGCTCGCGGTGTCGGACTTGAAGTAGTAGCGCACCTTGACGCCGCTGAGCGCGACACCGGCGGCGCCGCTGTTCTTCACCTTCAGCCAGGGCTCGGCCTGGTCGCTGCCGGTCGACCCGGTGTGGTACTGCACGGTCAGGTCGCCCTGGGCCGCGTCGGCGGTCGCCGGTGACGCGGCGAGGCCCGCGCAGCCGAGCACGGCGGCGATCGCGAAGGTCAGCGATTTCCTCGTGGTGCTACCGCGGGTGGGCCGGGGCTTGGTCGTCCTGTTCATGACTGTTCCCTTCCGAAGCGGTGGGGATTCGGACGTGCGGGTCGAGGACATGCGGGTCGAGGACGTGCGGGTCGGGGACGTGCGGGTCGAGCGGCCCGTGCCGTACGCCGAGGGTGGCCAGCCGGGCGGCGTGTGCTCGGAGGCGGGCCCGGAAGCCGGGCCAGGACGGGGTGCCGTGCCAGGCACGGTCGGCGAGTGCGCACAGACGGGGGAAGGTCAGGTAGTCGACGTTTCCGGGCGTCGGGGCGAACTCGGTCCACAACGCGGCCTGGAGACCGAGGAGCCGGCCGGGGGTGTCGGTGTCGTCGGGCGGAGTGTGGCCGTGGACGGCGCGCAGGTCGACCACGGCACCGGGCTGGGCCTGTGGTTCGGCCGGCCCGGACGACTGGGCGTAGTCGAGATAGGCCGAGCGGTGCTGGGCGCTGATCACGGCGTGGCCCCGCTTCAGCGCGATCCGCGTGTGTTCGGGGTCGCGCCAGGTCATGACCGCGCATTCGGGCGGCAGCCCCTCGCCGTTCTCCGCCCAGGCGGTGGGAACGCGACCACGTTCGGTGAGGTAGGCGCCGATCCGGCCCAGGAACCAGCCGTGCAGCGCGTCGGTGTCCGGCAGACCCTCGGCGGCGGCCCGGGCCCGTGCCGCGTCGCTCACCGCCCACTCCGTGGTCGGGCACTCGTCGCCGCCGATGTGCACGTGCCGGGAGGGGAAGACGTCGAGGACCTCGTCCAGCACGGTGCGGCAGAAGTCCAGCACCGGCTCGTGGACGCCGAGGACGGTCTCGCACACCCCCCACCGCGTCCACACGTCCAGCCGCCGCCCGGGCACATTGCCCAGCTCCGGGTAGGCGGCGAGTGCGGCCCGGGTGTGTCCGGGCATGTCTATCTCGGGTACGACGGTGACGCCGCGCGCCGCCGCATAGGCCACCAGACCGGTCAACTCCTCCTTGCTGTAGGCCCCTTCGTGCGGAATGCCATCGAAGCGGCGGCTGCCGGCGGGGCCCACCATCGACTCGGCCCGCCGTCCGCCCACCTCCGTCAGCCGTGGGAACGCCGTGACCGGCATCCGCCAGCCCTGGTCGTCGGTGAGGTGCAGGTGGAGCACGTTCAGCTTGTGCAGGGCCAGCAGATCGACGTACCGGCGCAGGAACGACACCGGCTGGAAATGCCGGGCCACGTCCAGCAGGAGGCCGCGCCAGGGGTGGCGCGGCTCATCGGTGATCTCCAGGCAGGGCAGCCGCCACGGCCCCGGCTGCGGCGTACCCGCGAGGGCGGCGGCGGGCAGGAGTTGGCGCAAGGTCTGGATGCCGTTCAGCAGCCCGGGCAGTCCGGTGGCCCGCAGCAGCACGGACTCCGGGGCGACCGTCAGCCGGTACCCCTCCTCGCCCGTTGCATCCGGTTGCGGGTCGAGCGCGAACACGACGGGGCCATTGGCGGACAGGGGCAGTGGCAGCCCGGTAGCGGGCGACAGGAGCGTGCGGAGCAGGGCCGCAGCGGGTTCGGCGCCGGGTGTTGCCCGGATGGTGGTCTCCGTGTGCAGGGTGAAGTGGCCCGAGTGGGGGGTGAGATGGGTGGGTGCGGGGACGAGCGGGGCGTGGTTCGTCGGCACGGGTGCCTCCAGACGGGGAGCAGGTCAGCCCTTGACGGCGCCGCCCGCGAAGCGGGACGTGACGTGCCGCGCGAGCGCCTGGGAGACCGGGAGGGCGGGCGCGAGGGACGGAAGGCCGAAGGGGCGGAAGGCGCCGAGCCGGGTGACCGCGACGAGCGCGGGCGGGCCGGCGAGTAAGCGGAATGTCACTGTTCACCTCTGGAGCGCCGGACCTGACCAGTGGTTCGACTGGTCAGGTGACCTCTGGTGGTGGAGAAAGCTGGCATAGACCACTACACACGTCAACCCCCTTGGAAACACGGGACGGTTGTCGATCAGGACCGGGCCATGGTCAACTGGACAGGCAACTGGTCAGACGGCGCGAGGGGGGCGGAAGGTGAACGCCGACGCGAACGGGAACGCGCCGGGGGTGGTGCTCAAACGCGAGCGCGTGCGCGACCACATCCTCGAACTCATCGAGACCCAGCGCCCCGGCGACCCCATCCCTTCCGAGCGCACGCTCTGCGCACACCTGGGCGTCTCCCGGCCCACACTGCGCGCCGCCGTCGACGAACTCGTCGCCGCGGGACTTCTCGTCCGCAAACACGGGCGCGGTATGTTCGTCGCACCGGAGAAGATCACGCAGGAACTCGTGTCCCAGGAGAACGCGTTGGCCGTCGCCCGGGCCGCGGGCGCCTGGTCCAGCCGGCTGCTGGAGTTCACCACCATCCAGGCCGGGGCCCGCGTCGGCCGCAAGCTGCGCCTCTCCCCGGCCGCAAAGATCGTCTACGTGGCCCGGCTGCGCCTCGTCGACGGCGCGCCCATGGCCATCGAGCACCTGCACATCCGTGCGGACCTCGTTCCCGGGCTGAGCGCAGAGGAGTTGGAGAGCGGCGACCTGTACGAGCATCTGCGTGAGCATCACGGCGTGCACGTCCGCGAAGCCGTCCAGGCGATCGAGCCGACCGTCGTCACCCGCTCCGAGGCCGAGCTTCTCGATGTGCCCGAGCTGTCCCCGGCCCTGCTGTTCGAACGGCTCACCTCGGACACGGCCGGGCGGCCCGTCGAGTATGTCCACTCGCTCTACCGAGGGGACCGCTATCGCATCGTCTCCCACCTCACACTCGGCCCGACCGCGGCCACCCCCGCTCCCCCGCCGGGACATCACCCCGGCATCCCGCCCGGTGACTTCTCTCACCGCGACACCGTCGACTCCTCCACCAGGGGCGACGTGCAGGGCTGAGTGAGTGTTCCGGAGCTCCGGCGCCGCGACGCCCGGCCCCGGGGCGGGACACCCGGTGCGCTGGGCCGGCCGGGCACGGAACCGTACCGCCCGCCGCGGGCCGGCAGGGGGCGGCGGGCAGGGCGCGGCGGGCGGCGGGCTTCAGCTCCGGACGAGGCGGACCGGGAGCGCTTCGACGCTGTTGCCGATGAAGCTGCGCTGGCGGGGCAGTTCGCCTTCGGGGACGGCGAGGTCGAGGTCCGGGAAGCGGGTGAAGAGCCGTTCCAGGGCGATGGTGGCCTCCAGCCGGGCGAGCGGGGCGCCCACGCAGTAGTGCGCGCCCTGACCGAAGGAGAGGTGCCGGGCCGCGCCGGGCCGGGTGACGTCGAAGCGGTCGGCGTCCGGGCCGTGGAAGGCCTCGTCGCGCCCGGCCGCGGTGTAGCCGGCGAGGACCGGGGTGCCCCGCGGGATCACGCTTCCGCCGAGGGACAGGTCGCGGGTGGGGTAGCGGAAGGGGAACCAGCTGACCGGGCCGTCCCAGCGCAGCGTCTCGTCCACCACGTCCGACCAGGTGGCCTTGCCCTCCAGGACCAGCGCCAGCTGGTCGCGGTGGGTGCACAGGGCCCGTACGGCATTGCTGATCAGGTTCAGGTTGGTCTCGTGGCCGGCGACCAGCATCAGGCGCATGGTACCGATGAGTTCGGCCTCGCTGAGCCGGTCGCCGTCGTCCTCGCGGGCGGCTATCAGGGCGCTGGTCAGGTCGTCGCCCGGGGCGGTCCGGCGGGCCGCGGCGATCGTGCCGAGCAGCTCGACGAGTTCGCGTACGGCGGCCATGACCTCCGCCGGTGTGGTGTCGGTGGCGATGACCACCGTGTAGGTGAGGTCGTGCAGCCGGCCGCGGTGTTCGGGGTCCACTCCGAGCAGCTCGCAGATGACGCTCATCGGGAGCGGGAGCGCGAAGTGGGTGCGCAGGTCCGCGATGCCGTCCGGGTCCTCGGCGGCGGCCCGGCCGAGGTCGTCGAGGAGGCCGGTGGTCAGCTCCTCGATACGCGGCCGCAGCCGCTCCACCTGGCGGGCGGTGAAGGCGTTGCCGACGAGGGAGCGCAGCCGGCGGTGGTCGGCACCGTCGGCGGTGTGCATGCCCTGCGCGTTGGCGAAGACCCGCAGCGGCCAGTCCGCGGGGATCGTGCCGTCGTTCAGGGCCGGGCAGTGGCGGGCGTCCTTGGCCACGTCGGGGTGGGAAAGGAACTCCTTCAGCTCCTCGTGCCCCAGGACCACCGCCGCGGGTACCCCGCCGGGCAGGACGATGTCCGCGACGGGCCCCCGGCCGCGCAGCTCGGCGTTCAGGGCGTGCGGGCAGCCGCCGACGGAGTCGACGACGTGGGCGGGCGCGGAAGCGGGGATGTGCGAGGACAAGCCGGGACTCCTGACCGTTTGAACGAATACCGGGCAACAGTGCGGTCTCGCAGGCGGATTGCACAAGTCCGCCCCGCCGTCCGCCGTCTCGGTCACGGCCCCGTCCGGCTCCGCCCGGCCGCCGCCTCGGTCGTGACCCGCGCGGGCGACGGGGTACCGGTCCGCGCAGTGCCGGGCCGCTCACCCACCGCCCGGCACCTCCGGACAACGGGGAACCTCCCACCGCCCGGCACCTCCGGACAACGGGGACCTTCCCACCGCCCGGCACCTTCAGATCACGGGCATCCCGGGGTCGGCCCGGGCCCGGCCGTCGTCAGCGTTCCACGCCCGCGATGTCGAGCAGTCCGTGCATCAGGCCGACGGGCAGCGCGGGGTTGCAGGCGGCCGTTCGGGGCATGCCGTCCGGGCCGAGCAGTTCGACGAGTCTGGGGCGGGGCAGGCGCGGGTCGCCGCCCGCATGGAGGCGCACCGTGCAGTCCGCGTCACGGGTGAGCCGTTCGATGAGTTCCGGTCCGGCTTGCGGGTCGAAGAGGGCGGCGTAGCGCATCCGGTGGTCCGGGTGGTCCGCGAACCGGGCGAGGCCGGGGCGCGCGAAGTTGCGGCAGTGCGCCAGCATGCCCCAGCTCAGCCCGTCCCAGTCGGCGAACATCTCGACGAGCAGCTCGTGCGGGGCATGGTCGTTCTCGCAGAGCATCAGCCTCACGAAGTAGTCGTCGTCGGCGGCCAGCAGTTCGACCACGTCGACGGGCAGCTCCGGCGCGCACGTCACCCCCCGGCGCAGCAGGACGTGGCTGGAGGCCGCGATCTCGCGCAGCGCGTCCGGGTCGCCGAAGCGCTCCCTCACCCAGTCCGGGACCGGATGGCGGCCCGGGGACACCGTGTAGTCGATCGACACGCGCTGTTCCTCGGTCAGATCCGCGCGCAGGGACAGGGCGAGACGGACCGAGGGGTCGGGGTCGGCCGCGAGGGTGAGGGCGAGTGCCGTGGGCACGTGGGGGTTGCGGACGGCGCCGTGGCGCAGCCAGCCGTCCTCGTGGGCGACCAGGAGCGCGGCCAGGCCCGCGTCGACGGGTGCGGTGGACGCGGCGTCGCGACAGCGGCGTTCGTCCGGTTCGGCGAGGAACTCCTCGATCGTCGTCGGCAGGGGTGCGTCGACGTGGGTGGCGCGCTCGACCGCCGCGCGGACCTGGGGGTCGGGGTCCGCCTCGGCCGCGGCCCGGACTTCCGGCCGCAGCCTGGGCCAGGTCCGGAAGTTGATGGCGGCGGCCCTGACCCGGGGATCGGGGTCCTCGGCGAGCGACAGCAGCGTCTCGGCCGGCAGGCCGGGCAGAGCGGTGGCGAAGGACCTCAGCCGGGCCTCCTCGTCGGCGGCCAGCCGCACCGCCACCTCCGTCGGCAGTTCGACCTGGTATTCACAGGCCATCACCAGCGCCACGCGCCGCACCCCGGGGTCCGCGTCCTCGGCCAGCACGGCGAGCGCGTCCGGCGGCAGGTACGGGTTCTCGGCGAGGGTCCTGCGGACTCGTGGGTCCGGGTGCGCGACGGCCGCCTTCGCCGCCGCGGGCGACAGCTGGCGGTAGGCGAGCCATGCCGTGTCGGGCAGCGGGTCGACCGTGAAGACCCGCCGCAGCACCGCGTCGGGTGCCGCCCTGTTCACCGCGATCCCCGCGATCCACTCCGCGTGCACCGCGGGGTCGGCCTCGAGCAGCCGCAGTGCGGCGGCGCGAGCCGCGTCCGTCACCTCCGCCGTGCCGAACGCGACCCTGGCCAGTTCGTCTTCTCTGTCCGCCATGAGGTGATCTTCTCAAAGCCGCCCGAAGCCGCCCGGCCGCCCGCCGGCCACCACCCACCGCCCGCCGGCCACCGGCCACCGGCCACCGGCCACCGGCCACCGGCCAGGATCCATGCCTTGCCGACGCTCCTGCTCCCGCATCGGCCACCGCCACGCGGGAGGAGGGGCCGCTGCCGACCGGGGGCGGGTTCAGGGTTCTGTGACCCCCTCAGGGCACATCCGGGCCGCGGTACTCGGTCATCGCGTCGATGAGCCAGCGCGCCAAGTAGTCGGCGAACGAGGAGCGCGGGAACAACCGGTACGCAGGTGTGTCGTCGACCTGCCAGAGCAGCACCGCCACTGGGCCCACCGTGGTCGACACCGCCCGGCCGGGTCCGAAGGCCCGTGGATGCAGATCCAGTGGGCACCCCTTCTCCAGCACCTGCCGGGCGGCCGGGCCGCTCAGCTCCAGCGTGGTGCGGTTGGCCGAGACGTCCACGACCGAGCCGGGGTCTGCCGCGAGTGCCTCCCGCAGCTCGCCGGCCACGGTGGTCGCGTCGGCGTGGGACAGCACGAGCCACTCGTCGGGGCCCAGCCAGGCGAGCGTGTGGGGGCCGGACGCGGTGGTGTGGCCGCACTGTAGCGGCAGCGGCGCGCCCAGGGCCTTCCCGATGCGGACGGCCGCGTCGGATCCGGGGTCGACGCGCAGGTTCACCATGGTGACGAACGGCCGCTCGGTCAGCGCTACGCCCCGTGCGCCGGTGACGGCGGCGGCGCGCATCCGCTCCGCCAGATGTGCCAGGGGGCTGGTGCGCAGGGCGACGGGGCCCGCGCCCGCGTCGATCGTCGTGGGCTCAGCCATCGCGCTTGGTCCCTTCGGGGTCGTAGAGGACGAAGTCGGCCACCTCGACGGGCACCAGGTCGTCCCCGACGGGGGCGAGCAGGGTCTCGCCGATCCTTGCCCGGCCGCCGGCGACGAGGGCGAGGGCGAAGGGGCGGCCGAGGGCCGGGCTGTGGTAGCTGGAGGTGACGTGGCCGAGCATGGGCACCGGCCCGGCCCCGGGGGTGACCGGCACGTCCGGCGCGACGAGTTGGGTGCCTTCGGGCAGCCGGGTCGTGCGGTCGCTCGGCAGCAGGCCGACCAGTTGCCTGCGGTCGGTGCGGGAGGTGTCGGCGCGGGAGTGGGACCGCTTGCCGATGAAGTCCTTCTGCTTCGAGACGACCCAGGACATGCCCGCGTCCTGCGGGGTGACGGTGCCGTCGGTGTCCTGGCCGACGATGATGTAGCCCTTCTCGGCCCGCAGGACGTGCATGGTCTCGGTGCCGTACGGGGTGATGCCCCACGGCCGGCCCGCCTCGTGGACCTGCTCCCAGACGGCCAAGCCGTACCAGGCGGAGACGTTGATCTCGTAGGCGAGTTCGCCGGAGAAGGAGATCCGGCAGATGCGGGCGGGGATGCCCGAGGCCAGGGTGGTCTCGCGGAAGGCCATGAAGGGGAACGCCTCGGCGGACAGGTCCACGTCCGGCGCGAGCCGGGCCACGACCTGTCGGGACCGCGGGCCCACGACGGCGATCGTCGCCCACTGTTCGGTGACCGAGGTGCAGTGGACGTCGAGTCCGGGCCACTCGGTCTGAAGCCACTCCTCCAGCCAGTCCAGGACCGCGGCGGCGCCACCGGTCGTGGTGGTCATGAAGTAGCGGTCGTCGTCGAGGCGCAGGGTCACCCCGTCGTCGAAGATCATGCCGTCGGGCTTGCACATCACGCCGTAGCGGGCCGTGCCGGGCTTGAGCTTCTTGAAGGCGTTGGTGTAGACGCGGTCGAGGAACTCGCCGGCGTCCGCGCCCCAGATCTCGATCTTGCCCAGGGTGGAGGCGTCCATGAACGCCACCCCTTCGCGGGCCGCGCGGCACTCCCGGGCCACGGCGGTGTCCATGTCCTCGCCGGGCAGGGGGTAGTACCGGGGACGTTTCCACTGCCCGACGTCCTCGAACTCCGCGCCGTGCGCCACGTGCCAGCGGTGGACGGCCGTCGTCCGCTCGGGGTCGAACAGCTCGCCCCGTTCGCGTCCGGCCAGGGCGGCGAAGGCCACCGGGGTGTACGGCGCCCGGTAGGCCGTGGTGCCGATGTCGCCGGGTGACGCGCCGGCGCCGAGTGCCTCGGCGATCACCCCGATGGCGTTGACGCCGGACGTCTTGCCCTGGTCGTTCGCCGTGCCGAGGGACGTGTAGCGCTTGACGTGCTCGACACCGCGCATGCCGGCGCCGGTGGACCGCCAGACGTCGGCGACGGTGACGTCTCGCTGCGGGTCGACGAAGTGGGTGTCCCAGCTGCCGGGCTCACCGCTCGTGGCGGGCACGAGCCACAGGGCACGCGTCGGGCCGGCCGCGTTCCGCCCGGCGTCCGGCGACGGCGCGGTCGTCGCGGGCCCACCGCCGGTCGCCGGTACGGGAACCGGGAACCCGGCGTCCGTCGCGGCCCGTGCACCCGCCCGCGCCCCTTCGGCCAGACAGCCGTCGAGGTCGTACGTCCCGCGTGCCGCGCCGACGGTCTGCTGGTCCCGTACGGTGCCGTCGGGGACGAAGGCGACCAGGTCCTCGTCCCAGCGCAGCCGCCCCTGGCGCTGGCTGTGCAGATGCACCACCGGGCTCCAGCCGCCCGAGACGGCGAGCAGGTCGCAGCCGAAGGACTCCGGTTCACCGGCGAGTCGGCCGCTCCCGTCGAGCGCCTGGACGGTGACACCGGTGAGCCGGCCGGCGCCCGCGGTGTCGACCACCGCGCTGCCCGTCAGCACCCGCACCCCGGTCGCCGCGGCGGTCTCCGCGGCCGTCGGGGACAGCTCGGGGCGCGCGTCCACGACGGCGGCGATGTCGATCCCGGCGGCGTGGAGGTCGGCGACCGTGTCGTAGGCACTGTCGTTGTTCGTGCCGACCACGGCCCGTGCACCGGGGGCCACGGCGTAGCGGTTGAGGTACGTGCGCACGGCCGCGGCGAGCATCACCCCGGGGCGGTCGTTGCCGGCGAAGACCAGCGGGCGTTCGTGTGCGCCGGTCGCCAGGACCACCTGGCGGGCGCGCAGGTGCCACAGGCGCTGGCGCGAGACGCCTTCGGAGGGGTCGGGGGCGTCGGCTCCGAGGTGGTCGGTGCGCCGCTGGAGGGCCAGCACGTAGTTGTCGTCGTACGAGCCGAACGCCGTGGTGCGTCGGAGGACGACGGCTTCGGGGGCGGCGTCGAGTGCGGCGCGGGCCTCGGCGACCCAGGCGAGGGCGCTTCGCGAGCCGACCGTCTCCGTGCGCCCGCCGAGCAGCGAACCGCCGGGCTCGGGCTGGTCATCGACGAGGATCACGCGGGCGCCGGAGCCGGCGGCGGCGACCGCGGCCGCGAGTCCGGCCGGGCCGGCGCCGACCACCAGGACGTCTGTGTGGACGTACTTCTTGTCGTAGACGGCCGGGTCGGGGGTCGGGTCGAGCCGGCCCATCCCGGACAGCGTGGTGGCGGCCAGGCCGTCGTACAGCTCCACGGTCGTCGCCGGCAGCATGCCCTCCGAGCAGGGGCCGTCCAGCTGTACCAGGGCATTGGGCTCCTCGACGCCGGCGGCGACGATGCCTCTCGGGCGGCCACGGTAGAGAGACGGGGCGACCTCCACGAGCCCGTTCGCCAGCATGGCGGAGGCGACGGTGTCGCCGGGGTGCCCGGTCAGCTCCCGCCCGTCGACGGTGAACCGCAGCACGGTTCCACGGTCGACGCGGCCCCCGTGCCGGAGCCTGAATCGCTGGTCGGTCATCGGTTCCCTCCGGCCTGGGGCAGTTCGGGGCGGGGCTCGTCGAGCCGGTAGACGGCGAGCACCTCGTGGGTGGCGGTGTCGCGCAGGACGTTGAACCAGCGGCGGCAGCCGGTGCTGTGCACCCACCGCTCGGCGAAGGGGCCCTTGGGGTTGTCGCGGTAGAAGACGTACTCGGCCCACTGCTCGTCGGTGAGGTCCGCGGGGCTCTCGGGGTGGGGGACGTGGGCCTGTCCCCCGTAGTGGTACTCGGTCTCGTCGCGGGGACCGCACCACGGGCAGCTGATCAGCAACACGGTGTCCTCCTCAGTGGGCCACGGCCGCCGCACCGTGCTCGTCGATCAGCGCGCCCGTCCGGAATCGGTCGAGGGCGAAGGGGGCGTTCAGCGGGTGCGGCTCGCCGGTCGCGATGGTGTGCGCGAAGGTCCAGCCGGCGGCCGGGGTGGCCTTGAACCCGCCCGTGCCCCAGCCGCAGTTGACGAAGAGGTTCTCGACGGGGGTGGTACCGATGACCGGGGAGGCGTCCGGGGTGACGTCGACGATGCCGCCCCACGTGCGCAGCACGTGCGCGCGGGCGAAGACCGGGAACAGTTCGACGGCTGCGGCCATCTGCTGCTCGATCACGTGGAAGGACCCGCGCTGTCCGTAGCCGTTGTAGGCGTCGACCCCCGCGCCCATCACCAGCTCGCCCTTGTGTGCCTGGGAGACGTAGACGTGCACGTGGTTGGACATGACCACGGTGGGGTGCACCGGTTCGTGCAGCTCGGAGACGAGCGCCTGGAGCGGGTGGGACTGCACCGGCAGCCGGAACCCGGCCCGTTCGGCGAGCACGCTGCTGTGCCCGGCGGCCGCGAGTCCGACCCGGCCCGTGAGGATGCGGCCGCGGTTGGTCTCGACGCCCACGACCCGGTTGCCGTCCTTGAGGAATCCGGTGACCTCGCAGCCCTGGATCAGGTCCACGCCCATCTCGTCGGCCCGGCGGGCCAGTGCCCAGGCGACGTGGTCGTGCTTGGCGATGCCGGCCCGCGGCTGGAAGGTGCCGCCGAGGACCGGGTACCGGGTGCGGGGCGAGAGGTTGAGGATGGGACAGACCTTGGCGACCTCGTCCGGTTCGAGCCACTCGGCGTCGACTCCGTTGAGGCGGTTGGCGTTGACGCGGCGCACGCCCTCGCGGACGTCCTGGAGGGTGTGCGCGAGGTTGAGGACACCGCGCTGGCTGAACAGGAAGTCGTAGTCCAGCTCCTGCGGGAGGCCCTCCCACAGTCCGAGGGCGTGCTCGTAGATCGCCGCGCTCTCGTCCCACAGGTAGTTGGAGCGGATGATCGTGGTGTTGCGTGCCATGTTGCCGCCGGCCAGCCAGCCCTTCTCGAGGACGGCGACGTCGGTGATGCCGTGGTTCTTGGCGAGGTAGTAGGCGGTGGCCAGGCCGTGGCCTCCGGCGCCGACGATGACGACGTCGTAGGAGGAGCGCGGCTCGGGGTTGCGCCAGAGGAAGTCCGGGTGCTCCGGCAGCGGCTGGGCGCTCATGCCGCGTCTCCGTTCGGGCGGGACAGGTGGGGGTAGAGGGGGAAGGCGCCGGCGAGCTCCTCGACGCGGTCACTCAGCGCCCTCGCGCGTTCGTCGCCGAGCTGCTCGGCCTTCAGGACCTCGGCGATGATGTCGGCGGCCTCCCGGAACTCCGTCGCGCCGAAGCCACGGGTGGCCAGGGCCGGGGTTCCGATCCGCAGCCCCGAGGAGACCATCGGCGGGCGGGGGTCGAAGGGCACCGCGTTGCGGTTGACGGTGATGCCGACGCGGTGCAGCCGGTCCTCGGCCTGCCGCCCGTCGAGCGCGGAGTTCCGCAGGTCGACCAGGACCAGGTGCACCTCGGTGCCGCCGGTCAGCACCGTGATCCCAGCCTCGGCCACGTCGTCGGCCAGCAGTCGTCCGGCAAGGATGCGGGCGCCGTCCAGGGTGCGCTGCTGGCGCTCCCTGAAGTCCGCGCTCGCCGCGACCTTGAACGCGACCGCTTTCGCGGCGATGACGTGCTCCAGCGGACCGCCCTGCTGGCCCGGGAAGACCGCGGAGTTGATCTTCGTGGCCAGGCCGGCACGGCAGAGGATCACTCCTCCGCGCGGGCCGCCGAGGGTCTTGTGCGTGGTGGTCGTGACGACGTCGGCGTACGGCACCGGGTTCGGGTGCAGGCCCGCGACGACCAGCCCGGCGAAGTGCGCCATGTCCACCAGCAGGTACGCGCCCACCGCGTCGGCGATCCGGCGGAACGCGGCGAAATCCAGGTGCCGGGAGTACGCGGACCAGCCGGCGACGATCATCCTGGGCCGGTGGGCGAGGGCGAGCTGCTCGACCTCGTCCATGTCGATGCGCATGTCGGACTCGCGCACGTGGTAGGGCACGACGTCGTACAGCTTGCCGGAGTAGTTGACGCGCATCCCGTGGGTCAGGTGTCCCCCGTGCGCCAGGTCGAGGCCGAGGATCGTGTCGCCGGGCTCCAGCAGCGCGGACATCGCGGCCGCGTTGGCCTGGGCGCCCGAGTGCGGCTGCACGTTCGCGGCCTCGGCGCCGAACAGCTCCTTCACCCGGTTTATGGCCAGCCGCTCGACGACGTCAACGTGTTCGCAGCCGCCGTAGTACCGGCGGCCCGGGTAGCCCTCGGCGTACTTGTTGGTCAGCACCGACCCCTGGGCCTCCATGACCGCGGCCGGGGTGAAGTTCTCAGAGGCGATCATCTCGAGGGTGGACCGCTGCCGGCGCAGTTCGGCGTCCAGCGCGGCGGCGACGTCCGGGTCGAGCCTGCGGAGCGGGAGGGCGAGCGAGGAAGCGCATGTGCTGACCGATGTGCTGATCGACGGGGTCGTTGCCATCTGTGCACCATCCTGAGAGCCATCTAATGGGCAACTGATATATCAGCCTCTGCGGTAAGGTATGGTAGCTCGCCGGCCAGGTCAAGGGGGCATCCATGCAGCAGGTGGCAACCGACCCCGGGGGTGAGGAGCTGTCCCTCGCCGAGCGCGCCTACCGCGCCATCCGCGACCGGCTCGTCATGCTCGAGATCCGCCCCGGTGCGCCGATCAACGAGGAGCAGCTGGCCCAGTCCCTCGGTGTAGGGCGGACCCCGGTGCGCGAGGCGCTCAAACGGCTCCAGTACGAGCGCATGATCACCACCTATCCCCGGCGCGGGACCTTCGCCACCGACGTCAACATCACCGACCTCGCCCACATCTCCGAGGTGCGCCAGGAGCTGGAGCCGCTGGCCGCCGCCCAGGCGGCGCGGCGGGCGACGGCCGCGGACCGCGCGACCCTGACCGGCCTGCGGCGGGAGCTGGACGGGGCCGGGTCCTCGGGTCGGGACCCCGCCGAACTCATGCACCTAGACCTTCAGGTCCATCGCGCCGTCTACGCCGCCACGCACAACCCGTACCTGGAGGACACCCTCGTCCGCCACGACAACCTGGCCACCCGCATCTGGTGCCTGTTCGTCGACCGGCTGTCCGACATGGCCGGCCACGTCGAGGAGCACGGCCCGCTGATCGAGGCGATCGTCGCCGGCGATCCGGACACGGCGGCACGGCGCGCCCGCAGCCACGTCGAGGGCTTCGAACAGGCCATCCGCGCGGCCATCTGACACGACACACCCTCGGACGATCCCGGGTGAGGAGCGGCCCACCGGACGGTCCCGGGCGAGGAGCAGCCCGCCGGGCGGTCCCGGTCGAGGAGCGGCCCGCCGGACGGTCCCGCGTCAGGAGCGGCCCGCCAGGCTGGCGAGCGCTTCTTCACCTGGACACCGGGCGGATGCGGTGACGGGACGGAAGCGGTGACCGGGCGGAAACGGTGACGGGCCGGGGGCGGGGGCTGTGACGGGCCGGGGACTGTGACCGGTCCGCCTTTCAGGAGCGTCCGCGCATCACGAACGCGACGACCGTCCCGACCCCCGCGAACACCAACCCGATCCCGCCGAAGACGAGGGGCAACAGCCACAGCGAGGCGAAGCCGTTGATCCGCGCGTCCTCGGGGGAATCCGCGCGGTAGAGCACCTCGACCCGGTCACCCTTCTCGTACGACGGTGGATTGGAACCCGTGGAGCTGCGGAACGTCCTCCGCGTGCCGTCCTCGGCGGTGAACTCGACCACCGGGTACGCCACGGGCCCGTCGTGCGCCCGCTTCTTGTGGGAGACGCCGATGTTGTCGTCGTCCCGCCACTCCAGGGCCACCACCGTGCCGGGGGCGCGCTCCGCGTGCGCCAGAAGCGAGACCGACACCCCCGCGAGGATCAGCCCGACGACCAGGAACAGCGCCCCGAACGCGATCGCCCCGAACGTGATCCATCGGCGGGCACGCCGCCCTCGCACCTGAACCTGCACGCCGTCCCTCTCACTTGACCGGAGTGAGAAGGACGCTATCCCAGGCATCCCGCCACCACGCCGCCACCCCGGGCGGTACGACTCCTGTCACCAGGTCGTTCGCCAACGCGCTTGGTTCAAGCTCCGGTTGCGAGAAGACCGGCACGCGGCCGGGGGGCGTCGCTCCGAGGGTGGCCCCTGCCGTGGTGCGTGGTGTGCGGCGCGCGGCAGGGGCCGGCGGGTCAGCGGGCGCGGACGAAGCCGGGGCGGCCGGCGGGTCAGCGGGCGCCGACGAAGCCGGGGCGGCCGGCGACGAGGCCGACCAGGAGTTCCGGCACCGTGCAGGCGATCAGCAGCAGGAGCGGTGTGTCCCAGCTACCGGTGAGTGTGTGGAGGAGGCCGATGGCCAGGGGGCCGCATCCGGCGAGGAGGTAGCCGCCGGTCTGCGCCATGGCGGACAGGCCCGCGGCCGTGACCGGGTCCGGTGAGCGGAGGCTGAGGAGGGTCATGGCGAGGGGGAATCCGGCGCCGATGCCGATACCGAGGAGCCCGGTCCAGGCCCAGGCGTGCTCGGGGGCGAGCAGGATCCCGGTGAGTCCGGCGGCCTTGAGGGCGATCACCATGACGACGAGGGGACGCTGGTCGGCGAGCCGGGCGGCGGTGACGGGGACGGCCAGGCCGAAGGGGATGCCGATGGTGAGCATGACGGAGGTCATCGCGCCGGCCTCGGCCGTGGGGTAGCCCTCGTCGCTCATGATCTGGGGTGTCCACGCCACCAGGACGTAGAAGCACAGGGAGACGATGCCGAGTAAGGCGGAGACGGCCCATGCCAGCGGGGAGCGCAGTACGGACGTCCGAGGCCCTGCCGGAACCGGGGTGAGCGGGGTCGTGGCCGGCGGCCGGGAGTGGGTACGGCGGGCCGCGAGGAGGGTCCAGGTGGTGGCCGCGGCCAGGGCGGGCGCCGCCCAGACGGTGAGGGCCGTACGCCGCCCGGTGGCGGTCGTGAGGGGCACGGCGAGGCCCGCGGCGAGAGCGCCGGTGGCGGCCATGAGGGTCATCGCGAGGCCGGTCATGAGGCCGATGCGGTCGGGGAAGTCGCGCTTGATGACCGCGGGCATCAGCACGTTGCCCAGGGCGATGCCCGCTCCGGCGAGCAGGGTGCCGGCGAAGAGGCCGGCCGGGGTGGGCAGGGTGCGGACGAGGACGCCCGCGAGGATGAGCGCGAGGGCGACGGCAAGGACGGCTTCCGTACCGATGCGCCGGGCCAGGACGGGGGCGACGGGGGCGAAGACGCCGAGGCACAGCACAGGGAGCGTGGTGAGGACGCCGGCCTGTGCGCCCGTCAGGCGGAGGGCGGACTGGAGGGTGGCGAGGACGGGCGGGATGCCGGTGATCGCCGCGCGTAGGTTCAGGGCCAGGAGGACGAGGCCCACAAGGGTGAGGGCGTCGGCGCGGCGGCCGGAGCGCGGGGCGGCGGTGGTGCGGGTGCGTCGGGTCCTGGTGGTGGACGGCACGGGTTGTTCCCTGGGGTGAGGTGCTGCGCTGATCGGTGGGTGACATCGGGAAACGGCTCCCTCCGGGGTGCCGGTGCGGGGTGTGGTCCGCGTCGGTGTCCGGAGGGAGCCGTGACGGGGGTGTGGCTGTCGGGTCAGACGCCCGCGGCGGCCTTCTGGGCCTGGCGCCAGGGGCAGGCGTCCTTGCCGGCCGCGAGCGCGGCGGCCGTTGCGGCCGTTGCGGCGGTGCCCTTGTAGGAGGCCGGGTCGGTGGTGCCGTTGGTGCCGATCTGGTTGAGGATCTCCTCCGAGAGCAGGTCCTGGCGGCCCTTGAGGGCGGTGGCGATCTCGGCATCGCTCGCGAAGACCATCTCGGCGGCGATGTTGTCCTGGACGATCCGGGCGAGGTTGTCACGGGCGACGGCGATGGGGTCGCTGAGCGTCTCGGCGGTGGGCACGTCGATCAGGTGCGAGTCGACCTTGGACTGGTCCATGCACCGCTTGATGATGATGGACGCCTGGTTCAGGACGCTGGTGGTCCAGATGGAGAACACGACCACGTACAGGTCGCTCCAGGCGGCCTCGCCGAGCTTGGTGCGCCACTTCTTCAACTGGCCCTCGATACCGTCGATTTGGGCCCTGGCCGAGAAGACCATGTTGGTGCGGATCTTCGGGTAGACCTTGTTCGAGAAGACGTCGTAGCCGGGGATGTCGAACGTCTGGTCGTGCAGGACGCCGTCGATGTAGTGGATCGCCTCGTCCAGGATGAACTTGCAGCTGTCGTGCAGGTCCTTGGGCAGGCCGGCGGCGGTGAGCTTGTCGCGGGCCGCGGTGAGGGTCGTCCTGAAATTGGTCAGCGGCGTGACCTAGGAGTGGTCCGACTGGCCCTTGGCGGCGACCATGTCGAGGTCGTGGGCGTCGATGCGGTCCCGGTTGGGGACGTTGGGGACCTGGTCGCCGAGGTACTGGGCGAGAACGGAGTAGATGCCCAGCGGGACGTGCGCGATGGACTTGGCCAGCTCGAAGTACTCGGGGACCGGTTGGACGGTGTCCGTCGTGCCGTTGTACAGGAGGGTGAACTGGCCGCCGGTGGCCGTGTTCGTGACGACGATCATCGGCGACAGCCGCTTGGACAGGTCCGCCTTGAGCGCGGCGTAGTTGCCGCGCATGTCGGCGTTGACCCTGCGTATCGCGTCGCGGGCTTCCTTCTGGGCCGCGCTCGACGTCGTGGGAGTGCCGGGCCCGTCGGTGGCCGACGCCTGGGTGGCGGTGCCGAACGCGGCGGCGGCACTCAAGGCGGTCGCACCGGTGAGAACGGTTCTTCGTGTGGTCACGTGAGGTAGTTCCTTCTGTCCGAAGGGGGCGCGGATCGGTCCGCGCCCGCCACCACATGACCGTATTTGTACGGGAGTTGGCCGGGCTATTAGTGGATCACACCGCAGTTCTCGCCACACACTGTGTGATCACGGGTCATTTTTCACGAATGGAAGTTCCGCTTTCGTTTCGGGCAAACGGAACATTACGTACCGATGGCCGTTGCGGGGACCACGCGCCGACGGCACGCGACACCGGCCCCCGCGACGGCACGTCACCGGTGTCAGCCGAGCTGGGCCGCCGACGGCACCACGACGCCGTACAGGTCGCCGATCGTGGCGAGCGCACCGAGGTGGAGGGCCTCGGCCGACACCTCGGCCACGGAGGTCTCGAGCGGCCGGGTGGCGGAGGCGTCCGCCACCACGGTCGGCCGGTTGCCGCGCAGGAACGCGCCCTGAGCGGTGAAGGCGACGCACATGTGGGTCATGAACCCGGCGATCACCAGGTCCTTGTTCCCGGCCGCGTCCACCAGATCCCCGAGGTCGGTGTCGAGGAACGCGTTCGGCTTCGTCTTCACCACGGTCACCTCGCCGTCCACCGGCGCGACCTTCGGGTGGATGCGGCCGATCTCCGCGCGGATGTCGTAGGGGGTGCCCTCGCCACCGTCGTTGATGACGTGGATGACCTTCGCACCGGCCGCGCGGGCCTTCGCGAGCAGCTGGGCGCCGGCGTCGAGCGCGGCCTCCCAGCCGGACAGCTCCATGACGCCCTGGGTGTAGGTGTTCTGGTAGTCGATCAGGATCACCGTGGCGGAGGCGAGCGACGCAGGAGAGTCGTCGAACGCGTTGAGCTGGCGCAGGGTGGTCGTAGGCATGCCTGTACCTCAAGTCATACGTCGCGGGAAGGATTTGGACCGGCGATTGCGGCCCGCCCTGAACGCTACGTGGACGCACGATGCGTCAGCAATGCCGTCCAACTTGCAGAAACAGACATCGACACCGGCGGGCACCGAACGGGGCCGCCGCCGGGCCGCCCTGGTGGGCGCTCCGAAGCCTGGCGAGGAGCCGTTGCCTGGCGGCCGTGACCTCATCGCCATGTTCGAAGGCCCACGCGCCGAATGCGTCGATCGGGCCGAGCAACGTCGTCACACCGTCAGCGTGCACTCGCTCTCGACTGTGGCCCAACCGGTTCCGTCAGCCACCTGGAGGATGACCGTGGTGGTCCGGGTGTGCGAGCGGGGGTAGCCGGCCGGGCGAGGACCCCGGCTCAGGACCTCGTGGGTGGACCACCGCCCCTTGGCGTCCACCTTCCGCTTCACGTCGCCGGTCGTGACGGCGGCGCCCAGACCGTACGGGCCCTCGCCGGTCTCCTTGTCCGGACCGTACTCGTCGACGGTGTGGACGTCGATCCGCGTCCGCACCGTCGAACCGGGCACGTGGCCGCTGCTTCCCGCGGTGTACTCCACGTGCCACGTGCCCGGGTCACAACCGAGTTCCAGCTCCGCCTTGACCCGGCCGGGGGCCGCCGCGGCCGTCCCGGTCGGCAGCAGGGCGAAAACGGTCGCGAGAACGACGGGTCCCGCACGGAAAGTGGTCCGACGAAGCGGGGAAAGGTTCATGTTTCTCAGCGTATGTAGCAAGATCATTCGCCGTGTACCACCCGACGGGTGACAGCGTGTACCACCTGACGGATGACAAGCGGCCCGCGTCGCCCTGATCGACCGTGCCACGAGGGCCACGACGACTCCGCCGACCTTGCCGAGTCGGCGCCGGAGCAGGGCCGGTCGACGAGTGACGGGTAGGGGGCGGGGCCCGGCCACCGCGCGTTTCGTCGGGGCGGTCAGCGGTGGACCGGGTTCCGTTCATCCCGCCCACGACGCTAATCACGGTTTGCGGCGTGAGCATACGATGTTGCCCATGACGCAAGAAGAAGGCGATCTGGACAGCCTCGTACGCAAACGCATCCGCGCCCTGCGGGTCGCGCAGGGCTGGTCACTGGAGGAGCTGGCCACTCGCGCTAACCTGAGCCAGTCCTCCCTCAGCCGCATCGAGACCGGCCGGCGCCGCCTCGCGCTGGATCAACTGGTGATCCTCGCCCGCGCCTTGGACACCACGCTGGATCAGCTCGTGGAGACCGGCGCCGACGACGTCGTCACCAGCCCGGTGATCGACAGCGCGCACGGTCTGATGCGCTGGCCCGTGAAGGGCGATCCCGGCATGAGTGTGGTGCGTCAGCGCATGACCGAACCGCCACCCGAGAACCCGGCGCGCATGCGTGCCCACCCGGGACGCGAATGGCTCGTCGTCCTGTCCGGCACCGCGGTCCTCATGCTCGGCCACCGCCGCTTCCGCATCGAGACCAACCAGGCCGCCGAGTTCCCCACGATGATGCCGCACGCGATCGGCGCCGAGGGCGGCCCCTGCGAGATCCTGGGCATCTTCGACCGCGACGCCCGCCGCGGCCACCAGCGCGAGAGCGGCGACAGCGACACCGAGGACACCACCCGTGCATGACCGAGCGGCGGCGACATCCTCTTGCGCGTCGGGCAGCACATCCGGGCCCGACCTTGCGTAAATAGGGAGAGGCCATGCCCCAGGAGCATGACCGCCCTACCGTGACGGCATGGACCAAGCGCACCCGAACACCCCTCACCACGTCACCCAGCACGACCGCGACCAACAACACGACCGCCGGCAGGAACACGGCCCCGACCACGCGCACGGCCGGCACCAAGGGCACGGCGCCGACGATCAGGCGGAGATCCTCGACCTGGACGCCGAGGTCCTCGCCGAGCACCTGGCCTCCATCACCGCTTGGCTGCCGCTGGAGACCGGCCCGCGCCGGATCGTGGATCTGGGCTGCGGCACCGGTGCGGGCACCTTCGCCCTCCTCGACCGCTTCCCCGACGCGCACGTCACCGCCGTCGACTCGTCCGCCGGACACCTCCGGCACCTGCGCGCGAAGGCATGCGCCCGCGGCGTGGAGGGACGCGTGCGCACCCTGTACGCCGACCTCGACGGCCCCGCCTGGCCCGACCTCGGCTCACCTGACCTGGCGTGGGCGTCGGCGTCGATGCACCACCTGACCCACCCCGATCGCACACTGCGCGCCGTCCACGACGTGCTCGCGCCGGGCGGCCTGTTCGCCGTCGTCGAGCTGGCCGGCTTCCCCCGCTTCCTGCCCGAGAGCGCCCCCGAGGACCGGCCCGGCCTGGAGGAGCGCTGCCACGCCGCGACCGACCGCTTCCACGCCGAGCGCATGCCCCACCGCGGTGCCGACTGGGGCCCGATGCTGACCGCCGCCGGCTTCACGGTCGAGGGCGAACGCACCATCGCCGTGAACATCGAGGGCTCGCGCAGCGAAGCGATCGGCCGCTACGCCCTCGGCGGCCTGCAACGCGTCCGCGGCGCCGTCGCCACCGAACTGTCTCCCGAGGACCTCGCCGCGCTCGACCGGCTCCTCGACACCGGCAGCCCGCACAGCATCCTGCGCCGCGACGACCTGGCGGTGCGCACCGAGCGCACCGTCTGGGCCGCCCGCCGCACCTGATCCCTGGCGCACCGTCTGGACGCCCGTCTCCTGATCCCGAAGGCACCGTCCGGGCCGCCCGCCTCCTGATCCCGAGCACCCCCTGACAGCCGGGCAGCCCGGATTTCCCGACCACGCCCTCTACGCCAGGGAACCCTCAAGCGCCCGGTCGACACCCTCCGAATGATCCGGCAGATGTCCGGCCGTCCGGAGCCCGGCCAGGCGCCGGGGGCGGCCCCCCATCGGCAGAGTGATCCACCACCGGTGGTGCCGCATCCTGGGCCGATCGTGATCCCGCTTCGGGTGCCCGCGAGAAAATAGTAGCCATGTACATAGTTGCCATGTACTATATCGGAGGTGAGGCCGGGAAACGGACCGGCTCGCACACCCGGCAGCCGTGCTCCGAGCCGGCGACCGAGTCCGACGCACCACTCGTCCCACGTACCTGAAACCAGAAGGAGCAGTCATGACCACCACCGCACCCGCCGTCAACGGCCGAGTCGTCGCCCTGGCGCACTACGCCTCGCGTGCCCTCCTGGAGGACGTGCTGGCCCGGCACGGCGTCACGTTCAACCAGAGCGTGACCCTCCGCGTCGTCGCGGTCGCGGGCGACTCCATCGACCGCGACGACCTCGTCGCCGACGTCATCGGTTCGCTGAAGACCGACGAATCGGTCGTGCACGGCGTGATCGAGGAGCTGACGGCCGCGAAGCTGCTGGTGACGGACCCGTCGAAGACGTCCCGGATACGGCTCACGAACGCCGGACGGGAGCTGTACGAGACCACGACCGCCGAATCCGGCAAGATCGCGGCCCGGCTGTACGCCGACATCCCGGCCGAGGACCTGGCGATCGCGGGCCGCGTGCTGGGCCTGGTCACGGAGAGGGCGAACGCCGAGCTGACCGGAGCATGAAGCGTCGCCGCAGACCACCCGGGCAGCGGCGGGACCACCAGCCGCAACCGGGCCACCTCCCGGTCGCCGGACGGCCGACGGGGGTCGCCGTCACCCACGGCCGACGGGGGTCGCGGTCACCCACGGACGACGAGGGTCGCGGTCACCCACGGCTGACGGGGTCGGTCACCCACGGCTGACGACGGTCCTGGTTACCGGACGGCCGACGGCGGTGTATTTCAGGTGGTGCCGGCACCCCCTCCGGGTACAGTCGGGCAGTGCCCGAGCTGAAGCGGCTGCATGCCAGCCATGCCCCGGCGGTCCTGGCGTTCGAGCTGGCGAACCGCGCCTATTTCGCCGCCTCGGTCCCCGACCGCGGCGACGACTACTTCGACCGGTTCACCGACCGGTACGACGCCCTGCTGGCCGAGCAGGAGGACGGCATCTGCGCCTTCTACGTACTCGTCGCCGACGACGGCTCCGTACTCGGCAGGTTCAACCTGGTCGACATCGAGAACGGCACCGCACAACTCGGCTACCGGGTCGCCCAGCACGTCACCGGCCGTGGAGTGGCCACCGCGAACGTCCGAGAGCTGTGCCGCCTGGCGGCGCAGCGGCACGGGCTGCGCACGCTGCGGGCGGCCACGGCCCACGAGAACGCCGCGTCCCACAGGGTGCTCACCAAGGCCGGATTCGTCCCGATCGGCCCGGCCGACGTGACCGATCTCGGCGGCAAGCGGGGCACCTGGTACCAGTGCGACCTCGCGTTCCTGACGTAGCCCGCCGGGCGGCGCCGCACGGCCGCCTTTCCGGGTGTGCCGGCGGAGCCCCCTTGGATCGCTTCCTGCCGGCCGGGGCGGGCATGCGCCCCTCCCCCACCCGGTGCAGCCTCGCGTCCGGCCGCCGGGGACGTCCCGCCCCACGCCGGACAGCCCGACCAGCCGAGGACGAGGATCCCCCCGCCCGGCGGGGGTACTCCGGCCACATGCCGGATGGTTGAAGCGGCAGCATTGCTGGAACGTGGTGGTCGATGGGGCAGTTCTCTGCTCCGGCGGTCCGTCCACGACGAGGTTCGCTCGCCGTCACAGCCGCGCACGAGGGCGCGGCGGGGTCGTCAGACGCCGGGCCGTTCCCAGTCAGGCCAGTCCGTACGCCGGGCACCTTCCGAGGAACCGTCGAAACAGGTTCTCCGGAGCGCCACCAACCCGCCCGCTTGATCATCTGACCGGGCCGGCGAAAATGCCGTCCCATCGGAGAAGGAGGTCGGATCGTGAGGCGACTGACGATGCTGTGCGCAACCGCCGCGGAAGGCAGCCACGACCAAGTCTTCGGGGACGGTGTCCTGAGTGAGCACGACCGGCGTGAGGTCGCAGCCGCGCGAGCGGCGCTCCCGCCGTACTCGCGGGCCTTGCGGGGGCCCTCCGCCCGCTGCGCGCAGATCGCCGAGGCCCTGGCCGTCGAAGCCACGCCCGAGAACGCCTTGCGCGATCTGGACTACGGCACGTGGGACGGCCGCCCGCTCACGGAAATCGCGGCCGAGGATCCCTTCGGGCTCTCCGCCTGGCTGACGGATCCCGCCGCCGCACCGCACGGGGGCGAGTCCATCGCGCAGCTCTGCCGTCGGACGGCGGCGTGGCTGGACCGGCTGCGCGCCGAGCCGGGATCCGTACTCGCGATCACCGAGTCGACCCTCATCCGGGCCTCACTGGTGCATGCTCTGGCCGTGCCCTTCCGCGCGTTCTGGCACCTGGAGGTGCCGCGCTTCTCCTCGGTGACGCTGACGATGCGCGACGGCGGCTGGAACGTCCGGCTCGACCGCCTGGCGGCCCCGCAGCAGCATCTGCCGATCGACGGCTCCTCACCCATCCCGGTGCTGACCATCCGGTCCACTCGCCGCCACGTGTGCCTCACCGGCCGACCCTGACCTCCCTGGTCCCTCCCGGCGCCGACCATCCGGTCCACCCGGCGTCACATGTGCCTCACCGGCCGACCGTCACCTCCCCGTCCATCCCGGCTGACCTCCCTGGTCCCTCCCGTCCCAGCCGTGCGACCACCACGGCGAGGTGAACACCGCCGAAGAGGCGGAGCGCACCGATACTGAGGACACGGGACCACGCCGTCCGCCCCTGACCGGTCCTGTTGCCTCCCGCGCCGGACCGCGCCCAGCGGCGAAGCCGCCCCCGGCGTGGTACGAATCGGACAGTGGTCCGATAGAGGCTGGAGCACACGTGATCCGGGTACTGGTGGTGGACGACGAAGCCCTGATCCGCACGGGCTTCCGGCGCATCCTCGACGCCGCCGACGGGATCGAGGTCGTCGGGGCGGTGTCCGGCGGCCAGGCCCTCGCGGCGGTGCGCGAGGGCCACCCCGACCTGGTGCTGCTGGACATCCGCATGCCTGACGTGGACGGGCTCACCGTGCTTGGCGAGATCCGTCGACTGCCGGACCCTCCCGTGGTGGCCATGCTGACCACGTTCGACATGGACGAATACGTGGAGACGGCGCTGCGCTCGGGCGCCGCCGGCTTCCTGCTCAAGGACACGGATCCCGAGGCGCTGCCGCTGGCGGTGCACAGCCTGGCCCACGGTGGCACGGTGCTGTCGCCCAAGGTCACACGCACGGTGGTGGACGGCTATCTGAGCGCGGGACCGCAGGAGCGCCCGTCGAAGGCGCTGGAACGGCTGACCGACCGCGAGCGTGAGGTGCTCGTCCTCGTCGCCGAGGGCCTGTCCAACGCCGACATCGCGACCCGGATGCACTTGAGCACCGGCACGGTGAAGGATCACGTCAGCGCGATCCTCACCAAGCTGGAGGTGAGCGGCCGGGTGCAGGCCGCCCTCTTCGCCCAGCGGGCCGGACTCCTCGCGGAGGGATCAGGATGAACCGCCCGTCCCCCCTGCTCCTGGACGGCGTGGCGGTGGCCATGGCCCTCCTCGACGTGTGGGCTCACTGGGATGTCGACGAGCCGTTGCGGATGGCCTGTGGCGTCGGCGCCGCCCTCTCCCTGCTGCTGCGCCGCCGGCGGCCGCTGCTCACGTTCTTCCTCACCCTTCCGGCCGTGCTGCTGTCCGACGCCGTGTTCGCCTGCCTGGCCGCGCTGTACACGCTCGCTTCCCTGGGCCGCCCTCGGACGCTGCTGGTCGTGGGGGCCCTGGCCTTCGCCTTCAGCGACGTCACGTCCTTGCCGACGGCGAACCTGGATCTGACCCGTACGGCGACGTTCATCGCGCTCGGCTACAGCGCCGCCACGGCGGCCGCCGCCGTCTTCCTCGGGCAACTCGTGCAGACCCGGCGCGACCTGTCGATGAGACTGACCGAGATCTCGGAGGCCCGTGACCATCAACAACTGCTGACCGCCCAGGCCGCTCTGGCCAAGGAACGCGCCCAGCTCGCGCGGGAGATGCACGATGTCGTCTCCCACCAGGTCAGCCTGATCGCCGTGCACGCGGGAGCGCTGCAGGTGGGCACGCGTGACGCGGACACCAAGGAGGCCGCGGCGACGATCCGGCGGCTGAGCGTGCAGACGCTGGACGAGCTGCGCCACATGGTCGGCGTCCTGCGTGCCGCCGGCGGCCACCCCACCGAACTGACTCCCCAGCCCGCGCTCGTCGACATCCAGGGACTGGCGGACAACTGCGGCATCCGGACCGAGCTGAAGATGGACCTGCCCCAGGGTCTTCCCCCCACCGTCCAGCGCGCTGTCTACCGCACGGTCCAGGAAGCGCTGACCAACACCCGCAAACACGCTCCCGGTGCCACCGCACGCATCGACCTGTTCCAGACGAACGGCTCCGTGCACGTCAGGGTCACCAACACCGCGCCGACCCAGCCGCCCCTCCCCCTGCCCGGTGCTCACCACGGTCTGATCGGCCTGCGACAGCGCGCCGAACTCCTCGGCGGCACGATGGCCTCGGGGCCGACGAGCGATGGCGGCTACGAAGTCCGTGTGGTGCTTCCGGCAGAAGCCGCAGGGTGAAGAACCAGGGGTAGCCGGGGGGTGAAGACCCGGCGGTGGCCGCGAACCGCAAGTCATCGCGTCACGACACAGATCGAGCGCAAAAACATTGCTATTTCACGCAAATTCTCGACTCCATTGAAGGATGCGTAAACCCGGCAGCACAGGGGCCAGGTCGCACCCGTGTAACGCGCAAACCCCTCCTTCACCGGACCACAGGGTGATCCGTCGAAACTCGTGCTGCCGCGACCGTGGACGAACTCACTAATCGTCTGCAATATTTCGATGAACAAACGCAAGAAGCTGCGCACGGTCGATCCTGTATACCGCGACGAGAGTGACCCCCACATGACTCGATACAAACCCAGCTCGTGGAGACGGCGCACAGCCACCGCTGCGCTGGCCTCCACCATCATGGTTCTAGGACTGCCTGCCCTCGGCGCACACGCGACCGGCGGTCCGGACACCGCCGCCGCGACGGCCAAGGCCGGCAGCGCCCTCGGCAAGCACGCGGCCGCCAACGTGAACGACGGCGACGCCGGCACCTACTGGCAGGCCGGGAGGAAGTCGGCGCAGTGGGTGCAGACCGACCTCGGGCGCTCCCGGCGCGTGCGACAGGTCGTGCTGCGCCTGCCCGCCCACTGGCAGACCCGCGAGCAGACCCTCGCCCTGCAAGGCAGCGCCGACGGCAAGAGCTTCGCCACGCTGAAATCGTCGGCGTCGTACGTCTTCAGCCCCGGCAACGGCAACACGGTGAAGATCTCCTTCCCCGCCACCCTCGCCCGCTACGTCCGGGCCGACTTCAGCGGCAACTCGGTCGGCGGCACCGCACAGCTCGCCGAGATGCAGGTGCTCACGACCGACGCCTCGACGCCGAACCTCGCCCTGGGCAGGCCCTTCACCGAGAGCGGGCATGCCGACGTGTACGGCGCGGCCAACGCCGGCGACGGCAATCGCGCCACGTACTGGGAGAGCAAGAACAACGCCTTCCCGCAGTGGGTGCAGGTCGACCTCGGTTCCTCGGTCAAGGTCGACCAGGTGACGCTGCGGCTGCCGAGCGGATGGCCGAGCCGCAGCCAGACGCTCAAGGTCCAGGGCTCGACCGACAACCAGAACTTCACCGACCTGACGGCGGCGAAGGCGTACACCTTCGACAGCGGCGACGACCAGTCGGCGACCATCCGTTTCGACACGACTACGACGCGGTACGTGCGCGTACTCTTCACCGCCAACACGGGCTGGCCCGCCGGGCAGGTGTCCGAGCTGGAGGTGTACGGGCCGGCGACCGGCGACACCCGGTCGCCCACCGCGCCGGCGAACCTGAGCTACACCGAACCCGGCACCGGGCAGATCAAGCTCACCTGGAACGCGGCCGACGACGACACGGGCGTCACCGGCTACGACGTCTACGCCAACGGTGAGCTGCGGACGAGCGTTGCCGGAAACGTGCTGACGTACACCGACACCCAGCCCGCCGGCAGCGACGTCACCTACTTCGTCCGTGCCAAGGACGCGGCGGGCAACGTCTCCTCCGACAGCAACAGCGTCACCCGCAAGGGGTCCGGCGGCGACACCCAGGCACCCACCGCACCCGGCGGCCTCGCCTACAAGCAGTCCGGCGGCGACGTGTTGCTCAGCTGGCAGCCGTCGAGCGACAACGTCAAGGTCACCGGCTACGACGTCTACGCCGACGGCCGGCTCGTGAAGTCCGTCGCGGGGGACGTCACGACGTACACCGACAACCCGCCGGCGACCTCCACCGTCACCTACTACGTGAAGGCCAAGGACGCGGCCGGCAACACATCGGCGCCGAGCAACAGCGTCACCCGGCCCGGGACGTCGGGCTCCGACCTCGCCCAGGGCAAGCCCATCGAGGCCTCCTCGGACGTCTACAACTACGTCGCCGCCAACGCCAACGACGGTCTCACCAGCACCTACTGGGAAAGCGCGGGCGGTGCCTACCCGGCCACCCTCACCACCAGGCTGGGCGCCAACGCCGACCTCGGCCAGATCGTCGTCGAGCTGAACCCGGACGCCGCCTGGTCCACGCGCACCCAGAACATCCAGGTACTCGGCCGCGACCAGGACGCGACGTCCTTCACGACCCTCGCGGCGGCGAAGGACTACACCTTCTCCCCCGGCACCGGCAACTCGGTGACCATCCCGGTCTCCGGTTCCGCCGCCGACATCCAGCTCAAGTTCACCAAGAACACCGGCGCACCCGGGGCACAGGTCGCCGAGTTCCACGTGATCGGGACGCCGTCCGCCAACCCCGACCTCCAGGTCACCGGCATCACCAGCACGCCCGCCGCACCGGTCGAGTCGGACGCCGTCAGCCTCACGGCCACCGTCACGAACAGCGGCAGCAAAGCGGCGAAGGCCACCGACCTGAACTTCACGCTCGGCGGCACGAAGGCCGCCACCGCGGACGTCCCGGCCCTCGCGGCCGGCGAGTCGAGGACGGTCACGGCGAGCATAGGCACCCGGGACGCGGGCAGCTACTCCCTCGGCGCCGAGGTGGACCCGTCCCACAAGGTCATCGAACAGGACGAGGCGAACAACGCCTTCACCCGTGCCGACGCCCTCGTCGTCAAGCCCGTGTCCAGCTCCGACCTGCTCGCCGCGCCGGTCTCCTGGACCCCTTCCAGCGCCTCGGCCGGTGACGAGGTCAAGTTCTCCGTCGCGATCAAGAACCAGGGCACGGCGGACTCGGCTTCCGGCGCCCACAACGTGACCCTCGCGATCCAGGACGCCAAGGGCGCCACCGTGAAGACCCTCACCGGGTCCTACGACGGCACCATCGCGGCAGGCCGGACGACCGCACCCGTCGCACTCGGTTCCTGGACGGCCGGCAACGGCAAGTACACCGTCAGGACGGTCATCGCCGACGACGCCGACGAGCTGCCGGCCAAGCGGGCCAACAACACCAGCACACAACCGCTGTTCGTCGGCCGCGGAGCGGACATGCCGTACGACATGTACGAGGCCGAGGACGGCACACTCGGCGGCGGCGCCAAGATCGTCGGCCCGAACCGGACCGTCGGCGACCTCGCCGGCGAGGCGAGCGGCCGCAAGGCCGTGACCCTCACGGGAACCGGCCAGTACGTCGAGTGGACCACCCGGGCGGCGACCAACACGCTCGTCACCCGCTTCTCGATCCCGGACGGCACCACCACGACGCTCGACGTCTACGTGGACGGCCAGTTCCTCAAGGCGATCGACCTCACCTCGAAGTACGCCTGGCTCTACGGCAACGAGACCTCGCCCGGCAACTCTCCCGGCTCCGGCGCGCCGCGGCACATCTACGACGAGGCGAACCTGCTGCTGGGCAAGACGGTTCCGGCCGGTTCGAAGATCCGGCTCCAGAAGGACGCGGCCAACACCTCCAGCTACGCCATCGACTTCGTCAACACCGAGCAGGCGACGGCCGCCCCGAACCCGGACCCGGCCGCCTACGCGGTTCCGGCGGGCTACTCGCACCAGGACGTGCAGAACGCCCTCGACAAGGTCCGGATGGACACGACGGGCAAGCTGATCGGCGTCTACCTGCCAGCCGGTGACTACGAGACCTCCGGCAAGTTCCAGGTCTACGGCAAGGCGGTGAAGGTCATCGGCGCCGGGCCGTGGTTCACCCGCTTCCACGCACCGTCCTCGCAGGAGAACACCGATATCGGCTTCCGGGCCGATGCCGGCGCCAAGGGCTCCACGTTCGCCGGGTTCGCCTACTTCGGCAACTACACCTCGCGGATCGACGGTCCGGGCAAGGTGTTCGACTTCTCCAACGTCTCGGACATCACCATCGACAACGTCTGGGCCGAGCACATGGTGTGCCTCTACTGGGGCGCCAACACCGACCACATGACCATCAGCGACTCCCGCATCCGGGACACGTTCGCCGACGGCATCAACATGACCAACGGCTCCACGGACAACCACGTCGTCAACAACGACGCCCGGGCGACGGGAGACGACAGCTTCGCCCTCTTCTCGGCCATCGACGCGGGCGGCGCCGACGAGAAGAACAACCTCTACGAGAACCTGACGTCGACACTCACATGGCGCGCGGCCGGTATCGCCGTCTACGGCGGCTACGACAACACCTTCCGCAACATACGCGTCGCCGACACCCTGGTGTACTCCGGGATCACGATCTCGTCGCTGGACTTCGGCTACCCGATGAACGGCTTCGGGACCGATCCCACGACGATCGAGAACGTCTCCCTGGAACGGACGGGCGGCCACTTCTGGGGCTCGCAGGTCTTCCCCGCCATCTGGGCCTTCTCCGCCTCCAAGGTCTTCCAGGGCATCCGGGTCAACGACGTCGACATCGACGACTCCACCTACGGAGGCGTGATGTTCCAGACCAACTACGTCGGCGGACAGCCGCAGTTCCCGGTGAAGGACACGATCTTCACCGACATCTCCATCACCGGCTCCAAGAAGAGCGGAGACGCCTTCGACGCCAAGTCCGGTTTCGGCATCTGGGCCAACGAACTGCCGGAACCCGGCCAGGGCCCGGCGGTGGGTGAAGCCACGTTCCGCAACCTGCGGATGAGCGGCAACGCCGAGGACATCCGGAACAAGACCAGCACATTCAAGATCAACATCGAGTAGGTGCAGCCTCGTAGGGCGGGCGGGCCGTGTCCCGGGCCCGCCCTACGTGTTTTGTCAGGGGCTACCGGGGCGGCTGTTTTGCCGAGGGCCTTTCCAGCCGGATGCTGAGGACCGCGTCGACGAGTTCGTCGGCGTACTCCCGTGTGACGGGCTCCCCGGAGACCAGAAGCCGGTACCAAGGCGGCGAGATGAGGAGTTCCTCGAGCAGGACCGGGTCCATGGCGGGCAGTTCACCAGCCGCCTGGGCGGCGGCGATCCGCTGCCGGTTGCCGGCCTGGAGCGGCCGCTGCACCTTCTCCCGGAGCATGGTGGCGAGTTCGGTGTCGGTCTGGGCGGCGCCCAGCAGTCCGACGAGGAGCTGCCGCGCGTGCGGGTCGGTGAACAGATCGGCGAAGCCGCGGATCCATGTGCGCAAGTCGCGGGCCATGTCTCCGGTGTCGGGAAGCTCGATGGCGGGCTCGACGATCCTGTCGAGGACCACGTCGAGGAAGACCGCCCCCTTGGAAGGCCACCAGCGGTACAACGTCGGCTTGCCCACGCGGGCCCGGGTGGCGATGGCCTCCATGGTCACGGCGGCATAGCCCAGTTCGCCGCAGAGGTCGCTGGCGGCTTGGAGGATCGCGTCCCGGGAGCGGGGCCCCCGGCCGGTGTTCGTGGCGGTCACCCGGCCAGTCTAGCGAAACGTAACGTTCAGTTTTGACAGCACCCATCGCGAGCTGTACGGTCCAGATTCGAAACGTAACGTTACGTTTCACTCCTGGCCGGCGGACTCGTTCCGGAGCCGCCGGAACGTTCGCTCAGAGGGGGAAACATGCGTCGTACAGTCGCGGTCGTCGGGGGTGGCTACGGGGGCGCCACGGTCGCCAAGGCACTGGAATCGAAGGCGGACGTCGTCCTCATCGACCCACGGGAGGCGTTCGTGAACGCGGCGGCCTCACTCAGGGCACTGACCCGACCAGAGTGGGCGAACAACATGTTCTTTCCGTTCGCCACCCTCATCGGCCGGGGCAGGGTGATCCGGGACCGCGCGGTCTCGGTGGACCCTCACGGTGTCACCCTGGCCTCGGGCGAACACGTGGCAGCGGACTACGTGGTCCTCGCCACCGGATCCGGCTACGCCTACCCGGCCAAGCCGACGTCCGACTCCGTCGCCGAGGCCCTGGACGATCTCCGCCGGACGCACAAGGAACTGCGCCGGGCCACCCGGGTGCTCATCCTCGGCGCCGGCCCGGTCGGCCTGGAACTCGCCGGGGAGATCAAGGAGGCCTGGCCCGGCAAACACGTGGCCGTCGTCGACCCGGCCGGGGAACTGCTCCCCGGATTCCAGCCGGCCATGGTCGAGGACCTGCGCGGCCAGCTCGACGCCCTGGGCATCGAATTGCATCTCGGGGCCGATCTACAGGCGCCGCCGCACACCGGCCCCGGCCTGGCCGGCGTGTTCACCGTGGCCACCAGCGGCGGTGAGAGGATCACCGCCGACATCTGGTTCCGCGCCCACGGGACGACCGTCAACAGCGGTTACCTCGCCGACAGCAGGCTCACCGGCCTCGACCCGCGCGGCCGCGTCCCGGTCACCGACCTCCTCAACGTCAAGGGCCACGCCCACGTGTACGCGGTCGGCGACATCACCGACGTCGCGGAGGCCAAGATGGCCGGCTACGCGATGCAGCACGCCGAAGTGGTCGTCAAGAACATCACCGCCCAGCTCAACGGTGAGCGCCCCACGGCGACCTACCGGCCCCTGCCCTACCCCATGGTGCTCCTGCCGCTCGGATCGACCGGGGGCGTCGGGCAACTGCCCTCCCCCGACGGCCCGTTCGTCGCTCCCCGGTCGATGGTCTCCGAGTACAAGGGCGCGGACCTGTTCACCGGCCGGTTCATCGAGCAGCTCGGTCCCACCGCCTGAAGGGTTGACGCGCATGGAGTACACCCACCTCGGCCGCAGCGGCCTCTCGGTGTCCCGGCTGGTCCTGGGGACCATGAACTTCGGGCCGCAGACGTCGGAAGCCGACAGTCACGCCATCATGGACCGGGCCCACCAGCACGGCATCAACTTCTTCGACACGGCGAACGTCTACGGCGTCACGCCGGGAGACGGCGTCACCGAGGAGATCATCGGACGGTGGTTCGCCACCGGCGGCCGGCGCCGCGACAAGACGGTGCTGGCCACCAAGGCCTATCTGCCGACGGGGGACGGCCCCAACGAGTCGTTCCTGTCCGCACTGCACATCCGGCGCGCGTGCGAAGCGTCGCTCAAACGGCTGCGCACCGACTACATCGACCTCTACCAGATGCACCACATCGACCGGAACACACCCTGGGAGGAGGTCTGGGAGGCGTTCAGCGTGCTGCGTCAGCAGGGCAAGGTCCTGTACTTCGGCTCGTCCAATTTCGCCGGCTGGCACATCGCGCAGGCGCAGGAGGCCGCACGGTCCCGTCACTTCCTCGGGCTGGTGAGCGAGCAGTCGAGGTACAACCTGATGACCCGTTGGGCCGAGCTGGAGGTCCTGCCCGCGGCCCGCGCCTACGGCCTCGGCCTGATCCCGTGGGGACCGCTGAACGGCGGCGTCCTCGCCGGCGTCCTGCGCAAGCAGAAACAGGGCGGATCACCGCGGGGCGGCTCGGGGCGCGCCGCCGTCGCGCTGGGCCACCACCTGGAGACCATCGCGGCGTACGAGAAGCTGTGCGCCGGAATCGGGGAAGAGCCGGCCCACGTCGGGCTGGCGTGGCTGCTGGCGCAGAACGGTGTGACGGGGCCGATCATCGGTCCGCGCACCGTCGGGCACCTCGAGGGCTCGTTGCGCGCGCTCCAGTTGACGCTGGACGACGGCACCTTGGCCGAACTGGACCGGCTGTTCCCGGCGCCGGCACCGAATGGGGCCAAGCCCGCCCCCGAGGCCTACGCCTGGTAACCGCGCCGCACCCGCAGGGCATCGCACTCAACTCCCGCATGAGCGCGTGCCCGCAGGGTGTCGAGCCGTACACTTCGGGCAGTGGGCGCCGACGACGTCTCGCCGCTGCGTGCCCTCGCGGGGCCGGAACTCAAGCCCGGTCTGCTCGACTTCGGGCTTGTACCGGCCGCCGACCGCAAGCAGATCTCCACAGTCCTCGCCTCGGTCGCGAGCACGGCGACCGTGGCCGGCCACCTCGGAAACGCGTTCGCCGGCGCGCAGGGGCTCTACAGGTTCAGCAGCGCGACACAGGCCGTGCTGAAAGCCGGCGGAACGCTCGCCGTCAAGGACGGCGCGAACCTCGGAGCGGTGTTCCTCAACGGCAAAATAGTCCATCAGGCCCGCCTCATCCCCGTGGCTTCGGTGAACACCGCGCAGAACGCGGCCACGGTGGGGCCGGCGCTGGCCATGGTCGCCCTCCAGATGCAGCTGACCGAGATCACGGGCCTCGTCAGGACCAACATCGCGCTGACGAGCCAGGTACTCACCACCATCCGCAACGAGCAGTGGGCGGAACTGACCGGGCTCGTCGCCACCATCGACCGTGCGGTCGACCAGGCGCGAAAGGTCGAATCGGTCCCCGCCTCCCTGTGGGACAACGTCGCGGGCAGTGAAGCGGCGCTGCGCAAGCAGCTCGAACCCTACCGACGGAACGTCCACGGCCACGTCGGGCACATCGATCAGCCCGATGCACGTCGCCTCCGTGAGTATCTTCAGGCGAACGCCGAGGCGATCGTCTTCGACGCCAACGCCCTCCTGTCCTCCCTCAAGGCATGGACCGGGTATCAGGCGCTCCGGGCCGCGAAGGCGAGGGCCACCGGACGCGAGGACGCTGACGAGGCACGACTCGTCGACGTCATCGCGCGCGACACTCGCACGGAACTCGACTCCGCCCTCGCCGAGGCGACGAGGCTCGTCGCCTCGCTGACCCGGGAGCTGCGCATCCTCGCCGAGCTTCCCGGACGCGACACACTGCAACTGCCCGGAAAGCGGCGGGACTCGAAGGAAGCCCGCCAGACCTCCACCCGTCTTCTGGAGGCGATCGAGCCTCTTTCCGACGCCCTCCGTCCGCCGGCCTCTCCGCTCGTGGCTCCGGGCATCGTCTGCGCACCCGGATCGCTGGTCCTCGAGCCGTACCTCCGCATCCTGCGGTGGTTCCTGGAGGACGGTGAGGCCCTGCGTGTCCTCGGCTTCCCCGACCAGCTCGACGCCCTCGGTCCGATTTCCGCGATCTTCACCGGTGCGAAGGAGAAGTTGGCGGCAGCGAGGGACAAGGCCGCGGCGAAGACACTGGTCGCCGTCACGGATCGCCGCATCCTCACGGCCAAGACGAACGCGTTCCTCGAGCAGGGCGAGATCCGTCAGGACATCCCGGTCGACCGGGTGCGCTACGTCCGAGCAGCGACCACACAGGACAGAAGCGCGCGCTTGGCGATCGACCTGATCACGCGCGACGAGAACGTCCGGTGGCTCTTCCACGCGGACATCGACAGCACTCAAGTCGACGCGCTCGCCGCCGTGCTCGCCGAGTCGATGACGATCCCGGACACTGAACGCGATGAGCTTCGACGGCGGCACCACGCCCCCATCGAGGCGGACAAGAAGAGCGAGAGCACCGGCACGCGAACTGCGGAACCGACTGGACCCGAGGCCACCACCCGCGACGCCGAGTAGGCCGTCGACACCATCATCGCCGCGTGTACACGAGTGCTCCGCGTCGTCAGGATCACGTGCCACCGGACATGTCGCGCGCCCAGTCCCTGAAGTACCTGCTGGTCGCCATGGCGCGTAGATGCTCCGGTCCCAACAGCTGTGTCATTTCCTGCAACAAGTCGGAGGGCGTGGCGGCTTCTCCGCTCGTCGCAGCTTTTTCCAGGCGGCAATCGAGGAGGCTGACGAGCGTGGAGACGGTGTGCGGGTGGGCTGCGCCCAGCACATGCAGCATGTCCTTCAGCAGGGCGCCGTACTCCGTGACCGCTTCGTCGACGTCGCCCGCCTGCCTGCGGTAGTAGGCCAGGTTGCCGCGGGCGACGAGTGTGCTCGGATGATGCGCACCCATGACCCGTGTCATGTCCCTGAGTAATTCGGCGAAGGCGTCGGCCGCCCCCCGCGCATCTCCGCTCTGGCCGGTCCAGTCGGCGAAATTACTGCGGGCGGCGAGGGTGCTCGGGGCGTCCCGTCCCAGCACTCGGTACATGTCGTCGAGTAGCTCGGGGTAAGCGGCGGCGGCTTCAGCCGCGTTGCCGGCCTGCCCTCGCACGTGCGCGAGGAGGTTCCGCGTCTCCAGGCTGTTCGGGTGGTCCGGTCCCAGCACTCGCACCATGTCGTCCAGCAGCTCTGCGAACTCGGCAGCGGCCCCTGCCGCATCCCCGGCCTTCTCCCGCCAGTAGGCCCTTTGCGAACGGACGGTGAGGGTGTCCGGGTGGTCCGGTCCCAACACGCGTGCCAGGCGCTCCACCAGCTCGGGGTACGCGGCGGCGGCCCCCGCCGCGTCTCCCGCCGTCCCGCGCCAGTGGGCCAGGAGCCGGCACATCGCCAGGATGCGGGTGTCGTCTTGTCCCAGCGCCGGCGACATGACCTGCAACAGTTCGGCGAGGGCCTCGGCCGCTCCCGCTGCGTCCCCCGCCTCGCCCAGCCAGTGGGCGAGGTTGATACAGGTTTCCATGGTGTGCGGGTGCGTTACTCCGAGCACGCGCAGGCGATCCCTCAGCAGTGCGGCGAAAGCGTTGGCGGCCCCGGCCGCATCGCCCGCCTGCCCTTGCCAGTAGGCCCCGTTGTTCCGGGCGATGAGGGTCTCCACGTGGTCCGGTCCCAACACCCGGACCATGTCCTGGAGCAGTGCGGCAAAGGCGTGGGCCGCCCCGGCCGCGTCCCCCGCCTCGCCCAGCCAGTGGGCCAGATTGTGTCGGGCGTTGAGGGTTTTGGGACCGTCCCGGCCCACATGGCCGTGAGCGGTGTCGGCGAGATGCCGGAAGTATTCGACAGCGGCGTTGACCTGGCCGCTTTCGCCCAGGCTGCGGCCGGCCCGCAAAAGCACCGTGTGGACGTCCGGCAGGTACAGGGCGCTTTCGGCGCATGTGGTGAGGGCAGTGGTGTTGGAGCGCAGGCTCTGGGCGAGAGTGGGGTCACGTTCGAGGTCGGGCCACACGGCGCACAGGGCGTCGGCGGCGGTGCGGGCGAGTGCGCAGTGCTCATCGGGCGTGAGGGCGTCGCGGACCGAGTGCTGGATGAGCTGGTGGATACGGGCCGTGGGGAAGCCGGTGCCGGCAGAGGTGCGGTGGGCGAGGCTGAGACGGCGCAGTGCGCTCAGAGCCAGCTTGGCCTGCTCCGCGGTGACGGGCGGCGCTGCCTGGGCGGTGTCGGCGCGGAGGCTGTCCGTCAGGTAGGTGAGCACCGGACCGCTGGTCAGCACGTCTTCCGGGATGCCGTTGGGATCAAGGAACGCGGCCAGGCGGAGCAAGGGGCGGGCCAGGCCGTGCGGGCGCAGCGTGTCGGCCCGGTCGATGGAAAGTGCCCAGGCGGCGGCCATGGTGTGGGGCTGGTCGTCGGGGAGGGCGTCGGGGGAGGCGTCGGCGAGCGTGAGACCGCGGTCGGCCAGAAGGGACTGGTAGGCGCTGACGCTGATGCCGGTGTCTGCCAGATAGGCGGCGGCCTGGGACAGGGCCAGGGGCAGATGGCCCAGCTGCCCGGCCAGGGCGGCAAGTTGCTCGGCGGGATCGTGGCGGTCGTGGGCGGCCAGTGCCTCCCTCAGATAGTCCAGGGATTCGGCCTCCGTGAACAAGCCGATGGTGACCAGTTGACGCCCTTGGCGGGTGAGGGCTGCATCCTGGCGGCGGGTCGTCACCAGAGTGCGGCCGTGCGGGCTGCTCGGCGGCCACAGTCCGTGTAGATCAGCGGGGTCGGAGACGTCGTCGAGCACGATGAGCCACCTGCATGGTGGCTCGGTCCGGGGCGCGGGTTCGAGCCAGGCCAGGAGCGCGCGTGCGGCCGCTTGCGGATCGGTGGGATCGGCACCCAGCGCCTCGACCGCGGCCTGCGCGTATCCGCTGACCACTGCCGAGGAGGTGTTCGCGGTGATCCAGATCAGAAGGTCCACTTCACCGGCCTGCCGGGCCGCGCGGGCGTAGTCGGCGGCCAGCTGGGTCTTGCCGACCCCGCCCATCCCCGTCAGGACCTGTCCGCGCACACTGTCCTGCCCGACCAGCACCGCAGCCGCGCTGCCCGAGAGCACCTCGCGCAGCCGGGCGGCCTCGGCACGGTCTTGGAAGAAGCCCGCCTTCGGCGGGATCACTCCGACTTGGTGCGGCCACGAGGCCGGAGGGCGGGGCGGATGCTGGTGAATGACCTGCTTGCCCACGACGTCGCCGACGATGACGTTGTCGTGGATCTCGACGTGATCACCGTGGACACCGGTCGGAGGCTGGCTCGACGGACCGCTCATACGGACACCTTGCCGTGTCTGCACCGAGCTTCGGAAGTACGGTGGGGGGCCGTGTACACGCGGCCCTCGGCGCACGGTCGACGAAGGCGGGAATCGCCCCCCATCCCCCGGCGATCAGCGCTGCCCGGCTCCGGGGCGGGAGCCGGGGGCGCGGTATGGGTCAGGTCCCGGAGATGCTCCGGGACCTGGCGCCATGTGGGATCAGGCGGGCGTGATGTTCTCCGCCTGCGGGCCCTTCTGGCCCTGGGTGACGTCGAACGTCACCTTCTGGCCCTCCTGGAGCTCACGGAAGCCGGAAGCGTTGATGTTGGAGTAGTGCGCGAAGACGTCCGGCCCGCCGCCGTCCTGAGAGATGAAGCCGAATCCCTTTTCGGCGTTGAACCACTTGACGGTTCCGCTGGCCATGCTGAGCCTTCCGGTCGAGATCGGACCCGCACCGCGCGGACCCGGGATGTCCTGGTCCTCGCACTGCGTACAGCGAAGCGCCCGCGCCGGAGCGCGGGCGGTAACTGCGAACCACGACATCTGCCAGCGACGCTACACCGCGAAACCAGACATGACCACAGGGCAACGGCCATCACGTAGCCAAGATCACCATGCCGCGTGGGGCACGCACAGCGGCACGCGCCCGGCCGCGCCGGTTCCGGTGTGCGCCGCGGCGGGCCACCTCCCGCTCCGGTGCGCGGCTGCAAGGCGACCAGCATCACGCCGCTGCTTGGGTTCCGCCTCATCGCGGGATTCAGGGACCGCTGTTCCGCCTGGGGGTCTCGACGGCGATACGTGCCTCGGCGACCGTGGTCGCCTCACTCGCCCTCATGTGCCTGAGCACCTCGACGGCCACAGCGGGCTCCCGCGTCGGCGACACGCAGATCCTCTCCGCATCCGTCAACGGCGGCAGACCCCTTGTCGTCGGTACCGCCGCACAGACGTCGGTCACCGCAGCTGTCACCGCCGGCGGACCCGAGGGCATCGACTGCATCGACCCGCTGCTGTACGAGGGGCCGATCAGGGCTCAGAACGGCATACGACCACGGGCCCGCCGTCCGGCGGCACCGCTGCGGCCCATCGCCCGCGAGCTGGAGCTGAACGGCTTGCTCAGCAGGCGGCCGAGGACGCCAGGCGCTTGCGATCCGGCGCGCGCACCAGCCCCGAGGCCACGCTGGGCGCCGTTCTGCGGGTGCCGCGACAGTCGCGGCAGCAGGAAGGCCAGCACGGCCAGGACCACACAGGCGGCTATGACGATGCCGATGACCATCTCAGTCTCCAAGTCTTGGGCGGCGTGTAGGTCTTCTGCGCTTTCGCTCCACCGACTGCCCCACCTTCCTTGGTCCACACCGCTCGTGCCCGCTCTCACGGCGGAGTGCCTGCCTTACGGGAGGCGCGGACGAGCCGACCGGCACAGACTTGCACAGGGCCTCTTGGCACCCCCCGGCCACTACATCCGCGTTGGCAGCCTCGTCAGCTGCACTGCCAGGTGAACATGGCACGATCGAAACGGCGTTCGGCCAGGTCTTCCGGCCGTATGAGCCAGTAGAGCGTGCCGAGGTCGCCCCACATCATGCCTGCGTGCTCGTCCGAGCCGAACTGGGCGAGCAGCACCCAGCGCAGTGCCTCCTCCTGGATGCGAGGGTCGTTCCACGGCGGGCAGCCCAGTGCTCCGTGGGCGACCTCGGACTCCACCTCGTCCTGGTCCGGGTCCGCATGACCGCCGATCTGGTGGACACTTGCTCCTATGTCCCACAGGGCTTCCCGGAAGTCCTCGTCCCACAGTGGATGGTCGTCGGATGCCGACGCGAACTCCCGGTAGACCAAGGGATGCCAGAGGTACGGCGCCGTCATCCGCATGCGCGCCGTCAGGGCCACCTCCGAGTACGGCCGAATACCTTCCGGCGCTTCCCGCTCGGCGACGGCGACGCCCGCCGGTATGTACAGCACCCGCGCTCCGGCCAGGCTCTCCGGCACCCTGGGATCGACCCTCGACCGCCCGTCGTCCAACTGCCCGTCGAAATAGAAGAAGGCCAGCGTGCCGTCGGTGGGCAGATCGATGTCCAAGGCGTCGGAGGGCAGCGCGGTGCAGTTCACCGACGCTATGAACGACAGTGGTCCATGGCCCTCCCACTCGGGCCACTCCACGTCCCCCGGAAGCGCCGGCAAGCCTCCCAGCCGGCCGACGACCGGCGGGGAAGGGACATCCGAGTGCGCGGCGTGCTCCAGGCTCAATCCTGGCCTGAGCAGGCCGATCCAGCGCTCGGCGATGTCGGCGGGGAGATGCGTGCGAGCGAGCGAGTGCAGATCGTCGGTGGTGTCGTGGGTCATGGAAGCAATGGTGCAGGCTGCCACTGACACGAGTGGCACCGCATACGGGGAGAGGGCGTACTCGAAGCCGGCTACTGAACTTGAACTCGTGATGCCGGCTGTGTCGCGCAGCCCGCTGGGCGCCGGTCGTTGGGGATCAAGAGCGTGTCTGCAACCAGTGACGCGCGGCGGCCAGTGTCACTTCGATGCCGTCGCTCCATGAACAGACTTCCAGCCACGACAGGAAGCCGCCCTGGGTGAAGACCAGGACCTCACCGGGACACTCGCCGGCTTCGGTGACGAGCCGCGCTTCGCCCGCTACTGCCGTGCCGGGGCCAGTGGGCGCAGGTTCCACCTTGCTGGTGTCGAGCTCGAAGTAGGCGGTGCCACACCCACAGGCGCAGCGCGCTCGCACGCCGAGGTGCGGAACCTGCCTTCGGAGCGCGATATGAACCGGGGTGTCCCCGTTCAGGACCGCCGCAAGCACGTCGGCTACGTCGACAGGCAGGCTCTCGTTCATCGCGTCACCGTATCTGACCAGCGACTTTCAGACTCCGACGATGCAGGCTCCATCGCCGTCGGCCAGCCGGCGTGCTCACACTTCCAGCACCAGACCGGGGCCGGCGAGGCAGCCAGGGATCACCTCCGGTCGGCACTGCGGCATCTTTAGCTTGCGCTTCACGGCACGGGTGATCTAGGCCCTGTCTCCCCGATCGCGGGAGACGGGTCGACCAGGTCCTGTGGCGAATATGAGGAGGACGTCAGGTGGGTCGGCCGGACACAATGCGGCCATGGTTGATCACGTTCGAAGTGCTCCACGCCCGGATTTCCTCAGCAAGCCGTCGCTGAGCGGCGAACAGGTGCTGCTCCGGCCGGTCACGGCGGACGACGTGCCTGCGCTGATGCCAATGTTCCTGGACGCAGAGGCATCACGGCTGACCGGCAGTCATGACGACGGCGCACCCGATGAGGGGCGCATACATGCCTGGTACGACAGCCGTCACGAGCAGGATGACCGGCTGGACCTTGCTGTGATCGAGCGGGCGACGGGGAACGTCATCGGCGAAGCGGTCCTCAACGAATGGGACCCAGGCAACGAAAGTTGCGGCTTCCGCATCTGCCTGGTGCCCGGCACTTATGGATCTGGCCTGGGGACGGAGGCGACCCGTCTGATCGTCGGATACGGCTTCGAGAAACTGGGGCTGCACCGCATCTCGCTGGAGGTCTACGCGTTCAATCCGCGAGCCCGCCGCGCTTACGAGAAGGTGGGGTTCGTCGCCGAGGGCGTACTGCGTGACGCGCTGCTCTGGGAGGGCGAGCGGGTGGACGCGACGGTGATGTCGATCCTGGCGCCGGAGTGGTTCCAGCACGGTGGACGTCCGGAGACAGCGGGCCACGCGTCAGCCTGACCGAGCCGCTGGTGTCAGGTCGCTCGTCGTCGCGCTGTGCTGGACAGCGCGACGGCGTACGGGGCTGCGGTCGACACGATCCGCCGATGGCGCAGGCTCACGCCTCGGGGAGCCGGTCGAGGAAGCCGAGGACGGAGGTGATCCGGCCGTCCTCGGTGAGGGTGATCACGTCCGAGCCGGCGACCGGCGCGGAGCCGTCGGCGGTGGACACCAGTTCCCAGCTGAAGCGTGCGATGTGGTGGTTGCCGTCCACATCGCCGGTCAGCTTGAACTCGAAGCCGGGGAACTGTTCGTGCGCGGCCTGGACGACCGCGGCGATCTGCTCGTGGCCACGCACGTCGGCCAGCGGGTCGGTGTAGGTGCCGTCCTCGGTCCACGCCGCGGCGACCGCCTTGGCGAGGGCGTCGGTGTCGGTGGCGTTCCAGGCCTCGAAGTAGCGGGCGACGGCGGTGGCGTAGGTCGACATGACGGGACTCCCGTTCCGGTTGAAGTGGGCTGACTCTCAACCCGGTTGGTCCGGGTCTCGGGCCGGAGTGCGCCGGCCCGAAACCCGATGGCTTCACCCTGCCGCGTCCCGTCCGGCCGCGCGATTACCGGTGAGGTAATGAGGCCCTGGTCCGCCGAAGCCCCCGGCGGTCCACGCAGCCGTGCGCTACGGTGGCAGCACCCGGGAGTCACGAGATCTGCGCGGCCGGAGGCGATCATGAGCGAGCAGCCGTGGACCATCGAACGGATCCGCGAAGCCCTCGGCAATCCCGCCCTCGCTCAGCGCTTCCTCGGTCAGATCAACCGCGCGCCGGCCCATGAACTCCTCACCGTCTTCGCCAAGTGGGAGCGCATCGCCAAGGACACCCTTGACACCGTGCGGCGCGGGCACGAAATGGCGGAGGCCGAGTCCCGCGGCGAAGACCCGACAGCGGACTGGGACGATGCCACCGACCGGGTACTCGCGGAGGCCCACCGCATCCGCTCCCGCGGCGCGGCCTGATCCTCCGCAACCGGTAGTACACCGCGTCTCGACTCGGCAGGTGCGCGGAGGTCGGCGTCGGGCCGTCGTGCCGTGCGTCGCGTCAGCCCGCCCGCACGGCGGGGCAGGTCGCGGGGACGGCTTTCCTCCACGACCCGGTAGCCGGCGCTCGCGTACAGCTTCATGGCGGCCTCGTTCCCGCCCCACACCCTGAAGATCAGCGCCGAGCCGCCGGCCGCGAGTGGGTCCTGTTCGCCGGCCACCATCGCCGCCCGCCCACCGGCGCTCTCAGCAGCCCGCTCCCGGCGCCTGTCGGGCTGGGGTGCCGCGCACTCGCAGTCCGCTCCACAGGCGATTCATCACGCTCTGTGTAACCCTTATCACAGATTGCCATCCTGCCGCCGTGAACCGAGTGGTTGGCGGCGCGCGTCCCCACGCATCCCGGAACAGAGGCTCCCGTCATGGCTCAGCAGGCCGAGATCCACGTCAGCCGCAAGATCGTCGAGGGCGTCCAGGCGCCCTCCGGCGACCAGCCCGTCACACCGGCCCCCCACCTCCGCCAGCAGGTCTGGTTCGCCACGGAGGACGTCCGCGCCGGCACCGCACCCAGCCCGACCTTCGAGTGGTCGCTCCAGGGCGCCTACGCCCACGAGGGCAAGACCGCGACCGGCACCGCGCACGTCTTCCTCGCACCGGGCCACCGCAACCTCGAACGTCCGCTCATCCTCGCCGACGGCTTCAACTACGGCCCCAGTGACCTGCCCGGCCTGTGGAAGCACTTCGACAAGAAGGAGGGCGGGAACTTCCTCACCCGGCTCCGCGACTCCGGCATCGACGTCATCCTGCTCGGCTTCGACGAGCGGCACACCTACATCCAGGCCAACGCAGGCGTAGCGGTCGCCTGCATCGAACGGGCCGCCTCCGAACGCATCGGCAGCGAACCGCTGATCGTCGGCGGCGTCAGCATGGGCGGCATGATCACCCGCTATGCCCTGGCGCGGATGGAGTCCGAGGACCACGACCACCAGACCGGAACCTACTTCTCCTGGGACACTCCGCACAACGGAGCCTGGATCCCGCTGATCCTCCAGCAGATGGCGTACTTCTTCGAGTCGTTCATCCCTGAGGAGCCGGGCCACCCGAAGCAGGCCGAGCTGATCCGCAGCCCAGCCGCCCAGCAGTTGCTGTGGGCCTGGGTCGAGAACTCCAAGTACGAGGGACCGGTGGCCACGTCCAGCAAGCTGCGCACCGACTTCCTCCGGGAGCTGGCGAGCTACGGCAACTTCCCGATGCGGCCGAAGAAGATCGGCGTGGCCAACGGCCACGGGGCGGGCGTCGGCCTGAAGCTGACACCCGGCGAGACCGCCTTCGACTGGAAGAACCGGTACAACACCGTGAGTGCCAAGGCCCTCGTCCAGCCCGACAAGGGGGAGAGTGAGCCCATCGGCAGCATGCACATCGCCCTGGAGATCCGTCGCAGCTCCACCACCGCCGTGCCGGCGCTCGACGGCGTGCCCGGCGGCACCCTCGGCTCGTTCGGCATGGTGGCGCAGGCGCTCGGCATCGAGGTCGACGAGCGATTCGACAGCACCTGCTTCGTGCCCGCGGTGAGCGCCATCGCCCTGGACTTCGACCCCGCGACCTGGGACGTCGACCCGGCGCTCGACATCTCCTCCCTCGACCGGGACCGCAGCGACCTCGACGACTTCCTGTGCGACGGTGAGAACTCGCCGCACAGCGAGCCGCGTCGGGCGCTGACGGACTTCCTGGTCAACCACTTCACGCGCTGACGCGCTGCCCCAGCACGGGCACGCGCCGCGCGCCCAGGGCCGGGCCGGTCGGACGACCGGCCCGGCCCACGCCCGGACAACCGGAGATCTCGACGACAGGGATCAGACGTCGTTCCAGCACGTCATGGCGGACCAGCCCCATCGGTTGTCCACCTTCGTGGCGATGTGGATCCAGCCGTTGGCGTTTCTGTGTCCGCAGGCGTCGTAACGGTCGCCCAGCTTGACGCTGTCGAAATAGCAGTAGCGCCAGTCGTGCGCCGCTACCTTTTCCAGGACAGGGGCTGTTGTCTTCGGCTGGGTCCTGACGTACACGGTGGCGACGGCGACCACCTCGCCCGTCGGGCAGCCGCTGGTGAACCGGGCCGACTCGGCGGACCGATGCGCAGCGCCTGCCGTGCCCGGAACGGCAAGGCCGAGGGCGGCGGCAGCCACCAGTGACGCGACGTACCTGAACCGCAGGGAATTTCTCACAGGTTCCCCCTCCTGCTTCCTTCTCGTCGTGCCGCGGACTTTAGCAGCGCGACGAGGAGCACACGCAAGGTGACATTCGGTGGAGAACCCGTGCAGGGTCTACTGGTTGCTTTCGGCCCACTGCGAGATCCGTATTCCGCGACCTCGACTCATCGGGCCGGCGGACCGGGTCGCGGCAACGAGGTCAGCGCCCGGGTGATTTCCCGCGGAGACAGGGCGGTGCGGGCACCGTTCTTCGCTAGCGTCGTGGCACCGGTCACCGGCGTGCCGTGCCAAGGTTCGGGCGGCCCGCCGTCAGCCCTGAGGAGCTTGTATGCACTACTACGACCTCGGTAGCCACGGCCGACGTGTGACGACGTCGTCCCCCGAGGCGCAGACGTGGTTCGACCGCGGGCTGAACTGGACGTACGCCTTCAACCACGAGGAGGCCGTCCGCTGCTTCGAGGCCGCCGCCGCGGCGGATCCGTCCTGTGCCATGGCCGACTGGGGTCAGGCCTATGCGCTGGGCCCCAACTACAACAAGCCCTGGGAGGCCTTCGACGAGCAGGAGTTGGGGCGGACGGTGGAGCGTGCGCATGCCGCCGTGCTGCGCGCGCAGGCGAAGGCGGCCGGTGCCACCGCGGTCGAGCAGGCGCTCATCGGCGCCCTGGCGGCCCGTTACCCGCGGGCCCAGACCCCGGACGCCGAGGAGTGCGGCGTGTGGAGCGTCGCCTACGCCGACAGCATGCGGGCCGTCCACCGGCTTGCCGCCGACGACCTCGACGTCACCACTCTGTACGCCGACGCGCTGATGAACCTCACGCCCTGGCAGTTGTGGGACATCCGTACGGGCCGTCCGGCCGCGGGAGCGCGCACCACCGAGGCCCGGTCGGTCCTCGAACGGGCGATCGCCACGGAGGCGGGTGCACGCCACCCGGGCCTGCTCCACATGTACATCCACCTGATGGAGATGTCCCCCACTCCCGAGGCCGCCCTGCCCATCGGTGACCGGCTGCGCGGTCTGGTGCCGGACGCGGGCCATCTCCAGCACATGCCCTCGCACCTCGAAGTGCTCTGCGGGGACTACCGTCGCGTGGTCTCCGACAACACCGATGCGATCGCCGCGGACGAGAAGTTCCGCGCCAGGGCCGGGGCGATGAACTTCTACACCCTCTACCGGTGTCACAACTACCACTTCAAGATCTACGGTGCGATGTTCCTCGGTCGCTACGCGGCCGCGGTCGCGACGGCGGACCGGCTCGAAGCGGCCGTGCCCGAGGAACTGCTGCGCGTGGAGAGCCCGCCCATGGCGGACTGGCTGGAAGGCTTCCTGGCGATGCGGGTGCACGTGCTCATCCGCTTCGGCCGCTGGACCGACATCCTGAACCTGCCGCTGCCCGCCGACACCCTGCTGTACTGCGTGACCACGGCCATGCTGCGCTACGCGCGCGGCGTCGCCCTCTCGGCCACCGGCCGGATCGACGAGGCCGCGCGGGAACGTGAACTCTTCCGCGAGGCGGTCGGCCGGGTGCCGGAGACGCGGACGCTGTTCAACAACACCTGCGCGGACATTCTGGCGATCGCCGCGCACATGCTGGACGGAGAGCTGGACTACCGCCGGGGTGACCACGACGCCGCGTTCGCGGCGCTGCGTCGGTCGATCGAGCTGGACGACAGCCTTCCGTACGACGAGCCGTGGGGGTGGATGCAGCCCACCCGGCACGCATACGGCGCGCTGCTCCTCGAACGGGGCCTGGTCGCGGAAGCGGAGGCCGTCTACCGGGCCGACCTCGGGCTCGACGACACGTTGCCACGCCCCCAGCAGCACCCCGGCAATGTGTGGGCGCTGCACGGCTTCCACGAATGCCTCGTGCGGCTCGGCAAGACGGAAGAGGCCCACATCGTGGCCCAGCAGCTCAGGATCGCCGTCGCGATGGCGGACGTACCCATCGAGGCATCCTGCTTCTGCCGTCTGGAGAGCGTCGGGCGCGCGGAGTCCCAAGGCTGCTGTACCGAAGCCCACGGCGGGTCCGGTGCCGCGCCCTCGGCGTGATTCGGGTGTCACGGCCGACAGCCGTGACACCCGCGACCCCCGGCACCCGTCGCCGCGGGCCGTCAAGGTGCTGTGCTCCGCAGGGCCACCGCGGGGATCACCGCGAGGGCCAGTGCCCCGGCCGCCGTCGACAGGGTGGTGTACCCGCTGCCTCCCACGACCAGGCCCGATGCCATGCCGCCTGTCGCGCCCGCCACGGACATGCCCACGTCGGCCAGGCCCTGCACCGAGGCACGGGTACGGACGGGAGCGGCGTCCGTGATCAGGGCCGTGCCGCTGATCAGCGCCTGGTTCCAGCCGACGCCCAGGAGAACGAGCGCGCAGGCCAGCACAGGAGCGGAGGCCGGCGGGGCGAGGCCCGCGAGCAGGCCGGCGCTCAGCAGGACGGCACCGGACGCGGTCGCCACGGCCCGCGTGCCGAACCGGTCGGCGAGCAGGCCGCTCAGCGGTGACGGCAGGAACATCGCGCCGACGTGCAGGGCGATGACCAGCCCGGCCGCCTGTGGGGTGTGGCCGTGACCGGTCATGTGGACGGGAGTCATGGTCATCACGGCGATCATCACCAGTTGTGCGGTGATCATCACGGTGGCGCCGGTGACGACGCCTGGACCACCCGGTGCCGGCCTGAGCGGGGTGGCGCCGCCCCTCACCGCGACGGCCGGCGCGTGCCGGGACGACGCCGACGACGGCGGACCGGGGCGCAGCCACAGCAGCAGTACCAGGGCCGCAACCGCGTAGGCGGCCGCCGCCAGGAGGAACGGTCCCGTCAGGCGTGGCATGCCCCAGGCGTGGGCGAGCGCGCCGGTGGGGCCGACGAGGCTCGGGCCCGCGACGGCGCCCAGTGTCATGGCGAACAGCACGGTCCCGGTGGCGCGGCCGCGCCGCTCGGGCGGTGCGAGGTCGGCGCCCGCGTAGCGTGCGAGCAGTCCCGTGGCCGTTCCCGCCCCGTACACGAACAGTGCGGCCAGCAGCAGGACGGGCCATCGCGCCGCGGCTCCCGCTGCCACGCCCGCGCTGCCGAGCGCGGCGAGCCCGTTGCCCAGCGCAAGGCCGAGGCGGCGCCCTGAGCGCTGGCAGACCCTACCGAGGACAGCGGCTCCCAAGGCGGCGCCGATGGTGAACAGCGCTACCGGCAGTCCGGTCAGGCTCGTCGAGCCGAACAGGTCCTGGGCGAGCAGCGCGCCGACCGTGATGCCGGCCGCCATGCCCGCACCGCCGAAGATCTGCGAGACGACGAGTACCTTCAGCGCGCGGCGCACTGCCCGGGAGTGGTCCGGCGCCGCGTTCGCAGAGGTCGTCGCGGTCACGTGTGCCCCTGCGTCGCGACGAGTACCTTCAGCGTCCGGCGCACTGCCCGGGACTGGTCCGGCGCCGCGGTGGGCGCTGCCGTGGTGCTCACGTGTGCCCCTGGGGACGGGCTGCCGTGCCGTCCTGTCCCGGCTTCCCGGTGGCCGGTCCGGGTGTCTGTGCCGCGTCGGTCAGGGCCGCCAACTCCGTCAGAGTGAGGCCGAGTTCGTCGTGCAGGAACCGTACGATCGTCCAGTGCGGCAGGGCGTCCTCGTCGAAGGGGCCGAACGCGGCCGTGTAGAGGGGTATCCAGCGCAGTGCCTCCTCGGCGGCCGTCTCACGCCCGGGGGCCTCCTGATAGGCGTCGTAGGAGATGCTGCGGTGGTGGATGAAGTGCCCTCCGGGCAGCCTGTGTTCGCACAGCTCCCGGTACTGGCGGGTCTGCAGGATGAGGTAGTGCCATATCTCGTCGAGGTCCTGCTCGACGGGGAGGAAGAGGCCGCCGAGCCGGTCGGGGTGGCGGGAGACCAGGTAGAGGTAGCGCAGGCATTCGCGGACCCGGTGCCGTACGGTCGTCTCGGACGGGGCGTCGGGCTTGGCCGTGAAGTGCCGGACCACTTCGTCATGCAGGCCGGGGCCGAGGAGTTGCTCGGTGGTGGGCGCCGGTCCGGTGGCGGTGTCCGAGGTGGTGTGCGCTGCTGGTGTGGGCATGGGGAATCCCGTCGGAGTGGTGGGCGGGACGGGGCGGGTCGTACGGCCCCCGGGGCGATCACAAGGGGTTGTGCGGCCGGGCGTCGTCGGGTGTGGTCAGCCAGGCGTACTTGCCGGAGCGCCCGATCGGCATGCCGGTGCGGTGCTCCACCCGGCAGCGGCGTCCGGTCAAGGCACTGATGGAGGCGCCGAGTTCGGCCGTCTCGCCGGGTGTGAGCGGCGCGCCGTCGAACGTCGTGTACGACAGGCCGCACTCGCCTTCGCCGGTCAGGCGGAGCTGGTGCAGGAAGACGCGGGAGCACACGCCTGCGATACGCGCGTCGAGGTCGGCCTGGGCGACCGGGCCTTCGGGGGTGGGCAGCAGTTCTTTCTCCCGCCCGCAGAAGGAGACGATCCGTGCCGGGTCGGTGCTTCCGTCGCCGGTGCGGACGCAGTCGCCGGACCGGTAGCGGACCAGCGGCATGTACGGGTTGCGGACGCTGGTGACGATGAGGCTGTGGATGCCGCTGCCCGGTTCCACCGGGATCAGTTCCACGCTCATGCCCGCCAGGTAGGGGCGGTAGCGGCCCTCGGCGTCGCTGTAGAAGAGGTAGCCGAGTTCGGTGCTGCCGAAGAGGTCGACCACGGGGCAGTCGAAGTGGGCGCGCAGGTAGGCGCGGACGCTCGACGGCGTGTACTCGTAGGCGTGGACGATGCCGGCCGGGCGGGGAAAGCCGGCCCAGAGGCCCCATGCGCTCACCTTGCGGATCAGATGCGCCAGGTGGTAGCCGGAGCAGTCCAGGAGGTATGCGCCGTCGGGGTGTGCGGTGGCCACGCCGCGGATCTCGGCGAGCATCCCCTCGACCTCGTCGCGTCCCCAATCGGCCGGGTCGAGGCGGCGGTTGAGGTAGAGCGTGCGGTCGTCGAGCCAGCGCTCACCGGGGGTCGTGCCGGGCTTGCGGGCGTTGACCCGGGCGACGTGTTCGGTGGCCAGAACGGTGGTCAGCGAGATCCGCCGGGCCCCTTCGTGCCAGCAGGCGCCGAGATCGGGGTGCTCGCTCCAGAGCCGGTAGTAGGAGCGGAGCAGGAAGTACGGCGGGCGGATCAGCTGCATGCGGGCATGGTTGGTGCCGGTGGACAGCACGAACTCGGCCTCTCCCGCCTCCAGTGCGCGGGCCAGTTCGGGGGTCATCCAGTTGTCGGGGAAGCCCCGGGCGATCTCCGGCTTCTCGAGGATCGGGAAGTGACCGCGCCGCAGGGAGGCGCGGTAGATCGGGATGTCGCGCACCAGGTCCAGGACGTCGGCGCTGGGCAGGCGGTTCACAGCAGGCTCTCCCGGACGGGTTCGGCGGCGGGAAGGGAAGAGGGGCCGTCGGCGCGGCAGGCGCTCGCGCCGACGACCTTGCGCACCAGCAGGTCAGGAGATGCAGCCGCTCTTCGGTGTGGCGCTGATACAGCCGCTCTTGGGCGTGACGCTGATGCAGCCGTCCTTCGCGCCCTGGGCGGAGTTGAGGGCGACCCACTTACGCCACGCGGACTCCTCGGTCATGCGCTTGATGAGCTGCTCCAAGGCGAAACCTCCGGAAAGGGAAGGGACATGGGATCTGCTCGTGAAGGGGCGGGTTCACGGTTCCCACCCGCCGACACCGAAGGTAAAGAGGTGGTCAATCGAACGTCAACAGGAGGCCAAGCAGATGACCTGAACTGTCCCTCGCCCACGGCGGCCGAGCATGACGCAAGACGCCCGCCGCCGCCCGCGTGGTCGGCTCCGCCACGGACACCTGGCGGGACCCCGCGGCCGCGGGGCGCCCCTGGAAGGTGTCCGAATCTCCCCCGTCCCAAATCTCCCCCGTGCTCCTCAGCTCTCCGCGGGACCCCTCAGTTCCGCGAGGACCGCGGCATGGTCGGACGGCCAGACGCCGTCCACCGGCTCGTCGCCCGCACGCCGGACCGAACCGACTGATCCCAGTCCTCGGGGGCCCGGTTGGCCCACATGGATGTAGTCGATACGGACGCTGGGTGCGAATCCGGCCGCGACATACGGGTTCGCCGCGTTCCAGGTCGCCGACGGCTGCCCCGGAGCCGCGTACTCCCACGCGTCGAGGAAGACCTGGCCAGGGACGGCGGGCGCCGTCTTGTAGCCACCGAACAGCCGCACCTCGTCGGAGTCCGGCCATGCGTTGAAGTCGCCCGTGATCACGGCTGGGAAGTCGCTTCCGCGACTGTGCGACGACACGAACTCGGCCAGCGCCCTGACCTGTCGGCAACGCACCGCGGAGGCGTCAGTGGCCGACGTGAGGTGGGCGGTGAAGAACGGCACCTGGTGCGCCGGAGCGTCGACGCACGCATAGAGGGCCAGACGGCCGTCATCGTCCTCCTCGCGGGCAGGCAGCGGCAGCACGTCGTGCCGCACGATCGGCCAGCGGCTCAGGACGGCGTTGCCGATGTCGATCGTCGAGTCCCCGAGCCGGCTCCGCCATCGTTCCGGCTTACGGACCGGTGCCCAGGTCCAGTGCATGTCGAGGTCGGACGCGAGCCATCCCGCGAGGTTCTCTCCGCCGCGGGCCCACACCTCCTGAAGGCCGATGATGTCCGGCTGGAGATCGCGCAGCACCGTGAGAATGGCTTTCCGCCGCTCCTCCCAGGGTCCGAAACGCCACCACAGGTTCCACGTCAGCACGCGCATCACTGTCGCCCTTTCGTTCCGCCTCGCCGGATCATCCCCGACCCTGCCGGGCGTTGGCCATCCATCGACGGCAAGGCCAGGCAGGCGCAGTGGACGCCGTCGGTCACCGCGAGGGGCGTACCGCGGTGGTCGTACGCGTTCCTACGGCATCGGTTGACCGGTAACTCCAACCGCCGCGGGACGCCCCGGCGAGGCCACGGCCGTAAGTTCTCCAGCACCGGCCGTCGGCTCCCGGACGGTGGCACCGGTCGTCGTCGGGGCCCGGTCGAGGCACGGGCCCCGCAGGCAGGGGCGGTCGCGCACGGCGCATCCGCGTGCCCCGCGGCCCCACTCGAACTCAGGACAGGAGACTCCATGAAACGCGCACGCTCACTGGCGGCCGTGGTCGCCGTCTGCGCTCTGGCGTCCGGCGTCGGCGCCGGCACCGCCGTCGCGGCCCAGACACCGACAGGCGTCAGTGCCGCATCCTCGGGCAAGTGCGGCTACAGCGGCAGCCATCCCACGCTGTCCTACGCCCCGAGCACGTACAAGGCAGCGGTCGAGCACGCCCAGTGCCTGCTCCTGAACTATCACCGGAACGCCTGGCAGGGCGGCCTGAGCAGCGACGGCTACTTCGGCAACCTGACACTTTCGGCGGTCAAGCAGTTCCAGTCGCACTGCGGGCTCGCCAAGGACGGCATCATCGGGCCGAACACCTGGAAGGCGCTGCATCCCGACACCAGCTGGTGCTGACGCCCGCCGCCGCCACCCGCACGCGCGACCACCGCGCCGCGCACCCGCCCGACCTCGTCACACGAGAGGCCGTCCGAGCCTCGCCACGCCGGAGCCGGTCGGGCGGGTGGGCGGCGGGTGGTGCTGCCGAGACGTTTCATCGCATGGATGAGTCGTGGCAGCACCGCGCACGCGCCGTCGCCCCGCGCGCAGGCGGACGGTCGGCCATCACCACAGGCACACCCCGATGTGCCGTACGCGGGCGGTCAGCGGCTGCCCGTCCAGTTGTGGGCCACGTCGACCACGAGGTGGCCGGACAGCTGGATCACCCGGAACGGCAGGCGGGCGCGGACGCCGAGACCGATCTGCGTCTCCCCTTCGAAACTGCCGGCGAACCGGGTGTCCCTGAAAGTGCGGTACCCGCTGACGTTCACGCCCGGGAGGGTGCGGCCCACCCGTCCTGGATACGTGGGTGCGCCACTGTCCGGGTCGTAGGCGGGCGCGCCGACGCGGACGTCGAGCACGGCTCCGCCGCCCACCGGGATGTAGCGACCGGTGGCGGTCTGGGTGAGCCGGTCGACGTATCTGACGTGGTAGCCGACGGATCCGCCCGTGGGCACGTCGAAGACCATGCGGTCGAAGCAGTCGTGCCGACCGGTCCTGATGTTCTTCAGCGGCACGGCTCCCGTCGCCGCGCCGCCCTTCGCTCCGCTGCCCCAGCCGGTGGGACAGGCGGTGGCACGGGCAGTGACCGCCGTCGCGGCGTCCGCGGCGGTCGTCGCCATTCCCAGCCCGGCTCCCGCCAGAACGAGTACCGCCAGGGCGGCCCCTATTCGTCGCATGATGTCCCCCTTCGTCGAGCGTCATGCTGTTATGGGATGAGACACGCGGGTTGCGCGGATGGTTGCACGCGGGTGCCGGCCGCTCTTCTTCGGTGAGCCCGGAGCCGCCCCGCCGCCCATTGCGAGATCATGAACAATCCTCAGGTTTCCATGGACTCCTCGCCGGGGCGCTCCTATGGTCGCGGCGGCGCGACCATCGAAAGCATCCCGAGGAGCCGCATGTCCCGCAGGACGCTCAGCCGGGCCCTGGCCTTCGCTTTGGCCCTGGCCGCAGGCACGGCCGTTGCCGGGCCTTCCCCCGCACTCGCCGACCCCATCCCCAGGGCGCCCGGCCACCGCTTGGTCGACGCCTTCTCCGGCGCCCCGGCCACCGCGCAGCCGTTGCCGGGCACCCCGCCGCCGCAGCACCCGTACCTCGCGCCGAACGGCCGCTCCGGAATGCATGCCGACGGCTGGGGCAGCGCCACCTACCCGTGGTCCGGTCCGCTCGGCGATCACCCACAGGTCGGCAGCGAGCGGATGGCGGCGCTGGGCGGGGAATGCGCCAACGTCACCTTCGACCGGGCGGGGCGGATCGTCACCGTGTGCGGCACGTTCACCGGGTTCCTGGTCAAGCTGCTCGACCCGCGCACGCTCGCGACCCTCGCCGAGTACGAACTGCCGCAACGTCCGTCCACGGTGGAGGCGATCACCCGGCTGGACTTCTCCCGCATCTTCAAGGACACCTCCGGCGGCGCGTACTCGTACCTCGACAACGAGGACCGTCTGGTGCTCGCGGACTCCCGGCAGCACATCGTTCGTCTCGCCCACCGGCCGAAGCCGGACGGCGGCTGGGAGTTCACCCTCACCGACGACTGGGACCTGACCGCGCGGGTTCCCCATGACTGCGTGACGTGGACCAACCTGCACCCCAGCGGGACCTGTGATCCGGTGACCTCCGTCATGCCGGACTGGCAGGGCCGGATCTGGTGGGTCACCCGTCAGGGCCGTGTCGGCACCGTGGATCCCGCCACCGGGGCCGTCCGGTCCGTCCGGCTCGCCGGGGAGGAGATCCAGAACTCGTTCTCCGTCGCCGAGGACGGCGTGTCGATCGTCTCCGACCACGCGCTGTACGAGTTCACCGCGGCGGCGGACGGGACGCCGGCCGTGGTGTGGCGGCAGACGTACGACCGGGGCAGCGGCACCAAGCCCGGCTCCGTCAACCAGGGCTCGGGCACCACTCCGGACATCTTCGGTGCCGGCGGCAGGTACGTCGCGATCACCGACAACGCCGACGACCGCATGCACGTGCTCGTCTACCGGCGCGGCGCGGACGTCTTGCCCGACCGGCGTCCGGTGTGCGAGGTCCCCGTCTTCGGCGCGGGTGCCTCCACGACGGACAACTCCCTGATCAGCTGGGGCAACAGCCTCGTGGTCGAGAACAACTACGGCTACGAGGACATCACTTCCCTCACCTTCGGGCGGAGCGTCACCGGCGGGGTCACCCGGATCGACGTGCGTCCCGACGGCAGCGGCTGCGACACCGTGTGGGTGAGCGGCGAACGGTCGCCTTCCGTCGTGCCCAAGCTGTCCACGGGCAACGGACTGGTCTACCTGTACACGAAGGACCCCAACCCCCTGGGCGTCGACGCCTGGTACCTGACCGCCGTGGACTTCCGCACGGGGCAGACCCGATGGAAGCAACTCCTGGGCACCGGCATCGGGTACGACAACGACTGGGCACCGATCACCCTGGGACCGGACGGCACCGCCTACGTCGGCGTGTTCAACGGCCTGGCCACCGCACGGGACGGCAACTGACCCCACCCGCACCGGCGTCCGTGCGCTCCCGGCGGACGCTGTTGCGGCCCCTTCCCTCGCCGGAGCCGGGCTTCACCGGTACGAGAAGGGGCCGCACGGGAGCCCGCTGCAGGCGGACGACGGAAACCAAATAGCGGCGGGGCGCCACGGCGAACAGCTCCTGGTACTCGATCCGCGGTGAGGCGGTGTCTACCGCTTGCCCGCCGTTCCTTCATGGCGGTCCAGCTCGGCCAGCAGCCGGCGCAGTGATGCCCTGGTGGCGCGGACCTCCTCGTCGGGGATGGCCGCGAAGAGGGTGCGATGGATGTTCTCGGCTCGGGCCGTGACCCGGGCGAGCGACTCCTCGCCGCGGGGCGTCAGCGTCAGCAGGGGGGATCCGCGGTGGTCCGGGTTGGCGGCGTAGGCCGCGAACTGGAGGGCCACGAGGTCGTTGGCGACCCGCTGGATGTTCTGCCGGCTGACGCCGAGGCGGCGCGCGGCTTGGGGAACGGTGAGCGGGTCCTCGGACACGGCGCTCAGCACCTGCCATCGGGCCTGGGTGAGGCCCTCCGCGGCGGCGGTTTCCTCACCCAGGCGACGCAGGGCCCCCGCGGCCTCGAACACATCGGCGATCAGCAGGGCCGTCTCATCGGACATGGCACACCTCTCCACTTGACAACACATTGCTACAGCGACAACATGTTGTCATCCTAATGGAACGACCACCTCAAGGACAGGCCATGCCCAGGATCGACCTCTACCGGAATGTTCACATGGGACAGCGCGCGCGACTGTTCACGCTCGCCACGGAGCTCGGCGCCTCCGACATCACCAGCCGCGGCGCCGCCACCGAGCAGGCGAATCGGTGCCTCGCCATGACGCAGGAACTGCGCGAGCACGCCGACCACGAGGACACCTTCATCCATCAGCTCCTGCGGGAGCGGGCACCGGAGGCGGCCGACGCGCTGGATGCCGAGCACATCCGCCTCGACGCGGCCTTCGCCGCGCTCGACGAGCGGGCACGGGCGATGCCGAACACCTCTGCCGAGAACCTGCCGGAGGCCCAGCACGCGCTCTACCTGGCCCTGAACGAAGTGATCAGTGCGTATCTCGCACACCTCCACCTGGAGGAGACGGTCGCGATGCCGGCACTGTGGCAGTACGCGAGCGAGAAGGAGCTGAGCGCCGTGTTCACCGCCTTCCGTGCCTCCCGCAGCGAAGAGGAGTCCCTCACCGACCTGCACAGGATGCTGCCCGCGCTGCCGCCCGCGTCCCGGGCGGCGATCGTCCGCGGCGTCGTCGAAGCCGTACCGGGACAGGCGGACAGCACCCTGGCCGTCGTCTCCAGCACCCTCGGCCCCGACCAGCGCCACCGGCTGTACGAGGACCTGGGCGTGCCGGAGGCGTGGGCGTTCCAGGCCTAGCCTGCCGCGACAGTGGATCCGGTGGTTCGGTGATCACGTCTGCCTACAGGCAGCGACACGCGGCCGAGTGCGGGATCGACCGACTCAAGCCTTGGACTCCTGCGTCGCGGCCTGGGTGAGCACGTGCAGGGCCCTAGATCCGACGGCCGCTCAGCCTCAGTCCGCTCGCGAAGTCGCGCGAGGATCCCCCTACCCTCTCACCCAGGTCCTCTCGTTTGGATCAATCCGGGCTGATCCAAACGAAAGACCCTGGTGCCTGCCGCCCGCCTCCTCCGACGTGCCGGCCGTGTCCGTCACCGCCGTGTGCTCCCGCAGGCCCGACCGGACGGCCGCGCGGCCATACTGCTCGACATGTCTCTTCATGGAACGGACGCCTACCAGGACGTGGACTCACTGCCCGCGTTGGTCCAGCGAGCCGTCGAGGCAGCGCGCGCGCACGGTTTCGGGTTCTCCTGCCGGCCCGAACAGGGGCGTCTGCTTCAGGTGTTGGCCGCGGGAGCGGCCCACCGCATCGCCGAGACCGGGACAGGCTGCGGTGTCGGCCTGGCCTGGCTGGCCTCGGGCGCCGCTCCGCACACCCGGCTGCTCAGTGTCGAGCGAGACGCGGAACGAGCCCGCCTCGCCGCGGACGTCTTCCGGGACTGCGGCCAGGTCGAGGTCCTCCACGGCGACTGGCGGCGCATCGAAGAGTACGGGCCCTACGACCTGCTCGTGCTCGACGGCGGAGGCCAGGCCAAGGGTGACGGCGCCGCGGAACCCGCCCGGCTGCTCGCCGCCGGCGGCACGGTGGTGATCGACGACTTCACCCCGGCCACGACATGGCCGCCCCGCTTCGACGGCGCACCCGACCGGTCACGTCTGCACTGGCTCGAACACCCGGAACTCCGAGCCGCAGAGCTTCGCCTCGCCGCGGACCTCAGCGTGATCGTCGGCACCCACCTGCCGAAGGGCTGAGGCGACGGCACCCGTAGGCGCAAGCCAGGGGCAACGGCACCCGCATGACGCAAGCCAAAGGCAACGGCACCGCAAGACGCAAGCCAAGGGCAACGGCACCCGCAAGGCGCAGGGGCCGGGCAGCAGGCGGTTCAGGGCGGCGAACGGCGGCGAACGGCGGCGCTGATGGGTGCCGTACGAACACATCACCGGCGGAACGAGCGGACGGGCCCGTCACCACGGGGGAAAGCGACGAGCCCGGCCAGACACAACCGTCCCACATCCCCACAGGCGCGTGCACTCGATCGCTGAAGTTGGCGTAGATGGACCGCACATCCCGCGGGGGCGGCCCGTGGACCACGCGCGGTGACAAAGAAGAGGCACGGGCCGTGCACGGCAGCCGGCCGATTGTGGCTCGTCGTCCCGGTCACCTCGGTGAGCCTCGTTCTTCCCGCCCGCTGCTGCGGAAGTTGACGCACCGAGCGAACCGGTCGTGGCGAGAACTCGATCTGGCTCCTCACCCGGAGGGAGTGATCGAATCGGTGCGTTGCACTCGGCAGTGACGGAAGAGGCTTGCGTGACGACGGTGACGTACGAGGACCTGTATCGGCAGACGGCCACGGCGATCGCAGCGGAGAGGGACGCCGCACTCGGACTGCTGGGCCCGTCGGCACCCGCGGTCCGCGCGGTCGTCGCGGAACTCCTGAGGCACCGCACCTTCAAGTACCCCTTATCGGTCCTGCCGTTGATCGTCCATGCCGCCGAGACGGGAGCCCCCGAACCGGCGCTCCCCCTGGCCGTCGCCCATGAGCTGTGGTGGACCTCGGCCTGCTGCCTGGACGATCTCGCCGATTCGCAGGGCACCTACCGGGCCGGCGACCTGGACGAGAACGCGGCGCTGCTCGCCACCGTCGTCGCGGGCACTCCCCTTCCCCTCCTCGTCGTCCAGTCGGAGCGCATCCCGGAGCCGGTCCGGGGCACGTTGTCCGCCGAGATAGTGCGCTGCTGGATCCTCGCGACCGAGGGACAACTGAGGGACCTGCAAGGAAGGGCCGCGGCCGCCACATGCGCGTCGGTGGTCACGGCGTACCTCGGCAAGTCCGGCGCTCCCTTCGGCATGGTCACCGCGATGGCCGCCGAACTGGCGGGCGCCCGGCAGCCGCGCGTGGAGTTGTGGCGCGAGTTCGGCACCGTCTTCGGGGTCCTGTGGCAGCTCTTCAACGACCAGGAGGACATCCTGTCCGGCCGCGGCGAGGATCTGCGGAACGGCATCGTGACCTACCTGCTCGCCTGCGCCCTGGAGGAGGCGGCCACAGCCGGCTCGACGGAGCGCGTCCTCGCCCTGCACGCTGCCGCGAGGCACTCCGCCCGCGCCCGTGCGGACCTCACCGATCTGCTGCTCGCGCCCGCGGTGCTGTGCCGCTTCGAGAAGGCCGTCGGCGAGTTCCGTGCCCGTGCCCACGGCATCCTGGATGAACTCGGCGGTGACGGCGACTACTTGACCACGCTGAGGGACCTCGTCGACCGGTCGTCCCCCATGCTTCTCGAGCCGCGGATCTGACCTGCCCCGCGTGGCCCTGCGAGGGCACCGGCGTCGAGCGGCGGCGGGCGAGGAGGCCCTGCACGGGGCGCCCGCCGTCGCCGTGCGTGCGAGGGCGGGTCAGCGGCTCGTCCGCTGCGCCGCCACGATGGCGTTCATGGTCTTCTCCGCGCCCGCGCGCCGCTGGACCCGCTCGGCGAACCCCGGGAACTGGGAGGCGATCTTGGTGAGGAAACGCAGTTCGAGCGGGGCGACGTTGATCTCGGCGACGTCGCGTTCGATCGCCCGCGCAACACCCTTGACCACCTGCTGCGGTGCGACCGTACGGACACCGCCCGGCGTGGGGGAACCGGTGTCGGCGAACATGCCGAGGTCGCGGACGAAGCCGGGCTGGACGATGGAGACACCGACCCCTGTGCCGTGCAGGTCCTGGCGGAAGGCGAGGGAGAGGCCGCGGAGCCCGAACTTCGTCGCGTTGTACAGGGACGACGACTTGGTGGCTGCCATGCCCGACAGCGATCCGACGAAGCAGATGTGTCCGCGGCCCCGGGCCACCATGTCCGGCGCGAGCAGCCGCGCGAGCATCGCCGGCGCCCGCAGGTTCACCGCGAGCGCCCGGTCGATCTGGGCCGGCGTGTAGTCGAGCAGGTCGCCGCTGGAGGGCAGGGCCGCGTTGGCGATGAGGATGTCGGTGCCGGCGGCCTCTTCGGCGAGGCGCCTGACGTCTTCGGCGTCGGCGAGATCGGCGAGGACCGTCCGCGCGCCGTAGCGGTCGGCCAGGGGTTCCAGTGCCTCGCGCCGCCGCCCGGTGAGGATCAGTTGCGCGCCGCGTGCCGCCATCTCCGCGGCGACCGCGCCGCCGATGCCGCCCGTGACTCCGGTGAGCAGAACAGTTGTCCCTGCGATGTGCACGGTCACCCTCCGATTCTGTTCGTTCGAACGAACAATAGAGACGGCAGGGACTCCTGTCCACCGGCACCCGGTCATGCCCAGCGACCGGCCGGAAGGCCTGATCGGGCGTCATCCGCATCGGCCGCCGACGGGCCGGGAGCAGTCAGGGGCGGAAGACGATTGATGGAACAATGCATGGCATGCCGAACGCCGCATCCTCCGCCTCGACGCGCCAGCGCATCATCACCGCCGTCCTTCAGATCATCGGCGAGGACGGCGTCGCGGCGGTCACCAACCGGCGGATCGCCCGGCAGGCGGGAGTGTCACTCGGCTCGGTGACGTACCACTTCGAGACCCAGCACGATCTGCTGCGCGAGAGCCTGCTGTACTTCGTGCGCGAGGAGGCACGGCACTTCACCGAGCTGGCCGACCAGTGCCAGACCGAGGGCATCGGCGTGGAGGACGCCGCATCCCTGGCCGGCCAGGTGGCGTGCGGCACGGCCCTGGACAGCGCGCACCTCGCCCCGTTCGAGCTGTACATCCACGCCGGGCGCGACGAGCGGCTGCGGGAGGCGGCGGCGGAGGCGTTCAGGGCCTACGACCGCCTCGCCACCCGGATCCTCACCGCCCTGGGCGTCCCGGACGCGGAGCGCCTGGCGGCCACCACGGTCGCCGTGGTGATGGGTCTGCAACTCCGGCGCCTGGCCACCGGGAGCCCCGCGGAAGACCTGGTCGACGCACTCCTGCTGCTCGCGCGGGGGGCCGCCGTCCAGCCGGCCGGGCAGGACACGCCGGCGTGACAGCGACGGCCACGGCGCCCTCGACGCCCGTGACCACCCCGCGACACCCCGGGCGGCGCCCGCTCGAGGGCCGGTGCCGCGGTCAGCGGCACACGGCTGGTCGTCGACATGTCGTCCCGCGGCAGCTCGGACACCGGGCGATCCCGGCTCACCACGACGAACGCGTGCCGTCCCGCGCAGGTTGTCCTGGGCGAGGGCAGCACGCGTTCGCAGTGGGGTCTTCCGTTTCGGTGGACGAGCCACACGATCGGTGTGCACACCGACTGCCGGGGGCGGGAAAGCCCGTCAGAAGCGCGGGACTCCCGGTGTGTGCGGCGGCGTCGGGACGATGTGCTGGTTCAGGCCCCGGCCCGGGCTGACCGGCGGCTTGCAGGTGACGTCTCGCGCCGGGAGCCTCCCGGTGCTCAGGTAGGCGTTGACGGTGCGGTCGGCGCAGGCGCGCGGATCTCCGCCGTAAACGCCGTGGCCCTCACCGCCCTTGACGTACACCAGGCGTGAACCCTTCAGGGCGCGGTGCATGCCGAGGCCGCTGACGAGGGGGGTCTGGGAGTCCCACTGGTTCTGGACGGTGAGCAGGCCGACGTTGTTGTCCACCGCGGTGACCGGCTCGGCGGGCTGGTCCCAGAAGGCGCACGGCGTGATGTTGGAGCCGAAGTCGCCGTAGATCGGGTACTTGGCCTTGTCCCGGATCGCGTCCCGCCGATACTGCTCGGGGTCGTGCGGCCAGGCCCCGGTGTCACCGCAGACCACGCTCCAGAAGGCGGCGGTGCCGTTGTCGGCCGGCGGCTGTGCGGCGGCCGCGCTCCAGCGCGGTGCCTGCGGACGCGCCGGCGCGGAGGAGCGGAGGGGATGCCCGGCATGGCCGCGGGCGGCCTTCTTGAGACTGACGACCGCCTCCGCCGCGTCCTTGGGGCTGTAGAACATGGGGCGCAGGGCGGCGCGGATGTCGTCGCCGGTGAACTTCTCGCCGCCGTCGTCGACGGGAGTGCGGTCGGCGCGGGCGATCAGGTCCCAGAACGTCTTCTTGACCTTGGCGGGGGTGTCGCCGAGCTTGTAGGTGCGGTGGCGCTGCGCGGTCCACTTCGTCCAACGGGTGAACGCCGGCTCAGTGCCCTCCGCCCAGACCTGGATCATGCCGCGCCAGACCCGTGCGGGGTCGACCGCGCTGTCCAGCACGAAGCGGTCGGTCCGCTTGGGGAACATCTGCGCGTAGACGGCGCCCAGGTACGTGCCGTACGAGTAGCCCAGGTAGGAGAGCTTCTTCTCTCCCAGGACGGCGCGGATGACGTCCATGTCGCGGGCGGTGTTGCGGGTGGTGATGTAGGGAAGCCTGTCGCCGTTCTTGGCGCGGCACTTGTCCGCGACGGTCCGGGCCCACTTGACGTCACGGTTGAACTTCTCGGCCGTGTACGGGCGTTCGAAGTTCTGCTCCGTGTTCGTGAGGCCACACGTCACCGGGCTGCTGCGCCCGACGCCGCGAGGATCGAAACCGATGAGGTCGTACTGCTCACGCACCTTCTTGGGCAGCATGTCCTTCGCCATGACCGGCATGTCCAGGCCCTCCCCGCCCGGACCGCCCGGGTTGAAGAGGAGCACGCCGTGCCGCTTGCCCGGAACGCTGGTTTTGACCCGGGAGATCGCCAGCTTGATCGTCTTGGCGTCGGGACGGCTGTAGTCGAGCGGGACCTTGATCGTCGCGCATTGGAACGCGGCCGGCAGCGACGCGTCGCATCTGTGCCACGCAGGCTTCTGGTTCGCGAATCTCGTCAGCGGTTCCGCCGCGGACGCCTGCGTCGGGGCGAGGGCGGGGACGAGAGTCGCCGTGACCCCCACGGCGAGCAAGGGAGCCATGCGTCCTATCCGCACGATGTGCCGTTCCTTTCGGTCAACTAACAGGACAGGACGACGATTTCGTGTTCGCGGGGCGAGCGAATCCCCCTACAGGGCGGTCTTGCTGCGACTCCCGGTGTACAGAGAAAGAGACTTGCGGAGGAGAACCCGAACGGGCCGAACGACGTCCGCGCCGATCGGCCTCGTCACAGCGGCTGCCGCCCGGAGCGCCTGGCGCAAGGCCCGTGCGGGCCTGGATCCACGGGACCTCGTCCCGGCCCGGGCGCGGCTGGCAGATCCGGATCGGCGGACCGGGAAGACGTGAGGTTACCGACGGGCGGTCCCGCTTCAGGCAGTTGGAGCGCTGTCGGCGCGCAGTGCGAGTACGAGCCGGTAGTGCAGCAGGCCGAGGGCCGGCTCGTCCGCCGGGAGCAAGGGAGCGGCCAGCTTCCAGTAGCGCCCCATCACGAACCCGTCGTCACGGGCGAGCAGTTCCACGAGCCGTCGCCGGAAGGCCGGGCCGTCCCCGGCGCCGAGCGCCGCGGCGTAGGCGGCCACGAAGCAGTCGAGCGCGCCCCCGCCCTCGGGCGGGCGGCCGCCGCGCGCCTCCGCGCCCGCCAGGCCGTACGTCTCCTCCAGCCCCTCGTACAGGACGGCCGGCCGGTACGACTCCCCGGCGAGCGGCGGCCCCGGCCGCAGTCCCGGGACGCGGTCCAGCTGCGGATCGGAGACCAGCGCGTGCAGCCGGGCGAAGGCGAGGACCTGTTCCGGGGCAGGATCCGGCGGGAGCGGTGGCACCACCGCGTCGAGCACCCGGGACGCCAGCCCGGCCGGCAGCCGGACCGGCAGCACCCGCCGCCAGAAGCGGACCACGGCCCCCGTGTCGGGAGGCAGCGCCACCGCTCCGAGCAGTCGCAGCCGTTCCGCCCGCTCCTCGGCCGCGGACTCCGCGAGCAGCCGCAACGAGGCCTCCCGCCACCGCAGCGCGGCCAGCTCGCCCTCGACCTTCCGCAGCCGTCCCGCGAGCACCTCCTCCAGCGCCTCGTCCTGGTCCAGTACCCGCTCGACCTCGGGCACGGCCAGGTCGAGCGCACGCAGCGACCGGATGACCCGGATGCGGTCGAGCGCCCCGGGCCCGTACCGGCGGTGCCCGCCCCCGCTGCGGCCGGCCTCCGGCAGCAGCCCGCGGTCCGAGTAGTACCGCACGGTCTTGACGGTCACCCCGGCCCGCTCGGCGAGTTCTCCGATGCTCCACAGCCCGTCCGGCTGCACGACGCGCACCTCCCACGGTGTCTCGACGGCCGAACGCCCAGCCTAGGTCCTCTTGTTCGGACCATGCCGGGCTCGCGGGCCCTGGCACCGCTCCCCCGCTCTCGGCTTCGCTCGATCGGGAGGTGCCGCACCGCCGGGTTGTCGTCGGTTGCCATGGCGTTGCGATGGCGCCCTCCGCCGCCTCGCGTCGCTCCTCCACTGCCTGAACGACGTGGGAGGGGCCCCGTCACCAGAGCCGGCTCCCTGATCCGGCCTGATCCAACCGAAAGACCCCAGCGGGGGTGGCCGGGCCACCCGGGAGCCGCTTGAAGCTCCCCCTGGGGGAGTTCTTAGCCTGCCGGCGAGCGCGAAAGCGCGCGGTACGGCGTACGAGGAGGCAGGATGACGGCGTTCGTTCTGGTGGGAGGTCCCTTCACCGGCGGGTGGCTGTGGGACGAGGTGGCCGGACGGTTGCGGGCCACGGGGGAAGAGGCGTGGCCGGTGACGCTGGACGGCGATCCCGGGGCCGGACTGGAAACCCACGCCGGGGAGTTGCTGCGGCTCCTCGACGGGATCGAGGCGCCTCAGGTCGTCCTGGTCGGGCACGACTACGGCATTCACCCCGTCCTCGCCGCCGCCGACCGGCGTCCGGAACGGGTCTCCCGCGTCGTGTACGTCGCCGCCGGTCTGCCTCAGAACGGCGACCCCGCTGTGCTGCTCGTCCGCGACGAGACGGTACGGAACCGGCTCGCGCACGACGACGCACCGGTGCCGCCTCCCCGGGGCCGGGCGTGGGAGCAGTGGGGCAGCACCGACGGCCTGTCCGCCGCGGCGCTCGCCCGGCTGGACCGGCTGGCAAGGCCCCAGCCCGCCGGTACGCTCACCGAGCCGCTCCGGCTCACGGGCGCGGCGCACCGGCTGCCCGCCACCGGTGTCCTGTGCACCGGCGACGGGCCCGGCATCGACATGGTCGAGATGCTCGTCCGGTCCGGTCCCCCGCAGTTCAGGGAACTCGCCGGGTCGCGCGTGTCCTTCTTCGAACTCCCCACCGGCCACTGGCCGATGCTGTCCTGCCCGGACGACCTCGCCGAGGTGCTGCTCCGGGCGGCGGCGGGCGAGGGCCACCACATCGACGTGCCGGACGAGGAGTGTCCCGAAGACCTCGGAACGTTCCTCCTCGATCCGCCCGAGGTACCCCGCGAGCGCACCGGCCGCATCGACCTCCATCTCCCGGCGGCCGACGGACCCCGGCCCGCGGTCCTCTTCGTGCACGGTGGCCCGATCGACCCCGCCCGGCGGCCCACCCCACGGGACACGTCGTTCTACCTCGGCTACGGGCGCTACGCCGCGAGCCTCGGAGCGGTCGGCGTCACCCTCGATCACCGGCTCCACTCCCTCGCCGACTACGCGAAGGCGGCCGAGGACGTCGCGGAGGCCGTCGAGCAGGTCCGTGCGGATCCGCGGGTCGACCCGGACCGCATCGCGCTGTGGTTCTTCTCCGCCGGCGGCCTCCTCTCGGCGGACTGGCTGGCGGCGCCCCCGCCGTGGCTGCGCTGCCTGGCCATGACGTACCCCGTGCTCGCCCCGCCCTCCGGCTGGGAGACCGTGGACGCCCGGTTCCGTCCTGTGGCAGCCGTGCGCGGTGCGGGGCGGCTGGAGACCGTGCTCACCCGGGCGGGGCTGGAACACCCTTCGTTCGCGGTGACGGTGGAGCGGTTCCTGGATGCCGCCGACGAGTGCGGGGCGCCCGTCGAGATCGTCGACGTGCCGCACGGCAGGCACGGCTTCGAGACGCTCGGTGGCACCGAGGAGTCGCGGGCTGCCGTGGAACGGGCGATGACCGCCGTCCTGCGCCGGCTGGACTCCTGACCGTCGGCGTCCGTCGACCGGATCGCCGGCCGTACCCTCCTCGCGGCCTGGGAGGTTGGTCCCCGGACTGCGCCGCACCGACCCCTGTGGCTGCGGGCCGACGGGGGACGATCGGGCCGGACGGGTTCCGTCATGGAAACTGCTGGCAACCGCTAGAGCGACCGGAGGGCGTGGCCGAGGTCCGGGCCGTAGTTGCCCCAGCACCGGATATCGCCGGTGTCGGACACAAGGTCGCCGAGACACCAGTCGCCGTCTTCGGCCCGCACCGCGCAGAGCCCCGCCAAGTTGATCGCGCAGTCGGCTCGGAGGGGTTCGCCGTGCAGCGTGACGGTGCCGAGGGTGGTGAGAAACTCGGCCTGTGGGCAGCCGGTGACGCGCTGAACGTCGGCCATGGTCCACGGCTCGGGCAGGCGCTCGTCGTGGGGCTCGGTGGCCGGGAGCAGTTCCACCACGGCGTAGCCGAGGGCCGGCCGGATCCACTCACCGTCGCGTTCCGTGCCGAGCACACCGCCGAGGAAGGCCATCTCGAACGTGCCGGTGGGCGTCTCCCAGCGGAAGGGGACGCGGGAGACGTGCGAGGGGAAGTCCTCCTCGGCGGTGGTCCCCGGGCCGAACGACTGCTTGGGAGACGGCCCGTCGTCGGTGTACCGGTGGGCGAAGAAGGCGTTGATCCAGCCAGTGACCGTGTCGCCGCCGGACGCGGACTCCCACTTGTAGAGCGAACGCCAGAACTCCTCGTCGACACCCCACCCCGAGGCCGTCGCGCTGATCGAGTCCAGCACGGGGTGCAGGGCGGCGAACCACGGCCGCAGCCCTTCGAACCATCCCTCCAGCTCCCGCACCCGGCCCGCCAGCAGACGCCAGTCGCGGTCCGTGCCCTCCAGCCGGATCCGGGGAATGCCGCAGAGCGAGCTCCACCGGAACCGGTAGTACGGGCTGACCACGTCCATCAGCGCCACCAGGGCGGCCGTGGCCTCGGTTGGGGTGGTGGTCGAGAAGGCGGGCTGGAACAGGTCGGCCACCTCGTCGCCGATGCGGGCACGCAGGGGCTGTTGGACGAGGTTGATCGAGCGCGCCCAATCCAGCGGGGCAAGGTCGTCGCGGACGGCGATGGTCTGCCGGTGCCCCGGCGTCTCGGTGAAGACACCCGCGTATGTGCCGGAGTTCAGGCGGACGTGGACGGCCACCTCGTGCACGACGGCGTACCAGAGCAGGTCGGGCGAGAGGCTCAGCGGCAGGTGAGCCGTGAAGCACAGGTGGACGGCGCGCAGCAGGAGGCTGGAGGTGGGCTCACTGCTCTCCGGAACGTCGGTGGGCCAGCCGACGAGGCGCTCGGTGCTGCGGTGGTGGAAACGCCCCTGGTCGCGGAGCACAGCCCGCAGGAAGCGCTCGTTGCCGAGTTCGGTGAGCCCGGAAGCGAGCCCGGCGGCCTCGGTGTCCTCAGCGAGCGGCAGGTCTATCTCGAAAGCCATCCGTATCCCCTAGAAGCCATGATCGGCCATGATCCCAGAAGGCCGATGCGCCCCTTGGCCCCGTCCCTCCGGTCGCGTGGCCCAAGAGGCAGGTCCTTCATCCTCACAGGCCGCCGGGACCAACCCGGCGACAGGTCACGGGCGCTGCCTGGCTCCCGGCTTCTCGGGGGCGGCGCCGATGGCGGGCATGCCGAGGTCGGCCCGGGTCGAGGCGGTCCGGCAGGCCGCCGTCTCGCGGCGGCGCCGGAGCACCAGCGCGACGATCCCGGCCACCACGGCCGGCACCGCGAGGACGGGCAACCACAGCGAGGCGATCGCCGAAGTGACGCCGATGCCGCCGAGGAAGGCCAGGAGCGGTCCCGCGCAGCACATCGCGCAGGCGGCGACCGCGGCCGCGCCGGCGCCCAGAGCGCCCCACCGGGGCGGGCGAGGGGAGGAGGTGGTCATGCGGTCGCTCCGAACAGGTCGGCCAGCATTCCGGCGGCACTCTCGGGTGCCCGCACATCCAGCTGGAGGGCGGAAGGGGTCAGGTGCAGGGTGAAGTCGAAGAACGCGCAGCAGCCCTGCTCGGCGGCGGCCAGGGCGGCCACCTCCGCGGCCACCTCGGCGGCCGGCTCGGCTCCCGCCGGGAACACCAGTCGAACGCCGTCGGGGATCTCCTCGTACCCCTCGGCCCTGCCGGCCAGCTCCCGCCACCGCTCGATGCGCTCACCAAGCTCAGTGCCGCCCAGCGTGCCCGCGACCGGGGCGTCACGCCACGATTCGCCCCAGCCGGAGCGGGTGGGTGACAGCTCAACCATCACCGGCCCCTGTTTCTCCGGGCTGGTCGTGGTGCAGCCGCAGTCCGGTCCGCACGCGCCCCCGGGGGCCGGTCCGGACAGTTCGGCGTGGACGCCTGCCAGATGGGCCGAGAAGGCCCGCAGCTCGGCGATCCGGCCATCGGTCTCCGTGATCCGCCCGGCGACCAGCCGCAGCATCCGGACCCGCACCGACGCGCACACGCCTTCCTCGCGCACGTCCAGCAGCTCCCGAATCTCGTCCAGGGCCAGCCCCAGCAGCTTGGCCGAGGAGATGAACGCCAGCCGTTCGACCGCGTCCTGCCCGTACACGCGGTAGCCGGCCGGGGTGCGGTCTGCGGGCAGCAGACCGGCGTCCTCGTAGAAACGCAGCGTCGTGGCCGGCACACCGGAGCGCTCCGCCAGCTGCGAGATGCGGTAGGTCGTCATGCCGCCGACCGTAAACCTTCGACCCGACTGGAAGGTCAAGCCCACTGTCGGCTCCTCGACCAGCGAGCCGTCCCTCGCGTGACTGCCAGGTCGAATCGGCCTCTTGCCCGCGGATGCACTTGAGGGGCGTGGATGATCCCCCTCGCCCGGCGGCGCCAAGGCGAGGTACGGACCACGCCGACGGGGCTGTCCAAGGGGCGTGGTCCGGCGCGGTTCATGTCCCCGGGCGGCGGGCGGGCGTGGACATCGCCTGGCCTCGCGATCCTCCCGCCGGGCCGGGTGTCATGGCGTCGGCGGGATGGTCCTGAGGCCGGGGAGATTCTTTTGGAGGGACCTGGCCCAGGTGCCGTCCTCGGTCATCTTCCGCAGTGCGGTGTCGATGCGTTGTCTGAGCGGACTGCTGTGGGCGATGCCGATGCCGTACCGTTCGTCGGACATCTGGAGGCCGCCGAGCTTGAACCTGCTGGACTCCCGGGCGGCGTAGCCGGCGAGGATGGTGTCGTCGCCGGTGACGGCGTCCACGGAGCCGCGTGCGAGGTCGTCCAGGCAGAGCAGGTACGTCTCGCGGGGCAGGACCTGTGCCTCGGGGGCGTACTTCGTCTCGATGGTGAGGGCGGAGACCGAGCCTGTGATCGCGCAGACCTTCTTGTCGTTCAGGTTCTGGGGCACCTGGATCGACGTGTCGTCCGCGCGCAGCAGGATGTCCTGGTGGGCCGACAGATAGGGGCCCGCGAAGTCGATGCGCTTGTCCCGTTCGTCGGTGATCGTGTACGAGGCCACGATGAAGTCGACGTCCCCGTGCTCGAGTTGAGTCTCGCGCAGGCTGCTGCTGACCTCCTTCCACACGATGTGGGCGGAGTCGTAGCCGAGGGACGCGGCGACGTACTTGGCCACGTCGATGTCGAAACCCGCATAGGTGCCGTCTGTTGCCCGGTACCCGAGGCCGGGCTGGTCCGCCCTGATGCCGATGGTGACCTTCTTGCCGCCGGCCGGACCCTTGCCCCCCACGCCGCCTGTGGTGGCGGCGGGCCCGGTGCCGTCTGGTGTGCCGGTCGCGTTCGGGCGATTGCCGTCGGCCTGGTCGTCACCTTTGGCGCCGGGTAGCAGGGCCCATAAGAGGACGCCGGTCACTGCCAGGGCGCCCGCGGCGTACGCGTAGGCGCGGCCGTGCCTACGGCCGGCGGTCCGTGGCGCGGTGAGGGGTACGGGTGGCTGTACCGACCGCGGGTCCGCCGGCTGAGGAGGGGCGATCCGGTACGAGGTCGGGGTCGTGGTGGCGGGGCGTTCGGCAGCGGCCGGTGGCTGGGCCCGGGACACTGCGGCCGCCCCTGCTTCCGCCTCGGCTCCCGCTGCCGCCTCGGCTCCCGCCTCCGGTTCCGACCCTGTCTCCGCCTCGGCTACCGCTCCCGCCTCCGGTTCCGCCTCCGCCTCCGCTTCCGCTTCCGCTTCCGCGAGCATCCGGGCCAGTACCTCGGCGTCGGGTCGCGCGGCGGCATCGCGCACCAGGACGGCGGTCAGTACCCCGGCCAGCGGGCCGGCCCGACGCGGAGGCGGCACGTCCTCGCTGAGGACCGCCGCGAGCGTGGCGAGGGTGTTGGCGCGGCGCAGCGGGTGGTGGCCCTCGACGGCGACGTAGAGCGTCATGGCCAGGGACCACAGGTCTGCCGCGGCACCGCCGTCGTGGCCGGCCACGCGCTCGGGGGCCATGTAGTCGGGGGTTCCGATGACGGACCCGGCCGGGGTCAGCACGGTGGCGCCCAGGACGGTCGCGATGCCGAAGTCGGTGAGGACGGGGCGGCCGTCGGGACGCAGCAGGATGTTGGGGGGCTTGATGTCGCGGTGCTGGATGTCCGCCGCGTGGGCCGCGCGCAGGCCGGCCAGCACCTCTCGGCCCAGAGCGGCGGCCTCGGAAGGGGAGAGGGTGCCGCCGGCGAGGCGGTCGTGGAGCGAACCGCCGGGGACCAGTTCCATGACCAGCCAGGGGTAGGGGTATTCGCCACCGTCCACGATGTGGTGGATGGTCACCACGTTGGGGTGGGCGATACGGGCGAGTGCCCTGGCCTCGCGCAGGACGCGGCCCCGCAGCGCCGCGGCAGCCTCGGGGTCGTACTCGATGAGCGCCGGGTCGGGCGGTCGTACCTCCTTCAGTGCCACCTCGCGGTGCAGCGCGAGGTCACGCGCCCGCCATACCAGCCCCATGCCGCCACCGCCGAGCCGTTCCACCAGCTCGAAACGGCCGTCGATCACCCGCGCCACGCCGCTCCCCCTGTGCCCTTACGAGATCCCGATCACGGTCTTCGCACGCTTACCGGGCCCTCTCCCGAAGCCGTGGCCGACTCTGCCACATGAGTGAGGCCCCGGGCAGCGGTATGAGACCGGTGATCAACGGGATCGTCCAGGACGGGACGAAGCCCCGTTGACCGGGGCAGGACGGACGGCAGCCATCCTGTGGTCACCTACGCCACCGGCATTCCGCGCCGGGGCCCGATACCGTCGAGGCGGACACCGACCGGTCCAGGGCGGCGCTGGAAGTGCCCCGCATCCGTCGCATGGCGTGTATCGCAAGTGCCTGGTGAGGATGGCGGAGAGCCGATTTGTGATCCAGAATCAGCGGATGGTCATGCTGCAGACTCCCCGTTTGGTCCTGCGTCGCTGGCGCGACGAAGACGTCGCGCCCATGGCCGCCATCAATGCCGACCCCGAGGTCATGCGGTGGATCCGTGACGGCAGCGTCCGTGACGAACAGCAGACCCGCGGTGGGATCCAGGCGTGGGAGAGCGAGTGGGAGTCGCAGGGCTTCGGCCTGTTCGCCGTGGAGATCCGGTCCACCGGCGAGCTGGCCGGGTTCACCGGCCTTTCGGTACCCGACTTCTTGCCGGAGGTGCTGCCGGCGGTCGAGGTCGGCTGGCGGCTGGGACGTTCCCACTGGGGGCAGGGCTTGGCCACCGAGGCCGCTGCGGCCGCCGTACAGTTCGGGTTCGAGAAGCGAGGGCTGGACCGCCTCGTCAGCATCGCCCAAGTGGGCAACCACGCCTCCGAACGGATCATGACCAAACTGGGGATGCACCCGGTCCGTGAGACCGTCAACCCCACCGGCGGTCGGCGAGTACGGGTGTTCGAGTTGTCGTCGGACGAGTACGTCACAAACACTCGTTGACGGCGGCTACGAGGACGGTGGCCTCGTAGCGGACCGCGCGATCGTCGTACCTGGCGGCCGGAATTGTGCATCAGACCCGCCGACCCGGCGTGCTCCGCTGCCGGTCCGGCCGTCGGGCGCCGGCCCGGCGAGACCCTGCGGCCGGACACGAAAGGGGCCGGCGCCCATGGCGCCGACTCCTTGCCCGTGCCAGCTACGAGGCTCAGGCGCTACCGTACTTCGGCAGCGTGCACTTCTTCTCGGAACCCTTCACCAGGCACACACGGAGAGCCACCGGGGTGTCTTCCTTGAGGTTGCCCGACTCCTTGTCGCAGTACGGGGAGTCGTGGCCGCGCGTGCTGGCGATGCGGTCCGCGCTGAAGGCCCCGGGGTTGAGCGGGTTCGGGTTGATGTCGAGTTCGGCCTGGACACCCCAGCCGTCCTTGTTGCTGTCGCAGGCCATGACGGTGTCACCGGTCAGGTCGCGGTACGGGTCAGCGGTCCAGTAGCCCTCGCTGCCCGCGCCGTAGCTGACGAAGATGTCGGAGGACGCGGAAGCCTCGCCCTGTCCACCGATCACCAGCACCGCGGCCCCCGCCGCGGTGATCAGCGCTCTCTTCACCCGAGGTGCGCGAAAACCCATGGTTCCCCCCAAAGTTCAGGGCAGGGCGGACTCAGACCGCCCTCCAGTTCGATTTGACAGTCCGGATGGCGGCTCGGGCCTCCGGAGCAGCGAAACAGTACGACACGCGATCACATTCGGACAACTGGCCGGTAACTTAAGGGCGGTGGCACAACTCACCTTGTGCCACGCCAGTTGCACGACGTCTCGCGCCGCCCGCGCCGTGAGCGAAGGCCCCCGCCAGTGCCTGTCGCCGGCGGTGCCGCTGGGGCGCAGCCGGCGGACGCGTCCCCATCCGGCCCTCCGACGCCGCCCCCTTCACCCCTCCTTCACCGAAGTCAATTTGCATTCGCTTCCCCAACTCTCGGCCAACTGGCTCGCCGCCTGGGCAAACGACGCTGGCGCAGGGGATGTTGAGGTGATTCAATCCCTGCGACAGACACACGGTGCACACAAGGGCTACACATCGATGCCCATGTCATCCCGAGGAAAGGTGCCGGAAGACAGATGAAGCGTGAGAACGTCAGCCACCCGAGTCGACGCCAGGTCCTGAAGCGCGTCGGCGGTTTGACGGCGGCTGCCGTGGTCGGGTCCGCGTCCCTCGCCCAGGCGGGCACGGCGTCGGCGACCGTGGCTGATTCCAAGCGCTTCGATCTCACCGATTCCTCCGACGAATGGTTCCGGGAGATCCTGCTCAACGAGAGGCGGATCCTCCAGTCGTTCGCGTTCGACAACACCAACAAGCACCTCTACGCCGCTCAGTTGGTGCAAGGTGGCCGCACGCTGTCCGGCGAGTCCCAGGCCTACAGCGACGCCGACCGCTCCAAGAACGGCGACCTGTGCATCACCCGTCTGGACTGGCAGGGCAACATCACCGGCCGGATGTACCTGAAGGGCTTCGGGCACGGCGTGTCCATCGGCGTGGAGCCCTCCGGCAGCAGCGCCTTTCTGTGGACCGAGAGCGACTCCGTGGCCGACAGCCAGAACAACGGCTACGGCACGAAGATCGCCCGCTTCAAGTTCGCCAACGGCGCCGTCCTCCGGCCCGACTCGGCCCAGGTCACCCGCTACACCCCCGTAGCCGGCTCCGACCACAACAGTGTGGCCATCGACCCCGTCTACAACCGCATCGTCCACCGCTACCGCATCGACGGCACCACCTGGAAGTACAGCCTGTACGACCTGGCCGCGTTCAAGGCCGGCACGTTCACCCCGCTGGCCACCATCACCCAGCCTTCGGTGCTCACCGGCCCGACCTTCCAGGGCTACGTGTCCATGGGTCAGTACCTGTACACGCTCGACGGCGACGCCTACGACTACGACAAGGACGGCAGGCAGACCACCACCAGCAACACCTACGTCACCTCCATCGATTGGGACGGCACGGTCTACGAGCGGCGGCTGAGCAACGCCGGCAAGACCCTCTTCTACCGGGAGCCCGAGGGGCTGGCCATACAGATCCCGAACACCGGCAACCCCACCGCCGCCCGCCTCCACCTCGGCTTCGGATCCGAGGAATCCCTCAGCCGGACCGACAAGAAGGCCAGCTTCTACTACAAGGACCTCCTCGTCTGACCCACCACAACGGCGACACGGATGCGGACGATGTCGCCTCCGTAGCGGCCGCGACGCTCGGCGGCCTCTTCACCGAGCGGTCTCGTCCGCGGCGTGGTCCGGTGCAGCGGCGGTGCTCGAGAAGTCGGCGACGACTCGGTCACCGTCGTCGCCTCCGGTCGTGCGGGAGATGTCCCGCAGGGTGTGTGGCAGGGACTCAGGCCCGGCCGGGTGCGCCGGTGGTGCGGAGCAGGAGCAGGGCAATGTCGTCGGTGTGCCAGCCCTGGGGCCAGCTGTGGTGCACCAGGTTGTCGATCAGTTGATCGAGGTCGGACACGTCGGTGCGGGCGAGGTGGTCGGCGAGGCCGGCGGTGGTGTCATCGGTTTCTCGTCCGGGGACTTCCACCAGCCCGTCGGTGTAGAGGGCGAGGAGGGTGTTCACGGGCAGCGGCACGGTGGTGGGGGGATACAGGGCGCCGGCGTGGATGCCGAGCAGTGGGCCGGGGTCGAGGGTGAGGGGAGCGGTGCGGCCGTCGGGGCTGCGCATGAGTGGTGGGGCGTGGCCGGCGCTGGCCAGGGTGATCTGGTGGGCGGAGAGGTCGAGGTGGGCGTAGAGGCAGGAGACGAGCAGGTCGGGTTCCACATCGGTCAGGACCCGGTTGGTGCGGGCGAGGACCTGGTCGGGGGTGGCGCCGGCGGTGGCATGGGCGTGAACGGCGGTGCGGACCTGCCCCATGAGGGCGGCCGCGGCGGAGCTGTGGCCCTGGACGTCACCGATGACGGCCGCGGTGGTGTGCTGGTCGAGCGGGATGACGTCGTAGAAGTCGCCGCCGATGTCCATGCCGTGGCTGGCGGGAAGGTAGCGGGCGGCCACGTCCAGGCCGTTGATGCGGGGCAGGGTCCGGGGCAGGAGCGCCTGTTGCAGGTCGTGGGCGAGCTGGTGGGTGGCGTCGTAGAGGCGGGCGCGGTCCATGGCCTGGGCGATCAGTCCGGCCAGGGAGGTCAGGACGGCGCGTTCGTCGGCGGTGAAGGTGTGGGGTCGCTCGTAGGAGACGATGCAGCAGCCGACGGGCCGCCCCGAGACGATCAGCGGCAGGAACGCCCACGCCTGCTTGTCGCTGAGTTTGGGTGTTTTCGGGTAGCTGCGGGCCATCTCGGCCGGGTCGGCGAAGAAGGAGGGCACGCCGCTGGCGAGGACCTGCCCGGCGGGCGTGATGACGGTGTCCAGCGGCAGGCCGTCGAGGCTTTCGATGACCTCGGGCGGATAGCCCCGGTGGCCGGTGATCTTCAGTCGTCCGGCCTCGGCCGTGGACAGCACCAGGCCTTGGGCACCGAAGCTGGGCAGGATCTGGGCGGCCACCAGGTCGACGACATCGCGGACGCCGGCGGCCTCGGTGAGGGCCGCGGCCAGGTGCATCAGCTGGTACAGGCGGCTCACCCCGATCGGCCGGCCGGCCGAGGGCGGCTTGATGGGCATCAGGGTGGGTGGCCGGTCGGCGAGCGCGGTCTCGACGACGCGGACGCTGATTCCGTCGGGCCCGGGGAAGAGGTAGAAGTCCAGCCAGGTACCGGGTGGACGCAGGGCGTGGAAGAACACGGGTTCGCGGCTGAGCAGTGCGGTGCGGTATTTGTCCGCGTAGGCGGGGTCGTCCAGCCAGGGCAGGGCCTGCCAGGGCAGCCGGCCCAGCAGCGACGCGGCATCGTGGTTGAGCAGGCGGGCGGCGCTGGAGGTCACGAAGGTGATCCGGCCCTCCGTGTCGAGGGCGAGACTGCCCCCGGGCAGGCGTTCGGCGAAGCCGAGCGCTGCCTGCGGGGCGCGGGTGTCCAGGCCGTGGACCTGCACCAGGCGTGGTTGCTCGGGGATGACGGGCGGCTCCCCGGCGGCCCTGAGCAGACCGCTGATGCGGTGGGCGGCATGCATCATGCGGGCGCGTTCGCGGTGGCCGGCGCGCGGGGAACGGCCGGCGGGCCACAGCAGCAGCAGAGCGCCCCGGCAGGTGCCGGGTCCGGAGACGGGCGCCGCAGCCATGCAGAACCGGTAGGGCTGAGCGGCGGCCGCGCGCGGATAGCAGCGGGCCAGCTCTTCCAGGCCGCCGACCCATACCAGGCGGTCCTCGCGCACGGCGTCGGCCACCGGGTCCGGGGCGGCCAGCGCGATGCGCGTCCAGGGTTCGGCGTACTCGGCGGGTAGGCCGCCGGTCGCCACCAGGCACAGCACCCGCCGCCGCTCATCCAGGACGTAGAGGCCGCCGGCCGCGGCCCTGGTGCGGCGCACGGCCGCGGCCAGCGTCCGGTCCAGGGCCTGCTCCGGCGGCCTTGTGGCGGGCCGGTCACCGGGGCGGGACATCGCCCGGTCCTGGTCGGCCCTCGCAGGTGCCCCGGCGGGTGAAACGGGCGCGGGCGGCCTCGCCGCTGATGCCCAGCGCCCTGCCGATCTGCGGCCAGCTGGCCCCGGCCTGCCGGTCAGCCAGCACCGCCAGGCGCACCAGTCGTTCGGTGAGGCGGGGAATGCGGGCGACGGCCGTGCAATGGGCGGCGCCCTCCAGTGCCGTACCGTCGTCGGCGGCCATGCCGGCCAGTTCCTGTTCGACCTGTGTCAGGAGCATCGAGCCGGCGGTGACCAGGGTGCGCCGGGCGGCCTCGGCCTGGCTCCAGCGCCGCCGGGCCCGCCAGGCCGCCTGCCGGTGGCCGGCGTGGCAGTACCGGCGGCCGGCACCGGCGGAATCCGGAAGTGCCGCCCCGCACCAGGCACAGCGTGCGTCGCCCATACCAGGACACTACGCCCGCACAGCGGCGACGGCGTCCCCGGCAGCTCCGGCGCAGCGACAGCCCTCGGCCCCCGGCAGCCACGTGGACGGGGCCTGAGCGGCCACGGACCGGTTCGAGGCGGCCGGCACCGCGATCAGCGCACGGCCGTCACCCAGGTCGTCGGCGTGTCCTGCGGCCAGCACCGTTCACGCATAGGCGGCCGAGTCCCAGTCCCCGGTGAGCGGAACCAGATGGTCGATGTCCAGGGCGGGCCTCTAGGGTCTTTCGTTCGGCTCAGACCGCGCGAGCCCGGCCTGATCCAGACGAGAGGCCCTTAAATGCTGCCGGTCGTCGTACGGCGTATCGCGAGGATCACGTGCTGCCGGTGGCGCGCAACGCGGGCCCTGCCAACGGGCCTCTCAAGGCGGCTGGGGTAAGGGCGCTACTTCTGCCGGTAGTTCTGCATGGTCCACCCCACTTGCTCGTGATCAACTCTCCAGTGGCGCGGGGAACGCCGGTTCTCCCGTCCCCTTTGCAGGATCACGCTACTCGGCGCGGGAGCATGCACATGCGCAGGTTCAAGAGTGCCCTCACGGCAGTCGGGGCCTTGGCCGCCGCGACTCCGGCGCATCGCGGACCGCCTGGCAAGTGAGCTGCACCGTGCAGGACGGCCCCGGGCGCCCGTGACCACCGTGGGCGAGTCACACGGCCGCGCCCCTGCGCGTACCGCTGCCCACTGATCAGTGAGGGGCCGGGGCCCGCGCCCTGTCAGGCCGGTGCCGGGCCCGACGGCCGAGGCTCTCCTCGAAGTGCGGACCAGGCGCGACCCCAACAGCGTGCCGTGGACTCGACCGCGGTGCGCAGCGTCGATGCGCTCCTGTGAGGAAGCTCCGCGCCCACCTTCCTCTATTTCCTCCTGCAAGCCCTTGATCGATGCGCGGGAACGCCACCAAGGGTTTGTTCCCAACCCCGCTGGCGCCAACGACGTTGGCCGGCGGCTGAAGAAACAGGAGTCCGACACCGTGACGTCCCATCGCCGACCCAAGCAGCCCAGCCGCACGCGCGTGACCGTGCTGACCACGGCAGCCGCCGCTGCCGTCGCCCTGAGTGCGAACGCCGCCGACGCCACACCCGGTCAGAAGCTCAGCAGGGACGAGGTCAAGACGAAGGTCGACAAGCTCTACGAGCAGGCGGAGCAGGCCACGGAGAAGTACAACGGAGCCAACGAGAAGCAGCGGAAGCTTCAGAAGGAGGTCTCCGCCATCCAGGACGGCGTCGCCCGCGGCCAGCAGGAACTGAACGCACTGCGCGACGGCCTGGGTTCGCTGGCCAGTGCCCAGTACCGCTCCGGAGGCATCGACCCTTCAGTGCAGCTCCTCCTCTCGTCGGACCCGGACGACTCCTCGTTAGGGCATCCGCCCTCGACCAGTTGAGCAGCCGGCAGGTCGACGCGCTGAAGAAGATCCAGGGCAAACAGCGGAAACTCGCCCAGGAGCGCGCCGAGGCCACCGAGAAGCTCAAGGATCTCGCCACGACGCGCACCAGCTGGGCAACAGGAAGAGGGAAATTCAGAGCAAGCTCGCCGAGGCGCAGAAGCTGCTCAACACCTTGACCGCAAAGGAGAAGGCGGCCCTGGCCGCCGAACAGCAGCGCGCCAGCCGCTCATCCGCGGAGCGGGTGAACCTCGGCCACGACACCCCCGCTTCCGGTCGGGCCCGTGCCGCGTTCTCCGCCGCTCAGAGCCAGATCGGCAAGCCCTATGTCCGCGGCGGCACAGGCCCCTCCTCGTACGACTGCTCGAGCCTGACCTCCTGGGCCTACGCCCAGGCCGACGTCGCCATACCGCGCACCTCCGAGGCCCAGTCGGGCATCGGGACCCGCCTCACGCGGAGCCAACTCCAGGTCGGCGACCTGGTCTTCTTCTTCGACGACCTGCACCACGTCGGCCTGTACGCCGGCAACGGCCAGATCCTGCACGCCCCTCGCTCGGGAACGGTCGTACGGTACGAGTCGATGGACACCATCGGCGGACCGTTCATGTTCGGTGTCCGCGTCTGACCTGACCGGCCACCGGGCCGACCGCATCGACGTTCACCCCGCTCCATGCCGCGGGCCGGATGCGGTCCGCCCGGGCAGACATAGCCAACGGCCGTCACGAGCGAAAGGCTCGCACTCACTCCGGCAGCCACCGACGGCGGCGGGAAGCCGCTGTCGGAGATCGCCGAGACCGCAGTGGATCCGAAGGCGGGCCGGCGGACCGGACACCACGAACTGTGACATCAGGGGCGCGGGCGCGTTCTTCGGGCACCCGGTGGTCCCAAAGCGGAGCCGGGTATGGGAGCCCTCGGAACGGGTGGGTCTATCGGAACTGGTGGGTCTATTCGTCGAGGTACTGGTGTCTGGCGTCGGCGGGCGAGATGACGAGCCGGCCGTCACGGACCTGCCACTCGGTCGTCCCATCGACTTCGTGGCTGGCAAGGAACAGGCCTCGGATGCGGTCTCCGTCGCCGTCGGACGCCGGAATCCGGGCGATCTCGGTGATCTGGTTCGTGAACCACTCCAGGGCCGACTCGCGAATGTCGGCGCCGTAGAAGATGTAATGGGTCCAGTTGACTTGCTGCCGAGGTGTGCTCCATCCGTTGGAGTAGTGCTCGTCCGCGTGGGTCGAGATCACCTCTTGAACGGCGGCGAGTTGCGTCTTGTCGCACTCCAGCCATCCTCTGACCGACACATAAACGCCCACTTGTGTTCCCTCTGTCGTGGCTCAAAAATCCGCTGTTGCTCGTGGTGGCACTGGCCGGCGCGCTGGAGCACGCCTACCAGGACCGGGCCGGTCGGGTCTCGGCGGACGGGCCGGGCCGGCCGAGTTCGGGCGGAGGTTCCAGCACCTGCGGCGGCCGCAGCCGTGGTCCAGCATCCGGTGCCGGTTCCGGCTTGCGGTTTCCGCTGCGTCAACTTCTACCGTAATCGGTGTGGCCGGAGAGACCGGCCCGGCGATGGGAGGCGGGGCAATGGCCTGGTCGATCGCGGATGTGGCCAGGATGTCCGGGGTGACGTCCCGGACTCTGCGGCATTACGACGAGATCGGCCTGTTGCCGCCGGCGTGGATCGGGAGCAACGGGCACCGCTACTACGAGGAGACCGATCTGCTGCGGCTCCAGCAGATCCTGCTGATGCGGGAGCTGGACCTCGGGCTACGCGAGATCCAGGCGGTCCTGGACAGCCAGGTCGATCAGCTGGCCACGCTCCGCGAACACCACCGACGACTGCTTGCGGAACGCGACCGGCTGGAGACACTCGCCCGCACGGTCGGCCGCACCATCGCCGAACTGGAGGAGGGAAAGGACAGCAGCGACATGACAAAGATCAACAGGCCGGAGAACCTGTTCGAGGGATTCGAGCCCGGCAGCCACGAGGCGGAGGCGCGCGAGCGGTGGCCGGAGCAGTGGGAGCAGTCCCAGCGAGCCATCGCGGGGATGACCGCCGAGGACATGGAGCAGTGGCAGCGTGAGGTGACGGCGCAGATGATCCGCATGGCGGAGTTCATGGCGGCCGGCACACCCGTCGCCGATCCCGCGGTGCAGGCCGAGGTGGACGCCCACTACCAGGGCGTGTGCGCGTTCTGGACCCCGTGCGCGGCCGCGTACAAGGGACTGGGCCAGACCTACGTGGACGACCCTCAGTTCCGTACGAACTTCGACCGGATCGCCGACGGGCTGGCCCGCTACCAGTGCGACGCGATGGCCGTCTACGCCGACGCACGGCTGAGCTGACCGTCGGCCCTGAACGCGACGCGGACGTCCGCATCATCTCGAGACCGGTACCGACTCCCGCCGGCTCGCCGGCTCGCCGGCACCCGAGGTCGCACCGAGCGGCTCGAAACCAGCCGGCCGACGTCTCCACACTGGTCCGCGGCCCGTCGCGGCTGACCGGCCAAGCTCACGGCCCGTTCATCCAAGGAGCGCGAACGACTCCCGCTCATGCCACTTCGCGCCGTCATGCACCATCAGGTCAACTGACGAGACGCGCGCCGTGAGGGGGAGTCTGCCGAGCAGGTCGGCCTCGATCTCGTCGAGAACCGCATCGTCCTGGCCGTCGGCGACGGTCAGGTGGGGCACGATCTCGGCGAACTGGCCCCCGTAGGGAGGGGTTTCGGGCCAACGGTCAGCGATCACCTCAGTGAGCCGCCGCAACGGCGTGTCTGGGTCAGGAGTGAGATACAGCACCCCCGGAAACCGCCCACAGCTCTCGAACCGCACGTCGAAGGCACGATGGCTGCCGAGCGTTTCAGAGAGGGCCGAGCAGACGCGTGCATCGATGCTGCTCTCGTCGAGGAACGGGAACAGCACCGTGACATGCGCCGGCACTCCTGCTCGGGCTGACGGATCGAACCGCTCACGCCATGCGCGGACGGCCGGCTCGGCGTCCGGAATCCTGACGATGAGGCCCGTCTGGCCTGCCTGGAACCTACTCGTGCTGTCATCTGCCATGACACGGCATGCTGTCACCTCGGATGTCGACTTGCAGCACTCATTATCAGGTGCTCCGACTCCCGCAGCCGACGGCCTGGAAAATGGGGTGCGGTCGGCTGAGCTGGCCTGATAGGCAAGCGATGTGACAGAGAGTCTTGCGTATTCCGCACTGCTGCAACTGATCGACGAGCGGTCGGCCGCGTTCCGGAGTGCGGTTGCCGCGCCCAGCCTTGACGCACCGGTGCCGTCCTGCCCCGGGTGGACGTTGTTCGATCTGGTGCAGCACCTCGGTAGGGGCCAGCGCTGGTGGGCCGCGATCGTCGCCGCGGGCCCGGCCGAGGCTCCGCCGGCCAAGGATGCCGCGGAGGTGCCGCGCGAACTCGAGGCGCTGCTGGCCTGGTACGCCGAGTCGAACGAGCTGCTGCTGAGTGCGCTGCGCGAGGCCGGCCCGGAGCGCGAGTGCTGGGCGTGGTGGGGCGCCGGCGTGTCGCCGGCGAATGCCCGGGGCGTTGCCCGGCGCCGGGTGCACGAGGTGCTGGTGCACACCTACGACGCCCAGCTCGCCGCAGGCGCCGTGCAGCCGATGCCGGCGGACGTCGCGATCGACGGCGTGGCCGAGTTTCTCGACACCTGCAACTCCACCCCGGCGGCTTGGCCGCACGAGGCCGCCACCATCCACTACCACGCCACCGAGGGCCGCTCCTGGCTCCTCACGCTGGACGGCACGGGCGCCTGGCCCGCACCCCTCACGGACGACGCCGCACCGGCCTCCGCTTCGGCCACGGGCACGGCCGAGCAGCTGCTCCTCTTCGTCTGGGGCCGCCTCACGCTGAACGACCTGAAGATCGGAGGCGACCCGCGGGTGTTCGAGCAGCTGATCGCCTGGGAGCCCGAGGAGTAGCCAGTCTTCACAGGTCAGGCCGCAGGTGTCCTTCGGGGTAGTCGTGCCAACCCACGCTGCTCGAAGTCATGAACTGTCCAGTTCTCCGCAGAGCTTCGAGTGCCGCCCAGACTGTGCCAACTGGGGTGGACCGGTCCTCGATGAGCGGTGTGCCGGCCGACGTCGGCTACTGTCTGCCGCCGGGCCGACGGCGTGGCCTCACTTCAGATGGCGGGTGAAGAACTGGGCCGCGGCGTCCCCCGCGAACTGGGGGACACCGGTGTGCCCGCCGAGATGGGCATGCAGGGACTTCTCCTTGGAGCCGAAGGCGTCGAACAGGTCCAGGGCCGCCTGCCGGTCGTTGCCTTCGTCGTCCCACTGCAGCAGGACGTGCAGTGGAATGGTGACCTGCCGGGCCTCCTCGAACAGGGCGCGAGGCACGAAACTCCCGGCGAACAGAACGGCGGCCGAGATGCGCGGCTCGACCGCCGCCAGCCGGATGCCGATGGAGATCACTCCCCCGGAGTAACCGACCGGGCCGCCGATCTCCGGCAGAGAAAGGAGTGCGTCCAGGGCGGCCTGCCATTCCGGGACGGCCTTTTCGACCATCGGGAGGGTGAGGGCGTCGATGATGTCGTCGCTGACCGGCTCACCGGCCTCCATCGCCCGGCGCAGGTCGGCGCGGGCCTGCTCGGCGGCGGGCCAACGGGGCCGGTCGCCGCTTCCGGGAAGCTCGATGGTGGCCGTGGCGAAGCCCTCCGCCGCGGAGTGCCGGGCCCGGGCCACCAGTCGGGGGTACATCTTGCGCAGCCCGAGGGGAGGGTGGCCGAGCAGGATCAGCGGAGCCGGTGCGGATGCGGATACCGATGCGGGTGTCCACAGGATGCCGGGGATCTCACCGAGGGTGAATTCGCGTTCGAGGACGCCGTCGTCGAGGCGCTGCTCGGAGGTGAAATGCATGGTCGTGCCTTTCGGGAGTGCACTGGAACGGCGCTCCCGGACGACCCGCCTATCGCCCGACCGTGACCCCGGAGGGGAGCACCCATGTCGATACTGCGTTCACGGGTACCACCTCCTCGATCTCTCGCACGGCCTCCGGAAATCTAGCAGTGGTCGCCCTCACACACCAACGGGTTTGTACGGAGTCACCGTGGCCGGATGCCAGAGCTGCTCGGAGTGTCGTCGCGAATTCCCCGGTGGCGGCTCTGCGACGGCGGGGTGCGCTGGCGCCCGAGTCCATGACGACGGGCCCTGCCTCCCCAGTTCCGCATCGCACCAGCGGGACCGTGCGGTGGCAGCTCCTGGTGAGCGGGGCCCGACGCACCCGTGCTGTCCTGGGGCGCGCTCCAGTGCGGTCCGGGCCGGCCGAGGTCGCGGTGGGACGGGGCCATTAGGCTTGGGCACTCCGGCGGGGAGGACGGTGCTCGTGCGACCGCCCGCCCCGGATCACCCCACCCAAGGACGGCGACGAGTGTCTTTCTTCACCATCGGCCATCGCGGTGTCATGGCCGCCGAGCCGGAGAACACTCTGCGCTCGTTCCTGCGGGCTGAACGCGAGGGACTCGACGGCATCGAGCTGGATTTGCACCTGAGCAAGGACGGCGAGCTGGTCGTCATGCACGACGAGACCCTGGACCGCACGACGGACGGCTGCGGCCCGATCGCCGACCTGGAGTTGCGGGAGCTGAAGAAGCTCGACGCCGGCCTCGGCGAGCGCGTCCCCACATTCGGTGAGGTGCTGGACGCCGTCGGGCCGACGCTGCCGATCCAGGCGGAGATCAAGGACGTGGCCGCCGCCCGGTCGCTGGCCAGGGTGCTCACCGAGCGCGACCTGCTGGACCGGGTCTCGGTGCTGTCGTTCCACGACGTGGCGCTGATCGAGATCCACAACTTGCTGCCGCAGGCCCGCACCGTGCTGGTGGCAGGCCCCAGCGCGCACCGCGACACCTTCGTCGGCCGCGCTCAGAAGGTCGGATCCACCTTGGTCAGCGTGGAGCTGCGCCAGCTGAACCGAGCCATCGTGGACAAGTGCCACGCCGCCGGCATCGACGTCATGGCCTGGACCGTCAACGACGAGCGCGACCTGGCCCTTGCCCGGACACTCGGCCTGGTGGGCTGCGTGACCGACCAGCCCGGCATGAAGCGGCTGGTCGAGGCCACGGCCTGACCCGGACGGTCCGGAACGGAACCGGCCGCCCGTGCGGTCGGAGAAGAGTGCGCGCAACGCGGGCCCTGCTCAGCAGTGATACCGCCGGCAGAACGACCAAGAGGCAGCCGATCCCACCCCGGCCCCACCCGCCGAAACTCCCTGAACCAGTCCGTCGGCTTCGGCCTGCCGGGCTCGGGACCGTCCCCGCGTCCACGATCCCGCGTGCGTAGGCACCCGGTCAGGCCTGGCCGCGGTCCATCCCCTCCAGCCGGCGGCGTACCTCTTCGGCCTCCCGCGTACGCTGGAGCAGGTCTAGAACGTGCGCCCACTGTTCGAGCGCCTCCCTCAGGCGGGCGGCGAACGTCTCGGGCTGAGCCGCGGCCAGCGGGGTCAAGAGCCCGGCCGCCTCCATCGCCGCCGAAAGGCTCCCGGGCAGGTTTTGCTGCTCCTCCTCACGCAGCCATGCCAGGAGCATGAGGGAATGCGCCAGGACATGCGTGTACTCGACGGATTCGTCCGTGACCACGCTCCGGTTGTGCTCCAACGCCGCATTCGCCGCCGACAGTGCCTCCCCGGTCCGGCCTGCCGACAACAGCGCACCCGCGAGGTTGGTCAGCGCCCAGCCCCTGGCAGGGTCGTCGCCGGCCCGCTCGAAGGCCGCGGCGGCCTGCGCACAGCTGTCAGCAGCCTCGTCCGGCCGGTCCGCCGCATCCAGGGCGTCAGCCGAACCCAGCAGTGACGCGCCTTCGTTGCCGTGGTCGCCCGATCCGCGGCAGAGCAAAGCCGCCCGGGAGAAGACGGTGACAGCCTCCTCGTTCCTGCCGAGCGCCAACAGCACCTTCCCGAGGGAATGGGACACCCGCGCCTCGTAGCCGTCGGCGCCGGACTCCCGGAGGATTCGGGCGGCCCGAGTGAGGGTGCTGACGGCCTCTTCGGGGTCCGTCTGCCGCACCGCATCCCCGAGGTTGCCCAGCGCCAAGGCCTCGCTGTACTGGTCGCCGAGTGCCCGGAAGATCTCGGCGGCCCCGGTGAAGGCGCTGATGGCCTCCTTCGTCCGTCCCGTCAACTCCCAGGCCCCGCCGAGGTTGTTCAGCGCCGCGGCTTCGCGGTGCGGATCATCGAGGCGCGCGTGGATACGAACGGCCCGGCTGTGGGCGTCGATGGCCTCTTCGTACCTGCCCACATGCTGCAGGACGCCCCCGAGGCTGGTGAGGGCCGCCCCCTCCTCGCTCTCGTCGCGGATCCGGCGGAAGGTCTCGGCGGCCTGGGTATGGGCCGTGATGGCCTCCTCGTACCTGCCCGCTTCCCGCAGTGCCGCGCCGAGGTTGCCCACGACCGAGGCCGTCAAGTGCGGCTGGTCACCGGTGAGAGCGAGGATCTCCCTGGCCCGGGTGTAGGCGGCGATGGCCTTGTCCGTCCGGCCTTGCTCGCTCAGCGCGATGCCGATGTGGTTCAGCGCGAGCACCTCCCGGCCCCGGTCGCCCAGCTGCCGGAAGATCCCGGCGGCCTCGGTGTGCGCCGCGACAGCCTTCTCGAACTGACGCAGGTGCCGCAGGCCCAGCCCGAGGTTGTCGAGCGCCGTGCCTTCGCCGGTGAGGTCGCCGTCTTCGCCGCTGACGTCGCGGGCGATGGTGCTCAGGGTGATCCAGTCGTCGAAGTAGCGGCGGTGTCCGAGGTAGTGGGAGAGGGACCCGGCAAGGGCCACTGCCACGCTGGGATGCCCGAGCTGCGGGGCGGCTGTGGCAGCCGCCACCAGGTTCGTGTGTTCGGCGTCCAGCCATTCCAGGGCCTGGCGACGCCCGCCGAAGCGGGGGGACCGGTTGCCTGGGATGCCGGTCAGGTGGGTGTCCGCCTCCGCGGAGGTTGTCCGGTAGTGCTCCAGCAGGCGGGTGAGGGCGGCGTCCCGCCGGTCGCCGTCCGAGTGGGCGTCGCCCTGTTCCTCGGCGTACAGGCGGATGAGGTCGTGCATCGACCAGCGGTCGCGCGATCCTGTCAGGAGGTGGGCGCGGGACAACTCGGCCAGCAGCCGCCGGCTGCCGGGATCGCCGAGCATGGCCGCGGCGGCGGCGCTGGAGACGTCCGGCCCCGGAGCGGCGGCCAGCAGACGGAACGCGGCGGCCTGGGGCTCCGTCAGATGCCGGTAGGACAACTCGAAGGAGGCCCGTACCGCCATGGGGCGGCTCTCCGCGTCGGTCTCCTCGATCTCGATGACGCTGAGGCGGTTCCGGGCGGCGGTCAGCTCCTCGGCCTGGCTCTCCAGACTCCGGCTCGGTTCGCTGCGCAGCAGGGCGGCGATGATCTCCAGGGCCAGGGGGAGGTATCCGCACAGTTCGGCGAGGCGCGCTGCCGCCTCCGGCTCGGCGGAGACCCGGTCGTCGCGGATGCCGCCGGCGCACAGGACCTGCTGGACGAGGTCCACGGCCTCCTGGGGGGTGAGGGGCGCCAGGTGCACGCAGTGGCCCTGTAGGGCGGGGAGGGAATGCCGTGAGGTCACCAACCCGCGGTGCGGGGGCTGCGGAAGCAGCGCGGAGACCTGTCCGGCGCTGCGCACGTTGTCCAGGACAACGAGCAAGGGGCGGCCTTCGGCCGTAAGGCGGTCGAGGACGATCCGCCAGGTGTCCAGCTTGCCCTGGGCGGTGACCGGGATGTCCGCGCTCCTGACGCCCAGGGCGCCCAGGAACTGGTCCGCGACCTCGCCCGGGGTCCGCTCCTGGTGGGGGCTGTAGCCGTACAGGTTGGCGAAGAGGATTCCGCCGGGGAACCAGCCGCGCAGACGGGCCCGGTGGGCGGCTTGCAGGGCGAGGGCGGTCTTGCCGACCCCGCCCATGCCCATCACCGCCGAGACGACGACCGTCGCCGGTCGGGCCGTGCCGCTGGGGACGTCGGCCGGCCGGGAGGCCGACGCGGCGGGGTCGAGCCGGTCGAGGATGTCCCGCAGTTCCCCGGCGCGCCCGGTGAACTCCTTCGCCAGCGGGGGCAGCGTCACCGGCCCGGTACGCCCGTCGGGCGCCGGCGCCCCCTCCGGCACGGTCGCGTCCTCGACCTCGGGGTCCGGAGTTTCGTCGGTCTCCGCCGGCGCCGGCAGCTGCGGCCCATCCGGCTCGTCCCGTTCGGCGGCGGCCTGGCGGCGCAGCTCCAGTAACTCCTCCTGGTTCAGCCGCAGCGCCTTGGCCATCCTGGCGACCGTCCTGGCTGACGGGACCTCAGCCTGGTTCAGGGCGTTGCTCACCGTCGTACGCCCCAGCCTGGTCAGTCCGGCCAACTGCGTCACGCTCTGTCCGGACTTCGCGAGACCATCCGTCAGGCATGCCTGAAGTCTGGCCAGAGCCGCCCGTGGTTCATTCGAGTCGCTCCTGCTGTCTCCCGCGCCGCCCATCTCGCCCCCCGGCCTGCCGTGCACGCTGTTGTTCAGCAATGTCCATCTTCGGCCACCTGAACCATGGCGCACATCGGATCCGCGACCTTCGAGGAGACCATTTTCCGACGCTCTTGGGAGCCTGACGTGTCCGGTCTCACCGTCGTGCTGTTCACCATCGCCCTGGTTCTGATCGCCGCACTCCTTGCCGCGGCGGTCGCCGGCAAGATCGCCCGTCTCGACGGCGCGACCTACCCCGCTGCCTTCTTCCGTGCGGCAACCGCGTTCGCCGCCGTGCTGACCCTCGCCTCCGCCGTGACCGCAGCCCTTGCCACCGTCCTCGGGTGACCGATGTGGTGAGCCCCGCGAGAAGTACCGACGGCCGTTGCGGACGCCCTCACCCGGGATGGCTCGGAACCGGCCGGAATGCGGTGGGGTCCGGCAAAGGCCCCGGAAGAGGCGACGGGCCGAGAAAGTGGCCCTGGCCTCTCCCAGAAGCACCATCGACGGGATCCTCCGCATCGCCGAAGCCGAACGCGGCACCGGGCCCGGACAGCTGGAGGGCCCGCTGCCGGTGAACCTTCCCGCACTGACCGTCTCCGTCGCCGACATACTCACCACCCTGCGACGCGTGGCCGGCGACACCGCTGCCGACCTGGTCACCATCTCGCCCGACCCGGCCACCGAAGCCATCGTCGCCTCATGGCCGGCCGTGTTCGACAACCGACGTGCCACCGCACTCGGCCTGCGCCCCGACCCTGGCTTCCAGTCGATCGTGCAGGACTACCTGGCCGACCACCCCAGGAGCTAGCGAGGATTCGCGCCGGGGCAGATCCGGCGTCGGCGGCAGTGGCGGAGACCGCGGTAGCGGTGCCGTGATGAACCCGGGACGGGTGACGGTGCCGTGATGAACCCGGTACGGGTGACGGTGCCGTGATGAACCCGGTACGGGTGACGGTGCCGTGATGAACCCGGTACGGGTGACGGTGCCGTGATGAACCCGGTACGGGTGACGGTGCCGTGATGAACCCGGTACGGGTGAGGGTGCCGTGATGAACCCGGTACGGGTGACGGCCCGGCGTCCGGCCACCGCGCGGAACGGGGCTGGCCGGCCTGACGGGGCGCGTGTGCCAAGGCGCGGCGTGCTCCTGCCCTTGTCCCCGGTGCGCTCTGTCCATCTGGGTGAACCGTGGGGCCGTCGGCGTGTCGGCGTGGAAGGGGTGTAGTGCCGGAGGCAAGTGCCTCCGCCGAGGCGAGGCTTGGCCGAAGGGCTGCCCGATGCCGGTGCGGCCGGCCGGTCGATGCCCGGCCCGAACCAGGAGGATACCGCTGTGGCCGTACCCGTGAAGATCGATCACCGTTCCACCGACTACAGCCTCAAGCGTGCCTACTGGCTCGCACTGGCCTCGGACCTGGCGTACAAGGACGAGGCCACGATCGAGGCGCAGACCAGGCAGTGGGGGTGCGACACGGTCCGGCACCACCAGACACGGTTCACCCCGCCGTTCCCGCTTCAGGACACCCAGGCCTACACCATGGCCAGCGACGACGTGATCGTCACCGCGTTCCGTGGCACGGAGCCGCAGCAGATCAAGGACTGGCTCTCCGATGCCACGACCCCGCCCCGGACCGGCCCGGCCGGCACCGGCTACGTCCACGACGGCTTCGGCGAGGCGCTCGAGTCGATCTGGCCCGACGTGAAGAACACCCACGCCGAGCTGCGCACCAACGGGCAGACCGTCTGGTTCACCGGGCACAGCCTGGGCGGGGCGCTCGCCATGCTCGCCGGCGCCCGCATGTATCTGGAGGACCCGCGCCTGGCAGCGGACGGCGTCTACACCTACGGCCAGCCCCGCACCTGCGACAGCGTCCTGGCGAAGGCCTACAACAAGGGCCTAAAGGGCCGGATGTACCGTTTCGTCAACAACAACGACGTCGTTCCCCAGATGCCGCCCGCGCCTCCTTACTCCCACGTGGACGCGCTGCGCTACATCGACTCCCACGGCAAGGTCCACGAAGCGATGCCGCTGATCGGCGGCCTCGCCGACCATGCCGCCGGCCTGCTCGCCGACCCCCTGGCACCCGCCGGCGACGGCGTCCGTGACCACTTCATGCACAGCTACCTGACCGCGCTGGAGAAGAACCTCACCTGACCCCGGCACCGCGCCGCCGCCACACACACCCATCGCGCCCGACCGCGACGACCTCGTGCAGAACGGCGAGCAGGTTCGCCTCGGCGTCGAGCACACCGGGGAACTCCGCGAGATGCAGACCGACATCACCCAGCGCCTGGGCATCACCGAAGACGGCTACTGGCCGCATGTCACCCTCGGCCTGGCCAGAGCCGGTTTCCCCCGCTCGGACGCCGAGGCCATGCGGCTGCCCACGCTCGACGCACCGGCCCCCACCCTGGACATGCAGCAGGAAATGACCGCCACCGACTTCCGGATCCTGGTCAAGCGCCCCCTCACCTGACACGGCAAGAACCGGTCCCGGGACGCCACTGTGCGCAGCGCTCCGCAGCCGGGCCACCGTAGCCGCCGGGCGGGCACGGCTCCAGCACGCCGATGGTGTCGCCGTGGTCGGTGGCCTGGGTGAGCACCCGCTGTGCCTGCCCGCCGTTCTGCCGTGCTGGAGATCCGCCCGGCCGACGCCTCCGTGGTCGACGATCCCCCTGACCGTCAAGGCTGCGGACCGACGGTGCCGGTCCGCGGGTCAGGACAGTCGGCAGGTGTGAAAGCGGTGGGAGTGGACGTGGCCGAAGGAAGGGGGCAGTTGCGCGATGCCCTGGCCGGGGGCGAGGGTCAGGCCTCGTCCCTGGTAAGCGGTGCCGTTGTACACGGTGACGCACCGGCCCCAGAGTTCGCCGTCGGCGCGCCATGTACCAGCGCCGTTCCAGACCGACGCCGCGTTGCTGAAGCCGACGTAGGCGGTCGTCTCGGGGTATCGCGGCATGTCCTGCCCCGCGGGGCTCACCACACCGGTGTACGAGGGGCCGGTCCAACCGCACACCCAGCCCGGACTGCATCGCTCGGAGGGCGCCGTGGAGCCGCCCGACCAGGCCCGGGCCGCAGGAGCGTAGGCGAAGACGAAAAGCAGGAGGACGAGGCCGACGTACCTCGCGGCGCCCCGGCAGCGCGGGCCGGTCCGCCGGGCCACGGCTTCGACGTACGCGGTCATGGTGATCACCGCCGCTCTTCTATCTGGTGGGGACCTGGTGGGGACTGCCGCGCGGTGGGCGGGCTTCAGGGGCCCCGGGTAGGCGCGGCACGGCTCCGGGTATCCATCGCACCCCTCGTCCGTCTTGATCGCACCCCGGCACCACCCCGGCACCGCCCCGGGCGGGCGTCGGAGCGGACGTCGAGCGCGGTGAGGACCGTGCGCTCGTTACGCAGCCGGTGGCGGGCGTATCGCTACCGGATTCGTCCTCGCCGACGGAGGCCCTCGCCTGTACGACCACCACCGGCCGCCCGGAAGTGCGGTCGACCGGCGGTAGACGTTGCCCCGGGGTGCGCGCGTAATGCCGGCGGTGACCGGCCCCGGGGCGGTAGTGGGTGCGGTGCCGAAGGCGGGGACGGGTGTTCGGCGTGGGGCGTCTTGGCATGCGGGGCCGAGGAGCGGCAGGAGTCTGGCTTGTGCGGGGACGAGGGGCCGGCGAGAACGAGTAGGGGGCGGTGGCGTGTAGCCGACCGGGGAGGGGGTGGTGTGGCGCAGGGCGTCGGCGACAACCCGGTCGAGGTGTCCGGCGTGGAACGGCCGTGCGGCAGGCGGGGCGGTGACCGGCGTGGAACGGCGGTGCGGCAGGCTGGGCGGTGACCGGCGTGGAACGGCCGTGCGGCAGGCGGGGCGGTGTCCGGCGTGGAACGGCGGGGACGGTGTCCGGTGGTCCTACGGACCCGTCGGCTGCGGCTCACTGCCTCCTTCCGTGGTCGCCGCGCCGGGGCCGTGGGCAGCCGTCGCCCGCTGCGGCGTGCCACCCGCGCGAGGACGCCGTACGACCAGGCTGCTCACCTCGAAGGACATCTCGGTCGTCCCGCGCGACGGCCGCGGATGGTAACGCCCGGCGCAGACGGAGAGGTTGACGATCAGGTAGGCGTACCAGGAGTGGCCCACGCCTCGACCGTCCGCGAAGACCCGTGTGCCGTTCAGCCACCACACCACCGAGCGGGCCCCGAACTCGGTGCGCAGGTCCACCCAGGCGCCTGGCTGGACGGCGTCGGAGTGCAGGTACCGGTTGGCGCCCTTCACATGGTTGGTGAACTCCAGTACGTCCGTGTTGTCCGGATGGTATTCGAAGACGTCGATCTCCTGGTCGCCGTCGCGCCAGGTCCAGATGGCGGGCCACGCGCCGATCTCCCGGGGCAGCCGCACGCGGGCCTCCAGGACGTCCCCGGCTTGGACGGTGAAGTCCTCCTCGCTGCCCTCGGTGGTCAGCAGTCCGGTGTTCCACATTCCGTCCGCCCGGCGTGTGGCACGGAAGACGCCCGACCGGCTGTAGTCGGCGTCGCGTACGAGGTGGTCCAGTTTGTCGTCGCCCGGATTGACGGGCCCACCTCCCGGATAGGCCCAGGAGCGGCCCGCGACCCACTGGGTCGTGGAGGAGAAGTCGGCGGTGAACACGAGGTCGGACGACGGTGGGTCGCGCGGGGCCGGCAGCGGGCCTCGCGATGTCGGTTCATTCATGTCCGATTTCTCACCGGTGGGGGCCCGGTCATGCGCCGGGGTGGGCTCGGGGCGGCCAGATTGATCCGTTCGGGTGAACGGTGCCGCTCCGCGAGCCCACGTCGGCCACGGCCACGGCTACCGCCACGGCCACGACTGCGGCTACGGCTACGGCTACGGCTACGGCTAGGAATGCGAATACGGCACGGCTACCGCCACGGCCACCACCACAGCGCGCCCGCCCACTTCCACACCAAGGCCATCGAACTGTTCTTCGTGATCAGCGGCTCCCGCCAGGTGCTGGTCGGCGAGGGGATCACCGTCCTCAACGCCGGCGATTTCCTCGCCGTACCCCCGCACACACCGCACGCGTTCGCCGCGGCGCCCGGCTGCAAGGCCGACGTCCTGTTCACCTTCACGCCGGGCATGGCCCGTTTCGACTAGCTGCGCCTCATGGGCAGCGTGATGCGCGGCGAAGCCGACCCGAAGACGATCGCGGAGTCGTCAAGTGGAGCTCCGACGGATTCCCCTTCAACGTCCCGGCCCTGCAGCAGTGGGGCCAACGGGTCAGCAGTCTCCGTGAGATCACCCAAAGGGACATCGAGGACATACTCAGCAGCCGCACAGTCCAGCCCCGGACACTCCGCATCGACCGGCTGCTCAATGAGGCACACGAAACTGCCGACCCCGTGCACCTGATGCGCGTCTTCGGAATCTCAGACACGACCGCACTGAAGTACGTCAAAGCAGCCCACCCCCACCGATTCGGGCCAGAGCCCAGCCAAGCCTGATCGGCGTCCCCGCCTTGCATCGCTACAGCGGTACAAGTAACCGTCGCCACGTGACGGCTCTCATCCCGTGCTGGCACGAGCCGCTGGCCCGAACTGGGTGGTGCGCTACCGCCTCGCGTTGCGCAGGTCCGCACCGCGCAGGTCCGCGCCGGACAGGTCCGCGTCGCGCAGGTCCGCGGCAAACAGGATCGCGTCGCGCAGGTCCGCATCGGGCAGGTACGCCCCGGGCAGGTCCGCGCGGCGCAGGTCCGCCACGGACAGGTCCGCGACGGACAGATTCGCGACGGACAGATTCGCCTTGGACAGGTTCGCATCGGACAGGTCCGCGCCGGACAGGTCCGCGACGATCAGGTTCGCATCGGACAGGTCCGCGCCGTGCAAGTACGCGCCGGACAGGTCCGCGCCGGACAGGTTCGCGCCGTGCAGATCCACGCGGGCGGTGCCGTCGTGAACGGGATTCCGGCTTCCGAGTGCGGTGAGGGCCGCCTGGACGTCGCTGGTCGGCTTCCTTTTGAGGGCGTCTATGGCTTGCTTCGGCTTCTTGGCGTGGTTACGGATGTAGGTGGACAGGACGTTGACGATGGAGGGCTGGTCTCGGGGGGAGTCCCTCATGATGCGCTGCAGAGCGTAAATGCCGCCCAGACGCACCTCCGGAGGGTCCTCACCGATGTTGGTGACGGCGGCGTTGTAGCGGTCGGTAACCTGCCCCTCCCAGGTGAGGGCGTGTTCGTCGTCAACCTGCTGGATCGACAGCCAGGCGAAGACAAGCACGGCGAGGGTGCCCAGAGCGGCCAGAGTGCCCACGGCCTCCTGGATGCGCGTCCACCAGCCCACTGGTGTGATAACGGCCGGCTGCTGGGCAGCGGGAGATGTGGGGGCGGGGGTGCGGCGGCGTCGGCCTGGTGGACGCGAGCCGATCGGAGCGGCAACGCGATGGGACGCGGTGTGGGTGCGGCGGCGGGCAACGCGCTGCAGACGGGCAGCACGGCCGGAGCGGCGGGGCGGTATGGCGGCCATGAAGACGTTGATACGGGTGGCAGGCGGTCGATGCACCTACTGTTGCGAAGCTGTAGCAGTGGGTGAGCGAAAAGGAGGGGTGGCGCCCCCGAGAGTGCCGGTGCGGGACCTGAAGGCAATGCGTGCCGTACGTGCCTGAACGACCCGGAGATATCTGTCGGGCACGGACCACGAGAACTTCTTGCATCAGGCGTGTTGACGGAACGAAAATCGTGCGTTCGAGCGGCACGGTGCACACGGTGGGTCAGTTGAGTTGGGCGACGTAGACGGGGGTGCCCAGAACAACGTTCTTGCCCCTACGACGCATGGCCATCACCGGATCGTGATGTCCGGTCAGGGCTCCCATGAGCGAAGCAGGCGTGGCGAGGATCCCGGTGGTGGTGAAGCGCTTGGCGAGGAACTCCGCGACGAACACAGGGCCTTTGAGCTTGGCATTGACGGCGAGGACGGCCCGATGATGATGGTCGATGGCGGCCTGGGCAGTGCTCAGGCCATCTAGCTCGATTTCGGCGATCGTCTCCAGTGCAGAGGTCAACGCGGGCGCCGCCGAACCGCCGATGAACGCCGGGCCGATGCCGGTGTCAGACACCGAGCTTTGCGGAGGAGGCTGACCTGGCCCGACGTTGGTCGAGGAACTCAGCACATGGTGGATCGACCCGCTCAGACCTATGATCGAATGCTCGTTTTCCCCGCCGAAGTAAACGATTGCACCGTGGGGTTGAGGTAAAGGACTCCAGCGCATCGACATCACACCGCGGAAGTAGGTGCTCGGGGCTTCCAGGGTGCCGACCATGCCGGCCGATTCCAGGAAGTCTTCCACCGCAGCCAAACGGGACTCGCGGGTATCGGCTGGCTCTGCAAGGGAAGCCCCGAACAGTTTGAGATCGAACTTGACCTCCTTGAAAGCCTTGCGCAGACGCCGTCTGGGCATCTGGTTGAACATGCTCAAGACCTTGGAATCGGAGATGTAGAGGTAGGAGCGGGGCGGTCGGGACGTCGTGGCCATGGAAGCACCGTCCTGGGCTGAACGCGGACAAGCGGACCCAGCTACTGCGGGCCCGCCGAGGTTAATACCCACCGCTAGTTCGGAGAACGTGCTTGATGCCCACTTCTTATCCGAGATAAGTCCGCAACCCGTCGGCTACTTCGCCAGCGGGCGCCAAGTCCCCTCCGGTTCCTCGCGATTCCACCCCAAGATCCGCGAACCCGTCGGCTGAGGAGCGGTACGACAACCACTACGTCGACAGCGCTGTCTGGCGCGCCGCACTCGCCGCGTCGCGAGCAGACGGCCGGACCGAGGGCCGCCGATGCCGTGCCCCGGCACACCCAGGGGCACGTCATACGCCCGCGGCGTCCTCGGCCTCCCAGCGCAGCAGGTCGCCCGGCTGGCACTTGAGCACCTCGCAGAGCGCGGCGAGCGTCGCGAAGCGCACCGCCTTGGCACGGCCGTTCTTGAGTACCGCCAGGTTGGCGGGCGTGATCCCCACGCGCTCCGCGAGCTCGCCCACGGACATCTTCCGCCTGGCCAGCATCACGTCGATGTCGACGACGATGGGCATCAGATCACCTCGTCCAACTCGGCCTGCATCTGCGACGCTTCGACGTCGCGCGCGACCGCCTGGGCGAGCAGCATCCGCAACACGAGCACGATGAGCGCGACCCCCAGGATGGCCACGCCGACCCCGCCCATGATGACGGTGACGCCCGGGTCGTCCCGCTGGCCCGGCGCGTTGACGGCCGTGACCGTGAACCACAGGAGGGCGGCCGCCACGATCGCGCCGATCACCCCGTCCACGTACCGGAAGGCGGCGTGGGAGAACACGGTGCCGCGTCGCACCATCGTCACCAGCCGCCATACGCAGACCAGGGCGACCTGGACCGACATCATGCCCAGGACCGTGATCACGCGCAGCGGGGTCAGTGGGATCGAGCCGTCCTCCGGGTCGCTCCCGGTGGCCAACGCCCACACCATCCCTGCCTGTACGAACACCGTGCCTGCGAGCACCACCACGAGCACGGCGCGCAGCGCACGCACTGTCAGCTTTCCCATGACCCAACTTTCCATCGAGATGCGATGGAAAGCTATCGATTTTCGATAGATGAAGCAAGGGCTGGTGCAGCGAGTGGGCGGCGCTTTCACACCGTGGCGGGACGCCGCCCCCTCCCGTGGCACAGCGTCCGCGCGAACCGTCCTGACCTCGCCGGAGCCGATCCCGCTCGAGTGCAAGTGGGACGCTCAAGCGCCCGCCTGACCTCCGCCGGGCACGGGCCGGCTCTGCCGCTCTCGGGCACGCGACGCCAGGTCAGGGCGTGGCCGCTGTGCGTACGGAAGAGTGCACGGCCCGGGCCAGTCGGGCGCCCCACAGGGAGCGGGGTCCGGCGAACGCCTGGATCTCCTCGCCGGGGCGGGGGATGCGCGCGGCGATGCAGACGGCGTCGGTGGGCGTGCCGGAGCAGTCGTAGCCCTCGTCAAGGAGGGCTTGCACCTTGGCTTCCGTGGCCGTGGCGACCGCGTTGACCAGTGCCGCGTCGGTCAGCGCCACCGGGAGCGCGGCGATGATATTGATCGTGCCGGGCGCTGCCTGCGCGGTGGTGCCCCTTGCCGGGGAGGCGGCCCAACCGCGTACGCCGAGCCCCGCGGTGGCGACCGCTTCGACGCCGCCGTCCTGCGCGCGGCCGTGCGCCTGTACGTCGGCCGCGGTCATCAGGCCGACTCCCGGTCCGTGTGCGCCGGCGTCGTGGGCGAGGCCGGCGAGGTGGCGTGCGGGGTCGGTGCGGCGGTAGCCGTGGGAGACCTGGGCGTTGAGGACCCAGGCCCGCTCTCCGATACCGCCGCCCAGGACGGCGCTGCTGATCATCCGCCAGCCGGCACCCGCCCGCCACAGCAGGGCGTGCAGTTGCTCGCCGTCCTCGACACGGGTCACGAGCTGGAGCGGCAGCGCGCCGGTCGTGGTGCGGGGCGGCGGGATCACGGTCACAGGGCGGGACTCCTCAAGGGTCGGGGGGAACCCGGTGATCGTACGCAGGGCCGCCGAGGCGGAACGCACCGGACCGAGGTGCATCGACATGAGTGATGCGGTCGGGCACTGTGCCGCCCCGCTCGACGCGTCCGCTGATGCGCTGTCCGACGTCCTCGACCTGATCCACCTGTGTGGCGAGGCGCTGACGGTCGTCTACGCGGCCGGCGCTTGCCCGCGGTCAAGGTCACGAAGAACCCGGCCAACCGGTGCCGGGCCGTGCCGATCACGGAGGGGAGATCTCACCCGGGACTGAACCATGCCGCCGCCCGGCATCCGTCGCGGAGGATCAGCGGTCGAAGCGCCCCCGGTCGTACGGATGTCGCTGGAGGCGAACAGGCATCACGCTGCCTCGCCGGGCGGGAGCTTGATGGTGACTCGCCGGCCGTCGGGCAGAACTTCGGTGATCTCGCTGCCGGGAGGCAGAGAACCGACAGTAGTCATCAGCAGCGCACTCTGTGCCTCCGCGCGCCGGATCTCCATCTCGATGCGGCGCTTGTGCGACCGCGCGGTCAGCCAGACATATCCGAACCGGAACGCCGACGCCGCCACGCCGCAGCCCGCGGTGACCGTCACCGGGTCCATGGTGCCTCCCCATCTCCGCCTCACCGTCGCCAGCGCCGCCTGAGCGCTGTGTCACTTCCTTAAGGCGCGGGCCCCCTCCCGCATTACAGGGAATTCGGATGTGCCGGGCCGATCCGGCGAGAGCGGGGAAGGGGGCAGCCGAGGAGCAGGGCTGCGGCCGCCGCGAAGTCGTCCTGCGAAGCCGGAAGTCGCGCCGTCGGGCTCGTCTCGTCTGCCGCGGTTGCTCACACACCGATGTGGACGAAGGGAGCCCACAGCCCCGGCGCCCCCGGGCGCTGCTGCCGCAGCCGCCGGATCGTCGCGTGCAGCGCGAGCGCGGTCTGTCCGGGGTGCGGAGGCCGGCTGCCCCCGGTGGTCAGGTGCTCGTACAAGGTTGTCGCAGCCCGGGCGGCGGCTTCGTCTTCGACCGCCCACAGGGTGCCGACGACATGGGCGGCGCCGGCTGCGAGGAATGAAGAGGCCAGGTGTACCGCTTCGTCGGACGGTCTGACGCCGACCGTGGCGGTACTGCATGCGGACAGGACCACCAGCTGCGTCCTATCGAGCCGGCGGCTGATCAGGTCGCGTACCGACAAGGGCCCGTCCGAAAGCATCAAGCGGTTCGCCGAGGAGTCCCGCCAGTCCGTCACACCGTGGCAGGCGAAGTGGAGCACGGGATACCGGTCGAGCTCGGCGAGCACCCTGTCGCGGCGCGCCTCGAGCCCCACCAGCAGTGTGGCCTGCGGCATCATCAGGGACACGGCGTCCGCCTCCCGACGGACATGGGGCAGCGGAGGTGCTCCCGGCGACTCGGGCACCGCCACGACGAGCGCGCCGGTGTGCTGCGCGGCCGGCCCGGGTGCATCGGCGTGTGTACGGCGGCGGTTCACGGCGAGGGCCTGGAGAGTCGGGGTGTAGGAGGAGATCGCCCGGTCCAGGACCGAGTCATTGCCGTTCCGGTGCAGGCCTGCTGCGTGCAGCGGCAGGCAGGCGAGCGGCCCGATCGGACACCACCACACCCGGGGCCAGGGGTCGCTCTCGGCCGGTGGGCCGGTGATGTCCAGGGCTCGCAGGACCGGCGCGGCCACCACATCCCACAACCAGGCGAGCGTGTACATGATCTGTGACGGCGCCCGGTGCATCTCCGCCGCTGTCTGCGGCATGGTCTCGGTGAGGAAGCTGTTGACGTGTGTGGTCACCGCGTTCGGTGTGAGGCCCGGCAAGGAGACGACGCGGGGGTGGGCGCGGGGCTCGGGGTTCAGGATGATCGCGTCACTGCGGTGGTCGGTGACATTCACGACGACGACCGGGCCGTCACTGATCGCGTGTTGCAGTTCGGCGAGCGCGGGTGGACACAGGAATCGGCTGAAGCCCGGCAGCGCACGGATCTGCGTGATCGTCTCTTCCAACCGGATGCCGTGGGAGTGCCTCGTGTCCGCGTCGACTTCGGGCAGCATCAGGGCGTTTCGCAGTCGCTGGAACCGCGTGTGCAGGACACGGTCGTGTGCTGCCAGCTCCCGCATCTCCCGGTGTGCTGTGAGTGCTTCGGCGAGCAGGATGCCCCGAGCCTGCTCGAGCAGCTCGAGCGCGCGCTCGGGGCAGCCCGCATCGAGCGCGGCGGCGGCGGCTTCGGAGCCGAGCCCGGCATACCACCCGAGCCTGTGCTCGCGGTCGTTCCGGGCTACCGAGGGCGGAGCGATGCGCGGCAGGAGTTCCACCGCCAGCTCGAAGCCTTTGAGGGCTTCGGCGGTGTCGTCGTCCTGGCGTGCCGCTTCCGCGTAGGCCCAGGCAGCACGCAGCCGCACCAGCGGGGAGGCCGCGGGGGGTGCGGCGGCGGCCCACAGCGCCTGGCGGCCCTCGGCGGCATCGTACGGATCCCGGGTGTGCTCGTGCCGCAGTCGCAGGGCGTTGCCGAGGTTGGCGAGCGGCACGGTGCGGCTGGGATGACCGATCGCACAGGCCGCGACGGCTGCTCGCAGCAGTGCGACGGTTTCGTCGAGGTCGGCGGCGGCACCGGTGGACTCGTATCGTGCGCGCAGGACGGCGCCGAGGTTGCCGAGATGGACCGGCAGGCTCGGATGTCCGTGAGGTGTCGCCTCGACGGCCGCCCGGCTCACCGCGACCGCCTCCGCGAGTGCCGAAACGTCCCCGGTCAGGTCGTGGTGGTTGCGCAAGGCGTTGCCGAGGTTGCTCAGCAGGGCTGGGCGCTTGGCGTGACCGGCCGGCAGCCGGGCGACGGCTGTACGCAGCAGGCTGATCGCACGATCGAGATCCGCGTAGTCGCCTTCGCTGAGGAAGCGTGCGCGCAGCATCGCGGCAAGATTGCTCATCAGGCCGGCTCGGGAGCCGTGGCCGTCCGGCGTCGACTCGACCGCCTCCTGGGCGTAGGTGATCGCTTCCTCGAGGGCCTCCATGTCACCGGCGTCCTGGTGCAGCAACCACAACACAGCGCCGGCCTCGGCGGCCGCGGTCGGACGAAACGAATCGTCGGCGGGAAGAGCGGCCAGACACCAGCGCCACAGATGCACCGCCTCGCTCAGATCCACCCTGTCCCCGTCCCGGCGCCAGCGTTCCACCAGCCCACCGGCAAGGACACCGACCACGCGGGCCCGGCCGGCACTGTCCCGGCGAGACAGCTCGTTGAAGGCCCGGTGGGCAGCGAGAATCGCTTCTTGGAGGGCGGCCGGGTCCGACGTACGCCTGTACTGGACGAGGAGGGCCTCGCTGAGGGCCTGCAACCGCAACCGGAACTCAGGCTCCCCCGGCGGCGTGTGTGCGACCGCCTCACGCAGGAAGCGCAGTGCCTCGGGCACCAGACGCTCATGTCCGGTGCGGTCGAAAACGGTGGAAAAGACGGTTCCGAGATACGCGGCGATATCGGCGCCGGCCTCCTGCGGAGCCAGCTCCACTGCCCGGTGCGCGGCTCGTACGGACTCCTCCAGCCCTCCCGGTTCACGGTCCTCGACGAAACGGACGAGCAGCGCGGCCGACAGGGCCGAGAAGGCGGCCGCGCCATGGTCCGCCGTCTGCGCGCAGCGCGTCTCGGCCCGCATCGTCTCGATGCAGGAAGCCAGAACCCCCTCATCACCGGCGTCCTGGTGCAAGGCCATCAGCGCTCCGGCCAGGCGGAGCACGATCTCGGGGCGCTCAGGTGACTCCTCTGGAGTGGCGTCGAGCCCGGCGGCCAGCAGTTGGACGGCCGTGCGCAGGTCGGCAGCGTCGCCGGTGCTCTCGTACCGGGCGAGGTAGGGCTGGGCCATGCCGTTCCAGCCGCCCGGTCCCTCCTCGGCGACGTCGCCCGCGGTGTCGACCAGCGGCAGCAGGGGGTCGGGAACCGTGAGGGGATCATGGCGGTGGATTCGCGCGAAGAGCTCGACGGCCGCCACACGGTCCTCGTCTTCTTGGACCTCTTCGGTAGCGCCTCCTCGAAGGCAGTAGCGGTGCCAGTGCACCAGGGCCGCGACAAGCAACGCCTCCAGCACGGCAGGGCCCGTGGCCTCGTCATCGCCCTCGGCCGGGAGCGCTGCCACGAGGAGACGGGCTTCACGGACCGCCTGGTCGTTCAAGAGCAAGGCCGCGTCGCCGTGTTCGGCCAGGGCGTCGAGCCGGGAGCGTAACGCGGCCAGCAAAGTGTCGATCACCGGGGCTCCACCGGGGTGACGGCAGGGGCCTCGCCCCATGCCTCAGGGGTGGTGTACGACCGAGCATCATCGGTCGGACGCCACCCCCGGGCTCTCGCTCGCACTTCAGGGGTCAATCGCTGCTGGTCCGTTCCACCGCGGGGCATCCGGTTTCATCGATGTGGCGGGGCGCTGCGGGAGCGTTGCGGTCATTCCTCCTGCGGGGGCCTTCGGCGATCTCCTCCCAGGCCAGTGCGCCGATGAAGTCGTGTCGCGCCGCGCGGCGTTCGGCCATGCCGCGTGCGGCCTCGTCGATGAGTTCGTCCTCGCTCATCGCCGACACGTCGCGGACTTCCTTCCTGCGGGCGGCCTCCGCCTTGATCCCGGCGAGCCAGGCGTCGGCGGTGTCGGCCCCCGCGGTGATCGAGCCGTCGTTGCCGTGCTTCATGACTGTCCCTCCCGGGGGTCTTCGAGATGCGCCGCCAATGCCTTGCGTGCCCGGAACAGACGGGTGCGCACGGTCCTGGCCGGGATGCCGAGGAGCGGAGCGATGTCCTGCGGTTCCAGACCGGACATGGACAGCGCGAGGACCTCCTGGTGCGCGTGGCTCAGACATAAGAACGCCCGTACGAGATCGACGCGCGCGATGACCCCCGCCGCTTCGGCCCCGCCGTCGCTGACGGGCCATGGCAGCGCGGCCTCCACTTCGCGCGCGCGTTTTCGGGCGCGCAGCCACTTCAGCGCGAGTCGCCAGGCCACCATCTTGACGTACGCGAGGGGGTTGTCCATCCGCGACACCCGATCCCAGCGTTCGTAGGCGATCACGAACGCCTCCTGGGTGATGTCCTGTGCCTGCGTGGGATCCTCGCGCAGCAGGGCGCTGATCGCGCGCCGTGTCTTCTCGAAGTTCTCGCGGACGAAGAAGGTCTCCACGTCCGGGCAAGCGGTCGTCGGGCACACGGTGGTGGGCGCGGGGACCCGGGGCGCGGCCGGGATGACGGCGGTGCGTGGTCCGGGCCCCGGGGACGTCACCTGGTCCTCGTCGAGTGCTTCGGTGGGCCTGCCCCGCTGATACAGCGTGGACGGGACGGGGGAGAGCTCGGCCAGAGCCGGACCGCGAAACCGCAACGCTGCGCCTGCATCGGCAGCGGGCTCACAGCCGGTCCCGGTTCCGGTCCCGGGATCGAGCCCGGTATCCCGCTCCTGTTGCGGCTCGACACTCCTGCAGGCAGGCGGCGGTTCGGCCGGGGGCAGGACCGGCTCACTGGATGAGGTCACGGGTACGTCCTTCCCCCACGGCGGGTGTCTGGCCGGCGCGGGCGAGGTTCCAGCAGCGACCGGGCACAAGGGTCATACCCGAACAAGGGCCGGCGACGGCCCCGCGTTCCCCTCGGGAGCGGACTTTCTCGCTCTTCGCCTCGACGCCGGGTACTCCATCGATGGCCGCCGGGGGTTGGGCGTCGGGCTCAGCGGACTCGGTCGTAGACGAGGGCCAGCGTTCCGTGATCGCCGGCGGCCTGGCTGACGAGCGCCCACTGCCCTGTGGGCAGGCCGTCGTCGAAGAGGCGCGGACCGCCGCCGAGGAAGACCGGGAAGATCGTGAGCGCCAGCCGGTCGACCTCGTCGGCGACCAGCAATGCCTTGATGACGCTCGCGCTGGAGAGTACGAGGATGTCGCCGCCCTCGGTCGCCCTGAGGTCAGCGACCGCCTGGACGGCCGGCTCGTCGACGATCGTCGTCCGCTCCCAGGGCGCCTCGCCGAGGGTGGAGGAGAGGACCACCTTGTCGGTGTCGACGAGCCACTTCGCGAAGCCCTCGTCCCGCTTGTCGGCACCCTCCATACCGATGACGGTGGGCCAGAAACCCAGGAACCCCTCGGCATTGACCCGCCCGAGCAGGGCCGTCGTCGCCGGTTGCCAGAGGCTGGTCAGGTGGTCACGGGCGACGTCGGTGACGGCGTACGGCATCACCCAGCCCATGTCCAGAGGATCGCGCCCGGCGTAGCGGCCGTCGAGGGAGAGGGCCATGTTGGTGACGACTCGGCGGCCATTGGTCTGCTTGGTCACTTCATGCTCCTGGTGTCGGGGACGGCGTCGGCGGTGTCGTGCGAGTCTGCGGTGTCCGTGGTGTCGGCGGTGTCGGCGGTGTCGTGCGAGTCTGCGGTGTCGATGGTGTCGTGCGAGTCTGCGGCGAGGATCGCCGCGAGCTTGTCGAGGCTCTGGCCGAAGCCGATCTCGATGCCTGCGATGAAGTCCGCGGCGTCTGCAGTGCTGTCGGTGATCCGCCAGTGGACGTCGAGGTCCGTTCCGGTTCCGGTGGGCCGCAGGGCGAGGCCGACGTGGGCGGTGAAGGCCGGGCCGCCGTCGGGAAGCAGAGGGGAAAGGCGGTAGGCGAGCCGCTCATGGGGGCGGACCTCGTCGACGACTCCCTCCGCGCGCCCGGCGACGGCGTCGGAGCCGTCGGCGTCCTGGGCATCGCGGTACTCCTGAAGGATCCGTCCTCCCGGCCGCGCCTCGAAGACGAGCTCGGAGACGTGGAGATCGTCAGGCGTCCACCATCGGGCGAGCAGCGAGGCCTCGGTCAGATGGCGCCAGACTAGTTCGGGGCGCCCCGCCAGCGGCCTGAGGAACGTGAACGAGCGGCCGTCGGCCCACCCCGGCTCCGTTGCCGCGAGCCGTTCCGCGCGGAGGCTGAGCCCATAGCGGTCGTAGGTCGCGTGCGAGCCGTCAGCCTGGTCGGCGGTGTCGGCGAGCCGGATGAGCGCAGCCGCCAACTCTCGTAGGGCAGCTGGCCTGAGCGCGTAGATGCGGCGCTGACCGGTGCGTCGGGAGACGACGGCGCCGGCACGCTCCAGGGTCTGGAGGTGCTTGGTCGTCTGCGGCTGACGCGCCTCGGCGAGTTGGGCGAGAACACCGACCGAGCGGGGCCGCTCGGCCAGCAGCTCGACGAGCCGCCGGCGGGCCGGGTCCGCCAGTGCGGTGAGGAGTGCGTCCATGGGATGGATTATTCCTCGCCGCGAATATTCGTGTCAAGGAATTTGTCGCCACGCTCCAGCCCCGCCGGATCGGCCAGGCGGGTCCCCCGGCCGGGAAGTCGGACGGACGGGGGCCGCGGCGCGTGTGGCCGGTGCGTCAGCCTGCCCGTGCGCCTCGGCCGCTCGATGTCGCGGGGCCATCGGGGTCGACCGTCACGGGCCTTCGGACGGACGCCGGACCGTGCGCCGGCGTGGGGCCTCGTCGTCGGGGACGTCCGGGGAGGGGAAGTGGAACGGCAGCCCGAGGTGGTGGGCCAGTGCTCGCCCCGCCTCGTCGGCGGCGCTGCCCGGTGCCGGCCCGCCACGGCGGTGACAGACGGTCGCCAAGTGCCCGTGACCGGAGGGCTCCTCCAGGACCGCGACCAGAATCACGAACCAGTCGTGGACGGTGTCGCCGTCCCAGTAGGCCTCGATCGCGGCCACGCGGCCCGGGAGGGCGGCGGCGCGGGCCGCGAGTGAGGGCACGTCGAGCGGGTCGGGCTGCCGGTACCGCACCCGGTCACCGAGGAACTCGTAGCGCGCGTCGACGACTTGCTCGGCTGGATCCCCCGGTCTGCACCAGGTGCGCGGTTTCCAGGGCGTGCACCAGGTCGGTCTGCTGGTGGGCGGTGCCGGCGCGGAGGACCAGTGGGGTGCGCACGAGACGGCTGAAGTCGGTGAAGGGATCGCCGTCGACGACGGTGAGGTCGGCGATCTTTCCGGGCTGGACGGTGCCGAGGTCGTTCTCGACGCGGAAGAGTCGTGCGGGGGCGGCGGTGGCGCACAGCAGCGCTCGGGCGGGTGAGAAGCCGTGGGCGTGCAGGGCGCGCAGGGCCAGGTGGAGGGAGAGGCCGGCCGGGACCAGGGGTGCGTCGGTGCCCAGGGCGAGCAGGGCGCCGTGGGTCGCGAGGTTGCGGTAGTCGGCCATCTCGGTGGCTAGGGCCTGCCGTTCGTGGCCGGTCGGCGGCCTGTGGGCGCGTTCGCGCACGGCGGCGGTGTCCCAGGGCGGCATGAGGGTGAGTACGCGTGGGTCGTCGGCGAGGGCCGGGTCGTCGCCGAGCAGGAACTGCGCGGTGAACGGGGTCATGATCATGGCGAAGCCGCCGTCGGCGTACTGCTGGACGAGGTCGTCGTGGATGTGGCCCTTGGGCGTGGTGGCGTGGCCGTAGGGCAGGCGCTGCGTCGCCTGGAGGTGGGTGGTGAGGTCCTGTCCGGCCGCCCGGCCGGGCGAGCACAGGTGGCTGCCGCTCGGGACCCCGAGCATGCGGGCGGCGTCGGCTGCCTGGGCCATGACCTCGCCGGAGGCACGGACGTAGGTCTTGACGAAGTCGACCTTCAGAGCGGTGGCCCGCTCCAGGGTGCGCCGCACGCCGGCGGTGGTGCGGTGAGCGCGGCCCATGGAGTAGGCCGTGCGGGCGCCGTCGATCAGTTCGGCGCAGGCCAGCAGTCGTGGGCCGAGGCTGTGTCCGGAGGCGAGGGACTCGCGCAGCCGGACCGCCTCGTACAGGGGAGCGCCGAGGCAGGCTGTGGTGGTGATGCCGTAGGCGAGCGCGGTGAGGCTGTGCCGGGCGCCGTAGGTGGCGCTGTAGGGGTGGGTGTGGGCGTCGAACAGGCCGGGCAGCACGGTGTGTTGCGATGCGTCGACGGTCCGGTGCCCGGGCCGGCGCGGACGGTGGGGTTCGACGGCGGCGATCCGGCCGCCGTCGATGAGGATGTCGACGTCGTCGCGCGGAGCGGTGCCGGTGGCGTCCCACAACTGGCCCGCGTGGACGCGGAGTCGCTCCTGGTTGCGGGCCGGGCGGCGGCTGATCGGTACGGAGAGTGTGCGGGGGCCGGACAGGGCGGCGGCTGGGTCGAGGAGACGGAGCCGGCCCGAGGACAGGTAGAGCAGGGTGTTCTTCTCGCGTGCCCAGGTGGGGTGGTCGGCCGGTTCGTCGGCGAGCCTGCGGGCGGGACCGGTCGGGGTGCCGTCGCCGGCGACGGGCAGCAGCCACAGCGTCGACTCGGCGACCAGGGCCATCCAGCGGCCGTCGGGCGACCAGGCGGGCCCGGCGGCGGCGCGGTCGGACAGGGACTGGTGAGCGGCGGGCAGATGGCGTTTCTCGGTGCCGGTGCGGGTGTCGAGGACACGGATGAGGTGATAGCCCTCCCGGAAGCGGCGGTTGAGCCGGTTGCGGTCGCAGAAGGCAACGTACCGGCCGTCGGGTGACCATGTCGGAGCGCCCGGCGGTCCGTCGGTGGCCAGTGGCCGGGCCAGCACCCGCTCGTCGCCGCCGGGCAGGTCACGCACCAGCAGATTGCCGTTGACGTCCTGGCAGGCGAGGCGCGAGCCGTCCGGGGACAGCGCCGGATTCAGCCGGCCGGGGCCGGTGACCGGCTCGTCGTGTCCGCTGTCGAGGTGGACTCGGCGTACGGCCGTCAGACCGTCCCGGTCGGTGCAGTACAGCACGCTCCGCCCGTCCGGCGCCCAGGCGGGCATCTGCACATGGTGGACGGCGGAGGCCTGCACCGACTTGCGGGGCATGCCGTCGACCGGCATCAGCCACAGGGCGTTCAGCGCCACGAACGCCACACTGTTCCCGTCGGGCGACAGGGCCGGCCCGTGGATGCCGCGCACGGGTTCGGCAGCCTCCGCGAGGGGCGGTCTGGTACGGCGGCGAGGCCGTGGGACCGGCATGCGGGCGGTGAAGGGGACGTCCCGCGCCGCGCCGGGCGCGTCGAGCGTGCGGACGCGGATGCGGCCGTCGGCCACGTAGAGGAGCCGGTCGTCCCCGAGCCAGCACGGGGGTGCCGCGGCCGGGTCCTCGTCCTCGGTGACGACCCGGCCGTCGACCATGAGTGCCACCTGGGCGGCCGGCAGGGACGGGGAAGCCGTGGTGCCGGACAGGTGCAGGTGGGCGATACGGCCCGAAGGTGACACGGACGGGCACAGCAGCCGGCCCTCCCGCTCCGTGCGGATCACCTGCTCACGGCCGCCCGCGACGGGCACGCGGACCAGTGTCAGGCCGCCGTCGCTGCCGCCCTCGGCCGTGTGGGCGGCGCGGACACACACCACCGACCGCCCGTCCGGCCACCAGACGGGGTCGAAGTCCTCGTGATTCCCGCCGGTGAGCCGAACGGGGTGCCCGCCGTCCGCGTCCACGGTCCACAGCCCGAACGGTGCCCCGGTCACCGCGTCGCCCCCGCGCTCGGAGGAGAAGACGAGGCGGGTGCCGTCGGGCGACCAGGCCACGCCTCGGTCGTCCCACGGCCCGTCGGTGATCCTGCGCAGCCCGCTGCCGTCGGTCCGCAGCGTCCACAGATGGAACCCGCCGCCCCGGTAGCCGCCCACCGCGAGCCGCCTGCGGTCGGGCGACAGGACTGGACGGGTTGCCTCCAGCTCCCAGTCCGTGATCCGGACCGCCGCGCCGCCCCCGGGCGGCACGCGCCACAGGACGCCCTGCACTTCGGCGATCAGCACGGATCCGTCCGGCGAAGCGGTCACCGACCCGCCGGTCGATTCCCGGTAGTGCAGCATCTGCTGCCCGGCGGCGGTGGACGCCGCCGCGACCGAGGGCACTGCCGGGGTCGCTGCGGCCAGTCCGGCCACGGACGCCCGCAGGAGGTCACGGCGGCTGAGAGGGACGTAGGTCATCGTCGCGGTCTCCTCACCCCGGGCAGTCGGCGGGTCCATGGTGTCGAGGGCCGGGACCGGAAGCCGGACGACGCGCCCGCAGCACTGCCACGTTCGCGTCGGTGCGCCGCCCCGGACGAGGCGAAGCAGGGCTTCGGATGACGGCCTCGTACCCCCTCGTCCCCGCCTCGCTCCCTGACAACACGGTTTTCCCATGGCCGTACTTGGGCGGGTCCGCGTGTCGCCGGGCGCGTTCGCCGTGGTCGTGACGTGTTGGTCCAGCCAGGCGAGCGAGTCCCCCGTGAACGGCTCGTGCGCGTACAGGGCGAGCGGTCCTGCCGTCAGGAAAGTGCGACGCGCGGCCTCGTAGGCGGGACCGACCGGAGCGATCCGTTGATCAGCCGTTCCACCACGGCCTGACGCCTTCCACGGCGACGAACTCGTGGAAGTCCATGTTGCCGATCTCCAGGTTGCACACCATCGATCCGACCTCGCGGCACGGGAGGACCGTGGACTGCCCCGGGGTGTCGTACAGGTCGACGACGGTCAGCGGCCGGCCGGGCTCGGCGAAGGTCCTGGCGTCGGCGAGCACGACCAGCGTGGTGTGCTCCTCGGGCGGGACCAACGCCGGTACGTGGCCCGGCCCCAGGCCCGCGAAGGCCGGGTCGTCGACGACCAGCGCCTCCAACGGGTAGTGCTCGACGTCGATCTCGTCGGGGTCCAGACCGGTTCCGACCCAGCCGTCCTCGTCCACCCCGCCCACTTCCTCCAGCAGGGCAAGCCAGGCCTGCTCGTCGTCGAAGGAGGTACGCACCAGCAGGGCCGAGGCCGTGGAGGGCAGCGCCGGGAAGGGCCGGTGCGGTGGCACGGTCGGGGTGCGGAGGGCGGGCCGGCCGCCGTCCCCCTGGTACATGCCGTACTTGTCCGTGTCACGCACCAGGTCGTCGAAGGCGAGCGCGCCGCCCAGCAGAGCGGTCAGGATCTCGCCGAGCCGGTCCGACGGGACCCGGACGCCGCGCCCGGGTATCGCCGTCAGGTCGATCAGCAGCGGCCCGTCCCCGCCGTAGACCACGGAGACGTCCGCCAGGACGGCCACCGGCGTGCCGGGGCCGCCGTCCGGGACGAGCGCCGGTACGTTACCGCCGCGCAGGTGGTCCCAGCCGCGGTCTTCGACCGGCCGGAGCCGCACGCCGCTGCCGCCGAGGACGAGCACGTCGCCCTCCCTGCGGCTCCCGATCTGGTCGGGCAGCCCGCCCCACAGCGCCTTGCCATCCTCGTAGCACGTGCAGACCAACAGCACTTCACCAGGCGCGGGCTGGGGCAGCTCGGGAAAGGACATGACGCTCCTTCGAAGGACCGGTGCGGCGATCTCGGCACCAGTCAACCAGCCCGGCTGCCGAGCGCTTCGCGGCGCCTCGGCCGGCAACCGGGGCCCCTGGTCGGCTGGTTGTCCATGAGCACGGGGCACCGGCCGGACGCCAGGGCGCACGAGCGCGGGGGCACCGGCCGGATGCCAGGGCATGTGCACGCGCACGGGGGCGCCGGCCGGGTGCTAGGGCGCACGAGCACGGAGGCGCCGGCCAGGCGTCAGGGCGCGAGCGCGGGGGCGCCGGCCGGACGCTAGGGCCGGCCGGTGAGCAGGGGGCCGATGGCCGCGATGCCTTCGACGATGGCTCGCTCGCCGACGTTGCCGAAGCCGAGGACGAGTTGTGCGGGGGTGGTGGCGTCGGAGGCGCGGCAGGTGCTCATGCCGTAGATGCCTACGGACCGTTCCCGGGCGGTGGTGACGACCTGGAGTTCGTCGACGCCCGGCGGCAGGTGGGTCACCGCGTGGAAGCCGGCCGCGAGGCCGGTGACCGGCAGCCCGGGTGCGTGTTCGGCGAGTGCCGCGAGCAGGGCGGTACGGCGGGTGGCGTAGGCGGCGCGCATGCGGCGCAGGTGGCGGTCGAAACGTCCGGTCTCGATCATTCGGGCCAGGGCGATCTGGTCGAGCGTGGGCGTGCCGCGGTCACTGCGGTTCTTGTGCTCGGCGAGCGCTTCGGTCAGGTGGGGCGGGCAGATCATCCAGCCGATCCGCAGGGCGGGGGCGAGGGATTTGCTGACGGTGCCGAGGGAGAGGACCCGGTCGGGTGCCAGGCCCTGGAGCGCGCCGACGGGTTCGCGGTCGTAGCGGAACTCGGCGTCGTAGTCGTCCTCGATGATGAACGCGTCCCGGTTCCTGGCCCATTCGATGAGAGCCAGCCGCCGTTCCGGGGCGAGGGCGACGCCGGTCGGCCACTGATGGGCGGGGGTGACGACGACGGCGCGGGCGTCTGTCGCAGCCAGTGCGTGTACGTCGATGCCGTGCTCGTCGACGGGCACGGCAACCGTGTGCAGGCCCGCGGCAGCGGCGGTCCCACGGACGGTGGCGGGTGAGCCGGGATCCTCGAAAGCCACCGTTCGCACTCCGCTGCCCGCGAGGACGTGGAGGGCGAGGCCGAGGCCCTGGGCGTAACCGTTGCAGACCACGATGTCTTCCGGGTCGGTCGTCGCGGCACGGACCCGGCCCAGATATCCGGCGAGGACCTCGCGCAGGGTCCGGCTGCCGCGCGGGTCGCCGTAGTCGAACATGGCGCTCGGCATGGCGCGTGCCGCCTCGCGCGTGGCCCGGAGCCAGTCCTGGACGGGGAATGCGGCCAAGTCCGGTACGCCCCAACGGAAGTCGGCCACGAGGCGGGAAGCGGTGTGGCGCCGCTGCGTCGCCGCGGGCGGTGCGGCGGCGCCGGCCGCCACGCGGGTGGCGGAGCCCGGACGTGTCACCAGGTAGCCCTCGGCCTGGAGTTGGGCGTAACACTCCTGCACCAGCCCGCGTGAGATGCCGAGCGTGCGGGCGAGTTCCCGGGAGGACGGCAGCCTCTCACCGACCCGCACGCGCCCGGTGCGGATCGCGTCCCGCAGCCCGTGCTCCACCTGAGCGCGCAGCGGCAGGCCGCTGCCTCGGTCGACGACCAGCAGCAGCTCGGGCGGGCAACTGGACCACTCCGGCGGCATGGAAGTGGAGCTTACCGCGGTCCGGTCGGCCGCCTAGCGTCGTCCCGTGACCGAAACCCCCGACACGAAGTCCCGGACGCCTGCGACACGTCCACCGCTGCTGACCAGGCCGTTGCTGCTGCGTTTCGTCTCCATACTGGGCACCTCGACCAGTTTCTTCCTGCTGTTGTCGGTCGTCCCCCGGTACGCCACGACCGGCGGCGGGGGCGGCGGAACGGCCGGCGGCGCGGCCGGGCTCGCCACCGGCGCGCTGATGCTGACGACGGTGGTGGGCGAACTCGCGACGCCCGCCCTGGTCGGCCGCTACGGCTACCGCGCGGTGCTGGCCGTCGGCCTGGTCCTGCTGGGCGCACCGGCGCTGGCACTGACGGCCTCCCGGGACCTGTGGTGGATCGTGGGGGTCTGCCTGGTGCGCGGACTGGGGTTCGCGTTCACCGTGGTCGCCGGTGGCGCGCTGACCGCGTCCCTCATCCCGGCCGAACGGCGTGGGGAAGGTCTGGCCCTGGTAGGCCTCGTCGGCGGGCTGCCCTCGCTGGTGGCGCTGCCGCTCGGTGTGTGGCTCGCCTCACACGCGGGATACGGGGTGGTCTTCACGGCGGGGGCGGTCGCCGCGCTCGGTGCGATCCTGGCGGTGCCCGGCCTGCCCGACCGGATCAAGGCTTCGGGGCGCCCCGTCGGCATGGCGGAAGGACTGCGCACACGCGAACTCCGGTGCCCTGCCGTGCTCTTCGCCGTGACGGCCGTCGCGGCCGGGATCGTCGTCACCTTCCTGCCTCTCGCCGTTCCCGGCTCGGCGACGAACACGGTCGCCGTGGCCTTGCTCGTCCAGCCCGCGGCGACCACGCTCGCCCGCTGGGTCGCCGGCCGGCACGGAGACCGGCACGGCCCAGGCGGCCTGGTACTGCCCGGGCTGCTGCTGTCGGCCGTCGGCACGCTGCTGATGGCCTTCACCGGCAGCGCGGTGGCCGTCATTGTCGCGGTCGGGGTGTTCGGAGTGGGCTTCGGCGTCGTGCAGAACGCCACCCTGACGCTGATGTACGAGCGAGTCCACGCGGCCGGCTACGGCACCGTCAGCGCGCTGTGGAACTTCGCGTACGACGCCGGTATGGGCATCGGTGCCGTCGCGTTCGGCTGGCTCGCGGCGGGGACCGGCTACCCCTGGGCCTTCGCACTGACCGGCGCGGCGATGCTGACCTCCGTGGTACCGGCCTGGCGCGGCCCGGGCCCGAAGGCCGTCCCGGGTGGTCCTCCGCCGGGCGACCGGGCCGCCGCATCGGGAGCCGAACCTGCCGACGCCGACAGCAAGATCGGTCACTAGAGTCACGCGCATGACGGAACCAGTGATTCAGGCGATCGAGGCGACCGGGACGACCTGGGAGGACCCGTCCGAGGACCAACTCCACGACCTGCTGGCCGACATGAGCCTCACATGGCGGTTCGTGATCGTGAAGCGGCTCGATCTGGAACCCGCCGACCAGCACTACATGCAGGTGTATCTCAACGACGACCTGAGCTACCAGGTGGAATACCGCGAGGGAGGGCCGGACCGGCACTTCCAGGCGTGGGTGCCCCGCGATCACGGGGTCTTCGCAGTGGAACCCGTCGCCGAGGTGCTTCAGGCCTGGGCCTTCGGGCGGCCCGGCTGGCGCGAGGCTCTTTCCTGGGTCCCTTGGTCACCCACGGAACGATGCGCCCGCCATCACCCCGCACAGCCACGCGTCGACGGCAGCGCTGGAGCCACTGTTGCCGAAGGGCAGGAAGTCCGGCCGCCCACCGGCATGGGCCCGGCGACAGCTGATTGACGGGTATACGGCCCCGGATCCGCGCCGGTGTCCCCCACGTCCTGGTGTTCCGGCGAGGGTGGTGCCACGTCGTCGGTCGCCGCCGTGACGACTACGTTCTCGGTTGACGCGATGACCACGTTCTCGGTCGGCGGGGCGGCGACGTCCTCGGTCGGTGTGGGGGCGACGTTCGCGATCGGTGTGGGGGCGGCGGTCTGGTTCAGGGGCCAGGTCGGTCGGAACCTGAGGATCTCGGCGGTGGCGGCGCCGCTGGTGACGAACGGGTCTGAGGCGACGGCGGCCTCGATCGCCGAGCGTTCGCCCTCCGCCAGGACCAATCCGCCCGTACGGGGCTCCAGAGGGCCCGCGAAACGTGCCATCCCCTTGGCGAACACTCCGTGCGGGTTGGAGTAGTGGGCGTCCTTGAGCGCGTCGATGGTTTCCAGCGGCGCGCGGTACCTGAACACAATCACGAACATGCCTTCAGCCAACGGCAAGCGGGGCCGGGAGCGCCAAGACCGGTTCATGACCGATGCCATAGGCTGGTGCCTATGGCCGCAGATGGGATTGGGTGAACCGGGCATGGACGAGATCCCGGGCGTGGAGCTGCGCCACCTGCGGTACTTCGCCGCGGTCGCCGAGGCCGGCACCGTCACCGAGGCGGCCAGGCGCCTGCGCATCGCCCAGCCGAGCCTCAGTCAGCAGATCCGGCTGTTGGAGCGGCGCATCGGCACAACGCTGTTCCGTCGCCTGCCGCAGGGCATGGAACTCACCGAGGGAGGTCGTCTGCTGCTCGAGGGCGCCAACCGGGCTTTGGCGGAGCTGAGTTCGTCCGTCGCGGCAGCACGGGCCGCGGTTCCGGTGGCGACCGTCGGGGTGTGCCGAGGGGTGGCGGAGTCCGTCCTGGCCCATGCGGAGCGCATCATCACGCGTGGCGGCCGGCACAGGATCTCCTACCAACAGGTCGACTCGCGGCGCCAGGGCGATCTGCTTCGGGACGGCACGCTGGCCTTCGGCATCCTGCGTGCGCCCGTGGACACCGCGGGCCTGGAGCTGCGCACGATCAACGACGAGCCTCTGGGCGTGGTGCTGCACAGTCGGCACCCGCTCGCCCACCGGCCCCGGCTGACCTGGTCCGACCTGACGGGACAGCGGTTGCTGTGGTTTCCGTCGGAACGTGCCCCCGGCTACGCGGCGGCGGTCCTCGCACACGTGCGTGAACGGGGCTGGACCGCGGAGACGATCACGGAGGACCACGGCAGCCACACCCTCTTCCGTCACCGGCTCATCGGGCAGGACGATCTGGTGGCGCTGCGCACGTCCAGCGGCTCGCAAGGTGACGCGGAGCTGCTCTGGCGCCCGGTCGGGCCGGAGCCCCCGTACGAACATCTGCTCCTGGTGACGTCAGCCCGCTCTTCCTGGGGCCCGTACCTGAGAAACAGCTGACGGCCACCCCCGAGACTGCCCAGGGTCGCCGGGTCGACGTGGTTTTGGTGGCCAGCCGGTGCGTCCAGGGCCGCGCAGGCGTCGAAGCCGGCACGAGCGGGTGGCGAAGCCGGCACGAGCGGGTGGCGAAGCCGGCACGAGCGGGTGGCGAAGCCGGCACGAGCGGGTGGCGAAGCCGGCACGAGCGTCGGGCAGTGGAACGGCGCAGCCCCGTGAGGCGTCGGCCCCAACAGCCGCGGTGTAGACTTGACGTGTTCGTGCTGGATCTGGAGTTACCGAGGAAAGGGGAGGTGAGGTTGATGACCGCGCTCAAGGCCGCCGTGCGTAGTGCCCGTGTCTCCCTCACGTCCCGGGCCGTGGCCTGACCCTTCCTGTCCGCTTCGCCGAGAGCGTGAGCTCGCGGGGCAATCACACGAACACCATCCGAAACGGATCTTCATCATCATGCGCAACACCTGGATCACACGCGCCGAGACCAGCGCCGACATCCCCGCCATCCGCGACATCAGCCTGGCCGCCTTCCCCACCCCCGCGGAAGCCGACCTCGTCGATACCCTGCGCGCCGACCCGACCGCCTGGATCGAAGGCCTCTCCCTCGTCGCGGCGGACGCGACCGGCCGCCTGGTGGGTCATGCCCTGCTGACCCGCTGCCACATCGACACCACACCGGCGCTGTGCCTGGCCCCGTGCGCCGTGCGCCCGGAACAGCAGCGGACCGGCGCGGGCACCGCGGCCGTCCGTGCGGCGCTGTCCGCAGCCAGGTCCCTGGGCGAGCACCATGTGGTCGTACTCGGGCATCCGGCCTACTACCCCCGGTTCGGTTTCACCCGCGCCTCGGAGCACGGCATCGGCCTGACCATCGACGTCCCCGACGAGGCCTTGATGGCGCTCAGCCTCGACGCCGGCCATCCGCTCCCCGGCGGCACCGTCCACTACGCCGCTCCGTTCGGCATCTGATCCGAACGGTGCCGCGCGGGGGCAGGCTGCACACCCCCGCGCGGCACCACCGCGCCGACGCCCGTACGCCGGTCCGGCAACCTCCGCGCCTTCTCGCCCACGCCGTACGCCCGCCCGGCAAACGCGGCTCCCCCTTACCGACGCCGTACGCCGGCCCGGCAAGCGCGGCTCCCCTTTACCGACGCCGTACGCCCGCCCGGCAAGCGCGGCTCCTCCTCACCGGTGCCGTCGCCGGGGCCGCAACCGCGAGCGGGCGGCAAGTGGCGGGCGATCGGGCCCGATAATGGCGTCATGATCAACAGGCATCTGCGCGTGGTACTGGCCGAGGACTCCGTCGTTCTCCGTGACGGTATGGTCGAGCTGCTCGGCGCCCGCGGATGCGAGGTGGTGGCCACCGCCGGGACGGCGCCCGAGCTGCTCGCCGCGGTGTCCGGGCACCAGCCCCATGTGGCCGTGGTGGACATCCGGATGCCGCCCACCCACACCGACGAGGGCATCCGTGCCGCCGTCGAGATCCGTGAGCGCGCACCCCAGGTCGGCATCCTGGTCTTCTCGCAGCACATAGAGGCCGCCTGGGCCTCCCGGCTGCTGGCGGACGGCGCGGCGGGCATCGGGTACCTGCTGAAGGAACGCGTCGCCCGCACCTCCGAGTTCGTGGACGCGTTGCACCGCGTCGCCGACGGAGGTACCGCGCTCGACCCCGAGGTGGTCGACCAGCTGATGCGTGGCGCCCAGCGCGGCCGGGTGGACACGTTGACGCCACGTGAGCGCGAGGTGCTCCAGCTGATGGCGCAAGGCCACTCCAACCGTTCCATCGCCGCGCTGCTGGTGGTGTCCGAGCGGGCGGTGGAGAAGCATGTCGCCGCCGTTTTCACCAAGTTCGACCTGCGGGCGACGGAAGCCGACAACCGGCGGGTGAAGGCCGTCCTCACCTACCTTGCCGAACAGCGAAGTTGATCTGGCATCAGATGCGCGTGGGAAGCTCCGCGGTGATCACGGTGGGACCGCCGGGCGGGCTGTCGATCCGCAGGACGCCGTCCACCGCCGCGAGCCGCTCGGCCAGACCGGCCAGGCCGGTACCGACACCGAGGGCCGCACCGCCGCGGCCGTCGTCGCGTACGGTCAGGCGGACCCGTCCCCCGCCCGCGTCGGCCACGAGTTCGGCCGAGTGGGCACCGCTGTGCTTGGCGACGTTGGTGAGCAGCTCGGCGGCGCAGAAGTAGACCGCCCGCTCCACCACTTGGTCCGGACGTTCCCGCAGATCCAGGCGGACCGCGACGGGAACCGGTGAGGTGGCGGTGAGCCCCGGCAACGCCTCGCCGAGGCCGCCGTCGAGCGCCGCCGGGTGAATGCCCCGGGTGAGCCGCCGTAGTTCCGCGATGGTGTCGTCGGTCTGGCCTCGGGCACGGCCCACCAGGGTGCGCAGCCGGCCGAGGTCCGGCCCGGCGACGGGAGCGAGCGCGTCGTCGGCGAGCGAGAGCGTGATGGCCAGGGCGACCAGCCGTGCCTGGGTGCCGTCGTGCAGATCGCGCTCCAGGCGGCGGAGCTGGTCCGTGTTCTCCGCGAGCAGGGTGGCGCGTGCGGTCTCCAGTTCCCGGACCCGCTGCTGGGCACCCGCCGGGCCGAGCAGCAGCCGGGCGAGCCACCGGTTCGCTCCGCTCAATCCCCGGATCGCGCCGGGCACCGCGGACAGCAGGATCAGACCGAGCACGGGGGAGCCGGCATCCAGCCAGGTGAACGGCATCGGGCCGGGCTGCAGCAGCCGGGCCCAGAGCGGGTAGCCGATCAGCCAGCCGCAACCGAGGGGAAGCGCCACGGCCGCGGCGAACCCGGCCACGCCGAGCGGCAGTCGCAGCACCAGATACAGCAATGTCCGCCAGGCGACCGGGTCGGTCAGCACGGCACGCCCACGGGCGACCAGGCCCGCCGGGCGGGGCGGCCTGGCCGGTGCGTCCACGCGCGCGTCGAGCAACCGGCCGACCAGCCGCCGGTGCAGCGTACCGAGGCCGCGCGCGCCCAGCAGCGCGACGGCCACGAACGGCAGCCCGAGCACGGTGAGCGAGAGCAACGCCCCCGCGTACAGCACGGCGAGTGCGTAGCCGCCGCCGAGCAGTGCGAGCGGCAGCCCGAGGACGGCGAACGTCCATTCGCCGCCACGGACGGAAGAGTAGCGCCGTCGCTCAGTCATATCCGCTCCCCGGCATCTCCGCCGGCCCACCCGGAGCGAGCGGCGGCGCCGAGCCGTCGAGCACAGCGCCCACCGGCAAAGGGCACACCAACGGAGCGCACGCCACGGTTCACCGGCCCATGTCGGTACACCTTCGTGGTTCGCGCGCCGCCCCCCACGGCCAGCGACCCACCACAGCGCTCAGACACGGCCACCGCAGCACTCAGACACAGCCAACACCCCAACCCTGCACTCACTCACGGCCACCGCACACCCCCACGGGCTTGACCCCGGCCACAGCCCACCGCAGCACTCACTCGTCGCCACCACCACTCCACCGCAGCGCTCACTCATGGCCACCGCTCACCAGTTGCGCCGCCGGTCCTCGTACCGCCCGCAGGCCCGTGGCCAGGATGCCTGGGACGGTCAGCGCGGCCGCGCCCGCGACGATCCACCAGCAGGCCGCCGGGACGGAGGGCATCGCCGAGCCGGTCGTCGCCGTACTGAACGCCGCCGACGCGGCGCCCGCGACCGCCGCGCCGAGCAGGACGCCCACCGCCGCGGTCAGCACCGCCTCCGCCGTCAGCATGCGCAGCAGCTGCAACCGGGTCGCGCCCACCAGCCGCAGCAGTGCGAACTCGCGGCGCCGGGCCGCGGTCACGGCGACCAGGGTGTTGACGGTGGAGACGGCGGCGAAGCAGGCCAGCAGTGTGAACTCGACCTGGCGGAGCCAGACGTCCGTGCCGGAAGTGACACTGGACGCCGTCATGCTCTCGGCCTGCTCGGCGGTACTTGTCATGATCACCATGGTCCCCGACAACCCCACGAGCAGCGCGACCGGCACCACGGCGGACGACAACCGCCGTGCGTATCCGCGCAAGTTCGCGTCGGCAAGCCATCCCGTACCGGGTGCGAGGGCCCGTACCGGCGTGCCCAGCACGGCCGCCAAGGCGCGCGCCGCGAGCGGCCCCGCAAGCGCGACCGCGATCAGCAGCACCAGCGAACCGAGCAACGCCGCCTGCCCCGCCTTGTCCGGCTGCTCCGCGGGCCGTGTCGCGGCCAGTCGCAGCAGCAGGGCGCCACCCACCAGCGCGGCGATCCCGGCGAGCAGTCGGGGCGTGCCCGTCCGGGAATTCTCGGTCGAGCCGGCGGTGAGAGCGGCCGCGGGCGCGATCCGGGAGATCCGCCGGGCGGCGACCGCAGAGGCCACCAGGCCGACGGCGAGCACGGCGGCCAGCGCGACCAGCATCGGGACCGGTGTCCCCGGCACCCGCACACCCGGCGCCGCCATACCCCGCCGCTGCAACTCGGCGAGGAAGCGGCGGGCGGCCACCGCGCCGACGATCCACCCTGGCGCCGTCACCAGCAGCGTGGTCGCGACGACCTGGCCGCGGACCAGCCGCCGCGCCTGACGGGGCGTCGCCGCGACGGTGCGCAGCAGGGCCAGCTCGCGGTGCTGCTGCCGTAGCGCGAAGCCCAAGGCGTTGACCACGACGAAGAACGCGACCAGCACGGCGATCTCACCGAAGGCACCGGCGATCACCATCACTCCGGGCCCGGCGGCCGCCTTCCGCGCGGCCTCCGGGGCGGTGAGATCGGCGGCGAACAGGGAACCGAACAGCGTCACGGTGCCGATGGCGAGGAAGAGCGCGACCGCCAGACCGACGAAGGCGGTCGGCCGCCGGCGCATCTGCCCGAGGGCGATCACGACCATCGCGCTCACCCGCCCAGCCGGCTCAGGCGTTCGCCGACCTGGGCGGCGGTGGGCCGGTCCAGCTCGTCCACCAACGCACCGTCGGCCAGCAGCAGTACCCGGTCCGCGTAGCCGGCGGCAACCGGATCGTGGGTCACCATCACGCAGGTCTGGCCGTCCCGGTCCACACCGGCGCGCAGCAGCGCGAGGATCTCGTGGCCGGTGGCCCGGTCGAGCGCGCCGGTCGGTTCGTCGGCGAACAGCACCTGAGGACGGGAGACCAGTGCCCGGGCGATCGCCACCCGCTGCTGCTGCCCACCGGACAGCTGTCCGGGCCGGTGCCTCTCACGTCCGGCCAGTCCCACCCGGGCGAGCGCGTCCAGCACCCGTCCGCGGTCGGGCCGGTCGCCGGCCAGCCGGCCGGGCAGCTCGATGTTCTGTGCGACCGTCATCGCCGGCATCAGGTTGTACGCCTGGAACACGAACCCGACCCGGCTGCGCCGCAGCTCCGCCAGGCGCCGCTCGGGGAGCCGGGACACCTCGGTACCGCCCCACCAGACGGAGCCCCGGGTGGGCCGGTCCATCCCGGCGAGGCAGTGCAGCAGGGTGGTCTTGCCGGAGCCCGACGGGCCCATCACGGCCGTGAACGTGCCGGGCGCGAGGGCCACCGACACCCCGCGCAGCGCCCGCACGGCGGCAGTGCCGCGTCCGTACTGGCGGTGCAGGTCGTCCGCCCGGGCGGCGGTTCCCGTCCCGGGATCCGTCGTCATCTCTGTCATGCCCTCATCCTCGGCAAGCGGCCCGGGACGATCGATCGTGCCCGCCCCCGAATCCGGGGTGCGGGAAACCGAACCCCGGTCGCCGGCGGGTGCGCCCCGACGGCTTGGAGCCGAGCCTCGGTCCCATGTGGTGCTCGGTGTCGGCCGCAGCGCCCTCCGGTCATCGAGACCCGGGGCACCGGCACACCAGGACTCCGGGCCACCAGGACTCCGGGACGCGCTTCCCCGCACCGCGCACTCCTGACTCCCTGCTGCCGGCTCCTGTTTCCGGGCAACCGGCTTCCGGGCAACCGGCTCCCGGCACCCGGCTTCCGCCTCCCGGCAACCAGCTCCCGACCCCGGATCCCGACCCCGGGCTCCTGCCGTCGAACGGCAATCAGCCGCCGGCGAGGGCGACGAGCTTGATGAAGACCAGGTCGGGGTCCGCGGTGAGGTCCACGACCTCGTCGAGTTCCTCGACCTGGCGTTCCCCGGCCAGTACGAAGAATCCGTTGGTCAGGAAGGCGTGCTCGGCGATCTCGGCCTGGCGCTCCCAGTCGATGCGGCGGGGTTCGCGGAGCCGGTAGCCGTTCAGCTCCGCCTCGGCGTCGTCCGGGCGGACGAGGCCGTGGAAACGGTTGCCCGGGCGGGCGTTGTGCCGGGCGACCTCCTCTCGGACCCGGAGCCTGATCAGCTCCCGCACGGTCATCTGTTCGGGCAGACCGGAGACCTCCCACTCGATGACCGGCTTGCCCGTCGCGGTCTCGTCCCGGAATGTCACGGTGGCCATCAGGCACCTCGCTTGATCTGCATGAGGATGGACTCGTCGGTGATCTCGGTGTCTGCGGCGAGCAGGAACGCCTTGCTGAGGATCAGGGAGAGCCGGTCGTCCTCGAACGGCAGGAACACCTTGCGGTCCGCCGGGCGCCGGGCCGGGACGATGCACAGGTAGCTGTCGTCCGGTTCCATCAGGATGTTGGCCGAGCCGAGGTGGATCCGGTACGTGCGCAGGTCCCCGCGGACGGTCAGGAATCGGCCTTCGAGCGCGCACCGGTCGGCGATCTTAAGGCGCGGCAGGATCCGGGCCAGGGCGTCGCGGCGCGCTTCGGCGCACGCCGTCAGCTCTGCGAAGGCGGCCCGCTCCCAGTAGTGGCGCTCGGGACCGCCGTCGGTCCAGTCGGGGTCGGCGGCGATCGAGGTCACACCGACGAAGAGGTCCACATCGCGCATCGCCTCGCTGAACACCAGCGCGGGAACGTCGGTGAGCGGTGCCTCGCGCCAGGCACCGTCCACCCGCCGGTCGAACCGCACCTGGTCGGTCGACGCCAGTTCGTCCTCCCCCGCCCGGTCGGCCCAGGTGTGGAAGAAGCGGACGCGCCACTCCCCCGCCGCGAGGGTGCGCTCGGCGTCGTCCGCGTCCCCGGCGTCCCAGGGGCCGAGCAGGGCGCTCTTCCATCCGCGGGCCCGGAACAGCGCGAACATCCGGCGGTAGTGCACGAGGTGTGCGGCGAAGCGGTTGGAGTAGACACGGGTCTCCTGTTCCGCCGGGGTGAGCAGGTATATCTCGCGGAACGCCTGCTTGAAGGGCTGTCGTATGCGCCGTTCGGTGAGCAGGTCCCGCCAGGCCCGCACGTCGTCGGGTCGGGAGCGCAGCGGGTGCCAGAGGCGTACGAGGGCGTCGTCGGGGGCGTCGGGAAGGTGCTCGTCGGTCTCGGGCAGTACGGCCCGCCATTGTCCGGGCGCGACCTCGACCTCCCAGATCAGCCGGCGCACGAGGGAGCGGGCCAGGGGGTGCCCGGCCAGCTCGGAGCGCCACCAGCCATAGGGGTGGGCGGCATCCACGGTGTAGCCGCCCTCCAGCGCGCGGGCGAGCGTGACGAGTTGGGCGTTCACCCGCTTCACCAGGTCGCGCAGCTCCTTGACCAGGGCGGCGTGGTCGCGGCGCACCGGCGCCGGGACGCCGCGCAGCGGACGGCCGTCCTTCTCCCAGGTCAGCGTGGCGGTCTCGGCGACCGTGACGACGGCCATGTAGTCGCCCGCCGGCCGGCGCAGGACGCCGCCCACGGCAGAGCCGTCGGTGGCAGAGCCGCCGGTCGTGGAACCGCCGGTCGGGGAACCGCCGGTGGTTACGGCGTCGAACCCCAGCCTCGGGAGCCGCAGGGCCACATCGGTGCGCTCGGCCAGGGCCGCGTCGGCTTTCTTGAGCATCTTGTCGAGCTGCTTGGGGACCCCCGCGTGCCGGACGGTCCGGCGCACGGTGCGGATCGCGGTCACCAGCTCGGGCGTCGGGTAGTCCTGCGCGGCGCGGACCACTTCGTACAGCAGGGCCTGCGAGGGCAGCGTCCTGGCAGTCGTCGGGGCGAGGGCGATGCCGGGCAGCAGCCGGTCGAACAGCTCCGGCAGCCAGGGCTCGTCGCGCAGCAGCGCCACCCGCAGGGCCTGGCCGAGAGAGGTGACCTCCCGGTCCGTGAACGCCTTGTCCGCCCGGTAGGGGATCTCGCCGGCCCGGATGGCGTCGGTGCGGTCGGCCGCCGCCTCCAGGGCGCGGCGGGTGAACGCCACGTAGGCGGGGTTCTCGGCCGTCCTGCCCCACGCATGGCCGTGCGGCGAGGCGAACCTGTTTCGCCGGTCGATCCCGGTCAGCAGTGTCTGTCCGCCCGGTGGGAGGCCCGCGACGACGGCGATCTCGTCCGCGACGATCGGACCGACGTCGCGGGAGAGGCGCTCCACGGCCGTGCGCAGAGTGTCCTCGCCGGCGAGCGTCGCGACCGCGAGCAGTGCGTACGGCTGGCGAACGGTGTCCTTCTCCAGCGAGAACCGCACCAGGGCGCGCACCGGTTCGGACAGGTCGGGCAGTGGGCCTGTGCAGTTCTCCAGTACGTCCAGGCCCAGGGTGACGTCCGCCCAGCCGCTCTTCTCGCACTCTTCGACGAGTGCGTCGAACATCCGGCGGCACGCCTCGGGTGTATAGCGGGGCTGCCGTTCCGCGGCCGCGCGCCTGACCTCGAAGCGGAGACGGGCCACCTCGTGCGTGGCCGGGTCGTCCGACCGGTAGGCCGCCACCAGCAGGCTGCCGAGCTGCTCGTCGGAGACCTGTGACAGATCCGGGTGCGGGTCCTCGCCGGGTGGGGTGAGGGCCGGGTCGGTCAGGGCTCGCAACAGCCGGTCCGCGAGATGCATCAGGCGCTCCTCTGGATCTGGTGGAGAATGGTGCTGTCGGTGATCTTCTTGTCGGCGGCGAGCAGCAGCGCCTTGCTGAGGATCAGGGAGAGCCGTTCGTCCTCGAACGGCAGGAAGACCTTCCCGTTCGGCCTGCCTCGTGACGGGACGATGCACAGGTAGGCGTCGTCCGGTTCCATCAGGACGTTGGCCGAGCCGAGGTGGATCCGGTACGTGCGCAGGTCCCCGCGGACGGTCAGGAATCGGCCGTCGAGCGCGCACCGGTCGGCGATCCTCAGGCGCGGCAGGATCCGGGCCAGGGCCTCGCGGCGGACCTCGGCGCTCGCCGTCAGCTCACCGAACGTGGCCGTGCGCCAGTACCCGGCGTAGCGGTCCTCGCCCCGGTCGGTCCAGTCGGGATCGGCGGCGATCGAGGTCACGCCCACGAACAGGTCGACGTCCCGCATCGCTTCGCTGAACACCGGCGGGGGCACCTCCGCCAGGGGAACCTCCCGCCAGCGCCGGCCGTCCCGCCGTTCGAAGCGGACCTGGTCCGTCGCGGCGTGCTCGTGCGAGTAGCCGTCATAGTCGTCCGCGGCGGGCTCGTGGTGGAAGCAGGCCCGCCACTCGCCGTCGGCGAACTCGGCCCGCGCCTGCCCGTGGTGACCACCGTCGTACGGGCCGAGGAAGTTGGCCTGCCAGCCGCGTTCCTTGAACAGCGCGTAGAGCTGCCGGTAGTGGACGATGTGGGCGGCGAACCGGTTGGAGTAGACGCCTGTCTGCTGTTCCGCCGGTGTGAGCAGGTAGATCTCCCGGAATGCCTGTTTGAACGGCTGCCTGAGCCGTGCGGTGACGAGCCGCTCCCGCCAGGCCCTGATCTCTTCGGTCGACGCCCGGATCGGATGCCACAACCGGACGCGGACGGGCCGGCCGTCCGGTGCGGCCATCGGTGCCACCGCGGCCCACTCGCCGTCCGCGTCCCGGAACTCCCAGATCAGGCCGCGGACGAGGGTTCCGGTGACCGGGTGGTCGCGGTAGTGGCGGCACCACTCGTCGTACGGCCACTCGCGCCCGGTCGACAGCAGCGCCTCCACGCGGGCCCGTTCCCCGGACAGCGTCGCCCGCACCTCCTTGGCCAGGGCCTTCAACTCCCGCAGCTGGTCCGGGAAACCGTCCTTGAGCGCCGCCGGAGCGGTGCGGGTCGTCGTCCCGTCGGGGCGTGTGTAGGTGAGCCGCACGGTCGCCGCCTCCTCGATCGCCACCCGTACGCGGTGTTCGCCCAGCTGCCGCTCCAGCGAACCGTCCGCAGCCAGGCCGTGGTCCGGCACACTGCGCTCGATGAGCTGCTGGGCCGTGATCCCCTGCTTCGCGGCTGCCGTGGTCAGCGCGGTGTCGAGCTGCTTGCGCAGGGCCCGGTGCCTGATCTGTGACCGCAACCGCCACAGGACCTCCAGGGAGGACGGATCGCCGGTCTCGGCGAGGGCATTGACCGCCGCACCGGCGAGCTTGGGATTCTCCGTCCCGTCCCTGCCCGGGCCGCCGGTTCGCAGGACCAGCGTGCCGAGGTGCCGCACGGCGCCCGCGCCGCCGGTCAGTGCGGCCGCCCAGACCGCGCCGCGCGCCAGGTCTCCGTCGTTCTGGTGGACGAGGTAGTGGTAGTGGTACTCGCCGTGGAGCCAGTCGGCGTGCGTGCCGCTCCCCTCGCTGCACAGCAGGTCGCCCTCCGCGAGCGCCCGCAGGACGTCGGCCGCGAGGTCCCGCGCGCAGGCCGCGTCAGCGAGTTCGAGGCACGTCCGCCGCCATCGCCGCGTGGGACGCGGCCCCGAGAGGCTCGCCAAGTGCCGTATGAAGCGAGCGAGTTCCGGCGTCGGCGCGCCTTTCGCACGGTCGTTCAGCGGAGCCGCCCAGGGTGCGTGGGCGGGGAGCACTCCCTCGGGGATGTATGCCTCGTCCGCGCTCGCGAGCAGCGCGCGGAGACGCTGGGCGAGTGAGGTGCGACGGTAGGCCTCGACGGTGACGTCCATGAGGCGTGCGTGTGCGTGCCGCAGCCAGGGCAGGACCGCGCGGTGGCCCTCGGCGTCGAGCTGTTCGGCGGTGTTCAGGGCCGCCCCCAGCGCGTCGGCGAACCGGTAGCCCTTGTCGTACTCCGTGGCGCGGAGCAGCATCACCGCGACCTCGTCGGGCGTCCAGCCACGCACTCTCGAGAGCAGGGACCCGATCTCGGCGTCGTACAGCCACGGGCCGGTGCCGTCGAAGCGGGCGGCCAGCATCAGGCACAGGGCCGCGGCTCTGCCCTCCTCGTCCGTGCAGGCCGCGAGCCGGCTGTCGATCTCGGCCCGGGTCGCCGCGCCCGCCGCTCTCGACTGCAGGTGCTCGTGCTCGTGCCCCATCGAGCGCCGGGAATCGGCCCGCTGACGCTCCAGAAGGTCGACGAGCCAGCGGACGCGGCCGAGTGCGTCGGACCTGACGTCGTCGAGTGAGTCGTGCCTGCGGGATGCGGTGATCAGGGCGTCGTACAGCATGGCCGGATGATGGCAGGGGGGACTGACAATGCGATCAGGGCCGGTGCCGTCGACCCGCAGGCGGGACAGGTCGGCCGTCGCCGCGAGCCAGGTCTGTCCCCATGGCGCGGTACGGCACGCAAAGGCAAGCTCTAGCGGGCGCTCCGTCCCGGTCCTCGACCCGCTCGGTTTCGACCCGCTCCGTTCTCGATCGGCTCCGTTCTCGATCGGCTCGGTTCTCGACCGCTCGGCCGGGGGTCAGGCCGTGTCGGAGACGCCCCCTGGTGTATCGAGGCCCTCGCCCGGCCTCGCCGGCCCGTCGGTCTCCGGCCTCGCCCGCGCGGGCCCGGCACCGTCGGCGGGTGTCCGGGCGTCGCTGCCCACGAACCGGCGCCGTACGACACCGGCACGCCAGGACGGCGTGTGCGCGCGCAGATAGCGGCGGACGCGGACGCGGGCCCGGGCCATGCGCGGCAGGGCCTGGGGAGCGGCCGGGGCCGGGCCGTCCGGACCGTCCGGGCCGTCCGTCACGGCTATTTCGACACCGCCGCTGTAGAGCGCCGACAGGTTGTAGACGAAGGCACCCAACGTCGCGAGACACGTGCCCAGGACGACTTCCAGACTGACGACGGCGACCGCGATCAGCAGGACGGTGGTCAGGGCGGGCAGGACCTCCGGGGTCATGGCATCCACCATGATCCAGACGACGCACGCAGTGACGACGGCGACCAGGCCCAGTCCTCCGAGGAGTACGGCGCTCGTCACCATCACCGACCAGGGATCGGCCTCCGCCAACCGCAGCCGTATCGTTCGCCGACCGGGCAGGGTGGGCCCACCGGAGGGTATGAAACGCCTCTTGGTACCGGCGGTCACGGCGGGCCGGCCGGGGCCGGTGGCTCCGAACGGGTGACCGGCGCTCGGGCTCGGCCCGGGACGGGCAGGGTGGCCGGATGCGGATCCCGCATGGAGGCCGGGCTGCTCCGACGGGACGCGCCGCCGCTCGGGACCCGCACAGGGCGCGGTTCGCGCCCTGGCCTCATCGGGGGGAAGCGTGCGCTGGTACCCGGCGGGCCGGAGGTGCGGAGCGGAACCGGAGCCGCCGTCCTGCTTCGGGGTCGCCCCTCCGCCGGAGGTTCCGCGGGGCCTGCGCTTGGCTCGGCTCATGCCTGTCTCCCTGACTGGCCTGGCAGCTCGGCAGCGCCCTCCACCAACGAACGGGCCTCCGTCGACCGCCAGGCGGCCTCTGGGGCCTGCTGGTCCGTGAATCCGACGGTATCGGCCCTTTTGCGACCATGCATGGCGAGCGGAGCCGAGAGGTAGCGCACCGTCACCGCGATCGCCGCGTCGCGGGTGCGGGCGCGGACGGGCGCCCGCGGACCGGGACCGGCGAACGCAGTGCCTCTGGCGCGCCGGACGTGTCCGCCGCGTGCCGTGGCTACGCGGCCGTCCCCATCGCCCGTTCTTCGCCACTGACGCCATGAGCACAGCCGCGGACCGGTGCCGTCAACCGGCGTGGGGGGTGCCCAGGTAGGGGAAGCCGCGGAGCAGGTCGGTGTGGGGGCCGATGTGGTCGGTGGTGATCTTGCCGCCGGTGAGCATGGCCAGCCGGGCCGAGGTCACATCGTCGGTGAGGGTACGGCCGTTGGGATAGGCGGCGGGCTCGCTGCGGTCGAGACGCAGGATGTCAGGCAGCACCGTACGCAGGGCCTCCTCGGCCGACTGCCGGTCGTAGTCGCCGAAGTGCTCGAGCACCGCGGACCAGGGGGCGCGGTAGGTGTCCCAGTCGTCGGCGGGCTCGCCGGCGTTGTAGGCGTCCTTGGCGTCCTCGGCGTTGAAGTAAGCGGTCAGGGACGGGTGGGCGCCCCGATCGACGGACTTCAGCCGGCCGTCCTGACGCAGGCTCACCCGTGCCCACACCCCGATCCCGGGATCCGTGCCGAGTTCGGCGTCCGGCATCTCCAGCACGATGCCGAACACGTTCTTGTCGGCTCCCCAGTCCACGCCGGTCCACTGGAACTTGTTGACGATGCCGTCCAGGTCGGCGAAGAACGGGTCGCTGCGGAACCCGGCGAAGAAGGTGTACGGCCCGGACACCGCCACCGCGGGCTCGGTACCGAGACTCACCGGCACGTCGGTGAAGACCGTCTGGCCGGCGGCCTCGTGCGTCCGCGCCTGGTCGCCGACGGCGCGGTGGACGGTGACGGTCTGCTGTCCGGCCGCGGGTGGGGAGAACACGAAGCTGAAGGCCACGTCGGCCTGGTGATCGCCGTCGGTGTCCACGTTGATGCGGTACACCGCGTCCGGATGGAAGGCCTGGCCCCCGGTCGGGGCGACCGGGTTCACGTTCATGATCAGTACGGTTCGTTCGCCGGGCGCGGTGAAGGCGAACAGGTCCGTGAGGTCGAGCCTGGCATCGCCCAGGGGCGAGCGCAGGTTGGGGCCGCTGAGGTGGTGAGACATACGCCCAGCATCCGTTCGGCGACGTCCGCCGGCTCAGTGGCACGGCGGCCACCCCCCGGAAATCACGCCGTCGCCACGTGGACGGACAGCCTCCGTAGCGTCAGAGCGAGCAGGCGTGCCGTGTACCGGGGTTCGCCTGGGCAACGGAAGCGACCTGCGGAGGCATCGGCACCGTGGACCGGCCACAGTCCTTCCCCGACGACTCGCCGGAATCAGTTCCGCTTGAGCCAGTCCTCGTAGCGGGTGGCAGCGACGTGCGCGGTGGCGTCGCCGACGAGCACATCGGGCATGCCCGCGAACGGACCGGCGTCCTCGTCGGTGACGACAGTGCGGCCGTCCGGCTTCTGCGCCAGCGTGATCTCACCGAGCTGGTCGAGACGGTAGATCTCGGGACCCGCGATGTTGCGCACGCCGTTCGACGGCTCCCCCTGGGCCGCCTCGGCGACGGCGGCGGCGACATCGGCGGAGGCGATGGGGCGCAGTCGCGTGGACGGCATACGCACCTGCCCGCCGTCGGTCGACATGTCCATCACGGGAGCGACGAACTCGAAGAACTGCGTCGCGCGCACGATGCTGTACGGGACGCCGCCGTCGCGCACGGCTTCCTCCTGGGCGACCTTGGCCCGGTAGTAGCCGTAGTCGGGTACCTGATCGACGCCGACGATGGAGAGCGTGACATGGTGCCGCACACCCGCCTCCTTCTCGGCTTCGATCACGTGCTGCGCCGAGCGGGTGAAGAAGTCCAGCGCGGGCTCGGTGTCGAAGGACGGGGAGTTCGACACGTCCACGACCACGTCCGCGCCCTCTAGGGCTTGCGCCACACCCTGGCCGGTGACGGTGTCGACGCCCTTGGAGGGAGAGGCCACCACGGCCTCGTGCCCACGGTCGCGCACCAGCTTGACCACCTGGGAGCCGATGAGCCCCGTACCGCCGATGACCACGATCTTCATCACTGTCTCCATCTGCTGATTCACTTCCCGACGGACACCGGCGGACGCCCCGCCGGACCGGTGCGTCGAGCCGCACCCAGAGGGACAGGGCAGCGGCCAGGTCTGTGACAGCCGGGGTGGGAGCCCTTCCCACAGCTGGGAGCCTGCCGTAGCCGGGGGCAGCCCTGCCCACCGCCGGGGGCCCTGCCGTAGCGGGGGCAGCCCTGCCCGCAGCCGGGGCAGCGGTGCCGGCCTTCGTCCACGCTCACCCGGAGCGCGGGACGCCGCAAGACGACCACAGCGGTCACCAACCGTGGTCGGCGGCCGGGACCGGCATGGCCCCACTGGTCCCGTGACGGCGCCGTGAGCGGGCCGGCCCCCTCAGGCAGGAGCGGTCGGCCCGCTCACGGGGCCGGTGCCTCCCGTACGACCCGGGCGAACGCATGGCGCGGCTCGGGAAGCTCAGTAGACGTACGTGGTGTTGCCCCCGAGCGAAACGGCCGCGCTCTTGATGACGGAGACGTCCTGGGCGATCTCCACGTCCCGGAAGCGGGCATCGGTGGTGCCGTTGCCCAGCTGGCCCTCACCGTTGTGGCCCCACGTCAGGACGTCACCGTCGGCCGACACGGCGACTCCGTGCCGGGCACCGGCGGAGAGGTGCACGGCCCCCAGAAGGCGTGGGATCTCCACCGGCGCGGTCCGGTTGGTGCGCAAGACGTTCTCGTCGGACGACTCTTCCGCTTCGAGGAGCTGGCCGAACTGGTTGTTGCCCCAGCCCCAGACGTGACCGTCCTTGGTCTGGGCGTAGTTGTGGTAGGCGCCGGCTTCGATGTCGGCGACGTCCTTCAGCCGGTCGACGGCGACGGGGACCGCCGAGGACTTGGTACCGGAGTCGCCGAGCTGGCCGTAGAGGTTGTAGCCCCAGGACTTCACCGTGCCGTCGGCGGTGAGCGCTAGGGCGTGGTGGCAGCCCGCGTCGATCCTGACGACGTCCTTCAGGCCGACGACCTGGCGGGGCACGGCGCTGGTGGCACGATTCCCGGTGCCCAACTGGCCGTGGGCGCCCCGGCCCCAGGCGTACACCTCGCCGTTCTCCAGCAGGGCCAGACTGAAGTCGCAGCCCGCCGAGACCTGCGTGGCCTTGGGCATGCCCCGAACCCGGTCGGGGATGGTACGGCTGTCACCCGTGCGGTTGTCCCCGAGCTGGCCGTAATGGTTGTCGCCCCACGAGTACACCTGGCCGCCGGCGTCGAGGGCCAGGGCGTGCCTGCCTCCTGCGGCGATGTCCTTGATGTCCGTCAGGTGCGGCACGGCGGCCGGCACGGTCCGGTTGTCGTGGCCGCCGGTGCCCAGTTGGCCGGAGGAGTTGTGGCCCCACGCCTTGACGGTCCTGCCGGTGCGGGCGAGGGCGAAGGAGTCGGCCGAGGAGGTTCCGCCGGCCGTGAGCTGGTCCACCCCGGCGCGGGGCAGACCGGTCACCGGGGCCGGGGTGAGGCTGTTCTCGAGGGTGCCGTTGCCCAGCTGTCCGGTGCGGCCCGCTCCCCAGCTCATGACGGTGGGGGCGGTGTCCTGGGCGACGGAGACCGGGGGAACGCAGGCCAGCACAGTGGCGGCGCCGGCCAGGACTGCCAGACGGTGGAGCACGCGTCTTGGAGATCGGGTCATGTCGGCCTTTCGTGAAGAGCGGCGACGGAACCTGCCTGCCGTCGGTCACGCGCGTCCGGGACAACCTGCGCCGGCCTCCCGGGGGCGGGCCTGCGGATCCCGCACGTAGGGCACGGAAGAACCTAGATCACATGATCGGAAACGCGAACGAGTCCCTAGCCCGTTCGAACCAGCACTCGAAATCATTCCACCCGCCCGTGTGACGTACCGCGCCCGGACCGTTTCAGCCCGGCCTGCCGACGGCCGTCCACGCCGTCCACGCCGTCCCAGCGAGGCGCTGCCGTGGAGGATCGTGACAGGGGGGCGGTCCGCGTCCGCCTCGGGCACGGGCGTGGCTGCGCCACACCGTCCGTGATTGCAGACCGTGGGCCTCGCGAAAACCAATCGGTCACCGCCCGTCCTCCCAGCGGCGCCCAACCGTACGATGCCGCCATGACGATCACCGGACAGGACGAACCGCTGATACGTGTCCTCTACGACGAGTCCCGCAGTGACCTGCGAGAACCGGATCGTCCGCGTCCGATCCGTGTCTACCTGTGGGAGCCCGGCCATCCGCCGGCCGCGCCCGCTCCGCTCGTCGTCGTCTCGCACGGCACCGGGGGCTCGGGCAGCAACATGGATTGGCTGGTGCGTCCGCTGCGCGAGGCGGGCTTCCGGGTGGTCGCCCTGGACCACCACGGCAACAACTTCGTCGACGGCTACGAACCAGAGGGGTTCCTGCACGTCTGGGAACGCCCCCTGGACGTGTCCTTCGTCCTCGACGTGCTCGCCCGGGAACAGCCCCTCGGTCCGGTCGGCGCGGCGGGCTTCTCGCTCGGCGCCTACACGTCGGTGGCACTCGCCGGGGCACGCCTCGACCCGCAGATCCTCGGAGCCGTGGTGACCGGGGCGGTGCCCCTGCCGGAGATCCCCGAGTTCCCCGGGGTGCTGGAGGCGCTGCTGAACAAGTACCCGGACGACGAGGCGTCGCTCGATGCGCTGGACCGCGCCGGAGCGGACGTCTCGGACGCGCGCGTGCGGGCGGTCTTCCAGGTGGCGCCGGGAGTCGGCGCGCTCGTGACCCCGGAGAGCCTGGCAACCGTGCGGGTGCCGGTGGAGATCCGCTGGGGCGGTGCGGACACGATCGCCCCGTACGACCTCGACACCAGGCCCTACCTGGACCACATTCCCACGGCGAACGGCCGCTCGGCCGGCCCCGACGTCCGCCACGATGACTTCTTCGCGCCGAGACCGGCCGATCCGGCCGTCCGCGACCGGGTCGGCGAGGAGGCGGCCGCCTTCTTCCTCCACCACCTGGGCCGCCCCGGCACGCGACGGGTTCCTCCGCCCGCCGACGGATCGCGTCGGACAGAAGGGCCCGTCGTGGCCTCCCCGGCCCACGCACACCCGTCGCATCCCGCCTCCGCCGGCGTCGATGCGGAGGGGACCGTCGCGGGCTCGACCATCGAGGGGCTGACGCGGCAGGCGCTGCGCATCCGCGATCTGTACGACGTGGTGAACCGCCACGAGCGGGGCAGGGTGTGGACGCGTGAGGAGTTCATGCTCGGCTTCCTGGGCGACGTCGGTGACCTGGCGAAGCTGGTGATGGGCGAGGAGGGCGCCCGGGAGGCACCCGGCGGCCGTACGGCGCTGGAGCACGAACTCGCCGACTGCCTGTGGTCGGTACTCGTTCTGGCCCACCTCTACGACGTCGATCTGGAGTCGGCCTTCGGCCGCACGGTGGCGGAACTCGACGCGGCGCTCAGGTCGCGCCACGCGAAGGCGACGGCAGAGCGCGGCGAGACCGGATCGGGCTGAGCACCGGCCATGCCTCCTGGTCAGCGGCGTTCCTTGGACGTTCCGCCCATGGGCTGCGGGGTCCATGGGCGGGAACGCGCATTGTGTGCAGGGGGCCGACGGATTGGATGGCCGACGGCGCGACGCCCCGGCTCGTTCCGCGCAGCCACGACGACTACGCCTGCCAGGCGGGGGCCGCCGCCGGGCTGGTGTCGCTGAGCGAGAACGACGTGTATCCCGCCGCGCTGCCCGCCGGGTCGCACTTCTCCTTCGGCTGCCCCGGGATCGTCGGCACCCTCTCCGTCGGCGGCACCGTCGTCCTGGTCGAGGGGCCGACCCCGCCGAATGCTTCTCCGTCATCGAACGCGAGCGGGTCACCATCACGTCGGTGGCGCTCGGGGACCTCGTCAACCGTCCGTTCAGCGGACACGCCGTCGAGGGAATCCTCCGGCGCCGCAGGACCCACGGCGCCGTCGTGTGCCAGGCTGCCGCCGAACGCCCCGGTCCGACCGTCCGGGCCCGGTCCAGTGCAGGAGGCACCGCCCTTGACCGCCGACGACAACCCCATCGGCTGGGACACCTCCGCCGCGGCCGGCGCCTACCGGGACCGTGACATGCGGCTGGCCGAGCAGCTGATCTTCCCCGGTGTGCTGCGCCGGCTGGCCGGCGGCTCGCGGCCCGACCCGCTGGCCCTGGACATCGGGTGCGGCACCGGCGCGGTCGCGGCGCAGCTCGCGCGCACCGGGGCGTGGACGGTGCAGGCTCTCGATCCGTCGGCCGACATGCTGGGCATCGCCCGCTCCGACCGCCCTCATCCGCGCGTCTCCTACCGGCTGTTCGACGGGCGCACCCTGGACTGGCTCGCCGACGACAGCGTCGACGCCGCCGTGTGCTGCCTGGTGTACTGCACCGATCCCGACGACGGCCGGCTGGCCGCACTCACCGCCGAGATCCGCCGCGTCCTGCGCCCCGGCGCCCCGTACCTGCTGGCCGACCTCAATCCGGCGGCGACCGGCGTGGCCTTCTCCACCCTGCGCCACGGCGAGCCGGAAGCCGTCTACGACGACGGCGACACGGTCCCGACGCTGCTGCGCCTGCGCGACGGCACCACGATGACCAGCGCCACCTACTACCGCTCCCTAGACCGCTACCGGTCCTTCCTGACCGAGGCAGGATTCCCCTCCCCCGCCATCGACCTGCCCACACTCCCTGCCGACGGCACCGTCACGGAGGCCGCCGCGGAGACCCGGACCGCGCCTTACATGCTGCTGACGACGCACGCGTGAGCCTGGCGCCGGCGCCCCCGTGCCGTACAACCCGCCCCCGCGGCAGGCGTGCATGTGCGGTCGACCCGCCCTCGTGCTGGCATGTCGATGCGGTCCTCGCCGATCACTCCAATGGCGGATGCAGCGGGCGGCTGCCAAGTGGTGAGGTTGGCGGGCAAGTTGATCACTCCGGCCGCGAGGGCCGCCCCGGAACACGTGCGTCCCGGCATCGGCTCGGCACCTCGACCCACGGGAGAACCGCCACCATGAAGCGCCTCACCACCCTCCTCACCGCCACCCTGATCACCGCCGGCGCCGTCTTCGCCACGTCGTCGGCCACCGCACAGGCCGCGGAGTGCCGTTCCGGATACTTCTGTGTCTGGACGGACGTGAACTTCGACGGGCTGAAGATCGAACACAGCGGCGACGACCACTGGTGGGAGGGCGACATGTTCAAGCACGACTCGTCGTGGGCGAACCACGGTCTCTCCGGCCCCGGAGTGAAGGATCACGTGAAGGTGTACGAGGGCCGAGAGCTGCTGGGACCCGTCACCCTCTGTCTGGCCCCGGGCCAGGAGGTCGGCTACGACGCGGGCGCGAACGACCGAGGCGGTTCCCACACCTGGGCCGCGGGCTGCTGAGCCGCCGGCCGGGGCCGACGGCATGCGTCAGGCCGACTCCCGTACGACCAGCTCGGGGTCGAACACGATCGATGTGGGCTCGGTGCGGGTGCCGTGGACGTGTTCGTCGAGGAGGCCGGCCATCCGCGCGGCCATGTCCTCCACCGGCTGCCGCACGGTGGTCAGGTGCGGCCGTCGGCTGACGGCGGCGGTCGAGTCGTCGAAGCCGACGACCGCCACGTCCTCGGGTACCCGTCGGCCGTGCTCCCGCAGTACCTGGCAGGCACCGCGGGCCATGAGGTCGTTGGCCGCGAACACCCCGTCCACGTCGGGGTGTTCGGCGAGCAGGCCGGTCATGGCCGTGAGGCCGCTGTCCAGGGTGAAACCGCCCTCGGCGACGGGTGCGTAGGGAAGGCCCCGGCGGGCGAGGGTGTCGCGGAAGCCGGCCAGCCGCTCCTGGCTGGCGGCGACCGCCAGCGGCCCGCAGATCGTGGCCGGTCTGCGGCATCCGCGAGCGAGCAGGTGCTCGGCGGCGAGCCGGCCGCCGTCCCGGTGGGCCAGATCGACGTAGCTGAGCGGGACGGGACGGGCCGGGCGGGCGAAGAGGACCGCGGGCAGCCGCGCTTCGGCGAGGAGGGCCGGAAGCGGGTCGTCGGCGTGGCTGGTGACCACCAGTGCGCCGTCGGCCCGCCCCTGCCGCAGATAGGTCACCACCTCGCGGCGGGAGGCGGCCGACTCCGCGAACATCAGCACCGGGTGGACGGAGCGGGGGCGGAGGTGGCCGACGATCCCGGCGACCACCCGCCCGAAGAAGGGATCGGAGAAGACGCGGGCGGCGAAGGCGGCCTGCGCTTCGTCGGAGGCGTCCCCCGCGCCGGAGACCACCAGCGCGACGGTCTCGGCCCGCCGGGTGACCAGGGAGCGGGCGGCCCGGTTGGGTGCGTAACCGGTGCGGTCGATGGCCTGGCGGACCAGCTCCTGGATCGCCGGGTCCACATTGCGTACGCCGTTGACGACACGGGAGACGGTGGCCCGGGAGACGCCGGCCTCGCGGGCGACGTCCTCCAGGGTCGGGGCCTGTCTGCTCATGCCCCGCACCCTAACGGCCCGGCGGCCCGCCCGGATAGAGCGCTCTCCGGGTGGGGGCCGCTCAGGCTTCCTCGCGCGCGAGGAAGCAGAGGGTCAGGGGCAGTTCACCCGCCGAGCGGCCGGCCAGGACGCGGTACGGGCCCGGCTCCGTGCGCCAGCCGCCGCGGTGGACGTCCCAGTGGCTCAGGGCGCGTGCCGGGATGCGTACCTGTGCGACGGCCGTCTCGCCGGGCTGTGCCCGCACCGCGGTCCACCCCGCGAGCCATCGCTCGGGGCGGTCGACGCTGCCGGTGCCCGGGCGGGAGAGATACACCTGGACGACCTCCCGTCCGGGGCGTGGTCCCGTGTTGCGCAGCCGCACCCGGACGGTGACGTCCTCGCCCACGGTGGTGTGCGCCGGGCCGGAGAGTGCGTCGTAGGCCCAGGTCGTGTAGCCCAGTCCGTGCCCGAACCAGTAGGCGGGGGTGCGCCGGGCGCGCAGCCAGCCGCGGTGGCCGACGTGTATGCCCTCGTCGTAGGGCAGCCGGCCGGCGTCCGGGCGGGTGCGGGTGACGGGGGCGTCGGCGAGCCGGGCGGGCCAGGTGGTGGGCAGCCGTCCGCCGGGCTCGGTGCGGCCGAGGAGGACGTCGGCCAGGCCGCCGCCTGCCTCCTGGCCGGGGAACCAGGCCAGCAGGAGCGCGCCGACGTCGTCGCGCCAGGGCAGTTCCACCGGGCCGCCGCTGTTGACGACGGCCACGGTGCGCGGGTTGGCCCGGGCGACGGCGCGTACCAGGGCGTCCTGGCCGGGCCCGAGGGTGAGGTGGGTGCGGTCGCGTCCCTCGGCTTCGTGCTGTTCGCCGGTTCCGACGACCACCACGGCCGCGTCCGCCTCGCGGGCCGCGCGGGCCGCCGCGGCCAGCGCCTGGGCGCGGCCGGGCCCGGGTGGCTGGACGCCGACGACGGTGGCCCGCCCGGTGCCGGCGGCGAGTTCCCGGCGGGCGACGAGCAACGGGGTGCGTCCGGCGGTCAGTCGTGCGGTGACGGTGTGGGTGGGCGGGCTCACGTGGAGGACGGCGGGGTCATCGGTGGTGGGGGCGAACTCGCCTTCCAGTAGCGGGTCTCCGTCGAGGTGGAGGCTGAGGCGGCCGAATGGGTGCAGTCGTGCGCTGATCTCGACGGTGTGCGCACCCGGTGGCAGAGGAGGCTCCAACTGCCGTCCGCTGTTGCGGTGTTCTGCGTACAGCTCGGTGCCGTCGGCGTCGAGGACGCGCAGCAGCACGCCGGGGGTGGAGGTGCGCGGGTCCGAGCCGGTGACCGGGTCCAGGGGCGGTGGCGGGCCGTCCGGGGCGGGGCCGGGCAGGTGGACGACGCGTGCCCGGCCGCGCAGGCCCGCCCTGATGCCGTCCAGGAGCGAGACCTCGTCCTGCGGGAAGACGCCGGCGCTGCCGCCGCCCTGGGTGCGGGTGCGGGCGGCTGCCGCGCCGATGACGGCGACCGTGTTCAGGCGTGTGCGGTCCAGGGGCAGCACGCCGCGGTTGGCCAGCAGGACGGCCCCGGCCGCGACGGCCCGCCGGGCCAGGGCCCGCGCCTGCCGGGGCGGCAGGTGCGGGCGGACCCGGCGGCGGGGTCTGCCCAGGGCCCCGGCCCAGGCGGCCAGCCGGAGCAGCCGGCGCACCTTGTCGTCCACGGCCGCCTCCTCGACCTCGCCCGACGCCACGGCCCGCACCAGCCGCTCACCCCACTCGTCGGCGGGGCCCGGCATCTGGAGGTCCAGCCCCGCTCGGGCGGTGTCGCGGGTGGAGCGGACGGCGCCCCAGTCGGAGACGACGACGCCGTCGAATCCCCACTCGCTCTTCAACGGTGTGGTCAGCAGTGCGTGGGCGGTCATGGTGGTGTTGTTGACCCGGTTGTATCCGGCCATCACCAGCCGGACGCCCGCCGCCACCGCCGCCTCGAAGGGCGCCAGGTGGACCTCGCGGAGCGTGCGTTCGTCGATGCGCGCGTCGACGGTGAGGCGGTCGGTCTCGGCGTCGTTGGCCACGAAGTGCTTGGCCGTCGCGGCGACCCCGTGGGCCTGGATGCCCCGGATCAGGGCGGCCCCGATCCGGCCGGCCAGCAGGGGATCCTCGGAGAAGCACTCGAAGTGCCGTCCGGCGAGGGGGGTGCGGTGCAGGTTGAGGTTGGGGGCGAGGACCACGTCCACGCCCTTGCGCCGTGCCTCGGAGGCGAGGAGGCCGCCGAGTTCCCCGACCAGCTGCTCGTCCCAGGTGGCGGCGAGCGCGGAGGCCGACGGCAGCAGCACGGACGTGCGGCGCTCGTCCCAGCTCTCCCCGCGGACCCCCGCCGGGCCGTCCGACAGCACCAGCTCACCCAGTTCCAGGTCCGGTTCGGCCGCGGTGCGCCAGGTGGTGGCGCCGGTGAGCAGCCGGACCTTGGCGCGCAGGGTCAGCTTGTCGAGCAGCCGGTCGAGTTCGTCCTCGTCGGCCATCCCCACCCCCTCGTGTGTCGACGGTGTTCGTCAGTTGTAGACGCCGAACTCGTACAGCGAGTAGCCCCAGCCCGTGCCGCGGGCGGTGCCGTTGATCCGGACGTACCGGCCGGTTCCGGTGACGTCGAAGTCGTCGACGCCGCCGTTCCCGTCCGTCACGGTGCGCACGGTCTGCCAGGTCTGGCCGTCGTCGGAGGTCTGGACGCTGTACGCCTTGGCGTAGGAGGCCTCCCACAGCAGCTGGACGTGGCGGAAGCTGGTGCGGGCGCCCAGGTCGACCTGGATCCACTGGGGGTCGCTCCAGTCGCTGGCCCAGCGGGTGTTCCGGTCGCCGTCGACGGCGTTGGCGGCGGGGCACGGGCAGTCGCCGTAGCCGGGCTGGTGGGAGGAGGCGGTGGCGGGCTTGCCGAGGGCGATGTCCGTGCCGTCGACCACGGGCGGGACGACCCTGACGGAGCGGGCTTCCACGCCGACGTTGCCGTGGCCGTCGGTGACCTTGACGTAGACCTTCCACACGCCCGGCCGGTCCGGTGCGGTGATCTTCAGCCGGCCGCCGCCGAGGTCGGTGAACGGCAGCGGGTCGAGGTTCTTGCCCTGGTCGACGTACATGCTGTTGTCGAGGACCTCGTAGGCGAGCGGGTCGCCGTCGGGGTCGGTGGCCTTGACCGCGACGACCAGGTCCCGGCCCGCCTGCACCTTGCCCGGGTCGCCCTCGACGGTCAGGCCGGAGACGACGGGCGGGGTGTCGTCGTGCGAGGTGTCCCCGCCGTAGGCGCGTTTCACCGCGTAGTACGACAGCCGTTTCTGGCCGGCGGGCAGCAGGTTGAACCAGATGCCGCCGAAGTCGTACTCGGTGCCGTAGTGGAACATCGTGGCGCCGAGCGCGACGCCCTTGTGCCCGGTGACACAGCCCCAGGCGCGGGTGTATCCGTCGGCCTTGGCCCGGTCGCTCGGCTCCAGCGGCACGCCGTTGATGTCGTCGGGCACCTCCCACTCGCCGGCCGGTCCCGTCTCGGTCACGATGTACGGCTTGTTGTAACCGCCCTGCTGCCAGGTGGCCTTGACGTCGCAGACGGCGCTGTAGGAGTTGACGGCGTACAGGTCGAGGTCGGGGGCGTTCTTCTTGAAGTAGGGCCAGGCGCCGACCCAGGCGTCCGTGGAGGTGACCGGGTGGCCGGGGTCGACGGCGTGGATCTTCTTCGTGACGTCGTTGACGAAGGTGGTGTAGGCGTCGCGCTGGCGTTCCAGCTCGGTGCCGCTGTAGCAGTTCTGCAGTCCGAGGACCGACTCGTTGCCGACGTCCCACATCAGGACGCCGGGGTTCTCCTTGTAGGTCTGGACCCACTTGGGGAACTCGTCCAGCATCCGGCTCTTGTAGGCGGTGTCGGTCACGTAGTTCACGCAGCCGCCGCTGCCGGGGCCGCCGCCGGGCTGGAGCCAGAATCCCGCGATGACCTTGATGCCGTGCGCAGCGGCGGAGTCGAACAGCGGTTTGCTGGTGGCGTCGGTGCCCCAGGTGCGGATGGTGTTGACGCCCATGGACTTCAGGTCGGGGAGATACCGGTCGGCGTCGGCTGTGGACGGGCCCCAGGTCAGGCCCTTGATCTGGTACGGCTGTCCGTCCACGGTGAGCTGCCAGTTGCCCTGGGTGCCGGTGACCTTGACGACGCTGCCGGCCGCGTGGGCCTGGGCGGCCGGCAGGGCGGTGAGTGCTCCGACGGTCAGCACACCGGCGGTGAGGGGCGCGGCGAGGCGGTGCGCGCGGGTGCGGGGTGGTGGGGTCATGGTGAGTCCGGTTCTCCGTGGGGAGTGCGGGTGGCGTGGGAGGCGGTCAGGGCAGGCGGTAGTCGGAGTTCAGGACGGCGCCCGCCTCGGGGTGGGTCTCGTCGTAGCCGCGGGCGTCGCACTGGAGTCCGCCGACGACGCAGTGGTCGACCAGCGCCTTGAGCGTGCGGTCGTCCCAGGCGTTGAAGAAGTCGTAGTGGAAGCTGTGGCCGGTGCCGCTGGCGAGCCGTACCCGTGACATGTCGCCGTTGACGGGGAACGCCATCTTGAACTCGATCATCGGCAGCGCGACCGGATGGTCGGCGGGGCAGACGTTGTCGTTGGTGCCGGGCTTGACCACGGGGTAGGCCATGTGGCCCTTGTGGTCGGGTGTGTCGAGGTACTTGCCATCCCAGCAACTGGGCGCCTGGAAGCGGATGTTGAGCTGGACGTCGGCACGGTTCGGGCAGGTCGCCGGGAACTCGGTGTTGAAGTAGCTGTCGCCGCACTCCCAGCCCTCGACGAAGCCGGGGTGGTGGCGGAACTCGTCGGCGCTCTGCATCGGGCTGCCGACGACGAACCTCAGGCCCTTGGGGAAGGGCCGGACGCTGGTGTAGTCGGTGACGCCGGCCTTGTAGTAGATGACCTGCGGGCCGACGGGCAGGATCGGCCGGTCCCCGTCGTACAGGGTGGGCATCCAGTAGCCGGACAGGTCTCCGGGGGCCTTGCAGGTGGTGCCGCCCGCGCTCAGCGAGGCGGTCGTGCTGCCCGCGTAGGTGCTGGTGTTGCCCATGAACGTGTGGTCGTGGGACTTTCCGGGCTGCTGCGGGTAGACGATCGGGTCGTCCGGCTTGGTGTGGCTGACCGCGCAGTTGGCCTGGAACTCGTGGAAGTAGCGGTGCGGCGGGACCTGCGTGGACGGGGTGACGCCGGTGACGGGCGGGTTGGCCGGGATGTAGCCGTCGCCGTCGGGGTCCTCGGGTGAGGCGGCCGTCGACAGCGCCGTGCCGTGGCCGGCGTGCGTGGCCGGCGCCGTGGCGCGGGGGGCGGAGGAGGCGGCGACTCCGGTGACGCCCAACGAGGTCAGCACCAGGGCGGAGGTGATCAGCGCGCCCGAGAGGATCTTCGATCTCCGTGACATGGGGGCTCCTCGACGGAGGGGAAGGAGAGGTCGTACGGAGGTGGGAGAGCGCTCTCCCAACGCTGGAGTGTTGAGGCGGAGACGGGAGGGTGTCAAGGGAAACCACCAAAGAACCAGAGGACGACTTCACTCACTTCTCGAAGACAAAGAAGGCGAAGTGACGGTGAATCAGGCGTGAGGACACGGGAATTCGGTCGTAACTCTTGACGCAACGTTCACGCCGATGAAGCATCCAACGTCAAGAGAGCGCTCCCCCACCCCCACTTCGTTCATTTCCTGAACAAGGAGAGTCGCGCATGTCTCCCTCCTCCCCCACCTCCTCTTCCTCGCCGTCCGTCGGCCGCCGGACCGTGCTCGGTGCGGCGGCCGCAGCGGTGCCCGTGCTGGCCGGGGTCTCCACGCCCGCCCGCGCGGCCGGCGCCTCGCGCACGTCTCCCCGGCCCTGCCCGGCGGAGGCGATCTCGGCCCGAACGTCCTGGTGTTCGACCCGTCCACGCCCGGCATCCAGGCCAGGCTGGACCAGGTCTTCCATCAGCAGGAGTCGGCGCAGTTCGGCACCGGCCGCTACGCCCTGTTGTTCAAACCCGGTACCTACAACGGGCTGAACGCCCAGATCGGCTTCTACACCTCCATCGCGGGGCTCGGCCTGTCCCCCGACGACACCACGATCAACGGAGACGTCACGGTCGACGCCGGCTGGTTCAACGGCAACGCCACGCAGAACTTCTGGCGTTCCGCGGAGAATCTGGCGCTGGTACCCGCCAACGGCACCAACCGGTGGGCGGTGGCGCAGGCGGCCCCGTTCCGCCGGATACACGTGCGCGGCGGACTCAACCTCGCGCCGTCCGGCTACGGTTGGGCGAGCGGCGGCTACATCGCGGACAGCCGGATCGACGGCCAGGTCGGCCCCTACTCCCAGCAGCAGTGGTACACCAGGGACAGTGTCATCGGCAGCTGGCTCAACGGCGTGTGGAACATGGTCTTCTCCGGCGTCCAGGGCGCTCCCGCGCAGAGCTTCCCCAACCCGCCGTACACCACCCTCGACGCCACCCCCGTCTCCCGGGAGAAACCGTTCCTGTACGTCAGCGGCAGCGAGTTCCGGGTCTTCCTGCCGGAGAAGCGGACCAACGCCCGCGGGGTCACCTGGGGCAGCGGCACACCGCGCGGCACCTCCCTGCCGTTGTCGCAGTTCTACGTGGCCAAGCCGGGCGTCAGCGCGGCGACCCTCAACCAGGCTCTGGCACAGGGACTTCACCTGCTGCTGACGCCGGGCGTCTACCACGTGGACCGGCCCCTACAGGTCAACCGCGCCAACACCGTGGTGCTGGGCCTCGGTTACGCGACCCTCGTGCCCGACAACGGGAGTACGGTGCTGAAGGTCGCCGATGTCGACGGGGTACGGCTCGCCGGCTTCCTCATCGACGCCGGTCCCGTCAACTCCGCGACGCTGCTGGAAATCGGCCCGGCGGGCGCGTCTGCGGACCACTCGGCCAACCCGACGACCGTGCAGGACGTCTTCGTCCGGATCGGCGGCGCGGGCGCCGGCAAGGCGACCACCAGCATGGTGATCAACAGCCGGCACACCATCGTCGACCACACCTGGGTCTGGCGCGCGGACCACGGCACCGGCGTCGGCTGGGAGACCAACCGCGCCGACTACGGGGTCGTGGTCAACGGCGACGACGTCCTGTGCACCGGTCTGTTCGTGGAGCACTTCAACAAGTACGACGTGCAGTGGAACGGCCAGCGGGGCCGCACGATCTTCTTCCAGAACGAGAAGGCGTACGACGCCCCGAACCAGGCCGCGATCCAGAACGGCTCCGTCAAGGGGTACGCCGCCTACAAGGTCGGCGACAACGTCACCGCTCACGAGGGCTGGGGCCTCGGCAGCTACTGCTACTACAACGTCGCCCCGTCCATCGTGCAGCACCACGGCTTCTCCGCGCCCGGCCGCCCTGGCGTGAAATTCCACAACCTGTTGGTCGTCTCGCTCGGCGGCAACGGCCAGTACGAACACGTGATCAACGAGACGGGCTCGCCTACGTCGGGTACGTCCACGACGCCGTCGACGGTGGTGGCGTACCCCTGAGCCGACGGTGGCGGCGTAGCCCTGAGCCGATGACGGCGGCGTGACCCGGGCGCCGGTCGGGCCCGTCCCTACTGTGCGGGGCCGGGTCCGCACCGCTCCGCCGGCGGCCACGTGGACAGGGCACCCGGTAACGTGGGCACTCGGCGCAAGGAGGCCCATCAATGTCCCGGAGTGACACCGGTATTGCGGAAGCAGTGCAGGTCGAGGCGTGCCCGGTCACCGAGGTGCTCGATCACGTGGCCGGTAAGTGGAGCATCGGAATCCTGATCGCCGCCGCCCATGGCCCGATCCGCTTCACCGAGATCGAGCGCGCCATCAAGGGCATCAGCCGGCGCATGCTCACGCTCAACCTGCGCAGGCTGGAGCGCGACGGACTGCTCGTCCGCACCGTGTACCCGACCGTCCCGCCCAAGGTGGAGTACGAGCTGACGCCCATGGCCCGCGAGCTCTACACCTCGCTGACCGGTCTGGTGGACTGGGCCGAGCGGCACCGGACCGCCATCGCGGAGGCGCGCGCCGACTATGACGCCACGGAGTCGCAGAGCACCGGCTCGCTCCGAGGCACTTCCGCCTGAACCGGAGGTGCCCCAGACCTGCGGAGCGGGGTACGTCTGCGGACGGATCCCGGTCAGGGAAGGGTGGCCCGGCCCCGGCCCGGGCCACGCGCCAGGACGGACACCCGTGCATGAGGCGAACTCGACTGCGCCGACCGGGCGTCTCCTTCCGGATCAGGCCGGATCGAGCCGGATCGAGCCGGATCAGGCCGGATCGAGCGGGATCAGGCCCGATCGGTGGTCCACGGCCAAGCGGCCTCGCGGCCGGCCTCGATGAGGCCGACCATGCGGAACGCGGCGTCCGTGAGGCCGCCGAAGGTGTGCCGGTGGGGGCCGGTCGGGCCATGGGCGGGCCGGTACCCCGCCAGGTTCCACGTGTAGACCGGGATGCCGGCCGGGACCGTATCGGCCGGTCCGCCGGGGCCCTCGGGGGCGGCCTGCTCGTCGGTGACGATCAGGACCCGGTCGTGTTCCCGGTAATGTCTGCGCACCGCCTTCGTGGTGTAGGTGCCGCCGAGGCCGTGGAACCGTTTCAGCACTTCGAGCACCGGCTCCCCCCGCTCGAACGGCACCGCCTTGCTGTTCCAGCCGAACTCCACGAGATCCGCCTGCTCGGCACGCATGGCCAGCGCGGTGCCGAAGACGGCCGCCGCGTCCGCCCGGGTCAGCTTCGACCGCTCGGAGACGGTGTCCCAGAACATCGAGTCCGACCGGTCCACCAGGATCAGCGTGCGGCCGGGCAGGGCCGGTACGTTGGCCAGGGAGTGGTCCAGTGCCCGTTCCAGCGCGGCCGCCCAGCGCTGCGAGGGTGTGTGCTGGTAGGCGGCCAGGTAGCGGAAGGGGAACTGCCGGGACCGGGCGACCTCGGAGGCGCCGGAGAGCCGTTCGGCGACCCGGGCCGCGACTTCGTCCGAGACCCCCGCCTCGTCGAAGTTCCGCAGGTTCCGCAGGAGCGCCATCGGTCCCATCGTGGGGATGACGGCCTCCCAGACAGCCGCGTCCATCGGTCCGTGCAGCCAGCCCGCCAGGGCCTCCCACGTCATGCCCGCGGCGGCCAGCCGCTCGGAGCCCCCCGGCCCGGTCACCACCGCCCGCCGGTCGTCGGCAGCCGTCTCCATCAGCGCCCGGTGGGCGGTCAGCAGGTGGTCGGAGGCCTGCGGGGCCGCCTGCTCCGGGTGGTGGCGACGGTCCAGGGCGTATCGGAAGAGCGCGCCCTGCCAGGGCTTGTCCGGGTCGGGTGAGGCGTGCACCAGGTTGAGCACGTCGCCGAAGCGGATGGCCTTGGTCGCCGTGTCGTACTTGAGCAGGGAACGGGACGTGTACAGCCGGCGTACGCCGTCGGCGATGCCCCGCTTCACGGGCTGGGGTACGTTCCGCCCGTACTCCGAGATCCAGTGGGCGAGCAGCTCGCCGGGCTCGTCGGCGCGCTGGAGCACCGAGTCGATCACGGAACGGTTGGACGGGCCCCCGGACGCACCGGCCCGCAGCCGGGCCCGCACGTATGCCGCGGCGCCCACCAGGGACGCCGTGCGCAGGTTGCCCTCGCCTCGAAGCCAGCTCAGCAGACCGGCCGTCCACACCGGGTCCTCGACAGCGAGTTCACCGACGAGACGGATGTACCGGTCGTCGCGTTCCTCACCGCTCTCGTAAAAGGTCCCCTGGGACACGAAGTTGGCGACCGCAAGCAGGAAGAGTTCCTCGCGGGGCTCCCGGACGAAGGCTGGTCCGCCCTCGTGGGTGCGCAGGTCCGTTCTGGCGGGGTGGTGCTGGAGCCGTGGTGCGGGCATGGAGCGGGCGGCCGCCGAGATGTGCGGGGCCACGAGCATCTCGGACCACATCTTGGAGACGCGTGGGGTGTGACGAGGCAGTGAATCTCCCCGGATTCAAAGGGCTGGACGGCCCCGGGCCAGAGGTCCGACGGAGCGATGTCCGACAGGGCTAAGGTCCGACGGGTCCAAGATCCGGCGGGGCGAAGGTCCGACGGGTCCGAGATCCGGCGGGGCGCGAAGGTACGACAGGGCGAAGACGCCACGCCCGCGCCTGCCGAGATCAAAGAAGGCGGCGGCATCACTTGGTTGTCAGAAGGAAGTAGCCGCAGCCGAGCGCATCGGAGGCGCGGTCGCATTGCCAACCTACAAGAACCACGAGGCCACACACCAGCGATTAACCCGGCCCCGGTTCCCGGAGGAGACGCGGACGCCCCCGGACGTTCCGGCGGCACGCGTGCCCGGAGCCACGGGCACCCGCGACGACGGCGGACGTCGTGGCCACCACGGCCGATCCCGTGTATGGCACCAGCCCACGATGGGCGTCGGCCTGCTCGCCGACAACGGCACGCGATACTCGGCAGTGTGGCCGCCACCGCCATCGGTCCGTCTCCGTCAAGCGCGGAAGGCTCGGATCGCACCGACAGCTTTGGGGGACCAACCAGGCTCCCGTGCCGCTGGGTTGAGGCTTCGAACGCCTCCCCCAACGGCACGGGGGCTTTGTGCGGTGCGGCCCTCGCCTCGACCTCACCGGCGTCACCCGATCAGTGGCGACGCTGAGACCGCTCAGGACCCCTGGTTGTGGTTCCGGAACCGGTCAGGTTCCGAAGAGCTGGGTCCAGAGGTTGCCGGAGGCGCCGGCAAGTCCGGTCTGCTTCCACTTGCAGTTCAGGATGGCGGCCTTGTGAGGTCCGCTGCCCATCCAGCTGTCGAAGACCTCCTTCGCGGTGGAGCCACCCTGGTGGATGTTCTCCTCGGTCGGTATGGACGGGCTGAAGCCGGCCTTTTCGACCCGCTGCGCGATACTCGATCCGTCGGATCCGGTGTGCGAGAAGAAGTTGTTCTTGGCCATGTCCTCGCTGTGAGCCTGCGCGGCCGCGGTGAGCTGGCCGTTCATGCTCAGCGCCTCGCAACCGGCCTTCTCTCGTGCGGCGTTCTCCAGAGCCAGGATCTCGTTGGCGTTGGCCTGCTGCACGACGTTGGGCCCGGCAGGGGCGGCGGGAGCGGCGCTCGCGCCGGCTGCGGCGGGCAGCACGAGCAGGGGGATTGCGCACGCGACAGCGCATGCACCGTGGAGTCGGTGAGTGAGGGCGCGCATAGCATTCCTTTCGTTCGTTCAACGTCTGCACCGGGGAGTACGGTTCGCGGTTGTCCGGCGCATACCTCGCGAAGGGTCGGCTCCGTAAGCGCCTCGGCCTCAGACAGCAAGCCGTGAGGCACGGGCCGCCGCTGGCAGTGGTGACCTTTGACCGGCGGGGCAACGCTGCCGTCACCGTCGGTGACTGGGGCGTCGACGTGCCCGTCGAGGCACGGCCTCAGGCCCTTTCCGCCGCCTCGTTCGGCCAGCCCCGGCGCGGAGGTGGCTCCAGGCCGGTCACGAGGGCCTTCGGTGTCCGGCCCTGGTCGTTTTTGAGTCTGCCTGCCACCCCATTTTAGCGCTGTGGGTATCGGATCTCCTGTCCAGGCAGCCCACGGCAGGCGCCGCCCAGACGTACGCAGCGTGCTGAGCAGGGGTAGGCAGCCCGCGGCTAATCGGAGATCCGGCAATCCCCCGTTTCGTGGAGACCTTCCTGCGCAGCCAGCTCCTCAGAGGCCGCGGTGAATCCGTCTGGTGGGCCAGGCGACCCGGCGGGCGCCCTTTGCGGGGTCCACGCGCCCCTGAACAGTGCCAGTTCCAGCAGGTCGGGCGTGGGCGGCCCGTGTGTGGACCGGGTCAGCTGCTCGGTCGCGCCGTGCATCCATCTCAGGTAGACGCTGTAGCGGTGCGGGGTCCATCCGCCATCGCTCCACAACCACGTGGCGAGCCTTGCGGGCTGCTCGAGTCCCGCCTCCTGCCCCACCCGGGTCGCATAGGCTCGCACGACCCGGGCGATGCGCTGGTCGAGGACGAGCGGGCGTGGGCCCGGCACGTCCGGTACGGCGCCGCCGACGAAGTAGAGGAACTTGGTGAAGAACGCCGGTCCCAGGCCTCGGATCGCGCCGCGCAGCTCGCGGTAGGCCGCCACCGCTCCGTCGTCCGCAAGCACCGCGACGGCGCGCCCCAGCACCGCCTCTGCCGACGAGTCGCGCAGGATCTCCCCCAGCCGGTATGCCCCGTAGCCGTTGTCGCCCTGCCCCCAGACATAGCTGGCGACGAGTGTCTCGGTCCAACTCGACGCATCTGCGGCGGCGAGCCGAGGTGAATCGCCGAGGACCGTGGTGAGCCCGACGTGGTGATCGCACTGACGGTCCCTCAATTGCTGTGCCGGTGCCTCGTCAGCCGCCACCGCCGGTCCCCTGATGGAACGGTCCCGCAGCCCCGTGCGGACCGCCAAGCGTGATCGAGACCGCCGTGTACCCCTCCCCCGGCCCCGGCGGCCTGATCCACGGCCGGGTCGGCAGGGTGGGCAGTCTGCCGTGCTCGAGGGCGAATTCGGGCAGGGAGACCTGGAAGGCCGCGGCTATCGCGTCCAGGGCGCGGGCGTCGTCCGAGCGGTCGGTCGCCGGACCCGCGGGGTCGGGGAACAGCTGGTCGGGCGAGAGGGCGGCGGGGGGTGTGCCCGTCCGGTGCCGCTCGGCCTGGTGGACCGTGAAGGCATACCGCTGCTCCCCGTCCTCGGCGAAGGCGAAGTGGAACAGGCCCGGCCCGCACCAGACGGTCAGGGCGCGTGCGCCCTGCGAGAGACCGGTGCCGGGGTCGGTCAGGCGGGACGCGTCGAACGTCAGCCGGTGTGCCGACTCGAAAGCAAAGCTCCAGCCGCCGCGGGCGCCGACCCGGGCCATGGGACCGCGTCGCTCGTGCTGCCGCACGAACTGCATGTGCCACAGATCCGTCTCGCTCGCCACCGGCTCCAGCGGTCCCGCCCCGAACCGCTCCGCCAGCTCTTCGGGGCGCATGCCCTCGACCAGTACGAACCGGTAGCTCTCCCGGAGCGGGCCGACCCTGCGGTGGCTGTGGGCCAGCCACCCCAGCCCGGCACCCGGGGGCGTGGCCTCGGCGGCGGGCTCAAGCGTCTCCGCCTCAGCGGCGGACACGGCCTCGGCTGCGGGCGGGGACGTGGCCTCGGGCGCTGTCCTGACCTCCGCAGAGGGCGTGGGCGCCGGCGGGGCCTCGGGCGCTGTCCTGACCTCCGCAGAGGGCGTGGGCGGGGCCTCGGCCGCAGCCGTAGTCGTGCTCGCAGTCGCGGTACCAGCCGCATTCGTGGCCCGCGCCTGACCGGCTCGGGGTGTGGTCAGCAGCTGTCGGCCCCGCTCCGGTGTGACGAGCGGCCCGAGCAGTGGGTCGCCGAGCAGGCCGAACGGGGCGACATGGTCCTCCCGGTACGGCTCCCAGAGCGGGACCGCCGCCGCGAGCACCCGCCAGGCTCCGTCCGTGTCCCCCCAGCGCGCCAGCTCTCTGGCCTCCTCGACCGCGCGGCCGAAGGGCCCCTGTGAGCTGTACTCGTAGGTGCGCTGCCGGATCTGTTCGAGGACGACCCTGGCCCGCTCCCTGTCCGTCGCGTAGTCCTCGGTCACGGGCCCGAGCACCAGGGTGTCGTCGCTGCGGCGTTCACGCAGGTGGTCGCTCACCCTCAGAGGCAGCACCTCGCCCGCGTACAGCGGGTCGTCCATGCGCGGGTCGACCGGTACCGAGCCGCGGCCGTTGAGCAGCGCCCTCAGCTGTGAGGACAGCAGCCCGGCTCGCGGCCTGCCGAGTTCCCCCGCCTCGTCGAAGACAGCGAGTGCCTCGTCCAACTCGCCCTTCAGACAGACGAGTCGGGCCTGCTCCACCTTGGCGTCGAGGTCCCGTGTCACGGTGTTCTCGAAGTCGGGGTGGGAGCCGCCCAGTTGGTAGAACTCCTTGTACATGTCCTCCATGAACGCGCGGAAGGAGTCGTACCGCTCGGGAGGCTCCCCGCCCCAGCCGTGATACACGTACACCGCCCACTCGCCGTCGGCGCCGACGTCGCCCGGGTCGATGAGCACGTCCGTCATGTCCGAGTCGAGCGACAGCTGCAGCGCCCGGCCCCACATGCCGGCCAGGACCACGTCCTTCTCGGCCGGGTTCTCGCCCAGGTGTTCCTCGTACATCGGCTGTAGGCCGTACGGATCTCCGTACGGCTCGATGCGCTCCGTTCCGGCAAGCAGATAGACGAAGCCGCCCGCATGGCGCCAGCCGTCACTCGTCTCGAGGAAGGAGCACAGGGACGGCGGCAGCGGCGTCCGGATCCCGAGGCCCCGGATCCGCTCCCGGAGAGCCGTCATCCGTGCCGGACCGGCCGGGGCGAATCCCAGCCAGCGGTCCCGCACGACGTCCTCGTCCAGCTCCTCGAACTCTTCCGGCTCGTTCGCGGCAAGCGCCTGAAGCCATTCCTCGCTCCATCGTGTGAGGAGCGGCCGCCACTCGAAGTTCCCCATGTCCGCCATCCTGGCAGCCGCCACTGACAACGGCCGACGGCCGGCGACGCCACGAAGACCGGCACGGTCCCTGGGGCCGCGCACCCTGAACGCCTCACACGCGCACACGAACCGGGCTCTCCCGGGGAACCCGACGCGGTTGTGACAAGGGGGGATTCACGCAGACGCCCCAGTCCTCCCCCGCCATCCGCAGGTCAAATCTCCAATCCGGGCAGGCCGATTGACTGCCGATAGCGCCGGGCTATCCCCGAATGCCATCATCCGCCGACCCGTTGGCCTGCCCGAGACTCACTGGCAACCGATCGTTCAACCCCACAGGACGAGAAGGAGCCACCCCCATGGCGCCGTTCCGCAGAAACACCGGGTCGAAGAACTCCACCAGACTCACGGCCCTCGCTCTCGGCCTCGGTCTGGCCACCGCCGCACTGGGCACCGCGAGCCCCGCGACCGCCCAGCACACCACCGCGGCCCCCACCCGCACCACCACTGCCGCCGGCTACGTCGGCACGTCCGAGAGCTCCGCCAACAAGGCGTTCTACGACGCCGTGCTGAAGTCGGTCGCCAAGCGGCAGGCCGCGCAGCCCTCACTGAAGGTGGTGACCGTCTACTACAACGCCTCGGGAGCCCCGAGCTTCCGCTCCCAGATATCGAGCGCGGCCTCCATATGGAACGGCTCGGTGTCGAACGTGAAGCTCCAGGCGACCTCGGGCTCAGGCGACTTCGCCTACTACGAGGGCAACGACCCTCGCGGGTCCTACGCCTCCACCAACGGCCACGGCCGCGGCTACATCTTCCTGGACTACGCGCAGAACCAGCAGTACGACTCCATCCGGGTCGCCGCCCACGAGACCGGGCACGTGCTGGGCCTGCCCGACCACTACAGCGGTCCGTGCAGCGAACTGATGTCCGGTGGTGGCCCCGGCACCTCGTGCACCAACCGGTACCCGAACGCCACCGAGCGCTCCCGCGTCAACCAGTTGTGGGCCAACGGCCTCGCCAAGGCCCTCGCGCAGGTCGCCAAGGCGGGCTGACGCCGGTGAGCAGGACTGGCTGAACTCCCCACAGCCGACCCGAGATCACGCTACGGACCGCGGTGCGCCGACCCGCGGTCCGTACCGCTGCCATGTCCGACGGCACGGTGCCGGACCGGTCGCCGGTACCTCGCCGGCCCCGTCGCCGATAGGCTCGGCGACGTGACGGGCACACAAGACCACACGCAGCCGGCGACCGACGCGGGGACCGGGGCTTTTGCGGCGGCGTTCCTGGAGGGCCAGGAGATCACGACGACGGGCTGCGGGCGTTGCGGTACGGAGATCTCCGGCGTGAACGGCCGCTACGCGTGCGGAAATTGCGGGTGGGTCAACCACTGGTCCGAGGGGCATACGGAACTGCCGGCCTACGACCCGGTCGGCGATCTCCCGCTGAGCGGGCACCCAACGACCTGAACATCTCCGGGCTTTGCCAGCCACCCGCGTCGCCCGAGTCTGCGGACCGGCGGGCCCGCCGGCTCACTCCGGATGCGCCACCGCGTCCTTCTGAAGCTGAACGGCCGCTATCAGGCTCAGTCCCGGCTCCGCCCGGCGCAGTGCCTTCAGGGCGGCGATCGAGACGATGTCCCCGGTGAAGCCGACGGCGGACAGCCGGGAACGCACCCAGTCGGCACGCACCCGGGTCTCGGTGGCGGCGGCCGTGGACTCGACGAGCGCGACGGCGCGTTCGAGCCCCGGACGTTCCTCGGGCACGGCGTCGGCCAGCGCCTGCCGCAGAGCCGCCATGACCAGATCCGCGTCCCGGATGAGCAGTACGGAGTCGTGTTTTCCGGTCAGTCCCGCGATTGCTTTCATGTGGCTCACTATGGCTGCCGTGTTCCGCTGCCGCCAAGCGACTTGAGGAGCCTCAGAGACTCCGTGGCCACCTGGCGGGCGACCTTCAACTCCACCTGGCAGGCGAAGTTCAGCTTTGACCGCCGAGGTTTTGACCAGCCGAGGAATATCGCCTCGCTCGCAGCGCGTCCGGTGAGGCGCACGGGATCGCGGTCCGGACCGAGTAGGCCTGCTAGGGGCCCCGGCATTTCGACGAGAACACCGACTCCGGGTGACATGACGCCTTGGTCCCGAGTGACATGACGCCTTGGTCCCGGGTGACATGACGCCTTGGAACGCGCCCCGACGCCACCTCTCCATGGGATGCGCCCCTGCGCGTCCTCCGACGCCCCGCCGCGTGCCGATGTTCTGGCGGCCCGGCTACGGAACCGGCGATTCCCGGCGCGGACCGAGCAGGCGGTCGAGGGTCCGCCGGGCACGGTCGACGGCATCCGGGGCCGCGAAGAGCTGGATCTCCTGGTTCAGGGCCATGAAGAGGCCGACGAGCTCGAACACCACCTGCTCCGGATCGCTGTCCGCCGGCAGGTCACCCGCCGCCACGGCCGTGCGCACCTCGGCGGCGAGGCGGCGCCGCCACGCCCGGTGCATCCGGGCCAGGGATTCGCGGACGGGTCCGCTGCGGGCGTCGAACTCGACGGAGGCCGTGGTGAAAAAGCACCCGCCGGGGAAGACGTCGCGCGCTGTGTCCATGTAGGCGATCCAGGCGTCGCAGACGGCGCGCAGGCGGGGCAGGCCGGGCTCCGCGTCCGCCGCCGGCTCCCACACCAGACGGGAGAACGCCGCCGCGGCACCGCTCAGGGTCGCCAACTGGAGGGCTTCCTTGGTGCCGAAGTGCCCGAGGACCCCCGCCTTGCTCATCTTCAGGTCGGCGGCCAGGCGTCCGATGGTGAGCCCTTCGAGGCCGTCGCAGGAGGCGAGGGCCATGCCGCGCTCAACGATGCGTTCCCGGGTTCTGCGGGCTTCGGCTGCGGAATGACGAGGGCTCATGCTCCCATCGTAGCGAGCGGCCCCCATTTAGCTTCCGACCGATCGGTTGCTATATTCCGGGACACCTGACGCCGAGCCGAGGAGATCACCTGTGCGTTCCGCCGTGCCGGGAAGCCGTATCACCGCCTTGGGCCACCACCAGCCGACCCGCGTCCTGACCAACGACGACCTGGCCACCATGGTCGACACCAGCGACGAGTGGATCCGGCGCCGTACCGGCATCGCCACCCGCCGCATCGCCGACCCGGCCGAGTCGGTCACCGACATGGCGACGGCCGCCGCGAGCAAGGCGCTGGCCGCGTCGGGGCTGGAGCCCGCCGACATCGGACTGATCACCGTGGCGACCTGCACGGCCGTCGACCGCTGCCCCTCCATCGCCGCCCAGGTCGCCGCGCGCCTCGGCCTGCCCTCCCCCGTGGCCTTCGACCTCAACAACGGCTGCGCCGGCTTCTGCACCGCGCTCGCCTGCGCGGACCATTCCCTGCGCGCGGGTGCCGCCCGGCACGCTCTGGTCATCGGTGCCGAGAAGATGTCCGACGTCACCGACTGGATGGACCGCCGCACCTGCGTCCTGCTCGGCGACGGAGCGGGCGCCGCCGTGCTCAGCGGTTCCGCCGAACCCGGGATCGGCCCCGTGTGCTGGGGCTCGGACCCCACCCGCGGCGATGCCGTCCGCCTCGTCGACGACTGGCACCCGCGGTTCGCCCAGGAGGGCCAGACGGTCTTCCGCTGGGCCACCGGTGAACTCCCCGCGATCGCAAGGGAAGCCTGCGCACGGGCCGGCCTGACCCTCGCCGATCTGGCCGGCGTGGTCACCCACCAGGCGAATCTGCGCATCATCGACGCCGTCGTCCGGCAACTCGGCCTTTCCGAGGGCACGGTGGTCGCCCATGACGTCGTCGAGTCCGGAAACACGTCCGCAGCGTCCGTCCCGCTCGCCCTGTCCAAGCTCACCGAACGCGGTGAACTCCCCACCGGGGCCCCGGTTCTGCTCCTCGCCTTCGGCGGCGGACTGTCCTGGGCCGGCCAGGTTGTCACCTGCCCCTGAAACCGTACCGACGGACGGCGAACCCGCCTCCACGCGCCGCCCGAACCCGGCGACCGGCCCGCCCCCGGTTCCGCCCTGTCAGGGATCAGGGGCGGCGCCTCCCGGAACCCGCCCCTCGACAGGGAACAGGGGCAGCGCCTCCCGGGAAACCGCCCCGAGTAGCGAGTCGCGGCGGGCGGCCGGGGTACCACCACCCCCGGCCCCGCCTTGTCACGGCCCGCGGGGGCGGCGCGTGATCACCGGACGCTGTTCGGTCCCGGCGGCAGACCGGTCGCGCGGTGGTTCAGGGAGCGGTCCAGCAGGGCGCGGGCCCGCTCGAACGCTCGGGAGCGCATGCGCCTCCAGTCGGCGAGTTCGGCGCGGTGCATACGGCGCACGGAATCCAGCTCGACGCCACGGTACGCGGCCTCGGGCTTGAGGTTGTTGACGATCGTCGATGCGTGGAACCAGGCCCGCTGGTCGCCGTACAGGCTGCGCTGCGCGGCGGCGAGGCAGCCGTCCGTGTGAGCGCGTACCCGGTAGCCGGTGGGCAGCGAGACGGACAGTTCGGCGGGTCCGGAACCGAAGAGCGCCTCGCTCACGCGCTGCTGCTCGGCCTCGCTGCGTCGACGCCCGCCGGGTCGCGGCGGTGTCAGTCCCTGTCGCTCAAGGCATCGGTCGGTGAGGTAGAGCTGCGCGGCCTTGATGGTGTCGTCCGGGGACAGCTCGATCCGGTCGGTCCGGTCGGTCCGGTTCGCGCACCCGGAGACTCCACCCAGCAGGCAGAGCGCGGCAAGCGCCGCGGGCAACGATCGAAGCGCACGCATGGGCGGAGGCGGCATCGGATCGTCAGCCTCGCCCGTCGCCCGGCTCGGCGGCACCGGCCGCGCCGAGGGTCGCCGCGCACGGGGGCCGGTGCTGGGTGGTGGTGCGTCGCATCGTGGGAGTCCCTGGATGGTCGGTCGGACCGAGGCAAGATCAACGTCCCACAGCCGGGCACCTCGCCGGGCACTCCGCCACCCATACCGGTGATAAGTCGTACCACCGGCCCGGGCCGAGCCGAACCGCCGGTCCGCCGGGCCGGGCGGACCGGCGGACCGGCGGACCGGCGGACCGGCGGACCGGCGGACCGGCGGACCGGCGGACCGGCGGACCGGCGGACCGGCGGACCGGCGGACCGGCGGGCGGGCGGGCGGGCGGGCGCCGTGTTACTCACGCCGGTGGCACCCATCCCGACCGACGGCGCCGTGTTACTCACGCCGATGGCACCCAACCCGACCGACGGCGCCCTGTTGCTCACGCCGATCGCACCCATCCCGACCGACGGCGCCGTGTTACTCACGCCGATGGCACCCATCCCGACCGACGGCGCGGTGTTGCTCGCGTCGGTCACTTCCGCTCCAGCGCGGCCAGCCTCCGTTCGAGCTGGTCGACCCGGTGCCGCAGCAAGGTGACTTGGGCTTCCAGACTCACTTCCCGTTCCGCCCTGCGCTGGATGCGCGGTGAGGCGGCGGCACGCTCGATCACCGCGTCCAGCTGAACCAGGCGCTGTGGCCCGTTCGGGCCGTCCACCAGCCGGGACCGGATCTCTCCGTTGCGGTACCAGGAGCGCAGGGCCGAGCGGGAAACGCCGGTCTCCGCTTCCGCTTTGGCCAGCGTGACCCAGGGTGTCTCGTCCAGTTGCTCGAACAACTCCAGCTCGCTCTGCCAGCGTGCGAGCCGGTCCTCCCAGTCCGACGGTGTGGCCATCGCACCCTCCCTCCAGCACGGAGACCCTGTCAAAAGCAGCGTATTGACAGGGTCGAGACCATAGAAGCATGTCATTTGAAAGGTTCACGGGGAAAGCCCGGAAGGTGGTCGTCTCGGCTCAGGAGGAGGCGAGGCAGCTCAAGCACCATCACATCGGCACGGAACACGTCCTGTTGGGACTGCTCGACGTGCCGGACTGCGTGGCGGCACAGGTTCTGCACCGGCTGGGGTACGACAAGGAGACGGCGCGGACCGATGTCGCCGCGGCGGTCGAGCCCGGCACGAAGGAGCTGAGCGGCCACATCCCGTTCGCACCGGGCGCGAAGAAGACGCTGGAACTCGCCCTGCGCGAGGCGCAGCAGCTGCACCACAACCACATCGGTACGGAACACATCCTGCTCGCCCTCGTCAGGGAAAGCGAGGGTGTCGGCGCGAAGGTGCTCGCCGAGCGGATCAGTCCGGTCAGCAGGATCCGTGCCGCGGTGCTGGCGGCACTGGAGGGATCGCAGGATGCGGTGGCCGGCCCATGGCCGGCCGGCACTCCTGCCGCCGAGGACACCGTGGCCGCCGCCAGCGCGCTGGCCGGTGGCGCACCGGTCGGCAGCCACCACCTGCTGGAGGCGATGCTGCGGGCGGAGAACAGCATGGCGGCCAGGGTGCTGCGCGAACTGGGGGTCGATCCGGACGCGGTCGCCGCCAAGATCGACGAACTGGATCCGCAGACGACCACGGACGCGAACCCGGAGGAAGCCGCCGCGCGCCAGATGGAGATCCGGCTGGTCGACGATGAGGTGCACCTGATCCTGCGGGACCCGACGACGGTCACGCTCGCCAAGAAGGTCACCGAGCTGTCCGACGGCCCGATCCAGGGCGTCGGGCCGGTCGCCGGCATGTTCGTCCCCCTCTGGCGGTCGACCAACCAGCTGCTGACGCAGTTCCAGCGCCTGCTCGAACCGGAGCCCGAAGACGGGGACGGATCCGCCGCGGGCAAGGTGGCCAAGGCCGTGCGCACGGTGCTCGCGCCCCGGCTACGCCGATGAACCGGCCGATCGGCGGGCCGGAAACGGTCGGTGGAACAGGCGGGTACGGGGGCGTGCCGAGGGCGCTCCTCGTCGGCGAGCAGCCGGTCGGGATCGGGCGGCCGGCGAACCGGGCATCGGTCCGGCCGCGGACGGAGGTCCCGGCCGCGCACATGGCCGTCGAACCGCCGCGAGCAGCCGACACCGTGAGACCACCGCACGGACGCCCACGAGGCCGAGGCCGCCTCGCTCGTCCGCCGGCTGCGCCCCCTCGCCCAGCAGACGGTGAACGCGGAACTCGCCCGTGCCATACGCGCGTTGGCCACCCGGCAGCTGCGCGTCCACCTCGCCGCGCAGCCACCGTTCGGAGGCAACCGTGACCATCGCCATCGTCGGAGCCGGTCTGGGCGGCCTGGCCCTCGCCCGTGTGCTGCATATGAACGACATCGACGCCGTCGTGTACGAACGTGAGTCGTCGCGCGGCGCGCGCGGTCAGGGCGGCATGCTCGATCTCCACTCCGGGACCGGGCAGCGGGCCCTGCGCGAGGCGGGTCTGATCGACGGGTTCCACGCGATCGCCCGTCGTGCGGGCCAGGATCTGCGCCTTCTGGAGCCGGACGGCACCCTGCTGCTCCAGGAGGACACGCCCGACGACGCCCCGCTCGAGCGACCCGAGGTCGACCGTGCCGATCTGCGCAACCTGCTGCTGGACTCGCTCCCCGAACAAGCGGTGCACTGGGGGCACGCGTTGGAATCCGCCGACACCGGTCTGCTGCACTTCGCCGACGGCAGCAGCGCGCCGTACGACCTGCTGGTCGGCGCCGACGGGGCGGACTCCCGTGTCCGCGCGCTGCTCACCGACGCCCGGCCGGTGCACACCGGCCAAAGCGTCGTCGAACTCGGTGTTCCCGACATCGACCGCACCCACCCCGACCTCGCGGCGATGGTCGGGCGCGGCAACTACTGGGTGCTCGGCAGCGGGCAATCCCTGTCGGCGCAGCGCAACGGCGACGGCCGCGTACGCGTCTACCTCGGCTTCCACCACACCGCCGAGGACTGGTTCGCGAGAAGTGGGATCCCGTTCGGTGACCCGGCCGCCGCCCGGGTGCGGCTGATCGAGCTGTTCGCCGGCTGGGACGCACGGTTCACCGCGCTGATCGCAGCATGCGACGACACGGTGCTGCCGCGGGCGGTCACCACTCTCCCGGTCGGCTTGACCTGGCCGTCGAGGCCGGGCGTCACGCTGCTCGGCGACGCCGCGCACCTGATGCCGCCGGTGGGGCAGGGCGCCAACATGGCGCTGCTCGACGGTGTCCTGCTCGGTCTCGCGCTGGCCGCCCGTCCGGACGACCATCCCGCCGCCGTCAAGGAGTACGAACGCGAGATGTTCGAACGCACCAGCGCTGCCGGTCGGCAGTCCGCGTACATCCAGGAGATCCTGGCGTCGCCCGACGCCGGCCGGAAGATGCTCGCCTTCTTCCAACCCGGCTGAAGCAACCGGATACGACCGGGCGACCGACCGCCCGGCCGGCGCGATCACTCACGGCTCGGGTCCCCCGGCTGACTCACGGGACGACTACGTACGAAAGGTGGATCCTCCACGGGGCCCAGGCCGCCCCGACGTGACGAGCCGGTGCCGTCCCGTCGTGGAGGCCGCGGCCTCGCGTGTGCCCGGCGCGTCAGCGGCGTCGGGCGACGGTCACCCCGTCGCGCACCGGCAGCATCACGCAGTCCACCCGCTCGTCGGCCGTGATCAGGTCGTTCAGGCGCCGCATCGCCAGGTGGTGCTCCTCCTGGTAGGCGGGGTCGAAGACCCGGCCGCCGAGGAAGACGTTGTCCAGGACGACCAGTCCGCCAGGACGCAGGCGGCGCACGATCTCCTCGTAGTAGAGGGGGTAGTTGCCCTTGTCTGCGTCGATGAAGGCGATGTCGATGACCGGCTCGGCGTCGAGCGCGCGCAGCGTCTCCAGCGCGGGGGCGATGCGCAGGTCGATCCGGTCGGCGACGCCCGCACGCTCCCAGTGCGGGCGCCCCACCGCGGCCCACTCCTCGCTGACGTCGCAGGCGAGCAGCCGGCCGCCGTCGGCCAGACCGCGGGCTATGCAGAGGGTGGAGTAGCCGGTGAAGACGCCGACCTCGACAGCGAAGCGGGCGCCGGTCAGCCGGGTCAGCAGGGTGAGCAGCGTGCCCTCGTCGGGGGAGACCTGCATGTGCGCGGCGCCGGCGGCGGCCTCGCGGGTGGCGAGGGCGAGGTCCGCGAGGACGTCGTCGGCCGGCGTGTGGTGGCCGAGCAGGTACGCGTCGACACAGGGGTGGGTGGGATCCAGTTCGCCGCCGTCGATCGGGGCGGTCCACTCGACGGTGAGCCGCTCCTCGGTGGCGAAGCGTTCCAGGTGGCGGGTGATCACATCCTGGACGTGGCTGAGCGATTCGGCATCGGCCGCGGTGGCGGTCAGCTCCAACTGGTCCGGGGTGGGCGCGAGACTGCATGTTCCGGCGGTGACCGTGATCGTGCCGCGGCCGTCGGGAGCGAGTGCGGTGGTGGCCTTGTGACCCATGTGTGAGACGAGCTGCTTGATGTAGCGGGCGGGACGGTCGGTGGCGACGCGTGCCATGGCGAGGGGCATCGGGCTCTCCTTGGGGCTCCCGGAGCTAAGCGGCGAGAAACCTCGCCGCTTTCCTGGATCAGGATTCTGCGGTCGGCACGGCGGAGTTGTCAAAAGCGTTTATTTTCCTTGACACTTTCGACCATGGCAGAAGAGCGGCAACCCGAGCGCGAGAACGGCACCGACCAGCGGCTCCGCGAAGAGCAGGACCACCTCGTGCTACGCACGCCCGAGCAGTTCAAGGCCCTCGGACATCCGGTGCGGCACCGCATGGTCAACGTGTTCCGGCAGCGGCCGGCGACGCTGCGCCAGCTCGCCGAGGCACTGGGGATGAGCAAGGGCACCATCGGCTACCACGTGCGCGTGCTGCGCGAGGCCGGACTGGTCCGGCTGTCCGAGACCCGCCAGGTGCGCGGCGGCACCGAGCAGTACTTCGCACTGGTCAGCCGCAGCTTCACGGTGCATCAGGAGGCGCCGGTCGGACCGGAGTTCCTGATCAACGCCGCACTCGGCGAGATGCTGCCCGACGAGCCGGGCCGGGCCAAGCACACCGCGCTTCGCCACATCTGGCTCTCCGACACCGAGGCGCACGCGCTGGAGGCCCGGCTGCGCGCGATGACCGCGGAGCAGCTTCCGACGGATCCCACGCGGGGAGAACCGTACGGGCTGCTGGTCAGCCTCTTCCGCGCCGACGTACCCAGCCTGCCCCCGGACGACGGACACTGACGCAGCGCCTCCGGGCCCGTGCCGACGGGGCTCGGCACCCGTCCGGGCACACCCGGAGGCGGGGCCGGCCCGAGTGGGCGTCCGGTCCAGGGCTACGCCGGTCGGGATGCCACATCCTCCCGCCGGCCCGTCACATCGATGTGACTGTGAGACATAAAAGTGCCTTCTTCCGTGGGTTGGTTCGGTTACAGAAGATGGGGCCCGTAACAAGGAAGCTCCCAAGGAAGGCGTATTCATGTCCGCTCGGGCCGTGCCCTCATCAGCGGGTCAGGTGTCTCACTGGCCGGCACTGGCGATCCTCTGCGCCGGTCAGTTGATGGTGATCCTCGACGGCACCATCGTGAACGTGGCGCTGCCGTCCATCCAGGAGAGCCTGGGCTTCTCCTCGTCAAGCCTCGGCTGGGTCGTCAACGCCTATCTGATCCCCTTCGGCGGCCTGTTGCTGCTCTCGGGCCGGATTGGCGACCTCTTCGGCCGCAAGCAGGTCTTCGTCGGCGGTCTGGCCCTCTTCACCGCGGCCTCCATGCTCTGCGGCCTGGCGCAGAGCCCGGCCATGCTGCTGGTCGCCCGCTTCGCTCAGGGAGCCGGCGGTGCGGTGACGTCCTCCGTCACCCTCGCCATGATCGTCACGATGTTCACGGAGCCCGGCGAGCGCGCCAAGGCGATCGGCGTCTACAGCTTCGTGCAGTCCGCGGGTGGTACGCTCGGCCTCCTGCTGGGCGGTGTGCTGACGCAGACCACGAGCTGGCACTGGATCTTCTTCGTCAACGTGCCCATCGGTGTCGCGGCCGTCGTCCTGGCCCGGCGGATCCTGGCCGCCGAGCGGACCGGCAGCCGGGGCAGGAGCACCGACGCGCCCGGTGCCGTCCTGGTCACGGCCGCGCTCATGCTGGCCGTCTACACCATCGTCGAGGCGGCCGACCACGGCTTCGGCTCCGCCCGCACCCTCGGCTCGGGCCTCGGCTCCCTCGTCCTGCTCGCGGCGTTCGTCGTGCGTCAGGCCACGGCCGACGACCCGCTGCTGCCACCCCGGATGTTCGGGTACCGCAACGTCTCCGGCGCCCTGGGCGCACACGCCCTCATGGTCGCGGGCATGTTCGGCTTCCAGTTCCTGGCCGTGCTGTACATGCAGAAGGTGCTCGGCTTCGACGAGGTGCGGACCGGTCTCGGCGTCGTACCCGTCTCCGTGCTGATCGGCCTGATGTCGCTGTTCCTCGCCCCCCGCCTCATCGCCCGGTTCGGCGCTCGGGCCGTCCTGCTCGTCGCCCTCGTCCTGATCGCCGGCGGTCTGGGCCTACTGGGCCGGATCCCGGTGGACGGCACCTACTTCACCGATGTCTTCCCGGCGACCGTGCCGCTCGGCATCGGCTTCGGCCTGGCGATGCCCTCGCTGGCCGGACTGGCCATGTCGGGGGCGACCCCGCAGGACTCCGGTCTGGCCTCGGGCATGTTCAACACCATGCAGCAGGTGGGCGCCTCTCTCGGCCTCGCCGTCCTGAGCACCCTCGCGGCCTCGCACACCGGCGCCCTGCTGCACGACGGCGCGAGCCGGGACGAGGCCCTGACCGGTGGCTACCAGCTCGCCTTCCGCGTCGGCTCCTGCTTCGTCCTGACCGCCCTGGTGACCGCCGCGGTCGTCCTGCGCACCCCCCGCGGGACGACGAGCGGTACCTCGGCCCCCGGCCACACCCCCTCCCGGCCGGCCGAACCGAACACCACGTCCGCCTGAACCCTCCCCCTCCCCGGAACACCCTGGAGCGCGTAAGGGGGACCTCGGTTCGGGGCTGGAGCGGCTCATCGGCCCTCCTCGGTGAACATGTTGATCAGGCCCTGGGCCGTGTTGTCGTCGGAGTCGATCCGGTGGACCCCGGCACCTTCGAATGTGGCGACCTCGGTGCTGCGGGGGAACATGGCCTGCTCGTACTCGTCGATCGCGGCCTCGATGTCATCGGGGTGCGCGGCGAGGGCCTGGCCGAGTTCGGCGCCGTCGAGCATGGCCAGGTTGGCGCCTTCTCCGTTCGGGGCTGCGAGGTGGGCGGCGTCCCCGAGCAGGGTCACCCCGGCACCCGGTCCCACCGTGACCACGCGCCGTCCGCGCCGACCAGCAGGCCTGCGACGACGGTGGCGCCGTCGGCGAACGTCACCTCGTGGCGCCCCTCGCCGAGGGCACGGGTGCTGCTGACCTTGTGCCCCCAACGGACGGTGCCGGCCGCGAGCGAGTCGAGAAGGATCCGTCGCAGCGCGCCGCGCATCACCTCGGGGCGTCCGCCCGTGCCGTCGTCGGCCTCCTCGAACTGGACGCTCCCGTCCAGGTCGATGACCCGCATCGCCTGGCGGCCCTCGAGGACGATGGAGTGGAACCCGTCCATCAGGCCGGCCGCCTCGAGGGCGAGCTGCCCGTTGTAGTCGTGGATGTCGAGCATCCCGCCCTGCGTACGCGCCGACGGGGAGGGATCGGCTTCGTAGACCGTGACCGGGATGCCGTGCACGTGCAGGACGCGGGCCAGTGTGAGTCCGCCGAGTCCGGCGCCGATGATCGTGACTGGGGTGTGCATGGTGGCTCCTTCGGGATCGGGCCACCCGGTGAGCTCCGGCCGGCCGTCTCTGGAAAGGTGCCAGCCCCCGCCGACGAGCCGGCGACATCCGACCGACAGTGCTCCTACACGGCACCGACACCGCAGATCAGCTGTCCGTCAGGGGACACGCCCACCTCCGCCTGACCAGCGGGGCAACCCGGCCCATCTCCGAGCAGCCCCGTCACGACATCTTCAGCGGTCTTCCAGCCCGGCGCAGCGCGATCGTGACCGGTGGCCGGAGGCCGAGGAACACCTGTCGGCGGTCTTCCGGCAGCGGACCAGGGGCGAGTGGTGGGCCCTCCTGGAGGGGACGGACACCTGCTTCGTCCCGGTGTCGTCCATGGGAGAGGCCTCAGAACAGCCCCCCAACAAGGCCCGAGGCGGCCTCAGCTCGGTCGGCGGGGTCGTTCAGCCCTCCCCCGCTCCCCGTTTCGACCGCACGCCGGCGGGGGCCCGGCGACCACACCGAGGCCCGGGCAGCACAGCGATGAGGTGCTGCGGGAGCTGGGCCTGACTGGGGATCGCATCGAGGAGCTGCGGGCGAACGACGTTATCGGGTAGCGTGACAGTCCCGAATCACGACCGTCTTGCGCTTCGGCTCGGCCCCGTCTCAGCGGAGCGCCGGGACGACCTCCTCCACCAGGTGGCGGCGGGCCTTGGCCATTTCCGCCTCGTCGGCTCCCGGTGAACCGTGGATGAGGATGATGCGGTCGAGGCCGCAGGCGAAGAGCGCCTCCAGCCGGGCCACGCAGTCCTTTGGTGGGCCGACCACGGCGTAGCTGTCGATGAAGCTGTCGGTGAGCACCGACGCCTGGGCGGTGCCCGCTTGGGTGTGTTTGGTCATGTCATAGGAGTTGCGGATGTCGTGGAGGACCTTTTTATTGGTGTCGGAGAGCGGCCCGATGGTCTCTCCGTGCAGCACGGCGTAGCGGGACATGACAGTGACGAAGCCCGACACCAGATCGCGGGCGGTGTGGATGTCGGGGTGAGCGACGATGTTCACGAAGCACCCGAGGGACATCTCATCAGGGTCGAGGCCGGCTTGGCGGCGAGCGGCGCGCGCCGTGTCCACGGCCCATCGGATGCGCTCCTCCTCGCCGCCGACGGTGAAGGTGATCCGGTCGCCGAGGCGAGCCGCCAGGTCGATCACCTTGGGGCCGGTGGCGGCGACGTCGACAGGCACCTTGGGCTCGGGGCGGGGCAGCCATTGCAGCCGGCTCGTCGGCGGCGCCGTGCCCAGGGCCAGTGATTTCGACGAGCGCATGCCTTCTACCGGGCGGTCCATCTCGACATCATCCCCGCGCAGGTAACCCTGGACCCGGGCCAGGTAGCGCTCGAACATACCGAGCGGTACGGGGGCAAGGCCTAGGAACGCGAGAGCCGAGTTGCCTCGGCCGATGCCGAGCACGGCCCGGCCGCCCGATTCGGCCTGGATGCTGGCGATGGCGCCGGCGGCCACGGCGGGATGGCGGGTGTAGGGGTTGGTGACGCCGGTGCCGAGCTGGATGCGATCGGTTACCTGAGCGGCGACGGCCATGGCCACATAGGGATCGCCGCCGATGCCCTGACTATCGGGAAAGACAATGCCGTCGAACCCCTCCGCCTCAGCCTGCTCCGCGGCCCCGGCGATCTGCGTCGGGTGGGAGGAAGCCAGGGTCCATAACTCTTTGGTGGGCATTGATCGTCCCTTCGGTCAGCGTCATCGTTGATATCGGTCGTCATGTCGAACAACCGGGCGGGTGTGAATCCGAGCGTGGGCTCGGAGCTGAACAAGGTGCCGCGGTGACCGGTGTGGGGCCGGGCCTCGTCCGCCGGACCGGCCAGTCGCTGGCGCGCCCGGCGCCGCACCGGCCCGCGGCAGATCCCGCGCTACTCGGCGGCCGGCGCCGGCACGAGCCCCGCCTCCGCCAGCCCGGCGAGCACCGCCTTGCTCAGCGCCTGCGCGGCGGACAGCGGCCGGACAAAGACGCTGAACTCCTTGATCCGGCCGTCCTCCCCGAAGTGCAGCTGATCGATCCCGTGGATCTCCTCGCCGCCCACGGTGCCGCGGAAGACCAGCACCTCCGAGGGGACCTCGGTGCCATCGGCGCTCATCGCAGCGGTGCCGGTGTACTGGGCGACGTAACGGAAGTCCTCGAAGGTGCGCATCAGGACACCGAAGAGGCCGAGGATCGCCTGCTTGTCCTCGAGCGGCTTGGACTTCGCGAGGCTGTAGAGGCGGGTGTCGTCGGAGAACAGGTCCTCCAGGGCCGCGAGGTCACTCTGTTCGATGGCGGCTCGGAAACGCTCGACGGTGGTCTTGGCGGTCACGACTCATCCTCCACGTACGGACGCATCCCACTTCATGACGGACGCGTACTACCCTTGAATATGACTACTGCGGTTCATGATTAACATCACCGCAGGGTCCGGCAACAGAGGAGCCCGGAGTTCCGCAAGAGTGGACCGGTGGAGCAGGACGGCCGATGGCGCTACGGCATGTGGCGCCGACGGCGTTGCTCGAACGGGACCTGAGGAACTACGAGTTGGCGAAGTCCTTAGACCTCGGAGTGGCCAACTTCCGGCACGCACACCCCCAGCAGGGCAAGCAGGTCCATGCGGAGCTGACCCGGCTGGAGAAGGACGGGCTGATCGCCGGAGGCGGAGTGCTCCAGGAGGCACGGCCCGACAAGCGGCTGTTCCGGGCGACGGATGCCGGTCTCGCGGAGCTGGTGGATCCGATACGCGCTGTCCGGCGGTCCCGGCGACGCGTCGGGGTGTCCTGGTCAGCGCTCGCTGTCGAGGTGACCCCCGCGAGGGCCCCGGCAGGTGTGCCGGCCAGGCACGATCAATCACTGCGGCACTTTCTGTACCGCAACTACTCACACCCGGTACGCAGGTGACGAATGCTCAGCGATGGCTGGGTCCGCCGGTCAGTCGATGCCTTCGATGATGCGGAAGTCGCGCTCGAAGCCGTCCGGGAGGGCCACCAGCGCCTTCTGGTATGCCTCGCTCTCGTATGCCGCGACGGCCGCTTCAAAGCTGTCGAACTCGATCAGAACGACGCGTTGCGTGATTCCGGCCTCGTGGGCGACGACTCGACCGTCACGGGCCCGGCTGCGCCCGCCCGCGGCCCGGACAGCCGCACCGGCCAGCTTGTCGTAGGCAGTCAGCTTCTCAGGGTCGGAACTGGCGGGGTAGACACTGACCCAGTAGCCCTTGGCCATGGAAAACCTCCTGTGTTCGGCCGGACACGTCCGACTTCGAATGGACACTCGGATTGCTCGATCCCGACGACGGCCCAGGGGGTCGAGGTTCTCAGATGTCTCCGTCGAGGTCATGCGTACGCGATCACCCGGGCCTCGTCGTCGCCGTGGCGGTCACCCAGGCTCTCACAAACGGTCCTTTGCGCGAACGGGATCAAGAACGGGCCGCCAGGCCCCGCCCGACCCTCGATCGGTTCTCACAACCCGTTCCCACTCGAAGCCGGGACAGACTCCCTTCTGAGACTTGCGTTGTGCGAGGACCAGGCCCCTGACGAACCCTCAGCACCCTTCCCCGGTCGACCGGTGGAACCGGTGAGCGCCGTGGACGGCGGGAGGCGGCTCGCCGTGGTCGGCCACCCTGCGCGGGTCCCGATCACGTCGGTGACATACCGCCAGGGTTTACGACGGCCGGCCCTGCCGCACAGGGATGACGGTCGTGTCCTACGCCCGCCCGATGTGCCTCCGTCGAGCCGCTCCTAGTTTGTGGTGCGCACGACACAGCACTGCCGCACTGCCACACCCCCGCACCGTCACACCACCGACACAAGGCACGACGCATCGGCAGAGAGGATCCGTCCCACATGCCAACATGTGGAACTTCCGGGACGCGGACGGCTCGGACAGCCGCACCGGCTACACACCGGACGGCAGGCCGGGCGCCTGGCGGCCCACCAGCTACCCGGACCTGCCGGACCCGGGCTGCAACCAGGCGAGCCAGGCCGCCATCCCCGAGTGGGGCAAGGTCAAGCTGTGGGCGCTCACCTCCGGCTCCCAGTTCCGGCCCTCGACGCCCGGGCAGTACGCCTCGTACGAGAGCCTGCTCGCAAGTCCGGCCTACGCCGCGCAGGTGCGGCAGGTGCGCGACCTAGGCGCCGCCGGTTCCACGAGTCGTACGACCGACCAGACCGCCGCGGCCTGGTTCTGGGCCAACGACGCGAACGGCACCTACAAGCCGCCGGGCCAACTGCTCGACGTCACCGCCCGGGTGTCGCGCGACCGGGGACTGACGACGTACCAGAACGCCCGCCTCTTCGCGCTGGTATCGGTCGCCATGGCGGACGCGGCCATCGCCGAGTGGGACGTCAAGTACCAGACGCCGATCGACCTCTGGCGTCCCGTCTCGGCGATCCGCGAGGGCCTGGGGGACACCACGTGGAAACCGCTGTCCGCCACGACACCGTGCTTCCCGGCCTGGGCATCCGGTCACGCCGCGTTCGGTGCCGCATGGGCGGGGATCATGCGGCAGTACTTCAAGACGGACGACATCACCTTCACGGCCTCGACCGACGACCCGAAGTCCCCGGTCGCCACCCGCACGTTCACGAGCTTCAGCCAGGCCGCGCGCGAGGTAGCGGACAGCAGGGTCTGGCTCGGTGTCCACTATCCGTGGGACGCGAGCGACGGTTCGGCACTGGGTGAGAACGTCGCCACGTGGGTCTTCACGCACAAGATGAAGGCCGTGGGGTCGTAGGAGATCCGCAGGACCTGTATCCGGCAGTGCCCGCCTCCGCGACGGAGAGGCGGGCACCGCGACACCGGGGGGCGCATGGATTCCGAGCCGGCGAGAGCAACACGCCGGGCATCGGACGCGAACGGTACGCGAGGTCCGACGGCACGGGCCCCGTGTGACCGGCGTGCTCAGACGACGGTGCTGAGCAGCCACAGACAGGCCAGGGACGTGACGGACAGCAGGGTGTGGGAGACCGTCCAGGTCCGGAGCGTGCCGCTGATCGACGTGCCGAAATACTCCTTGGCCATCCAGAAGGCCGCGTCGTTGACATGACCCGCGAAGGCTGCGCCCGACCCCAGCGCGAGGGCGAGCAGTGACGCCTGAGCGGGTGCCAGGCCGTGCGAGAGCGGACCGACGATGCCGGCCGCGGTGATGGTGGCGATGGTGCCGGAACCGACGATGGTCCGCATCAACGCGGCGACCAGCCAGGCGAGGAGGAGCAGCGGGATGTGGAGGTCCCCGGCGGCCTGGGTGACCGCCTGGTCGACACCGGTGTCCTGAAGGGCCTGTGAGTAGCCCCCGCCGGCACCGACGATCACGATGACACCCGCGACGGGTGCGAAGCTCCTGGCCAGGGATGCCTGGACGTGGCGCCGGCTGAACCCGAGGGCATATCCGAAAGTGATCAGTGCCACGAATACCGTGACCAGCAGCGCGATCATCGGCGTACCCAGAAACTCCACGACGGCGAACAGCGTGCCGTGGGGCATCCGGATGCTGTCGAAGACGGCCTTGAGCGTCATCAGCACGATGGGAAGCAGGATCGTGCCGAGAGTGACCGGAAGGCTGGGCATCCGGTGGGAGGCTGCCCCTTCGGCATGCCCCGGACCGGAATCGGTGCCCGCCGCGTGGTCGCGGTGGTGCACATCGGTGGTGAAGGCGGCCGTGGCGGAATCGGGCACATGGGCCGGCACCCGGGGCCAGATGTAGGCGGTGAACAGGGGGCCGACGACGATGGCGCAGGGCACGGCCACCAGAAGCCCGTAGAGCATGGTGAGACCGATCGACGCGTGCACCGCCTGGATCGCGATCAGAGGTCCCGGATGTGGGGGGACGAGCGCGTGCACCGTGGCCAGACCGGCCACGACCGGCATTCCCACCCGAAGCACCGGGTAGTGGATCTGCTTCGCCAGTTGCAGCACCAGAGGCATCAGCATCACGAAGCCGACCTCGAAGAACATCGGCAGACCGACGAGGGCCGCGACCAGGGTGACGGCCCATGGCAGCCGGTCCGGCCGGACCATGCGGGTCAGGCGGTTCACGATCTGTTCGATGCCACCGGAGTCGGCCAGCATGCGGCCCAGGATCGCGCCCAGCATGATGAGCACGCCCACCGAGCCGGTGATGCGGCCCAGCCCGGTCATGAAGGAGAGGACGGCCTTCTGGGCGGGCTGCCCGGCCAGGAGCGAGACGGTCAGGGAACTCACCGTCAGGGCCAGGAAGGCGTGGATCTTCAGCCAGCTGATGAGCAGGACGACGATGGCGATGGACACGCCCACCACCACGAGGAGCCATGTGTTCTCAGAAGTCCAGGCCTGATCCGCCGCCGGGAGCCCGGTCGCTGAGGTCACCATCCAGTGGTCTCCGTTCCCATTCCCCGCCTTGTTCGGTGCGCGGGCTCCGGGGCAGATTGACGGACCGCCCAGTCGCGGATGGACAACCTGACAGATGACACCACACCGGGCCGGTACCGGGCCGACGCAACGAGGACGCGGCCGTCGCGATCACTCGTTCAGCGCGATCCACGGCGGATCCGTGCGGGGACGCTTCCGTGCGGGCTGATGTCTCGACGCGCCGCCCGTCGTCGGCAGCGGCTGCTTCGGGCATCCGGGGCGAGAGGTCCGGCGCCGGCTCGCCGGGGAAGGGCCGACCGTCGTTCCGGACGCCGATGCCCCGGTCGACGTGGTGACCGCCTGCCATCTTGATCATTCCACCAGAGGTGCAGGTGTCCGGCTCCGCTTCGACGCGCAGGTAGCGTGGGCGCCCATGGACGTCGAACTGATAGACGGGTCACCGGAGTTCGAGCTGCTGATCGCCCGGGTCGAGGAGACCGGCGAGCGCGTCCGGCTCACCGCGGACGACGGGCCGACCGGAGTGCTGCTGCCGGCGGCCGAGTTGGCCGCACTGGAGTACTGGGCCGCGCGCCACAACAAGGGTGCGCGGCAGGAGGACGAGCCTGCGCTCGAGTACCCGCCGGGGCCGACGGCGTACGGGCCTTACATCGGCTACAGCCATCCACACGGCGGAATGACCCTGACGCGGGACCGGATGGTCGTGGCCGGGCTGCGCGACGCCGGGTCGGTGGCGTGGCTGGAGGAACAGGCGATGTACGGGCGTCAGGGGTACATGGGGCCGAAGCAGTCGGCGGCGTTCGCCGAGTTCCTCGCCCGTCAGCCACCGGTGGGCGAGAGCGCCGAACGGCACACCCCCCCTTCGGACTCGCCTGCGAGCACCGACTGCTGATCAGGACGGTGACACGCCCGTGGCCGGAATTGTGGCTTCCGCCATGGTTCGGTGCCGGTACTCCTGATGGGGTGACCGGATGCGCAGAGCCACGTTCCTCCTTCCGTCCCTCGCCGCGCTGCTGCTGCTCACGGCGTGCGGATCCGAACAGGCGGGCACCCCCGGCGCGGCCGCGTCCGCGTCCGGGGCCGCGGTCACCACCCGGCCCCTGGACGGCGTCCGCATCACCTCGGTGACCATCCCGTCCGGCACTCCCGCCTCGAGCCCCGGTTCCGACGGGTACTCCGTACACGCCGATCCCCTCCCCACCGGTGACTCCGGGATCTCGGCCGCCTACGAGGTCACCAACGACGGCGCCGAGGCGATGACGTTCTCGGTCCTTTTCGACTTCACGACGGACGCCGGCGAAGTCATGGGCAACCGTCAGGAGACCGTGCGCTCGGTCGGCCCGGGCGCGACCGTGCGCGGCACGGTCCGGCTGGGGGTGTCGGCTCCCGGAGCGTCCCGGGTGACCCGGGTGTCGGTGGCCAGGGTGACGAAGGTGCCCGCTGCCGAGGCGCCGCCGGCTTCCGGCGAGTGCCCGCCCTCCGGCATCCGCGTCTCCGCCGACGACGGCGATGCCGCGATGGGGCTGCGCGTGGTGGGGCTGCACCTGGAGAACTGCGGGAAGGAGGACTACTCCCTCGACGGCTACCCGCTCCTGGAACTGCTGGACGGGGAACTGTCCCCCGTCGAAGGGGTCCGGATCGTGCATGGAAGCGGAGGCATGAGCACCGGTACCGGATTCGACGAGCCGGCCCGTCCACTGGTCCTGAAGCCGGGCGAGAGCGCCGTCTCGGGCCTCATGTGGCGCAACACCACGGGTTCCGGCACCCCCGTCGACGTCCCCTACGTCAGGGTGCGGGCCGAGCGGGGCGCCGATCCGGTGACCGTGACGCCCCACCTCGACCTCGGCACGACCGGCAAGCTGGCCGTCCGCGCCTGGTCCCGCCCGTCGAAGTAGGGTCCCGGGACGGACGACCAGGCCGAGGGAGCGCTCGGCGGACCGTGCGACGTCTTCGGGCCGTCAGCCCCCGGCCGGATGGCGGAGGTGCGTCGGGCCGGGGACATCCGCTGCCTGTCGGGGTCAGAATGGGGCTGCTGCGCTTCAATGCCCGGAGAGGGCGTACGTGTTCGTCCGGCACGGCAGACGCCGTGCTCCGACCATGATCGTGGGGGGACGGTGTGGCGGTCACTTCGCTTATGGGTGATCCTGCTCGGCGTTTCGAGCGGAGCGGCGGCGGTGGTGCTGGCGGCATCGGCCTGGTTGCCGGCCGGCTGGACTGCCGTGGCCGCGGCGCTCGCAGCCGCTGTGACCGGTATTTTCGCGGACGAGGCGAGGACCGCTCTCCAGTCGCACCGGCAGCAGCAGCACGCTGCTCAGGTACGCGACCGGGGGCTGGCTGAGCGGGCGCAGCGGGTGCGGGATGTGACGGACCCGATCAGCCTGGGTGTCCATCCCTCCGCGGTGCGTCGTACCGATCGCCTCGAGTCGGACCGGGTCCCCGCTTTCGTCGAGCGGGACCAGTTCGACGAGGTCGTACGGCGGATCGCGCAGGGGGGCTTCGTACTGATCGTCGGTGATTCGACGGCCGGGAAGTCCCGCTTGGCCTACGAGGCCATGCGCGTGGCCGTCCCCGACTTCGTGCTGCTCCAGGCTCGGCCGTCGGAGGACATGCAGGCGTTCTCCTCCGCTGTGTGCGCGCTTCGCCGCAGTGTGGTGTGGTTCGACGAGTTCGACCAGTTCCTGCGGGCGGGCGGCCTCACGCTTCAGATGGTCAAGGACATGCTCGCCGGCCCGGAACGGGAGGTGGTGCTGCTGGCGTCGATGCGCAGCAAGGAGTACGACCGGTACAGCGCGCGTCAGCGGGATGTCACGGACGCGGCTACCTGGCGAGCGGGGCGGGAGGTTCTGCTGCACGCGGCGGAACCGGTGGAGCTCGATCGTCTGTGGTCACCGCGGGAGATCGAGCGGGCGCAGGGGGCGGGTCGGGATCCGCGGCTGCGGGCGGCAGCACAGGCGTCCGACCGTTTCGGGGTCGCGGAGGTGCTCGCCGCCGGCCCGGAACTGCTCAGCGACTGGATGCACGCGTGGCAGACGGGTGAGCATCCGCGCGGCGCCGCCCTGGTCGCCGCCGCCGTCGACTGCCGGCGTATGGGACTGCACCGGCCCGTACCCGCGTCGCTGCTGGTGGCGTTGCACGAGGTGTATCTGTCGGCTCGCGGCGGGGCCGTCCTGCGCCCGGAGCCTCTTGCCGATGCGCTGGCGTGGGCGACCGCTCCGGTACAGGGGGCCAGCAGCCTTCTGCTGCCTGACCAGGACAGTTATCTGGCATTCGACTACTTGATCGACTTCCCCGGTCTGCCGGCCATCCCGGAACGCAGCTGGGAGACGCTGCTTCCCGCCGTCTCGGCGGAAGACGCCTTCGACATCGGCTGGGCGGCCGTCGACCTGATGCGGCCGACCATCGCCCTCAAGGCTTTCGACATCGCCCGGGGGCACGAGGTGCCGGACGCCGACTACGCGCACGCGATCGCCCTGGGCAACGCAGGACAGCCGCTGCCCGCCGTGAGCCGGCTGCGCCGACTGCACCAGCAGCGTGACACCCTGCTCGGCCCGGACCACCCCGACACCCTCGCGGCGCGTCACGACATAGCCCGGTACCTCGCCGAGGCCGGCCGACTGCCGGAAGCCGTCGCCCTCCTGGACCGCCTCGCTCCCGACCGGGAGCGTGTCCTGGGGGCCCGTCACGCGGCGACCCTGGTCACCCGCACCAGCAAAGCCCGGTTCCTGCGCGACGGCGGTGACGCTCCAGGGGCGCTGCGCCAGTTACGGGAGGTCCTGCCGGACCTCACGGCCGCTCTGGGTCCGGAGCACGTGGACGTCCTGCTCACACGTCAGGAACTGGCCCGGACCCTGGGCCGTACCGGCCGTACCACCGACGCCCGCGTCCTCATGACCGAGGTCCTCGAGGACCAGCAACGCATCCTGGGCGCCGCGCACCCCCATACGCTCAGCACCCGCTTCGACCTGGCGCTCCTCGTGGGCCAGTCCGGGGAGCCCGAGGAGGCCATCCGGCAACTGGAGGCGCTCCTCGGCGACCAGGAGCGCATACTCGGCCTGCACTCACGCACCCTGAGCACCCGTCACCAGCTCGGCCGGCTCCTGGCACAGACCGGTGACCTGGACCAGGCCCAGGAGGTTCTGGCCGCGGTACTCGCAGATCAAGAACGCTTCCACGGTTCGTCGCACCCCCGCACCCTGGCCACCCGCTACGACCACGCCCTGGTCATGCGCAGCACCCAAGGCGCACGGACGGCTGCCGCACTGCTGGCCGCGCTCGAAGAAGACTGTCTGCGGGCGCTGGGCGGCAGCCATCCACTCACGCAGACGGTCGTCACAGCCCGCCGATGAGGCCACGGCCGGCGGGCCAGGATGATGCCGAGCAGGCCAGCCGCCCAAGAAGCCTTGACCGGCTCACCCAGCCGCGTACGCGGCGAGAAACGGACGCACCACCGGCAGGGCGAGGTCGAGGCGCAAGAATGTGTCGAAGTGCCCGCAACCGGGCAGTTCGGCGCAGGTCGCCCCCGAGATCCGAGCAGCGGTGTCCTGGATCGACCGTAGCCGGGGGTCACGGTCACCGGCGAGCAGAAGCACCGGTACAGCGGTTTGCACGAGCCTTTCCAGGACGCCGTCGCGGGCCTCGGGGGCGGCGGTCAGCGCTGCCAGCGCATGCGGGTCGGCTGCCTGCATCGCCGCGCGCATCCATGCCGGGAGCGGTCCTTGACGTTCCAGCATCTCGATGAAGGGAGCCGTTCCCCGGGAGCGGAACAGTTCGACCTCCTGCTGAACCTCCGCCGGAGCAGCTGCGACACGTCCGCCATGTGCCCCGCCGGCAATCAGCGCGGTCAGCCGTTCCGGGTGCCCAGCCAGCAGGTTGAGACCGATGATGCCGCCCATCGACGCACCCCAGAAGGCCACCCGGGATATGTCGAGTGCGTCGAGTACGGCCACGACATCACCTACCTGACGGTCGATCCGGTAGCTGTCCACGTCATGGGGCGCATCGCTCCCGCCGTGACCACGAGCATCGACGAGAACCAGGCGATGGCTCCCGGCAAGTGCGTCGACATAACCAGCCGACCGCCACGTCGTGCGATCCCCGAAGAAGCCGTGCAGCAGCACCAACGGCGGCCCGCTGCCCACGACCTCGAAGACGATCCGAACTCCGTCGCCGCTGGTGACCTGCACCGTCAGTCGTCCTGGGTCGGGACGGGCGTGGCCTGGTGGTGGTACATCCGCCAACCCGTCTCCTCGCCCAACCTGCGCCACAGCGAGCTCCGGCGCGCCCGCCGTCCCTCGATCGTCGTCTCATCCATGAGCCGCAGCTCCCCCCTGATTGCCTCTTCGACCTCATTCGCTCCAGCACGCAGCGCTGCATCATCGCCCCACCCACCGGGCTCACCGCAACCACATAACCCAATGCTCAGCGCCCGAGCGGATGATCTGGCCGCACCGGCCAACTTCCTTGCGACAGATGCCGGCGGGCGGTCTCGGCCCAGCACCCAGTACTGGAAGGATCCAACCACCACAAAGATCATTTCGTTAGGAGTTCTTACTCCACGGGACCGTCGCGTGCTCAATAGGGATGAGTTGGGTCAGGTCACGGCGCCTCAGGCGGACTTCGTGCCACAGAGGCGATCCCACCAGCCCAGCCAACCCCCGAACGGCTACGGCGTGCCCTATTCGAGGCGGGCCAGCAAGTGGGTGTCGAGGAAGCCCCGTTCGGAGGCCGGATCGTGGAGCAGCCGGGCGAACGGGACGAGCCCGGCCCCGGCCAGCAACTCGGCGAAGCGGTCCACCGGCCAGCTGTACGCGGGCGTCACCTTGTGGTCGAAGCGGACCGGCTCCGGTCCGCCGGTTCCGAAGAACGAGACCAGGAGCAGGCCCCCTGGCGCCAGGACGCGTACCTGCTCGGCGAGCAGCGCGGGCAGTTCACCGGGCGGCGTGTGGATCATCGAGTAGTGGGCCAGCACGCCGCCGAGCGCGCCGTCTTCGACCGGCAGGGCCTCCATCCGTGCCTCGTCGAACCGCAGCGCCGGGTGCGCCCGCCGCGCGTGGTCGACCATGCCCGGGGAAAGGTCGAGTCCGAAGGCGTCCAGCCCCAGGTCGTGCAGCATGGCCGTCAGATGCCCCGGCCCGCAACCGACGTCGGCCGCCCGCAAGTTCCCCGTTGCGCGAACCAGCTCGGCGAAGGTGGCGATCATGTTCCGCGCGAACGGGTGCGACTCCAACCCATTCGCGAACATCGACGCATACAGCTCGACGACCCCGTCGTACGCCGCCCTGGTCTCCTCCTGGTGTTCCATCACGGGAAGGGAAGCTAACATCCCCGCTCCTGCGCAGCTCTGCCGACCCCGTGCCAACTTGCCCCCGAACAGTGGCTGTTCACTGGAGAACGACTGCCCTCTGGAGACCGGCCGCCCCGTCACGTGATCACGGGACAGGCCCCAGGGATCACACCGCGGGGTCGCCGGCCCCTGTCGGTGGGGCCGACGCCACACGAGTCCGGACCCCAGGGGTCGCAGGCCCCCGTCGGTGAGGCCGGCGCCACACGAGTCCGGATGCCAGGTGGACTTGTAGGGCCTTGTTCACGAGCCCTGCGGCCAGGACTGCGGCAGGGTGGAACAGGCGCGGGGCACCCTCCACCCCAGCCGTCCCCCATGGAGCAGCTCCCTCCAGGTGACGGCCGGCCGATCGACCAGTTTTCGTCTTGTTGACGAGATCGACACTCTCCATTATCGTCTCGCTGACGAAATCAAGGGGGGTCCACCATGGCCGACATCACCCGGCGCTTCGGATGGCGCCATCTGCGTTCCGCACCCACCGCCCACATCCGCCACCACAAGCGCGGCCGACTCGCCCACGACGGCCGGGGGCTCAGCTTCTGGTACCGGTCGCTGTCGGCAGCGCTCTCCGAAGTGCCGGTCGACGACCGGGAGCTGGCCATGGCGTTCCACGCCCGTACCGCCGACTTCCAGGACGTCACCGTGCAGGCCACCGTCACGTACCGGATCAGCGACCCGGCCGAGGCGGCGAACCGGCTCGACTTCTCCGTGGACCCGGACAGCGGGAAGTGGCGCGGCGCACCCCTGGAGCAGATCGCCACCCTTCTCACCGAGACCGCGCAGCAGCACACGCTGGACGTACTGGCCCGCACCCCACTGGCCGTCGCCCTGGTGGACGGCGTCGCCTCCGTGCGGGAACGGGTCGCCACCGGCCTCGCCGCCGAGCCCCGCCTCCCGGCCACCGGCATCGACGTGGTGGCCGTGCGTGTCGTCGCGATCCGGCCCGAGGCCGAGGTGGAGCGCGCCCTGCGCACCCCGGCCCGCGAGCAGATCCAGCAGGAGGCGGACCGGGCCACCTATGAGCGGCGGGCCGTCGCCGTCGAGCGCGAGCGTGCCATCGCCGAGAACGAGCTGGCCAGCCAGATCGAACTGGCCCGGCGCGAGGAGCAGTTGGTCGACCAGCGCGGCACGAACGCGCGGCGCGAAGCCGAGGAGAAGGCGGCGGCCGACGGCGTACGGACCGAGGCCGAGGCGGCCCGCAAGGTCCGCCTGGCCCACGCGGACGCCGAGGCCGCACGCGCGACGGGCGCGGCGCGCGCCGAGGCGCAGGCCGCCTGGCTGCGGGTGCACGGCGAGGTCGACCCGGCCACGCTGCACGCCCTGGCGGCGACCCGGCTGGCGGAGAACCTGCCGCGGATCGAGAGCGTCACGCTCTCCCCCGACGTGCTCACCGGACTCCTGGCCAGGCTCGGGCGTCCGGAAGGCCAGGAGGAGGCGTGAGCCTGGCGCCGCGTGCGGTGCTCGTGCACCGCAGGACCGAGTACGAGGAACTGCTCGCCCGGCACGGGACGCACGGACAGGCCGCGTTCTTCCTCTCCAGCCGGGGCCGCTCGATCGACGAGGTGGCCCGCCGCCACGACGACACGCGGCAGGCACTGCGGGACGTGGCGTCGGCGGTGCCGCTCACCTGGCGCAGCTCCACGGTGGAGCGGGCGGACCTGGACCGCTTCCTGTTCGCCCCCGAGGACGTGGTGGTCGTGGTCGGCCAGGACGGTCTGGTCGCCAACACCGCGAAGTACCTCTCCGGGCAGCCGGTGGTGGGCATCGACACCGACCCGGGGCGCAATCCGGGTGTCCTGGTCCGGCACCGCTGCGGCGACGCGGCCTCCCTGCTGCGGGCCGCGACCGCCGCCGGGGGCCGGGCGGAGGAACTGACGATGGTCGAGGCCGTCGCCGACGACACCCAGCGCCTCCTCGCGCTGAACGAGATCTACCTGGGTCCGCCCGGCCACCAGACGGCCCGTTACCGCCTGGGCAGCGACGGCGGGACGGACCCGGGCGAGGCCCAGGCCTCCTCCGGGGTGCTGGTCGGCACCGGCACGGGCGCCACCGGGTGGCTCCGCTCCCTGTGGCTGGAGCGCGGCAGCACCGTGCCGATGCCCGCGCCCCGCGACCCGCGGCTCCTGTGGTTCGTGCGCGAGGCCTGGCCATCGCCCGCGACCGGGACGTCGAGGGTCGCCGGGGAGCTGGGGCCGGGGCAAGGACTGCGGCTGACCGTGGAATCGGACCGGATGGTGGTCTTCGGGGACGGGATGGAGACCGACGCCCTGGAGCTGACGTGGGGCCAGAGCGTACGGCTGGGCATCGCGGCGACGTCGCTGCGCCTGGTGACGTGAACGCGCCGGCCGCCCGGCCCAGCCGTCATGCCGGCGACGAGTCGGCGGCAGACCTCGGTGGGTCCGTCTTCACGCCTCACCGTGACCGGTGCCGGCAGGCGGCACGCGGCAGGCGGCACGCGGCAGGCGGCACGCGGCAGGCGGCAGGCGGCAGGCGGCAGGCGGCAGGCGGCAGCGTGAGAGTCGGGCATTTGCTGCGGCTGCCCGTCTCCTGGCGTCGGTGCCACGGCCACGATCACTGCGCGGCGGGGTTTCCTTCGTCGTTCGGACGGGGGCTGTGACGTTCGGTGAGCGGGCCTACGCCGAGGTCTTCACGCATGAGCCTGCGCATGTCGGCGGCTGCTTCGCCACGCGCCTCCCAGCGGGCGTGATCCTCCGGACTGCCGACAGCGGTGCCGTCGATGTAGCCGTCGCAGATGCGTCGCAGGCAGTGGAACACGCTGTTGGAGGCCTTGACGACGGGTTCGGGCGCGATGAGCCACATCCGTTCCGATGCGACGGCCAGGCCCGAATCGCGAAAGGCCTCGCGCAGCGCAAGTGACCGCTCGTCGCCGGAAGGGTGCCCTTGCCGGGCGAGGGCCCGCAGGGTCTCGCCGAGGACCTTCACGGTGGTGGTGTACTGCGTGTAGACGTCGAGCCGCAGCCGACGAGCGTCCTTGGCATCCTCGCGCTTCCACCGGTTCCGGTCGGCGATGAGAGTGGCGACGATGCCGATCGCGGCCCCGGCGAGGGTGGAGAGCAGTGGCAACCAATCCATGCGCGCCAGCTTGGGCCATCCCGTGACAGCAGCACCAGATAGGCTCGAGGGCGAACCTGGACGGCTGTCCCCCCAAGGTGCTCAGGCGGCGCCCCTGAGAACCTGCCGCGCTCCCTGCTCCCGGTATCGGTTGCACCGTGTTCACTCCGGCGGTTCTGCCAGGGCCTTGATGGCCGGGCGGAGCAACGCGGCGATGCGATCGGCGGGCGCCTCACGAAGGGGGGCCAAGCCGAGGAGCTGGTGGCCGATGGTGACGCCCAGCAACGTCGTGACAACCAGCGCGGCGCGCAGTTCGGGATCCTCGGCAGCGGGAAGCGCGGCACCGACGCCTTCGATCTGCCGGCCCAGAGCGGCACGGGCATGATCGGCTGCCGCCGGATCGGTGAGCATGGACCGCATCATCGCCAGCGTGCCTTCGGGAAGTCCGCCGAGCTTGAGACCGAGCGAGGCCAGCAACTGATCGACGAGCACGTCGGTGTCAGTGGCCGTCAGCGGGGCGGGGAACGCCTGTACAGCCTGGGTGAACAGCTCCCGCTTCGAGCCGAAGTACTGCATGACCAGAGCCGGGTCGACACTCGCGGCGGCAGCCACGGCGCGGATGGTGGTGCGCTCGAATCCTTTCTCGGCGAACAACTCGCGGGCGCTGTCCAGGATGCGCGCCTCGGTCGCTCGGCGACGGTCGGCGCGGGATTGGCGAGGAGTGGACATCTATTCACTCTACAGCCGTTGACCGAACTGGCGACCGGCCCTACGGTGAGTGGGTCAACAAGTGTTGAGCGAACGGGAGGTCACTGTGCATCCGGACAACGCTGCTCGCACCCCTCATGAGGTGCTGAGCCGCTACTACCAGGCCATGCTCGACAAGTCCCCGGACGATCTCGCCGATCTCTATGCCGAGGACGCGGTCCACGAGTTCCCCTTCGCCTTTCCCGGTTTCCCCCCGCTCTACGAGGGGCGTGAGGCCGTGCGCGCGGGATACCGGGCGGCCTGGGGGGCCAGCCCCGCCCGGGTGCGGGAGGTCAGGAGGATCGCGGCCTACGACACCGCCGATCCAGAGGTGATCATCGCTGAGCACGTCGTGGTGGGAACACTGACGACCAAGGCCACCACGTTCACCGTCCCCGGCCTCCTGATACTCCAGGTCCGCGACGGACTGATCACACGAGTCCGTGACTACATGGACGACTCGGGAGTCGCCGGCGCCGGAGCGCCGGTGCCGGGGGACGGCGGCGCCGCCGGACCGCGCGATCGGCCCTGACGTCTGGTCAGTTGCCGCGCAGGCGGCCGAGTGCCGCGTCCAGGTCGGCCGTGCGGGGGCGGTTGTACGGGAGCTTGGCGAGCACGGCGGCCATGCCGCACGTGTTCGTCAGGACGGAATAGACCAGGCCGCCCGCGATGCCGGCGGACAGCAGCCGGAAGGCCGGGTGAACCACCTCGCCCAGCGCCAGGCCCAGCAGGACGAACGAACCCGCGGCGAGACGGACTTGGCGCTCCATACCCCATGTGGTGGTCCGAGTGCCGTCGGCCTGGTGCAGGTCATGGCCCTGGGCGGCCCAGGCACTTGTGCCTCCGGCGAGCGTGGCGGTGTGGATGCCGTTCTCCGCGAGTGTCCGGCACGCGTTCTCGGAGCGGACGCCCGAGGCGCAGACGACAAGGATCTCGCCGCGCCGGGCCGCGGTACGGATGTCGGGCAGCGCCCGGTCGAGCTGGTCCAGGGGGATGTTCAGGGCCCCGGGGATGTGACCGTCGGCGTACTCGCCGGGGGCGCGGACGTCGATGACGGTGAGTTCGTGCAGGCGGCTGCGGGCCTGGCGGGGGTCGAGAGTGGCGGGGGTGTTCATGGCTGATGTCGTTCCTTGGTGTTGAGGTGCCCCGACCGGTGGAGCGCTTGTGTCCCGTGGGGTGTCTGTGAGCAGTGGTCGCGGAACTTGATCCGGCGGGCGCCGGAAGCCGGTGCGGACCGTGCGTAGTTGTGCGGGTGCCAGGAGAAGCTCTTCCTCTCCGGCCTGGCCCTGTCGGCTCGGTCCGTGAACTCGGGCGACATGGTCAGACGAGCACATCGACGAGCATGAAGGCGGCGACAGCGAGGAGCACGTGGGCGAAGATCCGCTGGAGTGTCGTGCCTTTGAGTCTGTGTGACAGGCGTTTGCCGTCCCAGGCGCCCAGGATCGCTGCCGCGGTGAACGGTGCGATGACCGCCCAGTCCAGGTGCATGCCGGTGCCGGCCCGGGCGGCGAGGGCGGCCAGGGAGTTGATCGTGATGACGAGCAGGCTGGTGCCGACCGCCCGGCGCATGGTCAGTCCCAGCACACTCACCAGTGCGGGAACGGCGAGGAAACCGCCGCCGACACCGAGGAACCCGGTGACGGTGCCGAGCCCGGCGCCGGCCGCTCCGGCCTTGCCGGGGTGCACCGTGCCGGACGGTTCGGTGCGCGCCGGCCGCAGCATGCGCAGGGCGGCGAGCCCGGCGATCACCGCGAAGGCACCGGTCAGCACCGTGGCGGGCAGATGGCCTGAGACCGCTCCGGCGATCATCGCGGGCACGATGCCGGCCGCGGCGAAGAGCAGCCCCGTGCGCCAGGCGACGTTGCCGTCCCGGGCGTGGGCGGTCAATGCCGTGACCGAGGTGAGGGTGACGATGACCAGACCGCCCGTCGTCGCCTCCGCAGGAGTGAAATGGACCAGGTAGATCAGGGCGGGCACGGCGAGGACGCTGCCGCCTCCGCCTAGACCGCCCAGGGCCAGGCCGATGACGGCACCGGCGAGGAGCGCGAGGATCAGGGCGGTCATGCTGTCGAGCCGTTGTTCCCGCGTTCGTCGACGACCGGGTGACCGGCAGCGGCCCACGCCCGCATGCCGCCTGTGACGTCGACGGCGTCGGCGCCGCGTGCGGCCAGTAGTGCGGCGGCCTGCCGTGAGCGGTGCCCGCTGCGGCAGATCACCACCAGCGGCCGTGCCCGGGCCGCGCCGGGCAGTGCCGCGCCGGCGGTCAGCCGGGACAGCGGCGCGTGGACGGCCCCGGGGGCGTGCCCGGCCCTCCACTCGACCTGCTCGCGTACGTCCAGCAGGACGGCTACGGCGTCGGGCCCGTGGGTGCGCCGGTGGGCCTCGTCCACGGTGACACGGTCCGCGCTACGACGGAGAAGGAACATCACACAACCTCTCGGAGGGTTCTGCCGGTTGTCCGGACTCGTCGGCTCAGCCGGATACGACGTTCAGGCCGGCGGTCTCGGCGGCATCGAAACCGTCGTCGACGGCCACGACGTCCCGGCCGATGGCGTCCAGCAGGGAGGCGGCGATCGCGGCCCGCATTCCGCCTGCGCAGTGCACCCAGACGGTGCCGGCGGGCACCTCGCCGAGCCGTTTGTGCAACTCATGGACGGGGATGTGGACGGAGCCCTCGATGTGGCCGGCGGCCCGCTCGGAGTCACGCCGTACGTCCAGGACGACGATGCCGTCCGTGCCGTGCTCGGCCAGGCCGGCGAAGGTGGAGCGGGGGAAGGAGGCGGGGCGGTCACCCTCGGGCAGCCATTCCCGCGGTGAACCGGTCGCGGCGGCCGCGGGCCGGTCGATGCCGACCCTGACGAGTTCGCGCTGTGCGTCGGCCAGTTGCTCCGGGGATGCGGCGAGCAGCGTCACGGGCCTGCCCCACGGGATCATCCAGGCCAGATAGGTGGCGATCTTGCCGTCGGCTTCGAAGTTGAAGGACCCCGCGACGTGGCCCTCGGCGAACGCGACCCGGTTGCGCAGGTCCACGACCCATTCGCCGGCCGCGAGCCGGGCGGATATCTCGTCGGCATCCGCGACGGCGGGCGGGGTCAGGTCCACGGGTGCGGGACCCGCGGCATTGGCGGGACCCATGTACGTGTAGTACGCGGGAATGTCGTCCAGCTCGGCGAGCAGTTGCGCGACGAAGGAGTCGGCGTCGGTGGTCAGCGCAGCGTTGGCGGACTTCTCCTCGCCGATGGTGGTGGCGTTCCCGTCCGCCTGCGCGGAGGAGCAGAAACTGCCGAAGCCGTGCGTGGGCAGCACGGGCGTCTCGTCGGGCAGCTCGGCCGCCAGGCGGTGTGCGGAGGCGTGCTGGGCACGGGCCAGCTGCTCGGTCAGCCGCGGTTCGACCAGGTCCGGCCGGCCCACCGTGCCGATCAGCAGCGAACCGCCGGTGAAAGCCGCCACCGGCGCGCCCTGCTCCTGTAGGACGTAGGAGGTGTGGTGCGGTGTGTGGCCGGGCGTGGCGACGGCGCGCAGGCGCAGCCCGCCGTCGATGGTGACGGTGTCGCCGTCGGCCACCGGTATCCGCGTGAACGACACATGGGCCCCGGCGGGCACCAGGTAGGCGGCGCCGGTCACCCGCGCCAGCTCCGGACCGCCGGTGACGTAGTCGTTGTGCACGTGGGTCTCCACCACGTGTGAGATCCGCACTCCGCGACGCGCGGCCGCTGCCAGCACTTGGTCGAAGTCCCTCGGCGGATCGACGGCTACGGCCGTCCGCCGGCCGCCGGCGAGGTAGCTGCGGTTGCCGAGGCCCTCGAGGTCAATGGCGTCGATGAAGAACACGGAGATCTTTCCTTCCCACTGCGATTACCCCCCGGGGTATGCGCACCACCATACACGGATACCCCTGGGGGTATTTTTGGGAGTGTGGAAGGACCTGGACCGGAGGACCGGCCGTTCAGTTTCATCTGCGGGGGCCCGGCTCGCGGGAAGCCGGGCCGGGCGGTCGGAGACGGCTGATCAGCATGCGGAGCCGGGCTGTTTCCCGCTCACGCCGGGCAGATCTGTGCGGGCGGGCGAAGGGCGGTCATCCGCGAGGTGACCGACAGCGGCAGCGCCGTACCGCACCTGCGGGGGCCGCACGTCGGAACGCAGCCTCTCTGGGCCGGCCGGTAGCCGTAGCCGGACCGGCCTCGGCAGTAGCCGTAGCCGGACCGGCCTCGGCGGTAGCTGAAGCTGGACCGGCCTCGGCAGTAGTTGAAGTGGACCGGCCTCGGCAGTAGTTGAAGTGGACCGGTCTCGGCGGTAGCCGAAGCGGACCGGTCTCGGCGGTAGCCGAAGCCGCGCCCCGCCATCCGGTGACCTGCTGCCCTCCCCGGAGTCCCTCAGGCCGGCAACACCCGGGGGCCCGCACCCGGACTTTCTCAGGCCAGCGAGAGGAAAAGCCGCTCCAGGCGGGCGCGCATCGCCTCCGCGTTCTCGCCGTTCTTGCGGCCCGACTCCATGTCGGTCACACACTGCTGCAATCCGGTGGCGATGATCGCGAAACCGGCACGGTCGAGCGCCCGCGAGGCGGCGGCCAGCTGCGTGACGACGTCCTCGCAGTCCCGGCCCTCCTCGATCATCCGGATCACGCCGGAGATCTGGCCCTGTGCGCGACGCAGCCGGTTCAGCACGGACTTCAGGGACGCACCCTCAAGCTCCAGTTCCACGATCACTCCTCGCAATACCCCTAGGGGTACTCTACGTCCCGGTCCGGCGAAGCGGCGACCCCGCTCGGGGCCTCCCCTTCAGCCCGTACGGGTGCGGCGCGTGGGCGAGGCGCCCCGCGATGCCCGCCGACCGGACGCGATCTTCACCGGCCGTATCCTCTCGGGAAACGGCTGCCGGTCGGCGAGCACTCGACCGGTCAGTTTTCGAGAAGCGCCGGAGGCCCGGCCGCCCCTACCTTCGAAGGCATGAACTCCATCGACGCCGTCATCCTGGAAGTGGCCGACCTCGCGGCCGCCACCCGCTTCTACTCCGCCGTCCTCGGACCCGACTCGCCGTACCTGCGCCTGCGGGCGTCGGGGGACCCTACGACCGGCTTCCGCGGATTCTCACTGTCGCTGGTGGTGTCCCAGCCGGGCAACGCCGACGCCCTGATCAAGGCCGCCCTCGACGCCGGTGCCACCTCCCTCAAGCCGGCCTCGAAGTCGCTGTGGGGCTACGGCGGCGTCGTCCAGGCCCCGGACGGCACGATCCTGAAGGTCGCGACGTCGGCGAAGAAGGACACCGCCCCGGTCACCCGGGACTTCGACGAGTTCGTGCTCCTGCTGGGCGTCGAGGACGTCAAGGCCACCAAGCAGTTCTACGCCGACCGGGGCCTGAGCGTGGGCAGGAGCTTCGGCGGCAAGTACGTCGAGTTCGCCGCGGACCCGGGGCACGTCAAGCTCGCTCTGTACAAGCGCCGCGCTCTGGCCAAGGACGTGGGCGTCTCCGCCGAGGGCACCGGATCGCACCGGATCGTGCTCTCCGGCGCCGCCGGCCCCTGCAACGACCTGGACGACTTCGCCTGGGAAGCCGGCGCCGGGTCCTCGCTGGCCGCCACGGCCTGAGCGGAACCACCGGCCTGCGACCGTGCTACTCGGCCGGCAGCCGGTCGCCCTCGCGGAACGGGCGGCCCTGGACGTGCTGCCCCTGCGGCACGGTCTGAAGGTGCTCGGCGGCCTCGGCAGCGGTGTAGGAGGAGGCGAAGGTGAACGCGCGCGGGGACGGACCATTGGCCCGCAGGTCCGCCAGCCGTTCCAGGGCCTCGCCGACGGTGGGGAGGTGGCCCGCCGGGACCCACCAGAGCACCAGGTGCGCCTCGACATGCCGTTCGAACCATTCGCGGCGCCGCCGCATCACCTCGAGGTGCCCGCTGCGGTAGGTGAAGTCCCACAGCGCCTCCGGGGTCTCCCACACCGTCAGGTTGACGATGACGTCCTCGCCCGCCGGACGCAGGGCGGTGGCGTCGGCCGCGCCTTCCTCCACGAGCCGCCACACGAAGCCGGGCGTGCCGTCGGCGGCGGTGTTGACCGGGTCGAGCATCTCGACGAACGGCGCGATGCGCGGGTCGTCGAGGGGGTGCCGCAGCGTGGCGACGTTGAGTTGGGCGAGGTGGGCGGCATGCACGGATGCAGTCATGGTCACATCCCAGCACCCGGCCACTTTCTATGTCAATGGAGATTGTTTTTAGAGTTCTCGACCACCACGCAGCACTCCCCCGGCCGGGCGTCCATGCGGGCGCGGACGGGACCGTCCGTGCCGAACAGGCCCTCGAGCAACGCGAGGTTCATGCCGCAGACGAGCGGCGGAAAGCGTTCGGCGACGGCATGGAAGGGGCAGTTGCGCATCCGCACGACCGTCCCGGCCTCGGCGGTCGCAGCCTCGGCACCCTCGGCGTCCTGGACGACCCCGGCGCTTTCCAGGTGCGGTTCGTAGCCGCGGGCGGCCAGCATCGCCATGGCCTCCTCGAGGCCGCCGCAGGGCGCCGCCGAGCCGCGCAGGGCCTCGCCCCGACGGCGCGCGGCCGCGCAGAGCCCGGCGTCGAGCCCGGCCTGCTCGGCGGCCTCGGCGAGCAGTTCGGCGGCGGTGCGATAGTCGCGGGCGGGCAATGACACCGCCCGTTCGGCCCGCGCCCGCGTGTACACCTTGGCGGGACGGCCCGCTCCCGGTCCCGAGCGGCCCGTAAGGCGGCGGCTGCCGCTCTCCAGCAGTCCGGCCTCGGTCAGCCTGTCCAGGTGGTGCGCGGCGAGCGTGCGCGCCACCCCGGCAGCCTCGGCGGCCTCGTTCCGGCCGACCTCACGGCCCTGTGCCACCACGTACTCGTACAGACGGCGCCGGACCGGATCCTGTAGCGCCGCGATCGCATCGATGTCCTCCACATGGCCATTCTAGGAACAACACAGGTTCGCGATAGAAGGGCACACACAGCCTGACCGGACCGCACCCGGCTCGCCGGACCCGCCTTGGCCGCACGGTCGCGGAGCCCGGTGTCGCTTGGCGCCAGGGCTCCGTGCGCGGCGCGCTGCGGACAGCCGCCCTGTCGGTACCGTCGCATGCTCAGGCGTAGTAGTCCTCCGCATCATCGAGCGGGTACCCCCGCGAATAACTCATCAGAGCCGAGTGCTTGTCATTGCCGAGGAAGTATCCGCCGCTGTGGTGCAGGTAGAAGAATCGCCCCACTTCATCGATGAGAATCGTCCCGCCGTCGTACGTGTCGTGGGCGACGGGGAAGACCTTCTTGCCCAGTCCGTCGGCGATGTCCTGGACGTCTTCGGCTGCGCCCACGTACATGAGACGCGGGTAGAACATCACCCTGTCCTCGGTGGAGGCGCGCCGGGGCGCCACAAGGCCGACGTGCTCGCGCAGGAAGAAGAGAGCGGGGGCGATGACATCGAGACTTCCGCCGTCGTTGCGGAAACTCTCGACAGCGAACTCCACCTCGGCAGCGGCGAGGTCGTCACACCGGCGCCCCGGGTGCCACCCGGCACCGGCCAGCCAGGCGTCAACCGCCTCGGACGACTTCAGTATGTGCACAGTTCCCATACTCTCCCACGTCGAACGGCCCTGGCACCGAGGAGCGGCAGCGTTCACCGTCGGCTGCGCCACTCCGAGTATCACGTGACCCCGGTGACGCAGGACGCCGGCCACCGGGGGTCTCCGGTGCGGCTGTTTCGGTTTCGACAGCGTCGGCCGGTTCCAGGGTGATGCGCTGCCGTCGCCAGTACATGCCCTCAGCCCCCGGCCATCGACGGCTTCGGCAGTCGCCGAACTCGTCGCCCTCAACCCTGTCTGCAGCCGCCGGTCATACGTCAAGCACCGGACCGCCAGGCGCGGGGCGGCGCGGACGCCGGACGTCCGACCGAATCGTCGGTACGTTGGACCCGGAGAAGTGATGACCCCGACCAGCGCAGCACCGGTGAACTCGTAGGCAGGAGAGGGAAATTTGGCCAGGCGGATTGCAAGTGTGCTCGCAGCCACGATCGCCCTGGGAGGCGCGTCAGGCGGTTCGGCGGTGGCCGCCGGGACGGGGCAGGGCGCCGGTGAGGCGCAGACTGCCAAGTCCTGTGGGGGCGTGAACCTGTCCGGCTCGCTGCCCGCGCCGCCCGCGGGGATGGCGGTTCAGCAGCAGGTCACCATCGGCGACGACTGCAAGCCGAAGCTGGGAGCGGTCCGATACGTGCCGGCCGGTTCGGCCACGAAGGCGGTCGAGGGCGCGGGTACGGACGCCGCCGCTGCGGGCACCCATCAACTGCGCACGTGGAACGAGATGTACGACTGCTGCAACATCCGCATGACCGGCCTCTACACCACGTCGACCTGGGACACCGCCTCGGGCCGCGTCGTGGACGCCGCCACCCGGGCCCGCCAGGAGTGGAACCGGGAGCCATGGAACGCGGGTTGGTCGCTGCTGTCGTCGTCCGAGAAGGACGACTGTGCGACCGACTGCGCCGTGGTGAACTCCGAGGCGTACGCCTCCTTCACCTACGCCGGCATCTTCGACCCCTCCGGCACCGTGTACGCCAACACGCACCACTCGTATGTGCGGATCGACGCCGGCTCCGGTGCCTCCTGTCACTTCGACGTAGAGCTGAAGCACACCTTCATCGGATGGAACTGGCGGCGCGGCTGCGAGTGACCGGGCGACGCACGGCCGATCGCCGGGCAAGAGACCGTCGACGGCCGGCGCCCGCACGGCCCTCCTCGGTCAACGGGACCGACGGCCGAGAAGCGTCGGCGGCCGGCGCCCGCACGGTCCACCTCGGTCAGCGGGACCGACGGCCGAGGAGTTCGATCAGCCCCACCGGAAGGAACGTGGGCCGGTGGGGTCGGCCGACCTGGTACGGCACGAAGCCCAGCGTGGCGGCCACCTCGACCTCTTCGGCCGTCTCCGCCTGGTAGACGACTCGGCAGCGGCCCGAGGCGGCCTTCGCGCGCTCCCAGAGGATCGGAGCCGGCTTGCGCTCGGCCTCAGTGCGCGGAGTGAGGATTCGGCCTTCGAAATCCGCCCAGGCGAAGGGAACCGGACCCCGCCACGTCGCGTCGACCTCCTGTTTCAGCCTGGCGGCACGCTCGGCGTCGGTCGTGCCCCAGGAGGGCGGAACATTGGTGATGAGGCCGACTTCGATGTGTCGTTCACGTAGGGCGCGCAGATAGGAGGCCGCACCCCGCTGATAGTCGGTGCTGCCGTCGTCGGCGGTGTGCAGGAGGGTTTCACCCAGGTCGAAGTACACGACCGGACAGCCGCGTTCGCTGCTCGCATGTGCAGCGGTGGTCCTTCCCGTGTCTCCCCCCGTGTCCTCGGGGGCGGCCCCACTCGCCGTGGCGCAGAGCACGGTCGACACCAGGGCTGCGACCAGCCCGAGGCTCGCACGGACCAAGCTCCTGGGGGCAGACCTGTCCATGGCGTCGTCGCCTTTCTTGCCGGGGACACAGCACGATATCCGGCCTGTGCGCCGGTGGTGGGGTGAACGCATCACCTGCTGGCTGCCGTCCGCGTGACATACCGCCGACACAACACCGGCCCGCGCGATGCGCGAAGTCGCCGGCCGGCGCGCAGCGGCGCAGGCAGGCGAGCCCCCACCGGGCTACCCGGCCCCTCGCTGCTACCCTCTGCGGGTTCACATGACTCGGGGGGAAGTCCGTGCTCACGTCGGTTGCCACGGAGTGGCTGTGGCTGTTGGCCATCGCGGCTCTCGTGCTCCACTGCTCCGCCATGGCGAAATGGGTTCCGATCCAGAGGTTCTGGGCGGTGTACCCCTTCATCTGGGTGGTGTGCGGCACGGGAGCGGTGAAGTACGGGGCATGGCGCGGGTTCGCTCTGGAAAACATGCTTGTCCTGTGTTCGTTCGCGCTCATCGGACTGACGATCGGCATGTACCCGACTCGCAAGCTGTTCGCGGAGTGGGCGCACGAGATCAACCAGGGAGTGACACGCGAGCGGTACGACTACCCGCGCTCACACCTCGCGTTCTGCGGCGCATCCTTGCTCGTCACGTCGGCAGCCGCGATCCTGCTGACCCGCTGACAGGCACTGTCGCTTCATTGCAATGATCGAAGGCGCAGTCATTGCATTACCGGCGCCATCGTTGCAACGATTTATATCCTCTCACCTGCAGCGATACCCTCCCCATGCAATAAATCAGTTGCTGACGCCATGAAGACAACGTAGCGTTTCCAGTGTTGGAAACAGTGGACCGAGGCCCTGGCCGGTCGAGGTGCGTGTTTCACGGGGTGAGCCATCAGGGGGAGATCATGGAGACAGCACAGAGACGGCGGTCGGCGGCACCCGGCGCCGTTACCGCCTTCGTCCGCTTCGTGGTCTGCGGGGGCGGAGTGGGGGTGGCCTCCAGCTTCGCCGTGGCGGCCCTCGCCACCTGGATTCCCTGGCCCGTGGCCAACGCCCTGATCACCGTGGTCTCCACGCTCCTCGCCACCGAGCTGCACGCCCGCTTCACCTTCGGCGCGGGCGGGCACGCGACCTGGCGCCAGCATGCTCAGTCGGCCGGGTCCGCGGCGGGCGCGTATGCGGTGACCTGCGTGGCGATGCTGGTGCTGGAGCAGCTGGTGGCGGCTCCCGGTGCGCTGCTGGAGCAGGTCGTCTACCTGTCCGCCTCCGCATTCGCCGGCCTCGCGCGGTTCGCGGTGCTGCGCCTCTTCGTCTTCGCACGGAACCGCTCGCAGGCTGCGAACCCCGTCCGCACCGCCCGTCCCGAGCCCGCGACCCTGACCCGCGCCGCGGCACCGGCCGGCCCCGCGGAACTCTGCCGCGCCGCCTGACCAACCGCCCATACCGAGCCCGAGGAATGCCACGCCCCGACCCGGCCTCGGTGCGCGCCGCAGCCGGCGCGGCGGAGGCGTCGGCCGCCAACTCGTCCCGGTCCAGGCCCGCATGAGCGCCAGGCCGTCCTCGCTCTCCTTCGCCGAATACCCGAGGCCGGTGCGGCGAGCGTTGCGCCAGTAGTGGTTCGGGCGCGAGCACGACGTACTCCACCACCGCCAACTCCGTAGGTGTCGCGGACATAGGCATTCACTCCGTACAGCTCGAAGCAGGCCACCACGGACCGCTCAGAGCCGGGGCGGCCGCTTCACACGCACTCAAGTCACAAGCCCTGAGCGGAGCTTGCTTTTTCACTGCCCTCGGTACACGCATCTGCGGTGTCGCCGTCACTCTCTCCGTCGCCACTCGCCGGCCTCCGCTTGCACCTTGCGGCCGCACACGGCGCATGCCGCCCGGGTCCGCCGAAGGCAGACACCGTCCCTGCGGGAACCCGAACCGGTGGCGTCCCGGGTGGCGGGCGACCCGAGCGGTCGCCCTCGCCTTCTCCGGGATGTCCCTGAGCGGCGATGCCGAGGAATCGGGGAGGTGATGGGCCGTCCGGTGGCCTTGAGGCCGTGTCGCGTTGCCTGACACCCCCGGGCCTGATCGACTTGCCGCGAAGTCCCCATCGGGGCGATCGGCGTCAATCACATGGGAACACGGAGGCTACATGTCTCGTCAGCCGTCACGACGGAAGGCCCGGACCGGGCTCCGTACCACCACTGCCGTGGGCGTCGCCTCGCTCGCCCTGACCCTGGGCGCCACCCAGCCGGTCGAAGCGTCGCCCTCCGCCCCTGCCGCGACGGGGCCCCGGATCGTGGACATCTCGTCGCTCAGCGAACTGCCCGCTCCCCCGGACGCGAACGCCCACACCACACGGAAGCCGTCGGACTGGATCATGTACCGCTACCAGCGGATCACCAGCAGGGCGACCGGCAACCTGTGTCTCGACGCGGACGCCAACACGATTCCCCAGAACGGGACCAAGGTCCAGCTCTGGGGATGCAACGGCAACGACAACCAGGTCTGGTACTTCTCCGTCGTGTCCACCGGTAACTACTACGTTCAGACCGGCCAGGGCTTCCAGTGTCTCGACGCGGATGCCAACACGATTCCCCAGAACGGGACCAAGGTCCAGCTCTGGGGGTGCACGGGCGGCCGCAACCAGGTGTGGTATCCCGCGGGCAACACCCTGCGGAACCTCGCGTCGAACACATGCCTGGACGCCGACGCCAACACCATCCCGAACTACGGGACGAAGATCCAGCTCTGGGGCTGCATCAGCGGATCGGCCAACCAGCAGTGGTCGTACTACGGATGACCGGGCGGTAGGCCCTCGCCGGGGCTACGGCAGGTGAGACGCCGGAAGGGGGCGAGACCGACCGGGTGCCGGGCGGGCACTCGTGCCGGCTCGCCCCCGCAAGGGCCTACCAGATCTAAAGCTAGAGTTGAGGTCGAGGGTTGAGCGGAGGGCGTATGGCCGCGGATCCGGGAACGGCCCGAGGGTGTTCCCGGCCGGCGCCGAGCGGTGGTCTCGCCTCCGGGGCGGGCCTACTTCGTGATCTTCGCGTGGCGCATGCGGAGGATCCCCACGGTGAGGTTGGCCGCGCCGACCAGGACCGAGCCCGCGGTCAACAGGGGCTGGAGCAGCGCGAGATGGTGACAGATGTCGTAGACGACCTGCATGGATGACCCTCCCTGAGACTTCCCCGCGGGCCCGTCGCCCGCAGGTGGTCCGACCATGGGCGGTGCGGGATTTCCCGGTACCGGCGCAGAGGGTGGCGCGGGGAAAATGCGGGGTATTGCAGGGGGAACGGGCGATGGGGCGGGGAAACCCGCGCGGGAAAACGGCGGGGGATGGTCGTGGGCAGGAGGCTGGGGCCTGTCGAGAGTTCGGCTCCGGCCGAGATGCGTGGGCTCGCCGAGCGACTTCGTGCCGTGATGGCCGAGACGGATCTGCGGACCGTCACCGAACTCGCCGAGCGGGCAGGAGTCGGCGAGACAGTGGTCAGCGAGGCTCTGCGGGCGGTGAGGCCGCCGACCGAGCAGACGCTGCGACGCCTGCTGCGGGCCTTCGGGCTCACCCTCGACGACCAGTGGCGCGAACTGCTGCGCAAAGCATCCACGGCAGGGCTGCGTCAGCGGGACGAGCGGCGTGAGCTGGAACGGGCCGCGGCCGCCCGTACCGCCCCGCCGGTCTTCCGGTCGCGGTCGGCGCCCGAGAGGGAACAGCGCCGCCGGCTCCTGGCGGGCCACGCCCACGTTCGGCCCGACGGCGATCTTCCGCTGGTCTCGCAGGTGCGTGACCGAGCGCTGCTGGGGATCCACCCCGCCGCTCCCCTCCAGTCCAGCCGGCCCGGTGTGGTGCTGGATGCGGAGCTGCCGTCCTATGTGCTGCGTGACGCCGACGGCGAGCTTCGCGGGCACGTCCGTCACGGCCGGGATCACGGGGGCCTGGTACTCGTCCACGGTCCGTCGACGGCGGGCAAGACACGTGCCGCGGCAGAGGCCATGTGGGCGGAGCTGGCCGGGTGGGCACTGCTGGTGCCTGTCGTCCCGGAGTCCTTGGCACACCTTGCCGGGGTACGCCTGGACCTGACCCGCACGGTGATCTGGCTCAACGAGCTGGATGTGTACCTGGGGGCCGGGAGGCGACAGGCCGAGGCGCTGATGCGGCTCGTGGCCCAGCCGGAGAAGCCCCTGGTCATCGCCACCGTCCGTGCGCATCAGCTGTCCGACCTCGAGGAGGACGAGGAGCGCCCCGGCGGTGACGACGGCCGCAGGCCGTCGCAGGAACTGCCGGACCGGCGGACGGCGGCGATGGTGGCCGGCTTGCTGGGACGGGCACGCCGGGTGCGGCTGGAGCGGATGTTCTCGCCCGCCGAGCTGGACCGCGCCGAGGAGCTGCGTGAGGACACGCGGCTGGCGGATGCGCTCAAGTCGGCCGGCCGCTACGGCGTGGCGGAGGCACTGGCCGCAGGACCGGAGCTGCTGAGACTGCTGCGGGCGCACACCGATGCCCCGGACGGTCAGTTCGGTGGCGCCGCACTGGTTCACGCCAGTGTGGACGCGGCTCGGGTGGGATGGCGCCGTCCGCTCTCGCCCGCCGTGCTGCGGGAACTGCTGCCGCACTACGTGCCGCCGGGTCTGCGCCAGGAAGTCGACGAAGCGATGTTCGAGCGGTCCCTGCGGTGGGCCAGAAGGCGGCGCCGCGGGTTCAGCCGGCTCTTGGTGGACGACGAGTCGGGCGACGGTGTGGTGGCCTTCGACTATCTGGTCGACCAGGCACAGACCCGTCTTCCGCAGGCCCCGGTGCCTGCCGCGCTGTGGTCGGCCCTGCTGGGCGCCGCGACGCCACAGGAGGCGCTGGAACTCGGCCATCATGCCCAGCGGTGGCGGCGGGCGGAGGTCGTGGTCACGGCCTGGCGCAGGGCGGCCCGTTCGTCCGTGGCCGAGGTGGCGACCGGGGCGGCCGCGGTTCTGGGGCGGCTGCTGATGGAGCGTGCGGAGCCCGAGGAGGCACTGCCCTACCTGTTGCAGGGGGCGCAGGGCGGCGACTGGTGGGCCGGGTCGATGGCGATCGATTGGTACGCGGCGCGGAGCCGGTACGAGGAGGCCCTTGCCGTGTTCCGGTGGCGGGCCACGGCGGACAGCGCCCGCGGGACCCGACGGGCGCTGTGCAATGTGCTGGCCGGCCTGGCCCGGTGGGAAGAGCTGAGCACGGTTGTGCGGCGGTTCCGGGAAGCCGATGGCGAGATGGCTTCGGCACACCTCGTCTGGTGTGTGCGGCTGCTGGCCGAGTGGGATCCGCAAGGGCGGCACATGGCGACCGAGGACGAGCTGGTCGAGCTGTTCGCCGAGCGTGTCCGGCGTCATTGGTGGGAGGCCCGGGTGGAGGAGCTCGTCGAGCGCCTGGGCGACCGCTCGCCGGAGTGCTCAGCCGCTGCACCGTCCACGTCCGACGAAGCGGCCGAACCCGATGAAACGGCCGAACCCGACGAAGCGTCCGAGCCTGACGAAGCGTCCGAGCCTGGCGAGGCGACCGATCACGAGCCCGTTCCGGTGACCGCCCCCGTCACCCGGCGCGAACCCGATGAGGCGGAGCTGCTCGCGGCGACCACCCGCAAGGGGGCGTGGTCCCGGTCCGAGGCGTGGCACGGGTTGATCGCCCTCAAATGGTCCCAGGGTCGCCTCGGGGAAGCAGAGGAGCTGCTGCGCAAGGCGGCTGCCACCGACGATGGCGCCGCCCATGTCCTGGTTCGGCTGCTGCGGCTGACCGGTCGGCGGGCGGAAAGCCGGGCCTGGCGCGAGCGTGACGGGGAGAGGGACGCCCACCTTCGTCTCGGCCGGCTGGTGGAGCAGGGGGAACTGAGTGAGGCGGCCCGTCAGGCCTCGGAGCACCACCTGCGTGAGGACCTGGTGGAACTGTGTGCCGTGCGCGGCCTCGCGGACCAGGCGATGGCCCTGGCGGACGACTGGGCGCGGGAAGGCGACCCCTCCCCCGCCATGGAGCTGTACCGGCGGGCCCAGGAGTGGGAGCGCCTGTTGGCCGTGGTGCCGCCCCACGCCCCTGACGACCGGCGGTTCGAGGTCATCCCCACCGGCGTCGACTACGTGGTGCACGCCCTCGTCGGGCAGGGGCGGCTGGGAGATGCCGAGCGTGCGGCACGGCACCTGTTCGAGGGCGGTGAGGGTTCCTACGCCTTCGTGCTGGCCGATCTCATGGTTCGGCAGGACCGGCCGGACGAGGCCGCGGAACTGCTGGAGAGGATGTGGCGTGACGGGTCGGCGCAACACGCTCGGGATGCACGCGACGGGCTCGGCAGGCTTCTGGTCAGCCGGGGAAGGTACAAGGACGCCATCCGCGTCCTGCGGGACCGGTCCAGCCTGGTCAGGGATCAGTCCATCCAGGTCGCGGACCACTTCACTCCGCCCAGGGACCCCTTCGACCGGAGAGCGCTGGCGCGCGCTCTCGCAGGCACCGGCGCGGTGGACGAGGCGGTCGGTGAGCTGCTGCACCACTTGACGGTGTTTCCCCCGCACTCGACGCACCCGGTCTGGCTCACCGTGACGGAACTGCTCGTCGCCGGTGACCGCACTCCGGAGGTTTCGGCGCTGCTCGGCCGAAGTGCCGCGTCCGATGCCGGTGCCCGATATGCGCTGGCGCGGCACTACGTGCGCCTCGGGGCCAGGGAGGACGCCGTGGATCTGCTGAGTGGATTCCGGGGTGATGGTGAGCAGTTCTCCGACGACATGCTCTGCGCCGTCCTTCTGGCGACGCTGCTGCGCGACGAAGGGCGTACGGACGCCTGTCGGTTGGTCCTGTGGCGGGCGGCCCACCTCAACTGGCTCGAGGCGGTGATGGAGCTCGTCGCGGACGCGCGGTGGCAGGAGTCGGACGACGTGCTGTGGGCCCTCGACGCCAGCGGACTGGTCCTGGGCAGCTTCCGCTTTCTGCGCCGGCGTGCCGCTCGCAACGATCTGACTTTGCGGCAGCGGACGAAGTGAACGCGGGGCGCGGAGGGAGCGGGCCGTCCGGGTGAGCTGCCGGACGGCGCGGCGTCCCGTGGCTGTCGGAGCCGGGAAGTCTTCGGCGCCTCAACGGACATTCCGTTCGTGGATCGTCGGCAGGACCTTCTCCGCGATGCCGACGAGAACGCCGTCGTCGGGGAGGGCTCCGGACTTGCTCCACACGGTGATGTCGTAGGAGCCGCCCCGGTCCTTCGGGTCGAGGGCCACGGACAGCGTCCTGGCCAGGGGGCCCTGTTCGACCGGTCCGCCGGATCCGCCGCTCCCGAGATTGATCTCGAACTTCATGGTGTGGTCCGAGGAGAAGACCGCGGGCCGGCCGAGAACCGTGAGCGTCTTGGTCTCCTGCTCTCCGCCGATCTTCATCAGCTTCACGTACTGGGCGGTCGACAGCTCGTTGTAGGTGGCCGACAGGTGCACGGTGTACGTGTCGAACGAGACCTCGGCCTCCGGCTGGGCGACCTTTCCGTCGGTCAGGAGAGCGGTGTTGTTGGACCCCGAAGCAGTGGTCGCGGTCTCCCCGGGGGTTCCGAGGAGCTGGGCCAGATCGGGCCGGTTGAGCGCCTTGCACAGTTCGTCACCGGTCACAGCCTCCGGCGTCTCCTTGTAGGCCCTGGGCAGCTTCTCGTGTTCCCCGCCCGGACACGAGACGGCCTGCGTCGTGCTGTCGTCGGACGGCAGGATGTCTGGTGCCAGCCACAGCACGGCCGCGATCGCCCCGAACACGGCCACGGCCGCGAGGGCCTGGCCCCACGCGTTGGGCTCCTTCTCCGCAGTCGCCGCAGTCCCCGCAGGCCCCGCAGTCGCCGGGCCGGGGTACGGCCCGGCTCCGGCCTGGGGCTGAACCGGGGCCGGAATCCTGGACTGAGCCGTGGCCGTGGCCGTGGCCTGGGCCGGGACCGGGGCCTGAGCCGGGACCGGGGACTGGGCCTGGCCGCCGGCGTCGACCGGCACCCCGCCCGCGAAGGCGCCGACCTCGACCGGTGCCCCGGCCGCGGTAGCCGCCGGACTCGGGTTCCGGCGGGCACGCAGGGCCCGGACCACCACGTGGACACGTACAGCGGTGAACACGAGGAACACCGTGCCGATACCGGCGGCGCCCCAGTCGTGATCGCTGACGGCGAGATACATGATGCGTACGCCGAGGACGGACCCGAGCACGATCAGCAGGGGCTCACGGACCCAGAAGGGCAGGAGCCGGAGGAGGAAACCGAGCATCCGGCGATCTCACCAGGTCGATCCCGGGTCCGCCGTGGCGGAAGCCACAATTCCGGTAACCCGCGGAACCCAGCCGAAGCCAAAGAACCCGCGGAACCCAGCCGAAGCCGAAGAACCCGCGGAACCCAGCCGAAGCCGAAGTCCCGGCGGGGTGGTCCCCCGTGGCGCGTACGCGTCGCGAACAGCCCGAGATGTTCACCAGTCGCACAACTTTTCCCTTTGGCCTCGCGTCTCCTATGAGGGGGTCATCCGACTTCGCAGATCCACACGTGGGGACAACACATGCGCATCCGTGCCTCTGCCGCCGCAGTGGGCGTCGCTCCTGCCGTGTCCACTCCCGCCGTTCCGGCCGCGCGGGCCCCCGGCAGCAAGAGCGGCACCCGGATCCACCAAGGCGGTCGCGGGCGGCGACGACCCGCTGCCGACAGGCGCGCGCCGATCGGCGGGCCCGCCGGCGCCACTTGAGGATCCGCGACCCGGTGGCCTGCCGTGTGGCTACCGAAGCCTGCTCGCCCCCGGGCGCACCGCGGCGCTGACCAGCGAAGCCACCCGCACGACCCCAATGGCATCATCAGACTTCCGACGAGCGCCCTCGTCGCCCGTGCTGCACGGGAAAGCACGCCATCCGGCACGCAGAGTGACCTCGTTGGCCCACATCTAACAAATCGGCAAACAATTGATACCTATAGTCTCGCGGGTGTTTTCGCGAATAAACGGCAGAGCCGCGTTCGACGCGTGGCGCCAGCCGCGGGCGATGCTGTGGACCGCGGCGGGAGTGGTGAGCCTCGGGTTCCTCATCACGCTGGAGATCATCGCCCGTCGCTGCGCCGGCGTACCGGGGCCGCTGACCGAGCAGGCGAGGGAGGTGGTGTTCGCCCCCAAGCCGGGGCCGCTGTACGCAGGTCTGGCGTTGATGATGGTGGTGCTCACCTGGCGGCAACGCTTCATCGCGGCCGGTGTCGCGATCGGCATCGACGTCGTCCTCGTGCTGGTGCGGTTGGCGGTCGGCGCCAAGATGACCGACGGCCACACCTTCGGCAACGGCGCGCTGTGGGTCATGCTGGGCTGGGCGGTCATCGCCGTCACGCGTCGCACCGGCCGGGAGCGCGTGCTGCTGCTGAAGGGCGTCGGGCTGGGCCTGCTGCTGGTGGCCGGCCGCAAGACCGGTGACACCTGGCTGCTCATCACGTCCAGGACCCGGCCGACAGTGTTCGACCCGTACGTGGCGACCGCCGACCACGCGCTGGGCAACCCGTCATGGCTGGCAGGCCGGGCCCTCGAAGCCAGCGGTCCGATCACCGGCCATGTTCTCGGCCTGGTCTACGCCCAGCTGGCGGTGGCCGCGGTCGTCGTCGCGCTGTACCAGCTGCGCGACGTGGGGGTCGAGCGGCGCTTCCCGAGGCACCATCTGGTGCGCACCTTCCTGGTGATCGGTCTCGTCGGGCCGGCGATCTACATGATCTTCCCGGTGGTCGGACCCGTCTTCGCCTACGGTCCGGGCGCCTCCGGCACCGGCGGCGTGCAGTGGGCGGTGGCCAACCTGTGGCCGAACACGCCACCACCGCTGCATCCCCTGCACCCGGTGCCGTACGACGACATCACCCCTCGCAACTGCATGCCCAGCCTGCACACGGCGTGGGCCACCGCGATCTTCCTGCATTCCCGCAAGGGCCCGCGGCTTCTGCGCTACGCGGGCGCCTTCTGGCTGACGGCCACGCTCGCCGCGACGCTGGGGTTCGGCTACCACTACGGCACGGATCTCGTCGCCGGCGTGGTGTTCGCACTCACGGTGGAGGTGGCCCTGCGCTCGTTCGACCGCGGCTGGGACCGTGCGGGAATGCGGCTGGTCGCCTACGGCACGGCGGTCTTCACCGTGCTCCTGCTGTCCTATCGCTATGTGCCGATGGAAATGGCCGAGCACCCGTGGGTGTTCGGGCCCCTGCTCATTCTGGCGATGATCTCGGTGATCCACGGCTACACGAGGACCACCAGACTGTGGGACCCGACGGTGGCACCAGGACGGCTACCGGAACCGCAACCCGAACTGCGACCCGTCCCGTGATCTTCTCCGGGCGGAGGAACGACAAGCGTCGCGGCAAGGCGGTACCCGCACACCTTGCCGCGACGCGGCCCCGCGGAGGGAGAGCGGTCCCCTGGAGGAGGCCGGACCCTCAAAGCGAGAGCGGTCCCCCGACGGGCGAGCGGACCCCCGGCGGGAGAGTCGTGGACCGGTCGGACCGCTTCACATGTCCGACGGGAACCAGGCCCGGAGGTTCTCCGGGTCGACCGGCACCGAAATGTGCTCGTGTGTGATCAGCCACCTGCCGTTCGACCGTCGGCAGCACACGCTCGAGCGAACCCAGATCGCGGTGCGCAGCCCGTTCTTGCGGGTGCCCGAGTCCAGATGCAGCATGTGCGCGAACGCGACCTCCTCACCGCTCACGACGGTGAGGTCGCGGGTCTCCAGACTGATGGGACCGTCGTACTCGTCGAACCACCGCACGAAATTGCCGCGGACCTCTTCGTGTCCCGTGAACCGGAGCGGGGGAACGACGTCGTAGTACACGATGTCATCGGAATAATGTGACATGAGTCGGTCGACGTCCTTCGACCGGCTGGCGTCGACGCGGCCTTCCAGCAGTGCCCTCACGTCGGACTCGTGCGAAACCATCGCACCCTCCTTCAAGGAATCCGGACCGCGGCCGACTCACCGGCCCCATTCCCGGGATCGGTCCCCGCGGTCCCACTTGGTCAGACCGTGCGGCCCGACGGGATGTGAGGTGCCACGGTCGCGGGACCGCAGGGGGGCGAACGGATCGGTTCGGATGACGCTCCGGCCTCACATTCGACGGGGCTGCCTTGTCCTGTCTGTCGGCAGCGCATGGCGACACAAGCAGACGGGGGACACCGTGACCATCCAGCCCGGGCCGGAAGACGGCCTGCCCGATCCGAGCCTGGCCGCACTCATCGGCGAACGGCGGCGGCTGATCAACCTCGCCTACCGGCTCCTCGGCTCCCTCTCGGAGGCCGAGGACGTCGTACAGGAGACCTACGCCCGCTGGTACACCATGTCCCGGCAGCAGCAGGACGCCGTCGAGTCGGTCGGCGGCTGGCTGACGACGGTCGCCACCCGGATCTGTCTGAACCTGCTGCGTTCGGCACGGGCCCGGCGTGAGCGGTACGTGGGTGAGTGGATCCCCGAGCCGTTGCCGGAACCCACCGAGCGGCCCGGCGGGGGCCCGGTTGCCGCGGCCGGCGACCCGGCCGACCACGTGACCCTGGACGAGTCGGTCAACATGGCCTTCCTCGTCGTACTCGAGTACATGACCCCGGCCGAACGCGTCGCGTTCATCCTGCACGACGTCTTCCACTATGCCTTCGCCGAAGTGGCCGAGATCGTCGGCCGCAGCCCGGCCGCCTGCCGCCAGCTGGCCTCCTCCGCGCGCCGGCGCCTCCGCGACGCTCGGCCGGCGTCCCACCCGATGCCGGCCGACCACGCCGGCATCGTCAGGAACTTCAAGCACGCCTGGGAGGCCAAGGACATCGGTGCCCTCATCGGCCTCCTCGACCCGGGTGTGACGGCGGTGGGCGACGGAGGCGGCCGCGTCACCGCCGTGCTCCACCCGGTCGAAGGCGGTGAGCGGGTGGCACGCTTCCTGCTCGAACTCGCCGAGAAGGCGTCCGGCGTGGTGTTCCTGGAGCGGGCCGTGAACGGCCGGCCCGGTCTGGTGGCCCAGCGGGCGGGGGCCACCGTGGCGGTGTACGCGTTCGACATCGACGGTGACCGCATCAAGCACATCTGGGCCGTGGGCAACCCGGAGAAGCTGCGGCCGTGGACCACCGGGACCGTGTATCCGTGAGGCCGGGGCCGGTGCGCTGTCGGGCCGTGCCTCGGTGGGGCGGCCCGCGTGCCCGTCGCCGCCCCGGCCCCGGCAGAGTGCGATTACCGAGGCCGACTAGGTACGAGTGCTCAGGCCGCCTGTCCTGAACCGGTCATAGCGTGCACCCCATGCACATAGACCATGCTGCTCGCACCCCGGTGCCACGGCCGGGCATCACAGCGGTGGCGTCCTGCCTGCCCGAGTCCCGGCTCACCTCCCGGGACCTCCAGGAGCAGGTCGCCGCGGCCTCCGGGCTGCGCCTGCCGGCTCGGATGCTCGAACGGGCCACCGGCATCTCGGCGCGCCGGGTCGTGGCGGCCGACGAGTACGCCTCCACGCTGGCGACGCGGGCGGCGCGCACCGCGCTGGCCCGGGCCGGGCTCACCCCGTACGACATCGACCTGCTGGTGTTCGCCTCCGCCACGCGCGACGTCGCCGAGCCGGCCACCGCACACATCGTCCAGGCCGAACTGGGCTCCCGGGCACACGCGTTGGACGTGACGAACGCGTGCAACAGCTTCGTCAACGGGATCGACACGGCACGGGCGATGATGCTGGCCGGCCGGGCCCGCCGGGCTCTCGTGGTCACCGGGGAGACCCCGAGCCGGGCGGTGCGCCACGCCCCCTCCGGCCCCGAACAGCTCCGGGACGGCTTCGCGGGCTACACCTTCGGCGACGCGGGCGCCGCGGTCGTGCTGGAGATGGCGGACCGGGGCGGCATCGTCGACGTGGACACCGAGACGCACTCCGAGCACTGGCGGGTCGGCGGCATCTTCGGCGGGGGGTCCCGCCATCCCCGCGGCGACGAGCACACCTACTTCCGGGGCGACGGAGCCGAGCTGCGCGAGGTGTTCGAGAAGGTGGGCACCTCGGTCCTGGACCGGATGCGGCAGCGCACCGGGCTCGGCTGGGACGACTTCCGGCACGTTCTCGTGCACCAGGTCACCGTGCCGTACCTGGAGCGGTTCGTGGAGCTGACCGGCGTGCCCCGGGACCGGCTCGTCGTCACCGTGCCGGAGCTGGGCAACATGGCCAGCGCCACGCTGGGCGTACAACTCGACCTCGTGCACCACGGACTGCGCGCCGGGGACCGGGTGCTGTTCGTGGGCCTGGGCGGCGGCGTGAGCATCATGACGATGGTCTGGGAGAAGGCATGAGCGCCCTGTGGGTGGTGGTGCCCGCCCACCAGGAGGCGGCGCGGCTCGACGCGACGCTGGACGCGCTGGCGGCCCAGCGGGACAGGGACTTCACGCTCGTCGTCGTGGACAACGCCTCCACCGACTCCACCGCCGAACAGGCGCGCCGCTTCGCCCGCCGGGCTCCCTTCCCGGTGCACGTGCTGCGCGAGGAGGAGAAGGGTGTGGGCTGTGCCGTGGACACCGGCTTCCGCTACGCCATCGGGCACGGTGCGACGCTGCTGGCCCGGACCGACGCCGACTGTCTGCCGCGGCCCGGCTGGACGGCCGCGGCCCGCGACGCGCTGGGGCGTGGCGCCGGGCTGGTGTGCGGGCGGATCGAGGCACGCCGCGACGAGCACGGGCCCTTGGGGCGGGCGGTGTTCCGGGGGCTGGTGGGCCTCGCGGCCCTCTTCGGGCGCGTACGACCGGCGCACCGGCGCCGGCACGGCTACCTCGCCCCGTACCGGATGCACGCCGGGAACAACATGGCCGTCACCGCCGCGCTGTACGAGGCCGTGGGCGGGATGCCCCGCCGTCCCTCCCCCACCGACCGGCTGTTCCTGAACCGGGTGCGCCGCCGGACCACCGCCGTCGTGCACGCCCGCGACATGGTCGTGGAGAACTCCACGCGGCGGCTGCGCGCCTACGGCCTGCTCGGCACCGCCCGCTGGTACCTGGACCGGGGTCCGGGCCGGCACGGGGAGGACCCGCGCTGATGCTCGACCTCCTCACCCACACCCTGCGCGCCCACGCCGGCCGGCCCGCCGTCCTCGGCGCGACCCGGACGGGCGCCACCCGCGTCAAGGCCACGTACGGGGACCTGGCCGATCTCGCCGACCGCTACGCCGCCGCCCTGCACGCACGCGGCGTCGGTCCGGGCGGGACGGTCGGGGTCGCCGTACGGCCCGGGCCCCGGGCGCTGGCCGTGCTGCTCGCCGTGCACCGGCTCGGCGCGCGGGCGGCGGTGCTCGACCCCGGCGCCGGGCCGGACGTGCTCCGCGCCCGGCTTGCCCTCGCCCGGCCCCACCTCGTCCTCGCCGACGCGACCGCGCAGGCCGTCGCCGGGTGGGCCCGGCCGCTCGCCCGCCGGGCCCAACTCGCGCTGCCCGACCTTGCGGAGCTGGGTCCGGTGGTCACGGTCGGACGCCGGCTGCCCGGCTGCGCGCCCGCCCTGGAGGGCGGCGTGCGGGCCGGGGTGCTCCCCCGGCCGGTGGACGAGGACGCGGACGCGGTCATCGTCTTCACCTCCGGCACCACCTCCCGGCCGCGCGCGGTGGTGCACACCCGCTCCTCGCTCGCCGCCGGTATGACCACCGTGGCCGGCCTGGTGCGGCCGCGGGCGGACCGGCCCGTCCTGGGCGGTACGTTCTTCGTGCTCGTGCCGTCCCTCGCCAGCGGCGCTCCGGTCGCGCTGCCCGCCCGTTCCCCGCGCGTCCTGGCCCGGCAGTTGCGGGAACTGTCCCCGCAGGCCACGTATCTGACGCCGCCGCAGTTGCGGTCGGCGCTGGCGCACGGGGCCCGTTTCACCGGCCGGGTGTGGACGGGCTCGGCCCCGGCGAGCGCCGGGCTGCTCACCCGCGTCAAGGAGGCGGGCGCCGCGGAGGCGTGGGGCGTGTACGCGCTGACCGAGCTGTTCCCCGCCGCGGCGGTGGAGCAGGCTCACAAGGCCGCCCACACGGGTGGCGGCGACCTGGTCGGCGCTCCGCTGCCGGGGGTGTCGGCGAAGGTGGACGTGGGCGGTGAGCTGCTGCTGTCCGGTCCGGCGACCCGCGACCGCTGTCTGGGCGAGGAACCGGACCCATGGGTCGCCACCGGTGACCGGGCCCGTCTGGAGGAGGGGCGGATCGTGCTGGAGGGCCGCACCAAGGACATGGTCCTCAGGCGTGCGGAGAACATCTATCCGGGGCTGTACGAGCCCGCGCTGCACGTGCCCGGCGTCGAACTGGCGCTGCTGGTCGGCGTACCGGCCGAGGACGGCGACGAGCGTCTGGTCGCCGTCGTGCAGCCGTCGCGGGGCGCCGACCGGGCGGCGCTGCGGGCCGCGTTGGCCGGTCCGCTCCGGCGGATGGGGTCCGCCCGGCCGGACGCGGTGCTGCTCGCCGAGGTCCCGCTGTCCGGGCGGTCCCGCAAACCCGACCGCCTCGCCACCGCCCGGCTCGCCGCCCGGTGCCTCGCGAAGGCGGAAGGGGGCCGGCGATGACCACCACACCCGGGCTGCGGGCGGCACGCCGTCGTGATCGGCGGGTGTACACCCGTTCCCACCCCGTGCTGTTCGCGCTGCTCGCCGTCACCCGCCGCCGGGCCGTGGCGCGCCTGGGCGGTGCGGTGCTGGTGCATGACGGCGACGCGTACCGGCACGCCCTCACCCGTATTCCGCTGGACCGCGCCGCGGCGGGCACCACCGGCGGTGCCGCCCGCGAACTCTCCGCCGGCGGTGCGTTGTTCGACCAGGAGGGCACCGGTCACCGCTCGGCCCGGCGCGCGGTCGCCCAGGATCTGGGTGCGGCCGGTGTGGAGCGGCTGCGCCCGGTGTGGCGGGAGGTCCTCTCCCGCCGCCTGGCCCCGCTCGGCGCGGGCGGCGCCGTGGACCTCGTACCGGTGGCCCGCGAACTGGCCGGGGCCACGGTCCGTGCGCTCCTGGACGCCCCAGGAGCTTCGGAGCGCATCGCCGAGGCCGCCGCCCGCGCCGCGGCGGCGGCCGTGCGCGACCATCTGCCCGGGCCCCGGCCGCCCGGCACGTCCCGGGCGGCCGCCGTGGCGACGGCCCGGCTGGAGGCTCTGCTCTCCCGGGCCGCACCGGGCGAGGAGCCGGCTCTGCGCGCGATGCTCGCGGTCGCCGCCGTCAACACCACCGTGGCGGCACTCCCGCGCGCCGCCGCCTGGTGCGCGGACGCGGCGCTGTGGGACCAGGCCGCCGACGACCGGCTGCGGCCTTCGCTGGTGGACGAACTGCTGCGGGTGACCGCGCCCTCCCCGCTGCTGCCCCGTGTGGCGGCGGCCGACGCGGACCTCGCCGGGTGTCCGGTCCGGGCAGGTGACCGCCTGATCCTGGTGGCCCGGCATGCCGCGCGGGCCCACGCCGATCCTCCGGACGCCCGCCGGCCCGCGCCACCCGCCGTGGCCCGGCTCGTCTTCGGTGCCGGGCCCCACGCCTGCCCCGGCGCCCGGCTGGCCCACGCCCAACTGGATGACACCCTGGCAGCTTTGGCGCCGTACCGCCCCGTCGTCGTACGCGCACGCGTGGACCGGCGCGGCGCGCTGCCCGGCTGGCGGTCGCTGACCGTCCGTGCCACGAGCGCCCTGCGGGAGGGCCGATGACCACGATCGCCGTCACCGGCGCGAGCGGCTTCTGCGGTTCCCACGTCGCCGTCGCCGCCGCGGCCCGGGGCCATGAGGTGCTGTGCGTCGGGCGGCGGCCCGGGCCGGTCGGCCGGCACATACCGTGGGACGCCACCCGCCGGCCGCCGGACCTGTCCGGCGCCGACCTCGTCGTGCACTGCGCGGCGGCGGTCGGCGATCCGGTGCCCGGCCCCCGCGCCGAGGCCCGGATGCGGGCCGTCAACGTCGACGGTACGGCGCGGCTGCTGGAGGCGGCCGGGGGCCGGCCGGTGGTGTGGGTGAGCAGCGCCAGCGTCTACGAGCCGGGTCCCGGCCGCGCCCGTGTCACCGAACACCACCCGTTGCGGAGCCAGTTGAACGCGTACGGCCGTACCAAGGCCGCCGGGGAGGCGCTGGCGCTCGCCGGTGGCGCCGTCGTCCTGCGGCCCCGGGCGGTCTACGGCGCCGGGGATCCGCATCTGGTGCCCCGGCTGCTGTCGCGCGTACGGCACGGTCTGCTCCTGCTGCCGGGGCCGAGTGTCCGCCTCAGCCTTACGGCCGTGGAGAACCTCACCGACGCCTGCCTGGCCGCCGCCGGCTGGCCGCCGGGGGCTTACAACATCGCCGACCCGGCACCGTACGACCGGGACCAGGCCGTCCAGGCGGTCTTGCGGGCCCACGGGGTACGGGCGCGGATCCGGCATGTTCCGCCGGCGGCCGCCCGTGCCGCGGCGAGGGCCGCGCAGCTGCTGGGGCGGCTGCGTCCGGGTGCGGAGCCGCTGCTCACCTTGTACGCGGTCGACCAGCTCGCCGACTCGGTCGTCCTGGACGTCTCCAAGGCCGAGTCCCAGGGCTGGACGGCCCGTCGTGTCCTGACCGACTACACGGCGGCCTTGTCGGTCACGACGTAGGCGGCGCCAGAGCCGTGCCGCGCGGTCGCAGCGGGTAGGGCCGGGCATGGCTTGCCGAGCCGGTGGTCGTCCCGCGTGATGTCGACGGCGAGGTCCCGGCCCGGGCACGGCACCTGAGCGCTGTTCGCTATGGGCAGGCGGCATCGGGTCCCGGAATCGAGTGGCGCCGGACGGCTAGCACCCGCGGTTTGGAATCATGCCGGGCTCGCGCGGTCCGATCAAAACGAAAGACCCTAGAGGGCGAAGTAGCTCTTGTTCGATGCGAAGGCGTCGCTTGCCGCCTGGAGGAGCATCGGGTCCGAGGCCCTCTCCTTCTCGCACAGACGCTCCACGTGCGCCTCGAACTCCGTGACCACCTCGGCGGATGCACGTCTGGCTTCCATCTCGCCGCTGGAGTCCTCGTAGTTGTTGCGCTCCACCTGTAGGAGGGAGCGCACCGCCTCTCGGCGCATCGCGTCGTCGTCGCTGGCCAACCACTGGGAGCAGGGCATCGCTCCGTAGTAGGGGCCTTCGGCGGCGTCGGTGCCCTTGGGGTTGAAGCCGATGGCGAGACCCATGGCCAGCGCGACCGCGATCACGGTTGCGGCGGCGGCTGTGAACCTGGCTCTGGTCACTGGATTCCCTCCCCCAGGACGCCGGTCCCCGGCCGGCGCCGCATTGAAACATCGTAGGCGGTCCGCGTGCCTCGTCACTCACATGCGTCCCCGCACGGATTCGACGGAGCGTGCCCGTCAGGACGCCCGACACGCCGCGTGCCGCTCGCGGCCGTGTCGTCCGGGAGGAAGGCGCCGAGCCCCCCGTGGGGCGGCGACACCCGGCATCGGCTGGGCCGACTGCACTCAGAGCAGGCCCCGGACGGCTGACTCGGCTTCCGGGGTGCACCGCATTGTCAGTGCCCCCTGCGACCGTGGGCACATGACGCCCACCACGATGGAAGCCGCTCCCGACGCGCTGGTCGCGGCGCTGCGCAGGCCGGTGTGGAACACCCTCGCTGCGCGGGCCGAAGACATCCGCCGCTCGCTGCCCCCGCGTCCCGAGACGGCCGCGGAACGCTTCGCCTGGCTGCGGTCACTCGATCCCGAACAGGCGCGCCGTGCGGCCCTCCTGGACCACTTGGACGCCCTGTGCGGGCACCTCGACGGACACCCCGCTCCCGGGTGCGCCGCCGACGACCCGATGCCGGACGCGGCTCTGGAGGAGGCCGAGGGATTCAACCGGCAGCTCACAGCTCTTATCGCCGCCTACCGTGCCGTACGGCAGGGCACATGACGCGAGTACTTCGCCCCCCTGGGCGCAACCGGAACACGGGCCCCGGAACCCGACTGTGACGACCGCGCCGGACTGGCCGTCGCCCCACCGGCGACGGGCGTCACGGCTCCGTGACGGCACCACGGGCGTCACGGCTCCGTGAGCGCGACGGGCGTCACGGCTCCGCGACGGCGTCCGGGGAGGCGGCGGCCTGTACGAGGTTCTGCTCCAGGCGTTCCAGAGTGAGCAGGGCCGCGGCGCGCTCCTCGTCCGAGAGGCCGGCCGTCGAGATGTCCTCGAGCTGACTCCAGACCCGCTCGACCTCGCGGCGCAGAGCATGGCTCGCCGCCGTGGGTTCGATGAGCGAGGCGCGTTTGTCGGTGGGATCGGGCCGGCGGCGGACGAAGCCGGCCTGTTCCAGGCGCCGGACGGTCCGGGTCATGGTGGCGGCGTCGGAGTCCAGCAGACGCACCAGGTCGGCCTGCCGCCGGGCGCCGAGTTCCCACAGGTGCATCATGACCAGCTCCTGGCCCGGATGCAGGCCGATACGGCGCAGCAGCTGTCCCGCGAACATGCGGTGCAGGCGGGCCAGGCGGAAGATCGCATGGCTGATCGGACCGCTGCCGGCCGCGGTCGGCACGGGCACGGTGGCCTGCTGCCCCGGCCCCACGGGACCCTCCGCGGCTTCCGGTGTGTCCTGTGCCATTTCTTCCTCTCGCTTCCCTGTCCGGACAACTTGACCCTACCTCCCGGTAGGCGATCCGACAGGCCGTCCACGCTTCGGCGGCGACACGACCAGCCAGCCAGCCAGCGAGTGATGCGCTTCACACCCCGCCTCAGGAATGCTCTCGCTGCATTTACCTGTTCGGACAGGTGATTTACTTGTTCGGACAGGTAAACGTGGCGCCGGGCCACACGGGCCCCGGCCGCAGAGCAGCACTCATCCCGAGGAAGAGACCATGACCACTGCATTCGACCCGATCGAGCTGAGCGGCAAGCACCTGGCCAACCGCGTCGTCATGGCGCCGATGACCCGCAGCCGCGCCTACGGGCCCGGCGCGGAGCCGACCGAGCTGATGGCGACGTACTACGCGCAGCGCGCGAGCGCCGGGCTGATCGTCACCGAGGGCATACAGCCGTCCGCCGTCGGACAGGGCTACCCCGACACCCCCGGCCTGCACACGCCCGGCCAGGTCCGGGCATGGCGGCCGGTGACCGATGCCGTGCACCGTGCGGGTGGCGTGATCTTCGCGCAGCTGATGCACACCGGCCGGGTCGGCCACCCGAGCCTGCTCCCCGACGGTCTGGTGCCGGTGGGACCGTCGGCGGTGGCCGCCAAGGGCCAGGTCTTCACCCACGAGGGGCCGAAGGACTTCGTGACCCCCAAGGAACTGAGCGAGGCGGACATCCGGCAGACGATCGCCGACTTCGCCACCGCGGCCCGCAACGCCGTGGAGGCCGGGTTCGACGGCGTGGAGCTGCACGGTGCCAACGGCTACCTGATCCATCAGTTCCTCGCCCCCGGCACCAACCAGCGCACCGACGCGTGGGGCGGCGGCACCGAGGGCCGGATCCGCTTCGCCGTCGAGGTCGTCACGGCCGTGGCCGAGGCGATCGGCGGCCACCGGGTCGGTCTGCGGATCTCGCCCGGAAACCCCTACAACGACATCGCCGAGGACAACCCGGGCGAGGTCTACTCCGCCCTGCTGGACCGGCTCGCCGGCCAGGGGCTCGCCTACCTGCACCTGCTGGAAGGGCCGGACCGCGACCTGACCGCGTCGCTGCGCAAGGCCTGGCCCGGCACGTTCCTCCTCAACCCGTTCACCCACCCCGATGCCACCGGCCCCGACGCGCTGAAGCTGATCGAGGACGGCACCGCCGACATGGTGGCCTACGGGGCGCTGTTCCTGGCCAACCCCGACCTGCCCCGGCGCCTCGCTTCCGGCGGTCCGTTCAACACCCCGGACCCGTCCACCTTCTACGGCGGCGACCACCGCGGCTACACCGACTACCCCGCCCTCACCTCCTGAGCGGCGAGGACGCCGGCAGGACCGCACAGTGGGTCAGAGCGCGTGCGGTCCCCCTCTCCGTGGGAGTCGATGACGCCCAAAGCGATCACTTTCTCCGAGTACGGCACTCCTGAGGTGCTGCGGCTGTCGGAGGTCACCGCACCGGCGCCGGGCACGGCCTGAGCATCCCCTGTGTCCCCCGGCTCAGGCCGGGTGCCACAGAGCCGGCACCGCCGGGGGCTCCCAGCCCGGCTGGGCCGTGTGCGGCTGGACGCAGACGTACGCGAGGTCCGCGTAGGTGACCCAGTCTCCCGCCCGGTACGCGGCGCCCACGGTCCAGGTGGTTCCGGGCGGGGTGGGGCCGGGCCCGGGACCCGGGTCCTGGGGAACGTCGAGGACGAAGTCGAATGCCGCCTGCCGGCCCCCGTTCGCGTCACGAACGGTCATCAGCAGCCGTGGGTCGAAGATCGTGTCGGTGTTGTTGCGGGGCTCGTTCGGGAAATACAGCTGTGTGGTCAGGACGGGCCGGCCGGGAGCCTGCACCTTGACGTGGAGGTGCCGCGTGCGCCCCGGATAGAGGCCCGGCACGATCGTGGTGAGCGCGTAGGAGCCGCGGGAGTCGGTGTACTGGTGTCCCCGCAGCCGGAACCCGGTGTTGTCGTACCCGCCGTTGGCGTCGGCCTGCCAGAAGTCCATCAGGACCCCCGTCAGGGGACGGCAGGCCCGGCCGAAGACGTAGCCGGTCACGGTGAGCCGGGTGCCGGGCAGTCCTGGCTCCAGCAGGCTGGTGCGCTCAGGCGAGTTGGGCTTGAAGTAGGGGCCTTCCATCTGCTCCGGGGTGGGATCGTCACCGTCGTCGCACGGCGGGGTGAGCCGGGGCGCCGTGCCGCCGGTGGCAAGGTCGCGGGCGAGGGCGGGGCCGGCGGCCAGGGCGACGGGGGCCGCGACGGTGGCCGCGAGCGCCGCGCGCAGCACCGTCTTGCGGCGGACGAGCCGTGGAGACCTCGGCTCGCCCGCCGCCCCCTCGCCGTCCGGGCCCGTGCCGTTCCTGCCTGCGCCGTGCGTACCTGCGCCGTGCGTACCTGCTCCGTCGTCCATGTCTCCTCCTGGGGGCGGGTGGGCCGGGACGGATCCGATGGGGCGCGGCTCCGTCCCGGGGCGGGTCGTCCGCGGGCGGATCCGTCGTGGGGGCGGATCCGTTGCGCGGGGCGGAACGGATGCGGGGCGTAGCCCCTGCGGGGGCGGAACCGTTGCGGGTCGGAACCGTTGCGGGTCGGATCGGGAACGAACCTAGGCGGGCGTCGGCGGCGCTTCGAGGGACTCATGTGGGCGGCTGTGGTGTTTTCGGAAGTCGCCGGGGCTGCTGCCGGTCTCCCGCCGGAAGAACCGGCTGAAGTAGGCGGGGTCGGCGAATCCGGTGCGGGCGGCGACCTGCCGTACCGACAGCTGGGTGTGGGCGAGCAGCCGCTGTGCCTGGTACGCGCGCGCCTCGATCAGCAGCCGTCCGGGCGGGCGGCCGGTGGCGGTCCGCACCGCCTGCGTGAGGTAGTGGGGCGTGACGCCCAGCCGGTCGGCGCACTCGCGTACGGACCAGCCGGCCGCCTCGGGGCGGGAGATCAGCCGTGTGAAGGCCTCGGCCACGGCGGCCGGGCGCCCCTGGGCGCGCGGGTCGCGGCCGGTGCCGCCGGGGCCCGGCAGCCGGGAGGCGCGCACGACGAGGACATGGAGCAGGGAGCGCAGGACGCTCTCGTGCCCCGGGGCCCGCTGCCGGTGCTCGGCGACGAGTTCGGCCATCAGGTGCCGGACGGACCGGTCGTGTGCGGCGTCCAGCCCGAACCAGCACTGCTCGCCGAGCCTGCGCAGCACCTCGCGGTCGCCGGGGTGGTCCACCAGGAAGTCGTCGGTGAACAGCACGAGCGTGCCCTCCGGCCCCTGGCCGCCCTCCCAGTGGTGCACCTGGCCGGGCAGGACCACGGCCAGGTGCGGGGGGCGCAGCGGCCAGCGCGCGAGGTCGACGACGTGGGTGCCGGAACCGGCGCTGACGTGGACGATCTCGTAGAACGTGTGCCGGTGCGGCCGGTCCCACCGGGACAGCGGCCCCACCGCCTCGAAGGAGCCGGCGGCGAACGGGGCGGCGCCGGGCCCGGCGATCTCCAGCCGGTGCAGGGGTACGTCCCCGGGCGGAGGCGGAAGGGTGGGGGTTCCCGGTAGGACGGTGGTGCTGCGCATCGGCCGTGCTCCCCTCTCGACGGTCTGTCGGGTCACTCATCGGTACCCCACCGGCACCGATCAGGTACAGACCAACCCCTTGCCCCTCGCCCTCCGGCACCGCAAGCTCCCCTCATGGAGCTGGAGTTGCGGCATCTCAAGACCATTCGGACCATCGCGGAGGCGGGCAGCCTGACCAAGGCGGCGACGGCGCTCGGACTCGCGCAGCCCGCGCTCAGCGCACAGCTCAGGCGCATCGAACGCGCCCTGGGCGGGCCGCTGTTCGAGCGTGGACGGTACGGCGTGCGGGCCACCGCCCTCGGTGAGCTGGTCCTGGAGCGCACCCGGATCGTGCTGCCCGCGGTGAGCGAACTCCAGCGGGAGGCGGCCCGGTTCGCGCGCACACGGCGGGCCGGGGAGCGACTGCGGCTCGGCGGCACGCACGGGCCGCTGCTCGGCGCGCTGGTGGACCGGCTCGCGGACGCCGCTCCCGGCACCACCGTGACCACCCGCGCCTCCTGGTCGGAGCGGGAGCTGGCGGGGCTGCTGGCCGAGGGACGCCTGGACTTCGCGCTCGCCGGCGTCTGCGGCTCCGCTCCCCCGCCCGACACGCCGCACCTCGTCTGGGAGGAGATCGCCGTCGACCCCGTCTTCGTCATGCTCGCCGACGGCCATCCGCTCACCAGCGGGCGGGAGATCGACCTGGCCGCGCTCGCGGACGAGGAGTGGGCGTGCGTACCGGGAGACGGCTGTTTCGCGGACTGTTTCACCGCGGCCTGCGCCCGGGCCGGTTTCACGCCCCGCCGTATGTACGAGACGGACACCTCCTCGTGCGTCCACCTGGTGCAGGTGGGCCGGGCGGTGGGCCTGTGCAGGGCCACCTTCCCGCCGACGCCCGGGCTCACCACCCGCCCGCTCGCCGGGACACCGCTGGTGTGGCGGCACCTGCTGGGCTGGCTTCCGGCCGGTCAGCAGCCGGGCACCGCGGCGACAGTGCTGGCACAGGCCCGCGAGGCGCACGCGGGAGCGGCGGCGCGCGGCGACAGCTACGCGCGCTGGCTCTCCCTGCGCGGGGAACCGGACGCCGCGGCACACCGGCGTACCGACCGCGCGTCCTGAGGAGCCGGCCGCCGGCGCCCGGGGCGAGCCGGGCGCGTGCCATAACACGGGGGCAGGGGGTCGGCTGACGTCTTATCGGCAGCGGTGGGCTCTCCCTACGGTTTCGGCACTCCCACCGAATCCGAGGAGACCTCCCCATGCTCCAACGACACCTCAGAGCCGCGTGCGCCGCAGCCGCGGCGGCGGGTGCCCTGCTCGTGGCCGGGCTCAGCGGCTCCGCGAGCGCCCAGCCGTCCACCTCCCCCGCCCTGCCCACGGCGGCCGAGACCCTGCGCACCGCCGACACGTCCCCCGCCCTTCTCGGCGCGCTCCAGCGGGACCTCGGCCTGGACCGGCGGCAGGCGCAACGCCGCCTGGCCAACGAGGCCGAGGCGGGCTCCGTCGCGGGCCGGCTGCGGGCCGGGCTGGGCGAGGACTTCGCCGGCGCCTGGGTGCGCGGCGCGGAGTCGGACACCCTGACCGTGGCCACCACGGATCCGGCCGACGTGCCGGCGATCCGGGCGCGGGGTGCCGACGCGGTGGTCGTGGACCACTCCTTGGCCGAGCTGGACGCGGCCAAGGACCGCGTGGACCGCGCCGCCGCCCACCGCGTCACCACCGCCTCCCCGGTCTGGTACGTCGACGTGCGCAGCAACACGCTGGTGGTGCAGGCGATACGGGCGGACGCCGCACGCTCCCTGCTGGCGGCCGCGCGCGTCGACGCCTCCCTCGCCCGGATCGTGAAGTCGGCGGAACACCCGCGTCCGCTGTACGACCTGCGCGGCGGTGACGCGTACTACATCGACAACAGCAGCCGCTGCTCGATCGGCTTCCCGGTGACCCGGGGCACCCAGCAGGGCTTCGCCACGGCCGGCCACTGCGGGCGGGCGGGCAGCAGCACCACCGGTTCCAACCGGGTCGCGCAGGGCACCTTCCAGGCGTCGGTCTTCCCCGGCAACGACATGGCGTGGGTGGCGGCCGGCGCCAACTGGACCGCGACGCCCTACGTCAACGGCTCCGGCGTCCAGGTCGCGGGATCCGCGCAGGCCCCGGTGGGCTCCTCCGTGTGCCGCTCCGGCTCCACGACGGGCTGGCACTGCGGCACCGTGCAGCAGCTCAACACCAGCGTCACGTACCAGGAGGGCACCGTCACCGGCGTCACCCGCACCTCGGTGTGCGCCGAACCGGGCGACTCGGGCGGCTCGTTCATCTCGGGGAGCCAGGCGCAGGGAGTCACCTCGGGCGGGTCGGGCAACTGCACGAGCGGCGGGACGACGTTCTTCCAGCCGGTCAACCCGATCCTCCAGTCCTACGGCCTCACGCTGAAGACAACCGGGAGCGGCCCCGGCGATCCGGGGGACCCCGGTGACCCTGGCGATCCGGGCGGCACCTGGTCGGCCGGCACCGTCTACCAGGCGGGCGACACGGTGACGTACGGGGGTGCCTCCTACCGCTGTCTCCAGGGCCATCAGGCCCAGCCGGGCTGGGAGCCGCCGAACACCCCGGCACTGTGGCAGCGGGTGTGAGCCGCCGACCTGCCCACCACCCCGGGCCCGGGCGCTGACGACGGAGCGCCCGGTCCGCCTCCCGGCGTCGGGGCCGCGGACCGCGTCAGGCGCCCGTCGCCGCCGTCACGGTCAGGACGACCACGAGCACGACGGCATACGCGGCGGAGCGGACGCGGTCCGGGACCGGCCGGTGACCCGCCTCTGCACGGCTGTGGCGGGGCCCTCACACGGCGCCGGTCCCGCATGTGCGTGGGGCGTAACCGCGGACGCTCCTGACGTGTGACGGGCCGGAAATTCGATCTTCCTACGGTGCTGGTCACGGGGTTGCCGCCACCGGCGGACGGCCCCCGCCCGGAACAGCGCACACACCGCGGGGTGGAGATTCGGTGGCATCTGGCTCGGCGGACGGCAGTGTCCGCACGGTCTGCTCGTACTGCGGCGTCGGCTGCGGGATCGTGCTGGACGTGGCACGCGACCCCGTCGACGGCCGCCGCCGTGTCGCGAAGGCGTCCGGGGACAGGACGCACCCGGCCAACTTCGGCCGCCTGTGCACCAAAGGGGCGACGAGCGCGGACATGATGGCCGCGCCGGGACGGTTGGGGAAGGCTCTGGTGCGTGCCGAGCGGGGCGCCGCCGCGGCCGAGACGGATGTCGGCGAGGCCGTGGCGTCGGTCGCGGCCCGGCTCCGGGCGATCCTGGACGAGCACGGGCCGGACGCCCTGTCCTTCTACGTCTCGGGGCAGATGTCGCTGGAGGCGCAGTACCTGGCCAACAAGCTGGCCAAGGGCTTCGTGCGCACCAACCAGATCGAGTCGAACTCCCGGCTGTGCATGGCCTCGGCGGGCTCGGGATACAAACTGTCGCTGGGCGCGGACGGCCCGCCCGGCTCGTACCAGGACTTCGATCACGCGGACGTCTTCTTCGTCATCGGCGCGAACATGGCCGACTGCCACCCGATCCTGTTCCTGCGCATGATGGACCGCGTCAAGTCGGCCGGCGCGAAGCTGATCGTCGTCGATCCGCGCCGCACCGCCACCGCCGACAAGGCCGACCTCTTCCTCCGGATCAGGCCGGGCACCGACCTCGCCCTGCTGAACGGTCTGCTGCACCTGCTGGTCGCGGGCGGCCACACCGACGAGGAGTTCATCGCCGCCTTCACCGAGGGCTGGGAGGAGATGCCCGCCTTTCTCGCGGACTATCCGCCGGAGAAGGTCGCGGAGATCACCGGCATCCCCGAGAGCGACATCCGGCGGGCCGCGCGGTGGATCGGCGAGGCCGGTGAGTGGATGAGCTGCTGGACGATGGGCCTGAACCAGTCCACCCACGGCACCTGGAACACCAACGCCCTGGTCAATCTGCACCTCGCGACCGGCGCGCTGTGCCGGCCGGGATCCGGCCCGTTCTCGCTGACCGGCCAGCCCAATGCCATGGGCGGGCGCGAGATGGGGTACATGGGCCCGGGTCTGCCCGGCCAGCGGTCCGTGCTCGACGCCGACGAGCGTGCCTTCGTAGAGGAGTTGTGGGGCATCCCCGCGGGCTCACTGCGCACCGAGGTCGGTCGGGGCACCGTCGCGATGTTCGACCGGATGGGCACCGGTGACATCAAGGCGTGCTGGATCATCTGCACCAACCCGGTCGCCTCGGTCGCCAACCGCAGGACCGTCATCGCCGGCCTTGAGGCGGCCGAACTCGTGGTCACCCAGGACGTGTTCGCCGAGACCGAGACCAACGCGTACGCCGATGTCGTGCTGCCGGCGACGCTGTGGGCGGAGTCCGACGGCGTCATGGTCAACTCGGAGCGGAACCTCACCCTCGTCCCCGGGGTCGTCGACCCGCCCGGACAGGCGCTGCCCGACTGGCGGTTGATCGCCGAGGTGGCCTGCGCGATGGGCTTCGCCGAGGGCTTCACGTACGCCTCGGCCGAGGAGGTCTTCGAGGAACTCAAGCAGGCGTGGAACCCCAGGACGGGCTGGGATCTGCGCGGTGTCACGTACGAGCGGCTGCGCACCGCGCCGGTCCAGTGGCCGGCACCGGCCGCCGGAGCGGACCGCAACCCGGTCCGCTACCTCAACGACGGTGTCAGCCAGACGCTGCTGGAGCGCGAGGACGGCACCCGCCCCCGTCTGGCCTTCCCCACCGAGAGCGGACGTGCCCGGTTCTTCGCCCGCCCGCACCTGCCGGCGGCCGAACTCCCCGACGACGACTATCCGTTCGCCCTCAACACGGGACGCCTCCAGCACCAGTGGCACACCATGACCAAGACGGGCAAGGTCGCGAAGCTCTCGAAGCTCGCCCCCGGCCCGTTCGTGGAGGTCCATCCCGAGGACGCCGAGGCTCTCGGTGTCGTCGAGGGCGACCACCTGGAGGTCGCCTCGCGCCGCGGCCGTGCGGTACTGCCCGCCGTGGTCACCGACCGTGTCCGCCCCGGCACCTGCTTCGCCCCCTTCCACTGGAACGACCTGTTCGGCGAATACCTCAGCATCAACGCCGTCACCAACGACGCGGTCGATCCCGTCTCGTTCCAGCCCGAGTTCAAGGTCTGCGCCGTCGCCCTCGCCAGGACGGCCGCCCCCGTTCCGCCGGTCCGGGCGGGCGACCGGCCGGAGGCCACGCCCATGGCCGCTGCCCCCGTGCCCGTACCGGCAGCCGCGGCGGACTCCCCCGTCCACGCGCTCGCCACGCTGTTCGGCGTCGGCGACCTCGCCCCCGCGTCCCTGACCGAACCGGAGCGCCACTATCTGTCCGGCTACCTCTCCGGCCTCGCCCTGACCCCGCCCGACGGCTCCGTCCCCGTGCTGCCGCCGGGCGCGCCGTTCGACCCGGGTCGCGCCCTGTGGGTCGACGGCGTCCTCGCCGGCATGTTCTCCCGCACGACCGGCGAGCCGCCTGCCGGGGAGCCCGCGCGGACCGCCGCGCCCGCCGCCGGTCCCGCCGCGTCCACCCGCCGGCTCGTGGTCCTGTGGGCCTCCCAGACGGGTACCGCCGAGGAGTTCGCCGCCGGCGCCGCCGCACACCTCACGCAGGCGGGCCTGGCCCCCGAGGTGCTGCCCATGGCCGACGCGCACCCGGCCCGGCTCTCCGGCGACGCCGACGTACTCCTCGTGACCAGCACCTTCGGCGACGGCGAAGCGCCCGACAACGGCGCCGGTTTCTGGCAGGCGCTGTCCGCCCCGGACGCCCCGCGGCTGGATGGAGTCCGGTACGCGGTCCTCGCGTTCGGTGATTCCAGCTACGACGACTTCTGCGGGTACGGCCGCCGGCTCGACGAACGCTTCGCGGCACTCGGCGCCGGCCGGCTCGTAGCCCGCGCCGACTGCGAACCCGACTTCGAGGAGAGCGCCGGGCGGTGGCTCGACCAGGTGGTGGCCGCCCTCGCCACTGCCGGCGACCGGCGGTCCGAGCCCGTCGCCGCGGGGGCGGAGACGGACCTCCCCGCGTCCGCCTCCCCTGCCGTCACCGCCACGGCCGCCGCCGCTTCCCGGCCGGCCGGCTACACCAAGGCGTCACCGTTCGCGACCCTCCTCATCGGCAACCGGCTGCTGAGCCTGCCCGGTTCCCAGAAGGAGGTGCGGCAGTTCGCCCTGGACACCCGCGACGGCGAACTCGCCTACGACGCCGGGGACGCCCTCGGCGTGTGGCCCGCCAACGACGCCGGACTCGTCGCCGAGTGGCTCGCGCTCACCGGACTCGATGCCGGCGAACGCGTGGACCTGGGCGGCGGCGCGCCCCTCCCCCTCGAAGAGGCGCTGCGCACCCGCCTGGACATCTCCCGCATCACCACCGACCTGCTCCGGTTCGTGACGGAGCGAACCGGCAGCCACGACCTCAAGCGGCTGCTGCGGCCCGACAACAAGGACGCGCTCGCGCAGTGGAGCTGGGGCCGCCAGGCCGCCGACGTCGTCGCGGAGTTCCCGGTCCGCGCGTCGGCCGCGGAATGGGCCGGCGTGCTCCGGCGCCTCCAGCCCCGGCTGTACTCCATCTCCTCCAGCCCGCTCGCGCACCCCGGGGAGGTCCGTCTCACCGTCTCGGTCGTCCGCTACACCAACGACCTCGGCCGTGACCGCAAGGGCGTGTGCTCCACCTACCTCGCCGACCGCGCCGACGACGGTCCGGTGCAGGTCTTCGTGCAGCGCTCACCGCACTTCCGTCCGCCCGCCGACCCCGCCACCCCCATGATCATGGTCGGGCCCGGCACCGGAGTGGCCCCCTTCGTCGGCTTCCTCGAGGACCGCCGGGCCCGCGGCCACACCGGCCCCAACTGGCTGTTCTTCGGCGAGCAGCGCGAGGCCACCGACTTCTACTACCGCCAGGACCTGGAGGAGTTCCAGGCGTCCGGCCACCTCGACCGGCTCGACCTCGCCTTCTCCCGCGACCAGCGCAACAAGGTCTACGTCCAGGACCGGATGCGCGCAAGTGGCGCCCGCCTGTGGCAGTGGCTCCGAGGCGGCGCCCACTTCTACGTGTGCGGCGACGCGGGACGCATGGCCAAGGACGTCGACCAGGCACTCAAGGACGTCATCGCCACCCACGGGGGCATGGAACCCGAGGAGGCCGCCGGGTACGTCAGGCGCCTGGCCACGGACAAGCGGTACGTCCGCGACGTCTACTGACGGCACCGTCCGGCGGGCCGTGTCGCGATCGGCCCGATGATCACGGCGCGTACGCTCGTTCCCATGGTGGAGCATCGCATGGTTGACGTGAACGGCGTCCGGCTGCACATCGCCGAGCAGGGTGACGGCCCCCTGGTGGTGCTCCTGCACGGCTTCCCCGAGTCGTGGCACTCCTGGCACCGCCAGTTCGGCCCGCTGGCCGACGCCGGTTTCCGGGTCGTCGCCCCCGACCAGCGGGGCTACGGGCGCAGCGACCGTCCCGAGGCCGTCGAGGCGTACACGATCCTGCATCTGGTGGGCGATGTCGTCGGGCTGATCCGGGCCCTGGGCGAACAGCAGGCGTTCGTCGTCGGGCACGACTGGGGCGCGCCGGTGGCCTGGCACACCGCGCTGCTGCGACCGGATCTGGTGCGCGGGGTGGCCGGCCTGAGCGTGCCGCCCCCGTTCCGGGGGACGGAGCCTCCGCTGCCCGCCATGGAGAAAATGTTCGGCGGCCGCTTCTACTGGAACTACTTCAACCGGCCCGGCGTCGCCGACGCCGAGTTCGCCGAGGACACCCGGACTACTTTGCGGAAGTTCTTCTACTGGGCTTCCGGGGACGCCCCCGACGCCGGTGCGGGCAAGCAGCCGCTGGTCGATCCCGAGCGCGGCTGGCTCGCCACCATGCCGGACCCCGAGGTGCTGCCGGAGTGGTTCGGCGAGGCGGATCTCGACGCGCTCACCGAGAGCTTCTCCAAGGGTTTCACCGGTGCCCTCAACTGGTACCGCAACCTCGACCGCAACTGGGAACTGACCGCTCCGTGGCACGGCGCCGTCGTCTCCCCGCCGGCCCTGTACGTCTACGGCGACCGGGACGTCGTTCCCGCCTTCCCCGGCACACCCGAACTCATCGAGCTGCTGCCCGCCTTGATGCCCAACCTGTGGCGGGAGCCCCTCCAGCTCGCGGGCTGCGGCCACTGGACCCAGCAGGAGCGCCCGGACGAGGTGAACGCGGCGCTGATCGACTTCCTCAGGGGCTGTTCCTGACCCGCCTCCGAAGGGCCGCGCACCCGACCCGATCGGGCACAGGTTGTCGGGTGCGGCAGGGTGCCCGCTGCCTAGCGTGGTGGCCGCGAAAGAGGAAGGAGACCGGGAGTGCTGGAGCGGCTCAACCAGACCCTGGAGCACATCGAGCAGCGCCTCGACCAGTCCATCGACGTCGTCGGGCTGGCGCGCGTCGCGGCCACCTCGGAGTACCACCTGCGCCGGATGTTCTCCGCGCTCGCGGGCATGCCGCTGTCGGAGTACATACGCCGGCGCCGGCTCACCGTCGCGGGTGCGGAGGTGCTGTCCGGGCGTGAGTCCCTGCTGGAGATCGCGGTGCGCTACGGGTACGGCTCGGGCGAGGCGTTCGCCCGTGCGTTCCGTGCGATGCACGGGGTCGGGCCCGGTGAGGCCCGGCGTACCGGCGCCGCGCTCGTCTCCCAGCCCCGGCTGTCCTTCCGCCTCACCGTCGAAGGGAACAGCAGCATGCGCTATCGCATAGTGGACCGGCCGGAGTTCGGCGTCGTCGGCCTCAAGGCCCGGGTGCCGCTCGTCCCACGCGGGCCCGAACCAGGCGATCATCGACTTCGTCCGCGGGATCGACCGGCAGGTGCTGGGGCGCCTGGAGAAGCTGTCGGACCAGGAACCGCAGGGCATCGTCGCCGTCTGCGACGACCTGGACCCGAGCCGTGCCGAAGGCACCGAACTGGACTACTACCAGGGTGTGGTGACGTCCGCGGCGGCCCCGGAGGGTACGACCGCCCTGGCCGTCCCGGCCGGCTGCTGGGCGGTCTTCACGGTCTCCGGGCCGGCTCCGCGGGCCGTCCAGGAGTTGTGGCGGGACGTGTTCACGCAGTGGTTCCCGTCCAACCCGTACCGCAGCCGCCCCGGCCCCGAGATCCTGCGCACCCGCCCGTTCGCCGACGGGGCGCAGGCCGATGCCGAGTTGTGGCTTCCGGTGGAGCGGGAACGGGGGTGACCGGCGGGGCGCGTCGGCCGGTGCCGCGGTGACTACGGCGTCGTCTCGGTGCGGGACGGCTGTGCGGTGTCGACGTCGCGGGCGCGGGCGGCGATCGACGGGGTCAGCCGGCGGGCCAGCAGTTCCAGGGCCTGGGTGACCTCGCGGACGGCGTCCGGGTCCGGGGCGGTGCCGTCCGGCCCGGCGAGGGCCGCCGTGAGGGCGTCGTCGACGTTGGCGGAGCGGACCTCGGCGACCCGGGCGGAGGGCTTCGCGGCGGGGCGGATCAGCCGGCGGCGCCGGTCGGCCGGATCGGGCTCCGTGTCGACCGAGCCCGCCTGCTCCAGCCGGGCGACGGCGGTGGAGACCTGACTCTGCGGCAGGCCCGTCCGCGCGGCGATCTCGCCGACCGTCGTGCCGGGGTGGGACACGAGGTCGCCGAGGACGATGAGGACCGAGCGGGTGGAGCCCGGCGTACCGGCCTCCACCCGCGGCATCGCCTGTTCGCCGATCTTCATGAGGGTGCGCCCCAGGAGGAACAGTTCGACTCCGTTCATACCCCGATGTTACATCGAAAGAGATGCATCTTTATTGATGCATCTCTTTCGATGCTTTATTGTCGTGCTGTCAGCTCCCGACGCGACGACAACCCGCAGGGGGACCGCCATGCTCACGACCGCCGCGACCGGCCGCACGCTCTCCGTCCCGGGCGCCACCCTCCACTACCGGACGCAGGGAAGCGGCCCGGTCCTGCTCCTCTCCCAGAGCGGCGAGGGGGACGCGGACCGCACGGTCGACCTCGTCCCGCACCTGGCCGACACCTTCACGGTCGTCACCTACGACCGTCGCGGCCTGTCGCGCAGCACTCTCGACGACCCGGCCCGCCCCGTCACCATGGCCGACCACGCCGACGACGTCGCCCGGCTGCTGGACGCGGTCACCGATGGGCCGGCACTGATGGCCGGCTTCAGCATGGGTGCCGCCATCGGCCTCCAGACCGTGGCCCGCCACCCCGGCGTGCTGAGCACGCTGATCGCCCACGAACCCGTCATGCCGAACCTGCTCCCCGAGGCGGACCGGGCGGAGCACGTCGCGGAACTGAGGGTCATTCAGGAAGCGCACGAGACCGGTGGCCTGACGGCCGCTTTCCCCGCGATCGCCCGGCACCTGGGCATCGATCCGGCGCACGAGGAGACCGAGGAGAACCTCACTCCGCAGCCTCTGACGGCTCGCCGCAAGGCCAACTTCGCGTTCTTCATCGAAACGGAGTTCACCGCCGTCACCACGGACGCCCTGCGTCCGGCGGACGCGGTGCGGGCCGCTGCACGTACCGGTACGCGCATCATCCCGGCGACGGGCCGCACCACCCGGCCGACGGTCCACACCTACCGCTGCGCACTGGCGCTGGCCGCGCGACTGGGCACGGAGCCGGCCCGTTTCCCGGGCGGCCACAACGGCAACACCGCGTTCCCGCGGGCCACGGCCCAGGTGCTGAAGGACCTGCTCGAAGGGTGACCTCCCGGCCCGGTCGAGGGCCACCACGGCCGCGCGTGCCGCGGCAGGCCGCCGCCCCCCTGCCACCGCCCGGGCGGGGCCCGTGATGCCTGAGAGACTGGTGGGTATGGACATCGCCCGCAGGAACGATGTCACCGTCACCGGCAACCCAAGCGGACGAACGGTGGTGCTGGCCCACGGTTTCGGCTGCTGAACGACGGTCCCGTCCCGGGCAGGCCCGGCGGCGGTGACCCGGCCCGTCCGGGGCCGGCCGTGCGGCTTCTTCCGGCCGAGGGTGAGCCGCCGGCGGCACCGCGTCGCTTGCAGACGACCCGGGGCTCTGCCCGGCACCGGGCCCCGCCGCCTCGGTGAACTCAGGGGCCACGCCGGATCGCCCTGCAATGGTTGAAGCGTCATCCAGGCCGGAGGCACGGCCGCCGCGACGTCGCCGCAGGCAGCCGCCGTCCGCCCCTGCAACGTCCGGTCCGTCCGAAGTGAGGCGTACGCGTGTTGCATTCGCTCCGCGTCACTGATTCCTTCGTCTCTTGAAGACACAAGGGACCGATCCCTGCTGATTCTTCAGGCAGCCGCATCCCTTCCGTCCAAGAGTCAGGGAGTCAAGTTCGTGCAGAGTTGGATGAAATGGTCCATGAGGGCAGCCGGATCCGTCATCTCTTTGATTCTTCCGATCGCCCTCGCCGAGCCGGCGCTCGCGGGGCCCGAGGCTTCCGGCCCGGCCCCGTCGTGCGTCGCCATGTACGAGAGCTGGCGCTACACCGACGCCGCCAACAACTGCGCCGACGCGCTCGGCGTGCTGGTCGTCTACCGGGACGGCGCGATGGGCCTGTGCTATCCGCTCCCGCCGGGCGCGTCCCGTACGGTCGGCGAGGGGTACTTCGGCCTGCACGGTCACGCCGACCACCTCGCCGTCTGCGAGGCCTCCTGACCGGACGAGGGGAGAGCCGGGGGGAGGCGTGGGGGCAAGCGAGGGCGGACCGGGTCAGCCGGTCAGGTGCCGTTGCAGCCAGTCGGCGGCGGTACGGCGGAAGAGCCGCCGGTTGTCGGCGCGCAGGAAGTCATGGCCCTCGTCGCGCAGTGTGAACAGCTCGCCGGTCAGACCGCGTTCACGTGCGGCTCGTACGAACTGCTCCGACTCCCCCGGCGGCACGTTGGTGTCGTGCTCGCCGTGCACGGCCAGCACCGGCGCGCGCAACGCGTCGATACGGCTCATCGGTGACAGCGCGTGCAGCAGTTCGCGGTCGCGCTCCGGGTGGCCGTACTTGTGCGCCGCCGACTGCGCGATCCAGGGCTCGGTGCCCTCGAAGAACGTCGCGAAGTCCGACATCCCGCACACGGCCACGCCGGTGCGGAAGAGGTCCGGGTGCCAGACCAGGGAGGCGAACGTGAGATAGCCCCCGTACGAGCGGCCCATGACCGCCAGCCGAGACGGATCGGCGGGGCCGGACAGCACCGCCTGGGCGGCGCAGTCGGCCACGTCGTCGATCGCGGCGAACCGGCCCCGGCCCAGGTCCGCGTCGACGAACGACCGGCCGTATCCGGACGACCCGCGTACGTCGGGCGCGAAGATGTCCAGGCCCCGGCCCAGGATCTCGTGGTAGAGCGGGTTGAGGACGGGGCGTTCCTGGTCCTCCGGGCCGCCGTGCAGATAGATCACACAGGGCGCCGGCTCACCGGGGCCGCGCCCCGGCGCACGGTAGTACCACCCGTTCAGCGGCAGTCCGTCCCGTGCCGTCAGGCCCAGTTGGAGCGGTCGCACGGGCGAGCGGCCCGGGGGAACGGCGTCCTCGTCCCGGGACGACCACTGGGTGCGCAGCAGGGCCGTGCCCTCGGAGAGCCACCACAAGCCGGGGCGGCGCTGGGACCCGGACAGGGCCAGCACCAGTCCCGGGCCGGCGTCGACGATGCGGGTGGCCACCTCGTGCGGCAGGGACAGCGGCCGGGGCGGAGCGGTGACGGCCCCGGCCGCACCGAACGGCTGGGTGACGGTGCCGGCCGAACCGGAGGGGTGGGGGACGGTCCGGGCCGGGCCGGACGAGTGAGGGACGGTCCCGGCCGGGCCGGACGGGTACGTGGCAGTCCCCGTCGGACCTGACGGGTACGTGGCAGTCCCCGTCGGACCTGACGGGTGCGCGGCCGCGCCGGAGGGGCGGGCGACGGTGCCGGACGCACCGGAGGGGTGGGGGACGGTGCCGGTCGGACCGGGCGGGTGCGTGGCCGTTCTGGCCGGAGCGGGCGGGCGGGTGTCGAGGACCTCCACCTCGCTCATGCCCCGGACGTTCCAGGCCAGTACGGCGGTGCTGCCGTCGTGGGCGCAGTGCAGCAGTTCCAGGTCGCTGTCCTCGCGCGAGGCCGCGACGTACCAGCCGTGCGGCTGTCCGTCCGGGTCCAGTTCGGCGGCGAGCAGGACCGCGAACTCGCGGTAGGCGTCGCTGCGCAGCCAGATCGTGTCGGCGTGCGGCGAGAACCTGCCGATCCACGGGTCGCCGTCGGCCACCGGCACCACACAGGTCGTGGTGCGGTCGATGATGCGCAGCACCACCGCCTCGCGCCGTCCTCGGGGCCCCCGGCGCAGCAGCGCCAGGTCGCCGTCACGGCTGAGGTCGCACACGCGGAGTGTCGCCGCGTCCTTCTCCGCGGCGAGCAGGACGGGGGCCGTGACGCCCTCGGGGTCGATCAGATAGGCGGACAGTCCGTCGCCGAAGCCGGGCGTCGGGGCGGGATGCCCCTCCCAGGAGGCGGCCGGGGCCGCCACGTCGGCGGCCGCCGCGGGTGCCGGCCAGCCGAGTCCGCCCTCGTCGTGCGGCGCCGCACCGAGGATCACGACGTCGCCGTCCCGGCGCGGCCGGCCGGACGACAGCCGGTCGGGCGGCAGACCGACTTCGGCCGGTCCTGGCTCCGTCGCGGATGTCTGGGACACGGGGACGGCGGTGGGGACCGCGACGGTCACCGCGATGGCCGAACCGTCGTGCGCCCAGCAGCCCAGATGGGCCGAGCTGCCCGGCTCGGCCCCGGCCAGGATGTGGCGGTCGGTCCCGTCGGGGCGTACGCACAGCACCCGCAGGTGTTCACCGCCACCGGGCGCCGTGCTGTAGGCGATCCATCGGCCGTCGGGCGACCAGGACACTTCCTGGACGGGGTCCGGATCGGTGTCGAGCAGACGCACCTCGGCGCCGTCCACGGACCCCACCCACAGCTGGGGCACACCGCCGCGGTCGCAGATGTAGGCCACCTCCACACCGGCGGGGTCGGCCGAGGGGTACCAGCAGCCGTGCGCGACGAGCCGTGTCGGCGCGTCCCGCGGCCCGGCGGCGTCCGGCAGCGGAATACGGGCCGGTGCGGCGAAGGCGGGGCCGCGGCCGTCCGGCGCCGGGGGTTCCGGGCTCGCGTCCGGCGTCGGAACCCCGGCGACGGTCGTGCCCGGGCCCGCCGCCTCGTGCGCGGCGCGCTCTTCGGTCAGATTCCGTGTGTCTGAAGCCATATCTCCAGCAAAGCCACTTGCCACAGCGCGTTCGCTCCGCGCTTGGTGCGGTGTCGGTCGGGGTCGGCCAGGAGTCCGGCGACGTACGCGTCCTTGAAGAGTCCGCGCTGCCTGGCCTCGGGAGCGTTCAGTGCCTCGCGCACCCGCTCCAGGACGGGTCCGGCCATATGGGTGATCGCCGGTACCGGGAAATAGCCCTTGGGACGGTCGACCACCTCACGGGGCAGCAGTTTGCGGCCGGCCTCCTTCAGGACGCCCTTGCCGCCGTCGGCCAGCTTCAGCTCCGGAGGACAGGCGGCCGCCAGCTCCACCAGTTCATGGTCCAGGAAAGGCACGCGGGCTTCCAGGCCCCAGTCCATGGTCATGTTGTCGACCCGCTTCACCGGGTCGTCCACGAGCATGACATGGGTGTCGAGCCGCAGGGCCGCGTCGAGGGCGGTCTCGGCCCCGGGTTCCGCCATGTGCTCCCGCACGAACCGGTCGGAGACGTCGTCCCGGGGCACCATGTGCGGCTGGAGCATGGCGGCGAGGTCGGCGTGCGACCGGTCGAAGAACGTCTCGGCGTACCTGTCCGGCTCCTCTTCGCGGGCCGCGGAGGCCAGTCGCGGGTACCAGTGGTAGCCGGCGAACACCTCGTCCGCGCCCTGACCGCTCTGCACGACCTTCACGTTCTGGGCCACCTGCTCGGACAGCAGGTGGAACGCCACCACGTCATGGCTCATCATCGGCTCGCTCATCGCCGCGACCGCCGCGTCCAGCGCCGTCGACACGCGCTCCGAAGGAACCAGCAGCTGGTGGTGATCGGTGGCGAACTCCTTGGCGATCAGGTCGGAGTAACGGAACTCGTCCCCCTCGTCACCGCCTTCCGCCTCGAAGCCCACGCTGAACGTCGCCAGGTCGCGCTGCCCCTCGTCGGCCAGCAGTGCCACGATCAGGCTGGAGTCCAGGCCGCCGGAGAGCAGGACGCCGACCGGCACGTCGGCGACCATCCGGCGGCTCACGGCCGTGCGCAGCGCGTCGAGCACCGCGTCCCGCCATTCGCTCGCGCTCATGCCCGCGTGCTCGGCACGGCGGGTGTACGACGGCTGCCAGTAGCGGCGGTCGTGGCAGGTGCCGTCCGGCTCGACGGTCCGCACGGTGGCCGGGGGAAGCTTGCGCACCCCGGCGACGATGGTGTGGGGTGCGGCGACCGTCGCGTGCCAGCTGAGGTACTGGTGGACGGCCACCGGGTCCAGCGCGGTGTCCACGTCGCCGGCCGCGAGGAGGGCCGGGAGCGAGGAGGCGAAGCGCAGGCGTCCGGCGGATCGTGCCAGGTACAGGGGCTTGATGCCGAGCCGGTCGCGTCCGAGGATCAGGCGGCCGGTCCGGTGCTCGACGAGAGCGAACGCGAACATGCCGTAGAAGCGGTCGACGCAGGCCGTGCCCCACTGCCGGTAGGCGTTCAGGACGACCTCGGTGTCCGAGGTGGTCCTGAACCGGTGGCCGAGGGCCTTGAGTTCCGCGCGCAGCGCCGCGTAGTTGTAGATGCAACCGTTGAAGACGCCGGTGACCTCGTCCCGGACGTCGGTCATCGGCTGGGCAGCGCGTTCGGAGAGGTCGATGATCTTCAGTCGGCGATGTGCCAGCGCCACGGCGCCCCGCGACCAGATGCCCTGACCGTCGGGGCCACGGGCGGCGAGCCGGTCACTCATGCGCTCGACGGCCGCGAGGTCGGGCCGGCCGCCGTCGAAGCGTATCTCTCCGCTCAGGCCACACATCGGTCAGCACCTCCACGGTGTGTGCGCGGGGCGCGCGGCGCTGCGCAGGGCGCTGCCCCGGCCGTCGGTGTCTGGTCGCGGCTGGTTGGCATGGTGCTCGCTTCTCCTTCGGATGAGGAGCCCGGCGGGGCTCCGGGAGGGGCGGACGTCGTCGTGCGCCGTGTGTGTCAGTGGCCGGCGATCTTCGCCGGGCGGGAACCGGCGGCGTCCTGGGCGGTCCGCTCCAGGGAGTTGGCGTTCCCGGGGAGGCCGGTGGCTGTCCGGTGGCGGCGGGCGGCGTCGCCGCGGGTTTCCGCGATCGCCAGATCGGTGCAGGCCAGCAGGTCCTCGGCGGCGGCCGTGCGGCGCATGCGATGGGCGGCGCTGCCGTCCTTGAGCGCCCGTTCCGCGAGGTCCCGGACCGTCTGCCAGTCCCCGGCGGCCTCCAGCGCCGGGCGCACCCGCTCGAGCAGGGCGCGGACGACCCGCGGCGCGGGCGCCTCGTGGCGGGTGCACGGGTCGATCAGGTTTCCTTCGAGGCCGGACCGTGCGGCCCGCCAGGACGCGGCGCGCAGCCATTCGTGCCGGCCCTCGCAGGCAGGGGTTCGCGTCCCCGCCAGGCGGTCCCGGGCTTCGGTGGCAAGGGCCCGGAAGAGGCCCGCGACGAGAACGACCGTCTCCGCGCGGGGGCAGGCGTCGCAGATGCGCAGTTCGAGCGTCTGCTGGTGGGCGGAGGGCCGTATGTCGTAGTAGATCATCCCCGCGTCACTGATGACGCCCGAGTCGATGAGGTCCTGCACGGCCGCGTCGTACCCGGCCGCGTCCGCGAAGCATCCGACCGGTCCCGCGGTCGGCCAGCGCTGCCACAGCATCGTCCGCCAGCTGGCGTACCCGGTGTCGGCGCCCAGCCAGAACGGCGAACTCGCGGACAGGGCCAGCAGCACGTGCAGCCAGGGTGACACCTCGCACATCATGCGGACGGCCAGATCGCGGTCCGGGGCGTCGACGTGGACGTGGGTTCCGCAGATCAGCTGCTCGTCGGCGACCATGCGGTACTCGTCGACCATGCGGCGGTAGCGCCGGCCGCCCGTGGGATGGATGTCCGCGGTGCTGGCCAGCGGCACCGTCCCGGCGGCGACCGCGGCCAGCCCGTGCGCGGACGCCGCGGCGTCCAGCCGGTGCCTGGTGCCGACGATGTCGTCGTAGAGGTCACCGAGAGAGGTGTGGACACCGCTGTTCGACTCCACGGTCGCCTGTTGCAGTTCGGTCGTGAAGGTCGGTCCGCAGAGCCTCTCCAGCACGGTGTCGGCCCGGGGCACGAGCAGGCCCGTCTCCAGCTCGACAAGGTGGAATTCCTCTTCCACTCCGATGCGCACGGTCACGACACTCCTAGGGTGGCGGACGGAGGCCGGCTGCCTCGCCCTGGGAACCGCCCCCGACGCAGCGGGCGGTGGGCGACGCATCTCCGACTTCCCCTCTGGACCAGCGCTAAGCAGGCTCGCTCAACAGAGGTACCATGATCTCATATGAGCGGCATGTGCGCACATTTTCGGCCGGCCCCCCCGAGGGCGTCAGCCCCCGCTCCCACACCCGCCGGCCCGGGGCGCGAAGCCGCGCACGTGCGGCCGATGCCTACAGTGGAGTGAGGCCGCCACCCCGATTTTCCGAGCGGAGCACGCATGGAGTACCCCTCCGCCGGCCCCGACGACGGCCCCGGCACCCTGTTCGGTCTCGACGCGCTCGACGCCGCCGCGGCACCGGGAGCGGACCGGAGCGAGCACGGCGGCCGGGGCGCGGGCGAGCACGGCGGCCGGGCCCCGGAGCACGCGCCGGACGGCCGCGCCGCCTTCCGGGACTCCCCCGCGGCCCGCCGTCTCCTGCCCGTGCGGACCGTCTACGCGGAACCGTCCGCCGCCCGCTCCCCGCGCGGCCGGCAGATCCTCGCCCGCTTCCCGGACGCCGAGTTGATCGAGGTGGACTCCCACTGGCGCATCCCGGGGCTGCACGGCAACGAGGGCAACGTCGAGCGCTGGGTGCGTGTGAAGGGGGAGACGCTGGTCCTTGGCGAGAAGAAGACGCTGACCACGCGGCCCAACGGCCGCTCCGCCGACTGGATCGCCCCCGGCACCTCCAACGGCTGCGCCATGGCCTGCGCGTACTGCTACGTGCCGCGCCGCAAGGGATACGCCAACCCCATCACCGTCTTCACCAACATCGACGGCATCATCGCCCACCTGGCCCGCCACATCGCGCGCCTGGGCCCCAAACGGGAACCCAACCAGTGCGACGCGTCGGCCTGGGTCTACGACATCGGGGAGAACGGCGACTGCTCGGTGGACGCGCTGGTGTGCGACAACACCGCAGACCTCGTGCGCGCCTTCGGCCGGTGGCCCACGGCGAAGGCGTCGTTCGCCACCAAGTTCGTCAATCCCGACCTGCTGGCCCTGGACCCGCGGGGCCGGACGCGCATCCGGTTCTCGCTTATGCCCACGGCGGACGCGCGGCTGCTGGACGTCCGAACGTCACCGGTGGGCGACCGGATCGCCGCGGCGGCGGACTTCCTGGACGCGGGCTACGAAGTCCATTTCAACCTCTCCCCCGTGGTCCTGCGGCCTGGCTGGGAGGATGCGTGGACAGAGCTGCTCCAGCACCTCGACGACGTGCTGCCCGACCGGGTGAAACGGCAGGCGGCCGCCGAAGTCATCATGCTCACCCACAACCGTGAGCTGCACCAGGTCAACATGGGCTGGCATCCCCGCGCCGAGGAGGTGCTCTGGCAGCCCGCCCTCCAGCAGGGCAAACGCTCGCAGAACGGGGCGCTGAACGTGCGCTACACCAACCGGGTCAAGGCCGAGGCCGTGGGCGCGGTGCGCGGCCTGGTGGCGGCCCATGCGCCGTGGCTGCGCATCCGGTACGCCTTCTGAGGGCTTCGGCACCACGGGCGAACATCTCCGCCCCGCCAGTGGGTACCCCCCTGGACAGGAGGTTCCGATGTTCGAGGCATCCGACATCCGCGAATGGCGGGGTCATGACGTTGTCGACCCGAGCGGTCACAAGATCGGCGTTCTGGAGTCGGTCTACGTGGACACAGGCACCGACGAGCCCTCCTTCGCCACGGTGACCGTGGGTCTGCCCACCCGTCGCCGCCTGGCGTTCGTGCCGCTCGCCGGCGCGACGGTCGGTCCGGGCTATCTGAAGGTCACCCACGGCAAGGACCGGGTCAAGAAGGCACCGTCGATCGAGACCGACGGTGAACTGACCGCCGCCGAGGAACCGGGTGTCTTCGCCCACTACGAGCTGCCCTACACACCGGGTGCCGGCGGCGAGCGGCGCCTGGCCCGCCGCTGACCCGCCGAAAGCCGCCGGGAAGACCGGGAGAGATCCGATGGTCCTGTTCCTACTGCTGATCCTCGTGGCCCTCGTCCTGGGCATCATCGGCTTCGCCGCCCACGGCCTGTTCTATCTGCTGGTCATCGGCGCCGTCGTGCTGCTCATCGATCTCGTCTACGCCGCGGTGCGGTTCCGCCGGGGCGGGAGGAAGCACCGCATCGGCCGTTGACGGGAGCGGACGTCCTCGTGGCCGCCCCTACGGCCCCAGCGTGAGGCGCGGGCGGGACGGGCGCCGGTGCGGGCGCCGGGGCGCCGTCTTGTGTCACGAGCGGGCAACGGCCCGTGTCCGGTGCAACCGCCGATTGGCCGGCAATCGTTTGTGACTGCGACAGTCACAGCCCATTCCCACGCAGCAGACAGGATCCGTCATGGCAACGCCCAGGAAGTCCGACCGCCACAGACCCGGCACCGTTCTCCGCGCGACCGTGCTGAGCGCCTCCGCCGCCGTGCTGGCACTGACGCTTACGGCATGCGGCGGGGACGGGACCTCCACCGCGTCACCCACCAGCGGGCACACCGCGACGGCGCAGCCGGGCGGCAGTGGCACGGCGACCGGTTCCCCGACTGCCGGGGCCGAGCCCGCCGACGGCCCCACCCCCACGACCGGCTCCGCGAGCGGCGGAGCCTCGGTCTCCGCTGCCCCCACGGCCACCCCCACGGCAGCGGCACCGGCCAAGCCGGCCAAGCCCTCCGCCCCCGGCGCCGCGGACGGCGGCACCGGATGCGACCACAAGATGCCCATCTCCCCCGACGAGGTGGCGGTCTACCGCTACACCACGGAGGGCGGATCCCTGAGTCTCATCGTGAAGCACGGCCAATGGGGCTGCGCTCCCGCGGACTCCGACGGCGCGCCGTTCGAGACCGTGGGCAAGGAGACGTACATCCCGCTGGACCAGGCGGCCTATGTCACCGCCACCAACCCCATCGTGGAGAGCAGCGAGAACCAGCGCATCGGCGTGCAGGAGTTCCTCGACTGGCTCGACGCGCACCCGGACAGCGGGCTGGTCTTCAAGTACCACCTCGGGGCCGACGGGGCGATCGACAGCCTGGAGGAGGAGTTCACGCCCTGACCGCTCACGCGGCGGCCCCTTCGCGGTCGGAGGACGGCCACACGTAGGGCAGATCGTCGGGGACACCGGGGAACAGGTGCGCGTAGGTTTCCCGGTCCTTGCGGACGAGCGCGGACCGGTGGCTGCGGTGGAAGGCCTCGTCACCGAGCCACGGTGGCAGTTCGCCCGCGGCGGCGAGGGCGGACTGGTCGTGGACGGGAGCGCCCGGGCGGTCGGCGGCGTATCCGGCGACCAGTGACGCGGCGCAGCTGTCCTGATGGCCCTGCTCCCGCCACACCCGGCAGATCTCCAGTCCGTACCGGACCAGGGCCTCCTCGTATCCGCTCCACATGCGCACGGCCGGGTGCCTGCGCCACCCGTATCCGGGGACGGTCAGGCCGCGCAGGACCTGGAGCGCCTCGACCCGCTGTTTGCCCAGGCGGCGACGGTCCAGGAGCAGGGCGGAGCGCCGGAAGTCGGAGTCGGGGAGGAAGGTCTGCATGGGGGCCGTCCTGATGTAGGTGCGGGGTGCGGGCTCGTGTCGTCCACCGGCTCAGCGGGCGTGCCGCGTCGCCGCGTGGTCGGCGTCGCCGCCCGCGCCGAGCAGTCCGGTCGGTGTCAGTGAGTTCTCGGCCTCCAGGCGCGGCAGCGTCCGCCGGGACAGCCGCAGCACCAGCGGCGGCAGGACGGCACGCACCGGCTGCACCAGCCGCAGCCACGGCGGCGCGTACACGGCTGTGCGCCGGCGTTCCAGGCCGCGCACGATCCGGGCGGCGACCTCCTCCGCGTCGTACACCCGGCGGGCCGGTAGCGGCATGTGACCGCGGAGTTCGCGCAGCACGACATGGCGGTCGGCGTCGCGCACCATGTCGGTGTCGGTCCAGTTCAGGTAGGCGATGCCGACGGCGACGCCGTGACCGGCCAGCTCGGCGCGCAGCGCGTGCGCGAAGGCTTCCACGCCCGCCTTTGAGGCGCAGTAGGCGCTCATCAGCGGCGCGGCGCCCAGCGAGGCGAGGGAGGCTATCTGGAGGTGGTAGCCGGCCGTGGCCCGCAGGTCGGGCAGGAAGGCCCGTGCGGTCTGGGCACTGCCGGTGAGGTTGACGTCGATGACCCGCCGCCAGTCGGCCGGATCCGTGGCGTCGAACGGGCCTCCCTCGGCGACGCCGGCGTTGGCGATCACGACGGACGGGACGCCGAGACGGTGCCTCACCTCGTGGGCGGCCTGCTCCAGGGCCGGCAGGTCGGTCACGTCCAGCTCGATGGCCAGCGCCCGCGTCGGCAGCCGTGCGGCCTGCTCCGCCAGCAGCTTCCCCTCGTGCCCCAGGAGCGCGACGCGCGCTCCCCGCCGGGCGACTTCGCATGCGAGGGCGGCTCCCAGACCACGTGCGGCACCCGTCACCACGACAGTCCGGTTCGTCAGAGGACTGTTTCGCACGGGCTTCGCCCTTCTCTCTCGTTCCTGTCCCGGCGGCGCGGGTCAGTCCCCGGCGGCCGGGGGACGCGCCGTGTGGTCGGGGTGCCCGGAGGTACTCGTTCATAGGCACTCCCTGGATGCTGTGGCCGGATGCCGTCTGTGCCGTGCTTCCCGTCGTGTCCTGCGCTTCGCCTCGCGGGCTTCGCCTCCCGCCGTCTCCTTCGCTTCCCGTTCCGTGGGGTGACCGGATGCACCGTCGGCCGCGCGCGGTTCAGCGTTCGCGTCCGGTGCGGTCCCGGCGGGCGAGGAGGCGCTGGGCGGCCACGAGACCGGGTGGCCGGTGGGCGCGCAGCGCGGCCCGTGCGGCGTTTGCGCCCGGGGCGCCGTGCACCCCACCACCGGGATGGGCTCCGGCGGAGGCCAGGTAGAGCCCGGCGACGGGGGTCTCCGGACGTCCGGTGCCGGGTACGGGACGGAAGACGAGCTGCTGGTGGAGCGCGGCCGTGCCGCCGTTGATGGCGCCGTCCGCGAGGTTGGCGTCGAGTGCCTGGAGGGTGGGCGGCGCGAGCACGCGCCGGGCGCGGACGAGGGAGCGGAATCCCGGGGCGAAGCGCTCCACCTGCCGTTCCACCCGGTCCGCCATGCGCTCCTGGTCCGCCGGCGTCCAGTCCCGGGTGATCCCGTCCTCGCCGGCGTCCGCCCGGATGTCGCGCGGTACGTGGGTGTACGCCCAGGCGGACTCGGTGCCCGCGGGCGAACGCGAAGGATCCGCCAGGGTCATCTGCCCGAAGAGGGCGAAGGGCCGGTCGGGCACCTGGTGCATGGCGATCTGTGCCGCGAAGCGGGTGAGTTCGTCCATGCCGTCGGCCAGGTGCACGGTTCCGGCCCGGCGGGCCTGCTCGGCCTGCCACGGCACCGGGCCGTCGAGCGCCCAATCCACCTTGAAGGTGGCGAAGTCCCACTGGAAGCGCCGCAGGTCCTCCAGCAGCTGTGCGGGCAGGTACTCGGGTCCCACGAGGTCCCGGTACAGGACGGGCACGGCCACGTCGGCGAGTACGGCTCTGCGTGCGGGCACCGCCTCGCCGGCGCCGGTGCGCACCCCCACGGCGCGGCTGCCCCGGATGGTGATCCGCCGCACCCGTTCCCCGCAGCGGACCTCTCCGCCGCGGCTGTGCAGCCGCCGGGTCAGCGCCTCGGTCAGGGCGCCGGACCCGCCGACCGGCACGGGGAAGCCGTAGGTCTGTCCCAGCATCGACATCAGCCAGCCGAAGCCGCCGCTGCCCGCCGATTCGGGGGCGAGATCGGCGTGCAGGGCGTTGCCGGCGAGGAGCAGCGCGCCGCCCTCGCCGCGGAACTCCTCCTCCCCCATCCGGCGCACCGGCAGGGCGAGCGACCGGGCGACGCGCAGGCCTCCCGCCGCCCGCAGGGTCCACAGCAGCCGCGCGGACGCCTTGACCGGCGGGAAAGGGGTGAAGAGCGCGTTCAGCAGATCCGGGCGCAGGGTCTGCCACAGCTCGAACAGGCGCCGCCAGGCCGCTCCGTCGCCGGGTGCGAACGCCTCGACGGCCGTGGCCGTCGTGTCGATCCGCCGGTCCAGTACGGCGCACCGGCCGTCGCTCAGCGGATGCGCGAGCACGTGCGGCGCGTGGCTCCAGCGCAGCCCGTGGTCCTCCAGGCGGAGCGCGGACAGGATCGGGGACGCCGCGGCCAGCGGGTAGAAGGAGCTGAACAGGTCGTTGACGAAGTCGGGATGGACTCCCCGGTCGTGCCGGACCGCGCCGCCCGGCTCGGGCTGCTCCTCCAGCACCTGGACGCTCCACCCGGCGTCCGCGAGCAGGTTGGCGGCCACCAGGCCGTTGGGCCCCGCCCCGATCACCACGGCGTCAGGCATGGCCGGTCCCCTCGGCGGGCGCCTGCCCTGCGGACGGCTCCCGGCGCCCGGCGCCGTCCTCGCAGCACCGGGCGAGCCGGGCGAGCATGGAGCGGTGGCGCATCTGGATCAGCGCCTCGACACCGGTGTTGTGCAGTGCGCCTCCGGCCCCCTGAAGCGGGTGCTCGTCCACGATGACCAGACAGTGCTGGCCCCACTCCCGCAGTTCGATCGAGAAGCGCGCCGTGCCCAGGAAGCCCGCCATGATCTCCAGTTCCAGGAGGGTTCCTTCCCGGCAGTGCCGGACGACGGTCTGGTTGCCGAGCCGGAACGGGCCCAGCCTGATCTCGTACTCGATGGCCGCGTCCCGCCGCGGCCAGTGGCCGTGCTTCGGCCGGGAGACACCGGTGCCGACCACCCAGTCGGCATAGCGGTGGCCGTCCGCGAGTACGTCCCACACCGCGGCGGGGTCGGCCTTGATCACCCGATGACGGACTGCCATCTGCGCCTCCGGTTCGTGGACCGTGCACGGATGTCACCGGGTGCCCAGGGCGATGGCGCCCCAACCGTCCGGGCTCCTCAGGCGTGTCCCGGCGGGCCTGCGGGCAACCGGAGGACAGGGAACGCCGGTACGAGGCGGGCAGGGCCATGGAGGAGGGCTGCGATGGCGTGGTGGGGCTGGCTGGTGTTACTGGTCGCGGTGATCGGACTGGGCGCCGCGGCGACGCTTTCGGTCCAGGCCAAGCGCCGTGCCGGTACGGTGATCGCGGTGCGCGAAGGCCGCCGGTCCGGCCGGGGAGGTCCGCGGTGATCACCCTGATGCTCGCCTCGGACCTGACGGGGCGGGAGGTCGTGACCCTCGGCGGTGACGCGGTGGCGCGGGTCAAGGACACGGTCTTCGACGCCGCGGCGGGCCGGATCACCGGCTTCACCCTCAGTGGCCGCGGACTGCTCGCGGGTCCGCTGCGGCGGAGTCTGCCCTTCTCGGCGGTGCACGCGCTGGGGCCTGCCGCCGTGATGATTCCGAGTCCGGCCGTCCTCGACGACCGGGAGGTGGTCCTGGGCTCCGGCACCGCGGGGCGCGGCTCCGTGATCGGGGCGCCGGTGATCACGGACCAGGGCACCGGGATCGGCACCGTGCGCGATGTGGTCGTCGAGGCCGGGCCCCGTGGAGACGTCCTCGGCTTCGAGATCGCCGCGAACGACGACCTCGATGCCCGACGGCGCATGGTGTTCATCCCCCGCGGACAGACGCTGGCCGTCTCCGGTGAGGCTTTGGTGGTCCCGGCGCAGGCACGCCACTTCGTCGCCGAGGACCTGCCCAGCTTCGGTGCCCAGGTCGAGGCCTTCCGGACGGGCGTCCGCCGGCTGCAGGCGGACACCCCGGTGACCGGCGGCACCTCCTTGGCCGGCGATCCTTCCGTGAAGGGCAATCCCCCCATGAACGGCGGCGCCCTCGTGAACGGCGGCACCCCGGTGGGCGGTGACACGCCCGTGGGCGGCAGGACCTCCCCGCACGAGGCCGTGCCGGGCGAGAGCGTGCCGGGCAAGACCCCGCCGGGCGGCGAAGGAGGCCACGCATGATGCTCTTCACGCAGACCCGGGGGCTGCCCGTGATCACCGCCGAGGAGGCGGCGACCCTGGGCACGGTGGACGGTCTGACCATCGACGCGCGGACCAGGAGCATCGCCTGCCTGCGCCTGGCGGGAGCGCGGAAGGGGCGCGCGGTGATCGACTGGAGTGCGGTGGAGGCGGTGGGCCACGACGCCGTGATCGTGCGCTCGCGGGTCGCCGCCGAGTCCGGCCCGGGTGACGTGCCGGAGCACCGCGAAGCCGTCGGGAGCCGGGTCCTGACCGAGTACGGCGTCGAGCACGGCACCGTCAAGGACGTCGGTTTCGACCCCGGATCGGGCCGGGTGCTCACCCTGTACACGGCGCTCGGGGACATCGCCGGGGACCATCTCATCGGCCTCGGTTCCTACGCCGTGGTGGTCCGTGGCGAGCGCGGCTGAACCCGGCCGGAAGACGGGGCGGATGCCGTACGCACGGCCGAACCCGGCCGGAGGCCGAGGCGGATGCCGTGCGCGGGGCTGGTCCCCGCCGGAGGCCGAGGCGGATACCGTATGCGCGGCCGAACCCGGCCCGAAGGCGAGGCGGATGCCGTACGCGCGGCCTGAGTTCAAGCGGAGGCCGAGGCGGATGCCGTGCGCGGGGCTGGTGCCGGGTGGGGGACGAGGTGGGTGCCGTGGCCTGCTCGGGTATCGGCCGCGGCACCCACCGCCCGGAGCCCGGGAGGAGAGGAGCGGACTCCGTAGAACGGCGGCTGCCCGGCGAACGTCCCCGTACGCGGAGCCGTCCGGGTGAATCCCGCCCGCGGCGCGGAGCCGGCCCTGTCTCCCGGGGCGGAAGTCAACGCGGGGCCCGGCCGGCCAAGGCCCGCAGCACGGCCCAGCGACCCCGCCGAGGAACCGTCCAGAGCGTCACCCCCCGCAGTCCCCAGCGCTCCAGCAGGGCGTTGGCGGCCAGGAAGCCGGTCGTCGCGGCACGTTCCATCAGCGCCACGGGCAGGTCGGTGCGGACCAGGTCGCCTGCGACCATCAGATTCGGGTCGGGGGTGCGCACGGTCGGCCGGTCGCGGTAGCCGCCCACCGGGAACAGCGGGCAGTCGTCGCGCCATTGGTGGCGGGCGTCCACGACGGCGGCCCCGCGCGTCTCGGGATAGACGCGGTACATCTGTTCGACCAGGCGCTTCTCCTCGACGTCCCGGGCGGCGCCCGCGGGTACGGCGTAGGCGTGCAGCTCGACCACGGACCCGCCGGTCCGCCCCGCCCAGTGGGCGGCCTCGTCCTCAAAGCGCTCCAGCACGCTGATGTTGTCCAGGGTCGCGAAGCCGGCGGTGCCCAGGAAGCCCGGCCGGCCGGGCGCCACGGGCCGGTCCAGCCAGAGCCGGGTCACCAGGAACGGAGGGGCGTTGCGCAGGCGTGCGATCCGCTCGCGCCACGGGGCGTCGCCCAGTCGGCCCGAGCCGGCGACGACACGGCGCAGGCCCGCGGTGTCCAGGGCGAGCACGACGCTGTCGTGGTGCCGCTCGTCCCGGTCGGTGGTGACCCGGTAGCCACCGCCCCGCGCCGGGGTGACGCGTTCCACGGTGCTGGACGTGCGCACTTCGGCACCGTGCCGCCGCAGGTAGTCGGCCAGTGGGTGCCACAGGGCGGTGGGGAAGGGCGCGCGGGGGACGTCGAACAGCAGGCCCTCGGCGGAGCCGAGGAAGTAGATGTGGAACATCAGCGCCATCTCGGCCGCCGAGAGCTGCCGGGGGTCGGCGAAGAAGCTGCGCGAGAACACCTCGAACGCGAGGTGGCGGGCCTTGTCGGGGAAGCGGACGGCGTCCAGGAAGTCGTGGGCGCTGGTGCGGTCGAGCCGGTCGTAGATGCCGGGGACGCGGACGTCGAGGAGCGGCAGTGCCGCGACCGGGTCCATGGCGCGCAGGTCCCGCAGGGTGAAGGAGGGGCTCAGCGCGGCGAAGCCGAGCGCGCTCCACGGCGGGGTGCGCGGGACGTGGCGGAAGCTGTCGCGCATGCCGCTCGCGTGCAGCAGGGGGTAGTCGGGCAGGCCGGTCAGCCGCCGCAGTCCGGGGTCCGTGCGGCGGAGCAGTCCGCGCAGGTTGTAGTACTGGCGGAAGAAGGCGTGGAAGCCGCGGCTCATGGTGACCGGGGTGCCGTCCCGGAGGGTGGTCGGCAGTCCGCCGGCCCGCCCGCCGAGGTCCGCCTGCCGCTCGTACAGCGTCACGCCCACCCCGCGTTCGGCGAGCGCCGTGGCGGCGGCGAGACCGGCGATGCCGCCGCCGACCACGGCGGTGGTGGGGCGGGCACCGTCGACACGTGGTTTCCCGGGCGGCGCCGGGAGCGCCCGGGCCCGCCGGTCCCGGCCGCGCCGGGCGGCCTTCGGGCGCTCGGCTCCGACCATCGCCCGGTCTCCGGCCATCGCACGGACTTCGGGCGGCGCGTGGTCCCCGGTCATCGCACGGTCTTCGGGCGGCGCGTGGTCTCCAGTCATCGCGCGGTCCCCGGGCGTCGCACGGTCCCCGGGCGGCGCGTGGTCTGCGGTCATCGCGCGGTCCCCGGGCATCACACATTCCCGGGGCGGCGCGTGGTCCCCGGTCATCACGCGGTCCCCGGGCGGCGGGCGATGAACGTGTGGGTGATGCCCGTCTGCCAGCCCGGCAGGGCCAGGGTCCGGACGTGCGCGAAGCCGGCCGCGCGGACACGGGCCGCGAAGCGGTCGGCGGTGTCGAAATCCACGACGCTGCGCCACAGATGGCGGTACAGCCGGCCGTCCCCGAGAACGGCTGCCGCCGGCTGTACGAGCCCGCGGCACACCAGCGTCCACACCGCGCGGTCGGCGCGGCGGCCGCCGAGGGTGAACTCGTGCACGCCGAGCCGGCCGCCGGGCACGAGCAGGTCGCGCACGGCCGCGAGGACGCCGTCGGGATCGGAGACGTTGCGCAGCAGATAGGCGGCGAAGACCGCGTCGAACGGCCCGGTCACCCCGGCGTCGGCCAGCCGTTCCGCCGACGCCCGCACGAAGGTCACCTCGCCGGCCCAGGGCTTGGCGGCGGCCCTGCGCAGCATGCCGGCGGAGGCGTCCACGGCCGTGATCCGCGCGGCCGGCAGGACGGAGCACAGCGCGGCCGTCGAGGCGCCGGTGCCGCAGCCGAGGTCCAGCACGCGCAGCCCCGCTCCGGGTCCGGGCAGGCCGAGACGGCGCACCGAGCGCCGAAGATGCGCGTGATAGCCGGGATTGACGGCCACCAGCGCGTCGTAGCCGCGGGCGGCGTGGTCGAACGCGGCGGTGAGTTCCTCGTCGCGCAACAGGGTCATGCAGGTCTCCAGGTGCGGCAGGGTCGGGCGGCGTCAGTCGAAGGGGCGGCGGGGCAGGCCCGGCAGTTCGAGCGCCGAGCGGAGCATCGGGCCGATGGGGGTGCGCAGGCCGACGGCAAGGTCCTCGTGCAGACGGGTGCGCCCGTCCAGGAACCGCAGCAGCCGTGGCATCGGCACCCGGCCGAACAGCCCGCAGAACAGGGCGGGACCGTCGATCCGGCCGCTGGCCAGAGCGCGCAGCAGCACGGCGTCCATGGCCCGGGAGCGGGCGGAGTGGGCGGGGGGCGGCACCGGTTTCTCCCCCCGGCGCAGGGCGGCGGCCACGGCACGGGTCTGGCGTTGCAGGCCGGCGAAGGTGTAGCCGGTGGCGGGGCGGGTGGCACCGCCGGCGGCGCCGATACGGAACACGGAGGCTCCGACCTGCCGCGGCATCGGGGCGTCCGTCATCGGGATGACCCCGGTCTCGGTGGCGAGCACGCGGGGCTCGCCGAGGCGCAGCACGTCGTGAGCATAGTGCCGTACGGCCGCCCGGTATCCGTTGTCGGTGAGGACCCCGGAGGAGAACTCCGTGTACTCGACGAGCGCCTCGCGCGGTCCGATGGGCAGGACGTAACCGAACGACAGCCCGTCGGCGGGCTGTGGGGTGCGGAAGTCCATCAGGTCCACGGTCGTGGGGTCGAAGGCCGGTCGCGCGGTGCGGACGAACCAGCCGTGGAAGTGCTGTAGCAGTGTGGTGCGGGCGGCGGGCAGGCTGCCGAGCGGCCGGGAGTCGAACACCCAGCGGGCGCTCAGCACGTGCGCCTTCCCGTCGGTGTCGCGCAGCCGGACCCGGGCTCCGCCCTCGACGTCCTCCACGGTCTCGACGGTGGCTTCCACCCGCCGCACGTTGGGGCTGTGCGCCAGGTGGTGTCCGACCACGTCCTCGAAGTCGGTGGACCGGATCATCTTGTACCGCAGTGGCGCGAGGTCGCCTTCGATCGGATCGCCTTCGGGCGGCCGTACCCGCAGGTGCTGCCAGCAGGCCGTCAGCGCCGCGTCGAAGCGTCCGGGCCCCGGCTCCCAGAAGCACCAGGTGCGGCGCGGCGGCCGCAGGGGGCCCGGTGGCGCGTCCACCAGGACGACGGACGGCGTCCGCAGCCCCGGAACGTGCCCGGCCAGGCGGTGGGCCAGGGACAGTCCGGCGGCTCCTCCGCCCACGACGGCCACCTCCGTCTCGCACACGACGGCTCCTTCCGTGCTGTGCGGCCACGTGCGTCTTGCGCACCCTGCGCGTATTCCCGCCCGTGGGCCCGGACGGATGCGGGTCACCCGGATGCCTCACAGGTATGTCACGGCCGGCCGAGGACGCGGGAGGCATGGGCAGAGACGGTTCGCCGCGCTCCGGCCCGTGCCGCATTCGCGCCCGGCGCACGCGCCGGAGACGGCCCGCGCTTCGGCCCGTGCCGCATCCGTGCGGGAGGTATGCGCCGAAGACGGGTGGAACCGCTTGGTGGCCACGAGGAGAGGATCCGGGATGCCCCCCACACGGGTGAAGGAACACCATGCGTCCGCGCCGCCGCCCACTGCGCGCACGGTCCCGCCGTCGGGATCGTCCGTCCGGATGGGCCCGGGCGGCGACCAGGTCAGGGAGGTCCTGGACAGGACGGGCGCCCGGGCCTCGGCCGAGGAACGGATCGGCCGGCTGGTGGCGCAGGGGCTGCGCCATCTCGACGATGGCCTCCTCCCGGGGGAGGGGGCCGGAGGGCGGTTGCGCCGGCTGCTCGCCTCCGCGGCGGACGGGTCGGCATCCGGCGACGGTCACCCGGCTCCGGGGCCGGACGCGGCTCCGTCCGGCTCCCCGGTCTCCTCCTGCGCGCGGGAGACCGGCCGGTGAGGCGCGGACTGCCGGGACGCACCGACCACGTCGTGGTCGTCGGGGCCGGCCTCGCCGGGCTGTCGGCCGCCCTGCACCTGCTGGGCGCCGGCCGCCGCGTCACCGTCGTCGAGCGGAACGCGCTGCCCGGCGGCCGGGCCGGACGCCTCGACCTGGGCGGTTACGCGGCCGACACCGGCCCCACCGTGCTGACCATGCCCGACCTCGCAGAGGAGGCCTTCGCGGCGGTCGGCGACAGCCTGTACCGGCGAGTCGAGCTGATCCCCCTGCACCCTGCCTACCGGGCCTTCTTCGCGGACGGCAGCAGGCTCGACGTGCACACCGACGCCGACGCGATGGCGGCGGAGGTGGAGCGCTTCGCCGGTCCCGGTGAGGCGGCCGGCTACCTGCGGCTGCGCGACTGGCTGACGAAGCTCCACCGGGCGCAGATGCGCCGCTTCATCGACGCCAACTTCGACTCCCCGCTGAACCTGCTGAACACCGACCTGGCCCGGCTGGCGGCGCTCGGCGGCTTCGGCCGGCTCGACGCCCGGATCGGGCGCTTCCTCCGGGACGAACGGCTGCGCCGGGTCTTCTCCTTCCAGGCCCTGTACGCCGGCGTGCCGCCCGCGCGCGCCCTGGCCGCGTACGCCGTCATCGCCTACATGGACACCGTCGCCGGTGTGTTCTTCCCCCGCGGCGGCATGCACGCCCTGCCCCGGGCGATGGCGGACGCCGCCGCCGACGCCGGCGCCGACCTGCGCTACGGGCAGACGGTGACCCGTCTGGAACGCGCGGGCGACCGCGTCACCGCCGTCGTCACGGACCAGGACCGCCTCCCCTGCGACGCCGTCGTCCTCACCCCCGACCTGCCCGCCGCCTACCGGCTCCTCGGCCGCCGGCCCCGCCGTCCGCTGCGCCTGCGGCACTCACCGTCCGCCGTCGTGCTGCACGCGGGCACGGACCGCACCTGGCCGCAGCTCGCGCACCACACCCTCTCCTTCGGGGCGGCCTGGCACACCACGTTCGCCGAACTCACGCGCACCGGACGGCTGATGAGCGATCCGTCCCTGCTCATCACCCGGCCCACCACCACCGACTCCTCACTCGCTCCGCCCGGCCGCCACCTGCACTACATCCTCGCGCCCTGCCCCAACACCGACATCGGGCCGGACGCCACCGCGTGGAGCGAGCTGGGCCCCGGCTACCGGCAGTCCCTGCTGCGGGAGCTGGAACGGCGCGGCCTTGACGGCATCGGGGCGGCCGTCGAGGAGGAGTGCCTCGTCACGCCCGCCACCTGGCAGGCCGAGGGCCACGCCGCGGGGACGCCGTTCTCGGCCGCTCACACCTTCGCCCAGACCGGTCCGTTCCGGCCGCGCAACCTGGTGCGGGGCACCGAGAACGCCGTCCTCGCCGGCTGCGGCACCACACCGGGCGTGGGCGTACCGACCGTGCTGCTGTCCGGCAAGCTCGCCGCGGCCCGGATCACCGGCCTGCCGGACCCCCCATCCGCCCGGCCGGCGCCGGCACACATGAAGGAGACCAGCGCATGACGGACCGCGAACTGGACGCGGCGGGGATCGGCGACCCGGCGTTGCGCGCGGCGTACCGCCACTGCCGGAGCCTCAACGCCCGGCACGGCAGGACGTACTTCCTCGCCACCCGGCTGCTCCCGGTCGAGCACCGGCCCGCCGTGCACGCCCTGTACGGTTTCGCCCGCTGGGCCGACGACATCGTCGACTCCCTCGGTCCCGCCGCGGACCCCGGGTGCCGTGCGGCGGCCCTGACCGAACTGGGGCGGAGCCTGGAGGAGGGTCTGCGGGGCGGGCACGGCCGCGAGCCGGTGGTGTACGCGCTCGCCGACACCGCACGGCGCTACGGCATCCGACACGAACTGTTCCGTGACTTCATGTCCGCGATGCGGGCCGACCTCACCGTGACCGGCTACGACACCTACGCCGACCTGCGCGGTTACATGCACGGCTCGGCCGCGGTGATCGGACTCCAGATGCTCCCGGTCCTGGGCACGGTCGTACCTCGCGAGGAGGCGGCACCGTACGCGGCCGCGCTGGGCGTGGCCTTCCAGCTCAGCAACTTCCTGCGGGACGTGGGCGAAGACCTGGACCGCGGGCGCGTCTATCTGCCCGCCGATCTGCTGGCGGGCCACGGAGTCGACCGGGAACTGCTGCGGTGGAGCCGGGACACCGGCCGCGACGAGCCCCGCATCACCGCCGCGCTGCGCGAGTTCGAGGCGCTGACGCGCGGTGTCTACCGGGCGGCCGTGCCCGGCATCGGCATGCTGGACCCGGTGTCGCGGCCCTGCATCCGCACCGCCTGCGTCCTGTACGGCGGCATCCTGGACGCGGTCGCCCAGGACGGCTACGCGGTGCTGCACCGCCGCGCGGTGGTCCCGCGCCGGCGCCGCGCGACGGTCGCCGCCGACGGGCTGGTGCGAGCGGTGGCCGTGCGGCTCCGCGCCGGGCGTCGCTCCCGCCGCTCCGCGGCACCGCCCCGGCCGTCCGGCCCGGCCCACGGCAGGTCGTACGCACCGGCCGAGCGGGAGGTCGTGTGAACGCCGCCCCGCCCGACCGCCCCGACCGACCGAACACCGGCCCGCCCGACCGACCGAACGCCGCCCCTCCCAACACCGCCCCACCCGAGGCGCACACCCCACCAAACACCGCCCCAGCCAAGCGGCATACCCCACCGAACACCGCCCCAGCCGAGGCGCACACCCGACCAAGCACCGTTCCACCGGAGCGGCACGCCCCGCCACACACCGACCCAGCCAAGCGGCACGCCCCACCCGAGCGGCACACCCCACCCACCACCGCCCCACCCGAGCGGCGGCGTCACCGGCTTCCGCTCTCGTTGTGCCCGCGCCCGGTCGCGTGGGAGCGTCAGCGACCGACCTGGCGCGACGCCAGGCCGGCAGTGATCGCCGGGGCGTTGAAGCGGGCCCTGGCCCGCCCGTCCGGCAACTGGTACGTCGTCGGTGCGTCGGACGACCTGCGCGACGACCGCCCGCTGGCCCGGACCGTGCAGGGGCGGGAGGTGGTCGTGTGGCGCGGCGCCGACGGGCGTCCCGTGGGCGGCCCAGGCGTCTGCCCCCACCTCGGCGCACCGCTGCGGGACAGTCCCGTACGCTGCGGCGCCCTGGTGTGCCACTGGCACGGACTCGCCCTGCACGGCACCCCGTACGCGGGCTGGGCTCCCCTGCCGGTGCACGACGACGGCGTCCTGCTGTGGGTACGGCTGGACGAGGTGGGCGGTGAGGCGCCGCTGGACACGCCGGTCGTCCCGCGGCGGCCCGAGCGGTCGCGGGCGCTCACGGCCGTCTACGTCGGCACGGGGGTGTGCGAAGTGGAGGACATCGTGGCCAACCGCCTGGACCCGTGGCATGGTGCGTGGTTCCACCCGTACGCGTTCTTGGACCTCAGGGTGGCCGGATCACCCGAAGGTCTGGAGGTCGGACCACCCGGCCGCTCGGGCGGCGAATCGCCCTGCGCTTCGGGGGGCGGATCGCCCTGCGCTTCAGGGGTCGGGCCGCCCGGCGGCTCGGAAGGCGACGGGTCCGGCCTCTCGGCGCACGGCACGAACAGCCCGGCGGACGGCCCCGGCAACTCGGCAAACGGCACGAACAGCCCGGCGGACGGCCCCGGCAACTCGGCAAACGGCACGAACGCCCCGGCGGATGGCCCCGGCAGCTCGACAGACGGCACGAACAGCCCGGCGGACGGTCCCGGCGGCTCGGAGGGCTGTCCCGGCGGCTCGGCGTACGGCACGGACGACGCCTTCACCGTCGACGTCTCCTTCAAGGTGGCGGGGCGTCTTGTCGTGCCGGTCCGCGCCGTGTTCACCGCCCCCGAACCGCGCACGGTCGTGATGCGCATCGTGGAGGGGGAGGGAGAGGGTTCCGTGGTGGAGACGCACGCCACGCCGCTCGGGCCGGACGAGCTGGGCCGGCCGCGGACCGCGGTGATCGAAGCGGTGATCGCCGCCTCCGACCGGCCGGGCTTCGTCTTCGCCCGCCGGGCCGCACCTCTGCTGCGGCCACTCGCACGGCGTGCCGCGGGGCGCCTGTGGCGGGACGACCTCGCCTACGCCGAACGGCGTTGGCAGCTTCGCTCCACGGGCCGGTTCCCCGGCTGACCAGGCCGCCACCCCGGTCCCGCCACCCCGGCCCCGCCCGACCGGTCGGTACGGCCCCCCGCGCGCCGAGCCCGGCGTCCCGCCCGCCGACGACGTCCCTACGCGGCACTGCCCACCCGGAGCGCACGGCCCAGCCGCCCGGGTGAGCCAGGACCTGGATGCTTCCCGAGTCCGTCGGGCATCGCGCCGCGCGCAACGCAGAACGCGGCACACGCACCCCCACACGCACCGCCGGTCAGGGCGTGGAGCCGGGGCCGGGCGGGATGTGCACGGTCATGATCAGGTGACAGGTCTCGGTGCCCGAGCCGCGGTACGTGTGGGCGGCGTCGGCGTCGAAGGTGGCCGTCTGTCCGGCTTCGAGGGTGTGCTCGGCGCCGTCGACGACGAGCACCATCCGCCCGGCGGTGACGCTGACGGTCTCCACGACGCCGGCCTGATGCGGGTGGCTCGGGTACTCCTCGCCCGGCTCCAGCCTCCAGCGCCAGACCTCGACCGGGGCCGGTCCCGCGGTGGTCAGCATGAGCCGCGCCTCGCTGCCGTGCTCCCCGGCCCACAAGGGCATCACGGCATCGGCGGACACCACCCGGACACGGCCTTCGGCCGGTCCCTCCAGCAGCGCGGACACCGAGACACCCAGGGTGTCGGCGAGGCGGACCAGGGTCGCGAAGTTGGGGTTGCCCTGCGCCTTCTCCAGCCCGACCAGGGCGCCCTTGCTGACCTTGGCGCGGCGTCCGAGTTCGTCCAGGGACAGGCCGGCGCGGGTACGGGCCGCGCGGACGTTGTGCGCGAGCGTGCGCAGCGCCGCCTCGGTCTCGGCCATCACTTCTGCCCTCCAGCCCGGTAGATCATTCCACTGCACCGTGCGGTCGTTCGGTTGACGACTTCCGGTCGATGCGTTGTACGGTGTGGTCGTTCCACTGATAGTAAGGGATGTACCCGTGATCGCTCTGCTGCTGGCCCTGGGCAGCTCCCTGGCCTACGGATGCGCCGACTTCCTCGGCGGACTCGGCGCCCGCAAGGCGCACGTCCTGCGCACCGTGCTGATCGCCGCCCCGGCCTCGCTCACCGTCGAACTGCTGCTGTGGCCCTTCCTCGGCGCCTCCTTCGCCCCGGCGACCCTCGCCTGGGGCGCGGCCTCCGGAGTCGCGTCGGCAGCCGCGTTCGCCCTCCTCTACCGGACCCTCGCGATCGGTCCGATGAACGTCCTCTCGCCGGTCACCGCGCTGGTCTCGGCGATGCTGCCGGTGGGCGTCGGGCTGCTCCAGGGCGAGCACCTGGGCCCGGCCGGGCTGATCGGCCTGCCGCTGGCGCTGGCGGCGGTGGTGCTGGTCAGCGCCGGAACCGGAGCGCAGTCGGCCCGCCCCTCGCGCACCGCCCTGCTGCTGGCCTTCGGCGCCGGCGCCGCCATCGCCCTGCAACTCGTCTTCCTGCACCAGACGCCGTCCGACAGCGGCGTCGGTCCGCTGATCACCGGCCGCGCGGTCTCCTCGGCGGTCACCCTGGCCGCGGCCGCGCTGATGTATCGCAGGCTCGGATCCGAGAAGCCCGCGTACGCGATGTCGGCGACGGCCGGCGTGCTGGACTCGGTGGCCAACCTGCTGTTCCTGCTCGCGGTCCGCGGCGGTGACCTGGCCGTCGTCGCCGTGATCACCGCCCTGTACCCGGCCGGCACCGTCCTGCTCGCCCGCAGTGTCCTGGCCGAGCGCATCCACCGGGGCCAGCTGATCGGCCTGGGCACCGCCGCCGTCGCCGTCAGCCTCCTCGCCCTGACCTGAACCCCAGCCCCGCCCCTCGCCCTCCTCCACTCGGAACGGACGCCCCGGATGACCACCTTCCGCATCGACCCAGCCGTCGCCAAGGCCTTCCCCGACACCCTGATCGCCGTCGTCACCGCCACCGGCCTGCGCGGCCACGAACCCTGGCCCGCCACCGCCACCGCCTTGGCGGAGCTGGAGCGGCGGCTCGCCGACGGGGACTGGCAACCCGCCGACGAGACCGACCCGCGCATCGAGGCATGGCATTCCGCCTACCGGTCCTTCGGCACCAACCCCCGCCGCGTCCGGCCCAGCGTCGACGCCCTCGGACGCCGCCTCGTCAAGAAGGGCACGCTGCCGCGCATCAACCCGGCGGTCGACTCCTACAACGCCGTCTCCGTCCGCCACGGCCTGCCCGCCGGCGCCTTCGACCTCGACCGCGTCACCGGTGACGTCGAGACCCGCTACGCCGACGGCGGCGAGACCTTCACCCCGCTCGGCGAACCCGACACCACCGAGAACCCCAAGCCCGGTGAGGTCGTCTACACCGACACCACCGACGTGCTCACCCGGCACTGGAACCATCGCGACGCCCACCGCACCCGAGTCACCGTCGACTCCACCCGCGTCGCCTTCGTCCTCGAAACCGTCCAGGCCGTCCGCGACGGGCAGCTCCTCGAGGCCGCCGCCGCGGAACTTCAGGAACTGCTGGCCCCGCACGCCGGGCAGACCACGACGCACTACCTCGGCTCCGGCGCCTGAAGCGCCCCCCGGATCCAGCGCCGGCTCCTGAACCGCCCCCTCGGATCCAGCGCCGGCTCCTGAACGCCCCCCGGCTCCGGTCGAAGAAGAGGACACACGCCACCGACAGGGCGGGCCAGGCCCATGGGCAGGATGACGCGCCGACGGTGACGGGCCCCGGGATCACTCGTTTGACCTACGGAACGATCACCTTTCCCGTCCCGTCACCCGTAAGAGTCGCATGATCCTCCAGAAGCGTCGGTCACCGCTCGCCACCCGCACGCCCCGGCTCCCGCACGTCCGCCCCGCTGATCCGCACGTCCGCCCCGCGGATCCGCCGCGCCGGCGGCACCGGCTGCGGGCCGTGACGGTCCTGGTCCTGGCCCTGGCGGCCATCGCGGGAGTGGCCGTCCTGGCCCTTCCGTCCGACGCCGGCCGCCGGAGCGGTGCCCCCCGCCCGGCGGCCGGAGCCGGCGCGGGGCACCTGCGCCGGACCCCCGCCGACGCGTGGCAGCACGCCGCGCGCCTCGATTTCGCCGCCTGGCCGCCGCGCGGCCGGCGCACCGGCGACGCGGCTCTCCTCGCCCGCGCCCTGCGCGCCTGGACCGGCCCGGCGTGGCGGGGCCGCCGGTCGGTGGAACCGGGGGTGCCGGCCGGGGGCCGTGGGACCTCCGCCCGGCTGCTGTTCGCGGACGACGTCGACGGCCGCGCGGTGGTCCTGCTTCAGGACGGGGTCCACACGGTGCGGTACAGCGAACCTCTGCACGGCGGCCGACCGGAGCTGGCCGCGGCCCTCACCGAAGGCGCGGACGTTGCGACGGCCGCCGCCGTCGTCGTGGCCCGCTCCCCCCGGTCCGTACGGCTGCTGCTGGCCCCGTGGATCACCACCGCGGCCGTCCGCGACCTGCGGGCACCGGCCGCGGCGCCGCGTGCCGTCGCACGCGACGACGACGGCGTCACCGAGCCGGTCGCCGTGGCACCGGCCGGCGGGCCGTGCCGCCGCGTGCCGGCCGTACAGCTGCACGCCTCACCCCGGAACAGCGAAGACCACGCCTTCCTGCTCGCCGATCTCGGCGGGCTGGTGCCGGCCCGTCTGACGTACCTGCCCGACGCGCAGCCCGGGGCCCTGCCGCGGCCGCCTCGGGAGGCGGCGGGTGAACCGGGTATGGGCGGCTGGGCGGCCTCCGCCTGCCGCCTGGCCGGGCTGCGCGGGCAGGGTGTACGCAGCGTCGGCCGCTGGGTGTTCGCCGCCCAGACGCTGCCTGAGCGGGCCGGGACCGCCACCTGGGTGTGCATCCGCGCCGACACCTGGCGCGGCACGGGCAGTGCGGAGTACCTCTTCCTGGCCCCGGGCGGCACGGGCGCGCGGGTGCTGGCCCGCGACCGTGACACGGCCCAGTGCGGCGGCAACGGCCGGAACGTGCTGGCGTACACCGAATGGCGGGCCCCGTCGGGCACCGCCTATCTGCTCGCGGCCGGGAGCCGGGCCGTGACCCGTCTGGAGGTGGCCCCGCCGGTACGGGGCACCGGCGGCGGCCGGTTCCTGGCGACGCCGGCTCCGAGCGGCCGGCCCGTGCTGGTCACGGGCCGGCTGCCGGACGGGACGAGGATCGACCCGCCGCTCAGCCCTGGCGGGCCTTGAAGCGGGGTTCCCTCTTGTTGATCACGTAGGTCACGCCCCGTCGGCGCACCACCTGGGCGCCCGGGCGGGACTTGAGCGCGCGCAGGGACTTGCGCACCTTCATGTCCGTCCCCTCTCCGTCGTGCGACGCCGGCCCTTTCAGGCGCGGGCGGGCGGGGTGCGGCCGTAGCGGCGCTCGAAGCGCTCGACGCGGCCCTCGGTGTCCAGCACGCGGGAGGTGCCGGTGTGGAACGGGTGGCTTGCCGAGGAGATCTCGACGTCGATCACCGGGTAGGTGGTGCCGTCCTCCCACTCGACCGTACGGTCCGAGCCGGCGGTGGAGCGGGTCAGGAACGAGACGCCCGCGGCACGGTCACGGAAGACGACCGGGCGGGACACGGGGTGGATACCAGGCCTCATGGTGTTGTCCTTTCCTCTCGGCTGTCCTGGGAACAGGGCGGCCGTGGTCAGCGCTCCTCACGGAAGAGGACGTGCCGCCCGGCCACCGGGTCGTACTTGCGCAGGACCAGCCGGTCGGGGTCGTTGAGTCGGTTCTTGCGCGTCACGTAGGCGACGCCCGTCCCGGCCGTCGACTTCAGACGGACGACGGGACGCACGGTGCTGCGTGCCATGGGGCCCTCCTTTCCAGGACCGACACCACTTTTTGATCAGTGCATGTCAGCCACAGGGGCTTCAACGGCTTCGGCCGCCGGCACATTCCCGGCCAGGCAGCACGTCTTGGCCATGACCGCCCGGTTCCCCCACAACCACCGGAAGCGGCTTGCGTCGTGCGGCTCGATGCGGGACTGTTGCCGGAAGACATCTGTTGTCCGTTGCAGAGAGGTGGTGGGGCGCGTCCGAGGCGCGTCCCCGCGTGTGTTCGGTACCAGCGGCTCGCCCGTAGATCCTCCCAGCGCCGCGGTCAGTGTCGGCGCGGCATGGGCCCATGCCCCGTACCCGGTGATCGTCGCCGACCGGGACGGCGCTCTGGTCGAACTCAACGACGCGGCGCAGGTGTTGTGGACGGACGCCGCCCGGGGCGACCGGCTGGATGACACCGTCCCGACCTGGCTGGCCGATGCCCACGGGAGGTTCGCCGACGGCACGCGCGAGGGCACCGGACTGGCCTCCGGCGCCGTGGCCGACCGCTTCTTCGAGGCCCATCCCACCCCGGCGGACGACGGTGACGTGGTGTGGTGGCTCGTCGACGACACCGACCGACGGCTGGCGGAGGCCGCGCTGACCGGCGCCCGGCAGCGGACCGCCCTCCTGGCCGACGTCTCCAGCCAGCTGCTGTCGACGCTGAACGTGACCCGGTGCATGGAGGCCACGGCACGCATGGCCACCGACCACCTCGCCGAGGCCGCCCTGCTCGTCGCCCCGCCGCAGGGCCGCCGCCACCAGCTGACGTACGCCTACCGCGGCGGACCGGTGACCCGGGTGACCGCGCCGGTCGACGTGCACGCGGTGCCCGGACTGGCCGAGGCACTCCAGGGCTTCCCGCCGGTACCCGCGCGCTGGATCAACCCCGCCGACCTGCCCGGCTGGGTGCAGCCGGCGGACTTCGCCGGCCCGGTCGGCTCCGTCATCGTCACCCCGCTCCCCGGTCACGGCGTGCCCGCCGGCGCGCTGATCCTCCTCCGTTCCAGCGGAGAGCAGGCCTTCAGCGGTGACGAGGAGCTCTTCGCCCGGCTCTTCGCCGCCCGCGCCGGAGCCGCCCTGTCCGCCGCCCGGCTGTACACGGAACAGGCCTCCATAACCGCCACACTGATGCGGGAACTGCTGCCGCCACGACTGGAGAGCGTGCACGGGGTCGAGTACGCGGGGGCCTACCGTCCGGCGCGGGACAACGAACGCATCGGCGGGGACTTCTACGACGTCCACCCCGGCACCGACCCTGGCGAGGAGACGCTCGTGGTCCTCGGGGACGTGGCCGGCAAGGGCCTGGACGCGGCGGTCCTCACCGGCAAGATCCGCAACACCCTGCACGCGCTGCTGCCGCTGGCCACGGACCACGAACGCACGCTGACCCTGCTCAACAGCGCGTTGCTGTCCTCGCACCACACCCGGTTCGCCACCCTCGTGCTGGCCTCCGTGCGCCGCCGCGGCAGCAAGGTGGAGCTGCGGCTGACCAGCGCGGGACACCTCGCCCCGCTGATCGTCCGCGGCGACGGCAGCGTCGAGGAGACCGCCACGCGCGGCTCCCTCATCGGCGCCCTGCCGAAGGTCACCTCCGCCACCGCCAACGTGACCCTGCGGCCCGGGGAGACCTGTCTGCTGTACACCGACGGCGTCACCGAGGCCCGCGGCGGACCGCTCGGCGACGAACTCTTCGGCGACGACCGGCTCAAGCGGGTGCTGGCCGAATGCGCGGGCATGCCCGCCGAGGCCGTCGTCGAGCGGATCCAGATGCTGGCCGCCCAGTGGGTGGGCTCGGGCAGCCACGACGACGTGGCCACCGTCGCCATCAGCGCGCCCCGGGCCGCGGATCTGACGGTGGCCGGCGGGCAGGGACGCGCCGGCGGCACGACGTACAGGAGGAATGGGTGAGCGCTCCCCCAGCGGTCGGCACCGACGCCCTGGTGGACGAGTTGTGGCAGGCCGTGGCCGACGGAGACGAGTACACCGCCGTCGACGTCGTCCGCCGCGCCCGGGCCGACGGGGCCGACGAGGAGACGCTGCTCCTCGACGTGATCGCCGCGGTACAGGACCGGGTCGGCTCGGAGTGGGCCGCCGACCGCCTGACCGTGGCGCAGGAACACGCCGCGACCGCCATCAGCGAGCGGGTGATCACCGCCCTGGTGCACGACCGGCCACCCGCCGGCGGCCCCGACCGTGCACCCAAGGGGCGTGTCACGGTCAGCTGCGTCGACGGGGAGTGGCACGCCCTGCCGGCGCGCCTGGTCGCCGAGGTGCTGCGGCTGCGCGGCTGGCGAGTGGACTTCCTCGGCGCCCAGACCCCCACCCCGCACCTGGTCTCCCACCTGCACAGCACCAGTTCCGAGGCGGTGCTGCTGTCCGGCTCGCTCCCCACGCACCTGCCCACCGCGCACGCGGCCATCACCGCGTGCCAGGCCGTCGGCGTCCCCGTCATGGCGGGCGGGCGGGCCTTCGGTCCGGACGGCCGCTACGCCCGTGCGCTGGGCGCCGACCGCTGGGCACCCGACGCCCGTGCCGCGGCGGCCCAGCTGGAGGAGCTGTCCTTCCCTCATCGGTCGGTGCCCCGGCAGGTCATGGACGACCTGCCACATCTGACGGACCAGGAGTACACGTTCGTCGCCCAGTCCCGCAGCCGCCTCGTCCGGCAGGCGCTGACCGGTCTGGAGAATCGGTTCCCCGCGCTGCGCGCCTACGGCGACGCGCAACGCGAGCGGACCGCGGAAGACCTGGCCCACATCGTCGACTTCCTGGCCACCGCCCTGTACGTCGACGACTCGGCCCTCTTCACCACGTTCCTGTGCTGGACCGCCGACGTCCTGGAGGCGCGGCGGGTACCGGCGCACCCGGTGGCCACCGCGCTCGCCGTGCTCGGGGAGAGTCTGCGCGACTTCCCCCGCGCCCTCGGCCTGCTCGCCGACGGCACCGCCGCCCTGGCCGACCGCCCCCTCCGCCCTGCCCCCGGACCCGACACCGAAGCATGACCGACCTGCCACCACCCGCCCTTCGCCTCACCGTCACCCATGGAGCCCTCGAGCTGACCGTCGACGTCGCCGGCGACCTCGACCTCGACACGCACGACCACCTGGTCGAGACGGTCACCGAGCAGCTGGCCCGGCATCCCGAGGCCCGCGGCGTACGCCTGGACTTCACCGAGCTGTCGTGGATCGACTCCGTGGGCCTCTCGGCGCTGCTGATGGTCCATCGCCGCACCCGTGCCGCCGGCCGCGCACTGTACCTGGACAACCGGTCCGCCCTCCTGGAACGCCTGCTGCGCCAGACCGGCACCCTCGGCCACCTGACCGCCCGGCCGGGCCGGGGCGAGGGCGCCACCGGCGCCAACGCCACCTGACCTGCGGCCGGATACCTCGCACCCGCGGCGCGCCCGTGGATGTTCCGGCGTCAGGAATACTTGTCCGGAGGCAACTTATGGCCCGCACGGGGTAGGAGAACCCCGCGGGGCGAGGCGGCGAAGTGCCGCGTGGCCACGGACCGAGGGCGCGAGGACGACGCAATGCAGTGGGAAAGCAGGGCTACCGTGAAGGTGACCTGCCATGACCGAGTCTTCGAGATCACCGTGCGCGGCGAGGTCGACTACGAGGAGAACGACCTGCTGCAGGCCGCCTGGGCCGAGGCCGAGGAGGCGGCGCTTCCGGCGACGGTCGTGGACCTCTCCCGGGTGACGTTCGCCGACAGCGGGCTGCTCAACGCCCTCCTCGACTCCTGGCGCCGCCACCGGGCCGCCGACCGGGAACTGATCCTGCTCGGCCCCTTCCACCCGACGGTCGAGCGGCTCTTCTCCCTCACCGGCACCCTGGAGCACTTCACCATCACCGACTCCCGGGCCCGGGCTCTGCGCACGGACGACGCCTGAGGCGTACGACGGGCGAGCGAGGGCATCCGCGAAATGCACGCATGTTCGGTGAAAGGAAGGAGAGGCCGTGTCGTTCCTCTGGGCCATCATCGCGGGACTCGTCATCGGCCTGTTGGCCAAACTCGTCATCCCCGGACGCCAGCCCATCCCACTGTGGCTGACGGTCCTTCTCGGCATAATCGGCGGTGTCGCGGGCAACGGGCTCGCCAGCGCCCTCGGTGTACGGGACACCGGGGGCATCGACTGGATCCGCCACGTCCTCCAGATCGGCGTGGCCGCGGTCCTGATCGCCTTCGTCAGCCCGATGTGGGCCCGACGGCACGCATGATCCCGGTACGTCCGGCCCCCTCCGTCACGACGGAGGGGGCCGGACGCACACGACAGCCGCCCCGCGGCCTCCGTCACGGTCGATCAACGGCGATCCGCGGGGACCCACGCCCCGGCTAGTGAGAGTGGAGACCGGTGACGGTCCCGTGCGGGTCGTCGGCCAGGGCGATACGGGCGATGACGCGCTTGCCGACCGGTTCCCTCCGGACCTCGAAACCCTCGACGACCGCCATCACGATCTCCAGTCCGTGCTGCCCGACCCGGCCGGGGTCGGCGGCCCGGGCCACCGGCAGCGCCGGGTCGCTGTCCCACACGGCCACCTCGACCAGGCCGCCGACGATCCGCAGTTCCATCAGCATCGGCCCCGGAGCGTACTTGCGGGCGTTGGTGACCAGCTCACTGACGACCAGCCGGGTCAGCTCCGTCGCCCGCGCCGGCACCGGCAGCCCGTAGTCCCTCTGGACCCGGGCGAGGAAGCCGGCCGCGTGGTGCCGGGCCTCGCCGATGCACGGGCCCTGTCCGTCGAGTGGAACGATCTCCTGGATCGGCTCCGAGCCGGTCACACCCTCACCGCCAGACCCTGACGTCACCGGCTCCATTCGTGTGCCCCCGTTCATGTGGCCACGCCTACCCGCCCTCGGACGGGACATGCCCTGGGCCGCTCAGGCGTTTTCGGGGGGCGTCGGCATGGCCGCGGCCGGCCCCTCGCCGTTCCGGCGGGCCGACTGCGCCTGCTTCAGGGCCGGTTCGGCGCCGACGGGCGCCGACCGTCTCCGCGCGCATCATGTGAGTGAGGAGTGAAGGCCGTACACACGGCGCGGTCACAAACGGCCCGCGCGGTGTCGCGGGTACCCGGGGTGCCGGGGTATCCGGAATCTCGGGGTATCCGAAGACAGGAGTGAGAAACCGGCAGGCAGTTGCCGTTTGACAACTATAGTCGTGAGACAACAAAGTAACCGTGTCGGACGGACATGGGGAAGGATCTGTGATGTTCCGGTGGACGCAGGTCCCTGTGTGTTCCGGCCGCTCGCGCCGTGGGACACCGCCCGGCAGGCAGCCGCGCTCGGCGCATCAGGCCGTACGGCTGCGTGAGCTCTCGGTGTCGTCGTGTATCTGCGTGGCCGCCGCGGCGCAGAACGCCTCCAGTCCTTCCAGCAGGGCGGCCCGCTTGGTGGCCGGCATCAGCGTCAGGACCTCCTGGAGTTCCCTCTCCCTGCGGGCGCGCAGGTCGTCGAGGAAGGCGCGTCCCCGGCTGCTCAGGTACAGCCGCACCTCGCGCCGGTCGGTGGGACTGACCGCGCGGTCGACGAATCCGGCGGCCTGCAACCGGTCGCACAGCCGGCTGGTGGACGGCGGGGTGGAGGCGAGGGAGTCGGCGAGGGTGCGCAGGTTGATGCCCTCGTGGTGCTCCAGGATGAGCAGCACGCGCAGCTGGGACGCGGAGGCGGGCGCGGTGGACGCACGGCCCCAGAGCACTTCCAGCAGCTCACCGGCCGTAGAGGTCACGCGAGCGACCTCGTCGGGCTGTGGCAGGTGTCGGAAGGCAGTCACAGTCACACTCTCGCAGGCTCCGGGACGGTTGCCAGCCTACTAGGGGCGCGAGCCGACGACAGATGTCCTGCCCGACCGGCGCGGACGAATCCAGCCCCGCCATGCGACCGGAATCCGACGAAGGATTGGTGTTTTTTCCATCGTGAACAGATTCGTGACCGCCGAACGCGCCCTGCGTACGGCGGCACCACACGAGTTGCTCGACGCCGTCCGGCGCGTGCTCACCGAAGAGTACGCGGCCCGGGCCGCCGAGCTGCTCATGGCCGACTACGGCCTGACCGTGCTCCAGGCGGTCTCCCCGCTGCCGCACTCACCCGAGCCGCTGCCGGTCCACGGCAGCACGCCCGGCCGCGCCTTCGGCGCGCAGGAACCGCTCGTCGAGCCGGACCGGGACGGGCTGGTCCGCGTGCATCTGCCCGTCACCGTGCGCGGCGACCGGCTCGGCGTGCTGTCCGTGACCCTGCCGGACGACGAGCTGGCCCAAAGCGGCCTGGCGGAGCTGTCCGAGATCGCCGAAGTACTCGGCCACGAGATCGTCGTCGCCGAGCGGGACACCGACCTGTACCTCCAGGCGCGCCGCAAGGACCGGCTCACCCTCGCCGCCGAGATGCAGTGGCAGCTGCTGCCCGGCTGCTCGTGCACGCACGCGGAGTACGAACTGGGCGCACAGCTCGAACCCGCCTACGCGATCTTCGGTGACAACTTCGACTGGTCCGTGACCGCGGACCACCTCATGCTGTACGTCACCAACGGCATGGGCGAGGGAATAGAAGCCGCCCTGCTGACCAATCTGGCCATCAACGCCCTGCGTAACGCACGCCGTGCGGGTCTCTCCCTCGCGGACCAGGCGGCCCTGGCCGACCAGGCGGTCTACGCCCACTACCGGGGCCGCTCCTATCTGTCCGTGCTGATGTTCGACTTCGAGCTCGCCACCGGACGCGTGCGGGTGGTGGACGCCGGGTCCCCGCAGATGCTGCGGCTGCGCGGCGGCACGGTGGAGCGGATCGCTTTCGAGGCCCAGCTGCCGCTCGGCATGTTCGAGGAGACCGACTACGTCACCCAGGAGTTCCAGGTGGAACCCGGTGACCGGCTGGTCTTCGTCAGCGACGGCGTGTACGCGGTCGCCGATCCCCAGGGCGAGGCGTACGGGGACGTCGCACTGGCGCGGGCGATCCAGTCCACCCGGCTGCTGCCCGCCGCCGAGGTGCCGCGCGCCATCCTGCGGGAGCTGACCGGTCACCGCGGCCGGCCCGTCCCGGACGACGACGCCCTGGTGGTGTGCCTGGACTGGCACGGACGCTGACGGGCCGCCGCCCATCGTCAGCGCGCCGCCGCCCGCCGTCACCGGCGGCCGGAGCCGGCCCTCGGCGCTCCCCCGCCGTACCCCGACCGCCACTCCCGCCCGGCATCAACGGCGGGCCGGACACGACCCGTCACTCCCGCCCGTCGTCCTCGGTGGCCGAAGCCGGGTCCCGCCCCGCCGCGGCGGGGCCCGGCGGCCTTTCGTCCAGCGCCGCCCGAAAGGCTTCGAGGCCCCGGCTCAGTGCAGCCCGGTCCGCCGGGCCCATGTGCTCCAGTACCGCCGCGAGCGCCCGCGTCCTGCGCCGGGCGACGTCGTCGAGGACGCGCCGCGCCTGCGCCGTCAGGTTCAGCTGCACCTCACGCCGTTTGTGCGGGTGCAGCACACGCTCCAGCAGACCGGCCGCCTCCAGCCGGTCACACAGCCGGCTCGCCGTGGGGAGCCCGATGTCCAGTCGCTCCGCCAAGGCGGTGAGATTCAGTCCCGGCGCCCCTTCCAGGGCCCGCAGCGCCCGCAACTGATGCAGCGACAGCCGCAGCGTGGCCTCCTGGGCGGCCAGCGACCAGAGCGTCGTCAGGCTCTCCAGGGCATCGGCGATTGCCAGCGCGGCGGCCTCCGCACCCTCACCCTCACTCGTCCGGTCGCCACCGGGACCACCGAGACGGGTCACGACAACATCACTTTAAGCAATCCCCGGGCCACAACGACGCCACTCTTCCTGCGCCTGGTACCCGATCGGGCGGGCCGCAAGCAAGACATGCCGCCCCAACTGCCTTTTGCCGTGCGACAGAAGCGGGACTTGCGCACTCGGTAGGACTATGTGATCAAATCTACCGATGCGTACCCCCCACACATCGACGCATCAAACCTTCCGGTCCGACGTACCTGCCCCGGAGCCGGTTCCCTCCGCTCCCAGCCCCTACGACGAACTGGCCGCGCTGGCGGGCGATCCGCTGGACGACTTCCTCACCGAGGACAGCGCACCGAGCCCCCGGGAGGACGACACCGAGGAACCCTGGTCACCGCCCGACCACAGGCGTCGCAGCCGCCGCCGCAACCGCGCCACCGGACTGCCCACCCTGGTCAAGGTCCTCGCCTGGATGCTCACCCTCGCCTGCCTGGTGACCCTCGCCGACCGCTGGGCGCTGCTCTACGCCGAGCGCAGAGCCTCCGAACGGCTCAAGGACCAGTTGCACCTGACCGCCGCCCCGGAAGTACGGATAGGCGGCTTCCCGTTCCTGACACAGCTGGCCGCGCAGCGCCTGGACTCGGTCCGGGTCACCGTCCCCGACGTACCGGCCGAGCGGGTCACCCTGACCCGGGTGACGGCCAGCGCGGAGGGCATACGCCTGCACGGCGACGGGCCCACGGAGCTGAGCGGCGCGCTGGTTCGGCAGATGCACGGACACGTCCTGCTGTCCTTCGCCGACATGAACCGCGAACTGGGCGCGTCGGAGGTGGCCTTCTCCGCCCACGGGCCGGGCGGGGTCCGGGCCAGCGGCGCGTTGCGCGTGGCGGGGCACGACCTGCGGGTGCGCGCCGACGCCGGCATCCGGCGCGACGGACAGCGCGGCATCGCCGCCTCCGTGGACGGCATACGGCTGGACATCGGCGATCTCGCGACGTTCCGGCCCGGCACCGGCCCCGGCGAGGGGCTGCACCTGACCCCCGCCTCCGCGCGCCGGATCACGCGGGAGACCGCGAAGATCAAGGCCCTGCTGGGCATCCCGGGGATCGTGCGCCGCCTGGGTGTGCCGGACGGCGTCGTACGCGCCGCCCTGCGTGACGAGGACAGGCTGCACCGGCTCACCGGCGCGCCGCGCTTCCTCCACGACCTGACCCGCGTGAACCTCGTGGACACGGCGCTCGCCCACCCGGAACTCCTCAAGCGGCTGGGCCTCGACCTGTCCCTGCTGACCGCGCTCACGAAGCTCACCCGGCCGCAGATCGCCGACCGCTTCTCCTTCTCCTTCCAGCTCCCGAAGCCGCCCTCGGGTGACCTCCGGCTGCAGCGGGTGACGGTGGGGAAGGAGGGCATCCGCGCCGACGTCCGGGGGACGGGGCTGCTACTGGGCCACTGAGGCCGCCGCGCCCGGGGCGCCGGGCCTAGGACTGCCTGTCGCACGGCGGGGCTTGGCCGCCTCGTACGAGGCGATGCCCGGCGAAGCGTAGCGCCCGGTCCCGTAACGAAGACTGCTGGCGCCTGACCACATCAGCTCCCTGACACCCGCTCACGGTCTCCAGTCTCCCGGCGTGTTGTCCGGGGGTTCGCGGCGCGCCGTGCCACCGGGCTTTTCATCCGTTCAAAGGTCCCGCGCGCCCGACGCCGGAGGGACTGGGTGCCCGCGCTGCCGGGGGCTCCGGCCGACGGGCCGTGGCGCCGCGGGAACGTGCGGCGGCAGCGTGTGCGGACCGAGGCGGGGTACGCGCACGTCGCAGAGGGGAAAGGAGACGGTTCATGTCCTCACGGAAAGACGCGCCCGCCCCGGAGATCGGAGTGCTCGCCCCCGGGACGGAACAACGCGACCGGTTACGCAGCCGTTTCTCGGACATCGCGTGGACCAGCCTGTGCGTGGTGCTGGCGGTCTGGGCGGTGCTGGAATCCATCGGCTCCGCCCGCGAATCGGCGCGCTGGGTCTACTGCGGTGTGGCGTGGGTGCTCCTCGCCGTGGCGCTCGCGGTGCGGGTGGCGGCCGTCCGCCGCCGGGCGCGGTCCGTCCCCGGAGGCCGGTGATGCGGCGCGTCCGGCTCCTTCTCGCCCGGCATCTCTGGTTGCAGCTGATCCTCTCGGTGCTCGCCGCCAGCGCCCTGATCATGCTGCTTTTCCCGGGGCGTTCGGCCGTGTCCGTCGTGGTGCGCACCGCGGTGACGTCCGTGGGAGCGGTCGTCGTGGTCCTCGTCCAGCGGCGCAAGGAGAGGCGTGCCGCCGGCGGCTCGGCGGACGACGTCGTGGAACTGGACGCCAAGTTGCGCAAGGGCGAGATCCCGTCGGCTCCGGAGGAACGCCGGGCCATGCGCGGCCTCGTGGCCCGGCGCCTGCACCGGATGCGCCACCGGGTGGCGGCCCTGATCGGTCTCGCGGCGCTCTTCACCACCGTCACCCTGCTGATGGTGTTCACCGGGACGGTTCGGCAGGCCGTCGGCTTCGCGGTGCTCACCGTGGTCTTCGTCGGCTGGAACATCCACCGCGGCAATGTGTGGCACCGGCGCCTGCGCGCCATGGAGGCCGCGCTGAGCGACGGGAGCGGGCAGGACGCCGGGCGGCCCACTCCCCCGGCCCGGGCCCTGTAGTCCCGTCCGCGGAGCCGCCGGACGGCCGCGCGACTGTGGCCAGATTAGTCATCTGACAGGTCGTCGAACGCCGCGATACTCGGGCTGGGCAAATCTCGCCCCCTTCCCCGACTTCGGAGGCCACCGATGTCTCAGTCCAGTGTGCACACCGCCGCAGTGCTCGAAGCCTGGCTGTCGGGCGCGGAGAGCGCGTACGGCCAGCTCAACCCCGCCGGGCCGCTGTACGTCGGCGGGGCCGCCGCCGAGGCCGCGCTGACCGACCCGAGCGACTCCCTGTACGGCTTCTGCTCCAGCCCGAGCGGGTCGCGCGGCAGCTGGTGCTGCTGACCTCTCGCGCGTCTGCCGGTGCCGCCAGGCGTCGACGGCACCGGTAGGCCGTACCGCGGGGAACCGCGCGCCCTGCCCCGACCTGCCGCTCCGCACACCGGGTGCGGCCGGGCCCGGCCGCTCGCGCCGTTCCCCGCGGGTTCTCCGTGCGCGCCCGGACGGGCGCGTACCGCGCCTGGGAGCAGGGAGGGTGGAAGGTGAGCGAGCCGGCACCGGACAGGGCAGAGCAGGCGGAGTGGTTCGCCGGGCCCGTACGCAGCATCGCGCGGCCGTGGCGGGAGGGCCTGGCCCGGCGTCTCGCGGCCGTGCACGCACTCGACCGGGACGAACGGGACGTACTGCTGGAGGCCGGCCACACCGCGCTGCTCGCCTCGCTGCACGCCAAGCTCACCCGTCTCTTCCTCGTGGAGCTGCACGCCCTGCGCCTGGCCCAGGGTGTCGATCCGGCCGGGCCGGGCGCGGCCGAGGCGGACACGGGCCTGTGGGCCGCGTTCATCGAACAGGCCGGTGCGGAGGGCTATCTCGACAAGCTGGCCGACCGCTACCCCGCTGTCGGACCGCGGGTCGCGACGGTGGCACGGATGTCGGTCGCGGCCGCGGCCGGGTTCGCGGAGCGCTTCGCCGCCGACCGTGAGCTGCTGGTGCCGTTGCTCGGCGGGGCCCCGGGCCGGATCCGTGCCGTGACGTTCGGGGCGGGTGACAGTCATGGGGGTGGGTTGACCGTCAGCCGGGTCGACCTCACCGGCGGGACCGTCATGTACAAGCCACGTCCGTCGGAGGTGGACGTGGCTCTGGGCGGGCTGCTGGACGAGCTGTTCACGGACTTCGCCGGGGCCCCGGCACCCGAGGTCCGGATCCGGGTGCCGCGCACGCTCGCGCGCGACGGCTACGGCTGGGCCGAGTTCGTCCGCCACCGCTACTGCGCCGACGACACCGAACTCGCGGCCTTCTACCGGAACATGGGGCACTGGCTGGCCGTCCTCCGCTTCACCGGCGGCACCGACATGCACGCCGAGAACATGATCGCGGACGGCCCGGTGCCGGTGATCGTGGACGCCGAGACGCTCTTCGACGCCCCCGCCCCCTTCCCGCCCAGCGGCCGGGGCGACGCGGTGGACGTGGCGGCGGCGGCCATCCGCCGGACGGTGCTGCGTACCGGTCTGCTGCCCGTGCGCGGCACCGGATTCGCGCTGGGCGGGGTGGACATCTCCGGTGTGGGGGCGCTTCCCGGCCAGCAGCCGCTGATCCCGAACCCGGTGGTCGCGGACGGCGGCACCGCGGCGGCCCGCTTCGAGGTGGACATGGCGGCGATGCCGACCGCCGGGAACCACCCCAGCCCGGTCCCCGTGCTGAGCGCGTACTGGGACCGGATCCTGGCCGGCTTCCGCGAGATGACCGCGCAGCTGCGCCGGCCCGGCGTGGACCCGGTCCGGCTGCTGCGGCGGTTCGAGGGGAGCCGGGCGCGGCGGATTCTGCGCCCGACCCAGGCGTACGTCGACATCGGCCGGATGCTGTGGCACCCGGCGTCGCTGCACGACGAGGGCGCGGCCGTCGAGCGGGCCCGGGACATCCTGCGGCGCAATGCCGGGGTGCTGCCGGGCGCGCCTACGGACCGGGAGGCCATCGACGGCGAGATCGCCGACCTGCTGGCCGGTGACGTTCCGATGTGCGGCTTCACGGTGGACGCGGCCGCCGTACGCGGGACGGCCGAGGACTGGCGCACCGCCGACTTCGCGCTGGAGGAGTCGGTGATCCAGGACGCCCTGGTGGGCGCGTACCTGAACGAGCGTTCGCTGCCCGCGCGGGTGCAGACCGCGGCCGAGGAGCCGCACGCCCGGGACCGGGAGCGGCGCCGGCGCCGGCTGGCCGCGCGGATGGTGCGCCGACTGTGCGACGGGGCGGTCCGCGGCGCGGACGGCACCGCCACCTGGATCAGCCCGGTCTTCACGCCGGCCGGCTGGTCCATCAGGGTGCTGCCCGCCGACCTCTACACGGGGCAGGGCGGAGTGGCCCTGGTGCTCGCGGAGTACGTGCGCGAGGTCCGGGCCGGGCGCGCGGACGAGGTGCCGGGTGTCGCCGAACTCTTCGACGGCGCGCTGCGCGTGCTGGTCGCCACCGAGGAGCGGGTGCCCACCCCCTCCGCCGGGGCGTTCAGCGGCGCCGCCTCGCAGGTGTGGACGTGGCTGGCACTGCACCGGGTGCTCGGGGAGGAACGGCCGCTCGCCCGGGCCGTCGAACGGGCCGCGCTGCTCGAAGGGCCCCTCGTCGACGACGACGTCGAGGTGGACCTCCTCAACGGAGCGGCCGGCGGCATCGTACCGCTGCTGGGCCTCGCCGCCGCGACCGGGCAGGACCGCTGGCTGGCCGCCGCCGCGCACATCGGCCGCCGGCTGGCCCGGCAGGCCACCGTCGACTCCCGTGGGGCCCGCTGGTCGACCCGCCTCAACCCCGAGGGCATCGGCGGCTTCGCGCACGGTGCGACCGGGATCGGCTGGGCGCTGGCCCGGCTGGCCCTGACCGAGGCGGGCACCGCGGCGGAGCGGCGTGCCTGGCACCACCTCGCCGAACGGGCCTTCGCCTTCCAGGAGTCGCTGTGGCAGCCCGGCCAGGGCAACTGGCTCGACGTCCGCATCGGCGCCGAGGAGGACTTCTTCACCAGCTGGTGCCACGGCAGCTCCGGGATCGGTGTCGGCATGCTCGACCTGCACCGGCGTACGGGCGACCCCGCCCGCCTCGACATGGCACACCGGGCCGCCCGCGCCTGTGCCGCGGAGGGGTTCGGCTGGAGCCACACCCTGTGCCACGGCGACCTCGGTCTCTGGCGGTTCCTCACGACGCTCGGGTTCGGTGATCCGGACGATCTCGACGGGGAGATCCTCACCGGTCTGGAACAGCGCGGCCCGGTCGGCGGCCTGGCCCGCGAGGCCTTCTCCCCCAGCCTGATGTCGGGGCTCTCGGGTGTCGTGCACAGCCTGCTCTGCATGCACCGGGAGGCCTCGCTGCCCGACCCCCTGCTCCTCGACTGACCGAAGTCCGCCCGGGGCCGCGGCCGGTGGCCCCGGGCGGGCCGCCCGCGGACGCCGGCCCGCCGGTCGTCCACGGGCACGGCCCAGGTCGTCAGTCGTCCACGGGCATGACCCTGATCACCTTGCCGGTGCGGTCCGCCTGGAGGTACCCGGTCTGGTTGTAGGCGTTCCCGAGGTACACGGACATCCCGACCGGCGTGCCGAAGGCGTCGTCGGCCAGCCGCAGGACCAGATAGCGCGTGGTCACCGTGCCGACGTTCAGCTTCTTCTCGGCCTGGCGCATCAGTCCCGGCACGGCGTCCCAGTCGAACCCTTCGAGGGTGACGGGCTTGTCGCCGCCCGACAGCGCGCCGCTGATGATCTGCTTCTGCACGCCCTGCCCCACGCGGTAGGTGTAGGAGTCGTACTTGGTGTCACTGCCCTTCACCATCAACTCGGCGTTCACGTACTGCGGGTACACGACGAGCTGCCCGAAGCGGTCGCGGCCGGTCTCCTTCTCCAGCGCCGCGACGGCGGTACGGATGCCGGCGGGGCTCAGCAGGTTCTTGGGGGCCGTCGCGTCCGTGCCCGTCTGCTCGTTCCCGGCCGGAGCGGCGGAGGCGGGGGCGGATCCCCTCGATGACGCCGCCCCGGTGGTGGCCTCGGCGGAGCGTGAGTGCCCCGTCGCACCGGCGGAGCGCGACGGTCCGGACGCACCGGCGGGCCGGCCGTCCCCGTCCGGACGCAGCGCCCACATGAGGATGCCGGCGAGTGCCACGGCCGCGACCGGCAGGCTCACCAGTGTCCAGCGGCGCCGTGAGCCCGGGCGCACGGGCGCGGTCGCGGACGAGGGACGCGCGGCCCCGGGCGCCGGCGCGAGCGTGTGCGGAGGGCGGGCGTCGTACGGCCCCGAGGGCATCGAGGGTGCCGGTCCGAAGCCCGCAGTCGCCGGTTCCGGGCCCGGAGTCGTCCCGGCGGGCGGCGCGGCGCGGCCGTCGGCGGCCGGTACCGCGGGCGGCGGTTGCAACGGGTAGGAGGTGGGCGTTCCGGCCGCGTGGGCCGCGGCCTCCAGCATCCGCTCCAGCTCCGGGGCGGCGGGGCGGGCCGCGGGATCCCGGACGAGGACGCGGAGGAGCACGTCCCGCAGCGCGCCGGCCCGGACCGGCGGCGGGACGTCGTCGCTCAGGACGGCGGCGAGTGTCGCCAGCGTCGTGCCCCGGCGCAGCGGGTGATGGCCCTCCACCGCCGTGTACAGCATCATGCCCAGCGACCACAGGTCCGAGGCGGGGCCCCCGTCGTGGCCCGAGACGCGTTCCGGGGCCATGTAGTCGGGTGTGCCGATCACCGAGCCGGTGGCGGTGAGCGCGGTCGACTCGCGGATCGCCGCGATACCGAAGTCGGTGAGCACCGGCCGGCCGTCGGGACGCAGCAGGACGTTGGCCGGCTTCACGTCGCGGTGCTGGATGCCGGCCGCGTGCGCCGCGCGCAGGGCGGCCAGCACCTCGCGTCCGATCAGGGCCGCCTCCCGGGGGTCCATCGGCCCCCGGGCCAGGCGGTCGGCCAGGGAGCCTCCGGTGACGAGTTCCATGACGAGCCAGGGGTAGGTTCCCGGGCCGCCGTCCACGATGTGATGGATGGTCACCACGTTGGGGTGGTCGACCCGGGCCAGGGCGCGCGCCTCCCGCAGCACCCGCTCCCGCAGCATGCGCGCGGCCTCGGGGTCGTACTCCGCGAGGTCCGGATCGGGCGGCCTGACCTCCTTGACGGCCACGCTCCGGTGCAACACCAGATCCCGGGCCAGCCAGACCATGCCCATTCCCCCGCCGCCGAGCCGTCTCTCCAGCTCGAACCGCCCGTCGACGACCCGTCTGCCGCTGCCGTCGCTGCCCGCTTCGCTCATGCGCCGGAGCATAGTTGCCGCCGCCGACAGCCGACGCGCGGGCCTCCCCGCCGGCCCTCCGCCGGGCCTCGCCACCGGGCCCCCAGCGGCTTCCGTCGGCCTCCCCGCGGGCCCCCCGTCGGCCTCCCCCGACGGCCCTCCCGGGTTCGGCGGACCGGCCGGAAAGGTGCACCGCAGTCCCTTGACGACCACCGGCAACTCTCGTACGTTGCGACCGCACCATGGGTTTGAAACGTTTCAAAGACTTTTGCCCGTAGCCCAGCCGAGCCGTCCTGCCTCGCCCGATCCGCGTGAAGGAGTACTCCGTTGGCCCCTCAGACCACTCCCCCCGCCCCCGGCTCGCCCACCCCCCGCAGTCGTTCCGCGATCAGCCGGCGCCACTTCCTCGGCACCGGATCGGCGCTGACCGCCGGCGCCCTCGCCGCGGGTGTCGGCGGTGCACTCTCCGGCCGTGCCCAGGCGGCGGCCGGCGGCAGCTTCCGAGCGGATCCCGTCGATCTCTCCCCGGCCCGTTGGATCTGGTACCCGGAAGGGGACCCCGCCACCGACGCACCGGTGGGGCACCGCTACTTCCGCAGGACCTTCACCGTGGCCGCAGGAGAGGTGACCGACGCCCAGCTCGTCGTCACGGGCGACGACACGGTCGACGTGTGGCTCAACGGCGAGTTCCTGGCCGGCTCCCCCAGAGTGCCGCACTCCTGGCGCACCGCCCTGTACGTGGACCTGCGCACCGCCGTACGGCCGGGCACCAACACCATCGCGCTGGCGAGCCGCAACCAGGGCGGACCGGCCGGCCTCATCGCCCGGGTGCGCGTCCTGACCTCCGGCGGCACCACCGATGCCGTCACCGACGCCCGCTGGTCGGCAGGCAAGGAGGCACCCGAGGGGTGGGAGCAGCCCGGCTTCGCCGACGGCGGCTGGCCGGCCGCCCGTGACCTCGGCGCCTACGGAACCGCTCCCTGGTACACCGCGGTCACCGGTCCCGACCTCGCTGCGGCGTCACCGCTGAGCGTGGCCGCCTGCACCGTCGAGCACCGCACCAGCCCGCTGGGCATCGACGCGGCGCGGCCCCGGTTCGGCTGGAAGCTGGACTCGTCAGCGCCGCAGCAGCGGCAGGGCGCGTACCGGATCCAGGTCTCGTCCACGGCCGACGGCACCGGCGACCTGTGGGACAGCGGCACCGTCCCCTCCGGCCGGCAGATCGACATCCCCTACGCCGGCGCGAGCCTGGCGAGCCTGACCCGCTGCTTCTGGCGCGTACGCGTCTGGGACACCCAGGGCCGGGCGGGCGCGTGGAGCGCACCCCGCTGGTTCGAGACCGGGCTGCTGTCGGGGACCGACGAGTGGCGGGCCGCGTTCATCGGCCGGCCCCCGGGACCGGACCTGTCGGGGGCCGGATGGATCTGGTACCCCGAGGGCGATCCCGCGGGCGGCCGCCCCGCGGAGACCCGCTGCTTCCGGCGCACGTTCACGCTGACCGGTGCGCCGGCCGCCGCGACCCTGGTCGTCACCGGGGACGACACCGCGGACGTGTGGGTCAACGGGACGCTGGTGAGCGCCTCGCCGCGGGTCACCGACTCGTGGAAGAGAGCCGCCTCGGTCGATGTCACCGCCCACCTCTCGGCCGGCGCCAACACGATCGCGATCGCGAGCCGGAACACCAGCCAGTCGCCCGCCGGGCTCATCGCCAAGCTCACGGTGACCGGCGGCCCGACCGTGGTCACCGACGCGGCGTGGAAGGCGTACCGGGACGCGCCGTCCGGCTGGCAGACGCCCGGATACGACGACGCGGCCTGGCCCGCGGCGCGCGTGGTCGCGTCGTACGGCGGTGGACCGTGGGGCTCCGGTGTCCAGGTCGTCGGGCCCGCGCCCCTCCTGCGCAAGAGCTTCACCGTACGCGGACCGGTCGCCTCGGCCAGGCTGCTGACGACCGCGCTCGGCCTGCACGAGACCCGGCTCAACGGCGCGAAGGTCGGCGACCGCGTACTGGCTCCCGGCTGGACGGACTACGGCAAGCGCCTCCAGTACCAGGTCTTCGACGTCACCACGCGGATCCGGCAGGGCGCGAACGCGCTCGGCGCCTGGCTGGGCAACGGCTGGTACTCGGGCAGCCTGGGCATCGCCGGCGGCCGGCGGTACGGCACCCAGCCGTGGTACTCCGCGCAGCTGGTCATCACCTTCACCGACGGCACCACCCAGCTGGTGACGACGGACGGCAGCTGGAGGACCAGCACGGGCGCGATCACGGCGGACGACCTGTACCACGGCGAGACCTACGACGCGCGGCTGCACATCGCCGGCTGGGACGGTGCCGGCTTCGACGACGGCGACTGGACCGCCGTGGCCGTCCGTGACGGGGCCCCGCCCCGGATGGTCGCCCAGCCCGACGACGGGGTGTGCGTGCAGCAGGAGTTCCGCCCGGTGCGAATCACCGAGCCGAAGCCGGGGGTGTGGATCCTCGACCTGGGGCAGAACCTCACGGGCTGGAACCGGATCGCGCTGCGCGGCGCGGAAGGCACCACGGTCACCGTCCGCCACGGCGAGGTGCTCGAACCCGACGGCACGCTCTACACCACCAATCTGCGCGCGGCCCAGGCCACCGACCGGTTCACCCTCGCCGGCACCGGGGACGTCGAGACGTACGAGCCCCGGTTCACGGTGCACGGCTACCGGTACGTGGAACTCACCGGTCTGCCGGCCGGCTTCACGCCCGACGAGGACACGGTCACCGGTCGCGCGGTGTGGACCGACGCCGCACAGCCGGGCACCTTCCGCACCTCCGACCCGCTGATCAACCAGCTCCAGCACAACATCGTGTGGGGCGAACGCGGCAACATGCTCTCCGTCCCGACCGACTGCCCCCAGCGGGACGAGCGCCTGGGCTGGACCGGCGACATCGCCGCCTTCTGCGCGACGTCCACCTTCAACCTGGACACCCACGCCTTCCTCGCCAAGTTCACCGACGACCTCACGGACGCCCAGCAGGCCGACGGCGCCTTCACCGACGTCGCCCCGGCGGTGGCCGGCGGTTCCGGCACCGCGGGCTGGGGCGACGCGGGCACGATCATCCCGTACACGCTGTGGCAGCGCTTCGGTGATCTGGCCGTCGTCGACCGGCACTTCACGGCGATGGCGAAGTGGGTGGACTACCTGCGCAACACCGCCGGCAGCGACCTGATACGCAATCGGCAGACCTACGGCGACTGGCTCAACGTCAACGACGACACCGCGCAGGACCTCATCTGCACGGCCTACTTCGCCTGGTCCGCACGCCTGGTCGCACGCATGGCCGCGGCCACGGACCGGACGGCCGAAGCCGCGTCGTACGGGCGACTGGCCGACCAGGTGGCCGCGGCCTTCACGGCGCGCTTCGTCGCGGGCGACGGCACGGTCCGCGGCAACACCCAGACCGGGTACGTGCTGGCCCTGGCCTTCGGGCTGCTCCCCGCGTCCCTGGTGCAGCCGGCCGCGGACAAGCTGGCCGCGCGGGTCGCCGCGGCCGGCGGGCACCTCAGCGTCGGCTTCCTCGGCGTCGAGAACCTGCTGCCGGTCCTGGCCGACCACGGCCATGCCGACACCGCCTACCGCATCCTGCTGCAACGCGGCTTCCCCGGCTGGGGGTACATGATCGACCACGGCGCCACCACGATCTGGGAGCGCTGGGACGGCATACGCACCGACGGCTCGTTCAACGACCCGGGCATGAACTCGTTCAACCACTACGGTCTCGGCTCGGTCGGCGACTTCCTCTACCGCCACGTCGGCGGGCTCGCCCCCGCCCGCCCGGGCTACGCGGCGCTGCGCGTCGCACCACGGCCCGGCGGCGGGCTGACCTCGGCCGACAGCACCTACGACACTCCGTACGGCGAGGCGGCGAGCGCCTGGTCGATCTCCGGGAGCCGGCTGACCCTGCGCGTCACGGTGCCGGTCAACACCTTCGCCACCGTCACGGTCCCCACCTCGCGCCCGCAGTCGACCGTCGCACCCGCGCAGGCCGTTCCGGCGGGTCCGGCGAGCTACCACCTGCCGGCCGGGACGCACACCTTCACCGCGGAGGTCTGACCGCGGCGAGGGCGCACCTCCGGCCCCCGCTGCCGGAGGTGCGCGGCGGTCCGGCCGCCCCGTCACGGCAGGCCGCGAGCCCTCGGTCCACCACCGCCCCGTGGGCCGGGCAGGCCGCGCTCCACGGGGTGAGCAGGCCGAGACGGCGGATTAAGCGGATGCCCCCACCGGCCCTCACCGATACCGTCCCGGTGGACGAAGGGGGGGCACACATGGGTGCGTCGATGCTCTATCAGGTGCTGGAGCCGCTGCCGGACAGGGCGAGCGCTCTGCTCACCGCACGGACACTGCTCGACCGGTTCGGAGAGGGGGATCCGGACGACGTGTCGCTGGACTTCCTGCAGATCGCGACGCGGGAGCAGTTCGAGCACGCCCGGCGGTACTTCGCCCACGGTGCGTTCAACTGCTCGGAGAAGGACCTGCGGTCTCCCGGCATAGCTCAGACGTGGCGCACGCTCCGTTCCCTCGGCTTCCGGGAGTCGGAGCCCGGCTGGGTGGACACACGGCTGGAGCCTGAGCTGGCGGCGCTGTGGCCCTTGCCGCACCGGGCGAATTTCATGCTGACGCGGGGCAGTACCCCCTCCACCTTTCCCGTCCGCGACTGCGACTGGTACACCGAGGAGGAGATCGACGACGCGGTCGAGGCGTGCGGCCCCCTCTCCCTCGACGTGTCCTGGTCGTCGGCGCTGCGCGGTCTGCCGGCCGCCAAACTCTGCGGCGTCCAGCTCTGCCTCAACAGCTCCTGGACCGGGACGGGTCCGGAGCCCGATCCGGGCGTGCACACGGTGTACCTGTCGATCGGCACCCGCAATCCGGAGGAGGTGGCACTGGACTGGCTGGGGCGTACCGGACTGCGCTTCGGTCAGGGACTGTGGGGCTGGTGAACACCCCCACGACCCCCGCTGCGCGCGTCCGGTCCGCCATGGGGCCGACGGGGGAGCACGGTGTCAGGGCGCCGGCAGGAGCACTCCCGGGTTGAGGACGCCGGCCGGATCCAGGGCCGTCTTGGCTGCCGACAGCGCGGCGGCGAAGGGGGCGGGGCGCTGCCGGTCGTACCAGGGGCGGTGGTCGCGCCCGACCGCGTGGTGGTGGGTGATCGTGCCGCCCGACGTCTCGATCGCCTCGGACACCGCGGCCTTGATGTGGTCCCACTGGGCCACCAGGTCGCCCCAGCGGCCGGGGGCGTACACGCCGAAGTAGGGCGCGGGCCCGTCCGGGTAGACGTGGGTGAACCGGCACGTCACCACCCCTGTCCCCGCGACCTCCCGCATGGCCTGCCGGGCCGCCTCGGTGACCGCCCGGTGCAGCGTCTCGAAGCCGTCCCAGGTGCACGCCGTCTCGAACGTCTCGGCGATGACCGAGTGACGGGCCAGGGCGTCACGCTGATAGGGCATCCGCAGGAAGGACGAGCGCCATGTCCGCACGTCCGGGCCGCCGCCCTCCTCGCCGCCCGGCTCTCCGCCGCCCGGCTCTCCGTCGCGCGGCTCCCCGCCGGCATCCGGGGACGGTTCTCCGCCGTGGTCGCGGCACAGCTCCAGCGCCCGTTCCAGGCTGCGGTGCACCGGATGGTCGGCGGACTCGAAACCGAGCACGAGTACGCCGCCGCCCACGCTCACGCCCGCGTTGATCAGTGCCTCGGCCGCGTCCAGCAGCCGGCAGTTCGCCGGGTTCAGGCCGCTCTGCGCGATCGCCCGGGTGGCGGCCACCGCCACCGTGTAGTCGCCGAACCGCACCGACGCCCGGGCGCGCCAGCGGGGGCGCTGCTGAAGGCGCATCCACGCCTCGGTGATGACGCCAAGCGTTCCCTCGCTGCCCAGGAAGAGCCGGTCCGGTGACGGCCCAGCGCCGGACCCCGGCAGCCGTCGGGACGCACTGACCCCGCTCGGCGTGACCACCCGCATCGACTCGACCAGGTCGTCGATGTGCGTGTGCAGCGTCGCGTAGTGGCCGCCGGCACGGGTGGCGAGCCAGCCGCCGAGCGTGGAGAACTCGAACGACTGCGGGAAATGACGCAGCGTCAGCCCATGCGGACGGAGCTGGTCCTCCAGGTGCGGGCCGAACACACCGGCCTGGATGCGCGCGGCCCGGCTCGTCCCGTCGACCTCCAGGACCCGGTCCATGCGCTCCAGGTCCATGGTGACCACGGCGGGGTGGCCGGTGCACCGCGGCTCCACGCCGCCGACCACCGAACTGCCCCCGCCGAACGGGATGACGGCGATGCCCTCGCGGCTGCACCAGTCCAGGAGGTCGGTCACATCGCGCTCGTCGCGGGGCCGCGCAACCAGGTCGGGCACATGACGCAGATCCCCCTGGAGGTTGCGCACGACGTCCCGGAACGCCTTGCCGTGCGCGTGGGCGGCGCGGTCGGCCGGTTCGGCGGAGCACAGGGCGGCGAGCGAGGCGGGCGCGGTCACCCGGGGGGCGGGCAGGCCGAGCGAGTCGACACCGGGCGGCTCGTGATCGGTCAGGTCCCCCGGCATCAGCACTCGCACACGGTCCAGCAGCGCCCCCAGTTCGGCTCCGCCCACCGCGTCCTCGACGTTCCCCCAGCCCCACCACGACCGTGTCATGACGCAGCACTCCCTTGAATTGACCCACGGGTAAATTACTGACGGGTCATATGTTGGGGTACGCTGGCCCCCATGGGCAAGGCCGGAACCAAGGGCGTCTCCCGCGCGGACCGGGAGCGGCAGATCATCGACATGGCCGTGGAGGAGTTCGGGACGCGCGGCTACGCGGGCGTGTCGGTCGCCGCCGTCGCACAACGCGCCGGGATCTCCAAACCCCTGGTCTACAGCTACTTCGACTCCAAGGACGGCCTCTACCTCGCCTGCGTCCACCGGGTCGGCGGCCTGCTCGTGGACGCCGTGGCCGCCGCCCGCTCCCGCAGCGGCTCGACCGGCCACGCACTGGACACCCTCGGCGCCCTCTTCACCACCGTCGAGCGGCACCGGCACGCCTGGTCCGTCCTGTACGATCCGGCCCTGCCGCCGCTCGGCGAGCTGCGCGACGCCGTGGGCCGCTACCGCGGGCGCCTCGCCGCCATGGGGGCCGCCGGTGCCGCCCAGCTCCTCGGCCGGGCCGGACACGACGACCCGCTCGACCACGAACTCCTCAACGACGTCTGGCAGTACGCCGTGACCGCCGTCATGCGGTGGTGGTCGGACCATCCGGACCAGAGCGCGGCCGAGATGACGGCCCGCTGCGCACGCCTCCTCACCACAGTGGGCGCCGGCTGAAGCGTTTTGTACCCTTATGTGCGGATTGCTATCGCGCAGGCTGCCGTGGCAGGAGGTCCGGTCATGACGACTTCTCCGCCCCCGGGCGGGACAGGCCCCGACAGGACGGCCTCGGACGGGACGGCTTCGGGCGGGACGGGCTCGCACGGGACGGCGCCGGGCGGGGCGGGCCCGGACGGGACGGCGCCGGGAGACGGCCACTACGGCGAGGACCTGTTCGCGCCGGAGCATCCCCGGGAAGCCGAGCGGATCGACGCCGCCGCGCTGGTCTACGACCCGGTGACCACGCGCCGCCTGCGGGCTCTGGGCGTCGGTCCGGGCAGCCGGTGCCTGGACGTGGGCGCCGGGACCGGAACGGTGGCACGGTGGCTGCTGGAGGAGGCGGACGTCGACGAGGTGGTCGCCCTGGACCGCGACACCTCCCAACTGGGCTCCCTGACCGACCCGCGGCTGCGAGTCATCACCGGTGACCTCACCGACGAGGACCTGAACCCGGGCCATTTCGACCTCATCCATGCCAGGTTCGTCCTGATGCACCTCCCCCAGCGCCGCCGGCTCATCACCCGGCTCGCGGGATGGCTCGACCCCGGCGGCCGGCTTGTGCTGGCAGACGCCCTGGAGGTGCCGGACGCCCTGGACACCTCCTCCGCCTACCGGCGCACCATGGACGCCATGTGGCGGGCGCTGCGGTCGACGATCGGCACCGACATCACCACCGTCCCGGCGTACCCGCACTTCCTGCGGGAGGAGGGTCTGCACGACGTCGCCGCGGAACTGTGCGTCCCGCCCCTGGTGGCAGGCGACCCGCTGGCCCTCTTCTGGTCGGAGACATGGAGCCGGATGCGCCCCGCTCTGGAGGAGACCGGCCTGGTGGACGCCGCGGTCGTCGACGAGGCCCTCGCGTACCTGGCCTCGCCCCGGCTCGCCGAACTCGGCCCCGGCATGCTGCTGGCCTGGGGGCGGCGGGACTGACACGACCCGGCCGGCGCCCGCGGGCAGCGGGACCGGTACGGCCCGGCGGGCGCCCGCAGGGCGGTCGGGCCCGCCGCGCACCGCGGGTTCTTAGAAGTCTCTTATCCCGCGCCATGACAGTGGCCGGCCATGAGGACGAGGAAGATCAGGAAGACCCGGAAGAAGATCATCGCGTTGAGCGGAGCGCTGACCGTGGTCGGCGTGGTCGGCACGGCCACCGCGTTCGGCACCGGCACCCACAGCCGCCCCCATGTCGAGGTGCACGGGGGCCGGGTCACCGTGCCCGTCGCCGGCGGACACGCGGTGGTCGACACCGCCGATCTGGCCGTACGGGCCCAGGCGGACGACGGCCGCACCTGGCAGCTCTCCGCACCCGCCGCCGACGGACCGGTCCCCGCCGGACCGGTCCCCGCCGTCCCCTCCGGACTGGGCCCCGCCGGGAAGGTGACCGTGCACGGCGCGAAGGCGACCTGGCGGTACCCGGCGAAGGGGCTCACGGTCACCGCGACCGCACGCGACGGACGGCTGGCGGTGTCCGTGCGCTCGGCCCGGCAGGCCACCCTGACCTGGCCGGTGACCGGCGCCGACCCGGCCACGCGCGAGGTGCAGATTCCGCGCGGAGAGGGGCTGTCGGTGCCGGTCGCCGACCGGTGGTGGAACTCGGCGGGGGCCGGGCTCGCGGGTTCGGAGGCGGGCATGGCCGACGGCCTGACGATGCCCTTCTGGGGAACGAGCCTGACGGGAAGGCACGGTGCGAGCTACATCGCCGAGTCCGACATCGGGACCACGCTGAGGTTCGTCTCCACCGGCGGCCGGCTGCACACCGCGGCCGAGCACGCGTTCTCGCCGCGTGAGGACACGACGGACTACCGGATCACGTTCGCGCTCACCGACGGCTCACCGGTGGCCGCGGCCCGCGACTACCGCGCCTGGCTGACCGCCCACGGCGGCATCACCACCCTGCGCCGGAAGATCGCCCGCAACCCCGAGGTGGGCAAGCTGATCGGCGCCTTCCACGCCTACACCTGGGGCCAGGCACGGACCGCCGAGGGCGTACGCCGGCTGCGGCGGCTCGGCATCGACCGGATGTGGCTCGGCTACGACGCCGACGGCTCCCCCATGGACGCCGAGGCGACGAAGACGGCCGAGCGGTCCGGCTATCTCGTGGGGCCGTACGACTCCTGGGCCAACGCCCAGGATCCGGACTCGGCCGACACCCCCGTGTCGAAGTGGCCGGCCCCGGTGTGGCAGGACGCCTGCGTGCACACGGCCGACGGCAAGCCGGTCACCGGTTTCGGCGGACGCGGCTGCTACGTCAGCTCCGAGGCCCTGCGGCGGGCCGAAACCTCCCGGCACCATCTCGCCGACCGCACCCGGGAGATGACCGCGAACGGCGCCGACAGCTACTTCCTCGACGTCGACGCCGCCGGTGAGCTGTTCACCGACCACACCCCCACCCACCCGATGACCAAGGCCCAGGACCGCCGGAACCGGCTGGAGCGCATGGCACGGCTGTCCGGCGACCGCTCCCTGGTCCTCGGTTCGGAGAGCGCCGGTTCCTGGGCGAACGGCGTGCTGTCCTTCAGCCATGGCTCCGGCACCCCGGTCACCGACCGGCTGTGGCGGCTGGAGAGGGACCGCACCACGTGGGGCGGCTACGCGCCCGCCGGCGCTCCGGCGATCTTCTTCAAGCCGGTCCGCCTCCCGGACGACGTCGCCAAGGCGATGTACGACCCCAGGTACCGGGTGCCGCTGTACCAGACGGTGCTGCACGACTCGGTGATCAGCACCGAGCGCTGGGAGCTTCCGTGGTCGAAGCTGCCGGACCAGAGCCGCACCCGCGCGCTGCTCGCCATGCTCTACAACGTGCCCCTCAACCTCGTCCTCGACCAGTCCGAACTCGACCGTCACGGGCGGCAGATCGCCCGGCTCCAGCGGTACTTCGCGCCCCTGCACAAGGCGGCGGCCACCGAGCCGATGACCGACTTCCGCCTGCTGACGCCGGACCGCCTCGTACAGCGGACGACGTTCGGCGACGGCGCACTGACCGTGACCGCCAACTTCTCCGCCGCCTCGCACGACGGCCTGCCCGGCGGGTGCGTCTCCGCGGTGGTCAGGAGCGGCACGGCCCGGCAGCTGTGTCCGGCCGGCCTCTGACGAGCCGGCACACCGCCCCACGGCTGCCCGACGGCTCGGGCTCGACGGGCGGCCGCGCCCGCTCCAGCCACTGCCGGTAGGCCGGAGCCTCGCGGGCCACCGCCCAGTAGGCCTTCTCCAACTCGGGGTACGCCTCGTCCAGTTCGGCCTCCGTGCGGGCCGCCAGGAGCAGCCGCACCCCTATCGGGTCGCCCGCCAGGGGACGGATCGCGCAATCGGGCCTGGGATGGGCCGTCGGCTGGCTGACCGTCACCACCTCGCCGATCGCGGCCAGCGAGTACGCGGTGAGGTAGTCGCCGTGCAGGATCTCCGACTTCAGGCCCGCCGCGCGCAGCACCCGGCACAGGGCGTCCCACTCGCCGTCGACCGTGGAGTCCACCATCCAGCGGTCACCGGCGAGGTCCGCCAGGCTCACCACCCGCCGCGAGGCCGCCGGATGGTCCGCGGCGAGCGTGACGAACTGCGGTTCCCGCTCGACGAGCACACGCAGGCCGAGGCCCCGCGGAATACGCAGCGGGCTGCCCTCGACCTCGTGCACGAAGGCCATGTCGAGCCGGCCCGCGGCGACCATGCCCAGCAGGGCGTTGGCGGACACGCTCATGTGCAGCGCCGGTTCGATCCGCGGCACGCGCGCCCTCAGCAGCCGCAGCCAGCCCGGGATGGCCCGGCTCGCCGTGGCACCGATGCGCAGCTGGAAACCGTCGGCGGCACGGGCCGCCGCCGCCCTCGTCTCGGCCACGATCGCCGCGAACTCCGCCACCAGCGGCCGGGCCCGGCTGAGCACGGCCAGCCCCAACGGGGTGGGCCGGCAGCCGGTCCGGGCGCGTACGAAGAGCTGGGCGCCGAGCGCGCGCTCGATGCGCCGCAGCTGCGTGCTCAACGAGGGCTGCGCCAGGCCGAGTTCCCGGGCCGCTTTGTGCAGACTGCCGGTGTCGGCTATCGCGCACAGAACGCGCAGGTGTCTCACCTCCAACTCCATGGAGGGAGAGTAGGGCGGTGCCGAACGCGACACCAGATGTTCAAGTTCCAACGAAAGTGGACGAGTCGGCCGCTGTCGTGCACGCCCGGCCCCGGGACCGGTCCGGACCGGCGGCACGCCGGACACGGTGTGTCAGATACGGCCCTGGGTCAGGCGGGTGATCGGCCCGTGCGTCTGGCGCTCGGACCGGCGGCCCCACGCGTACGACGCCGCGCTCAGCACGGTGAGGCCCGCGCCCATGCCGGCGGCGATCAGCTTGCGTTGGGCGACCACCGCCCAGGCCGTCCTGGCCGTCGCCGCGACCTGGCCGGAGGCGGTGACGATCGCCTGACGCCCCGATTCGGCGCCTCGCGCCGCCGTGCGGGTGGCCGCGCCGGCCATCTCGGCCGCGCGTCCGGTCCCCGACTTCGCGGCGGACACCGCGTCGTCGGAGGTCTCCACCGCCTTCTTCGCCGCGCGCCCGGCCGGAGCCGTCGCCTTCTCCGCCGTCCGCCGGGCCTTGGCCGCGGTGTCCCGCTCCGGTGCGGCCTGCCGGCCCGTCTCGCTGTTCGATTCAGTCATGGGCTTCGCGTTGCCCGTGCCTCCCGGGGCAAACCTGCCGGCCCGCCGTGCCCCGACGGGATCCTTTCCAGGACGCCGCCCGCGAACACGTCGTACAGCGGGAGCGTCTCGAGGTGGACGTAGCCGATGTGGCAGTCGCACACGGCCAGCGGGCAGGGTCGCGGGCCGAGGGCCGCCCGGTAGGAGCCGTCGTAGAGGTTGCCCAGTTCCGTGCGCACGAAGTGGCAGCGGCGGACGGTGCCGTCCCCGTCGACCGAGACGACCGACTCGCCGGTGCGGCAGGGCAGTCCGGCGCTGGCGTGCGGGCGGCGGCTGTACGGGAACAGCGGGTCCAGTTCCGTCCAGGCGCCGGCGTCCGCGTCGTCGTAGGTGTGCCCCTCGGCGGCGTTCACCCAGAGGTAGACGTGGCCGGGCAGGTCGGCGCGGAGCCGGCGGGCCTGCTCCAGGTGGCCGGGCAGGCCCACGACGCCGACGCTGTAGCGGATGCCCCGCTCGGCGAGATCCCGGCACTTGGCCAGGAAGCGGTCGTACGGGGTCTGTCCGGGATGGTAAGTGCACCACAGGGCCACGGTCCCGGCGTCCGCGCCGTCCAGCCAGTCCGTGCGGCAGCTGAGGTTGGTCTGGATGGCGACCCGCCGCACGTGGGGCAGACGGGACAGGTCGACCAGGGCCCGCCGGTACCAGGAGCGGACCAGGCCCTCGCCCCACGGGGTGAACAGGACCGACAGGCGGTCGCCGGTCTGGGCGGTGACCCACGCGGTGAAACGGTCGAGGGCCGCCCGGTCGGCGCGCAGCGCGGCCGTGCTGTCGCGCCGCTTGGCGAACGGGCAGTACGGGCAGTCGTAGTCGCAGGAGGCGAGCGGGCCGCGGTAGAGGATCGTGAGGTCCATGCGACGCCCTACTTGCGCTCGTAGGCGGCCATCGCGGCCCGTACGGCCGGGGAGAACAGCTCCGGGCCGATCGCGTCGGAGTGCGCCAGGCCCTCGGCCGTCAGACGCAGTCGCCGCCGATCACCGTCCTGCTCCAGCCAGCCGCGGTCGGCGAAGCGGTGCAGCTCGGCACCGAAGTGGTCGGCGGGATCGCCGCCGAAGCGGGCCCGGTAGTCGGTGACGGCCAGGCCGTCCGCCTGGAGCAGGGACTGCAGGAGATGGCGCCGGCGCGCCTCGTCCGGCGTCATACGGCGGCCGTACTCGGCGTGGGCGAAGTCGGCGGCCGGGCGGGCCACGTAGTCGTCGATGATGGCGCGGATCTCGTGCATGCCGACGGCGTAGTCGAAGGAGTAGTGCACACCGGCCGTGTACGAGCGGGCGCCGCAGCCGAGGCCGATCATGCCGTCGGTCTGGCAGGCGTAGTCGTCCGCGCCCTGCGATGGGGCGTCCGCACGGCGGAACATGCGCATCGAGTGCTGCACGTACCCGTGCGCGAGGAGGTGGTCGCGGCCCAGGCGGTACAGCCGCAGCCGCTGTTCGTCCCAGGCCGGGTCCGGGCCGGAGCGGCGGCGGTCGAGGCCGGTGAGGGGGCGGACGTACAGGGGGTAGAGGTACAGCTCCTCGGGGCGCCAGCCGAGGGCGACGTCCAGCGAGTGCAGCCAGGTGGCCTCGGTCTGGCCGTCGATGCCGTAGATCAGGTCGATGTTGAGCACGGGGATCGCCGCGTCCCGGATCCGGGCGAGGGCCGCCTCCACGTCCGCGCGGCGCTGCGGGCGTACGGCCGCGCGGGCCTCGGTGTCGACGAAGCTCTGGACGCCGAGGCTGAGCCGGGTGGTGCCCCGTTCGGCCAGGACCGCCAGCCGGTCGGCGGTGGCCGTCGCGGGTGACGCCTCGACGGAGAGCGGGACGGCGCGCAGGTCGGCGCCCATCCGGTGCTCGGCTATGTCGCACAGGCGCGCGAGTTCGGCGGCGGTGAGGAAGGTGGGCGTGCCGCCGCCGAACGCGGCCGTCGCGAAACGGACGCCGTCCGTGTCGCCGAGGGCCGCGCGGACCGTCGTCGCCTGGCGTTCCAGGGCGTCGAGGTAGGCGGTGGTGAGGCCGTCGGGGGCGCCGATCCGGGTGAACAGGTTGCAGAAGCCGCAGCGGACCTCGCAGAACGGCACGTGCAGGTAGAGGGAGAGCGCGTCCTTGGGTTCGCCCGCCCACAGGGTGCCGAGGAGGGGACGGTCGGACAGGCGGCGGTAGGCGGTCTTGTGGGGGTACGCGTAGACGTAGCTCTGGTACGGGCTGACGTCGGTGGGCTGGGGTGCGAGCGTCATCGGGCGGCCTCGGCGGTCGTGGCTTCCCGATCCCGAACGGCTTCCTGGCCCCGGCCGGCTTCCCGGTTTCGAACGGCTTCCTGGCCCCGAACGGTCTCCCGGTCCTGGTCGGGGTCGAGGAAGAAGTGCGCGTAGGGCACGGTCCACACGGATGCGTGGCCGAGGCGGTGGCCGGTGTAGCCGTCGTCCCCGTAGGCGGTGCCGTGATCGGAACAGACGATGGCGCAGCAGCGGCGCCGGCTGCTCATCGCGGCGAACAGCCGGCCGATGTGCCGGTCCACGTATTCGAGCGCGGCGGCGTGCGTCGCGCGGGTGTCGCCGGCCTCACGGGTCGCGCCGGGCAGATGGAACCAGTTCGGCTGGTGCAGGGCCGACACGTTGACGAAGAGGAACAGACGCCGGTCGGCGGGGAGCCGGCGTACGACGTGCTCGGCGCGCGCCACCTGCGCCTCGAAGGACGTGGGCGAGGTGACGCCGAACTCCGGCTCCCAGTGGGACTCGTCGAACAGGCCGGGCAGGACCGAGCCCAGCGGACCCTGCTTGTTGAAGAAGCCCACTCCCCCGATGCACACCGTGTGGTAGCCGTCCGCGGCGAGGCCGGAGACGAGGTCGGGGGTGTCGTACACGTAGGTGCCGTCGGCGGTGGTCTCGCTGCCCGCGAAGTGCGCGGCGAACAGGCGCGGGTGCGGGCCGGGGGCCGCCGGCGTCGGCAGGAAGCCCGCGAAGATGGCCTGGTGGGAGGCGTATGTGAAGCTGCCCGGGGCGTGCCGCTCCTCCCACTGGCCGGCGGGGAGATGGCGGGCCAGGTTGGGTATGCGGCCCGCCGCCGCCAGTTCGGCCGCCACGTCGTGGCGCAGGGTGTCGAGGGTGACCAGCAGGAGGTCGTGGCTGCCGACGACCTGGTTCATGTCCGGTCGCCCGGCGCGGCCCGGGGGCAGTTGCGAAGGCGTCGGGTCAGGCGAGCGCATGAGCGGTTCCCGTTTCGTTCTCGTGCGGGTGGTGCGGGTGGTGCTGATCGTGCGGGTGGTGTGGGGGCGTGTGCCGGGCGAGAGCCGCGGCGACCTGTGCCGCGTAGGTGTCGAGGCCCTCGGCGCCGCTGCCGGGCAGGCCGGTGAGCCGGGGCAGCAGATCGCCGAAGGCGTTGACCTCGCCGACGGCCACCCGGCGCCAGCCGACGGCCGGCAGCAGGTCCACGCCGACGCACAGGGTGCGGGGGAAGCAGGCGGCGGCCCGTTCGCACACGCCGAGGACGTCCGTCCAGCGGGCGCCCGCCGACTCCACGGCGGCGCGGGCGACGTCGAGGTCCCCGCGCCGGCCGCCGAGGTGGAGGTTGGTCAGCGGAGAGGCGCTGGTGCGTACGACGGCGTGGGTGGCCCGGCCGGCCACCACGACGACCCGCAGGTCGGCGGCGCGTCCCCGCTGCGAGCCCTTGGGCAGCCAGCGCTCCAGGTGCAGGCCGTCGGGGGCCAGGGTGTCGACGATGGCCGCGATCTGCCGTTCGTCGTGGTAGCGGCGGACCCGGAGGGAGTTGAACAGCCGTCCCTCCGGGACGAGTTCGACGGATGTGGTGGCCCGGATCCGGCCGCCGCCCGCCGACTCGATCGCCAGCACGCCGGAGGCGGACGAGCCGTGCGCGGGCTTCACGAACAACCGGGGCATCCGGTGCTCGCGCATCAGGGCGCGTACGTCCGCCCAGCCGCGCACGGGAGCCGCGTCCGCGCCGGAGGTGGGTGAGTCCGGCACGGGCACGTCCGCGCCGGCCAGCACGGCGTGGCAGCGGCGTTTGTCGAAGAGGACGGCCAGCTCGTCCGTGTCGTCCAGGCGGATGCCGCCGCGCAGGCCGCGCAGCGCTGACATCAGCGACGCGTACCAACGGCCCGAGCCCTCCACCCGGGTCGGGTCCTCGGCGCCCCGCAGCAGCCGGTCGACCTCCGCGTTCTCGCCCGGGGAGTCGAGCCGGACCAGTTCGTCGCCGGCGAAGCCGGCCCCGCCGGTGCGCAGCACGTGCGCCCACGGGACGACGCGCGGGGCGGGCAGGCCGGCCGCGCGCACCGCCCGGTCGAAGAGGGCCACCCGGCGGTTCTCGGGATTGCCGACCACCGCGAAGCGCGCGGTGCCGGTCCTGTGTGCGCCCGGGTCGTCGTGTCGGGGGAACACTCACTCACCCACGGCCACGTAACGCCGGTCGGCGCCGTGGTCGTCGTCGGCGTCGCCCCGGTCGAGGTCGACCTCGACGCCCGCTGGCTCCAGGGTCTGCCGGATACGGTCCTGGAGCGGCTCGCTGATGTAGTGGTGGTGCAGGTCGAGCTTCTTCAGGTGCGTGAGGGGCTGGCCGCCGAGGAGGGCCGCGGCGCCCTCGTCGGTCAGGACGCCCATGGAGAGGTCCAGCGTCTCCAGGCGGGCCACCACCGGTGCGGACGCGACGGCCGCGGCGACGGCGTCCTGTATCTCGCTGTTGCGCAGGGCGAGATGGCGCAGGCGGGGCAGGCGGTCGCCGGAGAGGACGGGCTCCAGGTCGGCCACCTGGCTGTCGCCGCCGTAGTCCGGCGTGCCGAGCCACAGGTCGAGGTGCTCCAGCGCGGGCAGGTCGCTGGCCCCGACTCCGCGCACGACCTCGGCGGGCAGCCCGCCCGCCTCGATCGTCAGCCTGCGCAGCCCGGTGTGGCGCAGTGCGGGGAACAGCAGATCCGACCCTCCGCGCACGCCGAGTTCGGCCAGGTCGGGGAAGCCGGTCAGGAGCGGGGTGACGTCGGTCTGCTGGATCCAGGAGATCTCGCTCTCCTCCATCACCATGTCGCCGAGGAACACGGCTCGCAGGGCGGGCAGCCGGTCCCGGGCCGCGAGCAGCGACTCTATGACGGGGCCCGAGTCGCTGTCGTACGCCTCGCCCCAGGCGCCGACGACCAGGGCACGCACCCTCGTGGTGTCGACCGTCTCCAGGAAGCGGGCGAACGCGGCCGTCCACTCCTCCTCCGTCTCGTAGACGTCGACGGACACGCGCCAGGCGTAACCGTCCGGCTCGGGCAGGTCCCGCCGCTCGTCCGGGCCGGGGAAGGGGTGGACGGGCAGCCGGTGGAAGACGTGCAGGTGGTCACCGATGGTCATGCGGCTGCTCCCCGGGCTGGAATCGTACGGCTGTCGATGTCCGCAGTTGTACCAACAGCCACTGACAACGCCGGGCGGCGGGTGGACTTCGGTTCGTCACCTGGGTTCCGGTCACCGGTCGTTGTCAGTGGCGGCCCCTAACGTTGTGGTCGTGGAGGCGGTGCGGTGCGCACCGCAGCGGGGGGAGCACGCATGTACCGGCAGGGAGACGTCCTGCTCGTGCCCGTCGCCGACGAGACGGTTCCGGCACATGTCACGGACGCGCCGCGGGAGCGGAGGGACGGGCGGGGGCGGCTGGGCCCTGGGCGAGGTCACACGGGGCACGCGCACGCCGTCGTCGGGCCGGTTCGCCTGGCCAAGCCACCGCGCCGGGCTGCCAGGAGGCCTGGCGGGCTACGCCGTCCGGGTCGTCCTTGGATCCGGCGCACCGCTTCGGAGGCGGTACGCCGGTCGGAGACGGTGTGCCGGTCCGGAGGCGGTACGGCGGTCCGGAGACGGTGTGCCGGTCGGAGACGATGTGCCGGTCCGGAGGCGGTGTGCCGGGCGGGTCAGCCCTGCGCGCGGTGTGTCCCGCGTCAGTCCCGGTCGACGTGCTCCCGGAGGATCTTGCCATCGGTCGCGTCGATGTCGAAGGTCGTCTTGTTCCAGTCGTCGGTGGTGACGACGTCGACGGACCACGTCGGTGTGCCCCCGTCGGAGTCCTCCAGCTCGACGGCGGTGACGGTGCCCTTGGTCCACGACTGCTCCGGCACCGCACATGCCGGGCCGCCGCCCCGGGCAGCCGTCCTGGGGCAGCCGCACCGGGCAACCATCCCTGACAGCCACCCGGGCAGTCCCCCCTGGCAGCCGTCGGGGCTACCACCCCCGGCAGCCGTCCGGGCGGCTTCCGTAGCAGGCTGGGGTATGTGTGCCCGTCCTGGGCAGGGGGAACTTGTCCCGCCGGGTGCGGCCCGGTGAGAGGAGGCGAGGTGGCAGCATCGACGCCAGCCGCGGACGGCCGGTTCCCGGCCGGCCGGGAAGACGGACACGAGCCGGATCCGAACCGGTGGCGTGCCCTGTGGGTCACCCTGGTGGCCGGGTTCATGAGCCTGCTCGACGTCACGATCGTGGCGGTCGCCCTGCCCACCATCCAGGGCGACCTCCACGCCTCCCCCGCCCAGGTGCAGTGGGTGGTCTCGGGATACGCCCTGACCTTCGCCCTCGCACTCGTCACCGCCGGCCGTCTCGGCGACGCCCTGGACCGGCGCCGTATCTTCCTGCTGGCCCTCAGCGGCTTCGTGCTCTTCAGCGCGGCCTGCGGGGCCGCCCCGGACATCACGCTGCTGGTGGTGGCCCGCCTCGCCCAGGGGCTGGCGGCCGGATTCATGGCCCCGCAGAACTCCGCGCTCATCCAGCAGATGTTCCGTGGCGCCGAGCGCGGACGTGCCTTCGGCTTCTTCGGTGCCACCGTCGGCATCTCGTCCGCCACCGGCCCCATCGCCGGCGGCGCCATCCTCGCGCTCGCCTCCGGCGACCAGGGCTGGCGGTGGATCTTCTACGTCAACGTCCCCATCGGCATCCTCGCCGTCCTCCTGGGTCGCCGGCTGCTCCCCCGCGTCCCGCGCTCCGGGCGAGGACAGGTGGACGTGCCCGGCGTGCTGCTGCTCGGCCTCGGCGTCCTCACGCTCATGTATCCGCTGGTACAGGCCGAATCCGGCGGCCTCGGCGGCCTGTGGTGGCTGTTCCCCGTCGGTGCGGCGGTCCTCGCCGTCTTCACCTGGTGGCAGCGCCGCCTCGTCGCCCGCGGTGCTCCCCCGCTGCTCGACCCCCGCCTGTTCAGCACCGTGCGCGGCTACGCCGTCGGCGCCGGCATCGGCACGCTGTACTTCATCGGCTTCAGCGGCGTCTGGCTCGTCTTCGCCCTGTTCTACCAGCGCGGACTCGACTTCTCGCCGCTCCGCTCCGGCCTCGCCGTGACCCCCTTCGCCCTCGGCTCGGCCGGCGCGGCGGTGCTGTCCGGGCGGCTGGTGGAGCGGTACGGCCGACTGCTCACCGTGTGCGGTCTCGCGGGCGTGATCCTCGGTCTGGGCGGCACCGCGCTGCTGCTCCGTTTCGCGCCCCTGCACATCGCTGCCTGGGTGGCCGCCCCCGTGCTCTTCCTCGGCGGCATCGGCAGCGGCTTCGTGGTCGCCCCGAACATCACCATGACCCTGCGGGACGTGCCCGTGCGCATGGCGGGCGCGGCGGGCGGCGCCCTTCAGACCGGACAGCGGCTGGGCGCCGCGCTGGGGACGGCCGCCCTGCCCGGCCTCTTCTACCTGGTACTGGGCCGCAGCCACGACTACCGCGGCGCTCTCGTCACCGCGCTGGGCGCCGGCCTCCTCGGCATGGTGGCGTCCCTGGCTCTCGCGACGTTCGACTGGCAGCGCGACCGGCGGAGGGCCAAGCCGCACCGGAAGTGCCCGGACGAGGTCGCCAACGATCCCGTGCACGCCCGACAGACCTGACCCGGCCACGGCTGCGCAGGCCGTGACCACACCTAGGGCCTCTTGGATCACGCCGGGCTCGCCTGATCCAAACGAAAGACCCTGGCCGCAGGTGGCCGGGCCCCCGGTGCTCGCCCCCCGGAACACGGCGGCGACCGGCCCTTGCCGTGCGGGCCGGGCGGCAGGGCCATCAGGGTGGACCCGGCTCGTGTCGGGCGGCCGACGCGTGCGCGGTTGGCCATGCTGGGCCGGGAGCGGCACCCCTCGCGGCGACAAGGAGCACGGCAATGCCGACGGACCCCGTTGAACGATTCCTGGTGGCGCTGAGCCCCGACGACCGGGAGGCCGTGGCCGCGAAGCCGCGCGAGGAGCAGGAGCAGCTGGCGGCGGCCTGGGAGCGGGAACTGGAGTCGGACGACGAGCTGGACACCCTCGACGAGTTGTCACCGCCGGCCGCGGAGGCCGAGGCGGCCCGCCGCGTCCTGGAACGGGGATCGGGCGAAAGGCCCTAGCGTTGCGCGCGGTGTGCGAGGCACGGGCGGTAGCCGCATCCGCGCCCCGGGTCTCCGCCCCGGCGACGCGTTAGGGTCGGTTGCGTGACACTCTCCACACGAGAACGAGAGCGGTTTCTGGCGGAGCCTCACATCGGCGCGCTGTCGGTGGTCGAACGGCCGGACCGCGCACCGTTGACCGTGCCCATCTGGTACCAGTACACGCCCGGTGGCGAATTGTGGGTGCGCACCGGGCCCGATTCCCGGAAGGCACGGGCGATCCGCTCCGCGGGCCGCTTCAGCCTGATGGTGCAGCGCACCGAACCGACCGTGCGCTACGTGTCGGTGGAGGGGCCGGTCACCCGGACCGCCCCCGACAGCCACGAGCTGTCCTGGGAGATGGCCGCGCGATACCTCCCGGAGGACCAGGTCGCCGCCTTCGTGGAATACGACCGGACCCGGCTCGGCGAGCACTTCGTCGTCTATATGCGGCCCGAGCACTGGGTCGCCGCCGACCTGGGCTCCTTCTGAGAGCCGGGTCCGGCGTTCGCGTCGGCTCCGCCGATATTCGTTGAATTTTCTCGGAGTGCTGCGCGAAGCCGGCTCGGCAATCCGGGACGAAGGCTTTGCGGCGGACTTCGGCGCATTCATGGCCGGATCATTTCCCTTTCCCGAAGAAATGGTTGGGGGCCGGCCCCTCGTCCCCCTGGTGTGATCCACCACCCCTGGCCCCGACGGGGGGAGCCAGTGGGCAACCCATCACGAGGGGACCATGAAGCAAATCAAGGCAGCCGCTACTGCCTTAGCCGCTTTCACGTTGCTGGCGGGGCGTCGCCGCCGAGGCCGCACCCGCGGCCGGTGAGACGCTGCGCTCCGGCTACCAGCCGCTCGCCGAGAGCCTGCGCACGACACTCGAGGTCACCGCGAACGTGGCCGACACCTTTCGGTACAGGAGTGTGTACAGGCCGCCCGCCGGCACCATCGCGGCCGCGCGGAGGACGGAGGAAGCCCTGCACCAGGCGTCCTACCGTCCGCAGCAGTAACCACACCCGCAACACCTCGTACATGCGACCGTGCCCGGCCCCGGTCGCTTCTTTGGCAGGCTGGGTCCATGAACACCGCAGCTCAGGACCCCACCCCCGCCGTCGCCGCAGAGGTGCTGGTCGTGGACGACGACCCGGAGGTACGTGCCGCGCTGGAGGACGGGCTGGCCTTGGAGGGCTTCACCGTCCGGGGCGCGGCCGACGGACATGCCGCCCTGGCCGCGATGGCGGAGCGGGAGCCGGACGCCCTGGTGCTGGACGTGATGATGCCGGTGTTGGACGGGCTGGCCGTGTGCCGACGGCTGCGGGCGCTGGGCGACCGCACGCCGATCCTGGTGCTGACCGCGCTCGACGCGGTCAGCGACCGGGTGGACGGCCTGGACGCGGGAGCCGACGACTACCTGGTGAAGCCCTTCTCGCTGGACGAGCTGGCGGCGCGGCTGCGCGCCCTGCTGCGCCGCGCCGGTCCCGGCGAGCCGCCCCGGCCGAGCGGACTGCGCTTCTCCGACCTGGTCGCCGACCCGGAGAGCCGTACGGCGGTGCGGGCGGGACGGCGGCTGGAGTTCACCCGCACCGAGTGGGCCCTGCTGGACCTGTTGCTGCGTCACCCCGGGCAGGTCCTGGAACGGGAGACGATCACGCGCTGGGTATGGGGGCGGGACCTCGGCCCCGACTCCAACTCACTGGCCGTCTACGTCGGATACCTGCGCCGCAAGCTGGAGGCCGGCGGCGCCTCCCGGCTCGTCCACACGGTGCACGGCGTCGGCTACACGCTGGACGAGCGGTGACCCGGCCGCGCCGGCACCGCCGTCCGCCGCTGCGCCGCCGGCTGGCCGTCACCGCGTCGGCCGCGGTGGCGGCCGTGGCGCTGGCCGTGTGCGCGGGCGCCTACGCCGTCACCGTCTACACCCTGCACCGGCAGTTCGACCTCCAGCTGACGCAGGCGGCGACGCTGGCGATCCAGCGTGACCGGGCGGGCGGCCCCGGTGTCCAGGCCGGAGAGTGCCGGTACCTGGCCGCGCCCGCTTGCGCCCAGCTGGTGCCCGAGTCGGCCACGGAGGACCCGCGCGAGGGCTATCTGCTGCCGGTCGGCGACGCGGTGCGCCAGGTGGCGGCCCGTCGTCGGGCGCCGTACTACAGCACGGCCTCGGTCGCCGGCCGTCCGGTGCGGGTGCTCACCACTCCCGCCCGCGAGGGGCTGGCCATGCAGGTGGCGCTCCGCTCCGACGGGGTGCGCCGCGCCGAGCGTCAGGCGGCGGGGCTGCTGGCCGTGATCGGCGGGGCCGGGGTGCCGGTGGCCGCGCTGCTGGGTTACTGGGTGTCCCGTTCGGGGCTGGCTCCCGTGACCCGGCTGACCTCGACGGCGGAGCGGATCACCGCCACCCGGGACGCCGGCCTGCGCATCGAACTGCCGGCCGTCGAGCGCGGCCGGGAGGACGAGATCACCCGGCTCGCGGTCAGCTTCAACTCCATGCTCGACGCCCTGGAGGAGTCCCTCGCCGCGCAGCGGCGTCTGGTCGCCGACGCCTCGCACGAACTGCGCACCCCGCTGACCGCGCTGCGCACCAACGCGGAGATCCTGCTCCGCGCGGAGCGGCTGACCGAGCGGCAGCGGGAGCGGGCGACGGGCGCGCTGACCCGCCAGCTGCGGGAGGTGACCACACTGGTCAACGATCTGATCGACCTGGCCCGTGACGAGGAGCCTCGGCAGTCGCTCGAGCCGGTACGGCCGGCCGTGCTCCTGGAGCACAGCGTGGCCGCCGCCCGCGACCACTGGCCGCAGGTCGACTTCGTCCTGGACACCGACCCGTCGGCCGCGACCGCCCTGGCCGCCGCCGTGCCGAGCCGCCTGACACGGCTGTTCTCCAACCTCCTGGACAACGCGGCCAAGTTCTCCCAGCCCGGCGGCCGGGTCGAGGTCGCCGTGCACCGGCCGGCCGACGGCGGGCGGCTGGAGGTCACCGTCCGCGATCACGGGCCCGGTATCGACGCCGCAGACCTGCCCCATGTCTTCGACCGCTTCTACCGGGCCCGGACCGCTCGTGCCCTCCCGGGTTCCGGCCTGGGCCTGGCCATGGCCCGCCAGATCGCGCACTCCCATCGCGGCGAGCTGACGGCGCACCGGGCCCCGGGCGGAGGAGCCCTGTTCCGCCTGGCGCTGCCGGTCGGGGCACACGCCGAGGGCTGAGGGCCGCCGGCCGTCCACGGCCGCCGGTGCGTCCTGGGTGCCGGCCAGGGCCGGGAGCCTTGCGAGCGGACGGTGTCCGCCCACAGGCATGACGTGCTCCCTTTCCCTCAGGCGACTCCTTCCCTCAGGACACTCTTCACCTCAGGGCACTCCTTACCTCAGGGGACTCTTCACCACAGGGCACTCTTTCGCTCAGGGGACTCGGCCGGGTCGGTCAGGGCGCCCAAGGGGCCTCGACGGCCCAGGTGGTGTCCTCGGTGAAGCCGGCCGGGTTGTCCCAGGAGTGTGTGCCGCCCGCTTGCGCCAGCCAGAGTTCGGCGTTGATGTGCCGCAGGTACTGGCCGGGGAATCCGGCCGCGGACAGCCTGATGCCGCCGTTGCCCTGGACGGGGCACCAGGTGGCGTCCGCCTTGTACAGCGCGGAGTCGTCGCCCGCCTCGCGGCGGACCCGGAATTCGCGGTGCCGCAGGTATTCACCCGGGTAGTTGCGGGACTCGAAGGAGTAGCAGAGTCTGTTCGCGAGGCCGGGCCTCACCTTCCAGGTGGCGTCCCGCTTCAGCAGGTCACCGCTGCCGGCGCCGACCACCTCGGTGTAGCCGAGCCCGTCGTGGTGGCGGATGTATCGGTCGGTGTACCCGGGTGTCGTGACGCGGATCGACACGTACTGCTCCAGCGGCAGCCGCACCGGTGGGCCGAGGGTGCGGGAGGCGGCGACGAGCGCCTGGTTGGCGGCGCGGACGCGGGACTCGTCGACCTTGACGACCTGGCGGTCATAGGTCATCAGCCCGTTGGCCTCGTTCTCGACGTCGGTGATCTGCGTGTAGACGGAGGCGGAGAGGCCGCCGGCGGGCATGGCGTTCTGCCGGATGCCGTCGAGCAGACCGACCAGCCGGTCGTTCAGCGCGGACAGGCTCGGCTGGTCCTCGTAGCTGAAGCCCCCGCCCGGGTACCACTCGTGCCCGGGGACTCGGTAGCCGAGTCCGCCGTACTCCCCCAGTACGGATGCGCGCATCTGCTCCGTGGGCGTGTTGCCCGGTCCGACGTAGTTGTGGTTGTCGACGACGTCGCCGTTGCCGCCGTCCCGGGCCCCGCAGCAGTTGACGCCGCTCATGTTGTCGACGAGGCGGGCGGGGTCGTACGCCTTGACCATGTCGGCTATGCGTGCCTGGTCGTACTGGCCCCAGCCCTCGTTCTGGTCGACCCACTGGATGAGGGCGGGTGAGCTGCGGTGCTGGTCGATGATGGCGCGGTACTCGCTCTCCCACTGGGTGCGGGCCGCGCTGTCCGGCGACTTGCCGCTGTCCATGGACGGCATGTCCTGCCACACCAGCAGACCGAGCCGGTCCGCCCAGTAGAACCAGCGCTGCGGCTCCACCTTGATGTGCTTGCGGACCATGTTGAAGCCGAGGTCCTTGTGTTTCTGCAAGTCGTACTTCAGGGCGTCGTCGGTGGGCGCGGTGTAGTTGCCGTCCGGCCAGAAGCCCTGGTCGAGGGTGCCGGTCTGGAAGACGAACCGTCCGTTGAGGACCGGTCGGCGGACGCCGTCCACGTCCTTCACCGCGATCGAGCGCATGCCGGTGTAGCTGCCGACCCTGTCGCCGCCCGGGCTCCCGGTCAGCCGGGCGGATACGTCGTACAGGAACGGGTCCTCGGGCGACCACAGGCGGGCGTTCGGCACCGGTACGGCGAACTCGGTGCCGACGGTGCCGACGGCGCTGCCGACCGTCGTTCCGCCGCTGGAGACGCCGACCTCGACACCGGCGCCGTCGGTTCCGGTGCCGCGCACGGTCACGTGCAGGGTGTCGTCCTCCGGATGCGGGACCATGTCGAGCCGGGTGATGTGGGCCGCTGCCGTCGGCTCCAGCCAGACGGTCTGCCAGATGCCCGACGAAGCGGTGTAGACGATGCTGTGGCCCGCGTGCGGGGTGACGTCCTGGATGCGCTGTTTCCCGATGGCCTGGCCGCCGGTCTCCGTGGGGTCGAACACGGAGACGACGACGGTGTTGGTGCCGCCGTTCAGCAGGGGCGTGATGTCGTACGAGAAGGCGTCGTAGCCGCCGCGGTGCACGACGCCCGCCTGCCGGCCGTTGACCCGGACGGTCGTCTCCCAGTCGGAGGCACCGAAGTTGAGCTGGACGCGCCGGCCGCTCCAGCCGGCCGGCACGGTGAAGGTGCGCCGGTACCAGAGCCTGTCGTTCCCGGTGATCTTGCGCTGGATGCCGGAGAGCGCGGACTCCGGGGCGAAGGGTACGCGGATCCGCTCACCGAACGTCGTGGGCTGCGCGGCGTCGCGGGAGGTGACGGCGAAGTCCCAGATGCCGTTGAGGTTGGCCCAGTCGGGGCGGGTGAGCTGGGGGCGGGGGTATTCCGGCAGGGGGTGGTCGACGGGGACCCGGTCGGTCCAGGGCGTGGTCATCGCGGCGGGCCTGGGCGTCCAGGCCGTGGCGGCCCGGGAGGGGGACGCCCCGGCTGCCAGGAGTGTGGTGACGGCCAGTGCCGTCACCACGAGGGTGGTCAGGAGGTGTCGCAGGGCCTGTCCCGGCCGGGAGGGGGGAACGGTTCCGCGAGGGGGGAGTCTCAGCACGGTGTCTCCTCCATGGTCGGTGCGGCGCCACGGGCGGGGTTCCGCGCCGGATGCGCGGAACCCCTGGTGCCACCGCGTGTGGTCGGTGCGGGCGCGGTCAGCCGCTGTACGTGTGCAGGGTCAGGCCGTAGCGGTTGAGGATCTCGCCCACCGGCTGGAACCAGGTCTCGCCGCCGCCGGTGCAGTTGCCCCAGCCGCCGGAGGTGACGCCCTGTGCCTGGTCGCCGGTGATGAAGGACCCGCCGGAGTCGCCGGGTTCGGCGCAGACGCTCGTCTTGGTCAGCTGGTGTACCGCGCCCTGGCTGTAGTTGACGGTCTCGTTCGTCGCCAGGACCGTGCCGCAGTGCCAGTGCGACGTCGATCCCGAGCGGCAGACGGAGGAGCCGACCGGTGCCACGGCCGAGCCGCGCACGAGCTGGTCGGGCACCGTGCCCCAGCCGAGCACGACGGGCACCGTCCACCAGCCGCCGCCCACGCCGACCCAGGCGTAGTCGTTGTCCGGGAACGAGGAGCCCTGGAACGTGCCGACGTAGGAGCCGTCCCAGCCGCTGACCCCGGCGCCCGGCCGGCCGCAGTGCCCGGCGGTGACGAAGCCGCCGTACACCGAGAAGCCGATGGAGCAGCGGACGTTGCCGGTGTAGTAGGGGTCGCCGCCGACCGTTCCGGCGGCGAAGGTCCGCGGGGCGGCGGCGACGGTGCGGACGGTGACGGGGCCGCTCTCGCGGGCCTCGGAGACGAAGCGTCGGACATCGTTGTCAGAGCGCTCGCTCCGGACCACGTCGACGACGACCGTGCCGGCCTGCGGGTCGACGTGCCAGCCGCTCACTCCCGCGGGGGCGGGGAGCCGGTCGATGCGGGCCTTGGCGGCGTCCAGTTGCCGGGCGGTGTGCCGGGCCGTGCGGACCTCGGCCCCGGACGCCTCGATCGCGCGGCGTGTGTCCGCCGGCGCGTCCGGGGTGAGCGCCACCGTCAGGCGCCCCTTCTCGGCGTCGAACCAGGAGCCCGCGTAGGCGTTCCCGGCGGCCTTGCGGACCTTCGGATCGAGCGTCGCCGCGGCCCGCTCGGCCACGATGCGCGCCTCGGCCTGTTCCCGCGTGAGGCCGAGATCGCGCTGCATGGCGGTCACGAGGCCGTCGGAGGCGGGCTTGGCGGATCCGGCGGCGAGGCCGGTCGCCGCCGCAGGGGCCGTTCCCGCGGTGGTCGATCCGCCGAGGATCAGCAGGGCGGACAGCACGGCAGGCGTAAGTCTTCTGCGTCGCATGGGAGTTGCCCTTCGTCGTTCCAGGAGTGGGGTGGAACAGCCGAATCTGAGAGCGCTCTCATGTATGGCGGAGCAGAGCCTAGACCCCTCGATGCGTCAGGTCCATGCCAATGCCGGAATCGTCGCCCGCCTCTTCGGGACGCTCAGCGGACGTGACGTTCCGATCACCCGCCCGACGCCTGTCCGACGGGTCCGGGTGGCAGAACACGAACTGTCACCGCGAACGGAGCTGCTCCCCGGGGTGTGTGTTCCCCGGGGAGGTCGCCGGCGTCGCGGGCGGGTTACAGGGCGCGTTCCAGGCGGTCCGCCATCAGCTTGACGAACCGGGCCGGTTCCTTGGGCTGGCCGCCCTCGGCGAGCACCGCCAGGCCGTGCAGCAGCTCGGCGGTCTCGGCCAGCTCCGTGCGGTCCTCGCGCTCCTTGTACGCCTGGTTGAGGCCCTTCACCAGCTGGTGGTCGGGGTTGAGTTCCAGGATCCGCGCGGCGCGGGGCACCTCCTGGCCCATCGCGCGGTACATGTTCTCCAGCGCCGGGGTCAGGTCGTTCGCGTCGGAGACGACGCAGGCCGGGGAGACGGTGAGGCGGGAGGACAGGCGGACCTCCTTGATGTCCCCGTCCAGCTGCTCCTTCATCCAGCCGAGCAGCCCGGCGTACTCCTCGTTCTGCTTCTCCCGTTCGCCGTCGGAGGTCTCCTTGTCCTCGGCGTCGAGATCGATCTGCCCCTTGGCCACGGACCGCAGCTGCTTGCCCTCGTACTCGCCGACGGCGTCGGCCCACACCTCGTCGACGGCGTCGGTGAGCAGCAGCACCTCGATGCCCCGTTCCCGGAACGCCTCCATGTGCGGGGAGTTCTCGATGCTCTGCCGCGACTCGCCGGTGAGGTAGTAGATGTGCTCCTGACCGTCCTTCATCCGCTCCACGTACTGCTTGAGCGTGGTCGGCCCGGACTCGTCGTGCGTGCTGGCGAACGACGCGACGGCGAGGATGGCGTCACGGTTCTCCGAGTCGGTGATCAGCCCCTCCTTCAGGACCGTGCCGAACTCCCGCCAGAACGTGGCGTACCGGTCCTGGTCCTTGGTCATCATGTCCTTGACCGTGGACAGGACCTTCTTCGTCAGCCGTCGCCGCATCATCTCGATGTGGCGGTCCTGCTGGAGGATCTCACGGGACACGTTCAGCGAGAGGTCGGCCGCGTCGACGACGCCCTTGACGAAGCGGAGGTACGGCGGCAGCAGCGCCTCGCACTCGTCCATGATGAACACGCGCTTGACGTACAGCTGCACGCCGCGCTTGAAGTCCCGCGTGAACAGGTCGTGCGGCGCGTGCGCGGGGAGGAACAGCAGGGCCTGGTACTCGAAGGTGCCCTCCGCCTGGAGCCGGATCGTCTCCAGCGGGTCCCGCCAGTCGTGGCCGATGTGCTTGTACAGCTCGTGGTACTCGTCGTCGGACACCTCGTCGCGCGGCCGCGCCCACAGCGCCTTCATCGAGTTGAGCGTCTCGGGTTCGGGCGCCTCGCCGCTCTCGTCGGCCGTCGCGGGGCGCTCGGGCACCATCCGGACGGGCCAGGTGATGAAGTCCGAGTACCGCTTGATGATCTCCCTGATCTTCCACGGGGAGGTGTAGTCGTGGAGCTGGTTCTCCGGGTCGGCGGGCTTGAGGTGGAGCACGACCGAGGTGCCCTGCGGCGCGTCGTCGACCGTCTCCAGCGTGTACGTGCCCTCGCCGCGTGACGTCCACCGGGTGCCCTGGCTCTCGCCCGCGCGCCGGGTCAGCAGGGTGACCTCGTCCGCCACCATGAAGCCGGAGTAGAAGCCGACGCCGAACTGGCCGATGAGCCCTTCCTCGCCGGCCGCGTCCCTGGCCTCCCGCAGTTCCTCGAGGAACTTCGCGGTGCCCGAGTTGGCGATCGTGCCGATCAGCCGCCCGACCTCGTCGTACGACATCCCGATGCCGTTGTCCCGCACGGTGAGCGTACGGGCTTCCTTGTCGATGTCGATCTCGATGTGCAGGTCGGACACCTCGGCGTCGAGCGAGTCGTCCCACAGCTTCTCCAGGCGCAGCTTGTCCAACGCGTCGGAGGCGTTGGAGACGAGCTCCCGCAGGAAGACATCTTTGTTCGAGTACACCGAGTGGATCATCAGCTGGAGCAGCTGACGGGCCTCTACCTGAAACTCAAACGTCTCGGTCGGCATGTTCGCGAGTACCTCACAGGTCCTGTCGCCGGAACTGGTGGCACACACTGTAAAACACCACGTCAGGGCAGTGGCCGGATTGCGGGGCGGTGGCTTGATCCGTACGGTGCCGGGCGGGGTCTCGGCGGCGCCCGGAGCGGCTTCCCGGTCGCCGTCCGCCCCACCTCCCAGTCGCCGTCCGCCCCACCTCCCGGCCGCCTCGCCGATCGCCTCCCGGCCACCTCCCGGCCGCCTCGCCGGTTCTCCTCGCGGGGCACCTTCCCAGCCTCCTCCCGGGCACCTTCCCAGCCTCCTCCCGGGCACCTTCCTGGCACCTGCCTGGTCTGCCCCCGCCCGCCCCGTGGTCGGGCCCCGGGGTCGCCCGGGGCGCACGGGTGGTCATGACATGCGGCTCCCCGGGTACCCGGCAGATCCCGGTCGGGTCGGCTGCGCAGGCCCGCGGGGCTTCGGAAAGTCGAGCAGTGAGAACGGAGGCGCAGAGATGAGCAAGGTCAAGGAAGCGGTGGAAGTCGACGTCCCCCTCCACACCGCCTACAACCAGTGGACGCAGTTCGAGGACTTCCCGAACTTCATGGAAGGCGTCGAGGAGGTGACGCAGCTGGACGATCGGCACAACCACTGGACCACGAAGATCAGCGGCATTCGGCGGGAGTTCGACACCGAGATCGTCGACCAGCTGCCCGACGAGCGCATCACGTGGCGCACCACCAGCGGCGACACCAATCAGAAGGGCACGGTCCGCTTCGAGCGCCTGGACGACACCCGCACCAAGGTAGAGCTGGTCATGGAGGTCGAGCCCAGCGGCGCCGCGGAGAAGGTCGGGGATCTGCTCGGCACGATCGACCGGCGGGTCAAGGGTGACATGAAGCGGTTCAAGAGCTACATCGAGGAGCGCGGCGGGGAGTCCGGAGCCTGGCGCGGCCGGATCCGCCCCGGAGGCGCGGGCCCCGGCATCTGATCACCGGCTCCCGGACGACACGCAGGGACCGGCCGGTCCTGGAATCCGGCGTCCAGGGCACAGCGGGCCGCGAGACCGGTCAACCCGGTGTTCGCGGCCCCCGGCCGGTCCCGCTCGTGCGGTCGGCCCCGTCGGTCCCGTCGACCCCGTCAGGATGTTCAAGGAACAACCATCACCGGTGGTCGGCGCGGAACCGTCGGCCGGTTGACGCGACAACTACCGTTTCGGCTCGCGCACTTCCGCCTCGAGGAGCACGATAATCACAGGGGGCACTCGGCACCGCGGACCGTATCCGGGGCCGCGGGCGGCACGAGGAGGGCACCATGACCCGCGCCGGAACCGTGGCCACGGCCCGGTTGCCCGACACCGTCAAGCCGGGCGGCATCGAGTCGGAGAACCATCCCTGGAAGATCCGGCTGGTCGAGCATCCGAAGCGTTACGAGTCGCCGTTCTTCAAGGCCGCGAAACGGACGGCGCACAAGATTCTCGACCAGATGGACGACGCGGACCTGCCCTACGGGCCCCGGCCCACCGGGTCCGAGCACTGGGAGATGCACCACGGGGGGAGCCTGTGGGTGATGACCGGGAGCGGCTGGCGGATGTACCGGGCCCGCGTGGGCATCGAGTGGAGCATGCAGTTCTGCGCCGACCCGGCGAGGGTCGACAGACTGCGCCAGGACGCGGCCGAACTCGTGGCGGGCTTCCCCGAAACGCTGAAAGCCCTGGCCGAACTGGGCTACGAAGAGGCCGAGGAACTGCTGCGTACGCCGATCGAGGACGCCGACGGCGTCGAGGCGTGGACCGACTCGCTCTTCAACGCGTGTGTGCCGATGAGCCGCGGGAACCACCAGGGGATCCTGCCGAAGGTGCCGGGTGAGCACCACTACCCGTGGCCGGTGAAGGGTGCGGACTTCGTCCGCTACGACGACTTCCAGCTGTGGGTGACGCTGCCCGACGGCACGCACGGGGCCGTGACGCCGGTGGACCGGCGGGGGTCGGGTGACGGGCACGTACGGCTGGTGCTCGCCCCGGAGGGCAGCCAGGCCTCGGGCACGCTGGCCAAGGCGCAGGAGCACGGGCTGATGGCCGTCCTGCCGCCCAACAGCTCGGCCGCGCTCCAGGCGTTCGCCGGGCAGATCGAGCCGGGACGGCGTTCCGCGTCCGGACCGCCGGCCACCCGCCGTTCCCGCGGCAACGGGCAGGCCTCCCGGACCCGCGGGAACGGGCAGGCCTCCCGGACCCGTTGAGAGGGGGCACCCATGCCGCGCAGGATCGTCCTCTGCCTCGACGGCACGAGCAACCAGGTGGGGGCCCGGTATCCGACCAACGTCGTCCGGCTGTACGAGATGCTGGAGGCGGACGACCCCGCACGCCAGCTTCTGTACTACGACCCCGGTGTCGGCACCATGTCGTCGGCGGGCGCCCACGGCCCGGTCGGCCGCGGGATGTCCCGGGTCTCCGGTCTCGCCCTGGGCGCCGGGCTGAGGGCCAACCTCGCCGAGGCGTACACGTACCTGATGCAGCACTGGGAGCCCGGCGACCACGTGTACGTCTTCGGCTTCAGCCGCGGGGCCTACACCGCCCGTGCGCTGGTCGGCATGCTCAACAAGCCCGGGCTCATGCGTCCCGGCTCGGAGAACCTCGTCCCGTACGCGGTCGGCAAGTACGCCTTCAACCACGACATCGACAGAAGCGAACGGGAAGTGGCGCGCTTCTCCCACGCGTTCTGCCGGCGGACCGAGCACGAGCCGCTGTGGGCGGAGGTCAAGCGCAACTCTCCGCGGCAGGTCTCCCATCACGCGCTGCCCGTCGCCTACCTCGGCGTCTGGGACACGGTGAAGGCCGCGGGCATCCTCCGCCTGGGCACGCTGCACTGGCCGTACACGCACCAGCTGCCCAACGCGGCCCGCATCCGGCACGCCGTCTCCCTCGACGAACAGCGGCGCCCGTTCCGCGAGTTCCTGGTGACCCGCCGTCCGGGGCCGCTGCGTGACACGGCGCAGGAGGTGTGGTTCGCCGGTGTGCACTCGGACGTCGGCGGCACCTTCCCGCACGCTCAGGGCGCGCCGCTGCTGTCGACGATCACGCTGAAGTGGATCACGGATGGTGTCGTGCAGGACCTGGACTTCCGCCCCGGCGCGTACGGGGAGGCCTGCGCGGTGACCGAGGACTTCGCCGACGCCGCACTCCACCCCAACGGCCCGCTGTGGATCCTGGCCGGCCGGCGCTCGCGCCGCCTGCCGCGGGACGCCGTGCTGCACACGAGCGTGCGGCTGCGCCGGGAACGTGACCCGGGCTACCGCCCGGACCTCCCCGACCCCGCGGACTCGGCCCGCTGGGCGGACCCGGACTGGACCAAGCCGGCACATCCGCAGGTCGGTTGACCGGCACCCCAGAGCCGGTGCGTCCACGGCGGCCGGACGCGCCGAGCGGGTACCGCGGCTGCCGGCACCGTGTCCGGGACACCCGGGGAGCCCACGGGCCGGACGGAGGAACGGGCCGATAGGCTGCTGGTCATGTCCACAGCACCTCGCAGGACCGTCGTCGGTGCCGCGGCTCTCGCCGGGGTCTGCCTGTCCGGCCTCCTCGGCTGTTCGTCCGGATCCGGCCACGGCGACGACGAGAGCCGCTCCCCCGTGCTGAAGCGGCTGGGCACCCTGGCCGTCGGCATCGGCAAGGGCCAGGTGACGTACCTCGACGCCGCCACGGCGCGCAGGCTCGACAAGGACGGCAAGAAGCGGTTCGCCGTCGTCGGGCAGCCGGGCCTCGCCCTGCTGAACGGTTACCGACCGGGACCGTGGGCGCAGCATCTCAAGGCCGACCAGATCGACACCGCGATCGACGCCCGGGACGCGGGTCGCTGGGAGGGGTCGTTCGACGCGGCGGCCATCACCGGGTCGCTGAAGGCGAACGGCTACGTCCCCGCCGACGAGGACGGCAGGCAGACCTGGAAACCCGCCCACGGCAAGGGGGTGGCCCTACAGGTCTCCGAGGACACGATCCTCTACTCCACCCCGGGCACCAGCCGCATGTCGGCCGTTCACCCTGAGAACGGCTCCTCGCTGGCCGACGTCGAGGAGTACCGGCGCGCGGCCGGATGTCTGGGCGACGTCTACCGGGCCGACTTCAACCCGTTCACCCCCGCCAAGCCGGTACGCCTGTCCGCGCTCGGCCAGCGGGCCGACTCCGCGGGCCGCAACACCGAAGTGCTGTGCGCCGTGACGAAGGACGAGGCGACCGCCCGCCGCCTGGCGGCCAGGCTGCGCTCGGTCGTCCGTGACAAGGCACCCCGGTACGACGGCACGGAGGTGAGCGTGGAGAAGGGCGAACAGCCCCTGGTGCGGGCGGCCGTCCCGGACACCGCAGCTCAACGGCCGGGCCGGATGCTGGTCTTGGACTTCGACCTGTGGATGGCCGTCGTCAAGCTGTGAGCGGGACCGGCCGCCGGCCCGTGCGGATCAGTTCGGGTTGTCCCCGTGCGTCAGGGTCTCCCAGGCGACGAAGAGGTTGTTGCTGCCCGCCGGCCGGTTCTGCCCGGTCAGCGCCTGGGTGTTGGTCATGGCGATGCCCAGGCGGTTGTGCAGCGCGTTGTAGCCGACCTCGGTGACCGGGCCCAGCCCCCGCTTCACGGTGCCACCGCACAGCCAGTTCGGGACGGCCGCGCCCAGCTCGTACCTGGACTGGAAACCGAGCGCCTGCCGCAGCCGTTCGCCGACGTCGGTGCCGTACAGGTCCTGCCCCTGGATCCGGCTGGTCTCGGCGACGTGCGAGACGGCGGAGATGCCGTACCCGGTGTGGGTGAAGTCGCGGCAGGTCTCCTGGGTGAGGCCGGTGACGAAGGTGGACTGGCCCTGCCAGTAGGAGACGATCTTGTCGCGGGTGTTCAGGTTCTGGCTCGGTACGGTCTTCGGCAGGTCGCCGTCGGAGGCGAGGTACACATAGGCGGCCGTGCGGGTGCGGAACCTGGCCATGGCCTTGTCGTACGACGCCTTGTCCTCCAGGAAGACGGAGATGCCGACGGCCGCCTCCGTCATCGACAACTCCCAGTTGCCGTTGGAGTCGGAGCCGTTGATGATCTCGGGCAGGTAGACGTCGCGGAGCATGGTCGCGAACCGGCCGGAGCCGGCCCAGGTACCGGTGTACGTGTACTTGATGATCTCGGCGGCCTTCGGCCAGGTGGAGCCGGCCCAGCCCGTCTGCAGCGGTGCGTTGCTGTTGGTGTGGTCCCTGAGCACGGCGGACCAGGCGTCCATCAGCTCGATCGCCTTCTTGGCGTAGCGCTCGTCACGGGTGACGTACCAGGCGAGCGCGTCCGTGTAGGCCGCGATGGCGTCCTCGCGTTCGTCGGTGCAGCCGTAGTCGGGGTTGGAGTCATAGGCGCGGACCATGCACCCGTCAAGTGGGCAGGAAGCAGGCGGTGTTCACGAACCCACTGCCGACTCTCGGCCAACTCGGCGCCGATACCGGCCACTTCGGCTCTTCCCCGCACCGTGCGCGGTGGTGGAGACTCCCCCAGCCGGGCGTGCCGTCGACCGGTCGCCCCGCTTCCCCCACTTCCGACCCCCAAGGGCTGCCCATGCCGATATCACCAGCCGTGCCCCGGCTCGCCGTCGCCGCGGTGGGATTCCTGCTCGCGGCCACCACGGCCACCACGGCCTCCGCCGCCACGCCGCCGCACCCGGCTCCCGCCCGGACCGCCACCGCTCCGCCGCACACCACCCCCGCCCGGACGGCGGCCCGCGCGACGCACCAGGCCACGTGGTACGCGCCGCTGTCCACCCGGGGCCGCTACATCGTCGACGCCCACGGCGACCGCTTCCGGCTGAAGGGCGCCAACTGGGACGGCGCGCAGGGCTCGTGGACCGGCAGCGGCAGCGCCGACGACCCCGCCCGGCACCACGCCGGGCAGGACTCCCACGGCATACCGCTCGGCCTCGACCGTGCGCCGCTGCCCGAACTGCTCGCCGACTTCCACTCGCTGGGCGTCAACACCATCCGGCTGCCGTTCTCCAACGAGATGATCCACGGCACGGCACCCGTGCCCGACAGTGCCGTGACGGCCAACCCCCAGCTCCGCGGCAGAACACCGCTGGAGATCTACGACGCCGTGGTCGAGGCGCTCAGCCGGAGCGGCTTCGCCGTGATCCTCAACAACCACACCAACACGTCCCGGTGGTGCTGCGGCATCGACGGCAACGAGCGGTGGAACAGCGGGCAGTCCACCGGCCGGTGGGCGGACGACTGGGTGTTCATGGCCCGGCGCTACGCCTCCGTCCCGGGCGTGGTCGGCGCCGACCTGTACAACGAGGTCCGCCGGGACGTGCTGGACGACCCCAACTGGGGCCTGGGGGACGGCCACGACTGGTACGGCGCGGCCCAGCTCGCCGCCGACCGCATTCTCACCGAGGCGAACCCGCGCCTCCTCGTCGTGATCGAGGGGATCAACTGGACCGGGGTGCCCGTGGACGGGCTGCCGCACGGGCGGCCCGTGCTCAGCCCCGCCCGCACCCTCTCGCACACCCTCGTGGACTCCCACAAGCTGGTCTACTCCGCCCACTTCTACGGCTACACCGGGCCGCACCACAGCGGCGCCACCGGCATCGGCGAGACCCACGACGCCCGCTACCAGGACCTGTCCCGCACCGAGCTGGCCGCGGCCCTCGACGACGAGGCGTTCTTCGTGGAGGAGTCCGGCCGGCACTACACGGCGCCCGTCTGGGTGAGCGAGTTCGGCATCGGTTCGGGCGAGACGAACCCGGCGGCCCGTACCTGGTTCGGCAACGTCACCGACTACCTCGCCGGTCATGACGCCGACTTCGCGTTCTGGCCGCTGGTCGGCTTCGAGGGCCACGACGACTGGGCGCTGCTGCGCTACGACGGCGCGGGGCACCGCTCCGGCATCCTCGACGCCGGCGACTGGCGCGCCGCCGCCTGGCAGCACCTGGTGGACGCGCCCGGCAGGACCGGTGCCGTGACACCCGTCCCCGTCTGGCGCATGCTCGGCACCGATCACGGCGACGCGGTGGCGTCCCTGCGGGTGCGCGCCACGGGGGACTGGGACCCGGGAGCCCGCAAGGCTGCCTGCCCGGACGGTTCGCGGCTGGCCGGGCTGAGCCACACCGGCGGGCGGGGCCTGTGCACCGATGCCGGCGCGGGGGATCTGCGGGCCACCGAGGGCCGCCAGACGGTCGTCACCGACGAACGTCACGTACCGGCCGGTGGCGACTGGGCGTCGGGCTACACCAAGTTCCAGTGCCCGGCGGGCGAGTTCCTCATCGGCTACAGCCTGCGCGGCACACGCGTGTCGGCCGCGCTGTGCGCCCCGGCACGGGCCGCCCTGTCCGGCGCCGGGCGCACGGTGTGGTTCGACCGGTCCGACAGCCGTCCCGCCGACGCGGACGGCGGGGACTTCGCGTACGGCCACTACAAGGGGCAGTGCGCGACGGACGAGTACGCCGCCGGTATCGCCTTCACCACCCGGGTGGCCGCCCGCCCCGGCCCGGCGGCCCTGCTCTGCCGCACGCTGCCCTGACGCAGCGGGCACCGGCGCCCTGGCCGGCCGGCGTCGTCACCGGGCCCGCCCGCACGGGCCCGGCCTCGGGGCGGGGGCGGCCTCGGGGTGGGGGCGGGGTTCGCGGGCCTCGAAGGGGTCCGGGTGCGGCGAGCGGGTGACGCCCGCCGCGATCGTGGTCATCCGGGCACGGGAACCGGCCGGGCGCCCAGGCGTCCGGCCCGGTGCAGCCCCGTGACCAGCCCGGCGCACCGAGCCCGGTCGCGGCCAGTACCGCCCACGGCAGCCATCGCACCCCCGTGTCGAACAGCGCCCCGACGGCCAGGTTGCCCAGCGAGACCGCGATGCCGGAGGCGGTGTTGTAGGCGCCGTAGTACGTGGCGACGAGCCGGTCGCCGGAGAGCCGTACCACGGTGTCCATCTCGAACGGGTAGAGCAGCGCCCCACCCCAGGCCAGCAGCACCGCGCACAGCGTCAGGGCCGCCGCCCCGGCCAGGGCGCCGTGCGTCCGCGGCAGCAGGGGCAGGAAGGCGGCGCCCATGACCACCAGTCCGCAGGCGACGGCCCGCGGCCCGGACAGGGTGCGCTGCGCCCACGCGGTCAGCTTCAGCTGCCCCGCGAGCGCGGCCAGCGCGGAGGCGGCGAAGACCGCGGCGGTGACCGGTCCGGTGTGCCGGCCGAAGAGTTCACGGGCGTGCAGCGGCAGGGCGAGGTAGACCTGGAAGGCAAGGACGTAGGAGCCGCTCATGGCGGCCGCGAAGAGGAGGAAGGCCCGGTTGGCGGCGAGCGTCCGCCAGTCGGCGGCGACCGCGCGCCAGGCGGGTCCGGCCCCACGGCCGGCCGGAGGCCGCGCGGGCAGGGCGCGGGACTGGAGCACGGCCAGGGCGCCGAAGATGAGTGCCGCGGCCGTGCACACCGCGCTGAAGTCCCAGGCCAGCAGGGCCAGTCCGGCAAGGGGGCCGATCAGGATGCCCGCCTGGTAGAAGACGTTGAAGGCGGCGAACGCGGCCACCCGCCGCTCCTCCCCCGCGTCCGCCGCGAGGTACGCCCGTACAGCCGGGTTGAACAGCGCCCCCGCCAGCCCGGTCAGGGCCGAGGCCGCCACCAGGGCGGGCAGCGAACCCGCCACCGCCAGCAGCCCGAACGCGACCGACCGCAGGGCGCATCCGGTGAGGATCATCGGCTTGCAGCCGTAGCGGTCGGCGAGGGTGCCGCCGACGAGGAACATGCCCTGCTGCGAGAAGTTGCGCACCCCCAGCACCAGGCCGACCGCCCAGGCGGCGAGGCCGAGGCCGTGGGCCAGGTGGTCGGCCAGGTAGGGCATCAGCATGTAGAAGCCCAGGTTGATGGCGAACTGGTTCACCATCAGCAGCCGGGCCGGCCGGTCGAAGGCGGCCGTCCGGTCCCACAGGCGCCTCACCGGACACCCGCCTTCGCCAGATCCCGCGCGAGCGGATCGCGGACCCGGGCGCACCGGGTCCACCGCGTCACCACGCAGGCGTCCGGCTCGGCGATCTCGTCGGGCTCGGGCGGCGCCTTCCGCCCGAGGAGCGCGTGGTCGCGGCACCAGGCGTCGTCGTAGACGGTCTGGAGGTAGCGGTGCGGGCCGTCGGGGAAGATCGCGGCGACCCGGGTCCCGGCGGGGTACGTCCGTGCCGCCCACCCGGCCACCAGCGCCACCGCTCCGACGCTCCAGCCGCCGGAGGCGTAGTGCAGGCGGGCGAGTTGCCGGCAGGCCCAGACGGCCTCGGCCGGTCCCACCCAGTGGACCTCGGCGAAGGCCGCGTAGTCGACGTTGCCGGGGTGGATGCTGGAGCCGAGGCCGCGCATCAGCCGCGGCCCGGCCGGCTGGCCGAAGATCGCCGAGCCGACCGAGTCCACGCCGATGAGCGTCAGCCGCGGGAAGGTCTCGCGCAGCACGGCGGAGACGCCGGCGGAGTGTCCGCCGGTGCCGACCGCCGCCACCAGCACGTCGACCCGTCCGAGCTGGGTGATCAGCTCGGCCGCGAGGGGCCGGTAGGCGGCGGCGTTGTCGGGGTTGCGGTACTGGTCCGGGCAGTACGCTCCCGGGGTGCGCGCCAGCACGTCGGCGACACGCTCGCGGCGCGCCTCCTGCCAGCCGCCCTCGGGGTGCGGCGCGGTGACCTGGAGGACGTGTGCGCCGAGCGCGGTGAGCAGGCGCACCACCGGAGGTTCCATGCCGGGGTCGGTCACGACGGTGACCGGGTGGCCGTAGGTCAGCCCGGCCAGGGCGAGGCCGAGTCCGAGCGTGCCGCTGGACGACTCGACGATCGGCGCGCCCGGGCGGAGTTCGCCACGTCGCCGGGCCTCGCGGACCATGTACAGGGCCGGCCGGTCCTTGAGGCCGCCCGGGTTGGCGCCCTCCAGCTTGGCGTGGAAGCCGCGGCCGGGCGGGGCGAACGGCTCGTCCACCCACAGGACCGGGGTGTTGCCGACGAGATGGGCGGGGCGCCGGGCGGTCAGCGGACTCGGGGTGCGCGCCCCGGACGGTTCGGGCAGGGAGAGGTGCATGCGGGTACGGCTCCTTCGCGCCCGGCGGCGGTGCGGCGGACGCTGTGGGGGTGGGGCAGGGCGCTCGGGCACGTGCCGGCCCGCGGGCGGGTCCGGGGCGTGCGGGCGCCGGACTACTGCCGCAGCACTCGGACGACCGCGAGTGAGGAGCCCTTCCCGCGGGAGCCCCGCACACCGGCCCGCCTGCTCCACCCGGTGGGGGCCGGGCGCCCGCGCGATGCGGCGGGAAGGACGGGCTCGGGCGGCTCGCCGTCGAGTCCGGTGTCGTCCAGGGCGGCGCGCGGCCGGTCCGCCGTGTGACCGAGGTGGCCGTCCGCCGCGTGCCGGTGACCAGGGGGCGGCACCATCCCGCCCGCGCCCCCGGCCCCGTCCGCCGGGTGCGCGACGTCCCGTGCCACCACTGCACTCGGGTCCGCCCCGGCGAAGGAGCAGGCGTGCACCGCGCCGGTGAGATGGGCGGCGATCACCAGGACCAGCCCGACCAGCAGGGCGGCACGGCGGGAACGCCCCGCGTGCCCGCCACAGCCGACCCATGACCCGATCACATGCGCAGCGTAATCACCAAGTGACGTGCTGTCATGGCGTGGGCGGCACGGCGCGTCCGGAGGACCTCCTGGCAACCGCGGCCCCGCGCACCCGACCACCGCGCAAGGCCTGCGTCCACGCTCGCCATCGCGCCCGGGCCGTGTTCGCGACCCTGATCGCCATCGCGCCCAGGCCGTGCCCTCGGTCCTGGTCGCCACCGCGCCCAGGCTGCACCCACGGTTCTGATCACCACCGCGCCCAGGCCGCACCCACGGTCCTGATCGCCCCCGCCCTCGGCGGCGCCGTCGGCGCCGAACCCGTCCCCCCACTCACCCCACCGCCGATGATGCCCCTTCCCCCCGACAGCTCCCGGCCGGTGCCGGACCATTCGGCCCGTCGCGTAGCCGGGCTCGTACCGGCGCGACACCCGACACTCCGGCGGGATGCGCACTATCGCCATCAGCCTCAAGGGACCCGGTTTCAGCCAGGGGTTGACGGAGCATCACCCTGTTCCACAGACCTCGCGGTCATATGTGAGCAATTGCCTTCCAGGTGTTGAACGCCCGGAAGCGGGGGGAGAACGCGCGATGTCGCATCAGTCCGAAAACCCGTCCGACGACGGAATCGGAGACACATCGGAGCAAACCGAAGAACCGGCGCCGCAACAACCGGAGAACGGGGGCGCATCGGGCGGTACCGCCCGCTGGGCCAAGGCCGTCGGTGCGGTGGCCGCGCTCGGCGGCTTCGGCGGCCTGGCCGTCCTCGTGACCTCGCTGACCGGGGTGCTCGCGGCAAGCCCGGACAGCGGACGGCACGACACCGGCTCGCCCACACCCACCGGCTCCCCGACGGTCACCTCCTCGGCCCAGCCGGTGTCGTCGGTGAGGATCGAACGGCCGGCGGCTCGCGACGACGACCAGGCCACAGTCGGTCTGTGCCAGGAGTTCTCGGGCCGTTCGCACCTGGTCGACGGGTACACGCTGTGGCTCGCCGGGCGAGTGGCGGGCGAGACGGACTACACGATCTTCGGCAGGGCGGACGTGTCCGCCTCGACCGGCAAATGGCGTATCACCGCGCAGCTGGGCGGAGACGGCCAGACGGGTGCGGTCTTCGAGGTCGTGGCCGTGCCTGTCCCCGAAACGGTGTCCGAGTACCTGCTGAAGGCCACCGACTACCAGAGCCGTCATCTGGTGCCCCACGGCGACGGCGCCCCGGTCGTCGGACTGCGCGATGCGGCCCTTCCTCCCGGCGCCGACAGGGGGCACAGCGACAGCGTGAAGGTGCGGCGCGGCGACGAGCCCGGGAGCTGCTGAGCGATGCCCAAGTGTCTGACACGGGTCCGGTGTCGAGGAGGCCGGGATGGGTGACACGGTGCATCCCGGCGAGGACGACGGCACCGACGGCTCCCCGGGCGAGAGGGAGCTGGCGAACGGGTCCGGTGTCGAGAAGGCCGGGACGGGTGACACGGTGCATCCCGGCGAGGACGACGGCACCGACGGCTCCCCGGGCGAGAGGGAGCTGCCGCCGGTCGTGCTCGGTTACGCCGCGATGCGGTCGGGGCCCGCGCGACGGCCTCGTATCGTGCGCGCATGGTGGGTCCGGGCGCTCGCCGCGGCCTGTGCGGCGGTGACCTGTCTCCTCTGCGTCGTCCTTCTCCCCCACGGAACGGACACGCGGCGGGAGATCTCGGCCGGGCCCACTCCCCCGCCCGGCCCGACCGGGCTCACGCCTTCGCGGCTCGGTGAATCGGCACGGCACACCCCTTCGCGCCGAACAGGCGGGCCCCCTGCGCGCCGAACAGGCGGGCCCACGGCACCGGTTCATGGCGGCCGGCCGCCGGGCACCGGCACCGGTGAGCCGAGCGGCGGTACCGGGAGATCGTCCGGGGGCGGCTCGCCGGCCAGGAGCGGGACACCGCCGACGGTCCGGGCGAGCACGAAGGCCGGGCCCCGCAACGACGAGGGCGACGGCCCGTCCGGTCACGCCGTCGTCGTCTTCACGGACCCTGCCGCGGACGGCACCGCCTACGTCCCGGTGCCGCACTGTCCGCTCTTCCACGGAACCGCCCTGGTCCCCTCCGGCTACCGGCTGTGGTTCGCCGCGAAGTACAACGGCGAACCCAGATATGCGCTGCACGGTCCGCCGGACGCTCTGACGCGCGGGCCGGGCGGCAGGTCCGCGTGGACCAAGCGCATCGTGCTGGGCAACGACTCCCAGTTCCTGCGGGGCACGGTCATCGCGGTCCTCGTGCCCGCGGACTGGGCCGACTACCTGCTCACGGCCTACGACTTCGACGGCACCCCCGTGGTCGTCCCGCACGGCGCAGAGGTCAGCGGCTTCACCACGGCCGGTCTGCCGCCGCGCTCCCGGGCCGTCGGCGCGCTGAAGGTACGGCGCGCGGAAGGTTCCCGGCCCTGCTCGGCGTCATGAACCGCGGGCAGGACCGCGGTGCCGCGCGGACTCGATGCGGGAAGGCGTCCGCGCGGCCCGTCGTGGGGGACGAGGACGACGGTGGGCGTGGAGGTGGTCATGTCTGCGGTGTCTCCCCGGAGTCAGGCGTGTGCAGGGAGGTAACGGCCAGCCGGGAGCCGTCGAGGCCCTTGCCGGCGCCCTCAAGCACGACCGCTCCCTGGGCCCGGCCGCCGTCCTGACCGGGCCGCAGGCACGGATCCGTGGTCCCGGCGGGGCCCCCGACGCCCGGGGTCCCGCCGGGACTGTCGTGCTCCCGGCCCACGAGGGCGGCGGACGCACGGCGCCGGGCCCGGAATCCGGGGGGATCAGCCGCGCGGCGGATTACCGCGCGGCTTGATGGTGGCGTTGGGCAGGACGGGGGCGGGAAGGCGGTCTCCCGGATAGCCCTCGACGGCGCCGAAGCGATCGGAGGAGTTCTGCCAGTCCTCCCGGGCCTTCACGATGTCCTCGTGGCTCCGGCCGATGAAGTTCCACCACACGACGATCTCCTCCTCGAAGGGGGTTCCGCCGAGGAGGACCGCCCGTGCGGTGGTGTCCGACTCGTTCGTCAGGGTCAGTGCGCCGGGGCCCGGGTGGACGTAACCCAGCTCGGTGGGGCGCAGCAGCACTCCCGCCAGGCGCACCGTCCCCTCGTCGATCAGGAGGCCGTGCTCGAAGCCGGGGTCCACGGCGAGGGTGACGCTCGCCCGCGGGCGGAGCACGATCTCGGCGCCGAGCAGGGGCGTGAAGGTCGGCACCGGGGACACGGACCCGGCGAGGGAGCCCAGGAAGACCCGGATCTCGGCGCCGCCGGTCGTCACGGGCTCGGGAACGTGGTGCCGGAAGTCCCGTGCGGTGTCACGATGTGCCTCCGGCAGGGCCACCCACAACTGCACGCCGTGCAGGACCGTGGTCCGCGGAGTCGAGACCTCCGAGTGGGCGATGCCGTATCCGCCGGTCATGAGGTTCAGTTCACCGGGCCGTACGAAGGCATGACTGCCCAGGCTGTCGCGGTGCTCGATCTCACCGCTGAAGAGCCAGCTCACCGTCTGGAGCCCGGTGTGGGGGTGCGGCGCGACGTCCATGCCGCCGGTCTCGCCGACGTCGTCAGGACCGTAGTGATCGGCGAAGCACCAGGCGCCGATCAGGGTCCGGGCGCGCTGCGGGAGGGTGCGCCGCACGGTCATCGCCCGCGGGCCGCCCAGGGGAACATCGCGCGGGGTAAGGACATCGACTCGGGCCGTCCCGGCCTGCGGCTCGCCGTCCACCGCCGTGCCGCATCGCACTTCCACGGGTTCCGTCTCGACGTTGCTCATCGTGGGTCACCTCTCAGCCCGATAATTGTTCCATATTCAACCATCATGCGGCCAGGCACGCCCGTGCCGCCACGCCGCCGCACCCGTCGCCGACGGGGCGGGCCCCTCCGTGCGACCGCACCCGTCACCGGCGGGCCGACGCCTCCGCCCGGTCGGCGCCGGCCAGCAGGCGGGCCCGTCTGCGGGGCCACCACACCAGGTCGGCCAGGCAGACCACGACCACCAGCCACGAGGCGATGATCTCGCCGGTGGAGCCCGTCAGCGTGTCGTACACGGCGAGAGCGAGCGCGAGCGCGGTGACGAGCAGGACGACCCGGCGGCGCGTCCGGTCCTCCTCCGCCGCCCGCCGCAGGGCGCCGGCGTACTCGACGACCGAAGGCGCCAGCCGGGGATCACCGACGGCCTCACCCCGCCGGGTGGCGCGCACCACGGCCGCCCGGTCGGCGCCGTCCAGGTCCTCGGCCGCGGGCCAGAGCCGGCCCATCCGGCGGGCCGCCCGCGTGCCCTGGAACAGGCTCAGCACCACGAAGACCACCACGGCGCCCGCCCACGACCCCGACTCGACGAGGACGAACGCCCCGAAGAAGACACCGGCGGCGAGACCGGCGCCCACGGCCCGGCCCACCGGTCCCCGGCGCCACAGCCAGCCCGGCACGAGAATCACGAGTCCACGGTGGCCGTCACCCGTCACCGAAGCAATCACCGCACCGGCACGCCGACCACGTCACACGCACACGGCGCACCCCCGCGGACGTGCTCACCGCCCTGCATCACACCCGCACGACGCACCCCCGCGGACGTACTCAACGCCGCCGTCACGCGCGCACGGCGCACCCCCGCGAACCTGCACAGACGATCACCTGCCACGCGCACCGCGTAGCCACGCGGACCTGCCCTCAGCGGCCCCGCCTGCCCGGCCGACCCGGCGGGGCGAGGCGTCCGGGCGGCGGGGCGAGGCGTCCGCTCACTTCCGGTGCAGGCCGCTGGTCGTGCGGGTCCAGCGGGTGCGGGTGGCGCCGAAGCCGGTCTCGTGGTCCCAGATGTGCGTGCACGAGGGGCACTGGAGGTGGAGGAGGCTTCCGGTGTTGGTGAGGAGGTAGCGCCAGTGTTCCGAGCACCTGCTGCCCTGTCCGCACGTGGCGCATCCCAGGTGGTCCTCGCAGTTCGGGCAGGTCACCCAGGCGCGGCGCCCGATGTCCGCCTGGGGATCAAGCGGAAGCACGGCCGTCCCCGCGCCGCGGGAGGACACCAGCGGCGACGAGGGTGTCGTACAGCCGCTGCTGTTCCTCGTCGAGGCCGGAGTACAGCATGTCGTACGCCTCCTCCTCCCCGCGCATCGCCGCGACGGGGTCCCAGTCGTCTTCGAGCGCGGCCATGACGTGGGTTCGCCGGGTCATCTCGTGGCCGGTGAGATCGACGGTGAAGTCGACCGGCTTGTCGGGAAGGGGGGCATTCCGGGGGGACATATGACCGAACTTAGGTAGCCCTTCCCGCCCGCGACAAGGGCACGTGGGAGACATCACAGCCGGCCGGCGACGTGCCGCTGCGTGGCGCCGCCCACCCCATGGACCGGGCCGGACAAACGCGTGGCGCCGCCCACCCGTGGAAACGGGGCGGGCGGCGCCACACAGGGAACCCGGGACTTAGCCGGGGAACGGCTTGGCGGCCTCGTCCTCGGCCTTGATGCACGCGTCCAGCCTCCGCTGGATCGCGGCCGCCTGGTCGAGCGCCTTCCTGGCCGCCGCGGGCTCACCCAGCTGCTTCAGCTGCGCGGCCTTGCGCTTGAGGTTGGCGATCTGCTGACGCATCTCGCCCTTGTTGCACGTGACGGCGGCCTTGGAGACGACCGCGCCGTGGCCGGCCGACGTGGCGGCGTGCGCGGGCACCGAGGTCATCAGGAAACCTCCGGCGATGACCGCGGAGACGGCCAGGGCGGAAAAGCGCTTGGTCATGGGTATCTTTCCCCCAGATAGCGTGCGTTGGTCGAAGTCGATCTTACAAACTCCTTTGAACCGGCCGGTTACCGCCCCCCAACTCCTCACCTGTCCACGGACCTTGATGCCTCCCGGAGGGTGATCTCCTTCGCCGGGTACTGCTTCCGTCACCAGCGGAGGGCCGTGAAGTCGACGGGGCGCGGACGCAGCAGGCGGGTGCGTTCCGTCAGGCCGTGCAGGCGCCGGGACATCTCGTCGGCCGGCAGGCGGCGCCGGTCCCCGTGGCCCGGCAGGACCCACTCGAACCGCAGCCTTCCCACCGTCCTCGCCAGGGAGTCGGCCAGTTCCTCGATGGAGTACCAGGTCACGCTCTCGGCGACTTCCAGGTCACCGGTCGTACGCGACCAGTAGAAGCTGTCACCGCTGAAGCAGTAGCGGTCGTCGGCCACATAGAGGACGCTGCCGCGGGTGTGTCCGGGGAGGGGGTGGACCGTGACGCCCTCGGCGATCTCCAGCGGATCGCGGCCGCGGATCACCTGGTCCGCGTCCGGTGCGGCGTCGAGGTCGCCCTCGTGGATCCACAGCCGTGCCCCGAAGTGGTCGGCGTAGCGGCGGCCGTGGGCGGCGTGGTCGCGATGGGTGAGCAGTACGTCGGTGACGGTGCCGGACGCCGTGTAGCGGTCGGCCAGTTCACGGCTCCAGCGGGGTGTGTCGATCATCATGGCGGTGCCGGACGGCCGCAGCAGCAGGTAGGAGTTGGCGCCCGCGTTGTGCGTCGAGTTGTGCCCGCAGATCAGCACCCCGCCGTCCAGGGCCAGCGGGAACGGGTCGAGTGCCTGGTCCGCGCGGCCGGTGACCGGCCGGATCGAGCGCGTGGGGCAGGCGAAGACCGCCGCGTGTAACCGCCGGTTCTCCGCGTCATCGGCCGGCAGGCGCAGGATCCGCGACTTACCGTCGACCTCTCCGATCAGCTCGGGCGCGAACTGCCGGGCCACATCGCAGTTCGTGCAGCGGTCGTCCACGTACCATCCGTCCACGGTGAACTCCTTCCACGGAGGAATCGGCCTCGGTCGGAGGCCGCCCTTCCAGGGGTATCCCGCGAACCGCCGAATCGGTAGGCCGCGCTGACCTTGCGATTCCGGCGCCGGGGCGCTCTGGGCGATGGCTCATCCGCCGGGTGTGCCACCCGGGTGTGCCCGGCCGCGGACAGGGCAGGAGCGGCGGTAGGGCACGTCGGGCGCGTACACCGACCACTCCCATTCGAGCAGGTCACCGCCCGCGACACGGCAGGCCATGCCGATGGTGTCGGCGGCGGTCTCCGGCTCGTCGCCGAGGTCCCAGAGGAAGACGTTCCTCCCGCTGGCGGTGACCAGGGTGTGTCCGTCCCGGCCGAAGAGCAGGTCGGACACGTCCTCGGGGTGCCTGGCGAGGAGCGTCGCCAGGTGCGGTTCCCTGCGGTTGCCCACGCTCCACATCCAGACGGCGCCGTCCCGGCCCGCGCCGGCCACCAGGCTGCCGCCGGGGTCGAAAGCGGCGCGCTGGAAGGTGACCTCCTTCTCGTCCTCGGGGGCGACGCTGCCAAGCGGGCGGGGATGGCGGGGGTCCCGCACGTCGAACAGCGCCAGCGTGCGGCGGGGCTCCGAGACGCTGCTGACGCCCGCGCCGGCGATGGCGACCGTGCCGCCGTCCGGGCTGAACGCCGTCGCGCCGTACACGCTGTACGTCGCGGCCCGGTCGCTGTACGGATTGACGCTCCTGGGGTCCAGCCGGACAAAGGCCTTGGGGCCGGCCGACACGTCCCACAGGTCGGCGTTCCACAGGGGCCGGTCCATGTCGATCACCAGGTGGCGGCCGTCGGGGCTGAACGACATGTCGGTGAGGGAACCCACTTGGGGCACGTGGGCGGTGCGTTTCGGCCGGGCCGGGTCGGCCACGTTCCACAGGGTGAGGTTCTCGGTTCCGTCGCTCTCGCTGCGGACGGCGAGGAGCGGCGCTCGGGGGGCGAAGGCGAGTTCGTGCGCGTACGACGCCTGGCTGTTCATGCGGCCGACGATGCGCGGACGGGTGCGGTCCGCCACGTTCCACAGCACGACCTGGCCGCCCACGTGGACGCTCGCCAGCAGGGTGCCGTCACTGCTCATGGCGATGTCGTCGACGATGCTGTGCGGGCCGGTGAGCGATGCCAGCGCCTTGGGGTGGGTGCGATCGGTGATGTCCCACAGGTGGACGTCGGTGATCCCGCCGACGGCCAGCGTCCTGCCGTCGGGCGTCAGGGCCAGGCGCGACGTCGAGCCGTCGTTCGGCAGCTTCCCCACGACATGGGCCTTCTGCGCGCTGCCCAGCTTCCAGTGGATGACTTCCGTCTGCTCAGCGGCGAAGGTGTTGACGGAGACCAGGGTGCGCCCGTCCGGCCCGAAGGCCAGGGCATCGACGTCGACGCCGGAGTCGATCTTCGTCCGTACGCTCTTGTGACCCACCAGCCGGTCCTGCTGCCGAGGGGAGCGCCGGTCGTGGACGTCCCAGACGCCTACCGTGCCGTCCGCGCCGGCTGCGGCCAGCCTGGTTCCGTCCCGTGAGAAGGCGAACCCCTTCACCTCGTCGGTGTAGAGCGGCCACTCGGCCAGCCGGACGGGGTCCAGCGGCTCGGAGAGGTCTATGAGCCGGGCGGCGCGACCGTCGACCGTGGCCAGGACCTTGCCGTCCGGGCTGAACCGCAGCAGGCCGTTCGACCCGATGACACGGCCCCCGCGGCGGGGGTGGCGGGGATTCGAGACGTCCCAGGTGCGCACACCGCTGACCGTGTAGTTGTCACCGACGTCGAGGCGGCCGCTGCGGCTGCGGACGAAATCGGACGCGGTGGCGAGCGTACGGCCGCCGGGGGCGAAGGCCACGCTGTCCGCCTCGTAGACGCCTTTGGTGACCGACAGTCTCCTGGGCCGGCCGGGGTCGGAGACGTCCCAGAGAACCAGCGTGGCCCCGCTCCGCGCCGCCGCCTCCGCGTTCTTCTCGTCCCACCAGCCGGTCGCGGCCAGCGTCCTGCCGTCGCCGCTCAGTGCCAGTGCGTCCAGCGAACCCGGCAGACTCGCGGCCCCGGCGTCGAGCGTGGCGAGCCGCCGTGGAGCGGTGCCGGTGCGCAGGTCTTCGAGGTCCCACAGCGTCACCCTGTCGTCGTCGGTGCACCGGGCGGCCAGGATGCGTCCGCCCGGGCCACCGAAGGAGAAGGTCTCGCGTGCGGAGCGGGCGCAGTTCAGCCGGGCCAGGGGGCTGCGCCGGGCGGAGCCGGGGGCCACGTCCCACAGAGTCGCGGCGCCCTTGTCTCCCAGCAGGGCCAGCGTCCGCCCGTCGGGCGCGAGAACCGCGTCCCGGCCCCGCGACGGCAGCAGGGTGCGGCCACGGAAGGGGCTCTCGTGGAGCGTCTCGAAGATCACTCGCCGGGACTCCCCCGACGGACGCAGCGCATGCGCGGCCAGACCCAGCTCCAGGGAGCTGCGCGCATCGGTGTCCCGCAGGTTCTGCGCCTCCGCCAGCAGCGCCCGGTAGGTGGCCAGTTCGCGCTGCCGTTGCGCACTTGTGCGCTGTTCCCTGGCGGTGTCCGCCTGCCGTACGGCGACCACGGCCGAGGTGACCGACGCCACGAGCAGCACGACGAGGGCGACGACCGCCGACTGGAGCAGTCGCACTCGGCGCCGCGCCCCGCGCCGCGCGCTCTCCGCCGCCTCCTCGCTGGCCGCCAGGAACGCCGACTCCCGCTCTCCCGGCAGCCCCAGACCGTCGGAGCGGCGCAGTTGCAACGCCGCCTGGAGCCGGCTGCCGCGGAGCAGGAAGGCGGAGTCGCGTCCGGCGGTGTGCCACTCGTCGGCGGCGGTGCGCAGTTGCTGGCGCAGCAGCAGGGCGGCGGCGTCCTGACCGATCCACTCGCGCAGCCGGGGCCAGGCCCGCAGCAGCGCCTCGTGGGCGATCTGCGCGCTGTCGTGGCCCACGGTGATCAACCGGGCGTCGGCCAGCCGGTCGCGGATCTCCCGCGCGCCCGGCGGCAGCCCGTCCAGCAGACCGGTGAGCGGGGCCGGGTGACGGATGACCACCGAGGTGCCGGTGCCCTCGGGCGGCAGGTGCACCATGCGCAGCAGCAGCTCGCGCAGAGTCCTACGGCCGTCGTCGTCGAGCGCCCGGTACAGGTCCTCGCCGGTGGTGGCCACCGACCGACGGATGCCCCCGGTGGCCTGGTACCCGGTGAGGGTGAGCCGGGCGCCGCTGCGCCGCAGCCACGTCTCGCGCAGGGCGTGCGCGAGGAAGGGCAGTGCGCCGGTGTCGTCGTCGCCGGGGCCTGACTCGCTCAGATCGTTCAGGAGCCGGTCGGCCAGGCCCCTGTCCAGCGTGAGCCCGGCCGCGGCGGCGGGCTGCTCGATCGCGGCGCGCAGGTCCCGCTCCCGCATCGGCGGCACGATGACCTGCCCGTGCTTCAGAGCCCGTTCGAGTTCGGGGTGGGCGAGGCAGCTGCCGTAGTGGTCGGCCCGCAGTCCGAGGACGACCCGGGGGCGGGGGCCCGGGCCGCCGCCCGCCAGGGTGGCGACGAACGCGGCACGTTCCCCGGTGTCGTGACAGTGTGTGAACAGCTCCTCGAACTGGTCGACGACCAGCAGCCGGCACGCGGGCCGCCCGCCCAGCGGCGGCGGGAAGACGCCTGCCTCCAGCTGCGTGCGCACGTCGTGTGTCTCGCGTCCGGTGACTCGCGCCCAGCCTTTCGCCAGGAGGTGCATCGGATGGGGGCCGGGGGCAGGAACGAGCAGGGCGGGCCAGGGTGCCGTGTCGTCGCCGGCCGCCTGCCGCCGCTCGAGCCCGGCGAGCAGCCCCGCCCGCAGCAGGGACGACTTGCCGGCCCCGGAGGCACCGACGACGACCACCGGCCCGGCCGAGCCGCCGTCGTCACCGTCGTCGGGCCCGGCCGTCGTCCCTCCGGTGCCGTCCTCGGCCGCCGGGTGGGACCCGACGGCCTCCAGCAGGCGCTGCACCAGGTCGTCGCGGCCGAAGAAGTGGGCGCTGTCCTCCGCGCGGAACGCGGCGAGGCCGGGGTAGGGGCACGGTACGTCGGCCGGTGGCTCTGCCGCAGCGATCGTATGCGGGGCTTGGTAGGCGCGGTTGCGGGCGAGGACGAGACCGCCCAGGGTGCCGTCGCTCTGCCGGGCGGGCCTGACACGCGTGTCGTCGGCGAACTCCCGCTCCAGCGCCGCATGGAGGCGGTCGGCGGTCAGCCACAGCGGTCCGGCCGGATCGCCCTCGGTGAGCAGCCGCAGCAGCCGCCCGCTGAAGAGGGTGTACCGCTCGCCCTTCGGTGCGAAGGACAGCTCGTACTGCGAGGCGGACGTGAGGAGGAAGCTGCCGCGGGGCCGGGCGGAGGCGAGCGGCCGCCCGAAGGCGCCGTCGCCCCGGGGTACCCGGGCCCGCCCCGAGAAGCAGCAGTCCAGGACGACGAGGCTGCCCTGGGACGCTTCGCCGAGGAGGTCGCGCAGGGTCCGGTAGGGGACGGCGTCGGCGACGCTGCGGTCGGAGGAGCTGAGGCAGGTGGCCAGGTACAGCTCGTCGCCGGGGCCGAGGAGGCCGTGTCCGGCGTAGTGGAGCAGCACGGGGCCGGTCGCTCCGTCGACCGCCTGTTCCACGGCCGTCACGATCTCGGCGGAGGCGGCCCCGGCCGGGACTCTCGTGATCCGCTCGGTCGGCAGGCCGCAGACCTCGTGCAGGGCGTGCCGCAGATCGTCCAGGGTGGCGTCGACGGAGGGCAGTGGGGACAACGTCGACTCGGCGGCGAACGTGCCCGTGCCGATCAGCACGGCCCGCGCGCCGTCGAGCGCCGGCCCGTCGGTCACGACGACAGGTCCCCTCCGCCGGTCCCGCCCGGCCGGCGGTCGCCCCGGCCCTCGCCCGTCCCACCCGGCGGCCGGCTGCCCGGGCCCCGGTGGGTACTTGGCCCGCTCCCCTGCGGTCGCTCCTCGCCGGGCGGCTCCGCGTGGCCCCCGCCGTTCTCCCCGCCCGCTGGCCCGGCCAGGCGTTCGGCCAGGTCGGCGAGTTCCTGTGGGCTGAGGTTGCGGGCCTGCCGCGTCGAGATCTCGATGGTCGTGCCGTCCGCCCGGGTGATGCTGACGGTGTGGTTGCCGCGTCGGCTCTGCACCCAGGCGACGACCGCCCCGGCGAACACGGCGGCGACACCTCCCGGCTCCAGGAGGGCGACCAGGGCGTCGGTGGCCGGCCCCATGGCACCCGGTGGCTCCGCCGTAGGCCGCTGCCGGACGATGCGTCCGCGCAGTTCCGGCTCGTTCAGCAGCCAGCCCCGAAGCTCCTCGACGCCGTCCGGGCGCCCAGCCGCCTGCACTGTCAAGACCGTACGCATGCGTCGTTCCCCCCGCGACGTCTGCCCTCTCCCGACTGGACCGGACAACCCGCTCGCAAAGGCTACCCATGCGCCACACGCGCGTACCAGAGGCGTACGACTCCCTGGCCGCCCGACCGACTCCCCCCCCGTACGGAACTTCGCGCATCGCTACGCCCCCGGGCAGCATCACCCGGCCACCGCAGGGCCGACGACCGGGCCGCCTTCCTCTCCAGCCGCTCGCGGTCGCGCCGGAACTCAGTCGAAGAGCGCGTTGTCGACGTTGTCCTGCCAGTAGGTGACGGTGGCGGCGCTGTTGAAGTAGACCCCGTCGCCGGGCAGTTTCAGCGTCTTCTCGGCGCCGACCGAGCCGTTCATCGCCCGGTTGGAGAAGAACACACCGAGCGTCTTCGCCGTGTAGCCCTCGACCCCGTCGGGCGTGGAGGTCGTGATGCCCGCGTAGGCGGACTCACCCGGAGCGAGGGTGACCACCGCCTGCGGGACGGTGGCGTCGTTCCACGCCACGGCAGCCTGGGCATCTGCCCCGGCCTTGAGGTAGGGGGCGCCGTAGGCGTTGCACGGCTGGGTGCCGGTGTTGGTGGCCTTGAGCAGCAGGTGGTTGATGGGCCGCGTCACCTGGGTGACCGTCAACTTGGTCTGAGCGGTGGAACAGGCGTTGATCGTGGCGGCCTTGGCTGCCTTGCCGGGGGCGGCCTCGGCCGACTGGGCCGCCGCCAGTCCGCCGACCAGCGCCAGCGCGGCGACGAGAACGGACGGAGCCGCGGCAGGGGTGGTGAAGCGGTTGAACTTGCGCATGGATGAACTGCTTTCTGTGCAGTGGTGCGGAGTGTGGTGCCTGACAAGGGATCGTCCGGGAGCCCATGGCACCGGTCCCACGGACGGACGAGTCCGGGACTCATGGCGCCGGATTCCGGACGGATGTGCCGGGATGCATGGCGCCGGGTCGGACCGATGAGCCGGGGGCTCGCGACGCCGGGACCACGGACGAACGTCCTGGCGACACGTCACCGGGGTGGTGGCGGGCCGACCGGACGGATCAACCCTGCGGCGCTGGTCGTCCCAGCCGCCAGCCCGACCGGCGACTCCGGGACGCTGGAATGGTGGAATGCGGTGTGACCTGCGGCGACGTATCCCGCCTGGAACGCCGAATGGAACGCGGGCCGCTTCAGCCGTTGGTGGGCCGGCCCCCCGTCGGACCCGTCGCGGAGTCGGAACTCCCCACGAGGCAGGGACTCGCCGTCGAGGGAGGGGGCACTGCGCGGCAGACGCTGATCCTCAACTCCTCCAGCGCTCATATCCCTTGACAGGTCTGGACCAATTCGATTGAGTGCGGACGGTCCCACTTCCAACCCCCACCAGGAGTGGCACGTGTTCAAGCGTCGAATCATCGCGATGTTGGCCTCGGTGGCCTTCATCGTCGGACTCATGGCTCTGGTTCCTCTCGCGTCCCCCGCGTACGCCGCGACCTGCGCGACCCCCTACTCGGCCTCCGCCGTCTACACCGGCGGCATGTCCGCCTCGTACAACGGCCACAACTGGCAGGCCAAGTGGTGGACGCAGGGCGAGACACCCTCCACCGGCGGCTCCGGTGTCTGGGCCGACCAGGGCGTCTGCGGCGGCGGCACGACCCCGCCGCCCAATCCGGGTGGTTTCGTGGTCTCCGAAGCCCAGTTCAACCAGATGTTCCCGAACCGGAACTCCTTCTACACCTACTCCGGCCTGACCGCGGCGCTCAGCGCCTACCCGGCGTTCGCGAACACCGGCAGCGACACGGTCAAGAAGCAGGAGGCGGCCGCCTTCCTCGCCAACGTCAGCCACGAGACGGGTGGCCTGGTCTACGTCGTCGAGCAGAACACCGCCAACTACCCGACCTACTGCGACAGCACGCAGCCGTACGGCTGTCCGGCAGGCCAGGCCGCGTACTACGGCCGCGGTCCGATCCAGCTGAGCTGGAACTTCAACTACAAGGCGGCGGGCGACGCGCTCGGCATCGACCTGCTGCACAACCCCAACCTGGTGCAGACCGACCCGGCCGTGGCCTGGAAGACCGGCATCTGGTACTGGATGACCCAGAACGGCCCCGGCACCATGACCCCGCACAACGCGATGGTCAACGGCGCGGGCTTCGGCGAGACCATCCGCAGCATCAACGGCTCGCTCGAGTGCAACGGCAGGAACCCGGCCCAGGTGCAGAGCCGGATCAACTCGTACCAGAACTTCGCTTCGATCCTGGGTGTCCCGACCGGCGGCAACCTCTCCTGCTGATCGCACATCCGATGCCCGGGCCGACGCGGGTTCCCACCGCGTCGGCCCGGGTGCGTGCGGAGCGCTCGGCGGAGAGGCCCTCGCCCAGCGATCCAGCCGCCGAGGCCGGCGTCGTCATCACGCGCCCGGGACCCCACCGCTGGATATCCGTTGGGCCGACCGACTTGCCTCCGGCATGATCGACTCGTGGACACCTACCTGGAGACGGAACGTCTGGCCCTGCGCCACTTCACTGCCGATGACGCGGACCTGCTGATCGAGCTGGACAGCGACCCGGCGGTGATGCGCTACCTGAGCGGCGGCACCCCGACCGCGCCGGAGCTCATCCGCGAGCGCTACCTGCCGAACATCCTCGGCCAATACGAGAAGTGGGGCGGCAACCTCGGACTGTTCGCCGCACACAAGAAGGACGACGGCGCGTTCATCGGCTGGTTCATCCTGCGTCCCGAGCCGGAGGGACCGCTGGACGAGGTCGAACTCGGTTACCGGCTGCGGCGGGCGGCTTGGGGCAAGGGCTATGCCACCGAGGGCTCGCGGGCCCTGCTGGACAAGGCGTTCAGGCAGCTCGGTGTGCGCATGGTCTGGGCTGAGACGATGGCCGTGAACCACGGTTCGCGCAACATCATGAAGAAGCTCGAGATGACGCTCGCGGACACCATCCCTACGCCGCCCGACATGGAGATGATCGAGGGCTCCCAGCATGGAGGCGTACGGTACGAGATCACCAAGGAGCAGTGGGAGCAGCAGTAGCAACGGCACGAACGGACGGTGGTCATGCCGTGGCGCTTCGCATCTGCTCGATGTACCGCAGCTCGTAGTCGTATTCCGGCATCGAGGCCCGGCGGGGCAGTACGAGCTGCCGTCGGCCTGCCTGCGGAACGTCTGCGAGGTCGCCCCGGCGACGCTGCCGCTCACCGGTCTGCCCTGGGACGGCCGCCACCTCGTCGAGAACGGCGAGGCAGTCGGCTGGATGAATGAGTCCATGGGGTGCCGTCGCGGTCGGTAGTCGAAGACGAAGTCGAAGTCGAAGTCGAAGTCGAAGTCGAAGTCGACCAGGATCGTTCGACGGGTTGGCCGGTCCTGTCGTCGAGCCGGACTGCCGCGGTGAGCGCGGGGATACGGGGCAGGACCCGGACGGCGACTCCGGCGGGACTCTTGCCGCCGTGTCGTTCCAAGTCGAGCCGGCCCTTGGGGGTCTGGTTGATCGGCTCGATGGTCTGCCGCAGCGGCTTGAACAGGTGCGCTCCGGCCCGGGCAGGCCCGCATGGAATCCCCGACTCGTTCAAACCTAGGGTGGAGATCGCCACAGCAACGGATGGGGGAACGATGCATTCACCGGACAGCGCGCTCGCACTCGGCCCGGGCGGGCCAGTTGGTACCGCTTGGATGGCCGGACTCGCCCACGGCCTGCGCGGCCTGGGCGTCGACCTGGGCACGGCGGATCTGGTCGTCGGCACCTCGGCCGGCGCCATCGTGGGCGCCGCGCTGGCCACCGGCCAGGACCTCGCGCACTTCGCCGACCCCGCCGGCAGCCGCGGCGACGGTCCCCGGTCGCCGCGGGCCGATCCGCAGCGCATGGGTGAGGTCTTCGCGGTCCTCGGTGCCGGCCTGCCACCGGAGGAGGCACGCCGGCGGGTCGGGCGGATCGCCCTCGACGCGGCCGATGCGGAGGCCGAGCAAGCCTTGGTCGCGGTGCGACGTCGGCTCGTCGGCACGGACACCTGGCCGGCTGAGCGCCGCCTGCTCATCCCTGCCGTGGAGGCGGGAAGCGGCGAACCGGTGGTCTGGGATCGCGACAGCGACGTCCCGCTGGCGGCTGCCGTCGCGGCCTCGAGCGCGTTCCCGGGCGCGGCGCCTCCCGTATCGGTCGGCGGGCGCCACTACATCGACGGCGCGCTGCGGGCAGGCACCAACGTGGATCTCGCGGCCGGTGCGCGTACGTTGGTCGTCGTGGAGTCGATGGCGCGTCAGGCTCCCGGGCAGGAAGCGTCGGCCGCGCTGGGCGCGGAGACGGTGGTGTCGCTGTTCCCGGACGCGGCATCGGCGGCGGCGCTCGGCACGGACCCGTCGGACCCGTCGGACCCGTCGGCGTGGGTGCCTGCGTTCCAAGCGGGGCAGCGGCAAGCCGTAGCCGCGCGGGAGCAGTTGGCCGGAGTCTGGGCCGTAGGCTGACGAACGCGAGACGCTACGCGACATGCTGGGCACAGCGTCCTACGTGGTAGCCGCTCACCCGTGACAGACGAATCATCGGGGACAAGAAAGACCGCGGCCTTCATGACCACCGTCGTACGCCTGACGCCGCGCCGTTTCGACTACCAGATACCGCAGGACATGGACTCCCGCGACCAGACCTCGATGACGGTTCTTCCGCGGTCGGTGATCCTCACGTCTCCTTCCGGAACGTCGCACGGCACCCCGCGATCGTGGCCCTTGTAGTCAGCGCGGTCCTGCATGACTTGCGGTGGTCACCAACGCCGACAACAGGCTTGTGACGTCGTTGCCGCCGGCCGTGGCGACCGCGCCGACGCGGCCACCGACCCTCCCGCCGCGGGCCGAGGCCCCTTCGCGGGATCCGCCCCGCAAGACGGTGCGAACGGTTCAGCGGCCGGTGCGCGGGACGGGCCGTACGAGCGAAATGACCTGTCTCCTACCCCGTCGCCGTCGAGCAACCGCCCGTGCCGGGTGAGCCGGCCGAGGCGGTCCGGCTGCGTCAGGCGATGGGCGAGACGGTGATCGACGGCGGCTGGGCCCCGTCCGAGCCGGTGCGCCTTCAGGCCCCCTTGGAATCGATCATCCAGGGAAACGGGAGGCGGTCTACCGGCGGACCGCCGAGATCAGTCCGCCGGGCCGCTCCTCGCGCTGCGGCGGGGTGTTGATCGGGCGGCCGTAGGCGGCAGCGCGCTCGCGCAAGGTGTGGCTGTCGGCCTCCCAGCCGTGCCCGGCCAGCCAGCCCACCGGGTCGTCGGGCATCTCCGACACCCACATGGAAGCCGCCGAGCCCGGCACGGCGTCCGCGCCGAAGCGCTCGATCACGCCGCGCGAGCCCAACGTCAGCCCCAGCCGACTGCCCGCCGCCGACTGCGCGCTGATCCGGGTCAGCAGCAACTCCACCGCGTCCTCCGGCAGATAGATCAGCAGTCCTTCGGCGATCCACACGGTCGGCACCGCCGGGTCGTGCCCCGCTGCGGCCAGCGCGGCCGGCCAGTCCTCACGCAGATCGACCGCGACGGTGATGCGCTCGCAGCGCGCGACGGCCCGCTCCTGGCGCAGCACCGAAGCCTTGAAGTCCAGTGGGGCGGCGGTGTCGACCTCGAACAGCCGGGTGCCCTCGGGCCAGTCCATCCGGAAGGCCCGGCTGTCCATGCCGGCGCCGAGCAGCACGACCTGCCGGACCCCGGCCGCGGAGGCCTGCTGCAACAGGTCGTCGAGGAATTTCGTCCTGATGACGATGGAGAACGACACGGCGAGCCGACGGCGTCGCGCGGCCTCGTCGTCGAGCGGCGGCGAGGAGGGCCACAGGCCGCCGGCGGCGGCGAAGGCCTGTGCCAGTGGGTCGCGGAACAGCGCGTTCTCCCGCTCGGTCTCCAGCGCCCGGACCCTGGCCACTCCCACCGCCGTGGCCCACACTCCCGACGGCCGCACCCGCTCCTGCTCATCAGTCACCACGCCAGCCTAGGCGATCGATCCCAGGCGGTCTGATGAATGGAGCCGACCAGCGGTCCCCCTGCCGACGTGGGCAGGTCTCTGCCGGACTCTGGGAAAGCCGCCGATGCTCGCGTGGGGGGGCCGACTTCAGCCGCCTGGGTGGGGCCGTCGAACGGTGTCGCAGTCAATGACGTGTACGCGAGTGGGGGCCGGTCGGCCCTGGGCTGAGGGCCTTGTCCCGCCGTGAGCCGGCGGGGATCATGATCGCGTGCCGCACCAAGAGGACCTCCACGCAGTACTCGCACGCGCCGGACTCACGGTCGTCGAGGACGTGCGCCCTGGCAGCCTGTTTCCGCCGGAGGCCGGCTGGCGGATCGCGCGGGGGATCGCGGCGCCGGACGGCGCGGCCCGGGAAGCGTTCGATGCCGAGTGGTGGCGTCGTCTTCGCGATGTCGACGGCGAATTCCTGGTGGCCGTCCTCGGGCACCGGATCGGCGGCAACGACTCCTGGTGGACCCGGGTCCGGCACGTCGGCAGCGGCGTGCCGGAGCTGACCGGCGGCCCCGGGTTCGTGGCGCTCTCCCTCGACGGGCAGGTGCTGCTGGCGGAGGTGCCCGGCGCGGGCGGGCCCAGGGTGACGGCCCTCGACCGACTGCCGGAGCGGCTGGAGGAGGCTGCCGCGGCCGCCGGGCGCGAGACGGAGGTCGAGCGCGCCGAGGTGTGGGCGGCGGTGCCCGGCCGACCCGCGTGGCCCCTGCACTGGGCGGAGGGGATCGGGTTCAATCCGGCCGCGACGGACGAACTGCTGATCCGGCTGCTGGATGTCGAGGAGGGCTTCCTGCACGGGTGCGACCGGCCCGCCGTCCTCGACGCCGCCGTGGCACACCCCGATCCGCGGGTGCGGTCAAGGCCCGCCGACACCTTCCGGCCCAGGCTCACGTCCGATCAGTGGGTACGCCTGGTCCGCGCCGAGCCATCGCCCGAGCGACGCGTGCTCTGGGCGGAGCGCGCCTGCATCTGGGGCGCCGAACTCCCCGAGGACTTGTACGACGACCTCCTCGCCGGCCCGTCCCGCGCGGGAGCCGCCGAACTCCCGGGACTCCCCGCACAGCACCTCCCTGTCCTCGCGGCGGACGCCGATCCCCGCGTGCGGGCGGCGGCCTGTGCCCGGTGGGAGGACCTCGCCGCGCCACTGCGGGAACGGCTGCTGGCCGACACCGACCGTGCGGTGCGAACGGCTGCGCTGCTCGCCCACCACACCGGCGTACCCATGCCTCGCGAGGTTTTCGCCGCCCTGCCCGACCCGCGGCGGGCGCTCGAACGGTGCCGCCTCGCGCCCGAGCTGGAAGCGGAGCTGGTCCAGTACGGGGACGCGGAGGTACGTCTGGCGCTGGCAGCCAATCCAGGCCTGGGCGCGCAGGGCGTCGCCGTGCTGGCGGAGGACCCGCAGGACGACATCCGCTCGGCGGTGGCGCTGCGCCCCGACCTCACGGAAGAGCAACGTGCCGCGGTCCGCCACGACTTCGATCCGACGTCGATGTCGTACACCCTGCCCTGGGTCGAGGACCTGCACGGCGACGCCGACGCGATGCGCCGTCTCGCCGCGTCGTCCCATCCGCTGGTCCGCCGCAGTGTGGCCCGAGCCCGGCACCTCCCGCCGGATGTCGTGGCGCGTCTGGCGCGGGACGGGGACCGGGCGGTCCGCCTGTTCCTCGCCGAATCGTGCGAGGACGCGCCGGCCGACATGCTGCTGGAGGTCTGGCGCTGGTGGGACGGCAGCTTCAGCCACCCCGACCGGCCCCGCAGCCACCCCAACTTCCCCCGTGCGGGCCTCCTGCGCTACGCCGCCGACCCCAGCGGGCGAATGCGCCGCCTGGCCCTGGACGATCCGGAGTCGACAGCGGCCGATGTCGCACGCCTGGCCCGGGATCCCGAAGCCGAGGTTCGCCGCCGCGCGGCCGAGGACCCCCGGCTGTCACCGGCCGACGCGGTGCGGCTGCTGAACGACCCGGAGGGTCACGTCCGCGGCACCGCGGTGCGCAATCCGCGGCTGCCGGCCCGCGTCCTGGCCGGGCTGCTGCACGACCGCGACACGGCATACGCAGCGGTCACCAACCCGGCGATCCCCGTCCCCGTCCTGCACCGCATCCTTGCCGCGGTTGCGGCAGCCCCGCGCTGAACACCGACACCTCGCACGACGGCCGTGCTGCTCCGACGCCGGCTGGTACGCCCGGACGGAGTTCCTCGGACAACGGCATGGACCGACCATAGCTCCGGCCTCGATGTCGGTCCGCCCGGTCTCCTCACGCAACTCGCGCTCGGCTGCCTGAAGGCCACGGCCCGCGCCCTCGTCGCCGGTGGCCCGGCCACCGGGCCCCGCCTACCGGGCCGCGGTTCGGTCCAGTTTGAGAACCCAGTAGCCCGACGCCCCGGCCGTGACGGTGTACCGGGTACGGGGGTGGAGCTGTTCGGCGTGGGCAAGCACGTCGGTGCTGCTGCTGCCGGGGTCGTAGGAGGCGATGTATTCGGGGCGGATCCCGTGGGTGTTGCCCATCCAGTACAAGCGGCACCGCTCGGCCAGGTGGGCGGTGGGAATGATGTCGGCCTCGACAGTGGCGCCGTCGGGGATGGTGGCCAGTGTGCGTTCGGCGACCGCGGCCATGGGATCGGTGCGGTAGGTGCCGGGTTCGGTCAGGGTGCTGAAGGGCAGGTTGGTGCTCAGGGCGAGAGCGGTGGCCAGGAGCGCGGTGGGCAGGTGGTGGGCGTAGGAGCGCAGCGCAGGGCGGCGGGCGAAGCGCGTGATGCTCAGGGCGTCGGCCAGGGCCAGCGCGGTGATGGGCATGAGGACGGCGCTGTAGTGCCAGTCGGTGCTCCAATAGTGTTCGTCGTTCGACATGAACCGCCAGGCGAGGGTCGGCACGGCGGCCAGCAGAACCGGGGAGCGCAGAGCGAGCAGCCCGGTTGTGGGCAGGAGGGTCCACACGAGGGTGCGTACCTTTTCCTCCGTGCCCTGCTGGGTCAGGGCGGTGAGCGCGCCGGGGCCGGTGCCCATCTTCGTCCAGTAGTCGTATCCGTGCGGATTGAACGCCGGGATCACGACGGTGACGGTGATCAGGCAGCACAGGGCCCCCAGGGCAGCCGTCGCCAGCGCCGTAGCCAGCAGGCGGCTGCTCCGGCGGCAGCGCCAGGCGATGACGAGGGCGATGGCGGTGGCTGTCAGGCCGAGGTCTTCCTTGACCAGGACGAGCGGGAGCGTCCACAGCAGGGCTGCTCGCCACCGGCGTGTCACCAGGGCGGACAAAGCCGAGGCAATGATCGGTACAGCGAAAGCGATCTCGTGGAAGTCGAAATCAGCCGCCTTCTGCAGTCCCCATGACAAGCCGTAGGCGACTGCGAGCAACACGCCCGTGCGGCGTCCCAGCAACTGTGTACTGGCTTTGGTGACGGGCCAGACCGACCAGCCGAGCAGGAGCGACTGCGCGATCAGGAGCGTGGCCGGAGTCGGCCATATTCGGTAGAAAGGGGCGAGGATGACGAGGACGGGGCTGAAATGGTCCCCGAGGATGTGAAAGCCCGGCCCTTTGAGATCGGACACCGGCGCCCGGAGATGCGCGTAACTCTCCACAACCTGCACGAAGATACCCAGATCCCATGACATGCTGCGGAAGTTCGCCCACCGCGACAGGGCCAGGACCAGGTACAGGACTGCGAAGCCGGCAGCCAGTAACGGACCGTCCGCGCGTCCGCGGGAGGGCCGCGTGAGCGACTCCTTCAGCGCCTGGACAGGTTCTGCGGTCCGGGCCGGGGGAGACAAGGGCGTGTCGGCTACGGTCATGGATGCTCCCCTGAGTCGGAGGTGGACGGGAACAGCGAGGAGACCGGGGCGGTGGTCGGCGGCGTGGTCAACCGGGCCGGCGGTGCCGCCGGCGGCTCGTCGTGGGAAGAGGACAGAGCCGAGACGGTCGCGACCAGCAGTCCGCTGGCCACCACCACGGCTGCCGCGGCAGCCGCCATCCGGCGCCGGCGCCGGGCAGCGCCCGAAGCGGTGATCGTCGCCCCGGCGCACGGGGCCGCGGAGCGCGCGGCGGCGTCAGCGGCCAAGCCGAAGAGCCGGCGTAGCTGGGCCTCGTCCTCCCCTGTGCGGAAATCTTCAGGCACCGGATGGACCTCCCTCGACGTCCTGCAAGAGACCGTTCAAGGCAGTGCGGCCCCGGGAAAGGTGGGTCTTGACGGTTCCGGTGCTCATGCCGGCTTCGGAAGCGACCTGCTCCACCGTCATGTCGCAGAGGTAGAACATGACCATCACCAGCCGCTGCCGCTCCGGCAGCCGCCCGAGGGCCTGGGCCAGCATCACCGTCTGTTCATCGGGCGCGGCCACCTCGGCCGGACGGCCGACCATCGCACGCTCCCACGCGTCCCGGCCACGGCGCACACGCCGGAAACGACTGATGGCCAGCCGGAACGCCACCGTGCGCACCCACGCTTCGGGAGCGGCATCGGCCTTGATGGAGCGTCGGCGTGTCCAGCAGCGGACGAAGGCGTCCTGCACCACATCCTCTGCCTCGTGCAGACTGCCCGTCAGCAGGTACACCTGTCCTATCAGACGTCTCACGCACAACGCGTAGAACTCCTCGTATTCCTCAGTCGTCAATCCCGGGCTCCCTGGGCTGTGCTGTCACCATCCGTACGCACAGCAGCCGGGATCCGGTTGACATCCCTCGGAAAGTTCACGCTGCGTAACTGACTCGTGCCTCGGCCGGCCCGGGCGGGGCGGACGGCAGGAAGCCCCGTCGGCTTCTCCGCGGTCCTGCCGGAAGGCCGCAACGCCGGGCCACTCGCGGGCGGCAGGTCTGCATGACGTGGATGTGCGCGAACGGCCCCGCCGTCAAGGCCGGCACAGCATCGGCGCCTTCGGCGCGTACATCAACCGGAGGCGTACGGGCGCGCCCATGGTGGTGCGGGCCGGGGCACCCAGGATGCACCCGGCCCAACCCCGGAACCCCGCAGCCGGCTCCACCTGGACGTGCAGGGCCTCGGCGGTGTGCGGCGTGGTGAGCGCGCATGCACTGGTCACCCCGGCATGCCACGCCTCGGCCGTGCGGGCCGGCCACGGCGAAGGCCGCGTGGTGAAGGCCGCCACCGCACCGCCCGCGGTTCGCAGTCCGCGGTCCTCGGCCCGCAGTTCGCTGTTCTCGGTTCGCGGTTCGCGGTTCGCGGTTCGCTGTTCGCTGTTCGCTGTTCGCTGTTCGCTGTTCGCTGTTCGTAGAGGATCTTGTAGTTCTTCGTCCGGGAGCACGGTCACGGTCACGTCTCGGCAGTGCTCGGCGTCGCCCGTCCTGGCGCGCAGAGGACGCGCTGACCACGTGGCCTCCTGCGAACGGCGCCCCCGGACGTGTCAGAGGCTCAGAGCTTCGTGAAGCACATCGTGGAGCCGCGGCCCCGGCGGGTGACCTTGATGCCGTAGTCGAAGTCGGCCCCGCACCGCTGGTCCGCGACCACCAAGTCGCCCATCTTGTACTCGGCCTCGGGAGAGTCGCAGTCGACGACCGTCGGAACCGGACTGCCCTGAGGGTCCTCGACCTTGACGCAGTCGCCGATGGTGGGGTTGTGCGACGCCGCCTCGGCCTCCTTCTTCGCCTTGCCGCCATTGGGATCGGTGTTGTAGTCCCAGACCCAGTAGCCGAGGGCGCCGAACACGGCTATGACGATGACGGCGGACCTCAGCATCCGGCCCATCCCGCCCGGCTGCGGCCGCTGCGGTCCACGGGGAGGCTGCGGCTGCTGGGGGTGACCGTAGTTGGCCTGGGGCTGTGGCTGCTGCGGGTGCCCGTATGACGCCTGAGGCTGCTGCGGGTATCCGTAGGGCTGCTGCGGCTGCCCGTACGGCGGCTGATTCTGGTACTGCGGCGGAGGCGTCGACATGCCTGAGAGACCCCGTTGTTGAGTATCGGACCTTGATCTTTGCGAGTGCGAGGCTATCTCCCGGCATCGCACGCTCGCCAACGGCGGTCACGGATGCCCCACGCCACTCGGAAGACACCCGCAGGTGCCGGGTCCCGTGCACTCGGCGCGCCCCGGTCGAGCGGAACAGCGGTGCAGCCGGTCCCGGCTCCAACCGACGGTTCCACGAGAGGTTGTCGGTGGTAGCTCCCACCGTGCGGAGCGTGGGGGCTGCCTTACGAAGTACTCACAGGAACCTGGCTGTTGAATCAGGGTCGGGACTTCCGCGGCGCGCCGGTGCGCCACGCCCTCAGCGTGCCCGCGCCACCGAGGGTGTGCCGGATGACTCGTCCCGCACCGGTGCCTGCGGCCGTGCCGCCCAGGCCACGAGGAGGACGACGACTCCGCAGGCGGCGACCAGGAACCAGCCCGGGCGGGAGGCGTGGGCGAGTCCCGCCGGGCCCTCGCCCGCGACCAGGCCGCCGGCCAGGGCGATGCCGAGGGCCGCGCCGACCTGGCGTGCGGTCGACGTGATGGCGCCCGCCACGCCGGCCCGGGCGGGAGGCAGCCCGCTGACCGCCGTGTTCGTGATCGGGGCGTTGGCGAAGCCGAACCCGACGCCGATGAGCAGATAAGCGAACAGGAGCAGGAAGACGCTCGTGTGCCGGTCGAGCCCGACCAGGCACAGCCCGCCGGCGGTGAGGAAGCCGCCCGCCACCCACAGCGGCGGCCGCGGACCCACGCGGCCCACCAGACGGCCGGACCACGGTGCGCAGACGGTCGCCCCGACCGCCATGGGGAGCGTCGCCGCGCCCGCGGCCAGCGGGGTGAATCCCCGGGTGTGCTGAAGGTAGAGGGTGTTGAGCAGCAGCGCCGCGTTCAGGGCGACGAACACCGCCACGGCGCCCAGGACCGCGCCGCTGAACGCGGTGCCCCGGAAGAGCCGGGGATCCATCAGCGGCTCCTCGCGCCGGAACTCCACCCGCACGAATCCTGCTGTAGCCGCGACGGCGACGGCGTAGGCGGTCAGGGCGGCCGGTGACGACCAGCCGATGCGGGGGCCCTCGATGAGTACGCCGACCCACATCCCGATGGTCACGGTCAGCAGGATCTGCCCCGGAATGTCGAGCCGCCGTGCCTTCGGCGCCCGGGACTCGGGCACGAACACCGCGCTGAGTACGAGGGCGGCCACGATGACCGGGGCGTTGATCCAGAACAGCGACCGCCAGCCGAGGCCCGCGACGAGGGCACCGCCGGTGACCGGGCCTGCGGCCATGCTGAGCCCGAACACCGAGCCCCAGACGCCGATCGCCTGGGCCCGCTCCCGCGGATCGGGCATCGCGTTCACCACGATCGCGAGGGCCACGGGGCTGAGCATGGAGGCGCCGATCCCCTGCGCCGCGCGGGCCGCGACCAGCGCGCCCACCGACGGGGCCAGCGCGCAGGCCAGCGAGGCCACGCCGAACACCGTCAGCCCCCACTGGAACACCCGTCGGCGCCCGAACCGGTCCGCCAGCGCACCGGAGGAGATCAGCAGGCCGGCCAGGACGACGGTGTACGCGTCCACGGTCCACTCCAGGCTGCGTGTCCCCACGTCCAGACCCCTGCCGATGGCGGGCAGGCCGACGTTGACGACGGTGGTGTCCAGGCCGACCAGGAACATGCTCAGGCAGCAGACGGCCAGCACCGTCCAGCGTCTGCGTTTGCTCAGCGCAGCGGGTTGAGCGGGGGAAGTCGTCACGGTCATCGTCACCTCTCCGGTACACGGGTCGTACCGGGTCAGGCTCGGGCAGCAGCACGCCCATCGACCAGTTTCTTTGCGAAGACCGCAAACGACAGGGCCCGACCGTCCGCCTCCTCAGTCCGCGCCGCGGTGCTCCAACAGGCGGGGGACCTGGGCGCGTACGACGTCCCACGCGGCGGCCGGCAGGTCGCCGAGGCCCGTGGCGCGCAGGGTGTCCAGGGTCTCCTCGGCGTCGGCGCCGCCGAGGGCGGTGCCGCTGAGCACGTCGTAGCCGTCCCGTACGGCGACGCGCAGGCGCTCCGGCGTCCCGTCCCCGGAGTGCAGGGCCGAGGCCACTACGAGGGGTGGCTCCCCGCCGGCCTCGCCGGGCAGTTTGCGGTACGCCGAGGCGATCGGTGTGCGCCAGCGCAGGGTGAGCAGCAGGGGACGCTTGGCGACCACCTCCGCCAGGTCCGCCTCGCGGACGCCGTCGGATTCCAGGACCGTGGCACGGGCGTCGAGGACGAGCGCGGGGGGCAGCAGGCAACGCAGCGTACTGCCGACGATGTTGCCGCCGACGGTCGCCGTCCGCCGCACGGCGCCGGTGCCGACCGTGGCGGCGGCCAGCCGCAGGACGTCCGGTACGCGGGTGTCGATGCGGTGCAGGACCACGGCGCTGCCGACGGTCTCCTTTCCTATGACGTTGGCCTCCGGCAACTCGCTCAGCGATATCGCGAGTTCGGGGAATCCGTCGCGCTGCCAGGTCGCCCAGACAAGCGTCGCCCCGCCTATGGGCACGGCCCCCTCGGCGAGGCACTCCTGGGCTTCCGGCACGGACGTGGGCAGACGCAACAGCACAGCGGCCGACCTGCCTTCCTGGGGCTCGGGACGATGGGCGGGCGGCGCCCGGCCACCTGCCCGCCGACAGCGCAGTCTTGTCGCGGGGACGGGGGCGCGTCCAGGGCTCACACGAGCATGCGACGCGCGCTGACCGGCCACGGCGTCGGAAAGCCGTCAACGGGCCGCACGTCACTGGCCAGCGGCACCCGGTGTGCCTGGTAACCGGTGCTTCTGTCCGGCATCCGGTGCGTCCAGCATCCGGTGCGTCCAGCATCCTGTTCCAGTCTCCGGGGTTCCATCTTCCAGGCTACGGGACCCGGTTCGGCCGTCCGCTGTCGTCGTTCGCCTTCCCGGACGGCGCCAGGACGGCGCCAAGAAGGCGTCATGACGGCGTCAGGACGGCGGACGCCAGGTGGTCGCGGAACCAACGGTGGCCGGGATCGGCCGAGTTGCGTGGGTGCCAGGCCATGCCGAGGTCGAGCGGGCCCAGGTCGAGGGGGATGGGGAAGGTGCGCAGGCCCAGTGCGGCGATGGTGTCGGGCAGCCACTCGGCGAGGGTGAGGGCGACGAGGTCGGTGGCGCGGGCGAGCAGCATCGCGCTGGTGTGGCTGGGCACGACGACCGCGGTACGGCGCCGCAGCCCGCGCTCCGCGAGTGCGCTGTCGATGGGTCCGAGGCGCTTGCCCAGCCGGGAGATGCCGATGTGGTCGGCCGCCGCGAACCGGCGGGCGTCGATGTGCCCGTCGAAGAGCGGATGACCGCGCCGGGCGACGCCGACCAGCGTCGTCCGGGTGAGCTGCCGGGTGTGGACCTCCGGGTCCAGGTGGCCGAGGACGCCCAGTTCGACGTCCACCGAGCCCTGCCTCAGTCCTGGGCCGCCCTCGATCGCCTCCGGCAGGAACACCACGTCCACGTGCGGGGCCTCCGCGTGGATCCGGTCGGTCAACGTACCGGCCAGCCCTGTCAGAAGCAGGTCGGCCGCCTGCACGGTGAAGGTGCGCTGGAGATGAGCGGCGTCGAAACCGGCCCCGGGACGCAGGACGTTGTCACAGTTGCGCAGCAACGCGGCGACCTCGTCTCGCAGTTCCAGGGCCCGCGGGGTAGGCACCATGCCCTGCCCGGCGCGGACGAGCAGCGGGTCGCCGACGGCGCGGCGGAGCCGGGCCAGCGTGCGGCTGACGGCCGCGGCGGACGTCCCCAGGCGCTCCGCGGCGCGGGTCACGCTGTTCTCCTGGAGTAGAGCGTCCAGAACTCTCAGCAGATTGAGATCCATTCAAGCTCCTGAACTGGAGTCTTACGCCTCAGTCAATAATGAGATGCCGATCATTGCATTGTTCCGGCGTTCCGCCGTGCGGAGAGTGGATGTGGCCGCCGGGACGTGCGGCCTCCCGACGACTCGTCCGAGGAGCCTCTTTCATGCAGCAGTCCTCCCGTCCCCCTGCGCCGCGGTCCGCTCCCCTTGCGCCGCAGTCCGCCCGCGCCGGCCGAGCAGGCGATGTGCTGGCGGTCGTCAGCCAGAGCGGGGCGACGGTCTCGTTCTTCGACGCCGCCTCCGACCGGCTGCTCGGTACGACCGAAGTCCTGGCCGAGCCGCACGAGTTGTGCTTCGACCCGACGCAGCGGCTGCTGTGGTGCACGTCGGCGTATCACTCGGGCTACTACCACGCGAACGGCGGCCGGCGCACCGAGGTGACCGTCATCGACCCCGACACCCGCCGGGTGGTCGAGGTCGTCGACCTCGCCCCGGAGCACGGGCCGCACGGGCTGGCCCTGGACCCGGTCCGCCGTCTCCTCTACGTCAGCGTGGAGGGATCGGCGGACCGGCCGGGCGGCGTGGTCGTGATCGACACGGCGACCCGTCGGCCGGTGGGCAGGATCGACACGGACGCGCCGGGCCCGCACTGGTTCGCCATCGACCCGGCGGGCAGGACGGGTTACGCCACCAACAAGGAAGCGCCGTTCGTGTCGGTGGTGGACCTCGAACGCGGCGTCATGACCGCCAGGGCCGAGGTGCCGGGCAGCGAGGGGCTCGCCGTCTCGGCCGACGGCAGCCTCGTGTTCGTCGCCGCGCCCTACGCCGGGGTCTTCGCCGGGCACGTGGAGGAGCGGCCGGCCGACGGCATCCGGGTCATCGATGCCCGGACGGCCTCAGTGATCGACACGCTGCCCGCGGACAACGTCGTCATGCCGGTGCATCTGACGTCGACGGGCAAGCTGCTCGCCGGCGAGATGCGGATCGAACCCGACCCGGTGTACCGGCTCGGCCGGCAGGCACCGGGCCGTCTGTCGGTGTTCTCCGCGGACAGCCGCCGGCGGCTCGGCGAGCTGGAGATCGGACTGGGCCCGCTGACCATCACCTCCTCCCCCGACGGCCGGATCGGCTACGTCGCGTGCGTCGTCTCGTCCACCGTCGACATCGTCGACCTGGAGACGCTGGAGCGTCTGGGCCGGCTCGACATCGCCAAGTACGCAGAGCCCGGCGCGCACGGGCTGGCGTACATCCCACGCCCGGCCTGACACCGTCGCAGCCCCCGTCGCGGCACCAGCCGGTCGTCGTACGACCAGTTACTCGCCGCGGAACCGGCAGCTCGGCTGCTCGTCGGGGGATCAACTGCTCGTCGCCGGATCAGCTACTCCTCGCGGGATCAGCTGCCGGGTCCCCGCCGGGCCCCGGTGCCGGCCGAGTCTCCCTCTCCCCTGCGGAAACCGGATCCCCGTCCCACCGCCAGAAAGAGGAAACACCTCACATGATCGTGATCACTGCACCCACCAGTGCCATCGGCCGTCTGCTCGGGGACGATCTGCTCGACCGCGGGGAGGCCCTGCGGCTACCCGGATCGGTTACCGCCAGGTGCCGGGCGCGGCGCTCAAGGAGCGTCTCACCGGCTTCGGGACGAGCGAGGCGATGGCGCAGGCGATGGTCGAGATGTTCGAGGCCAAGAACCGGGGCCTCGAAAACGCCGACGACGTTCCGGCAGTGGTGCGAGGAAGTACTCGAGCCGGCCGCCGCGGGGGGAGGCCGCCGGCAGGCCTGCATCCCGGATCCGGCGGGAGCCGCCGGGAAGCGCGGTGGTGCGAGCCCGCCCGGTGACCTTGGATCCCGGTGGCCCGGAGCCCACCCGGTGATCGCGAGACCCGGTGACCCCGAGCCCTGGCGACCGCGAAGCCCGCCCGGTGGCCCTGGGGCCAGGTGGCCTGGGCCCCAGGCCTGGAGCCCGCGCGCGTCCGGGCGTGGAACCTAGCCGCCGGCGGCCACTGCCTTGAACTCGGTCAGCGCCTCCCGTACCAGCTGGACCATGTCCCGTTCCTCGGCCGCTTCGATCCAGCGTTCGAAGCCGATCTTGAAGACGGCCACCGCGGCCTCGGCGGCCAGGCTGGCGGCCGGCTCGGTGACGCCCCGGCGGCGCAGGGTGTCGGCGAGCGCGGCCGACAGTGAGGCGAGCTTGATGAGTTCGCGTTCCCGGAGTTCCGCGTTGGCCGTGATCACGGCGTGGCGCGTGCGCGCGAAGGCCCGCCGGTCGGCGAAGACCTCACCGACCGCGTCGAGTCCGAACGCCAGCGCGTCGATCGCCGCCGCGTCCTCCGGGGCGCCGGCGACCGACCGCACGAACAGCTCCTGAAGGTCTCCGGAGCCGGCGAACAGCACTTCCCGCTTGTCGGCGTAGTGCCGGAAGAAAGTCCGCTCGGTCAGACCGGCCCGCTTCGCGATCTCCGCCACGGTGGTCTGTTCGTACCCGCGCTCGCTGTAGAGCTCCAACGCCGCTTCCGCCAGGCGCTCGCGCGCGTTCGGCTCCCATCTGCCCATGCCAAGATCCTACGTGATGGCAGTGACTGACATCAGATGCTAGGGTCGATGACAGTCACTGACATCAAAGAGTCTGGGGTGCTTCCCATGCGTATCTTCGTGACCGGGGCGTCCGGCTGGATCGGCTCCGCCCTTGTGCCCGACCTCGTCGAGGCGGGGCACCACGTCATCGGGCTGGCCCGGTCCGACGCCTCCGCAGACGCGCTCGCCGCGGCGGGGGCCGGGGCCGTCCGCGGCACCATCGACGACCTCGACGTCCTGCGGGACGCGGCCGCCTCGTCGGACGGCGTCATCCATCTCGCCTTCAAGCACGACCTGGCCTTCGGCGGGGACTTCCAGGGGGCGGCCGAGGCCGACCGCCGCGCCGTCGACGCCCTCGGCGACGCCCTCGCCGGCACCGACCGGCCCTTCGTCCTGGCCTCCGGGCTGCTCGGTGTCGCGCCCGGGCGGGTCGCCACCGAGCGGGACATGCCCGCGGCCGAGGGCTCACCCGTCGCGGTCCGGGCGGCCACCGCGAAGGCCACGCTCGCGCTCGCCTTGCGCGGGGTGCGCTCCTCCGTGGTGCGGCTCTCCCCCACCTGCCACGGCGACGGGGACAACGGCTTCATGGCGGCCCTGGTCGCCACCGCCCGCGCCAAGGGCGTCTCCGGCCACCTCGGCGACGGCGCCCACCGCTGGCCGGCGGTGCACCGCCTCGACGCCGCCCGCCTGTTCCGGCTGGCCGCCGAGCAGGCACCCGCCGGATCGGTGCTGCACGGCGCCGCGGAGGAGGGGGTCACGCTCCGGGACATCGCGGAGGTGATCGGCCGTCACCTCGATGTGCCGGTGGTCTCGGTGGCACCCGAGGACGCGGCCGAGCACTTCGGCTGGCTGGGCGGCGTCCTCGGCCTTGACGCCGCCGCGTCGAGCACCCTCACCCGCGAACTCCTGGACTGGGAGCCGGTCCAGCCCGGTCTCCTCGCCGACCTCGACAAGGGCCACTACTTCCAGACCCACGCCGCCACCGGCTGACCGGCACCGTCCAAAGCCCGCCCCCGACCTCGAAAGCGGCCCCGCCGACAGGGCCCTGGGGCCGGAAAGGGCCCGGAGCGCCAAAAGGCCCGGAGTGCGTTCGGATGCCGGAGCGCAAATGGCCCCGGCATCCGAACGAACCCAGCACCCGAACGCCCCCGGAACACCAAAGGGACCGCATCACAGAAGGGCGGCCCCGGAACGCGAAAGGCTTCGGAATGGGACGGAGCCTCGGAGCGCGAAAGGGCCCTGGGACGCGAGAAGTCCTGCCGGGCCACAGGGCCCGGCAGGACTTGTCGGTCAGACCGGCTGCCGCTAGCCGCGGCGCCCGGCGGAATCGTGGACGGTGTCCCGGTCCTCATCATCCCGGAGCACCCCGGAGTGCGCGGTGCCGGTGCCGGCACCGGCACCAGCACCGGCATCCGGCGCCTGGTCCCCGTGGCCCGGCCACCAGGCGGCGTGACCGATCAGTGCCGTGAGGCTCGGGGTGAAGAACATCGCCATGACGAACGCGGCGACCGCGATACCGAAGGAGACCGCGAAGCCCATCTCCGAGAGCAGCGAGTTGCCCGCCAGCATCATCGTGGCGAAGGTCGCCGCGAGGATGAAGCCGGCCGCGGCCACGGTCGGCCCGGCGTGCCGGAGCGCCATGCCGGCCGCCTCACGCGGATCCCGGCCCTCACGGGCCTCCTCGCGCAGCCGGGCGATCATGAGGATGTTGTAGTCGGTGCCGATGGCGACCACGAAGAGGTACATGATCACCGGCAGCATGAACATCAGGCCCGAGTGCCCCTGGCCTTCCTGGAAGATCCACACGGTGGCGCCGAGGGTCGCACCGAAGCCGAGACCCACGGAGGCCATCAGGTACCAGGGTGCGACCACACTGCGCAACAGCAGGCCCAGGATGACCATGATCAGGACGGCGGCGACGGGGAAGACCGTCTTGTAGTCGTGGTTGACCGCCGCGTTGATGTCCTTGAAGATCGAGGACATGCCGCCGACGAGCGCCTCGGTGCCGTCCGGCGCCGTCGAGTGCGCGACATCGCGGACCCGGCCCACCGCGTCGATCGCCTTGTCCGTCGACGCCTCGTACTTGAGCGTGACGGTGAAGTCCGCGGTGGTGCCCTCCTTGTTGACCTGGGTCATGCGGGCGCTCGCGACGCCGTCCACCGCGCCGAGCCTTCGCGCGTACGCGTCGAAGGCGGACTTGTCCAGCGGCTTGCCGTCGGTGCTGGACAGGTAGACGTCGGTGGGTGCCGCGGCGCCCGCCGAGTACGCCTTCTGCATCTCGTCCTGGACGACCATGGACTCCTTGGTCTTGGGCATGGAGCCCGAGGCCAGGTCGAAGGTGGCCTTGTAGCCGAAGGTGCCGACCGACAGGGCGAGCAGGATCAGACCGGAGACCACGGCGGTGAGCGCCGGACGGCGCTGGACGCCCCGGCCGAGGGCGGCGAAGCGGGCGTTCTCCGGTTCCTTCTGCCAGGACTTCGAGGGCCAGAAGACCTTCGGCCCGATGAGCGAGACCACGGCGGGGATCAGGGTGAGGCCCGCGACCAGCGTGGCGGCGACCGCGATGGCGAGCGCCGGGCCCATCTGCTTCAGGAAGCCCAGCGTGGACAACACCAGGGCGAGGAAGGCGATGATGACGGCCCCCGCCGCCGAGGCGATGGCCTCGCCGACCCGGCCGACCGCGTTGACCATGGCCTCCTTGGGCTCGTCGCCGGCCCGCAGACTCTCGCGATACCTGAATATCAGGAACAGGAAGTAGTCCGTGCCGACGCCGAAGAGCACGACGATCAGGATCGACGAGATCGAGCTGTTGGCCTGGAGGTCGAACAGCTTGGTGGCGTAGGCGATAAGTCCGTTGGCGACGGCGGACACCAGGCCGATCAGCACCAGCGGCAGTACGGCGAGGATGGGCGCACGGAAGATGATCAGCAGCGTCACCAGGATGATGACGAAGGTACCGATACCGATCAACGCCTGGCCGCGCTTGGACGAATCCTGCTGGTCAAGTGCCTGGGCGGCGGAGCCGCCGAGCTTGACGTCGAGGTCCGTGCCCTTGGCCAGCTTCTTTGCCTCGTCCCGCAACACCTTTGCCGCGTCGGCCTGTTTGGGCTGACCGGCGTTCTTGCTGTCCATCTGCACCAGGGTCATGGCATACCTGCCGTCCTTCGACGGCTGGCCGGGGACGACCTTCTGCACCTGGTCGATGTGCTTCTTGCCCAGTTCGGAGGTGATCCGGGCGACATCCTTCTGGTCGGCGGCGGTGAGCTTGCCGCCGTCGGTGCGCTGGTAGAGCGCGATCGCGGACGGAGTGAAGGCACTGGGGAACGCCCTCTCCTGGAGATCCGCCGCTTTGATGGACTCGTAACTCTTGGGTAGGAAACTGCTCTCGTCACTGTTCGAGGGCAGGCTCGGAGCGGTGGCGACAATCGCCACCGCGGCGATCAGCCACGCCACAATCGTCCAAACGGGATGACGGACGACGGCGCTGCCTATTCGTCGGAACATGCGGAGGGTCCTCCTGGGAAGGAAGATCACCGCAGCCCGGGGAGCGGTCCCTGGCATCGGCGACCCCGACCGGCACGCAGTGAACGGGCCGGTCGCATGGTTGTCTTGACCTCACACCCTAGCGAGTAGGCCCACACGGCTTCACATGAGAATTGCCCGACTCCGGCGGAGCGGACAAAGCCCCCTGCTCCGCCGGACGTCGCCGGTAGCGGCAGGTGAACGGCCCGAGAAAGGAAGGGCGGTCGACGGGTCAGCTGCCGGCCGGGGCGTTGCGGCCCGCGTACGGCATGATCGGGAAAGGCAGCGGCGGTACGGGGGTTGAGATGGCGTGGTCCGAGCGTGTGGTCGTCCGGGACGGTGTCCGGCTGGTCTGTCGCGACTGGGGCGGACCGGGACCCGCCGTCGTGCTGCTGCACGGGCTGGCCGGCCATGCGGGCGAGTGGGACGTGGCGGCGCGACGTCTGACGGGGCGGTTCCGGGTGGTCGCGGTGGATCAGCGTGGGCACGGTGCCAGTGAGCGGCATCCGCACGACGTCTCGCGTGCGGCCTATGTGGCCGACGTGGTGGCCGTCGCCGGGCAACTGGGGCTGGACCGGCTCGTTCTCGTCGGCCAGTCCCTGGGCGGCCACACCGCGATGCTCACCGCCGCCGCCCACCCCGGCCTGGTCCGCGCGCTCGTCCTCGTCGAGGCCGCGCCCGGCGATCCCGACACCCGGGCTCCGGAGGACATCGGCGCCTGGCTCGACTCGTGGCCGGTCCCCTTCCCGTCCCGCGAGGCGGCGGTGTCCTTCTTCGGCGGTGGCCCGGTGGGAGAGGGCTGGGCGGCCGGTCTGGAGCACGGTGAGGACGGCTGGCGCCCCCGCTTCGACCGCGACGTGATGGTCGCCTCGCTGGCGGAGAACGCCAGGCGCTCTTCCCGGCCCGCGTGGCGGCAGGTCACCTGCCCCACCCTGGTGGTGCTCGCGCAGTCGAGCTTCATCGGGGAGCCGGACGTGGACGCGATGCTGGAGCAACGGCCGCAGACGCGGTCGGTGTGCGTGCCCGGCACGGGACACGACGTGCACCTGGAACGGCCCGAGGTCCTGCTCGACCTCATGGAGGCGTTCCTCGCGGACCTTGCCTGACCTGCAACGGGGCACGCGGGGCGGAGCCCTCGGCCGTCGGATCCGCGCGCGTCAGTCCGTTTTCCGGGTCCGCCTGCGCGGGGCCGCCGCCCGGATCTCCTCGGTCGCGGCGCGGAACGCGGGCGCGGCACGGGCGAAGTAGTCGAAGAGCAGGGCCCGTTGCTCGGGCGTGTAGCGGGCCAGGACCTCGGCGACATGACGGCGGGCCGGGGCCACCACCTCCTCCACCCGGGCGAGCGCGTCCGGGACGGGCTCGACGTGGACGCGCCGCCGGTCCGTGGGGTCGGGGGCCCGGCGCGCGTAGCCGGCGCGTTCCAGCCGGTCGATCAGGCGGGTGGTGGCGCCGGTGGTCAGGCCGGTGCGGGTGGCGAGTTCGCCCGAGGTGAGGCGGCCCTCCTGGGCGATGAGGCTGAGCGCGTACCACTCCGAGGTGTGGAGACCCGCGGCCTCGGCGCCGGCCAGGCCCTGGAGGCCCACTGCGTCCAGGTACTGACGGAAGACGACGTGCTCCTCGTCGCCGCTACGGGGATTCGGCACGGCTGACCCCTTCCCAAATATCTGCGCGTATGCAGATACTGCTTTCAGTAAGATTCTGCGCCAGTCTAACCACGAAGGGGGACCTCCGCCATGCCCACCAACCACGACACCGCAGCCGTCACCGCCGTACTGGACGCGCTGGTGGCCGCCTGGAACCACCACGACGCGGACGCCTACGGCCGGCTCTTCACCGAGGACGCGACCTACGCCACCTACGTCGGCACCCTCTACCAGGGGCGTGGGGACATCACCGAGAGCCACCGCGTGCTGTTCACGGGTTTCCTCAAGGACACCCGGCTCGCCGACGAGGTCGTCGGCATCCGCTTCCTCGGGCCGGACACGGCGGTGGTCAGCGGGCGCGGGGACACCTACCGGAAGAAGCGGCCCCGCCGGCTCGGCAAGGTGCAGACGTACACGCTGATCCGCCAGGGGGACGGCATGTGGCGGATCGCCGCCTTCCACAACACCCGGCGCAGGCCGTTGATGGAGGCGATCTCCTTCCGGCTCGTCCCCGGCCTGGTGGACGCCGCGGGGCGGGCGTGACCGGCACTCGCCGTAGCGCCGTAGCCCGCAGAAAACCGTCTCAGCGGTTTGGTCGCGGCAACGCACGTGCCCGCCGCGCCCCGTGGGACGCGGCTGCGCGCGGGAACGGACGACGCGGCCGATTGTCAGCCGGGGACGCCGGCGAGGTCCGTCGACCGCTGCCGGACCTCGGCGATCACCCGGGCGCCCCGGTCCGAGGCGGTGTCCAGTCGGAAGAGGACGGCCGGGGCCGCGATGGCGGGGAGGATGTGGTCGAACAGCGCCGACATGCGGGCGTCCAGGTCGGTCCAGCCGGCCACGGCCTGAGAGACGAACTGCACGCCGACGCAGGAACCGAGGAAGACCTGGGCGGTCTCCTCGGGCACCACGTGCGGGAGCACCTCACCGCGCCGCTTCGCCTCCGTCAGGACGCACGAGGTCAGCCCGCCCCAAGCCGGCCAGGCACTGTCGAACACGCCCTGGCCCTGGAGGTCGGCCGAGAGCCGGACACCGGCGAGCAGCAGGGGCTCCTGGGGCAGCCGTGTGGCCAGGGTCATCCCGGCGTCCACCCACTCCTGGAGCTTCAGGTCCCGGGGCAGGTGGTACTCGGCCCTCAGCTGTTCCCGCAGCACGCCCCGGGCGAGGGCCGCCTTGGAGTCGAAGTGGAAATACAGGGCACCCTTGGTCACGCCGGCCCGTCCGAGGATCTCGGTGATGGTGGCAGCCGCGTATCCGCGCTCCGCGAAGACGGCCGCGGCGGCTTCCAGAACAGCGCGTCGGGTCCGCACAGCTCGTTCCTGCTGAGCCACGAACCCTCCCTCAAGCTGAAAATTGAACCAAACAGCACGTACCATACCGTAGTGAAGGTCAACTGCACGGTGTGCCAAGGCAGTTGGCATGACTTGGCACATGCGGCCGACAAGGGACAAGCGGGCCCCGTCCCCGGCCGAATTCGGTTGCGGCGGGACCGGTGCGCCGGGTGAGGTAGGCGCATGGGCGGTGCCACGGAACGGGCACGAAAGGCGCGTCGCGCCGCGCCGGAGCGGGTCCGCGGGAGCACGACCCGGCCGGCTCCCCGGCACGGGCCGGCCGTGCTCGCGGCCCTGATGCTGGCCGCCTTCACCTTCAACACCGTGGAGAACCTGCCGGTCGGTCTCCTGGAGCCGGTCTCCGAAGGCCTTCGCATCTCGCTGTCCGCGGTCGGCCTCCTGGTCACTTGTTACGGCGTGACCGTCGCCGTGGCCTCCGTGCCACTCGCGCACGCCCTGCGGGCGGTCCCCCGTCGGCATGTGCTCGCCTGGCTCCTGGCCGCGCTGGTCGTGTCCAGCGTCGTCGCGGCGTCGGCGGGCTCGTACCTGCTGCTCCTGGCGGCACGGCTGGCGGCCGCGCTCGCGCAGGCGGTGTTCTGGGCCGTGATGGGACCTGTCGCCGTGGGCCTGTTCGGGCCGGAGGTCCGCGGGCGGGTAGTGGGGGCGCTGTCCGTCGCCGGTTCGCTCGCCCTCGTGGTCGGTGTTCCCGCCGGGACCTGGCTGGGCCGGCAGAGCGGCTGGCGGCTGCCCCTCGCCCTGCCGGCCGCGCTGGGGCTCGTCTCCCTCGTGACGATCGCCGCCCTGTTGCCGACCTCGCGGCCGGAGGAGGAGCCCGCGGCCTACGGGACCGCTCCCGATGTCCGCCGGTTCGGGACAGTGCTGGCGGCAGGCTTCCTCTCCGCCACCGGGGCGTTCGCCGGATACACCTACGTGGTGACGTTCCTGGGCGACGTGAGCGGGTTCGCCCCGGCCACGGTCGACGTCCTGCTCGCGGTGTTCGGTGCCGCGTGCCTGGCCGGGGTGAGCGTCACCGCCATGGCGCTCGACCGGTTCCCGCAGGCCGCGCTGACCGCCGCCGTGGCCACGCAGGGCGTGGGCATGCTCGGCCTGTACGCGGCCGGCACCCGCCCGGTGGCGGCGGTGGCGTTCCTCGTGCTGATGGGCGGGGCGCTCGGGCCGGTGTTCATGACCGCCCAGAACGCGATGCTGCAGTGCGCACCCGGCCGTACGGACCTCGCCCTCGCGGCGAACTCCGGCGGCTACAACGCCGGCATCGCGGCAGGTGCCGCGCTCGGGGCGCTGCTCCTGCCGCACGTCGGTCCGCGCGGCGTCTTCCTCGCCGGCGGGCTGCTGACCGCCGGGGCGTGCGCGGTGCTGCTCGGCGGGCAGTCGCCGCGGCACCCACCGGAGCCCGCCGGCCGGCGGTGAGCCGCGGGACGTCCCCGTGCGTGCCGGGCGCCGGTGTGGCATGCGCGGGCCCGGCCGGCAGTGCCGTCCGCCGCGCCGGGGCGGGTCGGCACCGCCGCGGCGGGCAGGTATCAGCCGGCTCGGGGGCACCGGCGCGGCGAACAGGTACCGGACCGGGCCACGGGGGGGCGCCGGCGCGGCGGGCAGGTGTCGGACCGGGCCACAGGGGGGACCGGCGCGGCGGGCAGGTGTCGGACCGGGCCGCGGGGGCATCGGCGCTTTATGGATGCACAGTCATGGACGCTGCGCGGGCGGGGCCGGGCGCGCCGGGCGGCGGACAGCACGGCGATGTCCGTGGCGGCCCGGGCGGGTTTCGTGGCGCGCGGGCTGATCTACGTACTGGTGGGTGTCATCGCGCTGCGGATCGCCTTCGGCGGTGACGGCGGCGGCCATCAGGCCGACCGCGGCGGTGCCCTCGGTGAGCTGGCCGGCCGGCCGTTCGGGGCGGCGATGCTGTGGACCGTGGGCATCGCCCTGGCCGGGATGGCGCTGTGGCGGCTGTCGGAGGCGGTGTTCGGCGGGGCGGGGCCCGACGGGTCGGCGTTGTCCCGGCGGGCGGCCTCCGTCTTCCGCTTCCTCTTCTACGGTTTCGTGTCCTTCTCGGTGCTCTCGTACGCGGCCGGGGACCGGGGCAGCGGCAGCGGGGCGTCCGACCGGCAGACCGACGACGTCACCGCCCGGATGCTGGACTGGCCGGGCGGCCAGTGGCTCGTCGGGGGCGCGGGCGCCGCCGTGGTGATCGCCGGGCTGTGGATCTCGGTGCAGGCCGTACGGAAGAAGTTCCGCGAGAACCTGCGCTGTGGTGCCATGTCCGGCAGGACCGAGCGGGTCGTCGGCTTCCTCGGGGTGACGGGGGGTGCGGCCCGTGGTGCCGTCTTCGCCGCGGCCGGTGTGTTCGCCCTGGTCGCGGCCGTCCGGCACCAGCCGGGACAGGCCCGGGGCATGGACGACACCCTGCGGGGGTTCCGGGACCTGCCGGCCGGACCCTGGCTGCTCGCCCTGGTCGCGCTCGGTCTGGCGGCGTTCGGTTTCTTCTCCTGGTGCGAAGCCCGCTGGCGCAAGGTCTGACCCGGCGGCCGGTCGGCCCACGGAGCCGTGACGGCGCGCGGCGCGCCGACCGAGACGGCGGAGGCGGCGGAGGCGACCGCGGAGCCGGAGGTTCCCGACGGGAACTGGTGCCGGGTACGCACCGCCGCCTCGGGTGCGGCGCGCACGACCCGTACGGCACAGGCGTCCCGTGCCGTGCGGGCGGCTGCCGGCGTGAGCGCTCAGGCGCCGGTGTCGCTGTGCTGGCGGATGCCGGCGGAGCTGCTCAGGCGTCCTGGTCGCCGCCGTGCGGGCGGATGCCGGCGGAGCCGCTCAGGCGTTCTGGTCGCCGTGCGGGCGGGGGCGCTCAGGCGTCGGAGTCGGGCTTCTTCCGCGCCGCCGCGTACGCCTGGGACGGTGTCATGGGGACGCCGTCGAGCGTGACCGTCTTGTACGGGCTCACCTTGGCGCAGGTCTTGGCCTGGTCGGCGGTGGAGGCGTGGGCGTGGGAGACGGCCGCCTTGGTGTCGGCGGGCGCCGGGGACGCGGTGGACGCGCCCGGATAGCTGCTGCCGCCGGGCCAGTCGCTGCCGACCACCAGGGTCAGGCCTGTGCCGCTGCCCCGCTTCAGATGGGAGGAGGGCAGGCCGAGCGCCTTGGCGACCGTCCGCGCCTCGGCTCCTTGGCCGGTGCCGTAGGTGAGCGTGGTACCCGTCGCGGGGCTGGGCGCGTTCGTCGTGGTGGCGGAGCCGAAGCCCTGGCCGGTGAGGGCGGTCGCGATGACGGAGGCCCGGCCGGTGATGCCCGTGCCGTTCTCCACCGTCACCGCGATCCCGGACGGGGGCACGGTGGAGACCGTGGCCGTGGGCCTGGGCTTCGCGGTGTCGGAGGCCACCGCGGACTTCTTGCCCGGGCCGGTGGTCAGGGACTGGTCGTCCGCGATGGTGGCGAACAGGGACTTCGCACCCGGGCCCACCACCACACGGTCACTGTCGGCCGGGTCCGGCGCGGTCTGCATCGTGGCGAAGGTGATCCGGTCGGTGGGCACCTTGTTCACGTCGTCCGCCAGCGAGATCAGCTTCTTCACGCTGCCCAGGCCGTCGTCCACGGTGAGCGCCTTGGTGCCGGCGTCGGCGAGCTTGTAGACCGCGGTGGGGTCGGTGAGCGTGCCCGCGCTCTTGAACTTGCGGATCATCGCGCTGAGGAAGATGTGCTGCGAGACCGTACGGCCGAGATCGCTGCCGTCACCGAAGCCGTGCCGGGACCGTACGAACTCCAGGGCCGCGACGCCCTTGAGGGTGTGGGTGCCCTCGGACAGCTTCAGGTGGGAGTAGGTGTCGTAGACGTCGTCGCTGACGCACACGGAGACACCGCCGACCGCGTCGGACATCTTCACGACACCGGAGAAGTCGAGCTTGACGAAGTGGTCGATGGGGATGCCGGTGAGCCGGTGGACGGTGTCCACCTGGCAGGCGGGCCCGTACTGGAGCGCGCTGTTGACCTGACCGTAGTAACCGGGCGTGGACTGGCCGGACTCACTGTCCTTGCAGGCCGGGACCTTGGTCATGGTGTCGCGGGGGATGCTCATCACGGTGGCGTTGGAGCGGTCCGCGGATATGTGCAGCACCATCTGCACGTCCGCGTTGCTGCCGGTCTGCACCCCGGTCGCCGAGCAGCCGCCGCCCAGCTTGCAGTCCGTCTTGCTGGTACGGCCGTCCGAGCCCATGACCAGAATGTTGATGGGGGTACGGCCGAAGGCGTCGGCCTTCTCGGTGCCGCCCTTGCCGTCCAGCGAGACGCTGTGGATGTTGCCGTTCAGGTGCTGGTAGAACCACCAGCCCGCGCCGGCGGTGATCACGACGGCGACCGACAGACCGATCGCGGTGGCCCTCAGCACCCTCCTGCCGCGGCTCGCCTGACGTGCCCGGCGGGGCGGGCGGCCGTCACGCGTTCCTGGGCCCGCCTGCGCCGTGCCCCGGCCGCCCGGCGGACCCGCGTCGTCCGGTCCGGCCGTCCGCTGCCCGGGAATCCTCGCCCCGCGGCTGCGCGTGGCCTGGCCGGCCGGCCCGTCCCACGGGTCGCTCATCTCCCACTCCCCTGAACGGTCGGTCGGTCGGGCCTGCGCGAATCGATTGCGTAGTTGCGCAATCTAACAAACAGGTGACCCGGACAGCCCGGATCCACACCCGATTCACAGGTGAGGCATCTCATCGCCCTTCCACCGAGGCGTCTCGTCACCCTTACGCCGAGGCATCCAAGCACACCGTGGCGACAGGGGGCCGGACGGGCAGGCGGGAGTCTACGTGCGCGCGCCGAGTACCCGGCGCTCAAGCGGCCGGCCCGGCGCGTCTCGACTCCGCCGGGCGGCGGTCGACGGTGGGTGACGGGCGCCGGGCGCCGGGCGGCGGTCGACGGGCGACGGGCGACAGCGGACCAGGATGGGTGACGGGCGCCGGGCGGCGGTCCACGGCGGACCACGGCGAGCGGCCGGCTACGCGGCGGGGGCCGGGGCTCCGGATGGTCGCGGGGGCAGCCCGTCCGGGGCGGGGGTCCGGCCGGCCAGCCGGGGGAAGGAGCGGGCGGCGGTCAGGAAACCGAGCGTCGTCAGGACGAACGGCCAGGTGAACGCGTGACCGCCGGACGGGGCGAGCAGATGGGCGACGGCCGGCGTCACGGCGGTCGCCGTCGCGGCACCGAGCAGCGCGTACAGCAGTGTGGCCGGGGCCGCCGTCAGGAAGACCCCGCACAGGGCGAGGGCCACGAGCACCGCGTTGTAGCCCATCGTGCCGTCGGCGATCCTGTTCGTCGGCGCGCCGAGGGCCCAGGCGGTCAGGACGCCCGTGGCGCTGCCGGCACAGGCCACCAGCCCCGCCGACCGGCTCGCCAGGAAGAGCCCCAGGAGCAGCAGCGCCCCCACGTACCACTCGTCCAGGAAGAAGACCTGGGAGACGTTGTTGAAGAACGCCCGCCACAGGTCGCCCGGGTGCGGCACGGTGGGACCGTTTGCGGTGCGGGGCAGTGCGGCGAGGCTGCCGCCGTGCGGCCAGATCCGCCGGAAGGCAGGCGCGGCGACGGTGAGCGCGCTCGCCAGCAGGCAGTACGGCAGGGTCAGCGGGGGCAGGTGCCACACGCTCAGCAACCGGGCCACGGCCGCCGTGGCGACCGCGGCCACGACGCAGCCGGCGGCGGCGAGCAGGGCGGTGGAGAGCCGGCCCGCGTCCAGGAACACCGCGAGACACAGGGCGAGCAGGCAGGAGTTGAAGCCCTCCAGCCCCTGCTCCACCCGGTCGCGGGCCACGTGCAGCAGCCGCGCGGTGCCGGTGCCGAGGAGAGCACCGCCCAGGGCGTAGCCGCCGTACCGCCAGTCCACCGTGGCCAGTGCGCAACAGAACACGGCGCCCGTCCGCGCGTCGGCCAGGAACATCACCTGGGCCGGCCCGCGCAGCAGCCACCGGCCCAGGCCCGCACCCCGCCCCAGACGCCACCACCCGAAGCCGGCGCCGCGCCCCCGACACGACCACCGGAACCCCGCGCCGCTCTCCCGAGGCCACCGCCGGAAGCCCCCGCCGCTCCCCTGACGCCACCACCGGCCACCGGCCGACCGTCGCATGCCCCGCCCCCTCACCGGACACAAAACCCCCGCACCATTCCGCACTGCGGCACATATTTTCCGGCATACGATACTTCCTGTCGAGGTCAGCTCTCGCCGGTGAGGGGTTCGGCCGGTACCGCCGGCACCTCGGCCGCTCCGGGGAATCGGCGCGGTCCCGTGCATCCGGGATCGCGGCGTGGCCGGTCTGCATCGTCCGTGCGATCCGGGGCAGCCTCCCGAAGAGGGAAGCTCTGGGCAGAGATCGGCGAACGTGGACGAGGCACGCGTGACAGACACGGCAGATACGAACGAACAGGCGGAGCCGGAAGGGCTGTCGGTCATCCGGTCCACCGTCGACGGGGTCGCCGTCGTCACGGTGACCGGTGAGGTCGACCACCACACCTCGGGCGTCCTCAGGGACGCCATCGCGCCCGCGCACCCGACCCCCGGGGCGCGCACCGTCGCGGACCTCAGCGGCGTGCCGTTCATGGACTCCAGCGGCATCAACGTGCTCATCGCCGGACACCAGGCGCACGCCCCGGCGGGCTGGCTGCGTCTGGCAGGCGTCCAGAGGTCCGTCCTGCGCACCCTGGAGATCGTCGGCCTCACGCCCCTCATCGCCTGCTACCCCAGCGTCCGTGACGCCATTGAGGACTGAGGGGCGCCGTCCGGGTCAGGACTGCGGGCGCCGCCCGTGGTTCGCCGGGTGATTGCGGCGCGTCTTCTTCTTCCTGCGTCGCTTCGAGGACATGGGCACCTCCCTCCACGTCGCGGACGGAGCACCGACGGCTCCAGGAGTCCGGAAATATGGACATACGCACACTATCCCCGCGGCACTCTCGGCTCCACCGCACATCCCGAGCCTGGCCGATCTGCCGCTTTATGATGCGAAATGCCGGATTCTTCAACTCGATCCGGTGCCGTCCGCCGCGGAGGAGCAGACACCATGACCGGTGACCCGGAGCCCATCAGCGCGCAGGCCCGTCGTGCGCTGGAGCAGGAGCTCGCCGACCTGCGGGACGAACGCCGGCTGGTCGCCGGAACGCTCCACGACTCCCTCTCGGTGGGCGACCAGGCCGACCAGGCCGACGAGTTGCAGCGCGCCGATCAGCTGGAACGCATCGACCGGCGTATCGAGGACATCACCGAGCGGCTGCGCCAGGCGGAGGAGGCCGGCCCCGCCCCCACCGACGAGGTCGGCGTGGGCAGCACGGTCACCGTCCGCTTCCCGGACGGCTCGGTGGAGAGCCTTCAGGTCGGGGAGTTGGCCGAGGCGCTGGACCAGACACTGGTCACCGCCGACAGCCCGCTCGGCCGCGCGCTGCTCGGCCACCGGCCCGGGGACACCGTTCACTACCAGACTCCGGACGGGCCGGCGAGCGCGGTCGTGGTGTCGATCGGCGGGTCTCCGACCTCGTCGTAGCCGACCCGCGGCCACGGATCCGCCGGCTCCGTGACCGCAGCCGCACCGACTCCGGTACCGCAGTCGACTCCGTTACCGCAGTCGACTCCGTGACTCCAGCCGACTACGGGGCGCCGGAGCCGGGCCGTACTCGGGTACGGGACGCTGCCCAAGTGCCGGACACGGCTCAGGTGTCGGACGCCGCTCCCGGGCCGGAGGGCGTACCGGGGCCGGCCGGCTCACCCGGGTCGCCCTTGCGTACCGAGCAGTGCAGCGAGTCGTGCAGCACGTCGGCCACGATGGTGTCGCCGGGCTCGGCCTCGCCGCCGAGCAGCAGGGTGGCGATGCGGTTGTCGAGTTCCGCCTGGATCGTGCGCCGCAGTGGACGGGCGCCGAACTCCGGCTGGTGTCCGTGGGCGATGAGCAGCTTCTTGGCGGCCTCGCTGACCTCCAGCTTCATCCCCTGGGCGTGCACCCTGCGCTTGCTCCGGTCCAGCAGATGGTCCACGATCCGCCCCAGGTCGTCCTCGGTCAGGCCGTGGAAGATGATGATGTCGTCGATCCGGTTGAGGAACTCCGGCAGGAACCTCGTCCGCAGGTCGTCCATCAACTCGTCCTTGAGTTCGGACACATCGCCCTTGTGGTCCAGGATGCGGTGCGCGCCGATGTTCGACGTCATGATGACGACGCAGTGCCGGAAGTCGACGGTGCGGCCCTGGGAGTCGGTCAGCCGTCCGTCGTCCAGGATCTGGAGCAGCGTGTTGAAGACGTCGGGGTGGGCCTTCTCCACCTCGTCGAAGAGCACCACGCTGTAGGGCTGCCGGCGGACCTTCTCGGTGAGCTGGCCCGCTTCCTCGTAGCCGACGTACCCGGGAGGGGCGCCGACCAGCCGGGCGACGGTGTGCTTCTCCTGGAACTCGCTCATGTCGAAGCGGATCATGCGGTCCTCGTCGCCGAACAGGAGGGCGGCGAGGGTCTTGGCGAGTTCGGTCTTGCCGACACCCGTCGGGCCGAGGAAGAGGAACGACCCCACGGGGCGGTTCGGGTCGCCCATGCCGGCGCGGTTGCGGCGTACGGCCTGGGAGACCGCGGTGACCGCCTCGTCCTGGCCGACGATCCTCGCGTGCATGTCCTCCTCGAGCCGCAGGAGCTTCTCCTTCTCGCTGGCGGTGAGCTGGGAGACGGGGATACCGGTGCGGCGGGAGACGACGTCGGCGATGTCGTCGGCCGTGACGGAGATGATGCCCTCGCGGCGCTCCTCGATGCCGGCGAGTTCGCCCTCCACTTCGGCGATCTGCCGCTTCAGCTCCGAGGCCTTCTCGAAGTCCTCGGCGGACACGGCCTGTTCCAGCTCCCGACGCAGTTTGGCGATGGCGTCCTCACGGCTGACGATCTCGGTCGAGCGGCCCGCGCTGCGCAGCCGCACCCGGGCGCCGGCCTGGTCCATCACGTCGATCGCCTTGTCGGGCAGGAACCGGTCGCTGATGTACCGGTCGGACAGTTCGGCCGCGGCCACGAGGGCGGCGTCGTCGAAGCGGACCTGGTGGTGCGCCTCGTAGGAGTCGCGCAGCCCCTCGAGGATCTGCACCGTCTCCTCGACGGTGGGCTCCGGGACCATCACCGGCTGGAAGCGGCGCTCCAGGGCCGCGTCCTTCTCGACGTACTTGCGGTACTCGTCGATGGTCGTGGCGCCCACGACATGGAGTTCGCCGCGCGCGAGGGCGGGTTTGAGCATGTTGCCCGCGTCCATGGAGCCCTCGCCGGTGGCGCCCGCGCCGACGACCGTGTGCATCTCGTCGATGAAGAGGATGATGTCGCCGCCGGCCGCCTGGACGTCCTCGATGACCTTCTTCAGCCGTTCCTCGAACTGACCCCGGTACTGGGCTCCCGCGACCATGCCCGACAGGTCCAGCGAGACGACGCGCTTGTCCTTCAGGGTGTCGGGGACCTCGCCCGCCACGATGCGCTGGGCGAGTCCCTCCACGATGGCGGTCTTGCCGACTCCGGGTTCCCCGATCAGCACGGGGTTGTTCTTGGTGCGCCGGGAGAGGATCTCGACGGTCTGCTCGATCTCCTCGGACCGCCCGACGACCGGGTCGAGCCTGCCCGCCTTGGCCTCCTCGGTCAGGTCACGGCCGTACTCGTCCAGCGTCGTGGCCGGCTTCTTCCGCTCGGCGGGGGCCGCCTCGGCGCGTGCCGCCGACTGCTCGGTGAGGCCGGCGAGGCGCTTGGTGTCCAGGCCCTCGGCCCGCAGCAGCCGGGTCGCCCCCGAGTCGCTCTCGCCGATGAGCGCAGCGAGGATGTGCTCGGGACCGATGTAGGACACGCCGGCCGCCTGGGACTGGGCGTAGGCCGCCCTGAGCGTGCGCTTGGCCGCCGGGGTGAGGCCGGGCTGCGCGGAGGGCTCGCCGGACTCGCGGGGCAGGATCTTGCCCAGTTCGGTGGCGAGCGCGTCGGGGGCCACGCCCGCCTCGGAGAGCAGCCGGCGCGACGGGTCGACCTGGGTGGCCGCCCAGAGCAGGTGTTCGGTGTCCAGGTCGGAGGTGCCGTCCTCGACGGCCCGCTGCACGGCCAGGTTGAGCAGCTCCTGCGACGATTCAGTCAGCAGCCGTCCGATGGGTACGCGCTGCACGGCGGGGGGCGAGGAGGCCGGCGACATACCGAAGAAACGATTCAGCAACTCGCTGAAGGGGTCCGACGAACCGAACGGTGCTCCGAACGACATCGACATGACAGCTCCTGGCGCGCGTGGGGTCGGCGGTCCGCGGGGCGTATCCGCGAAGGGATGTCCGTGGGGGTCGGCAACACGAGGTGGGGCAGAACGAGGTGGGGCAGAACGAGGAGTGGCAACACGAATGGCAACACGAAGGGCCCGCGGGGGTCCGTATTCACTGAACCCCCGGGCGGACGGCACCGCAAGCCGGAGGCGGGGACGGGAGATCACCGAGAGAAGATCAGGGTCGGTACGTGTAGGAGAGCGCCCGTGACCGGGAGTCGTCCTTCAGCAGGACGGCGGCCCAGGATTCACCGCGCTCGCGGGCCGGACTCCGATCAGCCGACTGCCACCAAGGCCATGACCGATCAGCCGACTGCCACCAAGGCCATGACCGACTACACCTCGTGCCCCGCGGTTCCCGTCGGGTCCGGCTTGGTCCAGCGGGCCACGGAACCGGCCCGCCGTGCACTCCGCCGATGCTCGTCCGTCCGGGCCGGGGCGAAGCCGGGCGGGTGGGGGCCGTTGACGGGGGGCTGCTCTGGAGGAGGAGCAGGGGCCGCGTGGCCGGAGGCGACGCCCTCAGCGTCAATTCCCCCGCTTTCACATGTGAGCCGCCCGGCCCGGAACGGCTGCTCCGGGCCGGGCGGCTGGGCTCATGCCGTCAGCACTCCGCGATGTCCCCGCGGTGGAATGCGTCATTGCCGTCCACATAGGCCCGTACGTCCACCCCGTGACGAACAGCTCCTGTCCGCTGCTGCCGGTGTAGCGCTCCGACCGGGTGTGGTACCAGACGTTTCCGCGGTTGCCGATGTTGTCACCGCGGTCCCAGCAGTCGGCGACGATCGCGTCCCCGCGGCCCAGGTCCGGGACGCCCACCTTGCCGTCGCGTACGTGCGTCGTGCTGTAGACGCCCAGGCCGGTGCTCGCGGTGACGGGAATCAACGCGCTCGCGGCGGACGCGCTACCGGTCGCCAGAGCCAGCGCACCGGCGCTCAATACCGCGACAATGGCGCCACGGCACCGCGAGATGCCTCTCATCATCGTTTCCCCCTGATCGCAGTCGGCGATGCGCTGCCTGCCCACTGTGCACCGAAGTCCGGAGCACACTCTGAACGATGGCCTGGCTGGGCAGGGTTATGAATCCCCCGGATTTCGGGGGGGCGCAACCTGCCGACGGCGATACAGGGGAGGGTGTGCGGGCCCAAGAACCGGCTGCCGGTCCGGGAGACCGGTCGGCTCAGGCGGAGGTGCCTGACCGTCACTTACCGCCGATGCCCTTCTCCCCGATGTGGAAGATCTTGTGGCTGCCGCGGGTCATGTCGACGATCAGCTTGGTCGTGCTGGACTTGCTCCAGGTGAGGGTGATCACGGCCTCCGTGTAGTCGGCCGTGCCGTTGTCGGTGACCTTCCAGGCGAGCGGCACGTTCTGGGCGCGCAGGACGCCGTTGGCGTGGTTCTTCTTCTCCCAGGCGTTCAGTTCCTTCTGGAACGCGGGAGTGAGGTAGTGGCTGCGCAGGGCCTGCTGGAGGCCACCGCTGCCCTCGTCGGTCACCGCGTCGATGTAGGCGCCGTAGAAGTCGGCGATCCGGGTGATGTTGTCGGACGGCTTGCCGCTGACGCTGCGCGGGGTCCCGGCGGAGGCCTGGACGGTGGCGCCGAGACCGAGGGCGACGCTGAGGACGCCGGCGGTGAGGGCGATACGGGTCTTGCTGTTCATGCCTGTTCTCCGTTTTCGAGTGATCGATGGATCAAGTGCTCAAGTGGTCGAGTGCTCAAGTGCTCAAGTGGTCGAGTGATCGAGTGGTCGGGTCGTGCCCGTGGCCGTCGGTGCCGGGCCGCCCTTCCGACCCCCGTGACGGGAGGGCGGCCCTGGGCGGCCCGTCAGTGGAGCTTGTTCACGGCCTTGGTGGTCGTCGTCTTGAAGGCCTTCACCGGAGCGCCCTCGAAGCCGCCGAGCTGCGCCCAGTGCACGACCGTGACGGTGCGGCCGTCCCGGCCGACCGACAGCAGGCGGACGTCGCTCGCGCCCCAGGAGGTCTCGGTGTGGACGCCGTAGACGTGGGCGCCCTCTTCGACGGACAGGTTCCCGTAGTCCTTGCCGGTGGCCTCTGTGTCCGGGTCCTGCCGCTCGATGCGGGCCGCGCAGGACTTGATGTCCTTGTTCAGCCGCGAGGTCAGCTGCTTCGCCGACTGGGCGTCGGGCAGGACCACGGTGATCTGCCGGGCGTTCGTGTCGAGGTCCGTCCGGAAGTCGCGGTGCCAGGCTGACCCGTGGCCCGGCAGCGCCCGCAGGCAGGTGTCCCAGTCCGTCTCCTCCGGTACGCCGGCGGTGACCTTGCCGGCCGTCCAGGACGAGGTGGGATGCGGTGGCAGGTCCGCGGCCGCGAGGAAGCCGGGCGCCTTCGGAGCGGCGGTGGCCGGTGCGGCGAGCGCCACGGTCAGACCCGTGACGGCGACTGCGAGGAGCGTGCCTGCTCGGGTGCGTTTGGGCATGGATGTCCTCCCCGTGGATGAGTGCGGTGAACGCATGAGCGAAGTGCATGCGTGTCGGAGGTCGCCCGACGCCGGTTGGTCGGTCCGGCCCTGGTCGGTGCGACACCCAGAGCATCGCCGGTCGCCCGAGCCGGGTGCAACGGCTGCCGCCCTTTTGCCGACGGTGGAACCATCCCACCCCATCTGACGTGCAGGTATATAGGTGCCTGGGATACGGGATCGCGGGCGGACGACGGAGGAACGGTGTCGACTCGGGACGATGTCGAGGAGTTCGCGGCGCTGCTGCGCAGGCTGAAGGACCGCACGGACCGGAGCTACGGCTCCCTGGCCCGCCGGCTCAACATGAACACCTCCACGCTGCACCGGTACTGCGCGGGCGAGGCGGTGCCGCAGGACTTCGCGCCGGTGGAACGGCTCGCGGCCTTCTGCCAGGCGGCACCGGAGGAGCGGCTCGAACTGCACCGGCTGTGGCTGGCGGCGCTGGAGGCTCGTCAACGGGTGCGTACGGCCGGTTCGACGGAAGCGGAGGTTCCGGCAGCGACGCCGAACACGGACGAGGGACCCACCGGGGCCAGCGACTCCACGCAGCCCGGCGGCACCCCCGACCCGGACGGCGCCACGGGGCAGCCTGCGGGAGGCCCAGTTCCGGACGGCTTCACCGGGCAGCCCGGTGGCATCCCGGCCCCGGAAGGCTCCACGGTGCCCGAGAGCCACCCCCACGCGGGCGACTCCGCGAAGCAACCTGGAAGCGCCCCCCACCCGGACGGCTCCACGGAGCAGCGCGGGGGCGGCTCCGAGCCGGACGAGACCGTCCCCTCGCCCGTTCGGCGTCCCTGGTACCGCCGCCGACGGGTCCTGACGACCACCGCCGTCACCTGCGCGCTGCTCGCCACTCTGGGCATCACGACCGTCCTGTCGGACGACCGCTCCCCGGAGGCGCACGCCACCCGCTCCGCGGTCCCGCGGACGACCGCCCTCGGCACGCCCCACCACTCGGCGAAACCGTCGGCCGGCGTGTCCCCCTCCCTCTCCCCCTCCCCCTCACACGGCTCCGCGTCGCCCGGTCCGCGACAGAAGGCCCCCGCCCTGTCCGCCACCGGCAGCCGCTCCACCTCGCCCGAGAAGCCGCCCACCGGCCTGCCCCTCGCCTGGAGCGCCGACTCCCAGGTCTGGGACATGGGCTGCGGCCACGACTACGTCATCGACAAGCCGCCCGCGCAGGTGCCTCCGCCGCCGGTGCAGCAGGACGCCGGGACGTGGGCGGCGACGCAGGGCGCGGTGCACGGGCGGCAGACGATGGTGCAGATCTCGGTGCAGGGGAGGTCGTCCACGGCCGTGGTCCTGGAGGCGCTCCGTGTCCGCATCGTCAGCCGCGGCAACCCGGCCGCCGGGAACGCGTACGCCATGGACCAGGGTTGCGGCGGGGAACTCACGCCCAGTCGCTTCGCCGTGAACCTCGACGCCGACCGCCCCATCGCCCGCCCGAAGGACGGCGCCGACAGCGAACACACCGTCCCGGCCGTGCACTTCCCGTACCGCGTCTCCGCCGAGGATCCGCAGGTGCTGCTGGTCGACGCGACGACACAGACCTACGACGCCCGCTGGTACCTGGAACTCGACTGGTCCTCCCAGGGCCGCACCGGCACGGTCCGCATCGACGACCACGGGCGCCCCTTCCACACGACCAGCACCAGGGGAATCCCGCGCTATTGGTACGGCACGAACGACACAGACGAACGCGCCTGGGTCCCGTACGGCGGCTAGGGGCTTTCGTTTGCATCACCGGGTGGATCAGAAGATGATGCCGACGATGTGAAGCCCGGCGCAACGGATGATCGCGGCCTTCTGGGTAGGGTGTGATCGAGCGGAGCGAGCGGTCACGATCCCCGTGACAGGCTGGTGCTGAAAAGGCATCACACCATTGAGCTGGATCGACAGCGAATTCAGTCGTCCAGGCTTCCGTTTCAGCGGGACTGGGCGCACTTCGGCCCGATTCCCTTGGTCCTGGTCGGAGTTCCGTCCGGGGTGAACGAGTCGTGGAAGGTGAAGGCGTGCGGCGCGGAGCCGCGGTCGTGGAGGTGCTCCAGCCTGGAAACCCCGTCCCGCCAGGTGGGTATCACGCCGTCGGAGACCCACCAGAACACGTAATTCGGGTGCCCTGACCTTTCGAACCAGTCGTAACGCCTGTTCAGCGCCTCACGGTGCAGACCGGTGTAGACCGCGTCGAAGGCGGGGCGCAGGTCGGTCCAGAGCGAGAGGGTCGTGGCCAGGGCGGTGGTTTCCACCGTACGGCCCTTGCCGTACCAAGTCGGTACGGCGAACTCCCCCCATGCACCCCAGTCCGCCTCGAAGAGCACGCCCCGGTCACCGTCTGCGGCTTCAGCACGAGCGAGGTAGCCGGGGTACTGACTGAGCTTCCGGTAGACGGCCTCACCGATTTCGTAGAACTCGCGCGTGAGAGGTGCGGGATCGGCGAGAGGTGACTTCAGGACGCCGAATGTGTACAGAGCAAGATGGGGCATGCGTCTCTCCCTGGTTGGGACTGCCTGCTTGGAACCGATTCGGTGGCCTACGCATGAGGACGAGGGTTGGTGGGGCGTGACCGGCTCATCCCGTCGCGGCCGGCCCAGCCTGAAGGAACCCCCTGTGCGGCCGTGGCGACCACCGAAGACCAGATGAAGGTAGCTGCCTCTGCGAGCCATGTCGAAGTTGCAACTTCCCGTTCCATATGGCCTCTTGAACAGGCCTTTGCGGGAACTGGGCGGTGAAGGTGGGCTGCTGCACGAGGGTGGCCCACCTTTGGACGCCGGCTCGCGCCTTGACGTCAGGTATCGCCGGTTGAGGGGGCGGTGGCGGTTTGGTGGTGCTGAAGAAGAGGTCATCTCCCTTGTGACCGCCGTCTGGTTGACGCCTCGCCGTCGTCGGGCGGTGGGGCCGGGGCCTCGAGGGTTCAGACGGGAGTGTGTCCCTGGAGGTAGGCGCGTACGGTGCTCGGCAGAGGGGTGTCGGCGGTCTCCTCCATCCGTGCCCCCCGGTCCGGTGTGAAGCGGCCCCCGTCGGACGGTGACTCGCTCAGCAGCTGGCAGACGACGGCCGTCTCCGCGGCTTCGCCCGGTCCCAACGGCTCGGTGCCGTCGACTAGGTAGCCGGTGACCTCGTAGACGATGCGCGCCGCGGCGGCCTGGGGCGTCTCGGCCGGTTGCGGGGTGCCCGAGGGCAGCCCCCAGCCGTCTCCCTCCGGCACCAGCAGCAGCCGCCCGTCGTACAGGACGACCGCCCGTATCCCGCCTTCGGCCTCCTCCAGCGACATTCGGTCCACCACCCCTTCCAGCCACCTCCTGCCTACCCAGGGGCGAGCGGGTGATGCGCCCTGAGCCGGTGGCGGACGCCGCGGCTTCGGGAGCCGGGCCGTCAACTCCCGGTTCGGCACGGGACGGACAGGCCCTCGGCCGTCAACTCCCCGCGTCGGTGCAGGACCTACAGGTCCTCGGCCGCCAACTCCCGGGCCGGTATAGGACCGGCAGGCCCCCGGCCGTCAACTCCTGTGTCGCCGCAGGACCGGCAGGCCCCCGGGCCGTCAACTCTCCGCTCCGTACAGGACCGGCAGGTCGCCGGGTCGTACCCGCAGGGTGACCGGGAGGGTGGCGTCCACCTCGCCGTCGGCGCCGTAGGGGACGGGCCGGTCGGCCTCGATGCGCAGTTCCCGGCCGCGCAGGACGCGCACTTCGGGGCGGCGGATGTGGGAGCCGTCCTTCAGCTCGTTCATCAGGGTGAAGAACAGCCGGCGCGGGGCCTCGCTGATCATCACGACGTCCAGCAGACCGTCGTCGACGCGGGCGCCGGGGGCGATGAGCCGGCCGGAGCCGTAGTAGGGGGAGTTGGCCACGACCACGGTGTAGCCGCGGTGGGTGTGTTCCTCGCCGTCGACGGTGACCCGGTAGTCGGCCGGCCGCCAGCCCGTGACGGCGCGCAGGCCGCCCGCGTAGTAGGAGGCGGCACCGCGCAGCAGGCGTGCGTTGTTGGCATGCCGGTTGGCTTCGGCGTCGACACCGGCGTACACGCTGCCGAGGACGACCGTGCGCGGGTGGACGGCCGACTCCACCTCGATGGTGTCGACGGGCCGGGGCTCGGCGTGCAGCAGGATGTCCGCGAGGGCGTCGGGGTCGGCGGGCAGGTCCAGGGCGCGGGCGAAGTCGTTGCCGCGTCCGGCGGGTACGAGTCCGAGGACGGTGCCGGTGCCGCTGAGCGCGCCGCCGATGCCGCCGGCGATGCCGTCGCCGCCCACGGCCAGGACGATCCGCCCGCGCTCGCCGGCCGCGCGGGCGATGTCCTGGGCGTGGGCGAGGCTGTGGCTGTACTCGGTCTCCAGCCCGGCGCCGGCCGCGCGGAGCAGCCGGGCCAGCCGGAGCAGGGTCGCCGCCCCGGTCGAGCCACCCGCTGTGGGGTTGACGACGGCGGTGAACTGGCGCATCGGTGTGCCTTTCGAGGCAGGCGGTCGGGTCGAGGCAGGCGGTCGGGTCGGGTGGTCAGTCGGTGGGCAGCAGGACGCCGGGGTTGAGGAGTCCGTCGGGGTCCAGGCGGCGCTTGACGGCACGCAGGGCCGAGATGCCGAGCGGACCGGCCTCGCGGACGTACCAGTCGCGGTGGTCGGTGCCGACCCCGTGGTGGTGGGAGATGGTGCCGCCGGCGGTCAGCACGGCCTCGTTGGCGGCGTGCTTGGCGGGCGTCCAGTGGGCCACCGGGTCCTCGCCCTGGGCGCTGACCACGGTGAAGTACAGCGAGGCGCCGTTCTCGTAGACGTGGGAGATGTGGCACATCACCAGGGGCGGGGTGCCGGCCTGGGTGAGGGTGTCCGTCAGGGCGGTGCGGACGGCCGTGTACAGGTCGGGGATGCGCGACCAGAAGGCAGCGGTCTCCAGCGTCTCGGCGAAGGCGCCCACGTCGAGCAGGGCGTCGCGCAGGTAGGGCGCGGAGTAGCGGCCGTGCGCCCAGCGTTCGCCGGGTTCCGCGCCGACCAGGGTGCCGCCGCAGGCCGTCAGGACGGCCGCCGCCCGCTCGCGGCGGTGCGCGGTGTCCTCGGGCGTTCCCTCGTAGCCGGCGATCGCGAGGCAGCCGGCGCCGCCCTGCGCCAGGTCGGCGCCGATGGCGTCGGGCTGGGCGAGGCCGATGAGCGTCTCGGTCTCGTCGGACAGGCGCAGCACGGTCGGCCGGGGCCCGTCCTGGGCGAGCCGGCGCAGTGCGGCGGCGCCCTCCTCGAAGGAGCCGAACCGCCAGCCCTCGTACACCCGGACCTCGGGAAGGGGCCGGATCCGTACGGTGACGGAGGTGATGACGCCGAAGGCGCCCTCGGAGCCCAGGACGAGCTGGCGCAGGTCGGGGCCGGCGGCCGAACGGGGTGCGCGGCCGGTCTCGAGGGTGCCCTCGGGGGTGGCGACGGTCAGGCCGAGCACCATCTCGTCGAAGCGGCCGTAACCGGCGGACGCCTGTCCGCTGGAGCGGGCGGCGGCGAAACCGCCGATGGTGGCCCACTCGAAGGACTGCGGGAAGTGGCCGAGGGTGAAGCCCTGTTCGGCGAGGAGGGCTTCGGCCTCGGGGGCGCGCAGGCCGGGCTGGAGGGTCGCGGTGCGGGAGACGGGGTCCAGGTCGAGCAGGCCGTCCATGCGGCGCAGGTCCAGGGCGACGAACGCGCTGCGCTGCGGGGCGAGTCCGCCCACCACCGAGGTGCCGCCGCCGAAGGGGACGACGGCCAGGCCGTGCGCGGCGCAGGCGCGCAGGACGGCGAGGACCTCGTCGTGACCGGCGGGCAGGACGACGGCCTGGGGTACGTCCGCGAAGTCGCCGGCGCGGATGCGCAGCAGGTCGGGGGTGGACTTGCCGCGGGTGTGCCGGACGCGGCTCTCCGGGTCGGTGCGGACGTGCTCGTCGCCGCCGACGGCGTCGGCGAGCGCCTTCAGCGCGGCGGGCTCGGCCGTGGTGGCGGGCAGACGGACGTCCTCGAGGGCGAGTGCGGGCGCGGTCCGCGGCTTGACGCCGAGCAGGTCGCGCAGCAGCCCGGTCACCGTCTCGGGCAGCGGCGCCGCCTTGGCCGGGTCGCCCCAGCCGTTCCACAGCATGTCCATTGAACGGTCGTCCTCACAGGTCGGTGTGCTCGGCTCGCGCGGCTCGGCTGCCGTCTCCGGGGAACGGACCGCTTCCGTCCCGCCCCCGGGGCGTTACACTGTGACACATGACGCCTATTCGTCACAACGGTTCGGACAGTGATTCCGTGCTCGACGCGGCACGCGACTGCGTGCTCGCCGTCGGAGTACGGCGCACCACGCTCGCCGACGTCGCCCGCCGCGCCGGTGTCTCCCGGATGACGCTGTACCGGCGCTGGCCCGACCTGCAGACCCTGGTGGGCGATCTGATGACCCGGGAGTGGATCGAGGTGGCCACCCGGGCCATACCGGAACCCGCGCCCGGTGTCGGCACGCGCACCCGGATCGTGGACGGGATGGTGGCCGGCGTGGAGGCGTTCCGGGCGCATCCCCTCTTCCGCAAGATCCTCGACGTGGATCCGGAACTGCTGCTGCCGTACGTGCTCGACCGGCGCGGGGCGAGTCAGGAGGCGCTGCTGACGCTGCTGGCCGGCGCGCTGCGCGAGGGCCACGCGGACGGGTCGGTCCGGCCCGGCCACACCGAACGGCAGGCGCGCGCGCTGCTGTTGACCGTGCAGTCCTTCACCTTGTCCCTGCGCACGATGACCGACGAGGACGATCCCGAGCTGGACTCCGCCGCGTTCCTCGGTGAGCTGCGCACCCTTCTGGAGAGGACCCTGACGCCATGAGTCACATCGAGGCCGCGCCCGGCTCGTCCCTCAGCGCACACCGGCGTGGCCGGGAACTGGCCGAGGCCACCGACGGCCGGGTGGTCGACGTCCTGGTCGTCGGGCTCGGCGCCACGGGCGCCGGAGCAGCGCTGGACGCGGCGGCCCGGGGACTGGACGTCGTCGCGGTGGACGCCCACGACCTGGCCTTCGGCACCTCCCGCTGGAGCTCGAAGCTGATCCACGGCGGGCTGCGCTATCTGGCCTCCGCGCAGTTCGACGTCGCCCACGAGAGCGCGGTCGAACGCGGGGTGCTGATGACCCGTACCGCCCCGCACCTGGTGGCCGCCCAGCCGTTCGTGCTGCCGCTGACGCCGCTGGTGTCCCGGGCCCAGGCCTCGCTGGCCTGGGCCGGGTTCCGGGCCGGGGACATGCTGCGGCTGGCCGCGCGCACCCCGCGGCAGGTCCTGCCGGCCCCGCGCCGGCTGTCGGCCACGGAGGCCCGGCACCTGGCGCCCTCGGTCCGCGCGTCCGGTCTGCGCGGCGGGCTGCTGTCCTGGGACGGCAAGGTGACCGACGACGCCCGCCTGGTGACCGCCCTGGCCCGGACGGCCGCCGGTCACGGCGCCCGGGTGCTGACCCGGGTACGGGCACTGGAGCTGACCGGTTCCGGCGCCCGGATCCGGGACGAACTCACCGGCGAGGAAGGCGAGATCAGGGCGCGCGCCGTGATCAACGCCGCCGGGGTGTGGGCGGGCGCCCTCGCCGACGGCATCCGGATCCGCCCGTCGCGCGGCACCCACCTCGTCCTGCGCTCGGAGCGGCTCGGCACCCTGCCGGCCGGTCTGCACATCCCGATCCCCGGGGAGACCAACCGCTTCGTCCTGGTCCTGCCCCAGGGGGACGGCCGGGTCTACGTCGGTCTCACCGACGAGCCGGTCGACGGCGGGATCCCCGACGTGCCCGAGGTCCCCGAGACCGACATCGGCTTCCTGCTGGACGTGCTCGGATCCGTCCTGGACGTCCCCGTGTCGCGGGACGAGGTCGTCGGCGCCTTCGCCGGGCTGCGCCCGCTGCTGGACACCTCCGCGCCCGACGGCCCGGACGGCGCGGAGGCGCGCACCTCCGACATCTCGCGCCGGCACGCGGTGCTGACCTCGCCCGACGGTGTCACCACCGTGGTCGGCGGCAAGCTCACCACCTACCGGCGGATGGCCCAGGACGCGGTGGACGCCGCGACCGAGGCGCGTGGCCTGCGGGTGGGCCCCTCCCCCACCGCCACCCTGCCGCTGGTGGGCGCCGCCGCCCCCGGACGGCTGCGCGCCCTGTCCGCGCCCCGCCACCTGGTCCGCCGCTACGGCACCGAGGCCGTGGCGGTGCACGCCCTCGCGGCCGCGGACCCCGCCCTGGACGAGCCGGTGCTGCCCGGCCACCCGGTGACCCGGGCCGAACTCCTGTGGGCGGTCCGCCACGAGGGCGCCCTCGACGAGTCGGACCTCCTGGACCGCCGCACCCGCATCGGCCTGGTCCCCCAGGACCGCACCGAGGTACTCCCCATCGCCCGGGAAATCCTGGAACAGGCGACGCCCGTGCACCCCTGAGGACCATGCACCCCTGAGGCCTCGGAACAGGAGACGCCGCAGAAGCGGTGAAGCCTCGGAGCCGGTAAAGCCTCAGGGCCGGTGAGGGTCAGGGCCGGTGAGGGTCAGAGCAGGCGGCGGATGTCGCCGCGGACTCGGTAGAAGCCGCCTGCCGCCGGGTGCAGGGCGTCGACGACGTACCGGGCGCCGGGCTCGCGTATCGCGCGCGGGAACTGGACGTTCCAGGAGGTGTCGTAGCCGTCGGAGATCACGTGCACCCGCAGGCGGCCGCCTTCCTGGATGCACTCGACCACCACCGCCCCGGCTGGCGCCTGGGCGACCGTGGTCACCGCGGCCACGGCCGTGGCCGGAGCGTACGTCGGCAGGGCGGCGGCGAGCTTGACGTCCCGCGCCACCGGCACCGTGCCCTGCTGGGCCGCGGAGATGGCCGCCTCGCTCGCGTCGACGCACACCAGCGAACCGTCGGTGGTGACCAGGTACAGGCGCTCGTCGCGGTACTGCATCGACAGGGCCGAGCCGCTGCCCGTGCCGAGCTTCCACAGCCGCCTGCCGTCACGGTCGAAGCAGTAGACGGAGGAGGACGCGTCGCCGGCGAAGACGAACCGGCCGCCGGGTGAGGTGGCGCACGAGTACACCGCGCTGTCGCACGCGTACGTCGCCTCGATGGCGCCGGTGTGCTTCGACAGCCGCTGGACCACGCGGTGCGTGGTGCCCGCGTACACCGCGGCCTGTTCCTGCCAGCCGAACAGCACGCCGCCCTTGGTGGGGGTGTGCCACAGCTCGCCGCCGCCGTCGGGCGCGTAGGCGGTGACGCCCCGGTGGTGGCCGTGGTAGACGGCCCGGTCGTCGGCGCGGACCATCCAGGCGTGCTCGCCCGGGCTGCGGCGGGACCACTGGTGTTCGTCCTCGTGGTCGATGACGGTGAGCCGGCCTTCGCGGTCCGATACGTCCAGGACTCCTTCGTGGATGTCCAGCCAGAAGATGTCGACATCGGCGGCGATGTCGTAGGCGGCGAAGGGCAGTTTGGAGGAGAGGTCGTAGACCTTGCCGTCGTCGCAGCCGGCGTAGATCCAGAAGTCGTCGGCGACCAGGCACTTCACCCCGTCCGGCAGGCTGAAGCGGGCCAGGACGGCGCCCTCGTGGTCCAGGGTGTAGACGTCACCGGCCTGGTTCCCCACCCAGCAGCGCTCGTCGTCGACATGGATGCCGAACGCGGCGGAGCCGGTGCGGAACCGCCACAGCACCGGTGCCACGGCACGGGCGGTGGACGGGGCGGAGCTGACCTGACGGCGGGTCACCGCACGAGGTGCGCGCTGGCCCTGGACGGCCGGGGCGTATCCCTTGCGGACCTTCTCGCCGACCTTCTTCGCCGCGGCGGCCCGTGCCTTCTCCTCGGTCGCGAACGTCGTCGTCTGCGTCTGCCCGGCGGCGCCGATCCTGCCGTACCGCACCGTCACCACCAGGCCGTCGACCGTCACTTCGTAGAACTTGTGGGCGCCGCCGCCCTCCTGTGACAGCTCCAGATACGTCGTCGACACCGCGGACGCCGTGGACATGGCAGACCCCTCCCCAGGCGGACCGGCGGCCGTTCCCGCAGGTCCTCAACTGCTCCTCACCGTAGGGGCACCCACTGACAATCCCCCGGGGCGTCGCAGCCGCCCTGGACGTCGCCGCCGCCCGGTGCGGCCCCCCTCCGCCCCTTCGTGCCGGGCCCCCACCCCCGGCTCGGGGCGCCGGCCCGGCGTCGGGCGAGGGCCCCGCACGAGGCGGGGGCCCGGCGTCGGGCGGGGGCCCTGTACGAGGCGGGGCTGGCGTCAGGCGAGGGTGATCAGGGCCCGGTAGTCCTCGTTCCACAGGTCCTCGTCCGCGTCCGGCAGGAGCAGGACCCGGTCCGGGCGTAGCGCGTCGACGGCGCCCTCGTCGTGGGTGACCATCACGATCGCACCGGGATAGGAACCCACCGCGCCCAGCACCTCGTCGCGGGAGGCCGGGTCGAGGTTGTTGGTGGGCTCGTCCAGCAGCAGCACGTTCGCCCCGGAGTGGACCAGGCCGGCCAGCGCCAGCCGGGTCTTCTCCCCGCCGGACAGCACACCGGCGGGCTTGTCGGCGTCGTCGCCGGTGAACAGGAAGGCACCCAGCACGTGCCGCGCCTCGCCCGGACTCAGGTGCGGCGCGGCCAGGCCGAGGTTCTGGAGGACCGTGCGCCCGGTGTCGAGCGTGTCGTGTTCCTGGGCGAAGTAGCCGAGGCGCAGCCCGTGTCCGTGCACCACCCGTCCGCCGTCGGGCCGCTCGGCGCCGGCGAGGATGCGCAAAAGGGTGGTCTTGCCGGCGCCGTTGAGACCCAGGACGACCAGCCGGCTCCCCCGGTCCACGGCCAGGTCCACCCCGGTGAGGACCCGGTGGCCGCCGTAGGACTTGGTGAGGCTGATCGCGCCGAGCGGGGTCCGCCCGCAGGGCGCGGGTTCGGGCAGCCGGATCCGCGCGGTCTTCTCGGTGCGCCGGGACGGCTCCAGCTCGGCCAGCATCCGGTCGGCGCGCCGGGCCATGCTCCGGGCCATGGTGGCGGTGGCGGAGCGGGCCTTCATCCGGTCGGCCTGTGCGTGCAGGGCCGCGGCCTTGCGTTCGGCGCTCGCCCGCTCGCGGGTGCGGCGCCGCTCGTCCGTGTCGCGCCGGCTCAGGTAGGTACGCCAGCCGGTGTTGTGGACGTCCAGCGTCGCCCGCGTGGCGTCGAGGTGGAAGACACGGTTGACGACGTCGGCGAGCAGGGCCGTGTCGTGGCTGATCACCACCAGACCGCCCTGGTGGGAGTGGAGGAAGGCGCGCAGCCAGGCGACCGAGTCGGCGTCGAGGTGGTTGGTCGGCTCGTCCAGCAGCAGGGTGCGGTCGGTCCCGGCGAACAGGATGCGGGCGAGTTCGACGCGGCGCTTCTGCCCGCCGGAGAGGGTGCCGACCGGCTCGGCCAGGACGCGTTCGGGCAGGCCGAGTCCGGCCGCGACCCGGGCCGCCTCGGCCTCGGCGGCATATCCGCCGCCGGCCTGGAAGGCGGCGTCGGCGCGGGCGTAGGCGCGCATCGCGCGTTCCAGCGCCGTCGCGTCGGCGGCGTCGGCCATCGACGTCTCGGCCTGCCGCAGGGCGCGCAGCGCGGTGTCGAGGCCGCGGGCGGACAGGATGCGGTCGGTGACGGTCGCGGCCGGGTCGGCGGCGCGCGAGTCCTGTGCGAGGAAGCCGACCGGCCCGGTGTGGGTGATGGCGCCCGAGGCGGGCCTGGACCGCCCGGCCAGGGCCGTCATCAGGGTGGTCTTGCCGGCGCCGTTGCGGCCGACGAGGCCGATACGGTCGCCGGGCGAGACGGTGAAGGAGATGCCGGAGAGCAGCAGGCGGGCGCCGGCGCGCAGCTCGGCGTCACGAACGGTGATCATGAGTGGACGCTCCGAAAAAGCAAAAGGACACACTTCTGGCGGGGAAGCGGGTCCTCAGCTAGGAGATTCGGGGCGTAGACATGCGGACACGGTAGCGCGGGCGCCCGCGCCGGTGCATCCCGTTTTCCCGAGCACGGTACGGGTGCGCCGCTGGAGCACGTTACTGGCGCGTCGGCTGCAGCACGGTACGGACGCCTTACACCGAACAGAGCGCCCGCTACCGCGAACCGGTCGCGGGGAGCAGCCTGGACAAGCTGGCCCAGCGAGCCGTCCGCGACGGCCTCCACGTCGACCTGCGCCGGATCCTCCTCCGTCCCACCGAGGAGACGGCCCCGCCGCAACGGCCACCCGGACATCCCGCGCGAGCTGCTCGAGGGCACGACCGGCGCCTGGATCCAAGGTGCCCGCTGCCGGGGCGGATCACCGTCGTCACGCAGCACTCTGACGCAGCACTACCAGGCGGCCAGCTGCGGATACAGGGCTGCCAGATCTCCGGACAGCCCCGCCTTCACCTGCCGGCTGACGTCGTCGGCCAGCACCTCGTACGCCCCGGCCTCCACGCCGTCGAGCGCGCGGGCGGCGACGTCCCGCGGGGCGGACTTGGGGGCGTCCACGTCCGCGGCCATGTCGGTGTCGATGTAGCCGACGTGCAGTCCGGTGACGCCGATGCCCCGCGGCGCCAGCTCCAGCCGCAGCGAGTTGGTCTGGGCCCACAGTGCCGCCTTGGTGGCGCTGTAGGAGCCTGCGACGCCGAGCCAGGAGAGCACGGAGTGGACGTTGAGGAGATGGCCGCCGCCGTTGCGCTCGACGATCGGCACGAGGGCTCGGGTGACCAGCAGCGGCCCGTAGAAGTTCGTCTCGAACTCCCGGCGCACGTCGTCGACGGGGGCGTCCAGGAAGGAGCGGGCGCCGAGTGAGATGCCGGCGTTGTTGACCACGACGGTGACGTCCCGCGCCGCGGCCGCCACGGCCTCGACGGACCCTGGGTCGGTGACCTCCAGCGCGAGGGGTACGGCATCGGGATGCGTGATGCCGCGCGGGTCACGGGCCGTGGCGTAGACCTTGGCGGCGCCGCGCGCGTACAGCTCCTCCACCAGCGCCTTGCCCAGCCCGCGGCTGCCGCCGGTGACCAGCGCGACAGAGTTCTTGATCGACGTCATGTCCGTCTCCAAAGGGTGAAACCGATCGGTTTCCCCCCACCGTAAACCGATCGGTTTCGGACGGCAAGCGTGCCACCCGGCGACCGATCCGCCCTTGCCCCGCCCGTCGGCCGTCCCTCATAGTGTGGTGAGTTTGATATTCCAACTCAGCAGGGGGTCAGGATGTGCGAGCAGGACACCACCGAGGCGGCGGGGGCTCCGAAGCTGCCCGCCAAGCTCGCCGCCCACCCGTCCGTGCGCGCCCTACTGGCCGGACGGGCGGACCGGCGGCCGCCTGCGGTGATCGACGCGGACCGGCTGCGCGCCCTGTGCCTCGAGGCCGGCGCCGACGACGCCGCCGTCGTGAGCCTGGACCACCCCGACCTCGCCGGGGAGCGCGAACACGTGCTGGCGGCCCTGCCCGGAGCGCGGTCGCTGATCTCGCTCGCGGTCCGCATGAACCGCGACAACACGCGCTCCCCCGCCCGCAGCGTGGCCAACCAGGAGTTCCACCAGACCGACGAACAGGTCAACGCCGCCGCGCGCACGGTCGCCCGGGCCCTCCAGGACGCCGGCCATCGGGCACTCAACCCGTCGGCGGGCTTTCCCCAGGAGCTGGAACACTTCCCGGGCCGGATCTGGGTGGTGGCCCACAAGACCGTGGCGGTGGCCGCCGGCCTGGGGGTGATGGGCCTGCACCGCAACGTCATCCACCCGAGATTCGGCAGCTTCGTCCTGCTGGCCACGGTCCTGGTGGACGCACCCGTGAGCGCTTACGGGCAGGAACTGGACTACGACCCCTGCGTCGACTGCAAGTTGTGTGTCGCGGCCTGTCCGGTCGGCGCCATCGGCAAGGACGGCGCGTTCGACCCGCTGGCCTGCACGACGCACAACTACCGGGAGTTCATGAGCGGGTTCACGGACTGGGTGCAGACCGTGGCCGACAGCGAGGACGCCGCCGACTTCCGTGCGCGGGTGACCGACCCGGAGAACGCCTCGATGTGGCAGAGCCTCGCCTTCAAGCCCAGTTACAAGTCCGGCTACTGCCTGGCCGTCTGCCCCGCGGGCGAGGACGTCCTCGGGCCGTACCTCGACGACCGCAGGCACTACCTGGACACGGTCCTGCGCCCCTTGCAGGACAAGACGGAGACCCTCTACGTCCTGCCCGGCTCCGCGGCACAGCGGTACGCCGAGCGCCGCTTCCCGCACAAGCCCACCAAGGAGGTCACCGGCGGCTGGCGCCCACCGGCGAAGCGCCATCCGGACCCCGGCCCGGGTGGCGCTCCGCACGGCCGGTGAACGCACCACCCGGACCACGACCCACCGGCCACGCACACACGTGAGCGCGACGGCACCGGAGGCCCAGCACGGTGCCCGGGGCAGTGGCTCGGGTCCGCGCGCCCGAGGCGGTGACGCCCGTCCATGCCCGGGACAGTGACGCTGTGCCCGGGGCGGTGACGCGGCTCCGTGCCCAGGACAGTGACGCGCCCGGGGCGGTGACGCCGGTCCGCGCCCGAGACAGTGACGCTGCGCCCGGGGCGGTGACGCGGCTCCGTGCCCAGGACAGTGACGCGCCCGAGGCGGTGACGCCGGTCCGCGTGCGGGTGACCACCGGCGTCCGACGGGGCGGGGAACGGCCCGAGCGCATGGATTCACCGTTCCCCGACCCTGCCGGTCGGCCCGCCGCCGCTCGGGGGGCCGAGGCGGCGTGCCGGTCCGTGGGGACGGCCGGCGGACGTGTCCGGACCACCGGCCCCGTACCGACCCTCCGACGCCCGGCACGCGGGGGCCATCCGACGGGGGCCGGCCGGGTGAGACGGCGCGGCCGGGCCCCGGGGCCCCGGCGGGCGGGCGGCGGCTCGCCCGGGCACCCGGCGAGGCCGGCGGCCTGCTGGAACTCCCGACGCGGACAGGCAAGTTGATGTGGGAGGCTGTGCCCGGCCGGTACGGACCAAGGCCATGCCGGTCGTGGAGAGGAGCTCAGCGTGACAGAGGACGGCTTCGAGGCCGTGACCATCGACACCAGCAGACCGCATCCCGCGCGGATCTACGACTACCTCCTGGGCGGCAAGGACAACTACGAGGTGGACCAGCGGGCGGGCGAAGAGCTGGCCGCAGCGGCGCCCGAGGCGCGGATGGGCGTCCGGGCGAACCGCGCCTTCCTGCGGCGCGCCGTCCGGTGCGTCGTGGACAGCGGGGTCCGCCAGATCCTGGACATCGGCACCGGGCTGCCCACGTCGCCGAACGTGCACGAGGTCGCCCAGTCGGTGGCGCCGGATGTCCGCGTGGCCTACGTCGACAACGACCCGATCGTCGCCGCGCACGGCAACGCCCTGCTCAGCCGGTCCGGCACGACCCGGATCGTCCTCGGCGACCTGCGGGACCCGCGGTCCGTCCTGGACCACCCCGACGTCCACCAGCTCATCGACTTCGATCAGCCGGTCGCCGTGCTCCTCGTCGCCGTCCTGCATTTCCTCGCCGACGCGGACCGGCCCGCCGAGGTCGTCGCCACGCTGCGCGACGCGCTGCCCGCAGGCAGCTTCCTGGTGCTCTCGCACGCCACCGGCGACTTCGCCGACCGCACCGCCGCCCAGGCCGTCTACACCAAGGCGACCGCCTCCCTGAACCTGCGCACCCGAGCCGAGGTGGAACGGTTCTTCGACGGTTTCGAACTCGTCGAACCCGGGCTGGCCCAGGTGCCGTTCTGGCGCCCGGACAGCCCTCCCCCGCCCCGGTCCGAGGAGATCGGCTTCTACGGCGGCGTGGCCCGCAAGACCGTCTGAGCCCCACCGAGTCCGACCGGCCGGCCCGTCGCATCACCCCGCGGTGCGGCGGGCCGGCGGCGTCCACCCCCTTGACCAACCCCCGGGCGGCCCCTCCATACTGACCGCCAAATCGATTTGGCCAAATCGATTTGGCCGCCGTCCACGGCCGGATCGTCAGGCCTGAGCCGAGCGAGCCGAACGGAGCCCGCGCGTGTCCAGTCCCGTACGTCCCGTCGTCCCCGATTCCCCGCAGTCCGTCGCCACCGGTGCCGTGCACCCCGTGGACGAGTCCCGCCCCCTCGGCCGAATCCTCCTCTTCGGCGTCCAGCACGTCCTCGTCATGGCGGCGACCCCGATCTCCGCGATCTTCCTGATGAGCGCCACCCTCCGGCTGAACCCGGGCGTCACCGTCGATCTGCTGTCGGCGGCCCTGCTGCTGTCCGGCGTCGGATCGCTGATCCAGTCCCTCGGCCCGTGGAAGTTCGGCCCCCGGCTGCCGTTCGTGATGCTGCCCGGTGGCGCGCCACTGATCCTCTTCATGTCCATCGCGCAGCAGCACGGGCTGCGCACCGCCACCGGCGCCGTGCTCCTCACCGCCGCGTTCACCTTCCTCGTGCTGCCGCTGTTCGCGCGCCTGCTGAGGTTCTTCCCGCCCCTGGTCATCGGCACGATGATCGTGATCGTCGGGGTCAACCTGGTGAAGGTCGGCGCACTGCTGGTCACCGGGCAGCCCGGCACGCCTGGCTTCGCCGATCCGGCCCGGCTGGGCCTCGCGTTCGCCACGATCGGTCTGATCGTGCTCTTCACCCGGCTGCTGCGCGGGGTGCTGCGTCAGCTCGCCGTGCTGCTCGGGCTGGCCGCGGGCACGGCCCTCGCCTGTGCCGCCGGCCAGGTGCACCCGAGCGCGCTGTTCTCCGGGCCTCTGGTGGGTGTGCCCAGTCCGATGCCGTTCGGCACGCCCGTCTTCGACCTCCTCGCCGCGCTGCCGCTGATGCTCTACAGCCTGGCCTCCATGGCGGAGGCGACCGGGCAGACCGTCATCAACGCCGAGGCGGTGGGCAAGGACATCGACATCCGGTCGGACGTTCCGCGCACCGTGCGCGGGGACGCCCTCACCTCGCTCCTCGGCGGCTTCTTCGGGCTGCCGTTGATGGTCACGAGCGGGGAGAACATCGGCATCGTCCGGGTCACCGGCGTGCGCAGCCGGTACGTCACGGCCGCGGCAGGTGTCGTCCTCGTGGTCCTCGGCTTCCTCACGCCCGTCGCCCGGGCCATCAGCGTGATGCCCTCGGCCGTGGTGGGCGGCGCCGCGATGACCGTCTTCGCGGTGATCACCGTGCTGGGTGTGCAGATGCTCGGCCGGGCCCGGCTGGAGGACCACACGGCCACCCTGACGTGCGCGGTCGCGCTGGCCCTGGGACTCCTGCCGGTGCTGGTGCCCGGTGTGTACGCCGGTTTCCCGTCCGGTGTACGGATCCTGCTGGAGAGCGGGGTCGCCGTGGGCGCCCTGACCGCCGCCGTCCTCAACGTGGTCTTCCACCACCTGGGCCGCCGGACCCCGACCGCCGCCAACGCCGTACCGGACGCGGCGCCCGGTCCGGCCGCCCACGCGTGAGCCGCTGCGGCCCGTCCGACGCCCCCAGCCGTCCGTTCGAACCACGGAGAACCATGACCGACCTGACCCTGCACCGGCTGCGTCACGAGACGCTGCTGCTGGTCCCCGATGTGACGCTGACCCCCGACGGCCCGCTGGACGGGCACGCGGTGGTGGTGCAAGACGGCGTGTTCCGCGATGTCGGCCCGGCCGAGCGGATCGTCCGTACGCACCCGTCGCTGACGCCCCTGCGGCTGCCCGGGCATGCGCTGATGCCCGGCTTCGTCGACGCCCATCACCATCTGACGCAGAGCTTCGGCGGTGCGCTCGCCTTCGGGGAGCCGTCGGAGATCTTCCGCCGGGTGTGGGTGCCGCTGGAGCGGGCGCTGGACGAGGAGTCGGCGTACGTCGCCGCGAAGCTTGCCGCCCTGGAGTCGCTGCGCGGCGGTTTCACCACGGTCGCCGAGTCCGGCACCCGCGCCCCGGTGGACGTGGACGTGATCGCCTCGGCGGCACGCGACGCGGGTATCCGCTGCGTGCTGGGCCTGGTCTGCAACGACGCCGCGGACGGCACCGGCGAGGACGCCGATCCGCGCACGGTGCTCGGCGCCGCCGAACGCCATCTGGCCCGCTACGGCGGCGACGACCTGGTCCGTCCCTCGCTCGCGGTGTCCGTCCCGGAGGCGGCGACGGGGCCCACGCTGGCCGCCACGGCACGCCTGGCCGCCGCCGCGGGGACCGTGGTCCAGATCCATGTGAACGAACACCTCGTCGCCGTCGAACGCTCCCTCGTCCGCCACGGGATGCGGCCCCTGGAGTACCTGCACCACGTGGGTGCGCTCGGCCCGCAGTTGCTCGCCGCCCACGCGACGCTGCTCACCCCGGCCGAGGTCACGCTGCTCGCCGACACCGGTACGGCGGTGAGCTACAACCCGGTCGCCAGCGCCTGGAAGGGCAACGCGGTCGCCCCGGCCACGGTCTTCGCCGAGCGTGGCATCCGGTTCGGTCTGGGCACCGACGGCACCCGCGGCGACGGTTTCCGGCTCGCGGACGCGGCCGAGTCCGCCCAGCGGCTCACCCACGGTCTGGCCGCCGGCGACTCGTCCTGCGGGGCCGGCTGGACCTGGCTGGAGCGGGCCGGCGCGGGCGGCGCGGACGCGGTCGGGCTAGGCCGGCTCACCGGGCGGATCGCGGTGGGCCAGGCCGCCGACTTCCTGCTCGTGGACGTCAGCGGGCCGGAGCTGCGGCTGTCCTGGGACCTGCCCTGGGAGCTGGTCCGGCGCGGCAACCGGGACCAGCTCAGCGCCGTGTACGTCGGCGGCCGGCTGCGGCTGTGGCACGGCTGGCCGCCGGACTGGGACGGCCCGGCCCTGGTCCGGCAGGCCGCGGAACTGGCCCGGCGGGTCGTGGAGCGGGCAGAGGTGACTCGAGCCCACCCGACGTCGGTCCGGGCCTGGCAGGAGGCGGGGTCGACACGGGCGGCCGGATCGGCGGCACCGGCGACAGCGGAGACCGCCCCGGCAGCGACCGGAACGGCACGCACCACGGCACCGGCGGCACGGACCACCGCACCCGCAACGCAACCAGCGGCACCGACCCCGGCGCCGGCGACAGCGGAGACGGACACCACAGCGGCACAGACCGACACACGACGGACCACCGCACCCGCAACGACACCACCGGCACCGACCACGGCACCGGTCCCCGGGCCGGCCCCTGAGTCCGACCCGGTGACTGCCTCCGGAGTGGCGCCCGTCCTCGCCCCGGACCGGGCCGCCCGCTCCACGGCGGGGCCCGCCGGGTCCCCTGCGGCCCGTCCCGCGACGCCCGGGGCTGCGCCTACCGCAGCCTCCACCGCCGGTTCCGTCGGCGGCCGGGCATGACGGGGTGGATGCTCGCCGTGCTGGCGCTGACCGTGGCGGCGGCCGCGTTCGTGCAGGGCGCCAGCGGGCTGGGCTTCGCGCTGATCGTGGCCCCCGTCTCGGGACTGCTGGACCCCGGACTGCTGCCCGTGTTCGTACTGACCTCGATGATCCCGCTGAACCTGTACGTCGCCTGGCGGGAGCGGCACAGCCTCGATCTGCGGGGCGCCGGCTGGATCACGGCCGCGCGGCTGACCGCGACCCCGGGGGGTCTCGCGCTGCTGTGGGTCGTGCCGGAGGGCGACCTGGGGACGGTCGTCGGCGCCGCGACGGTACTGGCGGCGGTGGTGAGCCTCGTCGTGCCCGGCTTCGTGCCGGGGCGCGCGGCCTATGTGGGCGCGGGTGTCGTCACCGGGCTGACCGAGACGGCGACCGGTGTGGGCGGTCCGCCCCTCGCCCTGGTCTACCAGCACCGGCCACCGGCCGAGCTGCGCGCCACGGTCGCCGTCTGCTTCCTGGCCGGCGAAGTCGCTTCGCTCGCCCTGCTGTTCGCCAGCGGCCGGGGCCGCGCCGCGGACCTGGGCTGGGCGGTGCTGCTGCTGCCCGCGCTCGCGGCGGGTGCCTGGCTGAGCCGTCTGGTGCACCAGCGTGTCGACGCCAAGCGGATGCGCGCCTTCGTGCTCGCGTTCGCCCTGGTGTCCGGGGTGGTCCTGATGGCGGGCAGCTGAACCGGGGCGGGGCACGTCGGGCCCCGCCCTACCGCCGCCGCAGGGAGGAGGCGCGGACGACGAGCCGCGGCTCGGGGGCAGCCACCCCGAGCCCGGCAGTCTCGCCGCCACCGTCGGAGCGGGCATCGGAAACGCCGACCGAACCAGCACCAGCACCAGCACCAGCACCAGCACCAGCACCGACGGGCTCGGTACCCGTGTCCCCGACGGAACCGGCACCCGTACCACCGATGGACACAGCTCCGGTCCCACCGAGGGGCACGCCCCCCGCACCACTCACCGAACCGGCACCCGCACCCCCCACGGGCACGCCCCCCGCACCACTCACCGAACCGGCACCCGTACCCCCCACGGGCACGCCCCCCGCACCACTCACCGAACCGGCACCCGTACCCCCCACGGGCACGCCCCCCGCACCACTCACCGAACCGGCACCCGTACCCCCCACGGGCACGGCTCCCGCACCACCCACGGAACCGCCACTACTGACACCGACGGAACCGGCATCGCTGTCGCCGACGGAATCGGCATCGGTGTCGCCGACGGGACCGGTGCCGGTCGTCGACTCCCCTCCGCCGCCGCTCGGTTGCGCTCCCAGCCGGCCCAGCAGCAGCTCCACCGCGTCCGCCGCGGCCCGGTCCAGGCGCAGGTCGACCGCGGTGAGCGGTGGTTCGCAGGTGCGGGCGCGCAGACCGTCGTACCGGGTGACGACCATGACGTCGTCGGGGACCCGGCGGCCCGCGTCGCGCAGCGCCCGCACCGCTCCGACGGCGAAGGCGTCGACCAGCACGCACAGCGCGTCGATGCCGGGATGCTCGGCGAGCAGCGCGGCGCACCGGTCGTACCCCGCCTGCTCACCACCGTCTTCCGGAGCGGAGGCGACGACCGGTGTCCAGCCGTGGGCCGCCGCCGCGCGTTCGTAGGCGGCCCGCGCGTCGACCGAGGAGTGACGGGTGCCCGCGCCGACGACGAGCGCGGGACGGCGCGCGCCCTGCGCGCGCAGGTGGTCCAGGAGCAGTTCGACGACCCGGCCACCGTGCAGGTCGACGTAGGGGGCGTCGTCGTCCGGCGCGGTGGGCCGGCCCAGCGTGACGTACGGCAGCCCGCGCTCGCGCAGTTGGGCCACGGCCGCGTCGTCCGCCGCCGGCTCGACCACGATGGCACCGTCGATGTCCACGGTGTACAGCGCGGATCCGGACTGCACGGGCGGGATCAGCACCAGCGCGTACTCGTGGACGAGGGCCCGTTCGGCCGCCGCGGCGGCCACCTCCATGTAGAAGCCGAGCCGGGACGGGCCGCCGGCCACCGCGAAGGGCATCGAGGAGGCCAGCGCGATGGCCCTGGCCTCGCCGCGGCGCAGCCGCTGGGCGCGCAGGTTGGGCCGGTAGCCCAGCTCGGCGGCGATCTTCTTGATGCGCTCGCGCGTCCGCGGGTCCACCTTGCCGATGCCGTTCAGGGCGTGGGACACCGTCGTCCGGGACACCGACGCGGCCTCGGCCACATCGGCGATGGTGGGCCGGCGGGCGCCGCGGGAGATGGTCATGCGCCCATCTTCCCAACAGCCGCCACGGGGGAACACCCGGTGGCGACCGGTGCGCGACGGCGGGAGCCGATGGTGGCCGGTGCACCGAAGGCGGGGGCCGGACGCGACCGGTGCGCGGAGGGCGGAAGCCGACGGCGGGCCGGAGCACGGAGGGCGGGAGCCGACCGCGGGCGGTACACGGTGGGCGGGAGCCGATGGTGGCCGGTGCACCGAAGGCGGGGCGCACCGGCCGGGAGGTGTGGGACGTGGTTCGGAACCCCGCCCGCCGAGTGACCGCGCGGTCCCGGCGACGGCGCGCTTCCTGCGGCGCGGGGGCCCGGCCGGGCATCCGCTTGGTGGGCATCGCGCGATGATGCGACGCTGGGTGGAGAGGTGTCCGCCGAGGGGACCCTGGAGGGCCGATGGGGCGTGACGTCCCGGCGCTCGTGTTCACGCGCGAGGACCGCCGCCGGTACCGGATCAAGATGCAGGAGTGCCTGGACGCGTTCGCACAGATGCTGCGCGAGGCGCATTTCGAGTCGGAGCGGCCACAGGTCGGCCTGGAGATAGAGCTGAATCTGGTGGACGACGACGCCGAGCCGGCGATGCGCAACACCGATGTGCTGGAGGCGATCTCCGACCCGGCGTGGTCCACCGAGCTGGGCCGGTTCAACCTGGAGATCAACGTTCCGCCCAGGCGGTTGATCGCGGGCGGCCCGGACGCCTGGGAGGGGGAGATCCGGTCCGCGCTGAACCACGCCGACGGGCGTGCCCGGTCGGTCGGTGCCCGTCTGATCACGGTCGGGATCCTGCCGACCCTCCTCCAGGAGCAGATCGGCGAGGGGGCGCTGTCCGAGAATCCCCGCTACCGGCTGCTCAACGACCAGGTCTTCGCGGCCCGCGGCGAGGACCTGCGCATCGAGATCGACGGAGCCGACCGGCTGCGGACCTACGCGGACACGATCACCCCGGAGGCCGCGTGCACCAGCACGCAGTTCCATCTCCAGGTGTCGCCCGAGGAGTTCGCCGGGTACTGGAACGCGGCGCAGGCGATCGCGGGTGTGCAGGTCGCGCTGGCGGCCAACTCTCCGTTCCTGTTCGGCAAGGAGCTGTGGCACGAGACGCGGATCCCCCTGTTCGAGCAGGCCACCGACACCCGCCCGGAGGAGATCAAGGTGCAGGGGGTGCGGCCCCGGGTGTGGTTCGGGGAGCGGTGGATCAACAGCGTCTTCGACCTGTTCGAGGAGAACCTGCGCTACTTCCCGGCCCTTCTCCCCCTGTGCGACGAGCAGGACCCGGTGGAGACGCTGGACCGCGGCGACATCCCCGAACTGGCCGAACTCACCCTGCACAACGGCACGATCTACCGCTGGAACCGGCCGGTCTACGCCGTCGCGAACGACCGGCCGCACATCAGGGTGGAGAACCGGGTGCTGCCCGCCGGCCCGACCGTCGCCGACACCCTCGCCAACGGCGCCTTCTATTACGGGCTCACCCGGGCCCTGGTGGAGGAGGACCGCCCGGTGTGGTCGCGGATGTCCTTCTCGGCCGCCGAGGACAATCTGCATGCCGCCGCCCGGAACGGCATCGAGGCGCTGCTGTACTGGCCCGGGATGGGCGAGGTCCATGTCCCGGAGCTGGTGCTGCGCCGGCTGCTGCCGCTCGCGCACCGCGGCCTGGAGCATTCCGGCATGGACGCGGCCTGGCGGGAGCCGCTGCTCGGCGTCATCGAGCAGCGCTGTGTGACGGCGCGCAACGGCGCGGTGTGGCAGAAGGAGATGTTCCATCACATCGACGCCACCACGCACGCCGGCCGCCACGAGGCGCTGCGCCGGATGACCCAGATGTACATCGACTACATGCACCTCAACGCCCCGGTGCACACCTGGCCTGTCGACTGACCGGGAGTCGGCTGACCGGCAGTCGGCTGACCGGGATCAGCCGCGGCCGCGCAGGAGGGCGACCGCGCGGTCGAAGGCCGAGTCGCGCTTCTTCGCGAACTCCTCGTCGGTGAAGACCGGTTCGGTGATGTCCGGCGGGATGCCCGTGCCGTCGAAGGTGTGGCCGGTGCGGGTCAGGTACTCCTCGTTCGGCAGGGTGAAGAGCAGGTCGCCGGGGAGGCTTCGCGTCATCGGGTCCGAGAAGACGCCCTGGGTGGGCTGCCCTATCCGGAAGGTGCGGCCGGGCCGCTCGAACAGGGCCTGGGTGAAGGTCTCGCCGGCGCTGACCGTCGAACCGCCGGTGAGGACGGCGATCGGGCCGGTGTAGCGGGGCGCGTCGGCCGGGACGACGGGCACGGGTTGGGGCCGGGTGTGCCGGGCGGGGTCGGCCGGGTGGTTGCGGGCGCGTTTGGCGTAGGCGGTGTAGGGGGTGTCGGTGAGCCGTTGGGCTGTCCGGATGCCGAGCGCGTCGAAGCCGCCGTCGTTCACGCGCAGGTCGATGATCAGCCCTTTCAGGCCCCGGGTGCGGCTCGGGGTCAGGACGGTGTCGAGCGCCCGGTCCAGTTCCGTCCGGTCCGCGGCGTAGGGCGCGTCGTCGCCGGCGTAGTAGTCGAAGGCGGAGATCCGCAGGTAGCCGAGGTCACCGCGCAGGTCGGCGTAGGTGATCCGCCCCTCGGCGAAGTCCTGCCGGTGCGTGGCGTCCTCGAGGTCGCGGGCCTCGATGAATCGTTTGGCCTTGGCGTCCAGGTCGTCGCTCGGCACCTCGGTGCCGGGCCGTACCTCGGCGAAGTCGCGGTCGTCGTCCTCGATCGTGACATGGACGTCGTAGAGGGGTTTCAGCATGCGGCTGAAGAGGTCGAAGAGTTCGGGGCCGGTGGTGTTCCGGTGCACCTGGGGCCGGTACCGGTCGCGGACGGCGTGCCAGTCGACGCCCTTCCGGCCGAAGAAGGGGTAGTTCTCCTCGAAGGTCTGCCAGAGCGCGTCGAAGCCGGCCCGCGGGTCCCTGGACGCCGGGCGCTTGCAGCCGGCGGGCAGCGCCCGGACCCGGGTGAGCTGCCGGTGTCCGACCGAGCCGGCCACGGCGAGCCGGGCGTGGTCGTCGTCGCGACCGGTCCGTACGGTGACGACGGTGCCGTCGGACGCGGTGTAGACACCGGGGCCGGTCTGTCGTGCGGAGCCGCCCTTGACGCAGCTGACGGACGTGGTCTGGTACTCCCTGAGGCCGCCCCGGCCGAGGACGAGCAGGGTGCCGTAGCCGTCCGTCCGCCACACCCCGTCGGTGGCCGGGGAGCGCGGTGGCGCGAGAGTCGCGGCCGGTACGGCCATGGCGGTGAGGGCCAGGGCTGCGACGGTGGCCGTGACGATGCGCACGAGGGGAGCCTCCCGGTACGGGTCCCTACACCACCACCGTCTGCGACGCGCACGCGGTCCGCCATCCGGGGGACCGCGTGCGCTGGTAGCTCGCGTGCCGGTACGCGGTGCGCCTCGGGCGGCGCCGGGGGCGGCCGGCCCGGCGGCTAGACCTGTCGTTCCAGGGCGGCCTGGGGGCATGCCGCCGCCTCCGGCAGGTGGGCCTTGGCCCACTCGCCGAGTGCGCGCAGTGCGGGCTCCAGGGCCGCGCCGGCGTCGGTCAGCCGGTAGGAGACGCGCAGCGGGGGGCCTTCGTCGACCTCGCGCAGGACGAGGCCGGCGGCGCCGAGTTCGGCGAGCCGGTCGGACAGCATGCGTTCGCTGATGCCGGGGATGGCACGCCGGAGGTCGGCGAAGTACGCGGGCTGCTCGACCAGGACGGCCACGATCGGGCCGCTCCAGCGCTTGCCGAGGAGTTGGAAGACACGGGTGATGCCGTCGTCCACCCTCTTGCACGCCGCGCTGTCGTGGTTCTGCTCCGCCGCCATGCCCCTCAGGGTACTCTCTGCCGTAGGTGGCTGAAAAAAAGTAAGTCCATGTGTTAAGAATAGTCCAGTACGAAAACTCAGCCAGCGCACGGCGTCCGGCTGCACACACCCACGCCTTCCGGCCGCACAGCCTTTACGGAGACATACATGGCCACCCTGCTGCACATCGATTCGTCCGTTTTCCCGACCGAGGCGTCGGCTTCCCGCGCCGTGACGGAGGCCTTCCGCAAGCACTGGGAGGAGCAGCACCCGCAGGGCACGGTCGTCTACCGCGACCTGGCGGCGGAGCCCGTTGCGCACATCACCGCCGACGCACACCTCGCCGGCTTCGTCCCCGAGTCCGCGCACACGCCCGGGCAGGCCGCCGCCTTCGCCGAGCGCGTCAAGCTGATCGAGGAGCTGGAGCAGGCCGACGCGATCCTGATCGGCGCCCCGATGTACAACTACACGATCCCCTCGACCCTCAAGGCCTGGCTGGACAACGTGATCCTCATCGGTCGCACCGCGGGCGAGAACCCGTCCGCCAAGGGCACCCCGGTCACGGTCGTGGCCAGCCGGGGCGGCTCCTACGCGCCGGGCACCCCGCGCGAGGGCTACGAGTACGTGCAGAACTACCTCGAGGCCATCCTCGCCGACGGCCTCGGCCTGGACCTGGAGTTCATCGTCCCGGAGCTGACCATGGCGTCGCAGAACCCGGCGATGGCCGATCTGATCCCGCTGGCCGAGGCCTCCCGTGACCGCGCCTTCGAGGCCGCGGCCACCAGGGCGCGCAAGCTCGCGGAGCGCGTCGCGGCCTGACCGCCACCGGCCGGACGGCAGTCGGCGCTCCGGCCGCACGCCCGACACGGGGACATGCGTGCGCGGCACCCGCGCGGTGCGGCGCACGCCGGTCAGGGTGATGGAAACCTGCGCCCCATGAACAACCCTCCCAGCGTCAACAGCTACGTCGACCGGGTCACGGCCGGTCCCGGCGGGGCGATGACCGACGAAGTCGGTGTCGTCACCGGTGACCTCATCGTCGCGACCATCCTCCGTTCCGACGGCATCAGCGTGCGCGTCGCGGTCCAGCACTCCGGCAGCGAGACCTGGTACACCCTTGCCGGCAGCCCCGCCCCGGTGCCGGCGGGGCGGCTCGCGGCCTACCACCGGGATCTGCTGGGCCGCATCCGGCGGGGCGGCGGAACGCGCGCCACCTGAGCCGGGCGGCGGCCACGCACGGAGCCGGCGGGAGCAGGCCGCCTCACCGGGTTCCTCGGTGCCGTCGGCGTTCCCTCTTGCGCTCCCCGGCCGCCCGCGCCTTGCCGGTCGGACGCTCCCGGCAGGCGGCCGCGCCGCTGTCGGCCCGTCAGGATCCGGCCCAAGGAGGCGGGCGGCTGCGTGAGACGGCCGCTCACGGGTAACCGGCGATGTCATGAACGCGTTAAGGAAGTGGCCGCAGAAGCCGTCGCAACGGCAGGCCGGTAACCCGCCGTCCGCCGCCGTCGCCACCACCCCCGGGAGGTAAGCGTGCTTTTCCTGGTCGTCGCGCTGCTCCTGCTGGGCATCGTCGTGGGGTCGGCCGCTTATCTGCCGTGGCCCGTCACCCTGGTGCTCGGTGCGCTCATCGCCGTCTGGCTCCTCGTCTTCGCGGGGCGCGAGCGGCGGCGCCGCAACCGGACGAGGAGGGCCTGACCATGCGGTTGACCGCACCGCCCGCGCGCCGGACCGGCCGGCAGGACACCGAAGGCATGGCCGTGGCCTCCTTCGTCCTCGGCCTCGTCGGGCTGCTCGTCCTCAACCTCGTCCTCGGCCCCATCGCCATCGTGCTGGCCGTCATCGCCCTGCGCCGTGACACCGCACGTCGGTTCCGCGCGCTCCTCGGACTGGGGCTGGGCATCGCCGACCTGGTCGTGCTCGCCGCCCTGATGTCCGCACACGGCACGGCGTCCTGGTCGGTCTGGGGCGGCTGACCCCGGCTCACCACGGACTCCCGGTACAGGCGTCCACGCACGCCCCGCCGACACGGGCACGGCGGCCGCGGGGACGCGGCGAACGAAGCGCGGTCGCAGGCGGCGGCCATGACACGCCGTCAGGATCGCGGCCCCGGCCGGGTGCGGCCGATTCCCATGAACGGGCAAAGGCCCTCCCGCACACCTTGACCGTCACTTGGTCCAGACCAATTATGGCCTAGACCAATAGCCCCACGGCCGGGCCGCAACAGCGCGACACCCCGCTCTCTCGCCTGTCGTTCGCTATCCGGGAGTACCCGATGAGACGTCCGAGATCCGTACGCGCCCTGCTCACCGGCGTGGCCACGCTGGCCGCGTCCGCCGGGCTCGCCCTGGGGTCAGGCGGCGCCGCGCACGCGGCGACCCCGCTGCCCACGCATGTCTTCGCCCCCTACTTCGAGGCCTACAACGGCGACAGCCCCGCCGCCCTCGCCCAGGCCTCCGGCGCCAAGTACCTGACCATGGCCTTCCTCCAGACCGACCGGAAGGGCTCGTGCACCCCGTACTGGAACGGCGATGCCGGCACCCCGGTCGACGGTTCGGTCTTCGGCTCCGACTTCACGACCATCCGCTCGCGCGGCGGTGACGTGATCCCCTCCCTCGGCGGATACGCAGCCGACAACGGCGGCACCGAGATCGCCGACAGCTGCACGAACGTGGACTCCATCGCCGCCGCCTACGAGAAGGTCATCACCACCTACGACGTCGCACGCCTCGACATGGACATCGAGGACAACTCGCTCACCAACACGGCCGGCATCAACCGCCGCAACCAGGCCATAAAGAAGGTCCAGGACTGGGCCGCCGCCAACGGACGCTCGGTGCAGATCTCCTATACCCTCCCGACCACGACGAGCGGCCTCGCCGACAGCGGACTCGCGGTGCTGCGCAGCGCCAAGAACGCGGGCGCCAAGGTGGACGTCGTCAACCTGATGACGTTCGACTACTACGACGGCGCCACCCACCACATGGCCACCGACACCCAGACGGCCGCGAGCGGGCTGCACGACCAGCTCGCCGAGCTGTACCCGAGCCTGTCGGACACCCAGCTGTGGAACATGATCGGCGTCACCGAGATGCCCGGTGTGGACGACTACGGCCCGGCGGAGACCTTCACCACCGCCGACGCCACGACCGTGTACGACTGGGCGGTCGCCAAGGGCATCAACACCCTGTCCTTCTGGGCGCTCCAGCGCGACAACGGCGGCTGCCCCGGCTCCCCCGCGTCCGACACCTGCTCCGGCATCGCCCAGGACACCTGGTACTTCACACACACCTTCGCGCCCTTCACCGGCGGCACGACGACACCCCCGGCCGACGACTTCTCCGTCTCCCTCTCCCCGGCCACCGCCTCGGTCGACCCCGGCGGCTCGACGACGGCGTCGGTCCGTACCTCGGTGACCGCGGGCAGCGCCCAGACCGTCGACCTGGCGGTGAGCGGCGCACCGAGCGGGGTGACCACGAGCCTGAGCCCGGCCTCGGTCACCGCGGGCGGCACCGCCACGCTGACCGTGAAGGCCGCCGCCTCCACGACCCCCGGCACCTATCCGCTCACCGTCACCGGCACGGCGGGCCCGACCAGGCACAGCGCCTCGTTCACCCTGACCGTGTACGGATCGGGCGGCACCGCCACTCTCCCCAACGGTGACTTCGAGACCGGCTCGCTCGCGCCGTGGACCTGCGACAACGGCGCCACAGTGGTGTCCTCGCCGGCGCACGCAGGCAGCCACGCACTGAAGACCGCGCCGTCCGCCGCACAGAGCGGCCAGTGTGCCCAGACCCTCACCCTCAAGCCCCACACGTCGTACACGCTGAGCGGCTGGGTGCAGGGTCCGTACGCCTATCTCGGGGTCAGTGGCGGCGCGACGGCGAGCACCTGGGCCTCGCCCACCTCGTGGCAGAAGCTGACGGTGCCGTTCAGCACCGGCGACTCGGGCACGGTCACCGTGTACGTCCACGGCTGGTACGGCCAGGGTGCCGTCTACGCGGACGACCTGACCGTCTCCTGACCCTCCTCCCCCCCACCCGCCCGTCCCGCCCCGGGTCACCGGGGCGGGGCGGCCCACACGGCACGGCGGGGCCGCCTTCCGTAGGCTGAAGGGACCCGGTCCTCCCTCCGGGAGGCCAGCCGCAGGCGGGAGTCGGTCGTGATCGAACTGGCCGCGGTGTTCGCCGTCGCCGGGGCTGCGAGCAACGCCGTGGGGACCGCGTTCCAGCGCAAGGCCGCCTCGGACAGCACGCGCGGCGGGCTCCGCCTGCTCGCGGAGCTGGTGCGCCGGCCGTACTGGATGATCGGCATGGCCGGGGTGATCTGCGCCGCGCTGTTCCAGAGCCTGGCCCTGGTCAACGGTCCGCTCGCACTGGTCCAGCCGCTGTTCATCCTGGAACTCCCCTTCGCCCTGCTCGTCGCCGCCCCGCTGATGCACCGGCGGCTGCCGCACTCGGGCTGGTGGGGTGTCGCCGGCTGTGTGACGGGGCTGGCCCTCCTGCTGATCGCGGCCGCCCCGCACGGCGCGACCGATCAGGCGTCGCTCGGCCGGTGGATCCCGGCCGTGTGTCTGTGTGCCGGCGCGATGGCCCTGGCGGTGCTGCTGGCCGGCCGGGGGCGCCTGCCGGCCCGGCGCGCCGCGCTGCTGGCGACCGCCTCCGCGATCGGCAACGCCCTGACCGCCGCCCTGCTGAAGTCGGCCAGCGGCACGTTCGCCGACCACGGCTTCGCCGCGTTCCTGCGGTCCTGGCAGACCTACGGCTTCGCGCTGGCCGGCGCCGCGGCGGTGCTCCTGCTGGAGAACGCGCTTCAGGCCGGTCCCCTGGCAGCGGCACAGCCCGCGCTGACCATCGGCGACGCGGTGGTGAGCCTCACCCTGGGCATCACCCTCTTCGACGAGCGGATCCGCACCGGGTGGTGGCTCTTGCCGGAGGCGTGCGGAGCCCTGCTGATCGTCGCGGGGGTGCTGGTCCTCAGCCGGGCCGTCCAGCGCATCGTCGTACTCCCGGTCCCGGCCGAGAAGGAGAACCTCGCCTCGTGAGGCCGCTCAGGGGGCGGCGACCGGCGGGGCGCATCCCGGGCGGACGTCGTGGAGACGTCCGCCCGTCGCCGGTCCGTCACTCGGTGGCGCGGGGGCAGCCGACGTCCCCGGACGGCAGGCGCCCCGTCCCGAGGTAGGCGTTGACCGTGGAGTCAACGCACGAGCTGCCGAAGACCCCGTAGACACCGTGCTGGTCCGCGCCCCGCAAGGTCACCAGGCGGGAGGTGGGCCAGTCGCGGCGCACCATCCGGGCGCTGCGGTAGCTGGTGCGCGGGTCTCCGGTGGCGTTCACGACCCGGCAGGTAGCGCTCGACGGGCGCGTCCAGGGACAGCCGCCGCTCGGCGGCGAGTTGCAGGACGGCCGTCGCGGTGAGGGTCTTAATGACGCTGCCGGCGCGCAGCCGGTCGGTGGTGTTCATCGGGCGGCCGGTGCGCAGATCGGCGACGCCGTCGGCCACCGTCCAGCGGGCGCAGGGAGCGGCCGGGTCGGGGCCGGTGGCCAGGACCGCGGCGCCGGCGATCCGGTCGTGCGCCACGAGGTGGCGTACGGAACGGCTCAGCTCCGTGTGCGGGCCGCACGCGCGGGGTGCGGCGCTGGGTGCGGCGCTGGGTAGGTCCCGCGGCGACTGGGCGACGGCGGCCGGGGCGGCGACGGCGGTGAGCAGGCAGGCGGTGGCGAAGGCCGCGAGGCCGGTGCGTAAGCGAAGTTCTGTGGGGTGTAACGGGATTGCCATGTGCCATCACGCTAGGGACCGCCCGTGGCGTACTCACTACGGCAGGCAGGCGATTCGGTACGGGGACCGGCACCAGCGTGCGGGGGGAGGCAGGCCCCGCCCCGCCTGGGCCGGCGCCGGCGTGCAGGGCGAGGCAGGCCCCCGCCCCGCCTGGGCCGGCGCCGCGGCAGGGTGGGCAGCGGGCCGCGCCGGAGCCGCTCGGCTGGACCGTGCCCGGGTTCGAGCGGGCCAAGGGCCACGCCGGGGCGATCACTCGCCACCGGGCGTCAGGGCGGGGTGGGACCACTCATGGGCGGCCGCCGAGGCCCGCCCCGGCCCGCCCGCCCGAGACCCCTCCGGAGCGGCGGCCGAGGCCCGCCCGGCCCACCCCGCCCGGGACCACTCCGGAGCGGCCGCAGAGGCCCGCCCGGCCACCTCTTCGTTCTCGCGTTTAGCCGCAGGTGGCGGGGGCTACCCGCATCCAGAGTCTTCGTCGCGGCGAAGGAACCTTCGTCGCGGCGAGGACAGCGAGGCCGACGAGTCGCTGTCAGCGGTCCCCGCCGACGCGAGAAACACCGAGATCACGGCAAGGGGTTGGTCGCTATGACCATGGCGACGCAGCAGGGCGGCGGAGGCGGCTCCAGCGGCCTGTACGACGTTCTGGAACTCGTTCTCGACCGCGGGCTGGTGATCGACGCGTTCGTGCGGGTCTCCCTCGTCGGTATCGAGATACTCAAGATCGACATACGGGTCGTGGTCGCGAGCGTCGACACCTACCTCCGCTTCGCCGAGGCGTGCAACCGCCTCGACCTGGAAGCGGGGCCGCGCAAGCCGGCCGGGCTCACGGAGCTCACGGGACAGCTCACGGAGTCCGGTGCCCGCGGCAAGACGAAGGGTGCCCTGTCCGGTGCCGCGGAGACGATCTCCAGCGCCTTCCAGCAGGCACGCGAAGAGGGCCGGGAGCACCAGGGCGACCGCAGGAGAGGGGAATGAGAGATGAGCACGTACGTCTACGGGATCATCCGTGCTGCGCACTCACCCCTCGGTCAGGACACGGACGGCATCGGCGACCCACCACGGCCGGTACGCGTGCTGACCCGGGGCGAGCTGGCCGCGATCGTCAGTGACGCCCCCGAGGAACTGCGTCCCAAGCGCCGTGATCTGCTCGCCCACCAGCGGGTACTGGACGAGGCCGCGGCGGGCGGCGTGGTACTGCCGATGCGGTTCGGCAGCACCTCCCCGGACGACGACACGGTGATCAGGGTGCTCGCCGAGCGTGCGGAGGACTTCCTCGAGCGGCTGCGGGCGTTGGACGGTAAAGCGGAGTACAACATCAAGGCCAATCACGACGAAGAGGCCGTGCTCGGCCTGATCATGGCGGGCCACGACGAGATCCGCTCCATGGCGAAAGCGAACCGCGAGGCCGGCGGGGGCACGCAGGAGCAGAAGATCCGGCTCGGGGAGATGATCTCCGCCGCCGTCCAGGCACGCGAGGCGACCGACGCGGAGTTGCTCCGGCAGGCGCTGGAACCCATGGCGGAGGAAGTCAGCGCCGGGCCGCCGAGCACCGGCTGGCTGGCCAACCTCTCCTTCCTGGTGGACCGCAGTTCAGCGGAGCTGTTCCTGACCAGGGTGCGTGAGTTCCGCCAGGAGCACCCGCATCTCGAACTGCGCATCAACGGCCCGCTGCCGCCCTACAGCTTCGTCGACACCCCCTCCCAGCAGGGCGAGGGCGGCACCTCGGAAGCCTTCGGAGCCGCCGCAGCCCAGCCGAACGGGTGAGGGGTGAGCGCCGCCCCGGCTTCGTGGCGACGCTCGCCCCGTCTCCCGTCGCTCATCCGCTCGTGAGGCCCATGTGTCGGACGGCGGGGCCTCCTGGCCCCCGACCACCGCCGGCACCGGCTGAAGGACCGGCACCGAGCCGCCTCCGGTACGGCAGGGCAGCGCCACCACGCCCCGTCCCCGTCGGCCGCCGGGCATCGGTCACATGTCGGCGCACAGGGACCGGGCGGCCTTCAAGTCCTTCTGCACCGCGGGTTCGGCGAAGTCGGCGAAGCGGAGCTGCTGGTTCTGCACCCGGCGCATGGCTTCGGCCAACGGTTTGTACTCATGGTCACCCGCGGCCGCCGCGGCGGACAGCACAACGGCGGCGGCGTAGCGGTTGAGGGCGATGTCTCCCTTGGCCCCCTTGGCCCCGTAGTCGGACTCGTCGAAGCCCTCCAAGGCTTCGCAGGCACGGTGGGCGTCGCCGGCCGCGCCGTCGCCGGTGGGATCGTCGTCACTGAGCGCCCAGGCAGCGCCGACCCCGCCCGCGCCCAGGACGAGCCCCACGACGAGGAGCGCGACCGATACAGGTCGGAAGCGGGGGGCCGGCGGGGTGGGTCCGAAGTCGCCGGAGGGGGCAGTGTAAGCGGGCGGTGTTGGCGATGACATGCCAGAATCGTACCGACCGTGATCGCAGAGCGGCCGGCCGGTGGCGTCCCTGGGCACGCTCCCCCGAGCGCCCGGCCGAGCTGACTCTATGAACTCGATGCCGCTTCCACTCGACCTTGGGGTGAACTACTCAGCAGCATACGAAGTAGCTGCTGCTGTGCTGAACCCAGACCGCTCTCGAAGATTCTGTAATCCGTGGGCCTGACCCGCGCGGCAAATGCGATCACGTTGACGTAGCGATTAACGAGGTGCGGGTTGCTAAGGATTCAGTAGCGGGGATGCGAATTTCAGCTTGTTCAGCTGATCAAGATGCATCCTGTGCGGCTCACAGCTCGGTCGGTCTCAAAAGGCGCATGGAAAGTTGGCAATTAAAGCACTGACGCATCTGTGGACACCGCCACGCAGCCGAACAGCGCGCCGGCGGAGAAGCCCAGCGTTGGTCGCCGATCCAGCCCGTGGAGACCCCTCTTGGCTGGGATCGCAAGCAGCCACGGCGGGATGAAGAACGCGGTGAAGTACAGAGCTGTCCCGTTGGTGGGTTCCGCCGGCAGCGCGGGCTTCAGAGGAAGAGCAGCGGGACGCACTTCCCGATGCAGACCCGCAGGACGCCGGCCAACCGGCGGGCGTGTTCCTGGTTTCCCGTGGTCCGGCTGCGTTGTCAGACCGGCTCGGTACGGTCAGGGCATGAGAGCTACGGCAACTTTCACCGTCAAGGCGTTCGTCCCGGCCGAACTGAAACCCGAACCGTCCGTGACCACCGGGCTGCCGGTAGGTGTCGCGACGATGGAGAAGCACTTCGAGGGTGAGGTCACGGGGCGCTCGGCGACCCTCTTCACCGCCGCGTACGACCAGTCGACGGGCGTCGGCACCTATGTGGCCATGGAGTCGTTCGAAGGCTCGCTCCAGGGGCGGGAGGGGGCTTTCAACTTCGTGCACTCGGCGACGACGTCCGGCAGCGACCGCACGGCGGAGTTCTTCACCATCGTGCCGTCAAGCGGTACCCGCGAGCTGGCCGGGATCTCCGGTTCCGGCGGGATGACCGTGGACGCCGATGGCACACATCGCATGTGGTTCGAGTACCAGCTCGGCTGAACGGCGACTCCCGTCGTCTCGCGCCGCACTGCCCGTTCGGGTTTACCTCGCGGCCCGGCAGGTGACCGCACCCTCACACAGGAGTGCCAAGGGTGAACCCCGGCCGTTGCGCCGTCTCCCGGTCCGGGGGCTGACACCCTGCTGGAGACGATCCGGCCCGTCACCCGCGAGAGGGCCGTGAAGTGGCGGAGTTTCCGCTCATTGCCGCTGGGGGGCAGGCGTGACGGCTGAGGAAGTCATCGGCGGTTCGGTCGCGTTCCCGGATCGGACCCGGAACCGCCCACGGCCCGAGGAACACCAACAGACCGTGGATCACCCACGGAACGAAGACCTACAGGCCGAAGACCTACAGACCGAACACCCGCAAACCAAGCAACGCCCGCGGCCCGAGGAACACCCGCAAATCGACGATCACCCACGGCCCGAGGAACACCCGCGGCCCCTGGGACGCCGGAGGGTGCCAAGGCACGTCGCCTGTGTGATGGACGGCAACGGCCGCTGGGCGGCACGGCGTTCTCTGCCCCGTACGTCGGGTCACCGCGCGGCCGAGACGACGGTGATCGACGTCATCGAGGCGGCGCGGACAGCCGGAGTCAAGTGGCTGAGCCTGTACGCGTTCTCCACCGAGAACTGGCAACGGCCGGGCGCCGAGGTCGACTTCCTGATGCGGCTGGTCCGCCGAGTGGTACGCAAACACGCCCCGATGCTGCACCTGCGCGGGATCCGCTGCCGCTTCCTCGGGGTGACGGATCCGCGTATCCCGCCCCCGCTGGCCCGGGACTTCGCCGACCTGATGACACTGACCGCCGAGAACCGGGGCATGACGCTGACCGTGGCCTTCGATCACGGCGGGCGCAGCGACATCGTGGCTGCGGCACGGTCGCTGATCCGCAACGGGGTGCCGACCGAGGCCGTGGACGAGCGGAGCTTCGCCGCTCACCTCCCCTTCGCCGACACACCGGATGTGGACCTCGTCATCCGGACCTCAGGGGAACAACGCATCTCCAACTTCATGCTCTGGCAGGTCGCCTACGCGGAATGGATCTTCCCGCCGGTCCTGTGGCCCGACTTCCGCGCGGCGCACTTCCTGGAGTGCCTGCACGCCTATCAGCAGCGCGACCGTCGCTTCGGCGGCGTGAACCCGAACGCGAACGGAGAACGACGACCGTGACCGACGCACACAGCAACGGGCCCGCCGACACCGGTGCCGGTCACCGCGACCGGGACCCCGGTCCGACCGCATACGACGAGGCGTCCCTCTTCGGTCCGGGCAGCCGGTTCCACGCGTTCTTCCAGGATCCGCGCTGGGCGCTGGCGATGGTCCGGGCGACCGTGCTGGAGGCCGCGCACCCGCAGGTCGGCGCGGCGCTGGCCGACAACTCGACGTTCGTGGCACACCCGTGGCGCCGACTGCGCAACACGGTCGTGAGCCTCCAGCGCATGTTCGGAGCGGACGCCGACGTGCGCCGCAGGGAGGCGGCACGGCTCAACCGGCTGCATGCGCGGCTCAAGGGCGCCGACGCGCACGAGCGGCCGTACGACGCGATGGACCCCGGCGTACGGGCCTGGGTGGTCGCGACCCTCTTCGAGAGCAGCGTCACGATGTGCCGCCTCGGCGGGCAGCCACTGGAACAGGGCGTCATGGAGCAGCTGTACGCGGAATTCCGTGCCTATCTCGCCGCTCTGGCGGGCGATGCCGGTCATCTGCCGCCCACGGTGCAGGAGTTCTGGCCCTACTTCGACCGTGTGGTCGAGGAGGAGCTGGAGAACACGGAGGCGATGCGCATCATCCTCTACCGGCTCTTCGACCATCTGCCCGCACCGCCGCTGCTGCACGGCCTGCCCGCCATGTGGGCGGCGGGCCGCGCGGTCGCCGGACCCCTCGTCGGTGTGATCACCGTGGCATCCCTGCCGGAGCCCTTCCGCCGGAGGGCGGGGCTGCCCGAGATGCCGGGCGCCCAGACCCTGATGCAGAGCGCCTATCTGGCCGTGGGCCTCGCCCGGTTCCTCCCGGACGGCTGGCTCCAGCCCGAGGGAATCGCCAGACTGCTGGCCCTCTCCCCCGGCGCCGACGATCCCCGGGCCAGGACGATCGGGGCGCTGGGCGACCGGATGAAGCGGGCCGGGGCCCTGGTCCGGCTGCTCGCGCCCCTTCCGCCGGAGCCGGAGCCGGACCCGGCCGGGGACACCGATGCGCGGCGGAGCGCCGAGGAGTTCTTCACGGCGGTGCTGGACCAGACCGGGGACGGCTATGTGGACTGGCCCGACCTCGCCGCGATGGCCCGGGAGGTCGCCGGCCGTCTCGACCTGGACGAGCCGGACGAGACGCGGCTCTACGACGCCTTCGCCGCCTGGTGGCGGGAGCTCCAAGGGGCTCTCGACGCCGACGGCGACGGCCGCGTCAGCGCCCGGGAGTACGCCGAGGCCGTGCCGTCGCTCGCCGGCCCCGCCCTGATCAGGGTCGCCGAGGTCCTCTTCGACGTCACCGACGCGGACGGCGACCGGCGCGTCGACGCGGAGGAGTACCGGGCGCTGTTCCGCCGGGCTTTCCGACGGGACATGGCCGGCACCGACGGCACGTACTCGCGGGCCGCGTTCGTGCGGGATTTCCTGTCCTTCATGTCGGGCCGTGAGCGCTCCACCGCGTACGACCCGCTGTTCTCCGACGCGTGACCGGCGGCCCGGGCGGGCGGCGACCGGTCAGCCGAGGCCGAGGACGCTCATGGTGTGTTCGGCCATGCTCCGCTCACCGAGGGCGTTGGGGTGGACCGGGACGATGTTCTGCCCGAACAGGAGCGGCTCGATCCACCGGGTGCCGACGGCCTGGCACGCGTCGTGTCCGGCGGAGACCGTGGAGAAGTCCACGTAGGTGGCCCCCGTCTCCTCGGCGGCGCGCCGTACCACGGTGTTGAGGTGCGCCTGTATGGAGTGCAGGAACGGCACGTCACCGGTGGCGACGGGCAGTCTGGCGAAGCAGGACGGGTCGGCCGTCGCCGGCGTGATCCACGGGTAGCCGAGCACCGCGACCCGGGCCCGGGGGGCCTTGGTGCGGACGCTGCCGAGGGCGGCCTTCAGCGCCGGATAGGTGCCGGCGTCGATCTGGTCGTCGAAGGTCGTACCGTACTTGTCCTTGCAGGGGCTGCCCTTGCCGCCGCTGAGGACGCCCGCGGTGCCGCACGCGAGCACGGCGTTGATGAAGGTGCCGTTGTCGTTACCGCCGATCGTCAGGGTCACCAGGTCGGTGTCGGCGGTGACCGCGTCGGCCTGGGGGGCGACGCCGGGGTACTGGGCCTGGGTGAAGTCCTTGGTCTGGGCGGCACCGCAGGTGACGTCCGTCAGCCGCGCCGCGGTCCGGGAGGCGATGACGTGGGGGTAGTTCGCGGTGGAACGCAGGCAGAGCGGGCTGCTGAGGTCGGCCGGGAGGACACCGGAGGCGGCGCTGTAACTGTCCCCCAGCGCCGCGTAGTTCAGGGGGGTGGTGGCCTGGGCGGGGGCTGTGGTGAGGCCGAGGACCAGCGCGCCGACGGCCGCGGACGTCGCGGTGAGGACACGGCGCAGGGCAGGCATGGGCATGGTTCTCCCTTCTCGGGACAGGACACGGGACGAAAACGGGCATGGCGGTGCCACGGGACTGCTGGATCGCTGGAGCGAAGCGGCTCGACCGAGCGAGGACGTGCGACGACGGTCCGGCGTACGAAGACGACGGTCCGCCGTACGGAGACGACGGTCCGGCGTACGGAGACGGTGCGCGAAGGGCGTGCGTGCCGGCGGGGCGTGGCATGAGCACACACCCGACGGCGACGAGAGACCGGCCGCGGGATTACCGCGCGGTACTACCGCTAAGTAATGTGAGGCCGCCGATACGGCGAGTCAACATTGCGGACCGAACTTTTGAAACACGGACCGCCACGGCCCGCAAAGATTTTCGCCTCTCGGGTGCAATTTCAGCCGCGTTGGGGGCACCCGGAGGGCAGGAGCACCACTACCAGCTGGAGGCACGTCATGATCGCCCTCGGCATCATCCTGCTCATCATCGGCTTCCTCACGGGAATCTCGATCCTGTGGACCATCGGCGTGATCCTGCTGGTCGTGGGAGCCATCCTGTGGATCATGGGGTCCATGGGGCACGCGGTCGCCGGCCGTCGCCACTATTGGTGACGTGTCACGCCGCGACAAGTGACACCTTCCGGCCCCACCCGCCCTGCGGGTGGGGCCGGAGGGGGCGGGCTCAGCCTTCGCCGGGGCGGGCTCAGCCTTCGCCGGGCAGCGGGTTCGCTGCCACGAAGCGCCGGATCTCCCCCGTGAGCGCCTCCGGGTTGTCCCACTGGACCAGGGTGCGCGCCCCGGGGATCTCCACGTAACGCCCGTTCGGCAGGAGCCGGGCCAGGCGGCGGCCGGTCTCGGGCGGCATCATGCGGTCCTCGGCACCCCAGGCGACCAGCGCCGGGCGGGTGAACGACGGCAGGTTGCGGGCCGCTCGCAGGTAGCAGTCCTTCCGCGTGGCACGGCAGAACTTGGCGAGGTCCCGGCGGATGTGCCGGTTCGTCAGCAGCGGGCCGTACCAGCGGGCGATCAGTTCCCTGGGCAGCCGCTTCCTCGCCATGCCGCCGAGCGACGTCTCCATGCGGGCGAGGAAGGGGAACCGGAAGGACTGGAGGAGGAGGAACAGTCCGCCGGGGACCTTGCAGGCCGCGGTCAGCAGCCGGCCCTGGACGCCGGGCGGGTAGTTGTCCAGTGCCTCGCAGGAGGTGAGGACGAGCCGGGCGATGCGCTCGTCCCGTGTCCCGACGAGGAGTTGGGCCGTACCGGTGTCGTTCTGGACGAGGGTGACGTCGCGCAGCTCCAGGCGGTCCATGAACTCCGCCAGCAGGCGGGCGATGCCGTGCGCGGAGAGGTCCGCGTCGGGCCGCATCGGGCGCCGGTGGCTGCCGATCGGCAGGACGGGGACCAGCACCCGGAAGTCGGCGCGCAGTCCGGCGACGACCTCGGCCCACACCGATCCGTCGAACCCGAGGCCGTGCGCAAGGACCACCACGGGACCGTCGCCCCCGGTGTCGTCGTAGTCGATGGTTCCCGCGCTCAGTTCGATCTCCGGCATGCCGTGCCTCCGCCCGGTCGAATCGCCGCGTCCGGTGGACCGGGCCAGCGGACCCTCACTAGATAGATCGTTCTAGTGACAGAATAGGCGTCGACCCCCGACGGCGACAGCGGCTCCCCGGAGGTACCGGACATGAGCGAGGGCAAGGCCCCCGGCACCCATGAGACCCGGCAGCGCATCCTGACCGCCGGCACCGAGCTGTTCCGGCGCACGGGGTACACCGGCACCGGCATGAAACAGATCGCCGCGGCCGCCGGCGCTCCCTTCGGCTCGATCTACCACTTCTTCCCCGGCGGCAAGGCCCAGCTGGGCGAGGAGGTGGTCCGCAGCTCGGGCGCCGGCTACCTGGAACTCATCACCGCCCTGATGACGCCGTACGAGGACCGGGTCGCGGCCACCGCCGACGCCTTCGGCGCGGCGGCCGGCACCCTCGCCGAACTGGACTTCGCCGACCCGTGCCCGATCGCGACCGTCGCGATGGAGGTCGCGAGCACCGACGAGACGCTACGGCGGGCCACCGCCGAGGTGTTCGACAGCTGGACCGACCGCCTCGCCGCCTACTACGCCGAGGGAGGCATTCCGGAGCCTGCCGCCCGGGAGACGGCCACTTCGGTCATCGCCTTGCTGGAGGGCGCGTTCATGCTCGGCCGGGCCGCGCGCAGCACGGCCCCGGTCCTGGCGGCGGGCAAGGCGGCGACGGCGATCGTCAGGTCCGCACTGAACACCGGCTGAGGCGGCGGACCGGTCCACGTGCCCTGCCCCCGCGCGGGGGGACTGTCGCGGCAGCGCCCCGGAATTGTCCGTGATTCGTAACAGACGGATCCTGTGATCGCTTCTCGCCGTCCTGCCAGGTGCACGGAATCCAACGGCACAGCAGGGGGCGGGACGGACATGGCGCGGCATGGCGGGCGGGGATGGTACGGCCGGGTGGTCGCTGCGGCGGTCGGGGTCACGGCGGTGGCCGCCGCCACCTCGGTGTGGACGGCACAGGCCGGGCAGACCGGCGGCGGGTCCGCGGCACCGGGCGTCTCCGCCCGGCCTGCCGCACCGAAGGCGGCGCCCGTGTCCGAGACCATCGCGCACTCCTCCGACGGGGGCGCACACGCTGTCAACATCACCATCGACGACGGCCCGGACCCGGCCTGGACCCCGCAGGTGCTCCAAGTGCTGCGCGACAACGGCGTGAAGGCGACGTTCTGCATGGTCGGCACCCAGGCAGAGGCCCACCCCGATCTGGTCAAGCAGGTGGTGGCCGCCGGGCACCGGCTGTGCGATCACACCGTGTCGCACGACACCACGATGGACAAGAAGTCCCAGGCCTACCAGTCGCAGCAGATCGTCGACGCGGAACGGCAGATAACCAAGGCGTCGGGAGGTGTGCGGCCGATGTACTACCGGGCCCCCGGCGGCGCCTTCACCCCGTACAGCCGGAAGCTGGCGGCCTCGCACGGCATGCGGCCGCTGGGCTGGAACGTCGACTCCAAGGACTTCGAGCGGCCGGGCAGCGAAGCGATCATCGCGACCGTCAAGGGTGAGCTGCACAACGGTCCCACGATCCTCTTCCACGATGCGGGCGGCGACCGCTCCCAGACGGTGACGGCGCTGCGCACTCTGCTGCCGTGGCTGAAGCAGCAGGGCTACGGCTTCGGCTTCCCCGTGCGCTGACGCACCGTCCGGGGCCTTTGTGCCGCTTGGGCGTTGCACGGTGTGCGTCTGCCGGTCACAGAGTGGTTGAGACCTCTTGTGGGCGTGTTCATGGAGCCTCTAGCCTCCGAGGCGTTGTGCACAGCGAAACCTCCATTGCGCATGTTGCAACGCCTCATCGGAGGAACACTCCATGAACCTGCCCGTCCGTTACGTTGGCCTGATCGCGCTGGCCGCCGCCCTGGCCACCGCGTGCGCGCCCCAGACCTCAGGCGACTCCCCTTCCGGCAAGGACGAGAAGACCGGCACCCTGCGTGTCTGGCTCTTCCAGGAGGTCGACAACGAGCCCAAGCGGCACGTGGTGGACGCGGTCCTCGCCGAGTTCGAGAAGGCGCACCGGGGCACCGACGTCACCGTCGAGTACATCCCCGTGGAGACCCGCGCCCAGCGCATCAAGGCGGCCTTCAACGACCCGAAGTCCGCACCCGACGTGATCGAGTACGGCAACACCGACACGGCCGGTTACGTACGGGACGGCGGACTCGCCGACGTCACCCGGGACTTCCACGAGTGGAACGAGTCAAAGGACACCGATCCGACCGCCCGGCAGTCGGTCACCGTGGACGGCAAGGTCTACGGGGCACCGTACTTCGTCGGCATCCGGGCGCTGTACTACCGGACCGACGTCCTGCGTGAACTCGGCCTGGCCGTACCGAAGTCACAGGCCGAGCTGATCTCGACCGCGAAGAAGATCCGGGCCGCCCGGCCCGACCTGTACGGTCTCGTCGTCGGCGGTGCCTACACCTACGGCGCGATGCCGTTCATCTGGGCCAACGGCGGTGAACTGGCCACCGGCAAGAGCGGGTCGTACGCCTCCGCCATCGACGGCCCCGCCGCCGCGAAGGGCATCAAGGCGTACGCCTCCCTCTTCGGTGACGACAACTGTCCCGCCGCCAAGTGCGCGGGCATGAACGGCAACGACACGGTGACCGCGTTCGCGTCCGGCAAGGCCGCCATGGCGATCGGCGGGAACTTCAGCCACTCGGCCGTGGACGCCGGGAAGGTCAAGGGGAAGTACGCCATCGTTCCGCTGCCCGGGGTGAAGCCGGGCTCGGTCGCACCGGCCTTCGCGGGCGGCAACAACATCGGTGTCCTGAAGAGCACTTCGCACCGCACGCTCGCCGTGGACCTGATGAAGCGGCTCGCCTCGAAGAAGACGCAGGCGGAACTCTTCGACGCCATGGGCTTTCTGCCGACGTTCACGGACGTGCGGGACCAGGCCGCCGCCAGGGAGCCGTTCGTGAAGCCGTTCGTCGAGACCCTCGCCGCCGGCACCAGGTTCGTGCCGGCCTCTCCCGCCTGGGTGCAGATCGACTCCTCGCTGGTGCTGCCGACCATGTTCCAGGAGATCGTCAGCGGCAAGAAGGGCGTGACGGCCGCGGCCGAGGACGCGGCGAAGAAGATGAACGACGCGTTCGGGTCCACGGGGTGACACGGACGGTGGCTCGGCAAACCGCTCCGGCTCCCGCACAGCCCCGCGGCGGGGCGCGGACGCGCGCGGGCTGGACCCCCTGGCTCTATCTCGCGCCGGCCCTCGTCGTCCTCGGCGGGCTGCTGGTCTACCCCGTCTACCAGCTCGGGCTGATCTCGTTCCTGGAGTACACCCAGGCGCAGGTCAGCGGCGGTGAACCGACCAGCTTCCGGGGCCTGGCCAACTACTGCGAACTCTTCGCCGACGAGCAGTTCTGGCAGGTGCTGGTGGCGACGGTCGGCTTCGCCGCCGCCTGTGTGGTCGCCACGCTGGCGGTGGGCTGCGCGCTGGCCGTCCTGCTCACCCGTGTCCGCGCCGTCCCGCGGCTCGCTCTGATGCTGGCCGCCCTGGGAGCGTGGGCGACACCCGCGATCACCGGCTCGACGGTCTGGCTGTTCCTCTTCGACCCCGACTTCGGTCCGGTCGACCGCCTCCTAGGACTCGGCGACCACTCGTGGACCTACGGCCGTTACAGCGCCTTCTTCCTGGTCCTGCTCGAAGTGGTGTGGTGCTCCTTCCCGTTCGTGATGGTCACGGTCTACGCGGGCATCCGGGCCGTGCCGGGCGAGGTGCTGGAGGCCGCCGCCCTGGACGGCGCCTCGCAGTGGCGGATCTGGCGCTCGGTGCTCACGCCCATGCTGAGGCCGATCCTGGTCGTCGTCACCGTCCAGTCGGTGATCTGGGACTTCAAGGTGTTCACCCAGATCTACGTGATGACGGGCGGCGGCGGCATCGCCGGCCAGAACCTCGTCCTCAACGTCTACGCCTACCAGAAGGCCTTCGCGTCCTCGCAGTACAGCCTCGGCTCGGCGATCGGGGTCGTGATGCTGCTGGTCCTGCTGGCCGTCACGCTCGGATATCTGCGGCTGCTGCGCCGCCAAGGGGAGGAGCTGTGAGTCTTGCGCGCTCGTGGGTGCGGCGTCCCTGGCGGCTGGCCGCGGAACTGACGGCGCTGCTGGTCGCCGCGGTCGTCGCCTTCCCCCTCTACTGGATGCTGCTCAGCGCCTTCAAACCGGCCGGGGAGATCGAGTCCACCGAACCGAGGCCCTGGACGTCCTCCCCTTCGCTGGACTCCTTCCGGCGGGTGTTCGAACAGGAGGCGTTCGGCCGGTACTTCGTCAACAGCCTCCTCGTGGCGGTGAGTGTCGTGGTCGCCTCCGCGCTGATCGCCTTCCTGGCCGCGACGGCCGTGACGCGCTTCCGGTTCCGCTTCCGAACCACCCTGCTGATCATGTTCCTGGTGGCGCAGATGGTTCCGGTGGAGGCGCTCACCATCCCCATGTTCTTCCTCATGCGGGACTTCGGCCTGCTGAACACACTGGGTTCGCTGATCCTGCCGCACATCGCGTTCTCGCTGCCGTTCGCGATCTTGATGCTGCGCGGGTTCGTGAAGGCCGTTCCAAAGTCCCTGGAGGAGGCCGCGTACCTCGACGGGGCGAGCCGCGCGCGATTCCTGTGGCAGATCCTGCTGCCGCTCGTCCTGCCGGGCCTGGTGGCCACGAGCGTGTTCTCCTTCATCTCCGCCTGGAACGACTTCCTGTTCGCCAAGTCCTTCATCATCAGCGACACCTCGCAGTCGACCCTGCCGATGGCCCTGCTGGTCTTCTACAAACCCGACGAGCCGGACTGGGGCGGGGTCATGGCCGCGTCCACGGTGATGACGATCCCGGTGCTGCTGTTCTTCGTCCTCGTGCAGCGACGCCTGGTCTCCGGGCTGGGCGGAGCGGTGAAGGACTGACGGCCGGGTAGCCGAACGGGGCCACTGTTCGGTTCCGGGGCACCGCCCAGGACCGGCAGGGCCTAGCATGGGGCCGTTCCGCGGGCGTTCCCACGGCCGCGGGGGATCGCCGCGTACGTCGTCCGGAAGGCTCGCCATGCCGTTGCCGCGCCTCGGCACGCGGTCCGTCCGTTTCCGGACGCCGGCCGCCGCCCAGGTCGTCCTCGTCGGTGTCCTCGCCCTGGCCGTCGCGGGCACGCTGCTGGCCGTCCTCGCCGCCGGGGGCCGTCCCGGCCGTGCCGCCGGCGACGGACCGCGGCGCATCACCGTCGAGGTGTCGCCGAGCCGCTGCGGTCGTGGCTGGACCCGGCCGGAGCCCGGGGTGCAGACCTTCGACCTGCACAACACCTCCGGCACGGCCGCCGAGGTCTATCTCGAAGACCCCGCCACCAAGGAGGTGTTCGGGGAGGTGGAGGGCATCGGCCCCGGGACGACCCGGCAGTTGACGGTCCGGCTGGGCACGGGCACGTACGCCTTCGCCTGCGTGCCCGACGACGCGGACGCCGTCACCGGCCCCCGGGTGCACGTCACCGGCGGGCGGCGCGGGCCCGGCGCCGCCCCGGTCACCCAGCACGACCTGATCCCGCCCGCCCTCGCCTACCAGAAGTGGGTCGGCGCCGGTCTCGGCGACGTCGTCCGGCTCACGGCCCGGCTGCGCTCGGCCATCGACGGCGGTGACCTCGCCGCCGCCCGGTCGGCGTGGCTGCCGGCGCATCTGCGGTACGAGCGGCTGGGGGCGGCGTACGACGCCTTCGGTGACGCGGACGCGCGGATCAACGGCACCGACGCGGGCCTGCCCGACGGGGTGCGCGACAGGGACTTCACCGGCTTCCACCGGATCGAGTACGGCCTCTGGCACGGCGAGCCGGCCGCACGGCTGCGCGCACCGGCGGCGGCGCTGGTCAGGGCGGTGACCGGGCTGCGGGACGGCTGGGCCGCGACCCGGATGGACCCCGCCGGGCTGGGGCTGCGCGCGCACGAGATCCTGGAGGACACCGTGCAGTTCGAGCTGACCGGCCGCACCGACTACGGCAGCGGCAGCGGCCTCGCCACCGCCCGCGCCGATCTGGACGGCACGGGCGCGGTGCTCTCCCGGCTGCGCCCGCTGCTCACCACCCGGTACGCCGGCCTGCCGGGTCTGGACGAGGACATGGAGCGTGCGCGGCGCACCCTCGACGGCTTCCGGCACGGTGCGCGCTGGACCCCGCTCGGGGACCTCACCCGCGCCCAGCGGGAACGGACCGACGCGGCCGTCGGGGGCCTCGTGGAGCGGCTGGCGTCGGTGGCGACCCTGTGCGACCCGCGGAGGACCGTATGACCACCGCCGAACCGCCCGAGGCCCTGGGCAGGCGCCGCTTCCTGCGCGGGGCGGCCCTGACCGGCGCGGGCCTCGCCACGAGCGCCGCCACTCCCGAGACCACGGCGCCGGCGAGCGCCATCGCGGCGAGCGCTGTCGCCCCCTTCCACGGCGCCCACCAGGCCTCCGTCATCGCGGCCCCGCGCCGCACCTGCGTCTTCGCCGCCCTCGACGTCACCGCGGACGGCCGCGCCGAACTCACCGACCTGCTGCGCACGCTCACCGACCGGGCCCGCCTGCTGACCTCCGGCGGCACCCCGGACCCGGTGGGCATCACCGGCCCGCCCGCCGACTCCGGGGTGCTCGGCGACCGGCTGCCCGGCGGACAGCTGGCCGTGACCGTCGGCGTCGGTGCCTCCCTCTTCGACGACCGGTTCGGGCTCGCCCCGCTGCGGCCCCGGCGGCTCACCCGCATGCCGGCCTTCCCCGACGACGACCTGCGGGCCGACTGGTGCCACGGCGACCTCAGCCTCCAACTGCACGCCGACGACCCGGACACCACCCTGCACGCGCTGCGCGACATCGCCCGGCAAACCCGCGGCGGACTGCAGATCCGCTGGCGGCTGGACGGGTTCACCAGTCCGCCCCGGCCCTCGGGCACACCCCGCAACCTGATGGGCTTCAAGGACGGCACGGCCAACCCGGACGCGACCAGCGCCCGGGAGATGGACCGCCTGGTGTGGGTGGGCCGCGGCCCGGGCGAGCCGGACTGGGCGGCCGGCGGCAGCTACCAGGTGGTCCGGCTGATCCGGATGCTGGTGGAGTTCTGGGACCGGGTCTCGCTCAGTGAACAGGAGCGGATATTCGGCCGCGCCCGCGCCTCCGGCGCCCCGCTGGACGGCGACCACGAGTACGACACGCCGAAGTACGCCGACGACCCCACGGGTGACGTGATCCCGCTGGACGCGCACATCCGCCGCGCCGACCCGCGTACCCCCGGCACTGCAGGACAGCGCCTGCTGCGCCGCGCCTACAACTACGACCGGGGCATGGACACCAACGGCAACCTCGACATGGGCCTGCTGTTCTGCTGCTACCAGCAGGATGTGGCCCGGCAGTTCGAGACCGTGCAGGGGCGGCTGGCGGGCGAGCCGCTGACGGACTACATCCGCCCGTTCGGCGGCGGCTACTTCTTCGCGCTGCCCGGCGTCCGGGACACCACGGACTGGTACGGACGGGCCCTGCTGGAGAGACCTGTCCGGACAAGCCGGCGGCCGAACGGGTCAACACATCGTCAAGAGTTGCCCCGGCACCCCTGACCGGGAGTTCACGCGTACGCCACCATGACTCCGCTGCCGCGCCCCGCACGGGGCGCAGCATCCGTGCTCGTACGACGCACGACATTCCCGTCCGGAGGGTCCACCACCATGGTCAGCAGGGGAAGAGGAGCAACGGCGAGGAGTCTCGGAGCGCTCGCCGGGGCCGCCGCGCTCACGGTCATCGGCAGCACCGCGCCGGGCTGGGCGGCGGCGCCCTCCGCCCGGCAGACCGCGACGCCGGTCGAGCACGTCGTCGTCCTCTTCGACGAGAACGTCTCCTTCGACCACTACTTCGCCACCTATCCGAAGGCGGCCAACACCGACGGCACGAAGTTCACCGCCTCGAAGCACACCCCCGAGGACATCGACACCCTGGCCCACGCCGGGCTGCTGAAGAAGAACCCGAACCAGTACGCGCCCAGGCGGCTCTCCCCGGCGCAGGCGATGACCTGCGACCAGAACCACTCCTACGGCCCCGAGCAGTACGCGGCCGACGGCGGCAAGGCCGACCGGTACGTGCAGAACACCGAGGTCGGCAAGTGCAGCGGCGGCCTGTTCGGCGAGCCCGGCCTGGTGATGGACTACTACGACGGCAACACCGTCACGGCGCTGTGGAACTACGCCCAGCACTACGCCCTGTCCGACCGGTCCTTCAGCTCCAACTACGGCCCCTCCACCCCGGGCGCGCTCAACCTGATCTCCGGCAACACCCACGGCGTGATCTCCGTCGACCCCGCCACCGGCAAGCAGACGTCCACGCCGGACCCGTACGCGGTCAAGTCGCCCGACGCGAAGGGCGTGGGCACGATGATCAACGACCCCGACCCGGCCTTCGACGACTGCTCGAACAAGGACCACACGAGCAGCAACGCGCTGGCGGCCATGCGGGGCAGGAACATCGGTGACCTGCTGAACGCCCGGAAGGTGACCTGGGGCTGGTTCCAGGGCGGCTTCCGCCCGTCGACCGCGTGGAACGGCACGTCCGGCTCCCACGCCAAGTGCGACACGACGCACACCAACGTGGGCGGCGCGGCCGTGGTCGACTACAGCCCGCACCACAATCCGTTCTCCTACTACCGGTCGACGGCCAACCCGCACCACCTGCCGCCGAAGAACGTCGGCGAGATCGGTCACGACGGACGGGCCAACCACAACTACGACCTGACCGACTTCTCCGCCGCGCTCAAGGCGGGCAGGCTCCCGGCCGTCAGCTTCGTCAAGGCAGCCCAGTACCGGGACGGACACGCCGGCTACTCCGACCCGCTGGACGAGCAGCGCTTCCTGGTCGAGCAGATCAACGCGATCCAGAGTTCACCGCAGTGGAGGTCCACGGCGGTCGTGGTCGCGTACGACGACTCCGACGGCTGGTACGACCACGCGTACGTCGCCCCGCGGAACGGCTCCACGGACACCTCGCCCGGCTCCAACGGCAAGGCCACCGACAGCCCCGCCTGCCGCAAGGGACCGAAGGCGGCCGGCGGCTACGCGGACCGCTGCGGCCCCGGCACCCGCCAGCCGCTGCTCGTCATCTCCCCCTACAGCAAGGTGGACAAGGTCGACCACACCCTGACGAACCAGGCGTCCATCACCCGCTTCATCGAGGACAACTGGCACACCGGCCGCATCGGCGACCACTCCTTCGACGCCACGGCCGGCTCGCTCAGGGGCATGTTCGACTTCCGGCACCCGAACAACCGGCAGGTGCTGCTGAACCCGGACGGCTCGGTGAAGTCGGTCGGCCCGGTCCGGCATGTCGCCGCCGTGCGCACGCACATCACCCCGGGTCCGGGGATGCAGGCCATGGCCGCCACGGCGGACACGTCCCGGTTCCCGGTCCTTCCGGTCGGCCTCGGCGCCGGTGCCCTGCTGGCCGCCGGTGCGACCGGCACGTACCTCATGCTGCGGCGCAGGCACGCCTCCTGACCCGACCTGGCCGGGCATCCGGGCCGGGCGTCGGCGCGCGGGAGAACCCGCTGGTCGGCGCCTCGGCCGTGATGCGGGAACGAGGCATGCGAGTCGATGCCTCGACGGTCGTGGACCGCGGGGGTTACGCGGCCGCGGTCGCTCCGTGGGGCCGGCGCCCGGCGCCCCGGTCAGGGCAGGCGCCGGTCAGGCCGTCGGGCCGGCCTCCCTGGCGCGCATCATGTCCCGGCGGGCGAGGTTGTAGAGGCGCAGGAGATGCTTCGCCACGGCACAGGGCGCGGCGTCGGCGTGGCACTGGCGGCACGTCTGCATGTGCTGCTCGTAGTTGAAGCGCGCGTTTTCCAACGCGTCGGTGACAGAAGACATGGACTTCTCCGGGCAGGGCGCGTCCGGAGACGCGCCGAGTTGACTGACTGGTACACCCAGAGCAAGGTGATCATGTTACTGGCGGTACTGGGAAACTCGTACTGAGCCCGGCCGCGAACAGCCGGCGGGGTCCGAGGCAAGGGCGGGGCGGGGCCGGGCCCCGGCCCGCCCCGGCGGCCGCTCCCGGGGCGGGCCGGGCACACTGTGCGGATGAACGACTTCCCCCTGGTCGACCAGGAACCCGCCCCGGAGTGGTACGGCCGCCTGCGCGTGCAGACCGACGACCTCTCCCCCGCCGCCCGGCTCACCGGGCCGGGACAGGGCGCGTTCGGCACGGTCGCCGCCATCGCCGCGCCGGGGTTCCCCGCCTACGCGCGGATCCTGCACCCGGCTCGGCTCGACGAGCGGCCGGTGCGCTGGTCGACGGTGGCCGCCGCCCACGGAACGCGGGCGACACCGCTCACGCGCTGGCACGAGGTCATCGGAACGGACCAGGACTTCGTCAACCGCTCCGACCTCGGCCTGACCGGCGTGTGGGACGAGCATCCCGAGGAAGGGCCCACCCCGCCGGATGTCGCGCGGGCGCTGCTGCCCGTCCTGGCCCGGCACACCGGCACGCCGGACCGGTGCTGGTTCGGCCTGTGGTGCGGGTACGGCCGCTGGGACTTCGGCCGGTTCCCCACCTTCGAGACCCCGGGCCGGGACGAGGTCCTGCTGGCCGGCCGGCTGGAGGACGCCGTCTCGCCGGTGTCCCTGGACGAGTTCGCCCAACTCCCCGACCTGTGGTGGCCGCAGGACCACGCCTGGTGTCTGGGCGGGGACGTGGACCTGGTCAGCACCTACGTCGGCGGATCGCCGGAGCTGATCGCCGACCTGCTGGCCGCTCCGGACCTGGAGACGCATCCGGTGGGCCCCGACGACCTCGTCGGCTGAGGCACTTCACCGCAGCCGGCCGGCCGGACCGCCGGCCGTGAGCGGCAGCACCCTCCTGAACGGCCGACCGGCCGCCACCGCGGGGAGCCCGCTCGTCCCGGTACCGGCTACTCGCCCGGGGCGACGGTACGCGCCATGATGCGCGCCGCCTCCTCGATCAGCTTCTCGTCCACCGGGGCGTCCTGGGCCGGCTTGGTGGACAGGACGGCCAGCACGACAGGGGTCCCCCGGGTCGTCCAGGCCACACCGATGTCGTTCGCCGTCGCGTACGAGCCCGTACCGGTCTTGTCCGCCACGACCCAGTCCCGCGGCAGTCCGGCCCGGAACCGCGCCTTGCTGGTCGTGTTGCCCTTCAGCCAGCCCACGAGACGCTCCCGGCCGGCGGGGGCCAGGGCCCGACCGAGGGTGAGGCGCTCAAGGCTCGCGGCGACGGCTTCCGGGGTCGTGGTGTCGCGCGGGTCGCCGGGGATCGCGGTGTTCAGCTCCGGCTCCCACCGGTCCAGGCGGCTCACCTCGTCGCCGAGCGACCGGTAGAAGCGGGTGAGACCGGCCGGACCGCCGATCTCGCGGAGCAGCAGGTTGCCGGCCGCGTTGTCGCTGTACTGGATCGCCGCCGCACACAGGTCGTCGACGGTCATGCCGGTCGGCTGGTTCTCGTCCGTCCGGGGCGAGTTGGGCAGGCTGTCGTGGGGCGGGTAGTGGACCACCCGCTCCAGCGGCGCGCAGCCCGCATGGTCGCGCAGGACCGCCGCCGCGGCGAACGCCTTGAACGTCGAACACATCGCGAACCGCTCCCCCGCCCGATGGGTCACGGTCCGCCCGGTGCGGACGTTGCGCGCGAACACGCCGAGCCGAGCGCCGTAGCGACGCTCCAGATCGGCCAACTCGGCCTGTCCCGCCCGCGACCGGGCGTCCGGGGCCGCCGCCGCGGGGGGCGCGGCGAGCGCCGTGGCGGTCACGGCGGCACCGGTGAAGGCGAGGCCGGCCTTGATCAGGCCGCGGCGGGGCAGCGGGGCGGGGCGGTCGGTGCTGGTCATGGGCATGGCCCTTCCGGTCGTCCGTCATCGGCGTCGATCTTCGACGGGGACAGCGAAACAGCCGGAGCCCACCCATGTCCAAGAGTGAACTTTGAAGAACGCATGTCTGATTGATATGAGTGCTGGGTGGATCTCCTGGCACACCTAGAGGCGTACGTGGCGACCGCCGACGAGGCGAGCTTCTCCCGGGCGGCCGACCGGCTCGGTATCGCCCAGCCGCTGCTCAGCCGCCGTATCAAGACACTGGAGGAGCACTTCGGCGGCCTGCTGTTCGACCGGTCCCGGCGGCAGATCTCGGCCACCGAGCTGGGGGTGCTGCTCCTCCCTTACGCACGCGACGTACTGGACCGGGCCCAGCGGCTGCGCCACGTCGCCCGCTCGGCCCGAAGTTCCCGGGTGCGCGCCGTCGGAGTGCCCGCGGACTGCGCCCCGGCCGCGCTGGCCCGGGCCATCCGCGCCGGCAGCGAGCACGGGATCACCCTCGGCATGCGAGAACTGTCGCCCTCGGAACGGGAGTCCGGGCTGGTCGACGGTTCGCTCGGGTACGCGCTGGTGCGGACCGCCCCGGAACGAGCCGCGTTCCGGGCGCCGTTGGGGCTCGCCACCGCGCCGGAACCGGATGCCGAGGGCAGCGGGGTCGCGCGGCCCACGGTCCATCTGGAAGAACTGCGGCCACGTCGCGGTCGGGCCGTCGCCCGCACCGCACCGCCTCCCCTGCTGCTCCTGACGGAGGATCAAGTGCCCTGTTTCGAGGACCGGCTGGCGCGTGCCGCCGCCCGTGCCGGGCTGCCCGAGGGGCGCATCCGCCCGGCCGGACCGGCGGCCACCGCACTCGCCGAGACACTGGCCGGGCGGGCCCTGCTGCTGTGCACCGAACCGTTCGCCCGGCAGCACGGGGCACGCTGGACGCCCCTCGCCGACCGCGCCCTGCACCGGGGGTACGACGTGCGCGGCGCGCCGGGCCGCAGCGCCGCGGAGGACGTGCCGGGCCGGCTCGCCGCGCTGCTCGCGGCGGCCGTGGGCGCCACCGCCGACCGGCACGGCGGACCGCAGCCCGGCGCCGGGGACGAGGACGTTCTCGCGCGGCTGGCGGCGCGCGGATGAGCGCGGCGGCGGTGCACCGACCGGCGTACACCGGCGACCGCGGTGCCCTCCTGGACGTCGCGGAGGCCATCGCCGCGGACTGGGCGGCACTCGGCGTCCACGGCTCCTTCCTGGCCCGTAACCTCGACACCGGCGAGCAACTGGGCTTCGACGTCGACGAGTCGACGCCGCTGGCCTCGGTGGCGAAGGTCCCCCTCGCCCTGGTCGTGCTGGACCGCGTCGCGTCCGGGGAACTCGATCCGGCGCACCCGGTGACGGTGGACCCGGGCACGAGCAGCGTCGGCCCCACCGGGCTCGCCGCCTTCCGGCACCCGGCCACCGTGGCCGTCGGCGACCTGCTCCTGCTGATGCTGTCGGTGAGCGACAACGCCGCCGCGGACGCGCTGCTCGACCTGGTGCCGGCGGCGGAGGCCGACGCGCGGCTGCGCGCGTGGGGCTGCGACGGGCTGCGGGTGCGGCACCGCATGAACCACCTGTACGAGTGCGCGGCCGGTGCCGCCGGCAACGACTTCTCCCTCGCGCTGGAACTGGCCCTCCGGGACGAGCGGACGGGCCGGCACACGATCGAGACCCTCGATCCGGCGCACGCCAACGCCGGCTCGGCCTCGGCGCTCGTGGAGCTGCTTCAGCGTGTGTGGCGCGACGAGATCGCCAGTCCCCCGGCGACGGCGGAGCTGCGGCGGCTGATGGGGCTCCAGGTCTTCACCCATCGGCTGGCGAGCGAGCTGCGCGCGGACACGCTGCGGTGGAGTGGGAAGACCGGTACGTTCCTGCACCTCCGGCACGAGATCGGCGTGGTCGAGGCGGACTCCGGGGACCGGGTGGCGATGGCCGCGCTGACCCGCGCGGAACGCCGGGCGGCCCTCGCTCCGGACATCGACCTCGCGATCGGGGTGGCGGGACGAGACGCCTTCGAGGCGTTGCGCTGCGGCTGAGGGCGGGGTGGGGGCGAGTGGGGGCGGGCTGCCGGGGCGGGTTCCGGACGGGCTCCGGCGCGGGCACGGGGTGAGGGCCGCCGACACGGGTGCAGGGCGGCTTGGCTACACCGTCCCACATACGCCGGCCACCGCCACACACCGGTCCCACGCACCGGTCCCACGCTCGCGGTTCCCACCGCACGCCGTTCCCGCCATACGCCGGTCCCACCGCACGCCGGTCCGCGCCCCGGGCCCCTCCGGGGTTACTTCGCCGGGTGATCCCCCCGGGTCAGGGCAGCAGGCGTTGCTCCTTCGCGACCGCCACCGCGCCCGCCCGGGTGTCGACGCCGAGTTTGTCGTAGATGCGGCGCAGGTGCGTCTTGACGGTGGCCTCGCTGATGTAGAGGGCCCGGGCGATGGCGTGGTTGGACAGGCCCCGGGAGAGGTGCGCGAGGATGTCCTGCTCGCGCGGGGTCAGGGCGGGGCGCGGGTTCCGCAGCCGGGACATGACCCGGTCGGCGACCGGCGGCGAGAGCGCCGGGCGGCCCTGCGCGGCGGCGTGGATCGCCGTGAAGAGGTCCTCGGCACCCTCGGCCTTCAACAGGTAGCCGGTGGCGCCCGCCTCGATGGCCCGGGTGACGTCGGCGTCGGTGTCGTACGTGGTCAGGACCAGCACGTGCGGTGCGGGCGGCGCGGCGCGCAGCCGCCGGGTGGTCTCGACGCCGTCGATGCCCTCGCCCAGTTGCAGATCCATCAGGACGACGTCCGGGGCGGTCTTGCGGGCCAGGGCGAGCGCCTCCTCGCCGCTGCCGGCCTCGCCGACGACCTCGATGTCCGGCGCGCTGTGCAGGAGCGCCAGCAGTCCGGCGCGTACGACGGCGTGGTCGTCGCAGACGAGGATCCGGACGGGTGTCCGTGCGGCCGTTTCGGGGGCGTGGGTCATTTCGGCTCCAACGGGATGGCCGCCGACAGGGCCGTGCCCTCACCCGGCGCCGACTCGACGGTGAGGGTGCCGCCCAGTTGGCGCAGGCGGGCACGGATCGCGGACAGGCCGTAACCGCGCGCCCCGGCCGCGGCGGGGTCGGGGGCGGCGGCCGTGTGGCCGGCGGTGCGGGGGTCGAGTGCGGCTGCATGAGGGCCGGGAGCCGCGGCTACGGGACCGGCGGCGTGCGAGTCGGGAACCGCGGCTGCGGGACCGGCGGCGTGCGGGTCGGGGGTCGCGGGGCCGGTTGGGGTGCGGGGGTCGAAACCGCGGCCGTCGTCCGTGACGTCCAGGACGATCTGGTCGTCCAGGCAGGTCAGGGTGAGGGTCGCGGTCGTGGCCGCCGCGTGTTCGCGGACGTTGGCGAGGGCGCCCTGGGCGATGCGCAGCAGGGCCGACTCGACGGGAGAGGGCAGCGGGACGGGCGGGCTGCCCTCGGCGTGCACCCGGACGGTCAACGAGGGTGTCGTCTCCCGCTCCGCGACGGCGCGCAGGGCCTGGAGCAGGCCCCCGCCCTCGGCCAGGTCGGCCGGGGTCAGGTCGTGGACGAAGCGGCGGGCCTCGGCGAGGCTGCACTCGGTGATTGCCGCCGCCGTGCGTACGTGGTCCCGGGCCGTGCCGGGCGCGGTGTCCCACAGGCGGTCGGCCGCCTGGAGGAGCATGCGCTGGCTGGACAGGCCCTGGGCGAGGGTGTCGTGGATCTCCCGGGCGAGCCGCTCGCGTTCGGCGAGGGTGCCCTCGCGGCGCTCGGTGGCGGCCAGGTCGCGCCGGGTGCGGACCAGGTCCTCGATCAGGGCGTCCTGGCGGGCCGCCTGGCGCTGCATGACGACGAACACGGTGGTGGCCACGGCGGCCACCGCCGGCGGTGCCAGCAGCACGTTCGGGTCCGGCCAGCCGGCCAGGCTCAGCTGGGCGGCCACGGCGAGCGCCGTCAGCAGCGCCACCAGCGGGATCGCGGCGCGCGGCGGAAGCGTACGCAGGCCGGTGTAGAAGAGCGGGACGGCGCACCAGACGAAGCTCGGGGCCAGGACGACCAGCAGCGCCCATGCCGCCACGACCAGACCGAGCCAGGTGAGCCGACGGGGTGTGGGGCGGGTACCGAGGGCCGGGCCGAGCACGTAGAGCGCGGCCAGCAGCACGGACAGGGAGATCACCCAGGGGGTGTGCGGTCCGTCGGCGTGCCGCGCCAGATAGCGGGCGACGGACGCGGACAGCAGTACGAAGAACGCCGTGTGCATGACGACGGTGAGGGCACGGGTGTCGTCGCGCTCGGGTACGGCCACCGTCGGCACCTCCCTCGGGTCCGCGCTGAACTGGGCAAACACCCTCCATTGTGCCCAGCGCCTGTGCTCGCGGTGTCATCCGTTCGGATGACCCCGGAGACAACCGGTCCGGCGACGGGAAGCGGCGGTTTCCGGGCCCAGGATCGATTCCGGGAGCGAGTCCGCCCCCAGCCCCGGCTCTACTTGGAAGGTCCTCAGCATGCCCAGCCGCAAGAAGCCGTCCGCCCGTACCCGCGTCCTCGTGGGCGGCGCCGCCCTGGCCGTCGTCGGTGCCGGTGTCGTCGGCACGGTCGCCGCCAACGCCGCCGACTCCACGGGCACCACGCCCGCCGCCGCCCCCGTGGCGGCCCGCGACGGCGAGCTGACGCAGAGCACCCACCTCACCCTGGACGCCGCCACGAAGGCGGCGCGCGCCGCGGTGGAGGCCGCCGAGAAGGACGGCCGGCACGTGTCGGTGGCCGTCGTCGACCGCAACGGCAACACCCTGGTCATCCTGCGCGGGGACGGTGCGGGCCCGCAGTCGTACGAGTCGGCGGAGCGCAAGGCGTTCACCGCGGTCTCCTGGAACGCCCCCACCTCGGAGCTGGCCGGGCGGCTGGCGCAGGCGCCCAACCTGAAGGACATCCCGGGCACGCTGTTCCTGGCCGGCGGTACGCCGGTGACCGCGAAGGGCGCTCCGGTCGCGGGCATCGGCGTCGCGGGCGCTCCCTCGGGCGACCTGGACGAGCGGTACGCCCAGGCGGGCGCGGTGGTGCTCGGCCGCTGACGCGGACGGCCGACCGGTCGCACCCGGAAAGCGGACGGCCGACCGGCCGCATCCGGAAAGCAGCACGTCCGGGCCCGCCTCGCAGGGCGGGCCCGGACGTGGCGTTCAGCGGGATGGAGCAAGCCGGACCGGTCCGCGGGCCGAGCGATGGTGGACCGGTCCGCCGGTCACGCGATGTCGAACCGGTCCGCGTCCATGACCTTGTGCCACGCGGCGACGAAGTCCCTGACGAACTTCTCCTTCGCGTCGTCGCTCGCGTAGACCTCGGCGAGCGCACGCAGCTCGGAGTTGGAGCCGAAGACGAGGTCGGCGCGGCTGCCGGCCCACTTCACCTCGCCCGTCGCGGAGTCGCGGCCCTCGAACGTGGTCTGGTCCTCGGAGGTCGACTTCCACGTCGTGCCCAGGTCGAGCAGGTTGACGAAGAAGTCGTTGGTGAGGACGCCGGGCGTCTTGGTGAGGACGCCGAGCTGCGACTGCCGGTGGTTGGCGCCGAGGACGCGCAGGCCGCCGACCAGGACGGTCATCTCGGGGGCGGTCAGGCCCAGCAGGTTCGCCCTGTCGAGCAGCAGGAACTCGGCCGGCAGGCGGTTGCCCTTGCCGAGGTAGTTGCGGAAGCCGTCCGCGGTCGGCTCCAGCGCCTCGAAGGACTCGGCGTCGGTGTGCTCCTCGGTCGCGTCGACGCGCCCCGGGGTGAAGGGCACCCGCACCTCGAAGCCGGCTTCCTTGGCGGCCTTCTCCACGGCGGCGGCACCGCCGAGGACGATGAGGTCGGCAAGGGAGACCTTCTTGGCGCCGGAAGAGGCGTTGAAGTCCTGCTGGACGCCCTCCAGGACACGCAGCACCTGGGCCAGCTCGTCGGGCTCGTTGACCTCCCAGCCGCGCTGCGGGGCCAGGCGGATGCGGGCGCCGTTGGCACCGCCGCGCTTGTCGCTGCCGCGGAAGGTGGACGCGGACGCCCAGGCGGTGGTGACCAGCTGGGAGACGCTGAGGCCCGACTCGAGCAGCTTGGTCTTCAGGGTCGCGACGTCACCGTCGTCGATCAGCTCGCCCTCGCGCTCCGGCAGGGGGTCCTGCCACAGCAGCGTCTCCGCGGGTACCTCCGCGCCGAGGTAGAGCGACTTGGGGCCCATGTCGCGGTGGGTGAGCTTGTACCAGGCGCGGGCGAAGGCGTCCGCGAACTCGGCCGGGTTCTCGTAGAACCGGCGGGAGATCGGCTCGTAGATCGGGTCGAAGCGCAGCGACAGGTCGGTGGTGAGCATCGTCGGGCGGTGCTTCTTCGACGGGTCGTGCGCGTCGGGGACGATCTCCGGAGCGTCCTTGGCCACCCACTGGTGGGCGCCGGCCGGGCTCCGGGTCAGCTCGTACTCGTACTCGAAGAGGTTCTTGAAGAACCCGTTGCTCCACCGGGTCGGCGTGGTGGTCCAGGTGACCTCCAGGCCGGAGGTGATGGCGTCCGCGCCCTTGCCGGTGCGGTAGGTGCTCCGCCAGCCCAGGCCCTGCTCCTCCATCGAGGCGGCCTCGGGGTCGGCGCCGACGTGGTCCGCCGGACCGGCACCGTGGGTCTTGCCGAAGGTGTGGCCACCGGCGATCAGGGCGACGGTCTCCTCGTCGTTCATCGCCATGCGGCGGAACGTCTCGCGGATGTCGCGGGCCGCGGCGATCGGGTCCGGGTTGCCGTTCGGGCCCTCCGGGTTGACGTAGATGAGGCCCATCTGGACCGCGCCGAGCGGGTTCTCCAGCTCGCGGTCGCCGGTGTAGCGCTTGTCGTCCAGCCAGGTGGTCTCGGGACCCCAGTAGACGTCCTCCTCCGACTCCCAGACGTCCTCACGGCCGCCGCCGAAGCCGAAGGTCTCGAAGCCCATCGTCTCCAGGGCGACGTTGCCGGTGAGGATCATGAGGTCGGCCCAGGAGATACTCTGGCCGTACTTCTTCTTGACCGGCCACAGCAGACGGCGGGCCTTGTCGAGGTTGCCGTTGTCCGGCCAGCTGTTGAGCGGGGCGAAGCGCTGCTGTCCGGCACCGGCGCCGCCACGGCCGTCGCTGATCCGGTAGGTGCCCGCGCTGTGCCACGCCATACGGACCATGAGCGGGCCGTAGTTCCCGAAGTCGGCGGGCCACCAGTCCTGCGACGTGGTCAGCACCTCGGCGATGTCCCGCTTCACGGCCGCGAGGTCGAGGGCCTTGAACGCCTCGGCGTAGTCGAACTCCCCGTCGAGGGGGTTCGTCTCGGCCGCGTTCTTGGAAAGGATCTTCAGGTTGAGCCGCTCCGGCCACCACTGGCGGTTGCCGCCACCCTGGGTCGGGTGCAGGGCCCGGTCATGCGCGACGGGGCAGCCGCCGCTCCCCTCCTCCGACTTCGAGTCAGTGACGATCGCGTCGTGGTTCTCAGTCATGGCAATCCTTCCGAACTGTGCGGAACTCGGTGCTCAGGAACTGCGGCCGGTGGAACAGTCGGGGCAGGTGCCCCAGTAGACGACCTCGGCCTCGTCGATGGCGAAGCCGTGGTCGTCGGCGGCGGTCAGGCAGGGCGCGTCGCCGATGGCGCAGTCGACGTCGGCGACGGCACCGCACGACCGGCACACGATGTGGTGGTGGTTGTCGCCCACGCGCCCCTCGTACCGGGCCGGGTGGCCGGCCGGCTCGATACGGCGCACGAGACCCGCGGCCGTCAGCGCGTGCAGGGCCTCGTACACGGCCTGCAGGGAGATGTGGCCTACGCGATCGCGGACTCCGGTGGCGATCGCCTCGACGCCGAGGTGGTCGCCGTCCCGGACGGTCTCCAGCAGCGCGACGCGGGCTGCCGTCACGCGCAGGCCGACACCGCGGAGTTCCTCAGCGGTGGTCGGTGTCGGGGAGGCGGTCATGAGGGCGAACCTATCCTCATAAACACGAAGGGTTCAAGAAAACGAACAATACAATTCTGGCCGTCCTCCGACACCCGCCGTTCATCTCGGCACGGGCCGCCGGGGCCGCCCGGACGTTTGCGGTCGCGGACAGGGGCAGGGGCTCGGTGTTGCGATCCGTCAGCGGGTCCGCTCGTGGCCCGTGCGGGCGACTCGGTAGCGGCGGGCCAGGGCGTGGAAGGCCTCCTTCGGCTCCCAGTGCCAGCCGGAGGCGGGGTCGTCCGGACGGTCCTTGATGGTCTTGGTGAGGGAGTGACTCGCCATGTCGAGGTCGTGGCGCGGGTCGTCCGGGCGGTGCGGGGCGTCGGCGGTCACGAACTCGAAGGCCATCGCCGCGTACAGGTCCACCGAGGAGAAGGCGTCGAGGAGTTGTGTGAGGTAGGCCGCCTGGGTGCGCTCGCTGCGGACCAGGTCGCCCTTGATCTCCTCGGGCTTCTTGTCGTGGTCGACGACGTCCCAGCCCATGCCGCCGGCCTGGGGCGCCCCGACGTAGGTGCAGGTGCCGAACTCGGTGATGGCCAGCGGCTTGCCCCAGCGCAGATAACGGCTCAACTCCCGCACGTAGTCGGCCCGGTCGGTGAAGTACGAGTAGTAGTTGATGCCCACGATGTCGAACAGACGCCAGTCGACCCGGTCGTCCTGGGAGGCCGCATAGGCGAGCCGTCCGCGGTAGACGGACCGGCCGACCGCGGCGGCCTTCGCCGTGAAGCGGTCCAGACGGCGCTGCATCGCGTCGTGGTCCACCTTGCCGTCGAGCAGGTTCCTGATGCGTTCGAGGACGGTGTCGCCGGGCACGATCCCGGGCACGAACAGCCAGAACTCGCAGCCCACGCTGAAATCCACGGCCGCGCCGTGCCGGCGCAGCCGCTCCGCGAACCGGCCGGTCTCGGCGATGTGCTCCAGGATGTCCCGCTCGGGCGCGTCGCCGAGGGTGGGCTGGAGCCAGACGCGCAACCCCTGTTCGACCGCCTCGGCGGCGGTCGCCGTGAGCCGGTCCACGCCGTCACCCGTCACGTCGACGGTGTCGGCGTGCAGCTCGTCCCGGATGGCGCGGACGTCCTTCCGCATCCGGGCCGCGCTGAAGGCCGTACCCAGTGTCTCCCCCTCGCCCACGGTGTACACCACGCCGTGGTGACGCGGTCCGCCCCGCACGACGCGCGCCCGCTCGAAGCCGCCCCCGGCGACGGTGCCCTGCCCGGAGCCGCCCCGCGCGGCGGTGGCCTGCCCGGAGCCGCTCCGCGCGGCACTCCCCTGCCCGGAGCCGCCTTGTGCGGCGTCGGCCCGGCCCGCCGGCAGCACGGTCGCGGCGAGGCCCGCGGCGGCCAGGCCGGTCAGGAACTGTGCCCGCTCGATCCCCTTGGTCTTCTGCATACGGTCACCCTTCCGTGACCGACCGCACCGGCGCTGTCCGCCGACGGTCTAGGAAGCGGGGCCGAAGGACGGCGATCCGGCGCCGAAAGGCGGGGCATCGACGTCGAAAGGCGAGGCGCCGACGCCGAGAGGCGGAGGCGGGCACCGAAAGGCCGGGGCGGGCACTGCAAGGCCGGGTCGGGCACCCCTGAGTCCGGCGTCGAAAGGCCAGAGTCCCGCGTCGCACGGCTGAGTCCGGCGTCGCAAGGCTGAGTCCGGCGTCGCAAGGCTGGGGCCGGCGCCGGTGAAGAGCCGTCCGCACCTCCCCACACAAAGAGGCACATAAGGCACATGAACCACTCCGAGTGAGAAACTCGGACTCCCACACCGTGGTGGCCGTCGAGAGGGACGCTCGTGGACCTGGACGCCGTCGCCGACGAGCTGTACGAGCTGCGGCCGGAGGACTTCGTGGCAGCCCGTGACCGCCATGCCCTGGACGCCCGCAAGGCCGGCGATCAGGCCCTCGCCAAGGAGATCGGCGCGCTGCGGCGGCCGAACCTGGCCGCCTGGGCCAGCAATCTGCTCGTCCACCGGCAGCCGGAAGAGGTGCGGCCGCTGCTCGGCCTCGGCGAGGAGCTGCGCCGCGCACACCGCGAACTCGACGGCGCGCGGCTGCGCAAGCTGAGCCGGCGGCAGAACGAGGTGATCGGCGCGCTGGGCCGGCAGGCCCGGCGGCTGGCGGCGCAGGCCGGGCATGCGGTGGGCGAGGGCGTCCAGCGCGAGGTGGAGGAGACCCTGCACGCCGTGCTCGCCGATCCACGGGCGGCGCGGGAGTGGGCGGCGGGCCGGCTGGTGCGGCCGCTCAGCTCGACGGCCGGGTTCCCGGCGGCCGACGAGGCCGTGCTCGGCAGCCGCCCCGCCCCCGCCCCCGCCGCGGCCGAGCCGGGGACGCCCGCCCGGGGCAAGGACCGCGCGGACGAAACGGAGCGCCGTCCGGGCAAGAACCGCGCGGACGACGCGGAGCGCCGTCGACGCCTCACCGAGGCCCGCGAGGAGGCCCGCGAGGCCGAGCGGGAGCTGCGCGCCCGGGAGGAGGAGGCCGATGCCGCCGCGCGGGCGGCGGACGAGGCCGGTGCCCGGCTGTCCGGTGCGGAGGAACGCATCGGTGAGCTGCGGGAGCGGCTGCGGCACGCCGAGGAGGAGCAGCGGCGGGCACGGGACGGTGCGCGGGACGCGCGGGAACGGGCGCGGCGGGCCGACCGGGCGGCCCGGGAGTCCCGGCGCCGGGCCGGAACGGCCGCCGTGCAGGTGGAACGGCTGGCCGCGGGCTAGCCCCGGGACGGGAGGCGAGGAGCCATGGCGAGACCGGTCTGGACCGGTGTCCTGACCTTCGGGCTGGTCACCCTGCCCGTGGGGCTGTACACGGCCACCGAGGACCACACGGTGCACTTCCACCAGTTGCAGCGCGGCACCTCGGACCGGATCCGCAACAAGCGGGTCAACGAGCGCACCGGCAAGGAAGTCGACACCGACAAGATCGTCAAGGGGTACGAACTGGAGGAGGGCGAGTACGTCGTCGTGGAGCCGCAGGAGCTGGAGGAGATCTCGCCGGGGCGGTCGAAGGTGATCGACCTGGCCGGCTTCGTCGACCTCCACCAGGTCGAGCCCGTCTACTTCGGCCGCACGTACTACGTCGGCCCGCGCGGCAAGGAGTACGGCAAGGTCTACGAGCTGATGCGGGCGGCTCTGGACCGCTCGGACAAGGCCGGGATCGCCACGCTCACCATGCGCGGCAAGGAGTACCTGACCGCGCTGCGCGCGCAGCCGGGCGTCCTCGTCCTGCACACCCTGCACTGGTCCGACGAGGTGCGCGACCCCGCCGATGTGGTGCCCGAACTGCCGCAGCTGGGCGCGAAGTCCGACAGCAAGGAGCTGCGGACCGCCGAGCAGCTGATCGACGCCCTCACCATCGACTGGGATCCGGGCGACTACCACGACACCTACGAGGAGCGCGTAAAGCGGCTCGTCGCGGCGAAGCGTGAGGGCGAGGAGGTCGTCGGCGAACCGGAGCCGCCGGAGTCGACCAACGTCATCGACCTCATGGAGGTGCTCAGCCGCAGCGTCGAGCAGAGCCGCTCCCGGGGCCGCGGAGGTGGCCGCGGGAAGCAGGACACCGACCGGGAGGAGACGTCGGGCGAGGGGTCGGCCTCGCGGAGCAAGACCTCACGCGGGAAGGAGACCGCAGGCCGGAGCAAGACCTCACGCGGGAAGGAGACCGCAGGCCGGAGCAAGACCCCACGCGGGAAGGAGACTGCAGGCCGGAGGGAGGTCTCACGCGGGAAGGAGACCGCGGGCGGCAAGGAGACCGCGGGCGGCAAGGAGGCCGCACGTGGCAAGTCGGCCCGCCGCCGTGGGAGCAGCGAGGACCTGGCCGCCCTGTCGAAGGCGGAGCTCTACGAGCGGGCGACCGCCGCCGACGTACCGGGACGGTCGAAGATGACCCGGGACCAGCTGGTCGAGGCCCTGGCCCGGCCGGGCGCGGCGGCCTGATCCACCTCAGGCCGGCGGCGGCCCCGGGCCTCCTGACCGCCGGATCGGGTCCAACTCCGCCTCTTAGGCCCGGGGCCCGCCGCACGGGTGTGCACGCCCCGCATCGTCGGGCGCCCTGTCACCGCACCGTGCATCCTCACTCGTGTGGGTGCACCCGGTCCCGCCGTCCGTGGCATACACGGCGGTCTGTCGTTCGGCAGCAGTGTGAAGTTTGCCACCCGACGCGATTGACCTGGAGTGAACGGGCAACGTTCCCCTTCATGCCCCACGCGAACCTCCAGATGCAGGTGATGTGATGACCACGGTGACGACCCTGGCGCAGCGGACACCGCCCGCCCCGACCGGCGCGGCGCCCGCCGGGTCCTCCCCACCGGCCGTCCTGCCCTCCCTGCCGTCGCTCACCGGACTGCGCTGGATGGCGGCGCTGCTGGTGTTCGGACTGCACGTGAACAACTTCGGCTACTTCGGCGGCACGGGCGGCCGCCTCGTGAACTGGGGCTTCGGCCCCGGAGCCACCGGAGTGTCCTTCTTCTTCGTGCTGTCCGGATTCGTCCTGACCTGGTCGGCCCGGCCCCACGACCGGGTACTCGCCTTCTGGCGGCGGCGCATCGCACGCATCTACCCGGTGCACCTGGTCTCCCTCGTGGTCGCGTTCGTGGTGGCGTACACGCTGCTGCACCAGCCGCGGCCGACGCCGAAGCAGGCCCTCGCGAACGCGCTGCTGCTGCATGCCTGGTGGCAGCCGTGGTGGCAGACGCTGAACCCGGTGAGCTGGTCCCTGGCCTGCGAGGCGTTCTTCTACGCCGCCTTCCCGCTGCTGATCCTGCTGCTGCGCCGGCTCGGAGCGCGCGGCTCCACCGCCCTGGGCGCGCTGTCGGTGGCGGCGATGCTGGTGCTGGCCTGGACGGACCTGCACCACTGGTGGTCCCACTCGATCTACTCGTTCCCCGCCGCGCGGCTGCCCGAGTTCGTGCTCGGTGCGGTCAGCGCCCGGCTGGTACTGCTGGGCCGCTGGCGCGGACCCGGCATGGAGGCGTCGCTGGCCCTGGCCGTCATCGGCTTCTTCCTGGTCCCGCAGGCCACGCACGGCGGCTATCCCGCGACCGTGTGCACCATCACCGGGTTCGCCCTGCTCATCCCCGCGGCGGCGGTCGCGGACCTGCACGGGCTGCCGTCCCTGTGGCGGCGCGGGTGGATGGTGCGGCTCGGGGAGCTGTCGTTCGCCTTCTACATGATCCATCTGCTGGTGCTGCGCGCCGGGACCTCCCTGCTGGGTACGAAGCCGCGGTTCGGCGCGCTGGGCGGAGTGGCCGTCACCGCGGCCGCGTTCGCCGTGTCGCTCGCCCTGGCATGGGTGCTGTACGAGGCGGTGGAGTGCCCGGCGCGGCGACTGCTGCTGCGCCGCCGCCGGCCGGCCGCGCCGCCGGAGCCGGCCCGCCGCGAGGCCCCGGCACCGGTGCGCGACTGACACCACCCGCCACCCGCCCCGAGGCGTGGCACATCCGGCCCGCCCGCCGCGTCACCCGCCGGCCGGCGGGCCGCGGCCGGTCGCACGCTCGGGTGACGTCCGCAACAGCGAGGAGAGTCCCGCGGCTTTCGGGGTAGGCGGCTGATCGACACCGGCCCGGCGGCGCACCCCGGCGGGCCGGCACCGTTGGAACGCACCGAAGGAGCCGAGTCGACGTGCGCGGGAAGCAGAGCGGGGGGAGCCGGCGGACGCCGGCGGGACCGTCCCCCGCCCCTGCCCGCCGGCGGTCCGCGGCACGGCGGGCACCGGTACGAGGCCGTCGCCGGCGTGCCCGGCGTTGCGCCGGCCGGCCCGGACGCCCCGCTTCGCCACCGTCTCGCCCGGTATGCCGCGGTTGCACCAACTGCCAGGATTTGCCGGGTAGTTACTGCCACCGCGGTGAGAAGGCAGCGGGATTGGCCAGGCCGGACGCCGGAGGTTACGGTGGGCGGCCGGCAATGATCGACTTCGGGGAGCCGGCCTACCGGCGCACCTGGCTGTGCGAGAGGAGAGGATGACAGTGTCCGAGCAGGACGCGGCCGAATCGGCACCGCAGGTGGTGAGTTCCTTCCTGGAACGGCGCAAGGAGCAGGTCGCCCAACGCTGGGCCGACGCCCCCTTGTTCCGCACGGTCTTCACCGTCTCCCGCGACGAGGCGGTCGAGGCGTGCAAGGCCGTGCTGGAGGCGCTGTCCGAAGTGGCCGTCAGCGGAAGGCTGGAGGACATCGCGGCTCCCGGCTTCGGCACCGTGCGCGATCAGTTGGGGCGCATGGCCGCCACCCGGGCCCGCGGCGGGTCCACGCCGGCCCAGATCGCCGGCGAGGTGGCCGGACTGCGCGGGCCCGCCGTCGACCTGCTGCTCGAGGAGTTCGCCGACCCCGCGGCCCCGCAGGCTCAGGAATGTGTGCTGGCGCTGACCCTGCTGCTGGGCACGCTGCGCCTGGTGGTGATGGAGACGGCGCTGGACGCGAACGCGGAGCTGATCGAACGGCAGCGGCAGCAGCTGCTCGAAGTGGCCACCCCGGTCATCAAGCTGTGGGAGGGCACGGTCGCCGTGCCGCTGATCGGGACACTGGACAGCGCGCGCAGCCAGATCGTGATGGAGTCGCTGCTGGAGGCCATCGTCGACCAGCGGGCCCGGTACGCCATCCTGGACATCACCGGGGTGCCGACCGTGGACTCCCTCGTCGCACAGCACCTGATGAAGACGGTCGCGGCCGCACGGCTGATGGGGGCCGAGTGCATCGTCTCCGGTATCCGCCCCGCCATCGCACAGACCATCGTGCAGCTCGGCATCGACCTGGGCTCGGTGCTCACCCGGGCCTCGCTGTCCGACGCGCTGGCCTACGCGCTGGGCAAGCAGGGCATCGAGGTGTCCCGTACGGACGCGGGTGCGAGCGCCCGGTGAACCAGCCCACTCCCATCCAGCCGTCCCAGGTGCCGGTGCTCGCCCTGGGTGACGTCCTGCTGGTCTCCCTCCAGGGCGAGTTGCACGACGGGATGGCCGAGCAGCTCCAGCACGACATCACCCAACGCATCTCCACCAGCCGGGTGACCGGGGTGGTGATCGACATCTCCGGGGTGGACATCGTCGACTCCTTCCTCGGCCGGGTGCTCGCGGAGATCGCCTCCACGGCCCGGCTGCTGGCCGCCCGTACGGTCCTGGCCGGGATGCGGCCCGCGGTGGCGATCACCCTGGTCGAGCTGGGCCTCACGCTGCGCGGCCTGGTCACCGCCCTGGACGTCGACCGCGCCATGGAACTGCTGTCCCAGGGGGGAAGCTGATGCAGTGGTCCGGCCAGGCGTCCGCGACGAGCCTGCCCATCGGCTCGGACGCGGATCTGGCCTGGGTGCGGCAGCAGGTGAGGCAGTGCGCGGCGGCTCTCGGCTTCGGCCTGGTGCAGCAGACCAAGCTGGTCACGGCGGCGAGCGAGCTGGCCCGCAACACGCTGGTGCACGGCGGCGGCGGCCGGGTCGAGATCAGGCCTTTGGACAACGGCCGTACCCGGGGTCTCGAGATGTGCTTCATCGACAGCGGTCCCGGCATCCGCGACCTGGAACTGGCCATGACCGACGGGTACACCACCGGCGGCGGCCTGGGGCTCGGGCTGAGCGGTGCCCGGCGGCTGGTGCACGAGTTCGCCGTCGACACCGAGCCGGGCCGGGGCACCACGATCACGGCCGTCGCCTGGGTGACTCAGGTGCCCGCGTCCCGTCCGGGGGTGGGATGAGCCGGGTGTGGGAGATCCCGGTGCACGACTCCACGCGGGTCCGGGACGCCCGGATCGCGGCCCGTGAGGCGTGCGGGGAGGCGGGGCTGGCCGCGCCGCGCACCGCGATCGCGGAGCTGGTCGCCACCGAGCTGGCCACCAACCTGCTCAAGCACGCCGGCGGGGGCCGCATGGTGACGAACCTCGTGGAGCGGCCGGACGGCGGGGCGGGCCCGTCCGTGCAGCTGTTCTCGCTGGATCACGGGCCGGGCATCGCCGATGTGGACGCCGCGCTGCGGGACGGCTACTCGACCGCCCCCGGCTCGCTCGGCGCCGGTCTGGGCAGCTGCCGGCGCAGCGCCAGCGCCTTCCATCTGTACAGCCTGCCGGGCCGGGGGACGGTGGCCACGGCCCGGATCGACCCGGAGCCCGGCGTACGCGGGGCACGCCCGGCGCAGGTGCCGGCGGGCGGGATCGCGGTCGCCCTCGGTCTGGCCGAACAGTGCGGTGACGCCTGGGCCTGGGTGCGCTCCGGGACGCTGCGGACGCTGTTGCTCGCGGACGGTCTCGGCCACGGCCCGAAGGCCGCGCACGCCTCCACCGCGGCGGTGACGGAGTTCCGCCACACCGCTCACCTGCCGCCCGCGGACATCCTGCGCCGGCTGCACACGGCGCTGCGGCCCACCCGGGGGGCCGCGGTCGCGGTGGCCCAGGTGGACACGGAGCGGGCGGAACTCACGTTCGCCGGAGTCGGCAACGTCGGCGCCCGCATGCGCACCGGGGACTCCTGGACGTCCCTCGTCTCCCATCCGGGGATCGTCGGGGCGTACTTTCCCGCGCAGATCCCCGTGCGCCGGATGCCGTGGGACCGGGACAGTCTGCTTGTGCTGCACAGTGACGGACTGCCCAGCCGGTGGGCGCCGCCGGAGGACCCCCGGCTGCTCGCCCACGACCCGTCGGTGGTGGCCGCGGCGATCCTGCGCGACGCAGGCAGCCCGGCCCGCCCCGTACGCGACGACACCAGCGTGGCCGTACTGGCCCCCGACCGCCGGACCAGCGCCCATGACAGCCGCCTCTGAGAACTGGACCATCGCCTCCGTGGCGCACGCGGCCCGGGCCCGTGCGCTGCTCGCGCGGCTCACCGTGCACGCCGGGGTGCCCGCGCTCGACCGCGTCCGCTTCCTGACCGCGCTCGGTGGCCGGCTGCGGGACGCCCTCGGCGCGGGCGGCACCGAACTGACCGTGACCACGGGCCCCGGCCGGGAGCTGCGGGTCGCCCTGGGCGGGCCGGAGCCCTGGCAGCACACGCTCGTCTGCCCCTCCCCCGTCTCCGGTCCGCTGCCCCGCCTGGACGACGCCCCGCTCGCCGAGGCGCTGCTGGGTGCCGACGAGGACGCCGCCGCCCTGCTGGCGAGCCTGGCCGAGACGGAGGAGCTGCTGCGCCTCCACCGGGAGGAACTGCACCAGACCAACCAGGGGGTGCTGGCGCTGCACGCCGAACTGGAGGCGGCGGCGCTGGCGCAGCGCGAACTCCTCGACGCCGAGCGGGCGGCCCGCGCGGAGGCGGAGAAGGCGCGTCGGCTGCTGACCTTCCTCGCCAACGCGAGTGCCGTCATCAACACCTCCCTCGACCACGAGGACATCCTGCGCCGGCTGCCCGAGCTGCTGGTCCCGGAGTACGCACGGCACGTGGACGTGTGGCTCGTGGACGACGAGCGGACCCCGGCGGGCGAGCGGGCGGCGGCCACGGTGACGGCGGCACGCACCGGCCGTCCCCAGCACGCGGGCCCCCACCTCGGTGAACTCCCGGGCGTGGACGACCTGCCGGCCTCGGCGCTCTTCCCGGACCGGCCGCTGCTGTGCCTGCCGGTGGGCGCGCGGACGGTGCAGGGTGTGCTGACGCTGGCCGCGCCCGGCGACCGCTTCGACCCGGACACCACCGTGATGCTGCTGGAACTGGCCCGGCGGGCGGGCATCGCCCTGGACAACGCCCGCCAGTACGAGCAGCACCGGGATGTCGCCGAGGCCCTCCAGCGGGCCCAGCTGACCGAGCTGCCCGCCACCCCGGGCCTGACGCTGGCCGCCCGCTATCTGCCGGCGACGCACGGCCTGAACATCGGCGGCGACTGGTACGACGCCTTTCCGCAGCCGGACGGCAGCGTGCTGACGGTGATAGGGGACGTGACGGGGCACGGGCTGCGCGCGGCGGTCATCATGGGCCAGCTGCGCACCGCGTTGCGCGCCTACGCCGTCGAGGGCAACGGCCCGGCGCGGATCCTCACCCTGCTGCACCGGATGCTGCGCCACCAGGAGCCGGAGCTGTACGCGACCTGCGCGATCGCCCGGTTCACGCCCGGCGGGCGCGAGGTGGTGTGGGCCGCCGCCGGGCATCCGCCCGCCGTCGCCCGCGGCCCCCGGGGCGAGGTGCGGGTGCTGGAGGCGAAGCCGGGAATCATGCTGGGCGTTCCGATGCCGTACGAGTACGAGGAGCACACCGTCGAGTTGCCGGCGGGGTCCACCCTCGCGCTGTACACGGACGGTCTGGTGGAGCGCCGCTCGGCCGGCATCGACGCGGGCATCGACCGGCTCGCCCGTGCCATGGGGAAGCTGCGCGCGGCGGATCTGACGGATCTGGACGCGGCGGCGGACTCGCTGCTCAAGCCGATGCTGCACGACTCCGAGCACGACGACGACATCTGCCTGCTGCTCTGCCGCACCGCCCGTGCGTGAACAGCCGTGCGCCGGCCCCCGGTCGCGGGGGGCCGGCGCACGGGGGGGGGGCGTCAACCCGATTGGCAGGAGCTGGCGCCGGCCGGGTTCAGCAGCCCGATGATGTCGATGCTGTTGCCGCACAGGTTGAGCCCGAGACCGACCGGCACCTGGATGGTGTTGCCAGAGATGACGCCCGGGCTGTTGGCCGCGACGCCGGTCGTCGGGCCCGGGTCGGCCGCGAAGGCGTTCGCCGCACCGGTCAGGGCGATGACACCCGTGAGTGCGGTCGTTGTGGCAAAGCTACGAAAACGCATGTTCTGCCTCACTGGTTGGCTTTGGGACGCTTCCATCACAACCGCGGCGCACGTCGTCCGCCTCCCCTGGTACGCCGTCCGTGCGGTGCCCGGCCGTGACGCTCGGTCAGCCGGCCCGTCAGGCGGCGGACGGGAAGCGTTCCCAGACCCGGTGGGCGCCGAGCAGCTGGACCAACTCCTGGAGCACGGTGGTGGCGGTGTCACCGGCGATCACTCCGGGGGCGTCGAGCGGGATGCCGGCCCCCTCCAGTGCGGCCTCCCCGCCCTTGGCGGCGCCGATCGCCTTCCCGTGCCGGAAGGCCTCCGCCAGCAGCAGGCCCACGCGCGGGTCGGGGGTGGCCTGCTGGTGGCCGGGCTGGCCCGCCTTGGCGTCCCGGGCGCCGAAGGCGTCGGTGCCCACGCCGGGGGTGCCGGCCACCAGCAGCGCGTCGAACTCCACGGAGCGTGCGGTGGCGTAGGTCCGCTGGACGGCCAGTGCGTCGGCGCCCTCGCCGAGGGTGCCGCCGGCCGGAGCGACGATCAGCGGGACCATGCCCCCGTCGAGCACCTCCTGGCGCACGGTCCGTACACCGTCGAGGTCGCCGTCGGGACCGGTGACGATGCCGATGATCCGTCCGTCGGTGGGCCAGGTGTGCCCGACCTGGGAGAGGGCGGGGCTGGGCTCGACGTCGGCCAGGGGCACGGTGGGCTCGGGGGCGGGCAGGCCGAGCCCGGCGGCGACGCCCGCGCACAGCTCCGGGTCGATGTTCGCCAGGACCTGTAGCGCCCGTTCCCGGATGGCCGGTTCGTAGCACTTGCCGAGTTCGAAGCTGTAGGCACCGATGATGTGCTCGCGCTCCACCGGGCTCATGCTGAGCCAGAACCGGCGCGGCTGGCTGAAGTGGTCGTCGAACGACGCCGGCGCCTCGCGGACCTTGGTCGCCTCCGGTACGCGTACGGGCGTCTCGATGTACGCACCCGTGTCCGCGCCCGCGGTGAACGGGCAGCCGCCGTCGAGGGAGTTGGGGCGGTAGGGGGCCACGCCCCGGTGCACGGCCGTCTGGTGGAAGCCGTCGCGCAGCATGTCGTTGACGGGCGCCTGCGGCCGGTTGATCGGGATCTGTGCGAAGTTGGGGCCGGCCAGTCGGGTGATCTGGGTGTCCAGGTAGGAGAAGAGGCGGCCGGCGAGCAGCGGGTCGTCGGTGATGTCGATGCCGGGGACGAGATGGCCGGGGTGGAAGGCGACCTGCTCGGTCTCGGCGAAGAAGTTGGAGGGGTTGCGGTTGAGGGTGAGCAGCCCGATCGGCTGCACCGGCGCGAGTTCCTCGGGGACGATGTTCGTCGGGTCCAGCAGGTCGATGCCCTCGAAGGTCTGGTCCGGGGTGTCGGGGAAGGTCTGGATGCCGAACTCCCACTCGGGGTAGGCGCCGGCCTCGATCGCGTCGGCGAGGTCGCGGCGGTGGAAGTCCGGGTCCATACCGTTGACGAGCTGCGCCTCCTCCCACACCAGGGAGTGCACGCCCAGTTTCGGCTTCCAGTGGAACTTCACCAGGGTCGTCCCGCCGGCGGCGTCGACGAGCCGGAAGGTGTGGACGCCGAAGCCCTCCATCGTGCGGAACGAGCGCGGGATGCCCCGGTCGGACATGTTCCACAGGGTGTGGTGGGTGGCCTCGGTGTGCAGGGTGACGAAGTCCCAGAAGGTGTCGTGGGCGCTCTGTGCCTGGGGGATCTCGCGGTCCGGGTGCGGTTTGGCGGCGTGGACGACGTCCGGGAACTTGATCGCGTCCTGGATGAAGAACACCGGGATGTTGTTGCCGACCAGGTCGAAGACGCCCTCGCTGGTGTAGAACTTCGTCGCGAAGCCCCGGGTGTCGCGGACGGTGTCGGACGAGCCCCGGGAGCCGAGCACGGTGGAGAAGCGGACGAACACCGGTGTCTCGACGTCCTCGGCCAGGAACGCCGCCTTCGTCACGTTCGCCGCCGTGCCGTAGCTGCGGAAGACGCCGTGCGCCCCGGCGCCGCGGGCGTGGACCACGCGCTCGGGGATGCGCTCGTGGTCGAAGTGCATGATCTTCTCCCGCAGGTGGTGGTCCTGGAGGAGGACCGGGCCGCGGGGCCCCGCCTTGAGGGAGTGGTCGGTGTCGTACAGCCGGGTGCCCTGGGCGTTGGTGAGGTAGCTGCCGCTCTGGGCCATCCGTGCCTGGTCGGCGCCGGTCGGCTGGTCGGTCGGGGAGACGGTGTCCGGGCCGGTCTGGTCGGGCTTGGGCGGGAACGGCTCATGGGGTTCGGTCGGCTCGGCCACCGGTGGCGACTCGGGTCCCGGCTTGCCGGGGATGCCGTTCTCCGGGCCCGCGGGCTCTCCCTTGAGGGCATCCGCCACCTTGTCCGCCGCTCGCTTCAGGGGGTTCGTCTCGCTCATCGGTACCAAGTCCTTCGCTGTCACGGGGGGCGGGCCCGGCGCGGGCGAGGTGGGTGCCGATGCGCGTGACCACGCCGGGGCATGCGGCCGACATCGTGGTGTCCAGGTGAAATACGGGCTGAAACGGGGTCGACGGCGGCCTCGTACCGAGGTCCCCGGGGCGGGGCGTCCGAAACCGGGAATCGCGGTGCATTCCCGGTCGGGGTGAAGTCGGGCCGTCTCACGTCGAGTTGCCGGGATGACAGGCCCGCCGGACGCGCTGGTCCGGCCCCGGGGACCACCGGCAGGGCCATGTGCCCCCTGCCGAGAACGTCTTCGTCAGCAGGGCCGGCTTCTTGACCCGCGGCGGGCGCACACCCGGCCGCCCGCACACGCCACCCTAGGCGCTGAGGCCGGGCGGCGCAGTTCGAAAGGGGCCGGTCAGGGTCGTGTACGGGGGTCGGCCGGTCATGCGCGTGCCATGACGCGGAGGGTCTCCAGGGAGGAGTCCGCCGCGTCCGGGACGAGGAAGCCGTGGGCCATGCCGGAGCGCAGGTAGTCGACGACCTCGGCGGTGATCTTCTCGCCCGGTGCCACGACCGGCACGCCCGGCGGGTAGGGGCTGATCGTCTCGGCTGCGATACGGCCCACGGCCCGCTCGGCGGGCACCTGTTCGGCGGGCCCGAAGAAGGCCTCGCGGGGCAGGACGGCCTGTTCCAGTTCGAGCGTGCCGGGCTCGGGCAGGTCCACGGCGGGCTGCCGTTCGATGGAGTCCGCGTGCTCTACCAGTGAGCGCACGGACTCCAGGAGGAGTTTCTCGGTCTCGTCGTCGTCGGAATGGGTGATGGAGGCGCTGATCCGGCAGCTGTCCGAGCCGCCCATGTCGATATGCCGGTTGGCGCGCAGCCACTCGGTGGCCTGCATGCCGCTGATGCCGAGGTCCCGTACGTCGACGACGATCTTCAGCGGGTCGAACTCGGCGGCCAGGCCCTCGTCGATGATCTCTCCGCCCATCACCCGCAGCGCCGGCAGTTCCCGCAGCTGGGCCCGGATGCGCTCGGCGCGGTGCAGGGCGGCGTCGAGGAGGCCGTGCCCCTGCTCGACCATCTGCCGGCGCCAGCCGTCGAGGGCCGCGTAGACCAGGGAGGAGGGGCTGGTGGTGCCGAGCAGGTCCTCGCGCTGTTTCAGCACGACGGGCGAGACCCGGTCGTGCTGGAGGTGGAACACCGAACTCTGCTCGATGGCCCCGCCCATCTTGTGGACGCTGGTCACGACCAGGTCGGCGTCCGCGTCCATGCCCCAGGCGGGCAGAGCGGGGTGGAAGGGCAGATGGGCGCCCCATGCCTCGTCGACGATGAGCGGCACGTCCGCGGCGTGGCAGGCGTCGGCCACCCCGCGGACGTCGGCGCAGGTGCCCCAGTCGGTGGGCGTGATCAGCAGCATGCCTTTGGCGTCGGGGTGCTCGCGCAGCCGGTCGCGTACGTCGTCGGGCTCCGGCGGATGGGCCATGTGCCGGTCGGCGTCGAACTTCGGGTGGACCCAGACCGGCTCGACGCCGTTGATGATCACCGCGGCGATGACCGACTTGTGCGCGTTCCGGGACAGCAGCAGTTTCTCCCCCGGGCCGGCGACGGAGCACATCGCGGTCTTCACGGACAGGGAGCTGCCGCAGGTGGAGAAGAACGCGTGCTCGGCGCCGACCGCGTCCGCCATCAGTTCCTGCGCCTGCTCCAGCACGCCCTGGGACTGCCGGCGGTCGTCCAGCCCGTTGAGGCTGAGCACGTCCGAGCGGAAGACGTCCAGCCCGAGGATCTCGGCCACGCGCGGATCGGTCCCGCGTCCCTGCTTGTGACCCGGAGGTCCGAAGACCACGTCTCCTCGTCGCCGGAATTCCTGCAGCGCCTCCAGGACGGGTACGCGTGAGTGATCCATGCCGGTCCTCCTGAGCCGATCGTCGTCGCACCCACCGTGTTGCACCCGTCCGGCGCCCCAAACCCGGCGGCCGTCGTCAGGGCGGTCCGGGCGACCCGCTCCGGACCCGCGACGACCGGCCCGGAGCGGCCCGGATCATGGACGTCGGCGCTACGGCGGCGCTCTGGTCGCGCTCAGGCCGGACGGCCGCAGCGGACCTCCCGCGCGTCCTCCCGCCCGTCGGCGTCGGCACGCGTGCGCGCGTACTCCACGGCGGCGGGCAGCGCCCGGCGGATCACCTCGGGGACTCTGCCGCGGGCCGGCCACTCCACCATGCAGCGCGCCACCTCGCGCAGTTTGATGTTGGTGTGCTGCGACATGTGCTTGAGGGCGTCCCAGCCCTGCTCCGGGCGAAGTCCGCCCAGGGTGATGACCACGCCGATCGCCTGGTCGATCAATGCGTGCGAGATCAGGGCCTGGCGCAGGTGGCCGACCTCCTCCTGGAGTGCCGTCAGCTGGTCCGCCGCCTGCTCGTCACGTCCGATCATGAGATCACCCTGCGCAGCCCGGCCGCCCGGCGACAGCCGCCAGGCGAACAACCGGGCAAGCCGCCGTACAAAAAACGAAAAGCTGCTGGTCAGCGGAGACATGGAAGCACCGGAAGGGGGCAATCGGGGCCCATGGAATCGCTCACCTTCGACAGCGACGACCTGAACGTGACGGAGGATTTCCTCAGCCACGCCTACGCCAGGATGCGTATCGCCAGCGGTACACCCGGATCGACCCGGGCCCGCATCCGCCGCACCGGCGTTCCCTCGGTGAGCGTCGACGAGCTGTCGCTGGACTTCGAGATGGCCTACTCGGTGACACCGCTGGGCCGGATCTGTCTGTGCGTGGTGCACGAGGGAACGGTGCGGGACCACCGCTTCCAGGGCGTCGAGGACTCCTTCGGCCCGGGTGACGTGGTGCTGTTCGCCCCGCCGGACCTGCCGTACTCGGGCAGGATCTGCAACGCCCGCTACAACATCACGATGCTGGACCCGGCACTGCTCTCCCAGGTGGCCACGGGCCCGGACGAGTCGCGGCCGGTACGGCTGACCGGTCACCGGCCGCGCTCGGCGGGGGCGGCGCGGCAGCTGCGCCGGACGATCACCCATCTGCGGGACACGGTGCTCGCCGATCCGGAGGTCGCGGACCAGCCGCTGATCGCGGCCACGGCCGCCCAGCACCTGGCGGCGAGCGTCCTGGCCGCGTTCCCCAACACGGCGCTGGACGAGCCCGCCGGCGCCGACGGCGACGACGTGCACCCGGCGGTGCTGCGCCGCGCACTCGCCTACATCGACGACCACGCGGACCAGCCCGTCACGGTCGCCGACATCGCCGCCGCGGCCCATGTCACGGTGCGCGCGCTGCAGTACGCCTTCCGCCGTCATCTGAACACCACACCGCTCGGCCGGCTGCGCCGGGTACGGCTCGCGCACGCCCATCACGACCTGGTGGCGGCCGGCCCCGGCGACGGGGTCACGGTCACGGAGATCGCGGCCCGCTGGGGCTTCCACCACCCGGGCCGCTTCGCCTCCCTGTACCGGAGCACCTACCGCCGGCCTCCGCACCAGACGCTGTCCGACGGCTGACCGGCGTCCCGTACGAAGGGCGGTCCTCCGTACGGGACGCGGGGGGTCCTACGGGAAGGACGTCACCTTGGACGGGATCGTGTCGGTCCCCGAGGTGGGTGCGCCGGTGTTGTTCACGACGTGCGCGTACTGGCCCTTTCCGCCGAGGGAGATCACCTGTAGGTCGTGCATCCTGATCCCCGGCGTCGGGGGCACCTGGAAGCCGTGCGCCTGCACGATCGACGGATCGGCCGTGTAGTTGCAGTAGCTTCCCAGACCCCACGCATCGTGGGTGGTGACGGAGTCGGCGACCTTGTAGGCCGCGTAGCCGGTGATGCCGTCGTGGGTGACGGCGGCGGCGTTCGGGGCGTCGTACGCCTTCTCGTTCTGGAAGAAGATCGTCCGGCCGCGTTCCCCGTTCCAGTAGACGTCGTACTTGTTGAAGTGCTCGACGAACAGGCCGGTGGCCAGGACGTCGTCGCCGTTCACGCGCAGGCCGTAGTCGGCGCGGTTGGTGTCCCAGCCGACGCCGCTGCCGTGGTCGGCGCGCCAGATCCAGGTGTGGTCGACGATGACGTCGTCGCTGTTGACGACCACGGAGTCGGTGGCGAGACCGGGTCCGGCACCGCCGACGCGGATGAACACGTCCTGCATGGTGGTGGGGTTGGCGGAGTGGTCGGCGGTGGAGCCGGGCTCGCCGATCCGCAGCAGCGTGCCGGATTCGGCCGGGCCCGCGTCGATGAGGAACCCGGCGAGCTTCACGCCGTCGACGTCGGCGACGTGCATCGCGTCGACGCCGTTGTCCGGGACCAGGGTCGCGAGTCCGAGGCCGAGGACGACGGTGTTCGCGCGGGTGACGTCGATGGTCCGGTCGAGGTGGTAGACACCGGGAGTGAACAGGAGGTTGAGGCCCTGGGCGAGGGCCGCGTCGATGGTGGCGGCGGTCGCGCCGGGCTTCACGACGTAGAACTGGTCGAGCGGGATGGACGTGCCCGCGTTCGCCGGCCAGGAGACGCCCCGGGCGTTGGTCCGCTTGGCGGGGACGAACACCTTGTAGGCGCTGCCGTCCAGGTAGAGGAACGGCTTCTCACGGGAGACGGGGGTGGTGTCCAGCGTGGTGTACGGGCCGCTGTCGAAGTTGGTGGCGGGTGCGCCCTGGACGCCGGAGAAGGTCATGTTCCAGACGCCGTTGGTCCAGCCGCCGACCGAGCTGTCCCGGGTGTACCACTGCTGCTGGGAGTACGGGCCGACGGTGCCGTCGATCTTCGAGTCCGCGATGTAGCCGCCGGACGCCCAGCCGTAGCCGTTCGGGGCGAGGTTGAGGCCGCCCTTGACGTGGATACGGCGGAAGGGTGCGGCCTGTGCGACCGCCCAGCGGTCGGTTCCGTTGGACGGCGTGATGGCGAGGTTCTCCGCCGAGCGCCAGAAGTTCTGGGTGGCGTTGCCGTTGAACCAGCCGGCGTCGACGGTCACGTCGCCGTTGATCTGGGTGTCGTCGGGGTTCAGGCCGAGGCCCGAGATCGAGGTGTAGAAGCCGAGCTGGGCGTTGATGCCGTTGTAGGTGCCGGGCTTGAGCAGGAACTGGTAGCGGCCGGTGCCGAACTGGGCGGATTCCTGCTGGGCGAAGACCTGGTCGAACTTCTGCTGGAGGTCGGGGGTGGAGGGGTCGACGACGATGACGTTCGGGCCGAGGTCGCCGCCGCCCTGGACCGGCGGGAGGCCGGTGGTGCCGGTGTGCACGGCGACCTCCCACAGGGAGTAGCCGTAGCCGGTGCCGCGGGCGGTGCCGTGGATCCGGACGTACCGGCCGGAGCCGCTGACGTCGTACGACGCCTTGCCCCCGCTCGCCGCGGTGACGCTGCGAAGCGTGTTCCAGTTCTGGCCGTCGGTGGAGGCCTGGATCTGGAAGTCCTTGGCGTAGGCGGCCTCCCAGTTCAGGTCGACCTTGCACAGGTCCTGGACGGAACCGAGGTCGACCTGGAGCCACTGCGGGTCGGCGGCCTGGCTCGACCAGCGGGTCGCGGTGTCGCCGTCGAAAGCGGCGGACGCGGGTGTCCCGGCGTTCTCGGTGGAGGAGGCCGAGGCGGGCCTGCCCTGCGCGGCGTCGGCGGTGCCGCAGTCCGGCCCGCCGCCGCCCGTGCTGCCGTAGACCTGGAACTCCCAGAGGGAGTACCCCCATTGGGTGGCGCGGTGCACGCCGAGCATCCGGACGTAGCGGCCCTGGCCGGACACGTCGAGGGTGTCGACGCCGCCGTCGGAGCCGGTGACGGACCTCAGGTCGGTCCAGGTGGTGCCGTCCGCGGATATCTGGACCCGGTAGTCCTTGCCGTAGGCGGTCTCCCAGTTCAGCACCACCCGGGTCACGTCGGCGGTACCGCCCAGGTCGATCCGGAGCCACTGGTCGTCGCCCGCGGCCGAGGACCAGCGGGTCCCGGTGTCGCCGTCGACGGCCTGGGCGGCGGCGGTGCCGGTGTTCTCCTGGGACGACGCGGTGGCCGTCTTCCCCTGGGACAGGGGGGTTTCGGCCGCTGTGGCCGAGGGGTGTGTGGCGGGCAGGGCGATCAGCGCGGCCGTGGCGGACAGCGCGACGCCCAGGGATCTCCATCTCATGCGGCGGCTCCAGAGGAATGCGGGGTCGAAGGAGTCGACCCCACGGCTTAGTTCATGTTTTGATTTAAGTGATGAACCAAGCGGGCCACAAGCCTTCGGTAGGGATCTCCTTCAACTGACGTGCCGGACCGGCGCGTTCCCCCGAAGCCGCGGACCGCGGCTCCGGACGCCGGGACGGTGCCGGTCAGGCTCGACGTGAGGGGTCCGCCTGGCTCCTGACCAGGTCCAGCAGGGCGGCGTGCGTCCCGGAGTCGGCCGCCGCGATCAGTCCGCCCGCACCGGTGTGCAGCGGCTCGCCGTCAAGGCCGGTGACCGTGCAGCCCGCCGCGCGGCACAGCGCGATGCCGGCGGCGAAGTGCACGCTGTCGGTCAGGTGGCCGTCGGTGACGTACGCGGCCCGGCGTCCGGCGGCGACCCAGGCCACCGCGAGGCTGCTGGAGATCACCCTGGGCCGGAAACGCTCCGTGAAACCGGGGTCGGCCAGCATGCGAACCGCCTGGAATCCGGGCGCGTTCGGGAACGGCGGGTCGAGGTTGACGTCCACCAGCGCGGACCCGGCCGTGGGCGTCAGCGCCGCGTCTTCGCCGTCCCGGCGGACCCGGGCCCGCTCGCCGTCGGTCCAGAACACCTCGCCGCTGAACGGGTCGGCCGTCGCCGCCGCGGTGATCTCACCGCCCACCCGCAGGGCCACGTTCACCCCGACGAGCATGCTCTGCACCGCGTAGTTGAGCGTGCCGCACAGCGGGTCGACCAGCCAGCGGCGGCCGGCGCCGGCGGCGCCGGTGCGTCCGCTCTCCTCGGCCGTGACCGCGTCCCCGGGGCGGGCGGCGCGCAGGACGTCCAGGATGGCCCGCTCGGCGGCGAGGTCCGCCTCCGTCGCGAAGTCGCCGCCGGACTTCGCGTAGCGGTCCAGCCGCCGGCCGTACAGCTCGCGCACCACCGCCGCACCGGCCTGGGCCGCGGTCACGGCCAACCGGGCGTCGGACTCCACGTTGTTGCCGGACTCCACGTTGCCGCCGGACTTCCCCTTGTTGCCGGACTCCACGTTGCCGCCGGACTCCCCGTTGATGATCGACATGGGTGCAGGATACGGGGAGCCGACCGGGCCCCACCGGAGCCGGCCCGCACCGCCGCGCGGGCCCGGCCGACGGGGCCCGGCCGTGGTGGCCCATGTCAACAACCCTGCGGCTCACCGCAGTTGACTGAGCGCGGCCGTCGGCAACGGGGCCTGATCGGCGCTCCTAGCCCTTGGCGGGGGTGAAGGACAGGGTCTGTTCGGCCGCGGTGCGTCCGTCGCCGACGGAATCGGTGCCGGTGTCCGTCCAGGTGCGCAGCGGGGTGGTCTCGGCGCGGCGGCCGGAGGTGGCGGAGAGGCCGAGCACGAGGCCGCTGTAGCGGTTGACCAGGCGGTAGGTGCCGTCGCCGGAGGCCGCGGGGATCACGAACCACTGCTGCCCGACGGCCGGTCCGCCGGCCCGGGCCGCGGTGACCGTGGGCTGGGCGCCCCAGGCACGGCCGGCCGTTCTCGTGGAGTCGACGCCCAGCAGCCGGCCGGTCGCCGCGTTGGTGAGGGTGAAGGCGCCGTCGTCTGTCGGGGTGAAGGACCACGCGGCGCGGGTGGAGCCGGTGGACCGGGTCACGGAGGTGACGGCGGAGCCGCCGGACACCTGCGCGAGGATCCGGCCCGTGCCGCCGGCGATGCGGTAGGCGCGGCGGGTGTCCATGGGCGGGGCGGCCGGTGCGGAGGAGTCGACGGTGAGGTCGACGTACTCGCCGGAGGAGCCGTGCGAGCAGCCGAAGGAGCAGTAGGCGCGGAAGGTCTTCCCGACGACGGCGGAGCCGGTGCGGCTGACCGGATCCAGGAACCAGCGGTACCAGGAGGCGGTGGTGTAGTCACCCGTGTCGCCGATGACTTGCCATTTCTGGGTGGCCAGGTCGTCGGTGGCGTACAGGTACTGCGGCGCGTCGCCGCTCTGGTCGACGGCCTGCGGTGTGCCGATGTAGCGGCCGAGGTATGCGTCGTAGGCGATGTTCATCACGAACAGCGGTGAGGTCGGGGGCATCTTGCCGGCCGCGATCTGTTCGGCGGCGGTGCCGGTGTTCGCCGGGTCGTACTCGGCGGAGACGGGGGTGTAGCCGGTGGGGTGGTTCGCGTCGACGGGGACGATGTTGCTCTCCCGGCCGCCCGTGCCGGGCTGGGACCAGGCGCCGTCGTACCACTTGCGCCAGGAGCCGGGAGCCATCTTCGCGGCGATCGGGGCACGGGCCACGTGCTCGTAGAACGCCTTCCAGCCGCCGCTCTTGTCGACGATCCGCGAGCCGTAATAGACGTAGAAGTAGCCGGAGGCGGTGTCGACGAACAGGCGCTGGTCGCCGTCGCCATAGGAGTACGTCTGGTGCGGGAAGGCCGTGGTGTCGGCGCGCTTCGTGCTGTACGGCGAGGTGATCGCGTGGTCCCTGATGGTCCAGGTGCGGCCGCGGTCGGTGGAGACGGCGTAGTCGATGGCGTCGTAGTGCAGCCCGTCGCCGAAGGGCTGCGGCGTGAACTCGTTGTGCACCAGGCCGTACCAGTCACCGGTGTCGGGGTCGACCCACACCCCGGACAGGTCGCAGTAGTTCTTCTGCGCGTAGCCCGAGCCGCTCGGGGCGTAGGTCGCCGCGCGGCCGGTCGGGCTGTTGTTGCAACGCCGGGTGGTGTCGTCGTTGCGGTCGGCGGGGTCGGCCGGGTTCACCGCCTCGCTGAGCTTCTTGTCGTACGTCGCCGAGTCGAAGTCCTTGCCGGTGTAGAAGTCCCATACCCGCGGGTCGTCGGCGCCGTAGAGCGCGGCGGACTGCTGGTAGTGGAAGGTGCCGTCCCGGTCGAGGTACGGGGTGGCCGGCGTGTCCGTGGGGTGGGTGAACGGTACCGGGGTTCCCACGGTCACGGTGTAGCCGGCGTCGGTGGGGGGCGCGGTCTGCGCGGGGGACGCGGTGGCGCCGCCCAGGACGAGGGCGACGGCAGCGGCCACGGTGCCGCCTGCTCTGCTCGACAGTCGCACGGGAGCTCCTAGTTGCCGAAGGGCCGGTTGCACGGAACGATCCGGCCCCCGGCGTCGCCCCGGCAATGGACTCCCGTGGCCCGCCTCTTGCACTTTCGCGCGCGAATTCCGGCCAGCACGACCACGTTCGCGCACGCCCGGCCGAGCGGGGCCGTGACGCGGACGGGCCGGCCGAGCGGGGCGGTGACGCGGACGGGCGGGCCGAGCGGGGCGGTGTGGCAGACAGGGCCGCCACGACGGCCGGTCCCGCGTGTTCCCCGGCCCAGGGCTCGTCTACGGCCCTGGCTACGGCTACGGCTACCGCTACGGCCTTGGCTACCGCTACCGCTACGGCACGTTCTCGCCGCGGCGGCCGGCTTCCCGTGTTCCTTCCGGGTCAGCGCGGGTCGGACGGCGCGGCGGCGAGGGGGGTGTCCCAGGCGAGTTGGCGGATGAGCTGCTCGTCCGGCTCGGCGGGGCGGGCCATGACGGGGGCTGGGCCGGACGGTGTGCGGGTGCCGCGGGAGAGGCCGCCGCTGACCGTGATGTTGTGCTCCACCCGGGGACGCCGGTGCCGCTCGTACCGCGCGAACGCCGCCTCCGGTTCGGGCAGGTCGCGCAGCGCCTTGGCCAGGACGACGGCGTCCTCCAGGGCCATCGAGGCGCCCTGCCCGGTGGCCGGGGAGGCCGCGTGGGCCGAGTCGCCGACGAGCAGGACACGTCCGCTGCGCCAGGGGGTGCCGAGCGGCAGCTCCGTGGCGTTGGTGACCATGACCGCGTCGGCGGAGGCGTCGACCAGGCCGGCGGCGGGCGTGGCGTCCTCGCGCAGCAGCGGCAGCAACTGCTCGCGCAGCACGGCGGCCGGCGCGGCGGACGCCCCTGCGGGTAGCGGCTCGCCGGCGGCGCGGGCGAACCAGTACGTCTCCCCCGCCGGGGACACCGCGTACCCGAAGGCGGTCCCGCTGCCCCGCACCATGGTGATGGCGCCGTCCGGGCCGGGCGCGGACACGGTGCCGGTGTAGCCGTAGTAGACGCGCTGGCCGGCGTAGACGGGCCGCACCCCGGGCATACGGAGCCGGCGCACGGTCGAGTTCAGTCCGTCGGCTCCGACGAGCAGGTCTCCGGTGACGGTGGTGCCGTCGTCGAAGCCCGCGGTCACACCGTCGGGGTCGTCCGTCACGGACACCAGCCGGGCGCCGTGGCGCAGCCGGATGCCGCGCCGGACCGCCTCGTCCTGGAGGGCGGTGTTCAGCTCGCCGCGGCGCAGACAGCGGTAACGCAGCGCGGGGTCGTCCGTCTCGCCCATCGGTACGTGCATCACCTCGGCGCCCTGACCGTCCAGCAGCCGCAGCGAAGTCAGCGGAAAACCGACGGCCGTGACGGCGCCCGTCGCGCCCAGTTCCGCCAGCGCCCGCATGCCGTTGCCGGCCAGGGTAAGGAAGGCGCCGATGTCCTCGGCCGTGTCCGGGTGGGCCTCGAACACGGTGACGTCGAAGCCGGCCTTGTGCAGCCCCAAGGCGGTCGCGGTCCCCGCGATGCCACCGCCGATCACCAGTACCCTCATCGCATCCGCTCCGCTCGCCTGCCGCCCCTGCGCGCCGGCAGTGGTCCCGACCATCCAAGGGCAGCGGTGGTCGCGCAGGGGAGTGCGGGGCCGAGATTCGGACACGGCCGGCGAGTGGCCATGGACGCGGGGAAGGCTCGGCCCCGAGCGGGTGTCAGTACTTCGACGGCAGGACCTGGACGGTGTCCCCGACCGGGCGCTCGCCGGCGGCGTCGGACGGGTTGTTGACCAGCGTGCCGTTGACGGCCATGGCGGTGGAGCCGCCGCCGTCGAGGTTCATCGCCTGGACGGCACCGAGCGACTTCATGAACGTCGCGGCCTCGTAGATGGTGAACCCTTCGCTGCCGTTCTTCAGCCGCCCGTCCACCGTCGCGAGGAGCAGCCGGCCCCGCCCGTCGATGCCCGCCAGGGTGCGGGGCTGACGGACGTTGGCCCACGCGTATCCGAAGGACGTGTACTCCGGGTCGATCACGCCTTCGGCGGCGGCGTCGATGTCGATGCGACCGTCCTTCACCAGGGTCGGGGCCGCGCTGACGATCGAGTCGTCGTCGTCGAGTGCGACACGTCTGCCCTCGGCCGTGCGGACGACTTCGCCGACCTGGATGCGGCTGGAGGACTTGGCGTGCGCCGTCAGCCAGTCGGCCGCCCGTCCGATGCCCTGGAGCACGTGCCCGCCCACGGGTACGCGTCCGCCGCGCGTGCCGACGGAGACGACACGGCCGGCTGCGTCCAGCACGACCTGCACGCCGGGACCGGTGGGCAGGTTCGCCTGGAAGGCGGTGGTGAACTGGACCATGTCGTCGGCGAGTTGACACGTCACGTCCTGCCAGGGCAGCTCGCTGGGCGTGCTGCCGGGGCGGCCGCAGTCCCGGACCGTGCCGGGCACCCGGTTGATGCCCTGGATGTGGTACGAGGCCTTGCCCGACCGGGCGGTGACGGTGCTCGTGACGTCCGCGATCCGGATGCCGCGACCGCCGTCCTCGATGAGCAGCGCGGAGCGGGAGCCGGCCGCCATCGACTCGAGTTCGCCCTGGTAGGCGCCGATCCCGGACATGGTGCCCGGTACGCCGTCGGCCGTCGACAGCACGAAGAAGCCGCCGTTGACCCCGACCAGCGAGTTCAGCTTCCGGGCGACCGCCGAGGTGGTCTCACGCCGTGTCACGTCGCCGTCGTGGGTGGCCTCGACCGTTCCCTCGAAGGTCTTCGGGTCGATGACCGCCACATGGATGTTCTGCCGGTCGGCCGGCTCCTGGATGTCGTAGCCGGTCCAGGAGGCAGTCGTGTGGAACCCGGCCGCGATGACGTCCTGTGCCGCCTTCTTCGCCTCCTCCTGGGTGGCGAAGTGGCCGACGCGGACCCGGTACCCCATCAGCCCGTGCGGCGTGTCGGCGTAACGCGGCCACTGCACGCTCTCCACCCGGGGCCGCAGACCGGCCCGTTGCAGCTTGCGCGCGGTTTCGTCGGCCCAGCGGTGGGTGGCGACCTCGGCCCAGGTCATGGGTGCGTCCGGGTCGTCGGAGGTCCACCGGGTCTTGCTCGGGGCCTGTACGGTGACCGTCCAGGAGTGCTTCGCGTCGGGGTGCAGGAGGGCACCGGTGCGGACCGTGACTCCGGGAGCGAGGGTCTGCGTCGTCCACCGCTCGGTCACCGCGGTCCGCGTGGCCGGTACCGCCCGCGCGGCCTGTACGACCCGCGCGGCGGGCACGGTATGCGTGGCGGATCCCGAACCCGCCTCCGCCGCGCCGGACAGGAAGGCGGGTGCCGTCACGGCGAGCACGACGGTGACGGCGAGTCGTGTGCGGGCACGAGCGGAACTCCGGGGAGTACCTTGGACATGGGTATGACGCATGCGCATACACCTCACGAACGGTTCGGGCGCGACAACGCACCTCGGCAACTGTCGTCCACTTCACCGGCTGTAAGTGACAACCACCGTCTCGAGAACCGAAGTAATCACGACAGGCATGTGAACTCGACAGCGCTGTCAGGAATAGACCATGTCTTCCCACGGCAACGGCAACACACGCCGACAGCCGGGGGCGAATTGCACGGAATCATGAAATGACCGGACGGACGCACGGCATCCGGACGCACGGCGCCCCCGCCCGCGGGATCCGCACCCGAGGGAGAGCGACGGGTGGCGCGCACAGGCCCCGGTCAGGACCGCGCCCGACGGGACCCGCACCGTGCGCCTGACGCCACCGGCCCGCGTCGGGCTCCCCCATGAGCCGGTCCTGAGGCACGCGCCGGGACGGCCGTGCGCCGACACGCCCCCCGTGTGACGCGTTGTCGCCGGTGAAGTGGGTAGTTCCCGGCCATGCGGGTGAGTGTGGTGGACGCGGGGTCGAACACGGTCCGACTGGTGATCGCAGATGTGGAGGGCGACGTTCCGCTGCCGGTGCACACGGTCAAGTGGAAGCTGCGCCTGTCCGAACAGGTCGGCCCGGACGGCACCATCGCCGAGGAGGCGGTGGAGCGGCTGGTCAAGGCGGTGGGCGCGGCGGGCGCGGCGGCGCGCAGATGGCATGCGTCCGGTCCGCTGGCCTTCGCGACCGCGGTGGTCCGCAACGCCCCCAACCGCCAGGAGGTGCTCAAGCGGGTGGCGTCCGGGACCGGGATCCGCATGTGCACCCTGCCCGGTGAGACGGAGGCCGAGCTGACCTTCCTGGCGGCCCGTCGCTGGCTGGGCTGGAAGGCGGGCCCCCTGGCACTGCTCGACATCGGCGGCGGCTCGCTGGAGGTGGCCTTCGGCCGGGGCCGGCTGCCCGACTTCGCCGCGTCCCTGCCGCTCGGCGCGAACCGGCTGACCCAGGAGTACCTGGGCGTCCAGGACCCGCCCGGGCCGGGCGAGCTGAAGGAGCTGCGCCGCCGGATCCGGCATGAACTGCGGGACGTGGCCGCACGGATCCGCTGGGAAAGGCCGCGTACCGCTGCCGTCAGCTCCCGCACGTTCCAGCAGCTGGCCCGGCTCTGCGGGGCCGCGCCGGGGCGGTTCGGCCCGTTCGTGGAGCGGGAACTGGTCTGCCGGGAGCTGCACGAGGCGGTGCGCACCCTCGCCGCGCTGCCCGCCGCCGAACGGGCCCAACTGCCCGGTATCTCCGCGCCGCGCGCCGCCCAGAGTCTGGCCGGAGCGGTCGTCGGGCACACGGCGCTGAAGCTGATGGGCCTGCCCCGGGCCGTCGTCTCCCCCTGGGCGATCCGCGAGGGCGTGCTGCTGCGGTACGCGGAGGACGGCGCCGACTGGTGGACGGACACCGCCTGCGCCGCCGAGACCGCCGCGCTGACGTCGCCGACGGCACCCCTGCGGATCGCGATCCCGCCGGCGTGACCGTGCAGCAGCGGCGCCCCCACCCCTGCCCGGCCGACCCCGGGGCACCCCGGCTCGGTGCTCCCACCTGCGGCCGCCCGGGCCTTGCACACATGCCGGCTCGGTGACCCCACCCCCGCAGCCCCACCCCCGACCGACCGAACCCGGCACGCCCCACTCGGGGCCCCACCCCCGCCCGACCGAACCCGGCACACCCCACTCGGCAGCCCCCCGCCCGACCGAACCCGACCGACCGAACCCGGCGCACCGCGCCCGCGCGCTCCGCTGCAACCGCCCGCTCCGCTGCAACCGCCCGCCCCCTGGAGTCGTCTTGTGCGCTGACTGTGTACGAAGCGGGGATGTGGGGGGACGTTGTGGCGCGGAACGTGACGAAGGCAGGTCTCATGGCGGTGGCCGTGGCGACGGTGCTCGGAGCCTCGGCCTGTAGCGGGCAGGCCGGCGCGGCGGCCAAGGGCAGTGGCGGGAAGACCTCCGCGCACCGGACGGGGGCGTCCGTGACGTCCTCCGAGAACGGAGCGTCGTCCGGGGACGGAGCGTCGTCCGGGGACGGAGCGTCGTCCGCCTCGGCGCAGACGTCTCTCGGCACCGTGGGAACGATGTCCGGGGCCGCGCGGACCGCGGCGTCGGCCATCACCCGGAAGGTTCCGTGGAACCTGGACATCCTGGACCAGCGGTCCCGGCCGCTGAACGGGAAGCTCACCACCACCGCCACGGGCAAGGGCGTGCACGTCTACGTGATCGACACCGGGATGGACATCACCCACAAGGAGTTCGGCGGACGCGCCCGCCTGGGCGCCGACTTCGTGGGCGCGAAGGACTCCGGCGACTGCTTCAGCGAGGACGGGATGGGCCACGGCACGTTCGTCGCGGGCATCATCGGCGGGGCGAAGTACGGGGTGGCACCCAAGGCGGACCTCGTACGGGTCCAGGGCATCGTGTGCGAGAGCGAGGGCGGCGGCTCCCCTACGGCGGCCGAGGCGGCCGTGGTGAAGTCGGTCAAGTGGGTCACCGCGCACGCGCAGAAGCCCGCGGTGGTGAACATGTCGCTCAACCTCGACCACCGGTCGGCGGCCCTGGAGTCCGCCGTGAAGAAGATGGTCGACGCGGGGATCCCGACGGTGGTGTCGGCCGGCAACTTCCATGACGACGCCTGCAAGCACTCCCCGGCCGGTGTCCCCGGCACGATCGTGGTGGCGGCCTCCACCTCGAACGACCGCCCGTGGAGCGACGGCGGCTCCTACGGCTCGGGCTACGGACGGTGCGTGGACCTGTACGCCCCCGGCCAGAAGGTGACCGCCGCCCTCGCCGGCGGCGGTACGGCCACGGAGGACGGCGGCGCGACGTCCTGGGCGGCGCCGCATGCGACCGGCGTGATCGCGCTGTACCTGTCGGCACACCCGCACGCCACGGCCGACCAGGTCCACGTCTGGCTGGACCACACGGCCACCCGCGGCGTCCTGCACGGCGTCCGCTCCGACACCCCCAACCGGCTGCTCAACACCGGCGGCCTCTGAGCCGTCCCCGCCGCCCCGGCCGCCCGTGACGACCCGGCCACCACCGGGACGCCGACCCAGCCGCGCGGCCGGGCGTTCGCGCACGCCCCGGCCGTGTGACGACCGGGCCCCGGCGGCCTGACCGATACTCCCCCACCTCGGCCTGACCGATACTCCCCCACCGCGGCCGGGCCGGATGGAAACATGGGCGGGTCGGAGGGGAACGGGGGCCGAGTGGCGGACAACAGACGAATCGCCCTGCTCATCGGCGTGGGCGGGAATCCGGGGGCGGAGCATCTGCTTCCGTCCCTGGCGGCGACGGTCGACGCGGATCTGCACGCGCTGCGCTCCTCCCTCGAGGACAGCGGCTACGCGGTGCAGGAGCTGCGGAACCCCACCCGGAACGAGATCACCGAACGTATCGCGGCCCTGTCCGCGAGCGCGCCGCCCGGCAGCACCCTGCTCCTGTACTTCACCGGCCACGGCGTCCGGATCGGCACCACCGACTACCTGGTTCCCTCGGACGCCCGCGCTCCCGCCGGCGACGACGCGGCCGCGTGGGAGCAGCCCCACGTACGGGAGTCGCTCCTGGAAGCCGACATCAGCCGGTACCTGGCGAACTGCACGGCGGGCACCGTGCTGTGGCTGATCGACGCCTGCCGCCGGGCGGGGGGCGAGGAGACGCCGGCCTTCGGCAGCTACATCGTCAAGGGTCCCCCGCACAGCGGCTTCGCCGTGCTGACGAGCTGTGGCCCCGGTGAGTTCAGTGGCTTCGCCGAGACCGGCAGCTTCTTCACGTCGGCGCTCGCCCGGGCCTTCTGCCCGCTGACCGAGGCCACGACCGTGGAGCAGGTGTACGAGGCCGTCAAACGCGAGACCGCAGCGCTCGCGAGACGGGCGTCGGCCGGACCCCAGCAGGTGGTGATCCGCTACGGCGACGACCTGGCGGAGCGGACCAGGTCCCTGGAGGTCGCCGAGGGCAGGCGGCTCCTGGAGGCCTGGCAGGACGCCGTACGCACACCGGCCCTCTGGGAACGGGTGCCGGGCTGCGACACCGAGACCCTGGCGCACCTTCAGGACTGCCTGTCCTCGCTGGCCACGCAGGCCGCCCGCCACGTCCACCGTGCTCAGCAGCGGCTGCCCGATCCATGGGCCGACGACGAGTACCCGGTACGGCTGCTGACCGAGCGGCTGCCCCTGCTCCTGCCCAAGGACGCCGAGCTGTCCGCGCTGGAGGTCACCGCACTGATCGCCGGCGTCCTGCTGCACGAGACGGCCTGGGCCGAACGGCTGAGCCAGGCCGCCGAGTTCCGTCCGCGGCTCGTGCGGCGCAGGGCCCAGGCCGGCGACCAGCGGCGGCACTACGAGCAGATCACCGAGCACTACCCCCAGATCGCCGAGAAGCTCGAGGACTCCCCCCTGTGGCCGGCGGATCCCGCCGACGACCGGCACGCCGTCACGCTGTGGCTGGTCCACCGCTGGATCGAGGAGCGGTTCGCGACCGAGGAGGAGGCCGTGCCCGCGGTGCTCGCCGACGGCTTCGTGGCCCGGCTCCTCGACGTGGCACCGCCCACCGCGGGCGAGCGTCCCGGCGGCCGGGCCGGGGCGCTGTCCACGGCGTTGCGCACGGTCGCCGCGGGTCTCTCGCTCGGGGCTCCGCCGGACGACCGGCGGCTGCCGCCGGACCGTCACGTCGTGGGCAGGACTCCGTGGCGCCTGCGCGTACGGCCCCTTGCGGCGCTGCTGCGGCTCGCGGGCCTGCTCGCCTTCGACGCCCGGTGTCTGCCGGAGGTCGTCGCCGAGCATCTCGCCGTCTCCGATCCGGTGGTGCCACGCGAGCTGATCACCGTGCTGCGGGACGCCTTCTGGGACCTCGAGCAGGACTGTCACAGTCCCTCGTACCTGCATCTGGACGCGGTCTGCCCGCACCCGGCGATCCACGCGGCACTCGCTTCGGTCGTCGAGGACGCCGACGACCTCGGCTATGCACTGCGGGAGTCGGCCCGCCACCTCCCACAGGACGAGGGCGCGCTGCTGCGAGCGCTCCCCGCGCGGCTGTCCGACCACCGGCTGCGGCCGGACCGCGAGCACGGCACGGACACGTACGACGTGCCGCTCGCACGTTTCTCCCTGTCGCAGACGGAGATCCGCCGCCTGCTGATGGGCGAGAAACTGTACGACGGCGAGCCCGAACTCGCGCTGCGGGAGCTGTACCAGAACGCCATGGACGCCTGCCGCTACCGGGAGATGCGCGTCCGGTATCTGCGCGGCCTCGGCCGGGCACCCGCGCAGTGGGAGGGCCGGATCCGCATCGAGGTGGGCGAGGACAGCCGCGGCCGTTACATCGAGTGCGTGGACAACGGCGTCGGCATGACCGTCGACCAGCTGAAGAACACCTTCACCCGGGCCGGCCGCCGCTTCGACCAGTCGCACTCGTTCCGCCGGGAGCAGGCCGCGTGGCTGCGTCACGACAGTTCCCTGCGGCTCTACCCCAACAGCCGTTTCGGCATCGGCGTCTTCAGCTACTTCATGCTCGCCGACGAGATGACGATCGTGACCCGGCCGGTCGGCCCGGACGGCCGGCCGGCCGAGAAGGCGCTGCGCGTCGAGATCCCGGTCAGCGGCAGCCTCTTCCGGGTGCGCGAGGACGATGAGCGCGGGGGCGCGGCGCTGGCCGAAGGCGGCACCCGCGTCCGGCTGCACCTGCGCCGTGCGGGAGCGCTGCGCGGGAACTCCGCCGTGTCGGTGCTGCGCTCCCTGGTCCTGCTCAGCGAGTTCCGGCTGGAGGTGCGCGACCAGGACGGCACCGAGGAGACCTGGATGCCCGGGTGTCTCAAGGCCGGAGAGGGTCCGGGCGCGTTCTCCACCCGGTTCGCCGTCGAGGCGGTGCCGGGCACGCTGTGGTGGGTCTCCGGCGACGGAGCGATCGTGTGCGACGGAATCGCCACGGACAAGCGGACCTTCGGGTACGTCCTCAATCTGTCGGGGGCGCATGCGGGTGAACTCAGTGTCAACCGCAAGAAGTTGGAGAGTTACGACGTCCTATGGGCACGTGAGCAGTTTCAGCGCGGCGCCCGGGCGCTCCCCGCAGGGCCGGGGCCGAGCCTGCGGTGGTTGTGGAGCATGGAGTCCCGCGAGCCGTCGATCGCCCGCATCCTGTGGCAGGCCCTGTCGGGGCACGGGGTGCTCGCGTCGGACGGCCTCGGCCGGCAGGTGAACCTCGACGAAGTCGGCTGGTTCCGGCTGGACGCCTCCTTGGACGACCGGCGCGACCGGCACGTCCGGCGTGAGGAGGAGAAGATCGCGGACGTGATCCGGCCCTGGCGGCTGGCCGCCCTCGGTCCCGAGTTCCGGACCCGGAAGCAGGCGGTGCCCCTGTCCCTCTCGGGCCATCCCGTGCCACGACCGGGCTGGTCCGACATCGCGGCCAAGGTCGAGGGCGACTGGCGGGTCGCGGTCGCGGTGGCCAGGGAGCAGGAGACGACCGTGGCGGAGGTGCTCCACGCGACGCGGGGCCTGCGCGTCGTCCATCCGCGGCTGGCGGGGCCGCCCGTTCTCGATGACGGCGACCTGGACTGGAAACCGGACTTCACCGACTGGTCCATCATGAGGGGCCTCCTGGGGAGCGAACCCGATCCGCTGGACGGCCGCCTCGCCATCACGGTCTGGGGGCGCCCCCTGCCACCCAGGCGCCGGCCCGCCGACGAGATCTGTTACCGGCACCGCCCCGAAGACCTCTCCGGCATCGCCCGCGCCTCCGCGACGTTCCGCGAGCCGCTGGGCGAACTCGCCGAGGCATGCGCTCGGTACGCGCCGTTCGTGGGCAGGCCGCTGGGTGCCGTCCCCGACCACCACCGTGACCATGTGTGCACGGACGACGAACTGAGGCTTCTCTACCTCCAGGAGGACGAGCGCCGCTGGCGGCCCGCCGTCCAGCCCTGGGACGTACCGGTCGTGGCCGCCGCGACGGGCCTCGACGCCGGCGAAGTACAGCGGCGCATGGCCGAGTTCGCCTGGCTGGGCCGCCCCGTTCCCGACCCGGTCCTGGCGGCCCGATGGGCCTCGGTGCCGGCCCACCTGCTGGACATCCTGCGACGGTACGTCGTCCACGGTGCCGACGGCCGCCCCGTGCTGCCCTGGGCCGCGACCATCGAGGTCGCCGCCGAATGCGACCTCTCCGTGTGGGAGGCCGACCGCGTCCTGGCCCGCCGGACGGAGGCCCTCGGACTGGTCCACCACCGGCGGTACACCAAGCGCTCGCCCGGACGGGACGCCGTCCCCTCACCCGACACCGCCAACATCGTACGGTGGCTGCACGAGGCGGACATCCGCCTGGAGGACGGCCTCTCGCTCCAGGACCTCGCGTTCGTCCGCTCCCACGAGACATCGTGGGAGGAACTGGCCTGCTGCATGGACGAGTTGACGGAGGCCGGGGTGGAAATCCCGGCTGCGGGAAACCTGCTGCGCGCCTGGGACGATCTGCCCGCTCCCAGCAGGTACGCGTTCTCCGGGGAGGACCCCGGCTGGGACGGCGCCGACTACCCAGTACCGGCCACCTCGGCCGTGCTGTTCACCGGAAGCCAGCGACTCCGGCAGAACCTGTCGGTCCTGTGGGGCACCGCGCACCGGGAAGCCCGCCAGTTGGGGCTGAGCACCGCTCTCGTGGCCCCGCACCCGCCCAAGGAGCTGCGGAAGTTCGTCCCGACCTGGGACGAGGTGGCGGCTCTGACCGAGGCGGGCCCGCGCGAGGACGTGGACTACGAGTGGTTCGAGACCCCTCACTGGGTCCCGCTCACCGCGCACCGGCTCGTGGGCTACGCCCGCGCCCGCAACATCGGTGCACGGGCGGCGTACCGGGCACTCAGCCCCCTGCGGGCCATCGGCGCGCTCGTGCCCGAACTGTCCGAGGAGGCTGAGGCGGCCCTGCCGGACCACGTGCCCACCGCCCACGACGCCGTGGCGACCGACCCCGCGTACCGCGTCTCCGCACCCGGGGCCCCGCTGCACCCCCTCGATCTGGTCGGCATCGCCGCCCGTCTCGGCGAGTCGGTACGGGACACCTGGCAACGGCGTCTCCTTCCGTATCTCGCGCTGGAGGCGGCACCGCCGTCGATCACCGGCGTACCCGACGTCGTACCCGGCTGGCAGGACCTGACGATCCTCTCCGAGCGCCTCGACGGGAGGCTTCCCGCGCTGACCGGTGCGGTCGGGCAGGACCGGGTCGGGCACTGCGCCCGGGCCGTGACGGAGGCGCCCGAGTGGGTACGCCGTCGTCTGGAGGTGTACGCGGACCTGTTCGGTCTGCGGTTCGAGCGCCCCGCCGGACCGGCTCTCCCCGGCGCCAGTCCGAATGCCGGGAGTACGACGTGAGACCTCGCCGTCCTCCGGTCGTCGGGGAGGCGGTCAGCGTGCGGTGCCGGCCACGCTGTCCAGCAGTTCCAGGGCTTCCTCCCAGCGGTAGCGGTCCGCTCCACCCGCGGTCCCGGGCCGCAGGGGTTCCCACGAGCCGATCAGGACACCCATTTCCCGCAGCCGGTCCAGGCTCCGGCGGTAGGCGGGGTGGGCGGCCTGGGCGGAGTTCAGGCAGGGCAGTGCCACGGTCGGTACGCCCATGCCGTACGCCTCGCACAGGATGCCCAGGGCGAGGGTGTCGGAGATCCCGGCCGCCCATTTGTTGATCGTGTTGAACGTGGCGGGGGCGACCGCGATGGCGTCCGCGGGCGGCAGTGGGCGGGGGTCCCCGGGCAGGCGCCATGCGGAGCGGATCGGGTAGCCGGTCTGCGCCTCGACCGCCTCGGCGTCGATGAAACCGAGGCCCTGCGGTGTGGCGACGACACCGACGTCCCAATTCGCCTCCTGGGCCGCGGTGATCAGCTTGCCCACGTCACCGGCGATGCCGCTCGCGCAGACGACGACGTAGAGGAAGGGCTTCTTGTCCGGGACGGTCGGATCGCTCACGCGGGTCTCCCAGTCGGCGAAGGGGCACGGTTCAGGCAGCCTACGTCGGCCGGCCCGCCGGGTGGCCGGACGGCCGCCCGCGGACCGGGGTGATGACCGGCCGGACTGACCGCCACCACCGCCGGCGCTATTGACATGAACCTGCGCCACCCCCGAGGCTTCGTGCTTGAAGTTGCTCGATTGACGCTCATTTCAAGCGCTTGCGAGCAACATCGCGTACGAACAGTCAGTCCGCAAGGGTGCGAGGGGAGCTGTTCCGCCGTGCGAAGACTCCGACACCGTGTGCCGTGGCCGGCCTGGATACCGCTGGGGCTGGCGAGCGTCCTGGCCGGGACCGCGCTCGCCGGCCCGGCCCCGGCCCAGGCCGCCGCCACCGCGACCGGCGCCGTGCTGGACGCCGCTCACAGCAGCGTCAGCTGGCAGAGCCCGGTCTACGCCAAGGGCACCGGCGGCGGCCCCGAGAAGTGCCCCGCCGCGGCCGACGACCCCGACGGCAAGGTCTGCGACCGCTTCGACCTGACCGTCGCGGTGCCGGACGGCTACTGGGACGACAACCCCGAGGGCGGCATCCCGCTGTCGATCGAGTGGGAGCACCCCTCGGACGACTTCGACCTGTACGTCTACGACGACCACGGCAAGCAGGTGGCGTCCAGCGCGGGCACCGCCGACCCCGAGGCCACGGTGATCCTGCGGGCGTCGGGGACGTACCACGTGATCGTGGTGCCGTACGACGTGCACGACAACTCCTTCACCGGGACCGCCTATCTGCCCGCGACCGAGGACGCCGGTGATCTCACGTCCTTCTCGGGCGGCGACGGCAGTTACACCGTCGGTGCCGGCCGGCTCACGGCGCGCGCGGACTTCCTGACGGACGGCCGGCTGCGGCTCCAGGCCGACCCCTCGGGTTCGCTGAGCGACCCCGCCGGTACCGCCATCGTGCGCGAGCGGCCCGCACTCCAGCGGCACACGTCCTCCTTCGACGCCGGCGAGTACTACGGCATCCGCTCCCCGGAGGCCGTGCTGCGCGTGTACAAGAAGCCGCTGCGGTTCGGGTTGTACGAGCCCGACAACCGCACCCGGATCTGGCAGGAGGACAAGCCGCTGCGCTGGTCGACCGGCGGGATGCGGCAGAGCCTCGCGCGCGGGGCGGACGAGCAGTTCTTCGGCGGCGGCGAGCAGAACGGCAGCTTCTCGCACCGCGGGCGCACGATGTACGTGGCGAACAGCTTCGACTGGAACGAGGGCGGCTACAACAACTCCCAGCCGTTCTACCTCTCCAGCGCGGGCTACGGCGTCTTCCGCAACACGTTCGCACCGGGCGTCTACACCTTCGGCTCGCCGGTCACCACGGGCCAGCAGGAACGACGCCTGGACGCCTACTACTTCCTCGGTGACGCGAAGCAGGTCATCGGCAAGTACACGGCGTTGACGGGCAGGCCCTTCATGCCACCGGTGTACGGCCTCGAACCCGGTGACTCCGACTGCTACCTGCACAACGCCAACCGGGGCGAGCGCCACACCCTGGACGCGCTGAAGGTCGCCGACGGTTACACCGAGCACCAGATGCCGCTGGGCTGGATGCTGGTCAACGACGGGTACGGCTGCGGGTACGAGAACCTGGAGCAGACCGCCAAGGGGCTGAAGGACCACAACGCCCAGCTCGGCCTGTGGACCCAGGACGGCATCGACAAGCTCGCCGACCAGGTGAAGGCCGGCCAGCGGGTGGCCAAACTGGACGTGGCCTGGGTCGGCAACGGCTACAGGTTCGCGCTGGACGCCTGCGACGCGGCGAAGAAGGGCATCGAGGACAACAGCGACGCGCGCGGCTTCGTCTGGCTGCCGGTGTCCTGGGCGGGCGCCCAGCGCTGCGGGGTGCTGTGGTCCGGCGACCAGAAGCTGTCCTGGGACTACATCCGCTGGCAGATCCCGACCTATGCCGGGGCGACCATGTCCGGCATCGCCTACAACACCGGTGACGTGGGCAGCATCTACCGCCACGACGCCAAGATGTACGCCCGTGACCTTCAGTGGAAGGCGTTCCTGCCGGCCATCATGACGATGGACGGCTGGGCGAGCGACATCACCACGGGCAAGCCGGCCGATCAGCAGCCCTGGCTGGACGGGGAGCCGTACACCTCGGTCAACCGCAAGTACCTCCAGCTGAAGGAACGCCTGCTGCCGTACATGTACACCCTCTCCGCCCAGGCGGCGAAGACGGGCGTGGGCGCGGTGCGACCGCTGTGGCTGGAGTACCCGGACGACCCCGGCACCCTGGGGGCCCAGGCCAAGTACGAGTTCCTGTCCGGCCCGGACTTCCTCGTCGCGCCGGTCTACGAGGACTCCGACACCCGTGACGGCATCTATCTGCCGAAGGGCACCTGGACCGACTACTGGACCGGCCGCACCTACGAGGGGCCGACGACGGTGAACGGCTACCACGCCCCGCTGGACACCCTGCCGCTGTTCGTGCGCGAGGGAGCGATCGTCCCCATGTGGCCGAAGGGGACGACGAGTTGGCAGACCCGCGACCGGCACGAGCTGGACTGGGACCTGTACCCGGCGGCGCACGGCACCAGCCACTACACGCTGTACGAGGACGACGGCGTGACCCGTGACTTCGCCAAGGGCGCGGCGGCCACCCAGCGGGTGGCGGTGCGCGAAGACGCCCGGGGCACGACCGTGACGGTCGGCGCGAGCCGCGGCGGCTACGCGGGCAAGGTGGACGCCCGGACGTACGGGTTCACCGTGCACGGTGCCACGGCACCGGCACGGGTGCTGCTCGGCGGCCGCCAACTGCCGGGCACCGCTTGGTCGTACGACGCCTCCACCCACGTCACGACCATCAGCACGCCACGTCTACCGCTCGACCGCGGGTTCACCGTGCGTCTGGTCGGCAAGAGGTAAAGGAATCGTATGGTCTAGTCCAAAGAGCAAGTTGGTCTAGTCCAACTTATTGACGTGACCGCAACAGCTCCCGGAGGGTGGGGCTCCCCGCTCTGGGGTCCCCACCCTCTGGAGGCATGTATGAGACGTCTTCGGGCATGTCTGGGCGCGGCGGCGGTCGTCACCCTCGCCGCGGCCGGCAGCACCGCGCTGGTCGCGGGCAACGCCTCGGGCGCGACCACCGCGCTCGACAACCGCTGGTACGCCGCCGCCCCTTACCTGATGCCACTGGACAACGACCCGCCGGACCCGGCCGCCATCATGGACGCCACCGACCTGAAGGCGTTCCAGCTGGCCTTCGTGCTCGCTCCCGACGGCGGCGGCTGCACGCCGACCTGGGGCGGCACGGTGCCGGTCTCCTCGGACACCGCCGTACGGTCCGTGATCGACACCATCCGGGCCAAGGGCGGTGACGTCTCGGTCTCCATCGGCGGCTACGGCGGCACGAAGCTCGGCCAGGCCTGTGCCGATCCGGCGGCCACCGCGGCGGCCTACCAGCAGGTCATCACCAAGTACGGGCTGCACGCCATCGACTTCGACCTGGAGGAGCCGGAGTACGAGAACACCGCGGCCATCCACAACGAGATCGGCGCGGCGAAGATCCTCCAGCAGAACAACCCGGGGCTGTACGTGTCCGTGACCACGGCCGGCACGGCGGACGGCACCGGCTGGTTCGGCAAGCAGATGCTGCTGGAGGCCAAGTCGCAGGGGTTCACCCCGAACAACTTCTCCATCATGCCGTTCGACGGCGGCTTCAACGGGGCGGCGAGCCAGACCGGCGCGCTCACCAACTTCAACGCGATCCTCCGGTCCACCTTCGGCTGGGACGAGGCGACCGCCTACGCCCACGAGGGCTTCTCGGGCATGAACGGCCGCAGCGACACGGGCGAGTACTTCACCCAGGCCGACTTCCAGACCGTGCTCGACTACGCCACGAGCCACCACATGGACCGGTTCACGTTCTGGTCGCTGAACCGCGACCGGCAGTGCACCCCGGCCGACAACGGCGGCCGTACGTCCGGCACCTGCTCCAGCGTGCCCCAGAACTCCTGGGACTTCGCCAAGTACTCGGTGAAGTTCGCCGGGGTCACCCCGCCCACCACCACACCCACCCCGACGCCGACCCCGACCCCGACCGCCTGCAAGACGGCCTGGAATTCGGCGACGGCGTACACGGGCGGCAGCGAGGTCTCCTACAACAAGCACAACTGGAAGGCCAAGTGGTGGACCCAGAACGAGGCACCCGGCGCCTCGCAGTGGGGACCGTGGCAGGACGAGGGCGCCTGCTGACCCCCTTGACGTGTCAGGTTCAGACCTTTAGTTTCTCGGGTCACCGGTGACCAAGGATGCGTTCAGCGTTCAAGATGCTGAACGCGTCCTGGTCCGACGAAGGGACCCCCACATGACTCGATCACGGCTCCTCGCGGCGACGGCCACCGCGGGTCTCGCCCTCGCCCTGACCGCCCTCGGCACCGGTGGCGCCGACGCGGCCGACCCGCACGTCGCCCCGGGCGGCAACTTCGACCTGTCCGTCTGGCAGCTCCAGGAACCCGTCGGCTCCCCCGGCAGGCCGACCACCGTCCCGTCGTCCCGGCTCCAGGGCTCGAACGGCTACCAGGACGCGTACTTCTACACCGACACGCGCGACGGCGCGATGACCTTCTGGGCGCCCGAGAAGGGCGTGACCACGCCGAACTCGAACTACGCCCGCTCCGAGCTGCGCGAGATGAACCGCAACGGCTCGGCCGCCGACTGGCCGCTCACCGGCTCCCACCGCATGAGCGCGACCCTGCGCGTGGTGTCCGTGACCAAGAACGTCTGCGTCGGCCAGATCCACCTCGGCTCCGGCGGCTCCTCCACCAAACCGCTGGTCGAGCTGTACTACCACGCGAACGGGGACATAGTCCTCGGCACCGAGGACTCGCCGGCCGGCGGCCAGACGCAGCACCCCGTCGGGCACGTGTCCGTCGGCAGGACCTGGAGCTACACCATCGCCGTCTCCGGCGGGAACACCGTCGACCTGACGGTGAACGGCACCACGACGCACTACGCCATCCCGTCGTCCTTCAAGCCCTACAAGCAGTACTTCAAGGCCGGTTCCTACAACCAGTCCTCCTCGGACAGCACCACCAGGGGCGCCCGCGTGGCCTTCTACGGGCTGACCGTCTCCCACGGCTGACACGTGGCCCGACCTGCGCGACTGGTGCAAACAGCGGGACGGTCGTAGCGTCGGGTGAACGCGGTCGGACACGGCACTACGGTGGGAGCGGCCATGCGCGCAACAGTGGCGGGAACGGCAGTCACCCTCACGGCAGGGGCCCTGCTCACAGCGGCGATGACCACGGCCACGGCCAGTCCGCCTGCCACCGCCACGACGCCACCCGGGACCACCGCGTCACAGCCCGTCCTGGTCGACTGCCTGTGGCAGCGCACCGTGCGCCCGATCGACTTCGTCCTCGCCTGCGGCGACGGCAACAGCCGCCTCACCGGGCTCCACTGGGAGCAGTGGAGCCCGGACAAGGCGACCGCCGTGGGCGTGAACATGGTCAACGACTGCAAGCCGTACTGCGCGGCCGGCAAGTTCCACTCGTACCGGGTGACCGTGCGGCTCGAAGGCACGGAGCCCTGGAAGAAGCACCCCGGAGTCCAGCGCTACACCCGGATGAGCATCACCTACGCGGACGCCCGCCCGGACGGGTTCAAGCAGGTCATGACCTACCCGCTCTGGGGCTGACGCCCGAACCCGACGGCAGGCCCGCACGGCGGGTTCGACCGCGGGAGTCGACGGCAGCGCCGCACGGCGGCGTCCTACGGCAGGGTGTCGTGGCAGGCCCCGACGGCAGGCCCCCGGCGGTGTCCCACGGTGGAGCGCCATGGCAGGACGCGACCGCGGAGACCGATGTCGCGAAGAGACCTCGCCGCCGGATGCCGCTCCTCACTCGGCGCGCTCCCCGGCACGTGTAGCTGGTCGGCACGGGCCACCTCACTCCGCCGCGCCCCGGACGGCACGTGTAGCTGGTCCGCGCGGGCGATCCCGCGGCCCCGGCTCCCGCCACCGGCGGTCCGTCCCCCGTCATGTTGGTGTGACCCCGCACGCCGGCGTCTCGCACGTCGACCGAAGAGGAGGTCACATGCCCCGACTCCCCCGCCTGACCGGTGCCGCCTCAGCCGCCCTCGCGCTCGGCCTCGTCGCGGCCGCGCCCGCCGCGCCCGCCGCCGGCGATGGGCCGCTCGTCACCGACGCGCGTGTCATCGCCCACTTCGACCCGGCCGCCGGGCAGACACCCGAGAACATCGCGCTCGAACCCGACGGCTCCGCGGACCTCACCTTCGCCTTCGCCCGCACGGTCGCCCACGTCACCCTCGACGGGACCACCACGCGCCGCGCGGAACTGCCGGCGGTGGCGAACCCGGACACCCCCATGGTGCGCAGTGCCGTCGTGACCGGCATCGCCCGGGCCCACGACGGCACGCTGTACGTCAACTACGCCACCGGCACCGACGCGACCGGCATCTGGCGCATCTCCCCCGGCGCCGCACCGGTGCGGATCGCCCAGCTGCCGCCCGACGGCTTCCCCAACGGCCTGGCCCTCGACGAGCACCGGGGCGTGCTCTACGCCGCCGACTCGGTCCGCGGCACCGTCTGGCGCGTCCCGCAGGCGGGCGGCGCGGCCACGGCGTGGGCGACGGGCCCGGCGCTCGCTCCGCTCACGGCGCCGCCCGCCTCCGGTTACGGCGCCAACGGCGTCAAGGTCCACCGAAACGCCGTATGGGTGTCCAACAGCGACCGGGGAACGCTGCTGCGCATCCCCGTCGTACAGGACGGCTCCGCCGGACCCGTCGAGACGCGGGGCGACGGGCTCGACGGCATCGACGACTTCGCCTTTCCCGGGCACGGCAGGAGCGTGCTGGTCGCGCTGAAGCCCGGCAACAAGGTCGTGCTGCTCCGACCGGACGGCACGGTCACGACCCTGCTCACCGCGGAGGACGGCCTGTCGGAGCCGACCTCCGTGGCCGTCCGCGGCCGGACCGTCTACCTGCCGAGCGGCGCCTTCTCCGCCCGGCACGCCCCGAGCCTCCTCCTCGCGCACCTGCGCCACCTCATCGGCCGCGGGTAACGGGAGCGGGCGGCCGCACCGGCAGTCCGGACACCGCTCGTCGCCGGCCGGTCCTCCCGGCCGGCCGGCGACCAGCCCGGGCGTCACCCGCCCGACAAGAGCGGTCACCCGCCCGACACGGGCCCATGACACACACGCCACCAGGCAGCACCCGCCATCGGACGAGCACCGCCGCCCAGGCAGTCATCCCGTCGGGCAAACACCGCCGTCAGCCAGGCGCCACCATCAGACGGGACCGCCGTCAGCCAGGCGCCGCCATCAGACGAGACCGCCGTCAGGCAAGGCCCACCAGCGGACGGGACCGCCGTCAGCCAGGCCCCACCATCAGACGGGACCGCCATCAGGCAAGCCCCGCCGTCAGGCGGGCCTCACGTCAGGTCAGTTCCACCAGCAGGTCGCCGCCCTCCACCTGCTGGATGCGGTTGATGGCCAGCCGGGAGACGCGGCCCGCCTTCGGAGCCGTGATCGTGGCCTCCATCTTCATCGCCTCGATGGTGGCGATCGTGGCGCCGGCCGCCACCTCGTCGCCTTCGGTGACGGCCAGCGTCACCACACCGGCGAAGGGCGCCGCGACATGGCCCGGGTTGGCACGGTCGGCCTTCTCCGTCGCCGGGACGTCGGTGGCGGCGGCCCGGTCACGGACCTGAATGGGCCGCAGCTGGCCGTTGAGCGTGGACATCACGGTGCGCATACCGCGCTCGTCGGCCTCGCCGACCGCCTGGAGCTCGATCAGCAGCCGGACGCCGAGGTCCAGGTCGACGGCGTACTCCTTGCCCGGACGCAGGCCGTAGAAGAAGGCCTTGCTGTCGAGCACGCTGGTGTCGCCGAAGCTCTGCCGGTGCGTGTCGAACTCCCGCGTGGGGCCGGGGAACAGCAGCCGGTTGAGCGTGGCCCTGCGGTCCTTCTGAAGCCCGTCGCGGTCCTCCACGGACAGCTCGGGAGCGGGCTTGGGCTCGGTCCGGCCCTGAAGCGCCTTCGTGCGGAACGGCTCCGGCCAGCCGCCGGGCGGCGTGCCCAGCTCGCCGCGCAGGAAGCCGATCACCGAGTCGGGGATGTCGAACTTGTCGGGGGTCGCCTCGAAGGCGTCCGGGGAGACCCCGGCGCCGACCAGGTGCAGGGCGAGGTCACCGACCACCTTCGAGGACGGGGTGACCTTGACCAGGTGGCCGAGGATGCGGTCGGCGGCGGCGTACATCGCCTCGATGTCCTCGAAACGGTCGCCGAGGCCGAGGGCGACGGCCTGCGTGCGCAGGTTGGACAGCTGGCCGCCGGGGATCTCGTGGTGGTAGACCCGGCCGGTCGGCGAGGCGAGGCCCGCCTCGAACGGCGCGTAGATCTTCCGGACGCCCTCCCAGTACGGCTCCAGGTCGCCGACCGCCTGGAGGTCCAGGCCGGTGGGACGCTCGGAGTGGTCGGTGGCGGCGACCAGCGCCGACAGCGAGGGCTGCGAGGTCGTACCGGCCATGGAGGCCACCGCGCCGTCCACGGCGTCGGCACCCGCCTGGATCGCGGCCAGGTAGGTGGCCAGCTGGCCGCCCGCCGTGTCGTGCGTGTGCAGATGCACGGGCAGGTCGAACTCGCGGCGCAGGGCCGAGACCAGCTTGGCGGCGGCCGGGGCGCGCAGCAGACCGGCCATGTCCTTGATCGCGAGGACGTGGGCGCCGGCGTCCACGATCTGCTCGGCCAGGCGCAGGTAGTAGTCGAGGGTGTAGAGCCGCTCGGCGGGGTCGTTGAGGTCGGCGGTGTAGCAGAGCGCGACCTCGGCGATCGACGTGCCCGTCTCCCGCACGGCATCGATGGCGGGGCGCATCTGGCCGACGTCGTTGAGGGCGTCGAAGATGCGGAAGATGTCGATGCCTGTGGCTGCGGCCTCCTGCACGAAGGCGTCGGTCACCTCGGTCGGGTACGGCGTGTAGCCGACGGTGTTGCGGCCGCGCAGCAGCATCTGGAGGCAGATGTTCGGCACCGCCTCGCGCAGGGCGGCCAGCCGCTCCCAGGGGTCCTCGGCGAGGAAGCGCAGCGCCACGTCGTAGGTGGCGCCGCCCCAGCACTCCAGGGACAGCAGCTCGGGCATGGTGCGGGCGACGACCGGGGCGACGGCCAGCAGGTCCTTGGTGCGCACCCGGGTGGCGAGCAGGGACTGGTGGGCGTCGCGGAAGGTGGTGTCGGTGACGCCGATGGTCGGCGACTCGCGCAGGTGCCGGGCGAAGCCCTCGGGGCCGAGGTCGACCAGTCGCTGGCGGGAGCCGGCGGGCGGCTCGCCGGCCGGCAGCGACGGCAGCTTGGTGACCGGGTCGAGCAGGTCGGGCCGTTCGCCGTGCGGCTTGTTGACCGTCACGTCGGCGAGGAAGGTCAGCAGCTTGGTGCCGCGGTCGGCGGAGTGGCGGGCGGTGAGCAGGTGCGGGCGCTGCTCGATGAAGGAGGTGGTGACCCGGCCCGCCTGGAAGTCGGGGTCGTCCAGGACGGCCTGGAGGAACGGGATGTTGGTGGCCACACCACGGATGCGGAACTCGGCCACGGCACGCCGGGCACGGCCGACGGCCGCCTTGAAGTCCCTGCCACGGCAGGTGAGTTTGACCAGCATCGAGTCGAAGTGCGCGCTGATCTCGGTACCGGCGTGGGTGGTGCCGCCGTCCAGCCGGATTCCGGAGCCGCCCGGCGAGCGGTAGGCGCTGATCCGGCCGGTGTCCGGGCGGAAGCCGTTGGCCGGGTCCTCGGTGGTGATGCGGCACTGGAGGGCCGCGCCGCGCAGCGTGATGGTGTCCTGGGCGAGGCCGAGGTCGGCCAGGGTCTCGCCGGAGGCGATCCTGAGCTGGGCCTGGACCAGGTCGACGTCGGTGACCTCCTCGGTCACGGTGTGCTCGACCTGGATGCGCGGGTTCATCTCGATGAAGACGTGGTTGCCGTCGGGGTCGAGCAGGAACTCCACGGTGCCCGCGTTGCGGTAGCCGATCTCGCGGGCGAAACGCACGGCGTCGTCGCAGATCCGCGCGCGCACCTCGGGGTCGAGGTTGGGCGCGGGCGCCAGTTCGATGACCTTCTGGTGGCGGCGCTGGAGCGAGCAGTCGCGCTCGTAGAGGTGGATGACGTTGCCCTCGCCGTCGGCGAGGATCTGCACCTCGATGTGGCGCGGGTCGACGACGGCCTTCTCCAGGAAGACGGTCGGGTCGCCGAACGCGGCGTCGGCCTCGCGGGAGGCGGCCTCGATGGACTCGCGCAGCTGGGCCGGGTCCTCCACGCGGCGCATACCGCGACCGCCGCCGCCCGCGACCGCCTTGACGAAGACGGGGAAGCCGATCTCGTCGGCGGCGCGCACCAGTTCGTCCACGTCGGTGGAGGGCTGGGAGGAGCCGAGCACGGGCACGCCGGCCGCGCGGGCGGCGGCGACCGCGCGGGCCTTGTTGCCGGTCAGCTCCAGAGTGGCCGTGCTCGGGCCGACGAAGGTGATGCCCGCCTCCTCGCAGGCGCGGGCCAGCTCCGGGTTCTCGGACAGGAAGCCGTAACCCGGGTAGACGGCGTCGGCGCCGGCCCGGCGGGCGGCGGCCACGATCTCCTCGACGGAGAGGTAGGCCCGCACCGGGTGCCCCGGCTCCCCGATCTCGTACGCCTCGTCGGCCTTGAGCCGGTGCAGCGAATTGCGGTCCTCGTGCGGGAACACGGCGACGGTGCGCGCGCCGAGTTCGTAGCCCGCCCGGAACGCGCGGATCGCGATCTCGCCACGGTTGGCGACCAGCACCTTGCGGAACATTTCTGGATTCCCTTCAGCTGCCTGCCGGCGACGAACACCCTGGTGTCAGCCACGCCCTGCCGTACTGGCGGACACCCTAGGGGCTGCCCGCACGGGTCGATGTGCGAAAACCATCACACCGCAAGGGTGGCAGGCGCCACAGAGGCGCGCCGTTTCCCGCGGGCCGGACCGGGTCAGAAGCGGCAGCGAACAGGGTCGGTGAAGGACGGCGGGGGCGCGGCGAGGGCCGAGCGGATCGATTCCTCCAGGACGGAGTGGGCCGAGCCGTCGCCGCGGTCGAGGCGCAGGGGTGCGGTGAGGCCCGCCTCGGTGTTGCTGATGAACCGCGGCGGACCGGTGTGCTTGAAGCCGCGGGTGTGGAAGAGGAAGGGGTGGGCGAGGACGACGTCCCCGGCACTGCCGGTGAGTTCGGTGACGTTGCCCAGCGGTTCGGCCAGCACCAGGTCGAACAGCTCGCGGTGGCCCAGTCCTTCGGGGTGCCGGGCGAGGACGTGGGCGGTGCGGCGGTGGCTGCCGGCGGCGACCAGGGTGCCTCCGCCGGTGGGCGGGACGTCGGAGAAGAGACCGATCAGGAGCAGTCCCTGGTGGGGTGCGTGGAGCGTGTGCCGGAACCAGTTGCCGTCGACGTGCCAGCCCTCCGTGGGCACCGAGCCGGGCGGCCGGTCAGCGCCGTGGGCGAGGTTCACCGGCCAGAACCCCCAGTCCCGGTCGCCGCGCCAGCGGCCCGGACCCACCAGTTCCTCGACCGCGCGCGCGAGGACGTCGGGGAAGCAGGCGCGGACCTCGGGCAGGTCGAGCCGCTCCTGGATGTCGTACGCGGCGGGCCAGGTGCGCGGGTCGGCGCGGTCGATGCCGGCCTTGTCCCGCATGCGCCGCCACACGGCGTCGCGGACCGGGGCGGCGCGGCGCTCGTCGAAGGCGCCGCGCAGCACGCAGTAGCCGCGCTCGGTGAAGTCGTCCAGGTCGGCGGCGGTGAGAACGGACACGGCGTCACCAGTAGAGCAGCCAGTGGTCCGCGCACCGGACGCCGTGGCCCTGGAGGGTGAGGCGTTCGTCGCCCGCGCGCACGCTGCTGCTCGGGGCGACCTGGTGCAGGACGTGCCCGGAGTGGACGTACAGCCGGCCGGGCGTGTACGGGACGTACCGCTTGGTGTGGAAGCGTTGCAGGTCGGCGGCGGACTCCACCCAGCCGCGGGCGAGCGAGCGGCGGAAGTCCCGGTACGTCACCTCCCACAGGTTCAGTCCGCCGCCGGCCGCGGGCACCCGCAGGGGCAGGGTGAAGGAGAGCAGGCGGTCGGTGTCGGTGCCCGGTGGCCAGTCGAACGCCTGGTACTGGAGGTCGAAGTGCACGGGCGCCTGGGGCCGGGTGAAGATGGCGGCCTCCAGCCAGATGTGGAAGCCGGGCAGCGCGAGGTGGTCCGGGTAGTGGACGGGCGCGTCCAGGTGCTCGGTGAGCGTCTCGCCGATCAGGTCGTACAGGTCCTGGAAGTGTGCCAGGAGCAGGGAGCGGGCGGCCACGCCGTGGCGCTCGTAGTGGCCGCTCTCCGGCCGCTCGGCGACGTCCAGGTAGCTCGGGGTGCCGAGGGTGAGGAAGGCGGGTGGTTCGCCGCCGCGTGTGATCCAGTGCTCGCGCAGGGCGTACACGCGCGTCCGTACGTCCTCGGTGCCCTCGGCGGTCAGCAGGGGCAGCTCCGTGATCACGTGGTGCCTCCCGTCAGCAGGTCCGTCAGCGAGGCGGTGATGGCGCCGCCGGCCCGGCGGTCGTACCAGTCGTAGCCGGGCATCGGGTTGGCCTCCAGGCACCAGTAGGTGCCGTCCGTGTCGCGCTTGAAGTCCCAGCCGGCGAAGGCGAGCCCGAGTTCGCGGGTGCGGGCGGTGAGGTGCGCGGCGAGGACGGCGGGCAGTTCGTGGGGCCGGAATTCGACGTCCTGCGGGGGTGCCGTGCGGTAGTCGACGGCGGTGGACACGGCCTCCTCGGCGTGCACGGCGTCCCCGCAGACGTGCACGCGGACGTCGCTGCCGGCCACGTACCGCTGGAGGTGCACGGGGCCCTGGTGCGGTACGAAGGCGTCGAACTCCTCGGGGGCGACCAGTCTGCTGTCGGCGCGCACGCCGGACAGCGCCTTGACGATGGCCGGTCCGGTGGCGGCGAACGCGCGCAGCCGGCCGGGGTCCGAGCTGGTCAGGCTCTCCGGCACGGTGAAGCCGAGGCGGGCCAGGGTGACTTCGTGCAGCGGCTTGGAGCCGTTGTCCCCGGCCGCGCCGGGGCGGTTGACGACGGCACCGGGCACGGTGTCGAGCCAGGCGGTGAGTGAGGCCGTCAAGCCCCGCCAGCGGACCCGGCGGGCGAGGTCGTCCTCCAGGGCGGACAGGTCCGCGAGCCGGCAGTAGTAGCCGTCGCCCGGGCCGAGGTCGTGGCGCTGGTCGCCGGCCAGCAGCCAGCTGTCGCCGTCGTCGGGCAGTGCCAGGCGCCAGGCGCCGCCGGCCGCCAGCTCGCCGAGGTCGACGAGCGTCACGTCCGCGGCGGCCCGGGCGGTGAAGTGGGCGAGCGTGCCGTCCGTGGCGAGTCCGAGGGCGTAGATCACGGGAACAGCACCTCCAGGAGCCGGGGGCCGAGGCCGAGCCAGACCATGCGCAGTTGCTCCAGGGCGGGGAACGGCTCGGCGTGCACCAGGCGGGCGGTGGCCGTGCCGTCCGTCACCCGCCAGACCAGGGCGGCCAGGTCCAGGCCGAGGGCGGTCGCGGCGGCCACGCTGCGGCCTTCCAGGTCGAGGTGGTCGAGGTCGGCGGTGGTGCAGCGCCAGCCGCGGCCGCCGAGGACGACCACCGTCTCCGTGGCGGGGTCGGCGTCCGTCCAGCGGGCCCGGTAGGGGCCGTTTCCCGGGGGCCGCTCGGGCCAGCGGCCCGCGCGCAGGGTGCCGAGGTCCTCGACCCAGAACGCCTCGCCCTCCGGGTCGCCGGGGCGCGGGTAGGCGTGGGAGAACAGTTCGCCGTTGCCGTGCTCCCCGGCGCGCCGGCCGGTCACCGCGGCGGAGCGGGTGGTGCGTCCGGCCACCAGGGTGCCGGCCGGGCGGTTGACCACGGGGGCGGGGGTGAGCGCGGCCACCGCCCACAGCTGGGCGAAGCACTCGCCCAGCTGGAACTCCGCGTCGAAGCCGGTCCGGCGTTCGGGTGGGGCGGGCAGCAGGAGGACCAGCGGGACCGGCGGGTCGACGGTCGCCGTGCCCGCCCGGGTGGTGACGGTGAACAGCTGGGCCGCGTCGAAGACGTCGAGGACGGCGACGGAGCGGCCCTGCTCCGTGACGTAGGCGGCGAGTTCGACGGCGACGGGGTCCTGCGGGTCGGCTACGACGACCAGGTCGGCCGGGGCTTCGAAGGACGCCGCGGGCGGTGTCTCGGACCCGGTCGGCGGGGTCCCGGCGGTCTCAGATGACAAGGCCGCGCTCCCTGAGGAAGCGGCTCGCCCGGGAGGCGCGCAGGACGGACAGGACGTCGTCGGCACCGGGGTCGGCGGAATCGGACGTCACGCCGGGGTGGACGGGGCCGGAGGTCGCGCCGGGGTGGACGGGGCCGGAGGTCGCGCCGGGGTGGGCGGAGGCGGAGGTCGTGGCCGGCGCCGCCGCCGCGGGGCGTGCGGCACGCGGCACGGCGGACCCGGTGGGCGTCCAGGCGCCGTCGGTGACGTCCTTGGAGTCCTTGAAGTCCTTCCCGTCCTTGGTGTCCTTGCGGTCCTTGCCGTCCTTGCGGTCCTTGCGGTCCTTCAGATCCTTCAGGTCCTTGTAGTCCTTGAAGTCCTTGCGGTCCTTGTAGTCCTTGAACTCCTTGCCGTCCTTGAAGTCCTTGAAGCTCTTGGCCTGGGCGGCCGGCCCGTCCTCCGCCTCCGGCCCGGGAGCGGCCTGGTCCGGCGCGGCGTCGGGCTGCGCGACGGGAGTGGGCCGGCGCAGTCCGGAGAGCAGGTCCCGGCGGTGGGCCGCCTTGAGGAAGGGCATCACCCTCGCCTCATCGATCGTCCAGGTCATCGAAGGTGCTCCTCCTCGGTCGGGTCCGGCAGACTCCGGTAGCACCGCAGGGCGTCGGCCAGCGCGCGCTGCGCCGCCGCGTGATGGGGGTTCGGATTGCAGACGAGGTGGTCGACGCCGAGGTCGCGGTAGCCGGCGAAGGCCGCGGCGAGGTCGGCGGGGGTGCCGGTGAGGACGGGCCGCCGCGGGTCGGGTGGGTCCGCGCGGCCGCCGCGTACGACGTTCACACCGGCGGTGATCCGCAGGGTCGACGGATCGCGGCCGGCGGCGGCACAGGCCTGGCCCACCGCGCGCAGCGCCGGTTCGAAGCCGGACGGGGCCCCGAACCAGCAGGCGTTCCACAGATCGGCGTGCCGGGCGGTCGCCCGCAGCATGCGGGGGCCCGAGCCGCCGATGAGCAGGGGCGGGCCCGCGGGGCGGACCCCGCGGGGCCGGAGTTCACCGCCGTGGACCCAGGAGAAACGGCCGTCGAAATCCGCCTTTCCGGTGCGCAGCAGTGTCGCGATGACGTGCACGGCTTCCTCGAAGCGGGACACTCGGTCAGCGAAATCGATGCCGAACGCCTCGAATTCCGGCTGGTGCCAGCCGGCGCCCAGCCCGAGAATGAGCCGGCCATTGCTGATCGAGTCGAGCGTGGCCGCCATTTTTGCAAGGACGGCGGGATTCCGGAAGGCGGTGCACAGGACGAGCGTTCCGAGCTGAATTCGGGCGGTTGCCTCGGCGAGTGCGCTGAGCGTGGTCCAGCATTCCCATATTCCCTCGGCCGGCTCGCCGCCCTCGCGGAAGAGCAGGTGGTCGAAGCACCACAGGGAGTCGAAACCGGCCGCTTCCGCCTGCCGGGCAAGGGCTCTTATCTCTTCGTAGGAAGGCTGCTTTCCGGGGTATTCCGCCAAGGGCAGAGTGATGCCGACCTTCATGGACCCTCGCCCCCCGAGCCGTGAATGGGGTCACCGCAGGCAACGGCGTGAGCGTAGCAGCGGGGGTTCCGAGATCGCCATGCCCGGAGGTCGCCGTATTTCCGGGTCAGGATTCCCGTGGATTCCTGGGAAAGGTGATTCTGTCGAGCCGGACTAGCGTTCGAGGAAAGATGCCGAGAGCTTGGGCCGGCCATCTCCGGGACAGTCGGCGGCAGCCGGGACGTGGACGGGCGCGGGAGCCGGGGGTGCGGTGGCGGGACCCGTGTGCGCGGGGGCGGCCCCCGGCGGTTCGGGTACGGGACCCGTGTGCGCGGGGGTGGACGGCGGAGGTACGGGTGCGGGACCCGTGTGCGCGAGGGTGGACCGTGGAGGTACGGGGCTGAGGCCGGGGGATGCGGAGAGAAGACCCGGGAGCGCGGATATGGGGCCCGGGGGTGCGGGCCGGGGCCGTCGCCCGGACAGCAGGGAGCGTACGGCGGTGCGCCGCCGCTTCCCCCGGCCGTGCAGGAGCCCCAGGCCGATCGCGGTACCCACGGCGACCAGATGCTCGCGGCCGGCCAGGTTGGGTACGGCGAGGGACTCCCACACCATCGAGCCGCCGGTCAGCGTGAACACCACGGGCGCGCGCCGGATCACCGCGAGGTAGGTGAACAGGCCCACGACGGCCGCGGAGGGTCCGGTGTCGAGCACGTGCCCGACCTCGGGCGGCAGTCCGAACCCCCAACGGCCGGGCCCCGCCGCGATCATCAGGCGGGCGGTGAGGGTGCCGGCCAGGGTGGTGGCGTAGGCGATCGCCAGGGTGCGGGCCCGGCCGAGGGTCAGTTCCGCGAGGGCGAAGGCGAGGAACACCTGGGTGATGCCCGCCCACACCGGCAGATCGAGCGCCGGGACGTACAGCGACACGGGCGTGCGCAGCAGGGCCAGCCACAGCGGCAGGTCGCCCTGGACGCCGCCGAGCCGCCGCACCCACGTCTCTCCGGTGGGGTGCTGGGCGATGTCGTGGCAGAAGACGACGCCGGACGCGGCGACGAACGCCAGCAGCAGCCCCGACAGTCCGCGCCGCGCGAGCCGCCGCGCCGGGTCGACGACGATGGAGTGCCATTCGGCCCGCAGCGTGCGCCAGGTGAACCGGGCGAGCCGCGGGAGCGGCGGGCGAACCCGCCCGGTGTACCCGTCAGCGGTCATGCGACACGGCAGCCCATCGCCTTCGGCTCCTCGCCATGCATGTCTCCCCCTCGGCCTCGCTCCCGGCGGTCCGGGCGTGCGAGGCGTTCGTCCGCCATCCGTCGGTTTCGACCGCCGTCGCGGGAACGCACGGATCGCGACCCCGGTCAGGGACAGTTCAACGAGCCGGGCGGCGGGGGTCAACATCCGTTGCGCAGGCGCGCCGGTGTGGGAATACCCACAGCCGTGCGGCGCGGGAAATCCGGGGCCCGGAGGCAACCCGCACCCGCACGCCCGCGTCCGCCGGCCGCGGGGCTCCCCGGGAGCGGCGGTCCGGCGCACGGGCCCGGAACACCCTCGTCATCCCCTCCACCGTCAACGCAGCGGTATGCGTGACCTGTTACGGGTGGCGCCACGGATCCTTCCCTGATTCCCCGGGGCCCTGGCGGATTCCCCGGGGCCCTGGCGCGGCTGGTTCCAGGGTGCCGCCGCGGCTGGATCCGGGGGCCTGGCTCGGCTGGTTCCCGAGTTTCCGCCGCGGCTGGTTCCGGGTGCCTGGCTCCCGAGTTTCCGCCGCGGCTGGTTGCGGGGTTCCGCCCGGAGCGCGTCTTGACTTCGAGCGCGCTCCAGCTCGTAGCGTCGCGGACATCGCGGAAGGCGCCCGTGCCCGGCCTCCCCCACGGGATGCCGGGTGCCTGAATCCGTCGCTAGATGGAAGAAGGCCCTCGCGCCCGGGAGAACGACGAACGCCCGGGAGAACGAAGAACGAGTGTGCAGGAAAGGACCTCCCATGCAGAAGCGCAGCCTGCGGGACCTCCAGGTGTCGGCCATCGGCCTCGGATGCATGGGGATGTCCGCGTTCTACGGCTCCGCCGACCAGGACGAGGGCGTCGCGACCATCCGGCGCGCCCTCGATCTCGGCATCGACTTCCTCGACACCGCGCAGGTCTACGGCCCGCTCACCAACGAGTCGCTGGTCGGCGAGGCGATACGCGGTCACCGCGACGAGTACGTGATCGCCACGAAGTTCAACTACCGGATGGACGACGCCGTCCCCGGCGACATGAGCACGGTCGGCCGGCAGGACGGCTCGGCCGAGCATGTCCGCAGCTCGGTGCACGGTTCGCTGGAGCGTCTGGGCACCGACCGCATCGACCTGTACTACCAGCACCGGGTCGACCCGGACGTGCCCATCGAGGAGACGGTCGGCGCGCTGGGCGAGCTGGTCGCCGAGGGCAAGGTGCGCCACATCGGGCTGAGCGAGGCGAGCGCGGAGACCATCCGGCGCGCCCACGCCGTCCATCCGATCACCGCGGTGCAGAGCGAGTACTCGCTGTGGACGCGGGACGTGGAGGCCGAGGTGCTGCCCGCGTGCCGGGAGCTGGGCATCGGCTTCGTGCCGTACTCCCCGCTCGGCCGCGGTTTCCTCGCGGGCCGCTTCACCTCGCCCGACGAGCTGGACGAGAACGACTTCCGCCGCAACAACCCCCGCTTCACGGACGCCAACCTCCAGGCGAACCTGCGGCTGGCGGAGAAGGTGAAGGAGATCGCCGCCGAGAAGGACGTGACGCCGGCCCAGCTGGCCATCGCGTGGGTGCTGGCGCAGGGCGAGGACCTGGTGCCGATCCCCGGCACCAAGCGGCGCACCTACCTGGAGCAGAACGCCGGCGCGGTCGGCATCGAGCTGACCAAGGACGACCTGGCCCGCATCGACGCGGAGCTGCCCGAGGCGGCGGGTGAGCGGTACGACGAGGCGGGGATGCGGGCGGTGAATCGCTAGCGGCGGGATGGGGGCCGCCGCGGGATGGGGGTGCCGAGAGGGGTCGGCTGGCGTCTGCGGGGCCGTCGTGGCTTGGCGCGCAGTTCCCCGCGCCCCTTTCGGGGCGCTCCGGCCGGCCCCCTTCCGATAACGGCCGGTGGCTCCCGATACCGACCGCCACGGTCCGCGGCCGACCGCCGGTGCATCGTGGCTTGGCGCGCAGTTCCCCGCGCCCCTTTCGGGGCGCTCCAGCCGGCCCCCTTCCGATAACGGCCGGTGGCTCCCGATACCGACCGCCACGGTCCGCGGCCGACCGCCCGTGCGTCGTGGCTTGGCGCGCAGTTCCCCGCGCCCCTTTTGGGGCGCTCCGGCCGGCCCCCTTCTGACACCGGCCGGTGGCTCCCGATGCCGACCGCCGCGGTCCGCGGCCGACCGCGGGGGGCGCGTGGCTTGGGGCTCGGTTTCTCGGTGTCCGTTTTGCGGGGCTTGTCGGCGTGGTGTTGGTCACGTGTGGTGGCCCGTCGCGGGGCCGGGGGCGGACGGTCCGGGAGGGGCTGTGAGGAACCCCACGCGTAGGTCAACTGGCCTGCGAGCCAGGCGTTTTCGGGGCTTCGGGGGTGTGGCGGCGGAGGTCCGGGCGGCGGCCGGCCCGGACCGTCTGCCACGATGGTCTGCGCCCTGACCAGGCGGCCCGGCCGTGCAGCGCAGCCGGACCGACGGGATCCGCCGGTCACTCCCCTCCCGGTTGTCGAGTAGCCCTCCGTGCCCTCTTCCCCTTCCTCCACCCTGCCCGCGTCCGTGCCCACCCCCGCCCCGGCCTCACGTTCGCCGTGGCGGTCCCTGCGGCACCGGAGCATGCGCTGGTGGTCCGCCGCCAACTTCGTCTCCAACGCCGGTACCTGGATGCAGCTCACGGTGCAGAACCTGCTCGTGCTGCACATCACCGGCTCGGCGGCGGCGACCGGCCTGTCGATGTCCGTCCAGGCGGCGCCCGCGCTGTTCGTGAGCCTGCTCGGCGGCGCGGCCGTGGACCGCTGGCCCCGGAAGCTGACGGTCACCGTGAGCCAGGCCCTGCTCGGCGCGGTGGCCTTCACCACGGCGCTGCTCGTGGCGCTGGACCGGATCGACATGACGGCGCTCATGCTGCTCGCCGCCGTGACCGGCATCATCGCCACCGTCGACGGGCCCGCCTGCGCCCTGCTCGGCAACGATCTCGTACCCGTGGCGGACGTGCCGTCCGCGATCGGGGTGGGCGCCCTGGTGCACAGCGCGGGCCGGCTGGCCGGCACCGCCCTCGCCGGGATCACCGTCGGTTTCCTCGGCACCTCCGCCGCCTACGCGGCCAACGGGCTGTCGTTCGTGTTCGTGGCCGCGGTGGTGCCGTTCCTGCGCCCGGCCCCCGGGGCCGCCGTGGAGCCGGCACCCGAGCCCCGGCCGGTTCCGGCGCGCGCGGGGATGACCGTGCGGGAGGGCCTGTCCTTCTTCGTGCGCAGGCCCCGCCTGGTCGCCCTCGCGGGCATCACCGGGATCAGCTCCGTCTTCGGCCGCAACTACGGCCTGACCCTCGCCGTCCTCGTCACCGGGCCGCTGGCCGGCGGCGCCGGGGCGTTCGGCACGGTCTCCACGGTGCTGGCCGTCGGCGGCATCCTCGGCGCGGTCCTGGGCGCCCGCCTGCGCAAGCCTTCGGTGCGCACCGTCGGCCTGCTGGCGGCGGCCGGCGCCCTGCTCCAGGTGGTGGCGGGTCTGTCGCCGTCGCTGGCCGTGCTGCTGGTGCTGGTGCTGCCGATGGCGATCGTGGAGTCCGTCTCCGACACCGCCGGTACGGCCGTGCTGCAGACCGATCCGCCGCCGCATCTGCGCGGCCGGGTGCTCGGGGTGTGGTCCAGCATCGGCACGGTGTGGGGCCTCGGCGGGCCGCCCCTGCTGGGTCTGCTCATGGAGTGGGCCGGGGCGCGCGGCGCACTGGTCGCGGGCGGACTGCTCATCGCCGGGTCCATCGGCGCGGGCCTGCTGGTGCGCCGCCGCGGCGGACCGGTGGCGCTGACCCTGGCCCCCAAGGACGGCGACATGACCGGCCGCGAGGCCCTGGGCACGGCGGCCTGACGCACCCCGCCCGGCATCAGCCACGTCGACCGGGCACGGCCCTGGGTTCGGCGGCCCGATGGGCCCCCGGACCGGCGCCACTCATGCCGAGCGGGCACCTGGGTACAGCGGCCTGACGCACCCCGCCCGGCGCCACCCACGCGGGCCAGGCAGAGCCCTGGGCACGACAGCCCCACGCCCCGACCGGCGTCAGCCGGGTCGGCCGGGCAGGTGGTACACGTGGAAGGCCTGTCCGATCACCGGCTGGGCGACATTGCGCACGCGCACGCCCCCGCTGGTCATGCCGTGCTCGGTGCCCGCGTGGGCGTGCCCGTGCACCGCGAGGTCGGCGCCGCCGGTGTCGATCGCCTCGGCGAGCAGGTAGCTGCCGAGGAACGGATAGATCTCCGGCGGCTCCCCGGCCAGGGTGTCCGGGACGGGCGAGAAGTGGGTCAGTGCGATCCGTACGTCGCAATCCCGCTCCCCAAGGCTCTCCAGGGCGCCGTGCAGCGCGTCGGCGCACCGACGGGTGTAGCGGACGAACTCCTTCATGAGCGGCTCGCCGAACTCCCCGGCGCAGCGGCCGACGAACCCGCCGCCGAAGCCCTTGGTGCCGGCGACCCCGATCCGGGTGCCGTCTGCGGTGACGACGGCGGCCTGCCCCTCGAGGACGTGCGCCCCCGCGTCCCGGAGGATCGCGGCGACCTCCTCGGGACGCTCGTCATGGTGGTCGTGGTTGCCGAGCACGGCGACGACCGGCACCCCGAGATCCTTGATCTCCCGGGCGACGACCGCGGCCTCCTCCGGCGTTCCGTGCCGGGTCAGGTCACCGGCCAGCAGCAGGACGTCGGCGCACCGCGGCAGGGTCTCGAAGGAGGGGCGGAGCGTGCCCTGGCTCTCGGGGCCCATGTGGATGTCCCCGACGGCCGCGACGCGGATCATGTCAGGTCCTCTCCGTGGTCGGGCGAGGAGGTCCCGGCGATGAGCAGGTCGCTGTGGACCGGGTGCCCCGCCAGTTCCTCCCGCGCCATGCGCAGGATGTCGTCCCGGCACCGGGTGGACGGCACGGTGCCGGTGAGCAGGACGGCGTCGCCGCGCAGTTCGAGCCGCACACCGAGTTCTCCGAGGTCTCCGGAGGCGAGGTGGTCGGCGAGGTGGGCGACGAGGTAGTCCAGGTTGCCTGCCGTCGGCGGGGGCGGTGGGCTGGTGTCGGTCATGGTTGGTCCTCCTGGGCGTCGATCACGTTCAGCCGTTCGAGGAGGAAGAGGAAGGCGGCGGGCATGGGCTGGTCGCCGCAGGCCGCGCGGACCACGTCCCAGTCGACCTTCTCGCGGACGGCGCGGACCACCGGCAGGACCGACCCGAAATCGCAGTAGTGCTCGGAGAAGGCACTGATCAGGCTGTGGATCAGGTCGGTCGGGCACAGCACGGGCATGAGCACCGAGTCGACCGGCAGGACATGGGCCCGGTCCAGCATGTCCCGGGTCACGGGCTGGTGTGCCAGCGCGAAGATGATGTCGACGTTCTGCCCGTGGCAGGTGGTCTTCAGCAGCCAGTCCTCCGGCGGGACCCGGACGTCGAGGCCGGCCTTGCGCAGGGTGCCGGCCACCGCGTCGGCGTCGTCGGGCAGGATGGCGAAGTCGGCGTCGTGCTGGAGGTAGCGGCTGCCGCCGTGGGCGTAGACCGCCACGCTCCCGGCCAGCGCGAAGGGGTGGCCGGCGCGTTTGAGGATGGCGCCGATCTGCTTGGTGGCCTCCAGGATCGCCTGGCTGCGGTCCTGTGGCAGTGCCGTCGGCTCGTGCATGGGTGTGCACGCCTGACGGCCCGGCCCGTCCGGGGCGAGGTGGAGTCCGGTGACCTCCGGTCGCCGGAGGGGCGAGGTTTCCTCCCCGTTCTGCGTCATGGCCTCTCCATTCGGCACCCTGCGGCCCCGGGCGGCCGGAGTGGCCCCGGGGGCAGTACGGGTACCCGGCGCGCTGCCACCGACACAGCGCGCGCGGGGAGGTTCACTCCTCCACGACGAGTGCCGGCGTCCCGGCGGTGAGGACCTGGCCGCGGAAGAAGGCCGGGCTGCGGCGCCGCATCACCAGCATGATCGCCAGGCCGAGGAGCAGCAGGCCGACCCCGATGACGAAGACCGAGCCCACGCCGAGGACGGCGGAGCCGCTGCCGTAGGCCGGGTTCCACATGTCGTAGAGCGTCTTGCCGAACACGGCGGTGAGCAGCAGGCCGCCGAGCACCGGGAAGAGGCCCTTGAAGAGGGCGTCACGGGCGGAGCGTGTGAGGTCGCGGCGGAAGAACCAGGCGCAGGCGAACGCGGTGAGCGCGTAGTAGAAGCAGATCATCAGGCCGAGGGCGTAGATGGTGTCGACCAGGACGTGCTCGCTGAGCAGTGACATGACCGCGTAGAAGACACCGGTGCCGACCCCGGCGGTGACGGTGGCCCGGCCGGGGGTGCGGAAGCGCTCGTGGACGCGGGCGTAGGAGGCGGGCAGCGCCTGGTACGTCGACATGGCGAGGACCGTGCGGGCGACCGGGATGAACGTGGTCTGAAGGCTGGCGGCGGCCGAGGCGAGGACGGCGGCGAAGAGCAGGATGCCGAGGGCGTGGCCCATGACCGGGCCGGCCAGGGCGGCGAAGACGTTGTCGGAGGTCGCCGGGTTGGCCAGGCCCAGTCCCCTGGTGCCGGAACCGACGGCCATCTGCGCGGCGACGGCGGTCGTGAGGTAGGAGCCGACCAGGACGACCATGGCGATCAGGGCGGCGCGGCCGGGCGTCTTCTCGCTGCCGACGGTCTCCTCGTTGGCGGTCAGGCAGGTGTCCCAGCCCCAGTACATGAAGATCGACAGGGACAGGCCGGCGCTGAACGAGGCGAAGGACTTCACCGCGAACGGGTTCAGCCAGGACCAGGAGAAGTCGGCGTGGCCGGGGAAGGCGCCGGTGCGGGCCTGGTGCAGGGCCAGGGCGACGAACAGGGCGAGCACCACGAGCTGGAGTCCGACCAGCGCGTACTGCACGCCCTTCGTCGTGGTCATGCCGCGATAGCTGATGGCCGTGGCGGCAGCGATCAGAGCCAGGCAGGTGAGGATGTGGACGGCCTTGTCGCCGTCGAGGTCCGCGACCGTGCCGCTGCCGGTGATCTCACCCGCCAGCAGCCAGAAGTAGGAGGTGGCGACTCCGGCGAGGTTGGACAGCACGATCACGGTGGCGATGACCAGGCCCCAGCCGCACATCCAGCCGACGTGCGGCCCGAACGCCTTGACGGTCCAGGTGAACGAGGTGCCGCAGTCGGGCACCGCCTTGTTCAGCTCCCGGTAGGCGAAGGCGACCAGCAGCATCGGCAGGAAGCCGGCGAGGAACACGGCCGGCATGTGCAGGCCGACCTCGCCCGCGGTGGAGCCGAGCGTGGAGGTGAGGCAGTAGACCGGGGCCACGGTCGAGACGCCGATGACCGCGCTGCCCAGCAGGCCGATGGAATTGCCGCCGAGGCCCTTGCCCCGCACTCCGTCGCCGGATGCCGCGTCGGTGGCGTCCGGCCTCATCGCCGTCTGTGTCATGACACAAGACGCTAAATGCTGCGAATTCGGTTGAGGATGACTCAGACCATCCCGCAAGGACCTTAATTTCACAGGCCATACAGTCGATACAGCAAGCATTCTAATGGAGAATGGCGCGCTTTCATCCATCAAACGAAGGTGGCACGATCACTGTCCGATATTCGGGAATCGAAGAGCCGTCCGGAATGCCCGATTCCAATTCTTCCGTGTGACGTACGCCGCTTCGGCGGCCCCGCTTCCACGGCCCGCTTCCGTGGCAAGTGGCCGCCCCCTCCGCCCGGGCGCACGCTGGTAGGCATGGAGTCCGGGATCTGGCGCGCGGGCCTGCGGCCGCCATGGCAGTCGGTCCACGCGCTGCTGCTGTTCCCCGTCACGCTCATCGTGGTGATCACGGTGGTGGACCTGCGCACCCCCAACGACATCCACCTCGGGCCGGCCCTCGTGATCGCACCCGCCCTCACCCCCTCCATCGCCGGTCCACGCTCCACGGCCTGCATCGGCGCCCTGGCGGTCGGCGCGCAGATCTTCATCGGCGTCCACCACGGCGGGATCGGCACCACGAACCACATCGTGCAGATCATCACGCTCTCGGTACTCGTGGTGCTCACCATCATCTACAGCGCGCTGCGCGAGCGCCGGCAGGCACAGCTGGCGCAGGTCCGCAACGTCGCCGAGGCCGCGCAGCACGTCCTGATGTGGCCGCTGCCCGAGCAGATCGGCACGCTGCGGATCGCCTCGCTGTACCTGGCGGCGGAGGACGAGGCGCAGATCGGCGGGGACCTGTACGCCACGGCCCTCAGCGACGGCGCCGTACGCGTCCTGATCGGTGACGTCCGCGGCAAGGGCCTGCCCGCCATCGGCGAGGCGGCGTTGCTCCTCGGCGCCTTCCGGGAGAGCGCGCACCGGCACATCCCGCTGGCCGAGCTGGCCGCCACGCTGGACCAGAGCATCACCCGCTACGCGGCCGAGCTGGAGTCCCCGGAGGAGGAGGGGGAGCGGTTCGCCACCGCGCTGCTGGTGGAGATCCCGGACCGGGACCCCGTCACCCGGATGACCAGCTGCGGCCATCCGCCGCCGCTGCTGCTGAGCCCCGGCCACGTCGTCACGGTGCCGAGCCTGCACCCGTCGCCGCCGCTCGGGGTGTACAGCGGTGCCGACCACACCCTGGACGTGTTCTCCTTCGAGCCGGGTGACACGCTGCTGCTCTACACCGACGGGGTCGTGGAGGCCCGGGACGAGCGCGGCCGGTTCTATCCGCTCGACGACCGGGTCGCGCGGTGGACCGACGACAGCCCCGAGGCGCTGGTGCACCACCTGCGGCGTGATCTGCTCGCCCACGCCGGCGGCCGGCTCGGCGACGACGCCGCGCTCATCGCCCTGCACCGCACCCCGGCCGAGCGCCGCCGCCACCACGTCCGCGGCGACACGCTCCGGCACGGGTGAGCCATACCGGGTTGAGCCATACCGCCGGGTGAGCCATCCCGGGGTGAGCCATACCGCCGGATGCGCCGCCCCGGTGGGTGCGCCCCCTGGCACGAGGTGACACCTCAGCACGCGTGAGACCCCGGTACGCGTGAGAGCCCGGCCCGCGTGAGACCCCGGCCCGCGTGAGACCCCGTACGCCTGGGACACCAGCGCGTGTGGCCCCCGGCGCTGGTGCGACTCCGGCGCTGGTGATACCCCGGCACAGCCGAGCACCGGCCGCACCACCGTCACGGGGGGACGGCACGGCCTCCGGAGATCAGCACCACGGCCTCACACACCTCGACCGTATCCACGCCGGTGTTCAACCGGCTTTGCGGCAATGTTCAGTTCGGAGGGTGGCCCGCCCTGCCGGGGCGTTGCGAGAATCTGCGGCGCCTCGACAACAGGGAGCCCCCGTGCGTCACTTGACCTCCGCGCTCGCCGCCGCCCTCGGCGCGCTCGCGCTCGTCCTCACCGCGCCCGGCACCGCCGGTGCGAGCGTCCTGCGGCTGCTGCCGCAGAACGCCGACGGCCTGGAGCAGACCTTCTCCCCCGCCTACGACTACGACGGCGACGGCTGCTACGCCACGGCCGCCATCGGCAGCGACGGCACGATCAACCCGGGCCTGCGGCTGGGCGGCGACGTCAACGGCCACTGCCACGACTACGCCCAGCTCGCGAACGCCAACACCTACTCGCGCGAGAAGTGCAACAACGGCTGGTGCGCGGTGATGTACGCCAGCTACTTCGAGAAGGACCAGGCGACCCTGGGGCCCGCGGCCATCGGGCACACCCACGACTGGGAGCACGTCGTGGTGTGGGTCAAGGACGACACGGTCCAGTACGTCTCGGTGTCCCAGCACTCCGGCTACCAGGTGGCGAGCCGGTCCGCGGTGCGCTTCGACGGCACCCACCCGAAGATCGTGTACCACAAGGACGGCGTCTCCACGCACTGCTTCCGCTTCGCGAACACGAACGACGAGCCGCCGGAGAACGCCACCGGCGGCTGGTTCTACCCGCGCCTGGTGGGCTGGAACGGCTATCCCGCGGGCTACCGCGACAAGCTGCTGAGCGCCGACTTCGGGGCGGCCACCATCAAGATCAAGGACGCGGACTTCTCGTACGCGCTGGCGCGCTCCATGCCGTCGGGCATCCCCTTCGACCCCGCTGCCTGACGACGGGCGCACGCGCCCCCGACCCGAGTGAGGTACCGATGGCCGTACGACACCCGGCCGCACGACAGCTGCCCGGCCGCCCGGCGGTACGGCGTCTGCTCGCCGGCCTGTCCCTGCTCCCGGCGCTGCTGTCCCCGGCGGCCGCGCACGCGACGCCGGGCGGGCACCCGACGCCAGGCGCGATGCCAGGCGGGCACGCGACGCCGGGCGGGCACGCCCAGGCCCGCTTCGATCTCCAGGCGCACCGCGGCGGCCTCGGTATGACGACCGAGGAGTCGCTGGAGGGCTTCGGCAAGGCGATGCGGCTCGGGGTGTCCACACTGGAGCTGGACACCCAGATCACCAAGGACCTGAAGGTGGTCGTCAACCACGACCGGCAGATCAGCGGCGTCAAGTGCCGGGACACCGGACCGGTGACGCCCGGCGACCCGATGTACCCGTACGTCGGCAAGTACATCAAGGACCTGACGCTCAGCCAGGTCGAGTCACTGGACTGCGGCTACCGTCAGCTGCCCGGCTTCCCGGAGCAGGAGGTCGTCAAGGGCTTCCGGATGGTGGAGCTGAAGGACGTGCTGAACCTGGTCAGGCGCTACCGCGCGTGGGGCGTGAGGCTGAACGTCGAGACCAAGGTGGAGGCCGGTGCGCCCGAACAGACCGCGCCGCGAGAGGTGTTCGTCCGCCGGGTGTACGAGGAGATCCACCGCTCGGGCATCGAGCGGCAGGTCACCATCCAGTCGTTCGACTGGGGCGCGCTGCGGGTGATGCACCGGCTGGCGCCCGAGTGGCCGCTGGTGGCGCTGACGAACTACGACTTCCTGGAGGTCGGCCGGCCCGGCGCGTCCCCGTGGCTGGGCGGGATCGACGCGGACGACTACGGCGGGGACTTCGTCCGGGCGGCCGCGACCCTGCCCGGCGTCACGACCCTCTCCCCCAACTACGGTTTCCCGCGGACCGGCAAGGTCGGCGACCCCGGCTTCCGGTTCTACTCCGACGCGGCGATGGTCGCGGAGGCGCACGCCCGGGGACTGAAGGTGGTGCCCTGGACCTGTGACGACCCGGCGACCGTCGAGGCGCTGATGAACCAGGGCGTCGACGGGATCATCACCGACTACCCAGACCGGGTGCGCCGGGTCATGGCCGACCGCAGCATGCCGCTGCCGCGGTCCTACCACCCGCACGGTCACGGCTGACCGGCGCGGCGAGCGCGAGCCCCGCCCCGAATGGGGCGGGGCGGGACCCACACCCGGTGTCCCCCAGGTCAGCCGGCCGGCTTCGGGTCGGTGATCTTCAGGGTCTTCGGGCCGGACTGGACGTCGGTCCGGCCGACCTGCGCGTGCGGCCCGTCACCCCGGGCGAGCGTGACCCGGCGAGGGGTCCTGCGGCTACGGACGGACATGTCTCACGTTCCCCCCGGACTCCTCGCGGCCGGTCTGATCACGGCCGCCGACGGACCGTAAGACCGCATTTCCCGCGGCCTGGTTCCGCTTCCTTCCGCATTCTTTCCGGGGGAATCGGCGGCACATGAGGCACGCGAAAGGTTGTGCCGAGTTCCGGACAAGTTGCCGCTGCCTTCCGGTCGTTCCGGTTCCGGCAGAGGCGGAGGCGGGGCCGAGGTCCGGGAGGTGGTTCGGACCTCGGCCCCGGGTCTGTCACGGCTTGCGGGCGACCGCGCCGTACATGGCGATGTCCTCGTCCCGGATGCCCTGCTCGCCGTTGCCGTCGGGGTGCCACTTGTGCACCTGGACGATGCCGGGCCCGACCAGCTCCAGGCCCGTGAAGAACTGCTGGGCCTCGTCCAGCGTGCGCAGCCGCATCGGCATGTTGCGGGCCGCGTACTCCCGGGCGACCCGGCCCACCTCGTCGGGGGCGAACTCTGCGGTGCCGATGGACATCGCGAGGTAGCTGCCGGAGGGCAGCGGCTCCAGCAGCCGGCGCACGACGCCGACCGCGTCGTCCGCGTCCAGCATGAAGTGCACGATCGCGATGACGGTGAGGGCGACGGGCCTGTTCAGGTCCAGCGTCTCGCGCAGCTCGGGGGCGTCCAGGATGGCCGCCGGGTCACGGAAGTCGGCCTCCAGGTACGCCGTCCGGCCCTCGGGGGCGCTGGCCAGCAGCCCCTGGGACAGGGTGAGCACGATCGGGTCGTTGTCGACGTAGACGACCCGCGACTCCGGCGCCACGGCCTGCGCGATCTCGTGCAGGTTGGGCGAGGTCGGGATGCCGGTGCCGATGTCCAGGAACTGGCGCATGCCCGCCTCCTGGGCGAGCCAGCGCACGGCGCGGTTCATCCAGTCGCGGTTGGCACGCATGTGGACCGGGAGCGCGGGCCACTCCCGGGCCATGGCGTCGCCCGCCTCCCGGTCGGCGGGGTAGTAGTCCTTGCCGCCGAGTATGTAGTCGTAGATGCGGGCGGAGTGGGCGTTCTCGGTGTCGATGCGATCGGCCGGCCATCCGTTGTCGGGCAACGCCGTGTCTCCCATTCGAGTCGGGGGTCGGGGCTCGCGTCGGCGAGCGCGGAGCGGGGCGCGGGTGCGGGCGGCGAGTGCGGGTCGACGGGTCACCACTCCTTGCGCAGCGCGGCCAGCAGGGACTCGGTCTTCCTGCCGGACGCGGCCTGGGCGCTCAGCCGGTCCAGGGCCTCCCGGTAGACGACGACCTCGTCGGCCTTGTCGAGGTAGACCGCCCCGACGAGACCGTTCAGGTAGGCGATGTCGGGCAGTTCGCGGGCCCGGAACCGGAAGAGGTGGTAGGCGCCGGCCCACAGGGCGGGATGCGGCCCGTTGGCGAACGGCATGAGCTGCACGGTGACGTGGGGCAGCCGGCCGACCTCGATGAGGTGGTCGATCTGTGCGCGCATCACCTCGGGGCCGCCGACCGGCCGGCGCAGCACCGTCTCGTCCATCACCACCCACAGGCGTGGTGGCGCCTGCCTGGCCAGCAGTTCCCGGCGGCGCATGCGCAGGGCGACGCGGCGTTCGGCGGCCTCCGCGGGCACGTGCGGGTGGGCCGCGGTGAGCAGGGCGCGGGCGTAGTCCTCGGTCTGCAACAGGCCGTGCACGAACTGGTTCTCGTACGCGCGGATCTGCACGGCCGCCTGTTCCAGACTGAGATAGGCGGCGAACCAGTCGGGCATGACGTCGCGGTACGCGTGCCACCAGCCACGCTTGTTGGCCTCGCGCACGGACTGGAGGAAGGTGTCGATCTCCTCCTGGTCGGTGACGCCGTAGACCTGTAGGAGTTTCTCGGCGTCCGCGAGCCGCAGCCGCGCCACCTTGGCGGCTTCCATGCGCCGGATCGTGGAGTGGCTGACGCCGATGGCCGTGCCCGCCTCGGCATAGCTGAGGCCGGCCTGGGTGCGCAGTTCCTCCAGCTGTCTGCCGAGGATCATGCGCAGCACGGAAGGGGCACCGCCCCAGTCGGTCTCCGCGGTCACGCCCACCCCCTCGTCAGGTCCCGGGATCACCCTCGCACGCGATCGGTTTCCCCGCCCATTCGATCACGTTCTGGCGGATGCAGCATGCACTTGGCCAATTGAAAATTTCAACTTGCTGGTTGCGGTGTCAGGTTGGCTGGTGCCAAAGTGGACCTACTGCTCCAGCCGATCCACGGAGCGGGCGGCGTGGCCGACTTGGGGAGACCGGCCGCCACCACCGTCTCCGGGCAGGCGGTGGGACGTCTGCTGCCCGAGCGGCCGGCCGGAGACCCGCAACCCCCTCGCGAGGCCGGACGAAAGGCGCACGGCGATGGCTCCGTCCTCCCTCCCCCGACCGCCCCACCGACCGCTCCCCCCGGCGGGCGACGAGCACAGACCGGCGCATCTCGCTTGGCGGCGCGGGGAGTTGCTCCTGGTGGCGGTGGCGCCGCGGTACCGGGCGGCGGACGCCGTGGCACGTCCCGGCCGAATACCGGACGGCGGGCGGTCACCGCACCGGCTGCCGGCCCCGGACCGGGTCCCCGGACCACCCGGAGGCGAGCGTCCTGGTCGACTCCCTGGGCCCCACGGCCCCGGCCGGCTCGCCTCCGGGGCCCCACTCCCCGGCTCCGCCGACCGTCCCCGTCCCCGCGGGCACGCGGCCGCCGGCACCGCTCCGGGCGGCAGAGGCGGTTTCCCCACCGTCCGCTGACCGTCCGCCGGCGGCCACACCGGCACGGGCGGGGCCTCGTCCGCATCGGCGCGCGAGGCCCCGGCCGGCCCTGTGCCCTCCCCCATCACCGCCCCCGGACCATCCCCCACTCGTCCGAAGGACAGCCATGCACCCCACCACGCACCCCGTCCCCGCTCCGGCCGCCGACCCGTCCTGGACCCGCACCCGTCCCAAGCCCGGCTCGCAGGAGCAGGCCGGCTGAGCCGCGCCCCGAGGGGGCCGTCCGCCCCGGCCGGCGACAGGCCGCGCCCCCCTTACGGCATCCGGCCCGCGACCCGCTAGATTCACCGCGGGTGCGGGCCGTCCGCACCCGTCGGCCGGACGGTTCCGGTGACACGGGCCCCGTGTCCGCCGTGCGCGCCGTACCGCCGAGGGGTCCCCATGGTCTGGTCGCTGATCCGCCGCCGGACCGCGTCCGGGCTCCCCCGGCCGGGGCGGTGCGGTCCCGGCCGGCACGTGCTGGCCACCGAGCGGCTGCTGCTGTTCACGCCGCGGACCCGCCTGGACGTGGCGGCGGGGCTCGCGGCGAGCGCTGACACCGAGGCGCAGCGCTGGCTCGGAACCCAGGCGGACGAGGTGCTGCCCGACCCGGACACCCGCCGGGCCCTGCTGGCCTGGCGGCCCGCAGGCGACGACGGCCGCCGGATCCCCCGTGTGCTGGCCGAGCCGTACACGCCCGGCCCGGACGATCCGCTCTTCCTCGTCTGCGTGCGCCGGTCCGACCTCAGCTACGCCGGCGGTCTCGAACTCCACCATGTGACGGGCGAGATGGGCGGCTGGCTGGCGCCGGACTGCCGGGGCCGGGGCCTGGGCGCGGAGCTGTTCCGCGCGGGGGTGGAGCTGGCCCATACCCATGCCGGGCTGGTCACGGTGCGGGCCGGGGCCGAGCCGGGGAACACCGCGAGCCGGCGGGCGCTGGCCCGCGCGGGCTTCGCCCCCGACCGGGGCCCGGCCCGGCACACCCTGCCCGACGGCCGCGTCGTCGACGCCGTCTGGCACCGGCACGACAGCACGGCGGCCCGCCGCTGCCACTGACCGCGCACGGACGAGCCGCACCACGGACGCCGGCCCCGCGCGAGCGGCCAGGTCGCGGACGGCCCCACACGCGAGCGGCCAGGTCGCGGACGGCCTTACACGGGTACGGCCGTCCCGCGGAAGGCCGCCCAGGCACCGACCACACCACGGCGACGGGACCTGACGCCACGCGGAACGGGCCGGCCGCCGGACGAGGCGATCGGCCACTCCGGGGGCCGCGCGGGGGGCGGGCCGCTCAGGCGTCGGGCATCAGGCCCGCCGCGACGGTGGCGCCCAGTTCCCAGCACGCCTGTGTGTCGGCCTTGCCGGGCTCACCGGTGACGGTCACCGGTTCGGCCGTCCGGCGCCAGTCGAGGCCGGTGGTGACGGTCTCGATGGCGCGGACCGCGCCGGTGACGTCGTTGCCGCCGTGGACGTAGAAGCCGAAGGGGCGGCCCCGGGTCTCGTCGAGGCAGGGGTAGTAGATCTGGTCGAAGAAGTGTTTGAGGGCGCCGGACATGTAGCCGAGGTTGGCGGGTGTGCCGAGCAGGTACCCGTCGGCTTCGAGCACGTCGGAGGCGGTGGCGGACAGGGCCGCCCGCCGTACGACGCGGACGCCCTCGATCTCCGGGGTGGTGGCGCCCGACACGACGGCTTCGAACAGCGCCTGGCAGTTGGGCGAGGGCGTGTGATGGACGATCAGCAGGGTAGGCACATGCGGCACCCTGCCGTGCGTCCGCCGCCGCTTGCAAACGGCGGGCTGCCGCGGGTGTCGTGAGGGGCCGCCGAGGGGCGGGCCCCAGGGGAGGACGGGAGGAGCTGTCGTGGCCGAGGAGGACCGCCGGGCACCGGCCGCCGTGGTGTTCGACGCGCTCGGGCCGGCCTACGAGCGGGCGTTCGCCGGCTCCGCGCCGCACCGGGCGTCGCTCGGCCGGCTGCTGGAGCTGCTGGCGCCGGGCAGCCGGGTGCTGGACGTGGGCAGCGGCACGGGACGGCCGACCGCACAGACCCTCGCCGAGGCCGGCCACCGGGTACTGGGCGTCGACGTCTCCCCCGTCATGGTCGACCTGGCCGCCCGGCAGGTGCCCGGGGCCGAGTTCCGGCTCGCCGACATCCGTGAGACGCCGCTGGCGGAGGCTTCGTTCGACGCTGTGTGCGGCTACTTCTCGCTGCTGCAGATGACGCGCGCCGAACAGACGGCCGTGGTGGCGCGGCTGGCCCGGGCGGTGCGGCCCGGCGGCCTGGTCGCGCTGGCCACCGTTCCGTTGGACGTGGAGGAGGTCGAGGCGGTCTTCATGGGGCAGCCGGTCCGGGTGACCAGCTTCACCGCGGAGGCGTTCACCCGCCTGGTGACCGAGGCGGGCCTGACGGTGCTGTCCGAGGAGCAGGCGGTGTTCACCCCGGCCCATCCCGAGGCCGTGCCCGAGCCGCACCTGTTCCTGCTGGCACGGCGCGAGACGGAATGAGCCGGGGCCGGTGGGCCCGGGACGTACGGCCGGAAAATCGCGCCCGGCGCTGAAGGTGCCCTCGGTTACAGTTGCGGCTCTGAACCGAGAGGGAGACAGCAGTGCAGGTCAGGGTGGGGACGGTCGGGGGCCGGATGTTCGTCGCGGCGGCACTTGCGGCGGTGCTCGCCGGGTGCGCGGGATCGGCGGACGACGACGGGAAGAAGTCCGCGGACGTGTCGGCGAGCGCCAAGGACACGACGGCCGACGGTGCGGCGGCCAAGGGCACGGCGGCGGCCCGCGGCGGCACGATCGGACCGGCCGGTTCCGCCTGTGAGCTGCCCGTCAGGTTCGACATCGCGCGGCACTGGAAGGCGAAGTCGATCGACGCCGGGAAGGAGCTGTCCGAATCCTCGAAGGGCGAGGACGGCGACCTGAGCGGGGCGCTCGCCGAGGCGCTCCTCCGCCAGGGGCCGGTCACCACGGCCTGCGAGGTCGACGCCAAGCCCGCCGGCAACATCGGCTTCCTGCGCGTGTGGACCGGCAAGCCCGGCGACGCGGACGCGGGCAGCGTGCTGCGCGGGTTCGTGGCCGCGGAGGACAACGTCAGCAAGCCGCGGTACCGCTCCTTCAAGACCGGTGGCGGCCTCGCCGCGGTGGAGGTGGAGTACCTCTACACGAGCAAGATCCTGGAGGAGACGAAGAAGGAGAGCGCCTTCGCCGTCAGCACGCCCGACGGCCCGGTCGTCCTGCACCTCGGCGGCATGGACACCGAGGAGCACGAGGAGATGCGGCCCGCCTACGACCTCGCCAAGCAGACCCTCGCACTCTCCTGAGGCCGGCCGCCCGCGCCCCGCTCAGTCCCGGCTCGTGGCCCGGCCCAGATAGGTGAGCGGGCCGGCGTCCGCGACCGGGATCTCGTGGAAGCCGACCCGGTCGTAGAACGCGCGGGCGGCGGTGTTGGCGGTGACCATGCCCAGGTGGACCGCCGGGACGCCCAGTCCGCTCAGGGCGTCCAGGAAGGTGTGCAGCAAGCGGCGGCCGTGCCCTCGCCCCTGCCAGCGTGGCAGCAGGTCGATGTGCAGGTGGGCGGGGTAGCCGGCGAGTTCGGGTACGAGCATCCGCTCCGGGTGGTGCAGGAGGCGGATCATCTCCTCGGTAGGCGTGCGCGGTTGTCCGGCGGGCTCCGGGTACCGGCCGGCCAGCCGGGGGATCCAGGTCCGCCGGAAGTCCTCGACGAAGCGCTCGGTGTCCGCGGTGCCGAGGATGTATCCCACGGCCCGGCCGGTGCCGTCGTCCAGGACGAAGGCGAGGTCCGGGGCGAAGTGGCTGTACGGCTCGGCGAAGATCGACGGCATGAGGCGCTCGTCGGGGTAGATCGCCCGGGAGTCGCCGCCGGCGTGCGCGGTGCGGACGCAGACGTCGGCGACGGCATCGCGGTCGGCGGGACGGTAGGGCCGGATCACGGGGGCCTGTTCCAGAAACGGCATGCCCCTATCCTCGATCGCTTGGGAGCGCTCCCACAAGGTGGAGGGTGCGGAAACGTGGTACGGCGGCCACCCCTGGGGTGGGTGGCCGCCGTACTCGTACGGTCCAGGACGGCCCAGGGGACGGTCCAAGGCGGTCCAGGGCGGTCCCGGCGCCGGGCGCCGGGCCGCCGTCACGTGTGCCGGTCAGTAGCGCATGCGCCTGGCCCGCAGCAGCATGAACAGGCCCGACAGGGCGAGCAGCGTGCCGATGGCGGCGGGCCACAGCTGGGCCCCGGTCTCCGCCAGACCGCCCTGGGTCGCCTGCGCCTGGGTCTCCGCCCCCGCCTGGGCGGCGGGACCACCGGTGTCTCCGGCGCCGCCCTCGGCCGCTGCGGACGCCGATCCGGCCGGGGCGGACGGAGCCGACGTGGGTGCGGTCCCGGCCGACTTGACCGGCACCGGCCTGTCGGACGACTCGCGCTTGTCGGCCGAGTGGTGCTTGGTGGTCCGGCCCTGGGAGGTCGTCGCGTCGGTCCTCGGCGCCTCGGCGGGGCGGTAGGCCGTCGGCGCCGGGGCGGAGGTGACGTTCCCACCGGGTTCACCGGTTTCCTCGGTGGCGCCCGTGCCGGAGCCGGTGTGGTCTCCGGTGCCACTGCCGTCACCGGTGCCGGTACTGGTACCAGTGCCGGCGTCGTCGCCGTTGCCGGTACCCGTGCCGCCGTTGTCGCCGTTGCCGGTGCCGGTGTCATCGCCGTTGCCGGTGCCGTCACCACCGTTGGTGCCGGCGTCGCCCCCGTTGCCACCGGCATCGCCGGTGTTGCCGCCGCTCACGTCACCGGTGTTGCCGCCACTGCCGTCACCGGTGCCGGTGTTGCCGCCACTGCCGTCACCGTTGCCGCCACTGCCGTCACCGTTGCCACCGCCGCCGGCGGCGTCCGGCCCGCACGTGCGGCCGGAGTTGATGCAGTCGACCATCTCGCGCATCAGGTCCTCGTCGAAGACGTTGATGAAGTCGCCGTGGTCGGTGACGGGCTTGTGCAGCTGCTCGGGGAAGGAGTCGACCGCGAACAGCGGGACGGTACGGCCCCCGTCCGCGACGCTCGGCGCGGGCACGTCGTAGACGATGCGCTGCACCAGCTGCGGAATGGGCTGGAAACCGGCCGGGCAGGAGCCGTCCTGGGCGGCGAAGGCCACATGGGTGCGGTGGTTGGCGCTGTCGATGTTGCGGCCGTCCCAGCAGCTCTGGAACCGGAAGGTGCGCACGACGTCGCTGCCCTGCGGGCACAGCGGGTACTTGTCCTTCAGCTGCCGGTCCTCGAAACCGGTGCAGCTCCAGGACGCGTTGGCGTTGCCGGGACCGTTGACGAACGCCTTGGCGTCGCCGGTGATGATGCGCAGCAGGCGCGGCATGGCGGTGACCTGGCCGCGCGGGTTGCCGACGAAGGTCAGGGTCACCTCTTTGGGCGTGACGATCTGGCCCGCGTTGCCTTCCGTGCCGCCGCCCGGGGCTCCCGCGTCGCGTTCCTGCGTGCCGTTCTGGAGACGGAGCACCGGCCAGTAGTACGTCGACTTGTCGCCCTGGTCCACGCAGCTCGTGTCGGCGTTCGCCAGGTCCTCGTCGCTGGCGAAGGCGGTGTTGCTCTGGTTGCCGACGTAGTCGTGGAAGTGGTGGGCGCCGTTGGAGACACCGGGGGCGACGATGACGTTGTCGGAGTTGAACAGGCCGTTCGCGTTGACACCGCAGTCGGAGGTGAAGGTGCCGCGCGAGGCGTCGGCCTGCGGGGGCGGCGCCTGCGCGTCGGGCTGTACGCCGGTGATGTCGACGTAGTCGGAGACGACGGGCCCGTTGCCGCCCTGGCCCGCGCCGCCCTGCCCTTGGCCCTGGCCCTGGCCGTTCTGCCCCTGGCCCTGGCCGTCACCCGGCTGGGTGCCGTCGCTGGGGGCGGCCGTGGGCTGGGCGCTGTCGCCGGGGCGCAACGTGCAGGGGGCCAGGTCGTCCAGGCCCTGCGGCCGCTCCCCCGCCCGGTCGATGGCGTCGCCGATCCGCCCGAGCGACGCCGACCGCTTCTCCTCCAGCGGGTTCATGATCGTGTCGTCCGCGGAGTCGCCGTCCCGGCCACCGTCGCGGCTCCACTGCTGGAGCTGTCGGTACGACTCCGCGGTCTGCTGGTCGAGCAGGGCGAGTTCGCGGTCGACATCCGAACGCGCCGCGTCCGGCACGGCGGTCAGCCGGCTGCCGACGTCGGGGCAGTCGATGGTCGGCATGCCGGTGGACAGCACGTGTGCCGCGGAATCCGTGCCGGATCCGTCGCCCCAGCCCTCGGAGGCCGAGGCGTAGACGTTCGCCGCGACGAGCCCGGCTCCGCCCAGCATCAGGGCGACCGCTGCGAGGGTCGCGCGTCGTGCGCCGGTCGGGCGTCTGCGCCTGTTGCGTACCAAGGTCGTCCCCTGTGTGTGAGCGCCGGTCGGACATGGAGTTCCCCGGCGTCATACGGAGGGCGTCGCCACTGTGTTCAACGGAATCACGAATTCACCGGGAGATCACAGGAAACCATGGCCATCACCCCTTCCCTGTCGAACGTCACTGCGAACATCACGAATACGTATCGGACATTTCACACCTCAACCTTCACACGAGGCACACACGTTGGCTAGGTTGTCGCGAGGCCGCCGCCCGGCACTGCCCCGGTGAGCCGTCCGACTGCCCTGCGGGGCAAGGAAGGAGCACGTCTTCCATGGCGCCGGAGAGCCGCGACGAGGTTCGGCAGCGGATCGACTCCCTGTACAACCAGGCGGAGAACGACACCGGTAACTTCAACGCGACCCGGGCCATGGCCCTGCGGTCGCGCTCACGGGGTGTTCCGCTGGCCAAGAGGCCCGGCCGGCGCGGTGATCCGGCACTCGACGAGATCGCCCGGCAGTGGTTCGACACGGCGCGCGGCGCGCTCGGCCCGACCGTGCCCGCCGTGCTGCCCGCCGACCGACTGCCGGCGCCGATGCCCGAGCGGAGGCCCGAGCTGCCGGCCGCCCCGGCCCCTTCGCCGGACCGGAACGGGGGTGGAGCGCTTGGGGGCGGCGAGCGGGCGGCCCTGGGGCCGGGGCCGTCCGATCCGGCGCCCCAGGCCCTGGAGCGGGGCCCCCGCGGCGCGTTGGCCGAACTGCCGGCCGGGGGCGCGGTGGCCGAACTGCCGGCCGGGGGCGCCGTGGCGGCGCTGCCGGCCGGGGGCGGCGCGGTGCCCGAACTGCCGACCGGGGGCGCGATGGGTGCGCTGCCGAGCGGAGGCGCGATGGGTGTGCTGCCGAGCGGAGGCGCGATGGGTGTGCTGCCGAGCGGAGGCACCGCGGCCGAACTGCCGACGGGGCTCACCGTGGACCGACTGCCCGAGGTGCCGCCAGCCGCCGTCGGCTTCTCTCGACTCACCTACTCCCCGGCGGAGTTGATCGGTGCTCCGGCGGCGGTGCCGACGGGTCCGGGCGTTCCGCAACCGACGTCCCCCGGCGGCGCGATGGGCCTGCCGGGCCTCGGGGAGCCGGGAGCGGTGGCCGGCGTCCCCTCGGAGACGGCCCTCCTCCCGGCGCCCGCGTCATCGCCCGCCCAGGGCCACCGGATGCAGGTGCCGAGGCCGCTGCCCGGTGCCGCGGGGGCCGGCGGCTTCTCCCCCGCCGTCGCCAAGACGGCCGGCCGGCACAAACTCGCCACCGCCGGTGAACTCCTCACCCGCCACACCACCCAACACGCCCTGCCGGCGCAGGCGGTCGGGATGCCGCCGGCCCCGGCACCGGTCACCGAGCTGCCGCCCACCCCCCTCGAAGCGCCGACCGGCACAGGCACCTTCGCGTACACGGCACCCCCCGCACCCATCGTCGACATGCCGACCGACACAGGCACCTTCGCGTACACGGCACCCCCCGCACCCGTCGGCACTTTCGGGTACGCGGCACCCCCTGCGTCCGTCGTCGACACCGGTTCCCTCGCGTATCCCGCCGCTGCCGACGCCGGCCTCACCCCGCCTCCGGCCACCGGCCTCACCAGCACCCCGCCTCCGGCGACCGCCCTCGCCGGCGCTCCGGTACCGGAGTCGCCTCGTACGCTGCGCGTCTCCAAGGCGATCGCGTTCGCCCGGGCGCAGATCGGGAAGCCGTGCGTGTGGGGGGCGACGGGGCCGGATTCGTACGACTGCTCCAGCCTCACCCAGGCCGCGTGGCGGGCCGCCGGTGTCGTGCTGCCGCGCGCCGCACACGAGCAGGCCCTGGCCGGCACCCCGGTGACGACGGCCGGGATCGAACCCGGTGATCTGATCCTCTTCTTCGACGACGACCGGCACGTGGGCCTCTATGTCGGCGGCGGCATGATGGTGCACGCGCCGGGGCCGGGATCGACCATCCGCGAGGAGTCGATCTACGGTGCCGGGGAGGCGGCCATTCGCCGGATCGTCCGGCCGGCCTGACCGGGATCGGCCGCGGCGCCGGCGGGCACGCCGGCTCTCGCGGTGGTCGAGCAGGATCGTCGCACCAGACGGCTGCCCACGAGGCCGCTGCCGCCCGTCACCGCGACGCTCGCCCCGGCCGCGTCCGTCCCCGCCCGCCCGCGCTTGGACCCGGCTGCCCCGGCCGGACCCGGCTGCTGGGGCTGCTGGCCGTACGGGCCCGGCTCACCCCTCGCCGCCGGCCCGTGCCCGGCGCCGCACATAAGCAACCCCTGGAAAAGCCATAAGGTCAGCTTATGAGGTCATAGACCAGACCCCCGTACCAACTTAGGGATGCCTTAGTTTAGGCTTCGTGATCAAGTCGCCCATTCACGCTCGAAGGGAACCTGATCATGCCGCGCCCCCTGCGGGTAGCCATCGTCGGAGCCGGCCCCGCCGGGATCTACGCCGCCGACGCCCTGCTCAAGTCCGACGTGGCCGCCGACCCCGGCGTGTCCATCGACCTCTTCGAGCGGATGCCCGCCCCGTTCGGCCTGATCCGCTACGGCGTCGCTCCCGACCACCCGCGCATCAAGGGCATCATCACCGCCCTGCACCAGGTGCTGGACAAGCCGCAGATCCGTCTGTTCGGCAACGTCGACTACCCGACGGACCTCGACCTGGACGACCTGCGCGCCTTCTACGACGCGGTGATCTTCTCCACCGGCGCGATGGCCGACCGTGAGCTGTCCATACCCGGCATCGGCCTCGACGGCTCCTACGGCGCCGCCGACTTCGTCTCCTGGTACGACGGCCACCCGGACGTGCCGCGCACCTGGCCGCTCGAGGCCGAGAAGGTCGCCGTGCTCGGCGTCGGCAACGTGGCCCTGGACGTGGCCCGCGTCCTGGCCAAGACCGCCGACGAACTGCTGCCGACCGAGATCCCGCCGAACGTCTACGACGGCCTGAAGGCCAACAAGGCCGTGGAGATCCACGTCTTCGGCCGCCGTGGCCCGGCGCAGGCGAAGTTCAGCCCGATGGAGCTGCGCGAGCTGGACCACTCCCCGAACATCGAGGTCATCGTCGACCCCGAGGACATCGACTACGACGAGGGCTCGATCGAGACCCGGCGTGGCAACAAGCAGGCCGACATGGTCGCGAAGACGCTGGAGAACTGGGCGATCCGGGACACCGGCAACCGTCCGCACAAGCTGTTCCTGCACTTCTTCGAGTCCCCGGCCGAGATCCTCGGCGAGGACGGCAAGGTCGTCGGCCTGCGCACCGAGCGCACCGCCCTGGACGGCACCGGCAACGTCAAGGGCACCGGCGAGTTCAAGGACTGGGACGTCACGGCCGTCTACCGCGCGGTCGGCTACCTCTCCGAGAAGCTGCCCAAGCTGCCCTGGGACATCGACTCCGGGACCGTCCCCGACGAGGGCGGCCGGGTGATCGAGGAGGGCGGCGCCCCGCTTCAGTCCACCTACGTCACCGGCTGGATCCGCCGCGGCCCGGTCGGCCTCATCGGCCACACCAAGGGCGACGCCAACGAGACCGTGGCCAACCTGCTGGACGACTACGCCAACGGCCGGCTGCACGCCCCCTCGGCGCCCGAGCCGGAGGCCGTGGACGCCTTCCTCGCCGAGCAGAACGTCCGCTTCACCACCTGGGAGGGCTGGTACAAGCTGGACGCCGCCGAACGCGCCCTGGGCGAGCCGCAGGGCCGCGAACGGGTGAAGATCGTCGAGCGTGAGGACATGCTGCGCGGCAGCGGGGCGTAAGGTCCCGGCTCATCTCCGGCCGCGGGGGCCGGCGCCGCGGCGCCGGCCCCCGCGGCGTTCAGGACCTCGCCACCCGCGCTCCCGGTCCGGCGCCCGCCGCCTGTGCTTCTTCTCCTGGCCCCGCGGCCGGTGCCTCCTGTCCGGACCCCGCCGCCTGTGCGAACAGCTCGTGCAGCGGCACCGGGGACAGCAGCCGGGTGAAGGGGCCGTACAGGAGCTTGCCCGCCCGGACCGCGCCGTGGGTGTTCAGCTTGTCGCTCTCCACGGGAAGATGGGGCGCGTCGAGGGTCTCCCATGTGCCGTGGGCGAAGGCCGTGCGCCCGGCCCTGGCCCGCCGGCCGGTCTCCACGGCCCCGACCGCCACCAGCTCCGCCTGTGCCGCCTTGTGCCGGGCGGCCGTCCAGCCGTTCCAGCGGCGGACGTTGCGGTCCGTCGGCCGGGCGAGGGCACGCAGCTGGAGGTGGAGCGCGGCGGCGTCCGCACCGACATCGAGCCGGCCCGCGACCTCGGCGACCAGACCGGGGACGCTGAGGGCGGGGTGGGCCTCGTAGCCGCCGACGGGCACGGGTGTCGCGGCCGCGCGGGCCGCCATCCGGGCCAGGCCGTCGAACAGCGCCCGGGTGCGGGTGACGTCCCGCCGGAGCCCTGGCAGATCCAGCCGGCCGCACAGTGCCAGCGCCCGCGTCACCTTCTCCGGTGCGGCGAGGGCGGCCGTACGCAGGAAGACGTCCCCGCTCGGGACCGCGACGACGAACGTTCCGTCGTCCACCGCCGTGGAGGGCTGCGAGACGGTGTCCAGGAGCGGCTGCGGGCACGGGACCACGGTGCCCGCGTAGGGCCGGAAGGCCGGATCCGCGGCGGCGGCCTCGGCCAGGGCCGGGCAGGCCGGCAGCTCGACCAGCGTGTCCGGCGCGGCGAACCATTCCCGAAGGCGCTCGTGCAGCCTCAGCGCGCCGTCGGCGGCGGGGTCGCCCACCGGCCGCTCGGTCAGGGCCCAGGCGATCACGGACAGCGTCTCGGTGTGCGGGGCCCGGTCGCGGCGTATCCACGGACCGGGTGTGCCGTCCGGCTCCGCCTGGTGCAGGTGGAGCCGGCCGCTGCGGCTGCCGACCAGGACCTGTCCGCCCGGTTCGGCCGGCGGGCGGCCGGCGGACAGGGCGCGTGCCCAGTCGGCGGGAAGGCCGAGATCCGCCTCCAGGGCGTCCGCCAGCTCCTCGTCGACGTAGGGCCGGGTGCCGAGCCGTTCCGCCCAGACGGCCGCCATGCGTTCCGCGGCCCGGACCAGGCCGTCCGCCGTCCACAGCTCGGCCGGGTCCTCCGGGAGCCCGGCGGCGAGCAGGGCGCGCCGGCCGTGGGGGCCCAGTCGGTGCCGGAATCCGTCGTACTCCGTGGCCGTGGTCCTGTTCGCCTTGTAGGGCTTGGAACGCAGCATCCTGGCGTGCTCGTGGTGTCCTTCGCGGCTCGGGAGGCCGCCGAGGGCCAGGGTGGCGACGGGGCGCCGTACCCCGGTGCGCCAGGAGAAGACGGCGAGGGCCTCCGGGGTCAGCGGGACCGGTCCCTCGCTTTCGACCAGTTCCAGCAGGCGGACGAGGCGTGCGGCGTCGTCCCGGGTGATCTCCACGGTCCGCTCCTCCTCGGTGCCCGCCGGAGCGGGGGCGGCGGCCGGCTGGAGGAAGCGGGAGAGCCCGCCGCGGGCGGGGCCGGCCGCCGTGTCCGCCCTCGATGCCGCCTCCTGCGCCGGGGCCCGGCCGGTGCGCCAGGCGCCGCCGGGTTCGGCGAAGGGCTGCCGGCTCCAGGCCCGCAGCAGGGCGTTCAGCGCGGTGCGTTCGTCCGCGGACGTGGTCTCGACGGCGGCCCGCCAGGCGACGGCGTCGACGTGCCCCAGCAGCACCTGCCATTCCGCGGGACGTGCGGGCGGGGCCAGCCGGCGGGTCTCGTCGTCGATCTCGCCGCGCAGGAAGCGGCCGTCGGCGGCGACGGCGGTCAGGGTGCCGGCGTGCGGCTGGGGGACGTGGGCCTCGTAGGCGCGCAGGTCGGGCAGGAGGCCGTTGAGGGCGGGGAGGAGAGCGGTGTCGGGGATGTCGGCGGGGAGGTCCACCACCGGGCCTGAGCGCATGATGCCGACGCGCCGGGACAGCTCCTGGCGGCGGCGCAGGACATCGGCCGCCAGCCGGGCCGCGCGCGCCACCCCGTCCCGCACCCGGGCGTCGCCGGCCTCGGGCAGCAGACCGGTGACCCGGGTGCGCAGCCCGTCGTCGTCGGGGGTGTCCAGGGCGGCGTCCAGGAGGGCGCGCACGGTCGCGCCGGAGACGGTGCGCAGTGCCTTGGAGGAGCGTTCGTCGCGTGGGGTGAGGAAGTGCCAGAACGCGGGCGGCGGCACCGGGCCGGCCGCCTCGCCGAGGGTGGGCGGATGGTCGCGGTCGCGTTCGGAGGGCGGGACGAAGCCCTGCACCTGCCACAGCAGCGAGTTGTCCGTGGCGGCGTGGCAGCGGATGGTCGTCTCGCCGACGGTGACGGCGTCCTCGCCGCCCTCGGGGAGGGCGATGACGCCCCAGGGGTGGCGGCCGAAGCGGCGGCTGCGGTAGCGGGCGGTGCGGCCGTCGACCGACTCCAGCAGGAATTCGGTGGGTGAAGGGCCTTGATAGGGGGTGCGGTTGAGGACGCGGCAGCCGACGAGCCGTCCGTCCTGGCCGAACGGGGAGGCCGGGGCGCCCTCGGGCAGCTCCGCGAGGTACTGGCCGCCTTCGAACTCCTCCATGCCCGGCGGGATTTCGCGGTCGCGGTGGAAGTCGGGCAGGGTGCGGTCGGCCGCGGGGGCGCCGGTCACGGGGTCGTGGGGCGTCCAGTTGCCGCGGGTGTGGAACACCTCGGCACCGAAGAACCGCAGGCCGTCGCTCATCTGGAAGTCGTGGCCGCCGATGCCCTCGCGTCCGCCCGGCCGCAGCACCCGCTCCCCGTCGAACCGGCCCCCGCGGTCCGGTGTCTCGAACTGGTACCCGAACCCGCCCCGGATCAGTCCGCCGTACGGCCGCAGTCCGAAGCGGTCCTCCGGGGTGAACACCTCGTGCGGCCGGTCGGCCCAGAAGGCCCCCTCGGCGGACGAGTGGCGGTCGCCGGTGTGCCAGCTGACGAGGAACTGCCCGCCGACGTAGTGGACGGCGTGCGAGGCCGACTCGTCCGGCACGCGGAACGTGCAGGTCGCACGGGTGCCCACGGGGTCGACGGCCACGGCGCGGCCGGCCCCGAAGACGGTGAGGACGGGCCAGGTGCAGGTGACGCGGAGGGTGTCGGCCGGGTCGAAGCCGCTGAGGGCCTCCTCCAGGGCGGGCCAGCCCAGTTCCTCGGGCAGCCCGGCGCGCAGCGCGCGGGCCAGCGGGCCGGTGAGATCCAGCGCGGCCAGCGCCTCCTCGATGCCGTCCAGGGCGGTGGCGGTGGGCCGGTCGAGGAGGCCGGCCAGTTCACCGACCGCCTCGTCGGCCGCGGCGAGCCCGCCGCCGCGCAACGCGCCGAGCAGGCCCTCCACGCGGGTGTGCACCTCGGCGGCGATGCCGGCGTTCGCCGGGAGCCGGGTGATCGCCGTGCCGGCGCCGCGCAGCCCGTCGTGCACGGTGCCTTCCAGGCGGCGGCCGAACACCGGGTGGGCGGCCAGGGCTTTCAGGTCGCGGCGCGACCGGTCGTCCCAGAAGGTCAGCCGCACGGCGTCGCCGGGGTCCTCGACGGTGATGCCCTCGGCGAGGCAGGCGTCCAGGAGATCGGCGTCCAGGCCCGGCCAGCGGTACCTGTCCTCGTGGATCACCACGGGTGTGCCCGCCGCGCGCAGCCGGGGGGCGAACCGGGAGACGATCTGGAGGAGTTCGGCGGGCACGGGCTGGCTCGTCACGCCTCCGTACGCCACTTTTCGGTGCCGGTACGTGCGCGTGTACCGGCGCAGCCAGCCGGCCGGGCCGCCCTCCGGATCGAGGTGGCCGCCCGCGGCCGCGTCCACGATCCCGCCGCGCAGCAGCAGCCGCAGCCAGGCCGCCGCGTCCTTGCGGGACTCCGGGAACAGGTCGAGCAACGCGGCCTGCACCCGGGGTCCTTGCGGATGGTCGCCCAGCGGTCCGGCGGCGGCCTCCAGCAGAGCGTCCGGGACCGCCTTGCCGCGTGCGGCGCCGAGGACGTGCCCCAGGATCCTGGCCTCCTCGTCGGTGCCGAGGCCGGCGGAGCGCGCGGAGGCCGCGATCCGGCGGGCGAGGTCGGCGGGGAGGTCGCCGGGTGAGGCCGCCCAGGCGGTGAGCACGCGCACGTACTCCTCGTGTGCCTCTGCGGGCGTCAGCTGCCCGGCCAGCCAGCGCTGATGGTCGCTCAGCTCCTTCACCGGCAGGGCTCCGTGCGTCGCGAGCAGCCATGCGTTGGCTCGCCGCCAGTCCGGGTCCGCGGGCAGCGCGTGCTCCTGTTCCGCCTTGCGGGCCAGTGTGTATGCCTTGGCGGCGGCGCCGCCGGGAAAGCCCAGCAGGCGGTGCGCGACCGTGTCCCAGAACCAGGGCCGGTGGGCGGGCGGCAGCCCGCTCGCCGGCCGCCGCAGCCGCTCCAGGCAGCGCCCCATCCTGGGGTACGCCGACGACACGGCTGCCGAGACCTCGTCGAGCAGGGCGACGGCGGCACTCTCGGCACCCGGGTCGTGGGACGCGACCCAGCGGGCGTAGGTCCTGGACCGGTGGGGTTCTGCGGGCAGCAGGTCGTGAGTGAGCATGTGGCGATCCTGGCACGAGCGTCCGACCTCCGGTCCGGGCCTGTGGACAACCGGCACAAGCCACCGCATCACCCCCTGTGGACCGTCGGGGCCGCGTCCGGGGCCGTTCCGGGAGAACCCTCAACGCGGCCCCGCTTACGCCCTGTTAGGGTCCTGCGATGTTCTCTTTGTCCGAACCCGCCTTCTTCACCCGCCTGCGCGAGGCCCGTCGCGTGCTCGTCGCCGGCGCCGGCGGCGGCTTCGACGTCTACGCCGGGCTCCCGCTCGCCCTCGCGCTGCGTTCGGCCGGCAAGGAAGTGCACCTGGCGAGCCTGTCCTTCGCCGACCTGTACGGCCTGGACCTGGACAGCTGGGTCGAGGAGGACGTCGCCGAGATCCGCCCGGACACCCCGCTGCGCGGTGACTACTTCCCCGAGCGTTCCCTCACCCGGTGGCTGCGGTCCCAGGACCTGCCCGACGTCGTGTACGCCTTCCCGCGCACGGGAGTCGAGCCGCTGCGCGCCGCGTACCGGGCGCTCCTCGCGCACCTCGGCGGGGTGGACGCGATCGTTCTGGTGGACGGCGGCACGGACATATTGATGCGCGGCGACGAGCACGGCCTCGGGACTCCGGAGGAGGACATGGCCAGTCTGGCCGCCGTCGCCGGGCTCCCGGAGGTGGCGCAGCGGCTGGTGGCCTGCCTGGGCTTCGGGGTGGACGCCCACCACGGCGTCAACCACTCCCTGGTCCTGGAGAACCTGGCCGCCCTGGACCGCGCGGGCGGCTACCTCGGCGCGTTCTCCCTCCCGCGCGAGAGCCCGGAGGGCGCGGCCTACCTCGACGCGGTGGCCCACGCCCAGCGCTGCCACGCGAGTCATCCGAGCATCGTGCACGGGTCCGTCTCCGCGGCGGTGCGCGGGGACTTCGGCGACGTGCGGTTCACCGAACGCACCCGGGGCAGCGAACTGTTCGTCAATCCGCTGATGGCGCTGTACTTCTGCGTCGACCTGCCCGCGCTGGCGGCCGCCGGCCTCTATCTGGACCGGCTGGAGAACACCGTGCTGATGCGCCAGATCAGCACGGTGATCGCCGAATTCCGGGAGGAGTTGCCGCGCCAGCGACCGCCCCGCGCGTTCCCGCACTGAGGTCCGGCCGGGCGGGGCGGGGCCACCGGGTGCCGGTGCGGGCGGTCAGCGCCGGACGAGGTCGCGGCCCGCGACCACGGTCAGTGCCGCGGTCAGCAGGACGAGGGCCGCCGTCTGGCCGAGGCCGCCGCCGACCAGCGCGCCGGCTCCGGGCACGTGCAGCCAGGGGTAGAGGGCGGCGACCCGCACCACGAGCACGAGCAGGCCGAGCGCGGCCAGGGCGAGGGCGGCACCGGGGGGCGTGCGGTCCATGCGCCGGGCACGCCACAGCAGCCAGCCGAGGGCGCCCACGACGAAGCCGGTGGCGGGCGCCCAGACCGTGTCAGCGGCGGCCGGCACCAGCACGATCGACCCGCCCGTCACCACGCACCCGGCCAGGAACACCAGTCCCGGGGAGCCCGCGGGCAGGCGGGCGGGGGGCGCGTCCCGGTGATGGGCGGCGCACAGGGCGAGCACCGGCAGCCAGGCCAGCAGCGCCGCCGGGGTGTCGTACCAGGGCATCCACGGCACGGCTTGGTCGTCGGCGAGCGAGCCGGCCAGCGGCCACAGGGTGGGCAGGGCCGCGGCGAGCGCGCCGTACCGGGCCGCGCGGCGGTGGTCGTGCAGCAGCGCGAAGTAGGCCACCGTCCACAGCAGGGGGAGCGTCCAGGTGAGCACGGCGACGACCGTGCCGGTCGTGTCCTGGCCGGTGAACCCGGTGAGGAACATCCGCCGTTCGTCGGCGCCCCGGGTGAAGGCCCAGGTCAGGCCCAGGGCCCGGTCCACGACCGCGGAGGTGGCCTGGAGCAGCACGGCGAACAGGGCGAACTGGCGGACTGCGGAGCCCAGGAGGGCGTACGGGCGGGGCGCGCCGGGCGCGCCGAGCCGGCAGCGCACGGCCAGCGCCGCGATGCTGGCCACCTCCCCGAGGGTGGGCCGGCTCTGGTCCTGGGTGTCGCGGTCGAGGTCCCACAGGTACGTCTCGACCATCTCCTCCTCCCGTTCGCGCCGGTAGTAGGCCGGGAGCAGGCGCAGGACCGCGCGGTAGCGGGTTTCCAGCAGTGTGGTCATGCGTAGCCTCCCGCGAGTCCGGGTGGGGTGGGGCGTTCGAGGCCGGCCGGGCCCTCGGCGGCGGGGCGGGCCGGGGTGCCGGCGCGGCGGCCCTCGGCGATGCGCCGCTTGGCGGCCCCGGCGCCGGCGGCCATCCGCTCGGCCTCCGCGTCGAGTGCCGCCACGCCTTCGTCGGTCAGCCGGTAGTAGCGCCGCAGCCGGCCCTGCTGCACCTCTTCCCGGTCCAGCACGATGAGGCCGTCCGCGGTGAGGCGGTCGAGCACGCCGTAGAGCGTGCCGACGCGCAGCTGCACCTCCCCGTCGGACAGTTCCTCCACCTCGCGCAGGATGCCGTAGCCGTGCCGGGGCTGGTCGGCGAGCGCCGTGAGGACGAAGAACGCCGCACGGGTCATGCCCTTCGCTGTCATGCGCTCAGTATATATCGGCTACCGATATATATCGCGCGAAGTGAACCGGTCAGGCGCGCCGTGTCCGCCGTCCGGGGGAAACGGGCCGCGGCGAGGCGTGGGGGGTGACGTGGGTGTGGGTGGGGTGGGGGGTGGGGGGTGAACGGGGACCGCCCCGAAGCGGATGGACGGGCGGGCCCCGTTCGCCGGACCATTGGGGGCGCGGTGCCCGGCGGCCGGGCACGGGTGAACCGCGGGCACCTGACGCGTACCGCGCACACCCCGGGCGTACGGCGCGCACCCCGTGCGCCGGTCGCGCTCCCGGGCGACGCGCGGGGCCGGGCCCCCGGGCGCCGTGCCGCACCGGCGAGCGGTGATACTGGGAGGCGCACCCGCCCCCATCAGCAGATTGGCTCATGTCGAACTCCGCCACCGACCGCGCCGCCATCCCGCAGACCCTCTGGGCGGCCCGGGGCCGCCACACCGGTCGCGCCCCCGAGGACGTCGTCCGCCGCACCTTGCGCCGGCACAAGGAGAGCGGGGACATCGACGACTTCGCCGAGCCGCCCGCCGCCGAGGATCCGTCCCGGCGGGTGTTCGAGGCCCGATGGCGGGCCGACGGCACGGTGACCGTGCGGGCCCGGCTCACCCTCGAACCGCGTCAGGACCGGCCGCAGGGCCACGAGTGGCGGCTGGTGGCGGAGGCGGAGCGGCCGTGGGACGACGCGTGGCCCTCGCCCGTCACCCTGTTCTGGCCGGAGGGCGCCTCCGCCGACGGCGACGACGACTCCTGGGATCATCACCCCACCGTTGCCGGTCTGCGGCTACGGCAGGTCAACGCCCTGCCCGAGGACGACAAGGAGATGCGGCGCCGGCTGCGGGACGCGGCGCGCGAGGCGTGGTGCGTGCATGTCGTCGTGCACGAGGCGATGACGCCGGACGAGCGCGGCCGGCTGCCGCTGGCGGCGCTGCTGCCGCCCGGTCTGCGCCACCGTGTGGTCGAGCACCGGGCCGCACCGCAGCAACTGCGGGGCGTCAACTGGGCGCTGAAGGACCTCGGCGTGGAGGTGCCGCGCGGCGGCGCGGTGCTGCTGCCGCCGGACCCGGCGCCGGAGGGGTACGACGGCCGGGAGCACCGCGTGCGCAGCGTCTTCCTGGACGGTTCGGAGCCGTCGGAACTCGTCGCGGCGCTGCGCCGTTTCGTCGCACTGCCCCGGCCGCTGCCGCGGGACGCCGGGGAGGCACTGACGGATCTGCGCGAGAACTGGACCCTGCTCACCCTCCAGGAGGAACTGGAGCGCGAGCGGCGGCTGGTGGCGATGTACGCCGAGGCGCTGGAGGCCATGACGAAGTCCCGGGACCTGTACAAGCACGCTGCCGAGCAGGCCCTGGAGGCGCTGTCCGCGTACCGGGACGTGCCCGCGCCCGCCGTGCCGCCCCAGCGGCCCGGCCCCCGGACACCGGGCGCGCTCCAGCAGTTGACGCGTACCTTTGAACGGCTGAGGTTCACTGCCAAGGGCCGGCAGCAGCCGGAGTCCGCCACGGACGCCACGCCGGACGGCACCGTGCGCAACGGCACGCCGGACGGCGCCGTGCGGGACGGTGACGACCGGAGGGGCGCCGTGCGGGACGGTGACGACCGGGCGGGTGCCGTGAGGGACGGTGACGACCGGACCGGTGCCGTGCGGGACGGTGACGACCGGAACGGCGCCGTGCGGAACCGAACGCCGGACGGTGACGTGCGGGACGGTGACGACCGGGCGGGTGCCGGCGGCGACGCGCCCGAGGGCTCGTCGTAGTCGTTCCCGTCCCACCCGGACAAGGAGCGCGGACAAGGAGCGCGGACAAGGAGCCAGGATGGACACGACCACGACCCTGCTGGTGATCGCGGCCTGCGTCGCGGCGGTGCTGCTCGCCGTCGCCGTCGGTCTGCTGGTACGGCTGGTCCGGACCCGGCGGACGCTGCGGCGGGCAGGGCTGCCGACGGGCCCGCGCTGGGTGTTCTGGGGCGCGGTCGCCTATCTGCTGCTGCCCGCCGATCTGCTGCCGGACCCGGTCTACCTGGACGACATCGGCGTCCTGATCCTCGCCCTGCGGAGCCTGCGCTCCGCAGGGCCGCTGCCGCGGGGGACGACCGAGGCCTGACCGGCTGCGGCATGCCGCACCACGCGCCCGGCCCCGGCCCTACGGCCCCCTCCGCTCAATGCACGCCGTCGCGTGGGGCGTTGGCGGGGGCCAGGCCGGTCAGCAGGACCGACAGTGCCCCGAGGGCGGCTGCCGCGGCCGCCGGGCCGGCCAGCCAGGGCGGCGCCAGGGTCGCCATCTCCAGCCGGGCCGGGTCGGGCAGGCCGAACCGTCCGCCGAGCACGTGCCCCGCGGCGAGCACCGCCGTCACGCCGACGGCGGCCGTCGCGGCGACGAGGCGGGCCGAGGCCGCGCGCGCCGTGAGGGCGAGCGCCAGCAGGCCGCACAGCGCCGAGGCGAGCAGGGTGGCCCCGAGGACGCCGTGGGACAGCCCGCTCCAGTAGCGCGGGACGTGGGCCAGCCCGCACAGGAGCACGAGCAGCGCGGCGCCCCGGGCGGCCCACACGCAAGCGACCGTGGCCTGGCCGTCCGCGGCCCGCTCACCGGCCACCTGACGCTGCCTCGGCTGCCGCTTCTTCTGCGGCCGTTCCTTGGCGGGCCGCTCCCCCGCGGGCCGGATCCGCAGGGCCGCGGCGATCGCCGGTACCGGGGCGGTGGGCGCGGACCAGGAGGGGCCGACGGGCTCGGAATCCGCCGGCTCGGCGCGCGCCGGCTCGGGGCGGGCCGGCCCTGCCCCCATCGGCTCGACACCGGACGACCCCACACCGGTCAGCCCGAAACCTGCGGGTCCGATTCCCGCCGGCTCCCGATCCGGCGGATCGGGCAGGCGCCGCTCGGACGCCTCCCGGTCGGCGGTCAGCCGGCCGATCAGCTCGGCCAGCTCCTCGACGGGCCGGTGGACGGCCACCGCCCGTACGGCCTCCTCCCAGCAGTGGGGCTCCACCGGTCTGCGGTGCAGCAGCTCCATCAGCCGGGAGACGTCCTCCAAGGGGCGGCACTCGGCGGCGACACGGATCGCCTCGTCGGCGCTGTCCGTCTCCCGGGGCGGCTTGGTCAGCAGCGTCACCAGGCGGGTGAGGTCCTCCACGGACCGGTCGACCGCCACCGCGCGCAGCGCGTCGGCCTTGCTCCGGGCGTGCTCGGGCGAGCCCTCCAGCAGGGTGATGAGCCGAACGACGTCCTCCAGCGGACGGTCGGCGACGGCCGCGTGGACCAGGCCGCGCAGGGGATCGTCCGACTTGCGAGCAGCCGACTCGGGATCAGCCTGCTGGACACCACCCGATGCGGGATCACCCGGCCGGGGACCACCGGACTCGGGATCACCCGGCTGGGGACCTCCCGACTGGGGATCAGCCGGCCGGGGACCATCCGATGCGGGATCGTCCGCCGGCTGGGGGTCGGGAAGTCCCTCGGGGGGCCGCAAGGGCCACAGCAGCAGCTGCGGGGACGGAGTGGCGAGGCCGGTGGCGGCCGGTGCCGGGGCTATCAGCGAGTCGTCGGGACGGGTGGACGAAGGGCGGGTCGTCATCTCGGCTCCAGGAGAGGCGTGCGACCGCACCTGCGCCCCCGCACACGGTCGCGGCGTTACGGAGTCCATTACTAGGAGCGGGTCCGGGGCCCCGCCACTCGGGCGGGGCACTGGTGTGAGCCGACCGGGCGCCCACCTTCGCCGCCCCGGCCGTGGCCCGCCCCCCGCCTCCCGGCCACACGTCTCCGGTCCCGTGAGCCATACGGGTAGGCACGCGCCCCCACCCCCGGCTACGCCACTCCGGTCCCCGTAAGCGGAACACGGACGGGCACGCCCCCTCCTCCCATCCACACGTCTCCGATCCCGTAAACGGAACACAGAGCCGCACGCCCCCTACCTCCCGCCCCCGTCTCCGGGCCCGTGAGCCAGCACTCCGAGGCGCCACACCCTCTCCCCCCGACCAAGCCGCTCCAGTCCCATAAGCGGAACACCGACCGGCACGCCCCCCACCCCCGCCCACGCCACACCGGTCCCATAAGCGGAACGCGAACAGGCACGCCCCCCACTCCCCGGCCACGCGACACCGGCCTCGTGCGCGGAAGCCGGTCCGGAGGGGCGCGCCCGTTGTCTTCCGGGTTTCTCCTCGCCGCCCAGGTGCATTCGGCGTGTCTCGTGGCGCATTCTTGCTGTGTCATCCAGCGGAGGCACACGGGACGAGGTAGGGCCCATGGCCGGGAGCGACGAGCAGGCGGTCCGTACGCGGGACCGGCTGGCCGCGCTGCTGGTCGACGCCTCGGCCGGCGCCCTCGGCGCGGCCGGCGGCCGGGTGGCCGGCGTCTATCTGCGGTCCGGCACCCCGGGCCTGCTGCGCCTCTCCGTGCTCGCGGGACTGCCCGGCCCGCTGTTCAGGCCCTGGTGGCGGCTGCACGTCGACCGTCCCTTCCCCGTCGCCGACGCCTACCGGCTCGGCGTCCAGGTGATCCTGCCGAACGCCACGGAGACCATGCGCCGGTATCCGCAGTTCGCCGCCGGTCTGCCCTTCCCGTTCGGGTCGGTGCACGTCCCGGTGCCGGGCGGGACCGAGCCGCTGGGAGTGCTCACGGTGCTGCGCCCGGCGGTGACGGACGCCGACGACGAACTCCTGGACCGGGAGCTGCTCGCCCGGCTGGCCGAGGGCCTGGGCGCCGAACTGCTCGCCCTGGCCGACGGGGACGAGAGCGCGGTCCTCTGGGACGGGGAGCCGATGTGCGTCCGGCCGCCCGCGGGCCGGACCGCACAGGCCGCCGTGGGACGGTTCAGCTGGGACCCGGAGGCCGCCGTGGTGCGCGCCGACGACCGGCTGCACGCCCTTCTGGGGCTGCGCCCCGGAGAGTTCGCGGGGACGGACACGGCGCTCGCGGAGGCCGTGGCCCCGGCCGACGCGTACCTGATCCTGGCCGCGCTGCGCGACGCCGCCGCCGGGAAGCCGCCGAACGCCCCGCTCGTCCTGCGGGCCCGCGACGGCTCACCGCGGCTGCTGGCCGTGTGGCCGGCGGGTGCCGACGCCGTCGGGCCGGCGGTCGGCGGTGTGGTGTTCCACCCCGGTTCGGCGGCCTCCGCGGACGGTGCGGCCGACCTGCTGCCGCAGGGTGTGTTCTGCCTGGACCGGCTCGGGGTGATCGTGTACGCCAACCCGGCGCTGGCCCGGCTCACGGGCCGGACCCGGGAATGGCTGCTCGGGCGTGCGCTGTGGGACGCGCTGCCCTGGCTGACCGGCCCGCCCTACGACGACCACCTGCGCGGCGCCCTGCTCGCCCCCGAACCGGTGCACTTCCATGTACAGCGGCCGCACGGCGAGCGGGACGGGCCCGCCGAGGGCGACTGGCTGGCCGTGTCGGTGCATCCCGGCACGGACCTGCTGACCTTCACGCTCGTCCCGGCCAGCCGCATGGACACCACGGCGGAGCCGGTGCCGGAGCCGCACCCGGACGAGGACACCGTGGTGGGCGACCGCTCGATGGCGCCGCTGTACCGGCCGATCGCGCTGGCCATCGCCCTGACGGACGCGGTGACCGCCCGGCAGGTGTCGGTGGTGGTCACGCAGGAGCTGCTGCCCGCGTTCGGCGGCCGGCGGCTGGCCATCTACCTGCTCCAGGACCGGCACCTGTACCTGGCCTGGGAGACCGGGTTCCCGCAGGGGTTCCTCGCCCCGTTCGACGGTGTGGGCCTCGACGTGCCGATCCCGGGCGTGGAGACCCTGACCACCGGCCGGCCGCTGTTCTTCGAGTCGATGCAGCAGCTCGCGACGGCTTATCCGGGCCTCGCGCTCGACACCGACGTGGGGGCCCGCGCGTTCCTGCCGCTGATCGCCTCCGGCCGGCCGGTCGGCTCGTGCATCCTCGGCTTCGACCGCCCGCGCGGCTTCAGCACGCAGGAGCGGACGGTCCTCACGGCGCTCGCCGGGCTGATCGCCCAGGCGATGGAGCGGGCCCGCCGTTACGACAGCGAGGCGGCCCTGGCCCGCGGGCTTCAGCAGGCCCTGCTGCCGCGCCGGCTGTCGACGCATCCGCGGGTGGAGACCGCGGGCCGCTACCTCCCAGGCACGCAGGGCATGGACGTGGGCGGCGACTGGTACGACGTGGTCGGGGCCGGGGACGGACTGGCCCTGGTCATCGGTGACGTGCAGGGGCACGGGGTGCAGGCGGCGGCCACCATGGGCCAGCTGCGCAGCGCCGTCCGGGCGTTCGCGCTGGGCGACCGGCCGCCGGACGAGGTCCTGAGCGGCACCAATCTCCTGCTGATCGACCTGGACCCCGGCCAGTTCGCCAGCTGCTGCTATCTGCGCCTGGACCCCGCCACCGGCCGGGCCCGGATCGCCCGGGCGGGCCATCCGCCGCCCCTGCTGCGCTGCCCGGACGGCCGTACCCGGGTGCTGGAGATCGCGGGCGGGGTGGTGCTCGGGGTGGACCCGTCGGCCCGGTATCCGGTGACCGAACTGCTGCTGGAGCCGGACGCGATCCTCGCCATGTACACCGACGGCCTGGTGGAGCGGCCCGGCGCGGACATCGACGACGGCATCACCGCGCTGCGGCTGGCCCTCGCCAAGGCCGGCGCCGCCGCCGGCCGGCGCGGCGGGCGGTCCCTGTCCGGGGTCGCCGACCGGCTCACGGCCACCGCCCGGCTCGCCACCGACCGCCCGGACGACGTCGCCCTCCTCCTGGCCGCCCGCCGCGCGCCGCTCCCACGCGACGGCCGGCGGGGCCAGGCCGCCCGCGGACCGACACTTCCGCACCGGCCGTGACCGGGTCACACCGCCCCCGCGACGCCGGTACGGATCCGGTGGCGCCCGGTCGGCGGTCGTCACCTCGGGTGACAGTCTCGCCTGACGGCGCCGGGCAGTGTAGACATGGGCACATGGTGCGACTGCCCGGCCGGCCCGCGACTCGGCCGCCCCGATCGTTCGGGCACCCGCGCGCACCGCACAGCCCGTCGCAGCCGGAACAGGGCACGAACGGCAGCCGGCCCGGGGTGCTCCGGTCGGCGGTGACCGGACGCAGCGTGGCCGGTCAGGTGTTCGTCCTGCAAGTGGTGATCGTGCTGCTGCTGGTCGTCTCGGCCGTGGTGGCCCAGGTGCTCCAGGTCCGGCACGACAGCGACGTCGAGGCGGCGAATCGTTCCCTCGCCGTGGCCGAGACGTTCGCGCACGCGCCCGGCACGGTCGCCGCCCTGCGCTCCCCCGATCCCACGGCCGTGCTCCAGCCGCGCGCGGAGGCCGCCCGCAAGGAGACCGGCGTGGACTTCATCGTCGTGATGGACACCGACGGCATCCGCTACACGCACCCCAATACCGACCGCATCGGCAAGAAGTTCGTCGGGGACATCACCCCGGCCCTGGAAGGCCGCACGGTCACCGAGCACATCACCGGCACCATCGGGCCGCTGGTGCAGGTCGTGGTGCCCGTGAAGGACTCGGACGGCAAGGTGGTGGGTCTGGTGTCCGCCGGGATCACCACCGCGCACGTGGGCGGGACCGCCGAGCAGCAGCTGCCGTTGCTGCTCGCCGCCGCGGCGGTCGCGCTCGTGCTGGCCACCGGGGGTACGGCCCTGGTGAGCAGACGGCTGCTGCGCCAGACGCACGGGCTCGGGCCGTACGAGATGACCCGGATGTACGAGCACCACGACGCCGTGCTGCACGCGGTCCGGGAGGGTGTGCTGATCGTCGGCGGCGACGGCCGGCTGCTGCTCGCCAACGACGAGGCCCACCGGCTGCTGAACCTGCCCGCGGACGCGGAGCGGCGGCATGTGCTGGAGCTGGGCCTGGACGAGGAGACGGCGGGCCTGCTGTCCTCGGGACGGGTCGCCACCGACGAGGTGCACCTGGTCAAGGACCGTCTGCTGGCCATCAACCAGCGACCGACGGACCTGCGCGGCGGCCCGCCCGGCAGCGTCACCACCCTGCGCGACTCGACCGAACTGCGCGCCCTGTCGGGCCGTGCGGAGGTGGCCCGGGAGCGGCTGAACATGCTGTACGACGCCGGGGTGGGCATCGGCACCAGCCTGGACGTGACCCGGACCGCGGAGGAGCTGTCCGAGCTCGCGGTGCCCCGGTTCTCGGACTTCGCGACGGTGGACCTCTTCGACGCGGTGCTCGGCGGTGAGGAGCCGCGGCCGGGGACGGCGCTGCGCCGCGCGGCCTGCGCCGGCGTCCGCGAGGACGCCCCGCTGTACCCGGTCGGCGAGCGGATCCGGTGGGTGGCCACCTCGCCGCAGGCCCGCTCGCTGACGACCGGGCAGTCGATCGTCGTGCCGCGGCTGCGTGCGGAGCCCGGCTGGCGGGCGCAGAACCCGGAGCGCACCGACCGGGTACTGGAGTACGGCATCCACTCGCTGATCACCGTGCCGTTGCGGGCGGGCAGTCTGGTGCTGGGCGTGGCGAACTTCTGGCGGTCGGAGAAGCCCCAGCCGTTCGACGCCGAGGAGGTGGCGCTGGCGGAGGAGCTGGTGGCCAGGGCGGCGGTGTCCATCGACAACGCCCGCCGGTACACCCGCGAGCACAGCATGGCGGTCACCCTCCAGCGCAGTCTGCTGCCACGCACCCTGCCCGAGCAGGGCGCCCTGGAGATCGCCTACCGCTATCTGCCGGCCCAGTCGGGGGTCGGCGGCGACTGGTTCGACGTGCTGCCGCTGTCCGGTGCCCGGGTGGCCCTGGTGGTCGGGGACGTCGTGGGGCACGGGCTGCACGCGGCGGCGACCATGGGCCGGCTGCGAACGGCCGTGCACAACTTCTCCTCGCTCGACCTGCCGCCGGACGAACTCCTCGGTCTGCTGGACGAACTGGTCGGCCGGATCGACCAGGACGAGACCCCGGCGAACGGTGCGGCCGTGGTGACGGGCGCGACCTGTCTGTACGCGATCTACGACCCGGTGTCCCGGCGGTGCACCCTGGCCCGGGCCGGTCATCCACCGCCCGCGCTGGTGCAGCCGGACGGCACCGTGCACTTCCCGGACGTGCCCGCGGGCCCGCCGCTGGGCCTGGGCGGGCTGCCGTTCGAGACGGCCGAGCTGGAACTGGCGGAGGGCAGCCGGCTGGTGCTCTACACCGACGGCCTGGTGGAGGACCGGGAGCGGGACATCGACGAGGGGCTCGATCTGCTGTGCGACGCCCTGCGCCGGACGCCGGGCGCCTCCCCGGAGGACACCTGCCGTACCGTGCTGGACCGGCTTCCGGCCCGGCCGAGCGACGACGTGGCGCTGATCGTCGCCCGCACCCGGCAGCTGGGCCCCGACCGGGTCGCCCAGTGGGAGGTGCCGTCCGACCCGGCCGCGGTGTCGGAGGTGCGGGCCTCGGTGACCCGGCAGCTGTCCGACTGGGACCTGGACGAGCTGGCGTTCACGACGGAGCTGATCCTGAGCGAGCTGGTCACCAACGCCATCCGCTACGGGCGCGGCCCGATCGGGGTACGGCTGCTGCGCGACCGCACGCTGATCTGCGAGGTCTCCGACCGCAGCACGACCTCGCCGCATCTGCGGTACGCGGCGAGCACCGACGAGGGCGGCCGGGGCCTGTTCCTGGTGGCGCAGCTCGCCGAGCGCTGGGGCACCCGGTACACCCCGCACGGCAAGGTGATCTGGGCGGAGCAGCCGCTGCCCTGAGCGTCCGCGCGCGGGAATTCCGTTGAGCACACCTCGTTCGGCGGGTCATGATCTCCGGCATGTTCTCGCGCAGGAATCGCCGCCCCCTTGCCCCCGGACTCAGCGCCGCCTGGGAAGCCCTGGACGCCGGAGACGTGCCCGGTGCGTTGCGACGGCTGCGGGCCGCCGGGGAGGACCAGCCGCTCGGCGAGGTGGCCCGGGTGGTGGCGCGGGCCGCAGGCTCGGCCGGCTTCGACGACCTCGCGGACGCCTCGGCCGCGCTGGCCGCCGCCCCGGAGGATCCCAGGGCGCTGTACGGCTTCGGGTACGCGTGCGTCGAACGCGGGGTGCCGTATCTGGCGGTTCCCGCGCTGCGGGAGGCGCTGCGCCGCAGCGACGGCGCGCTGCCCGTGCTGCGGGAGCTGGTGTCCGCGTACGAGGACGAGGGCCGGCACCGCGAGGCGGCGACCGCACTCGCCCGGCACGACAGCCGCCTCCAGGACTGGCCCGACCGCTATCTGCTGGTGTTCAACGCCGTGCTGGCGGGCGACCTGGGCCTCGCCCGGCGGCATCACGCGCCGCTGTCCGACCCGGAGGACGCCCGGTGGCAGCCGGCGCGGGAACGGCAGAACCGGATGCTCGCGCGCGCCGCCGACGCCGAGCGGGCCGGCCCGCTCGACCTGGCCGATCTGCGGGGCTGGCAGTACGTGATGGGCGGTACGGTCCTCGGCACGCTGTCCCCGTACGGTTTCGACGCGGGCATGAACGGCCGCTACGCCTGGCTCCAGGACACCGAGGGCCAGTGTCTGCGCGGGCTGCTGCGGCTGCGGGCCCTGCTGACGGCCACGGGGGTGCGGCCGGCGTCGGTGTCGTTGCTGCCGGACCGGGACTCACGGATCCTCGGTCTGGCCGCGGCGGAGGTGCTGGGCCTGCCGGCCGAGCCGTTCGCGCCGGGCCGCGCGGACACCGTGGTCGTGGCGTACGACCTGGACGGGGTCGCGGCGCACGACGGCGGGCCGGAGCTGATCGGTGAACTGTTCGAGCGCACCGCGGGGCAGGTGCTGCACGCGCACGCCTGCTGCTGGACCGACCCGCCCGCGGTCATCCCGGACAGCGTCGCGCTGCTGCACCAGTCGGTGGTGGCGCCGTGGGGCGAGCAGCTGCGCCAAGGGGCGGACGGCGGGGTGGAGCGGGGCCCGGCCGACGACCGCCCGGAGGCGGAGATCGCAGCCGGCATCACCGGCGCCGACCCGTCCGGGGATCTTGGGGACGGCACGGGCCCGGCGGACGGCGACGCGGAGTTCACCGCGTTCGCCACGGCCGTCGGGGGCACGTGGCTGCGCGGTGACCGGGCGCGCGTGCGGTCCGCCGGGCCCGTTCCGAGTTCCCGGTTCGCCTGACGCGGCGTTGGGGTCAGCCGCCGTCCAGCCGCGAGCGCAGCAGCTGCTTGCCCAGCTCGGCACCCTTGCGGCTGTCGGCCTGGGCCTTGCGGAACAGGTCCACGACCTCGCTGTCCTTGTCACGCTCCGCGTCCTGGATGTACTGCTCCAGCCGCAGGGCGTTGCTCAGGCACGCCTCGACGTACCAGATCAGGTTGTAGTCCTTGTCGCGGGTGCCGGTGACGTCGCCGGTCTCGCTGGTGCTGGTCATCCGGGGTCTCCTCCTTCTGTCGACCCTGAGTCGATTCCGCTTCCGGACGCCCCGGGTACCCGTGCGACTTGCGGGCACACACCGTCCGTTCCGGCCCGGCGTTGACGGCCGTCGCCGGGCCTGGACGTGCGGGACGGCTCAGCCGAGGGCGCGGTCCAGGTTGAACGCGGCGCTGATCAGGGACAGATGGGTGAACGCCTGCGGGAAGTTGCCCTGTTGTTCGCCGGTGCGGCCGATCTCCTCGGCGTACAGGCCGAGATGGTTGGCGTAGGTCAGCATCTTCTCGAAGGCCAGGCGGGCCTCGTCGACGCGGCCGGCCCGGACGAGCGCCTCGACGTACCAGAAGGAGCAGATGGAGAAGGTGCCCTCGTCGCCGCGGAGGCCGTCGGGGCTGGCCTCGGGGTCGTAGCGGTAGACGAGGGAGTCGGAGACCAGGTCGTCGGTCAGGGCGTCCAGGGTGGACAGCCACTTGGGGTCGGTGGGGGCGATGAACTTGGCGAGCGGCATCATCAGCACGGAGGCGTCGAGGACGTCGGCGTCCTCGTACTGCACGAAGGCGCCGCGGCGGTCCGACCAGCCGTGGTCCATGATCCGCCGGTAGATGTTGTCCCGGGCCTGGCGCCAGCGCCGGTGGTCGGCGGGCAGTCCGCGGTGGGTGGCGAGGCGGATGGCGCGCTCGATCGCGACCCAGCACATCAGCCGGGAGTACAGGAAGTTCTTGCGGCCGCCGCGGGTCTCCCACACTCCCTCGTCCGGCTGGTCCCAGTGGTCGCACACCCAGTCGACCAGGTGGCACACGTCGTCCCACTGGCCGCTGGAGATGGGCTGCGCCCACTTGTCGTAGAGGTAGATGGAGTCGATCAGGGCGCCGTAGATGTCCAGCTGGAGCTGGTCGGCGGCGGCGTTGCCGACCCGGACCGGCGCGGAGCCCAGGTGTCCCTCCAGATGGAGCAGCTCGCGTTCCGGCAGGTCGGCCCGGCCGTCGATGCCGTACATGATCTGCAGCGGTCCGGAGGCGGCGCCGTCGCCGGGGCTGATGTGCGTGGTCAGGAACTTCATGAAGGCCGCGGCCTCGCCGCTGAAACCGAGCCGGAGCAGTGCGTAGACGGCGAAGGCGGCGTCGCGCACCCACACGTAGCGGTAGTCCCAGTTGCGCTCGCCGCCGACCTGCTCGGGCAGGCTGGTGGTGGGTGCGGCGACGATGGCGCCGGTGGGGGCGTAGGTGAGGAGTTTCAGGGTGAGGGCCGAGCGGTGCACCATCTCGCGCCAGCGTCCCCGGTAGCGGGACTGGTGCAGCCACTTCCGCCAGTAGGCGACGGTGGCGTTGAACTCGTGTTCCGCCTCGGCGTGGGCGCAGCCGCGGGGCATGACCTCTTCGCCGATCTGGTCGAGGGCGAACACCGCCGTCTCTCCCTCGCTCAGCTTGAAGTCGGCCCGCGCGTCCCGGCCGTCGTTCTCCACCGTGACGGTGGAGGTGAGCGCCAGGGACCGCTCGGGGGACTCGAAGACGAGCACGCCCTCCACGGCGCTCAGGGTGTGCGGGTCGGCGCCGTAGTTGAAGCGCGGGGCGATCAGGGCCCGGAACGGCACGGTGCCGCGCACGCACACCACCCGCCGGATCAGCCGGTGCCGGCGCACCTCGCCGGAGCCGTCGCAGCACACGGGCATGAAGTCCTGCACCTCGCCGACGCCGTCCTCCGTGAAGAACCGGGTGATCAGCACGTTGGTGTCGGGAAAGTAGAACTGCTTGGTGCGCGCCGGTACGGCGGCGGCCAGCTCGAAGCGTCCGCCCCGTTCGGCGTCGAGGATCGCCGCGAAGACGCTCGGGGAGTCGAAGGAGGGACAGCAGTACCAGTCGATCGTTCCGTCGGTGCCGACCAGGGCCACACTGCGCAGGTCGCCGATGAGCCCGTGCTCGGCGATGGGCGGGTAGCGGGGGCTCGGGGCGTCCCCGGCGAACGGCGTCGCGGCCATCGGCGGCCTCCCGGTGAGCGTGTGGTGCGTCGCGCCCGCCCGCGGGGCGTTCCCGTGTGCGGTGCGGTTCCGGCCCGCAGAGATTTCTCCCTACCTGCGGTACTTTCTCCCACTTGCTGTGGGTTTTCCAGTGTGCGGGATGTTTTCCGATGGGGCGTGCGTGGTTTCGCGTGGGGTGGGAAGGTGCTCCACACCGCTCCCGAGGCGCTTTCCGGATGCAGGGTGCGCCAGGGAGGGCAATGGTGAGAGTGTGCCCCGTTCGGAGGCACCGGAACGGATGCGGTCATCCGGACCGAGGAGGAGGCATCATGGCGACATCCACCCCTGAAGAGTCCCGTTCGTCGGACGACGTCTGCACCCCGGACGCCCTGCTCCACTCCGCGCCCCCGAGGGTCACCCCCGAGGACCTGGTGATGGCGGCAGGCAGGGACGTCACGCCCAAGACCCTCGAGTGGGCGCGTCGCAAGCTGGAGTCGGAGGGCTCGGCGGCCATCGAGAAGCTGCTGCCCTAGGGCGGTCCGGGGAACGGACTCGAGCGAACGGGGAGGCGGGCCGGACGGCGACGGCGTCCGGCCCGCCCTGTGCGCCGCCACGGTGGGCCGCGCCGAGCCCTGCCGGGCGCTCGCACGCGGGGCGCCGCTCCCGCACCGCGGGGATCCGGACGGTGACCGTGTCTTCCCCGGGACGCCCGGTGGCTGCCAGACTCCCGAGCGTGCCCGACTTCGACTTCGACATGCTCGTCATCGGATCCGGACCCGGCGGCCAGAAGGCCGCCATCGCCGCGGCCAAGCTCGGCCGCCGGGTCGCCGTCGTCGACCGCCCCGACATGGTCGGTGGGGTCTCCCTGCACACCGGCACCATCCCGTCCAAGACGCTGCGCGAGGCGGTGCTGTATCTGACCGGCCTCACCCAGCGTGACCTGTACGGGCAGAGCTACCGGCTGAAGGAGGACATCACCGTCGCCGACCTGACCGCGCGCACCCGGCACGTGGTCGGCCGCGAGGTGGACGTCGTCCGCAGCCAGCTGGCCCGTAACCACGTGACCGTGTACTCCGGCACGGCCCGCTTCACCGGCCCGCACACCGTGGCGGTGTCGGAGGTCTCCGGCCGGGAACGGGTGATCGGCGCCGAGCACATCGTCATCGCCACCGGCACCCGGCCGGCCCGGCCGGACAGCGTCGAGTTCGACGGGCGGACCATCATGGACTCCGACAACGTGCTCTCGCTGGAGCGGGTGCCGCGGTCCATGGTGATCGTCGGCGCGGGCGTGATCGGCATGGAGTACGCCTCGATGTTCGCCGCGCTGGGCAGCAAGGTGACCGTGGTCGAGAAGCGCCCCGGCATGCTGGACCTGTGCGACGTGGAGATCGTGGAGTCGCTCAAGTACCACCTGCGGGACCTGGCCGTGACCTTCCGGTTCGGCGAGACCGTCGCCGCCGTGGAACGCCACCCCCGCGGCACGCTCACGGTGCTGGAGAGCGGCAAGAAGATACCGGCGGACACCGTGATGTACTCGGCGGGCCGGCAGGGTCTCACCGATGGTCTCGACCTGGACCGGGCCGGCCTGGCGGCGGACGCGCGCGGCCGGATCGGGGTCGACGAGAACTACCGCACCGAGGTCCCGCACATCTACGCCGTCGGTGACGTCATCGGCTTCCCGGCGCTCGCTGCGACCTCCATGGAGCAGGGCCGGGCCGCCGCCTACCACGTCTGCGGCGAGCCGGTCGGACGCATGCACCACCTCCAGCCGATCGGCATCTACACGATCCCGGAGATCAGCTTCGTCGGCCGGACCGAGGACCGGCTCACCGAGGACCGGGTGCCGTTCGAGGTCGGCATGGCCCGTTACCGGGAGCTGGCCCGGGGGCAGATCATCGGGGACTCCCACGGCATGCTGAAGCTGCTGGTGTCACCCGTGGACCGCACCCTGCTCGGGGTGCACTGCTTCGGCTCGGGCGCGACCGAACTGATCCACATCGGGCAGTCCGTGATGGGGTGCGGGGGCACGGTGGACTATCTGGTCGACGCGGTGTTCAACTATCCGACGCTGGCGGAGTCCTACAAGGTCGCCGCGCTGGACGCCACGAACCGCCTCCGCCAGGTCGACCGCCTCGACCAGGACGGGGACGGCTAGGGGCGATTCGTCGCGTGCCCGTACGGACAAGCCCGTCGCGCCGTCGCGAAGGGCCGCGTGACCAGGAAGGCCGGTGGCGGACGGGGCGGTCGGCCTATTCCGGCAGGGCCGTCTCGTCCGGGATCACGTGGACCGCGGCCTCCTCCGCGCCCGCCGCTCCCCCGTCGATGCCCACGTCCTCGGCGACCTCTTCCTTGACGGTGTCCGGGTGGGCGCCCTCGTCGGGGGCGACCAGGCGGCCCGCGCGGAACTCGCCCGCCTCGGGGTCGACCGGCTCGCCCTCACCACCGGGCAGGTCGCCGGTGTCGTCACCGGCCGGTGGCGTCACGTCCGGGACCTCCTGGCCGAGCCGCTCGTCCAGGGTCTCCCCCGCGCGCTGCTCACCCGCCGTGGTGCCGTGCCTGGTGACGCCCAGGGGGCGTTCGGGCGGGGAGTAGCCCTCGTCGAGCATGTCGTCGTACGTCCGCTCCCCGACCGCGTCCTGGAGGTCCAGGGGGCCGGCGTCCTCCTGTTCCTCGTTGGTTCCGGTGGGCTGGTAGACGTCGTCCGCCATGGGGCTCTGCTCGGACTGCTGGTCGCTCATGGTCGCCTCCTTCGGGATCCGCGGGCGGTCCCGGTCCGCGTTTCCCACGGCCGGATCATTAATCCCGTCGGCGCCCGGGCAGGAGGCCGTCGCACTCGTCCCGCCGACGTGGTGGGCCGGTACGGAGCCGGCCGTGCTGCCGCCCCTGATCCACTCCCGCCGCGTCACATGGAGCCGCGGACGCGGTGCCAGGCCGAGCGGGTGGGTCCGGCCTGAGCGGGGAGGTGCGGAGCGGAGTCAGGGGCGGCCGTCACGGGAGGGCTTTCCTGCGGTGGTGCGGGTACGGCTGCGCTCCACAGCCTTGTGCCATCTCCCGGCACCTGCAACTGATGCGCAGTAAAGGTCGTGGCAGGCCTTCCCCATACGGAGGGAAAGCGGGGAGCAAGAGACGCTCGGACCACGGGGGTGCCCTTCTCCGCGCGGGTGCCCTACTTCGTCGGCAGCCCCTCCCGCATCGCCCGCCCGGTGCCGGCCGCGTCGTAGTTCTCCGGGACGCCCGGGACCAGGACGATGTCGCCTTCGATGTGCCGCGAGCGCAGCGGCGCGATCTCCTGGTAGGCCGGTGAGTCCCACCAGGCCCGCGCCTCGGCGATCGACGGGAAGGAGATCACCACGACGTGCCCCGGCCAGCTGCCCTCCTTGACCTCGAGCTGCGCGCCGTGGACGAGGAAGCGGCCGCCGTACGGCTCGAAGGTGGCGGTGATGCGCTCCATGTACTCGGCGATCTCCGGGTGCGGAGCGGCCTCTTGCAGGTGGGCTATGGCGTAGGCGGTCATGGTGTCCCCTCCGGTCGGCCGGGCTGGCTTACGCCGACGATCGTGGCACGGGTCCACGCCGAGATCGATGACCTGACAGGTAAGCGTCCCCGGGTGCCCGGCGAGTCCGGCTGCCCGCACGCGGCCCTGCGGCCTGCCCGCAGCCGGCCCACCTCCACCGGCCCGCCCCGCAGCCGGCCCACCTCCACCGGCCCGCCCCGCAGCCGGCCCACCTCCACCGGCCCGCCCCGGAGCCGGCCCGCCCGGAGCCCGTCTGCAGTCGGCTTGCCGTGCGTCGGCCCGCCCGAAGTCGGCCCGGCAAGAGCCCCGTTCGTCACAGGGACTTGCGCCGGACCAGTAACCCGAGCACCAGCAGGCCGGGGACGAGGGGCAGCCACACGGTGAGCAGCCGGTAGCCGAGCACCGCGGACGCGGCGGCGGCGCCCGGGGCGCCGGCGGCCGTGAGGGCGAGGGCCAGCGCGGCGTCCAGCGAGCCCAGGCCGCCCGGGGTGGGCAGCAGGGCGGCGGCACTGCTGGCCGCGAGGTACAGCAGGGCCACCTGGAGCGGGGCGAGCGGCAACCCGACGGCCCTGGTGACGGTGATGAGGACCAGCGCGTGCAGCGCGGCGAAGGCCAGGGAACCGCCCCACAGGGCCGCCGCGCGGGCCGGACACCCGTGCAGCGCGCGGATGTCGGCCAGTACGGCGGCGAGCGCGGGCCGGCAGCGTGACCACACGGGGGTGGCCAGCAGGACCGCCGCCAGTACCGCCACGCCCAGGACGACGGCGACGGCCGCCGCGGAGACGCGCGGGAGGCGCAGCAGCCCGGGGCAGGCCGGGGCGAGCAGCGCGATCAGCCCCAGGCGGACCACGGCGCCCGTTGCGGCCTTGACGGCGAGCGCGCCGGCCGCGCGCCCGGCCGGCAGGCCGCAGCGCATCAGGAAGCGCAGGTTCACGGCGCCCGCGCCGAGCCCCGCGGGCAGCAGGTGGTTGGCGGCCGACGCCGCGAACTGGGCGGCTACCAGCCGGGCTCCGGGCAGTCGCCGTACGACGGCGCCCTGCTGGGCGAGGGCGGAGGCCATCCAGGTGCCCATGGCCGCCGCCGCGCCGGTCAGCAGCCAGCCCTGGTCGGCGACCGCCAGCCGCCCGGCCCCGCTCTCCAGCGTGGGCCAGTGCCGACGGGCCAGGTACAGCACGCCGAGCAGTACGGTGAGGCAGACGCCGGTGTGCCAGTAGGCGCGCCGACGGCCGAGGGGGGCGGTGAGGCCGGCCGATGATGTCATGAGGCGACGCCCGCAACGACGTGGTACGGCCGGACCGTGCCGACCGCCGCGGATGCCCGGTCCCGGGCATCACGCCGTCGGTCCGGGGTGCGGGCCGTGGCGACGGCAGCGAGCGGCCGGGCGGCCCGCGCGGCGCCGGCGGGCGCGCGGCGCGAGCGTTCGCGGCTCACCGCGTCGAGTGTCGCGTGCGCACTGCCGGCCATGACCACCCCTTTGTCCCTACAGGTCGTAGGGCCCACTCTCGCCCCCCGAACCGGTGGAGCCGTCGCGCGAACAGTAAAAAACACGGTCAAACCAACGTGGATCACCCGGCCGTACCCGGCGGGCAGGGCCATCCGGCCGACGGCCCTACGCGCTGTAAGGTTGGGACATGGCTGGCACAGGGGCCCGCGGGAGGGCGGAGCGGCGCGGCGCCGGGGAGCTGGAGAGCGCGGTGCTGGCCACGCTCTGGGCCACCGAGCGGCCGCTGACCCCGGCGGAGATCCAGCACGAGATCGGCGGCGGACTCGCCTACAACACGGTCCACACGATCCTCAAGCGCCTGTACGACAAAGGGCTGGTGCTGCGGGACGCGGACGGGCGGCGCGGCGCGTACCGGCCGGTGAAGAACGCGGCCGAGCTGACCGCCCAGGCGATGCACGAGGCCTTGGACCGGGGGCCGGACCCGATCGCCGCGCTCCGGCACTTCGTGACCGGGCTGAGCGCCGAGGAGGAGCGAGCGCTGCGCACGCTGCTCGCCGAAGAGGGCCTGTGAGGGTCACGCCGTAGGGGTGCGGGCTGTGGGGGGGGGCGGACCGCAGGGTGCGGGCGTGTGCCCGGTGCGGGCCGTAGGAGTGTGGGCCGTGTGCCAGGTGCGGGCCGTAGGAGCGCACCCGCACCCGCACCCGCACCCAGCCTGAGGCCCTGACGCCCAGGCACCCTGACGCCCAGGCACCCTGACGCGCAGTCACCCAGACACCCAGGCCCCCAGGCACGCACCCGGCGGACGAGCCCCCGTGGCGTCCTCGATCACGGCCTCCCCGCCGCGGCTCAACCGCCGTTCGGTGTGCGGTGGGGCGGCTGTTCCGGGGCGGGGCGGCGGATCACCGGCGGTACGGCCCGCACGGCCGGCTCCTCGGTGCCGACGGTGACCGGCTCCCCGTGGTGACGGAGCGTCAGCGGCTCACCGTCCAGCAGCACGTACGTCACCTTGTCCGCGCCGATGTCCACGCGCAGCCGGCGCCCGCGGAACTGGACGTGGAAGGCGAGCCGGCGCAGCCGCTCGGGCAGCCGGGGCGCGAACCGCAGCCGCTCGCTCTCGCGGCGCATGCCGCCGAAGCCCGCGACCAGCGCCATCCAGGTACCGGCGAGCGAGGCGATGTGCAGCCCGTCCCGGGTGTTGTGCTCGAGGTCCTGGAGATCCATCAGCGCGGCCTCGGCGGTGTAGGCGTAGGCGAGGTCCAGATGGCCGGTCGAGGCGGCGATGACGGCCTGGCAGCAGGCGGACAGGGAGGAGTCGCGGACGGTCAGCGGCTCGTAGTAGGCGAAGTTCCGGGCGATCTGCTCCTCGTCATGCTCCCGCTCGAACCAGTCGCCGCACGTGTACATGGCCAGCACCAGGTCGGCCTGCTTGACGACCTGCTTGCGGTAGAGGTCGAAGTAAGGGAAGTGGAGCAGCAGCGGGTACTGGTCGGACCGGGTGCCGGCGAAGTCCCAGCGCTGGTAGCGGGTGAACCCGGCATGCTGTTCGTGGACGCCGAGTTCGTCGTTGTAGGGGATGTGCATGGCGTCGGCGGCGTCCCGCCAGGCGGCGCTCTCCTCCTCGTCCACCCCGAGCCGGCGCGCCTCGCCCGGGTGGCGTTCCACGGCGTCGGCGGCGGCGAGCAGATTCCGGCGGGCCATCAGGTTGGTGTACGTGTTGTCGTCGGCGACCGCGCTGTACTCGTCGGGGCCCGTGACGCCGTCGAGGTGGAAGACGCCGTGGGTGTCGTGGTGCCCCAGCGACCGCCACAACCGGGCCGTCTCCACCAGCAGTTCCACGCCGGTCTCCCGCTCGAAGGCGGTGTCGCCGGTGGCCTCGACGTACCGGACGACGGCGTCGGCTATGCCTGCGTTCACATGGAAGGCGGCGGTGCCGGCCGGCCAGTAGGCCGAGCCCTCCGGTCCCGCGATGGTCCGCCAGGGGAACGCGGCCCCGGCGAGGCCCAGTTGGGCGGCGCGTTCGCGGGCCTCGTCCAGGGTGCCGTACCGCCAGCGCAGCGCCTCGGCGACGGCCTGGGGCGCGGTGTGGGTGAGCACGGGCAGCACGAACATCTCGGTGTCCCAGAAGGCGTGACCGTCGTAGCCGGAGCCGGTCAGCCCCTTCGCCGGGATCGCCCGCCGCTCGGCCCGGCTCCCCGCCTGAAGGACGTGGAACAGTGCGAACCGCACGGCCTGCTGGATCTCCTCGTCGCCCTCCACCTCGACGTCGGCGCGGGCCCAGAAGTCGTCCAGGCAGGCCCGCTGGTCGGCCAGCAGGCCCTCCCAGCCGTCGTGCGCGGCGGCGGCGAGCGCGGCGTCGACCTGGTCGGCCATCGCGGGCAGCGACCTGGCGCCGGACCAGCCGTGGGCGACCAGCTTCTCCACCCGCAGGGTCTGTCCGGGCTCCAGCACGGAGGTGACGGTCAGCCGGGCGACGTCGATACCGCTCTCGCTGCGGCTGGTGGTGCGCTCGGGGCCGGTGATCGCGTGGTCGGCGGCCACGGCGACCCGCAGGCCGCTGCGCCGGGTGCGGTGCACCAGCCGCAGCCGCTCGCCGGCGGCGAAGCCGTCCTCCTGCTCCAGCGGCGACTTCAGCGCCTTCGCCGCGCGCGGATCGCCGCCGGGCTCCGGCAGGCTCTCGTTGGCGACCAGTTCCGACTGGATCACCACCCGGCTGCGGCTGCCGACCGCCTCCACCTCGTACGCCACCGCGGCCACCGCCCGCTGGGTCAGCGACACCAGCCGGGTCGAGCGCACCCGGACCGTCGAACCGGCCGGAGAGGTCCACTCGCAGGTCCGCTCCAGCACCCCGCGGCGCATGTCGAGGACGCGTTCGTGGGCGACCAGCCGGCCGTAGCGCAGGTCGAACGGCTCGTCGTCCACCAGCAGCCGCAACACCTTGCCGTTGGTGACGTTGATGACGGTCTGCCCGGACTCCGGATAGCCGTAGCCGGCCTCCGCGTACGGCAGCGGGTGCACCTCGTGCACGCCGTTGAGGTAGCTGCCGGGCAGTCCGTGCGGTTCGCCCTCGTCCAGGTTGCCGCGCCAGCCGACGTGTCCGTTGGACAGGGCGAACACCGACTCGCTCTGGGCGAGGACGTCGAGGTCGAGGGCGGTCTCGCGGACGGTCCACGGTTCGACGGCGTAGAACCGGTCGGTGATCACTGCTTGCCTCCCAGTTCGGCGAGGTCCCGGACGACGATGTCGGCGCCGTGCGCGTAGAGCGCGTCGGTCTGGCCCACCCGGTCCACGCCGACGACGTACCCGAAGCGGCCGGCGCGGCCCGCGTCCATGCCGGCCAGCGCGTCCTCGAAGACGGCCGCGCGGGACGCCTCGACGCCCAGGTCGCGGGCGGCGGCGAGGAAGGTGTCGGGGTGCGGCTTGCCCGGCAGGTTCCGCTCCACGGCCACCACGCCGTCGATGCGCACGTCGAAGAGGTGCTCGGCCCCGACGGAGCGCAGCACGTCCAGGCAGTTGGCGCTGGAGGAGACGATCGCGGTGCGCAGCCCCTCGGCGCGGACCGCCTCCAGATAGCGCAGGGTGCCCTCGTACGCCTCCACCCCGCCGGTGCGGATCTTCGCGAGCAGCAGTTCGTTCTTGCGGTTGCCGAGGCCGTGCACGGTGCGGGCGTCGGGCGGGTCGCCGGGGTTGCCGTCGGGGAGACGGATGCCCCGTGAGTCGAGGAAGGCGCGGACGCCGTCGGCGCGGGGGCGTCCGTCGACGTACTCGTCGTAGTCGTCGACGGCGTCGAACGGCCGTCCCCGCGCGCCCTGGTAGTCGCGCAGGAAGACGTCGAACGTCTCCTTCCAGGCGGCCGCGTGCACGACGGCCGTCTTGGTGACGACCCCGTCGAGATCGAAGAGACATGCCTGGACGGTGTCGGGCAGACCGAGCTGAGTCATACCCCAACTGTTCCCCGCGGAGCGGCCCTCAGCGGGTGGCGCACGCCACACGCGCGGCGGACGGTCGGTGACACACTCTGCCGTGTGCCCCTGACCTTCGACGACCTCCTGCCACGCGCCCGCGCCCTGCCCCGAGGCGGCCGGCGCGCCCTGCTCGGCATCGCGGGCAGCCCCGGTGCGGGCAAGACGACGCTGGCCGAGCGCCTGGTACGCGCCCTGAACGGCGACGGGCCGCCCTGGGTCGCGCACGTTCCCATGGACGGATTCCACCTCGCCGACGCCGAACTGGACCGGCTGGGGCGCCGGGACCGCAAGGGCGCGCCCGACACGTTCGACGCGGCCGGGTACGCGGCCCTGCTGCGGCGGCTGCGCGAGGAGACCGGCGAGGTGGTGTACGCGCCGGGGTTCGAGCGGGTGCTGGAGCAGCCGCTCGCCGGCGCGATCCCCGTGCCGCCGGAGGCCCGGCTGGTGGTGACCGAGGGAAACTACCTGCTGCTGACGGACGGGCCGTGGGCGCGGGTGCGGCCGTGCCTGGACGAGGTGTGGTTCTGCGATATCGCCGAGGAGGAGCGGATCCGCCGGCTGGTCGCCCGGCACGAGGAGTTCGGCAAGGCTCGTGCGGCGGCCGTGGCCTGGGTGCTGGGCACGGACCAGCGCAACGCCGACCTGGTCGCGGCGACACGGGAGCGGGCGGACCTGGTGGTGCCGGCCGCGGCACTGCCCGCCGCGCCGCTCCCCGAGGGCTGACCGGTGGGCGCCCGGCGTCGGCGCCGTGGCCGCCCGGCACCGGGGAGCACCAACGCGGCCCGGTTCGGGCGAGTTCGCGGTGCGCGGCACGAGGGCCCGGGCGGCACCGGCCGGCCGGGCCCCGGGACCGGACGGCTCCGCACATCGAGGGCCCGCTCCCCCGCGAGTTCGGTATGCGCGTCCACGGCACGGGACGGCGGCGGCCGGCCCGGAGGTTCGAGCGGACAGCGGTGAACCGTGAACGGCCGCGGGCCGTACCCGTGTGCAGGCAGAAGGTCTGCCGGTACGACTCGTGCGGCGGTGACGCCCGCGGTGGCGGGACAGGTGCGACAGTAGAGCCGTGATCCGGCCCTCCAGTCCTCCCGCCGTCCCGCGGCGGGTGCCACCGCGGGGCGGATGATGGCACGCGAACAGCACCCGGTCCTCACACCACCCGAGGCTCCCGCCGCGGGACCACCGCGGCAGGTCCGCGCGGGCCCGTACGCCCGGCTGCGCCGGCACCGGCGCCGGCTGCTGCCGCTCCTGGTCGTCCTGATGCTGGCGCAGATGGCCGCGGCGATGGTCACCACGGCCGTCCAGCAGACCCCCACCATCGACGAGCCGGTGTACGTCGCGACGGCCACCGACTATCGGCGCGAGCACCGGGTGCGCTACAACCCCGAGCATCCCCCGCTCGGGAAGCTGCTGATCGCGGCGGGGGTCGCGGTCGCCGACCCGCACTACGACCCGTCGTACACCGGTACGCAGGGGGAGGTGGGCCGGCATCTGCTGTACGAGTCGGGCAACGACCCCTGGCGGCTGATGCTGTGGGCGCGGCTGCCGGTGATCGCGCTGACGCTGCTGTTCGGGCTGGTCGTCTTCGCGTTCGCCCGGGACCTGACGGGCGGGCCGGGCGGGCTGGTCGCGCTCGCCCTGTACGCCTTCTCCCCCGATGTGGTCGCGCACGGATCGCTGGCCACGCTGGACCTGCCGGCGACCGGGTTCGTGCTGACGTCGGTCTGGCTGGTGTGGCGGGCCCGGCTCCGGCCCGTGCCGTATCTGATGCCGGCGGGCGCGGCGCTGGGGGCGGCCGTGGCGACCAAGATGAGCGCCCTGCCCGCGGTGCCGGTGGTCATGGCGCTGGCGGCGGTGTCGGTCGGGGTCGCGGGGCGGTCCGGCCGTATCCGCCGGTGGCCCGGTGACGCATCACCGCCGGCCGGCCGGCAGGAGCGGGCGCCGGCGCCCCCCGGACGAGGCCGGATCACCGCGGCGCTCCGGCGGGGACGCCGGCCGGTGGCACTCCGACGCGGCCGGGTGGCGGCGCTCCGAGGGCAACGGGGGCCGGTGGCGCTTCGAGAGGAACGGGAGCCGGTCGCGCTCCGAGGGGAACGGGGGCCGGTGGCGCTGTGGCGGGAACGGGGGCCGGTCGCGCTGTGGCGGGGGCGGGTGCCGGTGCTTCTCCTGGGCGCGGCCGTCGTGGCGGTCGTGGCCCTGGCCGTCGTGTGGGCCGCGTATCTGGCCGTCGACCCCCGGATGCGGTTCTCGCCCGCCGAGCCGGTGCCGGCCGTGGCGGGGCTGCGCGGCCGGCTGGTGGACCTTCTCCCCGTACCGCCGGCGTACCGGGCCGGAATGCGGGTCCAGTTCGGCCTGGAGGACTACCCCTGGCAGGGCTATCTGTTCGGGCACCTGTACACCGGTTCGCTCTGGTACTACCTGCCGGCCGCGCTGCTGGTGAAGACGCCGCTCGGACTGCTGGCGCTCGGCGCGGCCGGTGCCGTGGCCGTCACGGCGCGGCGGACGCTGCGGCCCGCCGCGCCCTATCTGCTGCTGCCGCCCGTGGTGCTGCTGGCGGCGGCGATGACCGGGGCCCGGGACTTCGGCACCCGGTACGCGCTGTTCGTGCCGGTGTTCCTCGCGGTGGCGGCGGCGTGCGCGCTCACGCTCCGCCGGCGGTGGAACAGGATCCTGACCGGCGCGCTGGTGGCGTTCGCCGCGCTGAGTTCGCTGCGCGCGTTCCCGTACTACCTGCCGTACGCCAACGAGGCGTTCGGCGGCCCCGCGCACACCCACCGGCTGCTGCACGACTCCAACGTGGACTGGGGGCAGGATCTGGGCCGGCTCGCCGACCGGCTGCGCGGACGGTATCCCGGGGAGCGGGTGTGGCTGGTGTACAAGGGCAGCGGAGTGCCGTCGTACTACGGCATCCGTGCCGCCGATCCGCGCGCGGTGCCGCCGGATCGGGTGCACGGGCTGCTGGTGGTGTCGGACTCGGCCGTCGCCAAAGCGCGTGGCAGGCTCGCCGAGCTGATCGCGAGCAGCCGGCCGGTCGGCGAAGTGGGTCATTCCATCACCCTGTACCGGCGGTGAGCCTCTCGCCTCAACCCCCTGGTCACGGCAGTCGGTGAGCTATGTTGAGTGCTCGTGGCAGACAAAGGAGGCCGACCCGTGCCCTCGCCGCAGCAGGCACGCGCGCAGGCATCAGCGATCACGTCGGGCAAGACGGCGCCCGCGGCCGAGGCCGCCCCGACCTCGCGGCTCAGGGAACTGTTCGACGGCCCCCGTCTGTCGCCGGGGCAGCGGCGCATCGCGCAGTACCTGATCGAGCACATCACCGAGGCCGCGTTCCTGTCGATCACCGAGCTGGCCGACCGGGTCGGGGTCAGCCAGCCCTCCGTCACCCGCTTCGCCGCCGCCGTGGGCTTCAGCGGCTACCCCGCGCTGCGCGAGAAACTCCAGTCCATCGCGCTGAGCAGCCTCGCGGGCGGGCCCGGCGAGGAGAACCGGGCCAACGAGTTGCAGGCGGCCGTCGACCACGAGATCCAGAACCTGGAGAATCTGCGGCGCGACTTCGCCGACCCCGACCGGGTCATCCACGTCGGCCGCGAGCTGTCCCGCTCCACTCCGCTGACCGTCCTGGGCCTGCGCATCTCCGTGTCGCTGGCCGAGTACTTCGGCTATGCCGCCCGCCGTATCCACCCGGACGTGCGGCTGGTGACCCTCGGCGGCAGCGTGGCCTACGACGCGCTCCTCCAGGCCCGTGAGGCCGGCGGCACCTGGGTGCTGGCCTTCGCCATGCCCCGGCACTCCCAGGAGACGCTGAACGCCGTCCGGGTGGCGCGCGGCGCCGGTCTGAAGGTCGCCCTGGTGACCGATCTGGCGCTGGGTCCGCTGGCCGACGAGGCCGACATCGCCTTCGCCACCGGCACCGGGTCGCGGCTGGTGTTCGACTCCTACGCCGCGCCCGGGGTGCTGGCGGCGGCGCTGCTCCAGGCCATGACCGACGCCGACCCGGAGCGTACCCAGGCCCGGCTGGAGAAGTACGAGCAGCTCTCCGAGGGGCACCAGTTCTTCCTCAAGGACTGACGGCCCAAAGACCCGCGCCCGTCACCGCGTGACGCACGCCGGCGGGGGCTGAACAGGGCCTTCGCCGGCGGCGCGGCCCGGGCGGCCGATCCTTCCGCCCGGGCCCGGCATTCGTGAAGATCTTGCGGTCCCCAACCCCGTGGACGGGGATCAATCACATCAAATCACGCATGAATGTTTTCATACGTCTTGCAAACCAGACGGCATATATAAATACTGCTCCGCGGACTCACCGCACGCACACCGCCCCGAGAAAGCCGACGGACCGCCCATGCGCACGCACCACCGCACGCAGCGCCGGTTCCCCGCCTCCGGGGCTCCCGAACGGACACTCCCTGCCGCCGTCCCCTACCCACGTCGGCGCCCGGAGTGTCGCGGGGCGCATCGTCTGCGCGACGCGCCCGTGGCGGCCCCGGTCATCCCCTAGGCCGGGGCCGCCCCGAACCCGTCGACCACCCTCACGACGCCGCACACCGGAAGCGATGATGATGACCCTGACCAGCACGCGTATCAGCCCCGACTGGCCCTGTCAGGTCAAGACGCCGGGCAGCTACGACTGGGAGCGCTCGGCCGCCAAGTGGCTGCGCGAGCTGATCCCCGCGCGCTACGCCAGCTATCCGGCGCTCATCCGGCACCCGGTCCTGCTCGCCCGGCACGCGCAGATCCAGGTGCAGCAGGAGATCCGGGTCGCGCGGACCGCCCTCCAGACCGCGCGGGCCGAACTGCCGGTGCTCGGGCTGCCGGAATCGGTGATCGAACACACGATCAAGCTGTACGCGGCCGAGGTGCTGCAACTCCAGCACATCGCGCGCAGCGTCCGCGCGGTCAGCGAGGCCCTGGCCGGCCGCGGCACGGGCCGCTGATCCCTCCCGGCCCCTCACCGTCGTCCCGCGCTCCCCGCCGTCCCGGCCCTGATCAGGTACCGGACGCGACGCCGCCCGGGACCCGCCCCGAGCCGCCCGCGCCCTCTCGTGCGCCCCCCTCTGCACGTTCGCGGAGCACGCAGGAAGGTCGTACGAATTCCGACCCGGCAGACGAGTGATCGAACGGGTCCGGATGTGCAATGCTCGTCGCGTGACGAGCGAGCCTCTGCCTCCGGTGGACCGCGAGACCAGCACCGAGCTGGCGGCGCTGGCCAAGGTCGTGGCACGGCAGCGCGCCGAGATGGAGCGGCTCAGGGACCTCGCCGCGACATCGGCGGTCCTGGAGCGGGCCAAGGGCGTGCTGATGGCCGTCACCGGCTGCACACCGGACAGCGCCCACGAGGAACTGCTCCAGCGGGCGAAGGACGGCAACCGCACCCTTCTCGAACAGTGCTGGCTCACGCTGGGCGCCCTGCCTCCCAAGGAGCAGCCCGCCGCCCCGCCCACGGCGCCGCCCGCCGTCGCCGGCTCCTGGGGAAGCGCGCCCGCCGGCACCCTGGACCTGGCGGACGTACTGGGGGACGTCGGCCGCGACCTGGTCCGGGTCGGCTCGCCGCACGACCTGGCCGGCTGCCTGCTGGACCACCTGACACCCGAGGTGGACGCCGACGCGGTGCTGCTCTACGAGCGGTTGCCCGAGGGCGGGCTCGCACTGATCGGGCACGCCGGCCTCGACCCCACCCTCGCCGCCCAGTGGCATCACGTGCCCCCGGTGGCCGGTGTGCCCGCACTCGACGCCCTGCGGTCGGGAGAGCCGCGCTGGTTGGAGGACGCGGCCCTGGACAGCACACGCTACGTACTCATCGGGGACCCGCCGCACCAGTGGCTCACCCGGGCCTGGCTGCCCGTGCCGGCCGGGGACGCCGCGAGCGTCGCCCTCGGGGTGCTGCGCCGGCGCGGCGGGCCGTTCACACCCCGCGAGCGGGAGCTGCTGCGGGCCGTGGCCCGGCTGTGCGCGGGCCGGCTGCGCGCCTTCGACGGCCCGCCGAACGGCCCGGACGGGGACGTCTCCCAGACCGTGCAGGCGGTGTTCGACGCGCTGCCGGGCGCGGTGATCATGCTGACCCCGCTGCGTTCCGCCGCCGGCGAGGTGGAGGACTACCGCATCGAGGCCGCCACCCCGGAGGCGGTCGACGTGTTCGGCCGGACCGGCCGGGACATGGTCGGCAAGCACATCCTGGAGAGCTACCCGTCGGTCGCGGGCGAACCGCTGTGGCAGGGCTATCTCCAGGCCCTCGAAACCGGGAGGCCGTTCGAGGGCGAGCCCTTCGCGTACCAGGACGTGGTCGGCGACGTGCCCGTGACCGCCACCTACACGGTGCGGGCCGCCCGGCTGGGCGAGGGCCTGGTGGTGACCTGGCTGCGGCACGACCCGGCGGAGCGCCAGGAGCAGCGTCTGGCCGACGTGCAGCGGCTCGGCAACCTCGGCTGGGCGAACTGGAACCTGGTCACCCAGGAGATCTCCTGGGCCGCGCAGACGTACGCGGTGCTCGGCCGGCAGCCCGGACGGCGGCCGGTCCGGCTGGAGCGGCTGCCCGAACTGGTGCTGCCCGAGGACAAGGGACCGCTCGCCCACGCGATCGCCCGGCTGGTCTCCCACGGCCGCCCCTTCGACGTGCCGTTCCGGACCGAGACGCCCGCGGGCGTCCGGCACCTGCGGATGGTCGCGGAGGCGGTCACGGCACCCGACGGCACCCCGGTCGAGGTGCACGGATTCGTCCAGGACCTCACCGCGCAGCGCAGTGCGGAACTCGCGCTGGTGGAGAGCGAACGCGCGATGCTGCTCCAGCGCGGCATCCTCCAGGCCGAGCGGGCCCTGGCGACCCGGCTCCAGCACGCCCTGCTGCCGCTGCCCAGCAAGCCGGTGCGGCTGGCCGGGCTGCGTGTCGAGGTCGCCTACCTGCCCGCGCAGTCCGGCATCCATGTCGGCGGCGACTGGTTCAGCGCCATCGAACTGCCCGACGGCGGCGCGCTGTTCGTGGTCGGCGACGTGGCGGGCCACGGTATCGACGCCGTGGCCACCATGGCCCAGCTCAGATTCACCGCGAAGGGCATGGTGAGCACCGGGTCCTCGCTCACCGGGGCGCTGGCCCGGCTCAACCAGCTGCTGCTGCACTCCCGCGACAGCCAGACGACCGCCACCATGGTCCTGGCCCACTACCACCCCGACCGGCACGTCCTGGCCTGGGCCCAGGCCGGGCATCCGCCGCCGCTGCTGGTGCGCCGGGGCGAGGTGCGCTTCCTGGAGCGTCCCGGCGGCATGCTGCTCGGCGCGACGGGCGCCCCCGTCTACGAGTCGCGGGAACTGCGACTGGAGCCGGGGGACCGGCTGCTGCTCTACACCGACGGACTGGTCGAGCGCCCCGGTGAGGGCCTCGACGGGGGCTTCGCCCGGCTGGCCGAGGCGGTGCGCACGCACGGCTGCGGTGCGGCCGGCTCCCTGGACGCGATGCTCACGACCATGCTCGCGGACGAGCGGCGCGACGACGTGTGCGTGCTGGACATCCGGATGCCGGCCGAGGAAACGCAGATGCCGGCCGAGGAAACGCAGGACGCGCAGGACACCGGGGAGGCGGGGAACCGCTAGGGGCTGCCGTCCGCACCAGGCCGGGCCCTGGTGGCCGCAGGGGTCGGCCTGCTGGGAGCCCGGCGCGGAGCGCCGGCCACCGACGACAGCGCCGTGGACGCGCGTGCCGCACCCCGCGCCGCGCGAGGTGATCCGGTGGCGGGTTCCGGCGGCCGCGCTCACTCCACGGGGTGGCCGGCCTCGATGGAGACGGCGTCGGAGAGCCGGAGCAGCGGTCCGCCGGGCCCCCCGCCCCACTGGACCGGTTCGAGCACATGACCGACGTGGTCACCACCGTCGACGCGGTGCAGGACGGTGCCTACGAACCAGGCCGCCGCGCCGTCCAGGACGGCGGCGCCGGCATGTCCCTCCCGCCAGTCGAGCCGCGCGAACTTGTCGACCTCGTCGCCCGTCTCGCCGCCGAAGAGTTCCGCCAGGTCCCGCTGGTCGCGGGTGAGCAGATGGACGGTGAGGCACTGCGCGGTCCGGGCGACCCGGTAGGTGCGGTTGGCCTTGGACAGCCAGACGGCGAACCTTGGCGGCTGGATGGAGCACTGTGAGGCGAAGCCGACCAGACACCCGGCGCGTTCGCCGCCGGCCACGGCCGTGACCACGCACATGTCCGGATCGAGCCGATCGAAGAAGGCGCCCAGGTCCACGGCCCCACTGCTGCCCGGATCCGCCCGTCCGCCACCGCCCGGGCCGGCCCCTCCCCCACCGCCCGTGTCCGCCACCCGTCCACCGTCCACGACCGCTTCCCCACCGCCGTCGGCGACCTTCCCACCCGCGCCCGGCACACCATCGGCGCCCCGCTCACCCGCGCCCGGCGCACCATCCGCGCCCCGCTCACCCGCGCCCGGCCCACCGTCCGCGCCCCGCTCATCCGCGCCCGGCCCACCGTCCGCGAGCCGCTTACCCACATCCGGCGCACCGTCGGCGCTCCGCGTGCCGTTCTCGTCCGCCATGCAGTCCGCTCCCGTCCACCCCGCCCGGCCCCGGCCGACACCCGGCCGGGTGTGTGTTGCTCCTGCCTCCGGTGTGCCCGCAGTGACGTTCACGAATCGTCGCCGAAGCCGGTGCGGGACTCCAGCGCGCGGCGCGTGTCGTCGCCGTAGACACCCGTCTCGTCGCCGCTGATCCCGTACCGGAGCTGGAAGCGGGCCACGGCCTCGGTGAGTGTGGCGTCGTAGGTGCCGTCGGTGGAGCCGTCGCGGTAGACGTCGGGGACGTGCAGCAGGCGTCGTTGCAGATCGGTGACGCCGGGGCCGGTGTCGCCCCGGCGGAGCGTGCCGGGACCGTCGGGGTCGGTGGCACCGGTGGGGGCGGCCGACGCGGCGGGCGGCGGTGAGGCCGACGCGGTAGCGGGCGGCGCGGTCGCGGCCGGTGTGGCGGGCGCGACCGGCTGGGAGGGCCGGGCGGTCACGGCGGCCTGCTGGCGGCCGGGAAGCAACAGGGCACAGCCGAAGCCGACCAGCGCCGCCGCCACCACGGCCACGGCCACGGCGGCCCGGCGCGGCCCGGACCCGAAGCCGACGGCACCCGCGACGGACGTATCCGCGGAACGGGTGCCTGCGTGACCGAACTTCGCGGAGGGGGCGCCTGCCCGGCCGGGGTTCGCGGTGCGAGGGCCCGCCCGGCCGGGATCCGCGGCGCGGTTGCCTGCGCGGTGGGGGGCCGCGGGGGCGGGTGGGAGTTCCTGTGTGTCCTCCCCGGTGGGGCTCTGCGGCGCCGGCCGCGGGCCGGGGGGCGCAGCGAGGGGCTCGTAGGTCACCGGGTCCGGCCGGATCTCCCGCATCAGCTCCGCCAGGCCGTCGAAGTGGCGGGTCCGCAGGACCCGGACGGGCTCCAGGATCCGTCCTGTGGACGGCTCCTCGGGGTCGGGCGGTGTCGGCACCGGACTCTCCTTCCGTCCCGCAGGGCGTGGCCTTCGCGGCCTCCGCGCTGAGATACGAGACCCACCGCGCCCCCGTTCAGCCCACCCCCTGTCCCACAGCACCCCCGATCAGCCCACCACCTGACCCACCACACCCCGATCGGCTCGCGGTCAGGCCGCGCTGGGTTCCTCCTGTGTGAACCGGCTCAGGGACGCCGTGAAGGCGGTGACGAAGGCGTCCACGGCCTCCTCCGGCAGCGCGTCCAGGGACAGGAAGGGGTTGAGGTCCTCCAGTTCGACCAGCAGCAGGTCCCCGTCGGGAGCACGGCAGGCGTCGACGCGCTGGATGCCGTACCCGAGGTCGTTCCAGTCGATGAACCGGCGGGCGAACTCCAGGTCGGCGGCGGTGGCCCGGTAGGGCCTCAGCTCCCAGCGGCGCTCGGGGTCGGGAGCGTACAGCGCGTACTGGAAGTCGTCGTCGACGAAGTAGAAGGACACCTCGTAGGCGAAGTCGACACAGGGCTGGATCAGGACGTCGCCGGTGATTCCCTCGAGCCGGCCGCCGGGGACGATCCGCAGGCCCAGGGAGTCGGCGCCGAGCTTCGGCTTGACCACGTACCGCTCGGCGGACGGCAGCAGGTGCAGGTCCTCGACGCGGTCGACGGTCGGGATCACGGGGAAGCCGTCGGCGCTCAGATCGAGGAGGTACTGCTTGCCGGCCATGTCCGCCTTGCCGCTGAGCGGGTTGTACACGCGGGCGCCGGTGGCGAGCGCCCGGGCGCGGAAGGCGTCGTACGCGCGCTGGTAGCCGAGGACGGGCCCGCTGTTGCGGACGACGACGGCGTCGAAGCCGTCCATCAGGGCGGCGGCGTCCAGCGGATGGCACAGGGCCAGGTCGAAGCGGTCGCGCAGCCGGGAGGCGAGGTGGATGTCCTCGTCGCAGTAGCGGCGCCCGCGGGCCTGGTACGCCAGGTCGGTGACGTAGAGCAGGCGGGGGCGGGCGGCGGGCATGGGGACTCCTCGGGGCGGGTGCCGGGTGGTACGGGAGGTGGTGCGGGGCACGCATCGGCGTCGTCGTCGGTGGTGCGGCGACGGCGACGGCGGAGAAAGGTTACGCCGCAGGGAGCGAACACTTTCGGCCACCCCCGGCCGTCGGCCGCCCGTCCCTCACACCCGCGAGTGCGGCGACGACAGAGAGGGGACGACGGGGAGGGGGCGACGGGGAGGGGGCGACGGGGAGGGGGCGACGGGCGGCGGCGACTGAGGGGAGGTCGGGAGGCGCATATCTGTCCTCGCAGGCGCCGCCGGCACGCCCCGGCAGTCACCCGACAGCACTCAGTTCCCCCGAAATGCCACATGCGCTGCACTGAGTGCCAGAAATCCGGTCCGGGTGCTACGTTCCCGTCCATGAGCTCCAGCAGTGCGGCGCCGACCGCGAAGCCGCCGATACGGGACGCCCTGGTAGCGGCGGCCTTCCGGCTCTTCCTGGAACGCGGGTACGAGCAGACCACCGTGGACGACATCGTGGCCCTGGCCGGGGTCGGCCGGCGCTCCTTCTTCCGGTACTTCCCCTCCAAGGAGGACGTGGTCTTCCCCGACCACGAGGGCTGTCTCGCCGACATGACCGCCTTCCTCGCGGCGGGCGGCGCCGAGCACGAGCCGGTGCGGCGGGTGTGCGACGCGGCCCGGCTGGTACTGCGGATGTACGCCGAGAACCCCACCTTCTCCGTGCAGCGCTACCGCCTCACCCGGCAGGTGCCGGGGCTGCGCGCCTACGAGCTGTCGGTCGTGTGGCGCTACGAGCGCGCGCTCGCCGAGTATCTGCGCGGCCGGTTCGCGGGGCGCCCCGACGGGACGCTGCGCGCGGACGTGATCGCGGCCGCGGTGGTCGCCGCGCACAACAACGCCCTGCGGTCCTGGCTGCGGTCCGAGGGCGAGGGCGACGCGGGCGCGGCCGTGGACCACGCACTGGGATACGTACAGACCACGTACGCCCGGACGGCGGACGCCCCGGCGGCGCCCGCCTGGGCCGGCCCCGACGGCACGGACGCCGGGGAGGCCGGCGACGTGGTGGTGCTGGTCACCCGCCGGGACGCCCCGCTGTGGCGGGTGGTGCAGGAGCTGGAGACGACGCTCGGCCGCACCTGACCCCGTACGGGCCGGTGACGGCGCCGCCGACTTGCGGCCGCCGCCCCCTTGCGGGCCGGTGACGGCGCTCACCGCTGCGCGAGCCGGTGCCTGCGCCGCCCCCACGCGGCCGTGCCCATAAATAGGGGTACGGAGTGCCTTTACGAGTGACACTGAGTGCCATACTCTGTCGGCGTGCACGGTGGCACGGCAACCATGCACACGCGTGCACGGTCCGCCCCCGGGCACGCGGGATTCCGGCCGAGCGCAGGGAGTTGACCAGCGTGTACCACCACTCAGCAAGCACCTCGCACCCGGCGGCCGGATCCGCGACGGGTGTTCTCGAACCCTCCGCCGCGGACTCCAAGGACGCCATCCACTTCCAGCGCTGCACCTGGTGCGGCACCGCGATGTACCACCGGCTGCTGTGTCCGGTGTGTCAGGGCAGTGAACTGCGTACCGAGCGCAGCGAGGGTGTCGGCACGGTCCGCCACTCCACCGTGGTGCACCGCAACACGCCGGTGGCACGCAACGTGTCGCTGATAGAGATGGCCGAGGGGTTCGTCGTGCGGGGCCGGGTCATGGGCCCGCCCATCGGCATCCACAGCGGCGACCGGGTCCGGCTGTCCACCGCCCAGGACGCGGTCCGCGGCGAGCCCGTCTTCCAGCTGCTGGACGAGCCGTACCGGGCCTGGACCTGACAGCCGCACGCGGCCGGCAGGCGGCGCCCCCGCCCGCCACCGGTCGCCCGGGCCCCGAACCGAGCGCGTAGAAAGCGCCGTTGGGTTCGAGACTCCGCTCACGGCACGCTTTCGGCCACCCGCGCCAGTCCGATGCGGGTGGCCGAACCGGGCGTGCCGCAGGCGCCGTTGGGGCCCGAGAATCCGCCCACGGCACGCTTTCGGCCACCCGCATCGGTACGGTCCGGGGCGCCCGCACGACCCGCTCTCCCGGCGGGCCCCCGATGTGATCCATCACTTTCTCCTCACAGGCAACCCACAGCCTCCCCTCTCCATCCTCCGGGAGCGAGGGACGCCCCGGACGGCCGGGACGTCCGAGGTCGGGGTCCGAGGAGGAACAGTGGTCCGTGCCCGGCACATATGGGTGACCGCCGCCGCGTTGTTCGCGGTGGCGGGAGCATCCCCGGGGGTGGCCGTCGCCCACTCCCAACCAGTGGGCGGGGAAGGGGCGTCGACGGCCCAGGACGGCACACCGCTGCCACCGGGGTGGCGGCTGTCCGGCGGGGCGTCGGCGCCGCAGCTGGTGTGGCGGTCGGACCGGCAGGTGCCGATGGGGGACGCGCGCGTCGAATTCCGGTCCTCGACCGGGCTGTTGGGCGTGCCACGGCCGGGCGCGGACGGGCACACGTTCCGGCTGCCGCTCGACGGACGCCGGCCGGCGCAGCTGCACGGGCTGGAGGTGTGGTCCGGCGGGCAGCGGCTGGACGCGCGGGAGACGGACGGTGCCGCATCGGCTCCCCGGCTGCCGGCGCCGCTGCCGGCGAACGGCGTGGACCCGGGCAAGCCCGGCGCGTACCGCACCAAGACCGGCGAGTACGCCCTGAACTCGGTCCGGCTGCCGGGCCTCACGGCTCCGGTGGAGATGCGCGCGGTGGTCGTCGCACCGGTCGGCGCGTCCGGCAAGCGCCCCCTCGCGCTGTTCCTGCACGGCCGTCACTACACCTGCTACAAGGGGCGCGAGGACATCACCGGTGACTGGCCCTGCAAGGCCGGCACCAAGCCCGTGCCGAGCCACCGCGGGTATCTGCGGGACCAGAAACTGCTGGCATCCCAGGGCTACATGACCGTGTCCATCTCCGCCAACGGCATCAACGGGCAGGACTTCGCGGCGGAGGACGGCGGCGCCCAGGCGCGGTCGTCGCTGGTGCGGCTGCACCTGGCCCGGTGGGCCGGCTGGGCCGAACACCCCGAGACCGCGCCGAAGGTGGTCCGCGAGGCGCCCCGCGCCGATCTGTCGCGGGTGCTGCTGGTCGGACACTCGCGGGGCGGCGAGGGCGTCAACCGGGCCGCGCTGGACAGCCTCGCCCCGCCGCCCGCCGACCAGGACGGCTACCACGGGCCGGTGCGCTGGCACGTCCGGGGCACGGTCCTGATCGGCCCGACCGTCTTCGGACAGAACCCGGTGCCCGACGTCCCGTCGGTGAGCATCCTGCCGGGCTGTGACGGCGACGTCTCCGACCTCCAGGGCCAGGTGTACGTCGACGGGACCCGCGCGGTCAGCAACGGCACCGCGCTGCACAGCGCGGTGTACGTGATCGGCGCCAACCACAACTTCTTCAACTCGGAGTGGACCCCGGGCCAGGCCGCGGCCCCCGCCGAGGACGACTTCTCCGACGACCCGCAGCACCACGACCCGGTGTGCGCCAAGCGGGCCGCGACCCGGCTGACCGCCGACCAGCAGCACCGCGCCGGTTCCACGTACATCGCCGCCGCCGCGCGGCTCTTCCTCGCCGGGGACGACCGGGTACGGCCGCTCCTGGACGGCTCCGGCAAGCGGGTGCCGTCGGCGGACCCGGCCCGGGTGCTGAGCCATGCGGTGGGCGCCCGCCGGAGCGGCGGGTTCCTGCCGGACGGCGGGGTATCGGTGACCGGCGGCAAGCTGTGCGCCGCGGTGGACCCGAGCCCGGCCAGGACCTGCCTGGGCGCGGCCGCCAAGGGCTCCTCGCCGCACTTCGCACTGTGGGAGACGGACCGGGAGGCCGGCCGGCACGCGATCGCGCTGCGCTGGACGCGCGCGGGCACGCCGGCCCGGGTGACCGCCAGGACGCCGGTCTCGCTGTCCGGGTCCACGGCACTGTCGCTGCGGCTGTTCGTGCCGCCGAACTCGCGGGGTACGCAACTGGACGTGTCCGTGACCGACGCCTCCGGCAAGAAGGCCAGGCTCGGCCGGGTCAAGCCGGACGGGCTGCCGGGCAGTGAGCGGACCGCCTCGTACTGGGCGCAGGAGGTCCGGCTGCCGCTGACCGCGGCGACCCGTGCCGGACTCGACCTGGGATCGGTCAAGTCCCTGGAGCTGACGCCTCGTTCGGCGTCGGGACGGGCCTGGCTCATGGACGCGTGGGGCTGGCGGCCCGGGACGCCGGCGGTGCGCACCGACGCGCTGCCGCGCGTGGACGTCGGCCGGACCACCGTCGACGAGGGCGACTCGGGTGTGCGCACCTACCGGGTTCCGGTGCGGGTGACGGGCCAGGGCGGCAGCGGCCAGGTCCGGGTGTACGTCATGGACCCGGTCACCGGCAAGGCCACGGGCCGGCTGGTCACGGTGCGTCCGGGCGGTGACGGCATCGACGTGCCGGTCGAGGTGAAGGGCAACACGCGGTACGGCACCGATGTGTCGTACGACGTCCTGGTCAAGGCGGTCCACGGCGTGGTCGTCGGCTCCTACCGCGGCGGGCTCACCGTCCACGACGACGATCCCGCGCCGAAGATGACCGTCAAGCCCGTCGCCGGCAAGGTCGCCGAGGGAAAGTCGCTGAAGTGGCGGGTGTCGCTGTCCGAGGCGGTGGACGTGGACATGAGCGCCATGTTCCAGGTCGCGCCGGCCACCGCGCCGGAGCTGTCCACGAAGGACGTGCCGGCGACCTGGCTGCGGGACACCTCCGGTGAGAGGCCGGACCCCGCGCGTCCGCTGTCCAAGGTGGACGGGCTCTACCTGTGGGCGGACATCCCGTCGGGGCGTACCAGCGTGGACATCACCCTGCCCACGGTCAAGGACCGGGTCCGGGAGTCCACCGAGTCGGTGCGGTTCCGGCAGCTCGATATGCGGACCGGAGAGCCGCAGGCCGGCGGCCTGGAACTGAAGGGTTCGGTGCTGGACGCGTCGTAGGACGCGCCTCCCGGGTGGCCCTCATTCCCCGAGGGTCACCCGGATGCCGACCGTGCCGTCCACACCCCGCCGGAGCCGGCTGCCCAGCAGGGTGAGCCGGCCGACGAGTCCGTACTTGCGGGCGATCAGGCCCCGGTAGCGGGCGGTGGTGGCCGGGTCGGTGAGTTCGGCGGTGGCCGGCAGTTGGTCACCGGTGGGGTTGCCGCGCAGGTCGCAGGGGCCGACGAGGACGTCGGGGCGGCGCCTGATCCGCTTGACCTTCCAGCTGTCGGCGGCCGTCCACACGCCCAGGGTGCCGTCGTCCCGGACCACCCACACCGGGGTGGCGACGGGGGTTCCGTCCTTGCGGTAGCTGGTCACCAGCAGGTATTTGCCGGAGCCGAGCCGGCCGAGCCGCGTGTCGTCCATGCCCGCAGTCTAGGAGGCGGCCCGCTGCCCGAGGAGGGGCGGCGGGCGGCGCCCTCCGGAGGGCCGCGGGTCAGTCGAGGGCCGCCGCCATCCGCCGTACCGCCTCGGTGAGGATCTCGGGCGAGGTGGCCAGGTTCAGACGTGCGTGCCCCCTGCCGCCGGTGCCGAAGGGCAGGCCGGAGCTGAGGGCCACCCGGCCGCGGTCGAGGAAGACCCGGGCGGGATCGTCTCCGAGGCCGAGGGCACGGCAGTCGAGCCAGGCGAGGAAGGTGGCCTCGGCGGCGTGCGCGCGGATCCCGGGCAGCCGGTCGGCCAGCAGCCCGGTGAGCAGGGCCCGGTTGGCGCGCAGCCCGGCCAGCAGGGCGTCGAGCCAGCCGGTGGCGTCCCGCAGGGCGGCGGTGTGCGCGATGACGCCGACATGGCTGGGACCGTGGCTCACCTCCTCGGGCAGCCGGGCGAGGTCGGCGGCGGCGGCCGGGCCGGCGAGGGCCAGCGCCGCCTTGAGGCCGGCCAGGTTCCAGCCCTTGGAGGCCGACATCAGCGACAGGCCGCGCTCGGCGCCGGGCACGCTCAGGTAGGGCACGAAGGGGACGCCCGGGGTGACGAGCGGGGCGTGGATCTCGTCGGCGACGACCCGGACGCCGTACCGCTCGGCGAGGCCGGCGACGGCGCCGAGTTCGGCGGCGGTGTGCACGGTGCCGGTCGGGTTGTGCGGGCTGCACAACAGGTAGGCGGCCCGGCCGCCGTGTGCGGTGGCCTCCCGGAACGTCTCCTCCAGGATGCCCGGGTCCAGGCGCAGCCCGGCACCGAGCGGAGCCTCCACGACCCGGCGGTCCATGTGGGTCACGAACTGGAAGAACGGCGGATACACGGGCGGGTTGACGATCACCGGGTCGCCGGGCCCGGTGACCAGTCTGAGCATCTCGACCACGCCGAGCATCACGTCCGGGACGATCGCGGTCCGCTCCGGGGCGACGCCGTCCCAGTTCCAGCGTTCGGCGGCGAAGGCGGCGAGCGCCTCGGCGTAGGCGGTGCCGGCGGGATACCCGGTGTCGCCGAGGGCGAGTGCGTCCGTGACGGCGCGGACGACGGGTTCGGCGAGGGGGACGTCCATCTCGGCCACCCACACGGGCAGGACGTCGTCGGGGTAGGTGCGCCATTTCATGCTCGTACGACGTCGCAGCCGCTCCAGTCCGAGCGCGCGCAGCGGATCCGGTTCGCCGGGTGTGTCGTGCGGGATGCTGGTCATGGGGCTCAAGATAGGGGGCCGTGGGGCGTACCGCCCGCGGCCGTGGGGAACCGTGCGTGCCGGCGGCCCGCGCCGCCGTGGGCAACCGTGCGTGCCGACAGCCCGTGCGGTCGTGCGCGCCGGCGGCCCGCGCCGCCGTGGCGCGGCCGGGCCGGTCACCCGGTGGCCGTACCGCTCCGCGGTCCGGGCCGCTCCGGCCGGGCAAATCCCGGGCCGGGCCGCGGAGATCAACTGGGGCGTCTAGATTGCGTCCTGCACGGTGTATCTCTTGTCAGGCATCTCATCAGGCACCCAGGAGCTGACCCTCGTGACCGACAACCCGGCAGCCACCAACGACGTGGCCGCGTCGCTGCGCGCCCGCATCAACACCGGCCAGCCGCACACCGCCCGGATCTGGAACTACTGGCTCGGCGGCAAGGACAACTACGAGGTCGACCGCGCGGCCGGCGACCAGATCCGCCGACTGCACCCGGGGATCGGGGAGTACGCGCGTGCCGACCGGCTCTTCCTCGGCCGCGCCGTGCGCCACCTGGTCGGCGAGGTGGGCATCCGGCAGTTCCTGGACATCGGCACCGGGCTGCCCACCGCCGACAACACGCACGAGGTGGCCCAGCGGATCGCGCCGGAGTCCCGGATCGTGTACGTCGACAACGACCCGCTGGTCCTGGCGCACGCGCGTGCGCTGCTGACCAGCACGCCCGAGGGCCGTACCGACTACCTGGACGAGGACCTGCGCAACGTCGACGCGATCATCGAACACGCGGCGAAGACGCTGGACTTCAGCCGGCCGGTTGCGCTGATCCTGCTCGGCGTGGTCATCTTCATCGGCGACGAGGAGGACCCGTACGGCCTGGTACGGCAGTTGACGGACCGGCTGCCGTCGGGCAGCCACCTGGTGCTGTCGCACACCATCACCAGCCCGTCGATGCCGGACGTGGACGAGGCGGTGAAGTTCTGGAACGAGCACGGCACGCCGAAGCTCACGCAGCGCAGGCCCGAGGACGTGACCCGGTTCTTCGACGGGCTGGAGCTGCTGGAGCCGGGCGTGGTGTCCTGCTCGCGATGGCGGCCGCAGCACGATCACGGGGCCGAGCCGGAGGAGGTCGCCATGTTCGGCGGGGTGGCCCGCAAGAACTGAGTCTCGCCGTGGGTGAACGCCGCCGTCACGGACGCCGTATGGAGGAGCGGGCCCTCGACGATCCGGGGGCTCCGCGGTGCCGGTTGGGGCATCGCGCGTTCGGGTTCGGCTTCGGGAGCCATGCATGCGGCACGCACGACGACGGGTCGTCCGGCGAGTGACACGGCTGGCGGCGGTCGGCGGACTTCTCCTGGGGGGTGCGATGGTCGCCCAGGCGGCCATGGCGAGCGAGACTCCGCCGGCGTCCGGCAGAACGCTCGGCTCCGCCGGGGACACCGGCACCGCGCTGGTGGCGCGGCTCGGCACCGCCCGTACGGCGGGCAGCTGGATCGGCGCCGACGGGCGCCCGGTGGTGGCGGTGACCGACGAGTCGGCCGCGCGGACCGTCCGGCAGGCCGGGGCCGAGGCGAAGGTCGTGCCGCACAGCATGGACGAGCTGAAGTCGGCGACGGCGGCGCTGCGTTCGGCGCCCCGGGTGGCGGGCACGGCCTGGGCGGTGGACTACCGGACCAACCGGGTCGTGGTGCGGGCGGACCGCACGGTGTCCGCCGGTGACTGGTCCCGGCTGTCCGGGGTCGCCGGGAGGATCGGCGGTTTCGTGCACATGGAGCGTACGAAGGGTTCGTTCACCACGCGGCTGAACGGCGCCCAGCCGATCCTGTCGACCGGCGGTCGCTGCTCCGCTGGGTTCAACGTGACCAACGGGCAGTCCGACTTCATCCTCACGGCCGGCCACTGCGGGCCCGCCGGGGTCACCTGGTTCGCCGACAACCAGGGCGACCGGCAGCTCGGCAACACCGTCAACAGCTCCTTCCCCGGCAGCGACTTCTCGCTCGTGCAGTACGCCGGCGGCAAGGCCGGAGCGGGTGCCGACGTCGTAGCGATCGGCGGCGGCAAGGGGGTGCGGATCACCGGGGCCGCCGATCCGTCGGTCGGGCAGCGGGTGTTCCGCAGCGGCAGCACCAGCGGGCTGCGCGACGGCCGGGTCACCGCGCTGAACGCGACCGTCAACTATCCCGAGGGGACGGTGACCGGGCTCATCGAGACCGACGTGTGCGCCGAACCGGGCGACAGCGGCGGTCCGATGTTCTCCGAGGGCATCGCGCTCGGTGTCACCTCGGGCGGCAACGGCGACTGCACGACGGGCGGTACGACGTTCTTCCAGCCGGTGACCAAGGCGATGGCCACGCTCGGGGTCCGGCTGATCGTGTCGGCGCAGAACGCGGGCGGCGCCCAGGGTGGCGGCCCCGCCTCGCCGCCGGCCGGCGCGTCCCAGGGCGCGATGGCCCCGAGCGCTGCCTCACCGGGCTCCTCGGCGCCGGTCACGGGCGGGGCGGAGGGCAGCACCCTGCTGGCGCGGCTGACGGACACCCGGAACGTCGGGCCCGGACTGCTGTTGATCGCGGGCAGTCTGATCGCGCTGGTCGCGACCCGGTACATCCGGGCCGAGCAGGACCGCAAGGCCTACCAGCGGTACTACTCGGCGACCTGGGGCTGACGGGCGACGCTGGCCCCGGCCCGGAGCCGGGGGTACGACGAGAAGGGCACCCGTGCGGTCACGGGTGCCCTCGACGTGTGCGGGGTCGGTCAGGCCGCCCGGCGCGACCGCGGGGCCGCGGCGGCCCACTCCATCACGAGGCGCTGGTACTCGGCGCGCTGCTCGGTGGTCAGTGTCCCGCCCGACCGGCGCCACAGGGCCCGGATCTCCTCGTTGACCTCCGCGGCCGATCGCTCGGAGGCGGTTTCAACAGTGGTGGACATGCTGTGAAGCATATGCCGCCTGAGGTGAAGGCGCTGTGAGTAAGTACCCGCGATACGGACATTCCGGACCGTGTTACTCATCACGTCAATGTGTCAAGGGGAAGTGGGAATTCACTGGCCGGTCAGGCCGATGACCAGCACCTGGATCGCCAGGACTGCCGCGCCGCGCGCCGGTCGTGGAAGTCGGAGACCTCGTCTTGCGCGACCAGGGTGCCGAGGGCGCGGGCGGCCTCGTCGACACGCGCACGCTGACCCCGTGAACGCGTGGGTGGCCGCCCGCTACGCCCTGCCGGGCATCGTCGCGCACGAGTAGGCACGGCAGGGCGGGGTGCGGCCGGGGATCCCGGACCTCGGGGACGCCCCCGAGGCGTGACGGGACCGACGCGGGCTCAGGTGCCCGGCTTGCGGCCGTAGACGAAGACGTCGTCGCCGTTCCTCAGCAGCGACCAGTACTTCTTGGCGGTCGCCGTGGTCATGTTGACGCAGCCGTGCGAGCCCGGCGGGTTCCACATGCTCAGGCCCACCGAGTGGAAGGCCTGACCGCCGTCGAAGAACTGGCTGTAGGGCATCGGCACGTCGTAGATGTTCGAGACGTGGTCGATGTCCCGCCAGTAGATCTTCTTCAGACCGGTGCGGGTCTCGTAGCCGTCGCGTCCCGTGCGCACGGGCACCGGGCCGTAGACGAGCCGGCTGCCGTCCTGGATCCAGCTGAGCTGGAGCGTGAGGTTCACGCAGGCGATCCGGCCCTTGTTCGTCGGGCACCTGCCGTCCCTGTTCGGCTTGCTGCCGACGGCCTTCTGCTTGTTCATCAGGTCCATCACGCCCCACGTGACGGGACCGGCGTAGCCGATGTTCGGCGTGATGCCGTGCTTGTTCTGGAAGGCCTGGATGGCCTTGCAGTCGGCGGCGGACTGCTTGCCGTCGACCGGTCGGCCCAGGAACTTCTCCACCTGCTTCTGGTACGGCCCCGTCGCTGTGGTGCAGCTCGCGGCCTGCGCCGGTGCCGCGGTGAAGGCGAGCGCGAGCGGCGCCACCAGTCCCGTGACACCCAGTGCGACGACACCTCGTCTGTGTATGCCCCCCATGGCGGCTCTTCCCCTTCCGGTTCCCTGGTGGTTCGCCCGGTCCTCCCCCGGGTGTTCCCCAGCGCGATTCCCGCGGTCTCGGACTACTAGACCCGGTCGGGCAAGGCATGGTTGTGTTTCCGGTCAGGCTGTGACGAAACGGTGAAGTTCAGACCGTACTGCACGCCCTGAGCAGCCCGACCGCCCGGGTCAGGGTCTCCGGTGTCGCCGTGAACGGCAGGCGGAGGTGCCGGGTCAGGGTGGTGCTGTCGGCGCTGAAACGGGGGCCGGGGGTGAGCGCCAGACCGCGTGCGGCGGCCCGCGCCGCGAGGTCGGTGGCCCGCGGGCCCGCGCCGCCGAGGTGCAGCCACAGGGTCAGCCCGCCCGCCGGGACGGTGTACGTCCAGCCGGTGCCGGCGAGCAGCGCGGCGAGGTGGTCGCGCTGGGCGCGCAGCCGGGTGCGCCGGTCGGCGAGCACCGACGGGAACGGTTCACCGAGGAGTTCGGCGGCGATGAGCTGCTCCAGGGGCGGCGGTGCGAGCTGCGCCTGGAGCGGACCGGCCCGCAGCTGTCGTACCAGGTCCGCGGTGGCCCGGATCCAGCCGACCCTGAGGCCGCTCCACAGGGTCTTGCTCGCGGAGCCGATCTGGACCACCCGGGGCCCGGCGAGGTGGGGTTCGGTGCCGGGCGGAGTTCTCAGGTCCAGGTCGCGCATGGTCTCGTCGGCGAGGACCGTCAGTCCGTGGCGGTCGGCGAGCGCGGCGACCGTCCGGCGGCCGGTCGCCGTCATGTGGGCGCCGGTCGGGTTGTGGAAGTCGGGGACCAGGTAGGCGAGTCGGGGGCGGTGCCGGCGTACGGCGGCGGCCAGGTGGGCGGTGTCCCAGCCGTCCGCGGCCGACACGGGGACCGGCAGCAGGCGGGCCCGGCGCGCGCGGAGCAGGGCGAGGGCGCCGGGGTAGGTGGGGCTCTCCACCACCACGGGTGCCCTGCGGTCGGTGTGCAGGTGCTCCAGGAGCAGGGTGAGGGCGGCCTGGGCGCCGGCGGTGACCAGGATCTGCTCGGGGCGGGTGGGGAGGCCGGCACGGGTGTAACGGTCCGCCAGGAGTTCGCGGAGCCGGGGCAGGCCGGCCGTGGCGACTCCGGAGTCCACGAGCAGGGGTGCGCTCAGCTCGGTGGCGCGGGTGAGGGCGGCGCGGTAGGCGTCGTGGGGTGCGGCGGTCACCGCGAGGGTGAGGTCCAGGCCGGCGTCGGGGGCGCCGCCCCGGTCGAGGGACCAGGGCGTGGTGCGCTCGGTGAGACGGGCGGGCAGGCGTACGGCGCTGCCGCTGCCGTGCCGGGTGTGCAGCCAGCCGTCGGCGCGCAGCAGGCTGAGCGCGGCGACCACCGTGCCGCGGCTGAGGCGCAGGGTGCGGGCCAGTTCCCGTTCCGAGGGCAGCCGGGTGCCGACCGGGAGCCGGCCGTCGACGACGGCGTCCCGGACCGCCGCGGCCAGGGTGCGGGCGAGGGGGCCGGGCCGGGCGCGCCAGTCGCCGAGCGCGGCGACGAATCCAGAGTCCACCGGTCCATTTTTACTGGTCCAGTCGGCGCGGATTGGACCAGGCACCGGCCGTGCGCCGCGGTCTACGCTGCGGCGCATGGACCGCACTCTCGCCGACGATCTCTCCCGGCTCCCCGAACTGCTCCAGGCCGCCCGTGACGTCGCCGCCCGGGAGGCGGCGGGGCTGGCCGGCCGGCCGGTCGCCGCGCCCGGCCGAAGTCCCGGGCGGGCGCCGCTCCCGGCCGGGGGCGCGGGGGCCGACGGTGCCCTTGCGCGGTTCGCCGAGCGGTGGGCGCCCGGCTTCTCCGGTTCGGCCGGCCCGCGCTACCTCGGCTTCGTGACCGGCGGGGCGACGCCCGCGTCCGTCGCCGGGGACTGGCTGACGTCCGTGTTCGACCAGAACCTGTCCGGGGCCGGCGGCTCCTGGGCGCAGGAGCTGGAGCGGGAGACGGTGGTGTGGCTGCGCGAGCTGTTCGGGCTGGGCGAGGCGCACAGCGGGGCGTTCGTGACGGGCGCCACGGTGTCCAATACGGTCGGGCTGGCCATCGGCCGGGAGTGGGCCGGGGAACGGCTGGGCGTGGACGTCTCCCGGGAGGGTGCCGCGGCACTGGGTCCGCTCGAAGTGCTCTCGGGCAGCCCGCACTCCAGTGTCGCCAAGGCGATGTCGGTGCTGGGCCTCGGGCGGGACCGGCTGCGGCGGGTGCCGCTGCTGCCCGGCAACCGGGAGGCCGTTGACGTGGCCGCGCTGGAGGCGGCGCTGACCGAGCGGGCCGGCCGGCCGGTGATCGTCGTCGCGAACGCGGGCACCGTGAACACCGTCGACTTCGACGACCTGCGGGCGATCGCGGCGCTGAAGGAGCGCTACGACTTCTGGCTGCACGTGGACGGGGCGTTCGGCGCCTTCGCCGCGCTCAGTCCGGAGCACGCCGCGCTGGTCGACGGGCTGGACGCGGCCGACTCGGTCTGTGTGGACCTGCACAAGTGGCTCAACGTCCCCTATGACGCGGCCGTACAGTTCACCCGGCGCCGCGATCTCCAGGTGGCGGTGTTCCACAACGCCTCGCCGTATCTGGGGCTGCCGGAGGGCGAGCCCGACTTCCTGCATCTGACTCCGGAGAACTCGCGCCGGCTGCGGGCCCTGCCGGCCTGGTTCTCGCTGGTGGCGTACGGGCGGGCGGGGCACCGGGAGATCGTGGAGCGCAACGTCGCCCTGGCCCGGCGGCTCGGCGCGGGCGTCGAGGCGCTGCCGGGTCTGCGGCTGCTGGCCCCGGTCCGGCTCAACGTCGTCTGTTTCACCCTCGCCGAGGACCCGTCGCAGGAGCGGGTGGCGGGGCTGGCCCGGGCGGTCACCGCGTCCGGGGAGGCGTACATGACGCCGACGGTGTACGGCGGGGTGCCCGGGCTGCGTGCCGCGTTCAGCAACTGGCGCACCACCGAGGCCGACACCGAGCGGGTGCTCCGGGCTCTGGCGGCGGCCTCGGGCTGACGCCGGTGCCCGCCTGACTCGCACCGGCGGTCAGGAAGGGCGCCGGACGGCCGCGTGGAAGCCGGTGTTGGCGGCGGCCTCGGGCTGACGCCGGTGCCCGCCTGACTCGCACCGGCGGTCAGGAAGGGCGCCGGACGACCGCGCGGTCGGCCGCGTCGCAGGCGAACGCCTCGGCGGCGAGGCCCCGTTGGCGCAGGGCGGAGGCGGTCCGCTCCGCCTCGGGCAGGTCCCGGTCGGTCAGCAGGACCCGGCCGCCCTCCTCGGCGAGCCGCCGGGCGACGGCCGCGCCGATTCCGCGGGCGGCGCCCGTGACGAGAACCGCGTGTCCTGCGAAGCGCTTGAGATCGGTCATGGAGAGACGGTACGAGCGGAACGATCAACACCACAGGTAGCGTGCCCGCATGGCGTCCTTCCTTCAGCAACTCCCGGCCCTGATCGGCGTCGTGATAGGCGCGCTGGGCTCGTACCTGGCGGTGGTCCGGAGCGACCGGGCGAGGTTCCGGCGCGAGCAGGCGGCCCGCTGGGAGGAGAGGCGGCTTGCGGTGTACTCCGACTACGCGCGCACGCTCAAGCGGGCGGTGACGCTGACGTACCGGGTCGCCGCCCATCTCGGCAACGACCCGCATCCGCATCCGCTGTCGCCGCAGGAGGCGGAACCGCTGCTGGCCCAGGCGGCCCTCGACCGGGACCCGGCCGGGGAGGCGCTGCTCCTGCTGGGCAGCCCGGCGGTGGTGGAGAAGGCCCGGGTCTGGGTCGTGACGGCGATGGAGATGGAGCGGTTCCTCCGGGCGGAGACCCGTGATCCGCGGACCTGGCAGGAGCTGCTGGAGCGGCAGCGCGCCGGCCGCGAGGGCTATTACGCGGCCGTGCGGGAGGACCTGGCGCTGCCGCCGGGCCACCCGGCCCGCTGGCCGCTGCCGGCCGCGAGCGGTCAGCGGTAGCCGGTGGTGTCGGCCGGCTTGCCCGCGTCCTGCACCTCGACCAGGTACCGCCAGGCGTCCGGCCGGCTGCCGTCGAGGTCGGTGAAGCCGTACTCCCGGGCGAGGCCGCCGCTGGACAGCGACTGTCCGTTGAAGCGGGACACGTCGGGGTCGGCGGCCAGGGCGGCGACGGCACGGCCGGTGTAGCGGGGGGTCTCGGAGATGGCGCAGTGCGGTTCGCGCTCCAGCGCGCGTCGCCAGTCGTCCTCGCGGACGCCGTACGCCTCCAGCATGATCTCCGAGCGCATCCAGCCGGGGGTCAGGGCCACGGCCGTCGCGCCGCGCGGGCCGAGTTCGTGCCCGAGGGCGAAGGCCATCCGCAGCACGGACGACTTGGCCAGGTCGTAGAAGAAGTTCACCCGGTAGGTGTCCCGGTTGTAGTCGGCGGTGCCGTCGGTGACCTCCACGACCAGGCCGCCGGGCCGGGCCAGCAGGAGCGGCAGCGCGCAGTGGCTGGTCACGGCGTGCGTCTCCACCGCGAGGCGGAGCAGCCGGAGCCCGTTGTCGAGGTCGTGCTCCCACACGGGGGTGTTCCACTCGAAGAGCTTCTCGCCGCCCCAGATGTCGTTGACGAGGACGTCGAGGCGGCCCTGTTCGTCCGCGATCCGGGTCACGAGGTCGCGGACGGCGGACCTGTCCAGGTGGTCGACCGGTACGGCGATGCCCCGTCCGCCGGCCGCGGTGACGAGGTCGGCGGTGTCCTCGATGGTCTCGGGGCGGTCGTACTCGGAGCGGCGGGCGCGGGTGCTGCGCCCGGTGACGTAGACGGTGGCGCCGGCCGCGCCGAGTTCGACGGCGATACCCCGCCCGGCGCCCCGGGTCGCCCCGGCGACCAGCGCCACCTTGCCTTCCATCGGTCCTGACATGTCCTGCCTCCCGTGTGGTGCGACTGCCGTGGTCCCTCACTGTCGCCGGGAAGCCGGACATCTTCTGTCGCCTTTTCCGGCGGTGCGTGCGTGACCTGCCGCACGCTCCGCCGGTGGTCCGGCCCCGTTCAGTGCCCGCGCTCGAGCCACTCCTGTAGGTGGGGTGCCTCCGCGCCGATGGTCGTGGCGTCACCGTGGCCGGTGAGGACCTTGGTCTCCGGCGGGAGGGTGAGGAGCCGGTCGCGGATGGACTCGATGATCGTCGGGAAGTGCGAGTAGGAGCGTCCGGTGGCGCCCGGGCCGCCCTGGAAGAGGGTGTCGCCCGTGAAGACGGTGCCGAGGCCGGGGGCGTACAGGCAGACGGCGCCCGGGGCGTGGCCGGGGGTGTGCAGGACGGTGAGGTCGGTGCCGGCCGCCTCGATGACCTGGCCGTCCTGGAGGTGCCGGGCGGGGTCGCGGTCGGGGTGGGTCTGCCTCCACAGCGGCAGGTCGTCGGGGTGCAGCCAGATGGTGGCGCCGGTGAGTTCGGCGAGGGCCGGCGCGGCGTTGACGTGGTCGTTGTGGGCGTGCGTGCACACGATGGCGATGAGGTGCCGGTCGTCGACGGCGTCGGCGATGGCCTTGGCGTCGTGGGCGGCGTCGATGACGATCACCTCCCGCTCGTCGCCGACGATCCACACGTTGTTGTCGACGTCCCAGGTGCCGCCGTCGAGGGTGAACTGACCGGAGGTGACGAGGCGTTCGATGCGCACGGTCATCAGAGCACCACCACCGAGCGCAGCACGTCGCCCTGGCGCATCCGCTCGAACGCCTGCTCCACCTCGTCCAGTCGGATGGTCTCGGTGACGAACGCGTCGAGCGGCAGGCGGCCCTGGAGGTGCAGGTCGATCAGCATGGGGAAGTCGCGGGTGGGCAGACAGTCGCCGTACCAGGAGGACTTGAGCGCGCCGCCGCGTCCGAAGACGTCCAGCAGGGGCAGTTCGACCTTCATCTCGGGGGTGGGGACGCCGACGAGGACGACGGTGCCGGCGAGGTCGCGGGCGTAGAAGGCCTGCTTGTAGGTCTCGGGGCGGCCGACTGCCTCGACGACGACATCGGCGCCGAAGCCGCCGGTCAGCTCGCGGACCGCCTCGACCGGGTCGGTCTCCTTGGAGTTGACGGTGTGGGTGGCACCCAGGGAGCGGGCCTTGTCGAGCTTGCGGTCGTCGATGTCCACGGCGATGATCCTCGCCGCGCCGGCGAGGTTCGCCCCGGCGACGGCCGCGCAGCCGACACCGCCGCAGCCGATGACGGCGACCGAGTCGCCCCGGCCGACGTTCCCGGTGTTGAGCGTGGCACCGAGGCCGGCCATCACACCGCAGCCGAGGAGGCCGGCGACCGCCGGGGAGACGGCCGGGTCGACCTTGGTGCACTGGCCGGCCGCCACCAGCGTCTTCTCGGCGAAGGCGCCGATGCCGAGGGCCGGGGAGAGTTCCTGCCCGGTGGCGGCTAGCGTCATCTTCTGCCGCGCGTTGTGGGTGTTGAAGCAGTACCAGGGCCGCCCGCGCAGGCAGGCCCGGCACTGCCCGCACACCGCACGCCAGTTGAGGACGACGAAGTCGCCGGGGGCGACGTCGGTGACGCCCTCGCCGACGGACTCCACGACGCCGGCGGCCTCGTGGCCGAGCAGGAAGGGGAAGTCGTCGGAGATGCCGCCCTGCTTGTAGTGCAGGTCGGTGTGACAGACCCCGCAGGCCTGGATGCGTACGACGGCTTCGCCGGGCCCCGGGTCCGGCACCACGATCGTCTCGACCCGTACGGGCTCGTCCTTGCCCGGTGCGATCACGCCGCGTACTTCCTGCGCCATGGTCTGGTCCCTTCTTCGATTGCCTTCGCCGCCGACCCTACGCGGGACCGATCGGTAGCGGGACGGACCACGACGGTGATCGTGAATCTTTCCGCCGCGCGCAACGGGAGGGCCCGGCAAGGACCGAGGGTCGCGCAGCTACGGGTCCGCCCGCCCGCTCCCTCCGCAGGATGGGGGCCGCCCCCTGCCGGGACGGCCCGCAGGGGTGGGGCCGCCCCTGCCGGGACGGCCCCCGGGTCCGGCGGCGGGTCAGGCCTCGACGGCGGGCAGCAGGCCCGTCACGGGCGTCACCAGACCGGCCACCTGCCACAGCTCGTTGAGCCGGTTCAGCTCGTTGACCTGGTTCAGCGCGCGCGCCTGCTCGGAGACCCGCGGGACCCCGGTCTTGTACTTCGCCGGGATGTCACTGACGGTGAGCGAGTCGAGCACGGCCATGGGGCTGATCTGCCCGGTGTCCGGCGTGCCCGCCTCGGCCGCGTTCGCCAGCGGCGCGGCAAGACCGGTGACGCCGGCGGCGAGACCGAGGGCGGCGACGATACGTCGTGTTGAGATCATGTCCTCAGCAACGGCCGCGGGTCCCGGCCGGACACGGGCGGCGGTACCCGCTCACCCGTGAGGCGGAGCGCGGCGGCTGCGCTTGCCGAGGCCGCCGGGGCGGAGGAGTCTCGAAGACGGGACCCGTGCGGCTCGCTCCCGGACGGGCCGCGGGCGCCTGAAGGAGGTCACCATGGGTACCGCGACGGGGTCCGCTTTCGACACCGAGACGCTGCGCCGGGGCATCGAGGGAAACACCGGCAACACCCTTCTGTCGCTCTACGCGGACGACGCGAAGATCCGCATCGTCGACCGCAACAACCAGCCCAGCCACCCCACGGTCCTGCAAGGCCGGGGCCAGATCGCCGAGTTGCTGGACGACATCTACCGCCGCGACATGACTCACAAGCTGGAGCAGTGCGTGATCCAGGGCGATCACGCCGCCTACAGCGAGTCCTGCGAGTACGAGGACGGCACCCGGGTGCTCGCCGAGTCGATGATCACCCTGCGGAACGGCAAGATCGCCGAACAGCTGATCATCCAGGCCTGGGACGAGTAGGTCCCGGCCCGGTATGGCAGGCACCGGAAGGAGAATGGCGCGGGTCCAGGTCACCTCACGGCTGACCTGGACCTTCTCGGCGCGGGCCGGGCTCGTGCGGGCGCACCGGCGCCCGGCACCGGTGCCGGCGGACCGGCTGCCGGTGTGGCCGGCGGTCCTGTTGCGCTCGGTGCTGCGGGCGGCGCGCCCGCGTCCGGTTCTGCCGCGGGCGGTGCGCGTGCGGCGGGCGCGGCACCGGTGAGGGCCGGTGAGGGGCCGGTGAGGCACCGGCCCTAGGGCGGGTCCGAGGGTCGTACACACTCTCGGTTACGCTGTACGCGGGCCGTGACTGGCGCTGAGGTGGAGCACCACCGGGGAGCGGTCCGTGGTGGTTGCCGCGCGCCTGGGCGAGGAGAGTCGATCCAGCTCAGGAGTGTGCAGCATGACCCAGGCCCGTCTGATGGACGGCACCGCGCTCGCCCGCCGCATCGTGGAGGACACCGCGCGACAGGCCGCCGGTCTCACCGAACGGACCGGTACGGCACCGTGTCTGGCGACCGTGCTGGTCGGCGAGGACCCGGCGTCCGTGACGTACGTCCGGATGAAGCAGAACCGCTGCCGCAAGGCCGGCATCGAGTCCCGGCACGTCGCCCTGCCCGCCGGCACCACGATGGATGAACTCGTCGGCACGCTTCGGGAGTTGTCGGCCGATCCGGGGGTGCACGGCATCCTGCTCCAGCACCCGGTGGGCGACCACGTCGACGAGCGGGCCGCGTTCGAGGCGATCGCCCCGGAGAAGGACGTGGACGGTGTCACCTTCGCCTCGTTCGCCACGATGAGCTTCGGTCTGCCGGGCTTCGTGTCCTGCACGCCGGGCGGCATCCTGCGGCTGCTGGACGAGTACGGCGTCGACCCGTCCGGGAAGCGGGCCGTGGTGGTGGGCCGCAGCGCGATCCTCGGCAAGCCGGTGGGCATGCTGCTCCTGGCCCGGGACGCGACCGTGACGTACTGCCACTCGCGCACCCGGGACCTGTCGGCGGCGGTCCGCGAGGCCGACATCGTCGTCGCCGCGGTCGGCCGGCCGCGGCTGATCCGCGGGCAGGACATCAAGCCGGGCGCGGTCGTGATCGACGCGGGCTACAACGAGGGGAACGTCGGCGACGTCGACTTCGACTCCGCGGTGGAGCGGGCCTCGCTGATCACGCCGGTGCCGGGCGGGGTCGGGCCGATGACGATCGCCACGCTGCTGGAGCAGACCGTCCGGGCCGCCGCCCGGCAGCTCGGGGTGTGAGGGGTCAGCGCATCCAGGCGCGGTAGTCCATGACGTCGCCGGCCCGCACTCCGTACTCGGGGTCGTCCTCGGTGAAGGTGTCCTCCATGCCGAGGACGGCGCCGGTGCGCGGTTCCAGGATCAGCAGGTGCCGGATGCCGCGGGCGTCGTACGCGTACGCGTGGCCGGGGCGGCCCAGCCGGTCGGTCACCTCGCCGACCGGCCGCAGCCCCTCGGCCTTCGCCAGCAGCCGGACGAGGGCCGCCGACTCGCGGGCGCCGAGGGTCCAGTGGTCGAGCAGTTCCGCGGTGGCGTCGAGGAGTTCGGCGGTGCTCAGCGGAGCCGTGCCGGGGCCGGTACCGGGCCGGGCGACCTCGGTGAGATAGGCACGCAGGGCCCCCGCGGTGTGCGGCGGGGGCCCTTCGGGCGGGGCGTCGCTCCACATCGGCGGGAATGTGGTCCGGCTGATCACGTGGCCGTCCGCCACCTCCCGCGGTTCGCCGCCCTCGTCGCTGAGGACGGGGCGCCCGGGCCGGCGCGGGTCGGTCGCCACGACCAGTTCGGTGTGGGTGGCGTCCGCGCGCCAGACCACGACACGCTCCTGGGGGAGGGTGACGGGGGGCTTGTCGTCGCTCATGCCGAGGCTCCACGACTGCACGTGGGATCCCTTGCGCAGCCGCGGTGAGCCGCCCGCCGCGGCCGCGTCGGCGAGGGCGGCCATGTCTGCGAGGGGTACGGGCGCGGTCCGGGCGTGGACGGTCAGCGGGCGCGGCGCGGCGACGGCCGGCGGCGCGCTCGGGCCGCCGAGGACGGCGTCGAGGGCGAGCGCGAGCACGACGGCGGTGGCGGCGAGGCCCCAGGCCAGCCGGGCGCGCGGGGTACGGCCGGGAGGCAGTGAGAGCAGGCGGGATCGGCGGGGCGCGGGCTCCTGGTCGAGCAGCCGCGCCAGCCGCCGCTCCGCGCGCGGGTCGAGCGGCCCGTCGCGGAACCTGGGATCGTCGGCCGGCACCGGGTCGGCGCACCGGAGGAGTTCGAGTTCGTCAGCCATGTCCGTGGTCCTTGCACAGGGTCGCGCGGGCGGGTCCGGGCTGCGGGGTGGGCCGGCCTGCGGGCGGGGTGGACGGGACGGTGCCCAGCCGGTCGATCTCGGCCCTGAGCCGGCGCCGCGCCCGGTGCAGGCGCATCGTCGCCGCGCGCTTGCCGCAGCCGAGGGCGACCGCGATCTCCTCGGCGCCGAGTTCCTCCCAGGCGGCGAGGCGCAGCACCTCCTGGTCGGCCGGGGCGAGCCGGTCCAGGGCCTCGTGCACCCAGGCGCCCGGCCCCTCGGCGTCGGGTCCGGCCGCGATGTGCCGGCCGTGCGCGGCCTCGTCGTTGCCGAGCCGGTCCATCAGGCGGAGCCGGCGCCCGTGACCGCGTACCGCGTTCGCCAGGCAGTTGCGGGCCACCCCGTACAGCCAGGGCAGGGGTGTGCCCGGCAGGTCCGCCCGGCGCCGCCAGGCGACCGTGAACACCTCCGCCACCACTTCCTCCACCTCGTCGGCCCGCCCCTGGAGTCGCCTCGCGACATAGCGGCTGACCGCCCAGTAGTGCTCGCGATAGGCAGCGGCGAAGATCTCGTCGTTGCTCATGTTCGGTTCGTGTCCGGCACGGCCCGGATCGTCACACCCTTCTTCCGTGATGCTCGTCGCGTCGCCCGAGTGTGACGCGCGGGCCGGGCGCGGACACAGGCGGGGTGTGAAGAGGATCCGAGACACCAGGGCCGTGCAGTGGCTCACCAGCACCGATCACAAGACGATCGGGACGCTCTACTTGATCACCGCGTTCGCGTTCTTCCTGATCGGCGGCGTGATGGCGCTGCTGATGCGCGCCGAGCTGGCCCGGCCGGGCCTCCAGTTCATGTCGAACGAGCAGTTCAACCAGGCGTTCACGATGCACGGCACCGTGATGCTGCTGATGTTCGCGACGCCGCTGTTCGCCGGTTTCGCCAACTGGATCATGCCGCTCCAGATCGGCGCGCCCGACGTGGCGTTCCCGCGGCTGAACATGTTCGCGTACTGGTTGTATCTCTTCGGTTCGCTCATCGCGGTGGGCGGCTTCCTCACCCCGGAGGGCGCGGCCGACTTCGGCTGGTTCGCCTACGCGCCGCTGTCGGACGCGGTCCGTTCGCCGGGTATCGGCGCCGACATGTGGATCATGGGTCTGGCCTTCTCCGGCTTCGGCACCATCCTCGGCTCGGTCAACTTCATCACCACGATCATCTGCATGCGTGCCCCGGGCATGACCATGTTCCGCATGCCGATCTTCACCTGGAACGTGCTGCTGACCGGTGTGCTGGTCCTACTGGCCTTCCCGGTCCTCGCGGCCGCGCTGTTCGCCTTGGAGGCGGACCGCAAGTTCGGTGCCCACGTCTTCGACGCCGCCAACGGCGGAGCCTTGCTGTGGCAGCACCTCTTCTGGTTCTTCGGACACCCGGAGGTGTACATCATCGCGCTGCCGTTCTTCGGCATCGTCAGCGAAGTGATCCCGGTGTTCTCCCGCAAGCCGATGTTCGGCTACATGGGCCTGATCGCCGCGACCGTCGCGATCGCCGGCCTGTCCGTGACCGTGTGGGCCCACCACATGTACGTCACCGGCGGTGTGCTGCTGCCGTTCTTCTCCTTCATGACCTTCCTGATCGCCGTGCCGACCGGGGTGAAGTTCTTCAACTGGATCGGCACGATGTGGAGGGGGAGTCTCTCGTTCGAGACGCCGATGCTGTGGGTGCTGGGGTTCCTCGTCACGTTCGTCTTCGGCGGCCTGACGGGCGTCATGCTCGCCTCCCCGCCGGTCGACCTCCACGTCTCCGACTCGTACTTCGTGGTGGCGCACTTCCACTACGTGGTCTTCGGCACGGTCGTCTTCGCGATGTTCTCCGGCTTCCACTTCTGGTGGCCCAAGTTCACCGGCAGGATGCTCGACGAACGCCTCGGCAAGATCACCTTCTGGACGCTGTTCACCGGCTTCCACGGCACCTTCCTGGTCCAGCACTGGCTGGGCGCCGAGGGCATGCAGCGCCGGATCCCCGACTACCTGGCGGCGGAGGGGTTCACGACGCTCAACACGGTCTCCTCGATCTCCTCGTTCCTGCTCGGCGCCTCCCTGCTCCCCTTCTTCTACAACGTCTGGAGGACGGCCCGGTACGGCGAACCGGTCGGGGTGGACGACCCATGGGGCTTCGGCCGCTCGCTGGAGTGGGCGACCTCCTGCCCGCCGCCGCGGCACAACTTCCTCGCCCTGCCGCGGATCCGCAGCGAGTCCCCCGCCTTCGACCTGCACCATCCCGAGGTGCGGGAGCGGGAGTTGACCGCGCCGTGACCGCCCACGACGAGCGGGAGCTGGTCCGGCAGATCGAAGGGCACCTGCTGCTGGCCGCCGCCCAGGAGGAGGGCCGTAGCGCCGCGGAACGCCTCGGCTCCCGGCTGGGCTGGCTCACCGAGGGCCAGCGGGCGGACCTGGAGCGGCACTTCGAGGCCGAGTACGTGGCGCTGGCCCGGCTCTCGTGGGGCCGCACGGCCGAGCGGGCGCGGGAGCTGCGGCAGGCGTACGAGTCCCGCTACCGAGCCCTACGCCGACGGCTGCTGGCCTGCTGTGTGCTGGGGTGCGCGCTGACGGCGGCGGCGGTCCTGGTGGTGTCCGCCGTCTAGGCCGGCTCGTGGCGACCGGCACCCGGGAGAGGGTCCGGCCCGTCATACTGGGCGTCGTGCGCGTTGCGATCATGACGGCGGGATCCCGGGGCGACGCCGCCCCCTACACCGGGCTCGGGCACCGGCTCGCGCGGGCCGGGCACGAGGTCACCCTGGTCACGCACGGCCGTTTCGAGCCGCTGGTGGCGGGCTCGGACGTACGGTTCCACGCACTGCCGGTGGATCCGCTGGCCGAACTGGAGTCCCCGCGGGGCCGGGGACTGCACCGCAGCACCAGCGGTCCCGGCAAGCTGCTGCGGGTCGGGGACCTGGCACGGCGCGCGGTCGGACGGATGACCGAGGACCTGCTCGCCGCGGCGCGCCGCAGCGACGTCCTGCTCCTGTCCTCCTCGCTGGCCCCGCTCGGTCACACGATCGCCGAAGGACTGCGGCTGCCGAGCCTCGGTGTCTTTCTGCAACCCATCGCCGGCACGAGGGAGTTCGCGCCTCCGGTGCTCGGCGGCGGCGCCTGGGGCGGGCCGGTCAACCGGCTCGCCGGGCAGGGGGTCGGCCTGGCCGTGGAGCACGTGTTCGCCGGTGCCGTACCGGCCGTGCGGGAACGGCTCGGCCTGCCCCGGGCGGGGGCCGGTGCCGCCTGGCGGGCACGGGAGCGACGGCACTGGCCGGTGCACCACGGCTTCAGCCCCCTGGTGGTGCCCCGGCCCGGTGACTGGCGGGCGGGGCTGGAGGTGGGCGGCTACTGGTGGCCCTACGACGCCGATGCGGAACTCCCCGACGCGGTGCGGGAGTTCCTCGAAGCCGGCCCGCCGCCGGTCTTCGTCGGGCTGGGCAGCGCCACCGTGCCGGATGCCAGGCGGCTCAGCGCACGGGTGGTGGCGGCGCTGCGGCGGGCCGGGCTGCGCGGGGTGGTCCAGCGCGGGTGGGGCGGACTCGCGGCCGACGGGGACGACATGCTGACGGTCGGCGAGGTGCCGCACTCGGCGCTCTTCCCGCGCATGGCCGCGGTGGTCCATCACGCGGGCGCCGGCACCACGGCGGCGGGGCTGCGCGCCGGAGTGCCGGCCGTACCGGTCCCGGTCCAGTTCGACGCGGGATTCTGGTCCGCCCGGCTGGTCGCGCTCGGCGTCGCCCCGGCTGTCGTACCGCTGCGCCGCCTGACCGTGGACGCGCTGGCCTCGGCCCTGGTGCGGGCCACCCGGGACCCTGCGTACCGGCGGCGCGCCGACGCCCTGGGGGCCCGTATCCGCGAGGAGGACGGCACCGCACCGGTGCTCGCCGCGCTGGACCGGCTCGACGGCTGAACCCCCGGCCGCCTCGCCGCCGGGCCGCCGCCTTCGGCCGCTCCCGTCAGCCGGTCGTGAGGACCATCCGGAAGCGGGCCCCGCCGGAGAGCATCTTCCGGTAGGCCTGGTCCGCGTCCTTGAGCGGCACCGTCTCGGTCATCGGACGGATGCCGTGCAGGGCACTGAAGGCCATGGTGTCCTCCACGTCCTGCGCGGTGCCGGACGGGTGGCCGCGCACCACGCGCCCGGTCATCAGCAGCTGCGCCGGGTTGATGCCGAGCGGCGCGACGTCGGCCCCGATGACCACCAGCTCCCCACGCGGCGCGAGCCCGTCGGCGGTGGCCGTGATCGCCTCGGAGTTCCCCGCGGTGGCCAGCACGGCCTTGGCACCGCCGAGGGACTGCAGGGCCTCCGCGACCGGGGTGCCCGACGTGCTGTCGACGTAATGGTGCGCGCCGAGCTGCTTGGCGAAGTCGGCCTTCTCCGCGCCCCGGGCGATCGCCACGGTCTCGAAGCCCATCGCCACCGCGTACTGCACCCCGAGGTGGCCGAGGCCGCCGATGCCCAGGATCGCGACCAGGTCACCCGGCCTGGCGGAGCTGCGGCGCAGCCCGTTGTACGTGGTCACGCCCGCGCAGGCCAGGGGCCCCGCGTCGCTCGCCGCCAGCGCGTCGGGAATCCGGGCCAGGGCGTCGACGGGCGCGATCACCTGATCGGCGAAGCCCCCGTCGTACGTCCATCCGGGCACCTTGAGGCTGACGCAGACGATGAAGTCGCCGTGGCGGCAGGGCTCGCAGTGGCCGCAGCTGCCGCCGAACCAGCCGACCGCCACCCGGTCACCGGCCTGGTACCCCCAGTCCTGCGCGCCCTCGCCCAGCTCCTCGATGCGTCCCGCGATCTCGTGCCCGGGGACCACCGGGAAGCCGACGCCCGGCAGTGCGGCGTTCACGAAGAGGGCGTCGCTGTGGCAGATCCCGCACGCCTCCACGGCGATCCGCACCTGACGGGGCCCCGGCCGGGGCACCTCCCGCTCGGCCAGCTCCACCGCGCCGCCCGCGGTCGTCACCTGCGCAACTCGGTAAGTGCTCATCTGTCTCTCCGGTGAACGGGTACGACGGTCCTCGCCACCAGCAGACCAGCTCGGGCCCGATCCTGCGCGCCGAACCATCGGGCCCCGCCGACCCGGGGGGTCTGGCGGTCCCGCGCCGAACCGCAGCGCGCCGCCGACCCGGGCGGTCCCGGCGATCCCGCGCGCCTGGTGTCAGGGCCCCGTCGGCCCGGCAGCCCCCGGGTCAGGAGCTGCCGGGCCGCCACCCCTGCGGCCGGAGCATCCCCAGCAGCAGCCGGACCAGCTCGTCCACCACCTCGTCGAGCGTGGCGTCCACCCAGCCGGTGGTCCAGTCGTGCAGCAGGCCGTTGACGCTGCCGATGAAGGCCGTGGCCGCGAGACGGTAGTCGCGGGGCGCCGCCTCCCCGCGGGCCACGGCCGCGTCCGCCTCGGCCCGGATGAGGTCGACCCAGCGGGCCCGGCGGGCGAGGCGCTGCTCCTCCAGGCGGGGGCTGACGCCGACGATCTCCACGAAGGTGATGCGGATGCGGCGCGGGTCGCAGGTGACGTCGTGGGCGTAGGCCCTGAAGAGCACGGTGGCGCGGTCGGCCAGCGGCAGGCCGTCCGCGTCGGCCAGCGCGGCCAGGACGGCCTGCTCGGCCCAGCCGTTGACCTGGAGGTGGAGCGCGGCGAGGACGTCCTCCAGGGTGCGGAACTCCTCGTAGAACTGGCGCGTGGACAGGCCCGCCGCCTGGCTGAGCGCGGCGACCGTGGTGCTCCGGTAGCCGGGGCTCTCCCCGAACAGCCGCAGTGCCGCGTCGAGGAAGCGACGGCGCCGCTCCGCCTGCCGTTCCTCGGCGGACCGGCCGCCGTAGCGTCCCGTCGGTGCCCTGAGCCTGCCCTCCACGCGTCCCCCTCCGTCATCCCACCGGTCACCCCAATCTTGTCGTGCACACATCTTGTCGAGTAGGCCGCCCCTTCCTTACTTTTCAGTAAGTTCACTGTGAATGCGCCCGTGTTCAGATTCCCCCGAGGAAAGAGAGCCGTCATGGCCGCCTCCAGAACCAGGCACCTGTGCTCCGTGACCGCCGCCCTCGCCCTGACCGTCGCAGGCCCGGCGACCGCCGCCGCCGCGGCGTCCGCCGCACCCGACGGCCTGCGCGAGGTGCTGTTCGTCGGCAACAACTGGGACGGCACCGCCGATGTCATCGAGTCCTCCGGCCACTTCGCGAAGGTCGGCCGGATCGACGTCGTCCCGGACAAGGACGCGCGGATGGCGGAGATCAACGCGGACCCGATCAAGTGGATCTACTTCCAGGCGATCCGCAACAGCGTCGGCGAGGGCCACGACCAGTTCGCCGACGACATGTACTCGACTCCGGACGGCAGGTCGGTGGTGGTGTCCCGGCCGAGCTTCGCGGACGTCGTCTCCATCGATCTGGCCAGCGGGAAGGTCAACTGGCGTTTCCCGGTGTCCGGTTACCGGGCCGACCACATGGCGGTCTCCCCGGACGGCACCCGGGTGGCGGTCTCCGCCTCGACCGCGAACACCGTGCACGTCCTGGACATCGGCACGGGCCGGCAGCTGGGGTCGTTCGCGACCGGCGACAAGCCGCACGAGAACATCTTCACCAAGGACGGCAAGTACATCTGGAACATGTCCATCGGCGACGTCAACACCGCGCTGGACGACCCGGTCTGGGACTGGACCAAGGGCGACCGGCACCTCACGGTCGTGGACGCGACGACGTACAAGCAGGTCAAGGTCATCGACATGCGGCAGCGGCTGGACGCGTTCGGGCTGAGGAACTTCTCCGACGCCGTCCGCCCGGCCGTGTTCGCCGCCGACGAGTCCAAGCTGTACTTCCAGGTGTCGTTCTTCAACGGCTTCCTGGAGTACGACGTCGCCACCGACAAGATCACCCGGATGAAGACCCTGCCGAAGAACCCGGCGACCAGCGAGGACCGCACCACCTGGGTCAACGACTCGCGTCACCACGGCATCTCGATGAACCCCGAGGGCACCAAGCTGTGCGTGGCGGGCACCATGGACGACTACGCCACCGTGGTCGACCGCGCCTCGCTCCAGGAGGGTCCGCTGGTGACGACGTCCAAGCCGTACTGGGCGACGGTCAGCGGGGACGGCAGGGACTGCATCGTCTCCGAGAGCGGCGCCGACCAGGTGACGGCGATCGACTTCGCCACCGGCCGGAAGGTGACGTCGGTCCCGGTCGGCGACCACCCGCAGCGCGTCCGGCTGGGCCATGTGCAGGCCGGCTGGACGGGCCCGAGCGGCGGCTGAGCACCGCGCGGCCGGCCGTCGGGCCTGGCCTCCGGGGTGCCCCCACTCACCCCGGAGGCCGCACAGCTCAGAACCGGGCCGCCGCCCACGCGGCCAGCTCGGCCTTCGCCGCGCTCAGCAGGTCCCCCGCGGGCGCCGTCGCCCCGTCGGTGACCAGCGCGTAGTGCACCGCACCGGAGTCGGCGTCGGTGAGCAGCAGCCGGCGGCTGCCGGTGCCGCCCGGTTCGGTGGCCACCGCGACCGGCTCGGCGGAGGTGTACGCGGACGGGGCGTACACGGTGCCCAGGTCGGAGACGACCGTGGTGGCGGCGGTCGGGAAGGACGCCGGCAGGTGCAGTTCGGTGGGTGCGGTGCCGTCGCCGGAACGCCACACGAGCACGCCGTACCGGCCGGAGCCGACCAGTCGCGCCACGTTCGGCAGGGACGCCGGCACCGGGTTCCAGGTGAGGGTGGTGGAGCCGTCGCGGGAGCGGTCCTCGTAGGTGAAGGCGAGGGTGGTGCCGGCCGTGGCGCTCGGGTAGACGCGGTCCAGGAGGCGGCCGTCCTGGCGCAGGACGGCGTTCCCGGAGTCGTCGAGCCGTACCGCCGACAGGTCCTCGTCGTTCCAGGCGTCCTTGGTGGTGAGCACCTTGCCGGGGTCGCCGTTCATCAGCTCGTGGTGCCGGCCGCTGTAGAGGTCCCACTGCCACTGGGTGCCGGACAGCACCGGGCCGGAGGCGGCCGGGCCGGTCCACCAACCAGCCCCGGGCAGGCGGGAGTCGAGGGCCTGGTACATGGCCTTCAGCACGGTCGGCGCCTTGTCGGACACCGTGCCGGACAGGGGATGGCCGAACTCGCCGACCACGGCCGCGGTGCCGGCGGCCGAGGCGCGGTCGCGGATGCCGGCGTAGTCGGCGGCGTACTGGCCGTCGGCCGCCTTGCCCCACATCAGGATGCCGGAGATCGCCTTCTGGTCGTAGAAGTGGGTGTTGAAGACGTAACCCGAGCCCAGCGGGCCGGCGTCCAGCAGGCCGCTCTCCTGTCTCTGGGCGGAGATGTTGGCGTTCCAGAAGAGGTTCGGCTCGACGAAGGCGGGTTTGTCCTGCCAGCCGGCGGCGTCCATGCGGGCGCGGAACCTCACGTAGAACGGCCGGAGCAGGTCGCGTTCCCAGGTGCGGGAGGTCTGCCCGGAGTCGTAGCGGCCCGCGTACGGCTCGTTGTACGGGTCGAAGCCGGCGATGCCCGCGAACTCCTCGGCGGACAGGTGCCGTCGCAGGTGGTCCATGGTGGCCTGGGCGGTGGTCAGGAAGGCGTCCTGGAGGCCGTGGGCGTTGTGCCAGAAGTCGTACTGGGCGTTCTGCACGGCCGTGTTCCGGGTGATGTTCTGGCCCCAGAAGAGGCAGATCCCGCAGGACTCCTTCGGGTAGTTCCCCGCTTCGACGGCCCACTCGGGGGCGCCGTCGCCGGTGTACCAGCTGCCCGCGTGGAACAGGTGGCGGGAGTAGAGGTCCTGGTGGAAGTCGGGGTAGACCCGGATGCCCGCGTCCAGGAACGCGCGCATCTGTTCCGTGGCCGCGGCCAGGTAGGCGGTGTCCACCCGGCCGCGCTCGGGCTCGGCGTACGCCCAGGAGAGCAGGAAGCGGACCGTGTTGCCGCCCCCGAGGGCGCGCAGCGCGGTCGCGGACTTCCGGGCGTCGGCCACCGAGGCGAAGGGCAGGCCGCCGTTCTCCGCCAGTTTGGCCTCGCCGGAGACGTTGTAGCCGCGCAGGACGACCTCGCGGCCCTGCCCGTCGGTGAGCCGGCCGTCCCGCACGGTCAGCGGGGCGCCGTCGAACCAGAGGGAGCCTGAAGGCACGGCGGCGGTGGCGGGTGGGGCTCCCGCCACCGTCAGGGATCCGCTGAGGACGACCAGGACGGCGAGCAGACGCGCCCGTAAGTTCGGCATGTCCACCACAGTCCGGCGCCCTCCGGGCGGCGTCAATAGGTTCTGACCGACCAGTAAGTTGACGATCGGTCAGGCGACTCGGTTCACTCCCCCACCCGGCGGGTCACGTTCAGCAGGTACTCCTTCCGGTTCAGCGGGTTGTGGTCGGTGCGCGGCCGCCGCGGGACCGTGCCGCGGGTCACCGGCGCGTAATGCTCGAAGGCCGTCTCCAGCTCGCCCTCGCCCCGCGTCAGGCCCGGCAGCCGCTGCTCCAGGGAGTGCACCCGGGCGGCCGGTACCGTGCCCTCCAGCACACAGGCCGTGGCCCGGGCGGCGGTGCTCTCCGGTACCGCGCCGAGCCGGGCCAGCACCGGCAGCAGCGCACCGAGCGTGTCGGCGGGTGCCTCCAGGCGGAAACGGTGCATCGGCTCGTGCACCAGGGTGCCGGCCCGGCGCAGCGCCTCCATCAGGACCAGCGGGGTCAGGCCCCGGAAGTCGTAGCCGGTGCTCGACATGCTCTTGTCGAAGCCCTGGTGCGCGTGGCTCTGCCGGGGCGAGTAGCCGCAGTGGGTCATGGTGACCGTGCAGTCGGTGACCTCCCAGCCGTGCAGCCCCTGGCCGAGGGTCTCCCGGACGGTGTCCTCGACGGCCTTGAAGAAGGCGTACGGCATCGAGCCCAGCTCCACCTCCCGGCGGAACGCGACACCCGAGCCCGGCGGGGCGGGGCCGACACGCAGGCCGACCGTGGCGAGGAAGGGGTTCGCGTCCTTCTTGTCGAACTCGACGGCGTGCCCGGTACCGGACGGCCGTTCGACGCACAGGGTCGTCGTCTCGCGGAAGGTGACGTCGAGGCCGTACTCGTCGGCGAGGGTGGCCTGGACGACCTCCTTCTGCACCTCGCCGTAGAGGGACACGGAGGTCTCTCCGCGCACTTCGTCGTGGCGGACGCCGATGAGCGGGTCCTGTTCGGCGAGCTGGGTCAGGGCGAGGTGCAGGGAGCGCCGGTCCGCGCCGGGGCCGGGCACGACGACCGTCTCGAGGGTGGGCGGCGCGAAGTGCCGCCCGGACGGCCGGGCGGGCGTGCCGAGCGCGTCGCCGATCCGGATGCCGCCGAGGCCCCACACCTTGACGATCCGGCCCGCCGCGGCGGCTGTCGGCCCGGCTGTCCGTGCCGCCGTCGAAGACGGAGAGCGCGGTGACGCGGCCTTCGCCGCCGGTGCCGCGGCCTCCGCCGCCGGTGCCGCGGCCTCCGCCGCCGGTGCCGCGGCCTTCGTCACCGGTGCCGCGGCCTTCGTCACCGGTGCCCTGGCGGCCGTCCCCGAACGGGATCCGGTCGCGGACGCGCAGGGTGCCGGAGAAGAGGCGGGCGTAGGCGGTCTTCTCCCCCGCCGGGCCCCGCTCGACCTTGAAGACCGTGCCGGACAGGGGGCCGCCCGGGTCGCCGGGGGCGGTGGGCAGCAGCCGCTCGATGCCGTCGATCAGCTCGGGCACACCGGCCCCCGTGATGGCGGAGCCGAAGTACACCGGGTGGACCGCGGCGTCGCGGGTCTGCGCGGACAGGGCCCGGCGCAGCCGGCCCTGGGATACCCCGCCGTCGAGATAGGCGGCCAGCAGGCCGTCGTCCCGGTCCGCGAGCGCCTCCAGCGCGGCCGGGCCGAGGCCCGGGACGAAGCGGGCGGCGCGCGTGCCGAGCCCGGCGGCCGTCCCCATGGGGACGAGCGGTACGGCCAGCCGCTGCGCCATCTGGCGGAGCACGGCCGCGTCCCGGGCACCGCGCCGGTCGACCTTGTTGACGAAGACCAGGGCGGGGATGCCCAGCCGGCGCAGGGTCCGCATCAGCACGCGGGTCTGGGCCTGGACGCCCTCGACGGCGGAGACGACCAGGACGGCGCCGTCGAGGACACCGAGCACGCGCTCGACCTCGGCGATGAAGTCCGGGTGGCCGGGGGTGTCGATGAGGTTGACGGTGACGCCGTCGAGCGGGAACGACACGACGGCGGACTTGATGGTGATGCCGCGCTGCCGCTCCAGCGCGAGGGTGTCGGTGGTGGTGCTGCCGGCGTCGACGCTGCCGACCTCGTCGATGACCCCGGCCGCGTGCAGCAGCCGTTCGGTCAGACTGGTCTTACCCGCGTCGACATGCGCGAGGATTCCGAGATTGAGCAGATGCACTGAGCGTGATGTCCTTCGACACGGGGTGGGTTCCTTCCTGGGTGGACATGCACGCAGCGCGCATCGGAAGAGTCCTCTCCGTGTGACATCCCGTGGGGCATCGGGTCCCCAGCAGTGCAGCAGGGCCGCTCCGCCGACGGCAATCGATTAACGCTCAACAAATCCGCCGCCGCAGCGCTCGCCGCCTCCAGGGGGCGGCCATAGAGTGACCTACATCACGCAAGCGTGGCTGATTCCTCACTCCGGCCCGCACGGCTTGGAGGGCGCATGACCCACATCAAGGTGAACGTGGACGGCACGACGTACGAGGACGACGTGGAGCCCCGTCTCCTCCTCGCCCACTATCTGCGCGACCGCCTCGGCCTCACCGGTACCCCGATCGGCTGTGACACCTCGAACTGCGGGGCGTGCACGGTCGACCTGGACGGTGCGACCGTCAAGAGCTGCTCGGTGCTGGCCGTACAGGCCGACGGCGGCGAGGTGACCACCATCCAGGGGCTGGCCCGGGACGGCGAGTGGACGGCGCTCCAGCGCGCCTTCCACGAGCGGCACGGTCTCCAGTGCGGCTACTGCACCCCCGGAATGATCATGGCGGCACGCGATCTGCTCCGCGAGAACCCCCGTCCCACCTCCGACGAGGTCCGGCAGGCACTGGAGGGCAACCTCTGCCGGTGCACCGGATACCAGAACATCGTCCGCGCGGTGCTCGCCGCGGCCGACGAGGAGAGCGCCTCCGGCCGGGACGAGGCCGGGCCGGGAGCCGCGTCCGGACAGCAGGTCACCGAGGAGGCGACGGCATGACCGACCAGGCCGTTGACCACGAGATCGGCCGCGCCCGGCTGCGCAAGGAGGATGCCAGGCTGATCACCGGGCAGACCACCTGGACCGACAACATCCAGGTCGCGGGACTCCTGCACATGGCGATCCTGCGCAGCCCGCTGGCGCACGCCCGCCTCACCCGCGTCGACGTCTCCCCCGCCCTCGAACGGCCCGGTGTCATCGCGGCGTTCAGCGGCGCCGACCTCGCCGAGGGCCTGGGCTCGCTGCCCTGCGCCTGGCCCGTGACCGAGGACATCGTGCTGCCCGACCACCCGCCGGTCGCCGTCGACGAGGTCCGCTACGCCGGTGACCCGGTGGCCGTCGTGGTCGCCCGCGACCGGTACGCGGCCGCCGACGCGCTGGAGGCGGTCGAGGTCGACTACGACCCGCTGCCCCCGGTCCTGGACCTGGAGGCCGCGCTCGCCGAGGACGCGCCGCTGGTCCACGCCGACAAGGGCACCAACCGCTGCTACACCTGGCCGCTCGCCACCGGCGAGAGCTTCGACGCCGTACGCGAACGCGCCGAGGTGACCCTGAAGCGCCGCTACCACCAGCAGCGGCTGATCCCCAACGCCATGGAACCCCGCGCGGTCGTCGTCACGCCGATCGCCGCCTCCGGCGAGTACACCGTCCACTCCGCGACCCAGATCCCGCACATCCTGCGGATCATGCTGGCCACGGTCACCGGGATCCCCGAGCAGAAGCTGCGGGTGATCGCCCCGGACGTGGGCGGCGGCTTCGGCTCCAAGCTCCAGGTGTACGGCGAGGAGGCCCTGGCCCTCGCGGTGGCCCGCAGGATCGGGCGCCCGGTGAAGTGGACCGAGTCCCGCTCCGAGGGCTACCTGGCGACGCACCACGGCCGCGGCATGATCCAGGACGTCGAGATCGCCGCCACCCGCGAGGGCAGGCTGCTCGGCCTGAAGGTGGACCTGCTCGCCGACATGGGCGCCTATCTGATGCTCGTCACCCCGGGCATCCCGATCCTCGGCGCCTTCATGTATCCCGGCATCTACAAGATGGACGCCTACGAGTTCAACTGCACCGGCGTCTTCACCACCCGCACCCCCACCGACGCATACCGCGGCGCCGGCCGTCCTGAGGCCACGTTCGCCATCGAGCGGATCATGGACGAGCTGGCCGTGGAACTCGGCCTGGACCCGGTGGAGGTCCGGCGCCGGAACTGGATCCGGCACGAGGAGTTCCCGTACGCCACGATCGCCGGGCTGACCTACGACAGCGGCAACTACGAGGCCGCGACCGAGAAGGCGCTGGCCCTGTTCGGCTACGACGACCTGCGCGCCGAGCAGCGGCGGCGCAACGAGCGCGGCGACACCGTACGCCTCGGGATCGGCGTGTCGACCTTCACGGAGATGTGCGGTCTCGCGCCGAGCCGGGTGCTGCGGGACCTCAGGTACGGGGCCGGCGGCTGGGAGGCGGCGAGCATCCGCATGCTGCCGACCGGCAAGGTCGAGGTCGTCACCGGCACCAGCCCGCACGGGCAGGGCCACGAGACCTGCTGGAGCCAGATCGCGGCCGACGTGCTGGGCGTGCCGTTCGATGACGTCGAGGTCGTGCACGGCGACACCAAGTCGTCCCCGATGGGCATGGACACCTATGGCTCGCGTTCGCTGGCCGTCGGCGGCGAGGCCGTGCACCGGGCGGCGGTGAAGGTGGTGGACAAGGCGCGCAAGGTCGCCGCCCACCTGCTGGAGGCGAGCGAGCAGGACCTGGAGTTCAGCGCCGGGGTGTTCTCGGTGAAGGGCTCGCCCGAGGCCCGCAGGACCATCCAGGAGATCGCCTTCGAGACGTTCACCTCGCACGACCTGCCCGACGGGGTCGAGCCGTCCATCAACGCCGAGACGGTGCTCGACCCGGAGAACTTCTCCTTCCCGCACGGCACCCACCTGTGCGCGGTCGAGGTCGACACCGAGACCGGGAAGACCCGGATCCGTTCGTACGTCTGCGTGGACGACGTCGGCACGGTCGTCAACCCGATGATCGTCGAAGGGCAGGTGCACGGCGGGCTCGCCCAGGGCATCGCGCAGGCGCTGTTCGAGGAGGCCGTCTACGACGACCAGGGCAACCTCGTCTCCGGGACCATGGCCGACTATCTCGTGCCGTCGGCGGCGGACCTGCCGGACTTCGTCACCGACCGCACCGAGACCCCCGCGGTCGACAACGCGATGGGCGTCAAGGGCGTCGGCGAGGCGGGGACGATCGCGTCGACGCCCGCGGTCGTCAACGCCGTGGTGGACGCGCTGCGGCCGCTCGGTGTGCGGGACGTGCGGATGCCCTGCTCGCCGCACCGGGTGTGGCAGGCGGTCCGGGCGGCACGGTCCGGCGCCGCCGGCGACGTCGAGGGGACGGGGCCCGCGCAGTCCGGCCAGTCCGGGCAGGCGGCACAGTCCGGCGACGTCGGCCAGTACGACCCCTCGGGGAAGGAGGGCCAGGCATGATTCCCCCCGCATTCGAGTACGCCCGTCCCGGCGATGTCGACGAGGCGGTGCGCGCCCTCGCCGACGCGGGCGAGGACGGCAAGGTGCTGGCCGGCGGGCAGAGCCTGCTGCCCCTGCTGCGCATGCGGCTGGCCTTCCCCGAACTCGTCGTGGACGTCGGCCGGGTCGGCGAGCTGCGCGGGGTCCGCGAGGACGGCGACGCCCTCGTCATCGGCGCCATGACCACGCACCACGACGTGGTCCGGGACCCGCTGGTGCGCCGGCACGCCGGGCTGCTGGCCGAGGCGACGGCCACGGTGGCCGACCCCGCCGTACGGCACCGGGGCACCCTCGGCGGCTCCCTCGCGCACGCCGACCCGGCCGGGGACCTGCCCGCCGTCGCCCTGGCCCTGGACGCAGAGCTGGTGGTGGCCGGCCCCGCCGGCCGGCGCACGATGCCGGCGCGGGAGTTCTTCGTGGACTACCTCCAGTCGGCGCTGGCACCCGACGAACTCCTGGTGGAGGTGCGGATCCCGAAGACGGACGGCTGGAGCTTCCACTACGAGAAGTTCCACCCGGTCGCCCAGTCCTGGGCCATCGTCGGTGTCGCGGCGCTCGTGCGGCGCGACGACGGGCGCATCGCCGAGGCGCGCGTCGGCCTCACCAACATGGGCTCCACGCCGCTGCGGGCCACGGCCGCCGAGGAGGCGCTGTCCGGCGCCGACGGCCCCGAGGCCGTCGCCCGCGCCGCCGAGGCGGCGGCCGAGGGCACCCGGCCGTCGCAGGACCTGGCGGCCTCCCCCGAGTACCGGCAGCACCTGGCGCGGGTGCTGACCCGGCGGGCGGTGCTGACCGCCACCGGATGGGGGTGAGCGCCGATCACCCGGATGGACGACCCGGAGCAGGTGCGGGCCCGCCTGGAGGAGACGGGGTACCTCGTCGACGAAGGGCTCGCCGTCACCTGCTTCCTGGCCCTGAGACTGCACCGGCCGCTCTTCTGCGAGGGCGACGCGGGCGTCGGCAAGACCGCGCTCGCCGCCGCCCTCGCCGAGGCGCTCGGCGCGCCCCTCATCCGTCTCCAGTGCCACGAGGGCATCGACGCCTCGCAGGCGCTGTATGACTGGGACTTCCCGCGCCAGCTGCTGCACCTGCGGGCCGCCGAGGCGGCCGGGGTGACGGACGCCGACCGCCTGGAGAGCGAGCTGTACGACCGGCGGTTCCTCATCGCCCGGCCGCTGCTGAAGGCCCTCCAGACGCAGCCGTCGGTGCTGCTGGTCGACGAGATCGACCGGGCCGACGACGAGTTCGAGGCGTTCCTGCTGGAGCTGCTGTCCGAGTACTCCGTCTCGATCCCGGAGCTGGGCACCCTGCGCGCGGAGTCGCCGCCGGTGGTCGTCCTCACCTCGAACCGGACCCGGGAGGTGCACGACGCGCTGAAGCGGCGGTGCCTGTACCACTGGTTCGACCATCCCTCCTTCGCCCGTGAACTGGCCATCGTGCGGCGCCGCCTCCCGGAGGTGTCGGCGCGGCTGGCCGAGCAGGTGACCGCGCTGGTGCAGGCCCTGCGGGGCGCCGACCTGCTCAAGCCGCCCGGGGTGGCCGAGACCATCGACTGGGCCCAGGCCCTGGACGCGCTGGGTGCCCGGGAGGTGGACGCGGAACTCGCCCTGACGACGCTGGGCTCGGTGCTGAAGTACCGGGAGGACACCGACCGCGCCCGGAGCCTGGACCTCACGGCGGCCCTGGCGTCCCGGGGAGTGTGAGGGCGTTGCCCCCGCCACCGAGCGAACCGGACCGGCCACCCACCGGCCAGACCGCCCCTCCCGGAACACGTGATGCCCCCGGGGACTCCGGGCGGGCTGGCGCGCCTGGGTGGCCCGGGGACTCCGGGTGGGCCGGGGACTCCGGGTGGGCCGGGGAATCCGGGCGGGCGGGGGACTCCGGGCGGCCCAGGGAATCCGGGCGGGCCAGGGAATCCGGGTGGGCCGGGGCCGACGCCGTGCTCGTCGGGTTCGTGCGGGCGCTGCGGGCGGCCGGACTGGACGCGAGCAGCGAGCGGCTGTACGCGTTCCTGCGCGCCGTCGGTGTGCTGCGGCCCGGGATGCGGGCGGACGTGTACTGGGCGGGACGGGCGACGCTGTGCGGCGGTCACGACGACCTGGAGCGCTACGAGCGGGTGTTCGCCGCCTACTTCGGGACGCCCGGCGGCTCCGCCCCGCGCAGGATGCGTACCCCTCCCCCGCCCCGGCTGCGGCTCACCGCACGGGAGGCGACCGCCGTACCGGGCGACCCGGCGGGAAGCGAACCCTCGGGCCCGCCCACGGCGACGCTCGCCAGCTCCGCGGAGGTGCTCAGGCACCGTGACGTCGCCGATCTGGACGCCGCGGAACGCGCCCAGCTGCGGCGCCTGCTCGCCGCCTTCGCGCTGCACGGACAGACCCGGCGCACCGCCCGGCGGCGCCCGGCCCGGCGCGGGGACGTCGACCCGCGCCGCACGGTACGGGAGCTGCTGCGCCGCGGCGGGGAGCCCGCCCGGCTGCGGCGGCACGCGCGCGTGGAGCGTCCCCGCCGGGTCGTGCTGCTGGTCGACGTGAGCGGTTCGATGGCGCCGTACGCGGACGTGCTGCTGCGGTTCGCGCACGCGGCGGTGCGGGCCGGCCGGACGGAGGTGTTCACCATCGGCACCCGGCTGACCCGGGCGACCCGCGAGCTGTCCCACCGGGACCCGGACCTGGCGATGGCCGCCCTCGCCGCGGCCGTGCCGGACTGGCGCGGCGGTACCCGCCTCGGCGAGCTGCTGCGCGAGTTCCTCAACCGCTGGGGACAGCGCGGCATGGCGCGCGGCGCGGTCGTCGTCCTCATGTCGGACGGCTGGGAGCGCGGGGATCCGGAGCTGCTCGGCGCGCAGATGCGCCGCCTGCACGCCCTCGCCCACCAGGTGATCTGGGCCAACCCCCGCAAGGCCCGCCCCGGTTACGCGCCGCTGGCGGCCGGGATGGCCGCGGCCCTGCCCAGTGTCGACGCCTTCGTCGAGGGGCACAGCCTCGCGGCACTGGAGCGACTGGCGGCGGTGGTGCGCGGTGCCGCGGACGGCGCGGCCGTCATGAAGGGAGCGCAGCGTGCGTGAGATCCTCCCGGCGCTGGAGCGCTGGTACAGCGACCGGACCCCGTTCGGGCTCGCCACCGTCGTCGCGGTCAGCCGCAGCGCGCCGCGCGGGCCCGGTGCCGCGATGGCCGTGGGCCCGGACGACGAGGTGGTGGGGAGCGTGTCGGGCGGCTGCGTGGAGGGCGCGGTGTTCGAACTCGCGCAGGAGGTGGTGGCGAGCGGTGAGGCCCGGCTGGAGAGCTTCGGGTACAGCGACGAGGACGCGTTCGCGGTCGGGCTCACCTGCGGCGGGGAGATCACGCTGCTGGTGCGGCCGGTGACGCCCGGGACGGACCCGGTGTTCGGGTCGGTCGCGGCGTCGGTGGGCGCGGGCGAGCCGGTGACCGTGGCCACGGTGGTCGACGGGCCCGCACCGCGCGGGGCCGCCCGCGCGGTCTGGGCGGACACCGCGTCCGGCACCCTCGGCACCAGTGGGCTCGACGCCGCCGTCACGGCCGACGCGCGGGGCGAACTCGCCCTCGGCGCGACGGTCCTGCGGCACTACGGGCCGCGCGGCGAACGCCGGGAGGACGACGTCACCGTGTTCCTCCAGTCCTTCGCGCCGCCGCCGCGCATGCTGGTGTTCGGCGCGATCGACTACGCGGCCTCGGTGGCCCGGATCGGCGACTTCCTCGGCTACCGGGTCACCGTGTGCGACGCCCGCCCGGTCTTCGCCACGCCCAAGCGCTTCCCCACGGGTGTGGAGGTCGTCGTGGAGTGGCCGCACCGCTATCTGCACAGCACCGGCACCGACGAGCGGACGGTGATCTGCGTCCTCACCCACGACCCGAAGTTCGACGTGCCGCTGCTGGAGGAGGCGCTGCGCCGGCCCGCGGCCTACATCGGGGCGATGGGCAGCCGCCGTACCCACGACGAACGGCGCGAGCGCCTGGCCGAGGCCGGTCTCACCGAGGCGGAGCTGTCCCGGCTGCGCTCGCCGCTGGGGCTCGACCTCGGAGCCCGTACGCCCGAGGAGGTCGCCGTGTCCGTCGCCGCCGAGATCGTCGCCCTGCGCTGGGGCGGCACCGGCACGCCGCTGACCGCGACCACCGGGGCCATCCATCCGCCCGCCGCCGTCTGAGCGAGGAGAAGTCATGGAGCTTCAGCACGAGTTCACCGTCCCGGTCCCGGTCGACGAGGCCTGGCCCGCGCTCCTGGACATCGAGCGCGTGGCGCCCTGCCTGCCGGGTGCGACGGTGGAGGAGTACGACGGCAAGACCGTGACCGGCTCGGTGAAGGTCAAGGTCGGCCCGGTCACCGTGACCTACCGGGGCACCGCGGTGTTCGAGGAGCTGGACGAGTCGGCGCACCGGATGGTGCTCGTGGCGAGCGGCCGGGAGACGCGGGGCCAGGGCACGGCGAGGGCGACGGTCACCGCCGAGCTGAGCGGGCGCGACGGCGGTACGGCGGTGTCGGTGCGGACCGATCTGACGGTGACCGGGCGTCCGGCGCAGTTCGGCCGCGGGGTGCTGGCGGAGGTGGGCGACCGCCTGGTGGGCCGGTTCGCGGACTGCCTGGCGCAACGGCTGACCGAGCGGCCCCCGGCGGCCGGGGAGGAGCCGCGGCAGGAGGAGACGGCTCCGGCCGCGGCCGCCCCGGCGGAGCCGGAACCGCTCGACCTGCTGCACGTCGCCGGCCTCCCGGTGGCCAAGCGAGCGGCGGCGGTGGCAGCGGCGCTCGCGGCCGTGACCGTGGTGTTCCTGCGCCTGCGCCGCCACGACCGCAAGCACCACGCCCGCAGAAGCCACGGCAAACGCCACCGCTGACGCCCCCCCGAAGGGCCACGGGAAACAACACGATCAACCACGACACACCCACACCCGCCCACGAACCACATCCCGCGGCGACCCCAGATATCACGGCAGACGGCACCACCAGCGCCCCGAAGGGGGCGCGGGGAACTGCGCGAGAACCCACCACGCACCCGCACCCACCCACGAACCACACCCCGCGGCGACCCCAGATATCACGGCAGACGGCACCACCAGCGCCCCGAAGGGGGCGCGGGGAACTGCGCGAGAACCCACCACGCACCCGCACTCACGCACGAGGCGCCCAGCGGGCACGGCGGCGGGTGTCCCGGGTCTGTTGATCATCCGGGGACGATGTCGCGGCCCGTCACCGCCGCGGCAGCCGGTGCAGCGTGACGTCGGTGAGCGCTCCGTCCGCGACCGTCGCCGTGAGGTAGGTGCAGTGGGGCTGGCGGCGCCGGTCGGTCGGGGAGCCGGGGTTGAGCAGGCGCAGGCCGCCGGGGGCGGTGGTGTCCCAGGGGATGTGGCTGTGCCCGAAGACCAGGACGTCGAGGTCGGGGAAGCGGGCCGCGCAGCGCGTCTCGCGGCCCTGGGCGGGGCCGGTCTCGTGGACGACGCCGAAGCGCAGGCCGCCCAGTTCCGCGCGGGCCACCTCGGGGAGCCGGGCGCGCAGCTCCGGGCCGTCGTTGTTGCCGTAGACCCCGATCAGCCGGCGGCTGCGGTCCTCCAGCAGGTCGAGGGTGGCGGTGTCGACCCAGTCCCCGGCGTGGAACACGACGTCGGCGTGCGGGAGTTCGGCGAGCAGCGGCTCCGGGAGCCGCTTGGCGCGCTTGGGCAGGTGCGTGTCGGACATGAGCAGGAGGCGCACCCTGTCAGCCTATGCGTTCCGGGAGGTCAGCCGGCTCAGGCCGCGCGCGACGCCGAGTGCCGCGGCGCCCGCGCCGAGGGCGGTGGCGGCGGGGTGCCGGACGAGGGCCGCCTGCCAGGAGCGGGGGTGGGAGCCGTCGTCGAAGGCGCCGTGCGCACCCTGGTCGTCGGCGGCCGTGCGGTCGACCGGTTCGAAGAGGTTGTCCAGGCCGGCCGGAGGGACGCTGTCGGTCTGCTGGGAGTCGAAGCCGGTGCGGGCCAGGTAGCGGTCGAGCAGCGCCGGGAAGAGCCGGTTGGCCCAGATGGTGGCCACGGTGCTGGCGCCGACGTAGTACTGCTTGCGGCCCGGGTGGTCGGCGGCGTACGCGACGCCCCGCGCGGCGACCTCCGGCTGGTAGATCGGCGGCACCGGCATGGGGTGCTTGGACAGCCGTGAGCGCACCCACTGGAACTGGGGCGTGTTGACCGCGGGCATCTGGGCGACGGTGACGCGCACGTTGCTGCCGCGGTGCAGCAGTTCGGTGCGCAGGGAGGAGGTGAAGCCGTTGATGGCGTGCTTGGCGCCGCAGTACGCCGACTGGAGCGGGATCGAGCGTTCCCCGAGCGCCGAGCCGACCTGCACGATCGTCCCCCGGTCGCGGGGCAGCATGCGCTGGAGGGCCGCGCGGGTGCCGTTGACGAACCCGAGGTAGGTCACCTCGGTGACCCGCTTGAACTCCTCGGCGGTGATCTCATCGAACGGCGCGAACACCGTGGAGAACGCGCAGTTGATCCATACGTCGACCGGGCCGAACGCCTTCTCGGCGGCCTCGGCGGCGGCCTCCAGCTGCGCGGGGTCGGCCGCGTCGGCCACCTGCACCAGGGGCCGTCCGCCGAGGGCCGCGACCTCGTCGGCCGCCGCCTCCAGGCCGCCCTCGCCGCGCGCGACGAGGACGACGTTCGCGCCGCGCCGGGCGTACAGGCGGGCGGTGGCGCGGCCGATGCCGGCGCTGGCACCGGTGATGACGACGGTGGGGGGCATGGTCCTCTCCTTGTGAAAACGCGGTCTGTCTATTCCACCCGGTACGGGGCCGCCCGTTCCGCCGCGAGGGTCAGCCCCAGGCCCGGCGCCCCGTCGGCACCCGGCGTGACGCTGCCGCCGCCGGGGTCGAGGACGCCGTCGAACAGGAGCCGTTCGATGCGGACGTGGTCGTGGAACCACTCCAGGTGGCGCAGGTTGGGCACGGAGGCTGCCACATGGGCGTGGGCGTGGGGTGCGCAGTGCCCGGAGACGTCGAGCCCGTGCGCGTGGGCGAGCGCGGCGGCGCGCAGCCAGACGGTGATGCCGCCGCACCGGGTCACGTCGGCCTGGAGGCAGTCGACCGCCCCGGCGGCGAGCATGTGCGCGAAATACGGGAGGGTGTAGCCGTACTCGCCGGCGGTGACGTCCATCGGGGTACGGCCGCGGATGTCCGCGAGGGTGGTGAGGTGGTCGGAGGAGACGGGTTCCTCGAACCAGGTCACGCCCTGGTCGGCGAGGCGTCCGGCGACCCGTACCGCCTGGCCGCCGGTGTAGGCGCCGTTGGCGTCCACGTACAGTTCGGCCGTGTCGCCGACGGTGGCCCGCGCGCGGGCGACGCGTTCCAGGTCGCGGTCCTCCCGGCCGCCCCACGACTCCCCGATCTTGATCTTCACGCGGGGGATGCCCTGCTCCTCGGCCCAGCCGCGCAGCTGGCGTTCCTGGCGGGCGCCGTCGTAGGTGGTGAAGCCGCCGCTGCCGTAGACGGGCACCTCGTCGCGGGCGGCGCCCAGCAGGTGGACGAGCGGGAGGCCGAGCAGCCGGGCCTTCAGGTCCCACAGGGCGATGTCGACGGCGGCGATCGCCTGGGCGGCCACGCCGGGCAGTCCGGCGTTGCGCACGGCCCGGCACATGTCCTCGTTGGCGCGCGGCACGTCGTGGGCGGGCAGGCCGGTGACGGTGCCGGCGAGCAGTTCGCGGACGACGTGGGCGGTGGCGGCGGGCGCGTAGGTGTAGCCGAGTCCGGTCGTGCTGCCGGAGCGGACGGTGACCAGGACGAGGGTGGTCCTGTTCCAGGCGAGGGTGCCGTCCGCCTCGGGGGCGTCGGTGGGCACGGTGTAGACGGCGGTGTCGACCGCGTCGACACCCGGCTGGTCGCTCATGTCCGCCTCCCCGGCTGCCGCAGCGCGCCCGCGGCGCCCATGACGGCACCCGCGGTGAGGGCGGCCACGGCCGCGGTGGTCACCCAGCGGGCGGTACGCGACGGCTCGTCGGGGCGGTCGGCCAGGCGCTCCGGCCGGTCGCTGGGCAGGTTGCCGTCGAGGGCGAGCGCCAGGACCTCGGCGAGGTGCAGCGCGCGGCGGCCGGTGCCGCCCTGTTCGATCTGGGTGCGGCAGCTGAAGCCGTCGGCCAGGACCAGGCTGTCGGGGGCGGCGCCGCGGACGGCGGGCAGGACGCCCTGTTCGGCGACGGCCATGGAGACCTCGTGGTGACCGCGTTCGAAGCCGAAGTTGCCGGCCAGGCCGCAGCAGCCCTCGTCGAGCACCTCTGCGTCGAGATGGGCGCGGCGCATCAGCTCGCGGTCGGCGTCGAACTTCATGATGGCGTGCTGGTGGCAGTGGGTCTGGACGGTGGCCTGCCGTGCGAGCTGCGGTGGCCGCCAGCCGTCGGGGGCGTGGTGGACGAGCTGTTCGGCGAAGGTGCGCGTCTGCGCGGCGAGCCGTGACACGTCCTGGTCGCCGGGCATCAGCTCGGGGGCGTCGGCGCGGAAGACGGCCGCGCACGAGGGTTCCAGGACGACGACGGGCGTGCCGGCCTCCAAGTGGGGCCGCAGCACTTCGAGGGTGCGGGTCAGCACCTTCTTGGCGACGGGGAGCTGGCCGGTGGAGATCCAGGTCAGGCCGCAGCACACCGGCTCGGTGGGGACGGTGACGCGGAAGCCGGCGTCCTCCAGGACGCGTACGGCCGACTTCGCGATGGCGGGGTGGAAGAAATTGCTGAAGGTGTCCGGCCACAGGACGACGGTACGCGGGTCGGCGGGGTCCGGCTCCGCCCGGCCGCGGGCCCGCCACCACTGGACGAAGGACTCCTCGGCGAACACCGGTGCGGGGCGGGCCTCGTCGATGCCGGCGAGCCGCTTGCCTAGGCGGGCCAGGAGGGGGGCGTGGAGCGCGGAGTTGACCAGGGAGGGGGCGGTGCGCGACAGCCGGGCCCACAGGGGGAGCCAGCCCATGGAGTAGTGGGCCATGGGACGCATCCGGCCCGCGTAGTGGTGGGACATGAACTCCGCCTTGAGGGTGGCCATGTCGACCCCGGTCGGACAGTCGGACTTGCAGCCCTTGCAGGCCAGGCAGAGGTCGAGGGCATCGTGGACGGCGGTGGAGCGCCAGCCGTCGGCGATCGCGGAGTCCGCGTGGCCGTCGAGCATCTCGAACAGGAGCCGGGCCCGGCCGCGGGTGGAGTGCTCCTCCTCCATCGTGGCCCGGTAGGAGGGGCACATGACGCCGCCGGAGTGGCTGCGGCAGTTGCCGATGCCGACGCAGCGCATCACCGCGCGGTTGAAGGAGTGGTCGTCCTCGGGGAAGCCGAAGTGGGTGGCCGGGGTGGCGGGCCGCCAGTCGGGGCCGAGCCGCAGCTGCCCGTCGACGGGGTTCGGGTGGACGATCTTGCCGGGGTTCATCCGGTTGCCGGGATCGAAGAGCGCCTTCAGCTCGCCGAACGCGGTCACGAGCCGTTCCCCGAACATCCGGGTGAGCAGTTCGCCCCGGGACTGGCCGTCCCCGTGCTCGCCGGAGAGGGAGCCGCCGTAGGAGACGACGAGGTCGGCCGCGCGCTCCACGAAGCGCCGGAAGTCGGCCACGCCCTCGGCGGTCTTCAGTCCGAAGGGGATGCGGGTGTGGACGCAGCCCTGTCCGAAGTGGCCGTACAGGGACGGGTGGTCGTAGTCGAACTCCTCGAACAGCTCCTTGAGGTCGCGCAGGTAGTCGCCGAGCCGTTCGGGCGGTACGGCGGAGTCCTCCCAGCCCTCCCAGGTCTCCCGGTCGTCGGGCGGGCGGGCGGTCACGCCGAGTCCGGCCTCGCGGGCCTTGAGCATCTTCTGCTCGCGCTCGGGGTTGTCGGAGAAGGCGACGTTCGCGTCCTTCTCCTCGCGGCCGATGGCGCGCAGCAGCGCGTGCGCCTGTTCGTCGACGTCGTCCTGGCTGTCGCCGCTGTACTGCACCATCAGCCAGCTGTCGCCCTCGGGCAGGACGGCGAGCGACTCGAGGTAGGCGCCCTCCTCGCGCATCAGCTGGGCCATGCGCCCGTCCAGTGCCTCCAGCTGGGTGGGGCCGCAGTGTTCCAGCAGGCGGGGGACGTCGTCGGCGGCGGCGCAGATGTCGTCGTAGCCGAGGACGAGGAGGGACTGGTACGGCGGCACGGGGACGAGGTCCAGTTCGGCGCGCAGCACGGTCACCAGGGTGCCCTCGCTGCCGACGAGTGCCTTGGCGACGTCGAAGCCGTTCTCGGGCAGCAGGGAGTCCAGGTTGTAGCCGGAGACCCGGCGCGGGATCTTGGGGTAGCCGCGGCGGATGTCGGCCAGGTACTCGGTGGCGATGCGGTCGAGGCCGGCGTAGATCCCGGCGAGCCGGCCGCCGCCGGCGACGATCCGGGCCCGCTCGTCGGGCGGGGTGGGGCCGACCCAGGCGCGTTGCCCGTCGTAGGTGAGGATCTCCAGGCGCCGGACGTTGTCGACGGTCTTGCCGTACGCCTGGGCGGAGGCGCCGCAGGAGTTGTTGCCGATCATGCCGCCGAGCGCGCAGTGGCTGTGGGTGGACGGCTTCGGGCCGAACTGGAGCCGGTGGCGGGCCAGGTGCGCGTTGAGTTCGTCCAGGACGATGCCGGGCTCCACCACGCAGGTGCGCTGCCCGGGGTCGACCGAGAGCACGCCGGTGCAGTACTTGCTCCAGTCGATCACCACGGCGGTGTTGGTCGACTGTCCGGCGAGACTGGTGCCGCCGCCCCGGGAGAGGACGGGGGCGTCGAAGCGTGCGCACACCGAAACCGCCCGCGCGCCCGCTTCCACGGTGCGGGGGACGACGACGCCGAGCGGGACCTGCCGGTAGTTCGAACCGTCCGTGGCGTAGGCGCCGCGGCTGCCCGCGTCGAAGCGGACTTCGCCGTCCACCTCGGCCCGGAGCGCCGCCTCCAGGCCGGACCTGTCCGGAGGGGTCATCTGGGCTCCTTGATCTTCACCGACTCGGTCGTCACCGACCTGCTGCCCTGTCCGAGGCCGGGCGAGTACCCGGCAAATAGACAGGTAAAGCTGAACAGTCATGACTGGACAGCTTTACCTGCCGGTCATAGCCTGGGGTCATGGCCGACATCTCCGACTCCGCCGCCCGCGCCGCGCGCGATCTGCGCGTGGTCTTCAGCAGGCTCCGGCGCCGCATCCGGGAGGTGGCGCAGGACGCCGACCTCAGCCCCTCGCAGGAGTCGGCGCTCACCCTGGTCGGCAAGCACGGCGCGGCCACGGCCAGCGCCCTCGCCGCCGCCGAGGGGGTGCGACCGCAGTCCATGGCCACGACGCTGGCCGCCCTGGAGCAGCACGGGCTGATCCGCCGCGCCCCCGACCCCGACGACGGCCGCCGCCAGCTGGTCACCCTGACCGACGCCGGACGCGCCCGTACCGCGGGGAACAAGCAGGTGCGCGAGGAGTGGCTGGCCCGCGCCTTCCAGGACCGCTACTCCGAGGAGGAGCGGCAGACGGTCCTCGCGGCGCTGGAACTGATGGACCGGCTGTCCCGGCCGTGATCCCGAGGCCCGCCGCCCCCGCACCGACCTCCGAATCCACCGAAAGGCATGACCGACCCATGTCGCTCACCACCCTCGACGCCCGCACCGCCCTCGTCGCGATCGACCTGCAGCAGGCCATCGTGGCCATGCCCACCCAGCCGTACCCGGGTCCCGAGGTCGTCGCCCGTACCGCCGAACTCGCCGACGCCTTCCGCTCCCACGGGCTGCCCGTGGTCCTCGTCCGGGTCTCCTTCGCGGCCGACGGGGCGGACGCCGTGCCCGGCCGCACCGAGCGCCAGGCGCGCGGGCTCGCCTTCCCCGAGGGCTGGGACGTCATAGTCGACGAACTGTCCGGACACCCCGGCGACATCCGCGTCACCAAGCACAACTGGAGCGCCTTCCACGGCACCGACCTGGACGTCCAGCTGCGCCGCAGGGGCATCACGCAGATCGTGCTGACCGGTATCGCCACCAGCATCGGCGTCGAGTCCACCGCCCGCGACGCCTACGCGCACGGCTACCACGTCACCCTCGCCACGGACGCCATGGCCGACGCTGACGCCGACGCGCACGCGAACAGTGTGGGGCGGATCTTCCCGCGGCTCGGCGAGAGCGGCACGACCGCCGAGGTCCTGGAACTGCTCGCCAAGAGCCGCGTCTGACCCGCGGACGGCCGGGTCAGTCCTCGCCCCGCACTATGGTGTCCTCGGCCGGGCCGCCCCGCCGCGCGGTGGACGCGCGGTCCAGGACGGCCGGCAGGCAGGTGCGCATCCCCCGGCCGCTTCGGCGGCGGGACTTGGCCCATCCGGTCTCGGCGTAGGGCAGATCGGGCTTCTCGCTGCTGCGCGCGGTCACGTCGCTCATCTTCCTTCTGCACTGAGGTTCCCCCCGGGTCCCCGCTCCGCGGAGCCGGCAAACCCCCGGCACGCGGCGGCGGTCAGGTCCGGCCGCCGCCACCGCCGCCGAAGGACCCGCCGGAGCCGGGCGACCAGCGCATCCGGCGCTGGTCCTCGGCGCGCCGGGAGCCGACGTTGCCGACCTGGTACGGGGTGAGCCGCTCACCGTCGCCGGCGGCCCGGGGCACCTCGTCGGGCTCGCGCATCTCAAGGGTCTCGCGAACCGGTCCGGTCGACGGCATCCTCGGCTGCTCCTCCGGCCTCGGGGGGCCCGGTTCGCGCCGGCGCACCTTGAACCCCATACGGAAGGCCCAGATCAGCCCGGCGGCGCAGGCCACCCCGACGACGAGAATGACGATGTACCCGAAGACCTGTACACCGGCGGCTGCTTCGTACATGGCAGTGTTCATGAACGCCGGGTACCCGGGGGCCCGCCGGCGATGCCCGCCGGACCGCCCGTCAGCCGATCGGCGCAACGGGCCGCCCACACCACGGTGGGCGCGCAGGGCGTGGCGTGGGCGGGCCCCCGGCTGCCGGGAGTAGCGTCACCCGCGATGACCGAATCGCCGCAGATGCCAGAAATCACGGAGATCACCGCCCGGTACTCGGCGCCCGCCCCCCGACCGGGCCGGACCCTGCTGCGCTGGGTCTCCACCGCCGACCACAAGGTGATCGGCCGCCTCTACATGGTCACGGCGTTCTGCTTCTTCCTGCTGGCCGGACTGCTGGCGCTCGCCATGCGCACCGAACTGGCCCAGCCGGGTCTCCAGTTCCTGAGCAAACAGGGCTACAACGAGTTCGTCACCGTCCACGGCACGATCATGATGCTGCTCTTCGCGACGCCGATGTTCGCCGGGTTCGCCAACGCCGTCATGCCGCTGCAGATCGGCTCCCCCGACCTGGCCTTCCCGCGGCTGAACGCGCTGTCGTACTGGATGTACCTGTTCGGCGGCCTGATGGTGGTCTCCGGGTCCCTGGTGCCGGGTGGGGCGGCGGCGTTCGGCTGGTTCGCCTACGCGCCGCTCAACAGCGCCTACTACTCCCCCGGCGCCGGCGGTGACCTGTGGGCCATGGGCCTGGTGGTTTCGGGTGTGTCGACGACACTGACCGCGGTGAACTTCATCGCCACGATCCTGTCCCTGCGCGCGCCGGGCATGACCATGTTCCGGATGCCCATGTTCACCTGGAACGTGCTGTTCACCTCGATCCTGATCCTGCCCGCGTTCCCGGTGCTCACGGCGGCCCTGCTGGCGCTGGAGGCCGACCGGAAGTTCGGGGCGCACGTCTTCGACGCGGCGAACGGCGGCGCGCTGCTGTGGCAGCACCTGTTCTGGTTCTTCGGGCATCCCGAGGTGTACATCGTGGCGCTGCCGTTCTTCGGGATCGTCTCGGAGATCATCCCGGTCTTCTCCCGCAAGCCCCTGTTCGGCTACCTGCCGATGATCGGGGCGACCATCTCGATCACCATGCTGTCGGCGGTGGTGTGGGCGCATCACATGTTCGCCACCGGGGCGGTGCTGCTGCCGTTCTTCTCGGTGATGTCGTTCCTGATCGCGGTGCCCACGGGCATCAAGTTCTTCGCCTGGATCGGGACGATGAGGCACGGTTCGCTCTCGTTCGAGACGCCGATGCTGTGGTCGCTGGGCTTCCTGGTGTCGTTCCTGCTCGGCGGGCTCAGCGGCGTGCTGATCGCCTCGCCGCCGCTCGACTTCCACCTGACCGACTCGTACTTCATCGTGGCGCACCTGCACTACGTCCTGTTCGGCACGGTGGTGTTCGCGATGTTCGCCGGCTTCTACTTCTGGTGGCCGAAGTTCACCGGGAAGATGCTGGACGAACGGCTCGGCAAGGTGCACTTCTGGCTGCTGTTCCCGGGATTCCAGCTGACCTTCCTGGTCCAGCACTGGCTCGGCGAGCAGGGGATGCCCCGCCGGTACGCGGACTATCTGCCCGGGGACGGCTTCACGCTGCTCAACTCGCTGTCGACGGCGGGCGCGTTCCTGCTGGGCGTGTCCACACTGCCGTTCCTCTACAACGTCTGGCGCACCACGGCCAAGGGCGAGAAGGTCTCCCTGGACGACCCCTGGGGGTGGGGGCGCGGTCTGGAGTGGGCGACGTCCTGCCCGCCGCCCCGGCACAACTTCGTCGCGCTGCCCCGCATCCGGTCGGAGTCACCCGCCTTCGACCTGCACCATCCGGAGGTCGAGAGCCCGGCCGGAGAGGACCTGGTGCGATGAAGGCCGAGGCGATGCTGTTCGGCGGCGTGGCGCTGTTCTTCGGGGGCTCCGCCGCCCTGTACGGGGTGTGGTCGCAGGACGCGACGGGCACGACCGCGCTGGTCGTCGCGTTCGCGATGGCGGCGCTCGTCTCCTTCTTCTGCCTCATCCAGTACCGGCGCGGGGGCTCACGCCCACAGGACCGCACCGACGCGGAGGTGGCGGACGGGGCCGGGCCGGTGGCGTTCTTCCCGGACGAGAGCCCCTGGCCGATCGTCACCGCGCTCGGCTTCGCGGTGACGGCCGGCGGTGTCGTCTACGGGCTGTGGCTGTTCCTCATCGGCCTGGGCGTTCTGGCTCGCGGGGTGTTCGGGATGGTGTTCCAGTACGCACGCCGGTGAGCGGTCTGCGGGGCGCGCCGGGCCGGAAGGTCTCCACGGGCTCGTGGTCGCTCTCGTAGCCGCCGGCGACGGTCTGCCGGATGTCGCCGGTGGGCACGCCCTCGGCGAGGCGTTCCCGCTCGGCCGCCGTCAGGGCGCGGCACACCCACCGGGTGACCAGGAACGCGACGACGGGCGCCACCACGAGGGCGACCCGGAACACCCAGGTCAGGGCGTTGACGGAGACACGGAAGGTGAGGGCGATGATGTCGTTGCCGCCGGCCAGCAGCAGCACGCCGTAGCAGACGGTGCCCGCGACGCCGAGGCCCGTGCGCACGGGACGTTCGCGCGGCCGGTCGCACAGGTGCTGCTCGTGGTGCCACTCCCCCGTCAGCCGCTGCTCCACGAACGGGTAGGCGTAGAGCACGGCGAACAGCAGGCCGGGCAGGACGACGGCCGGCAACAGCACGTTCCACATCAGCGTGTGGCCGGCGACGTTCGTCTCCCACGGCGGCACGAGCCGCAGCGCGCCCTCCAGGAAGCCGACGTACCAGTCCGGCTGGGAGCCGGTGGAGACCAGGTCCGGGCGGTAGGGGCCGTACGTCCAGACCGGGTTGATCTGGGCGAGGCCGGACATCAGCACCAGCACGCCGAAGACGGTCAGGGACAGTCCGGTGGAGGTGGCGGTGAACTGCGGGACGAGGGGTTTGCCCAGGACGTTGCGGTTGGTGCGGCCGGGGCCCCGCCACTGGGTGTGCTTGAGATGGAAGACCAGGACCAGATGCACCGTCACCAGGGCGATCAGGACGCCGGGGAGCAGCAGGATGTGCAGCGGGTAGAGGCGGGTGATGATGTCGTGGCCCGGGTACTCGCCGCCGAAGACGAAGAAGGCCACGTAGGTGCCCACCACCGGGAGCGACATCATGATGCCCTGTGCGATGCGCAGCCCGGTACCGGAGAGCAGGTCGTCGGGGAGCGAGTAGCCGGCGAAGCCCTCGGCGAGCGAGACCATGAAGAGGGTCACCCCGATGACCCAGTTCAGTTCCCGGGGCCGGCGGAAGGCACCGGTGAACAGGATCCGCAGCATGTGCACGCCGATCGCGGCGACGAAGACGAGCGCGGCCCAGTGGTGGGCCTGCCGCATCAGCAGGCCGCCGCGCACGTCGAAGCTGATGCGCAGGGTGGAGTCGAACGCGGCCGACATGCGCACGCCGCGCAGGGGCACGTAGGAGCCCGCGTAGACGACCTCGCGCATCTCCGGCTGGAAGAAGAACGTCAGCCACACGCCGGTCAGGATCAGCACGAGCAGGCTGTACAGGGCGAGTTCACCGAGGAAGAAGGACCAGTGCTCGGGGAACGCCTTGCGCAGCAGCGAGCCGCCCTCCAGGACGGGCAGCCGTGCGTCGGCCGCGTCCACGAGCCGCTCGGCACGCCGGCCGGCTCGGCTCATGTGTCCTCCGTCGCGGCGGCGCGCTCCACTTCGGCCTCCACCTCCGTCCGCGGCCGGCCCGATTCCTTGGCGTACTCGCTGACCGCCGTCTGCACATCGCGGGCCAGGTCGCGCCAGGCGCGCAGGGCGGTCTCGTAGGTGCCCGACTGGGCACCCGTCATCCGTCGCTCGGCGGGCGGGCCGTAGGTCTGCCGCAGGTCCTCGACCGTGGCGTGGGCCGCTTGGGCCGCGCGCTGCTTCTGCACCAGTTCTTCGAAGGTGTGTGCCACATCAACCGACCCTAGGCACGGCTGCCGGAGCGCGCCTCCCCAACCTGTCTGAACGGCTCACCCGCACCCGGTGTCGGATGCGGGGGATGCCTGGACGGCCTCGGTCGGCAACGAAGCCGAGGCGTCCCGGTCGGGCGTGACCGGTCTGGCGATTCGGCCGTTCGTGCCGGTGTGCGTACTCGGCCATTGGGGGGTCAGCCGGAGGGTACGAGGTCCGCCCACACCTGTTTGCCGCCGCTGACCGGGACCGTCCCCCAGGCCGCCGACACGGCCTCCACCAGCAGGATGCCCCGGCCGCCGGTGGCCTCCCAGCCGATGCTGGTGGGCTTCACGGGGCTGCGCGGGGAGGAGTCGGCGACGGCCAGCCGCAGCCGGTGGTTGACCAGGCTCATGTCGAGCCGGACCGGGCCGCCGGTGTGCACGAGGGCGTTGGTGACTAGTTCGGAGACGACCAGCAGGGCCTCCTCGATCGTGTCCCGGGGCAACCCCCAGGCGCGCAGGGTGCGCCGGGTGAAGCGGCGGGCGTGCCGGACCGCCTCCGGTACCCGCCACACCGACCAGCTCTCCCGCAGCGGGCGTACGGCCATGCCGTCGTAGCGCATCAGCAGCAGGGCCACGTCGTCGCCGCGGTGGGCGCCGGTGAGCAGGGCGTCGGCGACCAGGCCGAGGTGCGCGGGGTCGGTGGCGGCCAGTTCGCGGGCCAGCCGGTCCATGCCGGCGTCGAGGTCGGCGTCGGCGGACTCCACCAGGCCGTCGGTGGTCAGCGCGATCACGGTGCCGGGCTGGAGCCGCAGCGGGGTCATCGGGAACTCCGCCTGGGCCAGCACGCCGAGCGGCGGGCCGCCCTCGGTCTGGAGGATCTCGACGGTGCCGTCCGGGTGGCGCAGCACCGGCTGGAGATGCCCGGCCCGTACGCACCAGGCGGTGCCCTGCTCCATGTCGACGTCGACGTAGGCGCAGGTGGCGAACAGGTCGGTCTCCATCTCCAGCAGCAGCCGGTTGGCGTGGGCGACGACCACGTCCGGGGCGTGGCCCTCGGCGGCGTAGGCGCGCAGCGCGGTGCGCATCTGGCCCATCAGGGTGGCGGCGCCCGCGTTGTGGCCCTGGACGTCGCCGATGACGAGGGCGACGTGGTGGTCGGCGAGCGGGATCACATCGTACCAGTCGCCGCCGACCTCCAGGCCTGCCGTGGTGGGCAGATAGCGGGCGACGGCGACCGCGCCGGGCAGCCGGGGCAGCCGGCGGGGCAGCAGGGTGCGCTGGAGCATGCCGACGAGTTCGTGCTCGGCGTCGAAGGCGTGGGCGCGCAGCAGGGCCTGGCCGGTCAGGGCGGCGCAGGCGGTGAGCAGGGCGCGTTCGTCGGGGGCGAAGTCGTGCGGGCGGTCCCAGCCGATCAGGCAGGCACCGGCCATGCGGCCGCCGGCGGGCAGCGGCAGCACCGCGAGGCCACCGGGGCCGACCTCGGCGAGGGCGGGTTCCAGCGGGCTGCCGGCGGGCCAGATCCGGGCGCGGCCCTCGCGCAGCGCGGCGGCCAGCGTGGGCATGGAACGCACCGGTGCGTCGGGCCACTCGGTGCGCCACTCGCTGCGCCACACCGCGGGCCAGGCCTCGGGCTCGGGCGGGTCGAGGACGGTGACCACCAGCCGGTCGTTCTCCAGTTCGGCGAGGGCGATCCGGTCGGCCTGAAGCGGTTTGCGCAGGGCGGCGACGACGGCCTGGCCGACGTCCCTGACGGTGCCGGCGGTGGCGAGGGCGGCGGCCAGGCGCTGCACGCGCGCCACGTCGGTGACGTCGGAGCGCAGGGTGGAGGCGTCTGCGACGGTGCCGACGAGCTTGGCGGGGCGGCCCTCGCCGCCGGGCAGCAGCCGGCCCCGCAGCCGCAGCCACCTGGGCTGGCCGGCGGGCTGGAGGATACGGAACTCCAGTTCGCGGTCGCCGATCGACATGTGGTCGGCCTCGACCACGGACATCAGCGCGGGCAGGTCCTCGGGCACCGTACGGCCGAGCAGGGTCTCCACCCGGCCGTCGAAATCCTGCCGGTCGATCCCGAACAGCCGCAGGATCGTGTCGCCGACCTCGACCCGGCCGCTGTCCATGGCCAGCCTGAAGGCGTCCTCGGGCAGCTCGCCGGCGTCGCCGACGGCGGTCGGGACGGGTACGGCGATGGAGCGGGCGATCAGCTCCAGGCAGGAGCGGTCGTCGGTGCCGAAGCCGCCGGGGTGCTCGCCGACGGCCACCAGGCAGCCGGCGCCCGCCGGGCCGAGCGGCAGGACGGCCACGGAGAAGTCGGGGGACGGGGTGCGGCGCGCGTCCGGCCCGTCGGCCAGCTCGGCGGGACCGAGCCACAGCGGCCGTCCGGTGCGGTGCGCCTCGGCGACCGGGGACGCGCCGGTGGCCGGATAGCCGTCCCGCAGGCCGTACAGGGTGCGGGGCAGTCCGGCCGACTCGGCGAGCCGGAGCAGCGCGGGGTCGTCGCAGGGCGTGTACACCCCGGCGAAGGACGCCCCGGCGAACACGAGCGCCTGTTCCAGGACCCGGCGCAGCCGGTCGGGCGTGGCCGGTGCCGCCATCAGCGATGCGAGGGCGACTTCGGCACGCTCCGCCCTCGTTCTGCTGATCGCAGCGCCCTCACTCACCACGTCGCCATTACAGCGCGTGTGAGCCGCCCGCGCAGCCCCTGTGCGCACGGGCAGCCCCGGGAGCCGGCGCGGTCCCCTGCGGCCGTGGGCCGGGCGGACGTCGTCCACGCCGCAGGTACGGGCGGACATCGTCCACGTCGCCCTGCGCGCGTAGAGCCGGGGCCGGCATCCTTAGGCGGGCGTCGTCCGGATGCCCTTGCTGAGGGTGGCCGTCAGTGCGGCGGCGGTGACCAGCAGCGGGAAGACCAGCATGGCCGGTCCCGGGCTCCAGCGGGCCAGCAGGGCACCGGCCAGGGCGGGGGCGAGCGCGGCGGCCGAACCGGCGGCGAGCAGCACACCGCTGACCACGCGGCCTTGCAGGTGGTCCGGTGTCACGGCGGCCTGGTGGCCGAAGAGGGCCGCGTTCGCCGTGGGCCCGAGGAACACGGCGGCGGCCAGCGGTACGGCGGCCAGGACGCTGTGGGACAGCAGCGCGCTGACCGCCATCAGCGCGGCGGTCACCCAGCACAGCAGGGTGATCAGGACGGGCAGCCGCAGCCGCCGCTGGAGCGCCGGGGCCGCGAAGGCGCCGAGGAGGCCGCCCACCGCGAAGATCGTGCCGGCGACGCCGACCAGGTACGGCGCGACGTCGGCGCGGCGCAGCGCGAGGGTCATCGCGAAGATCATGCCGGTGAAGGCCATGTTCAGCGGGGCGGCGATCACCAGCAGGGCCCGCAGGAAGGGATGTCCCAGCAGGAAGCGCAGGCCCTCCGCCGCGGACGCGCCCGCGGCCGGGGCCGCCGCCGTCCGCTCCCGGGCCTCCTGGAGGGGCCGTCGGATACGGCAGACGGCCACCAGGGAGAGCAGGAAGCTCAGCGCGTTGCCGAGGAAGGGCAGGGCCCGGCCGATCCCGAACAGCAGGCCGCCCAGCGGCGGGCCGGCCAGCGACACGCCGTACGTGCGTGCCTCGTTGCGGGCGACGGCGGAGGTCAGCTGGTCGAGGCGGACCAGGTTGCGCACCGAGGCGTGCTCGGCGGTGCTGAAGACGGCCGTGGCGGCGGCGCCGGAGACCACCACCGCGAGGATCACGGGCAGGCTCGCGGTGCCGGTCACCACCGCCCAGCCGAGCAGGGCGTACACCGCGAGCCGCAGGAGATCGCAGGCGATCATCAGCCGGCGCCGGTCGAAGCGGTCGGCGAGGACACCGGCCGGCAGCCGGCACACCAGGGCGGTGACGAGTCCGGCGGTGCCGACGAGCCCGGCCCGGGCCGGGGATCCGGTCTGCTGGAGCACCAGCAGGGGCAGGGCCAAGTCCACCATGGCGCCGCCCAGGTCGGACAGGCACTGGCCGGTCCACAGCAGGTTGAAGTCGCGGTTGCGCCACAGGCTGGGCGCCGGGCCGGTGCCGGCCTCCCCGGCGGCCCCCTCGGCGAGCGGCGGCCCGCTCACACCGAGTCCTCGGCACGCACCGCCGCGAGACCGCCCCCGGCCCCGGCCACTCCACCGGAGTCCACCGCACCCCCACCGCCCGGGACCGCCCCCTCCCCCACGTCACCCAACACGACGGCGGCGGCCGCGGCACCCGGCGCACCGGCCGCAGCCGTCGCGCTCCCGGTACCCGCCGTGACACCACCACCCGGCAGCCCCGCCCGGCCACCGGCCTGCGCGCCACCGCCCACGTCACCCACCTCGACCGCGGCGCCCGGCGTGCCCGTCGGCGCCCCGGTCTTCGTGCCTGTGCCCGGGGCGCCCGGGGCGTCGGGGCCGCTCGTCCCCTCGGGACGCTCGCCGGGCGTCGTCGCGCACGAGTCCTCGGCGGCCGGGGGGCCGTCCGTGTGCCTGGTCGAGATGACGAGGAGCTTCGTCACGGAGCCGTCGTCGCCGACCACGTCCCGCACGTGCCGGAAGCCCAGGCGGTGGCACATGGCCAGGCTGGCGGTGTTGTCGGCGCCCACCATGCCGTACGCCTCGCTGAGTCCGAGGTTGTCGGCGGCGTGCCGGAGCAGGCCGCGCACCGCCTCGCCACCCAGTCCGCGCCCCCAGTACCCGGGGGCGAGCGCGGTGACGAGTTCGTGGCCGTCGACGTTGCCGGTCGGCTTCACCTCGGCGTGGCCGACGTAGTCACCCGCGAGCCACAGCCCCCACACGTCGAACCGGCGCTGGGGGTAGATCTCGCTGAGGATGGCGCGGAACAGCTCGCGGATCTGCGGTTCGGGCACGAGGTCCTGCCCCATCCAGCGGCACACCTCCGCGTCGCGCAGCAGTGCGACGAAGACGTCCTCGTGCTCGGGCCGGTAGGGGAGGAACTCCAGGCGTTCGGTACGCAGGACGGGGGTCATGGCGGGCTCCTCGGGAGTGATGCGGTGCGGCTGGGGGCCGAGGGCGGTGGGGCACCGGGACGGCGACGCGTGGGGGCGGTGGGGATTCGGGGCGGCGACGCGTGGGGGCGGTGGGGACCGGGACGGCGACGCGTGGGGCGGACGGCGACACGCGGGGGCATGAGGACCGGGACGGCGACGCGTGGGGGCGGTGGGGGCCGGGACGGCGACGTGTGGGGCGGTGGGGGTGCCGGGCCGGCGCGGGTGCGGCCGGCCCGGCGTGTCGGTGCGGGTGCGCCCGGTCAGGCGCCGGTGTTCTCCATGCGCTCGCGGAGGCTCTTGGGACGCATGTCGGTCCAGACCTCGTCGACGTAGGCGGAGCACTCGGTCTCGGTGCCCTCCTTGCCGACGGGCTGCCAGCCCGCGGGCACCTCGATGTCGGCGGGCCAGAGGGAGTACTGCTCCTCGTCGTTGCGCAGCACCTGGTAGCGGGTGTTCTCGTCCATGTCGTGTTCCTTCCTCGTCCGGTTCGGATGGGCAGCGGGGTCGTGGTGGCCGGTCGGGGCGCGGGGCGAGCGCGGGCCGCGCCGGCCGGGCGGCCGGGGCGGCGCCTCGCGGGGCCGGAGTTTCGTCACCGGCCTCCCCTGGCGTGCCGGGCGAGGTGGCGCAGGGCCTCGGCGAACTCCTCGGCCACCCGGCGCACGGTCTCCGTGTCGTGGACGGCGGGCCGGTGGTGCCAGGTGAAGGCGAGCCGGCCGTGCTGCACCGCGCCCACCACCTCCACCGGGTGCGAGCCGGGGTCCCGGGGGTCGTGGTCCTGCCCGAAGGATCCGTGCTCGGCGCGGACCAGGCCGCCGTCCGCGGTCTCGGGCCTGGCATCCCACTGCCCCAGGTAGTTGAACACCACCTGTCCGTGCGCGCGGGCACCGAGGCGCTCGCGGACCTCGGGCGGACCGAAGGTGCGCAGGGCGCCGAAACCGATGCCGTTGCCGGGTACGGCGCGCAGCTGCCGGCGCACCGACTTCACCAGGGACCGCCAGTCGCGGTCCGGGCCGAGGTCGCCGGCGTCGGGCACCTCGACGGCGACCGGGTAGACCGTGGTGAACCAGCCGACGGTGCGCGAGAGGTCGACGCCGTCGAGCAGGTCCTCACGGCCGTGGCCCTCCAGGTCGAAACGCACCCGGTCGTGTCCGGTCCAGCGGGCGAGCGCCAGGGCCAGCGCGGCGAGCAGGACGTCGTTGACCCGGGTGCGGTAGGCGGTCGGCGCGGAGCGCAGCAGGGCCGTGGTGTCCTCCTCACCCAGCTCCACGCTCACCACGGCGGCCGGTCCGGCCTCGGACGCCGGGACCGGATCGGCCGCGGTGGGCTCGGTGTCGGACGCCGGGACCGGGTCGGCCGCGGTGGGTTCCGCGCCGGATACCGGGACCGGATCGGCCGCGGTGGGCTCGGTGTCGGACACCGGGGCCGGGTCGGTCGCATTGGCGTCGGTGTCCACCGCCTGCTGCCAGTGGGGCAGTTCGTGGTCGAGGCCGCCCTCGGCCACGTGCGCGGCCAGGCGCCGGGACCACTCCCGGAAGCTGGTGCCGCGCTCCCCCAGCGTGACCGGACCGCCCTGGCGGGCCTGCCGGTAGGCGGTCTCCAGGTCGTCGCGCAGGATGCGCCAGGAGACGGCGTCCACCACCAGGTGGTGGGCGACGAGGAGGAGGAACGCGGGCCGGTCCGGGGCGCCGGTGAACAGGGCCGCCCGCAACTGCGGTCCGTGGGCCAGGTCGAAGCCGGCGTGCAGTTCGTCGGCGGCCTTCGCCATGGCGGCGTCGGCGTCCTCGGCGGACAGCCCGGTCAGGTCGTGCCCGACGAGGATGTCCTGGCCGGCGGCGGGCGGCGGGTTGAACTGCCGCCAGCCGTCCGCCTCCCGGGTGAACCGCATGCGCAGGGCGTCGTGGTGGTCCAGCAGCGCGTCGAGCGCGGCCCGCAGCGCCTCCGGGTCGGGGGTGCCGTCGAGTTCCAGGAGGGCCGACTGGTTGAAGTGGTGGTGGGCCGCGCGGGGCGTGGTCAGGAACCACTCCTGGATCGGGGTGAGCGGCACCTCGCCGGTCACCGGGCCGTCGTCGGACCGCCGGGGCGCGGTGCGGACCACGGTGGCGAGTTCGGCGACGGTCTGGTGCGTGAACAGGTCGCGGGTGGCGACGTGCAGGCCGTCGCGGCGCAGCCGCGAGACGACCTGCATGCTCAGGATCGAGTCACCGCCGAGCGCGAAGAAGTTGTCGTCGGCGCCGACCTCCTCGATGCCCAGCACATCGGCCCAGATCCGGGCGACCCGGCGTTCGGTGTCGGTGCGCGGCGCGGTCCGCGGGCCGTCCGCGGCCTGCACCGGGCCGGGCGCGGGCAGGGCCCGCCGGTCGGTCTTGCCGCTCGGGGTGAGCGGCAGCCGGTCCAGCGGTACGAAGACCGACGGCACCATGTGCGGCGGCAGCAGACCGGCCAGGTGCAGCCGCAGCTCGCCGACGGCCAGCCCGGCGCCGGACGGCTGCGCGGGTACGACGTAGGCGACGAGCCGGGCCGGGGCGCCGGGCGTCTGCTCCGCGCGTACGACGACGACGGCGTCCCGCACCAGTTCGCTGCGGCGCAGCGCGCTCTCGATCTCGCCGGGCTCGATCCGGAAGCCGCGCAGCTTGACCTGGTCGTCGGCGCGTCCGGCGAACCGGAGCCGGCCGTCGGCGGTCCAGCGGACCAGGTCCCCGGTGCGGTACATCCGCTCCCCCGGCGCGCCGAACGGGTCGGGCACGAACCGCTGGGCGGTCAGTCCCGGCCGGCCCAGATAGCCGCGGGCGAGGCCGGGCCCGGCGAGGTACAGCTCCCCGGTCACACCCGGCGGTACGGGGCGCAGCGCGGCGTCCAGCACCCGGACGCGGGTGGCGCCGGAGGGGCGGCCGATGGACGGGGCGCCGGTGCCGGGGGTCAGCGGGCCGGTCCAGGTGGCGACCACGGTGGCCTCGGTGGGCCCGTAGGAGTTGATCATCCGGCGGCCGGGGGCCCAGGTGTCGACCAGGTCGGCCGGGCACGCCTCGGCGCCCACGATCAGGGTGCGCAGGTGGGGCAGGGCGGCGGCGGTCTCCGGCGGGACGGTGGCCAGTGCCGCCGGGGGGATCAGCGTGTGGCTGATCCGCCGTTCGGCGAGCACCTCCGCGAGCCGCTCCCCGACCAGCGGCCCCTCCTCGCCGGTGACCAGTGCGGCCCCGCCGAGCAGGGAGACGCACAGCTCCAGCACGGAGGCGTCGAAGCTCGGCGAGGCGAACTGGAGCACCCGGTCGCCGGGGCCGGACGCGTACTGTTCGGCGGCTGCCGCGGCGAAGGAGGCGAGACCCCGGTGGGTGACGACGACGCCCTTGGGGGTGCCGGTGGAACCGGAGGTGTAGATGACGTAGGCGGGGTGGGCCGGGGTGAGGGGCGTGGTGCGGTCGGTGTCCGTGGGCGCCGTCTCCGGGCCGTCGGCGGCCCAGACCTCGGCCGGGTCGTCGAGGACCAGGTGGGCACCGGCGTCCCGGATCATGAACTCCCTGCGCTGTGGCGGGTAGTCGGGGTCCACGGGCAGGAAGGCGCCGCCGGCCTTGGCGACGGCGAGCTGGGCCACCACGGTCGCCGCCGAGCGGGGCAGCGCCAGGGCCACCACGCGCTCCGGTCCTACGCCGTCCCGGGTGAGCCGGTGGGCCAGCCGGTTGGCCGCCCGGTCCACCTCCGCGTAGGTCAGCTCCCGGTCGCCGTCGATCAGCGCCACCGCATCCGGGGTGCGGGCCGCCTGCCGTTCGAACAGGGCGGGCAGGGTGGCTTCGGGCACCGGGCGGAAGGTGCCCCGGCCCTGGTCCAGGAGGGTCTTCAGCTCGTCGTCGGAGGTCAGCGGCAGCGCGCCGAGCGGCCGGCCGGGGTCCTCGGCGATGGCGCCCAGCAGGCTGCCGAGCTGTCCGGCCATGCGCTCGGCCGTGGCCGGGTCGAACAGGTCGGTGTTGTAGGTGAGCAGGCCGTGCAGGGCTCCGGAGCCGGTCTCGGCGAATTCCAGGGTGAGGTCGAACGCGGCCTGTTCCGAGTCCGGTTCGACGTCGGTGACCTCCAGTCCGGGCAGGTCGAGGCCGGCGGCCGGGGTGTTCTGGAGGACGACCATGACCTGGAAGAGCGGGCTGCGGCTGGTGTCGCGGACGGGCTGGACCTCGTCCACGACCCGTTCGAACGGCACGTCCTGGTGGGCGAAGGCGTCGAGGACGGTCTGCCGTACGTCGGTCAGGAAGCCGGTGAAGGGCCGCTCGGCCTCGGCCCGCGAGCGCAGCACCAGCGTGTTGACGAAGAATCCGACGAGGGACTGGGTCTCGGGCCGGTCGCGGCCGGAGGTGACGGTGCCGACGGCGATGTCCTCGGCGCCGGAGATCCGGGCGAGGTAGGTCTGGGCGGCGGCGACGAGCGTGGTGAACAGGGTGGTGCCGTGGTCCCGGGCGAGCCGGGTGAGCCGCCGTACGGTGCGGGCGGGCAGCACCAGCCGGGTGGTCGCGCCGGCGCTGGTGCGCACCGCCGGCCGGGGCCGGTCGGTGGGCAGGTCCAGCGGTGCGCTGCCGGCCAGTTGTTCCTTCCAGTAGGCGAGGTGCTCGTCGGCGCCGGTCTCCCCGGCGGTGCGCTGCCAGTGCGCGTAGTCGGCGTACTGCACCGGCAGGGGCGGCAACTCCGTTTCTTCGGCGTCGAGTTCGGCTCGGTAGCAGTGGGCGAGGTCGCCGAGCAGGACGGAGGTGGACCAGCCGTCGGTGACGATGTGGTGCAGGGCCAGGCCGAGCACGTGCTCGTCCGGGGCGAGCCGGATGAGGCCGGCGCGCAGCAGCGGGCCCTCGCGCAGGTCGAAGGGGCGGGTGCGTTCCCCGGCGAGCAAGCGGCGCAGCGCCGACTCCCGTTCGGCCTCCGGCACCCGGGACAGATCGCGCACGGGCAGCGGTACGTCCTGCGGCGGGTGGACGATCTGGATGCCGTGGCCGTCGACGCTGTCGAAGGTGGTGCGCAGGGATTCGTGCCGGGCCACCACGGCGCCAAGGGCCGCGCGGAGCGCATCGGCGTCCAGGGTGCCGCGCAGGCGCAGGGCGAGCGCGGTGACGTACTCGGCGCCGTCGGGCTCGAACTCCTGGAGGAACCAGAGGCGTTGCTGGGCGTGGGACATCGGCGCGACCGCGTCGCGAGCGACCGGGACCAGCGCCGGGCGGCCGGATCCCTGCCGGGCGTCGAGCAGCCCGGCCAGCGCGGCCGGTGTGGTGTGGGTGAACACCGCGCGGGGTGTGAGGTCGGTGTCGAAGGTCTCGGCGAGGCGGGAGGCGAGCCGGATGCTGAGGATCGAGTCGCCGCCGAGCTGGAAGAAGTCGTCCTCCACGCCGGGGGGTTCGCTGCCCAGCACCTCGCCGAAGACGTCCGCGGTGCGGCGCTCCGTCTCGGTGCGGGGCTCGACCCGCGCCCGCCGGGTTCCGGCGTCCGGCGCGGGCAGGGCGGCCCGGTCGACCTTGCCGTTGCGGCTGAGCGGGAGGGCGGTGAGCGGGACGAAGGCGGCGGGGACGAGGTAGTCGGGCAGGGTGCGCCCGGCGAAGGCCCGCAGTTCCCCGGGGTCCGCGCCGGCGGGTCCGACGACGTAGGCCACGAGCCGTTTGGCGCCGGGCCGGTCCTCGCGGGCCAGCACGGCGACGTCCACGACGTCCGGGTGGGCGGCCAGCACGGCCTCGACCTCGCCGGGTTCCACCCGGAAGCCACGGATCTTCACCTGGTCGTCGGCGCGGCCGAGGAACTCGACGGTGCCGTCCGGGCGCCGCCGGGCCAGGTCGCCCGTGCGGTACATCCGGGCGCCGGGCGGGCCGAGGGGGTCGGCGAGGAAGCGGGCCGCGGTGTCTCCGGGGCGGCCCAGGTAGCCGCGGGCGACTCCCTCGCCGGCCAGGTACAGCTCGCCCGGGCAGCCCGGCGGCACCGGTCGCAGGCGGGCGTCGAGGAGGTGCGCCCGCATGTCGTCCAGCGGGCGGCCGATGGGGACGGTGCCGGGCACCGCCGCGGGGTCGGTGAGGGCGTGGGAGGTCGCGAAGGTGGTGGTCTCGGTGGGCCCGTAGCCGTCCACGACGGTCAGGCCGGGGCAGGCGGCCAGCACCCGGCGCACGGCCTGGGCGGGGACGACGTCGCCGCCGGTCCACACCTGGGCGAGGCCCCGGAAGCAGTCGGGCGTGTCCTGTGCGAGCAGCCGGAACAGCCCGGCGGTGAGCCACAGCGCGGTCAGCTCGCCGGCGCCGGTCAGCCGGCGCAGCAGGGCCGCGTCGACGCTCTCGCCGGGGGCCACGACCACGCAGCCGCCGTTCAGGAGCGGCGCCCACACCTCGAAGGTGGCGGCGTCGAAGGCCACCGGTGAATGCAGCAGCACCCGGTCGCACACGCCGCCCGCGAACCGGCTGTCGGTGGCCAGCGCCGTCACGTCGCGGTGCCGGACCGCGACCGCCTTGGGCAGTCCGGTGGAGCCGGAGGTGAACATCACGTAGGCCAGCCGGTCGGGATCGGCGGCCGCGCCCCACTCCGCCGCGGAACGGGCACCGCCCGCCGCGGAACGGGCACCGGGCAGCACGGCCGACGGCTGCACCCCCGCCGAACCGGTGCCGGGCGTCGCGGCCGACGGCACCTCACCCACCGAACCGGCACCAGGCACCACGGCCGACGGCACCTCACCCGCCGAACCGGTGCCGGGTGTCGCGGCCGACGGCACCTCACCCGCCGAACCGGTGCCGGGCGTCGCGGGCGGCGCCTGTTTCCCGGTCTCGCCCGTGCCGTGGGCCGGACGGGCGGGCCGTGCGGACGGGGGCCGTTCCCCCTGGGTGCCGGTGCGGGCGGCGGCCACCTCGGCGGCGGTGAGCCGGACGGCCGCGCCCGCCTGGGCGAGCAGGATGCGGCGGCGCTCCTCGGGGGCCCGGGTGTCGACGGGGACGTAGGCTCCGCCGGCCATGAGCACCGCGAGTTCGGCGACGACGAGTTCGGCGGAGCGGTCCATCAGGAGCGCCACCCGCTCCTCGGCCGCCAGCCCGCCGGCCACCAGTCGTCCGGCCAGTGAGCGGGCCCAGTCGTCGAGTTGACGGTAGGTCAGTGAAAGGTCGCCGTCGCGGACCGCGGTCGCGTCCGGGGTCCGGCGGGCCTGCTCGGTGAACAGGTCCACGGGGCTGCGCGGGGCGGCCCGGCGGGCGGTGGTGTTCCAGGCGGCCAGCAGGTCGCGGTCGGCCGGGGTGAGCAGGTCCAGGTCGGCCAGGTCGGTGTCGAACCCGTCGGCGAGGGCGGTGAGCAGGGCGGCCAGCCGGTCCGCGGCGCGCTCGGCGGTGGCGGGGTCGAACAGGGCGGGGTCGTAGGCCAGGTCGAAGCCGAGCCGCTCGGCCAGGTGGGCGCGCAGGCACCAGGGGAAGGTGGTGGCGTCGTCGGCGCGGACCTCCTCGACCCGGACGCCGGTGCGGGCCGTGGCCGACTCGTCCACGGGGTAGTTCTCGAACACGATCATGCTGTCGAACAGCGCTTCCCTGGACGGCACCTCGCTGACGGCCTGGATGCGGGGCAGGGCGAGGAAGTCGAAACGGCGGGCGTCGCTCTGCCGTTCCTGGAGTCCGCGCAGCCAGGGCAGCACCGGCCCGGCGGGGACGCGGACGCGGGTCGGCACGGTGTTGATGAACATGCCGATCATGCCTTCGACACCGGGCAGTTCGGCCGGGCGGCCGGAGACGGTGGTGCCGAACACCACGTCGTCCCGGCCGCTGGAGCGGGCCAGCAGCAGGGCCCAGGCGCCCTCCAGCACGGTGTTGACGGTGAGGCCGGCGCGTGCGGCGGTCTCCCGCAGCCGCCGCGAGACGCGCGCGTCCAGCTCGTGGTGGACGGCGGCGGCGGACCGGGCGCGGTGGGCCTCGGCGGGCGTTCGGTCGTACGGCAGCGGGGTGCGGGTGGTGAACCCGGCGAGCACGTCGGCCCAGTGCCGCTCGGCCGCCGTCTCGTCCTGTTCGCGCAGCCAGTGCAGGAAGTCCGCGAAGGGCCGCCGTACCGGTGGTGCCGGGTCCGGGCCGCCGGTGAGCGCGGCGTACCGCTCGCACACCTCGGTGAGCAACTGCCCGGTGCTCCAGCCGTCGAGGACGATGTGGTGGGTGGACCACAGCAGCAGCACCTCGTCGCCGGGCAGGGCGGCCAGGGTGAGGCGGGTGAGCGGGGCGGTGGTGAGGTCCATGCCGGCCGCGCGGTCCTCGGTGAGCAGCCGCTCGGTGGCCTCCGCCCGCTGGGCCGGGGCGAGGGTGCGCCAGTCGAGGTGGGTGACGGGCAGTTCGGCGCGGCGGTGGACCACCTGGACCGGGTGGGGCAGCCCGTGCCAGTGGACGCTGGAGCGCAGCGCCGGGGTGCGGTCGGCGACCTGCTGCCAGGCCGTGGCGAAGGCGCCCGGGTCGGCCACGCCGGACAGTCGTACGGCCGTACGGTCGAAGTAGGCGTGCTCGGTGTCCACGAGGCCGTGGAAGAGCATGCCGGACTGAAGCGGGGTGAGCGGCAGGACGTCCTCGACGTGCCGGCCGGTGCCGACGAGCGTGTCCAGCCGGTCCTGTCCGAGGCCGGCGAGGGGGAAGTCGGAGGGGGTACGGCCGCCCGCTCCGGGGCGGGCGCAGTGCGCCACGATGTCCCGCAGGGCCGTGAGCGTGCCCTCGGCGAGCCGGCGGACGGTGGCCTCGTCGTAGACGGCCGCCGGGTAGGTCCAGCCGAGTTCCAGGCGGCCTTCCTGGACCACTCCGGTGATGTCCAGGAGGTAGGGGCGGGGTTCGTCCGGGTCGGTGTCCCGGCCGGCCGGGGGGAGGGAGCCGCGGAACAGGCCGTCGGCGCCGCCGGTGTCCCACTGGCCGTGGTAGTTGAAGCCGACGAGGGGTGCCGGGGCCCCGCCGAGCGGGCTGCCGGGCACGAGGTGGCGCAGGGCGCCGTGGCTCAGGCCGTGCAGCGGCACCGCGCGCAGTTGCTCCTTGACCGAGCGGAGGGTGGCGTGCCAGCCGGCGTCCGGGTCGGCGGTGAGGGCGAGCGGGTACTCGGCGGTGAACCAGCCCACGGTCCGTGACAGGTCGAGGTCCTCGAAGAGGTCCTCCCGGCCGTGGCCCTCGACGCCCAGCAGGACCGTGTCGCGTCCGCACCAGCGGGCCAGGGTGCGGCCGAGGGCGCTGAGCAGGACGTCGTTGACCTGGGTGCGGTAGGTCTCCGGGACCTTGCGCAGCAGGGCGTCGGTCGTCTCCGCGTCCAGGGTGACCGTGAGGGTGGCGGCGGTGCCGTGGGTGTTCGGCCCGGGCCGGCCCGGGGGCAGCCCGGCCGGGGCCGCGCCGGCGCGGGTCCAGTACGCCAGGTCGGTGTCCAGGGCCCCGGAGCGGGTGTGCCGGTCGAGCCGGGCGGCCCAGTGGCCGTAGGCGGTGCCCGTGGCGGGCAGTTCGACCGGGTCTCCGGCGGCGGCTGCCCGGTGGGCGGTCTCCAGGTCGGCGAGCAGGATCCGCCAGGAGACCCCGTCGATCACCAAGTGGTGGGCGGTGACGACGAGTTGGCCGGCCAGTGCCGGGCCGCGGTCGAACAGCAGGACGCGGACGACCCGGCCGGTCAGGGGGTCGAGGGCGGTCTGCGCCTCGTCCGTGAGCCGCTGGACCTCGGTCTCCAGGGCCGTGTCGTCGAGGCCCGCCACGTCGTGGCGGGTGAAGACGCCCTCCGGCGCCTCGGGCAGCACTTCCTGACGCCAGCCGTCGGCGGTGCGGCGGAACCTGGTGCGCAGGGCGGCATGCTGCCGTACGAGGGCGTCGGTGGCGTCCCGGAGTGCCCGGCCGTCCGCGTCCGGGGCGAGTTCCAGGCGCTGTGTCATGGTGAAGCGGAGCTTGTGCGCGGGGTCGCGGCCGTCCAGGTACCAGTGCTGGATCGGCGTGAGCGGCGCCTCGCGGGGTGCGGAGTCGTCGGCTGTCTCCGTCCGCGGCGCCGACTCCTTGGCGCGCAGGGCGAGTTCGGCGACCGTCTGGTGCCGGAAGACGTCCTTGGTGGTGAGGGCGAGTCCGGCCTGCCGGGCGCGTGAGACGATCTGGATGCTCAGGATGGAGTCGCCGCCGAGGGTGAAGAAGTTGTCGTGCGCGCCGACGCGTTCGACCCCGAGCACCTCCGCCCAGATCGTGGCCAGGCGCTGCTGCGCGCCGGGCCGTGGGGCGACGTACGGGGTGGTGCTGTCGGGCTGTGCGGGCGGGGCGGGCAGGGCGCGCCGGTCGGTCTTGCCGCTGGTGGTGCGGGGGATGCGGGCGAGCGTGACGAACGCGGCGGGCACCATGTGGTCGGGCAGGGTGCGGCGCAGTGCCAGGCGCAGGGCGTCGGCGGACGGGACGCGGCCGTCGGCGGGCACCACGTAGCCGACGAGCATGAGGCGGCCGGCGTGTTCGCGCGCGGTGACCGCGGCGTCGGCGACGTCCGGGTGGTCCAGGAGGGCGGCCTCCACCTCGCCGGGCTCGATGCGGAACCCGCGGATCTTGACCTGGTCGTCCACCCGGCCCAGGAACTCCAGCAGACCGTCCCGGTCCCAGCGGACGCGGTCCCCGGTGCGGTACATCCGCTCCCCCGGTGCCCCGAACGGGTCGGCGAGGAAGCGGGCGGCGGTGAGCCCCGGCCGGTTCGGATAGCCGCGGGCGACCTGTGACCCGGCCAGGTACAGCTCGCCGGGCACCCCGGGCGGCACCGGGCGCAGGGCGCCGTCGAGGACGTAGGCGCGCAGGTTGCCGCCGGGGCGGCCGATGACCGGGCGGTCGGGCCGGTCGGTGCAGCGGCCGTAGACGGCGTCGACGGTGGTCTCGGTGGGCCCGTACATGTTGTACACCGCCACGCCCAGCTCGCGTTCGGCGCGCACCAGGTCGCGCCAGCCGGCCGGGGTGACGGCCTCGCCGCCGACGAGCAGGAGGCGCGGGTGGTGGCGGCCGGGGGCGAGCAGACCGGCCGAGGTCAGTTCGCGCAGGAAGGACGGGGTGACGTTCACCAGGTCGAGGCGCTGCTCGGCGACCTGGGCGCAGAACGCCTGCGGGTCCAGGCGTACGTCCTCGTCGATCAGGTGGACCTCGTGGCCGAGGGCGAGGAGCAGCGGTCCTTCCCAGGAGGTGTCGAAGGAGAAGGAGGCGCTGAGGGCGGCCCGCAGCCGTCGTCCGCCGGCGGTGTGCGGGGCGAGCAGGCCCGTGCGGTGGTCGTGGCAGAGGTTGACCAGCTGCCGGTGTTCCACGGCGACGCCCTTGGGGCGGCCGGTGGAGCCGGAGGTGTAGACGATGTACGCGGTGTGCTCCGGCAGCAGCGGCCGGACGCGGTCGGCGTCGGTCGGGTCGTGCGCGGGCAGCCGGTCCCAGGGCACGGTGGTGAGGTCGGTCAGCAGGGTGTGCGGCCGGGCGTCGGCGAGGAGGAAGTCCGCGCGCTCCGCGGGCAGTCCGGGCTCCAGGCAGAGCAGTGCGGCGCCGGACTTGAGGACCGCGAGCAGCGCCACCATCAGGTCGCAGGTGCGCGGGAGCCGTACGGCGACCACGTCCTCGGCTCCGGCGCCCTGGGCTATGAGGTGGTGGGCGAGCCGGTTGGCCCGCTGGTTCAGCGCGGCGAAGCCGAGGCGGGTGTCGCGGGCGGCCAGGGCCGTGTGGTCCGGGGTACGCGCGGCCTGGGCCTCGAACAGGGCGGGGAAGGTGGTGTCCGGCTCGGGAAGCCGGGCGCCCTGCCCCTGGCGGAGCACCTGCCGCCGCTCGTCGTCGGTCATCAGCGGCAGCCGGCCCACGGGCTGACCGGGGTCCTCGGCGGCGGCCTCCAGCAGGACGCGCAGGCGGGCGGCGAGGTCTTCGGCGGTGGCGGCGTCGAAGAGGCCGGTGTTGTACTCCAGGTAGCCGGTGAGGCCGTCGTCGCCGGCCACGAAGTCGAAGGCGAGGTCGAAGGTGGCCGTGCGGACCGGCGGGGTCACCGGCTCCACCGCCAGGCCGGGCAGCCGGGGCGGCTCGGCGTCGAGGTTGTGCAGGGCGACCATGACCTGGAAGAGCGGGGTGCGGCTGGTGTCCCGCTCGGGCTGGAGGGCGTCCACCACGCGCTCGAAGGGCACCTCCTGGTGCGCGAACGCCTCCAGGACGCCCGTGCGCACCTCGGCCAGCAGCTCCCGGAAGGGCAGTTCGGGGCGGACCCGGGCGCGCAGCACCAGCGTGTTGACGAACATGCCGACCACGTCGTGCAGTTCGGGGCGTTCCCGGCCGGCGGTGACGGTGCCGACGGTGACGTCCTGCCGGCCGGCCAAGCGGGCGAGCAGGACCTGGCAGGCGGTCACCAGGGTCATGTACAGGGTCGCGTCGGCGTCCCGGCCGCGCTCGCGCAGCCGCTCGGTCAGCGCGGCGGGCAGGGTGAACGTCACCAGGGCGCCGTCGCGGGTGCGCACGGCCGGGCGCGGCCGGTCGGTGGGCAGCTCCAGCGGTGTCACGCCGTCCAGGGTCCGGCGCCAGTAGGCCAGTTCGGACTCGGCACGGTCGGCGCGGGCCCGTTGCCAGGACGCGTAGTCGGTGTAGCGGACGGGCAGTGCGGGCAGCTCGGGGTCGCGGTGCTCCAGTGCGGCGGCGTACAGCTCGCCCAGGTCGCGGGCCAGGACACCGATGGACCAGCCGTCGGTGACGATGTGGTGCACGGCCAGGACGAGGACGTGTTCGTCGGCGGTGAGGCGGGCCAGGCGGGCGCGCAGCAGGGGGCCGCCGGCCAGGTCGAAGGGGGTGGCGGCCGCGCGGTCCAGGAGGGCGTCGAGGGCCGCGCTGTCCGCGAGGTCCTCCACGGGGAGGTCCACGGGGCGCGGCGGATGGACGATCTGCCGGGCCTGGCCGTCGTGTTCGGCGAAGGTGGTGCGCAGGGCCTCGTGCCGGGCGACCAGGCCGTCCAGGGCGTTCCCCAGGGCGGCGGTGTCGAGCGGGCCGCGCAGCCGCAGCACGGACAGGGTCGTGTACTCGGTGCTGCCCGGCTCGAACCGGTCGAGGAACCACAGGCGTTGCTGGGCGTAGGACAAGGGCGCCGGGGTGTCGCCGGCGGCGGCCGGGATGGCGTCGGCGAGGTTGCCGGGCCGGGGTTCGCCCAGGGCCGCCGCGAGGTCGGACAGCGTGGGGTGGGTGAACAGCAGCCGGGGCGAGACGTCCGTGCCGAAGGCGGTGCGCAGCCGGGAGGTGACGCGCACGGCGAGGATGGAGTCGCCGCCGAGGGCGAAGAAGTCGTCGTCGGCGCCGACTTCGCCAGTGCCCAGGACGTCCCTCCACGCGGCGGCGACCAGCCGTTCGGCGGGGGTGCGCAACGGGGTCCGCGCGCCGTCGGCGGCGAAGCCCTCGGGGCCGGGCGCGGGCAGGGCGCGCCGGTCGAGCTTGCCGTTGACGGTGAGGGGCAGCGCGGGCATCGGCACATAGGCGGCCGGCACCATGTGCGCGGGCAGCAGCCCCTCCAGGTGGGCGCGGAGTTCGGCGGCGGACGGGGGCGGTGTGACGCGGTCTCCGGTGCCGGTGCCCACGACATGGGCGACCAGCCGGCGTGTTCCGGCGGTGTCCTCGTACACGCCGACGGCGGCCGCTGCGACGCCCGGGTGGCTGTGCAGGGCGGCCTCGATCTCGCCGGGTTCGATGCGGTAGCCGCGGATCTTCACCTGCTGGTCGGCGCGGCCCAGGTACTCCAGGGTGCCGTCGGCCCGCCAGCGAGCCCGGTCCCCCGTGCGGTACATGCGGGTGCCGGGCCGGCCGAACGGGTCGGCGGGGAACCGGGTCGCGGTGAGGCCGGGCCGGTTCAGGTAGCCGCGCGCCAGGCCCTCCCCGGCGACGAACAGCTCGCCCACGGCGCCGGGCGGCACCGGCTGGAGGGTGTCGTCGAGGACGTAGAGCCGCAGGTCGGGGATACCGGTGCCGATGGGGCTGGCGGTGCCGGAGCGGACCGTCGAGCGGTCGAGCGCGGCGTGGGTGACGTGCACGGTGGTCTCGGTGATGCCGTACATGTTCACCAGGCGGGGCGCGGTGTCCGGGTGCCGGGTGTACCAGTCCGCGAGCCGGGTCACGTCCAGCGCCTCGCCGCCGAAGACCACGGTGCGCAGGGCCAGCCGGGCTCCCACGTCGGGCAGTTCGGCGTCCGCGCGGATCAGCGGATAGAACGCGGAGGGGGTCTGGTTGAGGACGGTGACCCGCTCGTCGGCGAGCAGGCGCAGGAAGTCCTCCGGGGAGCGGGCGGTGTCCTCGGGGACGATCACGAGGCGGCCGCCGTGCAGCAGCGGGCCCCACAGTTCCCACACCGAGAAGTCGAAGGCGTAGGAGTGGAAGAGGGTCCACACGTCGTCGGGGCCGAAGCCGAACCAGTGCCGGGTGCGGGTGAACAGGCGGACCACGCCCGCGTGCGGGACGACGACGCCCTTGGGCCGGCCGGTGGAGCCGGAGGTGTAGATGGCGTAGGCGGGGCTCTCGGGCAGGGCGGGGCGGGCCGGGGCGGCGGGCGGGCGCCGGGTCAGGTCGGCGCGTACCTCGGGGTCGTCCAGCGGCAGGACCGGCACGGTGGTCTCGGCCCGGGTCCCGGTCGTGGTGACCAGTGCCACCGGCCCGGCGTCCGCGAGCAGCTGCCGGACGCGCTCGGCGGGCAGCGCGGGGTCGATGGGCAGGTAGGCGGCGCCGGTCTTGAGGACGGCGAGGACGGCGACGACGAGATCGGTGGAGCGGGGCAGCGCGAGGGCGACGAACCTCTCCGGTCCGGCGCCGAGTTCGGCGAGCCGGTGGGCGAGCTGTCCGGAGCGGGCGTCCAGGCCGGCGTAGTCGAGCCGGTCGTCGCCGCAGGTGACGGCCTCGGCGTGGGGGGTCCGGGCGGCCTGGGCCGCGAAGAGGCCGTGCAGGGTGTCGGCGGGCCGGCCCTCCTCGGTGCCGTTCCAGTCGGCCAGGATCCGCCGCCGTTCCCCGGCGGTCGTCCAGGCGAGCGTGCGCACGGGCCGGTCCGGGTCGTCGGCCAGCTCGGTGAGCAGCAGGCACAGCCGGTCGGCGATGCCCTGCACGGTGGTGGCGTCGAACAGTTCGGGGTCGTAGGCGAGGTCGAAGCCGAACCGCTCGCCCTGGTAGGCCCGCAGCACGAGCGGGTAGTTGGTGGCGTCGCGGGCGGAGACGTCCGCCAGGCGTATCGCGGAGCCAGCCGAACGGGCCTGGTCGAAGGGGTAGTTCTCGAAGGCCACCATGCTGTCGAACAGCGGGCTGCCGGCGGGCACGTCGCTGAGCGAGGTCAGCTCGGCGAGGGACACCGCCGCGAACCGCCGCGCCTCGGCCTGTGCCTCCTGTAGCTCCGCGAGCCAGGCGACGGCGGTGCGGTCGCCGTCCACGCGGACGCGGGTGGGCAAGGTGTTGATGAACATGCCGACCATCGACTCGACGCCGGGCAGGTCGTCGGGGCGTCCGGAGACGGTGGTCCCGAACAGCACGTCCCGCTCGGCGCTGTAGCGGGACAGCAGCAGCGCCCAGACGCCCTGCACCACGGTGCCGAGGGTGAGTCCGGCCGCGCGGGCGGTGCGGGCCAGCCGCGCGGAGACCTCGGCGGACAGCCCGGCCGTGTGCACGCCCGCGGACCGGGTCTCGTGCCCGGGGCGCCGGACGCGGTCGGCGGGCAGCGGGGTGGGGGTGGCGAACCCGGCGAGGACGGCCGACCAGTGCGCGTGCGCCGCCGCGCCGTCCTGCCCGGCCAGCCAGCGCACGTAGTCGCCGAACGGCCGGCGTGCCGTGGGCCGTGGCGGGGCACCGGTGGTGAGCGCCGTGTACTCCTCGAACACCTCGGTGAGCACCTGGGCCAGGCTCCAGCCGTCGAGGATCAGATGGTGGGAGGTCCACAGCAGGTGCAGCCGGGCGTCGGGCAGCCGGACGAGGGTGAGCCGCATCAGGGGCGCCGTGCCGAGGTCCAGGCCGCGTTCGAGGTCGTCGGCGCGCAGCCGGGCCAGCCGCTCGGCCCGCTCCCCCGCGTCCGTCTCCCGCCAGTCCAGCAGGGTGACCGGGACGGCGACCCGGCGGTGCACGACCTGGAGGGGTACCGGCACGCCCTCCCACACCACGGAGGTGCGCAGGGCGGGGGTGCGGTCGGTCACCCGTTGCCAGGCCAGGGCGAGGGCGTCAAGGTCGGTCACCCCTTCCAGCAGGAGTGCGGCCTGGTCGACGTACACGTCGTCCGGTCCGCCGACCAGCCGGTGGAAGAGCATGCCCTCCTGGAGCGGGGTGAGCGGCAGCAGATCCTCCACGTCCCGGCCGTCGCCGGCGAGGCGGTCCACGCCGGCCTGGTCCAGGCGGGCGAGCGGGAAGTCGGAGGGGGTGCGGCCGCCCGCGTCGGGGCGGGCGCAGTGCCGGGCGATGCCGGCGAGGGCCCGCACCATGCCGTCGGCCAGTTCCCGGACGGTGCCGGGCCGGTGCACCTGGTCGCTGTAGTGCCAGGTGATCTCCAGTTCGCCGTCGGTGACCAGGGCGGACACGTCCAGGAGGTGGTCCAGCGGCGCGCCGGGGTCCATGTCCCGGCCGGGTACGTCGGCGACGGGCGCGAAGTCCCCGCCGGCGGGCGCCTCCCACTGGCCGTGGTAGGTGAAGCACACCTGCGGGAGCGGCAGTTCGCCGAGGGCGCGGGCTTCGGGCCGGGGTGAGCCGAGGTGGCCCAGCGCCTGGTAGCTCAGGCCGCGGCGGGGCACGGCCCGCAGCCGTTCCTTGACGGCCTTGAGCGTGCTGCCCCAGTCGTCCGGCCCAGCCGGGGTCAGGGTGACCGGGTACTGGGTGGTGAACCAGCCGACCGTGCGGGACAGATCGGCGCCTTCGGCCAGGTCCTCCTCCCGGCCGTGGCCCTCCAGGGCGACGGTCACCCGGTCCGCGCCCGTCCAGTCGGCCAGCACCCGGCCAAGCGCGCTCAGCAGCACGTCGTTGACCTGCGTGCGGTACACGCCCGGGACCCGCCGCAGCAGCGCCTGCGTGGTGGCGCGGTCCACCCGTGTGCGGACGGTGCGCACGGACCCGGCGAGCGGGGTGCCGAAGAGGTCGACGGGGAGCGGGGTGCGCGGATGCGCGGTCTCCCGGGTCCAGTACGGCAGGTCGTCGTCCAGGTCGCCGGCCCGGACCCGGTCGGCCAGGGTGCGCGCCCAGTCGGCGAACGGCGTGTGCTCGGGCTCCGGCCTGGGCTCCTCGCCGGCAGCGGCCTGCCGGTAGGCCTGTTCCAGGGCGGCCAGCAGCACGCGCCAGGAGACGCTGTCGACGGCCAGGTGGTGGGCCGTGAGGAACAGCCGGGGACGCTCGGGGCCGGTGAGCAGGGCCGCCCGCAGCAGGGTTCCGGTCTCGGGGTCCAGGGCCGCGCGGGCGGCCTCCGCGGCCTCGGCGGGTGAGGTCTCGGGGCCGTGGCGGGTCAGCAGTGTGGTGGCCGGTCCGGTGCCGGGCAGCTGCCGCCGGCCCTCCGCCGTGCGGACGAAGCGCGCCCGCAGCGCCGGGTGCCGGGCCACGACGGCCTCCAACGCCCTTTCCAGGGCCGGCTCGTCGAGGTCGTACGGCAGGTCCAGCAGCATCGACATGCTGAAGTGCGCGAGCGGCCCGTGGGTGGCGAAGAACCACTCCTGGACCGGGGTGAGCGGGGCCGGTCCCTCCTCGTGGGGGCGCCGGGGTGCGGGCACGGCGGCGGTGCGCCGGGACGCGGCCGCGGCCAGGTCGGCGACCGTCTGGTGCCGGAAGACGTCCTGCGAGCCGATGCCGAGACCCGCGGCGCGGGCCCGGGAGACGGCCTGGATGCTCAGGATCGAGTCGCCGCCCAGTTCGAAGAAGTTGTCCGTGACGCCCACCCGGGCCAGCCCGAGCACCTCGGCCCAGATGGCGGCCAGGGTCTCCTCGACGGGGGTGCGCGGCGCGACGAACTCCCTGTGCGGGTCGCCGGCTTCGAGGTCGGGGGCGGGCAGGGCGCGGCGGTCCAGCTTGCCGCTGGTGGTCAGCGGCAGCGCGTCCAGCGAGGTGAAGGAGGAGGGCACCAGGGCGTCCGGCAGGACCTCGCGCAGGGCCGCCCGCAGCTCGGCCGGGGCGGGCCCGGGCGCGCCGGGCGCGGGGACGACGTAGGCGGCCAGGCGGGTGTGGCCGTGTGCGTCGGGCAGCGCGACGACCGCGGCGGCGGCGATGCCGGGCAGCGCGAGCAGGGCGGCCTCGATCTCGCCGGGCTCGATGCGGTGGCCGCGCACCTTGACCTGGTCGTCGGCGCGCCCGAGGTAGTCGAGTCGGCCGTCGGCGGTCCACCGGGCCAGGTCGCCGGTGCGGTACATGCGGGTGCCGGGCGGCCCGTACGGGTCGGGGAGGAAGCGGGCCGCGGTCAGGCCCGGCCGGCCGGCGTAGCCCCGGGCCAGCTGGGCGCCCGCGAGGTACAGCTCGCCGCCGACACCGGGCGGCACCGGCTGGAGCCGGGCGTCCAGCACATAGGCCCGTACCCCGGGCAGGGGGCGGCCCACCAGCGGGCGGTCGCCGCCCTCGATACGGCAGGACAGGGCGTCGACCGTGCACTCCGTGGGGCCGTAGAAGTTGTGGGCGGCCACGTCCGGGTGGGCGGCCAGTTCGCGCCAGAGCGCGGGGCCGACCGCCTCGCCGCCGAGCATGAGGACCCGGGGGTGGTGCCGGGGGTCGGTGAGCAGCCCGGCGGGCAGCAGCTGCCGCAGGTAGGAGGGGGTGACGTCGAGGAAGTCGACGCGGTGCTCGACGACGTACTCGACCAGGGCGGCCGGGTCCATCCGCGTGGTCTCGTCGACCAGGTGCAGCGGGTGGCCGTCGGCCATCAGCAGCACGCCTTCGAGGGAGGTGTCGAAGGAGAAGGACGCGGTGAGCGCGACCCGCAGCGGGCCGCCGCCCGCCTCGGCGACGAAGCCGGCCCGGTGGGCGGCCAGCAGGCGGGCCGCCGAGCGGTGGGTGACGGCGACGCCCTTGGGGCGGCCGGTGGAGCCGGAGGTGTAGATGACGTACGCGGTGTGGTCGGGGTGCAGGGGGGCGCGCCGGTCGGCGTCGGTGGGATCGGTGTCCGGGGCGGTGGCGGGCACCGCGCGCAGGGCGGTCTCGTCCAGGACCAGTGCCGGGCGGGCGTCGTCCAGCAGGAAGCGGACGCGTTCCCCGGGCAGGGCCGGGTCCAGCGGCAGGTAGCCGGCGCCGGACTTCCAGACGGCGAGGATCGCGACGATCATGTCGGCGGTGCGCGGCAGTCGCAGCGCGACCAGGTGCTCGGGTCCGGCGCCGTGGGCGATGAGGTGGTGGGCGAGCCGGTTGGCGCGGGAGTTGAGCGTGGCGTAGTCCAGCCGTTCGCCGCCCGCGACGAGGGCGAGGGCGTCGGGGGTGCGGGCCGCGCGGCGTTCGAAGAGGGCCGGGTAGGGGGTGTCGTCCACGGTGTGGTGCGCGGGCGTGTTCCAGTCGTGGACGACACGCCGCACCTCCTCCCCGGACATCAGGGGCAGGCTGCCCAGCGGGCGGTCCGGGGCGTCGGCGGCGCCCTGGAGCAGGCGCAGCAGCTGTCCGGCCAGCCGCTCGGCCGTGGCGGGGTCGAACAGGTCGGTGCGGTACTCCAGCAGACCGGTCAGCGCCGTGCCGTCCGGCACGAACTCGATGCTGAGGTCGAAGGTGGCCGCCTGCCGGGGCACGGTGACCGGGGCCGTGGCGAGCCCGTGCGGGGCGGTCGCGGCGGGCGGGTCGGGGTGCAGCAGCACCATCACGTCGAACAGCGGGTTGCGGCCCGCCTCGCGGGGTGCGCCCACCGCCTCCACGATCCGCTCGAACGGTGTGTCGCCGTGCGCGAAGGCGTCGTTGACCGTGCCGGCCGCCTCGGCCAGCAGGTCGCGGAAGGACCCGGAGGCGTCCACCCGGGTGCGGAGCACGACGGTGTTCACGAAGAATCCGACGGTCCGTTCGAGGTCGGTGCGGGACCGGCCCGGGGTGAGGGAGCCGACGGTGATGTCGTCCTGGCCGGACCAGCGGGCCAGCAGGGCCTGGGTGGCGGCGACCAGGGCGGTGTGCAGGGTGCTGTGGTGTTCTCTGGCGAGGTCGCGCAGGCGCGCGGTGAGGCCGGCGGGGACGGTGAAGGTGTGGACGGCACCCGCGCCCGCCTCCTCGCCGCGCCGGGGCCGGTCCAGGGGCAGTTCGGGTGCCACGGCGCCGGTGAGCCGCTGCCTCCAGTGGGCGAGGTGGCGTTCGAGGCGGGCCCCGGAGAGCCGTTCCCGTTGCCACACCGCGAAGTCCGGGTACTGCGTGGCCACCGGGGGCAGTTCCGGGGCGGAGCCGCGCGCGAGGGCGTCGTAGGCGGTGCACAGCTCGTCCAGGACCACGCCCATCGACCAGCCGTCCGTGACGATGTGATGGGCCGTCAGGATCAGGACGTGGGATTCCTCCGACTCGCGCAGCAGCAGGGCGCGCAGCAGGGGACCGTTCCGCAGGTCGAAGGGGCGGGAGTACTCGGCGAGCAGGTCCGCGTCGAGGTCACCGGTGTCCCGCAGCGGCAGCGGCACCGGGCCCGCCGGGTGCACACGCTGCACCGGCCGGCCGTCGGTCTCCTCGAAGGTGGTGCGCAGGGCCTCGTGCCGGGCCACGACCGCGGCCAGGGCGGTGCCCAGCGCGTCGTGGTCCGGCGCGCCGGTGAGACGGACCGCGACCGCGCTGTTGTAGCGGGCGTCGCCGGGCCGCAGCCGGTCCAGGAACCACAGCCGCTGCTGCGCGAAGGACAGCGGCAGCGGGTGCTCCCGGTCGGCGCGCGGGATGCCCGGCCGGGCGGCCTGTGCCGCGCCGCCGGCCCGTCCGGCGAGCCGCCGGCGCAGCGCCTCCCGCAGCTCGTCGGGCAGTGCCTCGGCCCGGTCCCGGGGGGAGCGCCGCGCGGGGCCGGAGGGGTTCGAAGGTGTCGAAGACGTCATGGTCGTCGGATCCTCACCGTTCGTGGTCGTGGCCGCCGTACGCGGCGTCTTCGGCTTCGTAACCGTCGTTCCCGGCGTCCTCGGCGTCGGGGCCGCCGTCGTTCCCGGCGTCCTCGGCGTCGGGGCCGCCGTCCCTCCCGGTGTCCGCGGCCTCGGGGCCGCCGTACGCGCCCCTCCGGCCGTCGTGACCGCTGTGGGCCGCGTCCTCGGTGTCGGGGCCGCCATGGGCCTCTTCCTCGGTGTCGGGACCGCCGTAGGCCGCTTCCTCGAGTTCGCTCAGCACCTGGTCCTCCACGAGTTGCGCCAGGGCGGCGACGGTGTGGGAGACCAGGACGTCGCGGGGGGTGAGCGTGACACCGAACGCGTCGTTGGCGCGGGAGGCGATGAGCAGGGCGCGCATCGAGTCTCCGCCGAGCAGGAAGTAGTCGTCCTCGGCGCCCACCGCCGTCTGGAGGGTCTCCTCCCAGATGGCCGCCAGCGCCTCCTCGGTGGGTGTGCGGGGCGCCACGTACTCCGGCCGCTCCCGCTCGTCGGCCGGGGCCGGGGCGGGCAGGGCGGCCCGGTCGGTCTTGCCGTTCTCGGTGAGCGGGAAGCGGTCCAGTACCACGAACGCAGACGGGACCATGTGCCCCGGCAGCGAGCGGGCGGCCAGCTCCCGCAGCCCGGCGGTGGTGGGCGGTTCGGCGCCGGGGACCGTGAGCAGGTGGGCGACCAGGCGCGGCAGGCCCGGTTCGTCCTCGCGTACGGTCACCACGGCGTCCAGCACGCCCGGATGACGGACCAGGGTCGCCTCGACCTCGCCCGCCTCGATGCGGTGGCCGCGCAGCTTGAGCTGGTGGTCGGTGCGGCCCTGGTAGTGCAGTTCGCCCGCGCTGTCGCGGCGCACCAGGTCGCCGGTGCGGTACATCCGGGTGCCGGGCGGACCGAACGGGTCGGCGACGAACCGGGCCGCGGTCAGGCCGGGCCGGCCGAGGTAGCCGCGGGCCAGTGCCGGTCCGCTCAGCCACAGTTCACCGGCGACGCCGTCGGGGACCGGCCGCAGCCGGGCGTCGAGGACGTAGGCCCCGGTGGCGGGCAGCGGGCGGCCGATGGGCGGGGCGCTGCCGTCCGCCGTCAGGGGTGCGGACCAGGTGGCGACGACGGTGGCCTCGGTGGGGCCGTAGGAGTTGACCATGCGGTGGTGCGGGGCCCAGCGGGCGACGAGTTCGGCACCGCACGCGTCGGCTCCGACGATCAGTGTCTTCAGGTCCGGCAGGGTGCCGGGGGTGTCGGCCGGCAGTGTGGCGAGCGCGGCGGGCGGCAGCAGGGTGTGCGTGATGCGCTCGGTCCGCAGGACGCCGGCCAGTTCCGGGCCGAGCAGCGGGCCCGGGCGGGGTACGACCAGTCCGGCGCCGTGCGGCAGGGACATGCACAGCTCCAGCACGGAGGCGTCGAAGCTGGGCGTGGCGAAGGCCAGCACCCGGTCCCCTGGGGCCACTTGGTAGTGGGCGGCCTCGGCGGCGGAGAACGCGGCGAGTCCCCGGTGGGTGACGACGACGCCCTTGGGGCGGCCGGTGGAGCCGGAGGTGTAGATGACGTAGGCGGGGTCGTCCGGGTCGAGCGGGCGGGTCCGGTCGGCGTCGGTGGGCCGGTGTGCGGGCACGTCGTCCGGCGGGGCGGCGAGCAGGCCGGCGACCTCCTTGGCGTCCAGGGTGAGGGCCGGGGCCGCGTCGCGCAGCATGAGCGCGATCCTCTCCTCGGGGTAGGCGGGGTCGACGGGCAGGAAGGCGGCGCCCGCCTTCGTCACCGCCAGCTGTGCCAGCACCATGTCCGCCGAGCGGGGCAGCAGCAGCGCGACCAGCTCGCCGGGGCCGGTGCCGCGGGCGATGAGCCGGTGCGCCAGCCGGTTGGCCCGCTCCTCCACCTCGGCGAAGCCGAGTGTCGTGCCGGCCGCGTCGAGGGCGGGAGCCGTGGGCCACCGGTCGACGGCGGCCTCGACGAGGGCGGGCAGGGTGGCGGTGGGTACCGGGCCGAGTCCGGGGCGGGCCGGGCCGTGCAGCAGCCGCTCCCGCTGGGCGGGCGGCACCACGTCGAGGTCGTCCAGGCGGGCGGTGCCGTCCGTGCCGGCCAGGGCGTGCAGGGTGTGCAGCAGCCGGCCGGCCAGGGAGTCGGCGGTGGCCGCGTCGAAGTAGCGGGCGTCATAACCGAGTTCGACGGACAGCCGGTCGCCGGGCGAGACGACCACGGTGAGGGGGTAGTTGGTGGCCTCCCGGGCGTCCAGGTCCCGCAGGGCGAGCCCGTGCGCACCCGCGGTCGCGTCGCCGACCGGATAGTTCTCGAACACCACCAGGCTGTCGAACAGGGTTGTGCCCGACGGCAGTTGGGTCAGCGCGTGCACCTCGTTGAGGGGCAGGTGGTCGTGGCGCCGGTCCTCGGCCTGTGCCTCCTGGAGCGCGCGCAGCCAGCCGGCCGAGGACGCGCCGCCGTCGACGTCGACCCGTGCGGGCAGCGTGGTGATGAACAGGCCGGTGATGGTGTCGGCGCCGGGCAGATCGGCGGGCCGTCCGGAGACGGTGGTGCCGAAGCAGACCTGCCGCTCCCCGCTCCAGCGCGACAGCAGCAGCGCCCAGGCCCCCTGCACCAGGGTGTTGAGGGTGAGGCGGTGCCGGCGGGCGAACTCCTGGAGCCGGCGTGTCTCCTCGGCGCCGAGCCGGCGCGACAGCCAGGTGCCGGAGCGGGCGGTCTCGCCGGGGGCGGGCCGGCGGTCGTACGGCAGCGGGGTCGGGGCGCTCAGGCCGGCCAGGGCGCCGCGCCAGTGCTCCTCGGCCTGGCCGGTGTCGCGGGCGGCCAGCCAGGCGGCGTAGTCCGCGAACGGCCTGCGTCCGGGCAGCCGGGGCCGCTCACCGCGGGCGAGGGCGGCGTGCGCGGCCATGACGTCTGACAGGACGTGGAAGACGCTCCAGCCGTCCAGCAGGACGTGGTGGAAGGTCCACACCACGCGGACCGCGTCCGGGCCGAGCCGGACCAGCGCGAGCCGCAGCAGCGGGGCCCGCTCCAGGGCGATGCCCCGGGCCCGCTCCTCGCCGAGCAGCCGCTCCAGCTCCGCGTCGTGCCGGTCGGCCGGGATCCGGCTCCAGTCGTGTTCGGTGACCGGCAGGGTCACGTCCCGGTGGACGACCTGGAGCGGTACGGGGACGCCGTGCAGGGCGACGGAGGTGCGCAGCACCGGTGTGCGGTCGACGACGTGCCGCCAGGCGGCGGCCAGGGTCTCCGGATCCCGGGCACCGTCCGCCACGAAGGTGATCTGCTCGACGTACAGGCCGTGTTCGGCCTCGTCCAGGCCGTGCATCACCATGCCGGTCTGGGTGGGCGTGAGCGGGTAGACGTCCGTCACGTCCGCTCCGCTGCCGACGAGCCGGTCGACGGCCGCCTGGTCCAGCGGCGCGAGCGGGAAGTCGGAGGGGGTGCGGCCGCCGGCGCCGGGTGCGGCGCAGTGCCGGACGATCTCGCGGAGTTCGTCGGTCAGCTCGGCCGCCAGCCGGGCGACGGTGTCCCGCCGGTGCACCTCGCGGGAGTACGACCAGGTGAACTCCAGGCGGTCGTCGACGACCCGGCCGAGGACGTCGAGGAGGTACGGGCGGTCCGCGCAGCGGTCCATGCCGCCGGTGAGGCCGCCGAGGGGCGCGTGCAGCAGTCCGCCCGGGGCGGGGGTGGTGCGGTCCTGCCGGCCCAGGTAGTTGAAGCAGACCGGCGGCAGCGCGGGCAGCTGGGCCGCGGCCGTGGGGTGGAGGTGGCGGAGCGCGCCGTAGCCGAGTCCGCCGTGCGGTACGGCCCGCAGGTTCTCCTTGACGGCCTTCAGCACGGTGCCGGTTCCGGCGTTCCGGGGCACGTCCAGCGCGACCGGGTACATGGTGGTGAACCAGCCGACGGTCCGGGCGAGGTCGGTGTCCTGGAACAGTTCCTCGCGGCCGTGGCCCTCCAGGGTCACCGCCACCCGGTCGCGGCCGGTCCAGCGGGCCAGGACCCGGCCCAGCGCGCACAGCAGGACGTCGTTGACGCGGGTGCGGTACGCGTCCGGCACGTCCTGGAGCAGCCGGCGCGTCTCCTCGGCGTCGAGTCCGGCGGTCAGGTTCTCCTCGACGGCGACGGTGTTCGCGCCGCCGGTGTGGTCGGTGGGCAGGGCGGGGCCGGCGTCGAGGTCCCGCCAGTGGGCGAGTTCGCCGTCGAAGCCGCCCGTCCCGGTGTGGTCGGCGAGCCGTCGGGCCCAGGTGCGGAAGGAGGTGCTCTTGGGTGCGAGGACGGGCCGCTCGCCGTCGCGGAGGGCACGGTAGGCGGTTTCCAGGTCCTCCAGGATCAGCCGCCAGGACACAGCGTCCACGACCAGGTGGTGGGCGGCCAGCACCAGCACCGGCCGTCCTCCGTCGGCCGGGCGGCACAGGGCGGCCCGCAGCAGCGGCCCGCGGGCCAGGTCGAAGCCGGCGGCCAGGGCGCCGGCCACCTCGTGGGGAGCCGCGCGGTGGTGCACCTCCAGGTGCGCGTCGTCGCCGGGCGCGGTGCCGTGCTGCCGCCACCGCCCGTCACCGGCCGCCTCGAAGCGCAGCCGCAGCGCGTCGTGGTGTTCCAGTACGGCGGCCAGGGCGGCCCGCAGCAGGGTCTCGTCGGGGTCGGCGGCCAGCTCGTGGGCGACGGTCTGGCTGAAGTGGGCGGGGTCTCCGGTGAGGGTGCCGAGCAGCCAGTGCTGAACGGGGGTGAGCGGGGTGTCGCCGGTCACCGGGCCCTGCTCGGCGGCGACGGCGGCCAGGGCGGGGTCGGGCATCCGTTCGGCCACGGCGGCGAGTTCGGCGAGGGTCTGGTGGGTGAACAGGTGCCGCGGGGTCAGGGCGAGCCCGGCCCGGCGGGCGGCGGAGACGATCTGGATGCCGAGGACGGAGTCGCCGCCGAGGGTGAAGTAGTTGTCGTCGGCGCCGACTTCGGGCACGCCGAGCACGTCGGACCAGATCGCCGCGAGGGTCCGCTCGGCCTCGGTGCGCGGCGGCCGGCCGGCCGCGCCGGCGGTCGGGGCGGACCACCGCGGCGCGGGCAGTGCGCGCCGGTCGAGCTTGCCGGTGGCGCCGAGCGGAAGCCGCTCCAGCGGGACGACGAGGGCCGGCACCAGGTGGTCGGGGAGGCTGCGGGCGAGGAAGGCGCGCAGCTCGGCGGGGTCCGGGAGGCCGGCCGGACCGGAGACCGGGTGACCGGCGGAAGTCACGCCCGCCGCACCCGGGACAGCCCCGCCGACGGAACCCGCACCCGCCGGCCCCGAGACCTCCCCGGCGACGGAACCCGGGCCCGTCGGGTCGGTGGCCGGGGGGCCGGCGGGGGCCGGGAGGCCGGGGGTCCGGGGCACCGCGTAGCCGACGAGGCGGCGGTGGCCGTCGTGTTCGACCACCCGGGCGGCTGCCGCCGCCACGGCGGGATGGCGGGCCAGCGCGGCCTCCACCTCGCCGAGTTCGATGCGGAAGCCGCGCACCTTCACCTGGTCGTCGCCGCGGCCGAGGTAGACGAGGTCGCCGTCGGCCGTCCAGCGGACCAGGTCGCCGGTGCGGTACATGCGGCCGCCGGGCGGGCCGAAGGGGTCGGGCAGGAAGCGGGACGCGGTCAGGCCGGGCCGGCGCAGATAGCCGCGGGCGACACCGGTTCCGGCGAGGAACAGCTCGCCGGGCGCGCCCGCGGGCACCGGGCGCATCCGCTCGTCCAGGACGTAGGCGCGGGCGCCGCCGAGCGGCCGGCCGATCGGCGGGTCTCGGTCGGGGTCGGCCGGGTCGCAGGTGAAGGCGGTGGCGTAGACGGTGGCCTCGGTGGGGCCGTAGATGTTGCGCACCTGGCAGCCGGGAACGGCCTCGCGGACCCGGCCGACGGTCCGGGCGGGCAGCCCCTCCCCCGCGAGGACGACGGTGTCGGCGGTGATCCGCACGGCGTCCTCGGCGAGCAGCCGGTCCAGCGCCGAGGGCACCGCGCTGAGCAGTCCGGCCTTCCAGGGGCCGGGGCGCTCGGCGAGGGCCAGCAGGTCGCGGACGACCTCCACGCAGCCACCGGACAGCAGCGGCGAGAAGATCTCGAAGACCGACACGTCGAAGTTGAGCGAGGTGGAGGCCACCACGTGGGCCAGTGCCCGGCCGGTGAACTCGGCGGCCGCCCAGTCGGTCAGGGCCAGCACGGAGGCATGGCTGACGACGACGCCCTTGGGGCGGCCGGTCGAGCCGGAGGTGTGGATGACGTAGGCCGGGTGGCCGGGCAGCAGCGTGCCGCGCCGTTCGTCGTCGCCGACCGGAAGGTCCGGCACGCCGGGGTCCGGCTCCGCGTCCAGCAGGATCCGGGTGATGGGCCCGTCGGGCAGCCGGCCGGCGGTCTCCGTGGCGGTGATCACGGCGTCGGGCCGTACGTCCTCGAAGAGGAAGGCGACGCGTTCGGCCGGGTACTGGGGGTCCACCGGCAGGTAGCCGGCGCCGCTCTTCAGCACCGCGAGGAGTGCCACGATCAGGTCGGCGGTGCGGGGCAGGCAGAGGGCGACGAAGCGCTCGGGTCCGGCGCCGGCGGCGATGAGCCGCCGGGCCAGCCGGCTGGAGCGGGCGTCGAGTTCGCGGTAGGTGAGGCGGGTGTCGCCGTGCCGGACGGCCGGGGCGTCCGGGGTGCGCTCGGCCTGCCGCCGGAATGCCTCGGGCAGGGTGTCCCGCGGTGTGTCGGCCACGCGTCCGCCGAACCGGCCCACCAGGGCGCGGCCTTCGGCCGGGGCCAGCAGCGGCAGGTCGGCCAGACGGCGGTCCGCGTCGGCGGCCATGCCGGTCAGCAGGGTGCGCAGGCTCTCGCCGAGGGCCTCCACCGTGCCGGTGCCGAAGGCGGCCGGGTCGTAGTCGAGGTTCACGGCGAGGGTGTCGCCGGGCGCGACGACCACGCTGAGCGGGTAGTTCGTCGGCTCCAGGTCCCGCTCCTGCTCCATGGCCAGGCCGTACCGGGCCAGCGCCCCCTCGTCGAAGGGGTAGTTCTCGAAGACCACGATGGAGTCGAACAGGCCGGTGCCGCCGGGCACCTCGCTCCACGCCTGCAACTGGGCCAGGGAGACGAAGTCGTGGCGCCGGGCCTCCGACTGGGCGGCCTGGAGTTCGCGCAGCCAGTCCAGCAGCGGGCGCCGTTCGTCGACGCGGGCGCGGGTCGGCAGGGTGTTGATGAACAGGCCGACCATCGAGGTCACGCCCGGCAGTTCGGCGGGCCGGCCGGAGACGGTCGTGCCGAACACCACGTCCGAGCCGCCGCCGTAGCGGGACAGCAGCAGTGCCCACGCGCCCTGGAGGACCGTGTTGAGGGTCAGTCCCGCGCGCTGGGCGGTCTCCCGCAGCCGTGCCGAGGCGTCCGGGCCGAGGGTGATCCGCACCGACTCGGAGGAGGAGGCGTGGTGGGCCTCGGCGGGCCGCCGGTCCCGGGGCAGTTCGGTAGGGGCCTGGAAGCCGGCCAGGGCGGCCCGCCAGTGCCGCTCGGCCCGGGCGGTGTCCCGCCCGGCAAGCCAGCGCAGGTAGTCGGCGAAGGGCCGGCGTTCCGGCACCTGCGGGCGGCGCCCCGAGGTCAGGGCGGCGTACCGCTCGCACACCTCGTCGAAGACCTGCGCCGCGCTCCAGCCGTCGAGCAGGACGTGGTGGAAGGTCCACACCAGGCGGACCCGGTCGGGTGCCAGGCGGATCAGCGTCAGCCGCATCAGGGGCGCGGTGCCCAGGTCGATGCCCGCCTCGCGGTCCTCGGCGAGCAGCCGGTCCAGGTCGCGCGCGCCGTCGTCGGCGGGCCGGCCGGACCAGTCGTGGTGGGTGACGGGCACGGTGGCCCGGTGCCGGACGACCTGGAGCGGTTCCGGGGTCTCCTGCCACACCAGGTGGGTGCGCAGCACCGGGTTGGCGTCCGCGGTGTGCTGCCAGGCCGTGGCGAGGGCGTGCGGGTCGGTGACGCCGGACAGCACGAGCTGCACCTGGTTGACGTAGGTGCGGCCGCCGGGGTCCAGCAGGCTGTGGAAGAGCATGCCCGACTGCATCGGTGTCAGCGGGTGCACGTCCTCGACGTCCCGGCCGTCCCCGGCGATCCGGTCCACGGCCGCCTGGTCGAGCCGGGCCAGCGGGAAGTCCGACGGGGTACGGCCGCCCGCCTCGGGCCGGGCGCAGTGCGCGACGATGTCGCAAAGGGCCCGCAGCATGCCCTCGGCGAGCGTGGTGACGGTCTCCTCGTGGTGCCGGCCGGTGCTGTAGTGCCAGGTGATCTCCAGCCGGTCGTCCTCGACCCGGGCCACGACGTCCAGCAGGTGCGGCCGTTCGGTGCCGGGTGCCTCCGCGCCGCCGAGGCCGCCGGGCACCGCCCCGATCAGGGCGCCGCCGTCGGCGGTCCAGTCGAAGCGGCCCAGGTAGTTGAAGCTGATGCCGGGGGCGGGCGCGCCGGTGAGCCGTTCCTCGCCGGCGAGGTGACGCAGCACGCCGTAGCCGAGTCCCCGCTCGGGTACGGCCCGCAGCTGCTCCTTCACCGCCTTCAGGGCGGTGCCCCAGTCCCCGTGCGGCACGGCGAGGGCGACCGGGAAGAGCGAGGTGAACCAGCCGACCGTGCGGGACAGGTCGACGTCCTCGAAGAGCTGGTCCTCGCGGCCGTGTCCCTCCAGGCCGACGGCGACGGTGTCGCGTCCGGTCCAGTCGGCGAGGACCCGGCCGAGCGCGGTGAGCAGGACGTCGTCGACGCGGGTGCGGTAGACGCCCGGCACCCGGCGCAGGAGGTCGGCGGTGCGTTCGCGGTCGAGCCGGACGGTGACCTCGCGGACGTCGGCCGCGGTGTTGCCGCCGGTGCCGTCCACGGGCAGCGGTGCGGCGCAGTGCCGGGCGGTCCGCTCCCAGTGGGCGAGCTGCTCGGTGAAACGGTCGCGGTCGCGCAGCCGTCGGGCCCATTCGCGCACGGAGGTGGTGCGGGCGGGCAGTCGTACGGGCTGTCCGGACGCGGCCTGCCGGTAGGCGGTCTCCAGGTCCTCCAGCAGGATCCGCCAGGAGACGCCGTCGACCACCAGGTGGTGGGCGACCAGCAGCAGCCGGGCGGCGGGGCGGGTGCCGTCGGCGGTGAACAGCCGGGCGGTGAACAACGGGCCCGTATCCAGTTGGAGTCCGCCGTGTGCCGCCGCCGTGACGCGTTCCTCGGCCTGCCGGCCGTGGACCTCGAGCAGCTCGGGGACCGGGCCGTCGGCGGGGGCGATGTCCTGGCGCCAGGTGCCGTCGGGGTCGGCCGCGAACCGGGCGCGCAGGGCGTCGTGTTGTGTCCACAGGGCGGTCAGTGCGCGGCGCAGGGCGTCCTGGTCGACGGCGCCGGCCGTCTCGACGACGACGGACTGGTTGAAGAATCCGAGGTGGGCCGGCCGCGGGTCCAGGAACCAGTGCTGGATCGGTGTGAGGTCCGCGGCTCCGGCGACCGGTTCGGTACCGGCGACGGCGGGCCCGGTACCGCCGCTGGCTCCGGCCAGCTCGGCCACCGTGGGGTGCCGGAAGAGATCGCGGGGGGTGAGGGTGAGTCCCGCGGCCCTCGCCCGGGAGACCACCTGGATGCTGAGGATCGAATCGCCGCCCAGCATGAAGAAGTTGTCGTCCACGCCGACCCGGGCCACGCCGAGGAGTTCGGCCCAGATCCCGGCGAGAATGCGCTCGGTCTCGGTGCGCGGGGCCCGGTGGGCCCGTTCGCCGCCCGCCGACCAGTCGGGGGCGGGCAGCCGCCGCCGGTCGACCTTGCCGTTGCCGGTCAGTGGCAGCTCGGGCACGGTGACGAAGGCGGCGGGCAGCATGTAGTCGGGCAGTCCGGCCGCCAGGTGGGCGCGCAGCTCGGCGGCGGAGGGCACCGTGGCGGCGCCGGCCGGCACCAGGTGGGCGGCCAGCCGCTTGCGTCCGGCGTCCTCGTACAGGGAGACGACGGCCTCGGCGATGCCGGGATGGGCGGTGAGCCGGGCCTCGATCTCGGCGGGTTCGACGCGGAAGCCGCGGATCTTGATCTGGTCGTCCGCGCGGCCGACGAAGTGCAGTTCGCCGTCGGCGCTCCAGCGCACGATGTCGCCGGTGCGGTACATGCGCGCGCCGGGCGGGCCGTAGGGATCGGCGACGTAACGGGCGGCGGTCGCCCCGGGCCGGCCCGCGTAGCCGCGGGCCAGGCCCGCGCCGGCTATGTACAACTGGCCGGGGATGCCGGGCGGTTGCGGCTGCAGGGCGGTGTCCAGGACGTACACGCGGGTGTTGTCGAGCGGGCGGCCGATGGGCAGCACGGCGGGCAGCGGGTCGCCGGACCTGAAGACGCGGCGGGTGGCGAAGGTGGTGGTCTCGGTGGGGCCGTAGCCGTCCACGACGGTCAGGCCGGGGCAGGCGTCCAGCACCCGGCGCACGGCCTGGGCGGGGACGACGTCACCGCCCGTCCACACCTCGCGGGCGCCGCGCAGGCAGCCCGGGTCCTCCTGCGCGAGCAGGCGGAACAGGCCCGCGGTCAGCCACAGGCAGCTCACCCGCTGCTCGGTGATCGCGTGCCGGACCTGGGCGGCGTCCACGTCCGTGGGCGGGGCGAGGACGGCCGTGCCGCCGCGCAGCAGCGGCACCCACACCTCGTAGGTGGAGGCGTCGAAGGCCCCCGGCGAGTGCACGAGGATCCGGTCGTGCCCGGCGAAGGCCCGGTCCAGGGCGAGGGCGGCGACGTCCCGCTGGCGCACCGCGACCCCCTTGGGGGTGCCGGTGGAGCCCGAAGTGAACATCAGGTACTGGACGTTGTCGGGGTGGACCGCGCAGGTGGGGGCCGGCCCGTCCGCGCCGGAGGCGTCGTCGACGCGCAGGACGCGGCCGCCGGGCAGCGCCTCCCGGGCCGTCCTCTCCCAGCCGGCGTCGGTCAGCAGCAGGCCGGCGCCGGCCTCGGCCAGCGTGCGGCGCAGCCGCTCGGCGGGTGCCCTGCCGTCCAGCGGCACGTACACGCCGCCGGTGCGGACGAGGGCCAGCTGGGTGACGATCAGCTCCACGGACCGGTCCATGAGGACACCGACCGGGTGTTCCGGGCGTACGCCGAGCCCGGCCAGCCGGGCCGCCGACCGGGCCGCTCGCGCGTCGAGTTCGCGGTAGGTGAGGTGCTCGTCGCCGGCCTCCACGGCCACGGCGTCGGGGGTACGGCACACCTGCGCGGCGAAGAGGCCGGCGACGGTGGAGCCGGGCAGGTCGGTGGCGGTGTCGTTCCAGGCGCGCAGCACCTGCTCGCGGCGGTCGGGGGCGAGCAGCGGCAGCCGGGCGGGCGGGCGCCCGGAGCCGGTGGCCATGCCGGAGAGCAGGACGGTCAGGTACTCGGCCATCCGCTCGGCGGTGCCGGCGTCGAACAGCTCGGGGTCGTAGCCGAGGCGCAGGGTCAGCTCCGCGCCCGGGTAGGCGGTCAGGCTCAGCGGGTAGTTGGTGGTCTCGATGCCCTCCAGGCCGCTCAGGCGCAGTCCGTGGGAGGCGGCGAGATCGTCGTCCACCGGGTAGTTCTCGAAGACGACGATGCTGTCGAACAGGCCGACCCGCTCGGGGAGCCGGCTGCACGCCTTGATCCGGGTGAGCGGCAGGTGGTCGAAGCGCCGGTCCTCGATCTGGTCGTGCTGGAGCGTGCGCAGCCAGTCGAGCAGGGTGCCGTGGCCGGGGACGGTGACCCGGGTGGGCAGGGTGGTGATGAACAGGCCGGTCATGGCCTCGGCGCCGGGCAGCTCGGGCGGCCGTCCGGACACGGTGGTGCCGAACACCACCTCGTCGCGGCTCGCCTGCCGGGCCAGGAGCAGCGCCCAGGCGCCCTGCACCAGGGTGTTCAGGGTCAGGCCGGAGGTGCGCGCCAGTTCCTCCAGCGCCCGGGTGGCGGGCGCGGGCAGCGTGCCGCGGACCTCGTGCGTGGACTCGGCGCGGTGGGCCTCGCGCGGCTCACGGTCGTACGGCAGCGGGGTGGCCTCGGTGAGCCCGGACAGGCGGTGCCGCCAGTGCTGTTCGGCCTCGGCGGGGTCGCGCTGCCTCAGCCAGGCGACGTAGTCGCGGTGGGGCGGGCGGTGCGGGAGGGTGTCGGGGCCGGCCCCGGCGTGCCGGGCGAAGACGTCGGAGAGCACCTGGAACAGGCTCCAGCCGTCCAGGAGCAGGTGGTGGAAGGACCACACCACGCGGACCGCGGTGCCGGAGACACGGGCGAGGAGCAGGCGCTGGAGCGGGGCGCGCCCGAGGTCGATGCCCTGGGCGCGGTCACGGGCGAGTACGTCGTCCAGCCGGGCGCGGCACTCGTCGGGCGGCAGGTCGCGCCAGTCCAGGTGGGTGACCGGTACGGCCGCGTGGCGCTGCACCACGAGGAGCGGCTCGGGTACGTCCTGCCAGGCGACCCGGCCGCGCAGCACCTCGGTGCGGTCGGTCACGTACTGCCAGGCGGCGGCGAGGGCCTCCGGGTCGGGCACGCCGTCCAGGACGAACGTCAGCTGCTGGAAGTAGACGCCGCTGTCGCCCTGGGACAGGCCGTGGAAGAGCATGCCGGCCTGGGTCGGCGTGAGCGGCAGGATGTCGGCCACGGCGGCCGGGTCCGCCGCCGTGATCCGGTCCACGGCCGCCTGGTCGAGCCGGGCCAGCGGGAAGTCGGACGGGGTGCGCCCGGCGGCCCCCGGCCGGGCGGCGTGCCGGGCGAGGTCCTCGAGCGCGGCGGCGAAGCGCCCGGCCAGGTCGGCGACGGTGTCCTCCCGGTACCGCCGGTCCGCGTAGAACCAGGTGAACTCCAGCTCGTCGTCGTCCAGCCGGCCGACGACCTCCAGGGCGTGCGGGCGCTCCGCCGCCGGGTCGGCGTCCAGTTCGAGCGGGCGTACGGTGCCGCGGTAGAGGCCGTCGGGGTCGTCCGGCAGCCCCATCCGGCCGAGGTAGTTGAAGCTGACCTGGGCGTCCGGGGTGTGCGGGGCCGCCCCGGACCCGGTGAGCCGGCGCAGTGCGTCATGGCCCAGGCCGTGCCGGGGTACGGCGCGCAACTGCTCCTTGACGCGCTTCAGCACGGTGTCCCAGCCGGCGTCCTCGGGCACGGCGAGCGCGAGGGGGTACCGGGTGGTGAACCAGCCGACCGTGCGGCTGATGTCCAGCTCGGGGAAGAGTTCCTCACGGCCGTGTCCCTCGACGTCGACCAGCACCCGGTCCCGCCCGCTCCAGCCGCACAGGGCCCGGCCGAGGGCGCTGAGCAGGACGTCGTTGGCCTGGGTGCGGTAGGTGTCGGGCAGGGTGCGCAGCAGGGCCGAGGTCACCGCGGGGCTCAGGCGCACGGTGACCGCGCGCTGGGCGGCGTAGGTGTCGTCCCCGTCCGGCAGGTCGGCGGGGAGGGCGGGTTCGGTGCCGGGGACCGCCTCGGCCCAGTACTCCCGTTCGTCGTCGAAGCCGCCGTCCGCCGCGTGGGCGTTCAGCCGGCGGGCCCACTGCCGCAGCGGCGAGGACTTCGCGGGCAGCGCGGCGGCGCCGTCGTCGCCGGCGCGGCGGGCCCGGTAGGCGCGGTCCAGGTCTTCCAGGAGCACCCGCCAGGAGACCCCGTCGATCACCAGGTGGTGGACGGCGAGGTGCAGCACGCGGGGCAGTCCGGGCCCGCAGTCGTGCAACACGGCCCGCAGCAGCGGTCCCCGGGCGAGGTCGAAGGGCCCGAAGTGCGGGGTGTCCGTCTCCGGGCCGGTGTGGCGGGTCAGGCGGACACGGGGTGCCCGTTCGTCGATGAACCAGCCGGCCCCGCCGTCCGCGCCGTCCGTGACGAAGCGGGAGCGCAGGGCGTCGTGGTGGGCGGCCAGGTCGTTCAGCGCGTCCTCCAGCGCCGCCGGGTCCAGGTCGTCGGGCGTCCGGACGGACAGCGCCTGGGAGAAGTGGCCGGCGCGCTCGGCGGCCGCGGCGAACAGCCAGTGCTGGATGGGGGTCAGGGGGGCCGTGCCGGTGGCCGCCTCCGGGGCGGGGGCCGTCTCGCGCGGGCCCGCGGCGGCGTCCGCGCAGCGGGCGAGGGCGGCGACGGTCTGGTTCCGGTAGACGTCCCGGGAGGTCAGCGGCAGGCCCTCCTGCCGGGCGCGGGCCACCAGCTGGATGCTCAGGATCGAGTCGCCGCCGAGTTCGAAGAAGTTGTCGTCGACGCCGATCCGTTCCACGCGCAGTACCTCGGCCCAGATCGCGGCGAGTGCGCGCTCGGTGGGCGTGCGGGGCGCGACGTGCCGTACCGCGCGCACGGCGGGGCCGGGGTCGGGGAGCCGGCCGCGGTCGAGCTTGCCGTTCGGGCTGAGCGGCAGCGCGTCCAGCACGAGGACGGCCGAGGGGACCATGTAGTCGGGCAGCGTACGGCCGAGTTCCCGGCGTACGGCCTCGGGGTCGACGCGCTGCCCGGCGGCCGGGACGACGTAGCCGGCCAGGCGCCGGTGGCCGTCGCCGTCGGTGGTGGCGGTGGCCGCCGCCTCCGCCACGCCGGCGCAGCCGCGCAGTGCCTCCTCCACCTCGCCCAGTTCGATACGGAAGCCGCGTACCTTGACCTGCTGGTCGATGCGGCCCACGTACTCCAGCCCGCCGTCGGCGCGGCGGCGCACCAGGTCGCCGGTGCGGTACATGCGCTCCCCCGGTGCGCCGAACGGATCGGCGACGAACCGGGCGGCGGTCAGCCCGGGCCGGTGCAGGTAGCCGCGGGCGAGTCCCCCGCCGCCGAGGTACAACTCGCCCGTGACACCGACGGGTTGGGGGCGCAGGGCGTGGTCCAGGACGTAGGCCCGGGTGAGCGCCACCGGGTCGCCGATGGGCGGGGCCTGCTCCGGCAGCCGGTCACCGGCGAACCAGGCGGTGGCGTACACGGTGGCCTCGGTGGGGCCGTAGATGTTGGCGATCCGGCTCCCGGGCATGGCGGCCCGCAGGTCGTGCACCGTCTGCGCGGGCAGGGCCTCGCCGGCCAGGACGACGGTGTCCGCGGTCACGGGCGCCGTACCGCCCGATATCAGCCGGGAGACGACGGACGGCACGCCGCTGAGCAGCCCGGCATGCCGTGGGCCGGCGCCCTCGGCGAGGGCCGGCAGGTCGGCGACGACCTCGACGGTGCCGCCCGCCACCAGGGGGCAGAGCAGTTCGAAGACCGACACGTCGAAGTTGAGGGAGGTGGAGGAGATGACATGGGCCAGCCCCTCGGCACCGAACCGTTCCCGCGCCCACTGCGCCAGGGCGGTGACGCTGCGGTGGGTGACCACGACGCCCTTGGGGCGGCCGGTGGAGCCCGAGGTGTAGATGACGTACGCCGGATGGTCCGGCAGCAGGGGCCCGGTCCGGTCGGCGCCGGCCGGCGGCGCCGGGTGGACGTCGGACGGGTCCGGGTGGACGTCGGACGGCGCCGGGTGGGCGCCGGACGGGTCCGGGTGGATGTCGGACGGCGCCAGGTGGGTGTCGGACGGGTCCGCGCAGTCCTCCAGGATCAGCGGTGCGCAGTCCGCGGGCAGGGCGGTGGCGGTCTCCCGGGTGGCGACGACGAGGGCGGGCCGGGCGTCGGCGAGCATGAGGCGGACGCGCTCGGCGGGATAGCCGGGGTCGACGGGGAGGTACGCGGCGCCGGAGGCGAGCACCGCCCACAGCACGGGCACGAGGTCGGCGGAGCGCGGCAGGCAGAGCGCGACCAGCCGCTCCGGGCCGGCGCCGCGGGCGGCGAGCAGCCGGGCGATCCGGCCGGCGCGCCGGGCCACCTCGGCGTAGTCCAGCCGGACCGGGCCGCAGACGACGGCGGTACGGTCCGGGGTCCGGGCCGCCTGGGCGTGCAGCAGTTCGGGGAGCGTCGTGTGATCGGTGTCCCGGGCCCGGCGGGCGGGCGGGTTCCAGGTGTCGACCAGTGTGCGCTGTTCCTCGGCCGAGAGCATGGTCAGCTCGGCCAGCCTGCGTCCCGGGCCGTCCGCCATGCCCTCCAGCAGGCGGTGCAGATGCGCGGTCAGCCGGGCCACGGTCGCCGCCTCGAACAGGTCCGTGCTGAACTCGGCGGTCAGCACGCAGCCGCCGTCCGTGTCCGGCGTGAACTCCAGGACCAGGTCGAAGCGGGCGGCCGGGCGGGGCAGCGGGTGGTCGGCGAAGCGCAGGCCGCCGGAGAGCGGCGGCACGGCGAAAGCGGTCTGCTGCACGACGAGCGCCTGGACCAGCGGGGTGCGGCTGGGGTCGCGGGGCGGGGCCAGTTCCTCGACCACCCGGTCGAACGGCACCGCGTCATGGGCGAAGGCGTCCAGCACCGTCGTCCGCATGGTCTCCACGAACCGGTCCACGGTCACCCGCTCGTCCACCTCGCCCCGGAGCACCACCGTGTTGGCGAAGAATCCCGGCACGTCCTCCAGGTCCCGTCGGCCGCGGCCGGTGGTGACGGTGCCGAACGCGACGTCCCGCTGGCCCGAGTAGCGGGAGAACAGCAGCGCGGAGGCGCCGGCGAACAGGGTGAACACCGTGGTGCCGCGCCCTGCGGCCAGTTGCCGCAGCCGGGTCACCAACTCCGCGGGGAGGGTGTGCCGGTGCGCCGCCCCGGTGGTGGTGCGCACGGCCGGACGCGGCCGGTCGGTCGGCAGCTCCAGGTGCTGGATGCCCGACAGGTGCCGTCGCCAGTAGGCCAGGTCGGCGGCGTCGCCCCCGGCGGTCCGCTGCCGCCGCTCCCACACCGCGAAGTCCGGGTACTGCAACGGGGGTTGCGCCAGTCCGTCCGGTTCGCCGGTGGTCTCCGCATGGTAGAGGGCGGCGAGTTCGCGGGTGAGGATGCCCACGGACCAGCCGTCGGTGACGATGTGGTGCTGGGCCAGGAGCAGCAGGTGGTCCTGGACGGCGAGCCGGACGAGCAGGGCCCGGGTGAGCGGGCCGTCCGCCAGGTCGTAGGGGCGGCCCAGCTCCTCGGTGAGCAGTGTCTCGGCGGCCTCGGCTCGGCGAGCGTCGGGGATGCCGGTGAGGTCGGCCGTCCGCAGGGGCAGGTCCGGCTCGGCCGCGACGCGCTGCACGCCCTGGCCGTCGGCCGTGGTGAACGTCGTGCGCAGCGAGGCGTGGCGGGCCGCGAGGCGGTGCAGGGAGCGGCCCAGCGCGTCCGGGTCCAGCGGGCCGCTCAGCCGCAGCGCCACCCCGGTGTTGTACTCGGTGCCGCCCGCGGTGAGGTCGTCGAGGTACCAGAGCCGGCGCTGCGCGCTCGACAGGGGCAGGCCGCCCTCGCGCGGGGCCGGCGGGATCGGCTCCGGCGGCGCGGCGGCCGACGGGTCGGCGAGCAGGGGGGCGAGGGCGGCGACCGTACGCGCGGTGAAGACGTCCCGTACGGTCAGCCGTACGCCCAGTTCGTCGCGGATCCGGGAGAGGGCGCGGGCGGCGAGGATCGACTCGCCGCCGAGGTCGAAGAAGTCGTCCGTCACGCCGACCGTGTCGACGCCCAGGACGTCCGCCCAGATCCTGGCGAGGGCCCGCTCCTGCGGTGACCGCGGCGCGACGTGGCCGGCCGCGGTCGCGCGTTCGGGGGCGGGCAGGGCCCGCCGGTCGATCTTGTGCTGCGGGGTGAGCGGCATCCGCTCCAGCACCACGACCGCGGACGGCACCATGTGCGCAGGCAGCACGGCGGCCACGGCCGCCCGAAGTGCCACGGGGTCCAGAACCACGGCCGCCCCGCCGGGGGCGGCGGGATCGGTGGGGGCGGCGGGAGCGGTGGGGGCGGCCGGATCGGTGGGGGCCGGCTGTCCGGCCGGCGTGACGTAGCCGACGAGCCGCTGGCGTCCTGGCTCGTCCTCGCGTACGACGACCACGGCCTCGCCGACGGCGCCGGCCCGGCGCAGGGCCGCCTCGATCTCGCCCGGCTCGATACGGATGCCGCGGATCTTCACCTGCCGGTCCAGCCGGCCCAGGAACTCCAGTTCCCCGGCGGCGGTCCAGCGTGCCCGGTCCCCGGTGCGGTACAGGCGCGCGCCGGGCCGACCGAAGGGGTCGGCGACGAAGCGGGTGGCGGTCAGGCCCGGGCGGCCCAGGTAGCCGCGGGCCACCGCGTCGCCGCCCACGAACAACTCGCCGTCCACGCCGGGCGGTACGGGCCGCATCGCGGTGTCGAGGACGTACACCCGGGTGTGCGGCAGGGCCCCGCCGATCGTCGGGGTGCCGTGGCCGGCGGTCAGCGGCCCGGTCCAGGTGGCGACGATGGTGGTCTCGGTCGGACCGTAGGAGTTGATCATGCGGCGGCCGGGTGCCCAGCGGTCGACCAGTCCGGCCGGGCAGGCCTCGGCGCCCACGATCAGCGTGCGCAGGTGACGCGCGGTGCCCTGCGCCGGGTCGGGCAGGGTGGCGAGCGCGGCGGGCGGGATGAGGGCGTGGCTGATGCGGTGCTCGTCCAGGACCGCGGCGAGTTCGTCACCCAGCCAGGGGCCGTGCGGCGGTACGACGAGTGTGGCGCCGGACAGCACGGAGATGAACAGCTCCAGGACGGAGGCGTCGAAGCTCGGCGAGGAGAACTGGAGCACGCGGTCGCCGGGACCCACCGCGTACCGTTCGGCGGCGGCCGCGGTGAAGCCGCCGATGCCGCGGTGGGTGACCGTCACGCCCTTGGGGGTGCCGGTGGAACCCGAGGTGTAGATGACATAGGCCGCGTGGTCGGCGTCAGTTCTGGCCGCATGGTCGGCGCCGGTTCCGGGCTCGCGATCAACGCCCGTTCCGGCCCTGCGGTCGGCGCCGGTTCCGGCCCCGTGGTCGGCGCGTGCTTCGATCGCGAGGCCGGCTGCGTTTCCGGCCCTGCGGTCGGCTTCGGCTCCGGCCCCGTGGTCGGCGCCCGTTCCGGCCCTGCGGTCGGCGTCCGTTCCGGCCCTGCGGTCGGCGTCCGCTTCGGCCGCGTGTCCCGTGGTGTCCTCGGTGGCCGGCGGTTCGTCCGCGTCCAGCAACCGGCCGACCTGGCCCGCGTCGTCGAGGGTGACCGCGGGCGCGGCGTCGGTGAGCATCAGCGCGCGGCGCTCTGCGGGGTAGGCGGGGTCCACGGGCAGGAAGGCGGCGCCCGCCCGGGCGACGGCCAGTTCCGCCGCGATCAGTTCCATGGAGCGCGGCAGCACCAGGGCCACCACCCGGTCGGGTCCGGCTCCCCGACGGACCAGGTGTGCGGCCAACCGGTCGGCGCGGGCGCCCAGTTCGCGGTACGTCCAGGTCCGTCGGCCGTCGGTGAGGGCCGGTGCGTCCGGGGTGCGGGCCACCCAGGCGGTGAACAGCTCGCCGAGCGTCGGATGCTCCGCGGCCGTGGCGCTCTCCGGCGCGTCGGCGGCGGGGCCGGCCTGTGCCAATGAGGACGCCGGTGCGGGCTTGTCGTGCAGGTCCGTCATGGGTGAAGTCCTTTGGAGAGCGGGACGATGCGGCGCGGACGCGCCCGGCCCACCGCGGGGCGGTGCGTTGGACCGGGGTGACACACCGGGCGGTGCGACGGTGCGGCGGTGCGGCGGTGCGGCGGTGCTGGGAAGCGGTGGACCGGCAGGGGCCGCCTACGCGGCGAGCCCCGTGATGCGGGCGGAGGTGCCGGTCGCTGCGAGGCTGCCGGGTGGTCGGGGGGTCGGGTGGTGGTCACCGGGGCCGGGACCCCGGGGCCTGACGGAACCGGAGGCGGCGCCGGCCGGGGCACGGGTGGCGTACGCCGGACCGGGACCGAGCCCGGCGGCATCTGCCGGACCGGGACCGAACCGGGTGGCGCCCGCCGGACCAGGACCGAACCGGGTGGCGCCCGCCGGACCGGGACCGAACCGGGTGGCGCCCCCCGGACCGGGCCCGGACCGGGTGGCGCCCCCCGGACCGAGCCGAGACCGACCACGCCCGCCCGGAACAGGCCGGGACCGGCGGCGCCCAGCCGAACCGAACTGAGCCGACGACACCCACCCGAACCGGGCCGAGACCGACCACGCCCCCGGACCGAGCCGAGACCGGCGGCGCCCACCCGAACCGAACTGAGCCGACGCCCCCCACCCGGACCGGGCCGAGACCGACGACGTCCACACGGACCAGGCCGTGGCCGGCGGCGCCCGCCCGAACCGGCCGAGACCGATGGCACCCGCCCCGAACAGGCCGGGACCGGGCGGCGTACACGCCGGCGGCGTTCACCCGAGCCGGGGCCGCGCCGGGTTCGGAGCCGGAACCGGCGCGGGCCGCGGTTCAGCCGTCGTCGGTGCGGCGCGCCGTGCGCCCGGATATCTGCATCCGGTCGATCCGGCCGGTGGCCGGATCCCGGTGGAAGCGCCCCCCGGGTTCCGGGCGCCCGGTGGCCGGATCGAGCAGGTCGCAGGAGAGGTCGGCGTAGCAGACCAGTGGGAGGGGCAGGTCACCGTCGACGGATAGGGCCGGCGCGCCGTCCGGTCCGGGCGCGACGCGGTACGTCGTGGTGCCGTTCCGATAGGTTCCCGCGCAGTCGGGCAGGGCGACGGGGCGGCCCCGGTCCGTGGCGCACGCGCCGACGGGGACGCGTATGCCGGTGAGCCGGGCCAGTTCCTCGGCCAGGTCGCGCCAGAGGGCGGTGGCGCCTCCGGCGTTGCCCGTGAAGGCGACCACCACGCCGCTCTCCGGGTCCGTCCGCAGGTGGCAGGAGGTGCCCTGGGCGTTGCCGTCGTGCCCGCTCCACACGCGGTCGTCCCGCTGGTAGAGGGCGAGCCCGGATCCCCAGCCGTCGGCCAGCGCTCCCGGCCGGGCGGCGGTCTCGGGGCGGCGCATCTCCTTCGCGACGGCGGGTGGCAGCAGGTCCGAGCGGCCGATCAGCGCGTTGCCGAACGCGGCCAGGTCCAGGGCGCTCGCGAGCAGCGCGCCTGCCGGTGCCTCCAGCGGCGCCAGGTTCTGCCGGGCCGGACGGGCCTGTCCGGTCGCGGTGTTGACGGCGTGCCCGGCGGCGACGGGCCGGACGGGCGAGGCGTCGCCGATGAACGCGGCCGGAATCCCGAGGGGTTCGAGGAGCAGCGCCCGGACGGCCTCGGCCCACGGCATGCCGGTGACCGTCTCCACCAGCCGCCCGGCGGCGACGTAACCGGCGTTGGAGTAGGAGAAGTCGGTGCCCGGCGCGAACAGCAGGTCCCGGGGGGTGCAGACGGCCGTGAGATAGCGGGCGGCGGTGGTCGCGGCGGCGGTGTCCGAGTCGGGCCCGGTGGGCAACCCGCCGGTGTGGCTCAGCAGTTGACGTATCGTCACCTCGGGTGTTCCGCGCAGCTCCGGGAGGTGCCCGGCGGCGGATTCGTCCGGGTCGAGGTCGCCGTCGTCGGCCAGGAGCATGACGAGGGCGGCGGTGTAGGGCTTCGTGAGCGATCCCAGGGGGACCGCGGTCTTTGCGGTGAAGGGGCTGCCGGTCGCGGCGTCGGCCGTACCGGTGTGCACGGCGACGACTTCCGTACCGGTGTCCAGCGCCAGTTGGGCGCCGGGCACCCGGTGGGTGAGGGCGAGGGCGTCGAGACGGTCCTGGAGCTCCCGGCGTAACAGGGACGACGTCGGGGCGGCGGCCGGAGCGGCGGGGATGGTGTACGGCATGAGAAGGGGACTCCCGTTGGGTGGGTCTCATGTGCGGGTGTACCGGTCCGGTCCTGGACGAGCGGTGTGGGGGCCGGCCGGGGGCGCTGAGCGCGCTCGGGCTACGGTCTGCGGACCTCGACGGGCAGATGCCGTACGCCGATGATGACGGCCGGGTTCTGGTAGGCGACGTCCTCGTAGGACGGGATCGCCAGTATGCGGAATCGTTCATGCAACTTCCGCAGCGCGATCCGTGCCTCCAGCCGGGCGAGCGGCGCGCCGAAGCAGAAGTGGATGCCGTGCCCGAAGGTCAGATGGGGATTCGGAGTCCGGGCGATGTCGAGGACATCCGGTGCGGCGAAGCGGGCGGGATCGCGGTTGGCGACGCCCAGATGAGCCATCAGCAGGGTGTCCGCCGGGAGGTCGTGACCGCCGAGGGTCACGGGCCGGGTCACGCGGCGGCCCAGTTCCGGGAAGGGCGGGAGCCAGCGCAGCACCTCTTCGACCGCGGCCGGTATGCGTGCGGGATCGGAGCGCAGCGCGGCGTCCGTGCCGGGGTGCCGGTCGAAGGTGACGGCCGCGTTGCCCAGCAGCGCCGTCGTGGTGATGTGCCCGGCGACCAGCAGCAGGGCCACGAAGCCGACCATTTCCTGGTCGGCGAGTCGGACGCCGTCCACTTCGGCGGCGATGAGTCTGCTCGTGAGGTCGTCACCGGGGTCGGCGCGGCGGGCACGGATGTGCTCCAGCATGTAGCCGTTCATCTCGCGCACCGTGGGGGCGATGGCTTCCAGCGCCCGTTCCAGGTCGGCCATGTCGGGCGCCTCGCCGAGCTGGTCGCCGCCGAAGAGGACGCTCGCCCACTCCTGGAAGAGCCGGTGCTCCTCGGCGGGTATGCCCAGCAGTTCGGCTATGACGATGATCGGCAGCGGATAGGCCAGCGCGTCGACCAGGTCGAACCGGTCGCGGTCGGCGACGGCGTCCAGCAGCCGGTCGCAGACTGCCTCGATGCGGGGGCCGAGCCCCTGCACGACCCGCGGGGTGAACGCCTGGCTCACCAGCGTGCGCAGCTTGCGGTGTTCCGGCGGGTCCATGCCGACGAAGTTGCCCTGGGTGAAGGTCTCGAAGTCGGACTGGGTGGGGGCGAGGGCGGAGAGGTCCGAGGAGTACGTCGCCGGGTCGGCGAGCACGGTGGCGACGGTCTCGTGGTCCAGCACCTGCCAGACTTCCTGTTTCTCGTCGTACCGCACCGGCCCGGCGTCGCGTAAGCCACGCCAGCGGTCGGGTAACTCGTCCAGGAGGGGCCGCGAGCCCGTCGATTGTCTGCTGATCACGTTGTCTCCTTGCTAGCGCGTGCGGGCACGGAGGAGTCACACACGGGGGACGTCATGGGGCGGGGCCGGCCGGACCGTGGGCGGGTCCGGGCACGGCTGTGCCACCACCGAGAACATGCGGACGGGAAAGCGCGTGACCCGGGTGGCCTTCCTCTTACGCGGCTGGGCGGTCAGCCGCCGTCGGTCTGCTGCCGGGACGGGCCGGAGGCCCTCAACACATGCGATGCGGAACGTGGCGTCCGCGCGGCCGGCCACGGCCCCGCAGCGAGCCTCGTCGTGTGGCGCGCCAACCCGACATAACCCATCCCCTCGGCGATTCCTCCCGCGCAACGATCACGCGGGACCCTCCCGGCTCGGCCACGGGCAGCGGGGCCCACAGCCCCCGCCCGTTCGAAACGCGGTGTGAGAATACGCAGTCGCATGCCGTGCCGCCCCACGATTGGCATGATGCGTACCTCGGGACACCTTCGTTTCGATGGAACTCGGCCACAGTCTTCACGGCGAGTCACACGCAAGCAACCCCCTGAAGTTGAACGGAGAGTATTCCCCCTGTGCTTTTGCGTCACCATCCGGCCACTTCCTCAAGCCCCTCGCGCGCACGACGACGCGGCCGGATCGTCGCACCCGCGTGTGCCCCCGCGCCTCAACCGCAAACCGGGCGCGCGGGAAAAAGTTGCCGCCGGGAGGTCGACCGGAATCACCTCGGCCCCGGGCTGCACGGGTCCTGCGTTTCGCCACCCTGTTCGACGGGCGGGCCGGACCTCCACTGATGCGGGGTGACGTTCCGGCCGGTGGCCGCCGCGCGGCCGCCGCCCGGAACCGCGACGCGACACGCCGGGGCCGGCTGCGGGTCCGCCGACGACACACACGGCCACCCTGTACACCGCGGCCGCGACACGCGGCGGCTCCGGGGTCCGAGAATCGACGGCTCACTTTCCTACGCATGGAATCAGCCATCCTGGCGCGACGGGGGCGCACATGAGGCACCCGCGCACCACGCGTGCTTCGCCCGCACGGCCGAGGCGCCCCGGCTCACTCGACCGGCCCCGGCCAGGGCATGTCGCCGGCCCGACGGGGTATGAGGAGCCATCCGCCGTACGGGGACATGCGGGCGGCCGGCGCACGGCGCGCCGCAGACCGGTCCGGGCCCGTCCCGGCTGGTGACGACCATCGAGGACGCGCCGGCCGGTCTCGGCGAGTTGCTCACGGACGTCGGTGACCAGCTGCCCGAGAGGCCGGCGGACGAGGTGGTCCGCGGCAGCGCGGCGGCACGGCAGCGGGTGGACGACGTGGCGGTGCTGCCGCTGCGGGCCCGCGACGACGGCTGACCACATGACAGTGGTCCGGCCCTCCCGTCGGAGGGCCGGACCACTCCCCGCCGGCCGGACCGAGGGGGGAGGCCGGCGGGGAGCACAAGGTGCCGGTCCGCTCGGTGCCGGCACCAGGGGCGGGCTCGGTGGCCGCCGTCCGATAACCGCTCAGCGACGGCCGTGCGGGACGGCTCGGTGAGCCCCCGTCAGCGGCTGCCGTCTAAGAACGGCCCGGTGAGTACCCGTGAGCGGCTGCCGTCTAAGAACGGCCCGGTGAGTACCCGTGAGCGGCTGCCGTGCGGGACGGCTCGGTGAGCCCCCGTCAGCGGCTGCCGTCGGAGGACGGCCCGGCGAGTACCCGTGAGGATCGGCTCAGTGGTTCCCGGTGAGGGACGAGGATCCGTCGTGCGCCGTACCGCTGCCGGACTGGTCGCCCGCGGAGCCGGCCGAGCCGGACGGGTCGGCGCCGCCGCCGATCTGGTCGCCACCGGCACCGGCCTGGTCACCGGCACCCGCCTGGTCACCGGCACCGGCCTCGCCGCCCGCACCGGCCTGGTCACCGGCACCAGCCCCGGCCTCGCCGCCCGCCTGATCGCCGGCACCGGCCTGGTCACCGGCACCGGCCTGATCGCCCGCACCGGCCTGGTCACCGGCGCCGTTGCCGTTGCCTGCCTCGCCGGCTCCGTTGCCGCCATTGCCGCCGTTGCCGAGGGTCGCGCCGGTGGCCTGGAGGGCGGTGGTGACGGGCTGGAAGAAGGTCTCGCCGCCGCTCTTGCAGTCGCCGCTGCCGCCGGAGGTGAGGCCGAGGGCGCTGCCGTCCTGGGTGAACAGGGAGCCTCCGCTGTCGCCCGGTTCGGCGCAGACGTTCGTCTGGATGAGGCCGGTGACGGTGTCCACGCCGCCCGGGTCGGTCTCGCTCTGGAAGTTGACGGTGGCGTCCAGGCCGGTGACCTGGCCGTCGTGCAGCCCGGTGGTGGAGCCCATCCGGAACACGGTGGTGCCGACGGTGGCGTCCGCGGCCTGGTTGATCTGCACGGTCTGGCCGTTGCCGGTGTTGACCTCGCTGGGCGCCTGAGTGCCCGCGTCGTTGTACTTGACGAGGGAGAAGTCGCCCGCGCCCGGGAAGGTGGCCTGGTCGACGGTGGCGATGGGCTGCCCGGTCTCGGAGTCGGACCAGTCCTTGGCGGCGACCCCGCAGTGACCGGCCGTCAGGAAGGCGGGGCTGCCGTCGGATGCGGTCACGTTGAACCCGAGGGAGCAGCGGACGTTGCCGCCCTGCACCTGGGAGAAGATGGCGTCGCCGCCCGAGACGAACGTCTTGAACGTGCCGGAGGACTTCTTCAGCGTGGCCGTGCCGGAGCCGAGGCTCTGCACGGTGGACTGGAGCCGGTCCCACTTGGCGCCGGTGACGGTCGAGTCGGCGGTGACGAGCACCTTGTCCGTGCGCGGGTCGACGGCCCAGGAGGTGCCGGGGATGGTCGCCTTGGTCTTCAGCGTCCTGGCGGCGGCCTTGAGTTCGGCGGTGCTGTTCTCGACCTGGCGGACGACCGCGCCCGCCTTCTTCGCCTGGACGACGAGGTTGTCGTCGCCGTTGACCACGTTGACGACGAGCTGCTGCTTGCCGCTGTCGTAGTAGGAGCCGGCGAAGGCGTCGCCCAGCATCTTCTCCAGCTGGGCGGCGAGGCCCGAGGCGTCCGCGGCCTTCATGGTCCTGGCGCCCGCCGTGCCGCCCGCGGTCGCGTTGTCCTGGTCCTGGGAGGCGTTGGCGTTGGGCAGCAGCAGGGCCGCCGCCCCGAGCGCCGCGACACCGCCCACCGCTATCGCCGCCTTGCGCTTGGGCATTCGCTTGTGACTCAAACTTCTCGACCTCCTGGGGACGGGGGGTCTGCCGCTCATGGGCAGTTCGTGTTCGGGGGGTTGGTATCGGGGCGCCTGGATGGCCGTGAGTACGCACCGGCCGCGCGGCGTGTTCAATTCCGCTTCCCGGGGGCGGCGAATCGGCCATGCGCCGCGTGTCGTGGTGGGCGGCCGGGAACAATCCCCCATATGACGATGACCTCCGCCGAAGCCGACAAGATCCTCTCCGCCAACTTCGCCCCCTGGGTGCTCGATCTGGGGCTCACCGTGGAGACGGTGGGCGAGGACCGGGCCGTGCTGCGTCTGCCCTGGTCGGACCGGCTGGCCCGGGAGGGCGGCGGGCTGTCGGGCCAGGCGCTGATGGCGGCGGCCGACACGGCGACGGTGATCGCGGTCTCGGCCGCCCGGGGCGGGTTCGTGCCGATGACGACGGTCCAGCAGTCGACCTCGTTCCAGCGGGCGGTGACCGGTTCGGATGTCCTGATCGAAGCGGTCCTGACGAAACTGGGCCGGAGGATGGCGTTCGCGGATGTCACGTTGAGCGATGCCGCCTCGGGGGCGCTCGCCGCCCGGGCGAGCACGGTCTACGCGATTCTGGGCTGACACGCTCGGCTACCGATCAGTAACGGTCAGTTCCCAACCCTAAGCGGAATCCCACCTTCAGGGAATCTGCACATCCCATGCCCAGTGACGTCACCGGCGTCCGGGGATCTGCACATCCGCGCGCCCCCTGACAGGTCATTGGCGAGGAGTGCCGGATTCGCGTTGCCGTGGACAAGGCACCCGACGCGACGATGCCGTGCGGCATGTGAAGGAGTAGCCGACATGCCGTGCGCGCTCCTGCACGGATGTACCCCTTCGTGAGCCAAGTGCCCAGGTGAGAGGCCTGATTGATTGGAAGCGCGCCCCTCGTGCGTGCTTTGATCCATCGCACCGCAGGGGTTCGGCGGGCCTTCCGGAGACGAAAGGCCCGGCGCCCTCGGTCGCGGCCGTCCGTCTGTCCCCAGAGGGGGCCGCTCTCCCCCTTGTGAAATATCCATATGAAGGGAAGTTCCACCATGAACTCCACCCCCCAGGTCGAGACCGTCGAGATCTCGGACGCCGAGCTGGACAACGTTTCCGGCGGCCTGTCCGTGAACACCCTCAACAGCACCCTGGGCACCGTGAACCAGGTTGCCCCGGGCGTGTCCGGTCTGGTGAACACGGTCGTCGGCACCGTCGAGGGTGTCACCGGCCTGCACACCGCCCCGATCAACGGCCTGGTCGCCGGTCTCTGATCGCACCTCGGTGTAACCGAGAGTCCCGGAGCCGTCCCTCGGTTCCGGGACTCTCGGATGTCCGAAACACACAGGTGTCCCCGCACCACATGTGCCGCTGAAACACATGCGTCTCTCCCACAGGTGAGGGAAGTTCCGTGCAGTTCCGCCAACAGGCCCTCGCCAAGCTCCAGTCACCGGAGGAGCTGGACCTTCCGGTGCGGCTCGCCCGTCCCCAGGGCTGGCTCGCGCTGGGCGTCACCGTCGTCGTCATGGCCGCCGCCTCCGTGTGGGCGGTGACCGGCTCGGTCGCCTCCACGGTCGGCGCGCCGGCCATCCTCACCCACGGGCAGGGCAGTTACCTGCTCCAGAGCCCGGTGTCCGGGCAGGTGACGGCCGTTCTGGCCAAGCAGGGCCAACGGCTGTCCGCGAACGCCCCGGTGCTTCAGGTCCGTACGGACAAGGGGGACTCCGTGGTGCGGACCGTCGCCGCCGGGCGGGTGACCACCCTCGCCGCCGACATCGGGCAGATCGTCCGGACCGGCACCACGATCGCCGCGGTCGAGAAGGTCGCCCATGCCTCCGACCCGCTGTACGCGACCGTGTACGTGCCCGCCGAGAACGCCGCCGCCATCCCGGCCCACGCCTCGGTCGACCTGACCGTGTCCTCCGTGCCGACGGAGCAGTACGGCGTCCTGCGCGGCGAGGTGAAGGCGGTGGACCGCACCGCGCAGTCCGCGCAGTCGATCGCCGCGTTCCTCGGCGACAGCCAGCTCGGCGAGCAGTTCACCCGTAAGGGCCGTCCGGTGGCCGTCCTGGTGGAACTCGAGGAGTCGTCGGCCACGAAGAGCGGTTACCGGTGGTCGACCGCCGGCGGGCCGCCGTTCCGGCTCGACTCCATGACCCTCGCCACCGGCTCCGTCCGCCTCGCCGACCAGCACCCCGTCGATTGGCTGCTCCCGTGACCCCTCCCGTGGGAAATGCCCAGGAAACCCGTGGCCGCAGACGGGCGGCTCCCGCGAAGCGGCCCGTCCCCAAGTCCCGTACCGGCACGGTCCGTACGCCCACCGTGCTCCAGATGGAGGCCGTCGAGTGCGGCGCCGCCTCCCTCGCGATGGTCCTCGGCCACTACGGCCGGCACGTCCCGCTGGAGGAGCTGCGCATCGCCTGCGGTGTCTCCCGCGACGGCTCACGCGCCTCCAACCTGCTGAAGGCCGCCCGAAGTTACGGACTGACGGCCAAGGGCATGCAGATGGACCTGGCCGCCCTCGCCGAGGTGCGGGCGCCGGCGATCCTGTTCTGGGAGTTCAACCACTACGTCGTCTACGACGGTATGGGCCGCCGCTTCGGCCGGCGCGGTGTGTACGTCAACGACCCCGCCAAGGGCCGCCGTTTCGTGCCCACGGAGGAGTTCGACGGCAGCTTCACCGGTGTCGTGCTGGTGCTGGAGCCCGGCGAGGGCTTCACCCGCGGCGGGCGCCGGCCGGGCGTGCTCGGCGCCATGCCGGCCCGGCTGCGCGGCACCGCCGGCACGCTCCCCGCGGCGGTCCTGGCCAGCCTGCTGCTGGTCGCGGTCGGCGCGGCCGTGCCCGCGCTCAGCCGCACCTACATCGACATGTTCCTCATCGGCGGGCGCACCTCACTGCTGGACGTGCTGTTCACCTCCATGGCCGCCTGTGTGCTGCTCACCCTGGTGCTGACCTGGCTCCAGCAGGCCAACCTGCTGCACGGGCGGATCATCTCCTCCACCCTCTCCAGCGCCCGCTTCCTGCGCCATCTGCTGCGGCTGCCGGTGACGTTCTTCTCCCAGCGCTCCCCCGCCGACCTGGTGCAGCGCCTCCAGTCCAACGACCAGGTCGCCGAGACCCTGGCCCGCGACCTCGCGGCGGCCGGCGTGGACGCGATCGTGGTCGTCCTGTACGCGCTCCTGCTCTACACCTACGATCCGCAGCTGACGTTCGTCGGCATCGCCGTGGCCCTGCTGAACGTGGTGGCCATGCGGCTCGTCGTACGGCTGCGCGCGACCCGGACGGCGAAGCTGCGCGCGGACACCGCCCGCCTCACCAACACCTCCTACACCGGCCTCCAGCTGATCGAGACGATGAAGGCGACCGGCGGCGAGGACGGCTACTTCCGCAAGTGGGCCGGCCAGCACTCCACGACGCTGGAGGAGCAGCAGCGGCTCGGCGTGCCGAGCGCCTGGCTCGGCGTGGTGGCCCCGACGCTCGCCACCTTCAACAGCGCGCTCATCCTGTGGATCGGCGGCCTGCGCGCGGTCGAGGGGCACATCTCGGTCGGTCTGCTGGTCGCGTTCCAGGCGCTGGTCACCCGCTTCACCGCGCCGCTGACCCGGCTCAACGGCGTGGCGGGCCGCATCCAGGACTTCGCGGCCGACGTGGCCCGGCTGAAGGACGTGGAGAACTTCCGGGCCGACCCGCTCTACGCCCGCCCCGGCGGCGGCGACTCGACCCGCCGGCTGCACGGGCACGTCGAGCTGGAGAACATCACCTTCGGCTACAGCCCGCTCGACCAGCCGCTGCTCAGCGGGTTCGACCTGACCGTCGGCCCCGGCCGGCAGGTGGCGCTGGTCGGCGGCTCGGGCAGCGGCAAGTCCACGGTCTCCCGGCTCATCTCCGGCCTGTACACACCGTGGGACGGGGTGATCCGCATCGACGGCCGCCGGCTGGAGGACATCCCGCGCGGCACGCTCGCCGCCTCGGTCTCCTTCGTCGACCAGGACGTCTTCCTGTTCGAGGGGTCGGTCCGCGACAACGTGGCCCTGTGGGACCCGTCGATCCCCGACGAGGCCGTGGTGGAGGCGCTGCGGGACGCGGCCCTGTACGACGTGGTGATGCGCCGGCCCGGCGGCATCCACAGCGCGGTCGAGCAGGACGGCCGGAACTTCTCCGGCGGGCAGCGCCAGCGCCTGGAGATCGCCCGGGCGTTGGTGCGCCGGCCGAGCATCCTCGTGCTGGACGAGGTGACCAGCGCACTGGACGCGGAGACCGAGCTGGTCGTGATGGACAACCTGCGACGGCGCGGCTGCGCCTGTGTGGTGATCGCGCACCGGCTGAGCACGGTCCGCGACAGCGACGAGATCGTCGTCCTCGAACACGGCACGGTCGTGGAGCGCGGGCGGCACGAGGAGCTGGTGGCGCACGGCGGCGCGTACGCGGCGCTGGTCAGGGAGCGGTGAGATGACGACTGTGCAGGAGGGGTACGAGGGCGACCTCGTCCTCGGCGCCCTCGGCTCGATGGGCACGCGGCTGGACTGCGCCGGCCTGGGCCGCCTGGAGCTGGCGGGCCCGCAGGTGCTGTGGCTGGTCATGGCCGGCGCCCTGGACCTGTTCGCGGTGGACGCCGCCCAGCAGGGCCACTGGCACCACCTCGGCCGGCTGGAGCCGGGCGCGCTGCTGCTCGGCCCGGTCGCCGGCCCCCAGCACACCCTGGTGGCCCGCCCGGTGCGGGACTGCGTGGTGCACCGCGTGAACCTGCGCGAGCTGTACCAGCCGGCCCAGACGCAGACCTGGTCGTACGACGAGTACGGCAACCCGCAGTACGTGCCGCCCGCGACCAGCCCGTTGGAGTACGCGGTCGCGCTCGGTGTCGGCCGGGGTCTGTCCGTCCTCTTCCAGGCCCCGATGGCCGAGGAGCGCGCCGCCACGCCCACCGACGACGACGTGTTCTGGATGCAGGTGCCGCCGGGCAGTGTCCAGTACGGCTCGCTGTACGGCGCGGAGGCCGCCGCCGATCTGCTGATGGACCCGGCGCTGTGGCAGAGCATGGTGGACCAGCAGTACCGGCTGCTCACCGCGCTGGACCGGTGGATCGAGCAGCTGGAACGCGCTCACGAGACGCGTACGGCGGCCGGGATCAAGGCCGGTGAGGCGGTCCGCGCGCAGGCCGACCAGACCCTGCTGGCCTCCATCGGCAAGCGCTCGGCCCGCCGTACGACGGCCGCCGACGCGGATGCCACGTACGCGGCCTGCAAGCTGGTCGCCGAGGCGGCCGGGATCACGCTGGCCGGGCCCGCGCAGAGCGGCACCGAGAGCGACCGTCTCGATCCGGTCGAGCGGGTGGCGCTGGCCTCGCGCGTGCGCACCCGGTCCGTCCGGCTGGACGGGCGCTGGTGGCGGGAGGACGTGGGGCCGCTGGTCGGCCACCGGGCACTGTCCGGGGCGCCGGTCGCGCTGCTGTGGCGGCGCGGCGGCTACGTCGCCGTGCAGCCCGCGACCGGCCGTGAGACACCGGTCGAGAAGGCGAACGCGGAGGAGTTCGAGCCGCGCGCCGTGATGTTCTACCGGCCGCTGCCCGACAAGCGGCTCTCCCCGCTCGGACTGCTGCGGTTCAGCCTGCGCGGCACCCGCGCCGACCTGCTGAACCTGCTGCTGGCGGGGCTGGTGACGGTGGCGATCGGCGCGCTGGTGCCGATCGCCACCGGCAAGGTGCTCGGCGAGTACGTGCCGAGGGCCCAGGAAGGCCTGATCGTCCAGGTGTGCCTGGCGGTGATGGTGAGCGGGGTGGTCGCGGCGGCGTTCACCCTGCTGGAGAACCTGTCGATCCTGCGGCTGGAGGGCCGTATCGAGGCGGCACTGCAACCCGCCGTCTGGGACCGGCTGCTGCGCCTGCCCACCCGGTTCTTCACGCAGCGCTCGACCGGCGAGCTGGCCAGTGCGGCGATGGGCATCAGCGCGATCCGCCGGGTGCTGGCGGGCGTCGGCCCGGTGGTCGCCCAGTCGGTGACCGTCGGCGCGATGAACCTGGGGCTGCTGCTGTGGTACAGCGTGCCGATGGCGCTCGCTGCGATCGGCATGCTCGTCGTCATCGCGTCGGTGTTCGGGGCGCTCGGGCTGTGGCAGGTGCGCTGGCAGCGGCGGCTGGTGGTGCTCGGCAACAAGCTGAACAACCAGGCGTTCCAGACCCTGCGCGGGCTGCCCAAGCTGCGGGTGGCGGCGGCCGAGAACTACGCGTACGCGGCCTGGGCCAGGGAGTTCGCGCGCAGCCGGGAGCTGCAGCAGCGGGTCGGCCGGATCAAGAACCTCACCACGGTCCTCGGCGCGGTCTACCTGCCGGTGTGCACCCTGCTGATGTTCATGCTGCTCGCGGGCCCGGCCCGCGGGGCGATGTCGGCGGCGGACTTCCTCGCCTTCAACACGTCGGTGACCATGGTGCTGACCTCGGTCACCCAGCTGACCGGCGCGTTCGTGTCGGCGGTGGCGGCGCTGCCGCTGTTCGAGGAGATCAGGCCGGTCCTGGAGGCCACGCCCGAGGTGCGGACGGGGAGCACCCGCCCCGGCCCGCTGTCGGGTGCCGTGGAGGCCCGTCGGCTCTCCTTCCGCTACGCCGACGACGGTCCGCTGGTCCTGGACGACGTGTCCTTCGCCGCCCGGCCGGGCGAGTTCGTGGCGGTCGTCGGCCCGAGCGGCTGCGGCAAGTCCACGTTGCTGCGCCTGCTGATCGGCTTCAACCGGCCGGTCTCGGGCAGCGTCCTGTACGACGGCCAGGACCTCGCGGCGCTCGACCAGTCGGCGGTACGCCGCCAGTGCGGGGTGGTCCTCCAGCACGCGCAGCCGTTCACCGGCTCGATCCTGGACGTCATCTGCGGCACCGAGCCGTACACGCCGGAGGAGGCGATGGCGGCGGCCGAGCTGGCGGGGCTGGCGGAGGACATCCGGCGGATGCCGATGGGGCTGCACACGATCGTGGCGGGCAACGGCGCGATATCCGGTGGCCAGCGGCAGCGCCTGATGATCGCCCAGGCCCTGATCCGGCGCCCGCGCATCCTCTTCTTCGACGAGGCGACCAGCGCCCTGGACAACGACACCCAGCGCATCGTCATCGACAGCACCCGCAAGCTGAACGCCACCCGGATCGTCATCGCCCACCGGTTGTCGACCGTCCTGGACGCCGACCGGGTGATCGTGATGGAGGACGGCAAGGTCGTCCAGCAGGGCGCCCCGGCCGAACTCCTCGCGGACACCGGGGGCCGCCTGCACGAACTGGTGCGCCGACAGCTGGCCTAGGGTCCGCGGGCAGCCGGCGCGAGTTGCACCGCCAGCCGGCCCGGGGTACGCGGGCAGCCGGCCCGGGTTCCGAGGGCGGCCGGCCCGGGGTGCACCGCCAGCCGGCCCGGAATGCACCAGCAGCCGGCCCGGGGTACGCGGGCAGCCGGTCTAGAGCCGCCGGTCGCCGTCGTCGCCCGGGGCGCGCTCGTCCGGCTCGTCGGCGTGCAGCTCGTCGGCGTGCGGCCCGTCGACGTGCGCCCCGTCCGGCTCGGCGTCGTGGTGGGACGGCATCCAGTGGTGTTCGGTGAACCAGCGGCCGAAGATGGCACCGCCGTAGATGACGAATCCGACGCCGATCAGCCAGGACTCCACGACGAGTACGGTGCCGACGGCTCCGTAGCTGAGGGCGTTGGTGACGATGAGCGGTGTGAAGACGAGGTAGGAGAAGGCCCTGAGGCCGACCAGGCCGACGACCGTGGCCAGCGCGCCGGGCAGCAGCGCGCGCCAGCGGACCTGGCCGCCCAGCAGGAACCGCTGCCCCCACCAGAAGAAGAGCACACCGCTCACGGCGGACAGCATGATCCGCTGGCCCCCGTGCAGCGCGGTCTTCGTCGTCACCTCCTGGTACAGGTACACGGTCAGCACCACCAGCCAGGTCGCCTGCCGCCACACCCGGTGCCAGGGGCCGGACGCCAGGCCCCAGATGCGTTCGTAGGCGTTCTGCACACTGCCGCCGAAGGCCACGCCGAACGCGGCGAGCAGTACGGCGCTCCAGACGCTGGTGGTGCCGATGACCTTGCGCGGCGGGCTGATGACGTCGGTGAGCACATGGGCGGACCGGCCGGACAGTCCCATGCCGTCGGTGAGCCAGGAGGCGAAGCCGCCCCGTACCAGGGGGTCGGCCGCGGCCACGACGATCAGCAGCGGCGCCAGTGTCACCAGGGCCAGGGTGGCGAACCCCATGGCGCGGTGCATCAGCTCCAGTTCCCGCCCGTGCTCGAACAGGGCCCGAACGCGCAGCCACTCCCACGCGCGGTGCAGGCCGTGCCGCAACCGCTTCACGGCTCCTCCCGTGCTCGCCGCCCACCCGCTCTCCCGTACCGATTCATCCAGCGTGGCACGCGCCGGGCAACTCGCAGCCGGAGGGCGGGCACCGGCACGGCGGCGTGCTGCGCACGGGTGACCGTCCGGCGGGCGACACGGCCGGGGATCCGCCGTTCGGGCCCGTGTCGGCGGAGAATCGGAACCCGTGCGGACCACCGACGACGAAGCGCGGGACGGCCGGCGGCGGATGCTGATCGTGAGCGCGAGCATGGGAGCCGGTCACGACACCGTGGCCGGCGAGCTGGCGCGGCGGGCCGCGGCCCAGGGGCACGAGGCCCGGGTGACCGACGTCCTGCGGCTGCTGCCGTACGGCCTGGGCACGGGGCTGCGCCGCGGCTACCGGGCGTCGGTGCGGCACCTGCCCTGGGTGTACGCCGGGGTCTACGGCGCGTTGCTGCGCGAGGGGCACGGCCCGCGGCCCAGCGGGGTGCCGCTGGCCCGGCTCGCCGGGGACCGGCTGACGGAGCTGGTCGACCGGCTGGACCCCGATGTGGTGGTGTCCGTCTTCCATCTGGCCGCGCAGCTGACCGGGCACCTGCGGGAGCGGGGCGCGCTGCGGGTGCCGAGCGCCGTGTTCCTGCTCGACTTCGCGGTGCACCGGCAGTGGCTGCATCCGGGCAACGACCGGTACCTGTGTCTCACCGACGCGGCGGCGGCGCAGGTGCGCCGGGCTGTCGCCGCGCCCGTGGTCACGACCGGCCCGGTGGTCGCGCCCGCCTTCCGCGGCCCGGCCCCCGGGGCGGACCGGTGGCTGGAGCGGTTCGCCGCGCGGGCGCCCGGCCGGCCCCCGGTGCTGCTGTCGGCCGGCGCCTGGGGTGCGGCGTCCCGGCCCGCAGCCACCGCCCGGCTGCTGGCGGCGGCCGGCTGGCTCCCGGTGGTGCTGTGCGGCCGGGACGAGCAGCTGTTCGCGCGCATGTCGCGGGAGCCCGCGGCGGTCGCCCTGGACTGGGTCGACGACATGCCCGGGCTGCTGGCCGCGTGTCACGCCCTGGTGGACAACGCCGCGGGGCAGACCGCCGTGCAGGCCCTCGCCTCGGGCCTGCCCGTGATCGGCCACCGCCCGCTGCCCGGCCACGGGGCGGACGGCGTACGGCGGATGGCCGGCCTCGGCCTGTCCGCACTCGCCCCGGACGGCCCCGCGCTGCTGGCGGCACTGGACGCGGTCCGGGAAGGCGGCCGGGAGCATGCCGACCGGGTGGCCCGGGGCCGGGCGCTGTTCCGGCGCGATGTGGTGGAGTGCCTGGCCGAGTGGTGAGCCGGCCGGGTTTTGGTCGTCTGTCCCTGATGTCCCGGACGCGGTCACTCCGCGAGGACGTCCCCCGGTACCGCGGTCCGGATCACAGCCGCCGGGGCCGGTCCGTGTTCGCACAGCGGCCCCACCGTCAGGCCCGCCTCTCGGCAGTCCTGGACGACGGCCGGCAGGGCGGCCAGTGCCGCGTGCCAGCAGTCCGGGGCCGAGTAGCGGTCGCAGTCGTGCAGCAGGACGGTGCCGCCGCCGCGCAGGTCCGCGGCGATCCGCGCGCGGACGGACGCCGGCGTGGCGTCGGCCGTCCAGTCCCTGCCCCAGGCGGACCACAGAACCGTCCGCAGTCCGGCCCGCCGGGCGGCCCGCCAGCGGCTCGTGGTGAGGATGCCGTACGGCGGGCGGTACCACCGCGGGCGGTGCCCGGTGAGGTCCTGTACCGCGCGGACGGTCCGGGCGACCTCCTCGGCGTCGCGGGCGAACGCGGGGCGCCAGGGCGGGGCGTGCCGCCAGCCGTGCACCCCCAGCTCGTGTCCGCGTCGTGCGGTCTCGCGGACCACGGCCGGATGGCGCACCACCTGCTCGCCGACCACGAAGAAGGTGGCCCGCACCCCGAGTCCGTCCAGTGCGTCGAGGAAGCGTGGGGTGGACACCGGGTCCGGTCCGTCGTCGAAGGTGAGCGCGATGTGCGTGCGCCGGCCGGTGCCTGCGAACCCGGGGAAGAGCAGGGGCCGCGGGCCGGGGAGCCAGGTGGCCGCCGGGCCGATGTGGGCCGCGGCGGCAGCGGCCGGCAGCAGGGCTGCGGCCGTCCGCCAGGAGCGTCCGGGCACGAGGGACATCGGTGACCTACCTCCTCGGTGGGCGCGGCACAGCGGTGGCGGAGCCGGGTGAGGCCGCCGGGTCCGTGGCGTCCCACGCCCCGGCGGCCGACGAGGCGCGGGCCAGGCCGATGCTGCCGGCGCCGATCAGGGCGACGCCGATGGCCTCCGGCAGCAGGCTCAGTCCCAGGTGGATCGATTCGGCGAACAGCAGCCAGCCGAGGACGACGCTGGTGAGCGCGTCGCCGAGGGTGAGGGCGGGCTGCGACGCCGTCAGGGACCCGGCGGCGAGCGCGCCCTGGAGGAGCAGGAAGGCGACGAGTCCGGCGGCCCCGGTGGCGTAGAGGGACCAGTGCCCGAACATCGCCGCGGGCCCGTTCCCGAGCCGGCCCACGGCCTCCTTGAGCAGCGCCGCGGTGGTGGCGAAGGTGACGGCCGAGGCGAGACCGAGCAGCGCGGCCCGGGAGGCGCCCTTCACCGGGCGGGCGGCCAGCACGAGCAGGACGACCAGGCCGAGCGCTCCGCAGCCGCCCAGCAGCCAGGCTCCGGGCCGCGCGGTGGTCCGCCCGGGTGACGGCGCAGCGGCCAGCAGGAACAGGGAGAGCCCGCCGGCGAGGGCGACGAACGCGAGCCAGGTCCGGGCCTCGGGGCGGCGCCGGAAGACGACGCTGCCGACGGCCAGGGTGAACAGCAGTTCGGCGGCGAGCAGGGGCTGGACCAGGGACAGGCTGCCGGTGGCCAGCGCCCCGGCCTGGAGCAGGCTGGACAGCGCCAGCAGCCCGGCGCCGGCCAGCCAGGAGGGACGCCGCAGCATGCTGCCGAACCGCCGCAGGGCGGACCCCGCCCCGCCGCCCTGGTCCGGCTCCTGCACGGCGGCCCGGCGCTGGAGCACCGAGGCGGACGCGTTGGACAGGGCCGCGAGCAGGGCGAGCAGGACCGTGACGGCGGTCATGGTCCGCTCATCCGAAGCGGGCGGCGAGCCGCCGGTAGAGTCCCGGTGCGGCGCCGCGCACCAGGGCGGGCACGCGCAGCCACCCGGGGACGTACACCTCGTCCCTGCCGTGCAGTACGGCGGCGCAGACGGCGTCCGCTACCCGCTCGGCGGGCACGGGCCGGGGCCAGGACCGCGTGTAGGGGATACCGCGCCGGTCGAAGAAGGGCGTGTCGACCACGCCGGGGATGACATGGCTGACGCCCACTCCGGTGCCGCGCAGCTCGTACCGCAGGGAGTCGGCGAAGGTGCCCAGGGCGGCCTTCGCCGCGGAGTAGACGGCCTCCCCGCGCACGCCCACGCTGCCGGCGAGGGACCCGATGAGCACGATGCGCCCTGATCCGGCCGCGACCATGTGGGGCAGCAGGGTGCGCGCCAGGTGCACGGTGGCCAGCAGGTCGAGTCCCACGATCTCGTCGATGCGCGCGGCGGGCATGGCGGCGAAGTCTCCGGCCCAGCCGACGCCTGCGCCCGCCACGAGCAGGTCCACCCCTCCGAGGTGCTCAAGGGCGAGGTCGGTGAGCCGGCGGTCGGCGCCGGGCCGGGTCAGGTCCGCGGGCAGGGCGACCGCGCCGGCCTGTGCGGCGACCTGCTCCAGTCGGGTGACATCGCGTCCGTTCAGCGCCAGCCGCCACCCTTCCTCGGCGGCCAGCCGGCGGGCCACGGCCGCACCGATGCCCGAGGAGGCACCCGTCACCAGGGCGGCACCGCCCCGGCCGGTACGGGCACGGCCGGTACGCGGGGCGGCACCGGGCTCTTCGGCCGTGGCAGGGGCCGGCCGGGTGCCGTTCGACGGTCCTGCGGGGGACGGGGCATGGGACATGGTGACGACCTCACTGCGACGGCGTGCACGGGTTCGCGTACTGCGGGGCCGAACCCTCGCGGTGTATCCAGGGCGCCACACGCCGAAACACCGCGCACGCGGAGCCCCGCCCCGGGTGCCGCCGCCCGTCGGCCGGCGGGCCCGTCCCCGGGTCGCCGCAGGTGACCGCCGGGGCGACCATGGGAGCCGGGCCGGCCCGTGCGGTGCTCGCCCGGCCGGACGGGCCCGGCGCGCTGTCCGGGGCCCTCGCCCGGGTCTTCGGCGCCTGACCGGCGGACGCGGTCAGTCCCGGCCCGGCACCGGGGCGCCGGAGGGCACGCCGGCGGCGCGGTAGCCGTCGTAGAACTCCTTCCACGGAGCGCTCACCCCGGCGTGCGGCCCCTCGTGCCGCTCGCCGCCAGCCTTCGCGTCGAGGGCGGTCAGGCACACCTCCCAGCCGGCGCCGTTGCGGGCGGCGGTGTCCGCCGCGCTCAGGACGTCGGTGAGCGTGAACCGGGTGCGCCCGGGGCCGGCCTCCTCCAGATCGAAGTGCAGCTCGTCGCCGCCCCACGCGAAGGACAGGTGCCGGGGCGGGTCGACGCCGAGCACCCGGCCGGTGGACCCGGGCATGTTCGGGTCGCCGCTGAAGCGGATGGCGCCACCGGGGCGCAGGTCCATCTCGGCGCGCGAGGGGAACCAGGCGGCGAGTTCCCCGGGGTCGGTGACGAAGTGCCAGACGCGCTCGACCGGGTGGTCGTAGACGCGGCTGAAGCGGACGGCGGGGCGGCCGTCGGCCAGGGTCAGGTAGGTACCGGTGAGGTCGGCGGACATGGTGCGTCGGTCCTTCGCTGTGGGGGGTCAGGTGTCGGCCGGCGTCTCGTCGAGACGCCGGCCGAGGGCGTCCAGGCTGCGGTTCCACAGCCTGCGGTAGGGCTCCAGCCAGGCGTCTAGGGCGGCGATGGGCGCCGGATCGAGGGCGTGGACGCGGCGCTGCGCATCCTGACTGACCCGGACGAGGCCCGCCTCGCGCAGCACCTTCAGATGCTTGGAGGCGCTCGGCTGGCTCAGTCCGCAGGCCTCGGCGATCTCCCCCACGGGCCGGGGGCGCTCCAGCAGGAGCGCGACGATGGCCCGTCGGTGGGGGTCGGCGAGAGCGGTCCAGAGCGCTGCGTCGGACATGGAACCCAATATGCCTCGCCAGTTATATACCCGTCAAGGAATGCACAAAATAAAGAAACGTTGCCGTTTCGCTCGCGCTGTCGTACGCTCGACGTGTACGAAACAGTTTCGTTTACGAGCTGTTCGCCTCACCGCACCCGCACGACGTCTCTGGAGGGGCCCCCATGCCCGAGAAGACCCTGGCCGAAGGCTCCCGCGCGGGAGCGGTGGCGATAGAACACGGCGCGGCCTCGCCCAAGCGGTGGTGGATCCTCGCGGTCATCGCCATCGCCCAGCTGATGGTCGTGCTCGACGCCACGATCGTGAACATCGCACTGCCGTCCGCCCAGACCGACCTCGGCTTCTCCGACGGCAACCGGCAGTGGATCGTCACCGCCTACGCCCTGGCCTTCGCCTCCCTGCTGCTGCTCGGCGGCCGGATCGCCGACCTGTTCGGCCGCAAGCCCGCCTTCCTGGTCGGCGTCGTCGGCTTCGCCGCGGCCTCCGCGCTCGGCGGCGCCGCGAACGGCTTCACCATGCTGGTCGCCGCCCGCGCCCTCCAGGGCGCCTTCGGCGCGCTGCTCGCCCCCGCCGCACTGTCGCTGCTCAACACCACGTTCACCGACGCCCGGGAGCGGGCGCGCGCGTTCAGCGTGTACGGCGCCATCGCCGGTGCCGGCGGTGCGGTCGGCCTGCTGCTCGGCGGGGTGCTGACCGACGCGCTGGACTGGCGCTGGACGCTGTACGTGAACGTCGCCATCGCGGTGGTCGCCTTCGCGGGCGGCTGGCTGCTGCTGGGCAGCCAGCGGGACGCGGCCGGCGCCAAACTCGACGTGCCGGGCACGATCCTGGTCGCCGCCGGCCTGTTCGGCCTGGTCTACGGCTTCTCCAACGCCGAGACCCACGACTGGGACTCGGCGCTGACCTGGGGCTTCCTGCTCGCGGGCGGTCTGCTGCTGGCAGCCTTCACCTGGTGGCAGACACGGGCCGCGCACCCGCTGCTGCCGCTGCGCATCCTGCTCGACCGCGACCGTGCGGCATCCTTCCTCGCGGTGCTCATCACCGGCGCGGGCATGTTCGGCGTGTTCCTCTTCCTGACCTACTACCTCCAGCTCAACCTCGGCTTCAGCCCCACGAAGACCGGCGTGGCCTTCCTGCCGATGGTCGGCGCGCTGATGGCGACCGCGCAGGCCGGCACCACGATCCTGCTCCCCCGGATCGGCCCGAAGACGGTCATCCCGCTGGGCTTCGCGATCGCCACGGCCGGCATGGCCTGGCTGACCGGCATCGGCCTCGGCTCCCACTACCTCGGCGCGGTGCTGCCGCAGCTGATCGTGATCGGCGTGGGCCTCGGCCTGGTCATGCCGCCGGCCATGCAGCTGGCCACCGGCGGGGTCGCGGCCGAGGACGCGGGCGTGGCCTCGGCGACCGTCAACGCCATGCAGCAGGTCGGCGGCTCGATCGGCACGGCCCTGCTGAACACCCTCGCGGCGAGCGCGGCCACCGACTACCTGTCCGGCCGCGACGCCACCAGCAGGCTGGTGCAGGCGCAGGCCACGATCGAGAGTTACAGCACCGCCTTCCGGTGGTCGGCCGTCCTCTTCGGCGCGGGCGCGGTGATCGCCTTCCTCCTCTACCGCCGCGGGGTGCCGCGGCAGGACGCGGACGCCGCACCCGTCGTCCACATGTAGCCGCCGTTGCCGAGCCGAGGGGCCGCCGTCCGCAGGGGAACGGCGGCCCCTCGGCGTGTCCTTGCGGCCGCCGTCCGCAGGGGCGGCGGCTTCTCGGCGTGTCCTTGCGCGACGCTTGGGAACCCGCCGGCGGGTAACCCGCAGGGGAGATCACAACGACGGCGGAAGGAGATGCCATGCCGGGCGGCAACGATCACGAGGACCGGCCGGAGACCGCCCTGGAGGAGGTGCTCCGGGAGGTCGAGGAGGCCGAGAAGCGCGACGCGGACGAGACCGCCTCGGGCGAGGCGGGCGATGCCGTCACCCCGAACACCGGGGCGCAGGAACAGGCGCGGGACGACTGAGATCAGCCGGGCGGCGCGCCCACGGGGCGCTCCGCCGGCGCCCGGGCCACCCCGCGACAGCATCGCGTCCATCCGCTCCAGCACCTCTGGGCCACGGAGGACGGACGGCCCCGCCAGGTCGGCGAGGCGATCAGCAGGATCTCGGAGTCCGGCAGCTTCTCGTGGACGGCCGGTCACGCGTCACCCTCCCGCACGGCCTCGCCGACCACGCCCGGCTCGATGACCAGGTCCACGCCCCGGACGACCACCACGGACACGCCCCGCTCGTCGAGCCGCTCGGTGACGAACTGGGCCGGTGCCTCGGCGCCGGAGGCGTCCGGCGATCTCTTCGGCGTGCAGTTGATCACTAGTGCTTTCCTGCGGGCCGGGTACCCGAGCCGCATGAACGACCACCCGCGAGAACCCCGGCTGCCCACCGCCCGCGGCCCGCTGTCGGCCGCGGTCACCGCGTACCTGCGCGGCACGGGCCCGCTCCCCCGCCCCGCGGACGCCGGCACCGCCGACCCCTACGGCGACGACCTCCAGCTGGCCCTGTACGTCTGCTACGAGCTGCACTACCGCGGCTTCGCCGGGGTGCCGCCGGACACCGAGTGGGACCCTGAGCTGCTGCGCGTCCGGGCCGCGCTTGAGCACCGCTTCCACTCCGCGCTGCGTGCCGACACCCCGGACCACGCCGGCCTGGACGAGGCGCTCGCCGACCTCCTGGTCGAGCCGGCCGACGGCACCGGAGTCAGCCACTTCCTGTGCGACGAGGGCGAGTTGTGGCAACTGCGGGAGTACGCGGCGCTGCGTTCGCTGTACCACCTGAAGGAGGCCGACCCGCACGCCTGGGTGCTGCCGCGGCTGTGGGGGCGGGCGAAGGCGGCGATGGCCGCGGTGGAGTACGACGAGTTCGGCGGCGGCCGGGCCGAACGGGTGCACGCCCGCCTGTTCGCCGACCTGATGGCGGACCTGGGCCTGGACACCGGGTACGGCCGCCATCTGGACGCGGCCCCGGCCGAGATGCTGGCCGTGGTCAACATGATGTCCCTGTTCGGCCTGCACCGGGAGCTGCGCGGCGCACTGGTGGGCCACTTCGCCGAGGTGGAGATCACCTCCTCGCCCGCCTCCCGCCGGCTGGCCGAGGCGATGCGCCGCACCGGCGCCGGCCCGGCGGCGGAGTTCTTCTACGACGAGCACGTCGAGGCGGACGCCGTGCACGAACAGGTGGTCCGGCACGACGTGATCGGCGGACTGCTCGCCGAGGAGCCGGAGCTGGCACCGGACATCACCTTCGGCATCGACGCCACCGGGCATCTGGAGGACCGGCTGGCCCGGCGGCTGCTCGCCGACTGGCGCTCCGGACGGTCGTCCCTGCGCACGCCCCTCGACGCGTCTCCCCCCGCACCGGAGCAGGAACATGAACGGTCGCCGCGGACAGCCGCGGAACCGTCGCCGCGGACAGCACGGGCACAGTCCCGGCGAGCCGCCGCGGAACAGTCGCCGCGGGCGGCCCGGGCACAGTCCCCGCGGGCGGCCGCGGAGGGGTCCCGGCAGACCCCCAGGGAACAGGAGATATCCCATACATCCTGATTCCCTGGGTACCCGCGCGATGTGATCGCTTTGCTGCTCCCGGGCGTGTACGCCCCCCAGGACGACACTGAACTGCTGACGGAGGTCCTCCGCGAGGAGGCTCCGCCGCCCGGCGCCCGCGTCCTGGACGTCGGCACCGGAAGCGGCGTGCTGGCCCTGGAGGCGGCCCGGTGGGGAGCCGAGGTGACCGCCGTGGACGTGTCCCGGCGGGCGGTGTGGACTGCCCGGCTGAACGCATGGTTCGCCCGCCTGCCGGTGCGCATCCGGCGCGGCAACCTCTTCGCCCCGGTCCTGGGCCGGACGTACGACGTCATCCTGACGAACCCGCCCTACGTGCCGGCGCCCGACACCGGGCAGGGGCCGCGCGGCCGGTCCCTGGCCTGGGACGCGGGGAGCGACGGGCGGCTGCTGCTGGACCGGATCTGCCGCGACGCGCCGGCGCTGCTGCGTCCCGGAGGGCTGCTGCTGATCGTGCACTCGGCGCTGAGCGCTCCCGACCGCACCCTGGAGCTGCTGCGGGCGGCGGGCCTGAAGGCCGCGGTGGTCCGGCGGCGCCGGATCGCCTTCGGCCCGGTACTGCGCTCCCGGGAGGACTGGTTGCGCCGGTGCGGACTGCTCGCGCCGGCCGACGACAGGGAAGAGCTGGTGGTCATCCGTGCCGAACGAACCTGCTGACCCCGAACCTGCTGACTCCGCGCGGGACACCCCCGCCGGCCGGGCCCGCCGGATCACCGTGCAACGACGCGGGCCCCTCCTGGTGGAAGGGCCCGTGGAAGTGGAACTGGAGGACGGGACCACGGTCTCCTCGGACCGGTTCCGCGTCGCTCTGTGTACCTGCCGGCGCAGTCGCCGCTATCCCTGGTGCGACACGAGTCACCGGCGCAAGGGCTGAACACCCTGTTGAAACCGCTTGTTTTTCGCCGCTCCCCGGAAGGCCCCCCACGGACCTGCCCGGGGAGCGGCTGTGTGCCCGGAGCCGGCGGGCGGCCCCACTCCGCCCGCCTGCCCCGGTGCGAGATCGCAGGTTCCCCGCTGCAGGGGCCGCACTCCCCAGTTGCGGGCCTGATCCGGCGTCCACGAGGACCCGTGCGATCCCGGCTCTAGAACGCGAACAGGCTGCCGCCGACGGCATCCCTCGCGCAGGTGTTGCCGAACGTGCGCTCGTAGGAGACGCGCTTGCCCTGCCAGACTCCCTGGACCGTGACGACGACGGGGTCGTAGATCTTGGTGCACGCCACGTCGCCCGCCGGCTTCAAGGCCCCGAGGTCGCCGCCGACGGCGCGCAGCTCGGCGCAGGCCGTGACAGCGGCGGGGTGGGTACCGGAGGCCGTGGGGGCGCAGTTCAGGGTGACGGCGCGCTCCGGGGTGGCCGTGGCCGCGTCGTTTCCGTGGCCGGTGGTGAGCACCAGCGCCGAAGGGGCGTAGAGCGACGACGGGGCGGCGCCCGGTGCAGCGACAGCGTTCCCGATCAGGGGTCCGCAAACGGCGGCGGCCGTGAGGCCGAGGGCCGCTGCCCAGCGCGCGGTGTTCCGCATTGTGTGCATCCTTCCGCTCGAACAGACGAGTTGCCGGCTCGGGCCCGGTCGGGCACCGGAGCGGCGAGCGCCACTCTGCCGAGTCGGCGGGCGAAACTCACATCGAACCCATGGGTTTCAGTAACCTTTCGTGTTGAATCAGTGGCGTGAAGTCACGGAATTCGAACGCTGTGACCCCGCAACAGAGCGGTTCCCCCGTCCCGGAAGCGGCCAGATGGCCGAAAATCAGCGCTTCGTTAATCGTCCTGAAACATTCACGCTTCGCCCTCGAAAAGTCCCTTCATGACTCCCCGTGTTCACGAATGGATCACCTGGAGCGGGTCCCTCCGCCACCCGGGACGCACGGCCGACTCCCTCCGGAGGGGTGGACGACTCCCTCCGGAGGGGCGAACCGCCCCCCTCCGAAGGGGTGAACGGCCGGCGCACGGCGGGCCCCGGCCGTATACGGCGAGGCCCGCGGCGTACGGCAGGCCCGGCGGCGCCGAGCGCTACGCCGGTCCGGCCGAAGGATCCTCCGTGCCGGCGATCGACAGCGACCCGGGGCTCGCCGTCGGCGTGTCGGTCGTCCAGCGCTGGCCGGCGGACCCGTCCCGGACCTTGACCACGAGATCGTCACCTGGTCGGTCGCCGGCCGCGAGGGCGAGGGTCCGGTCCCAGCGGGGCACCAACTCGCCCTGCGCGGTGAGGTCGTAGCGCACGTCGTCGCCCCGCTCCGACCCGGCGTCGGCGCAGTCGCCCAGGATCACCACGCCGGCGTCGGCGTGCGAGTCCAGGCACAGGCCGGCACCGGCCGCGCTGCGCAGCTGCCCGTCGGGGTCGTACGTCCACCGCTGGGTGGCCGCGGTGGAGCACGCGGCGAGGACGGCGCTCGCCCCGGCGCGTGGCGGGCCCTCGACGTCCAGGCACAGGCCCGCGGCGGCGTTGCGCAGCGGGCCGGCCCGGCCGGCGGCGGGCAGTTCGGCGGTGCCCGCCGCGCCGGTGGATCCCGGCGAGCGCGAGGCACCGGGGACGGCGCTGGTGGCGACCGGATCGGCACCGTCGTCGCCGTCCGGCCACAGGCTGATCGCGAGCACGGTGACGAGGAGCCCGGCCGAGGCCATGCCGACGCCGGTCAGCAGGGTCCGGGACGACCGGGCGGCGCCGGGTGAGCGGCGCGCGGACGCACCGGCGAGGAACCGGCCGGGCAGCGCGGATCCGGCTTCGTCCGCGCGGCGCCGGCCGCCGGACGCGGCCGCGCGGGCCAGGAGCCCCGGCCCCCCGCCGCCGCGCCGGCGTCCGCGCGAGCGCCGGGAACCGCCGCGGGTGCGGTCCGGGCCCGGACGGCGGCCGGGGCGCGAGTCGAGGTAGCGGCGGGCGCCCCAGCCGAGCACGGCCTCGGCCAGCAGCACGCCCAGGGCCGCCTCGGCGTGCCCGAGCTGCTCGGCGGCGTGCCGGCAGTAGGCGCAGCCGGCCAGATGCTCCTGGACGTCGGGCAGCAGCGCGCCGCCCCGCCGGATCGGGACGTCCAGCAGGCGGTTGTAGTAGCGGCACTCCTTGCCGGGCGCGAGTTCCCGGTGGGCGCGCACCAGGCCCTCGCGGAACTTCTCCCGGGCCTGTTCGAGCGCGGCCCGCGCGCTCTCGGCGTCCATGCCGAGCAGCCCGGCGGGCACCTCCGGCGGCTCGGCCTCGACCTCGGTGTGCCACAGCAGCGCCTGTTCCAGCCGGGACAGGCCGTGGAACGAGCGGTCCGACAGGGTGCGGTTCTCCGGTATCGGCGGGTGGGCGGCGCGCATCCCGCGGCCCCCGGCCGGTTTGTCGAGTCCGGGCAGTACGGCGGTGATCCGGTCGGTACCGGACCAGTTCACGACCGTGTCCCGGACGGTCACCAGCAGGCGTGGCCGCAGCGCGTCGGCGGGTTCGCCGAGCGCCAGCCGGCCGAAGACCTGGTGGAAGGCGGTGGCGGTGACCATGTGGGCGAGGGGTCCCGGGGCGGCCAGGCAGACGACCGCGTACTCCTGGGCCGGCTGCCAGTGCCGGGCCATCAGGAGGGCGGCGGACCGGGAGGCCTCCGCGTCGGAGCCGGCCCGCAGCGGTCCGGCGAGGAATTCGTCGGATTCCCCGGGTTCGGCGCCGGACGGCGGATAGGGCGGACGAGGGGGGTGGGGGGTGGGCACTGAGCGGATTCCTTTGGCGCGTGGCGCGTGGTGCGTGGTGCGTCGTCCCTCGCGCTCCCGCCTGCGCGAGGACGCGGAGAGTGCACCGCGCCCGCACCCTTGCACAACTTCCACACCAGCAACAAGGCGCGCGTGCGAACATCGGCCGCTTTGACGGAAAGTCAGAAACACTGTGTCCGTCGGGCCTTGTCGCGCCGGGTGCCGGACCCCTCGCGTGCCCCGTGTGAAGCGGGCGCACGTGCCGGCCGGACGCGCACGCTCCCGGAGCGTGCGGTCCGGTAGTGGACTGTGAGCCGGTCCTCCTCGAAGGGCCCCCTCCCCGGCCGGCGGCCCCGGCGGCTTCCCCCGCCGGCCCGGGGCGGGGACGCCCCGGCCGGGACAGACGCCGGCCCGTCGGATCCACCCGAACCGGCGCCGGTCGCGGCACGCCGGATCAGCCGCTCACCGACGCACCGGATCCGCGCGCGGCACAGTTGTGGGCGGCACGTCGGATCCCCTCGCGGCACAGCCGGTCGAGTGCGCGCCGGAACCGCTCGCGGCACAGCCCGTCGGCGGCGTGTCAGATCTGCCAGGAGCGCAGCCGGTCGGCGGCGCCGTACACGTCGGTCTTGCCGGAGATGAGGTCACGGGCCAGGTCGACGAGGGCGCCGTAGGGCGGGTCGATGCCGACGCCACTGACGAACATGTAGGCCACGGCGGTCGCGCAGGCGAAGCGCGCGTTGGCCGCGGGCAGCGGCTTGAGCACGGCGAGGGTGTGCAGCAGCGCGGCGGCACGCCAGGCCGCGTCGGAGTCGACGCCGAGCCGGGGCGGATCCACCCGGTGCCGGGCGACGGCGGCCACCAGCGCGGAGAAGTCGTCCACGGAGGGCTGGTCCGGCAGGACCTCCTCGTGCCGCTGGAGGAGCCACGGGACGTCGATATGGATGGCGGAGGGCATCGATCAGGCGGCCTCGCCCTTGGCGGCGGGCTCGTCGTCCGGGAAGGCCGCCGCGAACTCCTCGGCGTGACCGGCGAAGAAGCGGCGGAACGCCTCGGCACCCTCCTGGAGGGCCCGGTGCCGGGCGATGTCGGCGGCGGCGGCCTCGCGCACGAGGGCCTTCATCGACGTCCCCCGCTCCTTGGCGATCTGCCGCAGGTCCTCAAGTTCCCGTTCGCTGAACTCCACGTTGAGAGCTGGCATGCCCCTCACGGTACCGCGCGGGTACTCACGCGTAAATATCCGCAGGTCGGAAGGCACATGTCACGGTACCGGAGCGGCGGGAGGGCCATGTCCGATTCCCGCCGGTGACGCCGCGCGCGGCGCAGCAGACTCGACAGCACGGAACCAGCCGAGGAGGACCGATGACGACGCACAACGCACCCACCGTCCGCACCGTCCACACCGTGCACGCGAGCCCGCTGGGTGACCTGCTGCTGACCGGCGCGGAGTCGCCGGCCGGCGGCCTGACCCTCACCTCGCTGTCCCTGCCGGGGCAGCGCGGAGCGCCCGCGGCCCGGCCCGAGGACCGCGACGACCGGCCGTTCGCCGAGGCGCACCGGCAGTTGGACGCGTACTTCGCCGGCCGCCGCACCCGCTTCGACCTGCCGCTGTCCGGCACCGGCAGTCCGTTCCAGCGGGCCGTGTGGCGGGCCCTGGACGACATCCCGTACGGCACGACGACGTCGTACGGCGAGCTGGCCGTCCGGCTCGGCGTGCCCCGCGCCGAGATCCGCGCGGTGGGCCGCGCCCTCGGCGCGAACCCGCTCCTCCTGCTCCGCCCGTGCCACCGGGTGATCGGCTCGGACGGCTCGCTGCGCGGGTACGCGGGAGGAATCGAGCACAAGCGACGGCTGCTCACCCACGAGGGTGCGCTGCAGCCGACCCTGCTGTGAGGGGAGGACCCATGACGCTCACCCCGGCCGAGATCCGCCGCCGGACGGCCCGCACCGACTGGACCGCGCTCGCCGCCGAGCTGGACGAGCACGGCAGCGCACCCACCGAGGCGCTGCTGACGCCCGCCGAGTGCGCGGACCTGGCGGCCCTGTACGAGAAGCCCGAGCTGTTCCGCACCACGGTCGACCTGGCCCGGCACCGGTTCGGCTCCGGCGAGTACCGCTATTTCACCCACGACCTGCCCGCTCCGGTCGCCGCGTTGCGGGCCGCGCTCTACCCCCGCCTGCTGCCGGTCGCCCGGGACTGGGCGGCCCGGCTGGACCGCCCGGCCCCCTGGCCCGACTCGCTCGACGAGTGGCTGGCGCGCTGCCACGCGGCCGGCCAGGACCGGTCGGCGCAGATCCTGCTCAGCTACGGGCCGGGCGACTGGAACGCCCTGCACCGGGACGTGTTCGGCGAGCTGGTCTTCCCGCTCCAGGTGGTGATCGCGCTGGACGCGTACGGCACCGACTACACCGGTGGCGAGTTCCTCATGGTGGAACAGCGCCCGCGCGCCCAGTCGCGGGGCACGGCGAACGTCCTGCGGCAGGGGCACGGACTGGTCTTCACCACCCGGGACCGCCCCGTGCGCACGCGCCGCGGCTGGTCGGCCGGGGCCATGCGGCACGGGGTGGGCACCGTGCGCTCCGGGCGGCGGCGGACGGTGGGGCTGGTCTTCCACGACGCGGCGTGACCGTCATGGGCGGCTCTCCCTCATCAAGGCCCAGAAGTACTCGCAACCGATCGCGAACGAACAGACCTTGACGTCCTGCCACACACGATCGTCAAGGGTCCGTAAGCGCGTGGTTTCCCTCCGGCCACGGACAGGCCGGATCTCCCGCAAGACCGGGACCCCCCTCGCGTTCGACCCGTCGGCCGTGTGGCGCGAGACGGCGCTCACGGGAGGACGGTAAGCACTACTCTGGACCACGGGTGGTGCCACCCGTTCACTGTGAGTGTGCGTTTGGGAGCGGCGACGATGAGCCGGGCTTTTCCGTTCGACGATGCGGCGACGGCCCGGGCTGTCATCGACGACGACGGCACGCTGACGGAGTGGAACGAGGGCGCACGGCGCCTGCTCGGCCACCCTGCCGACGCCGTCCTGGGCCGCCCCGCCGCCGAACTGCTGGCCGCCGTCCACGCCCCGGCCCCGCCCACCGGCTCCCGCTGGGAGGGCACGGTCGGGCTGCGCCACCGGGACGGCCGTGCCCTCTCCGTGTGGCTGCTGGCCCACCGCCGTCCGCCGCGCGACGGACACCCGGGCGACTGGCTCGTGGTCACCCCGCTCACCGGCACGGAGCCGCTCGCACAGGACTCGCTCGCCGAGGCGGGCCTGCTCCAGTCCCCCTGCGCGATCGCCGTGTACGACGACCGGCTGCGGCTGCGCCGGATGAACGCGGCGATGGCCGCCGTGGTGGGGCTGCCGGAGGAGCGGGTACGGGGACTGCGGCTCACGGAGATCGGCGGCAAGGCGCAGAGCGAGGAGCTGGAAGAGGGCCTGCTCCGGGTGCTGACGTCGGGCCGCCCGCTGGACGTGCAGACCTTCCTGCGCGACGGCGAGGACGGGGCCCGCGCCTGGCTCGCCCGCATGGCGCCGGTCCGGGACCCGGCGGGCCGGGTGCGCGGCGTGTGCATGGCCGCGCACGACGTCACCGACAGCCAGCGGGCCCGGCAGCGGTTGCAGCTGGTCAACGAGGCCAGCGTGCGCATCGGGACCACGCTCGACGTCACCTCCACCGCCCAGGAGCTGGCGGACGTGTGCGTGCCCGCGCTCGCCGACTTCGTCACCATCGACCTGCTCGACCCGCAGGAGTACGGCGGCGAGCCACCGGCCCGCATCACCGCTCCGGTGCGGCTGCGCCGCGCCGCCCACCAGTCGGTGCTCGGCGGTGTACCGGAGGCGGTGATCGGCCCTGGACAGGCCGAGGAGTACCCCGACTTCTCGCCGCAGGCCGACTCGATGACCGCGGGCCGCACCATCGCCACCTCGATGGCGACCGGTGACATGGACCAGTGGCTGACCTGGCACGGCAAGCGCGGCGAGCGGGTGCGGGAGTTCGGCATCCACTCCTCGATGTCGGTGCCGATCCAGGCGCGCGGGCTGACCCTCGGGGTCGCGGTGCTCACCCGGCACCGTCGCCCGGACCCGTTCACCGCGGACGACGTGCTGCTGGCCGAGGAGATCACCACACGGGCCGCCGTCTGCATCGACAACGCCCGCCGCTACTCGCGCGAGCGGGAGACCGCGCTCGCGCTCCAGCGCAGCCTGCTGCCCCGCTCGCTGCCGCGTACCGCCGCGCTGGAGGCCTCCTCCCGCTATCTGCCGGCCGCGCGGGCGGGGGTGGGCGGTGACTGGTTCGACGTGATCCCGCTGTCCGGGATGCGGGTGGCGATGGTCGTCGGGGACGTGGTCGGGCACGGCATCCAGGCCTCGGCCACCATGGGCCGGCTGCGCACCGCCGTCCGCACCCTGGCGGACATCGACCTGGCCCCGGACGAGCTGCTGACCCACCTGGACGATCTGGTGCTGCGGCTGTCGGACGAGTCCGGTGGCGAGGACGGCTCCGGCGAGGTCGGCGCGACCTGCCTGTACGCCGTCTACGACCCGGTGTCACGCCGCTGCACGATGGCCCGGGCGGGGCATCCGGCGCCCGTGCTGATGCGCCCCGGCGACCGGCCGTGCCTGCTCGACATGCCCGCCGGTCCTCCGCTGGGCCTCGGCGGGCTGCCGTTCGAGTCCGCCGAGGTGGAGCTGCCCGAAGGCACCGTCCTCGCCCTGTACACCGACGGCCTGGTGCTGTCCCGGGAGCGGGACGGGGACGTCAGCCGCGAGCTGCTGTACCGGGCTCTCGGGCAGGACACGGACGCGCCGCACGCGGACTCGCTGGACACGACCTGCGACCGTGTCCTGCACGCCCTGCTCCCCTCCGGCGGCGCCGCCGACGACGTGGCCCTGCTGATCGCCCGCACCCAGGGGCTGCCCGCCTCCCAGGTGGCGACCTGGGACATCCCGGCCGACCCGGCGCTGGTCGCGCCGATCCGCAAGCAGGTCGTGGAGCAGCTGGACAGCTGGTCCCTGAGCGAGGCGTCGTTCACGACGGAGCTGGTGGTCAGCGAGCTGGTCACCAACGCCATCCGGTACGGCTCCCATCCGATCCGGCTCCGGCTGATCCATGACGCGACCACGCTGATCTGCGAGGTCTCCGACACCAGCCACACCGCCCCGCACCTGCGCCGGGCCAAGATCTTCGACGAGGGCGGCCGGGGCCTGCTGCTGGTCGCCCAGCTCACCCAGCGCTGGGGCAGCCGGCACACCCCGGAGGGCAAGACGATCTGGGCCGAGCTGCCGGTGTACGAGGAGGACGAGCCGGGCGAGTAGGACCGGCCGGGCGGAACGGGGTCGGAAACGGAAACCGGCACGGCGGAAGGGATCCGGGGCCGCGGAACGAGACCGGGAACGGCACCACGGAACGATCCGGGGCCGCGGAACGCAACCGGCCCCGCGGAACGGACGGAGACGGCGGAACGCAACCGGACCCGCGGAACGGACGGAGACGGCGGAACGCAACCGGGACGGCCGGGCCTCCGGAAGCCGTCAGCCGGAATCACTCCCGTCCGCGAGCCGCCGAAAGCCGTCAGCCGGAACCACACCCGTCCGCGGGCCTCAGGAAGCCGTCAGCCAGGGCCGTACCTGTTTGCGGGCCTCGTGCAGCCGGGACTTGAGCGTGCCGAGCGGGATGCCGGCGCGCTCGGCGGCCTCGGCGTAGTCCAGCTGGCAGATGTCCCGGTACACCAGCGGCGCCACCAGGTGCGGATGCTCCCGCTCCAGCCGGTCCAGGGCCTCCAGCAGATCCACCCGGGAGCCGGCGATGACGCTGGTGGTGCGCGGGTCGACGGCGTGCGCGGGCTCGATGGCGACGGGCTGCTCGGCGGCCCGCCGCTTCAGCTCGCGGTACTTCTGCCGGCAGCAGTTGGCGACGACGGTGTACAGCCAGGTACCGAAGCGGCTGCGGCCCTCGAAGCCGGAGATGTGCCGGGCCACCTGGAGCAGCACGTCCTGGGCCGCCTCCTCGGCGTCCTCCCGGCAGGGCAGGAAGCGCGCGCAGCGGCGCACCGTCTCGGGCCGGATCTCGGTCAGCAGCCGGTCCAGAGCCGCGCTGTCACCGGCCGCGGCACGCCGGGCGAGGTCTTCCATCGGCGCCTGCTCCTGCACGGAAGGGCCCCCCTCCAAGTCGATCTCAGGCCAGGCATGATAGTCGTATGCACCCCCTGGAGCGGATCGGCCGCCACCGCCTCGAACGGCCGCTGGGCAGCGGCGCCTTCGCCACGGTGTGGCTCGCCCACGACCCCGAGCTCCAGGCGCCGGTGGCGGTCAAGGTCCTCGCCGAGAACTGGGCGCACCGGCTCGACATCAGGGAGCGTTTCCTGTCCGAGGCGCGGCTGCTGCGCCGGGCCGGCTCCAGCCGCGTGGTGCAGGTCTACGACATCGGTGAACTCCCGGACGGCAGACCGTACTTCGTCATGGAGTACGCGGGCGGCGGCACCCTCGCCGATCTGCTGGCGGGCGGTCCGCTGCCGGTGCGGGACGCGCTCGCGCTGACGGCACAGGCCGCGCGCAGCGCCGCCGCGCTGCACGAGGCCGGCATCGTGCACCGCGACATCAAGCCGACCAACGTGCTGCTGCACACCGCCCCGGACGGCACCCGGCGGGTCCTGCTGGCCGACCTGGGCCTGGCCAAGAGCCTCGCGCAGGCCTCGGTGCTGACCCTGGCCGCGGGTTCGGCGGGCTACCAGCCCCCGGAGCAGGCCGAGCCCGGCGAGGGCATCGACGAGCGGGCGGACGTCTACAGCCTGGGCGCGGTCGGCTACGAGCTGCTCACCGGGACCGTGCCCGGGCCGCCCGGGAAGGTGGAGCCGCCCCGGCGGCTGCGGCCGGAACTCGGCGAGGACGTGGAGCGGGCGCTGCTGCGCGCGCTGGAACCGGACCGGACGCGGCGCTGGCCCGGCGCCCTGGCGTTCGCGCACGAGCTGGACCGGCTGGCCGCGGGGTCGTCGGTGCGGCCGGCGCGGCGGCTGGACGGGGTGCGCGGCCGGCTCGGCACGGTGACCCTCGCCCTCGCCGCGGTCCTCGCCGCCACCGCCGCCGCGGTCACGGTGACCGTGGTGCTGCACCGGGGCGGCACCGCGGACGGCGGGGTGCGGGTCGCGGACGCGAGCGGGCGGGTGAGCCTCGAGGTGCCGCCGGGCTGGGCCCGCGAACTGCGCGACTCCGGCTGGGATCCGCACGTGCTCGGGCTGGCCGCGGGACACGAGCCGGCACTCGTGGTGGCCGACGACCTGTCCCGCTGGTCCGACCTCGATGCGGCGGTGAGCGGGGTGTTCGCCGGGGTCGGTGCGCCCGGCGACGTCACGGCCCGGGTCAGGGCGCTCGCCCACGCCGGCTGCCGCTACACGGGCGCCCGCACGTTCACGGACGCCGACTGGCACGGACTCGTCCGATCCTGGAGCGGCTGCCCGGACGGCGGCTCGGTCACCGAGTCCGCGCTGGTACCGGCGGACGGCGCCGCGCGGCCACAGGTGTACGTGCAGATACGCCAGCGGGGTGACGGCGATGCCACCGACGGCGTACTCCGTTCGCTTCGGGTGTCCTGAAAGGGGCCTGCCGAGGGGCGGTCCGGGGAAAAGAACCCACGAGTCCCGAACTTTTCCGACGGTCCGCGCATCGGACGGTGGTGACGGCGCACCCGGCGCCGCAGGCACGCCTCCCGATCGTGTGCCGTGACTTCCCAGGAGTGTTGAGCGACATGGTGTACACCCCCCGGTCCGCGCGGCGCGGGACCCTGCTCGTGGGCACGGTCGCCGTGCTGGGCCTCCTGACCGCCTGCGGCAACGGCAAGGACGTCGGCGACCCGCCGGTCACGGCGTCCGGCACGGCCGCGCCCGCGCAGGACGGCAAGAGCGGCTCCGTGTCCGCCCCGGCCTCCGCGCCGGCCGGCACCCCGTCGGCCTCGGCTTCGGCCCCCAAGACAACCGGTTCCACGGGCGCCGGTACGACCCCGGGCACGACGCGCACGGCGACCACGGCGGGCGGTACCCGCTGCCACACCTCCGAGCTGGGCGCCTCCGTGGGCCGCAACGACCCGGGCGCCGGCCAGGAGAACTTCCCCGTGGTGCTCACCAACAAGTCCGGCCGCACCTGCACCCTGCGCGGCTATCCGGGCGCGGCCTTCGTGAACGGCTCCGGCGGCCAGCTCGGCGCCGACCCCCGGCGGGAGCCGGGCTCCCCGGTGAGCGTGACGCTCGGGCCCGGGCAGAGCGCCTGGTCCGGGCTGACCTTCTCCAACCCGGGGGTCAGCGGGGCGAAGCAGGCCACGCCGGCCGCACTGCTGGTCACCCCGCCCGACGAGCGGGACCCGCTGAGGGTGACCTGGGCGGGCGGCCCGGTACCGGTCTCCGGGAACGCCTCGTCCGTGCGGCTGACGGTGCTCGGCCCCGGCACCGGCCCCTGAGCCGGCGCTCCCCTCCGCGCGAACCCCGCCGCCCTCACCCCCGAGGCGGCGGGGTTCGTCATGACGGCGCCACAACTGTCACAGCACGGCAACAGGCGCCGCCGGCCGCGATCTTTCCCCGGCCTTCGGTCATCGAACCCGGTCGACCGTACGGCGAACGTGTCCCGCAAGGGGCTACGACGAGGGAATCGGGGAGAAGATGAGCGGGATCTCACGCAGGCGGGTGCTGACGGCGGGGGCGGCGGCGGGCGCCCTCGGGACACTGGCCGCCTGCTCCTCCGGCACCGGTCTGCGGACCGGCGCGGCGGACCCGGCGGACGGGAAGGGCACCACGCAGGCCCGGCCCGTGAAGCCGATCGGCGACGGCTCCACCGCCGACACCGGCGCCCAGCCGCACCAGCCGAAGGCGGACCGGCTGAAGGCGGGGCAGCAGCCACCGCAGTTCGTGGTGTTCTCCTGGGACGGCGCGGGCGAGCTGAGCAACAGGCTGTTCTCCCGGTTCCGCCGGGTGGCGGCCGACCACGGCGCGAAGATGACGTTCTTCCTGAGCGGCATCTACACCCTGCCCGAGTCCAAGAAGCACCTCTACCGGCCCCCGCAGCACCCCGTCGGCGCCTCCGACATCGGCTACCTCGCCGACCGGCACATCCACGCCACCCTCCAGCAGGTGCGCGCGGCCTGGCTGGAGGGCCACGAGATCGGCACCCACTTCAACGGGCACTTCTGCGGCGCGACCGGAGTGCGCAACTGGTCCCCGGCGGAGTGGCGCAGCGAGATAGAGCAGGCGGTGGGCTTCGTCACGCGCTGGAAGACCAACACCGGCTTCACCGACCTGGAACCGCTCCCCTTCGACTACCGCAAGGAGCTGACCGGCGGCCGTACCCCGTGCCTGGAGGGCCAGGCGGCCCTGCTGCCCACCGCCGCCGCGCTCGGCTGGAAGTACGACGCCAGCTCCCCCGGGGGTCTCCAGATCTGGCCGGGCAAGGTGCAGGGCGGCCGGATCTGGGACTTCCCGCTCCAGTCCATACCGTTCGCCGGGCACTCCTTCCAAGTGCTCTCGATGGACTACAACCTGATGTACAACCAGTCGGGCGGCAGCCCGCTCGGCGACCGCACGCGGTACGACGTCTGGCGCACCCAGGCCCGCGACACCTACCTGGCCGGTTTCCGGCGGGCCTACGAGAGCAACCGCGCCCCCTTCTTCGTCGGCAACCACTTCGAACGCTGGAACGGCGGCATCTACATGGACGCCGTCGAGGAGGCCATCGAGAAGATGGCCGCGTACGACGACGTGCGCTTCGTGTCCTTCAAGCAGCTCGTGGCCTGGCTGGAGGCGCAGGACCCGGCGGTGCTGCGCACCTTGCGCACCCTGTCGCCCGGGCAGTCGCCGGCGGGCGGCTGGGCGGAGTTCCTGGGCGCGGCGGGCAGCAGGTCGTCGTAGTCCGTTCCCGGTCGTCTGTTTTCATGAGCGGGCCCTGTGTGATCACTTCCGGAAGGACCCACCCTGAACACCCCGCTCGCCGAGGCCCTGTCCGCCGTCCTGCTGGCCGCCGTGCTGGCCTGGGCCGTCGTACGGCCCTTCGGATGGCCGGAGGCGGCCATGGCCGTACCCGCCGCCGGAATCGCGGTCGCCACCGGGGCGATCTCGCTCGACCACGCCCGGGCCGAGGCGGAACGGCTCGGGCCGGTGGTCGGGTTCCTGGCGGCGGTGCTGGTGCTCGCCCACTTCTGCGACGTGGAGGGGCTGTTCCAGGCCTGCGGGGCGTGGACGGCCCGGTGGGCGGCGGGCCGTCCCGTGCCGCTGCTGACGGCGGTGTTCGCGCTGGCGTCGGCCATCACCGCCGTGCTCAGCCTGGACGCGACGATCGTGCTGCTCACGCCGGTGGTCTTCGCCACGGCCGCACGCACCGGCGTACGGCCCAAGCCGCATGTCTACGCCTGCACTCATCTGTCGAACACGGCGTCGCTGCTGCTGCCGGTGTCCAACCTGACGAACCTGCTGGCGTTCTCGGCGAGCGGGCTGAGCTTCACCCGGTTCGCGGCGCTGATGGCGCTGCCGTGGCTGGCCGCGATCGGCGCCGAGTACCTGGTGTTCCGGTGGTTCTTCGCCCGGGACCTCGCGGCGGCGGCCCCCGCGGACCGGGGCACCGGCGAGGCACCGCGGCTGCCGCTGTTCGCGGTGGCGACCGTGGGCTGCACGCTGGCGGGGTTCGTGGTGGCGTCGGCGTTCGGCGTCGAACCGGCCTGGGTGGCGGCGGCGGGTGCGCTGGCGCTGGCCGGGCGGGCGGTGGTGCGGCGGAAGGCGAGCCCGCTGACGGTCGTACGGGCGGCGGCCCCCGCCTTCCTGGCGTTCGTCCTGGCGCTGGGCGTCGTGGTGCGCGCGGTGGTCGACAACGGGCTCTCCGACGTCCTCGGGCATGTGGTGCCGGCCGGCACCGGGCTGCCCGCGCTGCTCGGGATCGCCGCGCTGGCCGCACTGCTGGCCAATCTGATCAACAATCTGCCCGCGGTGCTGGTCCTGCTGCCGCTGGTGGCGCCCACCGGGCCGGGGGCGGTGCTCGCGGTGCTGCTCGGCGTGAACATCGGCCCGAACCTCACCTACGCCGGGTCGCTGGCCACCCTGCTGTGGCGGCGGATCGTGCACCAGCACGAGCACGACGTGGACCTCGGGGAGTTCACCCGGCTCGGTCTGCTCGCCGTGCCCTCCTCCCTCGCCGTCGCCGTGGTGGCACTGTGGGGTTCGCTGCGGATTCTCTAGGAGTGCGCGGGAGCGGAGGGAGGCCGAGGATGCGGGTGATCGCCTGGCTGGTGGAGGGCACCTGGCCGGCCTGCGTGGACGCCGTGCGCGCCCATGCGCCGGACGACGCCGAGGTGGTGCTGCTCCACGTGAGCGGACCCGATGTGCCCGCGGTGGCGCACGGGGCCTTCGCCGGACTGCTCGGGCGCGATCACCCGAGGGGGCACCGCCCGGCCGAGGGCTGGGGCAGGGATCCCGGTGACCGGCTGGAAGCGCTCGGCGGCACGTCGGCGGCGGCTCTGCTCGACGCGGCGGCCGAGCGGCTGGGCCGGCCGTGCGCGCGCGAGGAGCGGTCGGGGCGGGTCGAACGGGAGGTGGTGGCCGCCGCCGAGGGGGCGGGGCTGCTGGTGCTGGCCCGGGACGGGGACCGGTCCCGGCTGGGGCCGAAGAGCCTCGGACCGGCCGTACGGTTCGCCGTCGACCACGCGCCCTGCCCGGTGCTGCTGGTGTGGCCGGAACCGGCCCCGGACCTGACGACGATGCCGCCCCCACCACCGCACCGCCCCTGATCCGCGGTTGGCGACACCCGCCGCCGCACCGCCCCGGCCCTGGACATGACGACGCCGCGACCGTCACATCCCCGGCCCGGGGACACCGACGCCCGCCCTCGCCACCCCACTGGGCCGGCGACGACGCCTGCCACCGCACCCCGACTCGAGGACGACGCCCCTTCCTCCGCCGCCAGCTGCCGGTTCAGCGGCAGTGGTGGTGCCGCTTCAGTGGCGGTGGCGGTGTCGGCCGCCGCCCCAGCCGCAGTACTCCGGGTGCTCCGTGCACGGGTCGGCGGTGACGGTCGGCGAGGGTGCGGGGGCGGTCGGCGTAGGCGCCGCACTGGCCTTCGGCGGCGCGGACGGTGCGGGGGCGGTCGGCTCGGAGGCGGTGCCACCGGGTGCGCCGCCGGCCGGCACCGGGGTGCTGTCGCTGTCCCAGTTGACGTTCTCCATGCGCAGGTCCGCGTGTGCGGCGTCGACGGACCAGCGCTGGGCGGTGCCCGCGGCGCGGGTCTTGAGCACGAGGGCGCCGGAGCCGTCGGTGGCGGCCGGGGTGAGGGCCAGCTCCTGATTCCAGCGGGGCACCAGGGCGCCCTGGAGCGTGAAGTCGTAGTGGATGTCGCGGGCGGCCCTGCCGGTGGCCGCGCAGGGGGCGAGCCGGACCGAGTAGCCGAGGTGGGAGTCCAGGCACAGGTCGGGTGCGGCGGCGCTGCGCAGCAGTCCGTCGGTCTCGTACGTCCACTGCTGGGTCGCGTCGGCGGAGCAGGCGGTGAGTTCCGTCTCGGCGCCCTGGACGGCCTTCTCGCCGACGACGTCGACGCACAGGCCGGAGGCGGTGTTGTTCAGCCGGCCGCGCAGGGCGCCCTGCGTCTCGGTGGGCGCGCCGGCCCAGGAACCGCCCGGTGAGGCCGCGTCCTTGCCCGGCGTCCGGGAGGGCCGGCCGGCGGCGCCGGAAGCGGGGGTTCCGTCGGAGCCGAGCACCGACCACAGCACCAGGGGCAGCACGACCAGACCGCCGACGGTGCCGATGGCCAGGGCGAGGTTGCGACGCCGGGCCCGACGGGCGGCGCGCTGGGCGGAACGGCGGGTGGCGGGTTCCGCGCGTTGCTCGGGGTGGCGGGAGGCGGACTCGGCGCGCTGGGGGGAACGGCGGGAGGCGGACTCGGCACGCTGGGCCGATCGGCAGGAGGCGGACTCGGCGCGCTGAAGCGAACGGCGGGAGGCGGGGGCGGGTTCGATGCCCTCGGCGGCATCCGAGGACGCGCCCGCCCGGCGGCGGCCGGGCCCCCCGCCGCCGGCCGGCCGGGGGGCGGCCCCGCCGTGCGGCGCGGCGGATGCGACGGGCGCGAAGGCCTCCCCGGCCGGAGGCGCACCGGCATCCCCGCCCCGGGGCGCGGCGGCGTTCCGGTCGGCGGGCGCGCCGGGGCCGGCCGGGGCGGGTGCGGCGGACTCCTCGGCGCGGTCCGCCCGGGACTCCAGATAGCCGAGGGCGCCCCAGCCGAGGACCGCCTCGGCGAGCGCGAGCCCCAGGCCGTCGTTGAAACGGGCGAGTTGCTCGGCGGTCCGGCCGCAGTGGGAGCAGCCGGCCAGGTGCTCGCGCAGATCCGGGTCGATCTCGGTGCCGCCGCGCCGGAAGGTCACGTCGAGCATGCGCAGATAGCGCCGGCACTCGTTCTCGGGGGCGAACTCGCGATGGGCCTGGAGGCATTCCTCGCGCAGCCGTTCACGGGCCCGGCGAAGCTCGACGCGGGCGTCCTCCTCGTCCAGGCCGAGCAGCGCGGCGGGCACGGCCAGGGGCTCGGCCTCGACCTCGGCGTGCCACAGCACGGCGCGGGACATCTCGGGCACCCGCTGGAAGGCACGGGACAACAGCCGCCGGCCGGGCGGGGGCAGCAACCGGGCCGCGGCGCGCTCACCGGCGCCGGTGCCGGTGCGCAGGGCGGGGTGCAGGTGCTCTCGTCGGCCGTCCCCGTCCCACTCGGCGGCGATCTGCCGGACGGCGACCAGCAGTTGGGGCCGCCAGGCGGCGCTCGGGCCGTTCTGCCGGAGGGACGCGCCGAAGAGCCGGGTGAAGGCGGCGGTGGTGAGCATGCCGGCGGCACGCGGTCCGTCGGTGCACAGACGGGCGTACGCCAAGGCCGCCGCCCAGTGCCGGTCGAGGAGTTCACCGACCGGATGCAGAGCGGGTGACGCGCCCGTCCACTTCTTCAGTTCAGCACTCAGCTGTTCGTCCGACGGACCTTCCTCGGTCACGGCCGTATTCCTCCAGACGCACTTACGGAATTAGTCCATACCAGCCGGTATGGGAAGTCGTGAGGCAGCTCGGACGTGCACCTGAGAAGGCTCTTTTGAAGCGTGGGGGGTGTACGGGAGCGGCCCGGCACTTACAGCGGGAATGTACGTGCCTGCGCGCCGACAGCGCACACTTTCGCACAGCCGAACACGTCCGAACAAGAGATCGTGCGGTTCTCACTAATTCTCGCAGCGGTTTCTCTATTGACGTTTCGTCAAGGGCGAACTATTGACGTTTCGTCAATGCCCTTATTGACGATTGGTCAAGGCAACCAATTCTTCCTTTACCGCCCTCCGCCCGCCCGGCAGGCACCGGGCGGACCCCGTACCGCGCCGGAGGACGCGGCTGAAGCTGAGGGGGAGGCCTGGAGAAGCCGGAGGCCGCCGGAGCACGGGCCCCGGCGGCGAGGAGGGCGGACTCGTCGCCGTCCCCGGCCTGTTCGGGCGGAACGGCATCGCGCGGCCGTGAGGCGCGCGGTTCGCGCCGCACGGTCCCCGCCGAGCGGTCAGTGGCCGCTGACGGCGCGCGGGGTGTAGGGCTGCCGGAGTTCCTCGATCTCCTTGTCGCTCAGCTCCAGTTCGACGGCGGCCACCGCGTCCTCGATGTGGCGCGGCTTGGCGGCGCCGACGATGGGCGCGGCCACCGTGTCCTGGTGCAGCAGCCAGGCGAGGGCCACCTGGGCGCGCGGCACACCCCGTTCGGCGGCGATGCGGGTGACGGCCTCGACGATCTCGCGGTCGCTCTCCAGATACAGCCGGCTGCCGAAGTCGTCGCTCTCGCTGCGCCCGGTGACCGTGCCCCAGTCGCGGGTGAGCCGGCCGCGGGCGAGCGGGCTCCACGGCAGCACGCCGACGCCCTGGTCCGCGCACAGGGGCAGCATCTCGCGCTCCTCCTCGCGGTAGAGCAGGTTGTAGTGGTTCTGCATGGAGACGAACTTCGTCCAGCCGTGCCGCTCGGCGGTGTACTGGGCCTTGGAGAACTCCCAGGCGTACATCGAACTCGCCCCGATATAACGGACCTTGCCCGCCTTGACCAGGTCGTGCAGCGCCTCCATCGTCTCCTCGACGGGCGTGGCGTGGTCGTAGCGGTGGATCTGGTAGAGGTCCACGTAGTCGGTGCCGAGGCGGCGCAGGCTGTGGTCGATCTCGGTCATGATCGCCTTACGGGACAGACCGGCACCGTTGGGGCCCGGCCGCATCCGTTCGTTCACCTTGGTGGCGAGCACGATCTCGTCGCGCGTCGCGAAGTCGCGCAGGGCCTTTCCGACGATCTCCTCGCTGGTGCCGTCGGAGTAGACGTTCGCGGTGTCGAAGAAGTTGATGCCCGCCTCCAGCGCCTGCCGGATCAGCGGGCGGGACGCCTCCTCGTCCAGGGTCCATTCGTGCGTGCCGCGATCCGGCAGTCCGTAGGTCATGCAGCCCAGACAGATCCGCGAGACGTCCAGGCCCGTCGAACCGAGCTTCACGTACTGCATCGTTGCTGCTCCTGCCTTCAGGACGATGGTCGTGACCGAGCCTATGACGCGGCCCCGGGGGAGCCGACTTGACGACGGGAACGTCCGGGCGATTTGATCCCGACTCGTGCCTCGCCGCCCGGCGTGGGCAGGATGGAGCGGACTTGCCCCCCACGGGTGTTCTTCGCGCCTCGGGGTCGCGCACGGCCCTGGGCGCCTGGTCGGCGGCCCTGGTCGTCGCGGTGACGGCGCTGGCCGGCTGCGCCTCCGGCGACCGCGACGGCAACGGCCACGGCGACAAGGGCGCTTCCCCGAAGCCCGCCGCCGTCCGGCTGCCCCCTCGGGGTGCCGGCTTCGACTACCAGATCGGCGGCGCCTATCCCCCGCCCGCGGGCGTGCGGATCGTCAGCCGCGACCGGTCCGACTCCCCCGCGCCCGGTCTGTACAACATCTGTTACGTCAACGCGTTCCAGGCTCAGCCCGCCGAGCGCTCCTCCTGGCCGGCCGGCCTGCTGCTGCGCGACGGGCGCGGCAGGGTCGTCATCGACGAGGACTGGAATGAGCCGCTGCTGGACCTCCGCACCCCCGCCAAGCGGGAACGGGTGGCACGGCGGGTGAACGGGTGGATCGACGACTGCGCGGACAAGGGCTTCGACGCCGTAGAGCCCGACAACTACGACAGCTACACCCGCTCCCACCGGCTGCTCGGCGCGGCCGACGCGACCGCGTTCATGACGCTGCTCTCCCGGCACGCACACGCCCGGCACCTGGCCGTCGGGCAGAAGAACACCGCGGAACTGGCCCGGTGGCGCGAGCGGGCCGGGCTGGACTTCGCCGTGGCGGAGGAGTGCGGGCAGTACGACGAGTGCGAGGTGTACGCGAAGGCGTTCGACGACCGGGTGGTGGACATCGAGTACACCGACCACGGCCCGCACGCGGCCCGCGCCCGCTGGGGCGACCGGCTGAGCATCGTCCGCCGGGACCGCGACGTGTCCAGGCCGGGCAGCGCGGCGTACGTCCGCAAGGTGCGATAGACGGCGTACATCCGCGAGGTGCGTCAGACCGATGCCGCCGCCGGCTGACCGTACGGCGAGACGGCGGTACGACGGTGGTCGCCGCCGTACCGCCGGGCCGTCAGCCGGCGCTGTCCCGCACGGTGATCGCGCTCACCGGGCAGGAGCGGGCCGCCTGCCGGACCATCGGGTCCTCCGCGCCGTCGCCGCTGCCGGGAAGCAGCTCGCTGTACCCGTCGTCGTCCTGGGTGAAGACGTTCGGCGCGGCCAGCGCGCACTGTCCGGCGCCGATGCAGACGTCCTTGTCGATGTCGATGTGCATGGGCAGAGCCTCTTACCAGGTCACGGGGAGTTCCAGCATCCCCTGGATCGTGTCGCCGGGTTTGCCGGGAATGTCCTCCGGTGGGACGGCCGGCCGTAGCCCGGGCAGCCGTGTGAAGAGCGTGCCGAGGGCGATCTCCAGTTCCGCGCGGGCCAGGTTCTGGCCCAGGCACTGATGGATGCCGAAGCCGAACGCCACGTGGTGGCGGTCTGGGCGGTGGAAGTCGATGCCGTCGGGGTCGTCGTACACGGAGGTGTCCCGGTTGATCACCGACGTCGCGAAGAGGACGCCGTCGCCGGCCCGGATCGTGCTGCCGGCGATCTCGATGTCCGCCAGCGCCACCCGCTGAAGTCCCTCGGCGATGGACAGCATCCGCAGCAGTTCCTCGACGACGGCGGGCAGCACCGCGGGGTCGGCGCGCAGCTCGGCGAGCCGGTCGGGGTGCTGGAAGAGGGTGTAGGCGCCCAGGGAGATCATGTTGGCGGTGGTCTCGTGCCCGGCGACCAGCAGGATGAGGGCGAGCGACACCAGGTCGGCCCGCTCCAGGTCGCCGTCGCGGAGCCGGTGGTGGACGAGGTCGTCGAGGATGCCGTCGCCGGGGCCGGCCTCCTTGGACTTGGCCTCGATCAGCCCGTCGAGGTACTCCTCCAGCCGGTCGCGGGCCTCGCGGGTGTCGTCGGCGGTCGGTCCGCGCAGCAGCCGGCGGGAGTGTTCCTCGAAGAACTCGTGGTCGGCGTAGGGCACACCGAGCAGGCCGCAGATCACCATCGACGGTACGGGCAGCGCGAAGGCGGAGACCAGGTCGACGGGCGGCCCCTGCTCGGTCATCGCGTCCAGCAGTCCGTCCACGATCCGCTGGATCCAGGGGCGCAGCGCGGCCGCGCGTTTCACGGTGAACGACGGGATCAGCATGCGCCGCTGCCGGTGGTGTTCGGGGTCGTCCATCCCCAGCAGGGCGATCCTGCGGTCGCGGCCGGCCTCGAAGCGGGGGGTGGGCACGGGGAAGCCGGGGCGGCGGCGGTCGGTGGACAGACGGGGGTCGGTGAGCAGGGCGCGGGCGGTGGCCTGCGCGGTGACGAGCCAGACCTCGCGGCCGTCGTAGAGGGTGACGCGGGACAGGGGTCGTCCGTCGCGCAGCGGCGCGTAGCCGGTGGGCGGGTGGTACGGGCAGGTGCGGTCCTGGGGGAAGGCGACGGGTTCGGGAAGGGCAGCCGGGCCGGTGATGTCCGTCAGTTCCGTCATGGGAAGACCTCGCAGACGAAGGAATTGCGTCGTACCGATCTTCATTAGATGCCCCAGGCATCTATGGGTCGACCTCAAGTTCGGCCACTTCGGTGACCCTCGTGATCTGACCGAAGCACCACGGGTCCGAGGGGCGGGAACCGGCCGCCGTCCCGCTCTTCCCGGCGGCCTCCGGGGTCGTCGGGTGCGTCGGCGGGCGCGGCACGAGGTAGGGATGCATCGAGCGATCACCGGTATCGACGGTGGCGGACATACGTTGGACCGACGAAGGGACGGCAGACGATGCCTCTTGAAGGCGAGTACGAGCCCAGCCCGACGCAGTGGGTGCGCGACCAGGTCGAGCTGTACGAGAGCTCCGGCGGGACGAAGGGGACGACGCTGCTCGACACCGGGCTGCCGGTGATCGTGCTGACGACCCTGGGCGTGAAGAGCGGAAAGATCCGCAAGACGCCGTTGATGCGGGTGGAGCACGACGGCCGGTACGCGGCGGTGGCCTCCGTCGGCGGTGCGCCCAGGCATCCGGTCTGGTACTTCAACGTCAAGTCCCATCCGCACGTCGAACTCCAGGACGGCCCCGAGAAGCGGGACATGCGGGCCCGTGAGGTGACCGGGGCGGAGAAGGCCGAGTGGTGGGAGCGGGCGGTGGCCGCGTATCCGCCGTACGCCGAGTATCAGGAGAAGACGTCCCGGCAGATCCCGGTCTTCGTGCTGGAGCCCGTCAGCGGCAGCTGATCCGCCGGAGCCCGTTCGGCGCCGGCTGATCCGCCGGAGCCGGTCACCGCGTCGACTGATCCGCCGGAGCCGGGCCACCGAGAGCTGATCGGGCGGGGCGGGAACCGCGTCGGCGAGAGCCGGTCCGAGGCGATCGGGTGGGGCGGGAGCCGGTCCGACGAGTGCCTGTCCGGCGGAGCCGATTCCGGCCGGAGAGCGGTCCGTTTCAGAAAAATCTGTTTCGGGGACGTGTGAACCGGTTCCCGGGCGGGCACTCGTGCGTCAGGCCCCGCCGCGCTCCCCCGTCGCGGCGGGGCTTTCTTGCGCCTCGCCCGCGGGCCGGTCGGTGACGTCGAGGAAGATCTGGTCGGTGTCGGGGAACATCCGGGCCATGGACCGCTTGATGCGTACGGAGATTTCCTCGACCTGTTCGCTGTCCAGGCCCGGCGCCAGGTCGATGCGCGCGGCGACCAGGGTGGATTCGAGGCCCATCTTCATGGTGAACAGCGCCTCGACGCTGTCGATCTCCGGCTGCGCCCGCAGCAGCGCGCGGATCCTGCCGCTCTGCTCCGGGTCGGCGGCCTCGCCGATCAGCTGGTCCCGGGCGTCGCGGCCGAGCCGGTAGGCGACGTAGACCAGGAGCACGCCGATCGCCAGCGAGGCGGACGCCTCCCACGCGACCTGTCCGGTCACCATGTGCAGGGCCATGCCGACCAGGGCGAGGGTCACGCCGAGCACCGCGGTGGCGTCCTCGGCGACCACGGTGCGCAGGGCCGGATCGCGCAGCGCGCCCAGGCCGCCGCCCTGCCGGCGCACCTGGTGCAGCGCACGCAGCAGCGAGGCGCCCTCGGCCAGCAGGGCCACGCCCAGCACGATCAGGCCCGCCACGTAGCCGCTGAACTTCTCCTCGGCGCCGCCGCGCAGGGCCTCGAAGCCCTGGAAGAAGGAGAAGCAGCCGCCCATGACGAAGATGCCCACGGCGGCGAGCAGGGACCAGAAGAAGCGCTCCTTGCCGTAGCCGAACGGGTGCCGGGTGTCGGCCGGGCGGCGGCTGCGGCGCAGGGCGGCCAGCAGGAAGACCTCGTTGAGGCTGTCGGCGACCGAGTGCGCGGCCTCGGACAGCAGCGCCGGCGAGCCGGCGAGGACGCCACCGGCCGCCTTGGCCACGGCGATCACCAGATTGGCGACGAGCGCGACCAGGACGGTCACCTTGGTGTGCCGGTCGGTCTTGGAGCCGGCCCGGCGGTCGCTGCCGTCGGGGCGTGCCGGTGGCTCTCCGTCGCCCCTGGCGGGTGCCGGTGGCCCTTCCCGCCCCGGCGTGTGTTCCGGTCGCTTCACACTGTTCTCGGCCGTGCGTGCGGCCGTCTCCCGTTCCGAGGATGTCCCGCTCACCTTTCGCCGACTGCCCCCGACCGGTCGGCTCACACCGTGCGGGCCGCGTGAAACGGGGAACGCGTTGGCCAGGAGGACCGGGCGGCGAGGAGGAGACATGGGTGAGGACGGCAACAGTGCGTACGGACACCGGACGTTCAGCAGGTCCAGGAGCCACTTCGGCGACCGGATCACCGCCGACGGGCGGGACGGCTGGCCGGTGGAAGCGGGCCGCTACCGGCTGGTGATCTCCCGTGCCTGTCCGTGGGCGAGCCGGGCGGCGGTCTCGCGCCGGCTGCTGGGGCTGGAGGACGCGCTGTCGCTGGCGGTCGCCGATCCGGTCCAGGACGACCGCAGCTGGCGGTTCACCCTGGACCCGGACGGCCGGGACCCGGTGCTCGGCATCCGGTTCCTGAGCGAGGCTTACGACAAGCGGGAGACCGGCTACCCGGGCGGGGTGAGCGTGCCCGCGGTGGTGGACGTCCCCAGCGGACGGCTGGTCACCAACGACTACCAGCGCATCACTCTGGACCTGGCCACCGAGTGGACGGCCCTGCACCGGGAGGGTGCGCCGGACCTGTACCCGGCCGGCCGGCGCGACGAGATCGACCAGGTGATGGCCGAGGTGTACGAGGACGTGAACAACGGCGTGTACCGGGCCGGGTTCGCCACCCACCAGAAGGAGTACGAGGAGGCGTGCGCCGGGGTGTTCCGGCGGCTGGAACTGCTCGGTGAGCGGCTGTCCGGGCAGCGGTATCTGGTCGGCGACACCCTCACGGAAGCGGACATCCGGCTGTTCACGACCCTGGTCCGGTTCGACGCCGTCTACCACGGGCACTTCAAGTGCAACCGCTGGAAGCTGGCGGAGCACCCGGTGCTCCAGGCGTACGCCCGGGACCTGTTCCAGACGCCGGGCTTCGGCGACACGGTCGACTTCGACCACATCAAGCGGCACTACTACCAGGTGCACAGCGGCATCAATCCCACCGGCATCGTGCCGCTCGGCCCGGATCTCGCCGGCTGGCTGGGCCCGCACCACCGGGAGGAGCTGGGCGGCCGGCCGTTCGGTGAGGGCACACCGCCGGGACCGGTGCCGCCGGGCGAACGAGTGGCCCCACAGGGAAGGCCCGCATGAGGGTCGCCTGACGAGGAAGTAGTCACACATGGCCAAGAACAAGAAGAAGAAGCTCCCTCTCGCCTACAAGCCGGTCGGATTCGCACTCAGCTGGGCAGGCGGCGCGCTGGCCGGGATGGCCTTCCGGCAGGCGTGGAAGGCGATCCGGCACGAGGACGACGCGCCCGACGCCCTGGACCCGGACCGCGGGTGGGGCGAGATCCTGCTGGCCGCGGCGGTCCAGGGTGCGATCTTCGCGGTGGTGCGCAGTGCCGTGGACCGCACCGGCGCGAAGGCCATCGCCCGGTCGACGGGCGTGTGGCCGGCGACCGACAAGGGCGGCCGGGACTGAGAACCGGTCCTCGGCGGGCCGGGCAGCAGGCCGGTCCGCCGCCCACGCCGGCCGGGAAGGCGGGAGGCGATGCCACGGCGGATCGTCACAGTGCGTGTGCACCCCTACCGGACCAGGCGGCATGGCGTGGTGGACGTCCGGTGCCTACGGGCAGCCGGCGGCCGCTCGCGCCCCGGTGGGGACGGCGGTTCTCCACCGGCTCTCCGGCTCACGCCGGCACGGGCAGGCACTCGGCGAGCAGGGCGACGATGTCGTGCCAGGCCCGCTGAGCGTGCCGCGGGTGGTAGCCGACGCCGGGGACCACGTCCTGGTCGACGGGCGGGTGGTGGAAGGCGTGCCGGGCTCCGCCGTAGACCACCAGGCGCCAGTCGACGCCCGCGGCCTGCATCTCGGCGGTGAACGCGTCCCGTTGCGCGGGCGGCATGATCGGGTCCTCCGACCCGACCCCGGCCCACACCGGGCAGCGAATGCGCGCCGCCTCGCCCGGTCGGCCCGTGGTGGTCGCGTTGACCGTTGCGATCGCCCGCAGGTCGACGCCGTCGCGCCCGAGTTCCAGCACGATCGCACCCCCGGTGCCGTAGCCGACGGCGGCGATCCGCTCCGGGTCGGTCCGCGGTTGCGCACGCAGCACATCGAGTGCCGCATGGCCGATACCCCGCATCCGGTCGGGGTCGGCGAGCAGCGGAGTCGTGCGCGCCAGCATCTCCTGCGGGTCGGTGAACCAGCGCCCTCCGTGGATGTCGAAGGCCAGCGCCACGTATCCCAGTTCGGCGAGTGCGTCGGCCCGGCCGCGCTGGAAGTCGTTCAGGCCCACCCCCTCGGGTCCGATCAGGACCGCGGGCCGGCGGCCGGCACCCGCGGGGAGCGCGAGGTGCCCGATCATCGTCAGGCCGTCGGCGGGGTATTCGACCGTGCGCGTGGTGAACGTCGTCCTCATGAGACCGGACGGTAGGTGATGACCGGGCCCTGCCAAGCCGTTCTCTCCCGTCGGCAGAACGGCGGGCGCGGGGCCCGGGGTGGGCGCCGCGGAGGGCTCTGGTTCCGGCGGAGCACATCGGCACCGACGAGCGCTCCGCACCGGTGGCGGCTCGGGGAACCGCGGGAGTACCCCCGAACGCTGCGCGGCCGCCCGGCGGAGCCCGCACCGAGCCGCCTGGCGCCCCGGCGCCGCTCGGCCCTGTTGCCCCGGCGGCGGCCCTCTTGCCCCCGGCGGTTGCCCCGGCGGCCCTGTTCCGCCGGGCGGCCGTCAGCCCTGTTTCGGTGCCGTCGGGGGCAGCAGTCGCAGGGTGAAGGAGTGTCCGGCGGGGTCGGCGTAGCCGCGCTCCTCGTACGGGCCCGCCGCGTCCCTCGTCTCGGTCGGCCGGCCTCCGAGCCCCACCACCCGCCGCTCGGCCTCGTCCAGGTCCTCGACCAGGAAGTCGAGGTGAACCTGGAGGGAGTTCTCCGGGCGTGGCCAGCTGGGCGGGGTCGCGTTGACGTCACGGCGGAAGGCCAGCCGGACGCCGTCGGCACCCCGGACCTCCACCAGATTGGCGGACGCGGCGGTCCGCTCGCCCTCCAGCAACTCCCGATAGAACTCGGCGAGTTTCTCGGGCTCGGCGCAATCCAGCACGACCACGCCCGCTTTCACCAGTGCCATGGATCCTCCCCGGGATGTGTCCTCTCCCCAGCGGATATCCCGGGCCGCCGGAATCAGTCGGCGACCAGCCACTCCCCCTCGCGCATCAGATCCCGCCCGCGCAGCTCGTTCTCCTCGCGCCAGGCCTGGATCCGCTGCGGGACGACCGTGAAGTACAGGTACGGGGTGGCCAGTCGGCGCGGGTCGAAGCCGGTCTTGCCCGCGAAGACCTCGGCGTCCTCCTCGGGCAGGTCCTCGGGGGTCACCGCCCGGACGACGCCGTCGACCAGGACGACGTCCCGCGTGGGGCCGATGCCCAGCCGGGCCCTGCCGGTGGCCACGAGGTTGCGGCCGGTGGGGCTCTGCGCCGGAGTGGCGAACAGCAGCGCGGTGCCGTCCCACACGAACGACAGCGGCACGAGGTACGGGGCCGCGCCGTCGGGGCCGGCGGTGGCGACCCACGCGTCGACGTCGTTCTCCAGTCGGTGGAGGGTGTCCTTCTTGCGCTGCTCGGCGGAGCGGGCGGGGGGCGGGGTCATGGCGTACGGCCTCCTGTGTCTGATCGTTTCCGATCAGTGTGGCCGGGGATGGCCGGTTCCCGCACGGAGTTCCGCCAGGCGTGTCCGCGCGGCGGTGAGGAACAGATCCAGGGCGGCCGGGTAGGAGCTGGTGCGCATGGTGGTGACCAGGTGCCGGGCGGTGGCCGCGATGTGCGGGTGGCTGTCGGCGGCCAGCCGGCCGTACGTGGTCCGCCACACCTCCGCCTCGGCCTCTCGGGCGGCCCGCGGCAGGGCGGTGCCCGCGGAGTCCAGGGCGCCGAAGGCGAGGGCCTGGTCGACGAACGCGTGGTAGATCCGCACCGCCTCCTGTCCCGGGAACCCGGCCCGGCGCAGCACGCCGAGGATGCTCTCCACGGCCTGGATCTCGTGCGCGCGGCCGGTGACGCGGTGGGCGCTCAGCACCGCGGCCCGGGGGTGCGCGAGGGCACCGGCGTGCATGCGCAGCCCGAGATCGCGCAGGTCGGCGATCCAGTCGCCGGTGGGCCGCCAGGACCGCAGGGTACGGCCGATCAGCTCGTCGGCGATGGCGAGCATCAGGTCGTCGGTGTGCCGGAAGTACCGGTACAGCGAGCTGGGGTCGGCGCCCAGGGCCCGGCCGAGCCGGCGCACGGAGAGGGCGTCGGCGCCGTGCTCCTCGATCAGCCGCAGCGCGGTGTCGACGATCAGCTCGGCGGACAGGACGACGCCCTGTCTGGTGGGGCGTCTGCGCTGCCGGGCGGCGGGCGGGACGACGCGGTCGCTCATGGAGGCCTCCCTGGGACGTGCCCCGGCACCTTATGACAACACCGTTGACCTGTTAAGTGCCCCGGCAGTTTCATGTCCGCTCACCGGGGCCGACCGAGGCCCCCGCGGTGCGAGCGGAGAGTCGGCCATGAACGACGGAACCATCGGAGGGGACGACCCCGCGCGTCCCGGACTGCGCAGATCCCTGGGCGTGCTGGACGGCGTCGCCGTCGCCGCCTCCAGCACGGCGGCGACCACCAGCATCGGCATCGGGCTCGGCGTCACCGCGGGGGTGGTCGGCCCGCATCTGCCCGCGATCATGCTGCTGGCGTTCCTGCCGGTGCTGGGCATAGCCGGGGCCTACTGCCGGCTCAACCGGGTGGAGCCGAACGCGGGCAACGGCTACGTGTGGGTGGGCCGCTCGCTCAGCCCCTGGCTGGGTTTCACGGTCGGCTGGGTGAACATCGTGGCGAGCGTGGCGTTCCTCGCCTACACCACGGCGGTCACCGGTTCGACCCTGCTGCAACTGGCGGGGCGGGCCGGTCTGCACCGGATCGGCTCGCTCGGCCTCGACCCGGACTCGACCGCGCAGACGACGGCGCTGGGCGTCGTGGTGCTGGCCGCGGTGACCGTGACCGCCGTGACCGGGGTGCGTACCGCGGCCCGGTTCCAGGCCTGGCTGCTGGTCTTCGAGTACGTCGTCCTGCTCGGCTTCTGCGGCTACGGCATCGTCACCGGTTCCCACGCCTTCAGCCTGTCCTGGTTCGACCCGTTCGCCATCCCGTCGGCCACCGCGCTGGCACAGGGCCTGCTGCTGTCCGTGTTCTGCTACTGGGGTTTCGAGGCCGCGTTCACCGTCACCGAGGAGGTGCGCGATCCGCGGGACGCCTCGCGGGCCGGGCTGATCACGCTGGTGACGACGCTCGGGCTGTTCCTGCTCGGCTCGGTCGCCTTCCAGCGGGTGCTGTCCGCACCGGAGCTGGCCGGGCACGGCGCGCAGGGACTCGCCTACTACGGCGACCGGCTGGCCGACCAGCCGCTGGCCGCGCTGCCGCTGGTGGCGCTGATGTTCTCGGCGGTGGCCTCGCTTCAGGCCGGGGTGATCCCGACGGCCCGCGGGGCGTTCGCGATGAGCCGGGACCGTACGCTCGGTCCGGTGTGGGCCCGGCTCAGCGCACGGTACGGAACCCCGGCGGCCGGGACGCTGCTGATCGGGGCGCTGGCCACGGGGGTCGCGGTACTCGCCCTGGTGATCCCCCGCCTCGCCGACATGATCATGGCGACGGTGAACGCGGTCGGGATCGTCGTCGCCCTGTCCTACGCGCTCACCGCGCTGGCGGCGGCCGCACGTTTCCGCTCGCTGCTGCGCACGGACCGGCGGCAGGCGCTGCGGGCGGTGGTGCTGCCCGCGCTCGCCGCCCTGGCCCTGCTGGGCCTCGGCGGCTACCTCGGCTGGTCCTTCTACACCTCGGCCGACCACTTCGAGATCAGCGCGGACAACGGCTGGTTCCTGCTGCTCATGCCGGTTGCGATGATCGTGTCCGGTCTGGTGGTGGCCGGCTGGGCGAAATGGGTGCGCAAGTCGCCGTACTTCCGCACCGGCGCGGGCACCGACGCCGGCTCGCCGAAGCTCCTCACCCCCACCAACTGACCTACCAGGAAAGGCATCATGCACGCTGACCTGCTCTTCACCGGCGGCCCCGTCCTCACCCCCGAGGGCCGCACCGCCACCGCCGTGGCCGTCACCGGCGACCGGATCACCGCAGTGGGGGACGCGGAACTGCGCGAACTCGCCGGGCCGCGCACGGAGGTGGTGGACCTGGCCGGGCGGCTGCTGCTGCCCGGGTTCCAGGACGCGCACGTCCATCCGGTGCCGGCCGGGCTCGAACTGTCCCAGTGCGATCTGACCGGGGCGACGACGGCCGAGGAGACCGTGGCCGCCGTCCGCGCCTACGCCGACGCCCACCCCGAGCGGGACTGGATCCTCGGCGGCGGCTGGTCGATGGAGGCGTTCGCGGGCGGTACGCCCTCGAAGGAACTGCTGGACGCGGTCGTCCCGGACCGGCCGGTGTATCTGCCCAACCGGGACCATCACGGAGCCTGGGTCAACAGCCGGGCGCTGGAGCTGGCCGGGATCGACCGGCGGACCCCCGATCCGGCCGACGGCCGGATCGAGCGGGACGCCTCCGGGGAGCCGAGCGGCACCCTCCAGGAGGGCGCGATGCAGCTGGTCGGCCGGCTCACCCCGCCCGCCGGCCCCGCCGACCGGCTGGCCGCGCTGCTGCACGCCCAGCGGCATCTGCACGCGCTCGGCATCACCGCCTGGCAGGACGCCCTGGTCGGTGACTTCCTCGGCATGGACGACCCGGCCCAGGCGTATCTCACCGCGGCCGCCGAGGGTTCGCTGACCGCACGGGTGGTGGGTGCCCTGTGGTGGGACCGGGAGCGCGGGGCCGAGCAGATCCCCGAACTCGTGGCGAGGCGCGAGGCGCTGAGCCGGGGCCGGTTCCGGGCGGGCACGGTGAAGCTGATGCTGGACGGTGTGGCCGAGAACCACACGGCGGCGTTGCTCGACCCGTATCTGGACCGGTGCGGGTGCGCCACGGCCAACCGGGGCAAGAGCTTCATCGACCCTGAGCAACTGCCGCGGTTCGTGACCGAGTTGGATGCGCTCGGCTTCCAGTGCCACTTCCACGCGCTGGGCGACCGGGCCGTGCGGGACGCGCTGGACGCGGTCGAGGCGGCCCGGGCGGCCAACGGGCCGAGCGACACCCGGCCGCACCTGGCGCATCTCCAGGTCGTGCACCCCGACGACGTGCCCCGGTTCGCCCGGCTCGGCGCCACTGCGAACATCCAGCCGCTGTGGGCCGCGCACGAGCCGCAGATGGACGAGCTGACGATCCCGTTCCTCGGGCCCGAGCGGGCGGCCCGGCAGTATCCGTTCGGGTCGCTGCTGCGCTCGGGGGCGCGGCTCGCGGCGGGCAGCGACTGGCCGGTGAGCAGCCCCGATCCGCTCCAGGGGATCCATGTCGCGGTCAACCGGGTGGAGCCGGGCGGTACCCGGCCGGTGTTCCTGCCCGGCGAGCGGCTCGGCCTCACCGACGCGCTGACCGCGTACACGGCCGGGTCGGCGTACGTGAACCACCTCGACGACAGCGGCCGGGTGGCCGTCGGCGCGCTCGCGGACCTGGTGGTCCTGGACCGCGACCCGTTCGCCGGGCCGCCGGAGGCGATCGCCGGGACGAGCGTCGCGCTCACCTATGTGGGCGGCGCGTGCGTGTACGCCGCCGGGTGATCCCGCCTGGCCGGCCAGGGGGCTCCGTCCCCCTGGCCGCCCGGTCGCGTCCACCCGGCGCGCGGCACGCGCCGACGACACGCGGCGAAACTCGAAGACATATGTCAATCGAACATGCTCAAATTCCTTCCATCGAGGGTAACTTGACGATCGGAAACCGACGTCGGGGTGCGGGTGGGAGGTGGGGCCGAGGTGCGACACGAACCCGTACCTCTCACCCGGCAGCTGGGCACGTACACGTACCGCGGGCACACGGTGCTGGAGTTCCGGGGCGAGATCGACATCGTCGCTGCGACGGAGATCGGCCCGTTGCTCGACCGGGTCACCGGCCGGGCCGGCACCCGGGTCGTGATCGACCTGCGACCGGTGGAGTTCTTCGACTGCTCGGGGCTGCGGCTGCTCTACCGGGCGCGCGTCCGGGTGCTGGAGCACGGCGGGCAGCTGCACCTCGTGTGCACGCAACCGCTGACCCTGCGGGTCTTCCGGGTCACCGGCCTGGCCCGGCTGCTGCCGCCGCAGCCGACCCTGGACGCGGCCCTGGCCCGCTCCGAGGCCGCGTCCGGCTCACTGTGAGGGCCGGGCCACCGGCCGGACCGGGGCGACGACTGCCTACGTCATAGGTGCGATTCGGTCGACGCACCGGCCTGTCACGGCCCTTGGCGGGAATCCGGTGGGCAGGAAGGAGGACCGTCGCGATGACGACTTCCCTGAGGCACCCGCCGGGCTGGGCCAAGGCCGTGGCGGCGCTCGTACTGGTGATGGCCGTGCTGTTCGCCGGGATCCGGCTGGCCGTACTGCCGGGCATCAAGGACCTGTTCGGCACCGAGACCCACGACCGCTCCGGACCGGCTCTCCTCAAGTCCGTCCAGGACATGAGCCGTTACGACGCCGCCTCGGGCAACTTCCAGGTCGTCGTGGACCTGGACAAGGACGCGAAGTTCCTGCCCGACGCCATCCGCGGGACCCGCACCCTGTACGTCGGCGCGGGCACCGTCGACGCCTACGTCGACCTCGGACAGGTCGGCGAGAAGGACGTGACGGTCGACGACGACCGCACGACCGCCACCCTCCGCCTGCCGCACGCACGGCTCGGCAGGCCGGCCCTGGACCCCGACCACTCCTACGCCGTGTCCAAGGAACGCGGGCTGCTGGACCGGCTCGGAGACCTGTTCTCGGACAACCCGAACAGCGAGCAGGCCGTGCAGAAGCTCGCCGTCCGGCACATCGGGGACGCGGCGCGGAGCAGCGGGCTGACCACCCGGGCGGAGAGCAACACCACCAGCATGCTCCAGGGCCTGCTCCGCTCCCTCGGCTTCCGGGAGGTGCATGTCTCCTACGGCACCGCGGGCTGATCAGGAGCCCAGCACTCCCGGCAGGGCCAGCGCCCCCAGCACGGTCGCGCCCATCAGCAGCCAGGCCACGTAGTCGCCCACGTGCCCGGACTGGAGGCGCCTGAGGGGCGCGGCCCAGCCGGGAGCCGCCGTCCACCCCGGCCGGGTGACCGCGAGGCCGGCGAGCGCCACGGCCAGCACCGAGGAGGCCACGCCCAGCAGCACGCCGGTCAGGGTCCAGTGGACGAAGACGTGGGCGCCGCCCGAGCCGGCCTCGTTGACGGAGCGGGCCACCACGGCGCCGAATCCGGGGGCCACCCCGGCGGCGAAGGCGGCGGCGAGCAGCACGGCGGGCACGGTCGTCATGGTGTCCGGGATCCGGCTCAGCAGGCCGGAGGTCTCGGGCTCCTCGTCGGAGCCGCTGGTCTCGTACTCCGCGTCCTCGGGGCGCGGCCCGAGGCCCAGGAACACCCGGGCGGTGACCCGCAGGACCGCGCCGGCGGTGATCGCGGAGGCGGCCACGAACACCAGCGTGAGCGGACCGCCGACCGCCTCCTCGGTGACGGACTTTCCGAGTGCCGTGCCGAACGGCGGCAGACCGGCCAGGCCGAGGGCGCCCACGGCGAACATCACTCCGGTGGCCCGCAGTCGGCGGGCCTGGCCGTGCAGCGCGTGCTCGTCGACGCTGCCGAACCGGTCCAGCAGGACGCCCGCGCAGGCGAACAGCGCGGCCTTCACCCCGGCGTGCCCGAGGATGTACAGGGCGACGCCGTCGTCGCCCTCGGGGGTGAGGATGCCGAGCCCGACGAGGAACAGGCCGGTGTGGGCGACGGTGGAGTAGGCGAGGAGCCGTTTGATGTGCCGCTGGTACCAGCACATGACGGCGCCGATGGCGGCGGTGAGGGTGCCGAGCGTCACCAGGGCCCGGGTCAGGTCGGCGGCGGGGATGCCGCCGGGGCCGGCGAAGACGGTGCCGTACACCCGCCAGACGCCGTACGCGCCGAGTTCGACCATGACACCGGACAGGAGCATGCACACCGGGGTGGGCGCGACGGCGTGCGCGTCCGGGAGCCAGAAGTGGAAGGGGACGGCCGCGGCCTTGACCAGCAGTCCGGTGAGCACCAGCACGAAGGAGGCGAGGACCAGCGCGTCCGGGCCGCCGTGCCCGGTGGCGTCGAGCCCGCGCCCGATCTTCGTCATGGCCAGCTCGCCGGTGCGGGCGTACAGCAGGGCGATGCCCATCAGCATGGCGTACGCGCCGAGGGAGTTGACGACCCCGAAGGTCAGGGCGCCCTGGACGGCCTTCGCCTCGTCGATGCGGTAGCCGGTCAGGGCGTACGCCACCACGCTCATCAGCTCGAAGAACACGAACGCGTTGAACAGGTCGCCGGCGATGGCGAATCCGCACATGGCGCCCTGGAAGACCAGCATCAGCGCGGTGAACGCGCCGCTGTGGCCGCCCAGGGGTTCGTCGAAGTAGCGCCAGGCGTAGGCGAGGGCCGCCAGGGTCAGCAGCGAGACCGCCGTGGCCATGCCGAGTGCCGGACCGTCGCCGACGACGAGGATGCCGACGCTCTCGCCGCCGACGGGCAGCCAGCCGCCGATCCACTCGACCATGGGCGGCTCGGAGTTCAGCAGCAGCACGACGGCCAGCGCGGCCGTGCCGCCGGAGACCACGAAGCCGGTGATCTCGGCGGCGATCCGGGGCAGGACGCGGCCCGTGGCCACCAGCAGGGCGGCGCCGAGCAGCGGGACCGCGACGAGCAACGGGATCAGGTGGTGCATCAGCCGCGCAGCTCCCGCAGTTCGTCGGGGTCGACCGTGCCGTGCCGTTTGGCGATCTGGAGGACGAGGGCGAGCAGCAGCGCGGTGACGGTGGCGCCGACGACGATGTCCGTGAGGGTGAGGGCCTGCACGACCGGGTCGACGACCGGCCGGGAGCCTGGCGCGATGTCGGAGAAGACGGGCGCGGTGGCGCCGTCGCGGTAGCCGACCGCCAGCAGCAGGACGTAGGTGGCGGACTGGCAGACGGCGAGACAGCCGACGGCGTGGATGAGGTTCCGGCTGGTGGCGAGGCCGTAGCAGCCGGTCACGAAGACGTAGGCGGCGACCAGGTAGGGCAGGATGTGCATCACGGTTCTCAACTTCCTTGCTCCTCCTCGATCTCGACGGCCTGGTCGAGGAAGTGGGCGAGCAGGACGACGACCGCGCTCGCCACCTCCATGCCGATGGCCGCGTTCAGCAGGGGGACGGTGCCGCCGGAGGACAGCGTGTTGAAGGTGCCGTACGGCAGCAGGGTGTTGGCCAGGAACGCGGTGCCGGCCAGGACCGACGCGAGGCCCAGTACGAGGTAGGCGCAGACGGCGACCGCGTCGGAGGTCTCGTAGACGCCGAGCGGGCGTACGCGTTCCAGCGCCCCGTAGTCGGCGCCGAGGTAGAGCAGGTGCAGGGCGGTGGCGGCGACGACCCCGCCCTGGAAGCCGCCGCCGGGACTGAGCTGTCCGTGTGCGACGACGTACAGGCCGGTGACCAGGGCGACGGGCAGCACGAGCAGGGCGTAGCGGCGGACCGGGCGGGCCACCTCGGCGGGTTCGGGCCGGTCCCGGTGCTCGTCGCGGGCCTGGCGCAGCAGCACCACACAGCCGAGGACGGCGGCGAACAGGATGCTCATCTCGCCGAGGGTGTCGTAGGCGCGCTGGTCGAAGTTGACGGAGGAGATGGTGTTGGCGGTGTGCCGGGCGAGGGAGGCCTGGACGGCCCGGTCGCCGTAGGGGTGACGCCGGCCGCCGAAGCCGGGCAGGTCGAGACAGGCGGCGACGAGCAGGGCGGCCAGGCCCGCGCCGCCCACGGCCAGCAGCCACAGCCGCAGCCGGTTCACCGCGCGTCCTCCTTCGGCCGCCCGCGGCGTCTGATCTTGCGCACGCACAGCATGATCAGCAGCGGGGTCAGCGCGGAACCGACGGCCAGTTGGGACAGGCCCACGTCCGGGGCCTGCAGCACGGTGAACAGCGCGGCCAGCAGCACGCCGAGGACGGACAGCACCAGCGCCTGGCGGGCGGGGTCGCGCTGGACCACGGCCGCGGTGGCACAGGCGGCCACCAGCAGCAGGACAACGACGATCACCGCGTCGGACACAGTGTGTCTCCCCTCAGCCCGTCAGCCACCCCGCACCCCTCGGAACCCGCCGGCCAGCGCCCGCGAGGCGATCACGTTGCCGCTGATCAGCAGGGCGCCGACCACCAGCAGCTTCACCATCGCCCGGCCCGGCCCGACGGCCACGCACAGCGCCACGACGGCCGCCGCGCCCAGCCCGGCCGCCGTCCAGGTCAGAGCCCAGGCGCTCGCACCCTCCTCGGACAGGTCGTCGCAGAGCAGCCGGGCGAAGACGAGCGTGCCGACCGGCCCGAGCAGCGCCAGCAGCAGGGCGAGGTCGACGTAGGCCGGGCGGCCGTAGCCCTGGGACAGGAGCAGCAGGGCCGGGCAGACGGCGGAGGTGGCCAGGTTCTGGGCGATCACCCGACGGGCCGGCGGCCCGGTGGTCACGCCCCACAGCACCGCTGCCCCTCCCCCGCCCAGTGCGACGGTCGCCGCGAGGATCCAGCCGTTCACCGCCAGGTCACCGCCCGCCGGCCGAGCCGGGCCAGGATCGCGCCCACGGCGGCGCAGCTCGCGCCGACGATCCGTTCCAGGGTGTCGACCGACGAGATCAGCACCAGCCACAGCAGGGCCAGGGCGGCCCACCAGGCGAGGAGTTCACCGGCGGCGAGGAGGACCGCACGGGGGGCCGTACGACGGGTCATGCGGCACCTCCTCGGCCCGTTGCGCATGGGTAAGCGGCGATATGTCCGATGTGCCGCTGAGGGCATCCAAGCACCGCCCGCCCCGGGCGGGAGCGGCGGCACGCGGGTCCGCACCCGGAGTGCCCCGGAGGCGTGAACGGAAACCCGGGTGTGCGCCCGGCGCTCCGGGAGGGCCGGCATCCCGGCTCCGATGCCGGGTAACCGCCCTACCAATCGGCGAAGTTGAGGAGGACCGAATGGCCCGGACCCTGCCGCGTCTGCCCGCGGCCCTGCGCATCCCCGGGAAGCGGGAGCCGGCAGGACCGGCCCGTTCCGCCCCGCGCCTGCCCGCAGCGCTGCGCCGCTCCCGCAAGCGGCAGCGCACAGAGCCGACCCCGGCCCGCCGCCGCCTGCCGGCCGCGCTGCGCCGCTCCCGGAAGGCGGAGGCGCAGCCCGGTTCGCCGGTGGTGCGGCACGCGCTCCCCCTGCCGGTCCGGCTGCTGGCGATGCTGGTCGCCTTCGCGTGCATGGTGGCGTTCGCCGTGGTCCTGGCCCGCCTCACCCTGCAACCGTCCCCGGCCTCGGTGCCGCTGACGCACAGCAACCTGCACCCCGGCCGCTCGCTGAACGCCTACCTGGAGCAGGGACAGTTCCGGGACACCGTCAAGCAGATCGGCGGGAACCTGCTGCTCGGTGTGCCGTTCGGGGTGCTGGTGCCGGTGCTCGCCCCGCGCGCCCGGGGGGTGCTGCGGGTGCTGGGCCTCACGGCGCTGGTGATGCTGATGGTGGAACTCGCGCAGGGCGCGCTGGTCACCGGGCGGGCCTTCGACATCGACGACGTCATCCTCAACACGGCCGGGGCGCTGCTGGGTTGGCTGCTGCTGGGGCGGCGGCTCGGACACGGGGTGCACCGGCGCGTGCGGCGGCCGTCGGCCGAGTGATCGTCAGGATCCGGTCCGGACCAAGGTATTGACTGCCTCTTATCTCACTCCTTAAATCAAGAGGCGTCATTCCCCCCACCGGAACGGAGAGCCATGGCCTCCCCCCGCCTGCTCCGCAGATGTCTTCTGGCCGTCCTGTCGGCCGCACTGGTCGGATCCGTCGCCGTCGGCCCGGCGCGGGCCCGGACCGCCGCCCCGGCGGCGGCGGCCGTCACCACCTTCTCCGACTCCTTCGACGGGCCCGCGGGCTCGGCCGTCGACGGCTCGAAGTGGACACTGGAGACCGGAGACAACGTCAACAACCACGAGCGGCAGTACTACACCTCGGGTACGAAGAACGCGGCCCTGGACGGCCAGGGCCATCTGGTGATCACGGCCCGCAAGGAAAATCCGGCCGGCTATCAGTGCTGGTACGGAAGCTGCCAGTACACCTCCGCGCGGCTGAACACCGCCGGGAAGTTCGACGCCCGGTACGGCCATGTCGAGGCGCGCATGAAGATCCCGCGCGGGCAGGGCATGTGGCCGGCGTTCTGGATGCTCGGCACCCCGGTCAACTGGCCGGACTCGGGCGAGATCGACGTGATGGAGAACGTCGGCTTCGAGCCCTCGACCGTGCACGGCACCATCCACGGCCCCGGCTACTCCGGCTCGGGCGGCATAGGCGCGCCCTACTCGCTGCCGAACGGGCAGGCCTTCGCGGACGCATTCCACACCTTCGCCGTCGACTGGGCCCCCGACTCGATCACCTGGTCGGTGGACGGGAACGTCTACCAGCGGCGCACCCCCGCCGACCTGGGCGGGAAGACCTGGGTGTTCAACAAGCCGTTCTTCCTGATCCTGAACCTCGCGGTCGGCGGCTACTGGCCCGGCGACCCGGACGGCTCCACCCGGCTCCCGCAGCAGCTGGTCGTGGACTCGGTGTCGGTGACGACGAGCGACGGCGCCGCCGGGGTGCCCCTCCGGGGGCTCGCGGGCAAGTGCGTGGACGTGGCCGGCGCGAACCCCGCGAACGGCACCCCGGTCCAGCTCTACGACTGCAACGGCACGGGGGCGCAGGCGTGGACCGTCGGCTCGGACGGCACGCTGCGGGCGCTCGGCAAGTGCCTGGACGTCACGGGCAACGGCACGGCGGACGGCTCGACCGTCCAGCTGTGGGACTGCACCGGCGGTCCCAATGAGAAGTGGACCGTCACGGGGGCGCACGACATCGTCAACCCGCAGGCGGACAAGTGCCTCGACGTCACCGGGAACAACTCGGCCAACGGGACGCGGCTGCAGATCTGGACCTGCACGGGCGGCGCCAACCAGAAGTGGACCGTCGGCTGAGCCGTCCGCCCGGTGCACCGTTCAGTGCACCCTCCAGGTGTACTTGTCGCCGCCCACGAAGCGGACCACGTCCGGGTCGTCGAGATCGTGAATGGTGATGCCGTAGGAGGCGGCCGCCTCCAGGACGTCGGTGACGGTCCTGGCCTCACCGACCACCTGACCGTCGATCTCCATGATCCGGAACGGCGGCTCACCCGGCTTGCCGGGGCACACGCCGAGGACCAGGATCCGCGGACGGGCGATGTGCGGAGCTCCTTGTTCGGTCATGTCATCGAGGGTAGAACGCAACCCGCCCCGACGGGTCATCCACCGGAGCCGTCCAGAAGATCCAGGACGGCGGCTTCGACGGCCCCCTGCGTGGCCGGGCGGCCGAAGTCCCCGTGTTCGCCCAGCCGGGTGAGCACGGGGGTGATGGTCACGCCCTGCTCGAACAGTTCGAAGACCTTCGGATCGATGTACGAGGCCCGGCACACCGCGGGCGTGTTTCCCAGGTAGTGGCTGACCTCGCGAACGGCCCGGGCGGTCTGCCGCCGCCGGGCGGCGTCGCTGGCGCGGGCGCCGTGCGTGACCACGGCGACCGCGACGGCGGCCAGCACGGTGGCGTGCCAGGTGCGGAAGTCCTTGGCGGTGACATCGGTGCCGGACAGCCGGCGCAGGGCCTCGTTGAGGTCGTCGCTGTGCAGGTCGTGCCAGGCGCCGCGCTCGTGGAAGGCGAGGAAGCGCTCCCCGCCGCGCGGGCGGCGCAGCAGGGCGTGGGTGACGGTCCGCACCTGGTCGTCGACGAGGGCGCGCACCGTCTCGACGCCTCCCTTGGCCGGGAAGCTGAACATGACCTCGCCGCGGGCGCAGCTGACGTGCTCGCGGAGCATGGTCGTCAGGCCGTAGGTCTCGCTGGTACGGGTGTGCCGGTCGCTGCCGACGCGGAAGAAGCCGAGGTCGAGCAGGCGTACCGCGCAGGCGGTGACCCGGTCCCGGCTCAGCCCGCGTCCGCCCAGGTCGGCGGCCACCTGGGCGCGCAGCTCGGGCAGGGCCCGCGCGACCTGTCGTACGTGCTCGTGCTTGGCCTTCTCCTGCTCGGCCCGGAACTGCTCGTGGTACAGGTACTGGCGGCGCCCGGCGGCGTCGGTGCCCACGGCCTGGAGGTGACCGTTGGGCCAGGGGCAGATCCACACGTCACGCCAGGCGGGCGGGATGGTCAGGGCGCGGATGCGGGCGACCTGCCCGGGGTCGGTGAGGCGGCCGCCGGTGGCGTCGGTGTAGCGGAAGCCCCGGCCGCTGCGGACGCGTCCGTAGCCGGGGCCGTCGCAGTCGCTGGTCCGCAGTCGCACCGGGGCCTCAGGGCCTGCGCCAGTCGTCGCCGGTCAGATGGGACCCGGCCTGCGGGCCCATCCGCAGCATGCCGCCGTCGACGCTCCAGGAGGCGCCGGTGACGTAGGAGGCGTCCGGGCTCGCGAGGAACGCGATCACCGCGGCGACCTCGCGGGCGTCACCGGGGCGGCCGAGCGGCACGCCGGGGCGGCGCTCGGTGTGCACGTCGGTGTCCTCCTGGCCGGTCATCGGGGTGGCGATCTCGCCGGGTGCGACCGCGTTCACCGTGATGCCGTGCTCGGCCAGCTCCAGGGCCATCACCTGGGTGAGCAGCCCGAGCCCGCCCTTGGCCGCGCAGTACGGGGCCGCGCCGACCCGGGGCTGGTGCTCGTGCACGGAGGTGACGTTGACGATCCGGCCGCCGTCGCCCTGCCGGATCATGCGCCGCGCGGCCCGCTGGCCGAGCAGGAAGGGGCCGACGAGGTCGACGTCCAGGACCCGGCGCACATCCGCCAGGGTAAGGTCGAGGAAGGGCGTCATGGTGCCCGTACCGGCGTTGTTGACCAGGACGTCGATCCGGCCCAGCTCCTCGCACAGGGCGTCCACGGTGTCGGCGGCCCCGGGCAGCCGGGTCAGGTCCAGCTGTGCCACGGCGGCCCGGCGGCCGTGCGCGCGGACCTCCTCGGCCGTCCGCTCGGCGCCCTTCTCGTCGGAGTGCCAGGTGATGCCGATGTCCAGGCCGGCCTCGGCCAGGCGTACGGCGGTGGCGCGGCCGATGCCGCTGTCCGCGCCCGTGACGATCGCTGCGCTCGGCATGGCCGGCTCCTCCCGTGGGTGTGGGCATCGCAGTACCCGGGGGCGGGGACGGCAAACGGGGCCCTCCAGGGGCGGGACGGGCAGACGGGGTCCGCCGGGGACGGGAGGCGAACGGTTCCGCCGTGGACGGGCGGCGCGTCGCCGACCGCGGGTGACCGGCGGCTCGTCGCGCGGTTCCCCGCGCCCCCTGCGGGCGCTGGATGTGAACCTTGGTTCCATGGAACCTGTCGTCGCGCTGGAGCGGATCGCCTTCCTGCTGGAGCGGGCCCTCGCACCCACGTACCGGGTGAAGGCGTTCCGGACCGCCGCCCGGGTGCTCGCCGCGCTGCCGGAGGACGAGGTCGCCGAGCGGGCGGCGGAGGGGACGCTGGAGTCGCTCAAGGGGGTCGGGCCGAAGACCGCGCAGGTGGTGCGGGAGGCGCTGGCCGGTGAGGTGCCCGGTTACCTGCGCAAGCTGGAGGCGGAGGCCGGCGCCCCGCTCGGCGCGGACGTGGCCGGTGCCGGTCTGCGGGCGCTGATCCGCGGGGACTGCCACACGCACTCGGACTGGTCCGACGGCGGCAGCCCGATCGAGGAGATGGGGCGGGCGGCGGCCGAGCTGGGGCACGAGTGGACCGTGCTCACCGACCACTCGCCACGGCTGACCGTGGCGCGCGGTCTGTCGGCCGAGCGGCTGCGCGAGCAGCTGGCCGCGGTGGCGGACCTGAACGCGCGGTGGGCGCCGTTCCGGCTGTTCACCGGCATCGAGTGCGACATCCTCGACGACGGCTCCCTGGACCAGGAACCGGAGCTGCTCCAGCGGCTGGACGTGGTGGTGGTGTCGGTGCACTCCAAGCTGCGGATGGACGCCCGGTCCATGACCCGCCGGATGGTGGCCGCCGTGCGCAATCCGCACGCCGACGTCCTCGGCCACTGCACCGGGCGCCTGGTGACGGGCCGGGGACGGCCGGAATCGCAGTTCGACGCGGACGAGGTGTTCGCCGCGTGCGCCGAGTCGGGGACGGCCGTGGAGATCAACAGCCGTCCGGAGCGGCTGGACCCGCCGCGCCGGCTGCTGCGCCGGGCGGTCGAGGCGGGTGTGCTGTTCTCGGTCGACACCGACGCGCACGCGCCCGGCCAGCTGGACTGGCAGATCCTCGGCTGCGCCCGGGCCGAGGAGTGCGGGGTGCCGTCCGGGCGGGTGGTGACCACCTGGTCGGCCGAGGAGCTGCTGGGCTGGACCCGGGAGGGCCGGGTACCGGCGCGGGCGGTGGGTTCCTGACCTGCCCGGCGTGGTACCCGGCTGCCAGCGAGAGCCAGGAAAGGACCCCGCATGGACCGAGCCGCCGTCTTCGACGTCGACGGAACCCTCGTCGACACCAATCACCTGCACGTCGTCACCTGGTGGGAGGCGTTGCGCCAGGCCGGGCACGACGTGCCCATGCACGCCGTGCACCGGGCCGTCGGCCTGGGCTCCGCGGACCTGATCGCCCACCTGCTGGGCGACGACCGCGACCCGGACCGGGACGGCGAGCTGAGCGCCGCGCACAAGGCGTTGTACGGCCAGTACTTCGACCGGCTCTCCGCCCTGCCGGGCGCCGGGGAACTGCTGCGGCGGCTGCACGGGGACGGCTGGACGGTGGTCCTCGCGACCTCGGCGAGCGGTGCCGAACTGGGCGCGCTGCGCCGGGCGATCGACGCGGACGACGCCATCGCGGGCACGGCGAGCGCCGAGGACGTGCAGGAGGGCAAGCCGGCCCCCGAGCCCGTGGAACACGCGCTGGAGCTGGCCGGGGTGCCGGCCTCGCGGGCGGTGTTCGTCGGGGACACCGTGTGGGACATGCAGGCGGGCGGCAAGGCGGGGGTGCGCTGCGTGGGCGTGCTGTGCGGCGGGATCCCCCGGGCCGACCTGGAGGAGGCGGGGGCGGAGGCGGTCTACGCCGACCCGGCCGATCTGCTGGCGCGGCTGGCCGGGAGCCCGCTCGCCTGACCCGCCCCTCCCGGGTGACGCAGGTCACGGACGGGGCCGGAACACCACGAGGTGGTTGCCCGTTGAACAAACCGTGGGTGCGGATGGGACAGTGTCCCCGGGCCTCACCTTTTGCCCACAGGGACGATCGTTCGGCTGAAGCCCTGTGGAGCCTTTCGCCGAGAGGCGACCGCCATCCGCGCCCACCCCCTGACCGCCCCGGTCGTGATTCCCCCGTCACGGCCGGGGCTCTCTCATGCTCCCTGCGCGGACGGCGCCGCGTGCGCCGGCCCGGCGCCCGCCTGCCGGACCGGGGGCCGCGTGTGCCGGACCTGGGGCCGCGTGTGCCGGACCGGCGCCCGGGTACCCGGCCGATCGTCGCAGCCTCCGCCGTGCCGACGAGAGGAGCCGAAGGTGAGCAGCTCAGCGGGCAGCAGGGTGATCGTGACAGGCGCCACCGGCAATGTCGGGACGAGTGTGGTGCGCCTGCTCTCGGAGGATCCCGGCATCAAGTCGGTGCGGGGACTGGCCCGGCGGACGCCCGAATGGTCGCCGGCGAAGACCGAGTGGTCCGCCGTCGACCTGGCCTCGGACGGGGAGAACCTCGCCGAGCGGTTCGAGGGCGCCGACGCGGTGATCCATCTGGCCTGGGCGTTCCAGCCGACGCACGATCCGGCCACCACCTGGCGGACCAATGTGCTCGGCGGCATCCGGGTGTTCGAGGCGGTCGCCGCGGCCCGGGTTCCGGTGCTGGTGCACGCCTCCTCCGTCGGGGCGTACTCGCCGGGGCCGAAGGACCGCCCGGTGGACGAGTCCTGGCCGACGCACGGCTGGCCGGACGCCGCGTACTGCCGCGAGAAGGCGTACCTGGAGCGCACCCTGGACGTGTTCGAGCGCGACCACCCCGAGGTGCGGGTGGTCCGGATGCGCCCGGCGTTCCTGTTCAAGTGGCAGTCGGCGAGCGAACAGCGGCGCATCTTCGGCGGGCGCTTCCTGCCCGGTCCGCTGGCCCGGCCGGACCTGCTGCCGTTCCTGCCGGACGTCCCGGGCCTCAGGGTGCAGGCGCTGCACACGGACGACGCCGCCGAGGCCTACCGGCTCGCGGTGCACTCGGAGACCGCCCGGGGCGCGTTCAACCTGGCCGCCGATCCCCCGCTGGACGCCGGTGTGCTCGCCGGGCTGCTCGGTGCCCGGCCGGTGCGGCTGCCGCGTACGGCGGCCCGCTCGGCGATCGCCGCCGCCTGGGGGCTGCACCTGCTGCCGGCCTCCCCGCACCTGTTCGACGCCGTGCTGCGACTGCCGCTGATGGACTGTACGCGGGCGCGTACCGAGCTGGGCTGGCAGCCCCGGCGCGCCTCCACCGAGGTGATCCAGGAGTTCCTGGAGGGCCTGCGGCAGGGCGGCGGGATGGAGACCGAGCCGATGCGGGGGCGGAAGGTCGGCTGAACCGACCGCATCCCCTTGTGACGGAGGAGTGAACGAGACCATGGCCGTGCAGCGAGAGCAGGGACCCGGTGGCGGGTCCGGATCCGGCGGGGCTCCGGTGCCCAGGGACATGCCCGATCAGCAGGCCCGTCAGGACGCGGACCCGTGGGACGTCGCCTCGGGGCGTGCGGCCGACGACGAGCCGGACGAGGAGGCGGCGCCGGACCCGGACGAGGCCGGAACGGGTCCGCGCGGCGCCCCCCGGTCGGGCACCGTGCACCCCGAACACCCGACGCCGGAGGAGCCGACGGCCTAGCCGGCCGGGACGGGGCGAATCATCGCAACACCTTCACCCGCCCCTACGGCTCCCGGGAACTGGACGCCGCCCTTCTCCGGCGTCCTGGTCGTCCTGATCACGGCACCGCTCGGCCGGCTCAGCGACATCCCCACCGCTGTCAGGGGGCGGAGAGGGCGGAGGTGGCGATCCGGCCGAGGAGAGTGGCGAGTTGCCGGGGCATGGAGAGGAACGGCGAGTGGCTGCTCGGCAGCCGGTGGACGGAATCGGCGCGTGTGGCGAGTTCGCGTTGCCGGGACGGGTCGAGCGCCTGGTCGCGGTCGCAGACGACGTAGCTGGAGGGCACGGTGCGCCATCCTGCCGTGGTCACCTTCTCCGTGAAGGACCGTAAGCTCTGCGGGCGCAGCCGCGCCACGGCACGGGCGGTATCGGCCTCGGGCACGTCGTGGAAGAGTATCCGCGGGGCGGCCTCGTACGGCGGGGCGAGGTCCGTGCCGTCGTCCGGCACGGGCTTTCCGAGGAACGTGAAGACGCTCTCGCCCTCGTCCAGTTGGAAACCGGCGAGGTACACCGCCTCTACGACGTTCGCGGCGTCCGCGATGGCCTCCGTGGTGGGGACGCCGCCGTAGGAGTGGGCGATCACCACCACCGGACCGTCGATGCGCCGGAGGCTGTCCCGGATGGCATCCGCGTCGTCCAGCATGCCCACCGGCCGGGCGCCGTCGGGCCGGCCGGCCGGGGGATTGGCGCTGGGCAGGTCGACGGCATGGGACCGCCAACCGTCGGCGTCGAGCGCGGCGCGTACGGGGTCCCAGCACCAGGCTCCGTGCCAGCCTCCGTGGACCAGCAGGAAGGTAGGTCGGCCGGTGTCAGCGTTCATGTGCGGTATCCCCTTCGTCCGAGCTGCGGATGGCGCGAGACCGTGGTGCCAAGCGGGCCGCCCCGCCCCTGGGCCGCGGGCGAGTGGCCGCGCCCAGGACTCCCGACGATACTGCGCGGCCCCTGCACCGTCGGCGGCCGGATCACGCGTCCGGGGCGGCAGGCAGGGAGGTGCCCCCATCGCCGGCCCCGCTCCCTGATCCGGCCGGGTCTGGACGAAGGACCCTGGGTGGGCCCGGCACCGGCGGCGCCGCTAAGTTCCCTCAGTGCGGGGCGCGTTCGCGGAGCGCCGCCCGCCAGGCGGGCAGCCGGTCCTGGGTGGCCGGCTCGGGGCGCCGGCCGCCGCCGGCGAAGAAGTCGGCCAGCGGCAGGATCGCGGCGCCGACGGTGACCGCGTCCGGGCCGAGCCGGCCGAGGTCGATGGTCACCTTGTCGGCCGGATGGCGCAGCGCGTACGTCGCCGCGTGCCGGCGGACGGCCGGCAGGAAGCGCGTGCCGAGCTGGAGCCCGGCCCAGCCGCCGATGAGGATGCGCTCGGGCTGGAAGAGGTTGATCAGGTCGGACAGGCCGGCGCCGAGGTACTCGGCGGTCTCCTCCAGGACGGCCAGCGCGACCGGGTCGGGTGCGGTGCCCTCGGACGGGTAGGCGGCGGCGAGCATCGCGGTGAGCGCGGTCTCCTCGTCCGTGCCCTCCGGCGGCCGGCCGCCCTCCTCGCGCCAGCGGGCGAGCAGCGACTCGGCGCCGGCGTAGGCCTCCAGGCAGCCGGGGGCACCGCAGCGGCAGCGGCGCCCGCGTACCCGTACCGTCAGGTGGCCCCACTCCACGGCCCGGCCGTGCTCCACCTCGGGGGTGACCAGGCAGGCGCCGACACCGGAGCCGAAGAGCACGACCACGGCGTTGCGGGCGCCGCGCCCCGCGCCGAACCACATCTCCGCCTGGCCGAGGGTCTTGGCGCCGTTGTCGATGAAGTACGGCACCCCCTCGGGGAGCGGGGAGGACGAGCGGAGCAGCCGCTCCAGCGGGACCGCGTCCCAGCCGATGGTCTGGCCGTGGACGACGGCGCCCCGGTCCGGGGTGTGCTCGACGATGCCGGGGACGCCGATGCCCACGCCGAGCAGCCGGTCGGGGGCGGCCTCCTCGGCGGTGAGGACCTCGGCGACGCCGTCGCGGATGTGGCCGGCGATGACCTCGGCGTCGTAGCCCTGCGGTGCCAGGGGGCGCTCGACGCGGGCGAGTTCGGTCAGGGCCAGGTCGAACAGCTCGACCCGGACGCGGGTCTCGCCCACGTCGACGCCGATCATCTGGCCGCTGTGCGGGGCGACGCGCAGCAGGGTGCGGGGCCGGCCGCCGTCGGAGTCGACGCTGCCGGCCTCCTCGACCAGCCCGTCGGCGATCAGGTCCGCGACCACGTTGCTGACCGAGCCGGAGCTGAGTCCGGTGGCCGGGCCCAGCTCGAATCGGCTGAGCGGGCCGTCGAAGTACAGCCGCTGGAGCACCGCCGTGCGGTTGCCTCGTCTCAGGTCGCGTACCGTGCGCCCGTTGCGCCCCGCCATGTGGCTCCCTTCACGAACCGTGCCCGACCTGCAACATACCCCTTCGGGCAGCCGGGGCGCGACATTCCCACAAACCTTAGTTCACGCCATGAGCAAAGAGGGGCGTCACCGGATGCCGTCCACGGCGGCGCGGGACCGTCGCCGAGGGGCGCACGGCGGGCGGGCGGGCCTGGGGCCGTCGCCGAGGGGCGCACGGCGGCCGGGCGGGCTGGGGCCGTCGCCGAGGGGGCGCGCGGCGGGCGGGCGGTGTGCCCGTCGCGTCCGAGGCTCGTCGCGCCCGCTCCTCCGCGTCGCCCACCGTGCGCCTCCCCCGCGGCTCAGCCCGCCGCGTAGACGTCCTCCACGTAGCGCCCGTCCGCCACCAGCGTGTCGAGCCACCTCTGGGCAGCCGTCTCGTCGGTGCCGGGGGTGCGTTCCCGGTACAGGGTACGGAACGCCTCGCGGACGCCGGGTGCCATGCGGGCGCCGTCGCCGCAGACGTAGACCCGCGCCCCGGCCGTGAGCAGCCGCCACACCTCGTCGGCCTCGGCGGCGATGCGGTGCTGGACGAAGGCGGCGCCGTTCTCGGGGGCGGCACTGAAGGCGGGGCGCAGGGACACGGCTCCGGCCCGCTCGGCAGCCCGCAGTTCGTCGGCGTGCAGATAGTCGGCGCCGGGGGCGTCGCAGCCGAAGTAGAGGAGCGCGGAAGGGAGTTCGGCGCCCGCGCGGCGGGTGGCCAGGCGGTCGGCGACGGCACCACGGAACGGCGCGAGCCCGGTGCCCGCGGCGACCATCACGACCGGTGCCGAGCCGTCGATCCGGAACGCCTCGCGGCAGGGCTGGACGCGGGCGTACACGGTGTCGCCGGGCCGCAGGGAGGCGAGGTGGCCGGATCCGGTGCCGCGGTACCGGCCCTTGCCGGACCGGGCGGGGGCGTCGAGCACGGACACCATGAGGTCCGCGTGGCGGGGGCCGGCCGCGGGCGCGGAGGAGATGGAGTAGTGGCGGGGGCGCAGCGGAGTCAGCAGGTCGAGCAGGAGCGGCCAGCCGAGGGCACCGCGCAGCGCCGGGTGGTCCTCGGCCAGCTCGACCAGGGTGCGCGGATCGTCGCCGGTCAGGGCGGCGAGGGCGGCACGCTCGGGCGGGCAGGGGTTGGCCTCGGCGAGGAGGTCACGCTGCCGCTGTGTCGGCCGTTCCTGCAACTCAACATGGAGCGTGAGGAGTTCACGTGCCGTCAACGGGCGGTCGACGGCGAGCCCGCCGGCCCGCTCCGCCGCGTTCGGGCGGGGGCGGGTGGGCCGGATGTCCAGGACGGCGTCCGCCTCGAGGCCGAACGCGGCGAGGGCGCGGTCCACCGGCTCCGGGGCGTTGGCGGGCAGCACGGTCAGGTGGTCGGCGGTGCGGTAGGTGACGCCCTCGGGCAGGGCGATGCGCAGGAACCGCTTGGTGCGCGGGTGGTCCGGGGCGGTGAGGTCGTACGCCTCGGTGACCGTCATCGGGACCAGGCCGTGCCGTTCGGCGAGGGCGTCCAGCGGGCCCCCGGTGAGGGTGCGCACCGCGTAGGCGTGGGCGGGCTCGGCCGGGGTGTCGGTCCCGGCGTCGGGGTCGCCGTACCTCTGGAGGAGCGCGGTGCGCAGCCGGGTCGTGAACTCCCCTACGGTGCCGGTGAGATCGCCGGAGGCGTCGGCGGCGGCGCGGTCGGTGAGCCGGGCGGCTCCGAGTTCGGCGAGCCGGGCGTCGACGCGCGTGGGGACCTGCTGGTAGGTGGCGGCCCAGTTGCGGTCGCCGACGCCGAGGACGGCGTAGGTGACGCCGGTCAGGTCGGGGGTGCCGTCGAGCCAGGCGGTGAACGCGACGGCGTCGTCGGTGGGGCGGCCGTTGTAGGAGGCGGCGGTGATGACGACGGGCCGGTCGGTGGGCAGGCCGTCCGCGTAGGCGTCCAGGGCGGCTACCTCGGTGGCGCAGCCGACGGCCGCGGCCTCGTCGGCGAGTCGGGCGGCGAAGTCCCGGCAGGTGCCGTAGTTGCTGCCGTGCAGGAACAGGGCGCGGGTGCCGGGGCGGACCCGGGCCGGGAGGGCGTCCGGGGCCGGGGGCTGCGCGGCCTGCGCGGGAGCGGCGCCGGGCAGCGGGGCGTGGCGGCGGTCGTCCGGGGTGCGCGGGGTGAGCGTGAGGGTGAAGCCCTCGGGCTTGAGGGTCAGGGTCTCCTTCACGGTGAGCCGGTAGCCGGTGTGGTCGTGCAGCCGGTAGCGGTGGACCAGCAGGGCGAGCAGCATAGTCGCCTCGTGCAGCGCGAACTGCCGCCCGATGCAGGCGCGTTCACCGGTGCCGAACGGCTTGAACGCGTGCACGGGGCGGGCCGCCTCGGCCTCCGGGGTGAACCGCTCGGGGTCGAACAGCTCCGGGTTGTCGCCCCAGACGGGCCGGCGGTGCAGCATGGGCGCGAGCACGGTGACGGCCTGTCCGGCGCGCAGCGGGATCCGGCCGCCGAGCAGGGTGTCCTCGCGGGCGTGCCGGCTGAACGCGGCGGCCGTCGGCCACAGCCGCAGCGCCTCGTTGAGGACCTGGCGGGTGTAGGTGAGCCGGCCGATGTCGTCGTACGTCGGCTCCGGGTCGGGCGTGTCGCCCCACAGCGCGTCGGCCTCGCGCTGCACGAGCCGGAGTACGGCGGGGTGTTTGGCGAGGTAGTACAGGGCGAAGGACATCGCGCCGGAGGTGGTCTCGTGACCGGCGATCAGGAAGGTGATGACCTGGTTGCGGATGTTGGCCGCGTCCAGGGTGGTGCCCTCGGCCGGGTGCGGGGCGCTGAGCATCAGCCCGAGCAGATCCTCGGCGCCGCTCTGGTCGGTGCCGGTGCGGGCGGCGATGACGTCGTCCACGACCTGGGCGAGGTAGCCGGCGTCGGCCCGGAAGGACGCGTCGGCCGCCGAGTGGTCCTCGCCCGGGGTGCGGGCCGGACGGGCCATGCTCCACTCCAGGCAGCGGACCATCGACCGCACGAAGGGATGCGGTTCGTCGCGTTCGAAGGAGCCGAAGTCGTAGTCGAACCCCGCCAGTCCGATCGTGTCCAGCGTCATGCGGGTCATGTCCTCGGGCACGTCTACGGGCCGTCCGTCCAGGGCCGCGCGGTCCCAGGAGTCGATGAGCCGCCGCGCCACCCGCAGCATCGCGGGGTGGTAGGTGCGCATCGAGCCGAGGGCGAAGGCGGGCATCAGGATGTCGTGCGCCTTGGCCCAGTTGGGTTCGTCGTTGTACGCCGTGAACAGGCCGTCGGCGGCGAACTCCCGTACGTTCTCCAGGGCGGGGCCGATGTGTTTGGCGAACCGCTCCTCGTCGGCCAGGTCGGCTACCAGGTCCGCGTCGGCGACGAACATCGCGTCCCGGCCGTGCAGCCGGCGCACCAGCACCGGGCCGTGGGTCCGCATGAGCTCCATGACCTGCTGGATGGGGGTGCGGCCGGGGCCGGTGGCGGTGATGTCCACGACGGGGATGCCGGGCAGGGTGCCGGACGGCTCGGGGTGCGGTGCGGTGGGGGGCATGACGCGACAACTGCCTTTCGTGGAGGCGGACGTACGGCTTCCAGGGTGGTCGACGGGCAGACCGCGCCTACGCCACGGCACTACACGATCGTGCAGTGGAAAGTGGACGCCGGGGCTTGCGCGGGTCGGCCGAGGCGGCAGGGGCACGCCACGAGGGCGGGACGAGGGGCGGCCGGCTTGCGGGGGGCCGGGTGAGTCGGCACGGGGCACACCGAAGGTCCGGACACGTGAGCCACGGGGTTTGCCGAGGCGGCACGGGCAGCCCCGAGGGTCGGGGACCGGAGGCGGCCGGCTTGCGGGGCTTGCCGAGGCGGCACGGGCACACCGCGAGGCCGGGCGCATGGACCACGTGGCTTGCGCAGGTGGGCCGACGGTGCACGGGCACGCCCCGTCCGGCGTGCCGAACTGCCGCACCGGGTCTCGGCCGGCCCGTGCGGGCACGGCCGTCCGCTCCGTCGAGTTGCCGCTGACCTGCGTCTTCCCCTTTGATGGCGGGCGGCCGACCAACCGGGAGGCGGCATGGGGCGGCCCGGAAGGTGGCATGGCAGCGGCCCGGGAGGTGGCATGGCAGCGGCGCAGGCCGACGCGGTGGTGTGGCGCAACCGCGCGCTGATGGTGTTCGACCGGGTGTCGGTACCGGTCGCGGTGTGCGACGTGTACGGCCAGGTGGTGCTGGCGAACCCGGCGATGGCCGCGGAGTGCGGTACGACCCCGGGCCGGCTGCGCGGCCGGCAGGTGCTGGAGCTGTTCCGGCCGCAGGAGGCGACCCAGGTGGAGCGGATCGTCGAGGCGCTGCGGCTGCGGCACCGCTCCCGCTACCAGGTGTCGGTGTGCTGGCGCGCGCCCGGCGGGGCCGAGCGGCACGGGGAGCTGACGGCGGATCCGGTGAGCGACAGCGTGCACGAGACGCCGGCGCTGCTGGTGATGCTGCGCGTGCTGGGCGAGCGCCCGGCACCCGCGCCGGAGCCGGCGCGGGTCAGTGCGGTGGAGCGGCAGGTGCTGGTACTGCTGGCCGGGGGCGCGACCTCCGCCCGCGCCGCCCGCGAACTGGGCCTCAGCAAGGACGGCCTCACCTATCACCTGCGGCGCCTGTCGGCACGGTGGGGCGCGGCCAACCGCACCGAACTGGTCGCCCGCGCCTACGCCTTCGGCGTGCTGACCCCCGGAGTCTGGCCCCCGGAGGCGAGAGCAACCGAGGCGGAGGAGGAGTAGCCGGCGCGCGCACCGGGGGAAACGGGGAGGGCATCGGCGCCGGTGCAGCAGATGCACGCAAGGGGGGCAACGCCGAGGCGCATGCAGGGCGCCGGTGCCGGAGACGCGCGCAAGCGGCTGCGGAGGCGCGCGAGGGTGCCGGTGCCGGCCGGAGACGCACGCAACGGCGGCGGCGCGTTCTGGGTGCCGGAGATGCACGCAGAGTGCCGGTGCCGGAGGCGCGCGCAGGGCGCCGATGCTGGAGGCGCGCGCAGGGCGCCGATGCTGGAGGCGCGCGCATGGGCGGCGGCACCGGAGAGGTACGCGCAGCGGGGCGGTGGCGATGCCCGGAGGCGCGTGAAGGTGCCGGTGCCGGGGACGCGCGCAGGTGGCGCCGGCTTCCCTGCTCCGCGGTGCGGACGGCGCCGACATGCACGGCAGTACGGCGGGGGCAGACCGCACGCGCCGCGACGTGGCCCGGTCCCCGGCGGGCGTGTGGCGGCGGCCCGCCCCGGAAATCCATTGGCCCACCCCGCTTCGGCTAAATACGATAGCTGTCTACCTAGGGTCCCTAGGTACGAATAGCTATGGAATCCGGAAGGACCCCTCCCATGAAGTCGCTCACCGAGCAGGACATCCGCAACTCGTTCATCAACTGCTCCAAGGGCGAGGCGAAGCGGCTGGCCGTCCCGCGTGATCTCGGTGAACGCCCCTGGGACGACCTGGACTTCCTCGGCTGGCGCGACCCCGGGGCCCCCGACCGCAGCTACCTGGTCACCGAACGGGACGGCGGGCTCGCCGGCATCGCCCTGCGCTTCCCGGCCTCGCAGCGCGGCTTCCTGCACCGCAGCATGTGCTCGCTCTGCCTGACCACGCATCCCGGCGGCGGGGTGTCGCTGATGACCGCCCGGAAGGCCGGGGCGGCGGGCCGCGAGGGCAACTCGGTCGGGCTGTACATGTGCACGGACCTGGCGTGTTCGCTGTACGTGCGCGGCAGGAAGGTCCCCGAGTCGGGCGCCCGGTTCGAGGAGAGCCTGACCCTGGAGGAGCAGATCGCCCGCACGAGGAACAATCTGTCCGCCTTCGTGGACAAGCTGTACGCGTGATCACCGTTCGCCCCACACCGGGCACGCCCTGGCTGTTGCTGCCCCGGGTACGCCCGCACCCTCCCGGCACGCCCTCGCCTTCCCAGGCACGCCCGCACCCTCCCCCGCACGCCGGCTCCCTCCCCCGCACGCCCCGCTCCCTCCCAGGCGCGGCGCCGCCGCGGCCGGGAGGTGCGGTGCGGAGGTTCCCCGAAGGTGGCCGGTTATCGGCTGCACAACGGGCGCGCCGGCTTCCCCGTGAGGCCCGCGCCCGAGGGTGACGCCTCGGCCACCTGGCCCTACGCGAACACGCACGACCGGAAATAGCCTGCAAACGGCCACGTTCGATGCACCCGATGAGTGGGAACAGGCCAAGGGATGCTCGACGTACGAAAGTGGACCACGGGAGCGCTGCGTCTGGTGCGGCGCCGCCGGGAACCCGTGGTCGTCCAGACACTGCGCTCGGCCGCGGCCGCCACGGTCGCCTATGTCATCGCGCTCCGGCTGAGCCCCGAGCCGGCCCCGCTCACCGCACCGCTGACCGCGCTGCTGGTCGTCCAGGTGACCTTCTACGCCACGCTCACCAACGGCATCCGCCGGGTGAACTCTGTGGTGGCCGGTGTACTGGTCGCCATCGCCTTCAGCGTGCTGGTGGGCCTGACCTGGTGGAGCCTCGCGCTGCTGATCGTCGCGTCGCTGGCCGTGGGGCACCTGGTGCGTGTCGACGAGTACGTGGCCGAGGTGGCGATCAGCGCGATGCTGGTGCTCGGGGTCACCACGGTCGGGTTCACCGCGTGGGCGCGGATCGTGGAGACGCTGATCGGCGCGGTCGTCGGCACCGCCTGCAACCTGCTGCTGCCCCCGCCCGTCTGGGTGGACAAGGCGGGCGAGTCCATCGAGGACCTGGCACGGCGGGTGCGGCAGCTGATGCTGCGGATGGGTGAGGAGGCCGCGGGCCGGATCCCCTGGCAGCGGGCGGCCGAGCGGCTGCACGAGGCCCGCCGGCTGGACCACGACATCGTCCGGGTGGACGCGGCGCTGCGGCAGGCCGAGGACAGCCTGCGGCTCAATCCGCGGGTGAAGGAGGGGCTGCTGCACCGGGTGGTGCTGCGCACCGGCCTGGACACGCTGGAGATCTGCACGGTGGTGCTGCGGGTGCTGGCCCGTTCGTTCACGGACCTGGCGAAGGCCCGGGGGTCCGAGGACCTGTTCCCGGCCCGGGTGGGGGCGACCGTGGAGCAGCTGCTGTCGGAGATCGCCGACGCGGTGGTCAGCTTCGCCGTGCTGGTGACCACCGATCTGAGCGAGAACGCCGAGTCGGCGGAGGCCCGGCTGTCGGCCGAGCTGCACACGGCGGCGGGCACCCGGGACCGGCTGGGCGAGCTGCTCCGGGAGGAGATCGCCGAGGACTGGACGAACTGGCAGCTGCTGGGGGCCGTGCTGACCGAGACCACCAGGATCATCGACGAACTGAACACCGAGCACCGCACCCGCCGCCTGCTGGAGGAGCTGGACCGGGTCTCCCGGGAGCAGCGGGCGAAGCTCCCCCGGATGGCCCGGCTGCGCGACCGGCTCGGCGTCCAGGAGGAGCTGTGGCGGAACCGCGCGGGGTTCGGTGAGCGTTATCGCTGAGTGAGGCGCCGGGGTGAGCCGGCGCGGGAAGCGAAGGGGCGGGCGGATGAGCGGTGCCGAGGTCCGGATCGACGGCAACAGTCTGCGGCTGCCGGGCGGGGTGGTGGTCCGGTTCGTGCGCACCCTGCGGCTGCCGGAGAAGGGCACGCATCCGCTGCCGCCGGGACTGGGCGAGTTCCCGGTCCGGCGGGTGGCCGACTTCGCCGACCGGGTGCCGGAGGAGTGGCGGAAGCGCGGCGGCGTGATGCTGCCGGTGTATCTGCGCGAGGCCATGTGGCTGAGTTTCGCCGGCACGACGGAGCCGGCCGCGCTCCAGGTCGGCGTGGGCAAGGTGTGCGCGGTGTCCGGCAAGCCGTGGCGGAACGGACTGACCCGGCGCCCGCAGAACTATGTGGTGCTGCCCCGTCAGCCCTGGCTGGACGGCATCAACTCCGGCAAGGGCACGGTCCGCCAGTTCGTCGCCGTCCCGCTGGGGCTGGGGGCGACCGTGGAGGGCCAGGTCACCGGCGAGGAGGTGTGGGGCGGGGTGCAGCTCCAGTCGTTCCCGCTGAAGGACGAGGTGCTCGCCGAGTGGCGGCGCCGGGAGCGGGAGCGGCAGGCCGAGGCGTTCCCCGGCTACGGCGCGGCCGCGCCCGTGGCCGCGCCGGCCCCCGGCGGCCCTCCGGGGTCGCCGCCGCCCGCGCCCGCCATGGCCTTCGGCGCACCTGCGCCCCCGGCCGCGGCGCCCCGGCGGCGCGCCGCGGCCATGGGGCTCGGCGTCGGCGGCTCGATGCGGCAGGAGGTCTACCGGGACGACCGGTCGCTCAAGGACTGGGCCGAGGAACCGGCCGGGCGGGTGTTCGTGCACCTGGTGACGCCCCCGGAGTGGCGCCGGATCACCGGCGAGGCGCCCCCGCCGTCGCCGGTGGACCGGGCGGCGTACACCCGGGCGGGCCTGCCCTGGTACGACTACTACGACGACGATGCCGAGGACCTCGCCCCGACGGACACCCTGGGGGGCGTCAAGGCGGTCGGCGAGTGGCTCGGGGATGATCTGGACCCGTGGCAGGCCCCCTCCCCCGGCCAGGTGACGCCCCTGAAGGACGCGCCGGGCAAGCCGGTCGAGGACGGGGACTGGTAGGGCCGCCCGGTCCGGCCTTCGCCACCTGACCCGGCCGCCTCGGCCCGCCGGTCCGCGGCCTGGTCCGGCTCGGCCTCGCGGTCGCGGGCGGCCACCGCGGGCGCCGAACGGCTCACCGGCGGCCTCCCGGCGCAGACTCATCCGGCAGCCTCCCGGCGGGTTGCATCGTGCGCAACGCTTGTTGCCCGCCTTGCCCCGAGGGGTGGATGCGGGCCAAGGTGTCTGTCACGAACGGGTGACCGACGACCTGAGGTACGGCATGGACACGGAGGCACGGGCGGCGGAAGAGGGGTCTCCGCGGCCCCGGCGGGACCGGCGGCGCGGCGGCGGGTGGACCAGGCGCCGGTTCGTCGGGGCCGTGGCCGGCACGGCGGCCGTCGTGGCGGTGCCGTCCCCGGCGGCCCCGCCGGCCGGGGACGGCAGCCCGTCCGAAGAGAGCGGGCCGAGGGCCGCCGCGCCCGCCCGGAAGCCGTCCGGGCCACGCCCGCTGTACCTCGGCACCTATACGTCCGCCGAGGGCGGCGGCACCGGCATCGGCCTGGCGTCGTACGACCCGGAGTCGGGCCGGATCACGGGGTCGGGCACGCTCACCGGAGTCCCCGACCCGTCGTACCTCACCGTCCACCCGGACGGCCGCACCCTCTACGCGGTGGACGAGCGGCAGGACGGCGGGGTGACGGCCGTACGCCTCGCCGACCGGCGGGTCCTGGGCACCCGGAGCACCGGCGGCGCGGGCCCCTGCCATCTGTCGGTGCACCCCACGGGGCGCTGGCTGCTGACCGCCGACTACGGGTCGGGCAGTGTCGCCGTGCATCCGATCGACGCCTCGGGTGCCCTGGGCGAGCGCACCGACTCGGTCAGGCACGGCTCCCCGCCGCCCGGCCCCGGGCAACAGGGCCCGCACGCCCACCAGTTCCTCACCGGCCCGGACGGCGGACACGTCCTCGCCGTCGACCTCGGCACCGACACCGTGTACACCTACCGCCTCGACCTCACGAAGGGCACGCTCGCGGAGGTGGCGCGGGCGCACACGCGGCCGGGCGCCGGTCCCCGCCATCTGACCTTCCATCCGGGCGGCCGGTACGCCTATCTGGCCAACGAGGTCGACGACACCGTGGCCGTCTGCGCCTACGACCCGCGGTCCGGCAGGCTGGACATCGGCGAGCCGCAGCCGACGGGCTCGGACGGCGGCACGAACTATCCGGCGCAGTTCCTGGTGACGGCGAACGGCCGGTACGCCTTCCTCGCCAACCGGGGGCACAACAGCCTCGCGCGGTACGCCGTCGAGGCCGACGGGGCCCGGCTGCGGCTGCTCGGCACCGTGCCGGCGGGCGGGGACTTCCCGCGGCAGATCGCGTTCTCGCCCGACGGCCGGCTGCTGTTCGCGGCGAACCAGCGCTCCGGCACGGTCACCGTCTTCCATGTCGACGCCGGCGACGGCGGCCTCCGCCCGGCCGGGGAGCCGTTCGCGTCACCCGTCGCCGTCTGCGCGCTGCCGCTGTAGCGCCCGAGGGCAGGCGGCGGCACTGGCCTGCGCCAGGAGTGCGTGCATGCGCTCGGTGAGCTGGGTGACGTCGTCGGCGGGCGTGTGGAAGGGCAGGCGGACGTCGCCGTGGGCGCGGGTACGTTCGATGCGCAGGGTCAGGCCGTGCCGGTCGACGGCGAGGGGTGCCACCCGGGTCGCGGCGTGCAGGCTCTCGGGGCGCACCAGGCGGGTGAGCCGCTCGACGGCGTCCGGGTGGACGTCGGCGAGGTGGGTGAGCAGCCGGGCCTCGGCGTCGGCGAGGGGGTCGGGCCGGGCCCCGGTGAACTCGTCCAGGTCGACGACCACGGGACCGGATGCCTGCCGGAGCACGACCCGGGTGGGCCGGAGGAGGAGCGCTCCTTCGTCCGGGGCGAACCAGCCGGACAGCCACAGCCGGGCGCGGATGCGGTTGCGCACCGGCACGGGGGCCACGTCGGCGAACTCCAGCAGTGCGGAGGGCTCTTGGCGCGGGGCGCACAGGGCCGCCGCGAACAGGCCGCTGTCGTCGGGCACCGCCAGCCGTACCGCGCCGTCCCCGGTCACGGTGTGCGCGCCGACGTACTCCTCGCGCACGCCGTCCGCGGTCACCGCGCACGACCATGCGGCGGCCAGTACCGAGCGTGCCCGTTCCGCCGCGCCGGGGGCGGCCGTCCAGTCCTGCGTGTCACCCATCCCGCAACCTCCTTAGGTAAGCCTTGCCTAACCTATCGAAGATCGGGGCGCGCGCCAACCACGCCGTACCGGCGGACGGGGTTACGCGAGGACGCCCAGCAGGGCGCGGGCGCACAGGTCGCGCACCTGCTCGCGGCTCAACTCACCCTCGCCGCGCAGCCATTCGAGACAGACCGCGGTCGTGAAGGCGAGCCAACCGCGCACCGCCAGGCGCACCTCGGGCGCGGCCCCGAAGACCGGCCCGAACTCGGGATCGGCGGCGAGCGCGGCCAGGATCTGCTTCTCCTGTGCGGCCAGCGCCTGCCGGTAGACCCGGCGCACGGTCTGGTCGCCGGCCGCGTCGGCGCGGTGGAAGGCGCGGAAGCCATGGGCGTGGGCCTGGACGTAACCGAGGTAGGTGTCGAGGCCGGCGGTGAGCTGCTCACGCGCCGGCACGCCGGGCTCGGCCGCCGTCATCCGCAGCATGCGGGCGCTCTCCCGCTCCACGACGGCGGCGAAGAAGTCCCGCTTGGTCGGGAAGTAGTGGTACAGCAGCCCCCGCGAGACACCCGCGATCTCGGCGACCTGCTCGATCCAGACCTCGTCGTAGGGGCTCTCCGAGAACAGCCGCGCGCCGACCGACAGCAACTGCTCGCGCCGCTCCTCGGTGCTGAGCCGGCGCCGGGCGCGCTCCCCCTGGTTCGCGGGCATGGCGTCACTTTACTTGACGTCCGTTCAACAAGAGGACGACACTGGGATCACGTTATTGAACCCACGTACAACACGCGCGCGTCACAGTTCCAACCATCCGCTGGATCAAGGGAGATCGCGTCATGGCGGAGACGTTGCAGACCACGGGTACCGGGCTGCCGAAGGGTTTTCGAAGCGCCGAGCAGGGCTGGCCCGAGCTGCGCCGCATCCCGCGTCCCCCACACCGGCTGCCGCTCCTCGGCGATGTGCTCGGGGCCGACCGGCGCCGGCCGCTCCAGGACTCGATGCGCTTCGCGCACGAGCTGGGCCCGATCTACCGGCGGCGGGCCTTCGGCAAGGAGTTCGTGTTCGTGTGGGGCGCGCGGCTCGTCGCCGACCTCGCCGACGAGTCGCGGTTCGCCAAGCACGTCGGGCTGGGCGTCGCCAACCTGCGGCCGGTGGCCGGGGACGGTCTGTTCACCGCCTACAACCACGAGCCCAACTGGCAGCTGGCACACGACGTCCTGGCCCCCGGCTTCAGCCGTGAGGCCATGGAGGGCTACCACGGCATGATGCTGGCCGTCGCCGGCCGGCTCACCGACCACTGGGACCGGCAGCTGGCGGCCGGGCGCACGGTGGACGTCGCCGGAGACATGACCCGGCTGACCCTGGAGACGATCGCCCGGACCGGCTTCGGGCACGACTTCGGCTCCTTCGAACGGGACCGGCCGCACCCCTTCGTCACGGCGATGGTCGGCACGCTCACCTACGCGCAGCGCCTGAACAGTGTTCCCGGGCCGCTGGCCCCGCTGCTGCTGCGCGCCGCCGCCCGGCGCAACGCGGCCGACATGGAGCACCTCGACCGCACGGTCGACGAGCTGGTCGCCGCCCGGCGCCGGTCCGGCGGCGGCGAGGGGGACCTGCTGGACCGCATGCTGGCGACCGCGCACCCCGTGACCGGCGAGAAGCTGTCCCCGGAGAACGTCCGCAAGCAGGTGATCACGTTCCTGGTGGCGGGCCACGAGACCACCTCGGGGGCGCTCTCCTTCGCCCTGTACTACCTGGCCCGGCACCCCGAGATCGCCGCCCGGGCCCGCGCCGAGGTGGACCGGGTCTGGGGCGACGCCCCGCTGCCCGGCTACGACCGGATCGCCAAGCTGCGCTACGTCCGCCGGGTGCTGGACGAGTCACTGCGGCTGTGGCCGACCGCGCCCGCCTTCGCCCGCGAGGCCCGGCAGGACACCCTTCTCGCCGGGGAACATCCGATGCGCCGGGGCGCGTGGGCCCTGGTGCTGACGCCGATGCTGCACCGCGCGCCGGAGGTGTGGGGCGAGGACGCCGAGCGGTTCGACCCGGACCGCTTCACCGCGGAGGCGGTACGGGCCCGGCCGCCGCACACGTTCAAGCCCTTCGGCACCGGCGCACGGGCCTGCATCGGCCGCCAGTTCGCCCTGCACGAGGCGACCCTCGTCCTCGGCCTGCTGCTGCGCCGCTACGAGCTGCACGCCGAGCCCGGCTACCGGCTGACCGTCGCCGAGCGCCTCACCCTGATGCCGGAGGGGCTGCGGCTGCGACTGGAACGGCGGCAACCCCCCGCAGGGGCCGGGGACGGTGCCGGCCTGCGGCTGCGCAGCGCGGGCGCGGCCCGCCACGACGGACCGCGGACGGAGGACGGCGCGGCGCGGCACACGGGGGCACTCCCACTGGAGCACCCGGCGTCAACGAACGGCTGTCCAGTGCACCGGGCGGCCGACTGACCCGGGCAGCCTGGTGCCGAGGCTGCCCCGCGCCGCGTTGAGCTGCGGCTGGGTGAGGAAGAAGGCGCCGGTGAGGTCCGCGTCGGTCAGGTCGGCGTCGCGCAGGTCCGCGCCGATGAGGTCCGCGCCGCGCAGATCGGCACCGGTGAGGTCGGCGGCGATCAGGTAGGCGCCGCGCAGGCTCGCCCCGCGCAGGTCGGCGCCCTTGAGGCGGGCGCCGATGAGGTCCGCGCCCCGCCGGTCCTTGCCCTTCCCCCGGCCCTTGCCGCCGACGCCGGCCCGGGCCAGCTCGCTGGTGCGCAGCAGGAGGACGTTGACCTCCTGCCGGTGCGCGGCCACGTCCAGCGCGGCCAGTTCCCCGGGGGTCCCCCGGGTGAGCCGCTCGGTCTTCTCCCGTGCCTGCCGCAGCTCGGGGTGGACGGGGCGGGCGGCGGGCAGGGACAGCGCCTCCGTGACGTACCACAGCAGTTCGTGCAGCTGCCGTACGACCGGGAACACGTCGAACATCCGGCGCGCGTGCTCCTTCGAGCCCGTGCGCCAGTCCTGCCCGCCGAAGCTGACCTGGGAGACCTTCTGGCCGGCGCCGAAGCAGTCGTAGACCGTGCAGCCGGTGAAGCCCTTCTGCCTCAGGTCGGCGTGGACGCCGCAGCGGTGGTCGCCCTGGAGGTTCGGGCACGGCTTGCCCGCGGGCTTGTCCAGCGCGAAGTCGGCGGAGCGGGCGAAGGGCAGGGCGACACAGCACAGCCCGAAGCACTGTGCGCAGTCGCCGCGCAGGTCGGAGGGGTCGGTCATCTGGTCCGGCATGCCCACAGCCTACTGACCCGCACCGCCGCACCGCCCGTCACCGGTCACCGCTGGGACGGTGACCGGTTGGCCGTTCACCACCGCGGGGGCGGTCGGAGCGGTGGGGGCTGGTCACCGCACCGGGGCGGGATCGGCGAGGCCTGTCACCGCACGGTGGCGAACCGGTGGGGCCGGCCGCCGCGCCGGGGATGCGGCCGGTGAGGCCGATCGCCGGACGGGCGGACCGGTGAGGTGGGTTGTCACCACACAGGGCGGACCCGTGCGGCCCGTCGCCGGACGGGCGGACCGGTGAGGTGGGTTGTCACCACGCGGGGCGGACCCGTGGGGTCGGTCGTCGGGCGGCGTCGCCCGTCATACGGGGGCGCCGTCGGTCCGGGACAGCCGCTCGACCGCCTTGACCACGAGGCCCGCGCCGTCCTCGCCGGCCATGTGCCGCGCGGCCCCCGCGGCGGCCCGGGTGTACCCCTGCCCGCTCGTGACCAGGTCGAGCGCGACGGCGAGCCGTTCGGCGGTCAGGGCACGCAGCGGAATCGGCTCGGGGGCGGCGCCGAGCGCGGCGAGCCGGGCGGCCCAGAACGGCTGGTCCGCGGTGACCGGCACCGCGACCGCCGGCACTCCGGCGCGCAGCGCGGCGGCCGTCGTGCCCGCCCCGGCATGGTGGACGACCGCGGCCAGCCGCGGGAACAGCAGGGCGTGCGGCACCTCGCCGACGGTGATCACATCGTCCCCGTCGGCGGCGAGCCCGGCGGCTCCCGACTGGAGGATGCCGCGCAGTCCGGCGCGCCGGAGCGCGTGCACGGCCAGCTCGCTCAGCCGCTCGCCCTCTCCGGACGCCATGCTCCCGAAGCCGATGAGGACGGGCCGGGGCCCGGCGTCGAGGAAGTCCTCCAGGGCCGCGGGCAGCCGTTCGGCGGGGCCGAGGTGGGGCCAGAGGGTGCCGGCGACCTCCAGCCCGGGCCGCCAGTCGGCGGGCCGCGGCACGAGGGCCGTGCTGAAGCCGTACAGCACCGGCCAGTTGGCCTTCTCCCGGCGCCGGCGCATCGCGGCGGCGGACAGCGGCGGCAGCCCGAGCCGGCGGCGCAGCGCGGCGACCGCCGGTTCGTACACACGGTCGGCCATGCGGAGGGCGAACCGGCCGGCCGCCCGGTTGCCGGCCCGGCCCAGTGAACGGGTGCCGGTGATCACGGGCGGGAAGTCGCCGGTCGGTGCGGTCGGCTGGAGGTGGACGCCGAGGCTCGGGATGCCGGTGGCCTCGCTGAGGTGCCAGCCGAGCTGGGCCGTGGTGGCCGACAGCAGGAGCAGGTCCGTACCGTCGGCGACCGCGTCGGCGAATCCCCCGCCGAGTTCCGTGACGAACGCGGCGGCCGTACGCATCAGTTCCCGCCGGCCGGCGGGCTTCCCGTGCGCCCGCGGGTCGGCGGGCAGCCGCCGGAAGCCCAGCCCGGCGCCCTGGGCGAGGGAGGCGAAGCCATCGGTGGCGGCCAGCGTCACCTCGTGCCCGGCGCGGGCCAGTTCGGCGCCGACGCCGGTGTAGGGGGCGACGTCGCCGCGTGATCCGGCCGTGGCGATCAGGATTCTCATGGGTGCTCCTCGGAGTCGGTGCGGGAGCCGTCACGGCGGGAGGCGTTGGCGTGGATCGCCTTGCTCACGTAGGCGGCGAGGCCGGGACGCTGCTGTGACGGCGGGACGAGGAGGGCGAAGGCGCGCGGGTCGGCGGCGAGGTCGTCCGCGATGCGCCGGTGCGTGTCCGGCGGGCAGGGGGTGAACCAGCGGGTCAGATGGCGGCGGTGCCGCTCGGCGAGGTCCATGGCCAGCCCACCGTCGGCGGGCTGGTCCGCGTCGAAGGCGGCGAGCAGCTCGGCCCGCCAGGCGGCGGCCTCGTTCATGAGCTGCCGCCAGTCCTCCTTGGTGTGGGCCCGGGCCCTGGCCATCGCCTCGCGGTACGCGGCCGAGTCCCGCCACTTCAGCTGTGCCTCGGTGGCGTAGCTGAGGTCGAAGGAGATCTCGCCGAAGACCTCGAAGCGTTCCTCGGGGGTGAGCGCCACTCCGGTCCGCTGGACCTCGATGGCCTGCTCGGCCACCTCCGCGAGGCGTTCCAGCCGGGCGATCTCCTCACGCAGCCGCCGCTGCCTCTCCCGCAGGTGGTGCAGGGCGTCGGCCTGTGGGTCGCGCAGGATGACGGCTATCTCGTCGAGCGGGAAGTCCAGTTCGCGGTAGAAGAGGATCTGCTGGAGCCGGGCCAGGTCGGCGTCGCTGTAGAAGCGGTAGCCGGCGGGGCTGCGTTCGCCGGGCGAGAGCAGCCCCGCCTTGTCGTAGTGGTGCAGTGTCCGCACGGTCACCCCGGCGAACGCCGCCACCTGTCCCACCGAGTAGCCCATCTGCCTGCCCTTTCGTCCGCTCACAGCCTCAAGCCTGACGTAAGGGGAGGGTCAACTCGGCAGGGCGTCGGCTATCGGCCGAACAGCTCGAAGGACACCGCGGGCCGGCCGCCGAAGCGCTTGCCGGTGGCGGTGGTGGTCTCGGTCAGGAAGTCGCGGACGTAGGCTTCCGGATCCTGGTCGGTCAACGCCTCCAGGTAGGTGCGGTGTTCGAGCAGCGAGCGCATCGCCCGTTCCAGGCCGGGCGTGGCGTCGACGGCATGGGTGGGGGCGCTGGAGCCGGCGACGGCCACCCAGCGGACGCCGTTCCACGGTTCGAGGCCCTGCTCGGCGAGTTCGGGGAAGATCCAGCGGTTGCCGGCGTCGGCCGCGGCGTCCAGGGTGGCGCGGCCGACGGCGACGTGGTCGGGGGTGTTCCAGACGACACCGCCCCACGTGTCACGGTGGTTGAGGGTGATGATGAGTTCGGGGCGGTGGCGGCGGATCGCGGCGGCGATGTCGCGGCGCAGCGCGGGGCCGTACTCGATCACGCCGTCCCGGTGGTCGAGGAACTCCACGGTGTCGACGCCGACCACGGCCGCGCTGGCCCGCTGCTCGCGCTCGCGCAGCGGGGCGCAGCGGGCGGGGTCCAGGGTGTCTATGCCGGCCTCGCCGCGGCTGGCCAGCACATAGGCGACCTCGCGTCCGGCGTCGGTCCAGGCGGCGACGGCCGCCGAGCAGCCGTACTCCAGGTCGTCCGGGTGGGCCACCACGGCCAGGGCGCGCCGCCAGTCGTCGGGCAGGGGCAGCAGCTCGGTGATCTTCGCCTCGGTCATGGGCCGCACACTACGCGCACACCGTCCCGCGCCCCCTGCCGGGGCGCTGGGTCACACCTCGTCGCGGGCCAGCGCCAGCAGTCGGTCCAGGACGCGCGGCGCGCCCGTGCGCAGGCCGTCGTGCTCGAACTCGTCGGTGACCCAGGTGCGCAGGCCGCGGATGGCGCGGGCGGTCCCCAGCGAGTGGGCGGTGTCGACGTACATGTCGTCGTGGTAGACGGCCGCGGCGACGGGGACCTCGTTGGCGGCGAGGCGGGCGGGGTCGTACAGCGGGCGCCAGTCGGTGCGGGCGGCGAGCAGTTCGGCCGTCTCGCGCAGGGGCCGCAGGGCCGGGTCGGCGTCGAACGTCCAGGGGTGGACGGTCTCGCCGGTGAAGAGCACGGGACCGTCGCCCGCGAGCGCCTTGGCCGCGTCGAACTGCGGGAAGTCGGCGCGGACGCGTTCGGCGGCCCAGGCGGTGGGGCGGACGTCCTGTCCGTAGATCGACTCGTGGACGAGGGCGTAGAGGGGGTGCGAGGCGTACGACAGCAGGGCCTGCGCCTGTTCCTGGAAGGCGTCGGACAGCTCCGGGCCGCCGGGGGTGCGGACGAAGGCGTCCTCCAGCAGGTGGTGCAGCCGGTGGCTGCCGTCGCCGGTGCCGAGCATCAGGCCCAGGGACTGGAAGGCCTCCACCGTGAGGCGGTAGCCGTTCGGCAGCACCACGTCGTGCCCGAGGAGGTGGTCGGCGATCCGCCGGGCCCGCTCCACGTCCTGCGGGTAGCGGGCGTAGTGGGCGGTGACCTTGCGCTCGATGCGCGGGTAGGCGGCGCGGTAGACGTCGTCGGCGTGGGCGTGCAGGCCGGGCAGCCCACCGGTGATGATCGCGGTGTGGACGCCCTCGGGGGCGAGGGAGAGGTACGAGACCGTGCAGAAGCCGCCGAAGCTCTGGCCGAGCACGGTCCACGGGGCGCCGCCGGTGAGCTGGGGGCGGATGGCCTCGCAGTCGCGGACGATGGAGTCGGCGCGGAAGTGGGTGAGGTAGTCGGCCTGGGCGGCCGGGCCGCCGCGCAGCGGGAGCGTCTGCCGGGTGGCGGGCGTGGAGCGCCCGGTGCCGCGCTGGTCGAGCAGGAGGACGCGGAACTCCTTCAGGGCCCGGTCGAGCCACGCCTGACGTCCGACGAAACGATTCGCCCCGAATCCGGGGCCGCCCTGGAGGTACACCAGCCAGGGCAGGTCCTGCCCGGCCTTGTCGCTCGCCACGGCCTCGCGGGCGTACAGCTCGATGGTCTCGCCGCCCGGGTCGGCGTGGTCCAGGGGCACGGTGAAGTGACGGTCGGTGAGGACGACGCCGGGCTGGCGGTAGCTGAGGCTCAACGAATCTCCCGGGACGGACGGCACGGACGCGTCCCAGTTCAGCACAGGATCGCGGCCGGGCCGAAGGCCGGGATCATGGATTGTCACTGAACTTCGGGTCAGCGCGCGACCAGGCTGGAGCGGCGCACCACCAGCTCCGGCTGGAGCACCACCCGACGGTGCTCGTGGGTCTTCGGCCCCTCTCCCTGCTCGGTCTCCTCAAGGAGCAGTCCGGCGGCGAGGGCGCCCAGGGTGACGGCGGGCTGGCGTACGGAGGTGAGGGGTACGGCCGCCGCCGCGGCGAACTCGATGTCGTCGTAGCCGACGATCGCCAGCTCGTCCGGGACGGCCACGCCCGCCGCGTACATGGCCTGGAGGACGCCGAGGGCGAGCAGGTCGTTGGCGCAGAACACGGCGGTGGGACGGTCGGCGAGGCCGAGCAGGCGGGCGCCCGCGTCCCGGCCGGCGGCCACGTCGAGGCGTTCGGTGGGCAGCTCGCGCAGCGCCTCGGGGCCGAGCCCGGCCTCCGCCAGGGCGGTCAGCGCGCCGGTGCGCCGGTCGCGGACCTGGTTGAGCCCAGGCGGACCACTGACGTAGGCGATCGAGCGGTGCCCGGCGTCCACCAGATGGCGCACGGCGAGCGCGCCGCCCGCGACGTCGTCCACGGAGACCGAGCACTCGGTGGTGCCCTCGGCGACCCGGTCGACCAGCACGAAGGGGATGCCGTGCCGGCGGAAGGTCTCGATGTTGCGGCCCGTGGCGTCGGCCGGGGTGAGCAGCACGCCGCGCACCCGCTGCTCGGCGAAGAGCGAGAGGTACTCCGCCTCCTCGGCCGCGTTCTGCGCGCTGTTGCACACCATCACGCCGAGCCCCGCCTCCCGGGCGGCCCGCTCGGCGCCGCGCGCCACGTCCACGAAGAACGGGTTGCCCATGTCGAGCACGAGCAGCCCCATGATCCGGCTGCGGCCCGCCCGCAGCTGACGCGCCGACTCGCTGCGGACGTAGCCGAGCCGGTCGATCGCGGAGAGCACCCGGGCCCGGGTCTCTCCGGCGACGGTGTCCGGGCGGTTGATGACGTTGGACACCGTGCCCACCGACACTCCGGCGGCGCGGGCGACATCCTTGATACCCACCGACTGGGCCATCGGGCTTCGGACCTCCAGGGAACGAGGGCGGCGGGACGACCTTCACATTACCGTCACGCCGGCAGGGCGAAGTCGGCCGCGTGCGGGCGCCGGGGCCCCGTGCCGGCGGAAGCCGAGCCGGTCAGGAGCAGAACCGGGCGGGACCGGACCGGGCGGGACCGGACCGGGCGGCGGCCGTTCCGGGCGGAAGTGGGAGGCGGCGCGCCGGGACGGCCGTGCCGCGCCGGTCAGAAGTCGAACCGGTCGATGTTCTTCGCGTCGAACACGGTCGGCCTGCCCAGGTTGATCACGCCGTCCTTGCCGATGGTGTACGTCGTCCCGCCGGCCCTGAAGCTCTCGCCCTCCCTGCCGCTGATCTGCCCCGAGGCCAGGGCCACCGCGGTACGGGCCGCGAGGTCGCCGAGCTTCGCCGGGTCCCACAGCTCGAAGGCGTCGACCGTGCCGTTCTTGACGTACTTGCGCATGTCGTTGGGGGTGCCGAGGCCGGTGAGCTTGACCTTGCCCTTGTACTTGGCCCCGGACAGGTACTGGGCGGCGGCCTTGATGCCGACCGTGGTCGGGCAGATGATCCCCTTCAGACCCGGGTGTTCCTGGAGCAGGCCCTGGGTCTGCTGGAAGGACTGCTGGGCGTCGTCGTTGCCGTAGGCGATCTCGACGAGCCTGATGTCCTTGTACTTCGGGTCCTTCAGCTCGTCCTTCATGAAACCGATCCAGGTGTTCTGGTTGGTCGCGGTCTGCGCGGCCGACAGGATCGCGATCTCGCCCTTGTAGCCGATCTGTTCCGCGAGCAGCTGTACCTCGGTGCGGCCCAGGTCCTCGGCGCCGGCCTGCGAGACGAACGCGTTGCGGCAGCCGGGCGTGGTGTCGGAGTCGTAGGTGACGACCTTGATGCCGTTGCTCATGGCCTGCTTCAGCGCGGTGCACAGGGCGCCCGGGTCCTGCGCGGACACTGCCATGGCGTCCACCTGCTGCTGGGTGAGGGTGTTGACGTAACCGACCTGGCCGCTGGTGTCGGTGGCGCTGGAGGGGCCCACCTCCTTGTAGGCCGAGCCGAGTTCGGTGAGCGCCTGCCGGCCGCCCTTGTCGGCGCTGGTGAAGTAGGGGTTGTTGACCTGCTTGGGCAGGAAGCCGACGGTCAGCCCCTTCTTGGTGGCCGCGTTCGGGTCGGCCTTGCCGGCGGTGGCGGCGGCGTTGTCGGCCTTGACGTCGTCCTTCGTGGTGCCGCCGCAGGCGGTGAGGGCGAGGGCGAGGGAGGTGCCCGCGGCGAGGGCGGCGCAGGAGCGGCGGATGACGGATTTCGGCATGACGAGGGTCCTTTGCTGGGGGCGTGGCCCCTTTCCAGGGGCGCGGGGCTGTGGGAGGGCAGGCGGCTACCGCCGTGCGGGAGGGGCGCGGGGCTGTGGGTGGGCAGGCGGCTGCCGCCGTGCGGGCGCGGCCGGCCGCGAGAGGGCGGTCAGCCGGACGACTGGGCCCGCAGGACGGCGATCTGCCGTGCCACCCGCGGTCCGAGCACGGACAGGACGAGCAGCACACCCGTGACGACGATCTGCGACTGGGCGGAGACGTCCTCGAGGCTCATGACGTTCTGCAACGCGCCCAGCAGAAACACCCCGGCGATCGCACCGCCCAGCGTGCCCCTGCCCCCGTCGAAGTCGATCCCGCCCAGCAGCACGGCGGCGACGACCGAGAGTTCGAGCCCCGTGGCGTTGTCGTAGCGGGCGCTGGCGTAGTGCAGGGCCCAGAAGACGCCCGTCAGTGCCGACATGAGCCCGGTGGCGACGAACAGGAGGAGCTTGGTGCGCCTCACCCGGATCCCGGCGAACCACGCCGCCTCCTCCCCCGCTCCGATCGCGAACAGCGACCGTCCGAACGGCGTGGCGTGCAGCACGACCACGGCGATCGCCAGCAGCACCAGGAAGGGCACGAGAGCCCGCGGTACGAAGGTCCCGCCGAGCCGGCCCGCCGCGAAGTCCAGGTACCGCGGAGGGAAGTCGGTCACCGCGTCGGAGCCGAGCACGATCTGTGCGACACCCCGGTACGCGGCGAGCGTGCCGATCGTCACCGCGAGCGAGGGAAGCCCGAGCCGGGTCACCAGCAGGCCGTTGAGCAGCCCGCACACCACTCCCAGCAGCAGGCACAGCGGGATGATCGTCTCGATGGGCAGGCCCGCGTTCCACAGCCTGCCCATCACCGCTCCGGACAGCCCGGCGGTCGACGCCACCGACAGGTCGATCTCTCCGGAGACGACGAGCAGGGTCATCGGCAGGGCGATCAGCGCGATCGGAAGCGTGTTGCCGATGAGGAACGACAGGTTGAGCGCGTTGCCGAAGCCGTCGACGAAGCCGAACGACAGCAGCAGGACGATCAGCAGCGTGCCGACGACGGTGTCCCAGCGGATCGCGCGGGTGAGCGACTCAGGCACCGGCCTTCTCCTTCGCCATGGCGGTCCTCCTGGGGGCCGACTTCTTCTTCAGGGCGGCGGCCACCCGCAGCGCCACGATCCGGTCGACGGCGATGGCGAGCAGCAGCAGGACGCCGTTGATGGCGAGCACCCACACGGAGCTGACGCCGAGCGCGGGCAGCACGCTGTTCACCGAGGTGAGCAGCAGCGCGCCGAGGGCGGCGCCGTAGACGCCGCCGGAGCCGCCGGTGAAGGCGATGCCGCCGACCACGACGGCGCTGACGACGGTGAGTTCGTAGCCGTTGCCGGTGCCGGAGTCGACGTTGCCGAACCGGGCCAGGTACATCGCTCCCGCCAGACCGGCGAGGGCGCCGCAGACGGTGTACGCGGTCAGGATCCGCCTGCGGACCGGGATGCCGGCCAGCCGGGCCGCCTCCGGGTTGGAGCCGAGGGCGTACAGCTCCCGCCCGCTGCCGAAGTGCCTGAGGTAGTACGCGGTCACGACCAGCACGACCAGCGCGATCGACGCCGGCCAGGGCACCGCGGAGATACCGCCGGACCCGAAGTCGACGAAGCCGCCGGGGAGATCGGCCGCGGTGATCTGGCGGGCGCCGACCCAGATGGAGTCGACGCCCCGGATGATGTACAGGGTGCCGAGGGTGACGACGAGGGCGGGGACCTGGCCGAGGCTGACGAGCAGGCCGTTGAGCAGCCCGAAGCCTATGCCGAGCAGGACGGCGAGGAGGACCGCGACCACCGCGTTCCCGCCGCCGTGCAGCCAGGTGCCGGCGGCGAAGGCGCTGATCCCGAGCGTGGAGCCGACGGACAGGTCGACGTTGCGGGTGAGGACGACCAGCGACTGGCCGGTGGCGACCAGCACCAGGATGGTCGCGTTGAGGAGCAGGTCCTTGATGCCCTGCTCGGAAAGGAACTCGCTGTTGCCCGCCTGGGTGACGGCGATCATCACCAGGAAGACGGCCAGGACGGCGAGTTCGCGCATCCTGAAGACGCGCTCGACGAGCCGGGTGCCGCTCGACCGGGGCACTTCGGTGACGGGGGTGTCGTCCGTGGTGGTCACCGTCATGCGGCGGCCCTCCCGGTGGCGGCGGCCAGCACGCTCTCCTCGGTGGCGTCGGCGCGCGGGATCTCGGCGCTGATCCGGCCCTCGTGCATGACGAGGACCCGGTCGGCCATGCCGAGGATCTCCGGCAGGTCGGACGAGATCATCAGGACGGCCACTCCGTCGGCGGCCAACTCGGCCAGCAGGCGGTGCACTTCGGCCTTGGTCCCGACGTCGATGCCCCGGGTCGGCTCGTCGACGATGAGCACCTTGGGGCCGGTGGCGAGCCATTTGGCGAGGACGACCTTCTGCTGGTTGCCGCCGGACAGGGTGGAGACGGCGTCCGCGATCCGGGCGTACTTCACCTGGAGCCGCACCGCCCAGTCCAGGGACCGGCTGCGTTCGGCGCCCCGGTCCATCAGTCCGGCGCGGGCGGTCGTACGCAGGCCGGTCAGGCCGATGTTGCGTTCGATGGACAGGTCCATCACCAGCCCCTGGGCCCGCCGGTCCTCCGGCACGAGGGCCAGTCCGGCCGCCATCGCGGCGGACGGCGCGCCCTTGGGGAGCCGCCGCCCGGCCACCTCGACCTCGCCCGCGTCCCAGCGGTCGATGCCGAAGACGGCCCGGGCGACCTCGGTACGGCCGGCGCCCACCAGTCCGGCGAGGCCGACGATCTCTCCGCGCCGCACCTCGAAGGAGACGTCGGTGAAGACGCCCTCCCGGGTCAGCCGGCGCACGCCCAGCGCGACATCACCGGTCTGGGCCCGCCGCTCGGGATACAGCTCGGCCAGTTCGCGGCCGACCATGCGGCGGACCAGGTCGTCCTCGGTCATCTTGTCGAGGGTCTCGGAGGCGATCCGGGTGCCGTCCCGCAGCGTGGTGACCTTCTGGCAGATCCGGAAGATCTCCTCCAGCCGGTGGGAGATGAACAGCACGGCGGTGCCCTGCTCGCGCAGGGTCCGGACGACGCCGAAGAGCCGGGCGACCTCGCTGCCGGTGAGGGCCGCGGTCGGCTCGTCCATGATCAGGACCCGGGCGTCGAAGGACAGCGCCTTGGCGATCTCCACGATCTGCTGGTCGGCGATGGACAGTCCGCGGGCGGGCCGGTCGGGGTCGAGGCCGACGCCGAGCCGCCGCATCAGCGCGGCCGTCGCCGCGCGGGTGGCCTTGTGGTCGATCCGGCCCAGGGCGCGCCTGGGCTGCCGGCCCATGAAGATGTTCTCGGCGATCGACAGGTCGGGGAAGAGCGTGGGCTCCTGGTAGATGACGGCGATGCCGGCGTCGCGGGCGTCGCCCGGGCCGTGGAAGACGACGGGCTCGCCGTCGAGCAGCACCTGCCCGGCGTCCGGGCGGTGCACTCCGGCGAGGGTCTTGATCAGTGTCGACTTGCCCGCGCCGTTCTCGCCGGCGAGTGCGTGCACCTCGCCGGGCAGCAGTTCCAGGGAGACGTCCCTCAGGGCGCGTACGGCACCGAAGGACTTGGAGACGCCCTTCAGCGCCAGCACCGGGGCCGGTCCCGTGTCAGGCGGGTGGGTCATGGGGGCTCCTCGACGACACCGGCGCAGGGCCGTGAGGCCGAGCGATGTCGTGAAAGGTTTCAACTGGATGGCCGGGACGGTAGGCACCGCAGCCATGTCGCGTCAATGGGTCCGCAGCGAAAAACTTTCCACAGCCGTAGCCCTTTAGGGGGCGCACGGGGCGGGGTCGGCCGGAGTGCTTGACACCCCTCGGGGCGGCACCTAGCTTGCCCTTCTGAATCGTTTCACACGTTCAGCCGTTCCGCCCACCTCACAGGAGCCCTGAAGTGACCGACCTCGCCGCGGTGAAGGCCGCGCTCAAGACCCAGGCCGTCGAGACGCCGTCGTGGGCGTACGGGAACTCGGGCACCCGGTTCAAGGTGTTCACGCAGGCAGGAGTGCCGCGCTCGCCGTGGGAGAAGCTCCAGGACGCGGCGCAGGTGCACGCGTTCACCGGGGTGGCGCCGACGGTGGCCCTGCACATCCCCTGGGACACCGTGGAGGACTACACGACGCTCGCGAAGTACGCCGAGGAGCGGGGGGTGCGGCTGGGCGCGATCAACTCCAACACCTTCCAGGACGACGACTACAGGCTGGGCAGCATCTGCCATCCGGACGCGGCCGTGCGGCGCAAGGCCGTCGGACATCTGCTGCGCTGCGTCGACATCATGGACGCCACCGGGTCCCGCGATCTGAAGCTGTGGTTCGCGGACGGTACGAACTACCCCGGGCAGGACGACGTCCGGGCACGCCAGGACCGGCTGGCCGAGGGACTGGCCGAGGTGTACGCCAGGCTCGGGCACGGGCAGCGGATGCTGCTGGAGTACAAGCTCTTCGAGCCGGCGTTCTACACGACGGACGTGCCGGACTGGGGCACGGCCTACGCACACTGCCTGAAGCTCGGCGAGCGGGCGCGGGTGGTGGTGGACACCGGACACCACGCACCGGGCACCAACATCGAGTTCATCGTCGCCACGCTGCTGCGGGAGGGCAGGCTCGGCGGGTTCGACTTCAACTCGCGGTTCTACGCGGACGACGACCTGATGGTGGGGGCGGCCGATCCCTTCCAGCTGTTCCGGATCATGTACGAGGTGGTGCGGGGCGGGGGGTTGACCCCGGAGGTCGCCTTCATGCTCGACCAGTGCCACAACATCGAGCCGAAGATCCCGGCGGTCATCCGGTCGGTGATGAACGTCCAGGAGGCCACGGCCAAGGCGCTGCTGGTCGACCGGGACGCGCTGGCCGGGGCCCAGGCCGCCGGGGACGTGCTGGGTGCCAACGCCGTGCTGATGGATGCATACGACACAGACGTGCGCCCGTTGCTGCGTGAGGTGCGCGAGGAGATGGGGCTGGCGCCCGATCCCCTGGCGGCGTACCGGCGTTCGGGATGGGCCGAGCGCATCGTCGCCGAGCGGACCGGCGGCGAGCAGGCCGGCTGGGGGGCGTGAGCGGCCGCCGGGTCCCGCCGGCTGCGGGCAGCGGGCCGTGCGCGGCCGCTCGCACCCGCGCGGCGCAGCCGCGGTCGGCACCACCCCGCACCCCGCCGTACGTGACCGATCGCGCCCGCGCGGCGCAGCCGCGGTCGACACCGCCCCGCGCCCCTCTTCGTGCCTCCCTGCCCTGAAAGGAACCGGTACCCATGGCAACCCATCCCGAAGTCGCCGCTCTCCTCGCCCGCTCCCACCGCCTCGGCGCCGACCCCCGCAACACCAACTACGCCGGCGGGAACGCCTCCGCCAAGGGCACCGCCACCGATCCCGTCACCGGTGCGGACGTGGAGCTGATGTGGGTGAAGGGGTCCGGAGGCGACCTCGGCACCCTCACCGGCTCCGGGCTCGCCGTGCTGCGGCTGGACCGGTTGCGGGCGCTCGTCGACGTCTATCCGGGTGTCGAGCACGAGGACGAGATGGCGGGCGCCTTCGACTACTGCCTGCACGGCAGGGGCGGGGCCGCGCCCTCCATCGACACCGCCATGCACGGGCTGGTGGACGCTCCCCACGTGGATCACCTGCACCCGGACTCCGGTATCGCGCTCGCCTGCGCGGCGGACGGGGAGAAGCTGACCGCCGAGTGCTTCGGGGACAGCGTGGTGTGGGTGCCGTGGCGGCGGCCCGGGTTCCGGCTGGGGCTGGACATCGCCGCGGTCAAGGAGGCCAACCCGCGCGCCGTCGGCTGCGTTCTGGGCGGGCACGGCATCACCGCCTGGGGCGACTCGTCCGAGGAGTGCGAGCGCAACTCGCTGCACATCATCCGCACCGCCGAGGAGTTCCTCGCCCGCCGGGGCAGGGCGGAACCCTTCGGACCCGTGATCGCCGGCTACGAGCCGCTGCCCGGGCCCCGCCGCAGGGAGCGGGCCGCCGCCCTCGCGCCGTACGTCCGCGCGCTCGCCTCGCAGGACCGGCCGCAGGTCGGGCACTTCACCGACTCCGACGTCGTGCTCGACTTCCTCTCCCGCGCCGGGCACCCCCGGCTGGCCGCCCTCGGCACCTCCTGCCCCGACCACTTCCTGCGCACGAAGGTGCGGCCGCTCGTCCTCGACCTGCCGCCGGCCGCACCCCTCGACGACGCCGTCGCCCGGCTGCGGGAACTGCACGCCGCCTACCGCGAGGAGTACGCCGCCTACTACCGGCGGCACGCCCTGCCCGACTCCCCCGCCATGCGCGGCGCCGACCCCGCCGTCGTACTCGTCCCGGGTGTCGGCATGTTCTCCTTCGGCCGGGACAAGCAGACCGCCCGCGTCGCCGGGGAGTTCTACGTCAACGCCGTCAACGTGATGCGCGGCGCCGAGGCCGTGTCGGCCTACGCGCCGATCGAGGAGGCCGAGAAGTTCCGCATCGAGTACTGGTCGCTGGAGGAGGCCAAGCTCCGGCGCATGCCGGAGCCCAAGCCGCTCGCCACCCGGGTCGCGCTCGTCACGGGTGCCGGCAGCGGGATCGGGAAGGCCATCGCGCACCGGCTGGTGGCGGAAGGGGCGTGTGTCGTCGTCGCCGACCTGGACGGGGGGAGCGCCGCGCGGGTGGCCGGGGAGCTGGGCGGGGCGGACCGGGCCGTCGCCGTCACCGTCGACGTGACGGACGAGGAGCAGATCGCCGCCGCGTTCCGGGCGGCCGTGCTCGCGTTCGGCGGGGTGGACCTCGTCGTCAACAACGCCGGGATCTCCGTCTCCAAGCCGCTGCTGGAGACGACCGCCGCGGACTGGGACCTCCAGCACGACGTCATGGCCCGCGGGTCGTTCCTGGTGTCGCGGGAGGCGGCCCGCGTGATGACCGCGCAGGGGCTGGGCGGCGACATCGTGTACATCGCGTCGAAGAACGCCGTCTTCGCCGGGCCGAACAACATCGCCTACTCCGCCACCAAGGCCGACCAGGCCCACCAGGTGCGGCTTTTGGCCGCCGAGCTGGGTGAGCACGGGATCCGGGTCAACGGCGTCAACCCGGACGGGGTGGTGCGCGGATCCGGGATCTTCGCCGGCGGCTGGGGGGCGCGGCGGGCCGCGGTGTACGGGGTGCCGGAGGAGAAGCTGGGCGAGTTCTACGCGCAGCGGACCCTGCTCAAGCGCGAGGTGCTGCCCGAGCACGTGGCCAACGCGGTGTTCGCGCTCACCGGCGGGGACCTCACGCACACCACCGGGCTGCACATCCCGGTCGACGCGGGCGTGGCGGCCGCGTTCCTGCGATGAGCGCGGGCGTGAAGGCGTACGCGGCCGTCGACCTGGGCGCGTCCAGCGGGCGTGTCATGGTGGGCAGGGTGGGCCCGGACTCGGTGGAGCTGAGCGAGGCGCACCGGTTCCCGAACCGGCCGGTACGGGTGCCGGAGGGGCTGCGCTGGGACGTGCTGGCGCTGTACGGCGGTGTCCTGGACGGGCTGCGTGCGGCGGGTCCGGTCGACTCGGTGGGCGTGGACGGCTGGGCGGTCGACTACGGTCTGCTGGATGCCGACGGGGCCCTGCTCGGCAACCCGGTGCACTATCGCGACACCCGCACCGAGGGGGTCGCGGAGAAGGTGTGGGCGACCGTGCCGGCGTCGGAGCTGTACGCGGCGACGGGCATCCAGCACGCGCCGTTCAACACCCTCTACCAGCTCACGGCCGCCCGGTCGACCGCCCAGTTCGCGCGCGCGGCACGGGTGTTGCTCATCCCGGACCTGCTGACGTACTGGCTCACCGGCGAGCTGGGCACCGAGCTGACCAACGCCTCCACCACCCAGCTCGTCGACCCCCGGACCCGGACCTGGTCGTCCGAGGTCGCCGAGCGGCTGGGCATCGACCTCGGCCTGTTCGCGCCGCTGCGGCAGCCGGGCGATCCGGCCGGGACGCTGCGGCCGGAGGTGCTGGCGGAGACGGGGCTCGCCGGCCCGGTGCCGGTGACGGCGGTCGGCTCGCACGACACCGCGTCGGCGGTCGCCGCGATCCCGGCGTCCGTGGAGCGCTTCGCCTACATCTGCACCGGCACCTGGTCCCTGGCGGGCCTGGAACTGTCCGCTCCGGTGCTCACCGAGGAGAGCCGGGCGGCGAACTTCACCAACGAGCTGGGGCTCGACGGCACCGTGCGCTACCTGCGCAACATCATGGGGCTGTGGCTGCTCCAGGAGTGCGTACGGGCGTGGGGCGGGCCGGATCTCGGGCTGCTGCTGCGGGAGGCGGCCGGCGTGCCGGCGCTGCGTGCGGTGGTGGACGCCGGGGACGAGGCGTTCCTGGCGCCGGGGCGGATGCCGCAGCGGATCGCCGAGGCGTGCCGGGCGTCGGGTCAGCCGGTGCCGGCGACGCGGGCCGAGGTGACCCGGTGCATCCTGGATTCGCTCGCCCTCGCCCACCGGCGTGCCGTGCTGGACGCGCAGCGGCTGGCCGACCGTCCGGTGGACGTGGTGTACCTGGTCGGCGGCGGCACCCGCAACGCGCTGCTGTGCCAGCTGACGGCCGACGCCTGCGGCCTGCCGGTGGTGGCCGGCGCGACCGAGGCGGCGGCCCTCGGCAACGTCCTGGTGCAGGCCCGCGCGCACGGGCTGGCCGGCGACCTGCCGGCCCTGCGCCGGCTGCTCATCCGCACCCGGCGCCGCACCCGGTACACACCCCGCGGGGGCGCCGGCCCGTGGCGGGCGGCCGAGGCGCGGCTCGCCGTGCGGTGAGCCGCGGTCTCCTCCCGCCGGGACCTGCCCACTACCCTGCACTCGTCCGACGACCGACGACCGACGCCGAGGAGCCGCGATGCGTGTCGCCCTGTTCCTGACCTGTGTCAACGACACGCTGTATCCGGACACCGGGCGGGCTGTGGTGAAGCTGCTGACCAGGCTGGGTGTCGAGGTCGATTTCCCGGCGGCCCAGAGCTGTTGCGGGCAGGCGCACTACAACACCGGCTACCGGCACGAGGCCGAGCCGCTGGCCCGGCACTTCGCCGATGTCTTCGGGGAGTACGAGGCGATCGTGACCCCGTCCGGGTCGTGCGGGGCGATGGTGCGGGAGCTGTATCCCCGCATGGGTGAGCGGGCCCGGGCCGAGGGGCGCGGGGACGGCCTCGCCCGGACGCTGGCACCGGTGGTGCCGAAGACCTACGAGCTGACGGAGTTCCTGGTGGACGTGCTGGGGGTGACGGACGTCGGCGCCCGGTACCCGCACAAGGTCACCTACCACCCCACCTGTCACGGGCTGCGCGGTCTGGGGCTCGGTGACCGGCCGCGCCGGCTGCTGCGTGCCGTCAAGGATCTGGAACTGGTCGAGCTGCCGGGTGCCGAGGAGTGCTGCGGCTTCGGCGGCACGTTCGCGCTGAAGAACGCGGACGTGTCGACGGCGATGGGCGTGGACAAGGTGCGCAACGCGGAGTCGACGGGCGCCCAGGTGCTGTGCGCGGCCGACAACTCGTGCCTGATGCACCTCGGCGGGACCATGAGCAGGCTGCGGTCGGGCATGCGGCCGGTGCACATCGCGGAGATCCTGGCGAGCACGGAGGAGGAACCGGCGGTATGAGCGGAACGTTCGTCGGCATGCCCGGGTTCCCCCCGGCCGCCCACCCGGCCTTCCCCGCGGCCGCGCACGACGCCGTCCACAACCCCACGCTGCGCGCCAATCTGCGGCACGCCACCCACACCATCCGGGCCAAACGGGCGAGGGCGGTGGGCGAGTTGTCCGACTGGGCGGCGCTGCGCGAGGCGGGCCGGCGGATCAAGGACCACACCCTGCGCCATCTCGACCGGTATCTCGTGCAGTTGGAGGAGTCGGTCACCGCGGCCGGCGGGACGGTGCACTGGGCGGCGGACGCCGACGAGGCGAACCGGATCGTCGCCGGTCTGGTCCGGGCCACCGGTGAGTCGGAGGTCGTGAAGGTCAAGTCGATGGCCACGCAGGAGATCGGCCTCAACGAGGCGCTCGCGCAGGAGGGCATCCGCGCCTACGAGACGGATCTCGCCGAGTTGATCGTCCAGTTGGGCGAGGACCGCCCCTCGCACATCCTGGTCCCGGCCATCCATCGCAACCGGGGCGAGATCCGGGACATCTTCCGTACCGAGATGGGCAAATGGGGCCGCCCGGCCCCGGAGGGCCTGACGGACACGCCCGCCGAACTCGCCGAGGCGGCCCGGCTGCACCTGCGGGAGAAGTTCCTGCGGGCCAGGGTCGGCGTCTCGGGCGCGAACTTCATGGTCGCCGAGACCGGCACCCTGGTCGTCGTGGAGTCCGAGGGCAACGGGCGGATGTGCCTGACCCTGCCGGAGACGCTGATCTCGGTCGTCGGCATCGAGAAGGTGGTGCCGACCTGGCGGGACCTGGAGGTCTTCCTCCAGACCCTGCCCCGTTCCTCCACGGCCGAGCGGATGAACCCGTACACCAGCATGTGGACCGGCACCACGGACGGGGACGGGCCGCGCACCTTCCATCTGGTGCTGCTCGACAACGGCCGCACGGACACGCTCGCCGACGAGGTCGGCCGCCAGGCGCTGCGCTGCATCCGCTGCTCGGCCTGTCTGAACGTGTGCCCGGTGTACGAGCGGGCCGGCGGGCACGCGTACGGCTCGGTGTACCCGGGCCCGATCGGCGCCATCCTCAGCCCTCAACTGCGGGGCACGGGAAGCGAGATCGACGCCTCCCTGCCCTATGCGTCGAGCCTGTGCGGGGCCTGCTACGAGGTGTGCCCGGTGGCCATCGACATCCCCGAGGTGCTCGTCCATCTGCGGGAGCGGGTGGTGGAGGGCGGTCCGGCGGTGCGGCAGGGCAACAAGGTGGTGCTCCGGCCGGCGAAGGGGCACGCGGCCGAGCGGGCGGCGATGCGGGCGGCGCGCTGGGCGTTCACGCATCCGGGCGCCCTGGGCGCGGGCCAGCGGCTGGCCTCCCGGACGCGCCGGCTGCATCCGCGCACACTGCCGGGCCCCGGCCGGGCGTGGAGCGGCACGCGGGACCTGCCGGCCGTGCCGCCGGAGCCGTTCCGGGACTGGTGGCGGCGCACGCACGGCGGAAAGGACGGCGCGGCATGAGCAGCAGGGAGCGGATCCTCGGCCGGGTGCGGCGCGCGCTCGCGGACGTGACACCGGACGAGCGGCCGTACGAGGAGGCGGTGCCCCGGGAGTATCTGCGTGAGCACGGGGACCGTACGGCCGGGCAGACGGTGGAGCTGCTGGCGGAGAACCTGGCGGACTACCGGGCGATCGTGCACCGCTGCACGGCAGAGGAGGTGCCGGACCTCGTCATGCGGCTGCTGGCCCGGCGCGGCTCCCAGGAGGTGCTGGTCCCGCCCGGGCTGCCGCCGCAGTGGCTGGCCGCCGCCGATCCCGTCCGGATCCACGACCGGGCGGCGCACACCGCAGCGCGGCTGGACCGGGTGGACAGCGTGGTGACGGGCTGCGCCGTGGCGATCGCCGAGACCGGCACGATCGTCCTCGACGGCTCACCGGAGCAGGGCCGGCGCCGTATCTCGCTCATCCCGGACCACCACATCTGTGTCGTCCGCGTACCGGACCAGGTCGTCTCCTCCGTTCCGCAGGCCCTCGAACGCCTCGATCCGGCACGCCCGTCGACGTGGATCTCGGGTCCGTCGGCGACCAGCGACATCGAGTTGGACCGGGTGGAGGGCGTGCACGGCCCGCGCACGCTGGAGGTGATCCTGCTCGGCTGACCCTCCACCGCCCCACTCCGTAGTACGACTCTCTTCGTAGTTTGACAGTCATCGTACTTTGGCGCACAGTGTGAGTGATCACCGTGATGACGAGGGGGAGTTGACATGGCGAAGACGGTGCGGTTCCACGAGACCGGCGGGCCCGAGGTGCTGCGGCTGGAGGACGTGGAGCCGGGCGAGCCGGGTCCCGGCGAGGTGCTGCTGCGCATCGAGGCCATCGGCGTGAACCGGGCCGACGGACTGTTCCGCAGCGGCCGGTACATCGATCCGGTCAAGCGGTTCCCGGCCCGGCTCGGCAACGAGGCGGCGGGCGTGGTGGAGGCCGTCGGCCCCGGCGTGACCGCCGTCGCACCCGGGCAGCCGGTCAGTGTCGTCCCGAGCTTCTCGCACAACGACTACGGCGTGTACGCCGAACGCGCGCTCGTGCCCGCGTCCGCGCTGCTGCCCCGGTCCCCCGAGGTGGACCCGGTCGGCGGAGCGGCGGTGTGGATGCCCTATCTGACGGCGTACGGCGCGATGGTGGAGGTCGGCGGCATCCGGGCCGGTGACGTGGTCGTCGTGAACGCTGCCTCCAGCAGCCTCGGTCTCGCCGCGATCCAGACCGCGAACCGGCTCGGCGCCACGCCCGTCGCCGTCACCCGGACCCCCGCCAAGCGGGAGCGCCTGCTGGACGACGGCGCCGCCGAGGTGATCGTCTCCGACGAGGAGGACGTGGCCGGGCGGGTGCTGGAGCTGACCGGGGGCCGGGGCGCCGAGTCGGTCCTCGACGCCGTCGCGGGGCCGGGCGTGCTGGACCTCGGCAGGGCCGTGGCCGCCGGCGGAACGCTGCTGCTGTGGGGGATGCAGAGCGGCGAGCCCACCCCGTTTCCCGGGTTCGACCTGGGGATGCCCGCGCTGAACATGCGCACGTACACCGTGACCCGCGAGGTCCTGGCGATCCCCGAACGGATGCGACGCGCCGTCGCCTTCGTCGACTCCGGGCTGCGCACCGGCTCCCTGCGCCCGGTGGTCGACCGCACCTTCCCGCTGGAGGACGTCGTGGAGGCCCACCGGTACATGGAGGCGGGCGCTCAGTACGGCAAGATCGTGCTGACGGTGGGGCGGTGACCGCCCGGCTTCCGCCGGCCGGGGCACGGCGGGATGAGCCGCGGGGGGACCTGCCGTAGCGTGAGGGAATGATCCGGTTCGAGCAGGTCACCAAGCGGTACCCGGACGGTACGACGGCCGTGGACGACCTCTCCTTCGAGGTGTCGGAGGGGGAACTGGTCACCCTCGTCGGGCCGTCCGGATGCGGCAAGACGACGACCATGATGATGGTGAACCGGCTCATCGAGCCGACCTCCGGCCGGATCTTCGTCGGCGGTGAGGACATCGCGGCCGTGGACCCGGTGCGGCTGCGCCGCCGCATCGGCTACGTCATCCAGCAGGTCGGCCTCTTCCCCCACCGCACCGTCCTGGACAACACCGCGACCGTGCCCGCGCTGCTCGGCTGGAAGCGGGCGAAGGCCCGGGCCCGCGCGGCCGAGCTGCTGGACCTGGTGGGTCTGGACCCGAGGACGTACGGCCCCCGGTATCCGCAGCAGCTGTCGGGCGGGCAGCGGCAGCGGGTCGGCGTGGCCCGGGCGCTGGCCGCGGATCCACCGGTGCTGCTGATGGACGAGCCGTTCGGCGCGGTCGACCCGGTCGTGCGCGAGCAGCTCCAGGACGAGTTCCTGCGCATGCAGGCCGCGGTGCGCAAGACGGTGCTGCTGGTCACGCACGACATCGAGGAGGCCGTCCGGCTCGGCGACCGCATCGCCGTGTACGGGCAGGGCCGCATCGAGCAGTTCGACACGCCCGGCGCGGTGCTCGGGGCGCCCGCGACCGCTTACGTCGCCGGCTTCGTGGGCGCCGACCGGGGACTGAAGCGGCTGTCGGTGACCGAGATCGAGCCGGACGATCTGGAGCAGCCGCCCGTGGCCCGGGGGGACGAGCCCGCCGAGCGGGCCGCGCGGCGGCTGCGGGCCGAGGACGCGCGGTGGGCGGTGGTCCTGGACCCGGGCGGTGACCTGCGCGGCTGGGTCGGCATCGACGAGCTGGCGGCGGGCGGCACGGTCGGGGACCTCGTGCACCGGATGACCGCCTGGGTGCCGGTGGGCGCACCGCTGAAGCAGGCCTTCGGGGTAATGCTCCAGCACGACGCCGGGTGGGTCGCCGTACTGGACGGGGCACGGTTTTTGGGCGTGCTCACCCCGGCGAAGCTGCACGAGGCGCTGCGCCGCTCGGTGGACGCGGACGCGCGGGGTGTGACACGGGGGCAGGCCGGCTTCCACTCGGTGTCGGACGCCTGACGCGCATCACTTCAGCAGGCCCTTGTCCTTCAGGTACGTGCGGGCCACGTCGGCGGGCAGCCGGCGCCAGGCGTCGACCTGCTGGTTGAGCCGCGCCAGGTCCTTGGTCGTCAGGACGCCGTTGAGCCTGCCCAGCGCCCTGGCCACGCGCTCGCTGCCCGCGCGGGAGCGGTTGACGACCGGGACGACGTAGTCGGCGTTCTGCAGGTGCCTGTCGTCGGCGAGCAGGACCAGGCCGAACAGGTCGAGGGTGGCGTCCGTGGTGGTGGTCAGCACCATCTGGTCCCGGCCGTCCTGCACGGCCCGCTTGGCCTGGGTCGTGCCGACGCCCTTGGGGTCGACCCCGGTGATGTCGATGCCGTACACCTTCTTCAGGCCCGGCGCGCAGTACGGCCGTTGGACGCACTCGTCGCCGGCGGCGAGCCGCACCTTCAGCTTCGCGGCGCCCAGGTCGCCGAGGGTCTCGAGGCCGTGCCTTCGGGCGTAGCCGGCGCTGACCGCGAAGGCGTTCTGGTCGACCGCCCGGCCGGGTGGGAGGACCGTGAGGCCGCGGGGTGCGGCGAGTGTCCGCAGCGCCTTCATGGTGGCGTCGAGGTCGGGAGAGCCGACGGGCTTCGCGTCCGCGCCGTGGGTCTTGGCGTTGAGCCAGTCCGCGAACGTGGCCGCGTACTCCGGTACGACGTCGATCCGGCCCGATTCCAGGGCCGGTTCGTACAGCTCCCGGTTGGCGACCGTGAGGATCGACGTCCGGTAGCCGGCCCGGTTCAGCAGTTGCGCGTATATCTGGGCGAGCAGGTCGCTCTCGGTGAAGCCGGCCGATCCGATGGTCAGGTGGTGGCTGTCGCCGGGCGAGGCGGTGACCTGGCCCCTGTTCTCCAGGGAGGGGCCCGCGGTGCAGGCCGTGAGGGCGAGCAGCGCGGCCGCCGCCGCGGTGCGGCCCCTCACCGGCCGCCCCGGGCCCACTTCGGTGCCAGGCGTTCGGCGACCTCGAAGGCGGCCTCAACGAGCAGGGCGAACACCGCGACGAGGAGTGCGCCCGCCACCACCATGGGCGTGCTGGCCAGGTTGAATCCCGCCGTGATGATCCGGCCGAGGCCGCCGCCGCCCGCGAGCGCCGCGATGGTCGCGGTGGCGACGAGCTGGACGGCGGCGATCCGGACCCCGTTCAGCAGCAGCGGCAGCGAAAGCGGCAGCTCCACGCGGAACAACAGCTGCCGGCCGGTCATCCCCATGCCCCGGGCGGCCTGGACGACGCCGCGGTCGACCTCGCGCATGCCGACGTAGGCGTTGGTGAGCAGCGGCGGCACGGCGAACAGCACCAGGGCGACCACCGTGGGCCCCTCCCCCCACCTCCCGACGGGGGTCAGCAGGAGCAGCACCAGGACGGCGAAGGTGGGGACGGCCCGGCCGACGTTGGAGATGTTCACGGCGAGCGCGCCGCCCTTGCCGAGGTGGCCGAGGACGAGGGCGACGGGCAGGGCGATCAGACAGCTGAGGAGGAGGCAGACCACGGTGAGCACCAGGTGCTGGAGCAACCGGTGCCGGATGCCGTCCTCGCCCGGCCAGTGGGCGGGATCGGTGAGCCAGTCCCAGCTCGCGGCGAGGGTGCTCATGCCCGGTCCGCCCTGGCCCAGGGCGTGATCAGCCGCTGCACGCCCAGCAGGAGCAGGTCCGCGGCGACGGCGATCAGCACACACAGCACGGACGCGGTGAGCACCTGGGCCTTGAAGTAGGTGTTCATGCCCGAGTAGATGAGGTTGCCGAGCCCGCCGAAGCCGACGATCGCGCCGACCGTGACCAGGGAGACCGCCGAGACGGTGGCGATGCGCAGGCCGGCCATCGCGGCGGGCAGGGCGAGGGGCAGCTCCACGGTGAGCAGCAGGCGGACGGGACCGTGGCCGAGGCCCCGCGCGGCCTGCCGGGTCTCCTCGGGGACCGCGCGCAGGCCCGCGAGGAGGTTCCGCACGAGCAGGGTGAGGGAGTACAGCACCAGCCCGGCGACGACGAGGCCGGCCGAGAGGCCGTAGAGGGGCAGGAGCAGGGAGAACATCGCCAGCGACGGGATCGTGTAGAGGATCGTCGTGCCCGCGAGGACCGGACCGGCCACCCAGCGCCAGCGGCGGGCGAGCACCGCGAGCGGCAGCGCGATGATCAGGCCGATCAGGACCGACAGGAAGGTCAGCTGGAGGTGCTGGACCACCGCGTCGAACAGGACCTGCCGACGCGTGCTCAGATAGGCGCCGCAGATCCATTCGTTGCGCGCGAGGCAGTCGTCCGGGGGCGCGGTCACGGGTCCATTGCACCGGTCGGGCGAGCGGATCGGCGCGTTGTGGTGGCCCGTACGGGTAGGCGCGCCGGTCTCCCCCGCTCCTGCCGCCGTGCCGGTGAGGGGCGGTGGCGCCCCGGCGCCCGGGGTCTTCCGTCCGGATCGGGCCGAGCCCGGCATGATCCGGACGAGCGGTCTAGTGCACGCCGCCCGCGTCCAGCAGCGCGGTCACCGTCGCCGTGACGAGTCCGTCGTCCAGGCGCTCCACCCCGGCACCGGCCCGGGCACTGGCGCCGTCGAAGACGAGGACGAGCTGGCGGGCGAGCAGCTCGGGATCGCGGGCGCCGCCCTGCTCCGCCTCGGCGCGCAAGCGTGCCGCCAGACGCTCCTTGACCCCGCGGGCGACCACGCTCGCCGGATGCTCCGGGTCCTTCAGCTCGACCAGCACCGCCAGGTACGGGCAGCCGTGGAAGTCGGCGTCCCGGGAGGTCAGCGCCAGCTGTTCGAAGACGTACAGGATGCGCTCGCGCGGGGTGGCGGAGCCGGGGTCGGGGTGGGCGAGCCGGTCCTCGTACCCGGGGATGCGCCGCTCCAGGCTCGCGGCCAGCATCGCGTCCTTGCTGTCGAACAGCTGGTACATCGACCGCTTGGACACGCCGGCCGCCCGGCACAGCGCCTCGACGCCGACGGAGACGCCGTCCCGGTAGGAGAGCCGGGCGGCGGCGTCGAGCAGCCGGTCGCGCGGGGACGCCTTCGCCGACGCCTTCTCTGTGGTGGCCATACGGCGAGGGTACCGCGGCCGGACGGAACGGAAACCGATCGGTGTATACCGTGGCGCGAGTACTGAACAAGCGCTTAGATAGAGACTTGGATCTGCTCGCCCGTGGACTCTGCTCCCCGACCCGCCGGAGGCCCCGTTGTTCACGTCCGTCGACGACGTCTCCACCCGTCTCGCCGAGACCGGCTATCTCGCCTCCCCCGCCGTCGCCACGACCGTGTTCCTCGCCGCCCGGCTGGGCAAGCCGCTGCTGGTGGAGGGCCCCGCCGGAGTCGGCAAGACCGAGCTGGCCAAGGCCGTCGCCCAGGTGGCCGCGGCCCGGCTGGTACGGCTCCAGTGCTACGAGGGCGTCGACGAGTCCCGGGCCCTGTACGAGTGGAACCACGCCAAGCAGCTGCTGCGCATCAGCGCCGGCCGCGGCGAGAGCTGGGACGAGGCCCGCACCGACATCTTCAGCGAGGAGTTCCTGCTCCCCCGTCCCCTGCTGACCGCCATCCGCGGCGACGAGCCGACCGTGCTGCTCATCGACGAGACCGACAAGGCCGACATCGAGATGGAGGGGCTGCTGCTGGAGGTGCTCAGCGACTTCCAGGTGACGGTCCCGGAGCTGGGCACGGTCACCGCGACCCGCCGCCCGTTCGTCGTCCTCACCTCCAACGCCGGCCGGGAGCTGTCCGAGGCGCTGCGCCGCCGCTGCCTGTTCCTGCACATCGGGTTCCCGGAGGAGGAGCTGGAGCGACGCATCGTACGGCTGAAGGTGCCGGGCCTCGGCCAGGCGCTCACCGAGTCGGTGGTCCGGGTGGTGGGCGCGCTGCGCGCGATGGACCTCCGCAAGGCGCCGTCCGTCGCCGAGACCGTCGACTGGGCGCGCACCCTGCTGGCGCTGGGCGCCGACACCCTGGACGAGACCGTCGTACAGGACACCCTCGGGGTGATCCTCAAGCACCAGGACGACATCCAGAAGGCGGCGGCCAAGCTCGACCTGGACACGCTGTGACCGCCGTGGCCGACCGGATCACGGGTCTGGTCGGCGCGCTGCGCGCGCACGGGGTGCGGATCGGCACCGGGGAGAGCGTGGACGCGGCCCGCGCGGTGGAGGCGCTGGGCCTCGCGGACCGGGAGCTGCTGCGCGAGGGGCTGGCCGCGACGCTGCTGCACGGCCCCGGCCAACGCACCTTGTTCGACTCGGTCTTCGACCTCTACTTCCCGCGGGGTGTGGGCGGACCCCGGGAGGCGCCCGGGGACCGGGAGTCCCTGCGCGACCGGCTCGCGGAGGCGCTGGCCGCCGACGACCGGGCGCTGATGGGCCGGCTGGCGGCGGAGGCGGTGGACGGCCTGGGCGGATACGGGAGTTCACCGGGCTCGGACGGCTGGTCGGCCTACCAGACCCTGGACCGGCTGCGCCCGCAGACCCTGTTGGCCCGGGTCCGGGCCGACGTCCGGGGCCGGGAAGGCAGCGGCGCGGGGTTCGCCGACCGGCTGCTTGACGACGAGATCCGGGGCCGGATCGAGGAGTTCCGGCGGATGGTCGGGGCGGAGGCGCGGCGCCGGGTGGCGGAGCGGCGCGGGCGGGACGAGATCGCGCGGCGCGGTGTCCGGCCGACGGCCGACCGGGTCGACTTCCTGTTCGCCGACCGCGACCAGCTGACGGAGCTGCGCCGGGCCGTGGCGCCGCTGGCACGCAAGCTGGCCACCCGGCTCGCCGCGCGCCGCCGCCGGGCCGCGCGCGGCGCGATCGACCTGCGGCGCACCCTGCGCTCCTCGCTGTCCACGGGCGGGGTGCCGATGCGGCCGGTGCTGCGCCGGCGCCGGCCGGTCCGCCCCGAACTGGTGCTGCTGTGCGACGTGTCCGGCTCGGTGTCCGGCTTCTCGGACTTCACCATGCTCCTCGTGCAGGCCCTGCACGACCAGTTCGGCAAGGTCCGCGTGTTCGCCTTCGTCAACCGGCTCGACGAGGTGACCGGCCTGCTCGACCACGGCCGCGCCGACCCCGACGGGCTCAGCGCCCGGATCCGCGCCGAGGCCACGCTCACGGGCTGGCACGGCAGCAGCGACTACGGCGTGGCGCTGGGCGAGTTCGCCGAGCGGTACGGCGGTGCGGTCGGCCCGCGGACGACGGTGTTTGTGCTCGGGGACGCGCGGACGAACATGAGCGACCCGAACCTCCCCGCGGTACGCGAGATCGCGCGGCAGGCCCGGCGCGTCTACTGGCTGAACCCCGAGCCGCGCGACCGGTGGGGCACCGGCGACTCGGCCGCGCCCGCCTACGCCGACCTCGTCGAGATGCACGAGTGCCGCACGGCCCGCCAACTCAGCACGCTGGTCGCCCACCTGCTGCCGGTGTGACACGCCGGACGGCGGGGGGCCGGCCGTGATCGACCGGCCATGAGGCCGGGACCGCGGCCGTGATCGGCTGGCCGTTGAAGCGGGGTCGCGACGGCGAGTGACTGGACAGCAGGGCTGGCCCGCAGCCGTGATCGGCTGGCCACGTGGCCGGGACCGCGGCCGTGATCGACTGACCGTGAAGCCGGGACCACCGCCAGGATCGACTGATCGTGAGGCTCAGCTCGCGCCCGTGATCGACTGGTCATGTGGCCCGGCTCGCGACCGTGATCGACCGGTCATGTGGCCCGGCTCGCGACCGTGATCGACCGGTCATGTGGCCCGGCTCGCGACCGTGATCGACCGGTCATGTGGCCCGGCTCGCGACCGTGATCGACCGGTCATGTGGCCCGGCTCGCGACCGTGATCGACCGGTCATGTGGCCGGGGCCGCAGCTGTGATCGACTGGTCATGGCGCCGGGCGACCGCGCCGGACTCCGCCGGACGACCACCGAACCGAGGACCTCCCCATGAACCATCAGCCTCCCGTGCCGCTGGGCACCTTCCCCACCCCCGTCGAACCGGCGCCCCGGCTGGCCGCCGCGCTCGGGCTCGGGCCGGACGACCTCTGGGTGAAGCGGGACGACCTGACCGGTCTGGGCGGTGGCGGCAACAAGATCCGCAAGCTGGAGTGGACGCTGGGCGCGGCCCTCGCCGAGGGTGCCGACACGCTCGTGACGACCGGGGCGCCGCAGAGCAACCACGCCCGGCTGACCGCCGCCGCGGGCGCCCGGCTCGGCCTGGACGTCGTCCTCGTCCTGCGCGGCTCCCCGGGCGCCTCGCGCTCCGGGAACCTGGCACTGGACGGGCTGTTCGGGGCGCGCCTCGCCTGGGCCGGTGACGTGGACCAGACCGGGCTGGACGCGGCGGCCGCCGACGTCTGCGCACGCCTGCGGGCGGGCGGCGCGCGTCCGGCACCGATCCCGTTCGGCGGTTCCAGCACCCTGGGCGCCAGAGGCTACGCCCGCTGCGGCGCGGAACTGCGCGAGCAGCTTCCCGGCCTGCGCACGGCCGTGGTCGCGCTCGGCTCGGGCGGCACCATGGCCGGGCTGGTCGCGGCCCTGGGCAGCGGGTCGGTGCTCGGCGTGGACGTGGGCGCGCTGACCGACCCGGCCACGGCGGTGGCGGAGTTCGCCGCACCGCTCACGACGGAGGAGGTCGACGCGGAGGGGCTGCGGATCCGCCTGGACCAGGTGGGCGCCGGCTACGCGGCCCTGACCGGCCCGGTGTCGGAGGCGCTCCGCCTGGCCGCCCGCACCGAGGGCCTGGTCCTGGACCCGACCTACACGGGCCGGGCCATGGCCGGCCTCCGCGCGGCCGTCCGGGACGGCGACATCCGCCCGGGCGAGCGTACGGTCTTCGTCCACACCGGCGGACTGCCCGGCCTGTTCGGCCACGCGGCCGCGGTGACGTTCGCGGAGGAGGGGGCACGGACCTTCGGCGAGTGAGCCGAGCCGGCGTCCACCGGCACCGCCCGGCCCGGAAAGCCGCTCCGGCCCTGCCCACCGCGGGAAGCCACTGCGGGCTGCCCGCTTTGGGAAGCCGCTCCGGCCCTGCCGGGCCCGGGACTGCTCCTCGGCCCTGCCTACGTCGGGAAGCCGCTTCGGCCCTGCCCGCCCCGGGGAGCCGCTTCGGCCCTGCCCGCCCCTGGAAGCCGCTCCGGCCTGCCCGCCCCGGGGAGTCGCTGCCGCCTTGCCCGGCCCGGGTAGTCGCTCGGGCCGGGTGGGGCCCCGCGTCGCTCGCGCGGGGCGACCCGGACATGCCACCGGGCCGCGGTCGGTGCGGCCCGGTGGGGGAACCGGCGGACGGACCGCCGTACGGCTAACTCTTCGCGTACTCGTTCGCCATGGTCCCGGCGAAGTCGTAGACCACGACCGGCTCGTCGCCGACCACCCACGCGTCGTGGCCGGGCGGACACACGAAGACGTCGCCCGGGCCGACCTCGCTCTCCCCGCCGTCGTCCATGCGCAGGTGCATCCGTCCCTGCACCACGTATCCGTTGTGGTGGACCATGCAGCTCGCGGTTCCCGCGATCGGTGCCACGGACTCCGACCAGCGCCAGCCCGGCTCGAAGGTGCCGACCGCGAAGTCGAGCCCGGTCAGGTGGAGCGCTTCGAGGTGGCCGCGGGGGAAGTCGCGCCGTTCGTCCGGCTTGTCGACCGTCTTCACTTCCAGCATGACGGTGTCCTCCCTTCCGGCCGCTGACCGCGGCCGGGGCCGGCCTCCGTCCCCCGGCGGCCTCGGACGGCCCCGGCGTCGCGGCGGCGGCCGTGCCCCACGAGACCATCGTCGGCCTCGCTCCCCGGCGTCGCCATCCGGCGGCCGGGACAACGATGTCGGCGACGGGCCGCACTGTCGCCGCCGAATCCGTGGCGCACGATCGCCGTCGAACACCGTGACCATACGATTGCCGCGAACACCGTGACCGCACGATTGCCGCCGAACGCTGTGATCACACGATCGCCGCCGAACACCGTGATCGCGCCGGTGATTACCCTGGCACGATGACGGCCCACGACACCGCGTCGATCGCGACGGACGACATCACCGATCCGCCCCTGCGCCCCCTGCCCGGGCGGGCCGCTCTGCTGCTGGAGGAGGTCGACGCCCCGCCCCGGCTGGTGGCCCACCTCAGGGCCGTGCACGACGTCGCGGCCCGGCTCGTGGAGTGGGTACGACGGCACTGCCCGAGCCTGGAGTTCGACTCCGAGGCCGTGCTGTTCGGCGCCGCCACGCACGACATCGGCAAGGCACTGCACCCGGCGGAGCTGTCCGGTCCCGGCGCACGACACGAGGCGGCGGGACGGGAGTTGCTGCTGACCCACGGGGTGCCGGCCGGGCTCGCCCGCTTCGCCGGTACCCACGCGGCCTGGGCGACGCCCGGGATCGGTGTGGAGGACCTGCTGGTGAGCCTGGCCGACAAGGTCTGGAAGAACAAGCGGGTGGCGGACCTGGAGGACCTGGTGGTGGCCCGGCTGGCCGGTGCCGACGGGCGGCCGCGCTGGGAGTGGTTCATGGCGCTGGACGAGGCCCTCACGGCCATCGGGGACGGCGCCGACCGTAGGCTGGCCTACCAGATGTCCCACCCTCTCACCCGAAGGTGACCATGTTCGCGACCTCTCTCGGTGACGACGGCGCCGAGCTGTGCCCTCTCCAGCCGTGGCAGGCCGAGGAGTTCCTCGCCCACGTGGACCGGGGGCGGGAGTTCATCGGGCGGTTCAACGGGCTGCCGGACGTGGTCGAGGACGTGGCCGGCGCCCGGGCTTTCCTGGAGGCGTACGCCGGGAAGGAGGCGTCCGACACCGGACTCATCCGGGCGATCCGTCTCGACGGCACCCTCGTGGGCGCGGTGATCCTGCGCCGGCTGGACGTGCCGCAGGGTGCGGCGGAGGCGGGCTGCTGGCTGGAACCGGCCGCGGTGGGCCGGGGTCTGGTGACCCGGGCGACACGTCTGCTCATCGACTGGGCGGTCCGGGAGCGGGGCGTCCACCGGGTGGAGTGGTGGGTGTCGGCCGGCAACGCGCCCAGCATCGCGGTCGCGCGCCGGCTCGGCATGCGCAAGGAGGCCGTACTGCGGGAGAGTTACCTGTACCGGGGCGAGCGGCACGACGAGGAGATCTGGTCGGTGCTGGCACCGGAGTGGACGGCCGCCTCCGAGGCCGCCGCGGGCTGACGGCGGCCTACCAGCCGTGTGCCGCCCGCAGCAGCAGGGCGCGGACGCGGGCCACGTCGGGGTTGTCGGAGGCGCCTGGGCGCTGGACGAGGAAGCCGGTGTTGATCGGCGGGTCCTCCGGCTCCAGCAGCGCGACGAGCGCACCGGACTCCAGCGGTTCCTGGCAGAGATAGCGGGGCAGCACGCTGAACCCGGCGCCGGCGGCCACGGCCGCGAGGACCCCGCGCAGGTCGGGCACGGTCACGGCGGCGGTCCGGGACAGCCGCCGACCGAAGACGTGCCGCCAGTAGCGGCGGGCGATCGGCAGATCCTCGGCGTAGGTGACGAGCGGGACACCGTGCAGAACGGCGGGGTCGAAGAAACCCTGCGCGACCTCGGGGGCCTGCGGGGCGGGAGACTCGGCTTCGGGGGCCTGGGCGGCGGGGGGTTCGGCGGCCTGAGCGGCGAAGGGCTCGGGGGCCTGAGCGGCGAGCGGCTCGGGAGCCTGGGCGGCGAGGGGCTCGGGAGCCTGGGCGGCGAGGGGCTCGGGAGCCTGGGCGGCGAGGCGCCCGGGTTCGGGCTCACGCGTGCCGGGAGGGTCGGTGTCGGCGGGACCCTGCGAGGCCGGTCGCCCGGTCTCGCGGGCCTGCATGCCGGGAGGCTCGGCCCCGCCGGGCTCGGCGGGGTGGCCGTCCGCGGTGTCCCGTGCGCGCTGTCGTACTCCCAGCCGTTCGGCCCAGACCGGGGCGGCGACCAGGACGAACTCCTCGTCGGTCAGCGGTACGGCGTGCAGGGTGCGACCACGCGGGCGGGTGGTGGCGATCACCAGGTCGTGGCGCCCGGCACGCAGTTCGTCGAGCAGCGGATCGGTCAGCCCGGTCGCCACCCGCAGCCGTACGCCCTCGGCGACCAGCGGCGCCAGGGCCGGCAGGACGGTCGTGCACAGCAGCTCCGCCGGGCCGGCCAGGTGGACGGGCTCGGCGCGGGCCCCGGCCGGCGGCGTGGGGCCGGCGACGGCGGCCAGCTCGTCCAGGGGCGCGGCGATCCGGGCCGCCAGCTCGTCGGCCACCGAGGTCGGCGCGACCCCGCGCGGCAGCCGTTCGAACAGCTCCCGGCCGGTCTGCCGTTCCAGCGCGCGCATCTGCGTCGTCACCGTCGGCTGCGACAGCCCGAGCAGCCGGGCGGCGCCGGTGAAGGAGCCGGAGCGGTACACCGCGAGGAAGGTACGCAGCAGGTTCAGGTCGAGGGAAGCGGTCTCCACGGGACCGAGTATCACCCCGGCATGCCCTCCGCCATTCCCCGCGGACCCATAGGGGATCCGATGCGAGCCATACGATGCTTCATTGGTTGCCTATGGGTCGTCTCCCCTACGTTCGGTCTCGCAGACATTCGCTTTCCGAAGAGAGAACATCATGTCGAAGATCCTTTTCGTGATGACCGGCGCCGACCACTGGACGCTCGCCGACGGCACGGCGCACCCGACCGGCTTCTGGGCGGAGGAGGCCGTGGTCCCCTACCGCGCCCTCAAGGCCGCAGGGCACGAGGTCGTCGTCGCCACGCCGGGCGGAGTGGTGTCGCCGGTCGACCGGACGAGCCTGGCCGCCGAGGTCAACGGCGGTCGCGAGAGGGCCGACGAGATCGCCCGCGCGCTGGAGGAGATGACCGAGCTGCGGACGCCCGTGAAGCTCGCGGAGGTGGACCTCGACGACTTCGCCGCCGTGTTCTACCCGGGCGGGCACGGCCCCATGGAGGACCTGGCCGTGGACGTCGAGTCGGGTCGGCTGCTGGTCGCGGCGCTGGACTCCGGCAAGCCGCTGGCGGTGGTGTGCCACGGTCCGGCCGCGCTGCTCGCCGCCGTCCGCCCCGACGGCGCCAACGCCTTCGCCGGCTACCGCGCGGCGGCCTTCACCAACGACGAGGAGATCCAGGGCGGCCTCGCGGGACAGGCCAAGTGGCTGCTCCAGGACCGGCTGACGGAGGCGGGCGTCGACGTGCGGGCGGGCGAGCCGTGGGCGCCGCACGTGGTGGTGGACCGCAACCTGATCACCGGCCAGAACCCGGCCTCCTCGGCCCCGGTCGCCGAGGAACTGCTGAAGCGGCTGAGCTGACACACACCGGAGCGACGGGGCACCGGAGGGGGGCCGGGACGGTCACTCGCCCGGGGCAGGGGCTGTTGCCCGCCGGGGGGCAGGGCGGTCGCTCGCCCGGGGCAGGGGCTGTTGCTCGCCGGGGGCAGGGGTTGTTGCTCGTCCTGGACCCAGGGCGTCACTCGCCGGCAGCAGGGCGGTTCCAACCCGGGTTGGGCCCGGGGCGGTCGCTCGCCGGGGCGGGGAAAGCGGGGCGGCAGGCCGGGCGGAAAATAATTCCGCCGTCACCCGCAACCTCGTCCGGGGTCGGACGTCTGTCGGGGTGGAGGCCTCCACTTCGTCCGATTGTCCGACCCGAGCGACCGAAGGAACACATGTCCGCACACCGTGCCCCGCACCCGAACCGCACCCACCGGCTGCGCGCCGCGCTGGGGGTCTCCGCCGTAGGGGCGGCCCTGGCCGTCGCAGGCACACTGACCGCCCAGGCGGCGCAGGACGGCAGCCACGCCCCGGCCCCGGCCCGCTCCGCCACCCCCTCCCCGGTACCGTCCTCGCCCGGCTCCGCCACGCCGTCCCCGGTGCCGTCGTCGCCCAACTCCACCACCCCCTCCCCGGTGCCGTCGTCGCCCAACTCCGCCACCCCGTCCCCGGTGCCGTCCTCGCCCAACTCCGCCACCCCCTCCCCCGCGCCGTCCCCGCCCAACTCCGCCACCCCCTCCCCCGCGCCGTCCCCGCCCAACTCCGCCACCCCCTCCCCCGCTCCGGCCACTCCCGGCCAGGCCTCCCCGAGCCCGGTGCCGTCGACCGCCGCGCCCGCGCCCCGGCACCCGGCGCCCACGCCGGCCCGCCCGGCACCCGTACCGCACCACCGTCACGCCACGCCGGCGCCGGTTCCGCAGCAGCACTGAGGCAGGGCCGGTGCGGGGGAGCCGTCGCGCGGCGGCTCCCCCGCACCCGGCACCGGGAGATCCATGACGACAGCGACACCACCGGCGGCGGCCCTGCCCTGGGAGAGAGCCGGCACCCCGAAGCGCACGGCCCTGCCCTGGGAGAGAGCCGGCACCCCAAAGCGCACGGCCTTGCCTTGGGAGAGAGCCGGCACCCCGAAGCGCACCGCGTTCTGGCGGCGGTTCACCCCCACACCACGGTTCCACCTGCTCGCCCGCACCGGCGTCCCCACCGGTACGACACCGGCCGCGCCCGGCATCGAACCCCGCGCCGGCACCCGGCGGGCCGCCGACGCCGGACCCGCCCCGGGCATCGAGGAGCTGTACCACCACCGCCGGCTGTCCCTCGTGCGCCTGGCGGTGCTGCTGGTGGACGACCTGCCCACGGCCGAGGACGTCGTACAGGACGCCTTCACCGCGCTGTTCCGGCGGCACGGCCACCGGCTCGCGGCGCTGGACGACCCGGAGGCGTACCTGCGGACCAGTGTCGTCAACGCGGCCCGCTCGGTGCTGCGCCGCCGCAGGACCGTACGGGCGCACACGCCCGCGCCCGAGGAACACGCGCCGGCCCCGGAGGAGGACGTCCTGCTGCACGAGGACCACCGGGAGGTGCTGGCGGCGCTGGGCACGCTGACCCGGCGGCAGCGGGAGGTGCTGGTGCTGCGTTACTGGTCGCATCTGACCGAGGCCGAGATCGCGACGACGCTCGGGCTGTCCCGCGGTGCCGTCAAGTCCACGGCCAGCAGGGCACTGGACGCTCTCGGCCGACGTCTGGAGGGGCTGCAATGAACGAGTCGGGTACGGGAATCGCGGCGACACCGGTCGAGGAGCGGCTGCGGGCCGCCCTGGCCGCGCGTGCGCACGCCGTCGGCCCGTCCGACCTGCGGCCCCTGCGCCCGCCGGCCGCAGGGGTGCGGCCCCGGAGGGTGCTGGTGCGCCGCGCGGTGGTGGGCGTCCTGGCCCTGGCCGCCGTGGCCGCGCTGGTGTTCTTCACGATGCGCGGCGGCCAGCCCCGCCCGGCCGGACCGGCCCGCTCCCCGCATCTGCCGACCGGCACACCGTCCCCGGTCCCCAGCTCGGTACCCCCGTCCAGGGCCCAGCCCTCCCCGAGCGTGCCACAGCCATGAGCCGCTCCGGGGGGGGCGCAGCGCCCGGCCGGTCCATCGCCGGAACGCACCGCACGTCCCATCCCCGAACGCGCCCTATCCGATGCCGGACCATGCGACACACCCACCGCCGGACCACGCGGCACACCCGGTCCCGGACCAGGCGACACACCCGCCACCCCACCGGACAGCACACCCACCACCGGACCACGCGGCACACCCGCTGCCGGACCGGGTGACATGAGGGTTCGCGCGCCCCGGCCGGCTTCCGCACCGCTAGGTTGGGCGGCATGAGCAACCTTGACCGCGCGCCCGTGCCCAGTGTCTGCGGTGGCCGTGGATTCGTCGTCGCCGAACCGGTCCGCGAACTGCTGAGCCCCCGTCATGTGAAGCTGGGCGAGTCGACCGAGGTACGCCGTCTGCTGCCGAACCTCGGCCGTCGCATGATCGGCGCGTGGGCCTTCGTCGACCACTACGGCCCGGACGACATCGCCGACGAGCCCGGCATGCAGGTCCCCCCGCATCCGCACATCGGGCTACAGACGGTCAGCTGGCTGCACGAGGGCGAGGTGCTGCACCGCGACTCGACGGGCAGCCGGCAGACGATCGGGCCCCGGCAGCTGGGACTGATGACCTCGGGCCGCGCGATCAGCCACTCCGAGGAGAGCCCCCGCCCGCACGCCCGCCACCTGCACGGCGCCCAGCTCTGGGTCGCCCTGCCCGACGAGCACCGGCACACGGACCCGAAGTTCGAGTACCACCCGGACCTGCCCACGGTCACGGCGACGGGCCTGACCGCCACGGTGCTCCTCGGCAGCCTGGACGGCTCGGTCTCGCCCGGTACGACGTACACCCCGATCGTGGGGGCCGACCTCGCCCTGCGCCGCGGCACCGAGGCACGCCTTCCCCTCGAACCCGACTTCGAGTACGGCGTGTTGGCCATGTCCGGCGAGGTGCACGTGGACGGGGTGCCGGTGCTGCCCGGCTCGATGCTCTACCTCGGCTGCGGGCGCTCCGAACTACCGCTGCGCGCGGAGTCGGACGCCGGGTTCATGCTGCTGGGCGGCGAACCCTTCGCGGAGGAACTGATCATGTGGTGGAACTTCGTCGGACGCACCCAGGCGGAGATCGAACAGGCCCGCGAGGACTGGATGAAGGGGTCCCGGTTCGGGGAGGTAAAGGGCTACGACGGACTCCCGTTGCCAGCACCGGAACTGTCGACAGTACCCCTGAAACCTCGCGGATGGGTACGCTGACCTGGGAAAACACCGTTTCGCTACGGGCACGCCGGGAGCTGCCTGCGTGCTCCCCTCGCGGCGACCTCTCGGTACGCCGGGAGCTGCGGAGGTCACCGCGGCAGACGCCTCCATTGCTGCCCGTGATCCCAACGTGTGACCATCCGCGGGCAAGTTTGGCCGGAAGAATGCTGACTCAGTGCTGACTTTTCCGACGGGGCGTCAGCAGAGTTTGAGCCGGCGCCTTCTCTCCCGTGAGGCCGGCAGGGGGACACGGCTAGCGGACGGGGTCGTCTATCGAAGCCGCTATTGGAACCGATCGACTTCGCCACGGTGGCGACCCGGCCCGGGGGCCCGAGCCGCTATGGCCGGGACGCGCCGGTGGCGGACAGCAGCCGGTCGGAGATCTCGCGGGCGACCGCGTCGGTGTGCTGGTTCAGGTAGAAGTGGCCGCCGCCGTAGATCTTCAGGGCGAAGTCCCCGGTGGTGTGGGCGGTCCAGGACCGGGCCTCGTCGAGCGTCACCCGGGGGTCCTCGTCGCCGATGAGGGCGGTGACCGGACAGCTCAGGCCGGGGCCGGGGACGTAGCGGTAGGTCTCGATGGCCTTGTAGTCGCTGCGGAGCGCCGGCAGGACCATGTTCAGCAGCTCGGGATCCGCCAGCAACCGGGCGTCGGTGCCGCTGAGTTCCCGGACGTCGCGGACCAGGACGTCGTCGCCCTGCTGGTGCAGGAACTCCTCCCGGTGCTCGGAGGGGGCGCGCCGCCCGGAGGCGAACAGCGCGGCCGGGACGACGCCGTGCTCGTGTTCCAGGAGCCGGGCGACCTCGAAGCCGAGCGAGGCGCCCATGCTGTGTCCGAACACCGCGAGCGGACGGTCGGTCCACGGCAGCAGATGGGGGACGAGCCGGCGGGCCAGCTCGGGAAGGGAGTCGATGCAGGGCTCCCGGTGGCGGTCCTGGTGGCCGGGGTACTGGACGGCCAGGGCCTCGATTTCCGGGGCCAGAGCCGCCGAGAGCGGGTGGTAGTAGGTGGCACCGCCGCCGGCGTGCGGCAGGCAGACCAGCCGGACACGGGCCTCGGGGGACGGGTGGAAGCGCCGCATCCACGGGCCGTTGTGCTCGGGGGTGTTCAAGGTCCGCCACTCCTTTGCTTCTTCGCTTCGCCGCACCGGTTCTGATCGGCCGGGCGCGGACGGGGTGCGGAGAACGGCGTACGCCGCCGCGTCGTGGAGTGTACATTCCGCGCAAGACACCCGCTCGGCATTTAATGTGCGGCACGGCCATGGCCGTCCGGCCTCCCGGTGGCGACCCCTGAGAGCCCAACTGCAAACAATTGCACGTTATCACCGGCCGTTTTAGCGGCATCACCGCGTGTGATGTGAAACTTTTTGCAGATCATCCGGATGTGCAATTTCCTGCACCTCCCAGATCGCCGCTCCCCGCATCGCCTCCGCAGGTCAAGTGGGGCAAGTCGGCGCTGAGTTCCGCGTCACAATGCGGTCGACCCCCCAAGCTTGACTCCCTTAGTGAGCCGAGGCTAACTTCAGTGCTGTCGCAAACCGGCATCATCTTGCGGGGTTTACGGGGGAGCGAAACGGGGGTGGGGCATAGATGGGCCGCAGCGTGTCGACCGAGTCCACGTAACCTCAAAATCATGTGATCTCGGGTTTACCGACGGCACTTCTCACCGGTCGCGGATATCCCTTTTCGGTCCGTATCCGGATCATGCACAGAACTGTTCCGTAAACAGCCGGGGTGGCGCCGCCGTCCGGCCGCGCACGCACGCTCCCGCCCGGCTCCTGCCCCCCCTGCTGCCACCACCACAGCCAGCCACCAGCCCGATGGGATCCGAAAGAACATGCCCCCCAGAGTCCTCACCGGCATCGGCCCGCAGCATCGACCGTCAGCAGAGGAAAGGATCTAGCCAGATGCCGAACCGGATTCTGCTGCTGGCGCTGAGCCTGGGTGCGTTCAGCATCGGCACCGACGGCTTCGTGATCAGCGGCCTGCTCGACCGCATCGCCCGGGACTTCGACGTCACCACGTCCGTGGCCGGACAGCTGGTCACGGTCTTCGCGTTGCTGTACGCGATCAGCGCGCCGATCCTCGCGGCCATGACCGCCAAGGTGCGCCGCAAGCAGCTGCTGGTGGCCGCCTTGATCGCCTTCGTGGCGTCCAACCTGCTGGGCGCCGTCGCCCCCACCTACGAAGTCCTCATGGTCGCACGGGTGTTGGCCGCCTTCGGCGCCGCCCTGTACATCCCCTGCGGCATCGCGGTCACCGTCAGCGTCACCACGGAGGAGTGGCGCGGCCGGGCGATCGCCTTGGTGGCGGGCGGTATGTCCGCCGCCACCGCGCTCGGTGTCCCCATCGGCACACTGGTCGGCGCCATCGGCAGCTGGCGGATCACCCTGGTCCTGGTCGCGGCGATGGCGCTGCTGGCGACGGTCGTCCTGATGATGGCCCTGCCGGAGGTGCCGACCCCGCCGTCGGTCACCATCCGGGAGCGGCTCGGTGTGGCCGCGCACCCGCGGGTGCTGGCCGCCCTGCTGTCCAACGCGCTCGCGTGCGCCGGTGTGTTCACCATGTTCACCTACATCGCACCGCTGGCGATGAAGACCACGAAGGTCGACTCCACCGGAGTCAGCGTCTTCCTGCTGGTGTGGGGTGTCGCCGCGGTCGCCGGCAGCGCGGTGGGCGGCCGGGCCGCCGACCGCTGGGGCGGCGACCGCGCCTACTTCGGGTCCGCCGCGGTGTTGACCGTCGGGCTGCTGGTGCTCGCCCTGTTCACGCTCCCCACGCCGAGCGGATCCTGGGCCGGCCGCGGGCTGTTCGGGCTGATCCTCGCCGTCATCAGCGTCTCCTGCTGGTCGCTGCCCACCGGGCAGAACCACCGCATCGCGAGCCTGGACATCCCGGCGCCCACCGTCGCCCTCTCCCTCAACAGCTCCTCCACCTACCTGGGCATCGCCGCCGGCGGCGCCCTGGGCGGTGTGGCGACGGGCAGCGGTTCGATGACCGCGCTGACGCTTACCGCCACCGGCATCGAGGTGCTGGCGGTCATCGTGCTCGCGGTGGCCGCGGCCCTGTTCGCCCGCAAGCGCGCCGCCGACCCGCAGAGCGCGCAACCCGACCTGTCCGCCACCAACTGACCGCCGCAACCCGGCGGTCACGCCGAGCCACCATCGGCCACCGGAACCCCGGCGGCCGTACCACACACGCGACGACCGCCGGTCGCCCCGGCGGCCGGCACACCGCGCGGCATCCGTTCCGACGTCCGACCGTGATCCGGAGTTACCACTGTGCGTTCCGCCGAGCAAAGCCCCGGCAGCCGGCAAGACCCCACCGCCGGCATATCCCTTCCCTACGACCCGGCGTCCGGCAAGGAGACGCTGGGCTCGATCTGGCGCGAGGTGCTCCGGATCGAGCGGTTAGACCCCCAGGAGAGCTTCTTCGAGCTGGGCGGCGACTCCCTGCTCGCCGCGCAGATCGTGGTGCGCATCCGGGAACGGCTCGGTGTCGAGATCCCGGTGCGCGACATCTTCGTCCACCCCACGCTGGACGAACTCGCCGATGCCGTGGCCACCGTCGCGGCGGCCGGCGAAGCCGCCGAGGCGGCCGCTCCGGCCGGCCCGGCCGGGCCCCACCCGCAGCGCGCGGCGGCCGAGGACGGCACCGCGCAGCCGGTGATGTCCGCCAACCAGGAACAGATGTGGTTCCTGCACAAGCTCACCCCGAACGACCCGGTCTACAACGGCTCCCGGAGCATCCGGGTGCGCGGCGCGCTGGACCTCGACGTCCTGGAGTGGGCCCTCACCGAGGTCTACCGCCGCCACGAGGCACTGCGCACCAGCTACCGGGAGGAGAACGGCACCCCCGTGCCGGTCGTCCACGAGCCGCGCCCGGTGCGCATCGAGCGGGCGGACCTGTCCGGACTCCCCGAGGACGAACGGGAGGTGGCCCGCGCCCGCCGGGTGTCGGCGGAGCTGGCCCGGCCGTTCTCGCTCGCGGACTACCCGCTGGAGCGCTGGCTGGCGATACGCCTGGGCCCCGACGAGCACGAACTGCTGGTCGTGGCCCATCACATCCTGCACGACGGCTGGTCCTTCGCCGTCGAGCTGCGCGAGGTCGAGACCCTGTACAACGCCCGCGCGGCCGGCCGGGACGCCGGTCTGCCGGCCCCGGCGCTCCAGCACGGCGGCTACGCCCGGCAGCAGCGCGAGGAGCAGGACGGCCCCGCGATGCGCGGCCATCTCGCCTACTGGCAGGAGCAGTTGGCCGACTACTCCGGTGTGCTGAGCATGCCGACCGACCGGCCCCGGCCGCCGGTCCAGACGACCCGGGGCCGCCGGGTGTACAGCGAGGTCCCGGCCGGTCTGCTGGACGGCCTCGGCAGGCTGCGCCGCAGCGACGGGGTCAGCCCCTTCATGGCGCTCTTCGCGTGCTTCACCGCCGTCCTGCACCGCTACAGCGGTGACACCGACATCTGCGTCGGCACCCCCCTGGCCAACCGCCGCAGCCCGGCGGAAGAAGAGATGGTCGGGATGGTGATGAACAGCGCCGCGCTGCGCACCCGCGTCTCGCCCGAGCTGCCGTTCAGCCGGCTGCTGAAGCAGGTGCGGGACACGGTCCTGGACGCCGCGGCGCACCAGGCGTGCCCGCTGCCGGTCGTCATCGACGCCCTCGGCGTCCCCCGCACCCCGGCGCACCCCCCGCTGTTCCAGACCATGGTCACCGCGCACGACCACACCGAGGCCGCGCCGCGGTTCGGTGACTGCGAGTCGTCCATCACCGAGCCGTTCAACGACACGGTGAAGATGGACCTGCACCTCATCGTGGTGCCCCAGGACAAGAAGCACGCCTCCGGTGAGCGGACCGCCGACGACGGCATCGCGCTGATCTGGGAGTACAACGCGGACCTCTTCGACACCGGAACGGTGGAGTCGATCGCCGCGGCCTTCCAGGAGCTGCTGGCCCACGCGCTTCAGGCCCCGGAGACCCCCGTCGGCGAGCTGCGGCTGCTGGACGAGGACCGGGCCGGGGAGCGCCTGCGCGAGTGGAGCGCCCCGCAGCCCGTGGACCCGGCCGCGCACGAACTGCCGGTGCACCGCCGGGTGCAGCGGCAGGCGCAGGCACAGCCCGGCAAGGCCGCCGTGGTGGAGGCCGGCCGGACCATGACCTACGGCGAGCTGGACGAGGGCGCCGAGCGCCTGGCCGCCCGGCTGAAGCAGTCCGGGGCGGCCCGGGGCACGGTGATCGCCGTCTGCCTGCCGATCGGCGCCGACCTGGTCCTCGCGGAGCTGGCGGTGCTCAAGTCGGGCGCCACGTTCCTGCCCCTCGACCCCGGCCAGCCGCAGGCGCGGATGGACGGCATGCTGGAGGACGCCGACGCGCTCGCCGTGATCACGAGCGAGGAGCTGCGGGACCGGTTCCCGGGCCGGCGGTGCCTGACGGTCCGGGACGGCCGCGCGGAGGACGGCCGGACCGGGGAACCCGTCGCGGACGAGGCCGGGCCCGACGACATCGCGTACATCATCTTCACGTCCGGCTCCACCGGCCGGCCCAAGGGCGTGGAGGTGCCGCACCGCGGGCTCGGCCATCTGGCCTCCTGGTACGTCCGGGAGTACGAGGTCACCCCCGACGACGCGGCCACCCTGCTGATCTCCCCCGGGTTCGACGTGTCCCAGCTGGAGATCTGGCCGGCCCTGGCGGCCGGGGCGACCCTGCACTGCCCGGACCGGGCCACGGTGCTCGTCGCCGCGGACTACCAGGCGTGGCTGCGGGAGAACTCCATCACCCTCACCGTCCTGCCGACCGCCATAGCCGCACCGCTGCTGGACCGGGAGTGGGACGCGGACACCACGCTGCGCATGATGCTGGTCGCCGGTGAGCGGCTGACCGCACGGCCCCGCCCCGGCACCCCGTTCCGCTTCGTCAACGCCTACGGCCCGACCGAGGCCACCGTGCTGAGCACGGCCGGCACGGTCCGCACCCGCGAGGACGAGCCGGGGGACCCGCCCATCGGCCGGCCGCTGCCGGGCTGGACGGTCCGGGTGCTGGACCGCGCGCTGCGACCGGTGCCGCCCGGCGTGATCGGCGAGCTCTACATCGGCGGCGTGGGCGTGGCCCAGGGCTACCGCAACCGCCCCGAGCTGACCGAGGAGCGCTTCCTGGCCGACCCGTTCGCCGCGGACCCCGGCGCCCGGATGTACCGCACCGGGGACCTGGCCCGGCTCCGTGCCGACGGTGAGATCGAGTTCATCGGGCGCATGGACGAGCAGGTCAAGCTGCGCGGATACCGCATCGAGCTGGGCGAGATCACGGCCGCGCTGCGCACCCACCCGCAGGTCGGCGACGCCCATGTGCTGGTGCGTACGGCGGGTGACACCCCGTCCGGCGACCCCGCCGACCGGCAGCTGGTGGCGTACGTGGTGCCGGCGGGCCCGGACACCGAGCCGGCCGCGGCCGAGCTGCGCGAGCATCTGTCCCGCGCGGTGCCCGAGTACATGGTCCCGGCCGCGTTCGTCACGCTGACCCATCTGCCGCTCAACCCGAGCGGCAAGGTCGACGCCAAGCGGCTTCCGGCGCCCGTCCGGCAGCCGGCGGCCGCGGTCCGGCCGCCCGCCGGTGAGCTGGAGCGGCAGATCGCCGGCATCTGGCAGGAGGTGCTCGGGGTCGAGGGCGTCGGCTCGCACCAGAGCTTCTTCGACCTGGGCGGGCACTCGCTGCTGCTGACCCGGGTGCAGCACCGGCTGGACGCCGATCTGGGCATCAAGGCACCGCTGATGACCCTGTTCGAGTTCCCCACGGTGCACTCCCTGGCCGCGCATCTCAGCGGGGAGGCGGCGGAGCCGCTCGCCGCACCCGTCCAGCGCGGCAGCGGCACGGGCGGTCCCGAGCCGATCGCCGTGGTCGGCATGTCCGGGCGCTTCCCCGGGGCGGCCGATGTCGGCGCGTTCTGGGAGAACCTGTGCGACGGCGTCGAGTCGATCACCCAGCTGGGCCCGGTCGAGCCCGACGGGGAGGGACTCACCGCGTTCGGCCTGCTGGACTCCCCCGCGGAGTTCGACGCGGCCTTCTTCGGCTACTCGCCGCGTGAGGCCCTGCTGATCGACCCCCAGCAGCGCGTCTTCCTGGAGGTCGCCCACAGCGCCCTGGAGAACGCCGGTCTGGTGCCGGAGCCGGATGGCCCGTCCGTCGGCATCTTCGCCGGCGGCAGCATGACGACGTACTACTCCACGCTCCAGTCGCAGCGCGGCAAGCTGCCGTTCGCCGACGACTGGCAGTTCCGGATCTCCACCGCGCCCGACTACCTGACCAGCCGCGCCGCCCACAAGCTGGGGCTGAACGGTCCCGCGGTGACGGTGGCGACCGCCTGCTCCACCTCGCTGACGGCGATCCACCTGGCCGCGCAGGCGCTGGCGTCCGGGGACTGCGACGTCGCGCTGGCCGGCGGTGCCGGGGTGCGGGTGCCGCTGCTGCCGGTGCGGTACACCGAGGGCGGCCCGTTCGCGGTGGACGGCCAGGTCCGGGCGTTCGACGCGGACGCCGACGGAATCGTCGGGGGCAGCGCCGCCGCGGTGGTGGTGCTCAAGCGGCTGTCGGACGCGGTCGCCGCCGGTGACCACATCCACGCCGTGCTGCGCGGGTCGGCCGTCAACAACGACGCGGGCGAGAAGATCGGCTTCACCGCGCCGAGCATCGACGGCCAGGCCAAGGTCATCCGGGCCGCGCACCTGGCCGCCGGGATCGAGCCCGACTCGATCGGCTACGTCGAGGCGCACGGCACCGGCACCCGGCTCGGCGACCCCATCGAGGTGGCCGCGCTCACCAAGGCGTTCCGGGCCGGGACCGACCGCGCGGGCTTCTGCTGGCTCGGCTCGGTCAAGACCAACATCGGGCACACCGACGCGGCCGCCGGTGTCGTCGGGTTCATCAAGGCCGTCCTGGCGGTGGAGAAGGGCGTCATCCCGCCGAGCCTGAACTTCGAACGCCCGAACCCGGAGATCGACTTCGAGACGAGCCCGTTCCGGGTCAACACCGAGCTGCGCCCGTGGCAGCCGTCCGCGGGCCCGCGCCGGGCCGGTGTCAGCGCGCTGGGCATCGGCGGCACCAACGCCCATGTCGTCGTCGAGCAGCCGCCGGCGTGCGAGCCCGCCCGGCCCACCGGCACCCCGCAGCTGCTGCCGCTGTCGGCCGCCTCCGAGGCGGCGCTGGACCGGCTGACCGAGGACCTCGCCGAGCGCCTCGCCGGGGAGCCCCAACTGCCGCTCGCCGACGTGGCGTTCACCCTCCAGCGGGGCCGGCGCGCGTATCCCTTCCGCCGGTTCGTGGTGGGCCAGGACACCGCGGAGGTCGCGCGGGCCCTGACCTCCGGAAACACCCGCCGGGTGCCGACCTCCGCCGGCGCGCCCGCCGAGCGGCCGGCGGCCTTCATGTTCCCCGGTCAGGGCGGTCAGCACGTCGGCATGGCGCGGGACCTGTACGAGCACAACGCCGTGTTCCGCCGGCATGTCGACGAGGCCTTCGAGGCGGCGCACGAGCGCCTCGGCCTGGACCTGCGCAGCATCGTCTACCCCGACCCGCGGGACGCGGAGGCGGTGGCGGAGGCCGGGCGCCGGATCAACACCATCACCGTCGCCCAGCCCGCGGTGTTCATCCTGGAGTACGCGCTGGGCCGGCTCTGGCAGCACTGGGGCGTCCAGCCGAGCGCCCTGGTCGGCCACAGCCTCGGGGCGTACGCAGCGGCATGCACCGCGGGGGTGTTCTCGCTCGCGGACGGCATCTCCCTGGTGGGTCTGCGCGGGCAGCTGCTGTCCACGGTCGAGGCCGGGGCCATGCTCGCCGTCAAGCGGCCCGAGGCGGAGGTGCTGCCGCTGCTGCCCGACTCCGTCACGGTGGGGGCGGTGAACGGCCCCGGGCAGGTGACCGTGTCGGGCCGCGAGGCCGACATCGACCTGCTGGCCGCGCAACTGACCGAGAAGGGGATCGACTTCCGCAAGCTGAAGATCTCCGGTGCCGGTCACTCCCCCCTGGTGGAGCCGGTCCTGGACAAGTTCGGGGCCGCGGTGGCCGCGATCGAGCTGCACGAGCCCACCGTGCCCTTCGTGTCCGACATGACGGGCACCTGGGCGGAGCCGGGACAGCTGACCGACCCGGCGTACTGGACGGCGCACATGCGCAACGCGGTCCGGTTCGGGGACGCGGTCTCCACCCTGCTCGCGGACCCGGAGCGGATCCTGCTGGAGGTCGGGCCGGGCATGACGCTGACCACGCTGTCGCGTCAGCACCCCGAGCTGAGCGACCACCAGCTGGTGCTCCAGTCCCAGCCGCACCCCACCGATCCGGCCTCCGCGCTGTCCGTCGCCCTGGAGGCGCTCGGCAGGCTCTGGCTGACCGGTGCCCCGGTCGACTTCGGCCGGGTGCAGGACGCGGCGGGCCGGCGCCGGGCCAAGCTGCCCGGCCACCCGCTGGACCGGCGCCACTTCCTGGTGGAGCCGGCCGATCCCGGGACCGCAGGGGGGACCGCGCAGGCCACCCCGGACGCGTGGCTGGGCCGTACGCCGGGCGCCGCCTCCCCCGCCGCCCGGCCGCAGACCGAGGCCGCGGCGGCCGAACCGGGCACCGAGACCGAGGAGCGGATCGCGGAGACCTTCCGGCAGCTCCTCGGCCTGGACGAGGTCGACCCGGACGACAGCCTCTTCGACCTGGGCGGTGACTCCGTCCTGGTCACCCGGCTGGCCGCCTGGCTGCGGGACACCTACGGCATCCCGCTGGAGGCCCGGGAGATCTTCACCACCCCGACCGTCGCGGGCCTCGCCGAACTGACCGAGCGCCGGCTGAAGGAGAGCGAGCACTGATGGCCGACAAGTCACCGTGGCTGGTGCGCCGGCGGCGGCGCCCGGAGGCGTCCCTGCGCCTGTACTGCTTCCCGCACAGCGGCGGTTCGCCCGGCGAGTACGTGCGCTGGGCGGACGAGCTGCCGGACGTGGAGGTCTGGGGCATCCAGCCGCCCGGGCGCGGCACCCGGGTCATGGAGACCCCGCTGGACTCCATCGACACCTTCGTCCAGGGCCTCGTCGAGTCCGTCGACTTCGCCGGTCCGTTCGTGTTCTTCGGGCACAGCCTCGGCGGGCTGACCGCCTTCGAGACGGCCCGCGCGCTGCGCGCGGCGGGCCGTCCGCTGCCCGAGCGGCTGGTGCTGTCCGCCTACCCGGCGCCGCACCTGCCGCACCCGCGCAGCCCGCTGCACACCCTCGGCGACGACGAGCTGCTCGCCGCCGTCAACGAGCGCTACGGCGGGCTGCCCGCGCCGCTGCTCGCGGACCCGGAGCTGGTACGGCTCGTGCTGCCCGCCTACCGGGCCGACTTCACCATCTTCGAGACCTACCAGCACGTCCGCCAGGAGCCGTTGGACATCCCGATCTCGGTGCTGGGCGGGGAGAGCGACCTGGCGTCGCCGTATCTGCCCCAGTGGCGGGAGCACACCACGGCCGAGTGCACCGTGGAGCTGTTCCCCGGCGGACATTTCTACCTCCGGGAACATCCGGAGGCGTTCATGCAGGCGCTGAGGAAGCTGATATGACCGTGAGTGTCCTTCAGGAGATGAGCCGGGGCGGGTTCCCCTGGGACCGGCTGCGCTCCTTCCCCCGGCAGTCCGAGGCGGACCGGCGGGCCGGGGACGAGGCGGTCCGGGCGATGACGCGGGTGCTGGACACCCATGTCCCGGACGGCCTGGACGGCCGGAGCGAGCTGCCCGGCGGGCTGCTCGACGCGCTCCACGAGGCCGGCTTCCTGGCGATGCTGCTGCCCCGCGAGGACGGCGGCCTGGCGCTGTCGGACTACAACGGCTTCCGGGTGCTGGAGACGGCCGCCGAGCGCGCCCCGGCCATCAGCATGCTGCTGTCCGCGCACAACGCCCTCGGCCCGATCGCCTTCCTGCCCGCGGTGCCCGACGGCGAACTGCGCGAGCTGCTCGCCAAGCACGTGGCCGCCGGCACCGTGGGCGCGCTGGCCAGCACCGAGCCCGAGGGCGCGGGCAACACGGGCCGGTCCACGGTGGCCCGGCCCACCGCGGACGGGTCCGGGTACCTGCTCACCGGCGAGAAGATGTTCATCACCAACGGAGCCGCGGCCGGCCTGGTCGCGGTGACCGCGACCGTCGAGGGCGGCGGGGACGGCGACCAGGTGGGCCTGTTCTTCGTCGAGCTGCCCGCCGAGGGCTTCGAGGTGGTCGCCCACCACGCGTTCATGGGCCTGCACGCCACCCCGATCTCGCATCTGCGGCTGACCGAGGTGTTCGTCCCGGCCGGGCACACGCTGCCCGCGCAGGCCGAGTGGCGCAGGGCCTCGCCGTACGCGGAGATCCACGCGCTGGCCCGGGTCTATGTGACCAGCGCGCCGTCGATGGCACTCGCCCGGCGCTGCCTGGAGTGGTCCCGCTCCTTCGTGGCCGAGCGGGCCGTGGACGGCCGGGAGCTGGCGTCGTACGAGGCGATCCGGCAGCTGCTCGCCGAGTCCGTCGCGGACGTCTACGCCATGGACAGCGCGGTCCGCTGGGCCATGCTGCACACCGACGCCACCGCCCTGAACTGGGAGCGGGACGCGCTGAAGAACCTCACCTCGATGACGGCGTGGCGGGTGGTGGACCGTACGGTGTCGCTGCTGGGCGCGCGGGGGTACGAGACCGCGGACAGCAAGGCGGCGCGCGGTCTGGCCCCGCACCCCGTGGAGCAGGCGCAACGGGAGATCCGCGGCATGCGGGTCGCCGGTGGCGTCGACTTCAACCTCGACCGGTATCTGGCCGCGCGAATGCTCGCCGGCTACTACCGGGACGGCGGCCAGGTGCTGCCCGGCACCGACGGCGCCCTGGATGCGGGTGCCCTGTCGCCCGGCAACCGCGCCCACCTGGAGGCGGTGCGCGAGGACGTCGGGCGGCTGGCCCGTATCTGCCGCGAGCTGACCGGCGCACAGCCGGCCGCCGAGCTGCTGGAGCGGCAGCAGACGCTGATCGCCGTCAACCGCATCGCCACCGAACTGTTCACGATGGCCGTCGTACTGGCGCGGGCCGCCCAGGCCGACGAGCAGCACGAGCCGAACGCCCAGGACCTCGCGGCCGTCGTCTGCGACGGCGCGCGGGCGCGGCTGGCCCCGCTGTGGGAGCAGGTGGCCGAGGAGCCGCCGGCGGCCTACGGGCGGCTGGTCCGCGCCCTGCTGGACGGCGCACCCGACCATCTCCTCCACCCGTGATCCCCGACCGACCCCACGAGCACCGAAGGAAGACCATGACGACCCTCACCGAAGCCGTCACGACGGGGAGCAGCGGCGAGGAGCTGCTGCGGCACCCGGTTCCCGAGCAGTACCGGGCCGCGTTCGTCCGCGCCGAGGACACGGAGCTGTTCACCGGCGTGGAGGACAAGGACGTACGCAAGTCCCTGCACGTCGGCGATGTGCCCATGCCCGAACTGGCCCCGGACGAGGTGCTGGTCGGGGTCATGGCCAGCGCCATCAACTACAACACCGTCTGGTCGGCGATGTTCGAGCCGCTGCCGACGTTCGGGTTCCTCAAGCACCTCGCCTCCCAGGGCGGTTGGCACGCCCGGCACGACCAGCCGTACCACGTCCTCGGCTCCGACGCGTCCGGTGTCGTGGTGCGCGTCGGCTCCGCCGTCCAGCACTGGAAGCCCGGCGACCACGTCGTGATCGCCACGGCCCATGTCAACGACCAGGAGCCGGCCAGCCACGCCGACAGCATGCTCGGCGAGGACCAGCGAGCCTGGGGCTTCGAGACCAACTTCGGCGGCCTCGCGGACTACACGGTGGTGCGCGCCAGCCAGCTGCTGCCCAAGGCCGCGCATCTGTCCTGGGAGGAGGCGGCCGTCAACCCGCTGTGCGCGGCCACCGCCTACCGCATGCTGGTCAGTGACCGGGGCGCCCGGATGAAGCAGGGCGACGTGGTGCTCATCTGGGGCGCGAGCGGCGGTCTGGGGTCCTACGCCGTGCAGTTCGTGCGCAACGGCGGCGGCACGTCCATCGGCGTGGTCAGTTCCCCGGAGAAGGCCGAGATCCTGGCCGGCCTGGGCTGCGACGTCGTCATCGACCGCACCGAGATCGAGCAGGGCGACCCCGGCAGCCTCCAGCGGCCGGAGGGCTGGAAGCGCCTGGGCAAGGCGATCCGCAAGGCGGTCGGCGAGGACCCGCACATCGTGTTCGAGCACGTCGGCAAGGCGACCTTCGCGGCGTCGGTGTTCCTCGCCCGGCGCGGCGGCACGGTCGTCACCTGCGGTTCCAGCACCGGCTACCAGCACCAGTTCGACAACCGCTACCTGTGGATGAAGCTGAAGCGCATCATCGGCAGCCACGGCGCCAACCTCCAGGAGCAGTGGGAGACCAACCGCCTGATCCAGCAGGGCCGGGTCGTTCCCGCCCTGTCGGCCGTCTACCGGCTGGACGAGGTGGCCGAGGCCGCGCGCAGCATCCAGACCAACCGCCACATCGGCAAGGTCGGTGTCCTGTGCCTGGCCCCCGAGCCGGGGCTCGGCATCACCGATCCCGCCACCCGGGCGCGGATCGGCGAGGACCGGCTGCACGCCTTCCGCGCCGCGGACGGTGGCAGGTGAGGGAGCAGCTGTCGGCGGTCCTGGCGGAGTCCGGCGAGTCCGGACGCCCCAGGCTGACCGCGCAGGAGGTGGCCGCGCTGCCGGTGCCCGAGTCCTACCGGGCGGCCGTGCTGCTGCGCGAGGAGACGGAGATGTTCGCCGGGATGAGCAGCGCGGACAAGGACCCGCGCAAGTCCCTGCACGTCCAGGAGGTGCCCACCCCGGAACTCGGCCCGGGCGAGGCGCTGGTGGCCGTCATGGCCAGCTCCGTCAACTACAACACCGTATGGTCGTCGACCTTCGAACCGGTACCGACCTTCGCGTTCCTGGAGCGGTACGGGCGTACCTCGCCGCTCGCCGGGCGGCACGACCTGCCGTACCACGTGATCGGTTCGGACCTGGCCGGTGTGGTGCTGCGCACCGGCCCGGGGGTCAACGCCTGGAAGCCCGGTGACGAGGTCGTCGCGCACTGTCTGTCCGTGGAGCTGGAGTCCCCGGACGGGCACGACGACACGCTGCTCGACCCGGAGCAGCGGATCTGGGGGTTCGAGACCAACTTCGGCGGGCTCGCCGAGCTGGCCCTGGTCAAGTCCAACCAGCTGATGCCCAAGCCCGGGCACCTCACCTGGGAGGAGGCCGCCGCCCCCGGGCTGGTGAACTCCACCGCCTACCGGCAGCTGGTCTCCCGCAACGGCGCGGGCATGAAGGTCGGCGACAACGTTCTGATCTGGGGCGCGAGCGGCGGGCTCGGCAGTTACGCGACCCAGCTCGCGCTGGTCGGCGGCGCCACCCCGATCTGTGTGGTCTCCAGCGAGCAGAAGGCGGAGATCTGCCGGCGGATGGGCGCCGAGGCGATCATCGACCGCAGTGCCGAGGACTACCGGTTCTGGAAGGACGAGCACACCCAGGACCCGAAGGAGTGGCGCCGGTTCGGCTCCCGGATCCGTGAGCTGACCGGTGGCGAGGACGTCGACATCGTCTTCGAGCACCCGGGACGGGAGACCTTCGGCGCCTCGGTCTACGCGGCCCGCAAGGGTGGCACGATCGTCACCTGCGCGTCGACGTCCGGTTACCAGCACCAGTTCGACAACCGCTACCTGTGGATGTCGCTGAAGCGCATCATCGGCTCGCACTTCGCGAACTACCGCGAGGCGTGGCAGGCCAACCGGCTGATCGGCAAGGGGCGGATCCATCCGACCCTGTCGCGGGTCTACCCGCTGCAGGAGGTCGGGCAGGCCGCCTACGACGTCCACCGCAACCTCCACCACGGCAAGGTCGGCGTCCTGGCACTCGCCCCGCAGGAAGGGCTGGGGGTGCGGGACGCGGAGCTGCGCGCCCGCCACCGGCACGCCATCAACCGCTTCCGCACCGGGACCGGCCCCGTATGAGCCGGCCCCACCGCGGTTCGCTCGACTGAACAGGACCGCCGCTCGCCGGAGCCGCCGGCGGGCGGCACGGAACGGTTCGATCCGCGCACGGTGAAGAGAGGTGTCCAGTGACAGGCACACAGCAGGTCGAGGAAGTACTGCGTCGGGTCGACGGCCGCGCCGGTCCGCGTGTCGTCCGCGTTCCGGCGCAGCCCGCCAGAGGAGAGATCGCGGACCACCACGCCGTCGAGTACTTCGAGCTGACGGAGAGCCTGCTGCGGACGGTGCGCAGGGAAGTGCTCTTCGTCAACTGCCAGATGAACGGATACCGCCGGGAGGAAATCGACCGGGCCCGGGAGAGCATCACCGCCCTGGGCAGCCGGTCGGTCACGACGTCCGTGATCTGCCCTCCGGACGAGCTGGACGGCCACGGCCGGCTGGAGTTCCTGGAGCGGATCAGCCGGGAGAACGGGGCCCGGGTCCGGATCAGCACCGTGGATCTGCACGGGATGGTGGTCTTCGACCGCAAGCGGATCCTGATGTGGCAGTCCGGGCAGAGCCGCCGCTGTGTCCTGGTGCACTCCCCCGTCGTGGTCGAGCCGCTGATCGCCCTGCTCGACGCGGCCTGGAACGGGGCCTGCGACCTGGACAGGTTCCTCCACTACCAGCGCAACATCCTGGACGAGAAGACCCCGCAGATCCTGCGGCTGCTCGGCTCTGGCCGCAAGGACGAGGTCGCCGCCCGCCAGCTCGGCATCTCGGTGCGCACGTACCGGCGGTGCGTGGCGAGCCTGATGGAGGTGCTGGGGGCGGAGTCCCGGTTCGAGGCCGGGGTGAAGGCGGCCGCGCTGGGGCTCATCGACGTCGACGCGGACGTCGACGTCGACGTCGAGCCCGTCGAGCGGCAGCCCCGCGGGTCCGGTTCCTTCGGGCTGGGGCGGTCGCTGCGCGGTGCCGGGGCGGCGGCCCCGTGGGCGGCCCGCTGGTGCCCGAGGTGACCGCGGCCCGTCCCGCCCCCACCCGCGGTTTGGCAGCTTGCTGACTCGTGGGCCGGGGCGGGACGGGCCGCCCCCTACGCTTCCGGCGAGGCGTCCCCGACAGGGCACAGCCCCCACGACGCGACGGAAGAGACCCGGGAACCGTGCACACCACAGCTGCTGACGACGCGACACCGATCTTCGCGCGGGACAAGCGCATCTGGTTCCACCACTGCGACCCGGCCGGCATCGTGTTCTACCCGCAGTATCTGCTGCTCATGAACGAGCTGCTCCAGGAGTGGTTCGAGACCGGATTACGGACGGACTACGCGGGGCTCTTCGCCGAGCGGCGCCTCGGCATCCCCACCGTGCGCCTGGAGTGCGACTTCCACGCGCCGAGCCGGCTGGGCGACACCGTGCGCTTCGCTCTCTCGGTGCCGCGGATCGGCACCAGCTCGTTCCATCTCCGCTTCTCGTGCACCGGCCCGGACCCGTCCGATGTCCGGGTGCAGATCAAAGCCGTCCTGGTGTGCATGTCGCTCGACGAACACCGCCCGGTCCCGATTCCCGACGACATCCGTGACGCGATGCAGGAGTGGCTGGCCCCGGCGGCCGACGCGACGACGTGACAGCGGAAGGACGAGACCGAGATGGCAGACGAACTGATGCTCGTCGACGGGCTGGGGGCGGGCAATTTCTTCCGCACCGCGGCCGCCGTCGACCGCACCGCCGCAGCGAGCGTCATCGAGCTGGACAAGGAGTACCGGCACCCCGAGGGGCATGCGGTACGTGAGTTCGGGCTCGCCGAACTCGACGAGCTGACCGACCGGGTGGCCGCCGGATACCAGCGCGACGGCATCGGGGCCAAGGATCCGGTGGCGGTCTTCCTGGACGAGAGCGTCCGCTATCTGATCCACTACATCGCCCTGACGAAGATCGGCGCCATTCCGGTCTTCCTCAACAGCGGGCTGCGGCCGGACATCGCGGCCGCGTTCATCTCCCGGGTCGGCGCGGTCGCCGTGGTCAGCGACGGCAGGCTGGAGCGTACGGCGCTGGACCTGCCGTACTACGACGCCGAGCCCTACGCCGACGGGCCCTACACGGCGTTCACTCACGCGGACGACGACCCCGTCCTCATCGCGCACACCTCCGGCACCACCGGCGTACCCAAGGCCGTCCAGTTCAACCACCTGGGCTTCTTCTTCGGGATCCGGCAGCAGATCGGGGCCGACCTCGGCCGGCGCGTCCTGTCCGCGCTGCCGCAGAGCCATGCCTCGGCGATCTCCGTGCTGATGTCCTGCGTGGCCCGGGGCAGCCGGGTGCTGCTGATCACCGCGCGCGAGGGCGAGCAACTGGCCTGCGGAATCGAGGAGTTCCGGCCCGAGCTGGTCGCCGCCTTCCCCAAGGTCTTCGTCGACCTGTGCCGGCTCGACCTGGACCGCTACGACTTCGGCTCGGTCGCCCGCTGGATGTCCACCGGTGACGCCAACCACGAGCGGCACATCAGGAAGCTCGTCCAGCTCGGCAACCATCGCGACCGCAGCGGGCAGCCGGCCCCCGGGTCGCTGTTCATCGACAACTTCGGCTCCTCCGAGTTCGGCTTCGCCATGTTCCGCAATGTCCACTCCCCCACCACCAACCGCTACGGACGGTGCATAGGGCGGCCCTTCGACTGGATCGACGCCCAGGTCTTCGACGACAAGGACGAGCCCGCGGCGCACGGCACGGTGGGTCGGCTGGCACTGAAGTCCCCCACGGTGACCGCCGGTTACTGGAACGACTCGCTGCTGAGCGAGAAGAACCGGGTGCGGGGCTACTGGCTCACCGGCGACCTCGCCTACCGCGACGAGGAGGGCCGCTTCTACCACGTCGACCGCACCACCGACAGCATCGACACTGCGCACGGCACCATCTACAGCTGCGAGATCGAGGAATTGATCATGCGGCAGATCCCGGAGGTGTTCGACTGCTCGCTGGTCCACTCCCGGCCGGCCCCCAAGGCCGCGCAGCGGCTGGTGCTCACCGTCGACCTGCCGTCGGCCGGCTCCGATCTGGCGGACCTGCACTCCCGGATCAACGCCGTGCTGGCCCAGCGGGAACTCCCGGTGATCGACCGGCTCGTGGTCAAGGCGCCCGACGAACACATCGGCCTCACCGGGAAGGCACTCAAGCGCACCATGCGGGACGCCTATCAGAGCGTGTGACGCCTTCCCCCTCCCCTCTTCCCCCGGACCACCCGGGCGTGCCGCTCCCCCGACGGCACGCCCGGGTCACTCCTTTCGGTACGTCAGTCAAGGAAAGAACAGCCCATGCCGACACCCAAGCCGCGCACGCCGGCGCCCAGCGCACCCGCCGGGCCCGAACGTCGGACGGCGGCGGTCCGGACGGTCACCTACATCGTGTTCACGCTGTTGCTCGGGGGGACGGTGCCCACCCCGATGTACTCGCTGTACGCCCAGCGGCTCGCTCTCACACCGGTCGTCGTCTCGGCCGTGTTCGCCGCGTTCGCGGTCGGCGCGCTGTGTGCCCTGATGCTCTTCGGCTCGCTGTCCGACCAGATCGGGCGGCGGGCGACGATCGTCCCGGCGGTCTGTCTCGCCCTGGCCGGCTGTGTGGTGTTCGCCTGCTTCCACACCCTGCCCGGCATCATCGCCGGCCGGCTGCTGACCGGCCTCTCGGTGGGGCTGGCCAACGGCGCGGCCACCGCCTGTCTCGGTGAGCTGTTCCAGGACCGCGGCCGGGCCGCGCTGACCTCCTCGGTCGCCAACATGCTGGGCCTCGGGACGGGGGCGCTGCTGTCCGGCGTGCTGGTGCAGTACCTGTCCGCTCCGCTGACGCTGTCGTACCTGGTGCTGGGCGCCCTGCTGCTGCCCGGGCTCGGGCTGCTGCTGATGCCCGAGACGGTACGCCGGGAGGGGCCGGCGCGCTTCCGGCCGCAGCGGCTCGGGGTTCCGGCGCAGATGCGGACGGTGTTCACCGCGATGGCGGTCGCGGTCTTCGGCTCCTTCGCCCTGCTCGGGCTGCTCGCGGCGCTCGCGGGCAAGTTCCTGGTCAGCGGTCTGCACATCACCAGCCATCTGATGGTGGGCGTCGTCGCGTTCTGCGCGTTCAGCTCTGCGGCGGCCGCACAGCTGGTGGGTGCCCGGCTGGCGCCCCGGGTGGGCTCGGTGGCCGGCATGGTGGCGGTCCCGGTCGGGCTCGGCCTGTTCGTGGCCGCGCTGCCGGCCGCGTCCCTCGCGCTCTTCCTGGTCGGGTCGGTGATCGGCGGCGCGGGCAGCGGTCTCGCCTTCCGCGCGGGCCTCGCCATGGTGTCTCACCAGGCGCCGCCGGACCGGGTCGGCCAGGTCGTCTCCAGCTACTTCGCCTCGGCCTATCTGGGCCTGACCGTGCCCGTGCTCGGCATCGGCGTGATGGTCATGGAGCTGCCGCTGCTCACCTCGGCTCTCGTCTTCGCCGTGATCATCAGCCTGCTCGCCGCCCTCAGCATCACGGTCACCGTGGCGACCCGGCCGCGCGCAGCGGCCTGAAGGAACGGACCGGCTCAGGGCCGGTCGGGGAAAGGAGTTCGGCCATGCCGGACAGCGGCGCGACCGCAGTGGATTTCTGGTTCGACCCCATCTGCCCCTGGGCGTGGATGACGTCCCGCTGGATGCTGGAGGTGGAGCGGCAGCGGCCGGTGCGGGTGCGCTGGCATGTGATGAGCCTGTCGGTGCTCAACGAGCACCGGCTCGACGATCTCCCGGAGCGCTACCGGGAGATCGTCCGCACGGGCTGGGGTCCGGTGCGCGTGTGCATCGCCGCCGAGCAGGAGTACGGCGCGGAGGTCCTGGGCCCGCTGTACACCGCGCTGGGCACCCGGCTGCACCCGCAGGGGCTGCCGCGGGACCGGGCGACCCTCACCGCCGCGCTGGCGGAGGCGGGGCTGCCCGAGCGGCTGGCGGACGCCGCGGACACCGACGCCTTCGACGCGGCGCTGCGCGCCTCGCACCGGGAGGGCATCGAGCTGGTCGGCGAGGAGGTGGGCACCCCGGTGATCGCGCTGCCCGGCGCGGACGGCGGCCGCATCGCGTTCTTCGGGCCGGTGGTGACCCCGGCGCCCAAGGGCGAGGAGGCGGCCCGGCTGTGGGACGGGACGCTGCTGGTCGCCTCGACACCGGGCTTCTACGAGATCAAGCGGAGCCGGGAGGCCGGGCCGGTCTTCGCCTGACCCGAGAAGACGGCGTCCCGCCTGCGGGCGGCAGCTTGTTGCCATGTCCCCCCGGGAACGGCAACAAGCTGCCGCCCGTCGCTGTCACCGCACCCTCAGCACGCACAGTGGGATCGTCCGGCAATGAACAATCCCGGGGAGGGGCACATGACCGTCACGGCCTCCGTGCGATCGCGGCGGCCGTTGCCGCTGTCCGGGGTGCCGGGCGCCGCGGTCGGTGTGGTGCCGTCGGCGGCCCCGGCCGCGGCGCGTCCGCGCCCTGGTCCTCCGGGCCGGAGCCGGCCGCCGCTCACCCGGACCGGAAGGCCCGCGCCTCGCTCACCGGCTGGACCGCGCGCCGGGCACCGATCCGATGCCGCAGCAGCCTCTTGGGGGCCGTCCGGCTCCCGGTACTCACCCCCCACCGTCCGCCCGGCTGAACACAGGGAGTCCCACATGCCCTCAGCACGCGTCACGACCACGGCCCACCGCCGCGCCCCGGAGCCGCACACACACCGCCACGCGGCGGCCACCGCCTGCAAAGAGGAGACAGGGCCGCTCAACCCGGCCCTGTTACGGACCTTTGTCGAGGTCTACCGCACCGGCTCCTTCGGCAAGGCCGCCCAGCGGCTGCGCATCTCCCAGCCCGCCGTCACCCAGCAGATCCGGATGCTCGAGGAACGGGTGGGCGTGCCGCTGTTCGTCCGGCACGCCACCGGCTCCCGGCCGACCCCGGCCGCCGAGTCGCTGGCCAGGGACGCCGAGGGCGCGGTCGACGCCCTGGACTTCGTGCTCCAGCGCTACTTCGGCACCGACGGTCCGGCCCGCCCGCTGCGGCTGGGCGCGCCCAGCGACCTGATCGGCGAGCGGATCCTGCCCGCCCTCGCCGACATGCTCGGGGACGGCCTCCAGCTGCGCACCACCCTCGCCCTCTCCGACGTCCTGCTGCCCCAGCTGGCCGCGGGCGAACTCGATGTGATCGTCGTCCGGGTACGGCCCCGGCTGACAGGTGTCACCGCACTGCCCCTGTACGACGAGGAGTGCAGCCTGGTCGCCTCGCCCGAGCTGGCCCGCACCCTGCGGCCCGAGCTGGTGGCCGGCGGTGCGCCGGAGGTGCTGGCCGAGCGGCCGCTGGTCGCCTACGCCGAGTCGGCGCCGCTGATCGACCACTACTGGTGGTCGGTCTTCCACCGGCCGGCGCCCAGTGCGCCGGATGTGGTGGTGCCGGACCACCGGGCGGTGCTGGCCGCGCTCCGGGCGTCGATCGGCATCGCCGTGGTCCCGACGTACCTGTGCGCCGACGACTTCGCCCGCGGCACGCTCGTCCCGCTGCTCGCCCCCGAGATACCGCCGATCACCACCATGTATCTGGCGACCCGTGAGGGGGACGCGGTCTCCCGTCCGCAGGTCGCCGCCGCCCAGAGCAGGCTTCTCGCCTGCGGCCGCGGCTGGAACTGACGCGCCGGACCGCCGGACCCGGCCGGGGATCAGGGGCGGTCGGGGGCGGTCAGCTGCCAGTCGAGGGCGCGCCGGAAGTAGACGAGCGGTTCGCCCGGCGCGGCCTCGCAGCGGGTCACGTCCCCGATCAGGACCGCGTGGTCGCCGTGTTCGACCACCCGGGCCCGCAGGCAGCGCAGATACACCAGCGCGTCGGCCAGCCGGGGCACCGGTCCGTCCCAGGACCACTGCTGCCCGGCGAACTTGTGGCCGGCGCGGCTCGCGAACGCCGCCGCGGCCGCGCCCTGTCCGGCGTGCAGCAGATGGATGCCGAACTCCTCGGCCGCGAGCAGCGGTGTGCAGGAGCGTGACCGCCGGTCGATCGCCAGCAGCACCGACGGCGGTGTCGCGCTGTAGGAGCACAGCGAGGACACCAGCAGCCCGCACGGGCCGCCCTCGAGGCCGGCGGCGGTCACCACGGCGACACCGGACGCCAGGCTGCTCATCGCGTCGCGGAACGTCTCGGGTTCCACCACGGACATCTGCGAATCAAGCACGGTCCACCTCGCATTCGTCGACGGGATGAGCACCTGGCGGCCCGGCGGCTTCGCCGCGGGCGGTCAGCGAGCGGCAGGGCGGAACCGGGGGGCCACCTGCTCGGCGAACAGGCGCAGCGTGCGCTCCGACTCGCGGAAGTCGGTGTAGCCGGAGTTGACCTGGATGCTGACGCACAGGTCGTCGCTGTACTTCTCCCGGGTGGCGTCCAGCTGGCGCACCACGTCGTCCGTGTTGCCGGCCAGGATCCTGCCGTCGCTGAGCGCCTTGCCGAAGTCGTACTCGCGCGCCTTGTCGACGAGCTTGTCGTACCCCTTGTACTGGTCCGAACTCTTGCGCAGCCAGCCCTCGGCGGCCTGGGACATCAGCACGACGTGGTTGTTCTCCATCTCCTCGCCGCGGCGGAGCGCCTCGTCGCGGTCGTCGGAGAGGTAGCAGTTGTACTTGAGCTGGATGCGCGCCGCGCCCGCCCGGTGGCCGGCGTCCGCCCAGCCCTTGCGGTAGGCGGTGAGCATCTCCACCACGGTCTCGGGGCTGACGATCGTCGGCACGATCTGGAGGTGGTAGCCGGCCTGGCCGGCCGCGGCACAGGACTCGGGGCTGGAGGCGGAGGCCACGAACACCGGCGGGCCGGACTGCTGGTAGGGGCGGGGCGACAGCGTGACCGGTCCGAAGGAGTGGAACTCGCCCTCGAAGACGACGTTCTCCTCGGTCCACAGCCGGCGGCAGGCCTCGATGCCCTCGCTGAAGCGGCGGCGGCTCTCGTCGATGGACACGCCCAGCCACTCGAACTCCTGGGGCAGCCAGGCCCGGCCGAAGCCGACGTCCAGGCGTCCCTCGGAGATGTTGTCCAGCATCGCGAGCTTGCTGGCGAGCTGGAGGGGGTGGGAGAAGGCGGGGATGACGGCGCCGGTGGCGACCCGGATGGTCTTGGTGCGGGCGGCGATCGCGGAGAGCAGGGTCACCGGGTCCGGGCTGTAGCCGCCGTACGGGGTGCCGTAGTGCTCGACGGTCTGTACGTGCTCGAAGCCGTACTCCTCCGCGATCTGACTCAACGCGATGGCCTCGCGATAGAACTGGGAGGCGGACTTGTGATCAGGTGTGAAGACCGGGAAAAAGTTCAGACCGAAGTCCACGGGACGCTCCTGAGGGAAGGTTGTGCCGTCGTGGGCAGAGGGTGAGGCGACGAGACGGCCAGCGGTCTCACCGTGCGGCGGCAATCGGCTCCGAAGGGGTCCGCGAGGCACTGCGGATCCCGCCGCTCAAGCCAGGCAACTGTGGCAACCGGCCGCGAGGGCCGTCAAATAGGGTGCGCTATCACCTCGATAAGGGATCTGATCCCTCCGCTGCCCTCTCCCCCCGCCTTCGAGTCAATTCCTATGCCTGGCAAGGGGATTGGGGCCGACCGGTGGCAACGTCGGGGCGTCCCGTCGGCGTCCTTTTGAAGCGGTGGTCGTGAACACTTCCGTCCTCGCCTGTACCGACCGCCGGCCCGCGTGCGGGCTGGATCCTGATCGCGCGGCGCTGCTCGCGCGGGCCGGACTCGTCCCCGAGCACGTAGAGGAGATCGCGCGCCGGGTGGCCGGGAGGAGACCGGCCCCGGGGTGGACCGGGCCACGGCCGCCCTCGAACCCGAAAGCGCCGTCCTGGTGGGCGACTTCACCGCCCGGCAGGACGGGGTGGTGGCGGGGCTGCGGGTCGTGGAGGCCGTGCTGTCCGTCGCCTGCGCCGAGGGGTGGGCTCGCTCACCCACTCCGCGCCCGCGCTCGACATCGCGCTGCGGCTGCGCGGCTGAGCCGGGGCGCGTCCCCGCGGGCCTGTACTCCGCCGGGGCGGCCCAGTGCCACCCCCCTGCCCGAAGGTGCAGGAAGGTGCCACGGCCAGGACGCGGGGGACGGTGCGCCTTCAGCATGGGCTCACCGGAAGCCCCGGCACGCGGAGCCCAGACAGAGAAACGGCATGTCTCCGCGGCGGGGCCCCTGACGGAGGAGCGACGTTGCAACCACTGGCACCGTCCGCGCATCTGGACACCTTCCCCCGCGACAGTCTGCCGCCGCGGCAGGAGTGGCCCGAGCTGGTCTTCGACCTGCCCGAGCTGCGCTATCCCCGGCGGCTCAACTGCGCGGAGGAGCTGCTGGACGCGACCATCGCGCGGTTCGGCGCGCAGCGGCCCGCCCTGCGCGCCGGGTCCGGCCAGGTCTGGTCGTACGGGCTGCTGCGGGAGCATGTCGACCGGATCGCCCGGGTGCTGACCGAGGACCACGGCCTGGTGCCAGGCAACCGCGTGCTGCTGCGCGGACCCAACTCACCCTGGCTGGCCGCCTGTTGGCTCGCCGTGCTGAAGGCGGGCGGGGTGGCGGTGACGACTATGGCGCTGCTGCGCGCCACGGAGCTGCGCGATATCGCGGCCAAGGCCCGCATCGGCCTCGCCCTGTGCCACCGCGGCTACACCGACGAGCTGGAGCGGGCCGGGCCGCCGGGGCTGCGAGTCATGGAGTACGGGGACGCCGGGAGCGAGCTGAACCGGCGCGCCGAGAGCAAGGCCGCGGAGTTCGCCGCGGTGCCGACGGCCGCGGACGACGTCGCCCTGATCGCGTTCACCTCGGGCACCAGCGGGCGGCCCAAGGCGACGATGCACTTCCACCGCGACGTGCTGGCCATCGCGGACACCTTCTCGGCGCGGGTGCTGCGGCCCCGGCCCGACGACCTGTTCGGCGGCAGCCCGCCGCTCGCCTTCACCTTCGGCCTGGGCGGACTGCTGGTCTTCCCGCTGCGGGCGGGGGCGTCGGCGCTGCTGCTGGAGAAGGCCACCCCGGAGGAGCTGTTCACCGCGGTGGGCCGGCACGGCGTCACCGTGCTGTTCACCGCACCCACCGCCTACCGGACGGCGCTGCCCCGGATCGACACCTACGATCTGCGGTCCCTGCGGCGCTGTGTGTCGGCCGGGGAAGCGCTGCCGGCCGACACCTGGCACGCCTTCGAGCGGGCCACCGGCCATCGGATCATCGAGGGCATCGGCTCCACGGAGATGCTGCACGTCTTCATCTCGGCCGCCGACGACGACATCCGGCCGGGCTGGACCGGCCGGCCGGTGCCCGGTTTCCGGGCCCGGGTGGTCGACGAGAAAGGCGCCGTGCTGCCGGACGGCGTGCCGGGGCGGCTCGCGGTGCAGGGGCCGACCGGGTGCCGCTACCTCAGCGACGACCGGCAGCGCGCCCAGGTGCAGCACGGCTGGAACATCACCGGTGACATCTACGTCCGCGACGCCGACGGCTACTTCCGTTACCAGGCCCGCGCCGACGACGTGATCGTCACCGCCGGCTACAACATCGCCGCCCCCGAGGTCGAGCAGGCGGTGCTGCGCCATCCGGCCGTCCTCGACTGCGGGGTGGTCGGCGTGCCCGACGCGGAGCGCGGCTCGGTCGTCAAGAGCTTCGTGGTGCCGGCGCCCGGGGTCGAGCCGAGCAAGCAACTCGCCCGGGACATCCAGGAGTTCGTCAAATCGGAGATAGCCCCGTACAAGTATCCGCGGCTCGTGGAGTTCGTCGCCGCGCTGCCGGTCGGCGCCACCGGGAAGCTCCAGCGCCATGTGCTGCGCGCGGGCGTGCCGGTGGACCGTCCCTGACCGGCCCGGCTTCCGCGCATCCGTTCCGCCGGTCGCGTGCCGTCCCGCCCTTTCTTCTTTTTCGGTTCTTTCAGGCAGGTGAGTTCTCATGTCGCTGACGGACGCCGTCGGCACCTCTTGGCCCGACCGGCGCACGGCACGGTGGACAACGCCCGCCGGGGTGAGCGTGCACCGCTCGGTGCGGCCGGCCGGTCCGGCCCGGCTCGCGCGCGCCCGGCTGGAGAACAGGCTCGACCAGCGGCGCGGCATGCTGCGGTACTGCGGTGACGACCTGGTCATCGGCTATGCCGATCCGCCGGTCGAGGTGAGTGTGCGCGGTGACCGGGTGGCCGTACGGGCGCTCAACTCCCGGGGCCGCGTGCTGCTTCCCGCGCTGCGGGCGGCGCTGGAGCCGGCGCTGACCGAGTGGTCGGCCGACGCCGGCCAGGTCGTGGGACGGGCGCCGGGGCCCGGCGGGGTCTTCGCGGAGGAGGACCGTACCGCGCACGCCGGTGTGTTCCAGGCGGTGCGCGCACTGCTCGCGGCCATGGCGGGATCCGATGACCAACTGCTGGGCCTGTACGGCGCGTTCGGCTACGACCTGCTGTTCCAGGTGGAGCCCGTCGAGCTGCACCAGGTGCGCGACCCGGACGACCGCGACCTGGTGCTGCATCTGCCGGACGAGATCTACGAGCTGGATCTGCGCCGGGATGAGGCGCTGCGGTACGTCTACGAGTTCAGCGCACAGGGCGCGAGCACCGAGGGGCTGGAGCGCACCACGGAGGGCGCGCCGTTCGTTCCCGGTTCCCCCGGCCGGCTGCGCGACCACGCGCCCGGTGAGTACGCCGAGGTGGTCGTGCGGGCCAAGGAGCTGTTCCGCTCCGGCGACCTGTTCGAGGTGGTGCCCGGCCAGATGTTCCGCCGAGCCTGCGCCGAGCCGCCCTCCGTGCTCTTCCGTCGGCTGCGCGAGACCAGCCCCGCTCCGCACAGCCTGCTGGCCAACCTCGGGGAGGGCGAGTATCTGATCGGCGCCTCACCGGAGATGTTCGTACGGGTGCGGCGCGAGGGCGACCCGGCCGGGCTCGGCGACCGGCTGGTGGTGGAGTCCGCGCCGATCAGCGGGACCGTCCGGCGGGGCCGCGACGCCCTGGAGGACGCCGAACGCGTGCGGGAACTGCTCGGCTCCGTCAAGCAGGAGTCGGAGCTGACCATGTGCACGGATGTCGACCGCAACGACAAGGCGCGGGTCTGTGTGCCGGGTTCGGTGCAGGTCACGGCGCGGCGGCGGATCGAGAAGTACGCGACGCTCATCCACACCGTGGACCGGGTGCGCGGGGTGCTCGCCTCGGGCCGGGACGCCCTGGACGGCTTTCTCGCCCATCTGTGGGCGGTGACCGTCACCGGGGCGCCCAAGCTGGCGGCGGTCGAGTTCATCGAGTGGGCGGAGCGCTCGCCGCGCCGCTGGTACGCGGGCGCGGTGGGCTGCCTGGCCTTCGACGGCACGCTGGACACGGTGCTGACTCTGCGCACCATCCAGGTGCGGGACGGGGTGGCGACGGTGCGGGCCGGGGCGACCCTGCTGTACGACTCCTCGCCGCAGGCGGAGGAGGCCGAGACCGAGCTGAAGGCGCGGGCGCTGCTCGACGTGCTCACCGTGCCCTTGCCGCACTCCGGTCCAGGGCCGCTGGCCGTGGGCCCGGACCGTCCGGGCGAGGGGCTGCGGATCCTGATGGTGGATCACCGTGACTCGTTCGCACACTGCCTGGCGGACTATCTGCGGCAGACCGGCGCGAGTGTGACGACGTACCGCAGCCCCGGGCATCTGCCGGTGCTGGCGCGGGAACGGCCCGATCTGCTGGTGCTCTCGCCGGGGCCGGGCCGCCCCGCCGACTTCGGGCTGAGCGCGACGCTCGCCGAGGCGGAGCGGCTGGACCTGCCGGTGTTCGGGGTCTGCCTGGGCCTGCAAGGGCTCGTCGAGTACTTCGGCGGCACCCTCGGGGTGCTGGACCGGCCGGTGCACGGCAAGCCGTCCCGGGTCCGGGTGACCGCGGGGGACAGCCGACTGCTGGCCGGGCTGCCCCGGGAGTTCACGGTGGGCCGGTACCACTCGCTGTACGCCAGCGCGGCGCAGATGCCGGCGGAGCTGCGGGTGACCGCGGAGACCTGTGACGGCGTGGTGATGGCGGTCGAGCACCGTGAACGGCCGCTGGCCGCGGTGCAGTTCCACCCCGAGTCGATCATGTCGGCGGGCGGGCGGAGCGGTCATCTGGTGGTCGCGGGCGCCGTGACCTCCCTCATCCGCGGCCGCACGGCCGCCTCGGTGACCGGACCCCGCTCGTGACCGCCCCACCCGGCCGGCTGATGGGCGGGGTCGATGCCGCGCTCGCCGAGCCGGCGGGGTGGCCGCCGCTGCTGCTGCCCGGCGAGTGCGACCGGTTGCGGGAGCGGCTCGCCGCGGCCAGCAGGGCGAGGCGTTCCTGCCGGCCGCGGACGACGTCGCGGGCGGGCAGGTCGCCGAGGCGTTCGGGACGCTGCTGCGGATGGCCGTTGTACTGTCCTACGCGGGTGCGCGTCCGGTCGTGAAGGTGGTCGGGCCGCTCGGCGACGGGGCGCCGGCGCGGCGGACGTACCATGCCACGGCCGCGGCGCTGAACCTGCTGCGCGGGATCACCGCCGGACACCACACCGACGTACGGCGGGTGCACCAAGAGATCCAGGACTTCGTGGCGCGCTCCCCCGCGCGTGCCCGGCACACCCGCCTGACCCGGCGGATCGCCGCGGCGATCCGCTTCATGGAGGCCTGCGGTGCGACGCCGGAGGCGCTGCGCAGGGCGGAGTTCTTCACCGGTCACGAGGCGCGGGACATGGCGTACGAGACCGCGCTGACCCGGACCGCCGAGCGCGGCGGCCGGTACGGGCTGTCCGGCCATCTGCTCTGCCTCGACGGGCACACCCGACGGGCCGCATATGGCCTACGCCGCGGGCATCGCAACCCGCCGACGGGACGCCCGCCCGGGTGCTGGACGAGATCGGCGGCTTCTTCGAGGTGCACCGCGCCCTCGGCACCCATCCGTGCGGGGTCCGCCTGGAGTTGGCCGGTTCCCGCCTCGGCCATGAGCAGGCGCTGGATCTGGCCTTCGCGATGGCCGAACTGTACTGACGCCGGACAGTCCGTCAACTGCATGGTTAGGCTGGCGAAATGACGTTAGCCAGGTCCCCGCTGACCCTGGAGGTCATCGACCTCATCGGCACGATGGTGTCCCGTTTCTACGGCGAGTACGAGGCGGCCGCGGCCGTGCACCGGCTCTCCGGCTCCCAGGCGCGGCTGCTCGCGCTGCTGTCGCACGGCCCGCTGCCGATGCGCAGGATCGCCGAGCAGCTCAAGTGCGAACCGTCCAATGTGACGGGGCTGGTGGACCGCCTGGAGGCCCGCGGTCTGGTGCAGCGCCGGCCCGACCCCGCCGACCGCCGGGTCAAGCTGGTCGTCGCCACGGACGCGGGCCGGTCCACCGCCGGGCAGTTGCACGCCTCGCTGGACTTCGCCCGCGAACCGCTGGCCGCGCTGCCCGAACAGGACCGGGCGCTGCTACGGGATCTGCTGCGCCGGATCCTGTCCTGACCGGGCTGCGCGTCAGAGCTTGCGGGCGACGATGATGCCGTAGCCGACCTGCGGCAGGTCCCCGAAGCGTTCGATGATGTCGGCGGCCTCGGTGAGCTGCTCGGTGAACGCGTCGTCGAAGGTCTCGGTGGCCTGCCGGATGGCGGCCGCGGCCAGCGTGTGGCTGCGCCGCACGTTCTCGCCGATGTCCAGCACCTCGACGACCTTCAGGCCCGCGTTCTCCATGTGGGCGACGTATGTGCCGGCGTCACCGAGCGGCGGGATCTGGAAGAGCCGGCGGTTCGCCGCGACGATCTCGGCCTCCCGCTCGTCCAGTTCGCCCTGCTGGTACGGGTTCGCCGTGACCAGCGTGCCCCCGGGGCGCAGCACCCGCGCCGCCTCGGCGATGGCCTTGCCGCGGTCGGACATGTGCAGGAAGGACTCGATGGCGTAGACGCCGTCGAACTGCGCATCGCCGAAGGGCAGGGCCATGCCGTCGCCCTGCTGGAAGGCCACCTGGCCGCTGTTCTCGCCGACCTCGGGCCGGGCGCCGGCCGTCTCCGCCTGCTGGGCGCTGATGGTGATGCCGGTGACGTGGACGTCCCACCGGCCAGCGATCCGGACGGCCGGCTTGCCACTGCCGCAGCCGACGTCCAGCACTCTGAGGCCCGAGGAGAGTCCCAGCCGCTCGGCGACCATGTCGGTCAGGGTGTCGGTGGCCTGCTCGACCGATGCGTCGTCCTCGTCACTGTGCCAGTAACCGAGGTGGATATTTCCCCCCATCACTTCGGAGAGAAGATCCGTCGACTGATCGTACATGTTGCCGACATCCGCCGCCGTGGGTATTCGCTGTTCGGCCATCCCTGATATGCCCTTCCGTTATTTCCCCGACCGGTGCACGCACACCGCAGCTCGGACGCTACAAACAGTGAACTCCGTTTGTCAACGCACTACTCGACCCACTCGGAGTATCTATTCCGCTCCATTTCCGGGCTGTTTCGTCCGCGTTGAACACGACGCTCATAAGGCGGGTTATCGATGTCATGGGAGATGTTATTGGACAGTTCACGGAGCGTCGGTGTCTACTGACTGCGCCTGATGCCATCAGGCACTCTGCACCGGCGGGCGGACACGCTCCGCCACCATGAGCGGCTGCGCACCACGAGGGCGCGGCCCCATATCCCGGTCCCCTCTCCGTCCCTTCTTCCGCACTCTTCCAGCCCATTTCTCGGCCGTCGGACTTTCGGGAGTTTCATGCGCACCGCCCGGCCATTCGCAGCTGACCGCACCAGCGTGACCGGCGAACCCGTCGCCATTGTCGGACTGTCCTGCCGATTCCCTGGCGCGCCGAACCCCGAGGCCTTCTGGACGCTGCTGCGCGAGGGCACCGACGCCGTATCGCAGGCCCCGGCCGGGCGTGGGCTCGATGCCGCCGCGGGTGGATTTCTCGACCAGGTCGACCAGTTCGACCCAGAATTCTTCGGCATATCGCCCCGGGAAGCCGCGGCCATGGATCCGCAGCAGCGGCTGATGCTGGAACTGAGCTGGGAGGCGCTGGAGGACGCCGGTGTCGTCCCGGCGGAGCTGAGCGGCAGCAGCACCGGTGTCTTCGTGGGCGTCATGTGGGACGACTACGCCACCGCGGTGCGGCGCGGCGGCACGGACGCGGCCGGCCGGCACAGCATGACCGGCCTGCACCGCAGCATCATCGCCAACCGGGTGTCGTACACCCTGGATCTGCGCGGTCCGAGCATGGCGCTCGACACCGGGCAGTCGTCCTCACTGGTCGCGGTGCACCTGGCCTGCGAGAGTCTGCGGCGGGGCGAGGCGGCCCTGGCGCTCGCGGGCGGGGTGAACCTCAACCTCGCGCCGGAGAGCACCCGGCACTCCGAGACGTTCGGCGGGCTGTCCTCGGACGGCCGCTGCTTCACCTTCGACGCGCGCGCCAACGGCTATGTGCGGGGTGAGGGCGCCGGTCTGGTCGTCCTCAAGCCGCTCTCCCGCGCGCTCGCCGACCGCGACCGGATCTACTGCGTGATCGACGGCACGGCGATGAACAACGACGGGGCGAGCGAGGGGCTCACCGTGCCCAACGCCCGGGCGCAGGAGGAGGTGCTGCGCGCGGCGTACGAGCGGGCGGGTGTCGACCCGGCCGAGGTGAGCTACGTCGAGCTGCACGGCACCGGGACGAAGAAGGGCGACCCGCTGGAGTCGGCCGCGCTGGGCGCGGTGTTCGGCCCCGGGCGGGAGCCGGACGCACCGCTGCTGGTGGGCTCGGTGAAGACCAACATCGGGCACCTGGAGGCCGCGGCCGGTGTCGCCGGGCTCATCAAGACGGCCCTCGGCATCAGCCACCGGGAGCTGCCCCCGAGCCTCAACTTCCGTACCCCGAACCCGCGGATCCCCTTCGAGGAGTTGCGGCTGCGGGTGCAGACGGAGCTGACCGGCTGGCCGCGCGAGGACGCGCCGCTGCGGGCAGGCGTCAGCTCGTTCGGCATGGGCGGCACCAACTGCCATGTGGTGCTCTCCGAGGACGTGCCGGTGGGCGAGGCGGCTCCCGCGCGGACACCGGGGGCGTTCTCGCCGCTGCCGTGGGTGGTCTCCGGGCGCTCGGCCGCCGCGGTGCGCGCCCAGGCGGAGCGGCTGCACGCGCATGTCGCCGGCCGCCCGGAACTGAGCCCGGCGGGCGTCGGGTTCTCCCTTGCCGCCCGGCGCACCGCGTTCGAGGAACGCGCCGTCGTGCTGGGCGACGGCACCGGTGACCTGCTGGGCGGTCTGGCGGCGCTCGCCCGCGGTGTCTCCGCGCCGAACGTGGTGCGCGGCACGGCCCGGGGCGCTGGCCGTACGGCGTTCCTGTTCAGCGGACAGGGCAGCCAGCGGCCCGGCATGGGACGCCGGCTGTGCGCCACGGTCCCGGCGTTCGCCGCCGCCCTGGACGAGGTGTGCGCGGAGCTGGATCCCCATCTGCCGCGTCCCTTGAAGGAGTTGCTCTTCGCCGACCCGGGCACGCCCGAGGCGGAGCTGCTCGACGAGACCCGCTTCACCCAGGCCGCGCTGTTCGCGGTGGAGGTCGCGCTGTTCCGGCTGGTGGAGCGGTGCGGGCTGCGCCCCGACGTCCTCCTCGGCCACTCCATCGGCGAGCTGGCCGCCGCGCATGTCGCCGGGGTGTTCTCCCTCGCCGACGCCTGCACCCTGGTCGCGGCGCGCGGTCGGCTGATGCAGCAGGCCACCGAGGGCGGCGCGATGATCGCGATCGAGGCCGACGAGCGGGAGGTACGGGCCGCGCTGCCCGACGACGAGCATCTGGTGTCGATCGCCGCCCTCAACGGCCCCCGGACCACGGTCGTCTCCGGCGACCGGGACGCCGCCGCGGCCGTCGCCGCCCGGTTCGCGGCCGACGGCCGCAGGACCAAGCGGCTGCGGGTGAGCCATGCCTTCCACTCGCCGCACATGGACGGCGTGCTGGACGAGTTCCGCGAGGTGGCCGCGGGGCTGGACTACTCCGCGCCGCGGATCCCGGTGGTCTCCGACGTCACCGGCCGGATCGCCACCGCCGCCGAACTGGGCTCACCCGACTACTGGGCCCGGCACATTCGGGCCTGCGTGCGCTACCTCGACGGGGTCCGCCTGCTGCGCGCCGAGGGTGTCACCTGCTGTCTGGAGCTGGGGCCCGGCGGGCTGACCGCGATGACCCGGGAAGGCCTGGCCACCGAGGACGGGCTGCCGGGCGCCTCGGTCGTCCCCCTGCTGCGGGACGGCCGGCCCGAGGAGCACACCGTCGTCGCGGCGCTCGCCGAGGCGTTCGTCCGCGGGGCGCCGGTGGACTGGGCGCCGCTCACCGGCTGGGCCGAGGAGCGGGTCGACCTGCCCACGTACGCCTTCCAGCGCGCGTCCTACTGGTTCGACGCGGCGGGCGGCCCCGGGCCGGTCCCGGCCGAGGCCCCGCCCGCGCCGGACCGGGCGCCGAGGGAACCGGCCCAGGCCCTGCCCGCGCCCGGGCGGACCCCGCGGGAACCGGCGGGCGCGGATCCGGCGGCGGACCTGCCGGAGCTGGTACGGGCGAGTGTGGCGACGGTGCTCGGCCACTTCTCGGCCGACACCGTGGACACCGGACGGACCTTCAAGGAGCTGGGATTCGACTCGCTGACGGCGGTCGAGTTCCGGGACCGGGTGGTCGAGGCGACCGGTCTGACCGACCTGCCCCCCACCCTCATCTACAACTACCCGACACCGGACGAGCTGGTGCGCTTCCTGCGCGCCCGGTCGACGGGCGAGCAGCCGGCGGACGACACCCCGCAGGCGGCGGCCGCCGACGGCGAACCCATCGCGATCGTCGGCATGGGCTGCCGGTTCCCCGGCGGGGTGCGCTCGCCCGAGGACCTGTGGCAGCTCGTCGCCGCCGGCAAGGACGCGATCTCCGGCTTCCCCACCGACCGCGGCTGGCCCCGCACCGAACTGCACGACCCGGAGAACCCGGACATCCGCTACGCCCAGGAGGGCGGGTTCCTCTACGACGCGGCCGCGTTCGACGCGGGCTTCTTCGGCATCAGCCCGCGGGAAGCGCTCGCCATGGACCCGCAGCAGCGGCTGGTGCTGGAGACGGCGTGGGAGGCGCTGGAGCGGGCGGGGGTCGACCCCACCGCGCTGCGCGGCACCCGGGTCGGGGTGTTCGCGGGCGCGACCGCACAGGACTACGGCCCCCGGCTGGGCGAGCCGGCCGAGGGCGGGCAGGGTTATGTGCTGACCGGCAACACGGCCAGCGTCATCTCCGGGCGGGTGGCCTACAGTCTCGGCCTGGAGGGTCCCGCGGTCACCGTGGACACCGCCTGCTCCTCCTCCCTGACCGCGCTGCACATGGCGAGCCGCGCCCTGCAACAGGGCGAGTGCACCATGGCGCTGGCCGGTGGGGTGACGGTGCTGGCGACGCCGGGCATGTTCGTGGAGTTCGCCCAGCAGCACGGGCTGGCGCCGGACGGCCGCTGCAAGCCGTTCGCCGCCGCGGCCGACGGTACCGGCTGGAGCGAGGGCGCCGGCATGGTGGTGCTGGAGCGGCTGTCAGACGCCCGGCGCCACGGGCACCGGGTGCTCGCGCTGCTGCGCGGCTCGGCGGTCAACCAGGACGGCGCCAGCAACGGCCTGACCGCTCCGAACGGGCCGTCGCAGGAGCGGGTGATCCGGCAGGCGCTGGCGAACGCCCGGCTGACCCCGCGGGACGTCGACGTGGTCGAGGCGCACGGTACGGGCACCCGGCTCGGCGACCCGATCGAGGCACAGGCGCTCGTGGCCACGTACGGCCGGGACCGCGCCGGTGACCAGCCGCTGTGGCTGGGCTCGGTGAAGTCCAACATCGGGCACACCCAGGCGGCCGCGGGCATCGCCGGGGTGATCAAGATGGTGATGGCGCTGCGCCACGGGCGGCTGCCGGCCAGCCTGCACATCGAAGCGCCGACCCCGCATGTCGACTGGTCCGCGGGCGCGGTGGCGCTGCTCACGGACGGTGTGCCCTGGCCGCGCGGCAGCCGGGCGCGCCGGGCGGGCGTCTCCTCATTCGGGATCAGCGGCACGAACGTCCACGCCATCCTGGAGGAGGCACCCGAGGAGCCCGAGGCCGCCGAGGCGCTGTCGGACCCCGGGGCGCCCTTCGAGGCCGTGGACGCCCCCGCCGGACCGGTCCTGTGGCCGCTGTCCGCGAAGACCCCGCAGGCGCTGCGCGCACAGGCGGCCGCCCTGCGCGCCCATCTCGACGGGCAGGCCGCACCCGGCGCCGCCGACGTGGGCCTCTCCCTGGCCACCACCCGGGCCGCCTTCGCGCACCGCGCCGTGCTGATCGGCGACGACCGGCCCGCGCTGGAGGCCGCCCTGGACACGCTGGCGCGCAACGCCCCGGCGGAGGCGGTCGTCCAGGGCCGTGCCGCCGGCGACGCGGAGCGGGTGTTCGTCTTCCCGGGCCAGGGTGCGCAGTGGGCGGGCATGGCGGTGGAACTGCTGGACTCCTCCTCGGTGTTCCGGGAGCGGATGCACGAGTGCGCGGCGGCGCTCGACGCCGTCACCGACTGGTCGCTGCTGGACGTGCTGCGCGCGGTGCCGGGCGCGCCGGGTCTGGACCGGGTCGACGTCGTGCAGCCGGTGCTGTTCGCGGTGATGGTGTCGCTGGCGCGGCTTTGGGAGTCGTACGGGGTGCGGCCGACCGCGGTGGTCGGGCACAGCCAGGGCGAGATCGCGGCGGCCTGTGTCGCGGGCGGACTCTCGCTGCCGGACGCGGCCCGGATCGTGGCCCTGCGCAGCCAGGCACTGACCGCGATCTCCGGCCTCGGCGGGATGGTGTCGGTGGCGCTGTCGGCGGAGGGGGTGCGCGCCCTGCCCTGCTGGGACGAGCGCCTCGACCTCGCCGTGGTCAACGGGCCCTCCTCGGTGGTGGTCTCGGGTGAGCCCGCGGCGCTGGAAGAGCTGGTCGCCGTGTGCACCGCCCGGGATGTCCGGGCCAAGCGGATCCCGGTGAGCTACGCGGCGCACTCGGCCCAGGTCGAGGCCATCCGGGAACGCCTGCTGGAGGCGCTCGACGGGATCGAGCCGCGTGCGGGCGAGGTGCCGTTCTACTCGACGGTGACCGGGGAACTGCTGGACACCCGCGAGCTGGACGCCGGGTACTGGTACCGCAACCTGCGGGAGCCGGTGCAGTTCGAGCAGGCCATGGGCACGGTCCTCAAGCGGGGCCACACCCTGCTGTTCGAGATCAGCCCGCATCCCGTACTGAGCGTGGGCGCCCAGGAGGCGATCGACGCGCTCGGCGGGTCCGGTGCGGTCGTCGGCTCACTGCGCCGCGGGGAGGGCGGGCCGCGGAGGTTCCTGACCTCGCTGGCGCAGGCGTACACGCTGGGCGCGCCGGTGGACTGGCGGGTGGTGTTCGCCGGTTCCGGCGCGACCCGGACGGAGCTGCCCACCTACGCCTTCCAGCACGAGCGGTACTGGCTGACGGCGCCTGGGCCGAAGACCGCCCCGGCGCCGGAGAGCGCGGTGGACCGCCGGTTCTGGGAAGTGGTGGAGCGCGGGGACGCGGAGGCGCTGGCCGCCGAGGCGGGCATCACGGAGGTGGCTACCCTGCGGGCGCTGCTGCCGGCCCTGGCCGACTGGCGCCGGCGCCAGGACGAACGGGAGCTGGTGGACTCCTGGCGGTACCGGGTCTCCTGGCAGCCGCTGCCGCGGGCGCCGCTGGGCACGCTGTCCGGCCGGTGGCTGGTGGTCGTACCGGAGGCCGCGGCGGATGCGCCGGACCGGCGGCCGGTGCCGGCCCTGCTGGACGCCCTCGCCCGCGGCGGCGCCGAGGCCACCGTGCTGGCGGTGCCCGCGGGTCTCGGGCGGGTCGAGCTGGCGGAACGGCTGCGGGCCTGGGCTCCGTCGGCCGGGGTGCTGTGGCTGCCGGCGCCGGGCTCGCCGGACCGTCCCGCGGAGTCCGGGAGCGAGGCCCTGACGCTGGTCCAGGCGCTCGCCGACGCCAGGACGGACGCACGGCTGTGGTGTGTCACGCAGGGCGCCGTGGCAGTGGGTGCCGGTGACCGGGTGACCGCTCCGGCGCAGGCCGCGGTCTGGGGCCTCGGCCGGGTCGCCGCCGTGGAGTGGCCGGAGCGCTGGGGCGGGCTGGTGGATCTGCCGGACGAGCCGGACGGCGCGGTGCTCGGGCTGCTGCCCGCGGTGCTGGCCGGCGTGGGCGAGGGCGAGAACCAGGTCGCGGTGCGCGACGCCGGGGTGTTCGTGCGCCGGCTGGTCCGCGCGCCGCGGCGGGACGGCCGTACCGGGCCGTCGTGGACACCGCGGGGCACCACGCTCGTCACGGGCGGCACCGGCGCGCTCGGCGCGCACGCCGCGCGCTGGCTGGCCGGGCAGGGCGCCGGGCATCTGGTGCTGGTCAGCCGCAGCGGGCCCGCGGCACCCGGGGCCGACGCGCTGACCCGGGAACTGACCGCGCTCGGCGCCCGGGTCACCGTCCGCGCCTGCGACGTCGCCGACCGGGCGGCGCTGGCCGGGCTGCTGGCCGGGCTGGAAGCGGAAGGCCACCCGGTGCGGGCGGTCGTCCACACGGCCGGTCTGATCGAGAACGTCCCGCTGGACGCGCTCACCCCGCAGCGCTTCGCGGAGGTGGCCCGGGCGAAGGCCGAGGGCGCGCTGCATCTGCACGAACTCACCCGGGACCTGGACGCGTTCGTGCTGTTCTCGTCCGTCTCCGGGATGTGGGGCAGCGCGGGCAACGGCGGCTACGCGGCGGCCAACGCCTACCAGGACGCCCTCGCGGAGTACCGCAGGGCGCAGGGGCTGCCCGCCACCTCGGTGATCTGGGGCCCCTGGGCCGGCGACGGGATGATGGCCCGCGACGGCATGGACGCGGCCATCGTCCGGCGCGGCATACGGCTGCTGGACCCGGAGCGGGCGATCGGGGCGCTGGCGCGGTGCCTGGACGACGACGTGGCCGCGCCGGTCGTCGCCGACGTGGACTGGACGACGTTCCACGCGGCGTTCACCGCCAAGAGCCCGAGCCGGTTCTTCGACGAGGTGCCCGAAGCCCGGGAGACGGTAAGGGAGTCGGAGTCGGCGGATCAGGAAGGGGCCGGCGGCGAGTCCGGGACCTGGGCGCGGCGGCTCGCGGAGCTGGATCCGGGGCGGCGCCGGGAGGAGGCCGCCCGGGTGGTCCGCGCCCAGGTGGCGACGGTCCTCGGGTACGCCGACCCGGACGCGATCGGCGACCGCTCACCGTTCAAGGAGCTGGGCGTCGACTCGGTGATCGCGGTGGAGCTGCGCAACCGGCTCCAGGAGGACACCGGTCTGCGGCTGCCGGTCACGGTGATCTTCGACCGGCCCTCGCTCGCGAAACTGGTCGATTTCCTGCTGGAAACCGCGCTCGCGGACGGTACGGAAACGCCCCGGCCGGAAACGGAACCGGAAGACGAGAGGGCGCGGGAACGCGCGCAGGAACTGATGGCAGCAGAGCAGCGGATAAACGAGATGGACGCCGACGATCTGGTGCGGCTCATGCTCGGCGAAGAGTAGCAACGCACCGCGAAGAACTTCGTTCCAAGGCAACCGATCAGTGAGGGACCATGGCCACGTCGCCGGACAAAATCGTCGATGCCCTGCGCGCGTCAATGAAGGAGACGGAGCGGCTGCGGCAGGAGAACAAGGAGCTGCTCGCCGCCGCGCAGGAACCGATCGCCGTCGTCGGCATGGGCTGCCGGCTGCCCGGTGGCATCCGGACTCCGGAGGAGTTCTGGCAGCTCGTCGCCGCGGGCGGTGACGCGGTCTGCGGGTTTCCCACGGACCGGGGCTGGGACCTGGAGGCGCTGTACGACCCGGACGCGGACCGCCCGGGCACGGTGTACACGCGCCACGGCGGATTCCTCACCGATATCGCGGAATTCGACGCGGAGTTCTTCGGTATATCGCCGCGCGAGGCGGTCGCGATGGACCCACAGCAGCGGCTGCTCCTGGAGACCTCGTGGGAGACGCTGGAGCGGGCCGGAATCGATCCGACGACACTGCACGGCAGCCGCACCGGTGTGTACATGGGCACCGCATTCCAGGACTACGCCCGCGTTCCCCCGGCCGAACTCGGCGAGTACGAGGGGTATTTCCTGACCTCTGGTGCGGCGAGCGTCCTCTCCGGCCGGATCGCGTACACGCTCGGCCTGGAGGGCCCCGCGGTCACCGTCGACACCGCCTGCTCGGCCTCGCTGGTGGCGATCCACGCCGCGTGCCAGGCGCTGCGCCGGGACGAGTGCTCGCTGGCGCTGGCCGGCGGCATCACCGTGATGACCACGCCGCACCAGTTGCAGGGCTTCAGCCGGCAGCGGGGGCTGTCCGCGGACGGGCGGTGCCGGTCCTTCGCCGCGGCGGCGGACGGCACCGGCCTCGCCGAGGGCGTCGGCGTGCTGGCGCTGGAGCGGCTGTCCGACGCCCGGCGGCTCGGGCACCGGGTGCTGGCCGTGGTGCGGGGCACTGCCACCAACCAGGACGGGGCGAGCAACGGGCTGGCCGCGCCCAACGGCCCCGCGCAGGCGCGGGTGATCCGGCAGGCGCTGGCCGACGCCCGGCTGGCCCCCGGGGACGTCGACGCGGTGGAGGCACACGGCACCGCCACCACCCTGGGCGACCCGATCGAGGCGCAGGCGCTGCTGGCCACCTACGGCCAGGACCGCACCGACCCGCTGTGGCTGGGCTCGGTGAAGTCCAACATCGGGCACACCCAGGCGGCGGCCGGGGTCGCCGGTGTCATCAAGATGGTGCTGGCGATGCAGCACGGCGTGCTGCCGGCGACGCTGCACGTGGACGAGCCGACGCCACACGTGGACTGGTCGGCGGGGCGGGTGGAGCTGCTGACCGAGGCCACTCCGTGGCCCGAGACCGGCCGGCCGCGCCGCGCCGGGGTGTCGTCGTTCGGCATCAGCGGCACCAACGCCCATGTGGTGCTGGAGCAGGCACCCGAGCAACAGGTCGCGGACGCCGGTGCCGGCACCCCGCCGCGGGCGGTGCCCTGGCTGCTGTCGGCGCGCGGCCCGGAGGCCGTACGGGACCAGGCGCGCGCCCTGCTGGCCCGGCTGGAGGCCGGGGACGCGCCGGACCCGGTGGCGGTCGGCCATGCGCTGGCGACCACCCGGACGGCGTTCGCGCACCGGGCCGCCGTGGTCGCGGAGAGCGGCGAGGAACTCGCCCGGGGCCTTGCGGCGCTGGCCGAGGACCGCCCCGATCCGCGGGTGACGCTCGGCCAGGCGGTGCGCGGCAAGCTCGGCTTCCTCTTCACCGGCCAGGGCAGTCAGCGCGTGGGCATGGGCCGCGAGCTGTACGACGCCTCACCGGTGTTCGCCGAGGCGTTCGACGAGGTCTGCGCGGAGCTGGACCGGCATCTGCGGCGGCCGCTCCGCGACGTGGTGTTCGGCGCCGACGGCACCGAGGGACTGCTGGACCGGACCGAGTACACCCAGCCGGCGCTGTTCGCGCTGGAGGTCGCGCTGTTCCGGCTCGTCGCGCACCACGGGGTCCGTCCGGAGTACGTGACCGGGCACTCCATCGGCGAGGTGAGCGCCGCGCACGTGGCCGGGGTGCTGTCGCTGGCGGACGCGGCGGCCCTGGTGGCGGCGCGCGGCCGGCTGATGCAGGAGCTGCCGGAGGGCGGCGCCATGGTCGCCGTACAGGCGGCCGAGGAGGAGGTGCTGCCGCTGGTGGCCGAGCGGTCGGCACGGGTCGACCTGGCCGCGGTGAACGGGCCGGCCTCCGTGGTGGTGGCCGGCGAGCAGGACGCCGTTCTGGAGATCGCCGCGCACTTCGCCGCGCAGGGGCGCAAGACCAAGCGGCTGACGGTCAGTCACGCCTTCCACTCCCCGCTCATCGACCCGATGCTGCCGGAGTTCCGCCAGGTGGTCGCCGGGCTCGCGTTCGGCTCCCCGGACATCCCCGTCGTATCGGCGCTGACCGGCCGGGAGATCACCGCGGAGGAGCTGCGGACGCCCGAGTACTGGGTGCGGCACGCCCGGGGGACGGTGCGGTTCGCGGACGCGGTCCGCGCCATGGAGACCGCGGGTGTGCGCACCTTCCTGGAGCTGGGCCCCGACGGGACGCTGTGCGCGATGGGCCGCGACAGCCTCACGGCGGCGGACGCCGATCTGGTCCCGGCCCTGCGTGCGAAGCAGGCCGAGGAACTCGCCGTGACGACCGCGCTCGCCCGACTGCACACCCGGGGCGTCGCCGTGGACTGGCGGGTGTTCTACGGCGCAGCCGCAGCGCCGGCCGTCGAGCTGCCCGTCTACCCCTTCCAGCGCAGCCGCTACTGGCTGACGACCGCCCCGTCGGCGGCGGTGGGTTCGGCCGGTCTCGGCATGGCCGACCATCCGCTGCTCGGCGCGGTGGTGTCCCTGGCGGACGACGACGAACTGCTCTTCACCGGGCGGCTGTCCACGGGCGCGCACGGCTGGATCGCGGAGCACCAGGTGTTCGGCCAAGCGCTGCTGCCCGGCACGGGCTTCCTCGAACTTGCCCTGCACGCCGGGGAACGGGTCGGCCTGGACGTCGTGGAGGAACTGACCTTCCACACCCCGCTGGTGCTCCCCGAGCGGGAGGCGGTCACGTTCCAGGTGCGCGTGGGCGCCACGGGCGAGTCCGGGCAGCGCTCGCTGAGCCTGCACTCCCGGCCGGGCCAGGCGGCGGACGACGAGCCGTGGACCCTGCACGCCACCGGTGTGCTGGCCCGGGCAGAGGTGCCCGGCGGCGCCGACGACGAGGAGCTGGCCGTCTGGCCGCCGCGCGGCGCCGAACCGGTGGACGTCGGCGGGCTCTACCCGCTGATGGCGGAGACCGGGCTGGACTACGGTCCGGTGTTCCAGGGGCTGCGGGCCGCCTGGCGGCGCGGTACCGAGCTGTTCGTGGAGACCGGGCTGCCGGACGGCACCCGGCCCGAGGAGTACGGCGTGCATCCCGCGCTGCTGGACGCGGCCCTGCACGGAGTGGCCCTGAACGTGGTGCTGCCCGAGTGGGACCAGGCCCGGCTGCCCTTCTCCTGGCGCGGGGTGACCCGGTACGCCGTCGGCGCGCCGTCGCTGCGGGTGCGGCTGGCGCCGGCCGGGGAGGACGCGGTGTCGGTGCTGGCCGCCGACGAGTCCGGCCGGGCCGTGCTGGCGGCCGACGCGCTGGTCCTGCGCCCCGCCGCACGCGAGCGGACCGAGGCGGCCGGCTCCGCCACCCGGGACCGGCTCTTCCAGGTGGACTGGGAGCCCCTCGCCGCCGCACCGCGGCTCGGTGCGGCCCCGGACCTGGTGGCCGTGGGCCCCGGCACCGGCGACCTGGTGCCGTATCTCACCGGTGGCTCCACCGCACTCCACCCCGACCTGGACGCCCTGGCCGCGGCCCTGGACAGCGGCCGTACGGCCCCCGCGGCGGTGCTGGTCTCCTGCCGCACCGAGCCGGTCGCGGCGGATCCGGGCACCGGTGCGGCAGCGGGGCGCGGTGACGCCGTGCGGGAGGCCGCGCACCGGGCGCTGGAGCTGGTCCAGGGCTGGGTCGCCGACGAGCGGTTCGCCGGGGTCCGGCTGGTGGTGCTGACCCGGCGCGCCGTCGCCGCGGGCGGCGAGGACGTGGCGGACCTGGCGCACAGCGCCGTGTGGGGGCTGCTGCGCACGGCCCAGTCGGAGCACCCCGGCCGGTTCACCCTGGTCGACCTGGACGGCCATGCGGACGCGCTGGACCTGCTGCCGGCGGCGCTCGCCTCCGACGAGCCGCAACTGGCGGTTCGGGACGGCGAGTTGCGGGTGCCGCGGCTGACCCGGCTGCGCCCGGAGCGGGCGCTGGCCGTGCCGGCGTCGCCGGCCTGGCGGCTGGGCGTCGAGGGCGGCGGCACGCTGGAGAATCTGGCCCTGCTCGACCACCCCGACGCCGCCGCGCCGCTCGGCCCCGGCCAGGTCCGGGTGGGCGTGCGGGCGGCCGGGCTGAACTTCCGCGACGCGCTGAACGCCCTCGGCATGTACCCGGGAGAGGCCGGGCCGCTCGGTGTGGAGGGCGCCGGTGTGGTGCTCGAAGCGGGCCCCGGGGTCGACGCGTTGGCGCCCGGTGACCGGGTGTTCGGCATGATCTTCGGCGGGATCGGCCCGATGGCCGTGACCGACCACCGGCTGCTGGCCAGGATCCCGGACGGCTGGTCCTTCGCCGAGGCGGCGTCCGTCCCGGCGGTCTTCCTGACCGCGTACTACGCGCTGGTCCGCCTGGCGGACCTGCGGCCCGGCGAGTCGGTGCTGGTGCACGCCGGCACCGGCGGCGTCGGCATGGCCGCCGTGCAGCTGGCCCGGCACCTGGGCGCCGAGGTGTACGCCACGGCCAGCCCGCCGAAGTGGGACACGCTCCGCTCGATGGGCCTGGACGACGACCACATCGCCTCCTCCCGGTCGCTGGACTTCGCGGAGAAGTTCCGGCGGACCAGCGGCGGGCGCGGCGTGGACGTCGTACTGAACTCGCTGGCCGGGGAGTTCGTGGACGCGTCGCTGGGGCTGCTGGGGCCGGGCGGCCGGTTCCTGGAGATGGGCAAGACGGACGTGCGGGACGCCCAGGCGGTCGCCGAGGCGCACCAGGGCGTCACCTACCGGGCGTTCGACCTGGTGGACGCGGGAGGGGACCACACCCGGGAGATGCTCGGCACGGTGCTGGAGCTGTTCGCCCGGGGTGCGCTGCGGCTGCCGCCGGTCACCTCCTGGGACGTGCGGCACGCGGCCGAGGCCCTCCGGTTCATCAGCCAGGCCCGCCACATCGGCAAGGTCGTGCTGACCGTGCCGTCCGGCCTGGACCCGGCGGGCACGGTACTGATCACCGGCGGCACCGGCGCGCTCGGCGCGGGGGTGGCCCGCCGGCTGGTGGACCGGCACGGGGTGCGGAACCTGCTGCTGGTCAGCCGCCGGGGCGCCGCGGCGCCCGGGGCGGACGATCTGGTGGCCGAACTCACCGCGCAGGGCGCCACGGTGACGGTCGCGGCCTGCGACGTCGCCGACCGGGACGCGCTGCGGGAGCTACTGGCCGCGGTGCCCGCGGACCGTCCGCTGACCGCGGTGGTGCACACGGCCGGCGTCCTGGACGACGGGGTCCTCGGATCGCTCACCCCCGAGCGGCTGGACACCGTGCTGCGGCCCAAGGCGGACGCGGCGCTGCTCCTGGACGAACTCACCCGGGACGCCGATCTCGCCGCGTTCGTGCTGTTCTCCTCGACCGCGGGTGTGCTCGGCGGCCCGGGGCAGGCCAACTACGCCGCGGCCAACGTCCTGCTGGACGCGCTGGCCGCGCACCGCCGGGCGGCGGGGCTGCCCGCGGTGTCGCTGGCCTGGGGCCCCTGGGAGGACTCCGGCAGCATGCTCGGCGGGCTGGGCGAGGTGGATCTGCGCCGGCTCGGCCGCACCGGTCTGGTGCCACTCACCGACGAGGAGGGCCTGGATCTCTTCGACGCCGCCCTCGCCGCCGGGCGGCCCGCCGTCGTACCGGCCAAGGTGGACGGCGAGCTGCTGCGCCGGGCGGTCGACGAGCTGCCGCTGCTGCTGCGCGGGCTCACCCGGACGCCGGTGCGCCGGGCGGCCCGCGAGGCGGCCCGGCCGGCCGCGACCGCGGCCCTGCGCAACCGGCTGGCGGGCGTGTCCGAGGCGGAGGGCGAGCAGCTCCTGCTCGATCTGGTACGGCAGCACGCGGCGACGGTGCTGGGCCACACCGACGGCGCGACCGTCGCCGCCGACCGCACCTTCAAGGAGCTGGGCTTCGACTCGCTGACCGCGGTGGAGCTGCGCAACCGGCTCAGCGGTGCCGCCGGGACGCAGCTGTCCGCCACGCTGGTCTTCGACCATCCCACGCCGGTCGTACTGGCCCGGCATCTGCGGGCCGAACTGCTCGGCGCCGCGCCCGGCGGGGAGCCGGTCCCGGCCGCCGCACCGGCTCCGGCCGCGGACGACGACCCGGTGGTGATCGTCTCGATGAGTTGCCGCTACCCGGGCGGCATCGCCACCCCGGAGGACCTGTGGCGGCTCGTCACCGACGAGACCGACGTCGTCCTGCCCTTCCCGGCCGACCGCGGCTGGGACGTGGACGGCATCTACGACCCGGACGGCACCCGGCCCGGCACGACCTATGTGCGGGTGGGCGGCTTCCTGGACGACGCGGCGCGGTTCGACGCGCAGCTGTTCGGCATCGGGCCGCGCGAGGCGCTCGCCATGGACCCGCAGCAGCGGCTGCTGCTGGAAACCTCGTGGGAGGTACTGGAGCGGGCCGGTGTCGACCCGCTGTCGCTGAAGGGCCATCAGGTCGGCGTGTTCATCGGGGCGGCGGCCCAGGGGTATCCGTCCGACCCGCGCCAGGCGCCCGAGGACCTGGGCGGCTATCTGCTGACCGGCAGCACCTCCAGCGTCATGTCCGGCCGGATCGCCTACGCCTTCGGCGTCGAGGGACCGGCGGTGACCGTCGACACCGCCTGCTCGTCCTCCCTGGTGGCGCTGCACCTGGCCGTGCAGGCGCTGCAACGCGGCGAGTGCTCGCTCGCGGTGGCCGGCGGCGCCGCCGTCATGGCCGCCCCGGACATCTTCCTGGAGTTCAGCCGGCAGCGCGGGCTGGCCCCGGACGGCCGCTGCAAGGCCTTCGCGGCGGCCGCCGACGGCACCGGCTGGGGCGAGGGCGTCGGCGCGCTGCTGCTGGAGCGGCTGTCCGACGCGCGGCGCCACGGCCACCCGGTGCTGGCGGTGGTCCGCGGCTCGGCGATCAACTCCGACGGCGCCAGCAACGGCCTGACCGCTCCGAACGGCCCCTCCCAGCAGCGGGTCATCCGGCAGGCCCTGGCCTACGCCGGTCTGGCGGCCGGTGACGTGGACGCGGTGGAGGCCCATGGCACGGGCACCCGGCTGGGCGACCCGATCGAGGCGCAGGCCCTGGCGGCGACGTACGGCCGTGAGCGCGAGCCGGAGCGTCCACTGTGGCTGGGCTCGGTGAAGTCCAACATCGGGCACACCCAGGCCGCCGCGGGCGTGGCCGGTGTGATCAAGATGGTCGCGGCGCTGCGGCACGGGGTGCTGCCCCGCACGCTGCACGTCGACCGGCCGACCCCGGAGGTGGACTGGGCGGCGAGCGGGCTGTCGCTGCTGACCGAGGCCACCCCGTGGCCCGAGACCGGGCGGCCGCGGCGGGCCGCGGTCTCCTCCTTCGGGATCAGCGGCACCAACGCCCATGTGATCATCGAGCAGGCGCCGGAGGCGGCCGAGGAGCCCGCGGCCGGCGGTCCGGAGCAGGCCGCCCCGGCCGCGCTCGCCGCCGTACCGTGGGTGCTGTCCGGCAAGACCGGGACGGCGCTGCGCGCCCAGGCCCGGCGTCTGCTGTCGCGCCTGACGGACACCGCTGCGACGGACCTCGCGGGGATCGGGCACGCGCTGGCCACCACCCGTGCCACGCTCGACGAGCGGGCCGTCGTGGTCGGCGCCGGACCGGCGGAGCTGCGCGCCGGCCTGGCCGCCCTCGCCGAGGGCCGGGACGCGGACGGGGTGGTCCGGGACACGGCCCGCGAGCGCGGCCGGACGGTGCTGGTGTTCTCCGGGCAGGGCTCGCAGTGGCCGGGGATGGCCGCCCGGCTCCTCGACGAATCCGCGGTGTTCGCGGAGCGGATCCGGGAGTGCGAGGCCGCGCTGGCGCCGTATGTGGACTGGTCGCTGACCGAGGTGCTGCGGGGTGCCGAGGGCGCGCCGTCGCCGGACCGGGTGGACGTCGTCCAGCCCGCGCTGTTCTCGGTCATGGTGTCCCTGGCCCGGCTGTGGCAGCACTTCGGGGTGCGGCCGCAGGCGGTGATGGGCCACAGCCAGGGCGAGATCGCCGCCGCGTGCGTGGCCGGCGCGCTGACCCTGGACGACGCGGCCCGGGCGGTGGCGCTGCGCAGCAAGGCGCTGACCGCGATGTCCGGCAAGGGCGGCATGGTGTCCGTCGCGCTGGGCGAGGAGGCGGTGTCCCGGCTGGTGGAGCAGTGGGCCGGCAAGGTGTCGGTGGCTTCGGTCAACGGCGCGTCGTCCACGGTCGTCTCCGGTGACCTGGACGCGCTGGAGGAGCTGGTGGCGCGCTGCACCGCCGACGGGGTACGCACCCGGGTGCTGCCGGTGGACTACGCCTCCCACTCCCCGCAGGTCGACCAGGTCCGCGAGGAGCTGCTGCGGGAACTGGCGCCGATCTCGCCGCGGCCCGCGGAGATCCCCTTCTACTCGACCGTGACCGGCACCGAACTGGACACCACCGCGCTGGACGCCGAGTACTGGTACCGCAACCTGCGGCAGACCGTGCATCTGGAGCGGGTGACCCGGCTGCTGCTGGAGCAGGGCCACGACGTGTTCGTGGAGACCAGCCCGCACCCCGTGCTGACCATGGCGATCCAGCAGACCATGGACGCCGCGCACGTCGCCCACGGGGTCACGGTGGGCTCGCTGCGCCGGGAGGACGGCGGCCTCGGACGTTTCCTGGCCTCCGCCGCCGAACTGCACACCCGGGGCGTGCCGGTGGACTGGGCCGCGGCCTTCCCCGGCGGCCGTGCGGGCGCGGCCGCGCTGCCGACCTATCCGTTCGAGGGCGAGCGGTACTGGCTGGAGCGCACCGTCGCCGCGGCCGACGTCACCTCGGCCGGTCTGGGCCGGACGCGTCACCCGCTGCTCGGCGCCCTGGTGGCGCTGCCCGGCCCGGCCGGCACGGTGCTGACCGGCCGGCTGTCCCTCACGGCCCAGCCCTGGCTGGCCGACCACGCGGTGCGGGACACGGTGCTCTTCCCCGGCACCGGGCTGGTGGAACTGGCACTGCGCGCCGGTGCGGAGACCGGCTGTGCCACGGTCGAGGAACTCACCCTGCTCGAACCGCTGGTGGTGGACGAGGAGGGAGCCGTACAGCTGCGGGTGCTGACCGGGGAGGCGGACGGGACCGGACGCTGCTCCGTGGAGGTGCACTCGCGGCCCGAGGACGCGCCCGCGGACACCCCGTGGCAGAAGCACGCCGTCGGAGTGCTCGCCGGCGGCGGTCCGGCCGTGCCGGACCGGTTGCCCGCGTGGCCGCCCACGGACGCCGAACCGGTGGCCCTGGAGGACGGGTACGCGGTGCTGGCGGCGGCCGGACTCGAGTACGGCCCGGCCTTCCAGGGGCTGCGCGCGCTCTGGCGGCGCGGCGACGAGGTCTTCGCCGAGGTCCGCCTGCCGGACGAGGCGGAGGCGGGCCGGTACGGCGTGCATCCGGCGCTGTTCGACGCGGCGCTGCACGGGATCGTCCTGGGCGGGCTGGTGGCCGGCACCGGCGAGCCGCGGCTGCCGTACGCCTGGCAGGGCGTGACCCTGCACGCCACGGGCGCGGCGGCGCTGCGGGTACGGCTGGCACCGGCGGGCGAGGACACCGTGTCCCTGACGGCGTTCGACACGGCGGGCGCCCCGGTGCTCTCAGTCGGCTCGCTGCGGGCGCGTCCGGTGCCGTCCGGGGCCCTGGCGAACTCCCGCCGGGCGGGCCTGCGTTCGCTGTTCCGGCTCACCGGCGAGCGGCTCGCGCCGGGGCGCGCGCCCATCGGCGGATGGGCCGTGCTGGGCCCCGACGACCTCCAGTTGGGGGCCGTGCTGGAGCGGGCCGGGGAGCGGCTCGACGGGTACGCGGACCTGGCGGCGCTGGCCACGGCGGTCGCCGCCGGAACCCCGGCGCCCGAGGTGGTCCTGGTGCCCTGCCTGTGCGACCCGCGGGAGGACGCGGGTCCGGCGGCGGAGGTGCACGGGACGGTCCACCGGGCGCTGGCGCTGACCCAGGAGTGGCTCGCCGACGAGCGGTTCGCCGGCTCGCGGCTGGTGTTCGCCACCCGGCACGCGATGTCCCTGGACGACGAGCCCGCGCACGACCTGCGGCACGCCCCGCTGTGGGGTCTGCTGCGCGCGGCGCAGTCGGAACACCCCGGCCGGTTCGTACTGCTGGACACGGACGAGGACGCCGCGTCCCTGCGCGCGCTGCCGCAGGCGCTGGGCGGCGACGAGCCCCAGCTGGTGGTCCGGCGGGGCGTGGCGCAGGCGCCGCGGCTCGCCCGGGTCTCCCCCGCCGCCGAGGCGGCGGACGGCCCGGCACCGTTCGCGCCGGAGGGTACGGTCCTGATCACCGGCGGCACCAGCGGGCTCGGCGCGCTGGTCGCCCGTCACCTGGTGGCCCGGCACGGGGTCACCCAGCTGCTGCTCACCAGCCGCGGCGGCCCGGACGCACCAGGCGCGGCCGAGCTGGCGGCGGAGCTGACCGAGCAGGGCGCCCGGGTCACGGTGGCCGCCTGCGACGTGGCCGACCGGGACGCGCTGGCCGCGGTGCTGGCCGGGGTCCCGGCCGCCCATCCGCTGACCGCGGTGGTGCACGCCGCCGGGGTGCTGGACGACGGGGTGCTCACCGCGCTGACCCCCGAGTGGGTCTCCGGGGTGCTGCGGCCCAAGGTGGACGGCGCGCTGCATCTGCACGAACTCACCCGCGACGCCGACCTGTCGGCCTTCGTGCTGTTCTCCTCGGCCGCCGGAGTGCTGGGCACCGCGGGGCAGAGCGGGTACACGGCGGCCAACGCCTTCCTGGACGGGCTCGCGCGCACCCGGCGGGCCGCCGGTCTCCCGGGCACCTCGCTCGCCTGGGGCATGTGGGAGGAGCGCAGCGGTCTGACCGGCGCACTGTCCGAGGCGGACCTGCGGCGCATGGCGCGGTCCGGGGTCGGCCTGCTGCCCACCGACGAGGGCCTCGCGCTGTTCGACGCGGCGCTGCGCGCCCAGGACGCCGTACTGGTGCCGCTGAAGCCGGCGCCGGCGGCCGACGCGGACGCGGTGCCGGCGGTGCTGCGCACGGTGCTCCGCGCCGGGCGGCGGGCCGGCGGCCCGGGCGCCGCGGACGGAGCGGGCCGGCCGTTTGCCGCGCAGGTGGCCGAACTCCCCGCTCAGGAGCGGGAGTCGGCGGTGCTGCGGCTGGTCCGGGAGCAGGCGGCGACGGTGCTGGGGCTGGCCTCGGCCGAGGCCGTGCCGGAGACCCGGGGCTTCCTGGAGCTGGGCTTCGACTCGCTGACCGCGGTCGAGCTGCGTACCCGGCTGAGCGCCGCGACCGGGCTGCGGCTGCCGGCGACGCTCGTCTTCGACCAGGCCACCCCGGTCAACACCGCCCGCTACCTGCGCGACCAGCTCTTCCCGGAGAGCCGGGAACTCACCGCGGAGGAGCTGGAGGAGAAGAGGTTCCGCGAGGCACTGGCCTCGATCCCGCTGGCCCGCTTCCGGCAGGCCGGTCTGCTGGCGGACCTGCTCCGGCTCGCCGAAGGAGTGGAGGCCGCGGACCCGGCGGCACCGGGCGAGGAGGCGGCCGGGATCGACGACATGGACGTCGCCGATCTCGTGCGCACGGCCTTCGGCGGGGACACGGCGTGATCACGGATGCGAACTGCGGGAGGGGCCATGGCCACAACCTCTGACAAGGTGGTCGAAGCACTACGGGCTTCGCTGAAGGAGAACGAACGGCTCAGGAAGGCGGCCGCGGCCGCGACCGAGCCGATAGCGATCGTCGGGATGGGCTGCCGGTACCCGGCCGGGGTGACCTCCCCCGAGGAGCTGTGGGAGCTGGTCGTGGACGGCCGCGACGCGGTCTCCGGGTTTCCCGCGGACCGCGGCTGGGACCTGGCGTCGCTGTTCTCCGACGACCCCGACCGGCCCGGGACGTCGTACACCCGTGAGGGCGGATTCCTGCACGACGCGGCGGAGTTCGACGCCGGGTTCTTCGGGATCTCCCCGCGGGAGGCGCTCGCCATGGACCCGCAGCAGCGGCTGCTGCTGGAGACGTCCTGGGAGGCGGCGGAGCGGGCCGGACTCGATCCGCGGACGCTGCGCGGCAGCCGTACCGGGGTCTTCGCGGGGGTGATGTACCACGAGTACGGCGCCCGGCCCGGTCTGCCGACCGAGGAGGTGGAGGGCTACCTCGGCACCGGCAGCGCGGGCAGCGTCGCCTCCGGACGGATCTCGTACACCCTGGGCCTGGAGGGCCCCGCCGTCACGGTGGACACCGCGTGCTCCTCCTCGCTGGTGGCGCTGCACCTCGCCGTGCAGGCGCTGCGCCGGGGCGAGTGCTCGCTGGCCTTCGCCGGCGGGGTGACGGTGATGTCGACCCCGTCGACGTTCGTGGAGTTCAGCCGGCAGCGCGGGCTGGCCCCGGACGGCCGGTGCAAGTCCTTCGCCGACGCGGCGGACGGCGCCGGCTGGAGCGAGGGCGCCGGGGTGCTGCTGCTGGAGCGGCTCTCCGACGCGCGGCGCAACGGCCGGCGGATCCTCGCGGTGGTGCGCGGCAGCGCGGTCAACCAGGACGGCGCGAGCAGCGGGCTGACCGCGCCGAACGGGCCGTCGCAGCAGCGGGTGATCCGGCAGGCGCTGGACGACGCGGGCCTCACCACCGCGGACATCGATGTGATCGAGGGCCACGGCACCGGCACCCCGCTCGGCGATCCGATGGAGGCCCAGGCCATCCTGGCGACCTTCGGCGCGGAGCGGGAACGCCCGCTGTGGCTGGGCTCGGTGAAGTCCAACATCGGACACACCCAGGCGGCCGCCGGGATCGCCGGGGTCATCAAGATGGTGCTGGCGCTGCGCCACGAGGTGCTCCCCCGGACCCTGCACGTCGACCGGCCCTCGTCCCGGGTGGACTGGTCGGCGGGCGCGGTGGAGCTGCTGACGGAGAACCGGCCGTGGCCGGACCCGGGCCGGCCGCGGCGCGCCGGGGTGTCGTCCTTCGGCATCAGCGGCACCAACGCCCATGTGGTGGTGGAGGCGGCGCCCGCCGCCGAGCAGGACGCGGACCCCGTACGGCCCTCACCGGCCCCGGACCGCGCGCTGCCGTGGGTCGTCTCGGGCCACAGCGAGGAGGCGCTGCGGGCGCAGGCCGAGCGGCTGCGCCGGCATCTCGCGGACCACCGCGACGCGCACCTCGCCGATGTGGCGTACGCGCTGGCCACGACACGCACGGCGTTCGACCACCGGGCGGTCGTCGTGGCCGCGGACCGGGCGGAGCTGGACCAGGGCCTGCGCCGGCTCGCGAACGGCGAACCGCCCGCCGTCGGGGCGCGCGGCACGGTGTCGGGGGGCCGGCTGGCGGTGCTGTTCACCGGTCAGGGCGCGCAGCGCGTGGGCATGGGCCGCGCGTGGTACGCCCAGTACCCGGTGTTCGCGCAGGCCTTCGACGCGGTGTGCGCGGAGCTGGACCGGCACCTGGACCGGCCGCTGCGCGAAGTGGTCATGGGCGCGCCGGGCACCGAGGGCCTGCTGGACGAGACCGGCTGGACCCAGTCGGCGCTGTTCGCGGTCGAGGTGGCGCTGTACCGGCTGGTGGAGTCCTGGGGTGTACGCGCGGACCTGCTGTCCGGCCACTCCGTCGGCGAGCTGGCCGCGGCGCATGTCGCCGGGGTGCTGTCCCTGGCGGACGCGGCCCTCCTGGCCGCGGCCCGGGGCCGCCTGATGCAGGCGCTGCCGCGCGGCGGGGCGATGACCGCGGTGCAGGCGAGCGCGCAGGAGGTGGCCCCGTTGCTGGCCGAACGAGACGGCCGCGCCGGGCTCGCCGCGGTCAACGGCCCGTCGTCCGTGGTGGTCGCGGGTGACGAGGACGCGGTGACCGAGGTGGCCGCGCACTTCGCCGGGCTGGGCCGCAGCACCAAGCGGCTGCGGGTCAGCCACGCCTTCCACTCGCACCGCATGGACGCCATGGTGGCGGAGTTCGAGGAGGTGGTCCGGGGGGTGACCCTGCGCGCCCCGGAGATCCCGCTGGTGTCCGCGCTGACCGGGACCCTGGTGTCGGCGGAGGAGGTGTGCAGCCCCGCGTACTGGGCCCGGCACGCCCGGGAGACGGTGCGGTTCCTCGACGCCGTGCGCACGCTGGAGGCCGAGGGGGCCGGTACGTTCCTGGAGCTCGGCCCGGACGCGGTGCTCGCGGCCATGGCCCAGGAGTGCGTCACCGGCGAGGGCGCCGTGTTCGCCGCGGCGGCCCACCGCGACACGCCGGAGCAGCAGACGCTGCCGGCGGCGCTGGGCGCGCTGTACGCGCGCGGTGTCGCGGTGGACTGGCCGGCGGTGTTCGCCGGTACCGGCGCCCGGCCGGTCGAGCTGCCGACGTACGCGTTCCAGCGCGAGCGGTACTGGCTGGCGGCGGAGGCGGCGGACCCGCTGCCCGCGCTGGTGGACGACCACCGCTACCGCCTCGACTGGGCGGCCCTGGACGCGGTCGCGGGCCCGGGCCGGCTGTCCGGCCGGTGGCTGCTCGTGTCCCCCGAGGGCGCGGACCACGCCGACGCCCTGGCGGCGGCGGTGCGGGCGGCCTGCGAAGGAGCCGGTGCGGACGAGGTACGCCACCTGGCCCTCACCGCCAGGGACGCGACCGACCGCTCGGCACTGGCCGCCCGGCTGCGCGGGATCGCGGCCGAGGGTCCGCCGGCCGGGGTGCTGTCCCTGCTGGCACTGGACGAACGGCCCCTGTCCGCACCGGGGTCGGCCGCCGCCGGACACTCCGCCCCGGCCCAGGGGCTGGCCGCCACCGTCGTGCTGACGCAGGCGCTGGACGACGCCGCGATCGACGCCCCGCTGTGGCACTTGACCCAGGGCGCGGTGGCGGTCGGCGCCGATCCGGTGCGGCATCCGGCGCAGGCGGCCGTGTGGGGGCTGGGCAGGGTGGCGGCGCTCGAACGGCCGGACCGCACCGGCGGCCTGGTCGACCTGCCGGAGCTGCTCGACGAGGCCGCGCTGCGGCGCCTGACCGGTGTCCTCGCAGACCCCGGCGAGGAGACCCAGCTGGCCGTCCGCGCCACCGCCGTCCACGGCTGCCGGCTGGTGCGCGCACCGCTGGCGCAGACGCCGGTACGGCGTACCTGGCGGCCGGCCGGAGCCGCGCTGGTGACCGGCGGCACGGGTGCGCTCGGTGCGCAGGTGGCCCGCTGGCTGGCCGCCCGGGGCGTGCCCCACCTGCTGCTGCTCAGCCGGCGCGGCCCCGACGCCCCCGGGGTGGCCGAGCTGACGGCCGAACTCAAGGAACTCGGCAGCGAGGTGACCGTCGCCGCCTGCGACCTCGCCGACCGGGACGCGCTGCGCCGGGCCGTCGCGGCGCTGCCCGCGGAGCACCCGGTGACCACGGTCGTCCACGCGGCGGGCGACATCCAGCGGGAGAAGCCGCTGGCCGAGTGCTCGCTCACGGGGATTGCCGAGGTGCTGTCCGGCAAGGTCGAAGGGGCCCGGAACCTGGACGCCGTCTTCGACGGGGGCCCCGGCCGTTCCCCCGACGCGTTCGTGCTGTTCTCCTCCGGCGCCGGGCTGTGGGGCAACGTCGGCCAGGCGGCCTACGCGGCGGCCAACGCCTTCCTGGACGCGCTGGCGAGCGAGCGCCGCGCCCGGGGGCTGGCCGCGACCTCGGTGGCGTGGGGTGCGTGGGACGGCGGTGGCATGGCGGCCGCCGAGGGCGCGGGCGAGCTGCTGCGCGAGCGCGGCGTGCCGCTGATGGCACCGGAGACGGCGTTGGCGGGACTCCAGGCGGCCCTCGACCGCGACGAGACCCTCACGGCCTTCGCCGGCATCGACTGGGAGCGGTTCGCGCCTGCGTACAGCCTGACCCGGTCCCGGGCGCTGCTGGCCGCCCTGCCCGACGCGCGGCGCGCCGTGCAGGGCGGGACGGCGCCCGACGGGGCGGACGCCGCCCTGCGGGAGCGGCTCGCGGGGCTGGCCGAGGACGAGCAGGACCGGCTGCTGCTGGAGCTGGTGCGCGACCGGGCGGCCGCCGCCCTCGGGCACCGCTCGGCCGAACAGGTCCGCGCCACGCAGGCGTTCAAGGACCTCGGCTTCGACTCGATGGCGTCGCTGACCCTGCGCAACCGGCTCGCTGAGGCCACCGGTCTCGCCCTGCCCACCACGGTGGTCTTCGACCATGCCACCCCGGCCGCGCTGGCCCGGCATCTGCGCGAGCAACTGCGGCCCGACGCCGCCGGGGCGGAGGCGGTGCTCGCCGAGGTGGACTCGTGGGCGGCGGCCGTGGAGGCGCTGGAGCCCGACACCGAGGCGCACGGCCGGGTCGTCGCCCGGCTGCGCTCGCTGCTGTGGAAGTGGGACCGGTCCGGCGCGGGCGCCGCGACGGGGCCGGCCGACGACGCCCTGGACCTCGCCAGTGACGAGGAGATCTTCGACATCGTCGACAAGGAGCTGGGAATCTCGTGACGACCTCAGAGGACAAACTCCGGCAGTATCTGAAGCTCGTCACCACCGAGCTGCGCCAGACCCGGGCCCGGCTCGAGGACACCGAGGAGCAGCGGTACGAGCCCGTGGCCATCGTCGCCATGGGGTGCCGCTTCCCCGGGGACGTCGAGTCCCCGGAGGACCTGTGGCGGCTGGTCGCCGACGGCACCGACGCGGTCACCGGACTGCCGGAGGACCGCAACTGGGACCTGGCGGGTCTGTACGACCCGGAGCCGGGCCGGCCGGGCAAGAGCTACGCCCGGGAGGGGGCCTTCCTGCGCGACCCGGCGGGCTTCGACGCCGAGTTCTTCGGCATCAACCCGCGTGAGGCACTGGCGACCGACCCCCAGCAGCGGCTCTGGCTGGAGATCGTGTGGGAGGCGCTGGAGCGCGCCGGAATCGTCCCGGAGAGCCTGCGCGGCAGCCGGGCCGGGGTCTTCGTCGGGCTGACGCACCAGGGGTACGCGTTCCCTACCCGGGCGGACGAGGCCGACGAGGTGGCCGGCTACCGGCTGACCGGCAGCACCGCGGCCGTGGCGGCCGGACGCACCTCCTATGTGCTCGGGCTGACCGGCCCGGCGGTGACCATCGACACCGCGTGCTCCTCCTCGCTGGTGGCGCTGCACCAGGCGTGTCACGCGCTGCGCTCCGGGGAGTGCTCGCTGGCGCTGGCCGGCGGGGTGACGGTGATGTCCACCCCGAACGCCTTCGTGGAGTTCAGCCGGCAGGGCGGGCTGGCCGCGGACGGCCGATGCAAGTCGTTCGCCGCGGCGGCCGACGGCACCGGCTGGGGCGAGGGCGCCGGCGTGCTGGTGCTGGAGCGGCTGTCGGACGCACGGCGCAACGGCCATCCGGTGCTCGCCGTGATCCGCGGCTCCGCCGTCAACCACGGGGGCGCCGGCAACGGGCTGACGGCCCCCAACGGCCCCTCCCAGCGCCGCCTGATCGAGGAGGCCCTGGCCGGCGCCCGGCTGACGCCCGCCGACGTGGACGCGGTCGAGGCGCACGGGACGGGGACCACGCTGGGCGATCCGATCGAGGCGCAGGCGCTGCTCGCGACCTACGGTCAGGGGCGTCCGGCGGACCGTCCGCTGTGGCTGGGCTCCGTGAAGTCGAACATCGGCCACACCCAGGCGGCCTCGGGCGTGGCCGGGGTGATCAAGATGGTGATGGCGCTGCGGCACGGCGTGCTGCCGCGCACGCTGCACGTGGACGAGCCCACCCCGCACGTGGACTGGTCGGCCGGCGCGGTGCGGCTGCTGACACAGGACCGGGAGTGGCCGGCGTCGGACCGTCCGCGCCGCGCGGGTGTCTCGTCCTTCGGCGTCAGCGGCACCAACGCCCATGTCATCGTGGAGCAGGCACCGCAGGAGGAGCCCGCCCCGGAGCCCGCGGTCAGCCCCTCCGCCTCCGACCAGGACGTGGTGCTGCCCTGGCTGCTGTCCGCCCGGAGCGCGCAGGCGCTGCGCGCGCAGGCGGCCCGGCTCGCCGCGTACGCCGAGGCCCGTCCGGAGGTGTCCGCCGCGGACATCGGCCGGGCCCTCGCCACCACCCGGTCCGTCTTCGCGCACCGCGCGGTGGTGGTCGGCGGTGACCGCGGCGAGCTGGTGAAGGGGCTGGTGGCGGTGGACCGGGGCGAGGAGTCCCCGGCGGTGGTGTGCGGCCGTACCCGGGACGACCGGGACGACACCGGGGCCCCGGCCGGGCGGGAGCGGACGGTGTTCGTCTTCCCCGGCCAGGGCTCGCAGTTCGCGGGCATGGCCGCGGGTCTGCTGGAGTCCGAGCCGGTGTTCCGGGCGACCGTCGAGAAGTGCGCGGCGGCACTGGCACCGCATGTGGACTGGTCGCTGCTGGACGTGCTGCGCGGCGAGGCCGGGGCCGACTGGCTGGAGCGGGTGGACGTCGTCCAGCCGGCGCTGTTCGCGGTGATGGTGTCGCTGGCCGCGCTGTGGCGGTCGGTGGGCGTGGAGCCGGACGCGGTGGTCGGCCACTCGCAGGGTGAGATCGCCGCCGCGTGTGTGGCGGACGTGCTGTCGCTACAGGACGCGGCACGGGTGGTGGCCGTGCGCAGCAAGGCGCTGCGGGCGCTGGCCGGCCGCGGCGGCATGGTGACGGTCGCGCTCGGCGAGGAGGAGGCCGCGGCGCGCATCGCGCCGTGGGCCGGCCGGCTGTCGGTGGCCGCGGTCAACAGCCCTTCCTCGGTGGTGGTCTCCGGCGACGGGGACGCCCTGGAGGAGCTGCTGGCCGGATGCGCCGAGAACGGGGTGCGGGCCCGCCGGATCCCGGTGGACTACGCCTCGCACTCCCCGCAGGTCGAGGAGGTGCGCGAGGACCTGCTGGCGGCGCTGGCCGGGATCGAGCACAACACCCCGCGGGTGGCGTTCTGTTCGACGGTGACCGGGACCTTCCTGGACGCCGGTGAGCTGGACGCCGGGTACTGGTACCGCAATCTGCGCCGGCCGGTGCGGCTGGCGCAGGTGACCCAGGCCCTGGCGGCCGACGGCTACGGGGTGTTCCTGGAGGTCAGCCCGCACCCGGTACTGACCGTCCCGCTCCAGGAGACAATGGAGGAGGCTGAGGTGCCCGGCGTGCTGGTCGCCGGGACGCTGCGCCGGGACGACGGCGGGCGGGCCGGTTTCCTGCGCGCGGCGGGCGGGCTGTTCGTGCACGGCGTTCCGGTCGACTGGGCACGGCTGTTCCCGGAGGACGGCGGGGCCCGGCACCCGGTGGACCTGCCGACGTACGCCTTCCAGCGGCAGCACTACTGGCTGGACGACCGGGACGCGGGCGCGGACGTCACGGCGGCGGGGCTCGCCCCGGGCGGCCATCCGCTGGTCGGGGCGGTCGTCGCCGCGGCCACCGGTCAGGGGCTGGTGCTCAGCGGGCGCCTCTCGGTCCGCACCCATCCGTGGCTCGCCGACCACGCGGTGCACGGCTCGGTGCTGCTGCCCGGTACCGCCTTCCTCGAACTGGCGCTGTACGCGGGCCGGCTGCTCGATGCGGGGCGGGTGCAGGAGCTGACCGTCGAGGCTCCGCTGACGCTGAGCGAGGACGGCGAGGTGACGCTTCAGCTGGTGGCCGACCGCCGTGCGGACGGGGCGGGCTGGACCGTGGGCGTGCACTCCAGGACCGGGGACGACGAGCCCTGGACCCGGCACGCGTCCGGGGTCCTCACCGAGGACGGGCCCGCGCCCGCCGCCGGGTCCGCGGCCTGGCCGCCGCCGGGCGCCGTCCCGGTCGACGTGCGCGACCACTACCTCCGGCTGGCCGACCGCGGGTACGCGTACGGGCCGGCCTTCCAGGGGCTGGCCGCCGCCTGGCGGCTGGGCGACTCCGTGCTCGCCGAGGTACGGCCGGACGCGGAGAACCTGGCCGACGCCGAGGCCTTCGGCCTGCACCCGGCGCTGCTGGACGCGGCCCTGCACGCCGTCGCCTTCACCGTCGGGAACGGGGCGGAGCCGGGGCCGGCGCTGCTGCCGTTCGCCTGGAGCGATGTCTCGCTGCACGCCGTCGGGGCGGGAGCGGTGCGGGCGGTGCTGTCCCCGGCGGGCAAGGACGCCGTGACGGTCGCCCTCTTCGACGCGGCCGGGCTGCCGGTGGCCACGGTGGGCTCCCTCGCCCTGCGCCCGGTCGACCCCGAACGGCTGGCCGCCGCCTCCGCGTCCGGTCACGACGGGCTGTTCCGCCTGGGCTGGCCGGCCGCACCAACCGCCGGGGACACGGGCGACACCGCGCCGGAGGACTGGGCCCTGGTGGGTCCCGGCCTCGACGAGGTCGCGGCCGCGCTTCCCGGCGTACGGCACCGCGCCGATCTGGCGGCCCTGGGCGCCGGCGTCGGCGCGGACGGGACCGCACCGGGCACGGTGCTGGTGTCCTGCGTGCCGGGCCCCGCCGACGCGGGGGACGTGCACGGCGTGGCGGCGCGGGCACTGGGGCTGGTGCGGGAGTTCCTCGCCGACGAACGGCTCCTGGCGGCGCGGCTGGTGGTGCTGACCCGGGGCGCGGTCGCGGCGGACGCCACGGACGTCCCGGACCCCGCGCAGGCGGCGGTCTGGGGGCTCGTACGGACCGCGCAGACCGAACACCCCGGCCGGTTCGTGCTGGTGGACCTCGACGGCGCCGGAGCGGTGGCCGGGCAGCCGGCCGCCGCGCTGGCCACCGGCGAGCCGCAGCTCGCCGTGCGCGCGGGCGAGGTCCGGGTGCCGCGGCTCGCGCGGGCCGGCGGGCCGGAGCGGCACTCCGCCGCGCGGCCCTCCTTCACCGGCGGAACCGTCCTGATCACCGGCGGCACCGGGCTGCTCGGCGGGCTGCTGGCCCGTCATCTGGTCACCCGGTACGCGGCAGAGCAGCTGCTGCTGGTGAGCCGTCGGGGCCCGGCCGCGCCGGGCGCCGCGGAGCTGGTGGCGGAGCTGGCCGCGCTCGGGGCCACGGCCGAGGCCGTCGCCTGCGACGTGACCGACCGGGACGCGCTGGCCGCGGTGCTCGACCGGATCCCGGCCGCGCATCCGCTGACCGCCGTGATCCACGCGGCCGGCGTGCTGGACGACGCGGTGGTGACCGATGTGACCCCGGACCGGCTGGACCGCGTCCTCGGGCCCAAGACCGACGCGGCCGGGCATCTGGACGCGCTGACCCGCGGGCTGGACCTGTCGGCGTTCGTGCTGTTCTCGTCGGCCTCCGGAACCCTCGGCACGGCCGCGCAGGGGGCGTACGCCGCGGCCAACGCCGCGCTGGACGCGCTGGCGCAGCGCCGCCGCGCGAGCGGACTGCCCGCCACCTCGCTGGCCTGGGGATTCTGGGCGCAGCAGAGCGGGATGACCGGGCATCTCGGCGAGCTGGACCTGGCCCGGATCGCACGGTCCGGGATGCGCCCGCTGACCTCCGAGGAGGGGCTGGCGCTGTTCGACCGGGCACTGGCGGCCGGTGACCCGGTGCTGGCACCGCTGCGGATCGACACCGCGGCGCTGCGGGCCCGGGCCGCCGCCTCCGACACGGTGCCGGCGGTGCTGCGCGCCCTGGCCGGTCCCGCGGTGCGCCGGGCGGCGGCCGCAGGACCCGGCGGTGCGCGCCCGGCGGAGCAGCCGGCGCTCGCGGGCCTTGCGGAGCTGCCGGCCGAGGAACGGGCGCGGGCGCTGCTGGAGCTGGTGCGGACCACGGTGGCGGCGGTGCTGGGCCACCGCTCCCCCGACGAGGTGCCGGAGACCCGCGGCTTCGTGGAGATGGGCTTCGACTCTCTGACCGCGGTCGAGCTGCGCAACCGGCTCGCCGCCGCCCTCGGCCGGCGCCTGCCGACCACCCTTGTCTTCGACCACCCCACGCCCCGCGCCGTCGCCCGGCAGCTGGGCACGCTGCTGGCCCCGGCCGCGGCGGTGGACGGGGGCGACGTCCTGGCCGGCCTCGACCGGCTGGCGGCCGGGCTGCGCGCCGCGGAAGAGGGCGGCGAGATGCGCGAGCGAGCGGTGGCGCGGCTGTCGGAGCTGCTGGCCGAGCTGACCGGCGGCGCCGCGGCCGACGCGGGGCCGGGGCTCGACAGCGCCACCGACGAGGAGCTCTTCGACTTGGTCGACAACCGGTTCAGCAATGCCAATTGACGAGCGTGATCAGCGTGACCAGCCGTCGTGCCGGCTGTCGGGAAGGTAGTGGAACGCATGGCGGACGAGAACAAGCTCCGCGAATATCTCAAGCGGGCGATCGCGGAGGGGCAGCAGACGCGGCAGCGCCTGGACGAGGTGGAGGCCAGGGCCCGGGAACCGATCGCGGTGGTCTCCATGGCCTGCCGGTTCCCGGGGGGCGCCACCGGCCCCGAGGAGCTGTGGCGGCTGGTCGCCGACGGCCGTGACACGCTCTCCGGGCTGCCCGCCGACCGGGGCTGGGACCTGGACCGGCTGCTCGGCGACGCCGACGGGCCGGGCAGGTCGCACGCCGGGGTGGGCGGCTTCCTGTACGACGCCGCGGACTTCGACCCGGAGTTCTTCGGGATCAGCCCGCGCGAGGCGCTGGCGATGGACCCCCAGCAGCGGCTGGTGCTGGAGCTGGCCTGGGAGGTCATGGAGCGGGCCCGGATCGCCCCGGACTCGCTGCGCGGCAGCCGGACCGGGGTCTTCCTCGGGGTGATGTACAGCGACTACGGCAGCCGGGTCACCGAGGCCCCGGAGGCGCTGGAGGGATATCTCGGCAACGGCAGCGCGGGCAGCGTCGCCTCCGGCCGGCTGGCGTACACCTTCGGGCTGGAGGGCCCGGCGGTGACGGTGGACACCGCGTGCTCCTCCTCGCTGGTGGCGCTGCATCTGGCAGGCAACGCGCTGCGCAACGGGGAATGTTCGCTGGCGCTGGCCGGCGGGGTGACGGTGATGTCCACCCCCGGCGTGTTCGTCGAGTTCAGCCGGCAGGGCGGGCTGGCCGCGGACGGCCGGTGCAAGTCGTTCGCCGCGGCGGCCGACGGCACCGGCTGGGGCGAGGGCGCCGGCGTGCTGGTGCTGGAGCGGCTGTCGGACGCACGGCGCAACGGCCATCCGGTGCTCGCCGTGATCCGCGGCTCCGCCGTCAACCAGGACGGCGCGAGCAGTGGCCTGACCGTGCCTAACGGCCCCTCCCAGCAGCGGGTCATCCGGGCGGCGCTGGACCGGGCCAGGCTGTCGCCGGCGGACGTCGACGCCGTCGAGGCGCACGGCACCGGCACCCGGCTCGGCGACCCGATCGAGGCGCAGGCGCTGCTCGCGACCTACGGTCAGGGGCGTCCGGCGGACCGTCCGCTGTGGCTGGGCTCGGTGAAGTCGAACATCGGCCACACCCAGGCGGCGGCCGGTGTCGCCGGGGTGATCAAGATGGTGATGGCGCTGCGGCACGGCGTGCTGCCGCGCACGCTGCACGTGGACGAGCCCACCCCGCACGTGGACTGGTCGGCCGGCGCGGTGCGGCTGCTGACGGAGGAACAGCCCTGGCCCGGCTCCGACCGTCCGCGCCGCGCAGGCGTGTCGTCCTTCGGCGTCAGCGGCACCAACGCCCATGTGGTGCTGGAGCAGGCACCGCAGGAGGAGCCCGCCCCGGAGCCCGCGGTCAGCCCCTCCGCCTCCGACCAGGACGTGGTGCTGCCCTGGCTGCTGTCCGCCCGGAGCGAGGAGGCGCTGCGCGAGCAGGCGGCCCGGCTGGTGGCGCATCTCGGCGCGCGGCCGGACGAGCGGCCCGTCGACACCGCCTGGTCGCTGAGCCGGCGCGCGGTGCTCGACCACCGTGCGGTCGTGGTGGCCCGGTACCGGGACGAGGTGCGCCGGTCACTGCGGACGCTCGCGGACGGCGGCACCGCGCCCGGCCTGGTGCGGGGAACGGCCGGCGGTGCGGGTCTCGCCTTCCTGTTCACCGGCCAGGGCAGCCAGCGCCGGGAGATGGGCCAGGAACTGTACGCCGCGTTCCCGGCGTTCGCCGATGCGCTGGACACCGTGTCGGAGGCGCTCGACGCCCATCTGGACCGTCCGCTGAAGGAGGTCGTCGCCGGCGGCGCGGACGCGGACGGCCTGCTGGACGAGACCGCGTACGCGCAGCCCGCGCTGTTCGCCTTCGAGGTGGCGCTGTTCCGGCTGCTCGAACAGTGGGGTGTGCGCCCGGACTTCGTCGCCGGCCACTCGGTCGGCGAACTGGCCGCGGCGCACGCCGTGGGGGTGCTGTCCCTGCCGGACGCCGCGCTGCTGGTGGCCGAGCGGGGCCGGCTGATGCAGCAGATGCCGTCGGGCGGTGCGATGATCGCGGTCCAGGCCGCCGAGGAGGAGGTGCTGCCGTATCTGGCGGACTTCCACGGCAGGGTCGCCGTCGCGGCGGTCAACGGGCCGTCCTCGGTGGTGCTCAGCGGCGATCTGGCCGCGGTCGAGGAGACGGCGCGGATGTTCGGCGCGCGCGGCCGCAAGACCCGGCGGCTGACGGTGAGCCACGCCTTCCACTCGGCGCACATGGACGGGATGCTGGACGCCTTCCGGGAGGTGGCGCGGGGCCTTGAGTTCCGGCCGCCGCGGATCCCGCTGGTGTCCACCCTGACCGGGGCCGTGGCCACCGCGGAGGAGCTGCGTTCGCCCGACTACTGGGTGCGCCATGCGCGCGGCTCGGTGCGGTTCCTGGACGCCGTGCGCACCCTGGAGGCCCGGGGTGCCGGGAAGTTCCTGGAGCTGGGTCCGGACGGTGTGCTGACGGCGATGGCGCAGAGCTGCCTCACGGCACAGGGCGCGGTGTCGGCGGCGACCGCACGCGCCGGCCGCTCGGAGACGGAGACGCTGGTCGCGGCCGTGTCCCGGATGCACGCGCACGGCGCGCCGGTGGACTGGGAGGCGTACTTCGCGGGCACCGGGCCCCGGCCGGTCGACCTGCCCACCTATCCGTTCCAGCGGCGGCGGTTCTGGCTGGACCCGGCCGCGGACAAGGCGGCGGGACAGCCGGACCTCGCGGGTCTGCGCGCGGTGGACCACGCCCTGCTGCGGGCCGCGGTGGAGCTGCCGACCGGGGACGGGATCCTGTTCACCGGCCGGCTGTCCGCGGCTGAGCACCCCTGGCTCGCCGACCACACGGTGCTCGGCGCCCCGCTGCTGCCCGGTACCGCCCTGGTGGACCTGGCGCTGGCGGCCGGCCGGGAGGCGGGGCTGCCGGAGCTGGAGGAGCTGACCCTTCAGGCGCCGCTGGTCCTGGACGGGGACGGCGCCGTGACCGTCCAGGTCTTCCTCGGCCCGGCCGACGAATCGGGGCGCCGTCCGGTGAGCATCCACTCGGCCGCCGGGGACGCGGCGTCGGCACAGCCGCCGGTGCGGCACGCCACCGGTGTCCTCGGCGCCCCGGCCACCGGGGAGCCGGAACCGCTCGCGGTGTGGCCGCCCGAGGGCACCGACGCGATCGGGGTGGCGGACCTGTACGACGATCTCGCCGCCGCGGGCCTGGGCTACGGCCCGGTGTTCCGCGGGCTGCGCGCGGCGTGGCGGCGCGGTGCGGAGGTGTTCGCCGAGGTGGCGCTCCCCGCCGAGGGCGCGGGTGGCACCGACGGCTTCGGTGTGCATCCGGCGCTGCTGGACGCGGCCCTGCACGGGGCCGGTCTGGGCGGTCTGGTCGAGGGCGGGGGCGAGGCGCGGGTGCCGTTCTCCTGGAACGGCGTGGCGCTGCATCGCACCGGGGCCGCGCGGCTGCGCGTCAGGCTGGCGCCGGCCGGGACCGACGGGGTCGCGGTGACGGCCGCCGACGAGGAGGGGCGGCCGGTGGCCTCGGTGCGGTCCCTGGTGCTGCGGCCGGTCTCGCCGGAGCAGATCCGGGCCGCGGGCGGAATACGGCGCGATGTGCTGTTCCGGCTCGACTGGCCGCGCCTCGAAGAGCAGCTGACGCAGGACCAGGACGCGGCCCCGGTGCGGCGCTGTGCGGTGCTGGGCACGGACGGCGACGGACCGGCGGCGCGGTGGGCGGCCGGGCTCGAGGCCGCCGGTGTCGAGGTCGTCCGGGTGGGCGATCCGGCGCAGTGGGGCGAGCCGGTGCCGGACGCCGTCGTCGTGGCCGTGCACACGCCGACGGCCACCGAGGTGACCGGGGCGGAGTGGAACGCCGTACACGAGGCGCTCGCGGCGGCCCAGGCGTGCCTCGCGGACCCGCGCTTCGCCGGTGCCCGGCTGGCGTTCGTGACCGAGGGCGCGGTGGCGGCCGTCGGCGGGGACACCGTCCCGGCGCCGGCGCAGGCGGCCGTGTGGGGGCTGATCCGGTCCGCGCAGACGGAGAACCCGGGCCGTTTCGTGCTCATCGACATGGACGCTGCCGAGGAGTCGCCGCGCGCGCTGGCCGCGGCGCTCGGCAGCGGCGAACCCCAGCTGGCGATCCGCGCCGGCGCGCTCACGGTCCCCCGGCTCGCCCGTGTCCCGGTACCCACCGCGCCGGAGCAACTCACGGACCCGGACGGCGGCACACCTCGGGGCACCGCCCCGCACCGGCCGGGGCCGGACCCGGAGGGCACCGTGCTGGTGACCGGCGGCACCGGTGGGCTCGGCGCCCAAGTGGCGCGGCGGCTGGCCGTCCGGCACGGGGTACGGCATCTGCTGCTGGCGAGCCGGCGTGGTCCGGCGGCCGAGGGCGCCGCCGAACTGGCCGACGAACTGACCGCGCTGGGTGCCCGGGTGACCGTCGCAGCCTGCGACGTGGCCGACCGGGAGGCGCTGGCCCGACTGCTGGCGGACATCCCCGCCGCGCATCCGCTGACCGCCGTGGTGCACACCGCCGGGGTCCTGGACGACGGGGTGCTCACCTCGCTGACCCCGGAGCGGCTGGACGCGGTGCTGCGGGCCAAGGCGGACTCCGCGGCCCATCTGCACGAGCTGACCCGCGACGCCCGGCTCTCGGCGTTCGTCCTGTTCTCCTCGGCGTCCGGGGTGCTGGGCGCCGCGGGGCAGGGCAACTACGCCGCCGCGAACGCCTGGCTCGACGCCCTGGCGCAGCACCGGGCCGCGCGCGGGCTGCCCGGGGTCTCGCTGGCCTGGGGCCCGTGGGAGGAAGGGCAGGGCGGCATGACCGCCACGCTGGACCGGGGCGAGCTGGCCCGGTTCGCGCGCACGGGTATCGCCGCCCTCCCCGCCGACCAGGCGCTCACGCTGTTCGACGCGGTCTGGGCGGGCGAGGACCCGCTGCTGGTGCCGATGCGCCTGGACACCGCGGTGCTGCGCGGCAGCGCGGGCGGCACGGACATACCGGCCGCGCTGCGCGGACTGGTGCCCCCGGCGCGGCGCCGGCCGGCCCCGGCCGCCCGGCCGCTCGCCGAGCTGGCCGGGGAGGAGCGGGCCGCGGCGCTGCGCGAGCTGGTGCGGGCGCGCGCGGCCGGGGTGCTCGGCCACGCCGCCCCGGAGGAGTTCGACGACAGCCGGCCGTTCCTGGAGTCCGGATTCGACTCGCTGACCGCGGTGGAACTGCGCAACGCGCTCGGCGAGGCGACGGGCCTCCGGCTGCCCGCCACGGTGGTGTTCGACAGCGGCACCCCCGAGGCGCTCGCCGTCCGGCTGGGCGAGCTGCTGGACGCCGCCCGGCCCGGCGGGGACGGGGCCGGCGCCGCGCCGCAGGACACCATCGACGCCCTCTACCGGCAGGCCTGTGCCGAGGACCGGATCGGCGAGGCGAACGAGTTCCTGATGGCCGCCTCCAGGCTGCGTCCGGCGTTCACCGCCGACCGTGCGCAGGCCGCCGTCCTGGAGCCGCTGCGCCTGGCCACCGGTCCCGAGGAGCCCGCGCTGATCTGCTTCCCGAGCGTCGGCGCGTCGTCGAGCCCGTTGCAGTACGCGCGGTTCGCCACCGCGCTGGACGGGGTGCGCACGGTGTCGGTGCTGCCGGTGCCGGGCTTCGTCGCGGACGAGCCGGTGCCCGCCGACTTCACCGCCATGGTGCAGACCCAGGCCGAGGCGGTGCTGCGCTGCGCGGGCGAGGCGCCGTTCGTCCTGGTCGGCTACTCCTCGGGCGGCTGGCTGGCCAACGCGGTGGCGGGACGGCTGGAGCGCCAGGGCCGTGGTCCGTCGGCCGTGGTGCTGCTGGATACCTACTTCGTCGACAGCAGTCTGCCGGCGATCCAGCCGGCCCTCACCCGGGGCATGTTCGACCGGGAGGACGTGTTCGGCCGGATCGACCATGTCCGGTGGACCGCGATGGGCGCGTATCTGCGGCTGTTCGCCGACTTCACCCCGTCCGCCACGCAGGCGCCGACCGTGCTGGTCCAGGCCTCGGACCCGATGCCGGCCGCGGACGACGCGGCACCGTGGCCCGGCCCCGGGGAACGGACCCTGGCCTTCCCCATGGCCGTACGGCCGGTGCCGGGCGACCACTTCACGATCGTGGAGGACGCCGCCGAAGCGGTCGCGCACGCGGTGCACGACTGGCTCACCTCGAACTGACACCACGTCAATCCGAACGACGAGAGAGAGAACGCACATGACCGAGATACCGACGGTGACCGGCGAGGACCTGCACGAGTACCCGATGCGGCGCGGCTGCCCCTACCACCCGCCGGCGGAGTACACCGAGCTGGACGAGCAGGGCCCGCTGTCCCAGGTGCGGCTGTACGACGGCCGGACCGCCTGGCTGGTGACCGGCTACCCGGAGACCCGGGAGATGTTCGCCGACGCGAAGGTCTTCTCCTCCGACCACGACAACCCGAAGTTCCCGATCCTCGCCGAACGTGAGAAGAACTTCCCCGAGTTCACCCAGGAGCTGTTCGGCCTGGACGGCGAGGCTCACAAGGCGCGCCGGAAGATGCTGCTGCCGCGCTTCACCGCCAAGCAGGTGGAGAAGATGCGGCCGATGATCCAGGAAGTGGCCGACGAGCTGATCGACGAGCTGCTGCGGCACGGCGGCCCGGTCGACCTGGTGGCGGTGCTGGGCAGGCCGCTGCCGTCGCGGGTGATCTGCCGGCTGCTCGGCATCTCCTACGAGGAGCACGAGCTGTTCGAGGTGCACGCCCAGGGCATCATGCAGGCCCCCGACCTGGAGAAGGCGGTGCTGGCCGGCCGGGAGCTGCTTGACTATCTGGTGCAGGTGGTGCAAGCCAAGCAGGACCACCTCGGTGACGACCTGCTCAGCACGCTGATCACCGAGCGGCTGCACACCGGCGAGCTGACCGAGATCGAGGTGTCCAAGCTCATGGTCGCCCTGCTGATCGGCGGTCAGGAGACGACCACCAGCATGATCGGTCTGGGCACCCTCACGCTGCTGGAGCACCCCGACCAGCTGGCGCTGCTGCGGAAGGACCCCGGGCTGCTGCCCGGCGCGGTGGAGGAGCTGATGCGCTTCCTGTCGATCGCCGACCTGACCACGCTGCGGGTCGCCACCACCGATGTGGAGGTGGCCGGGCAGCAGATCAAGGAGGGGGACGGCGTCATCCTCTCGACCGCCGCCGCCAACCGCAGCGCCGCGTTCTTCGAGAACCCCGACACCTTCGACATCCGCCGCTCGACCCAGGGCCACCTGGCGTTCGGGCACGGCCCGCACCGCTGCCTGGGCGAGAACCTGGCCCGAGCCGAGCTGGAGATTCTCTTCGGCACCCTCTTCGACCGGATCCCGACGCTGCGGCTGGCCGTCCCGATGGACCAGGTCCGCATGAAGGTCGGCATGACGCTGGAGGGTCTGCACGACCTCCCCGTCACCTGGTAGGCGACGCCCCGCCCGGCCGCACCCCTCCCCGTAAGGAAGCACGCATGGACGACCGTTACGCGATCATCGAGACCTGTGATCGCATGGGCTGGCACACCGACCGGCATGAATGGGACGAGGTCACCGACCTGTTCACGGACAAGGTGCTGCTGGATTACACCAGTTTACTCGGCGGCGAACCGAGCACGGTGAGCGCCAGGGAGCTGGTCGGTTCCTGGATCGCGGTGCTCGGCGGTTACGACGCCTCCCAGCACCTGATGACCAATCACCTGGTGACGCTGAAGGGCGACACCGCGGAATGCACCGCCTCCTTCCAGGCCACGCACCGGCTGGACAACCTCATGGGTTCCCCGCTGTGGCGCGTGGGCGGAACCTACCGTTTCCACCTCGTCCGGTCCGCGGACCGCTGGAAGATCGACGAGTTGGCGATGACGGTTCTGTGGGCCGAGGGAAACAAGAACATCGCGGATATCGCCGCGGCCCGGCAGGCGGAGCGGAAATCCGGGGAATAGCGCTGTGCCCCGCGCCGGGCGCGGCGCATTCGGCGACCGCGCCCGGCGGAAAAGCCCGGAAACAGTACAACCCGTAAGAGAACACGGCGAAGACGGAAGACAGGAGCACGTTCATCATGGCTCAGGGGAGCAATGCGTCGGCAGGCCTGCCGGGCAAGCGCGCACTCGTCACGGGCGGCACCCGCGGAATCGGCCTGGCCATAGTGCAGCGGCTGGCCGAGGAGGGGGTGACCGTGGTGACCTCGGCGCGCAAGGAGGCGCCGGGCCTCCCGGACTCGGTGACGCTGGTGACCGCCGATGTGAGCACCCCGGAGGGCGTACGGCAGTTGGCCGAATCCGCCTTCGAGCTGCTCGGCGGCATCGACATCCTGGTCAACAACGCGGGCGGGGCGAGCAGCGGCGGAATGCCGCAACTCGACGGATACGCCTCGATATCCGACGAGGAGTGGGTCGACGCGCTGAACACGAACTACCTCGCCGCGGTCCGCCTGGACCGGGCCGTGCTGCCGTCGATGGTCGAGCAGGGCAGCGGGGTGATCATCGAGGTGGCCTCGACCGTCGCCCGCCGCCCGGCCGGCCCCCTGCTGCACTACGGTGCGGCGAAGGCCGCGCTGGTCAACTACGCGAAGGGGCTGGCCACCCAGGTCGCCCCGCACGGCATCCGGGTCAACAGCATCCTGCCCGGCCTTGTCAAGACCCCCGCCATGGATCTGGTCGCCGAGCACATCATGGGCGCCACCGGGCAGGACGGTGACGCGGTCGTCCACATGATGGTCCAGGCGGAGGGTTCCCCGATGGCGGGCATCACCGAGCCCTCGGACGTGGCCGACCTGGTGGCGTTCCTCGCCTCGGACCGGGCCCGGCGCATCACCGGCGTCGGCTATGTGATCGACGGCGGTGCTCTGCCGCAGCTCTGACCGCCTCGGGGCGGCTTGCCGACGGACTTTGCGGGCCGGTGTCGCACGACACCGGCCCGTGGCCGTGTTCGCGTCACCCATGGCCGAAAACAAACGCTCCGCGGGGCGGAAGGAGAGGGTTCCAGCAGATTCACCCAGGATGCAATTTTTTACAGCTCGAACTCTATGAATGTATGCTTCAACCTCTTGTCTGGCTCCACCTGCTGATTTGCTGTCAACAACAGGGAATCGGCTTGCGGAGACGGTTGCCGAACCCCTACCCCCACTCGCCGATCAGGGTCCGTTCCTACTACGGAGGACAGGAGCATGCCCAAGTCCGCACGCATACCCCACGAATCCTCGAGTGACGGGAAAAAGGCGCTTACCTCCCTTGAACTCATGGGCCTGGCGGGGTTACTTCGGGCATGGCGCGCCGCGGCCGGCCACAAGCGGGGCCTCGACCGTCCGCTCACCCAGAAAGAGGTGGCGCAGGCCATCGGCCGCAGCGTGCGGTGGTACATCGACCTGGAGGGCGGCACGACCCCCCGCCTGGAGCGGTCCATCCTCGACGCGCTCACCAAGGAACTGATGCTCGGCCCCGACCAGGAGGCGACTCTTCATCTGTACGCCCTCGGGGGTGCGGTCACCACACCGCTGCCGGCGCTCAGCGCGGAGGCGGCGAGCCTGATGGAGCTGCTGCTCGACCAGCAGATGCCCAACCCGGCCTACATCAGCGACCTCAGCTGGGACATCATCGGCTACAACACCGCCATGGCCGAGTGGTACCCGTGGGTGCGCGAGCCCGGGGCCAACCTCATGCGCTGGGCCCTGCGCAGCAAGGAGGCCCGCCGGCAGCTCATCAACTGGGAGCACCACGCCGCGATCTACCTGGAGCAGCTCCGCTTCGCACTCGCCGAGCACCCGCACAACACCGAGCTTCAGGACCTGCTCACCCACATCCTCCAGGACCCGGACTGCGAACGGCTCTGGCACGCCAGCTCGGAAGTCCGCAGGAGCGGTGAGGGCCGCCACTTCCTCCAGGCCCTGCCGCGCCACGACTACGCGACCATCCATGTGGTGAGCAACGTCCTGTACCCCGCGGGACTGCCCAACTCCCGGCTGGTGGTGATCACCTGGATCAAGCACGAGGGCGCGCACAAGCACGACTGCCGGCCGGCGCTCAACAGACGGCACACCCCGGCCCGGGAAGCCGTCGTGGACCCGCACCACCCCACCGCCGAGGCGCAGTTCTCCGTGCCCACCCCGCAGGAGGCGGCGGCGCTGGCCGGCCCGGGTGCCGTACCGCTGCCCGCGCTGAGCCGGCTCGCGGGCCCGCGGCACCAGCTCACCCTCTCCACCGAGCGGGACACGGTCATCTGGGCCGAGCAGCAGGACACCGGTTACTGGGTCTTCGACGAGCTGGACCCGTACACCGTCATCAGGAAGCTGCCCCGCCATCGCACCCCCGTCGAAGCTCCCGAGGAGTACCAGGCGCTGATCCGTGCCCTGCTGCCCGACGACCCGAAGGCGGCGGCGGCACGGGTCGATGTGCTGCTCGCCGACTATCTGGCCCGGATCGGGCATCTCGCCGAGATCCGTCGGGAACTGGGCCTGCGGCACCCGGACACGGTGCCGAAGGCCGATCCGCTCGGCGACGCGCTGGAGCACCCGAAGATCGCCGAGGCGCTGCGGCTGCCGCCCGACGACTCCCGGCCGGAGTAGTCCGGCCGCAGTCGCCGCCCGGCTGTTTCACCGGCGCACCCCGTACCGTGGAGCCGCGATCGTCATGCAGTCCGCCCGGGGCACGGCCGGGGCCTGCCACCGCCGGGTGGTGCGGCCGCCGTGCTGATCGCGGCGCTGCTCGGGCTGTTCCTGATGCACGGCGCCCCGGCCGCGGCCGTCGGCGGCTGCCACGGGACCGTGCCGGACACGGCCGTCATGACGGCCGCGCACCCCGCCGCCCACACCGCGATGACACCCCCGGGCGACCGGGCCGCCGCGAGCGCGGGCCACTCCCTGCGCGGGGCGCTGTGGCCTGGCCACCACATCCCGCCCGGCGATCCCCCTGCCGGGGCAACGAACCCTGTGCCACGCGAATCGACTCCTCGCGACCGATGCTGACCTTTTGCTGACCAGCAGCGGTCCCGAAGGTCGCTGACCTGCGGAAATACCGATGGAGTTCGACATGTGGTGGAACTTCGTCGCCCGCACCCAGGCGGAGATCGAACAGGCCACCCTGGCACCACAGCCCGGACTGCCCGACGGAACCGCCACACCACCCCCGAGCGGTTCCTGACCGTTGATGCCTCGGGTGGCAGCGCACCTGTCCGGCCCGCGGCGGTACTGGGGGCGATCCGGGTGAGAGTCCGAACGGGCCTCCCGCGCGGCGCCCTGACGATCAAAGTCCCATCGCGCCTCGGGGGCTCGCACAGAGACGGCCACCGCCCTCTCGGCATGCCGGCGCGGACACCGAGCGGCCCCGTCGGCGGATGAGGGGTGCGTCCGGCGGACGTACGGGGCTCGCTCCCCCGCCGGGTCCCCCGGTGAGGGGACCGTTCATGCACTGGCGACGGGAGAACCTGGGGACTCCAGGGCGTGGACCGGGCGGTTCATGTCCATGTTCATACCTTTTGGAAGGGGCATGAGATGAAGCATGGAAACCGTTCGGTTTTGGTGGCTCTGGCCGCTGTGTCCGTGGTGGGCGTATCCGCTGGAATCGCGTCAGCGGACAGTGCGGCCCCGCCGGCCACCCGCAGCGACAAGAGCTTCGTGGAGTTCATGGGCAACGTCAACGTCAGTGAGATCGCGGCGGGAGCCAATGCCCAGCAGAACGCCACCACCGAATGCGTCCAGCAGGCCGGCCGCGTCCTGCACGCCAACCATACGCAGCTCGAAACGAAACTGGAGCCGGTCGCCGCGTCCTTGGGAGTTCACCTTCCGAACGGCCCCACCAAAGCCGACCAGGCGATGTTCGCTCCCGTGGCGGACAAGGCGCACACACCGGCCTACGACACGGCCTGGCTGAACATGATGTTCAAGGGCCACAAGGCGGTACTGGCCAAGATCGACCAGGAGATTGCGAATGCTCAGAACAGCCAGGTCAAGGCCTACGCCGAAATGGCTCGTCCCGTCATCCAGGCTCACCTGAACATGGTGTACGGCGGCCAGTGCCACACCCCGCCGCCCGCCCGTTGACCCGGCAGGGACGACCCCGGAGGCGCCGGTCGCTCCCCGTGGGCGATCGGCGCCTCTTTCTGTACGTAGCGGGTGTTTCCGGCACCGCGCCGCTCCCGGTCGCGCGGAAGGCGGAAGTTGTCCGCGCAGCCAGGCAGGGTCGGGGCTGGTGCGCGGCCGGCCCGCCACGACGACGGTCGGCACGGTCTCGCGGGGGCTGCGCTACAGGTCGATCTCGATGTGTTCCACGTCGGTGAATTCCACTCCGAGGCCGGGCGCGCGGGTGTCGTCGGCGCGGAAGTACATCTGCGCGAGGCCCTCGGCCGCGATCTGCTGGAGCTGCCGCTCGGTGGCGCCCTGCTCCCGGGCGGTGAACAGGCGGTCCGCGTAGGCGGGGGGAAGGGCCTGGGTGATGTCGCGGATCCGGGCGTCATCGGTGGTGCCGGGGGCGGCGGTGAACCCGAACCGGGCACGGGTGGAGACGACCAGCCCGTCGGTGGCGGCCGCCTTCTTCCTGGCCCTGGCCCGCACCTGCGGCTGCCACCGCTTCTTTACCTCACGCTCCAGGCGCTCCCGCAACTCCTGGCGGGGCCGCTTGAGCCGGCCCGTCACATACCGCTCCACGGTTCGCTGGGACACCCCCAGCAGCCCCGCGGCCGCCCTGGTGCCCTTGAGCTGCTTGACCAGGTACCTCATCTGCGCCTGGGCGCTCCTGGGGACGGGGCGGGTGAACGCCCCCTCCAGCGCGCGGTCCAGGCTGTCCCCGACGGAGTCCGCCATGACCGGTTACTCCCCTTCCCCAGCCGTCGGGTCGTCCTTGATCAGGTTGGCGACGTTGAAGACGCCTCCGTGTTCCTCGAACCGCTCCTCGGCCCACAGGACCGTCCGCGTGCCCTGGTGCTTGACCATCCCGGGGGAGACTCCGAGCCGGAACGTGCCCGGCACCGGCTTGCCCTCGCCGGTGTGGGGCAGGACGTCCAGCGGGCCGGGGCCGGGCGAGGGGTAGACGATGGCGTCGGTACCGATCGCGACCGGGTACAGGTCGGCCGCCGCGGCCGTCTTCATCAGCTTGCGGTGGATGCCGATGCGCTGGTTGGCCAGCACGGCGGCCCGGATGTCCGGGCGCCAGGTCTCCCTCGCGAGCGCCGGCCACGGCTCGTGGTACGGCACCTGGCCCCGGTTGCGCTGCCGGAGCTTTCCGATGCCGCCCTTGGCCGTCGCCTTGATCGCGCCCACCAGCAACGCCATCGTCGGGTCGACCGCTTGGAGCGGGCCATGGCGTCCAGGAACTCCGGGCCGCCCAGATCGGTGGTGACACCGCAGTCGGCCATCGTCTCCACGTACGCGTCGCGCAGCCGCTTGTACCAGCCGTCCAGGTAGCGGCCGGTCCGCGTGCGCACGTACGCCTCGATCGGAGCGACCTGGAAACCGAGTTCCACCGCGTACGCGACCGTGGGGGTGGCGTACCACGCCGGGCCGGTCGGGCGGTCGCCCTTCGGCGTGAACGGGCTGGGGAGCCGGTCGCCGTCGACCGTGCGGCCGCCGAACCGGACGCGGGACAGGTCGACGTGGCTCAGGTCGACCAGCCAGGAGCCGGGCAGCGACGGGTCGAAGGCCGGGTTGCCGGTCAAGTGGGTCGGCCCGTTCAGCCCGACCGTGAGCCCGTTCGTGGCCGCGGCGAACGACATGTTGACGTCGATCGCGACCAGGAAGGGGTTCATGCACTCCTCGTCGGTCAGCGGCCGGCACCAGTCGTACGGCTCCTCCATCAGCATCTCGGCCGGTGTACGCAGGTGGTGCCGGGCGAACTTTCCCTTCAGCAGCGGGTGTTCGTCCGGGACCTCGCACTCCACCACGTCGTACACCGAGGTCAGCGCGTCCGCGTTGAAGGCCTGCCTGAACTCGCCGGTGGCCTCGTCCTTCTCGGCCCGGGTCGGCGGGCGCAGCGCCACCATCAGCTCCAGACCGGTGACGGCCGTGGTGCCGCGCGGCGTCATCACCCGCTGCGCGTACGTGCCCAGGTAGCGGGCGAGGTCGGCCGGGTGCATCGTCGGCAGGACCGGGTCGTCCTTCTTGTCCCACTCCCGTGCGTCCAGGGCGTTCCAGGACGGGACGCACAGCTGGACGCAGTTGCGCCTCGCCCCGTCGGCGGGGCGGTAGATCCGCGCCCACGGCCCCAGGCCGCGCCGGGTGAGCTTCCAGTCGGCACGGGCGAGCTGCCTGACCACCTTGTGGCCGTCCGGCAGCCGCCCGGCGCGCCGCTCCTCCTGCGACAGGGCCGCGGGCAGGCCGTAGCGCTCCAGCGCGGCCGGGGTGAGGACCAGGAGCGGGTCGGCGTCGCGGCCGTTGCGGTGCAGGCGGGCCTGCCCGAGCCCGGCCTCGGTCAGCGTCCACTCGATCAGCGACGGGAGGGACTTGGCGGGCACGTCCAGGATCAGACCGCCGACGCAGTACGCCAGCACCCGGCCGGCCTCGTCGACATCGACCACGGCCAGCGGACCGTTCTCGAAGCGCGGATCGGCCACAGCGGCGTGGGACTGCTTCTTCGCCGCCTTCTTCGCACCCGGAGCACCCGAAGTGCGCGGAGTGCCCGGAGTGCTCGAAGCACCCGAGGCACCCGGAGCACCCGGACGCGTGGGCGAGGAGACCCTGGTCGTGGCCGCCGGCCGGGACGGCGCCGCCACGGCCGGCGGAGCCTCCGGCGCCGGGACCGTCTCCCCCTCCGGACGCGTCGGCTCGACGGGGGCGTTGGCCGTCTCGGACGGGCCCGGTTCCGCTGCCCGGACGGGGAGGCGTTCGGCTTCTGCGGCCGGGGCGGGGAGGCGTTCGGCTTCTGCGGCCGGGCCGGGGAAGCGCTCGGCTTCTGCGGCCGGGCTGGGGAAGCGCTCGGCCAGCTTCTCCAGGAGCCGGGCGTATGCCGCACGCTGCGGCGGCCGGGGCTCGTTCCTGCCCGACTCCCAACTCGCCACCGTCTCGCGGCGCGTGTGGAGTGCAGTCGCCACCTGCGCCTGGGTCAGGCAGGCCGCCTCACGCAGCCGCCGCCGCTCAGCGGGTGACGGCAGATCGTCCTGAGCCACTTGCTCCAGCAGCGCATCGACGGCACCGAACAACTCGTTCTCAGTGGGCACAGAGCACACCTCCGCCGGACACCCTACTCCGATCGCACAATGAATCCCTGGCGGGACTCCACATTCAATCCCTCACTGAATCCCTCATCATCGGGCGCGCCACATCCGTGAAGTCGCGGCCGCCGACCCCCTCGTGCGGTGCGGGACCTTGGTTCGACCTCCGCAGGACCGCTGCGGATTTTTCGGTTCGCCCCGGGCCCGGCTCCGGATAGCGTGATGTCCGACTGATCACCGGGGGAGAGAGATTGTCCGCACCGCAGCACAACGTGCACAACCTGCACGGCGTGGAAGGCATGACCGGCGTGGAAGGCGTGAACGGCATGGACGGCATGGACGGCATGGACGGCGTGGACGACCCGAGCGGCGTGAATGACCAGCTCGTGGCAGCCGTGATGGCCAAGGACGCCGACGCGGTCCGGGCGTGCCTCAACGACGGCGCCGATCCGGACACTCCGGGTCCCGACGGCCTGCCATTGCTCTGCACCGCCGTGGGCGCGTTCGACCACGAGACCGCCGATGCCCTGACGGACGGCGGCGCCGACTCGTGCGTCGTGCTGCCGGACGGCACGACCCCCCTCATGCGGGCCGTCGACCTCGGCTCCCCGGCGCTGGTCGGCGCCACGCTCGGCAGGGACCCGGGGCTGCGGATCACCGCGGCCGAGAAGCAGCGGCTGCTCGCTCTCGCCCGGCACTGGTGCGAGACCGGGGAGGCCGAGGAGCTGCGCCGCCGCACGGGGGCCCCGGGCCCGGCCGCCCGGCGGCCGGTCCAGGACGACGAGTACACGGACATCGAGGAGGTCTCCCTCGGCGGCCTCACCGTACGGGCGGGCCATCGCGGCGTCCTCACCGACCTGGAGCGGGCGTTCGGCATCCTGTCGCCCGTGTCGGAACTGGTGGCACGCGCCGTCCCGGATCCCGGCGAGCTGCACGCCAACTGGTCCAGCGTCAGCTACGCCCTCGCCTTCCGCAAGAGCCCGCAGGCCTGGTCGGAGCTGGCGGCCCTGCGCCACCATCCCGATCCCGTCCACCGCCGGCTGCTCGCCAAGGTCCTGTGGTCCCGGAACTTCCTGGCGAACTTCCACAACCGTCCGGACACCGCCGGGGACGTCGAGTTCCTGGCGGCATGGGCGCTCGACGAGCCGGACGGCGAGGTGCTCGCCGACGTCCTGGACGTCTACACGGACCACGACCACCCCGGTCAGGAGGCCGTCGCCTTCCGCTACGCCGGTCACCCGGACCCGCGCGTGCGCCGCCAGGTGCCGTACTGCCTGATGCGGACCCCGATGAGCGAGCCCGCCGTCACCACCCTGCTCGCCCTGGCACGGGACCCCGACTCCAGGGTCCGGTACGTCGTCGCCGAGGTCCTCGCGTACCCGCGCGAGCTGACTCCGGCGACCCGGAGGAACCTGCTCACCCTGCTCCGGGACCCGGACGCCGACGTCCGGCGCCGTGCGGCCGAGTCACTCTCCGGTTCCCACGACCGCACGGCCGCCGTCACCGAGGCGCTCGCCGCCCTGCTGGACGAGGAGGACCGGATCCTGCGGCTGGAGGCGGCCTACGGCCTCGCCGTCCGCGACGACCCGCGCACCGACGAGGCCTACGAACGCGTGGGCCCCCTCGGCCCCGGTTTCGAGGACGACCACCGGGTCTCCGCTCACTGGCACTACCGGCACCGCAACCGGGCGGGCGGAACCTGACGGACCGTCCCCCTGCCGCTCTGTGACCCATGCCACATGCGGTTCCTGTCAGGAATCGGTGCGCCGCTCCGCTCAACACCGGGAGCGAACGAACCGACAGGAGCGACAACATGAAGCACCGCATCGTCGTCCTCGGCGCCGGCTACGCCGGGGCCTACGTGGCCGGGAACCTGGCCCGCCGGCTGTCCCCGGCGGACACCGAGATCACCGTGGTCAACGCCGAGCCGGACTTCGTCCAGCGGCTGCGGCTGCACCAGCTCGCGGCCGGCCGGGAGATCGAGGCCCCGCAGCTCGCCGAGGTGTTCGCGGGCACGGGGATACGGCTGCGCCTGGCCCGTGTCACCGCCGTAGACCCCGAGCGCCGGGCCGTCACCGTGGCCGACGCCGGCGGCGGCGGTGAGATCGGCTACGACACGCTCTTCTACGCGCTCGGCAGTCACGGCGCCGGCCACGGCGTCCCGGGCGCGGCCGAGCACGCCTTCGACGTCAGCGCCCGGCCCGCGGCGCTGCGCCTGCGCGAGCGCCTGGACGGCCTGTGCGGGCGGGACGAGGGCGGGAGTGTGCTGGTCGTCGGCGACGGGCTGACCGGCATCGAGACCGCCACCGAGATCGCCGAAGCCCGGCCCGGCCTGTCGGTGACGCTGGTCGCCCGCGGCGAGCTGGGCGCACCGCTCTCCGCCGGAGCCCGCGGCCACCTGCGCCGGGCCTGCCGGCGGCTGGGCATCACCGTTGTGGAGCGCACCCGCGTCGAAGCCGTCGAGGCGACGCGGGTGTTGTGCGCCGACGGCACCGCCCTGGCGTCCGACGCGACCGTGTGGACGGCCGGGTTCGCGGTCGGCCCCATCGCCGCCGCCGGCGGGCTGGAGGTCACCGAGAACGGCCGGATCGTCGTCGACCGCACCATGCGGTCGGTCTCGCACCCGGACGTCTACGCCGTCGGCGACAGCGCCTACGCCATCGGTGACAACGGCCGTCCGCTGCCGATGTCCTGCGCTTCGGCCGGCTACACGGCCATGCAGGCCACGGCCGCGATCGTGGGACACCTGACCGGCCGCAAGGTCCCGACCACCAAGCTGGAGTACCTCGGCAACCACATCAGCCTCGGGAGGCGGGACGGGATCCTGCAGATGGTGGACGACGAAGGACAGGCGAAGCCGAAGTACGTGGGCGGCCGGAAGGCGGCGCGGATCAAGGCGGGCATCCTCAGGATGTCGCTGTGGACGAGCTCGCACCCGACCTTCGGTCTGCCCAGGCGCCGGCACCGCCTGGCCGCGGTCCCACCGGTGTCCGCCGAGGAGGCGGTCGCGTAGCCGCCTAGGGTGCTCCCCGTGGACCACACCGTCACTGATCGCTTCGACACCGGCCGGTTCGAGGCCGGCCGGAACCGGCTGGCCTCGCTGGCCTACCGGCTGCTGGGCTCCGCCGCCGACGCCGAGGACGCCGTGCAGGACGCGTTCCTGCACTGGCAGGCCGCCGACCGGCAGCGGATCGAGGTGCCGGAAGCGTGGCTGACCAAGGTCGTCACCAACCTGTGCCTCGACCGGCTCCGCTCGGCACACGCCCGCCGCGAACGCACGGTCGGCGCCTGGCTGCCCGAACCGCTCCTCGAAGGCGACCCGATGCTCGGGCCGGCCGACACCTTCGAGCAGCGCGAATCGGTCTCCCTGGCCGTGCTGACTCTCATGGAGCGCCTGTCCCCCCTCGAGCGGGCCGTCTACGTCCTGCGCGAAGCGTTCTCCTACAGCCACGCCGAGGTCGCCGGGATCCTGGACATCACCGAATCCGCGAGCCAGCAGCACCTCCACCGCGCCCGGCGCCGGATCACCACCGCGCGCCGCCGCGGCGGGGACGAGGTCGACCGGGCGGCCGCCCGCAGGATCGTCGAGGAATTCCTCGCCGCCGCCTCCTCGGGCCGCACCGAACGGCTGGTGGCGCTGCTCACCGACGACGCGACCGCGGTCTCCGACGGCGCCGGCCTGGCCAAGAGGCTGCTGCGGTTCGACACCCCGCAGCGCATCGCCGCCGTCGCACGGGCCGGTTTCAAACCCACGCCCGCGAAACGGCGCCTGGCCGGCGGCACGCCCGCCGTTCACTTCGCGCTCGTCAACGGCGCCCCCGCCCTGCTCTTCGTACTCGGCGACCACCATGTCATCGGCGCCGTGACGTTCGACATCGCCAACGGCAGGATCGCCACCGTTCGCGGCATCGCCGCCCCCGCCTGCCTCGTCCGCCTCACCGAAGCCTGGCGGCAGCACGAACCGGGGACGCCGCTCATGGCCCGGTGGTGACCCGGCCGCGGCCGGGCTCGGGGACCGGTCGCGGTGTCCTCTTTCCGGTGCGCGTCATGGTGCCCCGTCCGTGCGGGCGAACCCCCGGGCGGGAGTCATGAGAGCGACCGGCGATCTTGGGCATCCGTAGACGGAGGATCTTCGTCGTCGCCGTCCAGGAGGGGGCCAGCGTGACCATACCCGTGCGCCGGGATCGAGGCGTGGAGCGCGGCCGGCGCTTCGATCTGCGCACCACCGCGATGTTCTTCCTCCTGCTCGCGATCATCCTGTGCGTCGTCGCGTTCCTGGCGCGCACGGCGGCGGGAATCGTCGAACGCCGCCCGCTCTGGGCCGGTGTGCTGGCGGTACTCGGCGTGGCCGCCACGCTCAGGTTCCGCTCGCGGTGGCGCCGCCTGTCCGCCGGCAGATGTGCGCGCCGGGCCGGGCGGGCGCTGGAGGAAGCGGCCGAGAAGGCGTGCGCCAGCCTCGGCGGTACGGCGGCCGGCGAGGCGGTCGTCCCCACCGTGCGGACCGGCGCGGCGAGCGAGCCGGTGGGTGATGCCGCTCCGGCGGATCCCGGCCGCGACGAGTACCGCGTTCCGCCGGAACCGGTGCCGTCCGCCACCGTGCCACTGCACCCGGGCGGCGCCGGGAATCCCGTCGGCCCCGGCACCGGAGCCGGTCACACCGGACTCGACCCCGACGCCGAAGCCGGTTACGCCGAACTCGACACGGATGCCGGAGCCGGTTACGCCGAGCTGGACCCCAACCCCGAAGCCGGTTACGCCGAGCTGGACCCGGACGGGTTCGAGCAGGCGGTGGCGGAGCTGTGCGTCCGCGACGACTGCCGGGAGGTCGAAGTGGTCGGAGGGGCCGGTGACTTGGGGGCGGACGTCGTCGCGGTCGCCCCGGACGGGCGGCGCGTGGTCATCCAGTGCAAGCACTACGGCGATCCCAACAAGGTCGGCTCCCAGGACATGCAGCGCTTCGGGGGCACCTGCTTCACCATCCACGAGGCCGATGTCGCGGCGGTCGTCACCACGAGCGACTTCACGGCACCCGCTCTCGAGTACGCCCGCCAGTGCGGCATCGTCTGCGTGAACGGCGACGATCTGGCGGCCTGGCACCGAGGGGCGGGACCGAGCCCCTGGCACCGGCCGGCCGGCGAGTCCTGACCCGTGTGACGGCGGTTCCCCGCACCGGGCTCGCGACCGGCGGCGGGTTCCGGCGGCACGGCAACCGGCGATCGGGAACTCCTGCCCTCATTCCCCTTGTCCAGGACAGATGATCTCCGTGAGTTCGCGTTCCCATGCGTCGAGAGCGCGGCTTGCGGAGATCGCCACCGGGTTCTGGGTCAGCGGGTGACTGGCGTCGAGGAATGCCTCGATGTCGTGGCGCGAAGCGGACAGCAGCGCGGTGCCCTCGGGTGAGCGCAGACGGACGAAGATGCGTTGCCGGCCGCTCGTTTCGTCGACCGAGGGCGATACGACGACGTCACCGATTCCGGCGCTCTCGTGCAGGCCGTCGACGAGCAGTTCGCGGGCGAAGACCCATTCCGTTTCCTCGTCGGTGCCTTGGTTGAAGACGGCTGTGACCGCATAGGGATCCGCGGTGCGATAGATCAGCCGGATCTGGAAGCGCTGTCCCTTGTCTCCTTCCTCGCGGTGCAGGCGCATCCAGAACTGAGCATGCTGCTCGAGCCCGTCGCTGTCCTTCCTGCGCCAGAGTCTGGTTCGCCCCGTGGGTTCACCGGCGGTGTGGTGCCGTTCCTCCGGCCCGCTGCCGGCCGGACCGTCGGTGGATCTCTTCGGCAGGAGCAGGCTGCCGCCCGGACGTGGCGCATAAGCGTCCAGGTCGGGCAGAGGTGGCAGCGGGACCGGGATGGCGTGCCGGTGCGCCGGATCCAGATCCACCACCGGATCGCCCGCTACCAGCAGGGAGCTTTGATCCACCACGACGCCGTACCAGGGTGCGGTGTCCGGCGACGGCAGCGGATCGATCAGCCATCCGGTGGACGACAGGGGCAGCCGGTCCGTCAGCCATCCCATGGACGGGAACAGCGCGTCGGCCGGCCTTTCGGTGGACAACAGGTGTGGCAGTCCGCTCGATCGGCATTGCGTCGCGTGAGCGGCGAGTGGGTGGTGACGGTGGCGTGCCAGTAGGTCCCAGGCGCCCTCTGGTGGACGCGCGGCGCCGCTCTCGGCCGGTCCCGCGACGAGGAGTCCGGCTGCCCATGGCGGCCCGACCCAAGGTGCCGTGGCTGCTCCTCCGGTGATCACGAGAGCGACGTGGGCGATGAGCCTCGAAGGTCCACTCCACCCTGGTGACGTGCCGGCCGGAACCAGTACGCAGGCTTCCGGGCCGCTCGTGCCCGTGGCGCTGCGTGGTGGAGTCGACATGATGTGCCAGTCGAAGGATCGCAGGTCGCGCATCCGTGGCTCGGCGAGCGGGTCACGCATGGAGTGCCATGGGATCCCGGCGCGCAGAAACGCTCCCGAAACATCCAGGACGCGGATGACGTCCTCGTACCTGACACGGCTCGTGACGTCGGCGGAGGCATGAGCTGGGAACAGGCTGTCGATTGCGGGGAGCCCGTGCAGCGCAGCCGGTCCGTCCGCCGCGGCCGCGTGCCCGGCATCGTCGTCGGAGCAGGTGTGTTCGCCGTCGTCGCCGTCCCCGCACACGTCCGGCTCCTCGTCCGGCCCGTCGGCGGTGTGCTCGCCATGGGTGCCGGTGGCCGGGTCCGCTACGGCGGCGGCGTGCAGTTGCCGCCGGGCGCTGTCCGGGATGGCCCCTCCCAGGGCCCGCACGCGGGGAGCGCGCAGGCTGGAGGCGGCCATCAGGGCGGCGAACTCTTCGTCAGCGGTGGTCACAGGCATCGTGTCGTCCTTGTGAACACTCATCGTGCTTCCCCCTCCCCGGGCTGGGTCTGGTGCAGGCCACTGGCCAGAACCTTGGTACGGGCGCGGGCCAGGCGCCGCTCGAGTGCCTTGGGCGTTAAACCGACCTTGGCGGCGGCCTCGGCGTGGGTGTAGCCGAGGGTCACCCATCCCAGCGCCTCGCGCAGCTGCTCGTCGGGCAGCAGCGGGCGCATGCGGTTGATGTGGTCCAGCGTGGCCGCGGTGTGTGCGGGGTCGGTGGCACGCTGGTCGGGGATGTCGTGCTGGGCATCGAGGACGTCGTCGGTGTCGGCGGTGCGGTGGTCGAGTTCGGCCTGCCCGAGGTGGTGGGCCTTGTACCAGCGGATGTAGACGGGGCGGAAGGCGAGGACGGCGGCACCGACGAAGTAGGTGGCCAGGCTGGCGCGGCCGTCGGGGCTCCACTTGCCGCGGACCAGGCCGTGCTCCCGGAAGAGGGCGCTGCCCTTGAGGACGGTGTCGGTGACGACCTGGGTGCGGTCCTCGTACGCCCACGTCTCCGGCAGCATGGCCGGCGGCACGGGGCGGCCCACGCGGGCCGTGCGCTTGAAGATGTCACCGCTCGCGCTCCAGCTGCTCAGCGTGCGCCAGCCATAGGCCATCAGCTCGGTGATGAACTGCTGGTAGTGGGGGCCCTCGAAGCCGGAGCGGTGCAGGAACGCGACGAGAGCGGCGTCGTGAGCGAGGAGCTGGGCCCGTGACGCGGCGTCCTCGCCCGCCTGGGCCGCGAGCGCGTCCTCCAGGGCGCGCAGTTCCTGGCTCGTATCCGCGGCCGCCGTGTGCGGGCTCTGCGTCATGGTCTGGGGTCCGCGCCCCTTGCAGGTTCCATCCGGCACATCCGCTCCCTAGCCCTCGCCAGCCCCAGCGGGCCCCGTCCCGACCTTGCGTCATGGAGGTCCTAGGTGCGGCTCGGGGCTCTCCCCCCTCCCCGCCCCCACAAACAAATGTGACGTGCGCCACACGGGGGGAGAGGGGTGGGCGCCCGCTACACCTTCAGCAACCGGTCGCCGCGCCAGCGGTGACCACCCGTCAGAGGAAGGGACGTCCATGTACACCCACCCCACCCCCGGCCAGGGCCACCAGCACAGCCAGAACCTCACCCCGGCCACCACCGCCTCCCCCGCCACGGGCACCGGCACGACCACCGGCGCGGCCACGACCACCGGCGCGGACACGGGCACCGGCACCGGCACGGGCGTGCCGCAGGCACACCACGCCGGCTACGCCCCGCAGGCCATACCGCACCAGCCCCCGCAACACCCCTGGCCGCCGCAACCGCAGACCTCCGCCGGCGGCAGCCCCACCGCGCTGCTCGGTCTGCGCAGCGCCATCATCCTCATGCTCGGCGTCCTGGTCGGCACCGGCGCCGGAGTCCTCACCTACCTCGCCGAGCGCAACGCCGCCGCGGCGATCCTGGCCGGCGGCGCCGCCTTCGGTGGGGCGGTGCTGTTCTTCCACACCATCATCGCCACCTGATCACCCGTGCCGCGGCGCCCGAGCAGGCGCCGCGGCACGTCCCGTCACCCCACGCCCCGTCCCCCCACGACCCGTCCGCCACGCCGCGGCACGCACGGCGCGGCACGCACGCCACGGCACGCGAAGGCCGGTGGCTGTCCGAGCAGCCGATCACCGCCCCCCACGCAGAACGTCCCGGGGCGGTCCGCGCGTCACAGGAAGCGGCGGACGGGGGTGACGGCGGCTTCCTTGGCGCGCTGGAGCAACGCCCGTCGTTTCCACCGGGCGAGGTCGATGTCGACGCTCCGCTCCAGGTCCGCTTCGTAGTCGCGGTCGAGCGCCGCGGTGAACGCCTCGTCCAGGACGGCGAGCATGACCTCTTCGTCGTGGTCCAGGGACCGGCGGTTGAAGTTGGTGGACCCGATGAGGGTGGCGACCGAGTCCACGGTCATGATCTTGGCGTGCATCATCGTCGGCCGGTACTGCCGGATGCGCACCCCTGCCTCCAGCAGGCGTCTGTAGTGGTGCTGTCCGGCGAGCCGGCAGGCGCGCTGGTCGGTGTGGGGGCCGGGGAGGAGTATCTCCACGCGCACACCACGGCGGGCGGTCCGGCACAGGAGGTCGACGAAGTAGGCGTCGGGGGCGAAGTAGGCGGTGGCGAGGCGGAAGCGCTCCTCGGCGGAGGTGAGCATGACCCGGATGAGGGTCTGCATGTCCTGCCAGCCGATGCTGGCGGAGCCGCGCACCACCTGGACGACGGACGAGCCGGACTGGTCGTGCTCGGTGAAGCGGTCGCGGTCGCCGAAGAGTTCGTCGTGGCACTCGGCCCAGTTCTGCGCGAACGCGGCGGCGATGCCGTCCACGGCCGGGCCGCGCACCTGGACGTGGGTGTCCCGCCACTCGCCGGGATGGCGGGCATTGCCGCACCACTCCTCCGCGATGCCGACGCCGCCGGTGAACGCGGTGTGCTCGTCGACGACGAGCGCCTTGCGGTGGCATCGGTGGTTCTGTTTGAACGGCGACAGCCAGACGGGCTTGCGGAACCAGGCCACCTGCACGCCGGCGGCGTCCATGAGGTCCAGCAGGTGCCGCTCGATCTTCTTGGCGCCGAACCCGTCGAGCAGCAGCCGTACCCGCACACCGGCACGGGCGCGGTCGGCGAGGGCGGCGGCGAAGTCGCGGGCGATCTGACCGCGCCAGTACACGAACGTCATCATGTCGATCGTGTGCTGGGCAGAACGGATCGCGCCGAGCATCGCGGGGAAGATCTCGTCGCCGTTGCGCAGCGGCAGCAGCTCGTTGCCTTCGGTGGCGGCCACGCCGATCAGCCGCTCCAGGCGGCGGCGCAGGCGCTGCTTGCGGGCTTCCGCGTCAGGGGCGGTACCGCGGGCAGCGGGTGCCGGTATGCCGTCGAGGATCACGCGAGTCTCCCGTTGGACCAAGAGGACGAGGCAGTGCGGGCCGCCTGGCGAGCCCAGCAAGCGGATGCCCGGGTGCCACCACCTCACTCCCGGCACCGCCCGGATCGCTACGCGGCCCCACTCCCGGCACCGCCCGGATCGGTACGCGGCCTCACTCCCGGCACCGCCCGGATCGGTACGCGGCCTCGTTCCCGGGAACCGCGGGGAATCCGCGGTGTCGTGAGCGAGTGTGACGGGAGAAGTGCATACGGTGATCCGGCACGGGCAGACGAGTCGCCGGAGGAGATGTCTGCTCCGTTTCGGCCGTGGTGCCCCCTGGCAGGTGGGGGCGCACGGAGGTCGCGGGTCCGGGGTGACGGCCCGCTTTGCGAGAGAGGTTGTCGCTGTGTTGCTGCCCGCGGAGAAAGAACTGCGCTCGGTACTGGCCCGCTTCGCCGACGCCCGCTTCCGTCATGACCTCCAGCCCACCGGCCGCTCGAGCCGCGAACTTGAGGAGACTTCACGCACGTTGTGCCTCATGACCGGCACCCGGTCGGTGGACGAGGCCCTGGCCGCCGCCGACGACCTGCTGCGGAAGCTGCGAGCGGAACGCCGTGCGGTCACCCGGGCGACCCAGACCCTGGCCGCCTGACCCGGACGGACGTTCCGCGGTGGCGCAGCTTTCCGCGTGGCACAAATTCGTACTGAGGAGCATCACCTCGGCTCAGGTGGGGTCTGCCGTATGCCGGGCAGACGGAACAGGAACGCTGCGGCCGAAGGAGAAGAGACAGTGGTACGGAACTCATCGATGAGGGCTGTGGGATGGGCGCGTTCGCTGCCCGTCAGCAGCGGAGTGAAGGCGGCCAGGGACTGGACGCGTGCGCATCTGGCCACGCTCGGCTGGGACCGGACGGCACCGGATCTGGTGGACTCGGTCGTGCTGGCCGTCTCCGAGCTGGTCACCAACGCCCACGTCCACACCCACAGCACGGCGAGCCTCATTCTCGCCTGGGACGAGGAGTGCCTGCACGTGACCGTGCACGACGCGTCGGCCCGGCTGCCCGAGCAGCGCCCGGCGAACGACGGCGCCCTCGGGGGACGCGGACTGCTCCTGGTCGGCGCGCTCGCCGACGACTGGCAGGTCTACCGCTGTCCCCGCGGCAAGGACGTCACCGCCTGCTTCCAGCCGCCCACGGCTCCCCGGTCGGCGTGAGCGGCCGTGCCCCGTCCGGCCGCGGCCCTTCGTCGTCGCCCTCGCGCAGGCGTACCGGCCCTCGGCCGCGCCATCCTGCCGGGTGAGTGGGCGATGCCGATGCGGGCACAGCGCGTTATGAGGGCACAGGGATGACGTCCCTGCCCAGCTTCTGCGAGAGAGGTGTCCTGGCCATGGCCGACGAGGCCCTGCTGTTCGTTCTCCCCGAGCGTCATCCACGTCTGGGCGCGGCTCTGTCCGCGGTGGGCGAGTTGGAGTGCTCCCAGAGCCCCGCGGTGCTGGGCTGGCTCTCCGCTCACGGAATCCCCGGTTCTTCCGAGCGCGTCCGGATCCTCCCGGCGACGGCGGAGGTCCTCATCCCCGAGGACGCGGAGCGGCTGCCGGTTCCCCTCGGCGAGGAGGAGACCCTGCGGGTCGAGCACGCGTGCGCGCCGCGCTCCGTGACGGACATGGAGTCCGAGCTGCTCAGCTTCCGGGACACCACCCAGGACTGGCAGTCGCTGGTCCACCGCGCCCTGACCGCCGGCATTCCCGCGCCGCGCATCGCGCAGCTCACCGGCCTGGATCCGCAGGACATCGTCCAGGCCGCCGGCGACTGACCCGCCCCCCTCGCCGAACGGGACGCCGGCCTCACCGAACCGGACGCCTGCCCCGCGGAACGGGACGCCCGCCCCGCGGAACGGGACGACGGGCCCGTGGAATGGGACGACGGCCCCACCGGGCGTGGCCGGTCATCCGGGGTCCGGGCAACCGAACAGGCCGGCGTGCCCGGGCGGCAGCTGGGTGAGCAGACGACGCAGCAGCGCGCCGTCCGCGATCTCGGCGAGGGTGGGCAGCACGGCGTCGACCTCGCGCCTGGCCTCGGCGAGGTCTTCGTTGCTGCGGTCGGCCACGGCCTCGACGAACGACGCGGGGGTCAGTGGTTCGCTGGCCGGCACGCTCGCGGTCAGCAGTGATCCGCACCCGCCGGGCAGCAGGGCGGCCAGGTCCGTGCGGTCGTCACCCACCAGGTGGGCGCCGAGGACCTCCAGCACGTTCTGTACGGCTCTGGCTCCCTGTTGCGTCCTGTCGTAGCCCGCACGTTCGGTGACCTGCGTGAGAAAGCGGTCCAGACTCCAGTCCATGGTGGCTCCTGTCGTGGATCTTCGCTCCGCGGCGGTCCGAAGCACCCCGCCGCCGGCTCTTCGCGGTGCGGATGCGGGCGTCATGCGGGGGTGGCGGCGTGCACCATGCGGTGCACATTGGCGACGCTGCCGCATCGTGCCGTCAGCAGGTCGGTCTCGGTCCTGGTGAAGCCGGCGCCGAGTTCCTCCCGGCAGCGCCGACTGAGGCTGCCGCGCAGCCGGTTGACGAGGGTGCGCTCCTCCTCGTCCGTGTGGCGGGCGGTGACCTGGGCCAACTGCTGAAGCCGCCAGTCCCATTCGGCCGAGCCGATCTCCCGTACCTGGAGGAGCGCGAAGAGGACCTTGACGGCTTCCTGGTGGGCGGTCTCGATGCGCTCGACGGTGTCGGCGTCCTCGAAGGAGATGAGGACGGAGTGCACCGAGGCCCTCTCGGCCTCACCGTGCGCGATCAACAGGTGCGCGAAGTCGTGCAGCGCCGTCCGGCGGTCGGCCTCGGTGTTGCGCATCAGGCGGAGCAGGTCTTCCATCTTCCGGTGATCCCTCAGGATCATCTCGACGACATCCTCGGTCGGTGTCATGTGATGCGCCTCCTTCGCTGGAGTGGCTTTCACCTCCCGCTACCCCAACCCTTGCCGGGAATTCCCCAGTTTGCCCCATTTGCCCAGGCTTCCCAGGTCAAACAGCCCCAGCGGCGGCCGACTTCCGGCAGCCGCCGCCGAGGTGACTGCGGCCCCTCGCACGGTCGGCGCGCCATCCACGCGTTCGGCTCTCGACCTCGACGCGGCCCGTGGCCGGACAGGGGCACCCGGCCAACTTCGAACAGGAACCGGCGGGGCCGAGGCGGACCCACTTGTCCGAAATGTCGATGTGCATGTTGAACTTGACGCCGTCGATCTTCACGAGCAGGTTTCCCTGCACCCTCCGCTTGGCCATGGCGCCGCCGACACGGGGGCGCCCGCTGCGACGAATGTGGTGCGGACCCCGGCCGGCAGCGCGGGTGCCGGCACCTACCATGAGCCACTACCGGCGAGTAACCTTGCTTGCGTCGAGGAGAGGTACCCCTATGGCCCGCACATTCACGGTGAGCGACAGCATCGTCATCGACGTCCCGCCCGATGCCGCCTACCTGGCCGTGAGCCGCCCCGCCGACATGGGCCGCTGGAGCCCCGAGAACCTCGGCACGACGGGTGACACGGGGGACGCGCCCGCCGCGTTGGGCACGACGTTCATCGGGCGCAACCAGCGCGGAAGGTTCCGCTGGGTCACCCTGTGCACGGTCACGGCAGCCGACCCCGGCCGCCGCTTCGCGTTCCGGGTCCACGCCATCGGTATCGGACGCCCGCGACTGCACGGCCCGATCGCCAGTTGGGAGTACCGCTTCGAGCCCGCGGGCGAAGGCACACGTGTCACCGAGACCTGGACCGACGACCGCCGCGCCTGGCCCGCGTTCATAGCCGGCGCCTTCGACCGGATCGCCACCGCAGGCAGCACCTTCTCCGCCTTCCAGGCCCGCAACATCCGCACCACGCTGCGCAACCTGAAGCGGGAGCTGGAGACCCGGGGCGAGTGAGACCGGATGTGAGCGCGACCGTGCGGCGCTGAGACCCCGGGCGCCCGCAGTGCTTCGGCGATGTCCGATGTCGTTTTCTGCATGTTGGATGACATTGCCGACGCGCGTCCCTGGCCATAGCGTCATAGGCGCAGGTCACCGGACCGCTGCGCTCCTTCCCCAACTCCCCCCTCACAGGTGGTACTCCATGCCCAGGTCGATGCCGCGTCAGCTCGACGCGTTAGACGACACGCCGGCGAAGCTCGCCGACCCGACCCTGATCGACGATGCCGTCGCAGGAGGGTCCCGGCCGATGAAGCCGCTGCGTTCAGCCGTCGCGCTGTGCGCCGCCGCCCTGCTCGCGGCCACCGTCGCCGGGTGCGGCGGAAGTTCCGAGGCCGCCTCCGCCGAGGGCGTGGCAACGGCTCCCGCCGCTCGGGCGAACGTCGCCGAGGACACGAAGACGCTGAGGCAACTGAACGGCCTCGACGAGACTCCGGCCGAGCTGTCCGACGCGACGCTCATCCTCGTCGACTACCAGAACACCTACACCGACGGCGTGATGGAACTGGACGGGTGGCGGCCCGCGGTCGACAACGCCGAGGCTCTGCTGAAGCGCGCCCGCAAGGCGGGCACCCCGGTCATCCACATCGTCGACAAGGGCTACGACCTGAAGTCGAAGGCCGGTCGGATCATCCCGGCACTCAAGCCCGCCAAGGGGGAGCCGGTCGTGGTCAAGAGCGTTCCCGACGCCTTCCACGACACCGATCTCGCCGCGAGGGTCGAGAAGACCGGGAACAAGAAGGTGATCGTCGCCGGGTTCATGACCAACATGTGTGTCCTGTTCACCACACAGGGCGCCTTCCTCAACGGTTACCAGCCGACCGTGGTCGCCGACGCCTCGGCCACCCGGCCGCTGCCGCTGAAGGGCGATCCGAGCGGCATCCCCGCGAAGCAGGTCCACGAAGCCGCACTCGCCACGGTCCAGGACCTCTACGGGGTCGTGGTGCCGTCGCAGAAGTCCCTGACCTGAGAACCGGCGTACGACACGCAGCGCGGCCGGGGCGCCTGGCGCGGCCGGGGCGGCTGGCGCGGCCGGGGCGGCTGGCGCGGCCGGGGCGCCTGGCGCGGCCGGGGCGCCTGGCGCGGCCGGGGCGCCTGGCGCGGCCGGGGCGCCTGGCGCGGCCGGGGCGCCTGGCGCGGCCGAGGCGGCTGGCGCGGCTGGCGCGGCCCGGCCGGCCGGCGGCCGGCGAACATGTGGGACAGCACCCCGCGGTCAGCTCTTCCCCACGCTGCTCCCCCCTGGGCTTCCCCCACACCGCCCCCACCCGAACTCCCCCACCCCTGTCCCCCCACCTGAACTCCCCCACGTCTGTCCCCCCACCCCGAACTCCCCCCACTTCTTTCCCCCCACCCCGCAGAGACCGATCACTCACCATGGAAAGACGGGGCATGGCAACTCGTAGAGGATTTCTGGGTACCGTTTCGGCAGCAGGGGCAGCCACCTTCCTCACACAGACACAAGCGGCCACCAGCGCGTCGGCCGCACCGACCGCACCAGCCGCACCGGCGGCGACCGACGAGAAGGCGGCACGGGACGCGATACGCAACGTCAATGCCGGCATGCGCACCAACTACGCGTCCTTGAAGTCCGAGCTGGTCACCCAGCTCAGCCCGGTCATCGTCGTCCAGAACAACGCCGTCGGCGGACGCTTCACACTGATCGACAAGGGGGTCCGGGTCGAGACGGTCGACCCGGTTCCGGAGTACTTCGAACTGGCCAAGTCCATCGCCCACATTCCCCTGGGCATCTACTCGGTGATCGCCGCCTACCTCGGCGACCAGGTGCCCAACATCCCCAACGCGGAGCGCATCGACCCGCACGACCTGGACATGGTCGCGTTCAAGACCCCGGGCGACAAGGGCTGGATCACTCCGCTGAACACCTACCGGACCACGCTGAGTTCGGCGCTCACCAAGCTGCCCACCGCGAACCTCCCGGACGACCTGTACACCTCCTGCAACAAGATCCTCACCGAGGCCGTCAAGTTCATCGACACCATCGTCAAGGCGCAGTCGTTCGACATGGTGGCGTACAACCGGTTCGCCGCGGGCGTCTACCCGTCCATCCGCGTCAACATGACCTTCGCGGCCACCGCGCAGATCACCGGTATCGAGGCTCTGATGAAGCGGTGGCGCACGCTCATCGGTGAGCAGGCGTGGAGCAACCTGTACGTCACGGTGCTGTCGATCTGGACGACGTCCGAACTGAACCAGGCGTCCATCATCATCCGCCGCACCATGAACCAGGCGAAGGTGGCCACCCACCTGATCGACCTGCCCACCGTGGAGACCCCCTCGGACCCGATCGCCGTGGCCCTGGACAACCTGGCGCGCATCGTCCAGGACAACGTCGCCGCCGAAATGGTCTTCAACGCCGACCTCGTGGTCGCCGATGCCCTCAAGGGCAAGGAAGACCTGCTGTCGGACGAGATCCTGAAGCAGATCGGCGGTACGGCGCCCGCCGCCAAGACCGCCGCCTTCGGCCCGGCGGCGGCCGGGGCCTGCCCGATCACCGGGCGCACCGCGGCGGTGTAGTCGACCAACCGTCCTGCGATCACCGGACGCCCCCTGGCCCTTTCCCGGGTCAGGGGGCGCGCCGGCCGGCCGAGGGCAAGCCGAGGCCGAGAGCCCGGCTACGCGTCGGGCTCCTCGTCGCAGGAGGCCTTACGGTGTCTGTAGCGGTGGTTGAGAAGCAGGGCGGAGCAGACGACGACGCAGGCCAGGCCCGCGTACAGCAGGGGCGGGGCCCAGAACCACACCGCCTCGGTGCTGCGGCCGCTGGTCCAGTGGCAGGTGACGGACGGAGGGAAGCCGTCCACGCTTACCGATGCCAGGCTGAAGTCCCGCCCGGCATCCATGTACACGCCGTCGCCGGTCGCCTCCCCGCACACGTCGAGCGGTTTCGTGAAGGCGAGCCCGTAGAGGGTCCCGGCCCCATAGGCGGCGATCACCGCTCCGCTCCCGATCACGGCCCAGCGGGCCGGCCGCGAGGGCCTCCTCCTGGCCACCCACAACCCGTACGGGAACGTCCCGACGACGAAGAGGAGGAGTGTGATCGCGGGCGGGCCGAAGTACGTGAACACAGACACGCGTCGACGCTACTTCGTGCGGAGGGTGGTCGCTGCTCGGCCCCGGGGCCCGGAGGCGTCGGCCGGTTGAGCCCGCGCTGCGGTGGAGACGGATGAGGCCGGGGCCCCGTGCGGTCAGTGCCGTGGCCGCCCGCCCTGACGCAGTGCGGCGGCGACCAGGCCTTCGAGTGCCTCGCGGGGTACTTCGCCGCCGCTCACCAACCGGTCGAAGACCAGACCGTCGATACAGGTCAGCAGGATGTGGGTGCGGTTCTCGACGTCCGTCACGCCGTGCGCGGCGAGAAACTCCCGGACGGCCTCGCGGCCGGCGTTCTCACGGGGCACGAGGATCTCGCGCAACTCGGGGTCGCGCACGCTCTCGACGGCACAGGCGTAGCGGGCGAGCGAGCGGCGGCGGCCCTCGCCGGTGAGTCGCCGTCGGGTGAGCAGTGACATGCCGTCCACCAGTTCCGCGACGGTACGCAGGGGTGGCAGCTCTTCGGTCATCGTGTGCAGTTCCGCCTGGTCGAGTTGGACCAGCCGCGTGACGAGTGCGGTGAGCAGCGCGGCTCGGGTGCGGAAGTAGGCCGATGTGGTGCCGGGCGGCATGGCCGCTCTGCGGTCCACCGCGCGGTGGGTCAGGCCGCGGATCCCGTCGTCGGCGAGTACGTCGAGAGCCGCGTCCGCGAGGAGGGTGCGCCGATCCGAAGCCATGACTCCTTTCTACACCTGTAGAGACGAGGATAGGCTCATCTTCTACAGATGTAGAAGGATGGGAGCTTCGGCATGGGCGACACGGCAGTGGTGGTCGGCGGGGGCATCGGCGGGCTGGCCGCCGCGATCGGCCTGCGCCGCATCGGATGGGACGTGACGGTCGTCGAGCGCGCCTGTCTGCCCGAGGACGCGGGGGCGGGTATCTCATTGGCCGCCAACGGCCTGCGGGCACTGGACGAACTCGGCGTCGGCCAGGTGGTACGGGGTGCCTCGCGAGGCCAGTACAGCGGTGGCACCCGCACGCCGCGGGGCGGCTGGCTGGCCCGGATGGACGGGACCGCGCTGGAGGCGGCGGTGGGCACGCCGATCATGGGCATTCCCCGCTCCACCCTGCACCGACTGCTTCGCGACGCCCTGCCCGCCGAGGCACTGCTGATCGGCACCGAGGCGGGCCCGGTCGAGCAGATCGCCCCCGGGACGGTTCAAGTCGGCTGCGGTGGCACGGTCCTGGAGGCCGATCTGGTGGTGGCGGCCGACGGTGTCGGCAGCAAGGTCCGCGGCCGTCTGTTTCCGGCCCACCCCGGCCCGGTCTACAGCGGCTCGACGGTGCTGCGCGCCGTCACCGAGCGGGCCGTCGACCCGGGCACCGACTTCGAACTGACCTGGGGCCACGGGGCCGAGTTCGGGCACATCGCGTTCCTCGACGGCCGGGCCGAGTGGCACGCCGTCCTCACCCTCCCCGCCCGCACGCGGTTCGCCGACCCGCTGGCCGAACTGCGCCGGCGGTTCCATGCCTGGCACGACCCGGTCCCGGCCCTGCTCGACGCGACACGGCCGGAGGCCGTGCTGCACCACGACGTCAACGAACTCCGCACGCCGCTGCCCTCCTACGCGGTGGGCCGGATCGCGCTGCTCGGTGACGCGGCACACGCGATGACCCCCAACCTCGGACAGGGCGCCTGCCAGGCGCTGGAGGACGCGGTCACCCTGGCCGCCGCGCTCGGGACCGAGCCCACCGTCGAGGCGGCGCTCGCCCGCTACGACGCCGAGCGCCGGCCGCGCAGCCAGGCCGTCGCGCGGGCGGCCCGGCAGGCCGGACGGATGGGTCAGCAGCTCTCCCACCCGCTGGCCGTCGCCCTGCGGAACACGGCGATGCGGCTGACACCCTCCCGCGCCGCGACCCGCATGATCCTCCGGCACCACGTCTGGGTTCCACCACAGCTGACCTGAGCCGCCTCGCGCCCCGCCGACTCCCGGTCGCCCGCCGTCGTTCCTGTCCGTGCCACGGGCCACACGTGCGTCACATCGCCCCCATCGGGAAGCGGTACGGGAGTTCGCCGTGCCGTGCGCGGGCCCGGCACGCACGGCAGGGACCGCGGTCAGTGCCGCGGCGATGACGGACCGGACAGGACGGTACGCGCGGCGCTGCGGTAGGTGGAGATACCGAGGGCCAGCAGCCAGTAGCTGAGGATCGCGCCCATCAGTGCCGTGGTGCCCCAGCCGTTGGCCGCGTAGAAGTGCGCGGGGGTGTTGCCGAAGAACAGGGACGGCACGAACGCCAGGTTGACCGCGGCCAGGACGTAGGCCGACCGGCCGGTCCAGCGCGGCAGCAGCCGGGTGCGGGAGACGATGTGGCCGACGGCGGCCAGGAAGAACGCCAGCATGAGGCGCGAGATCGACCCGTAGAGGATGTAGGTGCCACTGACCGTGATGGTGGGGTCGACCGGCCGGTCGGCGGCGATGACCGCGCCCGCTTCCAGGCCGCTGGAGACGACACCCTCCCCGGGAGCCGTCCTCTCGCACGACGTGGGGCCCGGCCGTCCCAGGCCGGGCCCCACGTCAACCTCCGTCACCAGCAGCGCACCTCGCGCGCGGGGACCGCGTCTACCAGCGGTACCAGCGCCCTCGGCGGCCCGCGCCGTCCGCGGACCGGACGACGAAGCCCAGCAGCCACACGGCCAGCACGATCACCGCGATCCACCACAGCGCCTTCAGCGCGAAGCCCGCACCGAACAGGACCAGAGCCAGAAGAAGAACCAGAAGCAGGGGAACCATCGTTATCAACCTCCTGGCCACCGGATGCCCTTATCCCGCCCCTACAAGCACACAAAATACGGGTTACTTCCACGAGGTGCAGGGCATGCGTGTCACGCACGATTCCCGCTCTCCGGCATCTGATGCACCGCGGTCATGCAGCGTCGATCACTCAACGCATTGCTCTACCCCTGGGTTTACCGGTGCCGTGAAGGGTCATGCGCACAGCCGACACCTCATACCGGAGACCGAGGAAGGTGAGCAGCATGAGCGCCAGCGAGAAGGCCCGGGCCAAGGCCGAGCAGGCCGTCGGCAAGGCCGCCCAGGCAGCCGGACACGCCACGGGCAACGAGAAGCTGATCGCCAAGGGCCGCGCGGCCGAGGCCGCGGGCAACGCACGCGAGGCCAAGGAGTCGCTCAAGGACAACGGCCGGCACTGACCGGCTCATGGAGCACCCGCGTGTGAGGGGCGGCCCGGGACACCGGGCACGCCCCTCACGCCTGTGTCCGAGTGAGCTGCCGTCTCGGCCGGTTCGGCACCATGTCGGCCCGCACGCCTGCCGAGAGCGCCCTGTCGTCTCGGTCAGTCCGACTGACACGGGGCCTACCGCCGAGCGACCCGGAACCGGGGCCGGCCGGGGGCCCCTCGATCACTCAGAGCGGGGAAGCGACCGCTCCCCGGAGGGACTTGGCGCGCGGCAGCGCCCCTGAGCCTGCGGCTGCGGCCGTGGCTGCGGCCGTGGCTGCGGCTGCGGCTGCGGCTGCGGCTGCGGCTGCGGCTGCGGAACGGCAGGTCACCGCGGCCCGCCGGTCGCCCGCCGGTCGGGGGGTCACCGGCCGGCGGAGGCCAGCAGGCGGTGGATCTTGTCGAGCATGGGGTCCGGGATGAAGCCGGTCCGCGCGCACCACTCGGCGAGTTCCTTCGCCACCCGCTGTTCGTCGCCCGGTTCCACGGTGAACGTGAGGATGCCGCCGTGGTCGTGGCCGTCGATGATCAGGTCGTGGCAGGTGACGAGGTCGACAAGGGTGCGGAGTTCGGCGAGCAGCGCGGGGGTGGGGTTCGCGGTGAGGCACTCGATGGCGAACCGGTCGGCCGGAGCGCTGGTCCTGGTCGGCCAGGTGCCGTCCAGGATGTCGAGCAGTGCGGTGAAGGTGTTGAGTCCGCCGGCGGCGATGGACAGGGTGGTGGCGCCGCCGATGCGGGGGTTGATCTCCAGAACGTGGTAGACGCCGTCGGCGTGGATCATGTCGACGTTGGCGGATCCTTCGACTCCGAGTTCCGTGCACAGGTCCACCAGGCGCCGCGCGGTGGGCGCGAAGTCGTCGTCCGGGGCGGGGCGGGCATAGCGCAGGTCGTCGAAGGTGAAGGCGGGAGGGCCGCCCGCGGTGCCGGTGCGGATGAGGGGCATGACGGTGTAGTGGCCGCCGGCCCCGACGATGTCGACCGAGCAGAGCCGTCCGCCGAGGCACTTCTCCAGGACGGCGTGGGCCGCGGGGCGTGCCGCCAGGTAGCGGTCGAGGGCGGCCGGGTCCGGGATGAACTCGATGCCCATGCTGGTGGAGTCCCACAGCGGCTTGGCCATCAGGGGGAACCCGATGTCCCGGGCGGCGAGGCGGACGGCGTCCGGGTAGGCAGGGACGGACAGCGCCCGGTCGTTGAGGAGGTCGCTGTCGACGAGGACGGCGGGCGGGGTGGTGATGCCGTGCGCCTCCAACACCCGCTTGGTCTCCCATTTGTCGCACAGGACGCGGGTGGCGGCGAGCGGTGTCATGACGGTTCTGATGCCGAGGGCTTCGAGTCTGGTCTTGACGACGGCGTCGCGCAGGGCGTTCTCGTCGGGCAGGGAGATCGACACGGCCGCGTCGGCACCCCAGGCGCGCACCCGCTCGACGAACTCGTCCGGCGTCGCGGCCGGGTCGAGCCGTTCGCTGGTCCCGGGGAAGAGTTCCGGGCCGCAGTCGCCGCCGTGGGTGTGGAAGAGCCGGGCCTCGGCGCCGAGACGCGCCAGCACGGGGGCGATGCCGTGGATGTACGGGTCGGCGCGCTGGATGTCGGCGGACCGGAGGAAGGCGATTCGCTGCATGTCAGCTCACTTCTACGCGGGTGCGGGCGAGTGCGCGGGCGGCGCCGGCGTTACCTGTGCGGGCGTGGGGGCGGTGAACACCGCGCCGTGGATCTTGTCACGCAGAGTCGCGGGGTAGCTCTCGTAGACGTCCTCGTGGGTGGCGACGAAGACGCGTGCGTCGAGTGCGGAGTGGCGTCCAGCACGTAGGAGCCCGAGTTCGCGAGCGCTTCGATCAGCAGGATCCTCTTCACGTCGCGCAGTAGACCGTACCGGCCGGGCCGGTGCCATCGACGTAACAACCAGAGTGGGACGGCGATTTCAGGGCAACGCTTGTAGCAAGGTCCAGCGGCCGCGCGAGCCATGGGTCCTGGGGTCTCGACTTTGCGGAAGCGACCTCTCCGGGTGGGGTTCGGAGCATCCCACAGGAGCAACGGCCCTCTGGGGCGGGGGGTTCGTGGATACCGCGCCTGGGACCCGGCCGCTGATCGCGGTTTGACTCGCGGTGACCCAATCGGCACGCATGTGCGAGAGGGAGGGCTCGCCCGGCTCGCCGAGCGGTTCCCACTGATCGGGCTCTCCAACGCGAGCCGGACTGCGCTGGACCGACCTGGCGGGCCGACTCGACCAGGCGCAGGGGCAGGCCGGGCCCATCCAGTAGCCGGCGCTCACTCGTCCTCGTCGGCCAGGCCGATGGCCTCCGGGAAACCGGTGGCGAACGATTTGAGGTCGGGGTCGGTCTCGTCGCGGGCCGCCTCCCGGAAGAGACGGATCAGCTCCCGCCTGTCCTCGTCGGGTGCCTGGTCCAGCCGCCTCAGCAGGGTGCCCGTCGACGCTTCGGTGATCTCGACGGCGTCATCGTCGTCGACGGTGTCCTCGCCGGCCGACTCGATGCTGCCGAGCAGCGCCAGGTAGGCGGCCGTGAGAACGCGCGCCGGCGATTGCCGTGCGGGGAGGCAGAGTTCGTCGGGGAGTTCCAGCAGCGACCGGTCGGCCTTCCAGAAGCCCTTGTGCGCCATGTCCTGGCTGTGCATCGCCCCGGCGAGCCTGCGGAGAACGCGGTCGAGTTCCCGCCGGTCGTCGTCCGTCAGCCGGTGCCGACCGTCCTGCACGATCCGGATGCCGCGTCCCGCGATCCGGGCCGTGCCCTCCGCGCCGGCACCGGCCGGCTCAGCGGGATCGTCACCGCTCGGTCGGTAGGAGCGCAGGGCGGCGATGAGGCCGAGCACTCCCTCCGTGAGGATGTACTCGAGGTACCACTGCCTCGGCTGCCGGCCCGCGACATGGGTCCCCGAGGACAGGTCGTCGAGTTCGACCGCGTCACGGGTGCGGAAGCCGGCCAGCGTGAGCACGCTTCTGATCGTCTCGTCCATGAGCGAACCGACCCGCACATAGTGCTCGATCACCGGTTCCAGGAGCTGGGACCGGCCGGGCTCCATGCATCCCAGGGCGGCGTCGGTCAGGGAGTCGCCGGGGTTCCAGTCGACGTGGACGCCGCCTGCCGGACCGTCCAGCGTGTCGACGGAGACGCACGCGCCGGCTCGCCTGTCGGCCGGGGCGCCGGGGTGTACCACGTAGGCGGGGAGACCCGCGTGCCGCAGCTCTCCGCATACCGTCTCCGCCAGCGCGTGCCACTCGGCGATGACTTCTTCCGGAGCGTGCGGAACACCGCTCTCCGCGGCGTTCGCGCGGGTCCGGGTATCTATGTAGGTCAAGGGTCCTCCTGGCGAAGCCGTCGGCGGCGAGAGGGGATTCGGGCGCGGCTCGCGGTGCCGGGTTCAGGCGAGGTGCAGGGCGGTGTGCAGGGTGTCCGTCACCTGGATCCGCGCGGCCCGGGACGCGTCCGTGCGGCGGAGCATGTCGAAGAGGATGAAGGCGTGGATCGTTCCGTGGTAGCGGATCGACACGACGGGTACGTCCGCTTCCCGCAGCAGCGCGGCGTACGCCTCGCCCTCGTCGCGAAGCACGTCCGCCTCCGCGGTGAGGACGAGCGCGGGCGGCAGGCCCCGGAGGATGCGGGCGGGGGCGCGCAGCGGGGAGACGGTCTCGTCCGTCCGGGTCCGCGGGTCCGGGGCGTACCGCTGCCAGTAGTCCCGCATGGCGGCCCGGTTCAGGAAGTAGCCCTCGGCGAACTGGTGGTAGGAGGGCGTGTCCATCGCCGCGTCGGTCACGGGACACAGCAGCACCTGGTGCCGGAAGCCGGGACCACCGCGCTGCCGCGCCACCAGGGTGAGCGCGGCCGCCTGCTGGGCGCCCGCACTGGCCCCGACGACGGCCATCCTGTTTCCGTCCAGCCGGCATTCCCTGCCGTGCTCGGCGATCCAGCGCGCGACCGTGTACGCCCGCTCGACGGCCCCCGGGTGGCGGGCGTCGTCCGGCCCGTCGTACTCCGGGACGACGACGGCGGCGTCGGCGCCCAGGACGAGGTCGTTCACCAGGTTCTGGTGCGCGTACGCGTCGGTCAGCATCCAGCCCAGCCCGTGCAGGTACAGCACGACCGGCAGGGCCTCGTCGCTGCCGGCGGGGCGCAGTATCCGCACCCGGATCCGGTTGCCGCCGCTTCCCGGCAGCGCCAGCCACTCCTCCTCCACGTCGGGCTCGTCACGGCCGTCACCGGTCCACAGCGACGCCATCCGTTCCTTGGCGGTGGTCGTGTCCGGGCCCGTGTCCGAGGTGTCGGGCAGGGTGTACGTGTCGACGAAGGCACGGGTCAGCCGCTCCAGAACAGGCGCGGTCCAAGGAGCCGGTACGTCGTGTTGCACGAGAACTCCTGCGCGGGGAACGGATCGTCGGGCGAGCTGCTGACACCCCCCGCGGCCGGGACAGGCAGGCGCGGGGCGCCGGCGGCGGCTCCACCGGCACGGGTGACCAGACTAGGCCGAGGCGAGCGGGGTGCGGGAGGCGCGGGTGCACTGGTTCTTACCCCTGCCTGCACAGTTCGGACCGGTCGGACATCCCGGCCGGCGTCGTCCGGGGAGGAACGGCAGGCCCGCCGGCGGCCACTGGGCGACATACCGTCCGGCAGGAGGCCGCTGTGGTCCGGCAGTCACGAAGTCGTCTATGCCGCGCGGGACGGAACGGACACCGACGGGGTTGTAGCCGGGGGTGCGTTCGGCCCGCTCGTCGGCGAGCAGCCGCTCCCGGTCGGCGGCGTCGAGAGCGAGCCCGTCAGCGAGCGCGGCCACGGTCCGCCGTTGCGGTGCGGCACGACGTCCGCGTTCCAGATCGCCGATGCCGCGCACGCTGACACCGGAGGCTTCCGCCAGGGCCTCGATCGTCAACGACTTCGCCAGCCGCAGTTCCCGCAGCAGCGCGCCGAACGCCGCCCCTTGTGCGGACACACCCGCCCCCTCCACCCACAACTGTTGAACCTTCTAGTATCTGGGCCGCCGACGCCCCATACCCGGAACCCCGCACCCGGCTCCCGGCTCCCGGCTCCCGGCCCCGCAGAAGCACGCCCCGGCCGCCCCGGCTCACCCGAACGACGCAACGAGCACATCCCGGCCGTCCCGGCCGTCCCGGCTCACCCGAACGACGTAACGACCCTGAGGTGAGGGCGGATCGCTCGTGACGTACGGGGACCCGGCGGGACCCGGTTCCCGCAGGCGGAACCGGGTCGTCGCCGGTAGTGCCTGTTCTGCGAGAGCTGCCGCGGTACCTCATAGTGAACGAGGTGACCTTTCCCAGGGACGAGGTCGCACCGCACGGCTCTCGTACCAGGTCGGCCGGCACGAACCGGGTCTGAACGGCAGCGTCTTCGACCCGGCGGGTGATGGGCGGCCCGGCGCCGGTGCCGTCGCCCCGTCGACCCCGACTTCCGCGGCTGCCCGAAACAACGCCGGCCCAGGCCTGCGCCGCAACGACGCCGCGGCGCACAAAGGAGGCTGTATGTCGCTCCACGACCCGGCAGTGCCCGACTGCCCCTTCGACTTCGCCGACGCGCTGGAGTTCGACCCCTCGCTGGCCTCGCTGGCGGGGCGCGGCCCGGTCAGCCGGATCCGGCTGCCCTACGGCGAGGCCGAGGCGTGGCTGGTGACCAGCTTCGCCGGAGTGCGTCAGGTGACGTGCGACCCGCGGTTCAGCCGTGCGGCGATCGTCGGCCGGGACTATCCGAGGATGACGCCCGAGCCCATCGTGTCACCGGAGTCGATCAACGTGACGGACCCGCCGCACGCCACCCGGCTGCGGCACGTGGCGGCCCAGGCGTTCACCCGGGAGCGGGTGGCAGGCATGCGGCCGGCGGTGGACAAGGTGGTGACCGGGCTGCTCACGGCGATGGCCGAGGCGGGGCCGCCCGCGGACCTGGTGACCCACCTGTCGGTGCCGCTCCCCCACCTGACGATCTGCGAGCTGCTCGCCGTCCCGGAGACGGACCGCGACCATCTGCGCACGCTCACCATGCGGCTCCTTGCCACCTCGCCCGACGCCCGGCAGGACGCGGCCGACGCCAAGGCCGAACTGCGGGCCTACTTCGCGAAGCAGGTCCCGGACCGGCGCGCCACACCGGGCGACGACCTGCTCAGCGCGCTGGCCACCGCCCCCGTACCGGAGGGCGAGGAACCCCTGAGCGACGACGAGTTGGCGGTCCTGGCCGTGACGCTCATCCTCAGCGGCAACGACACGGCGACCTGCCAGATCAGCAACATCGCCTATCTGCTGCTGACCCGGCCCGAGGACCGTGCCGCGCTGGCGCGCGACCTCGGCCGGCTCCCCGGCGCGCTGGAGGAACTGCTGCGGTTCATCCCGTTCCGCAAGGGCGTGGGCATCCCGCGGATCGCGCTGGAGGACGCGGAGATCGAGGGAACCGCCATCAGCGCCGGTGACTACGTGCACGTCTCCTACCTGGCGGCCAACCGCGACCCGGCCGTCTTCACCGACCCGCACACGCTCGACCTCGAACGGCCGGTGCACCCGCACATGACGTTCGGCTGGGGCGGGCACCACTGCCTCGCCGCCCCGCTCGCGCGGGCGGAGCTGGACAGCGCGGTCACCGGCCTGCTGACCCGCTTCCCCGACCTTCGCCTCGCCGTCGCCCCCGAGGAAGTCGAGTGGGACACCGGGACGATCCGCCGCTTCCCGCTGCGCCTGCCGGTCGTCTGGTGAGTCCGTACGACACGGAGCGGCGGGTCGCCGGCCCTCCCTCGGACAGCGCTCGGGGGTAGTGCTCCGAGCGCTGTCCGACCGGACCGGTGCCGTCCACGCCTCGCAGGGGCACGGCCCGGCTCCCTCCGGTACGGGCGGTCCCTGTGCCGCCACCGGTTGCCGGGGCGCGGAGTTTCTCCGTCCGTTCGGCGCCCTTCCCGCCCGGCCTTGGCACCCGCCCCAGAGAGCAGCGGTACCGGCAGGGGCCGGTGGTCGCGGTGCTCGGCCGCAGCGACCGCGTCCGCAGCCCGACGGCCACGAAGGACCGGCCGCCTCCGGTGTGACCCACGCCACCGGCCGTGGGTGTCACACGGCGTCGGGCACCGGCATCTCGTGGGTGTGGCAGGGTCGGGAGCGAACAGGCGGGAGCACGGTATGAGCGAGCGCGAGACGGATGTGGCCGAATCGCCCGGGAAGCGCGCGGACTCCGCCACCGAGGCGTTCGTCGCCCATCGCAGCCTGCTGTTCACGGTGGCCTACGAGATGCTCGGTTCGGCCGCCGACGCCGAGGACGTGCTCCAGGAGACCTGGCTGCGGTGGGCGGACGTCGACCAGCAGGCGGTGCGCAACCAGCGGGCGTACCTGGTCCGGATCACCACGCGCCAGGCGCTGGCCCGGCTCCGTACGCTCGCCCGGCGCAGGGAGTCCTACGTCGGTCCCTGGCTGCCGGAGCCGCTGCTGACCGCGCCCGACGTGGCCGAGGACGTCGAGCTGGCCGACAGCGTCTCGATGGCGATGATGCTGGTGCTGGAGACGCTCGCGCCGACCGAACGGGCGGTGTTCGTGCTGCGCGAGGTGTTCGGCCTGGAGTACCAGGAGATCGCCGAAGCCGTCGGCAAGAGCCAGGCCGCGGTCCGCCAGATCACCCACCGGGCACGTGCCCACGTCGCCGCCCGCCGGCCGCGTGGAGCCGTCTCCGCGGCCGAGACCCGTGCCGTGCTGGGGGCGTTCCAGCAGGCGGTCGAGACGGGCGACCTCCAGGGCCTGCTCGACCTCCTCGCGCCCGACGTCGTCTTCCTGGGCGACGGCGGCGGGGTCGCCCAGGCCGCCCTTGCGCCCCTCGTGGGTGCCGGGCAAGTGGCTCCTGTGGCCGCCGGGTTGAGCAGGTTCGGTCCGACGGCGCTGAGGCCGGCGCAGGTCAACGGGTACCCGGCGCTGGTCCTCCGGCTCGGCGGAAGGGTCGACACCGTCATCGCGGTGCACATCGCCGACGGCCGCATCACCGGGCTCTACGCCGTCCGCAACCCCGACAAGCTGTCCCGTATGGACCACGAGACCGCCCTACGCCGCTGAGCCACCCACCACCCGCCGACCACCCCTCACCGGCCCAGTTCCCCACCGGGCCCCGACCGGACCTACGCCCCACCGTGCCCACCATCGGCCCTGCCCCAGGCCTGTCCTCCGGCCGGCCCTGCACAAGCCGACACCGCTCCCGGGCCGGACTCGCGACCGCCGACGCCATCCCCCGCCGACCCTGCCCTCGGGCCCTGCCCTCGCCCCCCCGGCCCCCGCCGGCCCGGGGCACGGCACGGGCTCCGGGTCTTACGGAGTCGTGACGTGCGGGCGCGCCCTTCCGGTGCGCCGCCCCGGCGGACCTAGCGTGGGCGTATGCGAGTACTGGTCACCGGCGGTGCCGGGTTCATCGGCTCCCACGTCGTCGAGGCGCTGACGGCGCGCGGACACGAGGCGGTCGTATTCGACGTGCGCGCGGATCCGGCCGCCGACGTCCGCGATCCCGCGGCCGTCGCGCGGGCCGTGGCCGGCGTGGACGCCGTCTGCCATCAGGCCGCGATGGTCGGCCTCGGGGTGGGGTTCGGGGACGCGGCCGAGTACGTCTCCCGCAACGACCTGGGGACCGCCGTCCTCCTCGCCGGCATGGCCGAGGCGGGCGTACGGCACCTAGTACTGGCCGGGTCGATGGTCGTGTACGGGGAGGGGCGGTACGCGTGTCCGCGCGACGGGGTCGTACGGCCGGGGCCGCGGGCGGTCGCCGATCTGGAGGCGGGGCGGTTCGAGCCGAGGTGTCCGGTGTGCGGCACCGCGCTCTCGCCCGCGCTGGTCGGCGAGGACGCGCCGGCCGATCCGCGCAACGTGTACGCCACGACCAAGCTCGCCCAGGAGCACCTGGCCGCGGCCTGGGCCCGGTCGACGGGCGGCTCCGCCGTCTCGCTGCGCTACCACAACGTGTACGGGCCCCGGATGCCGCGTGACACCCCCTACGCCGGCGTCGCCTCCTTCTTCCGGTCCGCGCTCGCCCGGGGCGAGGCGCCCCGCGTGTTCGAGGACGGGCGGCAGCGCCGGGACTTCGTGCATGTGCGGGACGTGGCGGCGGCCAACGTCGTGGCGCTGGAGGCGCGGTCCGCGCCGGGCGCGCTCACCGCGTACAACACCGGCAGCGGGGAGCCGCACACCGTCGGGGAGATGGCCCGTGCGCTGGCCGACGCCCACGGCGGGCCCGCGCCCGTCGTCACCGCGGAGTACCGGCTGGGGGACGTACGGCACATCACGGCCGACTCCTCGCGGCTGCGGGCCGAACTGGGCTGGAAGCCGGAGGTCGGGTTCGCGGAGGGAATGCGCGAGTTCGCCTCCCACGACTGACCGGGCTGCCGGGTTGCGGCGCCGCGGGCAGCGTGACCGGCTGCCCCTGCCGCTGCCCATCAGCCCTGCCCATCCGCTGCCCCGCCCTACCCGCCGGCCCGCCGGCCCGCCGGCCCGCCGGCCCACCGGCACCGAGCCACCGAGCCACCGAGCCACCGAGCCACCGAGCCACCGACCGGGCTACGGTGCCGCGGGCAGCGTCACCTCGAAACGGCAGCCGCCCGGGATGTTGTGCACGGTGGCCCGGCCCCGGTGGGCCTCGACGATGCCCCGCACGATGGCCAGGCCCAGGCCCGCGCCGGCCGGAGGGGTGCGGGCGTCGGTGCCGCGCCAGCCGGTGTCGAAGACGCGCGGCAGGTCCTCCTCGGGGATGCCGCCGCAGCCGTCCGTCACGGACAGGACGACACCGTCGGCCGACGGCTCGGCGGCCACGGCGACGGTGCCGTCGGCGGGTGTCCGGCGGATAGCGTTGACCAGCAGGTTGCCCAGCACACGGCTCATCTCCTTGGCGTCGACCTCGACCGGTACCGGCGCCACCCGGTCGCCGACCAGCCGCACGCCGTGGGCGTGGGCGAGGGGGCCGGCTCCGGCGAGGGCGTCCCCGACGAGGTCGTAGAGGGAGATCCGGGACGGGACCAGGGGGAGGGTGCCGGCGTGGATGCGGGAGAGTTCGAAGAGGTCGCCGACCATGCCGTCGAGGCGCTCCACCTCGGTGCGGATCTGCTTCAGATAGCGGTCGGGATCGTCGGCGACGCCGTCCTCCAGGGCCTCGGCCATGGCGCGCAGACCGGCGAGCGGGGTGCGCAGGTCGTGGGAGATCCAGGCGACGAGTTCCCGGCGTGAGGTCTCCAGCAGGCGCTCCCGTTCCCGGGATTCGGCGAGTCTGGCACTGGTGGCCGCCAACTCGCGGCTCACCTCGGCCAGTTCCGCGGTGGCCGGGGCCTCGGGCGCGGCGAAGTCGCCGCCGTCGCCGAACGAGCGGGCCGCCATGGCGAGTTCGCGGCTGCGGGCGACGACCCAGCGGCCCAGTATCAGCGCGGTCGCCAGAGAGACCACGGCCGCCATGGCGACGACCGTCGTCACCACCGTCAGGTCGTGCGGGGACAGGAACATCGCCCATGCGACCGCGAGGGTGCCCGTGAGCACGCCGCCGACGCCGACCGCGGCGACCACCGCGAGGGACACGGTGAGCGAGCGGCGCCGCAGGAGCCGCAGCGCGGCCGCTCCCGTCAGGCCCGTGACGGCGGCACCGGCGAAGGCGTACAGGGCGATGAGCAGGGTGTCGCGCACGTCAGCCCGTCCCTTCGAGGCCGCTCGGGTCGAAGCGGTAGCCCACGCCCCACACGGTCTGGATCAGTCGCGGCCGCGCCGGGTCGTGCTCGATCTTGCCGCGCAGCCGGCGGACGTGGACCGTCACGGTGGAGAGGTCGCCGAAGTCCCAGCCCCACACCTCGCGCATCAGGTCCTCCCGGCTGTACGCCTTGCCCGGGTGCCCGAGGAAGAAGGCGAGGAGGTCGAACTCCCGCAGGGTGAGGGCGAGTTCGGTGCCGTCCCGGGTGGCGCGGCGGGCGCCGGGGTCGACGGCCAGTCCGGCCGCGGTCAGCGGGCGGGCGTCCGCGGCGGGAAGCGTGCGGCGCAGCACCGAGCGCACCCGCAGGACCAGCTCGCGGGGGCTGAACGGCTTGGTCACGTAGTCGTCGGCGCCGACCTCCAGGCCCAGGATGCGGTCGTCCTCGTCGCCTCGGGCGGTGAGCATGACCACGGGAACGGGGGCCGTGGCGCGCAGCCGCCGGCAGACCTCCAGGCCGTCCATGCCGGGCAGCATCAGGTCGAGCACCACCAGGTCCGGCCGGCCGGCGGCGGCGCGGGCCAGCGCGCTGGGGCCGTCGTCGGCCCGGTCGACGGTGTAGCCGGCGCGGCCGAGGTATCCGGCGACGATCTCGGCGACGGTCGCGTCGTCGTCGACGACCAGGATCCTGGCGGCCCCGGGAGCGGGCGGGACGGCGGGTTCCGCGGTGTCGGGCGCGGTCGCGCCGGTGGCTCTGCCCGGCGTGGGCACGTGCGGCTGCTGCATGCGTCCAGCCTCGCACCGGGCCGCCGCGGGTGTCGCACCCGCTACCGGGTCCCGGCCCCGACGTCCGCGTTTCGTAAGGAGCGGGAGTCCGATATGCCCGCTTGTGGTTCGTAGGGTGAACGCCGTGATCCCCTCGACACCATCATCACCGGCGGGCGTGGACGTGGTGCTGCCCTGCCTGGACGAGGCCGAGGCCCTGCCGTGGGTACTCGCCCGGATCCCGGCGGGCTGGCGCCCCCTCGTGGTCGACAACGGCTCCACCGACGGTTCGGCCGACGTCGCCCGCGCCCTGGGCGCGACCGTGGTCCACGAGCCGCACCGCGGTTTCGGGGCCGCCTGCCATGCCGGGCTGACCGCCGCCACCGCCGACGTCGTCTGTTTCTGCGACTGCGACGCCTCGCTGGACCCCTCGCTCCTCGTCCCGTTCGTGCGGGAGGTACTCGACGGCGAGGCCGACCTGGTCCTGGGACGACGGCGGGCCCGGGCCCGCGGGGCCTGGCCCGCGCACGCCCGGGCCGGCAACCTCGCGCTCGCGCGGCTGCTGCGCCGCCGTACCGGCCTGCGCCTGCACGACCTCGGGCCGCTGCGCGCCGCCCGCCGGGAGCCGCTGCTCGCGCTCGGTCTCAGCGACCGGCGCAGCGGGTACCCGCTGGAGATGGTGGTCCGCGCGGCCGACGCGGGCTGGCGGATCGCGGAGCACGACGTGCCGTATCTGCCACGCACCGGCACCTCCAAGGTGACGGGCACCTGGCGCGGCACCTGGCAGGCGGTTCGGGACATGAGCCGTGTCCTGGCCGAGCCCCCGACCGGCGGGAGGACCGTACGGTGACCACGCTGCTCGTCATCGCCAAGGAACCGCTGCCGGGGCGGGTCAAGACCCGGCTCGTCCCGCCGTTCAGCCCCGCCGAGGCGGCCGCGCTCGCCGAGGCGGCGCTCGCCGACACCCTGCTGGCCGTCGCGGCCGCCCCCGCCGACCGGCGCGTCCTGGTGCTCGAGGGAACGCCCGGCCCCTGGCTGCCGCCCGGTTTCGACGTCGTACCGCAGTGCGCGGGCGGTCTGGACCTGCGGCTGGCCGACGCGTTCGCGCGGTGCGACGGGCCCGCCCTGCTCATCGGGATGGACACCCCGCAGGTGACCCCGGCGCTGCTCGACGTGGACTTCGCCGGGTACGACGCCTGCTTCGGTCCGGCGGAGGACGGCGGCTTCTGGGCGCTGGGGCTGGCCCGGCCCGACCCGGCCCTGCTGCGGGGCGTGCCCATGTCCACGCCGGAGACGGGCGCCGTCCAGCGGCGGCGGCTGGTGGCCGCGGGGCTGAGGGTGCGCGACCTGCCCCGGCTGCGGGACGTGGACACCGCGGCCGACGCGGCGGCGGTCGCCTCGCTGACGCCGCACGGCCGGTTCGCCGCCCGGCTGGCCGGGTGCGCCGCGCACACCGGGCACGGGACCGGCCGATGAGCGCGTCGCGGGCCGCCGCCTGGGCCGTCGCCGACCCCTACGCCACCGCCCTGCGCACCGGGCGCGGTCCGCTGTTCCTGCGCCGTAGCGACGGATGGCTGCTGCCCCTGGAGGTCGAGCGGTGGTGCGCGCGGGCGGACGCGGTCGACCGTGCGGTGCTGGACCGGTGCGAGGGTGCCGTGCTCGACGTCGGCTGCGGGCCGGGCCGGCTGGTGGCGGAACTCGCCGGCCGGGGCCGCACCGTCCTCGGGATCGACGTCAACGAGGCGGCGGTCGACCACACCGGGCGGCTCGGCGGCCAGGCCCTGCGGCGCTCGGTGTTCGAGCCGCTGCCCGGCGAGGGACGCTGGGGCACCGTGCTGCTCATGGACGGCAACGTCGGCATCGGCGGCGACCCGCGCGCCCTGCTGGACCGGGTGAACCGGCTCCTGTGCCCCGGTGGCCTGCTGATCGCCGAGACGGTGGCGGTGGACGTCGACGAACGGTCCGAGGTGCAGGTCGTCGACGGCGCCGAGGGCCGGACGGGCGGCGGCGCGTTCCCGTGGGCGCGGCTGGGCACCCCGGCCCTGCTGCGGTACGCGGCCCGGGCGGGCTGGGGCGCCGACGGTCAGTGGACGGGGGGCGGCCGCCGTTTCGTCGCCCTGCGCAGCCTCCCCCGCTCTCGCATACGCGTCGGCGGGGAGAGCCTGATCGCCAGCAGCAGCGCCGAGCCGCCGAACAGCACCGCCGTGATCAGCAGCCAGCGGGCGAGGAAGCCGTCCGCCGACAGGCCGGTGGCGGACCGGTAGCGCTGGTCGACCATCCCGCTGATCAGCGGGAACCACACGAGCAGGAGCAGCGCGGACAGGGCCGCCGGGACACGGACGTACATGGTCCACTCCCGGCGTCCGGCGGACCCGAGCCCCCGCACGAGCGCCCGGTCCGCCAGCGCGTACAGCGGCAGCAGCACCAGGTCGTGCAGCAGGGCCGCCCCCACCAGCCACAGCGCCACCCCCCGCCAGTCGTCCGCGAACAACCGCGCCCCGGCATAGCCGGCCAGCGCGAACGAGCAGGCCAGCAGCAGGATCTGGAAGGGGCTGCCGAGCGGTGGGCGCAGGCGCATCACAGGTCTCCGAAGGTGAGCCGGGCCACCCACTTGGTGTTGAGCACACCGGGGGCGGCGGGCACGATGATCCGTGCCGGGTAGCCGTGGTCGGGGGACAGATCCTCGCCGTTGACGTACAGGGCGAGCAGGGAGCGGGGGTCGGCCACCTGGTTGGCGCGCAGGGCGGCGCGGCGGAAGGCGCCGTGCCGCTGGAGCGACTCCACGAACAGGTCCGGCGGGTCGCCGTCGTGGCCGACGAGCGCCGCGAGGTCGCGCAGCCGCACCCCGCGCCACCACTGGTCCGCCGTGGACCAGCCCTCGACGCAGGCGATGGGCAGCGCAGAGCTGTGCAGCGGCATGCGGAGCAGCTGGTCGCGGCTGAGGCGGACGGTTCCGCCGCGCCCGGTGACGACGAGCCGCCACGCCTGCGCACCGGTCTCCCTGGGGTCGATCCCGGCGTACGCGGCCGTCTTGTTGATCTGGAAGCCGTTCGGTCCGGCGCCCGGGTCGGTGCCGCCGTGCGGCGCGAGGAGGGCGGTGCGCCGCAGCGCGCCCCCGATGCTCTGGCCCACGGTCGTGGCCAGGAGCAGCAGTGAGGCGCCGCCGACGAACCACAGTGCCCCGCGCCGGGAGACGGTGGGCGCAACGGGCCGAGGCGTGACGAGACCGCCCTGCTCACGACCGCCCTGTCCGCGGCCGTCCCGTTCACGGCCGCCCAGTTCACGACCGCCCAGTTCACGACCGCCCTGCTCACGACCGTCCCGTTCACGACCGCCCTGTTCACGACCGTCCCGTTCACGACCGCCCTGTTCACGACCGTCCCGTTCGTCCTGCCGTCGGCGAACGGCGCGCAGGGCGGTCGGCACCTTCAGCACCGCATGCGCGACGAACGCGGCGAAGAACACCCAGGCGCCGTAGAAGTGCAGCGGGTAGAAGGAGCCGGGGAAGACGTAGTCGAGCTGGACGTTGAGGACGCCGGTCGTGAATTCGAACAGCCCGCCGCCGACGAGCAGCAACAGGGAGATCCGCTCCAGCGCGTGGGCGAGCGAGCGGGCCGGGGGCAGGGCGAACAGCCTGGGCACCACCGACCAGAGCTTGGCCAGCAGGACCGGGATCAGGGTGATGCCGAGGGTGACGTGCAGGCCCTGGGTGAACCGGTACAGCCAGTGCGGGTCGGTCGGCCAGGAGAAGAGGTAGAAGCCGAGGATCCCCTTGCCCGGGGTCTGGTCGTTCACCGGTGAGAGGTCCGGGTTGTAGGCGGCGTACGACACCAGGCCCGTCACGAACAGCACGGTGATGCCGACGAGCAGCACGAGCCCGAGCACCGAGGTGAACCAGGTGCCGCGCAGCGGGCTGCGCCAGAAGCCGGGCGAGGAGGGAAGCCGGGGGTCGTCGTCTCGCATGATCCGACGGTAGGCCGGGAGCGCCCCGGCGGCAGGCGCGCGACCCATGACGAAAGTCTGACGTCAGGCCGTTGATCCAGTCATTCGCCCGGTCGCCGACCTAGCGTTCCGGTGTGACCCGCCGTAGCCGATATGCCGATCTCAGTGCCGCCTCGGCGGCCGTGCTGCTCGTCCTCGTCGCCGTGCTCGTCGGCCGGCACCTCCAGGACGGCTATCGCAACCTCTTCGTCCACTGGCCGCCGCTGTTCGCCGACTGGGACCCGCACGTGGGCCCGGGCACGCCGGCCGCCGTGCTGGTGGCGGTCGCCGTGGTGGCCTACGGGCCGTCCGTCGCCGCGCGGCTGCCGTGGCGGTGGCTGCTCCCGGCGGCCTGGGCGGCGGCGCTGGCCTGGACGTGGTCGCTGGCGCTGGTCGACGGCTGGCGGCGGGGCGTGGCGGGCCGGCTCACCACCCGCAACGAGTACCTCTCGGTCATCGGCCGCTTCCACGACATCCCGGCCACCCTGCACGACTTCACCCACCACATCGTGAGCGGCTCCCCCGCGCCCTGGCCCGCCCACATCGCCGGGCACCCGCCGGCGGCCACCCTCACGTTCGTCCTCCTGGACCGGATCGGTCTGCGGGGCGGCGGCTGGGCCGGTGCCTGGTGCATCACCGTCGGGGCGACCGCATGTGCGGCGGTGCTGGTGGCGGTGAGGGCACTGGCCGACGAGCGCCTGGCCCGGCGGGCGGCGCCGTTCCTGACACTGGCCCCGGCCGCGGTGTGGGTGGGTGCCTCGGCCGACGGGTACTTCGCGGCGGTCGCCGCCTGGTCCATGGCGCTGCTGGCTCTCGCGGTCACCGGGCGGTCCGTGGCCTGGGCGGCGGGCAGCGGACTGCTGTTCGGCCTGACCTGCTATCTCTCGTACGGTCTCACGCTGTTCGCGCTGATCGGGGCGGCGGTGCTGGTGCTGGGGCGGCGCCGGGTCCGCGAGCGGCCGGTGCTGCTGCCGGTGCTGTTCCTGGCCGGGGCGGCGGTCGTCCCGGTGGCGTTCACGCTCGCCGGGTTCGACTGGTGGGAGGGGTACCGGCTGCTGGTCACGCGCTACTACGAGGGTGTGGGCGGCATCCGGCCCTACGGCTACTGGGTGTGGGCCAACCTGGCCTGCTCGGTGCTGATCACCGGTGTGGCCACCGCGGTGGGGCTGGGGCGGGCCGGCTCCCTGCTCGCCCGCCGCCGGACGGCGATCCCGGCCGAGGTCCGGCTCGCCCTCCTCGTGGCGGCGGCGCTGCTCGCTCTGCTGGCCGCCGATCTGTCCGGGATGAGCAAGGCGGAGACGGAGCGGATCTGGCTGCCCTTCGCGATGTGGCTGCTGCCGGCCTGCGCGTTCCTGCCCCGGCCGCGGATCTGGCTCGCCGCGCAGGCGGTGCTCGCCCTGGCGCTGAACCATCTGCTGTTCACCGGGTGGTGAGCCCGGCCGCTCCCGGCCGGGCCGTCTCATGCGGCCCGGCCGGTGGTCCCACCTCGGGACCGGGCCGGCCGGGCCGCCTCGTGCCGTTCCGGGTCAGCCTTCCCGGCCGGCCGGCCGCGAACGGAAGCGGCGGTACAGCACCGTCCCGCCCATCAGCGACGCCACGCTCGCGCCGGCCGCCGCCCAGGCGGCGTCCCCTCCGGTGTGGGCGAGTGTCCCGGCCGTCCGCTGCCGGACGACGACGGGCGACGGCTTCGGCGCGGCCGGGTGGGTGGCGGGCGGGAGGTGGCGAACCGGCGGCGTGACCCGCGTGGGCGGTTCAGGCGAGGGCGTCGTGGGCGACTTGGGTTCTTCGGGGTGGTCGTCCGAGGCGTTCACGGACTCGTTGCCGAAGACGGGGTTGCCCACGCCCACCACGTTGACGGAGTTGCCGCTGATGTTCACGGGCAGATGGACCGGGAGCTGGATGCCGTTGCCGGAGAGGACGCCCGGCGAGCCCTGAGCGCTGCCCACCGCCTCGGCCCCGCCCGGGGTCTTGGCCCCGCCCGAGGTGGCCCCGGCCGAGGTGGCCCCGCCCGAGGTGGCCCCCTTGTCAGCCGTGGCCCCTTTCGCACCGGTGGCCTTGCCGGTGTCGTCGCCCACATTGGCGCAGCGGTTGCCCATCGCGGGGTTGAGCAGACCGACCACGTTCACGGTGTTCCCGCACACGCTCACCGGGAGATGCACCGGCAACTGGATGTCGTTGCCGGAGATGACCCCGGGCGATCCGCTCGCGGAACCGTCGGCGGCGGAGTCGGCGTACACCGGCGCCGCGACGGCCATCGCACCGGAGGCGACGGCAATGGCGATCACACTGTTTCGGGTAGCCCGTTTCATTGGGTTCCCTGCCCTTCCAGACACGGTCGCGGGCACTCACCCGCGCCCGGCAAAACGCATGTGAAACCCAACAAGTTATGGTTTTTCATCCTTTTGCCAGGCAAGAAGGGTGAGTCAGCGCGCCGGGTGGGCCCGTACCGCCCCGTACAGATGGCCGAGCGTGCCGCAGCGGTGGAGCCGGACAACTGATAGCTCTCGGTAGGGCGACCGCCGCCGGAACCGATCGATCCGGGAATTCCGACCCGGGAACCGACCGAGACGAGGAGCGATGGCAACCACCGTACGAGACAGCAGGGCCGAGACTGCGCCCGCCGGTCTGCAACTGCCCGGGATTCTCCTGGGAGTGGGACTCGGCGGATTCGTCGACGGGATCCTGCTGCACCAGCTCCTTCAGTGGCACCACATGCTCACCAGCACCGACCACGACCACATCGGGGTCAAGTACTACGACCCGCACAGCGTCTCCGGGCTGCGGATGAACACCGTGTGGGACGGCGTCTTCCACACCGTCTGCTGGCTCGCCGTCCTCACCGGGCTCGCCGTCCTGTACGCCCGGGTGACCACGGGCCGGCGCCGGGTGTGGGCCTCACGGGTGCTGTGGGGGTGGATCCTGGCCGGGTGGGGACTGTTCAACCTCGTGGAGGGCGTGCTGGACCATCACGTCCTCGGCATCCACCACGTCCACGGCGGGCCGTACCAGGTCTGGTGGGACCTCGGCTTCCTCGCCCTCGGCGCGCTGCTCCTGGCCGGCGGCCTGCTGCTTCAGCGCAGCGGACGGGCGTTCGACCCGGCGGCCCCCGGCACCGGCCGCGACGGACGCACCGGCTGATGGACCACGACATGTCCCACTCCCCGCACCCGGAGAGCGCCGGTGTCGTGGGGTTCGTGCTGCCGGTCCTGGTGCTGTCGGTGTGCGCGGGCGGCTATCTGCTGCTGGCACGCAGGGCTCACCGCCGCAATCCGGCGCGATCCTGGCACGCGTGGCGGACCGTCGCCTTCTGCGCGGGTGTCGGCCTGCTGGCAGTGGCGCTGCTGCCCCCTGTCGCACCCTTCGCGCACCGCGACTTCCGCGGTCACATGGTCCAGCACATGCTCATCGGGATGTACGCGCCGCTCGCCCTGGTGCTCGGCGCCCCGGTCACCCTTCTGCTGCGCACCCTTCCCGCGCCCCGCGCCCGCCGGCTCACCACCGTGCTGCACGGCGGCCCGGCCCGCCTGCTCGCGCACCCGGCCGTCGCCCTGCTGCTGTCGGCGGGCACCCTGCCGGTCCTGTACTTCACCCCGCTGTACGAGACCGTCATGGATCAGCAGGCCGGTCACTGGCTGCTGCACGCGCACTTCCTGCTGGCGGGGTGCCTTTTCGCGCACTCCGTCGCCGGGCCCGATCCCGCCCCGGGCCGACCCGGCGTGCGTGCCCGGCTCGTCTGTCTCGGGTGCGCCATCGCCGTGCACGCGGTCACCGCGCAGCTGATGTACGGCGGCTTCTGGGTGGACGTCCACGCGCCCGTCCCCGAGGTGCAGGGCGGCGCGGAGATCATGTACTACGGCGGCGACATCGCCGAACTCCTCCTGGCGGCGGCACTCGTCGCCACCTGGCGTCCCGTGCGCCGCGCGATGGCGGCACCGGCCGCGCAGCCGGTCCGGTAGTACCGCCGTGGGCCAGGGCGAGCACCCCTCTCGGATAGCAGCCATGGATACAATGTCCATGTACCGTATTCACCATGAGCAACCTCTCCGAACAGGCCACGCCCGGTTTCCTGGTGTGGCGGCTGTCGATGAAGTGGCGGGTCGCGGTGGACCGGGCGGTGGCGCCGCTCGGGCTGACCCACGCGCAGTACTCGCTGGTGGCGTCGCTCCACGGCATGCAGCGCTCCGGGCTCCGCCCCAGCCAGCGCCGCCTCGCCGACCACACCGGCCTGGAGGCCCTCTACGTCTCCAAGCTGGCCCGCGGCCTGGAGGCGGCCGGCCTCCTCGAACGCACCCGGGATCCGGCCGATCCCCGCGCTGTCCAGCTCGCCCTCACCGAGGAGGGCCGCGAGACCACCCGCAGGGCGATCGACATCGTCCAGGGGCTGCTGCGACAGCTGCTGGCCCCGCTCGGCGGACCCGACAGCCCGCGCGCCCAGGAGTTCACCCACGACCTGACGGCCCTGCTCGACGCGCCCCTCGATCCGTCCGCCACCGCCGACGGCACCCCGCCGGCCACGGACCAGTAGTGGAATATTGAACAACCTCCTTCGGTTGTGGCCGCCGAAGGAGGTCACGAGTGGAGACGCAGGTTCAGACCACGTACTACGACCACGGCACGGCCGCCGAGCGCTGGGAGCGCGCGCGGCTGTTCTTCGACGCGAAGGACTACGCGGGTGCGGCGCGGGTGCTGGCCGGGCTGGTCGAGGAGGTGCCGGAGCAGACCGGACCCCGGCTGCTGCTGGCCCGCGCCTACTACCACTCGGCCCAGCTGGGCCGCGCCGAAGCGGAGCTGCGGGCCATCGTGGAACGGGACCCGGTGGAGCACTACGCCCGGCTGATGCTGGGCCGCACGCTCCAGCGGCAAGCCCGCCACGAGGAGGCGGAACAGCACCTGCGAATCGCCTCGGCGTTCGCGGGTGACTTCCCTCGGGAGTGAGCCCTACGTTCCGAGCCGGCCCCCCGCCTCACAGGGGGGTCGCGGCGTGCAGGATCAGGAACAGGGTGACGGCGGAGTTCGCCGACGACATCGCGGACACCAGCGCCCCGGCGGCGGCGGCCCACGCGGCCAGGCCGACCGAGGTGAACGCCGACGGAAAGGTACGCGCCACCGGCGCGGGGGCCAGCAGCGCCGCCACCCGGCGCGGCACGGGACCGGTCACGGCCAGCGCCGCCAGGGTCGGCGCCGGGGCGCGCGGGGACAGCAGGGCCGCCTTGCCGATGGCGCGGGCGACCGTACGCCGGTCGCCCACCGCACGGGCCGCGTCCTCGTCCGCCCACCGCTCTGCCGCGTAGACGACGGCGGTACGCAGCGGACGCAGGAAGGGGTTGGCGCGGGCGGCCAGCTGCGCGGCGAGGAGATGGCGGTGGTGCCGGGCGGCCAGGTGGGCGCGCTCGTGCGCGAACAGCGCGCGCCGCTCGGCGGGGGCCAGACCGGCCAGCAGCGCCGTGCTGACGACGATCCGGCCCCGGCCGCCCGGGAGCGCGTAGGCGTACGGCACGGTGTCGGGCAGGACCGCTACCGTGCGCCCCGGCACCCCGGCCAGGGCCCGGCGGGCGCCGCGGGTGACCCGGCGGTGCCGCCACAGGGTGCGGGCACAGGCGGCGGCCACCACGGCGAGCGCCGGGATGGCGGCCCGGCCCGCCACCTCGTCGTACGGCACGGCGGCCCGCACCTGGGGGTCGGACCAGCCGTCCGGCAGCGGGTTGCCGGGCAGTTGGGCGGTGCCGACCACCATGAGCAGGGCCAGGCACAGTGCGCTGCACACGGCCATGACGACGGCGACCGCGGTCAGCAGCCGGGTGGCGGTGCGCGGGTGCAGCCGTGTCTCGGCGAGCCGGGCGACCGGCCACGCGGACAGCGGCAGCACCAGCGGCAGGAAGACGAAGACCCCCATGAGCGGTCAGTCTTCCGTACCGCCGGGGTCCGTGCCCGGGATGTCGAGCAGCGCCCGCAGCACCTGCTCGTCGCCGGGCGGCAGGGCGGTGACGAAGCTGGCCAGGACCGCCTCGCGGTCCCGTTCGCCGTCCAGCAGGCGGCGCATGCGCAGGGCGGCCAGCCGTGCCACGTCGGCCGTCGGCGTCCACAGGAAGGACCGGCCGTGCCGCTCGCGGGAGACGACGTCCTTGGCGAGCAGCCGGGTCAGGATGGTGACGACGGTGGTGTAGGCGAGGTCGCCGCCTAGGCGTTCCTGCACCCACGCCGCGGTGACCGGCCCGTCCGCCTCCCGCAGCGCGCCGAGCACCTGGCCCTCCAGTTCTCCCTGGCCGCGCCGCCGGGCCCGGCCGCCTTCAAGCGCCATCGCCCCGTCTCCTCGTTCCTGTTTTCCCGCGGCTCGCCCTCCGACGCGCCCTTCGGCGTGTCGTCCTACGCTACTTCACCCCGCCGACGCTCCGTGGCCGCGGCGCCGCGCCGGTGCGCCACGGGTGGCGGCGGGTGGGCGTGGCATGCTGACGCGATGGCACCTTCCCGTGATGACACACCGCTCGCCGAGCGGGTCGAGGAACTCCTCGCCGCCGGCGGCCCCTTGCCCATCGTCGCGGCCGGCCGGCCGGTGCTGCGGCGCGGCACCGAGCCGTACGAGGGCCAGCTCGGCCCCGCGCTGCTCGCCCGGTTCGTCGAGGCCCTGCGCACCACCATGCACGCGGCCCCCGGGGTCGGCCTCGCCGCGCCGCAGGTCGGGGTGCCGCTCAGGATCGCGGTCATCGAGGACCCGGCGCCGGTGCCGGCGGAGGTGGCGGCGGCCCGGGGCCGGGTCCCGCAGCCGTTCCGGGTGCTGGTCAACCCGGTGTACGAGCCGGTCGGCACCGCCCGGGCGGCGTTCTTCGAGGGGTGTCTGAGCGTGCCGGGGTGGCAGGCGGTGGTGGGCCGGCACGCCGAGGTGCGGCTGCGCGGCGAGGACGAGCACGGCCGCCCGCTGGACGAGGTGTTCACGGGCTGGCCGGCCCGGATCGTCCAGCACGAGACGGACCACCTCGACGGCACGCTCTACCTGGACCGCGCGGAGCCGCGCTCGCTGTCGACCAACGAGGCGGTGGCGGCCCTGTGGGCCCAGCCGGCGCCGGATGCGGCGGCCGCGGCCCTGGGCTTCGAACTGCCGTAGTCCGGGTTCAGTTGTCCCGGTAGGCCTCCAGCAGCCGCAGCCACACCTCGCTCAGCGTCGGGTACGACGGGACGGCGTGCCACAGCCGGCCGACGGGGACGCGGCCGGCGACCGCGACGGTGGCCGAGTGGATGAGTTCTCCGACGCCCGGGCCGACGAAGGTGACCCCGCGCAGGATCTCGTCCTCCAGGTCCACGACCATGCGGGCGCGGCCCTTGTAGCCGTCGCCGTACAGGCCGGCCCCGGCGACGGAGGAGAACTCGACGTCGACGGCGCGGACCCGGTGGCCGGCCTGTTCGGCCTCGGCGAGGGAGAGTCCGACCGCGGCGGCCTCCGGTTCGGTGAAGACGACCTGGGGCACGGCGTCGTGGTCGGCGGTGGCGGCGTGGGCGCCCCAGGGTTCGTCCGGGAGGTGGCTGCCGGCGGCGCGTGCGGCGATGGCGGCGCCCGCGATGCGGGCCTGGTACTTGCCCTGGTGCGTGAGGAGGGCCCGGTGGTTGACGTCGCCGACCCCGTACAGCCAGTCGGTGCCGGTGACGCGGAGGCTGTCGTCGACGTCCAGCCAGGAACCGGGTTCCAGGCCGACGGTCTCCAGGCCGAGGTCGTCGGTGTGCGGGACGCGGCCGGTGGCGAAGAGGATCTCGTCGGCCTCGATCCGGTCGCCGGCCGAGGTGACGGCCACGACCGTGCCGTTCTCGCGGGTGACGGACTCCACGGAGGTGCCGGTGCGGAGGTCGACGCCCGCTTCGGCGAGGGCCTCGGCGACCAGTTCCCCGGCGAACGGCTCCATGCGGTTCAGCAGGCCCTTGCCGCGGACCAGCAGGGTGACCCGGGAGCCGAGGGCCTGCCAGGCGGTGGCCATCTCGGTGGCGACGACACCACCGCCGACGACGACCAGCCGGCCGGGGGCCGCCTTGGCGCTGGTCGCCTCGCGGCTGGTCCAGGGCCGCACCTCGGCGAGTCCGGGCAGGTCGGGCAGCTGGGCGCGGGTGCCGGTGGAGACGGCGACGGCGTGCCGGGCGGTGAGGGTGGTGACCGTGCCGTCGGGACCGGTGACGGTGACCGTACGGGGGCCCGCCAGGCGTCCGTGACCGCGGTACAGGTCGGCGCCGGTGCCCTCCAGCCAGGCGGCCTGACCGTCGTCCTTCCAGTGGGAGGTGTAGTCGTCCCTGCGGGCCAGCACGGCCGGGGTGTCGAGGGGGCCCTGGACGGCCGGGGCGAGGCCGGGCAGGCGCCGGGCGTCGGCCTGGGCGATGACCGGCCGGAGCAGGGCCTTGCTGGGCATGCACGCCCAGTACGAGCACTCGCCGCCGAGCAGTTCGCTCTCCACGACCGCGGTGGTCAGGCCGGCCGCGCGGGTGCGGTCGGCGACGTTCTCCCCCACCGGGCCGCCCCCGATCACCACGACGTCGTACGCGATGGATTCCGTTTCCGTCATGGGGTCAGTCTGGTGGGTGGTGTGCGCCCTGGCCACATGGGTACGCGCGCGGAACACAGGCGTGCACGGGTGGAATAGGCGGCCCGGCGGCCGTGTTTCCGCCGTCGGCACACCCCACACCAGGAAGAGGGAATCACGCCATGAGCAGCACCGTGGAGCTGACCAAGGACAACTTCGACCAGTTGGTCTCCGAGAACGAGTTCGTCCTCATCGACTTCTGGGCGTCCTGGTGCGGTCCGTGCAAGCAGTTCGCCCCGGTGTACGAGAAGGCCGCCGAGGAGAACCCGGACCTGATGTTCGGCAAGGTGGACACGGAGGCGCAGCCGGAGCTGGCCGCGGCCTTCGGCATCTCGTCGATCCCGACGCTGATGATCGTCCGGGACCAGGTCGCGGTCTACTCCCAGCCGGGCGCCCTGCCCGCGCCGGTCCTCCAGGACCTCATCGGGCAGGCCCGCAAGCTCGACATGGACGAGGTGCGCAAGAGCATCGCCGCCCAGGAGGGCCAGACCCAGCAGTGACGCGCGGCGGTGAACCGTACGGCGGGCCGGGACGGTGACGCGCACGGCGGCGGGGCACGGTGGTGACCCGTACGGCGGGCCGGGGCGGTGACCCGTACGGCCGCCGGGCACGGCGGTGGCGCCCACGCCTGCCGGGCACGGCGGTGACGCACGCTGCCGGTCACGCCGTGGCCCTTGAAGCCCAGGTCAAGGGTGACGTGCCGGGCCGGAGACGGTGGTGCCGTGCGGGGTTTCGGGAGGCGACGGGCGCGGGGCCGGTTCAGCTGGATTCGCGCCGCACCACCGAGGCCGCCAGCACGGCGTGCACCTCGGGCTCACCGCCGGGGTCGCGTACCGCGCGGTCGACCAGTTCGGCGAGGTCGCGGCCCGACGGCAGCTCGATGCGCACCGTGCTGAGCCGGGGCCGCAGCAGCCGGCCGAGCATCAGGTCGTCGGCGCCGATCAGGGCGACGTCCTCCGGAACCCGTACGCCCTCGTCCTGAAGGGCGCGCATCAGCAGCATCGCGTACTCGTCGTTGTAGGCGAACACCCCGTCCGGGCCCGAGCCCGGCCAGCGGGAGGCCAGTTCGGCGGCGGAATCCTCGGTGTAGGCGAGCGGCAGCTCCGTCACGGTGGCGTCCGTGCCGCGCAGCGCCTCGCGCACGCCGGCCAGCCGGGGCAGTGCGTAGTCGTCGAGCCCGGGCTCCTGCGGCATGACGACACCGATCCGGCGGCGGCCCCGGGCGTACAGGTGGGCGCCCGCGCAGTGGCCGACGGCGTCGTGGTCCATCAGCAGGGCGTGCGCTCCCTCGACGCGGCCGGGGCCGACGGTGACCACGGCCCGGGCGCCGGAGCGCTTGAGGACGGCGACGCCCTCGGGGCCTAGGCCCGCGCCGGGCACCAGCACGGCCACGGGCCGCAGCTCTGCCCAGGCGCGGGCTGCCTCGTCGCCTTGCAGGCCCACGCTGCCGTACTGGACGACGGTGTAGTCGAGACGGCCGAGGGCCCACTGGAGTTCGTTGAGGAACCTGCCGTAGAGGTGGCCCACCGGGATGGCCGGGGCGGGCATCAGGACCAGGCGGCTGTGTCCGGCGCGCAGGCTGCGGGCGGCGGCGTGCGGGACGTATCCCAGTTCCTGGGCGGCCTCGCGCACGCGCCGGCGTGTCGCTTCGCTGATCCGTACCGCGCTCGTGTTGTTGAGGACGTAGGAGACGGTCGCGCGCGAGACCCCCGCCAGGCGGGCCACATCGGCACTCGTGGGCGTGTTCGGTATCTGCACCATGACAGACCGCATCTTGGCAGAGGACCGGGGTCCCTCGGCGGGCGGGGCGCCCTGGTTCAGGGTTCGACGAACCGGGAGCGTCCCCGTGCGTCGGGACGTTCCGTCCCTTGGCACCGGTGGGCTGCTCGAACCTTCCACACCTCGCGCTCGCCCGGGTACCTGCGGAGGCTGCGCCTCACCGCTGCGGCTCCGTACCCGTCAGCCGGGCGACCAGGTCGAGCCAGCCCGCCTCCAGCCGCTCCATGGGCATCCCGCACTGCCTGGTCAGGTGGTGGATCAGCGCCGGGTCCAGCGAGGCCAGCAGCGTGTGGGCCAGCAGGTCGCAGTCGCCGTCGGGCACGATCTGCCGCAGCAGCATCGTGACGTGCGCGCGCAGCGACCCGACCGCGGGGTGGGAGAACCGGCGGGTCGGCTCCGGCTGGGCGGCCAGCTGGAGATCCAGCTGCTCGGCCGAGCGGTACAGCACCGCCACACCGAACGCCCGCAGCCGCTCCAGGGGCGGCGAACCGGGGCCCAGCGGCGGGGGCCCGCCCATGAAGTCGGCCTGGAGCTGCCGGGCCGAGTGGTCGAGCAGGGCCGTCAGCAGCCCGGTGCGGTCCCCGAAGCGGCGGAAGACGGTGCCCTTGCCCACCTCGGCCGCGGCGGCCACCGCCTCCATCGTGACCCCGGCCACCCCGTGCTCCGCGATCAGCCGGGCCGCGGCCTCCAGCAGCCGTGCCCGGTTCCGCGCCGCGTCGGCCCGCAGGCACGGCTCCTCGGCAGCCGTCCCGACCTCCAGCAGCCGGGGCGTGTCTAGAGGCTCTTCAGGCTTCGGGAAGGGCGGCAGAGCGCTGGACATGAACACAGCGTAAAGCATGGGGAATAGAAGTGGACCGCGGTCCGCTTGTAGTGATACAAACCTAAAGCGGACCTCGGTCCGGATCGTGACAGTGAGTTTCAGCCCCTTGGAGTCACCCATGTCTGTTCGCATCCTGGCGCTCGTCGGCAGCCTTCGCGCCGGTTCGCACAACCGCCAGCTCGCCGAGGCCGCCGTGAAGCTCGCCCCGGAGGGCGCCGAGGTCGAGCTGTTCGAGGGCCTGGCCGACGTCCCGTTCTACAACGAGGACATCGACGTGGAAGGCAGCGTCCCGGCCGCCGCGGTGGCGCTGCGCGAGGCCGCCCGCGCCGCCGACGCCTTCCTCCTCTTCTCCCCCGAGTACAACGGTACGATCCCGGCCGTGCTGAAGAACGCCATCGACTGGCTGTCCCGCCCGTACGGCGCCGGCGCCTTCACCGGCAAGCCCGTCGCCGTGATCGGCACCGCCTTCGGCCAGTACGGCGGCGTGTGGGCCCAGGACGACGCCCGCAAGGCCGTGGGCATCGCCGGCGGCAAGGTGATCGAGGACATCAAGCTGTCCATCCCCGGCTCCGTGACCCGCTTCGCCGACACCCACCCGGTCGACGACGCCGAGGTCGCCGCGCAGCTGACCGAGGTCGTGGCCCGTCTGCACGGCAACGTGGGCGAGACCACGGCCGCCTGATCCGTACGCGCAAGGAAGGGGCCGGAGCCGGCAGGCTCCGGCCCCTTCCGTACGCCCGGCCCGGCCCTCCGTACGCCCAGCCCCGGCTTCACCCGACCCGGCTCCTCCCGACCCCGGCTCCTCCCGACCCCGGCTTCTCCCGACCCCAGCCCCTTCCGTACGCCCGGCCCCGGCATCACCCGACCCCGCCTTCACGTGACCCCGGCTTCACCCGGCTCCGACTCCCCCTGGGCCCGGCTCACACCGGGACCGGCCGGCGGCTCCGCCGTCTGTCGTCTCCGGCCGCCGACGGGGTACGCGGTGGTGGCCGCACATACGGCAGCCGCGCGCCGGGCGCTCACGACTCGAACGAGCGACACGGGTCATGAGCGTCGGGGTACGCGTTACACGCCGCCGGATGAGCCAGATCAGCCGGACGAGTCAGGTCAGGAGGAGCCATGCCCCCGGTCCCGCCCCCGCCACCGCCCCCGTTCGATCCGGAACTCGCCGCAGTGCTGGAGCCGGCCGGGGAGGTGCTCAGGCCCGGCCTCACCGCGGAGGAGATACCCGCCGTCCGGCAGGGCGCGTGCCTCGAACTGCTCGAACTGCTCGACCTCACGATGGGCGGCGCCTTCGAGGTGGAGGACCGCACGGTACCGGGCCCGGAGGGCGCCCCGGACGTCTCGCTCCTCATCTGCCGCCCCACCTTCACCGACCCCGCCGTCCCGCTGCCGGTGATCTACCACACGCACGGCGGCGGCATGTTCCACGGCAACAACCGGGCCGGCGTGGACGGCCCGCTGGCCTGGGCGCGCGAGCTGGGCGCGGTGGTGGTGTCGGTGGAGTACCGCCTCGCGCCCGAACACCCGCACCCGGCGCCGGTCGACGACGTGTACGCCGGTCTTCTCTGGACGGCGGGCCATGCCGAGGAGATCGGTGGCGACCCGGACCGGATCGTCATCGCGGGCGCCAGCGCCGGCGGCGGCCTGACCGCGGCGCTCGCCCTCCTCCTGCGGGACCGCCAGGGACCGCCGGTCATCGGCCAGCTCCTGATGTACCCGATGCTCGACGACCGCAACGACACCGTCTCCGCCCACCAGATGGCGGGTGTCGGTGCCTGGGACCGCACCGCCAACGAGACCGGCTGGACGGCTCTGCTCGGCGACCGCCGGGGCGGCCCCGACGTCTCCCCCTACGCCGCTCCCGCCCGCGCGACCGACCTGTCCGGCCTGCCTCCCGCCTTCCTCGACGTCGGCTCCGCCGAGACGTTCCGCGACGAGGTCGTGGACTACGCCTCCCGCATCTGGCGGTGCGGCGGCGTGGCCGAACTGCACGTCTGGCCCGGCGGATTCCACGGCTTCGACGGCTTCGTACCGCACGCGGCCCTGTCCCGGACGGCCCGTGCGTCCCATCTGGACTGGCTGAGAAGGCTGTTGTGCCGACAGGACACCTCGACGCCCGCAGTGCGCCGACCTCTTGACGCCTCCTTGAACACAAATGCCCCGGTATCCACGCCATCTGACCACTGATCAGCCGTGTGTCCTGCGGCGGGCCAGCGGGGCGGAATCCCCGATTTGCGGGCATTTCGGCGCAGAGTAGCCTGGAATCGACCGTTGCGTCCTCATCTCTGGAGGTAGGCGATGTTTCTCCGACTACTGCGCCGGCGTCGTGCGCCGCGGAGGCTTCTCCTTCTCGGCAATGGCCGTCTGATCCGCGGCTTCAGCGGCGGCATGTACGACGGACACGGGTACCAGTCCTGACACCGCCCACCGGTCGTACGGGAGGATGCGCGGTGGCAGACGACACCGAGGCCCTGGTTGCGGTGCGGCGGATCCTGTCGCCGTACTGCCGCGTAGTCCAGCTGTCCGACGGAGCCCTGATCGCGGACTGGCGGCGGCCCCGCTTCCTCGGCATGACGACGGCGGACGTCAGGAAGTTCGCCGACGGGACCGCCGAGGAGCGCGCGGAACTCGTCGCGGCCCTCGCCCGTGCCGGGTGCGCGGCGGTCCGCCGGGGGGAGTACGCGGACGTCGAGATCGGACGGTGGCTCCGCGGAGTGCACCTGATGATCCGGACCGTGGGGTTCGGACGCGTCCTGCGGCTCCTCCCCCTGGCGGCCCCGGACTACGCCCGTGCGGAGCCTCCCGAGACCGAGGTCGTGGCGCGGCTCAAGCGGGCGGTGCAGTCGCACGGCCGCACCAGCTGGTTCGTCGACGACGACTGCAAGGCCGAGGCCGTGACGGCCTTCGTCCTGCTGCGTCGGTCCGGCCTCCAGGCCGCGCTGCACGTCGGCGTGCGCGAGCATCCGTTCGCCCTGCACGCCTGGACGTCCGCGGCGGGTCTGTGCATCCCCGACGCCGAGCCGCGCGGGCACACGTTCGCGCCGATTCTCTCCATCGACCGCGGAGGGCGGTGACATGGAAGCGGTCCGCCTCGGGTGGGCCGGGGGCGCGCCGGAACTCAGGGTGGCAAAGGACATGGCGGGCCGGGGTCTGGTGACGACGGTCTCCTCCGGGGCCGGCACCGCGACGGTCGTCGGCTGGGTCGGCTCGTTCCGGGACCGCGTCGCGGGTGCGCACCGCCTCCTCGACGCCTTCGCCCGACCGGGGACCGTACCGCGTCCGCCGAGTGGCGATTACGCGGCCGTCCTCGCCTACCGCGACCGCATTCTGCTGATGCGGGACGAGTCCGCGCGCATCCCCCTGTTCTACCGGGAGTCCGACGGCCGGGTGACCGCGGTGAGCACCTCGGCACGTCGTCTCGGCGACGGCGCGGAGCTGGAGCGGCGCTACTTCTGCCGCTACCTGACCGGGAACATGGCGCAGCAGCACACGGAACTCACCCCGTTCACCGGCGTACACCGGATCCTGGGCGGTGAGGTGGTGGAGCTGTCCCGGACCGGTCGGCTGAGCGGTCGCGTTCCGCCGCGCGTCCCCGCCGTCCGCGAGCCCTCGCCGCCGGCGTCGGGCGGGCGCCTCCCGGGCGCGGCGGCGAAGGACTTGCGCCGGGCGCTCGAAGACGCCGTCGCCCGCCGGTTGGGCACGATGACGGCCTGTCACGTCTCCGGCGGCACGGACTCCACCAGCGTCGCGTTGCTCGCCGCACGGGTCCTGGCCGCGGAGGGCGGCGGCCCCGGGGATCTCGTCCTGCTCTCCGGGTGCTTCGGCGGCGGGGAGCTGGCCGGGGAGCGGCCGTACCTGGACGAGGCGGTGGAGGAGATCCGCCGGCACGCACCGGCGGCCCGCCCGGTGATCGTCGACGCCGGCGACGTGGCCGACTTCGACGACTTCCGGCACCATGCCGGAAGCTCCGACGAACCGCACGCGCACGCCTTCCGGGCCCCGTTCTGGAGCAGACTTCATGCCGCTGCGGCGGAACTGGGCTGCGACACGCTCCTGACCGGATGCGGGGCCGATCCGGTCGTGGACGCCAACCCATTCCACCTGCACCGGCTGGCCCGCACGGGACGGCTCCGGCAGCTGTCACGGCAGGCGCACGCCTGGGCCCAGGGCAGCGAGCGGGGCGTGCGGGAGATCGTCCAGGCCTACGTCATGCGGCCGGCTCTTCCCCTGGCGGCCGAACGGATCGGCATGCTCGCCCGCCGCGGATCGGTGCTCGGCGGTCTCGGCGTCTTCGGCCGTCCCCCCTGGCTGCGGTCCGGATTCGCGCGGGCGCACGGCTACCGTGCGGCCGGCGTCGCGGAGACCCGGTTCGTCTTCGGACGAGCGCCGGAACAGTCGCTCTACGACGCGGCCAACTACCTCGCCGCGCCCGACCCGCTGTCCTGGCACCGCGCACGGCAGGACGGGTACTTCCTCTCGCACCCCTTCCTGGACAGGGAGGTCATCGCCCTGATGCGACACCTTCCCGCCGAGGCGACGTTCTGTCCGGGACGTCCGAAGGCGGTGCTGCGCGAGGCGATGGCGGATCTGCTGCCGGCCCGTATCCACGACCGAGCGGTCAAGATCCCCTTCAACGAGTTGTACGCCCGTGGCCTGCGGGCACACGGCGACGAACTCGTCGACCTGTGCCGCTCCGCGAGGCATCCGCTCGTCGAGGAGATGTTCGACGTCGAGACGCTGTGCCGCGCCGTGCGGGAGGCTCGGCTCGGCATGGGGGACGCGTACTCCTGGGACCGCGTGAACAGCTCCCTCGCCCTGGTGATGTGGCTGGAGGGGCTGGTCAGCGCCGGCTCTTGATCTCACCCAGCGGCTGTTCCACGGGGCCCGCCGGGACGTCGAGCAGCCCGTAGCGGTTCCGCACGTCGCGGTTCGTCCGTTCGGAGGGTGTGCGCTCCTCCTCACCCAGCGGCGCGATGGCCGCCGACACGTCTACGCCATGCGGGTTGAAACGCCAATAGGTGGTGACGCGGCGCGACTTCCTCGTACGGCGGTCGATCGTGCTGTTCTCCTGCACCTCGGCCGATTGGACGATGACGTCGCTCCCGTGCTTCCCTACCCACTTGGGCACCTTGAAGCCCTTCCAGGAGTAGGAAGGTTTGCCGAAACCTCCCACGACGAGCCGGTCTTTGCGCGCCAGGTTCAGGGTGGCGTAGAACGCCAGCTTGTCGTACGGCGTGTCGATGGCGAGCTGAACCACGGATCGCGTGACCGACTCGTCGTTCGCCTCGACCCAGTTCCCGGCGGGAATCCACTGCTGCGCGGCCACCAACTGGCCGGGCTGGTAGACCTCCCGGCGGGAGAGCGGGTGCTTCTCCCGCACACCGGCCCATTTCTCGGCTTCGTCCCGCCATTTCACAGTGGGCACGTCCTCCCGGCGAACCTCCACGTTGTCGCCCATGGCATGGAACTCGGCACCCAGGACGTAGAAGCTGACATCGCTGCGGTTCACGACCTTGATGTCGACCGGCACGGAGAACGCCTTGCGGTCCTCGCTGAGCATCGCCTTGCCCACGCTCAACTGCACGAGGGGTGCGGCCTCGCGCCGGGACGGCTGGTAGAGGTACTGGTAGCTGAAATTGGCGGCCGCCAGAATCGCGGGCAGAATCAGTGCCAGGCCCACCCGCTTCGGAGTGGGGACCTCTTCCAGCCTCCGCCACACCGAGACGACGGCCCAGAGCGAGCCCAGCACGAGCAAGCCGATAAGCACCGGATAGCGGAGTTTCTCCCCGTTCTTCCACGTCTGGAACAGGAGGACGACGTTCGTCAGCAACGCCACGGCGGTGCCGATCAGCGCGATGACTCCGACGTTGGAGATCGGCCCCCGGAGCCAGCAGTCCACGACCGCGGCGACACCCACGAGCATGATGAGGGCCGCCACCATCATGAACGCCCCGGTGACGCACCCCGGGAAGGTCAGAGCCTCGCTGAAGTCCTGGAAGCCGCACCAGCCCACCGGTAACGCCGTCAGGAGCAGGACCAGTACGACCCCTGCCATCTCCACGCGCGAGCACCTGGATTTCGGCAGGTGCCCTCGAACCATCACGTGCGAGCCGGAGCCGGGCCCCGGCTCAGGACCGGGCTCGGGCCCCGGCTCGGGACCTGGGGATGTCTTCACATGATCACCTCCTGGCGACGCATCGGAGTCCCAGGTCCATGCTCCGATGCAGTCCACGCGATCACTATCCGTGTTCCGCCGGTCGGCCCACCCGGCCTGCGCGAAATCCGTATCGACGGAACCCATCTGACGTTACCGTTCAGTAGACATCGTGCCCGGAGCCTCCGGAGGTACCCCGCCATGACGCCCGACCGTGCCGCAGGCCTCGCCGAGACCCGACGCGCCCTCGCCGACGGGGAGGTGAGTTCGCGCGCGCTGGTGGAGCGGACCCTGGCCCGGATCGAGGCCGCACAGCCGACCCTGAACGCCTTCCGGATCGTCCGTGCCGAGGCGGCCCTCGCCGAAGCCGACGCCGCCGACAGGGAGTTGGCCGCCGGTGAGCGGCGCCCGCTGCTCGGGGTGCCGGTGGCGGTCAAGGACGACATGGACGTGGCGGGCGAGCCGACGGCGTTCGGCTGTCCGGGGGACTTCCCGCCGGTGGCCGCGGACGGCGAGGCGGTACGCCGGCTGCGCGCGGCCGGCGCGGTCGTCGTCGGCAAGACCAACACCTGCGAGCTGGGGCAGTGGCCGTTCACCGAGGGGCCGGCGTTCGGCGCGACCCGCAACCCCTGGGACACGGGGCACACGCCCGGCGGGTCCTCCGGCGGTTCGGCGGCCGCCGTCGCCGCCGGACTGGTCCCGGCCGCGCTCGGCTCCGACGGCGCCGGTTCGGTGCGCATCCCGGCCTCCTGGACCCATCTGATCGGCATCAAGCCGCAGCGCGGCCGGATCTCGACCTGGCCGTGGGGCGAGTCCTTCCAAGGCATCACGGTCAACGGCACCCTCGCCCGTACGGTCGCCGACGCGGCCCTGCTGCTGGACGCGGCGAGCGGCAACCACGACCGGGACCCGCACCGGCCACCGGTGCTGAAGGTGGCGGACGCGGTCGGCCGCGACCCGGGCCGGCTGCGCATCGCGCTGTCCCTGAAGCCGCCGTTCACCGCCGTGCCCGCCCGGCTGGACCCGGAGATCCGCGCCAGGGTCGTCGAACTCGCCGACCGGCTCACGGAGCTGGGGCACGTCGTGGAGGAGGCCGATCCGCCGTACGGGCAGATCGGGCTGACCTTCGTGCCCCGGGCCACCGCCGGGATCGCCGAACGGGCCCGCGAGGTCCCCGACCCCGCGCTGCTCGACCCGCGCACCCGGGAGGCGGCCCGGCTCGGCCGGCTGCTGGGCGGGGCCCCGCTGCGGGCGGCCCGGCGCGCCGAGGCGGTGCTGCACCGGCGGATCGGCGCGTTCTTCCGGTCGTACGACGTGATCCTCGCCCCGACGACGGCCCTGCCCCCGCCCCGGATCGGCGCCTTCGCCGAGCTGGGCGGGCTGGCCACGGACCGTGCCATCATCGCCGCCTGCCCGTACGCCTGGCCGTGGAACGTACTGGGCTGGCCGGGGGTGAACGTGCCCGCCGGGTTCGCCGGACCCGGACTGCCCGTGGGCGCCCAGCTGCTCGGCCCGGCCGACAGCGAGCCGCTCCTGGTGTCGCTGGCCGCGCAGCTGGAGGCGGAACTGCGCTGGCACGAGCAGTGGCCGCCGCAGCGCCGGGCGGAACCGACGAAGGCCGGCTGAGGCCCCGGCACCCACGAGCAGGCGCAGCCACCGATCCACGCCGCCCGCTGTCCGCGGCAGCGGTTCTCTGCCAACATCATGAGAGACGGAGCGAACGGGGCACGGGGTGGCGGAGCCGATCGAGGACTCTTGGCGCATACGTATCCTGACCGCGGACGGCACACCGGCGGGATCGGGTGTCCTGGTCGAGGGGGAGCGGGTGCTGACATGTGCTCATGTCGTGCAGGACGGGCGTTGCAGCCGTCGCAGGGCTGCCGCGACGCCGGCGTGGCTGCCGCGGCCCGCGTGGTCCCGGCGGACCCGGTCGTGGACGGCCGCCGGACCGTCCAGGCTGACCGCGAGGGCGATGTCCTCCTCGTGACACAGGCGCAGTGTGTCGTCGTCCACGAGAACGCCGTTGGTCTGGATGAGTACTTCGGCAGCGGTGGTGGCGGGCAGCCGGGCGCGCAGGGTGCGGGCGAGGTCCCGGAGGAAGGGGATGCCGGCGAGCAGCGGTTCACCGCCGTGCAGAAGGACGCGGACGGAGCGCAGCCCGTGGCGCTCGGCGTGCTCGGCCACCCGGCGGCAGACCTGTGCGGCCGTCTCCCGTGACATGGTGCGGGGCTGCGTCCGCCAGAGCTGGTCGGTGCCTTCGTAGACATAGCAGTAGCGGCAGGCGAGATTGCAGCGGCTGTGCACCTTCAGCACGAACTCGCGGAAGGGGCGGGCGGTATGCCGCCCGGCGCGGAGGGCGGCGACGTCGAGGAGGTCGCCGGGCCACAGGGGCGCCGGTGAGCCGGGCGGCCGGGTCATGAGGCGGAGCTGCCGGCCCGGCCGGGCCCCTCGCACAGATCGCCCCCGGAATCGTAGGCGGCGACCGGAGCCGCCTCACCGGCCACATGGCGCAGCACGCGGCGCAGGGCCTCGGACAACGCGGAGTCGGCACCCTCCAGGATCCGTTCCAGGGGCAGTCCCGTGAGATCCGGCATGTCTGCCGCCGACTCGCCGCCCCTGCTGGGCATCGGCCTCATCCCCTGACGCTTCGGTCCGGCCAGTGATTCCTGGATCGGTTCCGAGGATATCCAGCCGGGCGTGGCCGGCAGCGTACGGATGCGTACGGTGGTTCGGCTCCGGAAGGCACCTTCGTGCCGGCTGCTGCCGCCTCAACGGTGCAGGTCATGCCATCGGGACCCTACTCTGTCCCCATGGGCGACGCGTCGATGGTCGGGCTGATGGGGCGGGTGACGGGGACGGTGGGGCCCGGTCTGGTCGGTGAGGTGATCGTGCGGGTGCGCGGGGGCGCCGAGCACTTCCTCGCTTACCCGGCCGACGGCGCCGCCCAGATCACGACCGGGACGGTGGTGATGGTGGTGGAGCACCTGCCGCCGAGGACCGTCTACGTCACGGCGGCGTACGACAGTTGAGCATGCTCCGTCCCAGGTGAGGGCGGTGTGCGTCAAGATTGCGACAAGGATCCGCCGACGTCTTCACCCAGGCCTCCGGCAGGCGCACACTCCCTTCGTTCGGTGCCGAACGGGCACCATGCAAAGGGGGCGCATGCCGATGATGATCGGCGTCGTTGCGGGGGCGGTCGTCGTTGCCGTTCTCGTCCTGATCGGTCTGTTCAAGATGATGTGGCGGGTTGCCGAGCCGAACGAGGCGCTCATCATCTCCGGGTCCAAGCACCGCACCGAGGGTCTCGAGGAGGGCATGGGCTTCCGCATCGTCACCGGGCGCGGCACGCTGGTGCTGCCCGGTGTCCAGGCGGTGCGCAGGCTCTCGCTGGACCTGAACGAGACAGAGCTGCAAGTGGACTGCGTGACACACCAGGGCATCCCGCTCAAGGTGCGGGGCGTGGTCATCTTCAAGGTGGGCGACGACTTCGTGTCGATCGCGAACGCGGCCCGCCGTTTCCTGGACCAGCAGAGGCTGATGGCGGAGCGGGTCCACAACGTCTTCGCCGGTCATCTGCGGTCCATCGTGGGCGGGTTGACGGTCGAGGACATGATCCGCGACCGGGAGAAGCTGACCGGCCAGACGCGGGCGGCCTGCGGTACGGAGATGGAGAAGCTCGGTCTGATAGTGGACTCGCTCCAGATCCACGAGATCGAGGACCCGACCGGCTACATCCAGAACCTGGCGATGCCGCACGCGGCGGCCGTGCAGCGGGACGCGCGCATCGCGCAGGCGGAGGCGAACCGGCTGGCCACCGAGGCCGAGCAGCAGTCGATGGCGCGGATGGCGGAGGCCACCCGGGACAGCGAGATCCTCCAGGCCGGCTACCAGGCCGAGCGGGACAAGGCGGCGGCCAAGGCCCAGCAGGCCGGCCCGCTCGCCGCGGCCGGGGCCCGGCAGGAGGTCGTCGTGCAGGAGACGCGGGTCGCCGAGCTGGAGGCGCACCGGCGTGAGCAGCAGCTCCAGGCGGACGTCCGCAAGCCGGCGGACGCCAGGGCGTACGAGACCCGGACGCTGGCCGAGGCCGAGCGCGACGCGCGGATCTCGGCGGCCGAGGCCCGGGCCAAGGAGACGGAGCTGGCGGCGGCCGCCGAGGCGACCCGGGTGAAGACCGCGGCGGGGGCCGAGGCCGAGGCGACCAAGACCCGCGGTACGGCGACCGCCGCCGCCACCCGGGCCACCGGTGAGGCCGAGGCCGCGGCCGCTCAGGCGAAGGGCCTGGCGGAGGCGGAGGCGACGCGGGCCCAGGGTCTGGCGGAGGCGGAGGCCATCAAGGCCCGGGCCGCCGCTCTCGCGGAGAACCAGGAGGCGGTCGTCGCCCAGCAACTCGCCGAGAGGTGGCCGGAGATCGTCCAGGCCGGCGCGTCCGCGTTCGGCAACGTCGACAACATGGTGCTCCTCAACGGCGCCGACGGCATGGGCGAGTTGTTCGCCAAGGCGCTCACCATGGGCGGCACGGGGCTGGGGCTGGCCCGCAAGCTGCTCGCCACGATGGGCGACGACGGGCAGGCGGTGAACGGCGCTTCTCCCACGCCCAACGGAGTGGCGGCTCCCCCGCCGCAGAAGGTGACGGTGGACCGGGAGGGCTGACGGCGATCGGTCCGGTGCGGCCGCGGTCCCTCCGTCCCGCCCGGCTCCAGGCCGTTGCCCTGACGGCTGTGCCGCCCCACCCGGCTACGAGCTGCGCTTCCGGCTCCGGCAGACCCGAGGTGACGATCAATGTCTCTTGCCCTATGCTGCGGCTTGCACATCCGGGGGCGGCTGGCCGTCATGACGACTGGCACCGTGACAAGTCCGCATCACCCACGCCATCTCAACTCGTGCTGCAGTGTGCCGCCAGGCGTTCGCGCCTGTGCGCGACTGCTGTCCGAGGCTGCCCGCAAGGGTCCGGGTCGGCGCGTTTCCCCGGATTCCCACGGTCATCGGAAGGCAGAGCACGACATGGCAGAACGGCAGTACCTCGGTCAGGGCACCAACACTTCTTGGGAGAAGTTCTGGTACGTCCTGGGTTGCATCTACTTCGGTGCGGCCTATTTCCAGAAGGTCCCGGTGAAGAAGGCGCTGAGCGAGTACGGGCTGGTCGAGATGACCGGGGCCGAGAAGTTCTGGTACGTCGTCCAGTGCATATTCTTCGGTGTCGGCTACTTCGCGAAGGTCACCATCAAGAAGGCGCTGTCCGAGGTGCGGAACGGCGGCGGCTACCCCGCCGTCTGACGATGCCGGGGCCGCAACGGCCACCCGGCCGCACGGCCACACAGCACGTGGACCGCGGGCCCGGATCGCGAGGAGCGATCCGGGCCCGCGGCACGTGGTTCGTGGTCCGGAACACGCTCGTCGTCCACCAGGAAAGGGGCGGACGCCGACGGGTCGCGCTCTGAGGGATCACACCGCGAACAGGCCGATTCCCAGGGCGACCAGGGTTCCGGTCTTCAGGACCTCCAGCACCACGTACCACAGGTGCCCGCGCGAACGGGGCAGGTCCTCGCCCGCGAGGACCCGGTCCGGCCTCCGGTTGAGCCGGCGGCGGACGGCGGCCGGCTGGGCGACGAGGAGCGCCGCGTTCAGGCGGCGGCGTCGGCCAAGTGGGCGACGCAGGAGTCCGGTTCGGCGAAAGGTTCCAGCGCGGTGGCCGTGAGCGGCGCGCCCAGCTGTGCCAACGCTCCCTGCATCAGGCCCAGATGGAGCGAGCACACCAGCCCTCCCTGTTCCTCGGCGAGTTCGAGGAAGGGGCAGTGCCGCAGCCTGATCCGTTCCGGCCGCCCGGACTCGCCGTCTCCTTCCGGCCGTGGCGCGAAGCCCAGTCCGTCCAGCAGGGCGAGCAGCCCGGCCGCCGACCGCTCGGGCGTCGGCGGCTCGTACGGCGGAAGCGGGTCCACCAGGAACCGGCCCCAGGCGCGGCCGGCCTCCCTCGCCTCCGCCCGCGCCTCGGCCGGGTCGGCAGCGGCCCACCTGCCGAGCAGCATGCGGGCGAGCAGCCGGTAGTCGCGGAAGCCGCCGCGGTCCATGCCGGGGCGCGCGGTGTAGACGGTACGGGGCCGGCCGGGCCCCGAGGGCTTGTCGGTGCGGCGCTCCACCAGCCCGCCGGCCACCAGGGCGTCCAGGTGGAACCGCACGGTGTTGGGATGGAGCCCCATCCGCTCGGCCGCCTCCGCGACCCCGAGCGGCGACGGCGCCGTGCGCAGCACGTCCAGTACCTCCCGGCGGCGCGGGCTCTCCCGCGTGGTCACGTCCGGACACCCCTCTCCACCTGCGCCTCTTTTTCCCGAATCGTACTTGTATTAATTGTAAAGTGGGGTGGGCAAGGTGAGCAGGCAGACGCAGGAGCCGAGGAGAAGATCAGATGACTTCGCCGTCCGCGACCGACCCCGGATCGGCCGGCCGCCCGGCGACGGAGCCGCGCGTGCTGTGCGAGACCCGCGCGCTGGCCGAGGCGCCGCCGGTACCGGCCGGTGTGCTGTGGAAGCTGGCCGAGAGCGGGCGGCAACTCGACGCGAACGTGGTCCGGCTGGGCCCGGGCGGGCGGGTCTCCTCCCACACCGAGGCACAGCTCGACGTGCTGGTCCTGGTCGTCGCCGGGGACGGCGTGCTCGGCAAGGGCCCCGCGGACACGGCGGAACCGATCGCCGAGGGTGCCCTGGTCTGGCTGCCGCACGGCGCTCCGCGCAGCATCACCGCCGGTGAGTCGGGTCTGACCTACCTGACCGTGCACAACCGGCGCCCCGGCATGCGGATCGGCACCCGCCCCGGCACCGCACCGGCCGGAGAGCCCGGCACCGCACCGGAGTGACGCACCGACCGGACACCCCGCCCAGTGCCGGCTACGCACCGCCGGCCACCCCGCCATCGCACCGGAGTAACCCACCCGCCGCGGACGCGAGTTCCCGGACGACTAGGGTGCCTCCGTGAGCACGTTTACCGAAGAGAACGTCCCCGGCCGGCGCGGCGCCCACGCCACCACCGAGGCGGACCCGCGCGAGGTCGGCCGGGTGCGCACCGAGTACTCGCCGGCGCACGACGGCGACCCGGACCCCGGCGAGATCGTGTGGACGTGGGTGCCGTTCGAGGAGAACGACGGCCGGGGCAAGGACCGTCCGGTGCTGGTCGTGGCCCGGGAGGCGGCCGGCACCTTCCTGGCCGTACAGCTCTCCAGCAAGCGGCATGACGGCGACCGGGAGTGGGTGGCGATCGGCAGCGGGCCCTGGGACCGTTCGGGCCGGGACTCGTGGGTGGACGTGGACCGCGTGCTGCGGCTGCACGAGCAGGGCATGCGCCGGGAGGCCTGCGCGCTGGACCGAATGCGGTTCAACCTGGTCCGCCAGCGCCTGCACCAACGCTACGGCTGGACCTGACCGGACGGCACCCCACGAACCCGGCCACCCCCACCGGCACGGCACCCGAGACAGCCACCCGCACCGGCACGACGTCCGAAGCGGGTCGCCCCGGCCTCCCCGGACCGGGCACGCGCACCAGTACGACGCCCGGAACGGTTCGCGTCGGGTCCCCGCCGACCGGCCGCCCGCACCAACGCTACGGCTGGACCTGACCGGACCCCGTGACCTGGGCGTGGTCGGCCGCTCTGGGTTCTGGGAACGCTCGTGCGAACGCCTGGCGCACCGTCTCCCCCGGTGTCCGGTCCAGCACCCCGAAGACCACGTGGTCGAACGAGTGCGCGAACCGGCCGCCCGGCGCCAGCGCCGCCCGGAAGGCGCCCGCGACCTGCACCGGGTCGTTCTGGAAGACACCGCAGCCCCAGGCGCCCAGGACCAGCCGCCGGTAGCCGTGGGCCGCGGCCGTCTCCAGTACGCGTTCGGCCCGTGCCACCAGCGCGCCGGGCACCTCGGCGGTCCGCTCCGGTGCCGTACGCCGTATCACGCCCGCGTTGGGGGCGGCGGCCGTCAGGAAGCCCGCGCGGTACGGCTCGGCCAGCAGGCGGCCACGGTCGTCACGGAAGACGGGGACGGCCGGTGAGTGGATCACCCGGTGCGAGTAGAACGGATCGCGGTCGGCGCGGTGGTGGTCGTAGAAGGCGCGGGCCGTCAGCAGGCAGGTGTGCAGCGCGGAGGCGCGGCACAGGGCCTCCTCCTGGGCCTGCGCGCCGTTGAGATAGCCGCCGCCCGGGTTGCGGGCCGAGGCGAAGTTCAGGACGGCGACGGGGGCGTCGGCCAGCCGGCGGGCCGCCTCCAGGCTGCTCTCGCCGGTGACCTCGAAGACCGTGCGGTCCCCGGCTCCGGCTCCGTCCCCGGCCGCGGACGCCGGCGGCACCGGCACCGGTGCGGGCCCGAACATCCGGGTGCCGGCCCGCGCGGCCTCGACCGCTTCGGCGATCCGCACCTCCCGGCCGTCCGGTGCCCGGTACCCGCCCGCGGCCACGATCCGTTCCGTCTCAGCGGCGACACCGCGCAGGCGCGCGCTCACGGCGCCACCCCCGTGGGCGCCACGACCACGTCCCGCGCGGTCTCCCCCGTCGTGCTCATGCAGGCATCCTGCGTGATGCTGATGATGCGGTGCAACGGAGTTTCCCGTCCCCGGAACGGTCCGGAAACACACGAGGAAACAGGAGTGACGGATCTGGAACGTCCGTGGTGGCACTCTTGTGCGAATCCAGGGAAGGGTCTTGGGTGGGACGAGCGCCGGCCCGGCGGACACGCCGGGTCGGTGGCATGGTGGAACCTCAGGAGGATCCCGACATGTCCGTTACGCACAGCGACGGTGGTGACTGTACGAGGCATCACACCGCCGTCACCGAGGCCGAGGTGGAGGCCCTCGTCCGGGGCATCTGCTTCAAGACCGGACCGCCCCGCACGCTCGGTGTCGAGCTGGAGTGGCTCGTCCACTCGCTGGAGCTGCCGCAGCTCCCGGTCCCACCCGAACGACTCGAAGCGGTCTACGCCACGTTGCGGGCCGTACGACTGGGTTCGGCGCTCACCGTCGAGCCCGGCGGCCAGCTGGAGCTGAGTTCGCCGCCCGCAGCCTCCCTGATGGAGTGCGTCGACACCGTCTCCGCCGATCTCGACGCCGTCCGGGCCGTCCTGGCCGAGCACGGTCTCCGTCTCGCCGGCATCGGACACGATCCCTGGCACATGCCCCGCAGGTTCCTGCACGAGCCGCGCTACGACGCCATGGAGACCTGCCTGGACCGCACCGGGCCGGCCGGCCGCCACATGATGTGCGCCTCGGCCTCCGTCCAGGTCTGCGTGGACGCCGGGGACGAGGAGCCCGGCCCGCTGGGGCACGTCCGGCGCTGGTGGCTGGCGCACCAGCTGGGCGCGGTCCTGGTGGCCGCGTTCGCCAACTCGCCGCTGCTGGGCCGGCGGCCCACGGGCTGGCAGTCCACCCGGCAGCTGATGTGGACGGAGATCGGTGCCGGCCGGGCCGGCGCTCCTGCGCTGAACAGTGAACCGCGGGAGGCCTGGGCCCGGCACGTGCTGGACGCACCGGTGATGTGCGTCCGCCGCGACAGCGGCCCCTGGGAGGTGCCCGAGGGACTCACCTTCCGGGAGTGGACCCGTTCCCGGTCGCCCCGGCCGCCCACCCGGGCGGACCTCGACTACCACATGACCACCCTGTTCCCGCCGGTCCGGCCGCGCGGCCATCTGGAGTTGCGGATGATCGACGCGCAACCGGGCGAGGACGGGTGGATCGTGCCGCTGGCGGTGACGGCGGCGCTGTTCGACGACCCCGAGGCCGCCGAGACCGCCTACCGGACCGTGAAACCACTCGCGGAACGGGCCCTCAACCTGCCCGCCCCGCACAACCCGCTGTGGGTCGACGCGGCCCGGCACGGACTCGCCGACCCGGAGCTGCGCGAGGCCGCCGACGGCTGCTTCGCGGCGGCCCTCCAGGCGCTGCCCCGGCTCGGCGCCACCGCGCGGGTCACCGACGCCGTGGCCGCGTACCGGGACCGCTACGTCGCCCGGGGCCGGTGCCCGGCCGACGACCTGCTCGACCGGCCGGCCGCCGCGGATCCGCACCGGTCCCGGCCCGGTACGACCGGGGGCCACCCCACCGCCCGCCGGAGGAAGGACATCCGCACATGACCGCCCCGGAGACCGACACCACGACCACCGAGACGGACACCGAAGCCCTGCGGAAGCGCGCGCTGGCCTCCCTCACCACCGCCCGTGCCCGCACCACGCTGCTGACCAGCTGTGTCGAGGAACCCGACCTCACCGCCCAGCACTCCCCGCTGATGTCCCCACTGGTGTGGGACCTCGCCCACATCGGCAACCAGGAGGAGCTGTGGCTGCTCAGGGCGGTCGGCGGCCGGGAGGCGATGCGGCCCGAGATCGACAGCCTCTACGACGCCTTCGAGCACCCTCGGTCCGAGCGTCCCTCGCTGCCGCTGCTGGCGCCCGCCGAGGCCCGGCGGTACGCGGCCGAGGTGCGCGGCCGGGCGCTGGACCTGCTGGAGGCGGCGGACTTCGACGGCACCCGGCTGACCGAGTCCGGTTTCGCGTTCGGGATGATCGCCCAGCACGAACAGCAGCACGACGAGACCATGCTGATCACCCATCAGCTCAGGAAGGGGCCGCGGGTCCTGACCGCCCCGGACCCGGAGGCCGCCCCGCCGTTCACCGGACCGCCCGAAGTACTGGTCCCCGGCGGGCCGTTCACGATGGGCACCTCCGAGGAGCCCTGGGCGCTGGACAACGAACGCCCGGCGCACCCGCGGGAGGTGGAGCCGTTCTGGATCGACACGACCCCGGTGACGAACGCGGCGTACCAGGCGTTCATCGAGGACGGCGGCTACGACACCGAGCGCTGGTGGGCGCCGGAGGGCTGGGCGCACATCAGGCAGCACGCCGTCACCGCCCCGCTGTTCTGGCGGCGGGACGGCGGCCAGTGGCTCCGGCGCCGGTTCGGCGCCACGGAGCCGGTACCGCCCGACGAGCCGGTGCTGCACGTGTGCTGGTACGAGGCGGACGCGTACGCCCGCTGGGCCGGGCGGCGGCTGCCCACCGAGACGGAGTGGGAGAAGGCGGCCCGTTTCGACCCGGTCACCGGCCGTTCGCGGCGCTACCCGTGGGGTGACGCCGATCCGGCGCCCGAACACGCCAACCTGGGTCAGCGGCACCTCGGTCCCGCCCCGGCCGGCAGCTACCCGGCGGGCGAGTCACCGCTCGGGGTGCGGCAGTTGATCGGTGACGTGTGGGAGTGGACGGCGAGCGACTTCCTGCCCTACCCGGGCTTCAGGGCCTTCCCGTACAAGGAGTACTCCGAGGTGTTCTTCGGTTCCGAGTACAAGGTGCTGCGCGGCGGCTCGTTCGCCGTGGACCAGGTGGCCTGCCGGGGGACGTTCCGCAACTGGGACTACCCGATCCGCCGGCAGATCTTCTCCGGGTTCCGCACCGCCCGCTCGGAGGCCGTCTGATGTGCCGTCACCTCGCCTACACGGGGCCGCAGGAACCGCTGGGCCGGATCCTCGTGGAGCCCCCGCACAGTCTGTTCCGCCAGTCGTGGGCGCCGCGCCGGCAGCGGTACGGCACGGTCAACGCCGACGGCTTCGGGGTCGGCTGGTACGCGCCGGAGGATCCGGCGCCGGCCCGCTACCGGCGGGCCGGGCCGATCTGGGCCGACCTGTCCTTCGCCGACCTGGCCCGGGTGGTGCGCTCGGGCACCGTGCTCGCGGCGGTCCGGGACGCCACCCTCGCGGGGGCGGACGCCGAGGCCGCGGCGGCGCCGTTCGCGGCCGGGCGGTGGCTGTTCAGCCACAACGGTGTGATCGCGGGCTGGCCCGACTCGGCGGCACCCCTGGTGTCCGCGCTGCCACCGGTCGAACTGCTCTCGCTCCAGGCCCGCAACGACTCGGCGTTCATCTGGGCGCTGGTCCTGCACCGGCTGCGCGAGGGCGACGCGCTGGACCAGGCCCTGGCCGAACCGGTGCGCCTGCTGGCGCGGGCGGCGCCCGCCTCCCGCCTCAATCTGCTGCTGACCGACGGGGACACGATCGCCGCCACCGCCTGGGGCGACTCTCTGTGGTACCGCACGGAACCCGGCCGCAGCACGGTCGTCGCCTCCGAACCGTACGACGACGACCCGCTCTGGCAGGAGGTTCCCGACCGCACCGTGCTGACCGCGAGCCGCGCCGGTGTGCTGCTCGACCCGCTGGAGGATCCGGCGGCCGTACCCCCGAAGGAGCCCTGCCGTTGAGCCCCCTCCACGTCACCCGCACCCTCCCCGAGGACGCCACGGACGCCGCGCTGCGCGCCGACGTCCTGAACGGCCTCACCGTCACACCCAAGTGGCTGCCGCCCAAGTGGTTCTACGACGCCCGTGGCAGCGAGCTGTTCGAGCAGATCACCGAGCTGCCCGAGTACTACCCCACGCGTGCCGAGCGGGAGATCCTCGCCACCCGGTCCGGTGAGATCGCCGCCGCCAGCGGCGCCCGCACGCTGGTGGAACTGGGCTCGGGTTCCTCGGAGAAGACGCGATATCTGATCGAGGCGCTCGGCTCGCTCGAGGCCTACATCCCGGTGGACGTCAGCGAGAGCGCCCTGGTCCAGGCCGGACGGGCCCTCGTGGAGGAGCGCCCGGACCTCGACGTGCACGCCCTGATCGCCGACTTCACCGCCCCGCTGACCCTGCCCGCCACGCCCGGGCCCCGGCTGGTGGCGTTCCTCGGCGGCACGCTCGGCAACCTGCTGCCCGCCGAGCGTGCCCGGTTCCTGGCCTCCGTGCGCTCCCTGCTCGCCCCCGGCGACGGGCTCCTGCTCGGCACCGACCTGGTCAAGGACGAGCGGGTGCTGGTCCGGGCGTACGACGACGCGGCCGGGGTGACGGCCGCGTTCAACAAGAACGTGCTGGCCGTGGTCGACCGCGAACTGGGCGCGGACTTCGACCCGGACGCGTTCGACCACGTGGCCGTGTGGGACGCCGAGCGGGAGTGGATCGAGATGCGGCTGCGCTCCCGTACGGCCCAGACCGTGAAGGTGCCCGCGCTGAACCTCGCCGTGGACTTCGCGGCGGGCGAGGACCTGCGCACCGAGGTGTCGGCCAAGTTCCGGCGGGAGGGGGTGACCACCGAACTGGCCGCGGCCGGACTCGAACTGTCCCACTGGTGGACGGACGAACAGGGCCGGTTCGCGCTGTCGTTGAGCGTGGCGCGGTGACCTGGGCACACGAACAGGGCCGGTCCGCACCGTCGTCGAGCGTGGCGCGGTGACCCGGGCACGGCGGCTCAGCCGACGTCCGGGGCGAGCGCCTCGGTGATCTTCCGGGACGCGCGGCGCGCCTCGGCCGCCGGGTCCGCACCGCCCAGCACCCGGGTCATGTACTCCTTGATCGGGTTGTCGGCCTCGACGTCGGCCCACTGAGGGGTGCTGGGGGTCGCCCGGCCGTGCGCCGCGCCCGCGGCCATGGCGGCGACCCCCTCCTCGCCCGCGACCGCGCCGGCCAGCGTGGTCTTGTTGGGCACGTAGTTCATCGTGCGGGCCAGCTCGGTGTCCCACTTGGCCCCGGCGAGCGCCCCGACGACGGTGGCCGCGGCGAACTGGTCGTCGGTGTTCTCCGGGATGACCAGGTCGGAGCCGCCGGTGAAGACGGCGCCGGGCCGCCCGGCGGTGCGGCCGGGCACGGGGAAGTAGCCGAGCTTGTCCTTCAGGCCCGGGTTCTTCTGGAGGATCGAACGAGCGAGCCCGGGTACGGCGATGATCTGCGCGACCTTGCCGCCGGCGAACACCCCGGCCTGGGGCGGGTGTTCCTCGTCGGCGTCGACGGGCCCCTCCCCCAGCGCCTGGAGCCGCCGGTAGAAGTCCATGCCGCGCAGCGCGGCGGGGCTGTCCAGGGTGCCCCGCCACTCGTGGTCCTCCTCCTCGGCGAGTTCACCGCCCTCGTCCCAGATGAAGCCGGAGAGCGTGTACCAGTCCTGCCCGGCGAGGTAAATGCCCTGGTTGCCGCCGGAGTTCAGCTTCTCCGTGTCGGCGAGCCATTCGTCGCGGGTCTTCGGCGGGCGGCTGATACCGGCCTGCTCGAACAGGTCCTTGCGGTAGATGACGACGCGGCTGGCCGCGTACCAGGGGATGCCGTACTGCTGGTTGCCGTCCTTGCCGGGCTGGGCGAGGCCGGGCAGCCACTTGTCCTCGTCCCAGTCCCGCATGGACTCCAGGGAGAGGTCCACGAGCCGGCCGCCGTCGGCGTACAGCGGAACCTGGGTGTTGCCGACCTCGATGACGTCCGGGCCGTCGCCGGAGTCCGCCGCGAGCGCGGCGCGGACCTTCTCCACGATGCCGGTCCACTGCTGGACGCGGATGTCGAGGCGCAGGTCCTCGTGGGTGCGCTCGAAGTCCTCGGTGAAGCGCTGTACGAACTCCCGGGAGGCGCTGTCCTTCATCAGCCACACGGTGACGGTCTTGCGCTCGTGGTCGCCGGGGAGCATCCCGCAGCCGGTGACGAGGGAGCCGGTGACGCAGATGAGGGCGAGCAGACGACGTCTCACGAGGGGTCCTGTTCTGTCTGGCAAAGGTGCTGGGACAGGGGGTGGGGGCCCGACGTGGGGGGACGAGCGCGCGGCTCGTACGGGTGTCCTGGGATTTTGGTATGGACCAATGCGGAGGTCAAGCGCTCCGGGCCACGGATGTGTGACGGCGTGCGGACGGAGCGCTCATACGGCACGGTGGAGTTCGGCGTGAGACGAGAGGAGCACCCGCATGTCGAACCACACCTACCGGGTCACCGAGATCGTCGGCACCTCGCACGAGGGTGTCGACCAGGCCATCCGCAACGGCATCGCCCGGGCCGGCCAGACTCTGCGCAATCTGGACTGGTTCGAGGTGACCCAGGTCCGCGGCCAGATCGAGAACGGCCGGATCGAGCACTACCAGGTAGGTCTGAAGGTCGGCTTCCGCATCGAGGACGGCGACTGAGCCGGCCGCCCCGCACCGGTCCTCCGTTCGGCGTCAGGTACGCCCCTCCCGCTCCTGCGCCTCCTCCAGTGCGGCCGACTTCGCGGCCCAGCGGGCCCGTACGACGGTGAACCCGGCGCGCTCGGCGTCGTCGCACACCAGCTCGTCGTCGTCCACGAGCATCCGGACCTCACGGTTCTGGGCGAGTCGGCGCAGGATCTCCAGCTTGGTGAACCGGGCCGGCCTGCGGTCGGCGTTGCTCCGCATGTACACCCGCCCCTCGGGGAGGCCGTGGGCCGCGAGCCACTCCAGCGTGTCGCGGCGGCACCGCTCGGGGCGGCCGGTGAGGTAGACGACCTCGCACGTGCGGGCGCTCTCCACGGCAAGCGTGACACCCTCGGCGATCGGCGGGTCGTGGGGCGCGGCGGCGAAGAACGCCGCCCAGTTCCGCGGCCGGCCCTCCAGGAAGTGCTGGCGGTGGGCGGTGTCGGCGAGTGTGTTGTCGAGGTCGAACACGGCGATCGGAGATCGGCTGCTGTCGGTCACCCGGCCACCCTAGCCAGCCCACCCGTCCACCCCGGCCATACCGCCTCGCCGTCTCGGCCATACCGCCTCGCCGTCTCGGCCACGTCCACGGCCACACCGGCAGGCCACCGCGGCTCCCACACCCCCGGCAGGCGCGCCCCGTTCGCGCGCCGCCGGACGGACCGCGGGAATGCCCGGCCCGTGAGGGTGTTGAACCGTGCGTGAGCAGCACAGTGATCGCCCAAACCCGGTTCTCCGTCCTGGACCGCTCCCGGACCCGGGAGGGCCACCCGCCCGCGGAGGCGCTGCGGGACACCGTCGCGCTGGCCCGGGAGGCCGAGGCGCTCGGCTACCACCGGTTCTGGGTGTCCGAGCACCACGGCGTACCGGGGGTCGCCGGCTCCGCACCGACCGTGCTCGCCGCCGCGGTCGCCTCGGCCACCCGCACCATCCGGGTCGGCACCGGCGGGGTCATGCTGCCCAACCACCGGCCGCTGGTCGTCGCCGAGCAGTTCGGGGTTCTGGAGGCACTGTTTCCGGGGCGTGTCGACATGGGGCTCGGACGCTCGGTGGGCTTCACGGACGGGGTGCGCAGGGCCCTCGGCCGGGACAAGGGCGACGCCGAGGACTTCGCGGCGCAGCTCGGCGAGCTGCTGGACTGGTTCACGGGCAGCTCACCGACCGGGGTGCACGCGCGCCCGTCGGAGGGGCTGACGGTGCCGCCGTTCGTGCTGGCCATGGGCGAGGGCGCGGAGATCGCCGCCCGCGCCGGCCTGCCCATGGTCATCGGTGACCTGCGCAACCGCGAGAGGCTGCTGCGCGGCGTCGACCGGTACCGCACCCTGTTCCGGCCCTCGCCCTGGGCGGCCGAGCCGTACGTCGTGATCTCCGGCACGATCGCCGTCGCCGGCACCGAGGCCGAGGCGCGGCGCCTGCTGGTTCCCGAGGCCTGGTCGATGGCGTACTCCCGCACCCACGGCACCTTCCCGCCCCTCGCCCCCGCAGAGTCGGTCGAGGCCCGCCCGATGACCGCGAAGGAGCGCGGCTTCTACGAGTCGGGCCTCACCGGGAACCTCGCCGGCACCGGGGACCAGGTCGCCCACGAGCTGGAGACCGTCCTGAAGGAGACGGGCGCCGAGGAGGTCCTCGTCACCACCAGCAGCTACGACCGCCCGGCCCTGCTGGACTCCTACCGGCGGCTCGCCGCGCTCTTCGCCCCGGGCCGGTGAGCTGATCAAGATGCGAACCCCGTCCCGGCCGGTGACCCTGGGAAGGCAAGCCTGGAACCGACGAGGAGGGCTGCCATGTCCTTCATGGACAAGATCAAGGGCATGCTCAAGGGCCACGAGGGCGCGGCCGACAAGGGCATCGACAAGGGCGGTGACTACCTCGACCAGCACACCGGGAACAAGTACCGGTCGCAGGTCGACACCGGTCAGGACAAGCTGAGGGACGAGTTCGGAACCCGGCAGGACCGGGGCAACCCTCCGCAGTCGTAGGACCCGGGGGCGGCTAGAGTTCCACGGATGCACCACCCCCATGACCCGTACGTCCGCGTCCGTGGCGCCCGCGAGCACAACCTCAAGGGCGTCGACGTGGACATCCCGCGGGACGTGCTGGCCGTGTTCACCGGCGTCTCCGGCTCGGGCAAGTCGTCCCTGGCGTTCGGCACCGTCTACGCCGAGGCGCAGCGGCGGTACTTCGAGTCGGTCGCCCCGTACGCGCGCAGGCTGATCCACCAGGTCGGGGCACCCAAGGTCGGTGAGATCACCGGGCTGCCGCCCGCGGTCTCGCTCCAGCAGCGCCGCGCGGCCCCCACCGCTCGCTCCTCGGTGGGCACGGTCACCAACCTCTCCAACTCGCTGCGCATGCTCTTCTCGCGTGCCGGCACCTACCCGCCCGGCGCGCAGCGGCTCGATTCGGACGCGTTTTCGCCGAACACGGCGGCCGGCGCCTGTCCCGGCTGCCACGGTCTCGGGCAGGTGCACGAGACCACCGAGGAACTGCTGGTTCCAGACCCGTCGCTGAGCGTCCGCGAGGGCGCCGTCGCGGCCTGGCCGGGGGCCTGGCAGGGCAAGAACCTGCGGGACATCCTGGACACGCTCGGGTACGACGTGGACCGGCCCTGGCGCGAACTGCCCGCCGGGCAGCGCGAGTGGATCCTGTTCACCGACGAGCAGCCGGTCGTCACCGTGCACCCGGTACGGGACGCGGACCGCATCCAACGGCCCTACCAGGGCACGTACATGAGCGCCCGCCGGTATGTGCTGAAGACGTTCTCCGACACCAAGTCGGCCACCCTGCGGGCGAAGGCGGAGCGGTTCCTGGCCGCCGCTCCGTGCCCGGTGTGCGGCGGCGGCCGGCTGCGTCCCGAGGCGCTCGCGGTGACCTTCGGCGACCGGACCATCGCCGAGCTGGCCGCGCTGCCGCTGACCGATCTCGTGGGGCTGCTCGACGGCGGCACCGAGACCGCCCGGGTGCTCACGGCCGACCTGAAGTCCCGGATCGCACCGGTGGTCGAGCTGGGCCTCGGCTACCTCAGCCTGGACCGGGCCACCCCCACCCTGTCGGCGGGCGAGCTGCAACGGCTGCGGCTCGCCACCCAGTTGCGCTCGGGGTTGTTCGGCGTGGTGTACGTGCTGGACGAGCCGTCGGCCGGCCTGCACCCCGCGGACACCGAGGCGCTGCTGACCGTGCTGGACCGGCTGAAGGCCGCGGGCAACTCGGTGTTCGTCGTCGAGCATCACCTGGAGGTGGTGCGCGGGGCGGACTGGCTGGTCGACGTGGGCCCCGGGGCCGGGGAGCACGGCGGGCGGGTGCTGTACAGCGGGCCGGTGGCCGAGCTGGCGTCGGTGGAGGAGTCGGCGACGGCCGTGTACCTCTTCGACGAGTCGCCCGGTCCGGCCCGCGAGGTCCGCGAGCCACGCGGCTGGCTGACGGTGGGCCCGGTCACCCGGCACAACCTGCGTGCGGTGACGGCCGGGTTCCCGCTCGGTGCGTTCACCGCCGTCACCGGTGTCTCCGGCTCCGGGAAGTCCACGCTCATCGGCGAGCTGACGGAGGAACTGGAAGGGGTGGAACGGCTGGTCCGGGTCGACCAGAGGCCCATCGGGCGCACCCCGCGGTCCAACCTCGCCACCTACACGGGCCTGTTCGACGTCGTACGGAAGGTGTTCGCCGGCACGGAAGAGGCGCGGGCGCGCGGGTACGGCGTCGGGCGGTTCTCCTTCAACGTGGCGGGCGGACGCTGCGAGACCTGCCAGGGCGAGGGGTTCGTCAGTGTGGAGCTGCTGTTCCTGCCCAGCACCTACGCGCCCTGCCCGGACTGCGGGGGCGCCCGCTACAACCCCGAGACGCTCCGGGTGACGTACCGGGGGCGGAGCATCGCCGAGGTCCTCGACCTGACCGTGGAGGCCGCCGGGGACTTCTTCGCGGACACCCCGGCCGCCGCCCGGAGCCTGGGCACCCTGCTCGACGTGGGCCTCGGCTATCTGCGGCTCGGACAGCCCGCGACCGAGCTGTCCGGCGGGGAGGCGCAGCGGATCAAGCTGGCGAGCGAACTCCAGCGCGGGCGCCGTGGCCACACCCTCTACCTGCTGGACGAGCCGACGACCGGACTGCACCCGGCCGATGTGGAGGTGCTGATGGACCGGCTGCACGGGCTGGTCGACGCCGGGCACACGGTCGTGGTGGTCGAGCACGACATGACGGTGGTCGCCGGCGCCGACTGGGTGATCGACCTGGGCCCGGGCGGCGGCGACCGCGGCGGCCGGATCGTGGCGGCGGGCCCGCCGGACCGGGTCGCCCGTGCGCAGGCCAGTGCCACGGCCCCCTATCTGGCCCGGGTGCTGCCCTGACCGACCAGGGCCGCGTGGGTCCACGTGGGCTCGGGCGCGGCCGGCTGGGCCGCGTGGGCGAGGGCGCGGCGGTCGGGGTGGGTGCCCGGCGGGATCACCGGCCGGATCTCCACCTCGACGACCAGCCCCCGGGCCCGGGCGACCCGCCACAGCGAGGCCAGCAGGGTGTCCTCACCGACGAAGGCCGCCGCGGTGCCGGAGCCGCCGCCCTCCTGCCGGTAGCGCAGGGCGACCGGCTGGACGGGCACGCCCGCGTCCAGCGCGGCCTGGAAGACGGCCCGGCGGAACCTGCCCTGCGCACGCCCGCACCAGGTACTGCCCTCGGGGAAGGCGGTCACGGCCGCGCCCGCGCGCAGGGCGTCGGCGATCCGGGCGACCGTGCCGGGCAGGGCGCGCAGCCGGTCCCGTTCGATGAACAGGGCCCCGCCGCGCGCGGCGAGCGCGCCCGCCACGGGCCACTGCCGGACCTCGGTCTTGGCGAGCATGCGGGCGGGGCGGACGGCGGCGAGCAGCGGGATGTCGAGCCAGGAGACGTGGTTAGCGACCAGCAGCAGCCCGCCGGCCGGCGCGGCGGCGCCGGTGACGCGGACCCGGACCCCCATCGCCCGGACGATCGTCCGGCACCACCGCCTGACCCACTCGGCGGGGATCGACCCGCCGAGTGGGGACAGCATGGTCCCGGCCAGCAACAGGACCGTGACCGCGGTCAGCCGCAGCACGGCACGGGGTACGGCCGCGGCGGCCCGGGCAGGTTCCACGCAGCCGCCCGGGGTGCAGGGCGCCGTGGGCAGCCAGACGCTCATCAGGCCGGGACGAGGGAGAGGAAGTGCCGCAGATAGCGCGGGTCGACCCGGCGCATCGACAGCAGCACGTACAGGTCGGCGACCCCGAAGCCGGGGTCGTGCGCGGGTTCGCCGCAGACCCAGGCACCGAGCCGGAGATAGCCGCGCAGCAGGGCGGGCAGCTCGGTGCGGTCGGCCGGGGCCTCGGCGGCCGGGACCCACGGCAGCAGCGGCCGGACCCGGAACTCCTCCGGAGCCAGGTGCCTGGCGCGGACCCGCTCCCAGGTGCCGGTGGCGAGGGCGCCGCCGTCGGCGAGCGGCACGGAGCAGCAGCCCGCCAGCCACTCGTGGCCCCGGTCGGTCATGTAGCGGGCGATGCCGGCCCAGATCAGGCCGATGACGGCGCCGTCGCGGTGGTCGGGGTGGACGCAGGAGCGGCCGACCTCGACCAGGCCGGGCCGGATCGCGTCGAGCGCGCCGAGGTCGAACTCGCTCTCCGAGTAGAGGCGGCCGGCGACCGCGGCCCGCTCCGGCGGGAGCAGCCGGTAGGTGCCGACGACCTGTCCGGTCGCCGTGTCGTGCACGAGGAGGTGGTCGCAGTACGCGTCGAAGGCGTCGACGTCGTGTCCCGGCTCCGCGGTGGCCAGCAGGGCGCCCATCTCCCCGGCGAAGACATCGTGCCGCAGCCGCTGCGCGGCCCGCACGTCGGCCTCGTCCCGGGCGAGGGTGACGGTGTAGCGAGTGGGTGCCGCGGGCTGCGGTGGACGGTCGAGGGTGGAAACGCCGGTCATGGCTCTCTCCTGGTCACGGGCCGGTTCGGCGGGGGCGGCGGGCCCGGTGCCACGGCCCGCCGCTCCAGTTCTTCCGACGCCGGTTGGCCGGTGCGTGACCTGTGCCAGGAGAGCGGATGTGGGGATGCTGAACGGCGGGATCAGCCGTCCTCGGTCACGCACCCGGCGAGCAGCCGTACGCCGCTGTCCGGGTCGAGGGTGGTGCGGACGGCGGCGCGGTTGAGCATGGCGACGCCGGCCCGCTCCCACCGGGGCAGGGTGAGCCAGGCCACGGCCGCCGCCCGGCCCACCCGACCGAAGATCACGGGCGGATACCACAGCGGCGGGAAACCGGACGGGGCCGGGAAACCAGACGGGGCCGGGGATGAGCACCACTCCCGGCCCCGCCCGCCCGCCCCTTCACGGACGAACGCTCAGTCGCGGCACCCCGTGGGGGTGCCGGGAACGGCGCGAGCGACCACCGCGCTCTCGCGATCGCGTGCGGCGATCAGCGCTTCCCCGCCTTGCGGGTGGCCCGCAGCCACTCCTTGTTCATTCCGGTGATCGACACCAGCGGGATCCCCTTCGGGCAGGCGGTCGCGCACTCACCGGCCAGCGTGCAGCCGCCGAAGCCCTCCGCGTCCATCTGCGCCACCATGTCCAGCACCCGCGTCTCCCGCTCGGGCGCACCCTGGGGCAGCACGTTCAGGTGGTTGACCTTGGCGGAGGTGAAGAGCATCGCCGCCCCGTTGGGGCAGGCGGCCACGCACGCACCGCATCCGATGCACTCCGCGTGCTCGAACGCGAAGTCGGCGTCGGCCTTCGGTACCGGCGTGGCGTGGGCCTCCGGCGCGGACCCGGTCGGCGCGGTGACGTAGCCGCCGGCCTGGATGATCCGGTCGAACGCCGACCGGTCCACCACGAGGTCCTTGATCACCGGGAACGCGGACGCCCGCCACGGCTCGATGTCGATCGTGTCGCCGTCCCGGAAGGACCGCATGTGCAGCTGGCAGGTGGTGGTGCGCTCCGGCCCGTGCGCGTCGCCGTTGATGACCAGCGAGCAGGCGCCGCAGATGCCCTCGCGGCAGTCGTGGTCGAAGGCGACCGGCTCCTCGCCGGAGAGGATGAGCTGTTCGTTGAGGACGTCCAGCATCTCCAGGAAGGACATGTCGGGCGAGATGTCGTCCACCTCGTAGGTGGACATCGCTCCTTCGGCGCCGGCGTTCTTCTGCCGCCAGACGCGCAGGGTGAGCTTCATGCGTAGCTCCGCTGGGTGGGGTGGACGTACTCGAAGACCAGGTCTTCCTTGTGCAGGACGGGGGCCTCGCCGGTGCCGGAGAACTCCCAGGCGGCCGCGTAGGCGAACTCCTCGTCGCGGCGGGCCGCTTCGCCGTCCGGGGTCTGGGACTCCTCGCGGAAGTGGCCGCCGCAGGACTCGGTGCGGTGCAGCGCGTCGAGGCACATCAGCTCGGCGAGTTCCAGGTAGTCGACGATGCGGTTGGCCTTCTCCAGCGACTGGTTGAACTCCTCGCCGGTGCCGGGCACCTTGATCCGCCGCCAGAACTCGTCGCGGATCTGCGGGATGCGCTCCAGGGCCTTGCGCAGCCCGGAGTCGGTGCGGGCCATGCCGCAGAACTCCCACATCAGCTCGCCGAGTTCACGGTGGAAGGAGTCCGGCGTACGGTCGCCGTCCACGGCCAGCAGCAGGTTGATGCGGTCCTCGGTCTCGGCCAGCACCTCCTGGACGGCGGGGTGTTCGGCGGTCACGGCCTCCTGGTGCGGGTTGCGGGCCAGGTAGTCGTTGATGGTCGCCGGCAGCACGAAGTATCCGTCGGCCAGGCCCTGCATCAGCGCGGAGGCGCCGAGCCGGTTGGCGCCGTGGTCGGAGAAGTTGGCCTCGCCGATCGCGAACAGGCCGGGGACGGTGGTCTGGAGGTCGTAGTCGACCCACAGGCCGCCCATCGTGTAGTGCACGGCCGGGTAGATCCGCATCGGCACCTCGTACGGATCCTCGTCGGTGATCCGGTGGTACATGTCGAAGAGGTTGCCGTACCTGGCCTCGACGGCCGCCCGTCCCATCCGCTCGATGGCGTCGGCGAAGTCCAGGTAGACGCCCTGTCCGCCGGGGCCCACCCCCCTGCCCTCGTCGCAGACGTTCTTCGCGGCGCGGGAGGCGATGTCCCGGGGCACGAGGTTGCCGAAGGAGGGGTAGATCCGCTCCAGGTAGTAGTCGCGCTCGTCCTCGGGGATCTGGCTCGGCGGGCGGGTGTCGCCCTGCGCCTTGGGCACCCAGATCCGGCCGTCGTTGCGCAGCGACTCGCTCATCAGCGTCAGCTTGGACTGGTGGTCGCCGGTGCGCGGGATGCAGGTCGGGTGGATCTGCGTGAAGCAGGGGTTGGCGAAGTAGGCGCCGCGCCGGTGCGCCCGCCAGACGGCGGTCGCGTTGGAATTCATGGCGTTGGTCGACAGGTAGAAGACGTTGCCGTAGCCGCCGGAGGCGAGGACGACGGCGTCCGCGAAGTGGGTGTCGATCCGCCCGGTGATCAGGTCCCGTGCGACGATTCCGCGCGCCCGCCCGTCGACGACGATCAGGTCGAGCATCTCGGTACGCGGATGCATCTCCACGTTCCCGGCGGCGATCTGCCGGGACAGCGCCTGGTAGGCGCCCAGCAGCAGCTGCTGGCCCGTCTGGCCGCGGGCGTAGAACGTGCGGGAGACCTGGACGCCGCCGAAGGAGCGGGTGTCGAGCAGGCCGCCGTACTCGCGGGCGAACGGCACGCCCTGGGCCACGCACTGGTCGATGATCTCGACGGAGATCTGCGCGAGCCGGTGCACGTTGGACTCGCGGGCGCGGAAGTCGCCGCCCTTGACGGTGTCGTAGAACAGCCGGTGGACGGAGTCGCCGTCGTTGCGGTAGTTCTTCGCCGCGTTGATGCCGCCCTGCGCGGCGATGGAGTGGGCGCGGCGCGGGGAGTCCTGGTAGCAGAACTGGACGACGTGGTAGCCCTGTTCGGCGAGGGTGGCGCCGGCGGAGCCGCCCGCCAGGCCGGTGCCCACCACGATCACCGTGTGCTTGCGCCGGTTGGCCGGGTTGACCAGCTTGGCCTCGAAGCGGCGCTTGTCCCAGCGCTCCTCGACCGGGCCGGACGGGGCCTTGGAGTCGCTGACCGGTGCGCCGGTCGCGTAGTCGGTGTAGGTCATGGTCAGCTCACCACTCCGGTCATGACGCCCACGGGTACGGCGATGAAGCCGGCCGTGAGCAGCAGCGCGAGGACGTCGGCGACGGTCTTCAGGGCGCGGTCGCGGGTGCGGCTGCCGACGCCGAGGGTCTGGGCGGCGCTCCAGAAGCCGTGCCGGATGTGCAGGCCGAGCGCGAGCATCGCGACGATGTAGACGACGTTGCCGTACCAGGTGGAGAAGGTGTCCACGACGTTCTGGTACGGGTGGCCCTCCTGGAAGCCGCCGGAGTGCACGGTGCCGGTGGTCAGGTCGAGGATGTGCCACACGATGAACAGGCCGAGGATGATGCCGCCCCAGCGCATGGTGCGGGTCGCGTAGCTCGCCCGCGGCTTCTTGTGCACGTACTTGCTGGGCCGCGCCTTGATGTCGCGGCGGCTGAGCTGGTATGCGGACGTGGCGTGGGCGACCACGGCGGCGACGAGGACGATCCGGACGAGCCAGAGGGTCCACTCGTAGTGCATGAAGGGCTCGCCGACCGTGCGCAGCCAGTGCGCGTAGTGGTTGAACTCCCCCGCACCGAAGAAGATCTTCAGGTTGCCGATCACGTGCGCGACCAGGTACAGCAGCATGATCACGCCGCTGACGGCCATGACCGTCTTCTTGCCGACGGAGCTGTCCCACACGGTGCGTGCCATGGACGGCCGTCGGTCCGTCCGCGTTGCCAGAGCCATGCCCAGCACGCTAGGCGGACGGAACCCGATCAGTCCAAGACATGGTCCAGCTCGTTTCCATAGGCTGAGGCTATTCTTGCTGGATGCAGTTCCAGCAGCTCCAGTACTTCGTGGCCGTCGTCGAGACCCGGCACTTCACCCGGGCCGCCGAGCTGGTCCATGTCGCCCAGCCGTCGCTGTCGCAGCAGATCAAGGCACTGGAGCGGGAGCTGGGCGCGGATCTGTTCCTGCGGGCCCGGGGCAACATCACGCTCACCGACGCCGGCGAGGCGCTGCTGCCGCTGGCCCGGCGCATCCTGGCCGACGCCGACACCGCCCGGCACGAGGTGCAGGAGCTGGTCCAGCTGCGGCGGGGGCGGGTGCGGCTGGGGGCGACGCCGAGTCTGTGCACCGGCCTGCTGCCGGATGTGCTGCGCGCCTTCCACGACCGGTATCCGGGGATCCGCCTGCTGATCGAGGAGGGCGGCTCGCACGACCTGGTGCGGGAGCTGGCGCGGGGTGCGCTCGACCTGGCGCTGGTCGTGCTGCCGCTGCCGACGCAGGCGCCCGCGCTGACGACCGTGGAGCTGCTGCGGGAGGGCCTGGTGGTGGTGTCCTCTCCGGAGGCGCCGGTGCCCGGCCGGGGCGGGCGGGCCGTCGAGATCGCCGACCTGGAGCGGGAACGGCTGGTGATGTTCCGGCACGGGTACGACCTGCGGGAACTGACCGTCGCCGCCTGCCGCTCCGCCGGCTTCGAGCCGGAGTTCGCGGTGGAGGGGGGCGAGATGGACGCGGTGCTGGGGTTCGCCCGGGCGGGGCTCGGGGTCGCCGTGGTGCCGCGGATGGTGGCCGCCCGGGCGGGGCGGGGGCTGCGCGTGACCCCGCTGGCCAGGCCGGGACTCCATCGGACGATCGCCCTGGCACACCGCAGCGACGTGGCCCCGCCGCGCGCGGCCAGGGAGTTGCAGCGGATGCTGCTGGAGCGCTGACACCCGATCGCATTCATTCGCTTTCCGTCATTTGCGCGACAGAAATCGGATTCTTCCGGTCGGGTCGAGCGCCCGGGAACCATGGGTCCGCGGACGGCGTTTCTCCAGCCAGACACGACCTGACGGGGGGATCACGATGTCCCTGGCTCGGAAGATCATCATGAGTGCGCTGGCCGTCGCGCTGGTCGCCTCCACACCTCTGCTCTGGCTGCTGGACGGCCCCGGTACGGGGCAGTTGGCGGGTGCGTCCGTCCAAGTGGCTCTCGCTGTCGTCGCCCTGGCCTGGACGTGGATCCGGCCGTCCGGCACGGCCGCCCACGACCGGGCCGTGGGAACCGGACGAGCGCGCGCCCGCGACGCCGGCATGAGCATCACGGGCATACGCCGTCGGCATGGGCGGGGCGGCGGATCGGCGACGGCCGAGAACACGGGAGACGCCACGTCCCACGGCCCGGGCAGCGCCTCCGTCACCGGCATCGACTACAGCTGACCGTCCGGACCGGGCAGGGGGCGAGTGATGACCGCAGGGGAAGAACAGGACAGCGGCCACGGGCGGGTCCCGGGCCCGGACGGGACGGCCGGCCACGGGCGGGGGGCGGCACCCGACCCGCCGCCCACGGTGCACGTGAGCAACAGCGGGGACGGGACCGCCTACGACGGCGCGGTCGTCGTCACGGGCGCTGCGGACCGGGTGCGGGTCACCCGGGTCACGATCGGCCGGGCGGCCGCCCGGCCGCCGGCCGTCCCCGCCCGCTGGGAGGAGTCCCGGCGGCGCCTGATGATCCAGGAGGTCGAGGCGGGCTGGCTGACACAGCTCGACGCGATCCGGCCGCGCCTCTCGCAACTGATCGACCCGCCCATGACGATCGCCGTGGACGCGGCACCGCCGGCGGCCGTGGCCAAGGGCACCGAACCCCTCGCGATCTTCCAGCGGTGCCGCTCCCAGATGCTGATCCTCGGCGCGCAGGGGGCGGGGAAGTCCACGCTGATGCTCCGGGTCATGCGCGACCTGATGTCCGTGGACGATCCGGCCGTGCCGGTTCCGGTGCCCGTCGTCCTGCCGCCCGGCCACCCCGCCCCCGACGACCTCGCGGCCTGGCTGACCCGGCGGGTGCTGCACTGGTTCAGCGGCAACGACGAGGGCGAGGCGGAATCGCTGCTGAAGCTCGGCTGCGTGGTGCCCTGCCTGGAGGGACTGGACGCCGTGGTGGAGCCCGCTCTGGAGGGCTGGGCGACGGCGATTCGGACGTATCTCGACACCTACCGCGGACTTCCGTTCCTGCTGGCGGCCCAGGAGGTCACGGCGGCATCGCTCGGGCTGGCCCCGGCATTCACCGGCACGGTCCACATCCACCCCCTGACCGGCGTCGCGCTGGACGACGCGGTCGACATGCTCGACGCCGACGAGGGACATCGGATCCGGGACCTGCTGGCCGACAACCCGGACGTACGCGAGTGGTGCGTCACACCGCTGATGCTCTCGGTGGCCGCCGCCGTGGACACGTCCCGGGCATGGGACACGTCGTCGATGGAGGAGGTCACGGAGTTCGCCTTCCGCTCCGGCGACACACGTTGGCTCGACCGCCTGCTGAAATCGCCCGCGAAGGCCGTCCAGCAGACGCGGGAGCAGTACGCCGTGCTGCGGCACTACGTGGTGACACTGGCCGAGCGGCCGAGCCCCGCCGTCCGCGCCCGCTCGAAGCCGACGGCCACCGCGGCGGATCCGCGTGCCCGGAGCACCCGCCGGTTCCGTCGCGGCCTGCAAGGGCTCGCCAAGGCCATGGAGTCGGGACGGCAGGAGTACTTCGACACCGCAGGGCTGCTGGCCGCCTCCGACCCCGCCGAGGCCCGCCGGTCCGGCGCTCGCTTCCACGCACCGCAGATCAAGCAGGATCTGCTCCGGGACCTGGGCATGGCCGGCCTCGTCCTGAGCACCCATGCGTATGCGCTGGCCCCGTCCGCCCTGGTGCTCTTCTCCTGGTCCTTGCTCATGTTCTGGTACAGCCAGGTGTACGGCGGGGTGCTGGACGCACCGGCGATCCGCTGGGCCGGGCGCTGGACCCACGCGCTGCCGAACGGGCTCGGAGCGGTCTGGAGCGTAGCCGTCCTCGCGTACTGCGTGACACTCGGTTACGCGTCGCTGACCAGAGTCCCCGTCGGCAAGGCCGCGCTGATCGCCGGTGTCATGACCGCGGCCGTCCTCCTCGTGGGGCTGGGCGCGGGACTGGTCGCGTTCCGGGTGGACAGTGCCGTGCCTCCACCGCGCCGGGGCGTGACCCGCGTCCTGGTCAGGGCAGGCACCGTGGCCCTCGTGCTGGGACCCGCTCTGTCGACGGCGGCATGGTGGTGCGCGTATCTGGCCGGCGCCGGGCGGCCGGCGGCCGGCATGTGGCTCCAGGACGCCGGCTACGGCAGCTTCGTCGTCTTCACGGTGGCGGGCGGGTTCGCGCTGCTGCGGCACGTGTTCGACCGAGTGGTGCTGGTGGTGGAGTACCACGTTCCGTGGCGGCTCTCGGCGTTCCTGTCCGCGGCGGCCGAGCACGGCTTCCTCGTGCCGACGGGCGGCGGATACCGGTTCGCGCACCCGACGATCCGGGCAGCCGTCGCGGTCGCCCTGGCCGACGAACCGCCGCTCGACGCCCCCTCGACCCGCGGCAGCGGCCCATGGGCCGGCGGGCACGACACTCCCGAACGGGTCTTCCGGGGTGTGCTGAACGAGACCCTGGTACGGCGTGAGGTCCGCCGCGCGCTGGCGGCATGTCCGGCAACCACGGAAGAGGAGTTGCGTGAGTACCTGCTGTCGCTGACGCCCACGCTGCTGCTCCGGGCCAGCGGGCACGAGCGGGCCTACCGCACGTTGCTGGCCGGCACCCGGGCGAAGGATGCCGGTGAGCGCACCCTGACCGTGATCCTTCCGCTGGTGGCGGTGTGGCTGCTCTTCGGTACGAGTCCGCTGTGGCTGCTGGTCGAGCCCGGCACGGCATCGTTCGGCGCGCTGGAGGTCGCCGGGCTCGCCGGGATCTCGCTCGCCCTGCTGCTGACGCCCGTGTGGATCGCGAGCCGGTGGGGCGAGGACACCGACGTCACCGGGGCGTCGCTGAGCGTCGGATATCTGGTCGGTGCGATCGCCTGTCTCAGCTACGCTCTGGTGCACCTGGTGGAAGGTCTGTTCGGCGCGCCCCCGCCCGGCGCGGTCGGCGACTGGCGTGGCGTCGTCGTCATCGCCGGCGCGATGTTCCTGCCTCCGGTCGTGGCAGTGACCGGATACCTCGTCGCACGCATCGCCGAGCGCGTATCCGCCGGCCCCCGCCCCGACTGGGCCCCCGTCGGCGTCGCGTTCCGCGAGTGGCAGGCCGTCCTCGCCCGCCTGGTCCTCGACACGGCCCTCGCCCGGCTGGGCCGGATGCGGGAGTGACCGACCGCACGACGGGTGGCCGTCGCCCTGGCCCCCCGCGCACAGGCCGCCCGCTCAGCCCGTGGCGTCCACCAGTGCCAGGTCGTGGAGTCGCTCCGGAGGGCCCGGGCGGGCGTAGTACCAGCCCTGGGCCGTGTCGCAGCCCAGTACCCGCAGCTGTTCGGCCTGGGCGCCGGTCTCCACGCCCTCGACCGTGACGGCCAGGTCGAGGCTGTGGGCCAGGGTGACGATTCCCTCCACGATCTTCAGGTCCACGGGGTCGGCGGGGAACTGCTGCATGCCCTGGGTGAAGGAGCGGTCGAGCTTGAGGATGCTCACCGGCAGGCGGCGCAGGTTGGCGAGGTTGGAGTAGCCGGTGCCGAAGTCGTCGAGAGCGATGTCGACGCCCATCTCCGCCAGCCTGCGCAGGGGTTTGAGCAGGTCGTCGTCGGCTCCGATGAGCGCGGACTCGGTGACCTCCAGACACAGGGCGTCCGGGGCGACGCCCGCCCGCTCCAGGATGTCGACCGTGTCCTGCACCAGCCCGGGGTGACTGAGCTGGCACGGCGAGAGGTTGACGTTGATGCGCAGGGGGCCGGCGGCGCCCTGGTCCCCGTGGCGTTCCCGCCAGGCACGGGCCTGGCGGATCGACTCCTCCAGCACCCAGCGGCCGAGCGGGACGATCAGGCCGGTGTGCTCGGCGAGCGGGATGAAACGGTCGGGGCCGAGGACCCCGTGCTGCGGGTGCAGCCAGCGCACCAGGGCCTCGGCGCCGCGCACGCTGCCGTCGCCGAGGTGCACCAGGGGCTGGTACTCGATGAAGAACTCGCCGCGCTCCAGGGCGGTCGGCAGGGCCGTGGTCAGCCCGTGCCGGGTGATGGCGCGGGCGTCGGCCTCGGGGTCGGCGAGTTCGGAGCGGTTGCCGCCCGCCGACTTGGCCCGGTACATGGTGATGTCGGCGCTGCGCAGGACCTCGGCGGCGGTGCGTTCGCCGGACGGGCCCTCGACGATGCCGAGGCTGCCGCGGACCAGGAGGTCGCGGCCGTCGATGCTGATGGGGGTGACCAGCGCGCCCATGATGCGCTCGGCCAGCTCGTCGACCTCGCGTGCGCTGCCGGGGCCGGTGGTCAGGGCCACGAACTCGTCCCCGCCGAGCCGGGCCACCATCTCGCCGGGCGCGGTCGCGCAGGACTGAAGCCGGTCGGCGACCTCCACCAGCAGCCGGTCGCCGGCCGCGTGACCGAGGCTGTCGTTGATGGTCTTGAAGCCGTCCAGGTCGAGATAGCACAGGCCGAAGCGCTGGCCCTCGCCCGCGTTCAGGGCCTTCTCCAGCCGCTCGAAGAACAGCGTGCGGTTGGGCAGGCCGGTGAGAGCGTCGTGGGTGGCCTCGTAGCGCAGCCGGAGGTTGAGCAGCCGGCGCTCGGTGGTGTCCTCCATGAGGGCCAGCTGGTACTGCGGTTCGCCGTCGGCGTCGCGCAGCAGCGAGACCGTCAGATTGGTCCACAGGACCGTGCCGTCGGGGCGGTTGAAGGCCTTCTCCACGTGATAGTGCTCGCGCTCGCCGTGCACGAGTTCGTCGTAGAGCCGCCAGGTCTGCGGGGCGTCCTCGGGGTGCACCCAGTCCTGGACGCGCCGGCCGCGCAGGGACGGCTCGGAGAGGCCGAACATGCGCAGCAGCGCCTCGTTGACCTGGAGCACGTTGCCGTCGAGGTCGGCGATGCCGACCCCTATGGCGGCGCCTTCGAAGACCGCGCGGAAGCGGGCCTCGCTCGCGTGCAGCGCCTGGGCGACCACCCCCTGCGCCCGCAACGCGGCCTGGGCGATGGCCTCCTGCTCGGCGAGGGTGCGTTCGCGCAGCGCCTGGGCGTAGCCGGCGGCCATCGCGTGCTGCAACCGCGAGGAGCGCATGCGCAGTTCGTCCTGGGGGCCGTCCGCACCGCAGTACAGGACCAGGTAGGCGTCGACGCAGTCCAGCGTGCGGGTCAGCGCCTCGGGGTCGGTGCAGTGCGCCCCGACCAGCGCGGCGCCGACCGCCTTCGCCGCCTCCGCGTCGAAGCTGCGGGCACGCAGCAGCTCGCTCAACCGGCGGGCGAGCGGGCGGAGTTGCTCTTCGAACTCGGCGCGGGTCAGCGACGTCGAGGTCACCGGGAAGACCGCCCGGCTCCAGATCGTGGTCAGCCGGCGCAGTCTGCCCTCCGGCCCGTCCGGCTCCGCGATCACGCCGTACGCCCCACGCCGGCGAATCCGGAGAAGGCAAACGGATCCTCGTCCTCCGGCTCCGAATCCGGGCGCCAGTGCGGCATCTGCACCAGTCCGGGTTCCACCATGTCGTACCCCTCGAAGAACCGCGCGATCTCGTCGCGCGAGCGCATGATCAGCGGGTTGCGAATGTCCTTGTAAACGTCCACCGCTCCCTCGGCCCGTTCGGCGGGCAGGGGGATTCCCTCGTACGAGGCATGGGTGAGGATGAGCAGGCTGCCGGGCGCGAGCGCCTTGCGCAGCTCGGCCACCGCACCGTACGGGTCGTCCGCGTCTTCCACGAAGTGCAGTATGGCAACGAGCAGGAGGGCCACTGGCCGATTCAGGTCGATCAGCCGCTCCAGTTGGGGGCTGGCGAGGATCTCGTGGGGCTTGCGCAGGTCGGCGGCGACCACGTCCGCGTCGTCGTTGCCCGCCAGCACCGCCTGGCTGTGGGTGACGGCCACCGGGTCGTGGTCGACGTAGACCACGCGGGCGCCCGGCACGGCCGCCTGGGCCACCTCGTGGACGTTGCCGAACGTCGGGATGCCGGAGCCGATGTCGAGGAACTGGGTGATGCCCTCCCCGGCCGCGAACCGTACGGCCCGGCGCATGAAGGCCCGGTTGGCCTGCATGATCTTCGGCAGGCCCGGCAGGAACTCCATGGCCTTGCGGGCCGCCTCCCGGTCGACCTCGAAGTTGTGCGAACCGCCCAGGTAGTAGTCGTAGATCCGCGAGACGCTCGGCACCGAGATGTCGATGCTCCGTGGGGCCCAGGCGGGACGCTCCATGTATCTCTCCAAGGCGTGGACAAGTGTAGGCGATCCGGTGTTCGAGCTGAGGCTACTGATCGCCTGCCAAAGGAGCGACCCGAACCGGAAATTGACCATCCGTTCCCGGTCACTGCCTGCGGCAAGTGCCCGTACGACCCCGCTGCGTGACGACGGCGCGGGCCTGCGGACCGCCGCCGCACACAGCGATCCGCCCCCTCCGTGCGGTGCGGAGGGGGCGGATCTTCGGCCGCGTGCCGGGTCGGGCGGGGCGATCGACCCTGGGGAGGTGATCTAGTTGCCCGGCGCGCCGACCGGCTTACCGTCGGGCGAGACGGCGTACCACGTGCCGCCCACGCCCTGACCGTTGGTGTCGCCCGGGGCCTTGTCCCCGGAGAAGGTGTAGATGGGCCAGCAGTTGACGGTCATCTGCTTGACTCCGTCGGGCCGGGTGAAGGGCATGAGGCCCTTCTTCTTCACGCCCTTGGTGTCGTCGGCGCCGACCGGGCCCACGGCCGGCCACTTCTCCAGGCAGGCGCCGGTGCAGTTGGAGACGGACTTCGGCCAGGCCTGGTCCTTCATGAAGCGGTAGACCGTCATGCCGTTGCGGTCCACGACGATGTCGCCGAGCTTGGGGTCCTTGTGGACGGACAGGCCGGGCAGATCGGACAGCTTGGCCTTCTTGCCGTTCGGGGCGAGCGCGAACCACTTGCCGCCCACGCCCTGGCCGTTGACGTCGCCGGCGTTGACGTCCTTGGCGTAGCGGTAGGCCGGCCAGCCGCCGACGGTGAGCTGCTTGGAGCCGTCGGCACGGGTGACCTCGCCGAGCAGTGCCTTGTCGATGCCGGTGCCGGCGGAGGCGTCGTCGGCGGGGACCGGCGGCCAGGTGGTGGCGCAGTCGCCGTCGCAGTTCGACTTGGGCGGATTGGCGGTGTCCTTGTCGAACCGGTAAAGGGTGAGGCCGGAGCCGTCGGTCAGGACATTGCCCAGGTCGGGGTTGCTCGCCACGGTGAGCTTGCCCGCGGGGCTGACCGGGGCCGGGGAGGCGGAACTCTTGCTGCCGTCGGCGCCGTATCCGTTGCCCGCGCCGGTCGTGGTCCCGCTGCCGGGGTTGCCGTAGTCACCGGCCGCGGCCGTGGCCCCGACGTTCTGGGCCGCCGACGCGGGAGTGGCCGCGTTGTCCTGACCGCACGCCGTCGTCAGCGCCAGCACCGAAGCGGCCGTGGCCACCAGCGAGGCGGTCCTCCAGGAGGCTTTCATCGTCAACTCCCCATTATCGCCTGGATATTGCAGCGCCTGCTGCGTCGCCGCACGGCCATGGGTACGCATCAAAGGGGTCGCCGTGTTCAACGGCGGCCGGAATTTCTTTCCGGAGCCTGTGACACGCCCGGCCACGGACGGCAGGGACATCTGGACGGATCGTGCCGATACGGGTCCTTCCGCTCGCCAAACCACCGATCACCCCATCTCCCTCTTTCGGAGCAATCTCGGCTCACCAGGGCGTACGGAGGTCTTCCGCGCCTCATGATCTGCGACGTGCATGGACCCGAAGTGACCCGATGCGCGCCTACGGCACGGGCGTTGGCCCTGTTGACGCTGACCTGGGCCCTGGTGGGCTGTCCGGTCGGCAGCGCGTCGGCCGACGCCTGCGCGTACGCCTCGACGGGCCCGGACGGCACGGTGGCGGTGGCCTACGCCGGCGGCCACCACTGGCCCACTCCCCCGCCCTGTCCGAAGCCGACGCCGCCCCCGTGTCCGCCCGAGCCGACGCCCACGCCCACCCCGCCGCCGAAGCCGACGCCTCCGCCCAAGCCGACGCCGACTCCGACGCCCACGAGACATCCGGCGCCGCCGCCGAAACCCGCCCCGAAGCCCACGCCGACCCCGAAACCGGACCCCAGGCCCACACCGCCCGCCCGGCCCGCTCCGGCGCCTCCGCCGCCCCCGGCACCCCGGCCGGCCCCCACGCCGAAGCCGAAACCGACGCCGAGGCCCACGCCCACCCCGCGGCCCACCGTGACGCCGGTGAGCTACCCGGCGTACCACCCCCACACCGTCCGCCACACGCCGCGCGGCCGCACCACCCCCGTCACCTACGTCCTGCTCATCACCGTCCCCGCGATCGTCGCCGTCGCGGCGCTGCGCCCGCGCTGACGCGCCGGCCCCTCATTTCTGGAGGCACCTGTTGTCGGATTGGCTTGTTCTCGTCCTCGCGATGCTGGGGGCCTGTGCCGTCGTGGTCGTCATCACGCTGGTGCGGCACCGGACGGCCGCCGAGGACGAGGATCCCAGCGAGACCCCGGATGTCATCGAGTACATGACGATGTGGATCGGCGTCATCTACGCCATCGTGCTGGGCCTGGCCATCGCGGGTGTGTGGGAGGCCCGCAACACGGCGCAGGACCACGTGCAGACCGAGGCCCAGGCGCTGCACGAGATCTCGGAGCGGGTGCGGGTGTATCCGCCGGACGTCCGTGACCGCATCCGCGGGGACGTGGACGCCTACGTCGGTCACGTCGTCCACACCGAGTGGCGGCGGATGGCGGACGACGGGCAGCTCACCGACCGCGGTGCCGAGCTGCTCCAGACGGTCCGGGCGGACGTCACCGACTACCGGCCGAAGAACGACTTCGAGGCCCAGGCCTACCAGCCGCTGCTGGACCAGCTGGCCACCGCCGACCAGGCGCGCAACTCACGCGCCGACTCCACCGGGGCGACCATGCCACCGGTCGTGTGGTGGGGGCTGCTCACCGGCGCGCTGATCACCATCGGCATGGTGTTCGCCCTGCAGATCCGGCGCACCAGGCGGGAGCTGATCCTGGCCGGGCTGTTCTCGGCGACCATCGCCTTCATGCTGTTCCTCATCTGGGACTTCGACGCGCCGTACAGCCGGGGCATCGCGGTCACGGCGGAGCCGTTCCTCAGCATGTTCCCGAACGTCACCGGATAGCCCGGCGGCCACAGCGGCACGGCCCTCCACCCGACCGGCACGGCCGTCACGACAGGCCTTCGCCCCCGCTTCCGTGAGGAATCGGGGCGAAGGCCTGTCGGCGTGCGGGTGTTCGGTGGCGGGACGGATCCGGTGGCCGCGCCGGCCGGCCGCGGCTCAGGCGCGCTTCTCGTGCCGGCGGCGCAGCCAGAAGGCACCGCCGCCGATCAGCGCCGTGGCCACCAGGCCACTGCCGATGGCCAGGTCGGTGGGCGTCGCGCCGCTGGTCCTGCTCCCGCCGAGACCGCCGGCGACACCGCCGAGCACGGTGAAGGCGTCCCTGCGGGTCAGGGTGCGGCCGTCGCAGCGGACGGTGACGGAGTACCGGCCGCGGCGGGCGTCGCGGTCGACGATGGCGACACCCCTCGCGGTGTCGTCGTGGAACGGTTCCAGCGGGATGGTGCCGAAGGCGTCCGAACTCGCCGTACCGGACCGGCAGCCGTTCACGATGACGGTGAGGCGGCCTCCGGCCGGCAGGACGTCGGGGGTGACGAAGATGTCGCGCGAGTTGAGGTCGTCGCCGTGCCCCTCTCCTCCGAATCCCTCGCCGCGGCCTCCTTCACCCCCGCGGCCGTTGCCGAAGCCCTCGTTGCCGTGGCCGTTGCCGAAGCCCTGGTTCCCGCGGCCGTTCCCGAAGCCCTCGTTGCCACGACCGCCTTCGTTACCACGGCCGTTGCCGAAGCCCTCGTTGCCACGGCCGTTCCCGTTGAAGTTGCCGTTGCCGTTGCCGTTGAAGTTGCCGGGGATGCGGCCCCCTCCGTTGAGGATGCCGGTGCCGGGAATGATCCCGACCCCGGTCCCGTTCAGAGTGCCGATGTTGCCGGTGCCGATGTTGCCGGTGCCGGTGCCGGGGACGACGACCGCACCGTTGCTGTCGGTGCCGCTCGGGCCGCCCCCGTTGCCCATTCCGTCCGCGACGGCCGCGGGGGCGGCGAGCCCGAGGACGGCGACCGTGGTGCACGCCGCCGCCAGGGCACGTTGGTTGCGCATGTGATCCTCCGCGGGAGGTCACCGGGGCCCGTCCCCGGTGGATCGGCGAGGAAACACCTCCCGGAACGACCCTCAGACGCGCGGAACACGCCCGCATGTCGAGAATGGTCCGTCCTGGTGAGCCGACACGCCGACGGAAAACCACACAATCGGATATTGCCGCAGGTCACGGACCGTCAGAAAATATCTGGGAACGGCAACTCGGATGGCTCACGGAACGGTCGCCCGGCCACCCGTTCGCCGATCACCCCGTCGCCCTTCACCCGCGCGGGATTTAGCGTTTTCCCATGCGCGATGGACGTGGCGCGACCGCGTCGAAAGGGGATGGCGAATGTCTGCGTCCAAGCTGTCCGAGCTTGCGGAAGAGGAGGAGCGGCGGAAGAAGCGCGCGCCCTGGGGCGTGATAGCGCTGGTTCTGCTGACCGGTCTGGCGCTCATCCGGAACGGTTCCGGGGAGTTCGACGTCGGCCCGCCGCAGCCTGCCTCGGCGGCGGCCCCGGACAGTCGCGCCACCCTGGGCAGCTTCGCCCCGGCGCCCGCATCGCTGCCGTTCTCCGTGGTCAACCGCGTCCGGATCCCCGCGATCCACGTGGACGCACCCGTCGTGCCGGTCGGCCTCGACCCGGACGGCTGGGTCGCCGCGCCGCCCCCGGACAACCCCGGCCTGGCCGGCTGGTTCACCGGCGCCGTCTCGCCCGGGGAGAAGGGGACCGCGGTCGTCGTCGGCCATGTCGACAACAAGCAGGGCCCCGCCGTGTTCTACGGCCTCGGGGCGCTGAAGAAGGGGAACCAGGTCGAGGTCCTGCGCCAGGACGGAAGGACCGCGGTGTTCGAAATCTACGGAGTCGAGGTCTTCGCGAAGAACAATTTCCCCGGCGACCGGGTGTACGGCTCGAAGGGGACACCGGAACTCCGGGTCATCACCTGCGGTGGCGGTTTCTCGAAGCAGAACGGCTACGACGGGAATGTCGTCGTCTTCGCCCGCCTGGCCGCGGTCACCTGAACCGCCGCGGCCCGGCGGGCGGGAGGACGGTGCCGGCCGCGGGGCCGGCGGTCGTCACACGCGCCGGGGCGGCACGGTGAGGTGGTATCCGGAGTCGATCAGGTAGGGAAGCCATTCCCGGAGCGCGCGGACGGTCTGCGAACGGTCGCCCCCGGCGTCGTGGGAGAGCACCACGACGCCGGGGGCGGCTCCGCTCTCCACCTGGTCGATGATGGTGCCGGTGCCGGGCTCCATCCAGTCGGTGGTGTCCACCGTCCACGCCATCGGCTCCATGCCCATCTCGGCGCCCAGTTGGAAGGCGGCCCGGTTCCAGGCGCCGTAGGGGGCGCGGAACCACTGCGGGCGCTCGCCGTAGGTGTCCTCGATGATGTCGCTGGTGCGCTCCATCTCGGAGCGGATCTCCTTGCGGCGCAGCGTCGTCAGCAGCGGGTGCGTCCAGGTGTGGTTGCCGACGACATGGCCCTCGTCGGCCATCCGGGCCAGCAGTTCGCGGTTGTCGGCGACGCACTCCCCGCACACGAAGAACATCGCCCGGACGTCGTACTTGGCGAGGGTGTCCAGGATGTGCGGGGTGTAGGCGGGGTTGGGGCCGTCGTCGAAGGTCAGCATCATGCGCCGGCCGCGCCCGGAGATCTCCAGGATCGGTTTCCTGCGCACCTTGAGCTTGCGGGGCGCGGTGCGCGGCGGTCCGTATCCGGTGAACGGCTGGAGCCGGAAGGCGGAGGGCTTGAGGGCCTGGCGGGCCTGCGGGCCGGGAACCGGGGCCACCGCGGTCCCGGCGGTCTCCTCGCCGCCGGCCGCCAGGACGATTCCGGCGGTGCCCGCCGTCCCGAGGGCGGCGGCGCCCGCGAGAAGCATCCGGCGGCGCGTGAACAACTGATCCTTCTGCATGACTCATCAGTCGCCCCGTCGGGCTCCGCCGCACCGCAACGCCACCGGTGCGGCGGCGGGAATGCACCCGGACAGCCGAGTGGCCGGCGCGCTCAGCGGCGGCGCACGAGCGGGAAGGGGAGCGTCTCGCGGATCGTCCGGCCGGTGAGGAACATGACGAGCCGGTCGACGCCGAGCCCGAGGCCGCCGGTCGGGGGCATGGCGTAGGCGAGGGCCTGGAGGAAGTCCTCGTCCAGTTCCATGGCCTCCGGATCGCCGCCCGCGGCCAGCAGCGACTGTTCGGTGAGCCGGCGGCGCTGTTCGACGGGGTCCGTCAGCTCCGAGTAGGCCGTGCCGAGTTCGGTGCCGAAGGCGACGAGGTCCCAGCGTTCGGCGAGCCGCGGGTCGGCGCGGTGCTGCCGGGTCAGCGGGGAGACGTCGGTCGGGAAGTCCCGGTAGAAGGTGGGCGGTCCGGTCCGGTGTTCGACCAGCCGTTCGTACATCTCCAGCACGACGTCGCCGGGGCCGTCGTCGGCGGTGTACGGCACTCCGGCGCGGTCGCACAGCCGGTGCAGCCGCAGCAGTTCGGTGCCGGGGCCGATCTCCTCCCCGAGCGCCTCGGAGATCGCACCGTACACGGTCTTGACCGGCCAGGTCCCGGAGATGTCGTGCTCCTCCCCGTCCTTGCGGGCCACCGGGGAGCCGAAGGCGGCGGTGGCGGCGCCCTGGATCAGCTCGCGGGCGAGGTCCAGCATGACGTCGTAGTCGGCGTGGGCCTGGTAGGCCTCCAGCATCGTGAACTCGGGGTTGTGCTTGTAGGAGACGCCCTCGTTGCGGAAGGTCCGGCCCAGTTCGAAGACCTTCTCCAGGCCGCCGACGCACAGCCGCTTCAGATACAGCTCGGGGGCGATGCGCAGGTACAGGTCGAGGTCGTAGGCGTTGATGTGGGTGGTGAAGGGGCGGGCGTTGGCGCCGCCGTGGATCTGCTGGAGCATCGGCGTCTCGACCTCCAGGTAGCCACGGTCCAGCAGGCCTTGGCGCAGGGCCTGTACGGCGGCGGATCGGGCGCGGAGGACGGCGCGGGCGTCGGCGCTGGTGATCAGGTCCAGGTGGCGGCGGCGGACCTTGGACTCGGCGTCGGTGAGGCCGCGCCGCTTGTCGGGCAGCGGGTGCAGGCACTTGCCGGTGAGCTGCCAGGAGGTGACGAAGACGGTGGGCTCGCCCCGGTCGCTCGGCCGGGCGCGGCCGGCGACGGTGAGGTGGTCGCCGATGTCGATGTCGGCGGTGAAGCGGCCGAGCGCCGGTCCGCAGCCGTCGCGGGTGAGGGCGATCTGGTGGTCGCCGGACCAGTCGCGCAGTACGGCGAAGACGATGCCGCCGAAGTCGCGGACCAGCATGACGCGTCCGGCGACGGTGACGTCCTCGCCGGGCGGTACGTCGGCGAGGGCGTGGGTGGGGGCGGGGACGCCCACGGGATAGGGGTCGGTGCCGGCGGCGCGCAGCCGGTCCAGGGTGCGGTACCGGACGCGGACCTGGTCGGGCAGGCCCGCGTCCGGGGCGGCGGGTCCGGCCTCGTCCCCTCCGTCGAGACCGAGCGCCGGCCGGGACGGCGGGCCCGCGGTGGCGGCGGGCCGCCGTCCTGTCTTCGGGTGCCCCTTTCCCCAGAGTTTGCGCAGGGACGGTACGGACACGAAGCCTTCGGCGATGCCGGAGGCGAGGCCGATGCGGGCGAGGGCCGCGGTGTCGCCGTAACAGATGAAGCGCGGGTACCACTCGGGGCGGTACTTGGCGTTGGAGCGGTACAGGGCCTCCAGCTGCCACCAGCGGGAGAGGAAGAGCAGCAGCCGGCGCCAGAGCCTGAGGACCGGTCCGGCGCCGATCCGGGCGCCCTCCTCGAACACCGACCGGAAGACGGCGAAGTTCAGGGAGATCCGGCGCACGCCGAGTTTCGGGGCTGCCGCGCACAGTTCGGTGACCATGAACTCCATCACGCCGTTGGGGGCGGCGCGGTCACGGCGCATCAGGTCCAGGGACACGCCGTCGCGGCCCCAGGGGACGAAGGAGAGCAGCGCGAGCAGGCTGCCGTCCTCGCCGAGGGCCTCCACGAGCAGGCAGTCGCCGTCGGCGGGGTCGCCGAGCCGGTCCAGGGCCATGGAGAAGCCGCGCTCGGTCTCGGTGTCCCGCCAGGCGTCGGCCTTGGAGACGATCTCCTCCATCTCCCGTTCGGTGAGGCCCGCGTGCCGGCGGATGCGGCAGACGGCTCCGGTGCGGCGGACCCGGTGCACGGCCTGCCGGGTGACGCGCATGTCCCGGCCGCTCAGGTCGAACCCCGGGATGTGCAGGATCGCCTCGTCGCCGAGCTGGAGGGCGCCGAGGCCGGCGCGGGCGTAGGCGCGGGCGCCGGCCTCGGAGGCGCCCATCACGGCGGGGGCCCAGGCGTGCCGGCGGGCTCCGTCCAGCCAGGCGCCGACGGCGTGCGGCCAGGCCTCCGGGTCGCCGACGGGGTCGCCGCTGGCGAGGCAGACGCCGGCTTCGACGCGGTAGGTGACGGCCGCCTTGCCGCTGGGCGAGAAGACGACGGCCTTGTCGCGCCGGGTGGCGAAGTAGCCGAGGGAGTCCCGCTCGCCGTACGCGGCCAGCAGGGCCCGGATGCGGGCCTCCTCGTCGCCGTGCAGGGCGGCCTCCAGGCGCTGGGACCGGAACAGCGTGGCGGCGGCGTTGAGCAGGGCCAGCGCGCCGAGCAGGCCGAGGACGAAGGTGACCTGGTGCGGTGGGCGGCCGTCGAAGGAGCCGGCCGAGACCAGGCCGCCGCACACCCGGTCGGCCGCCCAGGCCAGGTGCTGGCCCGCCGGGAGCGTGCCCGGGAAGAGCTGGAGCAGGCCCCAGCCGAGCACGATCGCCACGGCGAGCCCGGCGAGCAGTACGGCGAGCGCCCGCCACACGGCACCCCGGCGGGAGGCGGCGTAGAACTCCCCGCGGGCCGCCACCAGCAGGAGCAGCAGCAGCGCGCACAGCACCAGCGACGGCAGCGACTCGGCATAGAGGCCGACGGCCGCGCCGAGAACGTCGGTGAGGACGAGCAGGCCGAGGTAGACGACGACCAGCCACCAGGCGACCTTCTTGCGGGCGGCGGTGGCGCCGGCCAGCAGGAACAGGAAGACGGCGTAGGCGAGGTTGGCGCTGATCGGGACCAGCAGCAGGTCGAGGGTGCGGACGACGGCGCCGAGCGGGCGGCGCAGCGGGGCGATGACTGCCAGCAGGGCGCACAGCAGGCCGAGTGCGGCGAAGAGGGTGGCGAAGGCCTCCGGTACCCGGCCGAGACGCCCGCCGCGCGTGCGTCCCGGGCCGCCGGCGCCTCTTCGGGCGGCCGGTTCCGCGGTGGCAGTCATGGTTCCGACTGTAGGAAGGCCCCGGATGCCTCGCCCGTCGAGCGGGCCCCGCGCATGGGCTGGAACAGCTCATTCCGATAGATTCGAAGCCGTGACGGAACAGCACGAACAGCCCGCGCACACGTTCGAGCGGGGCACGGACGGTCCGAAGGTCATCGTCGTGGGCGTGGACGGCTCCGACTCCTCGCTGCGGGCCGCGGCGTACGCGGGTGGTCTGGCCCGGCGGCAGCACGCGCTGCTGGCCGTGGTGTACGTGCAGCCGGTGCTGGCGGCCGGGGCGGCGCTCGGGGCGCCGGTGGCGGAGACGACCGACGAGATCGCCGAGGACCTGATCGCGCATATCAGGGAGGCGGCCGAGCGGGTCAAGGGGATATTCGACGTGCGCTGGGAGTTCCACACCTTCCGCGGGGACCCCTTCGGCGGGCTGGTGAAGGCGGCGGACGAGCTGAAGGCGGACGCGGTGGTGGTGGGCGCCTCGGAGCAGGCCGGCCACCGGATCATCGGCTCGGTGGCGGTCCGGCTGGTGAAGTCGGGACGCTGGCCGGTGACGGTCGTACCGTAGGGCGCCGCGGCGGCACCTGCCCGCGCCGTGCGTGGCGTCTTCCCTGGGCGCCGACCCTGAGACATCATGATCCGCCGTCAGCGGTTGCCGTGGTGAAGAGGTGAGGCACATGGGCAGGCTCCGCCCGGGTGAAGGGATTCTCCGCCGCAAACCCATCGAACACATCGAGGAGACCGAGGTCGTCGAGGGCACCAGCCTGGACAAGTCGCTGGGGCTGTGGCAGCTCACCGCGATCGGCGTGGGCGGGATCATCGGCGCGGGCATCTTCACGCTGGCCGGCACGGTGGCCAACGGCACGGCCGGACCCGCGGTACTGGTCTCCTTCCTGATCGCCGGCGTGGCGAGCGCCTGCGCGGCGCTGTCCTACGCCGAGTTCGCGGGACTGATCCCGAAGGCGGGTTCGGCGTACACGTACGGCTATGCCGTGCTCGGCGAGTTCGCGGGCTGGTTCATCGGCTGGGACCTGCTGCTGGAGTACACGGCCATCGTGGCCGTGGTGGCCATCGGCATCTCCGGCTACTTCAGTTTCCTCGTCGAGGAGATGGGCGCCGATCTGCCGCAGTGGATGCTGGGGGCGCCCGGCACCGGCACCGGGCACCGGGTCGACCTGTTCGCGGCCGTGCTGTGTCTGCTGATCGCCTGGCTGCTGAACCTGGGCATCCGCACCGCGGCCCGCTTCGAGACGTTCGTGGTCGCCCTGAAGGTGCTGGTGGTGCTGCTGGTGATCGGGGTGGGCGTGTTCCACATCAACACGGCGAACTACCACCCCTTCTTCCCGTTCGGCCTCAGCGGCGCCTTCACCGGTGCCGCGACGGTGTTCTTCGCGGTGTTCGGCTACGACGCGATGTCGACGGCGGCCGAGGAGTCGAAGAACGCGCAGCAGTACATGCCGAAGGCGATCATCTACTCGCTGGCGATCTCGATGGTCCTGTACGTGGCGGCCTGCCTGGTGCTCACCGGGATGCAGAACTACAAGGACATCGACCCGGAGAGCGGCTTCTCCACGGCGTTCAAGTCGGTGGGCCTGGACGCGCTGGCGGACGTGATCGCGGTCGGCGCGATCATCGGCATCCTCACGGTGATGTTCACGTTCATGCTGGGCGTCACCCGGGTGTGGTTCTCGATGTCCCGTGACGGGCTGCTGCCCACGTGGTTCGCGAAGACGCACCCGACGCGGCACGTGCCGACCCGGGTGACCTGGATCGTCGGGGCGGCGTCCGCGGTCATCGCCGGGTTCGTCCCGATCGGCGAGGCGGCCGAGCTGACCAACATCGGCATCCTGCTGGCGTTCGTGGTGGTGTGCGTGGCGGTGATCGTGCTGCGCTACCGGCAGCCGGAACTGCCGCGCACCTTCCGGACGCCGTGGATGCCGTTCGTGCCCGCGCTGGGTGTCGTCTTCTCCATCTGGCTGATCACGTTCCTGAAGTGGGAGACGTGGGTGCGGTTCGTGGTGTGGTTCCTGATCGGCTGCGTGATCTACTTCGGCTACTCCTACCGGCGCTCGGTGCTCGCCACCCGGCATCCCGCCGACTGATCACTCCCCCATGACCAGGCCGTCCTGGGCGGCCCCGCGGCTGAGGACCACGCTCGCGATCCGGTCGCGCACCGCCTCCTGGTCGGCGCCCTGGGCGATGGCCCGGTCGAGGTCGACGACCCGGCCGGCGTCGAGGTCGTACAACTGCGGGAGGAATTCGGCCTTGACGACCCGCCAGGGGCCGCCCGGACGGGCCGGCGGGGCGAAGGTGAAGCGGCCGAGGCTGGACTCGTTGCCGCGCGGGTCCTGGGCGCCCTGGCGGTTGTACATCTCGCCGGCGATCTGGTCGCCCAGTCCGTAGACCACCCAGGTGCCGTTGACCTTCTCGTACGCCTGCGGGACATGGGCGTGGGCGCCGAGGATCAGGTCGATGTCCGGGCGGCCGTTCGTGGCCGAGGCGGTGAGCTGCTGGGCGAGGGTGAGCTGGAGCCGGTCGGGTTCCTCCTGCCACTCGGTGCCCCAGTCCACGGAGACCACGACCACGTCGGCGCCGCCCCGCCGGGCGGCACGGGCGTCGGCGATCACCCGGTCGGCGTCCATGAGGTTGACCGCCCAGGGCCGTCCGGGCGGCAGCGGGTAATTGGTCCCGAAGGTGTACGACAGATGGGCGACCTTGGCCCGGCCGGCCCGGAGCATGCCGACCGAGCGGGCCTCGGTCTCGCTGCGGGCGGTCCCGGCGTGCCGCAGGCCGGCCTTGTCCATCGCGTCGAGGGTGCGCGCGATGCCGGCGGTGCCGTCGTCCATGGCGTGGCCGGAGGCGGTGGAGCAGCTGTCGTAGCCGGTCGCGGCGAGGGCCTCGGCGATCTGCGGCGGGGACTTGAAGACGGGGTAGCCGGTGTAGTCGCCGTCGGCGCCGTAGACGGTACCCATGTGGCACAGCGCCAGGTCGGCGCGGGAGACGACCGGTTGGACGCCGGAGAGCATGGGCCGGAAGTCGTGCCCGCTGCGGTCGGCGTCGTAGGCGGCCCGCTCGATGACGGAGGTGTGCGGCAGGACGTCGCCGGTCGCGACGAGGGTGAAGCCGCCGTCGCCGCTGGTCACGGCGGGCGCCGGCTGTCCCCTCGTGCCGGATTCCTGGTGCTGGTTCTGGCAGGCCGCCCCGGCCGCGAGAACGGCGGTCAGGGCCAGGGCCACCTGCTGTCTGCGTCCGATCATCAACTCACCCCAGCATTGTCGTATATACAGACGAAGCCGTGACGGGCATATGGGTATGAATCTGATGTACCGGATAAACAGTCCGGGCGGCCTCATTAGCCCGTCCGGTGCCCTGGTGTACCGCTCGTCCGGCCGTCCGGTGCCCCGGTGTACCGCTCGTCCGACCGTTCGCCGCCCCGATCGACCGTCCGTCGCACGACCGGGTCCGCGATCTTTCCGCCGGCCGCGGCCTGCGCTGCCATACGGCCATGACGGCCGGAACCTCACTCACCACCGGGCCCACGACCGCCGAGCACGAGCTGGCCGCGCTCCAGCGCGAGCACGGCGGCCCGCTGTTCGCGCTGCTGCTCAGGCTCTGCGACGGGGACCGCCAGCGCGCCGAGGACCTCGTCCAGGAGACCCTGGTACGCGCCTGGCAGCACCCGGAGGCCCTGCACGCCCACGACTTCGACTCCGTACGGCCCTGGCTGCTCACCGTGGCCCGGCGGCTCGCGATCGACGCCCGGCGGGCCCGGCAGGCACGGCCGCCCGAGAGCGGCGACGAGGTCCCCGAGAACGCGCGGGTGACCGCGGACCACGCCGAGCGGGCCGCCGCGATGCTCGATGTCCGGGAGGCTGTGAAGACACTCACTCCGGAGCACCGTGACGTCCTGATACTGGTGTATTTCCGCGGGGCCAGTGTGACGGAGGCGGCGCAGGCCCTGGGGATACCACCCGGTACCGTGAAATCCCGCGCGTACTACGCGCTGCGCGCCCTGCGCCGGGTGCTTCCGGGTTATGCGGCCGACCTGCGGTGAAACCGGAAGCCTGGTCAAACCTCGGTAAAGCGCCTTGCTGTAGCCCCCGTTCGGGCAATGGGCTGTCCTCATCCGCGTTCCGGGCGAGGGCGGGACGGTGATCCCGTCGACGGCCCGGGCGACGCGCACGCACCGGAGGAAGGGCAGGAAGGGATGCTGCACAGAGGTCACGAGAGCACGGACGGCGACGAACTGGCCGTCCCGATGGCCTGGTTGTACGCCGAGTACATCGCCGACGAGTTGCTGCGCACCGGCGATCTGATGCCGCCGACGTCCTTCGAGTTCCGGGCCGGCCGGGACGCGCTGGCGCTGACCGTCTTCCTCTCCGACACCGACGGGGAGCTCTCCGGCATCCGGGTGATCTCCCAGCTGGAGAACTGGCTGGCGCTGACCGCGTACGACCAGCCGTGGCAGGACTGGGTGCGGGCACGCATGGCCGAGCTGACCGAGCGGGCGGCCGGCTCCGGCGTCCCCTGCCCGGACCTGGCACTGGCGTGGGACGCCTGGCGCTGGCTGGAGGAGACCGAGCTGCTCGCGCCGGACCTGGACGCGGTGCCGGGCGGCGGCGCGGTGTTCGGGGAGGACGACGGGCCGAAGGTGTGGACACCGGCCTGGCGGCTCGGGCTGCCCCTCGGGCACCTCGCGATCCACCTCTTCTGAATCTTCTGGAATTCACACCAATCCGCGGGCCGGGCCGCTCCGAATCTCTTGTCCGTGATTCTGTGCGTGGCTTGAGTGATTCGGCCGTCGGCTGCGTACGGGTGGGAGCAAGGAGTAACCCCACCCGCACCCATAGGCACGAGGATTCGGCATGAGGTCCCTGGAAAGGCATCGCGACGTCGGCGCGTACGCGCTCGGCGTGCTGGACGAGGCGGAGGCCTTCCGCTTCGAGGACCACCTCATGGAGTGCCCCCAGTGCGCGGCACACGTGACCGAGTTCGGGCCCGCGACCCGGCAGCTGATGCTGTACCGCCGGGCCACGCCGCGCTTCGTGCACCCCATGACACAGCCCGGTCCCCGGCTGCTGGACCGGCTGCTCGGCGAGCTGACGCACCGGCGCCGGGCGCGGCGCCGCCGCATGCTCTACGGCCTGGCCGCCTCGGTGGTGCTGGCCGTCGCCGGCCCGGGGATCGTGGCCTTCTCCGGCCACGCGGAGCCGGCCGCACGGGTCACCGCGGCGACCGATCCGCACACCGGGGTGTGGGCGCAGGTCACCTCCGAGGACGAGGACTGGGGCAGCGACCTCAGGCTGGAGGTCAAGGACGGCTCCGGATCGCACACCTGCCGCCTGGTCGCGGTCGGCGACGACGGCACGGAACAGGTCGTCGCCGGGTGGACCAACCCGGGCGACGGCACCCGGCCCACCACCACGATGGGCGCCAGCGCGCTGCACCCGGACCAGATCCTGCGCTACGAGGTCCGCACGGACGACGGGAAACGGCTGGTCACGCTGGAGGCACGGTGACGGCACCGGGCCGGGCTCACTTCAGCAGCCGGGACAGACGGCGGTCGGCCAGGGGCTTGCCGCCCGTCTGGCAGGTCGGGCAGTACTGGAGCGAGGAGTCGGCGAAGGAGACCTCCCGGATGGTGTCGCCGCACACCGGGCAGGGTTCGCCGGTGCGGCCGTGGACGCGCAGACCGCTCTTCTTCTCCGCCTTCAGCCGGCCGGCCGCCACGCCCCGGGACCGCTCGACCGCCTCGGTGAGCGTGCCGCGCAGCGCCTCGTACAGGCGGTGGGTCTCCTCCGGGGTGAGGGCCGCGGCGAGCTTGAACGGGGACATCTTCGCGGCGTGCAGGATCTCGTCGCTGTAGGCGTTGCCGACGCCCGCGATCAGTGACTGGTCGCGCAGAGCGCCCTTCAGCTGCCGCCGTTCGGCCTTCAGCAGCGCCGCGAAGCGCTCCTCGTCGAAGTCGACGGCCAGCGGGTCGGGGCCGAGCCGGGCGACGCCCGGCACCTCTCCCGGTTCGCGCACGACGTACACGGCGAGGCGTTTCTGGGTGCCGGCCTCGGTCAGGTCGAAGCCCTCGCCGGTCTCCAGCGCCACCCGCAGCGCGAGCGGGCCCTTGCCCGGCTTCGGCGGTCCGTCCGGCAGCCGCTCCTTCCACTGGAGCCAGCCCGCGCGGGCCAGATGGGCCACCAGGTGCAGCCCGCCCCCTGTCTCGATGTCCAGGAACTTGCCGTGCCGGCGCACGGCCGTCACCTCGGCGCCCTCGAGGGCGGTGACCGGTGGGTCGTAGGTCTTCAGGACGCTGACGGCCACCGGCAGCACCCGCACCACCCGCAGTCCGACCAGGTGCTCGGAGAGGAAGTCCGTCAGCGCTTGTACCTCGGGCAATTCCGGCATACGTCCAGAGTGCCATCGGGTACCGACAGCGCCCGCACCGACAGCACGCCGCGGTCCCGCCCGGGCCGGATGTCGCGGCCGCGGGAACCGGTTCCGGGCCGCCCGGACGGGAAGCCGTGCCTAGGGCAGCCGGAACTCGCACCAGACCGCCTTGCCGCCGCCCCGGGCCTCCACGCCCCAGCTGTCGGCGAGCCGGTCCACGAGGAGCAGCCCGCGGCCGGAGACGCCGTTCTCGCCCGCTTCGCGGCGCCGCGGCAGGGCGCTGGAGCAGTCCTCGACCTCGATGCGCAGCCTGTGTTCCGCGGCGTCCAGGGCCCGCAGGGTGACGATCGCGGAGCCCTCGGTGTGCAGCAGGGCGTTGGTGATCAGCTCGTCGGCGACCAGCTCGATCTCGTCCGCCTGGTCGCCGGCCCCCCAGGCGCGTACCGCGGTGCGGATCATGTGCCGGGCCTGGGTGAGGGCCTCCGGGTCGCCGGGCGCCACATGCTGCTGGAGCCGGCCGCCGGGCCGCGTGGTCTCCCGGGCGCGGCGGCGCAGCAGGAGCAGGGCCACGTCGTCGTCGCCGCCCCGCTCCTCGGCCAGCTGGATCAGCCGGTCGGCGAGGTCGCGCACTTCTGCGGGTCCCTCGCAGATCAGCGCGGCGAGGCCGCGCATGCCGTCGTCCAGATCGGTGCCGGGCAGCTCGACCAGCCCGTCGGTGCACAGCAGCAGGGTGTGGCCCGGGTCGAGTTCCAGGGTGGTCACGGGGTACTCCAGCCGCCCGAACTCGGCGGACAGACCGAGCGGCAGCCCGCCCTCGACGGGAACCCGGTCGCAGGTGCCGTCGCTGCGCCGGATCATCGGGTCGATGTGCCCGGCGCGCACCACCTGGACGACTCCGGTGCCCAGATCGGCCTCCGCGTACAGGCAGGTGGCGAACCGGTCGGTGTCGAGTTCGTGCAGGAAGACCGAGGCGCGGGCCATCACCGTGGCCGGGGGGTGGCCCTCGGCGGCGTAGGCGCGCAGCACGATGCGCAGCTGGCCCATGACGGCCGCCGCGTGCGTGTCGTGGCCCTGCACGTCGCCGATGACCGCGCCGACCCGGCTTCCACCGGAGCCGGTGCCCCCGGGCAGCGGGATCAGGTCGTACCAGTCGCCGCCGATGTCCCGGCCCAGGGCGGCCGAGCGGTAGCGGACCGCGATGTCGGCGCCGCGGACGCTGGGGATGGTGCGGGGCAGCATGGCCTGCTGGAGGCCCTGGGCGAGGTCCTTCTCCTGCTCGTAGAGCATGGCCCGCATGAGGCTCTGCGCGATGCTGCTGCCGAGCGCGACCAGGACGGCGCGCTCCTCGTCGGAGAAGCCGCGCCGGTCGTCGTAGAGCAGGCCCATGGCGCCGATCGGGCGGGCCTGCGCGATCAGCGGCAGGTACGCGGCCGAGGTGATCCGCAGGTCGGTGATGTGCGGCCAGAGGATCGGGTAGTCCGCCGCGAACTCCTCCGCGGACTCGATGAACCGGGGGCTGAGCGTGCGCACGACCTCGCTCATGGGGTACTGCTCGTCGATCCGGGTGACGCGGGTGCCGGGGACGAAGCTGCCCACGGGGCCCTCGGCCACCAGCCGGATCCGGCCCGCCTCGACCAGGCCCATCACCAGGCTGGCCGCGCCCAGATGGCGGATGCCGTGGGCGTCCTTGAGGACGTCGATGACGTCCTGGACGCTGCGGGCGTGGGCGAGGGCCGCGGAGATGACCTGGACGACGCTGGTCTGCTGGCGGAACGCCTCGTCCTGGGCGGCCCGGAGACTGCGGGCCGCGCTGTCGGCGAGTTCCTGGGTGGCGTCGCGGACGATGCCGACGACCCGGCTCGGACGGCCCGACTCGTCGCGCCGGATGTAGCCCTGGGTGTGGGTCCAGCGCATGCTGCCGTCGCGGCGGCGGATGCGGAAGTAGGCGCCGTAGTTCTCGCTGCCGTCCTTGATCGCCCGGGCGACCGCGGCGTCGAGCCGGGCGGCCTCCGGCGGCGGCACCCGCACGGTCAGGGACTCCGGGCGCCCGTCGTACTCCTCGGGGAGCAGATCGAACACCTCGAAGGCCTGGGCGTCCATGTCCATCAGACCGGCGTCCAGGTCCCAGTCGAAACTGCCCATGTGGTTGAGCGCGAGGACCGGGTCCGGATGTGCGGGCCAGTCCTCCGGGAGTGACAGGGCGCTCGCTCCCCGATCGGCCATGGGGCCCACCTTGCCAGTATCCGGCGGATTCTTCGACTTGATCGGCGGGCACCGTGCGCCGGCGGGGAGCGCCGGGCGTGCGCGCGGCGGCCGTCCGCACGCCCGGCCGCTGTCCATACTCCCGGCCGCCAGGCGCATGCCCGGCCGTCGTCCATACGCCCGGCCTCGTCCACACGCCCGGCCGCCAGACGCATGCCCGGCCGCCGTCCACACGCCCGGCCTCGTCCACACGCCCGGCGGCCGGGCGCCCTCTCAGTCGTCGTCGGGGCCCGAGGAGGGGCCGGAGAGGTCGGGTGAGGCGCCGGAGGTGTCCGGGGTGGGAGCTGGGCCCGCGGGTTCCTCGGTGGGCGCCACGGGGTTCCGGGCCCCCCGGCCGTCGGCGTCGTCCGGGGGATCGGTACGGCCGCGCCCCGGGGCCGTGGGGCCGGGCGAGGACGGCGACGTACCGGGCCGGGACGGCCGCGTACCGGACGGGGACGGCCGCGTACCGGGCGAGGACGGCCGCGTACCGGGCGGGGACGGTGACGTACCGGACGGGGACCGTGGTGCGCCGGGCGGGGACGGCGGCCTGCCGGGCGAGGACGTCGGCGTGCCGGTGCGGGCCGGGGCGGCGGCCGGGCGGCTGTCGTGCGGGCTCGGCTGCCCCGTGGCCGGCGACCGAGTGGCCACCGGCGCGGTCGGGGACGCACTGGTGCCGGCCCGCACGGGCGGGGGCACGACATGGTCCCGGCGGACGTCGTGGCCGACCCGGCGCTCGATCCAGGCGCTGCTCTTGGAGTCGGCGATCGTGATGCTGGTGACGGCCCGGGGTGCCGGCGCCACCACGATCACCTTGTTCGGCCGGTAGCCGGCCCAGGGGGTACCGCGGGCGCCGGCCCCGCCGCGGGTCGGCGTGGGCGGTCCGAGCGGGTTGCCGCAGGCACAGCGCACCCGGGGCACGCCCCGGTCGTCGACGAGGACGGCGGTGCCGGCCTGGAGCACGGCCTGGTACCCGGTGGCCCGCCGGTTGCGGTAGGAGTGGTTGGTGACGCGTGTGTCGGAGCCGAGTACGACCGGGGTCAGGCCCCGCAGGTACTCCGGGAGCGCCGACCGGGTGACGCCGGCCGCGCGGGCGAAGGCGTCCGCCTTGGCCCGGTCCGCCGCGAGATAGCCGATGTGCCGCTCGACGTCACAGCCGGCGACGTGCGGGGTGCCGCGGTACAGCCCGGGTGTCGCGCCGGACAGGGTGCGGGCCGCGCGCAGGGGCGCCGCCAGCTCGGCGGCGGAGACCGGGACGGTGCTGCGGGGCGACGCCGGGCGGGTGGGGTCGGCGGTGGCCGCGGAGCCGGTGGCCGTGGAGTCGGTGAAGGGCTCGGGCCCCCGGTCGCCGACGGCCTGGAGGAAGACCAACTCGCCCACCCGGGTCTGCCTGACGCCGGAGCCCGCGCAGCCGGCGGCGAGGAGCAGCGCCGACAGCACGCAGACCGTGACCATGGTTCCGGTGGGTATCCGCACCGCGCACTCCACATCACGTTGGGTGATTACGCCCTATTGTTGGCATTGCACGGGTTTGGCTGGCAACTCGGGGAACACCGTGGCGAGACCGGCGCCGGCGCGGACGAGCGCCCGGCACCGGTGCACCCGAGCACGGAGCCGGTGTAGCCGTACAGGAGGGCGCGCACAGCCGTGGACTGGTTCACCGCACCGGGCGACTGGCTGAGCCGGCTGGTCTTCCAGCGGGCTCTGGCCGCCGTGTACCTGGTCGCCTTCCTGACGGCGGCCCTGCAGTTCCGGGCCCTGCTGGGCGAGCGCGGGATGCTGCCCATCCCCCGCTTCACCGCGCGGGTGCGGTTCCGGCGCGCCCCCAGCCTGTTCCAGCTGCACTACTCCGACCGCTTCTTCGCGGCGTGTGCGTGGGCGGGGTGCGCGGCGTCGGCGGCGCTGCTGGCCGGGGCGGACTACGCGCTGCCGCTGTGGGCCGGGATCCTGCTGTGGCTGGTGCCGTGGGCGCTGTACCTGTCGATCGTCAACGTGGGCCAGACGTGGTACGCGTTCGGCTGGGAGTCGCTGCTGCTGGAGACCGGCTTCCTGGCCGCGTTCCTCGGCAACGACGAGGTGGCGCCGCCGGTCGTCGTCCTGTTCCTGCTGCGCTGGATCCTGTTCCGGGTCGAGTTCGGCGCCGGGCTGATCAAACTGCGGGGCGACGCCTGCTGGCGGAAGCTGACCTGCCTGCACTACCACCACGAGACCCAGCCGATGCCGGGCCCGCTGAGCTGGTTCTTCCACCATCTGCCGAAGCCGCTGCACCGGGTCGAGGTGGCCGCCAACCACGTCACCCAGCTGGTCGTACCGGTCCTGCTGTTCACCCCGCAGCCGATCGCCTCGGCCGCCGCCGCCCTGATGATCGTCACCCAGCTGTGGCTGGTGCTCTCCGGCAACTTCTCCTGGCTGAACTGGATCACCATCGTGCTGGCCCTGTCCGCGCTGCGGCTGCCCACGACGGCGCCGCCCGTGCCGGCGGCCCCGCTGTGGTACGAGGCGCTGGTGCTCGCGGTCGCCGCACTGCTGGTCTTCCTGAGCTACCACCCGGTGGTGAACATGATCTCCCGCCGCCAGGTGATGAACCGCTCCTTCGATCCGCTGCACCTGGTGAACACCTACGGCGCCTTCGGCAGCGTCAGCCGGGTGCGCTACGAGGTGGTGGTCGAGGGCACGCTGGACGCCGCCCCGCGCGAGGACTCGGACTGGCGGGAGTACGCGTTCAGGGGCAAGCCCGGCGATCCCCGGCACTGGCCTCGCCAGTTCGCCCCCTACCATCTGCGCCTGGACTGGCTGATGTGGTTCGCGGCGCTGTCGCCCGGCTACGCCGGGGAGTGGTTCGGCGGCCTGGTGGAACGCCTGCTGGAGAACGACCGGGACACCCTGCGGCTGCTGCGCGGCTCGCCGTTCCCGCCGGACACCCCGCCCCGCTATGTCCGGGCGAGGCTGTTCCGGTACCGGTACACGAGCTGGCGGGAGCTGCGGGAGACGGGGGCGTGCTGGGAGCGGACGTTCGTGCGGGAGTACCTGCCGCCGACGCGGCTGGCGGGAGCCGTTCACAAGCCGTAGAGGCGGGCCGCGGTGTCGCCGCGCCCAGTGGGGCGTCAGGCGACGAGTTCGAACCCCCGCCCCGCCTCCGCACGGACGCGACGGTGCGCCGCCTGCTCGACATCACCGCCGACGTCGTGGACGCACTCAACGACGTGCGGCACCGCCCGAGTCGATCACGTCGGTGAAGGCGCGGCCGGCCGCCGCGACCCGGCGGGGCCGGGCGGCCAGGGGGCCGTCCAACTGGTCGTCCGGGAACGTGGCCACGACGACCGCGTCCACCGCCAGGGCTCGCACGACTCCGCGAGGAGAGCCTTCCCGGCGCGAGTCAGCGCCTCCGGAACCGCAGGGTCCGCAGTTCGAAGGGGCGCAGGCGTACGGCGATCCGCTCTCCGTCGCGCGCGGGGGGCTCCTCACCGGCGACCGGTCGCTCCAGCAGGTCCGTCACCGTGACGTCCGCGACCTCGAAACCGGCCGTCAGGGTGGCCCGGGCCCGGCCGCCGTGGGCCTCGTGGAAGCGGACGACCACGTCCCCGCTGCCGTCGTCGGCGAGCTTCACCGCCGTCACCACCACCGCGTCGTCGTCCACCGTGACCAGCGGGGCGACGTCGTGCGCGCCGGTCGCGGAGCGTTCCGGCAGATTGATCCGCCAGCCCTCGCGGACCGCGTCGGCGACGGAGGCACCGGGAACCAGGGCGTGCCTGAAGCGGTGGACGCCCTGGTCGGTCTCCGGGTCGGGAAAGCGCGGCGCGCGCAGCAGCGACACCCGGACCGTCGTGGTCGTACCGCGGTCGCCGGCCCCGCGCACCGTGCGGGTCACGTCGTGGCCGTACGTCGAGTCGTTGACGACGGCCACGCCCCAGCCGGGTTCCTCCAGGTGTACGAACCGGTGGTTGCACGCCTCGAACTTGGCGGCCTCCCAGGAGGTGTTGGTGTGCGTGGGCCGGTGCACGTGCCCGAACTGGGTCTCGGACGCGTACCGTTCGGCGTGCAGATCGAGCGGGAAGGCCAGTTTCAGGAACTTCTCCGTCTCGTGCCAGTCGACCTCGGTGTCGATGAGCAGCCGCCGCTCACCGGGCGGCAGCGACAGCAGCTGGGTGACCCGGGAGGCACCGAAGGCCCGCACGATCCGCACCGAGGCGCCGTCCTCGCCGGCCGTGACCGACTCGGCGCCGGTGAGGTCGGTGACCGTGTTGCGGTAGAACGAGTCGACGTCCCAGGCGTCCCACATGTTCGGGAAGTCGGGGTGCAGCTGGAGGAGGTTCGCGGCCTGGCCTGGGGCGATGGCCTCACGGTCGGCTGCGGGGTCGTAGGCGGAGACGACCAGGCCCCGGGCGTCGACGGCGATCCGCAGCAGGCCGTTGTCCAGTGTGAACCCGCCGTCCTCGCGCGCGCCGACCGTGGTGCCGCCGGCCGCGGCCGGGGTCGCGGCACCGCCTGCCGGGACACCATGGCGGGTGTGCGGAGCCGCGTTGAAGACCAGCGGCGTGCTGCCCTCCCCGGCGAGCGCGCGCTGGGCGCCCTCGATGATCGCGGTCAGCTCGGCGGCCACGCGCCCGTACGTCGCCCGGGCCTCCCGGTGCACCCAGGCGATCGACGAGCCGGGCAGGATGTCGTGGAACTGGTGCAGCAGGACCGTCTTCCAGATGCGGTCCAACTCCGCGTACGGATAGGGGAACCCGGCGCGCACGGCCGCGGTGGCCGCCCACAGTTCGGCCTCGCGCAGCAGGTGTTCGCTGCGCCGGTTGCCCTGCTTGGTCTTCGCCTGGCTGGTGAGGGTCGCCCGGTGCAGTTCGAGGTACAGCTCGCCGACCCAGACGGGCGGTGCGGGGTACTCGGCCTCGGCCTTCTCGAAGAACGCGCGCGGTGTCTCCCAGGTGACGGTGGCCGAGCCCTCCAGGTCGCGCAGCCGGGCCGCCTTGGCGACCATCTCCCGGGTCGTGCCGCCGCCTCCGTCGCCCCAGCCGGTGGGCGCGAGGGAGTGCCGGGCCCTGCCCTTGTCCCTGAAGTTACGGACCGCGTGGGCGATCTCGCTGCCCCTCATCGAGCAGTTGTAGGTGTCGACGGGCGGGAAGTGCGTGAAGATCCGGGTGCCGTCGATGCCCTCCCAGTGGAAGGTGTGGTGCGGGAACTTGTTCGTCTGCGACCAGGAGATCTTCTGCGTCAGCAGCCACTTGGAGCCGGCCGCCTTGATGATCTGCGGGAGGCCCGCGGCGAAGCCGAACGTGTCCGGCAGCCACGCCTCCTCGTTCTCGATGCCGAACTCGTCGAGGAAGAACCGCTTGCCGTGCACGAACTGGCGGGCCATCGCCTCCGACCCGGGCATATTGGTGTCCGACTCCACCCACATCCCGCCGGCCGGTACGAACCGCCCCTCCGCCACGGCCTTCTTCACCCGCGCCCACACCTCGGGCCGGTGCTCCTTCACCCAGGCCCACTGCTGCGCCTGGGACATGGCGAACACGAACTCCGGCTCGTCCTCGATGAGCGCGGTCATGTTGGACGTCGTACGGGCCACCTTGCGCACGGTCTCGCGCAGCGGCCACAGCCACGCCGAGTCGATGTGTGCGTGCCCGACGGCGCTGATCCGGTGCGCGGACGGCACGGCCGGGGCCGACAGCACACCGGTGAGCCGCTGCCGGGCCCGGTCCGCCGTGCCGTTCACGTCCTGGAGGTCGACGGCGTCCAGGGCCCCCTCGACCGCGCGCAGGACGTCGTGGCGGCGCGCGGAGTCCACGGGCAGCTCGGCCATCAGCTCGCCGAGCACCTCCAGGTCCAGCACCAGCTGCCACACGGTCTCGTCGAAGAGCGCGAGGTCCATGCGGGCCAGCGTGTACTGCGGCTCCCGCCCGGCGGTGTGCCGGTCGCCGAGCGACGTGGGCCGGAAGGGGTGGTAGTCCAGGATGACGGGGTTGGAGGCGGCCTCGATGTGCAGGCGCACCTCCTCGCCGCCCGCGACGGGCGCGCCGATCCGCACCCACTGGTTGCGCGGGTTGAGGCCCTTCACCGGCGTGCCGTCGGGCCGGTAGACCAGGCCCTCGCACTGGAAGCCGGGCATGTTCTCGTCGAAGCCCAGGTCCAGCAGGGCCTCGACGGTCCTCCCGGCCCACGCCTCGGGCACGGTCCCGGTCACCCGGAACCAGCTGGTGCCCCAGGGGGCACCCCACCGGGCGCCCGTCTCCATCGGCTCGGGCTCTGCGGCGAGTCCCTCGGCGACCGGTACGGGCTCGCCGGGCGCGTGCCACACCGCGACCTGGAGCGGCACGGACTCGGGGTACACGGCAGGGCGGATACGTTCGTCGAGGACGCGCCTGAGGCGGGCTTCCACCAGAGTGCGGTCGTCATGCATGCGGTCTGCTCCCTGCGGGGTTCCGGGTGATGACCAAGGGGTGATCGCCGGGGGGTTGATCACCGGGGGGTGATGGCCAGGGGGTGGTTACCAGGGGTGGGTGACGGTCACGGGGGCCGAGGCGTTGTAGAGCTCCCCCACGGCGCGCACTTCGAACCGTGCCGTGGTCTCTCCCTGTTCGGGCCGCAGGCCGGCGAGGTGGTAGGCGCGCTGGCCGGTGGCGCCGAGGAAGCGGCGGGTGCCGTCGGGGAGGAGGCGGTGGAGGGTGTAGTGGCGGACGGTGCCGGGGGCGGGGTCCCAGGCGAGGCGGAGATCGCCGCCGTTCGCCGCGGTGACGCGGGCGGCGGAGGGCGCGGCGGGAACCGGCGGGGTGCCGCCGGGGCGGACCGCGAGACCGCCCAGCCGCCAGCGCACCGGGCCCCCGGTGGCGGTGAGCCGGACGCCGAGGGCGTGGACGGTGCCGGACAGCGCGGCGAGCGGCACGGTCACGGTCCGCCAGCCGTCGACAGGCTTCACCCGGGCACCCGGGGTCACGGCCAGATACCTGTAGGGCGGTGCCGCCCCCGCCTTACCCGGTTCGGCCGTCGCCACCGCCAGTTCGACGTTCACCTCCCCAGACTCGCTCCGGTACGTCAGGTCGACAACCGTGTCCGCACCGGTCGGCAGTCGGGTCGCGTACAGGTCCACCACCGCGGGCTGATCCGGTTCACCCGTGACCAGCACACTGCTCCCGCCCCGCCAGGCGTCCGCGAAGTCGAAGGAGACCACCGGCCGCTCCCCCGCCGTCCGCACCACCCACCGGCGCGACGGCAGCCGGTCCTGGAGCCCGAGGTGGTTCCAGGGCGCGTCCGAGGTGACGGTGCCCTCCTCGTACCAGCGCAGTCCGTGTCCGGTGTTGAACACGCTCGCGAACGGCACCGAGATCACCGTCGACCGGTCCGCCACGGACACCGCCGGCGCCCGCCACGGATCGCCCGCGTCCGGCCGCGAGGGATCGAGCGACCGTCCCGTCCAGAACCGGTCGTCGGCGGCGTGGAAGTCCTCGGGGGCACGCTGGTCGGCGGGCAGGTGGTTGCGCGTCCACTCGGGCCGGTAGAAGCCGATCGAGGCGATGTGCGGCTTGCCGGCCGGCACGATCGCGTCCCAGTCCGCATAGGTACCGGACCCGTTCGACTCGACGTCGACGCCGGCCCACAGCTGGTAGCGGCTGCGGCCCAGACGCTGTGCCCTGGTGCCGGACGAGGCGAGCGTGGCCGCGCTCCACCGGAAGTCCACGAACATGTCGTCGGCGGCCTGGAAGAAGGCCTGGTTCTGACTGTTCAGGGCGCCCTGCCAGCTGACCGTGCCGTTCACGGTCATCGCGTCGTACCAGGTCACCCGCTGCCCCCTGGCCGCCGCGAGCGCCTTCAGCTCCCTCATGAAGCCCAGCATGGCCGTGCCGAGCGCGGTGTTCCCGCCGCCCGTCTCGGCGTTCACGAACCAGCCGTCGAAGCCGTGGGCCGAAGCCACCTCGACGAGTTGCGCGGCGAGCGGGTAGTGCCCGTCGGCGTCCTGCTGCACCAGGTCCCGGGTCCACTGGAGCTGTCCGCCGTAGGCCACCGGGGGCAGGAAGATGTTCCCGAGGACGGGGACGCCGTGCCGGTGGGCCGCGTCCACGACGGGCGCGTTCGGCGCGAGGATCAGGCCCTCGCCGGCCGAGCCGCCCCAGAACACCAGCTCGTCGAGGTAGGCCCAGTGGGTGAGGGCGTAGTAGTCGGCGGTGGCCGAGCCCTGGGAGGGGTTGCCCGACGTCGGTCCGAAGGAGACCAGCGCCTGGACGCGGGCCTGTCCGGCCCGGGCGGTGGTGTTCGCCGGGGTCGGGGTGAAGCGGGGGGCGAGCGGTACGGAGGCGGCGTTGCAGGCGAGGTCGGGGTCGTCGGCCGCGCGCCAGCTCTTCAGGCCGCGCCAGGTGATGCCGGGGCCGGGGCTGCCGGCGGGCAGCGTGTCCGGGTACCAGTACGAGGCGTACGGCGGGGTCGCGGCGGCGGCTCGCGGGGCCGCCGAGGCGTACGGCGAGGGGGCCAGGGCGGCGGTGGCCGCGGCGGTGCCGGCGATCAGGACGGTGCGTCTGGTGGGGTTCACGAGCGGGTGCCTCCTTGGGGGGTGGGGAGTACCTGGTCGGGAGTGACGACCTCGGTGATGCCGCGCGCGTCGAGGTGGTCCCTGTCGTCGGCGCGCGTGTCGAGGACGGTGGTCGGGCGGGCGCCGTCGGCGACGAGCCGGAAGAAGGCGTCGAAGACGTCGCCGCCGGGCGCGCAGCGGGAGCGGTGGGCAGGCTCGGCGGGCACGACGAGGGCCGTGCCGCGTGCCGCTGGGGTGTGCGGTACCCGGTGGGCCGCCGCGTCGGCCAGGACGCGGGCGATGTCCTTCGGCTGCCGTTCGTCGGTGAACAGGCCGAGGGAGTACTCGAGTTCGGGGAAGTCGGCGAGCCTGCGCGAGACGTCGTGGGAGCACCACCAGGTCACGCCCCACAGGTCGGGGCAGTCCAGGACGTGTCCGATCGTGGCCTCGGCGAAGGCGGCGGCGTGCTCGGCGGGTACGAGGGGCGCGGGGGCGCCGACCTCCTGGAGCCACACCGGCCGGTGCGGCTCGTCCGCCCATGCCTTGCTCAGTTCGACCAGGTAGGCGGCATGGTGCTCGGCCGGCACGGAGGTGCGGCCGTGACGCTGGGCGGTTCCGTTGAACACCCAGGAGTGCACGGCGGTGACGGCGCCGAGCCGGGCGGAGTGTCCGGGGGTGAAGGGCTGGTCGTCCTGGTACCAGGCGGCGTCGTAGGAGGCGTGCAGATGCAGCCGGCCGGGGGCGCCCTCGGCGCAGGCGGCGAGCATCCGCTCGAGCCAGCGTGCGGCCTCCTCGGCCGTGATGCGGTCGGGGTCGGGGTGGGGTCCGGCGGCGAACTGGTTGACCTCGTTGCCGACGGTCATGCCGATGAAGCCCGGCCGGTCGGCGAGGGCGGCGGCGAGGGTGCGCAGGTAGGCGGCCTGGCCGTCGGTCACGTCCGGGTCGGTGAAGAGGTTGCGGCGGTGCCAGGTGCGCGTCCAGGCCGGCAGGAAGTCGAAGCTGCTCAAGTGGCCCTGCAGGCCGTCCACGTTGACGTCCAGGCCGCGTTCGGCGGCGGCGTCGGTCAGGGCCACGAGCTGGTCGACGGCGTGAGGGCGGATCAGGGTGCGGTTGGGCTGGAAGTACGGCCACAGCGGAAAGACCCGGATGTGGTCGAGACCGAGCGCGGCGATCGTGTCGAGGTCGGCGCGCACGGAGTCGAGGTCGAAGTCGAGCCAGTGGTGGAACCATCCTTCGCTGGGCGTGTAGTTGACGCCGAAGCGCACGTCAGGAGGCATGGATGTCCTAGCTGTCCTCGGGAAGCGGTTGACGTCGGTCAGCCCTTGACGGCCCCTTCGCCGACCCCGCGGAAGAAGTACCGCTGGAGGCAGGCGAACAGGGTGATGAGCGGGGCCACGGCGATCACGGTGCCCGCGGCGACGAGGCGCTCGTCGTTGGCGAAGGTGCCGTGCAGGTAGTCGAGGCCGATGGTCAGGGTGAACTTGGACGGGTCGCTGAGGACGATCAGCGGCCACAGGAAGTCGTCCCAGGCGCCCATGAAGGCGAAGATCGCGACGACGGCCACCGTCCCCTTCACCGAGGGCAGGGCGACGCGCAGGAACCGCTGCCAGACGTTGGCGCCGTCGACGTAGGCCGCCTCCTCGATCTCGTAGGGCAGGTTGCGGAAGGCGTTGCGCATCAGCAGCACGTTCATGGCGCCGATCGCGCCGGGCAGGACCACTCCGATCAGGGTGTTGTTCAGGCCCAGTTCGCGCATGGTGGTGAACTGGGCGATGACGATGCCCTCGACGGGGACGAGCATCGCCAGCACGAAGACGAGCGTGGTGACGCGCCGGCCGCGGTAGCGCAGCCGGGCCAGGGCGTACCCGGCGAGGGCCGAACCGACGCAGTTGGTCACGACGTTGGCGGCGGCGACCTTCAGGGAGTTCAGGGCGTAGTCCCAGACCGGGATGGTGTCGGCGACCCGGGTGTAGTTGTGCAGGGTGGGGTGGGCGGGCAGGAACCTGGGCGGTGAGCCGTAGATGTCCTCGGTGGGTCCCTTGAGGGAGGTGGACAGCTGCCACAGGAACGGGCCGACGGTCAGGGCGAGGACGGCGAGCAGCAGCAGGTACCGCCAGACCAGTTCCCCGGTCCGGACGCGGCGGCCGTGCTCGTCGGTGACGCGCGGCTCCCGGGCGGCGGCGGTGGCCGGCCGCTCGGGCCGCACCTTCTCCAGGACGCTCACCTCTCCTCCCTCCGGTCGGCGCGCAGCACGAGCAGCATCAGGGCGACGGTGACGACGAAGACGACGACGGAGAGGGCGGAGGCGTAGCCGACCCGGCCGGTCAGGCCGGTGCCGGTGCGCTGCACGAGCATGACGAGGGTGGTGTCCTCGCCGGCCGGGCCGCCGTTCGGGCCGGCCATCAGGTAGACCTCGGAGAACACCTTGAAGGCGGCGACCGAGGAGAGCGCGGCGACCAGCACCATCGTGGACCGTACGGCGGGCACGGTGACGGAGAGGAAGCGGCGCACCGGTCCGGCGCCGTCCACGGCCGCGGCCTCGTGCAGTTCGCGCGGGACGTTCGCGAGCGCGGCCAGATAGATGATCATGTAGTAGCCGAGGCCCTTCCACACCGTCACGGCCATGGCGCTCAGCAGGAGCAGCCACTGGTCGCTGAGGAAGCCGATCCGGCCGATGCCCACGCTCTCCAGCAGCGAGTTGACCAGGCCGCGCTCGTCCAGCAGCCACACCCAGATCAGGCCCACCACGACGATGGAGGCGACGACCGGGGTGTAGAAGGCGGAGCGGAAGAAGGTGATCCCGGGGATGTTCTTCCGCACCAGCAGGGCGAGCAGCAGCGGCAGCACGACGAGCGCCGGGACGACGCCCAGGATGTACAGGAAGCTGTTGCGCAGGCCGGTCCAGAACATGTCGTCGTGGAGCAGCTCGCGGAAGTTGGCGAGGCCCACGAAGTGGCCGGGGAGCAGGGTGCGGCGGTCGGTGAAGGAGTTCGCGAGGGTGGAGGCGAAGGGGTAGAGCACGAAGGCGCCGGTGATCAGCAGCCCGGGTGCGGCGAACAGCCAGGGGCTGACCAGGAGCTGGCGCTTGACGCGGAGGGGCGCGGCCATGGGGGTCAGCCCTGCTGGAGCAGCCGGTCGGCGGCCTCGACAGCGTTGTCGAGGGCTTCCCGGGGGCTCTCCTTGCCCTGGAGCGCCTTGGCCACCTCGTTGCGCAGCGCGGTCTTCATCTGTTCGCTGAACAGCACGGGCGTGTAGTTGACGGCGCTCTTCAGCGACTTGGCCGCGGCGATGCGCACCCGGGTCTCGTCGGTGCCGTCCTCCTCGGTGAAGTACGGGTCGTCCAGGGAGCCGGCTGTGCTCGGGAAGATGGCGACCTTCTTGGCGAAGGCCATCTGGTTCCGCGCGTCGGTGACGAAGTGCGCGAAGGCGACCGCGGCCGGGGTGTGCCTGGTGCGGGAGTTGACCATCACGCCCATCACGTACATGTTGACGTGCCCGCTGCTGGTGATCTGGTCGGTGATGCCGATGTTCCTGTACAGGCCGGGCGCGTTCTTCTTGAAGTTGCCGAGGTCCAAGGCGCTTCCGGGGTTCATGGCGACGGCACCGGTGAGGAACTTCTTGCCGGCGGACTCCCCGGTGGCGGTCAGCGCCTGCGGATCGAGGGCCTTGGCGTCGTACAGCTGCTTGTACCTGGTGAGGAGTTCGACGCCCTTGGCGTCGTTGAAGGTGAACCCGGTGCCCTGCTCGTTCATCAGCGGTACGCCGTAACGGCCGAAGTCCTCGATGGTGGGCACGTTGGCCAGGGTGGCGACCTTGCCGTCGCTCTTCTGCGCCATCCGCAGCGCGTCGAAGAAGAGTTCGTCGTACGTCCTGGGTGGCTGGTCGGGGGCGAGTCCGGCCTTCTCGAACAGGGCCTTGTTGTAGAAGAGCGGCCCGGTGTTCAGGTACCAGGGGAAGGCGTACGTGCCGCTCATGCCCGGTATCCGGTGGCCGGCCCAGGCGCCCTCCAGGTACTCGGACCGATATGTGGCGGCGGCCTTGTCGAGATCGAGGGCGAGGCCGGCCTTGGCGAGCGGGGCGACCAGGTCCGGGGAGACGTTGACGACGTCGGGCAGGGTGCCGCCGGCGGCGTCGGCGCTGAGCTTGTCGGCGTAGCCCTCGGCGGGCTGGTCGACCCATTTCACGTGGGTGCCGGGGTACTTGTGCTCGAAGTCGGCGATCACTCCCTCGAAGTACGGCTTGAAGTTGGCGCGCAGGTTCCAGGTCTGGAAGGTGATGTCGCCCTCCACCTTGCCGGAGGCGTCGGTCGTGCCGCCGTCGTCTCCGCCCGAGCCGCAGGCGCTCAGCGGCAGGACGAGGGCGACGGCGACGGCGGCGAGGGCTCTGCGGGACATGGGCACGGACACGGCTCCCTTGCTGGGTCGGGCTGTCGGTGGCGCCGAAGACCTTGCCCAGTGCGTTCGGAGAAAGTCAATGCATTCGTTGGAGCTAAAGAAATACGGCCTTCATCAGTGCAGGTCAGACGGTTCTGGCCGAGAACTTGCCGTCAACTGCTAATGCGCTTTAGGGTCTTGACACTCAAGCGCATTAGCGAGCACCTTCCCGGAAGGGGGAGAAACGTGCCGACCAGACGGTCCCCCGCCCGCCGGCCCACGATGAAGGACATCGCCCGGCGGGCCGGAGTGTCCGAGAGCGCGGTGTCCTTCGCGCTCAACGACCGCCCCGGCGTCTCCGAGGTCACCCGTGCCCGGGTGCGCCGCGTCGCCGAGCAGCTGGGGTGGCGGCCCAGCACGGCGGCCCGCGCCCTGTCCGGGGAGGGCGCGGCGACGGTCGGCTTCGTGCTGGCCCGCCCGGCGGACACGCTGGGCGTCGACTCGTTCTTCCTCCAGCTCGTCTCCGGCATCCAGGAGGTGCTCGCCGAGCGCCATCTGGGGCTGCTGTTCCAGGTGGTGGAGGACGTGGCCGACGAGTGCGCGGTGTACCGGCGCTGGTGGGCCGAGCACCGGGTGGACGGCGTGCTGGTCGTCGATCCGCGCGCCGCCGACCCGCGCCCGGAGCTGCTGGACGAACTCGGTTTGCCCGCCGTGGTGATCGGCGGCGCACCGGACGAGCGTCACCCCGGGCTGTCCACGGTCTGGGCGGACGACGCGGGCGCGATGGCGTCGGTCGTGGACGAGCTGACCGCCCTCGGCCACCGCCGGATCGCCCACATCGCCGGTCTGCCCGACCTCGCGCACACCCAGCGCCGGGTGCGGGCCCTGCGGGGCGAGGCCGAAGGGCGGGGCCTGACCGAGGTCCGGTCGGTGACCACCGACTACTCGGACGCCGAGGGTGCCGCCGTCACCCGTCGCGTCCTGAGCGCCGCCGCTCCCCCGACCGCGTTGATCTTCGACAACGACGTGATGGCGGTGGCCGGGGTCGCGGCGGCGGCCCAACTCGGCTGCCGGGTGCCGGAGGACGTCTCCGTCGTCTCCTGGGAGGACTCGGCCCTGTGCCGCATGGTCGAGCCCTGGCTGTCCGCGTTGTCCCGGGACAGCGCGGAGTTCGGCCGCACGGCGGCACGGGAGTTGACGGCCCTGCTGGACGGTGGCTCGGCGCGGGCGGTGCGCGTGCCGATGCCGCGTCTGACGGTGCGGGGCAGCACGGCGGCCGCCGCCGTCGGATGACGGGCGACCGGCGACCGGCGACCGGCGACCGGCGACCGGCGACCGGCGACCGGCGGGAACGGCCTCTCGACGTACCGGGTGCCGCCGGGCGGGAACGGGTTCCGACCGACGTACCGGGGGCCGCCGGGCGGGAACGGGTTCCGACCGACGTACCGGGGGCCGCCGGGCGGGAACGGGCTCTCGACGTACCCGGCGCGGCCGGGCACAGTTCTCCCTACGCGCCTTGCATACCGGCGAGTAGCCGGGGAGCCGGCGGGCGCGGAACCGACGACTAGCCTAGGAGCGCCCGTGAGCAGCTGGGCCGGCCGGAGTGCCGCCGAGATCGCCGCCGCCGTCCGCGAGAAGCGGGTCACGCCCCGGGAGGTGGTGGCCGAGCATCTCGCGCGGATCGAGCGGCTCGACGGCCGGATCGGGGCGTTCCGGAAGGTCCGGGCGGAGGCGGCGCTCGCCGAGGCCGACGAGGTGGCCGCCCGTGGCGAGCTGGCACAACTGCCGCTCGCGGGCGTGCCGGTGGCGGTCAAGGACAATCTGCCGGTGCGCGGCGAGGCGTGCCGCATCGGCTCCGCCGCCACCCCGGAAGCCCCGGCCGCCGACGATCACGTGACGGTGGCCCGGCTGCGCGCGGCCGGTGCGGTGGTCGTCGGCCTGACGAACGTGCCCGAGCTGTGCGTCTTCGCCACCACGGAGGGCCCCTACGGCATCGCCCGCAACCCCTGGGACCCGTCCCGCACGGCCGGCGGCTCCTCCGGTGGCAGCGCGGCGGCGGTGGCCGCGGGGCTGGTGCCGCTCGCGCTCGGCAACGACGGGATGGGCTCGCTGCGCATCCCCGCCGCCAACTGCGGGCTGGTCACGCTGAAACCGGGACACGCGGTGGTGCCGGCGGGGATCGGCAACGGCGACTGGTTCGGCATGTCGGAGAACGGCCCGCTGGCCACGACGGTCGAGGATGCGCGGCTGATGCTGGGGGTCCTGGCCGACACGGAGTTCGCCCGCCGCGAGGAGCCGCGTCCCCGGAAGATCGCCGTCGCGCTGCGCAGCCCGGTCGCCGGGGTGAGCGTGAGCCGGCCGTACACGGCCGCGGTGCGGCAGGCGGCCGGGGCGCTGGCCCGGTCCGGGCACCAGGTGCGGCGGGCCGAGCCGCCGTACCCGCTCTCCCTCGGCGTGACCGCGCTGCAGCACTGGACGGCCGGGACGGCGAGGGACGCCGCGGACCTGAACCGGGCGCGGCTGGCCCGCCGCACCCGGGTGCACGCGGCCCTGGGCCGCCGCTTCGAGGGCACCGTCCGCACCGGCGCGGCCCGGGACCGGCTGCGGGCCCGGCTGACACCGTTCTTCACCGAGTACGACGTGCTGCTCACCCCGGCTCTGGCCCGCCGCTCCCCGAAGGCCGGCCCGTGGCACGAACGCGGCTGGCTGCGCAACGTCCTCGCCAACTCCGCCTATTCACCCTTCACCCCGCCGTGGAACCTGACCGGCTGGCCGGCGATGTCCGTCCCGGCCGGCACCCTGCCCTCGGGCGCCCCCTGCGCCGTGCAGTTCGTGGGCCGGCCGGGCACGGAGTCCGTCCTGCTGGACCTGGCGGCGGAGCTGGAGGAGCTGAGCCCCTGGCGGCGGACGGCACCGTGACGGCGCGGCGGTGAGGGAAGGGCGTCAGTCGGCATGGGCGTGAGTCCGGCACGCCCATGCGCGCGGCGATCGCGGCGATCGCGACGGTGACGACGGCGAGGTCAGTCCACGCTCGGCAGGATGTGCGGCTCGGCCAGATCGTCCTCGTAGCCCGCGAGGCGGATCGGGGCGGATCTGGCCCACACGTCGAGGCTGCCGAGTTCTCCGGGCCGGCGGCCCGCGCGCTCCGTGTGTTCCTTGGGGCGCTGCTCGCGATTCGTCTTCTCCGGTGTCACCGCGCACTCCTTATGTGTCGGGTCACCCTCGGGGCGTACCGGACAGTCTGCGCTTCGGCGCTGGACGCCCGCTCGGGTCTGGATGGAAGGCCGCTTCGGACGCGGTGGCGCCGGTGTCTCTGTGAGTGCAGGCCGTTGTGGAGCGGCTCACCCCAGGACGGACGATGGGTGTGGGTGGGACCCCGTACTGCTGTCCGTCCACTCCAGATTAACCAAATGAGCGGCCATCCGCTCGATAGGGATGGCAAACAAGCTGTAAGCCCTACGCTTCTTGCAGCACCCCAATACACCCTAATATGGGGCTTTTTGAAGTATGGCGGCCACTCGGACGACGCACGGAATCACCCACTCGGCCTATACGGGCGAACGCTTCTTCGAACCGGCTAGCAGCCGCCGGCCGGACCCGGCGCAGTTCAAGTGCCGTTGGCCGGGCGGCAAGCTCGCCATGGTCTGCTGACGCGGCAACGGCTGTCTCGCGGAAGGACTGACGCATGGAGCTGCGCAGCGTCGAGGAGCTGATGGATCTGCTGTACACCGGCCGGCACCAGCACGCGCTGCGGACCGCGGCGCTGCTCCGCCGCAGCCGTCCCGCCGACAAGGAGCTCCAGGTGGCGGCCCTGGTGCGGGGCATCGGGCCGGCGCTTGGCCCGGACGACGAGTCGGCACGGGCGCGTAGCGCGGCCGAGGCGGTGCGCTCCCTGCTCGGGGAGCGGGTCTCCCGGCTGGTGGGCGGGGCCGCGGACCCCGCCGACGACGATCTGCTGCGGCTGCGCCAGGCCGGCGAGGAGAGCCGCACGGCCGGCTTCGACGCGGGCGTGCTGGAGGACTGGCGCACGGTGCTGGAACTGGTGGCGGCCCGCCACGCGCGGCTCGGCGCGGTCGACTGAGGGCCCGCTGCCGCACACCGGCACAGCGGCTCTCCGGCTCTCCGGCTCTGCGACTCTCCGGCTCTCCGGCTGTCCGGGGGTCAGCCCGGGCGTCCGTGGCGCGGCTTCCCCGGCCCGGACGCCCCGGCCGGGGCGTCACCCGCCCGGCGGATCACCACTTGCCGGGCGCGTAGTCCTTCAGGAAGACGCCGTACAGGTCCTCGCCCGCCTCGCCGCGCACGATCGGGTCGTAGACGCGGGCGGCGCCGTCGACGAGGTCGAGGGGCGCGTGGAAGCCGGCCTCGGCGAGGCGCAGCTTGTCGTAGTGGGGGCGCTCGTCGGTGATCCAGCCCGTGTCGACCGAGGTCATGAGGATGCCGTCGGCCTGGAACATCTCCTCGGCGCTGGTCCGCGTCACCATGTTCATCGCGGCCTTGGCGGCGTTGGTGTTCGGGTGGCCCGCGCCCTTGTAGCCGCGGGCGAAGACGCCTTCCATGGCCGAGACGTTCACCACGTAGGCCCGTCCGCTCGCCGCCTTCCTGGCGGCATCGGCCATGGCCGGGCGGAGCTTGCTGATCAGGATGAAGGGCGCCGTGTAGTTGCACAGCTGGGTCTCCAGCAGCTCCACCGGCGAGATCTGCTCGATGGTCTGGACCCAGGTGTTGGACTCGACGACGTCGGGCAGCAGGCCGCCGGCGTCGATGGCGGTGCCGTCGAGGTGCCGGGCGACGCTGGCGTTGCCCGCGACCAGCGCGAGGTCGGCGACCTTCTGCGCGTCGAGCCCGCTGGTGCCGACCGGCAGCGCGGCCAGGCCGTCGACCGCACCGGAGTTGAAGGCGCCGATGACGTGGTGGGCGGGCAGCTCCCCGGCGGGCAGCGGCGCGCTCTCGCCCTCGACCAGGGCGGCGTAGGCGGAGGGCAGACGGCGCACGGTCTGGGTGGCGTTGTTGATCAGGATGTCCAGCGGGCCCGCCTCGGTGAGCTGGTCGGCCAGCGCGACGGCCTGGGCCGGGTCGCGCAGGTCGATGCCGACGACCTCCAGGCGGTGCATCCAGTCCGCCGAGTCGTCCATCGCCTTGAAGCGGCGGATGGCGTCCTTGGGGAACCGCGTCGTGATGGTCGTGTGCGCGCCGTCGCGCAGCAGCCGCAGCGCGATGTACATGCCGATCTTGGCCCGGCCGCCGGTGAGCAGGGCGCGCTTGCCGGTGAGGTCGGCGCTCGCGTCCCGCTTGGTGCGGTTCTCGGCGGCGCACTTCTGGCACAGCTGGTGGTAGAAGTAGTCGACCTCGACGTAGCGCTGCTTGCAGACGTAGCAGGAACGCGGGCGCTGGAGTATGCCCGCGATCCGGCCGGCCCCGACCTTGGAGGAGGGCAGGATGCCCTCGGTCTCGTCGTCGATGCGCTCGGCGGAGCCGGTCGCGGTGGCCTCGGTGACGGTGCGGTCGTGCGCGGTCTTGGCGGCCCGGCGCTCCTGGCGGCGGCGCTGCTTGACCGTGCGGTAGATGTGCGACGTGGCCCGGCGCACCGCGATCGCGTCGGGGTGGTCGACCTCGATCCGGTCCAGCTCCTCCAGCACGCTCAGGCAGACGGCCAGCCGCTCGGGGTCGATACCGGGCCCGTAGACCACCTCGTCCATGGACGCCGAGCCGTCCTCTGTCACCGTCATCGCGCTGCCGCTTCCCTGATCACCCGCGCAGCGCTCCGACTCGCGCCCGCTTTCGAACAGCGGATTTTACGGAGCGGCGGGCCCGGGAACCAAACCGCTTTCCCGCAGGGGCCCCGCCCACACCTGCGGATCATCCCGCCCCGGCCACGCGCCCGCGGGTCCCCGACGGCGCGTCCGCCTGCTGCGGGACCGTCCGGCCCCCCCGTGACGAGCGCCGCACGGGGCTGAGGTGGCGGCCACGACCGGCCGGAGGCAGGTGTCGGTACTCACACCCAAGCGGCCGGTGACAGGTGCCGGCACGCACACCCGGCCGGCCGGCCGGTGACAGGCGCCGGCACGCACACCCGAGCGGCCGGAGGCAGGTGCCGGCAGTCACACCCGGCCGGCCGGACGCGGGTGTCAGCAGTCGCAGGCCGTCAGCAGCGCCTCGACCTCCTCCGACACCGCCCGGGCGAACACCTCCAGGTCCGGCACGGCCCGCGCGTCGGCGACGAGCCCGTAGTGCACGCTCCCGCGATACGTGGAGATCGCGACCGCCAGCGCCTGGCCGGGCGCGAGCGGGGCCAGCGGATACACCTCGGCCAGCTGGTGGCCGCCGAGCCGGAGCCCGATGCCGGGCAGCGGCACGCTGGTGACCAGGATGTCGAACCACAGCCGGGCGGCCTGGCCGACCAGCGGCCCGCCGAGCCGGTGGCCGAGCGCGGGCACGTGATCGGCGAGCAGCGCGACCGCGCCGGCCCCGCGATCGGAGCCCGCGTCCTTGTTGCGGACCATCGCCGTGCGCACCGCGCCCAGCCGCCGGAGCGGGTCCGGGTCGTCGACCGGAAGCCGTATCAGGTACCCGGAGAGCCGGTTGCCCTGCGGTTGCGCGGTGCGCGGGCGGCGCCGGGAGACCGGGATGAGGGCGCGCGGGGCGACCCCTTCGCTGCCGTCGCCGCGCTCGTCCAGCCAGCGGCGCAGGGCGCCGGCGACGACGGCGATGAGGACGTCGTTCACGGTGCCGCCGGCGCTCTTGCGCACCCGGTGCACGTCGTCGATGTCGACGACGACGCCGGCGGTGCGGCGGGTGCCGCTGGGCGTGGAGGTGAGCGCGGCGCACGGGCGCATGCCGAGGGTGGAGCGGGCGAGCGAGGCGCCGATGTCCACGGCCCGGCCCGCGTCGGACAGGGCGCCCCTGAGCAGCCCGGGGACCAGTGCGGGCAGCCGGCGCACGTCGGACAGCAGGCCGCGCGGCGGCTCGATGGCGCGGGGGGCGCGCTCGGGCAGGTCGACGGGGTCCAGGACGCCGGCGGCGAGCTTCAGCGCGCGCAGTCCGTCGGCGAGGGCGTGGTGGAACTTGAAGAGCACGGCGAAGGACACCCCGTCCTCGCCGGGCAGCACATGCGCCTCCCACGGCGGCCGGCCGCGTTCCAGCGGGCGCTCCATCAGCCGGCCGGCGACCGCGTGGAAGTCGTCGGTCGGGGCGTGCAGCCGGACATGGTTCAGGGGGTCGAAGTCCGGGTCGGTCTCGCGGGTGGCGCCGCCGAAGGCGAGCGGCTGCCAGATGTCGCGGATGCGCATGCGCAGGCCGGGTACGGCGGCGGCGCGGGCGGCGAGCAGGTCGGCGGCGTGGGCCCCGGCGGTCGGCGAGTGCGCGGCGAAGACACCCAGCGCCCCGAGGTGCATCGGGTGCCGGTCGGACTCCATGTTCCAGAAGGCCAGATCGAGGGGAGCGAGCAGGTCGGAAGTCAAGGGCTTGCCTCACGCGTCGGCGACGGGTGGATCAGCAGTCAATCTCCGCCAGACGATTACGGTCAAGTACGATCAAGCTACGCACAGTTAACGTCAGGTTAAGTCCCGCCGCCGCTGAAAGCCGCGGGACTCCGGAGACGGCTCAGGTCACCTCAGGACGGGTGGCGCCGCCTCGGGTGACGTACCCCACTCCGACGGGCGCGGGCCGACCGTGAAGGCGACGGAGCGCAGCGAACGCAGCGCGGCCGTCGTCAGATAGGTCCTGCCGAGCGGGGTCCCGTCCGTGCGCACGGCCTGGACGTAGCGGTCGGTGGCCGAGGTGCCGGGCGCGGTGACGGTCAGCCGGCCGCTCGGCCAGTAGTGACGGTCCAGCGCCAGGTCGACGTGGTCGAAGACCGGGGTGGTCAGGCCCCAGGTGTCGTAGCCGGGCTGGACCGGGAAGAGCCCGATCGACGACAGGACGTTCCAGGCGGACATGGTGCCGAGGTCGTCGTTGCCGGTCATGCCGGTGGGACCGTCCGTGAACAGGGTCAGCGCCGCGTGCACCACGTCCGTGGTCTTCCAGGGCTGGCCGGTGGAGAGGTAGGTGTAGGGCGCGATGAGGTCCGGCTCGTTCATCGGGTTGTACACGGCGGCGTTGTAGTAGGCGTACGGGTCCCCGTGCACCCACACCTCGCGGGCCGTGCCCTCCGGGTCGGCGAGCAGCCGGCCGTAGGCGAAGAAGGAGTCCAGGCGCTCGTTGGCGGCGTGCGTGCCGCCGATCAGCCCGACCATGCCCGGCACGTCCTGCGGGACGAGCCACTGGTACTGCCAGGCGGTGCCCTCGTGGAAGCCGGTGCCACGGGCCGGGTCGGGCGAGCCGGTGAAGGCGCCGGAGGCGTCACGGGCCCGGAAGAAGCCGGTGGCCGGGTCGAAGACGTTGCGGTAGTTGCGCGAGCGGGCCGCGTAGCGGGCCGCGTCCTCGTCGTGCCCGAGACCGCGGGCCATCTGGGCGAGCATCGCGTCGGCGAGCGCGTACTCCAGGGTGACGGAGGCGCCGTGGTGGTAGTCGGAGTCGCCCATCTTGGCGTACGGCCGGCCCTTGACGTAGGGCGCGAACCCGTGCGCGACGTACTCGGCGTTGGCCTCCCGGCCGATGCCCGGGTACTCGGCCGGCGGCACGCCGTCGGCGTTCTTCCTGAGCGCCCGGTAGGCCCGCTCCTCGAAGCCCTTCAGGAGCCCCATCCGGTAGGCGGTGGTCAGGAACGGGGTGACCGGGTCACCGCTCATGACGTTCGTCTCGACCGGGCCGTAGCCCCACTTCGGCAGCCACCCCCCGTCCTCGTCGACCGCGACCACCGACCGGGCCATGTCCCGCGCCTCACGCGGCGCGAGGAGCGCGAGCAGCTGGGCCTGGGTGCGGTAGGTGTCCCACAGCGACCAGTTCTGGTAGTAGGTGAAGCCCCGGGCCCGGTGGGTACGGCGGTCCCAGCCGAAGTAGCGGCCGTCGGCGTCGCTGCCGACGTTGGGCGCGAGGTACGACCGGTACAGCGAGGAGTAGAAGGTCCGGCGGAGCGTGGGCGTGCCGCCCCGCACCCGGACACCGTCGAGCCGGCGCTCCCACTCCGCGCGGGCCCGCCGGCGCACGGCGTCGAAGGACCGGCCGCCCTCGGCGCGCAGGTTGGTCGCGGCGCCTCGGGAGTCGACGTACGACAGGGCGGTGGTCGCCTCGACGGTGCGGTTGCGGGTGGTGTCGAAGCGGACGTAGGCACCGCCGGGTCCGCTGCGGGCGCCCGGGGTGATGGTCCGGCCGTCCCAGGTGCCGTAGGCGGTGAAGGGCCGGCTGAACCGGGTGACGGTGTAGACCGTGTACGGGCCGGTGTCGCGGCAGAAGCCGTGGCCGGTGATCTCGGTGCGCACCGTGCGGTCGTCCAGGACCTCCACCGTGCTGCCGACCGGCTTGTGCAGCGACTGGGCCGCGTTCAGCAGGACGTTGGCCTTGGTGGTGGCCGGGAAGGTGTAGCGCTGCACCCCGGTGCGGGCGGTCGCGGTCAGCTCGGCGCGGATGCCGGAGGCGAGGCCGACCCGGTAGTAGCCGGGGCTCGCCTCCTCGTCGTCGTGCGAGAACGCGGCCGCGTACCGGGCGTGGTCCGTCTGTGTGACGTCGCCGGTGGTGGGCAGCACGGGCAGGTCGCCGCCGATGCGGCAGCCGACGCCCGAGAGATGGACCAGGGAGAAACCGCGGATACGGTTCTGCGTGTAGTCGTAGCCGGTGCTGTGCCCGGTGTCCGGGGAGAGCTGCACCATGCCGAAGGGCACGGCCGCGCCGGGGAAGGTGTTGCCCTCGTTCTGGGTCCCGATGAACGGGTTGACCAGGTCGGTGAGGCGGCCGTCGGCCCGCTCTGCGGCCCGTGCGGCAGGGGTGATCAGCGTGGTCGCTGCCATCACCCCGGCCAGACACAGCCTCGTGCGCCGGGTCCCTCTCATGTCGGATGACCTCCGCAGGTTGGACATCGTTGCCTGCATCCTGAAGGCCGGACGCCATGAACCCGGGCATTCCGAGGGAATGGTGCGAAACGCGTCGCGCCGGAGCGCTGCTGACGGCGCGTCCGTCAGGACACGCGCCGGCCCTTCCCCAGCGCGATGACGCCGCCCTTGGAGACGGTGTACAGCTCGGCGTCCCGCTCCGGATTGACGCCGATCGTCGCGCCCGGCGGGACCTCCACGTTCTTGTCCAGGACCGCGCCGCGGACCACCGCTCCACGGCCGATGCGGACGTTGTCGTGCAGGACCGAGCCCTGGACCACCGCCCCCGGGTCGACGCGCACGCCCGGGGAGAGCACCGATCGGGTGACCTGGCCGCGGATCAGGCAGCCCGCGCTGATGATGGACTCGCTCGCGATGCCACCCGCGTTGAAACGGGCCGGGGAGAGCTGGCCCGAGTGGGTGTAGACGGGCCACTGCCGGTTGTAGAGGTTGAACGCCGGGCGCTCGGCGATCAGGTCCATGTGCGCCTCGTAGTAGGCGTCCAGGGTGCCCACGTCCCGCCAGTAGCCCTGGTCGCCCGGGGTCTCGCCGGGCACGTGGTTCTCGCTGAAGTCGTAGAGCCCGGCCTCGCCGCGCGCGGTCAGCTGCGGCAGGATCGAACCGCCCATGTCGTGCACGGACTGCGAGTCCTCGGCATCCCGGTGCAGCGCCTCGATCAGGGCCTTCGTGGTGAAGATGTAGTTGCCCATGGAGGCGAAGACGCACCCGGGGTCGTCCGGCAGGCCGGGGGGATCGGCGGGCTTCTCCAGGAAGCGTTCGACGGTGCGGCCGTCGGACCCCGGGGTGATCACGCCGAAGGACGAGGACTCCGCCCGCGGCACCCGGATCCCGGCCACCGTCACACCCGCGCCGCCCTCGATGTGCTGCGCGAGCATCTGCCGGGGATCCATGCGGTACACGTGGTCGGCACCGAACACGGCCACGTACTCCGGCTGCTCGTCGTACACGAGATTCAGGGACTGGAGGATCGCGTCGGCGCTGCCCAGGTACCAGCGGGGGCCGAGGCGCTGTTGCGCGGGGACCGGGGTGACGTAGTTGCCGAGCAGGCTGGACATCCGCCAGGTGGTGGTGATGTGCCGGTCCAGCGAGTGCGACTTGTACTGGGTCAGCACACAGATGCGCAGCACGTCGGCGTTGACCAGGTTGGACAGCACGAAGTCGACGAGCCGGTAGGTGCCGCCGAAGGTGACCGCCGGTTTGGCACGGTCAGCGGTCAGCGGCATCAGGCGCTTGCCCTCCCCGCCCGCCAGCACGATCCCGAGTACGGAAGGCCCTCCACGACGCATGGCCGCTCCCCTCACCCTCGTTCCGGCATGGATGCCCCGAGCGGGCCGGACCGAGCCCGCCCGAGGATCTCCCCGTACAGCCCCGCCGTGCGGCGGGCGACCACGTCCCAGCCGAACTCCCGGACCGCGCGCGCCCGTCCGGCCTCCCCCATCCGCCGGGCCGCCTCCGGGTCGGCCAGGACGGTGTCCAGGGCCCGGGCGAGAGCGGCCACGAAGTCGTCGTCCACGTCGACGAGGAGGCCCGTACGGCCGTCCTGGACGACCTCGGGGATCCCGCCCACCCGGGACGCCACCACGGGCGTGCCGCAGGCCATCGCCTCCAGGTTGACGATGCCGAGCGGCTCGTACACCGAGGGGCAGGCGAACACCGCAGCGTGGGTGAGGAGTTGGATCACCTCGGGGCGCGGGAGCAGTTGCGGGATCCAGAGCACGCCCGCCCGCACCCGGCGCAGCTCCTCGAACAGCTCCCGGAACTCCCGTTCGATCTCCGGGGTGTCGGGGGCGCCCGCGCAGAGCACCACCTGCACCCCGGGGTCGATGTCCCGTACCGCGCGCAGCAGCTGGGGCACGCCCTTCTGCCGGGTGATCCGGCCGACGAACAGGACGTACGGGCGGGCGGGGTCGATGCCGTGCCGGGTGAGGGCGTCGGTGCCGTGGGCGGGGCGGTAGAGCCGGGTGTCGATGCCGTTGCGGATCACGTGCACGCGGGCCGGGTCCAGCGCCGGATAGCAGTCGATGACGTCCTCCCGCATGGCGCCCGAGACGGCGATCACGGCGTCGGCGGCCTCGATCGCGGTGCGCTCGGCCCAGCTCGACAGGGCGTAGCCGCCCCCGAGTTGCTCGGCCTTCCAGGGGCGCAGCGGCTCCAGCGAGTGGGCGGTCACCACGTGCGGCACGCCGTACAGCAGCTTGGCGACGTGGCCGGCGAGATTGGCGTACCAGGTGTGGGAGTGGACGAGTTCGCGGCCTTCGAGGGCGGCGGCGACGGCGAGGTCCACGGAGAAGGTGCGCAGCGCGTCGTTGGAGCCGTCCAGGGCGGACCAGGGACGGTGGCGTACGACGCCGGCCCCGCGCCCCTCACCCCAGCAGTGCACCTCCAGGTCCACCAGCGAGGTCAGTTCGCGGGCGAGGAACTCCACGTGGACACCGGCACCGCCGTACACGTCCGGGGGGTACTCCCGGGTCAAAAGCCCCACTCGCACCCGTCAACCCCCTGGTCTCGGCGGCAGGTTCCTTCCATGGTCACCCAGACGCGGCGTCCGGGGAAGAGTGCGGCGGGCGGGTGAAGCAGCAGTCGCCGCAGAGCCCGCCGCCCGGCACCCGGTAGTACAGGCAGCAGCTGCGACGCCGGAAGGCCGTGCCGGTGCGTGCGCCGGTGGCGCTCAGCAGAGGGTGGTCGAACAGTTCACCGGTGAGGGCGCGGGTGCGGGCCGCCACGTCGGTACGGCCGTGGGCCCGGGCCCAGCGGCCCAGTTCCCGGGCGGTCGCGGCGAGCGCGGAGCCCGCGTTGCCCCACAGCAGACCCGCCGCGACGCCGTAGCGGTCCGTCAAGGCGGCGACCAGAGGCTCCAGATGACCGTGCAGCACGGCGGCCGTGAGCGTGGCCGCGTCGCCGGGCAGCGGGCGCAGCTCGGTGAGCCACAGGTCGTCGGGCGCGGCGGCGAGGACGTCCCAGCGCAGCAGGCGCGGGTCCAGGTCGGGCAGCCGGCCGTACAGGACGGCACACCCCAGGGCCGCCGACCACAGCCGGGCGGCGAGCCCCTGCTGGGCGATGGAGGCGGCGACCCGCGCCTCGGAGGTCCCCAGCCGCTCCCCGACGGTGGCGACGCGCAACGCCACCGGATCCGGGTGGACATCCGAAGTCGCCCCTTCGTACCCCTGCGCGAGGGTCGGCGGCCGCGGGGTGCCGGCGGCTCCGGCCGCGCCGAGCGCGGTACGCAGGACGAAGAAGCCCCCGAGGGGGCGCAGTGCGGCGAGTTCGGGGTCGAGATCCACGACAGGCACTACTACCAGGCCCGTAGTAGGGGCGGCCCCTCGGGTGTCCACCCGCGGTCACCCCTCCAGGGGATGATCGTCCGGCCGGTGTACTCCATCGGCAGTAGGACGCATGGCGTGCTCAGGTACGACGACGGGAAGAGCCCGGGCGGGCAGAGTGTTGGCCATGGAAGCCGACCGTACGCCGCGCCGGGCCCAGGACGCCCGCCGCCCGCAGAGGAGACAGCGATGAGCGCCCTGGCGTTGTCCGTGCTCCTCTCGGTCGTCTCCGCCCTCGCCTACGCGGGCGGAGCGATCGCGCAGGAGCAGGTCGCGGGGTCCTCCCCCGACAGCGCGTATCTGCCGCTGCGCCGGCCGGGCTGGTGGGGCGCGCTGACGCTCAACGGTCTCGGCGGTGTGCTGCACGTCGTGGCACTGGCCTACGGGCCGCTCAGTCTGGTCCAGCCGCTCGGCGCGCTGACCATCGTCTTCGCGCTGCCCATGGCCGCGCTGTGCGTCGGCCGCCGGGCCGGCGCGACCGCCTGGCGCGGGGCCCTGATGGCCACGGTGGGCCTCGCCGGTCTGCTGTCCCTGGTCGGCTCCTCCTCCGCGCACTCCCTCGCCCCGGCGCAGCGGCTGACGGTCGCTCTGGTCACCGGCGGGGCGGTGGCGGCACTGACGTTCGCGGGCCTGGCCGCGCACCGGCACCCGGCGGTGCGCAGCGTGCTGCTCGCCACCGCGTCCGGTATCGCGTTCGGCATGTCGTCGGTGTTCACCAAGACCGTGGCGGTGGACTGGTCCCACGGCCCCGGCACGGGCGACCTGCCCTCCCTCGCGGTGATCGCTGTGTTCACGGTCGCCGGCGTCCTGCTGTCCCAGGCCTCCTACCGGGGCGGCGGCCTCGCCGCCCCGCTGGCCACGGCGACGGTGGTCAACCCGATGCTGGCCGCCGCGGTCGGCATCCTGATGTTCGGCGAGACGTTCCGCCACGGCACCACGGGCACCGTGCTGGCCCTGGGCTGCGGGGTGGTGGCGGCGGGCGGCCTGATCATGCTGACGACGGAGCGGCTGTCGCCCACGACGGCACCGGCCACGGCCACACCGGCCCCTGCCGAGACGGTGCCGGCCGCTGTGGAGACGGTGTCGGCCGCCGCCGAGACGGTGCCGGCCGCTGTGGAGACGGTGCCGACCGTCGCCGATGCGGTGCCGGCCGCTGCCGAGACGGTGCCGGCCGCCGCCCGGGCGCGGCTCGGTGTGCCGCGGCAGCGCGGAGCCGGGCGCGCCGGAAGGAACCGGGCCGGGCGGCGCGGGACCGGCGCGGGACCGGGCGAGCCGGCCCTGCGGGGGCTGCTCGTGCCGGGCCCCGCCGGGGACGGGGCGGACACCGAGGACAGCGACGAGCCGGACGACCTTGTGCTCCCCGCGTCGTACGCCCTGCTGTCCGCGGCCATCCATGCGCCGCTGCCGACCCTGAGCCGGCAGCGTACGCGCGTCAGATCCTGACGCCGCCGGCCCGCAGATAGGCGAGCGGGTCGACGTCCGTACCGAAGCCGGGCCCCGTCCGCACCTCGAAGTGCAGATGCGGGCCCGTGACGTTCCCGGTGGAGCCGGAACGGCCGATGCGCTGTCCGGCGGTGACGCTCTGGCCGACCCGCGCGGAGATGGCGGACAGATGGGCGTACTGGGTGTAGCGGCCGTCGCCGTGCCGGAGCACCACCTGGTAGCCGTACGAACCGCCCCAGCCCGCGGCGACCACCTGTCCGGCCGCCGCCGCCTTGACCGGGGTGCCGGTCGGTACGAGGAAGTCGACGCCGGTGTGGTAGCCCTTCGACCAGTGGGAGCCCGCCACGCGGTAGCCCGTGCCGATGGACGCGGTCACCGGTGCGACGAGCGCGTGCCGGGTCGGCGGCGGGGTGTGATGCGTGGTGGGATGCTCCGAAGGAGCCTTCCGCTTCCGGGACTTGGGAGGCGCGGGAGTGGCGTGGGTGCCGCTCAGGCTGAGCCGCTGACCCGGCACGATCAGGTCGGGATCGGCGCCTATCGTGGAGCGGTTGCCCGCGTACAGCGTGCGCCAGCCGCCCTGTACGTGGTGGTCGCCGGCGATGCCGGAGAGGGTGTCGCCGTGCACCACCGTGTACATCTCGGCGCGGCCCGCCCGCGACTGCGGAGTGGTCTGCGGCTGCACGTCCTTGACGGAATGGGACTTCCGGGCGGTGGAGTGCGTGGTGCCGGTGTGCGCCGGACGCGCGGCCGTGGAGTCGGTGTGCACGTCGGGGCCGCCGCCGCCCCGGGTCAGTCCGGCCCGCACCGAGCACACGGGCCAGGCGCCGGGCCCCTGCCCGTCCAGGACCTTCTCGGCGACGGCGATCTGCTCGGCCCGGGTGGCCATGTCGGCGCGCGGCGCATAGCGGGTGCCGCCGTACGCCTCCCAGGTGGACCGGGTGAACTGGAGTCCGCCGTAGAAGCCGTTGCCGGTGTTGATGCTCCAGTTGCCACTGGACTCGCAGGCGGCGACCTTGTTCCAGGTGGCGGCGTCGGCGGCGTTCGCGGTGCCGGCGGCGACCAGCGGAATCGCGAGGCCGGCACCGCCCACCGTGACGGTGAGTGAGGCGCGGTTGATCCTGTTCGGCTGGTACCGGCGGTGCCGGCCGCGTGCGGCCATGTCCGAAATCCCCTCGGCATGCGTCAGGAGCGGCAAAAGTAAGCGCCGCGAACAGGCCATGACAAGACGGGAAATCGGCCTCTCGCCGGGGCCAAGTGGCCGTAAACGGCCCCTGCTTGAGTCGGGCGCCCGGTGAGTGAGGCAGAAGGCGGCTGCGCTGCGTACACATGCCTGGCGGGTCGGATGTGCGCTCGCCGTAGCGGCACGTCAGGATGGGCGAGGACCCGTACTGACGGAGCCGTAGTCACGAGGCAACCAGGGAGCAGGCGGTATGAGCACTTCAGCGCAGATCGGCGTCACGGGCCTCGCGGTCATGGGCCGCAATCTCGCCCGGAACTTCGCCCGCAACGGCTACACGGTCGCCGTGCACAACCGTACGGTCTCGCGGACGAAGGCGCTGGTGGAGGAGTTCGGGCAGGAGGGTGACTTCATCGCTGCCGAGACCGCCGAGGACTTCGTGGCGGCGCTGGAGCGCCCGCGCCGCCTGGTCATCATGGTCAAGGCGGGCGAGCCGACGGACGCGGTGATCGAGGAGTTCGCCCCGCTGCTGGAACCCGGCGACATGATCATCGACGGGGGCAACGCGCACTTCGCGGACACCCGGCGCCGGGAGCGGGAGCTGCGTGAGCGGGGCATCCACTTCGTCGGCACGGGCATCTCCGGCGGCGAGGAGGGCGCGCTGCACGGCCCGAGCATCATGCCGGGCGGTTCGAAGGAGTCGTACGCGTCGCTGGGTCCGATGCTGGAGAAGATCTCCGCGAAGGCGGCGGACGGCGCCCCCTGTGTCACGCACTGCGGTCCCGACGGCGCCGGGCACTTCGTGAAGATGGTCCACAACGGCATCGAGTACGCCGACATGCAGCTGATCGGCGAGGCGTACCAGTTGCTGCGCGACGTCGCCGGGTACTCGCCGGCGCAGATCGCGGACATCTTCCGCACCTGGAACACCGGCCGGCTGGACTCCTACCTGATCGAGATCACCGCCGAGGTGCTGTCCCACGTCGACGCGGCCACCGGCAAGCCGTTCGTGGACGTGGTGGTGGACCGGGCCGAGCAGAAGGGCACCGGCCGCTGGACGGTGCAGATCGCGCTGGACCTCGGGGTTCCGGTGTCCGGCATCGCCGAGGCGGTCTTCGCCCGTTCTCTGTCCGGGCACGCGGCGCTGCGCGAGGCGTCCCGCGGGCTCGCGGGGCCCAAGCCGTCGCCGCTGAGCGAGTCGGAGGCGGCGGCCTTCGCGGACCGGGTGGAGCAGGCGCTGTACGCGTCGAAGATCGTGTCGTACACGCAGGGCTTCCACGAGATCGCCGCGGGCAGCGAGGAGTACGGCTGGGACATCGACCTGGGTGCGGTGTCCGCGATCTGGCGCGGTGGCTGCATCATCCGGGCGGCCTTCCTGGACCGCATCCGCGCCGCGTACGACGCCCGTGCGGAGCTGCCGAGCCTGCTGTCCGACGAGACGTTCGCGCGGGAGATCGCCGCCGCGCAGGACGACTGGCGGGAGGTCCTGACGGCGGCGGTGCGGCAGGGGGTGCCGACGCCCGGGTTCGCGGCGGCGCTGGCGTACTACGACGCGCTGCGGGCGGAGCGGCTGCCTGCGGCGCTCACACAGGGACAGCGGGACTTCTTCGGGGCACACACGTACCGCCGTGTGGACCGCGACGGGGCGTTCCACACGCTGTGGGGCGGGGACCGGGGGGAGGTGTCGGCGTAGGGGGTAGGTGTCGGGGGGGCTAGATGTCGGCGGGGGCGGTGTCGAGGGAAGCCGGTGTCGGCGGGGGTGCGTGGGTGCGGGTGCGTGG
>NZ_JAERRH010000019.1 GCF_016741855.1 Streptomyces musisoli | reverse complement strand
CCCGGCACCAGGGCAACGTTGCTCGCGGACTGCTCAGCGTGCTGCGCAGCATCTTCCGCGCCCTGAAACAGGAGCAACTGATCTTCCGCAATCCCACCGCCGGGATACAGGCATCCGCTGGAGTCCACCTGCCGCTGCCACTGCCTAGCGACCGCCTGGCCGGGGTCCTCGACCGGCTGGACGGGTCCGCCTCCCGGCTCATCGTCGGCCTGGTCGCCATTCATGCCGTGCGCGCCGTAGAGGTCGCCCGCCTCGACCTGGCCGATGCCGACTTGGCCCGGCGGACGCTGGCGGTGCACCGCGGCGAGCACACCCACACTGTCTACCTCGACGACCTGAGCACCCACCTCGTGGCCGACTGGCTGCGCGAACGCAGACGCCGCTGGCCCCAGGCCGCCAACCCGCACCTGATCATCACCAGCCACTCCTACCGGCACCCGGCATCGCCGCAGCTCAGCTACTGCGCCCTGCGGGCCGCCTTCGACCAGATCGGGCTGCTGCCCCGGCAAGTGTGGGCCGACCGCATCCTTTACGAGGCACGGGAGACTGCCGACCCAGTCCATCTCGTCCGGCTCTTCGGCATTCACCCCAACATCGCCGTCAAATACGTGCACGCCGCCCATCCGGATAAAGCCTTACCCCGGATCCGCTGACGGGCGACAAATGGAAGACATCGACCATTCCGTCGACCTAGCCACCATGCGGGCCGCTCGGCAATCCGGACTTGATGCGGCATGAGTCTGCAACGACGTCAAGTATCTTCAGAGTGCTTCCCGGGCCGCGACGATAGCCCCACCTCGAACGGTATACGTGCCAGCGAATCGTCGATGCGTCCCGTCCGTTTGTGTCGAGTCATATCGGACTGTGACGTCATCACCGTCCGCGGCATACACGGTGAAGGAGACGTTCGCTACCTTGGAAATCTGTTCGACGTAAGAATCGTAGGATCCGCCAACGAGGTGCTTGCCGCCTAACGCCCATGCGCGAGCGTAATTGTGAGAGTTGACGGCGTCAAAATAGTCCCGGACGATCTGGCGTGAGGTGTCTGGGGTCAAATCTGATTTCGTACGTTTCTTGCTGAAGTAGAATGCGAGGAGTGCAGCATCCACGATCACCCACAAGATAAGTACTAGCGCTAGCGCGCCACTGCCTACGCGCGCACAATCCTCTCCATATGGGCAAGTCTTATTTGCGTAGTTTTGCGATGCGATGAGCCAGATAAGGAAGATGACCTGGATGCCGCCGAAGACCCATGGGAACACGGGGCGTTTCGAGGTGGCGCCGCCCGCCTGGACCGGCTTCCTCTCCGGAACCCCGGAAATGCTGTCGCGTTGTGAAACGTTCCGGGCCCCACACTTTGGGCAGAAAATATCCTCACTCCCTATCGATTCGCCACAATTCGAACAGGTCGCAGTCTCTGACACTGGATGCTCCTTGTGCGGCACGTTGGGTGGGGCGTCGTTGAGCTGAGCACTCGATTTAAGGCGTCGAGGGTTGAATCCGGGCATCTCCCCACGATCCGTAGTAGACACTTCCGGAGTCTTGGCCGGTATACGTGACGGTCAGCTTGATTCGCAGAGCATTACCGATGTCGAGTTTAATGTCTCGTGATTCTCCTAGATGGATTGTCTCCCGATATTCTCGCGTTCCGTCGATCGCCACCTCGAAGGTCAGACTTCCCCCTGTGGGAGAATCGTCACGCAGTCCTACTGTGGCCGCAAAGGTACGGTAATGGCGGCCAAGGTGATATTCGGCAGAATTAACCGGACCTGCCGCGTTGGCTGTCAGCGTGACGCTCCTGGCGAACCCTTTCCCGTTGATCTCGACTGCGCTGGTGTCCACACCTTGGGTGGATGTCAGCGGCTCGAGTTCACTGAGATACCGAGCCTGTGAGGCTGGGCTCGTGGCCTCGGTAGGCACAGGCGTCTCGCTCGCAGTGACGGTGACGGGCGGAGGTGTCCTAGTAACAGTCCGCGTGGCTTGACCGGGGCTGGACTCCCCACCTCCGCAGGCGCCGGCTATGGCCATCGCTGCAGCTGCAGTTGAGCATGTGACCAGAGCCTTGAGCCTCAACGGCGTCTGCTCTAGCTTTCGACGGCGTGTGGAGATCGTCATGCGTCCTCCTGGGAGGTTCACGACACCGGCGGCGGAACCTGGTCCCGGACGCGCACTGGGCAGTCACCTGATTACTCCACCATGGCCCGTGCAGGATCCCGCCGCACGTCGTGCGTCACCCGACTGGGTGCTACCGGCAGAGCCGTGATGATTCCCTGATCTGGAGTTTTGAGACGGGACATTAGTTCGGCTTCTTGGGCGCCGAGTCGGCCGTCCCTGACGCAGGAGGGGGGTGTCAGCACAGTCGGGTCAGTGTGCCAGCGGAAGTACGTCGAACCCCGCCTACCGCTGGGCCGATGCTGATAGCCACGTCCTGGGCCAGGCCCTGCGCCCGATGTAGACCGGACTCGCCCGGCTCCCTCGGGACGCCGGCATCCGGCGCGGCGGCGGGCGGCTGGAGCCGGGACCGACGACGCCGTTCACTTAAGTCCGCTGGTGCCGTAAGCCGAGAACTCGTCCCCAAGTCATGACTGACCCCGCACTCACGGCCGGGTTCCCGGTCACATGCCTTCGAGATTCTGGGAACCCATGCGCTTCCGTCTTCGACGTCCTGGAGGCCGACGGGCTGGAGCTCCTGGACAGGCCGTACCGAGAACGCCGCGCCCTGCTGGAGCGTCTTCTTGCGGACGGGGTGCTCGTCGCACCGATCACGCTGTACCCCGCCACCCCGGACCGGGCCATCGCCGAGGACTGGCTCGACCCGGCGTGGGGCGTGGCCGGCATTGAAGGAGTCCTGGTGAAGGGCAATGCCCAGCCGTGCTCCCTCGGCCGCCGCGGCTGGATCAAGGTGAGAGCACGGCTGAGGCGCTGATCGGCGGGACCACCGGTGGCATGCGGGCGCCGGGCACGTTGCTGCTCGGCCGGTACGACCGCGGCCGACGGCTTCGACTCGTAGCCCGGACGGCGCCCCTTTCGACCGCCGCGCGCCGGGACGTCGGCGCGGTGCTGCGCCCGGCCGGCCCGGAACACCCTTGGCGCGATGTCCGCTTCTCGGCGGGCTGGGGGCGTGGTGACCTCGACTTCACGCCGGTCGATCCCGAGCTGGTCGTGGAGTTCGTCGCGGACACCTCGGTCGACGAGGGCCCGCTGGCGGCACCCCGTGAAGGTAGCCCGGGTCAGGACCGATGTGGAGGCTGGAGCGGTGCCGCTGTTCGAGGGGTGACCACCACTCACGTCGTCGCCCGTGCGCAGTTCGCGCGCCCGGACAACAACTGGTAGCCATCCCACTGGGTGACGTTCGTTCGGTACGGCACACAGAAGTGAAAGCCCCTCACGTCACTTGTACGTAAGGGGCTTTCACAGACTCCGATCCCCCGGGCGGGGGTACCGTTCCCAGTGGACGCTAGGAATGGAGCCAGTATGCCCCACTACGCCGATACCGGCGGGGTCGCAGAGAGCAACGGGCAGCGTCTCGCCCGCCTCCGCGCGCGCCACCGGTGGACACAGCAACGCCTGGCCGATGAGGCCGGGTTCTCGCTCGCGTCGGTGCGAGCGTACGAGCAAGGGCGCAGGAGCCTAGACCGGTCAGCGATCGTGCTTGCCTTCGCTAAGGCCCTGGATTGCCATCCAACTGAGATCACCGGAGCCCCATACGTGCCGCTGAATTCCGACACCGACGGGCAGGCCGCGGTCGCATCTGTGGCCGGTGTGCGCCGGGCTCTGCTGCGGCACGGTCGGCCAGCCCGGCCGGAGGAGTACGAGGTAGCCGCCGTCGACCTGGCCGACCTGCACAAGCGAGTGGACGAGGCGAACGCCTTCCGTCAGGCCGCAGCTCTGGCAAAGTCGGGCGCGATGCTGCCACAGTTACTCCGCGACCTCCAGGTCGCGTGCGAGGTGGTCGAAGGCGCCCAGCGCCGGGAGGCATTCAGCCTGCTCACTTCGGGCTACGAGTGCGCCATGCAGTACCTCTACAAGCTGGGCTATACGTCGGATGCAACGTTGGCCACTGAGCGGGTGGTGTGGTCGGCGCGTGAGACGGAGGATCCGCTGCGGGCCTTGGCCTCCCAGTGGTACGACGCCGGGGAGTTCCTGAGCATCGGCGAGCACGACGAGGCGGGTGCCATCATCGACGGCGCCCTGACCGAGCTGGGCACAGTGCGCGAGTCCACCCCCGAAGCGGTATCTCTACGGGGAGCCTTCCACCTCAAGGCTGCGCTGAACTCGGCACGGTCGGGGTCCCCGGCCGTGGCGGAGAATCACTGGGAGAGGGCCAAGGCCGCGGCCGAGGAGCTAGGCGAGGACCGCAACGACTACCAGCTCCAGTTCGGTCCGACGAACGTTGCGATCTGGGGTGTCTCGCTGCCGGTAGAGATGGGCCGTGGCCGAGTCGCGGTGAATCGTGCGGAAAAGGTGCGCCTGCCGGCGAAATTCTCCCCTGAGCGGCACTCTCACCACTTCATCGACGTGGGCCGCGCCCTCTTCTACAACGGTCAGCGTGAGCAGGCCCTCGGTGCGTTCCTGCGTGCCGAACGGCTGGCGCCGCAGGCCACCCGGATGCACGCGGGTGTGCGGGAAACCGTGGGCACCATGATCCGGACGCAGAAGAGGGGGGAACTGGTTGAGCTGGGCATACGGCTCGGTGTCGTCTGAGCCTCCAGAGTCCTACGTTCTGTAGCACTTGCATCACCCTCTGGTCCCTAACGTTGCGTGAGTACCCACCACCAACCTTTCGGGCCAGGGGGTTTTTATGTTCACCGCCGCGCCATACCCACTGGCGTACATCTACGACCGATGCGTGACCGAGAACCCCGCGAGGCCCTCACGATCTAGCTCAGGAAACCAGGGAGTCCCCTCCGTGAAGTTCCCCGCATCTGCCACACATGACGCAGCCGACGGCCATCCGGTGCGGTCCGCGATGGTCCTTGTGGCCATGGAACCGGATCAGTTCCCCCGCTACGCGTGGGAGTCCAGCATCGCGGTAAACGAGGGGGCCGGCCGCAGCGCGCGGTTACGGGTGCGCACTCGGCTTACGGTGGCCCGCTGGGCCGGCGATGTCGAGGTGGCCGCCCGGGTAGCCGAGGTGCTCGTGGACAATGCAGGCAGGCACGGCCAGCCGTTTGCCAACGGGTTCGTGGACATGAGGCTGCGGGTGTTCCCTGGCACGGACGAGCTTTGCATCGAGGTGGACGACGCCGTCCCTGAGTTCGCGAACTTCGCCGCGGTCACGTCCCCCTCGCACGAGCAGGGCCGGGGACTAGGGCGGGTGAGGGGCTACGGCGGCCGCGTGTCGTGGTGTCCGCGACGGGACGCCGACGACATGAGCGTGGGCAAGACCGTCACGGCGCGTCTCCTTCCGAACGGGCAGGATGCGGCGTGAGCACTGTCCAGCAGTTACCCAGGCGCGAGCCTGCCCCGGACTTTGACCGACCGGATGCTGAGCCAGCCGAGTTCAAGCTGCTAGCCCTGGACATCGACCCTCGGCAGGTCGCTTCCGACATGGGCGACCTGGCCGCCCGCGTACGCAGCCTGATGTCGCTCCAACAGCAGACGGTGTTGCAGCTCCCGTTGGGCGGTGGCTTCTTCGACGCCGTGGTCACGGCCGGCGGCCCGCAGGCGTACGCGGCCGTCGCGGTGCTGGATGAGGTCCAGCGGACCAGCGCCGAGCAGCCGGATGCGTGCGGGCCGGTCATCCACGACCCGGTGCGAGACCTGTACGTCTGGCTCGTGCCGCCCGGCACCAGCGAGCAGTGGAGCGCGCACCGCTACTCCCTGTGCCTCGGCCGCCCGCACCACATCGCCCTGCCCGCGACGACGGACACGGAGCCGCCCGGCCCGTACTGGCTGCGCTCCTTCCGCGGTGACCGACTCGTCCCGCCCACCGCGCTTCGCCAGCAGCTCGACCAGTTCAAGCCGGGCCCCCCGCCGCACGAGACGCTCCTCGCTTCCGTCCTGAGCACGATCTCCTGATCTCCGCGTGCAGCGTGCCCGCCTGCTTCCTCGGCGCTCCACGCTGCACGCGGTCCGGCTCCTGCCGCCGAGAAAATCCCCCCTCGGCGGCAGGTCACGACTTCTAAGGGGAGGAAAACGTGTCCACATCCCTCGCACCCGCGGCCCGTACTGCTCGGCTCGACGCCCTGCGCCAGGACTACATGGACGAGGCCATTGCTGCCGTCACCCGCCACGATCGTGCGGTGCGCGTTGCCCCGTACGTGCTGGCACCGCCCGGCGCCGAACGGCATGCGGACCTCGAACTGATAGCCAGGTACGCGGCGGCCGCGGGCTGGCAGGTGGCCCGCAGCTCGTTTGCCGACACGGGGCAGCCGCTACCGCTCGCCGAGCGGCCCGGCTTCACGGCGGCCTGCCAGTACGCGGCGCAGGGCTACGCGGACGGCGTCCTCGCCATCGCCAGGCCGGCCATCACCACTGACGACGACAGCTACGCGCGGGTCCTGGAGCACCTCCACAACCACGGCGTCTTCCTGGCCTTCCTGCCCGCGCAGCGCGAGGCCACCCCGTAGCACCCGCTCCTCGCCGGACGCGACGAGCATCGGCCAGGAGCGGGCTTCAAACGCCGGGTGCCAGGCAACCATCCCCGTCAGCCTGGCACCGGGTACTGACAGAGAAGGGATGTGCCGTGCAGGGTCCTCGACCGTGCCAAATTGAGCATCCGGCCCCCGGAGCCCTGGTCGGCGGAACGCCGACCGCAGCACGACGGTTCGACCCCGGCCGGATACGCCGCACGTACAAGGCGGTGCTCGGCGAGAGCCGGTTGGGCCTCCCTGAGCTACGCGACGATGAGCAACGCGCGACCTGGGCCGGAATCCTGCGCGGACAGCTTCGTCTGCTCATCGGGGATTTCGATCCCCAGCTCGCTGCGATGAGCGTAGAGACGCATCGAACGGCCGAACACGTCATTCGCCGGGCACACGAAGCCCTCGACGTCGGTATCAGTGAATCCCGGAATCTCGCCCACCTGTACGACCTGGCGGTGCTGTCCCGATCGCTCCTCACCTTGCACGAGATGGCGCGGACGTCCCGGTCGCCTCCCTCGTCGTCCGATCGCGTCTCCCCGTCGGTATGACCTCCGCAGACCCGTGCCGTGCTGTCCTTCCTGACCGGGGCATCACACTCCGCACGGGCTGACTCTTCTGGCCGTGCCTGCGGCGGATCCAGGCGAGGCGGCTACATCGCTACCGACGACACCGACACGGTCCTGCTGCTCGTCGACGCACTCGTCCTACGGCCGGGCTTCCACGGTGTGCGCGTGCGCTGGTCCACCGACCGGAGGTCTGCCACGCGGTGCAGTGGGGCGAGCCCGTGCCGGTGACCGAAGGCGACACCGTGCGCGCCCGGTTCTACGGGTACAGCGAGCAGGCGATCAGCGCCCTCACCCAGGAGTTAGCGGCCCATGGTCAGTAAGCAATCCGGCGAGCCGAGCGGCGAGGACGCAGGGACACCGGCTCTCAACGTGTGCACGTTCCACGGTTGTTCGAGACCACCATTCCCGTCGACTCCGACGGCTGGTGCTGGCGATGCGCCAACGCACCGAAAGATGTCATCCCGATCGCAGACGACGAAGACGAAGTCGACGAGGACGACTACCTATGAGCCAAGACCGCGCGGACGCCGACGGCGTCCGGCCTGTGCAGTACACCTCGATCACGGTCAGCGCGCTCGGCGTTCGCGCTCAGGCGGACGGCAAGAACGGTTTCGAGGCATGGCGGATTCTTCACCGCCGACAGCCGCTGATCGTCTGGGCCGCCGTGGCGTACGTCGCCCTCCTCGTCGTCGGTGTCGTCGGGCTGCTGGTGATCGTCCAGTGAAAAACGATCGCCCTCCGGACTCCGCTGCTGCTGGTCGCCTGTAACCGGCCGGAGCGGGTTAGGCCCGGGAGGCAACCGCCTCACCGGGAAACACTGAAGGAAGGAATCCGACATGGTGTCGAAGGCTCAGGAAGCTGCGCAGACCACGGACCAGGTCGCGGACGGGGCCGATGTCGAGGCGTTGGTCGACACCGCGGCCGTCGTCCGCAGCGAGGACGTAGAGCAGGAGGAGTGCTACACGTTCTGACCCGGCACGACAGCGGGCGCCTGGCCACGGTGGTGTGCCGGGCGCCCGTCCCATCTGCTGCTCTTCTGGAGACTCACGTGATTCACATCTTCACCGGGCCCACGCTGAGCCCGGACGATTTCGCCCTCCAAGGCGCGGACCTGCGGGTATGGCCCCCCATTGGGCACGGCCACATGTTCAATTCGGCGATCCGAGCCGGTGACACGGTGGTCATCATCGACGGCGTGTACCACCAGGCGCCGGCCGTTCGGCACAAGGAGATCATCTGGGCACTGGGAAGGGGCGTTCGTGTCATCGGCGCGGCCAGCATCGGTGCCCTGCGTGCGGCAGAGTTAGGCGACTGCGGCATGCTCGGTGTCGGCTCCGTGTGGCAGGCATACGCGACGGGAGCCCTTGCTGGTGATGATGAGGTGGCCGTTGCCCAATCCACCGAGGGCGACCTGCGCGCCTGCACCTGGCCGCTGGTGCGCGTCCGGCAGGTCGCCGCCATGGCCGTGTGCCAGGGCGTCCTGGAGCAGGCCGAGGCTGACCAGTTCATTAGTGTCCTGGCCGGCGTGTACTACGCGCACCGGTCTTGGGACGCGGTGCGGCTGGTGAGCTGGCGGGAGGCGCCGGCGTTCACCCAGTGGCTGGCTGATCGGCTGGCAGAGGATCGACACTTCGGCGATGTTAAGCGGGTGGACGCCCTGTCCGCCGTCGCTCTGGCGCGGGACCTGGCGACTACGCCGGTGGAGCCCGTGGACGGCCTGCACTGGGGCACGCGCTGCTTCCGTCAGTGGGCCAACCGGCACGCCGCCCAGGACACCGAGCACGGGCGCCTGCGGACCCTGGCGCGCGTCAACTTTCAGCAGGTGTTTGACCCGCAGTTCGCGGAGGTCTGGTGGGAGTACCTGGGAAACCACAGCATGCAAGGGCTGCCCCGGGCGGTCGCGTGCGCGGTGACCCATCCCCGGATCGACCTAAGTGATGAGGCGGCCGCAGCCCGCCTGCTGGTGCGGGAGACCGCCGCCGACCGCGCCGATGTCGTCCGTTATGCGGCCATCAATGCGGAGATGGGGCAGGTGTACCGGGGCTTCTTCCCTGAAGCGATCAAGGAGACGCTGGTGCGGGACCTGCTGGCCAAGGTGTGGGCGACCGGCCCGGACGGCCTTGAGGAGGAGGCGTGGCTGCGCGGCCTCCAGGGCGCCCGGGAGGCCGTGGAGGCAGCGCGTCCGTTCGTGCTCGGGTTCCTACGTGACCAAGAGGCGGCCCGATGACCAGCTACCGCCTGCCCGGCACCGTCCGCACCCGCAAGCCAGAGGAGACGTGGGAGGCATTACAGCCCGAGCTTGCGCGTCTAGGGATCACCCGCGTTGCCCGACTGACCGGACTGGATCACGTGGGCATCCCCGTGTGGACGGCCGTACGCCCGGCCGCCCGCACGCTCGTGACCTCTCAGGGCAAGGGCGCCAGTGATCTCCTGGCCCAAATCTCAGCCGTGCTAGAGGCGGCGGAGTTGTGGCACGCGGAGCGGACCCCGCGGGTGGACGCCCGGGCAACGCACCGAGAGCTGCGCCTGCCCTACCCCATGGGCGCGCTCCCGGTGAAGGTGAACCACCCGGCCGTCGCCGACATCCCGCTGGGCTGGACGACCGGCCGAGGCTTGTCCACCCTGCGCGACGTCCTAGTGCCCGTGGACCTCATCAGCCGTGAGGCGCATCCGGCGCGCCCGGAGGTCTTCGCCGTCACCAGCAACGGACTGGCGTGCGGCAATACCCGCAAGGAGGCGGTGTTCCACGCCCTGCTGGAGTGCCTGGAGCGGGACGTGCTCCACCGTGACCACGCCGCCGGCGGCCGATACCGCTCGCTAGTGAACCCGACCTCAGTAACCGACCCGTACTGCGCGGACCTGATCGGCCGGTTCCTGGGCGCTGGAATGTGGCTGGAGGTCGTGCACGTGAGCAGCCCGTACAACGTGCCCGTGTTCGCGGCCTACATCTGGTCGGAGGACTACCCGATCGTGTTTGCTGGATCCGGCTGCCACGTCCTCCCGGAAATCGCTTTGTCCCGGGCGCTGACCGAGGCGGCGCAGTCCCGGCTGACATGTATCGCGGGCACGCGCGACGACCTGGACTCCCACGAGGGGGCGTTCGCAGCGCAGCCGGGCATGCCGGAGTTGGCCGACCTGCCGGCACGCGCCTGGACGGACTGCACAGGGTCGAGCATGGATCTGGAGCCGCACGTGGACCGGCTGCTGGCCCAGGTGGCGGACACGGTCAGCGGCGTGACGGGGCATGAGCCCATTGCCGTGGATCTGGAGGAGTCCCAGGCGTACGCGGCCGTGAAGGTGATCGCCCCCGGCATGGAGATGCGGATCACCCGCTCCATCCCTCGCACAAAGAAGCGGCATGGCTGACGTCCAGCTGTCCGTCGTGGAACGGCAGTTAGGAGCGGTGTACGACGCCATGCACGCCGCTCGCGCCGGCACCACAATCGTCGGTGACTTGTACGGGCAGGCGATGGGCGACCTGTACCCAGTGGAGGTGGACGCCTCGAGCTGCTCCGATTGGGCGCTGCTCGGCTCGATGGTAGCCAACCTGCGAATGCGGCCCGGGCAGCGCCTGGTGGATGTCGGCTGCGGCACGGGCGGCGTAGGCCTGTGGCTGGCCCGGGCACTGGCCGTCTCGGTAAGCGGAGTGGACGTGTCAGCCACGGCACTCAGCCTGGCCATCGGCCGGGCCGGGGAGTTCGGCCTGCCGGTGGAGCGTGTGGAATTCCGCGTGGGCTCCCTGGGCTCCACCGGGCTGCCCGCCCAGTTCGCAGACGGCTTGGTGTGCGTGGACGCCCTGGGGCACGAGAAGGACCGCCGCAGGGCGCTGGAGGAGATCCGGCGTGTCCTGCGCCCGGGCGCCCGGGCGGTTCTCACGTCTGGCCGGTCCCGGGTGAGCCCGGCCCTGCCGCCGTGGAGCGAGCAGGCGCAGGGCACCGGGTTGATTTTGGAAGCCGAGGAGGAGCGGCCCCACGAACCCGTGGTGTGGCAGCGCGTCTACAGGTCGTGGGTGGAACACGAGGCGGGGCTGCGGGAGCAACTCGGCCATGCACAGGTGGACAGCATGTTGACAGAGGCACGGACGCGCGGGCCGGAACTCCGGAATCGGGTGGCCGTCATCGTTACATTGAGGCGCCCCGAGGTCTGAAGGAGCCATCGCATGACTTGTCGTGTTGCCGTCTACGGAGCCGGTTCCTGGGGAACGGCGTTCTCTCTCGTCCTGGCCGACGCCGGGTGTGAGGTCACCCTGTGGGGCCGGCGGGCGGAGTTGGTGGATGCCATCAACAGCACCGGCAGTAACCCTGACTATCTTCCCCAGGTGAAGTTCCCCGCCCAGGTGCGCGCGACGACCAACCCCGCGGAGGCCGCCCGCGGGGCGGATATCGCCGTCTTCGCCGTATCCGCACAGAAGGTCCGGCCGCTGCTGGAGCAATGGCGGCCCCTGTGGGAGCCGCGCACAGTGCTTCTGTCCCTGATGAAGGGTGCTGAGCTTGGCACAGGCCTACTGATGAGCGAGGTGATTGCGGAGACGACCGGGGCGCGGCCGGACCGGATTGCCGTCGTCTCCGGACCCAACCTCTCGGCCGAAGTCGTGGATCGGATGCCTGCGGCGAGCGTCGTTGCGTGCGCCGACGAGAGCACCGCGGCTGTCGTGCAGACGGCCTGTCACACCTCCTACTTCCGGCCGTACACAAACACCGATGTGGTCGGCTGCGAGCTGGGCGGCGTCGTCAAGAACGTCATTGCTCTGGCCGTCGGCGTCACGGACGGCATGGGCTTGGGCGACAACACCAAAGCGTCCCTGATGACTCGGGGTCTCGCGGAGGCGACTCGCCTCGGAGTGGCTATGGGCGCGGACCCGATGACCCTCGGCGGTCTGGCAGGCATGGGCGACCTGGTGGCCACCTGCTCCTCCAAGCTGTCCCGGAACCACAGCTTCGGTGCCCGCCTCGGTCGCGGCCTGACGGTGGAGGAGGCCCAGGCCGCCACAACGCAGACGGCGGAGGGCGTAGCCTCCTGCCGCGCCGTGCAGGAGCTAGCGGAACGGCACGGCGTGGAGATGCCCATCACGCACGCGGTGGTCGACATGGTCCACAACGGGCGAGAGCCGCAGGACGTCGTGCGTGAACTCATGTCCAGGGCGGCGACATCCGAGAGCGTTGGCCGCTGATGCCGTCCGAGGCAGACCCTATGGCCCTCCGTGTGCGGGTCAGGTGGCGGGCGTGCTGCTGTCGGCGGGCTCGCCGGCATGGAGGACGCGGCGAAGGTCGGCGGTCACGACGCGGAAGTTACGGGTGCCCAGCCGGATCACCTTGCAGGGGTCGTCCCCGCGCGTGCGGGGGTAGCTCACCTCCCCCACCCGTCGTCCCGTGCCTGCGGGGGTAGTTCAGACCCCAAGGTCAAGATTCGCGTCACCGAGTGGTGGTTCCCACGCCTGCGGGTGGCCCCGGCGCGCCAGTTCGGTGACGGTGACCTGCCAGCCGTCTCGGTGCGTGCGGACGTACCCGAAGATCCCCTTCACTTTGAAGGAGAGCCAGCTGTCGTGGAAAAGGCTGTTGCGATCGAGGCGAAGTGATCGCTGGCCATCACGCCCCGGCGAACGCCTACCCAGAAGCGCCGGGGTGGAGCGGCCAGCGGCCTTGGGCGCGCGGGCGTGCGTGCGTTCCCTGTCGCCCACTCACCCCCCATTACCAGGCTGACGGCCACGAGCCCCGACCATCGGTCACGCTCCGGCAACGGAGCCGTCTAGCTGCTGTGGTCGGGCTCATGGTCGGGCCGACCATGAGCCTTAAGCCCGGATGCTCAGCGGTTGCGCAGCTGACTGCGCAGCCCTAGACGGGCGTTACGCGACCGGGCTGCGCAACCGGGTCGCGTGCCGGGGCGGCTGCGCAGCCCGCCCGAGGGTGATCTTCTCTTGCGTGCGAGCATCTGTCCCGGCCCGGTCGGCTTCCCTCTGTGCAACATCGGTGTCCAAGCCCTGTGGCTGAGCGGCTCAAGTTCGCGCAGCAGCGGCCAGGGCCCGGGGAGCGTGTACCGGACGCGATAGCTCGTCGCCCTGCTCATGGCTGCCCTATGGTCGGGCTGACCAAGACCCCGACCATGGACTCTGTGTCTTCATCGTGACCATGGTCGGGGGTTCGTGGTCGGTGGTCGGGTCGGAGTCGCCGGGTTTCCTCAAGGTCAGCAACGTTCGTTCTGACCTGGGAGTTTGACCATGTCTCCTGGCAAGCAGGCCTCACAGCGTGAGGCCGCCGCTCCGATGGCGGCCGGCGCCCGGTTGGAAGTAATGCGCCGCCGCGTACGCCTCTCACGCCTGGCAGTGTGGACTGTCATCGCGGCCGGCCCCATCGCCCTGTGCGTCGCCGCCGCCTCCACCCCGACCACCGTTGCAGCGGCCCCCTCGGCCAAGCCCACCGCCGTGGGAACCGCGGCGGCCGTCGCCGACCCTGGCGGCTATGCGCAGCTCTTCGTCAGCGCCTGGTTGCGCAGCAGCGCGAACGACGAGGCGAGTGTGCAAGCGCGGCTTGTGCAGTCGATGGCGCCGGACGTCGAGCTGCCCGAGGCGGCCACCGATGCGCAATCGGCGCCTCAGTCTGTGACGACGGTGCACAGTGTGCAGCGGGTCGGCGGTGCGTGGGCGGTGACGGTGGCTGCGCAGTACGCCAACGGAGCGGTGCGGTACTACACGGTGCCGGTGGCCGCCGACCGCGTGGGCTCCTCGTTCACGGTGACTGGTGCGCCCAGCGTGGTGGCCGGTCCGGCCCGGGCCGAGGTGCCGAAGTCGTCGTACGCCGTGAGTGTCCCGGAGGGGGATCTGTCATCCGCCGTAGGGCAGTTTCTCGCCGCCTACCTGACGAGGGCTGGCGAGGTCGACCGCTACCTCGCGCCCGGTGTGAAGCTCACCGCGGTCTCCCCTGCCCCGTACACGGCGGTCACCATCAAGCAGGTGGTGGCCATCGAGGAGGCCGCGGCCGCCGAGCAGGTACCGGCTGATGGCACGCAGGTGCGGGTCCTCGCCCGTGCGGAAGCCCGGGACGCCACCGGCCGGTGGCCGCTGGCGTACGAGCTCACGCTCAAGGCCCGCTCGGGCCGATGGGAAGTCGCGGCACTGCTGTCAGGGTCCGCCCGGGACGGGGGTGCCCGATGAATGCCCTGCACCACCTCGTGCTCGCCGGTCAGCTGGACGACCTCGGCAACAGCTGGATCGACATGTTCAAGGACTGGGCGACCAAGGGTCTGGAGGCCGGTCTGGTCTGCCTTGTCGTCATCATCATGCTCCAGAAATTCTCTTTGAAGGCGGGGATCGGCGCCCTGCTGCTGATGGTGATCGCGCTGGGCCTGTACCATGCGCGCAACGACCTCGCCGACAAGTTCGAGGACGAGGTAAAGAACCCGTCCCATGGTGCCCCCACCCTGCCTGGCATCGTCCGCTCCGGGCTCCCCGCCTCCCCTGACCACTCGCGGGACGTCAGGGGCGGGTTGTGAGCGCGGCCACCGCCCGGGTGGGCCGCTTCTACACCGCCGCCCGCCGCCATCCCTGGGTGCTGGGCAAGGTCGCCGACTGGAGGATCCCGCTCGGCCCGTACACGCCCGCGCAGATCGCGGTCGCCGTCGGCGGCGGCTTCCTCCTGGTCAAGACCATCGGCTGGTGGTCGTGGATGGGGCCGGTCCCCATCGTCGGGTGGGTCCTGGTCATCTGGATGGTGCGCCGTCCGAAGATCCGGGGCCGTGCCCCGATACAAGTCGCTTTGGGGTGGATGCTGCTCGGCTGGCAGCCCCATGGAGGGCGGATCGGCGGGCGGGCCGCCCGCGACCGCGCTCCCCACCCGCTGCTCGGCGGTTTCACCATCGAGGCCACGCCCTCGCCCGCCCCCGCTGCGCAGGCCGCACCGTCCTCTGCGGTTCAGTGGTGTCCTGCCCGGGCACCGCACCCGAGCCCGGCCCCGCTCCGCTCGTCTGCACTGCGCCGCACACGGCCGGCTGCTCCCGCGGTGGCAGCAAGGCCAGCGTCGGGTGTGCAGCAGCTCCTCGCGCTGGCCCAGCAAGGGGGTGCGTGGTGAGGGTTCCGATCCGTCACATCGCCGGGCACCTGGTGTGGTCGACGCAGGGCAGTGTGTGGGCCGTCTACCGTCTTCATCCCGGCCCAGACGTGCAGGGACGCCGTGAAGAGACTGTCCAGGGCACCTACGTGCCCGCCGCCGTCCGCGGCGAGCAACTGGCAAGGATCACGCACTTGGTGCGCTCGTTGTCCGGGGCCCCGCGGCTGTACGGCTTGTGCGCCCAGGTCGACCCGGGCGAGGTCGCCCTCAGGATGATCGAGGGTATCGAGCCGGCCGAGCAGGCACCTGGTGCGGGCCGGCACCCGTGGGTGGAGAACGTCGAGGCCACCCTGGATCTGCTGGACGGCCAGGAGATGCATCGCCGCACCCTGTGGCTGGCCGTGCCTCTGCAGGCCGAGAGCGCGAGCCTTCAGGTGTCGGCGTCGTTCGGTGCGGCGTGGGCCGAGGTCGCGCCGATGCTGGGCATGCGGCCGACACCGGTGAGCCGGCGCGAGGTGAGCGCCTACCGGGAGCAGGCCTCGCGGGTGGAGGCCGCGCTCGCCGGTGGCATTGCCTTCCGCCCGGCCCGTGCGGCGGAGATCGTATGGATGGTCCAGCACGCCCTGCACCGCGGCCTTGCCGAGCCGCTGCTGGCGGAGGCCGAGACCAGTGAGCTGTACGGCGGGCAGCTCCGTGACGGTGTGCTGCGCTCTCCCAGCTACGCCGATCTCGGCCAGGTCCGCCTGCAGGAAGGCGGCATGGAGCCAGACCTAGATGACGCGGGCGAGCTTAAGGGCGCGGGCCGGATTACCCGGTCGGGCCGCAGGGCCTGGTGGCGGCTGAACAGCAGCTCGCCGCTCGGGCGGCGCTGGCTGCAGGTCGAATCCGAGACAGGAGTGGGCTATCAGGCGCAGTTGGCGCTGGCCGAGTGCCCGCCCGCCGTCAGCCAGGATGCCGCAGATCTGTTCGCCCAGCTGGAGATGCTCGATTTCCCCGTCGACTACACGGTCGACCTCACCCTCGTGCCCGCGGAGAAGGCGCGGGCTCAGGTGCGGCGCAAGAAGAACGAACTCATCGACCAGGCAGATCAGTACGACGCCCGCCCCACCGGCATGCCCGCGTCCCTGAACGAGGCGGCCCGCGATCTGGGCGAGCTGGACGCTCGTCTGTCGCGTACCAGCGTCGAGGTCGAGGTGCAGTCGGTGACCGTGCTGACGGTGTGGGGGCCGACCGCCGCCGTCTGCGATGCCCGGGCCCGCGCGTTGGCGGCCCTGCTCGGTGGCGCCGACTACCGTGCCGTGCGGCCGGCCGGCCTGCAGGAGGCCTTGTTCTCTATGGGCCTGCCCGGGGTGGTACGGCCCGGCGTGGTACGGGAGTTCACCCAGCATCAGATCAGTGAGGACTGGGCGCTGGGTGGAGCCTTCACCGTCTCGGAGGTCGGCGACCCGAGCGGAATGTTCCTCGGCATCGACCTGGACTGCGGTACCACCCGCCCCGTCATGATCAATGTGGCGGATGCGCCCAAGGTCGATGCGTCCGCCTCCATGGGCGTCGTCGGGGACCTCGGCGCGGGCAAGAGCGTCCTGCAGAAGCTGATCGCGGAGGCGGTGTGGGCGCGCGGCGGCTGCGCGATCTGCATCGACCGCACTCCCGTACGCGAATGGGCGACGTTCGCACGCACCGCCGCCAAGGGACGTGTCCAGATCATCGACGCCGCGCAGGCCAAGGTGTCCATCGACCCGCTGCGGATGTTCGACGGCCCCGAGGGCCGCCATTACGCCTTGTCCTATCTCACCCTGCAGCTCGGTATCGGTCCGATGAGCACCAACGGCGAGGTCCTCCACCACGCCGTCGAGCAGGCCGCCCTCAGCGCCGCCCCGTCCATGCACCGCGTTCTTGAGGTCCTCGAGGAGATGGCCACGAACGAGGCGGGCAAGCGGCAGGACGTGGCCGCCACCCTCGCCGGCCTCATCCGGGTCGTCGCCACCAACTCCCTGGCGCGGATGGTCTTCGACCCGACGCTGCCGCCGGTGCGGCTGGACGCGTCCAGCGCCTCCGACATGATCGTGATCACGACGACCGGTCTGAAGCTGCCGCCGAAGGCCGCGTTCGACAAGCCCGAGGTCCTGCACCAGCAGCCCCTGGAAGCGCTCATCGGCCGCGCGGTGCTCTACCTGATCGCCGCGATCGCCCGGCAGACCGCATTCGAGGATCCCGAGCGGTTCACAGCCGTGGTGCTGGACGAGCTGTACTGGCTCACCTCGTCCGCCGAGGGCACGGCCTTGGTCCACGAGATCCTCCACGACGGCCGCAAGCACGGCGCCGGGCTCCTGGCAGGCTCGCACGACGCCGAGGAACTCGGCCCAGACCGCGGCCTGATGGCCTACCGGGCGCTCGCCCGCACCGCCGACCGTGAACGCGCGCGTCACGGCCTGGAGTTCGTCGGACTCGACCCGAACGATGGCGAGCTGCTGCGGCTGGTGACCACCGGCCTGTCCCCCGTCGGCCAGAAGGGCCGGGAGGGCGAGTTCCTGCTGACCTGCCCACGGCAGAACACCGGCCGCATCAAGGTCTCCATCCCCCGCATTCCGCGCATCACCACCTCTATCACCACCACGCCAGGACGCCGCACGAGCGCTGTCTCCCCCTCCGTGCCGGAGCCGCCCGCCGGTGACGCCCTGGAGAGTCGTCCGGAGGAGACCGTCTGATGACCACTTCTTCCTGGGACCGCTCGCGGCGCGTTGCTGCCGCCGTAAGCGTCCTCACCGTGATCGCCATCGTGGCTGCCGCGGTCGTTTTCACCCTCGGGGTGACCGGGCTGGAGGCGTGGTGGCCGCACACCGGGCAGGCCTTCGCCGCCGACGCCGCGCACCGGGATTCATGCGCCCTGAACGTGGGCCCGGCCAAGCATTACTGCGAGCGCGGCGCCGCGACCACCGCCTCCGGCGGTCATCAGGACGTGGCCGGCGGGGCGCGGAGGCTGGGGACCGCCAGTGCAGGTGGGGGTGCTCTCGTTGTGTGGCGGCTGCGCAGCGCCGCTGGTCTAAGGCGGCGGTGACGTGTTCCGTCCAGACTGCGTGAGCCTGCGTTCCACCGGCTTCGTCGTGCTGCTCGCCGGCGTGTTCCTCATGGTGAACACCCAGGTCGTCTATGCGGCCAGCAGCAACAGTGAGACCGGGGACCTGCTCGCCCCCCTGAACATCTACTCGTCCGAGGGCGTGCCGATTGACGGGTACGACCTGAACGCCGAAGGCGGCAGCATCGTCGCCTTCAAGAGCCAGGCCCTGTCCTTCGCCCTGTCCGGGCTGTTCACGCTGATCCGGCTGTTGGTGGGGCTGGCTGGGTGGGCGATCGAGGTGGCCTTCCGGTTCCCGCTGCTGCAGCTCCTCACCCGCCCTGCACAGAAGGTTGCCGACACCTACGACACGGTGGTCGCCGACGCGCTCGGGCTGAAGGGGTTGCTGCTGGCCTGGGCGTTTGTGTTCGCGGGGTTCATGATCGTGCGTGGCCGGGTCGGCCGTGGTCTGGGCGAAATCTTCCTCACTCTCCTCATTGGGGCGCTCGCTGCCTCGGCTCTTATCCGTCCCGACACCCTGCTCTCCCAGGACGGGCCGCTGGGGCAGTCCCAGCAGGTGGCTGCCGAGGTCGCACAACGGAGCGTCGACTCCTACGACTGGGGCGGCAAGATTGCCAGCTATGACCCGTGCGCGGGCATGGCCGGCAACCCTGAAATCAAGTGCGAGGAGCGGGAGGACGAAAGACCGGTCTCCGCCACAGACGTGGCCCGCCCGCTGCAGGATTCGATCACCAACGCGCTGATCGTCAAGCCGTACATGCTTCTGGAGTACGGGCGCATCCTCGATCCGGCCAAGGAGTCCGACCGCAGGGCCTACGCCGTCCACCTCAAGTGGATCAGCGGCTGGTACCGCACGGACCGTGACGCCGCGAAGGACAACTGCGACTCGCTGGCGCCGCCCATGCAGGCTTCTTGCGAGAAGCGGAAGAAGGCCGAGGATGCCTGCAGCCTGATCAAGGGGGCGGCCAAGGAGTTCTGTGAAGCCGGCCAGGGCATTCCCCGCAAGACCACACTGCCGTCCCTGACCCCGGGCGGGGATCTGCTGGACGCGTCGAACGCGATCGTCACCGACGAGGACCGGGAGTTCGCGGCCTTCCTCGACGACATGAAGAGAGCCGGCCCGGTCGGAAAGGCCTGTGCCGCGTACGCGGAGAAGCCCACCTGGTGGCGGGTCGGCGGCGCCGCGCTGCTGCTCATCGCGGCGCTGTTCGTCTGCGGCATGCTGCTCTCCAGCGCCATCGTGCTGCTGGGCACCCAGGGCGTCTGTGTGGCGGCCGCAGCTGCGGGCGGCGTCACCTTCGTCGCCGGCATGCTGCCCGGCCCCGCACGCCAGAGCGTGTGGAAGTGGCTGTCCCTGTGGGGCATCGCGGTGCTGGCCGTCGTCGGGGTCTGCGCGTTCATCCCGTTCTTCGGTATCGCTGTCGATGCGACCATCACCAATGGTCCCGACTTGATGGTGGAGCGGATCCTGCTCATCGACGTTCTCGCCATCGCCGGCGCGGCCGGGCACCGCAGACTGCTGACCGGCATCGCCTCCGTTGGTCGGCGCATGGCGATGCGGATGCGGCACGTGAAGGTCGGCGGCACTCACATGCCTGGCGACACCTCCGAGTTCGGCGCCGCGCTCGCCATGAACTCCCCTGCGGCGCTGGGCGGATATGGCGGCAGTTTGCGGGTCTTCCCCGGCGGGGGTGGTGGCAGGTTGGGCAGGCTCGGCACCCGTCAACGGTTGATGGGCGCGCTCACCTCCCTGTTCGACGGCGCGGGCATGCCGGTGAACACCGGTGGGATCCTCGCGGAGGCCACCGCCGAAGCCGGGCGTGGTCTGGCCCCGTTGACCGCGGCTGCGGCAGTGGGCGGGCTGGGCGCACGGCTCGGCGTCAAGGGCGCACTCGGGCTGCTGATCGGACGGCGGCCGGATGTGGAACAGCTGGCCAAGTGGCGCAAGCCCATTGCGGACGGAGACCCAGGCTCGGGTGGGCCGTCGGGTCGCGGGGACGGCGGTTCAGGTGGCACAGGGCCGGGCCAGCCCTCAGGGCCGCCCGACCGGTACCGCAACGCGGAGGGGCACATCGTCGACCGCAACACCGGCCAGGTGCTGCATGACCAGAACACCGACCGCACGCTGCTGTCCACACGGGCCCACAACCGGCTGGTCCGCTTCCGCGGGTACCGCATCTTGCACCGCGGCGGCCGGGCCGCGTACGGGGCGACCGTCGGTCTGCCGGCCAATGTGCGCCGCGCGCGGTCGGGGAGTTCGCGCTACTCCCAAGATGTCCGCCAGCAGGTGCAGGTATGGGGCAATACCGTCCGCGAGGACGGCCGGGCCTGGTCGGATACAGGGCGGCACATTGCCCGCGTCATCAGTGAGGCACGCGCCGACGACCGCGGGGGGCCAGGCCCCTTCGCCAGCCGCCGCCTGTCCACGACCGTGTCCCCGGCCGCAGTCATCCGCCCGGGCTCCCCACTACAGCCGCAGCCATCCAACGAACCGCCGCACCAAGACGCAACGCCATCCGCGGCAGCAGCATCGACGCCTGGCGGCCCGCCGGCAGCAGGATTCACCGAGGAGCAGGTGGCGCGATGGTCCTTGCTTCCTGAACACCTCAGCGCGCGGCTCTCCGGTGGCCGCAGTGCCCGCGGCGGTCACGCGGACGGTTCCACAGGCACCAGCAACCATGCCCGGGTACAGGAGTCGATGCGGCAGGCCGAAGCGCTGCGTGACATGCGGGCCCAGTGGCGGGTCGAAGACGGTGAGGACGAGTGAAGCCGCCGGGACGCCACATCCGGCGGTGGGGATGCATGGTGGCGCTGCTGATGTTCGCCGCCGTGTGCTGTGCCGCGCCGGTTGGGAACGCGATCAGCGCGTACGTCGCGCTGAAGACGGGTGTCCTGGACGACGGCGGGATCGCCGAGGGCAGCAGTGCTGCAGACATCCCGCCGCGCATGCTGGCCGCCTACAAGAAGGCCGTGCAGCAGGTCGGGAAGTATGTGCCGAAGTGCGAGGGAATGCGCTGGCCGATCCTCGCCGGAATCGCGAAGGTCGAGTCCAACCACGCGATCGGCCGGAACATCACCGTCAACGGCGACATCCGCCCGAAGATCTACGGGGTGCTCCTCAACGGCTCCGGTCAGGGTGGTAATACCACCGTCGTCCCCGACACCGACGGCGGCAAGTGGGACGGCACCTCTCGTGGTGAGCGTGCGGTCGGCCCCTTTCAGTTCCTGCCCTCCACGTGGGAATCGATCGGCGAGGACGGCAACGGCGACAAGGTCGCCGACCCACACAACGCCGACGACGCCGCGCTCGGCGCCGCGATCTACCTATGCGGCAACGGACGCGATCTGACCAAGCGCGCCCAGCTCAAGGCCGCGATCCTGCAGTACAACCACTCGAACGAGTACGTCGCCAACGTGTTGGGCTGGATAGACCAGTACACGGCGGCCGCCAAGGACCCGGACCTGAAGAAGGTCTCGGGCAAGGTTCGTACCGTCATCGCGGCGGCGCTCTCCCAGCGTGGCGTGCCCTACTCGTGGGGCGGTGGCAACGCCCAGGGCCCGTCGTACGGCATCTGCTGCTCCCCCAGCGGCAAAAGCGGCGCGACGATCAAGGGATACGACTGCTCGGGGCTGACCACCTACGTGTACGCAAAGGCAGGCGTCAGCCTGCCGCGCACGGCGGCCGCGCAAGCCGGCGTCGGCCAGCGCATCCCCTTCAGCCTCGGCACCGGCGCCCTCAAACCCGGCGACCTCGTCTTCTACGCCTACGCTCCCGGACGTGATTCCACGATCTATCACGTAGGTGTCTATGCGGGCAGCGGTCAGATGATCGACGCCGCCCGCCCAGGCACGGCCGTCCGGCTGGATCCGGTCAACGCCATGTCGGGCTATGCGGGGGGAGCGCGGCTGCTGTGACCACTCTCCCGCGCTCACCGCGTCTGCTGGTGATGAGCACCGTCGCGTTCGCTCTAGCCGGCGTCGCCCTCCTCGGCATGCCGCACGCTCAGGAGCCGCCGGTCCCGACGGAGTCCTCGGCTGCTCACGCAACCACGGATCCGTCGCCTCAGGCCTCTACGCCTACCACTGACGAGCCGACCGCCAGCACGCCTGCCTCGAGGTCCGCTGCGTCGACACCGGCGGCCAGTCAGTCAGCACTGCCGCCGCACGGCGAAGGCACGGCCGGCGATGCGGCCATCCAAAAAGCGTTGGAGGCCGCCTGGCCCCCAGACCTTCCCTCCCGCGACGCACGCGCATTGCTGGCAGCGGGACGCGGACTCCTGCGCGCCGACGCTACCGGAATAGCCCGCGCGAGGTGGCCCGTCGTCTTCCCTGCTTCCCGGCATGGCCTCGCGCCAGCGTTCGCCACCACCCGTTTCCGGATCCAGGCCGCGATCGCCCGCCGCGACGGCAGCCCGGACAAGGCAGTTGTGCACCTGGTGTGGGTCGGCACCGACCGCGGCGGCACCTTCACCGACGGCCGCATCACCGACTGGCACTTCACCCGCGCTACCACACAGAAGGGGACGTCCACATGGACTCCGCAGGCTCGTACCTGACGGGCCAGGCTTCCGTATCGGCTTCCGGCCAGGTGCTCGGCCTCGTCTTGGGCATCGTTCACACCGTCGGCTGGGTGATCGCTTACTGGTGGGTGGTGGCCTTGGCCGCCATCTCGGTCTGGGCCATGGGCGAGGCTGTGGTGCGCCATCTGGCGCGAAAAGCCTCGGCCGAGCGGATGGCGTTGGAGCTCGTACCGTCGCGGCACTTCGACCCTGGTCTGGAGGAGATTTTCCGCCGGGGTGTGCAGCTCGCCCGGGCGTCGACGAGCATGCCGTGGTGGGCGCCGCGTCGGTCGAAGGCGGTGCAGATCAGGCTGCGTGCCGACGGCTCCAGCCCGCTGCGCTATCGCGTCGAAGGCCCGGCCGGCGGCGAACGCCTGCTGTCGATCACGCCATTCGGTCCGGCTGTCACTGTGAACCGGGCCCGTCCCCTCGTCGACAAGCCCCGTGACCATGTAGTGCGGGCGGAGTTCATCCTGCGCGGCAAGCCGACCGCGCCTCTGCGTGAGGTCCCGCTGAGCCCGGACCCGTTGCAGCCGCTGATCGACGCCGTCTCGGACCTCCGTGCCGAGCTGGGGGACCTCGCCGAGATGCGGCTCGACATCCAGCGTGCCCCCAAGTGGACACTGCGGGCGCGCCGTCTGCAGCTGATGGGCAACGCGCGTCGCGCGGAGCGGCGGGAGGCCCAGCGGTCCGCCCGGTGGGTGCGGCAGGACGCCACTGGCATCGAGGACTCGCTGATCGGGCAGCTGCAGCAACTGGTAGCCGGCAAGCAGGGCGGAGGTGGGCGCCGGCTGGTCATGCCGCCCGTGCCGCGCCGGGTGGACCCGCAGGAGGCGTTGGGCAAGCTCGCTGAGGACGATCACCTGGTGCGGGTGCAGTTGCTGGTGATGTGCGCGTCAAACACCGAGGGCCGCGCCCAGGCCCGGCTCGCTCAGCTCCAGGCCGCGCTGGATGTCTTCGGTGGCGGATCGCGCTGGGCGATGCGGGGCTGGAAGGTGGGCCCCTGGCGGTTCGGCGCGGACCGGTGGCCCAGCCGACGCGGCTTCGAGCGCCGTTGGACACTTGGACACTGCCAGCCACCCCGACCGAACTGGGTCCGGCTGGAAGAGCTGGCCGGCCTGCTGAAGCCGCCCACGGCGCACTGCCTCCTGCCTCTGCTCGCTGGAGACCTCCCGACGTTCAAGTCTGGGGATCCCGAGCTGCTGCTGCAGGGGATCTACCGCAGCCCGGACGGCCGCCGGCGCCTGGTCGCCACCTACGCCAAGGAAACGCTGTTCGAGGTCGGGGTGGGCAAGGCGGGCGGCGGCAAGACGGAACGCGCCCTCGCCCAGGCGATCGGCTGGGCCCACGCCGGCGGCGGGCTGATGTTCGTCGACCCGCACCGCGACTCGTGGCCGCGCGCCCTGCCGTTCCTCGCCCACGACCACCTGATGACGCGGATCGCGCTGATTGACCTCAACGCCAGTGGGCCTGCGCCGCAGCTTAGTTGCTGGAACCCGATCGGCATGCACCAGGGCCAGGTCGCGCACGAGGTCGTCGAGGCGACTGCCGACGCCTACGCGTCCGTGCTCGGCTGGGACGACGCCACCGCTCCCCGCGCGCTGACCATCTTCACCGCCGCCCTGGCGGTGCTGGTGGCCGTCAACGAGGCTGCCTGCCAGGCCGGCCGGCCAGAAGACCAGGCCACGGTCTTTCATGTGCGGTCTCTGCTGACCAACCCGGTCTTCCGTATGACGGCGCTCACCGCGGTCGAGACACGCCTGGACGAGGAGACACGATCGTGGTGGCAAACGGTGTTCCCGACGCTGCCCACCGACGCGTTCGCCGTCGTCCTCAACCCGATCGCCCGCCTCGCTGCCAACCCAGTCACCCGGGCGTTCCTCGGGCAGCCAGCCGGTGTCTACAACATCCGGGCCGCGATGGACTCGCGGATGATCGTGTGGGTGTGCCCGGGCGGGAACGGACCCACCGACCGGCTGATCACCGCGCTGCTGGCCCGGGACCTGCTGCGGGCCGTGCGCTCGAGGAGGGACACCGCGGAAGAGCGGCGGGTTCCGTTCCGCCCGTACTTCGACGAGCTGATCACCCTCACGGGCGCGGCACCGGAGACCATCGCCGCGATGTTCGAGGACTTCCGTAAGTACAAGGTCCACGTCCACGGCATGACCCAGCTACTGGCTCGCCTTCCCACCCCGGTGCGGCTGTCGCTGGTGCAGAACGCATCCACCCTGGCGTCGACCACGGGGTCGCAGTCCGCCATCGCCCCGATCACAGCGGAGTGGGGTGATCGTCCTGGCCCGGACGTCGTGGCCTCGCTGGACCGGTTCGATCACTACATGTCGCTGACCGTCAAGGGCCGCCGTGTCGGTCCTGTCCGGATCACCGGCCCTCACCTGGATGAAGTGTTCGCGGACTACGCCCGCCCGGGCCAGGCCGGGGCACTGGAGCGTGTCGCTCGGGCCACGGCAGGCGCCGCCCCGCTGGGCCAGCTCACCGACCAGGCCGAAAGCCAGATCATCCGCGTCAGTGACTTCCTCGCCCACCACTCCTCCTCCGCCGGCCATCTGCAGAAGAAGGGATACAAGTGACCACCTCCTTCGAGACCATGCCGTCCGGCCGTACTCCCAGCCCGGTCGAGCCGCTGCCGCATCAGCTCCTGGCCGTGCTCGGGCAGCACCGGATGGCGACCACGCATCAGCTCCAGGAACTGCTGCGACCCGGCGCAGCGCGGCAGACCGTCTCCGCGCCACTCAACAAGCTGCGCCGCGACGGCCTGGTGGACTACACCGTGCTGCCGCAGTCCAACCGGTCCCGCGCCTGGTACCTGACGAGCGATGGCGCCCGGCTGATCCGGGACTTCCCCACCATGCGCGGACGTCCCGCGTACCCGATCAGCTCGGCCACGGCCGCCTCGCTGAAGACGCCGCACACCCTGACCGTGGTCCGCACCCATCTCGCGTTCGTCACCGACGCCCGGCGGCGCGGCGACGAGCACGGTCACCTGGACTGGACACCGGAGGTCTCCCACCCGCTCAGTGACGGCGAGCGGATCATTACGGACGCGGTGATGCACTACACCCTCATCGGTGACGAGGAGCGCACCAAGCTGCGGGCGTTCGTCGAGGTCGACCGGGCGACCATGGGCGGCGAGCGGCTTGCCTCCAAGCTGATCGAGTACGCACGGCTGTGGTTGTACGAGCCTCAGCTCGTCGGCCGGCCACGCTCGCGGCAGCCCGCCACTGGCGGGGCGGTGTGGCTGCGCTGGTATCCCGTGTTTCCCCGGGTGTTGTTCGTGTTGACCGGGGGCTCCCGATACGTCCTGGGCAACCGAATCAGTGACCTGCAGGCCATGGTGGCGGAGCACCCGCTCGTGGGCACGCTGGCCCGGCAGGTGCCGATGGGCGCGGCAGTCCTGGACGATCTCGAAGACCGGGGGCCCGCCAGTGATGTCTGGGTGCCTCTGACCGGCGGCGATTCGAGGCCTTGGACCGAGCTGTAGCGGCGCGAGGACATGGGAGCTGAGGTGGCCTTCGGTCTGCAGGCAGAAGTGCTCTTCACCAAGGACAGGACGCGCTGAGTAGTTCGGCTAGGACCGGTATCGGCGCCGCCCGGAAGATCGAGCCACAGCCAGGAACGGAGGCCGGGTGTGCGGACGCGACGAGCGAAGACACAGAACTACAAATCGACATCTGGTTCCGAAAGTGACCGGATACACACTGAGTTGTTCGAGTGAACTCACATATAGAACTGGGAAGTTGATCGCCGTATGCGTAACCTTGCGGCTACGGAAACGCATCACCGCAGCTCGGCCATGCTGCGCACAGACCACAGCGCCCTAGACCAGGACTGCGGTCATCAGCAGCGACTTCGTACGGGGAGTCAAAGTGACACAAGAACACCACTGGCCCATGCTCACCACTCTTCGCAGCCGGAATCGGCGCACAGCATCGGCTCTGGTTGCTCTTGCTGCGATCACTATGGCGGGCGGCTGTTCGTCAGACGATGGACTCAAAGCCGCCCCGTCGCCTACCCGCAGCAGCGCCAAACCCACCACGACGGAGTCAAGTGACGAGGCACAGGCCCGCATGGCTGTCGTCGCCGCCTACCAGAACCTGAATTCCGAGCAGATCAAGGCGTATGCCAAAGCCTCTCTCGCAGGAACACAGGTTGCGAAGTACGCCACCGGCAAGGAGCTGCGGGACGTGAAGGACGCGGTCTTCGTGAACATGCAGAACGGCATCGTCTTCAGAGGCGAACCGAAGATCACGGCACGTGGGATCGACGTTGTACTGCACCTCGACAAGTCCCCCAAACAGGCAACGCTGCGCCTGTGCTTCGACCTGAACACGTGGGAGCCCTTCTACAAAAAAACCGGCAAGAGCGCCGCAGCGCCGAACCAGGTCAAGCGCTACCCCATCACTGCCAACTTGCAACAGCAGACAGAGCAGTGGCAGGTGACCGACGAGAGAGCGGACAAGGAGAGCAAGTGCTGACACGGCGCAGCGGGCTGACTGCCGCGGTAGCGACGCTCATCGCTCTCGCGTTAGGGCAAGGCGCGGCTTTTGCCGGTGACGGCAAGGTGGTGTGCGATACACGGGGCGTATGCCGAGTCGTGGCTGACGACACCGAAACCAACCCCGGTCACAGTGGCAGCGGCGACTCTGATTCACGCGGAGGCGGTACCAAACCCGAGTGCTACGACGACCGGGTGGGCCACAATTCGGTGCCCTGTCACCTGGACAGCTACGGCGACTGGGTCAACGGCCGCAACTGCTATTTCCAGAAAGCCGATCCGCAACCACCGCCGGGCGATCCTCGGTGGGAGGGGCACGATCCAGCGGACGGCGCCGTGTACGACGCGTACTGCCCCGACAACCCCGCCCAGACCAGCCAGTGGTTCGCGCAACCGCCCAACGGTGGTCCGGCCGTTGATCCGGAGGTTCTGGCTCGAGAGGCCGTCAAGAAGATGAGGCTGCTGGGTCCGGACATCGCCAGTCCCCGGCTCGCTGGCAAGTACACGGTGGGCGTGCCGATGTGGATGTGGGTTAACCAGAGCCCGACAACGTACGGACCACAGTCCGCGTCGGCCTCCGCCGGCGGGGTCACCGTGACGGCCACGGCCAAGGTCTCCCAGATCGTCTGGCAGATGGGCGACGGCGCCACGGTCACCTGCCAGGGCCCGGGCACGGTCTACCAAGCCTCTGCTGGCATGACGGAGTCCCCGACCTGCGGCCACGTGTACGCCAAGACGTCAGCTGTCGCCTCGGGAGGCACATACCGGCTGACTGCGACGTCGACGTGGGCGATCAACTGGGAGGTCACCGCCGGCGGAGGCGGGCAAAGCGGCCAGCTCACCCAGACGCAGCAGTCCCAGATGCAGGTGGCGATCGGCGAAGTCCAGGTCGTCAGGTAACGCCGCCGGAAGGACAGAAAGTTGAGCAAGACCCAAGAACGCTTAGATGCATCCCCGAACGGAGGCCGCCAACGGGAGAGCGTGGCCGGGCCTGTGACGCCACCCCGGGTGTCGGCGCGCAGGCGACGGCCGGGCGTCATCGCCTTGTCGTTGGCGCTGATCGCCGCCGGTGGCGCAGGAGTGGCCGTCCTGCTGCTCCAGGTCGGCAACCGCACGGACGTGGTGACCGTGCTCCGCGACGTCCAGGTCGGTCAGGTCCTCACCGAGGACGACCTGGGCAAGGCGTCCGTGGCCCTGGACCCGACCGTCAAGGCAGTTCTCGCCGACGACCTCACGTCGGTGGTGGGCAAGCGGGCCGCCGTGGAACTCAAGCCCGGCTCTCTGCTCGCTCCCTCGCAGGTGACGAAGGACAACGTGGTGAAGAGCGGCGAGCAGTTGGTGCCGATCGGCCTGGAGCCTAAGCAGATCCCGGCCACCGCTCTGGTACCGGGCCAGAAGGTAGAGCTGGTGCACGTCCCGGCTCAGGGAACGACTGACAGCGGCAAGACGTCCGACGCTGCGCCGCAGACCATCGCTGGCCGGGTCGTGAAGGCTTCCGGCGCCGCGCCCGGTACGGGCATCGTGGTCGTCGACGTCGCGACGTCCGCCACCGACGGTCCCACCGCCGCCGCGTGGGAGGCGGCCGGCACCCTGCGTCTGGTCCTCGCGGCTCCGGGCGGTAACTGATGGCTGTCATCGCGCTCGCCGGCTGCAGCGGCGCGCCCGGAGTGACCACGAGCGCGCTGGCCCTGCTCCTGTCATGGCCGCTGGAGGAGAGTCGGCGCATGATTCTGGCCGAGTGCGACCCGGACGGCGGTGCCGCGCTGCACGGTCTGCTGCAGGGAACGCTCGGCGACCGGTATGGGCTGCGCAACCTCTCGGTTGCCGCCCGCAAAGGCGAGTTCAGCGAGGCTTTCTGGCGGCAGCTGATTGATCTGAGCGGCGAGGGCGGCAAACAGGACTCTCCGCGTGACCGGCTGCTGCTGCCCGGCCTCACCGACCCCGCGCAGTCGGCAAGCCTCGGCCAGGTCTGGAAGATCCTCGCGCAGATGTTCCGCGGGATCGAGGCCGAGAGCGGCCACGATGTCCTCATCGACCTCGGTCGGCGAGGGGCATACGGGCCTTCCGGGATCCTGGCCGAGCAGGCTGACGCCACCTTCGTGGTCGTGCGCAACACCCTGCGTTGTCTGCAAGCAGCTGAGGGCCGGGTGCGCGCTCTGGAAGAGCGCGTGGGTGACGTCAGCGTATTGATGGTGAACGAGGGCCCGTACCCGGCAGGCGAGGTGCAGCGCGTTTTGCAGGTACCGGTGATTGCCACGCTGCCGTACGCGCCGAAGGATGCTCGCGTGCTGTCTGACGGCGCCGAACAGCCCCGCCACTTCACCCGGTCGCCGCTGATGAAGGCCGCTCGCACGAGCAGCACGCTGCTTGTACAGCGGGCCGCCGTGCGCCGGGCCCGCCTCGCACCACGCGGCCAGCGCGCTGCAGGCGGGGAAGTAACCCATGCAGGCTAGGCCCCTGCACCCCGACCCCACGGTGGCACCCCTGCCCCAGGAGCGAGTACGCCAGATCCACGGCACCCCAGTACCAACTGGTGCTGCCTCGAGTACCGGGGTGCTTGGCACGGAGGCTCCTCAGATCACTATCGACTACCGGGTGGCCCGGGAGATTGCGTCCCAGGTCGCAAAGCAGCGCGAGGAGCTGCTGAAGACCAAGCCGGATATGGACCGGGCCAGTGAGGAGCAGCGCTGTCTGAACTGGATCGCCGAGGCGGTTGCGCTGTGGTCGGACGCCCAGGCGATGACGCCGCAGGAAGATGAGGCGCTGCGGCGCGCTGTGTACGACCTGCTGTTCAGGGCCGGCAGGTTGCAGCCGTACCTGGATGATGACCGGGTCGAGGACATCATCATCCAGGGGCCTCGGGAGGTGTGGCTCGACTATGGCGATGGTGAACGCCGCCGGGTGGGACCGATCGCGGACTCCGAAGAGGAACTGCTGGACCTGTTACGGGAATTGGCCCGAGGCTCCGGGCACAGCGAGCGCACCATCTCCACCGCGAATCCCACCCTCGCCCTGTCCCTGAAGGACGGCTCCCGTCTGCAGGCCATCACCGGGCTCGGGCCCATGACCTATGCGGTCATCCGCCGTCACCGGGTCTCCCACGCGAATCTCGACGACCTGGTCCGGCTCGGGACCATCGACCCGATCCTGCGCGAGTTCCTCGGCGCCGCCGTGCGCGCGGAGAAGAACATCATGATCGCGGGGAAGCAGAAGGCCGGGAAGACCACGCTGATGCGGGCGATGCTCAAGGAGTTCGACCCCGAGTGCCGGTTCGCGACCATCCAGACCGAGGACGAGCTGTTCGCCCACACCAACGGCTACCACAAGCAGGTGGTGTCGCTGGTGGGCCGCGAATCCAACGGGGAGAAGGACGTCACCGGCCGCAGCGCCGGTGAGGTCACCCTTTTGGACCTGATGCATCCCGCGCTGCGGATGTCGCTGGAGCGGATCGTAGTGGGCGAGGTCCGCGGCCCCGAAGTCGTCGCCATGATGCAGGCGTTGACGAACGGCTCCGGCGGCAACCTGTGCACCATCCACGCGCGGCGCCCGGACATCATCTTCGACCGGATCGCCGAGCTGTACGCGCTCGCCCAGGAGAACCTCTCCGAGCAGCTTGCCTACCGGCAGACCGCCAACGGCCTGGACTTCATCGTGTACGTCGACATGACGGACGAGACACAGATCGGCGGCCGCCGCCACCGCTACGTCTCCCACGTCCTGGAACTGACCGGGATCGGAGAGAACGGCCGGCCTGCCACCAATGAGGTCTTCTCCCCCGGCCGTGAGTGGGGGGAGCTGCGGGCGGTGCCGAGGATGGACCCGGGCTGCATCGATGACCTGCGCCGTGTCGGTTTCGACTCGTCTCTGCTGCAGGAGTCGTACGGGGCCTGGTCGGCGCCGCTGGCGCTGAAGGTGGGGGTGAGCCGATGACGCTGCTGTTCGCACTGCTGTGCGGCATGGCCGTGACCGGCGGACTGATCGGTGTCGTGACCGGTGCCGTGGGCACCACGGCGCCCCGCCGGGCCCCGCTGCGCCAGCGCTGGCAGGCCGCCCTGCGCAGTGGGAAGAACCAGAGCGAGGACGCCCGGCTGCGGAGACGGACCCTCGCCGTGGCGGCCGTCGTGGTCTTCGTCGCTGTGTGGCTGGTCTCGGGGAACTTTGTCGGCGGGGCGCTCCTGGGTGCGGCCGTCATCGGCGTGCCCTGGCTGATCGCTCCGGCGCAGATGGCGCAGGACCGCATCGGCCAACTGGAGGCGCTGAGCGAGTGGACGCAGCGGCTCGCCGGCCTGTTGCGGCTGGGCATGGGCCTGGAACAGGCGATGATCACCAGCCGTCAGGGCGCGCCAGACGAACTCGCCCCACAGATCATCAACCTGTCCGACCGGCTGCGCCTGGGGTGGCGGCCGGACGGAGCCCTGCGCACGTTCGCCGAGGAACTCGACGACGTCACCGCCGACAAGGTGGTCGCCGCGCTCATCTTGTCCGTCAACGACCGCGGGCCCGGCCTGGCTCAGGCGCTGGAGGATCTGTCGGGCACCGTACGCGAGGAGGTCGCCAGGAAGCGTGCCATCGAGGCGGACCGGGCCAAGCCGCGCACGACCGTGCGGTGGATGACCATCATCACTGTGGGCGTCGTGGTGGCCGGGTTCTTCGTGCCGTCCTACACGAAGCCGTACTCCACCCTTCTCGGACAGCTCGTACTCGCCTTCCTGACGGCCGGGTTCGTCGGCGTGCTCGCCCTGATGCGGCAGCTGGGAAGCTTCCGCCGCATCCCGCGATTCCTGATCACCGACCCGACCAGCACGGTCCGGCTGCCCGCACCCGCGCCAAAGCCGGAGCCGCCAATCGCAGCCCGGGAACCGGAGGGAGCCGCCTCATGAACCTGCTCCCTGTCGTTGTGACCGGCGGTACGGTCGGCGCCGGCGTCGCTCTGCTGATCCGGGAACTCCTGCCGCCTCAGCCCGCGTTGGGGCCGGCTCTCAAACGCAGCGCCCCGGCCACGCTGACCAGGCCCGAACCGGAACTGGACCGCGAGGAGGTCTGGGGCCGGTGGCTGCTGGCCCGCCTCGAGCTCCTGCCGGGCGTGCGGGTCCCCACCACGAACCTGGCCCTGCTCGGGCAGGGACCGGGCCAGTTCATGCTCAAGAAGACCGCGCTCGCCGCGCTGGGACTGCTCTGCCCGGTGATCGCGACGATTCCGTGGATCATCGCGGGCGTGGGCCTGCCGTTCTATGTGCCCGCCGGCGTCGGACTCATCGTCGCCGCCCTGCTGTTCATCACCCCGGATCTCGCCGTGCGGGACCAGGCCAAGCGGGCGCGGGAGGAGTTCGCGCACGCTCTGTCCGCCTACCTCGACCTGGTCGCGCTGAAGCGGGCCGCCGACGCCGGCCCCGCCGAAGCGTTGGAGAAGGCCGCCGAGGTCGGCGAGGGCTGGCCCTTCCTGTACCTGCAGGGCGCGCTGCGCCGGGCCCGGCTGGAGAAAATCCCGCCGTACCAGGCGCTCACGGAACTCTCCCACGAGTACGACCTGCCCGTCCTGGACGACGTCGCCGACATCATGCGTGGCTCGGCTACCGACGGCGCCGCCGTCTACAAGGCGCTGCGGGCCCGCACCGCGGCACTCAATGCCGAACTGCTGGCCGACCAGGCCGCCGAGGCGAACGCGGCCAGCGAAAAGATGACCGCGCCAGGAGCCCTCTTGGCTGTCTTGGTGATGCTGCTGATGGCCTTCCCCGCCGTGATTCGCATGCTGACCGTCTGAAGACCCACTCCGACTCGTTCAACGCTCCAGAGAGGCAAAGGAACATGAAGCACACCGCAGCCCGTACCCGCCGTGCTGTGCTCCACGCGACCACGCACCCGCGCACCGGCCGGCGCACCACACCCCGCGCACCGGGGCGTGGGCGCCGGGGAGCGCGTTCCTGGGCGCGCGCCAACGGCGCAGTCCTGCGGCTGACCACCCGCGTGCAGGAAGGCCTTCAGGAGGCCGTCCGCCGCCCGGACCGTGGCGACATCTCCACCACGACCGTCATCATCTGGGTGGCCGCCGTCACCGGTGCTCTCCTGATCGCGGGGACCATCGCCGTCGTGATTTCCAAGTACAACGGCCAGCTCAACGGTCTGTGATGAAGCCTCCCGCGCGGCTGACCAACTGGTGGCAGGGGCGACGATGGAGCGACGACCGCGGGGACACCAGCATCCAGATGGCGATCATCTTCCCCTTCGTGCTGCTCGCCACGGTCGCCGTCATCCAGGCCTCCATGTGGTACTACGCCCGGCAGATCGCTCTGACCGCTGCCCGCGAGGGCCTCACCGCCGCCCGCGCCTACCCGTCGAGCCCGGCCGACGGTGCGGCCCAGGCACGGAACGTGCTGGGGCGCACCGCCGGCGACAGCCTGAGCGGCTACAGCGTCTCCGTCGGCAGCGACGGGCAGCGTGTGCGGGTCCAGGTGTCCGGCACGGCTCTGTCGATGATCCCGGGGGTGCCGGGTCTGCAGGTCACGCAGTCGGCGTCCGGCCCCGTTGAGCGCTGGACCGTCCCCGGGGAGTGATTCACGTGCGATCCATGGCCCGTTGGGCTCCCAGGCTGGGCAGCGATGAGGGCAGCGCCGCGATCGAGGCGGCCATCATCTTCCCGGCATTGATCACGTTTTTGTGTCTGGCGATCGCCGGCGGCCGGATCGTCACCTCCGGCGCGAAGATCGACTCAGCGGCTGAGGACGCGGCGAGGGAGGCATCCATCCACCGCACAGCGGCGGCCGCGCAGAGCGCCGCCCAGGCGGCGGCCGCCCAGTCCCTGAACGACCAGGGCATCAAGTGCGCGTCCACCCACGTCAGCATCAACACCGGTGGTCTCAGCGTGCCGGTGGGGCAGATCGGTACGGTCACCGCCACCGTGACCTGCACGGTCAACCTCTCCGACCTGCTGCTGCCGGGCGTGCCCGGAGCCAAGACGCTCACATCGACCGCCACCTCGGTAGTGGACCAGTACCGGCAGCGACGGGGTGACTGATGATCTTTCGACACATGTGCCTGCGCTTCAGAGGGCTGGACGACCGGGGAGGCGTCACCGTGTTCGTCGCCGTGTGCGTCATCGCCCTGATCGGGATCATCGGCGTCGCCGGCGACGGCGGCAGCAAGATGCGGGCCACGGAACGCGCCGACTACATCGCCGGCGAAGCCGCGCGGGCAGGCGGGCAGGCCATCGACCCCGCCCATGCGATCAGTGGGAGGGCGATCGTCGTGGATCCGCAGGCCGCGTCCGCCGCAGCCCAGTCCTACCTGCGCTCCGCCGGTGCGACCGGCACGGTCACGGTGTCCGGGGACGGCAAGACCCTCACTGTCGTCGTCACGAGTACATACGACACAAAGTTTCTGTCGGTGGTTGGAATCGGCTCGCTGTCGGTGACCGGCCATGGCAAGGCCACCCTCCTGCATGGCGTCACCGCACCCGAAGGAATCTGATGAGCACCACCCCCTCCCCCGCCGCAGCGGCCGGACGCACCATGGGCCGGCTCCTCAAAGCAGTCGTGAGTCTGCTGGTCCTCGCCGCCACGGTCGCCGGGCTGCCGCTGCTGCTGGCCTGGGTCACCCCGGTCATCTGGGCTGCCACCCACGACGACCTCACGCACCTGCTGGACCGGCAGGACACCGGTGGGGCGTTCCTGCTGCTCCTCGTTGCGGTGGGCTGGATCGGCTGGGCGCAGTTCACGTTCTGCACCGCAGGCGAGCTGATCGCGCAGGTGAGGGGTCGCAGCTGGCGCGCCCCCCGAGGGATGGGCGCCTCCCAGCGTGCCGCGGCCCTGCTGATCGGCAGCATCCTGGTACTGCTGCCCACGAGTTCGGCCCTGGCCTCCGACGCCCAGGCCGCCCCGGCCACTACGGCGGCCCACATCCCCGGCCAGACGCGCGTCCCGCAAGCCGCCACGACCGAGCCGGCCTCCACGACCTCGTCGAGCACCCCGGCGTCGCGCACGTCGTACACGGTGCGTGAGACGCGGCCCGCGGAGAGCCTGTGGGGCATCGCTGAACGGGAGCTGGGGGACGGTGAGCGATGGCGGGAGATCGCTGCACTGAACGAGGGCCACACCATGGCCGACGGCACCGTGTTCCGTGCGAACAGCTTCCTGCAGCCCGGCTGGCAGCTGGCCATGCCCGACACGTCAACGGGCTTGGGAGGCATCCGTACGCAGCTGGGTGACAGCGCCCCGGCTGCCGACGAGACGAGCGAGCACGTCGTCACGGTCCACTCCGGCGACTACCTGTCGAAGATCGCGGAGAAAGAGCTCGGCGACGGCGACGAATGGCCGCACCTGTTCCAGGCCAGCCGAGGCAAGGAACAGCCGCACGGCCTGCCCGCGATCACCGATCCGAACGTCATCTACGCGGGGCAGCAGATCACCGTGCCCGCCACCCAGCCCGACCGGCCACCCCAGGACCGCGACCAGGGCAATGAGCCGGGCAGTCACCAGGCCCCTCCCCCACCCCCACAGAAGCGCGACGGTGCGCAGAAGCCGGGCAAGGGCAGGGGGGAGGAGCAGGCACCCGCATCCGGCCAGACCACCGCGCCCGCACCAGCATCGTCGGCCCCCAGCGCACCGGCCGGCCGCCCTGCCGAGCAGCCCAGCCCGGATCAGTCTCCGTCGGCACCGGCCTCCGCGGCCCCGGAGCCCCACAGCGCGTCGCCCTCCGCCGCCTCTCCGTCAGCGTCAGCTGAACCGTCCGGCTCCGCTGCCCACTCCTCCCCTACCGCCACGGCGTCCGAGACCCCGGCGCCCGCTCCGGCCGGCAGCTCGCTGAACCTGCGCACCGTTCTCGGTGCCGGCGCACTGCTGGCAGCCGCCGTCACCGGCGCTCTTGCCCTGCGCCGGACGCTGCAGCGCCGCCGCCGCAAGCCCGGCGAGAAGATCGCCATCGCGTCCGAGACGTCCACGGCCGAGGCCCAGCTGGCGGCGGCCGCCGAGCCGGCCGGTGCTGCCCGCCTGGACGTGGCACTGAGGACGTTGGCCCACCAGGCGGCTCAGGAGAAGTACGCGACCCTGCCGCCGCTGCGGGCTGCCCGGATCGGTGCCCGCGCGGTGGAGGTGTTACCCGAGGACCTCGCCCAAGACCCTGCGGCACCCTTCGTCTCCGGACAGGGCGGATGGTGGGCCCTGCCCTCCGACGCCGTCCTTCTGAACGAAGAGGACGCCCGCGAGGTGCCGGCACCATACCCGGGTCTGGTCACGATCGGCAGCACCGAGGCGGGCGACCTCCTGCTCCTCAACCTCGCGCAACTGCCCGCACTGCTGCTGGACGGCAACCCGGTCCACATCACCGAGGTGTGCACCTCGCTCGCTCTGGAACTCGCAATGAGCCCATGGGCAAGCGAAGTCGAGATCGTCACCGTAGGGTTCGGCGAGGACCTGCCGCAGCTGCTGCCCACCGCGCGGATCGCCCACATGCGCCACGCCACGCACGCCCTGCGCGATCTGAGCGAACGGCTACTGGAAGCGCACCAGATGCCCGAAACCGAGCATCAGCCGTATCTGCTGCTGTGCGCGTCCTCTCTGGACGCGGACACCGCCTGGCAGATCGCCGATGTCATCGACAAGGCCGGCACGATACCCGTCACTTTGATCGCCCCCGCGAGTACGGCGGCCGCGCACTTCCCCGAAGCGGAGACCCTCAACGCCTCCCTCAGCGATCCGCAGACCCTCGACTACGCCAGCACCGATATCACAGTGCAGCGCCTGGAGCACGCCGCCTACCAGCAGATCACAACCGCCCTGAAGGTGTCCGGGCAGCCCTCCCATCCGGCCGAGGGACCCTGGCAGGACGTACCGGACGAACCCAGCCACCTGCAGCAGCCCGGGCAACCGGCGCCGCAGGAACCCATCGCGCCCGCAACCACCACTGCCCCGAACGTCTCACCGGCGACACCACCGGACGCCGGCAACGGCGTGTTCCCCGCCCTGCTGGCCGCTAGCACCAGCCCGTCCGGACTTCGCCCTCTGCCCACCGCCACGACCACAACTCCGGCCGGCGACGGCCCCAGCCCCCACGCTGAAGCAGTCCCCCCACCCCCAGCTCCAGCGCTTCCCACCGCCGCAGCGCCCACCACCGGTGAACAAGACACGGAGGCCCACAACCACGAGGCCTCGCCCGAGAAACGCCAGCTGCCCGGGGCGAAGGAAGACGACGCGCACGACCTCCACGCGCCGGAGATCAGGGTGCTGGGCCCGGTCGAGGTGACCGGCGTGGACAGCACCGGCCACGGCCCGCGGATGGCACAACTCGCCGCGCTGATGTTCTTCCGGCCCGGCCGGAGTGCGGACATGCTGTGCGCCGACATGGATCCCATCAACCCCTGGTCGGCGAGCACCCTCAACGCCCGCTTGCAAGGCCTGCGTCGCTCTCTGGGGAACGACCCCGCCGGCAACCCCTACGTGCCCCGCCGCAGGTCCGGTGAGGACCCGTACCTGCTCGCGCCCGAGGTGCGCTGTGACTGGACCCGCTTCCTGCAGCTCGTCGAGCGAGCTCTCCCCTTAGGCCCCTCCGGTCTGGCCGATCTGGAGAAGGCGCTCACTTTGGTGCGCGGCCGGCCGTTCGGAGGCAAGGCCCAGCCCTGGGCTGAGCCCTACCAGCAGGAAATGGTCACGCGCATCATCGACGTAGCGCACACGGTCGCCACTTACCGCACGCCCGCGGGCCCGCACCACGACCTCAGCGCGGCCCGCCATGCCGTCGCGACCGGTCTCGAGGTCGACGACACGGCGGAGCTGCTGTATCGGGACTGGTTCAGGATCGAGTATGCAGCCGGGAACCGGCAGGGGCTACTCATCGCCATCTCCCGCGTCCAGCAGGTCAATCGGGCACTCGACTGCTCCCTGGAGACGGAGACCACGCAGCTCATCAACGAGCTACTGAACGGCTTGGGCACGGCAGCGGGCAAGGCCTTCTAGCCGGTCTTCAGCCGAAGACGGCTCTTTCGAGCTTCGGAGCCAAGACCCGGTTACCTGAGCAAGCCAGTACAGCTACTTTGCTCAAGCATCCTTCAGAGCTATGCCGGGAGGGTGGTCGGGGGGGCTGGTGCAGGTTCGGGTGACAGGTTCGGTCACGCGGCCTGGAGGGCCGGTGTGGTCATGCCGGTCTCGAATTCGACGGGTGTCAGCCGGCCGAGTGCGGCTTGTCGGCGGCGCCGGTGATAGGTCCGCTCGATCCAGGACACGATCGCGATCCGCAGCTCCTCACGGGTGGCCCAGCTCCGGCGGTCGAGAACGTTCTTCTGCAGCAGCCTGAAGAAGGACTCCATGGCCGCGTTGTCGCCGGCTGCCCCGACCTTCCCTATCGATCCGACCATGCGGTGCCGGTCGAGGGCCTGGACGAACTTCCGGGAGCGGAACTGCGAGCCGCGATCGCTGTGCAGGATGCACCCCTCGACGTGTTCACGTCGGGCCACGGCGTTGTCGAGGGCAGCCACGGCCAGGCGGGACTTCCTCCGAGCGTCGATGGAGTAGCCCACGATCCTGTTGCTGAACACATCCTTGATCGCGCAGAGGTACAGCTTGCCTTCGCCGATGGCGTGTTCGGTGATGTCGGCGAGCCACAGCCGGTTCGGGCCGGTCGCGGTGAAGTTGCGGCTCACGAGATCGTCGTGCACCGGCGGGCCGGCCTTCTTGCCCCTGCCGCGCTTCTTGCCGAACACGCTCCACCAGCGGTTGTCCCGGCAGATTCGCCACGCGGTCCGGTCCGCCATCCGAGCCCCGGCACCACGCGCTTCATCGGCCAGGAAGCGGTAGCCGAATTCCGGGTCGTCGCGGTGGGCGTCGAACAGTGCGTTCGCGCGATACGACTCCTCCAGTACGGCGTCGGCCACCGGCTTGTCGAGCCAGTGGTAGTAGGGCTGTCTGGCGAGCTTGGGCACCCGGCACGTCACCGTGACGGGCACCCCGTCCGCGGCCAGCTCTTTCACGAGCGGGTAGATCCTTTTCCCGGCAGATGCGCCTGCGACAGATAGGCCGCGGCCCGGCGCAGGACCTCGTTCTCCTGCTCCAGCAGCTTGATCCGCCGACGTGCTTCCCGCAGTTCCGCGCTCTCCTGGCTGGTCACCCCGGGCTTGGTCCCGTCATCGATGTCCGCCCGGCGCATCCACTTCCACAACGTCATCGGGTGGACCCCGAAGTCGGTGGCCACCTGCTCGACCGTGACACCCGGGCCGCGGTTCCTCGCGACTCGCACGACGTCCTGGCGGAACTCTTCCGGATAGGGCTTGGGCACAGCGACATCCTTCCCACCCGCCCCACAGGGCAAGCCAGTTCAGATGTCACCTGATCGTGCGGCAGACCCGCAGAACGGATACCCTTCTTGGCTTCTGCTTCAAGTGAGTCATGGATTAAGACTGGATTCGGGCACCTCGCCGGTACGTGCCGCAACTCCACCGGCCGGCCACTGCAACAACTGCGCAGTACCCGATGAACCTGCGCAGTGTTCCGCGATGGCAGGGCGCTCGGGGCCCCGCATGCGGGCTGATGTGCAGTCATAGCAGGGGATCGTCGGCGAGGACCAGGAGGAGGAGCAGCTCCGGCTCGGGGCATGAATCGGGAACCAGCGCAGCAGGGCCGCGACACTGTCACCGGAGCGAATCGAACAGCTCTCCAACATCGCCATGGGGTGGATGTGATGAGCCTCGGAGCGCCGATCAGGTCCGCCTGACCGAGACGTGGGCGGCTTTGGCCGACAGGCCATCGTCGTCCTGGCCCACGCTGTCACCGCGCCACGCCCCAACCAAGCCGAGAAGGGGGCATCCCGTTCTCACCGGCTGAGGGGCTGGCGTTTCCGCCAGTAGTCACTGATCGGTTCCCGTCACGACCGCTACCAGATAGACCGTGATCTTGGGGGTGGGGGACGGCAGGGCGGGAGCGTAGCTGCGGCAGCATGCAGGCACCGGTCGCATCGGCCATCGATCATGGCGGGTAGGTCAGTTGTAGAGGCTGGCGCCGAGTTCAACGAGCTGCTGGCCGACGCCAGAGGCAACGGCCGTGGTGAGCGCGGGGCCAGCCAGGCGCATGATCCTGCGCCAGACGCGACCGCCCCGCTCGGGGTCACCGCCGTCGCGTTCGAGGGCCACAACCTCGGCCTCGAAGTCCTCGGCGTCGACCGGGTCGAGGCCGAGCTGCGGGGCCACGTCGCGCAGGCCCTGCACGAGGCCGGCGAGAGCTTGGGCGTCGATGCCGTTGCCCGCGTTGACGGTATTGTGGTCGCCAGTCAGGACGACGCCGCCGCTGACATCGCCGTGCACGACGGTGCTGCCGTGGTAGTTGTTGGTGGTCCCGGCGGTATTCTGGGCGTCCATGTAGTTCCTTACTGCGCGGCCGCTGCGGATGCAGGCGTTACCTCCGTCGGTGATCTGCAGCAGGTACGGGTCGTAGTCGTTACGGCGGGCGGGGCTCTCCGCAAGGTCATAGCTGACGAGTTCGGCAACAGCGCTGGAGATCTCCCCGGCCGTGAGCGGAGTGCCGGCGAAGTAGGCAGTGGGGGCATCCGCGAACTTTCCGGGCTCGATGGACGCGTCCTGGTCGTGCAGCCATCGCAGCAGGGCGTTGGTCGCGTAGTCAGCACGGCGGACGCGGTCACAGCCGAGTTGCTTGAGCCGCCGCACCTCTACCCGGCCCTCGTCCGTCAGGTGCACCACAGTGTCGTCACCGCCGAGGCTGCGGGAGATCTGGACGAAGCCGTGCTGCTCGAGCCGGAGCGCGAGGTCCCTGGCTTCTTCCTGCGAGAGGTGCTCGCGTTCGGTGAACATCGCCATGTCCTGGAAGTGCCCTCGCTGCTCGACTGCCCGCTCGTGGAGCCACAGCAGAGCCTTAGGCAAGTACGGGTCGTGCTCGATGTCGCCTTGGGTGGAGCCGGTGACGGGATCCGTGCCGATCGGGATCTGGATCGGATGGCGCCGCGCCGAGCGTTCCACGCCTTTCTGAATCTGGCGCATCATCTCGTCGATCCCACGCTGATTGATCTTGAACCCGGTCAAGTGTGGCTCCTTCCGGCAACTACCCTTGCAAGGCTATCGGCCACCACTGACACACCAGACCGCTGAAGCCCCACGAACTCCCCCAGCACAAGATCGTGAGTACTACGGCCAGAGCCGAACGATTTACAGGCCCTCTCTGAGACCAGGGTGGATCGCGGTGCGAGAAGGTGCTCCAGGATGAGGCCCGACTGGTTGTCAGTGGTGTCAGCTACCGTCCCGGCATGCAGCGTCAGAGTCATATCCCCGTGCAGTCCGAGCGGACGTGTAAGGAGTGCTCGCGTCCGTACAAGCCTCTCCGAGATCGCATGTGTCAGCCCTGCTACAAGCGGTCGAGAAAGTATGGGGCGGCCGAGTACAGGCGCGAGGAGGTCGAGGAAATCACTCTGCCCTGGGTGCGGGCGAAGTGCGCCAGGGCTGGGGAGTGCCTGGAGTGGAACGGAACGGTCAACAAGGAGGGTCGGCCACAGACATCCGACCGTCTAGCTTGGCGTGAAGGTAAGAGCCGGCAGATCGCGTTGCACCGCTGGGTGTACGAGCAGTCGACGGGAAGGACTCTGTCGAAAGGGCAGCACGTCCGGCAGACGTGTGGGAACAAGAAATGCTTGGCTCCTGAGCACCTGGCCGCTTCAATGCCTCGTCCTGGGCGGACACCGTTGGGCGAGGCGGGTCGGTATCAGGGGAAGAGAAAGCGGGAGGACCACCTGGAGCGGTGCGCGAACGGGCACAAGCGCACGGAGGAGAATACGTACCGCACCGCCCATGGGCACCTCGTCTGCAGGGTCTGCCCGTCCGAATCCAGGGCGGCCCGACAAGGCAAGGACCCAGCCGAGCACGCATGGAAGCCCAGGAAGGGGTGGGAAGACACCCCGAAGTGCGTGAACGGCCACCTGTTCGATGAAGTCGGCTGGTACTTCAACGGGGAGGCTCGGGTCTGTCGGCGGTGCTTTGCAGAGAAGGAACGCCGACGTTGGCTCCGGGTGAACTACTCCATGGAACTCGAGGACTTCGAAGCACTGCTCGTCGCCCAGGACCTTGCGTGCGCGATCTGCGCAAGGCTGTTTGATCCCGATTTGCTCGTCCCGTGCGTCGACCACTCCCATGAGACCGGGAAGGTACGGGGGCTCCTATGCCACCCGTGCAATCTTGGCATCGGCCACTTCGAAGACGATGTGAGCAGGCTGCGCTCTGCCGCGCAGTACTTAGACAGCAAGGTGGCCTTGGAGGAGTGACTTGAGCTTGCCGGAGCAAGAGGAGCAGTTGTCCGCGATCAGGATGCGCTGGTCGTAGCAGGGAGCGGCAGTGGATTGAGCAGGACTTCTGCCGACCCAGTGCCTGACGAAGCCATCCTCTCTGCTCGAACCCTCCAACGCGTCACCAGCCGCGACGGCTCTGACAGCCCGGACCACACACAGGCAGCAGCCACCCCCGAGTGGATCAGTGAGGCCCGCTCGCTGATCAGCCACGAGATCGCACGGCACCTCGCTCCCTCCGCAAGCCGACCCGTCGACGAACTCACCGAGCTGGAGATCACCCTCATCTGGGCATGGCGCCACGCCGAACCCGAAGCCGCCCGGACCTGGATCAACCAGCGTCTCGATCGGGCGGCGCCGTGTTGCCCGGCTGATGCGCTATGCCGGGCTGCAGGGCCGTCATCGCAGGCGACGGCGGCTGACGACGATCACCCGCGGGCGGCGTCCCGACCCGACCTCGTCGTCCGCGACTTCGCTCCCGACCCCGGCGGGCTCGACACCCGCTGGTGCGGTGACATCACCTACATCCGACCGAGGAGGCCTGGCTGTATCTGGCCACCGTCATCGACATCGCCTCCCGCCGCGTGGTCGGCTGGTCCACCGCCGACCACCTGCGGACCGAACTGGTTGCGGACTCTCTGCCGTCCGCCTGGCGCCGGCGTCCTCTCTCCCGGCCTGTGATCTTTCATTCGGATCGTGGCTGTCAGTACTTCGGCGATCTTCTCGGCCAGCTCGGCATTGCGGACCGCCCGCGGACCGCGGCTGCCACTGCAGCGGGCATAGAAGGCGGCTCAGGAGACCTTCAGCAGTTCACACGCGCGTTTGACGTTGTGACCGTCCCGCTTCTCCGCCTCGATGATGACCGGGTGCACCGTCACCGGGTCTCCTTCGCGAAGAAAGCTGTCCCGCTTGAGGATCTCCACGTCCTCCCGCAGCCGGCAGTTCTCCCGCCGCAGCGCAGCCAGCTCCCCGCGTTCGCTGCTGGTCAGCCCGTCGCGCTCGCCCGCGTCGACCTCGGCCTGGCTGACCCACAATCGCACCGCGGTCTCGGTCAGGTCGAAGTCCTTGGCGACCTGACCGACCGAGCGGTCACCGCGCCGGCACAACTCGACGATCTCGGCCTTGAACTCCGGCATGAACGAACGGCGAGGCCGAGGCTTCTTCTTCCCCATGCTCTCCATGACGGACATCCTTCCGGGGCAGAACACGTGATCTCAGATGTCCGTCAAAGCGGATCAAGCCCAGGAATCAGCGCTGGTGACAGGCTTTGCCGTCCACGAGGCTGTGCGGCGGGAGAGTCGTACGGGAAGCCGTCCCGGTTGATGAGGCGGGCGACAGGCAGGGGATCGCTCACCTGATCGGCAGGTCATCGTCCGCATAGCTGGGTTCTTCTTGTCCTCTGGGCGGAGCTCCTGCGGGACGCGGATCTCACCCGTACTGGGGCTCGCTCAGAAGTTGGTCAGCCCTCTGCGAGTTCGCGCAGGATGGCTGATGAGCCTCGGGAGTTGACGTAGATGATGGGACGAGTGCCTCGTTTAGCGGTGATGAAGTCGGTAGCGGCATGTTTTGCCGAGGCTGTGACGACCACGAAGATGTCTGCGTGGGCGGCCTGTGCGGCAAGTGTGCTGCTTCCGTCGTGTTCGGCGCTCGTTTCGATGTCGATGCCCGGTACCAGGCTGCGGAGTACTTGGGCTGCTCGGGCGGTGGCCGATTCGGTCAGGGAGTAGAGGACGACCTTGGCGCCTTGGAGGTAGCGGTAGGGGGCGGCGGGGTCTGCATCGTCGGTGTGGCCGGCCGCCAGGTCGTCGGGGAAGCTCTGCGCGAGCTCGCCGGCGACGATCTTGATGGCTTCCAGGTCGGTGAGGTTGAGTGCCGACTTGAAGGGCCTTGCGGTGTCGATGACGGAGTAGAAGAACGTGACTGCTGCAGGATTTGTCGCTGCGGCCGGGGTAGCGGTGATTGTCTGCAGGACGTCGATCGCCCAGGTAGCGGTGATGGCTGAGATGTTCGCTTTGACGATGAGGGTGGTCCAGTCGAGCGCCGAGGCGAACAGTTGGGGGCTGGGGTTGGCTGCCAGGAGGTAGTCCAGCAGTGCCAGGGTCTGTACGCGTACGCCAGCCGAGTTCTTCTCTCCCATCGCCAGGCCTGCGAGGACCCGTTCGCTGAGGTCGGCGGCACCATCATCGATGAAGATGTCGCGGTGTGCCGCCATGAACTGGCCGCCGAATTCGCCGAGTCTGCCGAGTACTTCGTCCGGGGCCTGCCGAAGGAGAGCCGTGAGGGCGTCGGCGCTCAGCGGGGTCCACTGGTCGGTAGTTTCGGGGTCGGCAGGCGTTGCGTGCTGATGGGAGAGGTCGTCGAACCAGGTTCGCCATCCGCCGTGGGACTTGCTCTGTGTGAACTCGTCCAGCCAGGCAAGGTGGTCGCGCAGGCGGGGTGCTGAGCTGTCGATCAGGGGGCGCAGGTCGTGTGTGGCGATGTACGAGGCGACCAGGTCTGCTCGATGAGCGGAGTGCAGTTCTCGGGAGCAGGTGAGGAGGAGGTATACGGCTTGGATCCCGGGTTCGATGGTGAGGGCGAGGTCGAGGGCTGACTGGGTGTCGCCGAAGGCCATGAGCCGGGTTGCGCGTTCGAGTGGTGATTCGGCTGTGTGGGTGTGGGGCTGGGGTGCGGCTGGCTGTATCGCTCCGGCGGGGGTCTGCAGGTGCAGGATGGCGCGGAGGTGCTCGGGCAGGCCGGGTTCGATAGCTCCGGCTTCGTCGAGGAGTCGGTTCTGTGTCTCCTGCGCACCCGCCTGTACCGCTATGAGGAACTCGACGACGGCTTGGGCTCGGCTGGTTGCCGGCGTGCCGGAGTACAGAGCGTGGAATGCAGGGGGAAGTTCGGTGACAGCGTCGAGTAGTTGCTGTTCGCTTCCGGCGGTGTCGTGTGCGGCGAACCATGTGGCGTAGACCGCTTGCTGAATGAAGTGAGTGATGCGTGCGGGGCGGTGCATGGCCAGGAGTTGGTCGATGTCGCTGTCGGAAAGGACAGCGTTCCAATCCTGAAGTCCTGCGTGCAGACGCAGTCGGAGAAATGCCAGGTTGGTTTGGTCGAGGTCTGCCATCGCTTCGAGTTCACGAAGGCAAGCCAGGGCAACGCTGCGGTCCTGGGCCGCGATGGCGTGGCCAAGGTCGTCTAGTACCTCGACGGTGGTGCGGTCGGCGTCAAATTCTGAGGCCGGCCGCTGGCGGAGGAGGTCCCCGAGGGTCAGCAGAGCGTTGCGGACTTCGTTTCGCGAGCGCGTCGAGTCAGGCTTGGATCGCGGCAGGACTTCGAAGCGCAGCACTTCGAGGGGCATTGCTGCCAGCGCAGCGTCGAAAGGATCAGCCTTTTCGAGGGCTCCGCGGTGGCGGGGCAGGTCGCTGAAGGTCGGCCCCACCCAGCTATCGAGAAGCTCCAGTACTTCACGGCGCTGGCGCGCAGTGTGTGCGAATCCGTACCACCACAGTCGACCTTGAAAGCTGCGTGGGAGGAATCCGATTCTGCGCTGCTGGATGGCGTTGATGTGCTTCTCGAGGATCGCCTGGAAGCCTGCGGGCACCTTATTGGGGTGGATCTCGTTGCCGGCGGCGAAGAATGGTGTGAAATCAACACTCATGGCAATTGGTACCTGTTCTGATACTCCACCCAGGCGCGGGCGATCTGGTCCGGGTCGGAGATGACAGTGACGCCCTCTTCGTTCTGGGTCTTGCCGAAGAAGGTGAAGTTCATGGACCCGTGGATGTGGAAGCGGTCCGTAAGGATGCCTTTGTCGTGCAGGTGGTTGCGGACCAGTAGTTGCGGCCGTGGGCCGACGCGTGCGAGTTCGGTCAAACGCTGCCGGGTCTGCGCGTTTCGCGGGTCGTCGCGGATGATCACCTGGATGTCTGTTCCGCGTCGGGAGAGTTCGATGAGGACCTCGGTCAGCCTGATAGCCCGCGAAGGAAGGCCGGGCAGTAGGCTTTTGAACTGTCCGGAGGCGTTGTCGATGACGACGATGTCGGAGATCCAGGGCGACAGGACCCACAGTCGATCGGACGGCGCCAGAAGTTCGGTGACCAGGAGGTTCTGTAGCAGGTCGTTCAGCCGGCGAGTCTCTCCAGCTCCAGCGGTCATGATCCTTCTCATGCGGATACCTCGGCGATTTCGAGCGAGACCACGACGCTGCCGTCCGGGCTGTGGTCGATCTCGACCACTCGTGGATAAACCTGGAGGAACTCGGTCTCAGTGGCGCGGATCGACAGGTCGACAAGCATCTGTGCCAGCTTCGACGCCTGTTCGGGAGCTGCAGTCACCTGGGCTGAACCCTGTTCGGCAAGGCGAGAGCGGACCAGGTTGTCGGCGTCGGCTGCAGTGACGTCGATCGTATGGACATTGCCGGTGAGCACCCCCCTCATCAGCTCGGGCGCGGCAGGCAGGCTTTCGGCGTAGGGGTTCCACGACTGCAGGGTGTCCGAGCGGATGGCCCACCCTCGTGGCCACAGGGTGCTCTGGATAGCGTCGATGCGCTGACGGTCTGAGGAGTTCACCGAGAGGTTCAACCCCGTGTCCAAGTCGCGCCTGTCTCGCATCAGGTAGGCCCACGTGCGTGGTGCGATCTCCATTCCCAGACGCTGTTCCTGCGCTTCCCACTCGTCGGTAAGCACACGAAGCGCCTGGTCGGTGTCGGCGGTCGAGCCGGGCCTGAGCAGGCGGTTGGCGAGGCTTGAGATGACAGCCTGCTCCGCACCATATATACCTGCGTGGCGCAGTTGCGCCCGGATGCGGGTGAGGTTGGTGACGCGCTCGGCCTGCGTCTGGGATCCACGGAAGTCAGCGACGAGGCTGCGCCAGTCGCCGCGGTCGGTGGTGTAGTGGACGATCCGGCGCATGTGGGCATCGACGAGTTCACTGGTGGAGGGCTGGATCGCCCTCATCATCAGACGCAGGAATCGTCGGGGGTCGGGGCGCACGCGGGTGGCAAGTGCTTCGATGAAGCCACCGCCGCCGATCGAACTCTCGGTGAGCCAGACCTGGTTGTCTCGTAGAGTGCCGGTGGGGCCGTAGCCGGGTTCGACGTCGACCAGAATGCCTTCGGGATCGTGTTCGGGGCAGATCTCGCGAGCTGCCCAGAGGGCTGCTTGTCCCAGTGTGGCGAGGGCACGCTGGCGCAGCCATGCCTGGTACTTGTCAGCCGGCGGGTTCCATACCTGTGCGGTCAGATGGTCGAGACGGGTCACGACGTTCTCGTCGGCGAGCAGTGCTTGCAGACGCTCCGCCATCCGGCTGACGGCGGCGTTTTCGGTGTCGTCCACTCCGGTGCTGCGGAACATGGCGTTGAGGGTGTCGGTCAGCCGCTCGGCAAAGGTGGCGCGGACTGTCTGGTAGGCCTGGGGCAGTGACGTGCCGTCTGTGACGGCTGACATGAGCAGCATGCATTCGAGGGCCTGGTGCAGCCATCCGAGTTGGAACCGGTTGACTTGTTGCAGAAGTTCCGCGTCCTGGGTGACAAGGTATTGGAACCATGCGCTGCGCAGAGCCGGTTCCACGCTTGCCGTTGCGATGATGGTTGCCGGCAGGGTGATGGTGAGGCGCAGGCCGTCCACATCGTAGGTGGCTCCGAGTCCGACTGCTTCGTCGCCCAGTGCGAACTGGGTGCGTACCCGGGCTTCCCCTCGCCTCTCAATGACGATGTTAGCTTCGGACTCGACCGCTACGCGGCGGGCTTCGACGTGGGCGTTCTGCGCATGCAGAAAGAAGCGTGCCTCCTGAATGAGTGCGCCGATGGTGTCGGAGCGGGGTATGCGGGCGACGAGACCGGTGCCGTGCTCGATGAGTTGTGTCCGCCAGACCATGGTGGCGTTGGAGGAGTCTTTGATGTCTGGCGGTGTGTCTTTCAGTTCCACCTGGTCGGGCCTGACGACGGGAAGGCGCACGGGTTGCCCGTGCATGTCGACGGTGGCTGCCTCCTGGCGACGGGCCGTGGGCAGAATGGGAGCGAGGTCCAGTACGGTTTCGCTCGTGTCGTAGGGGATCGAGATCCAGTGCCGTTTGTCCAGGTTGCGGGTTGCGAACCGCCGGGACACGCGGCCTGGGGCGTACTCGCGGAGCATCTGGGCCATGCCCATCGCCTGCGGCTCGGGATTCTTCTCCCAGGGGTTTTGAGGTGGGACAATCACCTGTCCCTCGGGGAGGGCGAGTTCGCTGAAGAGGTTCTCGGGGAAGTAATCGGGCAGCGGATTGCCGCCCATCGTGTCCTTGCCGGTCTCGTACTGATGGGCGGCGGCGACTGACCAGTTGTTGCTGATCCGGCGGGCGAGTGTGGGTACGGCTGCGAGCATGAGCGGGCGGGGCGGGTGCCACAGGATCTCTGCGGCGAGGTTCTCAGGTACCTGCAGCGCACTCTGGATCCACACGCGCAGGCTACGCTGCCGACCGGGGTCGCGCAGGAGTTCCTGAAGGACCTGGGCAGCGGCCTGCTGCACGCGTTGCGTCTTGCGGTACTTGGGGTCGGCAGGGCTCTTCAGGTCACGCCACAGGTTTGCGTCGGGATGCTGTGTGTGGAGTTGTTCGGCGAGCCAGTCGAGCATGGCCAGGGTGGCTTGCATGCGGAGCACTGCGCGATTGCGGATGGGAAGCACGAGTTCGGGCAGGATCGGGTCGAACAGTGCGTCCCAGGCTTCGTAGGTGACCCGGTCGCGGCCGTAGTCGGACAGGACGACGACGGTGTAGGGGCGCATGCCACGGTTTCGCCCGGCCCGTCCCTTCCTCTGCAGGAATGCGGCTACTCCGCGGGGAGCCTTGTGCTGCAATACGGCTCCGACGTCCGGGTCGTCGAAGCCGACCTCGAGTGAGGCCGTCGCGACCACCAGTTGGGACTCTGCGTTGACGCCTGAGTCCTGTGATGTGGTGCGGCTCACCTTGAGCCCGTCACCGTTGATGTTGTGGCCCAGTTTTATCGGCAGGTCCCATACCTGCCCTGCTCGCCTCTGCTCCTCGAGGCCTGCCTTCCCGGGGCGTCGCATGGACGCGAGAGGCGCCTTGAACTGCTCGGTGCGGCCTTTCTCGTGGCGTTGCCCTTCCGCGTCCAGGAGGTAGGAGTAGAGCCGGTTGGTGACGTCGAGGTCGTCGGTGAAGACGAACGCCTTCGTCCCGAGCATGCCCTTTGAGATGCGGGATGCAGGCTCGTCGAGGAACCGCGGCAGCAGCATCGCGGTCTGGATCGTCGTGGACAGGACGGACGCGCCGCTGGTGGGGTCGCTTCGCACCGCGATCATGTACTCGGCGCCTTCGTACTCCATCTCATCCGCGCTCGGCTCGACGCTGGTGACCAGTCCGTCCTCGACGCCGGTGAGGTCGGCCATGTGGCGCACGGGGTTCGACAGCGTCGCTGAGAGGCCGACGAATGTGACCGGGCTGCGCAGGGAGTGGTGCCAGCGCCGCAGAACCAGCGCCGCCTGGGCTCCTGCGGTCCCGCTGTAGGTGTGGATTTCGTCCAGCAGCATCAGGTGTGGCTGCTTGGTCGCTCCGACGCCGAACAGGTGCCGCATGGAGAGGTCGGACAGTCCCCGGTTGAGTGATTCCGTGGTGGTGAACAGCACGTCCGGGGGCTGTTCGCTCATGCGCTGGCGTGTCAGTACGAGTACGGATTCGTCGAACTGGAGCGAGCATGCGCTGCAGGTGAGGCGCTCTTTCTTGCCGCTGACGTCTCGCTCTGACCAGTACAGCGTTCCGGCGCACACCTTATGGCCGTCGCCGGGGCAGGTGAAGTGCGGGCATTCGTAGCCCTGGGCGCGCTTGGTCCATGAGTACGGGGCGGACAGGCTTCTCGTGGAGTGCGGGGTGTCCTTGTTGAGGACTCCGATGGTCATGGGCCGCCCGTTGGTCTTGGTCCAGATCTGGTCCAGGCGGCGGGCGTGGGCGAAGGCGGTGTTGAGTTGGTCCTTGAGAAGTTCGTTGCGCGGGTAGACGGCGAGCGCGCGTGTCCAGGCGGTGGGGTCTCGGAGCGCTGCCAGGTGAGCGAATGCCGGCAGGTAGAAGGAGAGGGTCTTTCCGCTGCCGGTGCCTGCACCTACGACTGTGGCTGTGGTGATGCCGGACTGCAGGGCGGTCATGATGTGCCGGCTGGCGCGGACCTGGAATCCGCTGAGCTGGACGTGCGCGGTGCTGTTCGACGTCATCGTGGCGATGACGTCGTGGCTGACGTCGTCGATGCCGTGCAGGCCTTCGAGGACGGTGTTCCAGGGCTGATCACGCCTGGGATACGCACGCGGCCGGCGGGCGTAGCGGAAGTCGGAGATCAGCGAGGGGCCCTGGCGCCAGGCTTGTTCGGGGCTGCCTGAGAGGAAGGTCTGGCGCAGGCGTGCAAGGAGGCGCAGTGCCTCGCCATTGCGTGTCCGCCATCTCGGGGGCGAGGCTGCTGTGTATTCGGTGATCAGACCCTGTTCGTTGAGTTCATCGATTGCCTCTTCGGCGGTATCGATCTGTCCGTTGTCCAGCAGGACTTGGAGGACGAGGGTGTGCAGTTCGTCATAGGTAAAGCCGCCGTCGACGACGCCCCAGGACAGAAGGGGGTCCTCATGGGCCTCGAGCACGTCGAGGATTTTGCTCTGAATGTCAGAATTCACCGCAGCCTCACCCAGAATCTGTCGAGGATCCCCAGCCGTGCCAGTTGGGTGAGGACCTCGGGCGTGATGGAGCTCAGAGGCATGCCCGTTGCCTCCTGTGCTTCCATGATCACTCTAGCGAGGGTGGGGTCGACAAGTCGGCTGATCCTTTCCCCGCAGGACCGCAGGCTTTCGCGTGCTGACGCCAGTTTCGCAACGTCGCCCACCTGGGGCACTGCACGATTGCGCAAGACGTTGAGGATGCCGTGTGCGTTCTCGATCTCGGCACGCAACTGCTCGATGTCCAGGCCGCTCTTGGCGAGTGCATTCACGAGATCTTCGTTGATCGGCGGGGTGTCACGGCTCAGTTCCTTCGCCCAGGCGCCGTCGACAGCCTGACGAAGCCCATCGATCAAGGCCCGCGCTTGCTTGATGTGCGCCTTCACGCCGTCGAGCGGTGCGTCGACATCCTGCGCCGCCAGTGACGCGGCAGTCTCCCTCAGCAGGCTGGTGACCTTGTCCGTTGCCGCATCGGGCAGGTCTCTGCTCGGAGAGATACCGACTGCACGGAGTTCAGCCATGCCGCCGGCCACCTGACGGACGTCTTTGAGGAGGGATTCGACCGTCTCGGCTGCGGTGACGAGTGCGCCGGTGCGCTGCTTGATCGCATGGGCGTCGTCTGCTGCCGCGGCAGCGGTGCGCAGGTGTTGGATCCTTTCCAGGAGTGTCATGCGTTGTCTCCAGGTCCGGTCACGTGGGTGATCTCGTCACTCAGGGCGTTCAGTCCAGCGGAGAGGCGCCACAGGGCATCGTCGTGCTCGCGCTGCACCTCGGAGACGGGTCCGGCAGTGAGCTTCTTCTCCAGTGCTTCCACGGCGTTGCCAGCCATGCAGAGCCAGGTTTCGATCCGTTTTGCTGAGCTGTCCCAATCCGAAGTCATCAGGCGCAGGCGTTCGTCCGCCGGGAGGGTGTGCCAGGACTGAAGGGCTTCGCGGATGGCTTCGACCCTCTTCTGGTCGCCGGATTTGACTGCTCGGGCCGTGGTGGCGAGGCCGTCTGCGTTGATCGATGGCGGCAACTGGCCGAGGGCTGCCCGGTGGGCGATGAGGCTGTTGAGGGGTTTGGCGACCTCGGCGATGCTGCTTCCGAGTTCACCTGTGTCGGGCAGGAGGCTGGAGGCCTCTTCAAGCAGTTGGTCCAGTTCTGCTGCCCGGGTGGCTATGCCGTGCACGGCCTGGATCAGGACGTCGGGGGCCTGCGCTGGCCATGCGGCGTCGGCAGCATCGTCGCGCACGGCGTGCAGGAGGCGGGGAAGATCGACGGCAAGCGGCTTGCCGCTTCCCTGGCTGTAGGAGGCCAGACGGAGCAGTCTGTCCTGGAGCCACTCCCGGCCGGGCTGCTGGGACGAGCCGTTGAAGGCGTCCTGCCATTTGCGCAGTCGCGGCCGCAGTTGGACCCCTGCGGCCTCGGGCCTGGGGGCGAACAGTGCTCTGACCCTGCTGTGCCCGTCAGGCTTGAAAGCGTCGGCAATACCGAAGGCTTTGCTGACGGTCAGCAGAGCATGGGCGATACGGGCCAGTTCGGGATCGTCGTTACGGTCTTGCAGGTCGAGGTATGCAGTCACTCGTGCGGCCCATGTCTGCGCCTTCGTCATGCACAGGCGCTGGAGTACCTCACCGTTCGGTACAGCGTCCCACGCGCCCTTGGCGCTCGCCCAGGCGAGCGCGCGCAGTACCCGGACGTCTTCATCATCGGTGCGATCGACGGGGATGAGCGCCTTGTCGAGTTTGTTGTCGTCCAGGACGATCGAACTCGAGGCGTTGAAGGACGGCGCGTGTTCCTTCCTGCCGCCGGTCCAGCCGGATTCGGTGCCGAAGCCGTTCTCGAACTCGAGGTATCCGGTGATGGCGGCATGCACGATGTTGCGCAGGTCGTTGTGGTCGCCCTGAGTGAGGTCGCCGGAGGCGCGCCAGCGGTCGACGGCCTGGACCAGACGCGGATTGGCCTCTGGTGCCGCAGGAGGAGGCGTGGGTGATTGAGGGGGCTGCTCCTCGTTGTTCCTGGGAGGGTGTTTCTTCCTCTGGTGTGTAGTCGGGGGGGCGGGTTCTGGCGCGTTGCCGAATGCTTCCAGGGGAGGGATGCCGAAGGCGTCATGGATCGTCGGGTCGAGGTTCTGGGGCCCGTTACCTGCCCCCCAGAAGCGGACCATACGGATGCGGCGCTCGGACATGTCGGGGTCGCCGGGGGTGTGCAGTCGTACTTGGTCCTCGATGTTGTCGAGGATGTGCAGCGCGCCTGACCTGAAGTCGTTTTCGAAGCCTGCGCCAGGGAAGCGGCCTTCGTCGATTTCGCTGTGGTCACGTTGGAGTACGGGGCGCAGGACGCGGGTCAGGACGTCTCGGGCGATGAACCCCTTGTCCTGGGAGCTGCTGCGGATGGCGAGGTCAAGGGCTCTTCTGTTGAAGGGGAAGAGTCCCATGTCGTCGACGTGCCCGAACGCCTGGTGACATTTTTCCCGGACGGGGCACTGAAGGCAGGGTTTGGGGGCGGGGGCGCGTTCGTTGTGATGCTGGTCGATAAGTGCGGATCCGGCCCGTACCGCGTTGAGGTAGTGGGCGGCAAACTCCGCTGGTTCGAAGGCTGCCGCGCCTGTCTGGGGGGTTTCCAGTTCATAGACCTTGTAGGTGCGCGAATATACCGTTTCCGGGATGTGATTGATGAAGTATCCCGTGGTGACGGCCATGACGACGCGCATGGGGCACAGTTCGAGGTTTTCGGTGGGGATCAGCGTGATGGCGTCGATGAGACCGCCCTGGATTCCCTGGAAGATAGAGAAGTCCTCGATCAGGAGGAGGAGTTCCAGTCCTTGTCGGTGCAGGTCCAGGCGCAACTCCACCAAGAGTTGCTTCAGGTCGTCCCCGCCGATGCCGAAGACTTCGCTGACGGCTGGCCCGAGTTGCTCGTTGAGCATCTTGGCTGCGAGATCCCGCAGGTCTGCCTCGCTGGTCAGTGCACCGGCAACGGTCTGAGCGTCGGCACCGGCGTGGTTGATGTCGTCAACCGACAGGTTGAGGTCCTGCGGGCTGAAGCCGAATGCTTCTTCCTTGTCCTCTGTGCCTTTACCCGAGAGTTTCTCCCGGACCAGGCGCCCGATGGGGCCGTCGTCCGAAAGGAGTCGGTCGCGGAAGACGGGATCGAGTAGCAGTGCAGGCAGGCCCTCGGGGGAGGCGAGATAGGCACGGAGTTCGTCGTCCTCGGTCGTGCCGCCGTCCTGGTGTGCCCCCCGGGTCTCGACCAGGACGGCCAGTGCGGCGCGCAGGCGCAGCCTTGCTTCCCTTTCGTCGGAGGCGGCGTCGACAGCGGTCGCCACTTTGGCGCGCAGTTCGTCGGCACGCTCGCCGGTGGCGAGTTCGAGGATGAGGTCCAGGATCCCGCGCAGCGACATCCGGTGTTTGGGGACGAAGATCAGGCGCGTTGCGTCCGTCGTCTCCAGGTTGATGCGGAGCCATCGGACCAGGTGGGACTTCCCGGTGCCGGGCTTTCCGAGGATCGGAATGATGGGCTGGTCGGCAGGCTGCTCACGAACGGCACGCAGCAGGTCGTGCTCGGTGGAGGGGCTGCCGCCGGTGGCGCTGGCCACGTGATCACGCTGGATGAGCGGGATCGAGGTGTGCGTGGCCAGGAACACCCCGTTGGAGGTGCTCTCGGCTTCCACCGGGATGATCCGCAGCGCCTCGCTCGCCTTCCAGCACGCAGCCGGCAGGTCTCCCCGCCAGGTCATTTCGTTCCTCCTTGGAGGAGGGTGACGTGAGTCTGCCGCGTGGTGTCGAACCGTGAAAGGCGGACGCCGTCGGCATCGGGAAGCGTGGAGAAAGCGAGACGGCCGCGGTCTTCGAGGACACGCAGTGCCTGGCCGATGGAACTGTCCGCGCAGTCGTTGCGGATCCCCGGGTCGGGGTCCCCGCCGGGCAGGAGTTGTGTGAGCGAAGCGCGGATCAGGCCGCCGTGCAGGACGGGAATCCGGGCCGCCAGGGTCTGCAGGAACTCGCCGATCGGCATCCGTCCGGCAGGGATGCCCTCCAGCGCGTCCTCGATCGCGACGACAGGCAGGGGAACGAGCCCCGACTTGGACTGCACCAGAGGCGGCGAGGCCATCCCGAGGGCGCGGGCCCAGCGTGCGAAGGCGCTCCATCGCGTGTCGTTCGTCAGCGCCCAAGTTTCGTTGTCGGGGTCGGGGAACTGCGCCGCCTGGAGTGGCTGGACATTGCCGGTCCAGGACAGAGGCCGTCCGAGGGCGTCCTGGGCGAGGAACCAGGAAAGCGCCCGCGTCAGGTCACGGGCTCCGCCTGTATAGACGTCTCCCGGACCCACCTGCCACGGGTCGCCGTCCCTGGCCAGGTCGAAGACGTGTTCCTGGAGGGCACGGCGGAACCCGACCGGTGTCAGAGCAGAGCCGCTGCGGGCGGCGGCACCGGCAACGGTGACCGTCCCGGCGTCAAGGGTGAGCAGTTCTATGGCCCTGAGTACGTAGAGGGTGTGGGTGACTCCCTCGTCGGCGGTCGCGGCCTCATTGAGGCCGGGCGGCTTGAATGCCTCGACCAGTTGTTCCTCGGTCCATGCCCGCCTGGAGTCGATGAGGAAGTTGACGATGGCACGGCCTAGCCCGGGAAGGCTTCGGGGCGGGTTCAGGACAGCCATCACAGTCTCCTGAGGAAGTCATCGATGTTCCAGTGCGGGCTCCGGATGTTTTTGATGGCTTCATCCGGGTACTCGGGATCGTTCATGTGCTCTGGTACTACTACCACGCGTAGTGGACCTCGTGTCGGTGCGAGCCAGGACATGGGAGGGGTGCCCTCAGGGTCCGCGATGAGCAGACTGGGGAGCGCCAGGCATACGGGGGCTTTCCTCGTGCGCAGCGGGTCCACAGCAACGATGCCTTCGTCGGCGAACCGTGCAGCTGACCTGATCGCCGGCAGGGCTAGCAGAGGTGCGGGGGCGGCGATCCCACGCACACCGTTGGTGACGCAGGCCTGGATGAGCGTGCTCAAAGAGCGTCGTAGTCGGTCGTCTGCGTAGGTGACGACGATGCTGCGGTGGCCGGCACCGAGTCTTTCCAGCGCGGAACTGGGCTGTCTTCCCAGGTCGGGCATACGCGCTTCTGCGACGAGCGGCCGTGCGGCCCGGTGGCGGGGCTCATGCAGGTGCCGGTCTGCCGGGCACCCGGAGCATGCCGCTGCGACGTTCTGCGTCGCATGCATGGAGCCGACGGCAGTGTAGGAGTACTCCTCACTCAGTACGCGGCCCCAGCATTCGTCTTTGGCCAGGAGGCGCCGGATGCGTGCTGTGGAGGCCGATTCTGTGTCCTTGATCTGTCTGCGTTGCCGTTGAGCAGCGGCTTCGAAGGTCTGCTGGTCCAGGTTGGCGACGCTGGGGCCCAGCCGGACCTTGACCTGGCGCACGAAGTGGGCCCATTGCTTGCTGCGCCGCGCCTGCCAGGCGGTCTCGGATTCGTCCGGTCCGCGTTCGAGGACAGGCGGGTCCAGCCTCTCGACGGTGATCAATCCGGCACGCTCCATGAAGACGAGAGTGTTGCGGTTCCACAGTTGGTTCGCGTCGGAGGGGCGGTCGTTGTGCTCGGGGACGACGCCCGTGTCGAGGGTGAAACTTCCGTCGGCCTGGTGGGTGTGTCTACCGGCGGTCCGCATGGCATCCCAACGCTTCCATGCCTTGTCGTCCCCGATCACGGTTGTTTTCTCGATCTGCTGTCCTTCGGTGACGTCGCCGTCGGCGGGCAGCCAGACCGAGAGTGCGGCGTGTCCGTCCCGTCCGGCACGGCCGACCTCCTGGTAATAGCGGTCGACGGATGCGGGGACACACGCATGGACGACGGTCCGTACGTCGCTCTGGTCGACGCCCAGGCCGAAGGCGCTGGTGCCGACGACGATGTCGGACGTGGTGGGACCGCCGTCACCGGACCATCCCTGCAGAATACCCAGGCGCTCGGCAGGTCCGATGTCTCCGTGGAAAACGGCGGTACGGGCGAAGCCGGCTTCCTTAAGACGCGCCGCGATCGTCTCTGCGGTTCCCTTCTTCGCGGTGTAAACGATCGCCGGCCGGGGGAGATGGTGCATCGCTTCGATGACACGGTCGATGCGATCGGCCGGTGATGCCCGCGTCCCGAGCAGGTAACGCAGTTCTGTGCGCAGGTAGGCTGAGCCGACGAAGAGTGAGTCGGCGCTGCCCGCGAAGAGTTGGTCGTTGAGCAGAAGACTGGCGGCGGAGAGCGTGGCGGTGAGAAGCACGACGCGCGGCGGGGTGTTTCCGCCAGCGGCTGCGACCTCCCGCAACTCCCCCACCAATGAGGCAACGATCTGGAACTTCGGGCGGAAGCTGAGCCCCCACGTACGGACCAGGTGTGCCTCGTCAATGACGAAGTGAGTCAGCCGTCCTTCGGCCGCCAGGGGCCTGAGCAGGAAGGCGAGTTCTCCCGTGAGAGCCTCTGGGGAGGCGAGAAGGATCCGCTGAGTGCCCTCACGCAGGCGTTGCTTGATGGCTGCGCGTTCCTGCTCGTCGCGGTCGCTGTAGTAGGCCAGTTCCGGGGCGAGTTTGGACGCGGGAAAGCGCTGGTGCAGTTGGCGTTCCTGATCCAGGGCCAGGGCGATGGTGGGCAGCACGACGACGGTGGTGCCCCGGGAGCGCAGCAGGCCGGGAGCCAGTCCGACGATCGTCTTACCCGTTCCGGTGGGCAGGACCACATGGAGGGTGGCCGCCGGATCTGCCAGTGCGGCAGTACGTAGGGCGCTGGCCTGGCTGGGCGAGCGGTAGTAGTCAATGCCGGGGGCTATGGCCTGCACCGCAGGATCGACCGGTACGGGGTGCGTCGGGCGGGCATAGGTGGGGGTCTGTGTGCCGTCTGCGGAGGTGAACGGGCCAGGGCTTGCGCAGGCGAGGTCGACCCAATGGGGGTCTCCGTGGAGCCAGTGGGGAGCCCAGACATCGCCGAGGCGGACGTGGTGATGGGTGGCTCCGAACCGTTCGGTGTGCAGGCCGGCCCGGCACAGTGCGGTGCGGTCTATGGCCCGCTGGTCGAGCGGGATTTCCAGGATGTGGTTGCGTCGGCCGGTGACCGCCGCGTGGTGGCGCAGTACCTGACCCAGCAGGGCAGCAACGTCACCGCTGATCTCGGGCCCTGGCAGGTCGGACGTCCAGGCGTCCGCGAGGCGGCGATGCGGACCGCTGAGGTTCTGCGTCTGCTCCGGGTACCCCAACAGGACGCGCTGGATGAGGTCGAACTGGGTGGTCATGCCCATCCGTCCTGTTCAAAACCGCGGCCCGAGACCACGACCACACCGGTGCTGTCCAGACGCAGGGAGGGAGATTCAATGGCCTGGGCCAGGGCATGGCCGACCGTCAACTCGGTTCGCACCTCTTGCTCCAGCAAGTCGCGTTCACTGCCCGATGCGCGGGCGGCTCGCAGTTGCAGTTGTCTCAGTCGCGTCGCCAGATCGGCCTTGGCCATCGTCATCGCCGCGGTCCGGACTTTCACCACGGTGTCCTCGCCGAGAGCCAGTTGCTGGGCGCTGCTTTCGGCAGTGCGCCAGGCGTGGGCCCACCTGTCGGCCGGGACCAGTTCATAAGCACGTTCGATCCGCTTGCGGTTGAGGGCATAGTCGCCACCCGGCATGCCTGCAGTGGCCTTGGCATAGGGGGCCCGCACGGCTTCAAGGTGGCGCTCGTCGGTCAGAGGCGTGCCATCCTCGTCGAGCCACACGGTCACGATGAGCGGAGGGAACATCCCGTCTGCACGGCGCTTGAGCGAGGGCTGGTCGAGCAAGAAGCCGGCAAGGATGCGTGTCAACGGGTCAGGCCCGTCGGCCCCGCATGCCTTAAGGGGATTGACTTCGACGGCGTAGTCGAAGCGATAGGCGAGGCGCTCGGTGCGGGGCCACTGCGGGAGCCACCGCCACATCCCGAAAGCCCGCCCACGGTCGTCGTTCCAGAGGAAGTCGGAGACTGCATCGATGAACCGGTCTCCGTACCGGTACAGTCGGAGTCCTTCTGTGTCGACGGCGACCGCACGGCGGAAGGTCCCCTGCTGCCGTGCCAGTGGCAGAAAGTCGCGCTGGAGCCGTCCTGTGGGGATCAACGGAATCTGGGTCTGCCCCTGGGCCGGTCGCCTGACAAGTTCGTAGCTTCCAATCATGTGGACGGGGTCGCCGACGGGTTCGAACCGGAGGTTCCCGGGTCCTCCTCGGGAGGAGAGCAGGGCATCGCCTAGTGCAGCGAAGTCGGCCGCCTGGTCTTCGAAGGCCGCCATCCGGCCATAGACAGACCGTTCATCGGCTGGCGCTTCGAGACTGTCCAGGGCGTCTTGTTCGCGTACGCGCTCGATCTCGTCCTGAAGGATCTCCTGTACTGCGGTGACCGCTTTTCCGGTGGCCTCGGTGCCCTGGGTGAACAACAGGTCCCATGCGGTCTCGGTGGCAGCATCGACCGCGTGCTGCAGGCTGGCGACGGACTTGTCGAAGATGCCGAAGCCGTCGGTCAAGATCTGCGCCCACGCCGCTGTGAACGACTGGGTGTCGTCTTCCTGCACTACCTGGTACGAGCGCCAGGTGTGCCCGTCACGGTGGGCGTCCCAGCGGTCGCACCTGCCGATGCGCTGTTCGAGGCGGTTGGCCGTGGCCGGCAGACTCACGTGGACCAGCAGGTCGGCGAACTGGAAGTTGCGGCCTTCCTCGGCGGAGGCGTCGGCAACGAGAACGCATGCGGTTTGGGCCTGCTCGAAACTGCGCACCGCCTGCTCGGCCAGGTCGAGCGGGGAACCCTTCACATGCTCGAGGACGCGGCCAGGCAGCAGCTCTTGCAGTTCGCAGGCCAATTCGGTGGCCATGCGCGGTGTCGGGCAGAAGACGACCAAACGCTCTGATGCGGCGAAAAGGTAGGTCAGCGCGTCTGCCAGGGGGCGCGTGATGCTGCCTTTGCGGTCGATGAAGCGAAGGTCGCTGTCGATCTGGTCGAGAGCGTCCTGCTCTCCTCGTGTTGCCGCCGCGCGGTCTCGAGCCCATTCGCGCAGCGCATCGGGGTCCAGGGAGAGGGAGACCGCCCTCGCCAGGGCGGACGCGGCTTGTCTCCGAGCTCCATCGTCGGTTTCACAGGCCGCCCATGCCTCCTGCCGCCAGTTCTCCAGGAGACGGGTCACCTCAGTGAGGATGTCTGCCTCCAGAGGGATGGAGATGGGGCGCTGACGCCCGGTCAGCCGGTATGCCCCTTCCAGAGCAGTGGTGCGGCGGGTGCGCAGCATACGGCGATGAACCCGGTACAGGTCGGAGACGTGGGTCCGCAAGGAGCGGATGACGTCGCCAAGGGCGTCTTGGTTCTGTTCGCTGATTGCCAACGCCGCCTGGGGAATGAGGCCGGAGACCTCTGCGTCCTCAGGGAAAGCAGCGTTCAGTTCGGCAAGGCGGTTCTTCAGCAGGACGCCGGGCAGGCCGGGCCGCAGTCCCAGAAACAGGCGGCCGAGACCGGCCCGTGCCTGCATGCGCTCTCGCAGATCTGCGGCCGTCGTGTGGCGGTACAGCGCGGGGTCGAGCAGTTTCAGCATGGCAAGGAATGCCTGCTCGTTGTTGAGCGCGGGTGTCGCCGAGAGCAGCAGAAGGCGCGGGCTCGCTTCGGCGATCTCGGCGAGCCGTGTGTAGCGGGCAGACAGTTGTTCCTGTTCGCTGCCTGCGAGGCGCGCCAAGTTGTGCGCCTCGTCGACCACGATCAGATCGGCGGGTTCCCAGGTGCCGGGGTCGTCGTCGCGGCTGAATCTGATCCCGGCATCCGGGAAGTCCGTGATACGGAACTTGACCTCCAGTTCCCGGCGCCACTGTTCAATAAGGAACGGCGGCAGGATCAGTTGCACCGACAAATCCGGGTTGTCCAGGATCAGTTCACGGATGACCAGTCCGGCCTCGATCGTCTTGCCGAGTCCGACCTCGTCCGCCAAGAGGTACCGCTGCACCGGGTCCTGCAGAACGCGCCACGCCGTTTCGATCTGGTGCTTGTGCAACTCAATGCTGCTGGACAATGCTCCACGCATCCCATGAGCCGCTGAGCGCTGTGTAAGGATGCTCTGCAGGAAAGGGCGCCGCTTGTCTGCCAGGAGGGGGGACTCCAGCAGTCCGGCACCGGCAAATCCGACGGGATCGGTCAGTGGCCTGTCCCAGCGGACATACAAGTGCTCTTCAGCGACATGCCCCTCCCACTCATGACCGCGCACATGAATGTCGCGTTGCGCTGTCACATCCATGATGCGGCCTGAACGCCACCTGCCAGCGCTGATCCAGAAGACCCTGAGCTCCGGGGTCAGAGAAAGCCGGCTCAGGCTCGCCCGAGGAACGGTTTCACGATAGCGCTCGGCGGGTTCCTGCCCGGGGGTATCGAAGTACTCCAGAATCAGGTCGTCACCGACTCGCCCCACCAACTTTGCGGGGCCTAGCGTGTTGGCGCTCGAGACGAGCAAGTCGCCACGCTTCAACGATGTGTGCCGGGAGCCACCGCTACTGGCCGCCGAGCGACGCCCCCTTACTCTGTCGGAACGGGTGGTCGCCGCCCCCGTCACCGTGCCGTCGGCATTGCGCGACCCGCGACATTCCGGGAAGCGTGAACAACCCCAGAAAAACTCGCCCGCACGGGGTCCTCGGGATGCGCCTCGCATGGCCATGGGGGCACTGCACCGGGGGCACAGGACAGCCTGATCCGTCATGTGACATCCCTCCCCAGGGGGCGAGGCTGTCCAGCATCAGCGGCCGGCAGGCGCACCGGCGTACGCCACCACGCGGCGACGCACTGCGTCTGCGGAACGGGTTCCGCTATCGACTCAAAGAGATCGACCTGGACACTTTCCCCCTCAACTGCTGCGCCTCGCCCACCCTGCGAAGAACCGACAAAGTGGACAAAATCCCCCACCCTAAGCCCCGCCATTGCACTTCCTTCACAAGGCGCTCACATCCAGCCGGTTGAAGGGTAAACCGCACCACTGACAATCGCCGGTGCGGGTACCCGCTCTGCGGCGATCACCAGGTGCGACGTCCCTGACGACCCGCTGGAAGCTGGCGCCTGCCCTCCCACCGTCGCCCTCCCCAGGACGACTTGTGCCAGCTCACTGCTGCCCGAGTTGAGTTCCCCTTCTCGAGCACCGCGGGTGAGCTCGCGATAACAATGATCGTGAACGTTCATAATGCATGCAGTTGGTCCGGTCAATGCTCTACGCGAAAGAGGGTGCGCCGGCTAGGCCCGAGGGGAGGCGGTGCGCACTGGGGTACGACTCAAGCGGGGCAAGAAGGGGCCTCTCTGCCGCCGCGTTACGGGTGAGCGAGGGAGCGGACGGAGAAGTGGCGCCGGAGACTGGCAGAAGAGCGGCCAGACCGCTCTGCGACCCGGGGGCCGGCTTCGTGGCGAGGGCGAATGTGAAGCACAGCCGCCAGTGCCTGCTGGGGTATGAGGGCCGGGGGCTGACCCGTTTGACTGAGGCAGGACGCCGATCGGCCAGACCAGCCCCATACCGATGACCGCGCTCAGCCGTGGGAGCAGTTGATGACTGCTTGCTCGGCAGCGTGCTGCAGTCGTTGAAGGCCCCGCATTGACCCGGACACTTCAACGGTTCCTCGGACTCTATGAATCCAGAGTCATGAACTCGTCAAAGAGCGCGCGGGAGACCGTACTCAGCCCTGGGGGTCGCCATGCCTGCCTCGGTCATGCCACCACGCCAGGCTGCACACCGGCAACCAGCCAATGGGGCGTGGACGAATGCGCGCCGCTGATCAACGCGATGCTGCGAGCCAGAAGGTGGTCAAAGGTGGGGTAATCCACCGGCAACGTCATCCTGCGCTAACGGCCCTTCTCCTCGGTCCACGCCACCAGGGTTACCGCCCCTCGACGGAGATGCGTTGTCACCTCCAACTACTCGAGGGCGGCTTCCTCGCGTCGCCCAAAGCGGCCGTCGGGCTGCAGCGAAACCCACCGCCCCGTGCGGAAGCTGACAGCCGAGCAGCTGCCGTAATTCACCGTGCCCGTGGGCACGGTGAACACGATCAGGTGGTCAGCCCCGTACGGTGCGGACCAAGAGGTCGGTGAGCAGGCGGATGTCGTTGGGGGTGTTCTGCAGGCCGTTCCAGCGACGCTGCTCGCCATCGGTGAAACGCCACATGCCGGAGGTCCAGGCGGTCACCGGCATCAGGCCGAGGACGGCGTTGCGGACCTGATCGCAGTCGACGTCTTCGGCGGGCATACCGTCGGTGAGGGCGTCCATGACGAAGCCCATGGCCTGGATGCCGACGCCGTGGGTGAGACGGGATTGGCGGGGCGGGAGCTTCCAGGCGTCACTGAAGGTCTCCTTCACGATGGTCCAAAAGGACCTGAGGTGCAGCAGCATGCGTCCGACGTCCCCGGAGCCGTCTTCGGGGTTGCGGTACTGGTAAAGGGCGCCTTCGAAGAGGCTGTGCTCCAGCATGCGCAGCAGGCTGGTGTCCTTGATGTTGCCGTCGGGTGAGGTGGGGCTGGCTACCCGGCCGTAGAAGGGGCCTTCGCCGTCGGTGTTGAGGCGAGTCATCAACTGGGCTGGCAGGCGGCGGCGGGCGTAGGCGGGGGGAAGGTGTCCGCTGGTTTCGGGCAGCAGTTCGTGGATGAGGCCCTTGGGCAGCGGCTTGGTGGAGTTGACCAGGATGAACTGGGATCGCTGGTCTTCTTGGTTGTCGGCGATGAACCCGACGGCGGCGACGGGGAATTCGACGAGGTCTGCGTCGCGGATGGCGGCGCTGCGCTGCTGGCCGTCCACGATGAGGGCGGGCTTGTTCTGTTCGGTGAGGGATTCGTCGACGGGGATGACGAGTACGCCGGGGACGGAGTAGTCCACGCCGGCGTTGAGGCGAACTCCGGTTTCGAAGCGGACGGTGTCGTCGAAGGCCAGGACGAGGGCGTTGGGGAGCATGGCGTCCTCGGATTCGAGGTAGCGGCGGATGCCCCGGATATGGCTGAGGACCTCGGGGCGCTGGTAGCCCTGGAGGGTGCTTGCGTCGTCGCGACGTACGCGGGAGACGGCGGCGAAGCTGTGGAGCTTCTTCCCGTCAATGGCAAAGCAGTAGATTTTTCGGTTGCCTTGGCGTACTTCGAGGGCGGGAAGCCTCAGCTCATATCGGTCGGCCATTCATATCTCCTGACAGGGGTTCTACGGAAAAGCTAGAGGTGGTGTGGAAAGTTTATCCGAAGGTGAGTTGTCTCATCTTCGCCTCGAGTACGGTGAGATTGTGGAATCCTCGGCGTTTGTTGCGTTCACTGCCGCGGAATATGGCGATTTCGATGCCGTGCTTTTTGCACAGGGCGCAGGGGCAGGTGCGCCAGGGTGCATCACTGAGGGTGCGTTCGTAGTGCTCGAGGTAGCTTTTCTTTTTCGGGCCGAGTACGAGGGCTTCGTAGGTGGCGAGTGCACTCTTGACGTCGGAGAGTGATGTTTCTTCTTGGTCGAATGCACGGAGGGCGCGTAGGCAGTCTCGTTCGGCGATGATGGCTTCGGCTTGGGAGACGTGGCCGGAGAGGATGAGACGCTTGAGTGCGGGGTTGCCGTCGACTTGGGGGACGCGGATGGCAGTGTAGGAGTCGGTGGCGGTGTGGTAGTTGTTGCGGTCGTCCATGAAAGCCTGACGGAAGGCACTGGTGCTGTCGAAGCTGGTCACGCCGTGGCGGGCGAACTGCTCCATACTGTCGACGCGGTTGATGCCGAGCAGATGGAGTCCGGCGTCGGGGTTGCGCACTTCGTCGATGGCGCGGAGGCAGGCCAGGATCTCATGGGACTTGAGGGGAACCATGCCGCCGAGGGCGATACGCCGGTATCCCATTTTCTGCAGTTGCGCGACGGAGTGGGCGTAGCTGTCAGGTCCCCATCCCTGGGCGGCGCCGACGGGTTCGAAGCGGGCACCGTGCTTTTTGGTGGCGGCGAGGAAGTCTTCGGCGAGTTCGAGGGAGATCTGCTGGCGTTCCACCCACGCTGCTTCGGGTTCCGTGTCGGATTCTTTGGGAATGTAGCCGAAGATGATGTGGTCGATGCTGATGCCTGCGTCGAATCCGCAGCGGCCGTAGAAATCGAGGACTTCCTCGACCTCATACGGGGGACGTTCTTCGTCGATGTAGTTGAAGGCGCCGCAGTCACCGATGGTGGAGCAGGTGTCGGGGAGGCGGAAGAAGTTCCGCACGCCCAGGCGGTAGAGGCGCTCGCGTTGCGGGGCGGAGTATTTTCCTGCGCCCTTCATGGATCCGTCGACAACCGCCTTGCTGACGAGGATCCCGTCATACGGGATCGGCGTCACGGCCTGGTGAGCGTAGACATCATCGCGCTGACGGACTCGGTAGGGTGAGTACTCGTCGTTGATGAAGTCGTAGGTGGGGCTCACCAGGTCCTGGCTGTCAGGGAAATAGAATTTCACGCGGCTTTTGCCTTTTCCTGCACATAGATACGGAGGAGGTAGTTGGACAGGGTACTGATGTGGCGGGGGTTGTTTTGGAGTTCGTTCCAGGGGGTGTTCAGGTCGGGCCAGCGTCCTTGGGTCCAGCGGCAGTGGGGGGCGATCAGGGCGAGTTCCGCCCGCGCCAACTCCACGGCATGGGGTGAGGCGGGATCGATGGCCATCATGACGCGGTCCATCAGGCGTCCCATGGAGCGGATGCCGACGCCGTGCATCAGCCGGCTCCTGGTCGCCGGCAGCCCCCATGCGTCGGGGAAGGTGTCGCGCACCGCGGTCCAGTAGACGACGAGGATCTGGCGGATGGTGGCCGTGTCGACCGTGCCGTTGGACAGGTTCTTGTAGGGAAAGAAGGCGCCTGACGGGGAGTTGAGGGATTCCTGGATGGCCGTGGTGAGGCTGTTGTCCGTGACGACGGCGTCCGTCTTCTGCTCGGCCGTGGTGGACGGGCGGCGCACCAGGCCTCGAAAGGGTGAGTCCCTGTCGTGGTTGAGGGCTTCGACCAGGACGGCGGGGAGTTTGCGGGCGGAGAGCTTGGTCGGTAGCAGGGTGCCGACTTCCGGGAGAAGTTCGGTGACCAGGTTGGTGGGCAGCGGGGAGACCGTGTTCACGCGCAGAAACTGGTCGCGCTGGGTTTCTAGGTCTTCGGCGACGAAGCCAGCGATGGTCACGGCCAGGCGGGCGTTGCGAGTGCGGGCCAGGGCGAGGCTGCGCTGCTGGCCGTCGACGATCCAGGCCGGCCGCGGGGCGTCGGGGGCGTCGGGCAGGGGGATCTCCAGCGTGCCCGAGGTGCACAGCCCGTCGCTGCTGCCCGGGCCTGGACTGGACTTGAACCGTACCCTCGAGGGCAGCGCCATGATGAGCCCGTTGGGAAACAGGACCTCCTCGCCGTCGAGGTACTCGAGGATCTGCTTCACGTGCTGCTTCTTCTCGGGGCGTTGGTAGCCGATCAGTTTGCCGGCCTCGTCCCTCGAGATGCGTGCCACGTCGGCGACTTGGCTTACCTCTTCTGCCGCCAGGGTGAACACGTACAGGGGGATCGTGGGGTGCTGCTCGATCCGCAGGGCCCGGCGCTTAAGCACAAGAGAGGTCATCGAGGGCCAATCGTCGCTGTGTACAGGTCCGCAAAGCGCTTTTGTTCACAGGCCATTCCCTGGTCGCGCAGCAGGCGCAGCAGGCGGGTGCGGGAGTAGCCGGGGTGGCTGCCCTTCGACTGTTCGATGAAGTCGATCACCGCTTCGTCCGTCATCGACTGGCGCTCGTAGCGTTCGGGGCGCGCAACCTGGTCGGCCCAGGCTTTCCACCGCGCCTGTGCGCTGGGGGTGATGAGGTGGCCGGGCGTGCAGTGCTCGAGCCAGGAGGCTGCCATGCGGACGTTCAAGCTGGTGCGGGTGCCGCCCAGGGCGTGCCGCAGGGCGGCGTTGGCCGGCACGCGCACGATGCCGTCCAGATCGCAGGCGCCCCCGATCAGCATCACCTCGGCTCCCGTGGTCGCCATCGCGGCAAGGTCGCGGTGCATGGCCGCTGCGTAGGTCTCGGACAGCACCACCAGTGCCCGGCCGGCGGTGGCTGCGATCCGGGGCAACGGGTGGACCTCGTCCATGCGTTGCAGATGATCCCACCAGTCGGTGGCATGCGCGCTGGAGGAAGCCACGGAATCTGCGTGTCGGGGCAGGAAAGTCGCCGCGTAGGAGGGTGCGAGGCTGAAGACTGGTCGCAGGCCCAGACCGGCCGAGGCCACATAGAGGCGGGGAATAAAACCAGCCCGATATGCGGCTTTTGTGAGGGCTTGGGCGCGCCGCCACTGGTCCCCCTGATACAGGTCCTCCAGCGCGAGGCGCGGCCCTGGCGCAGTGTGAAGGCGGCGGGCCCACTCCGCGGCCCGCTCCGGCAGGTCCGTCGCGGGCAGAGCGCGGGCCTGCAGAGCGGCCTCGGGGGGTGAGGCCTTCCGGTCCGTGCACGTGACCACGATGGGCAACTCGTTCACTGCGGTTCGACCTCTGGCTTCCGTAACTCGTATCTTGTTGTGGTTACTGTAGCCGGTAGTTAAGACGGTAGGCTGCCACTGCCTCAACGGAGGCAACTGGACTTCAGATAAGGGAGTGACAGCATGGACCGTCCCGCGATCGTGTTGCTGAGCGGCGGCCTGGACTCGACCACGGTTCTGGCCATCGCCAAGGACCAGGGATTCACTCCCTACGCACTTAGCTTCCGCTACGGGCAGCGGCACTCCATCGAGTTGGAGGCGGCCAAGCGGGTCGCCAAGGCCCAGGGCGTGGCCCGCCACGTCATCGCCGACATCGATCTGCGGGTCTTCGGCGGCTCTGCTTTGACGGCCGACATCGAGGTACCCAAGCACGAGTCGCTCGCGGACGTGGAGGATGCGGGGGTGCCGATCACCTACGTGCCGGCCCGCAACACGATCTTCTTGTCCTTCGCGCTCGCGTTTGCCGAGACCGTCGGCGCCAGCGACATCTTCACCGGGGTCACGGCCGTGGACTACAGCGGCTACCCCGACTGCCGCCCCGAGTACATGGAGGCGTTCGCCGCCATGGCCAACCTGGCGACCAAGGCCGGCGTTGAGGGCACCTCCAAGATCACGCTGCACTCCCCCCTGATCGCGCTGTCGAAGGCCGACATCGTCCGCGAAGGCCTGCGCCTGGGCGTGGACTACTCCCTGACCTCCTCCTGCTACGACCCCGACGAGCAGGGGCGGGCCTGCGGCAAGTGCGACACCTGCCTGCTGCGCCTGAAGGGCTTCGCCGAAGCCGGCGTCAGCGACCCCGTCCAGTACCAGAGCGCCTGAGCATGACCTACCTGATCAAGGAAATCTTCTACACGCTGCAGGGCGAAGGCGGCCACGCCGGCCGCCCGGCGGTGTTTTGCCGGTTTTCCCGCTGCAACCTGTGGACCGGCCGCGAACAAGATCGCGCCCGCGCGATCTGCCAGTTCTGCGACACCGATTTCGTGGGCACCGACGGCGAAGGCGGCGGCCGCTTTCGCACCGCCGAGGAGTTGGCCGACGCCGTCGAGGCCGCCTGGCCCTCCGCCGACCGCGCGCACCGGTTCGTGGTGTGCACCGGCGGAGAACCCCTGCTGCAGCTGGACGAGGACGCCATCGATGCCCTGCACGGCCGCGGCTTCGAGATCGCGGTGGAAACCAACGGCACCCGGCCCGCTCCCCGCGGTATCGACTGGCTGTGCGTGAGCCCGAAGATCGGCTCCACCCTGGTCCTCACCAGCGGCGACGAGCTCAAACTGGTCTACCCGCAGGCCGGCGGCGACCCCGCCCAGTTCGAACACCTCGACTTTCGCCACTTCCGCCTGCAGCCGCTGGATGACGCCGGCCGCGAGGCCCACACCCGCGCCGTCGTCGAGTACTGCATGAAGAACCCGCGCTGGACGCTCTCCCTCCAGACGCACAAGTATCTGGGAATTCAGTAATGGAAATCTTCCGCGAGTTCACCTTCGAAGCAGCCCACCGCCTGCCGCACGTGCCCGAGGGCCACAAGTGCGCCCGCCTGCACGGTCACTCCTACAAGGTCACCGTCCACGTCGAAGCACCCGTAGATACAGAGGCGGGCTGGGTAATGGACTTCGGAGACATCAAACAGGCTTTTAAGCCCATTGATGCTCAACTGGACCATTACTACCTGAACGACATTGAAGGCCTCGAAAATCCCACCAGCGAGAACCTGGCTCGCTGGATCTGGGACCGGATGATCAACGAACTTTCCGAATTGTCCGCGATCACCGTGCGCGAAACCTGCACCTCCGGTTGCACCTACCGAGGCGAGTAACGGCATGCACGACATCCAAAACGAGCCCGATAGCCGAGGCATCGCCATCGACGAGGTCGGCATCAGCGGCCTGCGCTACCCCGTCACCTTCGACGACGGCCACACCCACCAGCAGGGCATTGCCGACATCGCCGTCACCGTCGCCCTGCAGGCACAGCGGCGCGGCACCCACATGAGCCGCATGATCGCGCTTGTGCACGAGGAAGCAGCCACCCTCACCCCGCAGGAATTGCCCGCCGTCCTCAAGCGCGGGCTCACCCTGCTGGACACCCCGGCCCTCACCCTCACCCTCAGCCTGCCGATCGCCACCCAGGTCACCGCCCCCGCCAGCGGGCAGGAATCCTGGCAGATCCACGATGTCACCGTCACCGGGCGCATCGACGAAGGTAGCTGCACGGTGGCCACGGCGGTGACCACCCACGTCACCAGCCTGTGCCCCTGTTCCAAAGCCATCTCCGACTACGGCGCCCACAACCAGCGCAGCGAGATCACCCTCGAGGTCACCGGCACGAGTGACACGCCCTACCCGCTGCCCGTCCACGAGGTGATCGCCCTGCTCCGCACCAGCGGCTCCGCCCCCGTCATCCCCCTCATCAAACGCCCCGACGAACGCGTCGTGACCATGCAGGCCTACGACCACCCCGTCTTCGTCGAAGACATCATCCGCGACATAAGCCTCACATGCCGCGAAAAGGGGCTAAACCACATGATCCGGGCGAAGAATCTGGAAAGCATTCACAGCCACGACGCCATCGCCAGTCTGACCTACACCGACTGAACCCCGGCACACGCCCCGAGCCGGAGAGGGATGCCATCGCCCTACGTCGCGCGCCTGCCGCAGCAAGGGAACGGCACCCCCAGCCCGCGGGAGACGTCGCCCCACCGGCGACTCGCACGCGCCGCGTGACCCGAATAACGGGCCGGCGCCCGCGACGCTGACCGGCGCCCTCGCTATCCAAAGACCCACCCGAGTCCCTCAGAGCGGTCGCCTGCCCTGCCAGGGCCTTGACCCCCTGGCAGGTACTTACCGCCAACACCGCAGCGCGGACCGACACCTTAAGGATGTCAGTGTCGTGCGCTGTACTGTCTGCACGTTCGTCTCACCGCCCGTCCGCCGCTGGAGCCGAGCGCAGCACCCCACCACCGAGACAGAAAGTAGATCGTGAAGGCCCCCGCTCCTGCTGGTATCGCCACACTCCTGGCCTACATCGCCACCATCCCGGCCGCCAACTTGGCCGTCACTCACTTCGGCGCGGTACCCGTCGGCCTCGGTTACGTCGCGCCCGCCGGCGTCTACGCCGTCGGCCTGGCGCTCGTCCTGCGCGACCTTGCACGCGAGGCGACCGGCCGTGGCGCCATCCTCGCCGCCATAGCCATCGGCACCGTCCTTTCCTACCTCCTCGCCGACCCCAATCTCGCCACTGCCTCAGCGGTCGCCTTCGCCGTCGCTGAAACCATGGACTTCGTCGTCTACGAACCCCTGCGCCAGCGAGGACTACTCATCGCGATACTCGCCTCAAACGCCGTGGGGCTTCTCGCCGATAGCCTCCTGTTCCTCCACCTTGCCTTCGGCTCCCTCAACTACCTGCCAGGCCAAATCCTCGGTAAAACGTGGATGACCCTCGCGGCCGTCATAGTCCTGGCGCTGCTGGGCCGCCGTAACCGCGTCATCGCCTGAACGTCCCAGCCTGCCATCCACGCATGGCAGGAGACCTCACCGCAATCGCCTTCGCCCACGCACTGGACAGTGAAGGCCCTATCGCGCAGGTATCCGCTCTCGGATGGCAGGTGTACGCCTCAGCACCCCCTGTTCGGAGGCGAACTACCACGCGTCCCCCCTGTGGAACGGGCTCTGTCCAAACAGCCCTCCGCCCGGCCAACCGCTACCGAACACTGGACACGCCCGGATTTACCGAAAACACCTCGGTGCTCGCAGCGTACGCAGCGAGACGCGGCAGGTTCTCACGGACGTCCGACCCACGCCTGGTGGTGCGGGGCGACGCGCAACTGCTCGCGGAGGCGGCCGCGTAGCACTCCGACGCGGGTGCGGCCCTCCAGGACCTGCAGTCCGCTGTCCGCCGGGTTCAGGAGGCGCCGGTCGATGAGGAGCGGCGGGCGCATCCACGTCCCGTGGTCTTCCCAGTGCCGGCCGACTTCCGGGGGCCGCACCTTGACCCAGTACACCGGGTCGGCGGCGTAACTCTCGATGCAGCCGGCGTCGCTCTCGCCGGTCGGCATGGTGGGGAAGGCCGCGGCCGGAATCGTCTCCAGCTTCCAGGTGATGGCGCACAGATCGACGTCTCCGTAGTCGTCCACGAAGTGGCCGTTGTCGCCGTGCTCGAAGAGGAAGTCCCTCAGTACGTCGTCCGGCCATTGCAGGGCGGCCAGTGCCGGGTCGGCGCGGAAGCGCTCGAAACTGAGGCCGCCGTCTTGGCGGCGGGCCAAGAGCGGGCTGAGGTCGTTGAGCTTCATGTCAGGCCCCGCTCTCCAGCGCGTACAGCTCGTAGGGGACGGTTCCGGTCTCGGTGTCCCGGTCGGCCGTGCCGATGTGGGTGAACCCGGCCTTGGCCAGGACGCGGCCGGAGGCGGGGTTTTCGGGGTGGTGCATGGCCTCCAGCCAGTTGAGGCCAGGCTACCGCTGCCAGTACGTCACCGACTGGGTGGCCGACAAGACGCGGTGGGGCCTGAGCATCGACACCGGCGAGCAGGCCGCGCTCACCGAGGTGCTCACCGCCTGCCCGAACGTTCCCGTCACCGTCACACCGGCCCGCTGCACATTGCCGCGCACGGCACGTTCCGCCCGGGCAGCCCGCTGTTCTCGTCGCTGCGGATGGCCGATGAGCCGCTCATCGTCCACAACTTCGAGCAACTGGACCGCAGCCCGTAGCGGATCATCCTGTCCGGCTCTGACACCGCCCGCTTCGCGTCCGCCGGGGACGGAGGAACTTGCTCCAGGTGAGGGTGCAAGTCCAGCACGACCAGCTGATCGTCGACATGACCCGTGGCAGCCACAAGATCTTCCACATCGGGGAGAAGGGCATCGACGGGAAGTGACAGCCAGGTAGATTCGCTTGCCCGGCCGGTCGTCGCAACGTCGTGGAGCGGTGCTTTGACGGGGCTGAGGCGATGGCGCGCCATCGCCACCTGCCGTGACAGGACGGCCGGGTCCTCCCCTGCCGGGGGACCGGCTGCCGGCGCACGGATCGAACCTGCGAATGCGTCCCGAGCAATGCTCCCACGGGGCCCGGCGTTCGGTACCCGTTCGGAACGTGTCGGATCGCCGTCCCGGCGTTGAAGCCAGTGCTCGCTCCTCCCCAGACTCGTCACCGTTCACCCCGCCCGTTCACCGGGTCGGGTCCGGACCCCCTCGACTCCCTGCCGGATGTCTCCCGTCGGGACACGAGGGGCTGTCGAAACGAGGAGTGATCATGCTCAACAGGCTCGGAAACCTCGGCACCTCCCTCCTGGAACGGTTCCTCCCTTCCGCCGACGCGGACGCGCAGAGGTGCATGGTGCGTTGCAACGCTGGGGGCTACTGGCAGGACTGGTGCTGCGACGACAGGGGCAGGAACTGCCACTGGGTCGGCGAGGAGTCGGTCAACCCCTGCTGACGGCGGGACCCCGGTGACCGGGGAGGGCGTACCGCTCGGTGTGCCCTCCCTCCTGTGCGCGACGGGGCTCCGGTCGGCGGGTCCCGGGTCCTCTGAGAGGCGGCAATGAGCTACTTCGCTTACGGCGTGCGCGGGCTGCTGACCGCCGTGTTCCTCATCGCCGTGGCCGGCAAGGTCGGCAGGGCCGGGGCATTCTCCGCCTTCGCCGACTCGCTGCGGCCCCTCGCAGCGGTGTCCGGGTCGGTCGTGCGGGCTGCGGCCCTCGCGGTGGTCGCGGCAGAGTGCGCCGTCTGCCTCGCGCTGATCCTGCCGTTCGCCTCGGCGACACTGGCGGGTTTGCCGGCGGCCACCGCGCTGCTCACGGTGTTCACCGTGGGCATCGCCCGATCGGTGGGCAGGGGAACCACCGTGCGCTGCCGGTGCTTCGGCCGCTCGGCCGCACCGCTGGGCCGGGCTCATGTCGTACGGAACGGGCTGCTGGCTGCCGTCGCTGGGGCTGGCGTAGTGGCGACGGTGGTGAGCGGCCCGGCCGGTGGAACGGATCCCGGGATGGTCGCGGTGGCGTGGTGCGCGGGCGCGGTTGCCGGCGGCCTGGTCACCGTGGCGGAGGACCTGGTGAGTCTGTTCCGGCCCGTCGCCCCTTCCGTGACCGAGTGACTGTGAGGTGCTGGATGGCTGCTCTGACCGCGGCAGTGGTGCTCGTCGGCATCCTGTGCGTACTGGACCTGCTGCTCACCATCGGAGTGATCAAAAAGCTGCGGGAGTACGGCCCGGCCGGGCCCGCGACGGCACCGGGCGGGGGGATGACGCCGCTGCGCCCCGGAGAGGAACTGCCCGACTTCACCGCCGTGGCGGTGGACGGCGCACTGGTCGGCCGATCCTCGCTGCCGGACGGGGCACTGATCGCCTTCCTCGCCCCGAACTGCGCGCCGTGCCGGGCGAAGCTGCCCGAACTCGTCGCGTACGCGGCCGCCGAGCCCGGCGGCCGGGACCGGATGCTCGCCGTCGTCGTCGGCGAACCGGAGGAGTGCGAGCGCTTCGTCCGGGAGCTGAGCCCGGTGGCCCGGGTCGTGGTGGAGCCGAGGGGTGGGCCGGTGTGCGCGGCCCTGCGCGTGGACGCGTTCCCCGCGACACTGCACGTTAGCTCGGACCGGGACCGTACCGTCGTCTCCGGCCACGTGGTGGACCTGGCGCGGGAGGCGGCCCCGCGATGAATCCGTCCATCTCCGCGCGCCGGAACGGGCTGCTGCTGGCCGCCACCCTGGCGGTCGGGGCCGCTCCGGTCGCGTGCGTGCTGTACGGCGTGCTGAGTCTGGCCGCCGGTCTGCTGACGGTCGCCGCGGCCTGGCTGACCAAGTCGGTGCTGGATAACCTGGGGCCGGACGCGGGAATGGCCGCGCTGCTCGCCCCGGCGCTCGGCCTCACGGTCGTCGGTGCCGTCGCCGCCCTGCTGCCGCACGTGTGCCGCTACCTGTCCGCGGAGGTGGACCGGCGTACCGCACTCCGCGCCGACGCCCGGCTCTTCACGAAGACGGCGGGCTTCCCCGGCCTGAGCCGCTTCGAGGACCCGGCCTTCCTGGACCGGCTGCAACTGGCCCGGCAGGGCGGCGGCCGCGTCCCCGCACAGGTGATGGACGCGGCACTCGGCGTGGCACGGTCCGCGATCACGGTCACCGGCTTCCTGGGTTCCCTGCTGGTGCTGAACCCGGTGCTGACGATCCTGGTGGCCGCCGCCGGGGTCCCGACGCTCTGTGCGGAGATCGCCCTCTCGCGTCGGCGGGCGGGCGTGGCCTGGCGGGTCGGGGCGACGGAGCGGCGGGAGTGGTTCTACGGCGGTCTCCTCGCGGACGCCGAGGCTGCGAAGGAGGTGCGCCTCTTCGCCATCGGCGGCTTCCTGCGGGACCGGATGCTCGCCGAGCGGCGGACGGCCAACTCGGCCCGCCGGGCCGTGGACCGTCGCGAGGTCGCTGTGCAGTCGGGCCTCGGGCTGCTCGCCTCGCTGATGACGGGCGGGAGTCTGCTGTGGGCGGTACGCGCGACGTACCGGGGCGAGTTGTCGGCGGGTGACGTCATGCTCCTCCTCGGCGCCATCGCCGGGACCCAGTCCGCGTTCGCCGCGCTGGCGCACGAGGCGGCCCGAGCCGGCGAGTCACTGCTGATCTTCAGCCACTACCGGTACGTGATCGAGGCCCCGCCGGACCTGGTGCTCGCGCCGGACCCCCGGCCGCTGCCCGCCCTGCGCCGGGGCATCGAGCTGCGCGACGTGTGGTTCCGGTACTCGGAGCGGCACCCGTGGGTCCTCAGGGGCGTCAACCTGACCATTCCCCACGGCAGTTCGCTGGCCCTGGTAGGACTCAACGGGTCGGGCAAGACGACACTGGTGAAACTGCTGTGCCGCTTCTACGATCCGACCCGGGGCACCATCCTGTGGGACGGTGTCGACCTGCGCGAGGTCGATCCGGCGGAGCTGCGCGACCGGATCACCGCGGTGTTCCAGGACTTCGTGCAGTACGACCTGACGGCGGCCGAGAACATCGCGTTGGGCGACCTGGGCGCGATCGACGACGAGGAGCAGATCGTGTCGGCCGCGCGACGGGCCGGGGCGCACGACACCCTCAAGGAGCTGCCGAAGGGCTATCAGACACCGCTCACCAGGACGTTCTTCATGGAAGAGGACAAGGACGACCCCGAGTCGGGTGTGCTGCTGTCCGGCGGGCAGAGCCAGCGTCTGGCTCTGGCGCGGGCCTTCCTGAGGGGCACGCGGGACCTGATGATCCTCGACGAACCCTCGGCGCGACTGGACGCCGAGGCCGAGTACGAGATCCACGCCGCGATCGCGCGGCACCGCCGGGGCCGGACCAGCGTCCTGATCTCCCACCGGATGGGATCGCTCCGCAATGCCGACGTCATCGTCGTCCTCTCCGGTGGGCGCATCGTCGAGCGCGGCGACCACGCGCGGCTGCTGGCGGTCGGAGGCGAGTACGCGCGGCTCTTCGCCCTCCAGGCCACGGGCTACCTGCCCGACGCCGCCGGGCCGTCCGGGGAGGCAGCGCTGAGGGAGGTGTCACCGTGACCGGCGGGCGGGACGTCCGAGTGCCGGCGCTGATGCTGGCCGTACTCGCGGCCTGCGGGGCTGCCGCCGCCCGCCGTCTGCTCGTCGTCACCGTTCGGGGGACGAGCATGACCCCGACGCACCACGACGGGGACCGGCTGCTGGTACGCCGTACCCGTACGGTGCGCAGGGGACAGGTCGTGGTGGTGCTGCGACCCCGGTCACCGGCGATCTGGCGGGAGGACCGGCACAGCCCGCTGATCGTGAAGAGGGTGGCGGCGGTGCCGGGGGAGCCTGTGCCGTCCGGGTCGGTCCCCCCGCTCGCGGAGGGCCACGGGGGGCGGGTGCCGTCGGGCCGCGTGGTGCTCCTCGGCGACAACACCGCAGCCAGCGTGGACTCACGCCAGCTGGGCTTCTTCCCGCTGGGCGACGTGCTCGGAGTGGTGACGCGACCCCTGCCCCGGTCCGAGGACGCCCACCGGCGGTGAATCCCGCACGTCCGGTGCCTCCGTTCCGCGCCCGCGGTACAGGAGACCTCACGGCTACGCGGTGCCCGGACCGGCACGGATTGTCCGTGGTGAGCTTGAGCCCGGTCGACCGCCGGCCCATACCCGTCACAGCGATCGACGAACGGTTCGCGGTGGCCCGCTCAGTGCGTGCCCTGGCCGTGGCGTCGCCGTGCTGCCCTGCTGCCGAGCCGTTTGCCGCACCACCAGGAGGTCAAGCAACCGGCGGCGAACACCGCCGCGATGGCGGCGTCGGCCAGCTGGTGAGGCCCGTCGGTGCCCTCCCCGTCGTCGGGAGCCGGCCCGGGCACCCCACCCGGGCCGGGCACCCCACCCAGACCGGCGGGCGTCCACGCAGCCCGGGCGATCCCGCTCCGCGCCCGTAACCAGGCGTCCGCCTCGTCCTTGCCCCCACAGACCCGCACGAACGCACGGACCACGTCCTCCCGGGGCAAGGTGGCGCGGCCCAGCACCGTCGCGAGCGTGCTGGGCGGCAATGTGTCGCCGTTCTGGTGCGCGCGAGCCGCGATCTCCCGGTACGTCAGCCCGGACCACGCTTTGAGCGCACGCATGCGGTCCACGAACGACCGGGGGTCGGAAACGTCGTCGGGGCGGGGCGGACAGTGATACCTCATCTCGTGGCCTCCCTTGAGGATGCGGCGGGGATGTCGCTGCGGCGTTGCAGCCCGATGGTGACCACCAGCCCGGTCGGCCGCAAGGCACCTACGGTTCCATGGGTGTCCCGGACACCGGGCACCCCCTGCACCGGCGCCTTCTCGACTGTCCCGGACGGCCTGGGCGGCTGTCCGGCTCACGCGGGGCACGACCCTCGCCGGTGGTCAGATGGCCGGGTGACGGCAGCCGTCGAACGGCGCGCGAGGACCGCGACCGCCTTCTGGCGGACCGCGGATGTCACACTGCGCGTGATGTCCTTTCATTAGAGGCTCTTTGTGTGGTTCTCCGTTGAGGTGGACAGTCCTTCATCCGCCTTGCGGGGAAGCGACGTATCCGAGGTGAACGACGACGATTCGCGATCGCCGCCCACCCCCGTCGTAGGGCGATCCCGTGGACAGGTCGAGTCCAGCGGCTGACGCATTGTTCGGCAGGGGTGTTCCGGCAGCCGAACAATGGCCGGACGCGATGTTCCGCGGGCACGGCTCGGGCGCGTAGGTTGGCCGCCGGCTTGCCGCGGAGGAAGCTGCAGGGGGTGTGGGCGTGCCGGGACGCCGTGAGGCACCGGTGGACCCGGGCGCGGGCCCGGTGCAGCAGTTCGCGTTCGAGTTACGCAAGCTGCGCACCGAGGCAGGCGGGATCACCTATCGAGTGCTGGCGGACCGAGCAGGGTACTCGGTCACCACGCTGTCGCAGGCGGCAGCGGGAGAGCAGTTACCGACCCTGCCGGTCGCCCTGGCGTATGCGCGGGCATGCGGGGGCGACCCGGTGGAGTGGGAGGCACGGTGGAAGCACGCGGTCGAGGAGGCCTCCGCCGGTTCGCAGGACGCCCACGCCTTCTGGTGCACCTACGCCAAGGACTACACCCACATCAAGTCCGTCTGGAGACCTGGCGCCGGCGCCGCGGCAAGACCATGACCCTGGCCGGCTACGAAGCTGCCGGAGGCCTGGTTGCGGGCAGGCCGAAGGCGGCGAACGCGCCGTTGAGCAGCATTGGGGAGTTTGTCAGCGTTGGTCGATGCGTATGCGACCGGTCACCGGCTTGATGAAGGGCCGTGGAGGGCCCCGGCCAGGGCGCACGCGTGGGGGCCGTCCGACCCCTGTTGTCCTGTCAGAAGCGGGTGTCACATCGCAAGTATTGGGAGCGTTTACCTGAGTTCGACGGAGTACGAGGCGCCGGGGAACTCCCATCCGTCGGTGCCTTCGCCGATGTCGGCCACGATGACGTCGTCGATGAAGTGGTCCTCGAAGTCGTCGTCGGTGAGTTCGTCGGCCAGCCAGAGTTCCGCGAGTGCGGCCCAGTTGCCCCTGCTGCCGTCGATGCGCAGCGGTGCGGCACGCCGGTTGCCGCGCTCGCGTTCGTCGTCGCCCGTCTTGACGAGGCCGCTGATCTCGAACTGGCCGTCCTTGACGTGGTCGGGGATCGGCTCAGCGGGGACGATGGCGGCGTTTTCGTAGGCGGTGTGGATGATGTCGCGGTAGCTGCGGCGGACGTTGTAGTCAGGGTCGGACAGCCAGTTGATCAGGGTCTGTGTCGTCACGCCGAGGCCGGCGTCCTGCAGGACCTGGTAGCCGCGGCGGGTTCCGGTCAGCTGGGAGAGCTGTGCGTGCCAGTGTTTGGCGGTGTACGAGGACAGCCGGTGGCGGGGGGTGACCTGGGAGCGGAGGAGGTCGTTGAGGGCGGCGCCCAGGGAGCCTCCGCGGCCTGTGGGGCCGGCCATCAGTCGTCACCTTCGGGGATGATCTCGCCGGGCTGGATGAACTTGGCCTTTACTTCGCCGAAGCCGGTTCCGATCCGGTACGTCGTGGGCGGCGTGCCGTCAGGCGTCCAGAAGACGGCCGCGTCGACATTGCGCAGCGCGAGGAGTGTGTGGCCTTCCTGGACGGCCCTGAAGGCCACGCTCCAGTGACGGACGGAGGCCTCAGCGACCATGCTCATGCGCCAGTCGGGCCGCCAGAATGGGGAGCGCTGTTCTGGGCGCTTGGGCCACAGCAGGCGCAATGCGATGGACAGCCGCGTCTTGTATGTCTTGTAGGCGTCGCCGCCGACTTGGACGAGTTCGGTGCGTGCCTTCCGGGTGGCCTCGTAGAAGGGTTTGAGGAGGCTCTCGTTGGCCTTCCCGGTCCAGGAGTCGTGGATGGTCGTGCCGGCCGCGAGGTGGCCTTCGCGGACAAGCTTCTCGAGCTGCTTGAGGTGGGGGGTGGTGACCCATACGCGGCCTTGGTCGTCGGGCCGCTCGGTGATCCGCCCCAGAGGGTGCGGCATGTCGGTGCGGTTCCACTGAGGGATGTCGATGAGATAGATCCCGGCCTTCGTCTTGTCGAAGCCATCGAGCGGGCCGGTGTGCAGGAGTTTGTTAGGTGCGAGTGGGACGGCCGAACAGGCGGAGGGGTAGCTGCCGTTGCGGTCGATCAAACACATCACGCCCTCCCCGAACGAGGCCGGCACGTCGAGCTGGTCGCGCCGGACGCGATTGCCGTTCGCCTTGGTGTGGGCGACGCGGGTCAGGGTGACGTCGGGGTGGACCCAGCGGGGTTCGCCGTCCATGTCCTCGCTGATCAAAGGCCACGGGCCGCTGTCACGTTCTTCGGTGCGGATGACCGGGATCGGGTGCATCTTCGAGCGGTTGACCGCGTCCTTGAGGATCCTCAGGGCGGGAAAGACGTGGTTTTCGGGCTCGTCCTCCTCATCCCCCGGCGCCAGGCCGTCCTGGCTGTCTTCCTCGTCCTCCGCCGTGTCCTCCTCGGCGTGTCCACGGTCTGCCGGGGCGTGGACTGTGGCACCGGCAGCAGCGGCCTGCCCGGCGCTTGCGGTGGAGTCGGCGGACGGGGGTGTGCTGTAGGCCCGCAGCGCGGCGGCCAGACGGTGTCCTTCGGCGGTGTCCGGCATCCGCGAGACCGTCGCGGCGGCCTGGAGCAACGACGGCAGGATCCCTTTCAGGGCTTCCTGGTCGCCGCACGCGACTGCGGCACGCCATGCCGCCAGCTCGTGGGTGAGGGCGGCGGGAATCCCCTGGTGTCCGCCGGAGGTGTAGGGCAGAGCGGCTTCGGCCAGTTCCAGAGCGGCCGTGCCGCTGGTGGCCGGTGAGGGCGCCCGGTTGTCGGCGTGGTCGAGGGGGGCAGCTCCGGCGTCGAGGAAGCGGGCGTGCAGCAGGTCGGGCCGCAAGTACGCCGAGCCGATCGCGCCGAAGTCGCGCTCCGCGACGGTCACCTGGATCTTGGAAGGGGCTTCCGTCGGTGCGAGTGTGACCAGGACGTCGGCGTCGAGGAGACCGAGGAGCGCGGGATCGTCGGTGTCGATGATGGCCAGGACCGGGACGTGCAGCGTGCGGGCGAGGGAAGCCAGTACCTGGGAGGCGTCCGGCAGACGGTCGCCGGACAGCGGGAGACGGGCGCTGGGGGCGGCCTGGAGCCGGTCCACGACCACCAGGGCCAAATCCTGGACGTGCGGGGCGGTCTCCGCGATAGCCTGGGCGGTCAGGTCACTGCCGTCGTCGATCAGCAAGGGTGCCTGGACCAACTGCTGGGCGAGCTGCTGCTCGTGCGCGGTGAGGCGGCCCTGCTTCAGGCGCGGGTAGTCACCGCCGGTCTCCGCGGCGAGGATCCGGCGCATGATGTCGGCCCGGTTCGGACCGGACGCCGCGTACAGGACTTTGTGACCGTCGACGAGCGCGGTCTGTCGTGCGGCGGCCAGCCCCAGCAGGCTCCCGCCCACGTTCGGGGCGGCCGCCACCAGCGTCAGCCGGCCGGACGGCAAGCCGCCCGTCGCCGCATCCAGCCCGGACAGCCCGAACAAAGGGCGGGTCGCCTGGCCGGAGGTGAGCACGGCGCCGATGGCGTCGCCCAGCGTGGCGAGCCTGCGCGGCGCACTGTCGCGGCCCGGATTGCTTTGACTGTTCACCACAGCTCCCGCGGGCGCCGCGCCCGTGGCCGCGGTCGGATCGGATGAGTGGGTAACGGAGACGACGTCGGCGGGTAGCAGCACCGCGACCGGTGTGGTGTTCCGCAGGAGCACCTGCGGTTGGCCCTGAGCCGCACGCGTGATGAGGTCACCGAAGTCCCTCTGCGCCGCACTCAGCACATGAGACGGAAGCGCCTCGGCCTTCCGTGCCGCCGGAAGCAGGTCAAGCGGCGCCAGCAGCACGCGATCCTGCCGCTTCTGCCCCTTGTAGATCAGGGTCGTGCGCCCGTCTTCCTCGGCGCGCTTCACCAGAGTGTAGAGAGCGTTGCGTGCCTCGGTCACGTTCATCGCGACCCCTTCGTCTGCTGGCTGCCTCACTCACCCTCCCCGACCTATGAACTCACCACCAGAGTAGCAATCTCCACACCCCAGAGGACCTAAAGTCACACCTACTTTTGTGACTCTCACTCATTTGAGAGGGGTTCTCGGTGGGGTTGACCACCGCGAGCCCGACACTTCCCTCAGAGTGGGGAGGCCGGGTACAGACCGAAGGCCGGAACCGTCAACGCCGGCCCGGCCCCATTGGTTCGGCGCGACAGCGATCGATCGTCCCCATGACTGTCGGATGTCACCTTCGACAGCCTCGATCCCGTCGAGGAAGTGCCCGAACAAGCAGCACATCGTGACCCTGGACGAGCGATCCAGCGTCCGACTGACACAGGTAGCCCGGGACTCAGGGGACGTGGGAGCCCAGAAGCACGCCGACCAGCGTCCCGGCGAGCAGGAACGGGCCGAAAGGGATACTGCTCATACGGTCGGCCCGGCCCAAGAGCATCAAACCAATGCCGTACAGCGCGCCGAGCAAGTACCCGGCGAACGTCCCGACCAAGACGATCACCCAGCCGTACCAGCCCAGGACAGCACCTAGGACGAAAGCAAGCTTCACATCACCGAACCCGAAGCCCTTGCTGATCAGAAACAGCACGAAGTAGCAGACCCCCAGAATGAGGGAACTGAGCAGCGCAGACGTCCAGTTGCCGCCGGCGCCGGACAGCAACGCTGTGACGCCGAGCAGCACGAGCGCCGCCGCGGCAAGTGGCAGGGCAGCCGGTGCGACGCGACGTCGACGGCGGCAAGCAATACGCCGACCGGGGCGAGCGAAAGCCACACCACCAGCTCAGGGCGGGCCCCGGTCGCGGCCGCCAGTACAGCGCAGACCACGGCTGAGACGGCGGCGACGAGAGGAGCGCTGGGACCGTAGGAGTCGCCATCGGTGCACCGGGCCCGCCCCAGCCAGCCACTGGCGACCCCGGCGAGGGGGTGTCCACCAGGACACGCTGTCCGCCACTGCTCATCGGGCGGCACGGAAAGCCGGTACGCGGCACGCGGTATGAGCAGGCCCCCACCCCCACCCCACAGAACAGCCATTGCGGTGATCCAGAACGTCTCCATTGGACGGAGCCTAAGCTCCGCTCCGCGTGCGCGTGGGACTAGCTGGCCTCGCTTGGGGCAGGCCCGCGCTATCCCGGGCGAGAATCATGCGCTCACCTGGACGGATCCGACTGGCTAAGAGCTCGTGCGTCGGGCATTCAGGCGATACCTGTAGTCATCCGCGGGTGTACCCAGCCCACAGCGGGCCGCCGACCCGGTCCAGGACCTCCTCGACCGTGGCGGCAAAGCGCCCCGGCCCATCCGCATCGTTCGAGACCGCCGCGACCGCCCCTGCGGTCAACCTGCCATGCAGACCCGGGTCGGCTGTCGCAAGCCGCCGCGACAGCCACTTGCCGCCGCCCAGCCAGTGCCCACCAGCCAAAAGGGCCAGTTCCGAGACCCGTTGCAGCAGGTCAGCCACCAGATACACGCGCTCTGCCGGGTCGGTGCAGCCGCGCAGGTCTTCCAGCGCGTCGGTGAGCGCGTACCGCCGGTCGTCCAACTCGACCGCTGAGGCCTGAGGCGGGCCAGCGGTCAGCCGCGCCCGCGCCTCACGCTGTAGCGCCGCTCCGAGGCCGTCCACATCGGCCAGCAGCATCCCCTCGGCGCACATGGCCAGCAGCGGGGAGCGGCGGGCGGCCGTCTCCCGCTCGACGAAGGCGCGCCAGTCGGGTTCGGTCTGCACGAACAGCTCCACCGGCCAGCCCCGGTGCACGAGGCTTTCGCGGCATGGGGCCGGCGGCCCGGTGAGCAGGATGACGATGTCCAAGTCAGACGTGGCAGTGCGGCGGTCGGTCAGTACGCTGCCGGCCAAGAACGCGGCCCGGGCCTGGGGAAAGCGCTTCCGCACCAGTTCCCGGGCTACCTCAACATGATCCATCGCCTCAGTGTGGCGCTGCCCCCCGGCGCCGCGCACCTGAGTTCTTCCCGCTTACTCGACTTGGCCCCTAACGTGATCCTTTGGGCGTTGAGGCGCCGCCAGCAGATGAGTCCGCAGGCGAGTGAGACGAAGGCGTTGTGGAGGTCGAGGCGCCGTTCCCAGCGAACGGCGAGGCGCTTGAACTGGTGGAGCTGGGCGAAGGTCTGCTCGACGACGTAGCGGAGCTTGCCAAGGCCGATGATGTCGGGCGCGCCCTTTCGGGAGATGACAGGGAGGATGCGGCGTTTGCGGAGCTCCCGGCGGCTGGGGTTGCTGTCGTAGCCCTTGTCGCCGAGGAGGGCGTCGGGCCGTTTGCGCGGGTGTCCGACCCGGCCCGCGACGGGCGGGACGCCGTCGACCAGGGCGAGGGTCTGGGTGACGTCGTTGACATTGGCCGCGGTGGTGATCACGTGGAACGGGATGCCGCTGCCATCGCTGATCAGGTGGTGCTTACTCCCCGTTTTGCGGCGGTCGACCGGCGACGGACCGGTGGCCTCGCCCCTCTTTTCGCGCGCACGTGTGAGGCGTCCACGCAGGCGCGCGTCCAGTCAGTCAGTCCGGCCGCATTCAACTCTGCCAGGAGTATGCGGTGGAGGGCTTCGAACACCCCGGCCTCCTGCCAGCGGCCGAGCCGCAGCCAGCACGTCTGACCGGACCCGAAACCCAGCTCCAGAGGTAGTTGCTGCCAGCTGATGCCGGTGTACAGCACGAACAAGATGCCCTCCAGGCAGCGCCGGTCGTCTATCGGCCGAGGACCCGGCGAACGTTCCGGCCAGGCCGGCAGCAGCTGTTCGATCCGGGCCCACAACTCGTCGGCCACCATCCACGGCTTGTTGCTCACGCCAACACGAACGGACGAATCATCACATCGGTCACGCGCCACCTATAGCGTTCAGGAAGATCGTGTTACGAGCTCTAAGCACCGCGGGCCCGGACTCCTCCCGGAGACGCATGGGTACGGGACCGGGCTAACGACCTGGCCGTGGCACGTCGAACGTGGCGGAGTTGATGGTGTTCACCCTTGAAGGCCGCGGAAGAGGGTGGCGGTCTCCTGTTGTGAGAGCAGTCCGGCGACGGCTTGGACGATGTCACTCATGTGTTCACGGCGGCCAGGGTGGCGGGCAAGAGCCCACCAGTTCTTCATGTGTGCGATACCGTGCTCGACGCGAATGCGGCGCGAGGAGTGTGCCCTGCGCTGCAGTTCGTGCCTTCCTCGTACCAGACGGGAGCGTTCTTCTTGAACTTGCGGTGAGGTGGTGTCACCACGCTTCCGCCGGTCTGTGCGCAACGCCCTGCCTGTGGCCGGGCGTCGCACACGGATCTCCGTGCCGTCGATGTCCCGGTCCGACCGCCGGCACCCAGGTGGTCGATAACCCCGGCGAGAGTACGCGGCAGGACGTCCTGCGCGACGGTGCAGCCCCGCCGCGCGGTCCGTCTTCAAAGAAGATACCGGGTAGCACACACCGCTGTCGGTGTGCAACCGACGATGATCGTTTACGCCTGGGACGCGGTCTTCTGCTTGAGGCGTTCGTAAGGAGTCTGGCCGCCGAGGCCGCCGTGAGGGCGATGGTAGTTGTAGTAGTCCTCCCACTCGCGCAGCTTGTCGTTGAAGACCTCGGCGTCGTCGATGATGACGCCCTCCAGGAGCCGGTAGAACTCCTCGCCATCGATACGGTGAGAGCGTTCGACCTTCCCGTTCAGCCGCGGTGTGCGGGGCTTTATGTAAGCGTGGCCGATGCCTTTGTCGAGCACGTGGAAGTGGAAGGCGGACTGGAACTCGGCTCCGTTGTCCGTCTGGATCACCTCGACCTGGAACGGCAGCCTCTGCAGGACGTAGTCGACGAACTGGATGGCAGTGGCCTGGTTGAGCGTCGGATAGATCTTCAGGACCCTCAGTCGGGTGCAGTCGTCGATCGCCGTGAACTGGTAGTACTTGTTGCGGCCGCCGCGCCGGCCTTGAGGCATGGAGGCGAGCGGTTCGATGAACTTCACGTCGATCTGCACGCGGTGGCCGGGCAGCTGCTTTTCGTAGCGCTTCCACCGGCGGTCGTGGCGCTTGTAGCGCTGGGAGGCCGGCAGACGGCCCATGTCCAGCCGGTTGAGGATCCGCCACACGCCCGACTTGCTGATGGTGACGTCGTGGTACCGCTTGAGGTACATCGCGATCTTCTCCGGCCCGAAGTGGTAGTTCTGCCGGAGATAGATGATCTTCCCGACGACCTCCACGTGCGTGGCGTTCGGGCTGTGCTTGGGCGCCTTCGAGCGAGTGCGCAGCCCCTCGATACCCTCGGCCTGGTAGCGGCGGTACCAGATGTAGTACGCCTGCCGACTGATGCCGAAGTACCGGCAACTCATGGCGACGTTGCCGGTGACCTCTTCGACATGGCGTATGACGGCCAGGCGCCGCTTGGCCTCGCGATCGAGCGGGGGTGTCTTCGACATGTGGATCTCCTAGTGATGAGAGACCCAGGTGTCAACGATGATCGGCAGTTTTAGACCGACACACCGCCACCCTCATCCCTGCCGCGAACGGCTCGACGGAGCCGCGTCAGTGCGGATGGCGATAGGGTCCGGGCATGTCAGACGCGATAGCGACCGCGATCACTGCGGCGGCGGGCCTCGGAGGAGCGCTTCTCGGCTCGGTACTTCCGCAACGCTTCAACGCCCGCGAACGCGCTGCCGAGGCCGAAATCGCCGACCGGAGAAGGTCCTTCGAGGAGCGGCGAGAGGCATACACGGCCATGAACCGTGCCTCCGAGCAATTCCACACGCTCCTCAAGGACGCCCTGCACCGCATTCGTGACGGCGTCTATGCCGAGGAGGACCGCACCCGTCTTGAGGATTCCCGCAGGGAGTACCGCGACCGCTACGCGGCAGCCCAAATGATCGTCCCCTTGCGGATCATGGACGCCTCGCGAGAACTCAACAAGGTGCTCGCTGAGGTCGACGCGGCGGCCAAACGCATTGACCGCGGCCTCGCGTCTGACGGCGAGAGTGCAGAGCGCCTACTCGTCGAGGTAAAGCAGGCAGAGCCCCGGCTGGTAGCGATGCGGACCCTGATGAGGGAAGACCTGGGGATCCGAGACTAGGGTCCGTCTTCAAAGATCATCGAATGGCAGATCATGGCGGGGTGATTCGTCGTCATGAACTACCGATCACGAGTGGGAGTTACACGCTCCGCTCATACCGCGGGCTGCGACAGGTCGGCCTCGCGTGGAGGACCGGCAGGTCATCAACGGGATAGTTTACAAGATCCGGACTGGGATCTCCTGGAGAGACCTGCCGGAACGCTACGGCCCGTAGAAGACGGTGCATACCCGCTTCCGCCGCTACGCCCTGAACGGCGTGTTCACCCGAGCCCTGCAACAGATCCAAGCCCACGACGACGCGGCCGGCGACATCGACTGGCTGGCCCAGATCGACTCCACCATCGTCCGTGCCCACCAGCACGCCGCCAACACGGGAACCGGACGATCACGCCCTCGGTCGATCCCGAGGTGGACTGACCACCAAAATCCACCTCGCCTGCGACGGGAAGGGTCGCCGACTCGCGATCCTGGTGACACCGGGACAACGACACGACAGCGTCTGCACACGGCCACTTCTGGAACGGATCCGTGTCCCCCGCACCGGCCTGGGTCGGCCACGCTGCCGACCCGACCAGGTCATTTCAGATAAGGCTTACAGCTCCCGCAGCTTCCGCACCTACCTGCGTAAATGCGGCATCGCGCACACCATCCCAGAGAAGACGGACCGGCGACGGCACCGGCGCAACCGAGGCCGCCAGAATTCGACCGGGAGATCTACCGCCATCGCAACATGATCGAGCGCTACCTCAACCGGTTCAAAGGGTTTCGCGGCACCGCCACCAGATACGAGAAGACCGCCACCTCCTACGAAGCGGCGGTCACACTCGCGTCATTCCTGCTCTGGGCAAGATCCGTTTGAGGGAGGAGCCTAGTTCAGGTCGGCTCCGAGGCGGTGGCACATTTCCGGCATTTCACGCCTTCGAGACCGTCGCCGCCGGCGGGCTTGTCGGGTGTCGCGCCGAACGGCCGAAGCGTCGATCGGTCATCCGAACAGCCTTCGCGGCAAGGGCGGGGACGCAAGAGTTCGGCCACTGCGGATCCGCACTGCCAGCGCCTGTGAAGTGAAAAAGCAGGCCGATGCCATCGCGCATGAGCCACTTTTAGCCATCAATGAGCACGGATATCTACAGAAAGCGTCCTTACTTGCGAGTATTTCTGCAGCACTCCGTCGCTTGATCATGTGCACGACATTGGCTAGCCGCACGGCCGACGCAGGACAACAGGAACTCTAGCGGCGAGGTCTGACAATCAATTGTCGTGCCCTTCGCCACCCGCCTTTCAGCCATAGGTAATTGGCTTGATCTCACTGCTTCATGGCACTGTTAAGCACTCAGGTGCAGCTGTCCCTGCTGGTGAGGAGGGCGGGCTTGCCGACGCGGAGAGCCGAGCGTGGCTTGATGCGGCTACCGCAGGAAGGTTTCGCCCCGGATGCGTTGTCAGTGCTGTCCTCCAAGATGCCCCCATGAGCCTCACCTCCCATCTCAAAGACCCCCACTCCGCAATTTCGCGCTTTCTGTCGGAGCAACTTCCCGACACCAGGGCTGTCCTGGGGGGCGCGGGGCCGGCAGCATCATCGCGCGCCGGTAGCGCACCGAGCTGGTGCTGCCCCGGCGCACGATCTGCTGCAGCTTCTGCCCCTCCTGATCGGTCAGTCTGCGCACACGGACAGGATCGGCCACCGCGTCGCAGTTCGAGCCGGTTGCGCCGGATCTGCCTGCGCACGTAGCCCGGTGCGAGGCTGTGACCAGCCGCCGCCTGGCCGGATATCAGCGCTCCTTCCACGGTGGCGGCGCCGCCGGTCGCCGCGGTGAAGTAGCCGACCCGGCCGCGGCCGGCGGATGGCCTCGCCGTACACGGCGTGCCCGGCGAGGGGATGGTGTGCATGCATCCCAGTGATCCTTTAGCCCTGGTCGGTTCGGCAGGCGGCGAGGCGGACATCTCCTGAGCGATTGATCCTTCTCACACAGAGGAGCGCTATGCGTGTACGTACCGTCCTCGCCGCCCTGGCCCTTGCCACCACATCGGCCCTCGGATGCGCGACCAGCGCGGCAGCCCACAACGGCCCCGGTCTAAATGCCGTCGACGATCCCTCGGACTCCTCCATCCTGGGCATCCCCGTGAGCCTCTACTGCGGCGCCAACGACGTGCTCGGCAACCCCTCTTCCTGCGAGGAGTAGGAGTAGGACGGGCAGGGCGGTGTCCGGATCCAGTTGGCCAAGAGCGACGACAACGCCGATCGCCTGGTCGGCCACCACGCGCAAGACGACTGCCTTCTGCAGCTGACCTGCTTCTTCAGCTCGTAGGTCTCGTGCTCGAGGACTTCTTGCCCGGGCAGCGAGCGCGCCGGGATCCGGGCAGGGCTCGGGCTTCCAGCGCCCGGCCCCGGGCCCTCACGTCCGTCATTCCGGGCGCTCTGGCCACGTCGCCAGCACCTCGACCGTCTCCTCATCGGTAAGTGCCTGTTTCTGAGCCTCGAACCCGCAGGTCCCAGGTTCTTCTTGAAACCTTGTCACGGCGAAGCCGTTCACCTATGTGGATCACTGAGATGCTCTTGATAAATCACAGCATCGGTATAGCGGACCGTGTACATCCACTGCCTGTCAGGCCCAGTGTCAGCAGAACGGCGGCCTGATTGACCTTGTGGGCGTTCAACTCTGCGTGGGGCTCGAGCTTCCCTGAGCTTGTTCCTTATCTACCAAGATCGGCCGGGTCTTCCGATGGCTTTGAGGGTCTCGGGGCGTTTGACGGTCTTACCAACGTCGTAGCGGGGTGCGGGATGGCGGTTCTTGGTCCCGGGCGGTCGTCCGGGACCAGCGCCGCGAGGTTGGGGAACACGGGCCGGGCAGAGCAGGTGGGCTCGGATGTTCCTGAACCCCCGGCGGACCCGGGCCGGGGTGAGGCGTTCGGGCTTGGCCGGCTTCTCCCAGGGGCGGCGGAGGTCGGCGGCCAGCGGCCGGGCGAGGCGGAGCTGGGTGTGGGCGACGACCACGAGCCATGTCCATCGGTCCGCGGCCTGGGGAGTACGGACCTTCGGGGTGGTCCAGCCGAGGATCTACTTTCCGAACCTGAAGGTGTGCTCAAGATCGAATCTCCTGAGGAACACCTGCCACCACAGATCCACGTCTGCCGGGGCGGCGCCGGTCTTGGAAGACCACAGCCAGACCGGCGGTGCTTCCCGCTCTTTGGAGAGGTGCTCGACCTTCAACCGGACCAAGGTGCCCTCGACGACGGGGAGTTCACCGTCGTGCTCCAGCCAGGCCGAACGGTGGGTCAGTCTCGGGTGGACCCGGTCCCAGGCCTGGGCTTCGGCCTTGCCGTAGTTGGTGGTGTCGGTGACCGTGGCGATCGCCGCCTCGGGCCAGGTCTCGGGGTTGGCGAAGCGGAACTCCTTGCCGTGCTTCGGCGGCCGGCCACCCTGGGGATAGGCCAGGGCGTACTCCTTGAGCGAGGGCTTCGGCAGCCGCATCACCCGGTCACTGCGGATCCGCCCGACCAGCCCGACAGGCAGGTCCCGCAGGACCCAGGCCAGGCGGGTGACGTCGTAACCAGCGTCCATGACGATCGTGATGTCCGGATCGCCGGGCGCCCACTGGCCGGCTGAGATGAGCCGCTCGGCCACCGCCCGGAGTTGGGTGGCGGTGACGGCGGTCGCATCGTCTTCGGGTCCGAGTCGGACCACGTCCAGGATCGACGTCCACGAGGTGGCTCCCGGTTCGAGGACGGCGACGAAGGAGTACGGCCAGCCCGGGATAAACTGGGCGGCGGACTTCGCCCGGCCGTAGACGTGGCAGAACAGCCGGTCGGCCGAGCACGGCGCGTCCGAGCGCAGCCACGGCGACACGTCGACCGCCAGCACCAGGCGGCCACCCTCGAACCGGGGCAACGGCAGCCCGGCGAGCAAGGTCCGCAGCTTCTCGACGTCGAACCGGCCCCGGTTGAGAGCTCCGTATAACGCGCCGTGCCCACGCCGGTGCTCGGGCACCATCGTCAGGTCCACCGGCGAGGTGACCGGCCCGTCGATGCACAACAGCGCGTCGGCCAGTTCGAACAGTTCGTCACGCCGGGCGGTCAGACACTCGTAGAACTCTGCTCGGAAGCGTGACGCTTCCGCGAACGCTTCCCGTCGGACATCCGGGCACACCACACTCATGACAACGGCCTTCGACTGGTTCTCCTCGTGACGGAGCACAGGATCAGACGAAGGCCACCCTCATGTCCGGCGAATGCCCAGGTGAGTGACCTCGTTCGAGACACCGTTCGAGGCCAGAAGAAAAAGAACAAGGTAAAAGCTCATCCGCCTGGTCGGCCATCAGCTTCGACGAGCAGACTCTTCTGGACGTCCTGCGGCGAACCGACCTCGTCGGCTCGAACGACCAGCGCGCCCAGGAATTCCTGGAAAAGCTCATCCAGGTCCGGCTCGACCTACCAGCCTTCCGTGACCGCGACATCGCCGCCATGACCACGCGTCTCCTCAACGCACTGCTGGACTCCCACGGGATGACCATGACTCCGGACCAGGAGCGGCGCTTCTCCGAGGCGTATTTCCACCACCTCCAGGACCGGCTGAGGACCCCGCGGGCCATCAAACGCTACTTCGGACAGGCCGGCGCGACGCTCGGCTCACTGGCCGGGGAGGTCGACATCGTCGACTTCCTGGTCGTCACCTTTCTGCGGACCAGCGAGCCAGGCGTCTACCGGATGCTGGGAAGGCACCGCGCCGAACTGACCGGCGCCAGCATCGACCCGGCGCTGCACCGCGACTCCAGACCCGGTGAACACGCCGAGCGATGGAAGGAACGCCTGCGCCAGGCCGGCGTTGCCCAGGACAACCTCGACGGGGTGCTCGGGCTGCTTGGCCTGCTGTTCCCCGCAGTCCGGCAGGCCCTCGGCAACGGCGGCGACCCCCGCGCCGCGGCGCGCCGACGCGGGATCGGCAGCCAGGACTACTTCGACCGGTACGTCGTCTTCACCGTCCCCGCCGACGACCTCCCAGAAGCCGTCTTCGAGCAGGCTCTGGCCCAGCTCGCAGCAGGGACTGACGGCGATGAGGCCACACAGCTGCTGCTCCGGCTCAGAGACGACACCCACCGCATCGTCCGGCGCATCGACCAACTACGCGCCGACAACATCCCCGTACCCTCGGCCGCACTGCTCCGGGCCATGGCCGACAACTACGGCCAGCTGACCGCCGACCCGGAAGCCATGGGCCTGCTGGGCGCGACAGCAGAGTGCGCGCCTTGGCCCCGAGCCTCCTCCTCGACCTGCCTCCCGACCAGCGCCCCGCCGTTGTGGCCGCCATGGCAGCCACACCCGATGGAGCAGCCCTGGCCGCCCGAACCCTCCATAGCGCCACCAACCCCGAGGGCACCGCCTCCGAACACGTCACGGCCACTGAACCGTGGGCCGCCCAGGCCCGCGACGCCCTCATCGGCCGCCTGGCCGAACACCTCACACCAGCCGCCGGGGGACCCTCCACAGACCTCACCGACCAGGACGACACCCTGATCTGGATGTGGCGCCACACCGACCCCGCCAGCCTCCGCACCTGGCTACGCGCCCGCCTCGACCAGGGATGGGAACTCCTGCCGCTCCTGGCCGCACTCATCACGCCCCAGCAGTTCCCGTTCCCCCTCCTCGACAACGACACCTGGGCCGGCCTCGACGCCATGTTCACCCACGACGACCTCTACAACCGCCTCACACCCCACCTCAACCACTCCCCCGACACCCCACCCCCCACCGACCCACACCAGACCAACATCCTTCAAGCACTCCGCGACCGCCGACCCGACCCACACCAAACAACCCCCGACACCCCATAGGAACAGCCACCCCCACAACAGCCGACCCACCCCACACAGATCAGAAAACAGCAGTCGCTTGGTCACTCCATGACAGCGAACCCATCCCCACACAAACCCCCGGACCAGGCACTCAGCACCCCCACCCCGCTGACACCCACCCAATGCCACCCACACGCCCACTCACAAGGGCGGGAGCGCAGCGGACGCCCGGCCCCGGCCGAGCGGCAGGCGGCGGCCGGGGCCGCGCCCCGCCCCGCCTACCCCGAAAGAGGGCTCTGCTGCGCCCTGCCGCCTGCGCTGCGCCCGCCGTGCACCGCGCTGGCCCCGGCCCCGCCGACAGCGCGTCAGAGAGCGGCAGCGCGGCGCCTGCTACCCGCGCTGCGGCGGGCTATCCTGGTGGTGGATTCCTTTCCGCTTCGCGGAGGATTTCGGTTGGCCGGTACCCCGTACCACCCGCTTCGGCGGCCGGGGGTGCCGGCCGCTTCACATAAGCGGCTATGTCGTAGTCCGAGAGCGCCGGGCCGGACGCCGCCGCCCGCGGCGCGCCAGCGCGGAGGCCCTGCCGACGCGCGTGCGCGGGCGGGCGGCTCGTAGATGGCACGGCACGACGCAACCCAGTCACGTTCGGTGTCTGATCCGTCACGTAGGCCCCCGCACCCGCCCGGCGTCGATGTTGTTTACCCAGCAGCGCACCACACCGCAGCGCCCTGAGACGTCATCCGCCGGATGAGCGCTTGGAGGCTACCGTGAATCTCAGGTCCCTCCTCCTGCCTCGCGGGGCCGGGGCCCCGCACCGGCCATGACGAAGGAATTACCGGTTGTGGAAAACAGACGCCTGCGCTGGGAAGAACTTCCCACCGCTGTCCGGACAGCGGTCCAGGACCGGACCGGCCCAGTCTTCGGCGCGCAGACCGTGGTGAGTGGGAACAACAACGCGGTAGCGGCTTGGCTGCGTACTGCGCGGGGTGAGGTCTTCGTCAAGGGGCTTCCTCGTGCGCATCCGCAGTTTTGGGCGCAGCAGTGGGAGGCCGAGCTGGGCGCCCACGTGGCGCCGATCGGTCCCCGGCTGCTTTGGCGTGTGGAAGCCGGCGGGTGGAGCCTGCTCGGCTTTGAGTACATCGCCGGGCGGCAGGCGTGTTACGCCCCTGGTTCCCCCGACCTGCTCCTGCTTGCGCAGGCCCTGACCGAACTCGCTGACCGGCCGCTTCCGCCGGTCGCGCTCGAACCCGTCGAATGGCGCTGGGCCGAGTACGTGGGGGAGTCTGCGGACCTTCAGCGGTTCGCCGGCGACACGCTGGTGCACACGGACCTGAATCCGGCGAACGTTCTCATCACCGGTGAGCGGTCGTATCTGGTGGACTGGGTCTGGGCGGGCCGCGGGGCTGTCTGGCTCGACGCGGCAATCGCCGTCATCTGGCTTCTTGCCAGTGAACTGCACACCCCGGCCAGCGCGGAGGCGTGGGCCGCGCGTACGCCGGCCTGGCACCAGGCACCCGCTCGCTCTCTGGATGCTTTCGCCGCGGCCAATGCGGTGAAGTGGGGTGAGATCGCCGCGCGCGAGGACTGGGCGCGCGGATTGTGCCACAGCGCCCGGCTGTGGGCCGCTCATCGCAGCCGCTGAGCCGTCCCGTCGCTGTGCGCCGTACGGACGTCCTCACAGGTCGCAGGCAGGAGGCGGCAAGCTGCTGGCGTGTTGGAGGTGTCTTACCCGGCCCCGGCTGACGGACGAAGACTTGGTTGGGGTACAACCGCCTCTGGCGGGTCCCCATGCCTTCACGTGATCACAGGCGGCTTTCTGAGAAGGCGCCTCGGAAAGCCGCATGTGATCACGGTGAGCGAGGTCAGCCCGGCGCGGATCGGGAGCGCGTCTCTGTCGCCGGCCCACGGCCGAGGATGTCGCGGTAACCGTCGAGGGTGAGCCGTGGGCCTCCCGAGGTGGTGCCTCGGGAGGCTTTCAGGTGATCGGCGGTGGCGGGCCCGGATCGGTTGTGTCAGCAGAGGCCCGCTGACCTTTCCGGTCGGGTGTCGCGTGCGCAGATTCGGGGGTGCTCGGGGGGTTATGCCTCGATGGTGACGGTGGCGTTGCCGGTGGCGAAGGGCGGGGTGCCGATCCGGATGCCCACGCGTACAGCGCCGGTCGGGGCGCCGGATTCGACTTCCATTTCGGGGTAGAGGACGGCCCACTTGCCGGGGGCGAGGTCGAGGGCGGCGCCCCGGAGTGTCAGGGTCCGGTTACCGTTGGTGCGTTGACCGGTCAGTTCGGTTTCGCCGCTGTTTCCTTCGCTGGACATCATGACCCGGTTCTCGGTGAACCACAGGCCCTCGGGAGCAGTGAAGACGATGTCCGCGGGCCCGACCGGGGTGTTCCCGGTATTGGTGAGGGTCAGGACGACGGGGTAGGCCCACTGCTGGCCGGGCCGTACCCGTGACTGGTCGAGCCGGCTCTGGACGATCCGGAGGCTGTGCTCGGCCGCGGCGCCGGTGACCTTGGCGAGGATCTGTACGGGGGCGCGCCGGCCGATGCTGGCCGAGCCGTCGCTCGCGAGGCCGGGGCTGGCGTCGGGCTGGGCGCGCAGGCCGATGCTGTAGACGAGCGTGCCGGCGTCGGTGTCGGTGGTGTTCAGGTGCGGGTTGTCGCGGATGACCAGGGTGCGGCCTGCATCGTAGGTCTCGTGGTCGAGTTCGCCGGTGATGGCGCCCTGGACGGTGTCGGGGTAGGTGTAGGCGGGCCGGCCGCTGAAGACGAAGCCGGTGGGCGCGGTGAAACGCTGGGTGATGATGCCGGGGTTGACCGGCTGGCCGACGGGTGAGACGTAGCGCAGCAGGACACGGACCAGCTGGCCGGGGGCGGCCTCGGGGATGTTCTCCTGGTAGACGGTCAGGGCGCGTTCGTCGGCGACCGGTTCGGGGACGACGACGGTGACCGGCAGGGTGAAGCTGTTGTCCTTGAGGTTGAGGTCGCCGCCGTACTGGATCTCCAGCGTGGACTCGTAGGTGCCCGGTTTAGCGTTGTCGACGGCGCGGACGCGGAACACGCCGTCCAGTGAGCCTTGGCCGGGTGCCAGGTCGGTGCCGGGGAAGGTGCGGGTCAGGCGCCGCCCGTTGTTCTCCCGGGCGCTTTCCAGGCCGTCGGCCAGGGTGAGCACGACCGTGATCTGCTCGCCGCTGGCGATGGCGGGGCCGCGGTTGTGGATCCGGGCGCCGAGGTCGAACTCCTGGCGGCGGGGAACCATGACTGGCAGGATCACCTCGCCGTACAGGTCGGCGACGGGCGGCGCCGGCGGGGTCACGGCTGCCGCCGCGAACACCTTGCGCACGCGGTGGTTGGAGTTGTCGGCGATGTAGAGGTCGCCGGAGGGGGCCACGGCCACGCCATAGGGGTAGTAGAGCTGCTGGCCTACCGCCGGGCCGCCGTCGGCGACGTACCCGGCGACGCCGTTGCCGGCCACCGTGGTGACGATCCCGTTGGCGGCCACCCTGCGGACCCGGTGATTGTGGCCGTCTGCGATGTAGAGGTTGCCTGCCCCGTCCACGGCTACCGCTGCGGGATAGTTCAACGTCGTGGCGACGGCGGGTGCTCCGTCGGCGACGTACCCGGCGATGCCGTTGCCCGCCACCGTGGTGATGATCCCGTGAGGTGTCACCCTGCGGACCCGGTGATTGTGACGGTCGCCGATGTAGAGGTTGCCGTCGTCGTCGACCACGACTCCCCAGGGATAGTGGAGCTTGGTGGCGACGGCGGGGCCGCCGTCGGAGACGAACCCGGCCTGGCCGTTGCCCGCCACCGTGGTGATGATCCCGTCCGGGGCCACCTTGCGGACCCGGTGATTGTAGTGGTCAGCGATGTACAGGTTTCCCGACCTGTCCACGGCCACGCCCATGGGGTAGTTGAGGCGGGTGGCGACGGCGGGGCCGCCGTCGGAGACGAACCCGGCCTGGCCGTTGCCCGCCACCGTGGTGATGATCCCGTCCGGGGCCACCTTGCGGACACGGTGATTGGAGTAGTCGGCGATGAACAGGTTCCCGGCCCCGTCCACCGCCACGGACTGGGGGCTGTTGAGGCGGGTGGCGACGGCGGGGCCGCCGTCGGAGACGAATCCGGCCTGGCCGTTGCCCGCCACCGTGGTGATGATCCCGTCGGGAGTCACCTTGCGCACCCGGTGGTTGGAGATGTCGGCGATGTACAGGTTCCCCGACCTGTCCACCGCCACGCCGCGGGGGCTGTTGAGCTTGGTGCCGACAGCCGGGCCGCCGTCCACGACGAATCCCGCTTCACCGGTTCCTGCCGCTGTGATGATCGTCCCGTCGGGGAAGACCGCTGCGGCGGGGGCTCTCGTTGTCATCGCTGTTCCTCCTGCTGCACGGCACGGCGCCTGGGCCGGTACTCCGGCACAGGCGGTCATGCCTCGGGGATTTCTGTGCGACCACGCGCTGTGTCGTCGGCGCGTGGAGTATGAGGGGATGAGCAAGCGGCGTCAGGCAACTGATCGCGTGCTCGATGCGCCGACTAGGAACGCCGGCTCAGAGGGCTGCCGGGGTTTCCACCGCGTGCTGTTCTTCCAGTCCCCGTCGTGTAAGCCACTGCGGTGCGGTGGGGGTCAGGGGGCAGGTGAGGAATGCGCTCGGGCCGCGTCGCGGCAGCAGTTTGTACACGGAGACTCCGGCCATGAGCAGGGTGGTGGCCGCGACCACGGTGGCGAGGGTGTCGAAGCCGGTACGACGCCGGCAGGCGAGCGCGGACGCGCCGCCGGCTCCCAGAGCGCTGGCCAGGGGAACACCTGCGTACACGCATCTCCCGTCTCATTTCCGCCTGTTGCCGCACGTCGGCAGCGGCACGGCATGTGCACTGGTACCTGAGGGTGTGGGGAGCCGGGCTGGTCCTGTGCCTGTCAGGTTGCGCACCAGCGCTCCTCGCGGCGCCGAGCCATGTCCCACAGGGAGCGCAGGTAGACAGCGTGCTGGAACAGGTCGTAGACCAACTCGACGGCGAGCGTGCCCGCCAGAAGCTGAGACTTCCAACCCGCGCCGCGGGCGGTGACGACCTTCTCCGCTACGAAGACCAGGCCGATCGCGGCCCAGAGCGGCTTGAACTCGGGGCGGCCGCGGGCCAGCATCCACACGGTGAACACCAGATACAAACCCAGCGCCAATACGGACAGCCCCATGAGTGCCTGACGGGCGATGTAGGGGGCGGTGACCTTCGTCAGGCCGTAGTCGCGGAGGTTCTCCAGGGCGCCGCGCTGCCAGCGCATCCGCTGATGCCACAGCTTCGGCAGGGTGGTCATCACCTCGGTGACCACCCGGCAGCCCGGCGGTGAGACGGTGCGGTAGCCCAGCGTGCGCACCGCCTTGGTGATCTCGTCGTCCTCGGTGAGTGAAGCCAGCGAGTAGTACGAGGTGCCGCCTCCGATGAGGCCGTCCAGCCGGGCCTGGCGGATCTGCCGCAAGGTCGCGGCGCGGAACACGGTCGCGGTCCCGGTCAGGACATCGGCCCGATAATCGCGGCGGGCGATCTCACGGGCGTAGCGCTGGAATTCGAGCCGCTGCAGAACGCCGAGGAGTCCGCCGCCCGGCTCACCGTAGAAGATCGCGCCGACCGCCCCCACATCCTCCGCCATCGCCTCGACGGCATCAGCGAGGAACGAGGAGACCAGGGTGGTGTCGGCGTCCTGGACCAACACCAGATCGTGGCCGGCAAGACCCTCGAGGACCTGGTCGAGGGCCTGGTTGAGAGCCCCGGCCTTCTTGTGACGGTTTCTTAAGGATTCCACCACCTCCACGCCGGCTTGCCGGGCGACATCCGCAGTGGCGTCGGTGCAATTGTCGGCCACCACAACGATCCGGTCTGGCGGCCTGCTCTGCGCCCGTAAAGCCGCGAGGGCCGCACCGATACGGTCAGCCTCGTTGTGCGCGGGGACCAACACGACGACCCGAGATGCCGCCGTGCTGCCGGATAAGAACCGCCCCCGGACGTGACGTGGGCTCTTTCGCATAACCGTGCTCCTGACCGCGCGCACGCAACGCCGAGCGCACAAGGAAACTGGACAGTGCTTGTTCAATGTGAAAGGACTAGATCGTCACCGGCCGCGCTGGACGGGGACCTAAAGACGTGGCAGCTGCGGGCTGGTCCTTAAACTTCGCTCCTGCCGCCAGCGACAGGCCCGCTGAGCCAGCCGCCCCCTTCGCCGACACAGACGGCGAGCGAGGGCGGCGCAGGGACATCCCGACTCATCGGACACCAGTAGCCCTTCCAGCAACCGCCCTGGTCGAGAAGCCTCCTCACCCGACCGGAGTGGGGGCGTGCAGGATCACCAAGACGTTCACGGCACACTCCGGCGCACACCTCACGTCAGACGCGCGCCCCGCATCCGGGTGAACACCCCGCCCCTGTGCAGCCGGGACTGGCCCCGGCTGCACAGGGGCGGCGGTCTCCCCGCGCACGACGGCCGAGCTCAAGACCTCGAAGCGGTGATCTCCTGTGGCTTCTCGAGCGGACGCGCAACGTGACCATTGAGTGTCGCCGGAATCCGGTCGGTCGGTATGACGCTCAGTCATCATGCCACCGATGAGTGGTGGATCATGTGACTTGCCGCCCGGTCGAGTGGAGCCTCAGCCCCCCTGCGGGCGTGTCGTCAGGCGGACCAGCTACGAAGATCACCGACTAGCCGGTGATTCCTTCGAGAGGACCCCCGCCCGTGCGTTTGACCCGCACCGCCGCGGCCGCCGCCGCTTTCACGGCCCTGCTGCCCACCACCGCCCACGCCGCCCCGACCGACGCCACCGCACACGAGCAGGGCCAGACGATCACCGTCCCCGTGCGCGAGGCGCTGGCCCGGCTTCCCGTCGCCGACGAGAACCGCACCGGGTATGAGCGCAGTAAATTCAGGCACTGGATCGACGCCGACACGGACGGCTGCAACACCCGCCGAGGTCCTGAAAGCCGAAGCTGTGATCGCACCCGAGCAAGGGGCCCGCTGCAAACTGAGCGGCGGCGAGTGGTATTCCCCCTACGACGACCGCTACATCACCGGACCGTCAGGTCTCGACATCGACCACCTCGTCCCCCTCGCCGAAGCCTGGGACTCCGGCGCCTCCACCTGGACCGCCAAGGAACGCGAGGCCTACGCCAACGACCTCGGAGACGACCGCGCACTGATCGCGGTCTCCGCGGCCTCCAACCGGTCCAAGGCCGACCAGGACCCCACCACCTGGCTGCCGCCGGCCGTCGGCTACCGCTGCCAGTACGCCACCGACTGGATCGCCGACAAGACCCGCTGGGGCCTGAGTATCGACTCGGGTGAACACCACACGCTCGCCGACGTCCTTGGCCGTTGTCCAAACACCCCTGTCACCGTCACAAGGGCACGCTGACAGTCCCCCTACAAGGATTTCATCAACCTCCGCGTCCGGAACCCCGAGCACGCCAACTGAAGGCCGGGCATCGGGCAGCGGTCGCCTTCCGGGAACGGACCGGGCACCGCGAACTCATGCGTGAAGCCCCGGCCCTAGCGAGGCCGGGGCTTCAGGCTGTCCACTGGGCCGGACGTGGGATAAGTGCCTCGACCGGCCCCGCTAACCCGCCGTTTCGCTGCCGGTGAGCGGGGCGTGCCCACTCGGCGCCCGAGGACGGAAAGCCGACCACTCCCACGGGTGCGCACTGCGCAGGTCAGGTGAGTTTCACCGTATGCATCCGGCTGCCGTGAGGTGTCGCAGCGCCTTGGCACAAGCTGGCTCCAGCCTCTGGACCGCGCCGGCCCGCTGACGGCCGACCAAGCCCTTCCAGGGCCCCGTCGGCCACCGGCTGTTCCTCATGTGCTCAGGACGAGTGGTTCAGCACATTGCCGTTGACGCAGTGGTTGACCGCGTCGCCCAGGGTGGCACCGCCGACGGGGACGACAGCCAACTCCTGGAAGCAGACGGACGCCGCGCTGAAGGTCCAGCCGGTCACCGCGTTCGCGCCGGCGCCGAAGTTGGAGTCGTCGTCGGCCTGTGCCGCCGGTGCGGAGAGAGCCAGCGCCGCAAGAGGGAGCGCGGTCAGCATCGTGATCTTCTTCATGCCGGGCCAACGATCCCTCAACCGCAAGGATGCGTTCCATTCGGCCGTGTGAGCTGCCCGAACCTGCCCAGCGGCGTGGATGGCTCGTGTGGGCACGGAACACCCCGCCGATGCCCGGTCCCGCTCCGCAACCCCAGCCGTACATCCTGCGTACCAACCACGTGCAGGAGGCGGTCCCTGGCTCAGCACGGCGCCCATCGGGCGGATTCACGGAAACACCGCACCACCTCCGTCACAATACGCGCACGGTTCCATACGCTATGTGCCCCTGTACGGCGAGCCCTGGGGGCGCTGTGACGCAGATCCGGATTGCCACGTTCAACCTGGAAAATTTCGACGAGACCGCGCCAACTGCGCATCCCACACTGGCTGAACGCATCGCACTGATGAAACCGCAGATCAAGCGACTGCGCGCAGACATCGCCTGCTTCCAGGAAGTCCACGGCCAAGAACGCGCCGGCCAGCCCCGTGACCTGCTGGCACTCAAGGAGCTGCTCGCCGGGACCAACCTCGATGGCGCCAACCTCGTCAGCACGAAACCCGACGACGACGCGGTCTTCGACCTGCGCAACCTGGTCATCGCCACCCATCTGCCGGTCATCAAGCACCAGCAGCTGAAGAACGACCTCGTGGCCGAGCCCCACTACCAGCGCCTCACCGCCGCACCTCCCGACGCTCAGCCGGTTCCTATTGGTATCGAGCGGCCCATCCTGCACGCGCAGATCGACATCGACCATGCCGAGCCCGGCCGCCTGCTGCACGTCATCATCGTGCACCTGAAGTCCAAGCTCCCCACCGACATCCCCGGCCAGGTGATCGACCCCAAGAGGGGCATCTGGCGCAGCGCCGATGCCTGGGCCGAAGGCAGCTTCCTGTCGTCCATGAAGCGCATGAGCCAGGCTCTCGAAGTCAGGCGTCTCGTCGACCAGATCCTCGGCGAGGACCCGGATGCGCGCATCATCGTCGCCGGCGATTTCAACGCTGAACCCGAGGAAGTCCCGGTCCTGGCAATCTGCGGCAACGTCGAGGACACCGGCAACGGTGCCCTCGCTCCAAGGGTGATGGTTCCCATCGAGCACACCATCCCCAACGAGGCCCGTTACACCCTCTTTCATCACGGCCGTGGCCAGATGATCGACCACATGCTCGTCACTCGCAACCTTCTGGCCTCCTACCGCGGCTCAGAGATCCACAACGAGATCCTCCACGACGACTCGCTCGCCTTCGCCACAGACGACAAGTACCCCGAGTCCGACCACGCCCCCGTCGTCGCGACCTTCGACTTCGCCTGAACATGCCGCAATGCGGCCCGACATGACCGACGGTTCTGTGCCGCTCGGGTGCTCGGCCACGCAGCGGGATTGCGGGGCGCAGCAGCCAGAGCAGCAGCACGGGGGAAGGGCACGGGTGGTGGGAGTCCTTCAGCACGCCTCCCACACGCAGTCCGGCAACGCCGAGTGCGACTCACCACCTAGCCCTCGCCTTCGCCGGGACAGCCCTGTTCCCGCGGCTGGCGAGGCCGCGTTGTTGCGCGCGAAGTGGACGCACTACCTGGACGACACCGCACCCCGCGCGGCGAGGACGCCGCCTCGAGGGAGCTGCGGCCGCTGCGCTGGGGCCTGGTGCCGTCCTGGGCGAAGGAGCCGAAGATCGGCGCGCGGGTGATCAACGCCCGGGTGGAGACCGTGCATGAGAAACCGGCCTTCCGCCGCGCGTTCGTCAAGCGCCGCTGCCTGCTCCCCGCGGACGGCTTCTACGAGTGGCAGCCCGGCAAGGCCCCGGCCACCGTTCGGCAACGGCCCCCACCTCCTCGACGCGGTCAGCCTGTAGCTGCACCCCGACCGTGCAAAGGTGATGGCTACCACCGTGCCCTTGCCGTCCGTATCGCGTACCAGGCGCGTGCATGAGGCGTACCTACAGTACTTCGCCACTGTCCCTGGGGATGGCCGGGACCGCTTGCGGCCTCGCGGCGAGACGGGATCAGCACGTCACCGGAGAGACCGTGCCGCCGGAGCAACGCACGCGGCCACCATGCAATCGCGGCACCCATCGTGCCAGCGCGGGCCGAAGCCGGCCACCCGACGTCGCAGGTGGCGACGGCCAGGGCGCCGCACGCCGAGCAGGACCGCTGCGACGGCGGCATGATGCGCGCCGGTTAGCCAGAGCCCCGGGTGGGTCCGCCGGGCCACGGATCAAGAGCGGCCGGATCGACACCTAGAGCAGTGAGGACAGTGCAGGTCATCCAGCATGCTCGCCGCGGACGAGACGGGTCAGCGGGCCGACGTGACGGTGACGGGAACGTTCGGGCAAGCGGCGAGCACCTCGGCGAGCGCGGCCTGCTCGCCGGTGTCGATACTCAGGCTCCAGCGCAGCTTGTCGGCCACCCAGTCGGTGACGTACTGACAGCGGTAGCCGGCCGCGGGCGGAAGCCAGGTGCTGGGGTCCTGATCCGCTTTGACACCAGCCTCACATCGTCCGCGGCTACTTCGGCGGCCCCCACGTCCGCTATACCCTCGACTGCTAGTGGCCAGTCGAAATCCCCCATGCGCGGCCAGTTAGCAGGGATTTAACTGGCCGCAGACGGTCACTCTGCGCTGACACTTGTTCGGATCATTCGGCAGGCGGGACGAGTCCGAAGCCAGTACGAGCGGGCCGCGATGGTCAGGGCGATGCCGTAAACGGCGAAGGCGACTATCCCGATCCAACCGACCAGCAGCGCGTCGCCCGAGGAGTGGAAGTCGCCGCGCCGCATCGTCACTACGCCGGACGTGGCCAGGGCCAAGTACCCGACCCCCACAACGCCGTAGGGGGCGAGCGTGGCGGCGCCGAGCAGAGCCGGGGCGAGCGGGAGCCAGCGCGGCACGCGTCGGCCGCGCAGGAAAAGCGTCCAGCGCGGGAAGACCTGCCCCCACGGGCGGATTAGGCCCCAGAGCAGGAAGACGCCGAGCACGGCCAGCAGCGCGGTAGGGTCCAGGCCCCAGGACTCCAGGGTGAGGAAGATCCCTGAGGCGCCGTTCCGCTCCGAGACCGCGAGCATCTCCTCACCGGTGATCCCCGCGAACGTCCCGCCGGACGCCCAGACCAGCTTCATCGCCGCGTACGGAACAAAGGCCAGCGTCCCTGCCCAGGGGGCGAGTTGGATGAGCCGCGACGCAGCGGCCGACGCTCGTACGGCGGTACCGGCGGGCAGGCGGTCGGACCGGGCCGTGGCCGCGAGCAGGACTGCCCCGACCGCCGCCAGGGCCTTGTTCGCGGCGGACGCCTGGCTGTCCACTCCCTGACCGACCATCAGCGTGATCACATCCATCAGCAGGCTGAACGCGGTGATCCCGGCAAGCCCGCAGGCCACCCAGAGCAGCACCCGTAACTCCGGCCGCAGCCCGTACCGCACCACCGCCCCGCTGACCAGCGTCACCAGCACGCCCACCGCCATGACCACCCACCCCAGCCCAAAGGCCCATGAGCCACCGCCGTGGTGGAGCAAGGAAGTCCCGCTCAGCGCGCACGCCAGGCCGAAGCCGGCATACAGCACCGCCCACAGCATCGTTGCCCAGGCCGCCCAGCGCGGCCATCGCTGCCGCCAGGCGCTCCAGGGCGCCGTCATCGTCCGTTCAACACTGGTCATGCTCTGAACGTCGCATCGACCGCGGCGGGGTGGCATCAGTGGCCGGAATGATTTCCCTCCCCCAGCCGGGTGAGGCCCCCTGATGCCGAGGTACGAGTTACGCAGCGTGACGTCTCAACTGGCCGTCCGTGGGGAATCTGGACTGGCTGCTGTCACTGGACAAGTGAACCCAATGAGTTTCTGATCAATAGACGGTCCCCTTCGTCAGGCGGCGGCGCGCCGCTCCGCGCGTCGTCGCCGGATGCGGAACTTCAAGAAATAGTAGATACCGGTGCCAACGTATTCGGAAACGAGTACACCGGCCAAAATGGCGGGGGCTGCGAGCATAATGGCCTGCCAGGACCAGCTTTCATGCACGCCATGACGGATTGCTTCGCCAATGAAGAATGGGACCAAGACACACGTGACTACGGCCAGGATCGTGGTTTGCAACGTGATGCCCATGATCTTTTTGGGGTTTTTCCTGACGCGTCGCCACCACCAAGAACGCGCCGGCCAGAAGATCAGCCGCGACAGGAGCAGTTGATTCAGTGACGAAATCCGCTGCCCTCTGGTAAATCTCAACCGGCGGCCAAAGCTGCGCCAGAACATGATTTTTCCGGCCTCAGCAGGGGCGCTGCGCTCGGGGGAGCCCTTGCTCGCGAGCATGCTCAGCGCCCCTTCGACCACCCTGCCGAACGTGTACCGCCCGTCAGGAGACGCAAGGTAGCGCTTGAATAGTCTTGAATCATCGGGTTCCGCCAATTCCTTCAGATTCTTTTCCATGGCCCCCTTGCTGAAGTTTTCGGCAAGCAGGATCGCTTCGTGCATCTTCGTTTCAGTGCGCTTCCGTTCCTGGTGATCGGCGATGAACAGGCGCAGCAAGTGGTGACAGGCATCCAGTCGCCCCCAGGTGAAGTCGGAGGCACGCCACTCGGGTTTGACGAATGCACCGAAGTGGTTGAGGCGGATGCCGTAGAGCTTTCGGTCGCCCAGCGGGGCAAATTTGTCGTGGGGGAAGAGCGGACTGTACTCATCCGGTCCCAGCCGGAGAAACTCGAACAGCGGGGTGTACGCGGCCAGTTGTTCCGATGAGGCGGCTGCTCCGGCGACCACTTCTGCGGCGAGGCAGAAGCTCAGCGTCTGCTTGGCTCGCTGTTCACTCTTTTCTTGCGCGCGCCGGTCCGTCGCATCGACGCCGTAGACTGCTCGGTTGTACTCCTCGATGGCTCTCCGTACTTGTTCACCTAGGATTCCGGCGACGCCGAGACTCTTGTAGACCCTGTTCACCATTTCTGTGGGGCCTTGCTCGGGGTCAAGACGTTGCGCCGGGTCGCCGCCGGCCTGGGATGCGTTGCGGATTTGGCTGTAGATGGTCTCCTGGACTGCACGGACGATCCCGACACAGGAACTCAGCTGCCCCAGACTGTGGGTCAGCGCTGCGGGATCCTGGCTGCTGCATCCTGCCTCTTCATGTGGCCCGGTGATGCGGTCCCTGAGTCGCCGTTCGATGTCGCTGACCAGCGTCCAGATCAGGCGCTCGGCGACACTGCCACCCCACGTCCATTCATCGCCCGGAGAGGCGTGCAGGGCATCGGCCGTGTCGGGGACCCACAGAAGCTCCGGGCGGCTCTTCAGGAGTGCGTCGACGTCCTCGAGGCGGATGCGAGCGAGAGACAGTACGCCGCGCCCTTCCTCGCGCAACTGCCGTACCTTCCAGAGCACGCCTCGGACGCGGCTCTTGCGGTAGTGAATGAAGAGTGACGAGGCCAGTTCGACTAGGTCGCAGCCCTGGTCTTTCGTGCCCGGCTCGACTTCACCGCACGTCTCTGCCGTCCGGCGGAGCAGGCGGCGCACGTGGCGCTGTGCTTTGACTCTCTCCTGCCGCTCCGCATCGTCGATCTGGCAGCGGAAGAGGTGCAAGTGACGGTCGAACGACTCCCGGTTCATCCGCTCCTGCAACTCCGCGGCTCCGCTCCGGAAATCGGCCTCCCGCGGATAGCTGACGGCGGTGCCGAGCACCGATGGCCACTCGGCCGCCTTGCAGGGCGGCCGGTTCTGCTCGTGCGGGTCGGTGATTCCGCTGGACGGCACGATGTAGACCACGACCCGTCGGACGGGACCGTTTACCTGCCGGTCGCTGATTGCCTCCAGAACGGGCCCGAAGGGTGCGTTGTTCAGTACACCGCCATCAACGATCCAGCTTGCCCGGTCCCGGCCCCGGCTGGGGATCTCCGGGGCGGGCTGCACGCGCTGCAGGAGCAGCGGCGATTCGTCCACGGGCGCGAAAGCCACAGGAAAACCGGCCGAGGCACGCGCGGCCAGACGCAGTCGGGGCAGGACCGTGTCGTCAAGGAAGTCTCTGCGGCCCTCGGCCTGAGGTTTCCACACATCGCCATCAACGCCGGTCTTGCGGACGACCATCGCGTCGGGGTTGTGCTGAAACCGGTAGAGCCGTCGGTGGTCGGCGACCTGGAACCGGCCTCCGAAGCTGTCCTGCAGATACTCCGGCAGGCCGTCCAGCGCGGTCGCGGTTACGAAGAGCGTCACCGGTTCAGCCTCACGCTCGCTGCCGCACATGGAGTCGAGGATCCTGCCGACCTCATCCTGGAAGTACTGGCCGTCGAGGAGGCTGTTGTAGGGCGGAGCCTTGAGCAAGCGGTCACCCGTGAGCGCGGCAGCGCTTTGCCAGGTGGCGCGCAGATCGGGCAGGTCCGTACCTCTGCCGATGGCGGTCGCGAGGAACGAGCCATTCAAACCACCGGCGGACGTGCCTGCGACGACGTCCACGACCACATGCGTGTGGGCTTCACGGATGACTCGTTGCCACAGTTCGAAGCCAGCCCGTTCCTCCGGCTTCACTCGCTCCGGCACACCGGTCTGCAAGCTACGGGATGCCCGCCGCAGCAGATCCAGTTCATGGGTGACACCCCCCATCCAGACGGCGAGGCTCACACCGCCGTTGAGGACAAGGGCGAGTCGGGTCTCCTCGATGACCTCCATATGCACACAGTAATAATTTATTACGCTATGCAATCACAGATAGGATGCCGTCCGCGTTGGCGCCACCCGACCGGAGGCATGTGCGCCAACGTCCACGGCGCGGCGCCCCGACAAGGACAGCCGTGCTCTTCGCAGGTCAGTGGCGCGGCCTCGTGGCTTCAGCGACGCGTCCTGCAGTTCTGGGGCGGACAGAGGGCCGTGTCGTAGCCCTTCACCTCACCGCAGGCCCGTTCATCCAGGACACGACAGCGGGGGCTGCCCCCGCTCTGAGGCAGCCTCCCGGAGCTACCCCCGCGGGCGCGGGGACGACATCGGCGCGCCCGAGGCGCGGTCGAGGTCACCGGAGCAACCCCCGCCGGCGCGGGGACGAACTTGTTGAGCTGTGGTGACGCTATCAACGACTGTGATTTTCATTCGCCTGGTTCGGCTGTGATTTTTCGTTTCGGTGGTTGATGTTCCTGTCACGTGGTGTTTCGTCCGGTCGGAGCTGTGTGGGAGAGGGTCGGCGGGTGGCGGAGCCACGGACCGGAACGGGCAGGTCAGGGTTGATGTCGGTGGCAGGGTCTGTGGTGCCGGGACGTCGGGTTGGGGGGTTTCGTGGATGGTGGGATTTCGGTCGTTGAGTTGATGAAGGCGATGGGGTTGTCGCCGGAGGCTGTCGAGCGGGTTTCGCGGTTGTGGGGGAAGTCGGCGGCGCGTAACGGTGGTCGAACTCATGTGTTACTGGGGCATCTTTTGGACACGGCTGCGGTGGCGGGGGTGATGTGCCCTGGTCCAGCGCGCCGCCGAGCGCGGGATGACGACGCTCGCGCTGACCGACCGGGACACCGTCGCGGGCACGGTCCGCTTCGCCACCGCCGCCGCGGCCGCAGCATCCGACCCGTCTTCGGTGTGGACGTCGCCGTCGCCCCCCTCACCCCGCCTGACCCGGCCGTCGGACGGTCGCGTACGCCCGTGCGCGGCGGCGCACACATGATCGAGCCGCCGCTGCGGATCACCCTGCTCGCGCAGAACACCACCGGGTGGGCGCGGCTGTGCCGCCTTGGTGTCCGCCACATCACGGACCAACTCGGACGTGATCAGGCCACTGGAGGCCGTGTATGAAGCGGAAGGCACTGTTCAGGGCAGCAACGATGCTGGGCACAGCAGCACTTGTTGGTGTGGCGACGACCACGTCTGCGAGTGCGGTCGAAATCGGCTTCGGAAACAACAAGGGAGAAGCCACCTCGACTCAAGCCCGGGCCTACGACGGGGAGTATGACGGCAACGGCGTCTACGTCGACGTCTACACCCAGAACGGCGGGCACTACACGGTGTGGGACGGCAACGGCTCGGACGGGCGTTATGGACCCTGGTCCGGAAACGGCTCACGCATAACCAGGTTCCGGGTCTGCGAGGACCGCACGGGATGCGGTGGCTTCGTTAGCAACCCCTGATCACGAGCCGCCAGGCGACCGCACCACTGAGTCAATGACTCCGGGCTGCTCAGCCTGCTGGTAACAAGGTCGAATCTGCAGCCGAGGCAGTGCAATGTGCCCCTGCGCTTCCTCGGCTGCAGCCCCGTCACGCACAAGCTGACGAAGCGCACGCCAGAGCCCCCCTTCGCCGTGACCGGTTCGGCGCCCCACTCGCACAGAGGAAAGCCCTGCCCCGCACCTCGCGTGGTTGTTGAGTACGCCATCACGCTGCCTCGGGAGAATGTACGCCTCATTAGGCCCGGACCTGCCGAGCCTGGCCTCGGTGATCGGCGCACGCCTCGGGCTGCCCGAATGGTGGAGGCCGCGTTCGCCCTCGCCGCCCGCGCGCTCGAGGTCGGCCTGCACTACCGGTCCGGCCGGGTCGTGGAACGCGCCGGCGGTCTGCGCCGCAGCCTCACCACCAGCTCACCGCCCAAAGTGGCGCGGGACTTCGACGAACGCCTCCACGGCGTCTACCTGTAGGGAGGACGACCGACATGAGAGGGGGCATCACCGGGCACCGCGGGCTGAGCACGCAGGTCGAGGAGCAGGTGCGGGCTCTACTGACGGCCCAGGTCGAGGCGTACGGCACGGGCGGACTCGTCGACGTCTCCTGCATCGCCGACGGCACCGACTCCTGGTTCGCCGAAACCGTCCTGCAGCACGGTGGCCGCCTCGAGGTCGTCATCCCGGCCACCGAATACCGTCAGGCCCTGCCCGACTGGCACCAGTGCGTCTACGACCGGCTTATCTCCCGAGCGGCCGACGTCCACCACACCCGCATCACCGAATCGACCTGCGCAGCCCATCAGGCCGGATCGGAGATCCTCATCGGCCTGGCGGACGAGCTGATCGCCGTAGGGACGGAAAACCTGCGCGGGGATACGGAGGCACCGCGGACGTCGTGGCGTACGCCGAGCGGACCGGCGTCCCGGTGCGGGTGCTGTGGCCCGAGGGCGCCAGCCGATGATGGCAGCAGCGAGCTGAACGATCAGCGGACCAGCTGCCGTCGGCTGTTTCCGCGACACCGACCTCGATGAGCTGCTCATCGCGGCTCGTGTCCTGTCCGGGAGGGGGTGGTGCAGGCGCCAGGTGATTGCCATCGGCTTGCTGCCGGTGTGCTGTTCGTAGGTCGCCGGGCCGAGCAGGATCCATGGCATCGCCTTGCCGGGCGCGGTGTCCTTGCTCTCCCGCATGAACAGCGTGACGTGGCTGCCCTGCTGGGCGTGCTTCTGGTAGCGCTGTCCGGTCGGTGAGCTGGGCGCGGTGGAATTCTGCGACTCCCAGTGGAAGTGGGTCGGGCTGAGCGCGTAGTCCTTGTAGCGGACCGTCGGGGAGAAGTCCCGCGCCTGTGCCTTACGCTGGCGTCTCCGTGTGGCCAGGTAGGGCCACTGGTCATGAGGGGGGTGCCGCATGCGCGCCTATATCCGCGGGGCCATTGTGCCGGCAGTACTGCTGTCCGTCGCTCTGGTGACGGGTTGTTCGTCAGGGAGCGACGACAAGGCCGCTCCGACGAAGACTGTCGTCGACGACACGCAGGAGCGGTCCACCATCAAGGCTTCGCCGTCAGCGTCCCCGTCCCCGTCTCCGTCCGCCACAGAGTCGGTGCTGAGCGGCGGTCAGACGGGCACCTACGAGGTCGGCGAGACGGACGAGTACGGGGAGAACTACAAGGCCACGGGCAAGATGAGCGTCACCTTCGTCAGCGCGAAGTACGTGACGCCCGCGGAGATCGGCACGTCGAGCAAGCCGGAGCACGGTCAGTTCGTCGAGGTGACGCTCACGTTCAAGAACGTCGGGAAGTCGACGGCTCGTGTCGAGACGTACGGCAACCTGATGTGGGACGACTCGTCGTCCGCCGCCCAGGACGCGACCACGCTCGAAGGGGTCGGTGAAGGCGATGACCTCGACACCGACTACAAGCCGGGTCAGGGCGTGACGGGGAAGTTGATCCTCGACGTCGGCAGGAGGGGCGGATTCGTGTACTACATGTTCAGCGAGGACCCGGAGGGCGGGACACCGTTCGTACTGAAATTGCCGGCGTAGGAAGTTGTGCAGCCCCGTCACAGGAACTCTCCTCCGCGGCGGGGCTGGTCTGTTAGCGCCGGGAGGTGATCCGCGCCGTGCAGAAGGCCGGCGACGCCATGCTGGACGAGCTGGCCCGGTACGAGAGCAACGCGGGGCAGCCTCTGTGTCTCGCTGCAACAGAGGAGGACCGGCTCATCCGGCTGTGTCATGTCGCCTCCAGCTTCGAGGCGATCTTTCGTCACTGCGGCTGGATGCGCGGGAACAGCCTCGGTGTGTGCGCTCCCCAGGCAACCTTGGACGATCTCATCGATGCCGTCGCGGACTACGTGGTCGACGACATCCGGCAGCAGATGGAACTCGCCGCCCGTCTGGGACCCTTCGAGAACCTGCGGCTCCTGCCCGTCAACGCCCGGACCTGCAGCCCGGTTTTCGACGGCAGCCTGCAGGTCGGCGGAGCGGACGCCGACTTCATTCTCGACGGCGCACTCATCGACTGCAAGGCAACCATCCGCCCGGAACACATCAGCCGCGCAGAGATCTACCAACTCGCCGGATATCTGCTGCTCGACTACAGCGACGCGCATGCCATCACCACCGTCGCGCTCTACCTCTCACGCCAGGGCGCGCTCATCAACTGGAGCGCCGAGGACTTCCTCGGCAGGCTCGGTGCACGGCACGAACTGCCCACCTTGCGAGAGGCGTGCTGCCACGCGCTGACCGACGGCCAGCACGGCACCCTACTGCCTCCCCCCAGACCCTGCCCGCCCACTCCCCCGACCTCGTTCGGCACCCGCGGTTCAGCCGTCGCTGTTTGACCAGCTGGACTGAGCCGACCGGGTGCCCCGTGCAGCACGGCGCATCGGCCAAAGCATGTCTGTTCAGAGCTCGTACGAATACAGCTGACGTGAGTACGTGCCCGATGCCAGTTCTCCGGCCTGACCTCCAGCCCGGTAACGTCCCACGCCTGGGCCAGTCTCGAAGGAGAGATTGGCCCATTGCCACCGAAGTCTGACTGCAAGCGAGGATGGATGAGCCGCCGTATCTCCCACGGTGCACTGGTCGTCGGCTCGATCGGAGTCCTGATCAACATCGTGGACGCGATCGGGACGGGGCGCTTGGAGCCGCACGCTGTCATCCCCGCGGTAGTCGCGCTCGGCGTGGGTGGTGACCTACTCAAAGAGCGGCGGCCCAGGGCTGCAAAGGCGTTGTATGCCGTGACGTCGGTGCTGCTGGTAGTTGCAGGATCCGTCGCGGGTGCCCGGGCGTGGGCCTCGCTCTTCAGGGGCACGTCCTATGACTGGCTCGACCTCGCACTCGGGGTTCTGGTCGTGCTTTACGTTGCCGTCGGTGCGGGTCTGCTGCTCGCGCGCCTGTCCCGCAGAACATCGAGGTCTCGCATGAATGCCGGCATGCTCAGCGAGTAGCGCCGGCATTGGTCGTTCGCGTGCAGGTGGAAGGCGAGCAGGGCGGTGACCACGGCCCGGGCCGGGTCGGGGGAGGTGAGGGCCTCGCGGAACAGGGCGACGTCGGCCCACAGAGGGGTGGTGAAGGCGGGAGTGCCGACGCGCAGTGCACGGGGCGGGTCGTAGGGGATTAGGCGATAGGCGTGCAAGACAGAGAAGACGGCGCGCAGGCCGGAGACGGTGTGGGTGTGGCTGGCCCCGCTCAGCGCATCCGAGTGTTCGCGGAGTTGGGCGGGGGTGACGTCGGCGAGGTCGCGGGCACCGGATGGGTGGAGTTCTCGGATCCGCTCAGAGATCGATGAGCTCCTGACGAGGCTCGTTCCGTGGCGGCCCGGCACCACGCCTGGCCGCCACGCCGCGCACCAGCAGCGTCCCGGCGACCCCGACGGCAAGCCCGCCGGCCGCCCACCACACCTCCTCGACCGCACCGCCCTCACGCGCGGCGGCCGTCGCCCCGCCGAGCCCCGGGAAACCATCGACCGCCAGCCGGTCGTACTCGCGGCGCGGGACGCGATGCCAGCGGATGTCGTCGTCCGGCAGGTCCGGTGCCGGATCGGTCCGCACCCACGGGGTGCCGTCCTCGGCGACGGACAACTGGTCCTGGCGCAGCATCGCCACGTCCCCGCCGGGCGCCCGCCGGGTCCGCGGCCAGCCCCCGACCCCGGTCAGGCCCCACAGCACCGTCCACCGCACCGGCGGATACCGGCCCTCAGCCCGCGCAGCTGGTCGTAGGCGGCCTGCCCGGCAAGCCACGCCTCGGTACGCCCGGCGCCGGCCGTCACGACCACGGCGACGTCGGGCTCCTCATGCCCGGCACGTGTCCCCTCCTGCGCCCGGCCCAGGAGCCCTTCCGGGGGCAGGATCGTGCGCGGGGCGTTGTCTGCCTGTCGGAAGGGGTCAGGCGGGAGGGTGGGATGGCTCCTCGCCGGCCGGGCGGCCAGCGCCGAGCGTGCGCCGGCCAGCCGGGGCCGGCGCGGGGTGGGCGCCGAGTACGCCGCGGTCCCGCAGCTCGTTCAGGTTGGGGAGACGGATGCCGGGGAGGGCGTCGAGCAGGTCGGCCTGGGCAGCGCGGATGCTATGCGGGGCCTGGGGCCCTTGGCCAAGGGTGCGGCGGGCTGTCACGCGATCAGCGTACGGGCGGCGCTCCGGTGCGGGCAGTGCTTGTGTTCAACGGTTGCGGGCCAGTTGGTCCAGGTGCGTGTCCAGCGCTCGGAGGTCGGGGTGGCTGCGTAGTGCGGTGAGGACGGCTTGCCGCATCTCGCCGACATAGGCGATCGTGACGTCCTGAGGCGTGACGCCGAGAGCTTGTGCGAGGCGTGTGGTCATGGTGGCGTCCAGGCCGTCGGACAGCGCGATAGCGGTCAGCAGCAGGATCGTCATCTGGGTCTGGGCTGCGGTGGTGTCGTAGCCGGCGAGGCGGCTGTGGTGCAGGAGCCAGCGGGCGAAGCGGCTCTGGCTGAGTTCGTCATCGAAGTACATGGCTTTCCCCCGAGGGGTGGGTTCGGCCGTCGTGCGGCCTGGGGTGGGTGGCTGATGTGGTTGCGGCTTGATGAGCGCGCGGGTGCGGTACGGCTGGGCCGCCGCCGGGGTGAGGGGACCGCATCGTGGGGCTGGCTGGCGCGGCTGTGCGGGGCTGTGCCTGGCCGGGTGGGTGCGCCTAGAGGTGCTGTTGGAGCCACCAGGTCGCCAGGCCGGTGAGGCCGGTGCCGGCGCCGTAGCACAGGCCGCGCAGCAACTGGGCGGCGGCGGTGCGGCGGTGGCGGTGCAGACGGGCGAGCAGCCGGGCGGCGATGCTGCTTTCGTGCGGCCCCGGGCCGGTTGTGGTGGCCGTGGCGCGGGGCGTGGGCCTACGCTGCATGTGGGAGCTCCCTTGGTGGGGCTTTGCGGGAGAGCCTGTCGGTGGTTGGTGGCCTAGGAACCTGTGACCATCCGGTGGGCTCTTCTCGTGTCCTGTGGGGAAGTTGTCAGTGCTGGTTGGTGCAGTCCTGGAGGCGGTCGGCGAGTTCGCGTTCGGGCAGGACCAGGACGTCGCCGCGGGGGCGGGTGGCCAGGCGTTCGACTTCTTCGGTCAGGCCGGGCACGGGGGTGGCGGTGCAGTGCCGGCGGACGTATTTGGCGAAGTGTTCGACGATGTTGAGGAAGGCGTCGTCGGGTCCGTCGATGTTCTGCTGGAGTTCCTTGCGCCACTGCCGGGCTTCGTTGAGTTCGCCGAGTTCCAGATGGTGCAGGGACAGGCAGTAGGCGGCGATGCGGTGACCGGCGCCGGCGGCGAGCTGCCACCAGAAGCAGGCGCTTTCGGGATGGCCGGCGAGGTAGAGCATGCAGGCGAAGACCTGGGCGCCGTCGACGTCGAGGTCCTCTGCTGATGCTTCGTGCAGGGCGACGGTGTCCTCGTTTCCGATCTCCTGCGCTAAACGCTGGACGTGGTCAGCGGCCTGGGGCTGCTTGAGGACCCAGCGGGCGATGACCGCGAGCTGGTGGCCGGCACGGGGGCCGGGGGGCATCTCGCGGTCGGCGGTGCTGCTGCGGCGGGTGCGCTGGCGGGGGGCGGGGCGGGCGGAGGCGGTGTATCCGGCCTCGCGGGCCAGGCGGCGCAGGCCGGCACCGACGTCGAAAGGACGCCGGGTCTCCTGCAGCGCCTTGCCTGCTGCCTTGAGGCGGTCTTCCACGCTGCTCACGTTCGGTCCCCTTCCTTCTTCAGGTACGACGAGACGGCCTGCTGCAGGCGCTCCTTGGCCTTGCGGCCGTGGTAGTCGACCGTGCTGGGGGTGACCCCCATGTACCAGCTGATCTTCTTGGTGTCGTGGTTGAGGACGTGCCGCAGGACGATGACGTCGAACTGGCGCGGCGGCAGGCTGGACATCGCCTTGAACAGGCCGATGTCGCTGCGCAGAAGGGCGAGCTTCCTGCGGAATCCCTCAAGAGCTTGCGATATGACGACCCGGCGCAGGATCGCCCAGGCCTGCTGCTGGAGGTTGCTCTCCTCGAGCAGGGCGCTCCAGTGGTTGAGGATCTCCAGGAAGGCCCGGTGGACGGCCTCTTCGGCGGCGTCGTTGGTGCCGAGGTAGAAGAGGGCGTAGTCGTGGAACGCCTCCTGGGTGGCCACGTAGAGAGCTTCGAACTCCAGTGGCAGAGGCAGTACCGCGTCGGCGTCGGCGACTTGGCCGCCGTCCTCCGCGCGTACGTCTTCGTTCATGGGTCCTCTTCGCTGAGGGGTGGGAGCGAAGGGCGGGGACAACGTTGTTGCCCCCGCCCGGTGGTGAGGACCACTCAATCGGCGAAAGACGCCGAACACGCATGCTCCGGACGTCGAAAATCACTCAGCGAACAGCCGCGAACGCGCTCAGTGATCAACTAGTCGGTGCGCATAGGCCATGAACTGCCCTTTCATGCCGACCCTTGCGGGGCGCACGCTCGGCGCAGTACGCCCCCTGTGGCGCACGTCACTGAACCCCGGTTGGCAGGTGCACGCCGGTGTGACACACGAACGGGTGACATCTACTCGAAACGCCCTCCGGAGACAGCACCTGTCCGCCCCGCCGACAAGCTACTCGCACGTCAACAACGGCCGAAACGCACCACCTCGTGCCGAACCGGCACAGCCGGGCAGCCCGTCCGCCGGTGCCGGCTCGCGAGCGCGTGCCGGGGCGCCTCACGCGTCGGCACGCCCCGGCACCGCGTATGTCAGCAGACCGCACCGGGTCAGCGGGCCGCGGTGACGGTGACGGGAACGTTCGGGCAGGCGGTGAGCACCTCGGTGAGCGCGGCCTGCTCGCCGGCGTCGATGCTCAGGCCCCACCGCGTCTTGTCGGCCACCCAGTCGGTGACGTACTGGCAGCGGTAGCCGGCCGCGGGCGGAAGCCACGTGCTGGGGTCCTGGTCCGCCTTGGACCGGTTCGAGGCAGCGGAGACCGCGATCAGCGCGCGATCGTCGCCGAGGTCGTTGGCGTAGGCCTCGCGTTCCTTCGCCGTCCAAGCGGAGGCGCCGGAGTCCCAGGCCTCGGCGAGCGGGACCAGGTGGTCGATGTCCAGGCCGCTGGGCCCGGCGATGTAGCGGTCGTCGTAGGGCGAGTACCACTCACCCCCGGTCAGCTTGCAGCCCGCACCCTGCTCGGGCGCGACGACCGCCTCGGCCTTGAGGACCTCTGAGCGAGTGTTGCAGCCGTCCCGGTCGGCATCAATCCAGTGCTTGAACTTGGTGCGCTCATACCCGGTGCGGTCCTCGGTGCGGACCGGCAGCTGGGCCAGAGCCTCTCGTACGGGCAGGGTGACGGAGTCGCCCGGTGCGGCGGCGGCCGGGGCGGCGTGCGCGGACGCCGGAACGAGGAGGGCAGCGAACACGGCAGCCGCGGCAGCGGTACGCAGGAATCGCACGAGCGGGAGTCCTCTCGAAGATCACGAACAGTGCGTGATCTTCGTACCGACTCCCCCAGGCGACCCGCCCGGCAACCGCCAGCGACTCCACCCGAACAGGCGGTAAGTCCGATGGTCGGCATGCCGGCCCGCCGATTCTCCCTTCTCGGGAAACAGTCGGGCCGGTGGGTGCCGGTGGCGGTCCCGTGCCGTTGTCCCACCCGCCGTACGGAGGGGGCTAACGGCTTGGCTGTGGGCGATAGTTGGGAGTTGGCGGTGAGTATGGTCGGGATGCCGTGCAGGTCGGACAGGAGCGAGTCGTGGAGCATGGGAAGCCCTGGAAGGGCATCACAGAAGCGGGCACCGCCGGCGGGGACCATGTCGATTTTCGATACGGCACCTTCCACGGCACCGTCGTAGGCACGGCCGTCGCGAGCCGGCTGCCGGCGTCGTGACCACACCAGGTCGGAACCATCCCTCCGTCCGCCGTCTGTTTCCAGGACCGCGCGGAAGTCGCCTCCGTCTCGCAGCGGCGCTCTGCGACGGCGGAGCCGTAGTCGTCACGCAGCCTGCACGCGCGGGCGTGGTAGTAGGCCTGGGCGGGGTCGGCAAGACCCAGCTTGCCGCCCACTACGCCCGCACCGCCTGGCAGGCCGGCAACCTGGACGTGCTGGTGTGGATCACCGCGACCACCACCCGAAGCGTCATCACCGGCTCCACGCAGGCCGCCGCCGAACTACTCGGCACCGACCCCGCCGACCTGGTCTGGCTCGAGCCCAAGGCCGGGCAGCGCCCCTGCCGCTGGCTGGTGGTCCTGGACGACGTGACCGACCCGGCGCACCCTCAACGGCCTGTGGCCGCCGGCCAGGCCTACCGGGCGGATCCTGGTCACCACACGCCGCCAGGACGCCGCCGTGACCACCGGCCGCCACCGCATCCGCGTCGGCGTCTTCACCCCCGCGGAATCCCTCGCCTACCTCACCCGCGCCCCGCGCACACACACCGAGTCGGACGAGCAGCTCGCCGGCCCACTCACCCATCGCCGCAAGACGAGTCTGGTCCTGCCGATGCCGCGGCAGGACCAGAACCCAAGCTCTTCATCGAACTTCTAGGGCCTGTCCGATGGGTCGGTGACGAACCGAGACGAGAACTCGTTGGCCATGGTCAACAGGTCTCGTATACGCACGAGTTGATGTCGATGCTGTCGTCGGGTTGAAGCGCGCACCACCCTGGCAGGGGTTCGCCGCATGCAGCAGGGGAGGTTCAGGCGCGGGCACCGGTCCCCGAGGCCGGGCTCGGGGCAGGGACGCGGAAGGCCCCGTACGGAACCGGGAGGCCGGGGGTTCGCGTGCGGGGCCGCGTTCACGGGGTGGGGGCTGTCAGACTCCGGTCAGGGTGTATGTACCCGTTCCGTCCTGCCGGCCGCTGGAGTACTGGCGGATCAACTCCCCGTCTGCGTACCGATCGTGGCCCATCATGGAGCCGGTGTACTTGTTCTGCAGACCGATCTTCGTGCTGCCGGGTACGTCGCGGTAGATGTAGAACCGCTGGAGGTCGTCCTCCCCGCAGGTGGCCGTCGTCAGGTAGGCCTGCTCCTGGTTGGCGATGTTCGTCGGGATGGTCGCGCATCCGCCGTTGCCCCAGTTCCACAGGGACGCTTCGAGGACTCCATTGTTCTCTGTCACGTTGCACAGGCGCCAGTTGTCCAGGTGGGCGCTGGTGAAGTTCGATTCGCGCAGGCGGATGCCGTCGTTGGCCAGGAGCGGTGCGCTCCAGTTCAGGGGCTTGCCTGGGACGTCGATCTTGTAGGCGCCGGGTTGGCAGTTCAGGGCGGCGCGCGGGGCGGGCTTGGCGGCCTGGGTGGCCTTCATGCGCTGGGTGGCCTTGGCGGCTGTTGCGGCGTTGTCGGCGTCGTGCTTGGCCTGGTCGGCCTTGGCTGAGGGGACGGGTCCGGCCGGGTGCTTCGCGGTGGCGGCGGGGGAGCCGCAGTCGAGGAGGTCCTGTGCCTTGCGCATGATGCTGTTGGCGGGAACCTTGTCCTCGCAGCGGACCGCGCCTTCTTCGAGGGTGGTGTAGGTGGTGTAGCTGCCGGTGTCGGGGCCCTCGGTCCACTTCAACGCCCAGCTGCCGTCGCCCTGTTGGGTGCGGTTGCAGTTGAGGCTGCCGTAGGTCCCGGTGACCTTCTTGGTTCCCTCGTAGAGCCCGTAGTAGCCGGGCTGATAAAAGTCCCAGGTGATGGACTTGTTGGTGCTGCTGGTGGTGGTGTAGTTGACCTGGACGTTCAGGCCCAGGCTCGCGCCGACGGTGCCGAGGGCCTCGACGGCGAAGCTGCCCTGAACGTTGCCGTTGACGCCCACGGAGACCGAAATGGTTTCTTGGACGTTGGTGGAAATGGTCTGGGTACCGGTTGAGCCCTGGGTGACGTACCAGCCTTTGAAGTGGGTGATGGCCGGGGACACTTCGGTGGACTTGATGACCGGGTGGCGCTTGCCGAGGTCGGCCGGCGTGCATGTCTGCCCGGCGGCCGGGGCTGCGACGGGCGCTGCGGGCTGGGCCGGGGCGGCGGCGGCGGGCTGGGCGGCGATGCCCATGGCGGTGAGTACGGCGGCGGTGACCGCTCCGCCTAAGCGGCCAACATGTCTTGTACGGCGCATGGTTGGGTTTCCCCCCTGGTTCCCGGCCGGTCGGCCGGTGGTGGTCGGCTGGTCTGGGGCCGGGTGACTGTACCGCGAACGGGTGCGCGATAGCGTGCCGATGTCCCCTATAGGCCAGACCATGTCAACTCGATGTGAGGGAACGCCCGTTGAGATACTTCAGACGCGGCCTGTCCGCGTTAGCCGCACTGGTCTTCACCGCATCCGTGTGCGCCGCAGGCGCAGCCCCCGCTACCGCCGCGCCGCCCGCCAGCGCGGCCCCGCCCGGTCACGGAACGTGCGTGGCCACCGCACCCGGTACCCCGCTCCAGCGCCAGGGCACGGCCTGGACGTGCATCAGGACCGAATCCGCCCCCGCCGACGCCCCCGCACCGCCGGGCCGCACCCAGGCCGCCGATCCCAAAACAAACCCCGGGCTGGGGCTGTGCACCGGGGATGCGGCCATCCAGTCCACCCGCAAGGCCTACTGCGTACGCCACTGGGTCATCTATGAGGCCCTCGGCAAGGACGGGCAGGTAGCCGATCACGCCACGGTCTTCGTCGCGGCGGCGGCGTCCATGGACTCCCTGCCCCAGGCGGCATGGCAGGAGGACATCATCACCGAGGTCGTCGAGATGACGCCGACCATGCCCCCCGTGACGCTGGCCCTGAGCTCGACCTGCAGTGGCCAGTGCACGCCCGGGTCGGCGGCCTGGGACGGAGCGGCCGTACGCTTCCGCCGCCTCCACGAGGGCAAGGATGGCACCCTGAGCTACAGCTCGTCCGTTGGCAAGGGATTCCACTCGACGATCCAGCCCACCTACCGCGTGGAGGGGGCCATCCTCAACGGGTCGGGGCCGCCCCGGCACATCCGCCCGGAGTGGAACGGCACCGAGGTTCGCTGTGACGATGAGACGGGCCGCTGGCCCGGCTGCATCGTCCCGGGCCACCTGGCGAACGTGACCCTGCACAAGTCGGTGTACCGTGGGGCGGCCGTCGCCTATGAGTGGGCGCAGAAGAACCTCACGGGCCACTACGGCGACCACGACCACCCGTTGAACCGGTTCGTCGACCCGCTGGACCCGAAGAACAAGAAGCGGCGTGAGAAGACCTGCGACCGTGGGCCTATCCCCTTCGTGCGGGGCGCCACCGGTGTCCCCAACGATTCCTGTGACGAGTACCCCTTCGCCGCGTCCTGGCAGGGCGGCAACGACGGGGACCAGTGTGTGGACATCACCCCCCGCCAGGTCGGTGGCGTGTGGGACATCTCGGGTGTCACCGTCGACCGGGCCACCCAGCCCAACGCGCCCTACAACGCGCCCTGCATCCGGGCTCATGTAGACGATGGCGACAACGAGGAAGCAGGTGGCGAGTTCGGACGGGCGGTGCAGTCCGACCGCATCATCGACAGCGAGGCCTTCGAGGTAATCATCCTCCCGTGACCGGGACGGTGCCGCAGGGCCACCCCCGGCGTGGGGGCGGCCCAACCCCCGGGCAGTGGGACGGTTACGCATAGCAACCCGTCACACGCTGGCAACTACGCCGCCGCCTGCCAGATGCTCAACCTGCGCCGGCCCCCTACGTCGCAGAAGCAAGCCGCCGCCATCGCGGTCGCCAATGGCACGAGGGACCGGGCGGCATCGCAAGCCCTGGTCGACCCCACAACACACGCCCGGTCTGATCCGGGGGACGGGCGCCGTGTGGGGGCCAGCCTGTCCGCCTCGGCGCCCTCGTACCGTCTCCTGGCCAGCAGCACCGCCCTTCTGGGCTTTGGCTCTCGGGAGCGCCTGGTAGGTCAGCTCCCACACCCACATCACCGTGTCCTCCCAGTGTCCGATGTGGAACCCAAATCAGTTGAAGTCGCGAGTACTTCCGGATGCTCATCAGGCTGAGAGGGGGTGTAATGGGAGCTGTGGTCGCCACCGGAGTGAAGCCCTAAAGTGGTACCGGAGAAACACCTCCTCTCCTTCGATAAGAGCCTGATCTATGTGTTAGGTGCGGAGGTTTCCGTGAGTAAGAAATTCTACAGCACGAAAGCTTTGCTACTTCTCCCGTGAAGGAGTAGCAACTGCCGCTGTTGTCACGGGATCTCCCGCCTTGGCGCCGTCTACTCGAGCCCAATACGGCCCCTATACCTGTGTGTTGGGTCTTGGGTGGCGTGAAGCTGTCCCAGGTGAACTAGTACTGTGTAAGTCCGCAGTGGCGTACTAGGGCTGGGAAGAAAAAATCTTGGTCCCTCGCGAGTGCAGCAGAGAGGTGGACACTCTACGGAACCACTGGGCACCCCGAGCGCCCTGCCATAAACGCAGCATGAGTTTGAAAGGTTGGAGATTTTCGATGCAGAAAAGGGTAGCAAACAAGGGCATCAAAAACCTGACGGTAACTACTGGTCGTAACGGGGTGATAATCCGTGCAACGCCGGCCGATCAGGCTGAAGACGGCTTCACTGTGGGCGTTTACACCGAGGGTCTTGTTGACGTCCCCGTCGAAACTTTCCACAGTCACATACGGTTCATTCAGCATCACAACTTGTGGGGGGAAGTTACTGACGCTTTGAAGGAAGCCGGAATTAGTACGACCCCAATGAGTATTCAGGCAGTTCGCGTTATCAGCAACTTTGTGGCGGCGAAGGGCCGCCAGCTTCAAAGGGAGGCTGATAACCCGGACGCAGTGAGGACTCCCCGATGTGGCTGTCCTGACGGCACGGGGGACGCGGGATCGGACGCGGGAGACGCCGGCCATCCTCACTGAGGGCTTCTCCGCGGATTGCTCGCCTCGATTGAGACGGACGAGCGAAGGGGCGGCCCCTCACCGAGGCGCCGCCCTCGGGCTTTGATTTTTCACAATGGGCCGTCAGAAACCTTCTGACCTGCGGAGACACCGGCAAGGCGGCTGCGCTCAATGGGCACGCAGAACGGACGCCGCTGCTCAAGCCGAGGTCCCGAGCGTGGGAGGCATGTCGAGAATTTGATGCCTGGGCGCTGCGTTCAACAGGGCACCAGGCAATCGGAAGCCCTGCGCCCGGTGTGCACTCCGGTTCCGTGGCCGGGCCACGCTCTCATATCGAGCCTCGATAATTCTGGCCCTGTTATGGTTTTCTCAAGTCGGTGCGCACTTTGATTACAGAAAAAGTCCGGCAATCTCACGAGGGAGTGTAAGAGCATGGCAAATATCCGCGAGCGTTCTCGCAGGATCACCGTCGTGTCAGCTGTTCTAGTTGCAGTGACAGGGAGCATCGGGCTGTCAACTGCGTCGGGGGCGGTTCCGGAACTTCCTTCACTGTCGCTCAGGTGCAAGCAGGGGTTCGTGTGGCGTGAGGTCACCCCCAACGACCTGGTCTGCGTCACCCCTGGCACTCGCGCCCAAGTCAGGGACGACAACGCTCACGCCGCGGAGCGACGGATCAGCGAGGACGACCCCACGTGCAAGCAGGGGTTCGTGTGGCGTGAGGCTCAACCCAGTGACCTCGTCTGTGTCACCCCCGGTACTCGCGCCCAGGCGAAGGAGGACAATGCTCACGCCGCAGAGCGTCGCGTGGGTGGCTGAGCCGCACTTGGTCTGAGCAGTCACTACCCAGCTCGCACACGGCACGGCACTGGCGGTGCGCATGGGAACTAAGAAATCCCGTTCGGTCATGCCGATCGAACGGGATTTCCCACGTTGATTGCGTCGTGCTCCCCGCGCCGGAGCAAGAGTCATGGCAGCAATGTCGCCGTGGGTCCGGCAGGCTGGGAAACCTGTAGTCGGGGGGAGCCTCGGCCTCTTCGGGTCATTCGACGAGTAGCCAGCAGTTGGGCAGGGGCCCGCCGGCACCACCACGCCGCCTCGTGACCCGCGATACGGGGCCGACGGCCGCCGCAGAGCGCATAGCCGGGCCCGGGTCTGCCCCGGGCCCGGCTGCACCGCGCCACGACATCCATCAACGCACCTGAGACGCCGAACCGTACTGTCTGCGGGGCAAGAGCCAGCACTACCGCCCCCGCCTGCATACCCGCCGGCACCGGATACGTCCGGCCGACGGAGGCTGGAATACGGCGAAAGTCAGCCGGTGCAGGTGTCGAGCATGGACGACAGGGCCGTCTTCTCCTCGTCTGTGGTGGTCAGCTTCCAGACGGATTTGATGTGCGTGTAGTCCTTGGCATACGTGCACCAGAAGGCGTGGTTGGTCGGCTTCCACTCCGCCGGCCCGCTGTCGGACTTGGAGGTGTTGGACGCTTCCGAGGCGATCAGCAACTGAGGGTCCTTCAGGTCGTTGCCGAACGCTTTGCGCTGGTCGGCGTTCCAGTCGTCGGCGCCGGAGCGCCAGGCTTCGGCAAGGGGGACCATGTGGTCGATGGTGGCCTTGGTGACGTCGGTGACGGTGGTGTCGTCATAGATCGAGTACCAGGAGCCGGATGCCGGCTGGCAGCTGCCGGGCTTGTCCTGGACGTCCTTGCCGTCGCGGGCCAGGACCGCCTGGCGGGTGGTGCAGCCGCCGGGCTGGCTGGACCAGATGTCGAACTTGTCGCGGGCGTAGCCCTCCATCGAATGCGGCGCGGCGACGGTCAGAGCGGCCAGCTCCTGCCGGGCGGTCGTCGTGGACGGTGGTGCGGGCGGCTCGGCCAGGGCCGGTGCGGCACTGACACCGAGCAGCACAAGGGTGGTTGCGGGCAGGCCGAAGGCGGCGCGGCGCATGAAGTCTCCAAAGAGTGTGGGGGGTTGGAGATGCACACACGAGAAAACCGCAGCCGCAGCCGCCATCGCTACGCGCGTGGACCAGCTACGACAACTCCCCCACCCCGCCTTCACCACCACCCCACGCCCACCGAGCCCGGACCCCTGTCCGGACCGGCCCGGCACCCCACACAGGTCACCGTCAGGGCCCAGGACACGACAGGGTGGGCTGCCCCGCTCTGGGGCAGCCCACCCTGCAAAGCCGTGTCACCGGTCGGCGTCATCTACCGCCGGCTGCGGGGGTCAGCCGCGACGGTCGCCTCCGTGATGCCGGTCGTCGCCGCCGCGACGGTGGTGGCCCCAGGACTCCTCGTCCACGAACCGGTCGCGGTCGTCGCGCAGGGTCGCGGTGTCGGAGCGGTTGTCCCACACGTAGTGGCGGCGGTCCTGGTACAGGTCCGTCTTGGTGTCGCGGCCCTTGCCGGTGTGGATGCGGACGGTTGCGCGGCCGTCCAGGCGGTAGTGGTCGAAGGTGTAGGTGTGGCCGTCCTCGTCCTCGAGGGTCCAGTCGTCCAGGTTCACCGCCCGCCGGCTGTCGTTGGTGATCTCCACCCACTCCTTGTTCAGGGAGCGGTTGGACCGGTCGTCCCGGCCCGGGGAGTCGTACTGCACGTCGCTGATGAACACCGCCGAGTGGTGGCGGCCCGGGTGGTGGTCGGCGGCCGACGCCGGCAGCGCCGCCGCTCCCACGACAGCGGCGGCCACGGCAGCCGCGGCGGTCAGACGACGGACGGAAGAAGAAACGGACACGAAGGTCCCCCTTCAGGTGCGCACCCTGGCCGAGCCCACGGAGGTTCCCCCGGTTCGGCCTGGTGCGTTGTGCCGGTGTGCGGCCGGCCGGCCGCACACCCACACCCTGCAACCCGCACCTTCACCACTCTGAGAGAAACGCGAAGACCGTTACTGTTTCAACATATTTCCATGACCCTCGCCTGCATCGTCCATTTATGGCGTTGATGCACGAATTTGACGACTCGTCGGGTACCGGGCTCTTGGGAACACCGGCCCGCGGCAGCGGACCGCCAGCACACGCCACCCCACCACAGCAGAGACCCTCACCCGAAAGTGAGTAACGGCCTCGCCCACCGACCATGGGCGCGCCCCGCGACGGCAGTGGGTCCGCCGTCACGGTTCTACGTAGCCGCCCCGGAGTCCGGGCCATCGAAGACATGGGCTTTCGGCGATCAGCTCCTTGACCGCCGAGAGCCTGCGCCTGCACAACGAGTCCTGCAAGCTCTTGGCGTCGCCGACCGTGCTGAGCACAGCCAGACGAGCGGCCGCCCCTGCCCCTCCCCCGAGCCGGCCTGACAACCCGGCGGCCAAGCTATGCACCACCACCGCGGCGAAAAGGATCACGACCGGCCATTGTTTGCACCGAGCAAGGCCCAGCCGAACAATCCATCGCCCCCTGAACATCGATGTCACAGGCCTCACGAGGCCGCAATCCAGCAGGACTTCGGTGCGTCCCGCCAAAGGGCGCTCCGTGCTCCCTGAATCAAGAGGGTGAGGGCATACCCATGAGAATTCGGCATGCACTAGCGGGCTTCGGGGTCGGCGCCGCGCTCGTGCTCGGTGGACTCCCGGCGGCGCCAGCCGCGATGGCTGCACCCACGCCGACTTGCGGCGACTGGAAAGACGAGAACTCGTACGGTGTGGCCTGCTCGGGCGGATCCAGCTACGTGCAAGTACAGGCAGTGGCCGAGTGCAATAACGGCTATTCGGACACGGGGCCTTGGCGTTCCGTCAAAAATGGCAGCTGGTCCTACGCCTACTGCGCTGGCAAGGGCGGGCTGCGGAAGGGTCACCCCCAGTTCAGGTCACTCTGAGCGTCCATGCCCGGGGACGGGGGCCCCGGGCCCGTTCGCCCCACCGACCTCCGAGGTCTGCCTCGCAGTGCAACGGAGAAGCACCACGTTGGGCGGGCAGGTGGTGTGACTCGCCAAGCCGCCCCCTTGGGAACACCGGCCTGCGGCAGCGGACCGCCAGCACACGCCACCCCAGCACTCCGGAAGCTCACCCGAAAGTGAGTGTCAGGTGCACCGTGATGCCAACGGACCAGAGGGCATGGCGCGGTCCTGTATGCAAGGGACAGTGACACCGGCAGATCTTCGGCGGTCAACTTCCGAGGGCACCGCTTGCCCGTTGCGCTGCGGTGAGCGGTGCCCCGGCGTCAAAGCAGTCTCAGCCCGTTGAGATCAGTAGTTCGACCGGGGGCGGCCGATCATCGTTGTGCGGGCTCTTGGATGTGCTGCCGCGCGGCAGACACGGTGAGAGTGGCCTGGTCCGGGTCGGGGGCTTGTTCTCGGGCGGCGGAGCGTGCTGGGAGGGTGTCGGAGATGTCCGGCGTTTTCTCGGCCGCTTTGAAGAGCGCGGTGATGCGGTCGGCGAAGTCCGGGCCGGGCAGGGGGATGTCGGAGTCAGGTTCGCGGAGCCACCCTGCAGTGACAGCTGTGGTGACGTAGGTCATGAGCTCGGTGACGGCGGCTGTCCGGGGGCGCACGGTGTGCTTGGCCAGGTGCCGCAGGACTCGCAGGAGGGTCGTGGTGGATGTGCTGGTAACGGTGTTGGCAGCGGGGTGCCACGCCGTGGCCGGCCGGCGCTCGTGATGCTTGTGGCAGGTGGGCGGCTCGGGCGGTGGTTCCAGGTCGTCGGTCTGCTGGTGCCACCACTGGGCGGTGACCTGCTCGCCCTGGGCGAGGTGGTGGAGGTAGAGGCAGTAGGCAGCGGCGGGCTGGCCTGCGCCGGCGGCGAACTGCCACCACATGCGTGCACCGTCGTCGGTGTCGGTGAGCTGCAGGATGCAGGCAAGGGCCAGGGCGCCGCGTGGCTGGGGCACTTGTTCGGTCAGGAAGTCGGCGAGAGTAGTGGGCGGGGTATGGGTGAGGACGGTCTCGCACAGGGCTTTGAGGTCCTCGGCGGCTTCATTGGAGTCGGCGTCGGTGTGGTACGCGTAGGGGCGGGCCGGGCTGGAGGCGCCCGAGGAGCAGAGGGGGACGACGTCCTTGGGCACGGTGCGTTCCCTGACGAGGCAGGCCCTGGAGAGCAGGTCGTCGAAGCGTGTCACGGAGTTGTCCCTTCGTCGTTCTCGAGCGGATAGAGGGTGCTCTTCAGGAAGTGCTCGGCATGGCGCTGGCTGGAGCGCACCAGGGCCGGTGCGAGGCCCAGCAGCTCGGAAACGCGCTCGGTGGGCATGCGCCACAGGATGCGCAGTGCCATCACGTCGAACTGGTTGACGGGCAGCCGGCTCATCACCTGGAACAGTGCGATGGTCTCGGTGAGCTGGCGGGTTCGTGCTTCCTCATCGGTGAGATAGGTGAGCTCGACGGTGTCGAAGGCGGCCTGGCTGAAGCAGGGGCGGCCGTCGATGTGGGGGGTGCGGGACATGACGGTGCGGCGCAGTACCTCCCAGGCGAAGCGGCGGGTGTCGGCGCTGGCCAGGGCGTCGTTCCAGGACAGCCAGAGGATGTCGAAGGTGTCGGTGACGGCGGCTTCACACTGGCAGTCGTCGGGGATGAAGGCCTGGGCGTACAGGAGGTAGTCCTGCTCGACGTCTTCGCAGAATGCCCGGTGGTCGATCGGGGGTGCGGCGTGCGTGGTCGTCAGCGCGGTGGTGTTGTCGGTGGAGCGGTCGACCCAGTCGCGGCTCTTGTGGGCCTCGAGGGCGGCCTGCTTCCACAGCCGGTGCAGTGGGACGTAGGGCAGGCCGAGCAGGGTGGCGAGGCGGGAGACGATCTCCCAGCGGGGGTAGAGGTTGGCTCCACGGAGCAGTTCGGAAAGCTTCGACTTCGCCAGGGGCACCTCGACGCTGAGGTCGCCTAAAGTGCGGCCGCTGGCGAAGTACGCCTCGCGCATGGGCTCGAGCCATGCGCGGTGGATACTGCCGGCGGATTCGGTGATCGGGCCGAGTTTGCGGCCCGGCCGTCCGGGAGGTGGCTGGGAGGGGTCGGGCGGCATCATCGGTTGGCGTCGTCCTCTTCTTCAGGGACGGCTGCCACGCGGTGACCGGAGGCCGGTGCGTGGGCGCGTACCGCGCGGACGATCTGGACAACGGTCAGCCCGAGAACAGGTGCCAGGGAGGCGATGGCGACCGTCTGGCCCAGCCAGGCCATGACCGCACTCCACGCGAGGACGAGTCCGGTCACGGTCACCGTGATGATCAGTATCTGCTTGAGCGGCATGCACGCTCCTTGGGTAGGCAAGCCTTGGGTGTCGGCCGGTACAGGGAGACCCCTCATCCGGGAAGGAGTCCCGTACGTGCCCGGGAAGGGACGGCGGGTGCCGGCCGCCGTCCATCCGGGTTGCTGGCCAACCAGCATGTGAGCCACAGCAGTTGATACACAATGTGATCAAGGAATCGCGGAACAATGAGATCCACATCGCAGGCGCCGTCGCCCGGTGCGCTGCGGGCAAAGGAACCGCACAAATACGGCGCGTCCGGGGGGAAGTTCCCGGTTTTCCTTGCATTCGGCGCGCTCAGCCGCGTCAATGGAGACAAGGCATCCACTGGGTGTCGGCCTTCCATCCGGAAGAGCCCGCCCCCGTGCCGAGATTTTCTGGGGGCGTGCTGACTGCTCTCGCCTGGCCGCAGCTGACGGCCAGGCGAGAGCGGAGCCGCCCGCAAGGGCCTTTCGACGGTAGCCCAGCCCACTGGCAACGACCGCCCAGCGTGCCCCGGCCACGGCCGCACCACAGAGGCATCCAGGGGCGCACGGGTGCACGGGCGTCGACCACACACGACAACTCCCCCGTACCGCCGGCAGCCCTCGCCCACCCGGGGAGAGGGCTGCCGGAGCGAGGGTCTAGGACACGTTCAGCAGGGTGTCCCCGGGGCGGGCACGTGTCAGAACGCGTGGGCGAGAGCGACCAAGGCATCACAGTTCAACCCCATCATCTCCAGGCTCTGCTTCAACGGAACGGTGGCGAACCTGCCGGTCACCGCGAAGCCGGCGTTGCTGACCAGCAGGTGGACCCGCCCCGGGTGGACAGGCCGACGACCTGCTGCCGGTTGGCCGCTTGCTCTTTCAGAAAGCGCGCGGTCTCGAACATCCACGCTGCAGCGTCGTGCTGCGCGAGTCCTCCCCTGTACCTGTTCCATTCCAGGAGCCGCCCCCTCCCCGCTCCGGCACCAGAGGCGCCAACCGCCTCCACCCCTTCAAGCGCCTCAGCGGCCCAAAACGTGCACCGTCTGGCTATGTCACGAGATTGGACAGCAGATACCGACCACTTTGGGCGGCTCAAGAGTCTGGCGCTGTTCGATCGCCAGACGGCTAGAAGAGGTCGGTCGAGGTGCCCTCCGTGAGGTTCTCGAGGATCGTGCGCAGCCATAGGCTGCGCACGGCTGGTAGCCGGACCAAGGTGTGCTGGAACGTTCCCCGGTCGGCCCGGAACAGGTAGTTGGGGAGCAGCGGGAGCGGGTCGTCGCGGAGTACGTCTTGGGGTATGCGGCCTGACGCGGGAACCGGCAAGTACGGCTGGGGAGAGATCAGCCACAGCCACACCCCGAGCGGCAGGGGCACCAGGTATGCCGACGCAGTCGGGCTGGCGGGGGTCCAGGTCTGACCTGTCTGGGGATGGACCGGTACGAGGAGGATGTCGACGCCCGCGCCCGGGGAAGGCTGTCCCGGTCCAGCCAGGACGGCGCGCCGCTCCGGGGGGGCCTGCCGGCAGCAGGGCCTCGAGCGCGCGTTGAAAGACGTCCGCGGTCAGACCGCCCGGAACCTTCACCAGCTGCCCTTGGGAGGCAACCAGCAGGTGGGCGAGCGCCTGGCCGGCTGCCGCCTCCCACTGCGGGCTCCACGACCAGTAGTGGTTCGGCCCCGGCCTTCCTCCCCACGCGGCAATCGGCTCGAACGGGGCGTTTTCTCCCCCCTATCTGCCAGCTCCGCCCACGAGAGGGGCGCAGCGTGGATACCGTCAACGGGGACGCGGTGCACGGCGTCCGAGCTGAGCCGCACTGCCTGCCAGAGCGAGCAGTCGTCGACCCTGGTCGCCACGGGGAGGTCGCATGCCTCGCAGGCCATGTTGGGCCCGTCGGCTCCGTCCAGGCCGCAGCAGGCACCGCCGCGTTCCTCGGGAATCAGCCGGGTTCCACGGATATCACCGGGCGCGATGACACTCGCCCCGGGCGTGCTGTCGGACAGGGCGTAGACCGGCGCGTAGATGCCGCGCGCCTCCGCCTCGCCCGGATCGATCTCGTCCCACATCCGCCACGGCCCTCCCCAAGGGCCCGGGTCCACGGCAAACGTTCCGGACTCCATGAGCACCGGAAGCCGGGCCCCGTTCCCGTACTTCTGACGGGCGTGGACTGGAAGTGAGACCTGGGACAGCGGGGTGGTCAACTCGGCGCCACATCCCGCACACACGAAAACGAACAAACGTCCTCCGCCTGAGAAACAGACGCATCGTCGCAGCTCGCTTGCAGCCAACCAACAGGATTTCTCCTCCGTTGCGGCAATCGCACCTGCCACCTCCGTGGAGTCAACGCAGCGCGAGCAAGTGCCGGCCGCCGCCTGTGACTACGGCACGCGACTCACTCAGTGTTCGAATTCCCGGTGTTGCTGTGGCGCCTCCCGAAGTGGTGAACCTCTGCTGTCCATTCTCGTGAACGAAGCCAACCCGCCCATCGGAAAAAGTTACGGTCGGTATCGGAACAGTTGCGTCAAGTTCAATCGTGGATCAAGGCCACGGGTACTGGCCGACGAAGCAACGCTTCGTGCCCCCTGGGCCGGCCTCGGCTCTACCTGATCAGAGGTAGGTCCGGGACCCCGGTGCGCGGGTCCGGCAGCTTAGGATCCCTGTCCGTGACAGAGGGCCTCGATGAGTTGATCAAGCTGGAACGATCCGCCGAGGAAGAACGATCAAAGCTCGCCGACCTCACCGACGATGAGCACGACGCCCAGTGGCGACGGTGGCGCAAGGCCGCCGAAAGGGCTCAGGTGGCCATCACCGCTCACGCCGAGGCCACCGGCGCCAACCGGTACGAGGTGGAACAAGCTGTGAAGAGGGCGGTCCGGCACGCCCAGCAAGAGCCCACCGCCGAGTAGCCGGACGTACCGCGGGTCGGGCCACACGGCCAGCACCTCCACGCTCTCCTCGTCGGTAAGAGTGATGCGGGCACCGGGCATAGAACCGTACTCCCCGACCCAGCGCCGGAACTTGTCCCGCGCAACTTCCGCACTTCCCCACCAGCCGTGCTGCACCGGCCGGCCGCCGGCTTCGAGCAGCAGGTGATAGCGGCCGGGATCGATCATGCGAGACGGATTCCTCTGGACCGGCCCGGCTCGCGCACGATCGCGCCCTTCGTCGCCAGCTCGGCGACCTGGTAGTGGACGAAGGCACGGCTGCGCATGCCGACTTCCTCGCCGATCTGGGCGTAGGTGGGTGCCTCGCCGTGCTCGGCGATGTGCCGGCGGATGCAGCGCAGGACGCGCTCCTGGGTTGTGACTGAGCACGCTAGTTGGCCCATGTGTGCGCTAGTTGGCCCGCAGGGCAGCGCCTGAATTATCCCCGGCAGGCGTTCTACGAGTTCTGCTGTGTTCGCGATGTTCTGTGCGGTTTCCTTGAGATGCGTGTAGTCCCACTGCCGGCTTGCACCCTTTCGTGATGAGTCGACACTTGCGCATGTGCCGGCCAAAGGCGGGAGCTTCATCCGGCGGCTCCGGAACACCGTGGCGGCATCGGGGGTCGCTTCCTACCCGTCGTCCTCGTCCCGGGCGTCTTCGAAGACGAACAGGGGCTTGGTGCCGTGGGCAGGTGCTTCGGCGAGCGCGACGGCTTCGGCGAAGCGTTCGAGCGGGAAGGGGCGCCCCTGGGGGATGCTCAGCACCTCGTCGGCGACGAGATCGCGAACTCGGGCCAGCGCGTGCAGCGCGATCTCGGGTGAGGCGGTGCCGAACCAGCGGTTCAGCCAGAAGCCACGGACTGTCTTGGTTTCGTAGATGACCGAGCGGGCCTGCAGCGGGATCGTCAGTGCCGCGGGGTCGGTCTGCCGGTGGGTGGAGAGCGCGCCGTAGACCACCAGCTCTCCTCCTGGAGCCAGTGCCTGGGACACCTGGGCGCCGACGGGGCCCGCAACGCAGTCGACGGCCTTGCGCACGCCGGCCGGTCCGGCGATCTCGGCCACACGCTGCATCAGGTCCTCGTCCTCGGTGCAGATGGCCTCGTCACCGCCGAGTGCTGTGATCTCCTCGACGGCGCTGCGTCGCCGTACGACGTTGATCGTGCGGATACCCAGATGCCGGCACAGCTGGATGACGAGCCGCCCGACGGTGGAGCCTGCGGCCGTCTGCAGCAGCCATTCGCCGGCCTGCGCGTCGAGTTCGCGCGTCACGAGGAGCAGCGCGGTCAGCGGGTTGACGGCGAGTTGGCAGGCGGTGGAGTCGTTCAGGTGGTCGGGTACCGGCAGGAGCCTTCGGGCGTCGGCCACGAGGTATTCCTGCCAGGTGCCGGCGACGGGGGGCCCGGGTACAGCCGGGATCGCGGCGGCCACCACGCGCTCACCGGCCTTCAGTCCTTCGGTGTCCGGGCCCAGGGTTTCGATGTGACCCACACATTCCATGTAGCCCCCGACAGCGGGGAACTCGGGGGAGAACCCGTAGCGGCCGCGCAGCACGTGCAGATCACTCGCGTGAACAGGAGTCGCCTTCACTCGAATCAATGCCTGACCGGCTTTCGGCGTCGGCACAGGCCGGGATTCCAGCCGCAGTACATCGGTGGGTTCACCGGCCTCCAGGGCTACGAGCGCGCGCATCGATCGAGGCATGTGTGGCCCTCCGTCTCACCGCGCCCGAGACAGCTCGGCGTGCTGGCGTCGGCGGCCTCGGAGGAGCGTGATCAGGATCGTTCGCCGCAGCGCACCACCCTGACTCCGTCACTCCACGCTACGCCCGCCCCCCGAAAGATTCCCGGCGGCCGACATCCTTCGAAAGTCATACCCCCAGGGGTTGAGCAGGACCGAAAATCAGAGGGCCAGGCGGCGGATCGCGACTGCGGCCGCGTCGTCGTTCAGGTGGCCTTGGACGTGGGCCAGAAGGTCGTCGTGGAGAGCGCGCAGGAGTTCGCCGGGGTCGTCCTTGGTCCACGCGGGCGCCCGTTCGGCGAGCGGATAGAAGAGGTGGTCGGTGTCGCGTGCCTCCATGACGCCGTCCGTGTAGAGGAGGAGCAGGTCGCCGACCTCGAACGGAAACGTCTGGACGTCGTAGGCGTTGATGCCGAAGGCGCCGCCGAGTCCGATCGGAAGGTGGCTCGCCTCCGGCGTGAGGGCGGTGACGTGAGTGCCGCGCAGGAGCAGCGGCGGTGGGTGGCCGCAGTTGACCAGGTGGACGACCGGCTCGTGGTCGGGGATGTCAAGCAGGATCGCCGTGGCGAAGTCCTCGCCGGTATCCTGCTCCGACGGCGACCGCCACTGGCTACTGTCCCAGCGGAACGCGGCGTCCAGATGGACGGCGAGGCGGGGCAGCGTGGCCTGCCGATGGGCGGCCGCACGGAAGGCACCGAGCAGCAGGGCGGTGTTGTTGATCGAGGCTAGGCCGTTGCCGCGGACGTCGCCGATGAGGAGCCGGGTGCTGTCGTGGTCGGTCCGCGCGGCCGCGTACAGGTCCCCGCCCAGATCGGCTTCCTCCTCGGCGGGGATGTACAGGCCGGCGATCCGCAGCGGGCCGGCGCGGCCGGGCAAGGGCTGCAGCAGCACGCTCTGCGCCGCCTCGGCGACCGACCGCACCAGGTGCAGCTGGCGCTCACGCCGGTCCCGTAGCACGCAGATGCCGACACAGACGGCCGAGACGACGACCAGAGCGGCGATCTGAGCCTGGATATTGGCGGAGGACAGGCCCTCTCCCAGCACACCGATCAGCACCTGCGCCGCTACGGCGAGCGCTCCCATCAGCGCCGTCAGGCGGGCGCCCGCGAACGCCACGGTGATCGCCGGTGCCGCCACGAGCAGAGGCCCGAGGTGAATGTGCGGCGGAGCCAGCACGTCCACCACACAGACCGCGACGATCAGCCCCAGAGGGATCACCATCAACGCGGGTGCGTGACCCGGCCGCCAAGAACGTCGGAACACCCGCCACGTTCGCAAGGCCATGCCCCAAGCCTTCCACCCACCTTCGTGTGCGGGCACGCACCGCTCCGGAGGTCGTGCGCTGCGCATCACGACTGCCACCGCGCCTGCGCCATGACGGCCTCCTGCCGATGGGCCGGCGTGCACTGGGGCCACTTCGCCAGCGCGATGAGCCGGGCCCGAACTGTGCATCGCAGTTGTCCACCCGGGCCACCTATCGTGCTCAGTCACAGGTGTCGGTGAGGTAGTCGACGCGATACATACCCCGATTAGATCGCTTGTTCGATTTTCTAGGCAAGCTAGACACAGCACGGACACAAACAGCGAGGACAGAAGCGGGATGGTGACGGATCAGGGGCCCATGTCGCGCCTGGACGCGCTGTGCTTTACCCGCCCCCGTCGTCGAGCAGCACACCGCGCGGCAGCTGGACCTCACCGACCGAGGGATCGCCGAGGAAGAGCGGCGTCAGGCCGAGCGGCAGCGAGGCGAGCAGGCTCGGCCACCGGCACCGCAGTGGCTCCTGGAACCGGGCCTCAACAAGGAGTCGCCCTCGGTGTATGTCCACGCCGGTGGCTGCTGGAACGGGGGCAGACGAAGCCGAGGCGTCGACCAGGACGCCGCGCTGCGGACGCTCGCTGAAGGGGTTCCTCCCTGCCCGCACTGCCGGCCGGACAAAGCACTGGGGCACCGGAGCCATCCCCGCTAGGATCCGGTCCGCGGCAGGCGCGTCATCCACGCCTCTCGGGCGGGTGGGAGATATCCCTACGCCTGCCGCACCTCAGGCACTACTCCTCGGACGGCGTCCAGTCGTCTTCTTCGCCGCGGTCTTCTTGGCCGGCTGCTTCTTCGCGGCCGCCTTCTTCTTCGGCTTCGGCAGCTCGTGCACTTCGGCAGGCCCGGCGTCGTCACCCCGGGACGCCCTGGCCTTCGACACCGATTCCTGCAGTGCGGCCATC
>NZ_JAERRH010000018.1 GCF_016741855.1 Streptomyces musisoli | reverse complement strand
AAACTCTATCAGGGTTTTTCCGTCTCCCTGACCACCGTCCTGCGGACACGCAGAAGGCGATCCTGGATAGGATCTGATGAGTTTGGGTGCTACTCGGTGGGAGTCGCTTTCGCGTCGCTCCGTCCCGGGCAGGAGTACGACTGTACACGGGGCCTCGGAGGCCGTGCAAATCGACAGGGTTGGTGGTCTAGACCACTTGCTGGTAGGTTCCATACGGAACCGCCACTTCCTTTGGCATACGCTGCTGCTCAGTGCGCCGTCAGGGACAGGCAGTGGCGGCCGTACCTGCAGTTCCACTCCTGGGAGGCTTCCCATGACCACCGTGACGTCCCCGCTCGCCGGACGGGCCATCGGACTGGCCGCAGTGCCGGATCCTGTCTTCTCCGGGGCCATGGTCGGCCCGGGTACCGCCATCGACCCCGTGCGTGAGGCCTCCGAGGCCGTGTCCCCCGTGGACGGCGTCATCGTCTCCCTGCACCCGCACGCCTTCGTCGTGGTCGACGAGAACGGACACGGCGTGCTCACCCACCTCGGCATCGACACCGTCCAGCTCAACGGCGAAGGCTTCGAGCTGCTCGTCAGCAAGGGCGACACCGTGACCCGCGGCCAGGCCATCGTGCGCTGGAACCCCACCGCCGTCGAGGCCGCCGGCAAGTCCCCGGTGTGCCCGGTCGTCGCGCTCGAAGCCACCGCCGAGGCCCTCTCCGACCTCCGTGACAGCGGTGACGTGAAGGCCGGCGACAGCCTTTTCTCCTGGAACTGACGGCAGTGCCGTCGCAGGGCGGCGAACAGGACAACCACCGCGGCGGCGGGACCCGCCGCACTATCGGAGACGGGTGAGATGGAGACAACGCTGCGAGGCGTCGGCGTGAGCCATGGCGTGGCGATCGGCGAGGTTCGGCACATGGGTACGGCGGTGCTGGAACCGCCGGCCAAGCAGATCCCCGCCGAGGACGCCGAGCGGGAACAGGGGCGCGCCCGCCAGGCCGTGGACGCCGTGGCCGCCGATCTGATGGCGCGCGGCAACCTGGCGGGTGGCGAAGCCCAGGCCGTGCTGGAAGCGCAGGCCATGATGGCCCAGGACCCCGAGCTGATGGCGGACGTGGACCGGCGGATCGCCGTCGGCAGCACCGCCGAGCGCGCCGTGTACGACGCCTTCGCGGCGTACCGGGAACTGCTGGCCGGTGCGGGTGAGTACCTCGCGGGGCGGGTGGCCGACCTCGACGACGTACGGAATCGCATCGTCGCCCGGCTGCTGGGCGTCCCGATGCCGGGTGTCCCGGACAGCGACGAGCCCTATGTCCTCGTGGCCCGGGATCTGGCTCCGGCCGACACGGCGCTGCTCGACCCGTCGCTGGTTCTCGGGTTCGTGACCGAGGAGGGCGGCCCGACCAGCCACAGTGCCATCCTGGCGCGGGCCCTGGGTGTGCCGGCCGTCGTGGCGCTGCCGGGCGCCGTGGAGCTGGCCGAGGGCACGCTGATCGCCGTGGACGGCAGCACGGGCGACGTCTTCGTGAACCCGAGCGAGGAGAAGAAGGCGCAGCTGGAGGCCGCGGCCGCCGCGCGCAAGGCCGCGCTGGCCGCCGCGACGGGGCCCGGTGCGACCGCGGACGGGCACAAGATGCCGCTGCTGGCCAACGTGGGCGGGCCTGCGGACGTACCGGCGGCGGTGGAGGCGGGCGCCGAGGGTGTCGGTCTGTTCCGTACCGAGTTCCTGTTCCTGGACGACAGCAAGAACGCCCCTTCCGAAGAGAAGCAGGTGGAGGCCTACCGGCAGGTGCTGGAGGCGTTCCCCGAGGGCCGTGTGGTCGTACGTGTGCTGGACGCGGGTGCGGACAAGCCGCTGGCCTTCCTGACGCCGGCGGACGAGCCGAACCCCGCTCTGGGTGTGCGGGGGCTGCGGACGCTGCTCGACCATCCCGAGGTTCTGCGCACCCAGCTGACGGCGCTGGCGAAGGCCGCCGAGGGGCTGCCCGTCTACCTCGAGGTGATGGCGCCGATGGTGGCGGACCGCAAGGACGCGAAGGCGTTCGCGGACGCCTGCCGCGAGGCCGGGCTGAGGGCCAAGTTCGGCGCGATGGTCGAGATCCCGTCGGCCGCGCTGCGGGCGCGTTCGATCCTCCAGGAGGTCGAGTTCCTGTCGCTGGGTACCAACGACCTCGCGCAGTACACGTTCGCGGCGGACCGGCAGGTGGGTGCGGTGTCGCGTCTCCAGGACCCGTGGCAGCCGGCGCTGCTCGACCTGGTCGCGCTGTCCGCCGAAGCGGCCAAGGCCGAGGCCAAGAGCTGCGGTGTGTGCGGTGAGGCCGCGTCCGATCCGCTGCTGGCGTGTGTGCTGACCGGTCTGGGTGTCACCTCCCTTTCCATGGGTGCGGCGTCGATTCCCTACGTCCGTGCCACGCTGGCGAAGTACACGCTGGCCCAGTGCGAGCGGGCCGCGGCGGCGGCGCGTGCGGCGGACAGTGCCGAGGAGGCGCGGACAGCGGCTCAGGCGGTGTTGTCGGGCGAGTAGCCGTACCGGCACCTCGGTGTGCGTTCCGGCGCCTTCGGTGTGCCGGGTTCAGGGGCGTCCCGCCTTCGGGTGGGGCGCCCCTTGTGTGTTCCGGGCCGTGGTCCGGGGGCTTCGGCGGCCGTGGTCCGGGGTCTGCGGCTGCGGTCCTGGGCCTTCAGTGGCGGTGGTCCGGTGCCGACTCCTCGTCGCCGAGGTCCGGGGGCTCGCCGTAGTCGACGCCCGGCTCGGGCGGGATCGGCTCGCCGGATTCCGCGTCGGTGCAGTAGGCGTCGAAGACCTCGGACGCTGTCAGCGGTTGGAGGGCGCCGCCGCGCAGCCGCCAGCCGTAGACACGGTCGGCCGTGCCGGCGGTGCTGGTGCGCATGACGAGTCCGCCGGGGCTGCGGGTGGCCAGGCCGAGGGCGAGCACGCTGGTGAATTCGAGGGCCTCGGCCTCGTCCAGACGGATTGCGCCGTGGGGCTCCTGGTCGCCGTGCAGGACGGAGACGAGGGTGTCCGGTGGTCCGGAGACGGTGCAGACGAGGTGCCGGTCGCCGGGCGGTGCGGTGTCGAGGATGCGTAGCAGGAGGCTGGAGGCGCGGGTGAAGGCCGCCCTGCCGATGTCCTCGCCGCAGGTCGGGCAGGGGCCCAGGCGGGTCAGGAGGGTGGTGGCGTACTCCCAGGTGGCCTGGCGTACCGCTTCGTCCACGAGGGCGGGCAGGAGTTCGGCGAGGGGGCGGCCGTCGTAGGGGACGGTGGCCCCGGTCGCCGCGAGTTCCGCGGTGAACCGGGTGCGGCTGGCCGGGGCTTCCGGGTCGAGGCCGGTGTCCGCGCAGTATGCCGCGTAGTCCTCGGGGTCGAACAGGGCGAGTGTGGTGTGGGTGCCCTGCGCCGCGCGGGCCCTGAGGACCGACTCCAGTTGCCGGAGGTAGGTGGCGTGGTCGTCGAAGGTGAAGCTGCGGTAGCGCCGCATGGCGCGGAAGTCGTGGTCGTCGGTGAGGACGCCGACGGTGCCGGCGATCTCGCGGCGCAGGACGCGCCGCATGGTCTGGTGGTCGGTGTGCGCCATGTTTCCCCCAATGCGCAGACGATCGATGCTCACTCACCGTAATCGGCGGCACTGACATCGGCTGTCCGCCGCCGGTCAGGGACCGGGGCGGGGCGCCTGTCTGCACTGGTCACAGTGGTGTGGGGTGTCTGGCTGGGGTTGGTCCCCGGACGCGCCGTCAGGTGGAGCGGGCCCGGGGCCGTGTGCGGAGGGTATTGCTCCGGTGCTTCAGGCCCGCTTGCGGGCGAGGTCCTCGTAGAAGCCGAGCAGCGCGAGGTTGTCGATGGACCCGGGGTTGACCGCCTTTTCCAGGGGGGTGCCCTGAAGGAGCCGCTTTACCGGGACCTCGATGCGCTTGCCGGTGAGGGTGTGCGGGATCCCGGGAGCCTCGATGATCTCGTCGGGGACGTGGCGCGGGGAGAGCTGTTCGCGGATGGCCCGCTTCACGCGGTCCAGGAGTGCCTCGTCCAGGACGGCGCCCGGTGCGAGGTGGACGAACAGCGGCATCCAGTACCCGCCGTCGGGCTGTTCGATGCCGATGACGAGGGATTCCTTGATCTCGGGCAGGCGCTCGACGACCTCGTAGATGTCGGCCGAGCCCATGCGCACGCCCTGCCGGTTGAGGGTGGAGTCGGAGCGGCCGTGGATGATCACGGTCCCGCGCGAGGTGAGGGTGATCCAGTCGCCGTGGCGCCAGACGCCGGGGTAGGTGTCGAAGTAGCTGTCGTGGTAGCGGCTGCCGTCGGGGTCGTTCCAGAAGTGGATCGGCATGGACGGCATGGGGTTGGTGACGACCAGCTCGCCGACCTCGTCGACGAGGGGCTTGCCGCTGGGGTCCCAGGACTGAAGATCGGTGCCGAGGCTGGGGGCCTGGAGTTCGCCGGTGTACACCGGGAGCGTCGGTACGGCGCCGGCGAAGCAGGAGCAGACGTCGGTGCCGCCGCTGACGGAGGCGATCCACAGGTCGTCGCGGACCTCGTCGTGCAGCCAGCGGAAGCCGTCCGGCGGCAGCGGGGAGCCGGTGGTGGCCACGCATTTCACGGTGGTCAGGTCGTAGTCGCGGGCGGGGTGGACGTCGGCCTTGCGGCAGGCCATGACGTAGGCGGCGGAGGTGCCGTAGAGGGTGGCTCCGGTGCGTTCGGCGATCCGCCACTGGGCGCCCGTGTCCGGGTAGCCGGGGCTGCCGTCGTACAGGACGACCGTGGTGCCCGTGAGCAGGCCGGAGACGAGGAAGTTCCACATCATCCAGCCGGTCGAGGTGTACCAGAAGAAGCGGTCCTCGGGGCCGAGGTCGCAGTGCAGGCCGAGCTGCTTGAGGTGCTCGACGAGGATGCCGCCCTGCGACTGGACGATGGCCTTGGGCAGGCCGGTCGTGCCGGAGGAGTACAGCACCCACAGCGGGTGGTCGAAGGGGACGGGTTCGAAGACCGGCTCGGCGTCCCCGGCCGTCAGTGCCGACCATTCCAGGGCGCCCTCGGGGGCCTGGCTGCCGAGCAGCGGGATGTGGACGACGGCGCGCAGGGTGGGCAGCTCGCGGCGCAGCTCGGCGACGATCTCGCGGCGGTCGTGCTCCTTGCCGCCGTAGCGGTAGCCGTCGACGGTGAACAGGACCACGGGTTCGACCTGCTGGAAGCGGTCGAGGACGCTGCGGGCGCCGAAGTCGGGGGCGCAGGAGGTCCAGACGGCGCCGACGGCGGCCGTGGCGAGGAGGGCGACGACGGCCTGGGGAATGTTGGGGAGGTAGCCGCTGACGCGGTCGCCGGGGCGTACGCCGAGGGCGCGGAGTTCGGCGGCGAGGGAGCCGACCTGGCGGCGCAGCTCGGACCAGGTCACCGGGCGCGGCTCGTGGGACTCGTCCACGTACAGGAGGGCGGGTTCGTCGGCGCGGTCGGCGGCGGCCCGCAGGGCGTGCTCGGCGTAGTTGAGGGTGGCGCCGGGGAACCACTGGGCGCCGGGCATGGCGCGGTCGCCGAGCACGCGCGTGTATGGCGTCGAGAAGCGCACGTCGAACCATTCGGTGACGGCCTTCCAGAAGGTGTCCAGTCGGTCGACGGACCACTGGTGCAGGGCCGGGTAGCCGCCCTCGGCCGGGGCGCCGTGGTGTTCGGCGGCCCATGCCTGGAACTGGGTGATGCGGGCCTGGGCGATCCGCTGGGGATCGGGCTGCCAGAGCGGCTGGGGGTTCGCGGTCGACATGGGAGGCTCCCGGGCTGTGCGCGTCGTGGGCGTCGGTCCGCCCACGGGCTGGGGTGTGCGCGTGACGCGGCTGACAGGGACGATGCCATGTGATCGACTTCTGCACCAGGGTGCGCCCCACATAGTCCATGTCATGAAGATGTGGTCGCGTCACGGGTGAACGGCAGTTGAACGACACGCGCGCGTGGGGCGCTCAGTGGCAGGGTGAGCAGCATGGACGGTCGTGACCTGGTGCGTTCGGTGAGTGTGGTCGGTTCGGGAAGGGCGGCTCGGGGGCTGCGTACCGTGCGGGCAGCGTGGCGCAGGAGGCGCATCGACGCGGCCGGGCTGCCGCCTCGGGGACCGGAGCGGGCGCGGGTGCCGGGGCAGGTGCTGGGCGTGGAGCCGGGTCCGGGCGGGGGTCTGATCCGGTTCAGCCGCTCCGAGCTGCGGATCGTGGTGGCGGTGAACGGGGCGGTCTTCTGGGGGTGGGACGGCGCGGCTGCGCAGCCGTCGTACGCACTCGCGGGGAGTGGTCCCGAGCCGGATCCGCGGGCGGTGCTGGAGCCGGACAAGGACGGCGGCTGGCGGGTGGTGGCCGAGCGGGTGACGGTCATCGTGTCGCGGCACGGCGGGGTGCAGGTGTGTACGCCGGGCGGGGTGCTGCTGCGGAAGGAGTTGCCGCCGCGCTGGTGGGAGCCGGTCGGCGGGGGTGCGGCGCGGTGGATGCAGCGGTCGGAGGTGGCGGCGGACGCCCGGTTCTTCGGCCTGGGCGGGCGGGCGTCCGGCCCGCGGCTGCGCGATGGCGGGTACCGGCTGTGGAACACCGATCCCGGCCGTGCGTTCGGTCCTGGTGACGATCCGCTGTATCTGACGATGCCGGTGCTGCTGGTGGTGGCGGACGCGGGCACGCATCTGGTGTTCCACGACACCACCTGGGACGGCACGGTGGTGCTGCGGGAGGGCGAGGAGGGGGCCGGGTCCGGGCACGACCGGGCGGGGCGTTGCGAGGTGCGCATGGACGGCGGTCCGCTGCGCTGCTGGGTGATGGTGGGGACTCCCGCGCGTGTGCTGCACACGTGGGCCTCGCTGACCGGGGCGCCCGCGCTGCCGCCCGCCTGGGCGCTGGGGCACCATCACGCGCGGTGGGGCTTCGGCAGCGAGCAGGAGGTGCGCCGGATCGTCGCGGGTTACCAGGAGCGGGGGCTGCCGCTGGATGCCGTGCACCTCGACATCGATCACTATGACGACCACCGGGTGTTCACCGTCGACGAGGAGCGCTTCCCCAAGCTGCCGGTGCTGGCGGAGGAGCTGCGCCGGGACGGGATCCGGCTGGTGTCGATCGTCGATCCGGCCGTGCGGGCGGAACCGGGCAACGCCGTGTTCGAGAGCGGTTCGGCCGTGGACGCGTTCGTGCGGGACGCGCAGGGCCGTGCGGTGCGGGGTGTCGTGTGGGCCGGCGAGTCGGTCTTCCCGGATTTCACGGACCCCCGCGTGCGTGCGTGGTGGGGCGGGCTCTACGAGGAGCGGCTGAGGCAGGGATTCAGCGGGTTCTGGCACGACATGAACGAGCCGACGTCGTTCGGCGCTTTCGGTGAGCCGACGCTGCCGCGTTCGGCGCGGCATGCCGTGGAGGGGCGCGGCGGTGACCACCGGGAGGCGCACAACGTGTATGCGCTGTGCATGGCGCAGGCGGCCGGTGAGGGTCTGCGTGCCCTGGCGCCCGGGGAGCGGCCCTTCGTGTTCTCGCGTTCGGGCTGGGCGGGGTTGCAGCGGTACGGGGGCTCCTGGTCGGGGGACGTGGCGACGGGGTGGCCGGGGCTGCGGGCCTCGCTGTCGCTGGTGCTGGGGCTGGGCCTGTGCGGGATGCCGTACTCGGGTCCGGACGTGGGCGGTTTCGACGGCAGTCCGTCACCGGAGCTGTATCTGCGCTGGTTCCAGCTGGGCGCGTATCTGCCGCTGTTCCGCACGCACGCGAGTCTGCGGGCGGGGCGCCGGGAACCCTGGGAGTTCGGTGCCGAGGTTCTGGAGCACGCGCGCGTGGCGCTGCTCGAACGCCGGCGGCTGCTGCCGTACTTCGTGACGCTGGCGCATCTGGCGCGGCGGACGGGTGCGCCCTATGTGCGGCCGCTGTGGTGGGGAGCGCCGGAGGACCGGGCTCTGCGTGACTGCGAGGACGCGTTTTTGCTGGGTGACGGTCTTCTGGTGGCGCCGGTTGTGGACTTCGGTGTGGACCGGCGGGCGGTGCAGCTGCCGCGGGGCCACTGGTACGACACGGTGACGGAGAAGGTCTACCAGGGTCCGGCGCGGGTGCACGTGGACGCGCCGCTGTCCCGGATACCGGTGTTCGCGCGCGCGGGAGCGGTGTTGCCCGTGCGCGGCGCCGACGGGGGGCTGGAACTGGAGGTGTGGGCGCCCGCGCGCGGGCGGACCGGGGTTGGCCTGGTGGTACCGGACGCGGGCGACGGGTGGGACGAGCCGGAGATCGAGCGCTACGTCGCCCGCAGGCAGGGCGGCCGGGTGGTGGTCGCCCGGGAGCGGGAGGACGGCGTGACGGAGCCGCCCTACCCGGTGCGCGTCCGGGGGCTCGGCTGAGCCGCCCGGCTCACATGTAGCGGCCCTCGAACCACGCCTTGGCGGCCACCGTGTGCAGGGGGAAGGCGAGTTCGCCGGGCCTGCGCAGCAGCCGCCAGCCCTCGGTCTCGTCCGTGGGGCCGGAGGCCGGCAGTGTGTCGGCCGGGCGCTCCGGCAGCAGCCCGAACAGCAGGAGGTGCCCGTCGGGTGAACTCATGGCGTCCACGAGCCGCACGTCGCGGGCGGCTGCGTCGATTCCGGTCTCTTCCTCGAGTTCGCGGACGACGGCCTGTTTCCAGTCCTCGCGGTCGTCGATGTAGCCACCGGGCAGGGCCGTGCCTCCGCGCGCGGGGGCGACCGTTCGGGTGATGACGACCAGGGCGGTGCCCTTGGTGTCGTACACGGGCTGGAGCGCGACCGCGACCGGCAGCGGGTTGCGGTAGGCGACGGTCCCGCAGGACGGACAGGTGCGCGGCCAGCCGGAAATGCCCTCTCCATAGGGCGCTCCGCAGCTCGAACAGTAGGAGCCGGGCGCGGAGTTGGCAGTCGGGTGCTGAGTTTCGGACACGCGCGGACTGTATCCGATCAGGGGAGGGATGTGTTCCGGCACTGAGGCGTCAGGAACGGGCGAACCAGTAAGCGGCGTATCAGTGAGGGGCGGCCGGAATCACCCCCGTCGGTCCCGGCCGCCCCTCCTGTATCACGACGCCTTCCCGGGCCTTTCGGTTCACAGAATCGGCCTGCCCATTTCAGGTTGCCCGTGGCACACTTCTGACGATCCGTCAGATAGTTTCGTGGGGAGGGTCTTTGACGCACACACGCATGCCCGCGGTCGCCGACTGGTTCACCGGTGAGGGTGACGGCTTCCGCCTGCTGGGCACCCGCTGCACGGCCTGCGCCTCGGTCTTCTTCCCGCGCGAGGACGCCCACTGCCGCAATCCGCACTGCGCGGGCGGAACCCTGGAGGAGGTCTCGTTGTCGCAAAGGGGACGCGTCTGGTCGTACACCGACAGCCGATACCGTCCACCGTCACCCTATGTGAGCAATGCGGAACTTCCGTGGGAGCCGTACACGTTGATCGCGGTGGAGCTGGAGGCCGAGCGGATCGTGGTGCTGGGGCAGGCCGCTCCCGGGGTCACCGTCGCCGATCTGACGGTGGGCATGGAGGTGCGGGTCGTCCCCGGCGTGCTCCACGAGGACGCGGAGACGACGTGGACCATCTGGCACTGGCGGCCGACGGGGGTGGCGGCATGACGGAGGACGTGGCGGTGCTCGGTGCGGGCATGCATCCCTGGGGCAAGTGGGGCCGCGGCTTCGTGGAGTACGGGACGGCGGCGGCCCGCGCGGCTCTCGCGGACGCGGGTCTCGGCTGGCGGGAGGTCGGCTCCGTCGTGGGCGCGGACACGGTGCGCGGCGGCTACCCCGGGTATGTCGCGGGGGCCACGTTCGCCAAGGCCCTGGGCTGGCAGGGAGCCAGGGTGACCAGCGTGTACGCGGCCTGCGCGTCCGGGGCCCAGGCCATCGCCGCGGCTCGTGCGCAGATCCTCGCCGGCCTCGCCGACGTCGTCCTGGTGGTGGGCGCGGACGCCGCCCCCAAGGGGTTCTTCCGGCCCGCCGGCGGGGAGCGCCCCGACGATCCGGACTGGCTGCGCTTCCGCCTGCTCGGCGCGACGAATCCGGCGTACTTCGGGCTGTACGCGCGGCGGCGGATGGCGGTGCACGGGGACACACCCGAGGACTTCGCGCTGGTCAAGGTGAAGAACGCCGCCCTCGGGGCGCTCAACCCGTACGCCCGCTACCGCAAGCGGGTCACCGCCGAGGAGGTGGCCGCCTCCGCCGTGGTCGCCGATCCCCTGCGGCTGCTGGACATCTGCGCCACCTCCGACGGCGGGGCCGCCCTGGTGCTGTCCAGCCTGGACTTCGCGCACCGGCACGGTGCCGCCCGGCCGGTGCGGATCCGGGCGGTGTCGACGGTGACCCCCCGCTTCCCGAACACGGTGCTGGACCTGCCGGACATCGCCACGGACTCCGCGGCCTCGGTGGCACCGCCGGCCGAGACTTTCCGGGCGTCCATCGCCCGGGCCGCCTACGAAGAGGCGGGCACCGGCCCCGAGGACCTGTCCCTGGCCGAGGTGTACGACCTGTCCACCGCAATGGAGCTGCAGTGGTACGAGGACCTCGGACTGTGCGGCGAGGGCGAGGGGGCGAAGCTGCTCCGGGAGGGCGCGACCGCTCCGGGCGGCCGGATACCCGTGAACACCAGCGGTGGGCTGGCCTCCTTCGGGGAGGCCGTGCCGGCCCAGGCCATCGCCCAGGTCTGCGAGCTGACCTGGCAGCTGCGCGGTGCGGCGGGCGACCGCCAGGTGGCCGGGGCGCGGGTGGGCATCACCGCCAACCAGGGGCTTTTCGGGCACGGGTCCTCGGTGGTCGCCGTGCGGTGAGCGAAGCGGTCGCGAGCGGTGTACGACCCGCGGGAGCCGTGGGGTCGCACACGCTGTGTGACCGACCCGGAATCCTGCGTGAACGTCATGTGAACTGGGCCTGGGCGTGCGCGGGCAGCGCCATCATGCTCCCGTGCACTCCTGGACGGATACTCTCCGCTTCGCCTTCCAGCCGGTGGTCAACCTGAGGACGGGCGCGGTCGCCGCACTGGAGATACTCGCCCGCCCGGAAACCGGCGACATCCTGGCCGAGGCGCGCCGGGATCCCGAACTCGACGCCAGACTGACCGTGCTGGCGCTCCGTGCGGCGGCACGCAAGGAGACGCTGCTGCCGCTGCATCTGAACGTGTTCGCGGCCACGCTCGCCGACCTCGGCGGCCTCACCTGCCTGCATGACGCCGTGCGCGCGGCGGGCCGCATGCCCTGGGAGGTGACCCTCGACATCGTCCCGCCCTGTACGCACGTGCCGCACCAGGCCCTGCTGGAGGCGGTGGCCGCGCTGCGCGGGCAGGGCTTCCGGATCAGCGCGGACGGCATCGGGGACGGGGACCTACCGCTCAGGCTGCTCACCGACCTCTCCCCCGACCTGGTCAAGCTCGACGCCTCGCTGCTGGCACGGCCGGCCGCCGTGCGGGCGATGCGCACCCTGTGCGAGGAACTGGGCGCCCTGGTCGCGGTGGAGGGCGTGGAGACCGAGCTCCAGTGCGCGGCGGCAATGGCGGCCGGCGCCCAGCTGGCCCAGGGCGAGCTGTTCGCGCCGCCGGCCCGGATCCCGGCCGCGGACGTATACGTTCCCCCCCTCGCTCCCGGTGTGGTGGCCCTGCCACGGTCCGGGCCGTCGGTGCGGGAGTTCGTGCGGCCCGCCGCCGTACTGCCACTGACCGCGTCGGCCGGGCAGGTGCGGGCCCTGCTGACCGGTTCTCCGGATGTCTCCGGGGTGCTGCTGGTGGACCCCTCCGGCCGGCCCGTCCGGTCGGTGCACCGTTCGCGCTTCCTGCTGTCCATGTCCGGCCGCTACGGGCATGCCCTGTACGCCGACCGCCCGGCCTTCAAGCTGGGGGACGCGCCCCGCACGGTCGGCGCCGACGCGACGGCCTGGGAGGTGCTGGACGTGGTGGCGGTCGGCGGCAGGGACCGGACCTCCGACGATGTGGCGGTGATCGACGGACACGGCCGGTGCGTGGGGGTCGTACGGCTGGCCGATCTGGTCCGGGCGCTGGCAGAGAGCCGGGTCGAGGAGGCCGCGGGACTCAACCCGCTGACCAGACTGCCGGGTTCGGACACGATCGTCGGCGAGGTGGACCGGCGGATCTCCGACGGCCGGTCGTTCGCGCTCAGCTGGCTGGACATCGATGACTTCAAACAGGTCAACGACGGAGCCGGGTTCGCCGCCGGCGACGAGTTGATCCGCGCCGTGGGCAGCGCGCTCCAGCAGGCGGTCGCGGGGCACGCGCGCGTGGGGCACATCGGCGGGGACGACTTCCTGGTGCTGGCCGACGAGGAGGCGCTCGGTCCGCTGGCGGCCGCCGTGCTGGACGCTGCCTGGGCGGCGGGCGGCCGGCCCGTCACGCTGTCCCTGGCGACCGTCGTCTGCGATCCGGGCAGCGTGAGCGACCACCACCAGGCCGCCGCCCAGCTCGCTCCGCTGAAGAAGGCGGCCAAGGCGCTGAACGGCGCGAGCTGGGTGCTCGGGCGCGCCGGGTTCCCCGGCCACGAGGTCCGGCGCGGCAGCCCGGGGGCGGCTCCGGCGCAGGCCGGATACGCGGCCGCCGAGCCACGGTGGTGAACGGACGCCGCTGCTGCGTCCGTTGTGGCTCACCCGTCTCGCCGGGGCCGACGGGCAGACCGGTGTCACCGTCGCCGTCGGCAACCTTGACGCCCCCGGGACGCCGGTGAACACTTCCCGGTGTCAGCCGACATCGCCATACATTCTCGGTGTTATCAGGCACTGCCGCACGGGTCTGCCCTGCTCCGGGGCCCGGCTCTCCTGGGCGGTCCGGCTGCGACGGCACGCTCGTCACGGACGCCGGGCGGGGCGCGGGGCCCTCCCTGCCTTCGGCTGAAGTCGCCAAGGTAACCGTCCTGCACGACAGGGCCGGGGCCGATCGCCCCCTAACGGCGCCAAAGGGAGCCGCCATGAGCAACGGAGACATCTTCGTCGGCGAGGTCATCGGCACCGCGATTCTGATCCTGTTCGGTGCCGGAGTCTGTGCCGCCGTCACCCTCAGGTACTCCAAGGCGCGGGCCGCCGGCTGGGTCGTGATCGCCTTCGGCTGGGGTTTCGGTGTGCTCGCCGGCGCGTACACCGCCGCACCCCTCTCCGGTGGTCACCTCAACCCGGCGGTCACCATCGGCATCGCCATGGACACCGGCAAGTGGGGGAAGGTCTGGGTGTATCTGCTCGGGCAGATCGTCGGCGCCATGCTCGGCGCGGTGCTGGCCTATCTGGTGTACCTCGCCCAGTTCCAGGCCAACGTCCGCACGGAGGGCACCACCGAGGGCACCGCCGACGCACCCGTTCCGACCCTCGGCATCTTCTCGACCATCCCGGAGATACGTAACCCGGTCGCCAATCTCGTCACCGAGATCATCGCGACCGTCGCGCTGGTCCTGCCGGTCCTCGCCTTCGGGCTCACGAAGGGGCTCGGCGAGTCCGGCACCACCGTGCTGATCGTCTCCTTGCTCGTCGTGGGCATCGGCCTCTCCCTCGGCGGCCCCACGGGGTACGCCATCAACCCGGCCCGCGACCTCGGCCCGCGCATCGTGCACACCTTCCTGCCGATCCCCCACAAGGGCACCTCCGACTGGGGATACGCCTGGGTCCCGGTGGTCGGTCCGCTGATCGGTGGCGTACTCGCCGGCCTCATCTACAACGCGGCCTTCTGAACCCCCGTGACGCGGCCATCCGAACCTGCGCCGAACCTGTGCGGCGCGGCCTTCCGGACCCCCGTGACACGGCTTTCTGAACCCACAGGTTCCCGCGCCCGGCTTCCACCGCCCGGCCACCGATCCCCACGGCCTTCCGAACAGCGACCCGACCCAGCGACCCAGGGACAGCCATGACGGACACCGCCGACACCTATGTCGCCGCCATCGACCAGGGCACCACGTCCAGCCGCTGCATCGTCTTCGACCACAGCGGCGCGATCGTGGCCGTCGACCAGCGCGAGCACCGGCAGATCTTTCCCAGGCCCGGATGGGTGGAACACGACGCCACCGAGATCTGGTCCAAGGTGCAGGCCGTGGTGGCGGGGGCGCTCGCCAGGGCGGGGCTGCACGCCGGCCGGCTGAGCGCTCTCGGCATCACCAACCAGCGGGAGACCACGGTCCTGTGGGACCGGGCCACCGGCAAGCCCGTGCACAACGCGATCGTCTGGCAGGACACCCGCACCGCGGCCCTGTGCGGCGAACTGGGCGGCGCGGACGGCCAGGACCGCTTCCGCGAGCGCACCGGACTGCCGCTGGCCAGCTACTTCTCCGGGCCCAAGGTGGCCTGGCTGCTGGACCATGTGCCCGGTCTGCGCCGGCGGGCCGAGCACGGTGAGATCGCGTTCGGGACCATCGACTCCTGGCTGATCTGGAACCTCACGGGCGGCACCGACGGCGGCCGGCACGTCACCGACGTCACGAACGCCGGCCGCACCATGCTGATGAACCTGGACACCCTCCAGTGGGATCCCTCCGTCCTGTCCGCGATGAACGTGCCCGAGGCCGTGCTGCCGGAGATCCGGTCCTCCGCCGAGGTGTACGGCACGGCGGTCGGGCAGCTGTCCGGGGTGCCCGTGGCCTCGGCGCTGGGCGACCAGCAGGCCGCCGTGTTCGGGCAGGCCTGCTATGACGTCGGCACCGCGAAGAACACCTACGGCACCGGCAGTTTCCTGCTGCTGAACACCGGCAACCGGCCGGTGCCCTCGAAGAACGGGCTGCTGACGACGATGGGCTACAAGATCGGCGGGGAGGCGCCGGTGTACTGCCTGGAGGGGTCCATAGCGATAACGGGCGCGCTGGTCCAGTGGTTCCGCGACCAGCTCGGGATCATCCGGAGCGCCGACGAGATCGAGACGCTGGCCGCGAGCGTCGAGGACAACGGCGGCGCCTACATCGTGCCGGCGTTCTCCGGCCTTTTCGCGCCCTACTGGCGCTCCGACGCGCGCGGAGTCGTCACCGGCCTCACCCGGTACGTGACGAAGGCCCACCTCGCGCGCGCGGTGCTGGAGGCGACGAGCTGGCAGACGCGGGAGGTCGTGGACGCGATGTACCAGGACTCCGGGGTGCCGATCACCGCGCTGAAGGTCGACGGCGGCATGACGCGCAACAACCTGCTCATGCAGCACCAGGCGGACGTCCTCGGCGTACCGGTGATCCGGCCCCGGGTCTCGGAGACGACCTGCCTGGGCGCCGCCTACGCGGCCGGGCTGGCCACGGGCGTGTGGAACGACCTGGACGAGCTGAAGTCGCACTGGCGGAAGGACGCGGAGTGGACGCCGGCGATGGCGGCGTCGGTCCGAGACGGCGAGTACCGGAACTGGCGCAGGGCCGTGGAGAAGAGCTTCGGCTGGACGGAGGAGGACGGGGCGTAGCGGCGAGGCGGCCGCACGCGCGCGTGGGCGCTCCGTACAGGACCACGGCCCGTACCCCGGTCGGCGGGGGTACGGGCCGTGTCCGCCGGCCGGCGGCGCGGCGAGCCGGGCCGTGCCGGGCGGTCAGCCGACGACGGCCTGACGGCGGTCGGCCGCGTATTCCATGGCGTGCCGGACGAGCCCGATGAGCACCTCCTTGACCGACTCCCGGTCACGGGCGTCGCACAGCAGGACGGGCACGTCGTCGTCCAGGTCGAGGGCTTGGCGGACGGCTTCGGCGGGATAGCGGGCGGCTCCCTCGAAGCAGTTGACGCCGACGAGGAACGGTATGGAGCGCCGCTCGAAGTAGTCGATGCCCGCGAAACAGTCCTCCAGACGGCGCGTGTCGGCGAGGACGACGGCGCCGAGGGCGCCCTCGGACAACTCGTCCCACATGAACCAGAACCGCTCCTGCCCGGGCGTGCCGAACAGGTAGAGCACCAGGTCCTCGCGCAGTGTGATGCGGCCGAAGTCCATGGCCACCGTGGTGGTGTGCTTGGCCTCGACTCCGCTGGTGTCGTCGACGGGCCGCCCGGCCTCGGTGAGCAGTTCCTCGGTGCGCAGCGGCCTGATCTCGCTGACCGCGCCGACGAGGGTCGTCTTGCCCACCCCGAAGCCGCCGGCCACGAGGATCTTGAGCGTGACGGGCTCGACCGGGGGCTTGCCGCGCTCAGAACGCCCGAAGATCATCGGTCTCTTCTCCTGCTTGATGGGGTTCGGGCGACGGTCGGCCGTAGCCGCCGCCACCGGGGGTTTCGATCACGAGTACGTCGTCGGGACCGACGTCGGCCGAGCCGCTTGCGCCGAGTTCGATGACCGTGCCGTCGGCTCGCTCCACCCGGTTGGCGCCGAGCGCTCCGGGGGCGCCGCCGGCCATGCCGTACGGCGGCACGCGACGGTGCTGGGAGAGCGTGGAGACGGTCATCGGTTCCAGGAACCGGAGTCGGCGCACGGCACCGTCGCCGCCGCGCCAGCACCCCGCGCCGCCGCTCCCCCGCCGGACGGCGAACTCCTCCAGCCTGACCGGCAGCCGCCACTCCAGGATCTCCGGGTCGGTGAGCCGGGAGTTGGTCATGTGGGTCTGGACCACGTCGGCGCCGGGGAAGCCGTCGCCGGCGCCGGATCCGGAGGCGACGGTTTCGTAGTACTGGTGCCTCTCGTTGCCGAAGGTGACGTTGTTCATGGTGCCGGAGCCCTCGGCCTGCACGCCGAGGGCGGCGTAGAGGGCGCCGGTGATGGCCTGCGAGGTCTCGACGTTGCCGGCGACGACGGCGGCGGGCGGTTCGGGAGCCAGCATCGACCCGGGGGGCACGATGATGTCCAGGGGCCGCAGACATCCGTCGTTGAGCGGGATGTCATCGGCGACCAGCGTGCGGAAGACGTACAGGACGGCGGCGTTCACGACCGCGAGGGGCGCGTTGAAATTGGTGCCGAGCTGCGCGGAGGTGCCGGTGAAGTCGATGGCCACCCGGCGTCGGGTCCGGTCGACCCGGACCCTGACCCGGACGACGGCGCCGGAGTCCGTCTCGTAGGCGTACTCGCCGTCGTCCAGGGCGTCGATGACGCGGCGGACGGATTCCGCGGCGTTGTCCTGGACGTGCCGCATGTAGGCCTGGACGACGTCGAGGCCGAACTCCCCGATCATGCGCCGGACCTCGTCGACGCCCTTCCGGTTGGCGGCGATCTGGGCGCGCAGGTCGGCGAGGTTGGTCTGCGGGTTGCGGGACGGGTACGGCGCCTCGGTGAGCAGCCGGCGGGTCTCCTCCTCGCGGAAGCGGCCGTTCTCGGTGAGGAGCCAGTCGTCGAAGAGGACGCCCTCCTCCTCGATGGTGCGGCTGTGGGCCGGCATGGAGCCGGGGGCGATGCCGCCGATCTCGGCGTGATGACCGCGTGAGGCGACGTGGAAGAGGAGTCGCGGCTCACTCTGTGTGTCCGTCAGCCGGTCGGTGTCGAAGACGGGGGTGATGACGGTGACGTCCGGCAGGTGTGTGCCGCCGTGGTACGGGTCGTTGACGGCGTAGGTGTCTCCCGGCCGCATGGCGGAGCCCCGGCGGCGGATGACCTCTTTGACGCTGGTGCCCATGGAGCCCAGGTGGACGGGGATGTGGGGGGCGTTGGCCACCAGGTTTCCGTCCGGGTCGAACAGGGCGCAGGAGAAGTCCAGGCGCTCCTTGATGTTGACGGACTGGGCCGTGGACTCCAGGCGCGCCCCCATCTGTTCGGCGATCGACATGAAGAGGTTGTTGAAGACTTCAAGCAGAACCGGGTCGGTTTCCGTGTCGAGACCGGAACTCTGTGTGATCGCCGTGCGTTCCATGAGCAGATGCCCGTCATCGGTGGCGGCGGCTCGCCAGCCGTCGTCGACGACGGTCGTGGAGCCGGCCTCGGTGACGATCGCGGGGCCGGTGACGGTCTCGCCGGGAGCAAGGGTCTCGCGGCGGTGGAGGGGTACGTCGCGCCAGGCGCCGCCGGTGTGGAGGCGCGCGGTTCCGGGCGCGCGGGAGCGGCCCTCGTACGGGGCGAGGGCGGACAGATCGGGGGGCGCGGTGACGCCGGTGGCTTCGACGGAGAGGGCTTCCACGACGACGGGGCGGTCGAGGGTGAAGGAGTACGTGGCGCGATGACGTTCTTCGAAGACGTGCCTCATGGCGTCGGGCCCGGCCAGCTCGACGGTGAGGGTGGTGTCGGTGCCGTCGTAGCGGAGCTGGGCGCGGTGGGTGACCTGGATGCGGTCTTCCGGGACGTCCTCGGCGAGCAGTTCGGCGCGCGCGGCGGCCTCGAGTTCCTCGGCCGTCTTGTGGATGCCGGGCATGGCGGCGGCTTCCAGTGGGGCCTCCACGGAGTGCTCGCGCATGGCCGTGGTGTCGGCGAGCCCGATGCCGAGCGCGGAGAGGACGCCGGCCATCGGGGGGACGAGGACGGTGCGGATGCCGAGCGAGTCGGCGACGCGGCAGGCGTGCTGGCCGCCCGCCCCGCCGAAGGTGGTCAGGGCGTAGCGGGTGACGTCGTGGCCCTTCTGGACGGAGATCCGCTTCACGGCGTTGGCGATGTTGGCGACGGCGATCTGCAGGTAGCCCTCGGCCACCTGCTCCGGGGTGCGGTCGTCGCCGGTGCGGTCGTGGATCTCGCGGGCGAGGGCGGTGAACCGGTCACGGACGAGGGCGGCGTCCAGCGGCTGGTCGCCGTCCGGCCCGAAGACGGCGGGGAAGTGGGTGGGCTGGATGCGGCCGAGCATCACGTTGGCGTCGGTGACGGTGAGCGGGCCGCCGGCGCGGTAGCAGGCGGGGCCGGGGTCGGCGCCCGCGGAGTCGGGGCCGACGCGGTAGCGGGAGCCGTCGAAGTGGAGGACGGAGCCGCCGCCGGCGGCGACCGTGTGGATGTCGAGCATCGGGGCGCGCAGCCGGACGCCCGCGATCTGTGTGGTGAACACGCGCTCGTACGCGCCGGCGAAGTGGGACACGTCGGTGGAGGTGCCGCCCATGTCGAAACCGATGACGCGGTCGAAGCCGGCGCGCTGCGACATGCGGGCCATGCCGACGATGCCGCCGGCCGGTCCGGAGAGGATGGCGTCCTTGCCGCGGAACTGCCCGGCCTCCGTGAGCCCGCCGTTGGACTGCATGAACATCAGCCGTACGCCCCGCAGCTCGTCGGCGACGTGCCGCACATAGCGGCGCAGCACGGGCGAGAGGTAGGCGTCGACGACGGCGGTGTCCCCGCGCGGGACGAGCTTCATCAGCGGGCTGACCTCGCTGGACAGCGAGATCTGCGGGAAGCCGATGCGGGCGGCGAGTTCGCCGACGGCGCGCTCGTGGCCGGGATGGGCGTGGCTGTGCAGGCAGACGACGGCGACCGCGCGGATCCCGTCGTCGTACGCCTCCCGGAGCGGTCCGGCCAGGGCGTCCAGGTCGGGGGCGCGCAGGACGGTGCCGTCGGCGGCGAGGCGTTCGTCCACCTCCACCACCCGTTCGTGGAGCAGCTCGGGCAGCTCGATACGGCGGGCGAAGATGCGGGGGCGGTTCTGGTAGGCGATGCGCAGGGCGTCGCGGAAGCCGCGGGTGACGACCAGGAGGGTCCGCTCGCCCTTGCGTTCGAGCAGGGCGTTGGTGGCGACCGTGGTACCCATCCGGACGGCCTCGACGGGGTCCTGGGAGTCGCCGAGGAGTGCGCGGACCCCGGCCACGGCGGCGTCGGCGTACCGGGCCGGGTTGTCGGACAGCAGTTTGTGCGTGAGCAGCCGGCCGTCCGGGCGACGGGCGACGATGTCGGTGAAGGTACCGCCCCGGTCGACCCAGAACTGCCAGCCAGTCATGTCACTACCTCGCTTCCGCGCCGCTCAGAGCGCCCGGAGGCCGTTGATCACGTCGCGCAGAATACTCTCGTCCGGGAGCTCGGCCGGGGGCACCGGACGGGACACATGGACGAGTTCGGCGTGCACCAGGTCACCGATGAGGACGCGGACCACGCCGATGGGCAGGTCGAGTTCCGCGGCGAGTTCGGCGACCGACTGCGGTTCGTCGCGGCAGAGCCCGACGATGTCCACGTGCTCGGGGGACAGCGTCGGGTCCGTCTCCGGGTCACCGGCGTCGTGCTCGGTGACCACCACGGCGATCAGATCGAGGCGGTGCTGGGCCGCGCTCGTGGTGCGGCCACGTGTCATGGCGTACGGCCGGACGACCGGCCCGGCCTCGTCGTCGAACCAGTGGCTTCTTCCCTGACCGTCTCCGCTCATGTCATCCCACTACCCGCCTGCGGGCAGATCGGTGCGCGGGGCGGTGCCCAGATGCACGCCGACCCGCTTGACCAGGAGCGTCATCTCGTAAGCGACCTGCCCGACGTCGGAGTCGGCGTCCGAGAGGACGGCGAGGCAGCTGCCGTCCCCGGCGGCGGTGACGAAGAGGAAGGCGCCGTCCAGCTCGACCACCGTCTGCCGGACACTGCCCGCGTCGAAGTGGCGCCCGACGCCCTTGGCGAGGCTGTGGAAGCCGGACGCCACGGCGGCCAGATGCTCGCCGTCCTCCCTGGACAGGTCCTTGGACACCCCCGTCGGCAGTCCGTCGCCGGACAGGATGACGGCCTTGTGGATGCTGGCTACCCGGTCGACGAGGTCGTCCAGGAGCCAGTTCAGGTCCCCCGTGTTCGTCGGCGTGTGGCCGGTGGCCTTCGGTGCGGTCATCGACCGTCCCCCTTAGTCGTTCCTTGTGCTGTGCCGTCCCGGGCCCCGTCGCCCGCGGCGTTCTCCTCCCGGCCGCGCTGCCAGCCCCGCTGGAGCGAGGCCATCCGGCTGCGGACCTCCTCGGCATCGCGGTCGGCGGGCTGTGCCGTGGGTTCGGCACGCCGTTCGGTGTCCTGCTTGAGCTGGGGAGCCAGGCTGGCCTGGCGCACGCGCCGGGGCAGCGGCCCCGTGCGCGGCTCCGGGTCCGTCCCACCGGCGGGTGCGGAGCCGCCGCCGAGGGACGGCGCCGTGTCCGCCGGGCCACCCAGGGACGGTGCCGTGTCCGCCGGGCCGCCGGCGGACGGCGCCTTGGGCCGGGTACGCCTGGGCAGCGCCGGTGCTTCGGACGGCTCCGGGGCGCCCTCGGCCGGGGTCACGGCGCGGTCTTCGACGTGGTCGGTGAGCCCGGTGGGGCGCCGGGAGGCCGTGCCACGGCGGCGGGCCGGCAGCGGGGCCGGTCCGCCCGTCTCGGACTCGGAGTGGTACGGAGCGGTGGCGGGCCCTCGGTCCGGCTCGTCGCGGCGGGAACGCTGGTCGGTGACGGGCTTGCCGTGCGAGCTGACCAGCTTGGGCGTCTGGCGCCGGGGCAGCGGCACGGCTCCGAGGTCGCCGGCCTCCTCGTGCGGCTGCCGGCCGGCCGGCGGGCCGGCGGTCGGCTCGTCGCCGCCCGGCCGGGACCGGCGGTGGCGGAACAGGCCGCCGCGCTCGCTGTCCTCGTCGCCGAGGGCGCCGGGGAAGCCGTCCAGCGCGTCGAGGTCGACGGGCGCCTCCAGTTCCACCGGGCCGTCCAGCAGGGAGGTCGGCAGGCCGGGCAGCTGAAGCGGTGCCTGGGACCGCCCGGCGGTACGGCCCAACGCCTGCTCGGTGCCCTTCGCCGGGCGTTCCCGGTCGAGCCGGAAGCCGATGCCGTTGGTGTCCGGGACGTCGTCGGTCAGCAGCGCGTCGGGGATGAACACCACCGCGGTGGTGCCGCCGTACGGCGAGGGCTGGAGGGAGACGCGGACGTTCTGGCGCTGGGCGAGGCGGCTGACGACGAACAGGCCCAGCCGGTCGGTGTCGGAGAGTTCGAACTCGGGAGTCTCGGCGAGACGCAGATTGGCGTCCAGGAGCGCCTCGGCCGTCATGCCGAGGCCCCTGTCGTGGATCTCCAGGGTGAAGCCGTTGGCGACCCGCTCACCGATGACTTGGACGGCGGTGTGCGGGGGCGAGAAGACCGTGGCGTTCTCCAGGAGTTCGGCCACGAGATGGGTGAGGTCGGCGACGGCGGGCCCGGTGACGGCGACCCGCGGCAGCCGCCGGACCTCGATGCGCTCGTAGTCCTCCACCTCGGCGACGGCGGCGCGGACGATGTCCATCAGCTGTACGGGCCGGCGCCACTGTCGTGAGGGCGCGGCGCCGGAGAGGATCACCAGGCCCTCGGCGTGCCGGCGCATGCGGGTGGTGAGGTGGTCCAGGCGGAACAGGTCGGCGAGTTCGTCTGTGTCCTCGGTCCTGCGCTCCATGCTGTCGAGCAGGGTGAGCTGCTTGTGCAGCAGCACCTGGCTGCGGCGGGCGAGGTTGACGAAGACCTCGGAGACACCGGACCGCAGTTCGGCCTGTTTGACGGCGGCCTCCACGGCCGCGCGCTGGAGGGTGTTCAGGGCCTGTCCGACCTCGCCGATCTCGTTCTTGTCGTACTCCAGGCGGGGCACCTCGGTCTCGACGTCGACCTGCTCGCCCGCGGACAGCCGGCGCATCACGCTGGGCAGTCGGACGCCGGACGCCTCGTGGGCCTCCATGCGCAGCTGGCGCAGGTCGCGGATGAGGACGCGGCCGACCCGGACGGAGAGGACGACGGAGACGAGGAGTGCCACCAGTCCGAGGAGACCCGCGACGGCCGCCTGCACGATGACGCCCACGGCCACGGGGTGCATGCGGTCCTGGAACCGGTCGCCCACCTGGTCGTCCAGGGTGCCGAGTTCGTCGAGGACCGTTGCCGCGGCGGAGTCCCAGCTCTTCGCGGTGACACCGCGCGGCGTGCCGGAGTCCGTGGCGATGGCGGACCGTTCCGCCACGCGCAGCGGGGCCGTGGTCGCGTTCTTCCAGAAGCGCTCGTAGCGGTCGCGCTCGGCGGAGGGCAGCAGCGGGAGGCTGATGTCGTACAGCAGGGTGCGCTGCGCGACGAGGTCGGAGATGTCCCGGGACTCGTCGGGGGTGAGCCGGCCGACGACGAGGGAGGAGCCGAGCAGGGCGTCCTCGCGGGAGAGCAGCTCGCGGGCGCGGGTGACGTTGACCAGGGCGCGAGCCTGCTTGTCGACCTCTACGTCGTCGATGCCGTCGAGGGCGGCGAGGAGCGCGAAGCAGGGGTCCACCAGGCGGTTGTAGAGATCGAACGCCTGGGCGCGGGTGACGGTGCCCTCCTCGACGCTGCGGCGCAGGGAGTCGAGTCCGCCGAAGGCGTCCAGCACGGCGGTCAGGCGTTCGCTGTCGTCGGAGTCCAGGCCGCCCCGGTGGTCCTCGGCGTTCCCGCGGATCGTGGTGATCGCCCGGTCGGCGGCGGTGCGGGTGCGGTGCAGTGCCGAAAGGGCCTCGGAGGCCCGCGGGTCGGCGAGGTAGACGAGGGTCTGGCGGCGCTCCTGTTGCAGGACGCGAACGGTGTCCTCGATGGGATAGCCGATGTTCTCGACGACATCGGACACGTGGAACAGCCGGGCCGCTTCACGCCCCGTGAGTACCGTGGCGAAGCCCCAGATGGCGGTCAGGGACACCAGCGGCACGAGAAGCAGCGCCACGATCTTCCGGCGGATCGACTTCCCGCGAAAGCGCATGGCCTCCCCCAGCTCGACCCCCGCCGGTCGGGGGTGCTCATGTCCGTCTACAAACGGCGCGAGCCTACTACCGCCTCACAGTTAACTCGAAGACACGTCCGGAGGGTGAACTTCCGCATCGGCTCCCAGACATGGCGAGTTGTCCGTGCATTGGGGGAGATTGCCACCGCGATCCAGGTGCGTGCGCTCGGTCGCCGACGGCCTCCCGGAGGGGCGGTTGGCCGGATTTTTTCGCCACTTGGGAATCTTCGCGCGGTCTCGTTCGTCCTTCTCTATGGGAATTGGGGGCGGAATGGGACCACAGGAGCCTCGGTGCGCACCTCGGTTGCGTAAAACAGCGCAAGCCGGGCAGCCACTGGGGAGTCGAGGTCTTCGGAGGCCGGGGCGAGCGGTCCGCCGGCGGTGGGGAGTGACACGGTGATGGGCACGGCGGAGCGGCGCGAGGCGCCCGAGGAGAGCGTGGCGGGGCGCTCACAGGTGGGGTGGGGCCGGAAGGCGCCGGATCACGGTAGTCCGGGCCCCGAGCACGCCGGAGAGCCGGCCGGTGACGAACAGTGGCAGGGTTACCGGCCGTTGTGGGTGGAGGTGCCCGCGCGCCGGCATCCGATGCCCGATCCGGTGCGTGCGGCGGCGGTGCGAGCCGTCCTCGTCATGGCGGTGACGCTGATACAGGCGATGGTGGCGTTCCTGTGCACGCTGGCCGGCTCCTGGCTGGCGTTCCCGATGGTGATCAGCGGTGTGGTGAGCACGGTGGTGGCCACCTGGGCCGTGGTCGACGTGTGGGTGACCCGCCAGGTGTGGAGCCAGCGGTACGGCGTGGTCTCCGAGCCGAGCAGCACGGCCCGCGCCCTTCGCCGCGAGCGGCGCGCTCGCCGCCGCCGGGAGCGGGCGGCCCTGCGGGAACAGGAGCGGATACGCCGCAGGGGCGGCGCCGGGCAGCTGTCGCACCCCTGACCACGGCGGACGGCACCCGGCGACCTCCAGGGTGGGCGGCACCGGCGCCATCCGCGGCGGACAGCGCCCGGCGCGATGCACAAGCGGGAGGCACCGGCGGGAGGCACCGGCGCCATTCACGGCAGGCGTTCACCGGTGCCCTCGCCGGGGCCGGGGGCGCGCTCGGGGCGGCCCGGTCCCGGACGCGGTGGCGGTACCGCCTGTCACAGCACAGCGGTCTCCGTCTTCCGCCGGTCCTCCCCGGGCCGTCCGTCCTGTCGCAACTCGCGCTGGAGTTCGCGCCGGGCCCGGAGGAAGGCGCGGGGCCGGTCCACGCCGAGCAGGGCGACGGTGCGGCCGTCCCGTTCGTACCGGGCGAGGAAGCCGGACTCGCCGGGGAGACCGTCGTCGGTGATCTCGCCCTCGGTGACATGGACGGTGTCGCCCTCGCGGCGCCGGCCCGTGAACTGGATCCGGGAGTCGTACTGGTCGGACCAGAAGTACGGCACGGTGCGCGCGGTCACGAGGGTGCGGCCGGCGAGCAGGTTGGTCACCGCGGCGCGGGGCTGCTCGGTGGCGGAGGTCCAGTGCTCGGCCCTGGTGCCGCCGACGCGGGCGACGTCGCCCACCGCGACGACCTGGGGCAGTGCGGTCACGCAGCCGTCGTCGCACAGCACGCCGTCGTGCAGGGCGAGTGCCGAGCCCGCCAGCCAGCCGGTTTCGGGGACGGCTCCGATGCCGGTGATCACGATGTCGGCGGGCAGGGTGCGGCCGTCGGTGAGGTCGACGCCGGTGACGGTGGCGGTGCCCCGGAGCGCGGCCACACCGGTCCCGGTGACCAGTTCCACGCCGCCGCGGCGGTGCAGTGCGGCGCACACCGTGGCCATGTCCGTGCCGAGCTGCGGAAGGAGCGGCAGCGGGGCGGCCTCGACCACCGTGACCGTGTGGCCGAGCCGGGCACAGGAGGAGGCGGTCTCGGCACCGATGAAGCCGCCGCCGATGACGACGACCCGGCGGGAGCCGCGGGTGAGGTCGGCGCGCAGGGCGCGGGCGTCGTCCAGGGTGCGCAGGGTGTGCACGCCGGCGAGGCCGTCACCGGGCAGCCGGCGGGCGGCGGCGCCGGTGGCGATGACGACGCCGTCGGTGGACACCGTACGGCCGTCGTCGAGGAGGACGGTGCGGCCGCGGGGGTCGAGCCCGTGGGCGCGGACGCCGAGCAGCCACTCGGCGTCGAGTGCGGCGGTCTCGTCGGCGTCGGTGAGTGCGAGCCGGCTCTCGTCGGCGCGGCCGGTGAGGAAGTCCTTGGAGAGAGGAGGGCGGTCATAGGGGTGATGGGGTTCCTCGCCGACGATCACGAGTCGGCCGTCGAAGCCCTGCGTGCGGAGTTCGCGTGCGGCGTAGAGCCCGGAGAGCGAGGCGCCGACGATGGTCACAGTCCTCACAGGGCACGGCTCCTGGCGTCGGGGGCGGGGCGGGGCGTAAGAGCGGGTGCCGCACCGGGCGGACGGCCGGGGGTGACAGGGGCGGGGTCCCCGGCGGCGGGCGCCACAGGGACGGGATGCCCGGCGAAGTGGACGGCAAGGGCCGGCTCCCCGACGGCGGGGTCGACAGGGGCAGGCTCCCCGACGGCGAGGGCCACAGGGGCAGGCTCCCCGACGCCGGGGGTGACAGGGGCGGAAAGTCCGGCGGCGGGGGCGGCGGGGGCGCCGGGGGCGGAACGTCCGGCGGTGTTCATGCGGCCGTGCCCTCCTCCGCACCGAGGTGGACGTGCACGACGCCGTCCTGCACGGTGACACGGTGGGTGCGCACGGGGCGCCGGGCCGGCAGGCAGGTCGGTTCGCCGGTGCGCAGGTCGAAGGAGGCCGCGTGCAGCGGACACTCGACCAGGCAGCCTTCCAGCCAGCCCTCCGAGAGGGACGCGTCCTGGTGGGTGCAGGTGTCGTCGATGGCGTACAACTCGCCGTCCTCGGTGTGGAACACGGCGATCGGCGGCGCGGTCGCGACGCGGACGGACTCACCCTCGGGGAGGTCTTCGAGGCGGCAGACGGGAATCACGGGCCCCCCTCTCGGTCCCGGGACGCTCGGCCCGGGACCTGCTCGATGCAGGCGTCAGGGTGCTGCCGGGAGCCCGGACCCACATCGGTCCGGCCCGGTGAAGCGGCAAGGGAGTGACGGACCGTCATCGGTCCGGGTGGTCCGGCACCCTTTCGGGATTCGGACACTTCGGTAACATGATGTTTCGCATGGCGCACGATCCAGCGCTATGCGCAACAGAATCCGGGCGGGACGACCGTCGCGTCAAGGGCTTCCCGCAGATGCGGCCCGAACCGGGCCGACAGGTGGTGAGAGTTGAGCCATGACCCGCACGCAGAAGCAGTCCGACCGCAGCGAGGAGAGCCCGCGAGTCCCAGGTACCCCGGAGAGGCAGGGCGGCCGCGGAGCGGCCAGCGCGGTGCAGTCGGTGGACCGCGCCGTGAGCGTGCTGGAGATTCTCGCCCGGCACGGCGAGGCGGGCGTGACCGAGATCGCCGAGGAGCTTGACGTCCACAAGTCCACGGCGTTCCGGCTGCTCGGCGTCCTGGAGAACCGCGGTCTGGTGGCCCAGGCCAAGGACCGCGGGAAGTACTACCTGGGGGCCGGCGTGCTGCGCCTGGCGGGGGCGGCGGCAGTGCGTCTCGACATCTCCCAGGAGGGTGTCCCGGTCTGCCGGGAGGTCGCCGACGAGCTGGGCGAGACGGTCAACATCGCCGTGCTCGACGACGACGCGGCGGTCAACATCATGCAGGCCCGCGGCACCGCGTCCGTGACCGCGCAGAACTGGCTGGGCAGACGCACCCCGCTGCACGCCACCTCCAGCGGCAAGGTGCTGCTCGCGCACATGCCGCCGACCCTGCGCGAGGGCCTGCTGGCGCGGCCGCTGCCGCGGTTCACGGACCGTACGGTCACCGGCGCGTCGATGCTGCGCGCCGAACTGGAGGCCGTGGTCCAGCAGGGGTACGGCGTCACGATCGAGGAACTGGAACTCGGGCTCGCGGCCGTCGCGGCACCGGTGCGTGCGCACGACGGCAAGGTGATCGCGGCGATCAGCGTGTCGGGGCCGGTGTACCGGCTCAACGCCGACCGGCTGCCGGAGGTGGCCAAGCGGACGGTCGCGGCGGGCGCCGAGCTGTCCCGGCGCATGGGATACGGATTCTGACCTGAAGCCGGCCCAGCCTCAAACCAAGACGCAGGCCCAAACCCAGCCTCAAACCAGGACACAGCCTCAGCCCCAGCCGCAGATCCAGACCCAGACCCAGACCCGGGGTTCCGGCCGCGCCGGCCGGGCCGTCACTCCTCCTGCCACGGCTTGATCGCCATTCCCCCTGCCCCGCCCTCGTCCTGACGGGGCCTCACCGCGCACACGGACCGAACTAGGGCGCGGGACCGGGACGTCACCGGTCCCGCGCCGTCGTGCGTCGGTCCCGCGCCGTCGTGTGTCCGAGAGGTTTCGCCCCACGGGTTCCTTTCACCAAGGGTTGACGCGCGCCCCTTGACGGCTCCGTGGCGCCGTTCTCAGTATGTTCCCCATCGCGCAACCCATCGTGCAATGCGCAACAGCAGAGGAGCTTGTCGTGCCACACGAGGTCCGTGCCGTAGTCGCAGTGGAGAAGGGCGCACCCGTGGAGGTGCGGACGATCGTCGTCCCCGATCCGGGGCCCGGTGAGGTACTGGTCGACGTGCAGGCCTGCGGGGTGTGCCACACGGATCTCCACTACCGGGAGGGCGCGATCACCGACGACTTCCCGTTCCTGCTGGGCCACGAGGCGGCCGGCACGATCGCGGCGGTCGGCCCCGGGGTCACCGGCCTCGAGCCCGGCGACTACGTCGTGCTGGCCTGGCGCGCGCCGTGCGGCGGCTGCCGTTCCTGCCGTCGTGGCCGGCCCTGGTACTGCTTCGACTCCCGCAACGCCGCACAGCCCATGACGCTGCCGGACGGCACCCCGCTCACCAACGCCCTCGGTATCGGCGCCTTCGCCGAGAAGACGCTGGTCGCGGCGGGCCAGGCGGTGAAGATCGACCCGGCCGCGCGGCCCGAGGCGGCCGGGCTCATCGGCTGCGGGGTGATGGCCGGCTACGGCGCGGCGGTCAACACCGGCCGTGTCGGCCGCGGTGACTCGGTCGCCGTCATCGGCTGCGGGGGTGTCGGCGACGCGGCCATCGCGGGCGCCTGCCTGAACGGCGCGATGAAGGTGATCGCCGTGGACATCGACGACAGGAAGCTGGACCAGGCGGAGAAGTTCGGTGCCACACACACCGTCAACTCCCGGGGAACCGACCCGGTCGAGGCCGTCCGGGAGCTGACCGACGGGCACGGGGTGGACATCGCGATCGACGCGGCGGGCCGCCCCGAGACGTTCCTGCAGGCCTTCTACATGCGCGACCACGCGGGTCTGCTGGTCCAGGTCGGGGTCCCCACCCCCGAGATGAAGGTCGAACTGCCGTTGATCGACGTCTTCTCGCGCGGCGGCGCCATCAAGTCCTCCTGGTACGGGGACTGTCTGCCGAGCCGGGACTTCCCGTTCCTGATCGACCAGTACCTCTACGGCCTGCTCGATCTCAACGCGTTCGTGTCCGAGACGATCGCCCTGGACCAGGTGGAGGAGGCGTTCGGCAAGATGCACCGCGGTGAGGTGCTGCGCTCGGTGGTCGTCCTGTGAGCCGGCGCGCGACGGTACGCGCCGAACGGGCCCTCACCTGCGGCACCCGCCGCCCGGACCGCGGGCAACTCGACGGCCGCCCCGCCGCACCCGGCCGCTGACCCTGTCGGGGCGCCACAGTCGTGCACACCGGCCACCCTCGTACACCACCGGCCACCCTCGTCACAACAGCCACTCCTGTAACAACAGCCCCTTCGTACACACCAGCCACTTTCCTGCACACACCGGCCACCGCCGTCCACACCGGCCGCCCTCGTGCGAACCGGCCCGGCGGGGCACGACGACCAGCCGCCGAGCGGCGGAACGTCCGCGCCGCCCGAGCGACTCCCCCGCACCCGTCATCCCCGCCCATCCCGCCATCCCCGCCACAAGGAGGGGCATGTCCAGCACCCCCGAAGAACGGCCCCAGGGACCCCGCGTCGTCATCATCGGTGCCGGCATCGTCGGCTGCTCCCTCGCCGACGAACTGACCGCCCGCGGCTGGACGGACGTCACCGTCCTCGAACAGGGCCCCCTGCCCGCCCCGGGCGGCTCCACCTCGCACGCCCCCGGCCTGGTCTTCCAGACCAGCCCGTCCAAGACCCTCGCGGAGTTCGCCCGGTACACCGTCGAGAAGTTCAGTTCCCTCGAGGCCGACGGCGTCTCCTGCTTCCACCGGGTGGGCGGCCTGGAACTCGCGACCACCCCCGAACGCCTGGCCGATCTGCACCGCAGGGCCGGCTACGCGGCCTCCTGGGGCATCCGCGGCGAGATCGTGAGCACGGCCCGGTGCAAGGAACTGTGGCCGCTGCTGGACGATTCGGTCGTCCTCGGCGGCTTCCACACCCCGGACGACGGTCTCGCCCGGGCCCTCCTCGCGGCCCGGGCCCAGATGGACCGCGCCGGCGCGTGCGGCGCCCGCTTCCTGGACCGGCACACGGTCACCGGCATCGAGCAGCAGGACGGCCGGGTCACCGCGGTCGTCACCGACCAGGGCACCTTTCCGGCCGACCACGTGGTGTCCGCGGCCGGGTTCTGGGGGCCGGTCATCGGCCGCATGGCCGGTCTGCACGTACCGCTTCAGCCCCTCGCCCACCAGTATGCGAAGACGCGGCCGCTGGCCGAGCTGGCGGGCGCCACTGCCGAGGCGTCCCGCCCCATCCTCCGCTTCCAGGACCGCGACCTGTACTTCCGCGAGCACACCGACCGCCTCGGGATCGGCTCGTACGCGCACCGTCCAATGCCGGTCGACCCGTTCACGGTCCCCGCGTACGACGAGGCGCGCGCCCGGGACATGGAGATGCCGTCCTCCTACCCCTTCACGGCCGAGGACTGGGAGCCGAGCTGGGAGGACTGCCGCCGGCTGCTGCCCGCCCTGCGCGGGACGGAGATCGAGACCGGGTTCAACGGGATCTTCTCCTTCACGCCGGACGGCATGCCGGTGCTCGGCGAGGCGCGGCGGCTGCGGGGCTTCTGGCTGGCCGAGGCGGTCTGGGTGACCCACTCGGCCGGGGTGGCGAAGGCGGTGGCCGAGTGGATGGTCGACGGGCGGCCGTCCGTCGACGTGCACGAGTGCGACCTCACCCGCTTCGAGGACGTGCAGCGTTCACCGTCGTACGTCCGTGAACGCGGCGCCCGGCAGTTCGTCGAGGTGTACGACGTGCTCCACCCCCTCCAGCCGATGGAGCAGCCCCGCCCCCTGCGCGTCAGCCCCTTTTACGCCCGGCAGCAGCAGCTCGGCGCCTTCTTCCTGGAGGGCACCGGCTGGGAGCGCCCGCACTGGTACGAGGCGAACGCCCCGCTCGTGGACGCCCTGGGCGAGCTGCCCGAGCGCGACGCCTGGTCGGCCCGCTACTGGTCCCCCGTCGCCGCCGCCGAGGCGAAGGCCACCCGGGAGAAAGTCGCCCTGTACGACATGACCCCGCTGCGCCGACTGGAGGTCACCGGCCCGGGCGCCCTCGCCTTCCTCGACCGCATGACCAGCAACAATCTCCGCAAGAAGCCCGGCGCGGTCACCTACACCCTGCTCCTGGACGAGACCGGAGGCATCTGTTCCGACCTCACGGTCGCCCGGCTGGGGCCCGACCGGTTCCAGGTCGGCGCCAACTCCCCGGCCGACCTGGACCGGCTCCTGCGGCACGCCCCCGAGGGCGTTCAGGTCCGCGACATCACCTCCGGCACCTGCTGCATCGGCGTCTGGGGCCCTCTCGCCCGCGCCCTCGTCCAGCCCCTGACCGGCGACGACTTCTCGCACAAGGGGTTCGGCTACTTCCGGGCGAAGCAGACCTACCTCGGACATGTTCCGGTGACGGCGATGCGTCTGAGCTACGTCGGCGAGCTGGGCTGGGAGCTGTACACCACCGCCGACCTGGGCCTGCGGCTCTGGGACACGCTGTGGGAGGCCGGCCGGCACCTCGGTGTGGTCGCCGCGGGCCGCTCCGCCTTCGGCTCCCTGCGGCTGGAGAAGGGATACCGGTCCTGGGGCACCGACATGACCGGTGAACACACCCCCTTCGAGGCGGGCCTCGGCTTCGCGGTCCGCATGGACAAGGAGGACTTCGTCGGCAAGGCGGCGCTCCAGCGGGCCGGCGAACCCACCCGCCGGCTCACCCCGCTGCTGCTCGACGACCCCGCCGCCGTGGTCCTCGGCAAGGAGCCGGTCTTCGCCGACGGCGTCCCGGCCGGTTACGTCACCAGCGCGTCCTACGGCTACACGCTGGGCCGCTGTGTCGCCTACGCCTGGCTGCCGGCCGGTCTCGCCACCGGTACCGGTGTGCACATCGAGTACTTCGGCGAGAAGGTTCCGGCCACGGTCGCCGACGAGCCGCTCTTCGACCCCGGGATGACCCGCATCCGCCGCTAGGAGGCGTCCGTGCCACCTTCTTACGACGTCGCCGTCGCCGGACTCGGCGCGCCGGGCAGCGCCGCCGCTGTCACCGCACACCGCCGGCCGACCGGTTCCACCGCGCATCCGACCGCGCTGTCCGATGCCGTCCGCCTCGCCGCCGCGCCCGCCCGAGGAGCCCGCCCGTGACGACGCCCCCGATCTCACCGACCCCGACCTCCGCCGGCCCGCTCTCCCCGAGCCTCGTCGCGACGCTTCCGGGCCGCTACTACACCGACCCGTCGATCTTCCGGCAGGAGCAGGAGAAGCTCTTCGAGTCCCTTTGGTTCTGCGCGGTGCGCAGCGCCGACCTGGACAAGCCGGGCTCCTTCCGCACGGTTCAGGTGGGCCGCGAGAACATCGTCGTCACCCGGACCCGCACCGGCGAGCTGCGCGCCTTCCTCAACGTGTGCCGGCATCGCGGTGCCCGGCTGTGCACCGAGAAGGCCGGCGAGGTACGGCGTAGCCTGCAATGCCCGTATCACGCATGGACGTACGACCTTGACGGCAAGTTGATCGCCGCGCCCAACTTGATCAAGATGCCCGACGTTGATCGAGTCGCGTACGGGTTGATCAAGGTGGCCCTGCGCGAGTGGCTGGGCTACGCCTGGGTGTGCCTCGCCGACGAACCGCCCTCCTTCGAGGACACGGTGATGCACGCGGCCATGGAACGGCTCGGCGACGCCGCCGCCATCGAGCACTACGGCACCGAGCGGCTGGCTCTCGGCAAGCGCGTCACCTACGACGTGAAGGCCAACTGGAAACTGATCGTCGAGAACTTCATGGAGTGCTACCACTGCGCGACGATCCATCCCGAACTCACCGAGGTGCTGCCGGAGTTCGCCGACGGCTACGCCGCCCAGTACTACGTCGGCCACGGCGCCGAGTTCGGCGCGGGGATCAAGGGATTCACCGTGGACGGCAGTGCCGGCTTCGCCCGGCTCCCCGAGGTGACCGCCGGCCAGGACCGCCGCTACTACGCGATCACGGTCAAGCCGACCGTGTTCGTCAACCTCGTCCCCGACCACGTCATCCTGCACCGCATGTTCCCGCTGGCCGAGGACCGCACGGTGGTGGAGTGCGACTGGCTGTACGCGCCGGAGGTGGTGGCCTCGGGCGCGGACGTGTCCAAGTCCGTGGAGCTGTTCCACCGCGTCAACGTCCAGGACTTCGAGGCGTGCGAGCGCACCCAGCCGGCGATGTCCTCGCGCGCGTACCGCGAGGGCGGGGTGCTGGTCCCGAACGAGCACCACATCGGCGTCTTCCACGAGTGGCTGCGGGCCGGGCTGGGGCGGGACCATGCCTGATCTCTTCATCGACGGCACCTGGCGGGGCGCCCTGGACGAGCGCACCCGGGAGATCCGCTGCCCCGCCGACGGCTCCCTGGTCGGGGTCGTGGACGAGGCCGGCGGAAAGGACACCGTGGAGGCCGTCGCGGCGGCCCGGCGCGCCTTCGACACCGGGCCCTGGCCGCGTACGCCGGGTACCGAGCGCGGTGACCTGCTCCTGCGGGTCGCCGGTCTCCTGGCCCGGGACAAGGACGCGCTGGCCCGCGCCGAGTCCCTGGACACGGGCAAACGGCTGGTGGAGAGTGCGTACGACATCGACGATGTCGTCGACTGTTTCCGCTACTTCGGGCGGCTGGCCGCGAGCGAGCCGGGGCGCGTGATCGACACGGGGCGGCCGGACGTCGACAGCCGGGTGGTGCACGAGCCGGTCGGCGTCTGCGGCCTGATCACCCCGTGGAACTATCCGCTGCTCCAGACGGCGTGGAAGGTCGCCCCCGCGCTCGCGGCCGGCAACACGTTCGTGCTGAAGCCCAGCGAGCTGACCCCGCACTCCGCGATCCACCTGGTCCGTCTGCTGGCCGAGGCGGGGCTGCCGCCGGGCGTGGCCAATCTGGTGCCGGGCGCCGGTCCGGAGGCGGGTGCCCCGCTCGCCGAGCATCCGGACGTCGACCTGGTCTCGTTCACCGGCGGTCTGCGGACCGGCCGCCGGCTGATGGCGGCGGCGGCCGGCACGGTGAAGAAGGTCGCGCTCGAACTCGGCGGGAAGAACCCCAACATCGTCTTCGCCGACGCCGGCTTCGAGGCGGCCGTCGACATGGCGCTGACGGCCGTGTTCCTGCACTCGGGGCAGGTCTGCTCGGCCGGGGCCCGGCTGCTCGTCGAGGACGCGCTGCACGACCGCTTCGTGGACGAGGTCGTCCGGCGGGCGCGGGGGATCCGGCTGGGCGGGCCGTTCGACGAGCGGGCGCAGACCGGACCGCTGATCTCGGCGGCGCACCGGGCCGGCGTCGAGGCGTACGTCGCGCGGGGGCTCGCGGAGGGCGCGGTACTGCGCTGCGGCGGCGGCCGGCCCTCCGGTCCCGGCTACGACGAGGGCTTCTACTATCTGCCGACCGTCCTGGACGAGTGCACGAGCGGCATGTCGGTGGTCCAGGAGGAGTCCTTCGGGCCGGTGCTGACGGTCGAGCGGTTCAGCACCGAGGGGGAGGCCGTCCGGCTCGCCGACGACACGGTCTACGGCCTCGCGGGTGCCGTGTGGACGGGCGACGAGGCCAGGGCCGCGCGGGTCGCGGGCCGGCTGCGGCTCGGCACGGTCTGGATCAACGACTACCACCCGTACGTGCCGCAGGCCGAGTGGGGTGGTTACAAGCAGTCCGGGTTCGGGCGTGAACTCGGACCGGCGGGACTCGCCGAGTACCGCGAGACGAAACACATCTGGCGCAACACCGCGCCGGCACCGCAGGGCTGGTTCGACTGACAGCCAGAGGAGTCCGCTCATGACGACCACCGACCAATCGCCAGGCCCGCACCACCACGACGACACCGAACTCGCCGAGTTCGGCTACAAGCCCGAACTCAAGCGCACCCTGGGCAACTTCCACACCTTCGCCGCCGGGATCAGCTACATCTCGATCCTCACCGGCACCTTCCAGCTGTTCTACTTCGGCTACGGCAGCGGCGGTCCGGCCTACTGGTGGTCGTGGCCGATGGTGTTCGCCGGCCAGTTCATGGTGGCACTGTGCTTCGCCGAGCTGGCCGCCCGCTATCCGGTGGCCGGCTCGGTGTACAACTGGTCGAAGAAGATCGGCAATCCGCACCTCGGCTGGCTCGCCGGGTGGATGATGTTGATCGCGTCCATCGTGTCCATCTCGGCCGTGGCGCTGGCCTACCAGTTGACGCTGCCGCAGATCTCGTCCGCGTTCCAGTTCGTCGGGGACGGCACCGGCAAGTACGACGTGGCGACCAACGCGGTCGTCCTGGCGGCCGTGTTGATTCTCTTCACGACGCTGGTCAACGCGTTCGGCGTCAAGCTGATGGCCACGATCAACACGGCGGGCGTGTTCATCGAGTTGATCGCGACCGTCGTATTGATCGTGTTGTTCGCCGTCCACATCACCCGCGGTCCTCAAGTCGTCATGCACACGAACCACACCGGATCGGGATACTCGACGGGTTATCTGGGCGCCTTCCTGGTCGCCTCGCTGGCGTCGGCGTACGTCATGTACGGCTTCGACACCGCCGCCTCGCTCGGCGAGGAATCCCTCGACCCGTCCCGCAACGCCCCGCGCGCGATCATCCGCGCCATCGTCGCCTCGTTCGTCCTGGGCGGCCTGGTGCTCCTGCTGGCCCTGATGAGCGTCTCCAGCCTCAACGGCGACAAGCTTTCCACGGACGGCCTCCAGTACGTCGTGCTCGACGTGCTCGGCCCGACGGCCGGCAAGGCGATGCTGTGGTGCGTGCTGATCGCGGTGACGGTCTGCGCGCTGGCCGTGCACACCGCCGCGATCCGGCTGGCCTTCGCGATGGCCCGGGACAACAACCTGCCCGCGTCCTCGCTGCTGGCCCGGGTCAGCCCCCGCTTCCACACCCCGGTGCTGCCGGCCGTGATCATCGGCGTGCTGGCGCTGGCGATCCTCGTGGTCAACATCCGCCAGCCGCAGATCTTCACGGTCGTCACCAGCATCGGCATCATCATGATCTACCTCGCCTATCTGGGCGTCACCGTGCCGATGCTGGTGGCCCGGCTGCGCGGCAGGTGGCAGCCCGCCGGCGACGGCAGGTTCTCGCTCGGCCGCTGGGGACTGCTCGTCAACATCGTCGCCGTGGTGTGGGGCGCGGTCATGACGGTCAACCTGATCTGGCCGCGCGCCTCCGTCTACAACGCGGCCGCGCCGTACCACTGGTACCTGCGCTGGGGTGCGGTCCTCTTCGTCGTGGTCATCGCGGGCGGTGGCTTCGCCTACTACTGGCTCGTCCAGCGGCACCGCACCGGCGTGCTCGCCGAGCACCGCCTGGAGGCCGCGCCCGCCGCCCCGAACGCTCCGCTCGCCGCCCCGGCGGCCGACTGAATCCGCCCGATCCCAGCTCTGACCAGGAGGTCACATGAGCATCGATGAGTTCGACTACGTCGTGGTCGGCGGCGGCACCGCGGGCAACGTCGTGGCCGCCCGGCTCTCCGAGGACCCCTCGGTGACGGTGTGCGTGCTGGAGGCGGGCCCCAGCGACGTCGGCGACGACGACGTGCTCAGGCTGGAGCGCTGGATGGGGCTGCTGGAGTCCGGCTACGACTGGGACTACCCGGTCGAGCCGCAGCCCCACGGCAACGGTTTCATGCGGCACGCCCGGGCCAAGGTGCTGGGCGGCTGTTCGTCGCACAACTCCTGTATCGCCTTCTGGGCGCCCGCTGAGGACCTGGACGACTGGGCGGCCCGCGGGTGCGCGGGCTGGAGCGCGGCCGACCTGTTCCCGCTCTACCGGCGGCTGGAGAACAACGACGCGCCCGGCGACCACCACGGCCGCACCGGCCCGGTGAGGCTGCGCACGCTCAAGGGCGGGGACCCGTGCGGTGCCGCCCTGCTGGAGGCATGCGCGCAGGCCGGCATACCGACGGTGCCGTTCAACACCGGGAAGACGGTGGTGCGCGGGGCGGGCTGGTTCCAGATCAACTCCGACGAGAACAACATCCGCCAGTCCTCGTCCGTGGCCTACCTGCACCCGGTGCTGGGCAGACGTCCGAACCTCGACGTCCGGACCGGGGTGCGGGCCAAGAGGCTGGTCCTGGAGGGACGGCGGTGCGTCGGCGCCGAGTACCTGGACCCCGACCTGGTGCACACGCGCACGGTGCGGGCCAGGCGCGAGGTCGTCGTCTCCTGCGGCTCGATCGACTCGCCCAAGCTGCTGATGCTGTCCGGCATCGGTCCGGCCGGGCATCTGCGGGAGATCGGTGTCGAGGTGGTGGCGGACTCCCCCGGCGTCGGCGACAACCTCCAGGACCACCCCGAGGGCGTGATCATGTGGGAGGCCCGGCAGCCCATGCCCACCACGTCCAGCCAGTGGTGGGAGGCGGGCGTCTTCTACGACACCGAGCCCGGCCTGGACCGGCCCGACCTGATGTTCCACTACGGGTCCGTGCCGTTCGACATGAACACCGCGCGCTGGGGCTACCCGACCTCGGAGAACGCCTTCTGCCTCACCCCCAACGTGACGAAGGCGAGGTCGCGCGGCACGGTACGGCTGCGGACGCGGGACTACCGGGACAAGCCCAGGGTGGATCCGCGGTACTTCACGCACGAGCACGACGTGCGCGTGATGACGTACGGGCTGAGGCTGGCCCGGCGCATCGCCGCGCAGCCGGCGCTCGGCGGCTGGGCGGGCGCGGAGCTGGCGCCGGGTCCGGACGTCCGGTCGGACGACGAACTCCTCGACTACATCCGCAAGACGCACAACACCGTCTACCACCCGTCCTGCACGGTCAGGATGGGCGCCGACGACGACCCCTCGGCCCCGCTCGACGCGCGGCTGCGGGTGAAGGGGATCGAGGGGCTGCGGGTCGCCGACGGGTCGGTGATGCCCGACCTGATCGCCGTCAACCCGTGCATCACGACGATGGTGATCGGCGAGAAGTGCGCGGATCTTCTGAAGGCCGACGCCCGCTGACTCGGCGCCGGAGTCGTGGGGCGACTGCGGACCGGCCGGGGCCGGTCGCGCAGTTCCCCGCGCCCCCTACGGGGCGCTGCTCGCAGGCTTCTTGTACATCCGCGTCGCCGTGATCTCGCTGTGCACCGTCTCTCCGGCCTGGGGCTGCTGGGGCAGACCGGGCCTGAGGTGCTCCTCCACGCTGATGTACTTCAGTCCCGCCCTGAGGTCGGCGTCGTTGCGCAGCCGGATGACCAGCGGGAACTCGGCCAGCGCGGTGGTGTCGAACAGGCCGGTGGTGTACAGCAGCTGGACGCCCAGCGCGTCGGACACGGCCCGCTGGAGCTCCAGCAGGTACGTGGCGTTGGCGCGGCCGATCGGGTTGTCCAGGAACAGCGTGCCCGCGTGCCGCTGCTTGTCCCGCCCCCGGTCGTTCGAGCGCAGCGCGGCCATCGTGCAGTACAGGGCGATGGCGGCGGTGAGCAGCTGGCCGCCCGAGAAGACGTCGCCCATCTGGCCGACGGGGACGCGTTCGGCGCGCAGTACGGCGTCGGGCTTGAGGATCTCGACGGCCACGCCCTTCGGCTGAAGTGCCGCGGCGACGCCGCGCAGCAGCAGGGACATGCCGTCGCGGCGCAGGTCGGAGTTCTTCTTCACGGCCGCGCGCGTGGCGTCGTCGATGACGTCGCCGAGCCGTTCGGTGAGCGTGGCCTGGTCGGGTTCCTCGAAGCGGATGCGCAGGAACTCCTGGCCGGACCACTCGCCGAGCCCCTCCGGCAGGCGGGAGAGCCGCTGGGCGGACCTCAGGGTCGCCAGGGACGACTCCACGAGACCGCGCAGCCGGTCCACGATCGAGTCGCGGTTGCGCTCCAGCTGGGCCAGCTCGTCGGTCAGGACGCGCAGCCGGGGGGCGAACGCGTCCGCCCACTTCTGGGCGTGCTCGGGCAGCGCGGCGGCGGGCAGCTCGCGGATCTGCTGCCGGGCCGGGGTGCGGACCTGCTCGTAGCGCGTGGAGTTGGCGTGCCGGACGAGGACGTCGCCGGCCTCGCGCACGGCCGCCTCGGCGGTGGACAGGTCGGCCGCACAGCCGCGCAGCGAGCGGCGGGCCTCGGCGGCGGAGTGCCGGGCCTCCTCCAGGGTGCCGGGGTACGGCTCCGGTTCCTCCTGCTCCTCCTCGGGGGCATGCTCGCGCAGCAGGTCGCGGAGCATCGCGGCGATCTCGTCGAAGCCGCCGGCGGCGTCCTCGGCGGCGCGGTGGGCGTCCAGCAGCTCCGCGTGCGCCTCGCGGGCCTCCGCCAGCGCCTCCGTGCGGGCGGCGAGTTCGGCCGTGGCGGTGCGCAGCAGGGCCTGGGCGTGCTCGGCGTCGCGCGGGACGAGTTCCCCGGGCAGCTCGGTGTGCGCCTCGCCGTCCCCGGGCGCGTGCCGCTCCGCCTCGCCGCGCAGCCGGCCGAGCTGCTCGCTCGCACTCGACATGCGGGTCTCCAGGAGCTGCACCAGTTCCTCCGCGCGCGCGGCGGCGGCCTGCCGGGAGGGCCCGTCGGAGCCGTCGGGAGACTGGAGCAGCTGCTCGGCGCGGGTGCGGACCTTGTTGCTGAGCCGGTCCAGCTCGGCGCGGGCGGCACTCTCGTCGCTCTCCGCGCGGGCCTGTTCGGCGCGCAGGTCGGCGCCGACGCCGACCTTCTCGTACACCTGGGAGGCGGCCCGGTAGGCCTCGCGGAGGGCGGGCAGGGACGCCTTCGGGGCGTCCGCGTCCTCGACGGGTACGTCGTCGGGGGCGCCGGCGATCTCGGAGCGCTCGGCGCGCAGGGCGCGCGCGGTGCGGCGGGCGTCGTCGGCGGCGCGCTGGGCGGCACGGCGGTCCTCGTCGGCGGCGCGGGCGCGCTCCAGGCAGACCTGGGCGCGGGCTTCGGACTCGGTGGCCTCGTCGGCGAGTTCGCGCAGTTTCACCTGCCAGCCGGCGCGCTCGCGGAGCCGGAACGCGAGGCCGGCGAGGGCGTCGGCGGCGCGCCGGGCCTTCTGTGCGGCCTCCTGCCGCTCGTCGCGGACCTGTGTGGCTTCGGCGGCGGCCTCGTCGGCCTCCGCGCGCACGGTCCGCGCCTCGGCGAGTTCGGCCTCGGCCTCGTCGGCGAAGGCGCGGGACTCCTCGGCGGCCCGGGCCAGCTCGATGAGGTGCCCGGCGGGGCAGCCGGTGCGCCAGGAGGCGAGCCGGGCGGCCAGTTCGCGGTCCTTGCCCAGGCGGGTGGCGAGGGAGCGGATCTCCTCGTCGCGCTCGGTGGCCCGTGCGCGCAGTGCCTGCCGTTCCTCGTCGGCGGCGTGCTCGTCGTGCATGGCCGGGTTCGGCGGCACGAGGAACACGTCTGCGTGGGTGGTGCCGGCGGCGGGGGGCGGGGCGAGCAGCGCGGCGGCGGTGCCGACGGCGACGGCCGAGCGGGGCAGCAGGGCGGCGTCGCCGAGGGCCTCGCGGGCACGCGCGTGCGTGTCCGGGTCGGTGATGATCACACCGTCGACCAGTTCGGGGCGGGCGGCGAGCACGCGCGCGTGGTCGGCCGGGTCGACGGCCTGCGCGAGGTAGCGCCAGCCGGGCAGTGCCGGGATGCCGTGCTCGCCGAGGAACTCGACGGTGGCCACCACGTCCGGGCCGGGCGGCAGCAGTCCGCCGTCACCGAGGGCACCGAGGATCCGGGCGTCGTCGGCGGCGGCCGTGCGCAGGTCGAACAGGTGCCGTTCGGCGGTCGACACGGCGTCGTCGAGGAGTTCGCGCAGTTCGTCGGCGTAGCGGTCGAGTTCCTCCGGCCCGAGGAAGCCCTCGCCGGCGGTGCGGTGGCTCCCCTCGGGGGCCGGGATGCCGTCGTCCGCTCCCGTGCGGGGGCCGGGCACGCGCACGGCACCGGGTGCGCCGGGCAGGCTCAGCAGCTCCGCCAGCCGCTCCTCGGTGGCCAGCGACTCGGCGAGGCGCCGCTCGGCGTCGTGCGCCCGTTCGGCCGCGGCCGCCGCGTCGGCCGCGCGGGCCGCCGTCAGCTCGGCGCGGGACTCGGCGGAGGCGGCCTCGCGTGCGTGCTCGGTGGCCTTGCGGGCGGCCTCGCGCGCCGTGTCCCAGGCGGCGACGGCGGTCTTCTCGGCGTCGCTGGCGGCGAGCGCGGCCCGCGCCGGGTCGGCGTCCGGGGCGCTGTCGTCCAGCCAGCCGGCGCGGACCGCCTCGGCGGTCTCCTGCTCGACCTCGTCGAGGCGCTGGCGCAGGTGTCCGGCCTCGCTGCGGGCCCGCTGCGCCTCGGTGGCGGCGGAGGTGGAGTCCCGGTAGGCGGAGTCGCCGGCCTCCTGGAGGGCGGCGGAGCGCTCCTCCTCCTCGTTGGCGAGGGCCTCGGCGCTCCCGGCGGCGGCGTGCAGGGCGCGTACGAGGTCCACGGCGGCCTTGGCGCGGGCGGCGAGCGCGGGGGCCGCGTCCCGCTCGGCCTCCTGGATGGCGGCGGACACGCGCGCGACGCGGTCGGCGGCGGCGCGGTGGCGCAGGACGGCCTCGGCGGCCTGCCAGGCGGAGTGCAGGGTGCGGGCGTCGGCCAGTTCGCGCTTCTGCGCGGCGGCGGACTTCTCGGCGGCGGCGAGGGCCAGCGAGGCGTGCCGGTAGGCGAGTTCGGCGGCGACGAGGGCGCTGCGTTCGCGGGCGCCCTCGGAGTGTGTGACGGCGTAGGCGGCGGCCGTGACCCGCTGGGCGAGGTCGGCGGCCCGGACGCGTTCCCGCACGGCGCGCGCGGACAGCCGCCGGGCCAGTGTGCGGGTGCGCCGCTCGGCTCCCGCGTGGACGTCACGGGCACGCGCGCGTGTCCCTGCCGCCTCGACGATCCGTCCGAGCAGGTCGACGGAGCCGGCGGTGAAGTCCCGTTCGGCGATCAGCTCGGCGCGCCGGCCGAGCTTGTTGCCGAAGCCGCCGACGAGGTCGGCGAGGCCGTCGGTGTCACGGGTGTCGGTGACGGCGCGCAGCAGCAGGTCGGTGAAGTCGGAGTCCTTCTTGACCGCGAAGAGTCCGGCCGCCTCGCCCTCGTCGGCGTTCATCTCGCGCTGGTAGCGGAAGAGTTCGGGGTCGAGGCCGAGGTCGCCGAGGTGCTCGATCCACCGGTCGTGGATCTCCTCCCAGTGCACCTCCAGGTGCGGGTAGGCCTTGCCGGCCTCCGTCAGGGCGTCGCGGAAGCCCTTCATGGTGCGGCGGCGGCCCTGCGCGCCGGAGGTGCCCTCGGCGGGCGGCCGTACGGCGGTGGCCTCGGCGACGGGGAGGTTGTCCAGGCTCAGGCCGGGGCCGGGCCGGAAGGAGTACCAGGCCTCGGCGAACTTGCGCGGGTCGTTGGAGACCTGCCGTCCGCGCCATTCGCTGGCCTTGCCGACGACCACGCACTCGCCGGTCTGCACGTGCTGCCACTCCAGGGCCACATGGCCGCAGTCGTCGGCGAGGAGGAACTTGCGCAGCACGCCGGAGCTGGCGCCGCCGAGGGTGTTGCGGTGGCCCGGCAGCATCACCGAGAAGATCAGCTTGAGCAGGACGGACTTGCCGCCGCCGTTCTCCAGGAACAGCACGCCGGCGGGCGCGGGCCGGCGCGGCGGGCCCGACGGCTCCTCCTCGAAGAACTCCGCCTGCGTGGGCGCCGGGTCGGGCACGGGCTCGCCGACTCCCCGCAGGTCAAGCACGGTGTCGGCGTAGCGCGCACCGGCGGGACCGATGGAGTAGAGGCGGACCCGGGACAGCTCGTACATGGCGGACTCTCGTAAGTCTGGTGAAAGGTGCGGTGGTTCGGCGGTTTTCGGAGCTGCGGGAGCTTCCGGCGTCAGGAGTGGAACGGCAGCCCGGCGTCGGCCACCAGGTCGAGGTCGTCGGTGTCTTCGGCGGGCAGCAGGCTGGCCGTGCCGTCGGTGACCGGGACGACGCCCAGCTCCAGCAGTTCGGCCAGGGCGGCGCTGCCGGCCATGTCACGGACCTGGAGCTGGTAGCGGGCGGTGGTGCGGTACGTGCCGCCGTTGTCGTCGCCGGTGCGCTGCAGGAAGCCCGAGTCGGTGAGGAAGGCCAGGGCCTTCGCCACGATGCCGGTGGTGGAGGCGGCGGGCCGGCGGGCGTCCTTGGTGGCGCCGGTGGCGCTGCGTCTGGCCCAGATCCGCCAGGCGGCCTCCAGGCCGGGGGCGTCGGTGGCCGGGTCGGTGTTCTCGCCCTGCTCAGCGGCGCGCTCCTCCAGCCGGCGGCAGGCCTGCCGGACGAAGGCGTCGACGCCGTTGACGGTGACGCGGCCGATGTAGGAGTCGTCGGCCAGGTCCTCGGGGCGCGGGAAGGCCAGCGCGGCGGCGGCGAGATGGGCGAGTCCGTGCAGGAAGCGGTCGCCGGAGTCGGCGGCGGTGCGACGCGCGTAGTCGCCCATGCGGACGGCGAAGACGGAGTCCTCGGCGGCGGTCACGGCCATGCCCGCGCGCGGGGACACCTCCAGCACGACGAGCCCGAGGCCGGCGGCGACGGCGTCGGCGAGCCGGGCGAACGCCGGGTCTTCGCGGTAGCGCCGCAGCAGTTCGGTGTACTCCTGGTCGCGCGCGGGGGCCAGCTTGGGCTGGAGCCCGAAGGCGACGAGCCGCGCCGCGTCGGCGGCGTCGGCGGGGGTGACGGCGGTGGTCGCCGACGGGGCGGACGGCTCCGCCTCACTCCACTCGACGGGCTCGCTCACGACTGCAACTCCTTGATGTGGGAACGGGGGTGCCGGCCGGCTCCTCCGGGGACGCGGGGCCGTACCGGTCGGCGGTTCGGCCGCGGGGTGCGGCCGGCCTCGGCGGGCCCGCGCCCGCCCTGCGGCAGGGCCATCACGCGGCCTCCGTCCGGTCCGCGGCCATCCCCGCCGCGTCCAGCAACGCGGTCCCCACGATCAGGTCCGCGCCGCCGAACTCGGGATCGTCCAGCTCGGTCCCGTCGTCCACGGCGAACAGCAGTTTCTCCTCGCCCTGCCGGTAGGCGGTGCCGACGGGGGGACTGGCCGCGTGGACCGCCAGCAGGGCGACCAGGTAGGCCAGATCGGGGTCGCCGGTCCGGCGGGCCTCGGCGAGCAGCCCCGACAGTCTTCTCGGCGCGTCCGCCGGCAGGTCCAGCAGCTCGGTCGCCGCGGCCAGCTGCTCCTCGCTGAACCGGCTGTCGTCCGGCGTCGCGATCAGGTCGGGTTCGGGCATCTCGGCGCCCAGGTGCTCCCGCTCCACGGGGGGCGTCAGCAGTATGCCGACGAGGTCGGCGACCCGGACGGACACCGGGGTGCGCAGTCCGGTGCCGCGTGCGAAGAACGCGTCCGTGACCCGGATCGCCTGCTCCAGGGGGAGCGGCAGGGCGGGGGCGACGAGATGGCCGTAGAGGTCGATCCCGGACGTGGTGGCCGGCGTGGCGAAGGCCTGCCGGTCCTGTTCGGCGCGGAACAGCGGGCCGGCTTCCAGCAGGCGTGACTGGAGCTGGGTGTGGCGCCGGATGCAGTCCTTGACGATGTCGACCAGCTCGGCGGCGCGGCGCTTGTGCTCGGGCTCCTCGGTCTCGTCGCGGGCCTTGCGGATGTTGGTGAGGATGGCGTTCTCGTGGCGGTAGCGCTCGGCCACGTGGTCCAGGGCCTCGGTGATCATGTCAGGGACGGCGTTGAGCCAGTCGACCGCGCGGACGTTGCGCCGGGTGGCGTCCAGGGCCCGGCGGAGTGTCTCGGAGTACTGGACGGTGCGGTAGCGGGCCTGCTCGGCGGCGAGCTGGGCGTCGGCGAGCCGGCCGCGGTTGATCAGCACCTCCAGTTTGACCTCGGCGGCGATCTGGGCGCTGGTGACGTCGGTGTCGAGGGCGCCGACCAGGACGTTGACCGCCTCGTCGGTGGTGCGCAGGTAGACCGTGCCGCCGGGGCCGGGGACCTCCTCGATGAGCTTGAAGTCGTAGTCGCGGCGGACGTAGCTGCCGTCCGGCGCGAAGGTGCCGTAGACGGCGCGGAAGCCGCGGTCGGCGCTGCCGACGTTGATCAGGTTCTCCAGGACCCAGCGGGCCACGCGCTCGTGTTCGGCGGCGGGCCGGTGCGGGGCCTGGGCGGCGATGCGCGGGACGAGCCGGGCCACGATCTGTTCGTGGTCGGCGCCGGTGTCGAAGTCCATGTTCAGCGTGACCAGGTCGATGGCGGCCAGGGCCACCTCGGCCATCCCGTACACCGAGTACTCGCCGGCCAGGTTGGCCTTGCGCGCGTCCAGGTCGTGCAGCGGCGCGGTGCAGGCGAGCGCGCGCAGCCGGCGCGCCAGCCCCTCGTCGGCGGCCGGACCCGGAGCCGGGCGCGGCCCCGCGCTGAGCTGGGGCGGAACACGGTCCGTCGATGCAGGCGAAGTCACGCTGCACAGATTAGGTCCTCGGTCTGACAACAACCCAAACGACGCAGAAGCGACGACCGTCACAGGGGCTCAACACGTGCCGGTGCCGTCCTCGCCCACCCGGCGGCGGTACACCTCCACCACCCGCTCCAGCGAGTCCGCGAGGTAGGTCTCCAGCAGCCGTTCCGCGCCGTGTTGGTCGCCCGCCTCCAGGGTCCGCAGGAGTTCGCGGTTGCGGGCGAGGTACGGCTCGTGCAGCCGGCGCGGGTCGTCCACGACGTGGAAGGCGAGCCGCAGCTCGGCGAAGACGCTGCGCATCAGCTCGTCGGTGCGCTCGCTGCCGGCGAGGGCGACCAGTTCCCGGTGGAAGTGGATGTTGGCGGTGCCCAGCGTTTTCCAGTCACCGTCGACGGCCGCCTGCTCGCCCTCGGCGACCGCCGCGGCCAGTCCCCGGAGCGGGTACGGCGGCTCGCCCAGGCCGCGGACGACGGCGCACTCGACGAGGGAGCGCGTGCGGTAGATGTCCTCGACGTCCTCGACGGTCAGGACCCGGACGAACACGCCGCGGTTCAGCTCGTGGATCAGCAGCCGCTCGTGGGTGAGCAGCCGGAACGCCTCGCGCAGGGTGTTGCGGGAGACGCCGAGGGCCCCGCCGATGCTGTCCTCCGACAGCCGGGTGCCGGGCGGGAAGTAGCCCTCGGAGATGCGGCTCCTGAGGATGTCCGAGACCCGCTCCGCGGTGCTGGTACGGCCCAGGAGGGCCCGGTCGCCGGCCAGTCCCGTCAGCTGCTCTGCCATGCCCGGAATTCAATCGCAGACCCCGGGACGAGACAACGTGGGTATTGAAGGATCGTTGAACGATCCTCTACGGTGCTCCGCACGGCTCACTTCCCAGCACCCTCCGTCCCCCTTTTGCGAGGTGCCCATGAGCACGACTCCACCGCCCCGGTCCGCGCCCGCCGGCCCACGACCGGCGGGCGACGAACGCTCCGCCGAGGACGGCGCGTTCGGCTGGCTGCACGCCCTCGGCCCGCGCGGGCGTCGCGCGTTCGCCGGGGCTTTCGGCGGATATGCCCTGGATTCCTACGATTACTTCACACTGCCGCTGAGCATGGTGGCGCTCGCGGCCTACTTCGGCCTCGACAGCGGCCAGACGGGCCTGTTCACCACCGTCACGCTGGTCGTCTCGGCGGTCGGCGGCGCCGCGGCGGGCGTGGTCGCGGACCGGGTCGGCCGGGTCCGGGCCCTGATGATCACGGTGATCACGTACGCCGTCTTCACCGTCGCCTGCGGCTTCGCGCCCACCTACGAGACCCTCCTGGTCTTCCGCGCCCTCCAGGGCCTCGGCTTCGGCGGCGAGTGGGCGGTCGGCGCGATCCTGGTCGCCGAGTACACGAGCGCGCGCCACCGGGGCCGTACGCTCGGCGCGGTCCAGAGTTCCTGGGCGATCGGCTGGGGACTGGCGGCGATCGTCTACACGCTGGTCTTCTCCTTCGCCGGCGACGACCTGGCCTGGCGGGTGATGTTCTGGACCGGGGCGCTGCCGGCGCTGCTCGTGGTGTGGCTGCGCCGCCGGGTGCACGACGCCCCCACGGCGACGGCGGCCCGCGAACAGGACCCCGGGCGCGGCTCGTTCGCGGCGATCTTCCGGCCGGGCCGGGACGGCGCCCCGGGGCTGCTGCGCACCACGGTCTTCGCGAGCCTGCTGTCCACGGGCGTGCAGGGCGGCTACTACACGCTGGCGACCTGGGTGCCGACGTACCTCAAGTCCGAGCGCGGTCTGTCGGTCGTCGGCACCGGCGGCTATCTGGCCTTCCTGATCTCCGGCGCCTTCCTCGGCTACCTGACCGGCGGCCACCTGACCGACCGGCTCGGCCGGCGCGCCAACATCTGGCTGTTCGCGCTCCTGTCGGCGCTGTGCATCCTGGCGTACGCGAACATCCCGCAGGGTGCCAACACCCTGCTGCTGGTGCTCGGTTTCCCGCTCGGCTTCTGCATGTCGGCCATCTTCAGCGGCTTCGGCTCCTACCTGAGCGAGCTGTACCCGACGGCCGTGCGCGGCACGGGGCAGGGGTTCACGTACAACACGGGCCGCGCGGTGGGCGCGGTGTTCCCGACCCTGGTGGGCTTCCTCGCGGACGGCTGGGGCGTCGGCGGCGCGCTGGTCTTCGGCGCGATCGGCTACGGCCTCGCCGCACTCGCCCTGCTCGGGCTGCCGGAGACGCGCGGGAGGGAACTGACGTGACCCGGGAGAACCGTACGGAGGACCGTCCCGTCACCACCGTCGACGCCCACGCGCACGCGTGGAGCCCGCAGACGGCGCGGGCCCGCTTCCGCGAGGGCCTCGCCGGGCCCACCGCCGGGGTCGCGGCGGGCCACACTCAGGCCAACCTGATCGCGGTGCCCGCCGACTGGGCCTACGACACGCTGCTGTTCTGCCAGCGCAACCCCAAGCCCTGCCCCGTGCTCGACGTCACGGACGCCGGCTCCCCGCAGACCGTCCTCGCCGAGGGCGCCGACCTGCGCACCGACCTGCCGCGCTACCGGGTGTGGCAGGACGGCGAGCTGGTGGACGAACCCACGGACGCGCGCCCGTACTGGCGCGACGACCTGGTGTCGTTCCTGCTCGGATGCAGCTTCACCTTCGAGTGGGCGCTGGCCCGGGCGGGTGTGCCGATCCGGCACGTCGAGCAGGGCCGGAACGTGCCGATGTACGTGACCGGCCGGGCCTGCCGCGAGGCGGGCCGGCTGCGCGGGCCGATGGTGGTGTCCATGCGGCCGGTGCCGCCCGAGCATCTGGGTGCCGCGATCAGGGAGAGCAGTCTGCTGCCGGCCGTGCACGGCGGCCCGGTGCACTGCGGGGACCCCGCGGCGCTCGGCATCGGGGACCTGGACCGGCCCGACTTCGGGGACCCGGTCGCCCTCGCCGACGGCGACATCCCGGTGTTCTGGGCCTGCGGGGTGACTCCGCAGGCGGCCGTGACGGCCTCCCGCCCGCCGTTCGCGATCACGCACGCACCGGGCCACATGTTCCTGACCGACGCCCGCGACGAGCAGTACCGGCTGGTCGGCGTCGACTGAGGCCGGTCCGCCCGCAGCCCGTACGAGAACCGGAGACACGAGAACACCATGACAGCGATCGATCTGAACGCCGACCTCGGCGAGGGCTTCGGCCGCTGGCGGCTGACCGACGACGAGCAGCTGCTGTCCGTCGTCACCAGCGCCAACGTGGCCTGCGGCTTCCACGCCGGGGACGCGGCCACCATGCGCCGGGTGTGCGAACTGGCGGCCGAGCGAGGGGTGACGATCGGCGCGCAGGTCTCCTACCGGGACCTGGCCGGGTTCGGGCGGCGCGCGATGGATGTGCCGCCCGCCGAGCTGGCGGCCGAAGTGGCCTACCAGATCGGCGCTCTGGAGGTGTTCGCGCGGGCGGCGGGGGCGCGGGTGGCGTACGTGAAGCCGCACGGCGCGCTCTACAACCGGGTGGTGCACGACGCGGAGCAGGCCCGCGCGGTGATCGAGGGCGTGTGCCTGGCCGACGCCTCGCTGCCGGTGCTGGGGCTGCCCGGGTCACGGCTGCTGGAGCTGGCCGCGGCGGCGGGGCTGCCGGCCGTCACGGAGGCCTTCGCGGACCGGGCGTACACCGACGAGGGCACGCTGGTGCCGCGCGACCGCGAGGGCGCCGTGGTGAGCGACCCGGACGCCGTCGTCGAGCGCTCGGTGAGCCTCGCGCGCACCGGCGCGGTCCTCGCGCACTCCGGCACCCGGATCCGGGTCCGGGCCCGGTCGCTGTGCCTGCACGGCGACACGCCCGGCGCGGTCGGCCTGGCCCGGCGAGTGCGCGAGCGGCTGGCGGCGGCGGGCGTACGGGTGGAGGCGTTCGCGTGAGGGCGCTCCGCGTCGGCGACGACGCGCTGCTCGTCGAGGCGTCCTCCGGGGAGGAGGCGCAGGCCCTGCACGCCGAGCTGCTGCGGCGCCGCGCGGCGGGCGCGCTCACCGTCCGCGAGATCGTCCCGGCGGCCCGTACGGTGCTGCTCGACGGGGTGGACGATCCGGCCCGCCGCGCGGCGGAACTGACCGCCGCCCGGGTGCCGGAGGTGCCCTCACGCGCGCGTGAGCTGATCGAACTGCCCGTGCGCTACGACGGCCCGGACCTCGCGGCGGTCGCCGGGCGCTGGGGGGTGACCGAGCGGGAGGCGGCCCGCATCCACGCCGGTACCGAGTTCACGGTGGCCTTCTGCGGCTTCGCCCCCGGCTTCGGCTACCTCACCGGGCTGCCGGACCGCTACGACGTCCCGCGCCGCGCCACCCCGCGCACCGCGGTCCCCGCCGGCGCCGTGGCGCTGGCCGGACCGTACACGGGCGTGTACCCGCGCTCCTCACCGGGCGGCTGGCAGCTGATCGGCACGACGGACGCGGTTCTCTGGGACCACGCGCGGGTACCGGCCGCGCTGCTGGCACCGGGGGCACGTGTGCGGTTCGTACCGGTGGAGGGCGCATGACCGACCGTGCGCTCGTCGTGGTGCGCGCCGGGGCGCTGACCACCGTGCAGGACCGTGGGCGGCCGGGGTACGCGCATCTCGGCGTCCCCCGCTCCGGGGCGCTCGACCCGTCCGCCGCCGCGCTGGTGAACCGGCTCGTCGGCAATCCGCCGGACGCCGCCGTCCTGGAGACCACCCTCGACGGCTGCGCGCTGCGGCCGCGTTCCTCGGTGACCGTCGCGGTCGGGGGTGCGCCCTGCCCGGTGTCGGTCGGCGGGCGCCCGGCCGCGTGGGGAGCCCCGGTCGTGGTGCCGCCGGGCGAGTTGCTGGAGGTGGGCACCGCCACGGCAGGCGTACGCGGCTATGTGGCCGTCTGCGGGGGCATCGCCGTGGAGCCGGTCCTCGGCAGCCGCGCCACCGACCTGCTGTCCGGCCTGGGCCCGGCCCCGCTCGCGGTCGGCATGGTGCTGCCGCTGGGCGTCCCGGCCGGCCCGCCCGCGCGCGTGGACGGCGTGCCGCAGCCGCGCCCGCCCGCCGAACTGGTGCTGCGGGTGACGCCGGGCCCGCGCGACGACTGGTTCACGGCGCGGGCGGTCCGGGACCTGACCACGCGCGTGTACCGGGTCGCCGCGGCGAGCAACCGCATCGGCCTGCGCACCGAGGGGCCCGTCCTGGAACGGGCCCGGCCCGGTGAACTCCCCAGCGAGGGGATGGTGCTCGGCGCCGTCCAGGTACCGCCGGACGGGCGCCCGGTGGTGTTCCTGGCGGACCATCCGACCACCGGCGGCTACCCGGTGATCGCGGTGGTCCGCGCCGCCGACCTGCCGGCCGCCGCGCAGGCGCTGCCGGGCACCCCGGTCCGCTTCGTACCGGTCCGCCGACGCTGAGCCCCGACGGCCTCGGCGGCGGCGTCCGGCCCCTCCGCGCTCACGCCGGTGCGCCGCCGGACCGGCACGGCCGCGGGGACTCCTCCGCATCCGCCGCCTCGCCGGTCCGCCGCCGCTGAACCGGCACGGCTTCGAGGGCCGTCTCCGGCACGGCCCCCCGCTCGCCGGTCCGCCGCCGCCGAGCCTCGGCGCCGTGTCCGGTAGCCACCGGACGGGCCGCGACGGCGCCGTGTCCGGTAGCCACCGGACGGGCCGCGACGGCGCCGTCTCCGGTGGCCGCCGGAAGGGCCGCGAGGGCGGCGGCGACGGCCGCCGAGGCACGCAGGTCCAGGTGGGCGCCGGTGCCCCGGGCGCGATGGTGCAGCTCGTCGGCGGCCAGGCGCAGCAGCTGGGGCAGCAGGTCGGTGCAGCGCCGCACCACCCAGCCGGTCCCGGCCGTGGCCAGCCACCACAGGCTCGCCGTACGGGTCGGCGCGGGGAACTCCGGTTCGGGCGAGGGCGGCCGTCCGCTCGCCCGGCCCGCTTCGGCGAGCATCGCGTGGTAGCGGGCGGCCAGTTGCCGGTGCCCGCGCTCGCCGGGGTGCAGCCGGTCCGCGCTCCACAGGGTCCGGTCGGTGACCCGGACACCGTCCGCCGCGTGCAGGTGGACGGCGCCGTAGCGGCCGGACAGCGCGTGGACGACCTCGTTGACCGCCCGCTGCCGGCGGGCCAGCGGACGGGCCAGGGCGTCCGGCAGTCCGAGCATCGCGCCGGGGTCGGGCAGGCAGGCGGTGAGGAGGGTGGCGCCCCGGCGGGCGAAGGCCGCGTAGACGTGGTCGAGGTTGGCGGCCACGGCGTGGATGTCGAAGGTGTGGCGCAGGGTGTCGTTGACGCCGACGACCACGGACACCAGGTCGGGGCGCAGTTCCAGGCCGACGGGCGTCTGCCGTTCCAGCACGTCGCGGGTCTGGGCCCCGCTGACCGCGAGGTTGGTGAACCGCACCTGCTCGCTGTCCTCGGCGAGGGAGGCCGCCAGCAGTGCGGCCCAGCCCCGCCATCCCGCCTCGACCGGGTCGCCCACGCCCTCGGTCAGCGAGTCCCCGAGGGCGACGAAGCGGACAGGTCTCATGCCGCGGCCCCCGGCGTGGCGGAACGAGAGCCGGTGCGGCACAGGACCTCCGCGTCGTGGGCCGCCAGGAACGCCTCCACGGCCGCTCCCCAGCCGAAGCACTCCGCACGCGCGCGTGCCGCGTCCCGCCGCTCGCCCTCGTCGCGGTCCAGCAGCCGCTCCACGGCGTCCGCGAACGCCTCTCCGGTTCCGGCCGCGGTGGCCCCGGCGGACCCGATGACCTCCGGCAGCGCGGACGAGGCGCTCGCCACCACGGGCGTGCCGCAGGCCATGGCCTCCAGGGCGGCCAGTCCGAAGGTCTCGGCGGGTCCGGGCGCGAGGCACACGTCCGCGGACGCCTGGAGCGCGCCGAGGGCCGCCCGGCCGGAGACATGCCCCAGGAAGGTCACCGGGAGCCCGCGGTCCCGCGCGCGCTGCTCGAGCCGGGCCCGCAGCGGCCCGTCCCCGGCGACCACGAGCACGGCACGCCGCCGCCGGCGCAGCAGCGCCTCCAGGGCGTCCAGGGCCGTGCCGGGGCGCTTCTCGACCGACAGCCGGGAGGCCATCACGAGCAGCGCCTCGTCCACGCGCGCGTGGCGGGCACGCAGGCCGGGGTCGCGCAGAGCGGGGTGGCGTTCCATCAGGTCGACCCCCAGCGGGGCGCGTACGACATTGCGGGCGCCGATGCGCACGAACTCGCGCTCGGCGAACTCGGTGGTGCACACCACCCGCGAGTAGACGTGCGCGGTGCGGGTGTTGAGGGAGTCGGCGGTGCGCCGGGCGAGCGGCTCGGGCAGGCCCCAGGTGCGCAGCACGCCGTCGGCGGTCTCGTGGGAGACCATCACGGCGGGCACGCGCGCGCGGCGGGCCCAGCGGCCGGTCCAGCGCAGGGTGGTCCGGTCGGAGACCTCCAGGCGGTCCGGGACCAGTTCCTCCAGGAGGGCGGCCACGCGCCGCTTGTCGGTGAGGACGCGGTAGCCGCCGGTGCCGGGCAGCAGCGGGCCGGGCAGGGTGATCACGCGGCCCTGCTCGGTGTCGTGGTCGGTGTGCCGGTCGCCGGGCACTATCAGGACGGGTTCGTGACCCGCCGCCCCGAAGCCCTTGCCGAGTTCGCGCAGGGCGGTGCGCAGGCCGCCGGAGTTGGGGGCGACGAAGTTGGCGAGGCGGACGATGCGCAGGGAGGGTCCGGTCATGCCGCCACCGCCGTCTTCCGGGTCGCGAGTACGTCGTCGTAGTGGCCGATCAGCTGGTCACCGACGGCGGCCCAGGTGCGGCCGTCGACCATGGCGCGGGCGGCGGCGCCGTACGCGGCCCGCCGCGCGGGATCGGCGGCCAGGGCCCGGACGGCCTCCTGGACGGCGTCGGCGTCGCGCGGCGGCACGAGCAGACCGGTCCGGCCGTGGGCGACCAGGTCGAGCGGGCCGCCGGCGGCGGGTGCGACGACCGGGACACCGCTGGCCATGGCCTCCTGGACGGTCTGGCAGAAGGTCTCGAAGGGGCCGGTGTGCACGAACAGGTCCAGCGAGGCGAAGATGCGGGCCAGTTCACCGCCGGTGCGGCGGCCGAGGAAGACGGCGCCGGGCAGGGCCTCGGACAGGTGCGCCTGGCTCGGGCCGTCGCCCACGACCACGACCCGCAGGCCGGGCAGCCCGCAGACTCCGGAGAGCAGTTCGACGTGCTTCTCGGGGGCGAGCCGGCCGACGTAGCCGACGATCAGCTCGCCGCCGGGGGCGAGTTCACGGCGCAGCGCCTCGTCACGGTGCTCCGGCCGGAAACGTACGGTGTCGACGCCGCGCGGCCACAGCCGTACGCGCGGTACGCCGTGCGTCTCGAGGTCGGTGCGGGCCGCGCTGGAGGGGGCCAGGGTGCGGTCGGCGGCGGCGTGCACGGAGCGGATCCGCCGCCAGGCGGCGGCCTCTCCGGCGCCCATGTAGGTGCGGGCGTATCCGGCCAGGTCGGTCTGGTAGACGGCGACGGCGGGGACACCGAGCCGGGCGGCGGCCGCCATGCCGCGGACGCCGAGGACGAAGGGGCTGGCCAGGTGGACCACGTCGGGCCGGTGCGAGACGAGGGCCGCGGCCAGCCGCCGGCTGGGCAGGGAGACGCGGACCTGGGGGTAGCCGGGGAGCGGGAGGGAGGGAACCCGGACGACCGGGCACGGGGCGTCCGTGTCCGGGCCGCTGCCGGGCGCGGGGGCGGGGGCGACGACGAGCGGGTGGTGACCGCGGTCTACGAGGTGCCGGGCGGTCTGGAGCGTGCAGTGGGCCACGCCGTTCACATCGGGGGGAAAGGATTCGGTCACGATGACGACACGCATACGGGTGTTGTCGCCGCGCCGGACGTGCCGGCGTCGACTTAGATCTTTCCGCGCGGGGAACGTCCTATGAGCGTTGGACTGCGCACCCGAGCAGGTCAGGCTGCCGTCATGGCCGCCTGACCCGCGGGTCACCCGGTGTTCACGCGCCGGGCGGTCGTCCGCCCGGGCGGGTTGCGCGAGTGGGGACCGGCCGGCGCGGGCTCAGCCCACCCCGGGTCCGGCCGGTGCGCGGCCCGGCCGGTGCGCGGTCTCGGCCGAGCGTCACGGCCCATGCCGGTGCGCGGTGTGTCAGCCGAGCGTCACGGCCCAAGCCGGTGCGCGGTGTCAGCCGAGCGTCACGGCCCAAGCCGGTGCTCGGTGTCAGCCGAGCGTCGCGTCGGGGCCGAAGCGGCTGCGTACCGCCGTCTGCACCTCGGCCTCCTCGGCCGGATCGACGGCCAGGCGGCGCAGTCGCTCCACGACCCGGGTGTCGCCGGTCTCGGCGTGCCGGGCGGCGATCTCGCGGGTGGTCTCCTCGCAGTCCCACAGGCATTCGACGGCGAAGCCGGTGGCGAAGGAGGGATCGGTGGCGGCCAGCGCGCGGGCGGCGCGGCCGCGGAGGTGGGAGGAGGCCGTCTCGCGGTAGACGTGGCGCAGGACGGGGGCGGCGCAGGCGATGCCGAGGCGTCCGGCACCGTCCACGAGGGTCCACAGGGTGGGTGCGTCCGGGCCCTCGCCGCGTACGGCCTCGCGGAGGGCGGCGAGGACGAGGTCGCGGTCCTGGGTACCGCCCCGGCAGGCGAGCATGCGCCCGGCGGCGGCGCCGAGCGCGTCGGGGCGCTGGGCCCAGCCGCGGGCGCGGTCGACGGCGACGACGCTGCGCATCCGTTCGAAGGCGTCGACGGCGGCCTCCACGACGACCGACGTGCCGTCGGTGACCGCGGCCTCGATCAGGTCGAGGGCGTCGGGGTCGTTGCTGTCGGCGAGGTAGCGCAGGGCGGTGCAGCGGGCTCCGTCGATGCCGGTCCTGGCGGCCTGGAGGATCTCGGGCCGGTCCTCGGGGCCGGCCACGGCGGCCAGGCAGCGGGCGGCGGGCACATGGAGGGCGGCGCCGCGCTCCACGCCCTGCTGGGCCCACTCGAAGACGGCGCGGACGCTCCAGCCGGGGCGGGGGCCGGTGGGACGCATCTGCCGCTGCCAGCGGTCGAAACAGCCGGCCTCGTGGGCGGCGCGCACCCGCGTGGCGATCGACGTGCGCGGATCCTCGGCCCACAGCCGCCAGGGCCGTGGTTCGAAGGCGTCGCGTACGGCGGCGGCCAGCTCGGCCTCGCCCTCGGGATCGGTGGTGAAGCGGGCCAGGACGGGGGCGGCGAGGGCGCGCAGGCCCGCGTCGTCGTCCCGCAGGGCCAGCTCGTCCAGCGCCCAGGCCCAGTTGGAGCCGTGGGCGGCGTACCTGCGCAGCAGTTCGAGGGCGTCCCGCCTGCCGTAGGAGGCGAGGTGTCCGAGGACCGCCAGGGCCAGGCCGGTGCGTGACTCGTCGGTGTCGACGACGTCCTCGGGGTCGAAGAGGTGCGCCTCGACGGCATCCAGCTCGCCGTTCAGGTCGAGGTAGAGCCGGGCGTAGTAGAGGGAGCGGTTCTCCACCTGCCAGTCGTGGCGGGGGTCGCGCAGCACACAGTGGTTCAGGGCCGCGAGCGCTTCGGCGCGCGGGGCCGTGAGCGCGTGCAGCGTGCCGTCGCCACGGCCGCGCTGGAGCAGGCCGAGCAGCGTACCGCTGGGCGCTATGACCGGATCGAACATGGGAAACAGCCTCACATCAAGCGTCGACGCAACCGGGGAACACGCACTACCTGGCCGCGTGACACAACGTCGGAGCGCCCGCCGTCTCTTGCTTGCTGTAGACCATCTCTCTCTGCCTCTCGTCGGTGGCCCATGCGGACCGCATCACGGTCCGCGCGGTGCGGCAACACCTGCCCAGCCATCGCGTCCGTGAATCACGACGTCATGATGACCCGCGCTTTGTGCTGCCGCGACCGTATTTCCGGCGGCCCTTTACCGCCTCCCCCGTTTTCTGTGTCGTACCTGGTCAGGACACGTGATTCAGTGTGCGCCGAACAGTTCCAGCAGTTCCGTCTTGGCGAACATGCGGGCCGTGTCGACGGCCGACGGCGTGCCCGCGGAAGGGTCGGCTCCGCCCTCCAGGAGGGCCTTGATGACGTCCGTCTCACCCTTGAAGACGGCGCCCGCGAGCGGGGTCTGCCCCCGGTCGTTGATCTGGTCCGCCGCCGCGCCGCGGGCGAGCAGCGCGCGCACCGCGTCGGCGTGACCGTGGTAGGCGGCGAGCATCACCAGGGAGTCGCCGCGGTCGTTGGTGAGGTTGGCCGGAACACCCGCGTCGACATACGCCACGAGCGCCTCGGTCTGCCCCTGCCGGGCCAGATCGAAGATCTTGGTCGCCAGCTCCACGACCTCGGGGTCGGGGGCTTCGCTCATCGGCCGGACCACCTCTCCTTGCGCGTTCGGGGACTGCTTGCGGACTGAGTGAGCGTACGGCAGTGAAGGAACGCAGCCGTACGAGTGAATCGCCAGCGTACTGGCTTGCGCGGCACATGACCCGATGTGCCCGAGGTAAAGATCAGCGACAGGCCCCGCGGGAGGCGATTCGCCTGGTCAACCCGGGCCGGAGCCGGCTCCTCCGACTGAGGGAAATCAGCCGTTTTTCACCCAGTTGCACCTTTAATCGTATGGATACATCCTGTGATCCTGGAAGAACTCATGGTGACTGTCCCCCACCTTCGACACCAGGAGGCCCGAAATGATCCTCTCCCTGTCTGGCGTGTTCCTGCTCGGCGTCGTCGTCTTTCTCTTCTTCCGCAAGGACGGACTGAAGGGCTCGCACGCCACGGTCTCGGCCCTGTTCGGCTTCTACCTGTCGAGCACGGCCATCGCCCCGAGCATCAAGGCCGGCGGCGAGAGCCTGGCCAGCCTCCTCGGCGGGCTCAAATTCTGATCCCGCCCACCCCACCCGCACGCACGATCAGGAGTCAGCAGTGGCCCGGCGCCCCCTCCCCCGCATCCTGAGCAAGGACAGCGCCCAGATCGCCCGGACGCAGATCGCCCGGAGCAGGGAGCTGGCCCGGACGGCGGCCGACAGTGCCACCGACGTCCTCCACCCGCTGATCACCGTCACGCGCGGGCTGCGCCTGCTGGCCTCGGCCGGCCGGCGCAGATGGGCGGACACGCCCAAGGACAGGCGCGGGCCACTGCTGTTCCTGGTGGCCTCCGCGGTCCTGGTCGTGGCCCTGGTGCCGTACGGTCCGCTGCTCGCCGTCATCACCGTGATGGCGGCGGCGGGCTGGCAGGGCCGCGACCGCACGCCGGCGGCGCCCGAGGGGCCCGACGAGTCCCAGATCGAACGGCTCCAGGCGCTGTACGAGGCCCTGGTGCCGTACTTCTCCGGCCCCGAGGATCCGGCGCCGCTGTACGCGCACGGCGGGGAGTGGGAGAAGGCCTTCGCGGCGCACGAGTTCGACGACGCCGGACGCGTCGGACACCTCGTGATCCGCTACCCCGCCTACTTCCCGGACGGCGAGCCCGCGGCCCGCGCGCGGATCGAGCAGTTGCTCACCGCGAAGGCGGGACGGGGCCGCGAGTACCACTTCGACTGGGACGAGGAGGGCAACCGGCTCACCGTCACCGTCCTCGCCCCGCTGCCCGCCGACGTCCCCGCCCAGCGCTTCGTGACCGCGCCGGGCGAGACCGTCCTCGGCTACACCGACCCCAGCGAGGTCCAGCGCACGCTCCCCCTCTCCTACGGGGAGGAGAGGATCGACGTCCCGCCGGTCGTCTGGCGCACCGGAATCCGCTCCACCGAGCCGCACATGCTGGCCATGGGCCACCCCGGCGGCGGCACGTCCACGCTGCTGCGCTCCATCGCCCTCCAGGCCCTCCAGTACGGCGACGTGCTGATCGTCGACGGCGGCGGCACCGGCGAGTACGCCTGCCTTACCGGGCGGGACGGCGTCCTGGCCGTCGAGTGCTCCCTCGCCGGGGCGCTGGCCAGCCTCGAATGGGCCGCGCAGGAGACCGAGCGACGGCTGATCGCGATCAACCTGGCCCGGCAGGCGGGCGATCCGCCGCCCGCGGACACCCGGCGCCCGTTGTGGGTCCTGCTGGACCGGCCCGGTGTCTTCGCGCACCTGGCGGCGGCGGAGGGCCGCAAGGACCCGCAGGCCCTGCTGCAGGTGCCGCTGCGGCACGGGCGCGCGGCCAACGTGACCGTGGTCGTGGCCGAGCAGTTCGACCACGCGGAGGCGCTCAGCGACGCGGTACGGCAGCACACGCGCGCGCGTGTCGTGCTGGGGGCCGCGGAGCCGCAGCAGGTGGAGGCGGTGCTCGGGGCGCCGCCGCACACGACGCCGCCGGCACACGTGCCGCCCGGGCGGGGGTACGCCCGGCTGGGGTCCGGTCCGGTGCACCGGCTCCAGGTGCCGCGTACGCCGGATCCCTACGACGACGCCACGAGCGATGCCGACCGGCAGGCGGTGCTGGAGCTGCTGCCGGCCCGGACCACCGCGATGGAGGCGGAGCCGGCGGCACCCGCCGGGACGACGGAACCCACGAAGCCGGAACACGCCCGGCCGGCCGAACTCACGGAACCGGCGGAAACCGCCAGGCCGGCCGGACTCACCAAGCCGGCGGTGGGGACGGCGCCGGTACCCGCGAAGGCGGTGGCGGCCGAGAGCTAGGGCCTCTCGTTTGGATCATGCCGGCCTGATCCAAACGAAAGACCCTAGCTAGCCGGCGCCCGGCTAGCTCTCGGCAGGCGGGGACGGAACTCCGCCCCACCACGCGGCCGAGACGCCGCCCCACGCCGCGGCCGGGAGCCGGCCGGGTGCGCGGCGCCGGGGCGGGCGGGGGTGGTCGCCGTCCCCGCCCCTCCGGGCTGCCGCTCCGCCGTTCCGGGCCGTCGGCCGCGCCACCCGCGCCACCCGTGCCGCTCGGCGGCGCGTGGCGGCGCGTGGCGGCGCGTGGCGTGCGTGGTGCGGCTGAGGACCCGGCTACGCCACGAACGTGCGCGGCGCCTCCGAGCCGCCCGTCATCCCCGACTCCACCAGCCGGGCCGCGGCGGCCAGCCGTACCGCCGCCTCGTCCGCCACCGCTCCCCCGACGGTGAACGGAAGCCGCACGTAGCCCTCGAAGGCGCCGTCGACGCCGAAGCGGGGACCGGAGGGCACCCGGACGCCGACCCGCTCGCCCGCTTCCGCGAGGCGGGAGCCGGAGAGACCGCCGGCGCGGACCCAGAGGGTCAGGCCGCCCCGGGGGACCTCGAACTCCCAGTCCGGCAGTTCCCGGCGCAGGGCGGTGACCAGGGCGTCGCGGTTCTCGCGGGCCTGCACCCGGCGCAGCTCCACCGCCTCCGCCCAGCCTCCGGTGCTGAAGAGCCAGTTCACGGCGAGCTGCTCCAGCACCGGCGTGCCCAGGTCGGCGTACGCCCGCGCGGCGACCAGGCTGCGCACGACGTCGGGCGCCGCGCGCACCCAGCCGATGCGCATCCCCGCCCAGAACGCCTTGCTGGCCGAGCCGACCGTGATCACCGTGGAGCCGGCCGGGTCGAAGCCGCACACCGGGCGGGGCATGCCGCCGTCCCGGAAGTCCTCGTCGAGCCAGAGTTCGGACATCGTCTCGTCGGCGACGAGGACCGTGCCGGCCGAGCGGGCCGCGTCCACCAGCCGGCGCCGCTGGTCCTCGTCGGCGAGCGCGCCGGTGGGGTTGTGGAAGTCGGCGACGACGTAGGCAATGCGCGGCGCGGCCTCGCGCAGGACCTGGCGCCAGCGGTCCATGTCCCAGCCGGACAGCCCCTCGGCCATCGCGACCGGGACGAGCCGGGCGCCCGCCTCACGCATCAGCTGGAGGATGTTGGCGTAGGACGGCGACTCCACGGCGATCCGCTCGCCCCGGCCCGCGAAGAGGTGGCAGATCGCGTCGATGGCCCCCATCGCGCCGGTCGTCACCATGATCTGCTCGGGCATGGTGGGGATCCCGCGCGCGGTGTAGCGCTCGGCGATCATCGAGCGCAGGGCGGGCAGCCCGGCCGGGTAGTCGCCGTGCGTGTGGGCGTACGGCGGCAGTTCCTCCAGGGCGCCCTGCACGGCCCGGGTCAGCCACGGCTCGGGCGCCGGGAGCGAGGCGCAGCCGAGGTCGATCACCGAGCCGAGGGCCTCCGGCGGGAGCGGTTCCAGGCCGCGGGCCGGGATCGGGTTGCCGGCCGGCACGGCGGTCCAGCTGCCCGCTCCGCGCCGGGACTCCAGGAAGCCCTCGCCGCGCAGCGCCTCGTAGGCCGCCGCGACCGTGGTGCGGCTGACGGAGAGGGCCAGGGCCAGTTCGCGCTCCGCGGGCAGCCGCGCGGCCACCGGGACCCGGCCCTCCAGCACGAGCAGCCGGATGCCGTCGGCGAGGGCGCGATAGGCCGGGGGACGGCGGGTGCCGGGGCCGGCCGGGCGGTCCTGCTGGGAGGTGAGGAGCCGGGCGAGTTGCGCGGCCCCCACTGCCGAGGTCCACTGCGCCATGACGATCAGTCCACCTTCCCCGAATTGGCCATGGATGGCGATCCATCCCAAGCCACAGAGTGTCATGCATCAGGCCACTGCCACCACCCAGGGGGGTATCTCGTGTCCGCTCCCAGCGCGTCCGCTTCCGGCCGCCGTCTCGGACGACGGCTGATCCAGCTGTACGCCGGACTCACTCTGTACGGCGTGAGTTCCGCGCTGCTCGTGGCGGCGGGGCTGGGGCTGGAGCCGTGGAACGTGCTGCACCAGGGCCTCGCGGAGCTGACCGGGATGAGCATCGGGGTCGTGTTGATCATCGTGGGCGCGGCGGTGCTGCTCCTGTGGATCCCGCTGCGCCAGCGGCCCGGGCTCGGCACGGTCTCCAACGTCTTCGTCATCGGTCTCGCCATGGACGGCTCGCTCGCGCTCCTGCCGGAGCCGCGCTCCCTCGCCGTGCGGGTCCCGCTCCTGGTCGTGGGGATCGTGCTGAACGGCATGGCGACCGGTCTGTACATCGCGGCCCGCTTCGGCCCGGGTCCGCGCGACGGCCTGATGACGGGGCTGCACCGGCGCACCGGCCGGTCGATCCGGCTGATACGGACGGTGATCGAGGTGGCGGTGGTGGTCACCGGATTCGTCCTGGGCGGCACCGTCGGGGTGGGCACCGTGCTGTATGCCGTGTCCATCGGCCCGCTGGCACAGGCGTTCCTGCGGTGGTTCGCCGTCCCGCCGGCACCGACGGGCAGCACGGTCGTTGCCGCCGCGACACCCGAGGGGGTCATACTGCGTCCGTGACCCTCACGACACCGCCCCTGCGCCACCCCTACCTGGACCACCCCGGGCCGATCGCCTTCGCCCACCGGGGCGGGGCGGCCGACGGCCTGGAGAACACCGTGGCGCAGTTCCGGCGTGCGGTGGAGATGGGCTACCGGTACATCGAGACGGACGTGCACGCCACGGCCGACGGCCGGCTGGTCGCCTTCCACGACGCGACCCTGGACCGGGTCACCGACGGCGCGGGCCGGATCGCCGATCTGCCGTGGGCGGACGTACGGCACGCGCGCGTGGGCGGCCTGGAACCGGTGCCGCTGTTCGAGGAGCTGCTGGACACCTTCCCCGAGGTGCGCTGGAACGTCGACGTCAAGGCGGAGCCGGCGCTGCGGCCCCTGCTGGAGCTGATCGAGCGCACCAACGCCTGGGACCGGGTCTGTGTGGGCTCCTTCTCCGAGGCGCGGGTGCTGCGGGCGCAGCGGCTGGCCGGGCCCCGGCTGGCCACTTCCTTCGGCACGCGCGGGGTGCTGAACCTGCGGCTGCGCTCCTGGGGCCTGCCGGCCGCGGTGCGCCGGTCGGCAGTGGCCGCGCAGGTGCCCGAGGCGCAGTCGGGTGTCCCCGTGGTCGACCACCGCTTCGTCCGCGCCGCCCACGCGCGCGGGCTCCAGGTGCACGTGTGGACCGTCAACGAACCGGAGCGGATGCACCGGCTCCTGGACCTGGGGGTTGATGGCATCATGACCGACCACATCGACACGTTGCGCAAGGTCATGGAAGAGCGCGGCGTCTGGGTCTGACCGCCCGGGTGCCTCGGCCCGAGCCTTCGCAGGACAGCGGGGAAGCGAGGGCACGGGTGGGCACCGACACCGTGCGGGCACGGGCGGCGGACGAGACCGCCGGACGCAGACGCGAGCAGCGGGGCTGGTACGTCTACGACTGGGCCTGCTCGGTCTATTCGACGACCGTCCTCACCGTGTTCCTCGGCCCCTACCTCACCTCGGTCGCCGAGCGGGCCGCGGACGGCGACGGCTATGTGCACCCGCTGGGCCTCCCGGTCCGCGCGGGCTCGTTCTTCGCCTACTCGGTGTCCCTGTCGGTGGTCCTCGCGGTCGTCCTGATGCCGCTGGTGGGCGGCGCGGCCGACCGCACGGGCCGCAAGAAGCCGCTGCTCGCCGCGGCGGCGTACACCGGTGCGGCGGCCACGACCGGGATGTTCTTCCTGGACGGCGACCGGTACCTGCTCGGCGGGGTGCTGCTGATCGTGGCCAACGCGGCGCAGTCCGTCGGGATGATGCTCTACAACTCCTACCTGCCGCAGATCGCTCCGCCCGAGGAGCGCGACGCGGTCTCCTCCCGGGGCTGGGCCCTCGGCTACGCGGCGGGGGCCCTGGTCCTCGTCGCCGATCTGGTGCTCTACTCGGCGCACGACTCCTTCGGCCTCTCCGAGACCGCCGCGGTGCGCGTGTGCCTGGCCACGGCCGGCCTGTGGTGGGGTGCCTTCACGCTCGTACCGCTGCGCAGGCTGCGCGACCGGCACGCGCGCGTGGAGCAGGCCACGGCGCCGGGGCTGCGGCAGCTCGCGGCGACGGTCCGGGACATGCGCCGGTATCCGCTGACGCTGGCGTTCCTGCTGGCCTACCTCGTCTACAACGACGGCATCCAGACCGTGATCTCCCAGGCGTCGGTGTACGGCTCCGAGGAGCTGGGGCTCGGGCAGTCGACGCTCATCGTGGCCGTGCTGCTGGTACAGGTGCTGGCCGTGGCGGGCGCGCTGGCGATGGGCCGGCTGGCGCGGACGTACGGCGCGCAGCGGACGATCCTCGGCTCGCTGGTGGCATGGACGGTCACGCTGGCGGCGGGCTACTTCCTGCCGGCCGGGGCGCCGGTGTTCTTCTTCGTGCTGGCCTCCGGGATCGGCCTGGTGCTCGGCGGCAGCCAGGCGCTGTCCCGGTCGCTGTTCTCGCACCTGGTGCCGCCGGGGAAGGAGGCCGAGTACTTCTCCGCGTACGAGATGAGCGACCGCGGGATGAGCTGGCTCGGCCCGCTGCTGTTCGGCGTGACCTACCAGCTGACCGGGAGCTACCGGTCCGCGATCGTCTCGCTGGTGGCCTTCTTCGTCCTCGGCTTCGCCCTGCTCGCACGGGTCCCGGTGCGGCGGGCGATCGGCGAGGCGGGCAACACGGTTCCGGAAAAGATCTAGCGTCGATTTAGCACTCGGCGCGAAAGGGCGGTAGTGTACGCGTTTGGCCTGCCAGGCGGACCGTTACTGCGCGTCAAAGATGCCGAAACGCTGGGTGACATCTGCTAGCAGATGTGACAAACCGGGCGCCTGTGGGTAGAACAAGGGGCGGCTACGACGGCGACGCATGACCCGGAACGGGACTCGGAACGGGAATCTTTACCGCCGACCGGACGTTGACCGGATGACGACGACAGCGACACCTGTCCTGTGGGCGACAAGCCCGGGAGGCACGATTCATGAGTGAGCGAGCTCTTCGCGGTACGCGCCTCGTGGTGACCAGCTACGAGACGGACCGCGGTATCGACCTGGCCCCGCGCCAGGCCGTGGAGTACGCATGTGAGAAGGGGCACCGCTTCGAGATGCCCTTCTCGGTCGAGGCGGAGATCCCGCCGGAGTGGGAGTGCAAGGTCTGCGGGGCCCAGGCACTTCTGGTGGACGGCGACGGCCCTGAGGAGAAGAAGGCCAAGCCCGCGCGTACCCATTGGGACATGCTGATGGAGCGACGCACCCGCGAGGAACTCGAAGAGGTCCTCGAGGAGCGTCTGGCGGTGCTGCGCTCGGGGGCGATGAACATCGCGGTCCACCCCAGGGACAGCCGCAAGAGCGCGTAACGCGCACGACAGCACAAGTAACCGCGGGCGCCGTACACAGAAGTACGGCGCCCGCGGTTTCGTGCTGCCCGTGGAGACCTGCCCGCTGCCCGCGAAGACCTGCCCGCACGGGCCTCGGGGGTCTGTTCGCACGGCTCCGGGGGGTTTGCCCGCACGGCTCGGCTCGTCGCCCGACGGCTCGTCGCCCGACCGCTCGTGCGGACGGGGGCTGCACCTCAGGCCAGCCCGGACGGCCTGTCCGGACACCGGTTGACCGGCTCGGTCTTCCGCCGCCCGGACGCTACGGGCCGAGGGCTCAGCGGGTGAGCGGGGGCCACTGCTCCCCCGGTTCGGAGCGGTCCTCCCGGATGACCTCGCCCTGCACCACCTTGCCGTCGGGCCGGTGCATGCGGGCCTGCTGGAACACATTGCCCAGGCTGCCCGGGGCGGCCTTGCGCAGGCTCCTGTCCAGGGCGTTCTCCCCGAAGCGGCTCACCGCCTTCTGCACCGGCGGGAGCAGCAGGAGCAGACCGGCCGCGTCCGAGACGATACCGGGGATCATCAGCAGCAGGCCGGCGAGCATCATCAGGCCGTTGCCGCCGCCGCGCTCCGGCGAGCCGCCCTGCCGGAGCGCCTCGTTCGGGCTCCGGAAGGCGCGGCGGCCTGCCCGCTTGATCACCACGGAGCCGGCCACGAGGCCCGCCACGAGCAGCAGGAACACCGTGAGGCCGCCCGCCGCGCCCGCGACCAGGGTCAGCAGCCAGATCTCCAGCACCAGCCACGCGGCGATGCCCAGCGGCAGGTACCTGCGCAGCCTGGAGGGCCGGCGGCGGGCGGTGTACGGAGAGGTCGGAGCGCCAGTCGTCATGCTCCCAGTGTGCCTGGGCGCGGCTCAGCGCGGGATAAGGGATGACCGGCCCGCGCCGGGCACCGTGCGCCAGGGCCTCTCGTCCGGATCGTGCCGGGCTCGCGGGGCCCGGCACCGCTCCCCCTCTGTCGGCTTCACCAGAGCGGGAGGTGCCCCCCACCAGATCCCGCTCCCTGACCCGGCCTGACCCGGCCTGACCCGGACGAAGGACCCTAGGCGTGCTTGTCCTTGTCCTTGTCCTTGCCGGTGAGCTTGCCGATGCGGTCCCCGACGCCCCAGGCGGTGACCCGCCACAGCGCCTCGACCACGATGTCCCGGCTCATCTTGGAGTCGCCCAGCTCGCGCTCGACGAAGGTGATGGGGACCTCGACGACGTGGTAGCCGGCCTTCACCGCGCGGCGGGCCAGGTCGACCTGGAAGCAGTAGCCCTGCGAGGCGACCTCGCCGAGGCCGAGGCCCTCCAGGGTCTCGGCGCGGAAGGCCCGGAAGCCGCCCGTCACGTCCCGGATCGGCACGTCGAGCATGAGCCGCGAGTAGGTGGAGCCGCCCCGCGAGAGGAACTCCCGGGACTTCGGCCAGTTCACCACGCGGCCGCCGGGCACCCAGCGGGAGCCGAGGACCAGGTCGGCCCCCTTGAGGGCGGTGAGCAGCCGGGGCAGTTCCTCGGGCTGGTGGGAGCCGTCGGCGTCCATCTCGATCAGCACGCCGTAGTCCCGCTCCAGGCCCCAGCGGAAGCCCGCGAGGTAGGCGGCGCCGAGGCCCTCCTTGCCCTTGCGGTGCAGCACCTGGACGTGGTCGTCCTCGGCGGCCAGCTCGTCGGCCAGCTTGCCGGTGCCGTCGGGGCTGTTGTCGTCCGCGATCAGTACATGCGCCTCGGGGACGGCTTTGCGCACCCGGCCGACGATGCTCTTGATGTTCTCCGCCTCGTTGTAGGTCGGAATGATCACCAAGGCCGTGCCGAGCGGGCCGAACTGCCTCCCGTGGGCCTTGGCCGCGAGGGTCCCGTCGCCGTCGTTCACTGCTGCCCCTTCATGTTGTTACTCAGGGGTCCACCATAGTGGCCACGGCCTGGGATGACATGACATCGCCTACGTATGGTGGTGTCGATTCCACGAGAGCGGGGTAAGAATGCGGTTTTCGGCTGGCCCCCACCGCTCTCCCGGTACCTTCGAACACCGTGACTTTCGTACCTCGGCGGATGGGGGCCCGGCGCCCTTCGGGCCGACCTGGGACCCGCTGGCTGCGGATCGACCGAAAGCCGTTGTCTACTGAGCGCCCGGGCCCCACCCGGGTCACACCTGGCCGACCAGCTGGAACGTTCCCTCGTCGGCGCGGGCGCTGAGCCTGGCTCCCAGTGGCGGTGCCCCGGTGCGGCACACCGTCCCTGACCCAGCGGCGCTGCGACGAGCCGTCTGAACGCTCCCCGGTCGGGCGTCCGGTGGTGGACTCGGACGAACCTACCGGCCCCTGGCGGCCGACTGTCAACAGCCGCCCCACCTGGCCCGACCACACCGGTGGCGGGGCCCGTGGAGAGGATGCGCAGGTCGGGCGGCGGGACCGCGGCGGGGGCCCGCCGCCGCGCCACCCGGGGAGATCACTCGCCCGGCCGTACGAACACCGTCCGTCCGCCCACCACGGTCCGCAGGCAGACCGGCAGGTCACGGCCCGGGGAGAGATCGGGCAGGCCGGGGGTGCCCGAGCGCGGGTCGGTGGACCAGCGGGCCACCCGGTCGTCGGGAGCCTGCACGATCAGCTCGTCCGTCCGCCAGACGGCGTAGTCGGCGGGCGCGCCGGGGACCAGGACACCCGCGTCGTCCCGGCCGACGGCCCGCCAGCCGCCGCGGGTGTGCGCGGTGAACCCGGCGCGGACCGAGATCCGGTGCTCGGGCGTGTGGTGGAAGGCGGCGGCACGGACCGTGCCCCACGGGTCGAGCGGGGTGACCGGGCTGTCGGAGCCGAACGCCAGCGGTACGCCGGCGCGGAGCAGCGCGGCGAACGGGTTGAGGGCGCGGGCCCGCTCCGCGCCCAGCCGACGGGCGTACATGCCCTCCTCGCCGCCCCACAGCGCGTCGAAGGCGGGCTGGACCGAGGCGATCAGGCCCAGCTCGGCGAAGCCGGCCACGGTCTCGGGAGTGAGCATCTCGGCGTGCTCGACGCGGTGCCGGGCGGCGCGGATCCGGGCGAGGCCCAGCTTCTCGGCGGCGGTGTGCACGCCCTCGACCACAGCGGACACGGCCGCGTCGCCGATGGCGTGGAAGCCGGCCTGAAGACCCGCCTCGGTGCAGGCCACCACATGGCCGGCGACGGCGTCGGCGTCCAGGTAGGCGGTGCCGGTGTGGCCGGCGTCGGCGTACGGCTCGTGCAGGCAGGCGGTGTGCGAACCGAGGGCGCCGTCGGCGAAGAGGTCGCCCGCGGCACCGACCGCGCCCAGTTCGCGCGCCTTGGCGGTGTCCTGCTCGGCCCAGTAGCCGACCACGCGCGGCCCCGGCTCCTCGGCGGCCAGCCGCAGCAGGGCGGTGAAGTCGTCCTCGGAGGAGATCTGCGGGCCGCCGCACTCGTGCACGGTGCCGATGCCGAGGGAGGCGGCGTGGGCCAGGGCGGTGCGCTGGGCCTCGGCGCGCTGGGCGGGGGTGACGGCGGCGAGGGCGGCCTCGCGGACGGCGTGGTGGGCGTCCCGGGTGAGCGGGGCGTCCTCGCGGGCAACGTCACCGGGGACCAGGTCCAGCAGGGCGGTGGTGACGACCGCCGAGTGCACGTCGATGCGGGACAGGTACAGGGGGCGTCCGCCGGTGGCCTCGTCGAGCTCCTCGCGGGTCGGCGGGCGGCCGCCGGGCCAGCGGGCGGCGTCCCAGCCGTGGCCCAGCAGGACCCGGTCGCCGGGGCGGGCGGCGGCGAACTCGCGGATCCGCGCGAGGGCCGCCTCCAGAGAAGGGGTCCCGGACAGGTCGAGGCCGGTCAGGGCGAGGCCCGTGGCGGTGGTGTGCACATGGGCGTCGGTGAAGGCCGGGGTGACCAGGGCGCCGTCCAGGTCGACGACCTCGTCCACGCCGTCGGCGAAGGCGTCGGCGGCGCCCTCGGAGCCGACCCAGGCGACCTGGCCGCGCTCCACCACCATCGCGGTGGCGAAGGGGTCGGCCGGGCTGTGCACCTCCCCGCGGCGCAGGAGGACGGTCTCGGGCTCGGCGGACTGCTCACTCATGGGGCACAGTCTCTCGCGTGCGCGGGGCACGCCGGGCACCGGGGCGGCCGGTTCAGATCTTCGGGGGACGCGCCTCGTACGGGGTGGACAGGACCACCGTGGTGCGGGTGGAGACGCCGGCCAGCGAGCGCAGCCGGGCCAGCAGTTCCTCCAGTTCGTGCGGGGTGGACACGCGCACCTTGAGGATGTAGTTCTCGTCGCCGGCCACGCTGTGGCAGGCCTCGATCTCGGGGACGCCGGCGAGGCGGTCCGCGATGTCGTCGGGGGCGCTGGGGTCGAACGGTTTCACCGAGATGAACGCGGTCATGGGCAGCCCGATGGCCTCCGGGTCGACCACCGCGGCATAGCCGCGGATGACGCCACGCTGCTCCAGCCGGCGCACCCGCTGGTGCACGGCCGACGTGGACAGGCCCGTGGCCTTGCCCAGGTCTGTGTAGCTCATCCGCCCGTCCTTGACGAGCAGCTGCACGATCTGTCGGTCCAGCTCCTCCATGCCGACAGAACCTACAGGGCTCTTGATCTCATCGGATACCGGAGAGACGCAGGTCATTCCCCGTTCGGCAGAAAAATCGCCGGGACGGGCACCTCCGAGCGGCATGTGACGAACACCACACGGCACGAGCGGGCTCCGTGATGTCTTCGTGATTACCGCCGAGAGCGGACGGGAAGTGCTTGCTGTGGTCGAGGCCGCAGCGCCTTCTCGGCCCAGCCTTAGGGGGAGAAAACCATGCAGAGTACCCATCGCCCTGGTCGATCCGCGTCCGCACGGCAGCAGCAGGTCGCCGAGCCCGAGCCGGAGGGTGTCGGAGCCGACGCCTTCGAGGACGAGCTGGACGCCTATGACACCTTCGAGATGTACCGGGTGATCTGCCCGGACTGCGCGCAGCCGATCGCGCTGCTGGCGGACGAGGAGTTCCTGCCGGAGCACGCGCTGTGCGCCTCGCCGTGGAACCCGTTCGGGCTCACGGTGTGCGCGGGTACGGGCCGTTCGGCGGCCGGGGCCCGCCCCGCGGACGAGTCCTTCGAGCCGCAGGAGCAGGACATGGCCCTGCTGCTGACGCTCCCCCAGGGCCTGGACTGGCGGACGCAGCCCTTCTCGCACGTCGGCGGCCCGGGCTCGCGCCCGATGCGCGTGCCGGCGATGCGCCGCCAGGCCGCCTGAGCCGCCTCACCCCTGCCAGTACGTGCCCTGCACCATGGCGCGCAGACTGCCGTGGTGCAGGATCAGCGTGTCCGGGTCCGCCGGGACGGCGGCCTCCCCGAAGTGCACCTGCCGGTAGGCGATGCGCAGCATGACGATCGCGTGCCTCAGGGCGGCGTACAGGGTGTAGAAGTCCATGTCGCGCGGGGTGTGGCCGGTCAGCCGCGCATAGCGGGCCTCGACCCGGTCGCGGCGCAGGAGACCGGGCAGCCCCCGCTGTCCGGAGCCGGTCGTGAGGTCCTGGAAGAACCGGTGCAGGTAGATCGTCCAGCCGAGGTCCACCTCGCGCGGGGCGAGCGCCGCCATCTCCCAGTCCAGTACGGCGACGGGGTCGAAGCCGTCGTAGACGACGTTGCCGATGCGCGCGTCCCCCCAGGTGAGGACGGGTTCGCCGGGTTCGCGGGGCCACAGCTGCTCCAGCCGGTCGAACGCGGCCTCGATGAGGGGCGAGCGGGCGAGACCGTCGGTCACCCAGGCGTAGTAGGCGCGCTGGGCCGTCACGTGCCGGCGCAGTGCGTCGCCTGGGCCCGGCAGGGCGAGGAACCCGGCCTCGGCCGCCGGGATCCGGTCGTGCAGCCGGGCCAGCAGGCCGACCGTGGCCGCCTCCAGGTGTTCGCGTTCGGCCTCGCTCGCAGCGTGCAGCCAACTGCCCTCGTAGGTGTAGGGCATGACGTCCGGCGGCACACGGCCGGCGACCCGTTCCATGACGAAGAACGGCGCCCCGAGCGGGGCCGGGTCCTCCTCCAGCCACAGCACGCGGGGCACGGGCACGTCGGTGCGCTCGGCGACGAGCTTCAGGGTGCGGTACTGGCGGGCCAGGTCGTACTCCGGGAAGACGGTGTACGCGGCGGGGTCCGCGGCCAGCCGCAACGCGCAGGAGGGGACGGGCGGCCGGGGGTGGTCGAGGTCGAACAGCAGGGTCTCGCTGGACATGCCGTTGGAGGCCGGTACGGTGACGCCGGCCGCCTCGGCGCCGGGCAGCCGGGTGCCGAGCCAGGCGGTGAGGCGCCGGGTCAGTTCCCCGGGGTCCCGGGTGCTGGTGCGGGGGCGCGGAGCGGTGGCCATCTCGTCCTCCCTCAGGGCGCGACCGAGTCGAAGCCGGTGAAGCCGCTCGGATCGTGCCGGCCGAACGAGCCGTGCTCGAAGACGCCGTATCCCGTCCGCCCGTCGAGCCGGAACCGGGCGGAGTGGTCGGTGACGCCGTAGCCGGCCAGGGGGTGGGGCAGGGTCATGTCGTAGGTGCGGCGGTCGGTCCAGCCGGGGCCCCGCCAGGCGCCGTGCTGCCAGTCGTCCGCCGGCGGGTAGCCCGCGCCGAGGGCGAGCGGCGACGAGGCGAGGATCTCGACGTCCAGCTTCAGCGGCGCCCGGGCGTCGCCGAGGTGGACGACCGCCCGTTCCGGGTGACGGGTGCCGGAGCGGTAGCCGATCTCGGTCTGCGGCCAGCCCAGTTGGCGGTCCCGGTGGCCGGGCCGCACGAGGGTCGCGTCGTTCAGGCAGCGGTGGCCGTCGGCGTCCTCCTGGGTGACGACCATCAGGAAACGGTCGTCGAAGCGGACCGGGCACCAGATCCAGTGGAAGCCCTCGGCGGGATGCTCCGCGGCGAGCCGGCCTCCGTCCTCGCCGGGTATCGGCCGCACGCCCCAGCTGCGGTCCCGGGTGCCGGTCCAGTCGTCGGCGGTGACCCGGAACTCGGTTCCCGCGGCCCGGATCACGCCTTCCGCCGTGCCGGCCTGGACGAAGCGGCGGCCCTCCAGGGTGAGCCGGTCGCCCCGGCGCTGGAGGTGGTGCGGCTCCCAGAGGGCGGGGAAGGCGGCGGTCCAGGTGAGGTCGTAGGACAGCTGCTCGTCCTCGCAGATCAGGCGCAGCCGTTCGAGCGGGCGGGGGACCTCGATGCGCAGGGGACCGACGGCGAGCCGCATCCGGTCCTCGCCGAGGGCGTCCGAGGCGCGTACGGCGTGCAGGGTGTCCCCGGTGCGGAGGGTGGCGTAGGCGTCGATCACGCCGAGGTTGGGGTAGACGCCGAGGCCGAGGATGAGCAGTGCGCGGCCCTCGTGGTCGAGGACGTGGAAGATGCAGCGGTCGTAGGCGTTCCGGTCGCCGGTCGCCACGTGCTTCATGGAGAGCGGCACCTGGTGCACGGGGTACTCGTCAAGCGGTACGGGACGGTCGTCGGCCACGCGCACACCCCCTGGTCGATGGTCAGCTGACGGTACGTCAGCCGACCGGAGGTGGCCAGAGAGTGGACCGGACGGGTATGGACTGACGCACGATTCCGCCGGAGGGTGACCTGTCCGGCCGTCGCCGCGTTGCCCGGGTATGACCCCCACGTACCCGGCGACCGGGCGTCAGCGCCGAATCTTCGTCCCTCGCCCGGCAGAATCGGTTCCGCCGCCCGCGCCGCAGGACCCGCCGATCTACCGCGATCTGATGCGGGCCTGGGCCGACCGGGGCCGCACCCTGCCGGGCCGCCACGACCCGGAGTGGATCAGGCTGGCGGCCCCGACGGTCCTGACGGGCCAGTTCAGCGACCTTCTGGCCCCGCCACGTGACGGGCGATGACCATGCGCTGGATCTGGTTGGTGCCCTCGACGATCTGCAGCACCTTGGCCTCGCGCATGTAGCGCTCGGCCGGGAAGTCGGCGGTGTAGCCGTAGCCGCCCAGTATCTGCACCGCGTCCGTGGTGACCTTCATGGCCGCGTCGGTGCAGTGCAGCTTGGCCATGGCGGCCTGCTTGGCGAACGGCCTGCCCGCGTCCCGCAGCCGGGCCGCGGCCAGGTACAGCGCGCGGCCCGCCTCTATCTGGGTGGCCATGTCGGCGAGCATGAAGCGCAGACCCTGGAAGTCGGCGATGGGCCGGCCGAACTGGCGGCGCTCGGTGGCGTAGCGGACCGCCTCGTCCAGGGCGGCCTGGGCGACGCCGATGGCGCAGGCCGCGATGCCGAGCCGGCCGGAGTCGAGCGCCGACAGGGCGATGGAGAAGCCCTGGCCCTCCTCGCCGATACGCCGGTCGTCCGGGACGCGGACGCCGTCGAAGTGCACCTGCGCGGTGGGCGAGCCCTTCATGCCCATCTTCTTCTCGGGCGCCGCACCGCTGAGGCCGGGTGCGTCGCCGGGCACCAGGAAGGCGGTGATGCCGCGCGGGCCGTCCTCGCCGGTGCGGGCCATCACGGTGTAGAAGTCGGCGATGCCGCCGTGGGTGATCCAGGCCTTGGTGCCGTCGATGACCCACTCGTCACCGTCCCGGACGGCCTTGGTGCGCAGGGAGGCCGCGTCGGAGCCGGAGGACGGCTCGGACAGGCAGTACGCGCCGAGCAGGCCGCCGCCCAGCATGGCGGGCAGGTGCTCGACCTGCTGCTGCTTGGCGCCGTAGGTGGCGAGCGAGTAGGACGCGAGCGTGTGGACGCTGACGCCGAGGCCGACGGTGAGCCGGGCCGCGGCCAGCTCCTCCAGGACCTGGAGGTAGACCTCGTAGGGCTGGTCGCCGCCGCCGTACTCGGCGGCGTACGGCAGGCCCAGCAGGCCTGATTCGGACAGCAGGGTGAAGATCTCGCGCGGGAAGCGTCCCGCGTCCTCCTCCTCCGCGGCCCTCGGCGCGATCTCGCGCTGGGCGATCTCCCGGACGAGGGCGAGCAGATCCCTCGCCTCTTCCGTCGGCAGTTGACGCTCCACCGGCTGCGGGTCGCGGTCGGACATGGCGTCGGGCTCCTCCCTGTTCGGATACCGGCGGTACGGCCCGTGGTGGGGGCGGCTCCGCCTGATCGCTGTGCCGACGGCGCCCGCTCCCGGGTCTCGGAAGCTGCTGACCAGCGGCATGCGCTGTGAGTATGCCCGATCGGCGACCTCCCGTCACCAGTTAACGACCGCTCACTTCAGGAATCCAGTCCGGGCACCCACCAGGGCGGATATTGGTCCGAACCATTGACCTAATGGTCTAGTCCTCCTACTGTGCATGACCAACGCTTTACCGCGTTCATGCCAATCGGCGCGCGTTCCCCTCCCCCCACGAGGAGACACCCGATGCACACTCCCCAGCGCTCCCTCGTCCGGGCGCTCGTCTCGGCCGCGTGTACCGCCGCCCTCGGAGCCGGCCTGCTCGCCGGCACGGGCACGGCGACCGCGGCGGCACCGAGCGCCCCGCAGGTGAAGGCCGGCTCCAAGGTCGTCGGCTACTTCACCGAATGGGGCACCTACGACCGCAAGTACTACGTCAAGAACATCGAGACCTCGGGCTCCGCGGCGCGGCTCACCCACATCAACTACGCCTTCGGCAACGTCACCGGCGGCAAGTGCGCGATGGGCGACTCCTACGCGGCCACCGACCGGGCCTACACGGCGGCCGAGTCCGTCGACGGCGTCGCCGACACGTGGGACCAGCCGCTGCGCGGCAACTTCAACCAGTTGCTGAAGCTGAAGAAGAAGCACCCGGGTCTGAAGATCCTGTGGTCCTTCGGCGGCTGGACCTGGTCCGGCGGCTTCGGCGAGGCCGCGAGGAATCCCGCCGCGTTCGCCCAGTCCTGCTACGACCTGGTGAAGAACTCCAAGTGGGCGGGCGTCTTCGACGGCATCGACATCGACTGGGAGTACCCGAACGCCTGCGGCAACAGCTGCGACACCAGCGGGCGGGAGGCGTTCAGCAACCTGATGGCGGCCCTGCGGTCGAAGTTCTCCGGGAGCCTGGTGACCGCGGCGATCACCGCGGACGCCACGAGCGGCGGCAAGATCGACGCGGCGGACTACGCCGGCGCCGCCCGGTACGTCGACTGGTACAACCCGATGACGTACGACTACTTCGGCGCCTGGGACGCGGCCGGCCCGACCGCCCCGCACTCCCCGCTGAACTCCTACCCGGGCATCCCGAAGGCGGACTACCACACCTCGGCGACCGTCGCCAAGCTCAAGGGTCTCGGCATCCCGGCCTCGAAGCTGCTGCTCGGCATCGGCTTCTACGGCCGCGGCTGGACCGGGGTCACCCAGGCGGCCCCCGGCGGCACGGCCACGGGCCCCGCGGCCGGCACGTACGAGCAGGGCATCGACGACTACAAGGTGCTCAAGACCAAGTGCCCGGCGACCGGCACGGTGGGCGGCACGGCCTACGCCAAGTGCGGGAACAACTGGTGGAGTTACGACACCCCGGCGACCATCGCCACGAAGATGGCGTACAAGAACCGGCAGGCGCTCGGCGGCACCTTCTTCTGGGAGCTGAGCGGCGACACCGCGAACGGTGAGCTGATCAAGGCGATCAACTAGCGCCGGGGCACTCGACCGCGAGCGGAGGCCGCCGGGTCTCCGCTCGTCCGCTCTCAGCCGTCCCGGCGGGCGGGCGGCGGGGCCGGGTAGGCGGGGTCCAGCTCCTCGATGGCGCGCAGGGCTCCGCCGAGCGTCTTCACCAGCAGCTCGCGCATGGTGTCGCGGGCCAGTTCGGGGCGGTCTGTCCAGGCCAGGGTGGCGCCCTCCACGCTGCACACCCAGGCGAGCAGGCCCATCCGGGCCGCCGGGGCGATGTCGGCCCGGCCGTAGGCACCCTCGGCGATCGTGGCGATGATCGCCTCGCGCACGCCGTCGCGGATCGCGTGCACCTCCGTGTCGAAACCGACACCGCCGCTGACGATGGTGCGGTAGGCGGCCTGGTGGTTCTCGGCGTAGCGCAGGTAGCCGTCGATGGTGCGGTGCACGCGGTCCACGGCGGGCAGCCGGAGGCCGCCGGCGGCGGAGGTGACCAGCTCGGCGACGGAGTCCTGGATGATCGCCAGGTAGTAGCCGCGCTTGGACCGGAAGTAGTAGTAGATCAGACCCTTGGCGACCCGGGCGTGGCGGGCGATGTCGTCCATGGACAGCGCGTCGTAAGACGTGTCGGCGAACAACTTCCGCCCGATGGCGATGAGTTCGGCGCGACGCGCCGTGGAGCGCTCGGTGCGGCGCACCTGGGTGGCGGCACGCTGCTGCGGCAAGTTCACGATCGACCCTGTCTAGGCGCGGCGGGACATCCGCAGTATGTCAGAACATGCCGCGCCCGGAGGCGGTCGGTACCGAACCGTCCGGGCGGTCGGTCAGAGAGTGCCGGAGGGCCCTGCGGGATCGGCCGGGGTCGTGCCGGATCGACATGGGGCCGGATCGGCCGGAGAACCGGATCCGCCGGAGAGCTGGATTCGCCGGAGGGCCCGTGGGGCGTGGGCTCAGAGCAGGCCGAGCTGGGTCACGAGCATCGCGAACACCGCGACGAGGACCCAGCCCATGACGTGCTCGACGATCTCCGGGCCGTCCTCCTGGGGACCGCCCGTGCGGACGCGGGTGGCGGTGGCCGGGTGTGCGGTCATGGTGTTACTCGCAAAGGTCGGACGTACATGGTCGAATCCCCCCGTCACATCCGTCCACCTTGCCATCCGCGACGACGTTCGGGGCGATGAGCTTGCTCACACGCCCCGGGCCGGGTCAGTGCACGCCCACCGCGGCGAGCGCCTTGCGCTGGCGCGGGCTCGGGTGGGCCGGGAAGTAGAGGTAGCAGACCCCTCCGGTGCCGGAGACGACCTTCCCTGAGGCGTTGTACCGCTTGGTCCGCAGCCAGATGTTCTCGAACTCCCGGCGCAGATACACCCGTCGCACCGCCTCGTCGCCCGGCGAGGCCGGATCGTTCGCGATCACGTCGCCGTCCGCCGTGAAGCCGATCACGGTCATCAGGTGCCCGGAGGTGCCGTACCCCGCACCGGTCAGTTCGTCCTTGCGGAAGGACTGGGACGTTATGGCCGGGATCCCGGACGCGATCAGCGTCTCCAGGTCGGTGAGGGAGGCGAGCCGGGTGACCACGGCCTGGAGGCCCTCGAAGGTGGCGGCGTAGGCCGCGTTGAAGGGCCAGTTGCCGCAGCCCTCGTACTGGTAGTCGTAGGTGAAGCGGGCCGCGTGGTCGACCTGCGGGTCGGCGTAGGCCGGGTCGACCCAGGACAGCTGCTCGCGGGTGAGCCTGCCGCCCCAGTACTCGATGATCATCTGTGAGGAGGTCGGGCTGCACCACGCCTCGCCGCCGCTGTCGTACTCGGGGTACTGACCCTTGTGGATCTCCTGCGAGTAGCGCGGGACGGCCAATTCCTGGGCGAGGCCGGGGGTGGAGGCCGGGACGGTGAAACGGTCGGGGATGTCGGAGCCCATCGCGCCCAGCCGCCAGACGGTCGGCGTGAGATGCGTGCCGGGCCGGCGGTACAGGGTGAGGCGCAGCCGGTACGACGTCAGGCGCAGCCCGGTGCTCGCGTCGTCGATGGCGAAGGTGTCGGTCCAGATGGTGCTCCTGCCGTCGGTCTGGTCGTCCACCGAGGTCCGCCGGATGTCCTGGTCGCCGGCCGCCCAGCGGCCCATCACGTACCAGGGCGTGTCCGTGCCGTCGGAGTACGTGCCGAGCAGCTCGACCTGGAGCCAGGTGCCGTCGGGGGTGTGCGCGTTCCAGGAGGCGACGACCTCGGTCGCGGGCACGGTGAGCCGGTGCACCGGGGAGGTCCAGGTGGCGTACTCCCAGGCGGCGGTGGTGCCGGTGTGCGGGTCGGTGTAGTCGGTACGGCCGGCGGGGGCGCCGATCACGACGCCGGGCCGGCGGCCGGCGACGGGCCGGGCGCCCTGCGCGGTCCCGCAGCGCCAGTCGCGGTGCGTGGTCCAGGCGTGGTAGTCGATCGGGCGGTCCTGCGCCCGGCCCGGATCGCCGGTGTCGGCGGGACGCGGTGCCGCGGCGGCAGCGGGGGCGGCTGTGCCGGTCACCGCCGCGGCGACGGCTACCGCCAGGACGGTTCTGCGGGACGGCTGTTCGGCTCTGCTCATGGGCGCGATGACCCCCAGGGTGTCCGAGTCGGGCTGGTCCGGTGCACGTTGTGCGCCAACTATGGAGCAGGCCCGGCCCCCCGGCCAGCACTTCGGCGCATGCCGCGACACGAATATTGGTCTGGACCAGTGGAAGGGGTGTGACCCGGGCCGGGGGGCCGCCGACGCGGGGCCCCCGAACCCACCCGGGCCGGCCTGGGGGCGCCTCCCGGCCCGGGTGAGCGCGAGCCGTGGCTCGTCAGACCAGGTCCATCGCCGCGACCTCGTCGGGGCGGCCGTAGCTGACCGGGCCCTGGAAGCGGCGGCGGGCGGTGGCGAACCACCACACCGTGGCCACCAGGAGGACGACGGCGAGCGCGATCGGCGCGTAGTTGAAGGAGTCGACGGTGATCGGCGAGGCCTGGGGCAGCATGAACAGCACGCTGCTGAGCAGGATCCAGACCACCGCGAGCCAGCCGACCGGCCTGCCCCAGCGGCCCAGGTGCCAGGGGCCCGGCTGGAACGCGTCACCGAGCCGCAGCCGCAGGAAGATCGGCACGGCGTAGGCGAGGAAGAGCCCGACCACGTTGACGCTGACGATGGCGGTGAACGCCGTGTGCGACCACCAGCCCGGCACGACCAGGGCCAGCGAGCAGGCGACCGCGAGCCACACCGCCTTCACCGGCGTACGGGTGCGCAGTGAGACCGAGTGCCACCAGCGGGAGCCGGGCATGGCCCCGTCCCGGGAGAAGGCGAAGATCTGCCGGGTGTTGCTGGTGAGGTTGGCGAGGCCGCAGAAGAGCATCGCGCCGATGACGATGAGCAGCATCACCTTGGCGGTGCGCAGGCCGAGCCCGTCGATGAGGATCTGGACGGGCGGCGCGGCGGCGCCGGCCACCTCGGCGTAGTCGCCGATGCTGTAGACCAGTGCGAGCATCAGGATCAGGCCGGTGATCGCCGAATAGCCGACGGCGCGGGTGATGCCCTTCGGGGCGCTGACGGTCGCGTGGACCGTTTCCTCGGACATGTGGAAGCTGCCGTCGAACCCGGTGAAGGTCCAGCTGGTCACCAGCAGGCCGAGCATGCCGCCGTAAAGCCCGTTCGTGAAGCCGGTGTTGTTCTCGAAATGCGTGACGAAGGACGCCTGCTGATGCTGGTCGGGCATCACGATGAGTGCCCCCACGATCACGACGAGTCCGATCAGCAGCCACCACACGGAAATGCGGTTCAGCACGGCGACGAGCTGGACGGTGTAGGTGTTGGCGAGCCCCTGAAGGATGATGATCAGCGCCGTGATCAGGACCGTCTGGTGCGCGGTCGGCCGGTAGGAGGGCCACTGCAACTGCACGAAGACCTGGATGAAGGTGGCGGCGGCGTATCCGGTGGCGGCGGTGCCGCCGATCTGGCCCACGAAGTTCAGCCAGCCCGTGAACCAGGACCAGGCCCCTTTGTGCCGCTTGGCCAGTTTGCCCGCGGAGAAGTACAGGGCGCCGCTCGTCGGATAGGCGGACGCGACTTCCGCCATGGCCGCACCGATGAGCAGAACCATGAGCGAAACGCCTATCCAGCCGAACACGAGAATGCGGGGGCCGCCCGCGTTCAGGCCGAATCCGAAGGACGAGAAAATACCCGAGAGGATATTGATGATGGTGAAGGAGATCGCGAAATTGTCGAACGCCTTGAAGCGCCGGGTGAGCTTCCGCGGATAACCCATCGCATGCAGGGTGGCGTCGTCGTCGAGCACGACGGTGTCCGCGGCCCGGGCCCGCGCCCGGGGAGTCGACATCCGTTCCGACACGGATCGGCCTTTCTCTCGATGGGGCAGGGGGCGAGTCTCTCGATGGGGCAGGGGGCGAGTCTCTCGATGGGAGAGGGGGACGAGCGGGGTCAGCCGGGCCCCGGGACGGGCAGGCCGCAGGCGCGCCGGGCCCGGGAGAGCTGCTCGGCGGGGTCGCCGAAGGCGCTCCATGGCATGCGCGAGGCGTACGGGCCCATCGCCGTGAAGACCGCCCGGGCCTCGAACTCGCGCTGGCCCATGACCAGCGCGTGCGCGAGGTAGGCCAGGTCGAGCACCGGGGTGAAGCGGTATCCGGCCACCGAGGGCAGCCAGTTCTGGTAGATCGAGAGTGTGGTGGAGCGCCACTGGGGCTGTTCCCAGACCCGGTCGGCGAGCAACTGGGTGGGGTTGTAGTTCTCCACCAGGGCCACCAGGGGCAGCAGCCGGAGAGGGGAGTCGCCGGGCGCCCGCTGACTGAGGAAGGCGGCGACGTCCCAGGCCGCGGTGACCGAGCCGCCGTGCCGCGTGAAGAAGCAGGACAGGAAGCGGTGGTGGGCCTCGCGGTGCCAGGGGTCCAGGGACAGGATGTGCGCGAACAGCCGCCAGGGGCCGGGCGGGGCGGTGAGCAGGCCGTGCGGGGCCGGGTCGCGCAGCCGGTGCAGCCGGGCCATGGCGAGCCGGGCGACCCAGGGGGTGGGGTCGGCGGGAGCCGCGCCGGTGGCCCGGTCGCAGGCGGTCAGCGCGATCCGCTCCAGCGCCTCGGCACGGTCGTCACGCGCGTCGGCGGCCCGCAGGGCGCGCTGCACCGCGACCCGGGCCCACATCAGCGCGGCCTCGGGGGTGGGCTCCTCGTCCAGCCAGCGTTCCACCAGGTCGGTGCCGGCCGCCTCGGAGGCGAGGACCAGCGAGCGGTGGGCACGCAGGGCGAAGTCGGAGCGGGTCTCGGCGAGCGCCTCGTGGGCGGCCCGATATCGTCCGGCGCGCACGTCGACGCATACGCTCGCCAGGGCGCGGTCGTCGGCCGCCGGATGCCACACGTACTGCCCTTCGAATAACTCCGCGGCCATGTCCCCCTGCCAGTCCCCGTGCGTCGCATCACGTTGCGCAGGAGGCACCTTACTCAGCGTGGGCCACGCCCGGAACGCCGAATTCGACATATCGGTCAGGGGATTCGGATTGTTTATCGATGCCCTTGACTGGCCGCCAGCCGATGATTCAACACGTGACTTTTTCTCGGTCCGGCGGCGCCCGCCGGCCGGGCCGTCATGGGCCGCCACTAGACTGTTTCACGGAAAACCCCCCACACCGCATCACACCTCGGGAATCGCCATTCACGACCTCGCCGCCCGGCTGCGCCGGCTCCCCCCTTCGCTGGGGCCCGTCCGGCTGATCGGCGTCGACGGGCACGCCGGATCCGGGAAGTCCACCTTCGCCGGACGGCTGGCGCGGGCACTGGGCGGTGCTCCGGTACTCCACCTCGACGACATCGCCAGCCATGGCCAGCTCTTCGCCTGGACCGGCCGCCTCATGAACCAGGTGATCGAACCGCTGGCGCGCGGCGAGAGCGGGCACTTCACCCCGTACGACTGGCGGGCCCGCGCCTTCGGTGCCGCGCTTCCGCTGCCGGCCGCGCCCGTCGTCCTGATCGAGGGCGTCGGCGCCGGCCGCCGTGCGCTGCGGCCGCATCTGGCCGGGCTGCTGTGGATGGAGCTGCCCCGGGAGGAGGCGTGGGCGCGCGGCCGGCGGCGGGACGGGGCGGAGCAGCGGGAGTTCTGGGACGGCTGGGTCGCGGCGGAGCGAGCGCACTTCGCCGCGGATCCCTCGCGCCCCCATGCCGATCTCCTGGTGCTCCAGCGACGAGAGGGGTACGAGGTGCTCCCGGGACCGGGCGCGACGCCCGGAGCCGGCGAAGATGTGACGCTGAGTGAGGGATCATCCCCGATGTGGTGAAGTCGTGAAGAGCCTTGCGAGACAACTTCTCGGACTGCCTCAACTGCGCTTGACCCGGGGGCCGTACAGGTCTTACGTTCTCAATGTGCGGCTTTCGGAGCCGCCCATCGACACGAAGCCCCCGGTTGTTCCCCCGTGACCGGGGGCTTCGTTCTGTCCGCGGGACCGGAATTCCGGGTGCCCCGCGCACCGGTCCTCTCACCCTCGGTCACGAAACGCCGTGCGCCCCGTCTGCTCCCGCCTGGCCGAACCTCCCGTGCGGCACCCTTCGGCCCGCGCCGGTACCGCGGGTACGATGCCCTCGGTGCGACCTTCGGGCGGCTGCCTCGCGCACCTGCAACTCCGGTCCGCGGCACAGCGGTTCGACCGCGGCGGCCGTCGGGTGACTGCCCGGTGGTGAACCACGGGGACACGGTCTGTGGGGGGACGTGATGGACTTCGGCACGCAGGGCCCCGAGGCCCCGGCCGACCTCGCCTGGCTGCGGGGGGTGGACGCCTACACGATGGGTGCCTACCCGCAGGCGGAGGAGGAGTTCCGCGCCGCGGTGCGGATGGACGCGGGCATGGCGGACGCCTGGCTCGGGCTGCACGCGCTGCGGATCGACACGACCACCGCGCTGCTGCGGATGTTCCGGCACCGCGACCGGTTCGGCGAACAGCGCGCGCGGCACCGCCGGACCCTCAACTCCTGGTACTGGCTCGGCTGGTGGGTGCAGCCGGTGCTGGAGAGCCCGCGTGATCTCCTGCTGGCGCACGCCTCCCACTGGCTGGACGGCCGGCATGTGCCGGAGCTGGACCGCGCCCTCGCCGGGCTGCCCCCGGTCGACGCGGACGCCCAGGTCCGGTTCCTGCACGCCTGCCGCGCCTATCTGGTCAAGGACTGGGAGCAGCTGGTCCGGCACACCGACCCGCTGCTGGACGATCCCATGCTCGGCATCGAGGCCGGCCTGTTCGGCGGCATGGCCCGGGTCCGGCTGGAGATGTACGGCCAGGCCGAACCGCTGCTGTCGGCGGCGCTGATGCGCTGCCGCAGCGAGCAGCCGCAGCGCAAGGAGCTGCGGTACTGGCTGGCCAGGGCCCATGAGGGCACCGGCCGCAGCGCCGCGGCGCTCCCCCTGTACCGGGCGGTGCACCGGGTCGATCCGGCCTTCATGGACACCGCGGCCCGGCTAGCGGCGATCGCCGAGGGCGACGGGTGGGACGAGACGGCCGACCTCGCCGCCATCACGCTGGCCGGCGCGGGACTGGACACGGTGGACGGGCCGGACGGGTTCGATCCGCTGTTCGGGACGGAGGGCCGCGATCTGCGGCTGCCGGAGCCCGACCTGCCCACCGGGCCGCTGCCGTCGGTGACCGATCCCTCGGTGCGGACGAAGACGGGGCTGTCCGGGACGAGTGCCTCGCCGATCCCGGCCGGGCCGACCGATCCGGCGTTACTCGAGGAGGCGCTCGCCGAACTGGAGCGCATGGTGGGCCTGGAGCCGGTGAAGCGCCAGGTCAAGGCGTTGTCCGCGCAGCTGAACATGGCGCGGTTGCGGGCCGGGCAGGGGCTCCCGGTGCAGCCGCCCAAACGGCACTTCGTCTTCTCCGGCCCGTCCGGCACGGGCAAGACCACGGTCGCGCGGATCCTGGGCCGGGTGTTCTACGCCCTCGGCCTGCTCGGCGGCGACCACCTCGTGGAGGCCCAGCGGGCCGACCTGGTCGGCGAGTACCTCGGGCAGACGGCCGTGAAGGCCAACGAGCTGATCGACTCCGCGATCGGCGGGGTGCTGTTCGTGGACGAGGCGTACGCGCTGTCCAACTCCGGGTACGGCAAGGGGGACGCGTACGGCGACGAGGCGCTCCAGGTGCTGTTGAAGCGGGCCGAGGACAACCGGGACCACCTGGTGGTGATCCTGGCCGGTTACCCGGAGGGCATGGACCGCCTGCTCGCCGCCAACCCCGGCCTGTCGTCCCGGTTCACGACCCGGGTGGACTTCCCGTCCTACCGGCCTCCGGAACTCAGTGAGATCGGGAAGGTCCTCGCGGCGGAGAACGGGGACGTGTGGGACGAGGAGGCGCTGGAGGAACTGCGTTCCATCGCCGGGCACGTCATCGAGCAGGGCTGGATCGACGAACTGGGCAACGGGCGGTTCCTGCGGACGCTGTACGAGAAGAGCTGCGCCTACCGGGATCTGCGGTTGTCGACGTACGCCGGTGCCCTGTCCCGGGGGGATCTGGCGACCCTGCGGCTGCCCGACCTGATGCAGGCGTACGGGGAGGTGCTGTCGGGACGGGGGCCCCAGGATCCCTCTGCCTACTGAGTACCGGGAGGGGGCGGGGCCGGGTCGGCCACTCTTCCTGTTGCGCACCGGGACGGGGCCGGGTCGGTCCCTCTTCCTGTTGCGCACCGGGGCGGGTGCCGGTCGTGCCATGCCTCTCCTCCAGATCAGGCCGGGCACGCGGGGCCTGGCACCGCGCCCTGAACCGGCCTGATCCGGGCGCGAGACGCTAGGCCATGGCCTCCTCCGGCTCCCCGCTCACCCTCGGCTCGGCCAGCTTCACGTCGGCCGTCTCCCGGTGCGCCGGGTCGCGTACCTCTCCCACCAGCAGCTCCAGCACGTCCTCCAGGGCGACCAGGCCGAGCACCTTGCCGGTGGCGTCGGCCACCTGCGCCAGATGCGTGGCCGCCCGGCGCATCACGGTGAGGGCGTCGTCGAGCGGCAGCTCGGCCCGGAGCGTGGCCATGGGGCGCCAGACGTGCTGCGGGACGGCCCGGTCGGAGTGCTCCAGATCGAGGACGTCCTTCACGTGGACGTACCCCATGAACGGACCCTTCTCGCCCGCCGCGACCGGGAAACGGGAGTAGCCCGTGCGGGCCGTCAGCTCGACGATCTGCCCGGGGGTGACCGACGGGGTGACGGTGACCAGGGACTCGCGGCGCAGCAGGACGTCCGTCACCGGGCGGGAGCCCAGTTCCAGTGCGTCCTCCAGGCGCTCCCGCTCCTCGGGGTCGAGCAGGCCCGCCTGGCCGGAGTCCTCCAGCAGGCGGTTGAGCTGCTCGGTGGTGACGACCGCCTCCACCTCGTCCTTCGGCTCCACCCGGAACAGCCGCAGGATGGCCTGGGCGCAGGCGCCGAGGGCCACGGTGATCGGCTTGCAGAGGCGGGCGAACCAGACCAGGCCGGGGCTGAGCCAGAGCGCCGCCTTCTCGGGCGCCGCCATGGCCAGGTTCTTCGGCACCATCTCGCCGATGACCAGGTGGAAGAAGACCACCGCGGCCAGGGCGACGACGTAGCCGAGGGGGTGGATCATGCCGTGCGGCAGGTGGATCCACTCGAACAGCGGCTCCAGCAGGTGCGCCACCGTCGGCTCGGCGACCGCGCCGAGCGTCAGGGAGCACACGGTGATGCCGAACTGGGCGGCGGCCATCATCTGCGGCAGGCGTTCGAGGCCGTACAGCACCTGGCGCGCCCGGGCCGTGCCGAGCGGTTCGATCTGGCTGCGGCGGACGGAGACGAGCGCGAACTCGGCACCGACGAAGAAGCCGTTGGCGAGCACGAGCAGCGCGGCGAAGACCAGTTGGAGGACGCTCATCGGGCGGCCTCCAGCACGCCCGCCGCCGGGGCCGTCCTGACCAGGCGGACCCGTTCGGCGCGGTAGTGGCCGACCTGGCGGACCGAGAGCCGCCAGCCGGGCAGTTCGGCCTTGTCGCCCGGGGCCGGGATCCGGCCGAGCAGATCGGCGACCAGGCCGGCGACGGTCTCGTACGGGCCCTCGGGCACGTCCAGGCCTATGCGCAGGAGGATGTCGACGCGGCAGCTGCCGTCCACGTCCCAGGCGGGCCGGCCGTCCTCGGGCGGGGCGGGGGCCAGCTCGGGCATGTCCTTGGCGTCGTGCTCGTCGCGGACCTCGCCGACCAGTTCCTCGACGATGTCCTCCAGGGTGACCACGCCGGCCGTGCCGCCGTACTCGTCGACGACGACCGCGATGGGCTGCTCGCTGCGCAGGCGGGCGAGCAGGGGCTGGACGGGCAGGGTCTCGGGGACCAGGAGCGCCTTGCGGGCGATGCGGCCGACCGGGGTGCGCAGCCGGTCGTGGACCGGGACGGCGAGCGCGTCCTTGAGGTGGGCCATGCCGACGATCTCGTCGATCTTCTCCCGGTAGACGGGGAAGCGGGACAGGCCGGTGGCGCGGGTGAGGTTGACGACGTCCTCGGCGGTGGCCGAGTCCTGGAGGGCGCTGACCTTCACGCGCGGGGTCATGACGTGCTGTGCGGTCAGCTCGCCCAGGGACAGGGTACGGACGAACAGGTCGGCCGTGTCCTGCTCCAGGGCGCCGGCCTGGGCGGAGTGCCGGGCCAGGGAGACCAGTTCGCCGGGGGTGCGGGCGGAGGCCAGTTCCTCGGCGGGTTCCACGCCGAGGGCGCGGACCAGCCGGTTGGCGACCGTGTTCAGCGCGGAGATCACCGGGCGGAACAGCCGGGCGAAGCGGTGCTGCGGGCCGGCGACGAAGCGCGCGACCTGAAGCGGCCGGGACACCGCCCAGTTCTTGGGCACGAGTTCGCCGATCACCATCTGGATCGCGGAGGCCAGCAGCATGCCGACGACCACGGCGACGCCGGAGGCGGCACCCGCGGGGATGCCGATCGCGGCGAACGGGCCGCGCAGCAGCCCGGCCAGGGCCGGTTCGGCGAGCATGCCGACGACCAGGGAGGTGATGGTGATGCCGAGCTGGGTGCCGGAGAGCTGGAAGGACAGCTCCTTCAGCGACTCCACGACCGTACGGGCACGGGGGTCGCCGTCGGCGGCGGCCTTCTCGGCGTCTTGGCGCTCCACCGTCACCAGGCCGAACTCGGCGGCCACGAAGAATCCGTTGGCGACAATCAGCAGGAACGCCGCTCCGAGGAGCAGCAGAGAGATGGTCACGCTGCCACCGCCTTCCCGTTGTTCCGGGCAGGGGTGGCGCAGGTACTACAGGACGATCCGTCCATCGCCGGAGGGGGTCACTCCTCGGGTAGCAGGAACCCCCGTGCACCGGGCGGTGCGCAGGGGCGGAGGCGCAGCGAGACGACCTCCGCCCACCAGGTTAATCAAGATCTGGGCTCGTGCGGCAGGGCGGAGGAGCCCGAGTGGGCTTCGGCGAGGGCGCGCAGGGCCCCGGCGTCGGCGATGGCCCGCTGCCTGGCGATGCCCGGCTGGATGCCGAGCGCGGGCAGACTGGTGCCGTCGCTGAGGTCGAGGAACACCCAGGGGTCGCCCGGCCGGAGGTTCACCTGGAGGATCTCCGCCCAGGCCAGGTGCCGCCTGCTGGCGATGTTGACCACGGTGACGCCGGATTCGTCGGCGACCACCTTCACCCGGGCGAGCTGGGCCAGGGCCCAGAAGAAGAGCGCCCCGGTGAGGACGAAGGTGAGCCGGGACCCCGGGCCGATGTGTTCCAGCAGCAGCGCGACCGCGCTTATCACCGCGAAGATCACGACTCCGGCGGTGAGCAGGATCACCCGGGTGCGGCCGGGCCGGAAGGTGACGGGCAGGGTGGGCAGATCGGACATCGGTCGGCGAACCCCTTACAGGCGGCAGGCGTGGATGGCCGTGGTCAGGATGGCGCGGGCGCCGATGGCGTAGAGGTCGTCCATGATCCGCTGGGCCTCCTTGGCGGGGACCATGGCGCGGACCGCGACCCAGCCCTCGTTGTGCAGCGGGGAGACGGTCGGGGACTCCAGGCCGGGGGTGAGCGCGACGGCCTTCTCCAGCTGCTCGACCCGGCAGTCGTAGTCCATCATCACGTACGTCCGGGCGACCAGGACGCCCTGGAGGCGGCGCAGGAACTGCTGGACCTTCGGGTCCTCGGCGTCCGCGCCGGTGCGGCGGACGACGATCGCCTCGGACTTCATGATCGGCTCGCCGAAGACCTCCAGGCCCGCGTTGCGCAGGCTGGTGCCGGTCTCGACGACGTCTGCGATGACCTCGGCGACGCCCAGCTCGATCGCGGTCTCGACGGCGCCGTCCAGGTGGACGACGGAGGCGTCGACGCCGCTGTCGGCGAGGTGCCCGGCGACGATCCCCTCGTAGGAGGTGGCGACCGTCTTGCCCTTGAGGTCCTCGATGCCGTTCGCCGTGCCCGGCTTGGCGGCGAAGCGGAAGGTGGAGCGGGCGAAGCCGAGCGGCAGGATCTCCTCGGCGTCGGCGCCGGAGTCGATCAGCAGGTCCCGGCCGGTGATGCCGATGTCGAGGCGCCCGGAGGAGACGTAGATCGCGATGTCGCGGGGGCGGAGGTAGAAGAACTCGACCTCGTTCTCCGGGTCGACGATCCGCAGCTCCTTGGACTCGCGGCGCTGCTGGTAGCCGGCCTCATGCAGCATCTCCGCCGCAGGGCCGGACAGGGAACCCTTGTTGGGGACGGCGATGCGCAGCATGAGGTCGGCTTCCTTTGCGTGAAGGGGTGTTCTACGGCTTCTTACGGCAGGCTGATCACAGGTGGGCGTAGACGTCGTCCAGGGAGATCCCGCGGGCGACCATCATCACCTGGACGTGGTACAGCAGCTGCGAGATCTCCTCGGCGGCCGCCTCCTTGCCCTCGTACTCGGCGGCCATCCAGACCTCGGCGGCCTCTTCGACGACCTTCTTGCCGATGGCATGGACGCCCTTGCCGACCAGTTCGGCGGTGCGGGAGGTGGCGGGGTCGCCGGTGGCGGCCTTCTGCTGGAGCTCGGTGAAGAGCTCCTCGAACGTCTTCTTGGACATGGTGAGCCCCACCCTACGCGGTTCGGGCGACTCCCTAGTGCCAGGGTTCAGATACTGAGCGCAGCGTGGCCGCGGTGGCCACCGCGGCCGTCACCGCCTCGTGGCCCTTGTCCTCGTTGGAGCCCTCGATGCCGGCCCGGTCCAGGGCCTGTTCCTCGGTGTCGCAGGTGAGCACGCCGAAGCCGACGGGGACGCCGGTCTCGACGGACACCTGGGTGAGGCCCTGGGTGACGCCCTGGCACACGTAGTCGAAGTGCGGGGTGCCGCCCCGGATGACGACGCCGAGGGCGACCACGGCGTCGTAGCCGCGGCCCGCGAGGACCTTGGCGGCGACCGGCAGCTCGAAGCTGCCGGGGACCCGGATCAGGGTCGGCTCGTCGATGCCCAGTTCGTGCAGGGCGCGCAGGGCGCCGTTCACCAGACCGTCCATCACCTTCTCGTGCCACTGCGCCGCGATGACGGCGACCCTGAGGTCGCTCACGTTGCGTACGGACAGTTCCGGTGCACCCTTGCCGCTCACGTCTCTCCTTCGTGCTCTGTTACTGGTTGCTGCAGGCCGACACGGCGGACGTGTCGAGCCAGGGCAGGTCGTGCCCCATCCGGTCCCGCTTGGTGCGCAGGTAGCGGAGGTTGTGCTCGCCGGCCTGGACGGGCATCGGCTCGCGGCCGGTGACCTTCAGACCGTGGCGCAGCAGGGCGTCGGTCTTGTCGGGGTTGTTGGTCATCAGCCGGACGCCGCGCACACCGAGGTCGGCGAGGATCTGCGCGCCGGCGCCGTAGTCGCGGGCGTCGGCGGGCAGGCCGAGTTCCAGGTTGGCGTCCAGGGTGTCCCGGCCCTGTTCCTGGAGTTCGTAGGCCCGCAGCTTGGACAGCAGGCCGATGCCCCGTCCCTCGTGTCCGCGCAGGTAGACGACGACTCCGCGGCCCTCGTCCTGGATGCGCTCCAGGGCGGTGTCCAGCTGGGGGCCGCAGTCGCAGCGCAGGGAGGCGAAGACGTCGCCGGTGAGGCATTCGGAGTGGACGCGGACCAGGACGTCCTCGCCGTCGCCGATCTCACCGTGGACGAGGGCGACGTGCTCGACGCCGTCGAGGGTGGACCGGTAGCCGTAGGCGGTGAAGGTGCCGTGCCGGGTGGGCAGGCGGGTCTCGGCCTCGCGGCGGACGGTGGGCTCGCTGCCGCGGCGGTAGGCGATCAGGTCCTCGATGGAGATGATCGTCAGGCCGTGCTTACGGGCGAACGGGATCAGCTCGGGCAGGCGGAGCATGCGGCCGTCCTCGCCGGCGATCTCCACGATGGCGCCGGCCGGGCGCAGGCCCGCGAGCCGGGCGAGGTCGACGGCGGCCTCGGTGTGGCCGTTGCGGACCAGGACACCGCCGGGCCTGGCGCGCAGCGGGAAGACATGGCCGGGGCGGACGAAGTCGGTGGGCCCGGCGGTGCCGCCGGCCAGCAGCCGGAGGGTGGTGGCACGGTCGGCGGCCGAGATGCCGGTGCTCACACCGTGGGCGGCGGAGGCGTCGACGGAGACCGTGAACGCGGTCTTCATCGACTCGGTGTTGTCCTCGACCATCTGCGGCAGCCGCAGCCGGTCCAGTTCCTCGCCCTCCATGGGGGCGCAGATCAGGCCGCGGCACTCGCTCATCATGAAGGCGACGATCTCGGGGGTCGCCTTCTCGGCGGCGATGACGAGGTCGCCCTCGTTCTCCCGGTCCTCGTCGTCGACGACGACCACGGGGCGGCCCGCGGCGATGTCGGCGATGGCCTGCTCGACCGGGTCGAGCGTGAGGTCCTCGAGGTCGGTGGTGTCGTACAGCAGCGGTGCCGAGGTCATGCCGGCGCTCCTTCCAGTGCGGGCTGCGGGCCCCTGCGGGAGCGCAGCCACCAGTCGCGCATGCCCCACAGGACGAGTGCGCCGTAGATGACGTAGACGAAGCCGGAGAAGGCGTAGCCGTTGGCGAAGTTGAGGGGTACGCCGACGAGGTCGACGAGCAGCCAGGCGAACCAGAACTCGACCATGCCCTTGGCCTGGGCGTACATCGCGACGATGGTGCCGACGAAGATGTAGGCGTCGGGCCAGGGGTCCCAGGACAGGCTCGGGTAGGCCTTGAAGAGGAGGGCCACGGCGACCGTGCCGGCGGCGGCAGCGGCGAGCATGGCCGCGCGTTCGCGCCAGGTGGCGAAGCGGGGGACGATGTGGCCGTCCTCGGTCCGGTCCTCGTTGCGCTGCCACTGCCACCAGCCGTACAGCGCGACCGCCATGACGACGGCCTGCTTGCCGGCGCTGCCGGTGAGGTGGCCGTAGAAGGCGGCGAAGAGGACGAGTCCGGACAGGAACTGCACGGGCCAGGTCCACAGGGAGCGGCGCCAGCCGAGGGCGAGGGTGACGAGGCCCAGGATGTTGCCGACCATGTCCGACCAGATGATGCGCTGACCGAAGAGGGTGAACGCCTCGGAGTTGAGCCAGCTCACCGGTCGGTCCCCTGTCCGGCCGCGAGCAGCCGCTCCACGTACTTGGCGATGACGTCCACTTCGAGGTTGACCGGGTCGCCGGGCTGCTTCACGCCGAGCGTGGTCAGGGCGAGGGTGGTCGGGATGAGGCTGACGGTGAAGTGGTCGGGGCCCGCGTCCACGACGGTCAGGCTGATGCCGTCGACGGTGATGGAGCCCTTCTCGACCACGTAGCGGGAGAGGGCCGCGGGGAGGGAGATCTTCACGATCTCCCAGTTCTCGGAGGGCTTGCGCTCCAGGATCTCGCCGGTGCCGTCCACGTGCCCCTGCACGATGTGGCCGCCGAGGCGGGCGCCGACGGCGGTGGGACGCTCCAGGTTGACGCGGGAGCCGATGGTCAGCGCGCCCAGGCTGGAGCGGTCCAGGGTCTCGGCCATGACGTCGGCGGTGAACTCGTCGCCCTCGTGCTCCACGACGGTGAGACAGACCCCGTTCACGGCGATGGAGTCGCCGTGCTGCGCGCCCTCGGTCACGACGGGGCCGCGAAGCCGGAAGCGGGAGGCGTCGCCGAGAAATTCGACGGCGGTGACCTCACCCAGCTCTTCGACGATTCCGGTGAACACTTCCCGGGTCCTCCTGCCTCTTCGGGCACGGACTCCGGGGCCTGTCGATGACGACAGTTGGTACGGATGAGCACACACCGGGGGCGTCGCCGGAAAGGGACTCGTCCGCATACGGACGAGCCCAGATACGGCGGCGCGCACACGGAAGAGACGTATGCCCGCCCGCCGCGCACTGCCTCCCATCCGGACTTTAACCGTCGGTCCAGGAATTTCACCTGGTCAACCGGCCGCTGGAAGCGACCGGGTCGCGGACTGTAACCGCCGGTTCGGACTTTCACCGACCCCGGAGTGCGCTGCTTCTGGTACAGGGCCAGTGTGCCATGCCCGGTACTCGTCCATACGGGTGAACGATGTGGGCTCGCTCACACTGTGTACCGTCGAATTCGCGCCACGCAGTCCCGCCGGCCAACTGGACTCCCCGCCAGGCGCGTTGGCCTTGATCCGGACCATTGACCCTACTGGTCTAGTCCTTTTAGGGTGCGGACGGGCCCGGCGGCGGTGACGACGGCCCTTGCCCGCCGCCGGGCCGCCAGGGCACTGGCGGGCCACCGCCGCGCGGCCGAGCGGCCCCTCGGAGTGCGTGTTCGCCCCCCGTTCGGCCTCCGCGGAAGAAATCCGCCGGAGGATGTCACATTTCCGGGCGGCTTTCCGGTCCAGTCGGCGAAGGGCGCTCCAGCGGGAAGCGCCCGGTGTCCGAAGGGCGGAGTACAGCATGACCACGATCCTGGTGACCGGCGGAACCGGAACCCTCGGCCGGCTCGTCACGGAGCGGCTGCGGGCGGACGGGCACGAGGTCCGGGTGCTCAGCCGGCACACCCAGCCCTACGCCGTCGACCTGCGCAAGGGCGGTGCCGGTCTGGACGCGGCCGTGGCCGGCGTGGAGACCGTCGTGCACTGCGCGAGCACGCCCAAGGGCGGCGACGAAGAGGCCGCCCGGAACCTGATCGCGGCGGCCCGGCGAGCCGGGGTGGGCCATCTCGTGTACATCTCCATCGTGGGCGTCGACCGGGTGCCGCTCGCCTACTACCGGACCAAGTTCGCGGTGGAGCGGCTGGTCGACGAGTCGGGGCTGGGCTGGACCACACTGCGGACGACGCAGTTCCACGATCTGCTGGTCACGCTCTGCGCGAGCCTGGGCAGGCTGCCTGTGCTGGCGGTCCCGGCGGGGGTGGCGGACCAGCCGATCGAGGTCGCCGAGGTGGCCGAACGGCTGGTGGAGCTGGCACTCGGGGCACCGGCCGGGCGGGTGCCGGATCTGGCCGGACCCGAGGTCCACGGGCTGGACTCGGTGGCCCGCGCCTGGCTGCGGGCGACCGGCCGGCGCCGGCCGGTGGTGCGGGTGCCGCTGTTCGGCAGGGCGTACCGCGCCTTCCGCGAGGGCGGCCACCTGGCACCGGACCGCGCGCTGGGCAAGGTGACCTTCGAGGAGTACCTGGCGAGGCGCTTCGGAGCCGACAACAAACGCTGACCCCGGCCACCGTGCGCTGCGGGGGCGCCCACCGGAAGGCAACGGCCGGGCGTGTTCCGGCGGGCGGGCGGCCATCCGAGAACACCGGCCGGGCGCACTCCGACGGGAAGGCCGCCACCCGAGAACACCGGCCGGGCGCACTCCGACGGGAGGGCGGCCACCACTAGAGGCGCCGGCCGGGCGCCGCGCGGGGCACGGCTGCGGCAGCGGCCGCACGGCTCCGCGTCGACAACCCCGCGGGCCGGTCCGGCCGGTCCGCCCCTTACGGCCCCGGCCTCATCCGTGGCGGCCCGCGCCGCATCTCACCCGCGACGCCGGCACCGCACCTCGCCGCGTCGCCGTCGGTGCGCCGTGGTGGCCGCACCGGACGCCGTGGGCTCGGCAGGCGCGCCCGGGTGGGACGGCCTAGCGCTCCGGCGGTGTGAACAGGTCGTCCTGGGCCCGCTCACGGGCGGTCAGCAGCGCTCCGCGCAGTACGGCCGTCCCGCCGAGGCTGCTCGCCCGCACCTCCGTGACCAGGGGTGACATCCGGCCCAGCCGTTCCCGTACCAGTTCGGCGAGCACCGCGCCCCCGGCCTGCCCGACCTCCCCGCCGAGCACCACGCATCCGGGGTCCAGGACGGCCACCACCGAGGCGGCGCCGACGGCGATCCGGTCGGCCAGGGCCCGCAGGAAGCGGACGGCGGGACGATCGCCGGACGCGGCCCCCGCGGCCGCCGCCTCGCGTTCCGCCCCCGCCGACGCCACCTCGGCCACCCCCGCACGCACCGCCCCCGCCGACGCCACCTCGGCCACCCCCGCACGCACCGCCCCCGCCGACGCCACCTCGGCCACCGCCGCACGCACCGCCCCCGCCGACGCCACCTCGGCCACCGCCGCGCGCACCGCCTCCGCCGCCCCCGGCCCGTCCGATGTGGCCGGCGTCGGCAGTCCGCACTCCCCCGCCAGCGCGACGACCGCCGCCGCGCCGGTCAGGGAGTGGAAGCCTCCGTCGCAGTCGGTCGCCGAGGGCAGCCCGCTCGTTCCGGGGACCGGCAGGAAGCCGATCTCGCCGGTGCCGCCGGAGGCGCCGCGGCGCAGGGTGCCGTCCAGGACGACCGCGGCGCCGACGCCGTGGCCCAGCCAGAGCAGGACGAAGGTGTCGCGGTCGCGGGCGGCGCCCTCGCGCTGTTCGGCCAGGGCCGCCAGATTGGTCTCGTTCTCCACGGTGACCCGGGCGCCGGGCAGCCGGTCCTGGAGGGCGGCGGCCAGACTGCGGTGCCAGGCGGGCAGGCCGGCCGAGTCCCTGAGGTCGCCGGTGGCCGGGTCGATCAGTCCGGGCGCACCGATGCCGACGGTGTGCAGCCGGTCGGCCCCGGCCTCCTTCAGGGCGCTCTCCACCGCCGCGACCGCCTGCTCCACGGCGGGCCCGGTCCCGGTGTCCCCGCCGATCGGTGCGGACGCCTCGGCGCGCACCCGTCCGACCAGGTCGGAGACCAGGACGAGGACGCCTTCGGTGCGGACGTCCAGCGCGGCGAGGTGGGCGCGGTCGGCGACGATGCCGTAGAGCCGGGCGTTGGGACCCCGGCGCTGCTCGCCGGACTCGCCGACCACGGTGATCAGTCCGGAGGCCGTGAGCCGGTCGACGAGGTCGGCGACCGTCGGCCGGGACAGCCCGGTCAGCTGCTTCAACTGCCCTGCCGTGAGCGGGCCTTCCTGCTGCAACAGCCGCAGGGCCAGCCGGTCGTTGATGGCCCGGGCGGTGCTGGGTGATGCGGGCATGACGGGAATCCTCCCAGATCGGCGGGGTCCGGAACGGGCTCTCGCGGGACGTGATTACCCGCTATCTATCAGGCAGGGTTCCTGATAGTTTACGCGGCGTTGCAGGAGGCCGCGTTGCGGGAGGAGCGGGCCGGGCACCCTTGGGGAGGACAGGGACATGAGTGACGTGAGCCGTACGCACGACGAGGTGAGGCGCGCCCGGTACGCCGTGGCGGCCGTGTTCGCCGTGCACGGTGCCGTGACCGGTTCGTTCGCGACGCGGGTGCCGTGGGTCCAGGAGCACGCCGCTCTCGGCACCGGCCAGTTGGGGTTCGCGCTGGCGTTCACGGCGTTGGGCGCGTCGTGCGCGATGCCGCTGGCGGGCCGGATCAGCCACCGCTTCGGCAGCCGTGCGGCCCTGCGCGGGCTGCTGGCGCTGTGGACACTGTCCCTGGCGCTGCCGTCCCTGGCGCCGAATCTGGTCACCCTGTGCCTGGCGATGTTCACCTACGGCGCGACCGCGGGCATGGCCGACGTCGCGATGAACGCGCTCGGCGTGGAGATCGAACGGCTGCTCGGCAAGTCGATCATGTCGGGACTGCACGGCATGTGGAGCGCGGGCGCCCTGATCGGTTCGGCGGCCGGCACCCTGGCCGCGCACCTCGGCGCGGACGCGCGGCTGCACTTCGCCCTCGCGTCGGCCGTCCTGACCGTGCTCGGGTTCGTGGCCTGCGGCTGGGTGCTGGACCTCCAGCCCGCCGAGGACGAGGAACCGCCCCCTCGGTTCGCGCTGCCGCCCCGTTCCGCGCTCTTGATCGGCGCGGTCGGCTTCTGCGCGGTGTTCGCCGAGGGGGCGAGCCTGGACTGGTCGGCGGTGTTCCTGCGGGACCGGCTGGACAGCTCGGCCGGCCTCGCGGCGGCCTGCACGACCGGTTTCATGCTGACCATGGCCGTGGCCCGGATCGCCGGGGACGCGGTGGTGAACCGTTTCGGCGCGGTCCGAACGGTGCGGGCCGGGGGTGTCCTGGCCGTGCTGGGCGGGCTGCTGATCGTGCTCGCCGGGCATCCGGCGGTGGCGATGGCCGGGTTCGCGCTGACGGGACTCGGTATCGCGGTGGTGGTACCGCTCTGCTTCGCGGCGGCCGGGCACGCCGGCCCCAACCCCAGCCAGGCCATCGCGGGCGTGGCGACCATCACCTACACCTCGGGGCTCATCGCGCCGAGCCTGATCGGCGGGGTGGCCCAGGCGACCAGCCTGATGGTGTCGTTCTGCGTGGTGACGGCACTGGCGTGCGGGCTCACGGTGTTCGCCGGCGTGCTGCGCACCGCCGAGCGCGGGGGCCGCGCCGAGGTCAGTCCGCGGGCCGCAGCAGTGCCCGACCCGCGACCCTGAAGGTCTCGGTCCAGGGCGCGGGGCGCATGGTCGCCGGGTCCAGCCGGACCAGCACCCGGGTGCCCTGGGCGTAGGTCCGGGTCCCGTCGGCCGAGCAGAACCGGAAGCCGTAGGTGAGACCGGTGGTGCCGAGCCGTTCCAGCCAGAGGTGGACGGCGTAGGTGCCGGGGCGGGTGACCGGGGCCTCGTAGCCGATGCGCAGTTCGCGGACCGCGTTGCAGGCGTCGCCGGCCGCCGCCCAGTCGCCGTCGAAGCGGACGCCGTACTCGTTCCACAGCTCGGTCCAGGCGCGCTCGACCATCAGCGGGTAGCGGGCGTTGTGCAGCAGTCCGAGCGCGTCCAGGTCGTCGAAGTGGACGGTGACGGGGATCAGCCTGCCGTAGGAGACGGCGGGGGCGATCGGGGCTTCGGCGGTCACGGGAAGGGCTCCTGGGCAGCGCTGGCGGGGTAGCGGCACCCCCGTACCCGCCCATACTAAGCGACCGCTCAGGAGCCTGGCCGGGAAGCCCCGGGGCCGGCGAGGGGGTCAGCCCGCTGTCGACGACCGTCCAGGGGCCCTGGTCCAGCCGGCGTCCGCGCGGGCGATCAGGTGGGCCAGGGCGTGCCGCAGTCCGGGGGGCGTGGGCCGCCCGGGCCCGGGTCCGCTCCAGGCGGGCGCCGAACACTCCAATCTACCCTTGATCAGGTATGTGAATCGAGTTCATGGATAAGGCCGGGTGAGCGTAAAGCCACCGGTTACCCCTGACAATGGTTCGGACCGTCTTCACGTACGTAAGAAAGCGAAACCCCACCATGGACCTCGGCGTGCGCTGGAAGCTGCACGGTGACGGGCGCACGCCCGCACCCGGAGCGGTGGTACGCCCGGATGAACGACTCTCCTGGCCCCGCACCATGGGCCTGGGCGCCCAGCACGTGGTCGCGATGTTCGGAGCATCCTTCGTAGCCCCGGTGTTGATGGGCCTGGACCCCAACCTCGCGATCATGATGTCCGGTGTCGCGACCATGATCTTCCTGCTCGCCACCCGCGGCCGGGTGCCCAGCTACCTCGGCTGCTCCCTGTCGTTCGTGGGGGTGGCCGCCGTCATCCGCGCCCAGGGCGGTACGAGCGCGACCGTGACCGGCGCGGTGCTCGTCGTCGGCGTCGTGCTGTTCCTGGCGGGCCTCGCGGTGCAGCGCTTCGGCGCGCGGATCATCCATGCCGCCATGCCGCCGATCGTGACCGGCGCGGTCGTCATGCTGATCGGCTTCAACCTGGCCCCGGTGACCGCGTCCACGTACTGGCCGCAGGACCAGTGGACCGCCCTGCTGGTGATGCTCTTCACCGGACTGGCCGTCGTCTGTATGCGCGGCTTCTGGTCCCGCATCGCGATCTTCCTGGGCCTGGTCTTCGGGTACGGCATCTCCTGGGTCTTCGACCGGATCTTCGGCAAGATCCACTCGAACGACGGCAGCGGCCGGATCACCGACCACTGGCGCCTGGACCTCTCCGGCGTCTCCAAGGCCGACTGGATCGGCCTGCCGTCCTTCCACGGCCCGTCCTTCCAGTGGTCGGCGATCCTGGTCGCGCTGCCCGTGGTCATCGCCCTGATCGCCGAGAACGCGGGGCACGTCAAGGCGGTCGGCGAGATGACCGGCGACCCGCTGGACGACAAGCTGGGCACGGCGATCTCGGCGGACGGCGTCGGCTCCGTGCTGTCGACGGCCGTCGGCGGCCCGCCGACCACCACCTACTCGGAGAACATCGGCGTGATGGCCGCGACCCGCGTCTACTCGACCGCCGCCTACTGGGCCGCCGCCGGCTTCGCGCTGCTCTTCGGCGTCTGCCCGAAGTTCGGCGCGGTCGTGGCCGCGATCCCGGGCGGGGTCCTCGGCGGCATCACCGTCATCCTGTACGGCATGATCGGCCTGCTGGGCGCGCAGATCTGGATCAACGCCAAGGTGGACCTGCGCAACCCGCTGAACCTGGTCCCGGCCGCCGCGGGCATCATCATCGGGGTCGGCAACGTCACCATGAAGTTCAGCGACACCTTCTCGCTCAGCGGCATCGCCCTCGGCACCCTGGTCGTCATCACCGGCTACCACGCGCTGCGCGCCTTCGCCCCGGCCCATCTGAAGAAGCAGGAGCCGCTGCTGGACGAGGGCACGTCCTCCTACGACGCGCAGGCGCCGGGCGCCAAGCCGTAGGCGCGCGCTCGCCTGCGCACCCGGCCCGGCGTTCCCCCGTTCCGGCGAAGCACCGGGCCGGTCGGCGCGCCGGCCGGCCACGGACTGGGACGCTTCCCCCATGGCGCAGCCGGCATACTTCACCGCCCCCGTCGACGCCGTCGTCGCGCGGATGCGCGCTCTCGACGCGGACCTGCCGGCGGGGGACGGCGTCGGCGTGTTCAACCGCGTGTACCTCGCCGTCACCGAGGAGGTCGGGCGTCGCCTGGCCGCCGGCCGGTTCCCGGACCCGCGCGCGGCGAGCACGCTCGACGTGCGGTTCGCCGAGCGGTACCTGGCGGCGGTCGACGAGGCCGCCGCGGACCGCCGCCCGCCCGCCTGCTGGCGGCCCCTGTTCCAGCTCCGCCGCCACCCCGGCGTGCGACCGCTCCAGTTCGCGCTGGCCGGAATCAACGCCCACATCGGGCACGACCTCGCCCTCGCCGTGGTCGACACCTGCCGGACGCTCGGCTGCCGGCCGGCCGATCTGGAGGACGAGTTCGACCGCGTGGGCGAGCTCCTCGGGTCGCTGGAGGAGCGGATCCGCGAGGAGCTGATGCCGGGCCCCGACCTGCTCCAGATCGCCGACCCGCTCACCCACCTGCTGGGCTCCTGGAGCCTGGAGCGGGCCCGGGAGGCCACCTGGACGGCGGCCCGCGCACTGTGGGCGCTGCGGCACTGCGCCGACGTCGCCGAGGAGTTCACCGAACGGCTGGACGCGGCGGTGGGGTTCGCCGGCCGGATGCTGCTGACACCGCTCGCCGACTGAGGTGGCCGGATCTCGCCCACCGGCGGCGGCTGCGGGACCTGGCCGAGGAGCGGGGCCGCATGGAGCCGATCCGGACCGTGCTGCGCGTGAACACCGACCGCCGGGCCAAGCCGTACGAGGGCACGTACCGCCGGCCCTTCCAGGGCAGCGTCGACCAGATCGTGGCGGACCTCGTGGAGCACGCCCGGATCGGTCTGGACGAGGTCCTCATCGACCTGGAGGGCACCGCACGGGATGCCGCCGGGCTGACGGACGTCGCCGCCGAGGTGTTTGAGAAGGCGCGGGCGGCCGGAGTCCGAGGCCGGCCGCCCGCGCCCTGGTCCGTTCCCGGGTCAGTCCTCGGGAAGCTCCACCGGCGCGATCTCGTCGTAGACGTCACCCGGGCCCGGGTTCGTCGCGTCGGTCTCGCCGCCGAAGTGGTGCATGACGCCCCAGACCGCGTTCAGCGCGGTCTGGATCGCGCCCTCGGCCCAGCCGGCCGTCCAGGAGATGTCGTCGCCGGCGAGGAAGATGCCCCGCTTGTCCTCGGGCAGCCGGTCCTGCATGAAGTGCGTGAACAGGCGCCGCTGGTAGCGGTAGTGGCCGGGCAGGTTGGCCTTGAACGCGCCCATGAAGTAGGGCTCGTTCTCCCAGGAGACGGTCACCGGGTTGCCGATGATGTGCTTCCTGATGTCGACATTCGGGTAGATCTCGCCGAGCGACTTCAGCATGACCTCCATCCGCTCGTTCGCGGACAGCGGCAGCCACTTCAGGCTGTCGTCGCACCAGGTGTACGACAGGCAGATCACGGCCGGCTTGTCCGGGCCGTCGTCCAGCAGGTAGGTGCCGCGGGTCATGCGGTCGGTGAGCGTCATCGACATGACGTCCCGCCCGGTCGGGTTTCCCTTGTCGTCGACGGCCTTGTCCAGCCAGAACGGCCGGTCCACGGGCACGAAGAGCTTGCTGGACTCCATGTAGTGGGTGCGCTCGATCGCGGTCCAGTGGTCGATCGGGAACAGCGAGTCGTCGCAGGCGATCTTGGACAGCAGCATCCAGGACTGGGCGGTGAAGATCGCCGCCTTGAAGGTGCGGATGTCCCCGTTCGCGTCGGTCACGGTGATCTGGTTGCCCGCGGTGCGGTGCAGCCGGGTCACGGCCGGCTTCGGCTCGCCGTCGACGTGCAGGGACTTCAGCGAGGTTCCGTAGGGCCAGTGGACGATCTTCTCCGGCTCGCGCTCCCACAGGCGCAGCGGCAGCTGCTGGGAGCCGCCGACGATCCCGCGGTGGTGGTCGTCGGCCTCGGTGTAGACGACGCGGAGGATCTCCAGGATGGAGTTCGGGAAGTCGGTGTCCCAGCCGCCGGTGCCGAAGCCGACCTGGCCGAAGATCTCCCGGTGCCGGAAGGACTTGAACGCCTCGGAGTCGCACAGGAAGCCGTAGAAGGTCTGGTTGTCGAGCTTCTCGACCAGCTTCGCCCAGATCTCGCGGATGCGCGGGACGTCCCGCTCGCGCATCGCACGGTTCATGTCGGAGAAGTCGGCGCCCTCTTCCAGGCACTTGTTCCACGCCTCGGCGACATCCCGGTAGACCTGGGGCAGGTCGGCGATGGTCTCGGCGTAGTGCGACTCGCCCTTGAGGTCGACGACGGTCGACGGGGTCGCCTCGGCCAGGGGGTTCGGGAAGGGACGGGTCTCCAGGCCCACCATGTCGATGTAGTGCTGGAGGGCGGTGGAGGACGGCGGGAAGCGCATCGCGCCCATCTCGGCGGTCAGCGACTCGTCGCAGCCGTCGAAGCCGACCGTGCGGAGCCGGCCGCCGATCTGGTCGGCCTCGTAGACGACGGGCTTGAGGCCCATCTTCATCAGCTCGTACGCGGCCACGATGCCGGACAGGCCGCCGCCGATGACCGCGATCTCGGTGCCGTGCTCGGTCGCCGGGATCTGGCCGAGGCCCGCCGGGTGGGCGAGGAAGTCGTCGTAGGCGTAGGGGAAGTCCGGGCCGAACATGGTGATCGGCGGCTGCTGCTCGTCGGTGTGCTCGACGGCGTTGGGCACCGTGGACGTCATGGGGGTACGGACTCCTTGCGCGGGGTGGTTCGGGGGAGGGCTCAGGGGGTTCAGACGAGGGACCCGTACAGGCCGGGGCGGCGGTCCTTCAGGTACGGGTTCGCCTCGCGCGAGGCGGCCAGGAAGGCGGGGTCGACGTCGGCGACGACCAGTTCCTCGCCGCGGCCGGCGCGGGTGCGGGCGATACCGTCGGGGCCGGCGAGGGCGGAGAGCCCGAAGAACTCGAACTCGCCCTCGTGGCCGACCCGGTTGACGTACGCGACGTACATCTGGTTCTCCCAGGCACGTACCGGCACCATCGACTCGGCGACGAACTGGAACGGGTGCATGTTCGCCGTCGGCACGACGAGCAGGTCGGTGCCGGCCAGGGCGTGGGCGCGGGCGTTCTCCGGGAACTCGACGTCGTAGCAGATCATGAGGCCGACGGTCAGGTCGCCCAGCCGGGCCTGGACGAGCGACTGCTCGCCCGGGGTGAAGTGCTCGCGCTCGGCGCAGCCGAAGAGGTGGGTCTTGCGGTAGTTCGCGAGCCGGGTGCCGTCGGCGGAGATCAGCTGGGCGGAGTTGTAGACGGTTTCGCCGTCGCGCTCCGGGTAGCCGTAGGCGATGGCCAGGCCGTGGTGGGAGGCGATCTCCGCGATCGCGTCGGCGGAGTCGCCGTCGGCGGGCTCGGCGAGGCGCGCGATGTCGTCGCCGATCGCGTACCCGGTCAGGAACATCTCCGGTGCGGCGAGCAGCGCGGCGCCCCCGGCGGCGGCACGGCCCGCGGCCTCGCCGAGGACCTTGAGGTTCTCGGCGACCGAGCCGGGGCGGCCGGAGCTCTGGAGCAGGGCGGTGCGCATGCGGGATCCTCGCCGGTACGTGGGGTTGGGGGCCGATAAGACCGTACGGTCGGTGCGCGCGGCCGGACAAGAAGGAGCCGTTGCGCGCGGGTGCGCGGTTCGTTGCGTGCAGCGGGGGGCGGGCGGCGATTCGTTGCGCACCCCCGCGGGTGCCCGTCCTCCCCCGGGAGCAGACACCGGTGCGACGCGCCCGCCGCGGCGGATACGGGGTGCCGACCCCGGAGCGTCGGTGAACAGCGAGACGCCGCCCGAGCCGGTGGCCGGCACGCTCGCCGGCGCCGAGGTGACCACGCGTGCGGGAACGACCCGGCGGCACGTGAGACCGGAGGGACTCGCGGCGTGCGTCGTGAACCCGCACGAGTGGGCGTGGCACATCGTCGACCGGGTGCGGGCCGAGAGCGTACGCAACCCGGACGAACGCCTGGCCCGCCCGGCCGCCGGCCTCACCGCCCGCCGACCCACTTCGGCACGGCCACCGACGTCACCGTGGCCGAGCTGCGGCTGGAGGCGTTCCCGCCGGCCGGCGAGCCGACCGCCGCCCTGCCGGCGGAGCTGGTGCGCCGCCGACCGTCTCCTCGCGCCCTACAGCTCCTTCAGCCGGGTCACGATCTCCTGGAGCAGCCCGGGGTCGGCGGCGGGGCCCGCGGCCGGACGGCGGGGCGCGTCGATGCGGACGTGTCCGGCCTCGGCCAGGTCGCCGAGCAGTACCCGGACCACGGTCAGCGGCAGGTCGGCGTCCGCGGCCAGCTCGACGACGGGGCGGGGGCCGCGCCTGATCAGGTCGAGCAGTGCGGCCGGGGCGTGGTCGAGGCCGGGACCCGCCGGCTCGTCCGGGTCCAGTGCGGTGACCCGGGACAGCAGGTCGAGGGGGTGCCGGCCGACGGGACGGGTACGGCCCCGGGTCACCGTGTAGGGGCGGACCATGGGCCCGGTCTCGTCCTCGTACCAGTGCTCGTCGCTCACCGCGGGGTCACGGGGTGGTGCGGGACGCCGCGTCCAGGTGGCGGCCGAGGCGGCGGACCAGGAGCGCCATCTCGTGGGCGAGCTGGCCGACGTCGGTGTGGGCCTCGCTGAGCACGGCGAGCCGGCTGCCGTGTCCGGCAGGGGTGATGAAGAGGTACGCGTCGTCCAGCATCACCATCGTCTGCCGGACCTCGCCCGCGCCGAACCGCTCCCCCGCGGAGCGGGCCAGGCCGTGGAAGCCGGAGCAGACGGCGGCCAGATGCTCGATGTCCCGCCGGCGCATGCCGTCGGAGCTGCTGAGCGGGAGACCGTCGGCGGTGAGCAGCACAGCCTGGCGCACGTGCCCGGTGCGGGCCACGAGGTCGTCCAGCAGCCAGCCGAGATCCGTACCGGGGGCTCCGGCGGGCACGGCGGGCTGCTGCGGGGTCTGCTCGTCACCGTGCATCGTCGGTGTCCGTCCCTTCGTCGGCGGGGGTGGTCGTGGCGTCGGTGCCCGTGGCAGGGACGTCACGCTGCGCGGGCAGGCCCTTGCGGCCGCGGTCCAGGCCGCGCTGGAAGGCACCGAAGATGGCCCGCATCTCCTCGGCGTCGGCCTCGCGTGCGGCCCCGGTGCCCCGCGCCGGCGGATCGTCCCGCAGCTCCGGTGCGAGCGAGGCCTGCCGGGTACGGGTGGGCAGCGCGGGAACGGCCTCGGCGCCCGGCTCGGCCACCGAGCCGCGCACGGACGAGGTCGCGGCCTGGGGTGCGGACGGGCCCTCCGGTGCGGACGGACCGTCGGGTACGAGAGGGCCGTCGGGTGCGACAGGACCCTCGGATGCGAGGCGACCATCGGGCACCACAGAACCCTCGGACGTGACAGTGCCCTCGGGTGCGACAGCGGCTCCTGGTTCGCGCGTGGGCGCGGTCTCGGGTGAGGGCGCGGCCTCGGGCGCGAGCCGGGGCGTCGTGCCGGTGGGCTTCGGTTCGGGTCGTGGCCGGGTCGCCAGGCCCCGTGCCGTGCCCGGCTCCCCGGCCCGTTCCCGCGTCGTGTGCGAGGCCTCGGCCGGGGGCCGCTCTTCCGGCCGGCCGGGGCGCCGCGCGGGGGCGGGCGTCCGTGTCGGCTCCGTCTCCGGCTGGGCCAGCACTCCGTCCGGCAGCCGGACCACCGCCGTCGTGCCCCCGTACGGGGAGTCCCGGAGGGTGACCTCGATGCCGTGGCGGGCGGCGAGGCGGCCGACGACGTAGAGGCCGAGCCGGTCGTGCCGGGTGGGGTCGAAGGCGTCAGGGTCGGTGAGGGTCCGCGCGGCGAGCGCGGACGCCTCCGCGTCGAGGCCGAGGCCGCGGTCGTCGATCTCCACCACGAACCCGTTGCCGACCCGTCCCGTCCGCAGCGTGACCTTGGTGTGCGGCGGCGAGAACACCGTGGCGTTCTCCAGGAGTTCGGCGATCAGATGGACGACGTCGGCGACCGCGTCCGCCGCCACCCCCGCCTCGGGCATCGGCGGCACGACCACGCGCGCGTAGTCCTCGATCTCGCCGACGGCCGAGGCGACCACGTCCGCGACCGGCACGGGTCCGCGCCAGCGGCGGCCGGGGGCGGCACCGGAGAGGATGATCAGGCTCTCGGCGTGCCGCCGCATGCGCGTGGTCAGGTGGTCGATGCGGAACAGCTCGCGCAGCACGTCGGGGTCCTCGGTGCGCCGCTCCAGCGTGTCCACGAGCTTCAACTGCCGGTGCACCAGCGCCTGGTTGCGGCGCGCGATGGTGAGCAGGACCGCGAACTGGCCCCGGCGCAGCGTCGCCTGCTGGACCGCGGCCTCCACAGCGGCCAGCCGGGCCGAGTTGAACGACCGGCCGACCTGCCCGATCTCGTCGTCGCGGACCTCGTCGGCGGCCAGCGGCGGCGCCTCGGTCACCGCGTCCACGTCCTCGCCCGCGCCCAGCCGCCGCATGACGTCCGGCAGCTGCCGTGCCGTCAGCAGGTCGGCGGCGTCCCGCAGCGTCTCCAGCCGGCGTGAGATGCGCCGGGCGCCCCGGACGGCGAACCACAGCGACAGCGCCACGGCGGCCAGTCCGACGGCGCCCACCACGGCCGCCTTGGCCAGCTCCCGGTAGGCGAAGCTCCGGCCGCGGGCCGCCGAGTTCTCCGCCGAGCGTGTGCACAGCCGCATGTACCGCTTGACGGCCTGGTCGGTGGTCGACCGCCAGGTGTCCGCCGCGACGGCCCGGCCGGCCCCGCCGGCGCCGGCCCGCAGCAGCGCGTCCTCGCCCCGCACCAGCGAGCGGTGCAGGTCCCCGCGCCGGAACTCCTCGAACAGCGCGCGCGAGTCGGCGGGCAGGTCGGGGACGTAGGTCCGCTCGAAGACGCGCCGGTCCTCGATGGTCGCGGTGAGGGTGTCGTACTGCCGGTCGGTCAGCGTGCCGGCCGCGCGCGCCCCGGCGACCAGGGCGTCCTCCCGGGAGACGAACTCGCGTACCCGGACCAGTTCGACGACGACCTGTGCCTCGCGGGCGAGCTGCCCGGCCTGGAGGGCGGTGAGCGTTGACTGCACGTCGAAACCGGGCTCCACGAGCGCGCTGTACTCGCCGACGGCCCGGTCCCAGGAGATGTGCCGGGTCAGGACGAGCGAGCGCAGCTTCTCCAGCCCGTCGGTCGCGCCGGCCATGGCGTCGAGGGCCTGCCGCTGCCGGCCGGTGAGCCGGTCCCGGTCGCCGTCCCGGATCGCCTGCCGCATGGCGTCCACGGCCCGGTCGGTACGGCGCTGCTGGCCGAGCAGGGCCCCGGCGGCGGCCGGGTCGGGGCGGGCACCGAGGTAGGCGGCGGACATCCGGCGTTCGATCTGGATCTGACCGATCGCGGTGTCCACGGGGGTGCCGAATTCCTCGTACACGCCCTGGAGCCGGATCAGCGCGCGCAGTTCGGCGGTGACGGACACCATGGCGAAGCTCCACAGCGCCATCAGGGCGAGCGCCGGGGCGAGCGCGAGCGCCACGATCCGCGCACGGACGGTGGTGGGACGGCCGAGGGGCCAGCGCATGGGGTACCTGCCGGTGTTACCAGTCAGTAGAGAGCGCGGGACAACCTACGGGACGGTCACCCCGCACCGCAACGGTGACCTGCGGTAACCCCGAGTCACACAGGGGTCTGGTGCCCGAGTCGCCCAGGGGCAGGGCCCCGACGCGCACGGTTCGCCCAGTCGCGGGGCACCGCGATGATGTGCGGCTTCCCCTCCTTGTCGGCCGCCGCGACCAGGGCGTCCATGCCGCCGAAGTCGGCCGGCCAGCCAGGGAGCACCCGCACCCGGCACTCCACCGGATGCCCCCTGACATGGTCCGCCCCTACCCCGGCGCTCCCGACGAGAAGCGCCGCAGCAAGGGCGAGAGCACCAGGACCGACTTGGTGCGTTCCACGAACGGCTCGCCGGCGATCCGCTCCAGCACCCGCTCGAAGTGACGCATGTCGGAGGCGAACACCTGGGCGATCGCGTCCGCGTCGCCGGTGACGGTCGACGCGGCCACGACCTCCTGGTACCGCTCCAGGCCCCGCTGGATGGTGTCCGGCGAGGTGTTGCGCCGGCAGTAGATCTCGATGTACCCCTCGGTCTCCCAGCCGAGGGCCGCCGGATCCACCCGGACGGTGAACCCGGTGATGGCTCCGGTGGCCCGCAGCCGGTCCACGCGCCGCTTCACCGCGGGCGCGGACAGGCCGACCATCTGCCCGATGTCCGCGTAGGAGCGGCGGGCGTCCTCGGCGAGGGCGTGCACGATGCGTTCGTCGAGATCGTTCAGCACAGGGGGTGGTTCACTTCTTCGGTCCGGTCACTTCTCTGCCGTCACCGCGAGATCCTCGTTGGTCGCGAGACGGGAACGGCGGTAGCCGTAGAGGAAGTAGAACACGAGCCCGACGGCCATCCAGCATCCGAAGACGACCCAGGTGACGGTGTCGAGGCTGAACATGTTGTACGCGCAGAACAGGAAGCCGAGCACGGGCAGGACCGGGCCGAACGGCACCCGGAACGTGCGCTCCAGCTCCGGGCGCTTGTACCGCAGCACGATCACCGCGATGTTGACCAGGCCGAAGGCGAACAGCGTGCCGATGCTGGTGGCGTCGACGAGCTTGCCCAGCGGGATGAGGGCGGCGAGCACACCGCAGAAGAGGGACACGAGGACCGTGTTGAGGCGGGGAGCGCCGGTCTTCTGGTGGACCTTGCCGAGCGCCTTGGGCACCAGGCCGTCGCGGGACATCGCGAAGAGGATGCGGGTCTGGCCGTAGAGCACGGTGAGCACCACGCTCGCGATGGAGATGACCGCACCGAGCGCGAGCAGCGTGCCCCAGAAGGTCTGGCCGCTGACGTCGTTCATGATCGCGGCGAGGGTGGCCTCGGAACCGTCGAACTTCTTCCAGTTCCAGGCGCCGACGGCGACGCCCGCGACGAGCACGTACAGCGCGGTCACGATGATCAGCGACAGCATGATCGCCCGCGGCAGGTCGCGCTTCGGGTCCTTCGCCTCCTCACCGGCGGTGGAGGCGGCGTCGAAGCCGATGTACGAGAAGAACAGCGTGGCCCCGGCGGCGCTGACCCCGCTCATGCCGAGCGGCATGAAGTCGCGGTAGTTGCCGGACTTGAAGCCCATGAAGCCGATGGAGCAGAACAGCACCAGGGCGGCGATCTTCACGCAGACCATGATCGTGTTGGCGCGGGCGGACTCCCGCGCGCCACCGAGCAGGAACACCATCGCCAGCAGGACGACGATCAGGGCGGGCAGGTTGATGACGCCGCCCTCGCCCGGCGCCGAGGACAGGGCGGCGGGAATGGTGACACCGATGGTGCCGTCGAGCAGCTCGTTCAGGTACTCGCCCCAGCCGACGGCGACGGCGGCCACCGACACGCCGTACTCCAGCACCAGGCACCAGCCGCAGACCCAGGCGACCAGCTCGCCCAGCGTTGCGTACGCATACGAGTAGGAGGAGCCGGCGACCGGGATGCTGCCCGCCAGTTCGGCGTACGACAGGGCCGAGAACAGCGCCGTGAGGCCGGCGATCACGAAGGCCAGGGTGACCGCGGGACCGGCCTCCGGGACGGCGTCGCCGAGGACGACGAAGATGCCGGTGCCGAGCGTGGCCCCGATGCTGATCATGGTCAGCTGCCACAGCCCCAGGGAGCGCCGAAGCTGCCCTCCCTCACCCTGGCCGCCCTCTGCGACCAGGCGTTCCACGGGCTTGCGACGCAACAGGCGCGCGGCGACGCCCTGGGACGCGGGGGCGGCCGGTATCGGGTTCTGCGGGGGTGCGCCTTGGTCGAGCACGCGCTGGCTCCTTCTCGCTGCCGGTCGGATTGCGGTGGGTGGACCGGCATGGCCGCCGGCCCTCGTGGAGGGGGACCGGTAGGCCTGCGAGGCAGGAACCCACCGAGCGGGGTCCCCGCCACACCACGTACTAGCGCAGCACCCTATGAGGCGGGCCTTCACGGGCGTAATGCAGCAACCTTGCGCATCCCCGCATGATCATTGCGTTCCTCGGGCCCGAATGACAAATCGTTGCGCGGGAGCTGTCGACCGTTGCACCGCGCCCCCGCGGACCTGCCGCGAGCCCTCTCGGCGGAAAAGGTGTAGTCACCACGCGTATGTCGGGTCAACGCCCCGCCGGCGGCCCGCTCACCGTGCCGGGCGAGCTGCGGCCGACGGTCGGCCGGAGAGACACCGGCGGCAACGCGGCCGGACACGCCGACGGCCCCCGTCGTTCCCGGCCTGCGGGAACGACGGGGGCCGTCGGGACGATGTGGCGCGCTCAGCTCCAGCTGGCGTGCAGCGGCTTGCCCTCGGCGTAGCCGGCCGCGCTCTGGACGCCGACGATCGCCTTCTCGGCGAACTCCTCCAGGGAGCCGGCACCGGCGTAGGTGCAGGAGGAACGGACACCCGCGATGATCGAGTCGATCAGGTCCTCGACGCCCGGGCGGGCCGGGTCGAGGAACATGCGGGAGGTGGAGATGCCCTCCTCGAACAGCGCCTTGCGGGCGCGGTCGTAGGACGACTCCTCGGACGTCCGGTTGCGCACGGCACGCGCCGAGGCCATGCCGAACGACTCCTTGTACGCACGCCCCTGGGCGTCGTGCTGGAGGTCGCCGGGCGACTCGTAGGTGCCCGCGAACCAGGAGCCGACCATCACGTTGGACGCGCCGGCCGCGAGGGCCATGGCGACGTCGCGCGGGTGCCGGACACCGCCGTCGGCCCACACGTGCTTGCCGTACTTCTTGGCCTCGGCGGCGCACTCCAGGACGGCGGAGAACTGCGGGCGGCCCACGCCGGTCATCATGCGGGTGGTGCACATGGCACCCGGGCCGACACCGACCTTGACGATGTCGGCGCCCGCGTCGATCAGGTCCTTGACGCCCTCGGCGGAGACGATGTTGCCCGCGGCGATCGGCACCTGCGGGTCGAGCGCGCGCACCAGCTTGATCGCGTTGATCATCGACTCCTGGTGGCCGTGCGCGGTGTCGATGACGAGCGTGTCGACGCCCGCGTCGAGCAGTTGCTTGGCCTTGCCCGCCACGTCGCCGTTGATGCCGACGGCCGCCGCGATCCGCAGCTTGCCGTTCTTGTCGACGGCCGGCGTGTACAGCGTGGCGCGCAGGGCGCCCTTGCGGGTGAGGATGCCGGCGAGCCTGCCGTCCTTGTCGACGGCCGGGGCGTAGCGCCGGTTGTGGTGGTCGAGGGTGTTGAAGGCCTCGCGCGGGTCGATGTCGGCGTCCAGCAGGAGCAGGTCCTTGGACATGACCACTTCGAGCTGGGTGAAGCGGTCGACACCGGACAGGTCGGCGTCGGTGACGACCCCGACGGGGCGGTGGTTCTCGTCCACGACCACACCGGCGTTGTGCGCCCGCTTGGGCAGCAGCGCCAGGGCGTCGGCCACGGTCTGATGCGGGGCCAGCACGATCGGGGTGTCCAGCACCAGGTGACGGCTCTTCACCCAGGAGATCACGTCGGTGACGACGTCGATCGGGATGTCCTGCGGGATGACCACGAGGCCGCCGCGGCGGGCCATCGTCTCGGCCATGCGGCGGCCGGCGATGGCGGTCATGTTCGCGACGACGAGCGGGATGGTGGTGCCCGTCCCGTCCGGCGCGGCGAGGTCCACGCCCTGACGCGAGCCCACCGCGGAGCGGCTCGGCACCATGAAGACGTCGTCGTACGTCAGGTCGTACGCGGGCTGGATGTCATTGAGGAAACGCACGTGCTGCACATCCCAGTCGATCAGAGGTGACCCCCGGACAGGTGTGCCAGGGGGAAAGAGCACGTACTTCATTGTCCCATGGCGGTACCGGTGTCATGCCCTGACAGAACATCCAGGGTGGCCGTCGATCACCTAGGAGGTTCCTCCAAGGGCGAGGGCGACCGTGAGGGCCGGCGTCCGGTCCACCGCCTCCGCGAAGACCTCCTCGGCGGTCCGCCACTCGTCCGGCCGCGTCCGGGCGTACGGCCGCCAGCCCCGTACGACGATCAGCAGCCCCTGCTCCACGGCCCCCTCGGGCCAGACGGTGTGATCGGCGAGGGAGTCGGCGAGCGCGTCCCAGTTCCGGCCGAACCAGGCGGGCAGCGCCAGGGCCCGGGAGACGCGGTCCATCAGGTCCGCCTTGCCCGTGACGCCGTCCAGGTCCAGGGTGACCGTGTACCGGCCGCCCAGGTCTTCCGTCATCTCAGCACCGCCCGGAACGAGTCGTAGTGATCATCGGTGTAGTAGATCTCGCCGCCCTGTCCGGTGACGATGCGCCGGGCCCCGCGGTCGCGCGATCCGGGGGTCCGCACGGTGTACTCGTGGTAGTAGCCGCGCCGGTGCTTCGGCAGACGCCCCTCGAAGTTCCCGAAGACGACCCCGTCCCTGCTGTACGGGTACGGGCCGCCCCGGTCGACGAGCGCGAGCGTGCGGCGTGCCTCGGCGGGCAGCCGGGCCTCCGGGACGGTGCCCAGGCCCCTCGCCCACGCCGGGGTGGACACGCCCGGCGCGGGGGCGGTGTCCGGGCCCGACGAGCATCCCGCCAGCAGGACGGACAGACAGACCAGCAGTCCCGCGAGCGCACGGGACAGGTGCCGTCCGGGCCGGGGGACACGGGGGGCGAGCCGCAGCAGCATGGCGCCGATGCTGCCACGGCCGTCCCCTCACGACGTCCCCGCGACCCGCGGTCAGACCCCGTCCGGGTCCGCGCGGCTCAGCGCCGGCCTGGGCGTCGGACCGGCCGTCATCAGGTAGTCGGCGGCCGAGGTGTCGGTCACCAGGCTGGTGACCAGCCCGGAACGCAGCACCGCGTCGATCGCGGAGGCCTTGCGCTGACCGCCGGCGATCGCCACGACCTCGGGGACACGGCGCAGCTGGTCGGCCTTGACCGTGATGCACCGCTCCCCCAGGTCCCGTCCGACCCGGCGGCCCTCGGCGTCGAAGAGGTGCGCGGCCATCTCGGCGGCGACACCGAGCGAGGCGTAGTGCGCGCGCTCCTCGTCGCTGAGCATGTCGTGCACCGTCGAGATGCCCGGCTCCCAGGAGCCGATGGAGACACAGGCGACCGTGACCTTGTCGAAGTACTCGTAGGCCCGGGCGATACCGGTCTGGTTGCGCAGCGCGGCCGCGGTGGCCGCGTCCGGCAGCAGCATCGGCGCGTAGATGGGGTGCGCGTCACCGCCCGAGACCTGCGCGGCACGCCGCACCGCCTCGACCGAGCCGCGCTCGGACGTCCCGGCGTCGTACACACCCGTCAGCTGCACCACCGTGCAGGGCGGCAGCCGGTCGAGCGCCGCCGCCATGTGGATGGTGGACCGGCCCCAGGCCAGGCCGAGCACGTCCCCTTCGTTGACGAGCTCGCCGAGCAGGTCGGCGGCGACCTCGCCGAGGTTCTCGGGGTCCGGCGTCTCCTCGGCCTCGGCCGGGGATTCGACCACGACGGCGTGCCTCAGGCCGTAGCGGGCGCGGAGCGCGTCCGAGCGCTCGGCGTCCAGCTCGGCCGGCACACGGATCTCGATGCGTACGAGATCCCGTTCGAGGGCCGTCTCCAGGACCCGGGCCACCTTGAAGCGGCTGACGCCGAACTCCTCCGCGATCTGGATCTTGGACTTGCCCTCGAGGTAGAAGCGGCGGGCCATGGCCGCCGCCTGCACCAGCTCAGCGGGTCCCATCCGCATGGCTGACCGGCCCGCCGACATACCCGACACGGCGATCTCCTCACTGCTGTTCACATTCTGGATTCGCCGTTCATCCTTGCAGATTCGGCGCGACTGATCCGCCCAGATGGGCGCCGTTCATTCAAGCGTTCACTTTGCCGTGGCTCAGTGGCCGCATGCCCAGGACGCCTTGGCGGTGGCCGTCTCCGCCTGTGCGCGCAGGGCACGTACCGCCTCAGCCGGGTCCTTCGCCCCGTAGACGGCCGAGCCGGCGACGAACACGTCCGCTCCCGCGTCCGCGCACCGCTCGATCGTCGAGGCCGAGACACCGCCGTCGACCTGGAGCCACAGCTGCAGGCCGTGCTTGCCGATCAGCTCACGGGTGCGGCGGATCTTCGGCAGCATGATGTCGAGGAACGCCTGGCCGCCGAAGCCGGGCTCGACCGTCATGATCAGCAGCATGTCGAGTTCCGGCAGCAGGTCCTCGAACGGTTCGATCGGCGTGGCGGGCTTGAGCGCCATCGAGGCGCGCGCCCCCTTCGCCCGGATCTCCCGGGCGAGCCGCACCGGGGCGGCCGCGGCCTCCACGTGGAAGGTGACGGACGACGCCCCCGCCTCGACGTACTGGGGCGCCCAACGGTCGGGGTCCTCGATCATCAGATGGCAGTCCAGCGGGGTGTCCGTCGCACGGGCCAGGGACTCCACGACCGGCACGCCGAGCGTGAGGTTGGGGACGAAGTGGTTGTCCATGACGTCGACATGGAGCCAGTCGGCGCCTTGAACCGCCTTGGCCTCCTCCGCGAGGCGGGCGAAGTCGGCGGACAGGATGCTGGGGTTGATCTGCACGGCCATGACCCAAGCCTGCCATGCCGCTGCGCTCGGCTGTAGCCGCGGGCCCTGCGGTCGTCGTTCGGCTGCGGGCCGTCGTGGGTTGCTCGCGCGGTTCCCCGCGCCCCTTCCGGGCGCGGGGACCCTTCCGGCGTCAGGCGGTTCTGCGGATCAGGGCCAGGTACATCGCGTCCGTGCCGTGGACGTGGGGCCACAGCTGGATGTCGGGGCCCTCGCCCAGGTCCGGCACGCCGGTCAGGAGCGGGCGGGCGTCGATCAGCTCGGTGTCCGGGCGCTGCTTGAGGACGTCGGAGACGACGGCGCGGGTCTCCGCCAGGTGCGGGGAGCAGGTGGCGTAGCCGACGACTCCGCCCACGCGCACGGAGTCGAGGGCGGTGCGCAGCAGGGAGCGCTGCAGCGGGGCGAAGTTGTCGAGGTCCTCGGGGCGGCGGCGCCAGCGGGCCTCGGGGCGGCGGCGCAGCGCGCCGAGCCCGGTGCACGGCACGTCCACGAGTACCCGGTCGAAGGAGCCGGGCCGCCACGGCGGGCGGGTGCCGTCGGCGGCGATGACCTGGTACGGCCCGGGGTTGCCGTGCAGCGCCTTCTCGACCAGGCCGGCCCGGTGCGGCTGCTTCTCGGAGGCGAGCAGCGCGGCCCCGCGTGCCGCGGCGAGCGCGCCCAGCAGCGCGGCCTTGCCGCCGGGCCCGGCGCAGCCGTCGAGCCACTTCTCGTCCGGCCCGTCCAGCGGTGCGTTCGCGAGCGCGAGGGCGACCAGCTGGCTGCCCTCGTCCTGCACGCCGGCCCGGCCCTCGCGCACGGCTTCGACGGCACCCGGCTCGCCGCCCTCGGCGAGCCGCACGGCGTACGGCGACCAGCGGCCGGGTACGGCGGCGTCCTCGCGGAGCAGCTCCTCGGTGGTGGCCCGGCCGGGCCGCGCGACGAGCGTCACCTCGGGCCGCTCGTTGTCCGCCGCCAGCAGGTCCTCGATGCCGGCCCGGCCGCCGCCGAGGGAGTCCCAGAGTGCGGAGACGACCCAGCGGGGGTGCGAGTGCACGACGGCGAGGTGGTCCTCGGGGTCCTCGTCGTAGGGCGGCGCGACCTTCTCGATCCACCCCTGGAGATCGTCCTGCGCGACCTTGCGGAGCACGGCGTTGACGAACTTGGCCCGCCCGTCACCGAGCACCACCCGGGCCAGCTCCACGGACGCGGAGACGGCGGCGTGCGTCGGGATCCGCGTGCCGAGCAGCTGGTGCACGCCCAGGCTCAGCACGTCGAGGACCGGCGGGTCGACCTCGCGCAGCGGCCGGTCGACGCAGGAGGCGATGACGGCGTCGTACGTGCCCTGCCGGCGCAGCGTGCCGTACACCAGCTCGGTGGCGAGGGCGGCGTCCCGGGTGTCGAAGTCGCCCTTCTCGCGGGCCTTCCGCAGCAGCGGGGGCAGCACGAGATTGGCGTACGCGTCCCGTTCGTCCACCGCGCGCAGCGCCTCGAAGGCCAGGATGCGGACGGGGTCCTTCTGGGGACGGCGGTAGGGCTTGGCGGGCTTGTGGGGCCGCCGGGACTGCTCGCTCACGAAAAAGGTGCTCCGGGTGTGAAGAAGAGGATGCGTCTCCAGCCTACGTCGGTCCGGCCCCACCGCCGCCGCCCGGGGCACCGGCCGGACCACCGTCCGCCGGGACCGGTCACCACCACGTCCGGCAGGGCCGGCCGTCACCGTGCGGGGGTCAGGTGCCGAGCGTCTCGCCCTCGGCGATGCGCATCCCACGGGCCCAGTCGGCGGCGCGCATCGGCTTCTTGCCCTGGGCCTGCACCCACAGCAGCTCGACGGCGTACGAACCGGTGCCCACGTGCACGCTGTTCTTGCCCACGACGAGCCGGCCGGGGGCGAGGTCCGTCCGCTCGGGCACGGGCGTGACCTGGATGAGCTTGAGCCGCTCGCCGCGGAAGGTGGTCCAGGCGCCGGGCGCCGGGGTGCAGCCGCGCACGACCCGGTCCACGCGCAGCGCGGGCGCCGCCCAGTCCACCTGGGCGTCCTCGACGGTGATCTTCGGCGCGACGGTGATGCCGTCGGCGGGCTGCGGTACGGCCTTCAGGGTGCCGTCCTCGATCCCGTCCATGGTCGCGGCGAGCAGCCCGGCGCCGGCGAAGGCGAGCCGGGTCAGCAGGTCACCGCTGGTGTCGCTGGGGCGGACCTGTTCGGTCACGGTCCCGTAGACGGGGCCGGAGTCGAGCCCTTCCTCGATGAGGAAGGTGGAGGCGCCCGTGATCTCGTCCCCCGCCATGATCGAGTGCTGCACGGGCGCGGCGCCCCGCCAGGCGGGCAGGAGGGAGAAGTGCAGGTTGACCCAGCCGTGGGCCGGGATGTCCAGGGCGGCCTTCGGCAGCAGGGCGCCGTAGGCGACGACCGGGCAGCAGTCCGGGGCGATCTCCTTCAGCCGCTCCAGGAACTCCGCATCCCGCGGCTTCAGGGGCTTGAGCACCTCGATGCCGGCCTCCTCCGCCCGCTCGGCCACGGGCGACGCGACCAGCCTGCGCCCGCGCCCGGCCGGTGCGTCGGGCCGCGTGACGACGGCGGCCACCTCGTGCCGCCCGGAGGCGAGCAGAGCGTCCAGAGCGGGAACGGCGACCTCGGGGGTACCGGCGAAGACGAGCTTCATGGGCGGGATCGGGCCTCTCGGGCGGGGGTTGGGCGGGCAGCGCACCAGTCTATGACCACACGCGAAAGGCCGCCGACGGCGAACCACCACCCACCGGCCGCCCCGCGCCCTGCCGACCGCGGGCGGCGGCGCGCGGGTGGGCGGGCGGCGTACGCATATGCCCGCACGCCCCCACCCCGTGACCAGCGGAGCGCAAGCGCGTTGGTCAAGAAAGAGTTGACCACACCGGGCCGCTTTCGCGGCCCGATTCCTTTCAACGCCGGTTCGAGAGGCTTGTTCATGGCCGACCACGCAACCCACGACGCCCAGGCCCGGGCCAGCCTGCACTTGCTGGTGCGGGACATCGAGCGGGTCCGCCGGCAGGTGGACGCGCTCCGCACGCTCACCGCCCAGTTGGGCAACGTCTACCGCCCGCGCCGCTCCGGCCCCTCCACGGGCTTCGTCGTCTACGGACGGGCGCCCGCCCCCACCGTGCGCCTCGCCCAGGAACTCCGGGACAGCGTCGAAACCCTGGTCACGGCCGCCGTGGACTTCGACCGCTCGCTCGGCTTCTCGTGGGATGCGGTGGGCTCGGCGCTCGGGGTCACCAAGCAGGCGGTGCACCGCCGCTACGGCGCCCGCCGCGCCGCGGCCCAGGCGGCCGCCGAGGCGGAGCGGACGACGGAGCCGTCCGGCTCCCGCACGATCAACGTGAACACCGGGCTGCCCACCGTGCCCACGGTCCCCGCGGCCCGCTCCATGCCCACCCAGCCGACCGCCGGCAGCCCCACGCTGCGCGACGACGTCCGGCCGACCGCCTTCCCCGGCCCGCGCAACGGCTGACCGCGCCCGCACCGCCCGCCCTCCCGGACCGCCCGGGAGGGCAGCCGTATGCCGGCGCCCGCGACGGCGACGCCCTCGGCGGCAACTCCCGCGTCGCCGGCGGCAACCTGTCCCGCCCTCCTGGCGGCCGCGCCTCCGGCGCCCCTGCCAGCGGCCCGCCCGGCGCCACCGGCGGGAGAGTCCCGGCACTGCCGCGCGCGAAAAGCACTGCCGCCCGCGGAGGACACCGCCGGCTGCCCAAGGCCCGGCGCACCCACGACGACGGCGGATCAGCCGATGTCCGGCGGGTCGATCCGAATCCGCACCGCCTCACCGCTCCCCCGGGCCATGCGCGCGGCCTGGGCGGTCTTCAGGGCGGTGGCCAGCGCGGCGCCGCTGCCCGGCGGTACCCGGACCAGTGCCCGCTCCCAGTGCTCGCCGGGCGGCGGAGCGCCGGGCCTGCGCGGCCCGCCGGGCGGCGGGGGCGGTACCGGTACCGGCCCCAGCACCTCGGCGTCCGGCGGCAGTCCGGCCGCCGTCAGGAACTCGGCGACGGCCGCGGGCGGACCGGACACGGCCGCCATCCGCGACACCGGCGGGAAGCCCAGCTCGGCCCGCTCCGCCAGTTCCCGCACGGCATGCCCCACGGGGTCCCAGCGCACCAGCGCCTGCACGGGCCGCAGGGTCGGCTCCGCCACCACGACCACGGTGCCCCCCTCGGCCTGGGGCCGCACCAGCGCGCCGGCCGCGATCCACCTGCGCAGCGCGTCCTCACCGGCCCGCAGGTCGGGTCGGACGAGCATGGCCCAGCCGTCCAGCAGCAGGGCCGCCGCGTAACCGCCCTCGGCGACCGGTTCCGCGCCCGGCGTGCTGACGACCAGCGCGGGCGTGTCCGGGACGGTGTCCAGCACATGCTCCCGCCCCGAGGTGCGCACCGGTACGGCGGGGAAGGCCCGCCCCAGTTCCTCGGCGGTGCGGCGCGCGCCCACGACCTGGGCGCGGAGCCGGAAGCCGCCGCACTCCGGGCAGTGCCAGGCGCTCTCCTCACGCCCGCACCACCCGCAGCGCAGCACCCCCCCGTCGTGTCCCGCGAGCGGGCCGGAGCAGTGCCGGCAGCGGGCGGGTGCCCGGCACCGGGCGCAGGCCATGCGGGGCGCGTAACCGCGCCGGGGCACCTGCACCAGCACCGGCCCGTGCCGCAGCCCCTCGCGGGCCGCCTGCCAGGCGAGCGTGGGCAGCCGGGCGGCACGCGCGGCCTCGTCGCGCGCGAGGTCGTCGTCCCCGACCGTCCGGACGAGGGGCGCCGTGCGGCGCACCTGCTCCCGCCCGGCGACCAGGGGCCGGGCCCAGCCGCTCTCCACGAGCTGGGCCGCCTCCACGGTGCAGCTCCAGCCCCCCAGCAGAAAGGCGCACTTGTCCTGCGCGGCCCGCAGCAGGAGCACGTCGCGGGCGTGCGGCTGCGGGGCGTGCAGCTCGCTGTGGCTGTCGTCCCCGTCGTCCCAGACGGCGACGAGTCCCAGATCCTGCACGGGTGCGAACATGGCCGCCCGCGTCCCGACGACGGCTCGGACGGCTCCGCGCCGCACCGCCAGCCACTGTGCGTACCGCTTCTCGGGACCGGCGTCGGCGGTGAGCAGCGCGTGCCGGCCCGGGCCGAGCAGTGCGGTCAGCGCGGCGTCCACGCGCGCGGCGGCCCGCCCGTCCGGTACGACGACGAGGGCGCCGCGTCCGGAGGCGAGGGTGGCGGCCACGGCCCGGGCGAGTTCCTCGCTCCACAGCTGTCCGGGCAGCGCGTTCCACACGGCCCTGGGCGCCCCGTTCGAGGCCAGCGCGTCGAGGAAGGCGCGCCCGTGCTCGTACCGCGCCCAGGAGCCGGGGTCCGGCGCCTTCGGCGGGGGCAGCGGCTCCGGGGACGGCCGTTGCTCGGCGCGGGCGCTGCGCGGCGGGACGGCGAGCTGGAGCACGTCGGCGAGGCTGCCCGCGTACCGGTCGGCGACGGCCCGCGCGAGGCCGAGCAGTTCCTCGCTCAGCACCCGCTCCGGCGACACCACCTGGGCCAGCGCGGCCAGCGGTCCGGAGTAGTCGGACTCGGCCCGCCGCTCGACGAGGAAGCCGTCGATGAGCCCGCCGCCCTCCCGGCGTCCCTCGCGCACCCGGTGCCGCCCGGCGCCGAACCGCACCCGCACCCGGACACCGGGCTGTGCCTCGGCGTCCAGTTCCTCGGGCACGGCGTAGTCGAAGTACCGGTCGAGGTGCAGGACGCCCTTGTCGACCAGCACCCGCGCGACGGGCAGCTCCTTGGCGAGCGCGGCCCCCCGCCAGGTGCGCGGCTTGGCCCGGGGCACCTTGGCCCGGCGCACGCTCTCCCGGATGAGCGCGAGCTGTTCCGGCGGCGCCTCCTCGGCCCCGCCGTCCCCTTCCGCCCGGGGCGACCCGTTCTCGCTGCTCACGCTTGCATTCTTACCAAAGGGCACCGACAACCGGAGTCCGCCCGCGATCGGCCCGGCCGCGGTACGGGTGCCGGCGGACCCGGCCGGGTCACGCAGACGCGAGGGCCGGTGCGGACCGACCGCCACGCCACCGCCTGCTCGGCGCCGAGCGCGGAAGCGCCGTGCCGGGGACGGCGTCCCAGGTGCACCCGTTCGGTGTCCCCGCACCGATCGACGCCGGGCCCCCGCGTCCGGTCTGCCGCACGCCGAGGCCCGGCCTCCCCGTCACGGGGAAGCCGGGCCTCGGCGAGAGGAGTCGGGGGACCTACAGGCCGGCGGCCTTGCGCAGGGCGTCCACGCGGTCCGTGCGCTCCCACGTGAAGTCGGGCAGCTCGCGGCCGAAGTGGCCGTACGCCGCCGTCTGGGAGTAGATCGGGCGCAGCAGGTCGAGGTCGCGGATGATCGCGGCCGGGCGGAGGTCGAAGACCTCGTCGATCGCCTTCTCGATCTTCTCCACGTCGACCTTGGCGGTGCCGAAGGTCTCCACGAACAGACCGACCGGCTCGGCCTTGCCGATCGCGTAGGCGACCTGGACCTCGCAGCGGGAGGCCAGGCCGGCCGCCACGACGTTCTTGGCGACCCAGCGCATCGCGTAGGCGGCCGAGCGGTCCACCTTGGACGGGTCCTTGCCCGAGAAGGCGCCGCCACCGTGGCGGGCCATGCCGCCGTAGGTGTCGATGATGATCTTGCGGCCGGTCAGGCCGGCGTCGCCCATCGGGCCGCCGATCTCGAAGCGGCCGGTCGGGTTGACCAGCAGGCGGTAGCCCTCGGTCTCCAGCTTGATGCCCTCGTCCAGGAGAGCCTTCAGCTCCGGCTCCACGACGAACTCGCGGATGTCGGGAGCGAGCAGCGACTCCAGGTCGATGTCGGAGGCGTGCTGGGAGGAGACGACCACCGTGTCGAGGCGGACGGCCTTGTCGCCGTCGTACTCGATGGTGACCTGCGTCTTGCCGTCGGGGCGCAGGTAGGGGATGGTGCCGTTCTTGCGGACCTCGGAGAGGCGCTTGGACAGCCGGTGCGCCAGGAAGATCGGCAGCGGCATCAGGGTCGGCGTCTCGTCGGAGGCGTACCCGAACATCAGGCCCTGGTCACCCGCGCCCTGCCGGTCCAGCTCGTCCTCGTCGCCCTCGACCCGGGACTCGTACGCCGTGTCGACACCCTGCGCGATGTCCGGGGACTGCGCGCCGATGGACACCGAGACGCCGCAGGAGGCACCGTCGAAGCCCTTCTTGGAGGAGTCGTAGCCGATCTCCAGGATCTTGCCGCGGACGAGCGTCGCGATGTCCGCGTACGCCTTCGTCGTCACCTCGCCGGCCACGTGCACCAGGCCGGTGGTGATGAGCGTCTCCACGGCGACCCGGGAGGTCGGGTCCTCGCGCAGAAGCGCGTCGAGAATGGTGTCGCTGATCTGGTCAGCGATCTTGTCGGGGTGACCCTCGGTCACGGACTCCGAGGTGAACAGGCGACGGGACACAACGCTCCCTGTGGTTGCAGCGGCTGCTGGCTGATCATTTGCGGAGGACACGGGGCTGCGCCCGGCGTCGACCTTGAAACAGTTTATCGGTCGCACTCGGCCGATGGGCCACCGTCTCGCCTCTCGGGAGCGCTGTGACCTGCGGCACGGGCATTCTGCACAATGGCGAGCGGCCTTGGCCAGGGCCGCCACACCCGATTTGAGCCTCGCTCGACCCGATGCCGAGTTCGCCCGATCGCGGGTCGGACGTTAGCCCAGTCGGCCCGCGACCAGATCCCAGACGGTGTCGGCAAGGGCTTCCTTGGGGCCGTGCGGGACGGGGGTCTCGCTGCCGTCGGCACCCAGCACGACGGCCTCGTTCTCCTCGGAACCGAAGGTCTTGCGCTCCCCCACCTCGTTGACCACGAGCAGATCGCAGCCCTTGCGGGCGAGCTTGGCCCGGCCGTTGGCGAGGACGTCGTCGGTCTCGGCGGCGAAGCCGACGACGACCTGTCCGGGGCGGGCCCGGTCGGCGGAGATCTCCGCGAGGATGTCCGGATTTCGCACCAGGACGATCGGGTCCGGGTCCTGGCCGTCCTTCTTCTTGATCTTCCCGCTGGCATAGGCGGCCGGGCGGAAGTCGGCGACGGCGGCGGCCATGACCACGGCGTCGGCGTCCGCGGCGGCCTTCAGGACGGCCTCGCGCAGCTGTACGGCGGTGCCGACCCGGACGACGTCCACGCCCGCCGGGTCGGGCAGGCCGGCGTTGGCCGAGACAAGGGTCACACGGGCGCCGCGGGCGGCGGCGGTGCGTGCGAGGGCGTAGCCCTGCTTGCCGGAGGAGCGGTTGCCGAGGAAGCGGACCGGGTCGAGCGGCTCACGGGTGCCGCCCGCGGAGACGACGACGTGCCGGCCCCGCAGGTCGGGCTCCGCGACGCCGCGGGCCAGCACCCGGCGGCAGACCTCGAAGATCTCCGCCGGGTCGGGCAGCCGCCCCTTGCCGGTGTCGACGCCGGTGAGGCGCCCGACGGCGGGCTCGACGACGACGGCACCGCGGCGGCGCAGCGTGGCCACGTTCTCCTGGGTGGCGGGGTGCTCCCACATCTCGGTGTGCATGGCCGGTGCGAAGACCACCGGGCAGCGGGCGGTGAGCAGGGTGTTGGTCAGCAGGTCGTCGGCGAGGCCGTGGGCGGCCTTGGCGAGCATGTCGGCGGTGGCCGGCGCCACGACCACCAGGTCGGCGTGCTGGCCGATGCGGACGTGCGGGACCTCGTGGACGTCGTCCCAGACCTCGGCGGAGACCGGGTTGCCGGACAGCGCGGACCAGGTGGCGGCGCCGACGAAATGCAGCGCGGAGGCGGTGGGCACCACGCGCACGTCGTGGCCCGACTCCGTGAACCTTCTCAGCAGCTCACAGGCCTTGTAGGCGGCGATGCCACCACTGACCCCCAGCACGATCCTCGGCTTGTCCACCGTGTCTCCCCGGACTCGAAAACGTACGACGAAACCGTACGACTCCATGACACACCACAGGCCCGGCAGCTCGGCTGCCGGGCCTGTGGGTCAAGTCAACCGCAATCTGAAGGCACTACTGCGCCGGGCCCTCGATGGCCTCGGAGGTCAGCAGGCCGGCGTTGATCTCGCGCAGGGCGATGGAGAGCGGCTTCTCGTGGACGTGGGTGTCGACGAGCGGACCGACGTACTCGAGGAGGCCCTCACCGAGCTGCGAGTAGTACGCGTTGATCTGGCGGGCACGCTTGGCCGCGTAGATCACGAGGCTGTACTTCGAGTCGGTGGCCTCGAGAAGCTCGTCGATCGGCGGGTTGATGATGCCCTCGGGCGCGGTGATGGAAGAGGACACGCTCTACCTTCCGATGGATGGGAAAGAATCAGACATCGTGATCACAGTCACGATCACACAACGTCCATCAAGGCTAGCAGCTCGCGGGCCACGTCCTCGACGGAGGTGTTGACCAAGGTCGTATCGAACTCCGGCTCGGCCGCCAGCTCGGTCCTGGCCGCCTTCAGACGGCGTTCGATGACCTCCGGCGGCTCGGTGCCCCGGCCGGTGAGCCTGCGCACCAGCTCCTCCCAGGAGGGCGGAGCCAGGAACACCAGCTGGGCGTCGGACATGGACTCCCGGACCTGGCGGGCGCCCTGGAGGTCGATCTCCAGCAGGACGGGCTCGCCGTTCTCCAGCCGCTCCAGCACGGCCGCGCGGGGCGTGCCGTAGCGGTTGCCGGCGAACTCGGCCCACTCCAGCAGCTCGCCGTTGGCGATCAGCTTGTCCATCTCCTCGTCGGTGACGAAGAAGTAGTGGACTCCGTGCTGCTCGCCGGGGCGCGGCTTGCGGGTGGTCGCCGACACCGAGAGCCAGACCTCGGGGTGTTCCTTGCGCATATGGGCGACGACCGTGCTCTTGCCGACCCCCGAGGGGCCGGAGAGCACGGTCAGCCGCGGACGTTCGCTCATGCAGCGATTATTCCAGCAATCCCGGAGTGCCCGGGACTCCCGGTCCGGCTCCCCTTGTGCGGGGAGGCGGACTCAGGAGCCGGTGCTGCCGAACTCACGCTCCAGGGAAGCGATCTGGTTGGAACCGAGACCGCGCACGCGGCGGCTCTCGGAGATGCCCAGACGCTCCATGATCTGCTTGGCGCGGACCTTGCCCACGCCCGGCAGGGACTCCAGCAGCGCAGAGACCTTCATCTTGCCGATGACGTCGTTTTCCTGGCCCTGCTTGATGACCTCGTGCAGGGAGGCGCCGGAGTGCTTGAGTCGATTCTTGACCTCGGCCCGCTCCCGGCGAGCCGCGGCGGCCTTTTCGAGCGCGGCTGCGCGCTGTTCAGGGGTAAGGGGCGGAAGAGCCACGCCTACGTCACCTCGGATGTCGAACTGTCGGATACGGACCGGTGAGGAACCTAGTCGCCCCACACCTGGGGAGCTACGAGCAACACGCTGCCCGTTCTCCCCCACTGCCTGAAGGGCGTGGGAGGTGCCCCCACTGCTCGGAGACTAGCGGGCAAGTCCGCCAGAGTCAGCGAGAACAGCGGAAAAGTCCTGGTCAGCCTCCGTCAGGCCGGACATTTCAGACATACTGCCCTCGATTTGAGCATGTATTCACGCTCAAGTCGGCGCGAGACCGCTCAGCCGAGCACCTGCCCGGACCTCACGCACCTGCCACGGCCCCCTGGATCTCCTGCGCGAACCGCTCGGCCGCCCCGCGCAGCGCGCTGACGTCGGGACCGTGACGCAGAACACCCCGGCTGACGTTGGGCACGACATTGCGGACGGCCGCGCCGAAGACGCCGGGAAGATCGGCGGGAGTCGCGCCCTGAGCGCCGATGCCGGGGGCGAGGAGCGGGCCGTTGACGTCCAGGTCGTAGGAGGACAGGTCGCCGAGCGTGGCGCCGACCACCGCGCCGAAGGAGCCCAGCGGCTCCTCCCCCGCGTTCTCGGCCGCCAGGTGGGCCAGCATGGTCGCGCCGATGTTCCGGCCGTCCGCGCGGACCGCGTGCTGCACCTCCCCGCCCTCCGGGTTCGAGGTCAGCGCCAGCACGAACAGGCCGGCGCCGCTCTCCCGGGCCAGGGCGACGGCCGGGCTCAGCGAGCCGTAGCCGAGGTACGGCGAGACGGTCAGGGCGTCGGAGAACAGCGGGGCGTCCGGGCGCAGGAACGCCTCGGCGTAGGCGGCCATGGTCGAGCCGATGTCGCCGCGCTTGGCGTCCATCACGACCAGGGCGCCGGCCGCGCGCGCCTCCTGGACCGACTTCTCCAGGACGGCGAGACCGCGCGAGCCGAACCGCTCGAAGAAGGCGCTCTGCGGCTTCAGGACGGCGACCCGGTCGGCCATGGCCTCGACGACCGTGCGGCTGAACCGCTCCAGGCCGGCGATGTCGTCGTCCAGGCCCCACTCGGCGAGCAGGGAGGCGTGCGGGTCGATGCCGACGCACAGCGGCCCGCGCTCGTCCATGGCGCGGCGCAGCCGGGCACCGAAGGGCTCCAACGGGCTGGTGCTGGTCATCGGGGCGTCCTCACGTCGGCGCCGACCGCGTCGGCGAGGGTGGCGTACGGGCTGGTGCGCAGGCGGGCGGCGAGGCCCTTGTGGATCGCGCGGCACCAGAAGGGGCCCTCGTAGACGAAGGCGCTGTAGCCCTGGACCAGCGTGGCACCGGCCAGGATGCGCTGCCAGGCGTCCTCGGCGGTCTCGATGCCGCCGACGCCCACCAGGGTGATCCGGTCGCCCACGCGCGCGTACAGGCGGCGCAGGACCTCCAGGGAGCGCGCCTTGAGCGGGGCCCCGGACAGTCCGCCGGTCTCCTTCACCAGCTCGGCGGCGGACCGCAGGCCGAGGCCCTCGCGGGCGATGGTGGTGTTGGTCGCGATGATGCCGTCCAGGCTCAGCTCCACGGCGAGGTCGGCGACCGCGTCGATGTCCTCGTCGGCGAGGTCCGGGGCGATCTTCACCAGCAGCGGGACGCGCCGGTTCGCCACCGTGCGGTCGGCGGCCTCGCGGACGGCGGTGAGCAGCGGGCGCAGGTGGTCCACGGCCTGGAGGTTGCGCAGGCCGGGCGTGTTCGGCGAGGAGACGTTGACGACCAGGTAGTCCGCGTACGGCGCGAGACGTTCGGCGGACTTCACGTAGTCGGCGACGGCCTCCGCCTCCGGGACGACCTTGGTCTTGCCGATGTTGACGCCGACGACCGTCCGGAAGACCGGCTCCCGGGTGGCCAGGCGGGCCGCCACGGTGAGCGAGCCGTCGTTGTTGAAGCCCATGCGGTTGATCAGGGCGCGGTCCGCGACCAGCCGGAACAGCCGCTTCCTTGGGTTGCCGGGCTGCGGCTCCCCCGTCACCGTGCCGATCTCGACGTGGTCGAAGCCCAGCATCGACATGCCGTCGATCGCGACGGCGTTCTTGTCGAAGCCGGCGGCGAGCCCGAACGGGCCGTGCATCCGCAGCCCGAACGCCTCGGTGCGCAGCTCCTTGTGGCGGGGCGCGAGGGCGGCCGCGGCGAAGGTGCGCAGCACGGGGATCCGGGCGGCGAGGCGGATCCAGCGAAAGGCCAGGTGGTGGGCCTTCTCGGGATCCATGCGCTTGAAGACGAGATTGAAGAAGATCTTGTACATGGGTGTCCTCGTGAAGAGGGGGACACCGTTTCCGGTGTCCCCCTCAGGGCTGCTAGTCGCGGGCCGCGGTCAGGTGTTCCGCGTGTTCCTGGAGCGAACGGACGCCCACGTCACCGTGGTTGAGGGCGTCGATGCCCTGGACGGCCGCCGCGAGCGCCTGGACGGTCGTCAGGCACGGCACGGAGCGGGCCACCGCGGCCGTACGGATGTCGTAGCCGTCGAGGCGGCCGCCGGTGCCGTACGGGGTGTTGACGATGAGGTCGACCTCGCCGTCGTGGATGAGCTGGACGATGGTCCGCTCGCCGTTCGGACCGGTGCCCTCGGACTGCTTGCGCACGATGGTGGCGTTGATGCCGTTGCGCTTGAGGACCTCGGCGGTGCCGGAGGTGGCGAGCAGCTCGAAGCCGTGGGCGACCAGCTCGCGCGCCGGGAAGATCATCGAGCGCTTGTCGCGGTTGGCGACCGAGATGAAGGCGCGGCCCTTGGTGGGCAGCGGGCCGTAGGCACCCGCCTGCGACTTGGCGTACGCCGTGCCGAAGACGGAGTCGATGCCCATGACCTCGCCGGTGGAGCGCATCTCCGGGCCGAGGACGGTGTCGACGCCGCGGCCCTGGATGTCGCGGAACCGCGACCAGGGCATGACGGCCTCCTTGACGGAGATCGGCGCGTCCAGCGGCAGTTCGCCGCCGTCGCCGTCCTTGGGCAGCAGGCCCTCGGCGCGCAGCTCGGCGATGGTCGCGCCCAGCGAGATCCGGGCGGCGGCCTTGGCGAGCGGCACCGCGGTCGCCTTCGAGGTGAAGGGGACCGTACGGGAGGCGCGCGGGTTGGCCTCCAGCACGTAGAGGATGTCGCCGGCCATCGCGAACTGGATGTTGATCAGGCCGCGCACGCCGACGCCCTTGGCGATGGCCTCGGTGGAGGCGCGCAGGCGCTTGATGTCGAAGCCGCCGAGGGTGATCGGGGGCAGGGCGCACGCCGAGTCGCCGGAGTGGATGCCGGCCTCCTCGATGTGCTCCATGACGCCGCCGAGGTACAGCTCCTCGCCGTCGTAGAGGGCGTCGACGTCGATCTCGATGGCGTCGTCGAGGAAGCGGTCGACGAGGACCGGCCGGGAAGGGCTGATCTCGGTCGACTCGGCGATGTAGGCGGCGAGGCGGGTCTCGTCGTAGACGATCTCCATGCCGCGTCCGCCGAGCACGTACGAGGGCCGGACCAGGACCGGGTAGCCGATCTCGTCGGCGATGGCCTTGGCCTCCGCGAAGGTGGTGGCCGTGCCGTGCTTCGGGGCCGGCAGGCCCGCCTCCGCGAGGACCCGGCCGAAGGCGCCGCGGTCCTCGGCCGCGTGGATGGCCTCGGGGGACGTGCCGACGATCGGCACGCCGTTGTCCTTCAGGGCCTGCGAGAGACCGAGCGGGGTCTGGCCGCCGAGCTGGACGATCACACCGGCGACAGGTCCGGCGAGGGACTCCGCGTGGACGATCTCCAGCACGTCCTCCAGCGTCAGCGGCTCGAAGTACAGCCGGTCGGAGGTGTCGTAGTCGGTGGAGACCGTCTCCGGGTTGCAGTTGACCATCACGGTCTCGTACCCGGCGTCGGACAGCGCGAAGGAGGCGTGGACGCAGGAGTAGTCGAACTCGATGCCCTGCCCGATGCGGTTCGGGCCCGAGCCCAGGATGATCACCGCGGGCTTGTCGCGGCGGGCGACCTCGGTCTCCTCGTCGTAGGAGGAGTAGAAGTACGGCGTCCTGGCGGCGAACTCGGCGGCGCAGGTGTCGACCGTCTTGTAGACCGGGCGGACGCCGAGGGCGTGCCGGACCTCGCGGACGACGTCCTCGCGCAGGCCGCGGATCTCACCGATCTGCTGGTCGGAGAAGCCGTGCCGCTTGGCCTCGGCGAGCAGGTCGCCGGTCAGCTCGGACGCCTCGGCCAGCTCGTCCGCGATCTCCTTGATCAGGAAGAGCTGGTCCACGAACCACGGGTCGATCTTCGTGTACTCGAAGACCTCCTCGGGCGTGGCACCCGCGCGGATGGCCTGCATGACGGTGTTGATCCGGCCGTCGGTGGGGCGCACGGCCTCGCGCAGCAGGGTTTCCTTGTCACCGGGGTCGCCGACGAAGGTGAACTGGCTGCCCTTCTTCTCCAGCGAGCGCAGCGCCTTCTGGAAGGCCTCGGGGAAGTTGCGGCCGATGGCCATGGCCTCGCCGACCGACTTCATGGTGGTGGTCAGCGTGGAGTCGGCCTGCGGGAACTTCTCGAAGGCGAAGCGAGGGGCCTTGACGACCACGTAGTCGAGCGTGGGCTCGAAGGAGGCCGGGGTCTCCTGGGTGATGTCGTTCGGGATCTCGTCAAGGGTGTAGCCGACGGCCAGCTTGGCGGCGATCTTGGCGATCGGGAAGCCGGTCGCCTTGGAGGCGAGGGCCGAGGAGCGCGACACGCGCGGGTTCATCTCGATGACGATCACGCGACCGTCGTCGGGGTTCACCGCGAACTGGATGTTGCAGCCGCCGGTGTCGACGCCGACCTCGCGGATGATCGCGATGCCGACGTCGCGCAGCACCTGGTACTCGCGGTCGGTGAGCGTCATCGCCGGGGCGACGGTGATCGAGTCGCCGGTGTGCACGCCCATGGGGTCGAAGTTCTCGATGGAGCAGACGACCACGACGTTGTCGTGCTTGTCGCGCATCAGCTCCAGCTCGTACTCCTTCCAGCCGAGGATGGACTCCTCCAGGAGCACCTCGGTGGTCGGGGAGAGCGTGAGGCCCTGGCCGGCGATACGGCGCAGCTCGTCCTCGTCGTGCGCGAAGCCGGAGCCGGCGCCGCCCATGGTGAAGGACGGGCGGACGACGACCGGGTAGCCGCCGAGGGTCTCGACGCCCTTGAGGACGTCGTCCATGGTGTGGCAGATGACCGAGCGGGCGGACTCGCCGTGCCCGGTCTTGCGGCGGACCTCCTCCACGACGTCCTTGAAGAGGTCGCGGTCCTCGCCCTTGTGGATGGCCTCGGGCTTGGCGCCGATCAGCTCGACGCCGTACTTCTCCAGGACGCCGTTGTCGTGCAGCGCGATGGCGGTGTTCAGGGCCGTCTGGCCGCCCAGGGTGGGCAGCAGGGCGTCGGGGCGCTCCTTGGCGATGATCTTCTCGACGAACTCCGGGGTGATCGGCTCGACGTAGGTGGCGTCGGCGATCTCCGGGTCGGTCATGATCGTCGCCGGGTTGGAGTTGACGAGGACCACGCGCAGGCCCTCGGCCTTGAGCACGCGGCACGCCTGGGTGCCGGAGTAGTCGAACTCGGCGGCCTGGCCGATGACGATCGGGCCGGAGCCGATGACCAGGACGGACTGGATATCGGTGCGCTTAGGCACGCTGGCCCTCCATCAGGGAAACGAAGCGGTCGAACAGGTAGGCGGCGTCGTGCGGGCCCGCTGCCGCTTCGGGGTGGTACTGGACGGAGAAGGCGGGCTGGTCGAGCAGCTGGAGCCCCTCCACGACGTCGTCGTTCAGGCAGACGTGCGAGACCTCGGCGCGGCCGAACTTCGTCTCGCTGACCTTGTCGAGCGGCGCGTCCACGGCGAAGCCGTGGTTGTGCGCGGTGACCTCGACCTTGCCGGTCGTACGGTCCTGGACCGGCTGGTTGATGCCGCGGTGGCCGTACTTCAGCTTGTAGGTGCCGAAGCCGAGGGCGCGGCCGAGGATCTGGTTGCCGAAGCAGATGCCGAACAGCGGCGTCTTGCGCTCCAGGACGGTGCTCATCAGCGCGACCGGGCCGTCGGCGGTGGCCGGGTCGCCGGGGCCGTTGGAGAAGAACACACCGTCGGGGTTGACGGCGTAGACCTCGTCGGCGGTGGCGGTGGCGGGCAGGACGTGCACCTCGATGCCGCGCTCGGCCATGCGGTGCGGGGTCATGCCCTTGATGCCGAGGTCGATGGCGGCGACGGTGAACCGCTTCTCGCCGATCGCCGGGACGACGTACGCCTCCTTGGTCGCGACCTCCTCGTAGAGGCTCGCGCCCTTCATGTGCGGCTGGGCCTGCACGCGCTCCAGCAGCTCCGCCTCGGGGGCGATCGCCTCGCCGGAGAAGATGCCGGCGCGCATCGAGCCGCGCTCGCGCAGGTGGCGGGTGAGGGCGCGGGTGTCGATGCCGGAGATCCCGACCACGCCCTGCCGCTCCAGCTCGTCGTCCAGGGAGCGCCGGGACCGCCAGTTGGACGGCACGCGCGCGGGGTCGCGCACGACGTAGCCGGAGACCCAGATGCGGCCCGACTCGTCGTCCTCGTCGTTCCAGCCGGTGTTGCCGATCTGGGGGGCGGTCGCGACGACGATCTGGCGGTCGTACGACGGGTCGGTGAGGGTCTCCTGGTAGCCGGTCATGCCGGTGGAGAACACGGCTTCGCCGAAGGTCTCCCCCACGGCCCCGTAGGCGCGGCCGCGGAAGGTGCGGCCGTCCTCCAGGACGAGTACGGCGGGAGTCTTCGCGGCTCCCCTGGTGGAGGTCGTCATCGTGCGCCTTCCGTGTCGTTGGTCATCTGGTTCAGGGTGTCGACCCACTCGGTGTGCTCGGCCGCGTGGTCGGAGCGGAAGCCCGAGTCGATCAGCTTGTCGCCGTGCGCCCAGGTCACCACCAGCAGCCCGCCCTCGGTGAGGACCTTGCCGGCGATGCCCTTGTCCAGGCGGGCTCCGCGCAGCGCGGCCGTGGGGACGAAGAAGTCGGTCGCTCCGGGGCGCTCGACCTCCAGGCCCGCGTCGGTCAGGGTGAGCCCGGCCCGGCTGCGGGTGCCCAGGCCGTGGGCCACGATCCGGTCCAGCCACTGCCCGGCGGTGGTGGAGCCGTGGTAGCGGCCGCTCATGCTCAGTCTGGCCGGGCCGGTCTCCTCCGGCGCGCTGGGCAGCGCCGGCAGGTCGCCCTGGAGGGTGCCGCGCCACTTCCAGCCCTCGCGCATCAGCCAGTAGACGAGCGCGATGAACAGGACCAGTCCGACGAGCCAGCCGATGCGGGCCCCCCAGTCGGTGACCTCGGCGGACTTCTTCGCCTCGGCCAGCAGGATTACAGGTGTCACGTGAGCTTCCCGTCGACGAGCGTGGCCTTGCCCCGCAGCCACGTGTGCGTCACACGGCCCGGCAGCTCCCGCCCCTCGTAGGGGGTGTTGCGGCTGCGCGAGGCGAAGCCCGCGGGGTCCACCTGGCCACGGTATTCCGTGTCGACGAGGGTGAGGTTGGCGGGCTCACCAGCCGAGACGGGACGGCCGTGCCCGGCGGCCTGTCCGATCTGCGCGGGTTTGACGGACATGCGGTCGGCGACGCCGGCCCAGTCCAGCAGACCCGTTGCGACCATGGTCTCCTGGACCACCGACAACGCGGTCTCCAGGCCGACCATGCCCATGGCGGCGGCGGCCCACTCGCAGTCCTTGTCCTCGTGCGGGTGCGGGGCGTGGTCGGTGGCGACGATGTCGATCGTGCCGTCGGCGAGCGCCTCGCGCAGCGCCATGACGTCGCGCTCGGTGCGCAGCGGCGGGTTGACCTTGTAGACGGGGTTGTAGCTGCGCACCAGCTCGTCGGTGAGGAGCAGGTGGTGCGGGGTGACCTCGGCGGTGACGTCGATGCCGCGGGACTTGGCCCAGCGGACGATCTCCACGGAGCCGGCGGTCGAGAGGTGGCAGATGTGGACGCGGGAGCCGACGTGCTCGGCGAGCAGCACGTCCCGGGCGATGATCGACTCCTCGGCGACGGCCGGCCAGCCGCCCAGGCCCAGCTCGGCGGAGACGACGCCCTCGTTCATCTGGGCGCCCTCGGTCAGGCGCGGTTCCTGCGCGTGCTGGGCGACGACACCGCCGAAGGCCTTCACGTACTCCAGCGCCCGGCGCATGATCACGGCGTCGTCGACGCACTTGCCGTCGTCGGAGAAGACGGTGACGCCGGCGGCGGACTCGTGCATGGCGCCCAGCTCGGCGAGCTTCCTGCCCTCCAGGCCGACGGTGACGGCGCCGATGGGCTGCACGTCGCAGTAGCCGTGCTCCCGGCCGAGGCGGTAGACCTGCTCGACCACGCCCGCGGTGTCGGCGACGGGGAAGGTGTTGGCCATGGCGAAGACGGCCGTGTAGCCGCCGCTCGCCGCGGCGCGGGTGCCGGTGAGGACGGTCTCGGAGTCCTCGCGGCCCGGCTCGCGCAGGTGGGTGTGCAGGTCGACCAGGCCCGGCAGCAGCACCTTGCCGCCGGCCTCGACGACCTCCGCGCCCTCGGCGGACAGTCCGGTGCCCACCTCGGCGATGGTCTCGCCGTCGATCAGGACGTCCTGCGGCTCGCCGCCGAGCACCTTCGCGCCACGGATCAGGATCTTGCTCATGCTGGTTACTTCTCCTCGGAACCGGTGGGGCGGGTGACGGCGGGCTCATTGCCGCCGAGCAGCAGGTACAGGACGGCCATGCGGATGGACACGCCGTTGGAGACCTGCTCGACGGCGGTGCAGCGGTCGGAGTCGGCGACCTCGGCGGTGATCTCCATGCCGCGGACCATCGGCCCGGGGTGCATCACGATGGCGTGCTCGGGCAGCCGCGCCATGCGGTCGCCGTCGAGGCCGTAGCGCCGGGAGTACTCGCGCTCGGTCGGGAAGAACGCGGCGTTCATCCGCTCGCGCTGGACCCGCAGCATCATCACGGCGTCGCACTTGGGCAGGGTGCTGTCGAGGTCGTAGGACACCTCGCAGGGCCAGTTCTCGACGCCGACCGGCACCAGGGTGGGCGGGGCGACCAGGGTGACCTCGGCGCCGAGGGTGTGCAGCAGGTCGACGTTGGAGCGGGCGACCCGGCTGTGCAGGACGTCCCCGACGACGGTGATCCGCCTGCCGGACAGGTCCTGGCCGAGCCCGGCGTCGCGGCCGATCAGCCGGCGGCGCATGGTGAAGGCGTCCAGCAGGGCCTGGGTGGGGTGCTGGTGGGTGCCGTCGCCGGCGTTGATGACGGCCGCGTCGATCCAGCCGGAGTTGGCGAGCCGGTAGGGGGCCCCGGAGGCGCCGTGCCGGATGACCACGGCGTCCACGCCCATGGCCTCCAGGGTCTGGGCGGTGTCCTTCAGGGACTCGCCCTTGGACACCGACGAGCCCTTGGCGGTGAAGTTGATGACGTCCGCGGACAGCCGCTTCTCGGCGGCTTCGAAGGAGATGCGCGTACGCGTGGAGTCCTCGAAGAAGAGGTTGACGATCGTCCGGCCGCGCAGGGTCGGCAGCTTCTTGATCGGCCGGTCGGCGACCCGGGCCATCTCCTCGGCGGTGTCGAGGATGAGGACGGCGTCGTCGCGGGTGAGGTCGGCGGCCGAGATGAGATGACGCTGCATCTGTCAGGCTCCGTAAGGCAGTTCAATCGGGAGAATTAGGGCAAACCGGGCGCATCGCGGCACGCCGAAGCGGCCGGGGCCGGCTTGCTAGTGGCCGGCCGGCTTGGCACCGAGCAGCACGGTGTCGCGACCGTCCTCCTCGGCGAGCTGGACCTTGACCGTCTCCCGCAGCGACGTGGGGAGGTTCTTGCCGACGTAGTCGGCGCGGATCGGCAGTTCACGGTGGCCGCGGTCGACCAGGACCGCGAGCTGCACCGCGCGCGGGCGCCCGATGTCGTTCAGGGCGTCGAGGGCGGCGCGGATCGTGCGGCCGGAGAAGAGCACGTCGTCGACGAGGACGACCAGCCGGCCGTCGATGCCGTCACCGGGGATCTCGGTCCGGGCCAGCGCACGCGGCGGATGCATGCGCAGGTCGTCGCGGTACATCGTGATGTCGAGCGAGCCGACCGGGACCGTGCGGTCGGTGATCTGCTCCAGCTTGGCGGCGAGCCGCTGGGCGAGGAAGACGCCCCGGGTCGGAATGCCGAGGAGCACCACGTCGTCGGCGCCCTTGGCGCGCTCGACGATCTCGTGGGCGATGCGGGTCAGCACCCGCGCGATGTCGGGGCCCTCGAGAACGGGCCGCGCATCGGACGCCTGCGGATTCGCCTGCGTGTCGTGCTTGTCCATACGAAACGGACCCCCTTCTCCGCCTCACGGGACGGATCTTAAAGGACGTCGGAATTGCGCCATCCACCGTAGCAGGTCACCGGTCAGGCCCCCGTCACCCCCCTGGCATCCGCCTTTCACCCCCTTGGCCCAGCCGGCGACCGCTACCACGGAAGAGTCGGTGTGGACCATTCGGCTTGACGCACAAGAGTCACGCTGCGTAACCTCACAGTGAGTTACCAGCCGCGCGGCGGGAAAACAGCCGGCCGCGTCGACACAGTGTCCGGGGAGCTATATGTCCAGCGAATACGCCAAACAGCTCGGGGCCAAGCTCCGGGCCATCCGCACCCAGCAGGGCCTTTCCCTCCACGGTGTCGAGGAGAAGTCCCAGGGTCGCTGGAAGGCCGTGGTGGTCGGTTCGTACGAGCGCGGCGACCGTGCCGTGACCGTGCAGCGCCTTGCCGAGTTGGCCGATTTCTATGGCGTCCCGGTGCAGGAGCTCCTGCCGGGCACCACGCCTGGCGGCGCCGCCGAGCCGCCGCCGAAGCTGGTCCTCGACCTTGAGCGGCTGGCCACCGTGCCGGCCGAGAAGGCGGGACCCCTCCAGCGCTACGCGGCGACGATCCAGTCCCAGCGCGGCGACTACAACGGCAAGGTGCTCTCGATCCGCCAGGACGACCTGCGCACACTCGCCGTCATCTACGACCAGTCCCCCTCGGTCCTCACCGAGCAGCTGATCAGCTGGGGCGTGCTGGACGCGGACGCGCGCCGCGCGGTGGCCACGCACGAAGAGGCGTAACCGCTTCCCAGCTCAGCAGAAACGTGCCGCCGGGGTGGCCGGAACCATGCGGTTCCGGCCACCCCGGCGGCTTTTGCACGAGGGGTCAGGCTGCTCCCGGGGCCGGGGCGCGCGGACATGACGAAGGGGCGCGGGGAACCGCGCGACCGGCCACGGGCGACCCGTAGCCGCCGCAGCAACGTTCCCCGACGCCCCTCTCGCGGCCTTTTCGGCTAGCCCCGGCGCAGCGTGGGCTTGAGTTCCTTCAGCCGGCCCAGCAGGCCGTTGACGAACGAGGGCGACTCGTCGGTCGAGAACTCCTTCGCCAGCTGCACCATCTCGTCCAGGACGACGGCGTCCGGGGTCTCGTCGACCCAGATCAGCTCGTACGCGCCCAGCCGCAGGATGTTGCGGTCGACGACCGGCATGCGGTCCAGCGTCCAGCCCACCGCGTACTGGGCGATCAGCTCGTCGATCCGCGTCGCGTGCTCCGCATAACCCTCGACCAGCTGCATCGTGTACTCGCTGACCGGCGGCTGCCGGGTGTCGGACCGGGAGAGCCGGATCCAGTCCGCGAGGACGGTCAGGACGTCGGCGCCACGCTGGTCGCCCTCGAAGAGGATCTGGAAGGCGCGCTTGCGGGCCGTGTTGCGGGCAGCCACGGTTAGCTGTTCACCCGGCCGAGGTAGTCGCTGGTGCGGGTGTCGACCTTGATCTTCTCACCGGTGGTGATGAAGAGCGGGACCTGGATCTGGTGACCGGTCTCCAGGGTGGCGGGCTTGGTGCCACCGGTGGAGCGGTCCCCCTGGACGCCCGGCTCGGTCTCCTGCACGACCAGCTCGACGGCGGCCGGCAGCTCGACGAAGAGCACCTCGCCCTCGTGCTGCGCGACGGTGGCCGTGAAGCCCTCGATCAGGAAGTTGGCGGCGTCGCCGACGGCCTTGCGGTCGACCATCAGCTGGTCGTAGGTCTCCATGTCCATGAAGACGAAGTATTCGCCGTCCATGTAGGAGAACTGCATGTCGCGCTTGTCGACGGTGGCCGTCTCGACCTTGACGCCGGCGTTGAAGGTCTTGTCGACGACCTTCCCGGACAGCACGTTCTTGAGCTTGGTGCGCACGAAGGCCGGTCCCTTGCCGGGCTTGACGTGCTGGAACTCGACGACGGACCAGAGCTGGCCGCCTTCGAGCTTGAGCACCATGCCGTTCTTGAGGTCGTTCGTGGAAGCCACGGTTGCGGAATCTCCTGGACTGACGTGGACGACCACGGGGCAGGCGCACAGCTCAGGGCTAGAGCGCGAGCAGCTCCTTGGTCGTGATGGTGAGTAGCTCGGGTCCGCCGTCCGCCTCGGGGCGCACGACGAGCGTGTCATCGATCCGGACACCGCCCCGGCCCGGGAGGTGGACCCCCGGTTCGACGGTGACCGGCACGCAAGCGTCCAGTTTACCCATTGCCGCGGGCGCCAACTGCGGGTCCTCGTCGATTTCGAGTCCGACACCGTGTCCGATCAGCGGTGGGAGTGCCTCCGCATAGCCGGCGGAGTCCAGCACCTGCCGGGCCGCGCGGTCGACGTCACGGTAGGCGGCGCCGGGTGTCAGGAACTCGCGACCGGCGCGCTGAGCGGCGAAGACGAGGTCGTACAGCTCGATCTGCCAGTCGGCGGGCGAGGTGCCGATGACGAAGGTACGGCCGATCTCGCAGCGGTAGCCGCGGTAGGTGGCGCCGAGGCAGACGGAGAGGAAGTCCCCCTCTTCCACGCGCCGGTCGGTGGGGCGGTGGCCGCGGCGCCCGGCGTGCGGGCCCGTGGCCACGGAGGTGGGGAACGCCGGGCCGTCGGCGCCGTGATCGACCAGGCGCCGCTCCAGCTCCAGCGCGAGGTGCCGTTCGGTGCGGCCGACCAGGATGGACTCCAGCAGCTCACCGAGGGCCTGGTCGGCGATCTCGGCGCCGATGCGCAGGCAGGAGATCTCCTCCTCGTCCTTGACCACCCTGAGCTGCTCGACGGCGCCGCCGAGGTCGGTCAGGCGGAGCGTCGGGGTCACGGAGGCGAGGGCTCTGTGGCGGGCCACGGTGAGGTGGTGTTCCTCGACCGCCAGGGAGTCGGCGCCCTGGGCCGCGGCGAGCCCGGCCGCGGTGACCGCGGCGTCGCCGCCGTTCGCCGGGAGGACGTGCAGGCGCACGTTCTCGTCCGGCTTGCCTTCGTAGGGGCGGTCCTCCGGCGGGCCGGCGCAGACCAGGAGGTCCTCGCCTCTGCCGAGCAGCAGGACGGAGCCCTGCGGGGCTGCGGCGGCGAGGTAGCGGACGTTGGCCGGGCGGGTGACGAGCGCTGCCGCGGTGCCGGCCGCGTTGACATGGTCCCTCAGCCGGGATCGGCGGTTCGCGTACACCTCTGACATGAGATGAGCGTAGGAGTTTTGTGCGGTTTGTGCCGGTTGGGTGGGGCCGAGTGGGGTCGGCGAGGGCGGTACCGCCGGGGGCGGCCCTGTGAGGGGGCGCGCGGTCGGGGATCGCGGGCGGGCCGCGAGGCGTGGTGCCGCCGGGGGCGGGGGTGGGCCGGCGAGGGTGGTGCCGCCGGGGACCCGGGGCGGGCCAGTGAACGTGGTGCCGCCGGGGGCCGGGGGTGGGCCGGTGAGGCGTGGTGCCGCCGGGGACCGGGGGCGGGTCAGTGACTGTCGTGCCGCCGGGGACCGGGGCCGGGTCAGTGACCGTCGTGCCGCCGGGGGCGGGGGTGGGCCGATGAGGCGTGGTGCCGCCGGGGACCCGGGGCGGGCCAGTGAACGTGGTGCCGCCGGGGGCCGGGGGCGGTGCGTCCGTGGACCGGGGGCGGTGCGTCCGGGTCGGGCGCGCGGTTGCCCGCGCCCCGTGTCGCGCGCCCGGGGACGTCCCCTCCGCTCACCAGCTCGGCGGGCTCGCTATGGCCCTCGCCAGGACCTCGTCCAGGACGCGGGCCGTGCCCGGGACGTCCAGCTGGGAGTTGTCGACGATCGGGAGGCCCGACCCGTACCAGCCGGCCATGCGGCCGTGGATCCGGGCCACCTCCTCGTCCGTGAGGCGGCGGTTGCCGGTGCGTTCGGCGTTGCGCTCCAGGACGATGTCCAGGCCCGGGAGCAGGACCACCGGGAGCAGGCCGGGGCCCACGTGCCGCTTCCAGCCGCCGAGCCCCACGACCGGGCGGTCCGGGAAGACGGCGTCGTCCAGGATGCAGGAGATGCCGTTGGCCAGGAAGTTGCGGGCCGCGAACCCGCAGGTCCGGCGGGCCAGGCGGTACTGGGCCTCGGAGTTGTCGTTCCAGCCGGACTGGGGGTCGGCGAAGCCCGAGCGGACCCATTCGCGGACATCGTCCAGGCTGATGTGGGCCGTGGGGACGCGGCGGTGCTCCGCCCAGTACTTGGCGACGCTGGTCTTGCCCGCGCCGGCCGGACCGATGAGGAGGACGGCGAGGGTGGTGGCCGTGGGGTCCGGGACCGCGGCCGCGGCGGGCGGCGCCGCGGGCACGCCGACCGGGCCACCGGGTGGCAGCGGCACATGCCCGGTGGTATCGGGGGCGACCGGGCCGGCGGCGTGCGGCGCGGGCGGGGGCGGCGACGCCGGGTGGGAGGGGGCCGGCGGCTGCTGCGGCGCGGGCGGCACGGGGCCCGACGGGGCCGGGAAGCCCGGCGCCGCCGGCGGGGGCACGGGGGCGGCCGGCCCCTGGGCGGCTCCCGGGTGCGGGCCCGGGTGGTGTGCGGCCGACGCCCAGCCGGCGTGCGGCCCCTGCCCCGGCTGGTGGGGCGGCGGCAGCGGAGACCCCACTGCGTGCTGCATCCGTTGCCACTCCGTCTCGTACAGGCGCTTTGGTGCCGGCAGCGGGAGCACGCCCCCACCGCCTACCGAACGGTACCGTCCCCGGCCGTCGTTTGGTGAAACGGCCGGGGGCGGCCCGAAGTGCCCGGTCCGGGAGGGGAATCGGACGGACGGAACAGTCGGGGACTTACTGCCCGACCTCGCCGTACGCGGCGAGACGGAACAGCCCGCGACCTACTGCCCGACCTCGCCGGACGCGAGGCGAGACGGAACAGCCCGCGACCTACTGCCCGACCTCACCGGACGCGAGGCATGACGGAACAGCCCGCGACCTACTGCCCGACCTCGCCGTACGCGGCGAGGAGGACCGCCGGGTCCGGGCCCTCCAGGACGGTCGGCTTCCCCAGACCGTCCAGGACGATGAAGCGCAGCAGGTCGCCGCGGGACTTCTTGTCGACCTTCATCGTCTCCAGCAGCTTGGGCCACTGGTCGTAGCGGTAGTGCAGCGGCAGGCCGACGGCCTCGAGGATGGTGCGGTGCCGGTCGGCCGTCGCGTCGTCCAGCCGGCCGGCCAGGCGGCCCAGTTCGGCGGCGAAGTGCATGCCGACCGAGACCGCGGCGCCGTGCCGCCACTTGTACCGCTCGTTCTTCTCGATGGCGTGGCCGAGCGTGTGGCCGTAGTTGAGGATCTCCCGCAGGCCGGACTCCTTCAGGTCCGAGGAGACGACCTCGGCCTTGACCCGGATCGACCGCTCGATCAGCTCGGCCGTGTGCGGGCCCGCCGGCGTCCGGGCGGCCTCGGGGTCGGCCTCGATCAGGTCCAGGATGACCGGGTCGGCGATGAAGCCCGCCTTGATGACCTCGGCCAGACCGGAGACGTAGTCGTGCACCGGGAGGGAGTCCAGCGCCGCCAGGTCGCACAGGACACCGGCGGGCGGGTGGAAGGCGCCGACCAGGTTCTTGCCCTCCGCGGTGTTGATCCCGGTCTTGCCGCCGACCGCCGCGTCCACCATCGCCAGCACGGTGGTCGGGATCGCGATCCAGCGCACGCCGCGCAGCCAGGTCGCGGCGACGAAACCGGCGAGGTCAGTGGTCGCGCCTCCGCCCACGCCGACCACCACGTCGGTACGGGTGAAGCCGGACTGGCCCAGCGCCTTCCAGCAGTAGGCGGCGACCTCGGCGGTCTTGGCCTCCTCCGCGTTCGGCACCTGGATCGCGACGGCCTCGTACCCCTGCTCGGCCAGATCGGCCCGCAGCGCCTCACCGGTCTCGGCCAGCGCCTCCGGGTGGACCACCGCGACCCGCTTGGCCCGCGGCCCGATCAGGGAGGGCAGCTCGCCCAGCAGCTGCCGGCCCACCAGCACCTCGTACGCGTCCGTGCCCGCGGTCGCGCCGATCCGGATCCGGGTGACTGACTCGCTCATCCTTGCTTCAACTCCAGTGCGTCCAGCACGTCTTGGGTGACCTCTTCCGGGCCGCGGCCGTCCGTCGCGACGACGGTGGTGGCGACCTCCTCGTACAGGTGCCGGCGCGCGTCCATCAGTTCCCGCCACTGCTTGCGCGGGTTGACCGCGAGCAGCGGGCGGGCCACGTTCAGACCGGTGCGCTTGACGGCCTCCTCGACCTCCATCGAGAGGTAGACCACCCGCTGCCCGGCCAGCAGCGCCCGGGTGTCCGGGTCCATGACCGCTCCGCCGCCCAGGGCGACGACACCCTCGTGCTCGGCGAGCGCGGCCCGCACGGCCGCCTTCTCCTTCACGCGGAAGGCGGGCTCGCCCTCGTCCAGGAAGATCTCGGCGATGGTGCGGTCCTCGGCGGCGACGATGTCCTCGTCGGTGTCCCGGTAGCCGACGCCGAGGTGCTCGGCGAGCAGCCGCCCGACGGTGGACTTGCCCACGCCCATCGGGCCGATCAGCACGACCACGGGCCTGACGCTCACCTGATGGCCAGGTTGTCGAGGTACGCCTGGACGTTGCGCCGGGTCTCGGTCACCGAGTCGCCGCCGAACTTCTCGGCGACCGCGTCCGCGAGGACGAGCGCCACCATGGCCTCGGCGACGATGCCGGCGGCCGGCACGGCGGACACGTCGGAGCGCTGGTGGTGGGCCTGGGCCGCCTCGCCCGTGGACACGTCCACGGTCTTCAGGGCCCGCGGCACGGTCGCGATCGGCTTCATCGCGGCCCGCACCCGCAGCAGTTCACCAGTGGTCAGACCGCCCTCGGTGCCGCCGGAGCGGCCGGAGACGCGGCGGATGCCCTCCGGCGTGTTGACGATCTCGTCGTGCGCCTTGGAGCCGGGCACCCGGGCCAGCTCGAAGCCGTCGCCGATCTCGACGCCCTTGATCGCCTGGATGCCCATGAGGGCACCGGCCAGCCGGGCGTCCAGCTTGCGGTCCCAGTGCACGTGCGAGCCCAGGCCGACGGGGACTCCGTAGGCGAGGACCTCGACCACACCGCCGAGCGTGTCGCCGTCCTTGTGCGCCTGGTCGACCTCCGCGACCATCGCCTTCGACGCGTCCGCGTCGAGGCAGCGCAGCGGGTCGGCGTCCAGCTTCTCGACGTCGGCCGGGGTGGGGTACACGCCCTGCGGGGCCTTCACGGAGCACAGCTCGACGACGTGCGAGACGATCTCGACGCCGGCCGTCTCCTTCAGGTACGACCGGGCCACCGCGCCCAGCGCCACGCGGGCCGCGGTCTCCCGGGCGGAGGCGCGCTCCAGGATCGGGCGGGCCTCGTCGAAGCCGTACTTCTGCATGCCGGCGAGGTCGGCGTGGCCGGGCCGGGGGCGGGTCAGCGGCGCGTTGCGGGCGAGGTTGGCCAGCACCTCCGGGTCGACCGGGTCGGCCGCCATGACCTGCTCCCACTTGGGCCACTCGGTGTTGCCCACCATGATCGCCACCGGGGAGCCCATGGTCAGACCGTGCCGGACACCGCCCAGGAACGTGACCTCGTCCTGCTCGAACTTCATCCGCGCACCGCGGCCATAGCCGAGCCGCCGCCGCGCCAGGTGATCCGCCACCATCTCCGTGGTGACCGGCACGCCGGCGGGAAGACCCTCCAGCGTCGCGACAAGTGCGGGACCGTGGGACTCCCCCGCGGTCAGCCAACGCAGCCTGCTCAACGGTGCTCCTCACTGCTCGCGCCCGGTACTGCCCTGCGTACGCGCCTGCTCGCGTACGGCGACGGCGCCACCGGGTGCGCGACCCCGGTCCGCCACCTCCGATCATCCCACGTTCGGCGGCGGTGTCCGGCCGCCGGTCCAGCAGGCGGACGCGGGCCGGACCCCGTGGGCCGGTGCGCGACACCGGCGGACCGTGCGGAGGCACCGGCGGGCAGCACGCGGGCACCGGCGGGCCCTGCGGAAGCACCGGCGGGCCCTGCGGAGACACCGGCGGGCCGTGTGCCGGGCGGGCTGGGTGCGGTGAGCGGGGTGTCAGCGGGCCGCGAGCGCCTTCTCCCCGGCGTGCCGCATGGCGTCCATCGGGCCCGGACGGTGCCCGGTCATCTGCTCGAACTGGAGCACGGCCTGGTGGACCAGCAGGTCGAGACCGCTGACCACCGCGCCGCCGAACATGGACCAGCGGGCCGCCAGCTCGGTCGGCCAGGGGTCGTAGAGCACGTCGAAGAGGGTGGCGGGGCGTTCGGGCACGGCGGTGGCGAGGGCGTCGGTGGTCCCGGCGGGCGTGGTGGCGATCACCAGCGGCGCGCGCATCGCCTGGGCGGCGTCCGACCAGTCCGCGGTGCGGACCTCCACGTCGAGCCGTTCGCCCCACTGCCGCATCTCGGCGGCGCGGGCCTCGCTGCGGACGTAGGCGACGACCTCCCCGGTGCAGATCCGGGCCAGCGCGGCGAGCGCGGAGGAGGCGGTGGCGCCGGCGCCCAGGATGGCGGCGGAGTCGACCTGTTCGATGCCGTGCTCGCGCAGCGCGGCCACCATGCCCGGGATGTCGGTGTTGTCGCCGAGCCGGCGTCCGTCCTCGGTGAAGACGAGCGTGTTGACCGCGTCGACCGAGGCCGCCGTGTCACTGATCTCGTCCACCAGCGGGATGACCGCCCGCTTCAGCGGCATGGTCAGTGACAGTCCCGCCCACTCGGGCCCGAGCCGGTCCAGGAAACCGGGCAGCGCGGCCTCGTCCACCTCGAAGCTGTCGTACGACCAGCCGGTGAGTCCGGCCGCGTCGTACGCGGCCCGGTGCAGCACCGGGGAGAGGGAGTGGGCGATCGGCGAACCGAGCACGGCGGCCCGGCGGCCGTCAGTTGCCCGAGCTGGCATTGAACTTGTCCTTGAGTTCTTGGAATTCGGCGTAGGTCTTGGCGAACTCGGTGTTGCTCGTGCCGTCGGTCGCCACGAAGTAGATCCAGCCGTCGTCCGTCGGGTTGAGTGTCGCCTTCAGCGCGTCCTCGCCCGGGTTGCCGATCGGGCCGGGCGGAAGTCCCTTGTGGGTGTACGTGTTGTACGGGCTCGGGTTGCTGTTGATCTCCTTCTCGGAGATGTGGATGTTGCTCTTGCCCAGGAGGTAGTTGTAGGTCGAGTCGAACTGGAGCAGCCGGTTGGTCTCGGTGTTGGTGGGCTTGAGGCGGTTGTAGACCACCTCGGCCATCTTGCGGAAGTCGTCGTGCGTCTTGCCCTCGGCCTGGACCAGGCTCGCGACCGTGACCAGCTCGAACGCGTTGTCCAGGCCGAGTTCCCTGGCCTTGCCGTCGAGACCGTAGGCGGCGTACTTCTGCTTGGCCTGGGTCACCATCTGCTTCAGGATCGCCTCGGGCTTCATGCCCTTCGCGGCCGGGTACGTGGCCGGCCAGAGGAAGCCCTCCAGCGGGTCGATGATGTCGCCGTTGTTCTCCGCCCACGCCGGCAGGCCGAGGCTCTTGTACTGCTTCCGGGCGATCTTCTTGGTGCTGCCGGCGGGCAGGTCGAGCTTCTTGTCGATGGCCGCGTAGACGCCCGAGTTGCGCTCGCCCTCGGTGACCACCACGTTGTTCTGGCTGCGCGGGTCCAGCATGAGCTTGACGGCGCTGGCGGCGGACATCTCCTTCTTCAGGAGGTAGGCGCCGGCCTGGATCCCGTCGCCGCCCGGCGTCTGACCCTGGGCGTGGACGAACGCCTCGGCGCTCTTGACTACCCCGGCCTCCTTCAGGCGGCGGCCGATCTCCCAGCCGCCCGCGCCCTTGGGGATCTCCACGGTCACCGTCCGGCTGGTGCCCTCACCCGCGAAGTCCGGGGCCGTGCCGAAACGATTTTGGTAGAACTTGTAGCCGAAATATCCGACTCCGCCGAGGCCGCCGCCGAACACCAGGACGACCACCATGCAGGCGCAGCCGGTACGCCGCTTCTTGCTCTTGACCGGCTTGCGGCCCTTGCCGCGCCGCTCGCGCCGGCCCTGGAGCTCGTGCTCCTCGTCGTCCTCGTCGTCTCCGGCGAGGACGTCGGCCTCCCCCTCGGCGTCGGCCGCCGGCTCCGGACCGGGCTCGGGACGCCTGCGGCCGGGCGGCTCCGGCGGCGGGTAGGCGTCCTCGGTGCCGTAGAAGTCGGGCTGCTCCCCGCCGTAGGCCACGGGCTGCTGACCGTACGGGTCGCCGGGGTCGGCGGCGTACGGCACCTGGCCGTGCGTGCCGGTCGCGTCCCATCCGCCCTGGTGGAACTGCTGCTGGGGGTGACCGGCGAACTGCTGGTCGTACTGCGGCTGACCGGACACGTCGTACTGCTGGTGCTGCTGCTCGCCGTACCCGGGCTGCTGCCCCTGGGTCCAGTCACCGTGCTGCGACGCCTGGGGATAGTGCTGCGGCCGCCCGTCGTAGGGGGACTGCGGGCCCGTCTGTGCCTGCTGCCCTCCCCATCCGCCGTCCCCGTACAACGGGTCCTCCGGATGCCACGGTTCGGAGCCTTGGCCCCGGCCATACTCAGTCATCGATCCCCTAGAGCCGCGAGGCCGACGTTCACGCGGCCGGTGGGCCGGCTTCCGTTCCGCCTCTTGCTGTGCCCCGGCTGTTCGAACACCGGCGCATCGCGCGGAACGTTACCGTATCGCGATCAGATGACCACTTCGACGCCCTCGCCGGGTGCTTTGCCTGACACCCGTTCGGATTCCAGGGCCTGCTGCAGAATGACGACGGCCGCCGCCTGGTCGATGACCGAGCGGCCCTTCTTGGACCTGACGCCCGAGGCGCGCAGTCCCTGACTGGCCGTCACGGTCGTCATCCGCTCGTCCACCAGGCGCACCGGCACCGGCTTGATGCCCTGGGCCAGTTCCTGGGCGAAGGCGCGGACCTTGACCGCGGCCGGGCCCTCGCCCCCCTTGAGGGAGCGGGGCAGGCCGACGACGACCTCGATCGGTTCGTACTCCTCCACCAGTTGCCCGAGCCGGCGGTGAGCGGCGGGGATGTCCCGGCCGGGGACGGTCTCCACCGGGGTGGCGAGGATCCCGTCGGGGTCGCACGAGGCGACCCCGATCCGGGCGTCCCCGACGTCGATCGCGAGCCGACGTCCTCTGCGCATGATTCCTCGACCGTTCCCTACTTGGCGGTCTCGGCGACGAGCCGCTCGACGGCATCGACGGCATCGCCGACGGCGGCCGGGTTCTGGCCGCCGCCCTGGGCGACGTCCGGCTTGCCGCCACCGCCGCCGCCGAGCGTCTTGGCGGCGGTACGGACCAGGTCACCGGCCTTTAGGCCGCGCTCACGGGCGGCGTCGTTGGTGGCGATGACCGTCAGCGGCTTGCCATTGTTGACCGTGAAGAGGGCGACCACGGCGGCGCGTCCGCCCTGGATGCGGCCGCGCACGTCGAGGACCAGCTTGCGCAGGTCGTCCGGGGTGGTGCCGTCCGGCACCTGTCCGGTCACCAGGGCCACGCCCCGCACGTCCTTGGCGGACTCGGCGAGGCCGGCGGCGGCCTGGAGCACCTTCTCGGCGCGGAACCTCTCGATCTCCTTCTCGGCGTCCTTCAGCTTGCCGAGCATGGCGGAGACCTTCTCCGGCAGCTCCTCCGCGCGGCCCTTGAGCAGCTCGGTCAGCTGGTTGACGACCGTGTGCTCGCGGGCGAGGAAGTTGTAGGCGTCCACACCGACGAGGGCCTCGATACGGCGGACACCCGAGCCGATGGAGGACTCGCCGAGCAGCTTCACGAGGCCCAGCTGGGCGGTGTTGTGCACGTGGGTGCCGCCGCACAGCTCCTTGGAGAAGTCGCCGATGGTGACCACGCGGACGCGCTCGCCGTACTTCTCGCCGAACTCGGCGATGGCGCCCTGCTTCTTGGCCTCGTCGATGCCCATGACCTCGGCGTGCACGTCCAGGTCGCGGGCGAGCACCTCGTTGATCTTCTGCTCGACGTCGGTCATCACGGCCGTCGGGACGGCGGACGGGGAGCCGAAGTCGAAGCGGAAGCGGCCGGGCTGGTTCTCGGAACCGGCCTGGGCGGCCGTCGGGCCGAGGGCGTCGCGCAGCGCCTGGTGGGTCAGGTGGGTGGCCGAGTGGGCGCGGGCGATGGAGTGGCGGCGGCGGGCGTCGATCGAGGCGTGGGCCTTGGCACCGACGGTGACCTCGCCGACCTGGACGACGCCCTTGTGGACGTACACGCCCGGGACCGGCTTCTGGCAGTCGCGGATCTCGATGACGGCGCCGGTGTCGACCTTGATGCGGCCGGTGTCGCCGATCTGGCCGCCGCCCTCGGCGTAGAACGGGGTGCGGTCGAGGACGACCTCGACCTCGTCGCCCTCGGTGGCGGCCGGGGAGGAGACGCCGTCGACCAGCAGGCCGACGATCGTGGACTCGCCCTCGGTGTCGGTGTAGCCGATGAAGTCGGTCTCGCCGGCGGCGTCCGCGATCTCGCGGTAGGCGCCCATGTCGGCGTGGCCGGTCTTCTTGGCCTGGGCGTCGGCCTTGGCGCGCTCCCGCTGCTCCTTCATCAGGCGGCGGAAGCCCTCCTCGTCCACGGAGAGGCCCTGCTCGGCGGCCATCTCCAGGGTGAGGTCGATCGGGAAGCCCCAGGTGTCGTGGAGCAGGAACGCCTTGTCGCCGGAGAGGACCGTGCCACCGGTCTGCTTGGTCTCGGTGACGGCGGTGTCGAGGATGTTGGTGCCGGCCTTCAGCGTCTTGAGGAAGGCGTTCTCCTCGGCGACGGCCACCTTCTCGATGCGCTCGCGGTCGGTGATCAGCTCGGGGTACTGCTGCCCCATCATGCCGATCACGGTGTCGATCAGGTCCTTGACGACCGGACCGGTGGCGCCCAGCAGCCGCATGTTGCGGATGGCGCGGCGCATGATGCGGCGCAGCACGTAGCCACGGCCCTCGTTGCCGGGGGTGACACCGTCGCCGATGAGCATGGTGGAGGTGCGCATGTGGTCGGTGACCACACGGAGGGACACGTCCGATTCGTGGGCGTCGCCGTAGCGGACACCGGTCAGCTCGGTGGCCTTGTCGATGACGGCCATGGAGGTGTCGATCTCGTACATGTTCTGCACACCCTGCAGAATCATGGCGAGACGCTCCAGGCCGAGGCCCGTGTCGATGTTCTTGCTCGGCAGCTCGCCGAGGATCTCGAAGTTGTCCTTGCCGATGCCCTCGCCGCGCTCGTACTGCATGAAGACGAGGTTCCAGATCTCCACGTACCGCTCGTCGTTGACGGCGGGGCCGCCCTCGGCGCCGAACTCGGGGCCGCGGTCGTAGTTGATCTCGGAGCAGGGGCCGCAGGGGCCGGGGACGCCCATGGACCAGTAGTTGTCCTTCATGCCGAGGCGCTGGATGCGCTCCTTCGGCACCCCGACGACCTCGTGCCAGATGCGCTCGGCCTCGTCGTCGTCCTGGTAGACGGTGATCCACAGGCGCTCGGGGTCGAGACCGTAACCGCCCTTGTCCTGGGCGCTGGTGAGCAGCTCCCAGGCGTGCTTGATGGCGCCTTCCTTGAAGTAGTCGCCGAAGGAGAAGTTGCCGCACATCTGGAAGAACGTGCCGTGGCGGGTGGTCTTGCCGACCTCTTCGATGTCGGGCGTGCGCACGCACTTCTGCACGCTGGTGGCGCGCGGGAAGGGCGGCTTGACCTCACCCAGGAAGTACGGCTTGAAGGGAACCATGCCGGCGGGGACGAGGAGCAGAGTCGGGTCGTCCGCGATGAGCGACGCCGAAGGGACGACGGTGTGCCCGCGCTCCTCGAAGAAGCTCAGCCAGCGGCGGCGAATCTCGGCCGACTCCATCAGTGGTCCTCATTCCGGTTGTACGAGTGCTTCGTCTGCGAAGACATCGGGGCCTCGATGTACTTCGGGTTGCTGTGGTCGTTCTCGATGGCGGCGTACCGCCGGGCCACCGCGAGTTCGGGGTCCTCGTGGATGCCGAGGGCCTCCCCCAGTTCGGCCTCCCGCTGGGCCATGTTGTCGCGGACTTCGAGCGCGAAGCCGACCGCGCGGTCCTTCAGGCGCTGGCCGGTCTCCAGGGCCTTGTTCGCCGCGGTGGCGGCGAGGCTCTCCGGGGTCAGCTGCCTCAGCTTGCGGTTGACCTTGGTGGTGGCCCACACGCCGGCGGCGACACCGGTGCTGAACCAGAACGTACGGCGGAACATCGCTCGGTCTCAGTCCTTACTTCCGCTTGCGTCGTGCGGCGGGGACCGTGCGGCCCACGATCACGTTACGCCGGGGCGACTTCCCGGGCACGTCCTCCTCCTTGCGGCCGCCGAGGGCCCGGCGGACGCCGTAGCCGAAGGCCGCGACCTTGACCAGCGGCCCGCCGAAGGTGGAGGCGACGGTGGTCGACAGCGCCGAGGCGTTCGACGTGACCTCCTGGACGTCGGAGGCGATCGCGTCGACCCGGTCGATCTGGGTCTGCGCGGAGCGCACCGCCTGGGAGGCGTCGGCCAGCAGGGGAACCGCCTGGTCGGTCACGTCCGCGACGAGCTTGGTGGTCGCCTTGAGCGTCTGGGCCAGCCTCACCAGTGCGACGGCGAGGAAGGAGACCAGGATCGCCCAGAAGACGGCCACCAGGATCCCGGCCACCTCTCCACCGGACACTGTGCGCACCCGCTCCCTGAAACGTGCCTGAGCATCGAAAAAGTCGTGTGCCGAGCCTATCGCGCCAGGCGGAGGCTCCGTACCGGATTACCGGCCGGTGCGAGCGGAGTTGCGGGAAGCGATTGTACGGAATGAACACGGTTCAGTACGCTCCGTGTCCCATGCGAGGTCCTCACAGCGCCGGCTCCTGGACGGACGGCGATCCGCCCCTCGAACTCACCGCCTTCGTCGGGCGCTCGGCCGAGCTGGCCGAGCTGACGGCCGCGCTCGGCCGGGCGCGGCTGGTGACCGTGACCGGGGTCGGCGGGGTCGGCAAGTCCCGGCTGGCGGTGCGGGCGGCGGCACGGTGGGCGTCCGGTGACCCCACGCGTGGCGTGCCCGCGGCGGACCTGGGGCGGGTGGAGCTGGCGCCGGTGCGTGATCCGCAGTTCGTGGAGTACGCGGTCGTGGAGGCGCTGGGGCTGACCGACCACACCACCCGCACGCCCCGCCAGACGCTGCTGGAGCATCTGGCCGGCCGCCGGGTCCTGCTGGTGCTGGACGGCTTCGAGTACCTGGTGACGGCCTCGGCGGACCTGGTGGCGGAGCTGCTGCGGAAACTGCCGGAGCTGCGCGTGCTGGCCACGGGCCGGCGCCCGCTGGGCCTCGCGGGCGAGCGGCTGTTCCCGCTGGCGCCGCTCGGCGGGGACGAGGCGGTGGAGCTGTTCACGGACCGGGCCCGTTCGCAGGGGGTGCCGGTCGCCGACGGCGCCGAGGTGCGGGAGGTGTGCCGCCGGCTGGAGGGGATCCCGCTGGCGCTGGAGCTGGCGGCCGGGCGGCTGCGGGCACTGTCCCCGGCGCAGTTGCTCCAGCGCCTCGACGACCGGTTCCGGCTGCTGACCGGCGGCGGCCGGGACGCCCTCCCCCGGCACCAGACGCTGCGCACGGCGATCGGCTGGAGCCACGAGCTGTGCACGCCGGCCGAGCGGCTGCTGTGGGCGCGCCTGTCGGTGTTCGCGGGCTCCTTCGACCTGGAGGCGGCCGAGTACGTGTGCAGCGGGGAGGGACTGCCCGCCGAGGACGTGCTGGACGTGCTGGCGGAGCTGCTCGCCCAGTCGGTCGTCTCCCGCGACGAGGCCCAGGCGGGCCCCCGTTACCGGATGCTGGACACCGTCCGGGAATACGGCGCCGACTGGCTGGCGGCGACCGGGGACGCGGACCGGCTGCGCAGACGGCACCGGGACTGGTACCTGGGCCTGGCGACCTGGTGCGAGCTGGAGTGGTTCTCGCCCCGGCAGCGGGAGGTGGCCGCGCGGGTGGATGCCGAGCTGCCGAATCTGCGCACCGCGCTGGACTTCTGTCTGACCGTGCCGGACGAGGCGCACCTCGGCCAGCATCTGGCCGGTTCGCTGTGGTTCTGCTGGGTCGGCTGCGGCCGGCTCTCCGAGGGCCGGCGCTGGCTGGAGCGCAGCGTGGAGCTGGATTCGGAGTACGACCAGTCCCGGCTGAAGGCGCTGTGGGTGCTCGGCTACGTGGCGATCCTCCAGGGCGACACGGTGCCGGCGCTCCAGGCACTGCGGGCGTGCCGTGAGCAGGCGGAACGGTCGGCAGACCCGACGGCGGTGGCGTACGCCGAGCACCGCAGCGGCTGTCTGGCCCTGGTCACGGATGACATGGCCCGCGCAGAAACGCTGCTGCGGTCGGCGCTGGACCGCTACCGGGAGATCGGCGAGCTGAACAGCAACGTCCTGATGGGCCAGGTGGAGCTGGCGATGGCGCGGGCGTTCCAGGGGGATCTGCCGGACGCGGTCCGGCTGTGCGAGGACGTGCGCCAGGTCTGCGAGGACCACGGGGAGCGCTGGGCACGGTCGTACGCGCTGTACGTGCTGGCGTACGCGGCCTGGCTCGGCGGGGACCCGGCCGGCGCGCGGGCACTGCTGGCGGAGTGCCTGGGCGACGCGCACGCCTTCCGCGACCTGCTGGGCTCGGTGCTGTCGATCGAGCTGATGGCGCTGGTGACGGTGACGCAGGGGGATCCGGTGGAGGCGGCGGTGCTCCAGGGCGCCGCGGCGCGGTTGTGGCCCTCCGTCGGACTGCCGCTGTTCGGTTCGGCTTACTACAACGCCCCGCACGAGCAGTGCGAGGCCGCCGCACGGCAGGCGCTGGGCGACGCCCGGTACGCGGAGTGTGTGCGGGAGGGCGCGGGGCTGGACCGGGAGGCGGCGGTGGCCCGGGCGCTCAGGCACCGGGAGGTGGGGGCGCTGTCCGCGCTGCCGGCGCCGCGTGGGCCGGTGGTCCAGGGCGGCGGGGAGGCCGGGACGCAGGGGGAGCCGGGAAAGCGGGGTGAGGCGGGGAAACGCGAACCCGCCGCCTCGCCCACCCGGAAGGGCGGGGAGACGGCGGGCTGAGGTGCTGCGCCTGGGCTGGGGTCAGCGGGCGTAGTACTCGACGACGAGCTGCTCGTCGCAGATCACCGGGATCTCCTTGCGGTTCGGCTCGCGGTCCAGGCGGAACGCCAGGGCCTTGAGGTTCACCTGGAGGTAACGCGGGGTCTCACCCTCGGGGGCGAAGCCACCCTCACGGGCGATCGTGAAGAGCGTCTTCTCCTTGGAGCGGTCGCGGACCTGCACGACGTCGTCCGGACGGACACGGAAGGACGGCTTGTCGACCTTCTGGCCGTTGACCTGGATGTGGCCGTGGACGACCATCTGGCGGGCCTGGTAGATCGTGCGGGCGATGCCCGAACGCAGGACCAGCGCGTCGAGACGGCGCTCGAGCTCGATGATCAGGGCCTCACCGGTCTTGCCCTGGACCTTGGAGGCACGCTCGTAGGCGCGGACGAGCTGGCGCTCGGACACGTCGTACTGCGCGCGCAGACGCTGCTTCTCGAGCAGACGGACCTTGTAGTCCGAGTTCTGCTTGCGGCCACGGCCGTGCTCACCCGGCGGGTAGGGGCGGGCCTCGAAGTACTTGACGGCCTTCGGCGTCAGCGCGATGCCGAGGGCACGCGACTTCTTGACCTTGGGGCGGGACTGGTTCGCCACTTGTTCTTCTCTTTCGTAGTTTCCGGCTTGCCAGAGTTAGGGAGGTCGCATCCGCAGCCGGGAAAACCCGTCGGGTCCGCAGGGGACCTGCCGGGCAGCCGCTTCCCTGGTCTGGGCACATACGTGCAGCACGCGAGTGGCCCACCGACCGTCCCGGGATTCGGGTGGTGGTGGGCTGCCCGCGACACCGTTCGACGGTGCGCGACGCTCCTGGAGCCGGTCCGCGAGGACCGGTTCTCCGGCCGGCTGTCCCGCTCTGACGGCACGGGACTCGGCACTTCGGGGCAGTCTACAGGGTGCTCAGGACCGCCTGCGACCGAGGTGCTTGCGGGTCCATTCCACGGCGTCGGCGTATCTGGCCTCGGCGCCGTGCCGGCCCGGCGTGTAGTACTCGCGGTCCTTCAGGGCGTCCGGGGCGTACTGCTGCTCGGCGATGCCTTCCGGCAGGTCGTGCGGGAACACGTACCCCTGGGCGTGGCCGAGCTTGGCGGCGCCTTTGTAGTGGCCGTCGCGCAGATGCGGGGGCACGGGGCCGGCCAGGCCCTTGCGGACGTCCTCCATGGCGGCGCCGATCGCGGTCGTCGCCGAGTTGGATTTGGGGGCGAGGGCCAGGGCGATGGTGGCGTGGCTGAGGGTGAGGGCGGCCTCGGGGAAGCCGATCATGGCGACGGCCTGCGCCGCGGCGACGGCGATCGGCAGCGCGTTCGGGTCGGCGAGGCCGATGTCCTCGCTGGCGGAGATCATCAGGCGGCGGGCGATGAACCGGGGGTCCTCACCGGCCTCGATCATGCGGGCGAGGTAGTGCAGGGCCGCGTCGACGTCGGAGCCGCGGATGGACTTGATGAGGGCGCTGGCGACGTCGTAGTGCTGGTCGCCGTCGCGGTCGTACTTCACCGCCGCCCGGTCGACGGTCTGCTCCAGCGTCTGGAGGGTGATCTCGCTCTCGCCCTGGTCCAGGGCGGCCCCGGCGGCGGCCTCCAGGGCGGTCAGGGCGCGGCGGGCGTCGCCGCCGGCGATCCGCAGCAGGTGCTCCCCGGTGTCCTCGGGGAGCGTGACGGCGTTCCGCAGGCCGCGTTCGTCGGCGAGCGCGCGCTTCAGCAGGCCCCGGACGTCGTCGTCGGTGAGGGGTTCGAGGGTGAGCAGGAGGGAGCGGGACAGCAGGGGGGAGATCACCGAGAAGTACGGGTTCTCCGTGGTGGCCGCGATCAGGGTCACCCAGCGGTTCTCGACGGCGGGCAGCAGGGAGTCCTGCTGGGCCTTGCTGAAGCGGTGGATCTCGTCGAGGAAGAGGACGGTCTCCTTGCCGAAGCCACCGGTGGCGCGGCGGGCGCCGTCGATGACCGCGCGGACCTCCTTGACGCCCGCGGTGATCGCGGACAGCTCCACGAACCGCTTGTTCGTGGCCTTGGAGACCACGTAGGCGAGGGTCGTCTTGCCGGTGCCGGGCGGGCCCCAGAGGATCACCGAGGAGGGCCCGGCGGGACCGCCGCTGCCCTCGCCGACCAGGCGGCGGAGCGGGGAACCGGGCCCCAGGAGGTGCTGCTGGCCCACGACCTCGTCGAGCGTGCGCGGGCGCATGCGCACCGCCAGGGGACTGCCTGCCGGGTCCTTCTCCTGTCGTTCTTCTGCTGCTGCGGTGAAGAGGTCGGGTTCCACGCTGAAACCCTAAAACACCGCACTGACAATCCCGTCCGGACGTCAGCTGATCCAGAAGTCCCACCAGCGGGTCAGGACCAGCATGCCGATGACGCCGACGTGCAGGACCGGCAGCACCCAGGTGAACTCGCCGAAGAAGGACTTCAGCCATCGCGGGGCCGGCAGGAAGTCGTTGCGGATGTTGAACGAGGTGACGTACCAGAACATGGTGATCGTGGCGACCCAGGCCAGCGAGCACCACAGGCACAGCGCGTTGATCCGGTACAGGGACTGGAACTGGAGCCAGGCGCAGAAGACGACGCCGAAGAGGCAGCCGAAGTTGAAGGTCAGCCAGTACCAGCGGGGGAACCGCGCGCGGGCCAGCAGGCTCATGCCGACGCAGATCACGATGCCGTAGCAGACCAGGCCGAGCATCGGGTTCGGGAAGCCGAAGGCGGCCGCCTGCTTGCTCTCCATGACGCTGCCGCAGGAGACCACCGGGTTGAGGCTGCATGAGGGGGTGAAGGTCTTGCCCGCGACCTTGGCCTCGAGGATCTTGAACTTGTCGATCGTGATGACCCAGGCGGCCAGCAGTCCGGCCGCGCCCGTGATCACCAGCAGGATGGCGAGGGCACGGCTGCCGCCCACCGCGCGCGGGGCGTCGGCGGCGCGCTCCGGACCGGGCTCCGCGGAGACGTCGTTCAGTGTCGTCTTGCTCATCACGCCGATTCCGTCACTTGAGAGTTGGACCTTCTTCGGGCACGGGCCATTGTGCCGCACAGGCCTGTGCGTCCACCGTTCGGTGGACATAAGGAGGTACGCACGGTGGGCCCGGACCGCTCGGTTCCGGCCGAGGTTGGAGAGCATGACAACACACGCGAGCGAACTCGCGGTGGATGTGCGGGGGCTGCGCAAGCGGTACGGGGACCGGTCCGCGGTGGACGGTGTCGATCTCGCGGTCCGACGCGGCGAGGTCTTCGGCCTGCTCGGATCCGATGGCGCGGGCAAGACCACCACGGCGGAGGGCCTCCGGGGCGACCGCTCACGGGGCGCCGGCGAGGTCAACGTCCTGGACACCGGCCCGGCGACGGGCACGCGCGCGTGGAGATCCCATGTGGGGATCGTCCGGCAGGGCGAATCCGCACCCGCCTGGTTGACGGTCCGCGAGAGGGTACCGATTCCGCCCGCTGCCAGGCAGCGGGCGGGACTGCCCGACCGCTGCGGAGGGCGCCGGTTTCGGCCGGCGCCCTCGCGGCGGCTAGCCGAGCCGCGACTCCAGTTCCGCCACGATCTCGTTGACGCCGATCGCCGTCTGCTCGCCGGACTCCATGTCCTTGAGCTGGACGACGCCGTCGGCGAGGTCGCGTTCGCCGGCCACGATCGTGTAGCGGGCGCCCGAGCGGTTGGCGTTCTTCATTGCGCCCTTGAGGCCCTTGCCGCCGTAGGCGAAGTCCGCCGCGATGCCCACCTTGCGCAGCTCGGTGATCTTCGCGAACAGCACCCGGCGGGCCTCCTCGCCGAGCGGGACGGCGAAGACGCTGGTCGTCGACGGGAGGTCCGGTTCGATTCCCTCGGCCTCCAGGGCGAGGACCGTGCGGTCGACGCCGAGCGCCCAGCCGACGGACGGCAGCGCCGGGCCGCCGATCATCTCGGACAGGCCGTCGTACCGGCCGCCGCCGCCCACCGCGGACTGCGAGCCGAGGCCGTCGTGCACGAACTCGAAGGTGGTCCGGGTGTAGTAGTCCAGGCCGCGCACCAGCTTCGGGTCGTCCTCGAAGGAGACGCCCGCCGCGGTGATCAGCTCGCGGACCTCCTCGTGGTACGCCTTGCAGGCGTCGCACAGGTAGTCGCGCAGCAGGGGCGCGCCGGTCAGCTGCTTCTGCACCGACTCGCGCTTGTCGTCGAGCACGCGGAGCGGGTTGATGTCCACGCGCCGGCGGGTGTCCTCGTCCAGGTCCAGGCCGCCCAGGAAGTCCTGGAGCGCGGCCCGGTACACCGGGCGGCACTCCTTGTCGCCCAGGCTGTTCAGCAGGATGCGGAAGTTCCGCAGGCCCAGCGAGCGGTACGCCTGGTCGGCCAGGATGATCAGCTCGGCGTCGAGCGCCGGGTCCTCCGCGCCGATCGCCTCGGCACCGACCTGGGAGAAGTGACGGTAGCGGCCCTTCTGGGGGCGCTCGTAGCGGTACTGGGAGCCCGAGTACCAGACCTTCACCGGGAGGTTGCCCGTCTTGTGCAGGTTGGCCTCCAGGACCGCGCGCAGCACGGGGGCGGTCGTCTCCGGGCGCAGGGCCAGCCTGTCGCCGCCCTTCGTCTCGAAGACGTACATCTCCTTCGTCACGATGTCGGTCGACTCACCGACACCGCGCGCGAACAGCTCGACGTTCTCGAAGCCGGGCGTCTCGATGTAGCCGTAGCCGGAGCTGCGCAGCGGCGCGGCGATCGCCTCGCGGACGGCGAGGAACTTGGCGCTGTCCGGCGGCAGCAGGTCGTACGTGCCCTTGGGGGCCTTGAAAGTGCTCACGGAAATTCTCGTCACATTCCTCGTCGGGGAGCCTGCACGGCTCCCTGGCCGGCGGCCACCTGCCGCAGGTAGGGGTTGGTGGCGCGCTCACGGCCGATGGTCGTGTGCTCGTTGTGACCGGGCAGCACCACGGTGGAGTCGTCGAGCGGCAGGCACACGCGGGCCAGCGAGTCGAGCATGTCCTCCATGGAGCCACCGGGCAGGTCGGTGCGTCCGATGGAGCCGGCGAACAGCAGGTCGCCCGAGAACAGGACCGGCGGGATGTCCGCCGCCTGGGGCAGGCCGAAGGTCACCGACCCCTTGGTATGGCCCGGTGCGTGCGCGACGGAGAACTCCAGCCCGGCGAGTTCCAGCCTGGCGCCGTCGGTCAGCTCCCTGACGTCGTCCGGCTCCCCCACGGTCAGCTCGCCCAGCAGCGGCATCCCGAACGACCGGCCGATCGCCTTCTCGGGGTCGCTCATCATGTACCGGTCCTCGGGGTGGATCCAGGCCGGTACGCCGTGCGCTCCGCAGACGGGGACGACCGAGGCGACGTGGTCGATGTGGCCGTGGGTGAGGACGACGGCGACGGGCTTGAGCCGATGCTTCCTCAGTGCTTCCTCGACGCCTTCGGCGGCCTGGTGGCCGGGGTCGATGATCACACACTCCTCACCGGCGGCGGGGGCGACGAGATAACAGTTCGTCCCCCAGGCCCCGGCGGGGAACCCGGCAATGAGCACGATCGTCCTTCGTAATGTCGACTACTGGCGGCTTCAGCTGCTCTCAGAGCCTACCGGCGCTGCCGTTTCCTCAGCGAACCCATATACGGTACGGGGCTACACGCAGCGGTCGGCCCACGAGGACGTACGCGTCCCGCCCGACACACGACACGCATAGGAGAGAACCCGGTGGTCAGCCAGGAGCAGCGGCGGCGTCAGCTCGCCCGGGAGAAGTTCTTGCGGCAGCAGCAGCGGCGCACCGAGGCGCGGCGCAAGTCCCGTCTGCGCAACTCCGTGATCGCGTCGGTCCTGGGCGTTGTCGTGATCGGCAGTGTCGCCCTGTACACGACCGGGGTGCTCAAGGACGACGACAAGAAGACCAACGCGAGCGCCGAGACCACGCCGGGCGCCACCCCGAGCGCCTCGCCGAACGACAAGCCTTCGGACCCGTGCAAGAAGGCGGCGGCCGGCTCGGTGAAGAAGCTGAGCTGGAAGAAGGAGCCGGCGATGTCGGTCGACACGTCGGCGAAGTACACGCTGAAGCTCGCGACGACGTGCGGTGACATCGGCATCGCGCTGAAGACGTCCGCCGCCCCGCACACGGTCAACTCGTTCGACTTCCTCGCGGGTGAGGGCTACTTCGACCACACCAAGTGCCACCGCCTCACCACGCAGGGCATCTACGTCCTGCAGTGCGGCGACCCCCAGGGCACCGGCACCGGCGGTCCCGGCTACACGCTCCCGGACGAGAACCTCAAGGACAAGAGCCTGAAGAACAACACGTACCCGGCGGGCACGGTGGCGATGGCCAACACCGGCCAGGCGCACACCGGCGGCAGCCAGTTCTTCCTCGTCTACAAGGACAGCCCGCTGCCGCCCAGCTACACGCCGTTCGGCACCATCGACGCGGCGGGCATGAAGGTGCTGGACAAGATCGCCAAGGCCGGCGAGAACACGGGCGGCGGGGACGGCGCGCCGAACGCTACGGTCGTGATCGACAAGGCCACGGTCGCCAAGTCCTGAACGCCCGTCCCGCACCTGCCGGCCGGGACCGATACCCGCACGTGGAAGTCTGCACGGCAGGCAGCGGAATTTCGGTCGCGCTGGATGCGGACAGGCAACCCGCTGGTCGCCTATGTTGGCCGTGACGAAACTGTGGACGATGCCCGGGGGTGCTGAGGCCCCCCGCAGGCATCATGTGGAGGAGGCGCTGTGAGCAGCGACCCGTGGGGCCGCGTCGACGAGACGGGGACCGTGTACGTGCGTACGGCCGACGGTGAGCAGGTCGTCGGTTCCTGGGCGGCCGGCTCCCCTGAGGAGGCGCTGGCCTACTTCGAGCGCAAGTACGAGGGCCTGGTTGTCGAGATCGGCCTCCTCGAAAAGCGAGTGCAGACGACCGACCTGTCGGCGAAGGACGCCCAGACCGCGATCGACCACCTGCGCGAGCAGGTGGACGCGCATCACGCGGTCGGCGACCTGGCCGCGCTGCGGGAGCGCCTGGACAAGCTCGTGAAGACCGTCGAGGCGCGTCGCGAGGAGCGCAAGGCGCAGCGGGCCAAGCAGTCCGACGAGGCCCGCAAGGCCAAGGAGGACCTGGTCACCGAGGCCGAGCAGCTGGCGCAGTCCGACCAGTGGCGGGCAGCCGGTGAGCGGCTGCGGGCGCTGGTGGACACCTGGAAGGGGCTGCCCCGTCTGGACCGCAAGTCCGACGACGAGCTGTGGCACCGCTTCTCGCACGCCCGGTCGGCGTTCTCCAAGCGTCGCAAGGCGCACTTCGCGCAGCTGGACGCGCAGCGCGAGGAGGCCCGCCGGACCAAGGAGCGGCTGGTCGCCGAGGCGGAGGCACTGTCGGGTTCGACGGACTGGGGTCCGACGGCGGCCCGTTACCGCGAGCTGATGTCGGAGTGGAAGGCCGCGGGCCGCGCCCAGCGCGAGCACGAGGACGACCTGTGGAACCGCTTCCGCGGCGCCCAGGACGTGTTCTTCGCCGCGCGCAGCTCGGTGTTCGCCGAGCGGGACGCCGAGCAGTCGGAGAACCTGAAGCTGAAGGAGGAGCTGGCCGAGGAGGCCGAGAAGCTCCTGCCGATCAGCGACCTGAAGTCCGCGCGGGCCGCCTTCCGCTCGATCAACGAGCGCTGGGAGGCCATCGGTCACGTCCCGCGGGACGCGCGACCGAAGGTCGAGGGCCGGATGCACGCCGTCGAGCGGGCGCTCCAGGAGGCCGAGGAGACCGAGTGGCGCCGGACGAACCCGGAGGCGCGGGCGCGTGCCGAGGGCCTCACCGGTCAGCTTCAGGCCGCCGTGGACAAGCTGAGGGCGCAGATCGAGCAGGCACGCGCCCAGGGCAACAACGCCAAGGCCGACAAGCTGGAGCGGGAGCTGGAGGGCCGCCAGGCGCTTCTGGACCAGGCGCTGAAGGGTCTCCAGGAGTTCGGCGGCTGAATCTGCCCGTCGCCCATGTGAAAGGGCCCCGTACGGTCGTACGGGGCCCTTTCACATGGGTGCCTACGACCGGGTGCGGCCGGACGTCACGCGGTAGACGTCGTACACACCCTCGACGCCCCGCACGGCCTTCAGGACGTGACCGAGGTGCTTGGGGTCGCCCATCTCGAAGGTGAAGCGCGAGGTGGCCACCCGGTCCCGGGACGTCTGGACGGCCGCCGAGAGGATGTTCACGTGCTGGTCGGACAGCACCCGGGTGACGTCCGACAGCAGGCGGGAGCGGTCCAGGGCCTCCACCTGGATGGCGACCAGGAAGACCGACGACTGGGTGGGCGCCCACTCGACGTCGAGGATGCGCTCCGGCTCGCGGGACAGCGAGTCGACGTTGACGCAGTCGCTGCGGTGAACCGATACGCCACTGCCGCGCGTGACGAAACCGATGATCGGGTCGCCGGGCACCGGCGTGCAGCAGCGGGCCAGCTTGACCCACACGTCGTCGACGCCCTTGACGACGACACCCGGGTCGGCGCTGGAGCGCCGCTTGCGGCCGCGGGTGCGGGACGGCGGGACCGCCTCGTCGATCTCCTCGGTCGCGGCCTCCTCGCCGCCCAGGGCCTGGACGAGCTTCTGCACGATGTTCTGCGCGGAGACGTGCCCCTCGCCGATGGCCGCGTACAGCGCGGAGATGTCCGAGTAGCGCATCTCGTGGGCGAGCGTGACGAGGGAGTCGCCGGTGAGGATCCGCTGGATCGGCAGGTTCTGCTTGCGCATCGCGCGGACGATGGAGTCCTTGCCCTGCTCGATCGCCTCGTCCCGGCGCTCCTTGGAGAACCAGGCCCGGATCTTGTTGCGCGCCCGCGGCGACTTGACGAAGCCGAGCCAGTCCCGGGACGGGCCGGCGCCGGGGGCCTTGGAGGTGAAGACCTCCACCAGATCGCCGTTGTCCAGGGTGGATTCGAGCGGTACGAGACGTCCGTTGACCCGCGCCCCTATGGTGCGGTGGCCGACCTCGGTGTGGACGGCGTACGCGAAGTCCACCGGTGTCGCCCCGGCCGGCAACGCGATGACATCGCCCTTGGGGGTGAAGACGAAGACCTCGTTGCGGGACAGGTCGAAGCGCAGGGACTCCAGGAACTCGCCCGGGTCCTCCGTCTCCTTCTGCCAGTCCAGCAGCTGGCGCAGCCAGGCCATGTCGTTGAGGTGGTCGTCCTTCTTGCCGGCCTTCGGCACGTCGGTGCGGACCTTGGAGGCGCCGGCGACGGCCTCCTGCTTGTACTTCCAGTGCGCGGCGATGCCGTACTCGGCGCGGCGGTGCATGTCGAAGGTGCGGATCTGGAGTTCGACCGGCTTGCCGTTGGGACCGATGACCGTCGTGTGCAGCGACTGGTACATGTTGAACTTGGGCATCGCGATGTAGTCCTTGAACCGGCCGGGGACCGGGTTCCATCGCGCGTGCACCGTGCCGAGGGCGGCGTAGCAGTCGCGGACCGTGTCGACGAGGACGCGGATGCCCACCAGGTCGTAGATCTCGGCGAAGTCGCGGCCTCGCACGATCATCTTCTGGTAGACGCTGTAGTAGTGCTTCGGGCGGCCGGTGACGGTCGCCTTGATGCGGGCGGCGCGCAGGTCGGCCTGGACCTCGTCGGTCACTATGGCCAGGTACTCGTCACGCTTCGGTGCCCGCTCGGCCACCAGCCGTACGATCTCGTCGTACATCTTGGGGTAGAGGATCGCGAACGCGAGGTCCTCCAGCTCCCACTTGATGGTGTTCATGCCGAGGCGGTGGGCGAGCGGCGCGTAGATCTCCAGCGTCTCGCGCGCCTTCTTCTCCTGCTTCTCGCGCTTGAGGTAGCGCATGGTGCGCATGTTGTGCAGGCGGTCGGCGAGCTTGATGACCAGGACGCGCGGGTCCTTGGCCATGGCGACGACCATCTTGCGCACGGTCTCGGCCTGCGCGGCCTCGCCGAACTTGACCTTGTCCAGCTTGGTGACGCCGTCGACGAGCAGGGCGACGGTGTCGCCGAAGTCGCGGCGGAGCTGGTCGAGGCCGTACTCGGTGTCCTCGACGGTGTCGTGCAGCAGACCGGCCATCAGCGTGGCCGGGTCCATGCCCAGCTCGGCGAGGATGGTGGTGACGGCGAGCGGGTGCGTGATGTACGGGTCGCCGCTCTTGCGCTTCTGGCCGCGGTGCCAGCGCTCGGCGACCTGGTAGGCGCGCTCGATCTGGCGCAGCGTGGAGTTCTCGATCTTGGGGTCGTTGCTGCGCACTATCCGCAGCAGCGGTTCCAGGACCGGGTTGTACGGGTTGGCGCGCTGGACGCCGAGGCGGGCGAGGCGGGCCCGGACGCGGTTGGAGGAGCCGGAGCGGGCCGGCTGCGCGGCGGGCTGGCGCACCACCGGGGGCTGCGTCGGGCGCTCGGGCGGGGCCGGCTTGGGGCGCGAGGCGTCGGCGCTCTTCTCGACGGGAGCGGACTGGGCGTGCTCGACCGTCCCACGGGAGTCGTTCTTCACGTGGGATGCGCTCGGCGCGGGCTTCGCCGCGGCGGCCGAGGCGGGCTCGGGCTTGGCGGCGGTCAGTGGCTGGGCCTCGTCTGGCAAGAGGACTCCTCGTGCGCGATCCGGGTCCCCCGGTCAGGCTCCGGAGACCCCATGGTAGCGATCCTGCGCCCGGTCATCGCCTGCAGTGGGCTGTGAGGACCGACTACCCGTGAAACGCGCGGGGCTCCCGTGGGATTCCGGGAGGTTTCCGCGGGGGGTTCTCCACGTGTGCCGCGCGCGTCCGTACGGCGACGGCCGCCCCGGGGATCCCGGGGCGGCCGTGGCTCGGTGCGCAGGGGTCAGACCTGGAGGAGGGCCTCCAGCGGAGCCACGTCCAGCGCCGGCTCCAGGCGGGCCCGGCCGCCCAGGAAGCCCAGCTCCATCAGGACCGCGAGGCCGCACACCTCGGCGCCCGCGCGCTGGATGAGCTGGATCGCGGCCTCGGCGGTGCCGCCGGTGGCCAGGACGTCGTCCACGATCAGGACGCGGTCGCCCGCGGCCAGGTCTTCGGCGTGCACCTCGATCTCCGCCGAGCCGTACTCCAGGTCGTACGCCTGGCGCAGGGTGGCCCCGGGCAGTTTGCCCGCCTTGCGGACCGGGATGAAGCCCAGGCCGGCGCGGACGGCGACCGGGGCGCCCAGGATGAAGCCCCGGGCCTCCAGGCCGACGACCTTGGTCGCGCCGGTGTTGGCGGCGATCCCGGCGAGCGCGTCGGTGAGCGTGGTGAAGGCCGCCGGGTCGGCCAGCAGCGGGGTGATGTCCTTGAACATCACCCCGGGCTCCGGGTAGTCGGCGACGTCGCGGATGCGGCTGAGCAGCAGCTCCTGGATGCCGGTCATCGGCGCTTCCCCGAGGTCCGGCCGCGGCCCCGGTTGCGGGACGCGGGCTGGTTGCGCGGGCCCACGACGGCGGGGGCCGCGTCGTCGGCGTCGTCTCCGGCACCGCGGGTCTGGGCGAGGTCCTCACCCGCGGCGGCCTGGGCGCGCTTGGCCAGGACCCGCTTGGTGAGGGCCTTCATCGCCGGTTCCCGCTCCTTGAGGTCGGCGACGAGCGGCGTGGCGATGAAGATCGACGAGTAGGCGCCGGCCGCGAGGCCGACGAACAGCGACAGCGAGATGTCGTTGAGCGTGCCCGCGCCGAGGAAGCCGCCGCCGATGAAGAGCAGACCGGCCACCGGCAGCAGGGCGACGACCGTGGTGTTGATCGAGCGGACCAGGGTGCCGTTGATCGACCGGTTGGCGATGTCGCTGTAGGTGAACCGGGTCTGCTTGGTGATGTCCTTCGTCTGCTCCTTGAGGCTGTCGAAGACGACGACCGTGTCGTAGAGCGAGTAACCGAGGATGGTCAGCAGACCGATGACCGTGCCGGGCGTGACCTCGAAGCCGACCAGGGCGTAGATGCCGGTCGTGATGGTGATGTCGTGGATCAGCGCGACGAGTGCCGCGATGGCCATGCGCCACTCGAAGGCGATCGCCAGGTAGATCACCACGAGGACCATGAAGATCGCCAGGCCCTCCCAGGCCTTGTTGGCGATCTGCTCGCCCCAGCTCGGGCCGACCAGGTCGGCGGCGAGCTTCTCCGGGTCGAGGTCGAGGTCCTTGGCCAGCTCCTGCTTGATCTTGTCGGACTGGCCGGTGTCGATGCCCGCGATCTGGATGCGCAGGCTGCCGTTGCCCAGCTTCTGCACGACCGCCTGGTGGCCGGAGGCGTTGTCGGCGTACTCCTCCGCCTTCGCCACCGACGTGCTCATCTTCGTGGGCGTCGTGAAGACCGCGCCGCCCTGGAACTCGATGCCCATGTTCAGGCCGCGCACCGCCAGGCCGACGATGGCCGTGATGGTGATCAGGATCGAGATGCCGTACCAGATCTTGCGCTTGCCGACGAAGTCGTAGGAGATCTCGCCGCGGTGCAGTCGAGCGCCGAGGTTGCCGAGTTTGGACATCGCTCACGCCTCCTTCGGGTCGACGGGGCCGGCGGGACCGGCGGGACGGCGGGTGCGGCGCAGCGGAGGCTTGGCGCCCAGACCCTTCGGGTCGAGGCCGGACCACTTGTGGCCTTCGGCGAAGAACTTGCGGCGCGCGAGGACCGTCATCAGCGGCTTGGTGAAGAAGAAGACGACGACCACGTCGAGCAGGGTGGTCAGGCCGAGCGTGAACGCGAAGCCCTGGACCTTGCCGACGGTGACGACGAACAGCACCGCGGCGGCCAGGAACGACACGAAGTCGGAGACCAGGATGGTGCGCCGGGCGCGCGGCCAGGCCCGCTCCACGGCGGGGCGCAGGGAGCGGCCCTCGCGGATCTCGTCCCGGATGCGTTCGAAGTACACGATGAACGAGTCCGCCGTGATACCGATCGCGACGATGGCACCGCAGACGGCCGGCAGGTTCAGCGCGAAGTTGATGGCCGGTCCGAGCAGCGTCATGATCAGGTAGGTGAGGATCGCGGAGACCAGCAGGGACGCCATGGCGACGACCGACAGACCGCGGTAGTAGACCACCAGGTAGATCACGACCAGCGCCAGACCGATGGCGCCGGCGAGCAGACCGGCGTGCAGCTGCTCACCGCCGAGCGCGGCGGTGACGGTGGTGACGGACTGCTCCTGGAAGGAGAGCGGCAGGGCGCCGTACGACAGCATGTTGGCGAGGCTCTGCGCCTCCTCCTGCTTGAAGCTGCCGGAGATCTCCGCCTGGCCGCCGGTGATGGCCTGCCGCACGAACGGGCTGGAGACGACCTCGCCGTCCAGGACGATGCCGAACTCGTTCTGCGGCTGCTGGTTCTTGGCCAGCTGGCCGGTGACGTCCGCGAACTTGTCGGCGCCGCTCTTGGTGAAGGTCATCTGGACCTGCCAGCCGGAGGCGCCCTGGGTGTCGAAGACCGCCTGGGCCTTCTTCACCTCGGTGCCGTCCACGCCGGCCGGGCCGAGCAGGTACTTGTACCAGACCTTGTCGTTCTGGCCGCAGGCCACGATGGTGTCGCCGGGCTTGGCGTTCTTGCCGGCCTTGGCGCGGTCGGTGGGCTTGGTGCAGTCCAGGGCGGCGTACTGCGCCTGGAGCTTGGAGGTGTCCGTGCCCGAGCCGCTGCCCTTGGAGGCCGAGGGGGTGGGCGACGGCTTGCCGGAGGCGGAGCCGCTCGGCGAGGGGGTGGAGCCGGCCTTCAGCGCGTCGGTGACGGCGCGGCCCTGGGAGGTCGCGGTGGCCGTCGGGGACGGGGAGCCGGACGAGGAGGCCTTCTCCTTCGAGGAGGCGCTCGACGAGGGGCTCGCGCCCGGCTTCGGCGAGGAGCTGGCGCCGGAGGACGCGCTCGGCGAGGGGCTCTGCGTGGCGGCGCCGCTGGGCTCGCTGGCCAGGACCGGCCGGAAGTACAGCTTGGCGGTGGTGCCGACCTGCTCCTGTGCCTCCTTGGAGTTGGTGCCCTTGGGGATGTTGACGATGATGTTGTCGTCCCCCTGGGTCTGCACCTCCGCCTCGGAGACGCCAAGGCCGTTGACGCGGCGGTTCATGATGTCGACCGCGGTGTCCATGTTGGCCTTGTTGATCGCGGACCCCTGGTCGGCCTTCGCCTTGAGCGTGATGCTCGTACCACCGGCGAGGTCGATGCCGAGACGCGGAGTCTTGTGCCCGGAGGCGAACATCCCTCCGGTGAGCGCCACGATGGCGATCAGGATGAGGGCCAGCGAGCGCCCTGGCTTGCTCTGGGCGCTCGCGCTTCGGCCCCTCTTAGGTGCTGCCACCTTCTCGTACTCCCTCTCGGGCCGCCCCGCGCCCGGTCGGCGCGGTCGGCCATGACATGGTGTCGGGCTCCCGTGCGGGGAACAGACGCGCCCGGGACACGCGGGGCGCCATCATGCCGCCGCCGCGCCTCCCGGGGCGTGACTACTTCGCGTCGGAGTCGCCGTCGGTCTTCTTGGACTCGTCCTCCGCCTTGGCCTCGGCCGCGTCGGCCTTGTCCTCGGCGGCCTGGACCGCGTCCGCGCCGCGCTCGTCGGCGTCCTTCTTACCGAGGTCGATCTTGTCGTCGGCGGCGGCAGCGGCGGCGGAACCGTCGGTCTCGTCGGTCTCGGTGAGGGAGGAGGCGTCGTCCGGGACGAGGCCGGCGTCGGACTTCAGGTCGTGCTCGATGCCGTGGACGATGCGGTTGTACTCGTCGTCGGTGAGGACGGCGCCGATGGCGTTCTTGGCGAAGAGGAGCTCGACGCCCGGTCCGGCGTCGAGGAGGACAGTGTCCTCGTTGACCTCCTTGACCGTCGCGTACATCCCCCCGATCGTGCGGACACCGGAACCGGGCGCCATCTCGTTGCGCATCTGGGCGGCCTGCTGCTGCTTCTTCTTGGCCGAACGCGTCATCAGGAACATGGCCGCGATGAGCACGATGAACGGGAGAAGGGTATAGGCATTCACGGGACGGAATTTCCTTCGCGCGACCGCGCGGGTGAGCGGCCTGTTGGATGGGGGTGTGGGTCGGCGCCGCCCGCAAGGGCGGCATCGGCGGAGTCTAAGCGAGTCCGCTTGTATGGAACAACGCTCAGCATGGCACCTGGGTTCCTGCTGGGCCATCGCCCTCGCCGCGCGCGGCGGCCATCACGTCCCGAACAGGTCCTGTTGTCCCTTTCCCCCGGCCGCCGGGCGCGGCGGGGTCAGGCCGAGATGCGACCATGCCGCGGGAGTGGCGACCCGGCCGCGGGGGGTGCGGGCGAGCAGGCCCTCCCTGACCAGGAACGGCTCGGCGACCTCCTCCACGGTCTCCCGCTCCTCCCCCACCGCGACGGCGAGCGTGGACAGTCCGACCGGTCCGCCGCCGAACAGCTTCAGCAGCGCCTCCAGGACCGCCCGGTCGAGCCGGTCGAGGCCGCGCGCGTCGACCTCGTAGACGGCGAGGGCGGCGGCCGCGATCTCACGGGTGATCACCCCGTCCGCCTTGACCTGCGCGTAGTCGCGGACGCGGCGGAGCAGACGGTTGGCGATGCGGGGGGTGCCCCGGGAGCGGCCGGCGATCTCGGCGGCGCCGTCCGGATCGATCTCGACGTCCAGCAGGTGCGCCGAGCGGTGGACGACGCGCTCCAGCTCGTGCGGTTCGTAGAACTCCATGTGCGCGGTGAAGCCGAAGCGGTCGCGCAGCGGGGGCGGCAGCAGGCCCGCGCGCGTGGTGGCGCCGACCAGGGTGAACGGGGGCAGCTCCAGGGGGATCGCGGTGGCGCCGGGGCCCTTGCCGACGATGACGTCGACGCGGAAGTCCTCCATCGCCATGTACAGCATCTCCTCGGCGGGCCGGGACATCCGGTGGATCTCGTCGAGGAAGAGCACCTCGCCCTCCTGGAGGGAGGAGAGGATCGCGGCGAGGTCGCCGGCGTGCTGGATGGCGGGGCCGGAGGTGATGCGGATGGGGGCGCCCATCTCGGCCGCGATGATCATCGACAGGGTGGTCTTGCCGAGGCCGGGCGCGCCGGAGAGCAGCACGTGGTCGGCGGTGGCGCCGCGCGCGCGTGCGGCGCGCAGGACCAGGTCGAGCTGTTCGCGGACCTTCTCCTGGCCGATGAACTCGTCGAGATCCTTGGGGCGCAGGGCGGCCTCGACGGCCTGGTCCTCCCGGTCGGCGACGGAGCCCACCAGCCGCTCCGCGGCGGGGCCGACGGGCCGCTCCTCGGCGGAGGGGTCGGTCGTGTCGTCCCAGTTCATGAATGTGCCTCGTCAGTGGTCGGGATCAGCGGGCGCGGTTCAGGGTCTGGAGGGCCGCCTTCAGCAGCTGCCCCACCTGCGGGGTGCCGCCGGCGGCCTCGGCCTGGGGCGCCACGGCGGACACGGCCTCGTCGGCCTCGCGGGTGGCGTAGCCGAGGCCGATCAGGGCCGCGTGCAGCTGGTCGCGCCAGCCCTGGGTGACGGGTGCGCCGACGGCCGGGGCGCCGACGGGCTCGCCGAGCCGGTCCTTCAGCTCCAGCAGCAGCTTCTGGGCGCCCTTCTTGCCGATGCCGGGGACGGCGGTCAGCGCCTTCTCGTCGCCGGTGGCCACCGCGCGGCGCAGCGCGTCCGGGGTGTGCACGGCGAGCATGGCCTGGGCGAGGCGGGGGCCGACGCCGCTCGCGGTCTGGAGCAGTTCGAACACCTGGCGTTCGTCGTCGTCGGCGAAGCCGTACAGGGTGAGCGAGTCCTCGCGGACGACCAGGGAGGTGTGCAGCTTGGCGGGCTGGCCGATCCGCAGCGTGGACAGGGTGTTCGGCGTGCACTGGACGGCCATGCCGACGCCGCCGACCTCGACGACCGCGGCGTCGGGGGCGAGTGCGGCTACCGTGCCGCTGACGAAGGCGATCATGCCGTACGGCCTTTCGTTGCGTGGACTGCGTGCCGGGCGACGGCCTGCTGGAGTCGGTTCTGGGCGGGGGCCCGCCAGATGTGGCAGATGGCGAGCGCGAGGGCGTCGGCGGCGTCGGCCGGTTTCGGCGGTGCGGCGAGCCGCAGGAGCCGGGTGACCATGGCGCCGACCTGCGCCTTGTCGGCGCGTCCGCTGCCGGTGACGGCGGCCTTGACCTCGCTCGGGGTGTGCAGGGCGACCGGGATGCCGCGGCGGGCGGCACAGAGCATCGCCACGGCGCTGGCCTGGGCGGTGCCCATGACCGTGCGCACGTTGTGCTGGCTGAAGACGCGCTCGACGGCGACGTATTCGGGCCGGTGCTCGTCCAGCCACTGCTCGATGCCCTGCTCGACGGCGAGGAGGCGGAGGCTGAGTTCCGCGTCGGCGGGTGTCCTGACGACCCCGACGCCGACCATGGTGAGCGGACGGCCCGCGACCCCCTCGACGACACCGACCCCGCACCGGGTCAGGCCGGGGTCCACCCCCAGTACGCGCACGCGCCCCTCCCCTCCGTGCGGCGACCGCCGCCGCTTCCGCCCCCGCCGGGCGCCGTCGTGGTTCCCCGGCCGGTGGCCTGCGGTCCGTGGACGGTGGTCCACGGATGACGCCAGGCTAACCGCCGCCACTGACAATGACGGCGGGCCGGTGGGACGTGTCCCCACCGGCCCGCCGTACAGCTCGCTGCGCCCGCGACGGCGTTACGCGTCGACCTTCTCCATGACCTCGTCGCTGACGTCGAAGTTGGCGAAGACGTTCTGCACGTCGTCGCTGTCCTCGAGCGCGTCGATCAGCTTGAAGATCTTCTTGGCGCCCTCCTCGTCCAGCTCGACCTGGACGGACGGCACGAAGCTGGAGTCCGCGGAGTCGTAGTCGATGCCGGCCTCCTGGAGGGCGGTGCGGACCGCGACCAGGTCGGTGGCCTCGCTGAGGACCTCGAAGGACTCACCGAGGTCGTTGACCTCCTCGGCGCCCGCCTCGAGGACCGCGGTGAGGACGTCGTCCTCGGTCAGCTCGCCCTTGGGGACGATGATGACGCCCTTGCGGCTGAACATGTACGACACGGAACCGGGGTCGGCCATGTTGCCGCCGTTGCGGGTCATGGCGACGCGGACGTCGGAGGCGGCGCGGTTGCGGTTGTCGGTGAGGCACTCGATGAGCACCGCGACACCGTTCGGGCCGTAGCCCTCGTACATGATCGTCTCGTAGTCGGCGCCGCCGGCCTCGAGGCCGCCGCCGCGCTTGATGGCAGAGTCGATGTTCTTGTTGGGAACCGACTGCTTCTTGGCCTTCTGGACGGCGTCGTAGAGCGTCGGGTTGCCCTCGAGGTCGACGCCGCCCATCCGCGCCGCGACCTCGATGTTCTTGATCAGCTTCGCGAAGAGCTTGCCGCGCTTGGCGTCGATCACGGCCTTCTTGTGCTTCGTCGTAGCCCATTTAGAGTGGCCGGACATCTGCCTGTCTCCTTCGCGTAACCCAACTCTGTAACGAACCCCAGAGATCCTACAAGGACTCGGGGGTCCGGTTGGCGCGCACCATGTCGACGAACAGGGCGTGCACGCGGTGGTCGCCGGTGAGTTCCGGGTGGAACGACGTGGCGAGCGCGTTG
>NZ_JAERRH010000017.1 GCF_016741855.1 Streptomyces musisoli | reverse complement strand
GACAGCCGGGGAAGCCGCAGTGGCACCGGGCGCCCAGCCGGTGCCGGGCCGGACAGCCGTGCCGGCCGCCATCGGGGCGGACGCCCGGCCGGCATCGGTCGCGGCAGCCACGTCCGTGCCGGACGCTCAGTCGACGTGGCGGGAAACCGGGGAAGCCGCCATCGGGGCGGACGCCCTGGGTGTCGCCCCTCAGCGCCGGGAGCTGCGGCCCGTTCCGCTGCCGGAGCCGGAGCCGGAGCCGGAGCCGGAGCCGGAGCCAGAGCCGGAGCAGGATCAGGCCACGGATCTGTCGGGCAAGCGGTTCGTCCTCCTTGGAGACGTAGACGGAGACGGAGACGGAGACGGAAACGCAGGCGGGGACGGAGAGGGGGACGGTCGGGGCGGTACCGTGGCCGCGGTCGCGGCCCTGCTCGCGCGGCACGGCGCCGACACCGTGATCCGGGCCGGTGACCACCTCCTCGGCGCCGCCGACGGCACCGTCGACGGCGTCCTGTACCTCGGCGCGCTCCCCGGCCCCGGCCACCCCCTGCTGCCGGACGCCTTCCCCGTGCTGCGGGCGGCGCTGGAGTGCGGGCCCCGCCTGCTGCTCGCCGTGCGCGCCGCCGACGGCGCCGGAGCCCTGCGGTCGGCGGGCCTGGACGGCCTGGTCCGCAGCGCCGGCCGCGAGTACCCGGAACTCCTCGCACGGGTGCTGGCGGTGGCCGACACCAGCCCTGCCGCCGTGGCCGCAGCGGTGCTCGCCGAGCTGCGCGCTCCGCAGCCCGCCCCCGTCGTGCTGCGCACGGCCGCCGGACACCGCCGGGGCCTGGACCTGGTGCCCGTGCCCCTCGGCCCGCTCGGCACGTCCGGCGCGGGACCCGCCGCGGACGGCGCCGCCGAAGCCGCCGCGCTCGGACTCGACCGGGACTCCGTGGTGCTGCTGGTCGGCGGGGCCCGGGGCATCACGGCGAGGTTCGCGGCCACACTGGCCGGTGCCTCCCGGTGCCGGATCGAGCTGATGGGCCGTACACCCGCGCCCACCGCGCCCGAGGCCCCGCACACCGCCGCCGCCCGCACCCCCGTCGAGCTGCGGGCGGCCCTCGCCGCGGGCCCCGGCGCCCCGCGGCCCGCCGAGATCAACCGGGCCGCCGAACTGATCCTCGCCCAGCGGGAGATCACCGCCACGCTCGCCGAACTCGCCGCCCTGGGCAGCCGGGCCCGCTACCGCTCGGTCGACTTCCGCGAGCGGGACACCGTCGTACAGGCCGTCAAGGAGATCCACGCCGAACACGGCCGGCTCGACGGTGTCGTCTTCGCCGCCGGGGTGATCGAGGACCGGCTGATCGCCGACAAGACCCCCGAGTCCTTCCGGCGGGTCTACGGCACGAAGACGGCCGGGGCCGGTGCGCTGTTCGCCGCGCTCGACGACCTGTCCGCCGCGCCCGCGTTCACCGTGCTGTTCGGCAGCATCGCCGCCGTCCTCGGCAACCGGGGCCAGGCCGACTACGCGGCGGCCAACGACGCCCTGGAGACGATCGGTGCCGACTGGGCCGCCCGTACCGGCCGACGCGTGCTGACCGTGCACTGGGGCCCCTGGGCGCCGGCCGGCGGGCACCCCGGCATGGTCGGCCCGGAACTCGGGCGCGAGTACGCCCGGCGCGGAGTCGCGCTGATCGACCCGGACGAGGGCACCGCGGCCCTGCTCCGCGAACTGGCCTGGGGCGACCCGGCGGCCCGCGCCGTCGTCTACACCGCGTCGGGCTGGTGAAATGACGGAGCGTCAGACACCTGTCGCCATCGTCGGGATGGCGGTGCTGCTGCCCGGTGCCCCCGGCCTGGACGCCTACTGGGCCAATCTGCGGGACGGCAGGGACGCCATCACCGACGTCCCCGCCGGCCGCTGGGACGCCGACTACTACCGTCCCGGCTCGGCCGCCGGACCCGCCGTCGCCGGCCAGGTGTACTGCCGGCGCGGCGGATTCGTGGACGGCCTGGCCGAGGTGGAGGTCACCCGCCACGGCATCATGCCCGCCTCCGTGCCCGGCACCGAGCCCGACCAGCTGATCGCCCTCGACGTGGCCGCCGTCGCGCTCGCCGACGCGGGCGGCCCGGACCGGCTTCCCGAACGCCACCGGGCCGGCGTCGTCCTCGGCCGCGGAGGCTACCTGACCCCCGGCCTGGCCCGGCTGGACCAGCGGGTACGCACCGCCCACCAGCTCACGCGGACCCTGGGGGAGCTGCTGCCCGACCTGACGCCCGGCCAACTCGACCGTGTCCGGCAGGCGTTCACCGAACGGCTCGGCCCGGACAGCCCCGACGCCGCGATCGGCCTAATCCCCAACCTCGCCGCCTCCCGCATCGCCAACCGCCTCGATCTGCGCGGCCCCGCCTACACCGTGGACGCGGCATGCGCCTCGTCCCTGGTCGCCGTCGACCAGGCGGTCACCGCGCTCACCGCCGGCCGCTGCGACCTGATGCTGGCCGGGGGAGTGCACCACTGCCACGACATCACCCTGTGGAGCGTCTTCTCCCAGCTGCGCGCCCTGTCCCCGACGGAGCGCATCCGGCCCTTCCACCGCGACGCCGACGGCATCCTCATCGGCGAGGGCACCGGGATCGTCGTACTGAAACGGCTCACGGACGCCGAACGCGACGGGGACCGGGTGTACGCGGTGATCCGCGGCACGGGCGTGGCCGGCGACGGCCGTACGGCGGGGCTCGTCACCCCCGATCCGGGCGGGCAGAGCCGGGCCGTGCGCCAGGCCTGGTGTGCCGCCGGGCTCGACCCCGCCGCCACGGACTCGGTCGGCCTGCTGGAGGCACACGGCACGGCCACCCCCGCCGGTGACACGGCCGAACTCACCACGCTGGCGGCGGTGTTCGGACCGGGAGCGGGACGCGGGCCCGACGAGCGCCCGGTGCTCGGCTCGGTGAAGTCGATGATCGGCCACACCATGCCGGCGGCGGGGGTGGCGGGCCTCGTGAAGGCCGCGCTCGCCCTGCACCATCGCACGCTCCTGCCCACCCTCCACTGCGACGACCCGCACCCCGGCCTCGCCGACACCCGCTTCCGCACCCTGGACCGGGCCCGCCCCTGGGCGGCCCCCGCGGGCCGGCCGCCCCGACGGGCCGCGGTGAACGCGTTCGGGTTCGGCGGGATCAACGCGCACGTGGTACTGGAGGAGGCGCCCACCGACCATCCGGCCCCCGCGCCGCCGAGGCCCGCATCGGGCACGGACGCCATGCGGGTTCCGGCGGAGGCGCCCGGCGGGTGTCCGGCTCCTGTGCTGTCGAGGGGTGGGCCGGGTACGGGTCCTGTGCGGGAGTTGGAGGCGCCCACCGACCATCCGGCCCCCGCGCCGCCGAGGCCCGCACCGGGGACGGACTCCGTGCGGGTTCCGGCGGAGGCGCCCGGCGGGTGTCCGGCTCCTGTGCTGTCGAGGGGTGGGCCGGGTACGGGTCCTGTGCGGGAGTTGGAGGCGCCCGGTGGGTGTCCGGCCCCCGCGCCGCCGAGGCCCGCACCGGACGCGGGCTCCGTGCCCGGCCGCGTGCGTGTCACCGAGCCCGAGCGGGTCCTGTTGCTCGCCGCCGCCGACGTGTCCGGACTCGCCGCTCTCCTCGGCGCCGACGACTCCGCCGTGCTCGCCGCCGGACTCGGCTCCGACCGGCCGCACGCCGATGCCGGCCCGGTCCGTCTCGGTGTCGTGGACCCGACCGCCAAGCGGCTCGCCCTGGCCCGCCGCACGGTGGCCAAGGGCCGCGCCTGGCACGGCCGCAGCGACGTGTGGTTCCGCCCGGCACCCCTGCTCGGCCGCGCCGGCGGCGGACTGGCGTTCGTCTTCCCCGGACTGGAGGCCGACTTCACCGCCCCCTCGGCCGACATCGCCGCCCACTTCGGCCTGCCCCCGGTCGCCGGCACCGGCTCGGACGTCCGGGTCGGCGACATCGGCCGGCACGGTTTCGGGGTCGTCGGCGTGGGCCGCCTGCTGGACCAGGCGCTGCGCCGCATGGGCCTCGTACCGGACGCGGTCGCCGGGCACAGCGTCGGCGAGTGGACGGCCATGGCCGCGGCCGGGCTGTACTCGGCCGCCCAGGTGGACGCGTTCATGGCCGGGTTCGACCCTGACTCGGTGACCGTCCCGGGGCTCGTCTTCGCCGCCGTCGGCACCTCCGCCGCGCACGTGCGCGCCACGCTCGCCGCCGCCTGGGCGGACGCCGGGATCGTGCTCTCCCACGACAACGCGCCCCGCCAGTCCATGGTCTGCGGTCCCGGCACGGCGGTGGAGGAGTTCGTCCGGTCCCTGCGCGCCGAGGGTGTGCTCTGCCAGGTGCTGCCGTTCCGGTCCGGCTTCCACACGCCGATGCTCGAACCGTTCCTCGCCCCGATCAAGGAGGCCGCCGACCGCTTCCGGCTCCACCCGCCGACCGTGCCGGTGTGGTCGGGCACGACCGCGGCGCCCTTCCCACGGGACGAGCCGGGGGTCCGCGAACTGTTCGTACGGCACCTGCTGGAGCCCGTCCGGTTCCGCGAGCTGACCGAGGCCATGTACGCCGCCGGCCACCGCGTCTTCGTCCAGACCGGTCCCGGCCGGCTGACCTCGCTCATCGGCGACACGCTCGGCGACCGTGATCACCTGGCCGTCGCCGCCACCTCGCCCCACCACGGCGGCCTGGCCCAACTCCGACGCGTCGCCACCGCACTGTGGACGACCGGGGCCACCGTGACACCGGCAGTGTCCGGGGGGAGTACGGCACCGGCAGTGTCCGGAGCGGTCACGGAAACGTCGGCAGCGTCCGGGGCCGTCCCGGAAACGTCGGCAGCGTCCGGGGCGGCAGCGGCAGCCCTCCGAACGAGCGTGGCAGCGGCAGCGTCCGGGGCGGTTACGGAACCGCCGGCAGCGTCCGGAGTGGTCACGGAAACGTCGGCAGCGTCCAGGGGGGCCGGGACTCCGTCGTCCCAGGCCGCGGCCGCCCGTCCGGCCGGCGCCCGCCTTCCCGTCCGCCTCGACCTCGGCAGCGCCCTGGTGTCACTGGACGGCCCGTCCCGTGAGGCGCTCCGCGCGCAACTGTGGGGGAGCGGGACGGGCGTACGACCGGGTGGACCGACCGCGCCGACCGGCGAGACGCCTCCGCCGCCAGCCGATCCCCTCCGGGTAGAGGAGGACTCCACCGCCTGCCCCGGAGCCGCCCCCGCCCGCTCCGATGCCGCCCCCGCCTGCCCCGGAGCCGCCCCCGCCCGCTCCGATGCCGCCCCCGCCTGCCCCGGAGCCGCCCCCGCCCGCTCCGATGCCGGCCCCGCCCGCTCCGATGCCGGCCCCGCGCTCGACGACCTCGCCCGGCGTCATCCGGCCGCCGCCGAACTGGCCGCCCTGCTGCGGGACACCGCGCACACGGCCGCCGAACTGATCGCCGCGAGCCGTGGTCCGGACGGCCGGGGCAACCTCACGTCCATCGCCGCCGCGACACCCGGAACGATGCCGGCCACCACCACCCTCGGAACGGCACCCACCATCCCCGTCACCACAACTCTCGGAACGGCACCCACTAACCCCGCCACCACCACCCTCGGAACGGCACCCACCATCCCCGCCACCACCACCCCCCACCCCACCCCCGTAACCACGATCCTGCGTGTCTCCACCCAGGCCATGCCCCACCTTCTGGACCACTGCTTCTTCCCGCAGCGCCCCGGGTGGCCGGATGTGGAGGACCGGTGGCCGGTCGTGCCCGCCACCACGATCGTCCGGCACATGATGGACGCGGCCGAGCGCGCGGTGCCCGGTCGGCGGGCGGTCGCCGTGTACGGTGCCCGGTTCGACCGCTGGCTCACCGCGACGCCACCCGTCGACGTCCCGGTCACCGTCACCCCCGCCCCCGGGCAGCCGGACCGGGTCACCGTCACCCCCGCCCCGGAACAGCCGGCCCCGGTCACCGTCACCCCCCTCCCCGGGCAGTCGGACCGGGTCGCCGTCACCCCCGCCCCGGAGCAGCCGGACCCGGTCACCGTTACCCCCGCCCCCGGGCAGTCGGACCGGGTCGTCGTCACCTTCGGGCCCACCGCCCGCGCCGTGGTCGAACTCGCGCCGCGCCACCCGGCGCCGCCCCCGCCGTGGCCGCTCCCGGACCTCGGCGAACGCGTCCCCGACCACACGGCGGCCCAGCTCTACCGCGACCGGTGGATGTTCCACGGCCCGCGGTTCCAGGGCCTGACCGAGCTGACCGCGATCGGCGAGCGGCACGTCCGCGGGGTGATCACCACGCCGGCCGCCCCCGGTGCCCTGCTCGACAACGTCGGCCAGCTGCTGGGCTACTGGATCATGGCGACCCGCGCCGAGCGGACCGTCGTCTTCCCGGTGCAGCTGGCACAGGCGCGCTTCCACGGACCGCACCCGGCCCCCGGCACCGAGGTGCACTGCCTGCTGCGGATCACCTCCCTCACGGACACCGCGCTGGAAGCGGACGCGGAGCTGACCGTCGGCGGCCGGGTGTGGGCCCGGCTGACCGGCTGGCAGGACCGCCGCTTCGACAACGACCCCACGACCCGCCCCGTCGAACGCTTCCCCGAACGCCACACCCTCGCCACCGCCATGCCCGGCGGCTGGGCGCTGGTGCACGAACGGTGGCCGGACCTCGCCTCACGCGAGCTGATCATGCGCAACTCGCTGGGCGGCGCGGAACGCGCCGCCTACGCGCAGCGGCCGCCGCGCGGACGCCGGCAGTGGCTGCTCGGGCGGATCGCCGTCAAGGACGCCGTGCGCCACTGGCTCTGGCAACACGGCGAAGGACCCGTCTTCCCGGCGGAGATCCGGGTGACCAACGACGAACTCGGCCGCCCCCGGATCACCGGCCTGCACGGCCGCGCCCTGCCCCCGCTGGACATCTCGCTCGCCCACCGGGCCGAGGCGGGCGTGGCGATCGTCCGCCCGCACCGCCCGCGGCCCGGTCCCGGCATCGACATCGAAGAGATCACCGATCGCGACCCGGCGACCCTCACCACCGCGCTCGGCCCGGCGGAACTGCGGCTCCTGCGCGCCCGGTGTGCGGACGGCGGCGAACCGGAGGCCGTGTGGTTCACCCGCTTCTGGGCCGCCAAGGAGGCGGTCGCCAAGGCCGAAGGCGTCGGATTCGGCGGCCGGCCCCGGGACTTCGCCGTGCTGGAGGCCGCCCCCGACGGCACCCGGCTGCTGGTCTCCGGCCGCCTGGAACGCGCCTGCACCGTGCACTGCGCACCGGTGACCAACCCGCCCGCCCTGCCGGAACGCGGCTACGTGGTGGCCTGGACGACCGGGCCCGCCGCCGACGACGGACAACACGACGCAGCAGCCGAGGAGTACGCCCGATGAACCCCACCCAGCCGGCCCCGGCGCAGCCCACCGCCGACACCGTGCTCGCCGACATCGCCGGCATGCTCCGCACGGTACTGGCGGAGTACGGCGACGACGACGTGGTGATCGGCATGTCCACCGGCTTCAACCGCGACCTGGAACTGGAGAGCATCGACCTCGTCACCCTGGCGGGCCTGCTGGAGGAACGGTACGGACGGCGGGTCAACCTCGCCGAGTTCCTGGCCGGCATGGAGTTCGACGAGATCATCGAACTCACCGTCGGCCGGCTCGTGGAGTACGTGGTGTGGAGCCTGAAGACCACCCAGGCGGGCTGAGCCCATGGCCATCGTCGACGCCGGCGGCATCCGGCTGCACGTCCAGCGGACCGGCCCCGCGCCCGGCCACGGCCCGCACCCCACCGTCGTCCTGGTGCACGGACTGCTCACCGACAGCCTGGCCAGCTACTACTTCACCGTCGCGCCCGGGCTCGCCGCGGCCGGACTCGACGTCGTCATGTACGACCTGCGCGGCCACGGCCGAAGCGAACGCCCGCCGCACGGCTACACCCTGGACCACAACATCGACGACCTGGCGGCGCTCCTCGACCGGCTGGACGTCACCGGGCCCGTGCACCTCGTCGGCAACTCCTACGGCGGCACCATCGCCTTCGGGTACGCGGCCCGCCACCCGGACCGAGTGGCCGGCCTGACCCTGATCGAGTCGGAGCCGGCGACGGCCGCCTGGGCCGCGAAACTCGGCCGCATCCTGCGCCGGGTGGTGGCCGAACTCGCGCACAACGAGGCGGACGCCCTCGCCTGGGTCACCGCCCACCACGGCCGCAACACCGCCCGCCTCGCCAAGGGCGCGGCCCGGCTCGTCCGGGAGACCACCCTCGGCCGGGACATCCCCGCCAGCCGGGTGCTCACCGAGGCCCAGATCGGAGCCGTACGCTGCCCGGTGCTCGGCCTGTACGGCGGCGACTCGGACATGGTGGACCTGGTGCCGGCGCACCGGCGGCTCCTGCCGGACTTCCGGGCGGTCGTGCTGCCGGGCCACGAGCACTCGGTCCTGGTCGAGGCGCCCGGTACGGTCGGCGGGCACATCCTCGACCTGGTCCACGCCGGGGCGGGCGTCCGGTGAGCGGCTTCCTCTTCGTCGTCCCGCCGCTGACCGGGCACATCAACCCTGCCGTCGGCGTCGCCGCCCGGCTGACCGCGCACGGGCACCGCGTGGCCTGGGCCTGCGCCGACCCGGCCCTGGTACGGCGCCTCGCGGGCGCGGACGCCGAGGTGTTCGCGTGTGCGGGCCCGGTGCCGGGCGCCCCCGGCGCCGTACGGCCGCCGGACCTGCGGGGCGCGGAAGCCCTGCGGTTCCTGTGGGAGTGGTACCTGCTGCCGCTCGCCGACGCGATGGCACCGGGAGTCGCCGAGGCCGTCGCGGCGGTCCGCCCCGACGTGGTCGTCGCCGACCAGCAGGCCTTCGCGGGCGCCCTCGTGGCCGAGCGACTCGGGCTGCCGTGGGCCACCTCCGCGACCACGTCCGCCGAGTTCAGCGGCGCGTACGACGGCCTGCCCAAGGTCGCCGAGTGGCTCCGGGAGCGCCTGACCGAGCTGCGCGCCCGCGTCGGCGACCCGGCCGGCACCGCCGACCCGCGCTCCTCGCCGCATCTGCTGCTGGTGTTCAGCACACCCGAACTCATCGGACCCCAGGCGCCGTTGGCGTCGCACATCCACTACGTCGGACCCTCGCTCGCCGGCCGCCCGGCCGGGCCGGGCTTCCCCTGGGAGTGGCTGGACCCCGGCCGGGCCAAGGTCCTGGTGACCCTCGGCACGGCCAACGCCGACACCGGCGGCCGGTTCCTCACCGAGTTCCTGGCCGCGCTGCGGGACCGCGCCGACCGGATCCAGGCGGTCATCGCCGACCCGGGCCGCACCCTGCCCGCGGCGGCCGACGACAAGGACGTCCTGATCCTGCCGTCCGTGCCGCAACTGCCCCTGCTGGAACGGACGGACGCCGTCGTCTGCCACGCGGGTCACAACACCGTGTGCGAGGCGCTGTGGCACGGCGTCCCACTCGTCGTCGCGCCGATCAGGGACGACCAGCCGGTGGTGGCGGGACAGGTCGTGGACTCCGGCGCCGGCCTCCGGGTCAGGTTCGGCCGGGTCACCGCGGCCCGGCTGGGCGAGGCCCTCGACACCGTCCTGCACGACCCCGCCCACCGGGCCGCCGCCGCCCGGATCCGTGCCGCGTTCCGTGCGGCGGGCGGCGCCCAGGCCGCGGCGGCCCACCTCGAACGGATGGCAGGGGAGAGCCGATGAGCGACGCCCGAGAGAAGAAAGCCCGCATCGCCGCCCTGCGCCCCGCCTACCGGGAAGACCTTAACGGCGGCACCGACCGTTTCCTCGCGCCCCGGCGCACCACCTGCCCCTGGTGTTCCTCCGCCCGGCTCACCCGCCGCCTGCGCACCACCGACCTGCTCCAGCACAAGCCCGGCCGCTTCACCCTGGACGCCTGCGCCGACTGCGGCCACGTCTTCCAGAACCCACAACTCACCGCCGAGGGCCTGGAGTTCTACTACCGCGACTTCTACGACGGGCTCGGTGAGCAGCGGATGAGCAAAGCCCTCGGCGGGCGCGGGGCGATGTACCGGGGCCGCGCCGAGGCGGTGCTGCGCCACGATCCCGCGCCGAAGACCTGGCTCGACGTCGGTACCGGGCACGGCCACTTCTGCGCCGCCGCCCGCGGTGTCCTGCCCGGCACGGCCTTCGACGGACTCGACTTCACCGACGGTGTCGAACTCGCCGCCCGTGAGGGCCGCGTGGCGCACGCCTACCGCGGGGCCTTCCCCGACCTGGCCCCCGAACTCGCCGCCCGCTACGACGTGGTGAGCATGTTCCACTACCTGGAGCACAGCACCGATCCCGACCGTGAACTGCGTGCCGCCCACGAGGCGGTACGTCCCGGCGGGCACCTCCTGATCGAGGTGCCGGACCCGGAGAGCCGCTACGCCCGGCTCCTCGGCCGCTGGTGGCTGCCCTGGCTCCAGCCGCAGCACCTGCACCTCATGCCGGTCGCGAACCTGCGCCGCCGGCTCACCGAGCGGGGTTTCACGGTGGTCGCGGAACAGCACGCCGAGGCGCACGATCCGGTCGACCTGCTCGCGGCCGCCTGGCTCGCGCTCGACCACACCGCCCCGCGCGAGGACGCGCCCTGGCTCGCGCAGCCGCAGGGCGCGCTCCGGCGCACCCTGCGCACCGCCCTGCTCCTGACGGGCGTCCCCGTCCTCCTCACCGCCGCACTCCTGGACCGGATCGCGGCACGGCCCCTGTCCCGCCGCCTGCGGTTGACCAACGCCTACCGCCTGGTGGCCCGCCGGGACTGACCACGACGACACGTGGCGGCCGCGGAGGCGGCTTCCGGCTCACAACACCCTGGCGCGGATCATCGTCGACAGCACCAGCGCGCCCGGCACCAGCGGCACCCAGTCGGTCAGCATCCGGTGACCGATCACCGTCGCGGTCGCCGCCGCGGGCGAGGCGCCGAAGGCGACCAGCGTCCACGCCAGCGCCGCGTCGACCGCGAACCCGCCCGGCGCGGGCACCGCCCCGACCGCCGTACCCGCCGCCAGGTAGGCGAGCACCACCTGCTCCCACGGCAGCCCCAGCCCGAGCGAGGCCCCGACGCAGGCCAGCGTGCCCGCCTGCACCAGCGGCATCGCGACGGCCCCGCCCCACAGGGCGAGCACCCGGCAGGGCCGGCTGTGCACCGCGCGCGCGTCGGCCAGCGCGGAGCGCAGCAGACCGGTCACCGGACGCCGCAATGGCCGTACGACCGTCAGCAGCACCCCCGCCACCGCGAGCGCCCCGCCCACGACGACACCGAGCGGTACCAGCAGCCGCCCGTCCGGTGCCAGGCCCCCCAGGCGCCGCCAGGCCGGCGACGCCGCCAGGAACACCAGCAGCACCACCGTCTTCGCCGAGGACCTGGCCAGCGAGTACAGCCCGACCGACGCGGTCGCCCGGTGCAGCGGCACGCCCTGGCCGCGCAGAAAGCGCAGGGTCACGGCATGGGCGCCGAGGCCGCCGGGCAGCACGTGGTTGGCGGCACCGGCGGCGAACTGCGAGGCCAGCAGCAGGCCGGGCGGCAGCGGGTCGGGCAGGGCGCCCTGCCGGACGCAGGAGGCGGTCACCCAGGTCAGGCAGGTGAGGCCGGCTCCGGCGAGCAGCCACCCTGGGTCGGCCGCGATCAGCCGCCGGACCCCCACGTACACGACGGGCCGGTTGGCCACGGCCCAGCCGGCGGCGAACAGCACGGGGGCCAGGCACAGGGCCAGCCGCACGAGCCGACCGGGCATGCGGGACACCGGGCGGTCCGGAGCGGAAGCCCCCCACCCACCGGCGGTCCCGGGACGCGGGGCGCCGGTCTCGGGACCAGCGAAGGACGGCCGAGGACCGGGCGCGGCGGTTTGGGGGCGGGGGGTCGGCGGCTTCGGAGTGGGGCCTGCGGGTTCGGGGCGGGGCTCCGGCCGCTGCGGGCAGGGCGTGACGGTCCCGGAACGGGAGGCGGGCAGATCAGGACAGGGCGCGGGGATCTCGGTGCACGGGGCCGCCCGCTCCGGGCAGGGCCGTGGGAGAGGAGACGGCGAGCGGGACGGGGACAGTGAGGACACGGGGACGTCGTCCTTCCGCGGCGGGCCCCGCGGCGGGGCCTGGGGGAGCGGGACCGGGCGAAACCGCGTGGGAGCCTTCCCCTCCCGCGTGACACGGGGATGTCCTGAAACGTAAGGGGTGAGGGCGGGACGGTGCCGCCGGGCGGACGCGAGCAGGCAGCCGTTCACCGCCGACCAGGTAGCCTTCCCTTGGGACGCCCTTTACATGCGGCGGCCCGGAATGCCGGAGCAGGACCAGCGACAGGGGAGGAACCGGCGGTGCACGTCCAGGATTGGCTCGACTCGGTGCCTGCGGCCGCCGTCTACGCCCTGGTGGGCCTGGTGATCGGTCTGGAGAGCCTGGGCATCCCGCTGCCGGGCGAGATCGTCCTGATCTCCGCGGCGCTGATGTCCTCCCAGCACTCGGGCGTCAACCCGATCATCCTCGGCGCGTGCGCGACCGCCGGCGCGGTGATCGGCGACTCCATCGGCTACGCCATCGGCCGCAAGGGCGGACGCCCGCTGCTGGCCTGGCTCGGCGGCAAGTTCCCACGCCACTTCAGCGCCGGCCATGTGGCAACGGCCGAGCGGTCCTTCGAGAAGTGGGGCATGTGGGCGGTCTTCTTCGGCCGCTTCGTCGCCCTCCTGCGCATCTTCGCCGGCCCCCTCGCGGGCGTCCTGCACATGCCGTACTGGAAGTTCCTGATCGCCAACGTCCTCGGCGGCATCTGCTGGGCCGGGGGCACCACGGCCGTCATCTACTACGTCGGCACCGTCGCCGAGGACTGGCTGAAGCGCTTCTCGTACCTGGGCCTGGCGGTGGCCGTACTGATCGGCCTGGCCTCGATGCTGATCATCAAGCGCAAGGCGAAGAAGGCCCAGCAGCAGCCCGAGCCGGAGGCGGAACCCGTCGGCGCCGGGGACTGAAGCGTCCCTGCGAGGGCTACGGGCCGCGCTGACCTGCGGCTCCGCGGCGCCAGGGTGTGGGGCCGGACGGCCCCACGCAATCCAGGGGCCAGGACGGGGCCCACACAGCCTGCGGAGCCGGGAGGCCGCACGCAGTTCGCGGGCCCGGAGGCGGACCTCATGCAGCTCGCGGGTCCGGGCGTGGCTCCACACAGGGCGCGGACTCGGGCAGGGTCCCGTTCAGCCGGCGGCCCTGGACGGCCCACGCATCCCGCCCGTTCTCCTACCGGTACACGTCCCCGTGCGCCTTGCCCAGCTCCGCGTACAGGGTGCCGTTGAGGGTGACCCCCTCCCGCTCCTCCTCGGTCAGGGGCCGCTTCACCTTGGCCGGCACCCCCGCCACCAGCGAGCCCGGGGGCACCACCATCCCCTGCGGAACGAGGGCCTGGGCCGCGACCAGCGAGCCCGCCCCGATCACCGCCCCGTTGAGCACGGTCGCGCCCATCCCGACGAGGCAGTCGTCCTCCACGGTCGCGCCGTGCACCACCGCGTTGTGCCCGATGGACACCCGCTCGCCGACGGTGACCGGGAACCCGGGGTCGGCGTGCAGAGTGACGTTGTCCTGAACATTGGCCTGAGCCCCCACGGTGATCTTCTCGACGTCACCGCGCAGGACGGCCCCGTACCAGACACTGGCCCCCGCGCGCAGCGTGACGTCCCCGATCACGGACGCCGTGGGCGCGACGAACGCCTCCGCGTCGATCTGCGGCTCCTTGCCCCCGATACCCACGATCAGCGCCTTGTGCGTCATCACCGTCTCCTCGTGTCGGCAGTACACGGCACCGTACGACACGGGGTGGGGCAAAGATCACAGCGGCCCGCTCTCTCCCTCCTGGCGACCGATGAGTAACGTGACCCCGTGCCGAAGCGCAAGAACACGTTCTCATCCTGGCGACGCCACCTGGTGCAGCGTGCCGTGCACACGGGCTGGTCGTGGGTGCAGCGCGCGGGTTCGGTGACGGCCGAGCATCCCGGCCGCTTCCGTTTCGGCTCGATCGGCGAGGCCACCCGGCTCGCCTTCCCGCTCGGCACGGTCTTCGGCGAGCCCTGGATCCGGCTCGGCTCCTACTGCATCATCGCCGAGCAGGTCACCCTCACCGCGGGGCTGATGCCCGATCTCGACCTCGGTCCCGACCCGATCCTGTGCATAGGTGACGGCGTGGTGCTCGGCCGCGGCAGCCACGTCATCGCGGACACGACGGTGACCATCGGCAGCGACTGCTACTTCGGGCCGTACGTCTACGTCACCTCCACCAACCACTCCTACGACGACCCGCACCAGCCCATCGGCAAGCAGTGGCCGCGGATGGAGCCCGTCGAGATCGGCCCGGGCTGCTGGATCGGCACCGGCGCGGTGATCCTGCCGGGAGCGCGGATCGGCCGGAACGTGGTCGTGGCGGCCGGCGCGGTGGTCCGGGGCACGGTGCCCGACCACGCGGTGGTGGCGGGGGCGCCCGCCAGGGTCGTACGGCGCTGGACGCCCGACGGGGGCTGGCAGCCACCGCTGCGGACCCCCGCTCCCGTGCCGATCCCGGACGGCATGACGCCCGGGCAGCTGCGGGCGCTGGCGGACCTGGACGAGGAGACGGTGGCGCGGCTCGCCGCGCTGGAGCCCGAAGGCTGACGCAAGCCCACCCGGCCGCCCCGGCCCGTCCGGATCCCCCCGGCGGCACCGGCCCGTCCGGGTCCACCCGGCCGCCCCGGTCCCGGAGGCCCCGGGACCGGCCGGCCTCGGCGAGGCCGCCCACCCGGCCGTGCGGTCAGCCGGTCGCCAGCAGCAGCGTGCCCAGCAGGGCGAGCCCCGCTCCCGCCGTCTGGATCGCGCGCAGCCGCTCGCTGAGGAAGCCGCGCGCGGCCAGCGCGGTCACCACCGGATACAGCGAGGCGAGCACCGCCGCGACGGTGACCGGACCGCTGCGGGCGGCGATCGCGTAGGTGCCGTTGGCGGCCACGTCGGCCAGGCCGACGAAGGCCAGCGCGGGCAGTGAGGACCAGGGGAAGCCGCCGTCCGGTACGGCGGCACCGCCGCGCCGGACCGAGACGGCGAGCGCCGCCCCGCCCACCGCGACGTTCGTCAGCCGCTGCACGAACAGCGCGAGGAACAGGCCGGCGACATCGGTCGAGGCCTCCGTGATCAGCGCGAACACGGCGCCGAAGCCGAGCGCCGCGACGAGCGTGAGCAGGATCGCCCGCCGTTGCACGGCCGCGCCGCGCAGTTGCGGCCCGCCGGCGAGGACGACCCCGGTGACGGCGACAGCGATGCCCGCGACCTGGAGCAGTCCCGGCCGCTCACCGAGGACGAGTCCGACGCCGACGGGCACGGCGACACTGAGGGTGGCGAGCGGTGAGACCACGCCCATCGGGCCGAGCGCGAGGGCCTTGTAGAAGGAGAGCAGGGCCACCGGTCCGACGAGGCCGGCCGCGAACGCGAACCACAGCCGGGGCCCGGCCTCGCTCCAGCCGCCCGTGGCGGCCACGATCACGCCCAGTACGGCCGCCGCGATCGACTGGGAGACGACCACCACGGTCAGCGCGGGGGTACGTCGGGTCAGCAAGCCGCCGCCGAAGTCGGCCAGCCCCCACAGGAAGCTGGTGAGCAGGGCGAAGAGTGCTGTCACGGCCGGCCTCGCAGTACAGTTCGGTGGACGATCGGGTGCACCCCACCGTAGTTCAGTCGACTGCACTCTCATAACCATAATATTGAACTTCCCGAATATTGGACACAACGTGTCGGACCTCGAACTCCTGACCCAGTCCCTGGCGCGCAACGTCAAGCACTGGCGCTCGGTGCGCGGCTTCACGCTGGACGTGCTCGCCGCCCGGGCCGGTGTCAGCCGCGGCATGCTCATCCAGATCGAGCAGGCCCGCACCAACCCCAGCATCGGCACGGTCGTCAAGATCGGTGACGCGCTCGGCGTCAGCGTCCCCACGCTCCTCGACTACGAGCAGGGCCCCAGGGTCCGTGTCGTACCCGCCGAACGGGCCGTACGGCTGTGGCACACGGAGGCCGGCAGCTTCAGCCGGCTGCTCGCCGGCACGGAGGCGCCCGGACCGCTGGAGATGTGGGACTGGCGGCTGATGCCGGGGGAGAACAGCCCCTCCGAGCCGCACCCCGGCGGCACCATCGAGCTGGTGCATGTCACCGCGGGCGAGCTGACGCTCACCGTGGAGGGCACGGAGTACCGGGTCCCGGCGGGCGCGAGCGCCTCCTTCGAGGCCAACGTCCCGCACCTGTACGGCAATCAGGGCGACGTGCCGATGGAGATGGTGATGGCCGTGTCCGTTCCGCCCGTGCCGTGAGACGCCGGTACCCCGGGCGGGGGGCCCTTGTTAGCGTGCGGCCATGCGCGCACCCATCGGAGACTTCGACACCGCCACTCCCGCCCCGGACTGCCTGGACGAGCTGACCGCTCCCGTCGCCGACGCCGTACGCGACTGGCAGGGGGCGGTCCCGGCCGACAGGATCCTGTACGTCGACACCGAACCGGGGTGGGCCGACACGGCCGTCTTCGTCGAGCACTACGGCCGTGACCTGCTGGAGCGGTCGGCGAACTGTGTCGTCGTCGCGGGCAAGCGGGCCGGCCGGACGACGCTGGCCGCCTGCGTGGTGCTCTCCACCACCCGGGCCGACGTCAACGGTGTCGTACGCCGGCAACTGGGCGCCCGCAAGACCTCCTTCGCCTCGATGGAGACGGCCACCGGGGAGACCGGCATGGAGTACGGCGGCATCACCCCGGTCGGGCTGCCCACCGGCTGGCCGGTGCTGGTGGACTCGGCCGTCGTCGACCTGCCCTACGTCCTGGTCGGCAGCGGACGCCGGCGCGGCAAGCTGCTGGTGCCCGGCAAGGCCCTCGCCGAACTGCCCGGCGCGGTCGTACTGAACGGACTCGGCATGGCCTGATCTCACCGCCGCCGCGTGGTGGGCCGGTGCCGGACCTGAGCGGACTGGGGGTGGCCTGACCTCGCGGTGTCGCGTGGTTCCGGTGCCGGATCTGAGCGGGTTGGGGTGGCCTGACCTCGCGGTGTCGCGTGGTGGGCCGGTGCCGGATCCGAGCGGGTCGGGGGTGGCCTGGTCTCACGCCGTCGCATGGTGGGCCAGCGCCAGATGCGGGTCCGCCTCGCCCGGGGCGTGCGCCGGGTCGGCGTGCACCAGGGCGGCCGTCAGCCGCGGTACCGCGTGCAGCAGGGCGTGTTCGGCCTCGACGGCGATCGCGTGTGCCTCCCGGACGGTCGCCTCGCCGTCGACCACCACCGCAAGCTCGGCGCGCAGCCGGTGCCCGATCCAGCGCAGCCGCAGCTCACCCACCTCCCGCACCCCCGGAACCGCGCGCACCGCACGCTCGGCCCGGTCCACCAGCGCCGGGTCGACGGCGTCCAGCACCCGCCGGAACACCTCCCGCGCCGCGTCCCGCAGCACCAGCACGATCGCGGCCGTGATCGCCAGCCCCACGACCGGGTCGGCCAGATGCCACCCCAGCGCCGAGCCGCCGGCGCCCAGCAGCACGGCCAGCGAGGTGAATCCGTCGGTACGGGCGTGCAGCCCGTCGGCGACGAGTGCGGCCGAGCCGATCTCCCGGCCCACCCGGATCCGGTACCGGGCCACCCACTCGTTGCCGGCGAAGCCGAGCAGCGCGGCCACCGCCACCGCCGGCACGTGCGTCACCGGCCGGGGGTCCAGCAGCCGTCCGGTGGCCGCCCAGGCGGCGAAGGCCGCCGATCCGGCGATGGTCAGCACGATGACGAGTCCCGCGAGATCCTCGGCGCGGCCGTAACCGTAGGTGAACCGGCGGGTCGCCGCCCGCCGCCCCAGCACGAAGGCGATGCCGAGGGGCACCGCGGTCAGCGCGTCGGCCGCGTTGTGCACGGTGTCCCCGAGCAGCGCCACCGACCCGGAGACGGCCACCACGACCGCCTGCGCCAGCGCGGTCGCTCCCAGCACGGCCAGCGACACCCACAGCGCGCGCATGCCGTGCGCCGAGGACTCCAGCGCCGGATCCAGCTTGTCGGCGGTCTCGTGGGAGTGCGGGGTGAGGAGGTGGGCGAGACGGTGACCGAAACCGTGGCGCGCACCGGAGGCGGGCCCGTGGCCGTGCCCGCGTCCCCGGCCGCCGTGCCCGTGCCCACGCCCATGCCCCTGGCCGCCGGGCTGCTGCCCGTCCCGGTGGCCTCGGCCGCTGCGGCCGCCGCGGCCGCTGTGTTCGTGGTCGCCGTGCTCCGAGCCGTGCCCGTGCCCGCGGTCGCCGTGCCAGTGCCCGTGGCCGCCGTGCCCGTGCCCGTGCTCATGTCCGATGGGCCCCTGCTCGTGCCCGTGCCCGTGCCCGTGCTGATCGGGGTGCCGGTCGCTCACGTCGATCCCCTTCCGGTGGCCGGAGTGGACGCACGGCGCCCACGGAGCCATTATGTGCATATGAGCGCACGCATGCACCTGTCACCTGCGCATCATGCGCACCCGCGCAGCCCGGGCGAGGAGCAGTTCGCGCTCGCCGCCGAACTGCTCTCCCTGCTGGGCGACCGCACCCGCCTCACCCTGCTGCACGTCCTGACGGCGGGCGAGGCCGATGTCACCACGCTCACCGAGGCCTGCGGAGCCGCCCGCCCGGCCGTCAGCCAGCACCTGGCCCGGCTGCGGCTCGCCGGCCTGGTGGACACCCGCAAGGAGGGCCGGCGGGTGATCTACTCCCTGCCCCACGGGCACCTGCGGCGGCTGGTGGAGGAGGCCCTGAAGACCGCGGACCACCGCCTCGCCGAACGGTGAGCCGGGCGGGGTCGTGCGCTCAGTACGCGCCGGCCGTGCCCAGGTACTGCTCGGCGAAGGCCGCCGCCGCGACCGGTGAGGAGAACAGCCGGCGCAGCCGGGCCAGGGTGGTCCCGGCGCGGTAGGGATCGCCGTGGGACGTGCCGTGGTAGATCTCGGAGAGCCACTCCGAGAACTCCTGGTAGTCCCACACCCGGCGCAGGCACGCCGCCGAGTAGCCGTCCAGACCCGTGCCGTCGCCCTCGGTCAGCCGCGCGACGAGGCCGTCGCCGAGCAGGAACGCGTCGTTCAGGGCCAGGTTCATGCCCTTCGCGGCGATCGGCGCGACGAGGTGCGCGGCGTCACCGGCCAGGAAGAGCCGGCCGGACACCATGGGCTCGACGACGTAGTTGTGCATGTCCAGCACGCGCTTCTCCAGCAGCCGCCCCTCCGTCAGCGGCGGGCGGTCCGCCGCGCGCAGGCGCTGCTGGAGCTGCTCCCAGACCCGGTCGTCGGGCCAGTTTCGCGGGTCGTCGCCGGGCGGGCACTGGAGGTAGTAGCGGGTCACCTCGGGACCGCGGGGCATGTGCCCGGCGAACCCGGCGGGGTGCATGCCGAACAGTACGCAGTCGGCGGACGGCGGTGCCTCAGCGAGCAGCGCCAGCCAGCCGATGCCGTAGTCGTGCCGGGAGGTGCGCGCCGACGGCGGCAGCGCGGCCCGGCTCGCCCCGCGGGCCCCGTCGCAGCCGGCCACGAAGTCGCAGCGCACCAGGAGCCGTTCGCCGGTGTCCGGGTCGGTGTAGGAGACGGCGGGCCGGTCCGAGTCCAGGTCGTGCAGGCGCACGTCCCGCACGCCGAAGCGGATCTCCCCGCCCCGCACGTCGGCGTACTCGCGTACCAGGTCGGTCACGAGCAGGGGCTGCGGATAGACCCAGTGATGGCGTCCCGTCAACTCCGTGTAGGCGAAACGGTGGCCGCGGCCGTCGAAGCGGAACTCGCACTCGGAGTGCCCCTCGGCGCGCTCCAGCAGCCGGCCGGCCAGCCCGCGCCGTTCGAGGCCGCGCACGGCCCATTCCTCGATGACCCCGGCGCGGGGCCGCTGTTCGATGAACTGCCGGCTCTCGGTCTCCAGGACCAGGCAGTCGACACCGGCGGCCCGCAGGATGTTGCCGACGGTCAGCCCGGCGGGTCCGGCGCCGAGGACGACGACCGGACAACGGGTGGGGGAGGGTGAGTCGGAGTGGGGGGAAGGAGACATCACGCGAGCATTATGACGGTGTCCCGTCAGACGAGCCGACGGGACACCGTGGGTGACGCGGGAGCGGGTCAGTGCGCGGGCATGTCCGTCACCACGACCTCGTCGATGCTGCGCTCGATGGCCTCCGTCGCCGAGGCGGTGGCCTTGGCCCAGTAGTAGATGACCAGCGAGAAGGCAGCGACGACCAGGATGTCCCAGTACATCGGGATGGAGCCGCGGCCGCCGAAGCCGCCCAGCCAGGAGATCGCGCCCAGGCCGAGCAGGTAGCCGGGCAGCCACTGCGCCGCCTTGAAGTCCATCCGGGGCGCGTCCGGCTTCCGGGTCGCGGTGGCGTACCAGGCGTAGGAGCCCAGCAGCACGTACCCGAGCAGGATCGCGAAGCCCAGCCGCCACAGGGTGTCCCAGCCGGCCCAGTAGATGATGAGGTTGGCGACCACGAACGACGCCGGCGAGATGAACTTGCCGAAGGGCAGCCGGTAGGGGCGCTCGAGGTGCGGCAGCCGGTCGGCGAAGACACCGTAGGCCAGCGGTGCGCCCGCGTACATCAGCACGCTCGCCGAGGTGATGAAGCCGACCAGCTCCTGCCAGCTCGGGAACGGCAGGAAGCAGACCACGCCGGTGACGAACGACATGAGCAGACCGAACCACGGCACACCGCGCTTGTCGGTCTTGGCGAAGGCCTTCGGCGCGTAGCCGTTCTTGGCCAGACCGAACGAGACGCGCGAGGTGGCGGTGGTGTAGATCAGGCCGGTGCCGCCGGGGGAGATGATCGCGTCGACGTAGAGCACCCAGCCCAGCCAGCCCAGGCCCACGAGGGTCGCCAGGCCCGCCCAGGGGCCGCTGATGCCTTCGAAGTCGAGCTTGGCCCAGCCGTGCGCGAACGAGGCGTGCGGCAGCGCGGCGATGAACACGATCTGGAGCAGGATGTAGATCACGGCGCCGATCGCCACCGAGCCGAGGGTCGCCCGCGGCAGGTCACGCTTCGGGTTGCGGCTCTCGCCCGCCAGCTGGATCGCCTGCTCGAAGCCGAGCAGCGCGAAGATGATGCCGCTGGAGCTGATGGCGCCGAGGACGCCCTTCATGCCGAACGGCGCGAAGCCCTCCGAGGTGAAGTTGCTGCTGTGGAAGTTGCCCACCGCGATGATGAAGATCGCCGCGAGCGGGACCGCGATCTTCCACCAGGTGGCCGCGCTGTTGGTGTGCGCCAGCGCACGGACGCCGAAGAAGTTGACGCCCACGAAGATCGCCATCAGGACGACGGCCGAAGCGAAACCGCTGGTCGTCAGTGTTCCGTCGGCGTGCTGCAGGGCCTGGGCCCACTTCCAGTGACCGGCGTAGCCGATCATCGCCTCGACCTCGATCGGCGCCACGGTGGCCGCCTGGAGCCAGGCGAACCAGCCGAACGACATGCCGGCCAGGCCACCGAAGGCGTAGTGCGGATAGCGGGCCGTGCCGCCGGCGACCGGGAACATGCCGCCGAGCTCGGCGTGCACGAGCGCCAGCAGCACGATGGCCACCGTGCCGATCACCCACGAGATGATCGCCGCGGGGCCGGCCACGACGACCGCCTTCTCGGCGCCGTACAGCCAGCCGGATCCGATGATGGAGCCCACGGAGGCCCACATCAGTCCGATCAGTCCGACGTCCCGGCGTAGACCGCCGGACTCCGTCGTGGCCTGTGGCAGGGCGTCGACTTTCGCCATGTCAAGTGGCCTCTCAGTTCATGAACGCAGAATTAACGGGCAATGAGGCCACAGGCTAGGAAGCCACTCCGCGTCAGCAAAAGACTGTTTCCCAAAATTTGACCCGGGATCTTGCCTGTCTTGGGATCAGCCTTCGCACAGGTCAGAGGGGCCGAGCGAATGTCAATATTCAGCGGACAATTGTGATGAAGGAGAAGAGTCACAGTGTCAGGCGAGGAATTTCGATCGCCGGGCACCGGTTCATGACCATCTCCAGGCCCGCCGTCCGGGTGCGCTGGTAGGCGGCCTCGTCGACGACGTCCAGCTGGAACCACACCGCCCGCGCCCCCTTCGTCACGGCCTCGTCCGCCACCGCGCCGGCCAGGTCGCCGTTCACGAACACGTCGACCACGTCCACGTCGAAGGGGATGTCCGCGAGGGAGGCGTAGCCCCGCTCCCCGTGCACCGTCTCCGCCTTGGGGTGCACCGGCACGATCCGCTTGCCGAACCGCTGGAGCACCTGCGCCACCCCGTAGGCGGCCCGGCCCCGGTTCGAGGACAGGCCGACCACCGCCCAGGTGTCGCCCAGCTCGGTCAGGATCCTGCGGATCGTCGCCTCGTCGCCGTACATCGGCCGCCTCCTCGGGCTGTCGGGAACGTGTGCCGTGGCAACATCGCCACGGCGGGTGCGGATTCCCGCCGTACGCGGGTCCGGACTCCCGCCGTACCCCGCCACGCTGTCCGGAATCGGCGCAAGCCGCTGCATACGGCCGTCCGGCCGCCTACGCTCGCCCCGTGCTGCGCATCCTCGACGCCCGAACCGGTGAGCCCGTCCCCGCCGCGCCCGCCCGCCGCGGCCTGACCCGCATCGAGGCCCACGCCTCCGGCCTCGACCCCACCGCCCTGCGGGTGCTGCTCACGGCCGACCTGCTCGTCCGCGCCCTGGAACTGGGCGGCACCCCGGTCTGGACGATCCTCACGGCACCCCGTGACCAGCCCGAACTCCGCACGGCCGCCGACCGGCTCGCCATCCGCCCCTTCGAGGACGGCCGCGACCTCGCGTCCGGACTCGGCGAGGCCCAGGCCATCCATGTGGCCCAGCGGGACTCCCGGGACAGACCGGGGCCGGGACCGGTGATGGACGTGGCCCCGGTGACCCCCACCGCGCTCGATGCTCTCCTCGCCGACCCCACCGCCCTCCGCCTCGCGCTCCTCGCCGTCCCGCGGAGCGAACCCGCACGGCTGGACACGGCCGCACTGGACGACGCCGCGCGGAGCCTCGCCCGATGGCGGCGCGCCGTCGCCGGCTGGGCGCGGCGGCCCTCGCGGCCGGTGCCCGACGAGGTGCGGGCGCGGCTGCGCGCCGCCTGGGAGGACGACCTGGACCTGCCCGCGGTGCTTGGCGTGCTGCGCGACGTGGAGAGCGAGCCCGGCATCCCGGACGGTGCCCGCTTCGAGACCTACGCCTACGCCGACCGCCTGCTCGCCCTGGACCTCGCGCGCGACCTCGGGAGCCTCGCGTGACCGGGCCGGCCGGCAGGGGCCCGTTGCGCCGGCTGGTGGTGCTGCGGCACGCCAAGTCCGCCTGGCCCGAGGGCGTCGAGGACCACCGCAGACCGCTTGCGCCACGCGGGCGGCGGGACGCCCCGGCCGCCGGACGCGCCCTCGCCGCCGCCGGCTCCCTGCCCGACCTCGTCCTGTGCTCCACCGCCGTCCGCGCCCGCCGCACCTGGGAGCTGGTCTCCGCCGAGTGGGCCACTCCGCCACCGGTGCACTACGACCGTCGGTTGTACGCCGCCGGCCCCGCGGACCTGCTGGAGGTCGTGCGCGAGGCGCCGGCGGACGTGCGGACGCTGCTGCTCATCGGGCACAACCCCGGCCTCGAGGAACTGGTGCGCGCGCTGGCCGCCGACGGCCTCGACGACTCCCTGGACCGGGTGCGGGAGAAGTTCCCGACCTCGGCGATCGCCGTGCTCACCTGGCACGGCACCGGCTGGCCGGCCCTCGCCCCGGGCGCGGCCCTGCTCACCTCGTTCACGGTCCCGCGCGGGAAGAAGAGGTGATCGGGGGGCGTCCGGCTTTCACATAGGCTGGCGGGATGCAGGACGAGTACCGCACAGTCGCCCGCGCGGGCGTGCACGAGACCGAGATCAACCGCTCCCGCTTCCTGTGCGCCCTCGCCCCGGCCGCCACCGAGCAGGAGGCCCAGGACTTCGTCGCCGCCGTGCGCAAGGAGCACGCCGACGCCACCCACAACTGCTGGGCGTACGTCATCGGCGCCGACGCCTCCGTGCAGAAGGCCAGCGACGACGGCGAACCGGGCGGCACCGCCGGCGTGCCCATGCTCCAGATGCTGCTGCGCCGCGACATGCGGTACGTCGTCGCCGTGGTCACCCGCTACTACGGCGGCGTCAAGCTCGGCGCCGGCGGACTGATCCGCGCCTACGGCGGCTCGGTCGGCGAGGCCCTGGACGCGCTCGGCACGATCACCCGGCGCCGCTTCCGGCTGGCCACGGTGACCGTCGACCACCAGCGGGCGGGCAAGGTCCAGAACGACCTGCGCGCGACCGGCCGCGAGGTGCGCGACGTCCGTTACGGCGAGGCCGTCACCATCGAGATCGGCCTCCCCGACGCCGACGTGGACGCCTTCCGCGCATGGCTAGCCGACGCGACGGCGGGCACGGCCGGCTTCGCACTGGGCGGGGAGGCGTACGGCGACGCGTGAGTCAGGACGGTGACGGCTCCGGCGTCAGATCCTCCTCGCCGATCCGCCGGCCCGACTGGTAGATGGTCACGGCACCGCCGTGGACGACGTAGCGGTACTCGCCGTTGCGCGCCTCGAACCCCTTGCTCGTCGCCCTCGCCTTCATGGCGATCCCCTTCTCCCGCCCGTCGCTGAACTCGCCGTAGTAGTACAGCGATCCCGACGCCGTACGGCACAGGGTGATCTGCTTGTTCTTCGTGCGGAACGCCCGGACCAGTTCGGCCCCGTCCCCGCCGGGCAGCTCGGCGGCGATGCGCTCCGGGCAGGCCTCGGCGGTACTGCGGGGCGTCGAGCCGCTGGACTCCGACGAGGAGTCGCAGCCGTGGGCCACCAGGGCGATCAGGAGGAACACGACGCCGACGCCGACGCAGCCGCCCAGACAACCGTTGCTCCGGCTCGTGCTCCCGGCGGGCGGGGTGTACCGCGGCGGGGGCGCGGGGGTGCGGACCGGCTCGGTGCGCGGCGGTGGGCCGGCCGGGGCGTGCGGTCCGGCCGGCCGGTAGCCCGTGGTGCCGGACGAGGGGAAGAAGACGCCTTCCTCGGTGCGCGGCCGGGGCCTGCCGGGCGCGGCGCCGGTTCGTGCGCCCGCCGTGCCGGACGTGCCCGGGCGGGACGTCCGGGGCGTGCTGCGGGGGGTCCGCGGTGTGCTGCGGGGCGTCGAGGACGAGGAGGGCGCGCTGCGCGCGGTGCTCCGCGGTGCCGAGGCCGCCGAGGACGGAGTGCTGCGGGGCGTGGTCTTCCGGGGCGGGGCTTTCTTCGCACCCGCGCCCGCGCCCGCGCCAGTGCTCCCGGACGGAGGCGGCTTCGCCGTGCTCTTCCGCGCCGCCTTCCACGAGGTGCCGCACGCGATGCACGACAGGTCCGTGCGCGCGTTGTTCGTGTCGCACTCGGAGCAGCGCCAGGGGCCCGGCGGATGCCCGGAGCCGCCGGGCCGCTTGGCGGAGGGCCGCGCGGCACCGCCACCGGACCCCGCCCCCTTGGCAGCCGGCTTCGCGGCGGACTTCGTACCCGGCTCGGCAGCTGCCGCCGCGCCCGACGCCGTCCCCGATCCGCCGCGCGGCGCCCTCGCGGCCGGCTTCGAGCCCGGCTTCGCGGCCGGCTTCGGCGTGGACCGGGGCGGCGGCGCGGTACCGCGCCGGGTCCCGCCGCAGACCGTACAGGTCGTCTCCGCGGGCACGTTGAACGTGTCGCAGTCCGCGCAACGCCAGTTGGCCGATGCCGCCACCTCGTGCCGCCCTCCCTCTCGTGTGCGTACGACCGCGCGGTCAGCCGGTGTCGCCGTCGACCCGGGCCGTCACCGCGGCGAACAGCTCCTCCGACGCGGTGGACGCGGGCGCGGCCATCCACTCGTCCGTATCGAGCGGCACCCGCTGAAGCCCGGCCTCCTCCTCCGCGTCGGGCGCCTGCTCCGGGATGCCGTAGCGCCGCCGCAGCAGATCGCCGTACTGCTCCGCCTCCTCCTGCCGGTCCGCCGGGACGTCCACCCGCACCACGAGCAGTCCGGGCGTCGGCCCCTCGGGGAAACGCAGCTGGAAGACCCACCGGGACAGCCCGTCCGAGCCCTGCGGGAGCAGACGCAGGTGGGTGCAGTGGCGCGCGTGCGTCCGGACCCGGCCGTAGCGTCGCCAGGTGAAGGTCAGATAGCCCGAGGCGTCGCAGTCCAGCTCGAACTCCGGCCAGTCCAGTCTCACAGGCTGTTCGCGATCGTCTCGATGATCTCGTCCATCTCGAACTCCTCCAGACCCTCACCGGCCTTGGAGGCGAAGTGCAGGGTCAGGTCCCACTCCTCGGCGATGGGATCGGACCACGGCGCCTGGTCCGGCGCGAAGAGCACCAGCCGCTTCGCCGACTGCTCCATCACGGAGGTCTGGCTGCGGGCGTACCCCCACTGCTCGAACAGCTCGTCCAGGTCGCCGGGGATGCCCGCCGGATACGAGGGCGCGGAGGCGTGCGTGCCCAGCGGATGGGCCGGGGCGTCGGTGAACATGACGATGACGTGGCGCCTGCGGTCGAGTCCCTGCTCCCAGGGCGAGTTGATGGCCAGCGCGAGCGCCTCCAGGCCCGACTCGGGGATGTCACCGCCGCCGGAGGCGTCGATGCCGCGCACGAACTCCTCGAAGTCCCGTGCCTGCCCCGGCAGGTGGAGGAAACCGGTCTGCTGGATGGCGCTGGAGGGGTCGTCGCCGAAGTCGCGGAAGGCGATGACCTTCAGCCGGAGCTGGCTGATCGCCTTGCCCTTCTTCGCCATCACGTCGTTGAGCCGGTCGTGGAACTGGAGCGCGCTCGACTTCACGTTGTCGAGGACGGGGAACATGCTGCCCGTCGCGTCGACGCAGAGCACGATGTCGACGGCGTACTGCAGATTCCCCTGGTACTGCTCGATGTTGCTCATACGGAGTCTCCTGGGTGGTACGGGCGGTGTGTCTCGGTCGGTGGACCCGGATCAGGACGAACCGGGCCGTCGGCGCCGGTCGCCGAGGTTGATGCGCACACGGGAGGCGCGCTCCACCGGGGCTTCGGCGGCCGGCGGGGTCGCGGCGGGGGCGGAGGGCGCGGCGGGTGCGGAGGGCGCCGGGGCCGCGGGACCGTCCGCTTCCGCCGGCGTGCGGGGCGGCTCCGGCGCAGGTGTCCCGGTACGCGGCCGCGACGCCGACGTGAGGTTCTTGGCCTTGATACGGCTGGTGCGCGGGCCGGCCGCGGACGACCCGGACGGCTTGGCGCCGTCCCCGGCCGGAGCGGGCTTCCCCGCCGGGGGCCTGCCCTTGGCGGTTCCCGGGCGGCGGTGCTGAAGGGCACACACCTTCGGGTCGGACAGCGCCTTGAGGAACGTCGTGATCCGCGGCCGGCCGCCCGGGGCCCGGGCGGTCATGCCGCGCAGCAGACCGAGCATCTCGTCCGACAGCCGCAGGTCCAGATCGAGCAGCTCGCCCGCGTTGACCGCGTCGGCCGGTGAGCCGTACCGCTTGTCGTGGTGCGGCAGTTCACCCGTCAGGTACAGGTGGGTCATCAGTCCGAGCGCGAAGATGTCCACCGCGCAGGTCAGATGCCGGGGGCCGACGGACTCGTCGCGCTGCATGTAGTGGCGCCACTCCGGCGCGCCGTAGACCGAGTCGCCCGCGATGTCGTCGGGCTCCGGCGGCTTGCCGGAGACGTAGGAGTCGTCGAAGTCGATCAGCTTCGCGGTGTGGAACGCGGCGCCGTCCCGCTTCTGCACCAGGACGTTCAGCGGCTTGAGGTCGCCGTGCACGACGTCGATGTCGTGCAGCTGCTTCAGGCTGTTGCCCAGCGTCTTCAGCAGCACCATCTTGTGGCGGGGCTCCAGGGTCTGCGGCTTCTCCAGGCTGGAGGTGTCGATCCGCTCCGTGACCTTGTAGTAGGTGCTGCCCTCGTGGAAGAAGTCGGTGGCCAGCACCAGGTTGCCGCCGCCGCGCGCGTCCGGGCGCAGCCGCTCCATGATGGTGCGGTGCCGGGACTCGAACTCCCGGGCCAGCTGCCGCCGGATCCGCACGCTCGGCGAGTCGGCCGCGTCGTCACGGGGCCGCTTGGGCTCCAGGAACCGCTTGACGAAGTACTGGCCGCCCCCCTTCTCGGCGAACGCCCATATGCATTTCCCGCCGTTGGCGTTCGTGGGCTCGCTGATGACGCGGTAGCCCCCGATGACATCACCCTTCTTCATGCGCGCTCCTCGAGTGCCGGGGGCAGGTGGGTCTCGTAGCCGGCCCGGTAGGCGTGCCAGGTGTCGTCCTGCCAGGCGCGGACCCGGGCCGGCAGGTCCGCGGGATCCCCTTGCGGCGCCGCCGGGCCGGCGGCCGCCTCGTCGGCGGCGGGGGAGTGGCGGTCCAGGCCGCGCGGCCGGGTGCGGACGTAGCGGTCGGTCAGCTGCTCCAGACGCCCGGCGAACTCGGCCCGCAGATCGTAGAAGCCGCGGTAGCCGAGGGCGACGACGGCGAGCGAGGCGTCGTCCGCGGTGTAGGACTGCACCTCCCGGCGGATGAGGTCGGCCCACTCGCCGACGGTGCCCGCCCGGTGCATGGTGCGCAGCAGCAGGGCCTCGAAGTCGGCCGGGGTGTGCACATAGCCGAAGAAGCCGTCGGTCGCGGTCACCATCACACAGGGCAGCGGATACGTCAGCCGCTGGCTGTCGACCTCGAACTCCCGGTCGGCACAGACCAGATTGGTCATCGGCGGGTCCGTGCGCAGCAGCTCCAGCGCGTCGCTCTCCCGGGTGTGGTCCCGGGTGAGCACCTGCAGCCCCGCGTGGGGGCGCAGCACGTACGCGCGCGAGTCCCCGGCCCACAACGGGTGGACCTCCAGCACCGGTTCGTCCCGCGCGACCGCCAGCCGGTAGTGCACGGCGGCCAGCGTGGTGGGCAGCTGACGGCGCATCGTGCCGCTGATCTTGCTGCGCCGCTGCGGGGCGTAGCCGAGGAAGAACCGGAGGTACTCGCGCAGGGTCTCCGGCGTTGCCGGTTCGCCCTCGGCGGCGACGTCGTGGAACCAGACGTCCGTGGCCAGCCGCGCCACCCGCGCGCCCACCCAGGCGCCGGTACGGCTCTCCCCGTCGGACGCCTGCCACACGGGCGCCGCGCCGGCGCCGCCCGATCCGTCGAAGACCGCGAGCAGGCCCTGGTCGCTGTCCATGTGGTGGGCGACGAACGGCTCCGCGTCCTCACCGCGCCCCGCCACCCGCTCGGTCCACACGGACAACGCCAGCAGCCCCATCCGGTCGTGGTCGACGCACCAGATCCGCTGCGGCACGTGGCGGCCCGCCGCGTTGCCGTCCGGCCCGGACGCCGGGGCGGCGATGTCCGCGGGCGGCACGTGCGGGGACGGGGGCGGCGGCTGGACGGCCGACCGGGACGCCGGGTCGGGCGGGGCCGCACCTACCGCCGACGCATGGGCCGGGGCGGACGGATACCCCGACGGCCTCCCGCCCGGGGCCGGTGTCCGCGCCGCGTGTTCCTGGTGGCCGGTCATCGCCGCTCCCCGTCGCTGCCCGACGTGTCCGGCCGGTGCTTCTTCGCGGTCCCGCGGACCCGGCTCACCCGCGGACCGGCGTCACCCGCATCACGCTCGCCGGCCCGTCCACCGGCCACCCGCTCTCCGGTGCCGGTACCTGTGCCGTCGGTCCGGCCGCGGTCTGCCGTGCGGCGGTCGGCCGTGCGGTCTTCGGTGCCGCGGTCACCGGTTCGGTCGGCGGTGCGGTCTTCGGTGCCGCGGTAACCGGGCCGGTCGGCGGTGCGGTCTTCGGTGCCGCGGTAACCGGGCCGGTACCCGTCGCGGAGGTCGTCGCCGGTGCCGGTACCCGTTCCCCGGTCCGTCCAGCCGTCACCCGTCCAGTCGTCGGTCGTGCGACCTGCCGCGCCCGGGTCGCCGCGGTGGCCGTACCGGCGGTCGGAGCCCGTGGCGCGGTCGCCGGGACGGCCGCCCGCGCGGTGTTCGTCGGTGCGCCCGCCCCCGGCGCCGGGCAGGGGCTCGTCCTCGGGCGGTCCTGCGGCTTTGGCCGGGGCCGCGCGGCGGCTGCCGGTGCCGGACAGGCGTGAGCGGGGCGCGCCGTCCTCGTCCCGCGGGCGCCGGCCGTCCGGTACCCGCCCGGTGTCGTCGCCGTACCGCTCCCGCACCACCTCGCCCCTGAGCGGCTCGCGTTCGCCTGCGCGCCCGCCCCGGACCTCCTCGCGGCCCTCGTCACGGTCCTCGGCGCCCGGCTCCAACGCGCGTGCGAGGCTGCCGCGCAACCGGCCGCGCCGGGTGGCCGTCTCGAACAGTCCGTCGCCGTCGCGGAGCACTTCATCCAGCACCGCCCGCTCCAGCTCCGCCTGCTCGAACGGCTCCCGGTCCGCGTCGCCGCGCTCCAGGACCATGCGCATGACCTCGCGCCGGACCTCCCGCTTCTCCGCCTCGCCCTTCTCGATCCAGGCGAGGGCGGCGCGCGGGCCCTCCTTCTCCGTGATCGCGGCGATCAGCCCGTCGACGCCCTCCTCACGGACCATGTCCAGGTGCCGTCTGCGGCGCATGCCCTCCAGCCGGGTCTCGCGCACGACGTCCCGGTACTCGCGCCCGCTGGCCGCGATCTCGTCCTCGTCGACGAGGAGTTCGATCTGGATGTCGCGCATCCGGATCGCGTCGTCCCCGCCGAACCCGGCCAGCGCCGCGTTGAGCGCCATCTCCGTCTCGTGGAACTCGGCGATGTCGTGGTTCCGGGCGACCGACTGAAGCGTCTTGCGCAGATAGCCGTAGAGCGCGCCGCTCATGTCGCGGATGCCGCGCGCGACCACCTGCGCCGGGTCGGCGACCCGGCAGACGAGGTCCACCCGGCTCCGGAAGGAGAACGTGGCGTCACGGCTGAGCAGCGGGATGTCCAGGATCAGCCGGTGCTCGGTCATGTCGACGGTGAAGACGCTGCGGTACGCCCCGAACCGCGACGAGGGGATCTCCTCGCCGCTGCGGATCGTCAACGAGGGGCCGCTGTCCCGGACGAGGACCAGGGCCCGGCCGGGAGCCGGCGGCCGCAGCGGGTTCACCAGCCGCCACCTGGGCACGTCGTCGCTGCTCAGGACCGGGTCGTAAGTCTGTTCCTCCATGTCTCCCCCTCTCCTTCCAGGTGCTGTCGGGGATTCGGCCGCCGTGGTGGGCCTCACCGGGCGGGGTCGAGCGTGCGGAGCAGGCGGGCGGCGCCCGCCGAAGGCTTCTCGCGGTCGCGCGCCCACTTCTCCAGCCACCAGGTGAGCCGTTCGCGGTGGCGGCCGGGCCTGCGGGCCACGGACACCAGCAGCGCGCCGATGGCGTCGAGGGAGCCGGGGCTCCGGCCGGCGTAGTCGTCGATCCAGGAGTGCAGCGCCTCCAGCGCGGAGTCCTGCACCGGCCTGCGGGCCAGTGCGCGCGCCCACAGCTCGGCGAGCGGCTCGCGGTGCCGCGGCAGTTCGCAGAGCAGGACGGGCACGCCCGGCACGCGTCCGTGGCCGCGGTCGCCGGCGGTGTCGATGACCGGCTCCTCGTACGGCCGGGACACCGCGAACACGAACGCGGACAGCGACTTGACGACCATGGGCGACAGGTCCTGCGGCTCGGACCAGTCCAGGTAGGCCCGCAGGACGGCCTCGGTGCGGCCCTGGTGGATGAGGTGGACGCCGCCCCACGCCACCGACGGCAGCGTGCCCCAGTCGTCCTCCCGGTCCAGGGCGCTGCGCAGGACGGCCACCGCCCGGTCCGGGGCCGTACGGCCGAGCAGGCCGCCCACCGCGTTCGCCGCCGTGCCGGCCAGGCGGCGCTGGTAGGCGGAGGCGTCGCCGCGTGCCCACTGGTGCAGCAGTTCCCACACCGCCTCCGCGGTCTCCGGCCTGCTGCCCGCGACACCGAGGGCGGTGGCGGCGGCCTGCCGCAGCGGCCAGGACGTGCTGCCCGCCCAGGTCGTCAGGAAGCGGTGCACCGCGTAGTGCGGATCGGTCAGTGCCAGCACGCCCGCGGCCACCGCGGCCCGCGCCCGCACCTGGAGGTCGCGGTGGCTCAGCAGGCCGCGCAGCCAGTCGAGTACGGCCCCCCGGCGACCGTCCAGCAGGTTCCAGGCGTAGCCCAGGATGACCTGCCCGAGCAGTGCGTTGCGGAACCGCACCCGGGGCGGGGCGAAGCCGCCCTCCTTTGGCAGGTCGAGCCGGATCCACTGCTGCTCGTGTCCGAGCCGGTCCCCGAACCGGAGGTCCGGCGGGGCCGGTTCGGGCTCGACGAGGGCCGCGCGCAGATTCGCCGCGGCGTCCGCCACGGTGAGGTAGCCGCACTCCTCCAGTACGGCCGCGGCCAGTGCGAAGGCCACCGCCTCCGGCGCCCGGTACCGGTTGAACCAGGCCCGTACCTGCTCGCTCGGGTCCCGCAGCTGGGCCACCGCGGCCGTCACGTCGCCGTCGGCGCGGATCACGGAGGCGAGCCGGGCGGCGTTGCGGGCGGCGGGCTGTTCCCGCAGGGCGGTCGCCGCCCCGGTGCGTTCCAGCAGGGCGTGCAGGTCGGCGTACGCGTCCGCGCTGCCGCCGTGGCCGAGCACCCGCCGTTCGACGATGGCCAGCGGGTCGGCCGGGACGAGCGCGTGCCGGGCCACCTGGTCGCCGCCCGGTCCGGCCGCGAGGACGTCCAGGTCGTGACCGCCGGCCAGGATCAGGAAGCAGCCGGCGGCGCGCAGCGCGGCGACGACCGCGGCCCACCTGGCGGTGCCGTGGGCGTGCCCGCCGAGGAAGGCGGAGGTGAAATCGCGGTCGGCGGCGGGACCGTCGTCGAGCAGTGCCAGGTAGCCGGAGTTCTTCACGGGCGGCTCCCAGCCCGCCTCCAGCACGGTGGCGGGCGTCAGCAGCCGGTGGCAGCCCGCGCCGCCGCCGTCCATGGCCAGCGCCTCCCCGAGCAGGTTCACGGCGACGGCCTCGCGGCCGCTGCCCGGCGCCGCGGTGAGGACCAGCACGCGCTGCTCGCACAGGGCGTCCAACGCCTCGCCGTAGCCTTCGGGGGCGACGAACAGCTCGGTGTGGTCGGCGATGTCGGTCGCGTCCATGGCGAGCACGGACACCCCGCCGGGCCGCGGCCCGGCGGTCCGGGCGCCGCCGGTGTGGAGCCCGCCGCCGAAGCTCACGTCCGCGTTGAACAGCGCGAGTGTGCCGATGCGGGTCCCGGAGGCGTCGGCGTGCAGCCGCCGGGCGATCTCGTCGGCGATGGCTCCGGCGCGCAGCGCCTCGGACCGCTCGGCGTCGTCGCGTCCGCTGCCCTCGGTGAGGTAGCGCAGGGCGTCCCGCTCGCCGACCGGGCCGTCGTGTTCCTCGGCGTCCGCGCGCGGTGGTCCGGTGTCCCGCGCGCCGTCTTCCCTGCCGGGCTCCGCCGGGTCCCGGCCGGTGCCCGCGTCCCGCTCGGCGGGGTTCCTGTCCTTGGTGCGTAAGGGGTCGTCCGGGCGGTCGGTGGTGCCGGCTCCGGGCCGGGGGCTCTCGGAGGAGCTGTCCTCGCTCATGGTTCTGCTTCTTCGGCTTCGAAATCTGCGGTGCGGTGGCCGTCGGGCGCGCGGCGGGCAGGCGGCGGGTACGCGCCCCGGCCGTGTGTCAGGGCGGGCGGACGGCAGGCCGCCCAGGGCCGGGCACGGCCGGTCGGCCCGCCGCCGGCGCCGGTGCTAGGAGGTCGTCCAGTTGCCCTGCACGTCGACCTTGCCGTTGAACACCTGGGCGTTCTTGATGAGCGCGGCGCTGATCTGGGCACCGGACCGGCCCTGCGCGGCGACGGCCTCGTCGACCAGCCGCCTGATCTCGGCCTCGAACTCCGGGTCGAGCAGCATGTGCGCCGCGAGCTGCCGCTCCAGGGTCTGCTGCGCGGCCTCGTCGTCCGGGGTGCCCGTGACCCGGTCCAGAGCCTGCTCCGCGTCCGAATTGCCCCGGAATCGTGCGCGGATCCGCTCGATCAGACGGGCGCCGCCGGCCCATCCCGAGCGGCCGGCCTCCTGCCCCGCGGTCTCCAGCGCTCCCTTGGCCACGAGTGCCACTCCCGCCGCTGCCACGGCCGTCACCGGATCCATGTCGTTCCCCCCGAAACCCAGCTCTAACAGGGCAGTCAATCTAGGTGACCGCGGTGGACCTCGGAGTGCTTCTTCTCACATTGTCCGAAAGTCGCCTGAACCCATGCGCCGATGACCAAAGAGGAGACGTTTCCCCGGTGTGCCGGACCCGTGGCCGTGGCTCGAACATGCTGTGCCCGGACCCCGAGCCCCGACCCCGAGCCCCGGACCCCGGATCCCGGACCCCCGACTGCGGCCGGGACGCGGCCCGTCGGCCCGTCGGCCCGGTGCGGCCGGGCCCGCCGGAGCGGGGACCGCCGATACGCGAGGTCCGGAGGAGGCCGCCGATACGCGAGCCGGAGGGGGCCGCGGACAGGGGAGCCGGAGCGGGGGCCCGCCCACACGGCCGGAGGGGGTGGAGGGACGAAGACGGGAGTTACCGGCCGTGATGTCGGACCCGGCCGTTAGTCTCGGGGCTCATGAGACTGCTGCACACGTCCGACTGGCATCTCGGCCGGGCCTTCCACCGGGCGAACCTGCTCGGTGCCCAGGCCGAGTTCATCGGTCACCTCGTCACCACCGTGCGTGAGCGCGAGGTGGACGCGGTGGTCGTGTCGGGCGACGTGTACGACCGCGCGGTGCCCCCGCTCGCCGCGGTCGAGCTGTTCGACACCGCCCTGCACCGTCTCGCCGACCTCGGTGTGCCGACGGTGATGATCTCCGGCAACCACGACTCGGCCCGCCGCCTCGGCGTGGGCGCCGGACTCATCGACCGCGCCGGCATCCACCTGCGCACCGAACCGTCCGCCGCCGGCACCCCGGTGATCCTGCGGGACGCCCACGGCGACGTCGCCTTCTACGGCCTGCCGTACCTCGAACCGGCCCTGGTCAAGGACGAGTTCGCCGTCGACAGGGCCGGCCACGAGGCCGTCCTCGGCGCCGCCATGGACCGCGTCCGCGCCGACCTCGCCACGCGCGCGCGGGGCACCCGCTCCGTCGTCCTCGCCCACGCCTTCGTCACCGGCGGCCAGGCCAGCGACAGTGAGCGGGACATCACCGTCGGCGGGGTGGCCGCGGTACCCGCCGGGGTCTTCGACGGCGTCGACTACGTGGCGCTCGGCCACCTGCACGGCTGCCAGACCATCACCGAGCGCGTGCGCTACTCCGGCTCGCCGCTCGCCTACTCCTTCTCCGAGGCCGGCCACCGCAAGAGCACGTGGCTGATCGACCTGGACGCGGACGGCTCCGTCGGCGCCGAGCGCGTCGACTGCCCGGTGCCGCGCCCGCTCGCCCGCATCCGCGGCACCCTGGACGACCTCCTCGCCGACCCGGAACTGACCCGCCACGAGGACGCCTGGGTCGAGGCGACCCTCACCGACCCGGTCCGCCCGCCCGAACCCATGGCCCGGCTCACCGAGCGCTTCCCGCACACCCTCAGCCTGGTCTTCGACCCCGATCGGGCCCAGGACGACCCCCGCGTGTCGTACGCCCGCCGCCTCGCGGGCCGCAGCGACCAGCAGATCGCCCAGGACTTCGTCGCCCATGTCCGCGGCTCCGGACCCGACGAGCACGAGGCGGCCGTGCTGCGCGAGGCGTTCGACACCGTCCGCGCCGACCACGCCGAACGGGAGGTGGCCCGGTGAGGCTGCACCGGCTCGACATCACCGCCTTCGGCCCCTTCGGCGGCTCCCAGAGCGTCGACTTCGACGAGCTGTCCGCCGCCGGGCTGTTCCTGCTGCACGGCCCCACCGGCGCGGGCAAGACCACCGTCCTGGACGCCGTCTGCTACGCCCTCTACGGCACCGTCCCCGGCGCCCGGCAGAGCAGCCAGGGCATGAACCTGCGCAGCGACCACGCCCGGCCCGGCACCCGCACCGAGGTCCGCCTGGAACTGACCGTCGCCGGACGCCGGCTGGAGATCACCCGGCAGCCCCCGTGGGAGCGGCGCAAGCTGCGCGGCAAGGGCATGACGGTCGACAAGGCCCAGACCTGGCTGCGCGCGTACGACGCCGGGTCGGCCGCCTGGAAGGACCTCAGCCGCTCCCACCAGGAGATCGGCGCCGAGATCGAGCAGCTGCTCGGCATGAGCCGCGAACAGTTCTGCCAGGTCGTCCTGCTGCCCCAGGGCGACTTCGCCCGCTTCCTGCGCGCCGACGCCGAGGCCCGGGGCAGACTCCTCGGCCGGCTCTTCGACACCCAGCGCTTCGCCGACGTCGAGAAGCGCCTCGCCGAACGCCGCCGTGCCACCGAGGCGCGTGTGCGCGAGGGCGACACAGCCCTGCTCGCCGACGCCCACCGCATGCAGCAGGCGGCCGGCGACGCCATGGAGCTGCCCGAGCCGGCCCCCGGCGAACCCGGCCTCGCCGAGGCCGTCCTCGGCGCCGCCGCCGTCGCCCGCAGCACCGCCCGGGAACGCCTCACCGTCGCCCGCTGCCGCCTCGCCGCCGCCGAGTCCGCCCACGCGGCGGCCCGGCGCACCCTGGACGAGCAACGCGAACTCGCCCGCCTCCAGAACAGGTTCACCGAGGCCCGGCAGCGCGCCGCGGGCCTCCAGGAGCGGGCCGGCGCCCACCACGAGGCGCAGGAGCGCATGGCGCGGGCCCGCAAGGCGGAGGCGGTCGCACCGGCGCTGGAGCTGCGGGAGGCCGCCGAGGCGGAACACCGCCGGGCCGCCGCGGCCGAGGCACGCGCGCGCGGACTGCTCCCCGACTCCTGCGCCGACGACGGCGCGAGCGGACTCGCCACCGCCGCCCGCCGGGCCGCGGAGGAACTGGGCGGCCTCGACGCGGCCCGGCGCGCCGAACGCCGGCTCGCCGAACTCGCCGTCGAACGGGCCGGACTCGACCGGCAGGAACGCGTCGACGAGGACGTCCTGCGCGAGGCCGACACCTGGCTGGCCGACTGGGACGGCACCCGCGCGGCCCTCCAGACCCGCATCGACTCCGCCCAGGAGGCCGCCACCCGCGCCGAGCAGCTCGCCGTCCAGCGCGCCCCCATGCAGCGGCGGCTCGACGCGGCCCGCACCCGCGACCAGCTCGCCGCCGACCTCGAGCGGGCCCGGCAGCGCGCGGGCACCTCCCGGCAGGGCGCGCTCGACGCCCGCGCCCACTGGCTCGACCTCAAGGAGCAGCGGCTGAACGGCATCGCCGCCGAACTCGCCGCCCACCTCACCGACGGCGAACCCTGCGCGGTCTGCGGAGCCACCGAACACCCCGCCCCCGCCCGCAAGATCGCCGGACACGTCGACCGCGAGACCGAGGACCGCGCCCTCGCCGCCTGTCGGCAGGCCGAGGAACAGCACACCGAGGACGAGCGGCGGCTCGGCGTGGTCCGGGAGGCGCTGGCCGCCGCCACCGCCGAAGCCGGTGACACGCCCACCGGCCGGCTCGCCGCCGAGGCCGGCGAACTGGAGCAGGAGTACGCCCGCGCCCGCCGCGCGGCCTCCTCCCTGCACGCCGTCCAGGAGGAGCTGCGGCGTGCCGAGCAGGAGCGCGAGCAGCGGCTCGCCGACCGTCAGCAGGCCGCCGTACGGGCCGCCTCCCGGCTCACCCGCCGTGACACCCTGGAGCGCGAACGGGGCCAGCTGGAAGCGGAGTTGACGCAGGCCCGGGGGAGCGCCGACAGCGTGGCCGCGCGTGCCGCGCAGCTGGAGCGGCGGGTGGCGCTGCTCACCGAGGCCGCCGACGCCGTACGGGCCGCCGAGGACGCCGCCCAGCGGCTGAAGGACGCCGACGCCCGCCTCGCGGACGCCGCCTACCGCGCGGGCTTCGACACCCCGCAGGCCGCCGCGGCGGCGCTCCTGGACCCCGCCGCCCACCGCGAGCTGCAACACCGCCTGGACGCCTGGCAGCAGGAGGAGGCCGCCGTGCGCGCGGTCCTCGCCGAGTCCGGCACCGCGGCGGCCGCCCAGCAGCCGCCCGCCGACCCGGCCACGGCCGAGCGGGCGGCGGCCACCGCGGAACGCCGGCTGCGCGAGGCCGCCTCCGCGCGCGACGCCGCCGCCCGCTGCTGCACCGAGCTGGACCGCCTCTCCGCACGGGCCGCCGAGGCGGTGCGCGAGCTCGCCCCGCTGCGCGAGGAGTACGACCGGGTGGCGCGGCTCGCCGCCCTCACCGCGGGCACCTCGGCCGACAACGAACGCAGGATGCGCCTGGAGTCGTACGTCCTGGCCGCCCGTCTGGAACAGGTCGCCGCCGCCGCGACCGTCCGGCTCCAGCGCATGTCCGCCGGCCGCTACACCCTCGTCCACTCCGACGACCGCACCGGGCGCGGACGCAGCGGACTCGGACTGCACGTGGTCGACGCCTGGACCGGACGGGAACGGGACACCGCGACCCTGTCCGGCGGCGAGACCTTCTTCGCCTCCCTCGCGCTCGCTCTCGGCCTCGCCGACGTCGTCACCGACGAGGCGGGCGGCGTCCGCCTGGACACCCTCTTCATCGACGAGGGCTTCGGCAGCCTGGACGACCAGACCCTGGACGAGGTCCTGGACGTCCTGGACGCACTGCGCGAACGCGACCGCAGCGTCGGCATCGTCAGCCACGTCGCCGATCTGCGGCGGCGGATCCATGCGCAGCTGGAGGTGGTGAAGGGACGAGCGGGCTCCAGGGTCCTCCAGCGGGGCGTGGACGGCCCGTGACCCCCGCGGTCCGGGGCGCGGACCGCCGGGTCAGCCCATGAGGGGGCGCCGGGGCAGCGGGGACGAGTACACGATGCTGGTCGTCACCGAGCCCAGCGCGCCGATCCTCCCCGAGATCTCCTCCAGATGGGACATCGACCGCGCGGCGACCTTGATGACGAAGCAGTCGTCGCCCGTCACGTGGTGCGCCTCCAGGATCTCGGGCGTGGCCGCGACCAGGTCGTGGAACGGCTTGTAGTTGCCGTTCGGGTAGCGCAGCCGCACGAACGCCAGGATCGACAGGCCCAGCCGCTCGGGGTCGACCACCGCCGCGTAGCCCTGGATCACACCGGCTTCCTCCAGCCGCCGGACCCGCTCGGTGACGGCGCTCGGCGACATGGACACGGCACGCGCCAGCTCGGCGTAACTGGCCCGTCCGTCGCGCTGGAGGACATCGAGAATGCGCCGGTCCACGGCGTCCGGGGAATACACGGTCATCCCGGATGGATAGCAGGGGAATCCCCGGCGGGGCAAGAGGAAGCCCGTGGATCATCCCTTCAGGAGGCGGCCCGCGGACCGTAGATTCTCCGTCATGATCAACACCATTTCCGAGAACCCCGTCCTGCGCGTCGCCCCCGCCGCCCCCGCCGAGGCCGCCGCCTACTTCCGTGCGAGCCTCGCCTTCCACGCCGACGTCTCCGACGTCGCCGCCGCACTCGCGGCCGGCGGCGACCCCGGCTTCGCCGTCCTGGACTCCCGTTCCACGGAGTCCTGGGACCAGGGCCACGTCCCCGGCGCCGTCCACCTGCCGACCTCGCTCATCGCCGAGCAGGCCGAACAGCTCCTCGACAAGTCCGTGCCCGTGGTGACGTACTGCTGGGGCCCCGGCTGCAACGGTGCGACGCGCGCCGCCCTCGCCCTCGCCGAACTCGGCTACCAGGTCAAGGAGATGCTCGGCGGCTTCGAGTACTGGGTACGCGAGGGCTTCGCCTACGAGACCTGGCAGGGCCCGGCGCACCGGGACGCCGACCCGCTGACGGCGCCCGTCGAAGGCGAGTGCGGCTGCTGAGCCACCGGTCGAGGCGCCGGTGCTCCGAGGCGGCCTTCCGGCGCCCGGCAGGAGCCATGAGGGACTGCCCGACGGAACTGTGCGCCATCTGTCGGCTCGCCACCTCTCGGCTCGCCACCTGCCGGCTCGCCACCTGCCGGCTCGCCACCTGTCGGCTCGGTGCCGGGCGGGGGCCGGCCATGGTCCGGGCGCGGGAGTGCCGGCGGCACCGGCCCGCGGGCCGCTCCCGGTTCAGTCCAGCCCCTCGAAGGCGATGCGCAGATGCCGCGGGCCGCGCAGCACGGCGTTCGGGCGGTAGGGCGGCGGGTCCTCGACCAGACGCGGGTCGCGCAGCCTGCGGGCCAGCTCGGACAGCGCGATCTGGGTCTCCAGCCGGGCCAGCGGAGCCCCGAAGCAGCTGTGGATGCCGCTGCCGAAGCCGAGGTGCTGGATGTCCCCGCGGTCCGGGTCGAACCGCTGCGGGTCCTCGAACCGCTCCGGATCCCGGTTGCCCGCGGCGAGGACCAGCCAGATCCGCGAACCCTTGGGGATCGTGATCCCGCGCACCTCGATGTCGGCGATGCACGTGCGCTGCGGCACGAGCTGCACCGGCGGTTCGTACCGCAGCAGCTCCTCCACGATCCTGACCGACAGCCCCGGCTCCTCCCGCAGCCGCCGCAGGATGTCCGGGTGGCGCAGCAGGGTCAGCATGCCGTTGGTGATCAGGTTCACCGTCGTCTCGTGCCCGGCGATCAGCAGCAGGACCGAGGTGCTCAGCACCTCCATCATCGTCATCGCGCCGTCCGGTCCCCGGCTGTTCACCAGGTCGGACAGCAGGTCGTCCCGCGGTTCCTTGGTGCGCTGCTCGACCAGCCCGGCCAGGTACATGCCGAGCTGCATCCGGGCTTCCTGCGCCGTCTGCTGGAAGTCGGCGTCCCCGTTCTGGCGCGTGTCGGGGTCGAGGCTCGCGACCAGCGGGTCGACCCAGGCGCGGAACCGCGGTTCGTCCTCCCGGGGCACCCCGAGCAGCCGGCAGATCACGGTCACCGGGAAGGGGTAGGCGAACTGGTCGACCAGGTCGATCTCGTGCGCGTCCCCGAAACCGTCGATCAGGCCGGTGACGATCTCCCGCATGTCGCCCTGCATGCTCTCGATCCGCCGCGGCCGGTGCGGCGGTCCGAAGGCACTGTTGGCGATGCGCCGCAGCCGGTCGTGCTCGGGCGGGTCCAGACGCAGGAACGACGGCGGCAGTCCGCCCGTCTCCTCCGACCGGGCCAGCTCGTCGTCCCCGGCGGCGGTCAGGTTGGCGGCGTCGGAGCTGATGCGCGGATCGTGCAGGAGGGCCTTGATGTCGTAGTACGAACTGATGATGTAGGGGCCGCCCTCCTCCTCGTGGAGGACCGGTGTCCCGCGGAGTTTCTCGTACACCGGATACGGGTCGGCGCGGTTGGCGAAGTCGGTGATCTGGCGCATCATCGAGGCGTGCGGCATGGCGGGTCCTTGGAGCGTGGGGGCCGGGGACGGCGGTCAGTGGCGGGCGGGATGGAAGACCAGCTGCTGGTCGGCCGGTGAGTAGCCGCTGAGGGTCACCATGGGGCCGTGGGTCGGCAGGGACGGGTCCGGGAAGTCGGCCGGCACCGGCCGGCGGCCCTCGGGACGCCGGTCCACCGTCGGGTGCTCCACCGGGAACGGCGCGCCCTGCTCGATCTGCCGCTGGTAGAACTCCAGCCACCGCGTGTTGTCGAAGGCCACCGCGGCCACGACCCGGCCCTGGTACCCGTAGACGCCGACGAACCGGCGCTCCGCCAGGGAACCCTGCGTGATCATGAGCTGCTCGCCCATGGGCGGCACCCCGACCGACTTGATGTTCACCCCGAACATCGACGACCAGAAGGCCGGCATCCACAGGTGGGGCCGCCGGTCGGCGCCGTGGCAGATCATGTTGTGCGCGGCCGTCTCCGCCTGGGCGACGGCATTGCCCCAGTGCTCCAGCGACAGGAACTGGTAGCCGAACAGCGCGTGCGGGGAGCGGGCCACATCGCCCGCCACGAAGACGTCGTCCGTGACGATGCCCCGGAAGTCGAAGGCCCGGCAGCCCGCGTCGCAGGCGATGCCCCGGGGACCGGCGCCCAGCCCCGACCCGGACAGCCACTCGGTGTTCCGCAGCGAACCCAGCGAGACCACGACCACGTCCGCCTCGACGACACTCTCGTCGGACAGGTGGACCGCCTGCACCCTGCCGACCGGGTCGCCCTCCAGCGAGGTCACCGTGACATGGGTCCGCAGGTCCACGCCGTTCTCGGTCGCGAGGTCGGCCGCGACCGCGCCGACGACCCCGCCGAGCGCGCCCACCAGGGGTGCCCCCGCACGCTCCGCCACGGTGACGGGGATGCCCATCTCCCGGCAGGCCGACGCGACCTCCGAACCGGCGAACCCGGCGCCGATGACGAACACCCGACGCGGCCCCGCCTTCAGCCGCCGGTACAGGTCGGCCGCGTCCTCCCGGGTGCGCAGCAGACAGACACCGTCCAGCCTGGCCTCCTCCTCCTTCGGCCACGGCCGGGCGCGGACCCCGGTGGCGATGAGCAGCCGGTCGTACTCCACCTCGTCCCCGTCGGCCAGCCGGACCCGCTTGGCCGTCGGATCCAGACCCGACGCCGCGACCCCGAGGCGCCACTTGGCGTCGATCTCCCAGCGGTGGGGCAGCTCCGTGTGCTGTGGGGAGGCCATGCCCAGCAGCACGGACTTCGACAGCGGCGGCCGGTCGTACGGCTCGTGCGGCTCGTCACCGATCAGGGTCAGCTCACCGGCGAAGCCCTCGGCACGCAGGGTCTCGGCGGCCCGCAGGCCGGACAGCGAGGCACCCACGATCACGATCCGGCCCTCGCGCCTGAGCCATTCCACTTGGTCAGCGGCCATCGGACGCCTCCTGCGGGGGACCGGCCGCCGATCCGTCCGTCCGGTCCAGGCCGTCCGCGGTGATCGCCTGCACCGGACAGGCGGCGACGGCGCGCGCCAGCCGCTCCCGCTGCTCCTCGTCCGCGTGCGGGTTGTAGATCAGCGACTCCTCGCCGTGCATGGCGAAGACGTCGGGCGCGAGGAAGGCGCACTGTGCGTATCCCTGACACTTGTTGAGATCGACGACCAGCCTCATCGACGCTCCGCCCTTTCGGTGGCCAGGTCCGGTGCCCGCCGTACGGCTCGCGCGGGCGGCTCCGGACGGCGGACTTCCCCCGCTCGCAAGCATGCGAGCGCGGGGTGCGAGCCCGCGCGCCGGGCACGCCGATCGAGTGAGCGGCCGGTGTGGGCGGGTGTCATCCGGCCGTCGCCGGCCGGGGGCGGTTGTGGCGGTTCACCGCGAGGATGTGCAGGCTGAGCAGCAGCGACCACGCGGGGAAGACGAGTTCCACCCAGGGGACGTTCGACGAGCCGAAGAGCAGCACCAGAGCGGAGAGGAAGCCGAGGACCGTGAGCCGGCGCGGCAGGACGCCGAGGCGGTGGCCGATGACCGACATGGAGGACACGAAGACGGCCGCCATCCGCATCCCGTACTCCGTCATCAGCGCGTACGCGAGGTGCCGGCCGAAGTCCCACAGGACGGGCTGCGACTGCCCGCCGGCGGGCCCGGGCACCACGAGCACGGCACTCGCCGTCGCGGCGGCGGCGAACATCATGGCGGTGAAGACCAGCCCGCTGCCCAGGAAGACGGTGGCGACGAACTTGTCCTCGACCGTGCCGACGTGCGCGCGTACCGCGCCGACGAACCACAGGAAGAAGATGCCGGCGAACGGCACGAGCGCGAGGGCCGTCCGCAGCGCGGTGCGCCGCCCGGAGTCGGGGAAGGCCTGGACGTCGGCCGCGTCGGCCCCTTCCGGGATTCCCAGCCTGACCAGGACGATCGCCGCCGCCAGGAGCAGCGCGAACAAGACCCCGGCGAGCCCCGCGGCGCGCGGTGTCCGCAGTGGCTCCCGTCCCGGCCCCGTCTCGCGCATGCCCGGCCCGCCTCTCCGCATCGGTCCCCGGGCACCAGCTAGCCGCCCGGGCACCGCCTGCGCCACCCGGAGACCGCCGTCCGGCCCAGAGGTACGTCGATCGCGGGCCGGTCGCCGGTCTCCGGACCGGAGGTCAGAGCCGGGACAGCTCGTCCACCAGGTCGTCCAGGCCAAGCGAACCCTGTGACAGCGCCGCCATGTGCCACGCCTTCAGGTCGAAGGCGTCGCCGTGCAGCTCGCGTGCCTTGTCCCGGCCGAGCAGCCACGCCCGCTCACCGAGCTTGTAGCCGATCGCCTGGCCCGGGATCGTCAGGTACCGGGTCAGCTCGCTCTCCACGAAGTCCGCCGGCCGGCTGCTGTGCGCACCGAAGAACTCCTGCGCCAGTTCCGGCGTCCACCGCTCACCGGGGTGGAACGGCGAGTCGGCGGGAATCTCCAGCTCCAGGTGCATGCCGATGTCCACGATCACCCGGGCCGCCCGCATCATCTGCGCGTCCAGGTAGCCGAGCCGCTCCTCCGGGTCGGTGAGGTAGCCCAGCTCGTCCATCAGCCGCTCCGCGTACAGCGCCCAGCCCTCCGCGTTGGCGCTGACGATGCCGATGGTGGCCTGGTAGCGGGAGAGGCTCTCGGCGACGTGCGCCCACTGCGCGAGCTGAAGGTGGTGGCCGGGCACCCCCTCGTGGTACCAGGTCGACACGAGGTCGTAGACCGGGAAGCGGTTCAGGCCCATGGTGGGCAGCCAGGTGCGGCCGGGCCGGGAGAAGTCCTCCGACGGGGCCGTGTAGTAGGGGGCCGCCGCGCCGCCGGGCGGGGCGATGCGCGACTCCACCCGCCGCACCCGCTCGGCGAGTTCGAAGTGCGTGCCGTCCAGCTCCCCGATGGCCTTGTCCATCAGGCCCTGGAGCCACTCGCGGACCTCGTCCACGCCCTCGATGTGCCGGCCGTGCTCGTCCAGGTGTGCGAGCGCCACCCACGGCGTCCCGGCGCCGGGCAGGATCTTCTCCGCCTCCTGCTTCATCTCGCCGAGGATGCGGTGGAACTCCGCCCAGCCGTAGGCGTACGCCTCGTCCAGGTCGAGGTCGGTGCCGTTGAAGTAGCGGGACCAGCGCGCGTACCGCTCGCGGCCGACCACGTTCGGGGTGCCCTCGATCGCCGGTGCGTACACGTCCCGCAGCCAGTCCCGCAGCTCCACCAGGGCCCCGGTGGCCGACCGCGCCGCCTCGTCCAGCTCGGCGCGCAGCGCCTGCGGTCCCGCGGCGGCGAAGTCCTCGTACCAGCCGCGGCCCTTGCCGTCCGTGTCCGTCCACTCGGTGAGCTGGCCGATGTACGTGGCGGTGGGCCTTGGGGCCGCGAACAGCTTGCGCTCCAGGCCGAGTTCGAGCGAGGCGCGGTAGCCGGCGAGGGCGCCCGGCACGGCGCGCAGCCGCTCGGCGATCGCCGCCCAGTCCTCCTCCGTGTCCGCCGGGGTGACCGTGAAGACGTCCCGCACCGCGTGGCCCGGCGTGTCCATGTTGCCGACCCGGCGCAGGTGCTCCTCGGTGTCGTGGACGGCGAGTTCGGCGGTCAGCCGCTCCCGCAGCAGCCGTCCGCAGCGCCGCTCCACGTCGCTGTCCGCACCGGGCCGGCGCTCCGCCTCGTCCAGCTTCGCGAGCGTGGCCCGCGCCAGCTCCGCCTGCGCCTCCGCGCCCGCGGGCGAGTAGTCGGGCAGCCTGCTCGAACTCTCCTTCACGCCGAGATACGTACCGGTGATGGGGTCGAGGGCGATGAGGTCGTCCACATATGCGTCGGCGACCTGCCGGGGCAGAAGGATCCGGGTCTCAGACATGCGGACCATCCTCGTACGAGGAGGATCTCCGCGTCACCCACGTATCGGCGGATTCAGCTCTGGGCGTGGCCGGGCGGCAGCAGCGGCCCGCACTCCCACTGCTGGAAGATCAACCGGGTCTCCACCCGGGCCACCTCCCGCCGCGCCGTGAACTCGTCCAGTACCAGCCGCTGGAGATCGGCCATGTCCGCGACGGCCACGTGCACCAGGTAGTCGTCGGGCCCGGTCAGGTGGAACACCGTCCGCGCCTCCGGCAGGGCCCGGATCCGCTCCACGAAGGGTCCCACCAGCTCCCTGCGGTGCGGTCGCACCTGCACCGACAGCAGCGCCTGCAGACCACGTCCGAGCCTGGCCGGATCCAGCTGGAGCCGGTGGCCGAGGATCACGCCGGAGCGGCGCAGCCGGGTCACCCGGTCCAGACAGGTCGACGGTGCCACGCCGACCTGGGCGGCGAGGTCACGGTAGGTGGTCCGGGCGTCGTTCTGCAGCAGCCGCAGCAGATGGAGATCCACCGGATCCAGTACGACAGATTCGGCCATTGGCCGAACGTAGCACGGTGTTCGATTCTCAGGAACCGTTCGATGTTCACCCTTCCGGCCATGGACACAGCGAGCACCGGCGCCTACGACGACGTACGCGCCGCATCGAGAGCCCTGGCCACCGAGGCCGTGCACGCCGGCCGCGACGACCTCGCCCGCCAGGGCCTGCACGCCCCGCCGATCGACCTGTCCACCACGTACCCCTCGTACGACAGCAGGGCCGAGGCCGCGCGTATCGACGCCTTCGCCACCGACGGCGCGGACCCGGCCGGGCCGCCGATCTACGGCCGTCTGGGCAACCCGACCGTGGCCCGCTTCGAGACCGCCCTGGCCCGCCTGGAGGGCACCGAGTCCGCGGTCGCCTTCGCCAGCGGCATGGCCGCGCTCAGCGCCGTCCTGCTCGCCCGGGCCGCCATGGGCCTGCGCCACGTCGTCGCCGTACGGCCCCTGTACGGATGCAGCGACCATCTGCTGACCGCGGGGCTGCTCGGCACGGAGGTCACCTGGACCGACCCGGCCGGCATCCGCGACGCGCTGCGCCCGGACACCGGCCTGGTGATGGTCGAGACCCCGGCCAACCCGACCCTCGCCGAACTCGACCTGCGGGCCATCGCCCACGCCTGCGGGTCGGTCCCGCTGCTCGCCGACAACACCTTCGCCACGCCCGTGCTCCAGCGGCCGGCCGAGCAGGGTGCCCGGCTGGTGCTGCACAGCGCCACCAAGTACCTCGGCGGGCACGGCGATGTACTGGCCGGGGTGGTCGCCTGCGACGAGGAGTTCGCCGGCCGGCTGCGGCAGATACGGTTCGCCACCGGCGGGGTGCTGCATCCGCTGGCCGGTTACCTGCTGCTGCGCGGGCTCGCCACGCTGCCGGTGCGGGTGCGGGCCGCCTCCGCGAACGCCGCGGAGCTGGCCCGCCGGCTGGCCGCCGATCCGCGCGTGGCCCGGGTGCGCTATCCGCGGCTCGGCGGCGCGATGATCGCCTTCGAGGTGCACGGCGACCCGCACGAGCTGATCTCCCGGGTCCGGCTCGTCACCCCCGCGGTGAGCCTGGGCAGCGTCGACACGCTCATCCAGCATCCCGCGTCCATCAGCCACCGCATCGTGGAGGCCGAGGACCGGCGCGGGGCGGGCGTGAGCGACCGGTTGCTGCGCCTGTCGGTGGGCCTGGAGGACGTGGACGACCTCTGGGCCGACCTGGACCAGGCCCTGGGAGAGCCCATTCCGACACCGGTCCCGCTGCGGGAGGCTGTGCACTGAGAGAAGGACCGCGGTGGCGCCCGGCGGCCGGGTGCCGGGGGGTGGCCGCGGTGGTGTCCGGCGGTCGGGGGCCGGTGGGCGGTCGCGGTGGTGTCCGGCGGCCAGGGGCCGGTGGGTGGCCGCGGTGGTGTCCGGCGGCCGGGTGCCGGTGGGTGGCCGCGGTGGTGTCCGGCGGTCGGGGGCCGGTGGGCGGTCGCGGTGGTGTCCGGCGGCCGGGTCCGATGGGCGGTCGCGGTGGTGTCCGGCGGGCCGGTGTCGGGGAGCCGGGTCGCGGTGGTGTCCGGCGGTGGGCCGAGCGCGGGTCGGCACCGCCGGACACCGCCCGGACACCCCCCGGCCCCCCGTGGCGGGGCACCGTCGCCGCCGGGGACCTGGGCGGCCGTGGGCGGTGCCGGTGTCGGGGAAGCGGGGCGGACCGCAGTGGTGGGGGTGCCGGGTCAGTCGCGGCGGGCGGGGTCGCCGAGCGGGTGGCGGCCGATGTCGTGCAGGGGCCGGGCCGCCTCCGGCACGGAGTCCAGCCGGGCCGTGATGACCAGCGTCCCCTCCTCGATCTGGTAGTCCAGCGGCAGCCCGAGGCCGCGCATCGCGGCGACCATGCCGGTGTTGGACGCCTTGGTCACGGCGTACACGCTCTCGCAGCCCGCCTCCACCGCCATCGCCACCAGCCGGCCGAGCAGTTCACCGCCGATGCCCCGCTGCTGCCAGTCGTCCTCGACCAGCAGCGCGACCTCCGTCTCGTCGCCGTCCCACAGCAGATGCCCGAGGCCGACGATCCGGCCGGAGGCGGTCTGCGCGGCCAGCGTCCGGCCGAAGCGGGGGCTGAGCAGGTGGTTCAGATAGCGGTCCGCGTCGCCGACCGGGCCGTGGTAGCGCAGTGCGAGGGTGTGCGGCGAGCACCGTTCGTGCATCGCCCGGGCCGCGGTCAGATCCCCGGTGTCGACCCGGCGCACGGTGATGTCGTTGCCCCCGGGCAGGGTCAGTACGTCCTGTCCGCCGGGGATGCGCGGCCCGAGCCGGCTGTCCAGCTCCACCAGCGCCCGCGCCCGGGCGAACTCGGTCGGGGTGAACGGCAGGTACGGCCGCTCCACGGTGAGGACACCGCCCTCCGGCGCCGGCAGCCGCATCACGGTGTCCTCCAGGACACCCTCGACCGGCACCGGCCGCGGACCCGGGCCCCCGCCGGCCGGCGTGCCGGGCAGCGAACGGATCGTGCAGCGGCCCAGCAACTGGCGCAGCGCCAGCGGCAGTTCCGCGGTGTCCAGGGCGGTGCGCGCCGCCAGACCGAGCACCCGGGTGGGCGCGTCGACCAGGTCGTGGGCGTCGGCCCGCTCGATCCACGTGGACCTGCCCCCGGCCAGCGCGACCGCCCGGGTGATCTCGGCCGCCGTCAGCGTGCCCGGTGCCCGCAGCAGGAACTCGTCCACCGCACCGTCGGCCAGCGGGTGCGCCTGAAGGCTCAGGATGTCCACCCGACGCCCGGCGAGCGCGGCGCACAGGGCGGCCAGGGAGCCCGGCTCGTCCTTCACCGTCGTCCGCATCCGCCACAGCGCGCCGGCGACCGCGTCGGCGGAGGACTGCTCGGACGGCCCGGCCGGCCGCGGTTCGGCGGTCGGCCGGGCACCGGTATCGATCGCCGGCGGGGCGTGTCCGTGGCGGCGTGACCACCACACGTGGAAGGCGGCCGTCGCGGCCAGCGCCATCGCCGAGATCACCAGCAGGGCCGGGCCGTCCGGCCCGTGCCCGACCAGGTTCGCCACCGCGTCGGCGACGGCCACGGCCGTGAAGAGCGCGGCGAGCTCGACGACGTCCCGCCGCCAGTGGTGCACGGGCCGCCCGTGCTTCGCCCGGGTCACATGAGGAATGTTCGGAGTCATACAGCCACTGTGAAGGAACGGTGTTGCGTGATCACGAACTGCTTGTGACCGATAGGTAAAGCATGCTCCGTCCCATTTGTTGGGCTTTCCATGGCAGACCGGCCGGCCGGTTGTCCCCTACTGACCCACCCGGCCCGGTCGCAGCGTCCGCGTGAACAGGACCGTGCCGTCCAGCTCGCGCAGCCGTACCGTCAGCTCGCCGCTGTCCCCGTCGATGTCGACCTCGCCGAAGAACTGGTAACCGCCCGCGGGCGAGACGTTGGACGCGGTCGGCGCCTTCACGAACACCCGCTCCGGGCCGAAGGTGTCGTCCAGCGCGCCGGCCGGGAAGGCGCCGGCGTTGAGCGGCCCGGAGACGAACTCCCAGAACGGCTCGAAGTCGGTGAAGGCGGCCCGGGACGGCTGGTAGTGCTGGGCCGAGGTGTGGTGCACGTCCGCCGTGAGCCACAGCGTGCCGGTGATCCGCCGGTGCTTGACGAACCGCAGCAGCTCGGCGATCTGCAGCTCACGGCCGAGCGGCGCGCCGGGGTCGCCCTGGGCCACGGCCTCGAAGTTCGGCTTGCCCTCCGTCGCGTCCGGTACGACGAGACCGAGCGGCATGTCGGCGGCGATCACCTTCCACACCGCACGCGACCGGGCCAGCTCCCGCTTGAGCCACTCCAGCTGCTCCCGCCCGAGGATGCCCTGCGGGTCGCTCGTCCGGTCGTCGGCCGAGTTGGCGTTGCGGTACGTCCGCATGTCGAGCACGAACACGTCCAGCAGCGGGCCCTGGCGCAGCACCCGGTACACACGGCCCTCCCGCGCGCCGGGGCGCAGTGTGGAGAGGGGGAAGTACTCGCCGAACGCCCGCCGGGCGCGCGCGGCGAGGACGTCGATGCTCTTCTCGGTGTAACGGGTGTCGGAGGCGGCGACGGTCTCGCCCGGGTACCAGTTGTTGCGCACCTCGTGGTCGTCCCACTGGACGATCGAGGGCACCTGGGCGTTGAACCGGCGCAGGTTCTCGTCGAGCAGGTTGTAGCGGAAGTTGCCCCGGTACTCGGCGAGGGTCTCGGCGACCTTCGACTTCTCCTCGGTGGTGATGTTCCGCCAGGTCGTGCCGTCGGGCAGCGCCTGGGTGGCGGTGATGGGGCCGTCGGCGTAGATGTTGTCGCCGCTGCACAGGAAGAAGTCCGGGTCCAGCTTCGCCATGGCGTCGTAGATGCGGTAGCCGCCGACGTCGGGGTTGATGCCCCAGCCCTGGCCGGCCAGGTCGCCCGACCACAGGAAGCGCACGCCGTCCCGGCGGCGCCCGGGCGCGGTGCGGAAGGTGCCGGTCACGGGCTCACCGGTGCGCCGCGGGTCGTCCGGGTCGGCGAGCAGGACGCGGTAGTGGATCTGCTCGCCGGCCGGCAGGCCGTGCAGCCGGGTGGTGCCGGTGAAGTCCGTGCCGGCGCCCAGCAGCGGTCCGTGCCATCGGCGCGGGTTGCGGAACGACTCGGTGGCGGCCGTCTCCACGATCATCCGGGCCGGCCGGTCCGAACGCACCCACACCAGGCCGGAGTCGGCGGTCACGTCACCGGCCTGCACACCCCAGTCCGCCCGGGGACGTCCGGAACGGGCGAACGCCGGGGCCGCGCCGAGGCCGACGGGCAGGGTCAGGGCCGCCGACGCGGCGAGGGAGCCGCGCAGAACTCCGCGGCGGCCGGGGAACGGACGGTGTGACATGGCTGCGCCTCCAGGGACGGGATCCGGCCGGTGTGCAGAGCCACACCTACTGGTGCGCCGCGGCGCGCACGCAAACCGCAAGTGAACAACCGCCCGTTGCGGCGGTATGCCCCCGCCCGCCGGACCGGTGCCTCAGCGGCTGCCGTCCAGCATCACCCGGGCGACCAGCGCCGGGTCGTCGTTCATCGGGACGTGGCCGCAGCCGGGCAGCCGTATCAGCCGGGCGTGCGGGATGAGTTGCTTGGCGCGGATGCCCTGGCGGCGCACGAGGAGCCGGTCCTGGGTGCCCCAGGCCACCGTGACCGGCAGGCCCGCCAGGTCGTCGGTGAACCGGACGGTGGTCCCCGCCCGCAGGGTCGCCTCGAAGCCGCCGGCCGTGACGAGCGCGAGTGTCTCGGCGACCACGGCGTCCGGCGAACGGCGTCCGGGCCGGGCGTAGATGGTGCTGGTCAGTGCCGTACGGCCGGCCGCCGAGCGGGACAGCTGCCGCACCAGCGGCTCCGGCAGCCGCCGGGCGACGCCCCGCATCGTGCGCAGCACCGTGAAGGCGTAGCGCCGTTCGGCCTCCGTCCAGAAGCCCGCGGGGGAGAAGGCGGTGACGGACCGTACGCGTTTCTCCCGGCCCAGCTCCAGCGCGAGCAGACCGCCCAGCGAGTTGCCGGCGACATGCGGGCGGTCCAGCTCCAGCGCCTCGAACAGGGCACCGAGCACGGAGTTCGTGGTGGGCAGGTCGTAGGCCAGGCCGTCCGGCAGCCCCGGGGACGCGCCGAAGCCCGGCAGGTCGACGGCGATCACCTCGCGCTCGGTGGCCACGATGTCCACGACCGGGTCCCAGGCCTGGAGATGGTGGCCGATGCCGTGCAGCAGGACCAGTGGTTCGCCACGGCCCACGCGCGTGTAGGACACGCTCACGTCGCCCGTGCCGTGGGGAGTGGGGACCTTGAAGGAGACGGTGGCGGACATGGAGCGCTCCTGGTCTGGACTGCCGGCGGAAATCGTAGACAGCTTGTCAGCAATTACTACCAGCCGGTAGCCCTGGTGCCGCACCTTCCGCCGCCCAGCGCCCGGCGTCCCGTCGGACTACACGTCGGTGTCCCGTCGCAGGTCTCGCCGTACCGCCTCTCGTACGGCCGTCAACCCGACCGGCGCACCTCGATGTTGAAGTCCGCGTCCCCGAAGCGGCCGAACAGGGTGAGCCACAGCGGCAGGTACATCTCCACCGCGCGCGCCGCCTCGATGCCGCCCAGGTCCAGGACCCGCCCGGCGGGCCAGCCGAACTCCCCGAGGAGCGCCGTCACCTGCTCCTTGGCCCTGGCGTCCGCCCCGCACACGAACAGGTGGTGCTCGCCGGGCACCCGCCGGGGATCCACCATCACCCGGCAGTTGACGGTGTTCAGCGTCTTCACCACGCGCGCCTGCGGGAACGCCCGCTGGATCCGCTCGCCCACGCTGTCGGACCCGACCGGGTCCAGCAGCGGCTGCCCGTCCTCGAACGCCAGCGGATTGGAGACGTCCACCAGTACCTTGCCCGCCAGGTGCTCCGCACCCGCCGCCTCCAGCGCGTCGAGCGCCACCCGGCCGGCCACCGCGTTCACGACCACCTCGCCCGCCGCTGCCGCCTCCGCGAACGTGCCCGCGTGGGCCCGGCCCGCCTCGGCCGTGGCCCACTCCACCGCCACCGGGTTGTCCCGGGTGCGGGACCCGAGGGTCACCTCGTGCCCCAGCTCCAGCAGCCTGCCGGCCAGGGTGCGGCCCACCTCGCCCGTGCCCAGCACCGCGTACCGCATCGCCCACCTCGAGGTCGCCGGCCGCCGCCCACCGGCGGTCCGCGGTCATTGTGATCCGGACCGCTCCCGGAACCAGGCATTCCGAGTGGACACCGGCAAGCGTGTCGGATGGGATGGACCCGTGACCGCCGACCCCGCCACCGACGTCTTCGAAGAACACCGCTCCCTGCTCATGGGGGTCGCGTACCGAATGCTCGGCCGCATCGCCGACGCCGAGGACGTGGTCCAGGACGCATGGCTGCGCTGGTACCACGCCGACCGCACGGAGGTCCGCGAACCGCGTGCCTACCTGGTGCGCATCACCACCCGGCTGGCCATCGACCGGCTGCGCCAGGTGCAGGCGCGCGGCGAGGCGTACGTCGGGCCGTGGCTGCCGGAGCCTTACCTCACCGAGTTCGCCGACACCGCCCCGGACACCGCGGAGCGGGCCGTGCTCGCCGACACGGTCTCCCTGGCCGTCCTGGTCGTCCTGGAGTCCCTGTCCCCGCTGGAGCGGGCGGTCTTCGTGCTCAGGGAGGCGTTCGGCTACCCGTACGCCGAGATCGCCGAGCTGCTCGACCGGGGCGAGCCGGCGGTACGGCAGCTCGCCGGTCGGGCCCGCAGGCACGTGGCGGAGGGGCGGCCCCGGTACGAGGTGGATCCCGTCCGGCGCCGGGAGCTGACCGAGCGTCTGCTCGCCGCCGTGGCCGAGGGCGACCTGGAGGGGCTGATGTCCATGCTCGCCCTGGACGTCCGCCTGGTCGGCGACAGCGGCGGCAAGGCCAAGGCGCCGGTGCGCACGCTGCACACCGCGGACAAGGTCGGCCGCTTCCTCGTCGGCGCAGCCCGCTCGGTCCCGGCGGACCTGTCCCTGCGCGTCCTGGAGGTCAACGGCGGCCCCGCCATCCTGCTCCTGTCCGGCGGCAAGCCCGACAGCCTGTTCCAGCTGGACATCGCGGACGACCGCGTCACGTCCGTGTACGTCCTGCGCAACCCGGACAAGCTCCGGTACCTCGGCGACTGAGCCGACGCCCCCTTTCACGAAGCCCTCGTCGCACGACGGGGGCTTCGTCGTACGCCAGAACCGGTCCGCCGCACGGCAGGGGACCGGCCGTGCGGTGGGGGCTCGGCGGGTGACGGGGCTTTGCGGGCGACGGGAGCTTCGCCGCGATGTCACACACGCCGTGGCGCACGAACGCCTCGTGAACGCTGTGCTGCGGGCCGCCCGTGTGTCCTTCACGGGTCCGAGGATTGGTCTTGACCAAGGGTGGCGGCCGCCCTATCGTCGCAGAGAAGTGCAACAACCTTTAATAAACAAGGGCGCTAAAAACCGCCGGACCACGGCTCTTGCGGAGGACAGGGTGGGGACCACGCAGCTGGACTCGGTACCGGAACCGAAGTACTGGCATCTCAAGACCGTGCTGAGCGAAGCACTGGACTCCGACTTCTCGGTCGGCGAGATCCTGCCCAACGAACGTGAACTCGCCGCACGCTTCGGCGTGGCCCGTGCCACGCTCCGCCAGGCTCTCGAACAGCTGGAGCTGGAGGGCCGGCTCCAGCGCCGGCGCGGGGTCGGCACGACCGTCGCGCCCCCGCGCGTGGGCGTGGCCGTCGGTTCGGAACAGCACACCTGGCCCGGCGCCGCCGGCGATGCCTGGCAGCCCCTCGACGCCGTGCAGGCGACGCCGCCGGCCGCCGTCGCCGCGGCCCTGGAGACCGCGGCGGACGAGACCGTGCACACGGTCCGCCGCTCCCGCATGTCCCACGGCCAGCAGGTCGCCACCGAGCTGCTCTACATCCCGGCGGCGACGGTGCCGGGCCTGACCGCGATCGACGCCCCGTCCGGCGCGGCGCGCGCGCGTGCGGTGCTGCGGGAACTGCAGCACCTGCCGCTGGAGGGGGAGGACCGCGCGGTCGAGCTGGGCTCCGCGCGTGCGGACGACGCCAAGGAACTCGACCGGCTGCCCGGCTCGCCCGTTCTCGTCGTCACCACCCGCTTCTTCGCCCAGGGCCGCACGGCGGCCCTCTCGGTGGCGACCTACCGCGCCGACACCTGCCGGCTGACCTTCGGTGACTCGGCGGGCGTGGAAATACACCACGACCCGGAACGCCAGGCCTCCTGAGCCACAGGTCCCGCGCCCCGGAAACCAGCCGGGGCGCGCGACCGAGGGCCCGGCTCCTGAGGGTGCAGACGCTCACAACCAAGGCCGAGGCCGACTCCCCAAGGGCCGAACGCTCACAACCAAGTCCGGGGCCAACTCCCCAAGGGGCGCGGGGAACTGCGCGACCAGCCACTACGGCGCCGCACCCGAACGACTACCGCAACCGGCACTTGCACCCCCCGAGCCGCACCCGAACAAGAACCGCAACCCGGCACCCTCGGCGGCCCCCCAACGCCACCGCTCAGCGCCGCGTCACCGTGCCGTCGACCGCGAACAACTGCTCCTCGACGTGGTCCAGAGCCAACCGCAGCGCCCCCGTGGCCACGGCCGCCTCGCCCAGCAGGGAGAGCGTCACCTGCGGCGGACGCAGACAGTACCGGGCCAGTTCGCGACGCAGCGGCTCCAGCACCCCGTCCAGCCCGGCCGCCCAGCCCCCGACCACGACCAGTTCCGGATCGAGCGCCAGCACCAGCGCGGCCACATCGTGCACGAGCCGCTGGATGAACCGCTCGACGGCGGCCAGCGCCCGCTGGTCACCCTTCCGCGCCAGCGTGAACACCTCGGCCACCGCCTGCTCGTCCAACGGATGCAGCGGCTGGTCGGTGGTGGACAGCAGCGCCTCCGGAGTCGCCCCACGGCCCAGCAGATGCAGCGCGCCGATCTCCCCGGCCGCCCCGCCGAAGCCCCGGTGCAGCCGCCCGCCGATCAGTGAACCGGCCCCCGGGCTCAGCCCGGCCAGCACGAACACCACGTCGTCCGTCTCGGTCGCCGCACCCTTCCAGTGCTCGGCGACAGCCGCCGCGTTCGCGTCGTTCTCCACCAGCACCGGACACTTGAAGGAACGGCTCAGCCGCTCGCCCAGCCTCAGGCCCGTCCACTGCGGCAGGGCCGTGCTCAGCCGGACCGTGCCGTCCACCTCCACGATGCCCGGCGTGCCCACGCCCACCGCCCGCAGCGAGCTGCGCGCGACCCCGGCCCGGCGCAGCAGTTCGGCCACCGCACCGCGCAGCCGGTCGAGCCGCTCGTCCGCCGGGGCCGTCTCGTCGACCTGCTTGGCCTGGGCGCCCAGCACACGGCCGTCGAGGTCGGACAGGAGCGCGGCGACCCGGTGCGGCCCGATCTCCAGGCCCAGCAGATGCCCCGCCTCGGCCCGGAACCTGAACCGCCGGGCGGGCCGCCCCTGCCGCCGCGTGCCGCCCTCGTCGGCCGCCGCCTCCACCACGAGACCGCCCTCGATGAGCCCCTCGACCACGCCCTCGACGGTCGGCCGGGACAGTCCGGTGACACGGGTGATCTCGGTGAGTGTCGCGCAGTCCGTGGCGCGCAGCGCATGCAGCACCACCGCGGAATTGATCCTCCGCAGCAGCGAGGGATCGCCGCCGGTCAGCTGCCCCACCGTCCGTCCTCCCAGCTCGCGGGCGTGTTGGCCGGATCGTACTCGGCCCGGCCCACCCCGGCGAGTTCCGGGTTGCGCCCGCGGCCGGACCCGGGGTCAGCCCGGCTCCACGAACCCCGACTCGTAGGCCGCGATCACCGCCTGCGTGCGGTCGCGCGCGCCGAGCTTGCCCAGCACGGCACTCACATGCGACTTCACCGTCTCCGCGCCGACGATCAGCCGGCCGGCGATCTCGGCGTTCGACAGCCCCCGCGCCATCAGCCGGAGCACCTCCGCCTCCCGCTCGGTCAGCCGGGCCCGCTCCAGCACGGCCCGCGCCGGCCGGTCGCCGTCGCCGTACCGGGCGGCGAGGCGCCGTACGGAGGCCGGGAACAGCAGCGACTCGCCCTCCGCGACCAGCCGCACGGCGTGCACGATCTCGGCGGGGCGGGCCCGCTTCAGCAGGAACCCGTCGGCCCCCGCGCGCAGCGCCTCGTACACGTGCTCGTCGTCCTCGAAGGTGGTCACCACGAGGATCTTCGGCGGCTCGGCCACCGTGCGCAGCACCGCGCGCGTGGCCTCGATGCCGTCCATGAGGGGCATCCGCACGTCCATGGCGACCACGTCCGGCCGCAGTTGCCGCACGAGCGGGATGACCGCCGCACCGTCGGCCGCCTCGCCCACCACCTCGATGTCGGGCTGCGCCTCCAGCACGGCCCGCAGACCCGCGCGGACCAGGGGCTCGTCGTCGACGAGGAGTACGGTGACCGGCATCCGGCCAGCCTAGATCAACCGATCGGCAACTCCGCGCGCACCTGCCAGTCGCCGTCTACCGGACCGGTCCGGGCGGTGCCGCCGAGCAGCGCGGCCCGCTCCCGTATGCCGCGCAGGCCGCTGCCCCGGCCGGGTCCCGTTGTCGCCCCCGGCAGCGAGTTGCGGACGTCCAGCGTGAGCATGCCGCCGGTGACCGCGACCCGGACCCGCACGGGTACGGCTCCGGCGTGCCGCAGCACATTGGTGAGCGACTCCTGGAGGATGCGGTAGCCCTCGCGGGACACCGGGCCCGGCACGGCCTCGACCGGACCCGTCACCTCGGCGTCGACCTTCGCGCCGGAGGCCCGCGCCGACTCCAGCAGCCGGCCGGCGTCGGCCAGCGTGGGCCGCGCGCTCACCGGCCGCCCGGACTCCCGCAGGACGCCCAGCACCCGCTCCAGGTCCGCCAGGGCCGCCCGGCCGGTCTCCTCGATGGCGTCCAGCGCTTGGTCGGTGAACTCCGGATCGCCCGCCGCCCGCGCCGCGCCCGCCTGCACCACCGCCACCGTCAGGGCGTGCCCGATGGAGTCGTGCAACTCCCGTGCGATCCGGGTACGTTCCAGCAACTGCTCGGTACGCTCCTCCAGCGCGGCCAGCCGCTCGGCCGCGCTCGGGCCCAGGAGCCGGCGCGCACCGGCGGTGATCAGCTCGCCGAGGCCGACGACCGCGCCGTACAGGGCGAGCAGCGGCAGCGGCGCCAGCAGGGCCCAGGCCCGGTGCGGGGGAAGCCGGTCCAGCAGCGGCACCCCGGACGGCACGCCCACCCAGGCGCACCGGGACAGCTCGAAGGTGATGGCGGGCAGCCACACCGTGGCGAGCATCGCCACCCCGCCGAGCAGCATCCGCAGCTCCAGCCAGAGCACCGTGCGCACCCGGTCCCGCCAGGTCGCCGACGGGGCCTCGGAGATGCCCGGCTCCGTCTCGCCGGGCGTGAGCAGCAGCCGCGCCTGCACGCCCTCGCCCCTGCGCACCGCGGGCAGGAGACCGATCGGGACGAGGAACAGCGCGGGCACCCAGGGAGTCGAGGGCAGGATGTAGAGCCAGACGCTGACCACCAGCATCGGCACCCACAGATGCAGCAGGCGCGTGTACGTCGTCCCGCGCAGCAGCGGGCGCAGAAAGCGGGCCATGACCTCATCGTCGCAGCCGGCACCGACGACGACCCTCCCCCGCACGGGGGAGCCGATCTCCACCGGCGGGGGAGGAGAGAACGCGCCCCAACGGCCACGCTGTTGCCATGACCAGCATCGACGTACGAGACCTCACCAAGGAGTACGGTGGCCGACGGGCCGTGGACGGCCTCACCTTCGACGTCCGGCCCGGCCGGGTCACCGGCTTCCTCGGCCCCAACGGCGCCGGCAAGTCCACCACCTTCCGCCTCGTCCTCGGCCTCGACCGCGCCACCGCCGGCACCGCCACCATCGGCGGCACGGCGTACCCGAGGCTCCGCGACCCGCTGCGCCGGGTGGGCGCCCTGCTCGACGCCCGCGCCGCGCACGGCTCCCGCACCGCCCGCGGTCACCTGCTGGCCCTCGCCGCGAGCAACCGCATCCCGGCCCGCCGGGTCGACGCCGCCTTGGAGGAGACCGGCCTGACCGCCGTGGCGCGGCGCCGGGTGCGGACGTACTCCCTCGGCATGCGCCAGCGGCTCGGCATCGCCGCCGCCCTGCTCGGCGACCCCGAGGTCGTCCTGCTCGACGAACCCGCCAACGGCCTCGACCCCGAGGGCATCGTCTGGATCCGAGCGCTGCTGCGCCGGCTGGCCGCGGAGGGCCGCACGGTCCTGGTCTCCAGCCACCTCATGGGGGAGACCGCTGCGTTCGCCGACCACCTGCTGATCCTCGGCCGGGGCCGGCTGCTCGCCGACACACCGGTGCGGGAGTTCATCCACGCACGCGTGCAGCCCCACGTCCGCATCCGCACCACCGAGCCCGCCGCCCTCGCCGACCTCCTGGCCCGGCACGGCCACGACGCCTCCCGCGACGAGGACGGCACCTGGACCGTGCGGCACGCGCGCGGGGACGACCTCGGCCGGCTGATGTCCGAGGCGGGCGTCCCCGTCCTGGAACTCGCCACCCGGGAGGCCACCTTGGAGGAGGCGTACCTCGATCTGACGGCGGCCGAGACCGAGTTCACCGCACAGCCCCAGGAGGTCTGACCATGTCCTTCGCACCCGCGCTCCACGCCGAGTGGATCAAGATCCGGACGCTGCGTTCCCTGCCGGCGGCCCTCGCCGCGATGGTCGTGGTCACCGCCGCGTTCTCCGCGCTCGGCGCAGCCGACGCCGACGACTCCGACCGGCTTTTCTCGGCTTTCTTCGGCATCAACTTCGGGCAGGTCGCCGCCGTCGCCTTCGGTACGACGGCGGTCTCGGCCGAGTTCCGCGGCGGTGCGCTGCGCCTGACGCTGTCGGCGGTCCCCGACCGGAGACGCTGGTTCGCCGCGAAGGCGACGGCGATCGCGCTGCCGGCGCTGGCCGCCGGACTGCTCACCGGGTGCGTCACGCTCCTGGCGGGCCGGGCGGTCCTCGGCGCGTCCGCGCCCGGCTGGGCCGAGGGACTGCGCGGCGCCGTCGGCTGCGGCCTGCACCTGACGCTGATGGCCCTGTTCGCCGCCGGACTCGCGACCGTGCTGCGCAGCGGGGTCGCGACCCTCTCCGTGCTGGTCCCGTTCCTGCTGATCGTCTCCTTCGTCATCGGAGACCTGTCCGCGGGTGTCGCCGACTACCTCCCCGACCGGGCCGGCCAAGTGGCCCTGCACAGCAGCTGGGAGGGCACGCTGGGCCCGTGGAGCGGGCTCGCGGTGAGCGCGCTGTGGGCGGCGGCGGCCCTGCTCGCGGGCGGCTGGAGCCTGGCCCGCAGGGACGCCTGACAGGCCGCCAGTTGTCAGTGGTGCCCGCTTTACTGGCTCTCATGGACATCGTGGAGTGCCTGAGCCTCATCGACCTGCTGTGCGCACGGGAGTTCCCGGCGGCGCACGGCAGGACGGAGTACGGCGAGAGCGGGCCCGGCTACCACATAGCCGCTTTACGGACGAGCGAGGACTTCCGGGAGGGCGACGGCAGCGCGCGGGACGAGACGGAGGCGCAGTACGAGGCCGACCGGGACGGTCTCGCCGAGCGGCTCGGCGAGCGGTGGGGGAGCCCCCAGCACGTCAGCCTGTACAGCGTGCTCGACCGGTCCCTGGGAGGCGAGGACATGGAGGAGCCCTGGGCCGGTCTCAGTGGTCATGTTCCGGACGTGCAGTTGTGGCGGGTGCCCGGGGCGGGCCGGTGGGTGGCCCTGGGCGTCTCCCGGTGGGACCGGGAACTGCCCTGTCAGCTGCTGGGGATAGTGACGTCGGCCGATCCGCCGTGACCGTCGGCGTCCGCCGCCTCGCGCAACCGGGCGAACTCCTCCGCCATGGTGGCCGTGGTCCAGTGGGCGTTCAGGCCGCTGGGGTTGGGCAGCACCCACACCCGGGATTCCCCGATCGTCCGCTCCTGCGGGCCGATCCGGGCCGTCCGGTCGGCGAAGGCGGCGCGGTACGCGGTGACGCCGACGACCGCCAGCCACCTCGGCCGCAGCCGCGTCACCTTCTCGGTCAGCAGCCGGCCGCCCTCGGCGTACTCCTCCGCGGTCAGCTCGTCCGCCCGCGCGGTCGCCCGGGCCACCACGTTGGTGATGCCGAGCCCGTACGCCGGCAGTTCCCCCTGCTCGGCCGGCTTCAGCAGCCGGGGCGTGAAGCCGGACAGGTGCAGCACCGGCCAGAACCGGTTGCCGGGGCGGGCGAAGTGGTGGCCCGTCGCCGCCGTCATCAGGCCCGGGTTGATGCCGCTGAACAGCACGCGGAGGCCGTCCGCGACCACGTCGGGGACGAGGCGGTCGCGGGCGGCCTCCAGCTCCGCCTGGGTGAAGCGGGCTGTGCGAGGGGTGCGGGGCGTGCCGGTCAGAGGATCGCCCCGGGCGTGTAGCCGGCGGCCTCCGGGTGCCGCTTGACGATGTCCTCGATCCGGCCGACGACCACGCCGACCTGGTCGGCGGCGGCACCGGTGAAGGAGAGCTTGTCGGCCATCAGGGACGCCAGCTGCTCACGGTCGAGCGGCAGGCGCCCGTCGGCGGCGAGCTTGTCGAGCAGGTCGTTGCGCTCGGCGCCCTGCTCGCGCATCGCCAGCGCGGTGGCGACCGCGTTCTCCTTGATCGCCTCGTGCGCGACCTCGCGGCCGACGCCGGCCCGCACGGCGCCCATCAGCACCTTGGTGGTGGCGAGGAACGGCAGGTAGCGGTCCAGCTCGCGGGCGACGACGGCCGGGAAGGCACCGAACTCGTCGAGGACCGTCAGGAACGTCTCCAGGAGGCCGTCCAGGGCGAAGAAGGCGTCGGGGAGGGCCACCCGGCGGACCACCGAGCAGGACACGTCGCCCTCGTTCCACTGGTCGCCCGCCAGCTCGCCGGTCATCGAGGCGTAGCCGCGCAGGATGACCATGAGGCCGTTGACGCGCTCGCAGGAACGGGTGTTCATCTTGTGCGGCATGGCCGAGGAGCCGACCTGGCCCGGCTTGAAGCCCTCGGTGACCAGCTCGTGCCCGGCCATCAGCCGGATCGTCTTGGCCAGCGAGGACGGCGCCGCCGCCAGCTGCACCAGGGCGGTCACGACCTCGTAGTCCAGCGAGCGCGGGTAGACCTGGCCGACCGAGGTGAACGCCTGGGCGAAGCCCAGGTGCCGGGCGATCCGGTCCTCCAGCTCCGCCAGCTTCGCCGCGTCGCCGCCCAGCAGGTCCAGCATGTCCTGCGCGGTGCCGACCGGGCCCTTGATGCCGCGCAGCGGGTAGCGGCCCAGCAGCTCCTCGACGCGGCCGTACGCCACGAGCAGCTCGTCGGCGGCGGTCGCGAAACGCTTGCCGAGGGTCGTGGCCTGCGCGGCCACGTTGTGCGAGCGGCCGGCCATGACCAGCTCGGCGTACTCGCCCGAGAGCTTGCCCAGGCGGGCGAGGACGGCCACCGTACGGTCGCGCATCAGCTCGAGCGACAGCCGGATCTGGAGCTGCTCGACGTTCTCGGTGAGGTCGCGCGAGGTCATGCCCTTGTGCACGTGCTCGTGCCCGGCGAGGTCGTTGAACTCCTCGATGCGGGCCTTCACGTCGTGCCGGGTGACCTTCTCGCGCTCGGCGATCGAGGCCAGGTCGACGGTGTCGAGAACGCGCTCGTAGTCGGCGATCGCCTCGTCCGGCACGTCGATGCCGAGGTCCTTCTGGGCCCGCAGCACGGCGAGCCAGAGCTGCCGCTCCAGCTTCACCTTCTGCTCGGGGGACCAGAGCGTGGCGAGCTCGGCGGAGGCGTAGCGTCCGGCGAGGACGTTCGGGATGCGGGGCTTGGCGGGCGCAGAAGTCACGTGTCCAGAGTTTACTGGCGATTCGTGCAGGCCAGCGCCATGGGTGGGTTCGGCGGAAGCTACGAGACGCCGGTCACCCCGGCCGCGGCGCCGAAAACCCCGCCGCCGGCCGCCCTCCCCCACGGCCGCCGGCCCTCCGCCTCGCCCGGCTCTTCCGCCTCGGCCGGCTCTTCGCCTCGGCCGGTTCCTCCGTCTCGGTCGGCTTCCCGCACCACGTCGGCCGGGGCGTGCTCGAGCCGGGGGCCGAACCCGTGGATCCGGCCCCGGACGCCGGTCACGCGGGTGGTCATCACCGTGCGGCTACGCCGGGCCCTCGTACGGCAGCAGCTCCGGGCGCTTCGGCGGGAGGCCGTCGCCCGAGGAGCGGCCGGTCAGGCGCCGGCCTATCCAGGGGAGGAGGTGCTGCCGGGCGAACCGCGCGTCCGCGACCCGCCGGCTCATCCAGCCGGGCGGGAGGGTGGCCGCCATCGGCACGTGCCACTCGGCGTCCTCCGGCTCGTACCCGAGCGTCTGCCACACCGCCTCGGCGACCCGGCGGTGCCCCTCCGCCGTCAGGTGCAGCCGGTCCACGTCCCACAGCCGGGGGTCGGCCAGCGAGGGCGCCCCGTACAGGTCGACCACCAGGGCGCCGTGCTTGCCGGCCAGCTCGTCCACGCAGGCGAACAGCTCCTCCATGCGCGGCCGGAACCGCTCCAGCACCGGGCCCTGGCGGCCGGGGCTGCGCATCAGCACCAGCTGCCCGCAGGAGGGCGCCAGCCGTTCCACGGCCTCGGTGAGCAGGTCCCGGACCCGGACCATGTCGCACTTGGGGCGCAGGGTGTCGTTGAGCCCGCCGACCAGGGTGACGACGTCGGCGTTCATGGCCGCGGCCGTCGGCACCTGCTCGTCGACGATCTGCCCGATCAGCTTCCCGCGCACGGCGAGGTTGGCGTACCGGAACCCGGGCGTGCCGGCGGCCATCCGCGCGGCGAGGACATCCGCCCAGCCCCGGTAGGAGCCGTCGGGAAGCAGGTCCGACATGCCCTCGGTGAAGGAGTCGCCGACCGCGACCAGGCTGGTGTACGGGGGAGATGTGGGATTCGTCTGCATGGCGAGGACGATGGTATCCCGGCTCCATACCCAGCGGTCGGTCACCCCGCAAACCCCAGGGCGTCATCACCCCGGAGCCGGCTGGCCGAACAGCTCCCGCAGCACGTCCTCCATGGTCACCAGGCCCGCCAGCCGCCCGTCGTCGCCGAGCACGGCCGCGAGGTGCGTCCGGCCGGCCCGCATCGCGGTGAGCACGTCGTCCAGCGGCGTCCCCGCCCGCACGCGCGCGATGGCCCGCATGTCCCGCAGCCGGAACGGCACGTCCCGCGGCGAGGCGTCGAGGGCGTCCTTGACGTGCAGGTAACCCACGATCCGGCGGCCGGTGTCGACCACCGGGAACCGGGAGAAGCCCGAATCGGCAGACAGCCGCTCCAGCTGCTCCGGGGTGACCCCCATGCGCGCGTAGACGACTTTCTGAAGCGGTACGACCACGTCCCGCACCGGCCGGCTGCCCAGCTCCAGGGCGTCGTGCAGCCGCTCCTGCGCCCGGTCGTCGATCAGGCCCGCCTCGCTGGCGTCCTTGACGATCTCGGCGAGTTCCGTGTCCGTGAAGGTGGCCGCGACCTCGCCCTTCGCCTCGACACGCAGCAGCTTCAGCAGCCCGTTCGCGAAGGCGTTGATCGAGAAGATCACCGGCCGCAGTGCCCGGGCCAGCGCGACCAGCGGCGGGCCGAGCAGCAGTGCGCTGCGCACCGGTTCGGCGAGCGCGATGTTCTTCGGGACCATCTCGCCGAGCAGCATGTGCAGATAGGTGGCGAGGGTCAGCGCGATCACGAAGGACACGACGTGACCGGCGCTCGCGGGCACGCCCACGGCGTGGAACACCGGCTCCAGCAGGTGCGCGATCGCCGGCTCGGCGACCACGCCAAGCACCAGCGTGCACAGCGTGATGCCGAGCTGGGCGGCGGCCAGCAGCGCGGACACGTGCTCCAGTCCCCACAGCACGCTGCGCGCGCGGCGGTCGCCCTCCTGGGCCGGCGGCTCGATCTGCGAGCGGCGCACGGAGATCAGCGCGAACTCCGCGCCCACGAAGAAGGCGTTGACGACGAGGGTCGCCAGACCGATCAGCAGCTGTACGGTGGTCATCGCGTCCCCTCCCGCGTCCCGCGGGCCCCGTCGGCCCCGTCGGCCCGTTCGTCGTCCAGCGGTGCGTGCAGCAGCACCCGGGCGGCCCGTCGGCCCGAGGCGTCGACGACGTCCAGCCGCCAGCCGGCCACCTGGACGCTGTCCCCGACGGCGGGTATCCGGCCCAGTTCGGTGGCGACCAGGCCGGCCAGCGTCTCGTACGGGCCCTCGGGCACCCGCAGGCCCACGCGCGCGAGCTGGTCGGTGCGGGCGGCGCCGTCCGCCGAGTACAGCGCCCGGCCCCGCTCGTCCGCGCCTGCGGAGGCGAGGTCGGGCGTCTCGTGCGGATCGTGCTCGTCCCGCACCTCGCCGACGACCTCCTCCACGATGTCCTCCAGGGTGGCCACGCCGGCCGTGCCGCCGTACTCGTCGATGACGACGGCCATGGTGCGCCTGCCGGAGAGCCGGTCCAGCAGGCGGTCCACGGTCAGGGACTCGGGCACCAGGAGCGGCTCGCGCATCACCTGGGCGACCGTGCGGTGCGGTCGCTGGTCGGCGGGGACGGCCAGGACGTCCTTGATGTGGGCGGTCCCGACGACCGCGTCCAGGCTGCCCCGGTAGACCGGGAACCGGGACAGACCGGTGGCCCGGGTGGCATTGGCGACGTCCTCGCAGGTCGCCTGCATGTCCAGGGCGATGACCTGGACGCGCGGTGTCATCACGTTCTCGGCCGTGAGGTCGGCCAGGTTCAGGGTCCGGACGAACAGTTCGGCGGTGTCCGCCTCCAGCGCGCCCTGTTTGGCGGAGTGCCGTGCGAGCGCGGCCAGCTCCTGGGGGCCGCGCGCGGAGGCCAGTTCCTCGGCCGGTTCGATGCCGAGCCGGCGCACGAAACGGTTGGCCGTGTTGTTCAGGTGGGTGATGAAGGGCCGGAAGGCCGCGCTGAACAAGCGCTGCGCGTTGCCCACCCGCCTGGCCACGGCCAGCGGCGAGGAGATCGCCCAGTTCTTCGGCACCAGCTCGCCGACGACCATCAGGAACACCGTCGACAGGGCCGTGCCCAGCACCAGTGCCACCGAGTTCGCCGTGGTCTGCGACAGACCCATCGCCTGGAACGGCCCGGCGAGCAGCTTGGCGATCGACGGCTCGGCGAGCATGCCGACCACCAGGTTGGTGACGGTGATGCCGAGCTGGGCGCCGGAGAGCTGGAAGGTCAGGTTCCGTACGGCCTTCAGGGCGCCCGCGGCGCCGCGCTCGCCGCGTTCGGCGGCCCGCTCCAGCTCGCCGCGGCCGACCGTGGTCAGCGAGAACTCCGCCGCCACGAAGGCGCCGCAGGCCAGCGACAGCAGGATCGCCACCAGAAGGAGGAGCACTTCGGTCATCGGGTCACCCCCGTCCCATGATCGGGCAGGGCAGGGGAGTGCGCGCGGTGTCGCGTACCGGGAGGCTCGCCCATGGGCGGACGCTCACAACCTTTCATAGAGGGCCGAGTGCTCCCACAATGGTAAAGGATGGGCAAAGAAAGGTTCCGGAGTGACTCCGTTCCCGGCCGTCCTCCGCTCCGGCCGTCCTTCGGTCCCGGCCGTCCTTCGGTCCCGGATGTCCTCGGTCCCGGATGTCCTTCGGTCCCGGCCGTCGTTCCGTCTCGCCGTGGCCGGTGGTCCCAGGGGGTTGGGTTCTCCGGTTTCCGGCCGCCCCGGTCAGTCGGTGAGCGGCTTCACCCAGCGCCGCCAGTGCTCCTCCGGCCCGTAGCCGGCCGAGCGCCAGGCGTGGTGCGCCCTCTCGTTGCGGACCAGCACCATCGCGTCCGCCCGGCGTCCGCCGAGCCGTACGAAACGGTCCTCGGCGGCGGCCAGCAGGGCCGAGCCGACGCCCTGCCGCCGCCGCTCCGGATGCACCGCGAGCCGGTACAGATGGCACCGCCAGCCGTCGAAGCCGGCGATCACCGTGCCCACCAGTTCGCCCGCGGTCTCGGCGAGGATCAGCGCCTCGGCGTCGCGGGCGACCAGCCGCTCCACCCCGGCGCGGTCGTCGCTGATGCTCGTCCCCTCGGCGGCCGTCTTCCAGAAGGCGAGGACGGCGTCGAGGTCGGCGGGGACGGCGGCGCGTACACGCAGTTCGGTCATGCCGTCATCGTGATCACGACCAGGTCGCGCGGCGCGGGGAATTCCGTCATGCGGACTCCTCGCGCAGCCGCTCCATGACTGGCGCGAACGCCTCCATGAACGGCTCCAGCACGGTCAGGTACGAGAACCCGAAGCGCTCGCGCTGTGCCCGCACCTTCGCCACGACCTCCTCCAGTGGACCGGCCAGCACGAGGGGCAGGGCCTGCGCCTCGTCCGGGGTCAGCGCGGGCTGCCGCTCCAGCAGCGGCTTCAGCACCGGCTCCGGATCGTCGGTGACGGCCACCAGCTGGATCAGCAGGTTCAGCTCGGCGGGCTCCGCCCGGTCCGCCGCCGCGTGGTACCGGGCCACGCGCTCGTCCAGCTCGTCGGCGCGGAGCGGCTCCAGGGTGCCGGGCGTGTTCCCCGGCCGGGCCCCGGTGAAGGCCGCGATGTCCGCGTGCTCGGCGGTCAGGCGCAGCATCCGGTCGCCGTTGGCGCCGATCAGCACCGGCACCCGGGACTGGGCCGGACGCGGCTCGTGGTCCGCGGAGCCGAGCAGCCGCTCCAGCTCCCGCACCGTCCGCCGCAGATGGTCGACCCGTTCGCGCGGCGAACCGTACGGCAGCCCCGCCGCCTCGTGCTCCGCCCGCACGTACCCGGTGCCGAGGCCGAGTTCGAGCCGGCCGCCGGTCAGCGCGTCCGTGGCCGCCACCTCCCGGGCCAGCAACGCCGGGTTCCAGAAGCCGGCGTTCAGCACGAACGTGCCGAGCCGCGGCCGTTCGGTCGCCTCCGCAGCGGCGACCAGCGCGGGGAACGGCGCGACCATCCCGAGGTGGTCGGGGACGAGGATCACGTCGTAGCCCAGCTCCTCGGCGCGACGGCACTTGGCGCGCCACTCGGCGGCGGGCGCCGACGTGAGCAGGTTGACTCCGAAACGGAACGGGCGTGCCATGAACTCTCCTCGCCGGAGGACGACTTGACCGGTCTGGATGCCATCATGCCCGCCCGCGACGATCCCCGTGGGCGCCCTTCGCCAGTCGTTCACGCCTGCCCGCGGAAGACCCCGTGGGCGCTCTCCGCCAGTGGCTCATGCCCGCCCGCGACGATGCCCGTGGGCGCTCTCCGTCAGTCGCTCACGTCTGCCCGCGGAAGATCCCGTGGGCGATCGTGGCCAGTCGCTCATGCCCGCCCGTGGGCGGTCATTCGTGGGCGATCGCCGCCAGCACGTTCATCCGTGACGCCCGCAGCGCCGGCAGCAGGGCCGCCACCACGCCCACCACCGCCGAGCCGATCATCACCGCGACGATCGTGCCCCACGGGATCGCGAGGGCCGTCAGTCCGCGCAGGGCCAGCACCTGCTGCATGCACAGTCCCCACACCAGCCCCAGCACCAGCCCCAGGACCGCCCCGAACACCGCGATCACCACCGACTCCAGCCGGATCATCCGGCGCAGCTGCCGCCGCCCCAGCCCGATCGCGCGCAGCAGCCCGATCTCCCGGGTCCGCTCCACGACCGACAGGGCGAGGGTGTTGACCACCCCGAGCACGGCGATGACGATCGCCAGCCCCAGCAGCGCGTACACCAGGTACAGCAGGACGGAGATCTGGTCGTGCACCAGCTCCTTGTAGTCGGCCTGGTCGCGCACCTGGACCTGCGGGAACGCCGTGAGCGCCCGCTCCAGGCGGGGCCGCAGGTCGGTCGCCCGTGTGCCCGGGGCCGCGTTGACGTAGAGCGCCGAGTCCTGCCCGTCCGGCACGTACTTCTCCAGCGTCGGCAGCCCGAAGAAGATGCCGCCCTGGGTGCCGAAACCCTCGGCCGACTCCTGGTCGGTCAGGGCCGCGACGGTCAGCTCCGCCCGTCCCCCGCCGGGGAACCGGACCGGCAGCACACTGCCGAGGCGCACACCGTGGTCCTCGGCGTAGTCGGCGTCCAGGGCCAGGTGCCCGTCGGCCAGGGCGGCCGCCGAGCCGCCCCGCGCGTAGGTGAGGTGCGCGACGTCGTCGAGCCGCGCACCGTACCCGGCGGCCGTCGTCGTCACCCGCCGGCCGTCCGGCAGGCGTACGGCGACGGGCGTGAGCCGTTGCCGTACGACGAGCCCGACCCCGGGGGTCGCGGTGACGCGGTCCGCGATCTGCCGGGTGAACGGCGTGAAGTTGGCGTTCTGGACGACGAAGTCGGCGCCCAGCGTCCGGTCGATCTGCCGGTCGAACGACGCGGACATCGAGGCGCTGGCCACCGACATCCCGCTGACCAGGGCCAGGCCCACCATCAGCGCGGCGGCCGTGGCGCCGGTCCGGCGCGGATTGCGCAGGGCGTTGCGCTGGCTCATCCGGCCAACCGATCCGAACAGGGCGGGGAAGGCCGCGCCCAGCACCTGGATCACCGGCCGCACCAGCAGCGGCCCGGCGACGACGGTCGCGATCAGGGTCAGGCCGACACCGACACCGAGCAGCGAGGCCGCCCGCGCGGTCCGCGTCGCCGCCGCGCACCCCGCGAGCGCCACGGCGCCGGCCACCCCGATCACCGCCCCGACGATCGCCCGTACCCGCAACGGCTTGCCCACACCGGCGACTTCCGCGTCCGCCAGCGCCGCCATCGGCGAGACGGCCGCCGCGCGCCGCGCCGGGAGGTAGGCCGCCACGAAGGTGACCCCGAGGCCGACGACGTACGCCGCGACGGGCGTCCCCCAGCCGATCACCATCTCGGCGGCCTTCAGGTTCATCCCGAACGCGCTCATCAGCCGGATCAGCCCGTACGCCAGCCCAGTCCCGGCGGCCAGACCGAGCGTCGAACCGACCAGCCCCAGCAGCAGGGCCTCGGTGAGCACCGAGCGCCGCACCTGCCGCCGGTCCGCGCCCAGCGCCCGCAGCAGCCCCAGTTCGCGGGTGCGCTGGGCGATCAGCATGGAGAACGTGTTGACGATCAGGAAAACACCCACGAGAAGGGCGACGCCGGCGAAGCCCAGCATCACGTACTTGATCACGTCGAGGAACGTGCCGAGGGTGGCCGCGGCCGATTTGGCCTGTTCACCGGCGGTCTTCAGGTCGTACGCCCGGGTGCCGAGCGCCGCGCCGACGCGGCGTTCGAGTACGGCGTCGGACACGCCCGCCGCCGCGTCCGCCGTGATGCTGGTCGCCTTCGCGGACGAGCCGAGCAGTTCCCGGCCGGCCACCGCGGGGTCCAGGTAGATCAGGGCCGCGCCGGGATTGGTGGTGGTGAAGGTGGCGATGCCGACGACCCGGACCCGGAACGTGCCGGGCTGCGCCTGCACGGTCAGCGTGTCACCGGTCCGCACGTGCCTCCGGCCGGCCGTGTCGGCGTCCAGCAGCGCCTCGCCGGGGCCGTGCGGGGCGTGCCCGGACGTGAGCCGCACGGGGCTGTGCCGGGTGACGTACCAGCCCCTGACGACGGTCGGGGCGCCGGTGGTCGGGCCGACGGACTTGTTGTGGCCGTCGACCACGAACGCGTTCTGCACCGACACCTCGGCGCGGGCCGCCGCGACCCCGTCGACCTTCGCCACCCGGTCCCGCAGCGCGGCGGGCAAGGTCTGCACCGACCCGCTCAGCCGCGCCGACCGCAGGTCCTGCTTCGGCTGGACCGTCACATCGGCGGCGGTGGAGGCGAACAGCCGGTCGAAGGTGCGGGTGACGGTGTCGGAGAAGATCAGGCTGCCCGCGACGAACGCCACGGAGAGGATCACGGCCAGCGCGGACAGCGCCAGCCGTCCCTTGTGCGCGAGGAAGCTCCGCAGGGTCGTCTTGAGCACCGGGTCACCCCTCCTGGGCGCCGTGACCGTCGCCGGAGGGACCCCGGACCACGTCGAACCGTTTCATCCGCTCCAGCACCGCGTCCGCCGTCGGCTTTGGCATCTCGTCCACGATCCGCCCGTCGGCGAGAAAGAGCACCAAGTCGGAGTGGGCGGCGGCCCCCGGGTCGTGCGTGACCATGACGACGGTCTGCCCGAGGTCGTCCACGGCGCCGCGCAGAAAGCCCAGCACCTCCAGGCCGGCCCGCGAGTCCAGGTTGCCGGTCGGCTCGTCGGCGAAGATCAGCTCGGGCCGGGAGGCCAGCGCTCGCGCGCACGCCACCCGTTGCTGCTGGCCGCCGGAGAGCTGGGACGGCCGGTGTCCCAGGCGGTCGCGCAGCCCGAGGGCGTCGATGACCTGGTCCAGCCACCGCGGGTCGGGCCTGCGGCCCGCGATGTCCATCGGCAGGGTGATGTTCTCCGCCGCGGTCAGCGTCGGAATGAGGTTGAACGACTGGAACATGAACCCGATCCGGTCCCGCCGCAGCCGGGTCAGCTCCCGCTCGCGCAGCCCCGTGATCTCGGTGTCGCCGAGCCACACCCGGCCGGCCGAGACCGTGTCGAGGCCCGCGAGGCAGTGCATGAGCGTGGACTTGCCGGAACCCGAGGGGCCCATCACGGCGGTGAACCGGCCCCGCGCGATGTCCACGTCCACCGCGTCCAGGGCCAGCACGGCCGTCTCGCCGGAGCCGTACGCCTTGGTCAGCCCGCGGGCACGGGCCGCGGGCCCGCCGTCCGGCGTGCGACCGGGTACGTGCTGCGCAGCAGGTGTCGACAAGACCGCCTCCCGGTCGCCTGTACTGCCCGTCCGTCCGGGGGCGAGCGTAAGGGACACCGGCGGCCCGGCGCAGCGCATCCGTGCGCTCTTGCCGCCGCTAGCGATCCGGCGCTAGCGTCGAAGCATGGCGAAGACCCAGCTGAACGTGCGCGTGGACGAGGGCACCGCCCGCGCGGCCCGTGAACGCGCCCTGGCCCGCGGGATCAGCGTCAACCGCTACATCGAGGAACTGGTCAGACAGGACGCCGGGGAAACGGGCCGCACGTTCGTCGAGGCCGCCGCCGACTTCATGAAGCAGTACGAGTCCGTGTTCGCCGAGGAGTTCGCGGAGACACGCGGCGCCGACGAGGCCGGAGAACGCCGCTGAACCTTGCGGACGGTCCCTCGAAGCTGGTCTGCTGAAGCATGATCCGCCGAAGCCGCGTTCCCGAAGCCGATCCCACGAAGCCGATTCCTTGAACGATCTCAGCATCGACCTCGCCTGGCTCCTCATGCTCGCCGAACAGAAGACCCCGGGAGACCCGCAGGTCACCGACTGGGGCGCCCTGGTCGCCGCCGTCGCCCGGCACCGGGCCGAGATATTCGGCGTGCCCGTCTACGACACCTCGCACGCCCGCGCCGCCTCCCTGCTCCAACTGCTCATCCACGTCCCGGCGCTGGAACGCTCCAACGCGCTGTTCGCCTCGGCGGTCGCGTACGCCTATCTGGTGGCCAGCGGGGAGAAGGTGATCACCACGCCCGAGCAGGTACGAGACCTCGCCCGGCTGGTCAAGGACGGCACGGCGAGCGTCGACGACATCACCCGCGAGCTGCGCGGCTGGAGCGGCTGAAGCAGGTCACGTGCGTGCCGTGCGGCTGGCTGACGGACGTTGCGGGCGAGTCCTTCGGCCGGAGCGGCTGGCGCCGTCGGCCGGTCAGTGTTCGGCCGGCTCGTCCGGCCGCCAGGCGACCCCGAGCGTGCAGTAGGAGGTCGGCAGCGCCGGCCCACGCTCCGGCAGCATCACGCGCCGGTGCGGTCCGAGGCGGAACCCGGCCTCGCGCAGCGCGGCGACCGGCTCCCGGGCCAGATGGCAGCCGCCGGTGAGGGCCGGCCACAGGATCCGGTCCAGGGCGTGCTGGGTCAGCGTCATCATCCGGCCGCCGCCCTGCCCGTGCTCGAAGAACCGCACCTCGCCGCCGGGCCGGAGCACCCGCCGTACCTCGCCGAGCGCCCGCGCGACATCCCGCACGCTGCACAGCACCAGCGACAGCACCACCGCGTCGAACGCCTCGCTCTTGACCGGCAGCGCCTCCGCGACGCCCGGCACCACGTCCACCGGAACCTGGGCGCGCAGGCCCGCCTCCAGCGCCAACTGCCGTAGCAGCGCCTCCGGTTCGATCGCCACGACCTCCGCGACGGTCCCGGGGTAGTGCCCGAAGTTCAGCCCGTTGCCGGCACCGATCTCGATCACCCTGCCGGACAGCCCGGCGAGCAGCCGCCGGCGCACCCCGGCCATCCCGAGCCGGGACTCGGCGCCGACGCTGATCCGGGCGTAGTAGCGGGCGAACAGCGGATGGTGGACGGGACCCCGTGTCATCTGGCCGGAACGGGTGGACAGCAGCCGCATGGCAACCTCCCTGGGCAGGACGGCCCTAGGGAGAGTGTCCCCCGGGACGGCCCGGCGCACCCCCACCGGACTCCGCCGCGTGTCCGTGCCGACGGGGTCGACCGCCACTCCGCCGCTCCGGCCGCACGCAGCGGCGGCCGGAACGGCACACACCGGAAGGCCCCCGGCGGGGCTACGGCGCGTCGCGTACACGGAGCGGCGGCCGGAACACACCGGAAGGCCCCCGGCGGGCGGGACTACGGCGCCTCGCGTACGCGGAATGCCTCCGCGTCGCAGGTCCGCAGCTACGGCGCCTCGCACAACTGGAGCGCCTGATCCAGGGCCCAAGGCTACGGCGCCCCAGGCACCCGGAATGCCTGCGCTTCCCGGTCCGGGGTCACGGCGCGCCCCGGTCGGCGGGAGCGTCTGCGTGCCCCCAGGTCCCGGGGCTACGGCGCCTCGCGTACGCGGAATGCCTCCGCGTCCCAGGTTCCGTCCAGGCGGGGGGCGAGCCAGCTCGGTGCCGCCGTGCGGAACGCGGTGGGGGGCAGCGCCCCGGCACCGGCGGGCAGCGCGCCGAGCAGCGGGGCGCCGGCGACCTCCGGCAGGTCGGCCACATTGCAGCGGGTGGCAAGGTCGGGGTCGCCGGGCCAGCTGCCGATCACCACGCCGGCCAACTCCAGCTCACGCCGCCGCAGTTCGCGAGCCGTCAGCTCCGTGGTGTTGAGGGTGCCGAGCCCGGCCTGGGCGACGACCAGCACCGGCGCGTCCAGCAGCCGGGCCACGTCGGCGAGCGTCCCGCCGGCCGCGTCGAACCGGACGAGCAGCCCGCCCGCCCCCTCCACCAGCACCAGATCGTGCTCGGTGGCCAGCTTGGCGGCCCGCTCGGCCACCTCGTGCGGATGCACCGGCGCCATACCGGCCCGCCGGGCCGCCGTACCCGGCGCCAACGGTTCCGGGAACCGCGCGACCTCGTCGGTCGTGACCGGGCCCGCGAGCCACGCGACCTCGTCCGCGTCCCCGCGCTCGTCCGCCAGCACGCCCGTCTGGGCGGCCTTGAGCACGGCCACCGACCGTCCGGCGGCGAGCGCCGCGGCGGCGACGGCGGCGGTCGTGACCGTCTTGCCGACCTCCGTGCCCGTCCCCGTGATCACCAGTACCGGCATCTCATCCCTCCCGTGCCGCGGCGCACACCGCGCGCGCGATCCGTGCCACGTCCTCGTCCGAGGTGACGTACGGCGGCATCGTGTAGATCAGGTCGCGGAACGGGCGCAGCCACACGCCCGCCCGCACGGCGGCGTCGGTGGCCGCCTGCATGTCGACCGGGTGGTCGAGCTGGACGACCCCGATGGCCCCGAGCACGCGGACGTCCCGCACCCCGGGCACGTCGAGCGCCGGTGCCAGGCCCTCGCGCAGGCCCGCCTCGATCCGCTTCACCTCCGCCCGCCAGTCCTGGCTCAGCAGCAGCTGGATGGACGCGCAGGCCACGGCCGCCGCCAGCGGGTTGCCCATGAAGGTCGGACCGTGCGCGAGCACCGGCACCTCGCCCCGCGAGATGCCGTCGGCGACCCGCGCGGTGCACAAGGTGGCCGCCATCGTCAGATAGCCGCCGGTCAGTGCCTTGCCCACGCACATCACGTCCGGGGTGACGGCGGCGTGGTCCGCCGCGAACAGCGCGCCGGTGCGGCCGAAGCCGGTGGCGATCTCGTCGAACACCAGCAGCACGTCGTGCGCGTCGCACGCCTCGCGCAGCACCCGCAGGTAGCCGGGGGAGTGGAAGCGCATCCCGCCCGCGCCCTGCACCACCGGCTCCACGATCACCGCGGCCAGCTCGTCCGCGTGCCGTGCGATCAGCTCCCGCAGCTGTTCCGCGTACGACTCCTCGTACTCGGCGGGCGGCGGGTCCGCGAACACCTGGCGCTGGAGCACCCCGGACCACAGCTCGTGCATCCCGCCCTTGGGGTCGCACACCGACATCGGCTGCCAGGTGTCGCCGTGGTAGCCGCCGCGCCAGGTCATCAGCCGCTGCTTGCCCGGCCGGCCGAGCGAACGCCAGTACTGGAGGCACATCTTCACCGCGACCTCGACCGACACCGACCCGGAGTCGGCCAGGAAGACGTGCTCCAGACCCTCCGGCGACAAGTCGACAAGGAGCTTCGCGAGCCGGACGGCGGGCTCGTGCGTGAGCCCGCCGAACATCACATGGCTCATCCGGCCGAGCTGCTCGCGCACGGCCTCGTCGAGGACCGGGTGCTTGTAGCCGTGGATGGCCGACCACCACGAGGACATACCGTCGATCAGTTCACCGGAGCCGTCCGCCAGCCGCAGCCGGACCCCGCTCGCCGCCTCGACGACGAGCGGTTCCGCCTGCCCGGGCATCGGGCCGTACGGATGCCAGACATGACGCCGGTCCAGCTCCAGCAGCTCCGCTACGCCGAGGTCAGGCATTGGGCGCGAGATCCGTTCCGGCGCCGCGGCGGCGGACGGCGACGAGGTCGGTGCGCGGCTCGTCGGCCGGGGTGGCGGTGGCCGGGGAAGCGCTTGCCGTACCACAGACCCCGCCGCCTTCGTGGGAGCCGCAGCCGGCCTCGGCGTGCGACCCGCAGCCCGCGTCGGCGCCCGGCCCGCAGCCGGTGCCCGCGTGCGAGCCGCAGCCGCCCGCCTCCCCGGTCCGGTGCTCGGGCAGCGTCACCTGGCCGGCGCCCTCGACCTCGAAGCCGGCGTCCGCGATCATCTCCAGGTCGGCCTTGCCGGCCTGGCCCTCGCTGGTCAGGTAGTCACCGAGGAAGATCGAGTTGGCCAGGTGCAGCGCCAGCGGCTGCATCGTGCGCAGATGGACCTCGCGGCCGCCCGCGATGCGGACCTCCACGTCCGGGCAGACGAACCGGACCATCGCGAGGATGCGCAGGCAGCGCTGCGGGGTGAGGTTCCACTCCTTGGCCAGCGGGGTGCCCTCGAACGGGATGAGGAAGTTCACCGGCACCGAGTCCGGGTCCAGCTCACGCAGCGAGTAGACGACGTCGACGAGGTCCTCGTCGGTCTCGCCCATGCCCGCGATCAGGCCCGAACAGGCGGACAGACCGGCCGCGTGCGCCTTCTGCACCGTGTCCACCCGGTCGGCGTACGTGTGGGTGGTCGTGATGTCCCCGTACGTTCCCTCGGACGTGTTGAGGTTGTGGTTGTAGGCGTCCGCGCCCGCCTCGCGCAGCCGATCGGCCTGGCCGTCGGAGAGCAGGCCGAGGCAGGCGCACACCTCGACGCCCTCGTTCTGGTCCTTGATGGCCTTGATGGTCTCCGAGACCCGGTCCACGTCCCGGTCCGTCGGACCGCGCCCGCTGGCCACCAGGCAGACCCGCTTGGCGCCGCCCGCCAGGCCCGCGGCGGCGGCCTGGGACGCCTCGTCCGGCTTGAGCCAGGTGTACTTCAGGATGTCGGCCTTGGAGCCGAGCCGCTGGGAGCAGTAGGAGCAGTCCTCCGGGCACAGACCGGACTTGAGGTTGACCAGATAGTTGAGTTTCACCCGCCGCCCGAACCAGTGCCGGCGCACCTTTCCGGCCGCGGCCACCACGTCGAGCAGGTCGTCATCGGAGGTGGCCAGCACGGCGAGCGCTTCCTCGCGGGTCGGCAGCTCGCGCCGAAGCCCCTTGTCCACCAGCGTGTTCAGCAGGTCCATGAGGCCCGATCCTGTCCTACGGGACCGTCCCGGGCCAAGGAGACTTTGCACAACAGAGGCGGTTCACCGTGTGGGTATTGCCACACCCTGGGTAGTCGGCCGTGCCGCTAGGGTCTGTCCGCTACCTACAAAAGCACCGGAGGACCCATGGCGTTCGGCTGGATCGACGAGCAGGCCGAGGCGCGCCGCCGCGCCGGACTCGTGCGCACCCTGCGTCCGCGCCCCGCCGACTCGCCGCTGCTGGACCTGGCGAGCAACGACTACCTGGGCCTGGCCCGGCACCCCGAGGTCACCCGGGGAGCGGCCGACGCCGCCCGGACCTGGGGCGGCGGCTCCACCGGCTCCCGGCTGGTCACCGGCACCACCGGCCTGCACACCGAGCTGGAGGAGGAGCTGGCCGCCTTCTGCGGGTTCGAGGCGGCCCTGGTGTTCTCCTCCGGGTACGCCGCCAACCTGGCCGCGGTCACCACGCTCGGCCCGCACGGCTCGCTGGTCGTCTCCGACGCGGGCAACCACGCCTCCCTCATCGACGGCTGCCGGCTCGCCCGGGGCGAGACGCAGGTGGTCGGGCACGCCGACCCGGAGGCCGTGCGCAAGGCGCTCGGCGCGCACGAGGGGGCGGCGATCGTCGTCTCCGACACGGTGTTCTCCGTGGACGGGGACCGGGCGCCGCTGGCCGCGCTGGCCGCGGCGTGCCGGGAGCACGGCGCCGGGCTGGTGGTGGACGACGCCCACGGACTCGGCGTGCTGGGCGACGGCGGCCGGGGCGCGCCGTACGCGGCCGGGCTCGCGGGGGCCGACGACGTGGTCGTCACGGCGACCCTGTCCAAGTCGCTGGGCAGCCAGGGCGGGGTGGTGCTCGGCCCGGCCCGGGTGATCGACCACCTGGTCAACGCGGCCCGGACGTTCATCTTCGACACGGGGCTGGCGCCGGCGGCGGCCGGTGCCGCGCTGGCGGCGCTGCGGCTGCTCGGGCGCGAGCCCGAACGGGCCGCGCGGGCCCGCGAGGTGGCCGCGGAACTGCACGCACGGCTGACCGCCGCGGGTCTGGAGGCGGTACGTCCGGACGCCGCGGTGGTCTCCGTGCGGGCTCCCTCCCCGGAGCAGGCGGTGCGCTGGGCGGCCGACTGCCGGACCGCGGGCCTGGCCGTGGGCTGCTTCCGACCTCCCTCCGTGCCCGACGGCATCTCACGGCTGAGGCTGACCGCCCGCGCGGACCTCTCCGGGGCCGAGATCGAACGCGCTGTACGAGTCATCGGCGAAACGCGACCATGAGTCGGCGTGACACGGCCGTGTGTCGCACGAGTGTGAATGAAAAATGATCGATTCTGATCAGAGTGTGGTGATGAAGCCCGCCCAGCTGGCGGTTGAGAAGAGCAGCGCGGGTCCGGCGGGGTTCTTCGAGTCGCGCACGGCGAGCAGTCCGGCCACGGGGCCGGAGCGCGGCCGGGCCGTCTCCACGCAGTTGTTGGCTCCCGTGCTGTAGCTGCTGCGCAGCCAGCGCACGTCGTGCAGGTCGGTACTGGCAGGGACGTTCCGAGGCAGAGCTGACATGGTGCCTCCTTACGCGCCGTCACCTATCCCGGCGATGTAGTCCAACGAGTCCTCGGGGGAAAGGGCGTGGAACTGAAGGGTGCTGAAGGCCTCGGAGTAGGCCATCAGGTCTTCTTTCCGTTCCAGGTAGAGGCTACTCGTCAACTGGTCGAGAACAACCACATCCAGATCAGAAGTGCTCGGAAATGAGAAGATAACGAAAGGCCCGGTGAGGCCGATATGGGCTCCCGCCGCGTACGGCAGCACCTGGAGCCGCACCTGGGGCAGGCGGGCGGCCTCCATCAGCCGCTCCAGCTGCCGGGCCATCACCCCCGGACCGCCGACCTCGCGGCGCAGCACCGCCTCGTCCAGCACGGCGCTCAGCACCAGCGGCGGGTCCGAACGCAGTACGTCCTGCCTGGCCAAACGCACCTCCACCAGTGTGTCCAGGCCGTCCTCGTCCAGGTCCTTCACGGCCGCCCGGGTCACCGCGCGGGCGTACTCGGGGGTCTGGAGCAGGCCGGGTACGACCGTGGTCTCCAGGGTGCGCATCGCGCTCGCCTGCGACTCCAGACTGATGAAATCGCGGTAGGTGGGCGGGAGCACCCCGCGGTAGGCGTGCCACCAGCGGTGCCGGCCGCCGGCGTCCTCCGCCCCCGCCAGCATCAGCAGCAACTCGCGCAGATGCCCGTCCCGCACCCCGTAGGCGTCGAGCAGTAACCGCAGATCGGCCGGTTTCACACCGCTTGAGCCGGTCTCGATGCGGCTCACCTTCGACTGGTGCCAGCCGACCAGCCGAGCCGCCTCACCGCTCGTGAGCCCGGCGCCGGTACGCAGCGTACGCAGTTCGGCGCCCAGTTTGCGGCGGCGTACTGCCGGACCGTTCTGCATGGGCTCCTCCTTACTCCTTCCGGGCCGCCCAAATACGGTCTCGCGTCGCAGAGTTCACCGCTTCGAGCGACAGATATATGCATATCTTGGTGGATGCCCCCCGTGACCGTCCCGGTGATGGCAGTCTGACGGGCAAGCACCAGTCCGGGACCGTACTCGAACCCTCCGCCGTCTGTCGGACCGCGGTCCCGTGGGAAAGGGACGACGTCGCCATGGCAGACCACCTGGAAGCATCCGTCACTCTGCCGAGCGATCCCGCCTCGGTCTCCGCCGCCCGTTCCTACGTCGTGGGTACCCTGGCGGAGTGGGGCCTGCCGTCGGACACCGAAGTGGCCGACACCGTGCGACTCATCGTCTCCGAACTCGCCACCAACGCCGTACAGCACACCTTCGGCCAGTCACCCACCTTCACGGTCGACATCGCGCTGCACCATGACGAACACCTTCGCATCGGCGTCACGGACAGCCATCCCCGCTTTCCGAAGAGACTGCCCGCCGCGGTCCAGCAGGACAACGGCCGCGGCATGGTCATCATCCGCTGTCTCACCGCGGAGTGCGGGGGCAGGCTCCGCGTCCGCCCCACCCGTGAGGGCGGCAAGACGGTCTCCATCGAGCTTCCCTGGGCGGTCCCGGCCGCACCCGTCCCGGCGGGCCTGCCGCAGGAGCCGTGACCCCACCGGAGCCGGATCCCGGGCATCGGGCCGCACGAGAGGGCCCTGGCGGAGCCCCGGAGCCCCCGGAGGCCGGAGCCCGGTCCGTACGCCGGCCAAGGCCCCCGCTCGGGCCCCGCTCGGGCTCTCGCTCGCGCCGAGCGGGCGCGCGACGGCCCCGGGCCGCCCGTGGGCTCCAGGCGGGCACCGGGGTGGCGCCGACGGCACTCGGAGCGGCCCTGCTGCTGGAGCCGCTCCCGGCCTGACCGCGGGTCAGCTGATCCGGCCGTACCAGACGCTCTTCGTCCAGATCTTCTGGAGCTTCACCACGTCTCCGGTCTTCGGGGCGTGCCAGATCTTCCCGTGACCGGCGTAGATGCCGACGTGGTAGACGTAGGAGCCCGAATGGAAGAAGACCAGGTCGCCGGCCTTGCGGCTGCGGGCGGAGATGTGGTGCGACTTGTTGTACTGCTGGGCGGCGGTACGCGGGAGCTTCTTCCCCGCCTTCTTGAACGAGTAGAGCGTCAGCCCCGAGCAGTCGAACCTGCGCGGTCCGCTGGCGCCCCAGGCGTACGGGGCGCCCTTCTTGGAAGCCGCGATCTTGAGTGCTTTCGTCGCGATGGTCGCGGCGGAGGCGTCGGTGGCGAGACCGGGCACCGCGATCGAGCCGCCCACGGCGGCGAGGGTGAGGGCCGAGGCCGTGCCGGCCCGGGCCATCAGCGACGGGACACGATTGAGCGCAGTCATGCGCAACCCTTCGTCAGCCGCCTGTGAAGGATGACCTGTCGGATTCGGGCTGGCGAAGTTGCCCGGCCGCGTTGCCGCGGCTTCACCCCAAGGGCTGCTCGGAGCATCCGTCCGTCTGTGTCGAACACACGGACATCCGTTCCGGCGACCCGTCTTGCTTGGGTCCTCCACTCCTGCCGATCCACTCCTGTCGACCGGTCATCCGGGCGGCGGCAGGACTCGGCGTCCGCCCGGACCGCCCCGCCGCGGTGGCGGGGGCTTGTCGTCAGACAGGGATCTTGACTCACGACTGTCCGAAAATCCCAACGGAACCGGGTGTTTGTGGCGTTACTCACCACTCATCCGTTCGGGTGGACAGTGCTCCGTTCGAGTCGCCGTCAGATCCCGGGCGTAGCCCCGGACCTGGGGAAAAGCGCTTTCCCGGCGACACATGAACCCGCGCGTTGCGCAACTCGGGAGTTCCGGAAAACGATCTGGATGTACACCGGTCGGCGGTACGTCGTTCGGGCCGTTTGAAGTCCGGTCCGAGCGGCCGGTGTCGACGCGCGGGTCCCAGGGGCCGGACGGGCGTCCGCCTCAGCCGACGCCGTCCGGCGGGAGCGCGACGCGAGCGGCCCGGCGTTCACCGTCCAGCACCCGCAGCGCCCGTGCCAGCGTGTCCCCGTGCAGCTCCGTCTCGCCCCGGCGGTGCATCAGCGCGAGCGCGTCCCGCAGCTCTGCGGCCTTGCGCACCAGCGCCTGGGCCGCGCGCAGGCCGCCGTAGGTGTCCCGTTGCCTGCCGGGATTGATACGGCCCAGCAGGTCGATCGTCTCCAGGTAACGGTCGATCAGCTCGCCCTCGGCGCGGGTCAGGGCGGGCAGCGGTGGCAGTTCCGGCAGCATGGGCGGCTCACCTCGCGTCCGGTGCGCCGGCCATGTCCCGGCGGCTCGGCACGACGCCGTCCACCAGGCCGTAGGCGAGCGCCCCGGGGGCGTCCAGCACGAGGTCACGTTCCAGATCCTTGTGGACCTGTCCGGCCGTGCGCCCCGTGTGCCGGACGAGCATCTCCTCCATCGTCGTTCGGATCCGCTGCAACTCCTCGGCCTGGATGAGGAGGTCGCTGGGCCGGCCGCGCACCGGCTCCGGCAGCGCCGGCTGTTCGATCAGGACCCGGGCGCCGGGCAGCATGAACCGTTTGCCGGGGGCACCGGCCGCGAGCAGGAGGGCGGCAGAGGCGGCGGCCTGGCCGAGGCAGTAGGTCGCCACGTCGCAACCGACGTACCGCATTGTGTCGTAGACGGCGGCCACGGCGTCGAAGGAGCCGCCCGGCGAGTTGATGTACAGCGTGATGTCCCGGTCCGGCGCCGTGTGTTCGAGGTACATGAGCTGGGCGGTCACATCGCTCGCGGCCGCGTTGTCGACCGGCGTCCCGAGGAAGACGATCCGGTCCTCGAAGAGCTTCGCGTACGGATCGAGCGTGCGCAGGGCGGAGCCGGTGCGCTCGGTGAACTCGGGCAGGACGTGGCGGGCGGACGGGCGGGTCATGGACATGCGCCTCCTCACGACGGGCCCCGATGGGCTCGGCTTCTGTAAAAAATGTACAGGACGTACGTGACGTTATGATGGGGGTATGGCCTACGAAATTCCGGTGACGCAAGCCAGGGCTGAACTCGCCGACCTGATCAACCGGGTGGTCTACGGCGGTGAGCGCGTCGTCGTGACCCGGCACGGCAAGCCGTTGGTCGCGCTGGTCTCGGCCGCCGACCTGGAGCGGCTCGACGCGCTCGACGCGGTCGACGCACAGACCGAGGAGCAGATCGTCAGCACGGTGTCCGGGGTCCACGAGGCCGGATCCGCGGCGCACGGACAGCAGCGATTCGGCCTCGCCGCCGAGCACCGGCGGCCGGGCACCTCCTGAGCCCTCGGTACCTCCCTGGCCGCCGGGCGCCGGTGGTCCGGTGTTTCCCGGGCGGTCCGCCCGTCTCTGCGGGAGCCCATCCGGCGGTCATACGCGTTCCAAGGTCTGGTTAACGTCGTTGAAACTCCGGCGTTCTAGCCTGCCGATCCACGCCACCAGGGGTTTTTCTGCCCGGATTGACGACGATTCGGGGATTTGTCTGTGTGTTACACCTATCCCCGTCGCGGTGGCTGCGGCAACCGGACCCCGCACGGTCCGGAGCAAGAAATGTGAGGTGGGACGTGCAACTGACCCCGCACGAACAAGAACGGCTGCTGATCCACGTGGCGGCCGACGTCGCCGAGAAGCGCCGGGCCCGCGGCCTCAGACTCAACCACCCGGAAGCGATCGCCCTCATCACGTCGCACATCCTGGAAGGCGCGCGGGACGGCCGTACGGTCGCCGAGCTGATGTCCTCCGGCCGCAAGATCCTCACCAGGGACGACGTCATGGACGGGATCGCCGAGATGATCCACGACGTCCAGGTCGAGGCGACCTTCCCCGACGGCACCAAGCTCGTCACCGTCCACGAGCCGATCATCTGAGGGCCCGCGATGATTCCCGGAGAGATCCTGTTCGCGGACGACCCCGTCAACTTCAACGCCGGGCGCGAGGTCACCCGACTGGTCGTTCTCAACGCCGCCGACCGCCCCGTCCAGGTCGGCTCCCACTACCACTTCGCCGAGGCCAACCCCGGTCTGGAGTTCGACCGCGCCGCCGCCCGCGGCAGACGGCTGAACATCGCCGCCGGCACGGCCGTCCGCTTCGAGCCCGGCATCCCCGTGGAGATCGAACTCGTGCCACTGGCCGGCGCCCGCATCGTGCCCGGCCTGCGCGGCGAGACCGGAGGTGCCCTCGATGCCTGAGATCTCCCGCGCCGCCTATGCCGACCTGTTCGGCCCGACCACCGGTGACCGCATCCGGCTCGCCGACACCGACCTGCTGATCGAGATCGAGGAGGACCGCTCCGGCGGCCCCGGCGCCTCCGGGGACGAGGCCGTCTTCGGCGGCGGCAAGGTCCTGCGCGAGTCCATGGGCCAGTCCCGCGCCACCCGGGCCGACGGCACGCCCGACACCGTGATCACCGGTGCCGTCGTCGTCGACCACTGGGGCATCGTCAAGGCCGACGTGGGCATCCGCGACGGCCGGATCACCGCCCTCGGCAAGGCCGGCAACCCCGACACCATGGACGGTGTCCACCCCGGCCTGGTCATCGGCCCCGAGACGGAGATCATCGCCGGCAACGGGCGCATCCTGACCGCCGGCGCCATCGACGCCCACGTCCACTTCATCTGCCCCCAGGTCGCCGACGAGGCGCTGGCCTCGGGCATCACCACCCTGGTCGGCGGCGGCACCGGCCCCGCCGAGGGCTCCAAGGCCACCACCGTCACCCCCGGCCCCTGGCACCTCGCCCGGATGCTGGAGGCGATGGAGGCCCACCCGGTCAACGTCGGCCTCCTCGGCAAGGGAAACACCGTCAGCCACGAGGCGATGCTCTCCCAGATCCGCGGCGGTGCCGTCGGCCTGAAGCTGCACGAGGACTGGGGCTCCACGCCCGCAGTGATCGACGCCGCGCTCACCGTCGCCGACCGGACCGGTGTCCAGGTCGCGATCCACACCGACACCCTGAACGAGGCGGGCTTCGTCGGCGACACCCTCGCGGCCGTCGCGGGCCGGGGCATCCACTCGTACCACACCGAGGGCGCCGGCGGCGGCCACGCACCCGACATCATGACCGTGGTCTCGCAGGCCAACATCCTGCCCAGCTCCACCAATCCGACCCGGCCCTTCACCGTCAACACCGCCGAGGAACACCTCGACATGCTGATGGTGTGCCACCACCTCAACCCGGCCGTCCCCGAGGACCTGGCGTTCGCCGAATCCCGGATCCGGCCGTCCACCATCGGCGCGGAGGACGTCCTCCACGACCTGGGCGCGATCTCGATCATCTCCTCCGACTCCCAGGCCATGGGCCGTGTCGGCGAGGTGGTCCTGCGCACCTGGCAGACCGCCCACGTCATGAAGCGCCGGCGGGGCGCGCTGCCCGGCGACGGCCGCGCCGACAACCACCGGGTACGGCGGTACGTCGCCAAGTACACGATCAACCCGGCACTCGCCCAGGGCCTCGCCGCCGAGATCGGCTCCGTCGAGACCGGCAAGCTCGCCGACCTGGTGCTGTGGGAGCCCGCCTTCTTCGGCGTCAAGCCGCTCCTCGTGATCAAGGGCGGACAGATCGCCTACGCGCAGATGGGCGACGCCAACGCCTCCATCCCCACCCCGCAGCCGATCCTGCCGCGCCCGATGTACGGCGCGATCGGCCGCGCCCCGGCCGCCAACTCGGTCAACTTCGTGAGCCGTCCGGCGATCGAGGACGGGCTGCCGGAGCGGCTGGGGCTCGGCAAGCGGTTCGTGGCGATCGAGTCCACACGCGCGGTCACCAAGGCCGACATGCGGGAGAACGACGCCCGGCCCGACGTCCGGATCGACCCCGACAGCTTCGCCGTGCACATCGACGGCGAGCTGGTCGAGGCCACCCCCGCCGTCGAACTGCCCATGGCCCAGCGCTACTTCCTCTTCTGAGGGGCGGCATGATGACACGAGCGGCACTGCTCGTCCTGGCCGACGGCCGCTTCCCCGCCGGCGGGCACGCGCACTCCGGCGGGGCCGAGGCCGCCGTCAAGGCGGGCCGTATCACCGACGCCGCGAGCCTGGAGGAGTTCTGCCGGGGCCGGCTGCACACCGCCGGGCTGGTCGCGGGGGCGCTCGCGGCGGCGGCCGCCCTCGGCGCCGATCCGGGCGAGCTGGACGCGGCAGCCGACGCCCGGACGCCGTCCCCGGCCCTGCGGACCGCCGCGCGGCGCCTGGGCCGGCAACTGCTGCGGGCCGCCCGGGCGACCTGGCCTTCCCTCGAACTCGACGCGGTGGCACGGGAGTTCCCCAAAGGGGCGCATCAGCCGGTCGTGCTCGGCCTCGCCGCCCGGGCGGCCGGGCTCGGGCCCGAGGACGCGGCCCACTGCGCGGTGTACGAAAGCGTGAGCGGGCCGGCGACGGCCACCGTGCGGCTGTTGAGCCTCGACCCGTTCCACGCCACGGCGGCGCTGGCCCGGCTGGCACCCGAGCTGGACCGCGTGGCGGACCGCGCCGTGGCGGCGGCACGCAGAGCGCGCGCCGAGGGCGTCGACGCGCTGCCGGCGGCGTCCGGACCCCTGCTGGAGGTCGGTGCGGAGTGGCACGCGGCCTGGCCCGTCCGGCTGTTCGCGTCCTAGCGGGTTCCGCCGCCGCTCCTTTCCTTCCCTTTTCCTTCGCTTCCCTTTCCCTTCGCTTGCCTTCCCGACCCCGGGGGCTCGGCCCCCGACCCCCGAAACGGCCCGAACGGCTGCGTCCGCACCCGCCGGACGGGCCACAGGGCCGGACCGGCCGAAAACTGGAGCCGCCGCATGCACCTCGACCACACCCACCCCGGCCCCGCCGCCCTCAGCGCCGACGCCCGCCGTCCCGACGGAACCCGGCGGGCCCTGCGCGTCGGGCTCGGCGGTCCCGTCGGGTCCGGCAAGACCGCCACCGTCGCCGCCCTCTGCCGGGCGCTGCGCGACGAACTGTCCCTCGCGGTCGTCACCAACGACATCTACACCCGCGAGGACGCCGAGTTCCTGCTCCGGGAGGCCGTGCTGCCGCCCGAGCGGATCAGCGCCGTCGAGACGGGCGCCTGCCCGCACACCGCGATCCGCGACGACATCTCCGCCAACCTCGAGGCTGTGGAGGATCTGGAGGACGCCGTCGGCCCGCTGGACCTGATCCTCGTCGAGTCCGGCGGCGACAACCTCACCGCCACCTTCTCCAAGGGTCTCGTGGACGCGCAGATCTTCGTGATCGACGTCGCCGGCGGCGACGACATCCCGCGCAAGGGCGGGCCCGGCGTCACCACCGCCGACCTGCTCGTCGTCAACAAGACCGACCTCGCCCCGTACGTCGGCTCCGACCTCACCCGGATGTCCGCCGACGCCAAGGCGCAGCGGGCGGAACTCCCGGTCGTGTTCCAGTCGCTGCGCGGCGGCGCAGGCGTCGCCGACGTGGCCGCGTGGGTGCGCGGACAGCTCGCCGCGTGGACGGCGTGACCGTCACCGGGGTCCGGGCGCAGGCCCGGATCGTCGCCCGCGCCGACGGGCGCGGCGGTACGGCCCTGCCCGTCCTGGACGGCGAAGTGCCGCTGGCACCGCGCCGCACCCGGTCCAGCGGATCCGAGGCGAAGGTCGTGCTCGTCGGGGCGATGAGCGGCCCGCTCGGCGGCGACCGCCTCACCGTGGACGTCCGGGTGGAGGAGGGCGCCCGGCTGCACGTCGGGTCGGCCGCCGCCACCATCGCCCTGCCGGGCCAGGCCGGCGGCGAAGCCCGGTACGACGTACGGCTCGACGTCGCCGACGGCGCCGAACTGCACTGGCTGCCCGAGCAGTTGATCTCCGCCGAGGGCAGCGACCTGTATGTCACGACCCGGGTCGAGGCCGGCGCCGGTGCCCGGCTCGTGCTGCGCGAGGAGCAGGTGCTCGGCCGCGTCGGGGAACGGCCCGGGCGGCTCACCAGCCGGCTGACCGTGCGGGCCGCGGGACGCACCGTACTGGACCAGGAACTGGCCTGCGGGCTCGGCGCACCCGGCGGCTGGGACGGGCCGGCCGTGCTGGCGGGGTATCGCGCCGTGGGTCAGCTGGTCGTCGTCCGGCCCGAGTTCGGTGAGCGTCCGGTCGAGGCGCGGGCGCTGGGCGAGTGCGCCGCACTGGTGCCGCTGGCCGGGCCGGCCGCCCTCGTCAGCGCGGTCGCCCCGGACGCGCTGCGGCTGCGGCGGCTGCTGGACGAGGCGCTGACCAGGCTGGTCTGAGGCGCCCGGGGGCCACTGCCCGGGGAGCGGCGGCGCTCCGCTCAGCGGGACATGGCGGTCCGGTTATCGGATTGGTAAAGTTAGTATGGCTACCCCTGTTCTCAGCGGGCTGACAGCCGCGAGGATCCCCGTCTGACACTCGCAGCAAGATTCGTTCGCAGCAAGGTTCGGGGAGGGGCTCACTTGAGGGAGAACAGACCGAAGAGCCGCCTGTTGGCGGTCGGTTCGGCCGGAATACTCGTCACCGCGACGCTGATAGCCGGGGCGGTGTCGGCACCCATGGCCGGCGCCGCGTCCCGGCCCGGCCCGGACCCGGAGGCCAAGGGCGCCGCGATCGCCGCCGCCCGGGCCGCCAAGGCCGGTATCCACTGGCAGGACTGCCCGGCCGACTGGGGGCTGGCCAAGCCCATCCAGTGCGGCTGGGTGAGCGTGCCGCTCGACTACGCCCACCCGTACGGCAAGCAGATCAAGCTCGCCGTGGACCGGATCGGCAACACCGGCACCAAGAAGGAGCGCCAGGGCGCGCTCGTCTACAACCCGGGCGGTCCCGGCGGCTCGGGCATGCGCTTCCCGGCCCGGGTCACCAGCAAGAACCCCGTCTGGGCCAATGTCGCCAAGGCGTACGACTTCGTGGGCTTCGACCCGCGCGGCGTCGGGCACTCGGCGCCGATCTCCTGCATCGACCCGCAGGAGTTCGTCAAGGCGCCGAAGGCGGACCCGGTGCCGGACAGCGAGGCGGACAAGAGGGCGCAGCGCAAGCTGGCCCACGAGTACGCGGACGGCTGCGGCGAGCACAGCGGCGCCATGCTGCCGTACATGACGACGCCGAACACCGCCCGTGACCTGGACGTCATCCGCGCCGCGCTCGGCGAGAAGAAGCTGAACTACCTCGGCGTCTCCTACGGCACCTACCTGGGCGCCGTCTACGGCACCCTCTTCCCGGGCCACCTGCGCCGCATGGTCGTCGACAGCGTGGTCAACCCGGCGCGCGACAACATCTGGTACCAGGCCAACCTGAACCAGGACGTCGCGTTCGAGGGCCGCTGGAAGGACTGGGAGGACTGGGTCGCCGCCAACGACGCCGCCTTCCACCTCGGCACCACCCGCGCCGCCGTCCAGGCCAAGTGGCTCCAGCTGCGCGCCACGGCGAAGAAGCAGCCCATCGGCGGAGTCGTCGGCCCGGCCGAGCTGATCGCCTTCTTCCAGAGCGCCCCGTACTACGACTCCTCGTGGGTGCCGGTCGCGACGGTGTTCAGCAAGTACGAGGCCGGCGACACCCAGGCGCTGGTCGACGCGGCGGCGCCGGACCTGTCCGACACCGCGGGCAACATCGCCTCGGAGAACTCCAACGCCGTCTACACGGCCGTCGAGTGCGCCGACGCCAAGTGGCCCACCAGCTGGCAGAAGTGGGACCGGGACAACACCCGGCTCAACAAGGACTACCCGTTCATGACCTGGGCGAACGCCTGGATGAACCTGCCGTGCGCCACCTGGCCCGCCAAGCAGCACACCCCGCTGGACGTGAAGACCCACAAGGGCCTGCCGCCGGTGCTGATCGTGCAGTCCACCCGTGACGCCGCCACCCCCTACGAGGGCGCCGTCGAACTGCACCACCGCTTCCACGGCTCCCGCCTGATCACCGAGAAGAACGCGGGTTCCCACGGGGTGACCGGCCTGGTCAACCCGTGCATCAACCAGCGCGTCGACGCCTACCTGCTCGACGGCACGCTGGACCGCAAGGACGTGACCTGCACCCCGCACGCCACGCCCAAGCCGTGACCGCACCGGTACGGTGACGAGGGGCGGCCGGTTCCCCCGGCCGCCCCTTCGCTATACCGTGTGCCAGGCGTCCTCCGCCGCGTAGTCGAACAGGTCCGGGTACGCCTGGGCGAGCAGCGGGAAACAGGCCCGCCAGTCGCGCCCGCGCAGCACACCGGTGAGCCACTCCACCGTCGCGGACAGACTCTCGTCGTACGACACCACCGGCCGGTAGCCCAGCTCCCGCTCGGCGGCGGACATGTCGAACACCACCGGCAGCGGCACCGACCACGGCGTCCGGCCCACGGAGCCGGCCGGCGGCCCGTCGAGGTACGCCGTCCGGGTCCGTGCCCCCATCACGGCGTCGACGGCCGCACCGATGCCGGCGGCCGTGGGGGTCTGCCCGTCACAGGCGTTGAGCACCCGCGTGCCCGGCCGGGCCGCCGCCAGCCGCACCAGCTCGGCGATGTTCCGGGCACTCGACGGATGGAACCGGCTCTCCCCCCGGAACGCCAGCACCCGCCGCTCCCGCCCGTCCAGATTCCGCTTGACGAAGTACAGTTCGCGCGGCAGCGGGGTGTACGGCCCGTGCACCGCCCCCGCTCGCAGCACCGTGACCGGCAGCCCGGAGCCGGAGTCGAGCAGTTCGCGCTCCAGCGCGGCCTTGCGGGTGGCGGAGGTCGCCCCACCCGGCGCGACCGTCGGCTGGGTCTCGGGGACCGGCACCGGGTAGACCGGGAAACCGTCCGGCTCGCCCTGGGTGTCGAAGCCCCGGCCCGCGCCGTCCTCGTACACGGACACGCTGGAGATCACCACCGCCGACCCGATCCGGTCCGCGAGCCCCGTCAACTGCCGTGCGTGCCCGGCGTCGTACGCGACAACGTCGACCAGCAGGTCGCAGCCGTCGCCCACCACCCGGGCCAGGGCCGCGTCGTCGGCCCGGTCCAGCCGCACCGTGCGCACGCCCTCGCCCCACGCCGCGTCCCGGCCGCCGCCGCGCGAGGCGGCCGTCACCGCCCAGCCGTCCCGTGCCAGCGCCTCCACCGCAGGGCGGCCGATCTGCCCGCTCGCCCCGATCACCACAGCCCTCTTCATGCGGCGAGCCTAGGTACACGGGCCGCCGGGGGCGCGGTCCTTCTGCCGACGGCAGAGATCAGACGAGCGGCGCGCGCGGGAACCTGCGCTGACGCGCGCGCTGCTCCGCCGCCTGCCGTTCCTTGACGACGGCCGCGTACTCGTCGACGTACTCCTGCCCGGACAGCCTCAGGATGGCGTAGATGATCTCGTCGGTGACCGCCCGCAGCACGGCCTTCTCGTGCTCCATGCCGGCGTAGCGGGAGAAGTCGAGGGGCTCGCCGAAGCGGATGGTCACCGGGTGGATCCGGGGCACGACCTTGCCGGGCGGCTGCGCCTCGAACGTGCCGATCATCGCGCAGGGCACCACCGGGACCCCCGCCGTCAGCGCCATCACGGCCACCCCGACCTTGCCCTTGTACAGCCGGCCGTCGTGCGAGCGCGTGCCCTCCGGGTAGATGCCGAGCAACTCTCCCTTGCCCAGCACCCCGAGGCCCTCACGGATCGCCGTCCGCCCGGCCTCCTTGCCGGAGCGGTCCACCGGGATCTGCCCGGCGCTGCGGAAGAAGAAGGCGGTGAGCCGGCCCTTCAGCCCGGGGCCGGTGAAGTACTCCGCCTTGGCGAGGAAGGTGATGCGGCGCTTCAGGATCGCCGGCATCAGGAAGTGGTCGGAGAAGGACAGGTGGTTGCCGGCGACGATCGCCGGACCCGAGGCGGGCACGTGCTCCAGACCTTCGATCCGGGGACGGAAGACCAGTCTGAGCAGGGGACCCAGCAGCACGTACTTGAGCAGGTAGTAGAACACGGCTCGCTCCTCACATCACCGGGTCCCCGTGGAACCGGCGTTTCCCCGGGTCGACTCATCCATGGCGGGTGCAGGCCGATATGCACCCGTCGTCATCTGTAGCCACGTTCGGTCGATGTCATGCTGACCCCCTGGCGAGTCACCTGACGAGCCGTCAGGGCGTGCTTCGGAAGGCATCGAATGTACGGCTGGTCGGCCGACCTGGAAAGCTTCGGGCGGCCGACCAGAGGATGAGGCCGCGAGCGATGGTTGCGATGCCGGTCTCGGCGACGACGTCGTGTTCGCGGCGGCTCGCGTCGCGGCGGACGGTCTCGTAGCCATCGCGGGCCCTGTAGTCCTCACGGCCGAAGCCGGCCGGACGTCCACCGATCGCACCCCGCCGCTCGCACCCCGGCGCTTGCGGTTGCGGACCCGGTCGGCCGGTTCCGGAGACCACCCGCGACGCCCCGGCCGGCCGGTAGCCGACGCCCGCGGCCGGCGGCGCGGCCTCAGTCCTCGCCGCGCACTCGCTCGTACAGCGTGGTCATCCGCTCCCGGGTGGCCTCGTCCGACGGTGTGTACGTCACCAGCTGCGGTCCGCTGCGCGGGCCCAGCCACAGCCGGGTGTAGTCGAAGGTCATCAGGCCCAGGTCGGTGGTGAGGAACCTGGTGGTGGGCTGGTCCGGCTGCAGCACCTCGTGCCGGCCCCACACCTCGCAGAACTCCGGCGACTCCCGCTGCAGCCGCGCCACCAGGCCCTTCCACAGCGGGTCGGTCATGTGCTCGACCATCGACGCGCGGTACTTCGCCACCACCTTGGTCACCGTCTCCTGGTCGACGACGCCCTTGCGCCAGGCCGGGTAGAGGAAGCTGAGCACCAGGAAGTTGCGGTCCTCCACCGGGACTTGGTCGAGGTCGATGACGAGCCTGCCGTACGTGCGGTTGTACGCCAGCACGTCGAGGCGGCTGTTGATCACCGCGGCCGGATAGGGCTCGAGCTGGCGCAGCATCGTCTCGATCGCGGGCGAAAGCGCCGGACACTGCGAGTCGGCGTGCGGATCGGCCACACCGGCGAGCGCGAACAGATGGGTGCGCTCGGCCGGGTCCAGGAGCAGCGCCCTGGCGATCGAGTCGGCGACCTGTCCGGACACCTGGATGTCACGGGCCTGCTCGAGCCAGGTGTACCAGGTGACCCCGACCACGGCGAGCTGGGCGACCTCCTCGCGGCGCAACCCCGGTGTGCGGCGCCTGCGGCCCGGCGGCAGGCCCACCTGCTCCGGGGTGATGCGCTCGCGACGGCTTCGCAGGAAGGACGCCAACTCGGCCCTGCGGACGGCGGGTTCAGACGCTTCGACCTCGGCGCCCGGCCCGTTCCCGCTGGTTTGAGGGCTGCGCTCAGCGGCCTGGGACACGCTCACCGGACTGTGCGTCATCGTCGTCGTACTCCCAGGGTGCCGTATGCCTCAGCCCGTTGCCAGGTACTTCTTATACCAGGATAAGGGCACTCCAAAGACACTCTGGTACCAGGCTCAGGAGGCGAGGATCGTAGACGTCGTGAGTGAATCGACTGCGTCGCCCCGTCCTCCCGTCTCCCTTCCCACTACCCCTCTCCATCCGCGTGAACACATCTCCGCAGCGCCCGAGTTAAGCCCGCTCGGGCTGTTCACCCTGCTGCTCGGCGCCGCCCTGCCGCTCATCGACTTCTTCATCGTCAACGTCGCCCTGCACGCCATCGACCAGGATCTCCAGGCGGGCCCCGCCCTGCTCGAACTCGTCGTCGCGGGCTACGGCGTCGCGTACGCCGTACTCCTCGTCCTGGGCGGCCGCCTCGGCGACACGGTCGGACGCCGCAAGCTCTTCCTGACCGGCATGGCCGCCTTCGGCCTCACCTCGCTCGCCTGCGGTCTGGCCCCCGACGCCTGGACGCTGGTCGGGGCCCGGGTCGCCCAGGGCGCCGCGGCCGCGCTGATGCTGCCGCAGGTGCTCGCCACCATCCAGTCCACCACCCAAGGTCCGCGCAAGGCACGGGCGATGGGCCTTTACGGTGCCACCACCGGGCTCTCCATGGTGGTCGGGCAGATCCTCGGCGGTGTGCTCGTCGAGGGCATGAGCTGGCGTGCGGTGTTCCTGGTGAACGTGCCGGTCGCCCTGCTCGGTCTGATCCTCGCGGCGCGCTCCGTCCCGGAGACCCGCAGCCCACAGCCCGCGTCGGTCGACGTACCGGGCACGCTGCTGCTCGCCGCCTCCCTGATCACCCTGCTGCTGCCGCTGACCGAGGGCCGGGCGGCGGGCTGGCCGGTGTGGACCTGGGTCATGCTGGCGCTGTTCCCGGTCTCCGTGGCCGCCTTCTGCCGGGTCGAGCTGCGTGCCGACCGGACGGGCCGGACTCCGCTGGTACCGCCGAGCCTGTTCCAATCGGTACCGCTGCGCAGGGGACTCGCGCTGCTCCTGCCGCTCATACTCGGCTTCAGCGGCTTTATGTTCGTGTTCGCCGTGGCGCTGCAGCAGGGGCTGCGGATGGGGCCCGTCGAGGCGGGGCTCGCCCTGGTGCCGATGGCGGTGGTGTTCTTCTTCGGCTCCCTCGCGGGACCGCGGCTGACCGCACGGTTCGGCAGCCGGGTCGTGTCGGCCGGCGGGCTGATCCAGGCGGTGGGCGTCGCGCTGATCGCGGGGGCGGTCTGGCGGAACTGGCCGGAAATCGGCATCGTGGAGCTGGCCCCCGGGGTCGCGCTCGCCGGACTCGGCACGTCACTGCAACAGCCGACGCTCTTCCGCATCGTGCTCTCGGACGTGCCCGCGCACCGGGCCGGTGTGGGCAGCGGCGTCATGATCACCACCCAGCAGTCGGCCCTGGCGCTCGGGGTGGCGACGCTCGGCTCGCTCTTCCTCGCGCTGCTGCCCGGCTCGGGCATGCGGGACGCCCTGCTGATCACGCTGCTCGTCCAGCTGGGCACGGTCGTGCTGACGGTGCTGCTGAGCCTGCGACTGCCGCGCAAGGCGGTCTGAGAGCGCCGGGCCCGCAGACGGGCGGACAGGGTGAAGGCCCGCAACTCCCCTAGGAGTTGCGGGCCGGCCACTTCGAGGTCGAAGGACTTCGCCGACTCGTAGCCGCTCAGCTCCCCTTCGAGGACGCCGCCGGCACCACCGCTGCTCGGATTCCTTGGTGAGCATCGGCGGCAGGAGATTCTCGATGTCGGCCGGCACGTCCGGGCGCAGGGTACGGATGGGCGCGGACGGGGCCTGGACGAGGTGCCACCTGTGGGAGCGGCTGTCGTCGGGGGTGAACGGCGGTTTCCCGGTGCGCGGTTCGCGGAGCACGCAGGCGAGGGCGTAGAGGTCGCCGGCAGGGCCGACAGCGTTGGCCGGGCTCTGCTTGCTCGACGCCGCTCACCAGCAGCTACGGGCACCGATCGCGCTGATCTGGGACCGCCGCCTGTCGCTGCGCAGGACTCCCGCGATCCGCTCGGCGATCGCCGCCCGCTGTCTGCTGCGGGTCTTCCGGCTACCCGCCTACGCGCTCGAACTCAACCCGTCGAGAAGGTCTGGTCGACGATGAAAGGTCTGGTCGACGATGAAAGGCAGCCTGGCAGACCTCGCCGCCCGCACCGCCGGCGAACTCGCCGCCGCGGTGAAGAGCCGCCTCGGACGCGTGCAGAACCGCACCCGTCCGATCGACGGCTACTTCACCGGAGCAGGTCTGTCTCCACCGTTACCGACCAGACCTTGAACGCAAAGTGTCCAGCGGCCGGTCGTCGTTCCGTGGACGGTGGTCGTGTCGCTCAAGGACGCCAGGCCGACACGACTGCCACGGCCTGGTCGATGTTGAGGCGCGGGTCGCACAGGGTGGTGTAGCCCAGCGGGTCGAGGAGGTCATCGAGATACGACTCGTCCGCCACACATTCACGGACGTCCTCCGGCGTGGCTTCCAGGTGCAGCCCCCCTGCGACCGCGTGCTCTGCGGCGGCCACCTCTTGGAAGAGCTCCACTTCGCGCGTGACGCTGGTCAGCAGGCGGGTCTTGCGGCCCAGGGGGCCGCGCTGAGTGTTGCCGTGCATCGGATCGCACAGCCAGATGACCGGATGCCCCGCGTCGCGGACAGCGGCCATCAACGGTGGCAGCCACTCCGCGACCCGATCCGCGCCCATCCGGGAGATGAGCGTCAGTCGGCCGGGCGTACGAGCCGGGTCAAGGACCGCACAGAGCTGAGTCAGCTCGGCGGGTGTCATCGTCGGACCGACCTTGCAGGCAACCGGATTCTGGACCCGGGCCAGCAGCTGCACGTGTGCACCGTCCAGCTGGCGGGTGCGGTCCCCGATCCACGGCCAGTGCGTCGAGGACAGCAGCAAGCCCTGCTGGCCACGGCGCAGCAACGGCAGCTCGTAGTCCAGCACGAGGGCCTCGTGACTCGTCCACACGGGTGCCGCGGCCGGCAGACCCCAGGCACCGCCGAGTCGGCGCAGGAATTCCGTTCCGGCGTGAGCGGCCCGGTAGCCGGTGAGCAGGCGCGCCGGATCCGGCTGGCGCAGCTGCGGATCGGGCTGCGGGTCGTTGACCAAGTGGCCGCGGAACACCGGTATTTCCAGCTCTCCGTGCCGCTCCAGGTCGGCGGAGCGGGGCTTGGCGAACTGACCCGCGATCCGACCCACCCGCACCACGGACAGCCCGGTTCGGGCCTGCATCGCCCCGGCCAGCGCGTCGAGCATGCCGGCCTTGCGGCGGAGCACCTCGGGAACGCAATCCGCGGGGTCCTCGGCGCAGTCGCCCGCCTGAAGGATCTGTAGTCCGCCGGCCGCGACCTCGGCGAGGAGCAGCCGCAGATGGCGTACCTCGTCCCAGGTCACCATGCCGGGCAAGTCACTGAGCTCGCTGCTGAGCCGTTCAGCCAGACCGTGGTCCTTCCACCGCGGCTGCTGCTGGGCCGGCAGAGTCCGAAGCCATTGGCCCTCGCGCTCCGGATCGGAAGTGAAGTCGGGTTCAACTAACGGTGTGAGAGTGAGAGGCGTGGTCACGAGTTTGATCCCCCGAATTGGAAGCTCGTCGCTCCGAATTTGCAGACATTCCGCCGACGGCCCACTGGCACCCAGCCTGTTCTGGAAGGCGAAGTCGGTCAACTACTCAGATGAGTAGGAGATCGCGCTAGATCGATTGGAACGATCGTACCGCGCGCTGATCACCCGATTCGAGGGGATCAGCGTGATCGATCCGGCATTCTCAGTCGTAGGCGTTTCCAGCCATCTTGCGCTTGAATTCATCGCTGTGTCGGACGTACTCGGCGATCGTTCCGTCCGGACTCATGGCGCGCAAGTTGTGTCCTGAAGGAACCACCTTGATGTCGTCGATGATCTTGACCCCGGTCTGGATGAAGTAGGCGCGCACGGCGTCCAGGTCATCCACCAGACAGGTCAACTTGGTAGCCTCGAACCGCTCAGTGTCAGCCTTGTCTCCCGCGAGCAGGAGAAAACTTCCGATCCCTACGATATCGAGCCTGAACTCCTCGTAGTAGAATTCGTGGTGCGGACGGTCCACTCCTTGGAGTGCCATGTAGAACTTTTTACATGCTTCGAGTTCCGTCTTTCGAAGGTATACCCTGTAAAAAGATTTGAGGATCTTCACGGCTACTCCAGACTCAAGCTATTGCTTGTTTCTTGTGTTGTATTTGACCGTCCTGACTGAGCACCGATTCGGGGTGGAACCGAACCGGACGTCACGGTGTCGTGCGAACAGGCGGGCGACGGACGCCCCTGGCGCGCGGAATCCGCTCACGCCCGGCTGCCGTCGAGGTTCATGCCGCGTTGGCGGCCCACGGCCACACATGGACCGAGGGCCGCGGTGCGGGCCAGGTCTGGTGATCGTTCCGGCTGACGCACGCCGAAGCCACGTTCTTGTTCCGTAGGCGCAGGTACCACGGGAACAACGATCCCGGTGCACGCTCAGTCGGCATCGTCCGCGCATGCACGATCGTCCCCGCCTCGAGCAACGCGCCTGTCAGCGACGGGAGAAACCCCACGCGCAAGACAACGTGACGATCTTCATCTCTCCCTACCGCCGCTGCGTCAGGAAATGCAGCGCCTTACCGTTGATGGTAATGGTCATGTACATCCCCGAGCCTTCCTCGGCCGCTCCACGCGAGACCATGTACGGCATGTGCCACTGGTACTGCACGAGGGTTCCCTTGTCCGGAAGGAAGTCCGACCCGTCGAACCGCGAGACGTCGCCGTAGTTGTTGACGCCGAATCGACGGGGGTGCGTGCCTATCCACGGAAACACTTCCGCGCCGGCTCGTGCGAAGTCCTCCGGTGTCTCCAACTCCGCGACCTTCTTCTCCGCGGCGACCGCCAACTCCTTGTAGTAGTCGCGAATCTGACTACCACTGCTCCGATCGACCACCTCGCGCGGAACGAACAGGAACACGAGATGGTTTCCGAAGGGAAGGCCTGCGGCGTACGAGGCGTTCTTCATCACGAGAAGGTTCTCGCTGGACCTCCTCTGGAACTCCGCCTTGACCGTGTCGAGAAATGAACCGAGCTTCACGGCCGGCTCGACGGTCTCTCGAACCGTCCAGGGCATGAGGCGCACCGTTTCGCCCTCATCGACGGACGGCTTCCTCGCGGGGAGGTACTGGTCCATGTCAGCGGTCTGCAGTTGAAGCTCCGCTATCACCTCCGCGATGCGGAAGCGGTCTTCGCCCGCCTTCATGGTGCTCATCAACGCCTGGTGGAATTGGAAGCACCGGAAGCCGTCCTGCATCGACATGGGGAAGGCTGTGAAGATCCCCTGGATGTTGGGGTTCGACTTGTACCTGACGGACATCAACAGGAATCCGTCGTAGTAGTTGGGGTACTCGTCGAGCACGATCCCCTGGAAGGACCCGATCGGGAATTCTTCCGGACTCTCGAACTCTCGCTCGATCAAATGACACTTCGAAAAGAGCGGGTTCTTGTCGAAGAAGTGACCGACCGCGTCTCGGAAATCGTCGAGCGAAAAGGGCTGCTCGACGCTGTACGTTGAAAGCGCCGGGTAGAACTGCGCCACATTAAGGGGGCGCGGGAAAGACATCAGGTTCAGGCGGATTATTTTGTCAACCATCGACAAAGGCATGCCTAATCACTCCGATAGACGAGTACGAGAAGTGCTGGAAGACGTTTCGGTCGGGGGTCAGGCAAAGTCGCGACAAAATGTCCGAGCTGATGGCATCGCCGAACGCCCTTCTAGGCCGACCGGCGGGGGACTGTACTGCCGTCGGTTCAATCAGCAGCTTGTCCGCCGTGCGGTGACCCGGCCGCATCCTCCCCGGGAGCGTGAGCGGATTCGGCGCGCCAGGTGCACCCGTCTTCCGTCTGTTCGCACGAGACCTTGACGTCCGGCTCCACATAGCGGTTGGCGATGGCGGTGTGGAGTTTCTGGCAGTACCCGCACGGGGACTTGAACGTCAGGACGACGCCGGCGCGGGCGGCCTTTTTGCGGTACCGGAGGATCCCGCAGTCGGCGTTACGCAGAACGGTGCCCGAGGGCTGAGGCTCGGTGGACACTGCCGAGTCGTACAGCAAGAGCTGGCGTTGCATCCGGGTCATGAAGTGATCGGTAGCCGATACCCCGTCGGGCCGTTGCGCTCGCAGCAGGTCCGCGGTGATACGGGAGTTCGCCTCGATCCATCCGGCCAGGCCTTCTTCGCCGTGCTCTCCCAGGACGAACTCCTCCGCGGCCGCCTGGGCCTCGAAGTACCGCTGGCGCCACAGGTCGACCTTCTCCGCCGGGTCGAGAGGAGACGTTTCACTGGTCATGGTCCGCGTCCTTTCCGGTGGCGGCGTCCAGCTCGGCGAAAACTTCCTGGGCGACGCGCAGTCCGTTGTTGGCGACCGGCCAGCCGCCGTAATAGGCGAGCTGAATGATCACTTCGACGATCTTCTCCCGCGACATCCCGAGGTTCAGGGAGGCACCGATGTGCCCCCGCAGCTCCCAATCGGTCCGCGCCAGCGCGACCGCGGTCAGTGCGACCAGTTCGCGCTCCTCGAGGCTCAGCTGCGGGCGGGCCCAGATCTCCCCGAACAAGTGGTCGATGGTGATCTGCAGGAATTCCGGGTAATTACCCGGGCGCGGTTCGCGGCCGAAGACCTCCTTGAAGATGGCTTCACCCCGCTCGTGCCGGGCAGACGGCTGATTCATCGATCAACTCCTCCATATTGGGGCGGATGGTTGTAACGTCACGACGTCACGAAGACGAGGACCAGTCCGGGCCCCAGCCGCCGTCGACGCCGAGGACGTAGGCCTGCCTCGAGAGAGAGGCCCGGCTCGGCTGCGGCGGCGACGGCTGGGAAGCCGCCGGGGCTGGCCGCTGTCATCGGCCCCGTTACAGGACGATGCTGATCTTGCCGTGCTCGTACAACGTCTCGTGGTCGAGCACCACGAGACGTCGCCGGATCCGGAACGACTCGCCCTCGGGGACGAGTTCGAACCGATACTTTCCGACGTAGGCGTCGGAGCGCCCGTGCCCGAAGCGGTACACGACGACATTCGCCGCCACCTCGAGGTAGCTGCCCTGATCAGCCAGGATTTCCACGTTGCTGATCACGCGATTGGTTCGCGACCGAGGGTCCTCGCACCACACCTCGCCATTGAGGAGCTGCTCGATCCGCTGGCGAAGCCGGGCAGCGTTGTCATCGATGAGCCCGAGCGCGTCGGCCGACTCGCCGTGGACGTCGGTAGCCGGCACCACGTAGCGGATGTCATCGGTCAGCATCTCGTCGTACCACTCGTTCAGACGCCACTCGTCGAGCATCCGAGCTTCACGGAACAGGAACTGGCTGACCCGGTGCCACAGCCTCACCTGGGCTGCCTCGTCGACTATCACTTCGCTGGTCATCGCTTCTCCGTCCCCTGCAACTCGGCCTGCTGAGCGACCTCGAAGTGACCGTCGTCGCCGTGCATCAGCCGGTCCCACTGCCGCCAGAATTCTCGGGCAGGAAGCTCGTCGGTCGTCTCGGGGATCTCCTTGTCCATACCGCGCGACAGATCCGAGTAGCGCACCGTGCGGTCGAGATAACCTCGCTGGCACGACTCGACGATCTCGATGTCGTCGGGAGTGGCGAAGCCGGCGGGACCGAGGAACGTCAGGTAGTGACTCTTGCGGAGTTCCCGGATCTCCGGATCTTCGTCCTTGGGGGCCAGCGCAACCGAGGTGATGGACATCCGGTTGGCACCGACCGGGTCGATCTTGCGAATGGTGAGCGCAATCGCGTCGATGATCATCAGGTTGGGGAAGATCAGCAGCGCGCGATTCATGCCGGTGATCCGCTCGGCGCGTTCGGCGCCGAACTTGTCGGCGAAACGTGCGGCGGTCGCCTCCATCCGCGGCCGGAGCTCGGGATCGAACATCGGCGTCCAGTGGGCGAGCGGGCGGGCCGCGGCCGGCGGCAGCTCGTTGGCTCCATGGCCCAGGCCGAGGGCGCGGGCGAAGCCACCGCGTCGTCGTGGTGGCACCGACCCGAGCGACTGCATGTAGCTGACGTAACGCTTGTGCAGTGCTCGGAAGTGGTAGATGTCGACGCTGTTCTCCATCATGAGCTTCCAGTTGGCCTGAGCCCCGTGGAGCTGCGCGCCTTGGATCACCTCCATCCCGGTCTCGGACTGGTCGGCGACCAGATCGATGTACTCCGTGGCTCCCGCCAGGTACTCGACCAGGGTGCGCGGCTGCTCCGGATCGAAGGTGACGAAGACGAAACCGCGGTAGCTGTCACTGCGGTGCGTCGCCAGACCGAAGTCCGCCTTCCGGAAGCTCGGCCCGTACCCGTCGGGAAGCGGAACCCCGGTCAGTTCGCCCTTGTTGGAGAACGTCCAGTCGTGATAAGGGCACCGGAATGATTTGACCTGTCCGGCCGGCTGCGAGCAGAGCAGAGCCCCGCGGTGAGTGCAGCTGTTGGCGAATACCCGGATCACCCCGTCGGAGCCGCGCGACATGATCACCGGGCGCCCGCCGACGTCGCGTGACACGTAGGAGCCCGGCTCGGGCACCTCCGATTCGTGCCCGACGTACAACCAGCAGCGATCGAAGATCCTGGCCATCTCCCGCGTGGCCACGTCGTCGTCGGTGTAGGCGCGGCGATCCACCCGGAACGAGAGGCGCTCCAAATCATCGACGACGATCGGGTCGTCCACCGGCGGCTGCAGTTCGATCGTCACTGCTCCTTCTTTCGCAGTAGTTTCTGGACGGTTCTGACGACCGCCTCGGCCGTGCGTGCGGCAGCATCGCCGCACTCCGGCTGCGCGGCGCACACCCGGCCCCCGACGTGTGTCTGAACCAAATGCATCAGTGTGGGATGTAAAACCCGACCACCGGGGGCTGTACGGGACTCCGCAGCTCTCCTAGGTGGTGGATTGCAACCACGGGCAGGTTGTCAGATCGCCAAGTCGGCCGTACATAGGACTTAAGACCCATCGCTCGCTGTCGCTATGTTTCGGCGCCCGCCGACAGGTCATGAGCAGGGTTTTTGCCGTCGACGGGCCGGCGGCCGAGCCCTGGGACGGGGCTCCGGGATTAGACCCTCTCCGTCATGATCGTGTGAGGCAAGATCTATTCTGCAAATGTTGAGTCGAGGGCGAGCACCAAGACCCGGCCCGGTGAGTTCCAGCAGCGAGGCACCCGAATTCCGAGGTGCCGGCGAGGGCCGGGTCACGAACGCCGGTTCGGCCGGTGTTTGCAGGCCGAACCGGCGAAGGCTGGGCGGTGATCGAGGTGCAGGGAAGACTCACCGCGCTGCCGGGGCAACTCGCGACCGGCAACCCGAGCGGCGGGAGCGAGCCGGCTCCGAACCCAAGCCGCGACCAGAGGCGTTGACACCGGCCTGAACGCGCCACGCTGCGGTGGCTGCTGAACCATCCGGACCACGTCGACAGGGCCCCGGCGGCCGTCTGCCACGAACTCCTCGACGAGGGCGCCTGCGTCGAGGAGTTCACCGTTTTCGTCAGGCCGGCCAAGGTCGCAGCGGTGAGTGTCGACAGCGCCGGTTTCTCCGGCCTGGACTGCCGGCGGGAGGTGGGGAAGCTACAGGGCCAGACGGGACTTTTGGTGCTCGACCCGTTCGGGGAAGGCGGGGGCCGGCTGGTGGAGATCCTGCGTGAACATCAACACGGCAGCGCTCAGAGGCTGGTGTGAGAACGTGTGCCGGTCGTCCGTCCGGTGAGAGCGACCGCGTGGCGTCTCGGACAGTGGAGAGCGGGTCGGCCGTCCGAGCCTTTGGCGGCCACCGGCGACGCCGGGAACGATCGATGGTGCCACTGCTGCCCGGCGCGGTGACGGCCGGGCAGCAGCCGTCATGCTGCTCGGTCGTGCCGGACCGCGTAGACCGCGGCCTGGGTCCGATCGGACACGTTGAGCCGGGCGAAGATCGCTTGCATGTGGTTCTTTACGGTCTTCTCGGTGATACCGAGTGCCCGAGCTATGTGGCGGTTCGTCATGCCGTCGGTCAGCAGGGCGAGAACCTCGAGCTGGCGCGGTGTCAGGGCGCTGGAGGGAGACATCTGGCCGGCCGGTTCACCGCCGCGATTGGTTGTCACCCTCCCCTGAGAAGCGCGGGTGGTCGGAGCCTCCGCTCGTCGCGGACGCGGGCGCGTCGCCGTCGAGTCCCGAGCGACGGGGATATCCGTCTGCTGGTCGGTCAGAGGGTGTAAGCGGTCGCTATTCTGGGCAGCCATCCGTGTCTCCTTGCCCCGTGGTCGAATGGACAGTCCCGCGCCCGGTCGGCTCCGTTGCCCCAGGCCCGGTAGTAACCACGTCAACTGTATCGAAGATCGAACTCGGGAGAGGGCGGTAGCTGTCCAGATTTCGGAGGTAGGTCGGTCCGAGAATCTTTGAGTCAGAGTTCTTGCTGGTCGCGGCTGGGTGGGTTGATCCAGGCGGCGGTCGGCAGGTCGGCGGGTCCGGGGCGGCGTTGGTAGGCGGCGGTCAGGACCTCGGCGCGGACGGCGTTGATTGCGTCGGTGTGTCCGTGATGGACGTCGTGTGGAGTGTGCCGGGCGATCCCACACGCCGTACGGGCCGGCGTACGCGCTCCTCACCCGGGCGCTGCCGGAGTACTTCCGGTCGATCCGCGCGCGCCGCAGTCGCGACGGATTCGGTCGTATCTGACGGATGGTCATGAAATTCCCGCGGGGCGGGCAGGGCGGGAATTCGCGGACGCATCCGTGGGTGGGAATCGGTATCGGTGGGCGGTCGGTGGGGTGAACGGTGGCCGACTCCGCGGGGTGGGTCTACTGGATTCGCTGTTGCGGGGGTTGGAAAAGGAGTGTATGCGCCATGCCGCCGCATTGGCCCCGGACCGATATGACGCCTCGTCAGTCTTTTTTGCGTGCAAGCAGTCAAGGGTGACAAAGCCGCTCGGGGTCGGTTTCGAACCGGCCAAAGCGGATCGCGATCGGGCCATCGCCGACAGCGCTGCTTGTTTGAGCCGGGGGGCCCGATAAAGGATGAATCCGGTACCGCCCCGGCTGCACCACTGTCCACGGGGGCATCGCACATGCCGGGACGCAACCCGTTCTCCACTTCGTCAGAGGAGCCCCACCATGCCGGAAGCGGTGCTCGACCTGGTCGGCGTCGGATTCGGACCGTCGAACCTGGCCGTCGCGCTCGCGCTGGACGAAGCGGGCGCGCCGGCCGGGTGCGACGCGTTGTTCCTGGAGCGGCAGCCGGCCTTCGGCTGGCACACCGGAATGCTGCTGGACGAGGCGACGATGCAGGTCTCGTTCCTCAAGGACCTGGTCACCATGCGGAATCCGGCCAGCCCGCACAGCTACCTGTGCTACCTGCGGGACCGGGGCCGGCTCGCCGCGTTCATCAACCAGAAGTCACTGTTCCCGCTGCGCACCGAGTTCCACGACTACCTCGCGTGGTGCGCCGAGCGGGTCGGTCACCTGGTGCGCTACGGCGCGCAGGTGGTGGACATCCGTCCGGTGCCCGGCCCGGACGGGGCCGTCGACCTGCTCGACGTCGTGGTGCACCGCGACGGGGCCGAGGAGGTGCACCGCACCCGGAACGTGGTGATCGCCGCCGGTCTGCAGCCCTGGCTGCCGGACGGGATCGAACGGTCGGACCGGGTCTGGCACACCTCGGAACTGCTGCACCGGCTGCCGGAGTTCGAGTCCGTCGCGCCGCGCAGCCTCACCGTCGTCGGTGCCGGGCAGAGCGCCGCCGAGGCGGTGGCGCACCTGCACGGGAGGTTCCCGGAGGCCGAGGTACGGGCCGTGTTCGGGCGCTACGGGTACAGCCCGGCGGACGACTCCCCGTTCGCGAACCAGATCTTCGACCCCGACGCCGTCGACGAGTACTACGTGGCGCCCGAGCACGTCCGCCGCCGGCTGGTCGACTACCACCGCAACACCAACTACGCGGTCGTGGACCTCGAACTGATCCAGGACCTGTACGCGCGGTCCTACCGGGAGCAGGTGCGGGGCACCCAGCCGCGGCTGGTCATGATGAACGTCAGCCGGCTCGCCTCGCTGTCGCAGGAAGGCGACGCGGTACGGCTGGTCGTGGAGCACCTGCCCACCGGGGAGCTGACCGAGTTCGAGACGGACGCGGTCGTGTTCGGCACCGGGTACCGCCCGGCCGATCCGCTCGCCCTGCTCGGCTCGTTGGCCGACCAGCTCAAGCTGGACGACCAGTCCCGCCCGCACCTCGACCGGGACTACCGGCTCGTCACCACCGACCGGGTCCGCGCCGGGATCTACGTGCAGGGCCCGACGGAGCACACCCACGGCCTGGCCTCGACGCTGCTCTCGGTCACCGCGGTGCGCGCAGGCGAGATCCTCGCGGCCGTGACGGCCGCGGTTCCCGCCCAGGTCCTCACCGCGTCCGCCCGATGACCGGGGTCCCGGAGGCTTCCGGGAGGTCGGGTGAGCGGCCAGGAGAAAGGAGACGCACGAGATGTACGTTCCGAAGATCTACCAGTCCCCGGACACCGAAGCCGTCCGGCTGATCCGCGAGTACCCGCTGGCGCTGCTGCTGAGCAACGGCCCCGCGGCGCCGTTCGCCACGCACCTGCCCGTGATCTTCCCGCCGGCCGCCGAGCCCGAGGGGATCGAGTCGCTGAGCGGCGTCACGCTCTACGGCCACCTCAACCGGGCCAACCCGCACTGGGCGACGCTGTACGAGGGGCAGCACGCGACCCTGGTCTTCCAGGGCGCCAACGCCTACGTCTCCGCCGCCGTATACGAGCAGACCCCGGCCGCCCCCACCTGGAACTTCGCCACCACCCACGTCCAGGGCCGCATCCACCCGATGCCCGCCCGGGAGGACGCGCTCGACGTGGTGCGCTGGACGGTGGCGGCCTTCGAGGCCGAGCACGGCCTCGGCTGGGACCCGGGCCCGTCGCTCGACTACTTCGACGAGATCGTCGACGGCGTCGGCGCCTTCCGCTTCACCGTCGAGTCGGTCGACACGATGCTCAAGCTCAGCCAGGAAAAGGCCGAGTGCACCAGGGACAAGGTGGTCGCGCACTTCGCCGACAGCCCGGTCGGGCTGCGCCGTGAGGTCAGCCGCCTGATGAAGACCGCCGCCCCGACCGCCACCACCGGAGAGTGAGAGAGCGTGACCGAAACCGCTGATGTCCTGATAGTCGGCCTGGGTGGGCTCGGCAGCGCCGCGGCCTACCACCTGGCCGCGCGCGGCAGCCGGGTGATCGGCATCGACCGGTTCGGGCCCGCGCACGCGCGCGGTGCGAGCCACGGCGAGAGCCGCGGGGTCTGGAAGGCGTACTTCATGGGCGCCGGGTACGTCCCGCTGCTCGACCGCGCCTACGACCTCTGGGACGAGCTCGGCGAGATCCGCGGCGAGACGCTGTTCCACCGCACCGGCGGGATCTGCGTCGGCCCGGCCGGCGGCGCGCTCGTGCCCGCCGCGCTCGCCTCGGCCCGGGAGGCGGGCCTGGAGTTCGAGTACCTGGAGAGCGACGAGATCCGCTCGCGGTTCCCGGAGTTCAACCCCGGGCCGGGCGACGTCGCCGTGTGGGACCCGTCCTCGGGTTACGTGCGTCCCGAGCAGGTCGTCACCGCGCACCTCGACCTCGCCCGCAAACACGGCGCCGACCTGCGGTTCGACGAGAAGGTGCTGGACTTCTCGGACACCGGCAGCGGTGTGCGGGTGCGCACGGAGACCGGCGTGTACGAGGCCGACCGCCTGGTGGTCGCGGCCGGCGCCTGGGCCCCGCAGCTGCTCGCCGAGCTCCGGCCGCACATCAAGGTGCTGCGGAAGGTGATGCTCTGGTTCGACCCGATCTCGCGGGCCGAGGACTTCTACACCGGCCGTCAGCCGTACTGGATCTGGGAGGGCGAGAACGGCACGGTCGGCTACGGCCACCCGGCCGTCGACGGCCCCTCCGGCGGCGTCAAGGCCGGCATCCACAGCGGCGGTGAGCTCGCGGACCCGGACTCCCTCGACCGCCACGTCAGCACGCAGGACGTCGAGGCTGTACGGGAGTTCCTGGCCAAGCGGATCCCGGCGCTGCCCGGCCGCTACCTGCGCAGCCGCGTCTGCATGTACGACAACTCGCCCGACCTGGGCTTCATCATCGGCCCGTCGGCCCAGAGCGACCGGATCACCGTCGCCGCCGGCACCTCGGGCCACGCCTTCAAGTTCGCCCCCGCGCTCGGCGAGGTGATCGCGCAGCTGGCCACCGAGGGCACCAGCACCCACGACATCTCGCTGTTCGACCCGCGCCGCCTGACCGACGCGAACGCGTGACCGGCGCGGCCCGCACCGTGCACCGGGGCCCGACCATCGCCGGCCCTGCCTCGTCGCTCCGCTCGGCTGACCCACCGATCCCCAACCCCCTTGAGGAGAAGCACATGCCCATGATCCGCGTGCAGATGTTCCCCGGTCGCACCTCCGACCAGAAGGAAGCCCTCGTCAAGGAGGTGACCGAGGCGATCGTGCGCACCTGCGACGCCAAGCAGGAGGACGTCTGGGTGATCATCGACGAGGTCGACCGCGAGCACTGGGCGCTCGGCGGGACCATGTACTCCCGCCGCTAGGGGTATTTCGTTCGGATCAGCCCGGCATGATCCAAAGGAGAGGCCTAGCCCAGGCGCGACCTGTCGCGCCGTCAGCCGTCGCCGGGGCGCGGAGAGTCGCCCCGGCCGACTGCACGCAGGCCGGCCGGCGGTTCTGATCGGTGCCTGGATGCCAATGAACTCCCTGCGGACCGCAGGGAGTTCATTGGCGTCCAGGCAGGGCCCGGGTCGGCCGCCGGTCAGGTCCGGTCGGCCGGTGCCTCCAGGGGGTAGAACTGCCCCACCCAGCCGCGGTACTGGCCGATCGCGCCCTCCTCGGAGGTGAGCGCGGGGTCCGGCAGGTACCGCTTCCGGTTCCAGATCCGGGCGTCCTGGACCATGTGGTGGACCACGGTCCGCATGAGCGCCTGCCCCGCCACGGCGGACAGCGACATGGCGGCGGCCTTCCGGAGCAGGGGGGAGTCCGGGCGCGAGGCGGCGTCCGTCATGATGACCACCCGCAGCTGCGTCCGCCACGGCCCGACCGGGGTCGCCGTGACCACCACCCCCAGCGTCATGCCGATCTGGTGGAGCGTCACCTCGCCTGATGCCAGCCCGAGTCCGGACAGAGCGAGGCCCTGCTCCACCCGGATGGTCCCCAGGCCGACGGAGAGCCTGATGGCCGCGCCGAAGGCGATGCGCAGCAGCGGCCCGTCCTCCAGCGGCGGCTTCACCTCACGGAGCGCGACGTTGTGCACGACCGCCTGGTGCTCGTAGTCGACGAAGCTCTCCATGACCTCCTGCGGGTGCGAGGTCAGGACCGTGCTCCAGGTGGCGGCGGGCGCGAACCGGTCGTCGGGCAGCTCCGAAGGCTCCCAGGAGGGCGGCACGGCGTCGTGGCCGTGCCAGACGTAGACGACCCTGCCCCGCTCGCGCACGGGGTACTGGCCCAGCGCCGCCCGGGGCGGGGCGCCGCCCGGCGCCCTGACGCAGGACCCCTCGACGTCGAAGGCGAACCGGTGGAACGGGCACACCAGGTGCTCGCCGTCCACCGCCCCGCCGGCGCCCAGGTGGGCGCCCAGGTGGGGGCAGTGGGCGTCCACGACCCGCAGGACGCCGCCCCTGGTGCGGTAGAGGACGACGTCGCGCCCCATGAAGCGCCGGTTCACCACCGCGCCGGCCGGCACCTCGCGGGACAGCGCCAGGCAGAACCAGCCCGACGGGTACGGCAGCGGCGCCCGATCCTCGGCTCCCACGGCGAGGTCGGCCCGTGACGGACCGGCTCCCGGCCACAGGAGATCCCACAGCCCGGCCAGCGATGGCCTGTCCAAGTCTTCCTCCTCGTTCCTCTGCTCACGGCCGCCACCCGGGCGGTCAGTCCTCTTCCTCCCGCGCCTTCTCGGCTGCGTAGGCGCCCACCAGGTCGTCGAAGCGGTACCGCCCGGGGGCGTACTCCCGGATCAGGTGCGCGTAGGCGAGCCCGGTGAGGGCCTGCGTCGCCGCCAGGGCCGGCACCTCGGCCAGCCGGCCCGCCTCGGCGGCGGTGGTCTCGCGCACGCGGTGCGCGCCGAGGACGCGGAACATGCGTGCTTGGGCGCAGGTCAGGCGCCGGTAGGACCACGAGAAGGCCGCCCGGATGTCGCCCGAGGCCCGGCCGCCGCGCAGCACGTCCAGCCGGTTCTGCTCGCTGCGCAGTTCGTCGGCCAGGTGGCGCAGCGGGACCGTGGGCCTGCCGACCGCTCGGGTGGCCGCTATCACCAGCGCCAGGGGCAGCCGCCCGCACGCCTCGGTCACCTCGGCGAGGGCGGCGCTGTCGACGGCGAGGTCGTCGGCGGCCAGCCGGCTCGCGAGCAGGGCGGTCGCCTCGGCCCGGGAGGGCAGGTCCAGGGTGGTCAGCCGGGCGCCGTGCGAGGTCACCAGGCCGGTGAGCTTGCGGCGGCTGGTGATGATGACCATGCACTGCGGGCCGGCCGGGATCAGTGGCTGCACCTGCGCGCTGTCGTACGCGTTGTCGATCAGGATGAGCATCCGCCGCTGCGCGAGGGTGGTCCGGTACAGGTTGGCGTAGGCGGCCGGGCACATCGTGTCCGGCTCCGGCAGCCGGATCAGCGGGGCGAGGACGGACCGGATCGCCTGCTGGGTGTCGACCGGGTCGGTCGGGCCGAAGGCACCCAGGTCGATGTACAGCTGCCCGTCGGGGAAGCGGTCCGCGATCCGGTGGGCGAGGTGGAGGGCGAAGGCCGTCTTGCCGATCCCCGGGGGGCCGCACAGCACCGAGACCACCGGGGAGGAGCCGACCGGCGACATTCCGTCCGCCACCTCGGTGAGCATCCTGAGTTCGGCCTCGCGCCCGATGAAGTTCCGCGGCTCGGCCGGGAGTTGGTGGGGGACACCGACCAGCGGCCGGGGGACCTCGGGCCGCTGCGGGCGCGGCTCGCGCGCGGTGTCGGCGTGGATCCGCTGGGGCGGGACGGGCAGGGTCAGGGCCTGCAGCGGGTCGTCCGCCAGGATGAGCTGCTGCAGGTGCTGCAGCGGGCCCCCGGGGTCGATGCCGTAGTCCTCGACGAGGAGCCGGCGCGCCCGGGTGAAGGTGTCCAGCGCCTCCGCCCGCCTGCCGCACCGGTACAGGGCGAGGATGAGCTGCTCCCACCGGCGCTCCCGCAGCGGCTGCGCGGTGGTGAGCGACATCAGGAACGGCAGCAGTTCGTGGTGCTGACCGAGGGCCAGCCGGGCGTCCACCAGCGACTCCTGGACGGCGTGGCGGTGTTCGAGCAGTTCCGAGATGACCGGCTGCATGATCGGCGTGGCCGGGATGTCGGCCAGCGGCGGGTCGCCCCAGGTGTCCAGGGCGCGCTGGAACAGCCGGGCCGCGGCGTCGACGTCGCCCAGCAGCTGGGCCGTCCGCGCCTGCTGGGCCAGGCCCCGGAAGCGGTGCAGGTCCAGCACGTCGCCCTCGTGCAGGGCGAGGCCGTAGCCGTCGCGGCCGGTCTGCAGCCGGCCCTTGATCGGCGTCGCCTTGCGCAGGCCGTAGAGGTTGCTCCGGAGCGCGCCGCCCGGATCGCTGGGCAGGTCGGCTCCCCACAACGCGTCGACGAGATATTCCTTGCTCACCCGTCGTTCGCTATTCAGTAAGAGGATGCACAGCGTGCTCCGCTGGCGGGGCCTCATAATTGCCAAGGGGTCGCCGCTCGCAGAACGCACCGTAGCCGACCCAAGGATTGCGAACTGCACTTAAGCCCCCGTTTGAGTAGCAGTTCTCGTCAACCGGAACCCATGAAGCACACAGGTTCCGGACGCACGATGCTATTGAATCATAATTCATATGGGGGCCGTCAAGGCCCGTCGGCGGTTTCCGTCGGGAGTGTCCGGGTCATGTTTGGAGTTCCGTTTGTGATCTTTGGCTGGCAATCGTCACCAAGGGGTCCGGATCCGGCGCCCTGCCGGTGATCCCGGAGTGCCTTCCGGGCGTGGACGATTGGCCGGCTCGGGTCGGTGAAAGTGGGGTCTACCAGCGGGATCACGCTTCGATCACGCTCGAGTCACGCCCCCGTCGCGATCATGTTGATAGTCTGGGCTATCGCGAAATGCGCTCATTTGTGTCGCATCGGTAAAACACTCGATCAGTTTATCGGCCCGTTTTTCAAATAGGCCGAAATGGCACTTGACGCACCTGGGAGGGGCACATGCGCAACTCGCTTGCAGGCAAGAGGTCCACCGCGGATCCCGGTGAGGACATTCCCGTAGCGCCCGGCGGCCTCCCCGTCGTGGGCCACGCGGTGAAGGCCCTGCGCGACCCACGGGGATTCCTGCGCTCGCTGCCCGCGCACGGCGACGTCATGAGCATCAGCGTCGGCCCGCTCAAGGCGGTGATGGTCTGCGACCCGGAGCTGACCTCGCAGATCCTCCTCAACGACCGCATCTACGACAAGGGCGGCCTGCTGTTCGACCGGGCCAGGGAGGTGTTCGGCGACGGCCTGGTGACCTGCCCGCACTCCATGCACCGGCGGGAGCGCCGGCTGGTCCAGCCCGCGTTCCACCGCAACCGGCTCTCCGGCTACGCCCGGGTGATGACCGAGGGCACGAGCCTGATCACCGGCAAGTGGCGCCACGGTCAGATCCTGGACATGCCGGCGGAGATGCTCAGCCTGACGATGCACAACATGCTCAAGGCGATGCTCGGCGGGACGCTGCCCCCGCAGGACCTGCGCCGGCTGGTCAGCGACGCCATCGAGGTGCAGCACGCGACCTACCGGCAGACGTTCACGCCGGCCGTGCTGAACCGGATACCCACCCCGGGCAACCGGCGCTACCAGCGGGCCCTGGCCGGGCTCCACAACACCGTGACCGACATCATCGCCAAGGCCCAGGCCAACCCGGAGGACCACGGGGACCTGCTCTCGGCGCTCCTGGCGTCCCGCGACACCGGCGCCTCCGAGTGCCCGGTCGGCGGCCAGAGCGAGCGCCTGAGCAGCGCCGAACTCCGCAACGAGGTGCTGACCTTCCTGGTGGCGGGTTCGGAGACGACGGCGATCACGCTGTCCTGGGCGCTGTACCTGATCGCCCTTCACCCGGACATCCAGCGGCGGCTGTTCGCCGAGGTCGACCGCGTCCTGGAGGGCAAGCCGGTCTCCATGGACCACCTGCCCGACCTGAAGCTCGCCGACCAGATCATCACCGAGGCGCTGCGGCTGTACCCGCCGGCCGGAATGATCTGGACCCGGATCGTCACGGCGGACACCCGCCTGGGCGACTACGACATCCCGGCCGGCACGACCATCGCGTACAGCCCCTACGCGATGCACCGCCTGCCGCACTACTACCCGAACCCCGACGCCTTCGACCCCGACCGCTGGGACGCCGAGAAGCGGCACTCGACCCCGCGCAACAACGCCTTCCTCACCTTCGGCGGCGGCGCGCGCAAGTGCATCGGCGACCAGTTCGCCGTCGTCGAGGCCGTGCTGGCGCTGGCGGACATCGCCTCCCGCTGGCGGCTGGAGACGATGCCCGGCCAGGGGCACCCGCCCATCACCCCCTCGATGGGGCCGCGTCACCTCAAGATGCGACTGACCGCCAGGGCGGCCGCATAAGCGCACGGAACACGGCGCGAGCGCACGGACGAGTCCGGGTCGGCGAGGCTGTTCCCGCCGCCCGGGACGACCGGTGGGCCGCTCGCGCGGGTCGCCCGTGCCCTGGAGTGGTGAAGCCTCCAGGGCTCCGGGGCGCACCCGTCGATCTCCGGCAAAGCGGTGGCGTTCCCACGGTGTGACGCGGCGCGAGCCCGCAGGACACCGTGCGGTGGACCGCGCCCCGCCGAAGCCGGTCTTCTCCACTCCCTACCGGACACAGGTCCCCGAACGGGGACCGGTGCGAGTTATTCGAGAACCACGAGCAGCCGCGTGGACGGCCACAGGATCCCCTGTCCGGAAACGCGAGCGGTCACGCATATGAAAACGCAAGCGGTAACGCGTGTGGAAAAAATATGTGAAAGGCAGGCGCAGTAATGGTCAGTCAGGAACGAGACGGCATGAGCGGTGCCAGGACTGCCGAGGGCACGGGGGAGCCTGTCGCGGTGATCGGGGTGGGCCTGCGCCTCCCGGGGGGTATCACCACCCTGGGCGGGCTGTGGGCGGCCCTGGCCGGCGGCGAGGACCTCGTCACGTCGGTACCCGGTGACCGGTTCAGCACCGACGATTTCGTGATCGACGGCGGCGGGGTGCGGCCGGGGAAGGCATACACCGGCGCGGCCGGGATCTTCGGGGACGTCTGGGGGTTCGACCCGGAGTACTTCGGCATCTCGCCGAAGGAGGCCGCCCAGATCGACCCGCAGCAGCGGTTGCTGCTGGAGTGCGCGGTGGAGGCCTTCGACGACGGCGGCGTCGACCCGCGGCTGCTGGCGGGTTCGGACGTGGCGGTCGTGATGGGCCTGACCGTCCAGGACTACTGGGGCCTGCTGCTGCGCCGCCCCGGGGTGATGAACTCGTTCGCCCCCACCGGAACCGGGGCGTTCAGCGCGGCGAACCGCCTGTCCTACCTGTTCGACTTCCACGGGCCGTCCCACACGGTCGACACGGCCTGCTCCTCCTCCCTGACGGCCCTTCACCTGGCGGCCGAGACGGTCCGCTCGGGCCGTTGCGACGTCGCGCTGGCCGGTGGCGTGAACCTGGTGCTCGGCCCCGGCGGGCACGTCATCTCCAGCCAGGCGTCGATGCTCTCCCCGACGGGGCGCTGCCACTCGTTCTCGCAGGACGGCGACGGCTTCGTCAGGTCCGAGGGCGCGGGCGTCGTGCTGCTGAAGACCCTGAGCCGCGCCCTGGCCGACGGCGACCGGGTGCACGCGGTGATCAGGTCGTCGGTGGTCAACGCCGACGGCCGGACCCTCGGGATGTCCATGCCGGGCGCGGACGCGCAGGCGGCGATGCTGGAGCGCGCGTACGCCGAGGCCGGGGTGACCGCCGACCAGGTGTCGTACGTGGAGGCCCACGGGACCGGCACGGCCGCGGGCGACCCGGCGGAGTGCGAGGCCCTGGGACGGGTGCTGGGCCGACGGCGCAACGGGAAGCCGCTGCCGATCGGTTCGGTGAAGTCGAACCTGGGACACCTGGAGGCCGCGGCCGGTATGGCGGGCCTGTTCAAGGCCCTGCTGGTGCTGCGCGAGCAGCGGGTGCCCGCGACCCTGCACGCGCAGCCGCTGAACCGGTCGATCGACTTCGGCGGACTGGGGCTCGACCCGGTGACGGCGATGCAGCCGCTGGACGGCGGCCCCGGCGTGCGGCGCATCGCCGGCGTGAACTCGTTCGGCATCGGCGGCGCGAACGCGCACGTGGTGCTGGAGCTGCTGGACACGCAGCCGGCCCCGGGCGCCGACGCGGGCGCGTCCGCCCCGGCGGGCGCGGCCGTGCCGGTGGTGGTAACCGGCCGCACCGAGGCGGCGCTGCGCGAGTCGGCGCTGGCGATGGCCGACCACCTGGAGACCATCGACGACTCCGCCCTGGCGGACGTCGGGTACACCACCGTGCGGCGGCGCGCGCGCCGCGAGCTGAGCGCCGCCGTGCTGGCCACCAGCGGCGCGGCGGCCGCGCAGGCGCTGCGGGAGCTGGCGGAGAAGGGCGCGTCGGACGAGGCGGCCTCGGCCGTCAGCACCTCCCGCGGACGCGTCGGGTTCGTCTTCAGCGGCAACGGCACCCAGTGGCCGCGGATGGGCGCGGAGTTGCTGGGGCACGACGCCGCCTTCACCGCCGAGGTCCAGGCCGTCAGCCGCGAACTGGAGCCGCTGCTCGGCTGGTCGGTCGAGGCCGAGATGGCCACGCCCGACAACGCCCGCTGGGCGCTGACCGAGGTGGCGCAGCCGATGCTGTTCGCGCTGCAGGCCGGCCTGGTCATGTCGCTGCGCGAGCGGGGCGTGCTCCCGCACGCGGTCTGCGGCCACAGCGTCGGCGAGGTCGCGGCCGCCTACTGCGCCGGCGTGCTCGACCGCTCCCAGGCGTGCCGCGTGATCGCGCACCGCAGCCTCTCGCAGGCGCCCACCTTCGGGACCGGGCGGATGGCGGCCGTGGCGCTGTCGCCCGCGCAGGCCCAGCGCCTGCTCGACGAGACGGGGTCGGCCGACCGCGTGGTGGTCGCGGCCGTGAACTCCCGCAACGACGTCACCCTGGCCGGCGACAGCGAGACGCTGGAGGCCCTCGAGGACCGCTGCGTCGCCGACAGCGTGTCCTTCCGGTTCCTGCGCCTGGACTACCCCTTCCACAGCCCGGCCATGGACGCGGTCCGCGGCCCGCTGAAGGAGGGCCTGGGCGAGCTCGCGGCCGGTCCGGGCGAGATCCCGCTGATCTCCACCGTCACCGGCCGCGCGGTCGCGGACCAGGAGATGGACGCCGACTACTGGTGGCGCAACGTGCGCGAGCCGGTCCAGTTCGCCGGTGCGGTCGCGGCGCTGGTCGGCGAGGAGCACGGCTGCGACGTCCTGGTCGAGGTCGGCCCCCACCCGGCGCTCAGCGGCTACGTGCGCCGCATCGCCATCGACGAGGGCGCTTCGGTGGAGGTCGCGTCGACGCTGACCCGGATCAGCGCCGGCCCGCAGGCCCTGGGCGGCACCGTGCTGCGCGCGGTCGCGGCCGGGGCGCAGCTGGACTGGGACCGGTTCTTCCCCCGGGGCGGTCGCGTCGTCGACGTGCCGGCCTACGCGTGGCAGCGCCAGCGCTTCCAGCTGGGCGACCCCTCGTGGTGGTCCGACCACGAGATCGCGCCGGCGCCGCAGCCGCCCGCGGCCAACCCGCTGCTCGGCCGGCGCCTGCTCGCGGGCGACCCGACCTGGGGCCGGGAACAGAGCGCGGCCTGGATCGGTGACCACAAGGTCGGCGAGGCCGTCGTCATGCCCGGCACGGGCTTCCTCGACATGGCGCTGTCGGCGGCCCGCGAGGTGCACGGCGGCCCCGTCGAACTGCTCGACATAGCCATCGCCCGGTCGCTGGTCCTGCCCAGCGAGCCCGGCGCGGCCCCGGTGCGCACCACCACCACCGTCCGCCCCGACGGGACCTTCGTCGTCGCCGGGCACACCGGGCACGACATCGAGGCCGTCCAGCACGTGACCGGGCGCTGGCGCGGCCTGGCCGACGGCCGGCCCGCTCCGCTGGACCTGGCCGCCCTCGCCGGGCGGATCAGCGAGAGCGTCGACATGTCCGACCACTACGAGGCCTGCACCGCGGTCTCGCTGCACTACGGGCCGGCCTTCCAGACGCTGGAGACGCTGGCCGTCCAGGACAGCGAAGGCCTGGCGCGGCTGCACACGGACCGGTTCGCCGAAAGCGAGCACCAGGCCCGCGTGGTCCTGCTCGACGGCTGCCTCCAGGCGATGCTGCCGCTGTCCGCCCGCGCTGTCACCGGCTCCGCGCAGCCCTACGTCCCGCACCTGCCGGTGTCGATGGGCAGCGTCCGCGTCTGGGGCCCGCTGCCCGCCACCGTCGTGGCGCACATGCGGCTGACGGCCGTGGTCGAGACCGGCCTCATGTGCGACATCACCGTCTGCGACACCGACGGGAAGGTCCTGCTCGACCTGGTGGACGTGTACGCGCGGCGGATCGAGAACACCGGTTCGCCCGCGCCCCGGGTCTACAACGAGGTGCTCAGGGCCCGCCCGCGGATGACCGCGCTGTCCGGCACCCCCAGCCCGCTGCCCGCGCCCGCCCGGGTCATCGAGGACTGCGCCCCGGTCGTCACCCGGCTGGACGAGGCGTTCCGGGAGGCCGGCTACAGCGGCCACATGGAGCGGTCCCGGCAGCTGAGCGCGCAGTTCATGGCGGCCGCGGTGGACCGCATCCTGGAGTCCGCGGTGGCACGGGGCGCGATCGAGCCCGTCGGCCCGGCCGGCGAGCGGGCCTTCACCATGGACGACCTGAGGAGCGCGGGCGTCCGGGAGAGCCTGTGCAAGATGGTCGAGACGATGCTGGCGATCGCGGTCCGGTACGGGCTGGTGACCGCTCGTCCGGAGGGCGGCTGGCAGCAGAGCGGCACCCCGGTTCCCGAGAAGCTCCTGGAGGGCTGGCTCGCCGAGTTCCCCGAGCTGATCGTGATGTGGCAGGCCGCCGCCTGGGTCGGCCGCAGCCTGCCCAGCGTCCTCACCGGTGAGGCGGAGGGCCTGGAGGTCCTGTTCGGCGAGTCCGGTCCGATCGCCGCGCAGGTCTACAACCACGACCCGGGGCTCACCTACCTGTCGGACGCCGCAGTGGCGTACCTCAGCACCGCCCTGGCCGACTGGCCGGCCGACCGGCCGCTGCGGATCCTCGAGATCGGCGCCGGCACCGGCGGCTTCACCGCCCGGATCCTGCCCCACCTGCCGGCCGACCGCACGCACTACGTCTACACCGACGTCTCCTCGGCGTTCTTCCCCAAGGCCGAGGCCCGCTTCGCCGCCTTCAACTTCCTGGAGTACCGCGCGCTCGACCTGGGCGTCGACCCGCTCGACCAGGGGTTCGTGGCGGGCTCCTTCGACCTCGTCATCGCGAGCAACGCCCTGCACACGACCACCGACATCACCCGGGGCATGCGCCACGCGGCCACGCTGCTGGACGACAACGGCCAACTCGTCGCCCTCGAGATGCACAGCAACGCCTACGTGGCGACCCTGTTCGGCATCCTGGACTCCTTCTGGGACTCCACCGACACCGAACTGCGGCCGGCCGGCGCGGCGCTGACCCGCGATCAGTGGGCCCCGGTGCTGGAGCAGGCGGGCTTCTCCACCAGCGCGTTCCTGAGCGCGCAGCCGGACGTGGAGGGCGTCCCCGCCTCGGTGATCGCGGCGGTGCGCGCCACGGGCGCCGAACCCGCCGGCGACCCGTGGGCGCAGGAGGCGGACGCCGCGACCTCCCCGTGCCTGCTGATCACCGAGAACGGGAACGGCTCGGCCGAGGGCCTGGGCGCCCTCGTGGCAGCCGCCCTGACCGCCACGGGAGCCCGTGAGGTGGCGGTCTCGGCCTTCCAGCCGCAGACGGACTGGGCGGCCCTGCTGCCGGCCGCCGGGCCGGTCGACGTCGTGCTGATCGCCGACGACACCGAGCCGGCGACGGCCGAGCAGATCACCGCGCGGGTCGCCCGGGCCTGTGCGGAGCTGAGCGCCCTGGCCGGTGCCTGCGCCCAGGCCGGCGGTGACCTCCAGCCCACCCTGTGGCTGGTCGCGTCGACGACCGCCGACAGCCTGGACGCCCCGATGACGCACACCGGTGCGGCCCTGTGGGGTGCCACCCGCAGCCTGGCCAACGAGCAGCCGCTGGTGACGGTCCGCAGGATCCGCGTCGTCGGCGGGACCGCGGGGTCGGCGGAGCAGGCGGCCGGCCACGTGGCGTACGAGATCACCCACCCCGACGACGAGGACGAGTGCGTGATCACCGCGCACGGCCGGTTCGCCGTGCGGGTGCAGGCGGTCCCGGAGACCCGGCGGACCCGTGCCCACGGCAGCACCGCGCAGTTCGCGCTGACCGTGCACGGCGAGGCGGGCGCCCCGCCCCGGCTGGTCTGGCAGGACAGCGGCATCCCCGCCCCCGGGCCGGGGGAGATCACCGTGCGGGTGCAGGCCGCGGCCCTCAACGGCAGGGACGCCCTCTTCACCACCGGGCGCCTGCTCCCGCCGCGCGGCGCGCGTCCGGGCGACGTCCACCTCGGCTGCGAGGGCGCGGGCGTGGTGACCGCCGTCGCGGACGACGTCACCGGCGTCGTCCCGGGCGACCGGGTCGCCGGGATCACGGCCGGCGGCTGGCTGGCCTCGCACATCAACCTGCGCGCCGACCGGGTGGTGAAGCTGCCCGAGCAGGTCACCTCCGTCGCGGCGGCGTCCCTGCTCACCGCCCAGCTCACCACGCACCATGTCCTGGGCCACCTGGCCGACCTGGGACCGGAGGACAGCGTCCTGATCCTGGGCGGGTCCGACGCGACCGGGCTGGCGGCCATCGACTTCGCCCGGCGCGCCGGGAGCCGCGTCATCGTCGGCGCCGCAACGCCGGCGCTGCGCGCGCTGCTGAGCCTGCCGGGGATCGACCACGTGGTGGACTCGGGTGCCCCCGGCTTCGCCGAGGAGGTCCGCCAGGTCACCGGGGGCGGCGTCGACGTCATCCTCAACCTCGGCGCCATCACGCCGGACCTGCGCCAGCGCGCGCTGGACCTGCTGACGCCGGGTGGGCACTTCTTCGACGTGGCGCCGGCCCCGGCGCCGCTGCAGATGCCGTCCCTGGAGCGCGGCGCCACCGTGCACGCCGTCGACGTGGTCAGCTGGTTCGAGCAGCCCTCCGCCAGGGTGGACCGCTGCCTACAGGACCTGCAGAAGATGATCGACAGCGGCGAGTGCGGCACGGTGCCCCACACGGTCTACTCCGCGGACCGGATCCACGAGGCCATGGACGGCGTCCTGGCCGGCCAGGGGGCCGGCAAGACGGTCATCCAGCTCGAGGACGGCGTCCCGCTGGACCGCGCCGCCGACACCCCGGTGCTGGACGCCACGGCGACCTACCTCGTCGCCGGCGGTCTCGACGGCTTCGGCGCCGAGACCGCCCGGCACCTGGTCCGCCGGGGAGCGCGCCACCTCACGCTCGTCAGCCGGCGCGGCACCGCGGACAACGAGAACGCCGCCGCCCTGGTCACCAGCCTGAACGCCCAGGGCGTCCAGGTGGAGGCGCGCGCCGTCGACGTCTCCGACCCGGAGACCGTCGACCAGCTGTTCCGCGACATCGACGCGGGCGGACGCCGGCTCGCCGGGGTGATCCACGCCGCCATGGTCCTCGACGACGGCGAGATCACCGACCTGTCCGCCGAGCGGTACCTCACCGTCCTCAACCCCAAGCTCACCGGAGCGCTCCTGCTCGACGCCCACGCCCGCAAGCTGGACCTCGACTTCTTCGTCATGTACTCGTCCTTCGCCGCGCTGCTGGGCAACCGGCGGCAGGCCTCCTACGCCGCGGCCAGCCTCGCGCTGGAGAACATCGCGCACCAGCGCCGGCACGACGGCCTGCCCGCCACCGTCCTGCAGTTCGGTGCCATCTCCGACGTCGGCTACGTGCTCCGCACCGGGATCACCTCGGTGATGAGCGACTACGGCATCCTGCCCATGACCTCGGCCCAGGCCCTGGACCGGCTCGACATGCTGCTCCACGACCCGGACACCACGGTCTCCGCGGTGGTCGCCGAGTCCCGGGGCCGGGAGCAGGCGCTGATGGCCTTCCTCCCGGCGGTCACCGCGCCGCGCACCGCGATGCTGGTGCACACGGCGGACGCCGGCGACGACGACAGCCTGCTGCCGCGCCTGCGGGCCGCCGCCAGCGCCGAGGAGGCCCGCCCGATCCTGCTGGAGGCCCTCACCGCCTGGCTGGCCTCCGGTCTCCACACCACGCCGGAGCGCGTCGACGTCGGCCGCCGCATCGACCAGCTCGGCGCCGACTCCCTGACCGCCACCGAACTCATCGGCCACATCCGCCGCCACACCGGTTGCGCGATCCCGGCCCCCGAGGTGATGACCGCCTCGCTGACCGGCATCGCCACCACCGTCCTCAACCACCTCCGCCCCGACAGCCAGTCCTGACGACCCCGTGCCGGGGTGCGGCCGAACCGGCCGCACCCCGGCACGGGCCGCGGGACCGGCAGCGCGACCGCATACCAGTCATCCAGGAATCGGATCCGGCAGCCGGGCGGGCCGGATCCGTTTTCCGGATCACCCGACGGGAGCCGCCCACGCTCCCAGTGACTACGAACGGGCAGATATCCCGGGAGAAGACAGATGCCGCTCACCACAGCCCTCGCCTTTCCGCCGTTCAGCAACCCCTATCCGCCGGGGATCCTGCGCACGCTCGCCCACACGAACGCGAGCGTGGCCGACGCCCTGGAACTGACCGACCAGAAACTCGCGGAACTGGGCCATCCGCCCGTCACGGACCGACTCACCGCCGGGGACTTTGGCTCGGCTCCCAGCCTGGAGACGGAATACGTCCACAACCTGGTGGCGGCGACGCTCGTCCCGTACTCCGTGTACGCGTCGCTCGAGCTGAAGGTCCAGCCGTCCATCATTCTCGGCCACGGCGCGGGCTTCAACGTCGGCAGCGTGATCACGGACCTCATGACGATGGCGGAGACGATCGACGTCCTGCTCGGGGGCTTCGTCGAGGCCAAGCGGATGTCGCTGCGGGGCGGGATGCTCGCCCTCGCCGTCGACCAGCAGACCGCTCGGGCGATGTGCCGGCAGGTCTCGGAGAAGGGCCTGTACGTCGGCATGATCAACGCTCCGAACCAGACGGTGGTCTGCGGCTGGTTCGACGACCTGGACCTGCTGCAGAGCCACGCGGAGCGCAACGGCGTCTCCTGCCGGCGCCTCGACGCCCTGCTCCCCATCCACACCCCGCTGTTCCGGCCGGCGGCCCTCCAGGCGATCGCGCGCCAGGAGGAGCGCACCGTGGACCCCGTGCTGCCCCCGCTGTACTTCACGACCGAGTGCCGGCCGATCGTCGAGACCGACACGGTCAGGAGGGCGTCACTCGCCATCTGGACCAAGCCCGCGAACCTGATCGAGTCCGTGACGGACCTTCAGGAGAACTTCGGCATCAACCACTTCATCGAGATCAACACCACCCCGACCCTCGCTCCGATGATCATCCAGAACGCGCTCCCGGGCACCCGGGTCGACGGCCCGCCCACCGGCATCACGGACGCCGCGGACGTGCTCCCGTTCCTGAACGGCGCCTACTGACCCCGATCGCGCGCATGACGGCCCGTCAGCCCGGCTGGCGGGCCGTTCCCGCGTCCCTCGCGTACGATCGGTCGGGGGACCGCTCGTGCCGGGCGAACGGAGCGGTGGCCGTCGGCTCGGATGTGCGCCCTCCCGGGGGACTTGGGCACCGGTCCGGCGCGGTGCGTGTGAACCGCCTCGCCAGGGCGACCGCCGCCCCCCCCCAACAGGCTGGTGGACCAGGGAAGTTGATAGGCTCTGGCTATCAAGATCAGCCCGATCAGGTATTGGACGACGCCTTGCTCGGGCCCTACGGTCCTGAGCATGACCACCCACCCCGCATTAACGGCGCTGCCGCGTCCGGCTTCCCGGCAGGTGACGGTGCCCACCCGGGCCCGCGCCGACGCGCAGCCCCTCCTCGCCGGCCGCAGCACCACCGGGGCCGGCCGATGAGCACTCCCCGGGAGCAGTCCGAGCCGCGGATGCTGGTCCCCTCCCTGGTGTTCGTCGCTCTGGTCGTGGCGGCGGTCGCCAGCCTCGGGGCGCCGCTCATCACCACCGTGGCCACCACGTTCCACGTCTCGCTCAACAGCGCGCAGTGGACGCTGACCATCGCTCTGCTGGCCGGCGCGCTCTCCACGCCGATCCTCGGCCGGCTCGGCGCCGGCCCGCACCGGCGCGTCACGATCCTCGGCACGCTGGCGGTCGCCGTCGTGGGAAGTGCCCTCACCGTGCTGCCGCTGCCGTTCGCCTGGCTGCTGGTCGGCCGGGCCGGGCAGGGGATCGGGCTCGGTCTGACGGCGCTGATGATGGGCGTGGCCCGCGACCACCTCCCCGAGGAGCGCAGCGCGGCCACCATCTCCCTGGTCTCGGTGGTCTCCATCATCGGGGTCGGCGCCGGCTACCCCCTCGCCGGCCTGCTCACCGAGGTGGGCGGGGTGCGCGCCGCCTACGGCCTCGGCCTGTTCGTCACCACCATCGCCTTCCTGGCCGCCTGGCGCTTCATCCCCGAGGCCCCCGCGGGCCGCTCCGCCCACGTGGACACGGTGGGCGCGCTCCTCCTGGCGGGTGGACTGTTCCTCGTCCTGTACCTGGCCGGCGAGCGGAGCCTGTGGAGCCACGACCTCGGCGTGGCGGTGGTGCTGGCCGTCGTCGCCGCGGTCCTGCTCGCCGTCTGGACCGTCACCGGGCTGCGCGGCAAGGCGCCGCTGATCGACCTCAAGGCACTGCGGCACCCGGCGGTCGCCGGGGCGAACCTCGCCATGTTCGTCGGCGCGATCGGCATGTACATCCTGCTCACGCTGATCACCCGATACGCGCAGACGCCGCACAGCGCCGGCTACGGCTTCGGGCTCACCACCTTCGTCGCCGGGCTGGTCCTGGTCCCGTTCTCCGTGCTGGGGTTCGTCGGCGGCAAGCTCACGCCCCCGATGCTCAAGCGGATCGACGCCCCGTTCCTGCTGGCCGGCAGCGCCGTCATCATCGTCGGCGGGTTCGTCCTCTTCGCCACGGCCCGGTCGAACCTGGTCGAACTGCTGCTGGCGATGAGCGTGCTGGGCTTCGGCGTCGGCAGTTTCTCGGCCGCCATGCCCGGCGTCATCCTGGCCGTTACGCCCAAGAGCGAGACGTCCAGTGCGATGAGCTTCAACTACATCACGCGCAGCGTGGGGTACTCGCTGGGCAGTGCCGTCGGCGGCCTGGTCCTGTCCGCCGGCACCGACACCGGCCGGATCTTCCCGAACGACAGCGCCTACACCACGGCGGCCCTGGTCGGCATCGTCGCGATGGCGATCGCCACGATCGCCAGCCTGGTCCTGGCCCGCAAGCGCTCGCCGCAGGGCGAGCCGGCCGTCGCGCCGGCCACCGCCCATGACCCGAGCCCGAGCCGGTCGAGCCAGTGACCCGCCCGCCGGACGGCACCGCTGCGGCGCCGTCCGGATCCTGACCGAGAACCCGAAGGTGCCTTCCGCGCCGGGCCGGCGAGGCTTTCCCGAGCCCCCGTCAGCCCTGCGGGAGGGCACCTTCGCGCGTGCCGGCCGGCGGCCCCGCAAAAGCGGTTGGGCACGGTCCCGGTCGCCCCACCATGACGGGCGACTGCACGGCGGCCACCGGCCCGGGAGGGATCCCGGCTGCGGAGGACGTCCGCCGGGGCGCGTCGCGGGCCTCAGGACGTCCGCCGCCACCCGCCCCGTACGATGGCCCCGATGCACAGCACGGGACAGCACCTTCGGCGACCGCTCCGGCGGTACCGCGCGCTGTCCGTACTGGCGGTACTGGTCGGGCTGTTGGGCATGCACGCCCTCGCGCCCGGCGGCGGGGCGGCGCACGCGGCGCACACGGAGCACGCCCGTACCGGGCACGGCACGGTCGCGCTCGGCACGATGGACGACTGCCCCGGCGGGGACGGCCACTGCGGCGGCGGCCGGTTGCACCACGCCGATCCGACCTGTGCGTCCGGCGCCGTGAACGACGGTCCGCAGCTGCCCGCGCCCAGCCCCGCCTTGTCGGGTGCCGCCGTGCCGCAGGCCGTGCAGCGCCCGTGCGCGGACGCGGCACCGGACGGCGCCCGCGCACCACCGTCCCTGGCGGAACTCCAGCTCCTGCGGATCTAGAGGCACCTACGGCCCGGCACCCCCCGCGGCCGTCCCACGCGTGCCCGAAATCCCCCCAGAACAGCAGGAGTTCCCACCATGACCACCACCCGTACCCTGACGCGCCGTGCCGGCCTCGCCGCGGTCGCCGTGACCAGTGCCCTCGTCCTGGCCGCCTGCGGCGACGGCGGCGGCAGCGGCCACACCGGCCACCGTTCCGCCGCCGGCTCCTCCGCCACCCCGGGCTCGTCGGCCGGCGCGCACAACGCCCAGGACGTCGCCTTCGCGCAGGGCATGGTCCCGCACCACCGGCAGGCACTGGAGATGGCCCGACTCGCCGCCGGCCGGGCCTCCTCCGCGCAGGTGAAGGACCTCGCCGCCCGGATCGAGAAGGCGCAGGACCCGGAGATCCGCACCATGACCGGCTGGCTGACGGCATGGGGCGAGCAGGTGCCCATGGCCGGCATGGACCACTCGGGCCACTCCGGGATGTCCGGGATGATGAGCGACGCCGACATGACCGCCCTGAAGAAGGCCACCGGCAAGGACTTCGACACCCGGTTCCTGTCGCTGATGGTCCGCCACCACCAGGGCGCCGTCGAGATGGCCGCCACCGAGAAGGACAAGGGCCGCAGCGGCGCGGCCAAGGCCGTGGCGGACGACATCGTCACCGCGCAGAACGCCGAGATCAAGGAGATGAGGCAGCTCCTCGGCACGAGCTGACGGCACGGCGGGCGGGGGCCGGGTACCGCCACCGGCCCCCGCCCGCCCGTTCCTCAGGCCAGCACCTTCTCCAGGGCCGCCAGCGCCGACCGCAGCTCCTCCGCCGTGATGGTCAGCGGCGGCGCCAGCCGGATCGTCGAGCCGTGGGTGTCCTTGACCAGGACCCCCTCGCGCATGAGGCGCTCGCTGATCGCGCGGCCGGTGCCGAGGGCCGGGTCGACGTCCACACCGGCCCACAGCCCGCGCGCGCGGAAACCGGTCACGCCCCGGCCGACCAGCTCGCCCAGCCCGTCCCGCAGGATCACCCCCAGCTCGGCCGCCCGCCGCTGGTACTCACCGGTCTCCAGCAGCTCGACCACGGCCGTGCCGACCGCCGCGGCGAGCGGATTGCCGCCGAACGTCGAGCCGTGCTCACCCGGGTGCAGCACACCCAGCACCTCGCGCCGGGCCACCACCGCCGACACCGGCACGATGCCGCCGCCCAGCGCCTTGCCGAGCAGCAGCATGTCCGGGACGACGTCCTCGTGCTCGACGGCGAGGGTACGGCCCGTGCGGCCGAGGCCCGACTGGATCTCGTCGGCGATGAACAGGCAGCCCTTGCGGCGGGTCAGCTCCCGCACCCCGGCGAGATAGCCGTCGTCCGGGATGATCACACCGGCCTCGCCCTGGACGGGCTCGATCAGCACGGCCGCCGTCGTCTCGTCGACCGCCTCCTCCAGCGCGGCCAGGTCGTTGTACGGCACGACCCGGAAGCCGGGCGTGAAGGGACCGAACCCGGCCCGGGCCGTCTCGTCCGTGGAGAAGCTGACGATGGTGGTCGTACGGCCGTGGAAGTTCTCGGCCGCGACCACGATGGTCGCCCGGTCGGCCGGGACGCCCTTCACGTCGTAGGCCCACTTGCGGGCCACCTTGATGCCGCTCTCCACCGCCTCCGCGCCGGTGTTCATCGGCAGCACCATGTCGAGGCCGGTCAGTTCCGTCAGCCGCTCGGCGAACTCCGCGAGCCGGTCGTTGTGGAAGGCGCGGGAGGTCAGCGTCAGCTGGTCGAGCTGGCGGTGGGCGGCCTCGATCAGCGCCGGGTGGCGGTGCCCGAAGTTGAGGGCCGAGTACCCGGCCAGCATGTCGAGGTAGCGGTTGCCCTCGACGTCCTCCACCCAGGTGCCCTCGGCACGGGCCACGACGACGGGCAGCGGGTGGTAGTTGTGCGCGAGAACCGGCTCCTCCGCGCGGATCAGGTCGTCGGACGTACGGGTGCGCGCGGGTGCGGTCATCAGCGGATCTCCTGGGTGCAGCACTTGATGCCGCCGCCGGCCTTGTGGAACTCGGACAGGTCGACGGGGACGGGGACGTAGCCGTGGCCGGCGAGGCGCTCGGCCAGCGCCTCGGCCTGGGGCGCGATGAAGACGTGCCGGCCGTCGGAGACGGAGTTCAGGCCGAACGCCAGCGCGTCCTCGCGGGTGGCGAGCACCGCGTCCGGATACAGGCGCTGGAGGGCCTCCTGGCTGCCCGGCGAGAACGCCTCCGGGAAGTAGCAGATGTTGTCGTCGTCGAGGACGAACAGCGCCGTGTCCAGGTGGTAGAAGTACGGGTCCACCAGCGTCAGGCCGATCACCGGGTGGCCGAGGAACTCCTGCGCCTCCCGGTGCGCCTCACGGGTGGTGCGAAACCCGGTGCCGGCGAGCACGTACCGGCCCGTCCACACCAGGTCGCCCTCGCCCTCGGTCACCGACTCGGGGCGGTACACGTCGTAACCCGCCGCCTTGAACCAGGTGTCGTAGTGGTCGGACTCCGGGCGTCGCTCCGGGGCGTGGAAGAGGGAGCCGAAGACCCGGCCGCCGACGACGAACGCCGCGTTGGCGGCGAACACCATGTCCGGCAGGCCGGCCACCGGCTCGACGGTGTCGACCGTGTGGCCATGGGCCCGGTAGGCGCGCATCAGCGCCTGCCACTGGTCCTGGGCCAGGTCGACGTCGACCGGCCGGTCGGGTTGCATCCAGGGGTTGATCGCGTACTGGACGGCGAAATGTCTGGGTTCGCAGACGAGAAAACGCCGGGAACGCGGCACACGACGTTCGGACACAGAGGGTCTCCTCCGGTTTCCTGTGTGTCACTGAGGGGTGACACCACGGTAGGAAGGGAGGCAGACGCGCGACAAGCGAGAAGAGCTGCGTAGATGCGCAGCATCGCTGCGTTGTCGCCGGGAGGCGCGCACGACTCCTGCGCGTCTCCGGGGGATCAGGGGGCCGCGTGGGTGGCGCCCGCTTCCGGGCTTTCCGGGAGCAGGTGGGACAGAACCATCACGCTGATCGTCTTCCGGATGAACGGCTCGGCGCGGATCCGCTCCAGCACCTCCTCGAAGTGCTCCACGTCCCGGGCCCGCACATGCAGCAGCGCGTCGGCGCCGCCGGTCACCGTCATGGCCGCCGCGATCTCCGGATGGTTGCGGACCACCTCCGCCAGACGCCGGGGCGGGGCCGCGCCCTCGCAGTACACCTCGACGTACGCCTCCGTGCGCCAGCCGAGCGCCGAGGGCCGCACCGTCGCCGTGAACCCGGTGATCACCCCCGTCTCCCGCAGCCGGTCCACGCGCCGCTTGACCGCCGTGGCCGACAGCCCGATCGCCGCGCCGATCTCGGCGAAGCTGGTCCGGGCGTTCGCCATGAGCGCGGTGATGATCCGGCGGTCCAGCTCGTCGAACGAGGGCGTCCTGCTGTTCATGCGGGCACTGTAGCCAGCCCCGGGCGCGCGCCGCGGCTCACGGCTGGGTGAGGACCAGCGCGAGTGTCAGCAGCCCCAGCACCACCCAGCCGAACCACAGCCAGCCGTTGCTGCCGAGCGCGACCGTGTAGGCGGTCACGACGACCAGCCCGCCGACCGTGAGTGCACCCATCGTCTTGGTGGAACCGTTCGTGGAACCGGGCATCGCGACACCCTCCTCATGGTCCGTCCACGACCATGGTGCCCCGTTTCCGGCCCGGACGGGATACGGCTGCGGGCCGGAACCGACACGGCTCCGGCCCGCGGGGGCGCGGCGGCTCAGCCCTCGCGCGTGTTCAGCGAGGCCAGATAGGCGTTGTAGGCCTCCAGCTCCTTGTCGCCGTCCCGGTCGGCGGCCCGGTCCTTGCGCTTGGCCTGCCGCTGCTCGGAGCCGTACCACTGGAACAGCAGCGCGATCAGCACCAGCACCGACGGGATCTCGCTGAACGCCCAGGCGATGCCGCCGGCCGCGTTCTGGTCGGAGAGCGCGTCGATGCCGAGAGAGGCGGGCGGGTGCTCGAAGGTGCCCACCATCGGTGTCGTCGCCATCATCAGCGCGATACCGAAGAACGCGTGGAACGGCATGCCCGCGAACAGCTCCAGCATCCGCATCAGATGGCCCGGCCGGTGCGGACCGGGGTCGACGCCGATGATCGGCCAGAAGAACACGACACCGACCGCGAGGAAGTGCACCATCATCGCGAGGTGCCCGGCCCTGGAGCCCATCAGGAAGTCGAACAGCGGCGTGAAGTAGAGGGCGTACAGGCTCGCGATGAACAGCGGGATGGTGAACGCCGGGTGGGTGACGATCCGCATGTACCGGCTGTGCAGCAGCATCAGCAGCAGCTCGCGGGGACCCTTGTGGCCCCGCCCGGAGGCCGGCAGCGCGCGCAGCGCCAGCGTGACCGGGGCGCCGAGCAGGATCAGGATCGGCGACAGCATGCTGATCACCATGTGCTGCACCATGTGCACGCTGAACATGACCATGCCGTAGTCGTTCAGCCTGGTGCACATCACCAGCGCGATGGTGAGCACCCCGACGACGTAGAGAACGGTGCGGCTCACCGGCCAGGTGTCGCCGCGCCGCCGCAGTCGCAGCACGCCCCAGCCGTACAGGGCCAGGCCTGCCAGGCAGGCGATGAGGAAGAACGGGTCGGCCGACCACTCAAGCCCTCGCGCCAGCGTGAACGGCGGCAGATCCGTGGTCATGCCGTGCCCGCTGTGATCCATCCGCCGGCTCCTGTTTCATGGGGGTTGTGCGACTTGTCCGCCCCCAAGAGTAGAACCGCCCCCGGGCACTCCTTCGACGGGGGTCGGCCGGGGCGCGCCCCGCAAGGGGGCGCGGGGGACTGCGCGACCAGCCACAAGTCACCCGCACCCGGCGGAGACAGGCACCTCCTGCGGCGAACCTCCTACAGCACGCACTCCGCCTCGTCGTACCGCTCCTGCGGCACCGTCTTCAGCGTCTCCACGGCCTTCGCCAGCGACACCATCACGATGTCCGTCCCGCGCAGGGCCGTCATCATGCCGAACTCGCCCCGGTGCACGGCCTCCACCGCGTGCCACCCGAAGCGGGTCGCCAGCACCCGGTCGTACGCGGTCGGCGTGCCGCCCCGCTGCACGTGCCCGAGGATCACCGGCCGCGCCTCCTTGCCGAGCCGCTGCTCCAGCTCGATCGACAGCTGCCGGGCGATGCCCGCGAAGCGCTCGTGGCCGTAGACGTCCTTGCCGCCCTCGTCGAACTCCATGGAGCCGGGGCGCGGCTTGGCCCCTTCGGCGGCGACGACGATCGCGAACCGCTTGCCCGCCTCGAACCGCTCGCCGACCACCGCGGTCAGCTCGTCGATGTCGAAGGGCCGCTCGGGCACGACGATCGCGTGCGCACCGGCGGCCATGCCCGAGTGCAGGGCGATCCAGCCGGTATGACGGCCCATGACCTCGACGACCAGCACCCGCTGGTGCGACTCGGCGGTGGTCTTGAGCCGGTCCAGGGCCTCGGTCGCCACGCCCACGGCCGTGTCGAAGCCGAAGGTGACGTCCGTGACAGCGATGTCGTTGTCGATGGTCTTCGGCACACCGACGACGGGCAGACCGTTGTCCGACATCAGCCGGGCCGCCTTCAGCGTGCCCTCACCGCCGATGGGGATGATGGCGTCGAGCCCGAGTTCCGCCACATGGCCCTTGGCCCGCTCCACACCGTCGCGCAGGTGGGACGGCTGGACGCGGGAGGAGCCGAGGATGGTGCCGCCGCGGGCGAGGATGCCGCCCACCGCGTCGAGGTCGAGCTTCATGTAGTCGCATTCCAGGAGGCCCTTCCAGCCGTCCCGGAAGCCGATGACCTCGTCGCCGTGGTCGGCGACGGCACGGTGCACGACGGACCGGATGACGGCGTTCAGGCCGGGGCAGTCGCCGCCGGACGTGAGGACACCAATGCGCATAGCCCGGATTACCTTCTCAACGTGGGCCGGTCAGACCGGACCACGTTGTCCGGCGGATTCCCGGCCACCCTACCGGCGTGAGGGGGTGGCTCCGTAGCGGGCGTCCGCCTGCTGGACGCGCCCGCACATGTGAGCGGACGGGCCGTCAGTCGGGCCCGCCGGGAAGCCGCCGGACCGCGCGTGAACCTCGTCGGAAAGAGGGGCGCGCAGGCTGCCGTGCAGACCTTCTCCAGCCGCATGGCAAGGCTGCCGTGCAGACCTTCTCCAGCCGATTGCGAAGGCTGCCGGACAGCCCTTCTCGGTCGGTCGTCGGGCTGCCGACAGCCTTTCCGGCACCGGTCGGACGGGCTGCCGGACAGCCCTCCCAGCGGGTTACGCGGGCTGCTGCGCCGCCGAGATGCGCTCGTTGCGCAGCGCCTCGTACCAGCGGTCGTCGGTCGGCGGCAGCGCGTTGACGTCGAGCGCCAGCTTCAGCAGCAGATCGGCGATCAGCGGGTTGCGGGCGAGGACGGGCCCGTGCATGTACGTACCGAAGACGGTCCCGTTGTACGCGCCCTCCGTGCCGTCCCCGGTGCCGTTGCCCTTGCCGATCTGCACGCGGGCGAAGGGGCGGGCGGTGGGGCCGAGATGGGTGACGCCCTGGTGGTTCTCGAAGCCGGTCAGCTGGGGCAGGCCGAGCTGCGGGTCGATGTCCCCGAGGACGTCGCCGACGCACCGCTCGCCCTCGCCGCGCACCGAGACCACGTCGAGCAGGCCGAGGCCCGGCTCGCGCTGGCCGAGGTCGTTGATGAACTCGTGGCCGAGGATCTGGTAGCCGGCGCAGACGGAGAAGACGATCGCGCCGTTCTCCACCGCGCGCTGAAGGTGCCCGTCGCGGCGCAGCCGTTCGGCCGCGAGCCGCTGCGGACGGTCCTCGCCGCCGCCGATCAGGTAGATGTCGCCGGACGTCGGGATCGGCTGGTCGCTGCGCACGTCGAGCCGGGCCACGTCCAGGCCGCGCTGCCGGGCCCGCCGCTCCACGACGAGGGCGTTGCCCTGGTCGCCGTAGGTGCTCAGCAGGTCCGGGTAGATCCACACCAGCCGCAGTTGGTTGTCGCTCATGAGGTGATCGCCCTTCGAAGATCAGTTGCCGACGCGGCGGCGCAGGTCCTGGAACGCGGTGTAGTTCGCGATGACCTCGATCCGGCCCGGCGGGCACATCTGCACGGCCTGGTCGAGGTTGTCGCAGACCTGGAAGTGCTGGCCCGCGACCTCCAGACGGACGGCGAGGTCCAGCTTCCGGTCGCCGATCACGAAGATCGGGTGGCCGGTCAGCCGGGTGTAGTCGACGTCCCACAGCCAGGAGGTGTCGGTGCCGTCGGCTCCGCGCGCGTTCACGGAGAGGATCACCGGGGCGGGCGGCGGGTCGATCAGGGAGAACGTCTCCAGCCAGCCGGCCGGGTTCTTGGCCAGCAGCAGACGGAGGTCGCGGTTCTCGAACTGGACGACGTCGTACCGGCCGGCGACCGCCTGCACCTGGTACATCCGCTCCAGGGCGACCTGCGGCGGCACCCCGAAGACGGCGGCGACGGCCGCGGAGCTGGCCGCGTTCGCCTTGTTGGCGCGGCCCGGCAGCTGCAGGTGGATCGGCCAGGCGGACCCGTGCGGGTCGAGCACGTGGTCGCCGGAGAGCGCCCAGGTCGGCGTGGGCCGGCGGAAGCCGCACTCGCCGCAGAACCAGTCGTCGCCGGGGCGCTGCATGACGCCGCCGCACGACGGGCAGGACCAGGCGTCGTCCTTCCACATCTGCCCGGCCGCGACCCAGATCACATTCGGGGAGGAGGACGCGGCCCAGACCACCAGCGGGTCGTCGCAGTTGGCGACGACGACGGCCTTCGTGCCGGCCAGACCCTCGCGCCAGTTCTCGGCGAGCATCCGGGTCTCGGCGGCGCGGTCCAGCTGGTCGCGGGAGAGGTTCAGCAGGGCGATGCACTTGGGGTCGGTGTCCCGGGCCACTCCGGCCAGGTACTTCTCGTCGACCTCGATGACGCCGAACTTCGCCTCCGAGCCGCCCGCGAGCGCGGACGTGATGCCGGCCGGCATGTTGGCGCCGAGCGCGTTGGACACGACCGGGCCCGCGGCGCGCAGCGCCTCCGCGATGAGCCGGGTGGTCGTGGTCTTGCCGTTGGTGGCGGACACCAGGACGACGTCCAGGTTCTGGGCGAGCCGCCCGAGCAGATCGGGGTCGAGTCTGAGTGCGACCCGGCCACCGATCACCGACCCGCTGCCACGTCCCGCGGCGCGCGATGCCGCGGCGACCGCCTTGCCCGCGGTCACGGCCAGCTTGGCCCGCGGCGAGAGCGGGTCCGAGTTGCCTGCCATCAGTTCTCGATCCTCCTTGCGTACGCGCCGCGCCTGGGGCCATCCGGCAGCGTGGTGTGAACCTCAGCCTATCGAGATCCATTCGCACACCCGAATCCCGGTCCCTCGCCTTGAGCGGCGGGCATGGGCTGAACGAACCGTACCCTTGCCGCCATGCGACACGGTTCCATTCCGGGCGCCCGCGGGCGCGTCCGGCCTCTGACCCTGCTCGGCGACGCGGTCCTGCGCGAGCCCTGCCGGGACGTCACCGACTTCGGCCCCGACCTGGCGGCCCTCGTGGAGGACCTGTTCGCCACGATGTACGCGGCGCAGGGGGTGGGCCTGGCCGCGAACCAGATCGGGGTCGGTTTGCGGGTGTTCGTCTACGACTGTCCCGACGACGAGGACGTGCGTCACCTCGGCCACGTGGTGAACCCGCGGCTGGTGGAGACGGACGGCGTGGTGGTCCGGGGTCCGGAGGGCTGTCTGTCCCTGCCGGGTCTGGAGGCGGGGACCGAACGCCACGACCACGCGGTCGTCGAGGGGTTCACGGTGACGGGGGAGCCGGTCACCGTGCACGGCACGGGTTTCTTCGCCAGGTGCCTTCAGCACGAGTGCGACCACCTGGAGGGCCGCGTGTACGCGGACCACCTGACGGGCTGGCGCAGGCGCAGACTGGACCGGCAGGTCGGGCGGGCGCCCTGGCACCGGACGGGTGGTACCGCCTAGAGGCGCGGGGGACCGGGCGGCCGGCCTCCGCGCACCCGTGGTGGAGAGGCGTCCGTCAGAACCCCGGACCACCCACCTTGTCCCCCGCTGCCGCGAGCCGGCCCCACAGCAGGTCCGCGAGGGACCGCACCAGTTCGGCGCGGGAGCAGGGCCGTTCCCCCAGCCACCAGTCGCCCGCCGCGTGCATCATCCCGACGATGCCGTGGCCCCAGACGCGGGCCAGCTGCTGGCTCTCCGGCCCGAGGTCCACCCGCTCCTCGATGACCTGGGCCAGCTCCTCGCCCATCCGGCGCAGCAGCGGGGCGCTGTGCTTGCCGACGTCGAACCCGTGGTCGCCGCCGGTGCTGCCCTCCGCGGGGTGCATCAGGAACCGGTACACCTGGGGCCGGGCCTCGATCGCCGCGAGATAGGTGGCGAGGGTGGACTCGACGCGTTCGCGCCGGTCCGCCGGGGCGTCCAGCGCCGCCCGCAGCGAATCGAGCAGGGCGTCGGTGTGCCGCTTGGCCAGGGCGGCGTACAGTCCGCCCTTGTCCCCGAAGTGGCGGTAGAGGATCGGCTTGGTGATGCCCGCCTCCGCGGCGATGGCGTTCATCGACGCCTGTGGGCCGTCGCGCAGCACCACCCGGTCGGCGGCCTCCAGCAGCTCGCGCCGTCGGCGGTCGGCGGACCGCTGCTGATCGGTCCGCTGCGTGGTGTCCATGTGCTCTCCCCACCCGTGCTGATTCGGTGACGCCTGCGCAAACTAACACTGACCGGGCCCCTGACATCGAACGGGATGCCGACGCGTCACCAGCGGTTGACTTTTCTTACCGGTCGGTAACAGACTCTTGTTACCGCTAGTAACATCGCACTGCCGCCGCTGGAGGGGACATGGCCGAGTTCACCATGGAGCTGAACGACGAACAGAAGGAAGTCCGGGACTGGCTCCATGGCTTCGCCGCGGACGTGATCCGCCCGGCCGCGGCCGAGTGGGACGAGCGCGAGGAGACTCCCTGGCCGGTCATCCAGGAGGCGGCGAAGGTCGGCATCTACTCCCTCGACTTCTACGCGCAGCAGTACTTCGACCCCACCGGCCTCGGTATCCCGATGGCCATGGAGGAGCTGTTCTGGGGCGACGCGGGCATCGCCCTCTCCATCGTGGGCACCGGTCTGGCCGCCGTGGGAGTCCTCGCCAACGGAACCGAGGAACAGATCGGCACCTGGATCCCGCAGATGTACGGCGACCAGAACGACGTCAAGGTCGCCGCGTTCTGCTCCTCCGAACCGGACGCCGGCTCCGACGTCGCCTCCATGCGCACGCGTGCCGTGTACGACGAGGCCAAGGACGAGTGGGTGATCAACGGCACGAAGACCTGGGCCACCAACGGCGGCATCGCGGGCGTCCACGTCGTCGTCGCCGTCGTCGACCCGGAGCTGGGCTCCAAGGGCCACGCCTCCTTCATCGTCCCGCCGGGCACGGCCGGCCTGTCCCAGGGCCAGAAGTTCAAGAAGCACGGCATCCGCGCCTCGCACACCGCCGAGGTCGTCCTCGATAACGTCCGCGTCCCCGGATCCTGCCTCCTCGGCGGCAAGGAGAAGCTGGACGCGCGGCTGGCCCGCGCCCGGGAGAAGGCGAAGGCCACCGGCGGCGAGCGCATGAAGAACGCGGCGATGGCCACGTTCGAGGCTTCGCGGCCGGCCGTCGGTGCGATGGCCGTCGGTACCGCTCGTGCCGCCTACGAGGTCGCCCTCGACTACGCCAGGACCCGGGAGCAGTTCGGCCGGCCGATCATCGACAACCAGGGCGTGGCCTTCCAGCTCGCCGACATGCGGACGCAGATCGACGCCGCCCGCCTGCTGGTGTGGCGTGCCTCGTGGATGGCGGTCAACGGCAAGCCGTTCACCGCGGCCGAGGGCTCCATGTCCAAGCTGTTCGCGAGCGAGACCGCGAAGAAGGTGACCGCGCAGGCCGTCCAGATCCTCGGCGGCAACGGGTACACGCGGGACTATCCGGTCGAGCGGATGCACCGGGACAGCGCGATCTACACGATCTTCGAGGGCACGAGCGAGATCCAGCGGCTCGTGATCGCGCGCACGCTGGCGGGGATGCCGATCCGGTAGCGCCTAGCGCCTAGCGCCTAGCGCCTAGCGCCTAGCGCCTAGCGCCGTAGGGCCGTAGAGGCGTAGAGGCGTAGAGGCGTAGAGGCGCGGGGGTAGCGCGGACCGCCGGTTCCGCCCGGCTCGTCGCGTGCGGGCGGCGGGGCCGCATGCTGCCGTCCGGCTTCTCGCGCGGGCGGCGAAGGCCGCGTGATCGCGCCGGGTTCCTCGCGCGCGGGTGGCGGGGCCGCATGCCGATGCGGCCCCGCACCCTTCGGGCCGGGAGGGGCTCACCGGTGTCTCAGCGGGGTGAGCTGCTCGATGTCGTACTTGGCCCGCAGCGCCTCGATCGCCTCCTGGTCCGGCGGGCCCCCGCTGCCCAGGATCTCCAGCAACTCCTCGAAGTAGAGCTCGTGATCCGGCGGCGGACTCGCCTGGAAGAACATCCTCGCGGGCGTCTCCGTCGGGTTCGCGAAGGCGTGGGGGCAGCCCGGGGGCACGACGATGACCGTGCCCGGCGTCGCCCGCACCACCCGGCTGCCCGAACTCGACTCCCACCTCTGCCAGTTGTCCGGTGTGCGAATGCGCGGCTCGAAGGCGAGCACGTCCAGTTCGCCGTCGAGGACGTAGAACAGCTCCTCGCTGCGCGTGTGCACATGGGCGCCCACGTCGAAGCCCGGCGGGACCTCCACCTCGAAGGTCGAGGCCATCCGCGAGTGGGTGCCGGTGACCTTGAACGTCACCCGCTGGGCCGGCGTCTCGACGACGCGGCCGTGGCCCGGCGGTACGTACAGTCCATCGGTCGTCATGGGCCCCTCACCAGGTCACGGGAAGGGCTTCGGGGCCCCGGATCAAGGCGCCCTTCCTGAAGAAGACCTGATCCGGAGGTACGGCCAGTCGCAGACCCGGCACCCGGTCGAGCAGGGCGTCCGTGAGGAGTTCCTCCTCCAGCCGGGCCAGCATGCCGCCGGGGCAGTAGTGCGGGCCGAAGCCGAACGCCAGGTGCGGGGTCGGGCTGCGGGAGAAGTCGATCGTCTCCGGGTCGGGGAAGACGTCCGGGTCGCGGTTGGCGGCCAGGTAGGAGACGTAGACCGGCTCGCCCGCGCGGATGCGGATCCCCGCGATGTCGACGTCCTCCAGGGCGACACGGGACAGCCCGACCGCGTTGCGGTGCGGGATGTAGCGCAGGAGTTCGTCGATCGCCCGGGGCCGGATCTCCGGCTCCGCGCGCAGCCGCTCCGCCAGGCCCGGGCGGGTCAGCAGCAGGTAGAACAGCTGCCCGCTGTTGGCCGTGACCGCCTCGCCGCCGATCTGGAGGAGGACGGCCAGGCCGACGGCCTGCTCCAGCGTGACCTCGCTGCGGCCCACCGCGGCGCCGAGCAGCGAGGTGACGTCCTCGCCGTTGCTGCTCTCGCGCAGCCCGATCAGATCGGAGAAGTACGCGGCCATCTCCCGCTTGGCCCGCTCGCTGACCTCCTTGCCGTGCGAGGAGGACAGGATCAGCTGGGTCCACAGGTGCATGCTGTGCCGGTCGCCGGCCGGGACGCCCATCAGCTCGCAGATCACCGCGATCGGGAACGGGCCGAGCACCGCACTGGTGAGATCCGCGGGCGGGCCGCCCCTGAGGAGGTCGTCGACCAGCTCGTCCAGCGTGGCGCGCGCCTTCTCCCGTACCCGCTCCACCCCCTTCGAGGTGAACGCGGGGGCCACCGAGCGGCGCAGCCGGGTGTGGTCGGGCGGATCGAGGAACCCGACCGCGCCCCGGTCCGGGATGAAGTGCGGGGCCAGTCGGGTGACCTGCTTGTCCATGACCGCCTCACGGCCGAAGCGGGGATCGTTGGCCACCCTGCGCACATCGTCGTACCGGGTGACCAGCCACGCCCAGCCCTCGCCGTTGGGCAGCTGGATGCGGGTGACCGGGCCCTCGGCCATCAGCTCCGCCAGCACGGGGTCGAACTCGGACCCGGGCAGGTCGACCGCCGGCCAGTGCCGCACCGGGGGCCGCACCTCGCTCAGCGTCGTCCGCTCGGTCATCCGGCGGCTCCGTCCGAGTCCACCCAGCGGCCCACCGTCATCTCGGCGGTGATGCCGGGGCCGAACCCGGCGAGCAGTCCGCGGGCCCGCTCCGGGGCGCCGCCCTCGTCGAACAGCCGGCGCAGCGCGTCCAGGACGACGGCGCTGGCGATGTTGCCGTACTCGGTCAGCGTGGCCCGGCTGAACCGGAACGCCTCCGGGTCGACCTGGAGGAACTTGCTGAGGTCGTCGAGTATTCGGGGGCCGCCCGCGTGGATGATGTAGAAGTCCAGGTCGGACGCGTCCCAGCCGTGCAAGCCGGCCAGGTCCTTCAGCGCCGGGGCGAGTGGCTCCATGGTCGTGGGCACCCGCTTGTCCAGCAGGAAGTGGAAGCCCGTCGCCCGGACGTCGTACGCGATCCAGTCCTCCGTCTTCGGGATCAGGTAGGAGCCGTTGCGCTCCAGGCTGACGCCCGTGCCGCCGCGTCCGCGCACCACGGCGGCGGCGATGCCGTCGCCGAACAGGCCGTTGGAGAGCAGCGAGCCGACGCCGAGGTCGGTCGGCTGGTAGCACAGCGAGCAGAACTCGCAGGCCACGATCAGGGCGTTGGCGTTCGGGTAGGCCGTGCAGAAGTCGTGCGCCCGGTTGATCGCCGCACCGCCGGCCGCGCAGCCCAGCTGGGCGATGGGCATCTGGCGGGTGGTGCTCTCGAAGTCCATCTCGTTGATCAGCCACGCCGTGAGCGAGGGCATCATGAAGCCCGTGCACGACACGTAGATGATCACGTCGATGTCGCTCGTGAGCAGCTCGGCGTCGTCCAGCGCGCGCTGGATCACGGCGGGGACGCGGGCCTTGGCCTCGGCCTCGTAGAGCTTGTTGCGCTCCTCGAAGCCCGGGTGCTTGAGGGTTTCCTCGATGGGCTGGACGATGTGTCTCGTCCTGACCCCGGTGTTCTCGATCAGCCTGAGGGCCAGTGGCAGTTGGGGGTGGTCCGCGTGGTGGGAGCGCGCCAGCTCCAGCGTCTCCTCCATGGTGATCACGTACTCCGGGACCGACACCGTGGGCCTGCACAAAGTCGCCATGAACCGTCCCTGCTTTCCGTGTTCCGGAAGACCTCCGCCCACAGAAGGCGGGTTCACCTCTGTGGGTGCTGCAACCACCGTCACCCGGGAGGGCGACGATCTCGCGTTGGATTACTCCGAACCGGGGACGCCGGGTCGGGCCCGAACCGCCATTTCTGCCGCCGGACGAGGGAAAACGCCACGTCCGCCGTTATGGCCGAAGATCTGCTGGGGAACGCCGTCCGGACGCCCGCCCCGGCCCCGGGCCCGCGGCCGCCTTCTTCGCCTCACCGACGGCGGGGGAGGAGCCGGCGGAGGGCCGCCGGACCGCGTTCGCCCGGGCGTGCGGCATCACGCCGGGAGCGGTCCGCGGCGTACGCCCCGCGGCCGGGCCGCCGGGCCTGTCCTGCGTACCGCCTGCGGCCGGGCCACCGGGCCTGTCCTGCGTACGCCGTCCGGGCCGCCGGGCCTGTCCGGTGTACGCGGCCCGGCTGTCCCTCAAGGCCTCCCCGCCGGACGCCGTAGCGGCCCTCACGGCCAACTCCTCGGCCGGTGAAAGCCATTGCGCCTGGACCCGGCTTCCCGGGGCGGGTCTGCGGCTTCCCGGGGCGTGGCCCGCGGCTTGCCGGGCCGGGGCCTACGGCTTCCCGGGCCGTGGTCTACGGCTCCCTGGGCCGTGGGCTACGGCGCCCCGCTGCTGTGTGCGATGCACGCCACGTCGATGCGGTCCGCCAGCTTCGCCAGCTCGATGGTCAGAGCGGCGACCGTGTCCTCGTCCAGCCCCTGCTCCCCGGCCTCGACGAGGTGCAGCCACCGCGCACCGACGGTCCGCAGCAATTTACTCACGTCGGCCGCCGCGACCTGCAAGGCGCCGCGGTCGTCGACGATCAGAGGCAGGGTCACTTCGCGGTTCACAAAACGGGATGGTAGCCGCGCAGTGGTCACGCCCCCTGCCAAACCGTGGTGATGTTGCAGAACTCCCGGATTCCGTGCCCGGACAGCTCACGCCCGTACCCCGACCGCTTCACCCCGCCGAACGGGAACGCCGGATGGGAGGCGGTCATCCCGTTCACGAACACGGAACCGGCCTCCAGGTCCCGCGCGAACCGTTCCACCTCTTTCTCGTCCCGCGTCCACACGTTCGAACTCAGCCCGAACAGCGAGTCGTTGGCGATCAGCACCGCCTCGTCCAGGTCGTCCGCCCGGTACAGCGTGGCGACCGGACCGAACGCCTCCTCGCGGTGGATGCGCATCTCCCGGGTGATGCCGGCGAGGACGGTCGGCGGGTAGTACCAGCCCGGCCCGTCCGGCCGCTGCCCGCCGCACAGCACCCGGGCGCCGCTCCGCCTGGCGTCGTCGACCAGCTCCTCGAGGTCCTTCCTGCCCTGCTCGCTGGCGAGCGGCCCGACGTCGGTGTCCTCCGCCAGCGGGTCGCCGAGCCGGAGGGCCTCCATGCCCGCGACGAACTTCTCGGCGAAGGCGTCGTAGACGTCGGTGTGCACGATGAACCGCTTGGCGGCGATGCAGGACTGACCGTTGTTCTGCACCCGGGCGGTCACCGCGACCTCGGCCGCGCGGTCCAGGTCGGCGGAGGGCATGACGACATAGGGGTCGCTGCCGCCCAGCTCCAGTACCGTCTTCTTGATCATCTCTCCGGAGGCCGAGGCGACCGCCCGGCCCGCGGGCTCGCTGCCGGTCAGGGTGGCCGCCTTCACGCGTTCGTCGCGCAGGATCTCGTCCACCGCGCCGGAGCCGATCAGCAGCGTCTGGAAGCAGCCCTCCGGCAAGCCCGCCCGGTGGAACAGGTCCTCCAGGTAGAGGGCGGTCTGGGGGACGTTGGAGGCGTGCTTGAGCAGGCCGACGTTGCCGGCCATGAGGGCGGGCGCGGCGAACCGCACGACCTGCCAGAGGGGGAAGTTCCACGGCATCACGGCGAGCACCGGGCCGAGCGGGCGGTACCGCACCCGCACCCGGGAGGCGCCGGAATCCCGTACGTCCGACTCGGCGGGCTCCTCGTCGGCCAGCAGCCGCTCGGCGTTCCGCGCGTACCAGCGCATCGCCTTGGCGCACTTGGCGGCCTCCGCGCGGGCCTGTTTGACCGGCTTGCCCATCTCGGTGGTCATGACCCGGCCGATCTCCTGCTGGTCATCGTCCAGCAGGTCGGCGGCCTTGTTCAGCAGCTGGGCGCGGTCGGCGAACGAGGTCGTCCGGTACGTGCGAAAGGTGGCCTCGGCGAGCTGGAGCCGGCGTTCCAGCTCCTCCTCGCCCATGGGCTCGTACGTCTTGAGCGTCTCGCCGTTCGCCGGGTTCACCGTCGCGATGGGCATGGCTGACCTCCCTGGGAGCGGGCTTGTCTCGACCTTCGCGCGCGGCCCGGCAAGTCGCAACGCGACAGGACCCTGGTCAGCCCGAGTGCTCCGCCAGCCGGTCGAGAAACGCGGCCTGCGCCGCGATGATCACCGCCCGGGCCCGGTCCAGGCCGAACCACGCCACCCGGTCCAGCTCCGGGAACTCCTGCGTCCGGCCGGACCGCGGCGGCCACTCCATGGTGAAGGTGCCCGGTTCGATCTGGTCCGGGTCGAGGTCGCCCTCCACCGCCCAGGCCGTGACGATCTTGCCGTTGGCCTGCACGACCTCGCCGAGCGGTACGGCCTCCCCGTCGGGCGGCGCCAGCCCCAGCTCCTCCCGGAACTCCCGGCGGGCCGCCTCCCAGGCGGGCTCCTCCGGGTCGTACTCGCCCTTCGGCACGGTCCAGGCCCCCGAGTCCTTCTTCGCGAAGAAGGGGCCGCCCATATGGCCGAGCAATACCTCCAGCCCCTCATCGGTGTGCCGGAACAACAGCAGTCCCGCGCTGCGCTTCGTCGTCCGCACCGTCACGGCCTGACCTCCGGATGAGCCGCCAGCAGAGCCTCCACGGTATCGGCCTCCTCGGGGCGCTTGTCCTCGCGGTAGCGGAGGACGCGGGCGAAGCGGAGGGTGACGCCGGCCGGGTAGCGGGAGGAGCGCTGGAGCCCGTCGTAGGCGATCTCGACGACCAGTTCGGGACGGACCCGCACCCCCCAGCCGTGCTCCTCGACCGCCAGCTCCTGGAGTCTGCCGGTCTGCCAGGCGAGCAACGCGTCCGTCATGCCCTTGAAGGTCTTGCCGAGCATGGCGAAGGTGCCGTCCGGGTTGCGGGCGCCGAGGTGCAGGTTGGACAGCTTGCCGGTGCGCCGGCCGTGGCCCCACTCGGCGGCCAGCACCACCAGGTCGAGGGTGTGGACGGGCTTGACCTTGAGCCAGGCGGCGCCGCGCCGGCCCGCGCTGTAGGCCGCGTCGAGCGCCTTGACCACCACGCCCTCGTGGCCGCGGGCCAGGGTGTCGGCGAGGAACCGCTCCGCCTCCGGGATGTCCTGCGGTCCCGCGGTCACCGTGCGCCGCACCCGCATCGGCTCGGGCACCAGCCGGGCCAGCTCCGCGTGCCGCTCGGCGAACGGCAGGTCGAGCAGGTCACGGCCGTCGACCGAGAGGGCGTCGAAGAAGACGGGGGAGACCGGGGTGCCCTCGGCCGCCCTCGCCACGTCGGTGCGCGACCCGACCCGGCCCGCCGTCTCCTGGAAGGACCTCGGCCGGCCCGCGGTGTCGAAGGAGATCACCTCCCCGTCCAGGATGAACCGCTCGCCACGCAACTCCAGTGCGGCGGCGGTCACTTCGGGCAGCCGGTCGGTGATGTCGTCCAGGGTGCGGGTGTGCACCCGGACGGTGTCGCCCTCGCGGTGCACCTGGACCCGGATGCCGTCCAGCTTCTCCTCCACCGCGCAGGCGCCCAGCTTCCGGACCGCCTCGGCGACCGAGGACGCGCTGTGCGCCAGCATCGGCAGCACCGGGCGGCCCACGGTGAGCCGGAACCGCTCCAGCGCCGCGGGCCCCTCGCCGAGCAGGGCCTCGGCCACCGTCTGCAGCGACCCCGCGAGCATCACGGCCCGGCGTACGTCCGCCGGGTCCGCGTCCGTCGCCTGGGCGAGGCCCTCCACCGCGACCGCGTCCAGGGCGCCCTGGCGGACCTCACCGGTGAGCAGGCCGAGCAGGAAGCGCTGCTCCTCCTCGGTGGCCGCGCCCATCAGCTCGCCGACGATCCGGGTCCGCTCCGCCTGGGAGCCGGGCCCCGACACCGTGCCCAGCTCGGTGAGCCGGGCGTCGACCTCGTGGACGGTGAGGCCGGGCTCGGCGGCGGGTTCCACCGGGCGCCCGAGCACCTTCCAGCCGACCCCGAGCCGGCCCTGCGGCAGCCGCCCGGCCAGGTAGGGGATGACGATCGGCACGTCATCCGCCCCGGCTTCCCGGAACAGCTCCGCGAGCAGCGCGGTCTTGCGGGACCGCGCCGCGGTCGCGGCGACCTCCCGGGACACCTGGGCGAGCCGGGTCAGCAGCATGCAGCCATGGTGCCTCAGGGCTCCGCCGGATGCGCCGATCTCCGGCCGCGGGTGCGTCGTCCTGGGCGGGGGCGTCGTTGGATGCGTCGTTGGGTGCGTCGTTGGATGTGTGGGGTGCGGGGTGCGGGGTGCGGGTGCGGGTGCGGGTGGGGGGTGGCCGGTCGCGCAGTTCCCCGCGCCCCTGTGTGTGTGGGTGGTGCGGTTGGTTGTGTTGTGCGGGTGGGGGGTGGCCGGTCGCGCAGTTCCCCGCGCCCCTGTGTGTGTGGGTGGTGCGGTTCGTTGTGTTGTGCGGGTGGGGGTGGCTGGGCGCGCGGTTCCTTGTGGTCCGGGGGGACCGGGCCTAGGGGGCGTTTTTGTCGAGGGCGGTGAAGAGCAGGTCCGCGTTGATCGCCGAACCGGCGCGGTAGCCGCGGCTGGCCGCGTTGATCACCTGTTCGGCGAAGCCGCTCGCGTTGCCCGCCGCCCACAGCCCGGGCACGCTCGTCAGGCCCCGTTCGTCGATCACCGGGTAGCTGCCGAACGGTGTCTCCCGCAGCTCCGCGCCCAGCCTGACGAGCAGGTCGTTGTTCGGGACGGCGCGCGGGGCGGCGTACAGCACCTCGCGGTCGTGCACCGTGCCGTCGGCCAGCCGGACCCCGGTGAGCCGGTCGTCGGCGACCACCAGCTCCGCCACCGCCCCGGGTACGACCACGACCCCGGCGGCGCGCAGCCGGCGCCGGTCCTCCTCCGTCAGCTCCGACTCGCCCACCTCGTTCAGGAAGAGCCGGACGTCCTTGGACCACTGGGTGACCATCAGCGCCTGGTGCACGCTGAGCGCGGTGCCGGCGAGGACGCCGGTCGGCAGGTCGCGCACCTCCCAGCCGTGGCAGTACGGGCAGTGGACCACGTCCCGGCCGAACCGCTCGGCGAGCCCCGGGACCGGCGGCAGCTCGTCCCGCAGACCGGTGGCGATCACCAGCTGCCGGGCCCGCACGGTCCGGCCGCCGGCGAGGACCACGGTGAAGTCCGTGTCCCGGGCCGCGTCCACCACCCGGTCCCGGACCAGCTCCACTCCGTACCGGGCGATCTCCTCGCGCCCCACGGCCAGGAACTTTGCCGGGGACATGCCGTCCCGGGACAGATACCCCTGCATGTGCGCGGCCGGCGCGTTGCGCGGCTCGCCCGCGTCGACGACCAGGGTGCGGCGCCGGGCCCGGCCCAGTACCAGCGCGGCGGACAGGCCGGCGGCTCCGCCGCCGACCACGACGACTTCGTACCTGTTGTTGTCGGTCATGGGGGCGACGGTCGCCCGAGGGCTGCGGGATTGACAAACACGTTTGCCGTTCCTGCAATAGTGACCATGAGTACAGACGACGTACTGGCGGACGTGGGACCCCGGCTGCGCCGCATCCGCAAGGAGCGGGAGGTGACCCTGGCCGCGCTCTCCGAGGCCACCGGCATTTCCGTGAGCACGCTCTCCCGGCTCGAGTCCGGCCTGCGCAGACCCAGCCTCGAACTGCTGCTGCCGATCGCCCAGGCCCACCAGGTGCCGCTGGACGAGCTGGTCGGCGCGCCGCCGGTGGGCGACCCGCGGGTGCGGTCCGAGCCGATCGTCCGGGGCGGGCGCACCCACTGGCCGCTGACCCGCCAGCCCGGCGGTCTCCAGGCCTACAAGGTGCTCGAACCCCAGCGCAGGCAGCGGCCCGAGCCGCGGACCCACGAGGGCTACGAGTGGCTCTACGTCCTGTCGGGCCGGCTGCGCCTGGTCCTCGGCGAGCACGACGTGGTGCTGTCGACGGGGGAGGCCGCCGAGTTCGACACCCGGGTGCCGCACTGGTTCGGGTCGACGGGGGAGGGCCCGGTGGAGTTCCTCAGCCTGTTCGGGCCGCAGGGGGAGCGGATGCACGTGCGGGCCCGGCCGACGTCGCGGAAGTGACACCGGGGGACTGTTCCCTGATCTACAAGCGACCGCTTAGTATGCCCTTGGACCCGGTCAGACGACCCCCTGAGCCACAGGGGCGCACCGGTGCCGGGAGCGAGAGCGCGCCGAGCCCGAAGGCCGAGCACGGTCGCGTTCCCGGGACCGGCCGAGGCGCGCCTGAGGCGACCCATCAAGGCACAGCCCCGTGGAGGCCCCGCATGCAGGCATGGCAAGTGCACGAGAACGGCGAGCCGAGCGCGGTGATGCGCCTCGCGGAGGTGGAGCGCCCCACGCCCGGTGAAGGCCAGGTGCTGCTCCGGGTGCGCGCCGCCAACGTCAACTTCCCGGACGCGCTGCTGTGCCGGGGTCAGTACCAGGTGCGCCCGCCACTGCCCTTCACGCCCGGCGTGGAGATCTGCGGCGAGACCGAGGACGGCCGCCGGGTGATCGCCAACCCCGCACTGCCGTACGGCGGTTTCGCCGAGTACGTCCTCGCCGACGCCCGCGCCCTGCTCCCCGCGCCCGAGTCGCTGGACGACGCCGAGGCCGCAGCGCTGCACATCGGCTACCAGACCGGCTGGTTCGGTCTGCACCGCCGCGCCCACCTCGAGGCGGGGGAGACCCTGCTCGTGCACGCCGCCGCCGGCGGCGTGGGCACCGCCGCCGTACAACTCGGCAAGGCGGCCGGCGCCACCGTGATCGGCGTCGTGGGCGGCGCCGACAAGGCCGCCGTCGCCCGGGAGATGGGCTGTGACGTGGTCGTCGACCGGCGCCGCGAGGACGTCGTCGCCGCCGTGAAGGAGGCCACCGGCGGCCGGGGCGCCGACGTGATCTACGACCCCGTCGGCGGCGAGGCCTACGCGCAGTCCGCCAAGCTGGTCGCCTTCGAGGGCCGGATCGTCGTCGTCGGCTTCGCCAGCGGCAGCATCCCGAGCCCCGCCCTGAACCACGCCCTGGTGAAGAACTACTCGATCGTCGGCCTGCACTGGGGCCTGTACAACACCAAGAACCCGAAGCTCGTCCAGCACTGCCACGAGCAGCTCACCGAGCTGGCCGCCAGGGGCGCCGTCAAGCCGCTGGTGAGCGAGCGGGTGCCGCTGAGCGGGGCCGCCGCGGCCGTGCAGCGGGTGGCGGACGGCCGGTCCACCGGCCGGATCGCCGTGGTGATGGAGGAGTCCGCATGACCGACGCCGCGGAACTGCTCGGCCGCACCCGCGAGTTGCTGGCCGCGCATCCCCCCGGGAGCACCGGCCGCCTGGACTTCCTCCGGGCCCGCTTCGACGCCGGCCTCGCCTGGGTGCACTACCCGCAGGGGCTCGGCGGACTGGGCGCCCCGCGCGCCCTCCAGGCCGTCGTGGACGCCGAACTGGAGGCGGCCGGCGCCCCCGACAACGACCCCCGGCGCATCGGCATCGGCCTCGGCATGGCCGCGCCGACGATCCTCAAGTACGGCACCGAGGAACAGAAACGGCGCTTCCTGCGGCCCCTGTGGACGGGCGAGGAGGTCTGGTGCCAGCTGTTCAGCGAGCCCGGCGCCGGCTCCGACCTGGCCGCGCTCGGCACCCGGGCCGTACGGGAGGGCGAGGACTGGGTCGTCGACGGGCAGAAGGTGTGGACCTCCAGCGCCCACATCGCCCGCTGGGCCATCCTCATCGCCCGCACCGACCCGGCCGTGCCCAAGCACGCGGGCATCACCTACTTCGTCTGCGACATGACCGACCCGGGCGTCGAGGTCCGGCCGCTGCGCCAGATCACCGGCGAGGCCGAGTTCAACGAGGTCTTCCTCACCGGCGTGCGCATCCCCGACGCCCACCGCCTCGGCGAGATCGGCGACGGCTGGCGGGTCGCGCAGACCACGCTCAACAACGAACGCGTCGCCATCGGCGGCATGCGGCTGCCCCGCGAGGGCGGCATGATCGGCCCGGTCTCCAGGGCCTGGCGCGAGCGTCCGGAGCTGCGCACCCACGACCTGCACCAGCGCCTGCTCCGGCTGTGGGTCGAGGCCGAGGTCGCCCGGTTCACCGGCGAACGCCTGCGCCAGCAGCTCGCCGTCGGCCAGCCCGGCCCCGAGGGCGCCGGCATGAAGCTCGCCTTCGCCCGCCTCAACCAGGAGATCAGCGGCCTGGAGGTGGAACTCCGGGGCGAGGAGGGCCTCCTGTACGACGACTGGACGATGAGGCGCCCGGAGCTGGTGGACTTCACGGGCCGTGACGCCGGCTACCGCTATCTGCGCTCCAAGGGCAACAGCATCGAGGGCGGGACCAGCGAGGTCCTGCTGAACATCGTCGCCGAGCGCGTCCTGGGCCTGCCCGCAGAGCCGCGCACCGACAAGGACGTCGCCTGGAAGGACCTGGCCCGATGACGGATCTGCTGTACTCCGAGGAGGAAGAGGCACTGCGCTCCGCCGTCCGCGACCTGCTCACGGACCACTGCGCTCCGGCCGACGTGATCTCCCGTACCGAGTCCGGCACCCCGCACGACCGCGCGCTGTGGAAGCTGCTCGCCGAGATGGGCCTGGCCGGTCTGCTGGTGCCCGAGGCACAGGGCGGCCAGGGCGCGTCCGCGCGCGAAGCCGCCGTCGTGCTGGAGGAGCTGGGGCGGGCGGTCGCTCCCGTGCCGTACCTCACCAGCGCCGTCGTGGCCACCGAGGCCCTGCTCGCCTGCGGCGACGAGGAGCTGCTCGGCCGGCTGGCCGCCGGGCGGACCATCGGTGCCCTCGCGGTCGGGCTGCACTCGGCCCCGCAGGCCCCGTTCGCGACCGTACGTGCCGACAACGGCGTCCTGCACGGGGAGCTGACCGGCATCGCGGACGCGGCCGTCGCGGACGTGCTGCTCGTCCCGGCCGACGACGGCGGCCTGTACGCGGTCACCGCCGACGCCGTGACGGTCACCCCGCAGGTCTCCCTGGACCTCACCCGCCCGCTCGCCACCGTCACCCTCGCCGGCGCGGCCGGCCGCCGCGTCGGTGACGCGGCACCGGCCGTACGGCGTGCCCTGCGCGCCGCCGCCGGTCTGCTCGCCTCGGAGCAACTCGGCGTCGCCGACTGGGCGCTGACGGAGACGGTGCGGTACCTGAAGGAGCGCAAGCAGTTCAACCGGCCGGTCGGCGGCTTCCAGGCGCTCAAGCACCGGCTCGCCCAGCTGTGGCTGGAGATCGTCAGCCTCCGGGCCGCCGCCCGCGCCGCCGCGGACGCGCTGGCCTTCGGCGAGGACGCCGACATCACGGTGGCCGTCGCCCAGGCATACGCCGCCCCCGTCGCCGTCCACGCGGCCGAGGAGGCGCTGCAACTGCACGGCGGCATCGGCATGACCTGGGAACACCCGGCACACCTGTATCTGAAGCGGGCCAAGGCGGACTCGATCGCCTACGGCACGGCCGGCGCGCACCGCTCGGCGCTGGCCGCACTGGCCGATCTCCAGGCCCCCTGACGCATCACGACGAAGCCCGCCCCGCGCCGGGGCGGGCTTTTTCGCGCGGGTGCGCAGGCGAGGTGAACGGTATGCCAACTCCCGGTACGAGAGGGCCTCTTGAGTGCCGGGTGCACGCATACTCTCCCCGGTCCCACCCGGCACTCCCAGGGAGGCAGCGCATGGCCCTCACCACCCGTCGCAGAGCCCTCACCACCCTCGGCGCCGCCCTCGCGGGCACGTTCACCCTGTCCGCGCAGCAGGCGTCGGCCGGGGAACGGCAGCGCCACCCGAGCCCGCTGTGGCGCGCCCACGCCCACAACGACTACGACCATCAGCGGCCCCTGTTCGACGCCCTCGGCCACCGCTTCGGCAGCGTCGAAGCCGACATCTTCCTCGTCGGCGACCAGCTCCTCATCGGTCACGACGCCTCCGAGCTCGACCCGTCCCGCACCCTCGAATCCCTCTACCTCGAACCGCTCGCCGCCCGCGTCAAGGCTCACCACGGCTCGGTCTACCGCGGGTGGCGCAGGCCGCTGCAACTGCTCGTCGACATCAAGACCGAGGGCTCCTCGACCTACCTCGAACTCGACCGCCACCTGCGCCGCCACCCGCACCTCTTCACCCGGTACGCGCACGGCCGCGTCCACCCCGGCCCGGTCACCGCGGTCGTCTCCGGCGACCGTGCGGCCCGTGTCCCGATGGAGGCCCAGTCCGAGCGCCGCGCCTTCTACGACGGCCGGCTCGGCGACCTCGGCACCTCGGCGCCGGCCTCCTTCATCCCGCTGATCAGCGACAACTGGACGCAGAACTTCAGCTGGACGGGCCACGGGGCGTTCCCGGACGCCGAGCGGCGAAAGCTGCGGAGCATCACCGGCGCCGCCCACGCGCGCGGGCAGCAGGTCCGCTTCTGGGCCACCCCCGACAGCGCGGGCCCGGCCCGGGACGCGCTGTGGTCGGAGCTGCTCGCCGCCGGGGTCGACTACCTCAACACCGACGACCTCGCAGGCCTGGAGGCCTTCCTGGACGCCCACCCCTCCGCGTAAGACCACACGATCGGAGGACATGTCAGTCGCCCGGACGAACCCTCCGCTACGCCACACTTGCGGCCGAACGCCGCACATGGGGCGTGGCGGAGGAGGTTCCCGATGGCCATTTCCATCTCTGTGGTGCTGCTGCTTCTGATCCTTGCCGTGATCTTCGTTCGCAACTGCTCGCTGAAGATCTCCCATGCCCTGGTGTGCACGATGCTCGGCTTCTATCTGGCCTGCACGAGCATGGCGCCCACCATCCAGAGCGGGCTCAACGCGACCGCCGACCTGGTGAGCAGCCTGCGGCCCTGACGCACCCGGCACGTACCGGGCTCGTCCGGCCCGCCCTGCGCGCCCGGTGCATCCGGCTCGCCCGGCTCATCCGGCTCGTCCTGCTCGCCCGGCTCATCCGGCCGGGAAGACGCCGATGCCGTTGGGCACGGGGCGCTCTGCGCCGCCGCTGGGGTGGTTGTGTACGGTCACGGCGGTGTCGCCCGTGTCCCGGGTGACCATCTCCGTGGAGCCGCCGCCGTCGAGGTTGAAGGCGTCGGAGGCACCCAGCGACCGCATGGCGTCCGCCTCCTCCGCCACGGTCAGGCCGGTGCGGTAGTCCGCGGCGCCGTCCAGCGCCAGCAGCAGCAGTTTCCGCCCGTCGTCCTTGGTGCCCACGACCGTGCGCACGGCCGAGGTGACGTCGTCCAGGCCGGCCGGCGGGATGCCGCCGCGCAGTACCGGGAAGCCGCCGATCGCGAACGTGTACGGCACCTTGGACGTGGCCGCCACCAGGGTGTGCGTGACGTCCACCGGGTCGCCGACGGACAGCTCGCGCAGCTGCCGCGCACCGTCCTCGCGGCCCACCAGGACCGTGGTGTCGGCCGGAATGGTGCCGCTGCCCGGGGCGTCGGAGACGGACACCACCCGGCCGCCGCGCACCTTCACCTCGTACGTGTCGTCGCTGCACGGCGCCGACCGCTGGGTGTCCGTGCCGCAGACGGCACGCACCCGGGAGGCGGTGCCCCAGCGCGCGGTGAAGGCGCCGACGGAGTTCACCGGGAGCGCGTACTGGTTGAGGCCCTTGAGGGGCAGCCGTCCGTCCGGCGCGCCGACCGACCCGTCGAGGGAGAGGCGGTCCAGCCGGGCCCGCCGGTCGGTGCCCACGCCGAACACGTCCAGGGTGTCCGTGCCCGGGGGCAGTGCCGGGCCGAACCGCTGGCCCTTGGGCACCGCGGCCTTGAGCACCTGCCCGGCCGCCATGGCCGGTCCGACGGCCGCACCGGTGACCTCCACACCCGGGTGCTGCGTCTCGCTGATGTCGAAGAAGTCACCGTTCACCCCGGCGAGCGCCCCGGCCGAGTCCGCCAGCCGGGACACGGTCGCCCGGGCCGCCACCGCGCCGGGGTGGAGCAGGTCGACGCGGACGTGCGGATCGGCCAGGTCCACCGTGAGCAGGTGGGCGTGGGCCGTCCCCGCCGCCGCGTCGATGTCGAACTGCCGGTAGGTGACGCCCGGCGCGATCCGCTTGCCCACCGGTGCGGCGCCCGCCGGTGCCGCACCCGCCAGGGTCGCACCGGACAGCACACCGAACGCCGTGGCAACCGTGAGAACCGCTCTGCCCGCTGCCGAACGCCTGCTGCGTCTGGTCACCGTCTCCCCTGATGTCTCGTCAACTGTCCCTTCGCACGGGGGCAGTGCACCAGACTCAGGGGTCCGACAGGCCGACTAGGCGTCTACGACGCGAGAACGGGTGAGAAAACGCACCCCCTCGGGTGCCTCCAGCGAGAAGCCGCTGCCCCGGCCCGGCACGACGTCCACGATCAGCCGGGTGTGGCTCCACGCCTGGTACTGGCTCCGCGACATCCAGAACGTGACGGGCTCCGGCACACCGTCCACGGCCAGTTCCGCCAGCAGCACGTCCGAGCCGCCGGTGCGGAACTCGCCGTCGGGGTAGCACATGGGGGCGCTGCCGTCGCAGCAGCCGCCGGACTGGTGGAACATCAGCGGGCCGTGCTCGGTGCGCAGGCGGCGCAGCAGCTCCGCGGCCCGCGGGGTGAGTTCGACGCGCGGGATCTCCTCGTCCATGTCACCCTCCTGGACGGCCGGGGCTCGGATCCGCTCCAGTCTCACGGATGGTCAGGAGGGCGTCCAGAAGGCGTCGTTCAGCGATGGCCCAGCACGTTGACCACCCGGCCGTTCGGATCCCGGACGAAGAACCGCCGTACGCCCCACTCCTCGTCGGTCAGCGGATGCACGATCTCCGCGCCGCGCCCCCGCATCGCCGCGTAGGCCGCGTCGACGTCCTCGACCTCGATGCTCAGGTCCGGGACCACGGGGGCGGTCAGGTCCTCGGTCATGAGACTGAGCTGGACGGCGGGGTTCTCGGCGGAGGCCAGCGTCCGGATCCAGCCGTGATCCATGACCTCCTCCAGACCGAGGACGCCGTAGAACTCCGCGCTCTCCGGAGCGGCGTTCGAACGGATGTTGGGCACGACACGGCGTACGGGCATGAGGGGGCTCCAACGGTCGTCGGTTGCGACGGACGAGAGGTCAGAGTAGCCCGGAGCCCGGAGCCCGGAGCCCGGAGCCCGGAGCCCGGAGCCCGGAGCCCGCAGCCCGCATCCCGGAGCCCGCAGCCCAGAGTCCATTGCCCGCAGCCCGGGCCCAGGGCCCGGAGCCCAGAGCCCAGAGTCCAGGGCCCGGAGCCCGGGGTACTGGGGTGGCGTGCCGGGAGTTCGCGTCCGGACGACCCGGAGCACCTCCGCGCGGTCGTGGGCACGCTCAGCCGGTGGCGCGGGTGCGGCGCGTCAGCAGGGCGTACACCCACGAGGCCACCACCAGTCCGGCCGGCAGGGCGCCGGCCAGCTGGAGTGCGTCACCCTGCGCCGGGGGTCAGTCCGACGAGTCCCGCCGATCCGGCCGCTCCCGCCGTTCCCGATCCGGCCCTTCCCGCCGTTCCTGATCCGGCCCTTCCCGCCGTTCCGCCCGTTCCTGCGCTTCCGGCTGTTCCCGTCGTTCCCGCTGTCGCGGCCGTTCCTGCGCTTGCGGCCGTTCCTGCGCTTTCGGCTGTTCCCGTCGTTCCCGCTGTCGCGGCCGTTCCTGCGCTTGCGGCCGTTCCCGCCGTTCCTGTCGTTGCGGCCGTTCTCGCCGGTCCCTTCGCTCCCGGTGGGCGCGGCGGGCCTCCGGGATCAGCGGGAGCAGCGACACGACGACGACCAGGGCCACCAGCGGCAGCAGATAGTCGTCGATGTGCGGGACGGAGGCCCCCAGGGTGTATCCGGCGAGGACCAGCGTCTGCGACCACAGCACCCCGCCGACGGTCTGCCAGAGCGTGAAGGGCCGTCCGGGCACGCCCAGGGCCCCCGCCACCGGGTGCAGGACCGACCGCAGCAACGGTACGAACCGCCCGATCACCAGCGCCTTGCCGTGGCCGTAGCGGGCCAGCAGCCGTTCCGCCCGTGACGCCGCGTCCCGCACCCGGCGGCTGGACGTGCGCGCCAGCAGCGCCCGTCCGCCGTGCCGTCCGATCAGATACCCCACCTGACCGCCCGCCACCGCCCCGACGGCCGCGCACAGCAGTACCTGCCACAGGGCCAGCCTGGGCGGCTGCTGGGCGGTGCCCGCGCACAGCACGCCGGCCGGGAACAGCAGCGTGTCGCCCGGCAGGAAGAAGCCGAAGACCAGCAGACCCGACTCGGCGAAGATCACCACCAGGACGCCCAGCGCGCCGAAGGCGGCCAGCACCGCGGCGCTGTCCATCGGATTGACGGCTATCACCGGCCGAGCCTCCTGGCTCCTCGCGGACCTGTCCGCTCCCCAGCATCGCCTGCCCCGCACACGGCGCGCACACCCGCGCGAACCGGGGCGGGAACCCCAGCTGTCACCTGCCCAGCAGGCTGCTTACAGCCGCGCGGATCGGGGCGCCCCTGCCGCCTCGCCTGCCTCGCGCAGCCGTGCGGTCGCCGCGGGATCCCCTGAAACAGGTCCTGTCGGGGCCCTCCGGCAGCCGTGTGCGACCGGCGCGGTGGAGGGCCGCCACTTCGGGAAGGGCCCGGTATGACCGGCATCAGCGCCGAGAGCGAGTTCGACCTGGACTTCGACCTGGATGTCGTGTCCGAGGACACCCCCCGCCGTGGAGGGCAAGCCCTCCACGGGCACCGGCACGTGCCTGTCCTGCCCGGTGACCTCCTGGCACTGCTGATCACCGGGGCCGGTGCCGGGGCGCGGCACACGCGGCACCGGCCCGCGCCGGAACCCAGGACGAGGCAGGCACGACCGAGGGCGGGTGCGCGTGAACGGCGACGGTGTGCTCGGATCGGCCGGCTTGGCTATGCACCGCGGGTGCGGGTGCGGTCCGGGCGTGGGGCCCGGTGCGGCTGACGTTCGCGGAGCGAGCCGTGGTGGCGGCACGACGAGGCGGCCGTCGCCGATCCGGCCGCCCGTTTCACGGCCGCACCGCTGGTGCACGTCGAGCACCAGCCGGACGCGGGCCACAACCTCGGTCTCGGCTGGACCACGCGCCCTTACCACCTGCGGGTGCCGACGTTCCCGGAGAGCCGTCTCGCCGCCCCGCGGGTGCCGGCGTTCCCAGAGAGCCGTCTCGCCGCCCTTGCGGGTGCCGGCGTGCCTGGAGAGCCGTCTCGCCGCCCTTGTGGGTGCCGGTGTTCCCGAAGAGCCGTCTCGCTGCCCGCGCCGCGGCCCTCACCGAGCGGCCCGTCACGGCGTCGTGAAACGCCCCGGCGGAAGGCCGGACCGCCGGTTCTCAGCCGGCGGCGGCGCCCTGCGCCGTCACCTCACCGTCGGCCTTCACACGACGCGTGCGAGCCGAACCCGTCATCTTCTCGGCGGCCACCTCGGCGGTGAGGCCCTGGATCTCCTCGCTCGCCTCGACGGCTGCGCGCCTGACCTCGAGGGTCAGGCCGACCGACGTCTTGATGATGCCCCGCACCAGCGGTTTCACCACTCTCTTGACGAGAGGGGCCGCGACGAGGCCGACGAGAAAGGGAGGAAGTACAGGGGTCATGGGGAACCCTCTCTTGAGTACACGGCACGGTTGCCGCCGCCGCGTCTGCCGCTACCGCCGGGCCGGCGGCGCCGGCAGGAATTCGCCCCCACCGGGAAACACCGTAGTCGGCCCCCGGCGGACACGCCTGGGGACGCCGACGCCTTTCATTCGTTCGGGCGGGAGCGCGCCGGAGCGGACCGGGGCTGCCGAGGGGGCTCAGGACGGGTCCGGGGCGCGCGGCCCGTGTCCGTCCAGCAGTGAGCCCACCACCTGGACGACGAACTCGGGTGCGCGGTCCGGGAAGTCGTGGCCGGTCCCCTCCGGGGTGTAGACCCTGCGGGCCGCGCTGGAGGCGGCGAGGAAGCGGTCTCGCACGGTGAGGAAGAAGTGCCGTACCCGGGCGCTCTCCTCCGGGTCGTCGACAGCGTCGAAGATGTGGCCGCCGCCGGTCAGATCGCGGGGTGCCACCAGGAGGAGGGGCAGCGAGCCGAGTTCGCCGTCGTGTACGACCGTCTGCCAGCCGTCCCGGGTGATACCGCCGGGCGACAGCTCGCGCAGGATCGACGCCGCGGCGCTGTTCGCCTTGGTCCTGGTCTCGACGAGGGCGAGAACCTGCGTCGGGTCCTGGGCCTTGGCCCCGTTCCGCGGCACGAGGGGGTGGAGGCCGAAGAGGTGGCGCAGCGCGAGGGCGCCCTGGTCCCTGGCGGCATGCCGCAGGGACGCGAGCGAAGGGCCGAAGGCGACGACATCGGGCGGAGTGGGATCGAGCAGCACCAGACCGGCCACCAGATCGGGGCGGCGCCTGGCGGCATTGGCCATGAGCAGTCCCCCGAACGAGTGACCCACGAAGACGTAGGGCCCCTTCTCTCCGGCCCGTTCCAGCGCCGTGAGCAGTTCGACGGCTTCGGCCGCCGTCGTGCGCGGGAACGGGCCCGGATCGCTCCAGCCGGAGCCCGGACGGTCCACCAGGACCGAGCGGGTCCGTTCCCGCGCCAGCGCGTGCAGCCGGTACATGGCGTACCCGCCGGCGTGGCCGCCCGGCATCCAGACCACGGTGGGCCCCCGGCCGGCGTCTCCCTCGGCGAGGACGTGCATGCGGTGGCCGCCCACGTCGACCATGCGTCCGGGTGGCGGATACCGCACCTTCACCCGGGCCACGTGCACGAGGTGGCGGAGGGACCCGAGACCGAGCGCGAGGGCGACGGCGCACAGCACGCCGCCGAGAACGCGCCAGCCGGTTCCGAGGGTGACGCACCAGGCGCCCGCGGCGGCCGGCAGCAGGGCGATGGCCAGCCCGGCCCAGTCCCGGCCGAGCAGCCGAAGTGCCGCGTCGGCGACACGTGTGCCCGGTCGCATGGTTCCCTCTTCCGTCCCAGCTTTCGTGGTCGCCGCCGCGGACACCGCGCGTCCCGGCACCCGGCTCCAGCATCGTCCCCCGAAAGCCCCGCCGGCGCCATGCGCGGTGCCGGGTCCCGCCCGCCGCCACAGCCGTGCGGGCGGCCGACGGGCCGGGGCGGAACCCTGCCGGGGCCGCCCAGGCCCGGCACCCGACGCCCGGTCCGGTCGGCCTGCACGTCATGTACCACGGCCTGGACTCCGGACCACCGCCGGCCGGGCGGGCAGTTCTCGCGCCAGCCGCCGGCGCAGGGCGGGGAACGGGAGTGCGCCGCCGGCCAGCACGGTCTCGTGGAAGGCGCGCACGTCGAACGCGGCTCCGGCGCCGCGTTCGCACGCCGCCCGCAATGCCGTGAACTCCGCATGACCCGCCCGGTACGTCAGCGCCTGTCCCGGCATGTCGGTCGCGTAGCGCAGCAGCTCGGTGGTGATCTGCCCCTCGGACTCGGCCGCCGCGTGGGCGCGCATGAAGGTGCGTGCCTGCTCCAGCGTCATGGTCCCGAGGTTGAGCCCGGTGTCGACGACGAGGCGCTGCGCGGTGAACCGTTCATGGGCCAGGCGTCCGTACGCGTCCCACGGGTCGTCGTACAGCCCCATCTCCCAGGCGAGTCCCGCCGCGTACTCCGCCCAGCCCTCCTCGAACCCGCTGAAGGCCACCAGTTCGCGCCGCAGGTCGGGCAGCGCGGTGTTCTCCGCCTGCCGGGCGAGGTGGAAGTGATGTCCGGGCGCCAGCTCGTGGTAGATCAGCGCGGCCGCACCGAGCAGTGACCGGTGCGCCAGGTCGGAGGCGTTGTAGCGGTAGCGTCCCACCGGCTGCGCGGCGGTCGGCGGTTCGTAGTAGCCGAACGTCATCGACGCCTCCAGCGCCGGATCGAGCCGGGCCACGCCGTAGGGGGCGCGGGGCAGGACCGCGAACCAGCGCGGCAGCAGCGGTGTGAGGCGGTCGAGGTGTCCGCGGTAGCGGGCCTCCACCTCCTGGGGGGTGGCGGCGTACAGGCGGGGCTCGGTCGCGAGCCGTTCACGGAACTCCGCTTCCGACCCCGTGAAGCCGAGCGTGCCGCGCATCTCCCGCATCCGCTCGCCGAGTTCGCGGCAGTGTTCCCGGCCGAGTTCGTGGAGGCGCTCGGGTGGTGTGTCACCGGACGTGTACGTCCTGACGAAGGCCCGGTAGGCCGCCTCGCCCTCCGGGTAGCGGGCCCATCCGACGGCCCGCGGTGCCCGCCCGAGGTAGTCCGGGTCGCTCACGAGGGCGAGCAGGCGGTCGAACGCCGGCTCCAGCTCGGCGGCCACGAGCCCCGCCACCGCGTCGCGCAGACGGCCCCGGCTCGCCGCGTCGAGCAGGGTGAGCCGCTCGTCGTCCGCCCGGACGTACCGCGTCACCGATGCCCGCAGCCCGGTGAGGGTGGTGCGCACCCCGGGCAGCGCCGGGGCCGGGACACGGAAGCCCCGTGCCGCCTGCCCGGCCGCCTTGTCACCGATCGTCGCGACGCAGCGGGCCAGATCCCGTACGAGGGACACGTACCGGTCCGCGTCGCCCCGGTCCTCGAAGCGGAACGGGCGGAATACCGCGTCACCGTACTGCTGGAGGCGGAACAGCTGGTACGGAGTGGCGGTGGGGGTGAGCCAGTGGAACCGTCCCGCCTCCGCTTCCTGTTCGGCCAGCGCCCGGAGGAAGCCCGCGGTGTCGGCGGCGGGACCCGGCAGCGCCGCGGGCCGCAGCGCACCCAGCCGGTTCAGCACCCCTGCCGCGAACCCGGCGCGCTCGTCGGCCTCCGCGGCGGACACCCCCGGCAGCGACTCGACCGGCAGCCCGCGGCGGCTCCGCAGCGACGGCTCGCGCGCGAGCAGGAAGTCCCAGTACGAGGCCGCGAGCCGGTCGACCTCCCGCGCCGCCGAGCCGTCCGGGGAGTCCGCTGAGTGGTTCGCCATGGTGCCAGTGTGCGGGCAGAAGTGACGCGGCATCAGGAACGGCGGCCGACCGCGCGTCGGACGGCCTCACTCGGACGGGGGAAATCGTCCGGCCCGTTCGTGTCCGGCCCGGGGGAGCCGCTCCGGCGCCGTCGCTCCCGGTGGCACGATGAGCGCCATGCACCGCCGAACCGTGTCGTTCCCCAGGGCCCGGTCGGCCGCGGTGGCGTCCGCCGCTCTCGCGTCAGCCGTGCTGGCCGGTTGCGGCGGCGGCGACGTGTCATCGACCCGCACCCCTGTCGTCGTAGGCGGCACCGTCACGATCGCCACCGCCTCCGAGACCCCGAGTTTCCATCCGTACGCCCAGTTCGGCTCGGCCCTCGCTCCCTACGCCTACGACTCGCTGGTCACCGTGGCACCGGACGGGCGGGTGGTGTCGGGCCTGGCCGGGAAGTGGCGGGCCGGAGCCACTTCCGCGCGTTTCACCCTGCGCAAGGGCGTGACCTGCTCCGACGGCACGGCCCTCACGGCTTCCGGGGTGGCCCGGTCACTGCGGTATGCGAGCGATCCCCGCAACCGGCTCGTCGGCGCCCGGGCGGCACTGCCCGGTGTGCCGTTCACGGTGTCGGCCGACGACGCGACACGGACGGTGTCGGTGCGGATGGCGTCACCGTACAGCTTCATCGAGCGGACGATCGGTCTGGTGCCCGTCGTCTGCCCCGCCGGGCTCGCGGACCCCGCCGTCCTGGACCGGAGCACGCGGGGCACCGGGCCGTACGTGCTGAGCGGCTACACCTCGGGCGGTCCGTACCTCTTCACACGGCGCAAGGGGTACACGTGGGGGCCGCGCGGAACGACCAACTCGGCCGCGGGCCAGCCCGAGCGGATCGTGGTGTCCGTGGTGCCGCAGGAGTCCACGGTGGCGAACCTGCTGCTCACGGGCGGCGTGAACATCGCCTCGGTGACGGGCCCGGACCGCGCGCGGCTGACCGGCCACGGCCTGGCCACCGCCCGGGTGCCGACCGTGGTGGGGCTGACCTTCTTCAACGAACGGCCCGGCCGTCCCCTGAGCGATCCCGTGCTGCGCCGGGCACTGGTGGGCGCCCTGGACCGCAAGGGCCTCGCCAACGTGGCGACCGGCGGCGACGGAACGCCCGCGAGCCACCTGACCGCCGCGGACTCCGTCTGCCACGCCGACGTGGCGGGCGGGAACCTGCCCGCGCACGGCGCCGTGACGGCCCTGGACACCACGGGCTGGACGAAGGACGCCCGCGGCAGGCTGGTGAAGCACGGCAGGCCGCTGCGGCTGCGGCTGCTCAGCAGCGCCGACTTCGGCTCCACCCTTCCCGCGGTCGCCGAACTGATGGCCGCCACCTGGCAGGCACTGGGCGCGGACGTCGACCTCGTCAGCGAGAGCCGCAACGCGGTGATGCAGGCCATGTACCAGAGCGGCGACTTCGACGCCGTGGTCGGCAGCTCGCCGGGTCCGCCGCTGCCCGCGCAGCTCGTCCCGTACTTCTCCGGCCCGCCGCCGTCCCGGGGACTGAACTTCGCGCACGTCGCCAACCGCGCGTACGACCGCTCCGTCGCCCTCGCGCTGCGCGCGCCGGGCACGGCCGGCTGCGCGGACTGGAACAGGGCCGCCGCGGCGCTGTTCCGCTCGGCCGACGCGCTGCCCGTCGCCGACGGCACGGGCACGGTGTACGGCTACCGGACGACCTTCGCCGTCGCGCCCGGCGGCCGGATCGTCCCGACCAGCATCCGCCTGCACAGATAGCGGCGGCCGCCGCACGCGGCCCGCCACCCGTCGAGGAGGTCTCCCATGACGACCGTGTCCGCACGGCTCGGTGCCCTGGCCCGGCGCCACCCGTGGGCGGTGTTCTGCGGCCGGCGAGCGGTGCGGCTGACGGTCTCCCTCTTCGTCGTCGTCACCGCTTCGTTCGCGATGATCCGGCTGGTGCCCGGTGACCCCGTCCGGGCCGCGCTGGGCGTGGACGCCCCGCCGGACCTGGTGGCGGCGAAGCGGCACGAACTCGGTCTGGACCGTGGTCTGCCGGACCAGTACCGGCAGTACCTGCGCCATCTGACCCATGGGGACCTCGGGGTCTCCCTGGTCACCGGCGAGCCGGTGGCCGACCTGATCAGGGCACGCCTGCCGGCCACCTTGCTGCTGGCCGTCCTGGCGTTCGTCTGCGTACTCGCCGTCGCCCTTCCCGGGGGGCTGCTCGCCGCGGTGTGGACACGCGGGGGGCGGCGGCCCCGGGTGGAGCTGGCGTTCACCGCCACCACCTCCGTCATGGCGGGCGTGCCGGACTTCGTGCTCGCGGCGGGTCTCACCGCGCAACTGGCGGTCGCCCTGCGTCTCTTCCCGGTGGCCGGCGACCTCGGTCCCCGGTCCTACGTGCTGCCCGTGCTCGCGCTCGCGTTCGCCCCGACCGCGGTCCTGCTGCGGATCGTACGGGTGGAGACGCTCAAGGTCCTCGCGTCGGACCATGTGCGTGCCGCCCGCGCGAAACGGCTGCCCGCCGTCCCGCTCCACCTGCGGCACGTGGTTCCGAACACGCTGACCGCGTCGCTGACGCTCGCCGGGAACCTCCTGCCGGCCCTGATCGCGGGAACCGTACTGGTCGAGAAGGTGTTCGCCTGGCCGGGCATCGGTTCGGCGATGGCCCAGTCCGTGGCCGCGCAGGACCACGCCGTCGTCGAGGCGTCGGTCCTGGTGCTGGGCTCGGCCGTCCTCGTGGTGAACTTCCTGGTCGATCTGGCCCTCGCGCTGCTCGACCCCCGATCGGTCATCCGGAAGGCGTGATCCGATGGTGCCGTCCTCCCTCCGCCCCGCCGCACCGCGTGCCGCCGGCCGCTCCGGCGCGTCCCGGTCGGGCTGGGCCTCGCCCCTGGGCGCGACCACCCTGGTGATGCTCGGGACGCTCGCCGTACCGGCCGTCGCGGGGGCGGTGCTGTGGAGGACGGCCGCCGACCGTCCGGACCCCTCGGCGGTGCTGCGGGGGCCCACCGCGGAGCACCTGCTCGGCACGGACCGCCTCGGCCGCGACCTGCTCGCCCGGCTGCTCGCGGCGACCTGGCCCTCCCTGCTGCCGGCCGTCGCGGCCACGCTCCTCGGGGCGGCGGCCGGGATCACGCTCGGCGCGCTCACCGCCGTCGTGGGCGGGCGCGCCCGCCGCCTGCTGGGAGCCCTGATCAACCTCCTGCTGGCCTTCCCCGCGCTCCTCGTCGCGATGTTCTTCGCGGCCCTCTTCGGCGCGGGCGCGGACGGGGCGGTGTGCGCACTCGCCGTCGCCTGCGCACCGGGCTTCGCGCGGATCACGCAGACCCTCGCCGCCACAGTGGCCGGCACCGACTTCATGGCGGCGGCGCGGGTGCTGGGACTGCGCCGCCACCGGCTCCTCCTGCGCCACGTCCTGCCCCACATCGCCGAACCGCTGGTGCTCAACACCACGGTCGCCGCGGGCTCGGCGCTCGTGGCCCTGTCGGGACTGAGCTTCCTCGGACTGGGGGCGCAGCCCCCCTCGTACGACTGGGGGCTCCTGCTGAGCCAGGGCCTGGACCGCATCTACACCGAACCGCTGCCCGCCGTGGCACCCGGCATCGCCATCGCCTTCGCCGCCGTCGCGTTCCAGCTGCTCGGCGAGGTGCTGGCCGGAGCCGCCGCGCGACGCGCCCGCCCACGGCAGCCGGAGGAACCCACGGCACACCCGGCACGCGCCGGCCGCCCGGCGGCCGCGGACCACGTGCTGGAGGTGGAGGACCTGCGGGTCGTCCTGCCCGCGACGGACCGGGTGGTCCGGCCCGTCCGCGGTGTCACCCTCGCCCTGCGCCGCGGTGAGATGGTCGGCCTGGTCGGCGAGTCCGGCTCCGGCAAGTCGCTGACGGCGCTGGCCATCGCCGACCTGCTGCCGGACGGCGCCCGCGCGACCTGGGGCACCCACCGGTTCCTCGGCGCGGACGCCGGGTCGTCGTCACGCGGAGAGCGACGCCGGCGGTTGGCGACGGGAATGGCGATGATCTTCCAGAACCCGGCGTCGGCCTTCAACCCGTCGCTGCGCATCGGGACGCAGATGACGGAGGCCGTGCGCGCACACCACGGCACCCCTCGGGCCCAGGCCGTCGAGCAGGCCCTGGCCGCGCTCCAGCGGGTCGCGCTGCCCGGCGGGCGCCGGCTGCTGCGCTCCCGTCCCTTCCAGCTGTCCGGCGGTCAGCGCCAGCGCGTGGCGATCGCCGCCGCCTCGATGATGCGGCCCGCCCTCATCGTCGCGGACGAGCCGACGACGGCCCTGGACGTCACCGTGCAGCGGCAGATCATGGACCTGCTCCGCCGTATCCGGCGCGACGACGCCACCGCGATCCTCTTCATCAGCCACGACATCGCCCTGGTGGCCGACGCCTGCGACCGGGTCCTGGTCATGTACGGGGGAACGATCGTGGAGAACCTCCCCGCCCGTGAGCTGGCGGCCGGCGCACGGCATCCCTACACCCGGATGCTCGTCGCCTCGGTCCCCGACCTGGCCGCGGACCGTGACCGTCCCCTGCGCACCATCGAGGGGGGACCGCCCGATCCGTGCGCCACGGCCCCGGGATGCCCGTTCCACGACCGCTGTCCGCACCGGCTGGACCGGTGTGCCGTGGAGAGCCCCGTGCTGTCCCCGCTCGGCCCGGAGCACGAGGTCGCCTGCTGGGGACCGCTGCCCCCGGCCCCGTTCCGCGGACAGCGTGTGACCGAAGCGGCGGCGACCGAAGCGGCGGAGACCGGCATGACGGAGACCGACGTGACGGAGACCGACGTGGTGGAGAAGGAAGAGGCGGAGAAGTGAGGGAAGGGGCAGGGCTGGCGCTGCACGACGTCACCGTCCGCCACCACGGGCCGTTCGGTCCGGTCACGGCGGTGGACGGAGTGTCACTGGAGGTTCCCGGGGGCCGGACGGTCGGCCTGGTCGGCGAGTCCGGTTCGGGGAAGTCCACCCTGGCCCGTGCGGTCGTCGGACTGGACAGCCCGAGTGCCGGGCGGATCACGGTCGGCGGGCGGGAGTACCGGCGGCGCAGGGCGGCCGACCGGCGCCGGCTGGGACAGCAGGTCCAACTCGTGTTCCAGGACCCGGACACGGCACTGGACCCGCGGATGACCGTCCGCCAGTCGCTCGCCGAATCGGCGGGGGCCTTCGTCCGGCTGGACCGCCGCAGCCGCGAACAGCGCATCGGCGGACTGCTGGAACTGGTCGGCCTGGACGCCGGCTGCGCCGACCGTGTGCCGGGGCGGCTCTCGGGCGGCCAGCGCCAACGCGTGGCCGTCGCCCGCGCGCTCGCCGTCGACCCGGCGGTCCTCATCGCCGACGAGGTCACCTCGGCTCTCGACGTCTCGGTCCGGGCGGCACTCCTCACCATGCTCCGGGACCTCCAGCGCCGTATGGGCTTCGCCATGCTGTTCATCAGCCATGACCTCGCCGCCGTCCGCCATGTGTCGGACGTCGTCGCCGTGATGTACCTCGGCCGGGTCGTCGAGACCGCATCCACCGAGAACCTGCTGCGCAGCCCCCGGCACCCGTACACCCGGACGCTGCTGTCCGCCGTCCCGAGCCTGCACGCCGGACGACGGCCGGCCGGGGAACCCCTCCTGCCCGCAGAGGTGCCCGACCCCGCGTCGCCACCGGCCGGATGCCGCTTCCATCCACGGTGTCCCGTCGGGCCGAACCGGCGTCCCGGCCGGGAGGTCTGCGCCGTACGGGACCCCCAGCAGGAGGCGGCCGGGCAGCCGCACCGCGCCGCGTGCCACTTCCCGTACCGCGCCGACGACGGCTCGCCCCACGCCGGTGGCGTGCACCGGGGCGCGAACGGCGACCGGGCTCCGCGCACCCCCGGGAGCCTCCCGTCATGACGGCAGGGGAACCGGACACGCTTCCGTCCGGCGCGGACGCGGTCGTCGTGGGGGTCGGTGTGATCGGTGCCGCGGTGGCACTGGAACTGGCGCGCACCGGCCGCCGGGTCGTGGCCGTCGACAAGTCCGGCGGCGCCGGCCACGGCTCCACCAGCGCCTCGAGCGCGATCATCCGCTTCAACTACTCGACCTGGGAGGGTGTCGCCACCGCCTGGGAGTCCCGGCACTGCTGGACGCGGTGGGCGGAGCACCTGGGCACCGTGCGCGGCCCCGGCCTGGCGGCGTTCGTGCGGACCGGAGCGGTGCTCCTCGACGCGCCGGGCTCCGGGACCCCGGAGGTCATCGCCCTGTTCGAGCGGGCCGGCGTGCCCTACGAGCGCTGGGACGCCGCAACGCTGCGCGGCAGGATCCCGGGCATCGACGCGGGACGCTACGGTCCGCCCAGGTCCCTGCGGGACGAGGCGTTCTTCTCCGGCCCCGAAGGCGAACTCGGTGCGCTGTTCACGCCGGACGCGGGCTTCGTCGACGATCCCCGGCTCGCGGCACAGAATCTCGCGGACGCCGCCGCCCGCAACGGGGCGCGGTTCCTGTTCCACCGCACGGTCGTCGAAGTCCTGCGCAGCGACGGCCGGGTGGCGGGCGTCCGGCTCGCCGACGGCACCGTGGTCACGGCACCAGTGGTGGTCAACGCCGCCGGGCCGTGGTCGGGCGCGTTCAACCGGATGGCCGGGGTCGGGGCCGAGTTCACCGTCGGGGTGCGCCCGCTGCGCCAGGAGGTCCACCAGGTGGCGGCACCGGTGCCTGGGGGCGGTGCCACCGCGCCGGGCCCGGGCGGCGCCGGGACCACGCCCGGCCCGGTCGTGGCCGATGTCGATCTCGGGACCTATGTGCGTCCCCACGGCGGGCACTTCCTCATCGGCAGCACGCTGCCCGCCTGCGACCCGATGGAATGGCTCGACGACCCCGACCGGTGCAACCCGCATCCGACGCCCACCGGGTTCGACACCCAAGTGACGAGGGCCGCACGCCGGTTCCCGCTCCTGCGCGTGCCGAACCGGCCGACCGGCATCGCCGGCGTCTACGACGCCGCCGACGACTGGGCCCCCCTCTACGACCGCACCGACCTGCCCGGCTTCTACGTCGCGATGGGCACGAGCGGCAACCAGTTCAAGAACGCCCCTCTGGCGGGCCGGTTCCTGGCCACCCTGGTCGACCGCGTCGAGGCCGGCCACGACCACGACCACGACCCGCTGCGGTACACCGGCGAACACACCGGACTCGTCGTCGGCCTGGCCGCGTTCTCCCGGAGACGGCCCATGCCCGAGGGCGCCGCCTCCCGGACCGTCATGGGCTGACGCGGGGCGTGGCGCGAGGCCGGTGCCGTCCGGGAGCCGCCGCACCGGACGGCACCGGCCTCGGGACGCCGGAAGAGGTCTACCAGCGGCCGCGTGCCGACGCGGAGCCGAGCTTGGAACTCAGCACCGACAGGAACGTCGGGAGCCTGTCCACCGCGGACTTGGGGACAGGGGTGACCTGGACCGTGTCCCGTACCACGTCCTGCACGACGAGCTTGTAGGTACCGCCGTCCTGCACGAGTTCGGCGGCGTAGAGCAGTGTTTCCACCAGGGATCCTCCGGTTGTGTCGTACGACGGGTCAGGCGCCGTTGAGCCAGGCGCTCCACGCCTTGGTGACCTGCTGTTCGTCCGTGTCCGCGGCGAACACGTGGTGGCCCAGCCAGATCGGCCAGTTCCATGAGCTGCCGTTGAAGAACCGGTACAGGGCGTCCGGGCCGCGCAGGCCGACGAAGTCGGGGCTGAGCCAGTCCACGACCACCTCCTCGGAGCCGCCGTCCGCACCCGGCAGGTCGAGCGACAACCGGTCGCCGACGGCCGCGTCGTCGGCGAGGCCGAGGCGCCGGCGCAGGGCGGCGAAGTCGGCGGGGTCGTCGGTGCGCTCGTCACGGCCGGCCTTGACGTAGACGGCGGGGCGGCCGGCGAAGTGCCGCAGGTACTCGGCGAGGCCGTGCTGGTAGAAGTCGACGTGCTTCTCGGCCGCGTCCGCCTTGGTGTCCCAGTAGTCGTCGACGACTCCCGTGTGCACCCAGTGGATTCCCATCCGCAGGTGGGTCGTTGCGTCGTCGAGCGGCTCGATCCGGTAGGTGAGCGTGTTGGAGAACCCGTCGTCCAGCGCCACGCGCACGGCGAAGTGGTGCGGCGGCTCCCACGCCACGACGGTGCCGTCGGCCCGGGTGACCTTTCCGCCGACGCGCGGCTCGACCTCCATGGGGTACAGCCAGCCGAGGTTGCCGGCGCCGGTGGCGACCGCCTGCCAGACCTGCTCGGGCGTGGCGGCCAGGTCCTGCTCCCGGCGGACCTCGAACTCTCGGGCCATGGTCGGTTCTCCTTCGTCTCGTTCGGGTGTCAGTAGGTGAGCGGGAGGGTGCTCAGCCGTCGTTGCAAGGGGTTGGGCCGCCAGTCGAGGACCGCGCCGTCGGCCAGCCGCAGGTGCGGGAGCCGCCGGACCAGCGTGCCGATGGCCACCTCCGCCTGGAGCCTGGCCAGCGGGGCGCCGAGGCAGAAGTGCGGGCCGTTGCCGAAGCTCAGGTGCCGGTTGCCGGAGCGGGTCAGATCGAGCCGGTCGGGGTCCTCGAAGCGCTCGGGGTCACGGTTGGTCGCGGCGAGGAACAGGTACGCCAGCTCGCCCTCGCGCAGCGTCCGCCCGCCGATCCCGACGTCCTCGGCCGCGACCCGGACGATCGCCTGGGTGGGTGTGTCGTAGCGGGTGAGTTCGTCGACGGCCGTGCGGATCAGCGCCGGGTCCGCACGCAGCCGGGCCAGCTGGTCGGGGTGGCGCAGCAGGGCGAGCGTGCCGTTGCCGACCAGGTGGGTGGTCGTCTCGTCCCCCGCGGTGATCAGCACGAAGCAGGTGGCCAGCAGTTCGGAGTCGGTGAGCCGGTCGTCCTGTGCCTGCGTCGCGACCAGGGCGCTGACCAGGTCGTCGCCCGGGTCGGCCCGGCGCATGCGGACGAGCCGGGCGAGGTACTCCTCGTACTGCTCGATCGCCGCCTCGGACTTGCCGATGTCCTCGGAGAGCCGTCCGAAGCGGCGGAACCAGCTCTTGACCTGCGGGCGGTCGTCGGGCGGGATGCCGAACAGCTCGCAGACGACGGACAGCGGCAGCGGGGAGGCGACCGCCTCGATCAGATCCATGGACGGCCCCGCCGCGACCGCCTCGTCGACGAGCCGGTCGACGATCCGCTGGATGCCGCCGCGCAGGGCTTCGACGCGCCGGGCGGTGAAGGCGCGGTTGGCCAGCTTGCGCAGCCGGGCGTGGTCCGGCGGGTCGGTGTTGCTCATCACCCGGCCCAGCCGGTCGGTGAGCCGGCTGAAGGCCTTGAGGTCGCCGCCGAGCGCGCTGTAGGCGCGGGTCATCCGGTCCCGGTCGTTGGACAGCCGCAGGTCGCCCAGGGCCGCCTCGACGTCGGCGTACCGGGTGAGGTACCAGATGCCCTGGGCGCTGCGGTGGACCGGGCTCTCGCGGCGCATGCGGGCGTAGAGCGGGTACGGGTCCCGGCGGGCCTCGGGCGTGTGCAGCGCCGCGGCGAGGTCGCCGGGCCGGGCGGGGCCCGCGTCGCCGCGGGCCCCGCCCAGAGTGTCGGTGGAGGTCACGTCGGTCGCGCTACCGCTGGGCGTCCATGGCGTCGGCGAGGCTCTTGGGCCGCATGTCGGTCCAGGCCTGCTCGACGTACTCCAGGCATGCGGCGTGGGTGCCGGGGCCATGGGCGACGGTCCAGCCGGCGGGGACGTCCGCGAACTGCGGCCACAGCGAGTGCTGGTTCTCGTGGTTGACGAGCACGAGGAAGGTGCCGTCCTGGTCCTCGAACGGGTTGGTCATGGGAATCAGTCCTCCTGGTTGCGGGTCGGGGTGTCACCGGTGGCCTCGGCCAGCCTGGCGGCCAGAACCGGTCCGATCTGGGCGAGGGAGCCGGCCTGGGTCATCCGGTCGTGCCGGGTGGTGATCTCGTGCGACTCGATGCGGCCGGTGATGTACGGGCGCCAGGTCCCGGGCCCGGCGTCGTCCCGGTCCCGGTCGATCGTGGAGTTGAACAGCAGCAGGTCTCCGTCGAACGTGCCCGGGACGAAGTCGACCGCCAGCCTCGCGTTGTTGATCATGATCTGGACGACGATCTCGATCTGCTGCCCCGTCAGGCCGGCCAGCGCGCTGCCCCGCTCGCGCAGGAAGTCGGCGACCTCGGCATAGGTCAGCGGCCGGTCGCCCAGCTCGTCCGGGTCGCAGTCGAGCACACCGACGAGCACGTCCCGCTCGGTGGGCACGGGCACCTCCTCGAACGCCACGTCCTTCACCGGGTAGGCGTCGAGGATCGCCAGCAGCGCCGTCCGCTCGCCTTGCGCCTGCAGCTCGCAGGCGATCGCGTGGGCGATCAGCCCGCCGGCGGACCAGCCGAGCAGCAGGTACGGGCCCTCGGGCTGGATCTTGCGGATCTGGTGGGCGTAGTCGGCCGCCATCTCCTCGAAGGACTCCGGCCGGGGCTCGGGGCGGCCGAGGCCGCGCGCCTGGATGGCGTAGACCGGGTACTCGGCACCGATGTGGTTCAGGAGCCCGCTGTACGACCAGCTGATGCCGCCGCCGGGGTGGATGCAGAACAGCGGTGTCCTGCTCCCGGTCGTGCGCAGCGGCAGCACCACGTCCAACGCGTCGTCGGGATCGTTCATGACCAGGCGTTCGGTGAGCCCGGCCACGGTGGGCGCTTCGAACAGCGTGCGCAGGCCCACCTCGACGCCGAGGGTCTCGCGGACGCGGGAGACCAGGCGGGCGGCGAGCAGCGAGTGCCCGCCCAGGTCGAAGAAGCTGTCGTCGATGTGGACCTGTTCCCGGCCGAGCACCTGGGCGAAGAGGTCGCACAGCAGCTCTTCCTGCGGTGTCCGGGGGCCGCGCCCGGTGCCCGGCGCGCCGTAGTCGGGGGCCGGCAGGGCGGCCCGGTCCAGCTTGCCGTTGGCGGTCAACGGCAGTGCGTCCAGGGCGACGAACGCCGACGGCACCATGTACTCGGGCAGTTCGCGGCGCATCCGGTCGGACAGCTCGACCGCCTCGGGCGCCCCCTCGGGAGCGGGCACCAGGTAGGCGACGAGCCGCTTGTCGTCCGCATGGTCCTCGCGGACGACGACGGCGGCCTGGGCGACGCCCGGGCAGCTCGCGAGCACCGCCTCGATCTCGCCGGGCTCGATCCTGAAGCCGCGCAGCTTGACCTGGTCGTCGGCCCGTCCGGCGAACTCCAGCACGCCTTCCTGGGCCTCCGGCCGCTCGGACCCCCAGGCCGTCCACCACGCCAGGTCGCCCGTGCGGTACATCCGGCTCCCGGGCGGCCCGTAGGGGTCGGCGGTGAACCGCTGTACGGTCAGGCCGGGCCGGCCGGCGTAGCCCCGGGCCACGCCCACCCCCGCGAGGTACAGCTCGCCGACCACGCCGGGCGGCACCGGCCGCAGCGCGGCGTCGAGCACGTAGGCGCGCATGTTCGCCATCGGCCGGCCGATCGGCACGGTCGCGGCGTGCTCGGAGAGGGTGTGCACCGGGTGGCAGGTGGCCAGGGTCGTGGCCTCGGTGGGGCCGTAGCCGTTGACCACCAGCAGGCCGGGGCAGGCCGCCTGCACCCGGGCGACGGCGGCCGGGGAGACCACGTCACCGCCGGTCCACACCTCGCGGACTCCCGCGAGCAGGTCCGGCCGCTCCTCGGCGACCAGGCGGAACAGGCCGGCCGTCAGCCACAGCCCGGTCACCTGGTGCTCTTCGACCGTCCGGTGGAGCTGGTCGAGGTCGAGCCGTCCGGGCGGTGCGACCACGATCCGGCCGCCGCCGAGCAGGGGCACCCAGTGCTCGTACGTCGAGAGGTCGAACGCGGTGGGGGAGTGCAGCAGCACCCGCTCGTGTCCGCCGTCGCGCCAGCAGGGGGTCAGGGCGTGGGCCACCACGTCGCGGTGGGTGACGGCCACGCCCTTCGGGCGCCCGGTCGAGCCGGAGGTGTACATAACGTACGCCAACTGCTGCGGGTGACAAGGCACTTCAGGGTCCGAGGAGTCGGTCTCCGCCTGGATCAGTGCGGTCAGCACGTCCTCGGTCAGGACCAGCGAGGCCCCGACCTCCTGGAGGATCAGGTCGATGCGGGACTGCGGGAACCGCGAGTCGAGGGGCACGTAGGCGCCGCCCGCCTTGATGATCGCCAGGACCGCCACGACCAGGTCGGCCGAGCGCTCCAGCAGTACCGCCACCGGCGTCTCCGGCACCACGCCCTGGCGGATCATCGCCCGGGCGAGGCGGTTGGCCCGCAGGTCGAGTTCCCGGTAGGTCAGCTCGGTGCCGCCCGCCACGACGGCCACCGCATCGGGGGTGGCTCGCGCCTGCCGGGCGAACAGCTCCGGCAGCCCGGCCTCGGGCAGCTCCACGGCGGTGTCGTTGAACTCGGACAGCAGCCGGTGGCGCTCCTCGCCGGACAGGATGTCGATCCGGCCGATCGGCCGGCCGGGGTCGGCGACCACCGCGCGCAGCAGCCGTGCCCAGCGGTCGAACAGCGACTCCACGGTGGCCGGGTCGAACAGATCGGTGGCGTACTCCACCGCGCCGACCATGCCGTCGGGGCCGCCGTCCGGCCGGTACTGCTCGGCCAGGCTGAACGTCAGGTCGACCCGCGCGGTGCCGGTCGGGGCCTCCAGGTAGGCGGTCGACAGACCCGGCAGCGTGAACTCGCCCAACGGCGCGTTCTGCAAGGCCAGCATGATCTGGAACAGCGGGTGGTGCGACAGCGACCGGGCGGGGTTGACCACCTCGACCAGGTACTCGAACGGCACGTCCTGGTGGGCGTACGCGGACAGGGCCTTCTGCCGTACCCGGCCGAGCAGTTCGTCGAAGCAGGGGTCGCCGCTCGTGTCGGTGCGCAGCACCAGGGTGTTGACCATGAACCCGACGAGGTCGTCCAGGGCCTGGTCGGTGCGCCCGGCGATGGGGCTGCCGATCGGGATGTCGGTGCCGGCGCCGAGCCGGGTGAGCAGCGCGGCGAGGCCGGCCTGGAGCACCATGAACATACTGGCGCCGCGCGCGGTGGCCAGGTCCCGCAGCGCCCGGTGCAGTTCGGCGTCCAGCCGGACGACGACCTTGCCGCCGAGCTGGGAGGCCACGGCCGGCCGGGGCCGGTCCGTGGGCAGGTGCAGCCGCTGCGGCACCCCGGTCAGCTCCGCGCGCCAGTAGGCGAGTTGCCGGGCGAACAGGCTGTCCGGGTCGGCGGCGTCGCCGAGCAGATCGCGTTGCCAGTGGGTGTAGTCGGCGTACTGCACCGGCAGCGGGGACCACTGCGGTTCCTCGCCCCGGCAGCGGGCCGCGTAGGCCGTCGCCAGGTCGCGGGAGAGCGGGCCCATCGACCAGCCGTCGGCCGCGATGTGGTGCACCACGAGCAGCAGCACGTGCCGGTCGGGGGCGAGCGCGAGGAGCTCCGCGCGGACCGGTGGCTCGGCGGCCAGGTCGAAGCCGCGCCGGGCCCCCTCCGCCAGCCGGCCGGGCAGCCTCGTGTCATCGACGTCGACGACGGGCAGTTCGGGGCGGGCCTCGTCCGCGCCCAGCACGAGCTGGTACGGCACCCCGTCCGCCTCGCGCAGGACCGTCCGCAGGCTCTCGTGCCGGGCGACCACGTCGGCGAGCGCGGCATGCAGCGCCGACCGGTCCAGCTCGCCGTCCAGGCGCAGCGCGAGCGGCATGTTGTAGGTGGCGCTCGGCCCGTCCATCCGGTGCAGGAACCACAGGCGCTGCTGGGCGAAGGACAGCGGGATCCTCCCCCCGTCACCGTCCGGGGGTGCCCCCACGGGCCGCGGACGGGCGGTCAGTGGGGGCCGCTGCGTGACCGCGCCGTCGAGACGGGCCGCCAGGGCCGCCACGGTCGGGTGCTCGAAGAGCGTGCGGACCTCTAGCTCCGCGCCGAAGGCCGCCCGGACCCGGGAGGCCAGCCGGGTCGCCAGCAGGGAATGCCCGCCGAGGTCGAAGAAGCTGTCCTCGACGCCGACCCCGGGCAGCCCGAGCACGTCGGCGAAGAGGTCGGCGAGCAGTTGTTCCTGCGGGGTCCGCGGCGCCCGCCCGATCGCGGCCGTGCCCAGGTCGGGGGCGGGCAGTGCGCGGCGGTCGACCTTGCCGCTGGGGGTCAGCGGCAGTGCGTCCAGGACGACCACGGCCGATGGCACGAGGTAGTCGGGCAGCCGGTCGCGCAGCCGGTCGCGGAGCGTGCCGACGAGGGCGCCCGTGGCGCGGCTTCCGGTCGGGCGGTTGGTGAGCGAGGACAGCGCGGTGCCGGCCGGCCGCAGCGGCCGGTAGGCCTCGACCGGGGCCGCTCCCGGCGCGCCGCCGATGACGACGTCCAGGGCGTCGGGTGCGCCGGCCGACCAGGTGACGTCCACCCGGCGGCCGAGTTCGTCGCCGAGCGCACGGAAGTCCTCCGGGTCGGGCAGGTCGCCGCCGTCCGGGCCGTGCAGCCGGTCCAGCAGTTCGGCGAGCGTGCCGTCCCCGTTCTGCACCGCCCGGGCCAGCGCCGCCTCGCGGGCGACGCGCCGGTTCGGCACCCCGGTGATGCGCACCGGGTCCGCGCCGGGCCGGGCGAGCAGCTCGCGCACCTCCGCGAGGCCGGCGACCTCACGGCCCCAGGCCAGCTCCCGCGCCGCGGCCGGTGCCGCCGGGACGGCCGACCGCTCGTGCAGGGTGACGTCGTAGCGGTAGCGGGTCAGCTCGTTGTGGTGCCGGCCGCGCTTTACCTCCACGGTCACGGCCCCGACGGTGCCGCGGTCGCGCAGGACGGTGAAGAAGTCCGGGTCGACCAGGAGTTCCTTCTCCACCAGGAGGGCCTGCTCCACGGCCCGGCGCACCGAGGACAGGTCGGCACCGTCGTCGGCCCGGTGGAGCTGGACGGCCGTCGCCAGCGGGCGCAGCAGCCGCAGGTTGCGGACGTCGCCGACGAAGAGGGCGCCGCCGGGGGCGAGCAGCCGCATCAGCCGGTCGATCACGTCCGCGAGGTAGTCGGCGGACGGGAAGTACTGCACCACCGAGTTCAGCACGATGGTGTCGAACCGCCCGGCCGGCAGCCCGTCGGTGTCGTGCGCCGGGCGGGTCTGGAGCACCACACGCCCGGCCAGCCGCTCCTCCCGCGCCACCTGGCCGGCCAGCGCGTCGATCGCGGTGGCGGAGAAGTCGGTCGCCCAGTAGGCCTCGCAGTGCGGTGCGATCTGCGAGAGCAGCAGGCCGGTGCCGACGCCGACCTCCAGCACCCGGCGGGGCCGCAGGGCCAGGATGCGGGCCACGGTGGCGTCCCGCCACTCCCGCATCTGCTCGACCGGGATCGGGCTCGCGTCGTAACTGCTGTTCCAGCCCACGAAGTTCTGCCCGAAGGCGGCTTCCCGGGGAACGATGGGCAGGGCGTCGTAGATGTCCCGCCACTCGCCCACGTGGTCCGCTTCGAGGCCGCTGTCCCGGGCCGCCTCCTGGCACGGGACGACG
>NZ_JAERRH010000016.1 GCF_016741855.1 Streptomyces musisoli | reverse complement strand
GGGGTGGCGTATGTCTGCTGAGCATGTCTCCAGCGGCAGGCGTCGGCTCACCGGGCCGTCTGCCGAGCATGTCTCCAGCGGCAGGCGTCGGCTCACCGGGCCGTCTGCCGAGCATGTCTTCGGCGGTGTCCGTCGGTTCACCGGCCGGGGGTGGCGCATGTCTCCGAGCGGTGTTCGGTCACCAGGCGGGGGGTGGCGCATGGCCACCGCGCATGTCTCCGGCGGCACGTGTCGGCTCACCGGGCCGGAGGTGGCGCATGGCCACTGAGCACGCCTCCCGCAGCACCCGCCGGCCCTCCGTTCCGGGTGACCCCCGGATCACCGTCGCCGTCATCACCCGCGACCGCATCGCCAGCCTCCTGCGCACCCTGGACGCGCTGGCCGCCCTGCCCGAACGGCCGCCGGTCATCCTGGTCGACAACTCCCGGCACGACACCACCCGCCGAACCGTCGCCGGACATCCGGCGATCACCCGCCTGCTGCGGCCCGCCGGAAACACCGGAGCCCTCGGCCGCAATCTGGCCGTGCGGCACGCCCGCACCCCCTACGTCGCCTTCAGCGACGACGACTCCTGGTGGGACCCGGGCAGCCTCGCCCGCGCCGCCGACCTCCTCGACCGGCATCCCCGGCTCGGCCTGCTAGCCGCCCGCACCCTGGTCGGTGACGAGGCCGCGGACGATCCGCTCAACGCCGTGCTCGCCGCCTCCCCCCTGCCGTCCGAGCCGGACCTGCCGGGCCGCCCGGTCCTCGGTTTCCTCGGCTGCGCCTGTGTGGTCCGCCGGGACGCGTTCCTCTCCGCCGGCGGCTACCACCCGCTGCTCTTCTTCGGCGGCGAGGAGACCCTGCTCGCCTACGACCTGGCCGCCGCGGGCTGGGGTGTCGCCTACGTGCCCGCTCTGCGCGCCCGCCACCACCCCGAGGATCACGGCCGCACCGGCCGCTCCTTCCTCGTCCGGCGCAATCACGTGCTCACCACCTGCCTGCGCCGTCCCTGGCCGGTCGCCCTGCGCGCCGGCACCGACCTCGCGCTGGCGGCCGCGGCCGGCCGCCCCGGCGCGCGCCGGGCTTTGAGGGAGACCATCGCCCGGTTCCCGGCCGCCGTGGCCCGTCGCCGGCCACTGCCCCCGCACGTCGAACACGCTGCCCGCCTGCTCGACCGCGAGGCGGCCGGACGCCCCACGCCAGGCACAGACCGATGACCCGAACCACCCCCGGTGTCCGGACCGGCCCCGACGACCGTACGACCGTCGTCCTGATCACCCACAATCGCCGCGACGAGCTGCTGCACACCCTCGGGCTGCTGTGCCGGCTGCCCGAACGTCCGTCGGTGATCGTCACGGACAACGCCTCCACCGACGGCACCGCCGAGGCGGTCGCCCGGCACTTCCCCGGCATGACCCTGCTGCGGCCCGGCCGCAATCTGGGTGCCGTCGGCCGCAACCTGGCCGTCCAGCGGGTGCGCACGCCCTACGTCGCCTTCTGCGACGACGACACCTGGTGGGAACCTGGCAGCCTCGGCCGCGCCGCCGACCTGCTGGACGCCCGGCCCCGGCTCGCGGCCGTCACCGCGCGGATCCTCGTCGAACCAGCCGGCACCGAGGACCCGGTGGTGCGCGAGCTGCGCGAGTCTCCGCTGCCCGGCCCCGACTGGCTGCCCGGGCCCGCCCTGGGCTCCTTCCTCGCTGCCGCCACCGTGCTGCGCACCGAGGCATTCCGGGCCGGCGGCGGCTTCCATCCCGGCCTGTGGCTCGGCGGCGAGGAGGAACTGCTCGCCTGCGACCTGCTGCGCCAGGGCTGGTGGCTCGCCTACGCGGAGGAACTCACCGTCCACCACCACGCCTCACGGCTCCGCGACAGCACGGCCCGCCGCGTACTCGGGCTGCGCAACACCCTGTGGTTCACCTGGCTGCGCCGCCCGCTGCTGCCGGCGCTGCGCCGCACCGGGCACCTCATCCGGACCGTGCCCCGGGACATCGCCTCCGCCCGTGCCTTCGCGCACGCCACCGCCGGGCTGCCATGGGTCCTGCGCCAGCGCGACCCCGTACCGCGGGAGCTGGAACGGCGGCTGGCCGCGCTGGAACGGGCACGCCGGGACTCACCCGCTCGGCGGTACGTCGGCTGACTTTCCCGGCATCACGACACGCCCCGGAGACGTCGTTGCATCCGGCATCCAGGTGGGGGCACAGTGAACCCCCGGTCAAGAAGCGGCCGGCCGACCCTTCCTCCCGCGTCCCAGGAAGCCCGTTCCCATGGAAACCGGTCAGCCGTCCCCCTCCCGCGTCCACCCCGGCGGCCCCGCCCCACTGCTGCTGCGGACCGTGCACGAGCACCGCGCCGGACTCGGCGGAATCAGCGTCCTGACGGCACGGGGCACGGTCGACGCGTCCAACGCAGGGCGGTTCGCCGAGGCCCTCGCCGAGCACCTCGCGGACGCCGGCCGGACCGGCGACCACCCCCTGCTGGACCTGACCGAGGTGTATCTCGCCTGCCCCGCCGCGGACCTCCTGGGCCGGGCGACCGGGGACCTCGCCCGCTCCGGCCGCGCGCTGACCGTCGTACAGCCCCGGCCGCACGTGCGGGAGCCCCTGACCGCGGCCGGTCTGCCGGGGCTCCGGGTGCACGCCTCCCTGGACTCCGCCCTGCGGGCCCTGGCGGACCGGGGACCGACGCGCGCCCACCCCGGCGGACCCGGCTAGCGACCGCCGGACCAGCCGGGCCCGGGGACCGTCGCGTGTGCGGTCCGATCGCCCCGGCCCGCGGCCGCCGGACCCGCCGACCCCGTCGGCGCGGTGGATGGCGCGGTTGAGGGCGGGGCACCTACCGTGCAAAGTGGTGCCAAGGTCGGGAAGGGGCCGAGCCACTTCTTCGGGAACGTCCTGTCTGGGTGATGCGATGAAACCCTCTTCCGGCCGGTCGGCCGCACCGGCCCCCCTCGTCATCGAGTCCTCCGTCGTGGAGGGCCTGCCCGCGGAGGGCGCCCTGCTGTTGCGCATGTCCGGCAGCCTCGACGCCGACGGCGTACAGGCCTGGTCGGACGAACTGCGCGGCCACCTGGAACAGGCGGACCGCGCCGGACTGCGCCCCGTGCTCGACATGGCCCATGTGCAGCTCGGCGGCGCCGCCGTGCTGCGCACGCTCAGCGAGACGACCCGGACCCGCACCGGACGCCCGGACCTGATCATCGTCCGCGCCCGGCCCGGGGTGCGCGAGGCGGTGCACCTGGCCCGTCTGACCGGCGTCCGGCTGTACGCCACCCTCGACGAGGCGCTGCACGAGCTGGCCCGCGCCACCTCCCGGGTGGAGGAGCTGCCCGCCTGGCGGTCGCAGATGGCGGACCCGCTGCGCCCCTCCTACGAGGACCTGGCCAAGGAGGTCCGCGCGCTGCGCGCCCGGGTGCGCACCGCGCCGGTGATCGGCATGGCGCAGGGCGCGCTCATGGTCCGCTACGGTCTGCCGGACTCCGGCAGCGCCTTCCGGGTGCTGCGCGAGGTCTCGCAGCGGTTCAACGTGCCGCTGCGCGTCCTCGTCTCGGCCGTGGTGGTGGCCCGGCCCCCGAGCGGCGAGGTGTGGTTCCCGGGCCGCCGCTGCCTGCCCGTGCCGCAGCTGCGGATCCTGGCCCGCGGCGGCCGTGACCCCCGCTACCGGCGGCAGATGATCGACGCCGTCCTGAACGAGGCACTGGCCATCGGCCGGGCGCCCGCCGGGTACGTGCAGTGCGTGGACCCGGCCGTGAACGCCCTGATGCTGGAGACCCACTACGGCTGCGCGGACACTTTCCTGGACCACCTCGTACGCGGCCGGGGCGACGGCACCGCCGACGCGGCGGCCCGCACCCGGGGCCGCCAGGTGGGCGTCGCCGACGTCGCCACCGACACGCTGCTCTCCGACGACTGCCGCCGCGTCCTGCTGACCACCGGTACCCGTGCCGTCCACAGCGTCCCGGTGCTCTCCTCCTCCGGCTGCTGCACCGGCGTGATCACCGTGCACTGGCCCGACGCCGGCCACCTGCCGACGGCCGCGCAGACCGAGGCGTTCGCCCTGCTGGCCTCGGACACGGCGGCCTGGATGAGCTGGTACCACCGCTCGGTGCTCCTGGACGCCCTCGAACACCTCCACCGGGTGCTGACCCGCTCGGCACGGTGAGCCGGACCGCCCGGTCACCCCGGGCCACCCGGCCGCGCCGTGAGCGGATCCGCCGGCCGCCGAGAGCGGATCCGCCGGCGGCGTGCGTCACCCGCGCCGCCCTGGGAACCCGGACCCCGCACGTAGCACGCACCACCCGGAGGGAGTCCGGCGCATGTCCAATCCGCAGCAGCCCGAACAGCGGCGCAGTGACAAGGGAGGCGCCACCCCGCAGGACAGCGGCGAGCTGAAGGCCCGCCAGAGGCCCGACCACGGCGCGGGTGCCCGCCCGCACGGCTCGGACAAGGGCGCCAAGGGCGGGGGAGAGGGCGGAGGGGTGCCGCCGGCCCAGCAGCCCGACCATCCCTGATCCGCCGACCACCGTGATCCGTCGACCACCGTGATCCGTCGACCACCGTGATCCGTCGACCACCGTGATCCGTCGACCACCGTGATCCGTCGACCACCGTGATTCGTCGACCACTGTGGTCCCGTCGACCACCGTGATCTGTCGACGGCCCCCTCGACCGGGCGCAACGCCCTACCGAACGGCCCGCACGGGCCGTTCGCCATGTGCGGGGTGTGCGGGTATGACGGGTGCGCCGTTCGCCCGCGTTCCCGGGTGACCCCGGGTGTGCCGTTCGCCAGGTGCCAGGAGGAAGTACCGAGAGCGCCGGCCGGATGCCGGCTGCTGTGTGCCGGGACGGGAGGTATCGAGAGCGCCGGGCCGGATGCCGGATGCCGTGTGCCGGGACGGGAGCTACCGAGAGCGCCGGTTCGGATGCCGGATGGATGGCGGGTGTCGTGCGCCGGGAGTACCGGGTGCCGTGCACCGCGCGCCTCGGCGGCCGGGGGTGTCCCGGCGGCCGCGGGGCAGGCGCTACGCTCCCGACATGCGGATCTCCGTCTCCTCCGACATGGACGAACCCGTCGCCCGCCTCCTGGTGGCGGAACTGCGGCGCCGTGGCCACGACGTCCGGGAGCACGGCGCGCTGCGGCCCGGCGCCGACGCGCGGTGGGCGGTCTGTTCGGAGGCCGCCGCCCGGGAGGTGACGGAGGGGGCGGCCGACCAGGCGGTGGTGTGCTGCTGGACCGGCACCGGCGCCTCCATCGCGGCCAACAAGGTGCCCGGCGTCCGCGCGGCGCTGTGCACGGACGCCGCCACGGCCGACGGCGCACGTCGCTGGAACGACGCCAACGTCCTCGCGCTGAGTCTCAGGCTGACCTCCGAACCGGTGCTGAAGGAGATCCTCGACGCCTGGTTCGCGGCCGAGCCCAGCCAGGACCCCGAGGACCGGCAGAACGTGGCCCGCGTCGGCCGCCTGGACGCCGCCCGGGACGCTTCCTAGGGGCGTACGGCGGTCCGGCGCGGGCCGGGTTGCCGGAGGAGAAGCGGGGAGAGGGTGGTCAGGGGCTCAGTGGGCGCCGAGTCCGCCGCCGCCGAACGAGCCGCTGGAGCCCTTGCTCCAGCGTGGCCGCTCCTTCGAAGCGCTGGGCCTGGAGTCCATGTTGGACAGGTCGTAGGGGGTGAGCGGGCGTTCGCCCTTGGCGGTCCGTGGCACCTCGGCGGACTCCCGGTTCTCCTGGATCTCGCGTACCGGCCCGCCCGGCGGCATCTGGGGCTGTTCCTCGGGGCGGGGCCGCGGGGACTCCTGGGACTTGACGCGGGAGGTCATCCAGAAGCCGCCGGCGAGCAGCGCGAGGAGGGCCATGGCCACGATGAACAGAACGAGGCTCATCAGGCCGCTCGCCGCGGCCAGCTGCATCGATGCGGTGTTCATAGAACAGGGATACCCCACCCATAACCGGGCGAATCCGGACACTATGGGTTGCCGGAGGTGATGCGGAGTGACCGTGTGGCCGGGTTTCCGTGCGGCCGTTACCGTACATGCCGGAGGGGTGGTTTGCGGCCGCCCGCCCCGGCTACCCGCACGGGGTGACATCGCCGACTTCGCAGCAGCTCTACCGGTTCCTGGAGGACCGCTTCACCTGTGCGCAGGCGTGCACGGAGTGTGCCCGGGCCTGTGCGGTGCGGGCGAGCCTCGTCGACCCGGACGGCACCGAGCACCAGGAGCGGGTGCGCCGGCTGGGCATCATGTGCGCCGAGGTGTGCGACGCCACCTGCCGGGTGCTGTGCGAGGAGAACCGGCAGGACGAGGAGGGCATCCGGGTCCGGGTGGAGTGGTGCCGCTCGATCTGCCTGGAGTGCGCCCGCGCCTTCGACGAGCACCCCGGCGCCGAATCGGCCGCGGCCACCTGCCGGACCTGTGCCGACGCCTGCGTGGACTTCCTCGAGATGCTCAAGTGAGCCACCGCGCGGTGGCCGCCGGGTCCGTGAGCGGAATTCGCCGGGGTCCCGGCATTCCCAATTTCTGGAACACGTTCTACGGTGTGCGCCGTCAGGACCGCCCTTGGGGAGCCTGGAGGCGCCGTGCACCTCGACCACACGCCCGAGCAGCAGCGGCTGCGCACAGAGCTGCGCGCCTACTTCGCCGAGCTGGTTCCGGACAACGTCTACGCCCGGTACGCCGACCCGGCCGCGCAGAAGCGGTTCTACCGCGCCACCATCCGCCGGCTCGGCGCGGACGGCTGGCTCGGCGTCGGCTGGCCCGAGGAGTACGGCGGGCGCGGGATGACGGCCATGGAGCAGTTCATCTTCTTCGACGAGGCCGCGCAGGCGGGCGTACCGCTGCCGCTGATGGCGCTGAACACGGTCGGGCCGACGATCATGCGGTACGGCACCGACGAGCAGAAGGCGTACTTCCTGCCCCGCGTCCTCTCCGGCGAGATCGACTTCGCGATCGGCTACAGCGAGCCCGACGCCGGTACCGATCTCGCCTCGCTCAGGACCCGCGCCGTGCGGGACGGAGACGAGTATGTCGTCAACGGGCAGAAGATCTGGACGACCAACGGCGACACCGCGGACTGGGTGTGGCTGGCGGTGCGCACCGACCCCGAGGCCCCGCCGCACAAGGGCATCACCATGCTGCTGGTGCCGACCTCCGACCCCGGCTACTCCTGCACGGTCATCCGTACCCTGGCCTCCCACGACACCACCGCGAGCTACTACGAGGACATCCGCGTCCCCGTCTCCCGCCGGGTCGGCGAGGAGAACGAGGGCTGGCGGCTGATCACCAACCAGCTCAACCACGAGCGCGTCACCCTCGCCGCCCACGGCACCATGGCGATCCGCGCCCTGCACGACGTGCAGCGCTGGGCACGGGAGACGAAGCTCGCCGACGGCCGCAGGGTGGCCGACCTGTCCTGGGTGCGCCGGCTGCTCGCCCGCACGCACGTCCGGCTCGACGCCCTGAAGCTCCTCAACTGGCAGATGGTCACGGCCGTCCAGGACGGCACGCTCACCCCGCAGGACGCCTCGGCGGTCAAGGTCTACGGCTCCGAGGCCCGCCGCGACGCCTATGCCTGGCTCATGGAGATCGTCGCCGCGGCCGGCCCGCTGAAGGAGGGCTCGGCCGGCGCCGTCCTGCACGGCGAACTGGAACGCGGCTACCGCTCGGCGGTCATCTTCACCTTCGGCGGCGGCAACAACGAGATCCAGCGCGAGATCATCTCCTGGATAGGCCTGCGAATGCCCCGCGTACGCCGCTGACGGCCGGTGGCCCGCACCGTCACCGCCTCGTTCGACTCCGTCGCCGCTACCCCTTCGCCCCGCCCCGCATGAACTCCCGGAAGGCTTCGCGCGACCGCCGTCGCAGAGACGACGACGTCCACCACGCCGTGCGCCGTATGGCCTCCTGCTCAACCTCACGCTCGCTGCATCAGCGCGAGCAAGGAGCTCTCCCGCATGGAACGGGGTCATCGGCAGTACGCCCCTGGGCGACCCCGAGAGCCACTCAGGGATTCCGGCGGTGCAGGGAGTCGAGGAGGGCGACCTCGTCCTCGGAGAGCCGGAGGGCGCCTGCGGCTACGTTCGCTACCAGGTGGTCGGGGTCACCGGTGCCCGGGATGGCCAGCACGTGCGGGCCGCGGTGCAGGGTCCAGGCGATCCGCACCTGGGCAGGGCTGGCCTCATGCGCCCGGGCGACGGCCAGGATCTCCGGATGGTCGCTGTCGCTCGCCCCGGCTTGGCGCCCGGTGGCGGCGATCGCGTAGAACGGCACGAAGGCGACACCCTGCTCACCGCAGGTGCGGACGAACGCGTCCTGGTCGGGCCGCAGTCCGAGACCGTACATGTTCTGCACGCACACCACGGGCGCGATGGCCTGGGCCTCGGCGAGGTGATGGGGGAGGACGTTGGAGATGCCGAGGTGGCGGATGAGCCCGGCTTCGCGCAGCTCGGCCAGCGCACCGAAGCGCTCGGCGATCGAATCGGCGCCGACGATACGGAGGTTCACCACGTCCAAGTGGTCACGGCCGAGCTGGCGCAGGTTCTCCTCGACCAGTCCGCGCAACTGATCCGGCCTGGCGTGGGGCAGCCACGCTCCCGACGGGTCGCGCGGCTCCCCGACCTTGGTGGTGATGACGAGGTCGTCCGGGTAGGGGGCCAGGGCTCGGTTGATCAGTTCGTTGGCCGAGCGCAACGCTGAGAAGTAGAACGCGGCGGTGTCGATGTGGTTCACACCGAGCTCGACAGCGCGGCGAAGCACGCTGATCGCCTGGTCGCGGTCGCGCGGGACGGCGTCGGGCACCAGCGCCTTGCCGGTCTGTGGCAGGCGCATCGCCCCGAAGCCGATCCGGTTGACCGTGAGGTCGCCCAGCTTCCAGTTTCCCGACGCGGCGGCGGTGATCGTCTCTGAGGTCATGCGGGAATGATCTCCACACGCTATGGTGGCCGCCATTGATTCAGGTATGGGTGAATCCTTGGGGGAGGACTCCTGGCGGAGCTTGCGTTCTCGGCTGGAGACGTGGCGCAGGTGCGGTTCGCCGTCTCGCCGATGTGGCACGTCGGGAGCAGCTTCCGGCTGCTGGCCTCCGGTACCGCGGATCCCGTGCACCGGCATTGGCTGGAGCAGGTGCGGCCACGGGTCGCGGCAGCTGGATTGGACAAGGCGTGGCTCGCCGAACTGATCCCGCCCTCGGGCTACGCCCCGGACTTCCTCAACCCGGCACCTACCGGGCCGGCTCCCACACTGGCGGCGGAGCTGGCCGCGGTCGTGGCCGCTCCTGCGGACCGTATCCGAAAGGACCTCGACCACCTCGGACACCACCAGGGCGGCATCGGGCCCCGGCTGCGGTCCCTGTACGCCGATCCGCCCACCCGCCTGGCACGGGTCGCGGAGGAGATCGAGACCTACTGGGAACTGGCACTCGCTCCGTACTGGGCGCGGATCCGCACGGTACTGGACGCCGACATCTTCCACCGTGCCCGCCAGGTCGCGCAGTACGGACCCGGCCACCTCTTCAACGAGCTGCACCCGCAGGTCAGCTGGAACGACGACGTACTGCGGCTCGTCCGCTGGCCGAGGTCCCTGTCCCGGGAGACGGCAGGTGCAGGGCTGCTCCTGATCCCCTCGGCTTTCAACGGGCCCGGCCTGTCCACACGCGTCGCCCCGCCGGACCCCCCGCAACTCGCCTACCGAGCCCGCGGCACCGGCACACTGTGGGAACGCCGCGCCGTCACCAGCACCGCGGCGATCGTCGCCGTGCTCGGCCGTGCACGGACCCTCCTGCTCACCGAACTGGTCGCTCCGGCCACAACGACGGAACTGGCTCACCGCACCGGGATCTCCAAGGCCGGGGTCTCTCAGAACCTCACGGCACTACGCGATGCCGGTTTCGTCACCGCCCACCGGGCCGGCCGCTCGGTGCTGTACGCACGCACGTCCGTCGCAGAATCCGTCCTCGCCGCCAGCCGGTGACCAGCGACAGTTCGGCGAAGCGCGCCGCCACGGGCCAGGTGACGATCGGTCCAGCGCCGGCTGCGTCACCCAGTCGACTGGCCGGCGCGACGAGGTGCTCCGGTGACGCAAGCGAACACCCCCTTGAAGATAGAGGGACGCCGAAGGCTCGTGGAGCGCCTCCGCAGCCGCCCCATCGCGCACGGCGGACTTGCTTCGGGCAGAGCGTCCACCATCCGGATGGTGAAGCCGGACACCGAGGGCAGGAACGCCACCGGGCGGGAAGCGCCCGCACTCGCGCTTCCCGCCCTTCCCCTGTGACGCCGTGCGGGACCCTCACCCCGCCGGCGGTACGGGCCCCTCAGCCCGTGCCTCGCACCAGGTCCTCAGCCCTGGTCGTAGGTGTGGAACCCCCGTCCGCTCTTCCGGCCGAGCAGCCCCGCCTCCACCATCCGGTGGAGCAGCGGCGGTGGCGCGTAGAGCGGCTCGCGGAACTCGTCGTAGAGGGACTCGGCGATCGCGGCGACGGTGTCCAGACCGATCAGGTCGGCGAGTCTCAGGGGGCCCATCGGGTGAGCGCAGCCCAGTTCCATCCCGGTGTCGATGTCTGCGGCCGTGGCGAAACCGGACTCCGCCATCCGGACGGCGGAGAGCAGGTACGGGATGAGCAGCGCGTTGACGACGAAGCCGGCCCGGTCCTGGGAGCGGATCACGGTCTTGCCGAGCACACGGGCCGCGAAGTCCTCGACCGTGGCCGTCGTGGTGGCCGACGTGTGCAGCGAGGTCACGACCTCCACCAACGGCAGCACGGGGACGGGGTTGAAGAAGTGCAGTCCCACGACCCGGTCCGCGCGGCTCGTGGCCATGCCGAGCCGCATGATCGGGAGGGAGGACGTGTTGGTGGCGAGAACCGCGGCAGGATCCTCGACGATCTTGTCGAGGGCGGCGAACAGCTCCGCCTTGGCATCCGCGTTCTCCACAACCGCTTCGACGACGAGCTGCCGGTCGGCCAGGTCCTCCAGGTCACCGGTGAAGACGAGGCGGGCGAAGGCGTCCTGTGCGGCGGCCTGCTCCAGCCTGCCGCGCTGTACGGCGCGGTCGAGAGCTGCCGCGACTCGGTCCCGCGCGGCGCGGGCCGCCACCGCGTGCACTTCGCACACCACGGTGTCCAGCCCGGCACTTGCGCAGACCTCGGCGATGCCGGCACCCATCCGGCCGCCGCCCACGACGCCGACGCGTCTGATGTCCCCGCTCATGCCGCGGCCTCCGTCCGGCGCACGAGGTGCCGGCTGCAGGCGTCCGGGGTGAAGAAGAGTGGCAGCTCGCCTGTCAGCGCGGTGCGTTCGAAGAGGGCGCGGATGGCGTCGACGGGTGCCCACGGGTATTCGGCGCCGAGCGCGGCGATCTCGTCGCCGAGCAGTTCGATGACCGTCTCGCGGTCGATCATCCGGTGCCGCAGCCACTGCCAGATCTGCACCCGCGCGATCTCCGCGGTGGCGGCGTCCTCCATGAGGCCGTACAGGGCGACGGCGCCCTGGCCGCGCAGCCAGGCGGCGAAGTAGCGCAGGGCGACGGCGATGTTCGTACGCACGCCCTCCGCGGTGGGCGGCCCATCGATCCGGCGCACCGACAGCAGGTCCGCAGCCGTCACCTCCACGTCCTCCCTGGTCCGGTCGATCTGATGCGGCCGGTCGCCGAGGACCCCGTCGAAGACCTTGCGGCAGACGGGCACGAGACCGGGGTGGGCCACCCGGGATCCGTCGAAGCCGTCCTCGGCCTCCCGCTCCTTGTCCAGCCGGACCTTGGCGAGCGCGGCCTCGTGGGCGGCCTGGTCCTTGTCCGGCACCTGTGCGGCCATGCCGCCGATGGCGTGTGCGCCGCGCTTGTGACAGGTGCGCACGAGGAGTTCGGTGTACGCGCGCATGAAGGGGGCGGTCATGGTGACCTTGGCGCGGTCGGGCAGGAGGAAGTCGGTGCGGTGGCCGAAGGTCTTGATCAGGCTGAACAGGTAGTCCCAGCGGCCCGCGTTGAGCCCGGCACTGTGCTCGCGCAACTCGTAAAGGATCTCCTCCATCTCGAAGGCGGCGGTGATCGTTTCTATGAGGACGGTGCCGCGGGGGATGCCGAGGAGTTCCTGTGCGGTGACGAAGATGTCGTTCCACAGCCGGGCCTCGTACCGGTTCTCCAGCTTCGGGAGGTAGAAGTACGGGCCGTGGCCGGCGTCGATCTGCCGCTGGGCGCAGTGGAAGAAGTACAGGCCGAAGTCGACGAGCGCGGCGGGCACGGGACGTCCGTCGTACTCCAGGTGCTCCTCGTCGAGGTGCCAGCCGCGCGGCCGGACCATGATGGTGGCGAGCCGCTCGCCGAGCCGGTACTCCTTGCCCTCGGGGGTGCTGAAGTCGATGCGGCGCTCGATGGCGTCGAGCAGGCCGAGCTGGCCGCCGATGACGTTGTCCCAGGTGGGGGCGGTGGCGTCCGCGAAGTCGGCCATCCACACCCGCGCACCGGAGTTGAGGGCGTTGACCGTCATCCGGCGGTCCGGCGGGCCGGTGATCTCGACGCGGCGGTCGGTCAGTCCGGGGGCTGGTGGTGCGACGCGCCAGGACGGGTCGGCGCGGACGGCGGAGGTGACCATCGGGAAGTCGAGCGGGGCGCCGGCGGCCAGCCGCAGTACCTGCCGGCGGCGCTCCCTCATCAGGTCCGGCCTGCGTGTGCCGAAGGCCGCGGCCAGACGGCCCACGAAGTCAAGGGCGGCGGGCGTGAGGATCTCGTCGTGCCGGTCGCCCAGGGGCGCGAGAACACGGACGTGGTGGGTCGGGGCACTGGTGGACATCGCTTCTCCTGGAGGAGGGGCGGGACGGTACGGAAGCGGGGGCCGGACGGGGACGGTCGTACGGCCCCGCTCGGCCTGTCGGGCCGGACAGGTCCCGACAGGGCCTAGTGGAACTGCTCCTCCTCCGTGGAGCCGGTCAGGGCGGTGGTGGAGGAGGCGGGGTTCACGGCGGTGGAGACCAGGTCGAAGTAGCCGGTGCCGACCTCGCGCTGGTGCCTCACCGCGGTGAAGCCGTGCTCCTGCGCGGCGAACTCCCGTTCCTGAAGGTCGACATAGGCGGTCATGCCGTGCTCGGCGTAGCCGCGGGCCAGGTCGAACATGCCGTGGTTGAGGGAGTGGAAGCCGGCCAGGGTGATGAACTGGAAGCGGTAGCCCATCGCACCCAGCTCCCGCTGGAACTTGGCGATCTGGTCGTCGTCCAGCGCCGCCTTCCAGTTGAAGGACGGCGAGCAGTTGTAGGCCAGCATCCGGTCCGGGTACCGCGCATGGATCGCCTCGGCGAACTCGCGGGCCTGCGCGAGGTCGGGCGTACCCGTCTCCACCCAGATCAGGTCGGCGTACGGGGCGTAGGCCAGGCCACGCGCGATGACCGGTGCCATGCCGTTGCGGACCCGGTAGAAGCCCTCGGCGGTGCGCTCACCGGTGACGAACTCGGCGTCGCGCTCGTCGACGTCGCTGGTCAGCAGGTTCGCGGCGAGCGCGTCGGTGCGGGCGATGATCAGCGTGGGCACGTCGGCGATGTCGGCGGCGAGCCGGGCCGCGTTCAGTGTGCGGATGTGCTGGGAGGTCGGAACCAGGACCTTGCCGCCGAGGTGGCCGCACTTCTTCTCCGAGGCGAGCTGGTCCTCGTAGTGGATGCCGGCCGCGCCGGCCGCGATCATCGCCTTGGTCAGCTCGAAGGCGTTCAGCGGACCGCCGAACCCGGCCTCGGCGTCGGCGACGATCGGGGCCAGCCAGTCGGTGGTGTCCCCGGCGTCCTCGGCGGTGGCGATCTGGTCGGCGCGCAGCAGCGCGTTGTTGATCCGGCGCACCACCTGGGGAACGGAGTTGACGGGGTACAGGCTCTGGTCGGGGTAGGTGTGGCCGGCCTGGTTGGCGTCGGCGGCGACCTGCCAGCCGGACAGGTAGATGGCCTGGAGGCCGGCCCTGACCTGCTGGACGGCCTGGCCGCCGGTCAGGGCGCCGAGGGCGTGGACGTAGTCCTGCTCGTGCAGCCGGCGCCACAGTCGCTCGGCGCCGCGCCGAGCCAGGGTGTGCTCCTCACGGACACTGCCGGAGAGCCGGACCACGTCCGCGGCGCCGTAGGTGCGTTCGATGCCCCGCCACCGCGGGTCGGTGCCCCAGCGCCGCGCGAGTTCCTCGGCCGCCTGCGTCCTCGCCTCTGCCATCACTGTCACGTCTCCTCGATCTGTGCGGTCTGCCAAGCCCGTGCGGCTGGAAGCAGGGGTGGCACGGTGTGTCGTCTCGTTGGGGTGCGGCCCGCCGTCACCCCGGAGGGCGAGAGCGAGCAGTGCTGCCGGTGCAGAACGCCGCCACGGCCGGGATCGCCGACGTCAGGGCAGTGAGTCGGGCCCCGGTTCCGGGCGGTTCCTGCCGGGGGTCCGGCGGGCCGCACGGAAACTCTGGCAGTGGCACTGAGTGTCAACAACCGTGGACGATTGCCAACTTCTGCGAATCTTCTCGCCGCCTTTTGCCAAGGTTGCGAAGGACTTCACGGATCCCGGGTGGCTTACACTCGCGATCACCCGGACCCGGAGGATCACACCGTGGGCAAGACCTACGCGGGAGCGCGCCTGCGGCGACTGCGCGAGGAGCGCCGCATGAGCCAGGCGGAACTCGCCCGCGTCCTGGGCATCTCCCCCAGCTACCTCAACCAGATGGAGCACGACTCCCGCCCCCTCACCGTGCCCGTCCTGCTCAGGCTGACGGAGACCTTCGGCATCGACCCCGGCTTCTTCTCCGAGCGCGACACGACCCGCCTCGTCGCCGACCTGCGCGAGGCGCTGACGCGGGAGATCGCCGCCGCCCGGATCTCCGCGTCCGACCTCGCCGAACTGGCCTCGCGTCTGCCTGCCGTCGCGCAGGTCCTCCTCGACCTGGGCCGCCGGAACCAGCTCCTGACCGAGGGCCTCACCGGAGCGGCCGACGGCCGCGGCACGGCGGGAGAGACGCCCCGCTCACCCCACGAGGAGATCCGGGACTTCTTCTACCGCCGCCAGAACTACCTCCACGACACCGACCTCGCGGCCGAGCGCCTGGCCGGGGAGATCGGCATCCGGCCCGGCGAGGTCGTACAGGTACTCACGGACCGCCTGACCGCGGTCCACGGCATCCGCTTCTCGGCCGACCCCGGCGACCACCTGCACCGCTACGACGAGGCCACCCGCACCCTGCGCCTGTCCAGCCGCCTGCGGCCCGGCCAGCGCGCCTTCCGCATGGCCACCCAGCTCGCCCTGCTGGAACACGGCGACGAACTCGACCGCCAGGCCGCCGAGGACTTCGAGCCCGGCTCGCCGGCCCACCGCCTGGCCCGCATCGGGATCGCCAACTACTTCGCGGCGGCCCTGATCCTGCCGTACGGCGCCTTCCACGCCGCCGCCGAGGAGGTGCGCTACGACATCGAACGCCTCACCGACCGCTACGGCCTCGGCTACGAGACCGTCTGCCACCGCCTGAGCACCCTCCAGCGGCCCCGGCTGCGCGGCGTGCCCTTCTCCTTCGTCCGCGTCGACCGGGCCGGCAACATGTCCAAGCGGCAGTCGGCGACCGGCTTCCACTTCTCCCGGGCCGGCGGCACCTGCCCGCTGTGGAACATCTACGAGGCGTTCGCCGCCCCCGGCCGCATCCATGTCCAGATCGCCGAAATGCCCGACGGGCAGCGCTACCTGTGGACCGCGCGAGCCGTCACCCGGCACCGCGGTGGCTGGGGCGAGCCCGGTAAGACCTTCGCCATCGGCCTCGGCTGCGAGATCCGCCACGCCTCACGGCTGGTCTACTCCGAGGGCCTCGACCTCGGCAACACCTCCGTCGCCACCCCCATCGGCATGGGCTGCCGCGTCTGTGAGCGCCTGAACTGCTCCCAGCGAGCCGCGCCCCCGCTCGGCCATCCGCTCCTCGTCGATCAGAACAGCAGTACGTTCGTGCCGTACCCGGTCGAGGACGGCGGCGGGCCCAAGTGACCGGACCGGAGGGGCCGTCGTCGCCGGCGGCGTGAGCACGAGTGGCCGGCCGCTCCGCTGCGCCTGTCCGCCACGGGCTCCGAGACCTCACCCTCCGCCGAGAACCTCACCCTCCGTCGAGGATCTCGCCCTCCGACCGTTGAGAACATCACCCTCCGACCTTCGCGAAGACGGCCCACGCACGGGCTTCCTGTCCACGCCGTTTCCACAGGCCGACGAGTGGCCGGGCCGGTGCGGACAGCGAACGTTGCCTGGTGCCGACCGGCAAGCCCGGTCACACTGGAACCGTCGGGCACACGGTGGCGCACGGCGGCGATCGCTCTCACCGGCGGCGCCTCGAAGCCTCGGGTGGAGCCGAAGGGCCCTCGTCCCGGGCGGGGGCAGGTGCGACCGTGAGACCGTCCCCCGCGTGCTGTACGAAGAGGCAGCCCCATGAAAGGCGGTGGGGACGATGGCACTCCCCCTGGTCGTGGGTGTCGACGGATCCGAGTCCTCCCTCCTCGCGGTCGACTGGGCCGTGGACGAAGCCGCCCGCCACGATCTGCCGCTCAGACTGGTCTACGCCTCGCTCTGGGAGCGCTACGAGGGCGCACTGCCACCCGGCGGTGGGGAGCGCCCCTCCGAGGAGGTGCTCGCCCAGCACATCGTGACCTCGGCGGCGGACCGCGCCGAGCGGCACAACCCGGATGTGAAGGTCACCACCGACATCGTCCCGGAGGACGCCGCGGCCGCCCTCGTACGCGAGAGCGACGGCGCGTTCGCGCTGGTGACGGGCTCCCGCGGGCGCGGTCTGCTCAAGGGTCTGCTGCTCGGCTCGGTCGGACTGGCCGTCGCGGCCCGGGCCCACTGCCCCGTCGTGGTGGTACGGGGTGACCGAGCGGGACTCGCCGGTACGCACGGGCGGATCATGCTCGGCCTCGCCGACGCCGACACCGGCGCCGAGGCCCTGCGCTTCGCCTTCCGCGAGGCCGCGGTACGCGATTGCACCCTGGACATCGTGCGTACCTGGCGCCATCCCGCCTACGGTGCGGAGGGAGACCCGCTGCCGGCGGACAAGCGGGCCGACGCGGACGCTTCGGCGCTGCTCGACACGTCGCTCGGCGACCTGATCGTCGCCCATCCGAAGGTCCGGGTGCACCGTTCGGTGATCGAGGGAAACGCGAGCCGGATCCTCGTGGACAGGTCGGCGGCTTCGGACCTCGTGATCGTCGGCGCCCTCCGCAGGACGGGCCGCTTCGGCCTCCAGCTCGGCCGGGTGGGCCACACGCTGCTGCATCATGCCCAGTGCCCGGTCGCGGTGGTGCCCGGGCGCTCGTGAACTCCCCGCGGGCCCCCGGGCGGCGGCCTCGGTGAGCGGCGATTCATCGGGCGGCGACCCTACCTCGGGGAGCGGCGACTCACCGAGCTGCGGCCTCGGGGAGCGGCGACTCACCGGGCGGCGACCCGGCCTCGGTGACGGCGACCTCAGCGAGTCAGACGCTCACCCGGCTCCTGCGGCTCCAGGTGCGACGCGAGGACGGCGGCCTGGACACGGCGGCGGACGCCCAGCTTCGCCAGCATGCGCGAGATGTGGTTCTTCACGGTCTTCTCCGACAGGAACAGCCGCTCGCCGATCTCACGGTTGGTGAGACCGTCCCCGACCAGGGCGAGGATGTCCCGCTCACGGGGCGACAGACCGGCCAGCTCGGGCGGCAGCGACGGGGTCGCCGGATCGGTGCGCAGGGAGCGCATGAGCCTGGCCGTGGTCGCCGGGTCGAGCATCGACTGCCCGGAGGCGACGGTACGGACCGCGGAGACCAGGTCGGACCCCTTGATCTGCTTGAGCACGTAGCCCGAGGCTCCGGCCATGATGGCGTCCAGCAGGGCGTCCTCGTCGTCGAACGAGGTCAGCATCAGGCAGGCCAGCTCCGGCATGCGGCTGCGCAGTTCGCGGCAGACCGTGATGCCGTCGCCGTCCGGCAGCCGCACGTCGAGCACCGCGACGTGCGGGCGCAGGGCGGGGCCGCGGACGAGGGCGTGCTCGGCGGTGTCCGCGTCGCCGACCACGGAGATGTCGGGTTCGGCGTCGAGCAGGTCGGACAGGCCGCGCCGCACGACCTCGTGGTCGTCCAGCAGGAACACGCGGATCGGGTGCTGCTCCGTGAAGGTGCGTGTCTCGGTCATGACGACCTCTCGTTCCCGGGGACGGGCAGACCGCGGGCTGCCCTGGATGCCGATCATCCATCCCGCGGTGCCGCACGGACTAGGGCCGACCGGCCCCACTCACGCCGACCCGCCACTCCCGCGTCGGCCGCGCGATCTCTTCGAAGGGGGGCCGCCGGCCGACGGCGGCGGCCGTGGGCGTCATGACGGCGCTGACGATGTGCGGAGTGCCGTACATGGTGGCTCCATGAGTCTGTGCAGTCCGTCCGCGGCGGCCCGTCCCCCTCCCAGCATGTGCCGGTGCCGGTGCCGGGGCAGGGGCCAGGGGCCGGCAGGCCCCCGGGCAGGCCCTTCGGCTCATGCCGCCCGGACGGCGGCTTCATGCCGCCCGGAGGCGCACGGCGGGCGGGCGGCCGTGACGCCGTGCACGGGCACGCGGCACCGCCCCGGGCGGACTCGGGGCCGTTCGGCCCCCTGCGGGGACTTGCGGCCCCTCACGCCGGGCGCACCGCGTCCCCACCCTGAAAGCGGATCCCGGCACCGGGAGGTGGAGACGATGAACCGAACCGTCACGGTGGGTCTCGACGAGGGACTGCGGCTGCGCCACCCCGGTGTCGAGACCGCCTCCTTGGCCGTCGTCGGCCGGCGCATCCGCATGAGCCGCCTCGGCACGCACACCGGCCACGTCGCGCACGCCTTCCTGCGCCACGCCGAGGCCCCGGTGGCCGTGATCCCGCACGACTGAACCGTCACCCGGAGGTACCCGGTAAGGCGGTGAGCCCACGACAGGCGGCCACGCATGAGCGGCCGCAGAAAGCGAAATCTCCTCACATTCCCGGCAGACTTGCCGTCCATGGACGACGAATCCGGAGGTCCCATGCCCACGGCCGCCCACCCGGACGCCACGCCACCCGCAGACGCACTCACCGACGAGGAACTACGCGCCCTGGACGCCCACTGGCGCGCGGCCAACTATCTCGCGGCCGGCCAGATCTACCTCATGGCCAACCCGCTGCTGACCGAACCGCTCTCCGCTGAGCACATCAAGCCGCGGCTGCTCGGCCACTGGGGCACCTCGCCCGGCCTGAACCTCGTGTACACCCACATCAACCGCGTGATCAAGGCCCGCGGACTGGACGCGCTGTGCGTCTGGGGTCCGGGGCACGGAGGGCCCGCAGTCCTCGCGGGCTCCTGGCTGGAGGGCAGCTACGGCGAGATCTACCCCGACGTGTCACGGGACGCGGCCGGCATGGAGCGGCTGTTCCGCCGGTTCTCCTTCCCCGGCGGCGTACCCAGCCATGTGGCCCCGGAGGTACCCGGCTCGATCCACGAGGGCGGCGAGCTGGGCTACTCCCTGGCACACGCCTACGGCGCCGCCTTCGACAACCCGGACCTGCTGGTGGCCTGCGTGATCGGTGACGGCGAGGCGGAGACCGGACCGCTGGCCGCCTCCTGGCACTCCAACAAGTTCCTCGATCCGGTCCACGACGGCGCCGTCCTGCCGATCCTGCACCTCAACGGCTACAAGATCGCCAACCCGACCGTGCTGTCCCGGCTCCCCGAGCCCGAACTCGACGCCCTGCTGCGGGGATACGGTCATGAACCCCTGCACGTCACCGGTGACGACCCCGCCCTGGTGCACCGCGCCCTGGCCGCCGCGCTGGACGAGGCGCTGGACCGGATCGCCCTGGCCCAGCGCACCGCCCGGGAGGAGGGAGCCACCGAGCGCGTGCGCTGGCCGGTGATCGTACTGCGGACCCCGAAGGGCTGGACCGGCCCCGCGGAGGTCGACGGCCGGCCGGTCGAGGGCACCTGGCGCGCCCACCAGGTCCCGCTGGCCACGGTGCGCGAGAACCCGGACCACCTGCGGCAGTTGGAGCAGTGGCTGCGCTCGTACCGGCCCGAGGAGCTGTTCGACGCGGACGGCCGGCCCGTCACGGAGGTCCTCGCCTGCGTTCCCGAGGGAGGCAAGCGGCTCGGAGCGAGCCCGTACGCGAACGGCGGTCTGCGCACCCGCGAGCTGCCGCTGCCCTCCCTGGACGCGTTCGCCGTACCCGTCGACAAGCCGGGCTCCACCCAGCACGAACCGACCCGGGTGCTGGGCGACTTCCTGGCGCAGGTCATGGAAGACACCCGCCTGCGGCGGGACTTCCGCGTCGTCGGCCCGGACGAGACCGCCTCCAACCGGCTCCAGGCCGTCTTCGACGCCGGCGGAAAGGCCTGGCAGGCGGGGACGCTCCCGGTGGACGAGCACCTCGACCGGCACGGCCGGGTGATGGAGATCCTCTCCGAGCACCTCTGCCAGGGCTGGCTGGAAGGGTACCTGCTCACCGGGCGGCACGGGCTGTTCTCCTGCTACGAGGCGTTCGTGCACATCGTCGACTCCATGGTCAACCAGCACATCAAGTGGCTGAAGACAGCGCGGGAACTGCCCTGGCGGGCCCCGGTCCCGTCCCTCAACTACCTCCTCACCTCCCACGTGTGGCGCCAGGACCACAACGGCTTCTCCCACCAGGACCCCGGGTTCGTGGACCACGTCCTCAACAAGAGCCCCGCCGTCGTCCGGGTCTATCTGCCGCCGGACGCCAACACCCTCCTCTCCGTCGCCGACCACGTCCTGCGCAGCCGGGACTACGTCAATGTCGTCGTGGCGGGCAAACAGCCCTGCTTCGACTGGCTGTCGCCGGACCAGGCCCGGGTGCACTGCGCGCGGGGAGCCGGCATCTGGGACTGGGCCGGCACGGAGAACGGCGGTGAGCCCGATGTCGTACTCGCCTGCGCCGGCGACGTACCCACCCAGGAAGTGCTGGCGGCGGCCCAGCTGCTGCGGCGGCACCTGCCCCGGCTGGCGGTGCGCGTGGTCAACGTGGTGGACATGACGCGGCTGCTGCCGCACGACAGCCACCCGCACGGGATGCCGGACTTCGAGTACGACGGCCTGTTCACCGCCGACAAACCGGTGATCTTCGCCTACCACGGCTATCCGTGGCTGGTCCACCGCCTCGCCTACCGCCGTGCCGGTCACCGGAACCTGCACGTGCGCGGGTACCAGGAGTCCGGAACCACGACGACGCCCTTCGACATGGTCGTACGCAACGACCTCGACCGCTACCGCCTCGTCATGGACGTCATCGACCGCGTCCCCGGCCTCGCCGTGCCGGCGGCCTCGGTGCGCCAGACCATGGCCGACGCCCGCACCCGCCACCACGCCTGGATCCGCGAGAACGGCACCGACCTGCCGGAGGTCGCCGAGTGGAGCTGGAACAGCTGAGCCCGCCCGGTCGCCGTTCCCGCGGGGTGAGCGAACGGCCGGGGCGGTGCCGGGCCGTTCCCGCGGGGTGAGCGAACGGGCGGGGCGGTGCGAGGAGAAGGTCACTCGCACCGCCCCGGCCGGTTCTTCCGCCGCCGCGCCGTCGTGTCGTCGCCGTCGTCTCATCGCGCCTCGTCCGTCGCGGTGATCAGCACCCCCGTGACCATCTCGGGATGGATGCGGACCGTGTGGTCGGTCTCCTGCTGCGGCACCAGGGGCTCCAACAGCCCTCGAATGCGCATCAGTTCGCCGGGGTCGGTGACCAGGCGGGCGTAACCGGTGATCACCACACTCCAGCCGGCGCGCGTCAACGGGTCGATCACGTCGGCCTCGTAGGCGACGACGACCCCGCCGCCGGGCTGTCGGGTCCGCGAGGTCACCGCGCATCCCTCGTGCGTACGGATCACGATGTCGTCACCGTCGACGATGTGGATGACGGGGCGGACGGTGGGCAACGCCTGGCGGGTGAAGACGAGCCGTCCGAGGGGGACACTGCCCAGCAGCCTCAGTGCCTCGGCCCGGTCGAGGTCGATGCGGCGGCGCGTCGGACTGTGATCACGGATCATGGCTGGCTTCTTCGCGCGTGCGTGACTCTCGTCCCGTCGGATGCCGTGGCGGGCGCGGATGCCGCGGCGCCGTGCGGGCGGAGCGACACCACGGGGGATGGGTGCCGCTCCTGGATCCACCGTCGCCCACGGCCCCTTGTCGCCTCCAGTGCCGTTCGGGCCCGGGTCGAGGGCCGGTCGGCCCGGGTTCCCCCGCCCGCGGTCGCCCATGCCGCTGCCGGGTCGGACGAGGCCGGACCGGCCCCGGTCCGGCCGGCCCTCCTCGTGTCCGGGAAGGGCCGGTCCGGCGCAGCGCCCCCAGGGGATGCGGATATCGTGGAGACGACCCGCCGGTGGGGTCCGAGTGCCGACCGGACCTGGAGGGACATGGTGGCAGGCCCCGAGGAGCCCCGCGTACGACTGCCGCAGCTCAAGCTCGACGAGCTGCTCGAGGAGCTGCAGGCCCGGATCGACGCGGCCCGGGGCACACGGGACCGCGTGCACAGCCTCCTGGAGGCGGTCCTCTCCGTCGGCCGGGAACTGGACCTGGAACAGGTTCTGCACTCCATCGTGGAGGCGGCGGCGGTGCTCGTGGACGCCGAGTACGCCGCCCTCGGCGTCATCGGGCCGGACGGCACACGGCTGTCCGCCTTCCACACGTTCGGCGTCAGCGAGGAGCAGATCGCCGCGATCGGTCCCTTCCCGGAGGGCCACGGCATACTGGGCGAGCTGATCCGGGACCCGCAGCCGCTCCGGCTCGGGAAGATCTCCGGGCACCCGGCCTCGTACGGCTTCCCGCCGAACCACCCGCCGATGAAGAGCTTCCTCGGTGTCCCGATCCGCGTCCGCGACCAGGTCTTCGGCAACCTGTACCTGACCGAGAAACGCGGTGACGCGGAGTTCGACGAGGAGGACGAGTCGGTGCTCTCCACGCTGGCCGTGGCGGCCGGCGTGGCCATCGACAACGCGCGGCTCTACGAGGACTCCCGGCTGCGCGAGCGCTGGCTGCGGGCGAACGCGGAGATCAGCCACGGCCTGATGTCCGGCACCGACCGCGCCGACTCCCTGGGCATGATCGCCGAGCGCGCCCGGGAGATCTCCGGTTCGGCGCTGGCGGCGGTCGCCCTGCCCATGGAGGACACCGAATCGCTCACCGTGGAGATCGCCGTCGGCGTGGACGCGGAGGCCCACCGCGGCCTGGTGCTGCCCATGCACGAAAGCCTGATGGGCATGGCGTACACCGCGGTCGCCCCGGTCACCAGCGACGACGTCCTCCGCGATCCGCGGATCAGCCCCGAGCCGCCGCGCTTTTGCGGACTCGGCCCCGCCGCCGCCGTCCCGATCGGCACGGGCGGGGGAGGGGTGCGCGGGGTCGTCCTGGTGGCCCGGAAAGAGGGCCGGCCGGTCTTCCGCCGGACGGAGACCGAGATGCTTCAGGGCTTCGCCGCCCAGGCCGCCATCGCGATGGAACTGGCCGAGCGCAGGCGCGACGCCCAGCAGATCGCTCTGCTGGAGGACCGCGACCGCATCGCGCGGGACCTGCACGACCTGGCGATCCAACGGCTGTTCGCCACCGGGATGACGCTGCAGAGCGCAGGTCGTTTCATCGAGCATCCCGAGGCGTGCGAGCGGGTGCTGCGGGCCGTCGACGACCTGGACGAGACCATCAAGATCATCAGGTCGACGATCTTCGGTCTGCGGGTGCGTACGGGCACCGCCGGAAGCGGACTGCGGGCGAGAGTGGTCCGGGCGGTCGGCGAGGCCTCGCCCGTACTGGGCTTCAGCCCCAGCGTGCGCATGGAAGGCCTGGTCGACACCGACGTGCCGGCCGAGATCGCCGACGACGTCGTGGCCGTGCTGACCGAGGCCCTCACCAACATCGCCCGGCACGCCCGTGCCGACCGGGCACAGGTCCTCCTGACGACCGACGGCCACGAGGTGCGGCTGCGGGTCTCGGACAGCGGAGTGGGCATCGCGCCCGGCGGCCGGCGCAGCGGGCTGCGCAACATGGCCGAGCGGGCGGAGAGGCGCGGCGGGCGGCTCGAGCTGGGCAGCCCGGACGGCGGCGGCGCTACGCTGGAATGGCGCGTCCCGCTGCCCGCCGAACAACCCCGCTCGCCCGTTTCCCCGGCGCGGCCGGTGCAGGGCCGGCCGGGTCCGTGACGGGCCCGTCCGGCCCCTGCCGCGCGGGTGTCCGCCGCCGCGCTCCGAGCGTGTCCGACGACGGGATCCGAGCCCTGGAGGACGGCATGAACGGCACTCCGGCCCTCGTGAACGACGTGATGACCCAACGGGTCGTCGCCCTGCGCACCGGGGCGGTCTTCAAGGACATCGTGAAGGTCATGCGCGAGTGGCGGGTCAGCGCCCTCCCGGTGCTGGACGACGCCGGACGCGTCGTGGGGGTGGTGTCCGAGAGCGATCTGCTGCTCAAGGAGGAGTACCGGGACGGAGACACCGGCGGGCACGCACAGGACCGGCATTCCGCCGAGGCACGCAAGGCGAACGCCGTGACCGCCGCCGAGCTGATGACCGCACCGGCCGTCACCGTGGCAGCCGACGCCACGCTCGCCCAGGCCGCACGCCTCATGGCTCGCCACCGGGTCAAGCGGCTGCCGGTCGTCGACCGTGAGGGCCTGCCGCAGGGCATCGTCAGCCGGTCCGACCTGCTGCGGGTCTTCCTGCGCGACGACGCGGACATCGCCGAGGAGGTGCGGCGCGACGTCGTACGTCTCCTCGGCGCGCGCGCCACGACCGTGCGCGTGGAGGTGCGCGACGGTGTCGTCACGCTCGCCGGTGGAGTCCGGGAAACCGCCCTGATCCCGCTCGCCGCGCGCCTCGCACGATCCGTGCCGGGCGTGGTGGACGTGCGCAACGCCCTGGCGGGGCCGCCGCGCCGGCCCGACCTCGACCCCGACCTCCCGGACACCGGCCGGGTCCACACCCCCTGAGGCGGGGTCGTGCGGCCGCCGGACCGGCACCGACGGCGTCCTGCTCACCGGCGCCGTGCGGTCAGAGGAGGCTGCCGCTGCCGTAGGGGGCGTAGAGGTCGAGCAGCCGGACCCGGGAGGCGTGCAGCCGCCGGGCGACGACACGTCCGACCCAGACGGCGACCGCCCTGCCGAACTCGGGGTCCTCGGCACACACCGCCCGCACCTGCTCGGCGTCGAACTCCCAGGCCCGGACCGGGCTCACCGCCTCGGCGCCCAGGTGCCACAGGTGCGGTGGGTAATGCCAGGACCAGCCGAGGAGTTCGCCGTGGCCGAGGGTCTCGATGACGGCGGATCGGCGGCCCGGTACGTGCAGGTCGAGGGCGACGGTGCCGGTACGCACGATCCAGAAGCGGTCGGCGCGCCGGCCCTCCTCGAACACCCGGCCCCCCGGCTCGAAGGCGACCTCGCGGGCCAGGGTCATCAGCCGTTCGCGGTGCACGGGCTCAAGCGCCGTGTTCATGGTGGTGGCGGAGGTCATCGCACCGGCTCCCTTCCTGGGTTCGGCCTCCAGCGTGACCTCGCCCGCCGCGGGCCGCCACGGGCCACTCGGGCCAGGCCGTGGGCCCATCGGCCCACGGGAGCCGCCTGCGCCGGCAGGGCGGGAAGGACGCCACCCGCTTCTCGCGGATCCGGATTGCGCGGTGCGCGGCTGCCGGCCGCTTCCCCGCGTCTGCAACAGGTCCTTCCCGCCACCACCAGCACACCACCGGACGAGCCGTCGCGCCAGAGCCGACAGCCGGTGCGGGCCGGCGGCATCGGCGAGCCCGCCCATGACCAGGGGGCTCACCGTCCGCGGCCCTGCGGCCTTGCCGGCGGGCCCGCACCCCGCTCACACTGCCGGTGTGGACGACAGGGACACCCGTGGGGACCCGGGGTTGTTCGGCCCCGGCTCGGTGACGTGGCAGGTGCACGGCGACCCCATGATGTGGGTCGCCGGCGTCCGTGCGCTCTACCTCCAGGCCCTGCACCCGCGCGCGGTCCGCGGGGTGGTGCAGAACTCCGACTTCCGGCGCGACGCCTGGGGGCGGCTGATCCGCACCGCGAGCTTCGTCGGGACGACGACGTACGGCACGCGCGAGGCGGCCGAACGCGCCGCCGCCCGCGTCCGGAAGATCCACAGCATGATCCAGGTCACCGACCCGGACACCGGCGAGCACTACGGCGTCGACGAGCCCGCCCTGCTGCTGTGGGTGCACTGCGCGGAGATCGACTCCTATCTGCACGTCCTGCGCCACTCCGGCTACCCGCTCACCGACGCCCAGGCCGACCGGTACATAGCCGAACACCGCGTCAGTGCCCGGCTGGTGGGGCTCGACCCGGCGACCGTACCGGCGAGCCGCGCCGAACTGGCCGCGTACTTCGAGAAGGTGCGGCCGGAACTGTCCGCGGGGCCCGAGGCCCGGACGGTGGACGACTTCCTGCTCCGCCCGCCCACGCCCCCTCTCCTCGTACCGGCCCGCGAGCTGCTGTGGCGGTGGGTGGCGCGGCTGGCGTACGCCTCCCTGCCCCCGTACGCCCACGAGCTGTACGGCAGACCGGCCCCCGCGTCCGCCGTCGTCGCCCGGCGACTGCGCGCCACGGGCGCGGTGCTGCGCGCGATACCCGCACGCGTGCGCTGGCAGCTGCCGCCGAAGCACATCCTGCGCGCGATGGCGAGGCTCGGCCCGGGCGCGCGGCCGGCCTCGCACCGAGCGGCGCGACAGCCCGGCCGCGGTGCGTGAAGCTCAGGATCTGCCGTCCTCGCCGGGCTTGGCCCGGCTCTGCGGGCCGCGGACGGAGTCCAGGACGGCCTGGCCCTGGCTGTCGACGGACCGTGTGAACACCTGCTGGGAGTAGCCCAGGATCACCGACCAGGCGATGATCTGGGCCGTGGAGTCGAGGGCGCTGAGTCCGGGCACGAAACCGCCCCGCATCAGCAGCAGCCCGAGCACCGCCGTGAGCGCACCGGTCGGGAGCTTCAGCAGCGCGAGCACGACCGGGACGCCGTAGGGCAGCGCCGTCCCCCTGATCCGCCGCAGCGCCGCGGCGGAGGCGATACCCGCGGACACGAGACCGACCAGCTCGACGACCAGGTAGTCGGCCGGCCGGGACGCCTCGGCGATGGCGCCCGTCCCGGGCGGCGACCTGAAGCCGCTGACGGTCCGGGTGGGACACACGACCGAGTACGTGTTGCGGTACTCGGGCGTGAAGCACAGCGGAACCATGTCGTCCCAGTAGCAGCCGGCCCACGCCACCGCGATGGCCGCGATACCCAGGCCGATGGTCACGAGCCGCACGATCCGCACGAAGCTGCGCACCCGGAGGGTCTCCTTGCGCAGCAGCCGCCGGGCGAGGCTGACCGTGTCGGCGAGGAAGGCGCGCTCGCTGGGCTCCAGGGTCCTGTTGTCCGGCTGGTTCAGCCGCTGGGAGATCTCCCTGACGCGGATGCGGCGCGGGTCGCGGGGGGCGAAGTGCTCGTCGACCCGGGCCGCCAGGTCCGGCAGGAGCGCCTTCACGTCGTCGAGCGAGGCCGTCCACACCATGAGGTTCAGCGCGACGTCGAGATGCGAGCGGGCCACACCCAGATGCGCCGCCCGCCGCATCATCGGATGCGCCCGGTGCGCGAGGACGTCACGCGCGGCATCCAGCTCCAGGCGGGCCTTGGCCACATAGGACGGAGCCAGATCGCTCCGTTCGGGGTCCGCCTGCGCCCGCGCCGAGATCGCGTCGAGCACGGCCTCCAGCTCGGTGATCCGCGCGCGCAGCACCTCCCGCTGCTCCCACGGTCCCAGTTCGCCCCGGGACGACCAGTACGGCAGCTTCCCGAACAAGCCGCGCCCCTTGGCCGCCCACTCCGCCGTTCTGCCCATGTCCGACTCCTCGCTCACGCCTCCGTCGTGCAAGGCCCGCGGGAGTGAGGTCGACGGCCGGGCCGGACGACTTGACGGCCCCTGGTCCGATTGGCGGGAGCAAGTCACCACAGAAACGTTTGGCTTCCCAGGCCGATCAGTACGTGTTACGAAGGACCATGTCTGCCACCGAGGGAACCCACGCGTACGACGCCGTCATCGTCGGCGGTGGCCACAACGGACTGGTCGCCGCCGCCTACCTGGCCCGGGCCGGCCGCTCCGTACTGGTGCTCGAGCGTCTGGACCACACCGGCGGCGCCGCCGTGTCCACCCGCCCCTTCGCCGGCGTCGACGCCCGGCTGTCGCGCTACTCGTACCTGGTCAGCCTGCTGCCGGAGAAGATCGTGCGCGATCTCGGGCTCGACTTCCGCGTCCGCGGGCGCACCATCTCCTCGTACACCCCGGTGGAGCGGGCCGGAAAGCCCACCGGACTCCTGGTCGGCGGTGGTGAGGAGCGCACCCGGGCGGCGTTCGCCCGGCTGACCGGCGGCGACCGCGAGTACGCGGCCTGGCAGCGCTTCTACGGCATGACGGGCCACGTCGCCCGGCGCGTCTTCCCGACGCTCACCGAACCGCTGCCCACCCGTGACGAACTGCGCCGCCGCATCGACGACGAGGCCGCCTGGCGGGTCCTGTTCGAGGAACCCGTCGGCGTCGCCATCGAGGAGACCTTCGAAGACGACCTGGTCCGGGGCGTCGTCCTCACCGACGCGCTCATCGGCACCTTCGCCGACGCCCACGACCCCTCCCTCGCGCAGAACCGCTGCCTGCTCTACCACGTCATCGGCGGCGGAACCGGCGCCTGGGACGTGCCGGTCGGTGGCATGGGCGCGCTGACGGACGCGCTGGCCACGGCGGCCCGTGCGGCCGGCGCGGTCATCGCGACCGGCCACGAGGCGGTCCGTATCGACACGGACGGGCACACCGCCGAGGTCGCCTACCGCACGCGGGACGGCGAGGGCGCAGCCGTCGGACGGCACGTCCTGGTGAACGCCTCCCCGCGGGAACTGGCCGCCCTGACCGGCGACGCGGCGCCCGAGCCCGCCGAGGGAGCCCAGCTCAAGGTCAACATGCTGCTCGAGCGGCTGCCCCGGCTGCGCGACCCCGACGCCGACCCCCGGGAGGCGTTCGCCGGCACCTTCCACATCGCCGAGGGCTACCGGCAGCTGGCCACCGCCCACGCCCAGGCCGCCGCCGGTGAACTCCCCACCGCGCCGCCCTCGGAGATCTACTGCCACTCCCTGACCGACCCGACCATCCTCGGCCCCGAACTCGCCGAGCGCGGCTACCAGACGCTCACCCTGTTCGGCCTGCACACCCCGGCCCGGCTCTTCGACCGGGACAACGACGCCGTACGCGAGGAACTGCTGAAGTCCACCCTCGCCCAGCTCGACGCCCACCTCGCCGAACCCCTGGCGGACTGCCTGGCCACCGACGCCGACGGCCGCCCCTGCATCGAGGCCAAGACCCCGCTGGACCTCGAACGCGACCTGCGGCTGCCGGGCGGCCACATCTTCCACCGGGCCCTGTCCTGGCCGTACGCCGAGCCGGGCGGCGGCCGTTGGGGCGTGGAGACACGGCACGCCCGCGTCCTGCTGTGCGGGGCGGGCGCGGTGCGCGGGGGCGGCGTCAGCGGGGTACCGGGGCACAACGCGGCGATGGCGGTGCTGGAGCGGGACTGACCACCACCTGCCGCCCCTCGGCCGGCCCGCCCCCCGGGTCGCCGCGGTGGGCCGGTTCCCGCCGGTCCACCGCCCCGGTCGGCTCAGTCGGCCGAGCCCTGCCAGCCCACCGCCGTGATGCGTGCCGTGTCCGCCGGGCGTGCCCCGTCGAACAGCACCGTCCCGCCCGCCTCGACGCACAGCGCGTCGACGTACGCGCCCCGGCCGACGTACCGCGGGTCGGTGCCGTAGCGCCAGCGCAGGACCAGCCGGGGAGCGGCGGGCACGGCCGCGGTCACCCGGTGCCAGACCCGGCCCGACCAGCCGGTCACCGTGCCCGTCGGGTGGTCCTCGGGGTCCTTGCCGTCGCGGGTGGTGGTGAAGGGGACCGGGTACCAGGTGCTGCCGCCGTCCGTCGAGGACTCCAGGGCCACCACGTCGGACCGGGGCTCGGTGTCCCACCACAGGGCGCAGCGCAGCCCCGCCGTGCCGGGCGAGGTGTCCAGTTCCGGGAGGGTGAGCGTCGCCGTCGTGGCGTTCGCCATGCCCGAGAACCAGGCCGTGCGTCCCCGCGCCGGCCGGACCGGTACCGCGCGGGCGAGACGGTTGCCGGCGGCGACCCGGGGAGCCGAGCCGGATCGCCAGGTGCGCACGGGGTGCACGGAGTTGCCGAGGACGACCAGGAAGGAGTCGGTCGTCGGATCGAGCACCAGCGAGGTGCCGGTGAAGCCGGTGTGGCCGGCCGTGCGCGGGGTGGCCATCGCGCCCATGTACCAGTGCTGGTACAGCTCGAAGCCGAGGCCGTGCTCGTCACCCGGGAAGGCCGTGTTGAAGTCGGTGAACATCAGGTCCACCGATTCGGGCCGCAGGATCCTGGCCCGGCCGTAGGAGCCGCCGTTGAGCAGCGTACGGCCGAGGACCGCGAGGTCCCAGGCGCAGGAGAACACCCCGGCGTGGCCGGCGACACCGCCCAGGCTGTAGGCGTTCTCGTCGTGCACCTCGCCCCACACCAGCCCGCGGTCCAGCCCCGACCAGGGCCGGCGGGCGTCCTCGGTGGCCGCGATCCGCGGCTTCCACGAGGCGGGCGGGTTGTAGCGGGTGCTGTCCAGGCCGAGCGGACGGGTGATCCCGTCGCGCAGCAGCGCGTCCAGCGGGCGGCCGGTGATCCGCTCCAGGACGAGCTGAAGGGAGATCAGGTTCAGGTCCGAGTAGAGGTAGGCGGTGCCGGGCGGGTGCAGCGGGGCCTCGTTCCAGATCAGTTCCAGCTTCTGCTCGTAGGTCGGCGCGGTGTACAGCGGAATCCAGGAACGGAAGCCCGAGGTGTGGGTGAGGAGCTGGCGGACCGTCACGTCCTGTTTGCCCGCGCGGGCGAAATCCGGGAGGTACGAGGCGACCGTCCCGGCGAGGTCCAGCGTGCCCCGCTCGATCTGCTGCACGGCGAGGACCGAGGTGAACAGCTTGGAGACGGAGGCCAGGTCGCACACGGTGTCCCGGGTCATCGGGAGCTGTCGTCCCGGCGAGAACTCGACACCGGTGTCGGTCTTCTCGTCGTAGGCGGCGTAGCGCACCGCCATGCCGATCGGCTCGTGCAGCGCCACGGTGCCGCCGCGCCCGGCGAGCAGCACGGCGCCCGCGTACCAGGGGTGCCGTGGTGAGGGAGCGAGGAAGGACGCGGCGTCGGTGACGAGTCGGCGCAGCTGCGCGGGGAGCAGCCCGGCGTGCTCGGGCGAGCCGTGGCGCAGGGTGGTGCGGCGGCCGGAGGGGGGCGCGGCCGTCGCGGGGCCCGCCGGGAGCGCGCCGAGGGCCAGGGCGCCGCCCGAGGCCAGGGAGCCCACCACGAGCCGGCGGCGGGTCAGTCCGCCCGGTCGTCTGCCTGCCAGGTCGTCCGTCATGCGCGGCCTCCCGCCTGAAAGTATCTTTCGGGCCTTTCCCTGCCGGTGAAACTTTCCTGTCAGGCGGGGGGTGTGTCAACGGGGCGCGTACCGGTGGCAGCAATCTGACGGAGCATCAGAAAAGGTCTTCCGTCGTCCGGCCGGCTGCGGCATCCTGCGCCCATGCAGACGGAGCTGAGCAGGAAACTGGGCATCGAGCATGCCGTCTTCGGCTTCACGCCGTTCCCCGCCGTCGCCGCGGCCATCAGCCGGGCCGGCGGCTTCGGCGTGCTCGGCGCGGTCCGCTACACCGCCCCCGGCGACCTCAAACGCGACCTCGACTGGCTCGACGCGCACGCCGGGGGCCGGCCCTACGGCCTGGACGTCGTCATGCCGGCCAGGAAGGTGGAAGGCGTCACCGAGGCCGACGTCGAGGCGATGATCCCGCCGGCGCACCGGCAGTTCGTCGAGGACACCCTCGCCCGGTACGGCGTGCCGGGACTGGCCGAGGGCGAGGCGTCCGGCTGGCGCATCACCGGCTGGATGGAGCAGGTCGCCCGTACCCAGCTCGACGTCGCCTTCGACTACCCGATCCGGCTGCTGGCCAACGCCCTGGGCTCGCCGCCCGCCGACATCGTCCGGCGCGCCCACGAGCGGGACGTCCTGGTCGCCGCGCTCGCCGGCAGCGCCCGGCACGCCCGCAAGCACCGGGAGGCGGGCATCGACATCGTCGTGGCCCAGGGCTACGAGGCCGGCGGACACACCGGGGAGATCGCCACCATGGTGCTCACCCCGGAGGTCGTGGAAGCCGTCGACCCGCTGCCGGTCCTGGCCGCCGGGGGCATCGGCAGCGGGCCGCAGGTGGCGGCCGCGCTCAGCCTCGGTGCCCAAGGTGTGTGGCTGGGCTCCGTGTGGCTGACCACCACGGAAGCCGACCTCCATTCGGCCGCCCTGACCCGCAAGCTGCTCGCCGCCGGGTCCGGGGACACCGTGCGCTCCCGGGCCCTGACCGGGAAACCCGCGCGCCAGCTCCGCACCGAGTGGACCGATGCCTGGGACGATCCGGCCGGTCCCGGCACCCTGCCCATGCCGTTGCAGGGCCTGCTGGTGGCCGAGGCGGTCTCCCGCATCCAGAAGCACGAGGTCGAGCCACTGCTCGGCACCCCCGTGGGCCAGATCGTCGGCCGGATGACCCGCGAGCGCAGCGTCCAGGCCGTCTTCGACGACCTCACCCGCGGCTTCGAGCAGGCCGTGGACCGCATCAACCGCATCGCCGGAAGGAGCGGCCAGTGAGCACACCCCCCGTCGGCTTCTGGGCCCAGGCGGCCCAGGACCCCGACCGCACCGTCCTGATCGCACCGGACGGCGAGGAGTGGACGGCCGGACGGCTGCACGCCGCGGCCAACCGCCTCGTCCACGGCCTGCGCGCGGCCGGCCTCGAGCGCGGGGACGCCTTCGCGGTCGTCCTGCCCAACGGGCCCGAGTTCGTCACCGCGTACCTGGCCGCCAGCCAGGCCGGTCTCTACCTCGTGCCGGTCAACCACCACTTCGTGGGACCGGAGATCGCCTGGATCGTCGCCGACTGCGGCGCCAAGGTGCTCGTCGCCCACGAGAGATTCGCCGGGCCGGCCCGCCAGGCGGCCGACGAGGCCGGGCTCCCGGCGGGCCACCGGTACGCCGTCGGCAAGGTCGAGGGCTTCCGGCCTTACGCCGAACTCCTCGACGGACAGCCCGCGTCGGCGCCCGGGGATCGCGAACTCGGCTGGGTCATGAACTACACCTCGGGCACGACCGGCCGCCCGCGCGGCATCCGCCGCCCACTGCCCGGCAGACGCCCCGAGGAGGCGTACCTCGGCGGCTTCCTCGGCATCTTCGGCATCAAGCCGCACGACGACAACGTGCACCTCGTCTGCTCGCCCCTCTACCACACCGCCGTGCTCCAGTTCGCCGGCGCCTCGCTGCACATCGGCCACCGTCTGGTGCTGATGGACAAATGGACACCCGAGGAGATGCTCCGCCTCGTCGACGCCCACCGGTGCACGCACACCCATATGGTCCCGACCCAGTTCCACCGGCTGCTCGCCCTGCCGGAGGAGGCGCGCGGGCGGTACGACGTCTCGTCCATGCGGCACGCGGTCCACGGCGCCGCGCCCTGCCCCGACCACGTCAAACGGGCCATGATCGACTGGTGGGGCCACTGCGTGGAGGAGTACTACGCCGCCAGCGAGGGCGGCGGGGCCTTCGCCACCGCCGAGGACTGGCTGAAGAAACCCGGCACCGTCGGCAAGGCCTGGCCCATCAGCGAACTCGCGGTCTTCGACGACGACGGCAACCGGCTGCCGCCCGGTGAACTGGGCACGGTCTACCTGAAGATGAACACCGGCGGCTTCTCGTACCACAAGGACGAGACGAAGACGAGGAAGAACCGGATCGGCGACTTCTTCACCGTCGGCGACCTCGGCTACCTGGACGAGGACGGCTACCTCTTCCTCCGCGACCGCAAGATCGACATGATCATCTCCGGTGGGGTCAACATCTATCCGGCCGAGATCGAGTCCGCGCTGCTCGCCCATCCCGCCGTCGCCGACGCCGCCGTCTTCGGCATCCCGCACGACGACTGGGGCGAGGAGGTCAAGGCCGTGGTCGAACCGGCCCCCGGTCACGAGCCGGGGCCGGAGCTGGCCGCCGCGATCCTGGACCACTGCGCCGCGCGGCTCGCCGGGTACAAGCGGCCGAGGACCGTCGACTTCATCGCGGAGATGCCCCGCGATCCCAACGGCAAGCTGTACAAGCGCCGGTTGCGCGACCCGTACTGGCAGGGCCGTACGCGCCCGGTGTGACGGCCCGCCTCACGGACGCACGGCCCGGCCGACCACGCGGGGGACGCTCGCCCGTGCGCGGGGGCCCGGCACGGCTCAACGGCATCTGCGAAGCCGGTGGTTCGGTGGCCGGCCCGTGCGCGTCCGGGCTTTTGGGTGCTTGACCTGTCCCGCCTGCGGACCCAGGATCATGGGTCATGACGCAGGGACAGGGCAGCACGGTCGACGGGGTGCTGCGGCGCAGCGCCCGGCGCACCCCGGCGAGGGTCGCGATCGAGTACGGCGACCGCACGTGGACGTACGAGGAACTCGACGAGGCCGTCTCCCGCGCGGCGAGCGTCCTGCTCGGCGAGGGCCTCACCGCCGGCGACCGGGTCGCCTCCTACGGCCACAACTCGGACGCGTACCTGATCGGCTTCCTGGCCTGCGCCCGCGCCGGCCTCGTGCACGTGCCGGTCAACCAGAACCTGACCGGCGACGACCTCGCCTACATCCTCGACCAGTCCGGCAGTTCCCTGGTCCTCGCCGACCCCGGCCTCGCGGGCCGGCTCCCCGACGGCGTCCGCACCCTGCCCCTGCGCGACGCCGAGGACTCCCTGCCGGCACGGCTGGCGTCGGCGCCCGTGTACGACGGCCCCGAGCCGCGCACCGAGGACCTGGTGCAGCTGCTCTACACCTCGGGGACCACCGCCCTCCCCAAGGGCGCCATGATGACGCACCGCTCCCTGGTCCACGAGTACCTGAGCGCCATCACGGCCCTCGACCTCAGCGCCGGCGACCGGCCGGCGCACTCCCTGCCGCTGTACCACTCCGCGCAGATGCACGTGTTCCTGCTGCCCTACCTGGCGGTCGGCGCCACCAACCTGATCCTCGACGGGCCCGACGGGGACCGGCTCCTCGACCTGATCGAAGCGGGGCGCGTGGACAGCCTGTTCGCCCCGCCGACGGTGTGGATCGCACTGGCGGGCCGCCCGGACTTCACGACCCGGGACCTGTCCGGCCTGCGCAAGGCCTACTACGGCGCCTCGATCATGCCGGTGCCGGTCCTGGAGCGGCTGCGCGAACGGCTGCCGCGGCTCGGCTTCTACAACTGCTTCGGGCAGAGCGAGATCGGTCCGCTGGCCACGGTCCTGGCTCCCGACGAGCACCAGGGCCGGATGGACTCCTGCGGCCGTCCCGTCCTGTTCGTCGACGCACGGGTGGTCGACGAGGACGGCAAGGACGTCCCCGCCGGCACGCCCGGCGAGATCGTCTACCGCTCACCGCAGTTGTGCGAGGGCTACTGGGACCGGCCCGAGGAGACCGCCGCGGCCTTCCGCGACGGCTGGTTCCGCTCCGGGGACCTCGCGGTGCGGGACGCGGAGGGCTACTTCACGATCGTGGACCGGGTGAAGGACGTCATCAACTCCGGGGGCGTACTGGTGGCCTCCCGCCAGGTCGAGGACGCCCTGTACACCCACGAGGCGGTCGCCGAGGCCGCCGTGATCGGGCTGCCCGACGAGCGGTGGATCGAGGCCGTCACGGCGGTCGTCGTCCCGCGCGGCGAGGTGTCGCAGGAGGGGCTGGAGGACGAGCTGATCGCCCATGTGAAGGAGCGGATCGCGCCGTTCAAGGCGCCCAAGCGGGTCGTGTTCGTGACCGAGTTGCCGCGCAACGCCAGCGGCAAGATCCTCAAGCGCGAACTGCGCGACCGCTTCAGCGACTAGCCGGCCCTCGACGGCGGCGGCGCGCCGGTCCGCATCCGCCGGGGCCGCCCCGCGTCGGTCCGCATCCGCCGGGGGCGCCCGCGTGGGTCAGCATCCGCCGGGGGCGCCCGCGTGGGTCAGCATTCGCCGGGGCCGCCCGCGTCTCGGGGGCGCAGGTCGACGATCCGGCGGATCTTGCCCACCGACCGCTCCAGCGACTCCGGCTCCACGATCTCCACGCCGACCGACACCCCGATGCCGTCCTTGACCGCGGCGACGATGGCCCGGGCCGCCGCCTCCCGGACCTCCGAAGGGGCGTCCGGACGGGCCTCGGCCCGGACGGTCAGGGTGTCGAGGCGGCCCTCCCTGGTGAGACGCAGCTGGAAGTGCGGTGCCACGCCGGGCGTGCGCAGCACGATCTCCTCGATCTGGGTCGGGAAGAGGTTGACCCCGCGCAGGATCACCATGTCGTCGCTGCGCCCGGTGATCTTCTCCATCCGCCGGAACGCCCGGGCCGTGCCGGGCAGCAGCCGGGTGAGGTCCCGCGTCCGGTACCGGACGACCGGCATGGCCTCCTTGGTCAGCGAGGTGAACACCAGCTCGCCCCGCTCACCCTCCGGCAGCACCTCGCCGGTGACCGGATCCACGATCTCCGGGTAGAAGTGGTCCTCCCACACGTGGAGGCCGTCCTTGGTCTCCGCGCACTCCTGGGCGACGCCGGGACCGATCACCTCGGACAGCCCGTAGATGTCGACGGCGTCGATCGCGAACCGTTCCTCGATCTCCTGCCGCATCTGCTCGGTCCAGGGCTCGGCCCCGAAGACGCCGACCCGCAGCGAGGTGGCCCGCGGGTCCACACCCTGCCGCTCGAACTCGTCCAGCAGCGTGAGCATGTAGGAGGGCGTCATCATGATGACGGACGGTTCCAGGTCCTGGATCAGCTGCACCTGCCGGGCGGTCATGCCGCCGGACGCCGGGATGACCGTACAGCCCAGCCGCTCTGCACCGTAGTGGGCGCCCAGGCCGCCGGTGAACAGCCCGTAGCCGTAGGCCACATGCACGACGTCGCCCGGCCGGCCGCCGGCCGCCCGGATGGAGCGCGCCACCATGTCGGACCACATGGCGAGGTCGTTGTCCGTGTAGCCGACCACCGTGGGGCGGCCCGTGGTGCCGCTGGAGGCGTGCAGCCGGCGGATCCTCTCCCGGGGCACGGCGAACATGCCGTACGGGTAGTTCGCCCGCAGGTCGGCCTTGGTCGTGAAGGGGAAGCGGGCCAGGTCGGCGAGCGAACGGCAGTCCTCGGGGCGGACGCCGGCCTTGTCGAAGGACTCCCGGTAGAACGGCACGTGCTCGTACGCGTGCCGCAGCGAGGCGCGCAGCCGCTCCAGCTGGAGCGCCCGCAGCTCATCGGGTCCGAGCCGCTCGCCCGCGTCGAGCAGGTCCGTCGCATCCGCCATCGGGACGTCTCCCTCGCCATCCGCACATTCCGGGCGACCGATCATTCGGTCGCCGTGTTCCAGGTCAGTAATTCAAACCACCGAGCCTCCGGGCAAGGGGTCTGCGGGATTTTCGACCACCGAGCTTCCGGGCAAGCGGTCTGCGGGATTTTCGACCACCGAGCCTCCCGGTAAGGGGTCTGCGGGATCTTCGGGAGCGGGCCCGGCGAAAGCCGTTGCGGTGAGGCGGCGCGACCCGGGAGGATCACCGCATGCCGATCTTCACCGCGGCCGACGGGACCCGGCTCGCCTACCACCTGCGCGGGGCCGGAGAGCCCCTCGCCGTCCTGCCGGGCGGCCCCATGCGCGCCTCGGAGTACCTCGGGGATCTCGGCGGGCTGACCGCGCACCGCCGGCTGGCGCTGCTCGATCTGCGGGGCACCGGTGACTCGGCGACGCCCGCGGACCCGGCGACGTACCGCTGCGACCGCATGGTCGAGGACGTCGAGGCGTGGCGGGCCCACATGGGTCTGGAGCACATGGATCTGCTCGCCCACTCGGCGGGCGCCGCCCTGGCGATGCTCTACGCGGCCCGCCACCCGCACCGGATACGGCGGCTGGTGCTGATCACCCCCAACCCCTCCGCCCTCGGTCTGCGGGCCACGCCCGAGGAGCGGCTGGCCGCGGCCCGCCTGCGCGCGGACGAGCCCTGGTTCGCGCAGGCGTTCCCCGCCTTCCGGGCCTGGCTGGCGGGCGAGGCGGACTTCGACGACGTGTTCCTGCCGTTCTTCTACGGCCGCTGGGACGACACCGCCCGGTCGCACGCCGAGGCCGAGCTGGAGGAGACCAACGAGGAGGCGGGGGAGCGCTACTTCGCTGAAGGTGCCTTCACCCCGGAGGAGACCCGGGCCGCGCTCTGCGCACTGACCGCGCCGGTCCTCGTGTACGGGGGCGAGGCCGACGGCAATGTTCACCCGGCCCTCGTCCGCCGCACCGCCGAGGCCTTCCCGCGGGCCGAGGTCGCCGTCCAGCCGGGCGCCGCCCACTATCCCTGGCTGGACGATCCTGAGCGGTTCCTGAGCGGCACGATCGCCTTCCTCGACCGGTGACGCGCACCGGCGCGGCCGCGGGCCGCACGTGCGCCCGCGGCTACGGCTGTTCCGCGGCCCCCGCCACCTCCCGCGCCCACCGGTAGTCGGCCTTGCCGCTCGGGGACCGCTGGATCGTCTCCGTGATCACCAGCTGGCGCGGGACCTTGTAACCGGCCAGCCGGGTACGGCAGTGACCCTGGATGTCGGCCAGCGACGGGCGCGGCGCCCCCGCGCGCAGCTGGACCACGGCCGCCACATGGTTGCCCCACCGGGCGTCCGGCACACCGGCGACCAGCGCGTCGTACACATCCGGATGCGCCTTGAGCGCCTGCTCGACCTCCTCCGGGTACACCTTCTCGCCCCCGGTGTTGATGCACTGCGAGCCCCGGCCCAGGACGGTGACCACACCGTCCTCGTCGACCGTCGCCATGTCGCCCAGCAGCACCCAGCGCTGCCCGTCCCGCCGGAAGAAGGTCTCGGCGGTCTTCGCCGGGTCGTTGTAGTAGCCGAGCGGCACATGTCCGCACTGCGCCACCCGGCCCACCTCACCCGCGGCGACCGGCTCGTGCGTGGCCGGATCCACCACCCGGGTACGGGTGTTGACCCGGATGCGGAAGCCGCGCTCGGGACCCGAGTCCTCGGTGGCGGTGCCGTTGAACCCGGACTCGGAGGAACCGAAGTTGTTCAGCAGCAGGGCGTTCGGCACCAGCTCACGGAACTGCCGGCGCACCGTCTCCGACATGATCGCGCCCGACGAGGAGACGCTGAACAGGGCCGAGCAGTCCGTGCCCTTCAACGGCCCGCCGAGCGCGTCGATCAGCGGCCGGAGCATCGCGTCACCGACCAGCGACACGCTCGTGACCCGCTCCCGCTCGATGGTCCGCAGCACCTCCTCCGGCACGAACTTGCGGTGCAGCACGATCCGTTGCCCGAAGTTGAAGCCGATGAACGCGGTCAGTGTCGACGTGCCGTGCATCAGCGGGGGAGTGGGGAAGAAGGTGATCCCGGAGCCGCCCGCCGCCACCCGTTCGGCCAGTTCCTGCGGCGCCTTCACCGGCTCCCCGGTCGGCGCCCCGCCGCCGAGGCCGGCGAAGAACAAGTCCTCCTGACGCCACATCACCCCCTTGGGCATGCCCGTCGTACCGCCGGTGTAGATGATGAACTGGTCGTCCCCGGAGCGCGCGGGGAAGCCCCGCCCGGGTGATCCGGACGCCTCGGCCGCGGCGAACGGCACCGCCCCCGCCACCCGCTCCGTCCCCGCGCCCACCCGCAGCAGATGCCGCAGCCCGGGCACCCGGGGCAGCGCCCCCGCCACCCGGTCCTCGAACTCCGCGTCGAAGACCAGCGCGGCCAGGTCCGCGTCCCGGTAGAGGTAGACCAGCTCTTCCTCGACGTAGCGGTAGTTGACGTTCACCGGGACGATCCTGGCCTTCAGGCAGGCCAGCACCGTCTGGAGGTACTCGACCCCGTTGTACAGGTGGAGCCCGAGATGCTCGCCGGGCCGCACCCCGCTGTCGAGCAGATGGTGCGCCACGCGGTTGGCGGCGGAGTCCAGCCCCGCGTACGTCAGCCGGCGCTCGGCGCCGGTGCCGGGGTGGTCGAGGTACACGAGCGCCTCGCGGTCCGGAACCACGTCGACGACCGACTCGAACAGGTCGGCAAGGTTGTACTCCACCGCTTCCTCCTGACCCGGCAGCCCTGGCGAAGAGAGGCGCATCCGTCGGCTCGCCGGTCATCAGAGCAAAGCGCACGGCAACTGGGAAGGGCTCGCACCAACAAATCTGACTGACTGTCAGAAAACCCTTGAAGTGCCCACGCGCCTCCTGCAACCTGTTCTCGTTCTGACCGAGGGGAGATGGCCCATGGGTGGGACGGAACACCTCACCGTGCAGCGAGAGGGCGCCACACTGGTGCTCACGCTCAACCGGCCCGATGCCAGGAACGCGCTGTCCCTGCCGATGCTCGTCGGCCTGTACGACGGCTGGCTCGAAGCCGACGCGGACGACACGATCCGCTCGATCGTGCTCACCGGGGCGGGCGCCGCCTTCTGCGCCGGAATGGACCTGAAGGCGCTGGCCGGCGACGGCATGCGGGGGGAGCGGTACCGCGACCGGCTCAAGGCCGACCCCGACCTGCACTGGAAGGCGATGCTGCGCCACCACCGCCCCCGCAAACCGGTGATCGCCGCCGTCGAGGGGCACTGCGTCGCCGGCGGCACCGAGATCCTCCAGGGCACGGACATCCGGGTCGCCGGCGAGTCCGCGACCTTCGGCCTCTTCGAGGTCAGACGCGGCCTCTTCCCGATCGGCGGCTCCACCGTCCGCCTCCAGCGCCAGATCCCGCGCACCCACGCCCTGGAGATGCTGCTCACCGGCCGGCCGTACAGCGCCCGGGAGGCCGCGGACATCGGCCTGATCGGGCACGTGGTGCCCGACGGCACCGCGCTCGCCGAGGCCCTCGCCATCGCAGAGCGGATCAACGCCTGCGGCCCGCTCGCCGTCGAGGCCGTCAAGGCGTCCGTCTACGAGACCGCCGAGATGACGGAGACCGACGGACTCGCGGCCGAACTCGCCCGCGGCTGGCCCGTCTTCGACACCGCCGACGCCAAGGAAGGCGCCCGCGCGTTCGCGGAGAAGCGGCCCCCCGTCTACAAGCGCGCCTGACCCGAGGAGCCCCGATGCCCGAAGTCCTCAAAGCGCCACTCGTCGTCGAGTTCCCCTTCACCCGCTCCCTCGGCCCCGTCCAAAGCGCCTTCCTCACCGGCCTGCGCGAAGGCACAGTGCTCGGCGTGCGCACCACCGACGGCCGCGTCCTCGTGCCGCCCGTCGAGTACGACCCCGTCACCGCCGACGACCTCAGCGACCTGGTGGAGGTCGCCCCCACCGGCACGGTCACCACCTGGGCCTGGAACCACGAACCCCGCCGCGGGCAGCCGCTCGCCACCCCCTTCGCCTGGGTCCTGGTCCGGCTCGACGGCGCCGACACCGCACTGCTGCACGTCCTCGACGTCCCCGGCCCGGACGCCGTACACACCGGCATGCGGGTGCGCGTCCGCTGGGCGGCGGAGCGCACCGGCGCCATCACCGACATCGCCTGCTTCGAACCGTACGAGGGCGAGGCCGTCGAACCGGGCGGTCACAGCGGTGTGTTCGAGAACCCGCTCACCGGCATCGTCGCGCCCGCCCGCCTCGACTACACCTACTCGCCCGGCCGCGCCCAGTCCGCCTACATCGACGCCCTCTCCGCCCGGCGCACCGTCGGCGAACGCTGCCCGTCCTGCCGCAAGGTGTACGTCCCGCCGAGGGGTGCCTGCCCCACCTGCGGCGTGGCCACGGCCGAACAGGTCGAGGTGGGCCCCCGGGGCACGGTCACCACCTTCTGCATCGTCAACATCAAGGCGAAGAACCTCGACATCGAGGTGCCGTACGTCTACGCCCACATCGCCCTCGACGGCGCCGACCTCGCCCTGCACGCCCGGATCGGCGGCATCCCCTACGACCGGGTCCGCATGGGCCTGCGCGTGGAACCGGTGTGGACCGAGGGCGCCCGCTACCCCGACCACTACCGGCCCACCGGCGAACCCGACGCGGACTACGAGACGTACAAGGAGCTGCTGTGACCAGCGAGGAAGCCCCCGCCGCCCGGGACATCGCCGTCGTCGCCTTCGCCCAGACCGACCACCGGCGCTCCACCGAGGAGTCGTCCGAGGCCGAGATGCTCATGCCGGTCCTGCACGAGGTCCTGGACGGGACCGGACTGAAGGCCGCCGACATCGGCTTCACCTGCTCCGGCTCCAGCGACTACCTGGCCGGCCGCGCCTTCTCCTTCACCCTCGCCCTGGACGGTGTCGGCGCCTGGCCGCCGATCTCCGAGTCGCACGTCGAGATGGACGGCGCCTGGGCGCTGTACGAGGCCTGGACCAAGCTGCTCACCGGGGACGCCGACACCGCGCTCGTCTACTCCTACGGCAAGTGCTCGCCGGGCTCGGTCCGGGACGTCCTCACCCGCCAGCTCGACCCGTACTACGTGGCCCCGCTGTGGCCCGACGCGGTCGCCCTCGCCGCCCTCCAGGCACAGGCACTCGTCGACGCCGGACACACCGACGAACCGGCCCTCGCCGCCGTCGGCGCCCGCAGCCGCGCCGACGCCGCCGCCAACCCCCACGCCCAGCTCAAGGGGCAGGTGCGACAAGGAGAATACGTCGTACGGCCGCTGCGCACCGGCGACTGCCCGCCCGTCGGCGACGGCGCCGCCGCCGTGATCCTGGTGGCGGGGGACCGGGCCCGGGAGCTGTGCGCGCGGCCCGCCTGGATCCGGGGCATCGACCACCGCATCGAGGCCCACGGTCTCGGTGTGCGCGACCTCACCGAATCGCCCTCCACCCGGCTGGCCGCCACGAAGGCGGGTGCCTTCGAACGCCCCGTCGACACGGCCGAGCTGCACGCGCCGTTCAGCTCGCAGGAGGTGGTCCTGCGCAAGGCCCTCGGCCTCGACGACAGCGTGTGCGTCAACCCCTCGGGCGGTGCCCTCGCCGCCAACCCGGTCATGGCCGCCGGACTCATCCGCATCGGCGAGGCCGCCGCCCGCATCCACCGCGGCGCCTCCGACCGTGCCCTCGCCCACGCCACCTCCGGCCCCTGCCTCCAGCAGAACCTGGTCGCCGTACTCGAAGGGGATCCACGATGAGCAAGGAGCCCGTGGCCGTCACAGGGATCGGCCAGACCAAGCACGTGGCCGCACGCCGGGACGTGTCGATCGCCGGACTCGTCCGGGAGGCCGCCCTACGGGCCCTCGCCGACGCCGAGTTGACGTGGGCGGACATCGACGCCGTCGTCATCGGCAAGGCGCCCGACTTCTTCGAGGGCGTGATGATGCCCGAGCTGTACCTCGCCGACGCGCTCGGTGCCGTCGGCAAACCCATGCTGCGGGTGCACACCGCGGGCTCCGTCGGCGGGTCCACCGCGCTGGTCGCCGCGAACCTGGTCGCCGCCCGCGTCCACGGCACGGTCCTCACCCTCGCCTTCGAAAAACAGTCCGAGTCCAACGCCATGTGGGGGCTGTCCCTGCCGATCCCCTTCCAGCAGCCCCTGCTCGCCGGGGCCGGCGGCTTCTTCGCCCCCCACGTGCGCGCCTACATGCGGCGCAGCGGCGCCCCCGACACCATCGGCTCCCTCGTCGCCTACAAGGACCGCCGCAACGCCCTGCTGAACCCCTACGCCCACCTGCACGAGCACGACATCACCCTGGAGAAGGTCCAGGCCTCGCCCATGCTGTGGGACCCCATCCGCTACTCCGAGACCTGCCCGTCCTCCGACGGCGCCTGCGCCATGGTCCTCACCGACCGCGCCGGAGCCGCCCGCGCGCCCCGCCCGCCCGCCTGGCTCCTCGGCGGCGCCATGCGCAGCGAACCCACTCTGTTCGCCGGGAAGGACTTCGTCTCCCCGCAGGCCGGAAAGGACTGTGCCGCCGACGTCTACCGGCAGGCCGGCATCGCCGACCCGCGCCGGGACATCGACGCCGTCGAGATGTACGTGCCGTTCTCCTGGTACGAGCCGATGTGGCTGGAGAACCTGGGCTTCGCCGCGGAGGGCGAGGGCTGGAAGCTCACCGAGGCGGGGGTGACCGAACTCGACGGCGACCTGCCGGTCAACATGTCCGGCGGGGTGCTGTCCACCAACCCCATCGGCGCCTCCGGCATGATCCGTTTCGCCGAGGCCGCCCTCCAGGTGCGCGGGCAGGCCGGAGAACACCAGGTGGCGAGGGCCCGCAGGGTGCTCGGCCACGCGTACGGCGGCGGCTCGCAGTTCTTCTCCATGTGGCTCGTGGGGTCCGAGCCCCCCGACTCCTGACGGACCGGCCGCAAGGGGCCGGCCGGACCGCCGCAAAGATCGTCCCCGCGTGCCCTGTCCGCCGTAGGAAGCGGTCGCTAGGCTGGCCCGCGGACGACGAACCGGGAGGAGCACGGACGTGGCCGAGAGCATCACCCAGCAGCAGCCGCTCGTGGGCTGGGACAAGCCGGAGCTGGACCTGAGCAGGGCGGAGTGGCAGTCCAGCAGCCGAGGTCTGGGCGATGTCCAGATCGCTTTCGTCGAGGGTTTCATCGCGATGCGCAACAGCGACCGGCCGGAGAGTCCCTCCCTGATCTTCACCCCCGCGGAGTGGGGCGCCTTCGTCTCCGGCGCACGGGAGGGCGAGTTCGACCTGACCTGAGGCCCGCCATACCTTTGGGCACCTCTGGATCCCTGGCACCTCTGGACCCAGGGCACCTCTGAACCCTTGGCACCTCTGGACCCTAGGGGACCTCTGGGTACTTCATGACCCTTGGGCACCTGTGGACCCAGGGGTCCGCAACCCCGGGGCTCGTCCTGAGACGCATCGGAACCTCACTCGGGCCGCCTCAACGGAACCTCGCTCGGGCCGCCTCACCTGAACCGGGGGTGTCGCGGCCGGATTTTCGGACACGCGATCAGCAGCGCCCTGCCGGGGCCCCGACCTGAGCGAGGCTGGCCCCAGTAAGGGGAAGGTCGTGTTCCGGAGGTGAGGAAGGATGAGCGCTGCCCCGGTCATCGCCGCGGTCGACGGTTCCGCGGACAGCCTGCGCGCCCTGGACTGGGCCCTGGACGCCGCCCGCCGCCGCGCGGCACCGCTGCGCGTGGTGCACGTACGGCAGTACGCGGCCTGGGGCCAGGCCGACGTGCTGGTCGCCGCCCCGCCCGAGAGGGAGGGCGACCCGGTGCTCGACGAGGTCCGCACCCGGATCGGGGACGGTCCCGGGGAGCCGGCCGTGGAGTATGTCGCCCTGGAGGGCGTACCGGGTGCCGTCCTGCCCGAACTGGGCGAGGACGCACAGCTGTTGGTGCTCGGCTCCCGGGGCCGCGGCGGCTTCGCCAGCCTGCTGCTCGGCTCCAACAGCCTCGCCGCCGCCCGGGACGCCGACTGCCCGGTGGTGGTCGTGCCCCGGCCCGGCCGGGAGGTGCACGGGGAAGGGCCCGCCGAGCCCGGGCCGCGCGTGGTCGTCGGACTGCACGCCGACAGCCCCGACGAGAGTGTGCTCGCCTTCGCGTTCGCCGAGGCCGCCCTGCGCGGCGCCCGGCTCCAGGTGATCGCCGCCTATCCGTGGCCGGTGCAGACCTGGTCCGCCCCCGGCCAGGTGGTGCCGCTCCTCGCCGACCAGAAGGCCGTGGAGCACGAGACCCGCGTCCTCGCCGACGGCTACGTCGCCCCGCACCGCGGGCGGCACCCGGAGGTCCGCGCCGACGCCGAGGCACTGCCCGGCGACGCCGCCGGGCACCTGGTCGCCGCGTCCAAGGACGCCGAACTGGTCGTCGTCGGCAGGCACCGGCGGCGGCTGCTCGCCCCGGCCCGCATGATGGGCTCGGTCACCCAGGCCGTGCTGCTGCACTCGGCCGCCCCGGTCGCGGTGGTGCCACCGGCCCCACCGGAGGAGTGAGGCCGGCCGGGGCGAGACAGACCACCGGCCCCACCGGAGGAGTGAGGCCGGCCGGGGCGAGGGAGGCCACCGGTCCAGCGCAGGAGTGGGGCCGCCCTGGGCGAGTTACGGCGCGGCCCTGCGGGACGAGTGAGGTCGCCCCGGTCGAGGTGGGCCACCGGCCCGCCCGAGGGGCGAGGTCGGCCGGGTCGGCTTAGCAGACCGCGTGGCGCGTAGCAATCCGTGCGGTGCCGACTGGCGCCCCGGCGGCTGTGGGGTGCGGCGCCATGGTGCCCGGACACACCCGAACCTATGGTTCCGCCACTCCCCGGCACCGTCTCCCACCGGAGCGGCCGGGACCGTGTGTCCACCGAAGGAGCCGCCATGTCACAGCCGCTGTCCCGCAGGGCGCCGGCGCCACCCCGTGCCCGGCCGCCACGCCGTCCTGCCCTCCGTCTCCTGCCCCGTCTTCTCGCCGTCGTCGCCGTCGTCCTCGCTACCGTGCTCACCGGCCCCGCACCCGCCGCCCGCGCCTCCGTCACGCTCACCCGGGTGAGCGACTTCGGCACCAACCCGGGCGCCCTCACCATGTACGTGTACCGGCCCGCCGGCCTGCCCGCCCACCCCCCGGTGGTGGTGGCCCTGCACGGCTGCACGCAGAGCGCCCAGGTCTACGCCGACAACTCCGGCCTGCCCCGCCTCGCCGACCAGGACGGCTTCCTGCTGGTGCTCGCCGAGACCGGCACCGCGAACAACCCGAGCAAGTGCTTCAACTGGTTCCAGTCCGGCGACAACCGGCGCGGCCAGGGAGAGGCCCTGTCCGTGCGGCAGATGGTGAGCCACGCCGTCACCGCCTACGGCGCCGACCCGCAGCGCGTCTACGTCACCGGCCTGTCGGCCGGCGGCGCCATGACCGCGGTCATGCTGGCCACCTACCCCGACGTCTTCTCCGCGGGCGCGGTCGTCGCCGGCCTGCCCTACGACTGCACCCGGGACAACAGCCCCTACCTCTGCATGAATCCCGGCGTCGACCTGAACCCGGCGGACTGGGCCCGGCGCGTGCGCGACGCCTACCCGTCGTACACCGGGCCGTGGCCGCGGGCGGCCATCTGGTACGGCGACCAGGACACCACCGTCGTACCGCGCGACGCCACCGAACTGCGCGACCAGTGGACGGCACTGCACGGCCTGTCCCAGACACCCACGCGGACGGGCACCATCGGGCCGGACGCCACCCGGCAGGACCAGTACCTGGCCGCGGACGGCACGGTCGCCGTCGAGGTCGACCGCGTCCCCGGCATCGGCCACGGCACCCCGGTCGACCCCGGCACCGGCGGCGAGCAGTGCGGCGGAACCGGTGCCCCCTACTTCCTCGACTCGATCTGCTCCAGCCGCTGGATCGCCCGGTTCTTCGGCGTGGACACCACCGAGTCGGGCGGCTCCGACCCCGGAGACCCGGATCCGGGCGACGGCACGGCGGCCTGCTGGACGGCGAGCAACTACGCCCACGTGCAGGCGGGACGGGCCGGCACCAGCGGCGGCTACACCTACGCCAACGGCTCCGGCCAGAACATGGGCCTGTACAACACGTTCGTCACCCACACCCTGAAGGAGTCGCCCCCGGGCTGGTTCACCCTCGCCGACACCGGCTGCCCCTGACCACCGGTCAGCCGAAGCCCCCTGACCACCGGTCAGCCGCAGTCCCCTGACCACAAGTCAGCAGCCGCACCGGGTCGCCATGGTGGCCGACACCCCCCAACGGGCCGTCATCATGGCGGCCCCACACATGTCCGCAGCCACTGCACGCCCCTTAGCCTCCAGCGCGTTCCCAACCCGCCGGAGGAACCATATGCCCCACCGCACCTCACCCCCGAGCCGGCCGGCCCGGCGCACCGCCCCGGGCGCCCTGTCGCTCGCCGTGGTCTGCTCCCTCCTGATCACCCCGGCCACCGCGGCACCCGCCGGCCCCGGGCCGGCGGACGCCCACTGCGCCGGACAGTCCCGGCTGCACGTGCCGGGCGCCGCCCGCCAGCAGGCCGACTGCCTGGACGAGCTGACCACCGCCGGCACAGTGGCCTCCGGCCACACCGACCCGGCCGACTACGCGGGGCTCACCCCCAAGGACCTGTCCACGCCCAGCGGAGTCCCCGGCATCCAGATCGACGGCTATTTCCCGGACACCTCCACCACCAACACCAACCACGGCTGGCAGCACGACTCCCAGTTCGTCATCCGGCTGCCCGACCACTGGAACGGCGGCCTGGTGGTCGCCGGCACGTCGGGCAACCGCGAGCAGTACGCCAACGACCGGGTCATCGCCGACTGGGTGCTCGCCCGCGGCTACGCCTACGCCGCCACCGACAAGGGCAACACCGGAACCGCCTTCTTCCGCGACGGCCGCCGGCCCGGCGACGCCATCGCCGAGTGGAACACCCGCCTCACCCAGCTCACCCGCGCGGCCCGCGCCGTCGTCGCCCAGCGCTACGAGCGGCCCCCGGCCCGCACCATCGCCACCGGCCTGTCCAACGGCGGCTACCTGGTCCGCTGGCAACTGGAGAACCACCCCGAGCTGTACGACGGCGGAGTCGACTGGGAAGGCACCCTCTGGCGCTCCGACGGCCCCAACCCGTTCACCTTCCTGCCGGCCGCCCTGCGCCACTACCCCGCCTACGCCGCCGGCGGCCCCGGAGCCGACGAGGCCGCGGCGGCGCTGCACCGGGCCGGCTTCCCGGCCGGCTCCGAGTTCCTGTGGCCGTACCACCACCAGGTCTACTGGGACCTCACCCAGCGCATCTACCGTGAGGAGATCGACCCCGGCTACGACGGGGACACCGAGGCGGGCACCCCGTACTGCGCCTCCGGCACCCCGGCCTGCGACGCCGACTACGCCTACCCGGCCCGCCCCGCCGCCGTCCACCGGGCGGTCGACCGCATCGCCCTCACCGGACGCATCGGCAAGCCCCTGATCACCCTCCAGGGCACCCTCGACGTGCTGCTGCCGATCAGCGAGGACTCCGACGTCTACGCCCGCATGGTGCACCGGGCCGGCCGCGGCTCACTGCTGCGCTACTACCGCATCGAGGACGGCACCCACACCGACTCCCTGGCGGACGCCTTCCCCGACCGGCTCCGTCCGATGGTGCCCTGCCACCGCTCCGCGTTCACGGCCCTGGAACGGTGGACCGCCGGAGCGGGCCGCCCGCCCGCGGACCACACGGTGGCGCGCCCGGCCGGCGCGGACCCGGCAACCCTGCTCACCCGCTGCCCCCTGAGGTAGGTGATCTTCCGGGCGCCCGCAGGTCACCCACCGGAGCACGGGCACGTACCATGGCCGCATGTCGTTCCTCCGCCGCCGCAGCGCGACCCCTGCCGGACCCGACTTCGACGTGCTGGCCATGGACCCGGGCGACTGGCCGGGCAACCTCGGCGCGGGCCTGCTGCCCGCCCCCGACGGCACCTGCCAGGGCGTCTTCCTGCGCTACGACCTGTTCGGCGGACGCGGCCCCGCCATGATCATCGGCAACCTCCCCGAGGGCTCCCCGGCCCGCGAGGTCGCCGAGGGGGAGATCCCGTTCGAGGTGGGCCAGCTGCTGCTGGCGCTGGAGAACGACGAGGAGGTCACCGTCGTCGGCACCGAGGACACGCCGGTGCTCCAGGGCGACAACCTCCTCATCGTGCGGCGGCTGAAGCTCTCGGAGAGCCGGATCTCCTGCGTCCAGTTCGACCGGAGCGACGGCGTCCTCGTGACCATCGCCGCCTGGGACCGTCCCATCACCGACGACCTGTACGCCCTGCTGAAGCCGCTCCCGGCGGAGCTTTTCCAGCAGGGCTGAGCAGACGGGCCCAGCTAGCGGGCGGAGCCCTCGAGTGTCACGTCCGCGGCCCGCACGAACGCGATCCGGTGGCCGTACTGAACCTCGTAGTACAGGTCCTGGCCCACCACGACCCGGTGCGAGTCGGTGGTGAAGGTGACCGCGTAGTAGTACTCGCCCGGCATCACGTCACCGACCACATAACGCTGACCGGCCGGGATCGTGTAGGGCAGCGGCACCACCGACTGGGCGGGCACCCCCGCCGGGTACGCCTCCTTCTCCGGGTAGGCCCGGCCGTACACCGGGATGCTCGCCAGACCGGCCCGCGGGGTCAGCACGAGGCCCGCCGCCGGAACGGCCGCCGGCTCCTTGCGGGGGTTGTGGAACCAGGCCTTCTGGCCGAGGTACCAGATGGCGGTCCAGTCGCCCCAGTGGTCGGCGAGCGCGTACTGCTGGCCGGTGGAGACCCGCGACGACAGGTCGTTCACCCCGTCGGTCGGATCCTTCTTCAGACCGATGTCCTTGACCAGCGGGGCGGTCACGTCGTGATCCGTGTACAGCCGCACCTCGCTGGAGCCGTGCGCCGCGCACGGTTCGCCCCGGGTGGTGCAGCCGGTGTAGACGGGCTGGTTCGAGGCGTAGTCCGGCAGGACCGTCACCACCGCGGAGTGCCTGCCGCCGGTGCGCCGGAACGGGTGGCCCAGGAGCTGGAAGTAGTGCCGCCAGTCCCAGTACGGGCCCGGGTCCGTGTGCATCCCCGGAATGGTGGAGGTCGTCGGGCCGGGCACGTTGTCGTGCCCGAGGATGTGCTGCCGGTCCAGCGGGATGTCGTACGTCCGGGCCAGGTAGCGCACCAGCCGCGCCGAGGAGCGGTACATGGCCTCCGTGTACCAGGCGTCCGGCTCGGCGAGGAAACCCTCGTGCTCGATGCCGATGGACCGCGCGTTGACGTCCCAGTTGCCGGCGTGCCAGGCCACGTCCTTCGCCTTGACGTGCTGTGCGATCAACCCGTCGGTCGAGCGGATCGTGTAGTTCCACGACACATAGGTGGGGTCCTGGATCAGTTTCATGACCCCGTCCCAGGCGCCCTCCGTGTCATGGATGACGATGTACTCGATGCGCTGCGACGCCGGGCGGTCGCCGAGATCGTGGTTGCCGTAGTCGTCGTTCCCGAACTCCGCGTAGGGCGCCGGGACCGACTCGCAGGACACCGACCTCGGGCACTCGGTGCCGTCCGAGGGCAGCGTGCCCAGACCGGCCCGCTCCAGCTGGGCGGTGTCGGCGGTCAGCCGGGGCTGGGCCGCCAGGGTCACCAGCTGGCCGTCGTCCGTGACGCGCTCCTCGCCGGTGCGCAGCACGTCGTACACGTCGTCGGCGTACGCGGCGGCGGTCGCCCTGTCGTCGGCGCCGGAGAACCGGGCCACCGCGCCGTACCACTCGGCCGGATCGGCGCTCGGCGGTTCACCCAGCTCCTTCTGCGCGGCGGCGAGCAGGGCGGCGCCCCCGGCCACGTTCGCCGCGGGGTCGGTGCGCAGCCGGTCGGCCGGGATGCCGGTCAGCTCCGCGGCTTTCGGCAGCGTCCGCAGGCGGTCCGGGACCGCCGTCCCGGGCGCCTCGGCGGTGGGGTGCAGCGCGGCACGGGCGCTGTCGCCCCGGGCGTCCTCCGTCCCCTCGGCGAAGTGCTCCGCGGTGGCGAGGGCGGTCCGGGCGTCGGTGAGGTGCATCGGGCCGTAGCCACCGGTCACACTCGGCGCACCGGCGTGCCGGTCCCAGCGGGACTGCAGGTAGGAGACGGCCAGCAGGACGCTCTGCGGTACGTGATAGTCGGCCGCCGCGGTCGCGAACGCCTGCTGCAACCGGTTCGTGGCGGAGGCCGCCGAGTTCGTCGCGGAGTTCGTGGCGGAGTTCGTGGCGGTGTGGGCCGGGGTCGCGCCGAGCAGAGGCAGCAGCAGGGCCACGGAGGCGAGCGGGACGGCGGTCCGCCGCAGGCGTCTGGTGCCGGGTGTGGACGTGGGGTCGGTGACGGATCCTCGCAATGCGACCTCCTGTGACGGGCGGAGCGTGGCGGGGTGTGCGGCGCCGAGCTGGGTCAGTGCTACCGGCTTGCCGACGATCCGTCAATGATGCCGACAGAAGGGCGATTTCCCATGTCACGGAGGGTTTTCGGCGAGTTTCGCGGCGGCGGAGCGCGGGCCTGCGAGGCGTCACTGGCATACACCAGTGGCCCTGCCGGACATCCGGGAGCAGGGCCCGAACACGAAGGTCCGCGGTGCGCCGCCGCTCAGGGCACACCGCGGAGCCATCGTCCCCGTCAGCGAGTGCCGACCGCCGCGCGGACGGCCCTGCGGGCCATCTGGCAGTCGTCGTGCAACCGCCTCAGCAGCAGCCGCTGTTCCTCGCCGGACGGCGCAGCACCCGGGTGGGCCGTGCCCGGTGCCGCCGGGGTCGTCTCGTGCATCGAACGCTGCACGGCCGTCTCGTAGGTGCGGATCTCCCGGGTCAGCAGGAGCATCAGGTTCACCAGGAAGGCGTCCCGGGAGGCCGGGCCCGCCGACTGGGCGATCTGACTGATCTGCCGTCGCGCCACCGGCGCGTCCCCGAGGACCAGCCACAGCGTCGCCAGGTCGTACCCCGGCAGGTACCAGCCCGCGTGCTCCCAGTCCACCAGCACTGGACCGGCCGGTGAGAGCAGGATGTTCGAGAGCAGGGCATCGCCGTGACAGAACTGGAGCATGCCGTGCCGGCCCACCTCATGGGCGATGCCGTGCAGCAGCTTCTGGAGATCGCCGAGGTCCCGGTCGGTGAGCAGGCCCAGTTCGTGGTACCTCGAGATCCGGACCGCGTAGTCCAGCGGCATGTCGAAGGTGCCCGCCGGGGGCCGCCAGGCGTTCACCCGGCAGATCGCGCCGAGCGCGGCCCGGATGTCCGCGCGCGGCGGCGCCTCCACCGGATGCCGCTGGAACGCCGCCGTACGGCCCGGCATCCGCTCGATCACGAGCGTGCAGTTGTCCGGGTCCGCCGCGATCAGCCTCGGCACCCGGACCGGCGGCCGGTGCCGGACGAACGAGCGGTATGCGGCTATTTCCTGCCGGCTCCGCTCCACCCAGGCCGGCGAGTGGTCCAGGAGACACTTCGCCACGGCCGTGCTGCGCCCCGTCGTCCCCACGAGGAGGACGGACCGTCCGCTGCGCCGCAGGACCTGCACCGGGGCGAACTCCGGGCAGATCCGGTGCACCGAGGCGAGCGCGGTGCGCAACTGAGCGCCCTGGGGCCCCGACAGGTCGAGCCTGCCACTGAGCGGTTGGGCGCCTGGCTGGCCCGGAATCCGTCGGGGCCGGCCCGCGCCCAGCACGGGACCGCCCGGACGCGCCGCCGGATCGAGGTACGGCCCGCCGCCCGCGGGACGGGAGCGCAGCGGCCGGGGCGGGGCGGACACGGAGGACGATGCTGCGTACATGGGAGATACAGATCCCTTCGTGTGCCTGCTGTGCCTGCCTGTACGTCCGCGTTCCGAACCCGTGCTCGCGGGTGCGTGACCCATGAGCGTGGTTTCGGGAGCGTGCGCCCACCCGGCCCGGCCGCCCGGGCACACCCTGGGGAATGTGCCCGTCATATGCCGCTATGGGGCCGCCATATGGACCTGGCGACCGGGTCGGGGTGGCTCGTTCCTACCTGACACCCGATGGCCAGTGGCACACCATCTGGCGGACCCTGGCGAACCGTGGCGAATAGTCGCCCGGCAACCTGCACGGGGCTACTGTCAACTCAGCCGAGAACCTGGGGGCTTGACGTGAGCGGACAACCCAACACCCGCCTTGCGGACCTGTTCGGCCTGGCCGGCTGGTCGAAGGGCGAACTCGCGAGACTGGTCAACCGGCAGGCGGCGGCCATGGGCCACCCCCAGCTGGCGACCGACACCTCCCGGGTGCGGCGGTGGATCGACATGGGAGAGATCCCGCGCGATCCCGTGCCGCGGGTGCTGGCGGCCCTGTTCACCGAGCGTCTCGGCCGTGTCGTGACCATCGAGGACATCGGTCTGGTACGGCACGGGCGTGCGGGGAAGCGGCAGGGCGACGGGATCGAGGAACATCCCGACGGCGTGCCGTGGCCGCCCGAGCGGACCGCCGCGGTCCTCACCGAATTCACGGGAATGGACCTCATGCTCAACCGACGCGGCTTGGTGGGCGCGGGTGCCGCGCTCGCCGCGGGATCCACACTCAGCAGCGCCATGCACGACTGGCTGCACACCGACCCGGCCCTGCGGGCCGACGCCCCTGTCCTCGACGACCCCCTGCACGCCGACCCCGCCGGGTTCGACCGGTACGAGGCGGCCCCCATCGGGTCGCAGGAGATCGAGGAACTGGAACGCTCGGTCGAGGTGTTCCGCGCCTGGGACGCGGCCCGTGGCGGCGGGCTCCAGCGCAAGGCGGTCGTAGGCCAGCTCAACGAAGTGGGCGGCATGCTCGCCTATCACCATCCACCCCACCTCCAGCGGCGCCTGTGGGGCGTCGCCGCCAACCTCGCCGTCCTCGCGGGCTGGATGTCGCACGACGTCGGCCTGGAGCCCACGGCGCAGAAGTACTTCGTCATCGCCGCCCATGCCGCCCGGGAGGGCGGTGACCGGCCGCGTGCCGGTGAGGCGCTGTCCCGGGCGGCCCGCCAGATGGTGCACCTCGGCCGTCCCGACGACGCCCTGGACCTGATGAAGCTCGCCCAGTCCGGCGCCGGCGAACGTCTGCAACCGCGTACGAAGGCGATGTTCCACACCATCGAGGCCTGGGCGCAGGCGTCGATGGGCAAGGGGCAGGCGATGCGCCGCACGCTCGGCCGGGCGGAGGACCTCTTCGTCTCCGACCGGGACGCGGAGACGCCGGACTGGATGCAGACCTTCAGGGACGAGGACCTGTACGGCATGCAGGCCCTCGCCTATCGCACGCTGGCGGAGTTCGACCCGGGTGCGGCCGCGCACGCCCAGCACTACGCGGAGAAGGCCCTGGCCCTGCGCGTCGACGGGCGGGAGCGGTCGAAGATCTTCGACCATCTCTCCATGGCGTCGGCCTGCTTCATCGCCGACGACCCCGAACAGGCCGACCGCTACGCCCGGCTGGCACTCATGTCGATGGGCTCGAACTCCTCCCGTCGTACCTGGGACCGACTGCGGCAGATGTACCGGCTGACCGCGGAGTACGCCGGCTATCCGAAGATCCACCAGCTGCGGGAGGAGATCAGGCTCGCCCTGCCCAAGCCCAGGGCCAAGGGAGACGGCAACAGCGCACGGGCCTAGGGGGCCCGTGCGCCGTCCGCCGGACCGTCCGGGCCGTGACCTTGGCAGGCCGGTGACCTCGTCGGTTCAGTTCGTTCGGTGATCCCGGCCGGTCATGTCGTGTCGTGACCCGGCGGGTCGGTTCACGCGGTGACCTTGGCGACGAGCACGCACGCGTCGTCCTCGCGCCCGGCTCCGCCGAACTCCTCGACGACCGTTCGCACACAGTCCTGCGCGGTGCGCGCCGCGCCGAACCGGGGTGCGAGGTCGAGCAGCCGGTCCACGGCCGCCGTCCTGCCGTGGCCCGACACCAGCCCGTCCGTGTGCAGGAGGAGCACGTCGCCCGGTCGCAGGGTGACGACGGACTGCCCGTAGACCGCCCCCGGGGAGGCGCCGAGGGGGACGCCGCCGGGTGTGTTCAGCAGGCGCCCCGTCCCGTCGCGGTACAGCAGCGGGGCGGGGTGTCCTGCCTGCGCCCAGACCAGGGTGCGGGTCTCGGGCTGGTAGCGGCAGCAGACGGCGCTGCCGAGGGCGGGCTGTACGGCGGTGTCGAGTAACTGGTTGAGGAGGGTGAGCAGCTCGCCGGGCTCCGTGCCGGCCATCGCCATGCCGCGTACGGCGCCGAGCAGCATCGCCATGCCGGAGGCGACGGCCACACCCTGGCCGGTTAGGTCGCCCACGCTGAGCAGGGTCCGGCCGTCGGACAGCTCCAGGGCCTCGTACCAGTCGCCGCCGATCAGGGTGGCGGTCGCGGTCGCGACCGGGAGGCGGTGGGCGGCCAGGTCCAGGGCCACCGGTCCCTGGTGCGGGAGCCGCAGGGAGCCGCGCCATGGCGGTAGCACGGCTTCCTGCAACTCTGCCGCGATCCGGTGCTCGGTCTGCTCCTGCCTGCGGTGGCGGGTCAGCGAGTCACGGGTCTCGCGTACCGTCCGCTGGCTGCTGCGCAGTTCGCTGACGTCGCGCAGCACGGCCCACATGGAGGCCGTGCCGCCGTCGGCGCCGAGCACGGGTTCGCCCATCATGTGCACGGTCCGCGCGGAGCCGTCGGGCCGTACGACGCGGAACTCGCCGTCGATCGGCCTGGCGTCGACCAGGCAGTCCGTCACCATCGAGGTGAGCTTCGGCCGGTCCTCGTCCAGGACCAGGCTGGGCAGCTCGTCCAGGGTCAGGGCCGGGCGGTCCGGGTCGAGGCCGAGGATCTCGTACAGCTCCCCGGACCAGGTGGCCTCGTCCGTCAGCAGGTTCCACTCGGCGCTGCCGACGCGGCTGAGCAGCGAACCGCCCGGGGCCGCGGCCGGCCCGGACCGGCCGGCGGGCGGCACGGGGGACTCGGCCGGAGCGGGCGGCGGACCGTCCCGGAGCTGGGCCAAGTGGGCGTCGAGGTCGTCCAGTTGATGCAGGGCAAGATCGCACAGGGCGCGCTGCCAGCGCTCCTCGGGGTCCGAACCGTCGCTCCGGGTGTCCCGCCGTACGGCGTCCACGTCGCCCTTGAGCCGCCGCGCCTGCGTTATCAGCGCCTCGACCGAGCCGCGTCCTGGCGGCTGGGCGGCTGGGCGGTCCGCGGAGACTGGGGACGGCATGACGCACTCCGAATGAGGGGGACGGTACGGCGGGGGACGACGGGGGGACCATTACGACTCTTGCACAGCCCGCGACGCCCTGTAAGGGATTTGGCAACACACGATACGGTGGTGCTTTCGGCATATGCCAGAGTCTTCTCGGGGGGATCCGCGGGGACGAATGACGTACGCGCCGTGGCCGTCAAGTCGTAGAACGCTTACGTGAGTTGAGGCGATCGCGAACGACCTCCGCCCGGGGTTCAAGCATGTGTTCGACGCTCCTCTGTTCCATGGTGCGGCAGAGCGGCCGGTACCCGCCGAACTCTGACCGGAATTCGCGGCATGGGGCAGGCCCTCGCGCACTCCTTATGGGCATGGACGTCACCGTCGAACAACTCGCCCAGGCCAGACTCGTCACCGCCGAGGACCGGGAGCTTCCGGTACCGGCCACCCTGCGCTACTCCGCGGGCGACCCCCTCGCCGTGTTCCTGGACTTCCCGGCCGAGGCCGCCCTGCACGGGGAGGAGGTGACCTGGACCTTCGCGCGCTCCCTGCTCGACCAGGGGCTGCGGGCCCCGGCCGGCCACGGGGACGTGCAGATATGGCCGTACGGGCGAACCCGGACGGTACTGGAGTTCCATTCCCCGCACGGCATGGCCCTGCTGCTGTTCCAGGCCGCGGCGCTGCGGCGCTTCCTGGTGAGCACGTACGAACTGGTGCCGTGCGGCCAGGAAGACGTGTCGGCGGTGGTGGAGCGGGGGCTGAGCACGCTCTTTGGCGGGGTGTGAGCCGCCCGGGGACCCGGCCGGGCGCCCCGCCGCGAGAGCCTGACCATGGCCGGCCCCGATCGCTTACCGGAGAACGGCTGGTACGACTTCACGGTGACCGTCGACTCCGGCGGGACCTGGTCGCGTCGGTTCACCGGCCACCTGGAGACGGGCGCCGCGAGCGTCAGCGGCTGACCCCGGCGTACAGGTCCGGGCGCGGTGCCGGCTCGACGGTCGTCCGGGCGCCGGTCTCCAGCGCCCGGACCCCCGCCTCGGCGACGACGGACGCCGCGTAGCCGTCCCAGACGCTCGGACCGGTGACCTCGCCCCTCCGGGTGGCGTCGACCCAGGTCTGCACCTCGCGGTCGTAGGCGTCGGCGAAGCGGACGAGATAGTCCTGCGCCACCTCCTCGCGGGCGCTGCCCGCCGTGGTGACCACCATGGTGTGCTCGTCGCCGATCCGCGCGCTGCCCCTCTCGCACACGGCCTCGCAACGCACCTGGTAGCCGAAGCCGCAGTTCACGAAGACCTCGACGTCGACCAGTGCGCCCCCGTCGGTCTCGAACAGCACGAACTGCGGGTCGAGCAGCCCCTCGGGCGCGCCCCCGGACGGCGTGGGCCGCAGCACGGTCACCGCAGTCAGCTCCTGCCCGAGCAGCCAGCGGGCCGCGTCGATCTCGTGCGAGACCGAGCTGTCGACCAGCATGGCGCTGGTGAAACGGGCGGGGGAGGAGACGTTGCGATGGGTGCAGTGCAGCATCAGGGGCCGGCCCAGGCCGCCCCCGTCCAGCAGGGCCTTCAGCCGCCGGTACTCCGTGTCGTAGCGGCGCATGAAACCGATCTGCGCCAGCCGGCGGCCGAGCCGCGCCTCCGCCTCCAGGACCCGCAGGGCGCCTGTGGAGTCCGGCACCATGGGCTTCTCGCACAGCACGGGCAGGCCCCTGCGGAAGGCCGCGAGCAGGGCCTCCTCGTGGTCGGGTCCGGGGGAGGCGATCAGGACGGCCTCCACTCCGGGCGCGTCCAGTGCCGCCACGGGGTCCTTGAGCACGGTGACCCCGTCGAGCCCGGCCGCGGCCTCCGCGGCCCGATCGGCATCGGGATCGGCCACCGCCGCGACCCTGGCGCCGCTGACCACCCGGTCGAGGCGTCGTATGTGGTCGGCCCCCATGTGTCCGGCACCCAGTACCGCAACTCCCAGCAGGTCAGCCATGAACGCGCTCCCTCACGCCGACGATCACGCCGTAGCGTACGCCGACGCGAGGGCCGCTCCCCGGGGCCGGTGGCGCGGCGGGTCAGTACCGCAGCACTCCCGCGATCCCGTCCTCGTCGCCCAGCGCGCCGTCGGGCACGAAGCGCACCTCGGCACCGGTCTCCAGGCACTGCTCGACGATCTCGTCCACGATGTCGTCGCGGGCGTCCAGGTCGCCGGGTTCGGCCGGGACGAGATGCTCGCCGAGGTCGCGGACGGTGGCCCGGAAGTTCTCCTCCACCGCCAGCAGCCGGACCCGGCCGTCGCGCGCGTTCTGCCACAGCTCGTCCAGACCGGCCGCGAACGTCCGGTGACCGCGCGCCGAGGTCAGTTCGCGCACCACGGCCGTGGTGTCCTTGTGGGCCTCGGCCTCCAGCACCGGCCGCAGCGCCTGCCACACCGCGTCGGGGCCCGCCTGCGCGAGGCCGCCGTGCGGGACGTGGACGGCGGCCTTGGCCACGCTGCCGACCTCGTCCAGCAGGGACAGTGCCGCCTGCTCGCCGGTGACGTACACCGGCCGGGGCTGCTCGCGCAGGACCGCGCCCATGGCGGTGTCCGCCTCGCGCAGGAACTGCCTGGTGCCCTCGTCGCTGAAGATGCTCGGCAGGCCGCCCGTACGCATCTGGCGCTCGGGGTCGAAGTTCTCCTGCCGGCGCTCCAGCGGGAAGCCGCCCGAGCGGTCCTGCACCACACGGTCCTCGCCGCCGCTCCACAGGGTGGCGCGGTCCGCGGAGACGGACAGCACCCAGAACGGCCGCTCCGCGGCCTGTGCGGCGACGAGATTGCGGGTGAGGAAGGTGTCCGAGAGCACCACCCGCTCGGGGACGGGGCGGGCCAGGGACCACACCTGGTGCTCACCCGGTGCGGCGAAGATCACCAGGCCGTCCTCGGCGTGCGCCAGGTCCACCTCGGCCAGGGCCCGGTCGAGGTGTGCCACGACGTCGGCGCGCCGCTCGCGGGTGACGGCGGGGTCGGACTCCAGGCGTTTGCGTGCCTTGGTCACCATGTTGCGCAGGCGGACCGGATCCTGGCCGCCTCCACGTTCCCCACGGTGCGTCGGGGTCAGTACGGAGACCGCCGGGTAGGGGCGCGGGCGCCGCAGTTCGGCGAGGGTCGCGGGACTCAGTGCGTGCTCCATGACAGCACGATAGGGCGGAATCACCTTTGCGGCATTCGGGGTAATCCGGACCTCGGTGACTTCCCCGGCCGCCGCCGGATTCCTCGCCGGACGCCGGTGACGCGGGACCGCGCGGCCGGTTACCGTACCCGTCAGTAACCGGACCGTGCCGCACCCCAGGAGGCCCTCATGCCACAGCTCGACGTCGACGGAGCGACGCTGAGATACGACGACGAGGGCCCCCGCGACGCGGCGGACGCGCCCCTGGTGTTCGTGCACGGCTGGACCGCGAACCGGCACCGCTGGGACCACCAGATGGCGCACTTCTGCGCCGGGCGCCGGGTGGTCCGGCTGGACCTGCGCGGTCACGGCGAGAGCACGGGGGCCGGCGTGCGCACGATCGCCGAGCTGGCGCGGGACGTCCTCGCGCTGCTCGACCACCTCGGGGTCGAGCGGTGCGTGCTGGTCGGCCACTCGATGGGCGGGATGATCGCGCAGACGATCGCCCTCGCGCACCCCGAGCGGGTGGAGCGGATGGTGCTGGTGGGCTCCATCGGCCGGATGACCTACAGCCGTGGCCGGGGGCTGCTGATGGCGGCCTCCACGCTGGTGCCGTACAAGCTGTTCGTGGCCGCCAACATCCAGCGGGCCTTCGCGCCCGGTTACCCGCGCGAGGAGATCCGCGCGCACATCCGCGCCTCCGCCGCCACCCCGCGCGAGGTCGTCATGACGCTCTACGGTGCGATGCGGGCCTTCGACGTCCTGGACCGGGCCGGCGAGATCTCCGTGCCGACCCTGATGGTGCACGGCTACCACGACGTCCAGCTCCCGGTGCGCCAGATGCTCCGGATGGCCAGGGCCTATCCCGACGCGGTCGTGCGCGTCCTGGACGCGGGCCACGAACTGCCACTGGAGAAGCCGGCCGAACTCACCGGCGCCCTCGACTCGTTCCTGACCGCGAAGCCGTGAGGCCGTTCCCGGTGCGAGCCGGGGCCGTGTGACGTCTCCGGGGTGCCGCCGGGGCCCGGCGAACGGTCGCCTCTCCGGGATCGGACGGCTGCGGGGGAGCGGCAGCCGGACTCCGTGAGCCGGGCGAGGCACCGGAGGCGCGGTGTGCTTGGGGAAGATTTTGCCCGTGGCCGGTTCCTGCGGCCGGGGCGGCGGCAGCAGGCCCCTCCATGGATTTCGCCGAGGCAAAACCCGGCCGAAACCGTGGGGCGGCCGGCCCCGCCGCGCCGCTCCCGCGTTGACTCGGCCGGGCACCTGACGGACGCTCGTCATATAGGTGCTCGATACAACTGGTTGCCGGTCGGCCCCCGCCCGCCGAGAAAGCGCAGGTGAGCGCGGGCCCGCCGGGAACCGGAGGCGGGAGGCAGCGCATGTGCGGCATCACCGGATGGGTCTCCTTCGACCGTGAGCTGACGGCCGAGGCCGCCACACTGCACGCGATGACCGAGACCATGGCCTGCCGGGGCCCGGACGACCGCGGCACCTGGACCGAGGGCCCCGCCGCCCTCGGGCACCGCCGGCTCGCCATCATCGACCTCCCCGGCGGCCGGCAGCCGATGTCCGTGCCGACACCCGACGGCCCCGTCGCCCTCGTCTACTCCGGCGAGACGTACAACTTCACGGAGCTGCGCCGGGAACTGACGGACCGCGGGCACCGGTTCAGCACCGACTCCGACACCGAGGTCGTGCTGCACGGCTACCTGGAGTGGGGCGACGCGGTCGCCGAACGGCTCAACGGCATGTACGCGTTCGCCGTGTGGGACGCCCGGCACGACAAGCTGGTGATGATCCGCGACCGCATGGGCATCAAGCCGTTCTACTACCATCCGACCGCCGACGGAGTCCTGTTCGGTTCCGAGCCCAAGGCGATCCTCGCCAACCCGCTGGCCCGGCCCCGCGTCACCCGGGACGGTCTGCGTGAGCTGTTCGTGATGGTCAAGACGCCGGGACACGCCGTCTGGGACGGCATGCGGGAGGTGGAGCCGGGCACCGTCGTCACCGTCGACCGCTCCGGCCTGTCCACCCGCGTGTACTGGCGCCTGGAGACCCGCCCGCACACCGACGACCGCGACACCACGATCGCCACCGTGCGCTCGCTCCTCGACGACATCGTGCGCCGCCAGTTGGTCGCCGACGTGCCGCGCTGCACCCTGCTCTCCGGCGGGCTCGACTCCTCCGCCATGACCGCGATCGCCGCCCGTCAACTCGCCGCGCAGGGCGAGAGGGTGCGCAGCTTCGCGGTCGACTTCGCCGGCCGGACCGAGCACTTCGTCGCCGACGAACTGCGCGGCACCCCCGACACGCCCTTCGTGCACGACGTCGCCCGGCTCGCCGGCACGGACCACCAGGACTTCGTGCTCGACTCCGACTCCCTGGCCGACCCCGCCGTGCGCGACCAGGTGATCCGGGCCCGCGACCTGCCGTCCGGCCTCGGTGACATGGACACCTCGCTGCTGCTGCTCTTCCGCGCCATCCGGGAGAAGTCCACGGTGGCCCTCTCCGGCGAGTCGGCCGACGAGGTCTTCGGCGGCTACCTCCAGTTCTTCGACGAGGAGGCGCGCCGCGCCGACGGCTTCCCCTGGCTGGCGAACATGGGCCGGCACTTCGGCGAGGACGCCGGCGTGCTGCGCGCCGACGTCACCAAGTCCCTGGACCTGGAGGGCTATGCCGCCGACGGCTACCGGACCGCCGTCGCCGGCATCGACCGGCTGGACGGCGAGAGCGACTTCGAGTACCGGATGCGGCAGATCAGCCACCTGCACCTGACCCGCTTCGTGCGCATGCTCCTCGACCGCAAGGACCGGATGAGCATGGCCGTGGGCCTGGAGGTCCGGGTGCCGTTCTGCGACCACCGGCTGGTCGAGTACGTCTACAACGCGCCCTGGGCGCTGAAGTCCTTCGACGGCCGCGAGAAGAGCCTGCTCCGGGAGGCGGCGGCGGACGTCCTGCCGCGCTCGGTGTACGACCGGGTGAAGAGCCCCTACCCGTCGACGCAGGACCCGCGGTACGCCCGCGCGCTTCAGGAGCAGGTCAAGGAGGTGCTCGCCACGCCCTCCCACCCCGTCTTCGACCTGGTCGACCGGGACCGGGTCCGCGACGCCGCCGGACGCACCGCACCGGTCAGCACCCAGGCGGCCCGGCGCGGTCTGGAACGCACCCTGGACCTCGCCCGGTGGCTGGACCTCTACTCGCCCGAACTGGTCCTCGACTGAGCCGGCGTTCAGCCCAGGCCGATGGCCCGGTCCGCGGCCGCCGCCGACGGCTTCCACCACGTGGTCACCGGCTCCCAGACGAGAGCCTGCCGCCCGGTACCGAGCTGCGCGGCACTGAAGGACCGGCCCCAGTGCGTGGTCGACGCCGCCACCGTGACCGTGCCCACCCGGCGGGCCTCGGGGTCCGCCGGGTCGGCGATCGTCCGGACGTCGGCGTAGCCGGTGCCGCCCGCCGCGAGCCGGTGGCCGCCGGTGCCGCCCAGCGGTACCGGCAGCGCGGCCCCGTCCAGGTTCCCGAAGGTCACCGTGGGCACGCGGTCGACGACGCAGGCGCGGGCGCCGCGGTTGGTGACGCTGACCCGCAGCACGGTCGGATCGCCGTCCGCGGCCTTCGCCCGCATCGTGAGCGACTTCTCGGCGCAGCGGGCGGTCCGGGTCTGTCCGGTGGCGGCCTGACTCTGCGACGAGGTCAGCAGCAGGGCCGCCACGGCGGCCGAGGCGGCGGGTACGGCGATGGCGGCGCGGATGCGCATGAGGTGTCCCCCTGTCGTGGACGTGTGGGATACGGCGAAGGGCGCCTGCCCAGTGTGACGGCCGTCATGTCCCGGAGGCTGCCCCGGTTCGTGGCTGATACCCGCTTGCGCCACTTTCGCCACCGGCCTGGGGCGGACGGGGCCGTCAGCCGCTGCCGCCCGAGGTCAGGCGGTCGGCCGGCGCGTCCGCCGGGCAGGAGCCGCCACCCGGGGGCAGCGTGCCGTAGAGCAGGAAGTCGTTGACCTTGCGGTGCACGCACTTGGACGAGGAGTACCCGGTGTGGCCCTCGCCCTTGTTGTCGAGCACCACCGCGGACGAGCCGAGCCGGCGGGCGGTCTCCTCGGTCCACCGGTACGGCGTCGCCGGGTCGCCGCGGGTGCCCACGAGCAGCATCTTCGCCGAGTGCACGTCCTTCACGCGGTCGCGGATGAAATCGGTGCCCTTGGGGCGGCCGTAGCACATGAGCAGCTGGGTGAGCCGGTAGCGGCCGAAGACCGGCGAGGCCTGGTCGTACGCGGACCGCAGGTCCGTCAGGTCCTTGGCGAGCCGTGTCGCGGTGGGCCGGTCGGGGTCGTCCGCGCAGTTGATCGCCATCAGCGCGGACGACAGGTTGTCCGCCGGGACGTCCTCGGCGTCGACCAGTCCGCCGTCCGTCCGGCGCCGGTCGCCGGGCAGGGCCACACCGCCGGTGGAGAAGGCCAGGACACGCCGGGCGTCCCCGTCCTCGACCAGCGAGACCAGCGCGCGTTCCAGAGACGGCCACAGCTCCTTGCTGTAGAGGGCCTGCCCGATGGCGCCCACCAGGTCCTGGCCGGAGAGCGAGCCGCCGAAGCCCGTGGGCACCGGGTTCTCGTCGAGCGAGCGCACCAGCCGGAGCACCCCGTCGCCGGCCATGCGCCGGTCCTGCCCGAACGGACAGCCGATGTCCGTCGTGCACCAGTCCAGGAAGTCGTCCAGTGCAGTCTGCTGCCCCTCGGCGCCCGCCACGCCCTGCTCGGCCAGGGACTCGGTCAGCGTGTCCACGCCGTCGAGGGTGATCCGGCCGACCTTGCCCGGGAACTGCGCCGCGTACACCGCGCCGAGCCGGGTGCCGTAGGAGAAACCGAGGTAGTTGAGCTTGCTGTCGCCGAGCGCCTGGCGGATCACGTCCATGTCGCGGGAGGCGTTGATGGTGCCGATGTGCGGCAGCACCGGTCCGGAGTTCCGGGCGCACAGGTCGGCGGCCTGCCGCAGCTGCTTGAACAGCGCCTGCGGATGACCGATGTCGGTGTGCTCCTCCGTCACGAGGGAGGCTTCTTCACTGCCCTCGCCGCAGCTGACGGGGGACGAGCGGCCGACGCCGCGCGGGTCGAAGGTGACCACGTCGTAGCCGTTGGTGAGGTCCATGAACTGCCGGCCCCCGGAGGCCAGCTCGGAGATTCCCGCCCCGCCCGGGCCGCCGAAGTTCAGCAGCACCGAGCCCTGCGACGTCCCGGTGGCGCGGTAGCGGGCCAGCGCCAGGTCGAGCGTGCCCGCGCCGGGCCTCGCGTAGTCGAGCGGGACGGTGACCCTGGCGCACTGGAGGTCCTTCGGCATGTCCGGCCCCTCGCAGGCGCCCCAGACCGGCTTCTGCCGGTAGAACCGCGACAGGTCCGGCTGCGGCCGGTCGGCGGCGGCCGCGGGCAGCCCGGCTCCGAGCAGCGCCAGGGTGAGCGCCGAGGCACCCGCGCAGCGCCGCACGGCGGGCCGTGTGGACAGCATGGCCAGCATCGCTTGCCTCCCGGGCGCGCCGCGGACCGGGGACGGCGCCCTCGGATCACCATAAGCGGCTCCCGGTCGGCACGCCTGCGGGCGAGCGCGGCGGCACCCTCTGTCGTACCCTGCGCACCCTCCGTGCCCGGTTGGTGATCATTCAGTGGCTTTACACGCAGTTCGATAACACTGCCGCTCGATGGGGTGAAAGACCGATAAGCCATAACTCTGATGGTTCGCCTGCGTTTTACGGGGTGCGGGTGAGTGCCCGCGACGAAGTCTGGAAGGCAGGGAACCTATGAGACGGGCTACCCGAAACGGTGTGATCGCCGTCGCCGCCGCGTCCGGCGCGATGGCCGTGGCGCTCCCGGTGTCCGCGGCCTTCGCGGCCGACGGGGCCGGCGCAGACGGTACGGCGGCCGGCTCGCCCGGGCTGGTCTCCGGCAACGGCATCCAGCTCCCGGTGCACGTGCCGGTCAACGTCTGCGGCAACACGGTGAACGTCGTGGGGCTGCTCAACCCGGCCGCGGGCAACGCCTGTGCCAACACCGGCGGAGCCAAGGCCGGCGGCGCGGGGAAGAGCGGCGGATCGGACGCGTCGGGCGGTGCGTCCGCCCACGGCGCCGCCACCGACTCGCCCGGCGTGCTCTCGGGCAACGGCGTCCAGCTCCCGGTCGACCTCCCGGTGAACGTCACCGGCAACAGCGCCAACGTGATCGGGGTGGGGAATCCGGCCATCGGCAACGAGTCGGTCAACGGCCCCGTGGAGCAGCCCCGCCGGCCCCCGCGCACCCCGGCCGTCCCCGAGCCGCGGGCCCCGAAGCCGCCGGCGCACGCCCGGTCCCACGCCGCGCGCCCGGCGACGGCCGCGCTGGCCCACACGGGAGCCGACCTCACGGCACCCGCCGTCGCCGGCAGTGCCGCGCTGCTGGTCGCGGGCGCGACCCTGTACCGCCGCTTCCGCCCGGGGCGCACCGACTGATCCGGCGCCCGCACGGCCCCACCGGAGCGCACCGCAGCGCACCGGCGGGGCCGAGCCGGCCGACTCCGGCGCCACGGTGCACGGAGTTCGTGACCTCCTTCGACAAGGTGGTCGAGGGGAGGACCAGGACCTCTCTTCCGGATCCCGGGTCGGCCGCAAGGCACCGTGGGCCCGATCCGGGACCCGGAAGAAAGGCGCCGGCCCGGACCGAGGAACCCGGCCGAACTCCTGCGCCGCACGGCCACCCCGGTCGACCTTCCGTGCCGCACGGCCCCCCCGGTCGACTCCCGTGCCGTGTGGCGACGTCGGCCGGACTTCCGTCCCACGCCGCGATGTCGGCCGGACTTCCGTCCCACGCCGCGGTGTCGGCCGGACTTCCGTCCCACGCCGCGGTGTCGGCCGGACTTCCGTCCCACGCCGCGGTGTCGGCCGTCGGACGCGCCGGGCATCGGCCGATCTCCCCATGGTGCGGCCCCCGTTGATCCGGAAGGATGCTGCGGGCGGCCCGGCCGAGAGCCGTGCCGTACGACAGCCCGACCCGAAGGAAACGGAGCGCACCGATGACCCCTGCGGCCCCCCACGAACTCGTCGTCACGCAGGCCACCCTCGCCGACTGGCCGGTGATCAGCGCGTGGGCGGCGGCGGAGGGCTGGAATCCCGGGCTGTCCGACGGTCCCGCCTTCTTCGCCCAGGATCCCGAGGGGTTCTTCCTCGGCCGGCTCGGCGGGGAACCGGTGTCCGCCATCTCCGTCGTCAACCACGGCGCCGACTACGCCTTCCTCGGCTGCTACCTCGTCCGCCCCGACCTGCGAGGCCAGGGACACGGCCTCACCACCTGGAAGACCGCCCTGGCCCACGCCGGCAGCCGGACCGTCGGCCTGGACGGAGTCGTCGCCCAGCAGGACAACTACCGGCAGTCCGGTTTCCGGCTCGCCCACCGCACCGTCCGGTACACCGGCGCCGCCCCCGAGAGCGCGACGCCCGCCGGCGTGCGCCCGGCCGGACCCGCCGACCTGGCCGCGCTCACCGCCTACGACAGCGCCTGCCACCCCGCCGACCGCCCCCGGTTCCTCGCCGAGTGGCTCACCGGCCCCGGCCACCGCGCCGTCGTCCGCGAGGACGGCGGGCGCCTCACCGGCTACGGCGTGATCCGCCCCGGCCACGACAGCCTGCGCATCGGCCCCCTCTTCGCGGACACCGCCGACGACGCCCGGGCCCTGTTCGCCGCCCTCACCGAGGACTCGGCCGGCCGCGAGGTCGCGATCGACGTGCCCGAACCGAACGCGGCCGGCGTCGCCCTCGCCGAAGAGGCGGGCCTGCGCCCCTCGTTCGAGACCGCCCGCATGTACACCGGGCCGGTGCGCGGGTACGCCGGGGACCGCGTGTTCGGCGTCACCACACTCGAACTCGGCTGACGCTCAGCCGCGGTGGGCGCGCCCGGTGTGGCAGCGGCGGTGCAGCTCCCGTACCTCGTCCACCAGCTCCGGCACCGGCCCCTCCGCGGTCACGCCGGGGGCGACCTCCGGCACGGACAGGGCGCGCACGGGCGCGGCGGGCACGCCCCACTCGGCCAGCCAGCCGGCGAGCTGTGCGGAGGAGGCGCCTCCACCGCCAGCTCCAGACAGCGGCGCAGCTCACCGTCCCGCGTCATCGGCCTCTCCGCACCTCATGATCTCCGGCCCGGCAGGTTACGGCCACCGCGCCCGCCTCGGCCACCGACCTCGCCCCCGGGGCAACGGCGTGCCGCGCCTCCCGGGCAACAGCGCGCCGCCCGGCCGGGAAGGCGTGCCGGCGGCCCGCCGCGACCGTCACGAGAGCCAGCAGGACCGGCGGGAACGCGGTCCACGGCACCGCCCCGGCGCCCAGCGCGTCCAGCGCCAGGCCGCCGATGAGCGAACCCGCGGCGATACCCGCGTTGTACACCGTGGTCTGCAACGAGGTCGCCACGTCCGCGTCGGCCGGCCCCGACGCGTCCACCAGCGCCGTCTGGATCAGCGTGGGCGCCCCGCCGAAGGCCACGCCCCACAGCCCGACCGCGCCGACCAGCAGCCCGTGCGCCCCGGCCCCCAGGCCAATGGCCGGCAGCACGCCCGCGACCAGCGCCAGCGCGACGAGCAGCGTGCGCCGCGGGAACCGGTCGATCAGCACACCGGTGAGCCAGATCCCGCCCACCGTCGCGATGCCGAACACCGCGAGCAGCACGCCCGTACGGCCGTACCCGGCATGCGCGCCGAACGGACCGACGTACGTGTACATCACCTGGTGCCCCACCAGAAGGAACAGCGTCACGCACAGCACCGGACGGACCCCGGGGCGGACCGCGACCCGGACGAGCGGCACGCGCGCGTGCGGCGGCTCACCGGGAAAGCCGGGCACCCGGAGCCGCACCCAGCCCACCAGCAGCACGGCCAGCAGGGCCAGCGTGCCGAACGCCGCCCGCCAGCCCACCAACTGGGCCAGCGCGGTACCGGCGGGCACGCCCAGCGCCAGGGCCAGGGTGATCCCGGCCAGCACCACGGCGATGGCCCGGCCGCGCCGTTCCGCGGGCACCATGCGGGCCGCGTAACCCGCGAGCATCGCCCACAGCGTGCCGCCCATCGCCCCGGCGAGCAGCCGGGCCGCGACCGTGAGCGGGTACGACGAGGACAGCGCGACCAGCGCGTTGCTGACGGCGAACCCCAGCAGCGCACCGCACAGCACCGGCCGCCTGGGCAGCGAGCGCAGCGCGGCGGTGACCGGGACCGCGGCCACGAAGGAGGCGGCGGCGTACGCGGTGACGAGGAAACCGATCCGGGATTCTGCGACGCCGAGCGGGGCCGCCATCGCGGGCAGCAGGCCGGCCGGGAGGAGTTCGGTCAGTACGGCGGTGAACGCGGCACAGGACAGGGCCAGCAGCCCCGACCACGGCAGGCGACCGCCCTTGACCTGGGAGGACAGGGTCATGCGACCATGGTCGAAGCCTCACATCAGTGTGAAGGTCAAGCGTGGATCCAGGAGGCCGGCATGCGGATCGGTGAGCTGTCCCGGCGTACGGGCGTCCCAGCCCGGCTGCTGCGCTACTACGAGGAACAGCGGCTGCTCCACCCGGAGCGCGGCGGGAACGGCTACCGCAGCTACCCCGAGTCCGCGGTCGCGCAGGTGCAGCAGATCCGCGGCCTGCTCGACTCCGGCCTGACCACCGGGATGATCCACGCGATCCTGCCGTACCTCTGCGGTACCGGCCGGCTCGTGCCGGCCCCCGAGAGCGTGCCGGTGGAGACGGCCGCGCTGCTCCAGGGGCACATCGACCGCATCCAGGCCCGCATCGACTGCCTGGCCCGCAACCGCGACCGCCTCACCGCCTATCTGGCGGCGGTCCGCACGGAAGGCCGCTGAACCTCCGCACCGGCCCGCGCTGAGCGCCGGCTCAGTGCCGGGTCCGGCCCCGGTCCAGGGCGGCCACTCCCAGGGCGGCCAGCGCGATCTGGACGAACCACTCGATCCAGTCGGGGCCGTCGGTGTCGGCGACCCCGAACCCGGCGGCTATGGCCGAGCCCAGCAGTGCGGCCACGATGCCGACGGCGATGGTCCACAGGACACCGATGCGCTGCCGTCCGGGGACGACCAGCCGGCCCAGCACACCGATGACGATGCCGATCACGACGGCACTGACGAAGCCTGAGATCTCCATGGCCCTGCCTCTTCGACGCTCCCGCGGGTGAACCCCGCTGCCATGGAATCTGCCCGCGCCAAGGCGGAGCCACTCCGCACCGGTTGCGGCCGGAAGCCTCTGTTCACCACACCTGGATGCCATGTACCTTTCAACCATTCGACGCGTGGCCGAAACCCTCAAGCGGGTTCTACGCGCGCAGACTTGGCGCCCGCACCGCCTCTCCCCATCCCTCATGGAGGTTTGTTCGGATGCTCGGATCCAGGAGAGCCCGCCGCAGATGCACCACCGCCCTGGCCGGATTCGGACTGCTGCTCACCGGGGCCGCCGTCCAGGTCGGCGCCGGCGCCCCCGCCCACGCGGCGGCCACGCACCGCATCCTGTTCGACAACGCCCACGCCGAGACGGCGGGCAACGCCGACTGGATCATCTCCACCAGCCAGCCCGACCCCCTCGGCCAGGACTCCTCCCCGTCCGCCGAGACGGACTGGACCGGCGCCCTGTCCTCCTGGGGCGTCGCGCTCCAGAAGACCGGCGGCTACAGCCTGAAGAGCCTGCCGTCCGGCTCCGCGCTCGCCTACGGCGGCTCGCCCGCGACCGACCTGTCGAACTTCGACACACTGGTCCTGCCCGAGCCCAACACGTTGTTCACCAGCGCCGAGAAGACGGCGATCATGAACTTCGTCAAGAACGGCGGTGGTCTGTTCATGATCTCCGACCACACCGGCGCCGACCGCAACAACGACGGCGAGGACGCCGTCGAGATCTTCAACGACCTGATGTCGAACAACAGCGTCGACTCCACCGACCCGTTCGGCTTCTCCGTCGACTCGCTGAGCATCGGCTCCGACCACCCCGCGGCGATCGGCGACAGCACCGACCCGGTGCTGCACGGCTCCTTCGGCACCGTCGGCAAGAGCCTGATCGCCAGCGGTACGACCGCCACCCTCAAGCCCGCCGACAACTCCTCCGTCAAGGGTCTGCTCTACCGCACCGGTTACTCCGGCAACACCGGCGCCTTCTTCGCCACCAGCACCTTCGGCAGCGGCCGGGTGGCGTTCTGGGGCGACAGCTCCCCGATCGACGACGGCACCGGCCAGTCCGGCAACACCCTCTACGACGGCTGGAACGACTCCGGCGCCACCAACGCCGCCCTCGCGCTCAACGCCACCGAGTGGCTGGCCGGCGCGGGCGGCAGCGGCGGAGGCGGCGGCTCGACGTCCTGCACCGCCGCACAGCTCCTCGGCGACAGCGGCTTCGAGTCCGGCAGCGGCACCTGGAGCGCCACGAGCGGTGTCATCACCGACTCGGCGAGCAGGGCGGCGCGTTCCGGCTCGTACTACGCGTGGCTCGACGGCAACGGCACCGCCACCACCGACACGCTCTCCCAGTCGGTGACCATCCCCTCCGGCTGCTCGGCCGCACTCGGCTTCTATCTGCACGTGGACACCGCCGAGACCACGACCAGCACGGCCTACGACACCCTCAAGGTCCAGGTGCTGAACAGCTCCGGCACGGTCCTCGGCACCCTGGCGACGTACTCCAACCTGAACGCGGCCTCCGGCTACACCAAGCGCGGCTTCGACCTCAGCGGTTACGCCGGCCAGACCGTCACCGTGAAGTTCACCGGCACCGAGGGCTCCAAGTACCAGACCTCGTTCGTCGTGGACGACACCGCGCTCGACGTGAGCTGAGCGGCGTGAGCCGGTCCCGGTGACAGGGAGGCGGGCCGCCCGGGCCCGCCCCGTCAGGCCGCCGGCCCGGACCCGCTCCCGTCAGGCCGCCGGTCCGGGCCCGCTCCCGTCAGGCCGCCGGTCCGGGCCCGCCCCCGCCGCCGTCAGGCCGCCGGCACCGTCCGCTCCGGCGTGTTCCAGCCGGAGACCCGCACGCCCGGCGCCGAGCCGTGCAGATCGGCCGTCCGGTAGGTCGCGGTCACTGTCACCGACTCGCCCGGCCACAGGCTCACCTCGTTGTCCGACCAGCGCACCGGCAGCACGGGCTTGCCTCCGGCGTCCACGAGGTGGGCGTCCGTCAGCAGCGCCGGGGTCGTCCCGCCGCCGGCGTGGCGCAGGGTCACCGTCGTGGTCGACGTGCCGTCCGACGAGCGCGTGGTCGCCGTCGCCGACACCGGCGTCTGCGCCATCGAGGCGAGCCCCCCGAGGTCGGCGTAACGCGTCGTCGGCGTGTAGTACCAGGTGGTGCCGTCCCAGTTCAGGGCGTCGGGCTCGGTGGAGAGCCAGTACACGTTCCGGCTCACCTCCTTGCCGTCCGCGTCCGTCAGCGCCAGCCGGAGCAGGTACGTGCGCGAGAGCCCGCTCACCGAGGACGGCAGGGTGAGGGCCGAGGCGTGGGCGCCGTTGCCCGCGACCGTCATCCCGGTGACGGTCTTGTCGTACTTCCGCGTGCCGTCGGGGTCGAACAGCGTGGCCCGTGCGGAGAGTCCCTGTGCGCCCTCGGGCCTGTTGTTCACCACGACGACCGACCGGTTGTCGTAGGAGTACTGGACGTGCAGCGGTTCGTTCGCCTTCTTGGCGCCGAAATAGGCGCCGTTCTGGTCCAGGTAGCGGTCGGTCAGCTGCCAGTGCAGCGAGGTCCAGCCGCTGTTGAACATCCAGTGGATCACCCCGGTGGCCGGCTGCTTCGCGTCGGTCGCGTTGCGCCCGTACGCCTCGAACTGGGCGCGCACGTTCTCGTACTGGGCCAGCTGGGCCTTGCGCACGTAGTCGGTGAGGCCCGTCGGGGCGCCGTAGCGGCCGGTGAGCGCCTTGCCGTAGATCAGCAGCGTGCCGAAGGTGGAGGACGGCGAGCGGTGGTACTGCTTGGCGTCGGGGTTCCTCCAGAGGGTGTCCAGTTCGGCCGGGGTCATCATCCGGCGCAGGGTGTCGAGGGTGGGAATGCTCGGGCCCGCGCTGGTCTCGGAGTTGAAGCCGGTGGCCCCGCCCTCGCGCTTGGCGTACCAGTAGCCGGGCGGCACCCAGTCGTAGGGGCCCGTCATCTTCATGCCCGAGGCGCCGAGCTGCGGGGAGGAGGCGTCGGAGGCGGCGGGGACCACGGGGACGGGCCAGTCGGCCGCCCGCAGCGCGTCCAGGTAGCCCTTCTCGATCGCGGCGTCGGGGGCGGAGTCACTGCCGATCAGGAAGGACAGCACGCTCGGGTGGTCGCGCAGCCGGGCTGCCTCGGCGGCCATGGACGCCTTCGCGACGGCGTGGTCGGCGTCGTTCCACTTCTCGCCGGACCCGCTTGGGTTGACCTCACCTTCCCACTTGTCGCAGCACTCCCAGCCCGGCAGGGTGAGCACGCCGTGGCGGTCGGCCAGGTCGAAGAACTCGTCCGGCTCCAGATGGCCTTCCAGGCGGATGGTGTTCAGGCCCAGGTCGACGGCGTACTTCAGACGGTCCTCGGCGTACGCGCGGTCCCAGCGCAGGAACTCGTCCGGGGACCAGCCGCCGCCCTTGACCAGCAGTGCCCGGCCGTTGATCCGGTACTGACGGGCGCCGTCGGAGTTCAACGGGGCCCGCACGTCGCGGATGCCGAACGTCTCGTGCGCGGTGTCCGAGGTCTGACCGGCGACGGTGGCGGTGAGGTCGAGGTCGTACAGCGGCTGTCCGCCCATCCCGGCGGGCCACCACACCCTCGGTTCGGTGAGGTGCAGTCCCGGGGTGCCGGCGGGGGAGAAGGTGACCGTCCTGGTCTCGTGGGCGGCCAGCGACACGGTGGTGCGGAACTCCGTCCCGCCGATGCTGCCGCCGATGTCCGCCGTGACGGGCGCGCCCGTGTCGTTGCGGGCCCGGGCCTTGACGGTCAGGTCGGCGGTGGCGAGGGAGGGTACGGCCAGCTCGGTCGTCACGTGGACGTCGCGCAGCGCGACCGGGCCGGATCTGCGGACCACGACGTCCCGGACGATGCCCATGTTCCGGTCGGGCGGCGGCTGGAGCCAGTCGAGCCAGCCCATCGTGAGGTCCTTGTTCGGGTCGTTGGGCCGGACGCGGAAGGCGACCGTGTTCGTGCCCGACCGGACCAGTGAGGTGATGTCCAGCTCGTGACGGGTGTAGGCGCCCCTGACGTCCGTGGCCGACCCCGCCTGCCGGCCGTTGACGTAGACGTCGGCCGCCGAGACGACGCCGCTGAAGTCGAGGAAGGTGCGCCGGGCGGTGTCCTCGACGGTGAAGTCGGAGCGGTACCACCAGGGCACCTCGAAGTCGGCCCGCGCGATCTTCCGAAGGTTCGTGGAGTAGAACGGGTCGGCGTAGACGCCGTCGGCGAGGAGCGCGGCCAGCACCGTCGAACGCGGGCCCGCCGGGTGCCAGCCGGTCGCCGGATAGCCGGGGGAGGAGACGGCCGCGGCGGAGTCGCTCACCTTGGCCGTGGACTGGACGGCGAAGCCGGCGAGCGGCGTGCTCGCGCCGGCGGCGCCGGAGACCCGGGTGGTCTCGGCCCGCCCGTGCGGCGCGGCCGGCCGGCGTTCCCCGGCCCAGGCGCCGGAGGCCAGCGTGGCGAGCAGCCCGAGGACGAGCGTCGTGGCGGTGTACCGGCGGGCGGGAGCGGGGCGGGGGAGCAACACGAGGGTCTCCAGGCTCGTAAAGTTAGGAAACCTTACAAATCTGGTTCAAGCTAGGGTCCGCCGGGAGCCGTGTCAACGAGCGTGGCCGTGGCCGGCGTGATGACGGGTCAGGTTCCGGCCGTCCGGCGCTCGAAGACCAGATCCCGGGCCGTGTCCAGTGCGGTGGCCACCGCGCCCAGCAGGACGGCGTCCTCGCCGAGCCGGCTCGGGGCGATCCGGGGGCGCAGCGGGGTGAGCGTGCGCACGTGCTCCCGTACCGGCCGCAGCAGCAGGTCGACGCTGTGGCCGACACCGCCGCCGAGCACCACGAGGTCCGGGTCGAGGACGGCGGCGGCCGCCGCCACGGTGTGCGCGATCCGCTCGCCCTCCAGCTCCACCGCCCGCACGGCGTCCGGATTCCCCTGCCGGGCCGCGTCGAACACGGCCTTCGCCGTGAGCTGCCCGCGCATCCCGAATTCCCGGGCGGCCTCCACCACGGCCTCCCCCGACACCGCGTCCTCCAGCCGCTCCGGCTTCTGCCGGCCGTGCCACGGCAGGAAACCGATCTCCCCGGCCAGCCCGTGGCCGCCCGTGAACAGCCGGCCCTCGCTGACGATCCCCATCCCGAGGCCGGTGCCGATCATGATGTAGGCGAAGAGCCGGCTGCCCGCGCCGACACCGAAGGCGTACTCGCCGAGTGCCGCCAGATTGGCGTCGTTGTGCACCTCCAGCGGCACGCCCAGGTCCGTGCGTATCCGGTCCACGAGCCCGGGCCGTCCCCAGCCGGGCAGATGCATCGCGTACCGCACCCGCCGCTGCTGCTCGTCGTACACCCCCGGCGTGCCGATCACCCCGTGCACCACCCGTGCGGGGTCCACGCCCGAGTTCGCCACGACCTGGCGGGCGGTGGTCACGACCAGGCCGGTCAGGGCGGCGGAGGCGCGGGCCCGGTTGCGGACGTCGGCCCGGGCGACGAGTGTGCCGTCGAGATCGGCCAGCGCCACGCGCAGCCAGCCCCGGCCGATGTCCACGCCGAGCGCGTACCCGGCCGCGGGGTCGGGCGCGTAGAGCACGGCGGTGCGTCCGCGCTCCGGGGCGTGCGTGCCGACCTCGTGCACCAGGCCGGCCGCCGCCAGCGAGGCGAGCGCGCTGGACACCGTCGGCTTCGACAGGCCCGTCTCCCGGGCGAGTTGGGCGCGCGAGGCGGCGCCGAGGCGGCGCAGCCGGTCCAGGAGCAAGCGCTCGTTGGTGCTGCGCAGGCGTCGGCGGCTCCAGGTCTGTTCCTGCGCCTCTACGGCGTCGCTGGCGGGCATTGCACCATTCTCGTGCATTTCTGACGCGTACTTGACGCCTCTAGTAAGTCTCCTTAACTTTATCGGCCACGTCGGCCCCGCCGGGTGCCGTGGAGCGTCGCGTCAGGAGCCCCCATGTCCGGTAGCCCGCCACCCACGGGTGGTTTCGTCCGCCGCGTCGGCCTGTTCCAGGCCACCGCGATCAACATGAGCCAGATGTGCGGCATCGGCCCGTTCGTGACGATCCCGCTGATGGTCGCCGCGTTCGGTGGACCGCAGGCGGTCGTCGGGTTCGTCGCCGGCGCGGTGCTGGCGCTGTGCGACGGGCTGGTCTGGGCCGAGCTGGGCGCCGCCATGCCCGGCTCCGGCGGCAGTTACGTCTATCTGCGCCAGGCCTTCCAGTACCGCACCGGCCGCCTGATGCCGTTCCTGTTCGTGTGGACGGCGATGCTCTTCATCCCGCTGATCATGTCCACGGGCGTGGTCGGCTTCGTCCAGTACCTGGGCTATCTCGCGCCCGGCCTGGACCGGACCGCCGGTGACCTGATCGGCCTCGGGGTGATCGCCCTGGTGGTGGTCCTCCTGTGGCGCGGCATCGAGCACATCGCCCGGATCACCGCCGTGATGTGGGTCGTGATGATCGCCTCCGTGCTGCTGGTGATCGCCGCCGCGGCCACCGACTTCAGCCCGCACCTGGCCTTCACCTATCCGGCGGAGGCCTTCGACCCGACGAGCGGCCACTTCTGGCCCGGCTTCGCCGCGGGCCTGACCATCGGCATCTACGACTACCTCGGCTACAACACGACCGCCTACATGGGCGCCGAGATCAAGGACCCCGGCCGTACGCTCCCGCGCTCCATCGTCTTCTCGATCCTCGGCATCATGGCGATCTACCTCCTGCTCCAGATCGGCACCCTCGGGGTCGTCGACTGGCGCCGGATGACCGACCCGCAGGACATCGCCTCCACCTCCGTGGCCTCCGCGGTGCTGGAGGAGACCTGGGGCAGGGGCGCGGCCGACGTGGTGACCGTGCTCATCCTGATCACCGCGTTCGCCTCCGTCTTCGCCGGCCTGCTCGGCGGTTCCCGGGTGCCCTGCGACGCCGCCCGCGACCGGGTCTTCTTCCGCCCGTACGAGAAGCTGCACCCCAGGCACCGCTTCCCCGTGCTCGGCCTGGCCACCATGGGGGTGATCACCGCCGTGGGCTTCCTGATCGGCCGCCACACCGACCTCGCGACCCTGATCCAGTTGCTCACCACGGTGATGGTCATCGTCCAGGCGCTCGCCCAGATCGTCGCGCTGACCGTCCTGCGCAGGCGCCGGCCGACGCTGTCCCGCCCGTACCGGATGTGGCTCTATCCGCTGCCGGGCGTCGTCGCCTTCGCCGGCTGGTGCGTGATCTACGGGTACGCCGACAGGAACTCCCCGGGCCGCCGTCCCGTCGAGTGGTCCCTGGCCTGGCTGGCTCTCGGCTGTGTGGCCTTCCTGGTGTGGGCGCGGCTGGAGAGGGTGTGGCCGTTCGGACCGAAGGAGATCAGTGAGGAGTACGACGCGAGCCCGGCACCCGTCGAAGTGGGCTAGGTGTGCTGTCCGGAGAGGTCGGTGACGCGGCCGGCTCGGGTGTGGCCACCGATTCCGGTGCGGGGTCGGTGGTAGTCGTACCTGAAGTCGCTGCCGGAGACCGGCCGGACCCTGCCGCAGGAACCGTGGCTGGTGCCGTCCCGCTGAGCGGCGGCGGGCAAGCGCGAGCCGGTCCGCCGAGGCGGACCGGCCGCACTGTTCCCTGCTTCCTTTCCTCGGTCTCCTCTTTTACGGCTTGGGGACGCTCTTCGCCGCCGTGCCGGCGCATATCAGTCCGAGGACCAGGGCGAGGGCGCCGATGACGATGTTGTTGACGATGACGCCCGCGTCCGGGCTGCTGCCCACGATCCACGGAGCGATGATCATCCAGATTCCGAGGGCGCACATGGCCCAGCTGAGGCCGTACATCCGCTCGGGGGCCCGGGTGAATCCGAGAGCCAGGAGGCCTATCGCTATGCCCATGATCAGGTTGTGGACCATGAGTGAGGGCTGGCCGGCCGAGTAGTGCACGATCCACGGGGATGCCGCACAGTACAGGCCGAGCAGGAACACCGGCCCGTCCACGAGCGCCACATCACGACCGCCGAGCATGCGGGCGTAGCGTTCCCGCATTTCGGAGACATCAGGGTGACTCGCTATGTCACCCCTGTGCAGGTTGGCCATGAGCCGTCTCCTTTGGCTTTGCAGAACGGACCGCGTCTGGTACGGGTGCGGTAAGCGCCGCATAGTCCAGTTTGCCCTTATCCGGTCTTTATGTGTAGAGGTGGTCGGCTCCGGTCCGTCCTTCCAGATCGTGGCGCAGCCGGCGCAGTCCCCTTCGCGCGTGGCTCTTGACCGTGCCCAGCGGCCACCCCGTCCGCTCCGCGATCTGGGTCTGGGTGAGGTCCTCGTAGTACGCCAGCCGCAGCACCCGCTGCTGGGACGTGGGGAGCTTGGCCAGTGCCTGCCCCAGGAGGACACGGTCGAGGGCGGCCTCGGGCCGGCCGGCGCCGGGCTCGTCCGGTGGCAGGGCCGCACCGGCGGCCGCGACCAGCTCGCCACGACGCGTCCGGGCGGACAGGGCGTCGGCGATCCTGCGCCGGGTGATACCGACGATCCACCCGGCCACCGTCCCCCGATCGGGCCGGTAGCCGCCGCATCCGCGCCAGACGCCGAGGAACACCTGCTGGGTGACGTCCTCGGCCTCCGCGGCGTCGCCCAGCGTGCGCCACGCCAGCATGTGCACCATGCGTGCCCAACGCTGGTGGACGGCGGCGAGGCAGGCGGCGTCGCCGGCCGCCAGCCCCCGCATGAGGCGCTCGTCGCTGAGCGGCTCCCCGGCGCCGGGCCACGGCGGTGCGCCGGGGAGCCGGCCGGCCGGAACCCGGGAGACGGTGGCGGCGGCGGTCGGATGCGGGCTCATGACGACGGCTCCTTCGTGTCGGACGGGCCGGCCGGGACGTGCCGGGCGCGGCGGGCCCCCGCCGCGCCCGGCGGACCCGCGAGCCCGGCGGCCCCTCGCCGCTCCGGCGGACCAGGGCCTGCCGTGACAGCCACCCCGATCCGTCCGGTCGGCGGACCGGGACCTGCCGGGTGTCGCCCCGATCCGTTCGATCGTGTGATCCGGTGCGGCGGCGGGACAACTCGCATCGTTTCTGCGTCGTATCGTCGTCGCATGGACGTCAGGAAGACGGTGGAGCCGCCGCGGCCGGGTGCGGCCGAGCCGGCGCTGACGACCGGCGCGCTGGCCCGCCGGCTCGGTGTCTCGCCCACCACCCTCCGCTCCTGGGACCGCCGTTACGGCATCGGCCCCGCCGCACGCACCGACGGCCGGCACCGGCGCTGGACGCCCGAGGACGTGACGACGCTGGAGACGATGTGCCGGCTGACCGCGTCCGGGGTGCCGCCCGCCGAGGCCGCCCGGGCCGCGCGGGAGCGGGCGTACCCGGCAGCGCAGCGGCGACCGCCGAAGACACCGCACGCACCGGGAGGACCGGCCGGACTCCCCGCACCGGCCGCCGACGGCACACCGTCGCCCGGCGACGCCCGGCAGGAGGGCCGGGGACTGGCCAGGGCGGCCGTCCGGCTCGACGCCGTGGCACTCGACGAGCGGCTGGAGACCGCCCTGGCCCGCCACGGCCTCGTCGTCGCCTGGCAGCAGGTGATGGCACCGACCCTGCACGCCGTGGGCCGCAAGTGGGCCTCGTCGGGGGACCGGTACGTCGAGGTGGAGCACCTGCTGTCCTGGCACGTGTCCACCGCGCTGCGCCGGCACACCCGGCACCCCATGGCGGCCGCCGGGGCCACGGGAGCCGGGCCCGTGCTCCTGGCCTGCGTGCCCGGCGAACAGCACACCCTGCCGCTGGAGGCACTCAACGCCGCCCTCGGCCGGCTCGATGTCCCGGCCCGGATGTTCGGCGCCGCGGTTCCGGCGGAGGCGCTCCTCGCGGCGGTACGGCGGCTGGGCCCGGTCGCCGTGGTGCTGTGGGCGCAGGCCCGCTCCACCGCGAGCCTGCCGCTGGCCGAGCACGTCACCGCGATGGAGTGGGGCGTCAAGGGGGCTCGTGCCAGGCCGCTGATGCTGCTCGGCGGACCCGGCTGGTCCGGCCGGCCCGCCCGCGGCATGCTCCGCCCGGCCTCCCTGTCCGAGGCCCTCGACATCCTGGCGGTCACCTACCGCGCCGCACCGCCCGCCGAGCCTTCCTGACGGGGCCGGGCCCGCTCAGTCCCGGCTGCGGGCCCGCTTGAAACGGGCCAGTCCGTCGGCGAGGCCGACGATCGGGTCCGGATACGCCGCGGCCCGCGCCCGGTCCGGTGCCGGCAGCTTCCACGGCTCGTGGACCGCCGCTCCCGCGATCTCCGCCAGCTCGGGCACCCAGCGCCGGACGTATGCGCCGTCGGGGTCGTGCCGTACGGCCTGGGTGACGGGGTTGAGGACCCGGTTGGGACGGGTGTCCGTGCCGGTGCCCGCGACCCACTGCCAGTTCAGCTGGTTGTTCGCCAGGTCCCCGTCGACCAGCAGGTCCAGGAAGTGCCGGGCCCCGATCCGCCAGTCGACGTACAGCGTCTTGGCCAGGAAGCACGCCGTGAGCAGGCGGGCCCGGTTGTGCATCCACCCCTCGTGCAGCAGCTGGCGCATCGCCGCGTCGACCACCGGATAGCCGGTACGGCCCTCCCGCCACGCCTCGATGTCGTCGCGGGCCGTGCGCTCGGACCGCCAGCGGTCGTGCTTGGCGCGGTAGTCCGCGCGGGCCGCGGCGGGGCGGGCCGCCAGCACCTGGCGGTGGAAGTCCCGCCAGGCGACCTGCCGCACGAACGCCTCCGCTCCCGGACCGCCCGCCCGGCGCGCCCGGTGGACCAGCTCGACGGGGGACAGCGTGCCGAAGTGCAGATGCGGCGAGAGCCGGGAGGTCGCGTCCCCGGCCAGGTCGTCGTGCCGGTCCGCGTAGGCGGCGATGCCGGAGCGGAGCCAGGCGGTGAGCCGCTTGCGGCCGGCCCTCTCGCCGCCCTCGGCCAGCCCCGGCGACAGCCCCGGCAGCGCGGCCCGGGAGGGCAGTTCCTCCGATCCGATGCCCGGCGGGAGACGCACCGCCCGGGGGGCCGTGAGGACGTCCCGCAGCCGCTGGCCCGACCACTGCCGGAAGTACGGCGTGAACACGGCGAAGTGGTCCGAGGAGGCCGGGGTCACCGTGCCGGGAGCCACCGCGGCGGTCACCGCGTCGTGGACGTACAGCCGCCGCCCGTCGGCCTCCAGGGCGCGCCGCAGCCGCCGCTCCCGGGAATGGGCGTAGGCGCTCGCATCGGCCGACAGGTGCACCTCGTCGGCATCGGCCTCGGCGGCCGCCTTGCAGACCTCCTCGACGACGTCGCCCGAGCGCACCACCAGCTGCCCGCCGCGCTCGCGCAGCCCGGCGTCCAGGTCACGCAGGCAGTCGGCGAGGAACGCCAGCCGGTTGGGCGCCGCGAAGCCCGCGGCGGTCACCGCCCGGTCGCGGACGAACAGCGGGACGACCTGACGGCGGCCCTCCAGTGCGGCCCGCAGGGGCGGGTGGTCGTGCAGGCGCAGGTCGGCGGTGAACAGGACGACCGAGACGGACATGGTGCGGCTCCGGGGCGAGGGATGCGGACACCTGGCACTTCCGGCGCCAGGGGCCCTGCGGATGCGCGTCCCGGTGGGCGGGGGTCCCGGGCGTGGCGGGCCGGGTGGATGCGCCTCGACGGACGGGCGGTTCAGCGCACGCACGGATGGGCGGACGGTCGTTCGTACCGGCACCGCACGGCAAGGCATGACATGACGGGGCAAGGCACGGCGTGACGGGGCCGGGCTGAAGCGCCTCGGCGGACGGGCGGACCGGGGGAGGCACGGATGGGCGGACGGTCGTTCGTGCCGGCAGGGCAGGGCAGGGCACGGCATGGCGGGGCCGCCGGCCGAGGCGCGTCTCGGCGGGCGGGTGCCCCTGGCGGCGTCGGCGGCGTCGTCGGCGGTGTCGGGGGACGCGTGTCTCAGCGGCCGGTGCCGGGGGTCTGCCGGGCCGCCGCCCGGGCGATGTTGCGGGCCATGCCGCCGAAGACCACGGCGTGGAAGGGCGACACGCTCCACCAGTAGACGTGGCCCAGCAGCCCGCGCGGGTGGAACAGGGCCCGCTGGCGGTACCGGCTGCGACCGTCGCCGTCCGGGACGGCGCGCATCTCCAGCCAGGCCAGGCCGGGCAGCCGCATCTCCGCCCGCAGCCGCAGCAGGCGACCCGGCTCGATCTCCTCCACCCGCCAGAAGTCCAGCGAGTCGCCCACCCGCAGCCGCTCGGCGTCCCGGCGGCCCCGGCGCAGGCCGACCCCGCCGATCAGCCGGTCCAGCCAGCCGCGCAGGCTCCAGGCGAGCGGAAAGGAGTACCAGCCGTGCTCCCCGCCCACCCCCTCGATCACCCGCCACAGCGCGGGCGCCGGCGCGTCCACCACCGCCTCCCGCCGGTCGGTGTACAGGCTGCCGCCCGCCCAGTCGGGGTCGGTGGGCAACGGCTCGCTGGGCGCGCCGGGCACCGCCGCGGACGACCAGCGCGTGCTCACCGCCGCCTCGCGCACCCGGCACAGGGCCAGCCGCACGGAGTCGTCGAAACGGAGCGGATGGCCCGGCGGGTCGGGCACGTACCCGGCGATGTCGTGCTCGTGGCAGACCACCTCGTGGCGCAGCGACTCCGTCAACGGTCGCGCGATGGACGCCGGTACGGGCGTGACGAGCCCCACCCAGAGACTGGAGAGGCCGGGGGTCAGGACCGGCACGGGCACGATGAGCCGCCGGGGGAGCCCGGCGACGCGCGCGTACCGGATCATCATGTCCCGGTACGTCAGGATGTCCGGGCCGCCGACGTCGAAGCGGCGGTTGACGTCGTCCGGCAGGCGCGCGCTGCCGACGAGGAGGCGCAGGACGTCCCGCACGGCGACGGGCTGGATCCGGGTGCGCACCCAGCTCGGCGTGACCATCACCGGCAGCCGTTCGGTGAGGTACCGCAGCATCTCGAAGGAGACCGAGCCCGAGCCGATGATGACGGCGGCCCGCAGTACGGCGGTCGGTACCCCCGAGGCCAGCAGGATGCGGCCGACCTCCGCCCGGGACCTGAGGTGCGGGGAGAGCCGGTCCTCCGGCACGGCGGCCGGCGCGAGACCGCCGAGGTACACGATGCGCCGCACACCGGCCGCCTTCGCCCGCTCCCCGAAGACGCGGGCCGCGCGACGGTCCGTCTCCTCGAAGTCCCCGCCGCTGCCCAGCGCGTGTACCAGGTAGTACGCCACGTCGACGTCCCGCATCGCGGCGGCGACCGAGTCGGCGTCCGTGACATCCCCCCGTACGGTCTCCACCTGAGCGGCCCAGGGGTGGTCGCGCAGCTTGCCGGGGGAACGGGCCAGGCAGCGCACCCGGTACCCGGCGTCCAGCAGTTCGGGCACCAGCCGGCCGCCGATGTAGCCCGTGGCTCCGGTCACCAGGCAGCGCAGGCCGCCCGCTGGGTCGTCGTGGTTCATCGAGACAGGTCCTTCGTGTCGGTGGCCCCCTCGGAAGACTTCCCGCCGGGGCGGACCGGCGGATGCGCACCTCACCGCAACGGCGGCGGAACGGGCGCCGGGAGCGGTGACATGTCTGCGCTGATCGGGGGCAGCCGGATCGGTACAACATGTACATTCCGTCGTCCCCGACGCAGGAGGTGGCCGCCGCCATGAGTGCGAAGGTGTTGGAGCGATTTCCCGCTGGAGCCCCGCGTGGATCCTGGCCGGCGGAGGAGTACGCGGCGGCCCGACGCGCCGAGGGTGAACCGGCGACCGTGGTGATGGACCTGAAGTCGGACGCGTTCCTCGTCGTGGTCGAGGGACGGGAGGACGACGGCCGCGCCTGAGTCCGGGGCGTGCGCCGTGCGTCGGCCGGTGCGGGCCCGCACCGGCCGACGCACGGCGCACCGACGCACCGACCCAAGACGCACCGACGCACGGCGCCCTGCGCAGGGGCGGACGTTCCGCAGGACGAACGCCGTGGGTGACGGCCCGCTCCGACGCGTGACCCTCGTCACTCAGGGGTGCCCACGGAATGAACTTGAGGACATGAAAGGTTGGCATCTACATCCGACTTCATGTCCGGCCGAACCGGCCCTGCACCACCAGCGAGGCATCCGTGAACCACTCCCTGCCCGAGCAGCCCGCCGACGTCGTCGCCCGGCTGCGCGCCACCTTCGGTACCGGTCGCACCAAGCCCGTCGAGTGGCGCACCGGCCAGCTGCGCCGGCTGCGCGCGATGCTCACGGAACGCGGCGCCGACCTCGCCGCCGCCCTCCACACCGACCTCGGCAAGAGCAGCGCCGAGGCCTACCGCACCGAGATCGACTTCACCGTCCGCGAGATCGACCACACCCTGGAGCACCTGGCGGACTGGCTGCGCCCGGAGCCCGCGCCCGTCCCGGCGCACCTCGGAGCCGACGCCACGGCCTGGACGCAGTACGACCCGCTGGGCGTCGTCCTCGTCATCGCCCCCTGGAACTACCCGGCGCAGCTCCTGCTCGCCCCCATGGTCGGCGCGCTGGCCTCCGGCAACGCGGTCGTCGCCAAGCCGAGCGAGCTGGCGCCGGCCACCTCGGCCGCGCTGGCCGAGCTGATCCCGGCCTACCTGGACACGGAGGCGGTCGCCGTCGTGGAGGGCGGTGTCCCGGAGACCACGGCCCTGCTGGCCGAGCGCTTCGACCATGTCTTCTACACCGGCAACGGCACCGTCGGCCGCATCGTCATGCGGGCCGCCGCCGAGCACCTCACCCCGGTCACCCTGGAACTGGGCGGCAAGTCACCGGTGTTCGTGGACCGCGGCACCGACCTGGACGCGGTCGCGGACCGGCTCGCCCACGGCAAGTTCCTCAACGCCGGGCAGACCTGTGTCGCGCCCGACTACGTCCTGACCGACCCGGAGACCGCGCCCGCCCTGGAGGCCGCGCTGGTCCGCGCGGTCGAGGGCGTGTTCGGCGCCGACCCGGCGCGCTCGCCGGAGTACGGCCGGATCATCAACGAGCGGCACTTCGACCGGCTGTCCGCGCTGCTCGGCTCGGGCCGTGTCGCAGTCGGCGGCGCCGCGGACCGGGAGGCCAGGTACATCGCGCCCACCGTCCTCGCGGACGTCGACCCCGAGTCGCCCGTCATGGGGGAGGAGATCTTCGGCCCGATCCTGCCGATCGTCACCGTGCCCGGCCTGGACGAGGCCATCCGCTTCATCAACGACCGCGACAAGCCGCTCGCCCTTTACGTCTTCAGCGAGTCGGACGAGACCCGTGACCGCATCGCCGCCGAGACCTCCTCCGGCGGCCTCGGCCTCGGCCTTCCGCTCGCCCATCTCACCGTCTCCGACCTGCCGTTCGGAGGAGTGGGGGAGAGCGGCATGGGCAGCTACCACGGCCGCTACTCCATCGAGACGTTCAGCCACCGCAAGGCGGTCCTGGCGAAGCCGCTGTCCTGACCCCGCACTGCTGGGAAGAACCCCGCGCAGGAGCGGAGCCGGGTCTTTGCCGGCGCTTCGCCCGGTTCCTCGGGGCCGCGCCGGGCGCCGACCTGAACTGCCGATGCCCGGCCGGACCGCGGCCTCCGGCGCGTTCAGCCGACGGCGGAGAGCCCGCGGGCGAAGCGGCGGACGGCATCGGTGAAGGCCGCCGGGTCGTCGAAGTTGGCGAGGTGCCGAGCCCGCGGGATCAATTCGACGCGAGCCTGCGGATGCGCGCGGGCGAAGTCCGCCTCCCCGGCCCGGAAGACGGTGTCCTTCTCGCCGTTCAGGATGAGGACCGGAGCCTTCACATGACGCATCGCACCCGCGTCGAACCGTCCGAGCACCTCGTCCCAGGCTGCGGGCAGGGTGTGGAAGGCGTAGCCGGACCGGATGGTCGCCTCCACCACTTCCCGTGGGTAGAGCCGCCGCAGAAATCGGTCGTTCCACCGGGTCAGGCGATCCTCGGGCACACGAGGGACCAGCCTGCCGACCGCCCGGTAGGGCGCTGCCCAGAGGCCGCGGGTGGAGGCACTGGCTCCCGCCAGGACCAGGCCGCGCAGTCGTTCCGGACGGCGCCGCGCGAACTCCAGCGCGGTATATCCGCCGAGCGAGTGCCCGACGACCAGGGCCGGCCCGTGATCGAGCGAGTCGACTGCGGAAGCGATGATCTCTGTCGCGGCGGTCAGGCTCCAGGGCTGAGCCGAGCGCTTTCCGTGGCCGGGCAGGTCGACGGCGACCACCGGGAACTCGTCCCGGAGTGCGGCAAGCTGCATGCTCCACTGTCCCGCGCTGAAGCGCGTCCCGTGCACGAAGACCACGGGCACCGCATCCGCTGCCGTCATCTGACCCCCCGAGTGACACCGTCCTCGGGCCGACTCTACCGGCGGGCTCCTCCTCGCGATCAAGGGGCATGGCAGAGGCTGCCCGAACGGCCGGCCGTGTGGTGCTCCGTCACATGTCCGTGGAGGCAGGGGCGTTGGCGTCGCAGATCATCGTGCGACGAACCTGGACACCCTCGCGGAGGCGCTCAGGGCATCCGCCGCGCGCCGGCTTCGTACGATCACGCGTAGGCCGTACCGGGCGCGAAGTCCGGCGGGTGCCGGAACGCGAGGGCGAGCATCTCCTGCGGGGTGCGCGCCCGGCCCGGGTCGGCGTCCAGCGAGGCCGCGAGTTCGGGTGCCGCCGTGTAGTTGTACGGGCCGCTGCGCATCTCCAGCAGTTCGGCGAGGGTGATGTGGGCGCCGCCCGGCACTCCGGGGACGTAGGCGGACACCGGGTCGCCGAGCCGGAGCCTGCCGTCCTGGGCGAGGATCAGCGCCGCGGTCATCGTCTTGGTGTTGGAGGCGATCCGGAAGTGGTCGCCCGTGGTGGGCGGCTCGGCCGTGCCCGACTCGGTGGTGCCGACGGTCGCCCGGAAGGTCCCCTGCGGGGTGCGGAGCAGCACCACGGCGCCGGGAACCATGAGTTTCCTCGCCGCCCGCTCCACGGCCGCCCGGAACGCGGCCGGGTCGACGGGCTTCAGCGCCGACGGGCCGGGGACGGCGACGCCCGTCGGCTCCGCGGAGCCGCGCGTGGCAGCTCGGTCCACCGGTCGTGCCGGCTGGGTTCGCCGTGCGTGGCGGCCGGGTGTGCCGGCGAGCGCGGTCCGCTGCGTCGGTCGTCGTGGCCGGGTTCGGCCCTGTCGAGATCCCGCGGCCAACTACAATCGTGTAGACGGAGCTTTCGGACAGCAGACAAGGCGGGGTGAGGGACGTCCCCATGACCGATGCCAAGGATGAACGCCGGCCGGCCGGTGAACTCGAGGCGAGCGTCCTGGCCGCGCTCTGGGCCGCCGACGCGCCCCGGACCCCCGGCCAGGTCCAGCTGAGCCTCGGCGCGTCCCTCGCCCGTACGACTGTGACGACGATCCTGACCCGCCTGTACGACAAAGGGGTGATCGGCCGCCGGCGCGAGGGCCGGGGTTACGCCTACTTCCCCGTCCAGGACGTCCAGGACGCCCACGGTCTCACCGCCCGCCGGATGCACAGCGAGCTGGACCGGGACAGCGACCGCGAGCGGGTCCTCGCCCGCTTCGTCGCCCAGCTCAGCCCGGGCGACGAACGCATCCTGCGCAACCTCCTCGAATCCGACGGCCGATGACCGCGCTGCTCCTGCTCCCCCTGCTGCTGCCGTTCGCGCTGCCGCCCCTGGCCCGCCGGGCCCTGGACCGGCTGACTCCCGTCGCCGCGCTGTGGTCCGTCACCGGCTGCGCGGTGCTCCTCGCCGGCTGCTCGGCCGCGGCGCTCGGCCTGTTCGTCCTGCTCGGCCTGCTGGAACTGCCGCTGTTCGCCGCGCTCGGCGAGCTGGTCCATCCGCTGCGCACCGCCTCCGACGCCTTCGTCGTCCCGGCCGCGGCCGCCTCGGCCGGGGCGCTCGCCGTGTGCGGCTGGGCCCTGGTCCGCTCGACCACGGGTCAGGTCCGCGCCTTCCGGGCGGCCCGTGCGGAGGCCGGGCGCGGGCCCGCCGCCGGCGACCTGCGCGTGGTGGACTCGCCGTACCCCGACGCCTACGCCCTGCCCGGCCGGCCGCACCGGGTCGTCGTGACCACGGCCATGCTCCGCAGCCTGGACGGATCCGAGCGCGAGGTGCTGTTCGCCCACGAGCGGGCCCACCTCGCGGGCGGCCACCACTACGCGCTCGTCGCCGCCGAACTCGCGGCGCACTGCCACCCCGCGCTGCGCCGGGTCCGCGACACGGTCGGCCTCGCGGCCGAGCGCGCCGCGGACGAGGCCGCGGCCGTCGCGGTCGGCGACCGCCGGCTGACCGCCCGGGCCATCGCCCGCGCGGCGCTCGCCGGCCGGGCGGCGCGCACCGCGCGCCCCGGCTTCGCCCCGGGGGCGGCCACGGGTCCCGTCCCGCAGCGCGTCCAGGCCCTGCTGGCCGCTCCGCGGTCACCCCGCGCCGGCCGTGCGGTCGCCGCGCTCCTCGTCGCCTGCGCCGCCGTGTCCTGCGTGGCCTCGGTCACCGGGACGGCCGACGTCCACCACCGCGTGGAGGTCGCGCAGGGCGAGGAGAGGCCCTGACGGGAGCCTGCCCTCCGACCGCTCCTTGACGCGCGTAGAACCGGGACTGGCGCCTGCGTAGTTTTACGTATAACCTCACCGGCTAATCGCCCTCACCGGAAGGTCTCCATGCGCCGCGTCGCCCTGGTCACCCTCGTCGTCGACGACTACGACGAGGCCATCCGCTTCTACACCGAGGCCCTCGGGTTCCGTCTCGCCGAGGACGCCCCGCGCCCCGACGGCTCCCGCTGGGTCGTCGTCGAGCCGGGCGGCGACGGCCACGGCACCGGACTCCTCCTGGCCCGCGCCAAGGACGAGGACCAGCGGACGCGGGTCGGCGACCAGACCGGCGGGCGCGTCGGCTTCTTCCTGCACACCGACGACTTCGCCCGCGACCACGCCCGGATGACGGCCGCCGGCGTGACCTTCCTGGAGGAGCCGCGCCACGAGCCGTACGGCACGGTCGCCGTCTTCCGGGACCTGTACGGCAACCGCTGGGACCTGCTCCAGCCGGCCGCCTGACCACGCACGAACCACCCGCTCCGACCCACCTGCCGAGGAAAGCCCTGCCATGACCGCGCCCCGCATCGACACCGAGACCCTCCGCCGGCTCCCCAAGGCCGTCCTGCACGACCACCTCGACGGCGGCCTGCGCCCCGCCACCGTCGTCGAGCTCGCGGCCGCGGTCGGCCACCAGCTGCCCACCACCGACCCCGACGAGCTGGCCGCCTGGTACTTCGAGGCCGCCAACTCGGGCGACCTCGTCCGCTACATCGCCACCTTCGAGCACACCCTCGCCGTCATGCAGACCCGCGAGGGCCTGCTGCGCACCGCCGAGGAGTACGTCCTCGACCTCGCCGCCGACGGTGTCGTCTACGCCGAGGTGCGCTACGCCCCCGAGCTGAACACCAACGGCGGCCTCGCGCTCGCCGAGGTCGTGGAGACCGTGCAGGAGGGCCTGGCCGCCGGCATGGCCAAGGCGGCGGCCGCCGGCACCCCGGTCCGCGTCGGCACCCTGCTGTGCGGCATGCGCATGTTCGACCGGGTCCGCGAGGCCGCCGACCTGGCCGTCGCCTACCGCGACGCCGGTGTCGTCGGCTTCGACATCGCCGGCGCCGAGGACGGCTTCCCGCCCGCCGACCACCTCGACGCCTTCGAGCACCTGCGCCGGGAGAGCGTGCCCTTCACCATTCACGCGGGCGAGGCGCACGGCCTGCCCAGCATCCACCAGGCCCTCCAGGTCTGCGGCGCCCAGCGCATCGGCCACGGCGTGCGCCTGACCGAGGACATCGTGGACGGCAAGCTCGGCCGTCTCGCGTCCTGGGTGCGCGACCGCCGGATCGCCCTGGAGATGTGCCCCACCTCCAACCTCCAGACCGGGTGCGCCACCTCGATCGCCGAGCACCCGATCACCGCCCTGAAGGACCTCGGCTTCCGGGTCACCCTGAACACCGACAACCGGCTGGTTTCGGGCACGACGATGACCCGGGAGATGTCCCTGCTGGTCGAGGAGGCGGGCTGGACGGTCGAGGACCTGCGCACGGTCACCGTGAACGCCCTGAAGAGCGCGTTCATCCCGTTCGACGAGCGCAAGGCCCTCATCGAGGACGTGGTCCTGCCGGGTTACGCGGCAGCGCTCTGAACCAGCCCCCTGAGGTAGGCGGCCTGTCCGACGTGCTGAAGATCGTCGGACAGGACGCTCACCAGGCGGACCCCCAGGGTGACCGGGGGGTCCCAGCGTTCGTCCACGACGCGTTCGAGATCCTTGGCGGCCAGGGAGCGCAGGACGCCGAGGGTCTGTTCGTGGACGGCGTCGTAGTACCCCGTCAGCTGGTCGGCCGACTCGACGCGGACCTTCGCGACCTTGGCCGGGCTGTGTCCGTAGCCGGTGTCGTGCCGGGGCAGGTCGAGGCCGAAGCGCTTCACCCAGTCCTGGGAGAGCCAGACCTGGTCGAGGTCGAAGGCGTCGGCGATGTGGTCGTCCTGCACCCGGGTGAGATGCCACACCAGCCAGGCGACGGAGTTGGCGTCGGGGGCCGGGCGATGGTGCAGTGCGTCGGGGCCGAGGCCCTCGAGGGCGGCACGGACTTCTTCCTGGATGCGGCCGAAGCCGTCGATGAGGATGTCCTTTGCATGCATACCGTCCACCATCGCAAACCGCCGCCGCCCACGCGTCCGGAATCCGGCTTCTGCCGAGGTCCGGCCGCGTCCGGCCCGGTCAGCCGTACTGGAGCCCGTCCCGGGGTGGTGCCTGGTCCCCCGCCCCGCCCCCGGTTTCCAGGAGGGTGACGAGCGCCCGGGCGGCCGGGCTGGTGGCGCGGTCCGGCGGCAGCAGGGCCACCGTCTCGTACTCCGTCCCGCCCACACCCTTCAGCGGCACCGCGGTGAGCGACGGCCGCTTGTGCCGGAAGTGCCGCGGTACGACGGCGATCCCGAGGTTCTCGTCCACCAGGTCCAGCAGACTGTGCACGTCGTTGACCTCCAGCGCTACCGTGCGCCGCACACCGGTCGCGGCGAACGCGGCGTCGGTGGCGCGGCGCGGCCCCCAGTCGGGGTGGAAGTCGACGAACACCTCACCCGCCAGGTCGTCCGGGCCGAGCACGGCCGGAGCCGTGGCGAGGCGGTGGCTCGGGTGGCACAGCACGGTCATCGGCTCGCTGGTCAGCGACACCGACCGCAGCTGGTCGGTGTCGGCCTGGGTGCGGTAGGCGAAGGCCAGGTCGAGGCGTCCGGCCGCGACCTCCTCCGCCAGCGCGCCGGAGCCGGTCTGCCGCAGCCGGATCTCCACGTCCGGGTGCCGTCCCCGGAACGCGGCCAGCAGCCGGGCCACGTGCACCCCGGCGATGCACTGCTCGGTGCCGAGGGCGAGCGTGCCGCGCAGCACGCCCTGCACCGCCGCCACGGCCTCGTGCGCCGCCCGTACCTGGGCGAGGATCCGCTCGGCCTCCGCCAGCAGCGCCCGCCCCGCCTCGGTGAGCGTCACCCGGCGGGTGGTCCGCACGAACAGGGGTGCCCGCAGCTCCCGCTCCAGAGCCCGGATGGACGCCGACAGGCCCGACTGGGACACCATCAGGCGTTCGGCGGCCCGGGTGAAATGCTGGTCCTCGGCGACCGCGACGAAGTGCTGGAGATGGCGCAATTCCATGATTGAGAAGCCTAGCCGCTGAATTCCATCGGATTCTCCTGTTGGACCACTGTCCGTGGTCGAGGGAAGAGTGGTCACCGGTAGACCGTGTGCCCACCCCTCTGGAGTCGCGTTGTACACCGCACACCCCGACCGCTACGCCGACATGCCCTACCGGCGCACCGGCCGCAGCGGCCTCAAGCTCCCCGCCCTGTCGCTCGGCCTGTGGCACAACTTCGGGCCCGACCGGCCCGTGGAGACCCAGCGGGCCATCCTGCGCCGCGCCTTCGACCTCGGCGTGACCCACTTCGACCTCGCCAACAACTACGGGCCGCCGCCCGGCGCCGCCGAGTCCGCCTTCGGCGAGGCACTGCGGGCGGACCTCGCCCGCTACCGCGACGAGCTGGTGATCTCCACCAAGGCCGGCTATCTGATGTGGCCCGGTCCGTACGGCGAGTGGGGCTCGCGCAAGCACCTGCTGTCCTCGCTGGACCAGAGCCTCGCGCGGATGGGCCTCGACCACGTCGACATCTTCTACTCGCACCGCCACGACCCCGACACCCCGCTCGAGGAGACGATGGGCGCCCTGCACACGGCGGTGCAGCAGGGCAAGGCCCGCTACGTCGGCGTCTCCAACTACTCCGCCGAGCAGACCCGTGAGGCCGCCCGTATCCTCGCCGGCCTCGGCACCCCGCTCCTGATCCACCAGCCGCGCTACTCGATGCTGGACCGCCGCCCCGAGGACGAGGGCCTGCTCGACACCCTGGACGAACTCCAGGTGGGCTCCATCGTGTACTCGCCGCTGGAGCAGGGCCTGCTCACCGGCCGCTACCTCGACGGCATCCCCGAGGGCAGCCGGGCCGCGAGCGACAGCCCGTTCCTGAACTCGGTCGCGGTCACCGAGGACCTGGTCGCCCGGCTGCGCGCGCTCGACGAGATCGCCAAGTCCCGCGGCCAGACCCTCGCCCAGCTGGCCCTGGCCTGGGTGCTGCGCGGCGGCCGGGTGACGTCCGCCCTGGTCGGCGCGAGCAGCGCGCGGCAGATCGAGGACAGTGTGGCGGCCATCCGCAACCTGGACTTCGACGCCGGCGAGCTGGCGCGGATCGAAGCGATCGTCAAGCCGTAGGACGGACGCCCACCTCCCTCGCCGGGGCCGCCGCCCGCGGACCGGCCGCGCGGGTCCGGTGCGCCGAACGGCTGATGCCCGGTGCACCGGGCGGCCCCGGCCCCGGCGGGTCACCGGGAGACCGGTGCCGCGGTTCTCGCCGGAGACGCCGCCGAAGCGGGGCCGTCACGGTCCCGCGCTCCGGTCGTCCCGAGGTCATGCCCCCGGTCGCAGCATTTCGGCCAACCGTCGCCCTGAATATGCCAAGAGACTGGCCGGAAAGACATGGTGACAGTGGTTCAGTAGTGAACATACTCGACAGTGAGGGCTTCACTTCCAGCGAGGTTCCGATCACGCACCGCACACGAGCCGCACCGAAAGCGAGGCCGGAAGGCAGGCGAACGACGCGACGGGGGAGTGCGCATGCACGACGAATTCCTGTGCCATGTCACCGCGTACGGCACCTGCGGCGGACAGCGCATCGGAGTGCCCCTCGGCACCTACCGCGCCCCCACCCTCGCCCTCGCCCTGTGGTGGCTGCGCGACCGGGCGAGCTGGATCGCCGACCGCCTCGACCCGCAACCCGAGGCCGCACACTTCCCGCCCAGCTCGCTCGTCCCGGTCGCCGACACCGTTCCCGACGTACCGGCCGTGCTGCGCGCCTGGTGCGGCGACCCCGGTCAACAGGAACTGGTCGCCGACGAGTTGGCCGCGGGAAGGCTGGTGCGGATCGCGATCGGCGACGACACCACCGAGTACGAGCTGCTCGCGGAGTCCATCGACGCCCTGCGCATGCAGCGGACCGTCCCGGTGCTCGTCGTACCCGTCGCCTGACCGGCGGCCCCGGCTGTCGGACGGGGCACACATGTACCCGAATCGGTAGAATTTCCCGCATGGCTGAGCGGCCGGTCATACCGACTGCGCCCGAACTCGTTTTCGAGACCGAGACGGGCGCCACGGTGATGACTCCGAGCCACGACTACCTCATCGGACGCGACCCGCTGAGCGACATCGTCCTCGACGACGTCCGGGTCTCGTGGCACCACGCCGTCCTGCGCTGCGACGACGGCCACTGGACCGTGGTGGACCGGGACAGCACCAACGGCACCTACACCGACGGACACAGGATCCAGGAGCACGAGGTCCGGCCCGGGAGCGTGATCCGCTTCGGCAACCCCGCCGACGGCCCCCGCGCCGTCCTGGCCGACGCCCCGGAACCCGACCCGGACCGCCCCGCCGCCGTCTCCCAGCCCGCACTGACCGGCACCTTCCGCAGGCCCGCCAGCGTCCGCCCGCTGCCCGCACGGACCGTCCGGATCGGCCGCGACCCCGACAACGACCTCGTCGTGGACGACCTGGTCGTCTCCCGCAGCCACGCCGAACTGCGCACCCACGATGACGGCACCTACGAGATCGCCGACCTCGGCAGCCACAACGGCACCTACCTCAACGGCCGGCCCGTCACCGTGGCCCCCGTCGGCCCCGGCGACATCATCGGCATCGGGCACTCCGCGTTCTGCCTGGTCGGCGACGAACTCCAGGAGTACGTCGACACCGGCGAGATCTGCCTCGACGTCCAGGACCTCACCGTCACCGCCGACGGCGGCCGGACGGTCCTGCTGGACAACGTGTCCTTCCCGGTGCGGGAGAAGTGCCTGCTCGCGGTGGTCGGACCGAGCGGTGCGGGCAAGTCGACGCTGCTCAACGCGCTCACCGGCCAGCGGCCCGCCGACCGCGGCACCGTCCTGTACGACGGCCGGGACCTGTACCGGGACTACGCCGAGCTGCGCCAGCGCATCGGCCTGGTCCCGCAGGACGACATCCTGCACCCGCAGCTCGCCGTCCGCGCCGCCCTCGGCTACGCCGCCGAACTGCGCTTCCCCGAGGACACCGCCCCAGCCGAGCGGCGCGCCCGGGCCGCCGAGGTCATCCGCGAACTGGGCCTGGAACAGTGCACCGACCAGCCCGTGCACATCCTCTCCGGCGGGCAGCGCAAACGGGTCAGCGTGGCCCTGGAACTGCTCACCAAGCCCTCGCTGCTCTTCCTGGACGAGCCCACCTCCGGCCTGGACCCCGGCATGGACCGCTCCGTGATGCACATGCTGCGCGGCCTCGCCGACGACGGTCACACGGTCGTCGTGGTCACGCACAGTGTGCTCAGCCTGGACATCTGCGACCGGCTCCTCGTCCTGGCCCCCGGCGGCAAGGTCGCCTACTACGGGCCACCCGGCGACACCCTCGCCTTCTTCGGCTTCGCGCACTGGCCGGAAGCCTTCGAGGCGTTCGACCGGGACCGGGACCGCGACTGGGGCAAGGAGTACCGCGACTCGGGGTTCCACCAGCGCTACGTCAGCGAGGCCACCGCCCAGCCGCACCACCCCGGCCCGGCTCCGGTGCCCCCGGTGCCGCCGCCCCGCCCGCGCCGCTGGGCCGCCCAGGTCGCCACCCTGGTCCGCCGGTACACGGCCGTCCTGAGCGCCGACCGCACCTTCCTGATCGTGATGGTGGGCCTGCCGTTCGTGATGGGCGCCATGGCCCGGGCCCTGGCCGGCGGCCGGCTCACCCGGGACACCGCGATGAACGCGCTGCTCATCCTGTGCGTCGGCGCGGTCCTCACCGGCGCCGCCAACGCCGTGCGCGAACTGGTCAAGGAACGTGCCGTCTACCGGCGCGAACGCGCCGTCGGCCTGCCCAGGTCCGGGTACCTGGTGTCCAAGATCATCGTGCTCGGCACGGTCACGGTGGCCCAGGCCGTCGTGCTCACCCTGGTCGCCCTGCTCGGCGTCGATCTCAGCGCCCCGGACGGCCGGGGCGTCCTGCTGCCACCGCTCACCGAGATCACCCTGGCCGTGGCCCTGCTGGCGTTCACGGCGATGATGCTCGGCCTGCTGGTCTCCGCGCTGGTGCGCAAGGAGGAGGTGACGATGCCGCTGCTGGTGCTGCTCGCCATCGTCCAGGTCGTCTTCTGCGGGGCCCTGCTCACCCTGAACGGAGTGCCCGGCCTGGAGCAGCTGTCCTGGCTCGTGCCCTCCCGCTGGGCGCTGGGCGCCATGGCCGGCACCGTCGGCCTGTCCCGGCTCGTCCCGGGCAGCCTGTCCGCCGACCCCCTGTTCCGGCACACGCCGGGCGTCTGGCTGCTCGACATGGCCATGCTGCTGGTGCTGTCCGTGCTCTACGGCCTGGTGGTCGCCCGGCTGCTGCGCCGGCAGGAGCCGGCCGTGATGCGGAAGTAGGCAGGCGATGACCTCTCGCGGATTCCGGCCCACCCACGTCGTACCGCCGCGCGGCATGCCCGCCTGGGAGACCCCGGACCCGGCGCGGCCCACGGTGCCCCTGGACCCGCTGCTTCCGGTGGAACTCATGGATCGGCGCGGCGACTGGGCGTACATCCGCTGCGCCAACGGCTGGGCCGCCTGGGTCGACGGCCGCGTCCTGGTCGCCGTACCCGGCGACCCGCCGGCCGCCGACGGCGCCCCGGAGGGAACCGCCGACCCGCGGCCCCTGCTGGCCCGAGCCGAACAGGCGCTGGCCGACTACCGGGCGGCCGTGGAGGCGCTGGCGTCCGGCGCCCTGGACGGCGAGGACTTCGAGGCCCGCACCCGGGACCTGAGGATCGGGCTCGTGGTCGACGGCGAGTCCATGTGGCTGTACGACCCGGAGGAGGGCCGGTGGCTGTACGGCGACGGACGGCGGCTGAGCACCTACGCCACCGACCGGACGGTCACCGGTGCGGGGGACACCGGGCACGCCCCCACCCGGCTGGTCGCGCCCGAGGGTGAGCGCCGATGAGGAGCGGGACCGGTCTGTTCTCCGGCCGTCCCTCGGAACTGATCGGCCGGCAGGTGGCGGGCTACCGCATCGAGAGCGAGATCGGCCGCGGTGGGATGGCCGTCGTGTACCGCGCCCACGACCTGCGGCTGGGCCGCACGGTCGCCCTCAAACTGCTCGCCCCGGAACTGGCCCGCAACGACACCTTCCGCCGGCGCTTCATCCACGAGTCCCAGGTGGCCGCCTCGCTCGACCACCCGCACATCGTGCCCGTCTTCGAGGCCGGCGAGACCGACGGAGTGCTCTACATCGCCATGCGCTACGTCTCCGGCAGCGACCTGCGCCACCTCCTCGACGTGCGCGGCCCGCTGCCGCCGTCCGACGCGGTGCGGATCGCCGCCCAGGTGGCATCGGCCCTGGACGCCGCGCACGAACACGGACTGGTGCACCGGGACGTCAAGCCCGGCAACATCCTGGTCGCCGAGGGCACCGACAGCGACCACCCCGAGTACGTGTACCTCACCGACTTCGGACTCACCAAGAAGTCGCTGTCCCTGACCGGTTTCACCAGTGTCGGCCAGTTCGTCGGCACCCTCGACTACGTCTCCCCGGAACAGATCTCCGGCCGCCCGGTCGACGGCCGCTGCGACGTCTACGGCCTGTCCTGCGTCGTCTACGAGACCCTCACGGGCCGCCCCCCGTTCCAGCGCGATGACGACATGGCCCTGCTGTGGGCCCACCAGTACGACGAACCGCCCCCGCCGAGCGAGGCACGCCCCGGGCTCGCCCCGGCCGTCGACCCCGTCTTCGCCACCGCCCTGGCCAAGAGCCCGGACGCCCGCCACGACACCTGCCTCGCCTTCGTCGCGGCCCTGCGCGCGGCCCTGACCGCCGCACCCGCGCCCCCGCGCACCGACCCGGAACCGGACGCCCCCACGCCCGCCCGGCCCGCTCCTCCCCGGCCCCCGGACTGGGCCGCGCCGGCCTTCGGCCCCGACCGCGACCGCTCCGGTCCCGACCGGCCCTAGTCCGGTCCCGGCCGCGACCGAGAGGTGTCCACGGGGCCCGCGCGGCGCACCGGCCGGGCCAGCAGACCACCCAGGAAGCCGGCCACCAGTCCCCACAGCGCACCCAGCCCCACCGCCTGCCACAACCGGGGCCGCAGGAGCACCTCGCCGACCAGCCCGCCCCCGAGGTCGCCGATGCCGAACACGGACAGCCCGTAGTGCGCGGAGACACGGCATGTCAGGCAGATCATCAGCACCGTCGCCGCCAGTGCGACGGCCAGGTGCACGGCGTGCTGCCACAGCCGCACCCGGGCCGGTGACCGCACGGCCATCCGGAAGGCCACGGCGAGCAGCAGGACGACGGCCGCGACCAGCAGCCACCACATCCGGCCGTCGTACTCGGTGAGGGAACGCAGGTTGAGCGCCGAGACGTCCGGAGTGCGCAGGATCGCGTCGAGTACATGCGGCATCGGCAGGCCGAACGGGCCCTCCACCCGGCCGTTCCAGGTCGCCCCCAGACCCAGGGTGAGGGCCGGCCACACCAGATTGGGCAGGCCGAGCAGGACCAGCGCGCACACCGTGGCGACATGTCCCCTGGTGACGGCCGTGACCAGAGCGGTGACCACGCCGATGACGACGTACGCCAGCAGCAGTTCGATCATCGCGTGGGCCGCGGGTCGTACCGCCTCCTGGCGGCGCAGCAGGCGCCCCGGCAGCGGGGCCCCGCGCGCGACCAGCAGGGCCAGCAGCAGCACCCCGGCCAGCCACAGCAGCCCGAACAGCACGGTCGACGGCACGTCCGTGGTGAAGCCGATCCTCGGCGCCGCCTCGAACAGGTCGGCCAGATCGTCGAGGGTGCCGCTGCCCAGGTCCACGGCGAACGTCTGCCGGGCCGCGAAGGCCAGACCGATCAGCGCCGGCAGCCACAGCACCGCCAGCCGGGCCGCCCAGCCGGCCAGCTCCCCGGCCGAGGCGACCGCCCGGTGCCGCAGGGGGCGCAGGAAGCCGGACCCGATCACCAGGGCACCGGCGAGTGACACGGACAGCGGGAGCACGGTGAGAGAGGCCTGGGTCCGGGCGAACACGCCCGCGTCGCCGGAGAGCCGCACGCTGCCGCCGACCGCCGTGACGACGGTCGCGGCCACCACACGCGGGAACGCGCCGTCCGGCAGATCCGCGGCACCGGCCGCCCACAGCCCCAGCGCCGCCACCAGGACCATGACGGCCAGCCCGGTCAGCACCGCGGCCACGGCCTGCGCCCAGCCGTGACGGGCGGAGGGCCGCGCGGGGACGGTCGGAGGGCTCACCCTTGCCACGCTAAGCAGCGGTCGCGTGCCCCGCGCGCCGGGTGGGCCGTCCGCGTCGGCTTGCGGGTCACGCGGTGCTGCGACACACAATGGGGTCAAAGTGCGGCCAAATGCACCAAAAGTGGTTTAAGAAGGTTCATTCTTGAATGCCGCACACGGTGATGGGAAGGAGGGCTCGTGAGCGACGAACCTCCGTCCTCCGGCCGGTCCAGTGGCCCTCCCTCAGGCCGGTCCGGCGACCCTTCCTCAGCCCCGTCCGACGGCCCTTCCTCCGGCCGGTCCGACGGTCCTCCCTCGGGCCGGTCCGGCGGCGCTCCCTCCGGTGAGCCCAGCGGCCCTCCCACCGGCCCCCTGTCGGGCTCTTCGCGGCCCCCGTCCGGACCGCCGCCCACGCAGCCGCCGTCGAGCGGTGTGGGGCCGGGGGGACCGGAGCGGCCGTGGTGGCAGTCGGTGCCCCGCCTGGCGGCGCTCACCGCGGCACTCGCCGCCGCCGTGGCCCTCGCGGTGGTCTTCACCCGCCCGGGCGGATCCGCCAAGGGCGGCGAGGTGTTCCTCCAGTCGGTCAACAGTGTGGGGCAGGACCCCTTCACGGAGACGACCGCGCGGCGGGTCTCCGCCCCGCCGACACCTTCCGCTTCCACCGCGACCCCCGGCGGGACGACGGGCGGGGCCGAACAGGTCCGCGGGGTGCCCGGCGGGGCGCCCGGCCTGTACGGCGGCACCCGGCGGACGGCGAGCTGTGACGTCGAGAAGCAGATCAAGTACCTGCGGGCCGACCCGGCCAAGAACCGGGCGTTCGCCGAGGCGGCCGGCGTGCGGCCCGCCGACGTACCGTCCTTCCTGCGCTCGCTCACGCCCTTGCAGCTGCGCACGGACACCTGGGTGACCAACCACGGGTTCCGGAACGGCGCCGCCACCAGCTACCAGGCCGTCCTCCAGGCCGGCACCGCCGTCATGGTCGACGGGCACGGTGTGCCCCGCGTGCGCTGTGCCTGCGGCAACCCGCTGACCTCGCCCGTCGCGCAGCGCACCACGCCCAAGGTGGTGGGCAAGAGCTGGTCGGCGTACCGGCCCGGCAACGTCGTCGTGGTGACGCCGGCACGGGCACCGGTGCCCGTATTCGTGATCTACGACCCGCACCGCGACGAGTGGGTGGGCCGTCACCGCGGTGACGAGCAGGGCCGCCGCGATCACGGGGTCAGGCCGCCCAAGCACCCGGAACCGTGGAACCAGCCGACGCCGTGCGCGGTGGCTCCCGGCGCGACCGGACGGCCCGGCTCCTCGTCGAAGCCGTGCCCGTCGACCTCGGGCCGGACGCTCCCGCCGATGCCTTCCACATCACCCTCCAGGCTCCCGCCGTCCTCGCCGGGGTCGCCCAAGCCGGGGTCGTCCAAGCCGTCGTCGGAGTCGTCGAAACCGGAGTCGTCCGAGCCGTCGTCGGAGTCGTCGAAGCCGGGATCGTCCAAGCCGTCCAAGGGGGAGCCGTCCAAGCCCTCCAAGGAAGAGTCGTCCAAGCCGGAGACGTCCAAGCCGTCGAAGGGGGAGTCGCCCAAGACGGAGACGTCCAAGCCGTCGAAGGAGGAGTCGTCCAAGTCGGAGTCCGCCAAGCCCTCCAAGCCGTCGAAGCCGGAGTCGGCCAAGCCGGAGTCCTCGAAGCCCCCCAAGGAGGAGTCGCCCAAGTCGGAGTCCTCGAAGCCCCCCAAGGAGGAGTCGTCCAAGCCGGAGTCCGCCAAGCCCTCCAAGCCGTCGAAGGAGGAGTCGCCCAGGTCGGAGTCCGCCAAGCCCTCCAAGCCGTCGAAGCCGGAGTCGGCCAAGCCGGAGTCCTCCAAGACGCCGTCGGAGTCGTCCAAGCCGGAGTCCTCCAAGCCGGAGTCGGCCAAGCCGCCGTCGGAGTCGAGGACGTCCCAGTCGGCCGAGGCCCCCACCAGCCGGGCGCCGGCGCCGTCAGCGGGCTCCCCGCGGGAATCCGCACCCGGCGCACAGACCTCCGGGACCGCAGGCCGGCCGGGCCGGACCTCCGAGCCGCCGCAGCGGACGTCCGAGCAGCCCCAGCGCACTTCTCAGCGGCCACAGCGGACGTCCGAGCAGCCCCAGCGCACTTCTCAGCCGCCGCAGCGGACCTCCCAGCCGCCCCAGCGGACTTCCGAGCAGCCCCGGCGGACTGCGGAACAACAGCCGGCGGAGACCGCCGATCAGCAGCAGGAGCAGGACGGTGGCCAGCAGCAGGACGGTGGCCAGCAGCAGGGCGGCGGCCAGCAGCAGGAGCCTGGCGGTGGGGGGTCGTGAGCGGCGCGCGGCTCTCGGTCCCCGCGCCCGGCACCGTGACCCTCACCACTGTGCGCGCTCGGCGAACGGATCCGGTGGACTGGCGGGCCGGGCTCGGGGTACGAGGACTGGTGCAACAGCGACCGGCCGGACCGGGCTTTCCGAGAGAGACAGCATGACCGAGCACCTGGGCGGGGCAGTGATACCGACTGGTTTCGACGTTCCCGTGGAGCCGCTGCGACGCGCGGCGCACTACACCGGCGAACCCGGATGCATCGCCGAGGCACGTGCCTTCGCGTCCCGGTTTCTCCAGCAACTGCGGACCGAGTGGTACGCCACCGCCGACGGCCGGGCCGCCGGCGAACTGCTGCTGATGGTGAGCGAACTGGTCACCAACGCCGACCAGCACAGCGACGGCCCCTACATCCTGGAGCTGGAGGGCACGGACACGTCGGTCGCGGTGTCCGTGTACGACAGCAGCACCGCCCTGCCACGCCGTTACCCACGGGACCCCCAGCGCGTCGGACGGCACGGGCTGGAGATCGTGCACGCCCTGGCCGCGGAGGTCACCGTGGAGCGCGTCCCCGTGGGCAAGCGGGTGCGGGCGGTCTTCCGCCTGAACCACTGAGCGAAGCCGGCCCCGCGGAATCGTCGGGGCGCTCCCGGGACGGGAGCCCCCCCGACGGTGCCGTGTCAGGCGCAGCCCAGTTCGCCGAGCATCCCCTGCCGGAGCCGGGTGATGATCCGCTTGATCAGCCGGGAGACGTGCATCTGGGAGCATCCGAGCCGCTCCCCGATCTCCGCCTGGGTGGCCTCCTCCACGAAACGCAGGTGGATGATCTGCCGGTCACGGTCGCTCAGCTCCGCCATCAGCGGGGCGAGCGCGTGGAAGTCCTCGACGAGCCGCAGCCCCTCCTCCTCCACGCCGATGAAGTCGGCGAGAACCGCTTCGCCGTCCTCGCGGCCGTCACCGGTGAGCGCGGCATCCAGGGAGGCGGAGTTGTAGCCGTTGGAGGCGAGCTGCGCCTCGACCACCTGGTCCTCGGAGATGTTCATCAACGTGGCCAGCTCGGCGACCGTCGGGTCCCGGTCCAGCCGGCTGGACAGCTCCTCACGCGCCTTGGCCAGCTCGACCCGCAGTTCCTGGAGCCGGCGGGGCACATGGACGGCCCAGGTGGTGTCCCGGAAGAAGCGCTTGATCTCGCCGACGATGTACGGCAGCGCGAAGGAGGTGAACTCGACCTCGCGCGAGAGTTCGAACCGGTCGATGGCCTTGATCAGGCCGATCATGCCGGTCTGGACGATGTCCTCCATGTCGTCGCCACGGCCCCGGAACCGGCCGGCCGCGAACCGCACCAGCGACATGTTCATTTCAATGAGGGTGTTGCGCGCGTACTGGTGCTCGTGCGTGCCCTCTTCCAGCTCGGCCAGCCGGCGGAAGAACTGACGGGACAGCTCCCGCGCGTCCCGCGGGGCGACGGACGTCGGGTCCGCGATACCAGGCAGTGATCCCTCGCCCGTCCTGTCCTGCTCGGTCTGCTCGACGACCTCTGCTTCCGACCGGATCTCGGCGGCGGTGTTCATTACCTCTCCCACGAAAGTCACGGTGCGACGGGTGCCTCTACGGCCTCTGTCTCCGAATCCCTGTGCATGATGCGTCTCTCCGGGTACCCGATAGTGGGTGGGTCATGCGCCCATGGAGCCGCTCACCGCGCGAGTACCCCCCGTGACGCGGCGCATGCACCCGCGGCGCCGCACTGGCGTGAAACAGCCGTTCGGATCAACGGTACGGTGCCGGAATTTCCCTCAGGGCGCAAAGCCGCGCCCTTGTCCCGGACCGCAGCGCTCCTAGGCTGACGGGATGACGCACCCGATGAGCGACGAAGCCCGAGTGATCCCCCTGCGACCGGCGCCCGCCCGCCCGCGCACACCGGAACCCGAGCCCGCTCCCAGGGAGCCCCTGTGGCGGGACCTGGTTGGCGAGGTGCTGCGCCGCGAGCGGCAGGCGCAGGAGCGCACCCTCAAGGACGTGGCCGACGAGGCCCGGATCTCGCTGCCCTACCTGTCGGAGATCGAGCGGGGCCGTAAGGAGGCGTCCTCCGAGGTCCTCGCCGCCGCCGCGCACGCGCTCGGCCTGGGCCTCGGGGATCTGCTGTCGCTGGCGCACGGCGAGCTGAGCCGGCGCACGGCCGAGCGGCGCCGGCCCGCCACCGTGTCGCACCGGCCGTACCAGGGGCTCTGCCTGGCCGCCTGAGACGAGCGCCTCCCGCGGCCGCCCGGAGAACGCCCGGACACCAGGTCCTCGCAGCTCCCCCGTGGGCTCAGCCCTGCCGCAGTTGCCGGAAGAACGCCCGCACGTCGCCGATCAGGAGGTCCGGCTCCTCCATGGCCGCGAAGTGCCCGCCACGGTCGTACTCCGTCCAGCGCACCAGGTTCTCCGTGCGCTCTGCCTTGTGCCGCAGGGCGATCTGGGGTTCGGCCGGGAACAGGGCGAGCGCGGTCGGCACGGTGGACGGCTCGGCCGGGCGGGCGGCCCGGCCGGAGGCGTGCGCCCGCTCGTAGTAGATGCGGGCGGACGAGGCGGCCGTACCGGTCAGCCAGTACAGCATCACGTTGGTCAGCAACCGGTCCCGGTCGACGGCCTCCTCCGGCAGCTCGGCGCAGTCGCTCCACTCACGGAACTTCTCGACGATCCACGCGAGCTGGCCGACCGGCGAGTCCGTCAGGGCGTAGCCGAGGGTGTGCGGCCGGGTGGACTGGAGGACGGCGTAACCGGTGCCCTCCCGCGACCACTCGGCCCAGCCGCGCCACGACCGCAGCGTCCGCTCCCGGTCCTCGGGCCCGAGCCCGGTCAGCTCCTCCTCGGTCGGCTCGGTGGCCGCCTGCGCGCCCGGCAGCAGGTTGAGGTGGACGCCGATGACCCGGTCGGGGTGCGCGCGGCCCAGTTCCCTGGAGATCGCCGCGCCCCAGTCGCCGCCCTGGACGCCGAACCGCTCGTAGCCGAGCCGGCGCATCAGCTCCGCCCAGGCGTCGGCGACCCGGCCCGCCTCCCAGCCGGGCTCCGTGGTGGGCCCGGAGAGCCCGAAGCCGGGGATGGTCGGTACGACGACGTGGAAGGCGTCGGCCGGGTCGCCGCCGTGCGCCGCCGGGTCGGCGAGCGGTCCGGCCACGTCCAGGAACTCCACGAGCGACCCCGGCCAGCCGTGGGTCAGCACCAGCGGGGTGGCGTCCGGCTCCGGGGAGCGCAGGTGCGCGAAGTGGATGTGCGCTCCGTCGATCGTGGTGGTGAACTGCGGCCAGGCGTTCAGCCCCGCCTCCGCGGCGCGCCAGTCGTACTCGTGCCGCCAGTAGGAGACCAGCTCCCGCAGATAGCCGGCCGGGACGCCGTACTCCCAGCCGGCGCCGGGCAGCTCGGCGGGCCAGCGGGTGCGGTCGAGGCGGTCGTGGAGGTCGTCGAGGTCGCTCTGCGGTACCGAGAGGCGGAAGGGCCGGATGCTCTCTTCGGGCGTTGAGGTCATGATCCGGATGCTAGGCGGAAGACGCCTCACCCGTTCGGATGAAACGGCGTCGGGACCGATGAGTTTCGCGCCGCGGAGCGGTCGACACACATGACCGTGTTCCACGCCCCAGTTCCACGCCCGGGAGGCGCTCCATGACCACCGACGGATTCACCACGTGTCTCTGGTTCGACGGCCAGGCGGAGGAGGCCGCGCATTTCTACGTGTCGGTCTTCAAGAACTCCGGCATCGGACGCGTCGTCCGGTGGACGGAGTCCGGGCCCGGCCCGGCCGGCTCCGTGCTGACCGTGGACTTCACGGCCAACGGGCAGAGGTTCGTCGCGCTCAACGGAGGCCCCGAGTTCAAGTTCAACGAGGCGGTCTCCTTCCAGATCCTCTGCTCCGACCAGCAGGAGATCGACGACTACTGGACGAAGCTCACCGAGAACGGCGGCGAGGCCGGGCCCTGCGGCTGGCTCAAGGACAAGTACGGCGTCTCCTGGCAGGTCGTCTACGCCCGGCTGATCGACATGATCGCGGACCCGGATCCCGAGAAGGCCGCGCGGGCCACCCGGGCCATGATGGGCATGGGCAAGCTGGACGCCGCCGCGCTGGAACAGGCGTACGCGGGCGAGTAGCGCGCCACCCGGCCGCGATTGCGATTGCGATTGCGATTGCGGTTGCGGTTGTGGTCGCCGTCAGCCGGTCTCGGCGAGGATCTCCGCGATCACGTGCCGGGAGTTCTCCGCCAGGGCCGGGTTGGTGTGCCAGTAGTACGGCAGCTGGATCAGCGAGACCGACAGGGCCCAGCCCCGCCCGCGCGCCCACTCCGCGTCGTCGGCGCCGACGGCCCTGCGGAAGGTGTCCCGGGCGGTCGCGGGCAGCAGGTTCCAGGCCACGATCAGATCCACGGCGGGGTCGCCGATCCCGGCGGTGCCGAAGTCGATCACCGCACTCAGCCGTCCGCCGTCGACCAGCACGTTCCCGGGGGACAGGTCCCCGTGGGCCCAGACCGGGCCGGTGTGCTCCGGAGCCCGCAGGGCCTGTTCCCAGCATGCCGTGACCGCGTCGGTGTCGACCCGCGCGGCCAGCTCGGCGACGGCCGCGCGGGTGGGTTCGTCCCGGCCCCCCAGCGGACCGGCCCGGTAACCGGCCGGCCCGTCCTGCCGGGGGATCCGGCGCAGCGCCCGCACGAACGCCCCGAGATCCTCGGCGAGCCGCTCCGGCTCCTCCACGGCACCCGCCACCGGATTGCGGCCCGGAAGCCAGCGGTAGACGGCCCAGGGCCACGGGTACTCCTCATTCGGTTCGCCCACCCCCAGCGGTTCGGGCACCGCCACCGGCAGCAGCGGAGCGAGCACGGTCAGCCAGTGCCGCTCGCGCGTCACGTCCGGTACGGCGGCGGGGCGCCGGGGCAGCCGTACCACCAGGCCGGTGCCCAGGCGGAACATGGCGTTCTCGGTCCCGGAGGACGCGAGCCGCCGTACGGGCAGGGCGGCCCACTGCGGGAACCGGCGGGCGATCAGGCGATGGACCAGCGGGGCGTCGAGGTCGAGTTCGTCCGGGTGCATCCTCTGCGGCTGCTGACTGTCGAAGGCACTCATCGCAGCCCATCCCAGCGTCTCGACGCCCGCGCTGTCGACGGAATTTACGCCGGGCTCAGACCCGGTCGGCCACGATGAGCAGGTACTGGAAGCTGCCGTTGCGGTACGCGGACAGGAAGGTGTCCTCGATGCCCGTGACCAGGTGGTCCGCGTCCTTGCGCAGGTCCCAGTACGGGATGGTGGCCTCCGTCAGGTCTTCCACATGGACCGGTACCAGCCGGTTCTTCGCCATCGCGCGGAAGTACTCCGACCGTGGATGGATGTCGCAGATGTAGTGCGCGTTGATCAGCGACACCTCGCGGGAGGCCTGTCCGTAGGTGTCGTTGTAGCAGCCGGTGATCACCACGTAGCGTCCGCCGCGGCGCAGCAGCCGGGCGTGCTCGGCGAACAGCAGGTCCAGCTCGACGTACATGGTGGACTCGTTGTTCCAGGACGCCGCGTACGCGCCGGTCTCGAATCCGGTGTCGAGCATGTTGCGGTGGTGGTAGCGCACCTTGTCGTCGATGCCCCGCGCGCGGGCCTGCTCGTTGGCGAACTCCGCCTGCTTCGTCGAGAGGGTGACCCCGTCGGCGTGGCAGCCGTACCGCAGGTGTGCCACCACGCTGCCGCCGCCGCGCCCGCAGCCGGCGTCGAAGACCCGGTCGGCGGGGGAGAGCGGCCCGAGGTGGGAGGCGAGCAGCTCGGCCTGGGCGTGCTCCAGCCGGTGCAGTTCGGTGGTCACCCGGTCCCGGCGCAGGGCGGCATCCGGCTCGTCGAGCACCGTGCGGTCGGCCGCCCCGATGCCGTAGTGATGGTGATACAGGTCGTCGATCTTGCCGAGTTCGAGGTTGACCGGGTTCTCCTCGGCGTTCCAGTAGTCGGCCACGCGGCTCTGGTACGTGGACTGGGCCGGCACGGGAACGGATGCGGTCCGGGCGGCGGGCACGGTCGTCAACGGTGACTCCTTGGTGCGCATGTGACGGTGTTTCGTTCCGGGAAAGCGGTGGGTGCGGTTACCAGTAGTCGGGCAGGTGGTAGCGGTGGGTGTTGGTGGCGTGCCACTCGTGGTTGCCGGACACCCAGGCGGCGAGCCCCTCGGCGTAGCGCTCCACCAGGGGCGAGGTGGCGGACAGCAGGGCGGACTCCTCCTCGAAGGCCTCCATGATCCGGTTGTGGATCTCCACGGACTTCAGATAGGCGGCCTTCAGCCCGCAGCGGTCGTTGGCGGCGACCACCTGCGGCAGGTTGAGGTGGGCCGGGTCACTGGCCAGCTCCTTGGTGAAGGAGTACAGGTCGTTGACGATGGTGGTGGCGTTGCAGGCAAGGGCCGTGATCCGCTGGATCTCGGGCCGGTCGTAGACCTGTTCGGGCAGTTCGTAGCCGTCCACCGCGTCGACGATCGACAGACAGGGCCGGAAGTTGTTGAACTGCCGCATCACCAGGTACTCCCACACCCGGGGCACGTACCGGGTCTCGGCCCAGGCGGCCTCGGCCAGGTAGCCCAGGTGCAGCCGGGCGATGTCGTGCACGAACCGGCCGGTCTGGCTGGGGGTGGCGAAGGCTGCGTAGTCCGCGAGGGCGAAGTGGTACGAGCGCAGCGGACCGTCGGCCCGTACGCCCTCGCGCCACTCCTCCTCCAGCTCCGGGATGCCGTGGTAGGGGTCGATCGCCGACTGGGCCATGACGAGCCGCCCGCCCAGGCCACGGCGTTCGCCGCCCCGGCCCTCGTCCTCCTCGCAGTAGCAGGAGTCGACGACGTTCTCGGCGAGCAGCAGCTGGCCCGCGACCGTCAGGCGGTCCAGGTCGAGCGCGCCCGGATGCTGAAGCACGACGGCCCGGCCGAACTGGAAGCCGGAGAAGTCCCCCTTCCACGCCTCCGGGAACAGGTCCAGACCGCGGGCCCAGGTCTCCAGCCGGCGGTCGACCTCGGCGGCCTTCTGCGGGTCGGCGGGGACGGCCGGCCGGTGGCGCAGTCCGGGAATCGTCCCGGTGCGCCGGTCCCTGCGCATGCTCCGGGCGATGTCGGGAGGTCCGGGCAGCCGGTAGGCGTGGGTCGGTGCGCTCATGAGGTGCTCCGGGCCGTCACTCGGCCGTCCGCCCGAGCTGGACGTTCTCCAGGATCCCCGCCGCGTCGGGGACCAGGATGGCGAGCGAGTAGTAGGCCGTGACGAGATAGTTGATGATCGCGGCGGTGTCGATGCCCATGAAGCGGACGTTCAGGCCCGGCTGGTACTCCTCGGGGATGCCGGTCTGGTAGAGACCGATCACCCCTTGGTCGGCCTCGCCGGTGCGCAGCGCGATGATGCTGCTGGTGTGGTTCTCACTGATCGGGATCTTGCTGCACGGGTAGATCGGCACGCCCCGCCAGGCGGGCACCTCGTGACCGTCCACGCTCGCCGTGCCGGGCACCAGGCCCCGCTTGTTGCACTGCCGGAAGAAGGCCGCGATCGCCTTCGGGTGGGCGAGGAAGACCTTCGTCTTGCGCCGCATCGCCAGCAGTTCGTCCATGTCGTCCGGTGTCGGCGGTCCCGTGAAGGTGCTGATCCGCTGGCCGTAGTCGACGTTGTGCAGGAGTCCGAACTCCCGGTTGTTGACCAGCTCCCATTCCTGCCGCTCACGGATCTCCTCGACGGTCAGGCGCAGCTGCTGTGCGGTCTGGTCCATCGGATCGTTGTAGAGGTCGGCCACCCGGCTGTGTACCCGCAGCACGGTCTGGGTCAGCGACAACTCGTACTCGCGCGGGGCGAGTTCGTAGTCGACGAAGCCGCCGGGCAGGGTGGGCTCGCCGACATGGCCGGCCTGTACGGGCACCTCGGCCTCGCCCTTGCGGTTCATGGGGCGGTGCTGCCGCTCGACGTACGCCGTCAGGTGGGCCGCGAGGGACGGCACGCGCCCCGTGAACTCCTCCACGACCGCCCAGGGCAGGGCCAGCACCACACCGGCGGTCTCCGCCCGGACGGAGGTCAGCCACAGCGGATCGCTCTGGCCGACCGCCTCGTCGCCCATCTGGTCGCCGCTCGTGACGACACCGATGATCTCCTCGTCGCCGTACTTGCCGCTCGCGTAGCGGGTGAAGCGTCCGTGTGCCACGAGATAGGCCTCGGTGACCGGCTGTCCCGCCTCGAACAGCACCTGGCCCGGGCGCACCTCCCGCGGCTGGAAGCGGGTGGCGATCTCCCGCAGGACGTCGATGTCGGGATAGCCGCGCAGGATCGGCAGCTCGGTCAGCGTCTCGGGGATGACCCGGATGTCGTCGGCGCCGTTCTGCTCGAAGTGCACGCGTCCGCGACCGGTGCGCAGTTGCAGACGCCGGTTGACCCGGTAGGCGCCGCCCTTGACGTCCACCCACGGCAGGGTCTTCAGCAGCCACCGGGAGGTGATGGCCTGCATCTGCGGTTCGGACTTGGTGGTGGTGGTGAGCTGGCGGGCCGCCCGCGTGCTCAGGCTGGTGAGCGGAGCTTGTGCCGGGGGGCCGGGATCGGGTTCGTCGACTGCGGAGCCGGTGGCGATGTCCGGAGTGGACACTTTCCCTCCTGCGGAGAGGCGGACAGGGGTGATGTGGATCGGTCGGCGGTGCGCAGGGTGCCGGTGCGCTCGGACCAGCCAAACAGGGCGCGTGATCTCCGGGTACAGCGTGAAAGGGGCGGTTTCGATCACTGCGTCGCGTAAACAGGCCGTTGAGTGCGCTCGGCGGGAGGGGGCGTGATCGCGCGCCGGTGCTGCGCCTCCATGCCCTGGGGCGCCCGGGTTTCCGGCAGCCCGGCGTTCGACGGGCGGCGCGACCGCAGGATGGCTAGCGTGAGGTAGCGGGACCATCCAGCTGACCGAGAGGGCTCCGACCATGGCTGTGCAACCCGAGGGAACGCCCTGCTGGGCCGATGCGATGTTCAGCGACGTCGAGGGAGCCAAGAGGTTCTACGGCGACGTTCTCGGCTGGACCTTCGGCGAGTCGTCGTCGGAGTACGGCAATTACACGCAGGCCTACGCGGACGGCAAGGCCGTCGCGGCCGTCGTCCCGCCCATGCCCGGCCAGGAGGGCCAGTCGCAGTGGTGCCTGTACTTCGCCTCGCCGGACGCCGCGGCCACCGCGGACAAGGTCCGGGAGAACGGCGGCGAGGTGCTGATGGAGCCGATGCAGGTCGGCGGGTTCGGCACGATGTGCCTGGCCCGGGAGCCCAGCGGAGCCGTGTTCGGGGTGTGGCAGGCGGGCACCCACGAGGGCTTCGAGGCGACGGCCACGCCCGGTGCCTACTGCTGGGCGGAGGTGTTCACCCGTGAGCCCGAGCAGGCGGACGCCTTCCTCTCCGCCGTCTTCCCGTACCGGATGAAGGAGATCGAGGACGACGCGGTGGACTTCCGGATGTTCGTCATCGGCGAGGACACGGTCCTCGGCCGGATGCGGATGACCGACGACTTCCCGCCCGAGGTGCCGTCGTACATCAACGTCTACTTCACCGTCGACGACTGCGACGCGGCCGTCGAGCGGGCCACCAAGCTCGGCGGGATCCTCCGCTTCGGGCCGATGAGCAGTCCCTTCGGCCGGTTCGCGGCGCTCAGCGATCCGCAGGGCGCGAACTTCTCGGTGATCGACATCACGACCACCGAGGGCGAGATGCCGAAGATCAAGGACGTGTGACCCGTCCCGGAACAGCGCTTCCCGTGGCCATGGCATGATCGAGCGCATGCGTGAACGTGTGGTGGCCGCGTGCGACGGGGCTTCGAAGGGAAACCCCGGACCGGCCGGATGGGCGTGGGTGGTCTCGGACGACGAGCGGACGCCCGCCCGCTGGGAGGCCGGCCCGCTCGGCCGGGCCACGAACAACGTCGCCGAACTGACGGCGCTGGAGCGGCTCCTTGCGGCCGTCGCCCCGGACGTGCCGCTGGAGATCCGGATGGACTCCCAGTACGCGATGAAGGCCGTCACCACCTGGCTGCCCGGCTGGAAGCGCAACGGCTGGAAGACGTCCGCCGGCAAGCCCGTCGCCAACCAGGACCTGGTGGTCCGCATCGACGAGCTGCTCGACGGCCGGACGGTCGAGTTCCGCTACGTTCCCGCCCACCAGGTCGACGGCGACCCGCTGAACGACTTCGCCGACCGCGCGGCCAGCCAGGCGGCCTCCGTCCAGGAGCCGGCCGGCAGCGCGCTCGGCTCGCCGGTGCCCCCGCCGTCGCCGGACACGCCGAAGGCGGCCGGGGCGCCGCGCGGGAAGGCGCCCCGCCGCACCGGCGGCGGCGCGTCCTCCCGCACCATCAAGGCGAAGTTCCCCGGCCGCTGCCCGTGCGGCCGGTCCTACGCGGCCGGCGAGAAGATCGCCAAGAACGCGCAGGGCTGGGGCCACCCGGAGTGCCGTACCGCCGAGGTCTGATCAGACGTCGAAGGTGTAGTGCTTGGTGTGGTCCAGCAGGTCCGCCGGGCGCACGTCGTTCCATGGCTTCATCGTGTCGTTCAGGTCCACCACGTCCGGCGTGCCGGCCGTCGGCACATAGCCGGCGCCCGGGTGCCGGCGCTGCCACTCCGCCCACAGCTTGTCGATGTAGGCGTGGTGCAGCCAGAACACCGGGTCGTTGGGGGACACACCGGTGGCCATCTGCCCGCCGACCCAGACGTGCACGCGGTTGTGCAGGTTGACCCCGCGCCAGCCCTCCAGGTGGTTGCGGAAGCCGTCCGAGGCGCTGTTGTAGGGCGCCATGTCGTACGTCGCCATCGACAGCACCGAGTCCACCTCGGCGGGCGTCGGCAGTTCGCGCACGCTCGTGCCGAGCGAGCGGCGCAGGAACGTACGGCCGTCGACGCGCACGTTGATCGGCCAGTTGCCGGCGGACGCGGCGAACGGGCCGTCCATCACCCGGCCGTCGCTGCTGCGCCCGGTGCCGCCGAGGAAGTCCGGCGCCCACAGCGAGGCACGCACCGTGCGGTCGGTGCTCCAGTCCCAGTAGGGCAGCGTGACGGAGGAGTCCACGGACTGGAGCGCCTGCTCGAAGTCCAGCAGGAATCTGCGGTGCCAGGGCAGGAAGGAGGGGGAGCGGTGGCCGGTCCGCTCGCCGCTGTCGGTGTCCGCCATGATGAACTGGTTGTGCGTGCGGACGAACTCGTCGTAACGCCCGTTGCGCTTGAGTTCGAGGAGGGCGGCGACGAACCGGCGCTTCTCGTCGGAGGTCAGGGTGGCCTGGTTCTTGCGTACGGTCATGGTGCGCGGTGCTCCGGAAGTCGTGCGTGGGCGGTCAGTTGGCGGGGAACGGCAGCAGCGGCGCGCCCTGCAGTTCGTCCACCGCGGCACGGGCGGCGGCGCGCGGGGTGGCCACCGGGTCGTAGTGGCTGACGACGCTGATCCAGGTGCCGTCGGCGTTGCGCATCACGTGCAGCTGCACGCCGTCGACCAACACCTCGTAGCCACCGCCGTGTTCGTGGTGGTGTCCGCCGCCGCTCGCCGGGCCGCCCTGTATTCGGCGGCCCTTGTAGACCTCGTCGAACGATCCCGGCGCGGTGTGGTCGTGATGGCCGGCGGCCGGCGCGGCCGACGCGGCGGGGCCGGCGAGGGCGACGGCCGAGGCCGTCGCGGCGACGGCGGCTGCCGCGGTGAGCGCGCGGCGCCGGGTGATGTCGGGCATGCGGGTCCTCCATAAGGGTGATCCAGTGGTGACGACGCATGCCTATCGGGATGTCCCGGAGCGGAAGAAATCGCCCGGAACGGGTTGGCTATGATCCGGACAATTAACCACAAGTCATACAGAGTTGAACAAAGATGATCTTGCTGTGACGGTGGGCGGATCCTGTCCGGAACGGGGAATTCCTTGCCCGGGGCGCCCCGGTTCACGTCATCCTTTCCGGCGGCCGCCCGTCCGAGTGGCGCGGCTCACCGCGGCAGACTGACGCGATCGGGCGGTCCGCCGTGCTGCTACTCTCCGGTGCGGATCGACCACGTAAGGTGACTGTCAGGGGTGTGCGCGTGAAGGTCGTCTGTGTCGGAGGCGGGCCCGCCGGCCTCTGCCTCGCCATCCTGCTCAAGCGGCAGGACCCGTCCCACGACGTCACCGTCCACGAACGCAGCCCCGAGGGCTCCACCTACGGCTGGGGTGTGACGTACTGGCGCGGCCTCCTCGACAGGCTCCAGGCGTACGACCCCGAGTCGGCGCACCTGATCGAGACCCACTCCGTCCGCTGGAGCGACGGCGTCGCCCACGTGGGGGACCTGACCACCCGCCACCACGGCGACGAGGGCTTCGGGATCGGCCGGCACCGGCTGCTCGGCCTGCTCGCCGGCCGCGCCCGCGCCCTCGGTGTCCGGGTGGAGTTCGAGAGCGAACTCACAAAACCGCCCGCCGGAGCGGACCTGGTCGTCGCCGCCGACGGTGTGCACAGCACCCTGCGCACCGGCCGGGCCGGCCACTTCGGCACCCGGATCACCGCCGGCCGCAACCACTACATCTGGCTCGGCACCACCAAGGTCTTCGACGCCTTCACCTTCGCCTTCACCGAGACCGCGCATGGCTGGATCTGGGCCTACGGCTACGGCTACAGCGGCGACCACAGCACCTGCGTCGTCGAGTGCTCCGCGCAGACGTTCACCGGCCTCGGCCTGGACCGGGCCGACGAGGGGGAGAGCCTCGCCCTGCTGGAGAAGCTCTTCGCCGGCGTCCTCGACGGCCACCCTCTCATCGCCCGCCCCGGCGCCTCCTGGCAGAACTTCCGCACCCTCACCAACCGCACCTGGCACCACCGCAACCTGGTCCTGCTCGGCGACGCCGCGCACACCACCCACTACTCCATCGGCGCCGGCACCACCCTCGCCCTGGAGGACGCCATGTGCCTCGCCGGTGCCCTGCGCGAGCACGCCGGCCTGCCCGAGGCCCTCGCCGCCTACGAGCGCCGGCGCCAGGCCGAGCTGCTGTCCGTCCAGAGCGCGGCCCGCTACAGCGCCCAGTGGTACGAGAGCCTGCCCCGCTACATCCACCTGCCGCCGCACCGGATGTTCGCCCTGCTCGGCCAGCGCCACTCGCCGCTGCTGCCGTACGTCCCGCCGCAGCTGTACTACGGCCTGGACAAGGCGGCCGGCCAGCTGGAACCGCTGCGCAGGTTCAAGCGCTGGCTCGGCCCCCGCGCGGCCCGCGCCCTGCACGCCCGCCGGCGCTAGCCCGTTGCCCGCACCAGCCGTCAGGTCCCTGCGCCACGCCGGCTCCAAGGGCAGGCCGCACGAGCCGATGCCGATGCCGTCGGCGCCGGGCGACCGGGCCGCGGGCCGACCGCCGATCCCTTCGCGCCCGCCCTCCGACGGCGTCCGCGACCCCTTCATGCACAGCTGCCCGGCCGTCCTGGAACAGAACCCGGCCTGAGCCGTCACCCCGTGCTCCCGGCGCCGGTTGGTGAATGGTCATTCACTGGATAAGGTGAATTGATATTCACCTCGTATCCGTGCCGTCCGCAGGAGCGCCGATGGACCAGCCAGCCCTGACATCCCCGCCGCCCGGCACCGGAACGCCGGCGCCCCGCCTGCGCGACCGGCTCACCATCCCGGTGCTGGCGTCGGGCGGCATCCTCATGGCGGTCACGCAGACCGTGGTCGTGCCCCTGCTGCCCGACCTGCCCCGGCTCACCGGAGCGTCGGCCGCCGCCGTCTCCTGGACCGTCACCGCGACCCTGCTCTCCGGCGCCGTCCTCACCCCGGTGCTCGGCCGGGCCGGCGACATGTACGGCAAGCGCCGGGTCCTCATCGCCGCGCTCGCCCTGATGACCGTCGGCTCCGTCATGTGCGCGCTCTCCTCCGACATCGGCGTGCTCATCGCCGCCCGCGCCCTCCAGGGCGCCGCCGCCTCCGTCGTCCCCCTCTCCATCAGCATCCTGCGCGACGAACTCCCGCCGGAGCGCCGGGGCTCCGCGGTGGCACTGATGAGTTCCACCGTCGGCATCGGCGCCGCGCTCGGCCTGCCGCTCGCCGCGCTGGTCGTGCAGTACGCCGACTGGCACACCATGTTCTGGCTGACCAGCGCCCTCGGCGCGGCGGGTGGCGCGGCGACCTGGTGGGCGGTGAAGGAGTCGCCGGTCCGGGAGCCCGGACGGTTCGACGTCCTCGGCGCGCTCGGTCTCGCCGCCGGGCTGGTCTGCCTCCTGCTCGGCGTCTCCCAGGGCGGTACCTGGGGCTGGGGGAGCGCACGGGTCCTCGGGCTGTTCCTCGGCGCCGTCGTCGTCCTCGCCCTCTGGTGGTGGCAGCAGTTGCGCACCCCGCATCCGCTGGTCGACCTGCGGCTGGTCAGCCGGCCGCGCGTCGGCCTGTCCCACGTGGCGGGCCTGCTGGCCGGGTTCGCCTTCTACGCCAACTCCCTGGTCACCGCCCAGCTGGTGCAGGCGCCGAAGTCCACCGGTTACGGCCTCGGCCTGTCCATCGTCGACAGCGGGCTCTGCCTGCTGCCCGGCGGCGTCACCATGCTGCTGTTCTCCCCGCTGTCGGCCCGTATCTCGGCCGCGCGCGGCCCGCGGATCACGCTGGCGCTGGGCGCGGCCGTCATCGCCTGCGGGTACGCGCTGCGCATCGCCGACAGCCGCGATCTGTGGATGATCATCCTGGGCGCCTCCGTGGTGACGACCGGCACCACGCTCGCCTACTCGGCGCTGCCCACGCTGATCCTGCGCGCCGTCCCGGCCGCCCAGACCGCCTCCGCCAACGGCGTCAACGTCCTCATGCGCACCATCGGCCAGGCCGTCTCCAGTGCGGCCGTGGCCGCCGTCCTCGTCCACCACAGCAGCCCCCTCGGCGGGGTTCCCGTGCCCACACTGCACGGCTACCGGCTCGCCTTCGCCATGGCGGGCGTCATCGCCCTCGCGGCCTGCGCGGCGGCCCTGTGCATCCCGGCCGACGGCGGCGCCGGGACCACCCGGCGGGCCCGGGGCGCCACCCGCGGCGCACGCGACGAGGCGATAGAGGGGGCATGAGGGCCCCGGCGCCGAGAGGGAACCCGACCGAGGACCATGGCCACGAGGGTCCGTGAGAACCGCGGCACGCAGGGTCCGGGAGGACCAAGACCGGGGAGGGTCCGTGAGGACCAGGACCCGGGAGGGCCTGGGAGGACCACGGTGACGGGGGTCCGGGAGGACCATGGTGACCACGGTGACGGGGGTCGGTGAGGGCCATGGCGACGACGCGGGGAGGATGAGGAGCATGACCACGCAACCCGGTCAGGCGCCCGCACCCGCACGCCGGGACGCCGAGGCCACCAAGGCCGCCATCCTCAAGGCTGTCCGCTTCCTGCTGGCCCGGCACGCGCAAGCCGACATCACCCTCAAGGCCGTCGCCGACCGGGCCGGTGTCAGCCCGCCGCTGATCCTGAAGTACTTCGGCAACAAGGACGCCCTCTTCGCCCGGGTGATGTCCTTCGAAACCGACGCCGACGACCTGCTCGACGCCCCGCTGGACGACCTCGGCCGGCACATGGTCCGGCACGTGCTGTGCAGCCAGCGAGACCAGGGCACCGACCCGTTGCTGCGCATCGCGTTCGCCCCGCTGCACGGCGACCACGGTGACGTGCTGCGCGCCAACTTCCGCACCCAGGTGACCGAACGTCTCGCCGCCCGGCTCACCGGCCCCGACGCCGGCCTGCGCGCCGAACTCGCGGTCGCCGCCGTCGTCGGCCTCGGCGTGATGTACGGCGTCGCCCGCGGCCCGCACCTGCGCGGCACCGACGCCGACGCGGTCGCCGACCGCTACGGGCCCGTCGTACAGGCCCAGCTGACGCCCGGCGGGCCCACGGCCACCGGTTCCGGATGACAGACTGGCGCCATGGACGAACGTGTAATCGGCAGGTCGGGTCAGTGGGCATCGGTCGTCGGTCTCGGCACCTGGCAGCTGGGCGCCGACTGGGGCGACGTCGACGACAAGGTGGCCCTGTCCGTCCTGGAGACGGCGGCGGAGGCCGGGGTCACCTTCTTCGACACGGCCGACGTGTACGGCGACGGGCGCAGCGAGGAGACCATCGCCTCGTTCCTGCGCGGCCGTCCCGATCTGCACGTGCTCGTGGCCACCAAGATGGGCCGCCGGGTCGAACAGATCCCCGAGAACTACGTCCTGGACAACTTCCGCGAGTGGAACGACCGCTCGCGCCGCAACCTCGGCGTCGACCGCATCGACCTGGTGCAGCTGCACTGCCCGCCCACCCCGGTCTACTCCTCGGACGCGGTGTTCGACGCCCTGGACACCCTGGTCGAGGAGCAGCGGGCCGCCGCGTACGGGGTGAGCGTGGAGACCTGCGCCCAGGCGCTCACCGCGATCGCCCGCCCCCACGTGGCCAGCGTGCAGATCATCCTGAACCCGTTCCGCATGAAGCCCCTCTACGAGGTGCTGCCCGCCGCCCGTGAGGCCGGTGTCGGCATCATCGCGCGGGTGCCGCTGGCCTCCGGGCTGCTGTCCGGCAAGTACACCAGGGACACGGTGTTCGCGGCCGACGACCACCGCACCTTCAACCGGCACGGCGAGGCCTTCGACCAGGGCGAGACCTTCTCCGGCGTCGACTACGGCACGGGTGTCGAGGCCGCCGCCGAGTTCGCCGCGCTCGCCCCCGAGGGGTACACCCCGGCCCAGCTGGCGCTGCGCTGGATCATCGAGCAGGACGGGGTGACCACGGTGATCCCCGGCGCCCGCGGTCCGGAGCAGGCCCGTGCCAACGCCGCCGCGGCCAAGCTGCCGCCGCTGCCGGAGGAGACCTTCACCGCGATCCGGGAGCTGTACGACCGCCGGATCAAGGACCAGGTCGAGCACCGCTGGTGAGCGGGCGACCGCCGACCGTTTGAACGAACGGCCGGGCGGTTACACGCACCGCATGACGGAGGAAGGGCGGCGCAGGGGGCGCAACGAGTCCGAGGAAGAACGGGCCGACCGGATGTGGGGCGAGCTGATCCAGGAGGTCAGGGTGGCCCAGACGGGCGTGCAGATCCTGTTCGGCTTCCTGCTGACCGTCGTCTTCCAGCCGAAGTACGGCCGGCTCACCACCACCGACCAGGCCATCTACATCGTGACCGTCGTCCTGGGCGCCTGTGCGACCGGCGCCCTCATCGGGCCGGTGTCCCTGCACCGGCTGGTCTCCGGCCGCCGGGTCAAGCCGCAGGCGGTGCGGCTCGCCTCCCGGATGACCTTCGTCGGTCTGGTCCTGCTGCTGGCCACGATGACGTCGTCGCTGCTGCTGATCCTCAGGGTGGCCACGCACGACGGCTATGTGCCGTATCTGGTGTCGGCCGTCGTCGCCTGGTACCTCGTGTGCTGGTACGGCCTGCCCCTGTGGGCCCGCCGCAGGCACACGACCCGGTCGGGTGGCTAGACCGTCCTCCCGGACCCGCCCGGCCGAGCGAGCCCGGCAGGAGACGCCCCGTGCCGGGTCCCGCGGCCGCCCGTCGGCAGGGTCTAGGGGCGGACGTACGGGCGGGTCAGGATTTCCATGTTGTGGCCGGACGGGTCGGTGAAGTACGCGCCGCGGCCGCCGAAGAGCCGGTTGATCCGGCCCGGCTCGCCGTGGTGCGGGTCGGCGTAGTACGTGACGTCGAGCGCTTCCAGCCGGGCGATCATGGTGTCGAACTGCTCCTCGGGCACGAGGAACGCGTAGTGCTGCGACTGTATGGGTTCCTCGCGCTGTTCGTAGTAGTCGAGCGTCACGCCGTTGCCGAGGTCGACGGGCAGGAACGGTCCGAACGGGGCGCCGACCGTCAGTCCGAGGACGGCGGCGAGGAATTCCGCCGACAGCCGCCGGTCCCGGGCGAGGACGGCGGTGTGGTCGAGCCGGACGGCGGTCGTCGGGGCGTGCTGCGGGAAGGTCTGCATGAGTGGGGTGTGTCTCCGGTTCGTGAGGTCTGCTGGAGGGGCGCCTTCGCGGGCGCGGGGGCAGGAACTCGGGGACGACGGCGGGCTTCTCGCCCGCCTCGCGCTCACGCCGAGGCCGGGACCCTCACTCGTGTATGGCCCATGGCCGACCCGGCAGTCACCCGGACGACATTACCCATCTCGGTCCGTGTCGGCAACGCCCGCCAGGGCGCGCAGCTGACGGTCGTGCACCCGGCTGAGCAGCAGCAGGGACAGCACCGCACCGATCAGCGCGCAGAACATGTCCCACTGCGTGTCCCACACATCCCCCTGGGTGGCGAGGAAGGCGTCCGCGCCGTGCCCGCCGATCTCGGCCGCCAGCCACTCCAGCAGCTCGAAGCAGGCGCTGAAGGCCAGACAGGCGCACACGGTGAGCGGCGCCAGCCAGCGGCTGCCGCGCAACGGCGAGGTACGGCTGAGCAGTTCACGGACCAGCACCGCCGGCACGAAGCCCTGCATCAGGTGCCCGAAACGGTCGTACGGATTGCGGTCAAGGCCGAACGTGTCGCGCGCCCAGTCGCCCAGCGGGACCTGCGCGTAGGTGTAGTGCCCGCCGAGCGCGAGGACCAGCGCGTGCACGGTCAGCAGCGCGCAGAGCAGCCCCGTCAGCGGGAAGCGCCGCCAGGCCAGCACCACCAGGGGCAGGCCCGCCAGCGCCCACACCGTCTCCAGGAACCAGGTGGTGCGGTCGCGTGCGCCCCACGCCGACACGGCCAGCCCCACGGCCACCACGCCGGCGAAGAGGGCGGGCGGCACGCGGCGCGGCGTGCGGAGCGGGGCGGGGTGCACTGCGGTCACGGCGGGGCTCCTTGCCTCAAGGGCGTCGTAGGGCCCCATCGTGGCGCCGGGCCGGCTCCGCGGGCATGAGTACGGCTACTCAGCCCGTGGAGAGGATCTCCGCCAGCAGCTCGTCCACCGGCACGCGCTCCTGCCCCGGCGGGACGACCTGGTGGGTCTCGAGCAGGAACGCCGCGATAGCGGGCGCCCAGACGAGCACCACCGCGTGGTGCCGGCCGCCGCCCGGCCGGGCGTCCCCGAGGAACTCCATGCGCAGCTCCTGCCAGGGTCCGGTGCCGGCCGGCCGCAGCCGCACGTCACCCACGCCGACCGGCCCGGACAGACCGGCGGAGAGCATCTCCCGGTCCAGCCGCCAGGAGGCCAGCACATGGCCGTCGTGGGCGAAGACGGCGGTGACGGCGAACGGGTCGTCGGCGTCGTAGCCGAGATGGACCAGCACCGGACACCGTCCGGTGCCGGGCGCGAGGAGCTGCACCACCAGGGTCTTGTGCACGAACGAATTCACGCGGGGGCCTCCGGCAACAATCGCTGTAGGGCCCTCTAGTACCCCGGCAGCCGCCGGGATGCTCACCCGTGCGACTGATTCCCGCCGACTCGGCGCAGCGCGGCCAGGCAGCCGCCGATTGCGGCGAGGCTGTGCCGCAGAGGCGGCGAGGCTGTGCCGCGGCGCCGGGAGCACGCGCCGCAGTGCCGCGAGCCCGTGTCACAGCGCCGTGAGGGGTTCGGGCGAGCCCGTGCCGCCGTGCCGCAGGTGTGTCAGGCGAACGCCTCCCGCAGCGCGGGCAGCAGGGTCTTCGCCGACCAGTCCAGGTAGTCCCGCTGAGACTCGCCGCCGATCTGGACGAGGGCGATCTCCCCGAACCCGGCCTCCGCGTAGGGCCGTACGGCCTCCACGAAGGCGTCGGGGTCGTCACCGCACGGGATGGAGGTGGCGACGTCGTCCTCGGTCACGAACTGGGTGGCGGCCTCGAAGGAGTCGGGGTGCGGCAGTTCGGCGTTCACCTTCCAGCCCAGGCCGAACCAGCGGAACTGGGAGTGGGCGCGCTTGACGGCCGTGTCCCGGTCCGGGTCGTAACACACGGGCAGCTGGCCTACCCGGGGCTTGCCGCTGCCGCCGTGCCGGTCGAAGGCCTCCAGCAGGCCCGCCTTCGGCTCCGTCGCGATCACCAGGTCGGCGAGGCGGCCGGCGAGCTTGCAGGACTGGTCGCCGGAGACGGCGATGCCGATCGGCGGCGCCTCGTCCGGCAGGTCCCACAGCCGGGCCGACTCCACGTCGTAGTGCTGTCCGTGGTGGGTGACGTGGCCGCCCTCGAACAGCGCCCGGATGATCTCCACGGCCTCTTCGAGCATGTCGTGGCGGACGTCCACCGGCGGCCAGCCGCCGCCCACGACGTGCTCGTTCAGGTTCTCGCCCGCACCCAGCCCGAGCCGGAACCTGCCCTGCGACAACAACTGCACGGTGGCCGCCTTCTGGGCCACGATCGCCGGGTGGTACCGCAGGAGGGGGCAGGTGACGTAGGTCATCAGGGGGATCCGCGAGGTGGCCTGGGCGGCGGCGCCCAGCACGCTCCACGCGTACGAGGAGTGTCCCTGGGAGCGCAGCCACGGGAAGTAGTGGTCCGAGATCACCGAGAAGTCGAACCCCGCGTCCTCGGCTCCCACCACGTGATCCACGAGGTCCCGGGGGCCGGCCTGCTCGGTCATCATCGTGTATCCGATTTGCACCATAACGGGCGAGTCCCCGGCTGGACGGAGGGAAAACGGGCGGCGGGCCCGGTCAGTCCTTCGGCACCTGGAACGTCCGGAGGAACGTCTGAAGGGCCTGCCGGCTGGCCGCGTCGTCCCAGGCCGCCGCCGGGGTGGTGAAGCGCAGGGAGAATCCCCGCCGGCCGCCCAGCAGGAAACCGCGTCCGAAGGTGTGCACCCGGGCGTCGCCGGAGCCCGCCAGCCACTCCAGGTCGGCGGCCTCGCGGCCCTGGTAGGTGGTGGCCCGGAGCGTGCCGACCCGGCGGTAGCCCGGCTCCTTCGCCAGCTCCGGTTCGACGTCGTCCCGCCAGACGGCGACCGGGTCGCGGTCGACGCGCTCGGTGTAGGTGACGGCGAGCGTGGCCGCGTCGCCGCCCCGGCCGAAGGTGACGCGGTAGGCGAGGTCGGTCGCCCGGGCGGTGGCCAGCCGTTTCCAGCCGTCGGGAAGCGCCACCGAGAACCCCTCGGGGGCGTTGTACCGGTGGTAACCGGCCGGCAGGCCGGGGGAGGACGAGGCGGTCGGGGCCGGGGTGGGCGCGGTGCCGCCGGTGTGCCGGCCGGTGGGGGCGGCCGGCGCGGTGGCCCGCGGCGAGGCCCCGGCCGTGTCCGTGTCCGCCGGGTCCGTGCCGGACAGCGCGCCGGTCGCGGCCAGCACCGCGGCGGCCACGGTGACCACGGCCAGCGCGGTGCCGGCGGCCATGACCCGTTTGCTCCTCATCGGCACGGCACGGCGCACGCCCGCGCTCGCGCCGCGCAGCCGGGGTCCGGCATCCGGCCGCCGGTCCGCGTCGGTGTCCTCGTTCAGCGCCCGGGTCAGCGCCTCGCGGACCACCGGCCGGGTCAGCCGTTCCCGCGGGTCCTTGCGCAGCAGTCCCTGCACGGCCTGAGCGAGCGGGCCGGCGCGCAGCGGAGTCCGCAGCGGCAGCCGGTCCACCGCCTTCAGCGTGGCCTCGGGACGGCCGCGGTCCCGGAACGGCGGCCGGCCCTCGACCATCGTGTAGAGCAGCGCGCCCAGCGCCCACAGATCGGCGGCCGGACCGATGCGCTCGTCGCGGGCCTGCTCCGGTGAGGCGTACGACGGTGCCGTGAGCCGCGGCACGAGTGTCGCGCCCGCCAGCCCGAATCCCGTGACGACGACCGGGCCGTCGTCCCGTACGAAGACCTGGCCGGGGCTCAGTTCGCCGTGCGTGATGCCCTCGTCGTGCGCTGCCTGGAGCACGTCCAGCAGCTCCAGGCCGAGCCGGGCCGCCCGGCCCGGACCGAACGAGCCGTCCCGTGCCAGGAGTTCACCGAGGGGTGTGGCCTCGATCCACTCGGTCACCGTCCACAGGGTGCCCGCCTCCACCGCCGCGTCGACGACCACGGCGACCTGACCCGGGCGCAGCGACCGCATGGTCTCGGACGTGCGGACGACCCGCGCCGTGGCGCGGTGCGCGGTGTCCTCGGCGGTGGGCTCCGGCAGGGCGGTCTGCGCCACCAGACGGGGCCGCTGCGCCACCACGTCCTCCGCGTACCACCACAGACGGTTCGTCTCGCGGGAGAAGACCTCCAGGAGCCGGTACCGTCCGGCGACCAACTCGTGTGCGGAGACGTGCGCCTTGACCATGGTCATCCCTCGCTGAAACCCCTGCCTCGACTTTCCCAGAGGTACGCGGGGCCCGCGGGGGAGCGTTCAAAGAATCCCAGATTCAAGCCCGTTCTTGCCTTTTATTCAAACGTTCGAAGGAGCTTGCGATTTCGGGATGCCCGCCGTGGCTCACAGCAGCCCGAAGCGGTCGGCCCAGCCGTTGAGTTCCGAAGGTGTCGTATTGCCTCCGCACACCACGAGCCCGATCCGGGCGCCCTCACCGGCCCGTGCCGCCACCTGCCGGGCCGCCGGCAGCAGACAGCCGGCGGCCGGCTCGGCCCACACCTTGGCGTGGTCGGCGAGGTCCAGGCAGCCCTGGACCGCGTCCCGGTCCGGGACCACCAGGACCTCCTCGACGAGCGCGGACACGTGGTCGTACGTCAGCTGCGACACGGAGGGGGCGCTCAGGGTGGTGACGAGTGAGGACAGCGGCACCGGGACCGGGCCGCCGGCCCTCAGCGCGCCGGACATCGCCTCCGCGCCCTCGGTCTCCACCCCCCACACGCGCACCCCCGGGCGGCGGGCGCGCAGGGCCGCCGCGACGCCGGCGATCAGGCCGCCGCCGCCGACACTGACGACGACGTCCGTCAGCTCCCCGGCGTCCTCGGCCAACTCCAGCCCCACGGTGCCCTGTCCGGCGATCACGACCGGGTCGTCGAAGGGGTGGACCAGGGTCAGGCCCTCGTCCCGCAACCGCGTCACGAGCCGGAAGGCGCTGTCCATGCCGTCGGTCAGCCGCACCGAGGCACCGGCGTCCTCGGCGAGCGCGACGGAGCGCGCGGGCGCGGTGCGCGGCATGACGACGGTGGCCTTCACGTCGAGGGCCGCCGCCATCACCGCGAGCGCGATCCCGTGGTTGCCGCCGCTGACCGCGACCACGCCCGCCGCCCGCTCGGCCTCGCTCAGCGACAGCAGTTTCGCCGTGGCCCCGCGCGCCTTGAACGAGCCGGTGCGCTGGAGCAGTTCGAGCTTGGCGGTGACCGGGACGCCGAGCAGCGCTCCGAGGCCGGGGCTCGGCACGGTCGGTGTCCGTACGACGTGCTCGGCGATCCGCCGTGCGGCGGCTTCGATGTCCGAGATGCCGATCAAGGCGTTTCCCCCTCCCGGCGCGGACGGGAACCGCGCCGCTCGCACCTTGGCCTGCCGGGAGGGTGGAGGTCAACGCCGTTCCGGATCATGGATCGACGCTACAGCGCGCGGCCCACCAGATGGTCGAGCAACCGGCTCAGCTCGCCGGCGGCTCCGGCGGCCAGCGGTGCGGTGCCGAGCAGCCGGCGCGCGGCGACCGTCCGGCTGCGGGCCTCGGCCAGCGCCGCCGCACGGCCGCCCGCCGCCTCGATCAGCGCGGCGGCCTCCTCCGCGTGCTCCGCGGAGCCGAGCAGTGCGGGCAGCTGACGGGCCGCCGGGGAGCCGAGCGCGGCCAGCACCGGGAACGTCTTCTTGCGCTCCCGCAGATCGCCGCCCACGGGCTTGCCGGTGACGGCCGGGTCGCCCCAGATGCCGAGCACGTCGTCGACCAGCTGGAAGGCGACCCCGAGGTGCCGCCCGGCCCGGTCCAGCGCGTCGACCGTCTCGCGCGGTGCCCCGCCGAGCGTGGCACCCAGCGCGACGGCACAGCCCAGCAGCGCGCCCGTCTTGCCCTCCGCCATCGCCCGGTACTCCCGCGGTGTCACCCGGTCGGGACCGGTCCAGGGCCGGGTGGTGAACAGCAGGTCGTCGGCCTGGCCGCGCACCAGATCGGCGAGGGCGGAGGAGAGCAGCCGCACCGCGCCGGGACCCTCGGGCGCGGCGGCGAGCGTTTCCACCGCCAGCGCGAACAGGGCGTCCCCGGCCAGGACGGCCGGCCCGGTGCCGTACGCCCGCCACACGGCGGGGCGGCGGCGCCGGGTCGCGTCGCCGTCCATGATGTCGTCGTGCAGCAGCGAGAAGGCGTGCACCAGCTCCACCGCGACCGCCGCCGGGACACCGGCCGCCCCGTCGGCACCGGAGGCCTCGGCGCCGAGCACGGCGAGCGCCTGCCGCACCCCCTTGCCGCCCGGCGCGTCCGCGGGCGCGCCGCCGACCTCGCACCAGCCGAAGGAGTACGCGGCCATCTCGGCCACCCACGGGTGCAGCCGCTCCACCGCCTCGCGCAGCCGGGGCCGCACCAGCTCCCGGCACCGGTCGAGGACCTGCGGGGCGGACTCCCGCACCGGCGAGGTGAGCGCCGTCACCGTACGACCTCCGCGTCGAGGCCGAACTCCCGCTGGGCCCGGGCCACCATCTCCGTCGCGTGCCGCAGCCCGCTGCGCTCCAGTGTGCGTGCCAGACCGGCGAGTTCGGCCGCGGTCTCGGCGCGGTCGCGGCCCAGCCGGGCGAGGGACTTGGCCAGGCCCAGCCGGGACAGCGCCTCGCCGCGCGGTTCGCTCATCGTCCGGAACTCCGTGAGGGCCAGCTCGTACCGGTCGCGGGCCTCGGCGTAACGGCCCGCGCGGTACAGGACGTTGCCCTGCATCTTGTGGTTGTAGGCGAGGGCGCTGGAGAGGTTCATCTCCCGGCAGGTCGCCTCCGCCTCGGCCAGCAGCTCCAGCGCCCGCCCGGTGGCGCCGTCGCGCACCGAGAGGACGTCCGCGAGTCCGCGCAGCGCCCAGGCGTGCCCGCGCCGGTCGTCGGCGCGGCCGGCTATCTCCGCCGCCTCCTCGAACAGGGCGTAGGCCTTGTCGTGGTCGCCCGTGTTGCGGTGCATCTGGGCGATGCCCTCCAGCGCCCACACCGTGTGCCGGGCCTCGCCCCGTCTGCGTGCCTCGGCCAGCAGCTGCTCGTGCAGCCGGCCGACCGCCGCGTAGTCGCCCTGGATCCGGCCGGTCTCCGCGAGACCGGCCAGCGAGTAGCCGCGGACGACGACGTCCCCGCCGCGCTCGCCGAGTTCGGCCGCGAGTCCCAGCAGCCGCCAGGCCAGCGGGAACGCCCCGCGCTGCCGGGCCAGCGTGCCGCCGCTCCAGAGCGCCCAGGCCATCGCGGCGGTGTCGCCGGCCTCGCGGGCGGCGCGGTAACTCGCCTTCCAGGCGCGGTCGGCGTCCTGTACGTGGCCGAGCCGTCGGTGCGCCTCGGCGACGGCGAGCCCGCAGCGCGCCGCCTCGCCGGGTCGCCCGGCGCGCTCGGCCTCGCGCAGCCGCTCGGTGCCCTCGGCCAGCACGTCGACCAGCGAGGAGTTCACGGACAGGGTGGTGAGGGCGCCCTGGTACTCCGGGGCGGAAGCCTTGCCGTACATGCGTACCCTTCTATACACGGAGTGTATACATGCCGTGTATAGCATCTCGAAAATATGCCCCGGCCCTGAGGGGCCGGGGCCCGGTCTGTTGTCGATCAAGACGCCGGTACGACCGCGGGGGTTGCCCTGGGGTACGGATCACATGTGAAGGTTCAGTGCTGCTTAAGGTTCAGTGCTGCTGAAGGTTCGGTGCCGCTGATGGTTCAGTGCTGCTGAAGGTTCGGTGTCGCTGATGGTTCAGTGCTGCTGGGGCTTCTGGGGTGTCAGCTCGCTCGGCCGCACCACGACGAAGCCCTCTCCCTGGAGCATCAGCTGGACGGCTTCGCCGGAACCGCCGCGCAGCATCGAACCGATGGACTGCGACCGGTGCAGCGAGGTCTGGAGGTGTGCGGTCCAGCCCACCACCGCGTCCGTGTCGACGTACACCGGTGCCTGCGCGGACACGGGGATGACCAGCGGGTTGCCCTCGCAGACCAGGCCGAGCCGGCCCTGCCCGCTGAACACGCTGTTGAACAGGCCACCGCCGGCGATGCCCGACCCCTTCACCGTTTTTATCTCGTACGACAACGAGGCGTCGAAACACAGGACGTTGCGGCCGTTGACGGTGAACTGGTCGCCGGGCTCGACATCGACGACGAAGCAGTTCTGCGCCTCGTGCGCGAACCACGCCTCGCCCCGCCCGCGTACCGCCATGAGGGGCAGCCCCTCACCCGTGACCGCACGCTTGAGCATGCCGCCGACGCCCTGCCCCTTGCGCTCGAACTGGAGGTTGCCGCGGTAGGCGACCATCGCGCCCTGCCGGGCGTGCATCTCGCCGTCGACCGTGTAGCGGATGCACTTGGCGTTCTCCACGGACATGCCCGGCTGCACGGCCGGCTGCACCACGTGCTGACTGGAAAAGAGATCACCCTTCATGCGGGGCATGGTGTCCCGGAGGATGGCATTCCGCCAAGATCACGGTCGGTACCGGTTCAGCCACCGAACAGCTGCGTCCAGTACGTGCCCGCCCGGCCGCCGCCCGCGAACCCGACGCCGAGGTGCGTGAAGTCCCGCTTGAGGATGTTGGCGCGGTGACCGGGACTGTTCATCCAGTCCGTCACGACCTCCGCGGCGGAGCGCTGGCCGCACGCGATGTTCTCGCCGATCGTGCGCCGCCGGGCCCCCGCGGCGGCGGCCCGGTCCCAGGGCTCGCTGCCGTCGGGAGCGGTGTGCGCGTAGAAGTCCCGGGCCACCATGTCCGCGCTGTGCGCCTGCGCGGCGGCGGTCAGCAGCGGGTCCGCGGCCAGCGGGGGCAAGCCGGCCCGGCCGCGCTCGGTGTTGGTGAGGGCGAGGACCTCGGCGGCCGTACGCGTCAGGCCGGCCGGCGTCAGGGGAGAGGCCCACAGCGCGGTCCAGAACCGGTCGCCGGCGTCGGCGTGGGCCAGGGCGGCATGCCGGAAGGCGGGGTCGAGCAGGGTGCGGCGGGTCCGCTCGGTACCGAGGCAGTACTCCACGAACCCGGTCGGGGTGCGCGGGCCGGAGACGAGGTGTTCGCCGACGGCGAGGTACGTGTATCCGGCCGCCGATATCCGCTGGTGCACGGACACGCCGTCCGGCCCCTCCGCGCCGAGCCGGCCCGCGCCCGCCATGGCCCGGGCGTGCGCCCGCGCGGCGGAGACCAGGCGGGGGTCGGGTACGACGGGAAGTGAACCGACTTCGGCACGGGCGGCGTTGACGACCCGGATGAAGCCGTCGTCGACCGGTGAGACCCCGCGACGGAGGTTCCGGTCGGCCGGTGAGGCCCCGCGGGGGAGGCCGTCGGCTGGTGAGGCTCCGCCAGAGAGGTTCCGGTCGGCCGGTGAGGCCCTGCGGCGGAAGCCGGCGTCAGCCTGTGAGGTCCCGCGGGTGAAGCTGTTGTCAGCCGGTGTGGCCCCGCGGGGGAGGCCGTCGGCCGGTGATGCTCCGCCAGACAGGTTCCGGTCGGCTGGTGAGGCACCGGAGGAACTGGGGGAGTGTCGGGGTGTCGCCGTAGCGGTCCGCTCGCCGTCGTCGGACACGTCCACACCGAAGTCCCGGGCGAGTCCGGCCAGTCCGTCGGCGTACCCCTGCCCGATCGCCCGCAGCTTCCAGCCGATGCCCGGGCGGAGGTACAGCTCGGCGAGCAGCAGGACGGTCTCGGCGCCCGGCCGGGGTGGCGCGAAGCCGGCCACGGCACGTCCGGCTCCGTCGGTGACGTCGAGCCGGGGTGCCGGCAGCCGGCCGAGCGGGGTGCCGGGCTCGGCCGCGCTCACCACGACGGTGACCCGGCACGCGCCGCGGCGCAGCCGGGCCGGATCGACGGTCAGGGTGTCACCGCGCAACCGGACCCCGGGCGCGTCGGGCTGGTTGTAGAACACGAAGTCGGCGTCCCCGCCGACCTTTCCGTCGCCCCCGGTCACCAGGGCGGACACATCGAAGGCACCGGCCACACGCAGCCGCACGGCCCCGTCCGGGAGGACCGCATTCCCCCCGGGCACCAGCTCACCCATCCCCACCACCCGGCGTCCACACTCGTCACCCACACAACGCCGCACATCCACAGCCGAGTTCCCGCATCCCGCCCCGAAAGGGGGCGCGGGAAACCGCGAGACCGCCCCCGCACCCGGCGACGGACGTCAGTGACCGGTCGTACATCGCCGGCCGTTCGCAGCCGAGTTCCCGCATCCCGCCCTGAAGTGGCGCGGGGAACGGCGCGACCGGCCCCCCCCACGCCCCCGCACCCGGCGACGGACGTCAGTGACCGGTCGTACATCGCCGGCCGTTCGCAGTCGAGTTCCCGTGGTCCGACTCAAGGGGCGCGGGGAACTGCGCGACCGGCCCCCCCCCACGCCCCCGCACCCGGCGACGGACCGTGACCCCCCTACTCCGTCCCCGCCTTCGGCGCCCCACTCTTCGGCTTGCCGCAGAACGCCGACTCCAACGTCCCCGCCAACGCACTCAGCACCTTCCCGTTGTTCGACGTGTTGGCCACGGCCGTGACGCTCCGCCCGCCGTCCTTCGTGGTGAACGCGTACGAGTAATAGCCCTGCACCGCCCCCGTGTGCCCGTACACCGACATCCCGCAGGACAGGTCGCGCCGCCGCAGCCCGAGCCCGTACGCCGTCGTGGCGTCGACCTTGGTGAACCGCTCCATCTCCGCGAGCCGCGCCGCCGGCAGCAGCTTCCCTCCGAGCAGGGCGCTGTAGAAGACGTCGAGGTCCCGCGCGCTGGAGATGACGGCCCCCGCGCTCTGCGCCCAGGACACGGTCTGCGTCGTCGCGTCGACGAGCGGGGCACCGGCCGTGTCCGGGGTCAGGTACCCACGCGCGTACCGGCCCGGAATCGCGGTGTCCGGATGGACGTAGAACGTGTCGTCCAGTCCCAGCGGTTCGATGATGCGGTTCCGGTAAGCGGTCTGGACGGGCTGCCCGGTCAGCTTCTCGATGAGCAGTCCGGCCACGACGAAGTTGGTGTTGGAGTAGGAGTAGGCGGCGCCGGGTGCGTTGGTGGGGGGCTTCCGCAGGGAGAGAGCGACCAGTTGCCGGTAGGTGAAGACCTTCTTCCGGACCGCCTCGAAGCCGGCGACGCTGTCGGCGAACATGTCGTTCGTGTAGTCGTACAGGCCGCTGCGGTGGCTCAGCACCTGACGGACCGTGATCCGGTCGTCCGGCAGCAGACCCGGCAGGTACCGGTTGACCGGCTCGTCGAGCGCGAGCCGCTGTTCGTTCACGAGCTGAAGCAGCACCACGGCCGAAAAGGTCTTGGTGATGCTGCCGACCCGGAACCGGTCGTCCGTGGAGATGGCCCGCTGCGTGCCGCGGTCGGCAACGCCCTGTGCGGCCCGGTATGTCCGGCCGTGGTCCTCGATCCGGGCCATCGCCCCAGGTGCGCCCTGAGCCACCACCGACCGCAACACCGCGGCCAGACCCGCCGTGTCGGGCGCCGGGAGCGCCGTCCCCGTGTCGGGCGCCGGGAGTGCCGTCCCCGTGTCGGGCGCTCGGTCTGCCGCCGCGGCGCCGGGCGCCGAGGGCGCCGCCGGGGCGTCCGACGGCGCAGCCGGGGCGTCCGGTTGCGGCGTCGCGGCCTGCGCGGGGACCGCGAGGAGCGACAGTGCCACCGCTCCGAGTACCGCTCCCCGCACCACCGTTGTTGGGACCATCGCCTATCACTCCTGTCGGGTCGGCTTCTGATGCGATTTCGGTCACATTCCGTCCAGGGAACCTAGGGGATGGAGGTGACGTCTCCACAGCCGACACACAGCGGGTCATCTCGCGATCACTCCGTGGCTCCCATTCGTAAAGGATTGTCATAGAAGTTCGCGAAATGGATCATTCCGGCTTTACGTGCCCATGACTGATCCGCAAGGGTTACCCCTCGGGGCCAGAACAGCCCCCTTGGCGCCCAACTGCGCCATGCCTCAAGACGGTTGGTGACCCCAGCCGCCTTCGAACGAAGGAACCCTGATCAGATTGCGTAGACCGCACATACGCACCGTGGCGGTCGCCGTCGCGGTGGCGACGGCTGCCACGGGCCTGGCCGGTACGGCCTTCGCGGGTCCCTCCGAGGAGGTGGAGCGGACCTCCGCCTCCGCCGCCACGAACGCCGCGGCGGTGGTGGAGGCGGCGAACACCGCGGCCTTCGCGCACGCCTCGGCGACCGGCGTCTCGAAGGGCGATGCACTGCACGCCCAGGACGTCATGATCGACCCCGAGGGCGCCCGGCACGTTCGCTTCGTCCGCACCCACAACGACATGCCGGTGCTCGGTGGCGACCTCGTCGTCCACCTCGACCGCACCCTGGCCTACACGGGCGTGACCCGTGCGGCCGACCACGCCGTCAAGCCGGCCGCCGCCAAGGCCGAGCTGACCGCGGACCAGGCCGCCGCCAAGGCAGCCAAGGCCGCCAAGGGCGACGCGGGCAGCGCCCAGCTCGTGGTGGACGCCCGCAGCGGCGCCTCCGCCCTCGCCTACCAGGTCACCGTCACCGGCCAGGACAGCTCCCGCACGGTCGTCGTCGACGCGGTGACCGGCAAGGTGCGCAGCAACACGCCCGACCGGGACGAGTTCCTGTCGCCCAAGCTGCTCGACACCCTGCGCGAGCGCGGCGAGACCGCCGACCCGGCCACCGGCATCGAGTCCGGCTCCGCCGCGTCCGGCCTGACCGGCTCCGGCCTGTCCGGCGTCACGCACTACCCGACGTCCGCCAGGGGCACCGGCAAGACCCTCTTCGTGGGCAACGTCAGCCTCACCACCACCGCGACCTCGCGCGGCCACTACCAGCTCAAGGACCCGAGCCGGTACGGCACCGAGACGCGGGACGCCAAGGGCTCGTACACGGAGAAGTTCAGCGCCGGTGCGAAGCTCACCAACACGACCAACGTGTGGGGCAACAACAAGACCACCAGCCGGGTCAGCGCCGCTGCCGACGCCCAGTACGGCATCACCAAGACGCTGGACTTCTACAAGTCCACGTTCAAGCGCAAGGGCATCGCCAACAACAGCAAGCCCGCCCAGGCGATGGTCCACTGGGGCAAGAAGGTCGCCAACGCCTTCTGGGACCCGACCTGCAACTGCATGCTGTACGGCGACGGCGACGGCCAGATGTTCAAGAAGCCGCTCGTGGTCCTCGACGTCACCGGTCACGAGCTGACCCACGGCGTGGTGGAGGCGACCGCCAACCTCCAGCCGACCATCGTCGACTCGGAGGGCAACCAGTACGGCGAGCCCGGCTCGCTCAACGAGTCGCTCGCCGACATCTTCGGCTCCAACGTCGAGTTCTACGCCAAGAACACGAAGGACACGCCGGACTACCTGGTCGGTGAGAAGCTGGGCCTCGCGCAGAAGTTCCTGCGCCGCCTCGACCACCCGTCCCTCGACAAGCTCGAGGGCACGATCGACTACTGGAAGCCGGACACCTACTACACCGAGGTGCACGCCGGTTCCGGTGTCTCCTCGCACGCCTACTACCTCCTCGCGGAGGGCAGCGGCAAGAAGAAGATCGGCACCGTCACCTACAACTCGCCGACGTACCACAACCTCACGGTCAAGGGCATCGGCCGCACCAAGGCGACCGCCATCTACTACCGTGCGCTCACCCGCTACATGGTCTCCACGACCGACTTCCACCAGGCGCGCATCGCGACCCTGAAGGCGGCCAAGGACCTGTACGGCGCGAACAGCACCGAGTACAAGACGGTCAACAGGTCGTGGGCCGCGGTCAACGTGACCGCCGCCAACACGCCGCAGGCCCGTCACTGACGGACGGCAGCGCACACCAGCACCACCGGATGCCCCGCCCCGCGCGGGGCATCCGCATGTCCGCCTACAGGCCGGGCCACTCCGGGCCCCCGGCGCCCGGCGATCGCCGTGTGGGGTCCTTCACCGGGGCCTGTTCCTCCAGCGAGCCGGGCGCGGCCCTGTCCGGAGCGGCGGGGCTGCGGGAGGTCTGCGGGGGCGGTGGCGGCCTCTCGTCGCCGGGCGCACCGGCGCCGGCCGTCGGCAGGCGCAGGGCGAGCAGGGCGGTGTCGTCGCCGGAGGGCATGAGGCGTCGCAGCAGCTCGTCGCAGAAGACGTCCACGCTCTGCCCGGAAAGGCTCCGGACGAGGGCGGAGGCGTGGTGGCGGAGCTTGTCCATGCCCGCGTCGATGGGGCGGTCCCTGCTTTCGACGAGGCCGTCGGTGTAGAAGAGCAGGGTGGCTTCGGCGGGCAGCTCCTCGGAGGCGTCCGGCCAGCTCAGCCCCAGGTGGAGGGTGGCGCTCATACCGATCAGCGGTCCGTGCCCGCTGGTCAGGAAGCGGGTGTCCCCGTCGGCTGTGACGAGGAGCGGCGGTGGGTGGCCGGCGTTGACCCAGTGCAGCCGCCAAGGGCCCCCGTCGGGGCCTTCGACACGGGCGAAGACCAGTGTGGCCATGGGCGCGTCGCTGGTGTGGGTCACCGCCTCGTCCAGCCGGCGCATGATCATGCTGGGCGGTTCCACATGGGTCCAGGCCAGCGCGCGCAGCATGTTGCGGACCTCCGCCATGTGCACCGCGGCCTGCAGATCGTGGCCCACCACATCGCCGATGACCAGGGCCATGACGCCGTCGGGGAGCAGGAAGGCGTCGTACCAGTCGCCGCCGATCTCCATGGCGCTCTGCGCGGGCAGGTAGCGCGCGGTCATCCGCAGGTGGTCGACCTGGGGCAGCGGTGCCAGCAGCTGGCGCTGCATGGTCTCGGCGACGTTGCGCTGCTCGTCGTAGAGCCGCGTGTTGTCCAGTACGAGGGCCAGGCGCCGGCCGATGTCCGCCAGCAGCCGGACCTCGGGTTCGGCGAGGCCGGGGGCGTCCGCGCGCCGGCCCACGGTCAGCGTTCCGTAGTCGCGGTGACGGGAACGGACCGGGACCACCGCGGCGTGCCGGCCGCCGAGCGTGTCGAACAGGATCCGGTGCGTGGCGGCGAAGGGCGCGCTCGGATCCCGCAGATCTGCGGCTCTCAGCAGGACCGGCCGGTCACCGGACGCGCCTCCAGGCGGATACGCGCCCGCGGGCGGCGGCAGCGGGCCCTCCAGGTGCTCCGCCCGGTGCGGGGGGCCGGCGAGGCGCACCGCTACGCGCTCCAGTACGGCGGACCGCGCGTCGACCAGGTCGACCGCGGCCCAGTCCCCGATGGCCGGAACCAGCAGGGGAAGCAGCCGACGCGCCGTGGTGGCGACGTCCATGCTCGACATCAGCACCGATGAGATGTCCGCGAGCAGGTTCAGCCGGCCGGTCAGCGCTTCGAGGGCGGCCGTGTGGGCGGCGGCCCGTTCCTCGGCGTCACGATGGAGGCTGAAGTCGCTGAAGACGACCACCAGCCCGCTCTTCTGCCCGCCCAGCACGAGGGGTGTCGTCGACCAGATGATCGGCAGGGTGGTGCCGTCGCCCCGCAGGAAGTACTCCTCGCTGCCCTCCTCGGCGTCCCGGCTGCCCAGCAACGGCGCCTGCATCAGGCACTGCTCCCGTGGGACCGTCCCGCCGTCGGGACGACGGTGCAGGAGGTCGTGCCCGTCGCACCCCAGCATCTCCGCCGCCGCCCGCGCCAGCAGCCGTTCCGCCCACGGATTGACGTACGTGATGAGCCCGTCCGCGTCCATGGTGAAGACGCCCGCGCCGACGCTGTCCAGGACAGCACCCGCGAAGCCGGGGTCCACGGCGTCATCCGGTCCCGTCATGCGCCCACCGCTCCTCAGTGGTCGGTTCGGCTGTGGCGGCGCCGCGGGGAGCGAGCGCTGCCACAGCTGTCCCGTCTGTCTGCGTGCCCGCCGACCGCCCCTCTAGTCCTGTGACCGTCCGTCCGGGCGATCGCCGACCGGCCGACCGCCGTCCGGGCGATCGCCGTCCGGGCGAGCCGGACCGGCACCGTCACGGTCGAGGCCCGCACCCGGCGCGGTCACACCGCGGGGAGCCGGCGGCGTGCTGTGCGTGCCCAAACGCGGCACACGTGCGCGGACCGGTGGAGCCGCGGACCGGCACCGGCCGGGCCGTCGGGCCTTCCCGGCGCCGTCACACGGGCGCGGCGGGCTGCGGTGCGATCAGACCGCGGCGATGGGCGACCGCGACCGCCTCCGTGCGGCTCGCGGCGCCCAGCTTGGCGAGGATGTTGGAGACGTGCACGCTCGCCGTCTTGCCGGTGATGAACAGCTCCTCACCGATCTGCCGGTTGCTGCGGCCCAGGGCGAGGAGCCGCAGCACGTCCCGCTCCCGCGCGGTCAGCGGCGCGGCGTCACCCCCGTCCGCGCCGGCCCCGAGCCGGCTCCTGCGGGTCAGTGTGTCGATCCGCTCCAGCAGCGGTGCCGCGCCGAGTGCGGCCGCCGTCTCGCGGGCCCGCCGCGCCTGCTCCGCCGCCTCCGCCCGCCGCTCCACGGCCAGCAGCGCCCACGCCCAGCGCAGCCGGCAGCGCGCCTGCTCGTAGGCGTCGCCGTGCTCGAACGCGACGACCGCCTTCTCCCAGGCCGCCGGATCGGGCCCCGACACGACCGTCGCCCACTCCGCCTCGGCACGGGCCAGCCATGCCTGGCCCTCCGGACCCTGCGCCCTGCCCTCGTGGTCCCGGCCGGCCGTGGCCCGCGCCAGCTCCACCAGCTCGGTCGCCGTGTCCGCCCAGCGGGCCGGGTCGCCGCCGGCGTCGCCCGCACGCCGCGACTCCACCGCCCGGTCGGCGACCGCCGCGAGACAGAGCGCGGCCAGCCGGACCGTCACACCCGGCCGGCGCGCCGTACCGTCACCGAGCGCCGCGACCGCCTCCCGCATCCGCGCCACGGCCTCCTCCACGTCTCCGCGACGCGCGGCGTCGTCGGTGAGCACGATCCCCGCGACCAGCGCGCCCATCCAGTCGAACGGGCCCTTGAGCAGCGCACGGGCCCGGTCGGCGGCGCTCTCGTCGCCGCGGGCCAGTGCCACGTACAGGGCGGGGCTGGTGGCGAAGGCGCCGCCCGCCGCGGGCAGGGCGGGGGCCGCTTCGGCCGCTACCCGCAGGCACTCGTCCCAACGGCCCAGCGTGTACAGCGCCAGCAGCTGGAGGTAGCGCATCTCCAGCGGATACGCCGAGGACAGCAGCCCGGCCCGGCGGGCCCGGTCGAGGCCGTCGGTCAGCACGGGCAGGCACGCGGGCAGGTCACCGGCTTCGAAGGCGCCCATCGCCAGGCTGAACAGGGCGCGCAGCTCCACCGGGGCGTTCCCGGCGGTGCGGGCCAGGTCCCGGGCCTGCCGCAGCCGCTCCTGGCCCTCCCGGGAGCGCCGGCCGCCGCCCTCGGCGTTCGCCAGGGAGACCAGCAGGTCGGCCCGGGCGGCGGTCATGCCCAGCTGCTCCGCCGCCCGCAGGGCCTGCCGGCCGACGCGCAGCGCGGTGGCCTCCTCGCCGACCTGCCGGGCGGCCGAGGCATGGGTGGCCGCCGCCCACACCCAGGTCCGCGACGGCGGTTCGGCGGGGATCATCGCCAGCGCCTCGCTGCTGTAGCGGAACGCGGCGGCCAGGCTGTCCACGGTCAGCAGGTTCCCGGCCAGCGTGTACCGGACCCGGGCGGCCAGCTCGTCGTCGGCGTCCTGGCCGACCCCGGCGAGCGCCGCCCGGGTCAGCGAGACGGCGCGGTGGAACTCGCCGGCGTGGGCCGCGGCGGCCGAGGCGCGCAGGGTGAGCGTGATCCGGTCCAGCTCCTGCCCGGCGGGCCGGTCGGACGCCGGCACCGACGCCCACAGGTCCAGGGCGGCCTCCAGATGCCGCAGCTCCTCGGCGGGTGCGCCCAGCCGCCGGGCGTGGTCGGCCGCCTCCAGACAGGCCGCGAGCGCCTCCGGCAGGTCGTGGCTCTCCCGGGAGTGGTGGGCGCGTTCCGCCGCGGTCTCCGGGGTCCGACCGCGGGCCGCGAGCAGCCGGGCGTAGGCGCCGTGCAGCCGGGACCGCTCGCCGGGCAGCAGGTCGGCGTAGACCGCCTCGCGGGTCAGAGCGTGCCGGAAGGCGTAGGTGCCGTCGTCCCGGGCGAGGAGCAACTGGTGGCCGACGGCCGCCCGCAGGGCCGCCTCCAGCGTGTCCTCCGGCAGCCCGGCCGCCTCGCGCAGCAGCGCGTGCTCCACGCGCCGCCCGGCCACGGCGGCGGTCCGCAGCACCTGCTGGGCGGTCTCGGACAGCTGCTCGACCCGGATGAGCAGCAGGTCGGCGAGGCCGCTGGGCACCCCGTCGGCGTCCACCGCGCCGTTCCCGGCGCCGTTCGTGCAGGGGGAACCGCCCTCGGCCGCCGCGAACAGCTCCTGCGCGTAGAACGCGTTGCCCTCCGCGCGGGCGACGATGCCGTGCACGACGGCGTCGGGCAGCGGCCGGTCCTCCAGGGCCCGCACCAGCCGCGCGACCTCCGGATCCGGCAGCGGCCGCAGCTCCAGGCGCTCCACGCCCGGCAGCCGGACCAGCTCGGCGAGCAGGGGCCGCAGCGGGTGGCGGCGGTGCAGATCGTCGGCGCGGTAGGAGGCGAGGACCGCGAGCCGCCGGTCGGGGCCGCCGCCCGGCCGGTGCAGCACGCCCCGGCTGAACAGGAAGCGCAGCAGGTCACGGGAGGACTGGTCGGCCCAGTGCAGGTCCTCCAGGACGAGCAGCAGCGGGGCCACGGCGGCCAGGTCGGCCAGCAGCCCGGCGACGTCCTCGAAGAGCCGGAGCCGTCCGTCCGGGCCGCCGGCCGGGTCCGGGCCGGAGCCCAGCAGCCGGTGCACCGCAGGATGCGCGGCCAGGACGGCCGTGAACCGCTCGTCGGCGGCGAGGACGCCGAGGATCTCCGTGAACGGCAGGTACGGCAGGCCGACGTCCCCGAGGTCCACGCAGTGCCCGGTGACCACGGTCGTGCCGGCCCGCGCCGCCCGCCCGGCGACCTCGTCGAGGAGCCGCGTCTTGCCGACCCCGGCGTCCCCGGCGAGCAGCACGGCACCCGCCGCGCCGCTCCGGGCACGCTCCAGCACGCCCATGAGCCGGGCCAGTTCCTCGTTCCGGCCGATCAACGGCGTTGTGGTGAAGGCGGTCTGCGACACGGCCCCATCCTGTCACGCGGCACCGAGCACGCCCCCGCGACCTGCGCCCCGGCACCGCGCCCCCACGTTCGCGCGCCGACCGCACCCCCGCACCCCTGCCACGACCGAACCCCCGCACCCTGCCACGACCGCACCCCCACGCCCGCCGCCTCGGCATCGCCGACGCGCACCCGCCGCGCCTCCCCACCCTCGCGGGGCCGCCGGGCTTCCCCACCCTCGCGGGGCCGCCGGGTCTCGGCACCTTCACGCCCGACGGATCTCGGCATCGCGGGCGCGCGCCCGCTGCACTTCCCGCCCTTGCGGGCCGCCGGGTCCCGGTACCCCCGCCACCTCACGCCCGACGGACCTCGGCATCGCCGACGCGCGCCCGCTGCACTTCCCGTCGTCGCGTGCCGGCAGGGCCTCGGCACGGGCACGCCCTCACCGGTCCCGCGGCCCGTCCGGACTCAGCGCAGTGTGCGGGCCCAGTCCTCCGGCACCCGGCCCGCCGGGCCCGGGACCGGCTGGTCGGCGGGGTGGCTGGCGGGAGCGGCGAGTTCGGGACCGGAGGCGTACGTCTCGGCGGTGACGTAGTTCCAGAACCAGCCCTCGCCCGGCTCGAAGCTGCGGATCACCGGGTGTCCGGTCGCCCGGTAGTGGGCGGTGGCGTGCTTCGCGGGGGAGTCGTCGCAGCAGCCGATGTGCCCGCACTGCGCACAGCGGCGCAGATGGAACCACCAGCCGCCCGCCTCCTCGCACTCCACGCAGCCCGGGCCGCTGGGCGGCACGTGCGGATCGATACCGTCGGCGCTGTTCATACCGGCTCCTCGTCGGGGGTCTCCGCGGTCAGGGGCAGCAGCACCTGGAAGCGGGTGTCGCCGGGCTCCGACGCGACCCGCAGGCTGCCGTGGTGCTTGTTGACGACGATCCGCCAGGAGATGTCCAGACCGAGCCCGGTGCCCTCGCCGACCGGCTTGGTGGTGAAGAACGGGTCGAAGATCCGGTCCTTGATCTCCGGCGGGACGCCGGGCCCGGTGTCCCGGAACTCCACCAGCAGGCGCTCGTGGTCGAGCCCCGTCCGCACGGTCAACGTGCCCTGGCCGCCCGCGCCGTTCATGGCCGAGACGGCGTTGTCGACGAGGTTCGTCCACACCTGGTTCAGCTCCGCCGGGTAGGCGGGGACCGGCGGGAGCGAGCGGTCGTACTCCTTGACGACCTCGATGCCCGGCCCGATCTTCCCGGACAGCATCAGCAGCGTGCTGTCGAGGAGTTCGTGCACGTCCACCTCCCGGTACGGGGCCCGGTCCAGCTGCGAGTACTGCTTGGCCGCGTCGACCAGGTGCGAGACGCGGGTGGTCGAGTCCTCGATCTCGTTCATCAACAGCTCGGTCTCGATGGTGTAGTTGAGCCAGCCCACCGCGTTGGGCAGGATCTCCTCGTCCACCGTCGCCGCGACCTGCTCCAGCCAGTCGACGTCCAGCCCGGCCTGCACGAAGGTGGGCGCCACCTGCCAGCCGTAGTCGATGCCGCGGTCCTCCAGCCAGTCGGTGAGCGTGTCCTCCCGGTCGCTGGCCTCCAGCGGGCTGAGCACCGGCGCCTTCGCCACCCGCTCCGCGGTGCGCTCCTGGATCTCGACCAGGCTCGCCAGCACCTCGTGGGTGAACCGCCCTTCGGCGATCAGGGCGAGCTTGTGCCGCATCTTCGCGACCCGCTCCCGCAGCGTCGCGGTGGCCCGCACCGCGGCCGCGGCGGGGTTGTTCAGCTCGTGCGTGAGCCCCGCCGACAACGAGCCCAGCGCCAGCAGCCGTTCCCGCTGGCCGATCATCGCCTGGGTGTTCTTCGCACCGAAGAACAGGCCCTCCAGCAGGTGCACGGCCATCGGGAACCACTCGCGCATCACGTCCGCGAAGAGATCGGCCGGCAGCACGAAGAACCGCGTCGGCACCGTGACCCGCATGGAGTTGTTGTAGACCTGCCGCACCCGGTCGCCGAGATAGGCCTGCATCGCGCCCGCGTACACCCCGCGCTGCGAGGCCCGGGTGACCTCGACGTCGTCACCGCCCACCCGCCGGGACAGCACGACCGTGCCTTCGATCATCACGAAGAAGCAGGTGGCGGGGTCGCCCTCGGTGTACACCGGGCCCGGCTGGAACAGCTCCACCCGCCCCGCCGCGCACAGCCGGCCGAGCTGCTCGGGGCTCAGCTTCTCGAAGAGGAACAGCGAGCCGATCTCCTTGGGGCTGCAGGGCATGACCTGCCCGCTCATGACTGCTCCAGATACCGGTGGACGAGCATCACGGCCATGGCTCCCTCTCCTACGGCGGACGCGACACGCTTGGCGGACTCGGCGCGCGCGTCGCCCGCCACGAACACGCCGGGAATGCTGGTCTCCAGGTGGTACGGGGGCCGGTCCAGCTCCCAGCCGGCGGGCGGCCGTCCGTCGGCGGTCAGGTCGGGCCCGGCCAGGATGAAGCCGCGCTCGTCGCGCAGCACCGTCTCGCCCAGCCAGTCGGTCAGCGGGGCCGCACCGATGAACACGAACATCCACTGGGCGTCGACCTGTTCGGTCTCACCCGACGCCATATGACGAAGCGTCAGCTGCTCCAGGCGATCGGTGCCGTGCGCGGCGTCGACCACCGTGCGGCAGCGCACGGAGATGTTCGGGGCGTCGTTGATCTGCTGGATCAGGTAGTACGACATCGACGCCGACAGGTCGGCGCCGCGCACCAGCAGCGTCACCGACTTGGCGAACCGGGACAGGTACATCGCCGCCTGGCCCGCCGAGTTGGCGCCGCCGACGATGTACACGTCGTGCCCCTGGCAGGAGGCCGCCTCGGTCAGCGCCGAGCCGTAGAACACCCCGCAGCCGGTCAGGTCGGTGCAGCCGGTGGCCTCCAGCTGCCGGTACTGCACCCCGGTCGCGAGGATCACGCTGTGCGCGGCGATCGACGAGCCGTCCGCGAACCGTACGATCCGTGCGGCGCCGTTGACCTCGAGTCCCGTCACCTCGCGGGCGGTGAGGAGTTCGGCGCCGAACTTGGCCGCCTGCCGCCGCGCCCGGTCGGTGAGCTGGGCGCCGGAGACGCCGTCGGGGAAGCCCAGGTAGTTCTCGATCCGCGAACTCTGCCCGGCCTGGCCACCGGTCGCCGACCGCTCCACGAGCACGGTCCGCAGCCCCTCCGAGGCCCCGTACACGGCGGCACCCAGTCCGGCCGGACCGCCGCCGATCACGACCAGGTCGTAGAAGTCGGCCGCCGGACTCGTGGCCAGGCCCACCCGCGCGGCCAGTTCGGGCGCCTCGGGTTCGACCAGGACGGTGCAGTCCGGGGTGATCACCAGCGGCAGCCGCCGGCCGTCCTCACCGGCCGCCGCCAGCAGCCGCTGCCCCTCCGGCTCCTCCACCGAGTACCAGCGGTACGGCACCTGATTGCGGGCCAGGAACTCGCGCACGTCCGACGACCGCGCCGACCAGCGGTGGCCCACGACCTTGGTGGCGGGCACCGGCCGGTAGGCGCTGTTGCGCCAGGCGTCCAGCAGGTCGTCCAGCACCGGATAGAGCTTCTCCTCCGGCGGATCCCAGGGCTTGAGCAGATAGTGGTCCAGGTCGACCACGTTGATCGCGTCGATCGCCGCGTTGGTGTCCGCGTACGCGGTCAGCAGCACCCGCCGCGCCCCCGGGTACACGTCGAGCGCCTGCTCCAGGAACTCGATGCCGTTCATCTGCGGCATGCGGTAGTCGGCCAGGATCACCGCCACCAGGTCGCCGCGCAGCTTCAGCTCGCGCAGCGCGTCCAGCGCGGACTCGCCGGACTCCGCGCGCACGATCCGGTAGGACTCGCCGTAGCGGCGCCGGAGGTCGCGCGCGACGGCGCGGGAGACCCCCGGGTCGTCGTCCACGGTCAGGATGACGGTCCGCGCAGCGTCGGCGGCCTGTGCCATGCCTCTCCCCACCCGAGTGTCGGATCCCGCGGGACGGTGTCGTGGGGACCACCGCACCGGTTCCAGCCCATCGTATGTTCGATCGCCCGGGTTCGCTCCGGGATCAGGAACCGGCCGTGATCAGCCGCGCGGCTCGCCGAGCAGGCAGAACTCGTCGCCCTCCGGATCCGCGAGCGGCCCCCACGGCTGTTCGCCCCGGCCGACGCCCGGTCCGGCGCCTCGGCACACCGGTGCCCCATGGCCACCGGGCCGGCCGCGTCGACGGTCACCTGTTCCCATTGCGGGGTCATGGCCGCAGCCTGGTGAAGACTGGCTCCGCGACTTCATGGATTTTCTCGAGGAGGCCCAGGGATGACACGCCCGATCACGGCAGGGGTGGACGGTACCGAGGAGAGTCTGGCCGCGCTGGACTGGGCGGCCCGCGAGGCCGTGCGCCGGGACCTGCCGCTGCGCGTGGTGCACGCCTGGCGGTACGCCGAGACGCTCGCCGCCGCCGACCGGGACACCCAGCACCGGTGGGTGTCGGAGGGGGTGACGGAGGCGGTGCGTGCGGTCTCCGAGCGGCATCCGGGGCTGACGGTGACCACCGACGTGGTCGAGGGCGCGGCCGCGCACGCGCTGGCCGCGACGGCGGCCGAGGCCGAGATGCTGGTGCTCGGTTCGCGCGGGCACGGGCGTGTCGTCGGGTTCCTGCTGGGCTCCGTCGGCCAGCAGGTGGTCGCGGAGGCGGCCCGGCCCGTCGTCCTGGTGCGCGCCGGGGCCGCACCCGCCGCGGAGGCGGCCGGCCGGGACGTCGTGGTGGGCCAGCACGGCGGCCCCGAGGACAGCGCCGCGACGCTGCGGTTCGCCTTCGAGACGGCGGCGGCCCGCGGCGCGGCCGTCCGGGCCGTCCGGGCGTGGACCCTGCCGCCCGTCTTCGCCTACAGCCCCGGTTCGCTCAAGCTCCTCGACGACGCGGGCGGTCTCGAACCGTACGAGAAGCAGGCGTTGGCCGAGGCCCTCCAGCCCTGGCGCGAGCGGTTCCCCGAGGTGCCCGTGGCCGAGCACGTCGAGATGGGCAGCGCCGCCCAGGTGCTGCTGTCGGTCGTCGGGCGCGCCCAGCTGATGGTCGTCGGGCGCCGGGCGCGCCGCACGGCGGTCGGCGCCCGGATCGGCTCGGTCGCGCACGGGATGCTGCACCACGCCGAATGCCCGGTGGCCGTGATCCCGCACGAGTGAATCACTCCGGGCCGTCCGGCTCCAGGGGGGCGCGGGCGTCGGGCAGGACGTTCGCGACGTAGTCCTCGACGGCGGTGCCGAGTCCTATGTCGTGCTGCGCGCGCTCGGACAGGTACCAGCGGTGTTCGAGCAGCTGGTGGTAGATCTCGGCCGGGTCCACGGCACCGCGCGCTTCGGGCGGAACCGCGCGCACGGTGGGCCGGAACACGTCCCGGACCCACCGGTGGGCCAGAACCTCCGGCCGGGCCGCTAGGGGATCGCCGGGGGCGTAGTCGTCCTGGGTGGCCATCCAGCTCTCCAGGTCGCTCAGCAGCCGCCGCGCCTGGTTCTCCTCGGTGTCCAGACCGGTCAGCCGCAGCAACTGACGCTGATGGTGGCCGGCGTCCACGACCTTCGGCACGAAGGTGACCGTGTCGCCGTTGGAGGAGCGCTCGATCTGCATCTCGGCGACGTCGAAACCGAGGTCGTTCAGCCGGCGGATCCGGCGCTCGATGTAGTGGTACTTGCCCGCCGGGTACACCGAGGTGCGGGTCAGCTCCTGCCACAGTCCCTGGTAGCGGGTGCAGATCTCGTGGCCGAACTCGACCGGGTCGACGGACGGGTGCAGCGCGCCGGACGCCTCCAGGTCCAGCAGCTCGCCGCTGATGTTCACCCGGGCCAGGTCCAGGTCGTAATCCCGCTGCCCGGGGCTGAGCCGGGGGTGGAGGTCACCCGTCTCTGCGTCGACCAGATAGGCGGCGTAGGCTCCCGCGTCCCGCCGGAACAGGGTGTTCGACAGCGAGCAGTCGCCCCAGGCGAACCCCGCCAGATGCAGACGCACCAGCAGCACGGCGAGGGCGTCCATCAGCCGGTGCATGGTCGCCGGGCGCATGGTCGTCTCGAACATCGACCGGTACGGCATCGAGCCGCGCAGATGCCGGGTGACCAGCACCGGCTCCAGCGGGGCGCCGGAGCCGTCGGTGCGGCCGGTGACCACGGCGAGGGCGTCGACGGCGGGGATGCCGAGCCGGTCCAGGTCGCGCAGCAGCTGGTACTCGCGCAGCGCGGGCCGCTCGGCCAGTTCCTTGACGGCGATCACCTCGTCGCCGGCGTGCGCGTAGCGCACCACGTGCCGGGAGATGCCGCGGGGGAGTGGCACGAGGTACTCCTCGGGCCACTCCTCCAGCGGGGTGTCCCACGGCAGGGCGAGCAGGAGCGCGGGATGCTCCGGATTCGTGGCGCTGATCTGCAAGGCCATGGCACGAACCCTAAGGCCGTGCGCGCGTGTTCCAGCAGGCATGGTCCGCCGGGGACCGGAAGCCCGCTCCGTGGGGCCCGGCCCGCCGGGGCAGGATTTCCGGGCCCGCCCGTTCTGCGAGGCCCGGTCCGCCGGAGGGCCGGAGTTGCGGGCCTCCGTTCTACGAAGCCCGTTCCCGGGCCTGGTCGGCGGCCGCCCGTACGGAACCCCGGTGGACCGGTCCGTGTCCGGGCAGCAGGGTGTCGCCGTCGAGCGCGCCGATCAGCTCCAGGGAGTCCAGGGCCCGCGCGCGGTCGTGGTGGAAGAAGTCGAGCAGCATCTGCGGGCCCTTGACACGGGTGGTGGCGTGCCCGCTGACCAGCGCGTCCCCGGAGATCACGATCCCGGCGCCGGGCAGGTGGAAGACGCAGTGGCCGTCCGTGTGACCGGGCGTGTGCACGGGAACCGGCCGGCCCGGCAGGTCGAGCGGCCCGTCGGCCGGGAACGGCTCGGGCGCCGCGACGGGATAGCTCTTCAGGCCGTCCACGCGCATCACGTGCACCGCCCAGGGCAGGACACCGGGCCGCCAGGCGTTGCGGACCACGCCGGCGATGTCGGCCTGCTGGAGGAACTCCCGCCGGGCGTGCGGGACCTCGGTCGGGTGCAGATAGACCGGGGTGCCGTGGACGGCACGCAGGTGTTCGGCGGAGCCCAGGTGGTCGTTGTGCGCGTGGGTGATCAGGACGGCGGCCACCGCGTCCGGTGAACTTCCCACCGCGGCGAGGGACTCCAGGAGCCCCGGCCGGTCACCGGGATAGCCGGTGTCCACCAGCGTGACGGCGTCGCCGTCCTTCAGGATCACCCAGTTGGTGTTGTGGCCGTGCACCAGGTAGGTGCCGTCGGCGACTTGGACTACCTCAACCCGCATGATGTCTCCGAGCCCTGAGCGGCGAATCGTCGGGGACAGCCAACCAGACGGGGCGACGCCTCGCGCAAGGGACGCGGTGGTGTCGGGGACCAGGCTGCCGTAGCCCGGGCCCGCGTGGCGTCAGTGCACGCCGTGCGGCCGGAACTGGATGCTGATGCGCGGGCCCGTGGCCCGGCTGGTCTTCGGGACGCAGTGCTCCCAGGTGCGCTGGCAGGAGCCGCCCATCACGAGGAGGTCGCCGTGGCCGAGGGGCCGGCGCAGCGTGCCGCCGCCGCCTCCGCCGGCCGGGCGCAGCAGCAGGTCCCGGGGCGCGCCGACGGAGAGGATCGCGACCATGGTGTCCTCGCGGGCGCCCCGCCCGATGCGGTCCCCATGCCAGGCAACGCTGTCCCGGCCGTCGCGGTAGAAGCACAGCCCCGCGGTGGCGAACGGCTCGCCCAGCTCGTCCGCGTAGCGCCGGGACAGGGCGGCGCGGGCCTCGTCCAGCACCGGGTGGGGGAGCGGGTCCAGCGCCCCGTAGTAGGCCAGCAGCCGGGGCACGGCGACCACGTTGTCGTACATCTTGCGCCGCTCCGCCCGCCACGGCACGTCGGCGGCCAGCTGTTCGAACAGGGCGTCGGCACCGCTCAGCCAGCCCGGCAGGACGTCGATCCAGGCACCCGCGCCCAGCTCGGTCCGGCGCAGCCCGTGCAGCGGGCCGAGCCGCAGCTCGTCGGTCTGGTCGAACAGGGAGCCCTGGAGGTGCGTGGCCATGAACCCAGCGTACCCCCGAATCGAAAATACGTTCCATTCGGCTGAAGGTGTGCCCGATCAGGTTCCCGAGGGCTTTCGATACAACGGTGTATCCGATACGTTCGTGTATCGAAACGGAGGCGGGCACCGATGGAAGCGACCGAAGAGACACCCAGACGCGTCACCCGGCGCCGGGTCCGCACCCGGGCCCGGCTGCTCGACGCCGCGTTCGCCGTGTTCGCGGCCAAGGGCTTCGGGCGGGTCTCCATCGAGGAGATCTGTGAGGCGGCCGGGTTCAGCCGGGGCGCCTTCTACTCCAACTTCGCCACCCTGGACGAGCTGTTCTTCGCCCTGTACCAGGAGCGCGCCGACCTCATCGCGGCCCAGGTGGCCGACGCGCTCGCCCAGGACGGCCCCGGCCTGGACGTGCCCGCCGCCGTGGACCGGGTCACCGAGGTACTGCTGCTCGACGTGGACTGGCTGCTGGTGAAGACCGACTTCCTGGTGCACGCCGCCCGTGCCCCGGACGTGGCCCGGGCCCTCCTCGACCACCGCGCCCGGCTCCGCGAAGCCATCGCCGACCGGCTCTTCCGGGCCCGCGGACACACCGCACTGCCCGCCGTCCTGGGCGACGCCGAGGGCGCCGCCCACGCCGTGGTCGCCGCGTACGACGGAGTCACCACCCAACTGCTGCTGGACCGGGACGTCGAGGCCGCCCGGGCCTGGCTCAAACAGCTGCTCACCGCGCTGCTGACGGACGGCAGCCGCATCCCCTCATAGCCCGCAGCGGGCCAGTCACGAGCACCGTCAGGAAGGACACGGACGCCATGGACGCGGACGTCATCGTCGTCGGAGCGGGCCTCGCCGGCCTGGTCGCAGCGCATGAACTCACCAGCCGGGGCCGTCGGGTGGCCCTGGTCGACCAGGAGAACGCCGCAAACCTCGGCGGCCAGGCGTTCTGGTCCTTCGGCGGGCTCTTCCTCGTCGACACGCCCGAACAGCGCCGCCTCGGCATCAAGGACTCCTTCGGCCTCGCCTGGAACGACTGGCAGGGCAGCGCCCGGTTCGACCGGCTCGCCGACGAGGACTCCTGGGCGGTGCGCTGGGCCCGCGCCTACGTCGAGTTCGCGGCCGGCGAGAAGCGGTCCTGGCTCCAGGGGCACGGCATCGAGCTGCTGCCCACCGTCGGCTGGGCCGAGCGCGGCGACCTGCGGGCGGACGGACACGGCAACTCCGTGCCCCGCTTCCACATCGCCTGGGGCACCGGCACCGGAGTGGTCGAGCCCTTCGTCCGGTACGCGCGGCAGGCCGCCCGGGACGGGCTGCTCACCTTCCACCACCGCCACCAGGTGGACGAGCTGGTCGTCGAGGACGGCACGGCGCGCGGCGTCCGCGGCACCGTCCTCGCCCCCGACGACTCCCCGCGCGGTGTCTCCTCCAGCCGCGACCGCGTCGGCGACTTCGAGCTGACCGCCCAGGCCGTCGTCGTGACCACCGGAGGCATCGGCGCCAACCACGACATCGTCCGCCGCTACTGGCCCGAGCGGCTCGGCACGCCCCCTGCCGAGATGGTCACCGGCGTCCCGGCCTACGTCGACGGCCGCATGCTCGACATCAGCGCCGAGGCCGGAGTCCGGCTCGTGAACCGCGACCGCATGTGGCACTACACCGAGGGCCTGGAGAACTGGGACCCGGTCTGGCCCGGCCACGGCATCCGCATCCTGCCCGGCCCCTCCTCCGTCTGGCTGGACGCCCTGGGCCGCCGGCTCCCCGACCCCTGCCTGCCCGGATACGACACCCTGAGCACGCTCGAGTACCTGCGCACCACCGACGACATCGCCGGACACGACCACTCCTGGTTCATCCTCACCCGGAAGATCATCGAGAAGGAGTTCGCGCTCTCCGGCTCCGAGCAGAACCCCGACATCACCGCCAAGGACCGCAAGGCCGTACTGCGCGACCGGCTGCTCGGCAAGGGCGCCCCGGCACCCGTGCGGGCCTTCCTCGACAAGGGCGCGGACTTCGTCACCGCGGGCACCCTGGAGCAGCTGGTCGAGAAGATGAACGGCCTGACCGGCAAGCCGCTGCTGGACGCGGCCGAGGTGCGCCGCCAGATCGAGGCCCGCGACCTGCAGATCGCCAACCCCTACAGCAAGGACTCCCAGGTCCAGGGCATCCGCAACGCCCGCCGCTACATCGGCGACCGGCTCGGCCGGGTCGCCGCCCCGCACCGCATCCTCGATCCGGCCGCGGGCCCCCTCATCGGGGTCCGGATGCGTGTGCTGACCCGCAAGACCCTCGGCGGCATCCAGACCGACCTGGACTCCCGCGCCCTCGGCGCCGACGGCACCCCGATCGAGGGGCTGTACGCGGCGGGTGAGGTGGCCGGGTTCGGCGGCGGCGGTGTCCACGGCTACAACGCCCTGGAGGGCACCTTCCTCGGCGGCTGCCTGTTCTCGGGGCGGGCCGCGGGGCGTGCGGCGGCCCGGCAGACCGCCTGACCTCAGCCCTTCAGCAACTCCGCCAGCACCGTCGCGTGGCTCTGCTCGGGTCTCTTCGACGCCGTCAGCAGTGTCACGGGCCCCTCGTGGGCCGACTTCCGGAGGCCGTCGAGCAGTTCGGCGGCCTCCGGCGCGTCCAGTTCCGCCTCGTACCGGGCGCGGAACTCGTCGTACGAGCCGCCCCCGTGATACCAGGTGCGCAGCTCGCTCGACGGCGTGAGCCCCTTGGGCCACTCGTCGATCCGCGCCGCGTCCTTGGCCAGGCCGCGCGGCCACAGCCGGTCGACCAGCACACGCAGGCCGTCGTCGGACTCGGGCGGGTCGTAGATCCGGCGCACGCGCACACTCACGGTCGGGGACCTTCCGGGTTGGGGACGGTGGTTGCGAGCGTACTGCGCTCCGCCGCGCCCACCGGGCGGCGACGCGGCACGACTTGACCGGAACAAGGGGGAATCCCGGCCGCCGCCACCCCTAGTCTGACGGCCAGTCGATCACCGGTCACTCCCCGAGGAGCGCATGTGACGCCACCCCGCAGACAGCCCGCGCGCCGCCGTACCACCGCACTCGCCACCGTCCCCGTCGCCGTGGCGGCCCTCCTCGGCGCCGCCGGACCCGCGGCGCCGGGCGGCACCGGCGGGTCCGGAGCGGGCGACCCGTACTTCCCGCTCAGCGGCAACGGCGGATACCACGTCCGCCACTACGGTCTGACGCTCCGCTACGACACCGGCTCCCGCCGCCTGGACGCCACGGCGGAACTCACCGCCCGCGCCACCGAACGGCTCACCCGCTTCGACCTCGACCTGAAGGGCCTGACGGTCACCGCCGTCACCGTCGACCACCGGGCGGCGGCCTTCCGGCGCGATGGCCAGGAACTGGTCGTGACCCCGCGCCGGGCCCTGCGCGCAGGACAGCGGTTCCGCGTCGGGGTCGCCTACCACGGCACCCCGAAGCCGGTCACCGACCCCGACGGCTCGGCGGACGGCTGGATCCCCACCGACGACGGCGCGTTCGTCGCGGGCGAGCCGCAGGGTGCCATGACCTGGTTCCCGGTCAACGGCCACCCCAAGGACAAGGCGTCGTACGACTTCACGATCACCGTGCCGCAGGGACGCACCGCCGTCGCCAACGGCGTCCTGCTCGGACGGCGCACGGCCCACGGCCGGACCACCTTCCGCTGGCGGGAGACCCGGCCCATGGCCGCCTACCTGGCCACCGCCACCATCGGCAGGTTCCGGGTCGAGCGGTACACCACCCGCGACGGCATCCAGGTGTACAACGCCGTGGACGCCCGCGAGGCGCGCGCCGCCGCGCCCGTCCTGAAGCGGCTGCCCGCCGTGCTGGAGTGGGAGAGCAGGCTGTTCGGGCCGTACCCGTTCCGGGCCGCCGGCGCGATCGTCGACCACGCCCCCGACGTCGGCTACGCCCTGGAGACCCAGACCCGGCCGCTCTACGACTCGGCGCCCACTCTCGACACCCTCGTCCACGAGAGCGCCCACCAGTGGTTCGGCGACTCCGTCTCCCTCACCGCCTGGAAGGACATATGGCTCAACGAGGGCTTCGCGACCTACGCCGAGTGGCTCTACGCCGAGCAGCACGGCGGTGACAGCGCCCAGCGGACGTTCGACGCCCTGTACGCCCGGCCCGCGAGCGACGGCCTGTGGGCCTACCCGCCCGGCGATCCGGGCAGCGGCGCCCGGATCTTCGGCACACCCGTCTACGCCCGCGGCGCGATGGCCTTGCACGAACTGCGCCGGGCCGTCGGCGACCGCGACTTCTTCCGGATCCTGCGCGCCTGGGCGGGCGGCCATCGCGGCGGGCACGGTACGACCGCACAGTTCGTCAGGCTTGCCGAGGAGAAGTCGGGGAAGCGGCTCGACGGGCTGTTCCACACCTGGCTGTACACGCCGGGCAAGCCGAACACCGCCTGAGCGCCGACCACTTCCGCGGGCCTCGGCCCCGGCCGCCGCCGGGCGACCCGGGCCCTGACCACTTCCAAACAACTGTCGGCCAAGGTCGACCCGTGATCCAACGCAGAACCGCCGTCGCACTCCTCGCCTCCCCGCTGCTGCTCACCGGCTGCGGCGGCGGAGCCGAGGCGACCGAGCGCCGGACACCCGCCCGCCGCCCGGCGCCGGCGCCCACTCCCGGGACGCCCACGGAGCCGGCGCCGCGGGGCATACCCGGGCTCGGCCCCGAGCGGCTGGCGGAGATACCCGAGCGCTGCGGCCAGGCCGTCGTCGTCACCGGGCGCGGCCCGAACTCCCCGCTCTGCACGGCCGTCCTGCACCAGCGCACCGCCACCGGCTGGCAGGCGGGCCCGGCCTGGCCGGCCCACAACGCACTGCGCGGCTGGAGCGCCCACCACATGATCGGTGACCTGCGCTCCCCGCTCGGCGTCTACACCCTCTCCGACGCCGGCGGCCTGCTCCCGGACCCCGGCAGCAGGCTCCCGTACCACCACTCCGGCGGCTTCCACTCGCCCGGCACCGGCTTCGAGGGCGAACTGCTGGAGGGCTCCTTCGACTACGTCGTCGCCATCGACTACAACCGCAAGCCCGGCACCTCGCCCCTGGACTGGACCCGGCCCCTCGGTCCCAAGCGCGGCGGCGGCGTGTGGCTGCACGTCGACCACGGCGGGCCCACCCACGGCTGCGTCAGCGTCGCCAAGGCCCACATGAAGGAACTCCTGCGCACCCTGGACCCGGCCCGGCACCCGGCCGTCGTCATGGGCCACGCGGACTGGCTCGCCCGCTGAGGCCCCGGGCCCGCACCCGCCGCGGGGCACAGGGCCCGTCCCTACCGAGGGGCTCGCGGCCCGGCCCCGCCGAGGGGCTGAGGGCCTGTGACGTCCCGCCCGCCGCCATTCGGGCGATCCCGCCGCATGTCAGACACCCTAGGATCCGAACTCATGTGCGCACACGTACTGGTCGCCGAGGACGACGAGAAGCAGGCCGAACTCATCCGCCGGTCGCTGCTGGCCGAGGGGCACACCGCGACGGTGGTGCACGACGGCGCCGCGGCGATCGACGCGGCCCGCCGGCTGAGCCCCGACCTCGTCGTCCTCGACCTCATGCTCCCGGTCGTCGACGGCTTCGGAGTGTGCCGGGCCTTGCGCGCGAGCGCGGAACACCCCGGCACACCGGTCGTGATGCTCACCGCCCGCTCCGCCGAGGACGACGTGCTGCTCGGCCTCGAACTGGGCGCCGACGACTACATGACCAAGCCGTACAGCCCGCGCGAGCTGATGGCCCGTATCCGTACGGTCCTGAGGCGCAGCGGACGGGGCGCCGGCGCCCGGGACGACGAACCCGCCGTACGCGCGGGCGGGATCGGCGTCGACCCGGTACGGCACGAGGTGCGCTGCGACGGCGCACTCGTGGAGTGCACGCCCGCCGAGTTCCAGATCCTGCTGGCCATGGCGAGCGAGCCGGAACGGGTTTTCACCCGGCGGCAGTTGCTGCACTGCACCCGCGGTTTCGACCGGGCCTCCACCGAGCGGGCCGTCGACGTGCACATTATGAACCTGCGCCGCAAGATCGAGGCCGACCCGCGCCGCCCGGTGCGGCTGCTGACCGTGTTCGGCGTCGGCTACAAGCTGAGCGGCGCCCGGCCGTGAGGCGCCGGCGGTCCGGGGCCGAGGGGCGGGCGGCCGAGCGGAGCGGCGGCCCGCGCGCGGACCGACCGGACGCGGAGCCGGACGGCGGCACGGGAGCCGGCCGCCCGGCTCCGGTGAAGCGGCGGATCCCGCTGCGCAAGCGTCTGGTCGTCCGGCTGCTGTCCGTCTCCGCGCTGATCGCGGTCTGCTCGGTGGCGGCCACCGCCTGGCTCGCGGTGACCACCACCACCAGCGCCCTCAAGGAGGAGCAGGGCCAGGACCTGGCCGCCGACAACCGCATCCTCGCCGAACTCAGCGGCTACGCCGCCACCCACCCCGACTGGTCGGGCGTCCGGCACGCCGTCCGGGACCTGGCCGCCCGCACCGGACGCCGGATCGCCCTCACCACCGCCGACCGCACCTTCGTCGCCGACTCCGCGGCGCGCGGCACCCCGCTGCCGCCCCGGCCCGCCGCCACCGTCGACCCGCTGCGCACCGACACCTACACCGAGAGCGGCGCCCAGCTCAGCGGCATCGACCCGCGCGTGGTGGGCCCCTACCGGCTCCCCACGAAGGAACGCGCCGAGCTGGACGCGCTGGCCGCCAAGCGCAAGCACTGCTACCAGCGCTTCGGCATGCAGCCCACCGTCGTACGGTCCGTGAGCGGGCGTCCGGTGGTCACCACCCCGGACGGCACCGACCCGTCCGCCTACGGCGCCTTGGAGTGCGAGGACGGACAGCTCAACACGCCCACGCCGACGGAACAGAGGGCCCTGGACGCGCTGTCGGACCTCGCCCGGCCCTGCCTGGGGCGGGCCGGGCTGCACCTCGGCGGCGGACGCCTGTTCCTCACCTTCGATCCCAGCGGCAAGGATCCGTTCGGCGGCGGCTACCTGCTCGGCAAGTACGCCAAGGTCGCCGGCGGCGAGCCCGCTCGGGTGGCCCGGGGCTGCGTCCAGGACGCCCGCCGCGCCCAGCTGGAGCCCTACGTCGCCCCGGAGGCCGAGCTGTTCCTCGGCATCGGAGACCAGAACCCGGCCCGGTTCGACATGTCAACGGCCAACAAGGGCAAGGTCGTCGGCGTCGCCGGTCTGGTCCTCGCCGTGACCGTCGCCGTGACCGCCCTCGTCGCCGTCCGGCTGGTACGGCCCCTGCGCGCGCTCACCGCGGCCGCGCAGCAGCCACCCGAACTGCATGTGCGGGTGCCGGTGACCACCCGGGACGAGACCGGCATCCTCGCCGAGGCGTTCAACGACCTGACCGAGCGGCGCGAGCGTCTGGAGGCGCAGCGCAAGGCCATGGTCAGCGACATCGCGCACGAGCTGCGCAGTCCGCTCACCAACATCCGGGGCTGGCTGGAGGTCGTCCGGGACGGTGTCGTGGACCCCGACCCGGCGCTGCTGGACTCACTGCACGAGGAGGCGCTCGTCCTTCAGCGGATCATCGACGACCTCCAGGACCTCTCCGCGGCCGACGCCGGCACGCTGCGCCTGCACCGCGAGCCGCTGCGGGCGGGTGACCTGCTCGACCAGGTCGCCGCCGCCCACCGCGTCGCCGCCGACGCCGCCGGGGTCGCCCTGCGCACCCGGACCGGCGACGCCGCATGGCTGGACGCCGACCCGGTCCGCATGCGGCAGGCCCTCGGCAACCTGGTCTCCAACGCGCTGCGGCACACCCCCGCCGACGGAACCGTCACGCTCGCCGCCCGCCGGGACGGGGACGACGTCGTCCTGGCCGTCACCGACACCGGCTCGGGCATCGCGCCCGAGGACCTGCCGCACGTCTTCGAGCGGTTCTGGCGCGCGGAGAAGTCCCGCAGCCGCCGTACCGGCGGCAGCGGCCTGGGGCTGGCGATCGTCCGCCACCTGGTCGCCGCCCACGGCGGCACGGCGGCGGCCGCGAGCGAGCCGGGCGCGGGCGCGGTGTTCACCCTGCGGCTGCCGGCCATGGCACCGCCGGCCGACGAGCCGTGACGCGGGCCCCGGGGCCGCCTGCCGGTGAGCCCTCATGCGTGCCGTGGGGCCGCCTGCCGGTGAGTTCTCGCGCCTGCTGCAAGGCCGCCTGCCGGTGAGTTCTCGCGCCTGCTGCAAGGCCGCCTGCCGGTGAATCCTCGTGCCGGCCGTGGGGCCGCCTGCCGGTGAGCCCCGAGACGTGGGCCGCGGGACACGGCCAAGGGCGAGGTGGCCCAGCGGACTTGAGGCGGGAGTGGGGTGCCCTGCGCCGGGCGGGGCCCCGGGCCGCCGTCCCGGGTGCCGGTCGGCCGGCACCCGGGACGGCGGTCAGCCGGAGCGCGGCCGGGAGCGTGCCCGGCGCCGTAGCGCGCGCCGCTCCAGCTCCGTCGTACCGCCCCAGATGCCGATGCTCTGGCCCGTGTCCAGCGCCCAGTCGAGGCACTGCTCCCGGACCGGGCATCGTCCGCACACCGCCTTGGCCTGCTGGGCCTGCACCTGCGCAGGCCCGGTGGTGCCGATCGGGAAGAACAGGTCGGGGTCCTCGTGGCGGCACGCGGCGTGCTCGCGCCAGTTGTCCATCGGAGTCTCCTGGATCGGATCGAAGTCGTCCGTGCCTGTCGCATGCGTCCCGCATGCGTTCTCCTGGTTCGGGTGACCGGTCGGGACGACGTGAAACGGAACAACCGGCGGGCGATCGGGCGACGATCGCTCACCGGCCGCCGCGGGACGCCGGCACCCCGCGGGGCCGTGGGCGGTCAACAGGCCGGGAAGCGCGGCGCGCAGAGCGCGGGGCCGCCCGACCGGGCACCGGTGACGTGGAGTTCGGGCAGACGGAGCACGGGCCCGGCGGCTGCCGCGCCACCGCGCGACCACGGTACTCCGCAACGGAGCACCGAGCGCCCGTCTTGTACCAGAACGCCGCAACCCGTCCCGCCATGCTCACTTGGGACGTGGGTCCCCCGTGCCGTGGTCCTGCCGCCCGCCTGGGTTTCGCGTGCCGTGGTCCTGCCGCCCGCCTGGGTTTCGCGTGCCGTGGTCCTGCCGCCCGCCTGGGTTTCGCGTGCCGTGGTCCTGCCGCCTGCCTGGGTTTCCCGTGTCGTCAGTTCGCGGCGCCGGCTCGTCGCGTGGTGTCGTGTGTGTCCTCGCGTCGAGGGGCGTCAGCGTTCCGGACCCTTCGGCTGCGGGGTTATCGCGTGGTGGCCCCCTTGCGTCGTCGGCCCCGCCCGCCGCACGCTCACCGCGCCGGAGGCGGTGCGGCGCCGCGCGTCCCCGGTGGGTCAGCGGCGCAGGGACTCCGCCGCGGCCGCGGTCACCGCGTCGGCCAGGGCCGCGAGCGCGGGGGAGTCGAGCCTCCACTGCTGCCAGTGGAGTGCGACGTCCATGTACTCACCGGCGGCGAGCACGGCCAGCCGCCCCCGGTCCAGCAGCGGTCCGGCCTGCACCTCCGGGACCATGCCCCAGCCGAGCCCCGCCGCGACCGCGTCCAGGAAGCCCTCCGAGGTGGGCACGTGGTGCCGGAACGGGCCGGCGGACCTGCGGCCGAGCCGGCGTGCGAAGCCGTCCTGGAAGTCGTCCTTGCGGTCGAAGACCACCACCGGCGCCCGCGACAGCGCCTCCGGCAGGGGCCGCCCGTCGATATGGGCCGCGATGAACCGCGGGGCGGCGACCGGCAGGTAGCGCATCCGGCCGAGCGGACGGACGGTGCAGCCGGGCACCGGATCGGGCGAGGACGTCACCGCCGCCATCACCAGGCCCTCCCGCAGCAGCGCCGCCGTGTGGTCCTCGTCCTCCCGGTGCAGTTCGAAGCAGAGGTCCGCGACCCGGTGGAGGGCCGGCAGGAACCAGGTCGCCAGCGAGTCCGCGTTCACCGCGACCGACACCCGCGTGGGCTCGCCGGTGCCCTCCAGCCCCAGCTCTCCCCAGGCGTCCCGCTCCAGCCGGGCCAGCTGTCGCGCGTACCGCACCAGCACCGCGCCGGACTCCGTGGGCCGGACCGGTTTCGTGCGCTGGAGCAGCACCCGGCCGGTGCGCTGTTCGAGGGCCTTCACCCGCTGGCTGACGGCCGACGGCGTCACGTGCAGCGCGGTGGCGGCCGCGTCGAAGGTGCCCTCGTCCACCACGGCCAGCAGCGTCCGCACCTGCTCCAGGGGCAGCTCTGTCATCACGAACGCTAAGGGTACGTAAAAATCTTTAGCTGTACTTGTCACCGGACCTTTTCTAGCGTCGAGGCATGAACCACGCCCTGACCGCCGCGGCCGCCGGATTCGGCACCGGTCTCTCCCTGATCGTCGCCATCGGCGCCCAGAACGCATTCGTCCTGCGGCAGGGGGCGCGCCGGGACGCGGTCCTCGCCGTGGTCGGCATCTGTGCCCTGTCCGACGCGGTACTCATCGCACTCGGGGTCGGCGGGGTCGGCGCGGTCGTCGTGGCCTGGCCGGGTGCGCTCCGGGCGATCGGGATCGTCGGCGGCGCCTTCCTGCTCTGCTACGGCGCCCTGGCCGCGCGCCGGGTGCTCAGGCCCGGCACCGGACTGCGCGCGGAGGGCGAGGCGGCCGGCTCGCGCCGCCGGGCGGTGCTCACCTGTCTGGCCATGACCTGGCTGAACCCGCACGTCTATCTGGACACCGTGTTCCTGCTCGGCTCACTGGCCGCGGACCGGGGCCCGCTGCGCTGGACCTTCGGGCTCGGCGCCGGGCTCGCCAGCCTGTGCTGGTTCACCGCGCTCGGGTTCGGGGCCCGGCTGCTCGGCCGGTTCCTGGCCCGGCCGGGCGCCTGGCGGGTCCTGGACGGCCTCGTCGCGGTCACCATGCTGGCCCTGGGCGCGACTCTGATCGCCGGGTCCTGAGGAATCCGTTCGTCGCACACGGGTGTTGCTGCGATAGTCAGGTTCGCGAAGCGAAAAGATGTAACGAGCAACCAGGACATTCGTGGACACCAGCGAGAGCAGCAGCACCGAGACCGGTACCGAGACGCCGGCGGACGAGGCCCCGCCCCGGCGCGGCTGGCGCCGCTGGGCGATGGACACCCGCCCCCTGCGCATCCCCGCCTACCGGCGCCTGTGGTCGTCGACCATCGTCACCGCCGTCGGCAGCCAGCTCACCGCCGTCGCCGTACCCAAGCAGATCTACGACATCACCCACTCCTCGGCCTGGGTCGGCTACGCGAGCCTGGCCGGGCTGGTGCCCATGGTCGCCTTCGCGCTGTGGGGCGGGGCGGTCGCCGACACCGTGGACCGCCGCAAGCTGCTGCTGGTCACCAACACCGGCATCGCGGTGACCTCGCTGCTGTTCTGGGCGCAGGCCGTCACCGGTCTGGACTCGGTGGTCGTCCTCATGGTCCTGCTCGCGCTGCAACAGGCGTTCTTCGGGCTCAACGCGCCCGCCCGCACCGCCTCCATCGCCCGCCTGGTGCCGGGGGAGCAGCTGCCCGCGGCCAACGCCCTGGGCTCGACGGTGATGCAGACCGGTCTGGTGGCCGGCCCGCTGCTCGCCGGCGTGCTCATCCCGGTGATCGGGCTGCCCGAGCTGTATCTGATCGACGCGCTGGCGCTGTGCGTGACGGTGTGGGCCGTCCACCGGCTGCCCGCGCTGCCGCCGCTCGACGGGACCGCCGCCCGCCGGGCCGGCCTGCGCGAGATAGCGGCCGGCTTCCGGTACATCTCCCGGCACAAGGTGCTGCTGCTGTCCTTCCTCGCCGACATCGTCGCCATGGTGTTCGGCATGCCCCGCGCCCTGTTCCCGCAGCTGTCCGCGCAGACGTACGGCTCCTGGGGCGAGGGCCTCGCCCTGGGGGTGCTGTTCGCCGGCATCCCGGTCGGCGCGGTGCTCGGCGGCCTGTTCTCCGGCGCGTTCTCGCGGGCCCGCCGGCACGGCTGGATGGTCATCGGGGCGGTCGTCGGCTGGGGCGTGGCCATCGCCGGGTTCGGGCTGAGCGGGAACCTCTGGGTCGCCGTGGTCTTCCTCGCCGCGGCCGGGGTCGCCGACATGGTCTCGATGGTGTTCCGCGGCGCCATCCTGCTGTCGGCCGCCACGGACGAGATGCGCGGCCGGATGCAGGGGGTGTTCACGGTGGTCGTCGCGGGCGGGCCGCGCCTGGCCGACGTGCTGCACGGCACCGCCGGCGCGGCCTTCGGCCCGCGCGCCGCCGTCGCGGGCGGCGGCGCCCTGGTCGTCGTGCTGATGCTGGTCCTGGCCTGCGCCGTACCGGCACTGCGCCGCTACCGCATCTGACGGCCTGCAGCGGCCCCCTGCCTACGGGAGCTTTCGGACTACAGCGGCCCCCGCGCCCGACGCATCGTGTACTGGTCCATCAGCTTTCCGCGGGTCGTCTCCAGCCGGTGGGCGAGGATCTCGGCCACGGTCCGGACCACCGAGAGCCCGAGCAGCGGATCCTCCACGCACAGCGCGAGCACCGACGGCCCGTCGAACTCGTAGGCCCTGACGTTGCTGAAGGCCGCCGCGCCGAAGTCCCACTTGTACGGCGGGAACAGCCACGACCAGCCGAGCAGGTCCCCCGCGCCGAGCGTGGCCACGGTCACCCGCTGCCGGGAGGTGACCTGCTGGTCGAGATGGACCGCGCCCGAGCGGATCACCCAGAACCGGTCGGCCGTGCCGCCGGCCTCGAAGATGCGGGTGTCCTCCGGGAAGGAGACCTCCTTGGCCACCTCCATCAGGCGCTCGCGCTGTGCCTGGGGGAGGGCGGTGAGCAGTTTGATCGCTTTGGTCATGGCGCGGGGCTCCTCGCCGGCGGCGGTTGCGGTGCTGTGCTTAAGCCCATTTCAGCCGCTGCCGCCGCCCCGGGCACCTCGAGGGAAGCGGCCTGTCGCCGTCGTGTCGCCTTCCGGGCGGCAAAAAGCCCTGGCTGGACGGGGGAAGCCAGCCAGGGCCGTATGCGGTGACGCAGGGGAGGGGGAAGGACGGTTCCGCGCCGCTCCCGCATCACGTATGTATGAATAATAAACCATCTTGTGCACTGGCGGGTAACCAAGAAGGCGGTCAGGTGACCTGTTTCACGCCGTCTGCCCGATTCGGTGCCCCGCCCGGGCGCACGATCTCCTCCAGGACCCGCAGCACCGCCTCGAACGCCCGAGCCCGGTCCGCAGCCTCCCGCGCGCCCTCCGGATCCGTCGCCGTCAGGCTCTGCGCCCGCTCCCGCCAGGCCCGCTCCTCCTCGGCCGCGTGCTCCCGGCCCCGCCGGATCCGCCGCAACAACTCGTCCGCGTCCACCACATCGGTCATGCGGGACGAGTACCCGGCGGAATCCAGGTAATGGCACGGGCACCGATCGTGTTTGACAGCGCCCCGAGAGGTCAGCCGAAAGAGGAAGAGAGCAACGCAAGCCGGGCACCGTACAAGGAGGAAAGGATGCTCGACAAGCACCGGACCAGCTCCTCCGTCACCGTGCCGGACGCGCACCGCCGGGTGCCGGGCCGGCCGGCCGAAGCCCGCAGAACGGTGGAGCGGGTGATGAACGAACGGTGCCGGGCCCGCGCCCTCCCGTGTCCGCCCGAGGCGGTCGAGGACGCCCTGCTGGTCACCTCGGAACTCACCACCAACGCCCTGCTGCACGGCGGCGGCATCACCGGCTTCGACGTCGACGTCGACTCCGGCGGCGTCCGGGTCTCGGTCAGTGACCGCAGCGACGAGCTCCCGGTGGCCCTCCAGGCCGTGGACGAGCGCGGCCGTACCCGGCCGGGCGGCCGCGGCTGGCCCATCGTGTGCCGGCTGGCCCGCGACGTCCGGGTCGCGGAGCTGCCCTGCGGCGGCAAGCGCATCACGGCCGTCGTACCGCTGCGCTGAAGCGGTTTCGGAAGTTCCGCCGAGCGGCGTTTGCCCGCATGGCCGGGGGGCAGACGGAACCTCGTGCTTCGGACCGGAGGCGCGCGCCCAGCGGGGTACACAACCGCCGTCCGGGCCCGCTTCCCGCGGGTCCGGAGGCCCCCGCGGCGACCCCTGACACCACCGTTCGGGCCCATACCCGGAACCTGCGTTCCGGCCATGCCCTGAAACCCCCGTTCAGGAGCGATTCCGCATGCTGACCGACATGTCGACAAGCCGTCCCGGCACTACCGCCCCCGCCGGCGCCCCCGCCGGTGCCGCCCCGGCGTCCAGCCGGCGGAACCACGACGACGCCCCGCACACCGCCGAGCAGTTCGCCCGGCTGGCGGACATGGACGACGGCCCCGAGCGGGACGCCGTACGCGACGAGCTCGTCACCGCGTGGCTGCCCATGGCCCACCGGATCGCCGGACGGTTCCGCGACCGCGGCGAGTCCGTGGAGGACCTGCGGCAGGTGGCCGCGCTCGGACTGGTGAAGGCCATCGACCGCTTCGACCCGTCCCGCGGCGCCTTCGAGAGCTACGCCGTGCCGACGATCACCGGAGAGGTGAAGCGGCACTTCCGCGACCGGATGTGGGCCCTCAGGGTGCCGCGCCGGGTGCAGGAACTGCGCAACCGGGTCCGGGTGGCCCGGCGCGAACTCACCCAGCACCCCGGCAGCCCCGAACCGACCGTCGCCGCCATCGCCGCCCACACCGGCCTCACCGACGAAGAGGTCAACGCCGGCCTGGAGGCCCTGGAGAGCTTCAGCACCCTGTCGCTGGACGCCGAGCTGTCCGCCGGCGACGACGGCTACAGCCTCGCCGACACCCTCGGCGAGACGGACACCTCCTACGACGTCGTGGTCGACCGCGAGGCCGCGAAGGAGGGGCTGCGCCGGCTGCCCGAGCGCGAGCGGGCCATTCTCTACATGCGTTTCTTCGAGGACATGACCCAGAGCCGCATCGCAGACCGGCTCGGCATCTCCCAGATGCACGTCTCCCGGCTGATCAGCCGCAGTTGCGCCCGCGTCCGCGACGAGGTGCTCGGCGGCCGCCACCCCGGTACCGACCCGAGGTGAGCGCCCCACTCCGGTACCGGCCCGCGGGGAGCGCTCACCCCCGCGGCTGCGCCGGCCCGCCGGCGACGCCCAGCGGACGGGCCAGACCGGAGACCGCCTCGTCCAGCCGTTGCAGATGACGCAGCACCCGGTCGGTCACCCGGCCGTAGCGCGGCGTGCGCAGGCTGCCCGGCTCCAGCATCGACGCGATGCTGGGGCCGGTCTCGATCTCCGCCGTGGACCGCGGGTCCGCCACGTGCGCGGCGATCGCCTCGATGTTGTGCACGATCCGCCCGCACGCCCCGCGCAGCCGTGGATCCGCGGCGATCGACGGATGCGTCGGCAGCAGCTCGGCCGTGGCCGCGAGGGAACGTCCGTGGTACGCGCAGGTCTCCAGCAGCGCCACCACGTACCGGGCCGTGTCCCGGCGTGAGCGCAGCGGTGTGATCGGATGGGTCAGCGGCTGGGTGGCCGCCCGCAGATCGGCCAGCGCCTGGTCCAGCTCGCGCGCCTGCTCCACCAGGTCGCCGCCGGCTCCGCCGCTCAGCTGGTCGACGGCGCCCCGGGTGACCTCGGCCAGCCGGTCCAGGGCCGCCACGAGGAGGTCGTTGGTGCGGCGGTCGGTGTGGACCGGCAGCACCACCGCCGCCGCGAACACCCCGCAGGCCGCGCCGAGCGCCGTCTCCTCGATCCGCAGCACCAGCACCGCCGTGCTGTACGTGTTCAGCAGCGTGTACAGCAGCCCCAGCATCGCCGTGACGAAGAACGACATCAGCGTGTACGACAGGGGCGCGGTGTAGAACATCGCGAAGATGAACACCAGCACCAGCGCGAACGCCGTCCAGGTGTGGTGCCCGACCAGCCCGGCGAGCCCGATGCCGGCCACCACCCCGAGCACCGTGCCCAGCAGCCGCCGGTAGCCCTTCACCAGGATCTCCCCGGTGGAGGCGGTGTTGATGAACACGATCCAGCAGGTCAGCACCGCCCAGTACCAGCGCTGGCCGGACAGCAGCTCGCCGCCGGCGATGGCGAGCAGGGAGCCGACCGCCACCTGGACCGCGGCCCGGGTGGTGGGCCGCTTCAGACCGGCCGGCTCCGCCTCCGCCGGTTCGCTCTCCTCGCTTGTCTCGATCGCGGCGTCCTCCGCGTCCAGCTCCTCCCGGGAGCGGGCGGTCGCGGGGGAGTCGTCGGACTCGTCCTGCGGGCCGTCCAGCGCGACCCGCAGACCGAGCGAGGCCCGGGCGGCCTCACCGAGTCCGCGGAAGACGTCCTGGACCGCCGGGGCCGCGTCGGGCAGGTTCTCCTCCTCGCGGTACCCGAGCAGCCGGTTGCGCACCTGCGCGAGCGCGGTCCCCGACGCCTCGCCGGCCGGCCGCAGCATCAGCACCCGCAGCGCCTTCAGGTCCCGGCGCAGCGCGGCCGTCGCCTCGTCCCTGACCGGCAGCTCGCCCCCGGACGGCAGCGGGGCACCCGGCAGATGCAGGGTGAGGGTGTCGGTCCGCTCGGCGCTGCGCGCGGTGAGCAGCAGCAGACCGAGCCGCTCGGCGGCGATCTCGGCGTCGGCGATGCGGCGCTGGAGCAGCCGGGCCACCGCAGGGTCCGAGGTGCCGTCCTCCAGCCGGCCCTGGATCATCAGCGCCGTCTCGTGCAGCCGCGCGGTGCCGGTGCGCAGATCCTCCAGCACCTTCTCCACGTCGTCGGGCCCGGCGTCCAGCAACTCGGTCTGAGCGGCGATCAGCTGCGCGAGGCGGGCGCGGAAGGCGCGCCGCAGCCGGTCCAGGGTGCCCGCCGGGGTCTGGGGCAGCAGTACGAACCGGGCGGCGGCGCTGCACGCGAACGCCACGCAGATGACGTCGTACAGCTCCGGCAGCCCGGAGACCGCCGCCCGCACGAACAGGGACAGGAAATAGACCTGGAAGCCGATCAGCCCCAGCGCCGTGCCCCGGTCGCCGAACCGGCGGCCGTAGACGGCGCAGAAGATGAGGACGACGAAGAACAGGTCCCCGGCGACGACCCGTTGGCTGAGCAGCGCGCCCAGCGAGACCGAGGCCAGCGCCACCGGCAGACCGAGCGCGAGCGTGACGGCCTGCCGGCCCCGCTGCTTCTCCCGGATCGCGAAGGTGGCGACCATCGCCGCCATGGCCCCGGCGACCAGCTGGGACACCGGGACCCGCAGCGCGGCGAGGACGGCGAGGGTCAGGGCGATGGCGGTGACCGTGCGCAGTCCCGCCGTGAGCCGGAGCAGTCCCGGGTCCGACGCCGCGAGCCGGTCCCACATCCGTACCCGTCCCGACCGTGCCGCTGCGCTCACGCCGCCGTGCTCTCTCCCGTGCCGGAAAACGATCTCCGCCCCAGCATCGCACGAGGGTGCGGGCTACCGGGCCTCGGCCAGGGTCGCGGCCACCAGGGCGTTGGCGTGCCCGTGACCGAGACCGTGCTCCGACTTCAGCCAGGCGACCAGCTCCATGTGCTTCGTCAGCGGCGAGGAACGGATCAGCTCCTGCCACTCGGCGATCGGGCGGCCGTACTTCTTCTCGATCGAGGGGAAGTAGCTCGCCGGGCCCTTCACGGTCTTCTCGGTCATCGTGGTGTGTCCCATCCGTGTGACGTGTGCCGATCACCTGATGAGACCGCCGGACCCGTGCGAAATGATCGGCGGTCCCATGGTGATGCCGGTCACATCAGGAGACTGCTCCGGTCCGTGTCACGTCAGGACCGCTCAACTGCCGTGCCCTCCACCTGCGCCCGTACCTGTTCCGGCGTCAGATACGAGTCGGTGTACTCGAAGTCCTTCAGCCGGGCGGGCTTTCGGGCCTGGAAGCCGGTCCGGACGAAATCGTCGCCCGCGACCGCGTTGAGCAGCCAGTTGGTCATCACACGGGTCTTGGCGACGTTGGTGCGCAGCGCCGACCAGTGGTAGCCGCGGGCGACCGCCTGTGCGGGCACCCCGCGCAGCTCGACACCGAGCGGCTTGGACACCGCGTCCTTGCCGCCCAGGTCCACCACCAGCCCCAGATCCTTGTGCTCGTACGGCTGGAGCGGCAGGCCGCGCAGTGCGGAGACGACGTTGTCGGCGACCTTCTTGCCCTGCCGCATGGCGTGCTGCGCGGTGGGCGGGCAGACCGCGCCCTCCTGACCCTTCGCCAGGTCCGGCACCGCGGCCGAGTCGCCGAGCGCGAACACCCCGTCGTGTCCCGGCAGGCACATCTCGGCGGTGACCGCCAGCCGCCCCTTGACCGTCTCCGCGCCGAGCGTGGCGATCAGCGGGCTGGCGACCACACCGGCCGTCCAGATCAGGGTGTGCGTCGGCACCACCCGGCCGTCGGTGAACGTGACCTCCTCCGCGCCGGCCTTGTCGATCGAGACGCCGAGCGAGACCTCGATGCCGCGCCGCTTCAGGATCTCCTGCGCGCTGCGGCCGAGTTTGTCGCCCAGCTCGGGCATGAGTTTGGGCGCGATGTCGATCAGATGCCACCTGATCAGGCCCGGGTCCAGGCGCGGATAGCGCTTCACGGCGGCGTGCGTCACCCGCTGGAGGCAGGCCGCGGTCTCGGTGCCCGCGTACCCACCGCCGACCACCACGAACTGGAGACGCGCGGCCCGCTCGGCCGGGTCGTCGCTCGCGTCCGCCAGGTCGAGCTGCGAGATGACGTGGTCGCGGATGTAGGCGGCCTCGGCGAGCGTCTTCATCCCGAAGGCGTGCTCGGTCAGCCCGGGGATGTCGAAGGTGCGGGTCACGCTGCCCGGTGCCAGCACGATGTAGTCGTAGGGCTCGTTGACGATCTTGTCGGTGATGGTGCGGACGACACACACCTTGGACTTCAGGTCCACGCCGATCGCGCCGCCCGGGATGATCCGCGTGCGGTACTTCTTGCTCCGGCGCAGGGACAGGGCGATCGACTGCGGCGTGAGCACGCCGGAGGCGACCTGGGGGAGCAGCGGCAGATACAGCTGGTAGGCGAACGGCGTCACCAGCGTGACGTCGGCTTCGTCAGGGGCGAGTTTCCGCTCCAGGCGGCGAACGCACCCGACTCCGGCGAAGCCGGCGCCAACCACCAGGATCCTGGGTCGTGTCACGGTGTCCATCCCTCTCTGCGGCTCCAGGCGGTCCGAATCGACGCCGTCCGCCTGCCCCGGATCGCTGAGCACCCACACCGGTCCCACCGTGCCCGCAGCCGTCCCGCCGACTGGGCGCGGCGGGCAGACGAACGCGTGGGGACCAGCATGCCCCCACTGGCGGGTGGAGTAACCGATTGACGCACACCTACACGTCGAACACCCGTCACATCACCGGCGACATCACCAGGGCAGGAACGCGTGGATGTCCTTGCCGGTGTCGTGCACGACGACACTGACCTGGGTGCACAGCGTGTGCACCAGGTGCCAGCCGATGCCGCCGCCGCCCGTGCGCGGGTGGAAGGGCCGCGGCTCCGGCTCCGTCCGGTTCGTGTCCCGCATCGTCACGTGCACCCCGTCGAAGGTGCGGCGCAGCCGCAGATCGAACGGGCCCGGCGCGTACTGGATCGCGTTCGCGGCCAGCTCCGTCACGACCAGCAGGATGTCGTCCCAGTACTCGTGGGCGCCGGGCGGGGCGTGCCGGGCGAGCGAGCGCAGGAAGTCCTCGGCCGCGAGCCGCGCTCCCGTGACGTTGCGCAGCTCACCGGGGAAGGAGAACGTGCGCTCGTAGCTCTCCTCCGAGGGTGGTGTGTCGTCCCCACGCGGCTTCGTCACCATCTCGCATTCCCCGGCCCCGGCCGTGGAGGGCCGCTCGGCCCTTTTGACCAGGACGGTCGTCGTTGCTGATCTCTTGCACCGCTGCGGGTTCCCCCAGCCGCGCGGACTATCCGGCTCCCCCGGGCCCGGCGGTCACTCGGTGCACCTCCTCAGCGGAAGACGTCGTCCGCCTCGTCCCACTCGGCGGGCTCCGGCACGACCGGCCGCGACCGGGAACGCGCCTCGTACATCGCCTCGATCTCGGCCGCGTAATGCCGCACGACGGCGTCCCGGCGCAATTTCAGGGACGGCGTCAGCAGCCCGTTGTCGGGGGCGAACGGTTCTTGGAGGACACGGTAGACCCTGATGGACTCCGCGCGGGACACCGCGCTGTTCGCGGAGGCCACGGCCCGCGCGATCTCGTCGCGCAGCGCGTTCTCCTCCCGGGCCTCCCGGCCGGCGTGATCGCCCGGCAGTGCCAGGGCGCCCCGCCAGTGCGCGAGGAAGTCCGGGTCCAGCGTGATCAGGGCGCCGACGCAGGGCCGGTCGTCGCCGATCACCACCGCCTGGTGGACCAGCGGATGCATGCGCAGCCGCTGCTCCAGCGGCGCCGGTGCCACGCTCTTGCCGCCGCTGGTGACGATGATGTCCTTCTTGCGCCCGGTGATCGTCAGATAGCCCTCGGAGTCCAGCCGGCCGATGTCCCCGGTGGCCAGCCAGCCGCCGCGCAGCGCGGCCCGGGTCGCCGGCTCGTCGCTGATGTAGCCCTGGAACACCGAGGGCCCGTGCACCAGGATCTCCCCGTCGTCGGCCACCTGGACCTCGGTGCCCGGCAGCGGCAGCCCCACGGTCCCGGACTTCTCCCGCCCGAGGGGCTGCATGGTGATCCCGCCGGAGACCTCGGTGAGCCCGTATCCGTCGTGGATGTAGATGCCCATGCCCTCGTAGAAGAGGCACAGTTCGCGGCCCAGCGCGGAGCCGCCGGAGGTGCCCCGCAGCACCCGGCCGCCCAGCGCGGCCCGGAGCCTGCGGTACACCGTCCGCTCGTAGAGGGCGTGCTGGAGCCGCAGTTCGAGCCCCGGGCCCGGTCCGGTGCCCAGCCGCCGGCGCTCCTCGGCCTCGGCGAAGTCCCGCGCCGTCTGCGCCGCGCGCTCGAACAGGGCGCCCCGGCCCGACTGCTGTGCGGTGCGCAGGAAATTCTTGTACAGCCGCTCGAACACCGACGGCACGCCGTACAGGTACGTCGGCCGGAAGGTGCTCAGGGCCGATGCCAGCGCCGTCTCGGTCGGCTCCGGCTCATGTGCCATCAGCACTCCGCCGCGCACACACATCAGCATGATCATCATGCCGTACACGTGCGAGAACGGCAGGAAGGCCAGCACGGACGGCTGTTCACCCGCAGGCGCCGCGGTGTGCGCCCAGCCGGCCAGCAGGGTGTCGCACGGGTAGGCCAGGCCCCGGTGGCTGAGCGCACAGCCCATCGGACGCCCCGAGGTGCCGGAGGTGTAGACGATGGCCGCCGTGGAGTCCGGCAGCACGATCCGGCGCAGCGACTCCACCGTGGTGTAGGGGACCACCGTGCCCCGTTCGACGAGGTCGGGCACGGCCCCCGCGTCCAGCTGCCAGACGTGCCGCAGCCGCGGCAGCCGGGTGCACACGGTGCCGACGGTCATGATGCCCTGCTCGTCCTCCACGACCACGGCCACGCAGCCGGCGTCCCGCAGGATCCACTCGACCTGGTCCCGCGAGGAGGCCGGATGGATCGGCACGACCTCGGCGCCCACGGCCCACAGCGCGTGGGCCAGCACCGTCCACTCGTAGCGGGTCCGGGCCATCAGGGCCACCCGGTGGCCGGGCGAGATCCCGGCGGCGATCAGGCCCTTGGCCAGATCGACCACCTCGTCCCGCAGCTCGACCGCCGTCACCTCCTCCCATCCGGACGCGGCGGGACCCGCGCGGCGGGCCAGCACCGGCAGCGTCGGATCCCGGTCCGCCGTCGCGAAGACGCTGTCGGCGAGGCCGCCGGTGAGCGGCGTGGTGAATGCCGGAGCGAAAGCGACGTTGCGCATGCGCTGCTCCTGGTCTACGGAGGGTGACTCCGCCGATCGGCTCGGTGTCGGCGGTGCTCGAATGTAGCCCAGGTAAGCGCGTTCGGTGAGAGGAACGGAGAAGTCGTGATCGGCTGATGATGTGGGCGTGTCCTGGGGACTCGGTAGCCATGAGCCATGTGAACCCCGATCCGGAACCAGAGCGTACGACCGGACTCGAGCCAGGCGGGGGAGTTCCACCCGGTGAGACCCCGCCCGCCGAGAGCAGCATGCCCGAAGCCGGACCCCGCGAGCCGGACGCCCAGCGCAGAGGCTGGGCCAAGGCACCGATGACGCTGATCCTGCTCCTGGCCGTGCTGATAGCGGCGTTCTTCCTGGTCTACGCCCTGATCCTGATCCTCTGAACTCCGCCGGGCGAGATGCTCACCCCTGCGTACGCCGCACGCACTCGGTGACGACGTCCCGCAGGCTGCCGGTGTGCTCCAGCAGCCGGCGCTGCTCCCGCGCGCCGTTGCCCCGCCGCAGCAACTCCTCGACGGTGCGCGCGGCGCGATCCGCGTCGCCGCTGCCGGCGAGCGCGTCCCCGGCGTACTCCAGCACCGCGTCCAGCACCTGCGCGGCGGGCCGGGGCCGCAGGGTGACCGGGTCCAGGAGGTCCTCCTCCAGACCGAACCGGGCCGCCTGCCAGTCGGCCAGCCTGAGCAGGCTCACGCGGGGGTCGGGCGCCGGCCGTCCGGCCCGCCACTCGCGTGCGGCCGTCTCCACGAGGGCACGGACCAGCGTCGCGATCAGCACGGCGGTGTCCGCGCACAGGCAGACGTCCGCCACCCGGATCTCCACCGTCGGGTAGCGGGCGGACAGCCGCGCGTCGAAGTAGGCCATCCCCTCGTCCAGGATGACCCCGGTCGCCACCATGTCGGCCACCTGCCGGTGGTACCGCTCGGCGGACCCGAAGGGTTCGGTCGGCCCGGTCGACGGCCAGCGGTCCCACACCCGGCTGCGATAGCTGGCGTACCCGGTGTTCCGGCCCTGCCAGAACGGGGAGTTCGCGCTGATCGCCCGCAGGATCGGCAGCCACGGGCGGAGCCGGTCGAGGACCGCGATGCCCTCCTCGTCGGACTCCACCGACACATGGACATGGCAGCCGCACACCAACTGGTCCCAGGTGGGTATCCCGTACCGCTCGGCCAGCCACTGGTAGCGCTCGTTCACGCTGAGGGAGGGACTGACCGGCAGGGGCGAGGTGGCCAGCGCGGCGACGCCGCAGCCGATCTGCCCGGCGTGCCGGGCCGCCTCCTTGCGGCAGCGGACGATCTCCGCGCCGAGGTCCCCCATGTCCGACTGCGGATGCGTGGCGAACTCCAGCATCTGCCCGAACAGCTCCTTCTCGAACACGTCCTGCCCGGGATCGTCCTGGGCCGCGCGGGCGAGGACGGCCGCCGCCAGAGCCTTCGGCTCGCCGCTGTCCGGATCGACCAGGAGGAGTTCCTCCTCCACTCCGACGGTGCGCACCTGATGCCGCCCTTCTGTCCGTGCCACGAGGGGCAGTCGAGGATCTGTACGACCCCGACTGCCCCCCGGAGGGCCGCCGACACCCGCGGCTTTCAGCGCTCCGGCGTCAGCCAGACCGTGGCGAGCGGCGGCAGGGTCACTTCCAGGAAACCGTCCTCGGGCTTGACCGGCGCCCCGGTGCCGACCCCGCTGCCGCCGTAGCGGACGTCATCGGTGTTCAGTTCCTCCCGCCAGGCGGGGACGTCGTCGGGCGCCCACAGGCGGTAGCCGTGCCGCACGACGGGGGAGAAGTTCGACACCGCCAGCAGCGGGCCGCCGTCGGCGGCGAACCGCAGGAACGCCAGGACGTTGTCGTCGGCCCCGTCGCACAGCACCCACCGGAAACCGGCCGGGTCGGTGTCCCGCTGCCACAGCGCCGGCGTCCCGCGGTACACCGTGTTCAGGTCCCGCACCAGGTCCTGGACGCCCCGGTGGTCGCCCGCGGAGTGGTAGTCGTCGCCGAGCAGCCACCACTCCGGACCGTGCGCCTCGGACCACTCCGCACCCTGGGCGAACTCCTGCCCCATGAACAACAGCTGCTTGCCCGGGTGCGCCCACATGAAGCCGAGATAGGCACGGTGGTTGGCCCGCCGCTGCCACCAGTCGCCGGGCATCTTCGACACCAGCGCCTGCTTGCCGTGCACCACCTCGTCGTGGGAGATGGGCAGGACGTAGTTCTCGCTGTAGGCGTACACCATCGAGAAGGTCATCTCGTCGTGGTGGTACTTGCGGTGCACCGGCTCCTTCTGGATGTACTCCAGCGAGTCGTGCATCCAGCCCATGTTCCACTTCAGCCCGAAGCCCAGACCGCCGCCGTCCGTCGGCCGGGTCACCCCGTCCCAGGCGGTGGACTCCTCGGCGATGGTCACCACGCCCGGGCAGCGCCGGTACACGGTGGCGTTCATCTCCTGGAGGAAGGCCACCGCGTCCAGGTCCTCCCGGCCGCCGAACACGTTCGGCTCCCACTGGCCCGAGTCCCGCGAGTAGTCCAGGTAGAGCATCGAGGCGACGGCGTCGACGCGCAGCCCGTCGATGTGGAACTCCTCGCACCAGTACACCGCGTTGGCGACGAGGAAATTGCGCACCTCGGTACGGCCGTAGTCGAACTCGTACGTCCCCCAGTCCGGGTGCTCCGCCCGCAGGGCGTTGCCGGGCTCGTACAGCGGGTCCCCGTCGAACCGGCCCAGCGCCCAGTCGTCCTTCGGGAAGTGGGCCGGCACCCAGTCCATGATCACACCCAGGCCGGCCCGGTGACAGGCGTCCACGAAGTACCGGAAGTCGTCCGGTGAGCCGAGCCGGGGCGTCGGCGCGTAGTAGGAGGTGACCTGGTACCCCCAGGAGCCGCTGAAGGGGTGCCCGGCCACCGGCATCAGCTCCACGTGCGTGAAGCCCATCTGCCTGGCGTACGCCGGCAGTTCGTCGGCCAGCTGCCGGTACGTCAGGCCCGGCCGCCACGACGGCAGGTGGACCTCGTACACCGAGAGCGGGGCCTGGTGCACGGGTGTGTCACCGCGGTGCGCCATCCACTCGGCGTCCCCCCACTCGTAGCGCGAGGCCGTCACGACCGACGCGGTGTCCGGCGGCACCTCCGTGCACCGGGCCATCGGGTCCGCCTTCAGGAACCGGTGACCGTACCGGGAGGTGATCTCGAACTTGTACCGGGTGCCCTCGCCGATACCGGGCAGGAACAGCTCCCACACCCCGGACGCGCCGAGCGAGCGCATCGGGTACTGCGTGCCGTCCCAGTACGTGAAGTCACCGGCCACCCGCACCCCTTGGGCGTTCGGCGCCCAGACGGTGAAGCGGGTGCCGGCCACGCCCTGGTGGACCATCGGCTCGGCGCCGAGCGCCCGCCACAGCTGCTCGTGCCGGCCCTCCCGGATCAGATGCAGGTCCAGCTCGCCGAGGGCGGGCAGGAAGCGGTACGGGTCGTGCACCTCCTGCTCGGTGTCGCCGTACGCCACGAGGAGGGTGTACGACGGGATCTCCGTACCGGGCAGGACGGTCGCGAACAGACCGTCGCCTTCCGACCACATCTCGGTGCGCGTGCCGTCGATGACCACGCTCACCGCCCGGGCGTTCGGGCGCAGCGCCCGGAACAGCGTGCCGCCCGGCACCGGGTGGGCGCCCAGCAGGCCGTGCGGGTCGTGGTGCGCGCCGGCCAGCAGCCGGCCGCGGTCGGCGGGGTCCAGCGGTACGGTCGCGGGCGGCACGGGGCCCGCGCTCTCGGGACCTGTGGTGTCACGCAGTGCCATGGATCAGCCTCCCCACACGGCGAGCCGCTTGATCGCCGCCATCGGAACCGGCAGCCAGTCCGGCCGGTGTCTCGCCTCGTACAGCACCTCGTAGACCGCCCTGTCCGTCTCGTGCGCGCGCAGCAGCGCGTGCTTCTTGCGTGGGTCCCAGCCCGCGCGGGCCGCGTAGCCCGCACAGAACGCCTCCCGGCAGCGGCGCGCCCACTCGGGTCGCCAGGGGCGGCGCTGCCGGGCCGCGTAGTCGAAGGAGCGCAGCATCCCGGCGACGTCGCGCACGGGTGACTGCGGGGCGCGGCGCTCGGCGAGCGGACGCGACGGTTCCCCCTCGAAGTCGATGACGAACCAGTCGCGGCCGGCCCGCAGCACCTGCCCGAGGTGCAGGTCGCCGTGGATGCGCTGGGCCGGCGGACCGGTGTCGCACGTGGCGAGCGCCCCGAACGCGGCCTTCAGGCCGGGCACGAAGGGCAGCAGCCCGGGTACCGCGTGCGCGGCGGCGTCCAGCCGCGCGCACATCGCCTCGGCCGTTCGGCCGTTCTCGCCCGGCCCGGCCGGCGGGAAGGCCTCGGCCAGCGCCAGGTGCACCTCGGCCATGGCCCGGCCCAGCGCGCGGGCCTCGGCGGTGAAGTCGTCGCCCGCGGCGAGCGCGCTGAGCGCCAGCGACCAGCCGTCGGTGGCGTCCGGCAGGAACGGCTGGAGCACCCCGAGGGTGGCCCGGCGCGGGGCGGTCGTGGTGAACCAGGCCACCGGCGCGGGCACCCGGGCGCAGCCCTGCGCGGCCAGCGCCGCCGGGACCTCCAGGTCCGGGTTGACGCCCGGCTGGATCCGCCGGAACACCTTCAGGATGTAGGCGTCGCCGTACACGATCGAGGTGTTGGACTGCTCGGCGTCCAGCAGCCGCGGCGGCAGACCGCCGGGCACCTGGGCGTCCGGGGCCGCCCCGAACCGCAGCGGACCCGCCGTGCCGGGCTGTCGCAGCCGCTCCAGCAGCAGGTCGGCCGAGCGCGGGTCGTGCAGCGCGTCGTACACCGCGAGCCCGGCCAGCGGGCCCTCCTGGGCGCGCCCGATGTACGCCCGCTCCAGGCGCGGCGCGAGGTGCCGGCGCAGGCCCAGGAGCAGTTGGTAGCAGTCCCCGGGCGGGGGAGTGCCGCCGGGTGTGGGCACCGGCACGTGCGAGGCGTTCACCAGCAGGTGCAGGCATCCCGGGAACAGCTCGGTCATGGACAGCACCGTCAGATCGGTGACGGGCCGGTCCTTGCCCGCGAACCAGCGTTGCCTCGGCAGCCATTCCCGCAGCAGACCGCCCAACGAGGCCAGGGGCCCGTCGGTGCCGGTCGCGGTGCGGGGGCGGGGGGTGATGGTCTTCGGCATGGTGACGCGTCCTTTCCTCGGCGCCGGACGGGTCAGCGGCGGCGGCCGATGCGGGATGCGACTCGGGTGAGCCGGAACCAGTAGAAACCGTGGCTCTGGAGGGTCAGCAGGTAGGGCAGTTCGCCGATGGCGGGGAAGCGCACTCCGCCGATCAGTTCGACGGGGTGCCGTCCGTCGTAGGCCCGCAGATCGAGTTCGGTGGGCTGGGCGAAGCGGGAGAAGTTGTTCACGCACAGCACCAGGTCGTCGCCGTACTCGCGCAGGAACGCCAGGACCGCCGGGTTGGAGGACTGGAGTTCCGTGTACGAGCCCAGTCCGAAGGCGGGGTTCTGCTTGCGGATCTCGATCATGCGGCGGGTCCAGTGCAGCAGCGACGAGGGCGAGGACATGGACGCTTCCACGTTGGTGACCTGGTAGCCGTAGACGGGGTCCATGATGGTGGGCAGGTACAGGCGTCCCGGGTCGCACGTCGAGAAGCCGGCGTTGCGGTCGGGTGTCCACTGCATGGGGGTGCGCACGGCGTCGCGGTCGCCGAGCCAGATGTTGTCGCCCATGCCGATCTCGTCGCCGTAGTAG
>NZ_JAERRH010000015.1 GCF_016741855.1 Streptomyces musisoli | reverse complement strand
GTCGGCCGCGGGAGAGGCGCCTGATGCTTGACCTGGCCGAGGAGCTGGACCGCTGGACCGAAGAGGGCCGGGAGTACGCCGTCGCCACCGTGGTGGCGGTCGGCGGCAGCGCCCCAAGAGGTCCGGGCGCCGCCCTCGCCGTCGACAGCGCGGGCACCGTCATCGGCTCGGTCTCCGGCGGATGCGTGGAGGGCGCGGTCTACGACCTGTGCCTGCAAGCGCTGGAGACGGGCGAGAGCGTCACCGAACGGTTCGGCTACAGCGACGACGACGCGTTCGCCGTAGGACTGACCTGCGGCGGGACGATCGACATGCTGATCACACCGGTGGGCGGACAGGCCCCCGCCCGGCGGGTCCTGGCATCGGCTCTGTCGGCCGCTGTCCGGCGCGAACCGACGGCCCTCGCCCGGATCGTCCGCGGCCCCGCCGGCCTCCTCGGCCGGGCCCTGCTGGTACGGCCCGACGGCGCGTACGAGGGCGGTGTCGGCGGCGGCCCCGACCTGGACGCAGCGGTGGCGGCCGAAGCCCGGGCCCTGCTGGAGACGGGCCGCACGGGCACGGTGGAGTTGTCGGCGGACGGTTCACGCTGCCCCGGGGGCCTGACCGTCCTCGTCGAGTCGAACGTGCCGCCCCCTCGCATGATCGTCTTCGGTGCGGTCGACTTCGCGTCGGCGCTGGCACGGGCCGGCAGGTTCCTCGGCTATCACGTGACCGTCTGCGACGCCCGCCCCGTCTTCGCCACGCGGGCCCGCTTCCCCGACGCCGACGAGGTCGTCGTCGACTGGCCGCACCGCTACCTGCGGCGCACCGGCACCGACGCCCGCACGGTCCTGTGCGTGCTGACCCACGACGCGAAGTTCGACGTACCCCTGCTGAAGGCGGCCCTGCGCCTGCCGGTGGCGTTCGTCGGCGCGATGGGCTCACGCCGTACCCACGAGGACCGCAACCGGCGGCTGCGCGCGGAAGGCGTCACCGAACGGGAGCTGACGAGGCTGCGCTCCCCGATCGGCCTCGACCTGGGCGCCCGGACGCCGGAGGAGACCGCCCTGTCGATCGCGGCGGAGATCGTCGCTGTCAGACGGGGCGGGACGGGCGTTCCCCTGACCGGTTCGAGAACGCCGATCCACCGCGACGAGGCGGAACACGGAGGGGATCGGCCCCGGCCACGCCGTGACCGGCCCGGGGCCGGCCGGACAGCACCGGGTGCCGCACGCGGGCGGGCGGACAGCGCCGCCGTGCCCCGGATTCGTCACCCGGGATGATCGCGTGCCGGTCGTGGGCCCGCGGCTGGGCAGCGGCCCGTTCGGGTTCACCGGACGACCGGGGCGGCGCCGGTCGCCGCCGCGGACAGTCCCCACAGGCGTGCGGCGGCTTCGGGATCGATGGCGTACTCCCGGACGCCGGCGTCGTCCATGGGCTCGGCGGGTGCGGAGACACGTGTGACGTCGCAGTCCTCGAGGTAGAGCCCGCCACGGCCGTCGAGAAGGGGAGACGTGGCCGCCCACAGACCCGTGGCGGCGCCTTGGGAGGGTGTCTTGAAGCCGGCGCCGATCACGTTGCCGTGGTCGTCCACCCAGCCACGGTCGATCTGCTCCTGACGTGACATCTCGCGCTGGAGGCCGGTCATGATCTTGCCCGGGTGGAGTGCGAACGCCCGGACTCCGTCGTTGCGTCCGAGAGCGTCGAGCCGCACGGCGAACAGGACGTTGGCGGTCTTGGCCTGACCGTAGGCCAGCCACTTGTCGTAGCCGGTGCGGAAGTGCGGGTCGTGCCAGCGGATGTCGGTCAGGGTGTGCCCGGCGGAGCTGTTGACGACGACGCGGGCACCGCCGGCGGCGGCCAGGAGCGGGTAGAGCTCGCAGGCGAGTGTGAAGTGTCCGAAGTGGTTGACGGCGAGCTGGCTTTCCCAGCCGGGCCCGACGCGGCGCTCAGGGGTGGCCATGACGCCCGCGATCGCCATGAGAAGGTCGAGGCGTTCGACGAAGTCGCCGAGCCGAGCGGCGGCGGCGCGCACGCTGTCGGGGTCCGACAGGTCCATGGGAATGATGTCGCAGCGGTCCACCTCCGCGAGGGCGGCACGGGCCGCGGCGGGCCGGCGTGCGGGAACGATGACCCGGGCCCCGGCGGCCGCCAGCCGCCGGGTGGTTTCCAGGCCGAGTCCGGAGTAGCCCCCGGTCACGACGGCGGTCGTGCCGGCCAGATCGAGGCCGGCCATGACGTCCTCCGCGGTGCTGGTGGCGGTGAAGGGCGAGCCGAGCGACTGCTGATCAGTGGTGGTCATGCCGACGACGCTACGAACTAGAGGACGGTCTAGATCAAGTCCTAGGCTGGCGGTATGGCGACTACCGAGACCCCCGCGGAGCCACTGAGCATCGGCGAGGTGGCCGAGCGGACCGGACTCAGCGTGCACGCGCTGCGCTTCTACGAGCGCGAGGGCCTCCTCGTCGGACCGATCCAGCGCACCACGGGCGGCCGACGGCGATACACCACCGCCGACGTCGACTGGCTGCTGATCTGCATCAAGCTGCGTGAATCCGGCATGCCGCTCGCCGAACTCAAACGGTTCGCCGAGCTGGTGCGGCACGGTCCGGGCAACGAGGCCGAACGGCTACGGCTCCTCGACGCCCATCAACGGCGCGTGGAGGCACAGATCCAGGCGCTTGAGGAGTGCCGCTCGGTCATCGCCCGGAAGGTCGGCATCTACGGCGAGCACCTCGCCCGCGGCGAGGCCGGCGGGCTCTGGGACCCGACGGTCTGAGGCCCGCCACGGACATCGCGTCGCGTCCTCGGTGACACCGGGCGACCGCGGCGACTCGGACACGGCGCGCGCCTGCTCGCAGTGAACGCGCCTGTCGCGCACGATTTCTGCATCGCCCGGGTATGACGGGTGACGACCACTGTCCTCACCCGCCGTCCATGCCGGCGGCCGTTGCGCAGGAGTGAGCGTGCGTCAACTCGACCTGTTGGTGGTCGTCGTCTATCTGCTGGCGATCGCCGTGATCGGACTTCGCCTGGCCGGACGGCAGAAGACGGCGAAGGACTACTTCGTCGGCGAGGGCCACATGCCCTGGTGGACCGTCTCGTTCTCCGTGGTGGCCACCGAGACCAGCGTCCTCACCGTCATCAGCGTGCCGGGCGGCGCGTACAGCGGGCAGGGCTTCGGAAACGTCGAGCTGGCTCTCGGCTACGTCATCGGACGCGTCGTCGTGGCGACCGCGCTGATTCCGCTGTACAAGCGGGGCGGCTTCGTCAGCGCCTACCAGTACCTCGGCAGCAGATTCGGGCTGAAGCTTCAGGGGCTCGCCTCGGTGACCTTCGTCTTCACCCGGCTGCTCGCCGAGGGCGTACGGCTGTTCGCCTCCGCCATCCCCATCAAGCTGCTGCTCGACGAGTTCGGCGTGCACGCGAGCTACCGCGCCGTCATCGTCGTCCTCACGATCATCACCGTCGTCTACACCTACCTCGGCGGCATCAAGGCGGTCATCTGGACCGATGCCATCCAGATGGGCCTGTACCTGGGCGGCGCCCTCCTCGCCATCGGCGTGCTCTCCCGTCATGCCGGCGGTGACGGCTTCCAGCGCGCCCTGCACGCGGGCCGGTTCGCACTGTTCGACACCGACTTCGGCCTGGCACACATCCTCACCACCCCGTTCGCCCTCCCCACCGCCATCGTCGGCGGCGCCGTCTTCGCGATGGCCAGCCACGGCTCCGACCAGCTCATCGTCCAGCGCGTCCTGGCCACCCGGACCCTGCGCGACGGGCAGAAGGCCATGATCGCCTCCGGCGTCTTCGTCACCCTGCAGTTCGCCGCGTTCTCCCTCGTCGGCGCGTTGCTGTGGTCCTACAACCAGGGCAAGAGCTTCACGGAGCTGGGGCTGACCAGCTCCGACAACCTCTACCCGGACTTCATCCTGCACGGGCTGCCCGTCGTGATCTCCGGCCTGCTCGTGGCCGGCATCCTCGGCGCGGCGATGGGGTCGCTGTCCTCGGCGCTGAACTCGATGTCGAACTCGACGGTCGCCGACATCATCCACAGCCTCTTCCGCAGCGCGCCCTCCGAGGAATTCCTGCTCCGGCTCGCCCGGCTGACGACCCTGGTGTGGGCCGGGCTGATGGCACTCTTCGCCTGCGCCTTCAGCGCCGGCACCGGGAACGTCTACCTCACCGGCCTGACCATCGCGGGATACACCTACGGCGCCCTCCTCGGCGCGTTCCTCCTCGGGCGGACCGTGCGGCGCGCGAGCGAGACCGACGCCGTCGTCGCGTTCCTGGTGACGGTCGGCGTCATGACGTACATCGTGCGCGGCGTCAAGATCGACGTCGCTACGGCCGGAACCACCGTGCCCACCGCGATCGCCGCGCAGTGGCTCGTGCCCATCGGCGTGGTGATCACCCTGGCCGTGGGCGGTGCGGCCAGCCTGTTCCACCGTGCACCCGGGAACGCCCAGGCCCCGGCGGACGACGGCGGATCCGGCCCCGGCCGTGCGCCGGCGGCCGTCGCCCCCGACTGACAGCCGACCGCCCCGGCACGGCACCCGGGCTCCTGGGCGGCCATCCACGACGACACCCCGTTCAACGACAGCCCGATGTTCAACGACAGCTCGCTGCTCAATGACATCCCGCCGCTCAATGACACCCCGCCGTTCGACGACAGCCCTCCGTACAGCGACCCCCACGTACAACGACCCCCACGCACAACGATCCCCCTCGTATGGCACCCCCCGTACGGCACCCCCGTACGGCGACAACCCTTCGTGCAGTGACGGCCCTTCGGGAGAAGCCCATGCAGCAGCCGCAGCCAACCCTGCCCGTCCGGCGGGACCCGTGCCGGGAGGCGCCGTGCGTGTGATCGGCCTGATGTCGGGCACTTCGTTCGACGCCATCGAGGCCGCCGCGGCGGACCTCTCCCTGGACGGCGACAGCCTGCTCCTACGGCCCCTCGGGCACCTCTCCGTCCCCTACCCGGACGATGTGCGCGAGCTCATCGCCACCACCCTGCCGCCGGCCGTCACCACCACGCAGGCCGTCTGCGCCCTGGACACCGGCATCGGCCAGGCCTTCGCCGACGCCGCGGCGCGCGCGCTGCGCGAACTGTGCGACGGAACCGCGGATCTCGTGGTCTCGCACGGCCAGACCATGCACCACTGGGTCGCGGACGGCAAGGTCCGCGGCACCCTCCAACTCGGCCAGCCCGCCTGGATCGCCGAGGCGACCGGGCTCCCGGTCGTCTCCGACCTGCGCAGCCGGGACGTCGCCGCCGGCGGGCAGGGCGCGCCGCTGGTAGCCATGACCGACGCCCTGCTGCTGGCCGCCCTGCCCGGCACCCCCGCCGCGCTCAACCTCGGCGGCATCGCGAACGTCACGGTCCTCGCACCCGGCGCCGAGCCGCTGGCCTTCGACACCGGACCCGCCAACGCGCTGCTGGACGCCGCCGTACGGCACTTCACCGGGGGCGCGGCAACCTACGACGAGGACGGACGCAGGGCCGCCGCCGGCCGGGTCAGCCCCGGACTGCTGAGCGTCCTCCTCGACGACGCCTACTACCGCAGGCCCGCCCCGAAGACGACGGGGAAGGAACACTTCCACCTGCCCTACCTGCAACGGGCGCTGGACGCCGTGCCCGTACCGGGCGCAGACGACGTCCTGGCCACCCTGACCCGGCTGACCGCCGTCACCGTGGCGGACGCCTGCCGCGACCACGGGGTCACCCAGCTCGTCGTCTCCGGCGGCGGCATCCGCAACCCGGTGCTGATGCGCATGATCGCCGAGGAGCTGCCCGGGGTGACACTCCGCCCCAGCGACGCCCTGGGGCTGCCGCCGGACGCCAAGGAGGCCCTGGCCTTCGCCGTCCTGGGCTTCCTCACCGCCCACGGCCTGCCCGGCGCGCTCCCCTCGGGGACCGGCGCCCACCGGGCCACGCTTCTCGGCAGCATCACTCCCGGTCTGTCGCCGTTGCGCCTGCCCGAGCCGGCCGTGCGGCCGCCGCGCCTGCTGCGGATCACGCACTGACACGCTCACCGAGGCAACGAGGATCCGGGACCCGCCCGGTGGCCGGGGGCAGGCGGGACCCGGTGTCGACCGTGGAGGAGAAGGAGGTCACGGCGAGACCGGTGCCGTTCTGCCAGGGTTCGAATCCCGCCTGCACGCTCGTCAGGTACCAGCTGTCCTGTGCCAGCCCCCGGGCGACGGCCTGCCGGACGAAGGCCATGACGTCGAAGTTCCAGCTGGTGATCGCCGACGGGGCGACGAAGGTCAGCACGTCGTTGGAGCCGTTGTTGCCGGACCACACCTGCCACTGGCGCCCGGCGACGGTGGCACTGCCCACCTGCGACCCCACGGGCTGGATCGATCCGACCCTGTTGAACCAGACCATGATCTCGGTCCGGTTGACGCCGTCCGTACGGGGCGTGGGGTCGAGCCAGATGTCGTACGCGGCGTCGTACACGGCGTCGCTCACGTAGTTGTAGGAGATGGTGGTGGGGGCGCTGGAGATGGTGCCGAGCCGGGCCGGGAGGTCGGTGCCGGGGGAGCAGTTGGTGTAGTGACAGCCGTTGTAGACGGACGGGTAGGACTTGGGGGCGCCGTTGGTGGGGACCGAGCCGTCGGCCCGGGTGATCCGGAACCCGGTGTCGGTGGCGGTGATGCACTGGCCCTGGTCGGTGCCCCAGCGGTTGTTCTGGACGACGTAGCGGCCCTGGATCGTCGTCGACCCGAACTGTTCGCAGATCGCGGTGTCGGCGTGGGCCGCCGGGGCGGTGGTGAGCAGGGCCGCCAGAGCGGCGAGTGAGGCGAGCAGCGCGCCGAACAAGCCACGCGTCCCGCGGGCATCGTGCTGTGACGGTCGCATGCGGGTCCTCTCGGATGAGTGGGGGGACTAGGCACCGAGGAGAGCCCCAGCAGCACATATGGGAGCGCTCCCATTTGCCTTCAACGGGACTGTAGGGACACGGACCGGACCTGACAAGGGTGTGCGCGCCGTTACTGCCCGCAAAAAAGGGTCCCGCCCCTCACGGCGGCTGTGGACCGGGAGGGGCGGGACCCTTTGGGAGTCGGCTGGGCGGGAGCTGCGCCGACGGAAATGCCGGCGATCGGGCTCAGACCAGTTCGGGCTGAGGTTCCGTTCGCTGCGCCGGAATGACCTTCGGTTCCCACAGTTCGGTGGTCCGCAGGTAACCGTAGACCACGGAGCCCATTGCCAGGATGAGAAGCGGTCCGAACGCCCACGGGTATTCGGCCATCTCCATCGGCAGGTAGCGATATGACACCAGCAGCATGACGAAGACCGCTGCCCCATAGGCGACCAGCTTCATTCCCGTCCGGTCCCAGCCGCGGTCGAGTGAGCGCAGAGCCGCCTCGACCGTGACCGCGAACACCACGCCGGCCACGAGGTCCACGCCGTAGTGGTAACCGAATCCCAGCGTGGCGCAGAGCGTGGCGATCAGCCAGAACGTGCCCGCGAAACGCAGAACGCGGGGGCCCCTGCGGGAATGGATGAAGATCGTGGTGGCCCACGCCGTGTGCAGGCTGGGCATGCAGTTGCGGGGGGTGATCGCGTCGTAGGTCATCGGGTGCGGCGTGTGGATCGGTGGCGGTGTCTCGGGCCACAGGTCGGCGATCGCCCAGTGCCCGCCGCCGGTGCCGAACGCTCCGGTGCCGTAGGCGAAGACCGGGCCGACCACCGGGAAGACCATGTAGACGGCCGGGCCGAGGAGACCGATGACCAGGAAGGTGCGCACCAGGTGGTGGCCCGGGAAGCGGCGCTCGACCGCCACGTTGCGCAGCTGGTACAGGGCGACGACGACCGCGGCCACCGCGAGCTGGATGTAGACGTAGTCGAGGAGGTGGGTGCCGATCGGGCCGGTGGCCTCGACGAGTCGGCCCATCAGCCACGACGGGTTGCCGAGCGCGTGATCGGCGGTCGCCACGTACTGGTCGAGCACGGCCGGACGGGTCTTCGACGTGATGAGGAGCCACGTGTCGCCCGTCTTGCGGCCGGTGACCAGCAGCAGCCCCAGTCCGACGCCCTTCAGCAGCAGGACACGCTCCCGGCCGGTGCGGCGCGCGACGGCGATCACCGCGTAACCGAGAATCACCCACAGGGCGCCGTTGCCGAACATCATGTCGGCGCCGATGGCCCACCGCACGAGAAAGAAGACGACGTCGATACCGACGGCGACGCCGAACGCGATGAACCGTTGCCGCCAGGTGAGCACCACCATCATCAACGCCATACTGGCGTACAACAATGGTCCCGATTTGGGGGCGAATATCACCTCTTGCGCCTGGTTGGTGATCGGGCCCGGCAGACCGTAATGGCGCGCGGCGATCTCCAGCGTGACGAGGAATGCGAGGACCACCACGCCCGCCGTGGTCCACAGCATCGCCCGTGGCTGACGCCACGCTGCGAGGACCGTTCTGAGGTTGATTCGCGAAAACACCCGCGATGCAGTCGATATCAATTTTTCAGCCGATTTGTGAGTTTTCAGGTGATCGCCGTAAGTTCGAACATGTTAGCGGAGTGGGTGAGTTTCGCGGGGTGCGGGTGGCACGAAAGCGCCGCACCCCGGAGGCCGTGATGCTGCTTGAGCGCGAACCGGTACGCAACCAGGCGGCGGGGCCCGAGGGTCTCGGCTGTGTGCCCGCCGAATCGGTGTGTCAGACCACGGCCAGCCGGTCCACCAGCAGCTCCACCCTCGGCTCTGCGTACTCGGCCGGCAGGCGGCCCGCGCGGGTCAGGGTGGCGAGCCCGTGCAGGGATGCCCAGAACGCCTCGGTGAACAGCCCCGGGTCGATGCCGTTCCCGGCGACCTCGCCGAGGGTCTCCATCAGTGCGGCGAAGGCGTCCTTCAGCGGCTCCGGGGTGTCCTCCTGTGCGTACGCCAGGCCGCCGTCCAGCTGGAATATGGCGTCGTAGACCGCCGGGTTGCGCTCGGCGAAGTCGAGGTAGGCGCGGGCCAGGGCGGCGACCCGCTCGCGCGGGCCGTCCACGCCGGCGGTCGCGGCCCGTACCGCTGCGGCCAGCTCGGCGGCGCCCTCCAGGGCGACGGCGCCGATGATCTCGCGCTTGCCGCCGAAGTGGCTGTAGAGGACGGGCTGGCTGTACTCGATGCGCTCGGCGAGTCGGCGGGTGGTGACCGCGTCCCAGCCCTGCTGCTCGGCGAGTTCGCGGGCCGCCGCGACGATGAGGCGTTCGCGGGCCGCCCGTTCGCGCTCCTTGCGTTCCTTTACCGACATGCGTCGATCCTAGCATCGCTAGACAACCGAGCGACAGCAGGGCTAGCGTTGCATCGCCAGCTAGCAACGCTAGTTCAACGGAGGGATCGTCATGCTCGACGTGCTCGAAGTCGTCACCACCGTCGTCGTCGGCCTGATGGTGGGGGTGGAGTTCTCCGTCGCCTTCATCATGAACCGGATCCTGGACGCGCTTCCCGAGGACAGCGGCCAGCTCGGCCACGCCCACGGCGGCCGGATGCTCGGCGCCCTGATGCCGTTCTGGTACATAGGCTCGCTCGTCCTCAGCGCGATCTGGGCCGTCGCCGGATGGCGCCACCACGGCGCCGGACTCGTCGTCATCGCCGCCGCCCTGCTGATCGTCAGCGTGGTCATGTCGATGCTGCTGCTCGTCCCGATCAACAACCGGAACAAGACCTGGACTCCCGACAACCGGCCCGCCGACTGGAAGCAGCAGCTGCACCGCTGGGGCCGCTACCACTACATCCGCGTCGCCGTCATCATCGCCGCCTTCACCCTGCTGGTCGTCGCCCTCGTCTGATGACCCCCGTTGCGATCCCGGCAGGCTGGGCGCCTCGAGGGCCACCGCCGGGCGCTGGGCCGGGTGCTGCTCGTGGAGGCACCAGCCGCGTACGGCGGCATGACCAACGTGCCGGCCCACCACGGCTCCGTGGCCACCGCGGCCGGTGTCCACTACTCGACCGCGACAATGATGGTGGTCAACGGCCTGCTGATGGTGCGCGAGACCCGCGAGGTCGCGGCCGCTGCGTCAACGTCCGCCCCGCAGCTTGCCCAAGGGCGGACGGGTCGCGATCAGTTGGTGGGTCTCACCCCGCTCCAGGCCCTGGCCCGCCGGACCGCCTCGCGTGACGCGCGCGCAACCCACGCCACCTCACCGGTCTTCACCTCCGCGCCCGAATGATCTGGCCCAAGGACCTCACCGGAGCGACTCACGGATCACGACCCGATACGCGCCCTCAACGGCACCGGCGATTCGGGTGGGCGCGTGGACCGTCGCTGCGGCGCCCACTGCCGGCTCGCCGCACAAATGGCTTGCCGCACACCGTTTCCCCCGCCTACGGTGCTGCGCATGGGTTCTCTGTGACAGTCCCCACGCGACCGCGTTGAGCTGGGCTCCGCCGTCGCGTGTTCTCATCCGCGCCTCCGCTCTCCCGTGATGCCGCCTGTCCGGCGGCCGTGGAGTGGCTCCGGCGCGCGCGGATGCGTCCGTCCACCCGTGCCGACCGGCCCGGCCGAGAACAGGGGACTCCATGCTCACCGCACAATTGTCTCTTCAGAACATCACCCGCCGCTACGACGATCGCATCGTGCTGGACGGGGTGTCCTTCAGCATCAAGCCGGGCGAGAGGGCCGGCATCGTCGGCGACAACGGAGCCGGGAAGTCCACCCTGCTGCGACTGATCGCCGGACAGGACCGGCCCGACAACGGCGAGCTGACCGTCGTCGCCCACGGTGGCTCGGGCTATCTCGCCCAGTCGTCGGCGCTGCCGCCCGAGGCCGCCGTCCAGGACGCGGTGGACATGGCGCTCGCCGGCCTACGCGACCTGGAAGCACGGATGCGTCACACCGAAGCCGGACTCGAGGGCCTGGCGGGGGTGGAACTCGCCTCCGCGCTGGACGCCTACGCCCGCCTGGTCGCGCAGTACGAAGCACGCGCCGGCTACGAGGCCGATGCCCGGGTCGACATGGCCCTGCACGGACTCGGACTGCCGGGCCTGGCCCGGGACAGACCCCTCGGCACGCTGTCGGGCGGCGAGCGGTCGCGGCTGGCGCTGGCCGCGACCCTGGCGTCCCAGCCGGAACTGCTGCTGCTGGACGAGCCGACGAACGATCTGGACGACCAGGCCGTGGGCTGGCTGGAATCGCACCTGAGGGCGCACCGCGGCACGGTGCTGGCGGTCACCCATGACCGGGTGTTCCTGGAACGGGTCGCCACCACGATCCTGGAGGTCGGCGAGGGCAAGGTCGTCCGTTACGGCGACGGCTACGACGGCTACCTCGCCGCCAAGGCCGCCGAGCGGAGGCGCCGGCTGCGGGAGTACGCGGAGTGGCGCACGGAACTGGCCCACAACCGGAAGCTGGTCTCCGCCAACGCGGCCCGGCTGGAGGCGGTCCCGCGCAAGCTGCCGCTCGCCGTGTTCGGCCACGGCGGGTTCCGTACCCGCGGTCGCGGTCACGGCGCGATGGTTCGTATCCGCAACGCGAAGGAGCGCGTCGAACGGCTGACGGAGCACGCCGTCGCGCCGCCGCCCGAACCGCTGGTGTTCGCCGCCCGGATGTCCACCGCCGACGGCAGGACGACGCGGGCCGCCGCGGAACTCACCGGCATCCGTGTCGAGGGACGGCTGCACGTGCCGTCGCTGCGCATCGGTGGCGCGGAGCGGTTGTTGGTCACCGGGCCCAACGGGGCCGGCAAGACGACGCTGATGCGGGTGCTGGCGGGTGAACTGCGGCCCGACGAGGGGTCGGTGCACACACGCGGCCGGGTCGGGCACCTGAAGCAGGAGGAGACACCGTGGCCGAGCGGCCTGACAGTCGCGCAGGCGTTCGCCCACGGCCGGGAGGGCGACCCGAATGAGCACGCCGACCACCTGCTGTCGCTGGGCCTGTTCAGTCCCTCCGACCTCCGCCTGAAAGTGGGCGAGTTGTCCTATGGACAGCGGCGGCGGATCGAGCTGGCGCGCCTCGTCGGTGAACCCGTCGACCTGCTGCTGCTGGACGAGCCCACCAATCATGTCTCCCCGGCATTGGTCGAGGACCTGGAACGAGCCATCGCCGGCTATCCGGGCGCGGTCGTGGTCGTCACCCACGACCGCCGCCTGCGCAACCGCTTCACCGGCAGGCACATGGAACTGAACGCCGGCCGCATCGCCCGGGTCGAGGAGGTGGTGACCGACTGAGCACCGTCCTCCGCTTGGGGGACGCCGGGATGCAGTGCGTGCGCGTTTCCGTACGGTCGGTTGCAGGGCCGGGATGTGCCTCGGCCTGCACGTCAGGAGGTACGCCATGCGTCACATCAGCTCCACACTCGCCACGCTCGCCGCCGCCGGGGTGCTCGCGCTCGCCGTCCCCGGTTCGGCCTACGCCACCAACGGGTTCCTCGTGATCGACGGAATCGTTCACACCCGGCCGAGTGGCTGTATAGAGATCCCGCAGCTCTCGAGCGTCTTCAACGTCACGGACGTACCCGCCCTCGTCCACAACGTTCCGGGCTGCGCGGGCGGGGTCGTCCAGATCATCCCTCCCGGGCTGGCGGTGCAGGTGCCCGGAACGCACAGCATCTTCCTCGGTTGACCAGCCGCGCCGAGACCGCGCGTCTCAGGGGCGTACGCGGGAGACCGTCCGTCTGAGGGGCGTATGCGCGAGACCGTCCGTCTGAGGCGCGCATGCGGGAGCCGTCGAGCACCGCGTACTGCGGGAAGCCCGAAAGGACGGCACCCCGGAAAGCGCCCGGGCGGAGTCCGTCGGCGGCGAGCAGTGCAGCCGTCCCCCGCGCGACCGGCCGCCCGTGAGCCGCGTGCCCCTCCCAGGGGGCTATGCTAGGTAGACCTACCTACCTAGTTGGGAGCTGTGGTGAGCGAGGCGGAAGTGCGCGCGAAGGAGAGCGGAAGGCGGCGCCCGGCACGTGAGCGGCTGCTGGCGGCGGCCGCCCGCCGCTTCTACGCCGATGGTGTGGCGGCGACCGGCATCGACACGATCACCGCCGAGGCCGGTGTGGCGAAGATGAGCCTCTACAACAACTTCTCCTCGAAGGCCGCCCTGGTCAGGGCCTATCTCGACGCCCGGCACGACGAGTGGCTCGGTCTGTACCGGGCGCGGCTGGAACAGGCCGAGGGCCCGCGGCAGGGCGTCCTGGCGGTGTTCGACGCCTACGCCGACCACGCCGCGTTCGCCTACGAGCACGGCTTCCGCGGCTGCGGGCTGCTCAACGCCGCCGCCGAGCTGCCGGCCGGTGACGAGGGCCGGAGCGTGGTGCGCGCCCACAAGGAGGAAGTCGAGCGGCTGATCGCCGGCCATCTGGAGCGGCTGCTGCCCGACCGCCCGGACGCGGCACAGGCGATGGCCGAGCACCTGTCCTTCCTCCTGGAGGGCGCGATGGCCCGCGCCGGTCTGGAGGGCGACGGCGGCCGCCTGGAGCACGCCCGCTCCCTGGCGGCCGGCCTGCTGGACCGGCTGTGAGGCGCGCCGGCGGACCCGGCCGGACCACGGGGACGGGCGTGCTGTGCGTGCTGGCCGCCTCCGTCCTGTGGGGCACCACAGGCACGGCCGCCACGCTCGCCCCGGACGTGGGCCCGCTCGCCATCGGTGCCGTCGCCATGGGCGTGGGCGGCCTCCTCCAGGCACTCTTCGCCGCGCCGCGGATCGCCCGCCACGCGGTACGGCTGCGCGACCAGCGGGGGACCGTGCTGCTCGGGGCCGCCTCGGTGGCGGTCTACCCCCTGGCGTTCTACAGCTCCATGCACCTGGCGGGCGTCGCTGTGGGCACGGTGGTGTCGATCGGCACCGCCCCGCTCGCCTCGGCCCTGATCGAACGCGCCGTCGACGGCCACCGGCTCACCCGCCGCTGGACGACCGCGGCCGCCCTCGGCCTGCTCGGCACCGTGCTGCTGTGTGCGGCCGAGGCGGCCCACGCCGCCGACGACACGGGACGGGCATCCGTGGCCGGCACGCTGCTGGGCGTTGCCCTCGGCCTCGTCGCGGCCGCGACCTACGCCCTCTACTCCTGGGCGGCGCACCGGCTCATCACCCGGGGGACACCCTCCCGTGCGGCGATGGGCGCCGTCTTCGGGCTCGGTGGGCTGCTCCTCCTGCCCGTTCTGGCGGTCACCGGCGCTCCGCTCGTCAGCTCCTGGTCCAACGCGGCGGTCGGCGCCTACATGGCACTCGTGCCCATGTTCGTCGGCTACGTCCTGTTCGGCTGGGGTCTCGCGCACGTCCCCGCCAGCACCGCGACCACGCTGTCCCTGCTCGAACCGGCCGTCGCGGCCGTACTCGCCGTCGCCGTCGTCGGCGAACGCCTGCCCGCCGCCGGCTGGGCCGGCATAGCGCTCGTCGTCACCTGCCTCGCCGTCCTCACCACCCCGGCCCGCCGGCCGCGGCGGCACCCCGACGGGCCCTTCCGCGACCCCGATGCCCGCGACGTCAGGGATGCCGATCCGGCTCGCCCCGGTGTCTCCGAGCGTGCCCGGGCACTCCGGCGGCAGGTCAGGTCAGCCAGGTCCCGTCGCGCATGACGACCCTGCCGGCCAGCTCCCGCCCACCTCGCCAGGCACGCACCATCCTGGGCACCACGCGTATGTAGAGGAAAGAACCCTCCTCCGCGCGCGGGTCCCACCCGAACTTGTCGGCGAACGCCTGCGCCGCGTCCGCGCTCACCTCGTGGGCCGGGAAGCCCTCGGCATCGCCCTGGAGAAGCACCACGTCGAAGGTGTCCGGCAGCGCCAGGCGTACGCGCGGCTCCGTGTGGACGTTCCGCGCGGTCACGGACGTGCCGCCGGTGCACATCCACACCGCTCGCCCGTCCCAGAGGAACCACAGCGGCACCTGGTGCGGCCCGTGTTCGGGGTGCGCCGTAGACACCCACACGTCCCGCTCGGTACCAAGTCGCTCCAGAGTGTCGCGCACACGCTGCGCCGTCGGGCGCTCAACGATCCCCGTGTTCATGATCATCGACCCTAGACGGCGGACCCGGCGCGCGCATGGGGCGCGGGACCTACGTCCAGCGGCCGATGACCGCTCTCTGCTCCTTGCGAGGCCGACCGCCGAACGCCGGCCGCCGACCGACGGCCGCCGACCGCCGGGCCGGCGGCTCTCGTGCGACTCGCCGGAACGAGTGCGGCGGCGACGGCCGGAGCATGGTGCGGTCAGCCGGTGACGATGAGGGCGAGCGCGGTGATGATGAGGGCGTACGCGGTGACGGTCAGCACGGTGCGGGCGATCAGCACCCTGCGCCCCCGCCGTCGCGGGGGTGAGGTGAAGCAGCAGCAGGGCTGCTGGGGGTGCCAGTAGGGGGAGTCCAGCCAGTAGGAGCCCAGAAGGCGGGCGGTGCTGGTCGAGCCGGATTCGTCGTGCATGGCGGGTCAACGGCTGGTGAGTTGCGCGGGGTGCGGTGGCCGGCCCGGTCGACACCGAACCGTGATCTCGCATAGCTGCTGGGCAACTGCCTTGGCCGCCGTCCCTCCCGCCGGACGGCCACGGGCGGGCGGTTCACCATTCCGGAACGTTTCGCCGGTGCGGGCGGGCACCGTCAGCGCGCCGTGTACCGGCTGCGGATGGCGGTGGTGGCTAGGAATCCGGTCGCGGCTGCGCTCAGGAGGGCGCAGAAGGAGAGGAGGAGCGTGTGACGGTGCATCGTGGGGCCTTTCCTGTCCTGTCGTGGTCGTGAGCGCTCTGCACAACGACGACGGTCCCGCTTTCGGCTCGCTCCCGCTGAAGGTGCAACCCGCATGGCCCTGTCGGCAGTTCCACGGAGCCGGGCCACCGGACCTGCCATCGGTCCAGCCACGCCGGCACGGTGGGTTCGCCTACCGCGATCACCGCCGCAGCGTCGCGACCGGGGGAGGGGACCGCCGGTCCGGCGAGGCCCCGGAGTGCGTGCGGGCGGTCCCGGAATACGCAACTACATCCGGTCGGCGGACCGTTGCCCGGTGACCCACTCAATCTGGGGATGTAGATCCCTGGTCTGACGCGACCGTGGATTGCATCCGGTGGGCCGATGCCGCTCGGCTGCGGCGGATGACAGCGTCTCGCCCATGCGTACGAACCTTCGCACAGCACACCGGAGCACGACCGCGGGCACGGCCGACGGCCGGGCGGTCGAGCCCGGTTCCGTCCGCAAGACCCAGGGAGGGGCCATGTCGACCGCACCGTCCACCGCCCGGGACACCTTGACGCGCCGTCGTCTGCTGGGAGCCGCGCTCGCCGTCGGCGCGGCCGTGCCGCTCGGCGTCGCCGGCCCGGCCCGGGCGGCCTCGGGCGCGCCGGCCCCGGTGCGGCTCACCCTTCCCGACCCGACCGGGCCGTACCCGGTCGGCACGGTGGCACTGCACCTGGTCGACGCCGCTCGCCCGGACCCCGTGGCGGGACCGGGGCACCACCGGGAGCTGATGGCGAGCGTCTGGTACCCCGCCCGGAACGTCGAGCGGTACCCGCTGGTGCCTTGGATGTCCGCCGGCGCGCTGCGGGAACTGCTCGTGGCCGCGGATCTTCCCGTCGACGCCGCACAGGTGCCGCTCACCGCCGCCCACCGGAGCGCCCCGGTGCGGTGGAGCGGCCGGAAACTGCCGGTCGTCGTGTTCTCGCACGGTGCGCACAGCCACCGAGCCGACCACACCGTCGTCGTGCAGGAACTCGCCAGTCACGGCTATGCGGTGGTGACGGTGGACCACACCTACGACGCCTTCACGGAATTCCCCGACGGGCGGATCCTCACCCCGCTCCGGGACCCGGAACACGCGATGGGGCCGGCGGACTTCGCCGCGGACATCCGATTCGTCCTCGGCTGCGTGGACGGCCTCGCCGCCGGACGCAATCCCGACGCCGACGGCCTGCCCCTGCCGGCGGGTCTGGCCGACTCGATCGACCCGCGGCGCATCGGCATGTTCGGCTGGTCCAAGGGCGGGACGGCGACCGCTCGCGTCATGCTCGACGACCCACGCGTCCGGGCCGGGCTGAGCCTCGACGGGCCGATGCTGCCGGCCCTCACCGGCGACCTGGACCGCCCGTTCATGATGATGACGGCCGAGTTCACCCGAACCCGGGAGCCAAGCGTCGCCGAGTTCTGGACGCACCTGCACGGATGGCGGCTCGACATCGGGGCCGAGGGCGCCGTCCATTCCTCATACGGCGACAACCAGGTGCTGATCCCGCAGCTCGCGGAGGCGGTGGGGATGAGCGAGGAGGAACTGCGCGACCGGATCGGCACGCTCGCCCCGACCCGGGCGGTGCGTATCCAGCAGGCGTACCCCCTCGCGTTCTTCGACCGGCACCTGCGGAACCGGCCCGGCCACCTGCTCGACGGCCCGTCCCGTGCCTTCCCGGAGGTGACGTTCCTGCCGTGACATGAGAGACGGGCCTTCTCGGCGTCCCTGACCTGCGGTGCAGGAGGCGGCGTTCCCGCCGTGACACGACCTTGCGGCCGAGCTGGGGCCGACGGGGTGTGTGCCGAGGGGACGTGTGCCGACGGGGTGTGCGCCGTGGTCATGTGTGCCCAAGGGCATGTGTGCCGACGGGGTGTGTGCCGGGGGCATGTGTGCCACGGGCACGTGTGCCGACGGGCTGTGTCGGGGGGCATGTGTGCCGTGGGGACATGTGTCGAGGGGGATGTGTGGGCTTCCCGGCGGTGGCCGACCGGCGGCGTTCCCCGGGCGTCGGGGCGTTGTCAGTCGCTCCGGATACCGTGACGGCCATCTGATCAAGCGATCGATCCCGTCAGGGGTCGGCGGAGGAGGGGCTGTGCGGCGCACGGAGTCGGTCGGGGAAGGCCCGGCGAACGGGCAGGTCGAGGGGGAGGCTCCCGGGGCCGTCGGACAGCCGGCGGCAAAGGGCGGGCCGGTCGCGTTGCCCGACGAGGAGACGTTCCGGATGCCGGCCGCCTGGCGGCGGCTGGTGTATCCGCGGCGAGGCGGGATCGAGCGGAGCGTCGCCGGGCTGCACCCCGAGGCCGCACAGCGGACCGCGTTCCGGCTGCACGAGGAGGCCGGCTGGATCGAGGCCATGCTCACCGCCCCGAAGAGCGACCCGCGTATCGTCGAGGCCACCAGGGCCCACCTGGAGGGCCGCCACAACCCCCTGGGCGCTGCCGTGGTGGCGGCGCTGACCTTCCACTGGCAGTACCCGGACGGCATCCAGGTCGACGCCTGGGTCCGCGCCCACGGCCTGGCGTTCGCCGCTCAGGCCGTGGTCGAGTACTTCGACGTCGTCCCGAACTACCACCAGTACGGCGGCCGCCGCGAGGACCCCTGGCTCGGCTTCCGCACGGGCGCGACCACCGGCAACGACTGGGCGCGGTCGAAATTCGCCGACCGCGTGCGCGCCCTGCTGACCGTCGCCGACGAGGACACCTACCGGGAGACGGTCGCCGCACTGGCCGGCTGCCGGACCGGCGTACGCCGCCGCATCGTCGTGTCCTACCTGCTGCCCACCGAACAGGAATGGGTCGACGAGTGCTGCGTCGACGTGCAGCAGGCCGACGAACTGCTGCGGGCGATGCTGCTGTGCTCGCTGAACTCCCCGGAGCAGCTGAAGCACTTCGGCCGCCGCGCGGGCCTCGTCTGGAACGGCTGGACGACGGCGCTCGTCGCCACCCTCGCCGAGGGCACCGGCAAGGCCTTCGCCCCGCTCCTCGACGAGGCCCTCGACCGCGCCTACAACTCCGAGCAGACCAAGGCATTCGCGAACGTCGTGGTCGAACTGCCGACGGACGAGGCGTTCGGCCTTCTGCTGGACCGCGTCGACGACAAGCACGTCCGCCCGCACCTGCTGGAGGCGATGCGCCGGTACCCGGTGCGCGCCCTGCGCCTGCTGGGCGCGACGGCGACCGGCTCCGGCAGGCACGCGTCGATGACCGGACAGCTGCTCGTCGCGCACGTCCTCGCGCACGCCGAACTGACCGCGGCCGTGCTGCCCGAGCTGCCCGCAGAGGTCGCCGACCACGTGTCGTCCCACCTCGACCGCACCGACCGGGTGGCCGACGCTCCGGCCGAGGCGCTGCCCCCGCTGCTGGTCAGCCCGCCGTGGGCGGGAAAGCGCAAGGCCCGCAAGCCACGCGTGGCCGCCGAGACACCCGCGACCCCGGAGCCGCGGGTGGTGTGGCAGCCGGGCGAACAGGAGGCCTGGGCCAAGGCCGACACCCGCAACGGCAGCTGGCGCGTCGGTTACGACTGGTCCCGCGAGATCGAGTACCTCCTGCAGACCGGCCGGCTCGGAAGCTTCTGGGACGTGCGCCTGTTCGTCGACGGCCCCGAGGACGTCGTACGGCCGCTGCTCGCCGACTACGCCCCGGAGAACTACTGGGGTGGCGAGACGGTGCTGAAGCCGGTCGTCGCCAAGCACGGTGAGGCCGCCCTGCCACTGGTGCACCGCGCCGCGGTCCGGCACCCGAGCACACTGGGCGAGCTGCTGCTGCCGTACCGGGACGCCGAGGTCGCCGCATTGGTGTGCGACTGGCTGGCGCGGCTGCGGTCCGCCGACGCCACCGCCCGCGCCTGGCTGACCCGGCACGGCCTGGACGCGGTGCCCTTCCTCCTCCCGCACGCGGTGGGGCCGGTCGGCAGCGTCCGGCGAGGCGCGGAGCGGGCGCTGCGGCTGCTCGCGGACGCGCACGGCGACGCGGCGGTCTCGGCGGCCGTCGCCGGGTGCGGGGAGGAGGCCGCGGGCATCGTCGAGGAGATACTGGCCGTCGACCCGCTGGTCAGCGCCCTGCCCGTACGCCTGCCCACGATCGGCGCCTGGGCGGATCCGGTACTGCTGCCGCAGATCCTGCTCAACGACGGCGCCGCCCTGCCCGCCGACTCGGTCCGCAACGCCCTGATGCTGCTTGCCCTGTCCAAGCCCGGCGAGGTCTACCCGGGCTTGGAGGTGCTGACCGCGCACTGCACCGCCGACTCCCTCGCCGCCTTCGCCTGGGGCCTGTTCGAGCAGTGGCGGCTGGTCGGCATGCCGCCCAAGGAGAACTGGGCGCTGCACGCGCTCGGCTGGCTCGGCGACGACGACACGGTGCGCCGGCTCACGCCCGTCGTGCGGTCCTGGCCCGGCGACGGCGGCCACCACCGCGCCGTGGAGGGCCTGACCGTGCTCGCGACCATCGGCACCGACGTGGCGCTGATGCACCTGCACGGCATCTCCCAGCGGGTTCCCTTCAAGGCACTCAAACTGCGCGCCCAGGAGAAGATCGCCGAGGTCGCCGAGGGGCTGGGTCTGACCGGGGAGCAGCTGGGGGACCGGCTCGTGCCCGACTTCGGCCTCGACGCGCAGGGCAGCACCGTCATCGACTACGGCCCCCGGCAGTTCACCGTGGGCTTCGACGAGCAGCTGCGCCCCTACGTCCGGGACGCCGACGGCAAGCAGCGCAAGGCGCTGCCCACACCCGGCGTCAAGGACGATCCGGAGCTGGCCCCGGCCGAGCGGAAGCGGTTCGCCGCGCTCAAGAAGGACGTCCGCACCGTCGCCGCCGACCAGGTGCGGCGCCTGGAGGCGGCGATGGTGACGCAACGCACCTGGACCGCCGCGGAGTTCCGCGAACTGTTCGTAGCCCATCCACTGGTCTGGCACCTGGTGCGCCGCCTGGTCTGGATCGCCGAAACCGGCGGCACCGCGACGGCCTTCCGGGTGGCGGAGGACCGCACCTTCGCCGACGTCCACGACGACGAGCTGACACTGCCCGACGGGACGACGGTCCGTGTGGCGCACCCGCTGCACCTGGCGGACGACCTCGACGCGTGGTCGGAGCTGTTCGCCGACTACGAGATCCTCCAGCCGTTCACGCAGCTGGGCCGGGCCGTGCTCGCACTGACCGACGAGGAGGCAGCAGGCCACCGGCTGACCCGGTTCGAGGGCGCGAAGGTGCCGGTGGGCAAGCTGCTCGGCCTCACCAAGCGGGGCTGGGAACGCGGCATCCCGCAGGACGCGGGCGTGGAGCGCTGGTTCCACCGCCGCATCGACGACGACCACTACGTGGTCATCGGACTCGACGAAGGCATCGCCGTCGGCACGCCGGACATGTTCCCCGACCAGACCTTCGAATACGTCTGGCTCGACTCCGCGCCCGGCGACTACTGGCCCAGCCGGGAGCACACGCTGCGCTTCGGCGACCTCGACCCGGTCATCGCCTCCGAAGTCCTCGCCGACCTCACCGAGGTGACCGCCAAGTGACCGCCACCGTCGAAGAGGCCGGCGAGGCGCTGCTCCAGCGCCCGCCCGCCGAGGTCCGCCACGCCGAGGAACTGGCCGCCCTGCGCGCCACGGACCAAGATCCCCGCCCGCCGGGCTGGCAGCTGAGCATGCGGGCGGCCCGCCGGTTCATCGTCGGCGACGAACAGGACGGCATCAGCCGCAAGTTCGTCGGCAACGTCTCCCTCGTGGAGCGGGCCCTGGTGACCCTGGCCACCAACCGCGGCCTGATGCTCGTCGGCGAGCCCGGCACCGCCAAGTCGCTGCTGTCGGAGCTGATCGCGGCGGCCGTCAGCGGCAGCAGCGCGCTCACCGTGCAGGGCGGCGCGGCCACCACCGAGGACCAGATCAAGTACTCCTGGAACTACGCGCTGCTGGTCTCCGAAGGCCCCTCCGCCCGCTCCCTGGTTCCCGCGCCGATGCTCCGCGGCATGGCCGAGGGCCGGATCGTACGGTTCGAGGAGATCACCCGCTGCCCGCTGGAGGTGCAGGACTGCCTGCTCTCCCTGCTCTCCGACCGGGTCATCACCATTCCCGAACTGGACGGGCCCCAGGGCCTGGTCTTCGCCCGGCAGGGCTTCAACGTCATCGCCACCGCCAACACCCGCGACCGGGGAGTCAACGAGATGAGCGCCGCCCTCAAACGGCGCTTCAACTTCGAGACTGTCTTCCCCATCGCCGACTTCGAGACCGAACTCGGGCTGGTGGAGGCCGAGGCCGCGGAGCTGCTGCGGCAGTCCGGGGTGGAGCCGCCACCGCGCCGGGACGTGCTGGAGGTGCTGGTCGCCACCTTCCGCGAACTGCGGGGTGCCGCGGCGCAGGGCGAGCGGATGTCGACGGTGATGAGCACCGCGGAGGCCGTGTCCGTGGCCCACGCCGTGGGCGTGCGGGCCTGGTTCCTGCGCGGCGAACCGGGCGGCGCCGCCGACGTGGTGGCCTGCCTGGCGGGTACGGCCGCGAAGGACAGCCCCGAGGACCTCGCCCGGCTGCGCCGCTTCCTGCAACAGGAGGCACCCCGCCGGCAGGGCCCGCAGTGGCAGGCCCTGCACGAGGCCCGTCACCTGCTGGCGGACTGATGCCGGCCCCGGCGTCGAAACGGTCGGCGGCCGAGACGCGGCGGGCGCAAAGGACCGCGCCTCAGCCCGCCGTCTTCCTCGGCGTACGCCACCACTCACCCGCCTGCGCACATCTGGTCGCCCACACGATCCGGACGCTGCGGCCGGCCTTCGTACTGGTGGAGGGCCCGGCGGACATGAACGACCGGCTGGACGAGCTGCTGCTCGAACACACCATGCCCATCGCCGTGTTCAGCCACTACCGCGACGACCGTCGCGTCGCCACGTCCTGGACACCGCTGTGCGACTACTCCCCGGAGTGGATCGCGCTGCGGGAGGGCCGGGCGGCCGGTGCCGAGGTACGGTTCGTCGACCTGCCCGCCTGGCATCCGGCCGTCGCCGGCCACACCGACCGGTACGCCAACCGCTACGCGGACGCGGAGGCACGGTACGCGGAGGCCACCCGCAGACTGTGCCGGCACTTCGCCGTGGACTCCGTGGACGCCTTGTGGGACGGGCTGTTCGAGGTGACGGAGCCGGGCACGGACCCGCAGGAGCTGCGCGCCCGACTCGACACCTACTTCGACCTGGTGCGCGGCGACGCGGAGGCGGACGCCGGGGACCGGGCACGCGAGGAGTACATGGCCTCCTGGGTGCGCGCGGCGTCGGCCCACGCCGGCGACCGGCCGGTGCTGGTGGTCACCGGCGGTTTCCACCAGCCGGCCCTGCGGGCGCTGACCGCACGGCACGCGGATGCCCCGGCCGACTGGCCCGCCGTGCCCGAGCCGCCCGACGGCGCGGTCGGCGGCAGCTTCCTCGTGCCGTACACCTTCCGGCAGTTGGACGCCTTCGCCGGGTACCAGTCCGGCATGCCCTCGCCCGGCTACTACCAGCGGCTGTGGGAGACGGGCCCGACGGTCGCCGGGCAGGACCTGTCGCGGGCGGTCACCGAGCGGCTGCGGGCCCGGCGGATCCCGCTGTCCACGGCCGATCTGATCGCCGCCCGCTCACTGTCGCAGGGCCTGGCCCGGCTGCGTGGCCACCCGTACGAGACCAGGGTGGACGTCCTCGACGGCCTGGCCGGCGCGCTGATCGCCGACGACCTGGACCGGCCGCTGCCATGGACGGCACGGGGCACCCTGGGCGCGGGCACCCATCCGGTGGTGGTGGAGATGGTCGCCGCCTGCACCGGCGAGGCAGTGGGCCGGCTGCACCCGGACACGCCGCTGCCGCCGCTGGTGCACGACGTGGCCGCGCACCTCGCCCACTTCGGGCTGACGGACGCGGAGGCAACGGTCAGGCTCGACCTGACCCGTCAGGGAGACCTGCACCGCAGTCGCGTCCTGCACCGACTGCGCGTGCTGGAAGTGCCGGGCTTCACCCGTGTCTCGGGCCCGGCCGACGGGACCGACCCGGTGTTCAACGAGGTGTGGGAATCCCGCCCGGCGGGAGCCGGGCGGGAGGCCGCGCTGATCGAGGCCGGGGCCTACGGCGCACGCTTGGACGAGGCGGCCGCGGCGCTGCTCGGTGAGCGCATGCGCGCGGCGGGCCCGGAGGTCGGGGCGCTGGCAGGGCTGCTGTTCGACGCCGTGCTGTGCGGGGCCGGTCCGCTCTGCGCCGATGTGCTGGCGGCGCTCGCGGCCAAGGTGGGGCAGGTCGGGGACCTCGGCCCGCTCGGCGAGATCCTGTCCGCGGCGCTGGGTCTGTGGCGGCACGACCGGGTCTTCGGCACGGCCCGGGACCGGCTGCTGGGCGGGGTGGTGGGCAGCTCCGTCGACCGGGTGTTCCGGCTGGCGGAGGGGCTGCACGGCGGCCCCGGGGTGGACCTGGCCGCACTGCGCGCGCTGGCGGCCGCGCGGGATGCGCTGCGGCACGCGCCCGGCCTGCTCTCGGTATCCCCTGCCTTCGCCGCCGAGGCCGGCGCCCGCATCAGCCGCGACCCGCACGCCCCGCCCGGTCTGCGCGGCGCCGCTTTCGGCCTGCGCTGGGCACTGGGCGTCCCGGACGATCCCGGGCCCGTGGTGCGGGCGCTCGCCGCGGCCGCGGTGGACACCCTCGGTGACTGGCTGACCGGGCTCTTCACGGTGGCCCGCGAGGAGGTCGCACACGGCACCACGGCCGGGGAACACTCCCTGGTGGACCTCGTCGACGACGTCGTATCGGCACTGACCGAGGCCGACTTCCTCATCGCACTGCCCGCGCTCCGCCAGGCCTTCGCCTTCTTCCCACCTCGCGAACGCGAGCGCATCGCCGAGCGCCTGCTTCAGCGCCGTGGACTGCGCGGCTCGGCCCGCTCCCTGCTGCGCACCCCCGCCGACCCCCTGCTGCTGGCCCGCGCCGGAGCCCTGGAGAAGAACGTGACCCGACTGCTGGACCGCCACGGCCTGGGGGCGCCCACCGTGAGCCCGGTCGTCCCCGCCCCTGCCCGGAAGGCGGGCCGATGAACCCCGCACAGAACCAACCGTCTTCGGCACCGATCGACACCCAGCACCCTGCCCCGTCCGGATCCGCGCCGATCCCTGCCCCGGCACCGGCATCGTCCGGCTCCGCGCTGACCCCTGCCTCGACACCGGCATCATCCGGATCCGGGCCGATCCCTGCCCCTGCCCCGGCACCGGCATCGTCCGGCCCCCCGGCGGTTCCCGTCCCCGCCCCGACACCGCCACCGTCCGACATCCCTCCCGTCCCCGACCCCGGACTGGAGCGCTGGCGGCTCGTGCTCGGCGCCCCCGCCGAACGCTGCACCGGCCCACTGCACGGCGCGTCCGCGACCCGGGACGCCGCATTGGAGTGGCTGTACGGCCGCGACGAGGACCTGCGCCGCCGCGGGGTGCGCCGTGGGACGGCCGAGTCCCGCGAGGGCGGCAGCGGACCGTCCCGGCTGACCGCCGTGGACTGGCTCGACGACATCCACCGCCTCTTCCCGAAGGAGACCGTGGAGCGGCTGGAACGCGACGCGGTGGAACAGTACGAGATCCACGAGATCGTCACCGACCCGGACGTCCTCGCCCGAGTCGAGCCCAGCCAGACCCTGCTGCGGGCCGTCCTGCGCACCAAGCACCTGATGAACCCGCAGGTGCTGGCGGCGGCCCGGCGGATCGTGGAGACGGTCGTACGCCAGCTGATGGAACGTCTGGAGCCGCAGGTGCAGCGGTCGTTCACCGGATCCCGCTCCCGCCGCCCCAGCCGGCTGCCCCTCGCCCGTGACTTCGACTTCCGTGGCACCATCCGCGCCAACCTCGCCCACTACCAGCCGGACGAACGCCGCATCCTCATCCAGCGGCCGCACTTCCACTCCCGCACCCACCGCCACCTGGAGCAGTGGCAACTGATGCTGCTGGTGGACCAGTCGGGTTCCATGGCCGGCTCGGTGATCCACTCGGCGGTCACGGCCGCCTGCCTGTGGAGCCTGACGGGCCTGAAAACCCATCTGGTCGCCTTCGACACGGCGGTGGTGGACCTGACCTCCGATGTGACGGACCCGGTGGAACTGCTGATGCGCGTCCAGCTGGGCGGAGGCACCGACATCGCCCGCGCCGTCGACTACGCCGCATCCCTCGTGGAGAACCCACGGCGCACGATCGTCGCCCTCATCTCCGACTTCTACGAGGGTGGCGACCCGTTCCGCCTGGTGCGCACCGTGCGGCAACTGGTCGAACAGGGCACCACCGTGCTGTGTCTGGCCGCCCTCGACGAGGCCGCCGACCCGGTCTACGACCGGGACCTGGCCGGACGGCTGGCGGCCGTGGGCGCCCCGGTGGGAGCGATGACTCCCGGCCGGCTCGCGGAGTTCGTCGCACAACACCTCGGCCGGGGAGGGCAGGCCCGATGACCCGCACCGACCTGCTGGCGCTGACGCCTGACACGCTCGCCTCGCTCTCCAACCGCGGCCTGGTCAAACGCGCCGAGAAGGACCTCGCGGCGGGATCCGGCCCGGTGGTGACCAGCAGCGACGACGGCACGGTACGGGGCACCTTCCCGGACGGCACCGCGACCGCCCTGCCCCCGGGCAGCGGCCTGGACGCGGCCGACTGCTCCTGCGCCGCGACGGGAGTGTGCCGGCACCGCATAGGGCTGGTGCTGGCCTACCAGCGCGGCACGCAGGAGGAGACACCGGAGGCCGCGGAGCCACTGGCCAACTGGTCACCCGGCGAGTTCGACGACGACGCCCTGGCCGCCGCGCTGGGCCGCACCGCCCTGACCGCCGCCCACCGCACCCGCGCCCGCGGCTACACCGCGCGCGTGCACCGCCCCACCGCCGAGGATCCGGCGCCGCGCGCGGAACTGCCCACCTGCACCGTCCGCTTCCCGGTCCCACGCGAGCTGGGCTACGCCCTCACCGACGCGGCCGCCGCGCTGCGCGCCGAGGTCATCACCCTGGCGGTGTGGGCCTTCCGCGCCGCGGACGCCGAGCAGGCCACCGAGGTGTCCGTCGGCGGTCGCACCGTGGACGGCCGTGCGACGGTGACGGCCGCCGCGGACGAGGCGCTGCGCGCGGCGGTCGCACTCGCCGACGAACTTCTCCTGGACGGCGTGCAGCAGGCGGGCCCGGTGTTCGCGGGCTCGCTGCGCCGCGCCGGGCGCGACCTGGCCGCCACCTCCCAGCACTGGCCCGCGGGAGCGGTGGCCGCCCTGCGGGAACAACTCGACGCGTACGCAGACCGTTCGACCCGCTACACCTCCGGACGGCTGGCCGCGCTGCTCGCCGAACTCCACGCCCGGCACCGGGCCGCCGGTCAGGACCCGGTCGGGGTGCTGGGCACCGCCGAGGCACCGGTGACACCGCTGCGACGGGTACGGCTGGTGGCGCTCGGCTGCCGGATCGGCGGCACCGCGCGGGACCGTACGGCCGAGACGTACTTCGCGCATGCCGACGCGGGGGTCGCCCTGGTCCTGCGCACGCGCTGGGACCTGACGGAGGACCGGTGCCCGACGGGCCACGACCTGTCCGAGCGCCGCCTGCTCGGCTCCCCGCTGCGCGCGCTGGCCACCGCGAACGTCGTCAGCGAGCACACCGCGCGCGCCGCAGACCGCACGGTCACCCTCTCCCGCGGGCGGATCGCCGCGACGAGCGTCACGCCGGTCGGCTCGGCCTGGACGGAACTCCCGGAGAGCCTGCTGGTGCGGGACGCCGCCGCGCACCTGCGGGCGGCGGGCGACCGCCCGCCGCGGCTGATCCGGCCCCGGGTCGAGGCCGACGCCGTACGGGTGGTCATGGTGGACGGGGTCGACGAGATCGGCTACGACCCCGCCGGGCAACGTCTCGAAGCGGTGCTCCGCGACCCGGCCGGCAACGGCGTCCATCTGCACGCCGAATACAACCCGCTGTGCCCCGGCGGACTCGACGCCCTGGCGGCGGCTCTGCGCGACGGCGGGATCCGCGCCGTAAGCGGCATGCTGGGCCGGACCCGTGGCCGTACCGTGCTGGACCCGCTGGCCGTGCTGACCGCCCGGGGCGTGACGGTCCCCGACCTGGCCCCCGGCGCCGGCGACACCACGCTCGAAGCGACCGCGCGCCGCCCGGCCGACCCGATCACGGAGGCCCTGGAGGCGGCCCTCACGGCTCTGGCGGACGCGGCCCACCAGGGCCTGCGCCGCTTGACCCCCGCGACCCGCGCGGCGCTCGGCGACAGTGCGGGTCGTCTGCGCCGCACCGGCCTGCACTCCGCGGCCGGCCTCCTGGACGACCTGAGCCGCAACCTGCACGTCCAGGGTGCCCCCGCAGCCGTCCCGCACTGGGTCACGGCCCAGATCCGCCTGACGACGAGCCTGGACCTGCACCAGGAGGACGGCTAGCGGGTCCCTGCCCGTGGCGAGGCCGCGGCCGCTTGGTCCGACATCGTGCCGGGGGCCGGGGGAGGGGCCGGCGGGATGCCGGCCCCTCGGGCGTGGTCAGCGGCGCATGAGTGCGAAGACGCCCCAGCCCAGGTACTCGCGTTCGTAGCGTGCGTAGCGGACGGGGTCGGTGTCGAGCTCCTCCCGCAGTGTGGGGGCGAGTTCGTCGTCGGGGTTGCCGTCCAGCCAGCGGCGGATGTTGAGCCACTGGGCTGCGCGGTAACGGTCCCAGCTGTCCTGGTCGGCGAGCACCATCTCGACCACGTGGTAGCCGAGTGCGCCGAACTGCTCGATCAGTCCGGCCAGCGAGGCGAAGTCCTCACGTTTTTCGGCATGACAGGCTTCGACGGCCTCCTGGTCCGGGGGCTCGCGCCGCCAGAACGGCTCGCCGATCAGGATCGTCCCGCCCGGCCGGAGACTGCTCTCCAGCAGACGGACCGTGCCGGGGACGCCGCCGCCGATCCAGGTGGCACCGATACAGGCCGCGATGTCGACGGGTGCCTCGGCGACATGATCGGAGGCATCGCCGTGGACGAACGTGATCCGGTCGGCGACACCGAGTTCGCGGGCCCGGTCGCGGGCGCGGGCGGTGAACACCGTACTGATGTCCACTCCGGTGCCGGTGATCCGGTGGTCGCGGGCCCAGGTGCACAGCATCTCGCCCGATCCGGAGGCCAGGTCGAGCACGCGCGCTCCGGGCGCCGGCCCGAGCGCCCGGCCGAGCGTGGCCAGCTTCTCGCCGGTGAACGGGTTGTGGATGCGGTGGCTGCTCTCGCGGATGGTGAAACTACGTGGGAGATCCACTCCGGGGGTTCCTTCGGTCGGAAGATGTCGGGGCATTCGCTCGCGGCTTCCTCGAGTCGGCCGCGTCCGCCTGGACACCCATCCCCTGCACCCCACTCACTCGCACGATCGGCAACGCGGTCAAGCTATGCGCCTGTACCCCCACTGTCCACCGACTTTCGGGCAGGGGGCGCCCCGCGCGAGGTGCGCGGTCAGTCGAGTTCCCTGGGCCCGTAGTGTGCGGCCGCCGCTCCGGTCCGCAAGGCCCAGTAGCGGTCTCCGTACGACCAGTGCCACCACTCCGTCGGGTAGTTCACCAGGCCGGCGGCGGTGAGCGCGGTGCTCAGGATCTCCCGGTGCGAGCGGGCCTCGTCGCTGATGTTGTCGGCCTGTGTGTAGCAGGCGCCCGCGCTCTCCTCCGGAGTGGCGTTCATACGGGTGCCCAGATCGAGTTCACGCCCGTCCGCATCGGCGAGAGTCAGGTCGACGGCCGCCCCGGCGCTGTGCGGTGCGATCTCCGGAGGCGAGACGTAGCGGCTGGCCGCCGAACGGACCTGCTCGGCCGGCCATTGCGGGTTCTCGGCACGCAACCGTTCCGCGTACGAGTCGAAGTAGCGACGCTGGAGGGAGGGCGAGCGGTACCCCTCGACGAACAGCAGCCGTATCCCCGAGGGCAGTCGGGCCTGAGCCTCCAGGAGCCGGCCGAGCACTCCTTCCCGCAGATGGGCGAAGGCACCGGCGGAGTCCTGCTCCTTGCGCCCGTCCACCAGCAGGGCGCTGTCCCGGCGGACGTCCACGAACCGTTCACCGCACTCCTGGACCGGCACGGCCGAGACCAACGGGTCGGCCATCAGAACGATCTCAGTCATGCCGCGAATCATCTCGCAGAGCTCTGCGCCGCCGCGAAGCCTTCGTCTCGGCACCCGTCTCGGAACCGTCCTGGTATCCGTCTCGGCACACGGCGAACGTCGTCACGAAGGCGGGGTGCCGGCGACCTGCGGTGCCGGCCACCTGCAGTGCCGTCAACCGAGGTACGTCACCTGTAGAACCTTGATCGTCTTGAGTGCGTGTCCGACGAGCAGGACGGCGAACGCCTGGTCGGTGACGATCATCCGCATGACACCGTCGTCCTCACCGTAGGGTTCCGTCGCGAGGACGGGATCCTGGCAGGCGGCGGCGAACGCGAGCGTGAGGGGCTCGCTCGCGACGGCCGGCATGGCTCCGTGGACGGCCTCGGCGGCAGGGTCGTAGGTGAGGCGGTACATCACGCACTGCTCCTGAAGGCACGACGATGTGATGGCAGCAGCAGCGATCCCCCCCATCCCCGACCGGGAGGATAGCGGCTCGGCCACCCCACGTGCCGTCCGATACGAAAATCGAGCGGCGATGCAGGGCACCCGGCGCTCCAGCTCCAACTACGGACCCTGCACCGACCTTTCTGCCCCCGGCACCTCCGTCACCTCGGCCTGGAACACCGGTGACACGGCCACCGACACCATCTCCGGCACATCCCTGGCGGCCCCGCACGTCGCCGGCGCCGCCGCGCTGTGGCTGTCGGCCCACCCCACCGCCACACCCGGGGACGTCCGGGCCGCGCTGATCGACAGCGCCACCGCCGGAAAGATCAAGGACGCGCACGCTCACGTCCCTCCGCTCGCCACCTATCCGGCAGCCCCGCGGCTGCTCCCGTCGCCTCGTCCGTCCCGCAGTACGACCACCTGGTCGTGGTGATGACACCCGGATCGAACTGGTGTCCCTCGAACTGCTGACCAACGCTGCCGTGCGCGTCCGCAGCCGACTGACCGCCGTGCTCCCCCTGGAAAGCGGACCTCCTGCTCATCGAGGTGCACGACGCGGGCCAGACCCCACCGCATCCCCGGACAGTCGGACCGTACGACGAAAGCCTGCCGGAACCCGCCTTCTCGCACGGATCCTCCCCACACAGAGATGATCCGGTGCCTGCCCCGGTCCCGGTGAGGGCGGGGCCACCGCCCTCCGGACTGCGCACCGGGGGGCGTCGGGAATAGCCTGGAGAAGAGCGGCACCGGCACGGGACGGACCCTCCCGATGCTGTCCCTTCCCCGCGGGGGGACGCGAAACAGGGAGACGGAACCATGCCCTGGAATCTGAACGGCACGTACCTGGAAAGCTGCAACTGCGACGCTGTGTGCCCCTGCACCACCTCCGGCCTGACCGCGCCGGCCGACCACGAGCGCTGCCAGGTGACCCTGGCCTTCCACGTGGACGACGGAAACATCGACGGCGTGGACGTGTCCGACCGCAGCGTCGCCGTCTTCGTCGACGCGCCCCAGGTGATGGCCGACGGCGGCTGGCAGGTGGCGCTGTACGTCGACGCCTCGGCCGACGACGGTCAGGCGGAGGCGCTGGGCAAGGTCTTCTCCGGCCAGGCCGGCGGGCCGATGGCGGCGCTGGCACCGCTCATCGGCGAGGTCCTCGGCGTGGAGCGGACCCCCATCGACTACCGCGACGAAGGCCGCCGCCACGCCGTCCGGATCGGCGACGCCATCGACATCGAGATCGAGGACCAGGTCGCCCCGCAGTACGGCGACGACGGTCCCGTGATGGGTCTGACCGGGATGTTCCACCCGGCGAGCAGCACCCTGACGATCGCCCGCTCCACCCGGGCGACGGGCAACGGCGTGTACGGCCGGACCTGGGACTTCACCGGCGGCAACGGCCACTCGGCGCCCTTCACATGGTCCGCGTGAGCGGCGGGCCGGCCGTCGCCCGCCACCGGACGGCTCCCGCCGGGCTGCTGCTGGTCGCGGCGGCCGCCGCCTGGGTCTGGCTGGTGACGCGCTGGGGCGGTATGGAGGCCACGCCCGGCACCATGGGCCTGAACCCGCCCCTCTTCCTGGGCGTGTGGACGCTGATGATCGCCGCGATGATGCTGCCCGCCACGGCGGCCGTCGCCGCCCTGTACGCACGCACCATCACCGCGCACCGCGTCTCACGCATGGCCGTCTTCACGGCCGCCTATGTGCTCGTCTGGGCCGCGGCGGGCCTGCCTGCGTACGCGCTGTCCGTCGGCCTGGGCCGGGCGGCGAACCTTCCCCCGCAGGCGGGGACCGCGGTGGCCGCGGCCGTGTTCGCGGTCAGCGGCGTCTACCAGCTCACCCCCCTGAAGGACCGCTGCCTGGCGAAATGCCGGTCTCCGCTCGGGATGATGCTGCGCTACGCCTCGTATCCGGGGCCCTCACGCGATCTGCGTGCCGGCGCCCACCACGGGGTGTTCTGCCTGGGCTGCTGCTGGTCGCTGATGGCGCTGCTGGCGGTGTTCGGCGTGATGAACCTGTGGGCCATGGTGGTCCTCACCGCCGTGATCACCGTCGAGAAACTGGCTCCGGCCGGGCAGCTGGTGGCCCGGGGCGTGGGCATCGCCTCGATCGCCCTGGCCGTCGCCGTCTTCTGGGTCCCGGCCCTGGCCCCGGGCCTCACCGGCGGCGGCATGACCGGGATGTGAGCCGTCCTCGCGGACGCCGGGTGACAGCCGAGCCGTTCCCGCCGAGGTGCCGGGTCCGGCGCTGCTGCAAGATCGTCGGCGAGCAGCCGCAGCTCGCCGGCCTCGGCCGACCGCGTGTCTTGACGGGGCGTCAGCGCGAGCCGAAATGGGCGCGGACGTGAGTCGCTCCGCGGCCGCGCGTCGCCAGGGCGGCACCACACCCGGGACTCCGCCGTCCCGGACGTGAGCCGGCCCGCGGCTGCGCGCAGCCGTGACAGTGCCACACCCGGGACTCCGCCGTCCGGCCCATCAAGACCAGCGATCACGACGCCGAAAGAGATCGAGCGGAGCCTCCTTGCGGGCGTTCCGGCATGACCCTGCGCCGACGCAGCCCCGACACCTGCGGTGCCGCCGGCGGCCGAGGCCCAGAGGAGACCCTGCATGCCCGTACGCCTGCCCATCACCGCCGCTGCCGCCGGCGCCGCGCTCCTGCTCACCGCGGTCACCGGTACGACTCCTGCCGCGGCCGACCACGTCCGCGGCGGTGCACGGCTGGACAGGGTGACCTTCGGTGACCCGTACGCCGACTGCACCATCGGCGCGAGGTCCCCCGACAGCGTCGTCTACCCCGGCACCGAGGTCGAGCCGTACCTCTCCGTCGACCCGCGTGATCCGAACCGCGTGGTCACCGTGTTCCAGCAGGACCGCTGGTCCGACGGCGCCGCGCGCGGACTGGCGGCCTCCTGGACCAAGGACGGCCGCACCTTCCACGAGAACACGCTGCCTTTCAGCGCCTGCGCCCCCGGCGGCGCGGACTTCGAGCGGGCCTCCGACCCCTGGGCGAGCACCGGGCCGGACGGCACCGTCTACGCCAGTGGCGAGGGCGTCGACTACACGAAGAGCACGCGCAGCGCCCTCCTGACCGTCACGTCCCGAGACGGCGGCCGCACCTGGCGGAATCTCACCACCACGCACGTCGACGAGGAACCGTTCTTCAACGACAAGCCCTCCATCACCGCCGACCCGGTCCGCAGGGGCACGGCCTACCAGGTGTGGGACCGGCTCGACAACGACCCTCCGGGCCCCAGCTCGCTCGACGGTCCGGGCTACATCTCCCTCACCCGGGACGGGGGCCGCACCTGGAGCGAGGCACGCCTGTTCGTCGATACCAGCGCCGTGCCCGACACGCAGACGATCGGCCATGTGATCGTCGTCGACCCGCGCACCGGCACGCTGTACGACTTCTTCGACCAGATCACCCATTCCGCCGACCTGAGCACCGTCATCGAGGCCCACTACGCCGTGGTGACCTCGACCGACGGCGGCGAGACCTGGAGCGCTCCGACCACCGTGGCCCGGGACACCTCCGTGCCGGAGGTCGATCCGAACGACCCCGCCAAGACACTGCGCGCGGGGTCCACGCTGCCCAGCCCGGCCATCGATCCGCGGACCGGCGCGCTGTACATGGCCTACGAGGGCTCGGACTTCTCCGGCGGCGCGTACGACTCCGTCCAACTGGTGCGCTCCACCGACGGCGGGCGCACCTGGAGCCGGACTCCGGCGCTCATCAGTCCCAAGGGCGTGCCGGCCTTCTCACCGTCGATCGCGGTCGAGAAGCGGGGCAACGTCGCGCTCACCTACTACGACCTGCGCTTCCTCAAGCCCGGCAACACGACCACCCTGCCCACCGCCTACCAGCTGGCCACTCTGGCGCACGGTGACCCGCGCCTGCGCTCCGAGCGCCGCATCTCCCGGATCTTCGACTGGCTGGAGGCGCCCGACGCCGGGGGCTACTTCCTCGGCGACTACCAGGGCCTGGCCGCAGCCGGCGACGGGGTACGGGCAGTGCTGACGGAGACCAACTCCGGGGCTCCGCGGAACCGCACGGACGTGTACAGCGGCAGCCTGCGGACGCGCTGACGGTGCTGGAGCCGGTGTGGCGGCTCTGCGGCCCGTGCCGTCCGAGGCGTCGCACGGCTTGACGCGGCCGGACGCAATGCCAAGATCGGCTCGTGAACGACATACGCTTCCGTACGGCTGCCGACGCCGACCTTCCCACCCTCGTCCGCCTGCGCGACGATGCCGCCCGCTGGATGAACTCCCGGGGCACCACCGGCCAGTGGCAGCCCGGCGAACTGGAGGAGGACCACTTTCGCCGGATCATGGAGCACGGGGAGATCTGGGTCGCGGAAGTACACGGCCGTACGGTCGGGGCCTGGGAACTGTGGTGGGAGGACCCCGAGGCCTGGGGCCCACAGCCCCCGACGGCCGGCTACGTGCATCGCCTCATGGTGGACCATGCCGCCGTCCGGCCGGGAACGGGACGACAGCTCCTGACGGCCGCCGAGCGCCGCGTGGCCGAGGCGGGCCGCACCCTGTCGCGCCTCGACTGTCTGGCGGGCAACGATCGTCTGACCGCGTACTACCTCGGCGCCGGCTACCGGGTCGTCGGCCACAAGGAGGGCAAGCCCCAGCCCGGTGGCACGGCCAAGTCGTTCACGCTGCTCGAGAAGCCCGTCCCGTGAGCCGGCCGGGCAGGCGGGCGGCAGGCGGCCCCCCTGTTTCCGGGAGCGACGCCGCGGGACCACGTCACATCTCGCGCAGCAGCGTGGGCAACTTGCGCATGTCGTGGAAGACGACGGTGTCCGGGCCTTCGAGGCGTTCCGCCGGGGTGAGTCCGCCGGCGTAGCCGAGAGCGCGCATGCCGGCGGCGCGCGCGGCCTGGACCCCGGGGCGGCTGTCCTCGACCACCACACACGCGGCCGGGGCGACGCCCATCCGCTCGGCGGCGTACAGGAACAAGTCGGGAGCCGGCTTGCCGCGCGCCACTTCCGTGGAGCTGTGGATCCGGCCCTCGAATCGCTCGTACAGGCCGGTGCGGCCCAGGGTGTGGCGCATCTTCTCGTGCGTGCCGCTGGACGCCACACAGGTCGGCAGCGTGATCTCGTCCAGCGCTTCCGGCAGACCCGCGACCGGGGTCAGGCCGGTGTCCACCGCGTCACGGTGCAACCGCTCGAACCGCTCCGCCCAGACCGCGGCCGTCGCCTGCCCGAGCCGCTCGGTGACCTGCTCGCGGATGGCGGCGTGCGAACGCCCGATGAACCGGGCCACCACCTCGTCCTCGGTGAGCGGCCAGCCCAGTTCGGCACCGAGAGCCACCTGGACCCGGACGGCAATGCGCTCGCTGTCGACGAGGACCCCGTCGCAGTCGAATATCACCAGTTCAATCGGCTTGATCATCCCCGTAGCGTAGAACGCTCCCGAATGCCCTGCGCCGCAGTGGAGTTGAGGGCCCGCTTCCGTGCGTCGTGCCGCAGTGCGTCGTGCCGGTCGAGCCGTGGGACCGGCCGCAGCCGCTGCCGCCGCTCCGGAAGGGGGCGATCACTAAGCGGGAGACAGATCGTCCACGGTGTGGTTACCATGCCGGAGATGAAGAACTTCTCCTCATGCGGATTGGGGGAATCGTTCGCGCAAGGTGAGTGCTGATGGCACATCACCCCGCGAACGGGATTCCACCCCGCCTCCTGATGTGGCAGCGCGTCCGCGAGTACGCCGTGCCACCGTCCATGATCGAAATCGCGACCGCACGGCGTGCCGTAGGTGACTGGGCCGGTGCCTGCGCCGCCGCTCGGATCGACGTCGATTTCGATCTCCGTGCCGTGCGCGACCGCCACGGCTCCGATGTCACCAACCACCTTCGTACGGACCTGCGTCGGCTGACGCCCGACCTGCTCCGCTGGCACATGCCCCGGATCCTGCCGGACGGGCGGCTGAGGCCCGGCCTCACCATCGCCCTGGCCCACTACCGGAGTTCGGGCGGCACCCCCCTGCAACTCGTGGTGCGGACCCCACCGGTCCGGGCGGACGCCGGTCAGCGGATGTCCCTGGCCCTCTGGCAGGGGCCCGGCGACGATGCCGCCGCGCACCATCCTCACCCGCATCCCGACCGGCGTTTCCGCCTCGACCTGCACCGGCATCTCTGGGACCGGGAGCGGAGCGGAGAACTGGCGCGCAGGTGCGGCGCAGACGCGACACCGGCCCTGGCATCCTCCGCACGGTCCCTTGTCGCCGGCCGCCCAGTCCTCCCCGGCCCGGCACCCGGAGCCGCCGCTCACGACGCCTCGTGGGCGGTGGAGAACTGGGCCGCCGAGGCCGAGTTGCTGCTACGAGCCGAGGGACGCCCCCGCGGGGCGTTCACGGTGCGACTGGGGGCGCGAAACCGCGCCGTACTCGAACTCGTCGCCCCCGACGACAGCCACGCCCCGTCGCTGCGGCCACCGCGCGAGACGTTGCCGCAGCAGGAGATCGCCGCGCTTCCGGTACTGCCGGAGGCGGCGGCCCGTATCCCCCCGGATCTGGAACTGCTGCGAGCCGGGCTGGTCCCGGCCGGGCGGCTGCACCCCCTCGTCGCCGCGGCACTGGCCCGGTTCGCCGCGGCACCCGCGGCCGGCCCCGCCCCGGAGCCCGGTGATCCGCACCGGGTGGAATGCCGGGGCGAGGTCCACCGGATCGCCCTGCGGGACGGGGTGCTCACGGCGATCGATCACGACCCGGTCGAACTGCGCCGCGAGGACCTGCTGGTGGCGCTCGGCGGTCCGGCGCTGCCCTGCCTGCGGGCGATCGACTTGGTCCACCGCAGCCCGGAGGCCCTGCCCGCCGTCCGGGAGCGGCTGTGCCACGGTGACATCACGGGGGCGCTGACCGTGGTCGAGGGGTTGCTCGGTCCAGGGGCGGTGCTGCGCGACGGCCCGCTCCGGGTGGTGCTGGAGTCGGCCGCGGCCCGCCGCCTCGACCACGGACTCTTCCGCGCCGGCCTGGTCGCCGAACACCCCGCCGCCGATGCGGGAGAGGACCGCAACGCCTCGGGCACCGGGTACCCGGAGGTGGACCACCGCCCCCGGCTCGACCGCCGTGCGCCCGCCGCGATGCACCGCAAACAGACCAGCCGGGCCCGGCCCCGCACCGGCCTGCACCGCTGACCCACGCGCCTGTCGGCCCGCAACCAACTTCCGCACGAACGGCGCCTGCCGTGCGCCCTGCACACACGACATCGGGAACGGCCCGGCCCGCTCCCTTCCCTCCCCATACCCAGGTGATGACCATGACCTCCAGCACCCTCCTGCCCACCCCAGCCCCGGCCGCCGACGAGCCCGCAGCCGGCTCCGCGGCCGCGCCCGGAACCGGCACCCAACTCGCCCTCGCCGGCGACCTGCTGGCCCTCCTGCGGACGACCACCACGGAGCCGCGCCCCGACGAACAGCTCGAAGCACTCACCCTGGCCGTCGCTGCCGACCTGCCCGTGCTGCTCTGGGGCGAGCCCGGCATCGGCAAGACCGCGGCCCTGACCCAGCTCGCCGCCTCCCTGGACCTGCCGCTCACGACCGTGATCGCCAGCGTCCACGAGCCGTCCGACTTCTCCGGACTGCCCATCGTCGGCGACGACCCGGCGGTGCAGGGGGTGCCGATGGCGCCGCCGCAGTGGGCCGTGGAACTCGTCCGCGCCGGGCGGGGGCTCCTCTTCCTCGACGAACTCTCCACCGCCACCCCGGCCGTCCAGGCCGCACTGCTCCGGGTCGTCCTGGAGCGGAAGGTCGGTGCGCTGCAACTGCCGCCGGGCGTGCGGATCGTGGCCGCCGCCAACCCGCGCGCCTCGGCGGCGGACGGGTGGGAGCTGAGCCCGCCCTTGGCCAACCGGTTCGTGCACCTGCACTGGGTGCACGACCGGGAGGTGGTGGTGCGCGGCCTCGGCGGGGTCTGGCCCCGGGCGGAACTGCCCCGGCTCGTGCCGCAGCGGCTGCCGGAAGCGGTGGCCTACGCCCGGCGCGCGGTCTGCGGCTTCCTGGAGGCCCGGCCGACACTGATCCACCGGCTGCCGAGCACCGAGACGCGGCGCGGCGGTGCCTGGCCCTCGCCCCGCAGCTGGGAGGCGGCCATGACCCTGCTGGCCTTCGGCACGGCCGCCTCGGTCTCCCGGGAGGTACTGGCGTCGCTGGTGCGGGGCGCGGTGGGGGACGGGCCGGGGCTCGAACTCCTCGCCCATCTGGACCGGATGGACCTGCCCGACCCGGAGTCACTGCTGGCCGATCCCGCCACCGCCGAGCTGCCGGCGCGGGGCGACCTGAGGCAGGCGGCGCTGGAGGCGGTGGTGGCCGCCGTCGGGGCACGGCCGTCGAAGCAGCGCTGGGAGGCGGGATGGGCGGTCGTCGTCCGGGCCCTGGAAACCGGCGCCCCGGATCTCCTGGTCGGCCCAGCGGCAGTGCTCGCCTCACTGCGACGCGACGACTGGACGACACCGGAAGCGGTGGAGCGGCTCGCCGGAGTGATCGGCCTCGCCCGACGCGCGGACGAGTCCGTGGAGCGGGTCGCCGCGCGCGCCACCGGGCGAGCCACGGGAGCGCGCCGATGACGGGGGCTGCCGGGCGCGGGAAGGGAGGCGCGCCGATGACGGGGGCTGCTGGGCGGGCGGTGGAGGGTGCGCCGAACACGGGGGCTGCCGGGGTGGTGGTGGAGGGTGCACGGGTGACGGGGGCTGCCAGGCGCCCGCGCCCGGTGCCACGCCCCATGCCCCCGCCCCCGCCGCCGCGTCCGGTGCGGGGCACCCTGCCGGGGCGGGCGGCCGGCTCCGGCGGGCCGGAAGACCCGCCGGGGCTGCCGCTGGACCTGGACAAGCTGCTGGCTGCCCGGCTGCACGCGGTGAAGGTGCGCCCGTACCTGGCCAGCGCGCTCTTCGCGCTGCACGTGGTGGAGGACCGTGCGGTGCCCACCATGGCGGTCGACGCGCACTGGCGCTGCTACGTTTCCCCCGGCTTCGTGTCGCGGACCCCGATGGAGGACCTCGCGGGCATCTGGGTGCACGAGGTCTCGCACCTGATCCGGGACCACCACGGGCGAAGCGAGCGGTATGCCCGGGAGACCGGCGAGTACGGGCCCGGCGAGCGGCTGCGGCGGAACATCGCCGCCGACTTCGAGATCAACGACGACATCTACGGGGACGGGCTGCCCGTGCCCTTCGGCGCGGTGCGCCCGTCGCTGCTGCGGCTGCCCGACGGACTGCTGATGGAGGAGTACCTGCGCACGGCGTCGATGTCCGGGACGGCCGCGGAACTGGCCTGGCTGGACTGCGGCAGCGGTGCCGACGGCCGGCCCCGGCCGTGGGAGCTGGGACCCGACGGCGCACATGGGCTGAGCAGGCAGCAGCGCGACGCGGTCCGCTTCCGGGTCGCCGAGGCCATCAAGGGCCGGCCGGGCGACGCGCCGGAGGGGTGGCGCCGCTGGGCGGACGAGGTGTTCCATCCGCCGCAGCCGTGGCGGCAGCTGCTGGGAGCGGCGGTGCGCTCCGCGGCGGCCGCACCGGGAACGGGCGACAACCACAGCTATCGGCGTCCGTCGCGGCGTTCGGCCGGCCTTCCCGGGGTGCTGCTGCCGAGCCTGCGCCGTACGCCGCCCCGGGTCTGCGTCGTGATCGACACCTCCGGGTCGGTGAGCGACGCCGAGCTGGGCAGCGCGCTGCTGGAGGTGGCGGCGATCTCCCGGACGGTGGGAGGGCGCCGTGACCTGATCTCGGTGATCTCCTGCGACGCCGCGGCCGGGATCGCCGTACCGCTCTGCCGCGCCGAGAGCATCGAACTGATCGGCGGCGGGGGAACGGATCTGCGCTCGGGGTTCGCCCGTGCGCTGCACGCCCGGCCGCGTCCGGACGTGATCGTCGCCCTCACGGACGGTCAGACACCCTGGCCCTCCGCGCAGCCGCCCTGCCGCACCGTCGTCGGCCTCTTCCCCCGCCCGGGCCGGCCCACGAACGAGAACGACCCCGACTACGTACCGGACACCCCACCGTCCTGGGCACGGGTCGTCGTCATCGGCTGAGCGGCCGGGGCGCCCCCTGCCGCGCCGGCCACCGGCCCCGGAACGGGCGGCGGACCAGGCGGACGAGGACGCGCCGGCCGGCCCGGGACAGCACAGCTAGGCCTTGTCCGTCACGACGTGGTCTGCCGTTCCGGCCACTCGCGGGCGAGGATCGCGTAGACGTACTCGCTGCCCCAGCGGTCTTCGTCCAGGTCGCTCTCGACCAGATGCGCCTCGTGACGCATGCCGAGACGCTCGCACACACGCGCCGACGCGGTGTTGAGGGCATCGAGCCGGGCGTAGACCCGGTGAGCGCCCAACTGGCCGAAGGCCAGCGAGGTCAGGGCACGCGCCGCCTCGGTGGCGTAGCCCTGCCCGGCGTACCGCGGGTCGAAGACCCAGCCGATCTCGGCCTGCCGGGCGCGCGCGTTCGCGAGAGTGAGGACGACTTCGCCGATGACGCCCGGTTCGCCGGCCCGGCACACGGCCAGCAGGAGCCCGTCGCCGTCGGCCTGCCAAGCGGTCCCGCCGGCCCGGGCGGCGATGGACTCGGCACAGCTCTCGCGGGTGAGCGGAGGGCGGTAGAGGAAGCGCGCGACCTCCGGCAGGGACTGGTACGCGTACCGGTCGTCGACGTCATCCGGCGTGAACAGCCGCAGAACCAGCCGTTCGGTGGCGATGGTTGCCGGGATGCGCTGTGAGACAGCGGTCATCGAATCTCCCCCGTGTGTTCTCGACGATCGGCCCGGACAGCGTAGTCATCGACCGCCGGCAACCTCGACCGGATATTCACCCCTGCCCGGTGATGGTTCGCGGTCCTGGCACGGAGGCGGCGGGACCGCGCGGGGCGGTCGGCCGACGAGCGGGAGCCCACCGCCACGGCCGGGCCGGCGGCCGAAGCCGCCGCTGTCCGGCTACTGCGGCTGTGTGGCGATCTGGATCAGGTTGCCGCAGGTGTCGTCGAAGACGGCGGTGGTGACGGGGCCCATCTCCATAGGCTCCTGGGTGAAGCGGACACCGAGGCCGCGCAGACGGTCGTACTCCGCCTTCACGTCGTCGACGGCGAACTGGGCGACCGGGATGCCGTCCTGCGCGAGCGCGTCGCGGTAGGGCTTGACGGCCGGATGGCCGGCGGGCTCCAGGAGGAGTTCGGTGCCGCCGGGGTCGTCGGGGGAGACGACGGTGAGCCAGCGGTCCTTCTCGCCCACCGGGACGTCGTACTTCTTCACGAAGCCGAGGACCTCGGTGTAAAAGCGCAGCGCTTTGGCCTGGTCGTCGACGAAGACGCTGGTCAGATGGATCTTCATGGGCTGTTCTCCTCCGCCGCGGATGTGTCGTGCCCCAGCCGGCGCTCGGCTGTCCGCCGTAGGGGGGCTGTGTTCAGGTCGTGGAACTCGTAGCGGCCCTCCCGCCTGGTCTCGACGAGCCCGGCGGCCTCCAGCACGGCGAGGTGCTGGGGGACGGCCTGACACGAGATGCCCCGAGCCGGTGCCTCATGCTCAGTCGCGCGCGGATCTCGAACAGTGTCTGCCCGGACCTCTCCGTGAGCCCGTCGACGATGGCGCGGCGGGTGGGTCGGCCAAGACTCTGCAGAGGTCGTCGGCCACACCCGCAGAATAGGCAAGCGTTCACTTGCCTACCAAGCCGACATGCGGTGAGCGGACTGCCGGTCGGCCCGCTCACCGCGGCCGGCCGTCCAGCCCCCTCTTCACAGTTCGAAGAGCAGTGCCGCGTTGTCGTGGCACACGGCCCGCAGCCAGTCCGTCCCGAGGTCCAGCCGCTCCAGGGCGTGGAGCTGGTGCACGTAGGGATAGGGGAGGTTGGGGAAGTCGGAGCCGAGCAGGAAGCGGTCGCCCAGCTCGGCCAGCCGGGGCAGCGCCCGGCGCGGGAACGGCATGAACCCCTCGGTGAAGTCGGTGAACGCCATGGTCGTGTCCAGCCGGACCTCTCCGTACCGCTCGGCGAGGCGGAGGAACTCCTCGTACTCGGGCATCCCCAGGTGCGCGATGATCAGCCGCAGCCTCGGGTGCCGCGCCATCACTCGCTCTATCGGCCCGGGTCCCGTGTACGCGCCCGGCGCCGGCCCGGAGCCGCAGTGGATCACCACGGGGACCCCCGCCTCGGCCAGTACTCCCCATGCCCGGTGCAGAAGTTCGTCGGCCGGGTCGTACGCCCCGACCTGGACGTGCGCCTTGAACACCCGCGCGCCCGCTTCGACGGCTTCGCGGACGTACGTCTCGACGCCCGGCTCGGGGTAGAGGGTGGCGGTGTGCAGGCAGTCGGGCGTGCGGCGGGCGAAGTCGGCCGCCCACGCGTTCAGCCACGGGGCCATGCCGGGCTTGTGCGGGTAGAGCATCGCGGTGAAGGCACGCACGCCGAACTCCCGTAGCAGAGCGGTTCGTTCGGCCTCGTCCTTCCGGTAGGCGATGGGCCACTCGAGCCGGGCGGTCAGGGGTCCCTGTGCGTCGAAGTAGTCCCAGACCTTGTGCAGCACTCGCTCGGGCATGAAGTGGGTGTGGACGTCGACCAGCCCGGGAAGCCCGAGCCGGCCCCAGAAGCGGCGGACGTCGCCCGCCTCCTCGTCCGGAGCCGCGTCACTCGCGGCCCCCGGCACACCGGGTGCCGTGCTCGTCCCCGGCGACCCGCAACGGTCCGGGGCGTCGTGGGGGAGGTCGGTGTCGGCGGGGGCCACGGGTGCGTTGCGGTGATCATTCATGGCGCCCACGATCGTCCCGGCGCGAGGGTGGGTCCACCCCTTTCCACACGGGGTGCGTGAGGGATCCGTCACCGGCCCGGGGAAGCGAGGCGCCCACCGGGGGTCGGCGGCCGTGCCCGGGGCCGGACATGGCAGCCCGTCGGCGCGACCAGGTCGGGGCCGGAGCAGCGCGTCGCGCAGTGCATGCCGCCCTGCCCCGGATGGAGGGGCCGGCCTGTTTCGGACGGGCCGACCGGGGCCCACGCACCGGCACCCGGTGGCCGGCCGGGCGGCAGAGGCCCTCGAGGTTGCATCAGGGCACGCGGCACCCCTGCGCGGCGATCGAGGGCCTTGCGGTGCGGCTACTTGGCGGCCCAGTACCCCAGGTTGTTGACGCCGATGGCCTCCGCCTGCTGAAGGGCCTGGGGCGAGCCCAGCAGATCGTCGGGCAGGTAGCCGGAGCGGACGCCGAGGTCCCAGCCGTGTGCCTGGACCGCGAGGGTGGCGAGCGCGAGCGCGCCGAGCGGCAGCAGCGAACCGGGTGCGGGGTCGGGCCCCACGCTCTGCCGGTGTTCGACGAGCCGGGCCGTGAGTGCCTGTTCGAAGGCGGTCCGGTCATCGTCGAGGAGCACGCGCAGCAGCCGCTGGTCGGGCGTCAGGGAGTCCGTGGCGTCCAGGCGCCGGGCGGCGCCGGCGCGCTCGTCGGCGTCCGGCTTGCGCAGTGGCACGGTGGGCCAGTCGCGCGGCAGGTGGCCGTCCGCCTCGGTCAGATAGCCGCACAGGGCGTCCATGGCCGCGACATCCCGCGGATCCGACGCCGAGGTCAGCTCCGAGTAGGGCACCCCGTCGCGGATCGCGGGCGCGAAGTCGCCGCGCAGGAGCAGACCGATCACCCGCTCCCAGTCCCACACCAGCCCGCTGACCAGACACATCTCGAAGGCGTCGAGCCACGTCCTCGCGGTCGGAGCCTGGTCGACCGCGTCACCGAAGGCGATGTCCTCGCTGCTGAGCCGCTCGTCGAGGAGAGGGAGGGCAATCTCCTGGTCGCCGTTGGGGAAGCATCCGATGCTCAGCGCCCCCAGAGCGCAGTGCGCCGCGGTCTCCAGCGCGACCCGCGACGCCTCGTCGAGCGCAGGCGCCCGCACCGTGCGCGCGGCGACGTGGTCGAACAGTTCGCCGCCCAGCTGCTTCAGTTTCCGTGGGGACGGGTCGTCGTAGCGCATCGAATGCCACCGCCGCCGGGCCCGTCCGGTGATGTCGTCGAGGGCCTCGGCCATGCGCTGTCCGCTCACTTCATGGCGCGTCACTTCCGGCACGTCTGCCGTCCTTTCGTGATCTTGTTGGCAGGAGGCGGCACGCTATCAGTGACCACGGACAACCCCGGACGGGGCGGGACCGGCTGCCTCGTGCCGGCCGCGCCGTTCCGGCACTCGTGCGGGTTCCTGAGCGACGGCAGCGGCGTGATCGGCGCCGGGAGTGTTCGGTCTCGGGCCCGGATCCGGGTCGGCGCCGCCTGCGGCCGGCTCGACGTGCTGGACGAGCCCGGTGCGGTGGCCGGGATATCCGAACGGCTGCGCGCGGCCTTCCGGCTTGGGGTCAGTTGTGGCGTGCGGGGTAATCTGCGGCGATGACGGTCTACCTCCTGTGGCACATCGGGCACCAGAACGAAGCCGGTGACGACGGCACGACCCTGCATGTCGATGGTCAGACCGTGTACGTCGACGAGCAGGACGGCGACGACGTGAAGCTGCTCGGCGTCTACTCCACCCCGGAGAAGGCCAGGGAGCGTATGCACCGAGCACGGCTGCTGCCCGGCTTCGCCGACGAGCCGGACTGCTTCGTCATCGACGAACACGCGGTCGACGAGGACGAGTGGACCGAAGGCTTCGAGCGCATCCACCGCGACGTCCAGTGCCGTGACCGCACGGGTTCACCGGCTTGAGGCGTGCGCCTCCTCTCCGTGGACCCCCGGCTTCGTGGAACTCCCGGCGGAGTGGGGCGAGTTGAGGGATTCTGGGTAAGTGACCGAAAACATGGGTGAGACGGCTGCCGACAGTGAGGTCAGGGCGCTTCTGCGGGTCTTGGACGGGCAGCGCCGCCACATTCTCGGCATCCTGGACGGGCTTGACGCCAAGGCTCTGCGACGGCCGGTGCTGCCATCCGGATGGCACTGTCTGGGGCTGGTCCAGCACCTCGCGCTGGACGTCGAACGCTTCTGGTTCCGTGCGGTCGTCGCCGGGGACGGGGCGACCATCCGTGGCCTGACGAGCGGCGACGAAGCCTGGAACGTGGCACCGGAAGTGCCGGCCGGTGACGTGTTCGAGGGATACCGGCAGGAGGCGAGGCTCGCCGACGCCGTCATCACCGCCACCCCTGCCGACGCCGCACTGGCCTGGTGGCCTCACGACCTGTTCGGCGAACCGCACCTGCACACCCTTCGCGACGTCCTGCTCCACGTCATCACCGAGACCGCATGCCACGCAGGCCATCTCGATGCGGCACGAGAACTCATCGACGGCCGCCGCTGGCTGGTCCTGACCTAGGGGCTGTCGACGGGGCAGCGAGCCTGCTCTCGGAGCGGTGGGGCCGTGGGCCGGCGGGCTGAGCGATCAGCCTCTGGACGGCGGTGGCGGTCCTGCGTCGGTATCCCTGCGGGACCGGAGGGTGGCGAGAGCGAAGGCCACTCCTCCTGCGATGAACCAGGGGTTCCAGAGGGCCAGCGTCCAAGCCCGCTGCCCCACACTCACCGAGGCGCTCAGGTGCGACGTGTCGGTCAGCAGCAGCACCTCGACACCGATGCCACGGGCCAGCAGGAGCGCGCTGACGCCCCATCCCTGCCACCTCGCCAGCAGAGCGGGAACACCCCGGAGTCTGGACCGGGCAAGCAGCCATGCCAGCAGGGCACCGAGGAGGCAGAGCGCACCCACACCCCACAAACCGGCTACGACGAACCACAGCGGGCGCTCGGCCGCCAGCGGACCGGCGGAGACGCTCAGCCCCACATCGCCGCCCAGGGCCCAGTAGAAGTGCAACCCGGCGAACGCGACCGCCCACCAGCAGGCGAGGCGCCCCCACAGCATGGCCGGTTCCGCCCCCGTGCCCTCCGGTCGGGGTCTCACCGCCGCCCCTCACCGGCATCGCGCCTGTCGGTGCACGGGGCGTCCGCTTCCCGGGGCAACACGATGAACGCGGTGCCCTTGGCCAGGTCGATGCTGGAATGGGGCGGCGCACCGTCGCTCTCGTCGTCCCGCCGCAGCAGCTCCACCCGTCGCTGCTCCAGCTCCACCGTCTTGTTTCCGTTCACGACCGCCGTGAATTCGTCGAAGGCGATGGTCGCCAACGACGGCCCCGAGCGCCTGCGCAGCCACGGGATCAAGCCCAGCCCCGTGAACCATCGCCACGCGCTCTCCACCAGGGCGAACAAGACCAGTAGGCACGCGAACGCCGGGAACGACATAAGCCAGATCGCCACAGATGGTCCCTCAACGTCCGCAATGCGGTCGACCGCTGGGAGGCGGCGGAAGGGCCGGCGTCGTTCTCATCGGACGTGCGGCGTGGGGGAATGCGGGACGCCGGCCACCGATCTCGCGGGCCATGCGCTCTGTCCGGAGCGGCACGGACCGCTCGATCCCCTCGACCGCGGTCGTGGGACCCGTCTCGCTGATTGCCATGGGATCACTGTTCTGGCTCCGCAGCGCGCAGGCATCGGGCGGGCGCATGATCCGCTTCCCCCGTGCGGCGGAGGCGCCGCCGTGGAGATCCACCGCATGGGGGAGTGACATGGGAGCAGGCCGGCTTGGGTCGGACGGCTCGCCAAGGGCTGTACGGCGCGTCGCTGACGGATCCACAGCCGGATCGCGGCGACGGCGACCGTGCCGCCTTGTCGCTCGGTACGGTGGTCGATGATTGATGTATGACGGGTGAAGCGAGCGAGATCGTTCTGAGCAAGCAGGACCTTCGTGAGGTCACTGCGTTCGCTGCGGCGTGCGCGGAGGTGGCACTCGCAATCTTCGAGGCCGATCAGCCGGACGACTCCCGGCCTCGGGACGCTGTCGGTGCGGCGTGGGAGTTCGCCCGTGGTGGCGAGCGCGGGAAGTCTCTGCGCGACACAGCGTCGGCGGCCCTCAAGGCGGCGAAGAACGCGGGTACTTCGGCCGCGCGCGAGGCGGCGTGGGCTGCGATGTCCGCGGCCGGCGCCGCCTATCTGCATCCGTTGGCCAAGGCCACCCAGGTCAAACACATCCTCGGAGCCGCCGCTTACGCGGCCAGAGCGGCCGAACTCGCCGCCGGCGACGATCGGAGCGTTGGTGCCGAACACCTTCAGCGAGCGGTGCGTCGCGTGCATCCGGTCGTCGTTGACGTGCTCAGGCGTTTCCCGGCGCCGCCCGCCGGCGGCGGACGGGTGGGTGAGCTGATCCGTACGCTGGACGCCGACCTTCGTTCACTCACCTCCATGTGAGCCGAGGACGCGACTGATGCACTTCGGGGGCATACACCGAAGACCGGGGCCTTTGTCCAGGAGCGACTGCCGTTCAGCCGGCCTGCCCGTGGCCTCGGGCGTGGCGTCGCCCTGTGGGCCCGTGGCGGCGGTCACGCCGTCCATCCGGGGCATCCCGCCGCGCATGCCCCGGAGCCGACGGGGCGCGGGGCGGGTCAGGAGACCCAGGTGGTGGTGAGGCCCTGCACCGCGGAGCCGTCGAGGTCGGCCAGCTTGGTGCCGACGAAGGTGCGGGCCCAGTCGGTGGTCTGGATGCGGAAAGCGGGCCGGTCGGCGAGGAGGGCCTCCATGACCGACTCCGCCGCCGAGGCCGCGGTCTGGGCGGTGCCGTCCAGGAACTGCTCGACGGTGCGGTCGATGTAGCGGCGCAGGGCGCCGGAGTACGGCCCGGCGTCGATGTCGGCGTCGATGTCGACGCCGATGTTGTTCACGAACTCGGTGGCCACGGCCCCGGGTTCCACGACGGACACGCTCACGCCGAGGGTCCGGGCGACGGGGGCCAGGCTCTCCAGGTAACCCTCGACGGCGAACTTCGCGGCGCAGTACGCCTCGTTGAACGGCTGGCCGATGACGCCGCCGACGCTGGTGACGGTGATCAGGCGGCCGCCGGTGGCGCGCAGGTGCGGCAGCGCGGCCTTGGAGACGTTCAGCACGCCGAAGAAGTTGACCTCCATCACCTTGCGGATGTCTTCGACGGAGTCGTTCTCCAGGGTGCCGAGGTGTCCCGCGCCGGCGTTGTTGACGACGGCGTCCAGGCGGCCGTGGTCGGCGATCACGCCGTCGACGGCGGCGCTGACGGATGCCTCGTCGGTCACGTCGAGCCGGCGGATGTCGAGGTCGACGCCCGCTTCGGAGGCGGCCTTGCGCAGGGCGTCGGCACGGGTGGTGTCGCGCAGGGTGGCGACCGTACGCCAGCCCGCCCGGGCGGCGGCGACGGCGGCGGCGAGGCCGATACCGGAGGAGGTTCCGGTGATCAGGACGGTGCGGGGGGTGCTGGACATGGCGGAGCCTTTCGAGCAGGCGTTTATGTGCGTGCACACACAACATAGCTTTATGTGTGTGCGCACGCAACACGCCTATACTTGATCCATGCCGAAGAAACTTCCCCAGGCCGAGATGCCCGACGCGGACTACGCCTTCTACGGACTGGTCTGGGCCGGCACGGTGATGACCGAGCGCGTGGACCGTGCCCTCGTCAAGGCGCACGACCTCCCGGTCTCGTGGTTCGAGGTGATGCTGTGGCTGGCGTCCAGTCCCGAGCCCGTGCCCGCCTCCGTCCTCGGCAACAGCACCATGCTCAGCCGCAGCCAGGTCTCCCGGGTGGTGGACGCCCTCCAGGGCCGGGGACTGGTGAGCCGTACACCGTCGGAGCGCGACGCGCGGTCGATCGAGGTCTCGCTCACGGCCGAAGGCCGCCGCGTCTTCGAACAGGCCGACGCCACCCGCCGTGAGGCCCTGGCTCCGGTCTTCACCGACCTCCTCGACGAGCGCGACATCGAGGCCCTCGGCACGGTATGGCGCAAGCTCAAGGCGGAGAAGGAGAGGCTGGGGCAGGAACCGGTGACGAGGTCCACCCGGTCACACCGGTGAGTCGCCGGCCGCGGCACCTGCCGCCCGCCACCGGCCGCACCGGCGGGCGGCCGCAGAGTCCCGGGGCTGCCGCTGCCGTGGGCCGCGCCCGTCCCTCGCTCCCCGAACCCGGCGGCGCTCCGTTGCCCCGCCGCCGTCAGCCCTGATCGCGCAGGCCCCACGGCGAGCCGTATTCGACGAGCAGGTCGAGGAAGGGGCGGGGCGGAAGGGCCTCGGGGCCGAGGACACCCTTGCCTGACCAGATGCCGGAGGCGATCAGTTCGAGGGCGACGACCGGGTTGACGGCCGTCTGCCAGACCACGGCCTGGGAGCCGTACTCGCGCATGGACCACTGGTTGTCGACCACGTGGTAGAGGTACACCTCGCGCGGAGCCCCGTCCTTCGTGCCCTTCACCCAGGTGCCCGCACACGTCTTGCCGGTCATCCGCTCGCCAAGGGTGGCCGGGTCGGGCAGGCAAGCGGCGACCACGTCACGCGGAGACACCCCCACGGGACGGTCCTCACCGGGGACGGTGACCTTCGCGGTGGAGTCGAGGCCCAGCTCGTGCAGGGTCTTCAGCTTGGCGATGAAGTCGTCGCCCAGGCCGTACTTGAACGTCACCCTGCGCGCGTCCACCCACCGGGGGATCAGCAGCACCTCCTCGTGTTCCACGTTCACGCACTCGACCGGGCCGATGCCCTCGGGGAAGTCGAAGACCTCCGGCTCGCTGAACGGCGCGGTGGTGAACCAGCCCCGGTCCTTCTCATAGACCACCGGAGGGTTCAGGCACTCCTCGATGGTGGTCCAGATGCTGAAGGAAGGGGCGAAGTCATAGCCCTCCACGGTCAGATTGGCTCCGTCGCGGACGCCGATCTCCTCGATCTCGTCGAAGAGCTCGTCCGCGGCGTACCGGGCGAAGACGTCGGACAGGCCGGGCTCGACCCCCATGCCGACCAGGGCCAGCCGGCCGGAGTCCGCCCACCGGTCCGCCAGCTCGAACTGGTCGTCCCCGAGCTTTACGCCGCACTCCTCGTACGGGCGCTCGGGGTGCGCGGCGGACAGGGACATCGCCATGTCCAGGTAGTGCGCACCCGCCGCGAGTGCCGCACGGAACAGCGGCATCACGAACCGCGGGTCGGTGGCGTTCAGCAGGACGTCGCAGCGCTCCTCCACGAGCAGCCGGCGCACGCCGTCCTCGTCACCGGCGTCCAGACGCCGCGCGCTGAACCGGTCCCCGTGCTCCTTCAGCGCGGAGACGGCCGCCTCGGCCCTGGCCGGGTCGTAGTCCGCCACGATCATGTGGCTCAGGAAACCGCGGCGGGCCGCGATACGGGTGACGGCGGTTCCGACTCCGCCCGCGCCCACGAGCAGTACTCGCATGTCACACACCTTTCTCCTCATGGACTGCCAACGAGATGCCCCGATGCAACGGGACGGCTCCATGTAGAGTCAACTGTGTTGGCATAAGGATTGCCGTCGTGGAGACGGGATGGAGTGGTCGGCATGGCCAAGCAAGTGGTGCCGGAATCGGCGCGGCGCAGGCGCCGGCCGACTCAGCAGGGCACCGTGCTGTCCGAGAGGCTCATCGTGCACACCGCCCTGCGGGTCCTCCGGGAGCACGGCAGTACCGGCCTCACCGCGCGGCGGCTGGGTACGGCGCTCGGCGCCGACCCCAGCACGCTCTACCGCTACTTCGCCGGCATGGACGACCTCACCCGTGCCATCGGCGAGGAGCTGATGGGACAGGCGCTGGACAGCTGGTCGGCGACCGGTGAGTGGCGGACCGACCTGCGCGCCCTCGGGGTCGCCATCCACTCCTCGTACCTAGCCCATCCGCAGGCGGCCGCCCTGACCGCGAGCCGGGTCACCGGCCGTCCCCGGGAGATCGCCGTCGACGAGACGATCCTCGGCATCCTGCGCACCGCCGGCTTCCCGGACCCCACGGCGGTCCGTCTCTACCACGCCTTCATCGACCTGAGCCTCGCCTTCGCCGCGCTCGACGCCGGAGCACTCGCCCTGGCGGAAGAGGCCCGCGCGACGGACGAGGAGATGTGGACCTCCACGTACGCCCGGCTGCCCGCGGACTCCTACCCCCACATCGCCGCCACCGCCCGCCTGCTGGCCGCCCGCATGCCGCACAGCGCCTATCCGGCCGTCCTGGACACCCTGCTGGACAGCGCCGCCGCACAACTGGCCGCCGTACGGCCCACGGCAACGACCCGCAACCGACCCGCCGGCCGCAAACCCCGGCCGGCGGGGGAGAGGTGAAACCGGGCACGGACGGCGGATGCGCCTGACCGTCACGACGGCACAGCGGGTCGAGATGACCTCCACCGCGGATGGCCGCGGCAGTGACGGATCCGAGGAAGACGTACGCCTTTTGGCGCGTTGCGACGGCTCTGAACTGCTTGAGCTTGTTCACGGCCCGTTCTACTGTGTTCCGCGCGGCATAGCGCTGGGTATCCAGGTCGCCTTGGCCGTCCCCATCGACGTTGAGCCGCCGCACCCGCCGGGCACCCGTCACCGGTGTCTGCCACGCGCCCATGTGGACCGTCCTGCCATGCCAGGCGCCATCCTTCGGCAACCCCACGTTGACTGATACAAGGCGTGCCACGTCCGCACCTCCTCGGAAAACGGCACATCCCCCCGCGGTATCCCTGCTGCACGACGAGGGCGGGACCGAGTCGGCCACCGTTTGCGGGTGGCGGACCCGGAGCCTGCGGTGTCAGTGTCCGAAGGCCGTGCGCAGAGTGCGGATGGCCTGCTCGATCGCGGCATTCGCGGCGTTCGTGGGACGTACGGGATTGAGCATCATGAAGTCGTGGATGACACCGTTGTAGCGGATGCTGGTGGTGTCCACCCCCACTTCGGTCAGGCGGCGTGCGTAGGCCTCGCCCTCGTCGCGCAGCACGTCGTTCTCGTCGACGACGACCAGGGCCGGCGGCAGCCCGACGAGCTCCTCCCGGCTGGCCCGTAGCGGCGAGGCCGTGCTCTGCGCGCGCTCGTCGGGATCGGTGGTGTAGGCGTCCCAGAACCAGGCCATGCCCTGGGCTGTGAGGAACGGCCCGTCGGCGAATTCGCGGTAGCTGTCGGTGTCCTGAGCGGCGTCGGTGACCGGGTAGTACAGCGACTGGTGGATGAAGGTGACGTCGCCGCGCTGCTTGGCCAGGATGGCCAGGGCGGCGGCCATATTGCCGCCGACGGAATCGCCAGCCACGGCCAGCCGGGAGACATCCAGCCCATGCTCGTCGGCGTTGCGGATCAGCCACTGAGCGGTGGCGTAAGCCTGCTCGAGGGCGACCGGGTAGCGGGCCTCGGGTGAACGGTCGTACTCGACGAATGCGACGACGGCGTCAGCGCCGACCGCGAGCTCGCGCACCAGGCGGTCGTGCGTACCCGCGTTGCCGAGGATCCACCCGCCACCGTGAACGTAGAGGACGACGGGTGCTCTCTGCCCTACGTCGACGGGCTTGACGATGCGTACCCGCACCTCCCCCACGTTGGCTGGCACCGTCACCCACTGCTCGGTCACGTCCAGCTTGTCGACCGGTGCGGCCTGAATGTCGTCGAGGACCTTGCGGGCTCCCTCTGGGCCCAGCTCGTAGAGGAAGGGAGGCTTCGACGTCGCGTCGGCGATCTCCTGCGCGGCAGGCTCAAGAATCAGCTTGGCCATGATGTTCATCCTTCGATGTCGAGTGCAGGACCGGAGAACCGCGGTGCGATCAACGCAGTGCACAACGCTGTCGCCGGTGGGCAGCCGGTCAGAGAGGCGGGCCCTCACCATGCCTGCTTGCGTCGGGATGATCCGATGGTGCGGGAAGAGGCCCGGCCCTGTGCGGCGTAGGAAGACGTCCCGGCACCCGGATGACAATGCGCGCACCCGCTTGATGCACCTGCGTGCACATCTGCCACACTACGCCGCAAACGCCGGTGTCGCGGGGCGTCAGCCCCCTGGCCGAGAGTGCGCACACCGGCATGCTGACGGGGCGCGGGCGGCAAAATGGGTGGCTGGAGTCGGCTTGAGCATCGTGGCACACCACCACGGTTGGCCTGAACCACTTGGCACCGTGGACCCCGCAGAGCCTCGTCGTCCAGCTCTCGCCGGAACAATGACAAGACAGACGGCTCGCATTGGCGTGACGTGATGAGGACGGCCTGCTCGACGACTGGCTGCTCTGGTCGGCCAATGGGACCTGGGAACGCCTGCTCCGCCACATCCAGGCTGTTGCCGACGCGGCGAGCGACATCGACTGGAACATCAACGTCGACTCCACCCCGATCCGCGCCCATCAGCACGCGGCCGCTGCACCGAAGAAGCCGCCACCGACCCCGCTGACTGGGTCAAAGGGGGCCGCGCGAAGATCAGCTCACGTGCGCGCGCACATGCGCCGCAGCCGCCGGGAGGCGGTGGCGCGCCCGGCGAGGCCCTCGGCCGCTCGCGCGGCGGGTTGACCACGAAGGTGCACCTGGCCTCTGACGGGCGGTGCCGTCCGCTGGCCTTGCTCGTCACTCCGGGGCAGCGCGCAGACTGCACCCAGTTCATCCCTGTCATGGACAAGATCCGCGTCCCGCGCGTGGGTTCGGGCCGGCCACGGCGGCTGCCAGACAGCGTCAGCGCGGACCACGCCTACAGCAACAGCAAGATCCGCACCTACCTGCGACGCCGGGGAATCAGCCATGCCATCCCGGAAAAGCGCGACACCATCGCTGCCCGTGAGCGTCGAGGCTCACGCGGCGGGCGGCCACCGGGCTTCGATACCCAACGCTATGCCGCGCGGAACACAGTGGAACGGGCCGTGAACAAGCTCAAGCAGTTCAGAGCCGTCGCAACGCGCTACGACAAAAGGGCGTACGTCTTCCTCGGAACCGTCACTGCCGCGGCCATCCTCATCTGGCTCCGCTCGTGATCGGGGAGACAGGGCCTAATCGCCCTCGCGGCCGGCCGCACCCCCGAAGGCCCCGCGCCCGACCGGAACAGGCCGTCCTGACGCGCGGGTCTCGTCCACGTGAGTCAGCCGGCGGGGGCCGGTTCGTAGGCACTGATGAGGTACAGGGCCTCGTCGTCGACGGCGTTCCCGGACCAGTCAAGCGAGATCCGCACGGGGTGCCCGTCGGCCGCCGGCTTCGCCTCCGCCACCTCGGCGTGGTCGTCGCGGGCCTGTTCCAGTCTCCGCAACAGCTCGCCGATCGTGGGCACTTCAGCATGCTCCCGGGCCTGGCGCCGGCTGTCCTCGTCGAGGCCGACCACCTTCGTCACCGCGCCGTCGCGGACCTGGATCCGGAAGGTCCCGGCGAGCACCTGTGTGGTCGACGTCAACGTGTAGTCGTACGAGGCGGGTTCCCGCCACGAGACCGCGCCCGGTACCCCGGCTTTCCCCGCCGCGTTCTCCACGGCGGTTTCGGAGGGCGCCGTTTTCCGGGCACCGCCGCACGCGGTGGCGAGGCACAGCACGGCCCCGGTCAGTGCGGCGGCTGACAGCAGACGAGCAGGGAAACGTCCGGCGATCACAGTGGCCCCTTCGAGTCGGATGCCACTGTGACGCCGGCGGGTTCGAAAACGTTCAGGGCGTCAGGGCCTTGAGGGAGGCCGACAGGGCCCGGGCCTCGTGTTCCGTCATCCGCGAAGTGTCGTACGGCACGGCGTTGACCCAACGCTGAGCCAGCCGGGCGATCCGCTCGCCGTACCGCTCCGCGGTGATCCGGTCGCCGAGCGATCCGGCGTACTCCGGCCCCTGGTCGGCGTGGCTCTGGCTCATCAGACCCAGCCACGATCCCAGCCGGTTCACATCGTCGCGGGAGCCGCCGCTCCAGTTGTTGCCCGGCATGTCGCCCACGCCGATCCACTGCATGCCCAGCTGCGCGGCGAAGACCGCCAACTGCTCGAGGACCGCCAGCTTGTCCCCGCTCTGCGAGGCGGACATGGTGAATCCTCCGGCCAGCTTGTCCTTCCACCCCTGCGTCGTGAACGGCGTGAACGCCGCCTCCATGAACGCCTTGAACACCGCCGACACGCTGCCCATCAGCGTCGGGCAGCCGAGGACGATCGCATCGGAGCGCTCGAGCAGCGCCAGCACCTCCGCATCGTGCCAACGGCCCGCGGTGACGTCCTCGGCCCGGATCTCGACGAGGTGCACCCGGGCGCCCGGCACCCCCCGAGCCCCGTCGGCGAGGTGCTCGGCCAGGACACGGGTGTGTCCGTGCACCGAGTGGTAGACCACCGTCACCGTGACCGTCGGCGCCTCGTGCTCACGGTCGACTTCCTTGACTGTCATGTCTCTTCACTGCTTCCGGTCGTGGGGAAATCCCTGCTTGCACGGCCATCTCAGCCTGCGTGGGGCACGGCATCAACGCCGAACTCCGGCCCGCAGCGATCGGTCACACCGATCGATCGGGTTAGCCTGCTTCCGTGGACAGAATCGAACTGGAAGCATTCGTCGCCGTCGCGGAAGAACTCCACTTCGGCCGCGCCGCCGAGCGCCTGCACCGGGGGCAGCCCACCGTCAGCGACGCCGTCAGGCGGCTGGAGAACACCCTGGGCGGGCGGTTGTTCCACCGCACCAGCCGCCGGGTGTCACTGACCGATCTCGGCGCGGAGCTGCTGCCCGACGCCCACGCCGCCCTGGCCCAGCTGCGCCGCTTCCAGCAGCGCGGCCGCTCCCTGGCCGCCGGCGACCGGACCCGCACGACCCTCGTCGTCGCCCACGCCGAATACACCGGCCACCAGCTGCTGTTGCGCTGCCTGCCGCAACTGCGCGACCGTTTCCCCGATGTGACGATCGAGCCGGAGGCCATGCCGACCACGGCCCAGCTCACCGCCCTGCGGGCGGAGGCGATCGGGCTGGGCATCGGCTGGGCGACGGGCGGCATCACCGGCGTCACCGCGAGGGTGCTGTCCACCGAGAGGTTCATGGCACTCGTACCCGCGGCCCACCCCCTCGCCGGGCACGCGGAGCTGAGTGCGGCGGAACTGTCCACCACCGGCCTGCTCACCTGGCCGCACCAGATCAACAGCGGTCTCTGCGACCGCCTCCTGTCCGCCTTCCGGATCGGCGGGGCAGACCTGCGCATCATCAGAACCGCCGACAGCGTGCACGCCATCGCCGCCCATGTCGCCGCGGGAACGGGCATCGGCATCACCGTGGGATCCGCACTCGACCACCAGCCGCCGGGCCTGCGCGTCATCCCCCTCACCGGCCCCTCGACCACCGTGGACCAGGTCGTCCTCACCCCCGTCGAGCCGTCGGACACCGCCACGGCCCTGCGCGACCTCCTGCTGCACGCCTCGGCCAAGCCGTCCTCCAGCGATCACTGAGCGGTGCCCGGACGCGCTGATCGCAGGGGTGCAAGGTCCGCCCCCGGCGAGGCGTCGCAGTGGGCGCGCCACCCGTCCAGTGACCTCCGCACGGCTGCGGGGGAACGGCACCGTTCGCCCGATGCCGATGGCCGGGACTGTGCACTTGCCGGCGACGGAACGGAGGATGCCGGCCGTTCCCGGCCAAGATCGGAATTTCCTCCGACGGCCCCGTGGACCAGCGCGTACGCACCCGGCCGAAGCGGGAGGCCGGCAGTGGCCGGCAGATGCACATGACATTTTTTCCCGTTGGCCTGAAACTCCCCTGTGGACGGATCAAAGGGCAACCTAGACTTCGGAGCAATCGCCACGGAGGTCTCTGTTGTTGCAGATCGCTCTGATCAACATGCCTTTTGCCGACTGGAATCGCCCATCCTTTGCCTTGGGGCAGTTGTCGACTCTCGTCAAGCGGGAATTCGACGGCCGGGCGCGAGCGCGCGTGTGCTATCTCAACCAGGACATGGCCGAGTTCTTCGGGACACGTCTCTACGAGTCCCTGTCGGTGAGCCACGACCACGTCGACACCGGCATCGGGGACTGGCTGTTCCGGCACATCGCCTTTCCCGGTGCGCCCGACACCGCCGCGGAGTACTTCCAGAGGTACTACCGGGGCGCCCGCTGGGAGGACTTCCGGGCGCGGATCCTCAAGGCCCGCGACGGACTGCTGTCGTTCTGCGAGGAACTGATCGACCGGTACCGGCTCGACGAGGCCGACGTCGTGGGGTTCAGCTCCATGTTCGCCCAGCATGTGCCGAGCATGGCCCTGGCCCGGCTGATCAAGGAGCGCAGCCCGCGCACCCTCGTCGTGCTGGGCGGCGCCAACTGCGAGGCGCCCATGGGCGCGGTGGTCGCCGAGCACGTCCCGGCGGTCGACTTCGTCTTCTCCGGCCCCGCGTTGAACACCTTCGGGGAATTCGTGCGGTGCGTGCTGGACGGCGACCCGGAACGGGCCGACACGATTCCCGGCATCCTCTCCAGCCGGAATTGCCGAAATCCCCGGTTTCGCGCGGCCATCGGCGCGGAACGGCACATCGACGACTTCTTCCTGCCCGACTACGGCGGCTTTTTCGGCGCACTCGACGACCATGCGGAGCTGCGCCGCACCGGGACCAGCGAACCGATTCTCTTCTTCGAGACGTCCCGCGGGTGCTGGTGGGGGCAGCGTTCGCACTGCACGTTCTGCGGACTGAACGGCGAGAGCATGGCCTTTCGTGCCATGGCGCCCGACCTGGCTGTCGAGCAGTTCAAGTGGCTTTTCGATTTCGCCCCGCAGTACACGTCCTTCTTCTGCACCGACAACGTCATGCCGCGCAATTACCCGCGCGAGGTGTTCCCACGGCTCGACCCGCCACCGGGCACCGAGATCTTCTACGAGGTGAAGCTCCCCCTGAGCCGTCAGGACCTGCGGGCCATGACGGACGCCGGCGTCACCGTCGTACAGCCCGGCATCGAAGCGCTGGCGTCGTCCACGCTGAAGCTCATGGGCAAGGGAACCACCGCCTTCCAGAACCTCCAGTTCCTCAAGAACTGCGCGGAGTTCGGCATCAGGCCGGAGTGGAACCTGCTGATCGGCTTTCCCGGTGAGGATCCCGCGGTCTACCGCAAGTACGTCGACGAGCTACGGGACTTCGTCCATCTGATACCACCGCACGGTGTGTACATGGTCCGCTTCGACCGCTTCAGCCCCTACTTCAAGCGGAGCGAGGAGTACGGGCTCTCGCTCGAGCCGGTGGACTACTACGCGCTCACCTATCCCTTCGACGAGGCGGCACTGGCCGACCTCGCCTACTTCTTCGCAGACCAGAACCTCGCGGCGTACATGCTCGACGCGGTCGAGTGGCACGACCAGTTGAGCCGGCTGGTGGCCGAGTGGCGTGCCGCCTGGGACGGTGAGTCGGGAGCGGAACTGCGCCTGCTGACCGACGACGACGGCGGGTTCGTCGTCCGGGACTCCCGCTCCGGTGTCCTTCGGGTGCATCCGGTCGACCCGGCGACCGCCCGGCTGCTGCGCCGGCTGTCGTCGCCGGCCAAGCCCGGGCAGCTGGCCCGAGACTGGCCGGAGGGACCCGACGACCTGCGGGAACGCCTCGCCGGACTCGCCGAGCAACGCTTCCTCTTCACGGAGAACGGCCGCGTGCTGAGCCTGGTATTGACCGAGGCGGACGACGGATCCGAGGAGCCGCCCGACGAGGGGTCCGCCGAGTCCGGTGCCAGGCGCCTGCTGCCACTGCTGTCGGAGGCGTCGCGATGACCGGTGGAACACCGGTACTGCCGGTCGTGGTGGAGGGAGACGGCGGCCCACCCGCCGCCCGGCTGCACGCCGACCGCGAGGCACTGCGCGCCGCCCTGCGGGAACGGGGCGCGCTGCTGCTGCGCGGCTTCGGCGTCCGTGGCCCGGACGACTTCGCGGACGCCGTGCGCGCACTGTCCGGCGAGCCACTGCCCTACACCGAGCGTTCCTCACCGCGCAGCGTCATCAAGGGGAACGTCTACACATCCACCGACTATCCGCCCGGCGAAGAGATCTTCCTGCACAACGAGAACTCGTACCAGGCGAGTTGGCCGCTCACGCTCTACTTCCACTGCGTCCGGCCACCACAGACCCGGGGCGCCACCCCGCTGGCCGACACCCGGCGCGTACTCGCGGCCGTCGACGACGAGGTGCGCGAGGAGTTCACCAGGCGCGGCTGGATGGTGGTACGCAACTACGGCGACCTGGTCGGACTGCCCTGGCAGGAGGCGTTCGGCAGCGACGACCGCGCGCATGTCGAGCGGTACTGCCGGGAGCGGGGCATCACGGCGCAATGGCTGGCCGGCGGCGCGCTGCGCACCCGCGCGGTGCGCGCGGCCGTGCACCGGCACCCGGCCACGGGGGAGCCGGTGTGGTTCAACCACGCGACCGTCTTCCACGCCACCACTCTGCCGAAGCACGTACGACTGGGGCTGCTGGAGATGCTGGGCGAGGAGAACCTGCCGAGTCAGACGTACTACGGCGACGGCGCGGCCATTCCGGACGACGTCCTGGACCATCTGCGGGCCTGCTACCGGGGCGCGTCGACCCGCTTCGACTACCGCACCGACGACATCCTGGTGATCGACAACATGCTGGTCGCGCACGGCAGGGAGCCGTTCACCGGCCCCCGCCGGATCGCGGTCGCCATGGCCGAGCCCCACACCGGTGACCGTTGAGCGTCAGGAAGGGAAGTCCGCTCTCGCATGGCCGCGCGTTCGCTCTGGTCCAACCGGGATTTCAGCGTGTTCTGGGCGGTCCAGGCGCTGTCCGAAGTCGGCAACGCCTTCTCGCTGGTCGCCGTGCCGCTGCTGGTCCTGCACACCACCGGATCGGTGGCGCAGATGGGGCTGCTCACCGCCGTGGCCGGTGCCGCCTCGCTGCTGACCGGCCTGGTGGGGGGCGCCTGGGCCGACCGCTTCGACCGGCGGCGTCTGCTGATGCTCTGCGACGCGGCACGCCTGCTGCTCTACGGCGTGATCCCGGTCTGCTGGACGGCGTTCGGCCCGCAGGTCTGGCTGCTGTACGCGGTCATGGGCCTGGCCGCGGTCTTCGAGATGCTGTTCCAGATCACGTACGTCACCGCCGTGGCCAATCTCGTCGACAAGGACCAGATCGTCGCGGCGAACGGCCGTCTGGAGGCGACCAACGCGGTCGCCTACATCGCCGGACCCGCCCTGGCCGGTCTGGTGTCCGGGCTGTTCGGGCCCACGGCCGCCGTCGCGATCAACGCGGCCAGCTTCGGCATCTCACTGCTGGGCCTGGCGTTCATCCGGCTCCGGCGCACCGCACCGGCCGCCGCCGTCCCGGCGGGCAGGACGACGGCCGCGCACGATCTGCGCACCGGCTTCCGCACCGGCGCGGCCTTCCTGTGGCGGTCGCCCGTGCTGCGGGCGCTGACCGTGCTGCTGACCGTCACCACCTTCCTCAGCCTGGGCATGACGGACGTGTTCATCTACCACCTGCGGCACGGGCTGGGACAGGACGAGCAGACGGTCGGCTATGTCATGGCGCTGGCCGGAGTCGGTACCTGCGTGGCGGCCGCCGCCACCGCGCGGCTGCGCCGCTCCTGGGGGTTCGGCCGCTGCTGGCTCGGCTCCATGGCACTGTGCTCCGTCTCCGTTCTGGTACTCGGCGGCACCGGCCGGGTGCCGGTCGCGGCGGTGACGATCTTCCTGTACTCGTTCGGCATGGCGCTGGCCGGCATCTGCTGCATGTCGCTGCGGCAGGAGGTGACGCCGGACCACCTGCTCGGCCGCGTCACCTCCGCGTTCTGGACGATCCACGGCAGCCTCGCACCCCTCGGCGCGGCCCTGCTCACCGTACTGGTCGGCCGGCTGGGGGCACGAGGACCGCTGACCGGCGTGTCCGTCGTCTTCATGGCCGTGACCGCCGTCGCGGCCCTCACCCCGATCCGCCTGCGCCACCCGGAACGGACCGCCGCGGGAACGGCGCAGCCACGAACCGAGCCGCCAACGGCGAAGGAAGGGAGTCATGACGATGACACGGACGCCTGACGATGACGACCGGCTCTACAAGGTCGTTGTCAACCACGAGGAGCAGTACTCCATCTGGCCCGCCGACCGGGAGAACCCGGCCGGCTGGTCCGACGCGGGCCCAAGCGGCCCGAAGAGCGACTGTCTGGAGCACATCAAGGACGTATGGACCGACATGCGCCCGTTGAGCCTGCGCAGCCGTCTGCGACCGGGCGGGCCGGGCGGGCCGGCCGCGCAGGACGCCGACCGGGCGGGCTGACCCCCGGCCCGTCGCCAGCCGGCCACGCGGGACGCCGACCGGGCGGCCGACTCCCGGTCCGTCGCCAGCCGGCCACGCAGGCAGCCGACCGGGCGGGGCCGACCCCCGGTCCGTCACCGCACCGCCGCACCGCGAACCAGGGAAGGCAACCGTGCACGACGACCCGGAAACACCACCGATCGCCGCCTCGGGCCCAGCGGTCCGGCAGCCGCTCTCCCACGGCCAGGAAAGACTGTGGTACCTGGAGCAGCTCACCCCCGGCCACCCCGTCCACCACCTCTCCTCCGCCACCTGCCTAGAAGGCCCGCTGGACGCCGGCCGCCTGGCCCTGGCCCTGCGGATCTGCGCGTCCCGCCACGACCTGCTGCGCAGCTCCGTCGCCGACCGGGGCGACGGGCCCATCCGGACCGTTCACCCCACGGCCGACCTCCCCCTGCGCCGGGTGGACCTGAGGGGCCAGGCCGTGCCCGACACGAAGCTGTGCGCCCTCCTGGCCGACGAGCGCGCCCACCCCTTCGAGCTGAGCTCCGCTCCCTTGCTCCGCGCCACCCTGGTGCGCACCGGCCGGGAACGGCACGTCCTCCAGCTCACCGCACACCGCATCATCGCCGACCGCGCCTCGCTCACCGTCCTGGAACGTGAACTGGCCCGGTGCTACACGGAGTCCGGGCAGCAGGAGGGGAAGCGCCCGCCCGCGTACGCGGACCGGACCGCCCCGCACGCGGAGGACCTGGACGCCGCTGTGGCGTACTGGAGGCGGAAGCTGGACGGGCTCCAGCCGCTCGACCTGCCGCTCGACCGGCCCCGGCCCCGGGTTCAGGGCCACCGGGGCACGAGCCGCCGGCTTCGTGTCGAGAGCGGGCACGCCGAGCGCCTGCGGCGGTTGGCCCGCGAGGAGGGCGTCGCCGCGTGGGCCGGGCCGGCGGCGGCCTTCGCCGTGCTGCTGGCCCGCTGGACCGGCCGCTACGACGTGGTGTTCGGCTGCCCCGTCGACCGCCGCCCACCGCACGCCGCGCAGCAGGCGTTCGGCCCCTACGAGGACCTCCTGGTCCTGCGCACCGATCTGATGGGCCGTCCCACCTTCCGGGAGGTGGTCCGGCGACTCGCGGCGACGCGCGACGAGGCCGCAGCGCACGCCGGCGTACCCTTCGGCCGACTCGTCTCCCTCCTCGACGACGAGCGCGACCTGAGCCGGCACCCCCTCTGCCAGGCGGTGTTCACCACGGCACCCCCTCCCGGGACCGGCTTCACCGCGCCGGGGCTCACCACCACCCCGCTCGCCCCCGAAGACGACCCGACCCCCTACGACCTGCTGTGCACCTTCGCCGAGGAGGACGGCACGAACGGCGCACCGGCCGTCGGGCTGCGGCTCGCGTCCGACCTGTGCCCGCCGGAGTCGGCGGATCGTATGACGGCCGTCCTTCACACGCTGCTCCGCGCCGTCGCCGAGCACCCCGACGCCCGCATCGGCGACGTTCCCGTGCTGCCGGCCGGGGACCGGGCCCGGATCGACGCCTGGAACGCCACCGACCGCCCCCTGCCCGAACCGGCCACCGTCGACGGCCTCTTCAGGACCTGGGCGACCCGGACCCCGCAGGCCGTCGCCCTCACCGACCGCACCGAAACCTGGACCTACGCGGAGTTGCGGCTGCGGGCCGCCCGCCTCGCGCGGTCGCTCGTCGCGGCGGGCGTCACCCCCGACTCTCCCGTCGCCCTGCACCTGGAACGGTCCGCCGACCTCGTCGCGGGCATGCTCGGCGTCCTCCTCGCCGGCGGCGCCCCTCTTGTGCTCGACCCCGGCCACCCCGAGGAACGCCTCCGCTTCATGGCCGACGACGCACGGATCGCGGCCGTGCTGAGCCGGGACGCCCCACCGGCGTGGCTCGACGGCCTGGGCGTGCCCCTCCTCCGGCTGGCCGACGCGCAACGGGCCACGGGCGAGCCGTCCCGGTCCACCGGCGCGCCCGGTGACGCCCACGGGGTGCCCGAGGTGCCGCTGCCGTCCCGGTGCACCGGTGCGCCCGGTGACACCGACGGGGTGCCCGAGGTGCCGCTGCCGTCCCGCAGCCACCCCGACAGCCTCGCCGCCGTGGTCCACACCTCCGGCTCCACCGGCCGCCCCAAAGCCGTGGGCATACCCCATCGCGCGGTCGTCCGGCTGATCACCGCTACCGACTACGTGGACATCGGCCCCGACGACACACTGCTGCACCTCGGCGACCCGGCCTTCGACATCACCGCCTTCGAGGTGTGGGGGGCGCTGTGCAACGGCGCCCGGGTGTGCGTCCTGCCCGGCGACGAACCGCTCGGCCCCGACGAGGTGCTGGCCGCGCTCCGCGAACTGCGGCCCACGGTCGTCTCCCTGACCGGCACCCTGTTCAACCGGGTGGCCGACATGGACCCGCGGGCCTTCGGCGGACTGCGGCACCTGTTCGTCGTCGGCGAGGTGATGGACGCCCGCCGCACCCGTGCCGTACTGCGCGGTGGCGCCCCGCCCGGCCACCTCCACAACGGCTACGGCCCCAGCGAGAACGCCACGTTCTCCACGACCCACCGGGTGGACAGGCTGCCCGACGACGCCACGGGCGTACCGATCGGCCGCGCCCTCACCAATACCACCCTCCACGTGCTGGACCCGGAGCTGCGTCCCGTACCCATCGGCGTGACCGGTGAGCTGTACGTCGGCGGAACGGGCGTCGCGCGCGGCTACCTGGGCCGCCCGGACCTCACGGCGGAGCGCTTCCTGCCCGACCCGTTCGCCGTCCGCCCCGGGGCCGTCATGTACCGCACCGGCGACCTGGTGCGGTGGCTGCCGGAGGGCGCGCTGGACTTCCTGGGCCGGGCGGACGAGCAGGTGAAGATCCGCGGCTACCGGATCGAGCCGGGTGAGATCGAGGCGGCGCTGCTGGACCGCGACGACGTGCGAGAGTGCGTGGTGCGGGCGGTCGACGTCGCGGGTGACCGGCGGCTCGTCGCCTACGTGGTCCCGCGCGCCGGATGCTCGCCCGCGCCGTCCGAGGTGCTGGGCGGGCTGCGGGACCGGCTGCCGTCCCACATGGTGCCCGGGCACCTGGTCCTGCTGGAGACGCTGCCCACGACACCGAGCGGCAAGATCGACGCACGGGCGCTGCCCGGCATCACCGCCCAGGACCCAGGCCCGCGGGACACGTCCGCCGTGCCGCCCAGGACCGCCACGGAACGGACGCTGTGGCAGATCTGGGCGGATGTGCTCCGGGTGCGGTCCTTCGGCGTGCACGACAGCTTCTTCCTGATCGGCGGGCACTCGCTGCTCGCCTCGGTGGTGCGCACCTCGGTCCGCGAACGGCTCGGGGTCCCCCTGCCGCTGCGGACCTTCTTCGACCTTCCCACCATCGCCGGACTCGCCGTCGAGATCGAACGCGCCGGCGGCGCGCCGGCCGCCGACGGGGCGCACGGCACACCGCGCGACGACACCGCGCACGAACTGGACGGACTGCTGGCCGAACTGGAGCGGCACGCCGAGCCCCGGCGTGCCGAGGGATGAACGGGGGAGCCGTATGACGCACACGACGAAAAGGGCCGGCGTGGTCGACGACGACCTGCGGGAACGAATAGCCCGGCTCCCCGCCGAGCAGCGGGCCCTGCTGCGCCAGCGGATGTGGGAGAAGGGCGCCGCCACCGGACTGCCCGGCACGGACGACGCAGGCGAGGCCCCGGCATCGTTCACCCAGCGCCGCATGGCGCTCCTGGCCGGCCTGGACCCGGACAGCCCCGCATACAACAGTCCCGTCGTCCACCGGCTCACCGGGCCGCTGGACGTCAGGGCCCTGGAAGGCGCCCTCGACGACCTGCTGGCGCGCCACGCCGTACTGCGCACGGTCCTGCCGGTGCGGGAAGGCCGTACCGTCCAGCGAGTGCTGCCGCACCGGCAGCACTCGCTGGCGGTCGTCGATCTCACCGGACTCCCCGAGCGGGAGCGCCTCGCGCGGGCCGAGCGCATCGCGCTGGCCGACGCCGCCGAGCCGTTCGACCTGGCAGCCGACGCGCCGGTCCGGTTCCGGCTGCTGCGGCTCGCGGCGGACGACGCGCTGCTCGTGCTCGTCTTCCACCACGCCGTCGTGGACGGCTGGTCGCTCGGCGTCCTGCTGAGCGACCTGGCCGAGGCCTACGGCGCACGCCTCGACGGCCGGACGCCCGAACTGCCCGCCCTCACCGTCGACTACGCCGAGTACGCCCGCTGGCAGCAGGAGTGGGCCGACAGCGCCGAGGCGGCGAGCCAGCTGGACTACTGGGAGCGCCGGCTGGCGGGCGCCCCGGACCCCATGCCGCTGCCCGCGGACCGCCCCCGGCCACCGAAGCCGGACGGCCGGGCCGAGTCGACCGTGTTCACGCTCCCCGCCGACGTCCGCGACGCGCTCAAGCGGACGTCGGCGCGCACCGGCACGACACTGTTCATGGTGCTGCTCGCCGGGTTCCAGATCGTACTGGCCCGCCACGGCGGCCATGACGACGTCGTCGTCGGCACCCCGGTCGCCAACCGCCGCTACCGGGGCTTCCACGACATCGTCGGATTCTTCGCCAACTCGCTCCCGCTGCGCTCCCGGATCCACCGCGAGGCGACCTTCGAGGACTTCCTCGCCGAGGTCCGCACCACCTGCCTGGAGGCGTACGAGAACCAGGACGTCCCCCTCGACCTGATCGCCCAGCGGCTCAACCCCGACCGCGCCCCCGGCCGCAATCCCGTCTACCAGGTCAACTTCACCCTGCACAACACACCGCCGCGCCCGGTACGCACCCTGCCCGGCGGGGTCGGCGTCACCGAGCTGGACCATCTCGACCACGACGCGGCCCGCTTCGACCTCGACCTGAACATCTGGGAGACCGGTGCCGGTCTGGAGTGCCGGCTCATCCACGCCCGCGACCTGTTCGACACGGCCACCGGCGAGCGGCTGGCCCGCTCCCTGACCGTCCTGCTCGCCGCCGTGGCCGCCGATCCGGCCGCGCGGATCGGCGAGCTGCCCCTGATGCCGGCCGAGGAGACGGAACGGACGCTGCGCTCCGCGCACGGCACCCGCGTGGCCCGGCCCGCCGACCTACGCGTGGAGCGGCTCATCGCCGCACGCGCGCGGGCCTGCGCGGACGAGGTCGCCGTGTCGGCCCCGGGACGCCCCGATCTGACGTACCGGGAGCTGGACCACCGCGCCAACGGGCTGGCCCGACGGCTGAGCGCGCTCGGCGCGGGCCCGGGCTCCGTCGTCGCCGTGCTGCTGCCGCGAACCCCCGAGGCGGTCATCGCGCTGCTCGCGGTGCTGAAGAGCGGTGCCGCGTACGTGGCACTCGACGCGGCCTATCCGAAGGCCCGGCTGGACCACATGCTGCGGGACAGCGGTGCCACGCTCGTGCTCGCCGAGGCGCGGCTGCGGGATCTGGCGCGGGGACCCGGCGTCCGGGTGGTCACCGTCGACCCGGAGACAGTGGAGAGGGAGGCGGCCGGGACGCCGCCCGAGGCCGACGTCACCCCCGACGACCTGATGTACCTGATGTACACCTCCGGCTCGACCGGCGGACCCAAGGGTGCCATGCTCTCCCACCGGCAAGTCGCCAACTACCTGCTGTGGGCCGTCGAGACGTATCTGCCGCCGGGGGCCGACGGCGCCGTCCCGGTGCACTCGTCGCTCTCCTTCGACCTGACCGTGACGAGCCTGTTCGCACCCCTGCTGGCGGGCGGGCGGCTGCTGTTCGCCGGCGACTCCGGCACGCCCGGCGAGGCCCTGCGCGCGTCGGCGGCAGCGGACACCGGCCTCGCCTTCGTCAAGCTCACCCCCTCGCACCTGAGGATGCTCGAGGACTCGGGGGCGCCGGCCCGCGCGGCGGCCTGGACCAGGACCATGGTCGTCGGAGGCGAGGAACTCGACGAAGAGCGCCTCGCGGCGTGGCGCACGGCACCGGGCGGCCCGCGCATCGTGAACGAGTACGGACCCACGGAGACGGCCGTGGCCTGCGCCGCCCACCACAGCGTGCATCCCGTGGACGGATTCGGCCGCATACCCATCGGCACGCCCGTGCACAACACACGGCTGTACGTCCTCGACGAGTCGATGAACCCGGTTCCGCCTGGTGCGCCCGGTGAGCTGTACGTCGGCGGTGCGGGCGTCTGCCACGGCTACTGGAACCGTCCGGGCCCGACTGCGGAACGCTTCGTGCCCGACCCCTTCGGCGACGAGCCGGGCGGCCGCCTGTACCGGACCGGCGACCGGGTGCGGCGGCTCGCCACGGGAGACCTCGAGTACCTGGGCCGGCTGGACGACCAGGTCAAGATCCGGGGCCACCGGGTGGAACCGGACGAGGTGGCCGCCGCGCTGGCCCAGGACCCCGCCGTCCGCGACGCCGCTGTCATCGCCCACGGCCCCACCCCCCAGTCCCGGCGACTGGTCGCCTTCGTCAGCCCCCGCACCGACGAGGCGGGCGCCTCGGCCACGGCCGCCGCGTCCGACTGGGTGGACCGCTGGCAGACGCTGTACGACGACACCTACGGCTCGGCCGAACGTCCCGCCGATCCGTCGTTCGACCTGGCGGGCTGGAACAGCAGCTACACCGGAGAGCCCATCGACACCGCCGGGATGGGGGAGTGGCTGGACGCCACGGTCGACCGGATCCGGTCCTTGCGCCCCGGCCGGGCCCTGGAGATCGGCTGCGGCACCGGTCTGATCCTTTCCCGGGTCGCCCCCGACTGCACCTACTACCAGGGCGTCGACCTGTCCGAGCGGGTCATCGACAACCTGCGCGAGGCACTGGACGCACGGCCGGGCGGCGCCGAGCGGATCGTGCTGCGGGCCGGCCCCGCCCATCGCGCGGTCCGCCCCGGCGAGACGTACGACACGGTGATCCTCAACTCCGTGGTGCAGTACTTCCCTTCTGTGGACTACCTGTTCGAAGTTCTCGACCAGGCCATCGACGCGATGCCCGACGGCGGGCACGTGTTCCTCGGTGACCTGCGCAGCCTCGTCCTGCTGGAGGCGTTCCACGCGTCCGTGGCCGCACACCGCGCAAGGCCGGGAACCCCCGACACCGCCCTGCGCGCCGAGACCGCCTGGCGCATGGAGGCCGAGAACGAACTCTGCCTCGACCCCCGGCTCTTCGCCGCGCTGCCGGCCGGACGGCCGCGGGTGGAATCCGTACGCGTCCTGCTCAAGCGCGGTACGGCAGGCCACGAGCTGAACTGCTACCGCTACGACGTCGTGATCACCGTCGCCGCCGAACGCACCGCGACCGCGGCCGCCGGCCCTGCCGCCGCCCCCGCCTCCGCCGCGCCCGAGTGGCGGGACTGGCGGGCAGAGGGACTCGGCCTCGGCGCGCTGGCCGCCCTGCTCGAGACCGGGCGACCGGACCGGCTCGCGCTCCGCGGCATCCCCAATGCCCGCCTGGACGGGGACCTGCGACTGCTGGCCCGGCTCTCCGGCGCCGCCCCCGATGCCGTCGCCCCGGGCGTCGACCCGGAGGAGCTGTGCGCACTGGCCGAACGCCACGGGTACCGGACCGAACCGAGCTGGGCCGCGGGACACCCGGACGGCTCCTTCGACGTCCTGCTGTACCGGGCGGGCCTGGACCCCGAACCGCTGCCACCGGCCGGTGCCGCCGTGCCCACCGACCGGATCGCGACCCGGCCGCTGTGGCGCCCGGCCGCGCTCGCCGCGCTGCCCGCCGTCGAGGCACGGCTCCGCGACCGGCTGCCCGACCCCCTGCTCCCCTCGCGGTACGTGGTGCTGCGCCGGATACCGCTCAACGCCAACGGCAAGGTGGACCGTGCCGCGCTCACCGACCTCCTGGCCGTCTCCAAGACACCGGCCGAGGAGGGCACCGGAAGGGACCCGGGAGCGGAGCGCGAGCCGGAACTCACCCCCACCGAGCGGCGGATGGCCGCCATCTGGAGCGAACTGCTCGGCCGCGACGGAATCCGCGCTCAGGACGACTTCTTCGACCTCGGCGGTCACTCCCTGCTCACCTTCCGCCTGGTCTTCCGGCTGCGGGAGGAGTTCGAGGTGGAGGTGCCGGTCCGCGGCCCCTTCGACGCCTCCACCCTCGGCGCGCTGTCGTGCCTCGTCGACGGCCTGACCGCCGAGGCACAGCCCCCCGCACTGCCCGCGCTGGCGCCCGTCGAGCGGGCGGAGAGCACACAGGCCTCCTTCGCGCAGGAGCGCCTGTGGTTCCTGCACCAACTGGACCCGGACACGGCCCAGTACAACTTCCCCGTCTTCCTGCGGCTGACCGGCGAACTCGACGTCGACCTGCTGCGGCGGTCGGTCACGGAGATCGTCCGGCGCCACGAGGTCCTCAGGACCGTGATCACCTCCCGGGACGGGATGGCGTACCAGACCGTACTGCCCTGCGAACCCGTCCCGCTGCCGGTCACGGACCTGACCGGGTATCCGCCCGAGCAGCGCGCGGAGGAGGCACGGCGGCTGGCCCGGGAACAGTACGCGCAGCCCTTCGACCTGGCAGCCGGCCCCGTCCTGCGGACCGGCCTGCTCAGACTCGGCACCACCGACCACGTCCTGCTGCTGACCGCCCATCATGTGTCCGTGGACGGCTGGTCCGCCGCGGTACTGCGGGACGAACTGGCCGAGCTGTACACGGCGGCCCGCGAAGGACGGCCGCACCGGCTGCCCGAACTGCCCGTGCAGTACGCCGACTACGCGATCTGGCAGCGCCGACTCGCCGAAGCCGGCCACTTCGACCGCCTGGTGGAGCACTGGACCCGGCGTCTCCAGGGCATCCTCGACCTGCCCGGGCTGCCCCTGGACCGGCCCCGCCCCGCCGACCCGCGGCACCGGGGGGAGGGCGTGCGGTTCCGGATACCGGCCTCGACCGCGGACGGCGTGCGCACGCTGTGCCGCCAGGAGGACAGCACCCTGTTCATGGCGCTGCTCGCCGCCCTGTACGCGGTGGTCAACCGGAGGACCGGGGAAACCGACCTCGTCGTCGGCTCGGACGTCGCGGGCCGCTCCGACACCAAGACCGAACCGCTGATCGGGTTCTTCGTCAACCAGATCGTGCTGCGCGCCGACCTCACCGGTGCCCCCACCTGGCGCGAACTGCTGGGCCGAACCAAGGCCCTGGCCCTGGACGCCTACGCACACCAGGACCTCCCCTTCGAGGAGGTCGTCAAGGCCCTCAGCCCGCCCCGCACCCGCAACCAGAGCCCGCTGTTCCAGATCAAGTTCGTGCTGAACAGCAACCGGCGACCCGCCGACACCATGGCCGGGCTGGAGCTGAGCCCGTTCTCCGTGGCCCTCATCGACACCAGCCGTTTCGACATCACCCTGGTCCTGGAGGAGGACGACGAGGGACTCGCCGGGTTCCTCAACTACGACCCCGACCTCTTCGACGCGTCGACCATGGCGGAGCTGCGGGAGCAGTACCTCGCGCTGGTCGCGGACATGGCCGCCCGCCCCGACGCCTCGATCGCCGACGCGCCCCTGCCCACCACCGCACCCCCCGTCACCGGCGGGACCGCACCGGGCCGCGTCAGGCGGCGCGGCCCCGGCACCCTGCGCGGCATCACGCCCACCCGGGTGGCCATGGCCCCGAACGACGTCGTCGTACGGGAGACCCTGGGGGACGGCGCCGACCTGCCGCTCGTCCTGCGGCCGGCCCACCCCGACGTCGATCCGGTGACCTGGGCACGCGCACACCGCGACCGCCTGGACACCGACCTCGAACGGCACGGCGCCCTCCTCTTCCGCGGCTTCGGCATCACGCACCCCGACGCACTGGAGCGTTTCGCCTCGGTCTTCGTCGACGACCTCTTCGGCGAGAACGGAGAACACCCGCGCGCCGCACTCGGCGGCAAGGTCTACACCCCGGTGTTCTTCCCGCCGGAGGAGAAGCTGCTCTGGCACAACGAGAACTCCTTCAACGACGAGGGGCCGACCCGCATCTGGTTCTGCTGCGCCCGGCCGGCCGAGTCCGGCGGCGAGACCCCCGTGGTCGACAGCCGCGCCGTCCACCGACGGCTCGACCCGGCACTGCGCCAGGAGTTCACCGCCAAGGGAGTCATGTACATCCGCACCTACGGCACCGGACTCGGCCTCGACTGGCGCAGCGTCTTCCGCGCCGGCGACCGGGCCGAGGCCGAGGCCCGGTGCGCCCGGCAGGGGCTGCGCTACGAGTGGCACGGCGACCGGCTGCGCACCACCGCCGTGCGCCCCGCAGTGCTGCGTCACCCGCGCACCGGCGAATGGTCGTGGTTCAACCAGGCACAGCACTGGCACACCGCCTGCCTGAGCGCGAGCGTCCGCGACTCCCTGCTGGCCACCATGTCACCGGAGGAACTCCCGCGAACCTGCCGCTTCGGCGACGGCACCCCGATACCCGACGAGGCCATGCACGAGATCCTGCGCGTCTACCGGGAACTGGAGATCAGCTTCCCCTGGGAGCGCGGCGATGTGATGCTGCTGGACAACATCCTCACCGCCCACGCCCGCAACCCCTTCCACGGCGAACGCGAACTCCTCGTCGCCATGGGCGGCATGGTGAGGTTCCAGTGACGACGAGGACCCGCCGGGAAGGGTACGAAAGCCAGGGAGGACCGGTCGAGGGGTACCGCCTGTCCTACCAGCAGCAGCGGCTGTGGCGGCTCGCCGAACTCCACGCGTCGCCCGGCTGGGCCCAGCTGCTCCTCGCCGTCGACGGCGACCTCGACGGCGACCGCCTGGCCGCCGCACTGCGGGAGACGGCGAACCGGCACGAGATCCTCCGCGCGGCCTGTCGACGGGTGCCCGGTGTCCGCACCGCCCTGCTCGTCGTCCAGGACACGGACCCGCAGCGCCCCCAGTGGTCGGTCGAGGACCTCCACCACCTCGACGAGGCCGCGCAGGAACGCCGGATCGACGAGGAGGCCCGCGCCCTGCGGAACCTGCCGTACGGCGCACCGGGCGACCCGGTCCTGCGTGCCATCCTCTTCGCCCTCGGCCCCCGGCGGCACTCCCTGCTGCTCGCCACCACCCCCCTGACCGCCGACGGCCGTACGCTGCGCCTGCTCGCCGGGGAGCTCGCCGCACGGTACGCGGACCGTCCACCCACCGAAGAAGTCCTCCAGTACAGCCAGTTCACCGAATGGCAGCACCAGGAGTTCGGGGCGCCGCCCCCGCTCACGGCGACGCACGGCACCGCCGCCCGACGGCCGGCCATGCCGCTGCGCCGGCACCCCGGCACCGGCGTACCGGACCGGGGTACCGTCACCGCGTCGCTGCCGGACGGCCTCACGGCAGCCGTCCACGCCTATGCCCGCCGACGACGGGTGCGCCCGGGTGCGGTGCTGCTGGCCTGCTGGCAGACATTGCTGTCGCGGATCGGCGGGGAGGACGACGTCACCGTCGCCACGCTCTTCTCCGGCCGCGACTTCGAAGAGACGACGAACTGCCTCGGTCCCTTCGCCCAGTGGACCGACGTGACGGCCCGGCTCGCCCCCGTTCCCGTTCTCGACGCCCTCGCCGCACGCGCCGAACGCGCCCTGACCGAGGCCGAGGAGCATGTGCCCGACTCTCCCGCACCCGCTCTCCCCGCCCCGGCGGGCCACGGCATCGGCTTCGTCTGCGACGAGACCACCGGGCCCGTCCCCGCCGCCGGAGGTCCGGGGCACGGCGCGACCTTCCGCGTGCTGTGGGACGACGTCGAGACCGAGCGGCACGCCCTGCGGCTGACCTGTGCGCTGGGCGACCGGCAGGCCACGACGACCTGGCACTACGACGCCGAGCAGTTCCACGGGACCTACGTGCGTGTCCTGGCAGGCCAGTACGCGACGCTGCTCGCCGGGCTCCTCGCAGCGCCCGCCGCTCCCGTGCACGAGGCACGCCTGGAGCCCGCGGCCGCTCCCCGCCGGACCCCACCCCGCGCCCCGTCGGCCGGACAGGTGCTGCACGGGCTCGTCGAAGGGCAGGCGCGCCGAACGCCGGACGCCCTCGCCGTCGTGGCGGGGAACGAGAGGCTGACCTTCCGGGAACTCGAGGCACGGGCGGACCGGTGGAGCCGGGTACTGCGCGCACGGGGCGTCGGCCTCGAGACACCGGTCGCGGTGAGCGCCGCGCACTCGGCGTCGCTGGTCGTGGCGCTGCTCGCCGTGCTCAAGGCGGGCGGGACCTATGTGCCGCTCGATCCGGAACTTCCGGCCCTGCGGGCCACGGAGCTGCTCGAGCGAGGCGGATGCCGGCTGCTGCTCACCGACCGGCCGCCGCGGCCGCCCGCCGCCGAGCGGGTCGAGTACGTCGATCTGCGCGCCCTGCCGGCCGAGGACACGGACCCGGCGGCCGAGCCCGCCCCGACGGGCGAGCCAGGCCCGGACCACCTCGCGTACATCATGTTCACCTCCGGTTCCACAGGAGAGCCGAAGGGAGTGATGCTCCCGCACCGCGCCGTGTGCGACTACCTCATGTGGAGCGCGCGTGCCTATACCGACGGCGGCGAGGGCGATGGTCGCGGGCGTGTGCGCAGAAGCGGCGACGGCGATGCCGAGGCGGGTGTGCGCGGGGACGGTGACGGCGGAGGGCGCGGGCGTAGCGGACGTCACGGCGGGGGCCCTGGTCGCGCGGGCGACGGCGGTGGCCGTGGCGGGCGTGGCCGGGACGGCGGTGACGTGACCGGAGGCGCGCTGGCGCACTCCTCGATCGGCTTCGATCTCACCGTGACGAGTCTGTTCCTGCCCCTGATCACAGGCCGCCCCGTGCATCTCGACCCCGCGTGCCGCGACGCTCTCGTCCTCTCGTCGGACCTGGCCGACCGGTCCGGCCTCGATGTGCTCAAACTGACCCCGTCGCACCTGAAGGTGGTGAACCACGGCCTGGCGGAGGAGGATTTCGCCGGCACGGCGACATCACTCGTCGTCGGCGGTGAAGCCCTGGACGCGGAGGCCGTGGCCGCCTGGCGGACCCACGCGCCGGACACGAGGGTCTTCAACGAGTACGGCCCCACCGAGACCGCCGTAGGGGTGTGCGTCCACGAGGTGGGCCCCGCGGACGTCTCCGGCCCGGTCCCGATCGGCCGGCCCATGGACCACGCCGAGGTGCTGGTCCTCGACGACTCCCTCGAACCGGCTCCGGTGGGAGTCCCGGGAGAGATCTACATCGGTGGAACGAGTCTCGCCAGGGGGTATCTGGGCGCCCCGGACCTCACCGCGGAACGGTTCGTGCCCCACCCCTTCGGGCCGGAACCCGGCAGCCGCCTGTACCGCACCGGCGACCTGGCCTGTGTCGGCCCGGACGGCCTGATCCGGTACCTGGGCCGGGTGGACGACCAGCTCAAGGTGAACGGCATCCGCGTGGAGCCCGAGGAGGTCCGGTCCGTGCTGGTGCGCCACCCCGGCGTGCGCGACGCGGCGGTGGCCCTGGTCTCGGACGAGGCGCGCGGCGACCACCTCGCCGCGTGCGTAGTCACCGGCCCCGCCGGACCGGTGCCCGACCTGCGGGACTTCGCGGCCGAGCGGTTGCCGGCGCCCCTGGTACCGCGGACGTTCGCCGAGGTCGCCGCGCTGCCCCTCACACCGAACGGCAAGGTCGACCCGGTCGCGGTGCGGGCGGCCCTCACCGGGGCGGACGGCACCGGGCCGGACCTTCCCGCGCCGGGCCGGACCGGGACAGCGCCGGGGGACCCTGTGGAGGCCGCCGTGGCCCGCGTGTTCGGGGAACTGCTCGGCACCGGTCCGGTGGGGGCGGAGGACGACTTCTTCGCCCTCGGCGGCCACTCCCTGCTCGCCGTACGGCTGATCGCACGGCTGAACGCGGAGTTCGGCACCGCACTACAGGTACCCGTCCTGTTCTCCGAGCCGGAACCCGAACAGGGCGGGTCCGGCAGGGCGGCGACCGTGCGGCACCTGGCCCGCCTGCTGAAGGAGGGCGGTGCCACCCGCCCAGGCGCCGCCGACGACGCCGTGCGCGGTGCCGCCCGCCCCGACGCCGCGGAGGACGCCGCGCGCGGTGCCGCCCGTTCCGGTGCCGCGGAGGACGTCGTGGCACTGCGGCCCCGGGGTGAGGGCGTCCCGCTGTTCTGCGTCCATCCGGCGGGCGGCGAGGTCACCGGCTTCCGCCATCTCGCCGCCGGTACGGAGCTGCAACGCCCGCTCTACGCCCTCCGGAGTCCGTCTGCCGCGCTGGATGAGCAGGGTCAGGAGGAGGCCGCGCACTACACCGTCGAGGCGCTGGCCGCCCGCTACCTGGCGGCAGTGCGCACCGTTGCGCCGACCGGGCCGTACCTTCTGCTGGGCTGGTCCATGGGCGGGCTCGTGGCCTTCGAGATGGCCCGGCTGCTGGAACAGCAGGGCGAGCGGCCGGGAATGCTCTTCCTCGTCGAGAGCTATCCGGCGGACCGGCTCTCGGAGCGGGACGACAGCGAGGACCAGGAGGAACCGGGCCTGTACGGCGGCCCGCACGAGGCGGCGACCGCAGCGGAACGTCTCCACCTGGAGCTGCGCCGGCGCACCAACCGCGCCCACCTGCGAGCCGCCCGCGCCTACCGCCCGGCTCCGTACGCGGGGCCGGTGACCCTCGTACAGGCCGACAAGCAGGACCCGGACCTCCTGGCCGCGGCGACCCACGCCTGGACCAGCGTCTGCGCCCCCGGACAACTGACCCGACATGTACTGGAAGGAGACCACCTGACCCTCTTCGAGCCACCGTACGTAACCGAACTCGCCCACCTGATCACCCGCACGACCCACGAGCAACGCTGAGCCGGGCGCCCCTCGACCCCCGGTGCCAGGCGGTCGACGCGGCGTTGCCGGCGTGCCGTCGTGCAGCGACGCCACCAGCGCCTTCACCTGCCTAGAGCACGCCTCATGTCTCAGCAGCGGGCTCCGGGACGGGGCGTTGCGGCTCCCTTACACACGGACCTGGCGGAAGTGCGTCGTCAACCGTCCTGCGTCGTCCAGGATGTGGAAGGCGAGAGCGGGCGCATGGTCCAGGTGGACGTGGTCCCGGGGGTGCGCGCCGTGTTCCCAGGGAAGTCGTATCGTGGAGACGACTCCAGGGGCCACCAGCAGCGGGCGCCCGGCGAAGACGGTTGCCGCCGCTGTGTGGGCGTGGCCGCAGAGGAACGCCGCGATGTTGCGGTGGCGGTCGGCGAGGGCCGCCAGCCGCTCGGCACCGAACTGGCGGATACCGTCGACGAACGGAACGTGCAACTGCGCCGGCGGATGGTGGAACCCGATCAGCACCGGCGTTCGATCGGACGTCCGGTCCAGTACGTCTTCGAGCCACGCCAGGGTCTCGTCCGAGAGGAAACCCTCGTCCTTGCCCGGCACCGACGAGTCGCACACCGCGATCACCACGTCAGCGCTCCGGAGCACCTGGTTGACCGGAGCCGTCGCACCCTCCTGCGCCAGGAGATGGGTGCGGAAGGCGTCACGGCTGTCGTGGTTGCCGGGACAGAGCATCACCGGGTGCCGCGAGGAGAAGAGCCGACGGGCCTGCTCGTACTCGGACGGCAGACCGTGATCGGTGATGTCCCCGGTCACGAGGACCGCGTCCAAGTCGTACGGCAGGTCCTCCAGGTAACGCATGACAGCCTGGGTGCGCTCGATGCTGCGCGGTTCACTGTCGATGTGAGTGTCGCTGAGATGGGCTATCACGATCACCGGCGTACCACCTGTCGTTGTCGGACTGTTGTGCATGTGGTCCGAGGCTAGGCGGAGCCCGGACCGTGGGTAAGATCCGGTTCCGTGCGGAAATCCTGGTCCGGTTCGCGCGTCGGCCTCCCGGGCCGGATCGTCCACTGCGACACCGCGGCCAAGCCCCTTGTCCTGGCCCACCCACCGGCTGCCCCCACTTCTCTCCACCTCCGCAGCAGTTGGCGAAGTGCCCGCCGCATTGCCGGCTGGGACGGGAGCCTGAACGGGCACACGCTGACCTGGCGAGAGCTGATGCACGTCGTCGACAGCCCGGGCTCCGCGACGGGAGGGATCGAGAACCCCTCCGCCCGCCTCCTGCTGCTCCTTCCTCCCGACGCCACGGGAAGTGGAGTCCTGGCGAGCCTGGGCATGCCCTGTCACGGGACGACCGTCAGACCAACGGAAAGCTCTTGACGCTTGACAGCAGCGGGACGAGCACGTGGTCTCCGTCGCCGGGGCCGCAGTCAGGCCTGCCGTCGGCGGTGTCGGAGACCTCCGTACCGGTCGTGAACCGGCTGTCGGAGGTCGGCACCAACGTCGTCAGGTGGCTGGTGTCCGACTCCGAGTAGTACACACACTGGTGCAGATTGAGGTAGCGGCCCGCGGTCAGGTCCAGGGACTTGACGCCCGAAAGCGGGCGGTAGGGCACGTGGTTGCCGTTACCGAGGCCGCATGCCACGCCGGTGTCGGGGGAGTTGGAGACGTTCGTCCCCGTCGCGTACCGGCTGTCGCCGCCAGGAGTGACGAAGCCGGCGAAGTGGTCGGTGTTCCGGCTGTAGTAGTAGTCGCACTGGTGGATGTTGAGGTAGCGGCCCGCATGCAGGTCCAGGGCCCTGACGCCGGGCAGCAGCGAGACGGGCACGTGGTTGCCGTTGCCCGGGCCGCATGTCGGTTGCGTGTCCGGGGCGTTGGAGAGCTTCGTGCCGGTGGAGTACCGGCCGTCGCCGCTGGGTGTGAGCACCGTCGTGAAGTGGTCGGCGAGCGGGTCCGCGTAGTAGACGCACTGCTGTAGGTTCAGATAGCCGGAGGCGGCCGTCTCGGTGTCCCCGTCCCGAGTCGGCATCGGGGCCGGCGCGGCCGTGGCTGTGCCCGCCAGCGCACACATGCCCGTCACCACGGCGAGCACCAGCCGCTGGGCGCGGCTGATCGTCCATCGCGTCATCTCGTATGTCATCCGTCCTGTGGGGGCCGACGTTCCGGAAAGTCCCGGCGTCTCCGCCACGACGATCCCAGAGCCGATCCGTGTACCGGTATCCCTCACACCAGCGATTGCGGACCTCCGGCACACAGCGCGTGCCTGAGACGCCGATGGCTGGGATCCGATGCCACATCGGGCTCCGCATCCGGCTCCACGTCCGGCTCTCAGCGGTACGGAAGTCCGCCAGGACCGGATGGGCCGGATCCCTTGGCCGCTCGTCGCCAGTGGCGTACCGACCTCTGGGGGAGATGTCGGTTGGCGGGCAGCCCGCGGGCCGCATCGATCAGGCCGGCCCTCGCACGCCGCGTCGGCACGCGAGGCGCTGCCGGTGCTGAGCTGTGCGAGGGCCGAGACCTCGGGTGATGGCCGTCTCCCGTATTCACTTGTGAGTCAGCTGGTCCGGTTCAGGTGTGGGTCAGCTGTGTCCGGTTCGCTTGTGGGCCAGCCGGTCCGGCCGGGCTGCCTTGTCATGGGGCCCTGGCCAGACCAGTCGTGGGCCGAAACAGGTGACCTATCGCTTATTCGTCGTCTATGTTTCCCTCGTTCCGGACGCGATTGTTGTCCTGGAAATCTATGTCGACGATCTTCTGGCGCTTGACGACGGTGACCTTCTTCGAGATCACGTCACCGTCCTTGATCTTGATGACGGCCGTGGTCTTGGTAATGGTGATCTGAAGCTTGCCGCCGCGCAGGTGCTTGGTATTGGTCTTGGTGGAGGTCTTGATGATGGTCGTGACCTTGTTCTGGTCTGTGTGGTGATTGCCGGCCTCGGCCGCGGCTACGGCCTGTGTGTGCGGGGCCGCCGGTGCGGCGAACGCGCCGGACGGCAGAAGGGCTCCACCTGCGGCCAGAGTGACCGTGGCGGCCAGCATGGCGAAACGCTGCTTTCGAGAAACGCGGCTCATGATTGTCTCCTCTACTGAAACGGTTTTGTGCACCCTGAATTTTCAGGATTTCTGTCACCGGTTCCGGGCTCCAGTGGATTGGATTGCGCCAGGTAGCGTCCCGGATCATTCTTCTGTCCGGCCGGCTGGTGTTTCCGGCCTGCTTCCATTACGCCAAAACGCCGCAGGCGGCTCATGTTCCTGGAATTCGGGACTTGACGGGGCGCGGCGGCCCTGTTAAAAGCCGCCGCATTCCGTAGGGGCAGGCGCACGGGACCGGCAGGCTTCAGGAGTTGTGTGCGCGCAAGGCAGTCCACCGACCGCGGCTCGGCGCGCAGCATCCGCTACCCGGCCGCGAGGCCCGGCGGCATGGTGCCACTCAGTGAGGGACCGATTTGGTGCCATGACCGAGCCCGCCGACGTGCAGGCCCGGCCCGTGCCGATGGGGCCGGTGGGGGATCGGCGTACGGCACAGCGCGATGAGCGCGGCGTCGTCGTCGAGGCGTCCGGAGACGTGGTCGAGCAGATCGCGGCGGATGTGGTGCACCAGCTTCTCGGGGCTGGCGCCGGCCCACTGGGCGACCCGTTCCGGGAGCGCGTAGAAGTCTCCGCCGGTGTTCCGGGCCTCGATGACGCCGTCGGTGTAGAGCAGGAGCGTGTCGCCGGGCTCGAAGGAGAACACGTCGACGGTGTAGTCCGCGGGCGCCTGCCCATGGATACCGAGCGGGGGCGCCGGGTGCACGGGCACGGTGACCGCGCTCCCGGGACGGAGCAGCAGGGGTGGGGGGTGGCCGCAGCTCAGGATCCGCGTGACGTGGCCGTCATCAGGGATCTCCACCAGCATCACGGTGGCGAAGCGCTCGCTCGGGTCTTCCTCGGGCCCCAGCTCGGGCAGGTTGCGGGCCACGCTCTGCTCCAGAGCGGCCGCCAGCGCGGGCAGCGAGGTGTGGTAGTGGGCGGCCTCGCGGAAGGCCCCGATGAGGAGCGCGGCCTCGCCGATGGCGGACAGGCCCTTGCCACGAACGTCGCCGATCATGACCCGCACACCGCTGTCGGTGGGGGTCGCCGCATACAGGTCACCGCCGATCTGCGCCTCGGCCTCCGCGGCCAGGTACAGACAGGCGATCCGCATCGAGCCGATCTGTTCCGGCAGCGGCCACAGCACGACGTGTTGCGCGGCCTCGGCGACGATGCGTACCTGCGCCAGCTGACGCTGGCGGCGCTCGCGCATCACGCAGTAGAACACGGTCAGGGCGGACAGGACGGCCAGGGCGAGGATCTGCACCAGCACATTGCGGGAGAACAGCACGCCGAAATGCCAGCCGATGTAGGCCTGCGCCCCTACGGTCAGGAACCCGATCAGACCCGTCAGCCAGGCACCGGCGAAGGAGGCGGTGATCGCCGGCGCGATGACCAGCAGCGGACCGAGATGGATGTCGGCCGGGACCAGCTGGTCGACCACCGTGATCACCGCGATGAGCGCGAGAGGGATCACCAGCAGCGCGTAGCTCGACTGCCACGGTTGTCGCACGTCGGTAGCGTCTCCCCGGACGTCCACATCTTCCACGGTGCCCCATCCAGGGCACGGTTGACGAGCGCAAGCGCGGCGGATCGAGCTGGTTGCAGGGCGGGAACCGCGGATCCCAGGTCGTGGGCACGTGCACGCCCCCCGGTCGCAGGCATGCGGGCGCGCGAGGCGGGGCGGTCGGCCGTCTCCATGTGTGACCCGCCTGCGGTGCGCCAGGTGGGGGCCGGGCAGGAGCGCGGGTGTCCCCGACTCGCGGGCGCCGAATCCCGTGCTGACCATGGAGGCACAGGACCATCGAACCCTTTGGACGGCACCATGTCTGTGACCCGACTCAAAGGCTCTGAAAGGGCCCGCCGCCGGATCCTCGTGGGAAGCGCTCTCGGCGGCCTTCTGCTCGCCGGCGGGCTTGCGGCCTGTGGCGGTGGAAACGGCCAGAACGCCGCTACCTCGCCCACGGCCGGCACCACCAGTACGCCGAACGCCTCATCCTTCTCCGGTACGCCCCCGTCGGCCCTGGCGTCCTCGGCCGCATCGGCGATCGGCTCGGCCCGGGCTTCCGCGTCCGCCGCGGCGTCGTCCGCCTCGGCGCGTGCCTCCGAGTTCGAAGCCTCTGTGGAAGCCGAGACCCAGCGCAGAAGCGCGGCAGCGGAGAAGGAGCTGCAGAACGTCAAAGGGCGGGGCAATGCCCTTTCCGAGGTCGCCATGACGGGGATACCGAGGGCGCAGAGCGGCGGAGTACTCGCTGTCCTGGTCACCATAACCAACAAGACCGGCAGTGATGCCTCCTACGCCGTGCAGGTCGACTTCAAGAACTCCGACGGCAAGGTGGTCGAGACGCGGTACGTCGGCGCGGAGAACCTGAAGCCGGGGAAGAAGGAACAGCCCATTGCGTTCAGCCACGAGCCGCCGGAGCCGAGACTGACACCGGTTCTCGCCAAAGCGCAGCGTTACTGAGGGCCGCGTGAGGCCGGTTCTCGCCAGAGCGCAGTGTTACTGAGGGCCACGACTTTGCTGTCCGCAGGCGGGCGAGGCGCTGGCGTCAGTGAGGTGGTGCGTGCCGTGCGGCGAAGCCGGCGATCTGCTCGGTGGCGCCGCGGGGCAGGACGGCGACCGCCGCCTCCGGCAGTGTCGTGAGCACGGTCCGCAGCCGGGCGGCGAGGTCCGGCAGCAGGGCCCAGGCGGAGGCGGGCGCATCGACGGCGGCGAGCAGCAGGTCGCCTTCGTAGAAGTACGCGTCGAGCAGGGGCTCCTCGAGCAGCAGACGCACCGCGAGGGGCAGGACGTACGGCAGCGCCACCCGCTGCGAGACGAGGGTGCGCAGATCCGCCGGACCGAGTTCGCCCAGCGGGACCCGCCGCAACGCGTGCACTCTGCGGACCAGATGGGTCGCGTCGGCGCCCGGAGGCGTCCAGCGGGGCGGGTCCAGTTCGTCGAGGGTGCGGTCGAGGTGCAGCAGACGGTCCATGGGGTTCATTCTGGGCCGACGATCCGCACGGCGTCCTCGGTCAGCCCCTGCGCACCCAGCAGGCCCAGCACCGCGGCGCGGCTGCGGGGCTCGGCGGAGATGAGCGGGATGCCGAGCCCGCAGCCCATCGACATGCCGCGGTAGCCCACTGGGCCGGCGCCCACCTGCTCCTGGGCGGCACTTGCGTCTGGCCGAACGTCTCTTGAGAGGGACTGGGCCGACGTCAGGAGAGGGTGGGCCGGCGGCCGGGGCGCCGGCCCACCGAGCCGCTACTCCAGTCGGTCCGACCGTGTGATTCCGAAGCGGGCTACGCCCTCGGCTTCGTCGGCGGGCGTGGTGTCGCGCCGCTCGAAGCCGGCCTTCTCCAGGACGCGGACGGAGGCCGGGTTCGTCAGCTCCACCCCGGCGACCACGCTGTGGACGCCCTCCGCGGCGAGGGCGAACGCGGCGAGTTCCCGGGTGGCCTCGGTGGCGTAGCCCCGGCCGCGCCGGGAGGCGACGACGCCGTAGCCGATCTGCAGGACTCCCTCGGCGGGTGGCCAGAACAGGCCGATCGAACCCACGACGAGGCCACTGTCCCGCTCGATGATCAGCCGGTGGCCGTAGGCGTCGAGCCAGACGGGGTGGTCGTGGAAGAGGCCCGCGATGACGCGGTCGCCCTCGGCGGGGAAGTCCTCGGCCCAGTCGGCCGGCCGCCGGCCGTCGTCGGCGAGGACGGCGTCGGCATCGGCCGTGGTCCAACTGCGCAGCACGAGCCGCTCGGTGGTCAGCTCGGTGAGATCTTGCGAAGGGGTGGATTGCACGGATGTCTCCTGGTCGTGATGACGACCGGACCGCCTCGCGTCAGCGCGCGGACCGGAAAGGGGCATGCTGGGAAGGGCCGTTGACGGCCATATTCATCAACCCCCCAGGTCCGCATCCGTGTTCGCGCGCTCCCCGCGCCGAGGTGACAGTAACAGAAGCCCGTCCACTTCGAGATCATGCGAGGCTACACAGGGGGTTGCGGCGCACTTTCGCGCGCGGTGTCGGCATGCTCCAGCAAGACCATCGCGTAGTGGTCGGTACTGCCCGGCTCGGCCTGGTAGACGATCAGCCGGTGGCCGTCGGTGCGGGCGACCTCGTACGCCTCGTAGCTCAAGACCATGGGCCCGGTGGCGGGGTGGGTGAAGTGCTTGCGCCCGTTGGTGCGGTCGCGCACCTCTTACCGCTGCCACAGGTCGGCGAACTCCTCACTACGAGTTCGCCGGCCACCCCGGTGACATCGGGCGCGTCCGGGTACCGCCCGGCGGCCGCGCGCAGATGGGCGACCGTGGCCGCGGCGACGTCCTCCCAGTTGCCGTACAGGCTGCGCGCCGCGGGGTGGAGGAAGGTGTACGGGCGTTGTTGCGGCGCGGTTCCGGCCACTCCTCGATACCGGGGAGGAGACGCCGGCCGCGCGCGTTGGCGGCCAGGAGGTCGTTGGCCGGCAAGAGTTAGGCACCCCGGAAATTCAGGTGAGTTGCGGCGCCCGATCGTCGATACTCCCCGGGTGGCCACCATGAACGTCGACAGGACCGAACCCGGGCCGTCCTTCCGGTCCTTCCTGGGTGCGCCGGCCGCACGGACCTTCGGCGCGATCCCGCCACCGGCCTTGGTACTGCTCGGCATCGTCAGCGTCCAGGTGGGCTCGGCCCTGGCCAAGCACCTGTTCAGCGAAGTCGGCAGCTTCGGGACGGTCGCATTGCGACTGCTGTTCGCGGCTGCGGTGCTGATGCTGTGGTGGCGGCCGTCGCTGCGGATGAACCGTCGCGCGTGGACAGTGGTACTCGGTTACGGCGTGGTCCTCGGCTCGATGAACCTGTGCTTCTACCTGGCGCTGGCCCGGATTCCGCTGGGGATCGCGGTGACCATCGAATTCCTCGGGCCACTGGCGGTGGCGCTGGCCGGGTCGAGGCGATGGCTGGACGCCTTCTGGGCCCTGCTCGCGGCGGGCGGTGTGGTCCTGCTGATGGAGGGACGCGGCGACCTCGACCTCGCCGGGCTCCTGTTCGCCCTGGCCGCAGGAACCTGCTGGGGCCTGTACATCCTGGTCGGCGCGGCGCTGGGCCGCCACACCAGCGAAGGCCACGGTCTGGCCCTGGGAATGGCCGTCGCGGCACTGGTCGCCGTGCCGTTCGGCGTGGCCGACAGCAAAACGGCGCTCCTGCAGCCGTGGGTCCTGATGGCGGGGCTGGGCGTCTCACTGTTGTCGTCGGTGATCCCGTACTCGCTGGATCTGGAAGCACTGCGCAGGATCCCACCGCGCGTCTTCGGCATCCTGATGAGCCTCGAACCAGCGATGGCGGCCCTCATCGGCCTCGTCGTGCTCCAGGAGTCGCTGCGCCTGCCGCAGTGGATCGCGGTGGCGTGCGTGGTGGCCGCGTCGGCGGGTGCCGCACGCGGAGCCCGCCCGGACATCGACCAGGCCGCCTGACCAGACGAACAAGACCGCCGCTGCCGCACGGACCGTATCGACCGCACCCCCGTGGTGGCGGCCGTTCATCGTGGCTCTTCAGGCTCGCCCGCGGCCTCGGGCCGGATGCCGGGGACCCCGCATCCGACCGGTGATGCCGATGCATTGCGCCGGACGACCGGGCCTGGACGTCCCGGCCTGGACCGCCCGAACCCGGACCGCCCGAACCCGGGCCGCGCCATCTCCCGTTACCGGCTGCTCCGTTCGAGGGCCCCGGGAACGGTGTTCGGCACTGCCCAGTGCCGGTCCTGTTCGAAGGTCCGGAGCAGGTCCGCCGCGACGCTCACCGCGATCGTGGCGGGTTCCTTGCCGGTGATCTCGGGTATTCCGATGGGGGTCTTGATCCGGTCGATGGTGGCGGCGTCGTGGCCGCCCTCGTCGGCCAGGCGCTTTTTGAACCGTGCCCACTTGGCGGCCGAGCCGATCAACCCGATCGAGCCGAGATCGGTGGTACGCAGGGCGGCGTCGCACAGCGCCGCGTCCTCGGCGTGATCGTGCGTCATGATCAGGACGTGGGTGCCGGGCGGCAGTTCCGCGAGCACCTCCTCCGGAAGGAGCGGTACGTGGTGCACGTGGACCTGCGCCACCGCATCCGCGAGCACGCCCAGCCGTTCGTCGGTGAGCATGTCGGGGCGGGTGTCGATCAGGTGCAGATCCAGACTGTGGCGGGCCAGGATGCGGGCCAGCTCCATTCCGACGTGACCGATGCCGAAGATCGCCACCGCCTGCACCACCGGCAGCGGTTCGAGCAGTACGGAGACGGCTCCGCCGCAGCACTGCACGCCGTGCCGGCTGGTGACCTTGTCGTTGAGGGCGAACTCCATCAGCTCCGGCTCCGGATCGGGCGTGGCGATCAGCTCGCGGGCCCGGTCGATCGCGACGGCCTCGATGTTGCCGCCGCCGATCGAACCCCAGGTCTCGGTCGGTCCCACGACGAGTTTGGCACCGGCGCGGCGTGGCGCGTGGCCGCGCACGGTCGCGACGGTCACGAGCACGCCGGGTTCCCGGCGAGCCCGCAACCGCGCGACCGCGGCCACCCATGTCGTGTCAGGCATTGCTCAGAGCGTTTGCGCCGGTGCGGATCCCGCCGTCGTCGCGAGTGTCCCCGAGACGCTCCACGTCGCCCCTGCGGACCGCGTCGATCGCCCAGTACACCGCCTCCGGTGTCGCGGGACAGCCGAGGTCCACGCTGGCTCCCGCGGGCCCGAACGCCGCGGCGGCCTGCCGCAGCGCCTCGCGCACCGAGAACGCCAGCATCAGCGGAGGCTCACCCACCGCCTTGGACCCGAAGACCGCGCCCTCCTCGGTCGCGTTCTCCAGCAGCCTGACGTTGAACTTCTCGGGCATCTCCGAGAAGCTCGGCAGCTTGTACGTGCTCGCGGCCTGGGTCAGGAGCCGGCCGCGGTGGGGCCCGTCACTCGTGTCCCAGCGCAGGTCCTCGAGCGTCAGCCAGCCCGCACCCTGCACGAAACCACCCTCGACCTGACCGATGTCGATCATCGGGGACAGGCTGTCGCCGACATCGTGCACGATGTCCACCCGCCGGATGCGGTACGCGCCGGTGAAGCCGTCCACCTCCACCTCGGTCGCGGCGGCGCCATGCGCGAAGTACTTGAACGGCGAGCCCCGGAACGACTTCGCGTCCCAGTGCAGCCCCTCGGTCCGGTAGAAACCGGACGCCGACAACTGGACCCGCTGGAAGTACGCGGTGTGCACCAGGTCGTCCCAGGCCAGCTCCTTGTCGCTGCCCAGGGCGCGGGCGACGCCCTCGACGATGCGCACGTCCGAGGCGTTCGCACCCAGCTGGGAGGCGGCCACCTGGAGCAGCCGCTCGCGCAACTGCTCGCAGGCGTTCTTCACCGCCCCGCCGTTGAGGTCCGCCCCGGAACTGGCGGCGGTGGCAGAGGTGTTGGGCACCTTGTCGGTGCGCGTCGGGGCCAGCCGGACCTTGTGCAGCGGGATACCCAGCGTGGTCGCGGCCACCTGGAGCATCTTGGTGTGCAGGCCCTGGCCCATCTCGGTGCCGCCGTGGTTGATCAGGACCGAACCGTCCTTGTAGATCAGCACCAGCGCGCCGCCCTGGTTGAAGGCGGTGAGGTTGAACGAGATGCCGAACTTGATACCGGTGATCGCGAGCGCCCGCTTGGTGTTCGGATGCGCGGCGTTGAAGGCGGCGATCTCGCGCTTGCGATCGGCGATGCCGGCGTCGTCCTGCACCTGCTGCCAGATGGTGGAGATCCGTTCCGGCTGCGTGACCGGCTGCCCGTACGGTGTCGTGTGGCCCTGGCCCGGCTGATAGAAGTTGCGCTCGCGCAGCTCCATGGGGTCGAGGTCGAGCAGCGGCGCGCAGCGGCCCAGGATGTCCTCGATCACCAGCATGCCCTGCGGTCCGCCGAAGCCGCGGAAGGCGGTGTTGGAGACCGTGTTGGTCTTGGCGATGCGACCGGCGACGCGCGCGTTGGGGATCCAGTAGGTGTTGTCGATGTGGCACAGCGCTCGGGCCAGCACCGGCTCGGAGAGGTCCAGGCTCCAGCCGCCGTCCGCGGTCAGGGTGGCGTCCAGGGCCTGGATGCGGCCGTCCGCGTCGAAACCGATCTTCCACGTGGCGTGGAATCCGTGCCGCTTGCCGGACATGGTCAGGTCCTGGGTCCGGTTGAGCCGGAAGCGGACCGGCCGCCCGGTCAGCTTGGCGCCGAGCGCGGCGACGGCCGCGAAACCGTGCGGCTGCATCTCCTTGCCGCCGAAGCCGCCGCCCATCCGCAGGCACTGCACCGTCACCTCGTGGCTGGCCAGCCCGAGGACGTGCGCGACGATCTCCTGGGTCTCCGACGGGTGCTGGGTGCTGCTCTGGATGAACACCTGCCCGTTCTCGTCGACCTGGGCCAGCGCCGCGTGCGTCTCGAGATAGAAGTGCTCCTGGCCGGAGAACTGGAACTCGCCGGTGAAGACGTGCGCGGAGTCGGCGAAGCCCGCGTCGATGTCGCCGGCCACCATCAGGGGCTGGGCACCGTGGTAGCTGCCCGCCGCGATCGCGTCCTGGAGCGTTACCAGGGACGGGAGTTCGTCGAGTTCCACCTCGACCGCCGCCGCACCGAGCCGGGCCGCCTCCAGGGTCTCACCGAGCACCCAGGCGACCGCGTGGCCGTAGAACATGACCTCGTCGGGGAAGAGCGGTTCGTCGTGCTTCATTCCGGCGTCGTTGACGCCGGGCACGTCGGCGCCGGTCAGGACGCGGACCACACCGGGCACGGCGAGCGCGGGCTCGGTGCGCAGCGCGGTGATCCTGCCGCGGGCCTTCATGACCTGGACCGGGTAGGCGTGCAGGACGTCCTTGGTGCGGTAGATCAGGTCGTCGGTGTAGAGCGCGGTTCCGGTGACGTGCAGGTTGGCGCTCTCGTGCGGCATCGAAACGCCGACGACGGGCTTTTCGGGGCGCTCGGACAAATGGCTCATGACGACACCGCCTCGGTGGTTTGCGCGTACAGCTTCAGCAGGCTCTGGCCGAGCATCGCGGCGCGGTACTCGGCGCTGGCGCGGTGATCGTTCATCGGCGTGCCCTGGGCCTGAAGTACCTGGGCCGCGGCCTCGACGGTCTCCGGCGACCACGGCTCGCCCTCCAGGGCCGCCTCGGTGGCGAGGGCACGGATCGGGGTGGCGGCAACGCCGCCCAGACCGATGCGTGCCTTGCGGACGATCCCGTCCTCGATGTCGAGGGCGAAAGCGACCGCCACGCTGGAGATGTCGTCGAAGCGCCGCTTGGCGATCTTGTGGAAGGCCGTGACCGGCGACAGCGGGAGCGGGATGCGCACCGCGCGGATCAGCTCGCCGGGACGGCGCACGCTCTGCCGGTAGCCGGTGAAGTAGTCCGCCAGCGGGACCTCGCGCTCGCCGTCGGCGTCGGCGAGCACCACCGACGCCTCCAGCGCGAGAAGCACCGGCGGGCTGTCACCGATGGGGGAGCCGGTACCCAGGTTGCCGCCGAAGGTCGCGCTGTTGCGGATGAGCCGCGACGCGAACTGCGGGAACAGCTGTGCCAGCAGCGGGACGCTGCCGTCGAGGCGGCGCTCGATCTCGGTGAGGGTCTGGGCCGCTCCGATCTCGATGTGGTCGGACTCGACACGCAGGGACCGCAGTTCGGGCAGCCGGTCGATGGCGACCACGCAAGACGCCCTGCGGGAACGGATGTTCACCTCCACACCCCAGTCGGTACTGCCGGCGACAACCACGGCGTCGGGTCGCTCGCGCAGCAGCCGCACCGTCTCGGCCAGGCTGCCCGGCCGCAGGAACACGCTCTCGTCCTGGGTGTATTCGGTGGCCACCGGGGCGGGCGGGTCCTGCTCGCGGCGCTGCGCCAGAGGGTCGTCTTCCGTGGGCGCGCCGACGGCGAACGCGGCGTCGCGAATCGGACGGTAGCCGGTGCAGCGGCACAGGTTTCCGCTCAGCGAGTGCAGATCGAAACCGTTCGGACCGTGCTCGGGGTCGGTGCTGTCGGCCGACTCCGCGTGTGCGCAGCGGTCGGGCCGGTAGTACTCCGCGGCCATGCTGCACACGAATCCCGGTGTGCAGTAACCGCATTGGGAGCCGCCGCGGACGGCCATCTCCTCCTGCACCGGGTGCAGCGTGGGCTGCGTACCGGGTTCGCCGGCGGTGGCGAGACCCTCGGAGGTGACGATCTCCTGACCGTCGAGCGCCGCGACCGGGACCAGGCAGGCGTTGACCGCGACCCAGTCGGTGGGCTTGTTCACCCCGGGACGGGCCACCAGGACCGAACAGGCGCCGCATTCGCCCTCGGCGCAGCCCTCCTTGGTGCCCGTGAGGCCACGCTCACGCAGAAAGTCCAGCACCGTGGTGTGGGGAGCAGCCGGTGAAATCGGCGTTTCTTTCCCGTTGACCGTGATCCGCGCCGCTACCATGGCACATCCTCATTTCGGAGCGCGGTCGATGTGATTGTCCTAGTCGCCATTTGGGGAGCTTTCTATTTCGGTGGCGCAGCTCGAGAACCCGGAGCGTAGATCTGCACGCAAGGACGTGCCGCAGCCGGTGAGAGAGACAAGAAGATGCCGGGGCCGAAAAAGGGCACGCCGGAGGAGGGGCTGTTTCAGCAGCCGTGTGCTACACGACCCGGAGCCCAGGCGATCTGGTGAGCGAGGCGAGACAGCTCGGAGATGATCGACATCCGACCTCGCCTCCTTCCAGCAGCTCCACGAGTCGGTGCGTTGAAGCTACGTTGCCGCAGGTCCATCGGTCAAGCGGGTGTGCGGAGACCAGTTGCATCTGTCCGAATGCCGGACCGTGGACCGACGGCGGTGCGGTGCCGCGGACTTGGCGGGTACCGGATCCCGCGTGCGGCGGGCCGGGGGCCTGGTCGCGACGGCAGGATCCGCGGGGTGCCGGTCGGCCTGGTCGGGGCGGGGTGCGCGTCCGGGAGCGGTCGTGCGGACCCGAGACGGTCGTAGCCCGCCGGCGACGTCAGGCCGTGGCCCGCATGGAGATCAGCGGCCACGGCCGGGGAAGCTAATCGCCTGATCTGCCCCAAAAAGCGATGGATGTGATCGAGCCATCGGTGCCCCTCAGCGGGCTGCACCACGCTGACCAGCGAGGCATCCCCCACAGCTCCTCCGAGCCCGGCTGCCCCGCGGCGTAGCGATCCTGGGCGCGTTCGAAATCCGCCGGGGTCGGCTGCGAGGTTCCGAAGATCTCGATGCATTCCTCTTCCGGCAGGGGCCGCACGGTGTGGGAATCGTCGTAATCCTCGGCGTCGATCACCCGCCACACGTCGATGATCGTGTGTGTCCCTTCGCCCCCCAGGGCCTCGTCTTCCCATAGATCATCGAGGTCGCCGACGGAGGTGAACGACTGCCCCGCGGGCCGGAGGTCGTCCCAGCGTGTGTCATGGACGAAGAGTCTTTCGAACTCGCGCTGCCGAACGGCGGCCAAGGAAGCCGCGACATCTCCGGCGTAAGGCTCGATGTACCGCCATGACGACGCACCCATCCCGGCTCCCTGCCCTTCCCCGGCACCCGACCGTCGGCAGGACCCTACCTTCGGCTTCGGCACGGTCGGCATTTGAGTCCGCACATCGAACGCCTGAGCCATGGACACGGGCCGGATGCCAGAAGCTATCCGACTGCCCGGTGAAAATCGGGGGTTCCCCAGGATTTCGGGGGCGTCTCAGGTTTCGGCCGGATTCTTTCCGCCCTCCCCGGACATGGGCGAACGGAATGGATGCCGCGTTTTCTGCCCCGTGAAACGGATTACTACCGCACGAATACACGCTGTAATCATGGCGGACTTGCGGCAGGTCGTTCTCGCACGTCATGGCCGACCGGTGCGGCCGCAAGTCCGGTGGCAGGCCCCCTCGGAGAGCACTAAAATAAGAATCGATTCCTCGGTATCCATCCTTTCTCGGGAGGGGCGGTCTACGAGGACTGGCCGGCACGCGACTGCCGCACGGCACCTTCGCGACGGCCCGAATCGTCATCGTCCACCGGCTGCATGGAACCGTCTGCTGCCATCGGCCCGATCCGGGTGAACGCGTCCCGATCCGTGGTCCTGACGCCATGGGACTGACGAGAGGAAGCGAGCCGCCATGGTCGCCCTGTCCAACGTTCGGTTCGGCAAGACCAACGCAGACATACGAACCGTACAAAAAGCACTGATCGCCCGAGGGCACAGGATTCCCGACGGCGCCACCGGCCACTTCGGCGAACAGACCAAGGCCGCCTACCGGGCCGAGCAACGCGCCCAGGGCTTCACCGGAGCCGCCGCCGACGGCATACCCGGCTGCGCCTCGCTCACCGCCCTCGGCCGCCACGCCGGCTTCAGCGTCGACTGCACCGTCGCCGCGCCCTCCAACGGCGGCGGCCGTGGCCGCACCCCGGGCAAGCGGCGCGTGCCGTCGCCCGTGCCGGGGCACCGGGTGACGTTCGGCTTCTTCGCCCGCGGCCCGTACGCCTGGAAACCGGACGGGGTCGGCCGGCACACCGGCCAGGATTTCGCCGCCGACTCCGGCACGCCGGTGGTCGCCGTACGCGACGGCAGGATCGCCTGGTCGAACGGCTCGGGCGGAGCCTACGGGCAGTGGATCGGCCTGCACGCGGACAACGGCCACGTCTACACCTACTGCCACCTCTCGCAACGCCAGGTGAGGTCCGGTCAGAAGGTGGCCGCGGGGCAGCAACTCGGCAAGGTCGGCACCACGGGCAACGTCACGGGTCCCCACCTGCATTTCGAGATGTCCAAGGGCCCCAGCTGGGCCTACGGCAACGTGGCGAGGCCCAACTGGTGACGTGTCGCACGAGGAATGGGGGCGGGAGTTCCCAGGCGTGGGCGAGTTCACCCTTTCGAGCGGCAGCCGCACGCAGCCGCACCTCCGACGGTGGCCTTGCGGCCCCGCCGGAAGTGCCACTGCTGCTCGAACACGCAACCGAAGTGCCCGGCACACGCGTCGCATGGCATATGGAACGTGAATGGCTCTTCTCCCTCATCCCCCTGGCGATCGGCGTGGTCTTCCTCGGTTTCGGCGTGTACGGTCTCCGCCGCGCCAGTGTGCTCCGCCGCACCGGTGTCGATGCCACGGCCCGGATCGTCCGCCACGAGGCCAGGCGCGACGACGACGGGGGCTACACGTTCCACCACCCGGTCGCGGCCTGGACGACCCTGGACGGAACGGCGTGCGAGTACTCGTCCAGGTTCGGCCGCACCGCGATCGGCAACGGCTTCCGCGTCGGAGCACACGTCACGGTCCGATACGACCCGAAAGCCCCACAGCGGTTCGAGATCAAGGGCTGGGACAAGGGTTCGGTCGACCTGGTGTTCACCGTGCTGGGATCGATATTCACCGTAGGCACGGTGACGGTGTTGCTGGTCAGACTCCTCACCCTCTGATCTCTGACAGGATCTCTGACAGACCGCCCGGCCGCCCGATCACAGCCGTCCCTCCACGCCGACAGCCGTCCTCACCGCGGCGAAGCTAGAACAGGTCGTGTGCGGGCCAGTCCGTGATGTGTTGCACCACCGACCACATGACGTCGTCCAGGTCCTTGCGCATGGTGTCCAGGCGTGTGTCGTCACGGGAGTTGACGACGACCGCCCAGCCCTGATGGCCGCTCGTGCGGACGAGGATGGATGCGGTTCCGGGGAGGTCGCCGTCGTGCCAGTGGTTTCCCGCGGCGTTGGTGGCCCAGCCCTTGGCGTAGCCGGACGGGTCGCCGGAGGGCGTCCGGGCGGTGGTCGGTGTGTACATCGTCGTGAGCGAGCCGGCCGACAGGATGTCCGGCTTCTCCGGGAAGCCGTCCACCCTGGTCAGGAAGCGCAGCAGATCCGTCGGCGAGGCCAGCCAGCCACCGTGCGCGTCCATGCGCGACACGCGGATGCCGTACGGGCCCGGCGTACCCTGCGGGGTGTAGACGACCTCGTTGCCCCGCCGGTCGGCGAGGGTGTCGCCGGCCACGTGCATGTCGATGATGCCGCAAGGCTCCAGGACGAGTCGGCGTACGGCGGCCTCGTAGGGCAGGCCCGTGATGCGCTCGATGACGCGGCCGAGCAGGCAGTAGCCGAAGTTGAGGTACTCGATGGTCGTGCCGGGGGTGTGGCTCAGGGGCGCGTTGAACGCCCCGGTCGTGTCACGGCCGAGCATCCAGTCGATCAACTGGTGCTGGGACAGGTCGAGGTGGCGGAACATGGGGTCCTGCGAGCCGGCCCACCCGCTGGTGTGCTCCAGGAGGTTCTGCACGGTGATCTGGTCGATGTTCGTGCTGTACGGCGGTGTGGCGTAGGTGGTGCCGAGGATGCCGTTCGCACCGAAGACGCGGTCGTTCAGGCGCAGGCGCCCCTGTTCGATCAGCCGGAAGACCGCCACGGCCGTGATCGGCTTGCTGACGCTGGCGATACGGAACACGTGGCCGGTGGTGACCGGGGCGCCGGTGGCCGGGTCGACCACTCCATATCCCCGGGCGAAGACCAACCTCCCCGAATCGGCGAGTGCGACGGACGCGCCCGGGATGCCGTGCCCGGACATGAACGTGGTCACGGTCTGACGGATGAACGTCTCGTCGTCGTCGGAGAGATACGGCTTGTGCCAGATTCCCGCGTACGAGGTACGTCCGCCCGCGGTGTGACCGTTGATCTTCGTGAGCCGGTAGCCGCGCCTCAGGAGATCGTTGAAGGCCGACTGGTACTCCGTCGAGGACAGGCCATGGCGGGCCTGCCAGGTCACCACGCGGCCCTTGACCCAGATCGCCGCGTACCGTGTGCTCCCGGACACCTCGTATCCGGTCACGCGCAAGAGGACGTAGCCCTGCGCCGCCAGGCGTGTGAACTCCGCCTGGTACTCGGCGGTCGTCATGCCGTGCCGCGCGGCCCAGGCCGGCACGGGGGACTGGTCCCAGACAGCCGCGAACCGCACCTGGCCGCCGTCGGAGTAGCAGGAAAGATCGACCGGGCGGAACCCCCGCGCCGTGCAGTCGTCGATCGCCGCCTGGTACTGGTCGGCGGTCATCCCGTGCCGGGCCTCGAAGGCAGGCCCCGGGGTCTTCTGCCACAAGGAGGCGAAACGGGGCCGGCCAGACCTGTCGTAACCGCTCACGGAGACCGGACGGAAACCCTGGGCGGGCAACGTCTGGAAGAGCCTGGTGTGTTCGTCGCTCGTCAGTCCGTGATGGGCTTCCCAGGGTGGGCCCGGAGACTGCTCCCAGACGGTGGCGTAGTGATCGGCACCATTGATGCTGTAGCCGTTGACGTCCAGGAGGCGGAACCCCTGACGGACGAGTGTGTCGAATTCGGTCTGGTACTGCGCCAAGGGCAGACCGTGCCGTGCCTGCCATGCGGGATTCATGGCTGCCGCCTCTCGAGGATCGACGGTGAGTGAAGATCGACGGTGAGTGAAGGTCAACGGTGAGTGAAGGTCAACGGTGAGTGAAGGTCCACGGTGGGCCGGGAAACCTGCAAGTGACGCTTCGGCGCGCCCGTCGCGTTGCCGCTGTCAGTCTGCGGTGCTCAGGTACTCGGACAACGGGACTTCGGGGAGATCGTCCCTTATCGACTTCCCCTTGAGCGTGATCGCCCCTGCAATGGCTCCGAGGCACGCAACCAAGGACCTGTCGACACCCTGGATACCTGATGTCGACAGGTAGGCGCCCATCAGGGCGCCCATGAGTTCTTCCTTTTCCCGTCCGGGCGACAGCAGCGCCGCGGTCCTCGTGATGTCGGCGATCGTGCGGGCGAGCGGGCTTGCGTCGCTCCGTTCCTTGATCTTGTCTGCCGCGTCCGCCGCCGCACCTTTCTGGAACGCCTGCCGGGCCAGTTCCTGCAAGTCTTCGGCATCGGCCGCCGTGAGCACGCTGTTCAGGCGAAGCAGGTGGTAGCGGAATCTGCGGATACGCAGATCCTCCAGCAAGAAGGTCGCCGCCAGGTGGACATGATTGCTCGCGTTGTCAAATTCAGGCATGGTACGCATCCGTAGTTGTCGGCCGGCAGGCGGGACTCCCAGCCTGCTGCCGATTCCGGCTGGGAGCCCCGCGCGGCAGGAGTCGAATCAGATGTCCCTGGTCGTAGAACTCGGTGACGGGCAGCGCCTTACCCCCGGTCGGCTGCCGGGGCTGGGCCGGGGGCTGGTCCGGAGCCGTACTACGGGCGGGCCGGCAGGTAGAACTCCCATCCCGCCGCCACGTGGCCCGCCCCGTTGAAGTGACCTCCCGGGCAGCCTCCCCAGCCGCTGTTGGGCCTCGGCGTGCCGTCAGGCAACTGCTCGGGGTTCCAGAACAGACCCTGGCAGTTGACGCAGAACCGCCATTGATTTTGTGTGGTCGTCACGTCGGACAGAATCTCGAAAGGCATGGGCCGCCTCCGAAAAGAGCGACAGAACGCTGATGGCGACTCAGATGCCCTTGTCCGGATCGGCCATCAGGAAGAAGTTCCAGCTGGGTCCGGAATGGGGCTGTCCGCGCACCAGCCTGCCCTGGGCGTCGAACTCCCTGTCGAACGCGTTGCAGACGCCCTTGTTGCGCTGGTCGCCGTTCCACCAGAGACTGAAGCGTCCAGGACATGTGCCCTGCCCTGACCTGGACGTGACCCCGGGAATCACCGGACGGCCGCCCTTCGGGTGCCGTCCGGGATGCTCTCCCGACCGGGAGTCACGTGAACAACGAAGACATTCCTCCGCTCCCAGTCTCCCAGGTGCCGGCTTCGTTTGCATCTCTGAGGCATTGGTTCGAGCTGCCACATTCCGTGCGTCGAATCATTGAGCAAGTAACCAGGGCGCGTCCAGGGGTTGCTCGCGCGCGGGTGTGCCACTTCGGGTGCTGTGCAGTAACCGTCGCATTCCGGCAGGCGCCGGCGAGTAGTTGACGGATGGCGGCGTCAGTTGACGGATGGCGGCGTCGTGAAGCCGGCCGACGCGCCACGGCGTGGGCCCGCATCGGCGGTGTCGGTGTCAAGGCTCGCCATCGCCACCTGTGTGAGGGCGCGGCAGCGGGCCGTCCGTTACGGGCGCGTTCTCACGGCCGCACCGGCGCTGCCGCCGGGCCGTCGGTGGGGACGCCCAGCCGGTCCGCCACGGTGGTCAGTGCCGTACCCAGCGGGAGCGCCACGCGGGTGAGGGCGTGCGGGTCGCCGCGGGTCGGGTCCCGGTTGACGATCAGCACCGGCTTCCCGGCCTGCGCCGCCTGGCGGACGAACCGCAGCCCGGACATCACCGTCAGCGAGGAGCCAAGGACCAGGAGTGACGACGCTTCGCGGACCAGTCGGCGGCAGTGCTCGACCCGCTGCGGTGGAACGGCCTCGCCGAAGAACACCACGTCCGGTTTGAGGATGCCGCCGCAGACCGTGCAGGGCAGCACACGGAAGTCCGCCACCTGCTCGTCGGTGAGGTCGGCGTCACCGTCCGGGTTGATGCCGGCGGCCACCGGATCGAAGCCCGGATTGGCCTCCTCCAGCCGCCGGGCGAGTTCGCGGCGCGGGCTGAAGGCGCCGCACGAGAGGCAGACGACCCGGTCCAGGCTTCCGTGGAGTTCCACGACGCCCTCGCTGCCGGCGTTCTGGTGCAGGCCGTCGACGTTCTGGGTGATCACACCCGAGAGCAGGCCGTGTCGCCCGAACGCCGCCACGGCCCGGTGCCCGGCGTTGGGGCGGGCGCGGCCGAAGGTACGCCAGCCGAGGTGGCTGCGGGCCCAGTACCGCCGCCGGGCCTGGGCGGCGGCCGTGAAGTCCTGGTATGTCATCGGGGTGTGCCGGCGCAGGCTCCCGCCCTCGCCCCGGTAGTCGGGGATGCCCGACTCCGTGGAGAGGCCCGCCCCGCTGAGCACCAGCACGTCACCGTTGCTCAGCGCATTGGCGACCGGCTTCAGATCCGTGGTACCCGGCGGCAGATCCTCGGGCGGGATCCAGCTCAGAGTGGGACGCATGCGCATGCCGCCAGGGTACGGAACGGGCTGCCGCAACCGACCCGGGGCGGCCGTCCAGCGCGCTTTGCATACGGTGCGCGGACGCGCCGGACACCGGACGGTCCTTCCTTCGTCCCCCGGCGTCGACCGCGATGGTCCTTCGCCCCCCGGTATCGACCGCGCTGGTCTTTCGCCCCCCGGCATCGACCGCGATGGTCCTTCGTCCCCGGCATCGACGTCGACGGTCCTTCGTCCCCCGACATCCACACCACGATCTTTAAGTCCTTCGGCATCGGCGCCTCGATCTTTGGTCCCTCGGCATCGGCACCCCGTTGCCGAAGGTCTGCGGTTCATCGACCTTCGGCTACTGCCCGCTTCCGCCCGGACGCTCTTAGCATGCGAGACATGGCCAGCAGACAGCCGCACGAACAGGTCTCCACATCCGCCCCCGACGCCCCTGCCGCCACGGTGCTGGGCCACCCGCGCTCCGATCAGATACTGGTTCTGGTGGGCATGCCGCTGTTCGGCACCGCGCTCGGCCTCTTCCTGCCGTTTCTGGCTCGTCAGATCATCGACTGGCCGAAGCTTCCGTTCCGGGTCGTCCTCGAGTTCCTCGCCTCCGCCGAGGCGACCTGGCAGGTGATGGCGTTCATGGGCGGCGGCTTCGTGCTCGGGGTCGTGTTCGCCTTCGTCGCCCTCTCGGAGTCGTTGACCGTCACGCTCACAGACGTCCGGGTCGAGGCCGGGACCGACGACTGGCGTCAGGCCATCGACCGCGAGGACGTGTCGGCCGTCTTCCTGGACGGAGGACAACTGGTCGTCCTGGACCACGACTCCAGGCAAGTGGTCAGAGGCGCCCACGCCGCCCCCGGCCAGAGCATCGCCGCCGCCTTCCGCAGACACGGATATCCCTGGCACGGCAGCGACCCCTACGCCGAACTGTTCCAGAAGTGGGATCCCGGCTCGGACGTCCCGCGCCCGGAGGCCAGTGCCGTGCTGGCCGCTCGCAGGGAGGCGCTGAAACGCAAGTCCGGTCGTGACGTTCACCGGTTGACGCAGGCGGCCGAGGAACTCGGCTACACCGTCAGGGAGAAGGGCACGGAACAGTACTGGCGGCCTCTCGTCCGATCGTGAGCGCCGGGCGCCGCCCGTTCACCAGCGCCGCGCGATGCCGCCCGCGACAGACCCGGCCCGCGGCAGACCCGGCCCGCGGCAGACCCGGCCCGCGGCAGACCCGGCCCGCGGCAGACCCGACCTCGTAGCGGCGCGGACCTACGTAGTTCACGAGTCCCAGCCGCCGCCACAGCCGCCGGATCGGCCGCGGCGGAACGTCGACCTGCGTCGTCACCCGTCCCAGCCGCAGCCGCCGGATCGGCCGCGGCGGGACGTCGGCCTATGTCGGCACCGGTTCCAGCCGCAGCCGCCGGATCGGCCACGGTGGTGGCTCGGCCGGCCCGAACCAGACCCGGACGTCCTGTCCGCTACGGACGGGCAACCGGGGATAGTCGTTCTCGGCGTGTTCGGTGCGGTGCAGCGCATGGCCCGGGCCCAGGTGCCGGGCGGCGTACGCGTCGAAGGCAGCCGCGTCGGACGGCCGGCAGATCGTCGCGGCCACCTCGCGGCCACCCGGCTCCGGCTCGAAGCCCGGACCGCGCAGCAGCAGGACGTCGTCGCTGTCGACCATGGTGGCGTTGGCCGCATCGCGATGCCTGCACCAGACCGGGCCCGTGTAGAACGCCTCCAGCGCGCGCCGGCGGTGCACCATGTCGGGAAAGGCACGCAGCCAGACGAAGCGGTTCGGGTCGTCCAGGTCCCGGAAACGGCCGCCGACGGTGATGCCGGCCGCCTGCTGACCGGTCACGAACTCCCGCTCGAACAGCTCGATCAGCGTCTCCCGGGCTCCCGGATGCAGGGTGTACTGCCGGAGTTCGACGATGCTCATGCGTCGGCCCGCCCGGTGCGGGTGAGGTCCATGGTCCAGTTCGGCTTCATGCGCCGCAGGTTAGGGCCACTCCGCTGACATCCCACGTCAGTGGATACTGGCGGCATGCGCGCGAGCCGGCTGGTCACCTTGCTGTTGCTGCTCCAGAACCGGGGACGGATGACCGCCCGGCAACTGGCCGACGAACTGGAGGTCTCCGTCCGGACCGTCTACCGGGACGTCGAAGCGCTCAGCGGCGCAGGCATCCCGCTGTACGGCGACGCCGGACACGCGGGCGGCTACCGACTGGTCGACGGCTACCGCACCCGTCTCACCGGACTGACCGCGGACGAGGCCCAGGCCGCGTTCCTCGCCGCACTCCCCGGCACCGCCGCCGAACTCGGCCTCGGCGAGGCGCTCGCCACCGCCCAGCTCAAGCTGCGGGCCGCCCTGCCGGCGGAGCTGCGCGAGCATGCCGGCCGGATCCAGGAACGCTTCCTGCTCGACGCCCCCGGCTGGTACGGCGACGCCGACCGTACGCCTCACCTGAGCGAGGTCGCCGCCGCGGTGTGGGAGCAGCGTGCGGTGGTCCTGCGGTACCGGCGCTGGCGGGCGCCGGAGGAGATCGAGCGGCGGGTGGAGCCGTACGGGCTCGTACTCAAGGCCGGTCGCTGGTACCTGGTCGCCGGGGGACCGTCCGGCATACGCACCTACCGGGTCGACCAGATCATCGAACTCCAGCGTCTGGAAGAGCAGTTCGTCATCCCGGACGGTTTCGGCCTGGCCGCGTACTGGGACGGTTGTCTGGCCGACTTCCGTGCCCGGCTGCACACCGGGGAGGCTCTGGTGCGGCTCACCCCGGAGGGCTGCCGCCGGCTGGGCGTGACAGCTGCGGGCGACGGATGGACGCAGGCCCGGGTGCCCATCGAATCGATCGACCACGCCCACGGGGAGTTCCTGCGGCTGGGCAGCGACGTCGAGGTCATGGCACCCGCAGAACTCCGCGACCGCATCACCGAGACGGTGCGGACCCTTGCCGCCCTCTACCAGGGATGACCCGGTTTCCGCGGCTTCCAGGTTCAGCAGCCGAGCGGGAGGTGTGTCTCGAAGTCAGGCGGAAGTGTGTGTCAAAGCCGAGCGGGGGGTGTGTCCCGAAGTCGGCGAACCGGCGGGCCCCACGCACCGACCCGCACACCCGGTGCCGCACACCCCGGGCAGGCGCCGGTCCGCACACCCCGCGCCGGGTGCCGCACACTCCGCGCGGGCGCCGGTCCGCTCATGCGGGCGGGGGAGCCCCACCGGTCGTCCACCGGTGAGACTCCCCCGCAGCCGAGGCATGGAGTGGATCTCGCGAGAGACTCACTCGTAACGAAGGACGATCTGCCCCCCGTCCGGAACGTCACGGATCTTCGCGGCGAGTTCCGCGCGCCACCTGAGGCTCTCCACCGTGTTCACGAGCATCAGGTTGTCGCACGCGAACTCGCCCCCGAGAACGAAGGGCTTCCTCGGAGCCAGCCTCTTCCCGGCGGGCAGCTGCCCGTGCAGCTCCTGCCATTCCTCTGCCAGGGGATACCCGGTGAGAATCTCCGGCTCTTCGAGGATGGCGGCGCACCAACCCTCGATGTCGGTCGAGATCTCCTCGATCTCCCCGGTCTCCGGATCCAGCTGGAACACACCGGACTCCGAGTACAGGAACTGGCCGCCGAAAAGGTCCTCCGCGAAAGCCGTGTACTCCTGGCCGAGGCCGGGGTACTGCCCCTTCCAGAGGTCTTCCGAGTTCCAGTCCGACTGGGAGATCTCGTCGCCGCCGGACACCGTGGGGTATACGTGCAGAGCCCCGAGGAATGCGTAGAAACCGTTACGGCGCCGAAGCAGTTCGCCCAGAGATCCACCGGCCTGCCCCACCTCGTCCGCCAGGGCCGGAGACGAGATCTCCAGCAGGCGGTCGATGGGTGACATGCGCTCTCGCCGAGCATCCTTACTTGACATAGATCACGACTCTCGTTCCGTCCGGGTATTGCTCGAGCGCCTTGCCCATGGTCGAGCCGGCCCCTCGGTTGTCGCTGGGATCGATATGACGAACACTGGCACCCGTACCGCCCTCCTTGAACATGGCGGGCGGGTATTCGTCACGGTCCTTGCCCTTCTTCGTCTTGATGCCGCGCAGGGAGTCCTTTCGGTTCTGCTTGGCACCGGCACGGTCGATCGTCAGAACACTGGAGTGACCGTTCGCCTGGGCATCCGCGACATGTTGCGCGGTTTCCGGGTACTTCGCCGAGTCGATCCCGTGAGACGGCAGGATACACACGTCCACCGGATCGTTGTGTACGAGAACCGGTGTCCCGCCGACCACCGCGTAGTACGTGTGCAGGTCCGCGACGGTGAGGTTGTGCGCAACCGACTGGGCGCTCCATCGCTTGACCGCCGTGACCTGCACCCGCGTCCCGGCGCTGGTGCGCAGCCAGTCGCCCGCCTCCAGGTCGGTCGCGCGCAGCCAGGCGTGCAGTGCGGGAACCCAGAACGGGTGGCCTTCGGTCGCGGTGACCGACGCCTTCCGGGAGCCCTTCTCGCCGTCGATGTCGACGGTGACCTTGACCAGGTGCTTGCGGCCGGTGCCCTTGATCTCGGCGGTGACGGTCTCCGGCTTGGTCTTCCCCGTCTTCGGGTCGGTGGCCAGGACCTTGTCGCCGATTCTCACGTCCGCGATGGCCTTGGTCGAACCGTCGGCCATCAGCACCAGCGTGCCGGGTGTGAAGCTGTTGCACTCCTTGGCGGCCGCTTCTAGCCGTCTGGCTTCCTTGCGGCTCTTGCGCCAGTCGTTGAACGAGGACATCAGCTTCTTGCCGAGGCCCCAGACCCGCTTCGCCAGGGCCGCCGCCTTGTCCCAGCGGAACAGGTACTTCTTGGCCAGCTTGGCGAGCGGTCCGCCTCCCATGAAGGAGGACACGACGTTGAGCGCGGTGTTGCCGCAGGCGCCGAGGGCGCCGGTCGTGAAGCAGTCCAGCGCGTCGGTGATGCCCAGCTCGTCGGCGGCGATCTTGCCGAGCTCCTTGGCGATCGCGATCGCCCTCTGCTTGGCCGAGTCCTCCTCGATCTTGGCTACGTCCGCCTTGGCCTGCGCCGGCGTGTACGTCGTGTTGCCACCCGAACGGCTCATGGGGTGGCCGCCGGGGTCGTCGGTGTACGCGCCCCGGTGCTTCGACGGCCCGGGCCCGCACTCGTTCCAGCCGCCCACGCAGTTGGCCAGCCGCAGACCCGACGCGTCGTTGTTCGACACGGGGCTGTTGTCGGCGTACGCGTAGCCGTTGATCTGCTGCGGGTCGGTGTAGTCGACGACCGGGTCGGCCGAGATGAAGCGGCCCGTGTCGGCGTCGTACTCGCGGGCACCGAGGGTGACCAGTCCGGTGGATGCCTCGATGGTGCCACCCACGAAGCCCTTGTCGTTGACCCAGCCCGAGGACGACGACGAGGACTCGTCCCGCTCGTTGCCGAACGGGTCGGAACGGCGACGGGTGGTCGCACCCGTCTTGGCGTCGACCGCCAGCTCCGCGGTGCCCTGATGGTCCGAGGCCAGGAAGTGGACGCCGTCCGCCTCCCGCATCGCCACCGTGGTGCCGCTGAAGGTGTAGTAGCGCGTCGCCGTCACCTGGGACGTGGACTTGTCCAGGTGCAGTTCCATGTCCGGCAGGTAGAACGTCTTCTCGGTGGGGGAGTCCCGGAGGATCCGCGAGCCCTGCGCGTCGTACTTGTACGTCGTCACCGAGTTGTCGGCGTTCGTGACCGTGGTCAGCTCGCCCTGCTTGTCCCAGTCCAGCGACTGGGTGTCGCCGTCCAGGATGCGCTTGGTGGTGTTGCCCGAGAGGTCGTACCGGTAGCTGTCCTGGGAGGTGACCTCCGGCGTGTTGGCCGTCGCCGCCGTCTTCTCCACGACCGACGACACCGTGTGCGGGCCGGAGTCCTTGCCGTCCGGGCCCGAGCCCTTGCCGTACGCGTACGTCCGGCTGGAGGTCGGCGCGCCGTTCAGGCCGTGCCGCACCTCGCTCGTGCGGTTGCCGATCGAGTCGTAGCCGTACTCGGTCCAGTACGGGGAGACGCCGCCCACCGTCGAGGACGAGGCGCCCGACGCGCAGGACGCGTCCGTGCCGCCGGTGCCCTTGGCGTCGTTGGACGTCACCGAGGACGTCCAGGACGACGACAGGCGTCCGAGGCCGTCGTAGGCGAAGCACTGCACGTCGCTCGTGCCGCCGGTCGGCGTGTCCGCGATGGAGAGGATGTCGCCGGCGTCGTCGTACGTGTAGTTCGCGTCGTACGCGACGCTCGACGCGCCCTCGACGTCGACCCGGGAGTTGGTCAGCCGGTCGGTGCCCGCCTCGAAGGAGTTGGTGACCCACGTCTTCGGCGCACCCGACACCCCGGTGGACAGCTCCAGCTGCTCCAGGTTGGAGGTGGGCGAGTACGACGCGGCGGAGACGTAGCTGCCGCCCGCGAGCGAGGTGTTCAGGCCGGTCGGACGCTGTAGCCCGTCGTAGACGTACGACAGCGCCTCGGCGCCCAGATCACCCGCCGCCGGCAGGCCCTCGCCCTGGAGCGTGCCGTCCCGGTTGTACTGGGTGGTGAACTCGTAGGTGCCGCCCAGCTGCGGCTCGGCCGTCTTGGACAGGAAGTACTTGGTCGAGGTCGGCTTGTAGTCGTTGTCCGAGTCCAGGACCGGGTAGGTCACCGACGAGTAGACCGCGCCGTCCTTGTACGTGTAGACGCCGTACAGCTCGCCCTTGGCAGCCGTGTCGTACTTGGTCACCGACAGCTTGGTGCCGGTGTTCGCGTCGCCCTGCCAGGTCGAGACCGCGCGGCCCAGGTCGTCGTAGACCGTGGACGTCTTGTCACCGTTGAGCGTGACCGAGGTCTGCCGGTCCATGGCGTCGTACGTGTACGAGGCCGAGCCGGTGTCGGGGTCGGTCGCGGTCTTCTTGCGGCCCATCTGGTCGTAGGTGTACGACCAGATGTCACCCTTGTCGTCCGTGACCTTCGTCAGCCGGCCGGCCGCGTTGTAGCCGTAGGACGTGGTGACCGCGGTGCCGCCGGCCGGGTACTGGACCTGGGTGGCCATGCGGTCGCGGGCGTCCGTCACGACCGTCGTCTTGACGCCGCCCGAAGGCGGGGTGGTCGTGACGCGGTCGCCGCCGTAGGCGTACGTGGTGCGGTACTTCTCGGTGCCCTGGACCTTGGCGATGGTCGCCGTGGTGCGGCCCGCACCGTCGTACTCCGTGATCGTCTGCGCGTCCAGGTCGGCGTTGACCGGCTGGAAGAGCGTCGCGGACGGAGCACCGGAGGCGTAGTAGGTGCTGTTGACCTTCACCACGCGGCCGGAGCCGTCGTAGAGGGTGTCGGCGATCATGCGTCCGCCGCCGGGGCCCTCGGTCTGCTCCTGACGGGGCCTGAGGAAGCCGTCGTACAGGGCCCACTCGCTGCCGTACGTCGTTCCGTCGGCCTGGATCTTCTGGGTGTGGACGGCGGTCGGGCCGGAGTCCCCGCGGATCAGGTACTCGTACTTGATGGAGGGGGTGAGGCCGTTCGCCTTGGGCCGGTCCGGAAGCCAGACCGAGACCAGACGGCCGAGGCCGTCGTAGGCGAGGTCGGCCCGCTTGCCGTTCTCGTCGGTCTTCGACGTGGGCTGGCCCCACTGGGGCGCGTACTCCGTAGACGTCGTCCAGCCGCTGACGTTGGTGACCGTCGCCTTGGTCGCCAGGCCGTAGGTGTCCGTGTAGACGGTCGAGGACGTGTACTTCGTCGCGGACGAGACGGTGTCGGCGTCCTTCACCACCAGCGGACGGCCGTAGTCGTCGTAGGTGGTCGAAGCGGTCGTCTGGTACGTGGCCGTGGTGCCGTCGTGCGCCGACAGCCGCTTGGTCATGGTGATGTCGCCCTTGGTGGGGGCGGCGCCCAGCGTCGTCGAACCGTCGTAGTAGGTCAGGTCGTCGGAGATGACGTCCTTGGAGCGGTCGGGGGTGGTGGCGCAGCCGACGCCGACCGTCTCCACCCGCGAGACGAGCGAGTAGATGTGCGCGCTCGCGCTGTCCGCGTACTCGGTGCGGGTGCACTGGTTGTCGGCGACACCGACCTCGCCGGCGTCGTCGACCTTCACCTCGCGGCCGGTCGCGTCGTCGTAGGTCGTCGTCGACGCCGTGTGCCGCCAGCCACCGACCGCGAGCGCGGTGTACGCGTCGGTCGAACCGGTCGCGACGTAACGGGCCTTGTGCGTGCCCCAGTCGTGGGTCTCGGTCGCGGTCACCGCGGTCCACGGCACGGTCACCGACTTCTCGGTGACGGCCGAACCGTTGTAGGTGATCGTCTCCAGCTCCTGGCCGGCCTTCCAGTCGGTGTCCTCGTAGGAGACGCCGTTGGAATCGGTCACGGTGGCGGAGCGGGTCTGGCCGCTCTTGTCGACGTCACCGTCGAGGCCCCGGAAGAAGACGTGCTCGGTCTTGGTGTTGGCGGGGTCGTTGGTGCCGGCGGAGGTGACGACCTGGACCTTGCCGTAGCCGCGCCAGTCGCTCCAGGTGCGGTCCTCGGTCTTGGTGATGCCGTCGGCCGGCGTCTTCCGCCAGCCGGCGTCGCCGAGGTACGTGTACGAGGTGACCTGGTCGGGGTTCTGGCCGGTCAGGTCGGTCTGGACGACCGAGTCGACCACGTACTTGTGGAACCAGTCCACGATAGGGTCGGTGACACCCGGCGGGCTCCACTTCACCGGGAAGCAGCGCTTGGTGGAGGAGTCCTCCGCCGGGACGTTGCCCGGCGTGCACTGCTTGTCGGCGTAGTTGACGCTGAGCGCGCCGCCCGACTCGTTCTGCACGGCCGACAGGCGGAAGCGGTAGAACGGCTGGAGGTTGTCGCCGGTCTCGTCGACGCGGTTGGGCAACTGGATGCCGTACAGCTCGACGGACGGCACCGAGGCGGCGGTACCCGTCTTGCCGGTGTGGTCGATCTTGCTCAGCCACAGCGACTTGGACCCGTCGCCGTTGTCGGTGAAGACGTGGGTGAGGCTCCACTCGTCGACCGGCGAGTACGTCGAGTCACCGGTGCGGATCTGGGTGGTGACCTTCGTGAGCTTCTTACGGGTCCAGAAGGTGGGCGAGTTCCGGCCCGGGCACTTGGTGCCGGACTGGCAGTTCTGGTCCCACGGGACATCCGGCCAGTCCGCGGCCGTGTCGTCCTTCAGCGCGCCGGCGGAGCAGTCGGTCAGGGAACCGACGCAGCGCTCGGCGGTGCTGAAGACCACCTGGGCGGCCGGCTTGGTGGAGTACGCCTTGCCGTCACGCTGACCGTAGTCGACGCGCTTGAGGTAGCCGCCGCGGATGTAGGACTTGCCGTTCTCCGTGGTCTTCAGGCCCTGCGTGTAGTAGTTCGTCTCCGTGCCGTAGAAGTACGACATGGCGTTGCCGTGCGGGTCGACGACGTAGTCGAGGTTCCACCGCCAGGCCTGGGTGCAGTAGGCGTCGGCGAAGGTGGCGTTGTAGCAGGGCTCACCGGAGTCGTCGCCGTAGACCGGCACGGTCCAGGTGGAGTTGGTCTCCTCGTTGCCGGTCGCCCAGCCGGGCAGCCGGTTGAGTCCGAAGTAGTACTGGGTGCCGTCGGAAGTCGTGATCTTCCAGTACTCGCCGTTGTTGTCGCCGTTCGTGGCGGAGGTCAGGTGCTCGACCTTGGAGTTGTCGTCCGAACCGATCCGCCACTCGCCGGTCTTGTCGTCCTTGACGAGCTGACCGGAGCTGCCGCCGGTGAGGGAGAGCGTGGCGTTGTCGAACGCCCAGCACTCGTCGCCGTTGGTGTCGTCGTGGCCGTCGTCGGCACACGCCTTGTAGCTGCGCTCGATGTAGCCGGGGTCGTAGGAGAAGCCCTGGCCGACCCACGAGCCCTGGTTGTTGGTGGTCGCGGTCTGGCCGTCGATGGACTGCGAGTTGTAGCTCAGTCCGACCGTCGGCTGAAGGCCACCGGGGACCGGCGGGACGTTCATCGGGTACTGCCAGGTGAACGCGCCCGAGCTGGCGTCGACGCCCCACTGTGACGAGGCCGAGAGGCTGGTCGCCTTGTAGTCGCCGCCGTCACCGCCGCTGCCCGAGGTGGCCGCCACGACCGTGGCCGCGGAACCGGTGGCACCCGCGTCGATCAGCTGGGTGGACGGCCCGGAGGTGTCGCCGGCCGCCTGCACGGTCGCGGAGACCGTCTGCCGCGCCGCGTCGTTGCTGCTCTTCAGGTACGTCGGCGTGGAGCAGGACTTCTTCTGCGGGGTGGTCAGGACACAGGCCGGGTACTGGGCGAGCCGGAGCCGGGAGGCGTAGTTGCCGCCGAAGGCACCGGCGAAGTCCGAGTAGTCCAGGGTGACCCGGGCGGCGCCCTTGGCGAGGGCACCGTCGCTGCGGGCGACGGTGAACAGGACACCGTCCACGCCCGCCGCCTGCGCGGCCTTGCGGCTCAGCATGCGGACCCGGACGGAGTGGGCGCCCTTCTTGCCGCCGGCGCTCTTCGCCGTCAGCGGCAGGCCCTCGGCCTTGGCCGCCTTGCCGGACAGCCGCACCTCGGCACTGCCGGCCTCGGGCCAGTGCGCCTTGTGCGTCTTCCTGACCGCGGCCTTCCCGGCCTGGTCGGTCTTCTTGAAGGTCTTGGCGGTGGCGTTCTCGCCGCGGACCGGTTTGTCGAGGCTCGTCTGCGTCTTCGGCTTGGTCAAGCCGTCGTGGGCCGCCACGGCCTGGGGCGTGTAGCTCGGAAGCAGCCCTATGGACAGGGCCAGTCCGAGGACCAGCGCCGTCCGCCGTCGGCCGCTTCGCCGGGCCGGTCGCAACGACCGGAACCAGGGAGGCGAGGACATGAACTCTCCATTGGATCAGGGAGGATGGAGGAAAGGTGCGCATGCCGAGATGGGCGGGCGGCACCGTGGCCGCCCGCCCATGCGTCGGATGGGTTACGCCGAGGTCTCGACGATGCTGGCGCCGCCCGGCAGGACCGCGACGGTCGTCACCAGTGAGGCGTCCAGCGGACCCTGGTACATGCGCACTTCGTCGACGGCGCCGGAGAAGTACTCACCCGCCGTCTTCCCGGTCAGCGCACGGCCGACCTGGAGGCTCGTCGTACTGAAGTCCCAGGTGTTGTCCCAGGACGCGTCGGCCACCGCGGTGCCGTTGACGTACAGCAGGACGTCACCGAAGACCGCGTTGTAGACCAGCGCGAGGTGGTCGCCGTCGCCCTCGGAGCTGGGCGGGTCGGCGTTGTCGAGCACGGTGGTGGTCACCGGGGACGCCGAGTCGGCGCTGGTCACCACCAGCTGCCAGCGGTCGCTGGAGGTCTGGTACCTGACCTTGATCGCGCTGCCGTTGGCGCCGGCCAGGGACAGCACCGTCTCGTCCACGGCCGGGTCGGCCGAGGCGAGCCGGGCTCGGGCGGTCAGGGTGAAGCTGTCCTGCGCGGAGAGCGGTCCTGTCCCGGCACGGGTGGCGTACGCGCCCGTACCGTTGAGGACCAGGTTCCCGTCGCCCCACAGGGGGGCGGCCGGCGGCACACAGTCCGGGTCGGCCTCGGGGTCGCAGGAGTCGTCCGGTACGTACACGGAGGCACCGCCGCCCAGGGAGAGCCCGGTACCGCCGTTCGTCTCCGGCGAGACGCCGGCGGCGGCCTGGTCCAGCTGCCAGTAGGCGAGCTGGTGGGGCTGGATCCCGCCGAGTTCCTGCCCCTCGGTGGGCGGGATGACCCGGTCGTGGAGCTTGACGTCGGCGACGCTGCCCAGAAGCGGGTTGATGTAGCCGGCGGGCGAGAGCTTGCGTCCGATCTGCAGGGCGCCGGTCGCGTTCCAGACGGTGTGGCGGGCCTGGACGTCGTCGGCGACGAGGTGACCGTTGACGTACAGCATCATCTTGCCGAGTTCGGCGTCGTACACGCCGATGAGGTGGGTCCAGCTGTTGGGGATGGCCGCCGCGCCGGAGACCTTCCAGGTGCCGAGCGTCTCCATGTCGCTGATGGGGATGCGGAAGGTCCAGGACGCGGAGTCGACGTCGTAGCCGAGTTCGAAGCCCGGTTGTGCCGTGCCGTCCTGGCTGACGACGGTCATGTTCTGGGTGGGCAGCGAGGGCAGCATCACCCAGGCGCTCACCGAGAAGGTCTTGCCGGTGTCGACGGCGGGCGCGCCCGCGTCGAGGTAGGCGTTCCCGGTGCCGTCGAAGGAGGCCGCGGTGTCGGTCGAGCCGAGCGGCCCCGTGGCGCCGAAGGTCACCCCGGAACCCGCGGTGGCGTCGGGCGATCCGCTGCTGCCGGCCGCCTTCGTGGCGCCCTTGGCGTCACCGAGGGTCCAGCCGGCCACGGGCGCGCGGCCGTCGCTGACCAGGAAGACGTAGGCCGTCGGGGTGTTCTGCGGGTTGCCCGCGCCGTCGATGGCGGTGACGTGCAGGGTGTAGGAGCCCTCGCTCGGCGGCATCCAGCGCACGGTCACGGGCCCGCCGGTGGTGGCGGGGGTCACCTTCTTCTTCGTGGTGTCGGCCTGCGGGCCGGTGAAGTAGTAGGAGTACGCGGTCACGTCGGCGGACGGCGAGTCCATGGTGAAGGAGCCGTAGTCGCCCACACCCGCGTGCCAGGCGTCGTCGGCCGGGTAGGCGGCCGAGGTGATGGTGGCGGACTTGGGCTTGGTGTTGTCGTAGATGAACTCACAGCGGGTCTGGTCGCCGTCGGTTGACCAGGGACCGTAGTCCTCCTGGTCGAAGCCCTGGACCGACCAGGCGATGGTGGTGTTCTGCGGGATGGAGAAGCCCGGTTCGTTGTCGCCGCTGATGTCGCTGCCGACGGTGTACTTGAACGTGGCCTGGCCGGTCTGACCGGTGCCCGTGGTGCTCTTCTTCGGTGTCGTCGCGTAGTGGACGACCTCGGTGGAGCCGCTGGTCCACCAGACCTTGAAGTGCGCCTGGAGGCTCTCGCTGTTGGAGCCGGTGTCGTTGTGGTCGTAGTCCTTGATGACCGCGTACAGGGTGGGCGCCTCGGTCACGTAGTGCTCGGTGGCGTGCCCGTACTCGCACGTGTCGCCGGGGACCATGCTGAGGTCGCTCTGGGCGGGCTCCAGCGGCGGCCGGTTGTACGTCACCTCGAGATGCGCGTTGCCGCAGAACCGCTTCCAGTACGACGTGTCGGACTCACTGCCCGCCTTGAGGCGGAAGGTGGTGGTGCCCCAGCCGCTGTCGGCCGCCTTCTGGATGGTCCCGGTCACGCCGAAGCGCACGTTCTGGTTGGTCGACGTGCACGAACCCGCCGTCTCCGTGGGGGACTTGCTGGCGATTGTGTCCTTGGAGGAGGGCTGGTTCGACCAGGTGGTGGACGAACTGATCGCGCTCGCGCCGGTGCTGTTGACCCTGGCCAGCTGCACCTCGCGGGCGCTGGAGCTGTAGGTGAAGACCTGGGTCACGGCGAACTCGGCACTGACGATGTGCTTGCCCTCGAAGGTGCCGGTCGGAATGGCGAAGAACTGCCGCTTCACGTCGGAGGAGCTGGAGCAGCGGTACGACACGTCGGACGGGCACAGGCCCACGCCCTCGTCGTCGTCGAACTTCCAGAACGAGGTGCCGGAGTAGTGCGACGACACCATGGTCCAGGAGCTGCGGTTGGCGGTCTTGACCACGGGGTCGATGTAGACCGGGTAGACCGTGTCCTTGTCGGAGAGCAGGCCGTCGTCGGGCGTCAGCGTCATCGTGTCCGACGTGACGTCCACGTCGACGTCGGCGACCTGGGCGCCCTCGGGGGGCGTCTGGGTGCTCTCGTCGTCGGTGGCGGGTGCGTCCACGGGCGCGTGGCTGGAGTCCCACATCACCGGCTGCGGTGCCTCGAAGACGGTGCCGCCGTCGCCGGTGTCGGTGGCGGTGAGGCCGCCGTCACCGGTCTCCTTCAGCTTCACCGAGGAGGTGTCGACCGGGAGCCGCAGTCTGTCCAGCTCCGGATTGGCGGCCGCCTTGGCGTTCTTGACGACCAGTACGTGCGAGAAGCCCTCGGCGCTCGCGGTGACCTTGAGGTCGACTCCGGGCAGGACGTCGAGGTACGTGGCGGTGGAACCGTGGACCTTCGGCTTGGGCAGCTTCTCCTGCCAGTCGAGGGAGAGTGAGCGCCCGTCCTTCTGGATCTCGGCGAACGTCGTGTCACCGCCACCGGAGAACGCCATCGCGGACAGTGCGGCCTTCGGCGCGTACGAGCCGTTCTTCTGCCGGACCAGCGTGGTGTCGATGGGCGTCCACTTGCCGTTGACGCGGGTGCGCACCGGCTGGACGTACTCGCTGACCGTGAACGTGCCGTCGGGGTTGGCGTAGGTGGTGCTGCGCTCGTCGCGCAGGCTGAGGATCTCCACCCGGTGGCCCGACCGGGCGGCCGCGGTCTGCGCGGCGGACGCGGTCAGCGCCGGAGTGGTCTTGGCCGAGTGGCTGGTCCTGGTCACCGTCGTGGCGGCCTGGCCCTCGGCCGGTGCGGCACCGAGCCCGGTCGCCAGCAGTGCGGCGAGTGTGGTGACGGCGGCGGCGCTGCGGCCTCTGCCGGGTCTGCGGAGCTTCATGAAGCGGTTGTTCCTTCTGCCCGAAGTCTGGTGGCCGTCGCTCATCCGACCGTTCCGAACGCCTCGCCCGCATCGGGCAGCCCGTCCTGGCCGGGCAGATACGTCTTGGTGCCGGTGCTGGTCGTTCCGTCGGCGTCCGTCCACGGCAGGACGTAGAGCGTGCCCTTCGAGGAGTCGGCGGCCTTGCTGAAGGGCACGCCGACGTAGAGGTTCGTGGTGCCGGAGGCCAGGGCCATGCCGACGTAGTCGCGTGCCGTGGCGGTGCCCGGCAGCCCCGAACCCCGGGTGAGGAGCCGGTCGTTCGCGCCGATGGCGGTGTCCAGCGGACGGAAGACCTGGATCGCGCCCGCGTCCTTGACGGTGGCGGTGTCCTTGCCGGGGACGCCCACGGCGAGGCGGATGTTGGCGGCCGAGGTGACGACGCTGGTGTCGGTGTTGGCGATCGTCACCCGCTGGCCCATGAAGTCACCGGGGACCGGGTTCCCCTCGACGTCCGTGCTGCCGGCGTCGAACGACGTCACCTGGGTGACCGTGCCGGACGGCTGCACGCGCACCACCTCGACGCTGCCGGCGTCCGCCGCGGTGCCGACGTCCTCGCCCGGGATGCCGATGGCGAGGATGGCGTCGGAGTTGTACGTCTGGTCGCTCGGCCGGTAGTTCGTCATGGAGATCGAGGTGCCGAAGCCGTCACCGGTCTCGGGGACGCCCCCGATCCCGGCGGTGTCCTGGTCGATGCCCACGAGAGGGGTGGGCAGCCCGCCGGACAGGGTGTGGCTGAAGATCGCGACACCGCCCGCGAATTCCTGGTCGCCGATGGCCTCGCCGGGGGAGCCGACCGCGAAGTACCGGTTCGTGCCGCCCACCGAGTAGCCGAACCGGTCGTTGCCCTCGACGGTGCCGGGCACGCCCGGGTCGTCCTCGTTCACCGGCACCACGGTCGTGCCCTGGACGTACTCGATGCAGCCGGCGTCCACGTGGGTCTTGCCGTCCACGGTGACGTCCTCACCGGGCACGCCGACCACCAGGTACGGCTTGTTGGTCGAGGTCGTGCCCGCCCGCACCGTGTAGCCGAACCAGTCGTAGGCCTCGGTGGAGGTGGTCGGGTCGAGCTGGGTCTGGGTGTACCCCTCGATCGTCGATCCGGCGCCGATGCCCGTCGGCGAGCCGTGGATGACGTAGACCGCTCCGGCGTCGACCAGTTGCTTGCCGGACTGGGCGACGTCCTCGAAGGGGGTGCCGACCACAAGGTCCGTGCACCCGTCGCCGTCGGCGTCGTAGGACGTGCGGGAGAAGCCGAAGTGATCGCTGGTCTCCGGCGTGGCGTTCATGCCGGGGGTCGCCTGTGAGATCTCCGAGACACCCTTGCCGCCGCCGAGTACGACTCGTACGAGTCCGGCGTTCTTGACCCCGTTGACCGTGGCGTCCGGGTCGGCGATGACCGTGTCGGTCACTCCGTCGCCGTTGAAGTCACTGGACGTTCCACCGGTGCACGTGGTCGCGGCCGCCGGTGGCGACCCCAGCGTCACGATCCCCGTTGCGGCCAGGATCACGCCGGCCGCTGTGGCCAACGCTCCTGTCAGACGTGTACGCGTACGCACACCCACCCCTAGTTGTCAGCGGGCGCACCGAAGGAAGGCGGCCCTTGAGTCATGTAAGCGCTGACTAAATACGAGCCAAATCAAGATCGTCAAGGTGAACGAAGGGCCCACGTACGCGCGGTGGGCAGGCGGAATTGGGTCAACTTCGCTTATGCGCCCAACGAACCGGAGGGGAGTCTTCCGCACGCAATGGAGACAAACCGAACACGGCCCGAAACTGTAAACACCCCTGGTCGTGGGCGTTTTACTAGATCTTCACCTGACGGGTACGCGACAGTCGTGATACGTTCATGAGTCCTGGAGGTGCCGTCGGCGCACAGAAGATCTCGGTTGGATATCGACACCTTCCTCGGCGTCAAATCATCTGCCCCCACTGCCTTTTGCGTGGCATGCGTACCGATGGCCGGTCGGCCATTTCCGGCCGTTATTCGCGAGGTCCAATACGGCACCGTCGCCGCCGACGGCAACTCGGTGGGTTGTCGCAGGGGGAACGTGTGGGCCGGCAGCGGGAGCCACCGGCCACCAGTGGAACGTGCGGGCCGGGCGGGTGCTGTCCTCAGGACCGGGCGCCCGCGACGAATCGGATGTCCTCAGACCGAGGTGCCCTCGATGAAGTCGGCCAGGTCCTGGTTGAGTTGTTCGGCATGGGTGATGAAGAGCCCGTGTCCGGCGAGCGGGTACTCCTTGTAGATACTGTCCGGCACCAGCTTCGCCATCCGCCGCCCGCACAGATCGATGGGGGCCGAGGCGTCGGCGTCGCCGTGAATGATCAGGGTCGGTACCCGGAGCGCGCCCGCTTCCTCCCGCAGGTCCGTGCAGCAGCCGGTCCTGATCACCTCGACGGCGGCCTTGGCCGAGCAGTCGAGGCAGCGCTGAACCGTCCACTCAACAAGCTCCGTGGAGAGGCTGTTGCCGAGGTGCGTCGCGAAGAACGCCTGTGCGTTCTGCGCCATCCACCTCGGGCGGTCCTTGGTCCGCACCGCCATCAGGGCGTCGAAGGCGTCCTGCGGGACTCCCTCGGGGTTGTCCGGCGTCCAGATCATCAACGGCGCTGTCACCGAGAGCAGCACCACCCGGCTCACCCGGTCGTAACCGTGCCTGGTCAGGTAGCGGATCACCTCGCCGCCGCCCATGGAGTGCGCGACCAGGGTCACCTCCCGCAGGTCGAGGTGGTCGAGCAGCGCCGCGAGGTCATCGGCGAGCGTGTCGTAGTCGAAGCCGTGGCCGACCCAGTCCGAGCGGCCGTGGCCCCGCTTGTCGAACGCGACGCAACGCAGGCCCTCTTCGGACAGCGGGAGCATCTGGAACTCCCACGCACTGCTGCTGAGCCAGGCCCCGGACACGAAGACCACCGGCTTTCCCTGACCCCAGTCCGTGTAGAAGAGGCGTGTCCCGTCGGAGCCCTCGAAGTACGGCATGGTGAGTGAGTCCTTCCCCGTTGATGGCGTTTCACCGCGTCTGTGCCAACTCTCGTCCATCCGGGGACACCTCGTCGATTACCCCGGAAGTAACCAGAGCTCTGACCGGGGGAAGGTCCTCCCGCTTGCGGAGGACATCGCCTCGGCCGGTGAGCACCTCACGCAGTGCCAGGCGATCCGCTGTCATGCCATAGGCTGCCCCGATGAGCGGGATGATCGACTACGGAAGCTTCGCGGAACGGCTCAGGAGCGTGATGCCGCGATGGGATGACCGTGAGCGGATGTCTCCGGACGAGTTCGCCGCGCACCTCGCCGACACGGCACCGCGGTGGGAACTCCTGCGCCGCTTCCAGGAGGAGTGGGGCTACGAGGTCCCCGATGACGCCGTCCCGTGGCAACGCTGGTCGGAGAGCGAACACCGGCAGTACCTGCGCCGGCTCAAGGGCGAGGCGCAGGGCGACGAGGGCGACGACGACCCGTTCGAGAGCGTGGACCTGAGCCTGCCGATCCCGTCCGCGCTGGACGAGTGGTGGGAGCTGCCGTACAACTCCTTCACGCACAGCCCCCGTCTGTACTGGACGAACCCCGAGTACCCGCCGACGCTGCGGCCCGACCCGGGCGGCTACGGCGTCGCGGGCGGCCTGCCCGACGACACGACCCTGGTGCCCGCCGGCGCCGACCGCCGGATGTGCGTGTTCAAGGCCGAGTACGAGTACTGCAACGAGTGGGGGTATCCGGCGGCCGAGGCAGGACTGCCGGACCCGCGGGTGCTGGTCTCCGTCGCCGAGGAGGAGTGGGCGCTCCAGGCGGGGTCCCTCTCGGAGTTCTTCCTGCAACTCGCCGTGCAGCGGCTGCCGTCGTACTACGGCTGGACGGTGTACGGCGGCGACGAGACCGAACGGATCGTGGCGTGGGTGAAGGAAGAACTGCCCACGCTGGGCCTCCAGCCATGGCGTGAACTCGGGCAGCACATCACCGTTTACGGCGCGCCCGACGCACTCGTGTTCCACGACACCGGCTACGGCGACTTCGAGTTGATCGTGTACGGCCGCACCACCGAGGCGCTGCTGACGCTGGGCGCCCGCATGGGACTCGACTGGTCCGACCGGATCCATACCCCCCGTTCCGTACAGGAAGCCCCGAAGCCCATCGCGCTGGCCGCCGGTGACACCGACGAGTTCGGCCGCTGGACAGTGCTCACGACATCTCCGGAACCCATGGCATCAGGCACCGAGCGGTCCTCGGCGAATGACGGCACCGACTCCTGGACCGTCTCCGGAACGCTCGCCGTCACCTGCGACGAGGACGGCACCCTGCGGGTGCGCCGGCTCGACGGCGACGCCGCCCAGGTCACCGCCCACCCGCAGGCCGGACCCGCAACGGCCCTGGCCTGCCTCGACGTTCCTGGCCAGGGACCGCTGATCGCGAGCGGACACCGCAACGGGACGCTGTACGTGTGGCTGCCGGACTCCGACGACGGACCGCTCGAAGTGGCGCGTCAGCGTCCGAAACTCAGCGGCCTCGCGCTGACCGCCACCGCCGACGGAACCGTCCTCGCCGCGTGCTGGCGCGACGAGGTGGTGGCGCTGTGGGACATCGCGTCGGGTGAACGCGCCGACCTCGACCTCGGACCCGGCATCACCGGGGTGCGGCTGGACGCGGACCTGCGCCTGACGGTAGGCGGCCCGAGCGGAAGCGCCGTGGTCCGGCTCGACGCCGACGCGCTGTGGCCGGCCCGTGAACTCATGCTGAGCGTGGTCTCCTTCGAGGACGCGGCCTGTGCGACGGACGCCGACCCCGAGGTCGTGCCGCGGCGCCTCGCGGAACTGCTGTCGTGGGACGCCGACGACGCCCGGCGCGCCGTCGCCGAACTGGACACGCTCCTGGCCCCCGAAAGCGAGCTGTGCTCGGCCGCCGCACTGGCCTTCGTTTATCTGACGCAGATCGGCGCGGCAGTGGGAGTGGGGGCACCGCACTGTCATGTCCGGCGACGGGCGCTCGGCCTGGCTCTGCGCATCATCAGGGCGGTGGACGCGGGCGAGGGACGCTGGCACGAGGTCACCCGTGAAGTCCTCGACGGAATCAGGCACGTACTCCCCGACATGATGGAGGAGGAGGATCCCGCCACACGCACGGCAGGCGCTCTGCTCGTGGCGGCGCGGGGCGAACGGGACGAGAGGGCCGGCGTGCTGCTGCGGGCGCTCGCCGCCGATGACCCCGTCGCGGAGGTCTCGGCCGCGGCCGCGTTGGCGCTGGGTGATGCCGGCGCCGCGGACACGCTGGTCTCGGCCGGCTGGGAGCGGGCGGACGTGGGCTGGTTGCTGCCGGGACAGTGAGGCGACCGCCTGCCCACCGACACCGGGGGCGCCGCCACGCCCCACGGCCACGGCGCCTGTGCGGCTGCGCTCGGCTCCGGGCTCGCCGCCGTATGTACTGAGCCGCGGTCGGTGGAGCGGGCAGCGGCTTCCCGCCGCGGCAGCATGGCGAGCGGCCGGCGACACGGCCGGGCTTGACGGTCATTCAGTTCCGGTCATGCGTCTTCCCGCAGCCGAGTCCATCGGGGAGCATGCAGCATGCGCCCGGATGACTGGCACCTCACGGAAGACGTCGACGAATTCCTCGCCCGAGCCGGGGACTTCCTGCGCTCGCGCCCCGCCCTGCACACCACGCCGCTGTCCCTGACCGAGAAGCTCCGCACACTAGGGCCGGCCGCATACGGCACCCAAGGCCCGGTCTTCGGCCGATTGGAGCGGGACGGCGAGGTCCACGCCACCTTCCACCGCTTCCCGTCCCGCGGCCTGAGCGTCACCTCCCTCACTCCCGAGCAGGCCGACACCCTGGCAGCCCGCCTGGTCGCCCTCGGTCACTCCCTGCCCTCCGTCACCGCCGACCGCGGCACCGCCATCGCCTTCACCGAGGCCTGGCAGCGGTACACGGGCGCGACCTCGGCGCTCCGCGTTCGGCTCCACCTGTACCGTCTCGCCGCGCTCACCCCACCGGAGCCGTTCCCGGAGGGCCGCGGCCGCCTCGCCCGCCGGCAGGACCATGAGCACCTCATGCGCTGGTGCCGTGAGTTCGCCGCGGACGTGGGGGAGACCGTCACCATCGACGCCGCCTCCTGGGCCGGCACGCGCTTCGCCGAGAAGCGCTATACCTTCTGGGAAACCCCGGACGGCACGCCCGTCTCCATGGCGGGCGTGAACCCGATGGTCGCCGGCCAGGTGCGCGTCGACCCCGTCTACACGCCGGCCCACCTGCGTGGCCGAGGCTACGCGGGCGCCGTGACGGTCGAGGTCAGCCGCGCCGCGCTCGCCGCGGGCGCCAAGGAGGTCGTGCTGTACACGAACGCGGCCAACCCCACCAGCAACGCCCTTTACCGGCGCCTCGGATACCGTCCGCTCACGGACTTCGACGTGTACGACTTCGCGGCTGCCGGGCCCGCGGCCGGTTAGGTACCGCAGGGCCCGTGCGTGGACCGGCGGGAAGCCTCTCCAGGGCTCGTAGGGCCGGACTGTCGCTCAGATCGGCGTCGAAAAGACCGATCGGGAGCGTCAGCCCGGCCCCCCGCGCGTATCCGGCCTCACCACGGCACGTCAGGGGAAAGGGCCCGCTCGAGGCAGCGTGTTGATCAGTCGCCGACCGTGCGGAGGAAGTGGTCGGCGTCATCCGGTTCGGCGAGCCGTCCTACCTCCAGCCAGGAGCCGTCGGCGAAGCAGAGCCTGAACGTGGCGAAACCGCGCGGCTGGCCCGCTTCCCCTTCGACGCGGACCTGGTCGAGCGGGAACTCCGCGAAGGTCCGGAAGTCGTCGGCCTTGGTGGGCGACAGCCGACGGCGAGGGGAGGTGGCGATGCAGACGCGGTCACGGGCCAGGACGACCAGACGTTTGGGGTTGGGGGAGTGCCCGTACCATCGCAGCAGCAGTTGTCCCGCGGTCTTGTGCCAGTCGCCGTCGAATACGCCGTTGGCCGGATCCTGCCGGCCGTCACGGGCACGCTCGCGATCGGACGCGGAGCGGCGGGTGGTGCGTGGAGCCTGCGGCTGCCCCTGCGATCCGTGGGTCCGCCGTGGCCGGGGCCCGAGACGGGCGCCCAGCTTGTCGATCAGCATCATCGGCACGACGACGAAGAAGAAGACGACCGCCCCGACGTACAGCAGCCAATGGTGCCCCGGCTTCAACCGTCCCTTGCCCGCCGCGCGGTGCACCTCTTTCGGCGGTGCGGGGATGGGCCTGTGGATCTCGCACCACACCAGTGCCACGGGCTCCTCGCCCAGGATCTTCCGGGCCCTCCGATGTACCGCACGCTTTGCCATGCCGAGATCCTAGGCCGCCCCTTCGCGGCCTCACCGATGGGGCGGACGACGAACGGCCCGGACACCCGCTCCGCCCCGAACGCTCGGCGGCCGGGACAGCGAAGCTCTCGCTCACGGCGATCGTTTCCGGACCGTCTTGCGGAACGGTGTGCTCCTCGTCGAGTGGGGGAACAACATGTCTCCGGATTGCCACGTGATACAGGGGGGTTCGTGGAAACCGATCTTGCTGCTGTGGCTGTGGGAGTGCTGGCCGCGGCATTGACGGGAACGGCGACCAACGTCGGCCAGGAAGCCGGGGCCGCGGTCGTACGGGCCGTCCGTGAGCGTCTGGGAGCCACGTCACGGGGCCAGGCCGCTCTGGCCGGGTTGGAGGCTGCGCCGGGCGACGCCGAGGCGCGCCGGGAGGCCGAGGCGGTTCTCCGTGAGGAGACGCAGGCGGACCCGGAACTCCGGAGCACACTGGCGGCGCACCTGAACACGTCGGTGAGCCGTACGACCGGCAGCGTCGTCATCAACGGCGGGAAGATACGCGGCAGTCAGATCTCCCTAGGACCGGTCACCGTCAACAAGCCGAACACCACGGGTGGGCTGCTGAGCCTGACGGCCGCTCTGCTGATCGTCGTCGCTCTCATCGTCTACGGGGGCGTGCGGCTCGTCGTCGACGACCCACCGTCCGGCGGCGACGGCCAAACCGTGACGGCACGGGCGCTGAGCGTGGCCCAGACCGAGCGGATGATGCCGGGACTGACGGACCTGCCCGGAATGTGGGCGTCCTCCATACCGCCGGGCGCGGGTGGCGAAGGGAAGTGCCACGAGGGCAGGGCCGAACACAAGGCGGCGGGCGGCTCAGGCAACAACGATCTCAAAGTGCGGTTCGTGGCGTACGCCTGCCCGGACACCACGCTCGCGGCCGAGGGCTACGCCGAGATCGTCAAGGCGCGGCAGAACCCCGGAGGCATGAAGGAACACCCCTTCCCGGCACGCAAGTTCGGCGACGAGAGCACGACGACCTCGTACCAGGTCGCGGACGAGTACTTCGCGGACCCCAGCCAGGTCGGCCGGCACCTCATGTCGAGGGCACGCGTCGGAACCGTCGTCATCGAGATGCACTACGGGCCGGTCCGCGACGAGGCCGGCTCCGAGAGCCAGGCGGAGCAACTCATGCGGATCATGTGTGACCGCGCGCAGGATGCCCAGGCGCAAGGTTGACGGCCGAGGCCCACGGTCCGCTCCGCGGGTCCTCCGGGCCGGCGGCCTCCGGCGGCATCAGGCCGGCACACTCCCCGCGCCCAGTTCGACCACGCCGGCGCCGGGCTCGGCCTGAGCGTGCTCGGGCCCGCCGCTGCCGGACCAGATCATCTGGCGGCCTTCGAGGACGAAGACCGGCTCCCAGTCCGCAGGCGGGGTCGCCGGGCAGCTGAACATGCCGGCGAGTTCGCCCCGGCCGAGCAGTCGAGCGTGGTCGGCCCACCGCGACGCGTCCGGGTCGGTGGACACCGCGGAGAACCTCGCGACATCCGGCAGGTATGTGACGGCCCGGCCGAGCCCCCCGCTGCGCCGATCGAGGCTCCCCCTGGTTTCGCCGACCGCGGCCTTTGCCGGGCTCCGCCGACCGCGGCCGTGCCTGGCTCCGCCGACCACGGCTGAGCGCCGATCGCGGGCCCGCCTGGCTTCCCCGATGGTGGCTGAGCGCCGATCGCGTGCCCGCCCGGCTCCGCCGATCGTGGCTCAGTCGTCGGACCGGTCCGCCTCCGCGCCCGCTGCCTGTGCCGCGTCGGCGATGGCCTGAAGTGCGGCGAGGTGGTTCTTGAGCGCCTTGCGGCCGGCCGGGGTGAGCGACAGCCAGGTGCGCGGGCGGCGGCCGACTGCTCCCTTGCGGATCTTGAGATAACCGGCCTCCTCCAAGGCGGTCGCGATGCGGCTGACGCTCGCGTCGGAGACCTGGCAGTACTCGCGGACCGCGGAGAATTCGGCCTCGGCGCAGCCGGCGAGGAAGGCCATCGTGGTCAGCCGCGTCGGATGGTGGATGACCTGGTCCAGCGCCGGTGGCTCGGCTGGGGTCATTCCGCCCTCCCGGTTGCCCTCAGCGCCGCCTGGGCTTCGGCGCACAGGGCGTTCTTACGGCTTTCCCGCCACCACAGGGAGCCTCCGCCGAGAACTCCCAGGGCGACGGCGCCCACGCTCTGTCCGAACGCGAGGAACGCGAGTGCGGCGACTCCGTAGGCGACCACCGGGAGGCCTTCGAGGAGCATGCGCTGCTTGCGGGTGCCACGCGGTGGCCAGGAGCGGACCCGCATCCGGATCACCCGGACCGCGCACATGACCGGGAAGGCGGCCAGCGCGGCGAGCGTGACGAGCAGCAGCGCGAGCCTGCGGGCGCCGCCGTCCGCCTCGTACAGGAGTGGCCCGGCGACCAGGGCCATCCCGAGTCCATGCGTGATGCCCGCCATGGGTGCCCACCACGCGGGCAGGGGAGGCGGCGTGTTGGCCGTCAGCCTGGCCCGCTCCGCGGCCCGCAGATCGCCCTGGGCCCTGACTGATGCGTAGTACTCGCTGCTCGACATGAACGCCCCCGTCTTTCGGTCGCCGAGTTCCCCCTCATTCTTGCATGTACTTTCGTGAGGCAAAAGTAGTTGCGTGCGCACGGCTCGGCCGGGCCCTGTCTCCAGGACCCGGCCGGTCGGATCGGTGTTGAGGATGCGATGCCCCGACTGGTCGGGGCGGTGCCGGGGATGCGGTGGGGGCCAGGGCGGCGGCGGGCCGGAGCACGGGCGGGTCGCGTCGGCGGGCTCTGCCGTGGTCGAAGCGGCCTGGTACTGAACGCTCCGTGCCGTGAGGTGCCGCCCGCCTTGAGGTGACACGTCGGCGCGCGTGGCCGGGTCCTACATGCCGCCGGCTCCTACATGCCGCCGGGTCCGTTCATGGGCACCTGCGGCGCCGTTGGGATGTAGTGACGGGCGAGGCCGGTGTCGCGGTTGTGGTGGTGGCGGTGTGCCTCCGGGTGACTGTACTTCTTGAGGCGCTGACGGCCGGAGACGATGTCCCGAATGTGAAGCGTGGCTCGTGCGAGCACATTCTTCATGCCTGTTCCCCTGGTTGACGTGGTCCTGCCCGGCAGTCTGCGCCAGCCGCCAGGGGTGATGCCGCCGCTTTGAGCTGAACTTGAGCCGACGCGGGCGGCGCGCGGGCAACCGGTTGAGCGTTCATGGAAAATCCGGCCGGGGTGACGGTGGCACGGGGTGCGGGTTCCGCTCACGCTCACGCGACCGATGAGTTCCGCCTCGGCCCGGGGTCTGCATGGTGGGAACGTCCCCCTTCCGCGCCTGCGGATGTCCGAGAAGAGATGACACGAGGAGCGTGCACACCATGGACCTGGAGAACGTGAGCGCAACCCTGACCGTCGAGGTGCCCGCCGAGAGGGTGTTCGCGGTGCTGGCGGACCCGGCGGCCCATTCCGCGATCGATGGCACCGGCTGGGTTCAGGAACCCGTCGACCGGGCGCCGCTGACCGAGGTGGGGCAGATCTTCCGGATGGACATGTATCACGCCAACCATCCGAACGGTGAGTACCAGGTGGCCAACAAGGTCCAGGTACTCGACCCGCCGCGCGCCATCGGCTGGCTGACCGGGCAGGAGAAGGGCGACGGGCGTCTGGAGTTCGGCGGCTGGATCTGGCGGTACGACCTGGTGCCGCTCGGTCCGTCCGAGACCGAGGTCACGCTCACCTACGACTGGTCGGCGGTGCCGCCGTTCATCCGGGAGTACATCCAGTTCCCGCCGTTCGGCCCCGAGCACCTCGCCAACTCGCTGCGGCACCTGGCCGCGCTGGCCGCACCGGCATCCCGGACCAGTGCGCCGGGCGAGTAGGCGTACCGGCCTGCGGCACCGGCTCGGCCCACCGCGCGGGACCAAGGAACAGACCCCTGGTCAGCCGTTTCGGGCCGCTCCGTGATGCCGCCTCCGGGGGCCTGGCGTGGGCCAAGTGGCGGCTGCACTCGCGCCCCCAGTCACTATGCCTGGAATATGCCATTATGCTGTCTTTCGTGCCCTGGACTGGGTGGATGTGGCCTCGTGGTCCGTTCCGTAGGCGGTGGAGTCTCGCCCTGCTCTCACCAGTGATCTTGACTGTGGTCATCACGAGCCTGGCGTTCTCCACTCCCAGAAAGATCGCTTTCAGCCGCCTCCTGACCGCCGTACCTGCCCTCGCGGCATCGGTCTGGCCCATGTTGCCCACCATTCTGCTAGGGGTGGTATGCGTAGCGATCATGATCGGGCTCAGCCTTGTCTACCCCGATCTGGGCACCTGGTTCACCGTGGGCGCCATCGCGGCCGTCACCGTGGCCGCCGCGTACGCGTGCCGTGTCCGCATCCAGCGGGAACAGGCCTTCCTGCAGCTACGCCTCGTCGCGGACGCGGCGCAGAAAGTGCTCTTGCGTCCACTGCCCCGCAAGGTCGGTCGCATCGAGGTCGAATCGATGTACCTTGCAGCCGCCGCGCAGGCCCGCATCGGCGGAGACTTCTACGAAGCCGTCGCCACGCCGTACGGTGTACGACTGATCATCGGCGATGTGCGGGGCAAGGGCCTGCCGGCAGTCGGGGCGGCCGCAGCGGTGGTCAACTGTTTCCGGGAGGCCGCGTACGACGAGCCGACCCTGGAGGGCATCGTCCGCCGCCTAGATGCCAGCAGCGTCCGGCACAGCTGCACGCTGCCCACCGGTGACCTGCTGGAGCAGTTCACCACCGTGGTACTCGCCGAGTTCCCGCACCAGGGCGACCACATCAGGCTCCTCAACTGCGGACACCCACCCCCACTGCTGCTGCATCACGGCAAGCTCCACGTCCTCGACCCCACCACCGCATCGCCGATGCTCAACCTCGCCGCTCTCATCGGCACCGACTACACGACCGACACCGTCGTCTGCGCCCCCGGTGACCGGCTGCTCTTCTACACCGACGGCGTCATCGAGAGCCGCAACAGCGACGGTGAGTTCTTCGCCCTCCAGGACTGGATGCGTCGCCAGGCGTCGGCTGGGCCGAGGGCACTGCTCGACACGCTCCACCGGGATCTCCTCCACCACAGTGGCGGTGGACTGAACGACGACGTCGCGGCCCTCGCGGTGTGCGTCCGCGACAGCTCAGTGCGAGAGGATGCCTGATCACTTGGCCGGGCCGAAGGTGCCGCCACTGCGAGGGATCGAGCGGAGCAAGTCGAAACCGAGGCTCGGCCCCCGGACTCCAGGGAGGGCGCGAGTTCGACCCAGAGCCCGGCGACGTCGAGAGCCGGTTCGCCGGTCGGGGTTCGGTTTCCGATGTTCCACATCGGTCGCAGGACGCCGGCTCCGGCGATGGGCGTCCGCCCTCGCGCTTCGGAGGCCGGGCGGAGGGTGAGGGCGGCCCGGATGGTCCCGTTGCGGGCCTCGTAGCGGTCTGACCACGGTCCCGTACCGGCGGCGACAGGGGCCGGCACCGCCGCGTACGCAGTCGCGGTGCCCCCGCCGCTTCGGCCATGAGAGGGGCAGTCCCGGGCCCCAGGACTTCCGTGCACCTGGCCCCCCGTGTACCTGGACTTGCCGACCCCCTGGCCCCCGTGTGCTTGGCCTTCCCGACACCTTGGCCCCCCGCCCCCCGTGTACCTGGACCTCCCGACCCCTGGCCCCCGTTTACCTGGCCTCACGAGCCCCAGACCCCGCGATGTAGCTGGGCCCCCCGAGCCGCAGGGCTCCAGGCCCCCCGAGCGTGACTCCCCACGGACTCCGTCCACCGTATGCGACCTGGATTCTCCGAACCGAAGGCAGCAGAGGCTCGTGTCTGATGAAGTGAAGCGTGCAGGGCCTCGGTGACACGGGAATGTCCCGGGGCTGATCGGACAGCTCAGGAGGGTGGGCGAGGATGCTGCCTGAGGCACTGACCGCGCTGGCCGCGGCGGGAGGCACCGCGGTGGTGCAGGCCGCGGGCACGGAGGCCTGGGCCGGGTTCCGCGAAGGAGCGGCTCGCTGGTTCGGCCGGGGGAACCCGCAACGGGAGCACGCCGAACTGGAGCGGCTCGACCGGACCGCGGGCGAACTGGAGACGGCGGGGCCGAGCGACACGGAGCGCGTGCGCATCCGGCAGGAGGCGGCCTGGCAGGCCCGGATCGAGGCCCGCCTGGAAGACCTGGCCGACGCCGAACTGATTGCCGCGGCACAGGAGTTGCGGGAGCTGCTCAGCCACCACGCCCCGACCGCCGACGTGTCGGCCGGGCCGGGAGGTCTGGCCGTCCACGGCCCCGTGACCGTGCGCGCCGAAGGGGGTTCGATCGCGGCCGGGATCGTGCACGGAGGTGCGCACATCACCCACCCTTCGCCGCCGGATCCGCACCAGGGCTGAGCGGACCGGGCGACGAGCAGCCCACCAGGGCAGGGGCACCTGCCGGCACGACGCGCACGGGAGGCGTGACCGCCCAGGCCGAAGGCGGCGGCATCGCCATCGGCATGGCCGGTCGCGTCCATGTGCACCTCGCCCGTGCCCACGGCAACCCTCCCCCCGACCGCCCTCGGCCGGTCCCGGACTGGAGAGCCGAGCAACTCGGTGTCCATCCCGCGATCCGTGGCACCAACTCGCCCTACGGCGAGGGGGAGTTCGTACTCCCGGAGTATCTCGAACGCGACCACGACCGGCGGTTGCGCCACCACCTGCTCGCGGCGGCGAACACCGAGCAGGCACTGCTCGTGCTCGTGCGCGGGGCGTCCTGCACGGGCAAGACCCGTGCCGCGTTCGAAGCCGTCCAGGGCTGTCTGTCCGGCTGGCAGCTCGTCTTTCCCAAGACCGGCGCGGGGCTCGTCGCCCTGCTCGAAACCGGCTCCCTCGCACCGCGCACCGTCCTGTGGCTCAACGAGGCGCAGAACTACCTCGCCGACCCGCTGGCCGGAGAGGAGGCAGCCGCCGCGATGCGCGGCCGCCTGGAGGAAGCCGGCCCGGTCGTACTCCTGGGCACGCTGTGGCCCGAGTACCATCGCGCCCTCACCGCCACACCCCGACCCGGACAGGACACCGAGGCACACCCCAACGCCCGGGCCCTGCTCGACCAGGCCGTAGTGGTCGACGTCCCGGCCGCCTTCCCCGCCGACTCCCTCGACGACCCGCGGGTACAACGCGATCCGTCACTGGCCGCGGCCATGGCGTCCAGCACGGGTGGCAGGATCACCCAGACCCTCGCGGCCGGCCCGCAACTCGTCGACCACTACCAGCAGCCCGGCGAACCCCACGGCCCGTACGGGCACGCCGTCATCACCGCGGCCATGGACGCCCGCCGCCTGGGCCACAGCTCACCCCTGCCGGCTGCGCTCCTCGAAGCCGCCGCCCCCGCCTACCTGACCGAGGAGCAGCGCGCCACCGCGCCCGACACCTGGTTCACCCATGCCCTCGCCTACGCCCGCGAGAAGGTCAGGGGCGTGGCCTCGGCGCTGGAACCCGTGGCCAACCCCGACGGCATGGGTGCCCTCCCGGGCGTCTACCGCCTCAGCGACTACCTCGACCACCACGCCCGCTCGGCCCGCCGCCACACCGTCCCGCCCGAGTCCTTCTGGTCTGCCGCCCGCGAGTACGCGGCCGACGCGACGGACCTCGACGCTCTCGCGGACGCAGCCCGTTTCCGCGGCCGTTACCGTGTGGCGGCCGGTCTCTACCTGCGAGCCGCCGACGCCGGGGACACCCGGGCGCTGAATCAACTGGCCTGGCTGCGTATCCAGGCCGGGGACGTCCGGGGCGCGCAGCCGTTCGCGCTGCGGGCAGCCGACGCCGGGGACACCCGGGCCCTGAACCGTCTGGCGTGGCTGTGCGAGAAGGCCGGGGACACCGACGGCGCGGAACGGTTCGCGCTGCGCGTGGCCGGCACCGGGAACACCCAGGCCCTCACCCAACTGGCGCGGCAGCGCAAGCGGTCCGGGGACGCGGAAGGGGAGCTGCGGCTGTACCTGCTGGCCGCCGACGCGGGGGACATCGGCGCCCTGGTCTGGCTGGCGGAGTCCCGCATCGAGGCCGGGGACGCCGAGGGGGCGGAGCCCTTCGCCCTGCGGGCCACCGAGGCCGGGAACACCACGACGCACACCCGGCCCCTGGTGAGCGTGGCAGAGTTGCGCGAGCAGGCCGGGGACGACCGCGGCGCGCGGCGGCTCTACGTGCTGGCCGCCGAGGCCGGCAACGAACAGGCGCTGTCGTGGCTGGCGGAGCAGTGCGAGCGGGCGGGCGACATCGAGGGAGCGGCGGCATTCGCCCTACGGGCGGCCAAACCCCTCAGCCACATGCCGATACTGGCCTATCTGGCGGCGCGGCGCGAGGAAGCCGGCGACACGCAGGGCGCCGAACGCCTGTACCTGCGGGCCGTCGACAACGGAGACCCCAAGGCCCTGGTGCCGCTGGTGGATCGATACGCGCGGGCCGGAGACACGGAGGATGTGGAACGGCTCTGCCGCTGGGCCATCGACACCGGCAACGTCCGCGCCCTCACGGAAGTGGCGCAAGCACGCGAGGATGCCGGCGACATCCGGGGCGCGGAACCGCTGTACGCGCGTGCCGCCGATGCCGGAGACACCTACGCGCTGGTACGCAGGGCGATGCTGCGCGAGAAGGCCGGGGACGTGGAGGGCGCGGAACGGCTCGCCGTGCGCGCCGTCGGAGCCGGGGACAAGCGGGCCGCGCAGTGGCTGGCGGAGGTGTGCGAACGGGCCGGGGACACCAAGCGGGCGGAACGGCTCGCCCTGCTGGGCTTCGACCACGAATACGCCGGGCCGCGCAGGGATTTCGTGGAGTTGGCGGAGGCGCGCCTCCGGGCCGGGGACGCCCGCGGCGCGCAGCGGATGTACCAGGGGGCCGCCGAGGCCGGAGACACCAGGGCCCTGGCGCGCCTGGCACAGCTGCGGATCCGGGCCGGGGACCTCGACGGGGCGCAGGGGTTCGCCCTGCGGGCCGCCGAGGCCGGACACGCCTGGGCCCTGACGGAGGTGGCGCAGGCACGCGAGAAGGCCGGGGACGTCCGGGGCGGGGAGCCGTTGTACGAACAGGCCGCCGACGCCGGTAACACCCAGGCCCTGGCCTGGCTGGCACACCGGCAGGAACGGGCCGGGGACAAGGAAGGCGCGGAACAGCTCACCGTACGAACCGTCGAGGCCGGAGCCTCCCGGGACCTGACGTCGGAGCTGGCCGAGCTGCGGGAGCGGGCCGGGGACGGGGAGGGCGCCGAACGAATCGCCCTGCGCTCCGCCGAGGCCGGTGACAACCGGGCCGTGGCCCACTTGGTGGAGTGGCGCGTGCGGGCCGGGGACGCGGACGGAGCGGAACGGTTCGCCCTGCGGGCCGCCGACGCCGGGCAGAACCGGGCCCTGCTGGGGCTCGCACGGCTGCGCATCCAGGCCGGGGACGATCGCGGAGCGCGACGGCTGTACCTGCGGGCCGCCGACATCGGAGACACCCGCGCCCTGGCGTGGCTGGCCCAGTTGCGGGAGCAGGCGGGGGACACGGACGGCGCGCGGCAACTGACGCGTTGGGGGCTGGAGACCGACGGGTCTCCGGCCCAGCCGTGGTAGCGGCCGCGCACGACCGCCGGAAGCGCGGGTGGGGGCAAGCATGGCGTTCCCCGAGGGCCGGCCCCTGGCCACACGCTGCTTCGAGCGGGAAGGGCAGCATCATCCTGAACAAAATAGTCCGAGGGACGCGGCCGACTGACGGCCGACCGGCGGACTCATACGGTCTTCATGACTCGGCGATCCGATAACCGGTTGCCTGCCGGCAATTGCCGTGGATGCAATGTCCGGCATGATCACCCAGGTGCGCCCGCCGCGGCGGGATGAGATGAACGCGTACTACCGGCCCTTGCCGTTCTGCGCTCACGGCAGGCCGGGACGGGATCGGCACGCGGGGGACACCGCCGCATGAGTACGCCGTCATCCCCGCCTGTTTCGGAGCGGGCCGGCGGTTCATCCGTCCGGATCGGCGCTCTCGTTCCGCTGACGCGGCCCGGCTGGGCCGAGGCGGGCCGACACCTGCTCGCCGGCCTCGAGCTGGCCGCTCGCGAGGTCAACGACGCCGGCGGGATCCTCGGAAGACCACTGGAGTTGGTGGTCCGGGACACCGCGGCCGATCCACAGCGGGCCGTGGCGGCCGTGGACGAATTGGCCGGCCTCGGCGTGGCGGCCCTGGCGGGTGAGTACCACAGCGTCGTCGCTCGCGCCGCTGCCGCCAGGGCGGACGCCCTCGGCCTGCCGTTCCTCTGCTCGTCGGCGGTTCTCGACGGGCTCACCGAGCAGCCCACGGAGTGGGTCGCGAGGCTCGCTCCGGCGCAGTCCCACGGCTGGCGGATCTACGCCGACTTCCTCCTCGGCGCGGGAGACAGGCGGATCGCCGTGGCGACCGAGCCGAGTGTCTACTGGGCAGCCGGGACACGCATTCTGCGGGACCACCTCGCCCCGCGCGGCGGCACCGTCCTGGAACTCGACATGCGCGCGCTGGCCCCCACGGACGTGTGTGACGAACTCGCCGGCCATCGCGCGACAGCCCTCCTTCTCCTGGTCGGCCATCCGGAGCCGGCGGTGCCGATCGTCAGGGCGGTCCGCAGCGACCGGCGGCTCGCCGAGACCATGATCGGTGCTCCGGCCGGGCAACCGGAGTTCACCGAATGGGCGACGCTGCTGGGCGACGAAGGCGCCTCGATCCCGTTCCTGCGCTACCTGCCCGAGCGCCTCGGCCCACTCGGAGCACGGGTCGGGACGGCCCTCCGTGAGCGGCTGGCCGAAGCACCCTCTTTCGTCGCCTTCGAGGGATACGACACGATCGCGGTCCTCGCCGCTGTGCTGCGTTCCCACGGCCTGGACCGGGCGCGCACCGCCGAATCATGGCCGCGCGTCGAAGTCGAGGGCACGCGCGGACCGATCCGGTTCTCCCGTACGCCGGGCATCAACGTCTGGCAATGGGCATGGACACCGGTCCAAGTCGTCGACCGGGATCCGGCGGCCCCCGACCGCTTCCGGATCCTTCACACCGGCTGATGAGCGCGAGGGCCCGCTCACGGAACACCTCGGATCACAACGGCGTAGGGCCCGTGGGCGCACCGCCGTGGTGTCCGCCGTACTGGCCCTGTCGGCGGCCCTGACAGGCGGCACCGCGCAGGCACAGGAGACGCTTTCGACGCGGGCCGCCCAGCCGCCGGCCGAGCACGCCTGCGTGTTCGAGGGGGTCGACCTCAACGAGTTCCTGGGCGTCCCCCAGCGGCTGATCGGTCCGCCCCCGTGCCGCGAGGCGTTCGTGGGCGAGAAGTGGGTCCGGACCTTCCCGGCATGGGTTACGGCGGCGAGCGCCAAGGGCGCCGTGTACCCCCCTGGTTACAAACCGGCGCGTCGCGCTCCCATGGACGACTTCGTGTCGAAGTTCCGCGGTATCCGGGTCGTCAACGACATCGGCACCGCGCAGGAACGCAGCTACGTCTTCACCGGGAAACAGGTGTTGCGCCGCGTGGATCTGGACTCCGAGGCCAACGTCCGCATCGCCAGCTTCGCCACGCCCCCGCTGCACCCGCTCAGCGCCGGGGCCCACACCACCACGGTCTTCATGCGGCTGAGCGCACAGCACTGTGACGGGCTCGGCACCGACCCGGACGCGAACTGCCCGCCCGGCGGCGAGTTCCAGTACACGGGTGACACACCGGTCACGTTCTTCCCCCGAAGCACCGACTGAGCGCCCTGGGGTGCTTCGTCCGGGCGAGCCGGACCATTGCGGCTGCCGAGCGGGATACCTCGGTTGGGCGACGGTGCCTGCGGACGTCGTAGGGCGGCGGTGCCTGCGGACGTCGTAGGGCGGCGGTGCCTGCGGACGTGCTTGGAGAGCGACTCCTGACGGGTGGCCACGACGACTACGCGGCGGGCGCGGCCGGCCTCCCCACCTCAGCCAGGCCGTCGTCGCGGCACTGTCCGGCCCCTCAGTGCCGGTCGGCCTGGATGACGAGGGCGGTATCCGTCGGGTGGGGGAGGAGAACACCCCCAGCGGTGGACGTACGCACGTGAGGGAGGCGCGAGGCTGGATTCCCGTGGAGGGAAGGTGGTTTCGGGGTGGAACGCTGGGATCGAGTCGGGCGGGGCGCGGCGTACGGGGCGGCGCTGGCCCTGTCGCCGTACCTGCTGATCAAAGTGACGTGGGTGGTGGGCTCGCTTCTCGGCGTGGCACCGATCGGCAAGGGTTTCGACATCACCGGATGGGTGCTGCTCAATACGGTGACCATCGGTATGGCGGGGATCGGGATCGCGACGGCGCTCGCTCTGGTGCGGCCCTGGGGTATGCGGATACCTGGGCGGCTGGTGCTGTTCTGCGCCTGGACGGGATCGGGGTTCCTGGTGTCGATCCTTCCGTACGCCGTGTTCAGCGCCCTGCTGGACGCCGCCCACGGTGGCTCGGGCGGTGGTGGGAGCGACGAGGCCGTCATGCCCGGCTGGGAGGCCGCGCTGGTCCAGTTCAGCTTCGTCGGGATGGGGCTGGGACTTGCCGTCGCCTTGCCCGCCTACCTGCGGCGCCGCTGGCCGCACGCATTCCTCGGCCGAGTCGGGGACGGCGACGGTGCCGACGCGCCACGTCCCGGCGCCGCTTCCCAGCGGCGCCGCGCAGTCGAAGCTGCGAGGGCGTCATGGGTGGCCGTCGTCGCGGTCGTCGTCGGGCTGGTCTGGCTGTACTGGGCAGTCGGCGGCACGCTGGGAATCTCACGCCCGGACGAGCGGGACACCAACGGATACGTGCTGACCGGCGTGGGCGCCTTCTGGGCGCTCGCCGGTGCGGCCGCCACCTGGACGCTCGCTCGCGCACGCCCCGCCGGGCTGCGCCACCGGCTCCTGTTGGGCCTCGGCTGGCTCGGGTCGGGCTCGCTGTTTGCGTGGAGCGGCTGGAAACTGCCCATCACGCTGCTGGTCGCGCTGGTCCACCCGGCCGACGTGACCCTGCCGGAGAATCTCGCCGTCGCCGCGGTCCTGCATCTCGCCGCCGTCGTCGCGGGCGCCGCCATGCTGAGGACACTCGTCGTCTCACGCCCCCACGCCCAGGCCTGAGACAGGCCCAGCGAGCACAGCACTCACGTCCTCTGGGCGCAGCACGGTGAGGCAGTCGATCAGCCGCCACGGCTCACTGAGAACGTGGTCGACGACACGCCAGTCCTCGGGGTTTTCCGTGCCGTCAGGGCGAGGCAGCCGAGGGCTCGACTGCCATCGGACGTCTGCGCCTGGGTCGCGCCCTCCCGCGTCGCGGCGCCTGCCGGAGCTATGTCCAGAGTTCCCGGCTCATGCACACGCGTGCACCCATGTTCCTTTCCATCATGCGCAGTGCCGCCTCTGCGAGGTCTTGGTGGATGTGGGCGACGGCGTCCCGGGGGACGACCACTTCCAGGTGGCGGATGTGGGCATCGAGGGCGGAGTAGAGCACGCACTGCTCGGTCACCTGTCCGCAGAGCACCAGGTGCTCGATCCCCTGTTGCTGGAGCAGATACCCCAGGGGCGTCTCGTAGAAGATGGAGTGCCGGGCCTTGAGCACGAAAAGGGAGTCGGCGTCGGGGCACAGCGGCTCGACGAGGGCCGCATGGGGACTGGCCAGAGCGTGTTCCAGCAGCTCGCCGTGGTGCGAGCGCCACTCCCCGAAGTTGTCGTTGACATAGATGACCGGGGCTCCGTGCTGCCGCGCACGGTGCAGCAGCTCGGTCAGCACCGGTACGACCCTCCGCGCCGAAGGGAGCAGCAGCTCGGCGTCCGGATGTTCGTAGGTGTTGATCATGTCGATGACGATCAGTGCGGTCTTGCTCATGCAGTGAGACTTCCACTTCGGCGCCGGCGCAGGCCGCTGAGTCACCCGAACAGGGCTGCCGCCACAGCCGCGCCGCGGGCTCGCCCGGCGCCCCCACTTCGTCGTCTCACGGCCTGGCCCACAACCGAACGGGCGCCTTCCGCGTCCTTCTCGAAAAGTCCGGCTCCGTGACCGTCCATCGCGGAGCAACCGCGGTTTTGGAGAAGTGCCATCGATACGTTCGCTGTCGACCAGCTCGGCCACAGCCTGCGGCCGACCAGCCGCAGGGCAAGAATCGGCGCTTTCGCGGTGGGCATCCTCGTGGGTGTCGTGCTGACCGTCGGCGCGGTGACCGTGCTGTGGTGGCCGCGCACCGAGGTGACGTACCGGAGCACGGCGCCCTCGTCAGTCGCCTACGACGACGAATCGACGCACTACCTGGGGCTGGTGCACAAGCACACGCTGTCCGGACGGCACACGTACGGGGTGGTGATCGGCCGGGACCCCGGCCTGTCCTACGGACACTGGGTACAAGTCTCCCCGGACCTGGGGGCCCCTGGCATCAAGTCCACGACGTGGACCAAGGCGGGGGTACGGGTCCGCTTCCTCACAGGTCACGAGGTCTTCGTCCCTGCCCGCTTCTACCTGTACGGCAGGTGAACCGGCCGTCGGTCGGCCCTTGGAGAGCGACGTCGCACCAAACCTGCGGTCGATGTTCCCGCGGGGGGCGTGCTCGGGTGTCCTCTGCGGGGACGGGCGAGGGCGGTCATTCGAGCAGTCCGCGTCGCATGGCTTCGGCGACGGCCTGGGCGCGGTCGGTGACGTTGAGTTTTTCGTAGAGGTGTTGGGTGTGGGTCTTGACGGTGCTGGCACCGAGGAAGAGTTCTTGGGCGATTTGGGGTGTGCTGAGGCCGCGGGCTATCGCCTGGAGAACTTGTTGTTCGCGGGCGGTGAGGGTCGGGGCGCTCTGGGTGCGACGTTTGCGGATTTGTTCGGCGAGACCCGTGGTGACGTCGGGTGGCACCACCGTTTGTCCGTGATGGATGGTGTGGATCGCGCTGATGATCTCGGAGCGTTTGGTGTCTTTGGTGAGATAGCCTGCGGCTCCTTCTTCGATGGCCTGGTAGACGGAGGCGCTTTCGGTGAAGGCGGAGAGGAGAAGGACGCGGGTGGGAATGTTGTCTCTGGTGAGCGCGTGAAGGACGGCGATGCCGTCGAGTTCCGGCATGCGGAGGTCGAGTACGGCGATGTCAGGTTGTTCTCGGCGGATGATGTCGAGGGCATCGCGGCCGTTTTCTGCCTCGGCGATGACGTCGATGGTTCCGCTGAGCTGTAGTGCGCGTGATATGCCTTCGCGGAACAGCGGATGATCGTCGGCGATGACCACGGTGATCCGGGCGGGATTCGGCGTTGTCACGGCAGTCCGACCTTTCGTCTGCAAGGGTGTGCTGCCCTTGTGTGGTCATCGGCGGTTTACGCGATGGGTGCTTGTTGCCGGCGTAGTGAGTGTCGGGGCCTCTCGGGTGAGCAGGGCCGGACCGGCATGGGTGGATCAGGTCTGAGGTACGACGGCTTCGACGGTGGTGCCGCCGGTGGTGTTGTTTCTTATGGTGAAAGTGCCTCCGATGCCTTCGATGCGGGCGCGGTGGGAGGCGAGGCCGATGTGTCCGCTGGCAAGGCTTCGGGTGAGGGCGTTCTGGGGGATGCCGATTCCGTCGTCGGTGATGGTGAGCTGTATGTTTTCCGGATTGTGGTCGTGTGGTTGCAGTGTGACGGTGACGTTTTTTGCGTGGGCGTGTTTTACGACGTTCTCGAGTATTTCTCGGGCGAGCCAGAACAGGGGCCGGTCGGCTGTGCCGGCGGTGGTGATGCTGGTGTGGATTTCCGCGTGGAATTTTCCTCGTTCGGATGCCTGCTCGGTGAGGTGTTGAAGGGCGGGGACGAGACCTCCGGTGGTGAGAACCTCGGGGTGGAGGGTGCGGACCGAGGTACGGAGTTGCCTGCTGGCCTGGGTGAGGGCTTCGTCGGCGCGCTGGAGTGCGTCGGTTGGCTGGGGGGTGGTGACGGCTTCGTCGATGAAGTGGCGGGCGGCGAGGATGTTTTGCAGGGCTCCGTCGTGGAGTGTCTCGGCGATTTTCCGTTGTTCTGTTTCCTCCGTGGCCATGATGCGGTCCAGCAGCCATAGGCGGTGTTCGGCGAGTTCTCGTATGGATTGCACTCGGTGCTGCTGGACGTCGGAGAGGAGCACGCAGCCGGCGCAGACCACGAGGATGAACAGGGTGTGGACGGCTGTGTAGTGCCAGTACGGGTGCTCGAGGTGGCCCAGGCCCGTGCCGAGGGCGTAGCAGGCGGCAGCGAGGATTCCGGAGACGGCGGTGAGGACGGGCCGCATCTGGAAGGAGGCGAGGACGGGGATGAACAGGAAGATGTCGGCTGACAGCGGTGAGCTCCAGTTCGGGTCGGAGAAGTTCCCGGAGACAGCCATCAGCGTGGTCAGCAGGGTCAGGTCGGTCAGGGGGTAGATCCAGCTGGGCAGTGGGGGGCGGGAGGTGAAGGCCGCCCACAGGGTGGCCAGGGTCCACAGGGTGTAGGCGGCGGCCAGCGCGATGGAGAGCGGTAGCTGTTCGGACGGCGGGAACACCGCCAGGTCCGTGATGCAGGCGAGGACGATGGCGAGCCGGAGCAGGGCCTGCCACTTGAACGACCGCTGAAGGTGCAGGGCCGGTGTCTGGGCTGCGTTCCCCGGAGTGGCAGGGGGGTGTTCGGAGGGCGGAAACGCGTCCGGAGGTGTCATGTCGTCCTCTTCCCGGCCGTGGCTACGTGGGCAGAGCGGAATACCCCCGGGCCGCCCCAGGGCCTACGGAGGGACGTCTTCCGCCGGGCGGCCGCCTGGTGCGGCCGGGCCGGGATCCCGTTGGCGGTCCGGCCGTGAGCCGGTGGCGTTGCGGGGCTGCGCCGGGGCGGTCATCTCGCCGGCTGCTGCACCCGGCGGGGTGACCATTTTAGGCCGCGGGCAGTGGCCAGGGCGGCCGGTACGCGGCGGGCCGTCCGGTCCCCGGGGGCTGTCTGGTCTGCATCCGGTGTACCCGTACGCAAAAAGGACCGTTTCCGCTAGGGGGATGCGGATCTTTCCGGGCTGCCGGCCGGGCTCGTCTGGTCGGTTTCGGTTATTCGTTTTCACGTAGGCTGCGCCAGATCCGGGTCCGATGGAGTATGTAGAGGGAGGCGAAGAGTACGAGCACTTGCAGGCCCACGGCGAGTAGCCAGAACTCGTCTTTGCTTTCCAGTTTGTCGGTCAGGAACGTGAAGTTCATGCCGAAGAATCCGGTGAGGAATGACAGGGGCAGGAAGACGACGGACACGATGGCCAGCCGGTTGATCACGCCGTTCTGTTCGCCGGCGATGAGTGAGGAGTAGCTGGCGAATGCGCGACGGGTGGCTTCCTGGAGGGATTCGATGTCGGCCAGCACCAGTCGGCCGCTTGTCTGGAATTCGCGGGCGAGCCGTTGTCGCTCCTCGGGAAAGTTGGGGCTGGTCATCCGTCGGGTGAGGATTTGGTCGGTGACTTCGAGGAAAGGGCGCAGGGAGTGGTGCAGGAGGGCGGAGTGGCGTCGTAGCTGGGCCAGGCGGTAGACCTGCTCGGGGCTGCGTTTTTCGAACATGTCGTCTTCGAGTTCCTCGGTTTCCAGCAGGGCTTGCACGGCGGCCTGGCGGTAGGTGCCCAGGGCTTCCCCGAGGAGGAGGAAGAGCACGGCCACGGGGTCGGTGGGCCGTTCATGCCGCAGTACGTCGGTGATGGTCCTGGCCAGGTAGGCGTGGCCGCGGTGCGTGGTGGCCAGGAAACGTTCGGTCACCACTGCATGGATGTGGATGATCTGATCTTCGTGGACCACGGGCACGATGAGACCGGTTCCTTCCTTGCGGTACTCGGCCCGCGCCGGCTCACCCGCTCTGCCGAACCAGTCCAGGCTTGCGGCGTCCAGGCCCAGCTGCGCGGCGAGCGACTCCGTTTCCTGTGGCGCTTGCCGCTGCCCTTCCATCCGGTCTTGCTGGGGTGTCCGTGCCTGTGTCTCGTGCTGTGGTGTTCCGGGCTGTGCCTCCTCGGGTAGTTCGACGTCGACGAGCACGAAGTGGTCCGTGGCCAGCCGGGTGCGAGCCTCCGCAATATCCGTACGGGTGACGGTCAGCTCCGGCATCGACACCACCGTTACGATCACCGACACCTCGCTCCTCGTTTCGAAGCCCGTGTAATCCAGCGTTCGCGTGCTTCGGCTCGGCCGCACGCGCAGGCACTCTTGTGCCGTGCCCGGCGGCCCGAACGGGTGACGGATCCCTGGTGGGGGTGTCCCCCGTCCCGGCATCGCCGCGATGTGCCGAGGCGGTGGATGGGTGGGTCAGCCTGTTGGTCCACCGGACGGAGGAGACGCGGGGGCCGTCGTAGGGGCTGAAATGAATGAGCAGGTTTCGTTCACAGGAACTGCGATTCCCCTACAGGCCCGGATAATCCACGAGGTTTTCTCATGTTCAACGCCCGACGTCACGCTGCCCGTATCGCCGGTATTTCCTGCATCGCCGCTCTGGCCGCCGGAGGTTTCGGCGTGGCCAGTGCGGAGGCGGCGCCGATGGCGCAGCACCACATGACCGTGCATTCCAGCAACCACCAGCACCATCAGGGCAGCTCCTACCGGGACAGCTCTCGCAGGCATGACAGCTCTGAGCACAACAGCTCCCACCGCGACAGCTCAGGGCACGCCTACTCCAAGGACAGCGCCTCGTCGAAGAACACGCCGAAGAGCGGCAACACCCAGGGCGGTACTCAGGGTGGGGGTAGCGGCAACACGCAGGGTGGCACTCAGGGTGGCGGGAGTGGGAACACGCAGGGTGGTACCCAGGGTGGCGGGAGTGGGAACACGCAGGGTGGTACCCAGGGTGGCGGGAGTGGGAACACGCAGGGTGGTACCCAGGGCGGGGGTAACGGCAACACGCAGGGCGGCACTCAGGGTGGGGGTAGTGGCAACACGCAGGGCGGCACTCAGGGTGGGGGTAGTGGCAACACGCAGGGCGGTACTCAGGGTGGCGGGAGTGGGAACACGCAGGGTGGTACCCAGGGCTGAGGGTTGAAGGCAGGGCCGGCATTCCGTGCGGGGCAGTCCGCGCGGGGTGCCGGTTTTGTGTGACGGGGTGCTGGTGGTGGCCCGTTGTGTGCGCTGCCGTCGGGTAGCAGCGGGGTGGGATGGGGGCCGGGCGTTTGTGGGGGTGTGGGGGCGGGCGGGCGCTGCTGCGGGTGTGTTGTGATGCCCTCGGAGCTGCCCGTCGTGCGGGCCTCAGCGGCCGGCGGCCTCGTTTTGGAGGATGAGGGAGTGCTGGGCATCGCCTGGGACGCCCATGTGCAGGCGACCGTGATCAGCTGCCCGCAGACGCTTTCACCATCCGGTATCCGCAGTTGGATCCTGCCTGGGCCTTCGACTTCGATGGCGAGGGGGAGATGGCGCGCCGGCTGCCGCGGCTGGCTGCGTGCTGCCTGGTGGAGTAGGCCGCGGCCGGACCTCCTGCCTCGGGAAAGCGCTCCGAGTGACCGGTGCGAGAGGTGGCTGCCGGGGCCTGGAGTGGTGCGTGCCGTGAGGCCGACTCACTGCCGGCGGGCGGCGTGAGGCGTGAGGTGGCCGGGAATCGGCGGGCAGAGGGGGCGTCCATGGCTGGTGGCGGGTTGTGTTCGCCCGGGAGCGGTGACGAGGGGCTCTTGCCCATGACTGCCGTCTCGCCCCTGATGGTCGGCTGTCCGCGGGGATTTTCAGTCGGGGTGGCTCCTCACGGGGGGTTGGCTGCCATCCGGCAGGCGCCGGTCGCGGCGCCGCCCGGAACGCCGGCCTCGGTCAGGGCGGTCACGCAGCCGCGTAGGTCGTTGTGCACACCCTTGGTGCATGCGGCTGTGACGGTGTCGGAGACGGTGACGCCTGTCTGCTGGACCATGTTGGTGCAGGCCGGGATGTCTGCTTGGGCGGCGGGGGCGATCAGGGCCGCGCCGCCGAGGACGAGGGTGATCCCGGTGAGGACACCGAGGAAACGGGCCGGCGTACGCATGAAAAGCACCTGCTCTGCGGGGTGGGGACGTGGTGTGTTCGGCGTGCCGAGCAGCGGAGCAGCCGGTGCTCCATCGTGGTCCGGATCCCGGCGCCTGTCGGCTCGGCAGGATGGCCCCTCCTGTCTTCGACGCTAGAACAGCCCACCGCAGCGCGCATGTTGACCCTCGGGGTGAGATGCGGCGGCAGACCCGCCCGGCCCGCCTGTTCCCTCGGTCCCGTCGACCCGGCTGTTTCCGTCGGCTCGCCTGCTGCCCGTCGTCCCTCTGCGTCCTTCGGCCTGCCTGCTCCCGTGGGGGCCGCCCGGATTTCCCGGAGTCTGTGTGTGGGGACGGTTCCGGTTGTGACGCGCCGCGGGCCTGGTCGGCTTGGATCTGTCGCGCGATCAGCGTGCCGCTCACCGCTGCGGACTGGTGTGACGGAATCGGCCTGGTGTGACGGAATCGGACGACCGGTCGCGGTGGGTGTTCGGGGGACAGCAGTCACAGCAGTCGATGAGGGGGTCTGTCGTTCGGTCTCCATGGTCTGTCAGAGGTGACCGCTAGCGTTTTTCGTGACGTGGTTCTGCGTGGGCAGCTGACTCCGAGGGGGTTCGGGATGGGCGCTTCGGCCTGGGACTACTACGTGCCGTACCAGGAGGACACCGATGCCGCGCTCGAGGAGTTGCGGCAGCGGGTGTTCCTCGCCGGTGACTACTACTGGGTGCGAGGCGGTGACTGGCTTCCTGAGGAGGAGCGCCGACCGCGGCCTCTGAGCCTGCAAGAGCTGTGGGCCGACGAGTGGACGCAGCACTCCGGGACCCACTCGATTCTCGATGTCTTCCACGTCCAACGGGAAGACGAGGAGCCCGAGATCTGTGCGGTTCAGCCGGTGACCGCGGAAGAGGCCCGGAGGGTTACGGGCACGGAACGGCTGACGCGTGCACACGTCCCGGCGATTCAGGATCTCGCCGGTGAGCGCGGGTATGGCCGTTGCGCGATACTGCACGACGTCCATGGGACGCCGCAGGAGATCTACTTTTGGGGCTGGTCTGGAGACTGAGCCGTCCACCTGATTTCAGGGCCGGAGCGTGGCGGAGGGCGGGCGTTGTCCTGACCGATGGGCGCCAGCGTGCCATCAAGGGGCACGGACGCCATGCGGTCTGCTGTGCGGGGTGCTGTGTGTGGGGGTGACGAGGTCGGATGGACTCCTCTGCTGGTGGCTGGTTGTTCACCGCCTGTGTCGGGCGGTGCGTTCGGCGTGCTGTGCCAGGACGGCCACCCGCTTTTCCGCCGCACCTCGGACCAGGTATTCCCCGAGGAACTCTCCGCGGGGGTCGTAGACCTCGAAACGGTCGGCTATCTGCTGAATCATGAAACCGTCTCGGCCAGGGGCGGGAGCGTACTGAGTGGTCATGATCTGTGGTTCTTCCGTGCTGTGGTGGTGGGGGGCGGTGGATCTATTGCCAGTCTGGACACGCTGCACGGTCCGGCCGATCGGACGACTGGGGGAGAGAGCGGGGGACTGTGCGGTAGGCGGCACGGAGGAGTCCGGCCCGCCGGGCAAACGGCTGCTGGGCGACGACTGCGGGACAGCCCCGGTCAGAGTTTCCGACGTGTGTGGTGCCTGGTCGTGCCGGGAGGCGGTGACAGGCCTGGCTGCCCGGCGTGGGGGACGATGACGGTATGGAGATCGGGAGTCCGCGGGGGCGCCGGGTCCAGGGTTGCGGTGAGGGGGCAGGCGGTGGGTAGGGGCCGCCTCGGAGGCGCGTGATGGGGCGCGTCGGAGGTGGGTGCGGGGCCGGACTGTCGGCATTGTTCGCTCCTGCGCCGGGTAGCCGGCCGGCTGTGGTGGCGGGGCTGGGCAACGGGGTTGCGATCAGTGCCCTGCTGCTGGCCGGGGTCGCCGCGGGTGAGGCGGCGGCGGGGGCTTGGGCGGCCATGGGTGCCTATCTCGCGGCGTTCACCAACAAGGGCGGTGCCCGCCGGCCGCGTACCCGTGGTCTGCTGGTCGCTGCCGTTGCCGACGCCGCCGTGTTCGCCGCGGGAGCGGCCACGGCCGCGCTGTTCCCCCTCACACTGGTCCTGCTCGCAGTGCTGGTCTTCCTTGCGGCGGCGGGCTCACGCATCCACCCGGTGCTGGAGCGACTGGGCACGATGCCCGCCACCGCGCTGCTGGTCGCCGCGGGCGGTGCCGCCGCCGACGGGGCCCGGCCCCAGACGAGCGTGCTGGTCCTGCTGGGAGGCCTGTGGTACGCCGCCGCGACCGCGGTGCTGACACCTCCTGCCCGAGTGCGGGACGTGCTCGCTGTGCTCGCCCAGCCCTACCGTCTCATCGGCCGGTCCTTGAGCGTCCTCGCGGCCTCTTCCGCCGGTGTGTTCGCGGTCGGCACCGCCCGCGCGCATCCCGCCGCCGCGTTGCGCAGGGCCGAGGAAGCCGCACGTGAACTCCGTGGCCCGCGGGGCAGCGAGCGCCTGGCGGCCCTGGCCGACCCGCTCGTGGAGCGTGCCGCCACTCTGGCCGACCTCGCCATCGCGCTGGCCGCGACCGGCCCACCCCCCGCCGCCGTCCGCACGCCTTGCACCACGGCCATCCGCAGCGCCGGGCAGCACCTCCTGCGCTTGGCGGACACCCTCACCCGCCGCCCCACAACGGGCACCGGCGGTGCGGGCGGTGGGGGCGGTGTGGGCGGCGAGGGCGGCGGTGCCGGGGGTGCGGGAGGCGGTGCCGGTGATACGGGTGGCGGTACCCGTGGCGGTGCTGGTGATACGGGTGGCGGTGCTGGCGGTACGGGTGGCGGTGCCGGCGGTACGGGTGGCGGTGCCGGGGGTGTGGGTGGCGGTGCTGGTGATACCGGTGGCGGTGCTGGTGATACGGGCGGTGGTGCCAGTGGTGAGCTGGAAACTGCGCTGGCCGCTCTGGAGGCCGCCTGTGACCGGATGCGCGCGCAGGTCGCCGCCGGCACCCAGGCCTACGCCGACTCGGCGCGCGCCGGCCGGCAGCGCCGCCTGCTGGCCCGTATCACCACCGCCATCACAGCAGCTCAGCAGGACGCCCGCGCCCTTGCCGAGCTGGCGGCCATCCGGCTTCCCGCACCGGCCCCCGCACCCGCCGCCACTCACCCTGCGCAGCCCCCCGCATCCGCCGCCGCGCCGCCCACCGAGTCGGCGTCCCGCTGGGCAGCCCTCTGGCGTGGCATACCCGGTATCCGCACCGTTGCGGCCCTTCCGGCGGGCACCGTCCGGCACGCCTTGCGCACCACCACGGTCAGCAGCGCGGTTTTCCTGCTGACGCAGGCGGTCGCGTTGTCGCACGGCGAGTGGGCGACCCTGGCCGTCCTGCGAGTGCTGCGCCCGCAGTACGCGGCCACCCGCGAACGCGTCGCCCAACGGGTGATCGGCAACGTCGTCGGCGGCGGCTGCGCGGCCCTGCTGGTCGCCGTCGTGCACGAGCCGACCACCCTGAGCCTGATCCTTTTCGCGCTGATCACCGCGGGCTTCGCCTTGCGGCCGGTCAATTACGCCTTCTGGGTCGTTTTCGGTACCCCTTTGGTTCTGCTGATCGGTGATGTGTCCCACCCGGGTGACTGGTCGGACGCGGCCGTGCGGATTGCCATGACCGTGCTGGGTACGGGTGCGGCCCTGCTCGGCAGTCGCCTGTTGTGGCCGAGCTGGGAACATGCACGTCTTGCCACGCACACCGCCCGCGCGGTCGCCGGCACCACCGCCTACCTGGACACCGTCCTCGGTCTGCTGCCCGGCCGGAGCGTGCGACCGGATACGGCAGGCGCCCGCCGCGCGGCCGAAGAGGCACTCGCCCAGGCCCATACCGCCTGCCGGAACGCGCACCGCGAGCCGGGCCACGACCCGGCCGCGCTCGACGATGCGGTCCGGCTGTTGCAGACGCTGGAGAGGCTCATCGTGCTGAGCGCGGCGCTGACCACGCACCGCACACCCTGCACGGCCCGCATCCCCGCGCTGGCCCTCTACGCCGACCATGCGCCGGCGGCGCTCACCGGCTCCGCCGGACAGGCCGTCCGCCACCTCGACGCCCTCGCCGATGCCCTGGAGGAGATGTCCCTCTACCTCGACGGCCTCCACACCCGCCGTCAGCGTGAACTGGCCGCGGGGCATGCGGGGGAGAGCCGATTGCGTGCCGCGATCCGCGACGACGGGCCGGTCATCGAACTCCTCGCCGCGATCGCCGCCGCCCTCGGCGAGGCCCACACGCATCCGCAGCCGTCCCCCCACTGACGGCCGTTGTCCATCGTGGCCCGGCTGAACACGAGGAATCGGATTCGTCCCGGGCGATGAAGAGGGCGGCAGGACAGACGTCGAGCCTCATGGGCCTGAGCTTTCTCAGGCCCATGAGGCGGGCGGATCAGCGCAGCCCGGCGAAGAGGTCGTTCTCGGGCACGGCCGCGCCGGTGGTGTCCTGGACACGTACGAAGGTCTCGACGCCCATCAACTCGGTGAATTTGGTCTGGCCCATTTTGAGGAAGAAGATGTTCTCGCCCTGGCTGGCGTGTGCGGCCAGCGCATCGAACTTCTGGCCGCCGAACGCGCTGGTGTCCACCCAGGTGGTGATCTCCTCGTCGGGCAGTCCGATCTCGGCCATCGCGGCGGCCTCGGCGGGATCCGGCTCCTGCCAGTCCGCACCGGACTCGCGCATGGCCTGCCCGAACCGCTGCATCATCGAGCGCGGCGCCGTCGTCCAGTACACCTTCGGGGTCGGCTCGGTCATCGTCAGCGCCGCCATCGTGATGCGGTTCGCCTGGATGTGGTCGGGGTGGCCGTAGAAGCCGTTCTCGTCGTAGGTGACGACCACATCGGGCTGGTAGCGGCGCATGAGTTCGGCGAGTCGGGCAGCGCCCTCCTCCACGGGAGTCCGCCAGAAGGATCCGGGGGCGTCGTTGGTCGGCCAGCCCATCATCCCGGAGTCGGCGTAGCCCAGCATCTCCAGATGACTGATCTTCAAAATGTCGCAGCTAGCCTCGAGTTCGCGACGCCGTATCGAGGCGACGGCTGCCGGATCGTGCCCGGGATCGCCCGGCTTGACACCCCCCGGTCCGTCACCGCAACCGCCGTCGGTGCACGTCACAAGGACCGTGCGGATGCCCTCCGCCGCGTACCGCGCGAGGACACCTCCCGTTCCGGTGGCCTCGTCATCGGGGTGTGCGTGCACCGCCATGAGCGTCAAGGGCCGGTCATTCATGAAGAAGTCCTCCTGTTGTGAAACGCCTCGGTCCCAATCGCCGGCAGGCGTTGTTCCCCCGACTGGTGCAACAGTGCCGATTGGACCGGCTGTTCCCGCCGGCCACGGAACAGGCCTTGGCTTCCCCATGTTTCGGCGCGTAGGAGTCGAGCGTTCATCGTCGGTGAGGGAGCAGCGGAGCCGGGGCCTGGAGGACAAGGCGGCGGATCGCTGCGGCATGACCGTGCTCGGGCCGCAAGCCCAGGTGACGGAACCGAAGTTGCGGACGTTCGCCTGTCGCCGGTGCCGAGTCGGGTGATCCGGGTGAGCGGTTGCCGGCGGACCGACCGTACGGAACAGCAGTGGTCCGCCGGGAGTACCGGCGGACCACTGGTGACGCTCAGCCTGCAAAAATACGGAACCGCCGGATCGGTGCCCCGCGGGGAAGCAGCCCCGGCCCGAGCCACGCTTCCCACTCACCCGATCGGTTCGATCAACCGGTCCCTTCTCGTGCAGGTCTCAGACGCGGGCACTCAGCAGGCGTCGACGTACCAGACCGGGGCCCAGTTGCCGTTGGGGTCGCCGTAGGGCGCGCCGGGGGTGGTGTAGATGAGGTGCCTGTTCTTGTCGTACATCTTCGCCTTGGTGCCGTTGGACTGGTTGTTGTACCAGGAGCCGCCGCTGTTCAGGCCGTCCGGGATTTCTTGCAGGTAGCAGTCCTTGAACTTGAACGCCAGCGTCGTGTAGTTCGCGTACTTGTAGCCACAGAAGTAGTACTTCGGACAGTCGGACGGCGCTGCCATGATGCGAGGGCCGGAGGCGGTTCGGGCTGCGGCGGCAGGCGCGTCCGAGGCCGCGGCCGGTCCTGCCGTCGCGGCGGCCATGCCGCTTCCGGCCAGCAAGGCGGATGCCGCCAGCGATACGATCTTGAGCTTCCGCAAGGTGTTCCCCTGTCTCATCACGGGTGGAGCGGTCAGCACAGGAAGCCACGGACAGAACTACGGCCGGGTATGACTGCCGCCGCCGCTACCGAAGTGAGCACTGCGCCCTGTAGGCGCGTGCTCGCTGCCCCCGTCCGGCGATTTCCGTGGCGGATGCGGTCGGGCCGGCTGTAGCTCGGTCCGTGCTGTGCGTCATCGAGTTCACCGCCCGCACCGTTGTTCAGCAGCCCCCCTCCGCCACAGTGAACAATCACGGCTGTGCCGGTTCCGCCCCTCCGGCCGGGCTGATTCGGTACTTGTCGGGCATGCGACCGGCTCCTAGCGTGATCGGGACGCGGGTGACTCTGCGTCGCGGTGATTGCCAGGGGCATGAGGGGAATCAGGCCGGTGGGGCGTCGTGAGAGGCCGGTGGACCCAGGTGCGGGGCCGGTGCAGCGGTTCGCGTATGAGCTGCGCAAGCTGCGCCAGGAAGCGGGCGGTCTGACATACCGGGAGATGGCGCGCCGAGCCCATTACTCGGTGAGCGCGCTCTCCCAGGCCGCCGCCGGTGAGCAACTGCCGTCACTGGACCTCGCCCTGGCCTATGCCCGGGCCTGCGACGGCGATGTGGAGGAGTGGGAGCGGCGCTGGCACGAGACCGCCGAGGAGTCGGCGGTCCGAGACCGCGAAGACGGTGTCACCGAGTCCCCCTACCTCGGGCTGGTTCGCTTCGAACCCGACGACCACGAGCGCTTCTTCGGGCGGGACCAGTTGGTGGCCGATGCACAGGAACTGGTGCTGCGCCGGCGCTTCGTGGCGGTCGTCGGCCCGTCCGGCAGCGGTAAGTCGTCGCTGCTGCGGGCCGGGCTGATCCCCAAACTACGCGCCGAGGGCCCATCCCTGGCGGCGATCCGCATCCTCACCCCGGGCGATCACCCCCTGCGCACTCACGCGGAGGCATTGCAGCCCAAGGACGCCGACGGCGACACCGTCCTCGTCGTGGACCAGTTCGAGGAGGTCTTCACCCTCGGCCGCGACCCGCACGAGCGCACCGCCTTCATCGACGCCCTGCTCGCTGCCCGGCACCCGGACAGCAGGCTGCGCGTCGTCATCGCCGTACGCGCCGACTTCTACGGACGCTGTGCCGAGCACGGCGACCTCGCCGTGGCTCTGCGGGAGGCCAACCTGCTGGTGGGCCCCATGAGCCCGGCCGAGTTGCGCGAAGCCGTCGTCAGGCCCGCACAGACGACCGGACTGATCGTCGAGCGCGGCCTGACCGCTCGCCTGGTGGAGGAGGTGCACGGCACGCCAGGCGGCCTGCCGCTGCTCTCACACGCCCTGCGGGAGACCTGGCGGCGGCGCCGCGGCAGGGCGCTGACCATGCAGGCGTACGAAGCGGCGGGCGGCGTGCACGGTGCGATCGCGCAGAGCGCCGAGGAGGTCTACACCAAGCTCTCTCCCGGCCACGCCGAGCTGGCCCGGCTGATCCTGCTGCGGCTGATCGTCCCCGGCGAGGACTCCCAGGACACCGGGCGCCCCGTCGACCGCAGCGAACTCGACGTCGGCGCCGCCTCCCGGCACGACATCGCCCTCGTCCTGGAACGTCTGGCCAACGCCCGGCTGCTCACCCTCGCCGACGGCACCGTGGATCTCGCCCACGAGGCACTGATCACGGGCTGGCCCCGGCTGCACGAGTGGATCGACGGCGCCCGCGCACGCTTGCGCCTGCACCGTCAGCTCACCGAAGCCGCGAGCGAATGGAAGGCCCTCGACCGCGACCCGGGAGCCCTGTACCGCGGGGTGCGGCTCGCCGCCGCAGAGGAAGCCTTCAGAGACCCTGACACCGTCGAAGAGCTGACCCGCTTGGAGCGGAACTTCCTCACCGGCAGCATCACCGCTCGTGAACGGGAACGACGCGCGGCTGTGCGAACGACCCGCCGCCGACGCCAGCTCATCGCCGCGCTGTCCGTCCTGCTCGTCGTCGCGATGACCGCAGGCGCGATCGCATGGAGCCAGACCCGGATCAGTGAACACCGGCGACAGCAGGCCGTCGCTGCGCAGAAGGCAGCCCTGTCACGGCAGTTGGCCGCGCGGTCGGCCGCTCTGCTGGGCTACGACCCCGACCTCGCCTCGCTCCTGGCCGTCCAGGCGTACCGGATCAGCCCTACGGCCGAGGCCACCTCGAGTCTCTACGCGGCGGCAGCGCTCCCGGTGCGGCAGCGCTTGACCGGAGACGCCGGCCCCGTCGAGGCGGTGGCCTTCAGCCCTGATGGCCGTACCGTGGCCGCCGGCGGCTCGGACGGCACGATTCTGCGGTGGGACACGGGAACGGGTACGGCGCGTACGCCTTTGCGCACACGCGCCCGCGGAGTGAGAACGATCGCCTACGGCAAGGCCGGGCACCTTCTGGTTGCGGGACACACCGGAGGAACGCTGCGCTTGAGCAACCCGACGCGCAGGAAGGTCTGGACGGTCACGGATCACGCCGAGACGGGACCGGTGGCGTTCAGCCCCGACGGCCGCACCGTGGCCGTTGCCTCCTCTGACGGCACAGTCAGGTTGAGGCACGTCGCCACCGGCGCGCTCCGGGCCACGTTGCTCGGTTTCACCGACACGGCAACGATGATTGCCTACAGCCCGGACGGCCGCCTGCTCGCGGCCGGCGGCTCCGACGGTGTGATCCGGGTGCGTGACCTGTCCAGAGGGACGACCCGGACCATCCGGTTCACGCGCCCTGGTGCCCCGGTGTCGATTGCCTTCAGCCCGAACGGCAAACTGCTGGCAGCGGGCGATGAGCTGGGTGATGTGCAGCTCTCGGACACGGGGACGGGCTCGTTGCACGCACGCTTCACCGGTCACAAGGGTCCGGTACGCGCGGTGAGGTTCAGCCCCGACGGGCGCCTGCTGGCCACGGGCAGTGCAGACGACACAGCACGGCTGTACGACGTGACCACCGGCGAAAGCCGTGCAGTCCTCAAAGGACACACTGGCGGCGTGACCTCTGTTTCGTTCAGCCCTGACGGAACCGTGCTGGCCACCGGAAGCCGCGACCGCACGGTCCGCCTGTGGGACACCCGGCGGGGGGCGGCCCGAGCCAGTTGGAAGACCGCCGACACCGCTACGTCCATGGTCTTCACCACGGACGGCCGCGCACTGGAGACCGGCGACGCCGCCGGAGGAGTCAGCACGTGGGACACGGCCGGCCAACGGACCCACGGCACCCGCACCGTCGTCTCCAGCGCCCTGGCCACATCAGTGAGCCTGCCCCCGGACGGTCATGTGATAGCCGCCTTGACCGACGCCGACGGCCGCACCGTGCAAGTCTGGGACGCGACCGACCACATGCTCCGAACGACGGTTCAGAGCCACTCGCGATCCGTCGCTCTTGTGACGGCGGCCCTGGATCCCGACGGCCGCGTCCTTGCCACAGGCGACACCGGTGCGACCGTACGACTGTGGGACGTGGCCACCGGCAAGCGCCGTGCGGTCCTCACCGGGCATACGGGCGTCGTAGCGGCACTCGCTTTCAGCGGTGACGGGCACACGCTTGCATCCGCCGACGCATCCGGAACCATCAGGCTCTGGGACGTGGCCACCGGCCGCAGTCGCGCACTCCTCACCGACAACGCCGCATCGGTCGCACTGAGCGCCGACGGCCGCACCCTCGCCGTCGGCCACGACGACGGAACGGTGCGCCTGTGGGATGTATCCACCCTCACCGTCCGCGACACGCTGAGGGGGCGTCGGCTGCAAGTGAGTTCAATGGCCATGAGCAGCGACCAGCGCACGCTGGCCGCAGGCAGCGGAGACGGGACGATCCAGTTGTGGAAGCTGACCGTACCCAGCCCGACCGGAGTGATCGACCGGATCTGCCATGCTCTCCACCGGGGTCTCAGCCGACAGGAACAAGCCCAGTACCTCCCGGGCCGGCCGCAGTATCGAGTGTGCACGGGCCCCTCGCGGAGGCAGCAGCTCGAGTGAGGCGGCGGTACTCGCATCCAACACCGTCCGGTCAACCGGGGCCGCGGCGAACTCCGGCTGTCGGCCAGGTCGAACATCAGGGCGCGGTTCCGGCCGGTGCGCCCGCAGCCGCTCCTGGAACTTGCCGTGGCCTCCCACTCCGCTTTGTCAGCGCCGTTCGGGGCCGTAGGTGTTGCGCTGTAAACCAAGTGATGTGACTCCACCGGACTCGGGACACTCCGGTTTCGCAGGTGTCACCGGGTTGCGATCGTTGCGGTTTCGGGTTTGACCGTTCGATCGTGAGGGGGGTCCCGGTCCGTACAGTGCAGGTACGGTCGGACCTGCTGTCACTGGAGACGGGCCGGGGGCGTGATGACGGGCGTGGAGATTCCAGTCGGGTACGCGTGTGCGTGGCTGGTGGGTAAGGGCCACCGGGTAGCGGGGCGGGCGGACGCCGAGGTCGGCCGGGGGCTGGACGCGGGGATGGACCGGGTGCACGACCTGGTCGGTCTGGTCCGCCGCAAACTCGATCAGGACCCGGCACTGCAACGGGCTGAAGAGGAAACCGAGACGGGGTGGCAAGAGCTCACGGAGCGTTCACGGCGCCGACTGACGGGCTCGTTGGAGGACGCCGTTGAGTGGGATGAGCAGTTCGCTGCGGCGCTTGATCAGCTCGTGGAGGGACTGCCGGGCAGGGAACCGGCAGCGGAAGCCGGGGCGGGGGACCACGTCGACTTCCGGCACAGTACGCTCCATGGGCCGGTTGCGGGCCAGGGCACCGCGCACGATCACGGTGGCAGGTCGAGGTGAGTACTACCGAGGACCGCCCCGGTAGCGGCGACGGTGACTACATCGATTCTCGGCACAGCACCTTCCACGGGCCGGTGCTCGGCAAAGGCATTCAGAACAACTTCTTCGGGCAGGGTCCGGCCGCGCTGCCGTATCAGGTCGGGAGGATCCCGCCACAGGCCAACTGCTTCCAGACCCGGGCCGAGGCCGAACGGCTGGCTGCGACCCTGACCGGAGGCGGGACCACCGTCGTCGGCTCTGCGGCCGGGGTGCTGACAGGTATGGGCGGGGTGGGGAAGACCCAGCTGGCCGCCCACTATGCCCGCAGTGCCTGGCAGAGCGATGAGGTGGACCTGTTGGTGTGGATCACGGCCGACAACGCCACTGCGGCCGCCTCGGGTTGCGCACAGGCCGGCATTGAGGTTTGCGGTGCCGACCCGAAGTATCCACAGCAGGCGGCGCAGACCTTCCTGGCCCGGTTGCAGCCCAAACCACAGGAACAACCCTTGCGGTGGCTGGTCGTCTTCGACGACGTCACCGACCCGGCCGATCTGAACGGACTGTGGCCGCCGGTCAGCCCACAGGGCCGCACTCTGGTCACCACCCGCCGCAAGGACGGCGCCCTCTCCGGCCACGGACGCCGACTGATCGAGGTCGGCCTGTTCACCCCCGAAGAGTCCCTCGCCTACCTCACCGCCGCGCTGGCCGACCACCATCGTCCCGAGAACGTCGATCTACTCGCCGCCCTCGCCGAAGACCTGGGCCACTTGCCGCTCGCCCTCGCCCAGGCCGCCGCCTACATCGTCGACTCCGGCGAGACCGTGGTTGCCTACCGGGAACTGCTGGCCGACCGCACCAAGAAACTCATCGACGCCGCCCCCGACGTCCTGCCCGACGAGCAGACCCTGCCCCTGGCCGCCGCCTGGTCACTGTCCATCGAGCGCGCCGACACGCTGCGCCCCGTCGGCCTGGCCCGCCCCATGCTCCAGCTCACCGCCTTCCTCAACGCCAACGGCATCCCGCTGGATGTCCTGACCAGCCAGCCCGCGCTGGCGTGCCTCGCACACCGCACCTCAACTGGCGCGGAGCCCAGCGACGGACCGGTCGCAGTCTCCCCTCAGGACGCGAGGCGCGCCCTGATGGCCCTGCGCCGGCTCAGTCTGGTCGACCACAGCCCCGACAGCCCTCAGCAGGCCGTCCGCGTGCACCAGCTCATCCAGCGCGCCACCCGGGATGCCCTGACTCCCCATCAGCACGACCGGACCGCCCTGGCTGCCGCCGACGCTCTCGTCTTCGCCTGGCCGACCACCGAACGCGATACCGCCTTCGCCCAGACCCTCCGCGCCAACGCACAAGCCCTGGCCCACCATGCAGGGTCGGTCCTGTACCAGTCGGACGTGCATACGGTGCTGTACCGGATGGGCACCAGCCTCGGCGAGACAGGCCAAGCCACCGCGGCCCATGACCACTTCCGCCACGTCACTGAGGCCGTACTACAACAGTTCGGCGCTGATCACCCCGCCACCCTCACCGCCCGGCGCCATCTTGTCCGCTGGGAAGGGGAAGCGGAGGGTACGACCGGGAAAGCTTACGCCGACCTGGTGGCCGACCAGACCCGGGTGCTGGGTGCCGACCACCCCGACACTCTCGCCACCCGGGCCGACCTCGCCCGGGTGTGGGGGGAATGGAGTCCGGCCGGGGGCCAACACGTCTATCGCGAGCTGCTGGCCGACCGGATCCGGGTGCTGGGTGCCGACCACCCCGACACTCTCGCCACCCGGGCGGGCCTCGCCGCCATGCTGGAGCACGATCACGGCTTGGCTGCCACGCAGCTCTACCACGAGCTGCTGGCCGACCAGATCCGGGTGCTGGGGGCCGATCACCCTGACACCCTCAGCACCCGGGCCAGGCTCGCCCGACGGCGAGGGAAGGCGGGGAACGCAGTTGGGGCCGCGGAAGCCTATGCCGAGCTGCTGGCCGAGCAGACTCGGGTGCTGGGGGCCGATCATCCTGACACCCTCATCACCCGGGCCGACCTCGCCCGGTGGCGGGGAGAGGCAGGGGATGCGGCTGGAGCCGCGACGGCCTATGCCGAATTGTTGGAGCACATGATCCGGGTAGTGGGCGCTGATCACTCACACACCCTCACCACCCGGAACAACCTCGCCCGATGGCGAGGCCGGGCGGGGGATGCGGTCGGCGCCGCGGAAGCCTACGCCGACCTACTGGAGCACATGAAGCGGGTGCTGGACACCGATCATCCCCACTTCCTCAAAGCCAGGTCCAATCTCGCCCGTTGGCAGGGGCAGGCGGGGGATGCGGCCGGGGCCGCGGGAACCTACGCCGACCTGTGGGAACATCGTGTGCGGGTAAATGGCCCTGAGTCCTCGGACACCTTTCACAGCCGGGACCTCGCTGCCCACTGGCGAGGCCGGGCAGGGGATGCGGTCGGGGCCGCGGAAGCCTACGCCGACCTACTGGCGCACAGGCTACGCGTACAGGGCCCTGACCACCCCGACATCCTGACCGCCCGGCGCGATCTCGCCCACTGGCGAGGCCGGGCAGGGGATGCGGTCGGGGCCGCGGAAGCCTACGCCGACCTACTGGCGCACAGGCTACGCGTACAGGGCCCTGACCACCCCGACATCCTCACCACCCGGAACAACCTCGCCGTCTGGCGGGAGGCTATGGGAGATGCGGCTGGGGCCGCGGAAGCCTACGCCGCACTGCTGGCCGACCAGACCCGGGTGCTGGGCGCCGATCACCCTCACACTCTTTCCACTCAGGCCAAGCTTGCCGCGAAAAGGGGGGAAGCAGGGGACGACGTCGGGGCCATGGAGACTGGCCGTGACCTGCTGAAGCGCGTGACGCGGATGTTGGGCGTGGATCACCCCTACACTCTCACGATCCGGGCCAGCTTAGCCCGGATGCAGGAGGACGCAGCCGAGGCCGTGGATGCCTACGCCAGGATGCTGGCCGTCCAGAAGCGGTTCTTGGGTACCGATCACCCCGACACTCTCACAACCTTGAACGACCTCGCCGGCGTGCGGGCGTGGGCAGGGGACGCAGCCGGGGCGACAGGTGCCTACGCCGAGCTGGTAGAGCACATGGTGCGCGTGCAGGGCCCTGATCACCCCGGGACTCTCGCCACCCAGGGGAACCTCGCCCGGTCCCACAGGGAGGCGGGCGACTTGGAGCATGCCATTTCCCTGTACGAGCAGACGCTCGCCGACTGCGTTCGGGCGTTGGGCGAGGACGACCCCCTCACGAGGGCGATCCGAATCGATCTCGCAGCAGTCATCGCCCAACGCGAAGGCCGCGATGAGACGTCGTGACCTCGGTGTCAGTCGACGGCAGCTTCGGGGCTCGAGTCGCCCGGCACCCCGAGTCCCTTCCGGCCCTCAACGACGTCCGGTGCATGGATGGCTGGACGCCCATGGTGCCCCACAGCGGTGCGCCTCTGCGTGCACGCAACATGCGGACACCTGCCCGTGTTTGTGATGGGTTCCTCTGCTACGGCAGAGGAACCCGCCGTCGCTGCCCTCAACCGGGTCAGTCCTGCCCGTCCGGCCGGTCTCGTTTCTTGCCTGGCAGTCGAGCTGTACGGCATCGTGCAGTCGCCGACCGATCTGCTCCGCGGTATTCGGCCAGTTCCGATGGCTTTGTGCCATTCGCAGGTAACCCGTCTTCAACATCGCTCAGGCGCGGCTAGACAAGAAGGCTGGGGCGGCGTCGTGCTGTCCCCGGGCAGTGGTGGCCTGTCGGTGGGGGAGGTCTGGACCGTTGCTGACCATTGACGTGGCGGTACTGCTGGCAGTCATCGTCGTGTGGCGGTTGCGGCGGCGTACGGAGGCCCGCAGCCGTTTCGACGAGAAGCTGACCGTCGTCATCGTCCTGGCGCTGGGTGTTCTCATCGCGCCCACTCCGGCGGGCCCGGGGATCCTGAACATCGTGGGGCAGCTTGCGAGCGGCGTTACACAGGCCAGCCGATGAGCCCGCGAACTCGGCGTCGGGCGACACCCGTCGGTGCACGCTACGGATCAGGGGCTTGGGGAGTGATGGCGGCAGCACGTCGACGGCGCCGGCGCTCGAAGAAGCGGACGCGCAGGCAGTTGCTGGGCTGGGCCGCGGCGACGGCGGTGCTCGCCGTGGCGTGGGTGGCCGGGCACTGGTCAGCAGTGTGGCCTGTCCTGGTGGCCATGCTCGCCATCGGCGTGGTGCTGGGAGCAGGCTGGGCACTGTTGAGGGCGCACCGTCGCGCGGTCGGTCAGGACCGCGCGTGGCGGGTGCAGGAGGAGGCCAGAGCGCGGGAGTTGTCGATGGCCGAGGTCGACGCGCTGTCGTGGCAGGAGTTCGAGTTGTACATCGCCGATCTCTGCCGGCGGGACGGCTGCACGGAGGTCGTCGTCAGCGGCAAGAGCGGTGACCTGGGCGCGGATGCCATCGGCTACCTGGCCGACGGGCGCAAGCTGGTCATCCAGTGCAAGAAGTATGCGCCGCACCGGAGCGTGTCCTCCCAAGACATGCAGAAGTTCGTCGGCACCGCCCGTCTCGAACACGGTGCGGATGTCGCCTTGTTCGTCACCACCTCCCGCGCGTTCACGAAAGCCGCGCTGGGTCTGGCGCTGCGCCAGGACATCGTCGCCCTGCACCGCGATCTGTTGGGTTCCTGGGTCAGGGGTGCCCATCTGGAAACTCTGATCCCGCTGAACGGAAGCGGCGGCGGCGCCAAGCGGCGGCCGTTCGTATGACGTGACATATGGACGGTCTTGCCGCGGTCGGGCGACCGGTGTGCCCAGATCGGTGCACCCCCTCGAGAACGTCGCGCGCTCGCCTGACCACGTCTCGACAGCGGGCGACGACGTCGGCCACGCTGCCCGCCGGCGTGGCCCGGAACGGAACGTCGCCCGCCAGTTGGTGCCGTCGTACCGTCAACGCCGTTGCCCTCAGCCCCGATGGCAAGGCGTTGGTTACCGGCACGGACGACGGGACGGCGCGGCTGTGGAATCCCGCCACCGGCCGACCCCCCGGGGGTGTCCGCCGCAACTCGATCGGCGCGAGCCGCCTGGTCCGGTCGCGACGGGAGCGAGCTGCTGATCGGAACCTACGACGTGGTCGTGCGCCGCGCCCCGCCCGAACCCCTTACCGACCCGTACAAGGCGCTGTGCGCAGGAGGAACTCTCGCAAGGAAACCGGCGTACAACTGGTCTACCTTGCGGCAGAAGCCACTTCCCCAGCGGGTCGATTGGCTGGGGATCGTGTTTGGTCACCAAGATCTCCATGAAACGTTCGATAAGCGAACCAAATCACTTGGAAGCCATCGCAATGGGCAGGGTCGGTAGGCTGCCAGGCTGTGGTGGGAATTGTTGAGTGCTGGCACCGGACGAGCTGAGGTAGCTGTACCAGCAGTTGGTGCCAGAAGATCCTTCGCGCCCTCAGGGGGGGGCGGCCGGCATCGGCATCAGCGCCCGGCTCGAACGGAAAGCCGGCGCGCGAAATGTTCAGGAAGTCCGATGCAGAGTGATGGTCGCGTTGCCGCTGAGAAGCAAGGTGAGTTCGTCAGAGGATCCGCTCGAGGTCAGGCCTACGGGTGAGCAGCCGAGTGCCGAAGAGGATGAGAAGTCGGCGGGACCGAGCCGGAGGGAGTCATCCTTTGCGCTGAGGAGGGGGGACTCACCCTTGCACGCCTTCCCGTCGCCCCCTCCGGAGAGAACGAAAGACACGGTAATCGAACCTACCTCTCCTTGGTGGACGGCAACCGTGGCCCATTGGTAGGACGAGTCCCACGACGTGTCGGATCCGGACCAGTTTCCCAGGAAGGCCGCACCAATGGGTCGGCTGCCGCCGGCTGCCTTGACCAGGGCGGTGTCACTGTCGTCTTTCGTGGATGTGGATTCTCGCCGGAGGACACTGCCTTGCCGTTCCGCCGTGTAGGACTCTCCGCGTCCGGCTACGCACTCACGCTCCGCGCGCGCAGGCACCGTCTCGGTGATCTTCTCTTTCCCTAGTGCCAGACGTTTGCTGCTGCTTTCAAGAACGGGAGCTGTCGCCTTGCACAGTACGTTCCCCCGCGAATTGGTGAACAGCACGCGAACGGGTGAGCCGCCGGGCGTGCTGTCGGAGCTGATCTCAAGTCGTCGGTAGGTTCCGCCCAGTACCGGCTGGTTCAACTCCCAGGAGCCGGCGAAAGGCGAACTCGGCCTTCCGAGGCCGTCCAAAAACGTCACGACAGGTACGACTGCCGCAGTCAGGGCGGCGGCCAGTACCCAAACGTAAAGGTGTTTCCGCCGCCTTGAGGTGTCCCAGAAGCGTTGTCGGGACTTCTCAGGGACGGAGGGGGACGGTGGTAGCGGTCGTCGTGCGGGGACAGCCGGGAGGGTGGCAGTCGCGGTTGGCGTATCTGCCGGAGTGACCGTCTTACTGCGTCCGGTCGGCGCTTCATTGTTCTGCAGTTCTCCACTCGGGACGTCCGTGTGGAGAACGCGGGCGATCTCGCGTCCCAGGTGTGCGAGGAGGGATGCAGGAAGCCAGGGATCCGCGGTTGGTTCCGTGTGCGCGATGAGTTCCCCTACAGCAGGACGGTCCTCTGGGTCCTTTGCCAGACACGATGCCACCAGGCTGCGGATGGGTGAGGGCAACCCGGACAGGTTCGGCTCTTCCTCTGCAACACGAAACAGTAAGGCGTGCAGCCCGCCGTCAGAGGTGCCGAATGGAGAACGGCCGGTGGCGGCAAATGCCATGACAGAGCCCCAGGAAAACACGTCGGAGGCAGGCGTCAGCCTGTGCCCGCGAACCTGTTCCGGAGACATGAACGCTGGTGAACCGACCACCGCCCCGGTACGCGTCAGTTTTTCATCCGCCAGCGTCTCAAAGGCGCGAGCGATGCCGAAATCTATGACGCTCGGGCCATCGACGGTGACGAGAATGTTGGAGGGCTTCAAGTCACGGTGAATGAGCCCCGCCGCATGGATGTCACGCAAAGCCTGCGCCAGGCCATTCCCAAGAGCTGTCACCGTCGGCTCGGGCAGAGGACCAACCAGCTCGGTCACCACAGTGTGCAGATCCGGGCCCGGCACATATGCCGTGGCCACCCAGGGCACAGCGGCATCTGTGTCGGCCTCCAGCACCGGCGCGGTCCAGGCGCTGTCGACTTGCCGGGCAGCCTCGGCCTCACGGGCGAAACGAGCTCGGAACTCGGGGAGTTGAGCGTACTCGCGCTGAACTACCTTGACCGCGATAGCCCTGCCGCCCTTCGCGCGACCCAGATAGACCCGCCCCATGCCGCCTTCACCCAACCGCCCGAGAAGGCGGTAGCCCCCCACCCATGCAGGATCTCCCGGAACAAGTGGTTGCACGGTTCCCCCTTGTCACATCGCCTCCGACAGATTAGGTCATGCCGTCCGAGCAGGGGGAGCCATCCGTTGTGGCGCTGGGCCGGCTGTGCCAAGACCTGCTTGATCGAGTGCGGGTGCTGCGCAATGCCCGAGGCATGGCGGCGGCGCTCGTCGGCGAGCGGCAGTTGGAGTTCCACGCGAGTTGCCGGCCGCCGCGCCTGAAGAAGCGAGGGCGTTCTTCGTCCTTGGCTCTGACCGATCACCTTGGGTGACGAGCCACGGCTGTCTACCTCAGCTCCCGCAGGGAACCTTCTTATGTGATCATGAATGGCATTCGCTTCAACTCTACTACTGTGCATGGGGGATCACATGTCCATACGTCGTCCGTACCGCCCGCTGAAGGCCACCGCCGCCCTGGCCCTCGCCTCGGCCGCGCTGCTGGTGGCCACTCCGTCGGCCGACGCGACCGAGTACAACTTCGACACCTGCATCGCCCAGGTGGGCAGCCGCATCGCCCCGAACGGCAATGAGATCCCGGCCCGTAACTTTGCCCGCGGCGACTCGGGGGTTTGCGTCAGGGCCATCCAGGTTGTGCTGGTCAGGTATGTCGTGGCCGAGTCGGAGAAGTCTGGTTTCGTCGACGGGCTGTTCGGTGCCCGGACTGACTACTACGTGCGCGTCTTCCAGAAGCAGTACCGCCTCGATGCCGACGGGATCGTGGGTCCGAGCACGTGGGGTGTACTGGCGGCCACCTACACCGGCTGACCAGGAACTGAGCGGGCTGTCCCGCCCACTGTGCGCCGTACGAGGCCGGTCCGCCGAAGGGCCCCGTACGGCGTGGCCGCACCGTTCATGGGTCGCAGGCCGACCGCCGCGGACGCCCGCCGGGACCGAAAGCAGTCCGGGACACCAGCCACGCTTCGATGGTGGAGTCCCAGATCACCGGCCCCTGGCCGTGCCATTCCCGGCAGATCGGATGAGGATCCATGAGGGCGCCGGGGTCGAGAAGATCCAAAACGGTGGACACTATCCTACTTTTTCCCTTTCGTCGTCTTCATTGGTTTGCCGGCAGGCGCATCCACCGGTCGTGAACGGTGCTCGATCACAGCCCGCTGGCCAGCCAGATGGTCGCGGCGGCGGTGGCCATGAGCCCGAGGTTGAGTGTGATCCGGCGGTCGTCGCCGGTCAGGTGGACGGCGACCGCACAGATCTGAAGGAGCAGGAAGCCGGTGGCCGCGGCCGGCGCCAGCGAGGCAGCGATGCCGGTAAGCGGCGGCAGGATCAGTCCGGTCGCGCCGAGCATTTCGACCGCACCCAGCGTCCTGACGACGGGCATTGGTACGCGGTCGACCCAGGCCATCATCGGTCGGAGTTGATCGCCGCTGCGGACCGCCTTCATCGCGCCCGCGTAGAAGTAGAAGAGGGCGAGAAGTCCCGCGACGATCCAATAGGCGATGTTCATAGTTCGCGTTCATGGGCCACCGGTTCGCGGGGCCCAGTCGATTGCGTCGATTGCCGGAAGAACCCTGGAGAGGGCCCGGCCCGTCGCCCGAGGGGCCCGGACACCGAAAGGCGAACGGCGCCGCGGCCCCGCCGGTCGGAAGGGGTGGTCTTGGCTTCTTCGGTCATGCTCACGAGTGCACCGCCCGGGCCTTGTCAGTGTCCAAGACCTATCCCGCGGTGCCGATACCTGACGGGTATCGTTGCAGCGTGGAGCTACGGACCTTGCGCTACTTCGTGGCGGTCGCCGAGGAACTTCACTTCGGCCGGGCCGCCACCCGACTGCACATGAGCCAGCCCCCGCTGAGCCGGGCGATCAAGCAGTTGGAGGCCGAAGTCGGGGCCCTGCTGTTCACCCGCTCGCCTGCCGGTGTCGCGCTCACACCGGTGGGCACGGTGCTGCTCGACGAGGCGCGGGCGCTGCTCGACCATGCCGACCGCGTCCGTGTACGCGTGTGCGCCGCGGCCGGCGCCACGACCCTCACCGTCGGCCTCCTGGGCGACGGCACCGACCCGGGGGTGACCAGGCTGGCCGACGCCTACCGTCGGCGCCATCCCGGCATCGACATCCGCATCCGCGACACCGATCTGACCGACCCGACGTGCGGGTTGCGTGCCGGACTGGTCGACGTCGCCTTGACCCGAGCGCCTTTCGACGAGACCGCCCTGACGGTGCGTACGCTGCGCGCAGATCCGGTCGGCGTGGTTCTGCGCGCCGATGATCCGCTGGCCCGCTGCGAACGGTTGCGGCTGGCAGAGCTGAGCGACCGCCGCTGGTTTCAGTTCCCGCAGGGAACCGACCCCAGTTGGCAGTCGTACTGGAACGGCGGCAGGCCGCGCGAGGGCCCCGTGGTGCGCGCCGTCCAGGAATGCCTTCAGGCCGTGCTGTGGAACGGCACGGTCGGCCTGGCCCCGCTCGGACACGACCTGCCCGCGGAGCTGACCGTGGTGCCGTTGGTCGACATGGCGCCGAGCCGAGTGGTGGCGGTGTGGAACGAAGGTGACGCCAACCCGTTGATCCGGTCCTTCGCCGAGATCGCGACAGCCGCGTACCACCACTGAGCACCGGCAGCCGGTGCTGCCACAGCTCATGAACGATTCGAACGCTGCCGCCCTCGTGCCCGCCCCCTAACTCGTCCTCACCCTGGTGCGGCATCGCTGGCAGAGCTGCCGCTGCTTGCCACTGGTCGTTTCAGGCGAGTGCCGGTGCGGGGGCGGGCAGGTAGGGGGTGATGTTGCGCCACGCGCGCTCGATGTATTCCTCCTTTTCACCGACCGGGGCGACATAGTGCAGTGCGCTCTCGGCGGCGTCGTTGCCCTCGAGGCGGGCGATGATCCAGGCGGCGAGGTAGTGCGAGGCGAGGCAGCCGCCGGCGGTGGCGATGTTGTCCCTCGCGTAGAAAGGCTGGTTGAGCACCTCGACGCCGGCGGCGACGACCCAGGGCTTGGTGGTCAGGTCGGTGCAGGCGGGGATGCCGTCGAGCAGGCCGAGCTTGGCCAGCACGAGCGCACCGGAGCACTGCGCCGCGATCAGTTGGCGCGAAGGGTCCAGGCCGCGCAAGGTGTTCATGATCGCCCGGTCTTCGACGACCTCGCGGGTGGCGATGCCACTGCCGACGATGACGGCGTCGGCGGCGCACGCCTCCTCAAGGGTGGACATCTGTTCGATGACGACCCCGTTCATCGAGGTCACCTTGGGGCTGGGGGTGGAGATGGTGACGCGCCAGTCGTCGGTCTTGATGCGGTTGAGGACACCGAGCGCGATCAGGGAGTCGAGTTCGTTGTAGCCCTCGAAGGTGAGGATGGCGATGTGCACGGCGGCTGTCCTTCCCGGTGAGTGGGTCCTGACGGTAAGAGCACACGTACAGGACAGTCAAAGAATTGTCATGGATACAATTCGGTGCGTGGCAGCCTCGCGGTACAAACTCCTGGTCGACGCACTCGCATCCGACATCAAGGCAGGCCGGCTCGCCGCAGGCGTGCGGTTGCCGACCCACCGCGGGCTCGCCGCACGCGAGGGCATCGCCGTGGTGACCGCGACCCGGGTGTACGCCGAGCTGGAAGCGCTGGGCCTGGTGAGCCGGGAACAGGGCCGCGGCACGTTCGTACGTGACATCGCGGTTCCCGCCGGTCACGGCATCGATCAGCAAGTCGTCGCTACAGACGCGGTCGACCTGAACTTCAACTATCCGTCGCTGCCCGGCCAAGCCGACCTCCTACGACAGGCACTGCGAGAGGTGGCCACCTCCGGCGAACTCGACTCGCTGCTGCGCTACCAACCTCATCGAGGGCGTCCCCAGGACAGGGCCTCGATCGCACGGCACCTGAGGCGTCGGGGAATCACTCCGGACGCGGACCAGATCCTCATCGTCAACGGTGCGCAGCACGGCCTGGCCATCACCGTCATGGCCGCACTCAACGCCGGCGACGTCGTCGCGGTCGACGCCCTCACATACCCGGGTTTCAAGGTGCTCGCGCACGCCTTTCATCTCGACCTGGAGCCCATACCCACAACCACCGACGGGCCGGATCTCGACGCCCTCGAGAAGCTGTGCGCGACCCGCCCTGTGCGCGCGATCTACACCATGCCGACCTTGCACAACCCTCTGGGGTGGGTCATGCCGGCAACTGACCGCACCCGTCTGATCGAGATCGCTCGGCAGCACGGTTCGCTCATCATCGAAGACGCCGCCTACGCCTACCTGGTCGAGGATCCCCCACCGCCGCTGGCTGCCAGTGCACCGGACATCACCGTCTACGTCTCGGGACTGTCCAAGAGCATCGCCACCGGCCTCCGGGTCGGCTTCGTCGTCGCCCCACCGTCCAGGGTGCCGTCGCTCGAACGCGCGATCAGGGCGACCACCTGGAACACCCCGGCCCTCACCACCGCGATCGCCTGCCGCTGGCTCGAGGATGGCACGGTGGAGCACTTGGAAGCGCAGAAACGAGACGACGCCAAGGCCCGCCAAGCACTCGCCGGACAGGAACTGGCAGGCCTGTCACTGATCAGCCACCCCTCGTCCTACTTCACATGGCTGACGCTGCCCGACGACGCACGTGCCGATCGCCTGACCGCCACCCTCGCGCGTGAGCACATCTCGGTAAGCACCGCAGAGCCCTTCACCACCTCCAAGCACACACCACAGGCGCTCCGCCTAGCTCTCGGCTCGACCGATCTGGACAGTCTCCAGGCGTCGCTGCGCACAGTGCGACGAGTCGTCATTGACGATGCCTACGCCTGAACTCCCGTGACCGTAACGACACGTCAATGGGCCGGTTGCACCTCGAACAGCACGGCGGCGGCATCTTCGAAAGGTCAAACAGGCAGCAGTGCAGCACCGCGACAACTACATCGGCACTGAGCACCTGCTCTGGGGACTGACCGAACAGGACAACAGCGCCACCCAGCTCCTGCGGTCCGCCGGCGTCTCACCGGAGACGGTCCACAGGTCCGTCGGCACGCGGCTGAGCATGGGCGCCTCCCAAGCAGCCGAACGCATCGCATGGACGCCCTACTCCCGCAAAGCCATCGCCATCGCGGAGGCACGGTCGAAGCAGAACGGCTCCGAGCACATCGACTGCGACGACCTGCTGATCGGCCTTGCCCAGGTCGGCCGCGGAGTGGCCGCCGACGTCCTGAGCGAGGCCGGCTTCGACCCAGCCGCCCTCAACGCCACGACGGCGGACACCGACTCGTCCCGGAACGGCTGACCACCACCCACTGCACCAATTCCCAAGAGGCCGCCGACCTCACGGCCGGCGGCCCCTCATGGCTCGTACTCCCCGATCTCCCCACACCCTTCAAAACCAGATCAACCGAGGAGGAAGAGCAGCTCTGGCCGAATCCAGGAAGTCCCATCAGTGCTCCGTGCTCACGTCACTGTCCCATGCCCGACGACACACACAGGCCGGCCCGACGACGGGCCTTGGCGGGCCCAGCTCCTCAACGCATTTGGAAGCAGGCCAGGTCGCCCCGAGCAGCAACGGTGTCGGGATGGTCGGTTCCGAGCACCCTTGCCAAGTCGGGCAACAGTCGTTCGAAACCCCGCACGGCATCGTCTGTGTTTCCTGCCTTCCCTTCCATGAAGTGCAGGTTGTTTCGGGTACGGAGACTGTCGGGGTGGTCGGGGCCCAGCACTCTCGTCATGTCCCGAAGCAGCGCGGCGCTGGCCGCTGCGGAGCCTTCGGGGTCCCCTGCCCAGCCTTGCCACCACGCGAGGTAACTGCGGGTCCGCAGAGTGTCGGGGTGATCCGGTCCCAGTATGCGCAGTCGCCCGCCGAGTACCTCGGTGTAGGTGGCCGCGGCGCCGGCAGGGTCTCCTGTCTGGCCGCGCCACCAGGCCAGCGTGGCATGGGTGCGCAAGGTGTCGGGGTGGTCGGCCCCCAGCACTCTGATCATGTCCTGGAGCAGCGCAGCACTGGCCCTCGCGGCGCCGCTCATGTCTCCCGCCCAGCCCTGCCACCAGACGAGGGCTCCATGAGTGCGCAGGGTATCGGGGTGATCGGCTCCTAATGCGCATGTCATGTCCCGGAGTAGAACCGCGTACGCGCCAGCGGCTCCGGACCGGTCTCCTGCGGCCGCCTGCCACCGCAGCACACGCCCTCGTGTGCGCAACGTGTCCGGATGGTCCGGCCCCCAGTGACGTTTGGCCGCAGCGAGCAGATTCTGCCAGTAGGCGATCGCGCCCGTGACGTGGCCGGCTTCGCCGAGGCTGGTACCGGTTCGAAACAGCACCTGGTGCGCATCGAGCCGGTACAGGGCGTCCGCAGCGTGGGCGGCGAGCGCGTCACTGTTGGCGCGAAGAGCCTGTCCCAGTCCGGTGTCGCGCTCGATCTCGGGCCAGCTGGCGAGGAGGGCGTCGGCCGCGATGCGGGCGGTCTGGTCGTGCTGGTCCGGTGTGAGGGCGTCGCGTGTGGCGCGCTGGACGAGCTGGTGGACGCGGACCGCGGCTTGGGGGGTGGTGGGGGTGTGCTGGATGAGGCTGAGTCGGCGAAGGGCGCTCAGGGCGGTGAGGACATCGCGCTCCGGCACTTCTTCCTGGTCTTGTGTCACGACGCTCGGCGGGCGGGCGGGCTCCGGTGCGGGAACATCGGGGCGGGTGCGGTGACGGGCCAAGTAGACGCGGGCGGGCGGACTGGTCAGGACCGTGGCTGGAATGCCGTTGGCATCCATGAAGGCGGCGAGCTGGAGGAGAGGGCGCGCCAGCCCGGCCGGTGCCAGCTCGTCGGCACGCTCGATGGACACGGACCAGGTCGTGGCCACCGCCAACTGCTGCCCGTCAGGCAGAGCGTCGGGCGCGCGCAACGCGGTGGTCCGGTCGGCAAGCATCTGTCGGTAGTCGGCCGGGGTGACGCCGGTGTCCGTGAGATAGGCGGCGGCCTGGGACAAGGCCAGCGGCAGGTGTCCGAGGTCATCGGCGAGGGCGGCAAGCCGGTCGGGCTGCTCCATGTGGGCGGGCAGGGCACTGGTGAGATAGGCGAGGGACTCGGCCGGGGTGAAAACGCCGACCGGGATGAGGTGGCGGCCTGTGGTCAGGGCCGCGTCCTGGCGACGGGTGGTGATCAAGGTCCGGCCGGTGGGACTGGGAGGCGGCCACAGGCCGTTCAGGTCGTGGGGAACATTCAGGTCGTCCAGGACGACGAGCCACCGGCACGTGCCCTGACCTGCCTTGGGCTGTAACCAGGCCAGGAAAAGGTCTGCGGCCCGGGTGGTGTCGCCGGGGTCTGTGCCCAGTAGCTCGGCAGCGGCTCTCGCGTAGCCGCTGCGAATCTCATCGGCAGACGTGGCGGTGGTCCACACCAGCACATCCAAGTCGCCGACCTGCCAGGCGGTGCGGGCGTAGTGTGCGGCGAGCTGGGTCTTGCCGACACCGCCCAGGCCCACCACTACTCCTGCCGGAGCGGCCTGGGTGACAACCGCCGCGCCCCCGCCGGCGAGTGCTGAAGTCAGCCGGGCAACCTCGGCACGGTCCTGGAAACACGCCGCCTGCGGGGGAATCGTGCCGACCTGATGCGGCCACGACACCGGAGTACGCGGCACGGCGTTGATCACGTGCTGCACACCCACAACCGGGGCGTGGAACGTGCCGTCACGGAAATCGGCCAGATCCCCCCGTACCGCGCCGACCCCCGCGTCATCCTCCAAGGGCTGCATACCTTCCACCCCTATCCCCGGCCCGGCCAAACCGGCATTCCGAGCCTAACCTCCACCGGTCTGCCGACTCCGGCCCATGGCCGAGCTGTTACCCGGACACCGCGCCGGGCTGTCGCCTGAGCCGGCGGGCCGATACGACCTGGCCGGGTTCGTCGGCCCGGAGCTGCCGGATGTGCCGGCACTCGCTGATGTCGTGATCTCTCGCAGCGGTGCTGGAACGCCGGCAGAGCTGACCGCGCTGGGCAAGTCCGCGTTGTCCGTACCCCTGGCGCCGTCGGCGGGCGACGAGCAGGCGCACAACGCACGGCACCTGCAAGAGGCCGGAATCGGGATCGCGCTCGAAGGCGATGTGACGGCGGACCAGGTGCGCACCGCGTGGGGGCCGCTCCTGGCCGATGCGCACCTTCGGCGCCGAGGGCCTGGCCGACGTCATCCGCGCCTGCTGGCAGTCCCGCATCCGCGAACAGGCCCAACGACAGGCAGCCACCAGCACCGCAGAACAGGGGCGCTGCGCTGACCGACTCGGGGGTGGTAGTGGTAGTGGCTGGGGCGCCCGGGGGCGGGCGTTGGGCGCGTATCGAGCTCCGGTGCCTTCTGTTCCTCACATCCGGGCGTTTGGTCCAGTACGCGGCGGTCTGGGGGGTGTGTGCCCGGCAGAGTGGCGGTCGCGATGAGGTCCCGGTCGTCGGGGCATCACCGGACGTGAAGGAGCACGATGCGAGGCTTGAAGACTCTTGGGGCGGGCGCGTTGGCGGTGGCCCTGGTGTCAGGTGTCGGGTGGGCGGCGCAGGCGTCGGACAGCCGGGCGCCGGCCAAGCCGGAGGCGGCCCGTGCGGCGGCCGCGATGGTCGACGGATACCAGGTGGTGAAGCTGCCGAACGCGAACGTGCCGAACTTCCAGCGGCGGACGGTGTACTGCCCGGCCGGGAAGGTCGCCGTCGGCGGCGGCGCGGAGGCGCAGGGCAACGATGCGATCCTCGTCGGCTCGTTCCCGACGGACGACGGACACGGCTGGATCGCCCTCGGGCGTCAGAACGCGTACAGCAGCGTCGGGATCTCGGTGTACGCGATCTGCGCCAACGGCTGACCACCCCGCCCCCTGCTGCGCCCCGCCCTCCGTGGGACGGGGCGCAGTGCTGTCCGGGGTGGCCGGCCTCCCCGGACCTCGACGCGACACCGCTTCGGGTCTTGGGTTCTGACGGCGGTCGATGTCGAGGCTGCCCCGACGTCCGTCCGATGTGTTCCAGCAGCAGGAACCGCTGCCCTGGCAGCCGGCCCAGCCCAGCCGCCCGGGCGGGGTGTGATCGTCGGGGGTGTCGGCTCCGGCTGGTTGAAGGCGCAGGGCGGGCCAGGGCGGTGTCGTCGCCGCGGGGGGTCGAGGCGAGGTGGACCTTGCCCGGACGACGGCGGCCGGCTGACCGGCCGGGTGCCGCCCGGGCCAGGATTGATCGGAGCACTACCGATGACTTACCCGCCGGCCCGGCTGCGAGCCGGGGCCGCGCGGCCGGGACGACCAGAGCACTGGGGCCGACCGGGTTCGCTGGGGGCGTTGTGGCGTGCAGCCCCCGTCTCCTCGCGCACCGGTGTCATGACCGCCTACCTGCCTCCCGGTGCGACATGGTTCCTGACCTCCTGGTAGACGGCCGCATCGGTGAGGAGGGCGCTGTGTTGCAAGCATGACGTCATGGTGTTGAGTGCCCCCGCGAGGGCCACCGTGTCGGCGGGGGTGACGACGCTGTCGCACGAGGAGCGCCAGGTGGCGTAGCGGGTGGTTCCGGGCGTCTCGTCCCCGGCGTTGAGCTTGTTGAGGAACGACGATCCGGGCCGCATCTCGGTGCAGGAGGCCCCGCCGCACAAGTAGGCGGCGCCTGTGCCGTGGTTGGGGCCTGCCAAGGAAACCCACGCGTCGACTTTGGCGTCCCCTGCCAGGTACTTGAGGTAGTGGCGGGAGGAGAGGCCGCCCATGGAGTGGGTGACGAGGTCGACCTTGGCTGCGCCGGTGGCAGCCAGTACGCGGTCGATCTCTTGCGCCAGCTGGGAGGCGGTCGTCGCGTTGGACTGGTTGGTGGGGTAGCTCCACTGGTGGAGGCGGCCGGTCGGCCAACCGTCGGCGCGGAAGCGTTCGGCCATGGTGTTCCAGGTCGAGCCGTCGCTGTTCCAGCCGTGTACGAAGACGACCGGATCAGGCACGGCCGCCGCGTGGGCGGCCATCACCGGCGCAGCCATCGCCGCAGGAAGGAGCGTGAAGAGGGAAGCGAGAGTGCTCGCCCGGTACGCGTACCGCATGGTCAAGTTCACAGGCAGCGTTGTAGCGTCGACGAACCGTGCCGCAAGCACCGCACGCCATCCCTCGCCCAACCGGCCCCCCCGCTTCACTCGAGGAACGTTTCCCCAGCTCTGGGTTCCACGCGCTTCACAGCACACTGCGAAGGGCCAACGCGCTGCGGCTCCCTCCTTCCGCCGTTCCTTTGCCGACCGCGTTCCGTTGCGCGTGCGCCCGGAGGCCGGCGGCCCTGCTACCCGGGCCACGGTGCGACTGCACGCCGATACCCACCGGCCAGCGCCGCCCCCACGACGGTGAGGGAGCTGTGGCACGGCCTTGGGCTCGAGGCTAGGGCCACTCGGCACCTCGAGCCGGTTCGTCGTCCGGCTCCAGGGTTCTGACCCGTAGCTTTCCCCGTGCTGCGAGGCGGGCGAGCCTGCGCTGTTCAGCCGTCGCCCAGCGGTCCGCCCGGACCGGGTCGAGGGGGGTGCCGTGGCCGACGTGGAGCCGGGTGGGCTTGAGGGCGAGCATCGCGCGGAGGCTGCCGAGGTTGGCGAGCGGGTCGTCGTGGAAGGGCGGGTTGGCGGGGCGGCCCTTGATCAGGCCCATGAAGGAGTTGGCGATGAGGTCGCCGGCCACCAGGTCGCCGTCGTCGGTGAGGACGGAGACGGAGCCTGCGGTGTGCCCGGGGGTGGGGATGATGCGGGCGTCCAGACCGAAGTCCGCGAGGCCCCTCTCGCCCCGCAGGAGGATGTCGGGTTCGAAGGGTTCGGCCTTTTCGTGGAGTTTCGGGTTTCGGGCCATGAGCCGTCCCATCGGTCCGGTGGGCAGGTACGGTTCGCGGGCCCGGCCGGTGCGGTAGGGGCCCAGATCAGCGGTGTGCGCGGCGATCGGGGCGCCGGTGAGGCGGTGCAGTTCGGCGGCGGAGCCGAAGTGGTCGATGTGGCCGTGGGTGACGACGACGAGGCGGACGTCCTCGGGGTCTACCCCGTGGGCGGCGACCTGCTCGGTGATCCGCCGGCCGCTGCCCGGCGTTCCGGCGTCGACGAGAATCGGGTGCCGGCCGAGCAGGAGATAGGCGTTGACGGCTCGCCGGCCCAGGACGGGGATCGGGACGACCTTGGTACGGGACAAGGGAGGTGTTCCTTCACGAATAATTGGGGTGTGCGGGCGCGACCGCTGTTGCGGTCTGCGGTTCAGCGGGCGGCTGCGTGGGGCCGAAACCGGCGGCGGTACTCGGCCGGGGTTGCGCCCAGCCGACGGCGGAAGGCCCGGTGCAGAGTCTCGACCGATCCCAGTCCGCTGGCGGCGGCGACGTGGGGCAGGCTGTGCGCGGACTCCTCCAGAAGGCGGCGGGCTGCCTCCACCCGGATCGCCTCCAGGTAATCGGCCGGAGTGCGGCCGGTGCAGTCGCGGAAGACTCGGGCGAAATGGCGCACGCTCAGGTTCAGGCGGTCGGCCATGGCCTCGACCGAGATCCGCTCGGCGAGGTGGTCGTCGAGCCAGCGGCGGAGTTCGTCGATACGGTCGTCGGCGTTCGCCTGAAGAGAGAGCGGCACGCTGAATTGCGTCTGCCCGCCCGGGCGTTTGACGTACATGACCATGGCGCGGGCGGCGTCGAGGGCGATGGCCGGGCCGTGGTCCTCGGCCACCATGGCGAGCGCGAGGTCCAGGGCGGCGGTCACGCCCGCGCAGGTCCACGTCCGGCCGGCGCGGATGAAGATGGGCTCGGGATCGACCGCGACGTCTGGATGGTGTGCGGCCAGTTGGTCCGCGGTGAGCCAGTGGGTAGTGGCGGGCAGACCGGTGAGGAGTCCGGCCTCGGCGAGGAGATGGACGCCGGCGCACACGCCGCCGACGCGCCGTGCGGCCGGGGCCGCCGTGGCCAGCCATGCGACGACGTCAGGATCGGTGACGGCCCGGTACCTGCCGTCGACGTTCTCCATGGCGCCGGCCACGAGGAGGGTGTCGACGCCAGGGCTCACCTCGGCCAGCGACCGCTCGGCGACCAGGCTGATCCCGGCGGCGGTGGGCAGCGGGCCGGCCTGCGTGGTGGCGATCTCGACCCGGTAGGCAGGCGCGTCGCCTCCCACCAGGCGGGAGGCGACGGAGAAGACCTCCGCCGGGCCGGTCACCTCCAGCAACTCGACCCCGGGGAAAGCGGCGATGACGACGGTGCGCGGTGCGGGCATACCCCGATCCTTCCGCCGACCGGACCGTGTCCGCAATGACAGGGTTCTGTCAGATCCGGCCATCGGAACACGGCCCTGACTCGTACTCCGACCACCTCATCCGTCGGCTACGGCATGGCCTCCGGCAGATCCAGTACCCCAGCAACATCATCGACGGATGCCTCGCCGCGCGACCGGCTCACATTGACGGCACGCCTTCCACCTCAGTAGCTGCTATTAAGATCCGACGCGAGGAGTCGATCACTCAGGGGGGACCGTTCCAGGGCAGCTTTGACAAATTGGGGGGGATCAGCATGGGGTTCGCGCCGATCTGCTCAGGATAGACGTTGAAATCAACGGTAGGAGCTGTTTCGGCATAAGTATTGACGGCATACTCGGACATGAGATCCTGGCCCATCTTGTCGAGCTTTTCGCCGGCCACCGTAAGGGCATATCCTCCGGTATTGAAACGTTGCACCTGGCGATTGAACCAATTTAGCCAGGCGTCACTGCGATGAGTCGGCTTGATGGCCCTCCACGGGCACAGGTTCGTGACCCCCCAAGCGTAGGACCTGTTGATGGAATAGGCATTCCATGGCTTGATCGCGAAATAGTACTTCGGTCCCATGGATCCGCTGTAATTGGCTTTCACCGTACCTGCATCGCGAATCGATGAAAATGCTGATGAAAATCCCGTCTTGTTCAATGAAACCGTCGTGTTTCTATTGTGTTGGTCATCCCAGTAAGTGAAGGAGGGATTGAAGTCCGAGTTGCAGGATGTGACAGCGTACGCGACCACACGGTTGTGCGGATCCGTCACGGCGTCAACCCAGTATTCACCGCGAGGCTGGAAAGTACTCTGGGTGAGATTCCCCAGGCTCGTCTTGTTGATCGCGATCTGGATGGACGGTCGTCCCAGCTGCTCTGTAAATTTGTCGAGGGTGTATCCAGCGTGGAGCTTGGCGAGCTTCGCGTACTCGCCAGCTTGCCAATCGAAGTGTTGCTGATACCAGTGTCCGCCGGTGACATACGCCGTGATAAAAGTACTCACCGCTGTGACGGCGCTACTGACGTAGAGAACTACGACCAGCGCCAGATTGCGTTCGGTCAAGCTTTTGAAGCGCTCACCAAGTGTAGGTTTCCCTCCCTGCTCTTGCTCCCCTTCGCTCTCGCCCATGGGGCATGTTTATCCCGCTGTGGTGTCGCACGCCACCTAAGATGGGCCGAATGTGGGAGTGCGGATGGGAGTCTGAGCCCGACGCCTTTATGTCAGCTCAGCATGTTCATTGCTCTCCGGGGCAGATCCCACCCTGCGGATACCTCATACGTTTGGCAGAACCGCGACGATCACCAACTCGTCCGCCCGTTAGAACTCCTAACAAAATGATCTCTGAGGTGGTTGGATACCTCTCCGATCCTGGTGATCTGGGAGTGGGGAGTGGCGCGTCCCAAGCCATGGGATGTCGACGACGAGCTGTGGGCGGTGATCGAGCCACTGCTGCCCAGGGTCGAGCGTCGAACCCGGCATCCCGGGCGCAAGCGGCTCCCGGACCGGATGGTGTCCAGGGCATCCTGTTCGTCCTGCACACTGGGATCGCCTGGGAACACCTGCCGCAAGAGCTCGGCTTCGGCTCAGGCATGACCTGCTGGCGGCGCCTGGCCGAGTGGACCAAGGCCGGGGTGTGGGCCCGGCTGCACGGGTCCTCCTCGGTAAGCTCCGCAGCGCGAACGCCCTGGACTTCTCCCGGGCAGCCGTCGACGGCTCTCACATCCGGGCGTTAAAGGGGGAGCCAAGACCGGACGAAGCCCCGTCGATCGGGGCAGGACGGTCACAAGCACCACTTGATCACCGACGCCACCGGCATCCCTCTCGCCGCTTCCTTGACCGGCGGCAACCGTAACGACGTCACCCGGCTGATCCCACTGCTTCAGGCGGTGCAACCAGTGCAGGGTAAGCGCGGCCGGCCACGACACCGCCCGGACGTGGTGCTGGCCGACCGCGGCTACGACCACGACAAGTACCGTCGGCTGGTGTGGCATCTTGGCGTGAAGCCGCTGTTCGCCCGCCGCGGCACCGAGCACGGCTCTGGCCTGGGCACCCACCGCTGGGTCGTGGAGCGCGCGTTCGCTCACCTGCACTGGTTCCGCCGCCTTCGGATCCGCTGGGAGATACGCGACGACATCCACGAAGCGTTCCTCACCCTGGGCTGCGCACTGATCTGTTGGCGACGCCTGCGCTCAGCTCTTGCCCGCTAGTTCTTCTGCAGGGTGCGGCTGACACCCGCGATGACGGCGGTCGTCAGTACCCAGCCGAAGGCGATCAGCAGGTAGGCCAGCCACTGGAGGCTGTCGTTCGACCAGTACCAGGTCGTGCGCTGCCCCAGGCCCCCGATGGGGATCAAGAGGTCGAGTGTGTAGACGAGGGGCTGGAAGGGAGCGCCTTGTCCTCGTTGGACCGGGTTGGGGGAGGCAGTGCTGAAGGCCACCGTGCCCAGCAGGATCAGCGCGAGGAGCCAGACGCCGGCCAGCCAGGGGCGGTAGCCGTAGCCGACGGTCATGTCGAGGAGATGGCCCCATGCGCGGGCTGCCCGGGACAGTGTGCGGCGCCGGTGACGTTGTTTGGCGAGGAGGACGCGGCGGGCGTCGTCGTCGTGCCCGGCCTTGCGGTACCAGGCCGCCAACTGCTCGTACGGTTGCGGGTTGTAGCCCGGGCTGCTGCGTATCCATGCCACGCGTCGGGATACGGACTCCCGGTCGCCCACGGCCTCGTGGCGCTCGTCGTTCGCGTCCGCCGTCTTGATGGAGCCGTAGACGAAGCCGTCCAGCTCCACCCTGTCCGGCCAGCTGTGCTCGTTCTCGTGGAGGTACGACACCTGGGCGCCCCGCAGGTCGAGGGTGCCGGACGGGGGTCGGGCGAGGGTGAGATCGAGGTCGACGGCTTGCAGATGCATGGCGATCAGGGCCGGGGCGTTTCCGTCGTCGGTGGGCGGGCCGTTCAGGACGGCTCCGTCGAAGGTCACGTTGTCCCTGACCTGGGTGCCGCGCAGCCGTACCGTGCCGTTTGCAGTGAATCCTTCGGAAAACTTGAGCGACGAGGCCGTGGCGTTGTCGAGGGTGAGGGCCACGCCGCGTGGGCCGGGGCCTTCCAAGCGGGCTCCCTGCATGACCAGGGTGCCCGGCAACCGCGCCCCCATCAGTCGGACTTCCCCGTATGCGACGAACCCGTTTCGGCAGAAGACACCCCCTTCCATGGCCAGGCCACCGGCCGACAGGGCCCACCCGTCGGGTGCGATCAACTCGGCCCCGTTTAGGAGCAGTGCGCCACTCACCCGGGCGTCGGTGAGCGACAGGGCGGTGCTCAAGCGGTTGAAGGGTGTGGGGGCGCCGCCCTCCACCACGGAGTGCCGCAGGGAGAAGTTGCCTTCGATGCGGGCCGAGTCGGCCTCGATGCCCGGTATCCGACTGTCGGTGAAGACAAGGGTCTGCGTCGACGCGCCGAGGAGATTTACCGCCTCCTCGAACCAGCATGCCTCCAGCCAGAGGGCATGGGCGATCTGCGCGCCGGCCAGGTCCAGGCGTCCGGAGATCCGTGCCCCTGTGAGCCTCAGACGCGCCACCGCGCCCGGTTGCCCGGTGTTCGCGCCCAGCAACAACGCGGCGATCACCGCCGCCCGCACCGTCCGCTCGGGTCCCCAGCCTCCGCCGTCGGCGACCCGGTCCTCCTCCGGCGTACCCGTACGCAGGTCCACCCTTCGCCCCTCGGGGAACGCGTCCCACAGCTCACGCTCAGGTGAAGTCAACTCATCGTAGGAAAGCACCCATGCAGAGTAGTGATCTTCCTTCGTGCTCGCCTGGCCCACCACAGGCGAATCGGAGGGAAACCCATTCTGTTAGGAGTTCTTAGAGCTCGTATCACGATCTTGGAAGTGATCGTCGAGGGATGGCGATCGTCGGATCCATGCTGGCCGCTCTGGTGAGCTGCCGACCGTTACTGGAGCGTCGCTCTCCCATGGGTGGCCCGATGGCTTCTCGGTGCTGCGGCTCAGGCTTGGGATACCTTGCGTGGCATGAGTGGCAGCTTCGACGTGGCCGAGGCTCTGGACGGCGGGATTTCCGATCGGGAGCGGACCTGGGCATTCATCCGCAGTTTTGCTGGTGCTTGGGGTGATCCGTTGACCGAGGACGACGGCACGCCTGGGGCGGAACTGGTGCAGGCGGAGGCGGTGCTCGGCTGCTCGCTGCCGACTGCGCTGCACGAGTTCTATACGCTCGCCGGAGCCCGGACCGACCTGGTCGCCAACCAGGATCCACTGCTGCCGCCTCACGAGATGTTCGTGCATGACGAGTGCGGCGGTGTCCTCGTATTCCGCAGCGAGAACCAGGGCTGCGCCTTCTGGGGCATGCGCCTTACCGACCTTGACCAAGACGATCCCCCAGTGCTCGTCCAGGCGCGGCACGGCTGGGTGCCGTTCATGGACCGGGTATCCATGGCCTGCGTCGAGCTCGTACTGAGCGAGGCGCTGTTCGGCGGCGGGGGACGGCTGTACAACGCCTGCGAGCTGCCGGGAGACCTGCTTGATGCGGTGCCCGAACACTTTCAGCGGATCCAGTTGCCGGACTACCCGATGTGGACCGGTCCGGAAGAGTTTCCCGTGCGTTGGTTCTCTGCCCCCGGCAAGCTGCTGCGCCAAGACGGCCTGGGCGTCCACAGTTGGCTTCACGTCCGGGGCCGGACACGCGCCGATTTGGATGCGATCTGCGAGATCGTTCCTGGACGGTGGTCCCTGGGCTACACCGAGTCACTCAGCTCCGAGCCGCCGCCCTTCTGACCTGCTGCGGACCTTCTTGAGACGTCTCCAGCAAATCAGGCCGCAGGCAAGTGAGACGAGGGCGTCGTGCAGGTCGAGGCGTCTTTCCCAGCGGACGGCCAGGCGCTTGAAGTGGTGCAGGAGCGAGAAGGTCTGCTCGATGACGTAGCGGAGTTTGCCCAGCCCCTTGATGTTTGGGGAGCCCTTGCGGGAGATCACCGGCAAGATTCGCCGCCTGCGTAACTCGCGCCGTTTGGGGTTGCTGTCGTAGCCCTTGTCGCCCAGAAGGGCGTCGGGGCGCTTGCGCGGACGGCCCGGCTTGCCGGCCACGGGTGGGATGCCGTCGACCAGGGCCAGGATCTGGGTGACGTCGTTGACGTTGGCCGCGGTGGTGATGACCTTGAACGGGGTGCCGTTACCGTCGCAGATCAGGTGATGTTTGCTGCCCGTCTTCCCGCGGTCGACCGGTGACGGGCCGGTGGCTACTCGCCCCCTTTTTCGCGCGGATGTGGGAGGCATCCACGCAGGCCCGCGTCCAGTCCAGGGCGTCGGCCGCGTGCAGCTCCGCGAGCAGGAGACGGTGCAACTGGTCGAAGACACCGGCCATGTGCCAACGGCGCAGTCGACGCCAGCAGGCATGTCCGGAGCCGAACCCCAGCTCCAACGGCAGCAGTTGCCAGCTGATGTCGTCGTAGAGCACGTACGGGTACGTCCTGGACGGGTTCAGCGTCGGGTCGGCCGGGTGGGGGAGTTTGGGCGGTCACGGCCGGCGGCCTTGTGGCTGCGGCGCTGATGCCGGGCGGGGTGTGGCGCAGGCCGTGGTCGAGGTGCACGTGGTAGCGGGCGGCGGTGAGGATGTCCCCCGCCCGGGACGCGTGCCCGTGCTCGCAGCTCCGTCCCAGGTCGAACGGCAGGCAGACCCGGTGACCGGCAGGGCCGGCTCGAAAAGGGACCCGGCGCCTGGCAGGACTTCGTGGGCGAACGCGTCGACCGCTACGGTGACTTCCACCCCGCCATCTTGACCGCGGACGATGCGGATCATCCATTTCCACGCCGAGCGGCTCAGCGCGAAAGCGCCGAGCACATAGGTCGGTTGATGGAGGTGTTCCCGGGCGCCGGTCTCGCCCGGTCGAGTGCCCCCTGAGCCGGCGGCATGCAGGCGTGCTGACCTTCTCAGAGGACTGCACGACCGGGGCGGTCCGCGGCTCGGTCTCGTCGCCTGACCGCTGCCACCGGCGCCGCGGTCGGTCGCTGCGGGTGCCTGGCAGCGGACGGCCGAGGGCCGGCGCCAGGCCGGTGCCGGCTTGCACTGACCTTCGGGTACGCCGCGCGTAGTCCTCGGCCGCCTTTGGGAGTTGACGGCGTGTACGTAGACTCGGTGGCGACCAGTCGTCTCGCAGTTTGGAAGAAGGCCAATGGCGAAAATCCCGTTCGGTTCCCTGTCTGCCGCTATCGCGATGCTGGCAACGGCGCTGGGATTCCTCACGTTTCAGCTTCGCGCAAACGGATACGAGCAGTACGTCGAGTCCGTGGCCAACGCTAGCGTCGTCATGTACGTCACCGCAGCTTTGGTTGTGGTGACATGGGTCCGCGCCCGTCGGCCGTACTCAGACTGAACCCACCGACGACAGCCGGCGGCGAACACCGGGGTGCGCCAGATGAACCTCTGCATCGGTGACCTCTGACGCCTACCCCTACCTTCCGTCACCTCCTCGCCCATGGCTGCCACTTCCGGTCGTAGGTCTGTATCCGACTACGTCGCTGGTGTGAACCTGAAAGCTCTTGGTGGTCTCGCCGGCGGTCCTGTGGTGGCAGCCCGGGGGTGGGACCGGTATCCCGTGGGGTTTGCCGTGCTCGGTTGGTACCGGGGTGTTGCCGGTGCCGTGGTGTGCTCGTGTCCGGTCCGGTTGGCGATCCCGTCGTAGACCTTCAGGCGCTGTTCCAACTTCACGGCGAGGTCGACGTCCGGCAATGACGTGCGTGGCCTCCCGGGCGGTTTCGAGGCATCCACCGTCGGCAGGGCCGGGGTGTCGGGTGCCGGGGATGGGCGCCCACTGTCCCCTATGACCGGGTGATAGCCGCCTACGCCGTCGAGCGGATTCCGTGGGCCTGGGTGGCCAAGCGCTACGAAAAGGGCTCGACCATCCTGACCTTCAGCGAATGGGGACAGGTGGTCGGCGACGAGGTGCTGGCCACCGCCATCCTCGACCGCCTCCTCCACCACTGCTGAGTGATCTCCATCAACGGTCCCAGTTACCGGCTCAAGAACCGCCTCGCCGCCATCGAACGAGAGCGGGACGACGCAGCCTGACAACGTGGTCGACAATGACCGCATGGATGTCACTGAGCTGCTCGCATCGGCTTCCCTCCTCGTCCCGGAAGAGGTCGCTACCGAGAACGACATCTCGGTGCAAGACGTCTGGGACTATCTCGCCGACGACGAATGGCAGATCGCGCTGAACATGCTGGAGGAGCTCGGAGACGGGCAACCGCTGCCCTTGACGTTCTGGGAGCAGCTTGCCGAGGCGGCTGAGCAACTCGGCCTTGAGCGGAGCGTGGCTTGGTGCCACTGGCGGTGTTCCGAGATCCGAAACGGAATGATCCGGGCGGATCTGACGCTTCGTTCATCCTCGGAGGCCCGACGGACACCAATCTCCGGTCACGGTGTTCTGCGACCCATGTGGGACATCGGGAACCTCTCGCCGACCGGGGGTGTTGCGGTGAGCATCGCAGGGCTCTGGGTCGAGGACATGCCCTTTCTGGAGCCTGGCGGCCGGGCTACCGTCCGCCTCGTTCCTCTCACACCCACTCACTGGACGCATGTCCAAACCGGCCAGCAGATCAACATGCACGAGGACCGGATCGTGGCCGGCACCGCAGTCGTGCTGGAGGTTCACCTCCCCACCCCCGCCATGCCCACGAGATGACGCCGACCGTCCCGCCCTCACGCTGGTGCAGATATCTCCGTACTCGGTGGAGCAGTCACAGGAATACGTCGACATGCGGTTGAGTACACCGAGCGCATCGGGGAGTTGAGCTCGTTGTAGCCCTCGAAGGTGAGGATGGCGATGTGCACGGCGGCTGTCCTTCCCGGTGAGTGCTTCCTGACGGTAAGCCGAGTCGGAGCCCACTCGTCCCAATGAGTTCGGCGTGCACCGCTTTGATTTTGAGGCTCTCTCACAGCTTGGCCGGAGGATCCTGCCTCACTATCGTGTCATGTCCTATGGCGGTGGGGGAGGTGACCTCGTCCTCACCGTCATTCACCGTCATAGGAATCAGTCCGGCGCTTCCGGCGTTTTCTCTGGCTCAAAGCGTCTTGACCGTGCCGCCGTCGATGACGTGATCGGTGCCGGTGATGTTGCCGGCGACGTCAGAGAGAAGGAATACGATCAAGGCCGCCACTTCTTCGGGTTCGGTGATCCGGCCGGTGGTGATGCCGAAGGCTTCCGGGATCCGCTGAAGAAATGCGGCGTGCTCCGCCCCCACTCCGGCCGCCACCTTGCCGCCGAAGCCGTCGGGATCCTCCCAGATGGAGGTGCGGACCACTCCGGGGGAGACGGTGTTCACGCGCACGCCTTGGGGCCCGAACTCCTCGGCCAGTGATTTGCCCAGCGCAGTGAGCGCTGCCTTGGCCGCGCTGTAGGCGACCGGGCCGGCTGCGGGCAGCCGGGAGTTGATGGAGGAGACGTTGACGATCGATCCGCTGCGTTCGATCAGGCTGGGCAGGGCTGCGCGGGTGGTGCGAACGGCACTGAGTAGATTGAGGTCGAAGACGCGGGTCCATCGGGGGTCGTCGGTGTCGAGGAAGCCCAGAGGCTCTACGTCGTCTCCGGCCCCGACGTTGTTCACCAGCAGGTCGATGCCCCCCAGTTCGATGAGGGCGCTGTCCATGAGCGTAATGACGCCTTCGGCAGTGCTCAGGTCGGCTGCAATTGTGTGCGCGCCGGTTTCCTTCAGCTCAGGTGTGATGGTGCGGGCCGCACCGACGACATTGACGCCTTCGGCGGTGAGAGTGCGGACCGTGGCGAGCCCGATCCCCCGGCTGGCACCGGTGACGACGGCCGTCTTGGCAGTGAGGTTGAGGTCCATGACCCTCCAGTTCTTGAACTTTAGGTACAAAATTTGGGTAGCGCTCGCTCCGGACCGAGCGAGCGCTGCGGTTCGGATCAGAGGGAGTCGACTGTTGCGTCGATGACGCGACGAAGGCGATCAGGAGTCTCGGCAACGCGTGCCAAGAGCCGCAAGCCCACGACGGTGTTCAGTAGCAGGCTGCCCAGGGCCGCGGGGTCGCGTTCCGGTGCGATCTCTCCCGACCGCTGACCTTCTTCCGCCAGTGCCCGGAAGGCGTCTTCGGTCCGTGCGAACATGCGCTGGACGAGTTCGGTTGCCGCCTTGTCCGTCCCGGCGAGTTCCGCCGCGGCGTTCACGGCCATGCAGCCCCGACGGTCCGGGTCTGCGAGATCCATCTCGGCGAGAAATCCGAGCGTCCTGCGCAGGCGCTCCTTGACCGTGCCGGGCCCCTCGAACATCTCGATCAGAGCAACGGCCTGACTGTCTCGATAGCGGCGGAGCGCTTGCTCGAACAGAGCATGCTTGCTGTCGAAGGTGTTGTAGAGGCTGCCCTTGCCGATGCCGAGCGCGTCGACGAGGTCCTGCGGCGTGGTTCCGGCATATCCCTTCCGCCAGAACACTTCCATTGCCTGCTCGACGGCGGCATCCGGATCGAACTGCTTGGGCCTTCCCATGATCAGAACACTAGCACCATTCTTGACCTCAGAGTCAAGAACTCGGACCGCTTGCCCGCTCCCTCCAGCGCTCCCTTTCAGGTGAAGGATCCAGGGCCGGCGAACCGCGTCGATGCCCCGGCGTCGCCCAGGACGTAAAGGCGATCAGGGGCCGACACGTCGCAGAGGCCAGCACTCGTCGTGGTCGACATCGCGGCAGCGGACGACGACACCGCCTTCGTCTTTCAGGAAGCACTCGTCAAGCTCAGGGCGCGCGTCCGCGCCGCGACCGGACGGCTGCGCGTGTCCGGCGACGGAAGTTGAGGATTGGGTGCGGGCCACGCGGAAACTCCCGTGTTATCCGCTATGCGTGCTTGACCTTCTCACTCAAGTGGTCCGCCTTCCGTTCACCTCACCGCACGTGGGGAGCACTCATGAAGACAGACATCCACTCCACCTCCCGTCTACGACACGATCCGCTCGTGCGTGGCCTGGGCTGGGCCAGTGCGCTCCTGGGCGTGCCCCAGGTCGCCGCTCCGGCCGGCTTCGCCCGGGCCTTGGGCGTGGACGGCGAATTCCGGCACCGTTCGGCCACGACCGCCGTCGGTGTGCGCGAGCTGGCGGCGGCGACCGGGTTGCTGGGACGGCCGCATCCGGCCTGGCTCTGGGGCCGCGTCGGCGGCGACCTCATGGACCTGACGATGCTGGCCCGGGCCCTGAAGAACCACAACGGTCGTGGCCTCGGCCGCACCATTGCCGCGACCGCCGCGGTCACCGCCATCACGGCCACGGACGTCTACGCGGCCGTGACCCGCACCCGTAGGAGCACCCCCATGGAACTGACCGCGACCACCACCGTCGCCCACCCCCCGGACGAGGTCTACGCCCTCTGGAGGGACCTGGAGCGGCTGCCGGACTTCATGGCGCACCTGGAGGAGGTGCGCGTCACCGGCCCGCGCACCAGTCACTGGCGGGCCAGCGCGCCCTTCGGCAAGGCGGTCGAATGGGACGCCGAAACCACGCAGGAGGTTGCCGGCCAGCTGATCGCCTGGCGCTCGGTGGACGGTGCCGACATCGACAACTCCGGCGAGGTCCGCTTCGTGCCCGCCCCTGGCGGCCGGGGCACGGAGATCCGGGTGACCCTGCACTACGACCTGCCCGGCGGAGCGCTGGGCAAGGCCGCGGCGCGCTACTTCGGCGAGGAACCGCACCAGCAGCTGGACGACGACCTGCGCCGCTTCAAGCAGATCGCGGAGACCGGCGAGGTCGTCCGCTCCGAGGGCGCACCCGGCGGCAAGCGGGCCCGCGGCGAGTTCCCGCAGCACCCGGCCCGACCGCTGACCGAGGAAGAACTGAAGGAGGCCCTGGCATGAAGGCGAACTGCTGGACGGGACGCAACTCGGTCGAGGTGCAGGAGGTACCGGATCCGTCGATCCTCAACAACCGCGACGCCATCGTGAAGATCACCTCCACGGCGATCTGCGGCTCCGACCTTCATCTGCTCGACGGCTACGTCCCCACCATGGAAAAGGGCGACATCATGGGCCACGAGTTCATGGGAGAGGTCATCGAGGTCGGCTCCGGCATCAGCGACGGCAAACTGCGCGTCGGAGACAGGGTCGTCGTGCCCTTCCCCATCGCTTGCGGCGCCTGCGCGTCCTGCCGCGCGGAGCTGTACTCGTGCTGCGAGAACACCAACCCCAACGCCGGTATCTCGGAGAAGTTCTTCGGCCATCCCACCGCCGGGATCTACGGCTACTCCCACCTCACCGGTGGCTTCGCCGGCGGCCAGGCCGAGTACGCCCGCGTGGTGCTCGCCGACGCCAACGCCCTCAAAATCGAGTCGGACCTCAGCGACGAGCAGGTGCTGTTCCTGTCCGACATCCTGCCGACCGGGTACATGGGCGCCGACATGTGCGACATCCAGGAAGGCGACGTCGTCGCCGTCTGGGGCGCCGGTCCGGTCGGCCAGTTCGCCATGGACAGCGCCCGGGTCCTGGGCGCGGAAAAGGTCATCGCGATCGACAAGGAGACCTACCGGCTCGACATGGCCGCCGCCCAGGGCTACACCACCATCAACTTCGAGGACACCGATGTACGGTCGGCACTGCTCGAACTCACCGGCGGCCGGGGCCCCGACAAGTGCATCGACGCGGTCGGCATGGAGGCCACACACGGCGCCTCCCACGTCCACCTCTACGACCGCGCCAAGCAGGCGGTCCGCTCCGAGACCGACCGGCCGCACGCCCTGCGCCAGGCCATCCTGTCCTGCCGCAGCGGCGGCGTGGTGTCGGTCATAGGCGTCTACGGCGGACTGATCGACAAGTTCCCGGCGGGTGCCTGGATGAACAGGTCCCTGACCCTGCGCACCGGGCAGTGCCATGTGCACAAGTACATGAAGCCGCTGCTAGGCCTGATCGAGGAGGGCAAGATCGACCCCACCCGGATCATCACCCACCGGCTGCCCCTGACCGAGGCACCGACCGGCTACGACCTGTTCAAGAACAAAAAGGACCACTGCGAGAAGGTCGTCCTCACACCCTGAGGAAAGCACCGATGAACGGTCGGCTCCCCGCCTCGCCCGGTGCTC
>NZ_JAERRH010000148.1 GCF_016741855.1 Streptomyces musisoli | reverse complement strand
TAGCCGACGAGCCGGTCGTCCTGCGCGACGACGGCGGCCTGGGCGACGGCCGGGTGCTCGGCCAGGGCCGCCTCGATCTCGCCGAGTTCGACTCGGAAGCCGCGCACCTTCACCTGCTGGTCGGTGCGGCCGATGTACTCCAGCTCTCCGTCGGCGCGCCGGCGCACCAGGTCGCCGGTGCGGTACATGCGTTCGCCGTC
>NZ_JAERRH010000147.1 GCF_016741855.1 Streptomyces musisoli | reverse complement strand
CCCCTTCCTGGCCGGCTTGCAAGATCCTACTACGGTTGGTGTATGTCACCACGCTGGGAACCAAATCCCGAAATTCGCACCGGACGACACGTCGCCTATCACCTGCACGCCCATTTGGTGTTCGTCACAAAGTACCGGAAGGGCGTCTTCGATGACGCCATGCTCCGGCGGTGCGAGGAAATCATGCGAGAGGTGTGCGGAAA
>NZ_JAERRH010000146.1 GCF_016741855.1 Streptomyces musisoli | reverse complement strand
TGGCGACGTACGGTCAGGGTCGTGCGGAGCCGTTGTGGCTGGGGTCGGTGAAGTCGAACATCGGGCACACGCAGGCCGCCGCGGGTGTGGCGGGTGTGATCAAGATGGTCATGGCGATGCGCAACGGTGTGCTGCCGAGGACCCTGCATGTGGACGAGCCGTCCACGAAGGTCGACTGGGACGCGGGGAACGTGCGGCTGCTGACGGAGGAACGG
>NZ_JAERRH010000145.1 GCF_016741855.1 Streptomyces musisoli | reverse complement strand
TGGTTCAAGCGCGCCGTCTTCTACGAGGTCCTGGTCCGTTCCTTCCAGGACAGCAACGGCGACGGCGTCGGCGACCTGAAGGGCCTGACCGCCAAACTCGACTATCTGCAGTGGCTCGGCGTGGACTGCCTGTGGCTGCCGCCGTTCTTCAAGTCCCCCCTGCGGGACGGCGGTTACGACGTGTCCGACTACACCGCCGTCCTCCCGGAGTTCGG
>NZ_JAERRH010000144.1 GCF_016741855.1 Streptomyces musisoli | reverse complement strand
TTCCGGACCAGTTGGAGCTGCCGGCGGACCGCCCGCGGCCAGCGGTGGCCACGTTCGCCGGGGACAGCGTCCCGGTGGAGATCGGGGCCGAGTTGCACGCGTCGCTGGCCCGGTTGGCGCGGGAGTCGGGTGCGAGCGTGTTCATGGTGCTCCAGGCGGCGTTCGCCACGCTCCTGTCGCGTCTGGGTGCGGGGACGGACATTCCGATCGGTTCGCCGGTCGCGGGCCGTAC
>NZ_JAERRH010000143.1 GCF_016741855.1 Streptomyces musisoli | reverse complement strand
ACTGCCGCTGCGGGCCCTGTTCGAGGCGCCCACCGTGGCCGGCCTCGCGACGTTCATCGAGCAGGCACAGGGTGCGCGCAGCGCGCTGGTCGCCGGGGAACGGCCGGCGGAGATCCCGCTGTCGTTCGCGCAGCGGCGCCTGTGGTTCCTCAACCGCCTCGAAGGCGCCACCGCGGCGACGTACAACATGCCGGTCGTCCTCCGCCTGACCGGCGAACTCGACCGTGCCGCCCT
>NZ_JAERRH010000142.1 GCF_016741855.1 Streptomyces musisoli | reverse complement strand
GGCCGGTTGTCGTACACGTTCGGTCTGGAGGGGCCGGCGGTCACGGTCGACACGGCGTGTTCGTCGTCGCTTGTGGCGTTGCATCTGGCGGTGCAGGCGCTGCGGCGCGGTGAGTGTGCGATGGCGCTGGCGGGCGGTGCGACGGTGATGTCGTCGCCCGGTCTGTTCGTGGAGTTCAGCCGGCAGCGGGGTCTGGCGGCGGACGGCCGGTGCAAGGCGTTCGCGGAGGCCGCGG
>NZ_JAERRH010000141.1 GCF_016741855.1 Streptomyces musisoli | reverse complement strand
TCGACACCGAGAACGGTACGGATGCGGCTGACGACCCGGGTCGCGAGCAGGGAGTGCCCGCCCAGATCGAAGAAGCTGTCGTCGATCCCGACCCGCTCCGCACCCAGAACTTCCGCGAAGACCGCACACAGGGCCTCTTCACCCGCGGTGCGGGGCGCACGATAGGAACCGGTGACGTAATCGGGTGCGGGCAGAGCCCGACGATCCAGCTTGCGGTTCACCGTGAGCGGGAACGACTCCAGCACCACCACCGC
>NZ_JAERRH010000140.1 GCF_016741855.1 Streptomyces musisoli | reverse complement strand
CGCCGGCACCATGAACTCCGGCAACCGCTCACCCGCATACCGCCGCAGTCCGACCGGATCCAGCCGCTCGACGTCACCTGCCGGCACGACATAGGCGACCAGGCGCTTGTCCCCGGGACGGTCCTCACGCACCAGCACCGCCACCTGCGCGACACGCGGATGCCCCGTCAGAACCGACTCGACCTCACCCAACTCGATGCGGAAACCACGAAGCTTCACCTGATCATCAGCACGACCGACATACTCCAGATTGCCGTCCA
>NZ_JAERRH010000014.1 GCF_016741855.1 Streptomyces musisoli | reverse complement strand
TAAAGGTCGGATCCTGAACTTCGGTTCGGGGTCCGACCTTTTTCTGTTGTGCGTAACGTGTCGTTCACGTTGCGAGCACAGCATCCAGGCATGGGTACTGCAGCAATGCTCAGGGCCGCCGGCGTCGGACTCGGTGACGAGGTCGTCGTGCCGGCCTTCGGAAACGTCGAAGTCGCAGAAGCCGTGACCCTCGCCGGCGCGCTCCCGGTGTTCGCCGACATAGACCCGGTCACCTACTGCCTCGACCCCCTCTCGGTCGAGGCGGCCGTAACCTCCCGTACCGCCGCAGTCGTTGTCGTCCACCGCTTCGGACGACGCGCCGACATCGGGCGGTTGCACACACTCGGCCAGCGGCACGGACTGCTGGTGCTGGAACAGGGCGAGTCCGAAGCGCCGTACGACGAGATGGCCCAGCGCAGGGAGCGGGCCGCCTACCTCGACACCAGGCTGAAGGGCGTACGGACGCCGGACGGCGGAGACGGGCACACCTACCAGCAGTACGTCGTCCGCGTGCCGGGGAACGGCCGGCCGGACCGCGACGCCTTCGCGCGCGCCCTGCGGACCAAGGGCGTCGAGTGCGGCGTACCGGTGAAGACGCCCGTGCACCGGCTGCCGGAGTTCCGCCGGTGCGTGTCGCTGCCGCAGACCGAGCTGGCAGCCGACGAAACGCTCGCCCTGCCCGTGGACGCCGCGCTCATCAAGCGGGACATGCAGCGCATCGCGTCCGCCTGCAATGCCCTCGGCGGCCTGCTTCAGCCCGCCTTCTGACCAGGCACCGAACGAATTTGGGAACTGGGGCTCGCTCGGGGTACAGTTTCTTCGTCGCCGCGAGGGAAACCTCGAAAAGGACAGGCCCCTATAGCTCAGTCGGCAGAGCGTCTCCATGGTAAGGAGAAGGTCAACGGTTCGATTCCGTTTGGGGGCTCCAGCAAAAAGGCCCCACCCTTCCGGGTGGGGCCTTTTCGTGCATCCTCATGCCTCCTTGTGGATCCCCGGGACCCGCATCGCCAGAATCGCCATGTCGTCGGAAGGGGCGTCCGACGCGAAGCGCTCCACGGCACGCATGATGCGTGCCGCGACCGCGCCCGCCGTCAGACCCGTACACGTCGTGAGGACGTCGGCGAGGCCGTCGTCGCCCAGCATGCGCGTGCCCTCACGGCGCTCGGTGACGCCGTCCGTGACGCAGAGCAGCACATCGCCAGGGTCGAGGGTGACCGTCTCCTCGTACAGCTCCAGGTCCTCGATGACGCCCAGCAGCGGCTGGGGCTCGGCCGCGGCCGTCACCGTGCCGTCCTGGCGCAGACGCAGCGGGAGCGGATGCCCGGCGCAGACCACCTTCAGCTCCGCGCTGCCGTCCTGCTGCGGCCGCAACTCGCCGTAGAGAAGGGTCAGGAAGCGGCTGCGGTCGCCCTCGTCGAGGATCGCCGAGTTCAGGCGCTCCAGCACGGCCGGGCCGCTCAGACCCTCGCGGGCCAGCAGACGCAGGGCGTGCCGGGCGAGGCCGGTGACCGCCGCGGCATTGGGGCCCGTGCCGCAGACGTCGCCGATGGCGAATCCGTACGCACCGTTGCCGATGGGGAAGACGTCGTAGAAGTCGCCGCCCACCTCGTTGCCCTCACCGGCCGCGCGGTAGATGACCTCGACCTCGACGCCCTCGATGTACGGAGTGCCCGGCGGGAGCAGACTGCGCTGAAGGGCCTGGCTGATGGCCGTGCGCTCCGAGTACAGGCGGGCGTTGTCCAGGGCCAGGGCGGCCCGGCGGCTCAGATCCTCGGCCAGCTCCAGGATCTCCTGGCGGAAGTGCTCGTCGGTGGGCTTGCCGAGGGTCAGCATGCCGATGACGCGGTTGCGGGCGACGAGCGGCAGGACGACCGTCTCGCCGCCGACCGCTGAGGCCGTCGCGAGCGTCGGGCCGATGCCGGAGGTCACCTGATGCGTGGGACCGCCGGCCAGACCCAGGCTGCGCATGGAGGTGCGCAGGGCCGCCTGGTGGGCGACCTCGCCCGGGGCCGTCCAGACGCGTGCGCCGGGCGTCGGCACCGGATCCGGCGGCGGAACCTTCGACAGCAACGACTTGATGCCGTCGATGAGTTCCTCGTCCTCGTGCAGCACGTACGACAGGTACGGCTCGGACGCCTGGTCGGCGATCGTGTACACCGCACACCACGTGGCCAGGGTCGGGACCGTCATCTGGGCCATCAGCGCCAGGGTCTGGTCCCGGTCCAGGGTGCCGGCCAGCAGGTCGGACGCCTCGACCAGGAAACTCAGCGAGCCGCGGCGCAGCCTCTCCAGTTCGCCCAGACGGGCCGACTCCACGGCCAGGGCGATACGGTCGGCGGCGAACTGCAGGCGCAGCGCCTCCTCGTTGGTGTACCGGCCGGGAGCCTCGGCCGCGACGCCGAGGGAGCCGGTGAGACGGCCCTCCACCTTCAGCGGGACGGTGACCACCGAGCGCATGCCGGTGCCCGCGAGGAGCGGTACGGCCCCGGGGACGGCGGCGAGGTCGTCGTGGACGGCGGGCATGCGGGCGGAGCCGTAGCGGCCGGGGCCCGCCTCCACCGGCACGCGCGCGAAGCGCTGCCGGGCGGAGGGCAGGCCGGTGGAGGCGCGGACCTCCAGTTCCGTCTCGTCGTCCGTCGCGAGCAGCAGGAAGGCGGAATCGCCGTCGAGCATGTCGCGGGCGCGTTCCACCGTGCGCTGGAGCAGCCCGTCGAGGTCGTCCGGGGCGGGGGAGCCGATGAACACCTCGAAGGGGTCCGCGCTCTGCCCGTCGGACGACTGACTCTGGTCGGAGGCCGGGCCCCGGGGCGGGCTCTGAAGCACCGCGCGCTCGTGGTCGCGGACCAGGAGGCAGACGGTGGAGGGCTCGCCGCCGGTGTCGCGGACCCGGAGGTGGGAGGCGTACACCTGGGCCACGCGGCCGTCGGTGCGGCGGATGCCGTAGGTGCCCTCCCAGCGGGAGAACTGGAGGGCCTCGGCGATGCCGGTGCCGGTGCCCGGGGTGTGCGGCCAGGCCGCCAGCTCGGTGAGTGCCTTGCCGATGACGTCGGCCGCCGGGTAGCCGAACAGCTCCTCCGCGTCCTCGTTCCAGGCGCTGATGCTGCCCTTGCGGTCGACCTGGAGCACGGCGACGCGGACGCGGCCGTCGGCGAGCGGCAGGAGGTCGGCGGGCAGGGCCGGGCCGGCCGTGCGGGTGCCGACCGGACGTTCGGGCAGGTTGAGCTGGAACCAGACGTTCTTGTGCGTGGGGGTGTAGTCCACGCCCCAGCGGGTGGCCAGGGCCGCGCAGAGCTGTAGACCGCGGCCGCCCTCACGGTCCGGGCTGCCCATCGAGGCCGGCGAACTCTGGAGGGGGACCTCGCGCTCCGGGTAGCGGTCGGAGACCTCGATGCGCACGCCGTCCTCGGTGCGCAGGCACAGCACCTCCGCGTGGGTGCCCGCGTGGACGACCGCGTTGGTCACCAGTTCACTGGTGAGGACGACGGCGTCGTCGACGATGTCGGCGAACCCCCAGCCCTGGAGGGTGTCGCGGACGAAGGACCGGGCGGTCGCGACCGATCGCCCGACGGGCTCGAAACTGGCGGCCGCGCGCGCGGTGATCACAGAACTCCTCGGCCGGTCGTCGGCATGCAGGGCTGGCTGGCCGGCCGGCTCGCGCCGCTGCTGCGGCAGCAGCTCGCCCGTCGGCTGTGGCTCCGGGGGCTGTCCCCCGGGGATCAGTCCGGTGGTCATGGTGTCCGGCCGCCCCTCCGATGCCCGCTTCTACTCGTGCCACCGCCCAGACCGGTCGGACCGGTGCGGCTGGACAGCCGCATGCAAGGTTACTTACCTTCGCCGTCCGAGCGGGTGCCGGTCGCGGGTGTTTACGCCCCCAGGGTGTGCGGACGATGTGCGAAGCTGCCGAACTGTTATGGCCTGGTTCGGCCGGGGTGAAACACTGGGCAGGCTTCTGATGAAGGTCGGGCCGGGCTGCGTGTGTTCGGTGCGTGGTGGGCAGCAGCCCCTGGTGCGGCCGGATCTCGTCTGGCAGAAATACGCAGAAGTAACCGGTACGTGGAAGTAACCGGCATGCCGATGACCGGCACGCCGGGCCGAAGCGGCCGAGCACAGCAGTAACGGTCTACCCCTCCGGGAGGGACACAGTGGAGTCTGGCGCGGCGACGCGAGGCACGAAGACGCGCGCGAAAGGCGGACCTTCCCTGGGCAGGAGCGGCGGCACCACCGCCGTGGACACGGCTGCCCTGAACCGGCTGCTGGCGGCGCTCGTGGCGATGCGCGACGGGAACTTCCGCAAGCGGCTCACGGTGTCCGGGGACGGCGTGATGTCGGAGATCGCGGCCGTCTTCAACGAGGTGGCCGACCGGAATCTGCATCTGACCGGTGAGCTGTCCCGGGTGCGGCGCATGGTGGGGCGTGAGGGAAAACTCACGGAACGGCTGGAGACGGGCGCCTGCGAGGGTTCCTGGGCGGCGGCCATCGACAACTCCAACGCGCTGGTGGACGACCTCGTCTGGCCCGTCTCGGAGGTCAGCCGGGTGCTCACGGCGGTCGCCGAGGGCGATCTGTCGCCGCGGATGGAACTGCGGACCCAGGCGCCGGACGGCGGTACGGGGCACCCGCTGCGCGGTGAGTTCCTGAAGGTCGGCCGGACCGTCAACAACCTCGTCGACCAGCTGTCCACGTTCACGGACGAGGTCACGCGGGTGGCCAGCGAGGTCGGCACCGAGGGCAAGCTCGGCGGTCAGGCCCGGGTGCGCGGAATGTCGGGTTCGTGGAAGGACCTGACCGAGTCCGTCAACACGATGGCGTACCGGTTGACCGCGCAGGTGAGGGACATCGCGCTGGTGACGACGGCGGTCGCCAAGGGTGATCTGTCGCGCAAGGTCACCGTGCACGTCGCCGGCGAGATGCTGGAGCTGAAGAACACCGTCAACACGATGGTGGACCAGCTGTCGTCCTTCTCCTCCGAGGTGACGCGGGTGGCCCGGGAGGTGGGCACCGAGGGCATCCTGGGCGGCCAGGCGCAGGTGCCCGGGGTGGCCGGCGTGTGGAAGGAGCTGACCGACTCCGTCAACACGATGGCGGGCAACCTGACCGCGCAGGTGCGCGGGATCTCGCAGGTCACGACCGCTGTCGCCAACGGTGATCTGTCGCAGAAGGTGACCGTTCCGGCGCGCGGTGAGGTGGCGCAGCTCGCCGAGACGATCAACCAGATGACCGAGACGCTGCGGATCTTCGCGGACGAGGTCACGCGCGTGGCGAACGAGGTCGGCGCGGAGGGGCGGCTCGGCGGGCAGGCGAACGTGCCGGGCGCGGCCGGTACGTGGAAGGACCTGACGGACTCCGTCAACACGGTCTTCCGGAACCTGACCACGCAGGTGCGGGACATCGCCGCGGTGACGACCGCGGTGGCCAGCGGTGACCTGTCGCAGAAGGTCACCGTGGACGTGGCCGGCGAGATGCTGGAGCTGAAGAACACCGTCAACGGCATGGTGGACCAGCTGTCGGCGTTCGGTGCCGAGGTCACCCGGGTCGCGCGGGAGATCGGTGTCGAGGGTGAGCTGGGCGGCCAGGCGCAGGTGCCGGGCGCGGCCGGTACCTGGAAGGACTTGACCGACTCCGTCAACACTGCATTCCGCAACCTCACCGGCCAGGTGCGCAACATCGCCCAGGTGACGACGGCGGTGGCGAACGGTGACCTGTCGCAGAAGGTCACCGTGGACGTGTCCGGCGAGATGCTCCAGCTGAAGAACACCGTGAACACGATGGTGGACCAGCTGTCCTCGTTCGCGGACCAGGTGACGCGGATGGCCCGGGACGTGGGTACGGAGGGCCGGCTGGGCGGCCAGGCCCGGGTGGACGGCGTCTCGGGGACGTGGAAGGAGTTGACGGACTCCGTCAACTTCATGGCCGGCAACCTGACCTCTCAGGTGAGGCAGATCGCCCAGGTGACGACGGCGGTGGCGCGCGGCGACCTGTCGCAGAAGATCGACGTCGACGCGCGCGGCGAGATCCTCGAGCTGAAGAACACGATCAACACGATGGTTGACCAGCTGTCCGCCTTCGCCGACCAGGTGACCCGGGTCGCCCGCGACGTGGGTACCGAGGGGCGCCTCGGCGGGCAGGCTCAGGTACCCGGTGTCGCCGGTGTGTGGCGGGACCTGACCGACTCCGTGAACGGCATGGCCGGCAACCTGACGGCTCAGGTGCGCAACATCGCGCAGGTCGCCACGGCCGTGGCGCGCGGTGACCTCTCCCAGAAGATCACGGTGGACGCGCGCGGGGAGATCCTGGAGCTGAAGAACACGCTGAACACGATGGTGGACCAGCTGTCGTCGTTCGCCGACCAGGTGACGCGTGTGGCGCGCGAGGTGGGCACGGAGGGCATCCTCGGCGGTCAGGCCGAGGTGCAGGGTGTCTCCGGCACCTGGAAGGACCTCACGCAGTCCGTGAACTTCATGGCGAACAACCTGACCATCCAGGTGCGCAACATCGCCGAGGTCACGACGGCGGTCGCCAAGGGTGACCTGTCGAAGAAGATCACTGTTGACGCGAAGGGCGAGATCCTTGAGCTCGTCACGACGGTCAACACGATGGTTGACCAGCTGTCGAGCTTCGCCGAGCAGGTGACCCGGGTGGCCCGTGAGGTGGGCACCGAGGGCATCCTGGGCGGCCAGGCGCACGTACCGGGTGTCACGGGCATCTGGAAGGACCTCAGCAACAACGTCAACCTGATGGCCAACAACCTGACCATGCAGGTGCGGAACATCTCGCAGGTGTCCGCGGCCGTCGCCAACGGTGACCTGACGCGGCAGGTGACGATCGAGGCGCGCGGTGAGGTGGCGCAGCTCGCCGACACGATCAACACCATGGTCAAGACGCTGAGTTCGTTCGCGGACCAGGTCACCAAGGTGGCCCGTGAGGTGGGCACGGACGGCATTCTCGGTGGCCAGGCGCATGTGCCGGGTGTGGCCGGTACGTGGAAGGACCTCACCGAGTCCGTGAACGGCATGGCGTCCAACCTGACCGGTCAGGTGCGGAACATCGCCATGGTCACCACGGCCATCGCCAAGGGTGACTTGACGAAGAAGATCGACATTGACGCCCGCGGGGAGATCCTCGAGCTGAAGACGACGATCAACACGATGGTTGATCAGCTGTCCAGCTTCGCCGAGGAGGTCACGCGTGTGGCCCGTGAGGTGGGTACGGAAGGTCAGCTGGGCGGTCAGGCACGCGTGCGTGATGTCGACGGCACCTGGCGCGACCTCACCGAGTCGGTGAACGAGATGGCCGGGAACCTGACCCGGCAGGTGCGCGCCATCGCGCGCGTGGCGACCGCGGTGACCCGCGGCGACCTGAACCTGAAGATCGACGTCGACGCGTCCGGCGAGATCCAGGAACTGCAGGACTACATCAACAAGATGATCGCCAACCTGCGCGACACCACGATCGCCAACAAGGAGCAGGACTGGCTCAAGGGCAACCTGGCCCGCATCTCCGCCCTCATGCAGGGCCGTCGGGACCTGGAGGACGTCGCCTCGTTGATCATGAGCGAGCTGACGCCGGTGGTGTCCGCCCAGCACGGCGCGTTCTTCCTGGCGATGCCGCTGATGGAGGGGAAGGGCATCGGCAACGGCGAGGACGACTACGAGCTGCGGATGCTGGGCTCGTACGGCTACTCGATGGGCTCCATGCCGGCGTCGTTCCGGCCCGGTGAGGCACTGATCGGCACGGCCGCCGAGGAGAAGCGCACGATCCTGGTGGACAACGCGCCCAGCGGCTACCTGAAGATCTCCTCCGGGCTCGGCGAGGCCCCGCCCGCGCAGGTGATCGTGCTGCCGGTGCTGTTCGAGGGCAAGGTGCTCGGCGTGATCGAGCTGGCGTCCTTCACGCCGTTCACGCAGATCCAGAGGGACTTCCTCAACCAGATCGCCGAGATGATCGCGACCAGCGTCAACACCATCTCCGTCAACACCAAGACCGAACAGCTGCTCAAGCAGTCGCAGGAGCTGACAGAGCAACTGCGGGAGCGGTCGGCCGAGCTGGAGAACCGGCAGAAGGCGCTTCAGGCCTCCAACGCCGAACTGGAGGAGAAGGCCGAGCTGCTGGCCCGGCAGAACCGGGACATCGAGGTGAAGAACACCGAGATCGAGGACGCCCGGCAGGTCCTGGAGGAGCGTGCCGAGCAGCTCGCGGTGTCGATGCGGTACAAGAGCGAGTTCCTCGCGAACATGTCGCACGAGCTGCGCACGCCGCTCAACTCGCTGCTGATCCTGGCGAAGCTGCTCGCGGACAACGCCGAGGGCAACCTCTCGCCGAAGCAGGTGGAGTTCGCCGAGACCATCCACGGCGCCGGCTCGGACCTGCTCCAGCTGATCAACGACATCCTCGACCTGTCGAAGGTCGAGGCGGGCAAGATGGACGTCTCCCCGACCCGTATCGCGCTCGTCCAGCTCGTGGACTACGTGGAGGCCACCTTCCGGCCGCTGACCGCGGAGAAGGGCCTGGACCTGTCCGTGCGGGTGTCCCCGGAGCTGCCGGCCACGCTGCACACCGACGAGCAGCGGCTGCTTCAGGTGCTGCGGAACCTGCTGTCCAACGCGGTGAAGTTCACCGACTCCGGGTCGGTGGAGCTGGTGATCCGGCCCGCGGGTTCGAACGTGCCGCAGAAGATCCGGGAGCAGCTGCTGGAGGCCGGTTCGCTGACCGACCCGGACGGCGAACTGATCGCGTTCTCCGTGACCGACACCGGCATCGGCATCGCGGCGAGCAAGATGCGGGTGATCTTCGAGGCGTTCAAGCAGGCGGACGGCACGACCAGCCGCAAGTACGGCGGTACCGGCCTCGGGCTGTCGATCTCGCGGGAGATCGCGCAGTTGCTCGGCGGTGAGATCCACGCGCAGAGCGAACCGGGCCGTGGCTCGACGTTCACGCTCTATCTGCCGCTGCACCCGAGCGAGCTGCCGCCGCAGGGCTACCAGCAGTCGGTGCCCGCCCTGGAGGCCGGCGACCTGGTCGCCTCCGAGGCGGCGCGGTCCTCGGAGCTGTCCGCGGTGGAGATCGAGACGCCGGCCGAGGTGAAGTCGTACCGGGAGACGCAGAACGGCCCCGCCGCGCTCTTCCGGCGCCGGCGGCGCAGCCTGCCCGAGGAGGTGCAGCGGCTCGAGCAGTGGCCGGCCGCCTCCGAGCAGGAGCGGGTGCCGCAGCAGGGCCGTGCGGTGCGGTTCGGCGGCGAGAAGGTGCTGATCGTCGACGACGACATCCGCAATGTGTTCGCGCTCACCAGCGTCCTGGAGCAGCACGGACTGTCGGTGCTCTACGCCGAGAACGGCCGCGAGGGCATCGAGGTGCTGGAGCAGCACGACGACGTGGCGGTCGTCCTGATGGACATCATGATGCCCGAGATGGACGGGTACGCGACGACGGCGGCGATCCGTCGGATGCCGCAGTTCGCCGGGCTGCCGATCATCGCGCTCACCGCGAAGGCGATGAAGGGCGACCGGGAGAAGGCGATCGAGTCGGGTGCCTCCGACTATGTCACCAAGCCGGTCGATCCCGATCATCTTCTGGCGGTGATGGGACAGTGGATGACCACGGAGTGACCGGGGTGGGCGCGGCAACGGGCATGATCGCACCGTACGTGAACGCCGGGGGAACCTCCGGCGAGCGTCGGGAGTTGCTGCATGATGAAGGCCGGGAACATGTGGGAATCCCAGATTCCGGGAACCATCCGGGGTCCCGTCACGTTTCTCTTATGTGCACAGTGACATCGCGGTGACAGGGTGTGGCGACAGGCGGGGTGCGGCTACGATGACCGGCACAAGGACGGGCGGCGAAAGGGAGTCGTCCCCTGGGGCGGCGCCCGGTGTACCGCCGGGGCGAGGAGGGCGGGCCATGGTGCAGAAGGCCAAGATCCTCCTGGTCGATGACCGGCCGGAGAATCTGCTGGCGCTGGAGGCCATCCTCTCTGCGCTCGATCAGACGCTGGTGCGGGCATCGAGCGGGGAGGAAGCGCTCAAAGCACTGCTCACGGACGATTTCGCGGTCATTCTGCTGGACGTCCAGATGCCGGGCATGGACGGGTTCGAGACCGCCGCGCACATCAAGCGGCGCGAGCGGACCCGGGACATCCCGATCATCTTCCTCACGGCGATCAACCACGGCCCCCACCACACCTTCCGGGGCTATGCGGCGGGCGCGGTGGACTACATCTCCAAGCCGTTCGACCCGTGGGTGCTGCGCGCGAAGGTCTCGGTGTTCGTCGAGCTGTACATGAAGAACTGTCAGCTGCGTGAGCAGGCGGCGCTGCTGCGGCTCCAGTTGGAAGGCGGCGGCAAGGGCGGGGCCGCGGGCAAGGAGTCGGCCGGGCTGCTCGCCGAGCTGTCCGCGCGGCTCGCGGCCGTCGAGGAGCAGGCGGAGGCGCTGTCCAAGCAGCTGGACGACGACTCCGCGGACGCGGCGGCGGTCGCCACGGCGGCTCATCTGGAACGCAAGCTCACCGGGTTGCGCCGTGCGCTCGACGCCTTGGAGCCGGGCACGGGCGGCAGTGGTGCCGCGGTGCCGTCGCAGAACTGATGCGGGCCCGGACCGTAGTTGCGAATGAGCGTTCGTCAGTTCCGGTCCGCGGCAAGCACGACACGAACGGGTGAAGCAGTGGGCACGCGTGTCCACTGTCGTCTCCCCCGGTAACCTCACACCCATGGCCTCACGTCCCTCCGCAGCCAAGAAGCAGCCCGCGAAGAAGGCGGCGGCTCCCGCGAAGGCTCCGGCGAAGAAGGCCGCCGCGAAGAAGGCCCCGGCCAAGAAGGCGCCCGCCAAGAAAGCCGCGGCCAGGAAGGCCGCGCCTCCGAGGCCGGCGCCCAGCCCCACCGGGGGCGTGTACCGGCTCGTGCGCGCCGTGTGGCTCGGTCTCGCGCACGCCGTCGGAGCCGTCTTCCGCGGCATAGGGCAGGGCGCGAAGAACCTCGACCCGGCCCACCGCAAGGACGGCGTCGCGCTGCTGCTGTTCGGCATCGCGCTGATCGTCGCCGCGGGCACCTGGGCGGACCTCCGGGGGCCCGTGGGCGACCTGGTGGAGATCCTGGTCACCGGCGCCTTCGGCCGGCTCGACCTGCTGGTGCCGATACTGCTGGCGGTGATCGGCGTGCGGTTCGTCCGGCACCCGGAGAAGCCGGAGGCCAACGGGCGGATCGTGATCGGCCTGTCCGCGCTCGTCGTCGGCGTGCTCGGCCAGGTCCACGTGGCCTGCGGCGCGCCCGCGCGCAGCGACGGCATGCAGGGCATAAGGGACGCCGGCGGTCTCATCGGCTGGGCGGCGGCCACCCCGCTGACGTACACCATGACCGAAGTCCTCGCGGTACCCCTGCTGGTACTGCTGACGGTCTTCGGGCTGCTCGTGGTCACCGCCACCCCGGTCAACGCCATCCCGCAGCGGTTGCGCAAGCTCGGCGTCCACCTGGGCGTGCTGCACGACCACGAGGCGGACGAGTTCGCCGACGACGCGGACTACGACGAGCAGTGGCGCGAGGCGAGGCCCGCGCGCCCGCGCAGGCGCCCCGGCGCCCCTCAGGCGTACGACCCTGACAGCGCGGAGGAGGAGGCCCTCTCGCAGCGTCGCGGGCGCCCCAGGCGCTCCGCGGTGCCCCAGCCGGATCCACAGCGCCACATGGACGCCGTGGACGTCGCGGCGGCCGCCGCGGCCGCGCTCGACGGCGCCGTCATGCACGGCATGCCACCGTCCCCGCTCGTCGCCGACCTCACGCAGGGAGTCGGCGTGGGCGAGCGCGAGGACACCACCCCCGTGCCCTCGCCGGCCCCCGAGCGCTCACCGGCCCCCGAGCGCTCACCCGCCCCCGAGCGCTCGCCGGTCCCGGCACCGGCGGCCCGCCCCAAGGAGGAGAGGCTTCCGGCCGGGTCCGTCCCGGACCTGACCAAGAAGGCGCCCGACGAGCCCCGCGACCTGCCCGCGCGCGCGGAGCAGCTCCAGCTGTCCGGCGACATCACCTACGCGCTGCCCTCCCTGGACCTGCTCCGGCGCGGCGGCCCCGGCAAGGCGCGCAGCGCCGCCAACGACGCGGTCGTCGCCTCCCTCACCCAGGTCTTCACCGAGTTCAAGGTCGACGCGGCCGTCACCGGCTTCACCCGCGGCCCGACGGTCACCCGCTACGAGGTCGAGCTGGGCCCCGCCGTGAAGGTGGAGCGGATCACCGCGCTGACCAAGAACATCGCCTATGCCGTCGCCAGCCCGGACGTGCGGATCATCAGCCCCATCCCCGGCAAGTCCGCGGTGGGCATCGAGATCCCCAACACGGACCGGGAGATGGTCAACCTCGGCGACGTGCTGCGCCTCGCGGAGTCCGCCGAGGACGACGACCCGATGCTGGTCGCCTTCGGCAAGGACGTCGAGGGCGGGTACGTCATGCACTCGCTGGCGAAGATGCCGCACATGCTGGTCGCCGGCGCCACCGGCTCCGGCAAGTCGTCCTGCATCAACTGCCTGATCACCTCGGTCATGATGCGGGCGACCCCGGAGGACGTGCGGATGATCCTCGTCGACCCCAAGCGCGTCGAGCTGACCGCCTACGAGGGCATCCCGCACCTGATCACGCCGATCATCACCAACCCCAAGCGGGCCGCCGAGGCGCTCCAGTGGGTGGTCCGCGAGATGGACCTCAGGTATGACGACCTGGCCGCCTACGGGTACCGGCACATCGACGACTTCAACCGCGCGGTGCGCGAGGGCAAGGTCACGGCGCCCGAGGGCAGCGAGCGGGAGCTCCAGCCGTACCCGTACCTGCTGGTGATCGTGGACGAGCTGGCCGACCTGATGATGGTCGCCCCGCGTGACGTCGAGGACGCGATCGTGCGTATCACGCAGCTCGCGCGCGCGGCCGGCATCCACCTGGTGCTCGCCACCCAGCGCCCCTCGGTCGACGTGGTCACCGGTCTGATCAAGGCCAACGTGCCCTCCCGGCTCGCCTTCGCCACCTCCTCGCTGGCCGACTCCCGGGTCATCCTCGACCAGCCCGGTGCCGAGAAGCTGATCGGCAAGGGTGACGGCCTCTTCCTGCCGATGGGCGCGAACAAGCCGACCCGTATGCAAGGCGCGTTCGTGACCGAGGAAGAGGTCGCGGTCGTCGTCCAGCACTGCAAGGACCAGATGGCGCCCGTCTTCCGGGACGACGTCACCGTGGGCACCAAGCAGAAGAAGGAGATCGACGAGGACATCGGCGACGACCTCGACCTGCTGTGCCAGGCGGCCGAGCTGGTCGTCTCCACCCAGTTCGGGTCGACGTCCATGCTCCAGCGCAAGCTGCGCGTCGGCTTCGCGAAGGCCGGGCGGCTCATGGACCTGATGGAGTCCCGCAACATCGTCGGACCGAGCGAGGGCTCCAAGGCACGTGACGTTCTTGTGAAGCCCGATGAGCTGGACGGCGTGCTCGCGGTGATTCGTGGGGAGTCTGAGGGGTGACGCACACTGCCGTCCGGCGGAGCCGTTACGCCGGGTGGCCGCACCGTCGTGACACACCTGTTAGAGAGCGTCGGGCAACCGTTTCCCTTTGTCGTACGTCCAGTTGAGCGAAAGGACAGGTAAGGGTCCCACCCTGGGGTACCTGCTTGTCCGACCATCGGCATGTCAGGCCATATAGATGGCGTAGAAAGTCATACCGTCCGGTTGCCCCACCCTTTCGTCACCCCCCTAGACTGAGCTTCCAGCACAGGTGGCTACACGCTCGAAAGGCGCCCCCGTGTCCATCGGTAACTCCCCTGAAGACGAGCGTCCGTTCCGAGACGAGTCCCAGGAAGCCCGACCCTCCGTCGGTCGCGTCCTCCAGCAGGCGCGGATCGCGGCCGGGCTCACCGTGGACGACGTCAGCAGTGCCACTCGTGTCCGTATCGCCATCGTGCACGCCATCGAGGCGGACGACTTCGCCCCCTGCGGCGGCGACGTGTACGCCCGCGGGCACATCCGCACGCTGGCCAGGGCCGTCCACCTCGACCCCGAGCCGCTGATCGCCCAGTACGACACCGAGCACGGCGGCCGCCCCGCGCCCACGCCCGCCGCACCCCTGTTCGAGGCGGAGCGGATCCGGCCCGAGCGGCGTGGCCCGAACTGGACTGCCGCGATGGTGGCCGCGATCGTCGTCGTGATCGGATTCGTCGGATTCACCGCGTTCAAGGGCGGCGGCTCCGGCGACTCGAAGTCGCAGGTCGCCGAGGGCACCACGCCCACCGTCGGCAAGTCCGCCTCGCCAACGACGAAGAAGCAGAAGCCGGCGCAGCCGACCGGCGAGCCCTCCGACAGCGCCATCGCCGCCGCGCCCCAGGACAAGGTGACCGTCCAGGTCAGCGCGCCCAACGGACGCAGCTGGATCTCGGCCAAGGACCACAACGGCCGGATGCTCTTCGACGGCCTGCTGAAGAAGGGCCAGTCCAAGACCTTCCAGGACAACTCCAAGATCAACCTGATCCTCGGCGACGCGGGCGCGATCGAGCTGTACGTCAACGGCAAGAAGATCGAGGACACCTTCCGGCCCGGCGCGGTGGAGCGCCTCACCTACACCAAGGGTGACCCCGTGGCCGGCTGACGGATCACACCCGGCACCCGGATGTGACGGAGTCGGCCAAGATCGGCCAACCCCGTCGACGTGGGCTGTCAGTGAGACAAAGTAGTCTTGAGCCCATGCCTGAACGCCGTACCGTCGCACTCGTCACTCTCGGCTGCGCCCGTAACGAGGTGGATTCCGAGGAGCTCGCAGGCCGTTTGGAGGCGGACGGCTGGCAGCTCGTCGAGGACGCCGCGGACGCCGACGTCGCCGTGGTCAACACCTGTGGCTTCGTGGAAGCCGCGAAGAAGGACTCCGTCGACGCCCTCCTGGAGGCCAACGACCTCAAGGACCATGGCAGAACCCAGGCCGTCGTGGCGGTGGGCTGCATGGCCGAGCGGTACGGCAAGGAGCTGGCCGAGGCGCTGCCCGAGGCCGACGGCGTGCTCGGCTTCGACGACTACGCGGACATCTCCGACCGCCTGCAGACCATTCTGTCCGGCGGCATCCACGCCGCCCACACCCCCCGCGACCGCCGCAAGCTGCTCCCGATCAGCCCGGCCGAACGGCAGGAGACGGCCGCCACGGTCGCGCTGCCCGGTCACGGCCCTGCCGACCTTCCGGAGGGCGTCGCGCCCGCCTCCGGCCCGCGCGCGCCCCTGCGCCGCCGGCTGGACGGCTCCGCGGTCGCCTCGGTCAAGCTGGCCTCCGGCTGCGACCGGCGCTGCTCCTTCTGCGCCATCCCCTCCTTCCGCGGCTCCTTCATCTCCCGCCGCCCCAGCGACGTCCTCAACGAGACCCGCTGGCTGGCCGAGCAGGGCGTGAAGGAGATCATGCTCGTCTCCGAGAACAACACCTCCTACGGCAAGGACCTGGGCGACATCCGCCTGCTGGAGTCCCTGCTGCCGGAGCTGGCCGAGGTCGACGGCGTCGAGCGGGTGCGGGTGAGCTACCTCCAGCCGGCCGAGATGCGCCCCGGACTCATCGACGTACTGACCTCGACCCCCAAGGTCGCCCCGTACTTCGACCTGTCCTTCCAGCACTCCGCGCCCGGCGTGCTGCGCGCCATGCGCCGCTTCGGCGACACCGACCGGTTCCTGGAGCTGCTCGACACCATCCGCGGCAAGGCCCCCGAGGCCGGCGTCCGCTCCAACTTCATCGTCGGCTTCCCCGGCGAGACCGAATCCGACCTGGCCGAACTGGAGCGCTTCCTGAACGGCGCCCGGCTCGACGCCATCGGTGTCTTCGGCTACTCCGACGAGGAGGGCACGGAAGCCGCGACGTACGACGACAAGCTGGACGAGGACGTCGTCGCCGAGCGGCTGGCCCACATCTCCCGGCTGGCCGAGGAGCTCGTCTCGCAGCGCGCCGAGGAGCGCGTGGGCGAGACGGTGCGGGTCCTGGTGGAGTCCGTGGACGAGGAGGAGGGCGTCTACGGCCGAGCGGCACACCAGGCGCCGGAGACCGACGGCCAGGTGCTGCTCACGAGCGGCGTGGGCCTGAGCGTCGGACGTATGGTCGAGGCGAAGGTGGTCGCCACCGAAGGTGTCGACCTGGTGGCCGAGCCGCTGACCGGCTCGCTCGCGTGTAGTGAGGAGGCGGGCAGATGACCGGAGTCCCGGCATCCGCCGCGGGCGGCCCCTCCGGCGCGCAGGGCGCCCGGGGTTCCGCCGCCGCTGCCGACGGCGTCCGGACCGAGGTCTCCGGTTCTGCTTCAGGCCCCGAGGACGGCAGGGCACCACGCGGCGGCAAGATCGCGGCCGCGGCCGTCAACCAGGCCAGCGTCTGGAACGTCGCCAATCTGCTGACGATGCTCCGGCTGCTCCTGGTGCCCGGCTTCGTCGTGCTGATGCTGGCGGACGGTGGTTACGACCCGGCCTGGCGCTCGCTGGCCTGGGCCGCCTTCGCCGTCGCCATGATCACCGACCTGTTCGACGGGCACCTGGCGCGCACCTACAACCTGGTCACCGACTTCGGGAAGATCGCCGACCCCATCGCCGACAAGGCGATCATGGGGGCGGCGCTCATCTGTCTGTCGGCCCTGGGCGATCTGCCCTGGTGGGTGACGGCAGTGATCCTCGGCCGGGAACTCGGCATCACCCTGCTGCGTTTCCTGGTCATCCGCTACGGCGTGATCCCCGCCAGCCGGGGCGGCAAGCTGAAGACGCTCACCCAGGGCGTGGCCGTCGGGATGTACGTCCTGGCGCTGACGGGATGGCTGGCCACCCTGAGGTTCTGGGTGATGGCCGCGGCGGTCGTCCTCACGGTCGTGACGGGCCTCGACTACGTAAGACAAGCCATTGTGCTGCGCCGGCGGGGAATCGCCGAGCGCGCTGCGGCGTTGGAGGAGAAGGAAGCGTGAGTTCCGCGGCCACCGAACTGGTGCGACTACTGACCGTGAGGGGCGAGACTCTCGCCGTCGCCGAGTCGCTCACCGGTGGCCTGGTGGCGGCGGAGATCACCGGGGTACCCGGCGCGTCCCGGGTGTTCCGGGGCTCGGTCACCGCCTACGCCACAGAACTCAAGCACGAGCTGCTGGGCGTCGACGCCACCCTGCTGGATCAGCGGGGAGCGGTGGATCCGCAGGTCGCGGGCCAGATGGCGGCCGGCGTCCGCAAGGCCCTCGGGGCCGACTGGGGCATCGCGACCACCGGGGTCGCCGGCCCCGATCCGCAGGACGGCAAGCCCGTCGGCACGGTCTTCGTGGCCGTGGACGGCCCGCTCACCGCCCGGGCGGGTTCTGCCGGTGGCGGAAAAGTCGAGGCTCTGCGGTTGAACGGCAGCCGTGCGGAAATTCGTATGGAGAGTGTACGGAGCGTACTCGCAGTGCTCCTGGAGCAGCTTGCGGGCGAACAGACCGGGAACGAGCGGGCACAGGATACGGAACGGAACGGGGGGTTTTGATGTTTGCAGCCCTGAGTGAACACGACATCGCTCCCCGCACGGCCGCGGCGCGAGGCGGTACGGTGGGGCGAGAAGGATGCGGCTACGCGGTCCGAGGAGGGAGCCACCGATGATTCTGCTCCGTCGCCTGCTGGGTGACGTGCTGCGTCGGCAGCGCCAACGCCAGGGCCGTACTCTGCGCGAAGTCTCCTCGTCCGCCCGAGTCTCACTCGGCTATCTCTCCGAGGTGGAGCGGGGGCAAAAGGAGGCTTCCTCCGAGCTGCTCTCCGCCATCTGCGACGCGCTGGACGTACGGATGTCGGAACTCATGCGTGAGGTGAGCGACGAGCTGGCGCTCGCCGAACTGGCCCAGTCCGCCGCGGCCACCGAGCCCGTGCCCACGCCGGTCCGGCCGATGCTGGGTTCCGTGTCGGTGACCGGTGTGCCACCGGAACGGGTGACCATCAAGGCGCCCGCGGAGGCGGTGGACGTGGTCGCCGCGTGAGGTTCGCGCGCGCGGCCTGACGACCGAAGACGTGCGAAGCCCCGGCCGGCTTCCCAGGGAGACCTGGGGGACCGGGCCGGGGCTTTCGTCTTGCCGATGGTGCCTTCTCTCCGCTGACCCCCCGTTTGCCGGGGTTGTGCGGGGCGGTCATCGTGGGAGGGACGTGAGGCGCCGAAGCACCGGAGGAGCGGATGTACATCGTGAAGAGCTCGTTGGCCGACGCGGATCTGAAGACCGTGTCCGAGGCGCTCCAGGGCGCCCTCGTCGACCTGGTGGACCTCTCCCTGGTCGCCAAGCAGATCCACTGGAACGTCGTCGGCCCCCGCTTCCGCTCCATCCACCTCCAGCTCGACGAGGTCGTCGCCTCCGCCCGCACCCACTCGGACACGGTGGCCGAGCGGGCCTCGGCACTGGGTGTACCGCCCGACGGGCGCGCCGCCACGGTGACCTCCGGCAGCGGCATCAAGACCACACCGGCGGGGTGGATCAAGGACACGGACGCGGTCTCGGCGATGGTGGACGCGCTCGGCTCGGTGATCACCCGGATGCGGGAGCGGGTGGACGCGACCGCGGAGCCGGACCCCGTGTCCCAGGACATCTTCATCCAGGTCACCGCGGATCTGGAGAAGCACCACTGGATGTTCCAGGCGGAGAACGCGTAGCGAGCGTGGCGGGCGGCCGAGGAGAACCGCTGTTTCCGGCGGCGAGTGGTCCGGCGTTGCATCGGTGAGCCCGTGGTGCGCCTCCCGCGCGGGACAGGCGACGGTCTAGGGTCTTTCGTTTGGATCAGGCCGGATCAGGGAGCGCGGTCTGGTGCCGTGCAGCGCAAGGCGGAGGAGGGCGGGGCGCCATGGCGGAGCCATGGCAACCGACGACAACGCGGCGGTGGGGGCACCTCCCGCTCGAGCGAAGCCGAGAGTGGGGGAATTGGGCCAGACCGCGCGAGCCCGGCATGATCCAAACGAAAGACCCTGGCGTCCGGCTGGAGGTGGTGGCGGGCATGGTGGGGCGGATAGTGCGCCGGGGGGCCGCGGTCGGTCTCGGGGCGGTGTGGTGGTGGGCCGTGCTGCGGCTCGCCGCCGGACAGGGGACGGGCGTGCTGGAGGGGGCCGTCGCGGCCGGTGGCTGGGGGCTGAGTCTGCTGCCGGTGCACTGTGTGCCGAAGGCGAGCGCGACCGGCGCCGTTCCGACGGGACGCTGGGCGGTCGCCTGGCGGGCCGGAGGCGTCACCAGGGCATCGTCACACCCCCGTTCGGGCGAAGTATCTGGCCCGTCGTGAACCCCGACGCGTCCGACGCCAGATACAGCACCGCGTGCGCGACGTCGTCCGGTTCGCCGACCCGGCCCAGCGGTGTCCGCCGGGCCATCGCGGCCTCGGTGTGCGCCTGTGCCTCGCGGTCGTGGCGGTCGGTCATGGGGGTGCGGACCCAGCCCGGCGCGATCGCGTTGACCCGGATGCCTTGTGGGCCGACCTCGGTGGCCAGCGTCTTGGTCAGCTGCACGACGGCCGCCTTGGCCGCGCCGTAGCAGAGCAGTCCGGCACCGCCGGTGTCGATCGCGCCGGAGGCCATGGTGACGATGCTGCCGCGGGTTCCGTGCGCGAGCATCAGCCGGGCCGCCTCCTGGCAGGCGTACAGCACGCCCCTGAAGTTGACGTCCAGCACCCGGTCGAGATCCTCGTCCCGGGTCTCCAGGACCGTGCTGCTGTGCATGATCCCGGCGATGGCGGCCAGCACGTCCAGCCGCTCGCAGGAGCGGACCGCCTCGTTCAGCGCGGGCCGGTCGGTGACGTCGAGGACGTGGACGCGGGCCGTGCCGCCGCGGTCCTTGATCAGCACGGCCGTGCCGTCCAGGCCGTCCGCGTCCCGGTCGGCGCAGTGCACCGCGGCGCCCGCCTCGGCGAGCAGCACGGCGGAGGCCCGGCCGATACCGCCGGCGGCTCCGGTGACGAAGGCGGTGCGTCCGGTGAGGTCGTACGCGGCGAGAGCCATGCAGGGACGGTACGAGCATTTCTGACGGGTCGTCAATTAGTCGGCAGGGATCGGGGTCACTCTTCCGGGGCCGACTGACGGGGTGGCCTCGGGCCTCGCGCGGCTTGCCGGGGCGGGGCGGCGGCCGGTCCGTGGTGCCGGGTGTGAGCCGGTGCGTGGTGCTGGGTGGTCGGCCGGTCCGAGGTGCAGGGTGCTCGCCGGTCCGTGGTGCCGGGTCGGCTGGTCCGTGGTGCAGGGGGGCGGCTGGTCCGTGGTGCTGGGTGGTCGGCCGGTCCTGGTGCCCGGTGGTCAGCCGGTGCGGCGGTAGCGGTCGCGCCAGCGTTGGGGTGTGCCGGCCGCGGGAGCCGGACCCGTCTGGCAGGTGGGGCACCAGTAGGTGGGGCGTTCCTGGGAGCCGTCGCCCTGGTCGGCCACCCGGACGGGAGTGTGGCAGCGCAGGCAGGGGCGGGACGCGCGGCCGTAGACGAACAGGTCGTGCCGGTGCAGACCCGTGGTCTGCCGGACCGGGCGGTCGCGGTTCGCCTCCAGCAGCCGCTTGGCCAGGCCGGGCAGCTTCTCGGCGCGGTCCGCCGGGAGCGCGCCGGCCGGCAGCCAGGGGGTCACGCCGAGCAGGAAGCACAGCTCGCTCTTGTAGACGTTGCCGATGCCGGCCAGATTGCGCTGGTCCAGCAGGGCCTCGCCGAGCTGGCGGGCGGGGTCGGCGAGAACGTTGGCCAGAGCACGCCCGGGGTCCCAGTCCGGGCCGAGCAGGTCGGGGCCCAGATGGCCGACGACCTGCTCCTCCTCGGTGCTGCGCAGCAGCTCCAGGACCTGGAGACGGTAGCCGACGGCCGTGCGGTCGACGGTGCCGAGGATCGCCCGGATCTGGTGCGCCGGTCCGCCCCGCCACCGCTCGCCCGTGCCGTACACCTTCCACGCGCCCTCCATGCGCAGATGGGTGTGCAGGGTCAGGCCGCCCTCGAAGCGGGTCAGCAGGTGCTTGCCGCGCGGGATCGTGCCGAGCACCTTGCGGCCGGTCAGGTCGACCGTCGCGTACTTGGGCACGCGGAAATCGCTGCGGGTCAGCGTCTTGCCCGTGAGAGCTTCGTGCAGCCGCCGCGCCGCCTGCCAGACCGTGTCACCTTCGGGCATGCGTCAAGCGTGCCACGGCAGGGTCCGGCGGACGCGGGGCGAGGGTGGTCGTGCCGGGTGGGCGGGACGGTGACCCTACCGGGGGAGGGGGCGGACGGGACGGTGGTCGTGTCAGGTGACGGGGACGGCGACCGTGCCGGGCGGAGCAGGACGGTGGTCGTGCCGGTGAGCCGGACGGAGGTCCTGCCGGGCGGGCTGGGCGGGGGTCCTGCCGGGCCGGCCGGGCGGGGTCCGTGACCGGCGGCGCGCGGCGATGCCTGTGCCCGGGCCGGGGGCGGAGCGGCGGCCGTGGACGGAGCGGGGCGGCGGAGTGGTGCCGGTGCCGGTCATGCTCTCAGGCGCAGGCCGCGCGGGGTCGCCACGAACCCTGCCGCCTCCAGGAGGGTGCCTGTCGGGGAGGTCAGGGCCTGGGCGCCGTTGATCCGCTCGACCGTGACCGTACCGAGCGAGCCCGCGCGGGCCGCCGCGGCCAGCGCCTCGGCGGCCGTACGCAGGCGGGGGTCGTCCGTCGCGGCGGTGTCCTCGGCGGTGGGCCAGGCCAGCAGCGTCTTGCCGCCCCGCTCCACGTAGAGCGTCAGCTCGCCCTCCACCAGGACGACCAGCGAACCCGCCTTGCGGCCCGGCTTGTGCCCGGCGCCGGTCGGTGGCTCCGGCCAGGGCAGCGCGGAGCCGTAGGCGTTCGCGGGGTCGGCCGCGGCCAGGACCACGGCACGGGGGTCGGGCGCGGGGGGACCACCCGCCCGACCGTAGCCGCGGTGCGGGGCCGCGCCGTAGGCGGACTGGCCGTGGGGAGGACCCGATCCGTATGGGGTACCGCCGCCGCGTGGGCCGCCGTAGCCCGGGGCGGCGAACGGGTCGGCGAGATCGCGCGGCGAGAACCGGCCGGCGTCCGCGCCGGGGTGGTCCTCCGGCGGCCAGGTGAAGTCGCCCTCCAGGCCGGGGTGGGCGAAGCCACCGTCGGCTCCGTCGAACGTGTGGCCGTGCGGGGTGCCGTCGGTGCCGTCGAAGGGGTTCGGGAAGCCCTGGCCGGCGAAGCCGTCGGTCATGGCCGGGGCGCCGAAGCCGTTCTGTGGCACCGGCGCGGGCAGACCCTGGGCCCGCTCACGGGCGTTCGCCACCGCGCGGAGCCGGTCCACCGCGCCGTCCATCGCGAACTGGGCCGCGCCCAGCCCCTCGACCACGTAACCACGCCTGGCCTGACCGCTCTCCTCGAACACCGACAGCACGCGGTACACCGCCGAGAAGCCGCCCTCGACGCCCTCCGCGGCGACCGCACCCCGGGTGACCACGCCGTGCCGGTCCAGCAGCGTGCGGGCCAGCGCGTGCGCGCGCACGGTCGCGTCCGGCTCGGCCACGGGCAGCAGGGACCAGCGGCCGGCCACGGTCGGCGGGCCGGTGCGGGAGGCGGTGCGCGCGGCAGCGGTCAGGGAGCCGTACCGTCCGCGCGGGACGGCACGCTTGGCGCGGTGCGCGGTCGACCCCGCCGTACGGCCGGAACCCAGCAGGGAGCGCATGGGGGCCAGGGTGTCGTTGGTGAGCCGTCCCGACCAGGCCAGGTCCCACAGCGCGTCGGCCAGTTGGGGGTCGGTGACGTCGGGGTGCGTGGTGGCGCGGATCTGGTCGGCGATCTGCCGGAAGAACAGGCCGTAGCCGCCGGAGAGGGCATCGAGGACGGACTGGTGGAGCGCGGTCAGCTCCAGCGGATGCGGTGCCGGCAGCAGCAGCGGGGCCGCGTCCGCCAGATAGAGGGAGACCCAGCCGTCCTTGCCGGGCAGGGCGCCCGCGCCGGCCCACACCACCTCGCCCGCGGCGGTCAGTTCGTCGAGCATCGAGGGCGTGTAGTTCGCCACGCGGGAGGGCAGGACCAGCTTCTCCAGCGCGGAGGCGGGCACGGAGGCACCCTGCAACTGCTCGACGGCGCGCACCAGTCCGTCTACGCCGCGCAGTCCGTGGCCCTTGCCGATGTGCTGCCACTGCGGCAGGAACTGGGCGAGCGCGGCCGGCGGCACGGGCTCCAGCTCATGGCGCAGGGCCGCCAGGGAGCGGCGGCGCAGGCGGCGCAGTACGGCCGCGTCGCACCACTCCTGGCCGATGCCGGCCGGGTGGAACTCGCCCTGGACGACCCGGCCGTTGGCCGCGAGCCGCTGCAGGGCCCCCTCGGTGACCGCGACCCCCAGACCGAACCGGGCCGCCGCGGCGGCTGAGGTGAACGGGCCGTGGGTCCGGGCGTAGCGCGCGAGGAGGTCGCCCAGCGGGTCCTTGACCGGTTCGGTGAACGCCTCGGGGACACCGACCGGCAGCGCCGTGCCGAGCGCGTCGCGCAGCCGGCCCGCGTCCTCGACGGCCGCCCAGTGGTCGGCGCCCGCGATCCGGACCTTGATCGCCCGGCGGGCCCCGGCCAGCTCCGGCGCCCACTGCGGGTCCGCGCCGCGCGCGGCCAGCTCGGCGTCGGTCAGCGGGCCGAGCAGCCGGAGCACATCGGCGACGCCCTCGACGTCCTTGACCCGGCGGTCCTCGGTGAGCCACTGCAGCTCGCGCTCCAGCTCGGTCAGCACCTCCGCGTCGAGCAGTTCGCGCAGCTCCGCCTGGCCCAGCAGTTCGGCCAGCAGCCGGGAGTCCAGGGAGAGCGCGGCCGCGCGGCGTTCTGCCAGCGGGGAGTCGCCCTCGTACAGGAACTGGGCGACGTACCCGAAGAGCAGGGAGCGGGCGAACGGGGACGGCTCCGGCGTGGTGACCTCGACCAGGCGCACCTTGCGGGACTCGATGTCGCCCATCAGCTCGACCAGTCCGGGCACGTCGAAGACGTCCTGGAGGCATTCGCGGACCGCTTCCAGGACGATCGGGAACGAGCCGAACTCGCTCGCCACCTGGAGCAGCTGGGCCGCCCGCTGGCGCTGCTGCCACAGCGGGGTGCGCTTTCCGGGGTTGCGGCGCGGCAGCAGCAGCGCGCGGGCGGCGCACTCCCGGAACCGGGAGGCGAACAGCGCCGAGCCGCCGACCTGGTCGGTGACGATCTGGTCGACCTCGCCCTTGTCGAACAGGACGTCCCCGGCACCCACCGGCGCCTGCTCGCCGTCGTACTCGGCGCCCGCCTTCACCGGCTCCTGGTCGAGCAGGTCCAGGCCCATCAGATCGGCGTCCGGCAGGCGCAGCACGATGCCGTCGTCGGCATGCATGACCTGCGCGTCCATGCCGTACCGCTCGGACAGACGGGCGCCGAGGGCGAGGGCCCAGGGGGCGTGGACCTGGGCGCCGAAGGGGGAGTGGACGACGACCCGCCAGTCACCCAGCTCGTCCCGGAACCGCTCCACGACGATCGTGCGGTCGTCCGGGACGTGGCCGCAGGCCTCACGCTGCTCGCTGAGGTACGACAGCACGTTGTCCGCCGCCCATGCGTCCAGGCCGGCCGTGAGCAGTCGCAGCCGGGCGTCGTCCTTGGACAGCGAGCCGACCTCGCGCAGGAACGCGCCCACCGCGCGGCCCAGCTCCAGCGGACGGCCCAGCTGGTCGCCCTTCCAGAAGGGCAGCCGGCCCGGCACGCCCGGCGCGGGCGAGACCAGGACGCGGTCGCGCGTGATGTCCTCGATCCGCCAGGAGCTCGTGCCCAGCGTGAAGACGTCGCCCACCCGCGACTCGTAGACCATCTCCTCGTCCAGTTCGCCGACCCGGCCGCCGCCCTTCTTGGGGTCGGAACCGGCGAGGAAGACGCCGAACAGGCCGCGGTCCGGGATCGTGCCGCCGGAGGTGACGGCGAGGCGCTGGGCGCCCGGGCGGCCGGTGATCTCGCCGGTGACGCGGTCCCACACCACGCGCGGACGCAGCTCCGCGAACGCGTCCGAGGGATAGCGGCCCGCGAGCATGTCGAGCGTCGCCGTGAACGCCGACTCGGGCAGCGAGGCGAACGGGGCCGCGCGGCGGACCGCGGCCAGCAGGTCGTCGAACTGCCAGGTGTCCAGCGCCGTCATGGCGACCAGCTGCTGCGCGAGCACGTCCAGCGGGTTCGCGGGGACCCGCAACGACTCGATCGAACCCGAGCGCATCCGCTCCGTGACCACGGCCGCCTGGACGAGGTCGCCCCGGTACTTCGGGAAGACGACGCCGGTGGAGACGGCACCCACCTGGTGTCCCGCGCGGCCCACGCGCTGGAGCCCGGAGGCGACCGAGGGCGGGGACTCGACCTGCACGACGAGGTCCACCGCGCCCATGTCGATGCCCAGTTCGAGGCTGGACGTGGCGACCACCGCGGGCAGCCGGCCGGCCTTCAGGTCCTCCTCGACCAGGGCACGCTGCTCCTTGGAGACCGAGCCGTGGTGCGCGCGGGCGATCACCGGTGGCGCGCCCTGGGCCGCACCCGAGCCGCCCATCAGCTGGGCGGGGGAGTGGTGCTCGTCCAGGGTCTCCCCGGTCGCCCGTTCGTAGGCGATCTCGTTGAGCCGGTTGCACAGGCGTTCCGCCAGCCGGCGCGAGTTGGCGAAGACGATCGTGGACCGGTGGGCCTGGACCAGGTCGGCGATCCGCTCCTCCACGTGCGGCCAGATGGAGGGCCGCTCCGCGCCCTCGGCGGCTTCGGTGGCCGGGGAGCCGCCCAGCTCACCCATGTCCTCGACCGGGACGACCACGGAGAGGTCGAACTCCTTGCCGGACTCCGGCTGGACGATCTCCACCTTGCGGCGCGGCGACAGATACCGGGCGATCTCGTCCACCGGACGCACGGTCGCCGACAGGCCGATCCGGCGGGCCGGCTTCGGCAGCAGTTCGTCCAGCCGCTCAAGGGAGAGCGCCAGGTGCGCGCCGCGCTTGGTGCCCGCGACCGCGTGCACCTCGTCCAGGATCACCGTCTCCACGCCCGTGAGCGCGTCGCGGGTGGCCGACGTCAGCATCAGGAACAGCGACTCGGGGGTGGTGATCAGGATGTCCGGCGGGCGCGTGGACAGGGCGCGGCGCTCGGCGGCCGGGGTGTCGCCGGACCGGATGCCGACCCTGACCTCGGGCTCGGGCAGGCCCGCACGCACGGATTCCTGGCGGATGCCGGTCAGGGGGCTGCGCAGGTTGCGTTCCACGTCGACGGCCAGGGCCTTCAGCGGCGACACGTACAGCACCCGGCAGCGCTTCTTCGGGTCGGCCGGGGGCGGGGCCGAGGCCAGCTGGTCCAGCGCGGCGAGGAACGCGGCCAGGGTCTTGCCCGAGCCGGTGGGGGCGACCACCAGCACGTCCGAGCCCGCCTGAATGGCCTGCCACGCGCCCGCCTGGGCCGCGGTGGGCGCGGAGAAGGCCCCCGTGAACCAGCCGCGGGTCGCGGGGGAGAAGCCGTCGAGGGCCCGGTGGGCGGAGCTGACCATGCGTCCATCCTGCACCCACCCACTGACAATCACCCTGACCTGGGCAAATGGGACGCTGTGCGGGTCTTCGGGCCCGGGGCCCGGGGCCTGCTCCGCTCGGTGGCCGGCTGGCCGGCTGGCCGGCTGGCTGGCTGCGGGTCGGGGGATCGGGTGAGGCGTGCCGGGCGGCGGCGCGGGGCGTGCCGGGCGGGCTGGGGCCGGGTACGCGGAGCCGGGCCGGAGTGGTGTTGTGCCGGGCGGGGGCGACGTGGTGCCGTTCCGGGTGGGGGCGGCGTGGTGTCAGCCGGGCGGGACCGGGGCCGGGTGTGCCGGACGGGGTCGGCATGGTGCCGGGCGGGGCCGGCGAAGAGGCGTGCCCGGTGGGCCGAGACGGGGGCGGGCTCGGCGTGGGCCCGGGGTTCCGGGTGGCCGGAGCCGTGTGGCGGCCGGCCGGGCGGACAATGGCGGTATGGCGGGATCAGGGGAACGGGCACGGCACTGGCGGTACGCGGAGCTGCCCGGGGTGGACCTGCTGCGAGCCCGCTACATCCGCAAGACCTTCGTCCGGCACACCCACGAGCACTTCGTCATCGCGGCCATCGCCGACGGCGTCGAGGTCTTCCACCACCACGGCTCCGACGTCTCCGGGGGCGCGGGAGCGCTCGCCCTGGTCAACCCGGACACCCCGCACACCGGCCGGGCCGGGGTGCCCGAGGGCTGGCGGTACGGCGCGCTCTACCCGTCGCCCGACGTGGTCGCCGCGATCGCCGCCGAGACCACCACCCTCCGCGGCAGCCCGGGCTTCGTCAGCCCCGTCCTCGACGATTCCTACACCGTCCGTCTGGTCCACCAGGTGCTGCGCGCGGCCGACGAGGGCAACCCGCTGGCCGCCGACACGCTCCTGCGGGTCGCCGTGACCAGGCTGCTGCGGTTGAACGGCGGACCGCTGCCCGAGCGGCGGACCCGGACGGCCGGTGCGCGGATCGCGGCACGCGCGCGTGCGGTGCTGGAAGACCGGATGGCCGGGCCGCCGACCCTGGAGCGGCTGGCCGAGGACCTCGGGACCAGCCCGTTCGCCCTGCTGCGGGCGTTCCGCGACGCCTACGGCCTGCCGCCGCACGCCTGGCTGACCGACGCCCGCGTGCGCCGCGCCCGGCTGCTGCTGGACGCGGGGACCACGCCCGCCGAGGCGGCCGTCGCCGTCGGCTTCACCGACCAGCCCCACCTCAACCGCCACTTCGCCCGGATCGTCGGAGTGCCTCCGGGCGCCTACCAGCGCGAGCGCACGAGCCCCGGCGAGCGCAAGAACGTACAAGACACGGGTTGACGGCCGCCCGTAGCGTCCGGGGCGTGGCACAGCACATAGCACTCACGGACCAGACAGCCGACGGGGCGGACAAGCCGGACGCGGCCGTCGTACGGGACGCCCTCGGGGTCGGCGTCGCCGTAGGCCTGTCCGGATTCGCCTTCGGCGTGACCTCGGCCGGCAGCGGACTCGGGCTGCTCCAGACCTGCGCGCTCAGCCTCCTGGTGTTCACCGGCGCCTCCCAGTTCGCCCTGGTCGGGGCGCTCGCCGCGGGGGGCAGCCCGTTCACGGCCGCGGCCGGTGCGTTCTTCCTGGGCGTACGCAACGCCTTCTACGGGCTGCGGCTGTCGCAGCTGCTCGCCCTCCCGCGCGCGGTGCGGCCGTTCGCCGCCCAGTGGGTGATCGACGAGACCACGGCGGTCACCCTGGCACAGCCGACCCGGCGGGCAGCGCGGATCGGCTTCACCGTCACCGGGCTCAGCCTGTACGTGCTGTGGAACCTCACCACGCTGCTCGGCGCCCTGGGGGCCGAGGCGATCGGTGACACGCGCGCGTGGGGACTGGACGCGGCGGGACCCGCCGTGTTCCTGGCCCTGCTCGCGCCGATGCTGAAGACGGCCACCGAGCGCGCGGTCGCGGGCCTCGCCGTCCTGCTGGGCCTCGGCCTGCTGCCCGTCCTGCCGGCCGGAGTACCGGTCCTGGTGGCGGCACTGGCGGCCCCGCTCGCGCTCCTCGCCGAGGGCCGGCGCCGGGGGCGTACGGGGCAGGACGCCACGGACGGCGTGGAGGGGGACCGGTGAACACCTGGATCGCGATCGGCGTGACAGTCCTCGGCTGCTACGCCGTCAAGCTCGCCGGCCTCCTGGTGCCGGCGCACACCGTGGAGCGGCCGTACGTGCGGCGACTCGCCGCCCTGCTGCCCGTCGCCCTGCTCGCCGCGCTCACGGCCCAGCAGACGTTCGCCGACGGGCACGCGCTGGTGCTGGACGCCCGGGCCGCCGGGCTCGGCGCCGCAGCCGTGGCACTGGTGCTGCGCGCGCCGTTCCTGCTGGTCGTCACGGCGGCCGTGGTGGTGACGGCGGGCGTACGGGCCGTCGGCGGCTGAGCGGGCCGGCCGGTCGGCGGACGAGGCCGGCACGGTCCGCGGACGGGGAGGGAACGGTCCGCGGACGGGGCCGGCTCAGCCCACGAAGCGGCCGTGGGCCCTCAGGGTGCGCAGCGCCTCGATCGTCACCAGGGCGCGCGCCTCCAGCGCGGGCGCCGGGGCCCACTGGCGCCACCGGACGGGCCAGCCGCCGTCCTCCCGCTGCTCGGCGGCCAGGTGATCCAGCGAGCGTGCCATCTCGTCGTCCGTGAACCACGCGCGCGCGAGCGAGTCAGGGCTCCTGGCGAAGTCGTGCGGGAAGTGGTGCTCGCCCGGGGCGTAGCCGGACGCGACCGGAAACGCGTCGAGCCGGTCTGGGTCCAGCACGGCGAGCCGCTGCTCCCGCACCAGGCGGCCCAGCCGGTCGGCGGCGGCCTGCGCGCGCGTGCGGTCGGGAGCGGAGTCCAGGAAGGTCACGGCGGCCTCCACCTCGTAGGGGTGGGACTTCTCCAGGTTCTCCACCGCGTGCCAGCAGTAGTCGGTGGCCCGGAACAGCCAGGCGTGCCAGACCTCGTTGCGGTGCAGCAGCCCGACCACCGGCCCGGTGGCCAGCAGATCGCTGGGCGGATCGTCGACGACCGGGACGAACGGCGCCGTCGGATACCCGCGCTGGCTGGGGTGGATCGCCGGCAGTGCCCCGTCGCAGGTGGAGACGGCGGTCAGATAGCGGCACACGCGCTCCACCCGCTGCCCACCGCACCGCCCGACCGCGTCCAGCACGCGCAGCGCGTGCGCGGTGTGCAGGGGCTGGCTGACCGGTCCGCGCAGATCGGGCTCCAGGGCGTGCCCGTACCCGCCGTCCTCGTTGCGGTAGGCGTCCAGTGCCGCTTCCACCGCCTCCGGGCTGCCGTGCAGGAAGTGGTACGCGAAGAGATGCTGCTCCAGCACGCGCGCGGTGAGCCACGCGAACTGTTCGGCGCGGAAGAGCGGGGAGCGCGCCGGGGGCGTGGAGGGGAGTGGGGAAGCTCCTAGTTCGGCCATGCGTCAGACCGTAGGGCGGAAAGCGGTCTCGGCAGGCCCTCCCGGGCAGGGCCCACCCCCAGGGGCGGGATACTGGGGTCATGCGGTTGACGGTCTTCTGGCAGCGGATGGCGGAACACTTCGGTCCGGGGTACGCCGACACCTTCGCGCGCGATCACGTCATGGCCGAGCTGGGCGGACGCACGGTGCACGAGGCGCTGGACGCCGGCTGGGATGCCAAGGACGTCTGGCGCGTGGTCTGCACGGTCATGAACGTGCCGGGTGAAAAGCGCTGACCGGGCCGCTGAAATGTCGGGTTTGCCGACGCGGAATGCCACAGTACGGTACTGATCTGTCACGAAGATCGCTGGTGGGCGCCGGTTGTCGGTGGCGTGGGCGAGACTGGGCGCGTGGCACCCACTGACGAGGACCCCCTGGCACCCACTGCCGAGGACGGCGAGCCGTCCACCCGGCAGACAGCACCGGCCGTTGCGAGCCCGCCCGGCCGGCCCCCGCTCTTCGACGCCGTGGCACCGGGCGGCCGGATGCCGCGGTGGCTGCCGCGCGCCATGGTGCTCGCGCTCGCGCTGATCGCCGCGTTCCAGCTGGGCAGCTGGGCCTTCCACCAGCTGACCGGACTGCTGATCAACATATTGATCGCGTTCTTCCTGGCCCTCGCGATAGAGCCCGCGGTGAGCCGGATGGCGGCGCGTGGCATGCGCAGAGGGCTCGCCACCTTCCTCGTCTTCTTCGGGCTGACCGTCGTCGCCGCCGGGTTCGTCACCCTGCTCGGGTCGATGCTGGCCGGCCAGATCATCAAGATGATCGAGGGTTTCCCGGACTACCTTGACTCGCTCATCAACTGGATCAATGCGAAGTTCCACACGGACCTCAGACGGGTGGACGTCCAGGAGGGGCTGCTGCACTCCGCGTGGCTGCGCAAGTACGTGCAGAACAGCGCGGCCGGTGTCCTCGATGTGTCCACCCAGGTGCTCGGCGGGCTCTTCCAGCTGCTGACGGTCGCCCTGTTCTCGTTCTACTTCGCCGCGGACGGCCCCCGGCTGCGCCGCGCCCTGTGCTCCGTCCTGCCGCCCGCGCGCCAGGCCGAGGTGCTGCGCGCCTGGGAGATCGCCGTCGACAAGACGGGCGGCTATCTGTACTCGCGCGGACTCATGGCGCTCATCTCCGGGATCGCGCACTACATCCTGCTCGAGGCCATGGGTGTGCCGTATGCGCCCGTGCTCGGCGTCTGGGTGGGTCTCGTCTCGCAGTTCATCCCCACCATCGGGACGTACCTCGCGGGCGCGCTGCCGATGCTGATCGCGTTCACCGTCAACCCCTGGTACGCGGTGTGGGTGCTGGTCTTCGTCGTGATCTACCAGCAGTTCGAGAACTACATGCTCCAGCCCAAGCTGACCGCCAAGACCGTCGACATCCACCCGGCGGTCGCCTTCGGCTCGGTCATCGCGGGCACCGCGCTGCTGGGCGCGGTCGGCGCGCTGATCGCCATCCCGGCGGTGGCCACGCTCCAGGCGTTCCTGGGGGCGTACGTGAAGCGGTACGCCGTCACGGACGACCCGCGGGTGCACGGGCACCGCCGCAGGGGCCCGAGCGGTCCCGGGATGCTCACGCGCGCACGGCGGCTGTGGGCCGGGTGCCGCCCCGGCGGGCAGGAGCCCTCGTAGGCGGCTCCCGCCGCACGGCGCCGCCTCAATACGTGAGTGCCGCCCACAGGCCGGCCACGGCGACGGCTGCCGCGTAACAGCCGGCCGCCGTGGCCACGATCCGCCGGCGCACACCCTCGCCCCAGGGCGTACGGGTCAGCAGCCGGGCGAGCAGGGGCAGGACGAGGACCGCGTGCAGGCTCACTCCGTGCAGCGGCTTGAGCGGGGCGGTCGAGTGGTAGGCGGCCTCCTGGTGTCCGGTCCGCGTCAGGACGACCCCGCGCGCGATCATCGCCGCACCCGAGGCCAGTGCCACCAGCAGGAGCGCGAAACCGGACCGCACGGCCAGCGGCATGCCGGCGGGGCCCGTCGGCCGGTGCCGGAAGGACGCGACGGCGAAGAGGGTCAGCAGGACGACCAGGACGCCGCCGCCCACCGCCAGTGTCATGGACACCCCCGTGTCGAAGGGCGTCTCCATGTTCAGGTGCGAGGGCGCCCGGCGCCATGCCTGGAGGGTGATGCCGCCCACTTCCACCACGCAGTCGGCGGCGAAGACGAGCAGCAGGGCCGCGCGCAGCCGGTCGCCGGTCCGCAGGTACGACGTGACCCAGGTGACCGCGATCAGTGTCACCCCGAACGAGAGCCCGAAGGTGACGGGCTTGCGCCAGGAGACGGGACCGTCCCAGGGGCCGCCGTCGACCGCGAACACCACCAGGTGGACGAGGCCGGACAGGATGAGGAGCAGGCCCGTGGTGTGGCAGACGCGGTCGACGGTGGCGCGCGGATTCTTCATGGGCCCAGGCTCGCGGGCCCGGCCCGCGCGGTCGTCGTCCCGCCGGAGACACCCGGGGTACACCGCCGGGAGCAGACCGGCCCGCCGCGGGTGACCCGGAAGCCCCCGAGAGGGGCGAAGCGGCCCGCCGCCAGGTGACCCGAGAAGCCCCTGAGAGGGGCGAAGGCGTCGGGAAGCTGCGGGTGGTGCGGGCCGGCAGCCGGTGCAGGGCGTGGCGGAGGGCCCGCGTCCGATCCCCGTCGTTCACCTCCGCCCACCCCGCGCGGAGCCCGGCCCCACCCCGCGCGAGGCCAGGCCCCGCACCGCGTGGTGCGCTTGACACCAAAATCGAACATCCATTCTCATGGAGGCTCAGGCGAGGCTTTCGGTTGAGGATTTCGCCCCGGTTCACGGGGATATGTCCCTCGGTTATCCACAGGCTGGGCCTGCGTCGGGGCGCATTGTCAGTGGCAGGCGTTAGCGTCTTTGACGTGAAGCGATCGACTCAAGCAAACCGGGTGGAACCCATGGCAGGAACCGACCGCGAGAAGGCGCTCGACGCCGCGCTCGCACAGATTGAACGGCAATTCGGCAAGGGCGCGGTCATGCGCATGGGCGAGCGGTCGAAGGAGCCCATCGAGGTCATCCCGACCGGGTCGACCGCGCTCGACGTCGCCCTCGGCGTCGGTGGCCTGCCGCGCGGCCGTGTCGTGGAGATCTACGGACCGGAGTCCTCCGGTAAGACGACCCTGACCCTGCACGCCGTGGCGAACGCCCAGAAGGCCGGCGGTCAGGTCGCCTTCGTGGACGCCGAGCACGCCCTCGATCCCGAGTACGCGCGCAAGCTCGGCGTCGACATCGACAACCTGATCCTCTCCCAGCCCGACAACGGCGAGCAGGCCCTGGAGATCGTGGACATGCTGGTCCGCTCCGGTGCCCTCGACCTCATCGTCATCGACTCCGTCGCCGCGCTCGTCCCGCGCGCGGAGATCGAGGGCGAGATGGGCGACAGCCACGTCGGTCTGCAGGCCCGTCTGATGAGCCAGGCGCTGCGCAAGATCACCAGCGCGCTCAACCAGTCCAAGACCACCGCGATCTTCATCAACCAGCTCCGCGAGAAGATCGGCGTGATGTTCGGCTCCCCGGAGACCACGACCGGTGGCCGGGCCCTGAAGTTCTACGCCTCGGTGCGCATCGACATCCGCCGCATCGAGACCCTGAAGGACGGCACGGAGGCGGTCGGCAACCGCACCCGCTGCAAGGTCGTCAAGAACAAGGTCGCGCCGCCCTTCAAGCAGGCCGAGTTCGACATCCTCTACGGTCAGGGCATCAGCCGCGAGGGCGGCCTGATCGACATGGGCGTGGAGCACGGCTTCGTGCGCAAGGCCGGCGCCTGGTACACGTACGAGGGCGACCAGCTCGGCCAGGGCAAGGAGAACGCGCGGAACTTCCTCAAGGACAACCCCGACCTGGCCAACGAGATCGAGAAGAAGATCAAGGAGAAGCTGGGCGTGGGTGTCCGGCCGGAGGAGCCCGCGGCCGAGCCGGGTACCGACGCGGCGGTCACCACCGCGGCCGAGGACGCCGCCAAGTCGGCGCCCGCCCCGGCAGCAGCCAAGGCCACCAAGCCCAAGGCCGCCGCAGCCAAGAGCTGACCCGTGACGCGACGAACCGACTGGGCCGAGTACGAGTACGCCACCCCCGGTGCCCCACGGGGGAGGGGCACCGGGGGCTACCCGGACTCCGCCCCGGACGGTGACGACGGACACCGGGACGACGGGCACCGGGACGACGGGCACCGGGACGACGGGCGCGACGCGTACGGCGAGCGTGAGCAGCACCGCGGCCGTGACGAAAGCGGCGCACGGGGCGGAGGCCGCGGGCGCGGCCGACGGCGGCGCGGCTTCGGGGACGCGCCCGGTGAGGACGAAGGCGCCCCTTCCTCGGCGAGGGACGAGCGGGGGGAGTCTTCAGGGGACCCGGCTGAGCGGGCCCGGGCGATCTGCCTGCGCCTGCTCACCGGGACCCCGCGCACCCGCAAGCAGCTCGCGGACGCACTGCGCAAACGGGAGATCCCCGAGGATGTGGCCGAGGAGGTGCTGTCACGGTTCGAGGAGGTCGGGCTCATCGACGACGGCGCCTTCGCGGACGCCTGGGTGGAGTCACGGCACCACGGGCGGGGACTCGCCCGCCGCGCCCTCGCCCGGGAACTGCGCACCAAGGGGGTCGACTCGGCGCTGATCGACGACGCCGTCGCCCAGCTCGACTCCGAGCAGGAGGAGGCGACCGCCCGCGAACTCGTCGCCCGCAAGCTGCGTGCCACCCGTGGCCTCGACCGCGACAAGCGGCTCCGTCGGCTCGCGGGCATGCTCGCCCGCAAGGGCTACCCCGAGGGGATGGCCCTCCGCGTCGTCCGCCAGGCCCTGGAGGAAGAGGGCGAGGACACGGAGTACCTCGAAGACGGGGCCGGGGACTTCTGACCATCCCCGGGGACGAGGGCGGGGGCGGGGGCGGGACTGAGGTTCCTGGGGACGGGCCGGGGGCTGACGGTTCCCGGGTAGGGGCCAAAGACTGACGGTTCTTGGGAAGGCGCCAGGGGCTTCCGACACTTCCCGGAGGCGGGTCCGGCGACTCCCGACGCTTCCCGGGGCCGGGGCTTCCGTCGGTTGCGCGGGCATCGGGGGTCTGTGTCGGCTCGTCGGGGTCGGCCGCTTCTGCGCTCCCTCCGGGACGGGAGCCGGTGACCGGCACCTCGGACGGGCAAGGGGGTGGGGTCAACCCCCGCAGCGGAGGGGCGGGACGACCCCCGGCGGAAGACGCCGGGCCACCGCAGTGCTCTCTCCTGCCCGCACGGGCGAATCTGTACGCGCGCCCCAGGCCCTGGCTTCCGCATCAGCCGGAGGCCGGCCGCGCACGACACGACCCGTGCACACAACAGAAGAGAGTCCGTCCCCATGATGCTGCGCTACGCCCTGCGAACCATCCGCGCCCGGAAGGCCGGATTCCTCGGCGCCTTCCTCGCCCTGATGTGCGCGGCGGCCCTGATCACCGCTTGCGGCAGTCTCCTCGACACCGGCCTGCGTGGCACCATCCGCACCGAACGCTACGCCGCCGCCCCCGTCGTGGTCTCCGCCGACCAGTACGTGCACCGGACCACCGTCAAGCACAAGAAGGGCAAGACCAAGGTCAAGCACAAGGCGAAGCCCATCGCCGAGCGCGCCTGGCTTCCCGGGCACCTGCGCAGCACCCTCGCCCACACCCCCGGCGTGGCCCGGGTCGTCCCCGAACTCACCTTCCCCGCCCAGCCGTCGACCCCGGCCGGCACCGGCGGCCGTACCGCCTACGGCCATGCCTGGGACTCCGCCGCGCTGACCCCGTACCGGCTGACCGCGGGCCGGGCCCCCCGGGCCGCGGACGACCTCGTCATCGACGGCGACCTCGCCGAGCGGGCCGGCCTCCGGCCCGGTGACCGCCTCACCGTGCAGTCCACACAGGCTCCGCGCGACTACCGCATCACCGGTATCGCCACCCCTGCCACCTCCGTACGCCACCAGACGTCACTGTTCTTCTCCGCCGCCGAGGCCCGCCGGCTGGCCGCGCACCCCGGACGGGTCACCGCGTTCGGCGTACTGCCGGCCGAGGGAGCCGACCCCGAGCGGGTGCGCCAGGCCCTGGAGCGGGCGCTGCACGGCACCACGGCCCAGGTCAGCACCGGTGACGCCCGCGGGCCCGTCGAGTTCCTGGACGCCGCTGCCGCCCGCACCCGGCTGGTCAGCATGGGCGGCGCCATGGGCGGCACCTCGCTGCTGGTTGCGGTGCTCGTGGTCGTCGGCACCTTCGCGCTCACCGTCCAGCAGCGCCACCGCGAACTCGCCCTGCTCCGCGCCGTCGCCGCCACCCCCGGGCAGATCCGCAAGCTGCTCGGCCGGGAAGCGCTGATCGTCGGCGCGGCGGCGGGCACTGCCGGCGCACTGCTCGGACTGCTGCTGGGCGGCTGGCTGCACTCCCGGTTCGTCGCACTCGGCGCCGTACCCGACACGCTCGAACACACCGTCAGTGTCTTCCCGCCGCTCGCCGCCCTCGGCGCCACCCTGCTCGGCGCCTGGGCGGCAGCCAGGATCGCCTCCCACAGGATCGCCAGGATCCGCCCGGCCGAGGCCCTCGCCGAAGCCAGGGCCGAGCGCACCCGGCCCGCCTGGGGCCGGATCGTCGCCGGGCTGCTTTCCCTGGCCGGCGGAGTCGTCCTCGTCGTCGTCCTCGCCTCTCTGCGTACCGAGCCCGCCTCGACTCCTGTGACCTTCCTCGCCGTCATCGTGCTGTCCACCTCCGTCGCCCTGCTCGGCCCGCTCCTGGTCAAGGCCGCCGCGCTGCTGCTGGCCGGCCCGCTCCGGTTCACCGGTCACGGCGGCCGGCTCGCCACCGCCAACCTGCGCGGCAACGCCGCCCGCATGGCCTCCGTCGTCACCCCGCTCGCCCTGCTCGTCGGCATGACCTGCACCGTCCTGTTCGTCCAGGCCACCCTTGGGGACGCCGCCCGGACCCAGGCCCGCGAAGGCATCAAGGCCGACTGGGTCGTCGCCGGACAGGGCCTGGGCGTCCCCGGCGAGGCGGCCGAGCGGCTGCGCGCAGGGCACGACACCGTCACCGAGGTCGTCCGTACGACCGTCCGCGTCGGCCTCGACAAGTACGCCGCGCAAGCGGTCACCCCCGCGGGTCTGACCCGCACCTGGGACCCGGAGGTCACCGCCGGCTCCCTCGACCGGCTCGGTCCCGGCACCGTCGCCGTCAGCGAACTGGCCGCGGACCAGCAGCATCTGAAGCCGGGAAGCACCCTGAAACTCACGCTGGGCGACGGCACGCCCGCCACGCTCACCGTCGCGGCCGTCTACGCCCGGGGTCTCGGCTTCGGCGACCTCACCTTTGCCCACGACCTCGTGGCCCACCACGTCGACAACCCGCTCGCCTCCTCCGTCCTCGTCACCACGACCCGTACACAGACACAACTCGCGACTACTCTGCGTAAGTTCCCGGGACTGCGGATTCTTTCGCCGGCCGACGCCGACGCCGTGCAGGCCGACCGGCAGCAGGCGAACGCCGAGGTCAACTACCTCGCCATGGGACTGGTCCTGGCCTTCACCGCCATCGCCGTCGTCAACACGCTCGCCATGTCGGTCGCCGAGCGGGTCCGGGAGTTCGCGCTGCTCCGCCTCGCCGGCGCGACCCGGCGGCAGGTCCTGCGCATGCTGCGCACCGAGGCCCTGTCCGTCCTGTTCCTCGCCACCTCGCTCGGCAGCGGGATCGCCCTAGCCGTGCTCACCGCGTTCAGCGTCGGCATGACGGGCCGGGCCGCGCCGACGGTCACCCCGCTGCTCTACGTGGGCATCGTCGGGATCGCGGGCGTCCTCGCGCTCGTGGCCAGCGCCCTGCCGGGACGGGCGGCGCTCCGGGTGCGGGCGGTGACGGTCGCCACGGCGAAGGAATAGCCCACGGCCAAAAGGCAGCCCACGGCCAAAAGGCAGCCCGCGGTGAAGAGGCAGCCCGCGGTGAAGAGGCAGCCCGCGGTGAAGAGGTGGGCCGCGGTGAAGGGGTGGGCCGCGGCGAATCGGCGGCCCACGGCGGAGGACCCGTGGGAGTAGCCCACGAAGAACCCGCAGCCCCCGGCGGACGACTCGCGGGACTGTCCACGGCGAGCCGGCGGCCCACGGAGGGAGGTCTCGCACCACGGCAAAGGACTAGCACCATGGGAGAGGACTAGCGCCACGGCAGAGGACTAGCAGCACGGCAAAGGACTCGTACCACCGGCGAAGCAGACCCTTTGCCGCGAACCCCCCGCATCACGCGGGGGGTTCATCGTTGTCCTCGGCTCCGGGGTCAGGGCCTCGCCGGCTTCACCGGCAGCCCTTCCGACCGCCAGGCCTGGAAGCCGCCCACCAGGTCGGTTGCCCGGTACAGGCCCAGCTGGTGGAGGGATGCGGCGGCGAGGCTGGAGGCGTAGCCCTCGTTGCAGATCACCACGACACGCAGGTCGTGCCCGGTGGCCTCGGGGAGGCGGTGGCTGCCCTGGGGATCGAGGCGCCACTCCAGTTCGTTGCGCTCGACCACGACGGCGCCGGGGATGAGTCCGTCCCGCTCGCGCAGGGCCGCGTACCGGATGTCGACCAGCAGCGCCCGGCCGGCCCGCGCCGCCTCATGCGCCTCTCGTGCCTCGATGCGCTGGTAGCCGGCCCGGACCCGCTCCAGCAGTTCGTCGATGCCGGGCGGTCGTTCGTCGGCCGCGACGGTGCCCGCCTGCTGTTCGCCGGTGTCGCTCACTGCCAGTCCTCCGGGCGTTCGACCTGCTCCAGGCGCAGCACCTGGCCCGTGCGACTGTAACGGCGGATCCGTGGCAACGGCGGGTAATAGGCGTGGACGGAGATCGCGTGCCGGTCGCGGGACTCGTTGAGCACCTCGTGCACGTGATGACGGCCGAAGCCACGGCCCCGACCGGCGGGCAGCCGGCGCACGCGGTCCACGCCCTCGGTGAGTTCCAGGGTCTTCCAGCCGTCGGTGGGGAGCCGGGTGGCGAGGGAGTTCTCGGTCAGCTCGCCCGAGGCGGTGAGGAAGGCGCCGACCGAGTCGGCGTGGTCGTGCCAGCCGGTGCCGGTGCCGGGTGGCCAGCCGATCAGCCAGGCCTCGCTTCCGCCGGGGCCTTGCAGCCGTACCCAGGTGCGGCCCTCCGGATCGAGCGGCAGGGAGGCGACCAGCTCGGCGTCGGCCGCCGTGCGCCGGACGAAGTCGAGGAGGTCCGCCTGGGTGGGCGCCGGGGCGGCGGCACGTGACGGGGACGAGGGCAGGGAAGGGGAGGGGACAGACACGGGTACCGTCCTGAAAAGGGTTCGCGGAAAAGGGCGCACGACGGCGCCGGTGAGGAAGGGATGCGAATTCAGCAGGACGGGCGACACACGCAGCCCGCGTAGCGGACGAGGTCCATGTGGACCCTCCGCCACAGGCGCACACAGGTGTCGGTCACGATCCGGAGTACAACATGCCGGCCCACGCCGGTCAACCGGGTGTCACCCCGTGGACGGGGGTGAAGGGCGCGCGGTCAGGGCGCGCCGGAGTCCGCTCCGCACACCCTCGCACCGCACACGACGCAGACACCCCGGAGCCGACCACCCCGCGGCCCCGCCCCAAGACGGTCGAGGCCTGCCGGCGGCGGTTCCCACGTGCCCCGGGCGATGAGGACACATCGGAGCCGACCACCCCGCGGCCGGCGATGGCGGTTTCCCGTGCCCCGGCGCGATCAGTACGCACCGAAGGCGCCCCGCGCCCGGCGCCGCGCGGCCTGCTGACGGCGTTTCCCCATGCACCGGCACAGTCAGGGCGCGCGGGAGCCGGACTCCCGGTGCCCGGCACCGCCGAGGCCCGCCAACGGCGCTTCCCCCGTCCCCCCCGGCACGGTCAGCGTGCGCCGGAGTGGGCTTCCTCCTTCGGCGCCGGCTCCTTCCGCTCCTCGTCCTTCCGTTCCCCCTGCGCCACGCCGCCCAAGGCGGCCTCCGCCGCCGCGTACAGGTCGGCCGGGCGGACTCCGCTCAGCGCGGTGACCAGGTGGCCGTCGGGGCGTACCAGCAGCACGCTGTGCGCCGGGGCTCCCGGGTAGCTCTCCGCGACGAGCAGCTCGGCGGGGTGCGGCAGCGCCGTCACGGCCGCCGCGAGCCGGGGCATGACCCCGGCGGACACCCAGTGCTTGCGGTCCCAGACCCCCGTACCGGGCGCGATCAGCACGACGAGCAACGCGCCGCGGCCGAGCCGGTTCCGCAGCTGTACGAAGGAGCCGTCCTCCGCCGTGACCCGGACATCGGCCACCGGTGCGCCTGGCGGGGTGTCGACCGGAATGGTCGCCTCCAGATGCCGGGGCGCGAGCGGCGAGCCGGCGTACGTCCCGGACGCGCCCAGCGGACCGCGCCCCAGGTGGCCGTCGGCGAACAGCGCGTCGTGTCCCCGCCCCGCGCCCGGCACGATGCTGCGCAGTCCGCCTCCGCCGCGCAGCACCGGCAGTGCCTGGTCGGCGGCGCGCAGCCGGGCGGCGACCACCGCGCGCCGCTCGGCCTGGTAGCTGTCCAGCAGTGCCTCGTGCGGGCCGTGGTGCCAGGCCGTGGCCAGCTTCCAGGCGAGGTTGTCGGCGTCCCGCAGGCCCTCGTCGAGCCCCTGCGTGCCGAACGCGCCGAGCAGATGGGCCGCGTCCCCGGCGAGGAAGACCCGGCCGGCCCGCCACCGGCGGGCCAGGCGGTGGTGCACCGTGTGGACACCGGTGTCGAGCAGGTCGTACGCCGGTGCGGTGCTGTCCGTCCAGCCCGTGAGGGTCTCGCGGATCCGGGCCACCAGGGTCTCGGGCGTGACCAGGTCCTTGCCCGGCGGCAGGAGCCAGTCCAGGCGCCAGGCGCCGTCCGGGAGGGGGCGGGCGGTCACCTCCCCGGCCGAGGGCCCGGACGACCGCCACGGCGGCGTCCGATGGAGCAACGCCTGGCCCTCCCACGGAAGTTCCGCGCGCAGCGTGGCGACCGCGTGCCGCTCCACCGCCGTACGGCCCGGGAAGCGGATGTCCTGGAGCTTGCGCACGGTCGAGCGGGGCCCGTCGCAGCCGACCAGATAACTGCCGCGCCACCAGGTGGCCCTGGGCCCACGCGTGTGCGCGGTGACGCCGGAACGCTCCTGCTCGGCCGCGTCCAGTCGGCTGTCGACGGCCACCTTCACCAGCGGCTCGTCGGCCAGGGCCGCACGCAGGGCGTTCGTGAGGACGTGCTGGGCGATGTGCAGCGGGGCGGCGGGATCGGCCGCGTCGAAAGCGACCTCGCTCATCACCTGTTTGCGGCGCAGGGACCGCCATCCGGCCCAGCGCACGCCGTGCTCACCGAGGTCCGCTCCGGTCAGCCGCTCCAGCAGGGCCGCCGTGTCCTCGCGCAGGACGACGGTGCGTGCCGGGCGGGGTTCGTCCTTGCCGGGGCCCTCGTCCAGGACGACGGCGGGCACGTTCTGGCGGGCCAGCAGCAGGGCGAGCGTCAGTCCGACCGGCCCCGCTCCGACGATGATCACCGGGTCCATGACGCGGCGCCCCCTGCCCGTGACGATGCCCTGACGGAGACAAGTGAACAGGAAGGCGGAGCGGGGTGCACGATCACGAAACGTATGCAACCCATTGACAGAGTTTGCGTCAAGCGACCGGGGGCAGTGGCGATCACGCCACTGCCCCCGGTCGCTTCATGTCACCTGAATGATCGTCAGTCGACCTTGCCGGCATCCTGCGGGCCGTCGTCGGCGAGGAGACCGCTGAGATCCACGCCCCCCGGGGCGCCGCCTGCCCCGGTCGCCGCCGTACCCGGGATGTTCGCGACGCCCTGGGCGCCGAGCACCGCACCGGTCGACTTCTTGCGCCGCCGCAGCCGGCCCTCCAGCCAGCCGGCGAACGAGGTCAGCGAGAAGTTGAGGATCACGAAGATCAAGGCCACGATCGTGAAGGACGCGATGGTGTTGGCGCCGTAGTAGCCGCTCATGGTGTTCGCCGCGGCGAGCAGTTCGGGGAAGGTGAGGACGGCGCCGCCGAGCGCGGTGTCCTTGACGATGACCACCAGCTGGCTGACGATCGCCGGGAGCATCGCGGTGACCGCCTGCGGCAGCAGGATGAGCCGCATCACCTGGTTCTTGCGCAGACCGATGGCCATGGCCGCCTCGGACTGGCCCTTCGGCAGTGCGAGGATGCCCGCGCGGACGATCTCGGCGAGCACGGACGCGTTGTACAGCACCAGGCCGGTGACGACCGCGTAGAGCGGACGGTCGTCGGAACTCACGTCGGTGTACTGGCTGTACAGCTCGTTGCCGAAGATCATCAGGACCAGCACCGGGATCGCGCGGAAGAACTCCACGACGACGGTGGCCGGGCCCCGCACCCACGCATGGTCCGAGAGCCGGGCGATACCGAGGACGGCGCCCAGCGGCAGCGCGATGATCATCGCCAGCGCCGCGGCCTTCAGGGTGTTCTGCAGGCCGGGCCAGATGTAGGTCGAGTACGCCTCGGTGCCGCCGCCGAAGTAGGGCTTCCACAGCGCCCATTCCAGCTGGTTCTTCTCGTCGAGGGACGTGTACACCCACCAGACGAGCGCCGCGAGCGCGGCTATGAAGAGCACCGTGTAGAGGACGTTGCGCCGTTTGGCGCGCGGCCCCTGGGCGTCGTAGAGGACCGAGCTCATCGCTTCACCGCCACCTTCTTGCTCACCCAGCCGAGGATCAGACCGGTCGGCAGGGTCAGGCAGCAGAAGCCGAACGCGAAGATCGCGGAGATCAGCAGCAACTGCGCCTCGTTCTCGACCATGTCCTTCATCAGCGCGGCCGCCTCGGCGACGCCGATGGCGGCGGCCACCGTCGTGTTCTTCGTCAACGCGATCAGGACGTTGGTCAGCGGGAGCACGGCGGCCCGGAAGGCCTGCGGCAGCACGACCAGGAACAGCACCTGGGTGAAGCTCAGGCCGATGGCCCGCGCGGCCTCCGCCTGGCCCACCGGCACGGTGTTGATGCCGGCCCGGATCGCCTCGCACACGAAGGCCGACGTGTAGACGGTCAGGCCGAGGACCGCCAGCCGGAAGCTGTACGAGTCCACGACATCGCCGGCCCCGAGGCTGATGCCCAGCGTGTCGTGGAGGCCCAGCGAGGCGAACAGGATGATCACCGTGAGTGGAATGTTCCGCACGATGTTCACGTAGGCGGTGCCGAAACCGCGCATCAGCGGTACCGGGCCCACCCGCATGCCGGCCAGCAGGGTGCCCCAGACCAGGGAGCCCACGGCGGACAACAGGGTCAGCTGCACTGTCGTCCAGAAGGCACCGAGTACGTCGTAACCTTCAAGAAAGTCGAACACGATCTCCCGCGCTTCCGCGTGTAGGGATGCCCGGATGCGCCGCCCTCACGGACGGCGCACCCTACGGGCGTTGCCTCAGCTCTTGATGTCGCCGATCTTCGGGGCGGGCTCGTTCTTGTAGCCGGCCGGGCCGAAGTTCTTGTCCACGGCCTGCTGCCAGGACTTGTCGGCCACCATGTCCTCGAGGGCCTTGTTGATCTTGGCCTTGAGGTCGCTGCCCTTCTTGACGCCGATGCCGTAGTTCTCGTTGGTCATCTTCAGGCCGCCGAGCTTGAACTTGCCCTTGAACTGGGACTGGCTGGCGTAGCCGGCGAGGATCGAGTCGTCCGTGGTGAGGGCGTCGATCGCCTTGCTCTGGAGACCGGTCAGACATGCGGAGTACGTCGGGTACTTCTGGAGCTGCGCCTTGGGGGCGAGCCTGTCCTTGACGTTCTGCGCCGAGGTCGAGCCGGTGACCGAGCACAGCTTCGCCTTGTTGAGGTCGGCGGCCGACTTGATCGAGGCGTCGTCGGCGCGGACCAGCACGTCCTGGTGGGCCAGCAGGTACGGGCCGGCGAAGTCGACGAGCTTCTGGCGCTCGGGGGTGATCGAGTAGGAGGCGACGATGAAGTCGACGTCACCGCGCTTCAGCATGGTCTCGCGGTCGGCGCTCTTCGACTCCTTCCACTCGATCTGGTCCGCGTTGTAACCGAGCTTCTTGGCGACGTAGGTGGCGACGTCGACGTCGAAGCCGGAGTAGCCCTGCGGGGTCTTCTGGCCGATGCCGGGCTGGTCGAACTTGATGCCGATGGTGATCTTCTTGCCACCGCCGGAACCCTTGTCGTCCTTGTCGCCGCCGCACGCGGTGGCGGTCACGGAGAGGGCGAGGAGGACGGCCGAGGCGGCGGTGACCTTGCGGAGCTTCATGGTGAACATCCTTTGAGTGGTGAGGGACGAGGTCCCTGAGACGCGTGAGGCGAGCGGGCCGTGATGTCAGTGGTGCAGGATCTTGGACAGGAAGTCCTTGGCCCGGTCGCTGCGCGGGTTGCTGAAGAACTGGTCGGGGGCGGCCTGTTCGACGATCCGGCCGTCCGCCATGAAGACCACCCGGTTCGCGGCCGATCGCGCGAAGCCCATCTCGTGCGTGACCACGATCATCGTCATGCCCTCACGCGCGAGCTGCTGCATGACCTCCAGGACCTCGTTGATCATCTCGGGGTCCAGGGCGGAGGTCGGCTCGTCGAACAGCATGACCTTCGGGCCCATCGCCAGCGCCCGCGCGATCGCGACGCGCTGCTGCTGGCCGCCGGACAGCTGGGCGGGGTACTTGTCGGCCTGGGTGCCCACGCCGACCCGGTCCAGCAGGGCCCGGGCCTTCTCCTCGGCCTGCTTCTTGTCCGCCTTGCGCACCTTGAGCTGGCCCAGCATGACGTTCTCGAGCACGGTCTTGTGCGCGAAGAGGTTGAACGACTGGAACACCATCCCGACGTCGGCCCGCAGCCGCGCCAGTTCCCGGCCTTCGTGCGGCAGGGCCTTGCCGTCGATCGTGATCGCGCCTGAGTCGATCGTCTCCAGGCGGTTGATGGTGCGGCACAGGGTCGACTTTCCGGACCCGGAGGGCCCGATGACCACGACGACCTCGCCGCGGGCGATCGTCAGGTCGATGTCCTGGAGCACGTGCAACGCGCCGAAGTGCTTGTTGACGCTCTTCAGGACGACCAGTTCGTCGGACGTGGCCGCGTCCTCCTTGGCCACCGTTACTTTGGTCATCGCTCTCGGGCTCCGTCCTCCTCGGGTTTCCGAGGACAGTAGTGAGGGGCTGTGACCTGCGTCATCACATCTGAGGGAGATCTGAGCATCACGATCCGATAGCAATCGGACACGTGTCGTAGCACTTGGCGCCTGTGCGCGTATCGGCCGGGTAACGGAAGCGGCCCGCAACCCGAACCCCCTTGACGCCGTCCTTATCCATCAGCGTCACTGCCATGGTGCACGCGCGCGTGCGTGTGATCTACAAGGCTGCCGCGAACCGAGACCGTACGACCGCTGAACTGGAGGGGGCCGGGATGAGACTGCTCCTCGTCGAGGACGACAACCACGTCGCCGCGGCCCTGTCGGCCGTCCTCGCGCGGCACGGCTTCCACGTCACCCACGCGCGCAGTGGCGAGGAGGCCCTCCAGGCGCTCGTTCCCGAGGGCGCGGGCTTCGGCGTCGTCCTGCTCGACCTCGGCCTGCCCGACCAGGACGGCTACGAGGTCTGCGGCAAGATCCGCAAGCGCACCAGCATCCCGGTGATCATGGTGACCGCGCGTTCCGACGTCCGCTCCCGCATCCATGGGCTCAACCTGGGCGCCGACGACTACGTCGTCAAGCCGTACGACACCGGGGAACTGCTCGCGCGGATCCACGCCGTCAGCCGGCGCACCGTGCACGAGGACCCCGCGACCGGCGGCGAGGACGCCCTGCTCCTCGGCTCCGTCCGGATCGAACTGCCCACCCGCCAGGTCAGCGTGGACGGCACGGTGGTCCAGCTGACCCGCAAGGAGTTCGATCTGCTCGCCCTGCTCGCCCAGCGGCCCGGAGTGGTCTTCCGGCGGGAACAGATCATCAGCGAGGTCTGGCGCACCAGTTGGGAGGGCACCGGCCGCACCCTGGAGGTGCACGTCGCCTCCCTGCGCGCCAAACTGCGCATGCCCGCGCTGATCGAGACCGTACGCGGCGTCGGCTACCGGCTCGTCGCCCCGGCCGCCTAGCGGGTACGGGTGCGCACACGCCTCCTGCCGCTGCTCATCGTCCTGATGGCGGCCGTCCTGCTCGCGCTCGGCATCCCGCTCGCCGGCAGCGTGGCCGCCGCGCAGCAGCAGCAGGTCGTCGTGGACCGGATGGACGACACGGCACGGTTCGCGGCGCTCGCCCAGTTCGTCACCGACGGACCCGGTGGATCCCGCCGCACCAGCACGGACGAGCGCTGGGAGACGCTGCGCAGCGAACTGGACAGCTACCACGGCGTCTACGGCATTCGCGCCGGTGTCTTCTACCGCAACGGTTCGGCGATGGCCAACGCGCCCGGCAACTGGTACGTACCGCCGACGGGGGAGGTCCGCAAGGCCTTCGACGAGGCGCTGCTCAGCCGGCGCAGCCACGACCCGCCGCAGGCATGGCCCTGGCAGCGCAGCCGGCTCGTGATCGCCTCGCCGGTGATCCGGGACGGTGACGTCGTCGCGGTCGTGGTCACCGACTCGCCCACCGGACAGCTGCGTTCCCGGATCCTGCGCGGCTGGCTGTTCATCGGGGCCGGCGAGATCGCGGCCATGCTGCTCGCCGTCGGCGCGGCGCTGCGGCTGACCGGCTGGGTGCTCAGGCCGGTCCGGGTCCTGGACGCCACCACCCACGACATCGCCACCGGACGCCTGAAGTCCCGGGTCGCGGCCGCCGGCGGCCCGCCGGAACTCAGACGGCTGGCCCGTTCGTTCAACGAGATGGCGGACAACGTCGAGGCCGTGCTGGAGCAGCAGCGGGCCTTCGTCGCCGACGCCTCGCACCAGCTGCGCAACCCGCTCGCGGCGCTGCTGCTGCGCATCGAGCTGCTCGCCCTGGAGCTGCCCGAGGGCAACGCGGAGATCGCCTCGGTTCGCACCGAGGGCAAGCGCCTCGCGCAGGTCCTGGACGACCTGCTCGACCTGGCGCTGGCCGAGCACGTCGAGGCCGACCTCGGGCTGACCGACATCGGCGCGCTGGCCGAGGAGCGGGTGGCCGCCTGGGCACCGGCCGCCCGGGCCAAGGGCGTCCGGCTGACCGGCGACTGCCCGCCCACCACCGCCTGGGCCGACCCGATCACCCTGTCCAGCGCCCTGGACGCGGTGATCGACAACGCCGTGAAGTTCACCCCCGAGGACGGCACGGTCGAGGTCACCGTCTCCGCCGACGGCGACACGACCACGGTCGTCGTCACGGACACCGGCCCCGGCCTCACCGAGGAGGAACTCGCGCGCGTGGGCGACCGTTTCTGGCGCAGCGGCCGCCACCAGAACGTGAAGGGCTCGGGCCTGGGCCTGTCCATCACCCGCGCCCTGCTCGCGGCGGGCGGCGGCTCGATCGACTACGCCCACCACGAGCCGGGGGGACTGCGGGTGACGGTCACCGTGCCGCGGCACGCGGAGACGGCCGACGGCTCCGCGCCCGCCTCCTGAAACGAAGCCTCACGAGCCTCGTCCCGGCCCCGGCTTCCTGCCGGCTCCTACGGCTTCATCGACCGGTAGTAGCGCCGGGCGCCCTCCTGGAGGGGCAGGGGGTCGGTGTAGATGGCGGTGCGCACGTCGACCAGCTGGGCGGAGTGGACGTGCCTGCCGATGCCGTCCCGGCTGTCGATCACCGTGCGGGTCACCCACTCGGTCAGCCGGGGATCCATGTCCGCACGGGTCATCAGCACGTTGGACACGGCGATCGTCGGCACCTGCACGCCCTGCTGCACGTTCGGGTACGCCGACTCGGGGATGTTGGTGGCCCGGTAGTAGCGCGACTGCTCGCCCTGGCGGTGCAGCCGGGCGACGAGGTCGTCGTCGATCGGCACGAACCGGAAGCCGCCCTGCTTCGCCAGCGCGACCAGCCCCTTCGTGGGCAGACCGCCGGACCAGAAGAAGGCGTCGATCTTCCCCTGCCTCAGCCGTGCGGGGCCGGTGTCGATGCCGTCCGCCACCGCGGTGATGTCCTTCCGCGGGTCGATACCGGCGGCCTGGAGCACCCGTTCGGCTATCAGCCGCACCCCGGAATCGGGCAGCCCGGTGGCCACCCGCTTGTGCCGCAGGTCCCCGACGTTCTTGATGTCCGAGTCGCGGGGCACGATCAGGTGCACGTAGTCGTCGTAGAGCCGGGCCACACCGCGCAGCCGTCCTGCACCGCTGCCGTGCCGCAGCTCGTACGTGGCCACCGCGTCGGCCGCGGCGATGGTGAAGTCGGCCTTCCCGGTCGCCACCCGCTCGACGTTCTCCTGGGAGCCGGCGCTGTTGAGCAGCTTCACCGTCAGGCCCGGCATGTCCTTGCCCATCTCGGTGCGCAGCCGCTCGCCGTATTCCTGGTAGACCCCGGGAGGCGTACCCGTGCTGAACACGATCGTCCCGCTCGGCGGCTTCTCGCCCAGGGGCAGCAGCCACCACAGCAACAGCCCAAGGACCACGGCACCGACGGCCGTGCCCTGGAGCGCTCGGCGCCTGCCGACCCGGGGGAACACCTTGGACATGCGGCGATCCTGCCAGGCGACACGCTGCGCTGAACAGGGCCGGGGTCACTCCGGGGCCGACTGCGGCCAGGGTCACTCCGGAGCGGGCCACGGCCGGCGGGTGCGGTCGCCGGCGGGCGCTGTCGGTGGCGGCCGTTAGAGTCGCCGTATGAGCACTTCGCCCGCCCGTCTCGTCCGCGAGTTCCACCACGCCTTCGGCCTCGACGCCCGCAGCACGCCGGCCGAGGTGGACCCCGAACTGGCCGCCCACCGCGGGGAACTGCTCGCGGAGGAGGCCTCGGAGGTCGCCGAGGTCGCCGTGGCGGGCCCGCTGGACCGGCTCGCGCACGAGCTGGCCGACGTGGTGTACGTGGCCTACGGCACCGCCCTGGTGCACGGCATCGACCTCGACGAGGTGATCGCCGAGATCCACCGGGCCAACATGAGCAAGCTCGGCCCGGACGGGCAGGTCGCCCGCCGGGCCGACGGCAAGGTCCTCAAGGGCGAGCACTACCGGGCGCCGGACGTGTCCGCCGTGCTGCGCCGCCAGGGCTGGATACCGGACGGCGCGGCCTGACAGACCCGGAGGGGGCCAGGGTCTTCCGTCGGGATCGGACCGGATGAGGGCGCGGTGCCGGGCCCCGCGAGCCCGGCCTGATCCAGACGAGAGGCCTAGGAGGACAGCTTCCCGCCCGCCAGGTTCCACTCGCGGTGCAGGGCGCCCAGCGGGATGCTCCGCTGGATGACCGGTGTCCCGAAGATCGACAGCTGGAAGCGCAGGGTGCCGGACAGGTCCACACCGCCGTACACGCCCCAGGTGCCGTCCGCCTTCGGCGCGCTGCCGTCGGAGGCCGTGGTGAACGTGCCGGAGGCCTCGCCACGCAGATAGGGGGCCAGGTCGGCGGTGACACCGACGCTGCCGTAGAGGCCGACCGTGGCCTCGGCGCCGAGTGTGGTGCGGACGCTGCCGGCGGTGCTGACGGAGGCCCGCACCGGCGTGCTCGTCATGTCGGAGGAGCTGACCGGGGTCCACCCCTTCTTCAGGCCGAAGGTGCCGCCCGCCTTGAAGTCGCCCTTCAGGCTCTGTTCGACGTCGACGGTGACATGGCCGTCGGCGCTGATCTGGAAGTAGCAGGTCAGGTCGAGGTTGACGACGACGGGGACGGGGCCGACCTGGAGGACGGGGTCGGCGTGCAGCTTGGCGAACGGGATCCGCAGCGGGGCGCCGGTGGACGCGGCGGCCCGCCCCTTGACCGACCAGCCGGAGGTCCAGTCACCGGACACACCGAGGTACGCCGAGCCGGGCGGCGCGTCGCTCCCGGCGCCGCCGTACGCGAAGTCGACCTGCGGAGCCACCTGGACGAAGCCGTGCACGGAGGCGGTGGCCGACACGGGGGCGTCCTTGGCGGCGGGCACCTCGGCGCTGACGTCGAGGCGCAGGCTGCCGAGCGGCACGGTCGCGCCCTTGGGGCCGGCGTGCACGTCACCGGTCTTCGACCAGGACACCTGTACATCGGGCAGCAGCTTGTCGACGGCGAACGACGAGGGGTCGACCGGCACGTCGCCCTTCGCCGTGTCGTCGCCCAGCAGGGCGTTGAGCGTGGCCGGTTCGGTCTGGACCTCGGTGCCGCCGTCCCTCTCGCCGATCACCTTGGTGACCTTGGCGAGGAGTCCGTGCGGTGCGCCCGGCGCGGGAGCGCTGGCGATCACGTCGCCGACGGCGGTCCGGCCCGGTGCGGCGGAGGAGCCCGTGGACGGAGCCGGTGAGTTCGGAGCCGGCGAGTGCGGTGAACTCCCCCTCCCCTTCGGCTTGTCGGCGATGACCGCACGCCGGGTGTGGCTGTCGTACGAGTCGACGGTGAGCGTGGTGCGGTGTGCTCGCCGTCCGGGGCCGCTCGGGCTCGCCGCGGCGGTCGCGGCGGCGGTGGGCGCGGCGGCGACGGAGAGCGACTGCTGCGTGCCGTCGGAGGGCCGCTCGGTGACCTCGATCTGCCCGCCCCGGCCGGCGGCCGGCTGTCCGGCGGTCTCCGTGGCGGGCGAGGAGCAGGCCGCGGCGAGGAAGAGGGTCGTCACGGCGAGGGAGGGCAGCAGGGCACGCCTGTGCCTCATGCGTCTGCGCAAGGTGGTTCCTGTGTGGAGTGGGGGGTGGCAGAGAGATACCGAGGCTGGAACTACTCATTGGTAGAACTGATCGGTAACTCGTTGACGAGCCATGAGCATGCCATCCGCCGGGCACAGGTCACGCACAATCCGGCCACAACTCAACGTGACCTGTACCACCAGGAGTTGGGAAAAGAGCAGCTCAGCTCCCCGACAGGCCCGTGCCCCCGAGGCGGGTCAGCAGGCCCGCGAGGCCCGCGACGTCCGCCGCGGGCCATGCCGGGCCGGCGAAGACATCGGCGGCGGTCTCCTCCGCCGTGGCCAGCATCTCCGCCAGCCGCCGCCGCCCCGTCCCGGTCAGCGCCGCGTACGCCACGCGCGCGTCCCGGGCGTCCGGCTCCCGGGTCACCAGCCCGATCCGCTCCAGCGGAGCCAGCCCGCGCGTGACCCCGGAGGCGGTCAGCCCCAGCGCCTCCGCCAGGTCGACCCGGCGCATCCGGTCGCCGGGCGCCTGCCCCAGCCGGAGCAGCAGGGTGAAGTCGGCGAGGCTGACGCCGTGCAGCCCGCCCAGTCGCGCGTCGAAGCGCCGGACGAGCGTCGCCTGCGCCCGTACCAGCCGCAGCGCCGCGTCCAGGGCCTCACTCATCCGTGCCTCCCGATTCCCTTGCCATCTCCTTGACTACTCAAGTTTATGGCCCGCATTCATGAGCCGGCCGTGCGGGCGGCGCGGCGCTGTCGCTTGCCCAAGGGCGCCTGGGAGAGGTCCTCGGCGGTGGTCCGCAGGCGCTTGAAGCCGTAGCCGCGCTCGGTCAGCCAGGACTTCGCCGCCTCCTCGGCCCACTCCGTCGCCTCCAGGATGTCCTCTTCTTCCTCGCCCGTGGCGGAGAAGCGGAAGGTGAAGGCGGGCCGGGCGGCGATGTCGTAGGTGAGGTTCCCCTCGGGCGTGAAGGCGGCGCGCAGGACGTCGTGGGCGGCGGCGTCCGCCGACAGGGCGGCGCGCTGGGCTTCGGTGAGGCCGTCGAAGGCGCCGCGGACGGTGATGCGGAAGGTTCGTGTGCTCATTCCGCGACCTTAGGCACAGCCGGGGTGAACGCTCCACCGGGTTTCCGTGCGCGCAAACCCGCCCGGAACACCGCCCGGCGCCACGGGCGTAGGCCGCCGCAACCGCGATGGCAATGGCAATGGCAGGGGGAGGGGGAAGGGCAGGTGCAGGGGCCGCGGCAGGGGCGTCGCCGCCCTTGCGTGGACCGGATCGCCGCTTGCAGGGGCGGTCACGGCCGTCGGCCGGTCGGTGGCGGGGCGAACCCCGGGCGAGGTCCGGGCCGTCCGTTCCCCCGGACCGGCACCGCTGCTTCCCTGGGTTGGGGTGGTGGGACCACGGGGACGGAGGCGGGGTGGACGTCGGGGATGCGGCCGCGTTCGTGGTCGCGGTCGTCGGAGTCGTCGGGACGCTGTTGTCCGCGCTGCTGACCCAGCGCGCGGCCGACCGCAGCCGCCGGCGCGAGCAGGAGCACGCCGAACAGGTGCGGGAGCGGCGCCGGCACGCCCAGGAACTGCGTGCCTGCTACGTCGCCCTGAACACCTCCGCCCGGCAGTATCTGGCGGCACTCACCGACCAGTTGCACGCGCTGGGCCGCGACGAGGAGCTGCGGACCGTGCGGCAGCGGCTCACGGAGGCACGCGACCAGTACCGGGACGTGTACGCGGAGGCCCAGATGCGGATGCCGGAGCGGGTGCTCGGACTCACTGCCGCCCTCAGTCACGACCTCGGGGCCGTCTACGGCATGGTCCGGCGCCTGGACGACGGGACCCCGCGCGCCGGGGACTCGCCGGCCGCCGTGCGGGAGGCCATCGACGAACTGTGGGGCCGGCTGCGGCGGATGCGGCGCGAGATGCGCGCCGAACTGGGTGCGTTCCGGGCGGATTCCGGGCGGTGAGGGCCAGGACGCGGGATCTCGTCACCCTGCGGGCCCGCGGGTCGGCATAGTGGCAGGGGCGCGGTCCCAGGGCGGTCGAGGTCCGAGAGGGGCGGGACGCCGGTGAGCGAGGAGGGCGGCGGCGTGCGGGTGGGGGTTCGAGGGGTTCGGGGGCACGGGGGCGCCGTCGGGGGAGGGCGGCGCGGCGGGGGCTCCGGTGGGGGCTCCGGTGGGGGCGACGGCTGCGGTGGGGGCTGCGGCTTCCGTGGAGGCGATGGCTGCTGCGGTGGGGGTGATGGCCCGCGTGGGGGAGGGTCGGGGGGACGGACGGCCTGCTGGGAAGGGAGGACTGCGTGAGCGAGGAGGGTGCGGGGGCGGCCGGACGGCTGCTCGCGCTGATCGGTGAACACCGGGACACCATCCGCCAATCGCTGGACGACACGCAGTACGCGGTGTTGCTGACCAGGCTCACGGCCCTCGCCGAAGCCGCGCCCGACGACGACCGGGCCGTCCGCAAGGCGCTGCAGGCCGTCCGCCAGGCGCTGCTGTCGCTGCCGCACGAACATCCGGTACGCCGGGAACTCAGCTCCTCGCGACTGGCCGTGACGCTGCCTCCGCCCGGGCCGGCGACCGTGGCCGGGGCGAAGGAGCTGATGGCCTGGTTCCGGCTCCCGTCCCCACCACGCGCACCGGCGCACGGCCCGGGCTCCGACGGGCATCCGCTGCCCGGCGAGCCGGTGCACGGTTCGGGCTCTGACCGGCATCCGCTGCCCGGCGAGCCGGTGCACGGTTCGGGCTCCGACCGGCATCCGCTGCCCGGCGAGCCGGCGCATGGTCCGGGCTCCGACCGGTATCGGCTGCTCGGCGAGCCGGCCCTGTCCGCCGACGAGGCGCGGGCCCGCTGCGGCGGGGCACCCCCTCCGGAACTGATCAGACTGCGCGATCCCCGCGACGGCGACCGCTACCCGCGGTTCCAGTTCGAGCCGGCCGGCGGCACCCCGCACGGCGTCGTCCTCGAAGTCAACCGACTGCTGCTCGCGGACATCGACCCGTGGGGCGCCGCGGCCTGGTGGTTCAGCGGCAACACCTGGCTGGGCGGCACCCCCGCGTCGCTGCTGGGCCGGCTCCCCGACCACCGGCTGGTCGGCGCGGCCCGTGAACTGGCGGAGGGGGAGTGATGGGCGGCTTCTTTCCCATGATCGATCTGAAGCTGCGCCCCAACCGCCGGGTGATCCCGGCGGGCACCGAGTTGTGGCGGGTGCACCTGTCCCGGTACGCGCCGGACGAGTTCAATCCGAGGCTGGCGGACATCCACTTCGAGGGGGGCCGCTTCGACGGCACGGTGCTGGACCAGTACCACAGCCTGTACCTGGCGGAGAGCGCGCTGACGGCGCTCGCCGAGAGCGTTCTGCGCTCCCGGCCCTTCGAACTGCCCGCCGGCGACCGTACGATCCCCTACCGCGCGGTCTGGCAGCGGTCGCTGAGCTGTCTGCGCACCCGGTGCGACCTGACCCTGGTCTCCCTGGTCAGCGGGGCGGACCTGGCCGCCGTCTGCCAGGACTCCGCGTTCCTGGAGGACGAGAGCAACTACGCCAGGGCGCGGCGCTGGTCCAGCGAGATCCGGGCGCAGGCGTCCGACGCGATGGGGCTGATCTGGGAGTCACGGCGCAACCGGTCCGAGCACGCGCTGGTCCTCTACCACGACCGCTGCGTGGGACCCGACGGCTCGCCCCTGGAGGTGCTGCCCGGCCGGGGCATCCCGGACCTCGGCTCCGAGGAGGGCCGGGAGCGGGCCGGTGAACTCCTCGCACCACTGTGCGCGAGCATCGCGAGCCCGAGTGGCCCGGCTGACGGGCCGTCACCGGGCGCGGCCTCGGCGCCGCGCCCGGTGTCCCCGGAGGCGGCCGGCGCCGTGCCGGCCGCCTCCGGCATGGACCCCGGACGGGCGACCGGGGACGGCGGCGGCTCCCGTCAGCCGGTGTAGGCGGCGAAGACGCGTGTGTAGTCCCAGTCGGACTGGCTGACGCCGGAGCAGCTGTCGGCGGGGCCGCCCGTGCAGGGGCGGTCCCGGTTGGCGGACCAGAAGGTCAGCCGCGCCAGGTGGTGCTGCTGGGCGTAGCCGAGGATGGTGCGGAAGTCGGCCACAGTGACGGTCTCGTTCTGGTCGGTGACGCCGTTCATGGACGAGATGCCCATGTCCCGGTAGGCCTGGTCGTCGCTGTAGTGGTAGGCGTTCTTCAGCGCGTTCTTCAGCCCCTCGGCCGCCTGCACCGTCAGACTGCCCATGTTCCGGCCGGCGCCGCCGAAGTCGAAGGGCATGATGGCCCAGGCGTCGACGGCCAGCCCGGAGGCGGCGGCCCGGTTGATGAGGCCGGTGTCGGGGCCGCTCTGTCCGGTGCCGATGGTGATGTAGACCTTCAGGCCGGGGTTGGCGGCCTTCACGGTCTTCAGCGCGTCGACCGTGCGCTGCTGGACGGTCCCGTTGCTATAGGCGTCGGCCTCCAGGTCGATGTCGATCGCCTTCAGGCCGTAGGCGTCGACGACCTTCTGGTAGGCGGCCGCGAGTTCACCGGCGCTGGAGCAGGAACTCTCCAGCTTGTTGCCGCTGTAGCCGCCGAAGGACGGGATGACGTCCCCGCCGTTCGCCCGCACCGTGCCGACCGTCTGCTGGTCCACGCCGCCGGTCAGCGGACGGCTGCCGTCCCACTGCGGGTTGCAGTAGCCGTTGCTCAGCACGAAGGCGAGGGTGAACCACTTCACGCCGGTGGCCCGGGTGATGGTGCTCGGGCTGGGCGGGCTGCCCCAGCCGTTGTACAGGTACGGCGCCACCGCCATCGGCGCGGAGGGTGTGCCGCCGCCGGCCGCGGGCGCGTTCCACTTCTGGTTGGCGCCGCCGCCGCAGCTCCAGATCTGTGCCCGGGTGCCGTTGGCGGAGCTGTTGCCGGTGGCGTCCAGGCACTTGTCCGCCTGGGGGTTGACGATGTCGTGGGCGGCGGTGACGGTCCACTTCTGGTTCGCGCCGCCGGTGCAGCTCCACAGCTGCGCCTTGGCACCTTCGGCGGTCGAATTGCCGGTGACGTCCAGGCACTTGCCGAGGGCCCGGATGGTGCCGTCGCCGCCGACCGTCCACTGCTGGGCGTTCGTGCCGTTGCAGTCGTAGAGCTGCACCGCCGTGCCGTCGGCGGGGTTCGCCCCGGCGACGTCGAGACACTTGCCGCCGATGCCGGTGATGGTGCCGGTCGCGGCCTGCGCGGGGGACGCCGTGAGCAGGCCGGCGGACAGGGTGAGAGCGGTGACCGCGAGTGCGGTGCACGCCGAAAGAGACCTGGTTCTGGGCACGTTGGGGACGCCCTTTCGTGGGGGGTGGGGGGCCGCCCGGTGAAACTAGAGGTACAGACCACTTCCGTCAAGATGTGAAGTAAGAAGTGAGAGAAGGGGGTGAGGGAGTCGCATCGGACCAGGCGGCCCCGGTGGGCGCTGGCCGGAAGTCGTCACCGGCGGAACAGCGGGTTCTAAGCTCGGACGAGTTCGACGATCTCGATGGTCTCGGTGAAGGAGCCTGAACAGCAGTGGAGGACAAGCGCGTTGTCGTCGTGACCGGCGGGGGCTCGGGCATCGGGCAGGCCACGGCCCGGATGCTGTGCGAGGCGGGTCACCAGGTGGTCGTCTCCGGCCGGCGGGCCGAGCCCTTGGAACGCCTCGCGCGGGAGACGGGGGCGCTGGCCCATCCGTCCGACGTCAAGGACCCCGATGCGGCCGAGGGCCTCGTACGGGCGGCCCTGGACACGTACGGACGGCTCGACGGAGTGGTGCTCAACGCGGGCATCGGGCGCGGCGGAGCCGTGGGCGACATGTCGCTGCAGGACTGGGACGAGGTGATGCGCACCAATGTCACCGGCCCGCTCCTCCTGCTCCGCGCCGCGATCCCGCACCTGCTGGAGTCCAGGGGCGCGGTGGTCGCCGTCGCCTCGGTGTCCGCACTGCGCAACGGCACGAGCAACGCCCCGTACGCCACGTCCAAGGCCGCCCTGCTCCAGCTGTGCCGCTCCGTCGCCGTCGACTACGGACGCCAGGGGGTGCGGGCCAACATCGTGTGCCCCGGCTGGGTGCGGACCGAGATGGCCGACCGGCGCATGACGCGCTTCGCCGAGGAGGCCGGCCTGCCGGGCGGTGGGATGGAGGCCGCCTACGAGGAGGCGACCAGGCTGCTGCCCCAGGGCCGGCCCGGTGAACCGCGCGAGGTCGCGGAGGCGATCGGCTGGCTGCTGTCCCCGGCGGCGTCCTACGTCAACGGCGCGGTGCTCACCGTCGACGGCGGGACGACGGCCCTCGACCCCGGGACGCTCGCCTTCGACCACCACATCGCACCACGCGGCCCCGCCTCCTAGCGGCACGCAGGCCACCGACACGCCCCGGTGATTGCGCCCCGCCTCCTGGCGGCACGCGGGTCACCGATACACCTCGGTGAATGTGCCCCGCACCGGCACGCAGGCCACCGACGCACCTCGGTGATTGCGCCCCGCCTCCTGGCGGCACGCAGGCCACCGACACGCCCCGGTGATTGCGCCCCGCCTCCTGGCGGCACGCGGGTCACCGATACACCTCGGTGAATGCGCCCCGCACCGGCACGCAGGCCACCGACGCACCTCGGTGATTGCGCCCCGCCTCCTGGCGGCACGCGGGGCACCGATACGCCTCCGTGAATGCCCCGCACCGGCCCGCGGTGCGGGGACGCCGGGGGCCGTCAGGGCTGCTGCGCCGGAGAGGTCCGGTCGCGGAAGGGAAGTGCGTCGGTCATGGCCGACCACATCCGGGCGATCCCCAGCAGAGTCTCGGGACTGCCGTGAACCACCCCGGGCAGCGGGCGCGGATCGGCCGGAGGGACGCCGCCGAGTACCGCCCGCCGGGCCTGTCCCACGACACCGGCGAGCGCGGCGGACGCGAGACGGTCGTCCGGCACCCCTGCGCGCCGCGCGTGCCGGTGCGCCTCCTCGTAGGCGTCCGGCTGGATGTACGGCTGAAGCGTCAGCAGCGCGTCGTACGTCTCGATGGTCTGCCGGTGGGCCTGGAGCGCCGGCGGGCAGCGCGGCCACAGCACCTCCTGGAGCCGGGTCCGCCGCGGGCTGGCCAGGGCCACGTGGGGCACCGCCGTCACCAGGTCCCGCCACAGCGGCCACAGCTGCCAGGCCGTCCGCAGCGCGGCGGCCGACCGGGCCACGGCGGTCGCGGTGGGCACCAGCAGGGAGGCCGCCCGCAGGAAGCCGTGGACACCCATGATCACGGACAGGTACGGGAGCAGCCCCGGCGTGAGGCCGTAGAGGTGGCAGAGATAGCCGCACCAGAAGACGAGGGCGAGCACGCTGCCCGCAGCGAAAAGCCGCAGTGACCAGACGAGATCACGCTCCGCCGTGCGCAGGCTGTACCGCCAGCAGACCACGAGGGCGACGGCGTCCCCGAGGATGTGGGCGACGATGAGGATCAGCCAGTAGGCGGCCGCGGCGGACGCCGGCCGCTGGACGGCCGCCATCCCCTCGGGCGACCGGTCGCCGCGCAACAGGTCCAGGACGAGCAACGACACCAGCGCGGCCGTCAGTCCCACCGCCACGGAGCGGCGCAGCCGGGGACCGCGGCGCGGGTCGATCACGAAGAGCAGGACCAGCCCCGCGCTGAGGACGCCGATCAGATTGCGGACGAGGGACACCGTGTGCACGGCGATCCCGACGGACGTCAGCCCGCTGACGATCTCCGGCTGGAAGAGGGTGATGGCGGTGGTCGCCGCCAGGACGGTCACCCACAGCCCACGCAGATGGGGCTGGCGCAGCGCGGGCCGCGCCCGCCAGACGAGGGCGAACCACAGCGCGAGGACGCTGGCGAGTCCGACCCGGGCGGCCAGCTCACTCACCGGCATCGGCCGTCACTCCCAGGAACGCGCCGAGGCGTCCCACGGGACCGGCCACCCGGCCGCCCTCCCCGGCGCTCTGTATCAGGCTCGCGATCATCTCGGCTTCTTGTTCCTCGGTGGTCGTGTAACTCGTCCTGGCCATCAGCCGCCTGACCAGACCGGGATGCGGATCGCCCAGCAGCCGGGCGGCCGGCCCGTCATCGCCGTCCGTGACGATGCGGTGGTGGTCGCACAGCACATGGCCGATCTCGTGGAGGATGATGTGCTCACGGTGCACGGGGGCGGTACGGGCCTCGTAGAAGACGTAGTCGGCCTCCTCGGTACCCAGCCAGAGCCCGCACGCCCCGGTGGCCGCCACCTGCTCGGGCAGCTCCCTCACCACGAGCGGCCGCCCTCTCAGCTCCTCCACCCGCGCACGGAGCGCGTCCAGGGAAAGCGACCGCTGCACCCCGAGATCACGCAGAATCGCGGTGCATCGGCGCCGCAGCGCGGCGTACTCGCTCGTTCTCCGCACCTGTCGTGTCACCCCCGTTCGCTGTTCTCACCGGCCGGAACGGTTGGGGTGTCTCTCCGCCTCCGTTGCGTCGGACCGGGCGTTCACGACGCCGTACTCCCTCTGGCATCCCACTCGTCCGGAGACCTCCTCGTCGGTCGGACGGCCGGGGTGACCCCGAATCGCCCTGCCGGTACGCCGAGACGGCCGAGCACGGCGTGGCCCCACCTAAGCAGGTCGCCCGCCCTCATGCACACGCCTGCCGAGCCTTTCGGTCGCCCTTTGGCGAAAACCTTCTCCTGTCCCGGCACGGGCGGCGATGCGCCAGGCGCGCGGTGAACGACCACCCTCACCTGTGACTGCCGTCACAGGCGCGAGCGCCGCTCCCGCATCGCCCCTGTCCGCCGCGGCGGGCGGTCGCACGACGGAACAAGTGCCGCACCGCGGGTCTCCGAGGACCGCCTACCCTTGAACGCATGACCAGCAGCAGCGACCGGAGCCCGGCAGTGGACGTTCCCGCCCCCAAGAGTTACGAAATCCGCACCTACGGGTGCCAGATGAACGTCCACGACTCCGAGCGATTGGCCGGGCTGCTCGAAGAGGCCGGATATGTACGGGCCCCCGAGGGATCGGACGGGGACGCGGACGTCGTCGTCTTCAACACCTGCGCGGTCCGCGAGAACGCCGACAACCGGCTCTACGGCAACCTCGGCCGGCTGGCGCCGAGGAAGGCGTCCCGCCCCGGCATGCAGATCGCGGTCGGCGGCTGTCTCGCGCAGAAGGACCGCGACACCATCGTGAAGAAGGCGCCCTGGGTGGACGTCGTCTTCGGCACGCACAACATCGGCAAGCTGCCCGTCCTGCTGGAGCGCGCCCGCGTCCAGGAAGAGGCGCAGGTCGAGATCGCCGAGTCCCTGGAGGCGTTCCCCTCCACGCTGCCGACCCGCCGCGAGAGCGCCTACGCGGCCTGGGTGTCGATCTCCGTCGGCTGCAACAACACCTGCACCTTCTGCATCGTGCCCGCCCTGCGCGGCAAGGAGAAGGACCGTCGCCCCGGCGACATCCTCGCCGAGATCGAGGCCCTGGTCGGCGAGGGCGTCTCGGAGATCACGCTGCTCGGCCAGAACGTCAACGCCTACGGTTCCGACATCGGCGACCGCGAGGCCTTCAGCAAGCTGCTGCGCGCCTGCGGGAACATCGAGGGTCTGGAGCGCGTCCGCTTCACCTCCCCGCACCCGCGCGACTTCACGGACGACGTGATCGCGGCCATGGCCGAGACGCCGAACGTGATGCCGCAGCTGCACATGCCGCTCCAGTCCGGCTCCGACACGGTGCTGAAGGCGATGCGCCGCTCGTACCGCCAGGATCGGTACCTGGGGATCATCGAGAAGGTGCGGGCCGCCATTCCGCACGCCGCGATCACCACCGACATCATCGTGGGCTTCCCCGGCGAGACCGAGGAGGACTTCGAGGAGACGCTGCACGTCGTCCGCGAGGCGCGGTTCGCGCAGGCCTTCACCTTCCAGTACTCCAAGCGCCCCGGCACGCCCGCCGCGACCATGGAGGACCAGATTCCCAAGGAGGTCGTCCAGGCGCGCTACGAGCGGCTCGTCGCCCTCCAGGAGGAGATCTCCTGGGAGGAGAACAAGAAGCAGGTCGGCCGCACGCTGGAGCTGATGGTCGCCGAGGGTGAGGGCCGCAAGGACGGCGCCACCCACCGCCTCTCCGGCCGCGGCCCCGACAACCGCCTCGTCCACTTCACCAAGCCGGACGAGGAGGTGCGCCCCGGCGACGTCGTCACCGTCGAGATCACGTACGCCGCCCCGCACCACCTCCTGGCCGAGGGCCCCGTGCTCGGCGTGCGCCGCACGCGCGCGGGGGACGCGTGGGAGAAGCGGAACGCCGCGGAGGCCGCCAAGCCGGCGGGCGTCATGCTCGGCCTGCCGAAGATCGGCGCACCGGCACCGCTGCCGGTCGCCACGGGCAGCGGCTGCGGCTGCGACTGAAACCCGAACCCCGGCCCGCGCTCCGGCGGGCGCCGGGTTTCGGTGGGTGCCGTGGTTCCACTGGGTCGTGTGCTCCGCGGGGCCCGCGCTTCCGGTGTTCCGTGCTTCGGCGGGGCGCGGGCTTCCGGTGGTTTCGCGCCGTGTACGTCGGTGGGCGCGGCAGGCTGGAGGCGCTCGTCCTGGCGGTGGCCGACCCGATGGACGTGCCGATCCAGGAGTGACGCGCGGCCCGCTCGCCGGGTTACGCTGCCGATCATGCTTGTCGCCGCCGCAGTCTGCCCCTGTCCGCCGCTGCTCGTGCCCGAGGTCGCCGCGGGTGCCGCGCCTGAACTGGACGCCGCACGCACGGCCTGCTCGGACGCGCTCGGCCTGCTCGCCGCCGCCCGCCCCGACCTGCTGGTGGTCGTCGGCGCGGCGGAGCAGGACGGGCACGGCACCTTCCCGCAGGGCGCGCCGGGTACCTTCCGCGGCTTCGGCGTCGACCTCGGCGTACACCTCGGACCCACCGCCCACCCGGCCCCGGAGCGCGAGCTGCCCACCTCGCTGGCCGTCGGCGCCTGGCTGCTGGAGCGGACCGGTTGGGCCGACGCCCCGATCGAGGGGCTCGGCGTCGCGGAATCGCTGGAACCGGAGCGGTGCGCCGACACCGGGCGTGAGCTGGCCGGCCGGGCCGGGCGGGTGGCGCTGCTGGTCATGGGCGACGCCAGCGCCTGTCGCACGCTCAAGGCACCGGGCTACCTGGACGAACGGGCGGCGCCCTTCGACGCGGAGGTGGCGAGGGCGCTCGGCGCGGCGGACGTGGCGGCACTGCGGGCGCTGGATCCCGGGCTCGCCCTCGAGCTGAAGGCCGCCGGCCGGGCGCCCTGGCAGATCCTGGCCGGGGCCGCCGAGAACGCGAACCTCACCGGCAATCTGCTGTACGAGGACGCACCGTACGGCGTGGGCTACCTGGTCGCGACCTGGTCCTGACCCGCCCCGCCACCACCGCTCGACCGCTACACCTCTCGCGTGCCGGCACCCCGGCCGCGCGGCGGCTGCACCTTCGGGTGCGGCCACTGCTCCGTCTGCGCGATCGCCGCTCCGCGTGTGCGGTGCTCGTCCGTCCTGGGCGGCTGCCGCTACGTCTGCGCGGCCGCTTGTCCGGTCCGGGATGGCTACTGCTCCGCCTGCGCGGGCGCTGGTCGGTCCCAGGATGGTCGCTGCTCCGCCGGCGGCTCCGGTCCCTCTCGCGCTTACGCGCGGTTCCTCATGCCCGTGCGGAAACGGCGGACGGCCGGGAGCCGTGTCGCTCCCGGCCGTTCACCGTTGTGCCGACGGGGGCCGTCCGGGACACCGCCGCCGGGTTCCTCACGGATTCCGCCTCCGCCGCCGGGTCCCCCTCGGGTGCCGCCACGCGGACTCCCCTCGGGCACCACTGGGCACCCCTCGGACTCCGCCGCCCGGGCGCCCCGCACAGGGCGCCCGCTCACGAAGCCGGAGGCGGTCCCTCCGGGCGGGTCGGGGGCATCGGGTCATGAGGTGCCGCATCCGGGCCGCTCTTGTGCGCGAGGCGGTCCATCGCCTCCTTGGCCTTGCCCGTGCTCGTCTGGATCTTGTCGCTGTACTTGTGCTTGGTCCGCTCGTCGACGGCCTTCGCGGCCTTGTCGATCCCGTGCTGGACCTTGTCCCCGTGCTGCCGCGCGAGGTCCGACACCTTGTCCTTGGCCGGGCCCAGCTTGGCCTTCACGTTGTCCATCAGACCCATGGTCCACCTTCCCTCGCGGGCAATTACCTGAGGGCGCCCTCGCCGGCCTCGCTGTCGGCGGCCTCCCCGGCGGACTGCTGCCGGGGGATCCCGGTGCTCTCGGACGTGTCGTCCGTACCGGCGTCCGACCGCACGGCCACGTCCTCGTGTCCGTCCCCGACCGCCTCCGTAGCCTCCGCCGACCCGGCCTCCCCCGTCTCCGCCGACTCCGTCCGATCCGCCTGTTCCGCCTCGGCTCCTGCCGGCTCCGGGCCGGCGGGCGCCGCCGCGTCCGAGGCCTCCGGAGTCACCTTCGACCTGCCGAGAAGCCGTGCAAACACGCCCATATCCACTCCATACGGTACTCGTGCGGGCGAATTCCCGCGTCGCCCGGTGCGTACGGTTGCGCCGCCCGGGTCACCGCCCCGCGCAGTCCGGCAGGCGGCACCTCGCCACGGGCAACGACGCGGGAACCGCCCCGTCACGTAACTCGTTCGAGACCTCGCCCGGAGGTTTGCGAGACTGGTGCGGTGAGCAGTGCACCCCTCGCCCCCCGCGTCATCGCCGTCGTCGGCCCCACCGCGGCCGGAAAGTCCGATCTCGGCGTCTTCCTGGCCCAGCAGCTCGGCGGCGAGGTCGTCAACGCCGACTCCATGCAGCTGTACCAGGGGATGGACATCGGAACCGCCAAGCTGACGCCCGAGGAGCGCGGCGGCGTCCCGCACCACCTGCTGGACATCTGGGACGTGACGGTCCCCGCCTCGGTCGCCGAGTACCAGAAGCTGGCCCGCGCGAGGATCGACGCGCTGCTCGCCGAGGGCCGCTGGCCGATCCTGGTCGGCGGCTCGGGCCTGTACGTCCGCGGTGCCGTCGACAACCTGGAGTTCCCCGGCACCGACCCGGAGGTCCGGGCCCGGCTGGAGGAGGAGCTGGCGCTGCGCGGCCCGGGCGCGCTGCACGCCCGGCTGGCCGCCGCCGACCCCGACGCCGCCCGCGCGATCCTGCCGAGCAACGGCCGCCGTATCGTCCGGGCGCTGGAGGTGATCGAGATCACCGGCCAGCCCTTCACGGCGAACCTGCCCGGCCACGACTCCGTCTACGACACCGTTCAGATCGGCGTCGACGTGGCCCGTCCGGAACTGGACGACCGCATCGCGCGGCGCGTCGACCGCATGTGGGAGGCGGGCCTCGTGGACGAGGTGCGCGCGCTGGAGGCGCAGGGCCTGCGCGAGGGGCGCACGGCCTCCCGGGCGCTCGGCTACCAGCAGGTCCTTACCGCCCTCGCCGGGGAGTGCACCGAAGCGGAAGCGCGGGCCGAGACCGTGCGTGCCACCAAGCGCTTCGCGCGCCGCCAGGATTCATGGTTCAGGCGCGATCCCCGGGTGCACTGGTTGAGTGGGGCCGTCGCGGACCGCGGGGAACTTCCGCACCAGGCCCTGGCGTTGGTCGAACGACCGGTCACAGCCTGATCACGTCATGGCATCGGGATGCGCCGCGGGTCATCGCGGCCTTCGACGCCGTGCCATCATCGAGCTTCGATCGACCAAGTGGAGCCAAGTTGGGAGGGCGCGTGGCGATGGAGGCCGGCCCTCGCGACACCGCACGAAGCGCCGAACACCTCACCACCGAGGGTGACGATCCGGGCCGGAGCGAAGGCGTCCCGGACCAGGACCGTTCCCGGGTGAACGGTGTGCGCGAAGGCCTTCAGGCGAACGGTGTGCAGGCGCACGTTCCGCACGAGAACGGCCTGCTCGATGACGGTCTGATGGACGACAGTCCGCTGGGCGACGGTCTGCTGGGCGACGGCCGGACCGAGGACCGTCCGGCGGAAGACCGTCCGGTCGGCGACTCCCTGGCTGAAGATCCTCCGCTCGGCGACTCCCTTGCCGAAGATCCTCTGCTCGGGGACCCTCTGGCCGGAGGCCCTCTGCTCGGGGACCCTCTGGCCGAGGACCGTCTGGCCGACGACGGGCCCGACGACACCGCGGGCGGCGTCACCGCCGACGGACCGGCGCCCGAGGAGATGTACCCGAGCGGCCCGGAGGTCGAGGTCGAGCTGCGCCCGCAGCGCCGGCTGCGCATCTGGCAGCTCGCGCCCATCGTCGGTCTCGCCGCCGTCGGCTCCCTGATGTTCGCCTTCCCGCTCGCCTTCGACTTCGGTGACAGCGGCGCCGTCATCGCCATGCTCGGCCTGCTGATCTGCTCCTGCGCGGCCGGCTGGGGCATGATGGCCGCCCGCAGGGTGGGCTACACCTGGCCGGGCCTGCCGCCACGGGGTTCGGGCCGCCGCCCCGACTGGCGCGTCGTCCTCGGATACGTCCTCCTCGTGGTCGTGATCGCGATCCTCGCCGTCTGGCGAGTGGCAAGGCTCCGCTGAAGCGGGGGCGCGCAGAACCGCGCCCTCAGCCGCCCCCAACGGCCGGTCCGGTTCACCGCCCGCACCGGCCACTCCTTCCTACCGGCCGCTGCTTCCCGCCGGCCACTCCCTCCCGTCGGCCATTCGTTCTCATCGGCCACTCCGTCCCGTCGTCCCCCGCCGGAGCGACGCGGCCCCTCGGCGCAGCGCCTCGGCCTCCCGCCGGAGCGACCCCGTACGATCGAGGAATGAGCACACCGATCGCCTTCCTCAAGGGGCACGGCACCGAGAACGACTTCGTGATCGTCCCGGACCCCGAGAACGCCCTCGACCTCTCCCCGGCCGCCGTAGCCGCACTGTGCGACCGCCGGGCGGGCATCGGCGGCGACGGCGTGCTGCACGTCGTGCGGTCCGCGGCGCACCCTGAGGCCCGGACGATGGCCGGCGAGGCCGAGTGGTTCATGGACTACCGCAACGGCGACGGTTCCGTCGCCGAGATGTGCGGCAACGGTGTGCGTGTGTTCGCGCGCTACCTCCAGCACGCCGGACATGTGGCCGAAGGTGACCTCGTCATCGCCACGCGCGCGGGTGTGCGGACCGTCCACATCGCGAAGAACGGCGACGTCACCGTCGGCATGGGCCGCGCCCGCCTCCCCGAGGGGGACGTCACGGTGACCGTCGACGAGCGCAGCTGGCCCGCGCGCAACGTGAACATGGGCAACCCGCACGCGGTGGCCTTCGTGGCCGATCTGGCGCATGCCGGCAGCCTGTACGACGCGCCGCCGGTCAGCCCGGCGGCCGCCTACCCGGACGGTGTGAACGTCGAGTTCGTCGTCGACCGCGGCCCCCGCCACGTCGCCATGCGCGTGCACGAGCGCGGCTCCGGAGAGACACGGTCGTGCGGCACGGGCGCGTGTGCCGTCGCCGTTGCCGCCGCCCGCCGGGACGGCACCGACCCGGCCGTCACCGGCACCCCGGCGACGTACACCGTCGACGTGCCCGGCGGACGCCTGGTCATCACAGAGCGGCCCGACGGGGAGATCGAGATGACCGGCCCGGCCGTGATCGTCGCCGAGGGCGAGATCGACGCCGACTGGCTGGCCCAGTCGCTCGGCTGATCCGCCGGGGCCACGACCCCCGCGGGGCACGACCGCCGACGGCTCGGGCCCCGGTCCGTCGGCTACGGCCTCCCGGTCCGCCGGCTCGGGCCGCCCGGCCCCCGGTCGTCGGCTGCGGCCCGCCGGCCCCGTCCTCCCGGCCCGTCCGCCTCCGCGGTCCCTGGCGCCGGAGCGGTTCGAAACCGCGGGCGAGTACGGGGCACCTGACGCAGACTCTAAACCTCGATTTCGTCGCTCGAAGGGGTGATCCGTTTCACGCTCGGCCAGAGGCGGTCGGTCGCGCGCGGTGGGCTCGATAGCATCAAGCACCGGCACGGACGGGGGAACGTCGCCAACCCTGAGCCGCGTGTGCCATGGGGCTCCGTCCGCCGGTCCACGAGCCGGAGGTGCCCATGAGTGCGGAGGCCACGAATCCTGCGACGGCTGGCCCGGTAGCGCCCACAGCGCCACAAGCGCTCACAGCGTCCGCGGTGCCGCGCAGAAAGTCCCGGCCCCGGATCGACCTGCGCCGGCTCGGCCGCGCCGCGCTGCTCGGATCCGCCGGCCGCCACAAACTGCCCGACGCCATCAGCCACGTAGTGGAGGCGCACCGCGCGCACCACCCCGACGCCGACCTCGAACCCCTGCGCCGCGCCTACGTCCTGGCGGAGTCCTCGCACCGCGGCCAGATGCGCAAGAGCGGCGAGCCGTACATCACGCACCCGCTCGCCGTGACCCTGATCCTCGCCGAACTCGGCGCCGAGACCACGACCTTGACGGCCTCTCTGCTGCACGACACCGTCGAGGACACCGAGGTGACGCTGGATCAGGTGCGGGAACAGTTCGGCGAGGAGGTTCGTTATCTGGTCGACGGCGTCACGAAACTCGAGAAGGTCGACTACGGAGCCGCCGCCGAGCCGGAGACCTTCCGCAAGATGCTCGTCGCCACCGGCAACGACGTGCGCGTGATGTCGATCAAACTCGCCGACCGCCTGCACAACATGCGCACCCTCGGCGTGATGCGCCCCGAGAAACAGGCGCGGATCGCCAAGGTCACCCGGGACGTCCTCATCCCGCTCGCCGAACGCCTCGGCGTACAGGCCCTCAAGACGGAACTGGAGGACCTGGTCTTCGCCATCCTCCACCCCGAGGAGTACGCACACACCCGCGGGCTCATCGCTGAGAACGCCGCCCGCCCCGGCGACCCGCTCGCCGAGGTCGCCGACGAGATGCGCGGTGTGCTGCGCGAGGCCGACATCCCGGCCGAAGTCCTCATCCGGCCACGGCACTTCGTCTCCGTCCACCGTGTGGCCCGCAAGCGCGGCCGGCTGCGCGGCACCGACTTCGGCCGCCTGCTGGTGCTGGTGAACGAGGACGCGGACTGTTACGCCGTCCTCGGCGAACTGCACACCTGCATGACGCCGGTGGTCTCCGAGTTCAAGGACTTCATCGCCGTACCGAAGTTCAACCTCTACCAGTCCCTGCACACCGCCGTCGCCCGCCCCGACGGCCAAGTCGTCGAAGTCCTCATCCGCACCCACCAGATGCACAAGGTCGCCGAGGCCGGTGTCGTGGCCCTGGGCAACCCGTACGCGCCCGCCTCCGACACCCTCGCGTCCGGCACCTCCCCGGCCGGCGCCGCCGCGCCCGGCCCCGAGAACGCCGACGCCCCCGCAGACGGCGAGCGCGCCGACCCCACCCGCCCCGGCTGGCTCTCCCGCCTCCTCGACTGGCAGCAGGCCGCCCCCGACCCCGACACCTTCTGGTCCACCCTGCGCGAGGACCTCGCCCAGGACCGAGAGATCACCGTCTTCCGGCCCGACGGCGGCGCCCTCGGTCTGCCCGAGGGCGCCACGTGCGTGGACGCCGCGTACGCGCAGTACGGCGAGGACGCGCACGCCTGCATCGGCGCCCGCGTCAACGGCCGACTGGCCACCCTCAGCACGGTCCTGCGCGACGGCGACACGGTGCAGCTCCTGATGGGCCAGGACCCGGCCTCCGAGCCCTCCCGCGAATGGCTGGAGCACGCCCACACGCCGGCCGCCCGCATCGCCATCCAGCGCTGGCTGGCGACACACCCCGGCGCCGGCACCGACCCGGACGACGGCACCGACACGGCCGAGCCCGGCGGCAGCCGCACCGCACCCGGCGAGTCCGATGCCGCCGCCCGCACGGTCTCGGCCGGGAAGGCCGCCACGGCCCGACCCGCGACCGGCTCGGCCGCCCGCCCCGGCGCCACCCCGGGCTCACCCGTCGCCCGCCCCGCGGACGGCGCCCCCGCCCCCCGCCCCCGGCGCGCCGACGTCCTCGTGGACCCGCCGGGCGCCGCCGTGCGGCTCGCCGGGTGCTGCACCCCTGTACCGCCGGACGAGATCACCGGCTTCGCGGTGCGTGGGGGAGTGGTGACCGTGCACCGCGCGGAGTGCGCCGCGGTGGCGCACATGAAGAGCAGGGGGCGCGCGGAGATCGGCGTCCGCTGGGGGGAGACCGCCGAATGCCGGGTCACCCTGGTCGCTGAATCGTTCGGCCGCCCCCATCTGCTCGCCGACCTCACCGAGGCGATCGCCCTGGAGGGAGTCGAGATCGTCTCCGCCACCGTCGAACCGCCCAGCCAGCAGCGGGTGCGCCACACCTACACCCTCCAGATCCCCGACGCGGCCCGCCTCCCGGCCCTGATGCGGGCCATGCGGGACGTACCAGGGGTGTACGACGTGAGCAGGGCCCAGCACCAGGCACCGGCCTCCTGACGACGGCGTCCGGCACCGGCCTCCTGACGACGGCGTCCGGCCTACCCGATCGGGTGGACCGGGCGCGCGTCGCCGCCGTGGGGCGCGTACGCCCTGGTAGCGGTGGTGCATGGTGCTCACCCCCCACCCTCGCCCCAGGCCCCGGCCCGAGACCTCCCGCCAACGAACCAGGCCCGACACTCCCCAGCACCGCCCCGACACCATCCGGGAACAAACCCGGCCCGACGCCTCCCAGCACCGGCCCGACGCCTCCGACCACCGGCCCGACGCCTCCGAGCACCGGCCCGACGCCTCCGAGCACCGGCCGTGGCCCGAGTTCGGCCGGCGCCGGATCCGCTTCCGGATCTCCCGGCACCGCAAGGCGGCCCTGCTCGCCTCCGCCGTCTGCGTCTGCCTCGTCGCCGCCGCGGCCCCGGCCGAACCGCTCGGCGTCGGCGACCGGCTCTACCCGTACCTGGGCAACCCGGGGTACGACGTCGCCTCGTACGACCTCTCCCTCACCTACCCCGGCGCCAACGACAAGCCGCTCGAGGCCGTCACCACCATCGACGCCTGGACCACCGCCCGCCTTGAGCGCCTCAACCTCGACTTCGGCCACGGCACCGTGCGCTCGGTCGAGGTCGACGGCCGTCCCGCCGGCTTCGCCCGCGCCGGCGAGGACCTGGTCGTCACCCCCGAGCACCCCCTGAACCGGGGCGACTGGACCCGGATCACGGTGCGGCACACCAGCGACCCCGTTCCCGGCAAGGACCAGCAGGGCGGCTGGGTGCGTACCACGGACGGCCTCGCCATGGCGAACCAGGCCGACGCCGCCCACCTGGTCTTCCCGTGCAACGACCACCCCTCCGACAAGGCGATGTTCACCTTCCGGGTCAGCGTGCCGAACGGCTACACGGCCGTCGCCAACGGCCTGTCCGCGGGAGCCGAGCGGATCGGCCGCACCACCACCTGGACCTACCGCACCCGGCACCCCATGGCCACCGAACTCGCCCAGGTGTCCATCGGCCGCTCCGCCGTGGCGCGCCGCGAGGGACCGCACGGGCTGCCCCTGCGCGACGTCGTGCCCGCCGCCGACCGCAAGGCCCTCGAACCGTGGCTCGCGAAGACCCCCGACCAGCTCGCCTGGATGGAGAAGAAGGTCGGCCGGTACCCCTTCGAGACCTACGGCGTGCTCATGGCACAGGCGTCCACGGGCTTCGAACTGGAGACGCAGACCCTCTCGCTCTTCGAGAAGCGGCTGTTCACCGAGCCGGCCTACCCCACGTGGTACATCGAGTCGATCATGGTGCACGAGCTGTCCCACCAGTGGTTCGGCGACAGCGTCACCCCGCGCAGCTGGTCCGACGTCTGGCTGAACGAGGGGCATGCCACCTGGTACGAGGCGCTGTACGCCGAGGAGACCGCGAAGCGGCCCATGGAAGCGCGGATGAAGGCCGCCTACGGCGCCTCCGACCGCTGGCGCGAGGCCGGCGGCCCGCCCGCCCGGCCCAAGCCGCCGGCCCCCGGACAGAAGATCGACATCTTCCGGCCCAACATCTACGACGGCGCCGCCCTCGTGCTCTACGCCCTGCGGCAGGAGATCGGCCGGCCGGCCTTCGAGCGGCTGGAGCGGATCTGGGTCCGGGAGAACCGCGACGCCACGGCCACCACCGCCGACTTCGTCCGGCTGGCCTCGACCGTCGCGGGCCGCGACCTCGGCGGCTTCCTCGAGCCCTGGCTGTACGGCGAGAAGACCCCCCCGATGCCCGGCCACCCCGACTGGAAGCCCGCGGCGACGGCCAGGGCGGCCACGCCCCACACCCGGCGATAACCCGGTGACGAGACGTGCCGTGCCGTGCGACCATCTACAGGTCGGCGCGGGCACGGGGCGCGGGAATCTCCCGGGGTACTCGTGCGTTGGACAAGGCGAGCGGTCAAGGTGGGCCGCCGCACCGACGCCGTAACGGCATTCTCATCGACGTAAGGATCCAATGACCTCCTCTTCTTCCCCTTCCCAGGACACCAAGCGCCTCGCGCACGCCTACCCCGAAGGTCTTCGGGCCGATGCCCTGATGGAAGAGGACGTCGCCTGGAGCCAGCAGATCGACGGCGAGCGGGACGGCGAGCAGTTCGACCGCTCCGAGCGCGCGGCCCTGCGCCGCGTCGCCGGCCTCTCCACCGAGCTGGAGGACGTCACCGAGGTCGAGTACCGCCAGCTCCGCCTGGAGCGGGTCGTGCTCGTCGGGGTGTGGACCACCGGCACCGCGCAGGACGCCGACAACTCCCTCGCGGAGCTGGCCGCCCTGGCGGAGACCGCGGGCGCGCTCGTGCTCGACGGCGTCATCCAGCGCCGTGACAAGCCCGACGCGGCCACCTACATCGGCTCCGGCAAGGCCCTGGAGCTGCGCGACATCGTCCTCGAAACGGGCGCCGACACCGTCATCTGCGACGGCGAGCTGAGCCCGGGCCAGCTGATCCAGCTGGAAGACGTCGTCAAGGTCAAGGTCATCGACCGTACGGCCCTGATCCTGGACATCTTCGCCCAGCACGCCAAGTCCCGAGAGGGCAAGGCACAGGTCGCGCTCGCGCAGATGCAGTACATGCTGCCGAGGCTGCGAGGCTGGGGTCAGTCGCTGTCCCGGCAGATGGGTGGCGGTCGCGGCGGTCTCGCCACGCGTGGCCCCGGTGAGACCAAGATCGAGACGGACCGGCGCCGGATCCGCGAGAAGATGGCCAAGATGCGCCGCGAGATCGCGGACATGAAGACCGGCCGTGAGATCAAGCGCCAGGAGCGCCGGCGCAACAAGGTGCCGTCCGTCGCCATCGCGGGCTACACCAACGCCGGAAAGTCCTCGCTGCTCAACCGCCTCACGGGCGCCGGCGTCCTGGTCGAGAACGCCCTGTTCGCGACCCTGGACCCGACCGTCCGCCGGGCGGAGACCCCGAGCGGCCGGCTGTACACGCTGGCGGACACCGTCGGCTTCGTCCGGCACCTGCCGCACCACCTGGTCGAGGCGTTCCGCTCCACCATGGAGGAGGTCGGCGACTCCGACCTCATCCTGCACGTGGTGGACGGCTCCCACCCGACCCCGGAGGAGCAGCTCGCCGCCGTACGCGAAGTGATCCGGGACGTCGGCGCCACCGACGTGCCCGAGATCGTCGTGATCAACAAGGCGGACGCGGCCGACCCCCTGGTCCTCCAGCGGCTGCTCCGGATCGAGAAGCGCTCGATCGCCGTCTCGGCCCGCACCGGCCTGGGGATGGAGCAGCTGCTCGCCCTGATCGACGACGAGCTGCCCCGCCCCTCGGTCGAGGTCGACGCGCTCGTGCCCTACACGCACGGCAAGCTCGTCGCCCGCGCCCACACCGAGGGCGAGGTGATCTCCGAGGAGCACACCGCGGAGGGCACCCTGCTCAAGGTCCGGGTGCACGAGGAACTGGCGGCGGACCTGGCGCCCTACGCACCGGTCTCCGCAACCTGACCCACGGCAGCACGAAGGCCCGCCACCCTGCACGGGTGGCGGGCCTTCGGCACGCTCACTGCCCGGCGAACTGCTTGCTCACCGAGTCGTACACGCCCTTGGCGACGTCACCCAGCCGGGGACCGGCCAGCCAGCCCGCGCTCACCGGGCCGATGGACGTGTTGGACACCAGCGTGGGCTTGCCGTCCGCGCCCGTCTCCACCCAGCCGCCGCCGGAGGAACCACCGGTCATCGTGCAGCCGATCCGGTACATCGTCGGGTCGGCCTCCTCGATGGAGAGCCGGCCCGGCTTGTCCTTGCACTGGTACAGCAGCTGACCGTCGTACGGCGCCGCCGCCGGGTAGCCGGACGCGGTGATGCTCTGCACCTTCGGCACGGCCGGCGCGTCGAAGTTCACCGGGAGCGCCCCGCCGACCGTCTCCTCCAGCGACTTGCCGCCGCTGCCCTGCTCCGGCGTCACATGGATGACGGCGAAGTCGTACGAGGCACCGTCGCCGCCCGTCTGACCGCCCTGGTTGATCCACTGCTGTGAGGTCTTGGCCGCGTCGGCCCACCACACGCCGTACGGGGCGATCTCGGACCGGCTGGCGTTCTCCAGCTCGGCCGCCGACTTGCCCTGGTTGTTGTACGACGGAACGAAGGCGAGGTTGCGGTACCAGCCGCCCTTCTTGCCCGCGTGCACACAGTGACCGGCCGTCCACACGAGGTTGGACTTGCCCGGGTGCGCCGGGTCCTGCACCACCGTCGCCGAGCACACCATGGTGCCCTCGGGCGAGTCGAACAGCAGCTTGCCCGAGGTGGCCGCGCTGGTGTGGTACGGCGGCGTGGCCGTCTGCGCCTTCACCGGCTGCGGCGTGGGGTCCGTCACGCCCTGGTCACCGGAGATGTCGTTGTCGTCGACACCCTGGTCCGGGTCGTCGGCGTCGCGCATCCGGTCGGGGTCCCACAGGCCCTTGATGATCGGGTTGACGAAGTCGTTGGCCTCGCGCAGCCAGTCCTCCTTGTTCCAGTTCTTCCAGGCGCCGTTCTTCCACTTGTCGATGTCGATCCCGTGCTCCTTGAGCCTCCGCTTGAGGTCGTCCGGGATCGTGATCTTTCCGTCGCCGGTGCCCGCCGCGGTCGCGGTGGCGCTCGCGCTGCCGTTGGCGTTGTCGTCACCGTTGCCGTCGCAGGCGGTGGCGGTCAGCGCCAGTGCCGAGACAAGGGCGACCGCCGTCAGCGAGGTCGAGGTGCGGCGACCGCCCCTCCCTCGCCGAGCGGTGAACGACGGCCGTATGGATCGCATGTTCTTGACTCCCCTGCTGTGAAAGGAACTCGGCACTTCGGCCGCGACACCGGCGGTGAACTCAGGGAGGGTTCATGCCGGTCCCACGACCTTCTGGGAACGGCATCACACACTATGCGGTCGTCGCACGGGAGTTCTGCCGGGACGGCAACGGTTCCGTCACAGGCTGCCTGAACAGGACGACGGAAACGGGGATCTGCCGTGCGGTCAGCCGGCCGAGACCCGCCCGGACGGCGCGCGGGCCGGTGCGACGGGTGCCGTCGCGGACGGGTGGCGACCGGCAGACCGTGGAAGGCGACGTCGCCGTGGAACCGGCCACCCGGCCCCCGGGCTCCATGACGGACGTGGCCGCCCCCGCCGTGCGGACGGCGACGTGAGGCGTCACCCACGCCGTCCGGCCAAGGATCTCGAGGCGACCCCGTAACCGCCCGAACGGTCCGCGGTTGTAGCCCGTGGGGACCGGCTGCCTGTGTCCGGTCCCCGAGGAGCAACTCGCCTTCGAGCAGCGGGAGGGACAGCGCGCCGTGGCCGTTACGGAGTCGATGGCTGGAGGCACGTCCGGGGAAGCGCCGGCCGTGCACGAGGGCATCCTGAGGCGCCAGTCGGCGCGAGAGTCCTCGGCGCGTACCTACGCCCGCGCACTGCCCATCGTCCCGGTGCGGGCACGAGGGCTCACCATCGAGGGCGCCGACGGCCGCCGCTACCTGGACTGCCTCTCCGGCGCCGGCACCCTCGCCCTCGGCCACAACCACCCGGTCGTGCTGGAGGCCATCCGCCGGGTCCTCGACTCCGGTGCCCCCCTCTCCGTCCTCGACCTCGCGACCCCGGTCAAGGACGCCTTCATCACGGAGCTGTTCCGCACCCTCCCGCCGGGCCTCGCCGGCCGTGCCCGCGTCCAGTTCTGCGGACCGGCCGGCACCGACGCCGTCGAGGCCGCCCTGAAGCTGGTCCGGGCCGCGACCGGCCGCACCGGCATCCTCGCCTTCACCGGCGCCTACCACGGCATGACCGCCGGCGCCCTGGCCGCCTCCGGAGGTGCCCGCGACGTGCAGGTCGCCCGGCTGCCCTACCCGCAGGACTACCGCTGCCCCTTCGGCATCGGCGGCCCGGCCGGCGCCGAACTCTCCGCCCGCTGGACCGAGTCCCTCCTCGACGACCCCAAGTCGGGCGTACCCAAGCCGGCCGGCCTGATCATCGAGCCCGTTCAGGGCGAGGGCGGAGTGATCCCTGCGCCCGACGACTGGCTGCGCCGTGTGCGACGGCTCACGGCGGACCGCTCCGTACCGCTGATCGCCGACGAGGTCCAGACCGGAGTCGGCCGCACGGGCGCCTTCTGGGCCGTCGGCCACAGCGGCATCACCCCCGACGTCATGGTCCTGTCCAAGGCCATCGGCGGCAGCCTCCCACTGGCCGTGATCGTCTACCGCGACGACCTCGACACCTGGCAACCCGGCGCGCACGCCGGCACCTTCCGCGGCAACCAGCTCGCCATGGCAGCGGGCACCGCCACCCTCGCCTACGTCCGTGAGAACGGCCTCGCCGAACGAGCCGCCGCCCTCGGCTCCCGCATGCTGTCCCAACTCGCGGAACTCAGCGGCGCGTACGCCTGCGTGGGAGACGTACGAGGACGCGGGCTGATGATCGGGATCGAACTGGTGAACCCGGAAGCCGACGGAGCCGCCTCCGGCGAGAGCCTCCTGGCCGAGGATCCCGGTGACCTCGGCGTCTCCGGCGGTCTCGGCGTTCCCGGTGGCCTCGGCATCCCCGGTGACCTAGGCGTCCCCGGGGGCCTCGGCATCTCTGACGACCTCGGCGTCCACAGAGACGCCGGCGGCGCTGGCGGTTCCGGTGGTTTTGGAGGCACCGGCGGCTCTGGCGGGCTTGGGAGTTCCGGTGGCTATGGAGGCGCTGGCGGGCTTGGCAGCACCGGTGGCTATGGCCGGCTCGGCGGCTCCGGTCGCCTCGGTGGCCCCGATGGCGCTGGTGCCGCGCTGATCCGGACGGCATCCGGCCGCGCTCCGTACCCGGCCGCGCCCGAACTCGCCGCCGCGGTGCAGCGCGAATGTCTCCAGCGCGGCCTGATCGTCGAACTCGGCGGCCGGCACGCCTCCGTGGTCCGGCTGCTTCCGCCGCTGACGATCAGCGACGAACAGGCCACGGCGGTACTCGATCGCCTGACCGACGCGGTCGCGGCGGCGGCTCGCCACCACAAGCCCCACGACCCACACCAGCAACGACACCCCCGCCCCGACCAGCGCGCGGACTGACCACCGCGCGCCCACCCGGCCCCCGGCTTCGCCAGGCCCCTTCCGGGCCGTCACCCGTTCCTTCCGCACGCCGCCCCTTTCCGCCGTCACCCCGTCCTCTCCCCACTCGGCCCCTCCCCGGCCGTCACCCCGTCCTCTGCTCACTCGGCCACTTCCAACGTTTCCCCGCCCTCCTCCCCATCCGCCCTTCCGGCAGTCAACCCGCCCCCTCCCCACTCCGCGCCCCAGCCATCCACCCCCGGCATCGACCACCGGCCACAACCTCACAGCCCTCTCGTAGACGACTCGCTCTCCCATCCACCCGGCCGCGCCGGTGCCCCGTCCTCCACGGCCACCGGGTGAGGACGACCGAGCGGACGACGGAATCGAGCCCCCGCCACCTCTCTCCAGCCCCAGAGGAGCCGTCATGAACGCCACTCCCACCCCCGACGGCCGCTCCGGCGCCTCCGACGACCAGGGAGACTCCGGCACCCCACCCTCAGCCGTACCGCTCACCGACGCGGTCCCCCAGCAGAAGAAGCGGGAGCCGGGCCTGACCCGACGGACGGCACCCGGCGCCGACCCGCTGGAGGACGCCGATCCCCGCGCCGCGGCCCAGGCCGCCGCCGTGGAGAACCTCCTGCGGTGCTGGGCCCGCGAGACCGGCCTCACCGCTCCCACGGCCGCCCTTCTCCGCATCCCACTGCCCGCCAGCGGCACCGCGCTGATCGCACCGGTCCGGTACTGGTCCGCGACGGGCTGGCACCGCTTCGGCCCCCCGTGCCTCGCCTACGCTTCCGACACCGCGCCCCCCGTCGACGCCGTCACCCTCGCGGCCCTGCTCATCAGGGAATCAGCCGACGCGCCGCCCGACACCCCGCGCGTTCCGACCAGCACCGCACCCGACGCCGACGACGGCACGCGCCCCGGCTGCGGTGACGGCACGGGCCCCGTCCCCGGTGGCCTGGCCGGCCCTCGTCCCGGCGGCTTGACCGTCCCTCGCCCCGGCGATGGCACCGTCCCCCGCCCCGGCGTCGGCGGCGGGACCGGGCGATCTCGCTCCGGTGATGGCCCCGTCCCTCGCCCGGGCATCGCCACCGGCCCCGGCATCGCCACCGGCCCCGGCCTCAGCGGCGGCCTCGGCGACCCCGGCGATCTCGTCGCCAAGGTGTCCGACTCCGTCCGCCGCACCGCGGACTTCATCCGGCACCGGCGCGAACACCCCGCCGACACCCCCGATCTCTTCCTCAGTGCCGAACAGGCCCTCCTCCTCGGGCACCCGCTGCATCCGGCGCCGAAGAGCCGGGAGGGCCTCACCGAGGCCGAAGCCGACCGGTACTCACCGGAGTTGCGCGGCTCCTTTCCCCTGCACTGGTTCGCTGTCGCCCCCTCTCTCCTCGCGGCCGACTCGGCCTGGACCGAGGGCGGCCGCCCCGTGCCCGCCGACCAGTTGATCCGGCGTCTCGCCGGAGCCGACCTGCCACTGCCCGACGGCTACACCGCGCTTCCGCTGCACCCCTGGCAGGCACGCGAGGTACGGCACCGAGCATCCGTCGCCGCACTGCTCGACTCCGGGCTCCTGCGTGACCTCGGCCCCCTCGGCACTCCCTGGCACCCCACCTCCTCCGTCCGGACCGTCCACCGACCCGGTGCGCCCGCGATGCTCAAGCTCTCGCTGGCCCTGCGCATCACCAACTCCCGCCGCGAGAACCTGCGCAAGGAACTCCACCGCGGAGTCGAGGTGCACCGGCTGCTGCGCACCGGACTCGCCGAGCAGTGGCAGACCGCCCACCCCGGCTTCGGCATCGTCCGCGATCCCGCCTGGCTCGCCGTCGACGGCCCGGACGGCCGGCCCGTGCCGGGGCTCGACGTGATGATCCGGCACCAGCCGTTCAACCCGGCCGACGACGTCGCCTGCGTCGCCGGACTCGTCTCACCCCGCCCCCTCGCCGCTCCTCCGGCCGACGCCACTCCTCGGCCCGCCGCTTGGCCGATGAGGTCCCGGCTGGCCCAGCTCCTGGCACGCCTGTCCGCACGCACCGGCCGGCCCGTCGGCGCCGTCGCGGCGGAGTGGTTCCTGCGTTACCTGGAGCATGTCGTCCGCCCCGTCCTCTGGCTGGACAGCGAGGCCGGCATCGCCCTCGAAGCCCACCAGCAGAACACGCTGCTCCTCCTGGACGGCGACGGCTGGCCGGCCGGTGGCCGCTACCGGGACAACCAGGGCTACTACTTCCGCGAATCGAGGCGAGCCGAACTGGACGCCCGGCTGCCCGGCATCGGCGAGCGCAGCGACACCTTCGTCTCGGACGAGGTCACCGACGAACGCTTCGCCTACTACCTCGCCGTCAACAACGTCTTCGGCCTGATCGGCGCCTTCGGCTCCCAGCGCCTGGCCGACGAGCGACTGCTCCTCGCGGCCTTCCGCCGCTTCCTGACCACTCTCGCGTCAGGCCCCGCCCCACTGCGCACCTCCCTGCCCGCCCGCCTCCTGCACTCACCCGTACTGCGCTGCAAGGCCAACCTGCTGACCCGGCTGCACGGCCTCGACGAACTCGTCGGACCGGTCGACACCCAGTCCGTCTACGTCACCATCGCCAACCCCCTTCATCTCTGAGCGGCTTGCCTCCGCGCACCACCCGTGCGGACCGCACCCTCCGCGAGCCGCACCGCCTCCCGCCCCTCCGACCGCGAGCCGCACCGCCTTCCCGCACATCGAGGAACATGACCCACCTCGTCTCCTGAGAGGAGCGCACCGTGCCTCCCACCGACGCGACCGCCGGCACCGGCCCCGCACCCGCCCATCCGGGCAGCACCGGCCCCCGAGCGGACACCACTGGTCCCCGGAACTCTCCGTTCGGCCGGTTCACCGTCGAGGACGACGACCCGGACAGCGAGGACACGCTGGACCTGCACCTGACGGCCGAGTTCGTAGCCCTACGCGCCGGGGAGGCGGCCGGGCTCCTCGGCCGACTCGCCGCGTGGGGCCCGGTCGCGACCCCCGCCGGCGCCTTCCAGCTCGTGCCCGTGCGCATCGATCAGGACCTGCCGCTCGTCCACCGCTGGATGAACGACCCCGCCGTCTCGGACTTCTGGGAACTGGCCGGGTCCCCGGACCGGACGGAGGCCCATCTGCGCGCCCAACTCCACGGCGACGGGCACTGCGCCCCGTGTCTCGGCGTGCTCGACGGCATCCCGATGAGCTACTGGGAGATCTACCGTGCCGACCTGGACCCGCTGGCCCGCCGCTACCCGGCCCGGCCCCACGACACCGGCATCCATCTCCTCGTCGGTGCGGCCGTCGACCGGGGGCGCGGACTGGGATCCGCCCTGCTCCGAGCCGTGGCCGACCTGATCCTCGACCGGCGCCCCGCCTGCGCACGTGTGGTGGCGGAGCCCGATCTTCGTAACACCCCCTCCGTTGCCGCGTTCCTGAGCGCAGGGTTTCGGTTCGCGGCCGAGATCGAGCTGCCCGGCAAACGGGCCGCCCTCATGATCCGGGACCGAGTCCTGCGCGATGTGATGTAGCGTCCCGTAATCGGCCGCTCACCATGAGATACGAGCGGCGGTCCCCCAATGTTCCCGCGCCGGAAGGAAATTTTCGGCCGGCGCCCCGCGCCGTCCGGACGCCGACGTGAGGGCGGCCCGACGAGGAGCCCCGGCGCCGTACGGACACAGGCGGCCGGGGACGGCCGGACACAGGAGTTCGGCATCGCTCGGACGCCGGCGTTCAAGGGCGGCGGAACACAGGCCTTCCGCCGCTCGGACGCAGGCCTCAGGAGCGGCCTGGCACGGCCGGCTCCCACCGGCCCGGACAGCTGTCCCACACCGGCCGGACAGCCGTCCCACACCGGCCGGACAGCTGTCTCACGCCGGCCCGGCCGCAGGCGCGCCGGCCCGGCCGCGTCCCCACCACCAGCCCCAGCCCACCACCCCCAGGAGCCCGGCAGTGATCCCGCCCCCCACTCCCGCTGTGACCCCCCGTTTGTCAGTGCAGGGCCGTAGGGTGGTCAGGCTATGACGAAGCCCTCCCTCCCCGAACTCCTGCATGCCGCCGTTTCCGCCGTCGGCGGCACGGAGCGCCCTGGCCAGGTGACCATGGCCGAATCGGTCGCCGAGGCGATCGACGACGGATCCCACCTGCTGGTCCAGGCCGGCACCGGCACCGGTAAGTCGCTGGGCTATCTCGTGCCCGCGCTCGCGCACGGAGAAAGGGTGGTCGTCGCGACGGCCACACTCGCCCTTCAGCGCCAGCTGGTGGAGCGGGACCTGCCGCGCACGGTCGACGCCCTGCACCCGCTGCTGCGTCGCCGCCCGGAGTTCGCGATGCTCAAGGGCCGGTCGAACTATCTGTGCCTGCACCGCCTGCACGAGGGCATGCCGCAGGACGAGGAGGACGGGCTCTTCGATCAGTTCGAGGCCGCCGCACCCACCAGCAAGCTGGGCCAGGACCTGCTGAGGCTGCGGGACTGGGCGGACGAGACCGAGAGCGGCGACCGGGACGATCTCACCCCGGGCGTCTCGGACCGCGCCTGGGCCCAGGTGTCGGTGTCGTCGCGGGAGTGCCTGGGCGCGTCGAAGTGTGCGTACGGAGCCGAGTGCTTCGCGGAGATGGCCCGTGAGCGGGCCAAGCTCGCCGAGGTGGTGGTCACGAACCACGCCCTGCTGGCCATCGACGCCATCGAGGGTGCCCCCGTGCTGCCGCAGCACGAGGTGCTGATCGTGGACGAGGCGCACGAACTCGTCTCCCGCGTCACCGGCGTCGCCACCGGCGAACTCACGCCCGGCCAGGTGAACCGCGCCGTGCGCCGCGCCGCCAAGCTCGTCAACGAGAAGGCCGCCGACCAGCTCCAGACCGCCGCCGAGGGCTTCGAGCGGCTGATGGAACTCGCCCTGCCCGGCCGCCTGGAGGAGATCCCGGAAGACCTCGGCTACGCCCTGATGGCGCTGCGGGACGCCGCCCGCACGGTCATCTCCGCGATCGGTGCGACGCGCGACAAGTCGGTGCAGGACGAGGACGCGGTCCGCAAGCAGGCACTGGCCTCGGTGGAGACGGTGCACGACGTGGCGGAGCGGGTGCTGAACGGCTCGGAGTGGGACGTCGTCTGGTATGAGCGGCACGACCGTTTCGGCGCGTCCCTGCGGGTCGCCCCCATGTCGGTCTCCGGCCTGCTCAGGGAGAAGCTCTTCGCCGACCGGTCCGTCGTCCTCACCTCGGCCACGCTCAAGCTGGGCGGCGACTTCAACGGCGTCGGCGCCTCCCTGGGGCTGGGTCCGGAAGGTGTGGAGGGCGAGGACCTGCCGCACTGGAAGGGTGTCGACGTCGGCTCGCCGTTCGACTACCCCAAGCAGGGCATCCTCTACGTCGCCAAGCATCTGGCGCGCCCCGCGCGTGACGGTGAGCGGGCCGACATGCTGGACGAGCTGACCGGGCTGATCCAGGCGGCCGGCGGGCGCACGCTCGGACTCTTCTCGTCCATGCGGGCCGCACAGCTCGCCGCGGAGGAGCTGCGCTCCCGGATCCCCGAGTTCCCGATCCTGCTCCAGGGGGAGGAGACGCTCGGCGAACTGATCAAGAACTTCGCGGCCGACCCGAAGACGTGTCTCTTCGGCACGCTGTCGCTGTGGCAGGGCGTCGACGTCCCGGGCCCCAGCTGCCAGCTGGTCGTCATGGACAAGATCCCGTTCCCGCGTCCCGACGACCCGCTGATGAGCGCCCGCCAGAAGGCGGTGGAGGACGCCGGCGGCAACGGCTTCATGGCGGTGGCCGCCACCCACGCCGCCCTGCTGATGGCCCAGGGCGCCGGCCGGCTCGTCCGGGCATCCGGTGACCGCGGTGTGGTCGCCGTACTGGACCAGCGGCTGGCCACCGCCCGCTACGGCAGCTACCTCAAGGCGTCGCTTCCGGACTTCTGGTACACCACGGACCGCAACCAGGTGCGCAAGTCGCTCGCGGCGATCGACACGGCGGCGCAGCGGGCGGAGGCGAAGTGAACCGGGGCCTGACCGTGTAGGTCAGGCCCCCGAGGGGAACCGCCCCTACGGCCACGCCGGGCATACGCAGGGCCCCGGAACCGGCGCAGGGGTTCCGGGGCCCGGTCAGGGAGCGAGTCCGCCGACTCGCCCGCCGCAGCCGTCACACGCGCCGCAGCACAGCGACGACCTTGCCCAGGATGGTCGCGTCGTCGCCGGGGATGGGCTCGTAGGCCGCGTTGTGGGGGAGGAGCCACACATGGCCGTCCTCGCGTTTGAAGCGCTTGACGGTGGCTTCGCCGTCGAGCATGGCGGCCACGATGTCGCCGTTCTCGGCGACCGGCTGCCGGCGCACGGTGACCCAGTCGCCGTCACAGATCGCGGCCTCGATCATGGAATCGCCGACGACCTTCAGGACGAACAGTTCGCCGTCACCGACGAGCTGGCGGGGGAGAGGAAAGACATCCTCTACCGACTCCTCCGCGAGGATCGGGCCACCGGCGGCGATACGGCCGACGAGCGGGACGTACGACGCGGCAGGCTTGCCGGCGGTGTCCGTGGGCTGCACGGTGACGGCCTGGTCCGATCCGCGCACCTCGTACGCGCGCGGGCGGTGGGGGTCCCGGCGCAGGAAGCCCTTGCGCTCCAGCGCCATCAGCTGGTGGGCGACGGACGACGTGCTGGAGAGGCCGACGGCCTGCCCGATCTCCCGCATCGACGGCGGGTAACCGCGCCGCTGTACGGAGTCCCTGATGACCTCGATCACCCGACGTTGCCGGTCGGTGAGTCCGGAGCTGTCCGCCCTGATGCCTGGAGGTCGGCCCGGCAGGGAGCGCTTGTGCCCCTCGGTGTTCGTGGCTTCGTTCATCGCGTGTACCGGCTCGACTCGTCCCTGGGAGCGGTCCTGGGCGGTGATGGTGGCACTGTCTGCGGTGGTGGTCACGGCGGCCCCTCTCGATGGTCTCCCTGCTGCACAACGGTAGTTGCTTTCGAAAGGTTGCGCCAAACACACGTTCGAGTGAAAAAGTGCGTTTCACCTGACGCGATCATGTGTCTGGGTGTATGGCTTCACGCGACACTTGGCGGACAAAAGTGCCCATCGTTGTACTCTTCACCGCCGGGGTTGCTCGCCTCGTGGGCTGCGTCCCCAGTCTGCCATCCGGAATCCCTGAGTCCGGGATTCGGGGCCCTTTCTGTGCCGTAACGCCACGCGTCCTCCGTGCGACGCCCACCGTATCCCCCTGGGTGTCACGGCGGCACGGCCCGGCGCCCGCGTGTCCGCGCTGTCGTCGCAGGTGGCCGGGGGCTCCCTTCCGCAGCGACACGCGTAGCTGCGTCGATGTATGAGCCAATCCCCACATGTAGTGGTTGGATGGCTACAGCGGCCCACAAGTTGTGGTCCCCCCGGTCGGAGTCGGCTCGGGGATCGCCTATGCTTAGGGCTGCTTCGCGAGGCCTATGGGTCCGGCGAGGCTGACGAGTCTGCTGTGAGGAGGGTTGGAGAACATGCACTGCCCCTTCTGCAGGCACCCCGACAGCCGCGTGGTCGACAGTCGTACGACCGATGACGGCACGTCCATCCGCAGGCGCCGCCAGTGTCCCGACTGCTCCCGTCGTTTCACGACCGTGGAGACGTGCTCGCTCATGGTGGTGAAGCGGTCCGGAGTCACCGAGCCGTTCAGCCGTACCAAGGTCATCAACGGCGTGCGCAAGGCGTGCCAGGGGCGGCCTGTCACCGAGGACGCGCTCGCCCAGCTCGGCCAGCGGGTCGAGGAGGCGGTGCGCGCCACCGGAAGCGCCGAGCTGACCACCCACGACGTGGGGCTGGCCATACTCGGCCCGTTGCAGGAGCTCGACCTCGTCGCCTTTCTGCGGTTCGCCTCCGTCTACCGGGCGTTCGATTCGCTCGAGGACTTCGAGGCGGCCATCGCGGAGCTGAGGGAGGCGACGCGTGACCCCGCCGCGGACGAGGAACACGCGGGAGCGGGGAGCCAGGAAGACGAACGCGGGCCCGGCGGGACCACTCAGGTCCCCGTGCCCGCCCGCGCCGCCGACTGACCGGCGGGCCGGAATCCGGGAGGAGAACCGGGTTCCGGCCGGAAGGCGGCGAACCAAGACCTGTTGCGGGCGGCGGCTGAGGGTGCCCGCGACGCATGACAGAAACACGTGCCCACAAGAAACAAATGGGCACTTCAGGGCGTTTTCGCCCGTACAGGGAGGCGGCATGACAGAGACGGCGAGCGGTCCGGCACGAGGTTCCCGAGCCAAGGGCGCCAAGGCCACCAAGGGGCTGCGCATCGAACGCATCCACACCACCCCCGGCGTACACCCGTACGACGAGGTGGCGTGGGAGCGTCGTGACGTCGTCATGACCAACTGGCGCGACGGCTCGGTCAACTTCGAGCAGCGTGGCGTCGAGTTCCCCGACTTCTGGTCGGTGAACGCGGTCAACATCGTCACCAGCAAGTACTTCCGGGGCGCCGTCGGCACCCCGCAGCGCGAGGTCAGCCTCAGGCAGCTGATCGACCGCATCGTGAAGACGTACCGGAAGGCCGGTGAGGACTACAAGTACTTCTCCTCGCCCGCCGACGCCGAGATCTTCGAGCACGAGCTGGCCTACGCCCTCCTGCACCAGATCTTCAGCTTCAACAGCCCCGTCTGGTTCAACGTCGGAACGCCGCAGCCCCAGCAGGTCTCCGCTTGCTTCATCCTGTCCGTCGACGACTCCATGGAGTCGATCCTCGACTGGTACAAGGAAGAGGGGATGATCTTCAAGGGCGGCTCCGGCGCCGGCCTGAACCTTTCCCGCATCCGCTCCTCCAAGGAGCTGCTGTCCTCCGGCGGCAACGCCTCCGGTCCCGTCTCCTTCATGCGTGGCGCCGACGCCTCCGCCGGCACCATCAAGTCCGGTGGTGCCACCCGCCGCGCCGCGAAGATGGTCGTGCTCGACGTCGATCACCCCGACATCGAGGACTTCATCCAGACGAAGGTCAGCGAGGAGGAGAAGATCCGCGTCCTGCGTGACGCGGGCTTCGACATGGACCTGGGCGGCGACGACATCACGTCCGTCCAGTACCAGAACGCCAACAACTCGGTGCGCGTGAACGACGAGTTCATGACGGCGGTCCAGGACGGCGGCCAGTTCGGCCTGCGCGCCCGCATGACCGGTGAGGTCATCGAGGAGGTCGACGCCAAGGCCCTCTTCCGCAAGATCGCCGAGGCCGCCTGGGCCTGCGCCGATCCGGGCATCCAGTACGACGACACGATCAACAACTGGCACACCTGCCCCGAGTCCGGCCGGATCACCGCGTCGAACCCGTGCAGCGAGTACATGCACCTGGACAACACGTCCTGCAACCTGGCCTCGCTGAACCTGATGAAGTTCCTGAAGGACGACGGCAAGGGCAACCAGTCCTTCGAGACCGAGCGCTTCCAGAAGGTCGTCGAGCTGGTCATCACCGCGATGGACATCTCGATCTGCTTCGCGGACTTCCCGACCCAGAAGATCGGCGAGAACACCCGCGCCTTCCGTCAGCTCGGCATCGGCTACGCCAACCTCGGCGCCCTGCTGATGGCCACCGGCCACGCCTACGACTCCGACGGCGGCCGCGCCCTCGCCGGTGCCATCACCTCCCTGATGACGGGCACGGCCTACCGCCGTTCCGCCGAGCTGGCCGCGGTCGTCGGCACCTACGACGGTTACGCCCGCAACGCCGACGCCCACAACCGCGTCATGAAGCAGCACGCCGACGCCAACGGCTCGGCCGTCCGCATGGACGACCTGGACTCCCCGGTCTGGGCCGCCGCCACGGAGGCCTGGCAGGACGTCGTCCGCCTCGGTGAGAAGAACGGTTTCCGTAACTCCCAGGCGTCCGTCCTCGCGCCGACCGGCACCATCGGCCTGGCGATGTCCTGCGACACCACCGGTGTCGAGCCCGACCTGGCGCTGGTGAAGTTCAAGAAGCTGGTCGGCGGCGGCTCGATGCAGATCGTCAACGGCACCGTCCCGCAGGCCCTGCGCCGCCTGGGCTACCAGGAGGAGCAGATCGAGGCGATCGTCGCCCACATCGCCGAGCACGGCAATGTGATCGACGCCCCCGGCCTCAAGCACGAGCACTACGAGGTGTTCGACTGCGCCATGGGCGACCGCGCCATCTCCCCGATGGGCCACGTCCGCATGATGGCCGCGATCCAGCCGTGGATCTCCGGCGCCATCTCCAAGACGGTCAACATGCCGGAGACGGCGACCGTCGAGGAGGTCGAGGAGATCTACTTCGAGGCCTGGAAGCTGGGCGTCAAGGCGCTCGCGATCTACCGCGACAACTGCAAGGTCGGCCAGCCGCTCTCCGCCAAGAAGAAGGAGGAGGAGAAGGCCGAGATCACCGAGAAGACCGAGGACACGATCCGTGCCGCGGTCGAGAAGGTGGTCGAGTACCGCCCGGTCCGCAAGCGTCTCCCGAAGGGACGTCCCGGCATCACCACCTCCTTCACGGTCGGCGGCGCCGAGGGCTACATGACCGCCAACTCCTACCCGGACGACGGTCTCGGCGAGGTCTTCCTGAAGATGTCCAAGCAGGGCTCCACCCTCGCGGGCATGATGGACGCCTTCTCCATCGCGGTCTCCGTCGGCCTCCAGTACGGCGTTCCGCTGGAGACGTACGTCTCGAAGTTCACCAACATGCGCTTCGAGCCGGCCGGCATGACGGACGACCCGGACGTGCGGATGGCCCAGTCGATCGTCGACTACATCTTCCGCCGCCTGGCGCTGGACTTCCTGCCCTTCGAGACGCGCTCCGCGCTCGGCATCCACTCCGCCGAGGAGCGCCAGCGTCACCTGGAGACCGGCTCCTACGAGCCGGCCGATGACGAGGTCGACGTCGAGGGCCTGGCCCAGTCGGCGCCGCGGGCCCAGGAGCTGAAGGCCGTGGCCACCCCGAAGTCGGACGTCGGCGCGACCAAGCCCTCTCCGCAGCAGGCCCACACCAACGCGGAGCTGGTGGAGATGCAGCTGGGCATCCAGGCCGACGCCCCGCTGTGCTTCTCCTGCGGTACCAAGATGCAGCGGGCCGGTTCCTGCTACATCTGCGAGGGCTGCGGCTCGACCAGCGGCTGCAGCTGATGACACGCCGTTCCTGAAGTGAGGGGCGCCGGCCCGTGGCCGGCGCCCCTCACTCGTGCGGCGCGAGTGCGGTACGACCGCGGAACGAGGACGTCAGGGCTGGTGCGCCCTGCCCATGGCCCGGGTGAAGTCCGCCGGATCCTCGTCGAAGCCGTGCACCCCGGGCCGGAACGCCCACTCGCCGGAGTCGTCCCGCACGAACTCGGCGATCGTGGCGGCCGACGCCCCGGGCACCGAAGCGAAGTCGTCCTCCGCGAGCACGGTGTATCCCTCACGGATACGCATGGCGGGAGCCAGCACGTGGACGAACGTCTTGTGCTCGGACCGCTGTTGGATGACGACACCCACCACCACGCGCGCGTAGCGTTCGTGGAGCCGGTCCAGTTCGAGCGTCATGATCTCGTCCCAGCCGAAACCCTTGCCGTCCGTGCTGTCGCGGTTGAGGAGGATCGTGCCGTCCGGCGAGCGGCTGTCGAAGTGCACCAGATAGGCCGGAGTGCCGTACGCGTCATCGGACACGAAGGTCGCGGCGACGATGTCGAGATCGGTCGGCGGCTGACCCGCCGGACTGGGGTCCCACTTGAGCGCGACCTCGACCTTGCGGATTCCCTTGCTGAAGCCGGTCACCAGGCTTTTCCTTCCCCCTGTGGCTCGCTCGACCCCAACTCCCCTTCAGCCGGGGTTTCTTGTCCATCGTGCCATGTACGCGGGGGCGCATGCGCGGGCGATCTCCGCCGGAGCGTGACCGGCGCCACGCCCGGTGGCCTTACGATGGCGCGGTGCTGGTCAAGTGGATTCGCTGCACCGTGGTGGACCGCCGGGGCTTCGAGCGGGGGCAGCGAAAATGGGCGGGGCTTCTGGGAGAGCCGGGGTTTCGGGGACAGGGCGGGGGTTGGAGCCGGCAGCGGCCGGGAGTGGCGCACATCTTCGCCTTCTGGGAGAGCCGCGCCTTCTACGACTCCTTCATGGCCCGCTCCCACGACCGCCTCGCCACCGCCCAGTCCGGCACTTTCAAGGACGCCCAGGTCAAACTGTTCGAGTACCGCTTCGACGTGAAGACGGGCTTCGAGCCGCGCTTCACGGACACCGATCTGATCCGCGTGGCCCTGTGCCGGGTCCATGAGGAGCGCGTCGAGCACTACACGCTGATGCAGGAGAAGGTGTGGAACCCTGCGATGGCCGGTTCGCCCGGCATGATCCGCGGCATGTTCGCCGAGGCGCCCGAGCAGGAGTTCCTGATCCTCTCGATGTGGCGGTCGGCGGCCGAGCACGGGAAGTACCGCACCGAGCGCGTCGAACGCCTCGCCCTGCGTGCCCAGACCGAGGCGGACATCGCGTCGCTGTCCGGTGACCTCGTGGACCTGGAGCCGTCCTGGACGGTCTGAGACGGCATGGGTTTGACAATCAAACGTTGTGCCTGGTGTCCCCGCCCGGCGTGCCGGAAGCGGCTCCGGACGCGGGATCTTGTGTGACCTACGCTGTATGGAGCCCGTATGGGTGCTCGACTTCCCCCCGTTCGATCTAGGGTTTTGGCATGGCACGACCACGGCGCATCGTCCTTGTCCGGCACGGCGAGTCCACGGGCAACGTCGACGACTCCGTGTACGAGCGCGAGCCCGACCACGCCCTCGCGCTGACCGAGCGCGGACTGCGGCAGGCCGAGGAGACCGGTAAGAGACTCCGGGAGCTGTTCGGCCGGGAACGGGTGAGCGTGTACGTCTCCCCGTACCGCCGCACCCACGAGACGCTCCGCGCCTTCCACCTCGACCCCGACCTCATACGTGTCCGGGAGGAGCCCCGACTGCGCGAGCAGGACTGGGGCAACTGGCAGGACCGCGACGACGTGCGCCTCCAGAAGACCTACCGCGACGCGTACGGTCACTTTTTCTTCAGGTTCCCGCAGGGCGAGTCCGGCGCCGACGTGTACGACCGGGTCGGCGGCTTCCTGGAGAGCCTCTTCCGCAGCTTCGAGGCCCCCGACCATCCTCCGAACGTCCTCCTGGTGACCCACGGGCTCGCGATGCGGCTGTTCTGCATGCGCTGGTTCCACTGGACGGTCGCGGAATTCGAGTCCCTGTCCAATCCCGGGAACGCCGAGGTGCGGATGCTCGTTCTGGGAGAGGACGGCAAGTACGGGCTCGACCGGCCCTTCAAACGCTGGCGAGAACCTGTCCCCTACTGGGTGACCGGATAGAGTGGCAGAGCGATGACCGCTGACTCCTCTTCCCTCGGGCGCCTGGAGCGCGCCCTGGCGAGCCTGCACGGACTGGCCGTGGGGGACGCGCTGGGCTCCCAGTTCTTCGTTCCCGCGAACCACCCGCTGCTGAAGCGCCGCGAACTGCCCCCCGGGCCGTGGCAGTGGACGGACGACACCGAGATGGCCTGCTCCGTGGTCGCCGTCCTCGCCGACCACCACCGCATCGACCAGGACGCACTCGCCCGCTCCTTCGCCGAGCACCACGACTTCGACCGCGGCTACGGCCCCGCCGTCAACCGGCTGCTGCGCCTGGTCCGGGAGGGGGAGGACTGGCGCCGTCTGGCCGCCGAACTCTTCAACGGCCAGGGCTCATGGGGAAACGGCGCGGCGATGCGGATCGCGCCCCTGGGTGCGTGGTACGCGGACGATCCCGAGCAGGCGACCCACCAGGCGGAGATCTCGGCCTATCCCACGCACCAGCACCGGGAGGCCGTGGTCGGGGCCATGGCCGTGGCCGCGGCGGCGGCTCTGGCCGGCTCGCAGGACGGGCCGCCCGCCCCCGAGGCCCTCCTCGACGGCGTCATCGCACTCGTGCCGAAGAGCGCGGTCGGCCAGGGCCTCCGCCGCGCCCGGGACATGCTCGACTACGGCGACGCGGCCACCGTGGCGGCCGTACTCGGCTGCGGACGCCGTACGACCGCCCATGACACCGTCCCCTTCGCCCTGTGGTCCGCCGCGCGGGCCCTCGGCGACTACGCCACGGCGTTCTGGACCACGGCTCGGGTCGGCGGGGACGTCGACACGACCTGCGCGATCGTGGGCGGCGTGCTCGCCGCGGGCAAGGCGGGGACGCCGCCCGCCGAGTGGGTGCAGCGCACCGAGGCGCTGCCGGACTGGGTGCCCACGGGGATCTGACGGGCCCCTGCCCGGGGATGCCCGTGTCGCGTCGGTTGCCCCGGCCTGGGTGTCCGAGTCGGCCCGCGTGCCTGTGCCGGCCTGCGTTCGCTCGTCGGCCTGCGTGCCCGTGGCGGCCTGCGTCCGCGGGGCGGCCGGCGTGTCCGTGCCGGCCGGCCTGCGCTCGGGGGCCTGCGTCCGCGTGGCTGCCTGGGTTTCCGCGGCGGGCTGCGTGTCCGGGCCGGCCTGGGCGACCTGCGCGAACCGCGTCCGCCAAGTTCCGTGTCGACCCTGAGGAAACTCTCCGTGCGCGATGGGAACTGTCCGTCACCATCGCTCGTTGTCCCGGCATCCGCTGTTCGCCGCGTCCGCGGCCGGGGAGACCGGCGGAGCCTGCCGACGAGGGATGGGGGTGGTGCAGATGACGTCCGTGGCACGGATGCCGGTGCCGTACGCGGAGCCGGACCCGGTCCCGGGCCCGGCTCTGTTCCCGGTCGTCTGTCCGGCCTCCCTTCCGGCGCTGCGATGGACGCTGGTGGCTGTTATGCGGCCGGCCGGACCGCCGCGTGCGCCGTCCCCACCCCGGCGGCGGTTCGGCCGGCCACCGCTCCTCGTGGTTCGGCCGGCCTCAGCCCATGTGCGGGGCCGATGCGCCCGAGAGGGAGTCGAGGTCGGACTTGCGGACCCTCAGCACCAGCCAGGCGGTGAGGAAGGCGAGCGCGGCCATGGCGGCGGCGGGTATGAAGGCGGTGGAGATGCCGTGCGCGAGCACCTCGTTGCCCCAGGGCCCGGGCAGCTGGTGCGTCTTGGCGAACTGCGCCTGCTGCTCCGGCGAGGCGTCGGAGAGGAACTTCGGCAGCTGCTTCTTCGCCTCGTCCGTGCTGGCCGAGCCGAAGACGGTCGTCAGGATGGACAGCCCGAGCGAACCGCCGACCTGCTGCATGGCGTTGAGCAGCCCGGAGGCCGCACCCGCCTCGTGCTGGGCGACACCGGACACGGCGGTGACTGTGGCCGTCACGAAGTTCAGGCCCATACCGAGGCCGAACACCAGCATCGGGCCCAGGACTCCGCTCACGTAGGTGCTGTCGGGCTGGATGAAGCTCTGCCAGATCAGCCCGACCATCACGAGTGCCGAACCGGTCATCATGAACGGCTTGGGGCCGAGCACCGGCAGGAAGCGCTGCGACACACCCGCACCGGTCGCGATCGCGACGGTCACGGGAAGGAAGGCGACGCCGGCCTTGATGGCGCTGTAGCCGAGCACGTTCTGCACGAACAGCACGATGTAGAAGAACATGCCGAACATGGCCGCAGCCAGGCACAGCATGATCACGTATGTGCCCCACCGGTTCCGGTCGGCGAACATCCGCAGCGGGGTGATCGGCTCCCTGGCCCGCATCTCGGTGAGGACGAAGGCGCACAGCAGCACCACGGCCGCGCCGAAGGAACCGAGGGTCAGCCCGTCCCGCCAGCCGTCCTCCGCGGCGCGGATGAACCCGTACACCAGCGAGGCCATGCCGACCGTGGAGGTCAGCGCGCCGGTGATGTCGAAGCGCCCCGGATGCCGCTGGGACTCGTTGATGTACAGCGGCGCGAGCACCGCGATCAGCACACCGATGGGTACGTTGACGAACAGCACCCACCGCCAGTCGAGCCAGTCCGTGAGCATGCCACCCGTGAGCAGTCCGATGGCGCCACCGCCGGCGGACACGGCGGCGAACACACCGAAGGCCCGGTTGCGTTCGGGGCCCTCGGGGAAGGTCGTGGTGATCAGTGCCAGTGCCGTGGGGGACGCGATCGCGCCGCCCACGCCCTGCAAGGCCCGTGCGGCCAGCAGTTGCCAGGGTTCCTGGGCCAGACCGCCCAGCAGCGAGGCGAACGTGAACAGCAGGATGCCGGTCATGAACACCCGGCGGCGGCCGAGGATGTCTCCGGCCCGTGCACCGAGAAGCAGCAGACCGCCGAAGGTGAGCGTGTAGGCGCTGACCACCCAAGTCAGATCGGTCGTGCTGAACTTGAGGGCTTCTTGAATGTGCGGGAGTGCGATGTTCACAATCGTCGCGTCCAGTACCACCATGAGCTGGCAGGCCGCGATGACGGTGAGTGCGATGCCGGGATGCCCCTCCCGGCGGGCCACGCCCGGTTTCTGGTCGTCCTTGAGCAACTGAGAGGTCGTCACCATGGGTCCCCCCTGAAGGCGTTAGTGAACGCCCGCGTTCACTTTCCCGTCCAAGGTAGTGAGTTCTTAACAGTGAACGCAAGCGTTCACTTAGTCGTGCGCCGCGTCTGCGTCCCCCTCTTGCTGCAGCGCGGTGGCACTCCCCCGGAACACCCGCTTCTTTTGCATGCTGGAGAACACGGATGGTTACCTCGCGCTGGATGGCCGCGCCTGCAGGGGCGGCTTCCCCCCGTCGGCGCGGAGCGGTGCTGGAGCGCGCGATCCTCGACGCCGCCCTGGAAGAGCTCGGCACGGTCGGCTGGAAAGGGCTGACCATGGAGGGCATCGCGGCCCGTGCCCATACGGGCAAGGCGGCGGTCTACCGTCGCTGGCCCTCCAAGGAGGATCTGGTCGCGGACGCTCTGGTGTCCGGCCTCCCCCGGGTGGAGAAGGCTCCCGACCTCGGAAGCGTGCGCGAGGACCTTCTCGCCCTGTGCCGGCAGGTGCGGCAGAGCATGTATTCGCGGCCCGGGATCGCACTGCGATCGATCATTCACGAATGCGATCACATGCAGGCGGAGCGTTTCGCTGGGTTGATCGTCGGGAGCGTGGTAGAGCCAACCGTGGAGCTGCTTCGCGACGTTATCGATCGCGGAATAGGGCGAGGAGAGGTCCGTCCGGACGCGGCCAACGGATATGTCTTCGATGCCATCCCGGCCATGATGATGTACCGGTCCAAGATGTGCGGCAGCGAATGGAGTGACCGGGATCTGGAAGAGATGGTCGACCTGCTGATGCTCCCGCTGCTGCGGCCGTACGGGGCGTGATCGCGCACGCCGGCGCTCTCGGTGCCGGTGGGGTGACCGGGGTGTCGCCCGGCGATCCCGGCGGCGTACGCTAAGGGCGCCATGCCGTACGAACCGCCTACTCACACCGTCGAGCGCTCCCTGCGCGCCACGACCGGAGCCAAGGTCATCGCTGGTGTCGACGAGGTGGGGCGCGGCGCCTGGGCCGGCCCCGTCACTGTCTGCGCGGCGATCACCGGACTGCGCCGCCCGCCCGCGGGGCTCACCGACTCCAAGCTGCTGACGGTCAAGCGCCGCACGGAACTCGCCGAGACGCTTCAGTCATGGGTGACGGCCTACGCGCTGGGGCATGCTTCCCCCGAGGAGATCGACGACCTGGGGATGACGGCCGCGCTGCGGCTTGCCGCGGGCCGCGCTCTGGACGTCCTGCCGGTCCGCCCCGACGCCGTGATCCTCGACGGGAAGCACGATTACCTGGGCGCCCCCTGGAAGGTACGCACGGTGATCAAGGGCGATCGCTCGTGTGTGGCTGTCGCTGCGGCGTCGGTGATCGCCAAGGTTCAGCGCGACAAAATGATGGCCGAACTGGGTATCGACCATGCACACTTCGGTTTTGCGGACAACGCCGGGTATCCGTCGCCGGTGCACAAGGCAGCACTGGCGGAGTGGGGGCCCACCCCGCAGCACCGTTTGTCGTGGGCGTATCTTGATGCGTTGCCTCAGTGGCGGCACCTCAAGAAGGTCCGCAGCTGGGCGGACGGAAGCGTTCCGGAAATTGAAGGTCAGCTCGGCTTCGATTTCTGACGGTTCCGCTCGCACTGATGTGCCACCCGGTCATCCGCGTCGCACCAACGTTTGATAAATATCAGCTCATGCCTCTCATTCCCGAGGAGCCTCAGATTCACGAGAGTGCCCAGGGTCCCCGCGCCACTCCGGCCAGTGGCCGTACCGCGCCGACCCCTCGCCCCGTACCCGGCCCCCGTCCCGCGGCTCCGTCCCGCCCCGGTCGTCCCGGCCCTCTGCGGCCCACGCCGCCGGTGCAGCGCACGCCGCGTGACGTGGTTCCGGCCAAGCCAGGCCTCTCCGGCCCGGCCACTCCCGCCGCTACGGCGAACCCGCAGATCCAGCTGGTCCCGGCCTCGGCCGAGGGCGCGCTCGACGCCGCCGAAGAGGCGGTGGACCTGCTCCTGGACTCGGGCCGTGCCCCCGGCGACGTGCTTGTGATCACCACTGGTGCCCAGCACCCGTGGGCGGAGCACGAGCTGTCCTTCGGCGAAGCGTCCTACTGGGCGCAGCTCGACGCCGGTGACGACGTCTTCTACGCGGACGCCGCCATGGCCTCCCGCGCCGGGTCCCGCCCGGTGGTCGTCGTGGCCGTCAACGGAGGCCCCGCCACTGCCGCTGCCACCGCCCTGCCGCTGGCTCACTCGCAAGCCGGTGCACTGCTGATCGTCTGCGGCGACCCGCAGCAGATCAACTCGGTGCTGGGCGCCGGCGTCTGAGTCGCGTCCGGCGCCTCGGGAACACCGAGGCGCCGAGGGAGCCGCTCCGGCGGAATCCGCACGGTGCGGCTTTTGGCGTGCCTGGACGACGGATCGCGGCCGTGCCGCCGGCGGAGCTGCTCTTCCGGGGACGCGGGAGAGGAGTACGGCAGCGGAACGTCCCGCGGTCCTGCTCCCGGTCGCCACGACGATGCGTGGCATGGCCGGACAGGAGGCCCTGCCGGCACGGCCGAGAACGAGCGAGCGACCGTGCGAGGGCCCACCGGGAGCACGAGCCGCAGGTCCGCCGGCCCCGCGCGTGGGGCCGGCTGCGCCCCTCGGCGGTGCTTGCGGCGCCCGCTGGTCCGGCCGGAGGATGCCCGCCGGCCGGGTTGTGCCGTCGGTGGTACGGGCCGCCGTACCACCCGAGCCGCGCAGGTCAGCGAGCGGCTGCCCGGCGCAGCACCTCGGAGACGGGCCCGCCCGTGCGCGGTACGAGCGGTGGGGCCTCCGACGTGGCGAAGGGCTCGGGAGCGGAGTGCGCGTTGGGCCGGCGTCCGCCGCGTCCCTCGCCGAGGACCTGCCAGCCGTCGTGCGTCAGCGTGATGTACGCCCCGCAGCGCAGCCCGTGCAGCGTGCAGGCATCGCGCAGCCCCCACATCCAGGCGCCGTCCTCCTCGGTCCAACGCGCCTCGCCCTCACGGCAGTAGAGCAGCACAGCCGTGCGCACGGGGGTGCGGCGACGCAGGTCGTGCGGAATCACCCGGCGCAGCTGGGCCAGCAGCGCGTTGCGGAACATCCAGCCGTCGGCCGGCGTGGGACGGCGCGTGAACGAGGCGCTGGCCCGCAGCCGCTCGTCCGGGTCGAGAACCGCCACGATCGCCGTGAGAGGCTTCGGCTCGTGACGGGCATGCAGCCCGCTGACGACCTCACGGGGGTTGCGCAGCAGTGGGATCCCGGCGGAGGCCCACTCCGCCGGCTCGAGCAGGCGACTGGCGGAAGCGGCGGACGCTGACGTCGACAACGAGGCCGCCGAGGACGATGCGAATCCGAAGGTCACGTTCCTCCCTTCGGCTACGCGCCCATACTGCGGGCGAGGTCGGATTCGGGGGAGCGCGCACCGCAACGGAACCCAACCGGGTCACGGACGAGTCGTGCGGGTAGCGGACCTCAATTCTTCCCGTCGAACTTGGATGCGGCAACGAGCAATTGGGGCCGCCGACTGTTATCTGGCGGTGCGTGGCTTATATCCCTACCCAAAGGTTTGGCGGATGACGCCTGAGGAGCCCCGCCACGCTCCGACGAGCCGTCCCGAGCCGCTGTGTGAGCGCTCCCGCAGGGCAAGGACCAGCAGCAACGCACCGCTTGTCCTGTACGACGAGGGACCAGCGGCGCCCCCGGCTCGTCCTGCATGGCGAGCAACCAGCGGCACCCCCGGCTCGTCCGGGACGGCGAGGAGCCGGCGGCGACGCACCCCTCATCCCTGCACGGCGAGAACCAGCGGCAGCACGCCGCGGGCTCCGGACTTCCGGAGCAGCCGTGCCGCGATCGCCAGCGTCCAGCCCGTCTCCGTGAAGTCGTCGACCAGCAGCACCGGACCGTCGGCCTCGGCGAGTGCCGACGCGAGAGCGGGCGGCACCGTCAACGCACCGTCGAGCGCCTTCAGTCGCTGCGCACTGTTGCTGCGTGGCGACCGGGGCGTGTCCGCCGCGTACTCCACGGAGCCGAGCAGGGGGAGCCTGCCGATCTCGGCGATACGGGCGCCCAGGGAGCGGATGAGCTGGGGGCGGCTGCGCGAGGCCACCGTGACCACGCCCACCGGACGGGCGGCCGCGTCCGGCTCACCCGAGGCCCAGCCGCCGGGGCCCCGCGCCCAGCCGGCCAGTACGTCGACCACAGCGCGCGCCACGTCGTCGGGCACCGCGGCGTCCGGTGTCTGGGGCGCGAGCAGCGGACGCAGCCGGTTGCCCCAGCCGATGTCCGACAGACGCCCCAGAGCACGGCCCGGCGAGGCCTGATCCCCGGCCGGAATACGTCCCTTGAGTTCGATGCCGATGGCCGGCAGCCCGGTCGGCCACATGCGACGGGGTTCCACTTCCACCCCGGCACGGCCGAGGTCGCTCCGTGCGGCGTCCAGGGCAGCCGGGGACAGGCCGGAGGTGAAGCGAGGTTCCGCACAGTTGTCACAGCGGCCACAGGGTTTGGCGCCCTCGTCGTCCAACTGGCGCTGCAGGAACTCCATCCGGCACTCGGTGGTGGTCGCGTACTCGCGCATCGCCTGCTGCTCGGCCGCGCGCTGCCGGGCCACCCAGGCGTAGCGCTCGGCGTCGTACGACCACGGCTGTCCGGTGGCGACCCAGCCGCCCTTGACCCGGCGCACGGCCCCGTCCACGTCGAGGACCTTGAGCATGGTCTCCAGGCGCGAGCGGCGCAGCTCGACCAGCGGTTCCAGCGCGGGCAGGGACACGGGCCCGTCCGCTCGGGCGAGGACGTCCAAGGTGCGCCGGACCAGGTCCTCGGAGGGGAAGGCCAGCGACGCGAAGTACTCCCAGATCGCCTCGTCCTCCTTGCCCGGCAGCAGCAGTACCTCGGCGTGTGCGACGCCGCGACCGGCCCTGCCGACCTGCTGGTAGTAGGCGATGGGAGAGGAGGGCGAGCCGAGATGGACGACGAATCCGAGATCCGGCTTGTCGAAGCCCATGCCGAGCGCGGAGGTGGCGACCAGGGCTTTGACGCGGTTGGCGAGCAGGTCGTCCTCCGCCTGCTGCCGGTCGGCGTTCTCCGTCTTGCCCGTGTACGAGGCGACGGTGTGCCCGCGCTGCCGCAGGAAGGCGGTGACCTCCTCGGCGGCGGCGACGGTGAGTGTGTAGACGATGCCGGAGCCCGGCAGGTCGTCGAGATGGTCGGCGAGCCACGCCATCCGGTGCGCGGCGTCCGGCAGTCGCAGCACGCCGAGGCTCAGGCTGTCCCGGTCCAACGGCCCGCGCAGCACCAGCGCGTCGGACGTGCCGCCCGTGCCGAGCTGCTCGGCGACGTCCGCGGTCACCCGCGCGTTGGCCGTGGCGGTGGTGGCCAGCACGGGGACGCCGAGCGGGAGGTCGCCGAGCATGGTCCGCAGCCGGCGGTAGTCGGGGCGGAAGTCGTGGCCCCAGTCGGAGATGCAGTGGGCCTCGTCCACGACCAGCAGGCCGGTGGCGGCGGACAGCTTGGGCAGGACCTGGTCACGGAAGTCGGGGTTGTTCAGCCGCTCCGGAGAGACGAGCAGCACGTCCACGGCGCCCGCAGCGATCTCGGCCTGGACGGACTCCCACTCCTCGGTGTTGGCGGAGTTGATGGTCCGGGCGTGGATACCGGCCCGGCCCGCGGCCTCCACCTGGTTGCGCATGAGCGCGAGCAGGGGCGAGACGATGACCGTGGGCCCGCTTCCTCCGGCCCGCAGCAGTGAGGTCGCCACGAAGTACACCGCGGACTTGCCCCAGCCCGTGCGCTGTACGACCAGGGCCCGGCGCCGGTCGGCGACCAGTGCCTCGATCGCCCGCCACTGGTCCTCCCGCAGCCGGGCGGTGCCCGTGGCATCCCCGACTAGCCGGGCGAGGACGGCGTCCGCCTGTGCCCGGAGATCCGCGTTGCTCGTGTGCTCCATGCGTTCCATACAACAGGACGGGACCGACAACGGGCGGGCCCGGGCCGGTTCTGTGGACGACGGCGGGGGCTTTGTCGTGTCCCTGATCCGACTTATCCACAGGTTCAAGCGGACTCACAAGATCCGCGGGATCGTCGGCGCATGACGAATCACAGCGAAGCCATCGGACCCTTCGGAAACAACGACATCCCGGGGCAGGAGCCGCCGGCCGGGCCGGCCGAGCACACCGCACAGGTCACCCTGCGCACTCCGGCCGAACTCGCCGACGCCCTGCCCTACCTGCTCGGCTATCGCCCGGAGGACAGCATGGTGCTCGTCGCCCTGCACGACCGCGGCGGCCGAGGCAGGTTCGGCGGCCGGGCCCGGCTCGGCATCCCCGCGAGCGAGGAGGACTGGGAGGCGGCCGCCCGGCAACTGGCCCGCGGGCTGGTGACCGGCAGCGAGCGGCGCGGCACCCGGCCCGAGCGGATGGTGGCCTACGTCTGCCAGGAACCGGGCCCTGGAGAGTCCGGTCGCGACGTCAAACGACGGCTGGAGGGGCTGGCCCAGCTGATGCGCACCGAGTGCGGCAGCCTCGACGTGCCGGTGATCGAGGCCCTGTGCATCTCGGACGGCCGCTTCTGGTCTTACTGCTGCCCGGCGAAGGACTGCTGTCCCGACGACGGCTCCCCGATGGGCCTGCCCGGCACTTCCGTGCTCGCCGCGGCCGCCACCTACGCCGGCATCCAGGTGCGCGGCACCCTGAGGGAACTGCGCGCGAGGCTGCAACCCTGGGAGACCACCGCGGCTCTGGGGCAGGAGATCGCCCTGGACGCGGCCGGTATGAGCCTGGTGCCCCGCATCCTGGACGAGACGGCCCGTAAGGAGGTGGCGGAGGAAACCCTCGCTTGCGCCGAGCGGGCCATCCGCCGCTTCGCCGCGGCGGCACCGGTCTCCGGCGCGCATCCGGCGGACGTACGCGACGACGGGCTCCTCGGAGACGACGAGGCGGCGACCATGATCCTCGGGCTTCAGGACCGCACGACCCGCGACAGGGCCGCCGCCTGGATGGAGGGGGACGAGGCAGGTCCTGCGCTCCGGCTCTGGCGTGCCCTGGCCCGCCGCTGCGTCGGGCCCTACAGCGAGCACGCCGCCGCACCGCTGACCCTCGCGGGCTGGGTCGCCTGGTCCACGGGTGACGAACTGGAGGCGCGAGAGGCATTGGCCATGGCCCTGGGCGCGGACCCCGACTACCTCTTCGCCCGGCTGCTGCACCAGGCATGCAACGAGGGCCTGGATCCCGAAGCGGTCCGTCGCTGCCTGCGCGCCGACAGCACGCGACACACGCCCGGACAGAGCACCGAACCCACGCGCCAGGCGCCGGAACACACGCAGCAGGCGCAGCGGCCCGCTCTCGCCGAGTCCCCGCAGTCTCACACCCCGGCGCCCGGAAGCTCGACGGACGACCGGAGGCCCGGCTCCCGCACCGGCGTGCAGCGTCGTCGCCGGGCGCGCGGCGCGGACGGCGACGACGGCCGTCACCCGGCCCGGGCGAAGGCCGGCCGACGCAGGCCGGCCGACTCCCGTCCCCGCTCGTCCGCCGCCGAGGCCACGCGGCCCGGCACCCACGGCCCGCGCACCACGCGTACGCGTGCGACGGCCTTGGACGACGCCACGACCAGCGGCGTCCCGTCGGACAGCGGCCGCCCGCCGGCCGAGGGGGACGGATGAGCATGGGCCGACCCGAGTCCGGGCGGCCGCGGCCCTCGCCGGAATGGCCGAAGGCGCGCACGCGGAGACGGCCTTCGCCGGAGTGGCCGGAGTGGGCGGAGAGCCACCCATGGAGAGGGCCTTCGCCGGGCTGGTCGGAGGGCCGTCCACCGAGACGCTTCGACCGGAATGGTCGGAGGACCGTCCATGGAGATGGCCTTGGCCGGAATGGTGGGAGGGCCGCTCATGAAGATGGCCTTCGCCGGGCTGGTCGGAGGGCCGCCCATGGAGATGGCCTTCGCCGGGCTGGTCGGAGGGCCGTCCACGGAGACGGCCTTCGCCCGAACGCCGGAGGGGCGCCCAAGGAGACCGTAGGAGGCCCCGCGCGCCACCGGAGCGAACTCCCAATGCGGTGTCGTGCTCAATGGGGGCTGGCGAGCCTCCGCACGGCACCCGGGCGAGTTCCCGGTGCGTACCGGGGTCGCCTGGGGGAGGCCCCGCGCGCCACCGGAGTGAACTTCCGGTGCGGTGCCAAGACCGACCTGGTGGGGAGTGCGCCGGCGGACACTCCCGTCGGCCGGTCACGCCACCGTTCGGTCGGCTTCCCCCTCACGAGCCGTGACCCGGGCGAGTTCCGTTCCGTTCACCTGAGTGGCGGAACGCCTGGACGGGCTCAGCCGCCGTACTTCCCCTACTCCATGGGGCAGGGGCGACCCACCGGCCGCGCAGCACGTACGAGGCGCACCGAGCACAGAAGAAGCCACGCCATGCACCAGCAGCCGACTCCACCCTCCACCGCCGGCGACCGTCCGCCCCGGGGCCGGCACGGGCCGTTCATGACGGACGGCCCCCGCCCCCGCACGCCCAAGACCCCCAGCCCTCCACTTCCGCCGTCCGTGGGAGCACGTTCTCAGCCCCCGGCCGGCCACGACGGCCACCCTTTCCCCCTCCCCGCCCGGCCGAACCGGCCCGCAGCGGCCCCGCCGCCACGGACACCCCCGGCCACCCGCCCGGCGCCCGGAGGCGTGCCGACCACGCACTCGGCGCTGATCTGCGTGGCACTTCCCGGCCTCGCCATCTCCGGCGAGCGGGGACAGCTGGCGGGCCTGGGCCTGGACGGGTTCTACCGAGGCGGTAGGCGGCTGCTCTCCCGATGCCAGGTCCGGGTGGCGGGGCGTGAACCGCTGCCGGTGCTGGCGAGGATGACCGGAGCCGACAGCGCCCGCTTCGTGGGCACGCTGCGCGCCTCCCCGGCAGCCGGCCCCGACCCCGACGTCGTGGTCGAACGCACACGCCACGCCGACGGAACCGAACGGATCACACTCCGCAATGCGGCCATGCGCGCACTGCGCCTGCCCGTCGAGGTCGCCCTCGGCACCGACCTGGCGGAACTCGGCGCCATCGCCGCCGGTGCGGCGGGGTCCGAACTCCCGGCCAGCGTCCACGACGCGGGTCTGCGCTGGGCCACGACCGACGCCGCGGCCTGCGTCACCGCCGATCCGCCGCCCTCAGACGCCCTGGCTTCCGCCGGCCTGCTGCGCTGGGAACTGGAACTGCCACCTGGCGAGGCGGCAGTCGTGGAACTCAGAGTGCGGCTCGAAGGCGCGGGCCCGCTACGTGCCGCGGGACATGCCGTCACCAACCCGCTCGCCCCCGCGCGGGCGGAGGGCGACGACACCCGGCTGGCCCCGCTGCTGGACTCGGCCGTCGCCGACCTCCGGGCACTGCTCCTGCGGGACCCCGCACACCCAGCCGACACCTACCTCGCGGCGGGCGCCCCCTGGCGCTGCGGCATGGCTCCGGCCGAAGCCCTCGCCGCCGCCCGTATGACGCTGCCCCTGGGCACCCGCCTCGCCGCGGGCACCCTGCGCGTCCTGGCCCGCACCCAGCTCCCGGGACCTGGCACCCGGGCCGGACTGATCCCCGGCCCACGACGCGACGCCGGCCCGCACCTCCCGCCGAGCTGCACGGCAACGGAGGCCACACTGCTCTTCCCCGTCCTGCTCGCCGAAGCCCGCCGCTGGGGGCTGCCCGACCAGGAGACGGAGGAACTGCTGCCCGCGGCCGAGCGCTGCCTGACCTGGCTGCGGACCACCGTCGGCGACGGCACCTACCTCTCCGACCCGCACCCCGCGGGCCCGGTCCGCTGCGAGACCCAGGCCCACGCACATCGCGCCGCCCTGCTCGGCGCCGACCTCCTCGAAGCCTGTGACAGACCGGGCGCCACGGAGTTGCGCCGATGGGCCGAGACCCTCAGGGCGGCCTTTCGGTCCGGCTTCTGGCTCGAGGACCGCGGCGGACGCCCGGCAGCGGCCCTGGCACCGGACGGCCGGCCCGTGCCCCACCTGAGCGCCAGCGCCGTCCACCTCCTCGACACCGGTCTGCTCGGTGCCGGCCGGCTCGCTCCGGGCCTGCTCGACAAGGTGCGGACCGAACACCTCGCCCGGCTGCTCGGCACACCCGCCATGGACGCGGGCTGGGGACTGCGGAGCCTCGGCACCAAGGAGGCGGGACACAACCCGTTCGGTCACCGGACAGGGGCGGTGCGGGTCCAGGAGACCGCACTCGCGGTCGCCGGACTGGTGGCAGCCGGCTACGAGAAGGAAGCCGTCGGCCTGCTGAAGGGCCTGCTGGAAGCGGCGGAACACTTCGGGCACCGACTGCCGGAGATGTTCGCGGGCGAACAGCGCTCAGCCGGTTCCGCACCCCTTCCGCACCCCGCGGCCTGCCGCCCGGCGGCCACCGCAGCGGCCTGCGTGATCCTGCTGCTCACCGCCCTCACCGGCATCCGTCCCGACGCCCCGGCCCGCACGGTCACCTTGCGGCCCGTGCGGAGCGCCCCGCTCGGCGAACTCGGCCTCAGCGGACTGCGTGTCGCGGGCGCCCCCTTCGCCGTGCGCGTCAGCAGGCTGGGGCTCGCGATGGTGGAGGAGGCGGCGGACGGCCTGCAACTGGGCACGTGACGTTCCCGGACGCGAAGGATGACCACGGAGGACGCCACCGGGTCGACCGACACGAGCCGGACCGCCTCCCATGGCCGCAACGAAGCGGAACCGGCCGATGCGACCGAGCAGGGGAGTGTTTATCGTCAGGCAGACGACTATGATCGCCGCATGCCCTACGACCCGTCAGCGTTTCCGCCCTTCGCCGTCACTGTGGACCTGGTCGTACTGACCGTGCGCCGCCACTCCCTGTGCGCGCTCGCGGTACGCAGGGGCGAACCCCCCTTCCAGGGGCGCTGGGCGTTGCCCGGGGGCTTCGTACGGGACGACGAGGACCTGTCCCAGGCCGCGGCGCGCGAGCTGGCCGAGGAGACAGGGCTGTGCGCCCACGATCCCTCGGCTCCGGCCCAGGACAACGGAGCCCACTTGGAGCAGCTCGCCACCTATGGCGACCCCAAGCGGGACCCCCGCATGCGCGTGGTCAGCGTCGCGCACCTCGCGCTCGCGCCCGACCTGCCCGCACCGCGGGCCGGCGGCGACGCCGGCGACGCGCGCTGGGCGCCGGTCGAAGAACTTCTCCAGCAGGGCGGTTACGGCCGCGAAGGCGAGCCCCTGGCGCCGCTCGCCTTCGACCACGCCCAGATCCTCGCCGACGGAGTGGAACGCGCCCGCTCCAAGATCGAGTACTCGTCACTGGCCACCGCCTTCTGCCCGCCCGAATTCACCGTCGGGGAACTACGCCGCGTGTACGAGGCGGTATGGGGAGTGGCACTCGACCCGCGCAATTTCCACCGCAAGGTCACCGGAACCCCCGGCTTCCTCGTCCCGACAGGAGGGACGACCACGCGCCAGGGAGGCCGGCCGGCCCAGCTCTTCCGGGCCGGAGGCGCCACCCTGCTCAACCCGCCGATGCTGCGGCCCGAGGTCTGAGCCGAGGGACGGCGGCCGCGCCCGGCAGTGGGCTCGCCGGGGGCCGGTGCTGAGCGCCGGTTCCATCGAACGGCGGACAAGAGCGGGGCCCGGCCGCACGGTATTGTCCCGCAAGCCGCCTTATACCGGAAAAAACGGATATGTCGCGCTATCTTGCTGCAGGTGATCCAGGCCTTCGGACTGACCAGCAATCCCCGCAAGGCGCATCCGCCCGCCGTCGACGACGTCTCCTTCGAAGCGCGCGCCGGGCACGTCACCGCGCTCCTCGGGGGCGCCGACGCGGGTAAGACGACGACGCTCAGACTGATGCTCGAGCTTCAACAGGGGCGCGGCAGCACCTACTTCAGGGGCCGGCCACTGCACCGGATCGCTCATCCGTCGCGCGAAGTCGGGGTGCTCCTCGGCGACGTACCGGGCCATCCGGCCCGCTCGGTCCGCGGCCATCTGCGCATGCTGTGTGCGGCGTCGGGAGTCCCCGCGCGGCGAGCCGACGAAGTCCTCGAAGTGGTCGGGCTCGTCAGCTTCCGCGAGGAGCGCCTCGGCGCGCTGTCGCGCGGCATGGACCGTCGACTCGGCCTGGCCTGCGCCCTGCTGCCCGACCCGCACACGCTCGTCCTGGACGAACCCACCGACGGCCTTTCCGCCCGGGAGGCCCAGTGGCTGCACGGCATGTTGCGGGCGCATGCCGCCCAGGGCGGCACGGTGCTGTTCACCACGGCCGACCCGAAGGAGGCCGCACGCACCACCGACCGGGTCGTCACGCTCGACGGCGGCAGAGTCGTCGCCGACCAGGAGGCCAGGGCGTTCGCCCGCACCCGGCTGCGTCCGCGCGTGGCCGTCCGCAGCCCCCACGCCGTACGCCTCGCGGCCCTCCTCGCCAAGGAGGCCCGCACTGCTCGTCGCTCCGTCGAAGTCGTACGCGAGGGCGGCAACCGCCTCTCGGTGTACGGCAGCACGACGGCCGACGTCGGTGAGATCGCGTTCCGCAACGGGATCCTGGTCCATCAACTGGCCGACGAGGTCGGCGACATGGGGCCGGGGGCCGGAGCCGACGGCGGGGCGTGGTCCGCCGAGTCCCGGCAGGCCGTACCGGACGCGCCGCAGGCGGACCGGCAGGCCACGCCGCAGCGCACGGAGGCGGAGCGGAACCCGGTGGCCTCCGACGTCCCGCACCGGAAGCGGCAGCGCGCCTCGGCCGGCCATGTGCGGGCGGGGAGCGGAGGCGGGGTGCCCGACGGCACGGCGCCGGAACCCACATCGGAAGCCGGCCGGGGCGCACTCGTCGGCTCACCCGAAGGCCCTGGCCGCGTCGCCGACGCACCGCCGGCGGAATCTGTGCCCGCAAGGCCCACGGCACCGCGGGAGGCCACGACCGCCGGTTTCCCGGTGGCGGAGCGGCGTACCGCGGAGCCGGTGGGGGAGCGGCGTACCGCGGAGCCGGACACCGAGGAACTCGACCTCTCCCTGGCCGAGGCGGTCTTCGGCCGGCCCGTGCCGGGATCGGGCAACCGGGGATCAGGGCTGCCGTCCGAGAACGCCACGGCAGCCGGGCAGCCGCCGGGACAGCGCGAGCACACCCCGGCCGACCCGTCGGCGACGGAGGCGGAGCGGGCCCGGAGCGGCCTGCATCCGGTCGCCGAAGGGCAGTCGGCGCCCGGCCCTTCGGCGCCGGAGCGGGTGTGCGCCACCGACGACGCGCGGCCAGCGCCCGGCCGGGTCCTTGAGCAAGGACCCGAGCCGGATCGTCCGGTGACCTTCTCCGGCACCCCGGTTCACGACGCGTCGGCGGCCGCCGCGGCCTCCTCGGCCGACGGCACGGCGAACGGCCTCACCGACTCCGGTGAGGAGAGCGCGGCCGGCGCGACGCCGGGCAGACCCGACGGCCGGTCCGCGGACCCGACGCCCGTCCCGAAAGCCGGTCTCAACGGGGTCGCCGCTGCCGTCGAAACGCAGACCAGTGGCACGGGCGGACCCGCAGCGACCATCGCCGGTGCCCGCACCCTTCTGCCCGGGGCCAGGAACCCCGGCGCCCGGCAACCGCAGACCGGCCGCGCCACCCCTGCCGACGGAGCCCGCGCCCAGGCCGCCTCCTCCTCTCTCCCGCCCCCCATCCCCGTCCGCCCCGCCCGCAGCCCCCTGCGTCCGCTCCGCTACGAGATCCGGCGTGCCGCCGGCATCGGCACCGGCTTCCTCACCTGCGGCGCCGTACTGGTCGTGTCCGCGCTCACCGCCGTACTCCTGGCGCGGATCGGTCACACCCCGCAGGCCCGGCTGTTCGCCGCATGGCCGCGGGAGCTGCCGCTGCCACCCGCGGCGCTCGCGGCGGGGCTGCTCGGAGCTCTGGCCTTCGGGGACGAGTTCCGCCACCCCGCCCTGGCGGCGGACCGCGGCACCGTCCCCCGCCGGCTGGGGCTGCTCACCGCGAAACTCCTCGTCTCCGGAGCCACCGCGGCGCTGCTCGCCTTCCTCACCCTGGGCTGCGACGCCGAAGTGCTCTACGTCGTCTACGGACGGGAGCTGACAGAAGTTCCCGCGGACTGGCTTTCGCTGACCGCGAGTTGGTTCGGGCTGGTCGTCGGCTGCGCCTGGGCCGGTGTACTGGCGGCCGGTGTGTTCCGGTCCACGACGGCCGGACTGGCCGCCGTCCTCGCCGTACCCGTCCTCGGCGTGCCCGTCGTGCACAAGGCGCTGCAGGGGCCGGCCACGAGGATGGCGGCCGACTTCCCCGTGCGGCTGCACGAGGTGCTTCTGCTGCAGTGGCCCTTCGGAGGGGAGCGATTTCTGCTCGCGGCCGCGCGGGTGCTCGCTCAACCGGTGGCATGCGCACTGGCGTTGTCGCTCGCGGGGCTCCTCTGCGCTTACTTCCTCACTGCCCTGCGTACCAGGTTGCGATGACAGCCGCCCGCCCGCTTCCGTTCCTGCTCTGCGCACAACTCCCCGCAGAAAGCCCATTTCTTTCCGATAAGGCGTCAATTGCGACGCTGTGAGCGATCACCCTTTCGTGTGCTTTTCACCAAAGACCTCAAGGGAGTTGAAGGCGGCGCCGACAAAGGATCCGTGAGTACCCTTGCGCACACCATGATGACCGCCGCCCGCTCCGCCGACTCAGGTCTGGCCGGCCCGGGCGAACTCGACCGCTACCCCTACGCCGAGGCCCCGGTGACCGACCGCGTCGGTACGCCCGTCTGGGACGGCGGGGACCCGGAGCTGGGCCGTGTCGGCCGGCGGGCCGCGGGCAGCCGCGGACGCGGGCTGCACGGACAACTCGTCCAGCAGCTGGGACAGATGATCGTCTCCGGCGACCTGGGCGCGGACCGTCCGCTGGTGCCGGAGGAGATCGGCCAGCGCTTCGAGGTCTCCCGCACCGTCGTCCGCGAGTCCCTCCGCGTCCTCGAGGCCAAGGGCCTGGTCAGTGCCCGCCCGAACGTCGGCACGCGCGTGCGTCCCGTCAGCGACTGGAACCTGCTCGACCCGGACATCATCGAGTGGCGGGCCTTCGGGCCGCAGCGCGACGACCAGCGCCGGGAACTGAGCGAGCTGCGCTGGACGATCGAGCCGCTCGCCGCCCGCCTCGCCGCCGGGCACGGACGCGAGGAGGTGCAGCAGCGTCTCTGCGACATGGTCGAGATCATGAGCCACGCCATGGCCCAGGGCGACGCGCTCACCTACTCGCGGGCCGACACCGAGTTCCACGCGCTGCTCATCCAGATCGCGGGCAACCGCATGCTGGAGCACCTCTCCGGCATCGTCTCGGCGGCGCTCCAGGTCTCCGGCGGTCCGGTCACCGCTTGTGACCGGCCGAACGAGGCGTCCCTCGCCCAGCACGCGCGGATCGTCGACGCGCTCGGCACCGGCGACGGCACGGCGGCGGAGACGGCCATGCGCCAGCTGCTCACGGTCCACCCCGAGGTGGAGCGTGTGGTGCCCGCCCCGCGCGAGCACTGACCCCGCGAGGGGCGCGGTGCGGTCGCCGGTGTGCGGCGTCCTCGTGGTGCTCGTGGCGGCACCGGGCCGGGTACCGGTCGTCGCCGGACCCCGCCGGACCATCTGGGGTCCGGCGGGGTCCGGCGAGGTCCGGCAGTGCAACGGATCGCCCTGGTCAAGGACGGGGGACCGGGACACAGGCGACTGATGATCTTATTTGTGCATGTCTGACAGCTTTTGACCGCTTACGGGGTGTGACTCGGGCCACGTAGATTGGGCGTAACGCTCGTGGAGACAGCGCGATGACCTAAGAGGTGACAGCCGCGGAGGGAATACGGACGCCATGCAAGGCGCTGTGAATCTTCCCGGCCCCCGCCCGCGCCGTCGGCCCATCCCCAGGCCGGTGGTCGGCTCCTGTCCGCAGTGGACGGTGCCGGAAGCCGTTTTCCAACGTTCCGAGAGGTTGTTCGTGTCGGCCAGCACATCCCGTACGCTCCCGCCGGAGATCGCCGAGTCCGTCTCTGTCATGGCGCTCATTGAGCGGGGAAAGGCTGAGGGGCAGATCGCCGGCGACGATGTGCGTCGGGCCTTCGAAGCTGACCAGATTCCGGCCACTCAGTGGAAGAACGTACTGCGCAGCCTCAACCAGATTCTTGAGGAAGAGGGTGTGACGCTGATGGTCAGTGCCGCAGAGCCCAAGCGCACCCGCAAGAGCGTCGCAGCGAAGAGCCCGGCAAAGCGCACCGCCACCAAGACGGTCGCGGCGAAGACGGTGACCACCAGGAAGGCCACCGCCACCACGGCGGCCCCCGCGATGCCCGCCGCTCCGGCCGCAGCCGATTCCGCCGAGGAAGCCGCACCCGCCAAGAAGGCCGTCGCCAAGAAGGCGACCGCCAAGAAGACGGTCGCCAAGAAGGCCGTCGCGAAGAAGACGGCCGCCAAGAAGACCGCGGCCAAGAAGGACGACGCCGAGCTTCTCGACGAAGAGGTACTCGAGGACACCAAGGTCGCCGACGAGCCGGAGGGTGCCGAGAGCGCCGGCTTCGTCCTGTCCGACGAGGACGAGGACGACGCGCCCGCGCAGCAGGTCGCCGCGGCCGGCGCCACCGCCGACCCGGTCAAGGACTACCTGAAGCAGATCGGCAAGGTCCCCCTGCTCAACGCCGAGCAGGAGGTCGAGCTGGCCAAGCGCATCGAGGCGGGCCTGTTCGCCGAGGACAAGCTGGCGAACGCCGACAAGCTCGCGCCGAAGCTCAAGCGTGAGCTGGAGATCATCGCCGAGGACGGCCGCCGCGCCAAGAACCACCTCCTGGAGGCCAACCTCCGTCTGGTGGTCTCCCTGGCCAAGCGCTACACCGGCCGCGGCATGCTCTTCCTGGACCTCATCCAGGAGGGCAACCTCGGTCTGATCCGTGCGGTCGAGAAGTTCGACTACACCAAGGGCTACAAGTTCTCCACGTACGCCACCTGGTGGATCCGTCAGGCGATCACCCGCGCCATGGCCGACCAGGCCCGCACCATCCGTATCCCGGTGCACATGGTCGAGGTCATCAACAAGCTCGCGCGCGTGCAGCGCCAGATGCTCCAGGACCTGGGCCGCGAGCCCACCCCGGAGGAGCTGGCCAAGGAACTCGACATGACCCCGGAGAAGGTCATCGAGGTCCAGAAGTACGGTCGTGAGCCCATCTCCCTGCACACTCCGCTGGGCGAGGACGGCGACAGCGAGTTCGGTGACCTGATCGAGGACTCCGAGGCCGTCGTGCCCGCCGACGCGGTCAGCTTCACGCTCCTCCAGGAGCAGCTGCACTCCGTGCTGGACACCCTGTCCGAGCGCGAGGCCGGCGTCGTCTCCATGCGTTTCGGTCTCACCGACGGTCAGCCGAAGACCCTCGACGAGATCGGCAAGGTGTACGGCGTGACGCGTGAGCGCATCCGCCAGATCGAGTCCAAGACCATGTCGAAGCTGCGCCACCCGTCGCGTTCCCAGGTGCTGCGCGACTACCTCGACTAGGTCGCGGTCGTACGACGGCGAAGGCCCGGTTCCCCTCGCGGGGCCGGGCCTTCGTGCTGCGCGCTTGCGCCCGGTGGATCACTCTTGGTGCCCCAGGATGACCTCAGAGTGAGGAGCACGCATGCGCCGTTCCGTCGCCCGGGCGCTGATCCGGCCACTGGTTCTGGTGGCCACCGTTGCCTCGATACCCCTGGTGAGCGCGGCTCCCGCGGTTGCCGACAGTGTGGTGGTCGGGGGGTTCCCGATAGATGTTTCCCAGGCCCCGTGGACGGTGGCGCTGGCCAGCCGTGACCGGTTCGGAGGTATGCGGGCCGGGCAGTTCTGCGGTGCCGTGGCCGTGGGCCGCAGCACGGTGCTCACCGCGGCCCACTGTCTGTCCGAGGACGTCCTCGGGGCACCGCCGAACCGGGTGCCCGACCTCAAGGTCATCGCGGGCCGCACGGATCTGCTGTCACCGCAGGGCGAGGAGATCGCCGTGCGGGACGTCCGGGTCAACCCCGGGTACGACGTCGGGACCAACTCCGGCGACTTCGCGGTCCTCACACTGGACGGCTCGCTGCCGCAGAGTGCGGTCGTCCCCATGGCGCGCGCGGGTGACCCGGCCTACGGGCCCGGCACGGAGGCAATGGTGTCCGGATGGGGCGACGCGACCGGCGGAGGGGACTACGCGCGTCGGCTGCGCGCCGCACGCGTGCGCGTGCTCCCTGACGAGCTGTGCGCCCGCGCCTACCCCGGCGGCCCCGACGGCACCTATCAGGCGGGCACCATGCTGTGCGCCGGTGAGGCCGCCGGCGGCCCCGACGGCTGCCAGGGGGACAGTGGTGGGCCTCTGGTGGCCGCGGGACGGCTGATCGGCCTGGTGTCCTGGGGAAGCGGCTGCGGGCAGCCGGGGCTCCCCGGCGTCTACACGCGCGTCTCCGAGGTCGTACGGATGCTGGAACCGGCGGTAGGGGGCCGGGCCGCCGGCGCGCCCGACGGAGAGGCCTGAGCGGGCGCGGGGGCATGAGCACGGGCGGCCACTCCTGGTATGAGGAGTGGCCGCCCGTTCACCGGCCTGTGCCGGGGCTGGCTCGTCGGGTGTGCGAGATTCAGCGCTCTTCTTCGGAAGCGGTGCTCGGAGCGGACGTGAGCCGCTCCGTCTCGTCCTGTATCTCAGCGGCGATCTTCTTGAGTTCCGGCTCGAACTTGCGACCGTGGTGGGCGCAGAAGAGCAGTTCTCCGCCGCTGAGCAGGACGACGCGCAGGTATGCCTGGGCGCCGCAGCGGTCGCAGCGATCGGCGGCCGTCAGCGGGCTCGCGGGGGTCAGAACAGTAGTCACGTCGCCTCTTCTCTAGCTCGACGAGCTGTCGTACCAGGGTCAACATCCAACCAGCCCGAAAACGTTCCCGCTCGTGGCTTTTCCTCGAAAAAATCTTTCGGGGCGGCTGTCTGCTGCCGGTTGGCGGCGAATGTGCCGTATTGCGTGTCTTGGATGCGTACGGGTTCGCGCTGTCTTGCTTGCTGTCTCGTCCTCCCGGCTGGGTTGCCGGTTGTTCATGAGGACGTGCCCGGAGCCTAAATGGTTCATGCCCCGAAGGGAACGTGATATGTACTTCACTCCATCGAGGGATCGAACACTCATGCGAGTCTGGACTAGTGTGAGTTCCCGACGAGGGTGGCGTTACACCGGCTCTACCAGGGCTCGGTACCCTCTGTGCGGCGACCGAAGCCGCCCCCTTACCCAAAAGGGGGTCACCTGAAATTCAGCGAGGAGCGAACCGCGTGACCGCCGATACGTCCGTGCCGTCCACAGCGCTGCTGGCAGGAGCAGACCGGGACGGTTCCAACTACACCGCGCGGCACCTGCTCGTCCTCGAGGGCCTCGAAGCCGTGCGCAAGCGCCCGGGCATGTACATCGGCTCGACCGACAGCCGCGGCCTGATGCACTGCCTGTGGGAGATCATCGACAACTCCGTGGACGAGGCCCTCGGCGGCTACTGCGACCACATCGAGGTGGTCCTCCACGACGACGGCTCGGTGGAGGTGCGCGACAACGGCCGCGGCATCCCCGTGGACGTCGAGCCCAAGACGGGCCTGTCCGGCGTCGAGGTAGTCATGACCAAGCTGCACGCGGGTGGCAAGTTCGGCGGCGGGTCGTACGCCGCCTCCGGTGGTCTGCACGGCGTGGGCGCCTCCGTGGTCAACGCCCTCTCCGCCCGGCTCGACGTCGAGGTGGACCGCGGCGGCAACACGCACGCCATCAGCTTCCGGCGCGGTGTGCCCGGTGCCTTCGCCTCCGCCGGCGCCGACGCGAAGTTCGAGGCCAAGAGCGGCCTGCGCAAGGCCAAGAAGATCCCCAAGACCCGCACCGGCACGCGCGTGCGTTACTGGGCGGACCGCCAGATCTTCCTCAAGGACGCCAAGCTCTCCCTGGACAACCTGCACCAGCGTGCCCGGCAGACCGCGTTCCTGGTCCCCGGCCTGACCATCGTCGTGCGTGACGAGTTCGGTCTCGGCGAGGGCGGCAGCAAGGGCGAGGAGTCCTTCCGCTTCGACGGCGGCATCAGCGAGTTCTGCGAGTACCTGGCGAACGACAAGGCGATCTGCGATGTCCTCCGCTTCTCTGGCAAGGGCACGTTCAAGGAGACCGTCCCGGTCCTGGACGAGCACGGCCAGATGACGCCGACCGAGGTCACGCGTGAGCTGGGCGTCGACGTGGCGCTGCGCTGGGGCACCGGCTACGACACCGCGGTGCGGTCGTTCGTCAACATCATCGCCACCCCCAAGGGCGGCACCCATGTCGCGGGCTTCGAACAAGCTCTCACCCAGACGATGAACGATGTGCTGCGCGCCAAGAAGATGCTGCGCGTGGCCGAGGACAACATCGTCAAGGACGACGCCCTGGAGGGCCTCACCGCCGTCGTCACGGTCCGCCTGGCCGAGCCGCAGTTCGAGGGCCAGACCAAGGAGGTCCTCGGCACCTCGGCGGCCCGCCGCATCGTGAACAACGTGGTCACCAGTGAGCTGAAGGCGTTCCTGACGGCCACCAAGCGTGATGCCGCCGCCCAGGCCCGCGTCGTCATGGAAAAGGTCGTCGCCGCCGCCCGCACCCGGGTCGCGGCCCGCCAGCACAAGGACGCCCAGCGCCGGAAGACCGCCCTGGAGTCCTCGTCCCTGCCGGCCAAGCTCGCCGACTGCCGTAGCGACGACGTCGACCGCAGCGAGTTGTTCATCGTCGAGGGTGACTCCGCGCTCGGTACGGCCAAGCTGGCGCGGAACTCCGAGTTCCAGGCACTGCTGCCGATCCGCGGCAAGATCCTCAACGTGCAGCGTTCATCCGTGACCGACATGCTCAAGAACGCCGAGTGCGGTGCGATCATCCAGGTCATAGGAGCGGGCTCGGGCCGCACCTTCGACATCGACCAGGCCCGGTACGGCAAGATCATCATGATGACCGACGCCGATGTGGACGGCTCCCACATCCGTTGCCTGCTGCTCACGCTCTTCCAGCGCTACATGCGGCCCATGGTCGAGGCCGGTCGTGTCTTCGCCGCCGTGCCGCCGCTGCACCGCATCGAGCTGATCCAGCCGAAGAAGGGGCAGGAGAAGTACGTCTACACGTACTCGGACCGCGAGCTGCGCGACAAGCTCATGGAATTCCAGAGCAAGGGCATCCGGTACAAGGACTCCATCCAGCGCTACAAGGGTCTGGGCGAGATGGACGCCGACCAGCTGGCCGAGACCACGATGGACCCGCGCCACCGCACCCTGCGCCGCATCAACCTCTCCGACCTGGAGGCCGCCGAACAGGTCTTCGACCTGCTGATGGGTAACGACGTGGCGCCCCGCAAGGAGTTCATCTCCAGCTCGGCGGCGACGCTGGACCGTTCCCGCATCGACGCGTAGCCGCTGTACCGGGCTCCCGCCTATGAGCTGGAGCCCGGCTCCCGGCCGAGGCTCGGCTTGCAGGCCGTCTTCGACTGCCGGCAGGTCGGGGTTCGCCCTGCCCGTCCCGCTCCACCCTGCCCCTACGGTCCGGCCCGCAGGGTTTCTCCACCTGTGGGTGGAGGGGCCCCGCTCCACGGTTCCACCCGTGATCCACCCGGGCTCCGATCCCCTGACCTGCGAACGTCCGTAGCTTCGAAGGTGTCGGCAGCACTCGCTCCGGCAAGACCTTCTCGTTCACGGAGGTGCTGATGTCCGGGCTCGTCAACGCGCTGGTGATCGCGGCCGTCGCCGCCATAGTGATCGCGCGGCAGTTCCGCCCCCGCGCGATGGACACGGACCGGCGCTGGTGGCTGCTGCCCGTGGTCCTCGCCGCCGTCGCGCTGCGCGAGCCCGGCATCCTCGACGCCCGGCACGGTGCGGAATCCGCCGCACTGCTCGCGGTCGAGCTCCTCATCGGCCTCGTCACCGGCGTCGGCTGGGGCTGGACCACCCGCATCTGGACGGCGCCGGACGGCATCGTATGGACCAAGAGCACTCAGGCGAGCATCGCCGTCTGGATCGTGGGCATAGCCTTGCGAGCCGGCGTCTTCGCCCTCGGCTCCGCGCTCGGCCTGCACCAGGACAGCTCAGCGCTGATGCTTGGCCTCGCGGGCACCCTGCTGGTCCGCGGCGGGATCCTGGCCTGGCGGGCCCAGTCCCTCGGCGCCGCGAGCCATCCCGCCCCGGCGTACGGTGACGACAAGCCGTCGGCCCGGAAGGAGCGCGTGTGACAGAGAACGCCTGGACGCGCTGGCCGTCACGCGAAGCGCTCGGCCGCGCGGGAATCTCCCGGCCCCGGCGCCTGATCACCTGGGCGGTCCGCCTGCTCGCACTGGCCGTGCTTCTGTGGGCCGCCTTCAGTGAGCGGCACGTGGGCCTCGGCCAAGGACTAGCGGCAGCGGCGACAGCCGTCGTCGCCGCACTCGTCTCCTGGGCGTTCTTCCGGACGACCTACGAGCACCGGCTGGTGCCCTCCCTCGCGCTCATGGGCGTGCTCCTGGGCATCGCGGTCGCCGCCGGCCTCACGGGATTCAGAGGGCCGGCCCTCGTGATCTGGTGCGCCTGCGGAGTCGCCGCGCTGGAGCGGCTGCCGCTCGGGGCAGGGGTACCCGTCGCATCGGTGGCGCTGGCCTCGTACTCCGCCTTCACCGACGACCTCTGGCTGACCACGGCCGCCACCGTGGCCGGCCTGGCTCTCGGCGGATACGTCCTGCGGCTGGACGCGGAGGCCCGCGGCAATGCGCAGCGGCTGCTCGCCCAGGAGCGGGCCGCCCGCGCGGCCGAGGCCGAGTCCGCGGCGCTGGCCGAACGCGCCCGTATCGCCCGGGAGATCCACGACGTGCTGGCACACAGCCTCTCGGCGCAGCTCGTGCACCTGGAGGCGGCCCGGCTGCTGATCGAGAACGGCGCGGATCGCGAACGGATCCTGGAGCGGGTGGTGGCCGCCCGGGGGATGGCCCGCGACGGCCTCGCCGAGACCCGGCAGGCACTGTCCGCGCTGCGGGGCGAGCTGACCCCGCTGGAGGACTTCCTGACCGCACTCGTCAGCACGGCCGACGGAGCCGAGGTCACCGTCACCGGTGAACGCAGATCCCTGCCGGCCGAGGCGTCCCAGGCCGTGCGGCGGGTCGCGCAGGAGGCGCTGACGAACGTCCGCAAGCACGCCCACGGCGCCAAAGTGGATGTGCGGCTCGACTACAGCGAGCACGAAGTGACGCTGAACGTCCGGGACTCGGGCGGGCGGCCGGGCGAACTCGACGGGGCCGGAGGCGGATACGGTCTGCTGGGCATGCGCGAGCGTGCCGAACTGCTGGGCGGTTCGCTGGACGCGGGACCGGACGAGGAGGGATTCGTGGTGACGCTGAAGGTGCCCGTATGAGCGAGGCGGACGGTGAGAGGAAGCCCGCACGGGTGGTCGTGGCCGACGACCAGACCGTGGTCCGTGAGGGCATCGTGATGCTGCTCGGACTGCTGCCGGGAGTGGAGGTCGTGGGGGCCGCGGGTGACGGCGAGGAGGCGGTGCGGCTGGTCGGGGAACTCGTACCGGACGTCGTCCTGATGGACCTCAGGATGCCGCGCTGCGACGGCGTGGAGGCCACCCGGCGGATCCGCGCGGAGTACCCCGGGACCCAGGTCGTGGTGCTCACCACCTACGCGGACGACGAGTCGCTCTTCCCCGCGCTGCGGGCCGGTGCCCGCGGATACCTGACCAAGGACGCCGGCGGCGAGGAGATCGTACGCGCCGTGCACAGTGTGCTGTCGGGGGACGCGGGCCTGTCGCCGAGTGTCCAGCGCCGGCTGCTGGAGCGGCTGTCGCGGTCCGAGGCCGAGCCCGTGCCGGCCATGGACGAGGCGCCCGACGGACTGACCGCACGGGAGACCGAGGTCCTGGTGCTGATCGCCGAGGGACTCAGCAACCAGGAGATCGCCCGCAGACTGCATGTGTCGACCGCGACGGTGAAGACACACATCAACAACCTCTTCGCCAAGACGGGCCTCAAGGACCGGGCGCAGGCCGTGCGCTACGCCTACGGCAAGGGGCTGGTGCGGCCGCCCACCGGGTGAATCACCTGATGGGGTGAAGTGCCGGAGGAAGAAGAGTCAGAGATCTTCCCGTTCTGTCCATCCTTGGGCATGCAGTCAAGCAACGGTCGTCCCCGCAGAGCCGGGGATGGTCCCGAGAGTTCGGGCGGGAACCAGGAAGACCACGGCGTGCCCGCCCGCGACATGGCGTACGAGGACCCCTGGTACGACGCGCTGGCCACGGGCTGGGGCGGACTGGACGGGACCGGCGTGCCGGCGACGACCGTGCCGCCCGCGCGAGGAGGGCCCGGCGTGACGCGCACCCGCGACGTGTATGTGGAAGTGCAGCGCAGTCAGGCGTTCCAGGAGATGCGCGGCAGGTACCGGCGGTTCGTGGTGCCGGGGACCGCCGCCTTCCTGGTCTGGTACGTGGGGTACGTGGTGGCGGCGACGACCGCGCCCGGGCTCATGGCGCGGCCCGTCGCGGGCGCGGTGAACGTGGGGATGGTCGCCGGGCTCGGCCAGTTCCTCACCACGTTCCTGCTCACCTGGGCCTATGCCCGGCATGCACGGCTGCGCCGGGACCGGGCCGCACTGGACCTGCGCTGGGACACCCAGGAACTGGCCCGTGGGGCGCAGGGAGGCGCCTCGTGACGGGTGACCATCAGGCTCTGGCGCTGTTGCTGTTCAGCGGTTTCGTGGCGGTCACCCTCGGGATCACGACCTGGGTGAGCCGCAGGCGGCACGGTTCGGCGGAGGAGTTCTACGCCGGCGGGCGGCTGTTCACCCCCATGGAAAATGGTTTTGCCATCGCCGGCGACTACATGTCGGCCGCCTCCTTCCTCGGGATCAGCGGACTCATCGCCCTGTACGGATACGACGGGCTGCTGTACGGCGTGGGCTTCCTGGTGGCCTGGCTGGTGGTGCTCTTCCTGGTCGCCGAACTGGTACGCAACTGCGGGCGGTTCACCCTGGCCGACGTGGTGGCCGCGCGGATGAGTGAGCGGCCGGTGCGGATCGCCACGGGAACATCCTCGGTCGTGGTGTCCGTTTTCTACCTGGTGGCACAGATGGTCGGCGCGGGCAGTCTGGTGGCGCTGCTGCTCGGGCGGACGGGTGGTGCGGCCCGGGTCTGGGCGGTCATCGGCGTAGGCGCGCTGATGGTGATCTACGTGTCGCTGGGCGGGATGCGGGCCACCACCTGGATCCAGATCGTGAAGGCGGTCCTGCTGCTCAGCGGCACCGTTGTGCTGACCGTGCTCGTGCTGCTGCGCTTCCACGGAGACGTGGACCGGCTGCTGCTCACCGCCGCGGAGCGCAGCGGCCAGGGGAGGGCGTTTCTGGCGCCGGGACTGAAGTACGGCGGGGACTGGACCGCCCGGCTCGACTTCATCAGCCTGGGGCTCGCGCTGGTGCTGGGCACGGCCGGGCTGCCGCACATCCTGTCCCGCTTCTACACGGTGCCGACCGCGCGTGCCGCCCGCCGCTCCGTGGTGTGGTCCATCGGCCTGATCGGCAGCTTCTACCTGATGACGATCGTCCTCGGATTCGGTGCGGCGGCGCTGGTGGGGCCGCAGACCGTGCGCGCTTCCAACGCGGCGGGGAACACCGCGGTGCCCCTCCTCGCCCTAGATCTGGGCGGTGGGGCGGGCTCCACGGGAGGCACCGTGCTGTTCGCGGTGGTCGCCGCCGTGGCCTTCGCCACGATCCTCGCGGTGGTCGCGGGCATCACGCTCGCCTCCTCCGCGTCGGTGGCCCACGATCTGTACGCATCGTTGCGACGCTCCCGCGGCACGGGCCCGCGCGGCGAGGTGGCGGTGGCACGCTGGGCGGCGGTCGGCGTCGGCGTCGTGGCGATCGCCCTCGGTCTGCTGGCCCGGGATCTCAACGTCGCCTTCCTCGTCGGGCTCGCCTTCGCGGTGGCCGCTTCGGCGAACCTGCCGGTCCTGCTCTACTCGCTGTTCTGGCGCGGTCTCACCACGCGGGGCGCGGTGTGGGCGGTGTACGGCGGGCTGCTCCCGGCGATCGGGCTCGTGGTCCTGTCCCCGGTGGTGTCCGGCAGCCCGGACTCGCTGTTCCCGGGCGTCGACTTCCAGTACTTCCCGCTGGAGAACCCGGGTGTCGTCTCCATTCCGCTGGGCTTCCTCGCCGGCTGGCTGGGCACGGTCACCTCGGACGAGGTCGCGGACGAGGCCAAGTACGCCGAGACGGAAGTGCGTTCCCTGACCGGGGCCGGCGCCGCCTAGCCGGCGGCGGGCGCCGCTACGGCGCCACCCAGGCGTACCGGTGTTCCGGGCGGCCGGTGTCGCCGTACTTCAGGGACAGGTGGAGCCGGCCCGCCTGTTCCAGGTGGCGCAGATAGCGCTGGGCGGTGGAGCGGCTCAGGCCGGTCCGGGTGGCAACTTCGTGGGCCGAGAGCGGATGGCCGGCGCGATGCAGGACGCCGCAGATGAGGTCGGTCGTGGGCTCGGAGTGGCCGCTCGGCAGGCCCGGGGCGGAGGGGGCAGGAGTGGTGCGCAGGGCGCCGAAGATCCGGTCGATCTGTTCCTGTCCCGTCGGGCCGTGGCCGCCCACCCGGTCGACCGTGCGGCGCAGGGCGGCGTAGGAGTCCAGGCGGGCGCGCAGCGCGGCGAAGGTGAACGGCTTGACCAGATAGTGCAGGGCGCCCAGGCGCATCGCCTGCTGGACCGTCGTCACATCGCTGGCCGCGGTGATCATGATGACGTCGGTGCCGTGTCCCTGCTCCCGCATGCGGTGGACGAGTTCCAGGCCCGTCCGGTCCGGCAGGTAATGGTCCAGCAGGACCAGGTCGATGGTCCCGCGTTCGACGGCGGCCAGAGCCTGGGCGGCACTGTGCGCGCGGGCGGTCACCCGGAAGCCGGGAACCTTTCCCACGTACTTGGCGTTGATCTCGGCGACACGGAAGTCGTCGTCCACCACCAGGACGTCAATCATCAGGCCTCTCCTTACAAGGCCGGCGAGCGTCAGCCCGTGTTTTCGGCTCCGCAGTTGTAGCGCGAGCAAAACGAGCACAACAGGCTCTTGCGAGCAAAAGAACGGCTTGCTCTCACAAGACTGCTGCTGTGGCCGGGGCCACACCTACCGTCCCGGCCCATGAGCGCACATACCAGCCCCGCCATCGAGCTGCGGGGCGCGAGCAAGATCTTCAGAACCCCGTCCGGGGGACTGCACACGGCCGTGCGCGGCCTGGACCTCACCGTCGGGCGTGGCGAGTTCGTGGCCGTCGTCGGCCCGACCGGGTGCGGCAAGTCCACCACCCTGACCCTGGTCAGCGGCCTGGAGGAGCCCACCGAGGGCGAGGTGCTGGTGGCCGGGGACCCGGTCGACGGTGTCGGCGACAAGGTCGGCTTCGTCTTCCAGCAGGACGCCACCTTCCCCTGGCGGACCGTCCTGTCCAACGTCATGGCGGGTCCGCGTTTCCGCGGCGTACCCAAGGCGGAGGCCAGGGAGAAGGCTCGCGAGTGGCTCGCCCGGGTGGGACTCGCCGCCTTCGAGGACCGCTATCCGCACCAGCTCTCCGGCGGTCAGCGCAAGCGTGTCGCCCTGGCGGCCACATTCGTCAACGATCCCGAGATCCTCCTGATGGACGAGCCGTTCTCGGCGCTGGACGTACAGACCCGGGCGCTGATGTCGGACGAGCTGCTGGAGCTGTGGGAGGGCACCGGCGCCTCCGTCGTCTTCGTCACCCACGACCTGGAGGAGTCCATCGCACTGGCTGACAAGGTCGTCGTGATGACCGCCGGCCCCGCGACCGTGAAGCAGGTCTTCGACATCGACCTGCCCCGCCCGCGGAAGGTCGAGTCGGTGCGTCTGGAGCCGCGGTTCATCGAGATCTACCGCGAGATCTGGGAGTCCCTCGGCGAAGAGGTCCGCATCACCCGCGAGAGGGGTGCCGCCCATGTCGCCTGAGGTTCTCAGCACCCCGGTCGTCGACACCGCCAAGACACCCGGTCGCGCGCAGACCCGCGCCCGGGCCGCCCGCCGGCGCAGGATCCTGGTCAACGCCGCGCGCGTGGTGCTCCTGGTGGCGGTCCTGGGACTGTGGGAGGCCCTGTCCCGCGCCAAGGTCATCGACCCGTTCAATTTCTCGATGCCCTCGAAGATCTGGGAGCAGATCCACACCTGGGTGGCCCACGGGACAGCGCTCGGCTCCCTGGGCGAGCAGATCTGGTACACGCTGTACGAGGCACTGCTGGGCTGGGGTCTCGGTGTGGTCACCGGTGTACTCCTCGGCATCGCGCTCGGGCGGATCAGATTGCTCGCCGAGGTCCTTGGTCCATACATCAAGGTGCTCAACTCGATCCCGAGGATCGTCCTGGCGCCCATCTTCCTGATCTGGTTCGGCCTCGGACCGTCCTCCAAAGTGGCCTCGGCCGTGGTGCTCGTCTTCTTCCCGGTGTTCTTCAACGCCTTCCAGGGCGCCCGCGAAGTGGACCGCAACCTCGTGGCCAACGCCCGCATCCTGGGCGCGAGCGACCGCCGGGTGACCCTTCAGGTGGTCGTCCCGTCGGCCACCTCCTGGATCTTCACCAGCCTCCACGTCAGCTTCGGTTTCGCTCTCATCGGCGCCATCGTCGGCGAGTACATCGGCGCGACCAAGGGCATCGGCCTGCTCGTCGCGCAATCGCAGAACACCTTCAACGCAGCCGGCGTGTACGCCGCGATGGTCATCCTCGCCGTCGTCGCCCTCGTCGCGGAGGGCCTGCTGACCTTCGCCGAGCGCCGCATCTTCCGCTGGAAACCGGCCGGCTCCGACAGCTGAACGTACCCCTGCCTCCTCCCCGTACCGCCCTCCCACAAGGACGTGAACCGCATGCGCACGACTGCCGGATACGCCACCCTGGCCGCCGCCGGACTGCTCGCCCTCTCCTCGCTCACCGCCTGCGCCAACGACGCGGCGAGCTCCACGGCCGACACCGGCAGCGGCGGGGGCGGCGGCAAGGGCGAGACCGTCAAGATCATGGTCGGCGGCCTGGACAAGGTCATCTACCTGCCCGCGATGCTCACCCAGCGGCTCGGCTACTTCCAGGCCGAGGGACTGAACGTCGAACTCCTCAGCGAGCCCGCCGGGGTCCAGGCCGAGACCGCGCTCGTCTCCGGCCAGGTGCAGGGAGCGGTCGGGTTCTACGACCACACCCTCGACCTCCAGGTGAAGGGCAAGGCCGTCGAGTCGGTCGTGCAGTTCTCGCACGCGCCCGGCGAGGTCGAGGTGGTCTCGGACCGGGCGGCCGGTGACCTCGCCTCGCCCAAGGACTTCAAGGGCCGCAAGCTGGGCGTCACCGGGCTCGGCTCCTCGACCGACTTCCTCACCAAGTACCTCGCGGTGAAGAACGGGGTGAAGGTCAGCGAGTTCACGCCGGTCGCGGTGGGGGCGGGGCCGACATTCATCGCGGCTCTCCAGAACGGCGCGATCGACGGCGGCATGACCACCGACCCGACCGTCGCGACGCTCCTGGACAAGAAGGCCGGGAAGATCCTCGTCGACATGCGCACACCCGAGGGCTCGCAGGAAGCGCTGGGCGGCCCGTATCCGTCGTCCAGCCTGTACATGCAGACGGACTGGGTGAACGGTCACAAGGACACCGTCCAGAAGTTGGCCAATGCATTCGTCAAGACGCTCAAGTGGATGTCCACGCACAGCGCCGACGAGATCGCCGCCAAGATGCCCGCCGACTACTCCCAGGGCAACAAGTCCCTGTACATACAGGCCGTCAAGAACACCCTTCCCATGTTCACCGACGACGGCGTGATGCCCCAGGGCGGCCCCGAGACCGTTGAGAAGGTCCTCAAGGCGTTCAACCCCAACATCCAGAACACGAAAGTCGACTTGAGCAAGACATACACGGCAGAGTTCGTCAAGGCGGTCAAGTGACCACCCCATGAACCCCGCTCAGGCGCGGGTCGCCCACACGTAACGGTGCTCCGGGCGGCCCGCGTCGCCGTACTTGAGGGTCAGCCGGGCCCGGCCGGTGCGCTCCAGGAACTTCAGATACCGTTGCGCGGTCTGGCGGCTCACCCCCGTGCGCTCCGCGATCTCCTGGGCGGACAGGGGGTGTTCGGCGTTCATCAGCGCCTGGCGCACCAGCTCGGCCGTCGTGGGGGAGTGCCCCTTGGGCAGCCCGGGCTCCGAGGGGGCGGACAGAGCGCCGAAGATACGGTCCACCTCCGCCTGCTCGGCCTCACCACCGCCGTCCAGGGTGCGCCGCAGGCGGGCGTAAGCCTCCAGCTTGGCCCGCAGACCCGCGAAGGCGAACGGCTTCACCAGGTACTGCAACGCCCCCTGCCGCATGGCGGCCTGCACCGTCGACACGTCCCGCGCCGCCGTCACCATGATCACGTCGGTCTGGTGGCCGCGCCGGCGCATCTCCCGGACGACCGCGAGGCCCGTGTCGTCGGGCAGGTAGTGGTCCATCAGGACGAGATCGAGCCGCGGCAGGGTCTCCACCTGGCGCAGCGCGTCGGCGGCGTTGTGCGCCTCGCCGGCCACATGGAAGCCGGGCACCTTCTCCACGTAGGCGGCGTTGACCCGGGCCACCCGGGTGTCGTCGTCCACGACCAGCACCTCGATCATCGCGCCTCCTCCTCGGCGGCGGCCGGGGCGTTCGCGGTTCTCGCGGCGGGCTCCGCGGACCCGGCGAGCACCGGTTCCGGTGCCGGCTCGGTCAGCGCCTCGGGCAGGACGACGGTGAACTCCGCGCCGCCGCCGTCCGCCGCGCACACGGCCGCGCTCCCGCCCTGCCGTTCGGCGAGCCGGCGCACCAGGGAGAGACCGATGCCCCGCTTGCCGTGCGCGGGCGGCCTCTTGGTCGACCAGCCCTCCGTGAAGATCACATCCCGTTGGTCCTCCGGGACTCCCGGGCCCGTGTCGCGCACCCGGAGAACGACCGTACGGCCCTCCGCGCGCAACTCGGCCTCCACGCGCGCGTGCGGTGTGCCGGCGACCGCGTCGAGGGCGTTGTCCACGAGGTTGCCCACGATGGTGACCAGCCCCCGCGGATCGATCAGCCGGTCCGGCAGCCGGGTCCGTTCCGACACCCACAGGGCGACCCCGCGCTCGGCCGCCACGGTCGCCTTGCCCACCAGAAGCGCGGCCAGCAGCGGGTCCTGGATCTTCTCCGTGACCTGCTCGGCGGTGGCCCGGTGGTCCCCGACCACCTCACCGACGAACTCCACGGCGTCGTCGTACATCTCCAGTTCCAGCAGCCCCAGCAGGGTGTGCATGCGGTTGGCGTGTTCGTGGTCCTGGGCGCGCAGGGCGTCGATCAACCCGCGCGTGGAATCGAGTTCACGCCCCAGCTGTTCCAGTTCGGTGCGGTCGCGCAGGGTGGCCACGGCACCGCCGTCGTCCGTGGGCATGCGGTTGGCGATCAGGACCCGCCGGCCGCGTACGGTGAGCAGATCGGTGCCGGTCACGCGGCCGGCCAGCACGTCCGTCGTGCGGCCCGCGCCGAGCGCCTCGTCCGGTGCCCGACCCACGGCCTCGTCACCGATGCCCAGCAGCCGCCGTGCCTCGTCGTTGAGCAGGCGGATACGGCCTGCCCGGTCCAGCGCGACCACACCCTCCCGGATGCCGTGCAGCATCGCCTCGCGCTCCGCGAGCAGCGCCGAGATGTCGGAGAAGGCCAGGTCCCGGGTCTGCCGCTGGACCCGGCGCGAGATCAGCCAAGCGGCCAGCGCGCCCACCGCGAGCGCGCCGCCGGCGTAGGCGAACAGCCCCGGGATCGCGCTGATCAGCCGCGCCCGCACACTGTCGTAGGCGATGCCGACCGAGACCGCGCCGACGATGCGGTGGTCGGTGTCGTACAGCGGCACCTTGCCGCGCGCCGAGCGCCCCAGGGTGCCCTTGTCGATCTCCATGACCTCCTTGCCCTTCAGGGCCTCGGAGGGACTGGTGGACACACGTCGGCCGATCTGCGAGGCCGTGGGGTGCGACCAGCGCACCCAGTGTTCGTCCAGCACCACGATGTACTCCGCGTGCGTGGCCCGCCGGATCCGCTCGGCCTCCTTCTGCACGGGGCCGTCCCGGGTCGGCGGGGTGGTGCGGACGCCCTCGGCGATCTGCGGGTCCTGGGCCGTGGTCTCGGCGATGGCCAGCGCGCGGCGCATCGCCTCCTGGTCCAGCTGCTTGCTCAGCGGCGCCAGGAAGAGCCCGGTGGCGAGCACCGCCACGCCCGCGGCGATCGCCACCTGCATCAGCAGCACCTGGGAGAACATCCGCCGGGGCAGACCGAGGCGCAGACGGCGTGCGGGGGGAGTGGGGCTCATACCCACGACGGTACGTGGGGCGTCCGGAACCGCCCCAGCAGGTGTGGTGTGGATCTCTTGATCCGCTCTGGATCCGGAGATCAACCGTTGACGGGCTTTGGGTGAGGGTCGACAAGTGCGTTGACCATCGACGTGTCGAACCGGTCCAACGGCAATCATGGGCGGCGATCAGGCCCTGCTAGCTCGCCAGCGCCGTCGGCCTCAGTTCGCGCACCTCGACCACGTCCATCCGCGCGGGCGAGCCCAGAGCCGCCGCGCCACAGCTCTCCGGACGGGGCGGCAGCGACGCTCCCTGCGCCACGGTGACCCGCCACCGGCGGCCGTCGGCGTGAGCGACCGTGACCTCCCGGCGCGCGGCGGTGCCGTCGGTCCGCACGACGCTCAGCACACCCGCCCGGTACTCGCCCGCGGCCGCCCGCACGGCCAGCTCGGCCGCCTGGCCGGGCCGCTCCCACGCGGAGCACCCCCGGCACCCCTCGACGACCACACGCCCCTCACGGACACCGTGCAGGGCCTCCTTGACGGTGTGTGCCTCGGCGCGGCCGTAGGCGTACCCGTAGGGCAGGACGAGAACCGTGGGTGCGAACCGATGTCCACCCAGATGGGTGACCTCCCAGACGCCACGCACCCCCGACGTGACCAGCTCCGTGGCGAGGGGACGGCCCAGGAGGGCACAGCAGCGGTCGCGCTTGCCGTTGGTGCACACGAGTGCCAGCGGGTCACCCCGGTGGGGCCGTCCGCCGAGGGCCGCGCCGAAGGAGCGGTGGTCGCCCGCTCCGAGGGCGGCGAAGTCGAGGTCCAGCAGTTGCTGCGGATCACGGGTGGTGGCGCTGTGCAGCCATACCCGACCCGGAACGGTGTGCGCGGCGTACACCTGCCGCATCGGGGGCGTGCCGGGGTCGGCGTGGCGTCCGGGGTGCCGGATGAGGGCGACACGGACGCCGGTTCCGTCGGCGGCGGCCTCCAGCGCCCGGCCCAGCTCGGGGTCCAGGTGACTGGAGGTGAGCGCCTTGGCTCCCCACGGGCCGGGCTGCTCCAGCAGCAGCCACGTCGTCGCCGTGGCTGCCGTACCGGAAACCGGCTCGTCGAGGCTTCGGGAGACGGTCGCACACCTACTCACAGAGGTGAGCCTAACCTGAGTCTCCCCGGGGGGACTTCCGGCCCCGGTGCGGCCTACTCCGGGAGGGGCTGTGGCGGACGCGCACCGACGTAGTGGCCGCTGGGGCGCATACGCAGCGGGCGCTCGCCGTACTCCTCCAGGGCATGGGCGATCCAGCCCGCGGTCCGGGCGACGGCGAAGATCGTCTCGCCCGCCGTGGCCGGCATGCCGCAGGACGCGGTGAAGACCGCCAGGGCCAGGTCCACGTTGGCGTGCAGCGGGGTGTGCCGGGCGGTCGTGGCGACGACGTCACGTGCCGCGAGCAGCGCGGACTCCGCGCGCGGGACCTGTTCCAGCAGGGCGAAGAGGGCCCGCGCGCGGGGGTCCTCGCCCATGTACAGCCGGTGACCGAGGCCGGGGACGCGGCGGCCGGCGCGCAGCTCCTCGGCGATCACCGGCACCGCCGTGCCCTGGTCGAGCACGTCCAGGAGCATCCGGTGCGCCAGGCCGCTGGCCGCGCCGTGCAGCGGTCCCTCCAGCACGCCGAGGCCGGCCGACACGGCCGCGTAGGCATGGGCCCGGGCCGAGGCGGCGACCCGGACCGCGAGCGTGGACGCGGCCAGGTCGTGGTCGGCGAGCAGGGCGAGCGCGGTGTCCAGGACGCGGAGGGACGCCTCGTCGGCGGGACGGCCGGTCAGCCGGCCCCACAGGCGGTGGGCCAGCGGGCCGTCGTCCCTGTGGTCGTGCCGGGCCGGCGGCAGCGCGGAGACGAGGGTGGGGATGAGGATGCGCGCCGTGTTCAGCACGGCCTCCTCGGACAGGTCGAAGCGCAGCGGATCCTCGGCCGCCGCGGCGACCGCCGCCACCCGCAGCCGGTCGACGGGGGATGCGTGCTCGGACAGGGCGTCCACCGCGCGGCGGGCGACCCGCACGGTGTCCTCGGGCGCGGTGAACCTCACCCCCGGCGTCAGCCGGCCGGTCCACAGCCACTCCGCGACCTCCTCGTAGGGGTGACGTGCGGCCAGTTCGACGGCGTCCACACCCCGGAAGAAGTACCGGTCGCGATCGATGAGCGTGATCCGGGTGCGGACGGACAGATCACCGCCGGAGCCCGGGCCGCCGGCCGCCTCACGCCGGTTGCGGCGGGCGAGGGCCTCGACCTCCTTGGCCTCGAAGGTGCTGGCCCGCCCGCCGGGTTCACGTCTGCTGCTGAGCAGGCCGCGACTCACGTACGCGTAGACCGTCTCGGACTTCACGCCGAGCAGTTCGGCGGTCTCCTTGGTGGTCAGCCGGCGCCCGGGATGGTGGGGAGCGGTGTCGTGATCGCGCATGGGGTCACCGTAGTCGCCTCTGCACATGTTGATGGCTATCCATTGATTCAATCAATATTGACAGCAACTTAGTCAAGCATGGACAGTCGGATCAAGTCCAGGGAGGAAAATCATGACCATCAACAGGGCAGTCGCCACCCTCATCGACGCCCCGCGCGGTCTCGCGGGCGTCGTCGTCACCGAGACCGAGGTCGGTGACGTGCGGGGCAGGGAGGGCTTCTACCACTACCGGCAGTACTCGGCCGTCGACCTCGCCCGCACCCGGAGCTTCGAGGACGTCTGGCACCTCCTGGTCCACGGCAGGCTGCCGGACGCGCGGCGCAGTGCCGCCTTCACCGCCGAGACCGCCGCGCAGCGGCGCCTGCCCGACGACGTCCGCGCCGCCCTGCCCGCCGTCGCCGAGGCCGGCCGGGGGTCCGGGCCGCTGGCCGGACTGCGCACGGCCCTGTCCCTGCTGGGCGCCACCCAGGGCTTCCGGCCGGTCTACGACATCGACGCCGACCGGCGGCGCGCCGACACGGTGGCCGCCTGCGCGGCCGTACCCACCCTGCTCACCGCGCTCTACCGGCTCGGCCGAGGGCTCGACCCGGTCGAACCGCGGGAGGACCTCTCGTACGCGGCCAACTACCTGTACATGCTGACGGGTTCGGAGCCGGACCCGCTACGGGCCCGTGCGGTCGAGCAATACCTGATCTCAACCATTGATCACGGATTCAATGCGTCAACCTTCACGGCACGCGTGATCGCCTCCACCGGCGCCGACGTCGCGGCCTGCCTGACCGGGGCCGTCGGAGCCCTGTCCGGGCCGCTGCACGGAGGCGCACCCAGCCGCGCCCTGGACACGCTGGACGCGATCGGCACGCCCGGCCGGATCGACCCCTGGATCCGCGAGCGGGTCCTCGCCGGCGACCGGATCATGGGCTTCGGGCATGCCGTCTACCGTACGGAGGACCCTCGCTCGCGGATGCTCCGGGAGATCGCCCTGGGCTTCGGCGGCCCGCGGGTGGACTTCGCGGTGGAGGTCGAGCGCCGGGTGGAGGCGATCCTCGCCGAGCTGAAGCCCGGCCGCGAGCTGCACACCAACGTCGAGTTCTACGCCGGTGTGGTCATGGAACTGTGCGGCCTGCCCCGGGAGATGTTCACGCCCACCTTCGCCGCGGCACGGGTGGTGGGCTGGAGCGCCAACATCCTGGAGCAGGCGGCCGACTCGAAGATCATCCGCCCCGTGGCGCGCTATGTGGGGCCGCAGCCGCCCGTCGCGGTCCCCGCCGCCGGCTGAGGCCGCGCCCGCCCCACACGCTGACGCACGCGCGCGTACGTTGGCGCACGCCGCCCCGCCCCCCACGCTGACGCACGCCCACGTACGGTGCCGCACGCGCCCATACGCTGGCGCACGCCGCCCCTACACGTTGGCGCACGCGGCCGCCGTCCGCTGACGCACCCGGCCTGCTGCCCGGCTGTCGCCCGCGCCCGCGCTGCACGCCGGCACACCGCCCGTCGGCGCACGCACCCCCGCCCGTCGGCGCACGCACCCCCGCCCGTCGGCGCACGCACCCCCGCCCCTCGGCGCACGCACCCCCGCCGTCGGCGTCGGTCCCGTCGGCGCACCCGTCCGCCGGTCGGCCGACGTCCCCCGGTCGGCCGACGTCCCCCGGTCGGCCGACGTCCCCCGGTCGGTCGACGTCCCCCGGAACCCTCCTATCCTGGTCCGCAGCCGGTCCACAGGAGAGAGGTCACCCTTGGGGAACAGCTTGGGGAACAGCTTGGCGAACAGCCAGGACAGCAGTCGTAGCCCGCGCCAGATCCCGGTCGTCGTGCTCGCGGGCTTTCTGGGATCCGGGAAGACCACGCTCCTCAACCACCTGCTGCACCGCAGTGGAGGCAGCCGGATCGGGGCGGTCGTCAACGACTTCGGCGCCATCGAGATCGACGCGATGGCCGTCGCGGGCGCTCTCGGCGACTCGACCGTCTCGCTCGGCAACGGCTGCCTGTGCTGCGCCGTCGACGCGAGCGAACTCGACCTCTACCTGGACCGGCTCGCGGCGCCCGCCACCGGCATCGATGTGATCGTCATCGAGGCCAGCGGGCTGGCCGAGCCGCAGGAACTCGTGCGCATGGTGCTCGCCAGCGAGCACCCGGGCATCGTCTACGGAGGTCTCGTCGAGGTCGTCGACGCCGCCGAGTTCGACGACACGCGCGCGAAGCACCCCGAGATCGACCGGCATCTCGCCCTCGCCGACCTGGTCGTCGTCAACAAGCTCGACCGTGCCGGCGACGCCGACCGGGTCCTGGGGCTCGTCCGCTCGCTCACCGACCGCGCGGCCGTCGTCCCCGCCACCTACGGCCGGATCGACCCCGAGTTCCTCTTCGACTGCCGGCCGAGCGAGGAGCGCATCGGCCAGCTGTCCTTCGACGACCTCCACGAGCACGCCGAGGACAGCGGGGACGCCGAGGACGCCGGGGAACACACCGGGCACCTGCACACCGGCTACGACAGCCTGTCCTTCACCTCCGACGTTCCCCTGGAGCCCCGCCGGCTCATGCAGTTCCTGGACGGCAGGTCCGAGGGGCTGTACCGGATCAAGGGGTACGTGGACTTCGGGCCGCACGACCCCGACCACCGGTACGCCGTGCACGCCGTCGGCCGGTTCCTGCGTTTCTACCCGGAGTCCTGGGCGCCCGGGGCAGCCCGGCTCACCCAGCTCGTGCTGATCGGTTCCGGCATCGACGCGGACGCCCTCGGCAAGGAACTGGAGGCCTGCAAGAGCGACGCCCCACACGCCGACGAGCACGGCATGTGGGGCGTGCTGCGCTACGTGCAGGGTCCGGCCGAAGCGGAAGCCGACCTGGAGGATCCGCCCGGCTAGGTGTGCTGTCCCTGGACGTCGGTGACACGCGTACTGGGTGCTTGAACAGGTGGGGGCCTTCCGGGTTCGGTGTGGATCGCGGCATTCAGCGGACGGCAGCTGGGACAGGATCTTCGCGGCCGCCTTGGGCGACGCACCGCAACTCGTCCCCGTCATGGAACGGATTCGGGCCGCCCGCCTCGGCGGCGGGAAATCCCGTACCCGGCCGGATCATCTCGGCGGAGGGGCCGGCCGCCGTGGCGGGCGGCCTCACCGCCGCCCTGCGCGCCGCCACCGCCCAAGGCGTATTCCGCCCGACGTGACCGCCGCCACCTGCGCGGACGCCAGATCAGGCACACCACCCCCGAACCGAGGAACCAGCGGGCCGACCGGCACGGCCGTGGCAGCAAGGGCGGCGGAACCATCACCTTCGACAAGGCGATCTACAAGAGGAACGAAGTTGAGCGCACGATCAACGGTCTCGAGTCCCGGGCGGTGGCCACCAGGTTCGACGAGCGCGTCTGCAACGCCCACGGCACCGTGACCCTCGCCTCGGTCTGACTGCGGCTTCGGTCATGAGCCGCCGGACCGCTCCGCGCGGAGCATGGAGAAGATCACTTGATCGTGCCACTGGCCGCCGCGCCACTGCGCGGAGCGCAGCACGCCCTCCCTGACGAAGCCTGCCTTCTCCAAGGCACGCTGCTCGGCGAGGTTGGCGCAGTCCGTCCAGGCCTGGAGCCGTTCGGCCCTGGTGTGGTCGAAGAGGTACTCGGCCAGCAGTCGTTGGGCCTGGGTGCCTATGCCGCGGCCGTGCGAGGCCGGCACCAGGCCGATCGCCAGGGTCCAGCAGGTGGAGGTGGCGGGCCGCCCCCAGGTGCTGGCGAACCACTCGACCCGGCCCACCGTACGGCCCGCTTCCGCGACGGAGAGCACGCCGCCGTCGGGACCGAGCAGGCCGGTCTCGGCGAACTGCCGACGCAGGCCGGCCGGTGACCCGAAGCCGAACCACTGGTACTGGCCGGCCCCCTCCGGCCCGTTGAACTCGCGGTCGAACAGGTCCAGATCGTCGGCGGTCACCGGGCGCAGCGTGATCTCATCAGCCATCGAACGACTCCTGATCCTCTTGGCCCCAGGGCACGACCTCGTACGGCCGGCACGGGCGACGGCGTCTGACTCTTCCACATACCAAGCCGTGCCCCGACCGGACGCCCCGTGGCGAGCGCCGCGGTGGGCGCAGACGCGCCGGCGGATCGACCACGACTACCGGGAACTCAAGCGCGGCCCGGGCCTGGACCACTTCGAGGGCCGGACCTGGCGCGGCCGGCACCAGCGCCTCACCCTCGTCACCGCCGCCCAGGCCTTCCGCCCCTTCGGTGGCTCGACACCGGAGTGCGGACGCCGGCCCGACCCTCTACCAGGTCCTCGACATCATTCAGGACCTGCCGAGGTGCTGGACCGGCACTCGCACCACCTGCACCACCTGCGGCCGCCCGTTCCCACAAACAGACACACAACGTGACGAAGCGCTACTAGAGCACCGGCCCCGCCACCACAGCGACCGTCTTCGGCAGTGACGTGCCCGAACCGTCCCGGCGCGGGTCCGGCTCCGGCAGCTCCACCGGGGCGCCGTTCTTCTGCGCCGCACGCGCGGGAACCGGGCCCGCCCAGCCCAGCGACAGGCAGTCCTCGCCCTTCAGGAACCGCTGGCAGCGCACGCCACCCGTGGCCCGGCCCTTGCGCGGGTACTGGTCGAACGGCGTCAGCTTGGCCGTCGTCTGCACCGAGTCGTCCAGCGTGCCGCGCGAGCCCGCCACCGTGAACACCACCGCGTCGGCGGCCGGGTCGACCGCCGTGAAGGAGATCACCTTCGCGCCCTCGGTGAGCTTGATCCCCGCCATACCGCCCGCCGGGCGGCCTTGCGGACGGACGATGGAGGCCTGGAAGCGCAGCAGCTGTGCGTCGTCGGTGATGAACACCAGGTCCTCCTCGCCGGTGCGCAGCTCCACCGCGCCGACGATCCGGTCGCCCTCCTTGAGCGTGATGACCTCCAACTCGTCCTTGTTGGACGGGTAGTCGGGCACCACACGCTTGACGACACCCTGCTCGGTGCCGATCGCGAGACCCGGGGACGACTCGTCCAGCGTGATCAGGCAGACCACCGTCTCGTCGCCCTCCAGGGAGACGAACTCCGCCAGCGGGGCGCCTCCGGAGAGGTTCGGCGGGGACGCCGCCTCGGGCAGCTGCGGCAGGTCGACCACGTTGATACGCAGCAGCCGGCCGTCCGAGGTCACCGCGCCGATCACCCCGCGCGCGGTGGCCGGCACCGCCGAGACGATCACGTCGTGCTTGACGCGCTTGGTGCCCGCCTCCGGCAGCGGCTCGTCGGTCGCCGTACGGGCCAGCAGCCCCGTCGAGGACAGCAGCACCCGGCACGGGTCGTCGGCCACCTGGAGCGGGACCGCCGCCGCCGGGGCGCCCCCGGCCTCCAGCAGGACCGTGCGCCGGTCGGTGCCGAACTTCTTCGCCACGGCGGCCAGTTCGGCGGAGACCAGCTTGCGCAGCTCCGCGTCCGAGTCCAGGATCCGGGTCAGCTCCTCGATCTCCGCGGTGAGCTTGTCCTTCTCCGCCTCCAGCTCGATCCGGTCGAACTTGGTGAGCCGGCGCAGCGGCGTGTCGAGGATGTACTGCGTCTGCACATCGCTCAGCGAGTAGCGCTCCATCAGGCGCTGCTTGGCCTGCGCGGAGTTCTCGCTGGAGCGGATGATCCGGATGACCTCGTCGATGTCGACCAGCGCGGTCAGCAGGCCCTCGACCAGGTGCAGCCGGTCGCGCTTCTTGCCGCGGCGGAACTCGCTGCGGCGCCGGACCACCTCGAAGCGGTGGTCCAGGTAGACCTCCAGCAGCTCCTTCAGACCCAGCGTGAGCGGCTGGCCGTCGACCAGCGCGACGTTGTTGATGCCGAAGGACTCCTCCATGGGGGTCAGCTTGTACAGCTGCTCCAGGATCGCCTCCGGCACGAAGCCGTTCTTGATCTCGATGACGAGGCGCAGGCCGTGCTCGCGGTCGGTGAGGTCCTTGACGTCGGCGATGCCCTGGACCTTCTTCGCGTTGACCAGGTCCTTGATCTTCGCGATGACCTTCTCGGGTCCGACCGCGAACGGCAGTTCCGTGACCACCAGGCCCTTGCGGCGGGCGGTGACGGTCTCGATGGAGACCGTCGCGCGCATCTTGAACGTGCCGCGGCCGGTCGCGTAAGCGTCCCGGACGCCGTCCAGGCCGACGATCCGGCCGCCGGTGGGCAGGTCCGGGCCCGGGACGTGCTTCATCAGCGCGTCCAGGTCCGCGTTCGGGAACCGGATCAGATGGCGGGCGGCGGAGATGACCTCCCGCAGGTTGTGCGGCGGCATGTTCGTCGCCATGCCGACCGCGATGCCCGAGGAGCCGTTGACCAGCAGGTTCGGGAAGGCGGCGGGCAGCGCCACCGGCTCCTGCTCCTGGCCGTCGTAGTTCGGCGCGAAGTCGACCGTGTCCTCGTCGATCGACTCGGTCATCAGGCTCGTCGCCTCGGCCATCCGGCACTCGGTGTACCGCATGGCGGCCGGCGGGTCGTCGTTGCCCAGCGAGCCGAAGTTGCCGTGGCCGTCGACCAGCGGCACCCGCATGGAGAACGGCTGCGCCATGCGCACCAGGGCGTCGTAGATCGACGCGTCGCCGTGCGGGTGCAGCTTGCCCATGACCTCGCCGACGACACGCGCGCACTTCACGTAGGAGCGTTCGGGGCGCAGGCCCATCTCGTTCATCTGGTACACGATCCGGCGGTGCACCGGCTTGAGGCCGTCGCGGGCGTCCGGCAGGGCGCGCGAGTAGATGACCGAGTACGCGTACTCGAGGTAGGAGCCACGCATCTCGTCCACGACGTCGATGTCGAGGATCCTCTCCTCGAACGAATCGTCGGGCGGCGGGGTCTTCGTGCTGCGGCGGGCCATCGCTGCCGGCTCCTCCTGATCTGGTCGCTCACCGAGGGGGCGCGCACCCTCCGGCTCGCTCTTGCTGAAGCGATTGACGGATCTGTCGCGGACCATTGTGGACCGCGGCACTGACAACCCGGGCCACGACCCGGTCTCCACGGACCCGCCCCGCGCCGGAGGGCGTCCGCAGAGGGCCGGACGCAGGCTACGCGATCCGCTCTGGGCGTACGGCCCGCGGGAACTTCGCCGAGCCCCCGCACGCTTTGCATACAGTGGCAGGAACGGCAGGAAATCCGCGGTTTTCACAACCGCATCCGCTCGCGAAGGGATGTACATGCCCATGGGTCACACGACCACAGCCGAGGCAGGCTCCGGGGGCCTGACAGCGACCGAGCACCGCCTGGCCAACGGTCTGCGCGTGGTGCTCTCCGAGGACCACCTGACCCCGGTGGCGGCGGTCTGCCTCTGGTACGACGTGGGTTCACGCCACGAAGTCAAGGGGCGCACCGGCCTTGCTCACCTTTTCGAGCACTTGATGTTCCAGGGCTCCGCGCAGGTCAAGGGCAACGGGCACTTCGAGCTGGTGCAGGGCGCCGGCGGCTCGCTGAACGGCACCACCAGCTTCGAGCGCACCAACTACTTCGAGACCATGCCCGCCCACCAGCTGGAGCTCGCGCTCTGGCTGGAGGCCGACCGCATGGGCTCCCTGCTGGCCGCCCTGGACGACGAGTCCATGGAGAACCAGCGGGACGTCGTCAAGAACGAGCGCCGCCAGCGCTACGACAACGTGCCGTACGGCACCGCCTTCGAGAAGCTGACCGCCCTGTCCTACCCGCAGGGCCACCCGTACCACCACACGCCGATCGGCTCGATGGCGGACCTGGACGCGGCCACCCTGGAGGACGCCCGCCAGTTCTTCCGCACCTACTACGCGCCGAACAACGCCGTGCTCTCCGTAGTCGGCGACATCGACCCCGAGCAGACCCTCGCCTGGATCGAGAAGTACTTCGGCTCCATCGCCTCCCACGACGGCAAGCCCGCGCCCCGCGACGGCTCCCTGCCGGACGTCATCGGCGAGCAGAAGCGCGAGGTCGTCGTCGAGGAGGTCCCGGCGCGCGCCCTGATGGCCGCCTACCGGCTCCCGCACGACGGCACGCGCGCGTGCGACGCGGCCGACCTCGCCCTGACCGTCCTCGGCGGCGGCGAGTCCTCCCGTCTCTACAACCGGCTGGTGCGCCGCGACCGTACGGCCGTCGCCGCCGGCTTCGGCCTGCTGCGCCTGGCCGGCGCACCCTCCATGGGCTGGCTGGACGTGAAGACCTCCGGCGACGTCGAGGTGCCGGTCATCGAGGCCGCCATCGACGAGGAACTGGCCCGCTTCGCCGAGGAGGGCCCCACGCCCGAGGAGATGGAGCGCGCCCAGGCCCAGCTGGAGCGCGAGTGGCTGGACCGGCTCGGCACGGTCTCCGGCCGCGCCGACGAACTGTGCCGGTACGCCGTTCTGTTCGGCGACCCGCAGCTCGCCCTGACCGCCGTGAAGCGGGTCCTGGAGGTGACCCCGCAGGAGGTCCAGGAGGTCGCCAAGGCCCGCCTGCGGCCCGACAACCGCGCGGTCCTCGTCTACGAGCCCAAGTCCCCGGAGACCGTCGAGGACGCCCGGATCCCCGAGGACCCGGAGCGCGAAGCGACCGTAGAGGCCGGCAACGAGAACGACGAGGAGACGGCCAAGTGACCGAGCTCGCCACCATGGAGTTCCACCCCCAGCCGCAGGCCGGCGAGGCCAAGCCCTGGGCGTTCCCGGCCCCCGAGCGCGGCACGCTCGACAACGGCCTGACCGTGCTGCGCTGCCACCGCCCCGGCCAGCAGGTCGTCGCCGTGGAGGTGCTGCTGGACGCGCCGCTGGACGCGGAGCCGGCCGGCCTGGACGGCGTCGGCACGATCATGGCGCGGGCCTTCTCGGAGGGCACCGACCGGCACTCCGCCGAGGAGTTCGCCGCCGAGCTGGAACGCGCGGGCGCCACGCTCGACGCGCACGCCGACCACCCCGGCGTCCGCATCAGCCTGGAGGTCCCGGCCTCCCGCCTGGCCAAGGGACTCGGCCTGCTCGCCGACGCCCTGCGCGCGCCCGCCTTCGCCGAGAGCGAGGTCGAGCGGCTGGTGCGCAACCGTCTGGACGAGATCCCGCACGAGCTGGCCAACCCCTCCCGCCGGGCCGCCAAGGAGCTGTCCAAGGAGCTGTTCCCGGCGGCCTCGCGCATGTCCCGGCCCCGCCAGGGCACCGAGGAGACCGTCGAGAAGATCGACGCCGGCGCCGTGCGCGCCTTCTACGACCGCCATGTGCGGCCCGCCACGGCCACCGTGGTCGTCGTCGGCGACCTGACCGGCGTCGACCTGGACGCGCTGCTCGGCGAGACCCTGGGCGCCTGGACCGGCACGCCGGGCGAGCCCCGGCCGGTGCCGCCGGTGACCGCCGACGACACCGGACGCGTGGTCATCGTGGACCGGCCCGGCGCCGTGCAGACGCAGCTGCTCATCGGCCGCGTCGGCCCCGACCGGCACGACCGCGTTTGGCCCGCCCAGGTGCTCGGCACGTACTGCCTGGGCGGCACCCTCACCTCCCGCCTGGACCGCGTCCTGCGCGAGGAGAAGGGCTACACCTACGGCGTGCGGGCCTTCGGGCAGGTCCTGCGGTCCGCCCCGGACGGCACGGGCGCGGCGATGCTCGCCATCAGCGGCTCCGTCGACACGCCGAACACGGGCCCGGCGCTGGACGACCTGTGGAAGGTGCTGCGCACCGTCGCGGCGGACGGCCTGACCGACGCAGAGCGGGACGTCGCCGTGCAGAACCTCGTCGGTGTGGCACCGCTGAAGTACGAGACCGCGGCGGCCGTGGCGAGCACGCTGGCCGACCAGGTCGAGCAGCACCTGCCCGACGACTTCCAGGCGACGCTGTACCGGCAGATGGCCGCCACGGGCACGGTGGAGGCCACCGCGGCCGTCGTCAACGCCTTCCCGGTGGACCGTCTGGTGGCCGTCCTCGTCGGTGACGCCTCTCAGATCAAGGCACCGGTCGAGGCGCTCGGCATCGGTGAAGTGACCGTGGTGGCGGCCGAGTAACGTCACACGCGCGCGGGGCCCTGACGACCTACGGGTCGTCAGGGCCCCTGCTGTTCCACTCTTTCCTCCAGATGCCCGTTTTGGGGCGGAGGTTGCCTGTCTGCCCTGTGGGATGCGCTACAAAAGGGCGGATCCGTTTGAGGATTGAAAGCGGGCCCCCGTAGCGTCATCCGGGCTGTTCGTCAGGCAGTGCGCCGCGCCCGCGGCACCGGACAGCGATCGCCGAGTCCCCGTACGGCGCGAGCCAGGGGAGCCGGGGACCCACCGTCCCTGGGGTGAATCGGACGCCCGCGCGCCAGCGAGGGGGCCCGTAGGAGACCTTCCTGCTCCGAACCCGTCAGCTAACCCGGTAGGCGAGAGGGAAGGAAAGGACCAGCCACTTCATGGCGTTCATGTGCGCCACCGGGAAGCACCGCAAGCCCGGCCGGGTCAAGCGGACCACCGCTCAGGCGGCCGGCGTCGCGGCCCTCACCACCACCGGCGTGATCGGCACCCTCGCCGCCTCCCCGGCGCTCGCCGCGGAGAACTCCACGGAGCAGACCGGCCTCGTCCCGGTCCTCGCCGCGACCGACGACGTCGCCGAGCAGATCGACGCGCAGGCCGCCGCCCAGCAGCAGGCCGCCGACCAGAAGGCGGCCGAGGAGGCCGCGGCGAAGGCGGCCGCCAAGCGGGCCGAGGAGATACGCGTGGCCAAGGCCCGCGCCGCCCGCGAGGCCGAGCGCAAGCGGCTGAACGCCTTCACCGCCCCCATCGCGCACTCCTACGTGTCCACGGGCTACCAGGCCAGCAGCTCCCTGTGGTCCTCCGGCTCGCACACCGGCATCGACTTCCACGCGGCCAGCGGCACGACCGTCCACGCGGTCGGCTCCGGCACGGTCGTCTCCACGGGCTGGGGCGGCGCGTACGGCAACCAGATCGTGATCCGGATGGCCGACGGCATGTACACCCAGTACGGACACCTGTCCTCCATCGCCGTCACGGTGGGCCAGAAGGTCGTCCCGGGCCAGCAGATCGGCCTGTCCGGCGCCACGGGCAACGTGACCGGCCCGCACCTCCACTTCGAGGCGCGGACCACCCCCGACTACGGTTCCGACGTCGACCCCGTCGCCTACCTCCGCAACCACGGCGTGGGCATCTGACGCGCGGCGCACGGTCCTTCGAAGCCCCGGCTCACCGAGCCGGGGCTTTCGCCTTTTTCCCGGTGTCCACCGGACCCGCTGTCCAAAAAATATCCATGGATTAGCCCTCGCCGTCGGAAATTCCGGCTCTTTGGAATAGAGTCACGGAACACACGTCCGTCGTGACGTTTCACGGGGAGTAAGGCGGAGGTCGGTCATGCGTATTCCGGCGCACTCGGTGTGTACCGCGGTCCGGGACGACATCGTCGCCGGCGTCCACGAGCGCGGCAGCCGCCTCACCGAGGAACTGCTGGCCCGCCGCTACGGCGTCTCGCGCGTTCCCGTGCGCGAGGCGCTGCGCACGCTGGAGGCCGAGGGCTTCGTGGTGACGCGCCGGCACGCGGGCGCGTGCGTGGCCGAGCCGACCGAGCGGGAGGCCGCCGACGTGCTGGAGATGCGGATGCTGCTGGAGCCGCTGGGCGCCGCGCGGGCCGCCGAGCGGCGCACCGAGGCCCATCTGAAGGTGCTCCGAGGGCTGGTCAGGCTGGGTCAGGAGCGGGCCAGGAGGGGCAGCAGCGACGATCTGCGCTCGCTGGGCGGCTGGTTCCACGAAACGCTCGCCCAGGCCTCCGGCAGCCCCTCGCTGACCTCGATGCTGACCCAGCTGCGGCACAAGATCGCCTGGATGTACGTGGTGCAGGCCCCGCCGAGCCCGGTGGACTCCTGGGCGGAGCACGGCGCGATCGTGGACGCGGTGGCACGCGGCGACGGCGAACGCGCGCGGGCGCTCACGGCGCTGCACGCCGAGCGTGCGACGGGGGCGCACCGGCTGCGCTTCACCGGTGCCGCGAACCGTGTGAGGACTTCGCAACACGCCGTAAACACGTCCGGCCCGCGGTATTAACAAGGGCACCGTATACAAAGAAGAGTTATTCGGCGGAGCGCGTTCGGGGCGCTTTTCCGCTGCTTTCTCGTGCCGTGAATCCTGAATTCCGGCAGTTTTCGAGCGGCGGGTGCCCGCGGTGAATTCGGCCGGCCGGGAAAACGCGGAAGCCGCGCCGTCCGGTGCGGACGGCGCGGCTCCCCGGGTACTGCTCAGACGGTCTCGGGCAGCTCTTCCAGGCCCTCGGAGACCAGCCTGGCCAGACGGTCGAGGGCGGCGTCCGCGCCCTCGGCGTCGGAGGCGAGGACGATCTCCTCGCCACCCTGGGCGCCCAGACCCAGGACGGCCAGCATGGAGGCCGCGTTGACGGGGTTGCCCCCGGCCTTGGCGATCGTCACCGGGACGCCTGTGGCCGTGGCGGCTCGGACGAAGATGGAGGCGGGGCGGGCGTGGAGACCCTCGGCCCAGCCGACGTTGACGCGGCGCTCAGCCATGTGTTGCTGCCCTTCAGTGCTCAGGGTTGTCTAGACCAGTTTCCCACATCGTGGAGCATGCCCGGGAGGGACCTCCGTCCCGCCCGGTGCGGCGCCGGACCGCGGCCTCGGTCCGGCTCTCCGTCCCCCACAGACTGCCTCGCGCCGTTGTCGTACGCGAGCCGTACTCTGGGGGCCATGCAGACCTCGGCGGACCGGCAGGACCGGCACCACTACCCCGCCCACTGGGAGGCGGACGTGGTGCTGCGCGACGGCGGCACCGCACGCATCAGGCCCATCACCGTCGATGACGCCGACCGCCTGGTCAGTTTCTACGAGCAGGTCTCGGACGAGTCGAAGTACTACCGCTTCTTCGCGCCGTACCCACGGCTCTCCGCCAAGGACGTCCACCGCTTCACGCACCACGACTTCGTGGACCGGGTGGGGCTCGCCGCCACCGTCGGCGGCGAGTTCATCGCCACCGTACGCTACGACCGCATCGGCACCGACGGAATGCCCGCCTCCGCGCCCGCCGACGAGGCCGAGGTCGCCTTCCTGGTGCAGGACGCCCATCAGGGCCGCGGTGTCGCCTCCGCCCTGCTGGAGCACATCGCCGCCGTCGCGCGCGAGCGCGGCATCCGCCGCTTCGCCGCCGAGGTGCTGCCCGCCAACAACAAGATGATCAAGGTGTTCACGGACGCCGGCTACACCCAGAAGCGCAGCTTCGAGGACGGCGTCGTGCGCCTGGAGTTCGGCCTCGAACCCACCGACCGCTCCCTCGCCGTGCAGCGCGCCCGGGAGCAGCGCGCCGAGGCCCGCTCGGTACGGCGGCTCCTCGCGCCCGGCTCCGTCGCGGTCGTCGGCGTCGGCCGCGCTCCCGGCGGCGTCGGCCGCAGCGTCCTCGGCAACATCCGCGACGCCGGCTACCCGGGCCGGCTGCACGCCGTGAACAAGGCCTTCCCTAAGGACCTCGAGGAGGTCGACGGGGTGCCCGCGTACCGCTCGGTGCGGGACATCGACGGGCACGTGGACCTCGCCGTCGTCGCCGTACCGGCCGAGCACGTGCCCGCCGTGGTCGCCGAGTGCGGCGAACACGGCGTCCAGGGGCTGGTCGTGCTCTCCGCCGGATACGCCGAGAGCGGTCCCGAGGGGCGCGAACGGCAGCGGGCCCTCGTCCGGGCCGCACGCGCGTACGGCATGCGGACCATCGGCCCGAACGCCTTCGGAATCGTCAACACCGCCCCCGACGTCCGGCTGAACGCCTCCCTCGCCCCCGAGATGCCACGCCCCGGCCGCATCGGGCTGTTCGCCCAGTCCGGTGCCATCGGCATCGCCCTGCTGTCCCGGCTGCACCGGCGCGGCGGCGGGGTGACGGGCGTCACCGGCGTGTCCACCTTCGTGTCGGCCGGCAACCGAGCCGACGTCTCGGGCAACGACGTCCTCCAGTACTGGTACGACGACCCCGAGACCGATGTCGCCCTCATGTACCTGGAGTCCATCGGCAACCCCCGCAAGTTCACCCGCCTCGCCCGGCGGACCGCGGCGGCGAAGCCGCTGGTGGTGGTGCAGGGCACGGGAACGGCGCCGCAGGGGCACACGGTACGCGCCACCCGGCTGCCGTACGCGACCGTCTCCGCGCTGCTCCGGCAGGCCGGCGTGATCCGGGTCGACACGATCACCGAACTGGTGGACGCCGGGCTGCTGCTCGCCCGGCAGCCGCTGCCCGCCGGGCCGCGCGTCGCCATCCTCGGCAACTCGGAGTCGCTCGGCGTGCTGACCTACGACCGGTGTGTTGCCGAGGGGCTCCGGCCGGCGCGGCCGGTGGACCTGACGACCGGGGCGACGGCGGAGGACTTCCACCGGGCGCTCGCCGCCGCGCTGGCCGACGGCACGAACGACGCCGTCGTCGTCACGGCGATCCCCGCGATCGGGGAGGCGTCGCCCGGGGACGCGGAGCTGGCCGAGGCGCTGCGGTCGGCGGCGGCCGCGGTGCCGGGGAAGCCGGTGCTGGTGGTGCACGTGGAGCTGGGGGGACTGGCGGAGGCGTTGTCGGCCGCGGCCAGTACCGCGCCCCGGGCCGCCGACAAGGCACCCGGCACCGAGGGCGGCGCCCCCGCCCCGCCGGGCCGGGAGGACACCCGCTGCCCCGCGCAGCGACAGTCCGGCACGGTGCCCGGGCGGCCGCCGGCCGGGGTGCCGGGGCGGCCGCCGGGTGTGGTGCCGGAGCCGCCGGGCGCGGCTCCGGGCGTGGTGCCCAGTCCTCCGGAGGGCACGCGTCTCATCCCCGCCTACCCCGCCGCCGAGCGTGCCGTCCGCGCGCTCTCCGAAGCCGTGAGGTACGCGCAGTGGCGGCGGGAGGCGGCCGACCCGGGCAAGGTGCCGGAGTACGACGACATCGACGAGAGGGGGGCCGCCCGGCTGATCCAGGGGCTGCTGGAGCGCGGGGAAGGGCTCACCATCTCCGCCGCCGAGACCTGCGAGCTGCTCGGGAAGTACGGCATCCCCGTCCGCCGCGCCTTCCCCGCGCCCACCCCGTCCGGCGCCGCCGAGGCCGCCCGCGCGCTCGGCTACCCGGTGGCCCTCAAGGCCACCGCCCCGCACCTCAGGCACCGCGCCGACCTCGGCGGCGTACGCCTGGACCTCGCGGACGAGGAGCAGTTGCTGCGGGCGTACGCCGAGCTGACCGAGCTGTTCGGGCGGCCGGAGGAGCTGCGGCCGGTGGTGCAGGCGATGGCACCCAGGGGCGTCGACACCGTGGTCCGCGCGGTGATCGACCCGGCGGCCGGGGCCGTGCTGTCCTTCGGGCTGGCCGGCGCCGCCTCACAGCTGCTCGGGGACATGGCGCACCGGCTGGTCCCCGTCACCGACCGGGACGCGACCTCGCTGGTGCGGTCGATCCGCACCGCACCGCTGCTGTTCGGCTGGCGCGGCTCCACACCCGTCGACACCCCCGCGCTGGAGGAACTGCTGCTGCGGGTGTCCCGGCTGGTCGACGACCACCCCGAGGTGGTCGCGGTCACCCTGGAGCCGGTGGTCGTCGCCCCGCACGGCACGAGCGTCCTCGGCGCCACCGTACGGCTCGCGCCCCCGCCGGCCCGGGACGACCTGGGCCCGCGCACGATGCCGGCCTACTGAGCGGGGGAGGGGGGACGGCATGGAGATCGCGGGACGCCGGCTGCCCGAGGGCAACTGTGGGCCTGGAAAGTGATCGCCCAGGACGCCGGGCGGCTGCGGCCGGCCGCGGCACACCACCTCACGTACCACCACGGCCTGGAGGTCGTCTTCACCGACACCGGCTTCGTCTCGTGCCCCGCCGCCTTCCAGGAGCCCCGCTTCCGCGAGCCCACCGTCGAGGAGACGGCACGGCCGCGGCGCACCCTGGGCGAAACACCATCCCCGTGGTCGCGTTCGAAGCGGACGGCGGCGGACCGGAGCCGGTCTCCTGCCTGACCGCCGCGGAGGATCCGGAGATCCGGCCCGGGTTCGTCCCCGGGCACCCGCGCGCTGGTGCACAGGCCGTCCCCGGTCCCCGTGACTGGCCCGGACCGCCCTTGCCCACGGATTAGGATGGACGCCATGGCCAAGACCAGTACGACGACCCAGGGGCTGCGCGCGGCGATCGAGCGCAGCGGCTACTACCCGGCCCTCGTGGCCGAGGCGGTGGAGGCCGCTGTGGGCGGCGAGCCCATGCGGTCGTTCCTGGTCCACCAGGAGACGACGTTCGACCAGAACGAGGTGCGCCGGCACGTCACCGTGCTGGTCCTCACCGGCAACCGCTTCATCGTCAGCCACACCGACGAGCAGGCCGCCGACAGCACCTCCCCGACGCCGTACGCCACCACCTCCACCGAGTCCGTGAAGCTCGACCGGATCTCCTCGGTCGTGGTCAGCCGGGTGGTCGCGAACCCGGAGCAGTACAAGCCGGGCACGCTGCCCCGCGAGGTCGTGCTGACCATCGGCTGGGGTGCGGTCAACCGCATCGACCTGGAGCCCGCCGCCTGCGGCGACCCCAACTGCGACGCCGACCACGGCTACACGGGCAGCTCCACGGCGGACGACCTCAGCCTGCGCGTCAGCGAGGCGGGGGACGGCCCGGAGACGGTGCGCCAGGCGCTCGTCTTCGCACAGGCCATCTCGGAGGCGACCGCGGACCTCACGCGCTGATGTCCCAGCTCTCCGCCTGGGACCACCCGGAACCCCTCGCCCTCGACACCGCGCCGCTGCCCGAGTACGGCACCGGCTCCCTGGCCGACCTGCTGCCCACCCTGGCCGCCGGCATGGGCGTTCCCGGTCTGACCGCCACGATCGAGGAACTGACCGCCGCCGACCGGGTCTGTGTCTTCCTGGTCGACGGCCTCGGCTGGGAACAGCTCAGGGCGCACCCGGACGAGGCTCCGTTCCTGACCTCCCTGCTCGGCAGCTCGCGCGGCGGTACCGGCCGCCCGCTGACCGCCGGCTACCCGGCGACCACGGCGACCTCCCTCGCCTCCGTCGGCACCGGCCTGCCGCCGGGCGCCCACGGCCTGCCCGGGTACACCGTGCGCAACCCGGCCACCGGCGAGCTGATGAACCAGCTCCGCTGGCAGCCGTACACGGAACCGCGTCCCTGGCAGCCGTACCCCACCGTCTTCCAGCTGGCCCACAAGGCCGGCGTGCACGCCGCCCAGGTGTCCTCGCCCGCCTTCCAGCACACCCCGCTCACGAAGGTCGCGCTGAGCGGCGGCACCTTCGTCGGGCGGCTCACCGGCGAGGAGCGCATGGACCTCGCGGCCGAGCAACTGGCCGCCGGGGACCGCTCGCTGGTGTACACGTACTACGCCGAGCTGGACGGCTCCGGACATCGTTACGGCGTCGCCTCCGACACCTGGCGCGGCCAGCTCATGTACGTCGACCGGCTCGCCCAGCGGCTGGCCGAGCAGCTGCCGCCGCGCAGTGCCCTCTACGTCACCGCCGACCACGGCATGGTCGACGTGCCGTTCGACGAGCAGCATCGCATCGACTTCGACGAGGACTGGGAGCTGCGGGCCGGCGTCGCCCTGCTGGGCGGCGAGGGCCGGGCCCGGCACGTGTACGCGGTGCCCGGCGCCGGGAACGACGTCCTGACCTGCTGGCGCGAGGTGCTGGGCGAGCAGTTCTGGGTTGCTTCGCGGGACGAGGCGGTCGCGGCCGGCTGGTTCGGGCCGAGCGTGGACGAGCGCGTGTACCAGCGGATCGGTGACGTGGTCGCCGCCGCGCACGACGACGTCCTGCTGATCGCCTCCGAGCGCGAGCCGAAGGAGTCCGCACTGGTCGGCAACCACGGCTCGATGACCCCGGCGGAACAGCTCGTGCCGCTCCTCGAAGTACGCTCCTGACACGCCCCGTGTCCCCGCGCGGCCCCGCACACGACCCCGACGACCTGCCGAAAGGTGCTCAACCCCTCATGCCCGAGCTGGTGTTCTTCTCCGGAACGATGGACTGCGGGAAGTCGACGCTGGCTCTGCAGATCGAGCACAACCGCTCCGCGCGCGGCCTGGTCGGCATGATCTTCACCCGCGACGACCGCGCCGGTGAGGGCAAGCTGTCCTCCCGCCTCGGCCTGGTCACCGACGCGGTGGAGGTCGAGGACGGCCAGGACCTGTACGCCTACCTGGTGGACCATCTCTCGCAGGGCCGCAGGGCCGACTATGTGATCGCGGACGAGGCACAGTTCCTCGCACCCGAGCAGATCGACCAGCTCGCGCGCGTGGTGGACGATCTCGGCCTGGACGTGTTCGCCTTCGGCATCACCACCGACTTCCGCTCCAAGCTCTTCCCCGGCTCCCAGCGGCTGGTGGAACTGGCCGACCGGATCGAGGTGCTCCAGGTGGAGGCGCTGTGCTGGTGCGGCGCCCGCGCCACGCACAACGCCCGCACGATAGGCGGCGAGATGGTGGTCGAGGGCGCCCAGGTCGTCGTCGGCGACGTCAACCAGTCCGCCGACGAGGTCGGCTACGAGGTGCTGTGCCGCCGCCACCACCGGCGCCGGATGACCGCCGCGGCGGCCCGCGCGGCGGCCCTGTCCCCGGACGTGCTGCCCGTGCCGTCCTCCTGAGGGCCTCAGCGCGGTTTCTGCACGACCGACAGTTCGGCGCCCTCCGGGTCCACCACCGTCGCCACCCGCCCGTGCGGGCTGTCGTGGGCCGGCCTGAGGACCCGGCCGCCCAGGCCGGTGACCTGCCGCAGCGTTTCGCCGATGTCGGCGACCTCGAAGTACGTCTGCCAGTGCGGCCCCCGGTCACGGGGCAGACCCTGGCCCATGCCGTGCAGCCCGGCCACCGGACGGCCGCCCAGGCACAGGGTCAGATAGTCGAAGCCGGCGGAGACCACCGGCTCCTCCTCGTAACCGAACACGCTCGTGTAGAACTTGGCGACGCTCTCCGTCTCGAAGGTGACCAGTTCGTTCCAGACGGGGGTGCCGGGCACACCGCTGATCGCCGTGCCGAGATGAGCGGCGCCCTGCCAGATCCCGAACACCGCCCCGGAGGGGTCGGCGGCGATCGCCATCCGCCCGGCCTCGGCGGCGTCCAGCGGGCCGACGGCCACCGTGCCGCCGCACAGCCGGACCGTGTCGGCGGTCTGGTCCACGTCGTCCGAGGCGAGATACGGCGTCCAGGCGACCGGCAGCCGGTGGTCCGGCGGCAGGTGGCCCATGCCCGCCACCTCCCGCCCGTCCAGCAGCGCCCGCACGTACGGGCCGAGCTGCTGCGGGCCGGGCCGGAACTCCCAGCCGAACAGCTCACCGTAGAACTCCTCGGTGGCGTCCAGCCCGTGCACCATCAGGCTCACCCAGCAGGGTGTGCCGGGCACGCGCCGTGCGTGCGGACCGGCCGACTCCCGTGCCTCGGTCATCGATCACTCTCTCCCCGGCCCCTCGCGGTGGCCGTGTCGCTTCCGCTCCCCGGAAGGGGTGTCCACGCCGCCGGCGCGTACGCCCGTGCCGGCGCCGCATCCTCCACGGTGCCGGGGGCCGTACCGCGCCGCTCGGCGATACCTCCGAGAGGATGCCCGATCTGCCGGCTTTCGCCGCTTCCTGACGATGGCCGACGGGTCTCCGTCGGCTGTACAGCCCGTGCTCGATCCCGTACGCCTCGTGATCGAGCCTGTCCGGCCGAGCAGAGTAGCCGGACCTGGACGCCGCGGCCACCCCTGGCGTATGGATGGACGCCATGACAGCCATCATCACCGCTTCCGAACTCGCGCATGAGCTGACCGCGGGCAGTCCGCCCGTGGTGCTGGACGTGCGCTGGCAGTTGAGCCTGGCGAAGGCGGCCGGCGCGCCGGCCTTCGACGGCCGCGCCGAGTACGCGGCCGGGCACATCCCCGGCGCGGTCTTCGTCGACCTGGACCGGGAACTCGCCTCCGCGCCCGGCGCGCGGGGCCGGCATCCGCTGCCCGACCTCGCGGAGTTCGGTGCCGCGATGCGCCGTGCGGGTGTATCCGCCGGCCGGCCGGTCGTCGTGTACGACGGTGGGCAGGGCTGGGCCGCCGCGCGCGCCTGGTGGCTGCTGCGCTGGACGGGTCACCCGGACGTGCGGGTGCTCGACGGCGGGTTGCCGTCCTGGCAGGGCGAGCTGTCCGCGCGGACGCCGGAGCCGGCCGAGGGCGACTTCGCACCGGCGCCCGGGGCCGGCCTGCTGGACGCGGATGGCGCCGCGGCGCTGGCCCGCACGGGTGTGCTGCTCGACGCCCGCGCGGGGGAGCGGTACCGCGGTGAGGTCGAGCCGATCGACCGGGTGGGCGGGCACATCCCGGGCGCGGTGTCGGCGCCGACGACGGAGAACGTGGGACCCGACGGCCGTTTCCTGCCCGCGGCGGAGCTGAGGGACCGCTTCAAGGCCCTGGGGGTGTCCGAGGACGCCGAGGTGGGCGTGTACTGCGGTTCGGGCGTCTCCGGCGCCCACGAGGTCCTCGCGCTGGCGGTGGCGGGCATTCCGGCGGCCCTGTACGTCGGTTCCTGGTCCGAGTGGTCCTCGGACCCGTCCCGGCCGGTGGCGGTGGGGGCGGATCCGCAGTAGCGGGGCGGGCGAAGGAGGGGCACGCGTGCGTGCCCCTCCTCGACGGTCCCGGAGAGCTACTCCTGCTTCTTGCGGCGGGTGCCGAACACGATCTCGTCCCAGCTCGGGACGGCCGCGCGGCGCCCGGGCCGGACGCCGTCCGCCTCGGCCTGGCGGTCGGTCGAGCCGATGAGCCGGTCGCGGTGGCTGCCGACGGAGCGCGGCATGAGGACGTCCGCGTAGGCGGAGCCGGCCGACGCGGCGGGCGCCGGGGGCTCCTCGGCGACAGGCTCGTCGGCGATCTCCTCCGACGGCTCCGACGGGCGCTCCGGGACCACCAGGTCGCCGCGGAAGCTCGGCACGGCCTCCAGCAGGCTGGTCAGCGAGTCGCGTTCGCCCGTGCTCTCCTCGGCCGGCTCCGACGGCTGCGCGGGCAGGCTGGGCCGTTCCCGGTCCCCCCGGTCGAGGGCGCGGTCCAGCGAACGCTCGCGCGGCAGCCGCGCGATCCGCGGGACGAACGGGAAGCTCGGCTCCGGCACGGCGAGGTCGTCGGACTCGCCGATGAGCGAGCGGGCCTCGTCGTCCACCGCCTGTACGAGCCGCCGGGGCGGGTCGTACGTCCAGCTCGCGGAGTGCGGTTCGCCCGCGACTTGGTAGACGAGGAGCACTTCCCAGGTGCCGTCGTCGCGGCGCCAGGAGTCCCACTGCACGGTGTCCTTGTCGGCGCCGCGCAGCAACAGCCGTTCCTGCACCGCCTCGCCGAGCAGCGGGCCGGAGTTCTCGCCCGGGCGGCGGACGGGGGTCTTGCGGGCCCGCTCGGCCATGAAGGCGCGCTCGGCCAGCACCGGTCCCTCGAAGCGCCGTACCCGGTCGACGGGGATCCCGGCGAGCTGGGCGACCTCTTCCGCGGTGGCACCGGCGCGTATGCGGGCCTGGATGTCACGCGGGCGCAGATGGCTCTCGACCTCGATCTCGATCTGGCCGAGGCGGGGCCGGTCGCCGCGCACGGCGGCGCGCAGCCGTTCGTCGATCGGAAGTGTGTACTCCGTGGAGTCGGCAGCCTTGAGCACCAGCCGTGTGCCGTCATTCGAGACGGCCACGACACGCAGTTCGGGCATGGGGACCTCCCGGGTGGTGCCTGCCGACGTCACGTGCGTCGCTGCTTCCGCTAGTCGAGTGTGGCCTGCCCGGGTGCAGCCTGCCACAACCTTGCCGAGTTGCCCGGCGTGTCGGGCACGGGCCCGGGACCGCCGTTATGGCACGGTTACCTGTTCGCCACGCTAAGTGACGAACTCCGTCACCCTGTGCAACTTGCCCCCTCCCGGCGGTCCTTGCAAGGCCGCGGGCACCCTGGTGGGAGACCGGACCCAGGGCTCGCAACAGTACTCCATTTGGACCACGTGCGTGGATTGGCGCGCTGCCCAACTTCCGGCAAGGGTGGCGACTTCGCCGTTCGCAACCGGTTTTGTCGATCATGAACGTGGTGAACTTCACGCAATCGCCAGAAACGGAACTAATGGTTTCGCGTGTCTCGTGCGGTCGGTCGAACAGCGTCGGTCAAGTACGGGCCCGTTCGGGCACGCCCTCCCCGGAGCACACGGGGCGAGCGGTGACCCGGACGAGGAGCCGGGCGGGGACCCGGCCATCCCGGCCCCCACGCCCGGCGCGCCCGGTACGCCGGCCACCACGCCTACGCCCCCAGGACCCTCCGCAAGTAGTCGTTCTGGAACAGACGTTCCGGGTCGAGACGGTCCCGCAACGCGGTGAACTCACCGAAGCGCGGGTACACCCGGGCGAAGTACTCCGCGTCCCGCGTGTGCACCTTGCCCCAGTGCGGACGCCCCTCGTGCGCGGTGAAGATGCGCTCGGCGGCGGTGAAGTACCCCTGGTACGGCGTGCCCCGGAACATGTGCACGGCGATGTAGGCGCTGTCCCGGCCGGAGGCGGTGGACAGGGTGATGTCGTCGGCCGGGGCGGTGCGCACCTCGACCGGGAAACTGACCCGCACGCCCGAGCGGTCGACCATCGCCCGCAGCTCGCGCAGCGTCTCCACCACGGCCGCGCGTGGGACGGCGTACTCCATCTCCACGAAACGCACCCGGCGCGGCGAGGTGAACACCTTGTAGGGGATGTCCGTGTACGTCCGCGCGGACAGGGCCTTGCTGGAGATCCGCGCGATCGCCGGGATCGCGGCCGGGGCGGCGCGGCCGACCCACTGCGCCGCCTGGAACACCCCGTTGGAGAGGAACTCGTCCTCGAACCAGCCGGCCAGCTGCCCCACCGGCTGCTCGGGGCCGGCGCTGCGGTTGTTGCGCTTGGTGTTGGTGCTGCCCGTGTGCGGAAACCAGTAGAACTCGAAGTGTTCGTTCTCGGCCCACAGCTGATCGAACTCGCCGAGGACCCGGTCGAGGGGCATCGGCTCCTCGCGCGCGGTGAGCAGGAAGAGGGGCTCCACGGCGAACGTGATCGCGGTTACGACGCCCAGGGCGCCGAGGCCTATGCGGGCGGCGGCGAAGACGTCGGGGTTCTCCTTCTCGGAGCAGCTGAGCACCGAGCCGTCGGCCGTGACGAGTTCGAGCCCTTTGATCTGGGCGGCGATGGAGGCGGACTCGCGGCCCGTGCCGTGCGTGCCGGTACTGGTGGCCCCCGAGACGGTCTGCTCCATGATGTCGCCCATGTTGGTGAGCGAGAGACCCTCGCGCGCGAGAGCGGCATTGAGTCTCTTGAGCGGGGTGCCCGCCTCCACCGTGACCGTCATGGATTCCCGGTCGATGCCGCGTATACCGGTCAACAGTTGAGGGCGTATCAATACGCCGTCCGTGGCGGCGATCGAGGTGAAGGAGTGCCCGGTCCCGACCGCCTTCACCTTCAGGCCGTCCTCCCGGGCCCGGCGCACCGCCGCGGCCAGCTCCTCCACCGAGGCCGGCACCACCTGCCGGGCGGGACGGGCGGTGACATTGCCGCCCCAGTTACGCCAGGTGCCGTACTTCCCGCTCGCTGTGCTGCTCAACGGTGCCTCCCCGACCCGCGGCCGGCCTGCGCAGCCGGCGGTACCCGAGGAAACCGACCGCGACCGCGACGGCTCCGGACACCGCCGGAACCCCGTACCCGGCCCGTGCTCCGGCCGCGTCGATCACCCAGCCGGCCGCGGAGGAACCGAGCGCGACGCCGACCGCGAGGCCGGTGCTCACCCAGGTCATGCCCTCGGTGAGCTGCGCGCGAGGTACGTGCTCTTCGATGAGGGACATCGTCGTGATCATCGTCGGTGCGATGGACAGCCCCGCAACGAACAGCGCCACGGCCAGAAGCGGCAGGTTTCCGACCAGTAGGAGGGGGATCATACTCACGGCCATCGCCGTCACGCCCAGCAGCCAGCGGCGCTCCGGCGCACCGGTGAAGCGCAGCAGCCCGAAGACCACGCCGGCCACGCAGGATCCGGCCGCGTACAGCGCCAGGACCACGCTCGCGGCGCCCTTGTGGCCGCGCTCGTCGGCGAAGGCGACGGTGACCACGTCCACGGCTCCGAAGATCGCGCCGGTCGCCACGAAGGTCGCCACGAGCACCTGGAGCCCGACCGAGCGCAGGGCGCTGCCGCCGCCGTGCCGCTCGCGCGGGTGCGGCTCCGGCTCGGTGCCGCGCTGGGCGGTCAGCCAGAAGACGCCGGCCGCCAGGAAGCAGGCGGCCAGCAGCGGGCCCGCCTCCGGGAACCAGGCCGTGGACAGGCCGATGGAGATGATGGGCCCGAAGATGAAGCAGACCTCGTCCACGACCGACTCGAACGAGTAGGCGGTGTGGAGCCGGGGCGTGCCCCGGTACAGCGCCGCCCAGCGGGCCCGGATCATCGCGCCCAGGCTCGGCACCGACCCGATCCCGGCCGCGCACACGAACAGGGTCCAGTCCGGCCATCCGTAGTGCGCGGCGAGCAGCAGTCCGGCCGCCGCCGCCAGGGCCACCAGGGTCGCGGGGCGCAGCACCCGCCGCTGCCCGTGCCGGTCCACGAGCCGGGATATCTGCGGTCCGACCGCGGCGGCGGACAGCGCGATGGCCGCCGACAGGGCGCCCGCGAGGCCGTACCGCCCGGTGAGCTGGGAGATCATCGTGACCACGCCGATGCCCATCATTGACAGCGGCATCCGGCCGAGGAATCCCGCGGCGGAGAAGGCCTTGGTGCCGGGCGCGGAGAACAGGGCTCTGTAGGGGCTGGGCACGGGGACTCCGAAGCGGTCGTAAGGCGCGAATGCGACGGATACAGCTTACAAGTTAGGGCACCCTAATTGAACGGTGCTCGATGGAGGGAATTGTCGGCGCAAACTGCCCTGAACCATCTGTGATCCGACTCTTCACCCCGCTGTTTCCCGGCTGTCGGTGCCGGGTGGCAGGATCGACTCATGCCAGACGCGCTCGATGCCACCCCGTACGACGCCCTGCTCCTGCTCTCCTTCGGCGGCCCCGAAGGCCCGGACGACGTGGTTCCGTTCCTGGAGAACGTCACGCGCGGGCGCGGCATCCCGAAGGAACGCCTCAAGGAAGTCGGGCAGCACTACTTCCTCTTCGGCGGGGTCAGTCCCATCAACGACCAGAACCGCGCCCTGCTGGACGCCCTGCGCAAGGACTTCGCCGAACACGGCCTGGATCTGCCGGTCTACTGGGGCAACCGCAACTGGGCGCCGTACCTCACGGACACCCTGCGCGAGATGGTCGCCGACGGCCGCCGCCGCATCCTGGTCCTCGCCACCAGCGCCTACGCCTCCTACTCGGGCTGCCGCCAGTACCGCGAGAACCTCGCCGACGCGCTGGCCGCTCTGGAGGCCGAGGGCCTGGAGCTGCCGAAGATCGACAAGCTTCGGCACTACTTCAACCACCCCGGCTTCGTCGAACCCATGACCGACGGCGTGCTGCGCTCCCTCGCGGACCTCCCCGACGACGTCCGCGCGGGTGCCCACATCGCCTTCACCACCCACTCCATCCCGACCTCCGCCGCGGACACCAGCGGACCGGCCGAGGCCCACGGCGAGGGCGGCGCCTACGTCGAACAGCACCTCGACGTGGCCCAGCTGATCGCCGACGCCGTCCGCGAGCGCACCGGCGTCGACCACCCCTGGCGGCTCGTCTACCAGTCCCGTTCCGGCTCCCCGCACATCCCGTGGCTGGAGCCCGACATCTGCGACCACCTGGAGGAGCGGCACGCCGCCGGTGTCCCGGCCGTGGTCATGGCCCCCATCGGCTTCGTCTCCGACCACATGGAGGTCCTCTACGACCTCGACACCGAGGCGAAGGCCAAGGCCGAGGAGCTGGGCCTGCCCGTGCGCCGCTCCGCCACCGTGGGCGCGGACCCCCGGTTCGCCGCGGCCGTCCGGGAGCTGATCCAGGAGCGGGCCGCCCTGGAGCGCGGCCAGGAGGTCACCCCCTGCGCCCTGGGCGCCCTCGGCCCCAGCCACCAGCTCTGCCCGGTCGGCTGCTGCCCCGCCCGTGCCCCCCGCCCGGCCGCCGCGGGCGCCGACAGCCCCTACGCGTGAGGAGACCCGTGACCGACGCCCTGCACCGGGACCTGCTCGCCCTGGCCCAGGAGGCCGCCCGCCGCGCCGGCGAGCTGCTGCGGGACGGCCGCCCGGCCGACCTGGCCGTGGCGAAGACCAAGTCCAGCCCGATCGACGTCGTCACCGAGATGGACATCGCGGCCGAGAAGCTGATCACCGACCTGATCTCCGGCCGGCGTCCCGACGACGGCTTCCTCGGCGAGGAGGGCGCCTCCGTCGAGGGCACGAGCGGCATCCGCTGGGTGATCGACCCGCTGGACGGCACCGTCAACTACCTGTACGGACTGCCGACCTGGGCGGTGTCCATCGCCGCTGAGCAGGACGGCGAGACCGTCGTCGGGGTCGTGGCGGCTCCGATGCGCGGCGAGACGTACCACGCCGTCCGCGGCGGCGGCGCGTGGGCCACGGGCGCATGGGAGGGCGAGCGGGCGCTCGCCTGCCGCCCCGCGCCCCCGCTGGACCAGGCGCTGGTCTCCACCGGTTTCAACTACGTCACCGAGGTCCGCACCCACCAGGCCGGGATCGCCGCGCGGCTCATCCCCGTGCTGCGGGACATCCGGCGTGGCGGGTCGGCGGCGATCGACCTGTGCGACGTGGCCTGCGGCCGGCTCGACGGCTACTACGAGCGCGGGCTGAACGCCTGGGACTACGCGGCGGGGGACCTCATCGCCAGGGAAGCCGGTGCGCTGACCGGTGGACGGCCCGGAGAGCGGCCGTCGCGGGAGCTGACGGTCGCGGGTGCACCCGGGGTCTTCGAGCCGCTCCAGGGCCTGCTGGAGGACTTCGGGGCCTGGCACGACTGACCGCGGCGGTACGGCTCGGCGGGGTGCGGCCGCCGGGGTGGGCATGCGCAAGGGACCCCGGCGCTGGATTCGCCGGGGTCCCTCGTTGCGCTTTCGGGCCGATCAGACGCGTGACGCGCCGACCTCCACACCGTGTTCGGCGGCGAGGCGTCGCAGGTCGTCGAGCTCTGCCTGCTCCACCTCGACGAGGAAGTCGTCGCCCTCGTCACGAGCCCGCGACAGATCGGACTCGGTCGCCTTTATGCGCTGCAGAAGTCCTGCGGTGAAAGCGTCCATGCTGCGCCCCCTCGTCCTGGGTCGTGGGTCGATGGCACGGGGGTGTGCCGGATGGAAGGGGCGATCACGGCTCTCGCAGGTGCCCAGCGCTGCCCGGCCGGGCGGCTACGGTGCCGGACACCCGCGCCCGCTCTGCGAAGCGGATGGCGGAGTACCGCATGGTGCTGCGGCACATGCAGAGCGTGATCGCGGGGTGTAAAGCCGTCCTCCCCCTGCTCCCCTCCGCGGAAACCTAACCGGAGGAGAAATTCTCGTATTCCCGCACCGCCGCCCCCGTCCCTGCGGCCCTTCCCCCGCCTTACAGCCGACTTATGGCCGAAAAGGGCAGGATGGGGGTCACACTCCATGGGAACCCCTGCCCGCGCGCGCCCACGGCGCGCTACGCGGGTGGACACAGGAAGGACAAGCGACGTGCGCGTACTCGTCGTCGAGGACGAGCAACTGCTCGCCGATGCGGTGGCCACCGGACTGCGCCGGGAGGCCATGGCCGTCGACGTCGTGTACGACGGTGCGGCCGCCCTGGAGCGCATCGGCGTCAACGACTACGACGTGGTCGTCCTCGACCGCGACCTCCCGCTCGTGCACGGCGACGACGTCTGCCGCAAGATCGTCGAGCTGGGCATGCCCACGCGCGTGCTGATGCTCACCGCGTCCGGCGACGTCAGCGACCGCGTCGAGGGCCTGGAGATCGGCGCCGACGACTATCTGCCCAAGCCGTTCGCGTTCAGTGAGCTGATCGCGCGCGTGCGCGCCCTCGGCCGCCGTACCAGTGTGCCCCTGCCGCCGGTCCTGGAGCGCGCCGGCATCAAGCTCGACCCGAACCGCCGCGAGGTCTTCCGCGACGGCAAGGAAGTCCAGCTCGCACCCAAGGAGTTCGCGGTGCTGGAGGTGCTGATGCGCAGCGAGGGTGCGGTCGTCTCCGCCGAGCAGCTGCTGGAGAAGGCCTGGGACGAGAACACCGATCCGTTCACCAACGTGGTGCGCGTGACGGTGATGACCCTGCGCCGCAAGCTGGGCGAGCCGCCCGTCATCGTCACCGTCCCCGGCTCCGGCTACCGGATCTGATCGCCGTGGCCGCGACGCCCGCGCCTCCCCAGGCGCCCCCGAAGCCCACCTGGGACCCCAGGCGGCCGCAGCCCCCCTTCCCGTGGCTGCGCCCGACCATCCGCATACGGCTGACGCTGCTGTACGGCGGCATGTTCCTGATCGCCGGCATCCTGCTGCTGTCGATCATCTACCTGCTGGCCGCGCAGGCGATCAGCACCGGCAACCAGCCGCTGTTCAAGATCGTCAGCTTCTCGCAGGGCTCCCAGCTGAAGGTCTCCAGCGCCAACTGTCCCGCGATCAACGCGACCAGCCTGTCGCTCCAGGACTTCAACGACGCGATCGCCCACTGCGTGGACCAGCAGCGCCAGGAGGCCCTGGACAACCTGCTCAGCCGCTCCCTGCTGGCCCTGCTGGGCCTGGCCGTGATCGCCTTCGCCTTCGGGTACGCGATGGCCGGCCGCGTGCTGTCCCCGCTCGGCCGGATCACCCGCACCGCCCGCCAGGTGGCCGGATCCGATCTGTCCCGCCGGATCGAGCTGGACGGCCCGGACGACGAGCTGAAGGAGCTGGCGGACACCTTCGACGACATGCTGGAGCGGCTCCAGCGGGCCTTCACGGCCCAGCAGCGCTTCGTCGGGAACGCCTCGCACGAGCTGCGCACCCCGCTCGCGATCAACCGCACGCTGCTCGAGGTGCACCTGTCGGATCCGAACGCGCCGGTGGAGTTGCAGCAGCTGGGCAAGACGCTGCTGGCAACCAACGAGCGCAGCGAACAGCTGGTCGAGGGGCTGCTGCTGCTCGCGCGCAGTGACAACCAGATCGTCGAGCGCAAGCCGGTCGACCTGGCCGAGGTCGCCACGCAGGCCGTCGACCAGGTGCACGCCGAGGCCGAGGCCAAGGGCGTGAAGATCCGCGGCGAGCGCAAACCGGCCGTGGTGCAGGGCAACGGGGTGCTGCTGGAGAGGATCGCGCTGAACCTCGTCCAGAACGCGGTGCGCTACAACATGCCCGAGAATGGCTGGGTCGAAGTGAGCACGGAGGTCGAGCACGGGCAGGCGGTGCTGACCGTGTGCAACACCGGGCCGGTGGTGCCGGCGTACGAGATCGACAACCTCTTCGAGCCCTTCCGGCGGCTCCGTACCGAGCGCACGGGCAGCGACAAGGGTGTCGGCCTCGGCCTGTCCATCGTCCGGTCCGTGGCCCGGGCACACGGCGGGCACATCCTGGCCCGGCCCCGGGAGGGCGGAGGCCTGGAGATGCGCGTCACGTTGCCGATGTGATCTATTTCGACACTCGCGGCGATTGTTCGCTTCACGCGGAATTTTTCTGCCGCCGAACGGGCTTCTTGTTGTGTGATCGATCACATGGACGGAATTCCGGCCATGTACGCACGGTGATCATGACAGAAGGTGGAAAGCCGGGAAAGTCCTGGTTTTCAGGGCTCTTGATCACGGGAAGTACACGGTGAGGCGCCTTTGAGGTGCGGCATTCGAACCGTGTACGGTCCTCACCGCCATCCAAGCCGATCACTCTTGAGGGGTCGGATTGGGTGTCGATTGAGTAACAGACCTTGATGTGAGGCAAAATCTCCGCCTCAGGTCGGGCACAAGTCCGGCCTCTCACGCGTTACGTGCGCTGGAGACACCGCAGACACCCAGAGGGGGAGAGCGATATGGCAACCGACTACGACACTCCACGCAAGACCGACGACGACGTCGACTCGGACAGCCTGGAAGAGCTGAAGGCCCGGCGGAACGACAAGTCGACCTCGGCGGTCGACGTCGACGAGTTCGAGGCCGCCGAGGGCCTCGAACTGCCCGGCGCGGACCTCTCGAACGAGGAGCTGGCCGTCCGGGTACTGCCGAAGCAGCAGGACGAGTTCACCTGCATGAGCTGCTTCCTGGTGCACCACCGCAGCCAGCTGGCCCGGGAGAAGAACGGTCAGCCGATCTGCCGCGACTGCGACTGAGGACGGGTCGGCCGTGACTGGCTCGACCCCTCCGCGGAAGCGCCGCTTTTCCCTGGGGAAGGCGGACCAAGGGCCGTCCGACGGCCCGCACGGCGCGCGTGACGGCGAGCGGGGCTCACCCGAAGCGGGAGCCTCGCTCGCACCGGCGGCCGATCCGAAGGACCAGCCGGCACCGGCGCAACGGCCCGCACCCGTCGCGCGGCGCCGGGCGGTGGTGATCGGCGAGAAGGCCAGAGAACTGGCCCGTGAAGGCGCCCGCAGGGGCGGCAGCAGGGCCCGCGAGGGGCTGGCGTACCTCGCGGACCGGATCATCGAGATCGCCCCGCGCATCCCCGTACGCGACCTCGCGACGCTGCGCAGGCAGTTCCCCGGCCTCGGACCCGAGGAACTCGCCGACAAGCTGGTGGCGGGCGCCGCGACCGCCACCTCGACCGTGGGAGCCGGGATCGGCGCGGCGGCCATGCTGCCCGTGCCGCCGGCCATGCCGACCGAGCTGGCCACGGAGATCACCGGGGTCGCCGCGATCGAGCTGAAGCTGATCGCCGAACTGCACGAGGTCTACGGCGTACGCCCGCCCGGCAACCTCAAGACCCGCAGCACCGCGTACCTGTCCTCCTGGTCGGGGGAGCGCGGGATCGACGTGATGAAGCCGTCGACGTACGACACGGCCCTCGGCGGCCGGATGAAACGCGAACTGCGCCAGCGGATCATGAGGCGGACGGTCCGCAACCTGCCCAATCTGATGCCGTTCATGGTCGGAGCCGCGGTCGGGGCGGTCATGAACCGCCGGGACACCAGAAAGCTCGCGGCACAGATCCGCGCCGACCTGCGCAAGATCCAGGTGGCGTGGGACGAGCTGCCGGAACTGCCGCCGCTGGAGAAGCCGGCCGAACCGCTGCCGATGCGCGACCTCCCGAAGGAGCTCTGATCGCTCTAGGCGTGCGCCTCGCGTGCCGCCTCGATCGCCGCCGCGAGCCTCTCCGGCTCCCGCGTCGACAGGTACAGGTACGGCGTCGGGTCCTCGGGGTCCGTGACCTCCACGCGCAGCGCCCCCGGGATGTAGGCGCGCAGCAGCAGGAAGGCACGGGTGTCGGCCTTGTACGTCCGCCAGGCGCGGGCCTCCTCCGCGTCCAGCACCTCCGACGTGCCGAGCGCCGACACAGGGATCTTCGCCTCGCCCGCGACGAGCGAGTCGCCCACGATCCGGATGCGCGGGGAGCCGTAGGCGCTGGCCACCACCGCCGACGCGGCCGTACCGCCGACCAGGCCACCGAGCAGCGGCAGGGTGCCGAACGGGAGCAGGATCAGGGCGAACGAGACGCCCACGAGGAAGCTGATCAGCCACCACGAGCGGGGGGCGGTGAGGCGTTCTTCGTAGGGGCTGGCGGAGAGCTGCATGAGCCCAAGCTTGGCACGGCCCCCGAAATCCCCCGGAATCAGGGGGAGCCGATCCGAAGCGCGGTCGGGCAGGGCGATGGCCGGTGCCGGACGGGCGGGTAAGGTCTGCGGCTGTGAGTGGTAGTTCCGCAGCTCTTCAGCCTCCCGTCGACGCCGGTGAACCGGTACGGCACCCCGACGCGCCCGCGCCCGGGGAAGTCCTCGGCGCCCATTACGAACACTGTTTCGGGTGCGGCCCCGGACAGTCGCACGGACTGCACCTGGAGGCCCGGGCCGGCGAGGGGGTCTCGCTGACCGCCGAGTTCACCGTGCAGCCCGCCCACCAGGGCGCCCCGGGCCTCGCGCACGGCGGAGTGCTCGCCACGGCCCTGGACGAGACCCTCGGCTCGCTGAACTGGCTGCTGCGGACCATCGCCGTCACCGGACGGCTGGAGACGGACTTCGTACGGCCCGTGCCCGTGGGCACCACGCTGTACCTGGAGGCAGAGGTCACCGCCGTCGCCGGGCGGAAGATCTATTCCACCGCCACCGGGCGCATAGGCGGCCCCGACGGACCGGTCGCCGTCCGCGCCGACGCCCTCTTCATCGAGGTGAAGGTGGACCACTTCATCGACCACGGCCGCAGGGAAGAGATCCAGGCCGCCATGAACGACCCGGACCAGGCCCGGCGCGCCCGTGCCTTCGAGGTGAACCCGTGATGCCGGAAAGCCCCGCCGCCCGCGGCCCCCTGGACGTGCTCATCCGGCGTGTCGACCCGGAGGTACCGCTTCCGGCGTACGAGCACCCCGGGGACGCCGGCGCCGATCTGCGCACCACCGAAGCGCGCGAGCTGGGGCCCGGCGAACGGGCCGTCCTGCCCACGGGGGTGTCGATCGCCCTGCCCGAGGGGTACGCGGCTTTCGTGCATCCGCGTTCCGGTCTCGCCGCCCGCTGCGGTGTCGCCCTCGTGAATGCCCCGGGGACGGTTGATGCCGGGTACCGTGGGGAGATCAAGGTGATCGTGGTGAATCTCGACCCGCGCGAGAGCGTGCGGTTCGAGCGCTTCGACCGGATTGCCCAACTGGTCGTCCAGCAGGTCGAGAGGGTCCGCTTCCAGGAGGTCGCGGAACTTCCCGGCTCGGCGCGGGCCGAAGGGGGCTTCGGGTCCACCGGTGGCCACGCCGCGGTGGGCGGCGAGAGCGGCACAAGCGGTCAGGCCGCCGAGGGCGGTCCGACGGGTGGGAATCGATACGCTTCGGTCGTATCCGACCGGGAAGGACAGTGACGTGTTCGGACGTCGCAAGAAGAAGGGTGCCGCCGAGGACGCGGCCGGCGAGGCCGAGCAGGTCGTCGACAGCGTCGACACCGAGGCGGACGAGGTGGAGGCCGAGCGCGAGCGCGTCCGGCTGGAGCCCGAGCCCCGGCCCGACGGGCCGTGGGACAGCAGCGAGGTGCGCGACGCAGCCGAGGGCCGGGTGGACCTGGGCGGTCTGTTCGTGCCGGGCGTCGACGGCATGGAACTCCGGGTCGAGGTCGCCGGTGACGCCATCGTCGCCGCGACCGTCGTACTGCGTGACAGCGCCATCCAGCTCCAGGCGTTCGCCGCGCCCAAGCGCGAGGGCATCTGGGGCGAGGTCCGCGAGGAGATCGGCTCCGGCATCACCCAGCAGGGTGGCATCGTCGACGAGGTCGAGGGCCCGCTCGGCTGGGAGCTGCGCGCCCAGGTGCCGGTGCAGCTGCCGGACGGCACCGGCGGCTTCCAGGTCGTCCGGTTCGTCGGCGTGGACGGCCCGCGCTGGTTCCTGCGCGGTGTGATCTCCGGCCAGGGCGCGGTGCAGCCGCAGGCCGCCGGACTGCTGGAGCAGATCTTCCGCGACACGGTCGTGGTCCGCGGCGAGGGCCCGATGGCCCCGCGCGACCCGATCGTCCTGAAGCTGCCGAACGACGCCCAGATGGTCCCCGAGGGCGTCCAGCAGGAGGAGTCCTCGCGCTTCTCCGGCGGGATGGGACAACTCCAGCGGGGTCCGGAGATCACCGAGGTCCGCTGACCCCGGTTCGCCGGACCGCCGGGTCCAGCCGCAGGAGACGGGCCGCGCCCCTTCGGGGGTGCGGCCCGTTTCGCGTGTGCGTGGGCGCGGCGAGGGCCGCTGTCCGTTCACCAGGTGCGCGTACGGCCGCTGTCCGTCACCGGGTGCCCGTGCGGCGCTGTCCGTTCACCGGGTGCCCGTACGACCGCTGTCCGTCGCCGGGTGCCCGTACGCCGTGGCTCGCCGCACGGTGCCCGGCTCCTTCGAGGCGCTGCTCCGAACCCTGCCCGCGGACATCACCTGGGCCATGCCCGGGACGTGACCCGAACCCCGCCCCGGACGTCAGCGGAGATCACCTGGGCCATGCCCGGAGCGTGACCTGAACCCCGCCCGGGACGTCACCCGAGTCGTCCCCGGCCATTGTCCGGCCGGGCCGGGCGCGGCGATACTGGCCGCTCGGTCGACGGGGGAGGCGGCATGAGCGGTCAGGTTGTCACCGACACCATGGTGCGGGTCGAGGACGTCCACAAGTCGTACGGGCGGGGTGCCGCGGCCGTCCATGCGCTGCGCGGGGTGTCCTTCGAGGTGCCGCGCGGTGAACTCGTCGCCCTCAAGGGACGTTCCGGCTCCGGCAAGACCACGCTGCTGAACATCGTCGGCGGGCTCGACACGGCCGACCGCGGCGGGGTCGAGGTCGACGGGCTCCGGCTGGGCGAGCTGGGCGAGAGCGAGCTGCTGCGGCTGCGCCGGGACCGGATCGGCTTCGTCTTCCAGTCCTTCGGGCTCATCCCGATCCTGAGCGCCGCGGAGAACGTCGGCGTACCGCTGCGGCTGCGCCGCGCCGACCCGCGCGAGCGCGAGGAACGGGTCGAACTGCTGCTCTCCCTCGTGGGACTCGCCGGGCACGCGGCCCAGCGGCCCGGCGAGCTGTCCGGTGGCCAGCAGCAACGGGTCGCCATCGCCCGCGCCCTCGCCAACCGCCCGGCCCTGCTCATCGCCGACGAGCCCACCGGCCAGCTCGACGCGGAGACTGGGCACGCCGTCATGGAACTGCTGCGGGCCGTCGTCCACAGCGAGCAGGTCACCGCTCTGGTCGCCACGCACGACGCGACCCTGCTGGACCTGGCCGACCGGGTGCTGGAGCTGCGCGACGGAGAGATCTCCGAGCACTGAACCGTCCGGCAGGAGCGCTGAACGGTCCGGTACGAGCACTGAACCGTCCGGTACGAGCACTGAATTTGTGGCACGCGGAGGAGCCGGCGGCGCCGGGCACCTGGAAGGCGCTGGGCGCACCGGCGGCCCGCGCCGGCTCTTCTGGCAGGAGCGCTGAACGGTCCGGCAGGAGCGCTGAACCTTCTGGTACGAGCACTGACGCGTCCGGCACGAGACTGACGCGTCGGGAGCGGCGGCGCGTCCCGGCGGTGCGTCGTGCCGGGCTCATCAGGGTTGCGTCAAAGTTGCCCACCGCTCGCACTCCCGTCCCGTTTGCCGTGATTGTTGGCCGTAAGGTCGACGCTGCGTAGGCAACGGGTACGGGAAGACAATGAGGCCATGGCACGCGGCAAGCTTCGGATCTATCTCGGTGCGGCACCGGGCGTGGGCAAGACCTACGCCATGCTCGCCGAGGCGCACCGCCGGATCGAGCGGGGCACCGACTGCGTGGTGGCCTTCGTGGAACACCACGGCCGCCCGCGCACCGAGGTGATGCTGCACGGCCTGGAGCAGCTGCCGCGCCGGGAACTGGAGTACCGGGGCGCCACGTTCGGCGAGATGGACGTCGACGCCGTCCTGCACCGCGCCCCCGCCGTCGCCCTGGTCGACGAGCTGGCCCACACCAACGTCCCCGGCTCGCGCAACGCCAAGCGCTGGCAGGACGTGGAGGTGCTGCTCGCCGCCGGCATCGACGTCGTCTCCACCGTCAACATCCAGCACCTGGAGTCACTCGGTGACGTGGTGGAGTCGATCACGGGGGTGCGCCAGCGCGAGACCGTGCCGGACGAGGTCGTGCGGCGGGCCGACCAGATCGAGCTGGTCGACATGTCCCCGCAGGCGCTGCGCCGCCGCATGGCGCACGGCAACATCTACCGGCCGGACAAGGTCGACGCGGCCCTCTCCAACTACTTCCGGCCCGGCAACCTGACCGCGCTGCGCGAGCTGGCGCTGCTGTGGGTGGCCGACCGGGTCGACGAGTACCTGAACGAGTACCGCAGCGAGCACCACGTCTCGCGGATATGGGGATCGCGGGAGCGGATCGTGGTGGGCCTGACCGGCGGCCCCGAGGGGCGCACCCTGATCCGCCGGGCGGCACGCCTGGCGGAGAAGGGCGCCGGCGGGGAGGTCATGGCCGTCTACATCGCCCGCAGCGACGGGCTGACCGCCGCCTCCCCGAAGGAGCTGGCCGTCCAGCGCACCCTGGTGGAGGACCTGGGCGGCACCTTCCACCACGTCGTCGGCGACGACATCCCCGCCGCCCTGCTCGACTTCGCCCGCGGCGTGAACGCCACCCAGATCGTGCTGGGCTCCTCCCGCCGCAAGGCCTGGCAGTACGTCTTCGGGCCCGGCGTCGGTGCCACGGTCGCCCGCGACTCCGGCCCCGACCTCGACGTGCACATCGTCACGCACGACGAGGTCGCCAAGGGGCGGGGGCTGCCCGTGGCCCGCGGTGGCCGGCTCGGGCGCGCCCGGATCGTCTCGGGCTGGGTGGTCGGCCTGGCCGGCCCCGCCGTCTTCGCGGTGCTGCTGAACACCGTCGACCTCGGCCTCGCCAACGACATGCTGCTGTTCCTGGCCGTCACCGTCGCCGCGGCCCTGCTCGGCGGCCTGCTGCCGGCGCTGGCCTCGGCGGCCTTCGGCTCGCTGCTGCTGAACTACTTCTACACACCGCCGCTGCACCGGCTGACCATCGCCGACCCGAAGAACATCGTCGCCATCGCGATCTTCTTCGGGGTCGGCATGTCGGTCGCCTCGGTGGTCGACCTCGCCGCCCGGCGCACCCAGCAGGCCGCCCGGCTGCGCGCGGAGTCCGAGATCCTCTCCTTCCTCGCGGGCAATGTGCTGCGCGGCGAGACCGGCCTGGAGGAGCTGCTGGAGCGGGTCCGCGAGACCTTCGCCATGGAGTCGGCCGCCCTGCTGGAACGCGAGAGCGACGTCGCACCCTGGACCTGCGCGGGCCGTGCCGGCTTCGGACCGGCGCTGGAGCGCCCCGAGGACGCCGACGTCGACGTGCCCGTCGGTGACCACATGGCGCTCGCGCTCACCGGCCGGGTGCTGCCCGCCGCGGACCGCCGGGTGCTCGCCGCGTTCGCCGCCCAGGCGGCCGTCGTGCTCGACCGCAGGCGCCTGAAGGAGGAGGCCGACCAGGCCCGTGCGCTCGCCGAGGGCAACCGCATCCGCACCGCCCTGCTGGCCGCCGTCAGCCACGACCTGCGCACCCCGCTGGCCGGCATCAAGGCCGCCGTGTCCTCCCTGCGCTCGGACGACGTGGCCTGGTCCGAGGAGGACCAGGCGGAGCTGCTGGAGGGCATCGAGGAGGGCGCCGACCGCCTCGACCACCTCGTGGGCAACCTCCTCGACATGTCCCGCCTCCAGACGGGCACCGTCACACCACTGATCCGCGAGATCGACGTCGACGAGGTCGTACCGATGGCCCTGGGCGGCGTGCCCGAGGAGAGCGTGGAGCTGGACGTGCCCGAGACGCTGCCGATGGTGGCCGTCGACCCGGGCCTGCTGGAGCGGTCGGTGGCCAACCTGGTGGAGAACGCCGTCAAGTACAGTCCGCGCGGGCAGCGCGTCCTGGTCTCCGCGAGCGCCATCGCCGACCGGGTGGAGGTGCGTGTGGTGGACCGGGGCCGGGGCGTGCCGGACGAGGCCAAGGACCGCATCTTCGAGCCCTTCCAGCGGTACGGTGACGCTCCGCGCGGTGCCGGTGTCGGGCTGGGCCTCGCGGTCGCCCGCGGCTTCGCCGAGGCCATGGGCGGCACCCTCGACGCCGAGGACACGCCGGGCGGCGGGCTCACCATGGTGCTCAGCCTCCGCGCGGCGGGAGCACGCCCCGAGCCCGTCCCCACCGGAACGGGCATCGCACGGGCCCCTGACGGGGCGGCCATCACACAGGCCCGCGACGAGGCGGGCGTCCCGCAGACCGCCGACGGAACGCGCGTCGTACAGACAGCCGACGGAACGGGCGTCGTACACACCGCCGACGGGGCGGGCGTCGCGCAGGGCCGTGCGCAGGCCCCCGGCGGGGCAGGCATCGCTGAACCGGAAAGGCAGGTCCAATGACCCGGGTGCTCGTGGTCGACGACGAGCCGCAGATCGTGCGCGCCCTCGTGATCAACCTCAAGGCGCGCAAGTACGAGGTCGACGCGGCCCCCGACGGCGGGACCGCACTCGAACTCGCCGCCTCCCGCCACCCCGACGTGGTCGTCCTCGACCTGGGACTGCCCGACATGGACGGCGTCGAGGTGATCAGGGGCCTGCGCGGCTGGACCCGGGTGCCGATCCTGGTCCTCTCCGCCCGCCACTCCTCCGACGAGAAGGTCGAGGCGCTGGACGCGGGCGCCGACGACTACGTGACCAAGCCGTTCGGCATGGACGAGCTGCTGGCCCGGCTGCGGGCCGCCGTCCGCCGGGCCGAGCCGGTCGGGGCGGGCGAGGACGACCTGACGACCGTCGAGACCGAGGGCTTCACCGTCGACCTCGCCGCCAAGAAGGTCAACCGCGGCGGCAGGGACGTCCGGCTCACCCCGACCGAGTGGCACCTGCTCGAGGTGCTGGTCCGCAACACCGGCCGCCTGGTCAGCCAAAAGCAGCTGCTTCAGGAGGTGTGGGGGCCGTCGTACGGGACCGAGACCAACTACCTGCGGGTCTACATGGCCCAGCTGCGCCGGAAACTCGAGACGGACCCCTCGCACCCCCAGCACTTCATAACGGAGCCGGGGATGGGATACCGGTTCGAGAAGTGAGGGGTGGGGCGGCCGGGGTTCGGGGGTTGTCCCCGCGAGGGTGCGGTATCCCGGAGCCGGGGATGGGGTACCGGTTCGAGAAGTGGGCCGGCCGAGGGGTGAGCGGGCCTGGAGGGAAGTGAGCGGGCTTACAGCTCTGTCGGCGCTCCCCGGTACGCTTCACATATGACTGCTGTTCCTCGTTCCGAAAAGCCGGCCGGCCGGTTCCGGCGCATGCTCGACCGGCTCTCCTCGTCGCAGGAGGACCTGGAGTCGGAGGAGCTGCGCGAGGACGCCGAGACGGCGGGCTGTACGAAGATCGGCGACTGCCATGACCGGCAGATCGTCACCGTAACTGGTACCTTGCGCACGGTCACCCTGCGTCCACGCGCGGGTGTCCCGGCCCTGGAGGCCGAACTGTTCGACGGCTCCGCCGCGCTGGACGTGGTGTGGCTCGGCAGGCGCTCCATCGTGGGCATAGAACCGGGGCGCAAGCTGATCGCATCGGGCCGGATCTCGATGAGCCGGGGCCGCCGGGTGCTGTTCAACCCGAAATACGAACTGCGACCCCTCGGACGGGAGTAGCCGGTGACGTCCCTCGACAAGCCGACCGAAGACACCGACCAGATTCAGCCACATGACGCCCGCGCGGTGACCGAGGCGGCGCTGCTCGAGGCCTTCGGCGGGGTTCGCGGCATGGTCGAGACGGTCGTGCCGGGTCTGCTCTTCGTCACGATCTTCACCATCAACAAGGACCTGCACCTCTCCGCGATCGCCGCGCTGGCGGTGTCCCTCGTCCTGGTCGTGGTCCGGCTTGCCATGAAGGACACCGTCAAGCACGCCTTCAGCGGTGTCTTCGGCGTGGCCTTCGGTGTCGTGTTCGCGATGTTCACCGGCAACGCCAAGGACTTCTACCTCCCCGGCATGCTGTACACGCTGGGCCTGGCACTGGCGTACATCATCACCACCCTCGCCGGGGTGCCCCTGATCGGCCTCATCCTGGGCCCGGTCTTCAAGGAGAACCTCTCCTGGCGCACCCGTAACCCCGGCCGCAAGAAGGCGTACGCCAAGGCCAGTTGGGCCTGGGGCCTGATCCTGCTCGCCAAGTGCGCGATCCTCTTCCCGCTGTACTGGTGGGCCGACACCACCCAGCTCGGCTGGGTCCTGATCGCTCTGAAGATCCCGCCGTTCCTGCTCGCCGTCTGGCTGACCTGGCTCTTCCTGGCCAAGGCTCCGGCGCCCATCGACGTCTTCGCCGAGATGGAGGCGGAGGAGCAGGCCGAGAAGGAGCGCAAGGAGGCGCTGGCCGCGGAGGGCGGCGAGACCTCGGGCGGCCGGCACCGCCGGGAGGCGTAACCGGTTCCACCGGCGGGACAGCCCACCGCCGGACAGACCCCGGCGGGACAGTCCACCGGCGGGACAGACCCCGGCGGGACCCCCCGCGGGACAGCACACCGGCAGGAGGCCCTGCGTCGGCAGGGCCGGCGAAAAGAAGGGCGCCCTTGGCAGCAAGGGCGCCCTTCACCGTCGTACCGCCGCAGCCGTCAGGCCTCCTCGCGGCGCACCGACAGCAGTTCCTCCAGCTGTTCCTCCCGGGCCTGCGCCGCCACGAAGAGCAGCTCGTCGCCCGCCTCCAGGGAGTCCTCCTTGGAGGGGGTCAGCACACGGGTGCCGCGGATGATCGTGACCAGCGACGTGTCCTGCGGCCACTCCACGTCCCCGACCTGGGTGCCGGCCAGGGCCGACTCCTCGGGCAGGGTCAGCTCGACGAGGTTGGCGTCACCGTGGCTGAAGCGCAGCAGCCGGACCAGGTCGCCGACGCTCACCGCCTCCTCGACCAGGGCGGACATCAGACGCGGCGTGGAGACGGCCACGTCGACGCCCCAGGACTCGTTGAACAGCCACTCGTTCTTGGGGTTGTTCACGCGGGCCACGACGCGCGGAACGCCGTACTCCGTCTTGGCGAGCAGCGAGACGACCAGGTTCACCTTGTCGTCGCCGGTCGCGGCGATCACGACGTTGCAGCGCTGAAGCGCCGCCTCGTCCAGGGAGGTGATCTCGCAGGCGTCGGCGAGCAGCCACTCCGCCTGCGGCACGCGCTCGACCGAGATGGCGGTCGGCGCCTTGTCGATCAGCAGGACCTCGTGGCCGTTCTCCAGCAGCTCGCCCGCGATCGAGCGGCCGACCGCACCGGCCCCGGCAATGGCGACCCTCATCAGTGACCGCCCTCCTCTTCAGGGCCACCGGCGAACGCCGCCTCGACCTTCTCCACGTCGTCCGTCCGCATCATCACGTGCACGAGGTCGCCCTCCTGCAGCACCGTCTGGGAGGTGGGCAGGATCGCCTCGCCGAGGCGGGTCAGGAACGCCACCCGGACGCCCGTCTCCTCCTGCAGCTTGCTGATCTTGTGGCCGACCCACTTCGGGGAGACGTGCACCTCCGCGAGCTGCACCCCGCCGGTGGGGTCGCGCCACAGCGGCTCGGCCCCGGAGGGCAGCAGGCGGCGCAGCATCTGGTCGGCGGTCCAGCGGACCGTGGCCACCGTGGGGATGCCCAGGCGCTGGTAGACCTCGGCGCGGCGGGGGTCGTAGATACGGGCGGCCACGTTCTCCACGCCGAACATCTCACGGGCCACGCGCGCGGAGATGATGTTGGAGTTGTCACCGCTGGAGACGGCGGCGAAGGCGCCGGCCTCCTCGATGCCCGCCTCGCGCAGGGTGTCCTGGTCGAAGCCGACCCCGGTGACCCGGCGTCCCCCGAATCCCGGGCCCAGCCGGCGGAAGGCGGTGGGGTCCTGGTCGATCACGGCGACCGTGTGGCCCTGTTGCTCCAGGGTCTGGGCAAGAGCGGATCCCACTCTTCCGCAGCCCATGATGACGATGTGCACGACCGTCCTTCCGGTGTCCAAAAGTTACTGCTCAGCATCAGGGTCTCAGACCGACGCCCAAAGCTACACACGGGCGCCGGGCGGTGGGCACCCCTGTGCCCGGCCCGGCGGGAGCCGACGGCGAGTGATGCTGCGCACGCTGCACAGCGTCAGGATTCCGAGGCCGGTCAGGGCGAGCACCGCCCCGATCAGCACCGCGGTCGCGGGCATGGAACCTCCGAAGTGCGAAGACAGGCGGGGTTTGCCATCTAGGCATGGAGGGCACACGAACGACGGATTCCGTAGTTCCGTGCGCCCCCGATTTCACTCGTGAGGCAGATCGCGCACGCCGGGTGGGCGGGTGCCAGTTCGAAGGCTTACGATCCTCTCTCGTGTCCAAACTGACCGACGTGCCCAAACGGATCCTGATCGGGCGCGCACTGCGTAGTGACCGGCTGGGTGAAACGCTGCTGCCGAAGCGCATCGCACTGCCCGTCTTCGCCTCCGACCCGCTGTCCTCCGTCGCCTACGCGCCGGGGGAGGTCCTGCTGGTCCTGTCCATCGCGGGCGTGTCGGCGTACCACTTCAGCCCGTGGATCGCGGTCGCGGTCGTGGTGCTGATGTTCACCGTGGTCGCCTCCTACCGGCAGAACGTGCATGCCTACCCGAGCGGTGGCGGCGACTACGAGGTCGCGACCACCAACCTCGGCCCCAAGGCCGGCCTCACCGTGGCCAGCGCCCTGCTCGTGGACTACGTCCTCACCGTCGCCGTCTCCATCGCCTCCGGCATCGAGAACCTCGGCTCCGCGATCCCCTTCGTGGTCGAGCACAAGGTGCTCTGCGCCTCCGCCGTGATCGTGCTGCTGACGCTGATGAACCTCCGCGGCGTGAAGGAGTCCGGCAAGCTCTTCGCGATCCCGACGTACGTGTTCGTCGGCGGCGTCTTCATCATGATCGCGTGGGGTGCGTTCCGGGGCCTGGTCCTCGGCGACACCATGCACGCGCCCACCGCCGACTACCACATCAAGGCCGAGCACCAGGGCCTCGCGGGCTTCGCGCTCGTCTTCCTGCTGCTGCGCGCCTTCTCCTCCGGCTGTGCGGCCCTCACCGGCGTCGAGGCCATCTCCAACGGCGTCCCGGCCTTCCGCAAGCCCAAGTCGAAGAACGCGGCGACCACGCTCGCCATGATGGGCCTGCTCGCCGTCACCATGTTCTGCGGCATCATCGCCCTCGCGATGGCCACCAACGTCCGCATGGCCGAGCACCCCGCCACCGACCTGATCCACAACGGCGTCCCGGTCGGTTCCGGCTACGTCCAGAACCCGGTGATCTCCCAGGTCGCCGAGGCGGTCTTCGGCAAGGGCAGCTTCCTGTTCATCCTGCTGGCCGCCGCCACCGCCCTGGTGCTGTTCCTGGCCGCCAACACGGCGTACAACGGCTTCCCGCTGCTCGGCTCGATCCTCGCCCAGGACCGCTACCTGCCGCGCCAGCTGCACACCCGCGGCGACCGGCTCGCCTTCTCCAACGGCATCGTGCTGCTCGCGGGCGCCGCGGCCCTGCTCGTGGTCATCTACGGCGCGGACTCCACCCGCCTGATCCAGCTGTACATCGTCGGCGTGTTCGTGTCCTTCACGCTCAGCCAGACCGGCATGGTCCGGCACTGGAACCGCCACCTCGCCGTCGAGAAGGACCCGGCCAAGCGCCGCCACATGGTCCGCTCCCGCGCGATCAACGCGTTCGGTGCCTTCTTCACCGGCCTGGTGCTCGTCGTCGTCCTGGTCACCAAGTTCACGCACGGCGCCTGGGTGGCCCTGCTCGGCATGTGCATCTTCTACGCGACGATGACCGCGATCCGGAAGCACTACGACCGGGTCGCCGAGGAGATCGCCGCGCCGGAGGGCCCGCCCAGCGACGACCTGGTCCGCCCGTCCCGGGTCCACTCCGTCGTGCTGATCTCCAAGATCCACCGCCCGACGCTGCGCGCCCTGGCCTACGCCAAGCTGATGCGCTCGGACACCCTGGAGGCGCTGACCGTCAACGTCGACCCGGCCGAGACGAAGTCGCTGCGCGAGGAGTGGGAGCGGCGCGGGATCGACGTACCGCTGAAGGTCCTCGACTCGCCCTACCGGGAGGTCACCCGCCCGGTGATCGAGTACGTCAAGAGCCTGCGCAAGGAGTCGCCGCGCGACGCGGTCTCCGTGATCATCCCCGAGTACGTGGTCGGCCACTGGTACGAGCACCTGCTGCACAACCAGAGCGCCCTGCGCCTCAAGGGCCGCCTGCTGTTCACGCCGGGCGTCATGGTGACGTCGGTGCCCTACCAGCTCCAGTCCTCCGAGGCGGCCAAGCTGCGGGCCCGCAAGCGGCAGGAGTGGAACGCCCCGGGTGCGGTCCGGCGGGGCCCGGCGGTGGAGCGGCCGAAGGAGTCCTCGGCGGCCAAGGACTGAGGCACGGCGGGGAGGCCGTAGACTGGTGGGCTGTTGTCCGGCCCACCGGTGTGCGGCCGTACCCGTGTCCTTCCCCGTCTCCCCCCTTCTCGATCTGGAGTCACCCCACCATGCAGGCAGAACCGACGAAGTCTCTGGTGGGCGAGGAGTACGAGGTCGAGATCGGCCCCGTCGCCCACGGCGGCCACTGCATCGCCCGTACGTCCGAGGGGCAGGTGCTGTTCGTCCGGCACGCGCTGCCCGGCGAGCGGGTGGTGGCCCGGGTGACGGAGGGCGAGGAGGGCGCCCGCTTCCTGCGTGCCGACGCCGTGGAGATCCTCCAGGCCGCCAAGGACCGCATCGAGGCGCCCTGCCCGTACGCCGGCCCCGGCCGCTGCGGCGGCTGCGACTGGCAGCACGCCAAGCCGGGCGCCCAGCGCCGGCTGAAGGCCGACGTCATCACCGAGCAGCTGCGGCGGCTCGCCGGCCTCACCCCCGAGGACGTCGGCTGGGACGGCACCGTGGTCCCGGCCGAGGGCGACAAGCTGCCGGCCGGCCAGGTGCCCCAGTGGCGGACGCGGGTGCAGTACGCGGTGGACGCGGACGGCAACGCCGGCCTGCGCCGCCACCGCTCGCACGAGGTCGAGCCGATCGACCACTGCATGATCGCGGCGGCGGGGGTCAGCGAACTCGGCATCGAGGACCGGGACTGGTCCGGCATGGCCTCCGTGGAGGCGATCGCCGCGACGGGGTCCCAGGACCGCATGGTGATCCTGGAGCCGAAGCCGGGCGCACGGCTGCCGCTCGTCGAGCTGGACCGGCCCGTCTCCGTGATGCGCGTCGACGAGAAGGACGGCGGCATCCACCGCGTCCACGGCCGCGCGTTCGTGCGTGAGCGCGCCGACGACCACACCTACCGCGTCGGCAGCGGCGGCTTCTGGCAGGTCCACCCGAAGGCGGCCGACACCCTCGTCAAGGCCGTCATGCAGGGCCTGCTGCCCCGCAAGGGCGAGATGGCCCTCGACCTCTACTGCGGCGTCGGCCTCTTCGCCGGCGCGCTCGCCGACCGCCTCGGCGAGAAGGGCGCGGTCCTCGGCATCGAGTCCGGCAAGCGGGCGGTGGAGGACGCGCGGCACAACCTGGCCGACTTCCCGCGGGTGCGGATCGAGCAGGGCAAGGTCGAGTCGGTCCTGCCGCGCACCGGCATCACGGACGTCGATCTGATCGTCCTCGACCCGCCGCGGGCCGGCGCCGGCCGTCGGACGGTCGACCACCTCTCCTCCCTCGGCGCCCGCCGCATCGCCTACGTCGCCTGCGACCCCGCCGCACTGGCCCGGGACCTGGGCTACTTCCGGGAGGCCGGGTACCGGGTGCGGACGCTGCGAGCGTTCGACCTGTTCCCGATGACGCACCACGTCGAGTGCGTCGCGATCCTCGAACCGGTCGCGAAGGGCTCCTGACCTGCGGCTTCGATCAGTAAGGGGAACGTGGGCGCGTGGTGCTCTCGGTCTTCGCAGGGTCCGCGCCAGGCAGTTCTGACGCTCATGTGACGCTCGCTCTGGTGGTGCGTCAGGTTGTGGGTGAGGGGGTGGACTGTGTGGTCCGTGACTCGAGTCGGGTGGCGACCGGACAGGGCTGGCCACGCTGATCAGAGACTCTGCGCCTCCGAGTGCGGCATCGCCGAGGCGGTGCTTCCCCGATCGGAGCGCTGACGAGGCCCTTTTCACCGCTCGCCCCGCTGCCCAGGCGTACTGGCGGAGACTGCGCGGTGGTGATGGCGGCTAGGCGCGTCGAGAGCAGCACTCCGGCGGTGATCGATGCGGCGCGGGCAAGGAACACGGTTCCGGGCGCGCGGTTCCGAGGCATGAGCGTGCGGTTGCGGCGATCTCCCGGCTTACGGCCGAGGGACTGCGGCCGAGCTCGGCCGTGATGGCCCGGACGGACGCCGTCTCCCGGAGCCGGTCAGCGATGTGGATGCGGTCGGCCTCGGTGAGGCAGCGCGACGGGCCGACGGGTTCCTCGGGGTGAGCCGGGGGTTCGGGTGCTTGCCAGGGCCGCCCCGTGTCCACGATGGGCGGGGCCACCCTGTACCTCCCGGATGCCTGCCGGCCGTAGAGCCGACGCTTGCCGGTGCGGCGGTTGATGCCGATGATCCGGCAGGCTTCCGTGTTCCCTATTCCAAGATCCACGAGCCGAAGGTGTTCCTCCCGCTCAGGGTCCGACCTCCTGAGTCCCTGAGGCCGCCGATCCTTCCGGATCTCGAAGCCCTTCACACCCCTTGGACCGGGGTGTTGCGACGACCACTAGAACGGAAGCGTGCCGGCGGGGCCTCTGTGTGCCGTGGGTCGGTGAGTCAATGGTCGGAGTAGCTGAAGTCGCCCACGGTCCAGGCGCTGACGTCCTCGATCGCGACGCGGTACATCCCGCCTGTCTCCGGGATCCCCACCGTACCCTGCAGGATCCGGGCGACGTGGAAATGCAGATGCGTGGGCGGTCCGTCCTTCCTCGTGGGGTTGTCGAAGACGGCGGAGAACTCGCCCAGGTCGGCGGAGTCCGTCAGCACCTCCGACACCCTCTGCCTCCACATGGCTTCCGGAGCCAGCCGACCGGTGATGACAGCACCACTGGTGACCACGGTCAGGGACATCTGATTGCTCTGCCCGGACTCCACAAGGGCGGCTATCGCAACGAGCAGCTCGTCAGACTTCGGCATGGGATCGGATTCTATGCGCCCGCACGGGCGGCTCGGACGATGGCGCAACCGGGCGAGACGGGTGCATACGGCTCCGCTGGTGCCGCACGACAGGCCGGGGGTGCGCATGTGCGGCGGCTGCGAGCCAGGGGCGTGCTTCGAGGCATTAGTCGGTTGCCGCAGGTCTTCGATGAACGCTTGTGCGGTATCGCGTGCGTCGGCAACGGCCGCGTAGGAACAGGGCAGAAGTGGCGTTGACGGACCCTGTGTTCATCGGGGTCACCCTCGTCTGCGGATCGTTCATGCCCGGCCCTTGCCTACCCGACCCTGCGTCCCGCCCGCCAACCCACCCGAGCCACCGTGCTCACGGGAGGGGGCTGAGAAGCGCGGTCGACGCGCCGCGCGGGTCGACGCGCCGCCACGGGCAGCTCCGCGGGCGGCTCTGGGCCTCATCCGTGCGCCGGACCTGCTCTGCCCGGTTTTGTGCCCCCAGGCTCAGCATGTGGTCGCCGAGCCGGGAAGCAACCCGGACAGCACTCTTCCGAATGTGTCTGCGGAAGAACTCCAGACGCTAACCAGGGAGAAAACCTGTCGTGACGACAATAGACATTGGTCCGTCGCAGGGCTACTGTGTTTGTCGTACCCAGGAAGTCGAAGTGGGCACGGCAGACACGAACTGCCGTGCCGGCAGGTCGAGCAGGACACGGCCCAAGAGGGTCGTGAGTAGTACCCGCGGTATCCAGCAGTACCACCGAGTAACCGAAGGTAAGGAGCGAGACGCCATCAGGATCGCCCGGGCGAGGAAGCAGTCCGCCCGGGTACCGCAGGCCCCGGATTGGAAGGTGGTCCCCGGTCACGCATCCGCGATCCCCGCAGTCTGCCCTCCCAGGCGGACCCTGCGGACATACAAGGCCGGCGCAGTTCGCCGGTAGATGGTGTTGAAAGCTCGGGGCCCGGGTGCCAGTACGGCGCCTGGGCCCCCCGACGCGTCCCCCGGAAGAAGAGGTCTATGCCCCCTGGCAGTTCCCGCGCCGTCACCCCTCTCGATGACGACGACTACCCCGCCTACACCATGGGCCGGGCCGCCGACATGCTCGGCACCACCCCCGCCTTCCTGCGCGCCCTCGGCGAACACCGCCTGATCACACCTTTGCGCTCCGAAGGCGGCCACCGCCGCTACTCCCGCTACCAGCTGCGTATCGCTGCCCGTGCCCGCGAACTCGTCGACCAGGGCACCCCCATCGAAGCTGCCTGCCGCATCATCGTCCTCGAAGACCAACTCGAAGAAGCGCAGCGCATCAACGAGCAAATGCGCGCACAAGGCCCCGAGCCGCAGTCGAAGACCTCAGCCTGACCGGGCGCCGGCGCGAAGACACGGACGACGCTCCCTGCCCGCCACCGACTGACGCCGCCATCGGACCCTGAAACGAGCGCCCCTGACTCCCGCAGGGCAAGGACCCCGGCGATCACCACGCTGGGGTCCTTCTCCGTCCAAGACGGTTCCACCAGTCCCGGGCCGGAGCCCGGCCGGCGCGCCGGTTGCCCATCGGCGGCCTGTCAGGCCCAGCGAGGCACACGCCTGCCGTGTCGACGTCCGTGCCGTCCCGCGCCTGGCACGGTGGTTCTCATGCAGCCGCTGCCGGCTCCCTGCCCCGCCGACCTCATGCCCGACTGCGACGGGCATGGCGGCCTTCGAAGAGGCGTACCGGCAGGCCGAGGAGCAGGACGCCGTCTTCGTCGCCATCGAGTCTCTGGTCGAGCACTGGACGGTGAAGGCCGACATGATCACCGCCCCGCAGCACGCCGTCGCCGACTCGGTTTACGACGCCATCCGCGCCGCGGTCATCCAGATGATCCGCGCCGGCGAGATCCGCTCGGACTCCTCCGCGGGGCCGGTCTACTTCGTACTGGACTCCAAAATCATCTCGTGGCGGCTTTTGAGCTCACCTTGGCTGGACCCCGCCTGACCCCTCCCTTCCCTGTCCGGCCGCCGGCGTCATCAGATCGTCCCCGGACACCGTTGTGGTGCCCCGACCCTGTCGGGAGGAGGTTATGGATCACCTGTCCCGCTCTCCGGGTACCGTCAGGGTATGAGTCATCCGCACCCCGAGCTGAAAGCCGCCCCGCCCCTTCCCGAAGGAGGGCTGCGGGTCATCGCCCTGGGCGGCCTGGGTGAGATCGGCCGCAACATGACCGTCTTCGAGCACGCGGGCAAGCTGCTCATCGTCGACTGCGGCGTGCTGTTCCCCGAGGAGACCCAGCCCGGCGTGGACGTGATCCTGCCGGACTTCACCTCGATCCGGGACCGGCTGGACGACATCGTGGCCGTAATCCTGACCCACGGCCACGAGGACCACATCGGCGGCGTACCGTACCTGCTGCGCGAGCGGTCCGACATCCCGGTCGTCGGCTCCAAGCTGACGCTGGCGTTCCTGGAGGCCAAGCTCAAGGAACACGGTATCCGGCCGCGCACGGTGCGGGTGCGGGAGGGCGACCGGCGCGGTTTGGGGCCCTTCGACTGCGAGTTCGTGGCGGTCAACCACTCCATCCCCGACAGTCTCGCGGTCGCGATCCGCACCCGGGCCGGGATGGTGCTGCACACCGGTGACTTCAAGATGGACCAGTTCCCTCTCGACGACCGCATCACCGATCTGCGCGCCTTCGCCCGCCTCGGCGAGGAGGGCGTGGACCTGTTCCTCACCGACTCCACCAACGCCGAAGTACCCGGCTTCACCACCTCCGAGCGTGAGCTGAACCCGGCGATCGAGCAGGTGATGCGCACCGCGCCGCGCCGGGTCATCGTCTCCAGCTTCGCCAGCCACGTGCACCGCATCCAGCAGGTCCTGGACGCCGCCCACCAACACGGCCGCAAGGTCGCCTTCGTCGGCCGGTCGATGGTACGCAACATGGGCATCGCCCGTGACCTGGGCTATCTGAAGGTCCCCTCCGGTCTGGTCGTGAGCACGAAGGAGCTGGAGAAGCTCCCGGACCACAAGATCACGCTGGTGTGCACCGGCTCCCAGGGCGAACCGATGGCCGCGCTGTCACGGATGGCCAACCGCGACCACATGATCCGCATCGGCAAGGACGACACCGTCCTGCTCGCCAGCTCCCTCATCCCCGGCAACGAGAACGCCATCTACCGGGTGATCAACGGACTCACCCGGTGGGGCGCCCACGTGGTCCACAAGGGCAACGCCAAGGTGCACGTCTCCGGGCACGCCAGCGCCGGCGAACTCGTCTACTGCTACAACATCGTCAAACCCCGCAACGTCATGCCCGTGCACGGCGAATGGCGCCACCTGCGGGCCAACGCCGACCTCGCCATCCGTACCGGTGTCGACCCCGACCGGGTCGTCATCGCCGAGGACGGCGTCGTCGTCGACCTGGTCGACGGACGCGCATCCATCACCGGCAAGGTCCCCGCCGGCAACGTCTACGTGGACGGTATGGAAGTCGGCGGCGCCACCGAAGCGTCCCTCAAGGACCGCCTCACCCTCGCCGCCGAAGGCGTGGTCACGGTGGTGGCGATCGTCGACGCGGACACCGGCGCCCTCGCCGAGGCCCCCGACTTCCTGGCCCGGGGCTTCGTCCACGACGACGCCACGTTCGAGTCCGTCGTCCCCGTCATCGAGAAGTCCCTGGCCACCGCGGCCGAGGAAGGTGTCGGGGACGCGCGCCAGCTCGAACAACTCCTCGCCCGTGCCGTCGCGAACTGGGCGTTCCGCACCCACCGCCGAAAGCCCCTCATCATCCCCGTCATCATCGACGCCTGAGCCGCACCCGGGCAGGCGTCCGGGGGCGGACGCCGATGTGCACGAGGTGAAACCCGGCGACGAGTCGGTCCTGATGTCCAGCCTCATCACCGGCCCACCGGGTCGGCCCGTACGAATCGCGCCCGGGTTTCGCCCGGACGCGTCCGGGGCGGCCCTGTGCCGAGCGCTGCGCCTCCAGCAGCTGACCTGCCGCCCGAGCAGCAACATGACGGCCACGGGGATCAGAGACGCGGACAGCCCGGTGTACCGGCCGAAGGAGGAGAGAAAGTCGGTCAGACATGACGCTCATTTGACGCTCCGGCCGCCTCGCAGCCCGTGCCCAAGGCAGGAAAACCCCTTGTGACCTGCAGATTCTCCCGTCCACACACCTTGTGACGTGTTTCCGATGACGCCTCATGTGGAGTGCGTCGCGATCCTCGAACCGGTCGCGAAGGGCTCCTGACCCGCGGTTTCGTGCGTGTGCATTATGTGCGGGGTGGGCAGGCGTCACGGGCGGCGAGGCCGGGAGGTGCTTCAGTCCGCCGCCAGAAGCCCCGCGGAGGCGAAGGCCTCGTACGTGGACGGCGAGTCCAGTGCTCCGACTTCCGTGAAGTAGCGCGTGGTCGCCCGGGCGGCCCGGCCGATGACGGCCCTGGTCACGTCGGCCGGATGAGTCTCGGCGAGGATCTCCTCGGCTTCCTCCGCACTGAATCCGGCGTCCCCGAGGGTGAGGGCGATGGCCAGGTAGTCCGGTTCCAGGAACGCGGTGATGAGCTCCGGAACCAGCGCACCCACCCGCCTGCGCGCCCGTGCGTCGAGTGCGTGCCAGAAGAATTCGAGGAGGCTGCGGAAGTAGGCGTGGTGCTTCCCCTCGTCCTCGGCGTGGTCCTGGACCAGCTCCCTGACCGCTTTCGGCAGCCGCTTGTCCCGGGGGAGTTCGGAGAGGATGGAGGAGATCAGGGTCTCGCTCACGATGGAGAAGGCGAGGTTTGCCGCTCCTCGCAGATCGTGGTCCATCTCCGCGCGGATGCGGTCCAGCCGGTCCATGAACGCCGGGCGGTCCGGCAGGCAGGCGTCGAAGCCGGTCCGCCCCTCCACCTGGCGGGACAGGTCGTCGGAGAACTGGGCGTGCCAGGCCTCATCCGTCGTGATCTTGAAGGCGTCTTCCCGCATGGCGGCCGGCAGGTCGAGTCCGCTCCGGCCCCGGCTGATGTCCATGGTCACCGGCATCACGGCGACTTGTTCCAGCTCGGTGGTGAAGTACAGGTACTGGTGCAGCCGTTGGGTGAGTATTCGCTCCGTCACCCCGTCCGGACGGGACCGTACGAGCGGATGCGCGACGACCGGCATCAGCTCGGGCGGGAAGTAGAGCCGGCCGGGCTCGGAGGGCGTCAGCAGGCGCGGCGGCTTCACGCGCACGCTGGCGCGCGCGTCCCAGAGCGTGAACCTGCTGTGGTACTGGGCCGCCGCCGGCGATTCGGCGTCGGTCAGCAGGGTGAGGGCCTGCCGCAGGTGCGCGCGGTGCGTGGTCTTCTCCATCTCCATGGCCGGGCCTATACGCCGGCGCTGATCGGATCGGCCTCTTCGGCGACGGCCGGGCCGTGGGTCTGCCCCAGGCGCCGCACCTCGGGGATGGCCAGCACTCCCAGACTGGACACGGCCATCAGTGCGGCGGCGCCGTAGAGCGCCGCCTTGGCCCCGACGGCCATGGCCAACGGGCCGGCCAGCGCCATGCCCAGGGGGATGAGCGCGCTGGACAGCAGCCATTCGTAGGCGGAGACGCGGGACATCCGGTCGGCGGGGATCTGCTGCTGCACCGCGGTGTCCCACAGCGTCCCCATCAGGCCGAGGGCGAAGGCCATGACGCCCGCTCCCACGGCGATGAGCGCGGTGTGCGCCCCGAGCGCGATGAGGGCGAGCGGTATGGCGCCGAGCGAAAGGCAGATGTTGATCACTACCAGGGGCCGGGACGTGCGGACTCGCAGGGAGACCAGCGCGCCGGTGAGTGCCCCGACCGTCGCACCCTGGGCGATGACGCCCCAGGCCACCTCGCCGCCGATGCCGCTGATGACCGTCGCCGCTCCGACGGTGAAGTAGACGGTCCGTGACAGGTTCCAGCAGCCGTGGGCAAGGAAGTTGCTCCACAGCCAGGTCCGTTCACGGATCTCGCCCCACCCCTCACGGAGCTCCTTGAGGAAGCCCTCGCGCGGCGTCGCCGCGTGCTCGACGCGCAGTCTGCTGAGCATCATGACGTTGACCGCGAAGGTCGCGCCGTCGATGACCATGGCCCAGCCGGGTCCGATGGTGAGAGCGATGGTGGTGGCCGCCGCAGGCCCCAGCATCATCGCCGAGCGCCTGGAGACGGCCATGACCGCGTTCGCCCGCTGCAGGAGTTCAGGGGCGACCGTCGCCGGGACGAGGCCGCTGGAGGCGGGCAGGAAGAAGCCCGTGGCCGCTCCCACGCAGCTGGACGCGAGTATCAGTTCGGGGAGACCGGCGTGGCCGCCGACTATCCGGAGCCCGATGAAGGTGTGCGCGACACAGCGGATCGAGTCCGCCGCCATCATCACCTTCTGCCGGGGCAGCCGGTCGGCCCAAACGCCGCCCACGAGGAGGGAAAGAGATTCTCCGACCGCGGCGCCGGCCAGGACCAGGCCCAGGTCGGTGGCCGATCCGATTTCCTGCACCAACGCTAGGGTGAGTGCGACAGGAAAAATGGCACTGCCGGCATAGGAAAGGGTTTGCCCGAACCAGAGAACCCGGAACCTGCTGTCGCTCAATGGCCCGCTTGAAGCCCGTGACTTACGCAGATTCATGCTTGGGACTGTATCACCACACCTCCACGGCGAGGCGAATGGATTTCGCCTCGACAGGGCAGCCGGAGGCCGCGACACAGCGACCCGCACCGTTGAATTTACGGTATGTCCGATTCCGCCGAATGGTCCCTCTGTAAGCTTCCCCGCACCACCCGGCCGGGCCAATAGGGGACCGTCGGTAACGGGTGGCGGAATTAAGCGGAATTAAATAATCCGCCCACGCGAGACCCTCTGCCAAGGGGCCACCAGGCCCGCAACAAAAGGGGGTTGACGAATGATCTACCGGGACGTAACAATGCTGTCGCCGGTCAAAACCCGTCTGGGACGTGGATAGATCTGGTTTGGGGGCACGTCGGCACAGGGCCGGCGAAGGCGACCGTCTCGGTTTCCGAACGGAGCGACCAAGGGGGGCGCATTCCCGTTGGATAATTCACTTCCTTTGCGCTGCTCTGCGGCGACCGCTTAGGTCTGTCTCCCTCTATTCCATTCAAGGATGGAGGTGAATACACATGAAGAAGTACATCAAGCCGTCGACCAAGAAGGTCGACTTCGGTACGGTCATCGTGACCACCCGCTAAATAGCTCGCCGAGTACGCGTCACGCCCGGTCGGGCGTGACGCGTGCCCGCTTTATCTCTGAGTTCCTACTCGGGTCGCGACGAAGGTGAATGACATGTGTGGAATCGCTGGTGTTGCCCGGATCGACGGTGGCATGTTGACACCTGCCGCCGACGAACTGCTGCGTGACCTGGCGTGCACGCTTGCCCACCGCGGCCCGGACGACGAGCGGCTGCTGCGTGAGGACCAGGTGGGCCTCGCCTTCACGCGGCTGTCCCTGGTGGACCCCGTGGGCGGCGGTCAACCGCTGGTCAGTGAGGACGGCTCCGTCGTCCTGATCGCCAACGGCGAGGTCTACAACCACCGCGAGCTGGCCGCGTCCTTGCCCCCGGGCGCCCGCTTCAAGACCCAGTCGGACTGCGAGGTGCTGCTGCACCTCTACCAGCGCGACGGCCTGAACTTCCTCGACCGGGTGAACGGCATGTTCGCCGTGGTCCTCTGGGACCGGAAGCAGAACAAACTCCTCTTCTGCCGGGACCGGTTCGGCATCAAGCCGCTCTTCTACCACCGCAACCGGGAGCGGATCGTCTTCGCCTCCGAGATCAAGGCGCTCTTCACCGACCCCGCCACACCGAGGCGGCTGGACTGGAGCGGCGCGCTCGCCGACTACGGCATGAGCTCGACGCCCGCTTTCGTCCACGATCCGGTCAACACCTGGTTCGAGGGCATCGAACTGGCCCCGGCGGCCACGGTGATGGAGATCGACCTCAAGGACGGCGCCACCCGCGAGCACCGCTACTGGTCGCTGCCCGGCGCGGCCGCGGACTCCGACGCCTCGGACGAGGAGTACATCGAGCGCTACCGGGATCTCCTCGCCGGGTCCGTGCAGGACTGCGCCATGGCCGACGCCGAGCTCGGACTGTTCCTCAGCGGCGGAATCGACTCCTCCGCGGTGGCCGCGCTGGCTGGCCAGAGCGGACTGCGGACCTTCAGCGTGCTCACGGGAGCGACCGTCCTCAACGGCGACGCCGAGTGGAGCCACCGCGCGGCCCGGATGCTCGGCGTGCCGAACGAGCAAATCCTCTTCGACGCCGACCGGGTACCGGGGATCGAGGAGTGGAAGAACCTGCTCTGGCTCACCGAGACGCCGCTGTGCAGCCCGGAGCAGTTCTACAAGTACGAACTGCACCGCCACGCGCGCCTGCGGTACCCCGAGATCAAGGGCATGCTGCTGGGCGCCGCCTCCGACGAGTTCAATGGGGGTTATACCCTCAACTACACCGGCGAAGGAGGCGACTGGAGCGACTTCATCGCCAACATCGGCGCCCTGGCCCGCCGGAAATCCCTGGACAGCAGGCCGCAGTTGGCGAGCTGGTGGCAGATGTCCGACGTGCCGCTGCTCACGGACGAGGCCGCGCACGCCGGTCTGGGCGGCGACGCCGCCGATCCCTACGACGCGTTCATCGCCTGGAAGTACCGCAGCCTCCAGCAGTACAACGTCTGGCACGAGGACCGTACGGCCGCCGGCAACAGCGTCGAGGCCCGGGTGCCCTTCCTCGACCACCGTCTGGTCGAGCTCGTCGCGTCGATCCCCGTCACCCGCCGCGCGAACCTGCTCTGGGACAAGCGGATCCTGCGCGAGGCGATGGTCGGCATCCTCCCCGGGGACCTGATCAACCGCCCCAAGGTCCCCTTCTTCCACGGCGAGGGACAGCGCCACACCTACCGCACCTTCACCCGCATGCTGGCGCAGGGCGGCGACGCGCTCCTCGAAGAGGCGTTCTCCTCCGAGCGGGCCCGCCAGTTCATCCACCAGGACGGCGTCCGCGAGAGCCTGCGGCGCCTGGAGCGCGATCCCGAGAACGGCAGCGTCGAGCACCTGCTGCGGCTGGTCAACCTCGGCCTGCTGGAACGCATGACCGCGGACCTTCCCGTCCCCCCGGCAGCCGCGTTCAGGGCCGCCCCCGAACCCGTGACCTTCGGGTACTCCGACTGGGACGAGAGCGAGGCGCAGATCCGCGACCTCACCATGCCGCGGCCCCCGGTGGACCCGGCGGCCGTGTACGCGCTGCGGGCCGACACCCTGCTCGCCTGCGTGCCGGCCCAGCCCGGCACCTGGTACCTGCTGGTCGACGGGGCGTGCGAGTTCGTGCTCAGCGAGGACGAGGAACCCGCCCTGACCGCGCTGCTGCGCTCGCTGGACGGAGAGACCTCGCTGGAGAAGGTACTGGCGGCCGAGGGCCACACGCTCGCCGAGCTGAAGCCGCTGCTGGAGGAAGTGATCGACCTCGGACTCGTCGTCGAGGCCGCCCCGAAGGGAGCCGACCGTGTCTGAGGACCGCACGCACCAGCTGGAGGAACTGCGCGCGCTGGACCTGCTGCCCGAGTCCTGGGTCTGTGTCTTCGAGGCGGGTTCACTGGTCCGGGGCTGGGGCAACGCCTCCAGTGACGTGGATCTCTACGTGATCTCCGAGGAGCCGTGGACGGGTGAGGGCGTCTCGCACCATCCCGTACCGCTCGTACCCGCCGTCGTGCTGGGGGAGGAAGCCTTCGTCGGCGCGATGCGCTGGGACATCCGGTACTGGACGCGCGGCCAGGTGGAGCAGGTCCTCGCCAAGGTCACCTGGCAGGCCTTCGAGCAGGGCGCCGAGGAACTCACGCTGCGCGAGGTCCAGTTGCTGGACCGCCTCACCTTCGGCGCGGCGGCGGGCGGACAGGAGCTGCTGTCGCACTGGCGCGTCCAGGTGGAGGAATCCGCGTTCCGCTCCATCCTCGCGACACGCATCCTGAACATGGCCGACTCCCGCGTCGAGGACGCGGTGGGCCAGCTGGAGGCCGGAGACGTGGACAGCGCCGTGCTCTCCGCACGGGCCGCGTTCCACTACACGGTCGACGCGCTCCTGGCCTCGGAAGGCGAGTGCGGGCCGGGCGAGAAGTGGCGGGCCCGAAGGCTCCGGGCCGTCGCCCCCGACGTGCTGCCTTACGACAAGTACTGGGCCCTGGAGACGATGCGCTCGCTGGACCCCGCGGATCCCGCGGCCTGGATCAACGAGGTGCTCTCGGTCTGCCGCGGCATCACCATGGAAGTGGACATCTGATGAGCACAGCGAGTCCGGTGACGGCCGAGTCCATCCCGTCTGTCCGCCCCGACATCCGGGTGCGCAAGATCCGCGGCACCTTGGTGGTCGCGGTCCCCGAGCAGGCCTTCGAGCTGGCGGAGACGACGGCGTTCATCTGGAAGCGGATCGACGGGGTGCTCACCGTGGGCGGCATCGGTGAACTCCTCGCCCGGGAATACGGGATCGACGTCGAGACCGCCGTCGAGGACACGATCGAAGTCCTGGCCGAACTGGTCCAGTACGGCGCCGTCCGTGTCTGAACCGACGGCCGCCGAAGTGATCAGAGCCTGGCGGGATCCGCTGTTCCGAGCCGCTCTGGGCGACCTTGCACGAGCCGCACTGCCTCCGCATCCGGCGGGCGACATCGAGGTACCGGGCCTGGACCGGGAATAGCGGGAACAGAACGAGAGGCGAGACGGTGCTGGACGAATTCCTCGACGACGCGCGCTGGTGGGCGGGGCTCACCCCCGCGGAGCGCCGCACGGCCGGGGGTTTTGAACCGGACCCCGAGGAGCTCAAGCGCGGGACGGCACGAGTCCGCCTGTGGCAGGAAGGGCTGCTCGTCCCCGGGCTGCGCGTACAGCCGGACGCACTCGGCGCCCGGTGGGACCTCGCCCCTGGCCAACTCGCCCTGCTGGCCGCGGAGTCCCCGCAGGAGCTGAAGCTGCGGCTCCCCGGCGCGCCGGACTGGGTACCCGTCCTCGTCGATGCCTGGCAGCGGTTCGCCGGCTCGGCCCTCCCCGCGCTCCCCGCCCACTCGGAGGATGTCGACGTACCGCTGGACTGGCTGGGCCCGTTGGCGGCGTGGGCGCGGGAGCAACTGCGCGGCCGCCTCGGCGCGGCGGGCGGACTGCCGGACACCCACCCGCTGTTCGCCCCCGACACCGACACCTTGCGCACCATGGTCCAGCGGACGCTGGTGCTCGAGATCAACGCCGCCCGGCTGGAGGGCCGGCTCCACGGTGCGGACCCCGAAGCCCGGTACGAGGCGTTCGGCGAGAGCCTGCGGGACCCCGAGCGGGCCTTGGACCTCCTGGCCGCACACCCCGTGCTGGCCCGCGGCCTGGTCGGCCACGTACGGCAGTGGGTCGACGTCCGGGCGGAATTCGCCGAGCGCCTGATCGCCGACTTCCCCGAGCTGCGCGAGCGCTTCGCGATATCCGGCGAGGGCCTCAAGGACCTGGCGGACATCACGTTCGGCGCCGGCGACGCCCACCGCGGCGGGCGCACGGTGGCGATCCTGGCCTTCCGCGACGGATCCCGGCTGGTCTACAAGCCGCGGAGCCTGGCGGTGGACACGCACGTGAACCGGCTCCTGTGCTGGATCAACGACCGTGCCCCCCGCCACCCCTTGGGGACCGCCGACCTCCTGGAACGCCCGGACTACGGCTGGAGCGCCTTCGTCACCGCCGCGCCCTGCGCCGACGCGGACGCTCTGGGCAGGTTTGCCTGGCGGCTGGGCGCCCATCTCGCGCTCTTCCACGTCCTGGGCTGCTACGACATGCACCTGGAGAACCTGATCGCGGCGGGCGAGCACCCCGCGTTCATCGACCTGGAAGCGATGTTCCACACCGAGCCCGCGACCCCGGCCGAAGCCGACCCCGACCCCATGGACATGCTGCTGCGCGCCTCGGTCCTCGCCGTGGGGCTGCTCCCGCAGCGCGTGGTGAAGGGCGACGGGACCGGCGTGTACGCCATGGAGATCAGCGCCATGGCGGGCGGCGCCGCCCCCGGCGAGTACGAGATCCGGCCCGACGTCGTCCTGGCCGACAGCGGCACCGACCGGGTGCGGGTCGCACGCGAGCGGCGCCCCGTACCGGAGTCGGGCAACCGCCCCGTCCTGGACGGCCGGCCCGCCGACCCGTCGGCGATGCTCCCCGGGCTGATCGAGGGCTTCGAAGACTGCTACCGGCTGCTGCTCGCCGGACGCGAGGACCTGCTCCGCGAGCTGGAGGCCTTCGCCGACGACGACGTACGCACCGTCCTGCGCAACACCTCCACCTACAGAGCGGTACTGGAGGAGGCTTGGCACCCGGACCTGCTGGGGGACGGTCTCGACCGCGCGTACCTCATGGAGGCGCTGGACCCTGACGCGGAGGGCGACGCGGCGGTCCTGGCGAGCGAACTCGCCCAGTTGGCCCGCGGTGACGTTCCCGTCTTCACCGCCAAGCCCTCCGGCACGGCGCTCTTCGACGACGACGGCGTCATCGTCGCGAAGGGCTTCTTCCGGCAGAGCGGACTGGATACCGCGCGGCGTCGGCTGGCGGCCCTGAGCGAGGAACACCTGCGGGACCAGCTGTGGTTCATACACGCCTCCCTCGCCACCCGCGAGCTCGGCGGACACGCACAGGAGGACGGGCCCGCGCAGGCGGAGGGGCCCGCCCGGGAGGGCGGCGTAGCGGCCGGCCGGCACCTCCGGCAGGACACGGACCCCGGTACGGCGCTCGCCGCCGCTCTCCGCATCGGGGACCAGCTGCTCGCGTCCGTCCGGCACGGCGGGGACGGCGTGGTGGAGTGGGCCAACCTCAACCTGGTCGGCGACCGGTACTGGGTGGTGGGGGCCAGCGGGCTCGGGCTCTACTCGGGCGTGACCGGAATCGCCCTGTTCCTCGCGGAACTCGCCGCCGCCACCGGCGTCAACCGCTACGAGCGGCTGGCGCGCGATGTCGTGGAGGCCCTGGCGGACCCCGACGGCATGCCCGAACCGGAAGACCTCCGCGGAATGCCCGTCGGCGGATACGAGGACCTGTGCGGCGTGCTGCTGCTCCTCGACCGGGTCGGACGGCTGTGGGAGGAACCCGCACTCCTCGACGCGGCCCGCTCCCTGGTGCCCGCCGTACGGCAGAACCTCGAGGATGACGAGACCTTCGACATCGTGGGCGGCGCGGCCGGAACCGCGCTCGCGTTGATCTCCCTCTACGCGGCCCGGCCCGACGAGTCGACGCGCGCCGCCGTGCGCCGGGCGGGCGAGATCCTCCTGGACCACGCTCCGACGCGCGAAGGTGTCCACGGATTCGGGCACGGACAGGCGGGCCGGGCCTACGCGTTGTCCGCGATCGGGGACCTGACAGGTGAGCCCCGCTACGCCGCGGCCGCCTCGCGCGCCCTGGCCGAGAACGACCGCTCGGCGGCCGGTACCGGTACGGGCGTCAACGCCTGGTGCCGGGGTTCCGCCGGTACTCTGCTGGCCACCGCGAGGATGGGCGGGCCGGCCGGCCGGCCGGAGCTCTCCGCCGTACGGGAGGGCCTGCGGGCCGGGGTCGGCAACGACTCGCTGTGCCACGGCACCCTCGGTCTGGCGCACGCCCTGCTCACCGCCGGTGAGAGCTCCGGCGACCAGGCCCTGGTCGAAGAGGCCCGCCAGGCGGTGACCGGAGTGGCACACCGCGTCCTCGCAGGCGACGTACGCACGGGCGTTCCGCACCGCCTCTGGGTGCCGGGCCTGATGAACGGCGCGGCGGGGATCGGCTACGGCCTGCTCCGCATCGCGCTGCCCGACCGTGCGGTGCCCGACGTCCTCCTGCTGGGGACCTGAGACCGAACTCCTCGAAGGCTCCCGCTCCTCCACCGTGAGAAATGGAAAAAACATGCTCGAACTGCCCGTCATCCGTGAGCTCGTCTCCCGCTGCCTGATCGAGGACCTCGGCCGGGGCGACACGACCACGGACGCATGCGTCCCCCCCGAGGCCGAAGGCCGGGCGCTCATGGCGGCCCGGGAGGACCTCGTCTTCTGCGGCGGGGCCCTGGTACGGGAGGTCTTCGCCCAGCTCGACCCGCGCGTCCAGGTCGAGCAGCTGTGCCGGGAGGGTGAACTGCTCACGGCGGGCAAGGCCGCCGTCTCCCTGGCAGGACCCGCCCAGTCGCTTCTGAAGGGCGAGCGCCTGGCCCTCAACTTCGCCCAGCGGATGAGCGGTGTGGCAACCCTGACCCGGTCGTTCGTCGACGCCCTGACCCCCGGCTCCGGCACCCGGATCACCGACACCCGCAAGACCACTCCGGGTCTGCGGGCCGTCGAGCGCTACGCGGTCCGGTGCGGCGGCGGGTACAGCCACCGGTCCGACCTCGGCGCGGCGGTGCTGATCAAGGACAACCACGTAGCGGCTGCCGGAGGCATCACCGCCGCGGTGACCCGTTCCCGGGCGGTCGCCACCCACGCGACCCGCATCACCTGCGAGGTCGACACCCTGGAGCAGCTGCGCGAGGCGATCGAGGTCGGGGTCGACATCGTGATCCTCGACAACTTCACCAACGAACAGATCGCCACCGCCGTGGAGTTCACCAGCGGGCGGGCCGTCATCGAGGTCTCGGGCTCCGTCTCGCGGGAGCGGATCAGGGATATCTCCGCACTCGGCGTCGACATCGTGAGCATCGGTGCGCTGACCCACTCGGCGCGCGCGGTGGACCTCGGTCTCGACTGGACCGCATAACCCCTACGAAACGCTTCATTCCGCCCGAAGAGGAGGTAGCCGTGCCAAAGGCAGTCATTGATGTCAACGTGCGATATTTGGACCAGGACCTCCGGGAGGAATACCTGCAGAGTCCCAGCTTGAGTGATTACCTCTACCAGGAGCCTCCGACCGGACTTCCGCGCCTGATCGAACGCGACTACGTGAAGCCGGAGTTCTTCGACTGGGCGTTCACCAAGCTCGAGGAGGCCGGGTTCGATCCGAAGGAGGTCGACCTCCGGTACGCGTCGATCGATGTGCGGCTGGCTCCGATCCGGGAATCGGGCCGGGTCCTCTCCTTCCCATTCATGATCAACTCGGCCTTCACCTACAACGGCCTGAACATCCACGGTCCTTTCGTCGCGGGGCATCAGGCCGGCATCTCCATGGTGCAGTCGCTCTCCGAGGTCAAGTACGCCAGGTTCAACCTCCCGCCGCACCTCGACGGAGTGTTCACCAGCGACCACCAGACCTCGGTCATCGCGAACAGCATCAACGGGATCAGGACGGCGCCGGGCGTGGACGGGCTGATCGCTGCGCTGCCCGACCGCGGCCGCGACCCCGAGATGTTCCGTAAGTCGAACATCGCCCGGGTGCTGACCGGAGGTCACATCACGGACGCGGCGCACGACCGGGAGCCGGGGACCATCTGGCCCGGAAACCCGCTGCGCAGTGTGCCCTTCAAGATCACGCCCGAGGTGTACGGGGGCAGTCTGCCCCTCTACTCGAACGACTTCACGTACTACTCCTTCTTCCGCCCCGAACTCCACGATGAACTGCTCCAGGACGCGCGGTTCCTGAGACTCATAGACCTGATCCGGCGAATGGGGCCCTCTTTCAAGGCCAACCGGCCCGACTCGTCCGAAGGTCTGCTCTTCAACCCGCAGCGAAACATGCAATTCGTCACGGAACTCATCACCCGGAGCGCCAAGTGATCGACATCCCCGTTCCCCTCGCGACCGGTCCCAAGCCCGAGCGGGGCGTACTCGTCAGCTTCTCCGGCGTCGACGGGTCCGGGAAGACCACGAGCATCAGGCGCCTCAAGGGGACCCTGCGCAGGAACGGCTACCGGGTCCGCGTCTTCAAGCTGCCCAGCAACGAGTGCAAGAAGCTCCGCCTCTTCACGGAGTACAAGAAGGATCCGCTGACGGCGGAGCCCGAGGGCCGGGTCGACATCTTCTCCATGTTCCTGGCGGTGACCGGGGACCGGCTCAACACCATCAGGACCAAGATCCTGCCGCTGCTCGACGCGGGGTACGCGGTCATCGTCGACCGTTATCTGTACTCGGCGCTGTGCGAGGCCGTCATCTCCTCCAGCGGGCTCACACCCACGCAGTGGCGGGTCGTCTCGGACATCATCTCCGAGTTCCCCACGCCGCATGTGGCGTTCTTCACCCGGGTGAGCTTCATCGAGGCCCGCAAGCGGATCAACTCGCGCGAGGCGGAGCGCGACGACTTCGTCGACCCCCTGCTCTTCAACGCGCGGATCGACGCCTTCGAGATCGTCCGCAGCAAATTCGACGGCGTGCTCGTGGACACCGCCCTCGACGAGCACTCCTGCTTCAAGATCGTCTCGCGCGAAGTCGGCCGGCACGTGAAGAACCAGCCGGCGCGGGCCTGACCGCACACCGCCCGGCGGGCCCCGCCGGCCGACGACTCCGCGGTCGCCGTACACCTGCTCGGCGCCTCCGGGCCGCGGGCTGGGGCGGTGGGTCTTCTGGGCCGCTGGTCGCGGGCTTGACCTTGACACCGTGACAAGGTGTCCCCTGGGCGCAGGAGGTGGTCCCGATCAACACGGCAAACGGAACCCCGAAGCACGCCCGCCTGGCCCACGCGCTGAGCGCCGAGGACGCGTCTGTCCGGCTGCACGCCGCCCTGGCGGTCGGCTCGGACCCCGATCCCGGCTTCCTGGAGACGCTCGTCGAGCGGTGCGCGGTCGAGCCGGACTTCTTCGTGCGGGACATGCTGTCCTGGGCGCTGACCCGGCTCTCGCCGGAGATCACCCTGCCCCGGCTGCGGCGGGAACTCGCCTCCGAGCGGGCGCAGGCCCGCAGCCAGGCGCTGCACACGCTCTCCAAGATCGGCGACCGGAGCGCGTGGGCCTGGATCACCGGGTCCCTGCTGCGCGACGCCGACGACGAGGTCGCGCGGACCGCATGGCGCGTCGCGGTCGTCCTCGTGCCCGAGGACGGGACGGAGGGCCTTGTCGACGAGTTGGTCGACGAACTGGTCATGCAGCTCGGACGCGGAGACCGCGGTGTGCGGCTGAGCCTGAGCCGGGCGCTGGTCGACCTCGGCGACGTGACCGGGCCCGCGTTGGAGCGGGCTGCGGCGAGTCCCGACCCGGCGGTGGCCATGCACGCGACGGCCACCGAGCTGCTCCGGCGAAATCCGGAGACCGGTTTCGACGAGGCTGTCGAGGAGGCGAAGCGAGTCGTCGCACTCGGCCCGGAGCGAGCCGAGACCGCCACTGCGACCGCCGCCGCGTCCGAGGCCGAGACCGCCGCCGCGCCCGCCGCCGCGTCCGCGTCCGAGACCGCCGCCGCTGCCGCTGCCGCCGCCGCGGCCGCGGCGGGAGTCGCCGGGACCATGGAGGCCGTTGAGCCTGCCGAGTCTGGGGAGCCTGGGGAGCCTGTGGAGATGGTTGACGCAGCGGGGACCGGTGATGCTGTGGAGACCGTGGAGTGCTGATCGGTGAAGTGGCCCGCCGGTCGGGGGTGAGCCCCCGGATGCTCCGGCACTACGAGGCCCTCGGGCTGGTGCGGCCGACCGGTCGCACCGTCGGCGGCTACCGCGAGTACTCCGCCGAAGACGTCCGCCGGATCTTCCACGTGGAGAGCCTGCGGTCCCTCGGACTCTCGCTCAAACAGATCGGACGCGCGCTGGAGGACCCGGACTTCACGCCGTCCGACCTGGTCAGCGACCTCATCCGGTGGACGGAAGACCGCCTGGAGCGGGAGCGGGAACTGCTCGAGCGGCTCCGCGCGATCGATGCGTCGGCGCCCGCCGGCTGGCAGGACGTCCTGCGCGTCGTCGAACTCATGCAGGGCCTCGGCTCGCCCAGCGCCGCCCGCAGGCAGCAGGCCCTCCTGGCCCGGACGGAGGGCGTGCCGGTTCCCGCGGAGCTGCTGGCCGGGGCGATCCTGTCCGAAGCCGACCTCAACGTCACGGGCGCCCTCCGCTGGGCGCTCGCCCGAGCGGGCGGCGACGGCGTGGCGGCCCTGGCCGCCGGCATGTACGCGGACGACGTCGACATCAGACGGCGCGCGGTGCTGGCGATCGCCGGGATGTCCGGGGCCCCGGGTGCGACCGAGGTGCTCGCGGACGCGCTCGGGGACCCGGACGCCACGGTGCGCAGGCACGCTGCTCTGGCGTTGGGCAGGCGTGGCGTGACCGCGGCCGTGCCGACACTCGTCCGCATGGTGGTCGAGGGCTCCAACGACGTCGACGCGGCCGAAGCCCTGGGAACGCTGTCCCGGGACCGGGACTCCGGGTGCGCGGACCGGATCGTCACCGCACTGGCCGGCGAACTCGACGCGCCCGGCGCGGACTCCGCGACTCGGATGCGCCTGGCCCAGGCGCTGATCGAGCTGCCGGGGTCCACCGCGCGGGAGGTCCTGCGCCGGCTGACCCACGACGACGACCGCGCCGTCGCCCTCGTCGCCTCGGCCTTCGTCGCGGTCCTCGACGAGCGGTCTGCCGAAGACCGAGGAGACGAGGCTGAAGACCGGAGCGACGAGGCTGTGGATCGAGGCGGCGAGGGTGCGGACCGGGGCGACGCTGTTTCCTGAAGGCGCGCATCCGAGGAGCCGCGGCACCCCGGTCCTGACGGACGCGGCTTCTGGATCGGAGATGTCGCTGTCGCGTCGTCGAGTGGACTGCGCTGTGTGCGGCTCGGGAGCCGAGGGCGCGGGCGGAGGCTCTGCCGTGCGGAGCCGGGACCGCCGCCTCGTACCGGGCACGGAAGTCCGCACCGGGCACGGTAGTCCGTACCGGGCACCGAAGTCCGTACCGGTCACGGAAGTCCGCACCGGGCACGGAAGCCACTGCCGGGCACCGAAGCCACTGCCGGGCACCGAAGTCCGTACCGGGCACCGAAGTCCGTACCGGGCACCGAAGTCCGTACCGGGCACGGGAGTCCCTGCCGGGCACCGAAGTCCGTACCGGAGACGGAAGGCCGTCGGATACCGAGGCCCGTACCCGGTCAGCCCGGTCTCGTGGTCAGGACGCCGCTCCCGTCAGGCCGAGGAATTCGCTGCGGGAGCGGGCGTCGGAGCGCAGCAGGCCGAGCAGCGTGGAGGTCATGGTGCTGGATCCGGTCGCCTGGACACCACGCAGGGTCATGCAGCAGTGCTCCGCCTCGATCACCACGCCGACGCCCTTGGGCTCCAGATGGGTCTGGAGCCAGTCGGCGACCTGCTTGGTCAGGCGCTCCTGCACCTGCGGGCGGCAGGCGAAGTGCTCGACGACGCGGGCCAGTTTGGACAGGCCCAGGATGCGGGCGCCCGGCAGATAGCCGACGTGCGCCGTGCCCACGAACGGCAGCAGATGGTGCTCGCACACCGACCGGACCGGTATGCGGCGGGCCAGCACGAGTTCGTCGTAGCCCTCGTCGTTGGGGAAGGTGGTCAGGTCGAAGGGGCGCGGGGTGAAGAGTTCGGCGTAGGCGCGGGCCATCCGGCCCGGTGTGCCGCGCAGGCTCTCCGAGGTGGTGGAGATGCCGAGCGCGGTGAGGAACCGGCCGGCCGCGGCCTCCGCGGCGGCCAGGTCGATCCCGTCGGCTTCGTGGACGACCCGCAGGGCGGGCCGCCCGGGTGTCGCCTCTTCCTCGACGAGGGGTTCCATTCGGGCGGTGGTGCTGTTCAGGTGCTCCGTCATGTCAGCTGCCCCCGATGCCGAGAGCGGTGAGCAGGACCAGGACGAGGGTGGCCACGGCGAGCAGACCGTGGGCCAGTACGACCGGCACCGGGAAGTGCCGCTCGGCGGGGACGGTGCCTTCCGCCCCAGGGCCCGCGGCGGCCCCGGCCGTGGTGCGGTCGCGGTGGACGGGGATCCAGCGGGCCAGCATCACGAAGCCCAGCAGTGCGACCGGCAGCAGCAGCCCGAACGCGGTCCAGGCCAGGGCGCTCCTGTCCGCCACGACGTAGCTGATCCACACCACCAGTCCGATCGCGGCCAGGGCGAAATGGCCGAAGACGACGGGTGCGGGCAGGCGGCTGGTGCCGGTCTGCTGCTGGCGGATTCCGCCGCGTTGGATCCAGGTGCCGAGCATGTAGAAACCGCCGAGGGCGGTGATCACCCAGGTGATCAGTGCGGCGATGTCCATGGGGGAACTCCCGAGGGGGACGGGTGGGGGAGAGCGGCCGGCGGGCACCGGCCGTCAGGGTGGGTGGGAGGCCGGGTCACACGGCCGGGCGGGTGCCGCTCCGGTCGCGGCCGGGCGTGTATCCCTCGGCCTGGGTGTTCTCGTCGGCGACGCGCACGCCGTAGCGGTAGGCGAGCTTGCCGCCCAGGAATCCCGAGATCGCGAGGACCACGATGCCGAGCGCGGACAGGGCGAGCCTGCCGATGCCGACGCTTCCGCCGCCGGTGTAGTCGCTCTGGCGCCACAGGAAGTTGACGACGTAGGCGGCGGTCACCAGGAGGTTCAGCGTCATGTGGACCAGGGCGGTGCGATAGGCCGGGGTGCCGGCCGCAATCGCGAACAGGTCGAGGAATCCGACCGTGGCTGCCAGCACGGCGCCGATCACGCCGACCGCGATCAGCCACTCCGAGGACTGGGTCAGGAAGCCCGGACGGTGCACGACGTGGGATGCGATGTCGAACACCAGGCTGGTCACCCAGGCGCCGATCGGCACGGTCACCAGGATCGGGTGGAACGGGTGGCCGTACGGGCCGGCGAGCGAGGCGCTGACCGGGCGCTTCGCCTGAAGCTGTGACTCACTGGTCATCGCAACCTCCACTAGTTTCACCAACAAATCTTGGTCTTATTGTGCGGGGGCGTCAAGACGCGCAGCCCACGACGGGCGAAGAACACTTGTGCCCACGTGGATGGGAGCTACCGTGGTCGTGTGGCTTCCGATCCGAGCGCGCAGGCCGACGCGGCCGACAGCGCCATCGACTCCGTCAGCGTTCTGAGCGAGGACTCGCGGCGGCGCATGTTCACGTTCATCCGGCGTGCCCGTCGCGCGGTCACCCGGGACGAGGCCGCCGCCAGCGTCGGTATCTCCCGCAAGCTCGCCGCCTTCCACCTCGACAAGCTCGTGGACGCCGGCCTGCTGCGGGCGCGCTACGAAACGCCGGGGGGGATCCGCAAGGTCGGCAGGCAGCCCAAGGTGTACGAGCCCACCGACGCGCAGATCACCGTGAGCATCCCGGACCGTCGCCACGAACTCCTGGCCGACCTGCTCCTGGACGCCGTCCTCACCGAGGGCGCCGGTGAAAGCGCAGCCCAGGCGGCGATGCGGACCGCCGGACAGCGCGGCCGGCAGCTGGGCGAGGCCGCGCGGGACGAGACCCGTCCCGGGCGCCTGGGCCCCGAGCGCGGGCTGACCGCGTGCGAGCGGCTGCTGGACCGGTACGGTTACGAACCCGTCCGGGAGACCCCGACCCGGCTCCGGCTGCGCAACTGCCCCTTCCACCCGCTGGCCGCGAAGGCCACGGAGCTGGTGTGCGGCATGAACCAGGCCTTCCTCTCCGGGTACCTCCAGGGGCTGGAGGTCAACGGGGTGCAGGCCGTTCTGGCCCCCGAGCCGGGGGAGTGCTGTGTGCGGCTGGGGCCGAGCGACCCCGAGCATGACGACGTGACGGCCGAGGACCGCTGACGCGACGCCGGCCGCCTGCCCACGCGGGCGGGGCCTTCAGGGTGGGCGGGGTGCCGTTCGGTGCCGCCTCCGAGAGGGTGCGGCCGGTGGTCTGCACGGGCCGGCGGACCCCGTCGGGCCGCACCCGGAAGGCGCCCGGGGTGATTCCGCGGGCGCCGTCGGTAGGGCGAGATCCGGCCAAATGGGCCGGGGTGATGGGGGCGGGCGGCGCGTCCTCGTGAAGGGGAACGGCCGCCCCTCCGTCCCGGTTACATGTTGATCATGTGCCCGGCCAGGCCGTGGATGGCCTCCTTGACCGCTTCGCCGAGCGTGGGGTGCGCGTGGACGTTGCGGGCGACCTCGTGGACCGTCAGGTCCCACTGCTGGGCCAGGGTCAGTTCCGGAAGCAGCTCGGTGACCTCGGGGCCGATGAGGTGGGCGCCGAGGAGTTCGCCGTGCGTACCGTCGCTGATGACCTTGACGAAGCCCACGGGGTGCCCCAGGCCGTGCGCCTTGCCGTTGGCGGTGAAGGGGAACTTGGCCACCTGGACGTCGAACCCGCGCTCGCGCGCCTGGGCCTCCGTCCAGCCGAAACTGGCCACCTGCGGCTGGCAGTAGGTGGCCCGCGGGATCATGGTGTAGTCCAGCTCCATGGTCTCCGCGTCGGCGATGGTCTCGGCGGCCACGACGCCCATGGACTCGGCGGCGTGCGCCAGCATCAGCTTGGCGGTGACGTCCCCGATCGCGAAGATGTGCGGCACATTGGTGCGGCAGCGCCCGTCTACGTCGATGGCGCCGCGGTCGGTCAGGCGGACCCCGGTGTTCTCCAGGCCGTAGCCCTGGACGTTCGGGGCGAAGCCGATGGCCTGGAGCACCTTGTCGGTCTCCAGGACCCGTCGCTCGCCGCCCTTGTTGACGGTCACGAGGACGCGCGGGCCCGAATCGTCGATGGTCTCGACGGCGGTGCCCGTGAGGACCTCGATGCCGAGCTTGCGGTAGTGCTTCGCGAGCTCCTTGGAGATCTCCTCGTCCTCCAGCGGAACCATGCGGTCGAGGAACTCGACGATGGTGACGTCCACGCCGTAGCTGCGCAGCACGTAGGCGAATTCCACACCGATGGCGCCGGCGCCGGCGATGACGATGCTGCCCGGCAGCGTCTCGCTCAGGATCTGGCTCTCGTACGTGACCACGCGGTCGGACAGGGCGGTGCCGGGCAGCAGTCGAGGGGTGGCGCCGGCCGCGATGATGCAATGGCCGAAAGTCACCGTCTCCGTGTGCCCGTCCGGGTGGGTCACCGTCAGGGTGTGGTCGTCGGTGAAGGCGCCCCGCCCCTCGAGCTGGGTGATAGCGTTCTTCTTCATCAGATAGTGAACGCCCTTGACCCGGCCGTCGGCGACCTTGCGGCTGCGCTGGTGGGCGACCCCGTAATCCGCGGAGATGTCGTCGCCCACGGAGATCCCGTACGCCTTGGCTTCGTTCGTGACGAACTGCACCATCTCGGCGTTGCGCAGCAGGGCTTTGGAGGGGATGCAGCCGACGTTGAGGCAGACGCCTCCCCAGTACCGCTCTTCCACCACCGCGGTGGACAGACCGAGCTGCGCGCTGCGAACCGCGGCCGTGTAGCCGCCCGGGCCCGCTCCTAGAACAAGGACATCGAAGTGTTGGCTCACAAGGAGATGATCCTTGTCCGGTTGCGGTGCTACGCGCAACCCGGTTCGAACCGGCCTTGTTTTCGCCGCAGTTGGTGTCCCGAGGCTACCAACACTACCGGGGGTTTGCCGCTAGTGATGTTCGACACGCAATTTCTGGAGGCGTCCCATCCGGCCCCGTGATAGGTATTGAGCAGCCGTGGCGGAATGCCTACGCATCGTGGCGTATAAGTTACGAGAAGTTGCGAAGCGGCTTATGTTAGGGGGACGGGGACGTGCCTGACGGCGCGGAGAACAGTTACGACCTGATGGTCGCGGGGGGCTCAACGGGCGGGGATACCGCCGCTCTCCGCACAACCGGTCAGGCTCTTCCGGCGGCGACCGCCGCCGGTGTCGACGTGGCGGACGTGACCGCATACCAGGATGGCGTGGCCGGCCGGCCGCACCGGGGCCTCCTGGGCGCCCTGAAGGCGCGGTCCACCCAGGTCGTGCAGCGTGGGGGCGAACTGCCCTCGGACGGCGAAGTCGCCATGTTCCACGGTGTTCTGAGAGAAAGTCAGCTGACGCTCACTTAGCAGTTCCCGCACACGCACGGCTGTTCCAGCCCGTGGGACGGGCGACCGTTCCCCGGTTCCGCTTGCCCGCCATCGACTCACCGGACACATCTGCCTGCCGGGCAGCCCGCAGCGCTGCCGCGTGCGTTCACGCGGCCGCCGTGGCGCTGACCGCTGCCTGCCGGGCGCGCGGCGGCTCACGCACGCGCGCTCACCGTCGCTTCACACACCGACGACGAAGACGGAACGGGGAATCCGACCATGGAATCCGGCATTTTGCGCGACGCCCTCTCCTCCCTCGTGCACGGCGACTCCTACCGTGAGACGCTGCCGCGGCTGAAGAAGATCTTCTCGCCGGAGCTCTTCGCCAGACCGTCCGGCCTGGCGGACGCGGACCGCCACTCGCTCACCTACCAGCGGCTGCGGCACATCAGCGACCGGCTGGACACCAGCACCCCCCTGCTCCAGCAGCGCGACGTGCTCTTCCCGGTGCTGGAATGGGTCGCCCTCGCCGACCCCTCCCTCTTCTACGCCTTCTTTTTGCACCATTGCACCACGGTCGGCGCCGTTCTGGAGTTCGGCGCGGGCCGCGACGACCTCGACGACGTCCTGGCCCAGCTGGCGTCCACCGAGGCCGTGGGCGCCCTGCTGATGACCGAACTCGGCCACGGCAACAGCAACGCCGCCGTGCGCACCGAGGCCGTCTACGACCCGGCCACCCGCGAGTTCGTCCTCACCACCCCCGGCCCCGAGGCCGTCAAGTACCCGCCGAGCGTGGCCTGTCCGGGTCTCGCCCGGACCGGAATCGTCACCGCCAAGCTCGTCGTCGACGGGCAGGACCACGGGCTGTTCTGCTTCGTCGTACCGCTCAGCGACACCACCGGCCCCTGCCCGGGCGTGGTGATCGAACCGCAGGACTCGGCCCCGATCCTCCCCCTCGACTGGGCGACCGTCTCCTTCCAGGGCGTACGCGTCCCCTACCGGTACTGGCTGCGGGACTCCGCGCAGATCGCCGAGGACGGCACCTTCACCGACGCCCTCAGCAACCCCGCGATGCGCTCCCGGCAGGCCTCCCGGCTGATCCGGTACGTCTGGGAGGTGGCCGCCGTCGGCCTCGCCGCCGTCACCCGGGCCAGCGCCGCCGTCGCCGTCCGGCACGCACACGCCCGCTACACCAACGGCACGTTCGCCGGGTTCGCCGACCCCATGCCGGTCATCCGCTACCGCAACCAGCAGCGCACCCTGTTCGGTGCCCTGTCCGCCGCCTACGTGGCCACCATGGCCGCGAAGTCCTTCTCCGGTCCCGAACCGGTCGGACGCAGCGCCGGCGAGATCCGCACCCTGTTCACCCTCAAGGCGGCCATCGACCGGCTCGCCGAACGGGTCACCGCGGACACCCGCGCCGCCTCCGGCGTCCTCGGCTTCAGCCCGAGCAACCGCTTCCTGGACTACCAGGGCCTCGCCCACGCCTTCAACGCCGCCGGACTGAGCACCCAGGTCCTCCACCTCAACGCGGCCTGGACCATGGCCCTCGGCTTCGACTACGAGCCGCCCGCCGACGAATCCGCCCCCGCCCAGGACCTGCGCGACCCGGCGCGGTGGCGGGCGCTGACCGGCACCCGGGAGAGGCGCCTGCACGAACGGCTCGTCACCGAACTCGGCGCCGCCCGGGCCGCCGGACTCGGTGAGTTCGACGTCTGGAACGACCGCTTCGAACTGGCCGAGCAGATGGCCGAGGCGCACGCCCTGCGCCTGCTGGTCGACCTCGTCCGCACCGAGACCGAGGCCCTGCCGGACGCCGACGCCGGACGCCTGGCCCGCGACCTGTGCTCCCTGCACGTGCTGAGCGAGATCTCCGCCCACAGCGGCTGGTACCTCGCCGAGGGCCTGCTCACCGCCGACGAGGCCGGCGCCCTGCCGGGCCTGCTCAACCGGATCTGCGCCGACCTCGCCCCGCACGCCATGGAGCTGGCCGACGCCCTGGACGTGCCCTACGACCTGGTCGGCGCGCCCATCGCGCACACCGACTACGCGACCGCCTACACCAAGGCCGCGTTCGCCGACCCCGCGTAGCCGGGACGGATCACCCGTTCACTCCTCCTGGACCGCCCTGCCCCGAAGGTTTGCAGCACTATGCGAAACTCCTCCCAGGCCCGCGCCCGGCTCACGTCCGACACCCCCGCCGACACCCCCGTCGAGGCCATCGCCGTCGTCGGCATGGCCTGCCGGCTGCCCCAGGCATCCGGCCCCGACGCGTTCGCCCGCCTCCTGCGCGACGGCGTCGACGCGATCCGGGAAGTCCCCGCCGACCGCTGGGACGCGGCGGAACACACCGGCCAGGACACGGACACGCCCGGCGCGGGCACCCGGTGGGGCGGCTTCCTCGACGGAACCGACCGGTTCGACCCGGCCTTCTTCGGCATCTCCCCGCGCGAGGCCACGGCGATGGACCCGCAGCAGCGGATCACCCTGGAACTCGGCTGGGAGGCGCTGGAGGACGCCGGCATCCTCCCCGACACGCTGCACGGCACCGACGCGGGCATCTTCGTCGGCGCGATCTGGGACGACTACGCCACGCTGGCCCACCGCCGGGGCACCACGGGCATCACCCCGCACACCCTCACCGGCCTGCAGCGCGGCATCATCGCCAACCGCCTCTCCTACGTCCTCGGCCTGCGCGGACCCAGCCTCACCGTGGACAGCGGCCAGTCCTCTTCCCTCACCGCCGTCCACCTGGCCTGCGAAAGCCTGCGCAGCGGCGAATCCAGCCTCGCCCTCGCGGGCGGCATCAACCTCGATCTCGTCCCCGAAAGCGCCCTGACCGTCGCCGAGTTCGGCGCCCTGTCCCCGGACGGCCGCTGCTTCACCTTCGACAGCCGGGCCAACGGCATCGTGCGCGGCGAGGGCGGCGGCCTCGTCGTCCTCAGGCGCCTGTCCGACGCGATCGCCGACGGCGACCGGATCCACTGCCTGATCCGCGGCAGCGCCGTCAACAACGACGGCGGCGGCGACAGCCTGGCCAGCCCCGACCGCGACGCCCAGGCCGCGCTCCTGCGCCGCGCCTACGACAACGCCGGCGTGCACCCCGGGGACGTGCAGTACGTCGAGCTGCACGGCACCGGCACCCGGGTCGGCGACCCGATCGAGGCCGCCGCCCTCGGCGAGGTGCTCGGCGCCGCCCGCGCCGACGGCGACCCGCTGCTCGTCGGCTCCGTCAAGACCAACATCGGCCACCTGGAGGGCGCCGCCGGTATCGCCGGCCTCATCAAGACCGCCCTCGCGATCAAGCACCGGGAACTCCCCCCGAGCCTCCACTTCCGCGCCCCCAACCCGGCGATCCCGCTGGCGGAGCTGCGGCTGAGGGTCCACACGGAGAACGGCCCCTGGCCCAGGGCCGACCGCCCGCTGATCGCCGGCGTCAGCTCCTTCGGCGTCGGCGGCACCAACTGCCACGTCGTCCTGGAGGACTGGCGCGACGGCGCCGACACCGAACAGGACCGCCCCGACCCCGCCCCGTCCGGCCCGGTGCCGTGGCCGGTCTCCGCCAAGACCGAGAAGGCCCTGCGCGGCCAGGCCCGGGCGCTGCTGGACCGGCTGGACGACGCGGTGTCCCCGGCCGACATCGGCCACTCCCTGGCCACCACCCGTACCGCCTTCCCGCACCGGGCCGTCCTGCTGGGCGAAACCACCGAGGACTTCCGCACCCGGCTGGCCGAACTGGCCGCCGGCCGCCCCGCCACCGGACTGGTCGAGGGCGTCGCCTCCGGCACCGCGGGCCGCCCCGTCTTCGTCTTCCCCGGCCAGGGATCCCAGTGGGCCGGCATGGCCGTCGACCTCATGGACAGCTCACCGGTCTTCGCCGAGCACATCCACCGCTGCGAGCAGGCACTCGCCCCGCATGTGCCCTGGTCGCTCACGCACGTGCTGCGCGGCGGCAGCGAGACCGACCCCGAGCTGTCCCTCGACCGCCTGGACGTGGTCCACCCCGTCCTGTTCGCGGTGATGGTCTCCCTCGCCGCACTGTGGCGGTCGTACGGTGTCGAACCCGGCGCCGTGGTCGGCCACTCGCAGGGCGAGATCGCCGCCGCCCACGTGGCCGGCGCGCTCTCCCTGGAGGAGGCGGCCCGCGTGGTCGCCCTGCGCAGCCGGGCCTTCGCCCTGCTGGCCGGAACCGGCGGCATGGCCTCCGTCGCCCTGCCGGCCGCGGAGGTGGAGCGGCTGCTCGCCCCGTGGGCGGACCAGCTGTCCATCGCGGCCGTCAACGGCCCCCGCGCCGTCACCGTCTCCGGTGACGTACCCGCCCTGCACGAGCTGATCGCGCGGTGCGAGAGCCAGGACATCCGCGTCCGCCTGCTGCCCATCGACTGCGCCGGCCACTCGGCACACGTGGAGCGGATCCGCGAGCCGCTGCTGGACCTGCTCGGCAGCGTGACCCCCACGTCCGCACCGGTGCCGTTCTACTCGACCGTCGAGGGCCGCTGGCTGGACACCGGCGAACTCGACGCCCAGTACTGGTACCGCAACTCCCGGCGCACCGTCGGCTTCGAACCCGCGATCCGGGCGCTCGCGGAGGCCGGGCACGAGACGTTCCTCGAAATGAGCCCGCACCCGATCCTCGCCGCCGGCATCCAGGAGACCGCGGAGGACGTCCACGGCAAGGGCCTCGTCGTCGGCTCCCTGCGGCGCGGCGAGGGCGGACTCGACCGCATGCTCACCGCCCTGGCCGAGGCATCCGTGCACGGCGTCGCGGTCGACTGGTCCGCCGCCTTCACCGGCTCCGGGGCCCGGCGGGTCGACCTGCCCACCTACGCCTTCCAGCGCCGCCGGTTCTGGCTGGACGCGCCGGCCGCCCACACCGGACCCGCCGGTCCCGGGCGGACGCCCCCCGCCGTCGACGCCGTCGAGGAGGACCACGGCCCCGCCACCGAAGGGACCCCGCTGCGCGAGCAGTGGGCCGCGCTGGGCGAAAACGCGAGCCGGGACGCGGCGCTGGACCTGGTCCGCACCCACCTCGGCATCGTGCTCGGCACGGCCGAGACCGACGACATCGACGTCGAGGCGTCCTTCCGCGAGCTGGGCTTCGACTCGATGATGGCCGTCCAGCTGCGGAACCGGCTGAACACGGCGACGGATCTGCGGCTGCCGAGCACGGTCGTCTTCGACCACCCGTCGGCCGCCGCGCTCGCCCGGTTCATACGCGCCGAGCTGCTCGGACTGTCCGGCGACGAGACGGGCGACCCGGAACCCGCGCCGCCGGTGGCCGCCGGTGAGGCGGATGCCGAGCCGGTGGCGATCGTGGGCATCGGCTGCCGGTTCCCGGGTGGGGTCGGTTCGCCGGAGGATCTGTGGCGGCTGGTCACCTCGGGCACGGACGCGGTGTCGTCGTGGCCGACGGACCGAGGCTGGGACGCGGAGGGACTCTACGACCCCGATCCGGGGGCAGCGGGGAAGACCTACTCGCGGTCGGGCGGCTTCCTGTTTGACGCGGCGGAGTTCGACGCGGGGTTCTTCGGTATCTCGCCGCGTGAGGCGCTGTCGATGGATCCGCAGCAGCGGTTGCTGCTGGAGACGTCGTGGGAGGCCATAGAGCGGGCGGGCATCGACCCGGCGTCGCTGCGGGGCAGCCGCACCGGCGTCTACGTCGGTGCCATGGTCCAGGAGTACGGCCCCCGCCTCGCCGACGCGACCCCCGAGAGCGAGGGGTACCTGCTGACCGGCACGCACGGCAGTGTCACCGCC
>NZ_JAERRH010000139.1 GCF_016741855.1 Streptomyces musisoli | reverse complement strand
CCGGTGTCCGAGATCCTGGCCAAGACCCCCGCGATCCCGTCCGGCTGCCAGTGGGGCATCTTCCTGCGCAACCACGACGAGCTGACCCTCGAGATGGTCACCGACGAGGAACGCGACTACATGTGGGCCGAGTACGCGAAGGACCCGCGGATGCGCGCCAACATCGGCATCCGCCGCCGCCTCGCACCGCTGCTCGACAACGACCGCAACCAGATCGAGCTGTTCACCGCCCTGCTGCTGTCGCTGCCCGGCTCGCCGATCCT
>NZ_JAERRH010000138.1 GCF_016741855.1 Streptomyces musisoli | reverse complement strand
CGGACGGCAATCTGGAGTATGTCGGTCGTGCTGATGATCAGGTGAAGCTTCGTGGTTTCCGCATCGAGTTGGGTGAGGTCGAGTCGGTTCTGACAGGGCATCCGCATGTCGCGCAGGTGGCGGTGCTGGTGCGTGAGGACCGTCCCGGGGACAAGCGCCTGGTCGCGTACGTCGTTGCGGCCGCGGGGGAGAGGGAGCGGCTGGATCCGGCTGAACTGCGGCGGTATGCGGGTGAGCGGTTGCCGGAGTTCATGGTGCCGGCT
>NZ_JAERRH010000137.1 GCF_016741855.1 Streptomyces musisoli | reverse complement strand
AGGGTTCTTACACACGAAGACCGATTGGCTCTCTCGGTTTCCTTCGGTGACGAACCCACAGGCGTAACAGCGTTGCGACGTATACGCGGGGCTCACCTTCACCAGCGTCGTTCCCGTGTACCGGGCGGCGCTGGTAAGGGCGAGTTCCAGGCGGTGCCACCCCTTGTCGAGGATGGCCCGGTTGAGGCCGGCCTTCTGACGGACCCGGCGGCCGGGCTCGGCCACGGTGCCGGACGCCGAGGCGGACATGTTCTTGACCCGCAGGTCTTCGAGCACGAT
>NZ_JAERRH010000136.1 GCF_016741855.1 Streptomyces musisoli | reverse complement strand
GTCGTGCTCGAAGACCTGCGGGTCAAGAACATGTCCGCCTCGGCGTCCGGAACCGTGGCCGAGCCCGGCCGCCGGGTCCGTCAGAAGGCAGGACTCAACCGGGCCATCCTCGACAAGGGATGGCACCACCTCGAACTCGCCCTCACCAGCGCCGCCCGGTACACGGGAACGACGCTGGTGAAGGTGAACCCCGCGTATACGTCGCAACGCTGTTACGCCTGCGGGTTCGTCACCGAAGGAAACCGAGAGAGCCAATCGGTCTTCGTGTGCAAGAACCCC
>NZ_JAERRH010000135.1 GCF_016741855.1 Streptomyces musisoli | reverse complement strand
TGACGTACAGGCAGCTGGACGCGCGGGCGAACCGGTTCGCGCACGCGCTGATCGCCCGCGGCGTGGGCCCCGAACACCTCGTGGCGGTAGCCCTGCCACGCTCCCTGGAGTCGGTCGTGGCGGTCCTCGGCGTACTCAAGGCCGGAGCCGCCTACCTGCCGGTGGACCCGTCGTACCCGAAGCCGCGGATCGCGTTCATGCTGGACGACGCACGCCCCACGGTGACCGTCGACGACCCGGCCATGGTCACCGACGCAGCCGGACCGGACACCGACCCGGCCACCGC
>NZ_JAERRH010000134.1 GCF_016741855.1 Streptomyces musisoli | reverse complement strand
CTCCTGGGCGGCATGATCTGGGGCATCTCCATGGCCCTGCACGAAGAGGCCGTACGCGACCGCGCCTCGGGCGGCCCCGTCGGCGCCGACCTCGCCGGCTACCACGTGGCCACACACGCCGACGTACCGCACATCGAGGCCGACTGGATCGACGACACCGACCCGGCCGACCCCGTCGGGATCAAGGGCATCGGAGAGGTCGGCATCGTCGGCGCCGCGGCCGCCGTCGCCAACGCGGTCTGGCACGCGACCGGCGTCCGCCACCGCAGCCTGCCCATCCGACCGGACCGCGTCCT
>NZ_JAERRH010000133.1 GCF_016741855.1 Streptomyces musisoli | reverse complement strand
GATCTTGCCGAGGTACATCACCGCGACGCGCTGGGAGAAGTGCCGCACGATCGCGAGGTCGTGGGCGATGAAGACGAAGGCGATGCCGAGTTCGTTCTGCACCTTCTGGAGCAGGTTGACGACCTGGGCCTGGATGGAGACGTCCAGCGCCGAGACCGGTTCGTCGGCCACGATGAGCTTGGGCTCCAGGGCGAGCGCCCGGGCCACGCCGATGCGCTGGCGCTGACCGCCGGAGAACTCGTGCGGGAACCGGTTGTAGTGCTCGGGGTTCAGGCCGACGATCTCCAGCAGCTCACGGACGCGCGCCTC
>NZ_JAERRH010000132.1 GCF_016741855.1 Streptomyces musisoli | reverse complement strand
TGGTGTGGAGCGCGTCGGCATCGACGACAGCTTCTTCGACCTGGGCGGGCACTCCCTGCTCGCGACCCGGGTCATAAGCCGCATCCGCACCGCCCTCGGAGTCGAACTCCCGTTGCGGGCGCTGTTCGAAGCGCCCACCGTCGCCCAGCTCACCCGTCATCTGAGTGAGGCGGACGCGGCGCGCACGGCACTCGTCGCCATGGAGCGTCCGGCAAAGATCCCGCTGTCGTTCGCGCAGCGGCGCCTGTGGTTCCTCAACCGCCTCGAAGGGGCAGCGGCGTCGACGTACAACCTGCCCATCGCCCTGCGACTGACCGGCACCCTG
>NZ_JAERRH010000131.1 GCF_016741855.1 Streptomyces musisoli | reverse complement strand
TAGAGGTCGGCAACCGGCAACTGCCCAGGCCCGTCGACGGTTTCGAAGTGGACGACGGCGTCGAAGGCGGTGAGCGCGACGGCCATGTCCGAGGGGTGTACGGCCACGCAGTGCTCGGACGCACCCAGGATCGCGTGGTTGTGGTGTTCGCCCTCGACGGCGGGGCAGCCGCTGCCGGGCACGCGCTTGTTGCAGGGCTGCGCGACATCGGTGAAGTAGCCGCAGCGGGTGCGCTGGAGCAGGTTCCCGCCGACCGTCGCCATGTTGCGCAACTGCCCCGACGCACCGGCCAGCAGCGCCTGGGCCAGCGCCGGGAAGCGGCGGCGGACCTCGGGA
>NZ_JAERRH010000130.1 GCF_016741855.1 Streptomyces musisoli | reverse complement strand
CAGAGGTCGGCGACCGGCAACTCCCCAGGCCCGTCGACGGTTTCGAAGTGGACGACGGCGTCGAAGGCGGTGAGCGCGACGGCCATGTCCGAGGGGTGTACGGCCACGCAGTGCTCGGACGCGCCCAGGATCGCGTGGTTGTGGTGTTCGCCCTCGACGGCGGGGCAGCCGCTGCCGGGCACGCGCTTGTTGCAGGGCTGGGCGACATCGGTGAAGTAGCCGCAGCGGGTGCGCTGGAGCAGGTTCCCGCCGACCGTCGCCATGTTGCGCAACTGCCCCGACGCGCCGACCAGCAGCGCCTGGGCCAGCGCCGGGAAGCGGCGGCGGACCTCGGGG
>NZ_JAERRH010000013.1 GCF_016741855.1 Streptomyces musisoli | reverse complement strand
CACCGCGGAACCACGCAGGACGGCCAGCACGTCGTGGCCGTTGCGGCGGGCGTCGCTCAGCCGCTCGAGGACGAGGACGCCCAGCCCCTCGGAGAAGCCGGTGCCGTCCGCGTCGTCGGCGAACGAGCGGCAGCGGCCGTCCGGGGACAGGGCGCCCTGCCGGCTGAACTCCACGTAGGTGCCGGGCGAGGCCATCACCGTCACTCCCCCGGCCAGCGCCAGGGTGCACTCGCCCTGCCGCAGCGACTGGGCGGCCAGGTGCAGCGTGACGAGCGAGGAGGAGCAGGCGGTGTCGACGCTGAGCGTCGGGCCCTCCAGGCCGAAGGTGTAGGCGACGCGTCCGGAGACGATGCTGCCGGAGCCGAAGCTGCCGAAGTAGTCGTGGTACATGACGCCCGCGAAGACACCGGTGCGGCTGCCGCGCAGCCCGGCGGGGTCGATGCCGGCGTTCTCCAGCGCCTCCCAGGAGCCTTCGAGCAGCAGCCGCTGCTGCGGGTCCATGACGAGGGCCTCGTGCGGGGCGATACCGAAGAACGCGGCGTCGAAGTCGCCCGCGTCGTGCAGGAATCCGCCCTCGCGGGTGTAGGAGCGGCCGGGTGTGCCCGGGGCCGGGTCGTGGAGGTCCGGGTCCCAGCCGCGGTCGTCGGGGAACCCGGTGATGCCCTCCCCGCCGTCCGCGACCAGCCGCCATAGATCCTCGGGGGACCGGACACCGCCCGGGTAGCGGCAGGCCATGCCGACGATCGCGATCGGTTCCCGGGCGGCCGCGGTCAGGGCGCGGTTGCGTTCCCGCAGCCGCTCGGTCTCCTTCAGCGAGGCGCGCAGCGCCTCGACCATCCTGGTGTCCGGCTTCTCGGACTCGGCCATGGTCCTCTTCCTTGTCGCGGGCGTCGTCACAGGGCGTCGTCGTCCTCGACGAGGTCGTCGAGCGCCATGCTGATCAGGCTTTCGGCGTCCATCGCGTCGATCGACGCGCGGGCGGGTCCGCCGGCCGGCGCCGGCTCCGTCGCGGGCCGCAGTCCGGCGAGTTCGAGCAGGCCGTCCAGCAGGCCGGCCTCGCGCAGCCGCCCCACGGGGATGGCGGCGAGCGCGGCGCGCACGGTGTCCTCCTCGTCGCGCGGGCCGTCGCCGGTGCGCGGGGCCAGTTCGGCGGCGAGGTGGCCGGCGAGGGCGAGCGGCGTCGGGTGGTCGAAGACGAGCGTGGCGGTGAGCCGCAGGCCGGTGGCCTCGTTGAGCCGGTTGCGGAACTCGACGGCGGTCAGCGAGTCGAAACCGAGGTCCTTGAAGGGCAGTTCGTTCTCGAACTCCTCCACGCCGAGGACCGACCTGGCCTCGTCCCGGACCAGCCGCAGCAGCCGTTCGGTGCGTTCTGCGGGGGCGGTGTCGGCCAGTTCGCGGCGCAGTGCCGAGGCGGCGGCGGGCGCCCCGGTCCCGGGACGGCGCGGCGTGCGCACCAGGGAGCGCAGCAGCGGGGCGACGCGGGCGGCCTCGCGGGGGGCGAGGTCGAGGCGGGCCGGCAGCAGGACCGGTTCGTCGCGGCCCACCGCCGTGTCGAACAGGGCGAGCCCGGCCGCCGCGTCGAGGGCCGGCACGCCGGCGGAGGCGATGCGGCGGGCGTCGGTCTCCCCGAGCCGGTCGGCCATGCCGCCGCTGCCCGCCCAGGCGCCCCAGGCGAGCGAGACCGCGGGCAGGCCGAGCGAGCGGCGGTGTGCGGCGAGGGCGTCGAGGAAGGTGTTGCCGGCGGCGTAGCCGCACTGGCCGGGGCCCCCGAGCAGTCCGGCCGCGGAGGAGAACAGCACGAACGCCGTCAGGGGCCGCTCCCGGGTCAGTTCGTGCAGGTTCCAGGCGGCGTCCAGCTTCGGCCGCAGCACGGCGTCCAGCCGCTCGGGGGTGAGCGAGGTGAGGACGGCGTCGGCGAGCACGCCCGCGGTGTGCACGACCGCGGAGACCGGGTGGTCGTCCAGGGTCCGGGCGAGGGCGGCGCGGTCGGCGGCGTCACAGGCGACGACGGTCACCTGCGCACCGAGCGCGGTGAGTTCCTCGCACAGCTCGGCGGCTCCGGGTGCCCCGGGCCCGCTGCGGCTGAGCAGCACCAGCCGCTCGGCGCCGTGCGCGACGACCAGGTGCCGGGCGACCAGCCGGCCCAGGGCGCCGGTGCCGCCGGTGACGAGGACGCCGCCGGAGAGGCCGGCCGGCCCGGGCTCGGCCAGGCGCGGGGCGCGCACCAGCCGGGGGATGCTCACCGCGCCGTCCCGCAGCGCCAGTTGGGGCTCGCCGGCGGCGACCGCGGACGGCAGCAGGCGCCGGGAGGCGTCCGTGTCGTCCAGGTCGGCGAGGACCAGGCGGTCGGGGTGCTCGGACTGGGCGGAGCGGACCAGGCCCCATGCGGCGGCGGCGCCGGGGTCGGTGACGTCGCCGGGGCCGGTCGCTCCGTGTGTCGCCACCACCAGGGCGGTGTCGGCGAACCGGGCGTCGGCCAGCCAGCCCTGCACCAGGGCGAGCAGCTCGCCGACGCCGGCCCGGACCGCGTCCGCGGTGTCGCCGCCGGCGTGCACGACGACCAGGGTGTCGGGGGCCTGCGCGGCGGCCTCGGTCAGGTCGGCGGCGACGTCGACCTCCGCGACCTCGCCGGCCAGGGCGGCCGCCAGCCGTGCGCGGCCGGGGCCGAGTACGGTCCACCGCCCGGCCTGCGGCACCGCGGACACCGGGACGGGCGGCCAGTCGAGGGCGAACAGGTCGTCGTGGCCGCCGGCCGCGGCCGCGGCGATCCGGTCCGGGTTCACCTCCCGCAGCGTCAGCGACGCCACCCGTGCCACCGGCCGGCCGGTTCCGTCGGCGGCCTCGATGCGCACCGCGCCGGTGCCGGCCGGCGCGATCCGCACCCGCAGGGTGGTCGCGCCCCGCTCGTACAGCTCCACGCCGTTCCAGGCGAAGGGCAGTGTCATGCGCTCCTCGGCGCCCGCGCGCAGCCCGATGGCGTGCAGGGCGGCGTCGAACAGGGCCGGGTGCAGGGCGAACGTGTCCGCGTCGGCGGGCAGTTCGACCTCGGCGAAGGTCTCGTCGCCGTGCCGCCAGGCCGCGCGCAGCCCCTGGAAGCGTGGGCCGTACTCGGCGCCCAGCTCCGCCAGCCGCTCGTAGACGCCGTCCAGGCCGACCGGTTCGGCGCCGGGCGGCGGCCAGGCGGTGAGGCCGGGGCCGGGCCTGTCCCCGGCGGGGCGCAGGACGCCGGTGGCGTGGGTGGTCCACGGGTCGCCGTCGGCCGCGGCGGCGTACACGCAGAAGGCGCGGGCGCCGGTCGCGTCGGGCTCGCCGACCGTGCACTGGAGGCGTACGGCGCCGTCCTCGGGCAGCACCAGTGGTTCGGTGACGGTCAGGTCCTCCACCGAGCCGCAGTCGACGCGGGCACCGGCGGCGAGGGCCATCTCGACGAAGGCGGTGCCGGGCAGCAGCGGCACGCCGCCCACACTGTGGTCGGCAAGCCACGGATGCCCGGCGAGGGAGAGCCAGCCCGTGTACAGGGTGCCGTCGGCCCCGGCGAGTTCGACGGCGGTGCCGAGCAGCGGGTGGTCGGCGGCGGGCCGCGGCAGGGCGAGGTCGCCGGTCATCCAGTAGCGGTCGCGCCGGAAGGCGTAGGTGGGCAGGTCCGATCCGTCGCGGTGGGGCAGCAGGGCCGTCCAGTCGACGGCACGGCCGTGCACGTGCAGGGCGGCGAGCCCGGTGAGCAGGGCCTCGGTCTCCGCGCGGTCCTTGCGCAGCAGCGGTACGACGGCCGTCCCGTCGGGCAGGCACTCGGCGGCCGCCACGGTCAGCGCGCTGCCCGGGCCCACCTCGGCGAAGTGCCGGGCGCCGGCCTCGTGCAGGGCGGTGACGGCGTCGGCGAAGCGGACGGCCTCACGGGCGTGCCGCACCCAGTAATCGGGCGTGGACAGCTCGCCGGGGGCGGCCGGAGCGCCGGTCAGGGTGGACACCAGCGGGATGCGCGGCGTTCCGTACGACACCGATGCGGCGATCGACCGGAACTCCTCCAGCATCGGCTCCATCAGGGCCGAGTGGAATGCGTGGCTGACGGTCAGCTCCCTGGTGCGCTCGAAGCGGGCGGCCAGCGCCCGGACCGGCCCGGCGGGGCCCGAGAGCACGACGGACGCGGGCCCGTTGACGGCGGCGATCCCCACGCCGTCGCCCAGCAGGGGCCGGACCTCGTCCTCGCCGGCGCGTACGGCGATCATCGCGCCGCCCCGGGGCAGGGCCTGCATCAGGCGGCCCCGGGCGGCGACGAGGGTGCAGGCGTCCTTCAGGCCGAGGACGCCGGCGGCATGGGCGGCGGCGAACTCGCCGACGGAGTGTCCGGCGAGCAGGTCGGGCCGGACGCCGAACGACTCCAGCAGCCGGTACAGGGCCACTTCCACGGCGAACAGCGCGGGCTGGGTGTACTCGGTGCGCTCCAGCAGCTCGGCGGAGTCGAGTACGTCGGCGAGCGGCCGGCCGAGCAGCGGGTCGAGGTGGGCGCGGACCTCGTCGAAGGCGGCGGCGAAGGCGGGGAACGCGGCGGCGAGGCGGGTGCCCATGCCCGGCAGCTGCGAGCCCTGGCCACAGAAGAGGAAGGCCAGCCGGCCGTCGGTGGCGGTGCCGAGGACGCCGGTCGGCGGGGTGCGGCCCTCCGCCACGGCCCGGACGCCCGCGGTCAGTTCGTCGCGGGTGCGGCCGAGGACGGCGGCGCGGTGGCCGAGCCGGGTGCGGGCGTGGGCGAGCGCGCCGGCGAGGCGGTGCGGGTCGGTGTCCGGGGCGGTGGACAGGTGCTCCAGCAGCCGGGCGGCCTGGGCGCGCAGGGCGTCCGGGGTGTGCCCGGAGAGCAGCCAGGGCACGGTCCCGGCCGCGGGGGCGCCGGCCGCTTCGGCGGGGGTTTCGGCGGGGCTCTCGGCGGGCGGCGCCTCGACGATCACGTGGGCGTTCGTGCCGGAGATGCCGAAGGAAGAGATGCCCGCGCGGCGCGGGCGGCCCGGGTCGGGCCAGGGGCGGTTCTCCGTGAGCAGCCGGACGTTGCCGCCCTCCCACTCGACGTGCCGGGACGGCCGGTCGATGCCGAGGCTGGCCGGGAGGGTCTCGTGGCGGAGGGCCTCGACCATCTTGATGACACCGGCGACACCGGCGGCGGCCTGGGTGTGGCCCAGGTTGGACTTGACCGAGCCGAGCCACAGCGGCTGGTCCTCGGTGTGCTCGGCGCCGTAGGTGGCGATGAGCGCCTGGGCCTCGATGGGGTCGCCGAGGGTGGTGCCGGTGCCGTGGGCCTCGACGACGTCGACCTCGGCCGCCGGGACACCGGCCGCCTCCAGGGCGCGGCGGATGACCCGCTGCTGTGCGGGACCGTTGGGGGCGCTGATGCCGTTGGAGGCGCCGTCCTGGTTGACGGCGGTGCCGCGCAGCACGGCGAGGATCCTCCGGCCGTTGCGGCGGGCGTCGGAGAGCCGTTCCAGCAGCAGGACTCCGGCGCCCTCGCCGAATCCGGTGCCGTCGGCGGCGTCCGCGAAGGGCTTGCAGCGGCCGTCGCGGGACAGGCCCCGGTGCCGGCTGAACTCCACGAAGGTGCCCGGGGTGGCCATGACGGTCACTCCGCCGGCCAGCGCCAGGGAGCAGTCCCCCTGCCGCAGCGACTGGGCGGCCAGGTGCAGCGCCACCAGCGAGGAGGAGCAGGCCGTGTCGACGGACAGGGTCGGTCCCTCCAGGCCCAGGGTGTAGGCGATCCGGCCGGAGACCACGCTGCCGGAGCCGAAGCTGCCGAAGTAGTCGTGGTACATGACGCCCGCGAACACGCCGGTGTCGGAGCCGCGCAGGCCGGCCGGGTCGATGGAGGCACGCTCCAGCGCCTCCCAGGAGGTCTCCAGGAGCAGGCGCTGCTGGGGGTCGGTGACCAGGGCCTCCTCGTCGTCCATGGCGAAGAAGCCGGGGTCGAAGTCGGCGGCGTCGTACAGGAAGGCGCCGTGCCGGGTGTAGCTGGTGCCGGGCCGGTCCAGTGTCGGGTCGTAGAGGTTCTCGACGTCCCAGCCGCGGTCGGCGGGGAACTCGCCGATGGCGTCCCGCCCTTCGGCCACCAGCCGCCACAGGTCCTCGGGCGAGGCGACGCCGCCGGGGAAGCGGCAGGCCATGCCGATGACGGCGATCGGTTCGTCGGCGGCGACGCCTCGCACAGCGGTGCGGGCGGGTGCCCCGGTGAGGCCGCCGGTGAGTTCGCCGAGCAGGTGGCGGGCGAGTTCGGCCGGGGTGGGGTGGTCGAACACCAGGGTGGCGGGCAGCCGCAGGCCGGTCGCGGAGGTGAGCCGGTTGCGCAGTTCCACGGCGGCCAGGGAGTCGAAGCCGAGTTCCCGGAAGGCCAGGGTGCGGCCGACGTCCTGCGCGGAGCGGTAGCCGAGGAGGGTGGCGACATGGTTTTGCACGAGTTCGGTGAGGAACGGTTCGCGCTCCGCCGGCAGCAGGCCGGCGAGCCGGTCCCGCAGGGCGTCGGCGCCGCCGGCCGCGCCCGGTCCGGTGGCCGCACCGGCCCGGCGTACGGGCACGAGGGCGCGGAACAGCGGGGCCAGGTCCTCGCCCTGGGCGCGCAGGGCGGCCAGGTCCAGTTTCACCGGCAGCACGGCGGGTTCGGCTCCGCGCACGGCGGCGTCGAAGAGGGCGACGCCTTCCTCGGTCTCCAGGGGGGCGACGCCGCCGCGGGCGATGCGTGTGCGGTCCGTCTCGTCGAGGGTGCCGGTCATGCCGCCGGTCTGCGCCCACAGCCCCCAGGCCAGGGAGTGCGCGGGCAGCCCGAGGGCCCGGCGGTGCACGGCGAGCGCGTCGAGGTAGGCGTTGGCGGCGGCGTAGTTGGCCTGGCCCGGCGAGCCGAGGGTGGCGGCGGACGACGAGAACAGCACGAACGCCGAGAGGTCCAGGTCCGCGGTGAGTTCGTGCAGGTTCCAGGCGGCGTCGGCCTTCGGCCGGAACACCGTGTCGATCCGGTCGGGGGTCAGGGAGGTGAGGACGCCGTCGGCGAGCACGCCGGCCGCGTGCAGCACGGCGGTCAGCGGCCGGTCGGCCGGTACGGCGTCCAGCACGGCGGCGAGCGCGGCGCGGTCGGCGACGTCGCAGGCGGCGCTCGTCACCTCGGCGCCGAGGGCGGTGAGTTCGGCGACGAGGTCGGCGGGGGCGCCGCCGCGGCTGAGCAGCAGCAGGTGCCGGACGTTGCGCTCGGCGGCCAGGTGGCGGGCGATGATCCGGCCCAGCGCGCCGGTGGCACCGGTGAGCAGGACGGTGCCGGAGCCGAGCCCGCCGCTCCGGACGCCGTCGCCGGCCCACGCGGAAGCGTCGGCCGCCGAATCGGCACCCTCCGTGGCACGCGCGGGCTCTCCAGCCCCCGAGCCGGTGCCTTCGGTGCCCGGCACAGGACCGTCGGCCGGCAGGGCGTCTCCTTCCGTGCCCCGCGCAGGCCCGGCGGCCCGCGATCCGGGCTCGGTGCCGCGCACAGGCCCGGCGGCCGGCAGGGCACCGCCCTGCGTGCCGGACACGGGCTCGGTGCCGCGCACAGGCCCGGCGGCCGGCAAGGCACCGCCCTGCGTGCCGGACACGGGCTCGGCAGCCTCCGAGCCGGTGCCCTCGATGTCCGCGGCCGGGCCCGGGGCCTCGGTGGTGACGCGGGTCAGCCGCGGGGCCAGCCAGGTGCCGTCGCGGAAGGCCAGGTGCGGCTCTCCGGTCGCCACCGCCTCGGCGAGGCGTTCGGCGTCCGGCTCCTCCCCGGCCTCGACCAGCACGATGCGGCCGGGGTTCTCCGACTGGGCCGAGCGGACCAGGCCGCCGGCCGCGGCCCCCGCCGGATCGGTGCCGGTGACGACGACGAGAGGGGTGTCGGCGAGGCGTTCGTCGGCCAGCCGGGAGCGCAGCGCGTCGAGCACCGTGCCGACGGCCGCCCGGGTCTCGGCCGCGCTCACGCCGGCCGGGGCTCGCAGCACCTGCGGCGCCGGAGCGGTCCCGGCCGCCGCCGGGGCCGGCACCCAGTCGACCCGGTACAGGGCGCCCGCGCGGGCCGGGCGGACCGCGACGGCCGCCGTCCCGGTCCGCAGGGGCCGCAGGGTGAGCGATTCGACGGCGGCGACGGGCGCGCCCGTGGGGTCGGCGAGCGTGAGGGCGACGGTGCCCTCGCCGGTCGGCCGGACCCGGACGCGCAGCGCGGTCGCGCCGGTGGCGTACAGCCGTACCCCGGACCAGGCGAACGGCAGCAGGGCCTCGTCGCCCGCGGCGTCGGTGAGGCCGACCGTGTGCAGGGCGGCGTCCGACAGGGCCGGGTGCAGCCCGAAGCCGTCGGGCGCCGCGTCGGTGGCGACCTCCGCGTACAGGCCGTCCTCGGTGCGCCAGGCGGCACGCAGCCCCTGGAACAGCGGCCCGTATCCGAGGCCGAGGGCGGCGAGTTCGTCGTACAGGCCGTCGAGCGGGACGGGTTCGGCGGCCTGCGGGGGCCAGGCGGTGAGCAGGTCGGCGGTTGCCGGGAGGGTTCCGGTCGGCGCGAGCAGGCCGTCGGCGTGCCGGATCCACGGCAGTTCCTCGTCGGGGCTCTCCGGACGCGACCAGATGGTGACCGGGCGCGTCTGCCCGTCGGGCGCCCCGACGACGACCTGGAGCTGGACGGCGCCGTGCTCGGGCAGCACCAGCGGGGCGTGCAGGGTGAGTTCCGCGATGTCGCCGCAGCCGACCTGGTCGCCCGCGCGCAGGGCCAGTTCCAGGTGCCCGGTGCCGGGGAAGAGCAGCCGTCCGCCGACGCGGTGGTCCTCCAGCCACGGCTGGGTGCCCGGGGACAGCCGGCCGGTGAGGACGGCGCCCTCGCTGTCGGCGCGCACCATCGCGGCGCCGAGCAGGGCGTGGTCGGTGGGGGCGAGGCCGGCGGAGGTGACGTCGGCGGCGCTCGCGGTGCTGTCGAGCCAGTACCACTCGTGCTGGAAGGCGTAGCCGGGCAGCGGAACCCGGCGCGGGCGGCGGCCCTCTGCGACGGCCGCCCAGTCGACGCCGGCCCCGTGGGTGAAGGCCTCGCCCAGCGCGGTCAGCAGCCGGTCCCGGCCGCCCTCGTCGCGGCGCAGGGAGCCGACGGCGGCCACGGCGTCGTCGGTCTCCTGGATGCCGACGGTCAGCACCGGGTGCGGGCTGGACTCGATGAACAGCTGGTGCCCGTCGGCGACGGCGGCGCGCACCGCCTGCTCGAACAGCACGGTGCCGCGCAGGTTGGTGTACCAGTAGCCGGCGTCGAGTTCCGTGGTGTCGAGCGGGCCGCCGGTGACGGTCGAGTAGAACGGCACCCGGGCGGCGCGCGGTTCGATGCCGTCGAGGGCCTCGGCGAGGCGCTCGCGCAGGGTCTCCACGTGGGCGCTGTGGGAGGCGTAGTCCACGGGCAGCCGCTTGGCGCGGACCTTTTCCGCGCGCAGCCGGGCGAGGAGTTCGTCGAGGGCGTCGGCGTCGCCGGAGACCACGGTGGAGGCGGCGCCGTTGACGGCGGCGACCGACAGCCGGCCGTCCCAGGCGGCGAGCCGGGCGCGGACCGCGTCGGCGCCCTCGCCCACGGACATCATGCCGCCCGAGCCGGACAGCAGCTCGGCGATGGCCCGGGAGCGCAGCGCGACGACGCGGGCGCCGTCCGCCAGGGACAGGGCACCGACCGCGCAGGCGGCGGCGATCTCGCCCTGGGAGTGGCCGATGACGGCGGCCGGGGTGACGCCGTACACGCTCCAGGTGTGCGCCAGGGACACCATGACGGCCCACAGCAGCGGCTGGACGACGTCCACGCGGTCCAGGCCGCCGCGCAGCTCGGTGTGGAAGTCCCAGTCGGTGTACGGCGACAGGGCGGTGGCGCACTCGGCCATGCGGGCGGTGAAGACCGGTGACTCGTCGAGGAGCCGGGTGGCCATGCCGGACCACTGGGAGCCCTGGCCGGGGAAGACGAACACGGGCCGGGCGCGGCCGGGCGCGGTGCCCTGGGCGAGGTTGCGGGCGGTGGTGCCGCCGGCCAGTGCGGCGAGGGCGCCGCGCAGTTCGGCGGTGTCGGTTCCGGTGATCGAGGCGCGGTGGGCGAAGCGGGCGCGGCCGGTGGCCAGCGACCATCCGATGTCGGAGGGGTCGAGCCGGGGGTGGGTGTCGAGGTGGCCGAGGAGGGCGGCGGCCTGGTCCGCGAGTGCGGCGGGGGTCTTGGCGCTGAGCAGCCAGGGGACGGCGGGGCCCCGGGGTGCGGTGTGCTCCGGCTCGGCGGGGGCGGGCGGCGCCTGTTCGAGGATGACGTGGGCGTTGGTGCCGGAGATGCCGAACGAGGACACACCGGCCCGGCGCGGCCGGCCCGTGGCCGGCCACTCCCGTTCCTCCGTCAGCAGCCGCACGTTCCCCGCGTCCCAGTCGACCTTCGTGGACGGCTCGTCCACATGCAGGGTCCTCGGCAGCACACCGTTGCGCATCGCCATGACCATCTTGATCACACCCGCCACACCCGCGGCGGCCTGCGTGTGCCCGATGTTCGACTTCACCGACCCCAGCCACAACGGCTCCGCACGACCCTGACCGTACGTCGCCAACAACGCCTGCGCCTCGATCGGATCACCCAGCGTCGTACCCGTACCGTGCGCCTCCACCACGTCGACATCCGCGGTGGTGAGGCGGGCGTTCTCCAGCGCTTCGAGGATGACGCGTTCCTGGGAGGGGCCGTTGGGGGCGGTGAGGCCGTTGGAGGCCCCGTCCTGGTTGACGGCGGTGCCGCGGACGACGGCGAGGACCTCGTGGCCGTTGCGGCGGGCGTCGGAGAGCCGTTCCACGACCAGGACGCCGACGCCCTCGCCCCACACGGTCCCGCCCGCCGCGTCGGCGAACGCGCGGGTCCGGGCGTCGGGGGCGAGCGCGCCCTGCCTGCTGAACTCGATGAACGTCTCCGGGGTGGCCATGACGGCGACACCGCCGACCAGCGCGAGGCCGGACTCGCCCTGCCGCAGCGACTGGGCGGCCAGGTGCAGCGCCACCAGGGAAGAGGAGCAGGCGGTGTCGACGGAGAGCGACGGGCCCTCCAGGCCGAGGGTGTAGGCGACGCGTCCGGAGACGATGCTGCCGGAGCCGAAGCTGCCGAAGTAGTCGTGGTACTGGACACCGGCGAACACGCCGCTGCGGCTGCCCTTGAGGCTGTGCGGGTCGATGCCGGCGCTCTCCAGCGCCTCCCAGGACGTCTCCAGCAGCAGCCGCTGCTGCGGGTCCATGACGAGGGATTCCCTCGGGCTGATCCCGAAGAACGCGGCGTCGAACCCGCCGGCGTCGTGCAGGAATCCGCCCTCGCCGACGTAGGAGGTGTCGGGCCGCTGCCGGGTGGGGTCGACGATGCGGTCCACGTCCCAGCCGCGGTTGGCGGGGAACGGTGTGATGGCGTCCGTGCCGTCGGCGACCAGCCGCCACAGGTCCTCGGGGGTGCGCACGTCGCCCGGGTAGCGGCACGCGAGGCCGACGATCGCCAGCGGCTCGTCCGCAGGGGGCTGCACCGCGCGGGGGCCACGGCGGGCTCCGGTGCGGGCGCCGTCGACGAGGGTGCCGAGGTGGGCGGCGAGCGCCTCCGGTGACGGGTGGTCGAAGACGAGGGTGGCGCTCAGGCGCCGGTCCAGCTCGGCGGAGAGCGCGTTGCGCAGCTCGATGGCGGCCAGCGAGTCGAAGCCGAGGTCCTTGAAGGCCCGGTCGGTCTCGACGGCGTCCGGGTCCGCGTGCCCGAGCACGGCGGCGACGTGGCCGCGGACGGTGTGCATCAGCGCCTCCGCCCGTTCCTCGTCCGCCAGGGCGGCCATGCGCTCGGCGAAACCGGCGTCGGCGCCCTCGGCGGCGGCCTCCCGCCGCACCGGGCGGCCCGCCAGCGCGTGGAAGACCGGTGCGAGGCCGCTGCCCTGGGCGCGCAGCGCGGGCAGGCTGAGCCGCACCGGTGCCAGGGCGGGCCGGCCGGCGCGCAGGGCCCGGTCGAACAGCTCGGTGCCTTCCTCGGCCGACAGCGCGGTCATGCCGCCGCGCGCCATACGGGCGCGGTCGGCCTCGTCGAGGGAGCTGGTCATGCCGCCGGAGGGGGCCCACGGCCCCCACGCCAGCGACAGCGCGTGCGCGCCCCGGCAGTGGCGGTGGACGGCGAGGGCGTCCAGGAGGGCGTTGGCGGCGGCGTAGTTGCCCTGGCCCGGGGCACCGACGGTGCCGGCGACGGACGAGAACAGTACGAACGGCACGCCTTCGGGGACCAGTTCGTGCAGATGGAGGGCGCCGAGCGCCTTCGGTGCGAGGACGGTGTCGAGCCGCTCGGGGGTGAGCGAGGAGACCACGCCGTCGTCGAGGACGCCGGCGGCGTGGACGACCGCGGTGAGCGGATGGCCGGCCGGGATGCCGGCCAGGACGGTGGCGAGGCCGTCCCGGTCGGCGACGTCGCACGCGTACGCGGTCGCCGTGGCGCCGAGGCCGGCGAGTTCGGCGACCAGTGCGTCGGCGGCGCCCGACCGGCTGACGAGCGCGAGGTGGCGGACCCCGTACGCGGTGACCAGGTGGCGGGCGAGCACCGGTCCGAGGCCGCCGGTGGCGCCGGTGAGCAGCACCGTGCCCTCGGGGCCGAGGGCGGGCTCGGTCGCGTCGGCGGGGATTTCGGCGCGTGTCAGCCGGGGGGCGTGGGCGGTGCCGGCGCGCACCGCGAGCTGCGGTTCGCCGGAGGCGAGGGCGGCGGGCAGTACGGCGTCGGCGTCCGTGCCCGGTGCGAGGTCGAGCAGCACGAACCGCTCCGGGTTCTCCGACTGCGCGGACCGCACCAGGCCCCATACGGCCGCTCCGGCCAGGTCCGGTACGTCCTCCCCCGCGACGCTCACCGCGCCCTCGGTGACGACGGTGAGCGGGCGGGGGTCGTCGTCCTGGAGGGCCGCGAGCGCGGTGTGCAGCGCCTCCCGTACGGCGGCGGCATCCGTCCCCGGCGCGGTGCGCAGCACCCGGTGGCCGGTGCCGGGGGCGTCGGCGGCCAGGGGCACCGGCCGCCAGTCGAGGGCGAACAGGGCGTCGGCACCGGTGCGGCGGGCCGCGCGCAGGCCGGCCAGGGGGCGGGAGGCGAGGGAGGTGACCGTGGCCACGGGGGCACCGGTGGCGTCGGCGAGGTCGACGGCGAAGGCGTGCGGGCCGGTGGGCACGAGCCGGGCGCGGAGCACGGAGGCGCCGGCGGCGTGCAGGGTGACGCCCGCGAACATGAAGGGCAGCCGGGCGGTGTCGTCGGCGGATCCGTCGCCGAGCAGGGCCAGGGAGTGCAGGGCCGCGTCGAAGGCGGCCGGGTGCAGACCGAAGCGGGGCGCGTCGGCGGCGGGCCGCTCGGGCAGCCGTACCTCGGCGAACACCTCTTCGCCGCGCCGCCAGGCGGCCGTCAGGGCCTGGAAGACGGGCCCGTACTCCAGACCGGCGGCGGCGTGCCGCTCGTACAGGCCGTCCGTGTCGAGGGGTTCGGCGTCCTCGGGGGGCCAGGCGTCCAGGCGGGTGCCCGGGGTGTCGCCGCGTGCGGCGAGGAGACCGGAGGCGTGCAGGGTCCAGGCCTCGTCGGCGGGCAGGCTCTCGGCGCGGGCGTGGATGTGCACCGTACGGGCGCCCGACGGGTCGGGTGCCCCGACGGCGACCTGGACGCGCACGCCGTCGTCCGGGGGCAGCACCAGCGGTACTTCCAGGGTGAGTTCCTCCAGGTGGCCGTAGCCGACCTGGTCGCCGGCGCGGACGGCCAGCTCGACCATGGCGGTGCCGGGGACGACGACCGAGCCGCCGACGACGTGGTCGGCGAGCCAGGGGTGGGTGCGCACCGACAGCCGGCCGGTGAGCACGGCGCCGTCGGAGCCGGCCAGAACGGTGACCGCGCCGAGCAGCGGGTGGTCGGCGGCGTCCAGGCCGGCGGAGCCGACGTCGGCGGCCGGTGCGTCCGCCTCGGGCCAGAACGGCTCGCGCCGGAAGACGGTGGTGGGCAGGTCGACGGTGCGGGCGCCGGTGAACAGCGCCGTCCAGTCCACTGCTGCCCCGCCGGTGTACAGCTGGGCGAGGGCGGTAAGCAGGGTCTCGGTCTCGTCGCGGTCGCGGCGGCCGGTGGCGGCCAGGACGGCGTCGGTGTCCGTGCCGGCGGCGGCCAGGCACTCGCGGGCCATGGCGGTCAGCACGGCGTCGGGGCCGACTTCGAGGAAGCGGGTGACGCCCTCGGCGGCGAGGGCGCGTATCCCGTCGTGGAAGCGGACCGCCTCGCGCACGTGCCGCACCCAGTGGTCGGGCGTGGTGATCTCCTGGCCGGCGAGGGCACCGGTGACGTTGGAGACCACGGGGACGGTGGCCCGGTGGAAGGTCAGGGACTCCACGACCGCCCGGAAGCCGGCCAGCATCGGCTCCATCAGCGGCGAGTGGAAGGCGTGCGACACCTTCAGCCGCCGGCTCCTGCCGAAGCGGGCGGCCACCGCCTCCGCCTCGTCGGCGTCGCCGGAGATCACCACGGAGGAGGGGCCGTTGACGGCGGCGATGCCGACCCGCTCGGTGAGCAGCGGCCGGACCTCGTCCTCGGCGGCGCGGACGGCGATCATCGCGCCGCCCTCGGGGAGTGCCTGCATGAGCCGGCCGCGCGCGGCCACCAGCGTGGCCGCGTCCTTCAGGTCCAGCACGCCCGCGACGTGGGCGGCGGCGATCTCTCCGACGGAGTGCCCGGCGAGGTAGTCGGGGATGAGGCCCCAGGACTCCAGCAACCGGTACAGGGCGACCTCGAAGGCGAACAGCGCGGTCTGGGTGCGGGCGGTGCGGTTCAGCGGCTCCGGGTCGTCGCCGAGGACGAGATCGCGCAGGTCGTCGTCGCCGTACAGCGCGCAGATCTCGTCGAACGTCCGGGCGAACACGGGGAAGTGTGCGTACAGCTCGCGGCCCATGCCGGCGCGCTGCGCTCCCTGCCCGGTGAACAGGAAGGCGGTCTGCCCCTTGCGGACGCGGCCGGTGGCCGCGCCCGGACCGCCCTCGGCGACCCGGGTCATGGCCGTGACCAGCGCGTCGCGGTCGGCGCCGAGGACGACGGCCCGGTACCGGTGGGCGGTGCGGGTGGCGGCGAGGGAGTGCGCCACGTCCACCGCGTCGAGTTCGCCGACGGCGGCGGCCAGGCGGGCGGCCTGTGCGCGCAGGGCGTGTTCCGTGCGGCCGGAGACCACCCACGGCACCAGCGGCGGCGCGGTGCGAGGTCCGGGTTCGGCCGGTTCCCCGGCGGGGGCCTCTTCCAGGATGGTGTGCGCGTTGGTGCCGCTGGCGCCGAAGGAGGATACGGCGGCCCGGCGCGGGCGGCCGGGGTCGGTCCAGGGCCGGTTCTCCGTCAGCAGCCGCACCCGGCCCTGGCTCCAGTCGACCTTGGTGGACGGCTCGTCGGCGTGCAGCGACCTGGGCAGCACGCGGTGCCGCATCGCCATGACCGCCTTGATGATGCCGGCGACGCCGGCCGCGGCCTGGGTGTGCCCGATGTTGGACTTCACCGACCCGAGCCACAGCGGGGCGTCCTCGGGCCGGTCCTGTCCGTAGGTGGCGAGCAGCGCCTGGGCCTCGATGGGGTCGCCCAGGGTGGTGCCGGTGCCGTGCGCCTCCAGCAGGTCCACGTCGGCCGGGCCGAGCCGGGCCCCGGCCAGCGCGGCCCGGATGACGCGTTGCTGGGACGGCCCGTTGGGGGCGGTCAGGCCGTTGGAGGCGCCGTCCTGGTTGACGGCGGAGCCGCGGACGACGGCGAGGACCTCGTGGCCGTTGCGGCGGGCGTCGCTGAGCCGTTCCAGCACCAGCATGCCGGCGCCCTCGCTCCAGCCGGTGCCGTCGGCGGCGTCGGCGAAGGACTTGCAGCGCCCGTCTTGGGCGAGGCCGCGCTGCCGGGAGAAGGCGATGAAGTTGCCCGGCGTGGACATCACGGTCGCGCCGCCCGCCAGGGCGAGGGTGCACTCCTCGTCGCGCAGTGCCTGGACGGCGAGGTGCACCGCGACGAGCGCCGAGGAGCAGGCCGTGTCGATGGTGACGGCCGGTCCCTCCAGGCCCAGGGTGTAGGAGATGCGGCCGGAGATCACGGCGGCCAGCACGCCGGTGCCGAGCGCGGCCTCGCTGTCCCGTGTCCGTGCCAGCAGGTCCTTGTAGTCCTGGCCGTTGGTGCCGGCGAACACCCCGATCCGGGCGCCGTGCACCGAGTCGGGGGCGATCCGGGCCCGTTCCAGGGCCTCCCACGACACCTCCAGCAGCAGTCGCTGCTGGGGGTCCATCGCGACCGCCTCGCGGGGGCTGACGCCGAAGAAGTCGGGCTCGAAGCCGGCCGCGCCGGTGAGGAACCCGCCGCGGGTGACGTAGGTCCTGCCGGTGGCGTCCGGGTCGGGGTCGTAGAGCGCGTCGACGTCCCAGCCCCGGTCGTCGGGGAAGTCACCGATGGCGTCGGTGCCGTCGTGGACGAGCCGCCAGAACTCCTCCGGCGTGGTCACGCCGCCGGGGAAGCGGCAGCCCATCCCGACGATGGCGATGGGTTCCCGGTCCTGGGTCTCCACCTCGCGCAGCCGCTGACGGGTCTGGGCCAGGTCGGCGGAGACCCGCTTGAGGTAGGAGAGCAGCTTTTCGTCGTTGGTCATCGGGTGTCGCCACTCCTGTGCGAAGAGGTGGACTGCGGTGGGGCCGGGGTGTCGTGGGAGGGTCGCCTCACGCCGAGCCGAGTTCGTTGTCGATGAAGGCGAAGACGTCGTCGGCGGAGGCGTCCTCCAGTCGGCCGGCGACGGCGGCGGCGTCCTGGCCGAGGGTCTTGTTCAGCTCGGTGAGCAGCGACTGGAGGCGGGTGGTGACGCGGCTCAGCTGGATGTCCTCGGCGGTGAGGTCGCCGAGCCGGGCCGCGACCCGGTCGAGTTCGGCGACGACGGAGTCGACGGAGGTGTCGGCGCCCGCGAGTTCGGTGCCCAGGTGCTTGGCGAGGGCGGCGGGGGTGGCGTAGTCGAAGATGAGCGTGGCCGGCAGCGGCACACCGGCGGCGCTGCTGATGCGGTTGCGCAGGTCGACGGAGGTGAGGGAGTCGAAGCCGAGGTCGCGGAAGGCGGTGGCCGGCTCGACGGCGTCGGCGTCCGCGTAGCCGAGGACGGCGGCGGCCTGGCCGCACACCAGCTCCTGGAGGGCGCGCTCGCGTTCGCCGCCGGTGAGACCGGCGAGTTTCCCGGCGAAGCCGTCGACCGCATCCGCTTCGGCGGACCCGCCGGTGCCGCGCCTCGCCTCGGGCAGCGAGGACAGCAGGGCGCTGGGCCGGGACGAGGTGAAGGCGGGCGCGAACACGGACCAGTCGACGTCGGCGACGGTGACGGTGGTGTCGCCGCCGTCCAGGGCCCGTTGCAGGGCGGTGAGCGCGCGGTCGGGGGCGAGGAGGGACATGCCCATCGCGCGGGCGGCCGACCGTACGGTGCCGTGGGCGGCCATGCCGTCGCCGCCCCAGGGGCCCCAGGCGACCGAGGTGGCGGGCAGCCCGGCCGCGTGCCGGTGTTCGGCGAGGGCGTCGAGGTAGGCGTTGGCGGCGGCGTAGTTGGCCTGTCCCGCGCCGCCGACGGTGGCGGTCAGGGAGGAGAACAGCACGAATGCCGACAGGTCCAGGTCGGCGGTGAGTTCGTGCAGATGGCGGGCGGCGTCGGCCTTCGGGGCGAGGACGCCGGCGAACCGTTCGGGGGTGAGCGCGTCCAGGACGCCGTCGTCGAGGACACCGGCCAGGTGCATGACGGCGGTGAGCGGGTGCTCCCGCGGTACGGAGTCCAGCAGCGCGGCGAGCGCCCGGCGGTCGGCGACGTCGCAGGCGGCGAGGGTCACCTCGGCGCCGGTGCCGGTGAGTTCGCGGACGAGGTCGGCGGCGCCGGGCGCGTCCATGCCGCGGCGGGAGGTCAGCAGCAGGTGGTCGGCGCCCTGGGCCGCGAGCCATCGGGCGACGGCCGCGCCGACGGCGCCGGTGGCCCCGGTGACCAGGACCGTGTCGGACGGCTTCCAGGGGGTGCCGGCGCGGGCCGGGGCGTGTTCGAGGCGCCGGCCGTAGGCGCCGGTCTCGCGGATGACGACCTGGTCCTCGCCGCCGGCGTCGCGGAGCAGCGCGGCCAGCCGGGCGACGGTGTGCGGGCCGGTCTCGGCGGGCAGGTCGACCAGGCCGCCCCAGCGGTCGGGGTGTTCCAGGGCGGCGACCCGGCCGAGGCCCCACACGCCGGCCTGGGCGAATCCGGTGACGGGGGCGGCGGTTCCGTGGGCGACGGCGTCGCGTGTGACGCACCAGAGGGGGGCGGTGATCCCGGCGTCGCCGAGGGCCTGCACCAGGGCGGCGGTGGCGGCCGGTTCGGTGCCGGGTGCCAGCAGGGACAGGACGCCGTCGACGCCGTCCCGGCCGGCGAGCAGGGCGGCCAGCTCGGCGCGGCCGGCGGCCTCGGGCACCGTGAGGGTGTCGACGCGCAGCCCCCGGTCGCCGAGGCCGGTCAGGACGTCGGTGGTCCACGGGTCGTCGCTGGCCGGGACGACGGCGAGCCAGTGGCCGCCGAGCGCCGGGGTGGCGGCGGGCGCCAGCGGCTCCCAGGCGACGCGGTGACGCCAGCCGTCGGCGGTGGCGTGGGCCTGCCGCTGCTCGTGCCAGGCCGCGAGGGCCGGTACGACGGCGGCGACGGACGTCTCGTCGGTGACGCCGAGCGTGGCGGCGACGGCGGTCACGTCCTGGTCCCGGACCAGCTCCCAGAACGGGTCGGCGGCGTCACCGCCCGCGCGGGCCGCCGCGGAGCGCTCGGCCTGAAGGATGGGGGCGTCCGCCCAGTGCCGGTCGCGGCGGAACGGGTAGGTGGGCAGGTCGACCTTGCGGCCCCCGGCGAACACGGCGGTCCAGTCGGGGCCGGTGCCGGTCAGGTGGAGGCGGCAGAGGGCCTCGACGAGGGCGGCGTCCTCGGCACGGTCGCGGCGCTGGGTGCCGATGACGTCGGGGACGACGTCCTGCGCCAGGTTGGTGAGGACCGAGTCGGGGCCGACCTCCAGGAAGCGGGTGGCGCCCTCGGCGGCCAGCGCGGTGAGCCCGTCGTGGAAGCGGACGGCCTCGCGGACGTGCCGTACCCAGTAGTCGGGCGAGGTGAGTTCGCCGGCCGGGCGCCCGGTGACGTTGGAGATCACCGGCAGGGCGGGCTCGTGGAAGGTGAGGCCCGCCAGCACCTCGCGGAACGCGTCGAGCATGGGGTCCATGCGGCGGGAGTGGAAGGCGTGCGACACCTTCAGCCGGGTCGTCTTCTCCACCTGGGCGGCGACGGCGAGGACGGCGTCCTCGTCGCCGGAGATCACCACCGCGTGCGGGCCGTTGACCGCGGCGATGTCGACGCCGTCGGTGAGCAGCGGCACGACCTCCGCCTCGGCGGCCCGCAGTGACACCATCGCGCCGCCCGCGGGCAGTTCCTGCATCAGCCGGCCGCGGGCGGCGACCAGGGCGACCGCGTCGTCCAGATCCAGGACTCCGGCGGCGTGCGCGGCGACGATCTCGCCGATGGAGTGTCCGGCGAGCAGGTCCGGGCGGACACCCCAGTGCTCCAGCAGCCGGTACAGGGCGGTCTCGAAGGTGAACAGGGCCGCCTGCGTGTACAGGGTCTGGTTCAGCGGCGCGGTGGCTGGGTCGGCGTCCTCGTCGAACATCACCTCGCGCAGCGGACGGTCCAGGTGTGCGTCGAAGGCGGCGCAGATCTTGTCGAAGGCGGCGGCGAACACCGGGAACGCGGCGTGCAGGGTGCGGCCCATGCCGGGCCGCTGGGAGCCCTGGCCGGAGAACAGCATGCCGAGCCGGCCCGGTTCGGGGGCCGCCACGGCGGCCTGGCTGCCGTCGGCGACGGTGCGCAGGGCGGCCAGCAGTTCGTCGCGGTCGCGGCCGGTGACGGCGGCGCGGTGGGGGAACAGGGCGCGCGTGGTGGCCAGCGAGTGGCCCACGTCGTACGGGTCGAGGTCGCCGGCGACGGCGAGGAGCCGTTCCGCCTGGCGCCGGACGGCGTCGGAGCCCTTGCCGGACAGCACCCACGGCAGGACGGGCAGCGCGGCGCGCTCCGGTGCGGCCGTGCCGGTCTCGGTGGGCGGCGCCTGCTCCAGGACGGTGTGGGCGTTGGTGCCGGAGATACCGAAGGAGGACACGCCGGCGCGCCGCGGGCGGCCGTCGGGGGTGTCCCAGGGCTGGGCCTCGGTGAGCAGCCGGACGTCGCCCGCGCTCCAGTCGACGGCGGTGGAGGGCTTCTCGACGTGCAGGGTGCGGGGCAGGGTGCCGTGGCGCATCGCCATGACCATCTTGATGACGGCGCCGACGCCGGCCGCGGCCTGCGGGTGGCCCATGTTGGACTTGATGGAGCCGAGCCAGATCGGCCGGTTCCCGGGCCGGTCCTGACCGTAGGCGGCGATGACGGCCTGGGCCTCGATGGGGTCGCCGAGGGTGGTGCCGGTGCCGTGCGCCTCGACGGCGTCGATGTGGTGCGGGGCGAGCCGCGCGTCGGCGAGGGCCTGCTGGATCACCCGGATCTGGGCGGGGCCGCTGGGCGCGGTGAGGCCGTTGGAGGCACCGTCCTGGTTGACGGCCGAGCCGCGGACGACGGCGAGCACCTCGTGGCCGTTGCGCAGCGCGTCGGACAGCCGCTCGACGAGCAGCATGCCGGCGCCCTCGGCCCAGGCGGCGCCCGCGGCGTCGTCGGAGAAGGAGTGACAGCGGCCGTCGGGGGACAGTGCGCGGCGCTCGCTGAACTCGACGAACATCTCGGGGCTGGCCATGACGGCGGCGCCGCCCGCGAGCGCCAGGGAGCACTCGCCCTTGCGCAGCGACTGGATGGCCGAGTGCAGCGCCACCAGGGAGGAGGAACAGGCCGTGTCCATGGTGACCGCGGGACCCTCCAGACCGAGGGTGTAGGCGATGCGGCCGGAGACGATGCTGCCGGAGATGGTGCCGCCGATGTAGTCGTGGTGCATCAGGCCGACGAAGACACCGGTCGGGGTGCCCTTCATGGTGGTGGGGTCGATGCCGGCCCGCTCGAAGGCCTCCCAGGTGACCTCCAGCAGCAGCCGCTGCTGCGGGTCGGTGCCGGGCGCGTCCTTGGGGCTGATGCCGAAGAACGCGGGATCGCACTCGGCGGCGTCGTGCAGGAAGCCGCCGTGGCGTACGTAGGTCTTGCCGGGGGCGCCGGGCTCGGGGTCGTAGATCGCCTCGACGTCCCAGCCGCGGTCGGTGGGGAACTCGGTGACGACGTCGATGCCCTCGTCGACGACGCGCCACAGGTCCTCGGGCGTGCGCACCCCGCCGGGGTAGCGGCAGCCCATGCCGATGATGGCGACGGGCTCGCGGTCCTGGTCCTCCAGCTCGCGTACGCGGCGGCGGCTGCGCTCCAGCTCGGTCGTGGCCCGCTTGAGGTAGTCGCGGAGCTTGCCGGCCGTGGCCGAGTCTTCCATCACAGGGCTCCCAGTTCGTTGTCGATCCTGGCGAAGAGTTCGTCGTCGCTGGCTTCCCGGAAGTCCTCCGGCGGTACGGGCGCGCCGGCGCGTCCGTGGGTGTCCTGCCAGCCGCGCAGCAGCGCTTCGAGGCGGGCGGCGACGCGTGCGTGGCTGCCGTCCTGGTCGGGCAGGGCGTGCAGGGCGGCTTCGAGGCGGTCCAGCTCGGCCAGCGCGGACCGGGTGAGGTCGGCCGGTCCGGGCACGAGGGCGGTCTTCAGGTGGGTGGCGAGGGTGAGGGGCGTGGGCTGGTCGAAGACGAGGGTCGCGGGCAGGGTCAGGCCGGTGGCACCCGCGAGGAGGTTGCGCAGTTCGACGGCGGCGAGCGAGTCGAAGCCCATCTCCTGGAAGGCGCGCCCGGGGTCGACCGACTCGGGCGAGGGGTGCCCGAGCACGCCGGCGACGTGGGTGCGGACCAACTCCAGCAGGGCGCGGTCGCGTTCGGGGTCGGGCAAACGCGCCAGCCGGTCGTGCCAGGAGTGGGCGGGGACGCCCGCGGCGGGATCGGTGCCGCGCCGCCGGGCGGGCCGGACCAGGCCGCGCAGCAGCGCGGGTACGCCGTCGGGCCGGGCGCGCACCGCGGCGGCGTCCAGGCGGACGGGCACCAGTACGGCGTCCTCGGCGCCGAGGCCGGCGTCGAAGGTGCGCAGTCCCTGGGCGGGGGTCAGCGGCGGCAGTCCGAGCCGGCGCAGCCGTTCCAGGTCGCCGGCGTCGATGCCGGCGCTCAGGCCGCCGGTGCCGGACCACAGGCCGTAGGCGAGGGAGACGGCCGGCAGGCCGAGGGAGCGGCGGTGGGCGGCGAGGCCGTCCAGGAAGGTGTTGGCGGCGGCGTAGTTGGCCTGGCCGCCGCCGACCAGCAGACCCGCGGTGGAGGACAGCAGGACGAACGCCGACAGGTCCTTGTCGCGGGTCAGTTCGTGGAGGTTCCAGGCGGCGTCCACCTTGGGCCGCAGCACCCGGTCGACCCTGTCCGCGTCGAGGGTGGCGAGGACGCCGTTGTCGACGACTCCGGCGGCGTGCACCACGGCCCGTACGTCGTGCTCGGCGAGCAGCGCGGCCAGTCCGGCCCGGTCGGCGGCGTCGCACCGGGCGAGGGTGACCTCGGCGCCCGACTCCGTGAGCCGGTCGCGCAGTTCGGTGGCGCCGGGGGCGTCCGCGCCGCGCCGGCCGGCCAGCAGCAGGCGCCGTACGCCGTGCTCGGTGACCAGGTGGCGGGCGATCAGGGCACCCAGTCCGCCGGTGCCGCCGGTGATCAGGACGGTGCCGTCCGGGTCCCAGGAGATCGGGCCGCCGGACTTGGCGCGGGCCAGCCGCGGCACCCGTACCTCGCCGTCCCGCACCGCGATCTCCGGTTCGCCGGAGGCGAGCGCGGTGGCGAGGGCGGGGCCCGTTCCGGTGCCGGTGCCGCTGTCGCTGTCGATCAGCAGGAACCGGCCGGGGTTCTCGGCCTGGGCGGCGCGTACGAGCCCGTGGAGTGGGGCGTGGCTGAGGTCGCCGGTCCGCAGCAGCACCGCGAGCCGGCGGTCGGCGTACCGCTCGTCGGCCGTCCAGGCGCGCAGGGCGTCCAGGGTGGCGTTGACCCGCTGCCGGACCAGGCCGGGCAGGTCCGCCACGGTGTCGGGGGCGGCCGGTACGGCCAGGACGACCAGGTCGGGCACCGGGCCCGCCGCGGTGAGGGCGGCCAGGTCGGCGTGGTGGGGCGCGTCGAGACCGGTGCCGGCCGGGACGGGGTGGCCGGGGTGGCCGATGTCGTCGGAGCGGCCGGTGTCGTCGTGGTCGCCGGTGTGGAAGTGGCCTGTGCGGTCGCGGTGAACGATGCCGTCGCGGTGGCCGGTGCCGTCTCGGTGAGCGGTGTCGTCGCGGTGAACGGTGCCGTCGCGGTGAGAGGTGTCGGTGCGGTGGCCGGTGTCGGTGAGGCCGCACACGGCCGGGGCGGGGGCGTCGGCGGTGGTCTCCGCGCCGGGTGCCGGGACGAGGTCCACCCGGTACAGCGGGTCGTCGCCGTCCCCGGCGAGCTGTTCGGCCGAGACGGGGCGGGCGACGAGGCTGCGCACGGTCGCGACGGGTGCTCCGGAGCCGTCGGCGAGGGCGAGGGTGACGGCGTCGGGGCCGGACGGGGACAGATGCAGGCGCAGGGTGCCGGTGCCCGCCGCGTGCAGCGTGACACCGCCCCAGGCGAACGGCAGCACCGCCTGACCGCCGGGCAGCTCCAGCAGGTTGACGTGCAGGGCCGCGTCCAGGAGGGCCGGGTGCACGCCGAACGCGGCGGCGGTGGCGCGGGCGCTCTCGGGCAGGGCCGCCTCGGCGAACAGTTCGTCACCGCGGCGCCACATGGCGCGCAGGCCCTGGAAGACCTCGCCGTAGCCGTACCCGGTGCGGGCGAGGGCGGGATACAGACCGGCCAGGTCGACGGGTTCGGCGTCCCGGGGCGGCCAGTCGGTCAGGCCGGCCGGGTTTCCCTCCTCGGCACCGGCCAGGACGCCGGCGGCGTTGCGGGTCCACGGAGCGTCGGGGGTGTCGGCGCGGCGGGACCAGACGGTCAGCTCCCGCCGTCCGTCGCGTTCGCCGCCGACGGCGACCTGTACGGAAAGCGCGCCCTGCTCCGGCAGGATCAGCGGTGCGTGCAGGGTGAGTTCGTCCACGGTGTCGCAGCCGGTGCGTTCCGCCGCCTGGAGTGCCATCTCGACAAAGGCGGTGCCGGGCAGCAGCACGGTGCCGTGCACGGCGTGGTCGGCGAGCCAGGGGTGGGAGGCGCGGGAGAGGCGGCCGGTGAGGACCGCTCCCCCGGTGTCGGGCAGGTCGGCCGCGGCGGTCAGCAGCGGGTGGCCGGTGGCGCTCTGCCCCAGGCCGTCGGCGTCGCCGCCGCCTGCGGTGGCCTCGAGCCAGAGGCGTTCGCGCTGGAAGGCGTAGGTGGGCAGGCCGGTGGGCCGGGCGGCGTGCGGGGCGAAGAACGCCGCCCAGTCCACGGCCGTGCCGGCCGCGTGCAGCCGGGCCACGGCCGCGACCAGGTCGCGTTCCTCGTCGCCGTCGCGGCGCAAGGCGGCGACGGTCACGCTGTCCTCGGGCACGCAGTCCACGGCCAGGGCGGTGAGGGCCGCGTCCGGGCCGACTTCGAGGTACTTCCGGACGCCCAGCTCGTGCAGGGCGGCCATGGCGGGGGCGAAGCGGACGGGCCGGCGCACGTGCTCGACCCAGTAGCCGGCGGTGGCCAGTCGGCCGGGGTCGGCGAGGGCTCCGGTGAGGGTGGAGACGATCGGGATCCGCGGCCGTTCGAAGGCGCACCGGGCGGCGGCCTCGGCGAAGCCGGCCAGCATCGGCTCCATCAGCGGTGAATGGAAGGCGTGCGAGACCGTCAGCCGCTTGCTCTTGCCGAAGCGGGCCGCGAGGGCCTCCACGGCGTCCTCGGCGCCGGAGACGACCACGGAGCGCGGGCCGTTGACGGCGGCGAGGCCGACCCGGTCGTCCAGGTGGGGGGTGACCTCCTCCTCCGTGGCGCGCAGCGCGGCCATGGCGCCGCCCGCGGGCAGGGCCGCCATCAGGGTGCCGCGTGCGAGCACGAGCCGGACGGCGTCCGGCAGGGACAGCACACCGGCGACATGGGCGGCGGCCAGTTCGCCGACGGAGTGTCCGGCCAGGTAGTCGGGGGTCACGCCCCAGGACTCCAGGAGCCGGTACAGGGCGACCTCGGTGGCGAAGAGGGCGGTCTGCGCGTAGTCGGTACGGGTGAGCAGGCCGGCGTCGGTGTCGATCACCTCGGCGAGCGGCCGTTCCAGACTCCGGTCGGCGAGCGCGCACACCGCGTCGAAGGCTTCGGCGTACACCGGGAAGGCCCGGCGCAGGTCCCGGCCCATGCCGAGCCGCTGCGCTCCCTGACCGGTGAACAGGAAGGCGGTCTTGCCGCCCATGCGGGTGAGCGGGGCCGCGGCGGCGAGCCGGTCGAGCAGTTCGCCGGTGTCCCGGCCGACCGCGACGGCGCGGTGCTCGAAGCGGGCGCGGGTGGTGGCCAGCGACAGTCCCAGGTCGGCGGGGCGGATGCCCGGGTGTGCGGCCAGGTGGTCGCGCAGGCGCTCGGTCTGTCCGGTGAGGGCCCGGCGGGTACGGCCGGAGACGATCCAGGGGAGCCAGGCGCCGTCCCGCACGGGCGGGTGGTCCGCGTCCTCGGCCGGGTCCGGCTCGGCGGGGGCCTGTTCGAGGATGACGTGGGCGTTGGTGCCGCTGATCCCGAAGGAGGAGACGGCGGCGCGGCGAGGCCGTCCGGTGGCGGGCCACGGGCGGCGCTCCAGGGCGAGTTCGACGGCGCCCGCGCTCCAGTCGACCTGGTCGGTGGGGGCGTCGACGTGGAGCGTCGGCGGCACCTCACCGTGCCGCATGGCCAGCACCGTCTTGATGATCCCGGCCACGCCCGCGGCGGCCTGGGTGTGCCCGAGGTTGGACTTGACCGAGCCCAGCAGCAGCGGCTCCGCGCGGTCCTGGCCGTAGGTGGCGAGCAGGGCCTGCGCCTCGATGGGGTCGCCGAGGGAGGTCCCGGTGCCGTGCGCCTCGACCACGTCGACGTCGGCGGCGGTGAGTCCCGCGCCGGCCAGCGCCTGCCGGATGACGCGCTGCTGTGACGGGCCGTTGGGCGCGGTCAGGCGGCTGCTGGCGCCGTCGGAGTTGACCGCGCTGCCCCGGACGACGGCGAGCACCGGGTGGCCGTTGCGCCGGGCGTCGGAGAGCCGTTCCAGCAGCAGCATGCCGGCGCCCTCGCCCCAGCCGGTGCCGTCGGCCGCCGCGGCGAACGCCTTGCAGCGGCCGTCCGGGGCGAGTCCGCGCTGCCGGCTGAAGTCGATGAACGTCTCCGGTGTGGACATGACGGTGACGCCGCCGGCGAGGGCGAGCGAGCACTCGCCCGACTGGAGCGCCCGTACCGCCCAGTGCACGGCGACCAGGGAGGAGGAGCACGCGGTGTCGACGGTCACCACCGGGCCTTCGAGGCCGAAGGTGTAGGCGACGCGTCCGGAGGCGATGCTGGCGGCGCTTCCGTTGGCGAGGTAGCCGTCGAGGTCGTCGGGTACGGAGGTGAGGCGGGTGGCGTAGTCGTTGTACATCACGCCGGCGAACACGCCGGTGCGGCTGCCGCGCAGGGAGGCCGGGAGGATGCCGGCCCGCTCGAACGCCTCGTGGGAGGTCTCCAGCAGCAGTCGCTGCTGCGGGTCCATGGCGAGGGCCTCGCGGGGGCTGATGCCGAAGAAGTCGTGGTCGAAGTCGGCGGCGTCGTGCAGGAATCCGCCGGTGCGGGAGTAGGTCCGGCCGGGCCGCGCCGGGTCGGGGTCGTAGAGGGCGTCCACGTCCCAGCCCCGGTCGGCGGGGAAGTCGGACACCGCGTCGGTGCCGGACGCGACCAGGTCCCACAGTTCCTCGGGAGTGGTGACGCCGCCCGGGTAGCGGCAGCCGATGCCGACGACGGCGACCGGGCCGTGTGCGCGTTGCTCGTTCTCGCGCAGCCGTCGCCGCGCCTCCCGCAGTTCCGCGGTCGTCCGCTTGAGATAGTCGAGCAGTTGCTCTTCGTTGTTCACCAGCGCGCCATCCGATCGAGATCGAAGTGAGGGCCTGGGCCGTGCGGATCGTCTCCGGACGGTTTCCGGTCCGCTTCCCCTCCGTTCTCGGAGGCTAGGCAGGCGGTGATGACGCAAGACACCCCTACGGCCCCCAGGACCCCTGTGGCCGGTAAGGGGTCCCTGGGGACGAGCCGTCTGTGACACGGTGGACGGCGTCCGGGCCCGTGCCGGGCGGCCCGTCCCGGCCGGTGTCAGACGGGCCGTTCGCGACGGTGCAGGACGGCGGTTCGCGACGCTGCAGGACGGGCCGTACGCGACGGTGTAAGACGGGCCGTTCGCGAGGGTGCTCGCCACGTTGCTCTCCGCGCGTCCGGCACGTCATGCCGGGCGGGGGCCGGTGACCTGCTGCTAGGGTGCGGCCGCCCGGTGCTCGGGGGACCGCGCCGCCGTGGTCGGCATGACACGCCGGATGCCGCGGCCGGGTTCCGGACCGGCCGCGGCATCCGCCACTCAGGGCACTCCCAAGGCCCGGCACACTGAGTGCCCGGCACGGGCGTGCGCATACGGAGCCGAACGGGTGATGTGCCGACGGCGGGCCGGGCACGGTCGCTCCTCCTGGCGCCGTACGACGCTTGGCGGTTTCTCACGGCCGAGCGTCCTGGCCGGTCGGCATGTGGTGATCCGTAGTCGCTCCCGAGGCCTGACCTCTCAAGACAGAGCCGGCCCCACATGCCTTCCCGCTCCGTGAAGCAGCACCGGTGCCGCCGAGGCCTCGGGATTCGCGGCCTCCGCGGGGGTTCAGCGCGCCGCGCGCAGTTCGGCGTGGAGTTCCGGTCCGGTCCAGGTGCGGGGCCTGGACTCCGCCTCGTGCACCAGGGCCGCGAGACGCGCGTTCGCGGGGGCGGTCCGTCCGTGGGCGGCGGCGAGGGCGACGATCTCGCCCTGCAGTGAATCGATCTCCGTGGGCCGGGAGCGCTGGAGGTCCTCCCACATCGAGGAGCGCGCGTGGGCGTCGATACGCAGGGCCGCTGCCGCCACCCGGCGGAAGAGGGCGTCGGGCAGCCCCAGCACGTGCGGGGTGACGCCGGGAGCGGTGGGGCCGAGGCGGGCGGGGGTGATCCCGGCGGCGCGGAAGGCGGCGAGGGCCTCGCGCTGGCAGAGGGCGAGGCAGCGGCGGTACGCCCGCCGGCCGAGCTGGTCGCGCAACGGCAGTCCCGAGAGGGCGTTGATCGCGTTGTTGAGGTTCATCAGCAGCTTGGCGTGCTGTACCTCGGACATGTCGGTGCGGGCCTCGATGGCCAGGCCCGCCTCGCGGAAGGCGGCGCCGAGCACGTCGTCGGGCTCGGTCATGAGCCTGCCCGGCATGCCCTGGTGCACGATGCCCGGCTCGGACTGCACCACGTTGTAGGGCACCATCCCGGCCAGGACGGTGTGGCCGGGGAGCACGGCGCGCAGGGTGGCGGGGTTGTGCAGTCCGTTCTGGAAGCTGACGACGACGGCACCGGGGGCGAGATGGGGGGCGAGGTCCTCGGCGGCGGCCTCGGTGCCGGCGCTCTTCACGGTGACCAGCACATAGTCGGCGCCGGCCGCTGCCTCGGGACCGGTGGCCGCCGTCAGCCGGTCCGGAGCGAGATGCACGGGCGGCCGGAGGGAGGTGCTGAGGGTGAGCCCCCGCTCGCGCAGCACGCCCATGGCGGCGGGCCGGCCGATGAAGGCCACGTCGTACCCGGCGGCGGCGAGGTGTCCGCCGAGGTGGCAGCCGATGCTGCCGGCGCCGAGGACGGCGAAGCGGGGCTTGGGCATGGGTGACTCCTGCGGGAGGGCCGGGCGGGCAGGGGTCAGCATGGACCAGGGGCATGCCGGCTGACCAGGCCCGGTCGCCGGGCGGTCGCCGGGATCCGGCTGCGCAACCTTGGCCCGCTTTCGCGCCCCGGGTCCGGGAACTGGGTGTGGGCAGCACGATGGGCTTCCTGCTTGTTCACCGAGGACGAGGATCCCGGCGCGCTGAACCTCTGCTCACGCCGGGCCGGCGCGCTCAACGACGCCAGCGAGACGACCGGCCGGCCGGCTGGCTGGCTGGCTGGCTGGCTGGCTGCTGGCCTCGCATGCCGCGGTGGCGTTCTTCAGCGCGAGCACCACATCAGGGCCGGCGGCGCGCGGTGATCTTTCCCTTCGCCCGGGCGGACGGCAGGATGGGGCGAAGGTGCCGCGCGACGGAGGGGAAACATGACCGATCAGTGGGTGAGGCTGGAACTGGATGTCGCCGCGTTCGACGCACCCCGGTTCGAGCAGTATCTGACCCGGTGTCAGGCGGCGGGCATTCGTCTGACCACCCTCGCCGAGCTGGGTGACACACCGGAACACCGCCGCGCACTGTACGAGTTGAACAAGGAGTGCTCCGCGGACATCCCCGAGCGGGGGGAGTTCTACTCGTACGAGGAGTACGCCGAACGGCGCTTCGCGTCCGCCGGTTACGACCCGCGGGGCGTCGTCGTCGCCCTGGACGGGGACGTGTGGATCGGCATGGCGGCCACGTCGGTCCACGAGGATTTCGTGTTCAACGAGATGACCGGCGTCCGGGCCGCCTACCGCGGCCGTGGCATCGCGATCGCCATGAAGACCTGGGGACTGCGCTTCGCCAGGGAGTACGGAGCGCCGAGGGTGCGCACGTTCCATCATCCGGCGAACGCGAACGCCATCGCCATGAACCGCAGGATGGGATTCGTGGACGCCGGCACCCTCGACGGATAGCACGCGTCCCGCCGGACGCGGTGGAGCGCACCCCGCCGGACGCGATGGAGCGCACCCCGCCGGACGCGATGGAGCGCACCCCGCCGGACGCGGTGGAGCGCACCGCGCCGGCGCCCCGGCGGGTCGGGGCCGGCCGGCTCACCTCCTGGCGAGTGCTTCGCGCCGGATCCACTGCATCAGGGTGGGGTTGTCCACGGTGGTGACGACGCCGACGGTGGTGCGCAGGTGCCTGTCGTCGTCGAGCAGGTCCAGCATGCTCGCGGCCAGGTCCACGCGCGCGGTGAACCTGCCGTCGGCGTGCCCCTCCACGAGGGAGTAGTCGGTGGCCGACGGCAGATGGTAGAGCCCGCTCGGGCGGACGATCGTCCAGTCCAGACCGCTGGCCCGGACCAGCGTTTCCATCCGCCGCATGTCGTCGTACAGCGTTCTGCCCAGCACCCGTGTCACATAGGGCAGGAGGACCCGGTTGAACAGGAAGCCGCCGTCGGAGTACGGGTGCGGGTCGACCCCGCTCGAACTGACGACGGTGAGCCGGCGGACCCGGTGCCGACGCATCGCGGCGACGATGTTGGCCACCCCCCGCGAATAGGTCCGGACGGGTTTCCTCCCCACGGGCACCCCGAGCGTCGACAGCACCGCGTCCCGTCCCGCCACGGCGGCGTCCACGGCCTCCGGATCGAACACGTCGGCGCCGAGTACGTCGAGTCTCCGGTCCCGCAGCGGAAAGGAGTCCGGCTGCCGGGTCACCGCGGTGACCCGGTGCCCGGCGGTGAGGGCCTGGTCCGTCAGCAGGCGGCCGGTGGGGCCGTTGGCCCCGAAGACGGTGATGCGCATGGCGGTTGTTCGTTCCCTCGTTGTCAGGCGTTCCGGTGGGTCGTCCGGGAGCGGCGCGGAACCGGCAGTATGCCCGCGCCGGTGTCAGGCGTTCCGGTGGGTCGTCCGGGAGCGGCGGGGTGTCCGCGCCGGTGTCAGGCGTTCCGGTGGGTCGTCCGGGAGCGGCGCGGAACCGGCGGGGTGTCCGCGCACCCCCGTGGGTGTTCAGTCCGGGGCGAAGCGAGCCCGCTGTGTTTCCCGCAGCACCGCCCAGGCGTCCGCGACGGGGCCCACGTGCCCGAGCTTGTCGGGGTTGCTCACCGTGCGGATCGTCTGGATCTGTCCGTCGAGGATGTCGAGGGTCCAGGTGTTGACGACCTTGCCGTCCCGGTCCCGGAAGATCGCGCCCGGCTGGCCGTTCACCTGGTGGGGCTCCACGACGCCGCCGATCCGGGCGAACGGCGGCAGGAGGGCGGCGAGCACCCGGGACACATCGTGGGCGCCGAAGAAGCCCTCGACCCACTGCGGGGCCTTGCCGCCGCTGTCCGCGACCAACCGTACGTCGGCGGCAAGCAGGTCCCGCACCCCGTCGACGTCCCCCTCACGGAAGGCGTCGAAGAACCGCGTGGCCAGTTCCTCCCGTTCGCGCCGGCCGGCCTCGAAGCGGGGCCGGTCCTCGGTCATGTGGCGCCGGGCGCGTACCACCAGCTGGCGGCAGGCCGCCTCCGAGCGTCCCACCGCCGAGGCGATCTCGGGGAAGCCGAAGTCGAACACCTCCCGCAGCACGAACACCGCCCGTTCCAGCGGGCTGAGGCGTTCGAGCAGCAGCAGGGCCGCCATGGACACCGAGTCGGCCAGCTCCGCCGACCGCTCCGGGTCCTCGTAGGGGTCGGCGAGCAGCGGTTCGGGGAACCACGGCCCGACGTACGCCTCCCGCCGGACCCGGGCCGAGCGCAGCACGTTGATGGAGATGCGCGTGACCACCGCCGACAGGAACGCCTTGGCCGAGACGGGGGACGTCGTGGACGCCTCGTAGCGCAGCCAGGTCTCCTGGACGGCGTCCTCGGCCTCGGTCACGCTGCCCAGGATGCGGTACGCGATCGAGAACAGCAGCGGCCGCAACTCCTCGAACTCCTCGGCCTTCTGCGCGGTCCGGGTCATGCCAGCTCCTCCTCGAAACCCTGCCGCCACGACGGGAAGCGCAACCGCCAGTCGAGTTCCCGCTTGGCCTTGGCGTTGGAGAAGCCCCGCCCTTCGGTCATCATCACGACCGCCTGGTCCCCGGCCAGCATCCGGGCCAGCCACACCGGGACCCGCATCGGCCGCTTCGCCCCCGCGCACGCCGCCAGATGGGGCAGCCACTCGTTCGCCGGGGCCGGTTCGTCGTCGACGATGTTGAACACGCCCCTCGCCTTCTTCTCCACGGCCAGCACGGTCGCGCTCGCCGCGTCGTCGAGATGCACCCACGAGCTGTAGCCGGTGCCCCGCCCGACCAGCGGGTACTGTCGCCTGCGCACCAGCTCGACCTGGTCGTCGACGGCACCCGGACCGTAGAACGCGCCGTAGCGCAGGACCGCGCCGCCGGCCGCGAGCACCACGTCCTCGACGTGGCCCAGCGCCTTCAGGCCCCTGTGTGCCGCCGTGCCCTCGAGGGTGTCCAGCGGATCCTCCTCGGTCTTCACCCAGCCGCCCTCGCGGATCCCGTTCCAGGAGGCGTAGCCCTGGGCGACGACATGGGACACACCGGTCGCCTCCGCCGCCGCCAGCAGATGGTCGGTCCCCTCGGTGCGCAGCCGGTTGGTGAGGGCGAACCAGCGGTCCGGATGCTTGATGTCCGGCTTGCCGGCGTGAACCATGGAGATCGCCGTCATCTGGTGCACGACGACGTCCGGCCGGGCCTTGGCCACCGCCTCGCCGACCGACGCCGCGTCGAGCCCGTCCATCACCGCCCCGTCCGCTCCCAGCCGGGCGATCGCGCCCAGCTTGGCGGCGCTCGTGGTGGTGGCCGTCACCTGATGGCCACGGGCCACCAGTTGCGGCACCAGCCGCCGCCCCAGCACCCCGGTCCCGCCTGCCACGAACACCCGCATGACCATCACCTTCCGTCGTGAGTAACTGTCTGCACCACCCGAGACAAGTCGGCCCCGCCGTCTGTGACATGCCGCGGGAAGAAGGCCGGGGCGAGCGGGCGGGACCGGTGCATGCGGCAGGCAACTCGGCTCCGGTACCTCCCCGTTGCGAAGAGCGTGGGCACCCTGGGACGCATGTTCCGGGGATCACGTGTCTCGTCGCCAGCGGGCCGCCCCGGCCTACGCTGTCCGTCATGCCCGCATACCACCAGCCGTTCGGCGTGGACCCCGACGTCGAGGTGCCTGTGCCCGCCCCTGGCGAGCTGTGGACCGTCGGTGCCGTCATCCTCAACCGCGACGGCGACGCCTTCGCCCAGAAGCGCAGCCCGCACCGCCGTCTCTTCCCCGACAGCTGGGACATCGTCGGCGGCCATGTCGAGCCCGGCGAGACCCTCCTCGAGGCTCTCGCGCGGGAGGTCGAGGAGGAAACCGGCTGGCGCCTGAGCCGTGTACGGCGGTTCCTGGGCGCCACGACCTGGAACGGGGACGACGGAGCCGGGCTCCGCCACGAGGCCGACTTCCTCGTCGAGGTGGAAGGCGACCTGGACCACCCCGTACTGGAGTGGTCCAAGCACTCGGCCTACGGCTGGTTCGGCCACGACACCCTCGAACGCCTCAAGGAGAACCGTGCGCCTGGCGAGTTCCTGATCCACGACCTCGTGGCACGAGCCCTGCGAGACCGTCCGTACGGGCCCTAGCAGACGGGCCCGTACGTGTCGTCCGCCTCGTGTCACCCGGCGAGCGTCCGCTCGGCCACGGGGAACTCACGGCTCCCGCACCACATGAGAGTCTTCACGGGCGACGCCGGCCGGCCCGCCGCGACGGCGGCGCGGGCGGGCGTGAGGGACCCGGATCCATGTGCCGTCACCGACCCGGCAGCCGCTCGGAGGAGGTCACTCCGGGCCGCCGGGGACCACGCCCAGCTGCCGCAGCTGCGCCTGGACGTCGACGACACCCCGGATCTCGACGATGCGGCCGTCCGCGAAGCGGATGATGAAGATCTCGCCGTACCGGACGGACCTGCCGGTGGGCGCGAGATCCCGGTACTCGCCACGATGCGTGCCCGTGACCGTGTTCCGGAAGACGACCTTGTCCCCTTCGGCGATGGTGTCCTCGACGTCGACCCGAAGGTCGGGGAACGCGCGGAACAGCACCTCCCACACCTGTTTCAGCGCCTGCGCCCCGGTCGTGCCCATCGGCACCGGCGCGTGGAAGAGCACGTCCGGATCGACGATCTCGTCGATGGTCTTGGAGACGATCTCCATGTCACCGGTGTTGACGGCGTCGTGCAGGCGGCCGAACACCGCCTTGTTGCGTGCTGCCTGGTCTGTCGGCATGTCGCTCCTTCTCGGGCCGGGGTACGGCATCGGGTGGCGGTCGCCGCCGGTGGCGATGCCCTCCCTCTACGACGGCGCGGCGCACCGGGATGTGACATCGGGCCGTCGCCCCGCGGGACTCGGGGACAACCCGGCACCGGCGCAGGCCCGGCTCCTCAGCCACCGGGGACGCGATGGCCGTCGTGACCCGGCGGGCCGTCGCGGCCGGACCCGGTGACGCCCTGCGGACCGTGGCCGGTATCGCGGCGAACACCTCGGGGCCGGGGGAAATGGGTCGAAGGGCCGGGCGGGCGCTGCTAGCTTGCGGCCGTGGATCTCTTCTCGCGCTCGTGGACGGCTTTGCGCACGGCGGTCGCCGAACTCCCCGACGAGGACTTCGCCCGGCCTTCCGGCTGCACCGGCTGGCTCGTCCGGGACCTGGTGTGTCACCTGGTCATCGACGCCCAGGACGTGCTGATCACCCTCGTGACGCCCGCGTCGGCGGAACCGACGCACGACGCGGTGACCTACTGGAACGTCACGGACACGCCGCCGGCCGGCGACGATCCCCTGGACGCGCTGACCGTCCGGCTGGCCGCCGCGTACGAGGAGCCGCGGCTGCTCAAGTTCCACCTGGACGACATCGGTTCCGCCGCGGGACGCGCGGCCGGGCTGGCCGAGCCGGGACTCCGGGTCGGCACCCAGGAGATGGTCCTCACCGTGGAGCACTACCTCTCCGCGTACGTGCTGGAGTGGACCCTGCACCACCTGGACCTGATCGCGCACCTCCCGGCTGCGGCGCAGCCACCCGCCGAGGGTCTCGCCCGCTCGCGCGCGATGCTGGAGGAGATCGCCGGGGCGGCCTTCCCCGCGGCGTGGTCAGACCAGGACGCGCTGCGGGTCGGCACGGGACGCCGCACCCCGACCGACGCCGAGCGGGCGGAACTCGGCCCGCTGGCCGGGAGGCTCCCACTCGTCCTCGGGTGAACGCGCGCGTGCGGACCTGCCGACGGTGGGGGCGGAGAGCCGACCCCGCCGATGAACGGCGGCCCACCGTGCGGGAGTCCCGCCACGAGCTGGAGAGGCACGTGTGCCACGGCAAGCGGAGCACCGTCCACCAGGCGTACGAGGACGGCGTGGAGGAGCGGCTCGGCGCGCTCGGCGAACGCTCCTGACACCTACTCGCCGGTCGTCCCGGGGTCTCCGCAGCAGCGCCCGGCTGGGGCCGGCTGCTTGACCTTGCCCCCAGGGGCAAGGTCTAGCGTGAGGCGACGTGAACGACATGACGATCAGCGAACTGGCACGCCGGGCCGAGGTGACGGTAAAGGCGGTGCGGTACTACGAATCCCTCGGGTTGATCACACCCGAGCGGCTCCCCAACGGCTACCGCACCTACACCGAGGACGACGTACGTCTCATCCGCGAGATCCGCACGCTGCACGGGCTGGGCATCCCCGTCGAGCGCACCCGGCCGTTCCTGGAATGTCTGGCGGCGGGCCGTGAGTACGCCGACGACTGCCCGGCCTCGCTGGCGAGCTACCGCGCGGCCATCGACGAACTGACCGAGCGCATCGAGGCGCTGACCGCCCGCCGCGCGACGCTGATCACCAGCCTGAACGCCGCCGCCCACCGGGGCAGCACGGCCGTACCGCCCGAGCGGACCGGAACCGGCGGCGAGAACCACCTGACGCTGCCCGCCGGTCTGCCCGTCCCCGAGGACGACGGCACCGCGGACCGTCTGCCCGGCACCCGGGTGCCACCGCTGACCCTGCTGACGACGGCGGGCAAGGAGGTCCGGCTGGAGGCGCTCGGGCCGGGGCGGACCGTGCTCTACATCTACCCGCTCACCGGCCGGCCCGGCACCGATCTGCCGGAAGGCTGGAACTCCATCCCCGGAGCCCGTGGCTGCACCGCGGAGACGTGCGGCTTCCGCGACCACTTCCAGGAACTGCTCGAGGCCGGTGCCGGGCGGGTTCACGGGCTGTCCAGCCAGGACACCGAGTACCAGCGGGAGGTCGTGGAGCGGCTCGGGCTGCCGTTCGACATGCTCTCCGACCCGGAACTCCGCCTGGCCGACACCCTGGGGCTGCCGACGTTCGAGGCGGGCGGGGCGCGGCTGTTCACACGGCTGACGCTGGTCGTGCGCGACGGGGTGATCGAGCACGCCTTCCACCCGGTGTTCCCACCGGACGCACATGCCGAGCAGGTTCTGACCTGGCTGCGCGAGAACCCCGTGTGAATCCCGTGGGTGACATGCCCCGCGACAGGCGGTGACCGCTCCCGCCCCCGCCTGTGGCTACGTCAGGCCGGCCGGAACGCGTCACCGTCGTGTGCGGAGGCACAGCCCGGCGCAGTGGTGCGCATGCCGACGGGCCGGGTACCAGGGCTGGAGCGGGCCGTCGGTCTGTCGTTCGCACCCCGACAACGGTGAAAACCGGTCGACCCGCCCGTATCATCCAGGTGTCGCACCGTCGGGAGCGGAGGAAAAGATGCCGGAAAGCGCTGGACCTGTCACCGAATTGGCCTCTCAGTACGTCAGCCAGGTGACCAACGACCTCGAGAACAACCTCAAGGAACAGGAACGGATCACGGCCGAAATCGCGGCCCTGCAGGCGCAGTTGGCCTCCTTGCAGCACGACCACGGCATTCTGCTGAACATGCAGCAGGCGCTCGGCGTCACCGCATCGGCCGGCAGCACGGTCGTACCTTCCCCCCGGAAGAAGAGCGGCGGTGCACGGCGCCCCGAGGCCAAGAAGCCGACGGCCAAGCAACCGGCGGTCAAGCAGCCGGCGGTCAAGAAGTCGACGGCCAAGAAGCCGACGGCCGCGCAGCCTGCGGCCTCTAAGGCGGCGGCGAAGAAGCCGGCGACTGCGAAGGCGACTTCCGAGCCCCAACAGCCCACGCTCATCGAACTCGTCCGCCGGCACCTGGCCGAGCAGAGCGAACCGCGCTCCGCCGCCGAGGTCACCGAGGCGCTGGGCCGGGCACATCCCGACCGCGGGGTTCAGACCAAGGTCGTGCGCACGACCCTGGAGAATCTCGTCGCCCGCAACCTCGCTCACCGCACCAAGCAGGGCTCGTCCGTCTTCTACACCCTCCCGGAGGAGTCCACGCAGGAGAAGACGGAGGGCACCGACACCGCCGAGTGACCCCGACCGCCTCTCGCACGCACCGGTGACCCTCGTGTCGTCGGCCCGGTGCCGGAAGTGGACGCACCCCGGCCGGCCGCCCCGCCGGGCGGCGATGCGGACACCGGTGCGTGAGGCGGTCGTTCAGTCGGCGGCGTCGTCGCCGAGGATCAACGCCAGCAGTCCGGGGAAGCGGGCGTCGAACTCCTCGCGGCGCAGCCGGTTGACCCGCCGCGGCCCCTCGTCGCGCTGCTCCACCAGCCCGGCACCGCGCAACACCGCGAAGTGGTGACTGAGCGCGGCCTTGCCCACCGGCACATCGAAGCTGCCGCAGCTGCGTGTCCACGCCGCGGATCCCGCCAGTTCGCGGATCAGCCGGATGCGCACGGGGTCGGCGACCGCGGACAGCGCGGTCAGCAGGGACACATCCACCGGATCCACGTGGACCGGCGCCGCACGGTGACCACTGCCCTCCGCCTGCTTCGGCATGCCCTTCTCCCCTCACTGCCCACACTCACCGGGACGCTCCGAGGTGTCCCGTCGCTTGCCGAGTGTTCGATGAACATCATACAGTCTCAGTGTTCGCTTTCCATTGAACACTCTGCGGAAGGGCGTGTGCTGCTCATGCGTGCGGTCGAGTTCCACGAGTACGGCGGTCCCGAGGTACTGAAGGTCGTGGACGCCGGGGTCCCCGAGCCGGGGCCCGGGCAGGTGACCATCGACGCCGCCTACACCGGCGTGAACTTCGCGGATCTCAAGGCACGCTCCGAGGGGTACCGGGTGTCGGCGCTGCCGTTCCGCCCGGGCCTGGAGGTGTCCGGACGGGTACGGGCCGTCGGCGCGGGAGTCGAGGGGCTGCGACCGGGCCAGGACGTCGTCGCGCTCGTCGGCAGCGGTGCCTACGCGGAGGTGGTGGCCGCCGACGCGGTGACCGTCTTCCCGCTCCCCGTGGGCCTGGACCTGCGCACCGCCGCCGCGCTGCCCACCGTCCTGCCGACGGCCCACGCCCTGCTCCACGAGGTGGGGCGGCTGAGCGCGGGCGAGACGGTCCTGGTGCACGGCGCGGCAGGCGGTGTGGGCACGGTGGCCGGACAGCTGGCCCGGGCGGCGGGCGCCGGTGCGGTGTACGGTGTCGCCTCCTCTCGGGACAAGGCTGACTACGCCCTGCGGCACGGCTACGACGAGGTGTTCACCGCCGACACGTTCGACGCCGACGTCCGCCGCGCCACCGGTGGGCGGGGCGTCGACCTGGTGCTCGATCCGGTCGGCGGCGAGACCCTGCGCCGGGGCCTCGACGCGCTGGCCGTCTTCGGCCGCCTGGTGTCCTTCGGCAACGCGAGCGGTGCCGAGCCGTGGCAGGTCGGACAGCCCGAGCTGTACGCACAGGGCCGTTCCGTCGCGGGCTTCTCCGTGCTGAACCTCGCGCAGTCCGCGCCCGGAGCGCTGCGCTCGCTCGCCGAACGTGCCTTCCGCACGGCCGTCGACGGCACGGTGCGGCTGCCCGTCACCGCCGAGTTCCCGTTGGCGGACGCGGCCGAGGCGCACCGGTTGATGGGCGGGCGCGCGTCGACGGGCAAGCTGCTGCTGCGGACGGCGGGCTGAGCCCGCGCCGCTGATGCGCGCCCCGGCCCCTGTCGCCCGCGGGGCGCGGTCACCGGGAGGGCCGGCCGTCGGCGTCGAAGCTGGCGAAGTAGGCGGCGGCCATGTCCTCGTCGGCGTGCCCCTGTGCGGCGGCCCGCTCCAGGCGTTCCGCGCTCGCGGCGGCCACGTCGAGGCGGACGCCGTGTTCTTCGCCCGCCCGGACGATGAGACGGGCGTCCTTGACGGCCGTGGCCACCGCAAACTGGGGCGGGGTGAGCCGGTCGCCGAGGATGAGTTCCGACTTGGCATGCAGGTATCCCATGTCGAGCGGGCCGCCGCCGATGGCGTCGAAGAAACCCTGCGGGTCCACGCCGAGCGCCTGCGCCAGGGCCAGCACCTCGCCGACCGCAGCCGTGGCCGCGATGACCCAGCTGTTGGCGACCAGCTTCAGCCGGGTCGCGGTACCGGCCGCGCCGTCGTCGCCGGTCCACACGGTGCGGGCACCGACCGCGTCGAAGACCGGACTCACGGCGGCGCGGTGCCCGGCCGGGCCCGCGGCGAGGACGAGGAGCCGGCCGTCCTCGGCCGGCTGACGGGTGCCCAGCACCGGCGCGTCGAAGAAGACCAGGCCGTGCTCGCGGGCGAAGGCGGCCAGGTCACCGATGCCCTCGATGCCGGCGGTGGTGGACTGCACCCAGGCGGCACCGGAGCGCAGCGCGGGGGCGGCCTCGCGCATGACCTCCAGCGCGGCCGGGCCGTCGTAGAGCATGGTCAGGACGACATCGGCGCCCTCCACGGCCTCGGCTGGGCTGCCGGCGACGTGCGCGCCGTCGGCGGCGAGCGGTTCGGCCTTGGCGCGGGTGCGGTTCCAGGCGCGGACGGTGTGTCCGGCGCGCAGCAGATTGCGGGCCATCGCGGCCCCCATGATGCCGGTGCCCAGGACGCTTACGGTGAGCTTGTCGGTCATGACGTGGCCTTCCTGAGGGGTGCCGGTTCGGCGGCCGGCCGGCCGATGTGTGTCTCGTGGCTGATGTGTGTCTCGTGGCCGAGGATAGGCGGCGCCGGGGCCGGGGCCGGGATCCCCGGCTCCGTGACACGCTCCGGCGCGCGGCGCGGCGCTGGTGACGCGCGGCGCGGGAGCGTGTCGGCCGCAGGGCCGGGGCGGGAGCGGGAAATGTGTTACCCCGCGGCCGAGGTGCTCCGTACCGTGGCACGGTGACGACTCAGGTGATCATTCTCAACGGGGGCTCCAGCGCGGGGAAGTCCGGCATCGTGCGCTGTCTCCAGGCCGTACTGCCGGACCCGTGGCTGGCGTTCGGGATCGACTCGCTCGTCGACGCGCTGCCGCCGAAGCTGCGCGGGCCGGACGGCGGCATCGAGTTCGCCGCGGACGGCGGAGTGCATGTCGGATCCGGTTTCCGCGCGCTGGAGGCGGCCTGGATGCGGGGCGTCGCGGCGACCGCCCGCGCGGGCGCCAAGGTCGTCGTCGACGATGTGTTCCTCGGTGGAGCGGCCTCCCAGCAGCGGTGGCGCGACGCCCTGGACGGGCTGGCCGTGCTGTGGGTCGGCGTCCGGTGTGAACCGGCGGTCGCCGCGGGACGTGAGATCGCCCGGGGAGACCGGGCCGAGGGCATGGCGGCGTCCCAGGCCGCCCTGGTGCACGAGGGGGTGTCGTACGACCTGGAGGTGGACACGACCAGCACCGAGTCCCTGGAGTGCGCGCGGACCATCGCCGCCCGCCTCGGCTGACCGGCGGACACCACTCGCCACGGCCGCGCACGGCTCACGAACGGTCCGTGCCGTCCTCCCCGGCGTGACGAGAGGCGGACGGAAGGCCGGCCGCAGGCGGAGATCCGGCCGCGGACGAAAGATGCGTGCCGGACGAAAGGTCCGTGCCGGGCGTCGGCTGCTCGGCCCAGGGCGTCGGTGCGGTCGTGGCCGCGCCGGGCCGGCCCGTCCACGGCGGGGCGACGGTCGTCGCCTGTCCCGGCCGGCCCGCCCAGGGCACGGGGGTGCCGGGGGCCGCCGGATGGCCCGCCCACTGCGCGGGCACCGGGACACCGCCGACGTACGGGTACCCCGGGGCGAACACCGGCGGCTGTGCGGGAGGCAGCGGGGCCGGGGCCGTGCGCTCCGTCCCGCGGCGGCGCAGCCACCAGGCCACGGCCACCGTGTACAGCGCGATGCTCAGCACGTCGAGCGCGACCACCTGCCAGTTCGCGTCGGCCGCGGTCTCGTCGCTCGCGAGCCCGTCGACGACCGCGGCCGAGACACCGAAGGCGAAGAGGTTGTTGACTGTGTGCAGGGCGATGGACGCCTCCAGACCGCCCGTCCGCCAGGTCAGCCAGCCCGCGCACGCCCCGAACACCACCAGGTCGGCGAAGCCCCAGGGGGTGCCCCAGCCGTGGGCGGCGGCGAACAGGACGGCCTGGGGCAGGAGAGCGGCCCACGGCGAGCGCAGGAACGCCCCGGCGGTCTGTGTCAGCCAGCCGCGGAAGACGTACTCCTCGGCGGCCGCCTGAAACGGCACCAGCACCAGCAGCATGGCGAGGGCCCGACCGAAGTCCGCCCATCCCGCCCACTGACTCTCCGGATCCCCGCCGTCCGCGGGCAGCAGGAGCATGCCGCCCATCGACAGAGCGACGATCGGTACGGCGGTCAGTACGCACAGCATGAGCCAGCGCCATCTCAGCCGTCCGGTCACGGACGAGACCGTGCCGGCCCGGCGTCCACCGATCCAGCGCACGGTCAGCAGCACGACGGGTATGCCCGCCGCGATCGTGAGCAGGTCCGTGGCGGTCCCGAGGACGGGTCCGAACTCCGGCCAGCCGTCGGCGTCCTCGCGGTAACCCATGCCGGAACCCAGGGCGGCGAAGAGGACCATGAGGACGACCAGGGTGACCAGGTACGCCCCGGCCAGGACCAGGGTGCCGACCAGTGGGCGCCACCATCCGTATCGCGGTGAGAGGCGGGCCAGGCGGTGGTACGGGAGCTGCTCGGCGAGCTGGGGCTGTGTCATGCCGTCAGCCTGCCCAAAGACCCCCGCGTACGCCATCGACCTGCGGCATGACCGGTGCCTCTATCTCTGGTTGGTGGCATCGCCGCCGGTGGGTGCCGCTGCCCGGCGGCCGGTGTCCGCGCCCCTGGCTGTCGCCGCTGCACGTGGTCGGTGTTCCACGCCCATGGCCGGTGCCCCGGACCGGGGCCGGTGTCTGCACACCTGGCCGGTGCCCCGGGCCATGGCCGGTGTGTGTTCCCGGCTGCTGCCGCTGCCCGCGGCCTGTGCCTACGCCTGTGGCTGGTGTCTCCACCCCGGCCGGTGTCTCCACCTCGTCTCCACCCCTGGTCGGTGTCTCTATCTCTGGTTGGGGACGGGCCTCCGCCTCCGGTCCGGTGTCTGCCGCGCGTCCGGCCTCTACGCTCGTCGGCGACATGGAGACGACACGCAACTGGCTTCTGCCCCTGCTGCTGGCCGCCGGGCAGGTCATCCTGCTGATGACGGGGGCGGGCCTGGACGACACCCCGGGCGCGCCCGCGCTCGCCGGCGCCCTGTGCGCGCTGGCCCTGGAGACCGCCGCGCTGGGGTGGCGACGCACCGCTCCCCTGCGGGCCCTCGCCTGCACCCTGGGGGCCGTGGTCCTCGGCACGCTCGCCTCGCCGGACGGCTATCTGGGGATCGGCCCGCTGATCGCCCTGTACTCCGTCGCCGTCCGCTGCCCCGTGCCGGTGACGGTGCGGGCCGTGGCCGCCGTCGTGGGCGTCGAGTGGGTGATGGCCGCCGTGCAGGAGGGTCCGCGGGCCGCGCTGCTGTCCGACATGGCCATCTCCCTGGGCGTGTACCTGGTGTGCGCGGGACTCGGCGAGGCACGGCGCCGGTTGCTCGCCGGCCGGATGACCGCCACCCTGCGGCTGGCCGGGGCGGAGCACGCACGCCGGCTGGCGGGCGACCACGAGCGCCGGCGTCTGGCCCGGGAACTGCACGATGTGAGTGCCCATCACCTCACCTCGGTCGTGGTGACCGTCGATGCCGCGCGCAGGCTCCGGGACGGCAGACCCGAACTGGCCGCCGAGGCGCTGTCGTTCGCGGAGCGCACCGGCACCGAGACCCTCACCGCGCTGCAACGGCTCGTGGGGCTGCTGCGGGACGCCGACCGCCCGGACCACCGGCCGATGAGCGGACGGATCGAGGAGCTGGTCGCGGGATTCGGCCGGCTGGGCCGTCCGGTGACCGCCCGGATTCCCGACGATCTGGCCGGTCCGGCGGCCGAGGCGGTCCACGGCATCGTCCGCGAGGCCCTCACCAACGCGCTGCGGTACGCGCCCGGCGCCGCCGCCCGGGTGCTCGTGCGGCGGGCGGACGGCCGGCTCGAACTGACCGTGGAGAACGCGCCGCCGCGCACCGCGCCGCAGGGTGCCGGGAGCCTCGGCGCGGGGCGCGGGATCTCCGGGATGCGGGAGCGGGCCGCCTCGGTGGGCGGCGAACTGACCGCCGGTCCCACGCGGGAGGGCGGCTGGCGGGTCCACGCCACCCTGCCCGACGGCGCGGCGCCGCGGCGGCCGTACGAGGACGGCTGGCGGCGTGACGTCCTGCGGGAGCAGCGGTTCGCCGACCCGGCTCTGGCGCTGGCCGCGATGGTCCTGCCGGTGTCCTGCGCGCTGGGCCTGTCGGAGGACTGGGCGGCGGCCGCCCGTCGCGCCGTCCTGCCGGCCCTCCTGGTCGTCTGCGGGCTGCTGGTGCTGCACGCGCTGCCCCTGCTGTGGCGCAGGCGAGCGCCCTGGGCCGGGTTCGTCGCCGTGCTCGCGACGGCCTGGCTGGGGCCGCCGGCCGTCGTCGTGGTGCCGCTGCCGTCTCAGGTCGCCCAGTTCCTCGTGGCCGGGACCCTCGTCGAGACGCTGGCCGTGTACGCGGTCGCCGCCTACGGGCAGGGGGCGGCCCGCACCTGGCCCGCCCCGGTCGCCGCGACACTCGGGGCCGGCGGGGCCGTCACGGCGGTGTCGTGGGCCGACGGCATGACGGGCGGCGAGCCGGTGAGCCCGGGCCTGGCCGTGCTGATGGCGTTCGTCCTGTACGTCGTGCTGGCCCCGGTGTTCGCCGCCGTGTGGGGCGCCGGTCTGCTCGTACGGCGTCGCAGGCTGCGGGCCGTGGCGTTCGACGACTTCGCGTTCGCCAGCTCGATGTGGCAGGCGGACCGGGCCGCGCAGGCCGAACGGCAGCGGCTGGCCGGGGCGTTGCGCGAGGCCGTGCTGGCGCACACGCGGGCGCTCGTCGGCGCGGCCCGGCGCGGGGACCTGGAGGAGGTGGCCGGCACGGCCAGGGAGGCGCTGGCCGCGATGCGGGAGATGCTGCACGGCCTCGGCGACGCCGGGGACGACGGGCCCGGCGGGCCGCTCTCACCGTCGCCGTCCGCCGCCGACCTCGACGCACTGTGCCAGGGGCTGCGTTCCGCGGGCCGTGACGTACGGCTGCGGGGTCTGCCGGAGGCGGCCCGGAAACTGCCGCCGTCGGTGCAGGTGTCGGTGTACCGGATCGTCGAGGCGGCGCTCGGCGCGGGTGACCCCGGACCGGCGCGGGTGACCCTGCGGCGGCGCCGCGGCACCCTGCGCATCACGGTGACCGGGGTACGACTCGCGGTCGCCGGCCCGGTCGCCGAGCGTCTTCGTGTGCAGGTCGCCGCGGGCGAGGGCCGGATGGTGTGCGAACCGGCCGGTACCCTACGGGTGTCGTTGCCGGCCGGAGTCGTTCCGGCCCCTGCCCAGGAGGTGTCCCCGTCGCCATACGCGTGATCGTCGTCGACGACCAGGCCGTGGTCCGGGCCGGGTTCGTCGCCATCGTGGACGCCGAACCCGATCTGACCGTGGTGGCGGAGGCCGGTGACGGAGCGACGGCGGTGTCGCTCGCTTCGGCGGAGAATGCCGACGTCGTCCTGATGGACATCCGGATGCCGGGCATGGACGGGCTCACCGCGACCCGTCTGGTCACCGCGCCGGCCGACGGGCCCCGGGTGCTGGTGCTCACCACGTTCGACCTGGACGAGTACGTCTACGAGGCACTGCGCGCCGGGGCCTCCGGGTTCCTGCTGAAGGACGCCCGGCCCGAGGAACTGCTGTCGGCCATCAGGGTCGTCGCGGCCGGCGACGGCATCCTGGCACCCGCCGTGACCCGCCGCCTCATCGACACGTTCGCACGTGGTGCCCCGCCCCCGACCGCCGCCGGCGGGCTCCTCGGCCGGCTCACCCAGCGGGAACGGGAAGTCCTGCTGAAGATCGCCACCGGTCTGTCCAACGCCGAGATCGGGGCCGAACTCGGCGTCACCACGGGCACGGTGAAGAGCCATGTGAACGCCCTGCTGTCCAAGCTGGGACTGCGCGACCGGGTCCAGGCCACGATCCTCGCCTATGAGACCGGCCTGATCAGTCCGGGCGGGATCCCGCGGGGCTGAGCGCGCGACCGCCCCGCCACGGCCGCCGAGATCGACGTCCGTGGCCGGGCGCGTGCCGGCCCGCCGAGGTCGACGTCCGATCCCCGCCGGTGCTTCCCGGGCGTGCCCGGTGGAATGAGGTCATGACTTCACGAGTGAACCTGAACGGCAAGAAGGTACTGGTCACCGGCGGCAGCCGGGGTATCGGCGCGGCGACGGCACGGCGCCTGGCCCAGGAGGGCGCGGACGTGGCCCTGACCTATGTGAACGGCAAGGACGCGGCCGAGGCCGTCGCACGGGACATCGAGGCGCTGGGGCGGCGAGCCGTCGCCCTGCGCGCGGACTCCGCGGACGCGGCCGAGGCGGCGGACGCGGTGCGCCTGGCGGCCGAGGAACTGGGCGGACTGGACGTGCTGGTGAACAACGCGGCCGTCGGTCTGATGGCCCCGCTGGACAGCCTGTCCACCGCCGACGTCGACCAGGTCCTCGCCGTCAATGTGCGCGGCGCGTTCCTGGCCGCCCGGTCCGCCGCCGCCCTCATGGCGGACGGCGGGCGGATCATCACCATCGGCAGCTGCGTCACCGCGCGGGTGCCGGGGCCCGGGGCCACGCTGTACGCGATGAGCAAGTCGGCCGTGGTCGGCCTGACGAAGGCACTGGCCCGGGAGCTGGCGGAGCGCGGTATCACGGCGAACGTGGTGCATCCGGGCCCGACCGACACCGACATGAACCCGGCGGACGGCCCGTACGCGGACGGCCAGGCGGCCATGACCTCGCTGGGCCGCTTCGGGACGGCCGACGAGGTGGCGTCCATGGTGACGTTCCTCGCGGGGCCGGAGGCCGAGTACGTGACGGGTGCCGAGTTCTCGGTGGACGGCGGCTACGCGGCCTGACGGGCGTGGAGGGCGTGCCCGTCAGGTTCCGTCCAGGCGGCGCACGTCCTCCTCGTTCCACTTCTTGGTGTCGCGCGGCTGGGTGTAGGGCTCGGCCGTGGGCGGGTGGCCGCCGGCGATGGCCCGCTGCCGTACGGTCTCCGCGTCGAACTCCAGGCCCAGCAGGATGGCCAGGTTGGTGATCCAGAGCCACACCAGGAAGACGATGACTCCGGCCATGGTGCCGTAAGTCTTGTTGTAGGAGGAGAAGTTGGCGACGTAGAAGGCGAACCCGGCGGAGGCGGCCATCCAGATCAGCAGGGCGAGGACACTGCCGGGGGTGATCCATCGGAAGCCCTTGACCTTGGCGTTGGGGGTCGCCCAGTACAGGATCGCGATCATCACGGTGACGAGCAGGACCAGTACCGGCCACTTCGCGATCGACCACACCGTCACCGCCGTGTCCCCGGCGCCGATGGCCTGCCCGGCACGCCGGGCCAGGCCGCCGGAGAAGACCACGATCAACGAGCTGGCCACGGCCAGGACCATCAGAGCGACCGTGACGCCGACGCGCACCGGCAGGATCTTCCACACGGGGCGGCCCTCGGGCATGTCGTAGACGGCGTTGGCGGCGCGGATGAAGGCGGCCACGTAGCCGGACGCCGACCACAGGGCCAGCACGATGCCGACCAGGGCCACGATCGATCCGGTCCCGGCGGTGCCCTGGAGCTGTTCCACGGCCCGGGTGACGATGTCCCGGACGGGGCCGGGGGCCAGGTTGCGCAGGTTGGCCAGCACTCGGTCGGTGACCGACCGGCCGGCGACGGCCAGCAGGGAGACCAGCACCAGCAGGGCCGGGAACAGGGCCAGGACGGCGTAGTAGGTGAGTGCCGCGGCCCGGTCGGTCAGCTCGTCGTCCCGGAACTCGCGCAGCGCGCCCCTGAAGACCGCGGCCCAGGCCTGCCGGGGCAGCTTCACCGGGGTGTCCGGCGCCCGCCGCTCGACCTCCTCGCCGGGACCGGCCTCCTCGGGCGCGGGAATCGGCGGCGCCTTGGTGTCGTCGGCGGCCTGCCGGTGGTGGTGTCGCAGTGGTACGTGCAGCTTCGCCATACCTGCCGGGTAACCCCGCGAGGCGACCTCAAGCCCCCGGCCGGCGGTTCTGCCTGTCCGGCCGGGGCGCATCAACCGGGCCTGGTGGAGGACACCGGCCGGGCCGCGCGGAGCGCGCCGTCCCGGCCGGTGGCAGGGCGCCGCACGGCGACGGATCGGTGCGCCCCCGACTGCGCCGTGGAGGTCGCGGAGGGGTCACCGGGAACCGGCGCCGCCGAAGCGGTGCCCGTCACGTCGCGTCGCCCGTGGTCAGCCCCTGCCTCCGCTGAAGTTCCCCCAGCGGGGGCCGATCTGCTTCCACTCCGCGTCCCACTCGGCCATGCGCCGCCGGATGAGCCGGTTGCGGACCAGCCATCCCGCGCCCCAGACCAGCGCGCCGGCCGCCGGGGCGACGAGGGCGCCGGTGAGGGCCGACTGGAGATCGGCCGCCGTGCCGGTGACGGGGGCGGGCACGACCCGGTGCGTCTGGTTCGTCCACACCGTCACCCGGCTTCCGGCCGGGGCGCCCGGGAAGACCTTGGCCCGGTCGGTGTGCACCGAGCCGTCCCTGTCCGTCCACCGCACGGCGGCCCACACCCGGCCGTCGTCGTAGCCGCCGCCGGTGGCCGGGGTCCGCGCCGCGCCGTCGGTGAGCACGGCGGACACGGGGTGCACCCGGGCCTGCCGCGCCGCGAACGCCGACTCGGAGGTCTGGACCGCCACCAGGCCCGCGACGACCCCGGCGACCAGGGCCAGCACCCAGCCGGCGAGGACGATCCACGCCTCGACGACATCGCTGTGCCGCCTGAGCGGGTTGCGCCGCCACCGCCACAGCCGCACCCGGGTGACCGTCGTGGGAGGTGTCCGTGTCATCGTCACCGCCTCCTCTCCCGCACCGGCGGCCCGCAACCGGGCACGGCCCCCGCGGTGTCCCGCACGCGGGTTCCCGGAGCGAGTGCCACGACACCATCCTGCACCTCTCGTCGCCGATCGTCCGCCGCAGGCGCGGACGCGTTCCCGGTCCGCGAGCCAGGGCCTCTCGTCCGGATCATGCCGGGCCCTCTGGCCCCGGCACCGCTCCCCCACTCCCGGCACCGCTCGAGCGGAAGGTGCCCCCCTCACCAGACCCCGCTCCCTGATCCGGCCTGGTCCGAGCGGAAGAGCCTAGGACGGGGTCAGCGGCAGGTCGTCGGTGAAGGCGTTCACCGGCCGGGCGATGGGTCTGGTGTCCCTGACGTCGAGTGCGGCCCGCGCGGTCCGCGTGCCCAGGGTGCCCCGCGGGTGCCAGGTGCCGGTCACCGCCAGCCAGGTGTCGGCGGGCGGCGTCTGCGTGCTGTACATGCGCACCTTGACCGTCTGCGAGTCCGCCGCACAGCAGGAGAAGATGATGCGGGTCAGGTACCAGGCACCGTCCTCACCGCCCGGGGTGACGAAACCGGTCAGCCGGACGCTGCGGCCTTTGACGGCCCGGCTGCGGTCCTGCTGGACGCGCTTGGTGAAGTCCGTGAGGGTCAGCGGCACGGGTGAGGTCGCGGGCAGGGGGGCGAACCCCTTCTGCACGGCGACCGGCTTGTCGTTGGCGCGGGCCGCGGTGTACGCGCCGAGTGCGGGTGGGGCGTACCAGAGCAGGCTGAGCGCGGGGACGAACAGCAGCCAGGCGACGCGCGGGGTGCCGGTGTGGTCGTGCCCGTGGGCGTGGTCGTACCCGTGGGAGTGCCCGTGCCCGAGCCCGTGCCCGTGCTCGTGCGGCCGGGCTTGGCCGTCGGCGTGATCGCTGTCGCTCCCGTGCATGTGCCCGGGGCCGTCGGGCGAGGGGTGCCGCCCCCCGCCGCGGGTGGCCGCGGCCGCCAGGCCGAGCAGCAGCAGGACGGCCCCGGAGACGATCAGCAGCGGACGCAGACCGGCCTTGACGTAGCGCAGGTAGATGTCGGTGAAGAGCGCCACGTGCAGCAGGCCGGTGCCGGTCAGCGCCAGGAGCAGGGTCTGGACGGGACGTCTCACAGCAGCGCGCCTCCGATCAGGACGCTCGCGGCGACCGCCACGACGGTGGTCGCCGTGGAGAACCGCCAGGCGAAGGCGCGGCCGAAGGTGCCCGCCTGGAGCGCGATCAGTTTGAGGTCGACCATCGGGCCGACCACCAGGAACGCGAGCCGGGCGGTCGGCGAGAACCCGGTGAGGGAGGCCGCGACGAACGCGTCGGCCTCCGAGCAGACGGCCAGCAGCACGGCGAGGCCCGCCAGGAAGAGCACCGACAGCCAGGGCGAGCCGGAGAAGGTGTCGAGGACGGAACCCGGCACGGTGACGTTGAAGGTGGCGGCGGCCATGGCACCGAGCACGAGGAAGCCGCCGGCGTGCAGGAAGTCGTGCTGGAAGCCGAGCCGGAACTCGGTCCAGCGGCTGTGGCCGTGCCGGTGGCCGGTGTGCCGGTGCCGCAGCAGGGGGCGCAGCCACTCCTCCCTGCCGAGCCAGAGCCACAGCCAGCCCATCACGGCGGCCGTGGCCAGGGAGGCGAGCAGCCGGGCGGCGACCATCGCGGGGCTGCCCGGGAAGGCGACGGCGGTGGCCGTGAGCACCACGGGGTTGATCGCCGGCGCGGAGAGCAGGAAGGCGAAGGCGGCCGCCGGTGTCACGCCCCGCCGGATCAGGCTGCTCGCGACGGGGACGGAGGCGCACTCGCAGCCCGGCAGGATCGCCCCGGCGGCACCGGCGACCGGCACGGCGAGGGCGGGCCGCTTCGGCAGCACCCGGGTGAACAGGTCGGCCGGTACGAAGGCGTTGATGGCGCCGGACAGGGCGGTGCCGAGGAGCAGGAAGGGGAGCGCCTGGACGGTGATGGCCAGGCTGACCGTGCGCCACGCCTGGACGGCCGGATGGCTCAGCCACTGGGTGCCGGTCAGGAGGAGCAGGGCCGTGGCAGCGCCGGTGAGCGCGAGGGCGGCGCCGAGCGGCCACGGCCGGATGCGGTGCACGGACGGACCGAGGGGTACGGCCGCCACGCCGTCCGCCACACCAACCAGTTCATCCGTTTTTTTCATGATCACTCCGGAAGTCGGTGTCTGGCCGACGATAAGCGAGGAGGAGGGCCCGGCCGCGCGTACACGCCACCGCGGAGCCGACCCGGCCGCACAATGCGCCCCATCGGCCGCCCGCCCCCGAGTCGTCTTCCATCGGACGCTCACCCGTGCTCCCCCGCCCGTGGGCCGCCCTGCGCTCATATCGGTGGCACTTCTCACAATCCGGGGCGAACCGGGGCCGGAGGTGACGGGCGCCACGTCGCCACGAGTACTTCTTGTCTACGTTCGTGACCCATGTCGTCCCGCATCTCCCGCACAGCACGGACCAGGACCGGCGCCCTCGCGGCCTCGGCCGCAGCCCTCCTGTCCGCCGGCCTCCTGCACCCGGCCCCGGCGGCCGCCGCCACGCCGCCCGCGAAGACCCCGGCACACGCCACGGCGGCGGTGCTCGACCTGGACGCGCCCGGCAGCACCCCCGTGGTGCGCGGCGCGGACCGGGCGTACGACACCGCCAGCATCGTCAAGGTCGACATCCTCGCGACGCTGCTGCTCCAGGCGCAGGACGAGGGACGGCGGCTCTCCGCGCGGGAACGGGACCTCGCCGAGCCGATGATCCGGCGCAGCGACAACGCGGCGGCCAACGCCCTGTGGCGGCAGATCGGCCGGGCCCCGGGGCTGGCGGCGGCCAACAAGCGGCTGGGTCTGACCGCGACGACGGGCGGGACCGGCACCAAGTGGGGTCTGACCCGGACGACCGCCGGTGACCAGATACGGCTGCTGCGAGCCGTGTTCGACTCCGGCGGCTCGGCACACAAGGGCTCCGGCGGGCTCGACGCGAAGTCCCGCGCCTATGTCCGCACCCTGATGGGCCGGGTCGTACCCGAGCAGACGTGGGGCGTCTCCGCGATCGGGGGCCCGGGATCCGGGAAGGCGCTGAAGAACGGCTGGCTTCAGCGCAACACGACGGGTCTCTGGGACGTCAACAGCGTCGGCCAGGTCACCGTCGCGGGGCACCGGTACCTCGTCGCGGTCCTGTCCGACGGCAGCGCGTCGATGAGCGACGGGGTGCGCCTGGTGGAACGGGCGGCACGCTCGGCGGTCGCCTGAGGGGCGCCGCCACCCACGGGGCCCGGGCCGGTGCCACACCGCGGCGGGGCTTCGGGCGGGGTGACGGTGACGCCCGCCCCGGCCGCCGCGGACCGCGGTGCGGCATGGACCGAAACCGCCTCCCGGCGCCCGTGACACGCCTGTGACAGTCGGCGGACAGTCCGATGAAGTCGGGCAAGCAATCTGGTGGAACAAGGGCAAATCGCCCTAAACGGACAGCCCCGAGCCGTTCCGCCGGAGGATCACATGAGCGCCACTCTCGCCCCGTCGCCCGCCGAGACCCCCGCCCTGGCTCCGCGTGAGCGCGAGACGCTCCGGCACATCGCGGCCGGCCGGACCTACCTGCAGACCGCCCGCCACATGGGACTGTCCACCCACACCGTGGACGCCTACCTGCGCCGCATCCGCGCCAAGTTCAACATCACCAACACGGCCGAGCTGACCCGCGTGGCGATCTCCCTGGGCCTGTGACGACGGGAGCCGCCGGCTGTTCGTGGCGGTCCGGCCGTCGCGGACGAGCCGGGGCCGGGGCTTTTCGGCCGACGCGGAAAGGGCACGCGGTCGGGGTACGACTTCCGACCGGAGGGCGGCACCCACGATGACCGAATACGAACGTTCCCGCACGATGCCCGCACAGCCCGAGCACGTCTTCGACCAGGCGGCGAACGTCGCCCAGCTCGACGAGTGGCTCCCGGACGCCCTGCACGTGGACGTCGAGACCCCGCCGGCCGTGACCGTGCACGCGGACCGCTCCGGCCAGGACATGCCGGCCCTGCTGCGTTCCCGGCCGGACCAGATGCGCATGGAGTGGGGCACCCGCGAGCAGGGCAGCTACACCGGCTGGCTCCAGGTGGCAGGCATCGGCAGCGGCGCCAGCGAGGTGACCGTGCACCTGTCCTTCTTCGACGACGGCCACGACCCGGGCGAGCAGGCGGTGTACGAGGCCCTGGACGGCAGCCTGCGGCGGCTGGAGGACCAGGTACGCATGCGGGTCGACCCCCCGGCCGGCTGACAGGCCGCGCAAGGCGCCCCGCCGTCCCCCGCCCCGCGGGGCGCCCGGTCGCTGAGTCGCACGTCGCACGGTCCCCCGGCGTCCGCCGCGCCCGGCCACGCCCGTCAAGCAGCACCGACGGCGTTCACGGGCGAGTACCCAGGCGCCGTGGCCCATCCCCGCGTCCGGTGGCGGTGGTCTGTCGCGGCGGGCGCCGGGCTGCCCCGGCGGTCACCCCGCGGCGGGCGCGGCCGCGTCTGCCGCGCGGGCGTGCCCTGCGCCGTGAGGCGCGTCCCGGTCGCCTGTCAGGTGCCGGATCCCAGTTGCCGCGTCGAGTAGGCGCACTCCGTGTAGACGTAGCCGGAGCGGAGCCTGGCGGTGTCCGAGGCCGGGGTCGCGGTACTGCCGCCGTTCGGCTTGTGCACGAAGTACGTGGTGCCCGTGGGCAGACTGACGGTCCGCTGCGGGTAGTGCCTGCCGCTGTCGTTGCAGGGCTTGAAGCCGGAGAACAGCGTGTCGGCGAGTGAGTACGACTTGCAGCCGGCGCAGCCCCGGAGGGTGAAACTGCCGGTGACCGGGCCGGTGTAGAGGACGGTGATGTCGTCCGGGCTGTCGTTCTTGACCGTGACGGAGATGCTCCCGCCGGAGGCCGTGGTGGGCAGCTTCCGGCCGGCCGCGGGGACCGTCCGGGCGACCTCGGCGGCGATCGCGATCTTCTGGGCGCGGGCCCGGTTCCTGTCGTGCACGTGGTCTGCGGCGAACCGCTCCATGGTCTCCTGCGCCGCGTCGAAATCGCCGTCCCGGTACTGGTCGACTCCGCAGGCGTACTCGCCGGCGTCGCCGCTGCGGCCGGCCCGGCTCGCGGCCTTCGCCAGGCGTCCGCCGGTGTCACCGGCCGACTCGGACAGGTCGCCGATCCGGGTGCCGAGCGTGCGCAACCGCTGGACGGCCGCGCAGGGTTCGCCGCCGCCGACGGCCTTCTCGGCCTTCTTCACCGCCGTGTCGACGGCGGGTGCCACCCCGGCCGCCGCCCCGGACCGCGGGAAGGTGTCCAGCAGGTCGCCGAAGCGGGTCACCCAGTCCGCCTCGCCCGCCGTCAGGTGCTCGGCGCCGCACTCGTACAGGGAGGTCGCGAGCCGGTCGTCGGGCCAGTCGGCCAGCGAGCCGAGCTGCTTCCTCGGCATGGTGCCGGGCACGGTGCGGAGGTACTTCAGCGGTGCTATGGCGTCGCAGTACTCGCGGTGGCCGTAGGCGGCGCCGACGGTCGTGTAGTAGGTCCGCAGGCTGGCGGGGACCTTGCGGGCCGCGCGGGAGCCGGGGTGCCGCACGGCGATGTCGCGGTAGACCTCCAGGGCCGTCCGGTAGTCCGGTGCGGCGGTGGCGAACGGCTGCCGCCCGCTCGTGGCGACCAGGTCGTCGGCGCGCTCCAGCCGGCCGAGGATCGCCTGCTCCACGGCCTCGTCGTGGGCGTCCTCGTACCAGAGGGCGCCACCGGCGGGAACGGCGAGCAGCAGCACGGCCACCAGCACCGCGAGGGGCGCTCTGCCGGGCCGGGCGAGCCGGGTACGCAGCCCGGCGAACCCGCCGTGGACGGCCGCCGCCGACAGGACCACGGCGTAGCCGGCGAGCGCGGCACCGGGGATGCCGTCGGCGTCCGCCGGGAGCGCGACGAACAGGAACGCGCCGGTCGCCGCCCAGCAGGCGGCCATCAGCACCGGGCGGCGCAGGAGGGCGTACCCGAGTCCGAGACCGCCGAGGTTGAGCAGGGCGGCCGCGGCGGCCCGCCAAGGGTCCGGCGGTGCGGGCGGCGGGCTCGCCGGCCCGGGTGGCGCATGCGGCGGCATGGGCGGCGGCACCGGTCCGTCGTACCCCTGGCCCGGACCGTACGGACCTCCGGACATGATGGCTCCCCCCGGTCAACTGCGCCCGCATGTCTGCGGATCCGCAGTGTACGGGCGCGGGCGCAAACCCGACAGACCGTGTGAAGAGCAGCAGACGGTCACCCGGGCCGAACGGTACGGTCCGGACGGCCGGTGCCGGCCCCGGCAGGTCACCGAGGCCGAGCGGGGCTCCGGGTCGGTCGGGGGCAGGGCGCGGACCCGGCCCGCGCGCACCAGGAAGGGCGCCCTGTTGCCACGCACACGGCGACCTGGGCGACGACGCGGCCCTGGTGGCACCGGAACGGCTGCCCGGGCCGCCGGTCGCGCGTCCCGGACACGGCCGCCCCCGCCCGTGACGGACCCGGCCCCGGACCTTTCTCCAGCCGGCCGCTTCCTCGTCGAGGGTTCCGGAACGCGGGGCCCGCCTCCCCTGTCCGGCCCAATGACGGTGCGCCGGAGGGGCGGGCCGGCGTGACCGGTGTGACCGTGGGGAGGGAAACGCGGACCACGAGTGACGAGGAGAGGGCGTGGTGAACGGAGTCGGCGAAGGCTGCGCGCGGCTGAGTGCCGTGGCGGACGCCGTGCTGTACGAGGGTTACCTGCTCTATCCGTACCGCCGGTCCTCGGCGAAGAACCGGGTCCGCTGGCAGTTCGGTGTACTGCTGCCCCGGAACTGGGTGGAGCGGGAGGAACCGGTCGCACCGGGGCTCTCCGGCTCCGCCGACTCCTGGTACCAGCAGACCGAGTGTCTGCTGCGGGTGCACCACGCCGAGGCTTCCGTACGGGTGCGGGTGCGGTATCTGCAACTCCAGCACAAGCAGGTGGAGGCGGCCGACGCGGACGGCGGGCATCGCCCGGTCGAGTCGTTGCGGACGGCCGACGGGATCACCCGGCTGTCCTTCGAGGAGGCCGTGCCCCGCGAGACCGAACTGGTGCTCACCCTGGAGGAGCTGCTGCGGGGCAGCACCACCGCCGTGGGAGCACCGGCCGGGGCGGAGTACGAGCCGCTGCCGGCCGGGGCGGGGCGGACGGTGCGGCGGCGCCGGGAGGTGCGGGCCGTGACGACGGCCGTGGCCGAGCCACTGGCCCCCGAGCTGTACCGGCTGCGGGTGCGCACCGAGAACTCCGGCGAGGCCCCGGACCCCGAGGCCCCGCGGGGTGCGGTGCTGGGGCAGGCGCTGCTCGCCACGCACACCCTCCTCGCCGGCGACGGCGTCGACTTCGTGTCGCTGATCGATCCCCCGGCCGGTCTCACGGAGCACGTACGCGGCTGCCGCAACGCGTTCACCTTTCCCGTGCTCGGCGGGGAACCTCCGAAGTCCGGCGGCGAGGACGGGGCGTCGGGCGCGTTCCTGCTCTCCGCGCCGATCATCCTCCCGGACCATCCGCAGGTGGCTCCGGAGAGCCCGGGTGACCTGCACGACGCGGCGGAGATCGACGAGATCCTCACGCTGCGCACCATGCTGCTGACCGACGAGGAGAAGGCCGAGGCGCGGGCCACCGATCCGCGGGCCGCCGAGATCGTCGACCGTGCCGACACCATGCCGCCCGAGGTGTTCGCGCGGCTGCACGGCACCATCCGCTCCCTGGCCCCCGCCCCGGCACCGGCCTCGGGCCGGCCCGCCTGGTGGCAGGAGGGCGGGGACGACGGGCTGACGCCCACGACGGACACCGTGCTGGTGGGCGGGGTGCCCGTGGGCGGCGGCAGCCGGGTGCGGCTGTGCCCGCGCGGCCGGGGCGCCGACGCCCAGGACATGTTCCTGGACGGGCGGTCCGCACAGGTCGCCGCCGTCTTCCACGACGTGGACGGCAGCGTCCACCTGGCCGTCACCGTCGACGACGATCCCGCCGCCGAACTGCACGGCTGGTACGGCCGGTTCCACTACTTCCGGCCCGACGAGGTCGAGCCGCTCGGCGTCGCGGACGCGCCGGATCCGCTGCGCCCGCCCCGCCCGCAGGCCCCGCAGGCCCCGCGGCCCGCGCGTCCGGCCGACCGCCCCGAGAAGGGACGGTCCGATGCGCACGCGTGAGAGGCCGGCCCGCCGCCACCGGGCGGTTCCCGCCCCCGACGAACCCCCCGCACCAACCCTCGCGGCCCCGCCGGCCGCGGCTTTGAACGGTTTTCGAGACCGGCTGCAACGGAGGCCCCAGACATGACCCCACAGAGCGGTTCCACCGAAGTCCGCGGCGAGCCCGGCGGGGCACAGGCGCGGGAAGGCTTCGACGAGATCACCATCCTCTGGATCTCGGAGGGCATGAGCTGCGACGGCGACACCGTGTCGCTGACCGCCGCGGGCCAGCCGTCCATCGAGGACGTGGTGCTCGGGCTGATCCCGGGCCTGCCGAAGGTGAACCTGGTCAACAAGGTGCTCTCGCCGAGCCTGGGCGGCGAGGACTTCCTCGCCCCGTACCGGGCCGCGGCACGTGGTGAGCTGGAGCCGTTCATCCTGGTCATCGAGGGCTCGATCCCGAACCAGAACATCATCGAGGGCGACGGCTACTGGACGTCGTTCGGCAACGACCCCGACACCGGTGAGCCGCAGACGCTCAACGACTGGATCGACCAGCTGGCGCCCAGGGCATGGGCGGTGGTCGCGGCCGGCACCTGTGCGACGTTCGGCGGCATCCACGCCATGGCCGGCAACCCGACCGGCTGCATGGGGCTCGCCGACTACCTGGGCTGGGAGTTCAAGGCGCGCTCGGGCCTCCCGGTCGTCAACGTGCCCGGCTGTCCGATCCAGCCGGAGAACTTCATGGAGACCCTGGTCTGGGTGCTCCAGCACGCGGCCGGTGCCGCTCCCCCGCCGCCGCTGGACCACATGCTGCGTCCGCAGTGGCTGTTCGGGAAGACCGTGCACGAGGGCTGCGACCGGGCCGCGTACTACGAGCAGGGCGACTTCGCGCGGGACTACAACTCGCCCAAGTGCCAGGTGAAGGTGGGCTGCTGGGGCCCGGTCGTCAACTGCAACGTGCCCAAGCGCGGCTGGATGGCCGGGATCGGCGGCTGCCCGAACGTCGGCGGCATCTGCATCGGCTGCACGATGCCGAGCTTCCCGGACGCCTTCATGCCGTTCATGGACGAACCCCCGGGCGGCACGCTGTCGACGATGGTGATCAGGCCCTACGGGGCGGTCATCCGACGGCTGCGCGGGCTGACCAACGACATGGTGAACCACGAGCCCAAGTGGCGCCACAACAAGCGCAAGCTGACCAGCGGCTACGACCCGCACTGGCGCGCGTGAACCCGCCGGTGACCGCGCCCGTCCCGCATCCCGCCATCACATCGCCGAACCCGAACAGCGAGGGGCAGTACCGCAGATGACCACCACCGAGTCCCGGCAAGCAGGACGCAAACCCGCCCAGATCGTGGACATGTCCTGGGATCCGATCACCCGGATCATCGGCAACCTGGGCATCTACACGAAGATCGACTTCGCCAACCGGGAAGTCGTGGAGTGCCACAGCACCTCGTCGCTGTTCCGCGGCTACTCGGTGTTCATGAAGGGCAAGGACCCGCGGGACGCCGGGTTCATCACCTCGCGGATCTGCGGCATCTGCGGCGACAACCACACCACCTGCTCCAACTACGCGCAGCAGATGGCCTACGGCGTCAAGCCGCCGAAGCTGGCCGAGCACATCACCAACCTGGGCGAGGCGGCGGAGTACATCTTCGACCACACGATCTTCCAGGACAACCTGGTCTTCGTGGACTTCTGCGAGGCGATGGTGAAGGCCACCAACCCGAGTGTGCTGGCCCGCGCCGAGCGCACCGACGCACCCCGCGGGGACGTGCACGGCTACCGCACCATCGCCGACATCATGAAGGCCTTCAACCCCTTCGAGGGCGAGGTCTACAAGGAGGCGCTCAAGGTCAGCCGGATCACCCGGGAGATGTTCTGCCTGATGGAGGGGCGGCACGTACACCCCTCCACGCTGTACCCGGGCGGCGTCGGCACGATGCCGCAGCCGAACACCTTCACCGACTACCTCAGCCGGCTGATGCGCGTCATCGACTTCATCAAGAAGGCGGTGGCGATGAACGACGACGTCTTCGACTTCTTCTACGAGGCCCTGCCGGGCTACGAGGAGGTCGGCAAGCGCCGCATCCTGCTGGGCTGCTGGGGCGCCTTCCAGAACCCGGACGTCGTCGACTACCGCTACGCGACGATGAACGAGTGGGGCCGGGCGATGTACGTCACCCCGGGCATCATCGTGGACGGCAAGCTGGTCACGAACAACCTCGTCGACATCAACCTCGGGCTGCGCATCATGCTGGGCAGCTCGTTCTACGAGGACTGGGTGAACGAGGACCCGTTCGTCACCCACGACCCCCTCGGCAACCCCGTCGACATGCGCCACCCGTGGAACCAGACCACGGTCCCGGTGCCGCAGAAGCGGGACTTCGAGGGCAACTACAGCTGGGTGATGAGCCCCCGCTGGCACCACCCGGAGACCGGCGACCGCCTCGCCCTCGACACCGGCGGCGGCCCCCTCGCCCGGCTCTGGTCGACCGCGCTGAGCGGCCTCGTCGACACGCCGTACGTCAAGGCGACCGGCGGCGCCATCCGCATCACCCTGCCCAAGGGCGAGAAGCTCCCGGAGACGACCCTGGAGTGGCGCATCCCCAAGTGGAGCAACACCCTGGAACGGGACCGCGCCCGGCCCTACTTCATCGCCTACGCCGCCGCCATGGCCCTTCACTTCCTGGAGGAGGCCATGGGCATGCTCAAGAGCGGCGACACGAAGGTGTACGAGAACTTCGAGGTACCGGACGAGGCGATCGGCTGCGGCTTCCACGAGGCGGTGCGCGGCGTCCTCTCCCACCACCTGGTGATCCGCGACAAGAAGATCGCCAACTACCACCCGTACCCGCCGACCCCGTGGAACGCCAGCCCCCGCGACATCTACGGCACGCCCGGCCCCTACGAGGACGCCGTCCAGGGCCAGCCGATCTTCGAGGAGAACGGCCCCGACGACTTCAAGGGCGTCGACATCATGCGCACCGTCCGCAGCTTCGACCCCTGTCTGCCGTGCGGCGTCCACATGTACATGGGCAAGGGCAGGACCCTGACCACCGTGCACTCGCCGACGTACGGAGCCGACCATGGCTGACGCCGCCGTGCGGCTGCCGGACCCGGTGGTGGAGGCGCGGCTCGCCCGCCTCGACGAGGTGCTGGCCGGGCTGGAGGCCATGCCCGGCCCCGCGCTGGAGGCGGTGCGGCTGCTGACCGAGGTCTACGGCGAGGCCCTAGCCCGGGTGCTGGACCACGCGGAGGAACCGCTGCGGGCGAAGCTGACGGAGGACGAGCTGCTCGGGCACCTGCTCGTGCTGCACGACATCCACCCCGAGCCCGTCGAGAGCCGGGCCGCCCGCGCCGTGGAGAGGCTGCGGCCGGCGGTGCGCGAGCGCGGCGGTGACCTGGTGTGGTCCGGCGTCGACGGGCAGGTGGCGCGGGTACGGCTGAGCGGCGGCGGATGCGGTTCCGGGTGCGGCGGCGGGTCGGCCGACGTCGTCGAGGCCGTACGGGCCGCCGTCCTCGCGGTGGCCCCGGAACTGGAGTCGGTCGAGGTGGTCACCGCGGAGCGCAAGGCGACCGCGGCGTTCGTACCGCTGAGCACGATCAAGCGCCGGGCCGTGGCCCAGGAGGCGCGGTGAGCGTGGACGGGGCCCTCGCCCGGGTGATCCGCTCCGCCGCCGGGCGCGCGGAGCGGGCGGAGGCCGAGGTGTGCGAGCTGTGCGCCGCGCCCGTGGCCGCGGAACACCCCCACCTGTACGACACCGGTGCCGCCGAGGTGCGGTGCGTGTGCCGGCCCTGCTCGGTGCTGTTCGCCGACGACGGGGCGGGCGAGGGCCGCTACCGGCTCGTGCCCCGGCGCCGGCTGCGGCTGCCGCCGGTCGACACGGCGGTGCTCGGGGTTCCGGTGGGGCTGGTGTTCTTCGTCCCGCGCGCCGACGGCACCGTCACCGCGCAGGGGCCGAGCCCGGCCGGTGCCATGCGCTGGGAGGTGGACGCGGCGGCCTGGCAGCGGCTGGCCGCCTCGGTCCCGCAGCTCGCGACGATGACACCGGATGTGGAGGCGCTGCTGGTGAACACCGTGCGCGGCCTCGACGCACACTGGATCGTGCCGGTCGACGACTGCTACCGGATGATCGCCCTGGTCCGCCGCGAGTGGCGGGGCCTGTCCGGTGGCGGCGAGGTCTGGCCGGCCGTAGAACAGTTCTTCAGGGAGCTGACCGAGCGGTCGTGAGACCCGGAAGGAGAACGGACATGGGCAGCATCCGAGTGGGCCGCCCCCAGGCCAAGCCCGACACGCCCTCCCACGTGCGTGGACTGCACCAGGGCAACAGGGGCCCCTACAAGCACCAGACCGGACACCACGCGGACGGCAGCTCCGACGCCCGCCGCTCCACCGGTGTCCACTGGAAACGGCATGACGCCCTGGTGGAGGACATGCCGAACATCTCGCCGGGATGAGAGAGCAGGAAGTGACGCCATGAACACGGCCATGCGAAGAAGAAGGAACGTGCGGACGGGGATGTCGGGACGGCAGCTGCTCGTGGCGCAGGCCGCGCTGGTCGGCGGCGTGCTCACGGCCCTCTTCGTCAAGGAGTTCCCGGGCATCGTGCGCGAGTTGCGGATCTACCGGATGACCGGAGGGCTGCGCGCCCACCGCCGGTACCCGTGAGGCCGGCGTGCACGAACTGTCGATCGCGACCGCGATCGTGGAGCAGGCCGGGGAGATCGCCCGGGCGGACGGCACCGGCGACGTGTCGTCGGTGACCGTCCGGGTCGGAGAACTGGCGGGGGTGGTGCCGGACGCGCTGCACTTCGCCTTCGAGGTGGCCCGCGACGGCACGGCCCTCGCGGCGGCCCGGCTCGTGGTCGAGCAGGTGCCCGCGCAGGCCTGGTGCGGGGAGTGCGCCGAGGAGTTCGCGGTCGGCATGCCCCCGTTCTTCTGGTGCCCGCGCTGCGACCGGCCGTCGCAGGAGCTGCGCAGCGGACGCGAACTGGAGATCACCGGCGTGGAGACGTGACCGGCCCCGCCTGCGCGGCGGGGCCGGTCACGGTCGGTGGGGCGGTCAGCAGATGCGGGGCAGCTGCTCCCCCAGCGGCAGATCCACCACCCGGGTGCCGCCGAGACCGGTGGCGACGACCACCATGCCCGGGTGCTCGGCCACGCACTCGCCGATGAGGGCCGCTCCGGCGCCCTGCGGGTGGGCGCGCATCGCCGCCAGCACGGCGTCGGCCTGCTCGGGGGGTACGAAGGTGACGAGCCGGCCCTCGTTGGCGACGTACAGCGGGTCCAGGCCGAGGAAGCCGCAGGCGTTGGCGACCTCGTCCGGTACCGGGATGGCCCGCTCGCGCAGCCGGACACCGGTGCCGGAGGCGCGGGCGATCTCGTTGAGGGACGCGCCGAGGCCGCCGCGAGTGGGGTCCCGCAGCACATGGACGTCCTTGGTGACCGCCAGCATCGCGGCCACGAGATCCGCCAGGGGCGCGGTGTCGGAGGCGATCTCGACCCCGAACTCCAGGCCCTCGCGGACGCTCATGATCGCCACCCCGTGCAGGCCGATCGGCCCGCTGACGATGACGGCGTCGCCCGGGCGGGCGCGCTGCGGGCGGATGTCCACCCCGTCGGGTACGAGGCCGATGCCGGCGGTGGTGACGTAGACACCGTCGCCGTGCCCGGACTCCACGACCTTGGTGTCGCCGGTGGCGACGGTGACACCCGCCGCCTCGGCCGCCGCGCCGACGGCCCACGCGACGCGCTCCACGACGGCCAGTTCCACGCCCTCTTCGAGGATGAAGGCGGTGGAGAGGTACGCGGGCCGGGCGCCGCTCATCGCGAGGTCGTTGACGGTGCCGTTGACGGCCAGGTCGCCGAGGCTGCCGCCGGGGAAGAACAGCGGGCGTACGACGTAGGAGTCGGTGGAGAAGGCCAGCCGGGCACCGCCCATTCCGAGGACGGCCGAGTCGGTGAGGGCGGCGAGCGTGGGGTTGCCGTAGGCGGGCGCGAAGACCTGCTCGATCAGTTCGGCGGACAGGGCGCCGCCTCCGCCGTGGCCCATGACGACGACCGGCTGGTCGCGCAGCGGCGCGGGGCAGGTCCAGTTCGCGGGGTCGACGGCCGGCTCTGCCGCCTCCGCCGTCGCTTCGGTGGCGAGGTCAGCCAACGGGGTTCATCTCCTCGCGCGGGATACGGGATCCCTGCCGGTCCGGGCCGCCGGTCATCCGGCGGTAGAGGTAGTAGGCGGCGCAGGCGCCCTCGCTGGAGACCATGGTGGCGCCGAGCGGGGTGCGCGGGGTGCAGGCCTTGCCGAACGCCTCGCACTCGGTCGGCTTGATCAGCCCCTGGAGGACCTCGCCGGCCCGGCACACGGCGGGCTCCTCGGTGCGGATGCCGGAGACGTCGAAGCGGTGCTCGGCGTCGTAGGCGCGGAAGGCGTCGGCCAGCCGCCAGCCGCTGGCCGGGATGCGGCCGATGCCGCGCCAGTTGCGGTCGGTGACCTCGAAGACCTCCTCGAGCATGCGCAGGGCCGCCGGGTTGCCCTGGTCGCGCACGGCGCGGGGGTAGGCGTTCTCCACCCGGTGCTCGCCGCGCTCCAGCTGGTGGACGGCGCGACGGATCCCTTCGAGGATGTCCAGCGGCTCGAAGCCGGTCACGACGACCGGCACGCGGTGCTTCTCGGCCAGGTCCGGGTATTCGGCGGTGCCCATGACGCTGCACACGTGTCCGGCGGCGAGGAAGCCCTGCACCCGGCAGGCGGGGGCCGTCATGATCGCCTCGATCGCCGGGGGGACCCGGACGTGGGACACCAGCAGGCTGAAGTTGTCCAGGCCGAGCCGGCGGGCCTGGTGCACGGCCATGGCGTTGGCGGGTGCGGTGGTCTCGAAGCCGATCGCGAAGAAGACGACCTGGCCGTCCGGGTTCCTGCGGGCGAGTTCGAGGGCGTCGAGCGGTGAGTACACCACGCGGACGTCCCCGCCCTCGCCCTTGACCCGGAACAGGTCTCGGTCGGTTCCCGGCACGCGCAGCATGTCCCCGAAGGAGCAGAAGATCACGTCGGGGCGGGCGGCGATCTCCAGGGCCTTGTCGATGACGTCGAGGGGTGTCACACAGACCGGGCAGCCGGGTCCGTGGATCAACTCCACCTGCTCCGGCAGGAGTTGGTCGATACCGTGGCGGATGATGGAGTGTGTCTGGCCACCGCAGACCTCCATCAGGGCCCAGGGCCGGGTGACGGTGGCCCGGATCTCGTCCAGCAGCCTGCGGGCCAGATCGGGGTCGTTGAACTCGTCGATGTACTTCACCGGGCCTCACTTCCGCTCTCCTGCCGGGCCGCCTGCTCCCAGGCGTCCCCGAACTCCTCCTCCAGCAGCCCCAGTTGCTCGAACAGCTCCAGAGACGCCCGGGCCGACTCCTCGTCGAGGCGCTGGAGCGCGAACCCGACGTGGACGATGACGTACTCCCCCACCCGGATGTCGGGCAGGTACTCCAGACACGCCTGTTTCTGCACTCCGCCGAAGTCGATCAGTCCGGTGAGCGGGTCGGCACGCTGGTCGATGGACACGACCTTGCCGGGCACTGCCAGACACATGGGTCACTCCGTCTCGTGGTTGTTTGCTGTTCCCGCGACCATCAGCTGGCCGAGAGCCAGTCCGCCGTCGCCCGCGGGGACCTCGCCGTGCCGCAGGACCGTGAATCCGTCCCGCGCGAGCAGGGCGGTGCACTCCTCCTCCAGCAGGGCGTTGACGAAGACGCCTCCGGTGAGGGCGACGGTGGCCAGGCCGGTCACCGCCCGGGCCCGGCGGCAGATCTCCGTGACGGCCCGGGCGACACCGCGGTGGAAGCGGGCCGCGAGGACCGGGGCGGGGAGGCCTCGGGCCTGGTCGTGGAGGAGGGCGGCCAGCATGGGGGCCGGGTCGATCTGCCATCCGCCCGCCCGGAACCGTGCGTCGAGGGGCTGACGGCGCACGGCTGGGCCGCGGACTGCGTGCGGTGGTGGTGCGGCCCTGAATCCGAAGGGATACGCGGCCGTGTCGTCGCCGGCCGCCTCCAGCGCCGCCGCCTCCAGTTCCATGGCGGCCTGCGCCTCGTACCCCGCCCGGTGGCACAGGCCGGCGAGCGAGGACACGGCGTCGAACAGCCGCCCCATGCCGGAGGTCGGCACGCAGGCCACCTGTCGTTCCAACTGCCTTCGCAGTACGGCGCGTTCGGTGTCCGAGCAGGCGGTGACGCTGGGCACCTCCGGCGCCCAGGGCAGCCCGGCGGCCCACAGCCGGGCCAGCGCCACCCGGCACGGGTTGGCCACACCGGCGTCCCCGCCGGGCAGCGGGGCGGGGGCAAGGTGTGCGAAGCGCCCGTAGCCGGTGTAGTCGGCGAGCAGGATCTCGCCGCCCCACACGGTGCCGTCGTCGCCGTACCCGGTGCCGTCGAAGGCGACGCCGATCACGGGTGTGCTGCCGTCGAGGCCGTGTCCGGCCATCGCGGAGGCGATGTGTGCGTGATGGTGCTGGACGAACACCGGTGCCCGCAGGCCGAGTTGGAGGGCACGGCCGCGCGCGCGCCGCGTCGAGCGGTAGCCGGGGTGCCGGTCCGCGGCCACCAGGCGCGGGGTGACGCCGGTGAGCCGGGCCAAGTGCCGTTCGGCCCGCTCGGCGGCTTCCAGGGTGGCCAGCTCGTCCATGTCGCCGATGTGCGGACCGAACCAGGCGTGCTCGCCCTCGCCCAGGCAGAGCACGTTCTTCAGGTCTCCGCCGACGGCGAGCGTGGGCCGGACCGGGACCGGCAGACGCAACGGGCGGGGGACGTATCCGCGGGAGCGGCGCAGTACCTGCTCGGTGCCGTCGGGGCGGACCCGGAGCAGGGAGTCGTCGCAGAACGCCGCGATGGGCCGGTCGTGGGCGAGCCAGGCGTCGGCGAGGCCGGCCAGCCGGGTCAGTGCCTCGGCGTCGTCGGTGACGATGGGCTCGCCGGAGCGGTTGCCGCTGGTCATGACCAGCACCCGGGGGCCGGGGGGATCACCGGGCAGCCCGAACAGCAGGGTGTGGACCGGTGTGTAGGGCAGCATGACGCCGACGTGCGGGCTGCCGGGGCAGACCTGGTCGGCCAGGCGCGGGCCGTGCGGGGGTGTGCGGCGGCGCAGCAGGACGATGGGGCGGCGGGCGCTGGTGAGGGCGGCCCGTTCCGCGTCGGTGACGACCGCGAAGCGCTCGGCGGTGGGCAGGTCCGCGCACATCACCGCGAAGGCCTTGCCGCCGCGCTCCTTGCGGTCGCGCAGGGTGGCGACGGCCCGGGCGTCGGTGGCGTCGCAGGCCAGGTGGTAGCCGCCGACGCCCTTGACGGCGACGATCCGCCCGGCGGCGAGCAGCGCCCGGGCCGTCGCGAGGGCCTCGGCGTCCCGGGCCGGGCGGACCCCGAGACCTTCGGCCGGGGTCAGCGCGAGGCGCGGGCCGCAGTCGGGACAGGCGACGGGCTGGGCGTGGAAGCGCCGGTCGGACGGGTCTGCGTACTCGCGGGCGCAGGCGGGGCACATCGGGAAGCCGGCCATGGTGGTGGCCGCCCGGTCGTAGGGCATGCCGGTGGCGATGGTGAAGCGGGGGCCGCAGTGGGTGCAGGTGGCGAAGGGGTGGCGGTGCCGGCGGTCGCCGGGGTCGGCCAGTTCGCGCAGGCAGTCGGCGCAGGTAGCGGTGTCGGGCGGGAGCTGGGTGCGTCCGGGGGCCCGTTCGGTGGAGCGGATGGTGAAGGGGCCCTTCTCGCCGGTGGCGGCCAGGTCGACGCCGTCGATGCCGGTCACGGTGGCGAGGGGCGGCGGCTGTTCGGCCAGCAGGGCGCAGAAGCGGTGCACCCCGTCCGCCGGGCCCTCGACCTCGATGAGCACACCGTCGCCGGTGTTGCCGACGAACCCGGCCAGGGAGAGCCCGGCGGCCAGGCGGTGCACATGCGGGCGGAAGCCGACGCCCTGGACGGTGCCGCGCACGGTGAGCCGGCGGCGGACCGGTCCGGTGGCCGGGGCGGTCATGCGACGGGTGCGGAGGGGGCGTGGTGGTGGCCGTGGGGGTGCGGGGCGAGGGGCGGCCGGTGCGCCGGCGCACCGTCGCGGGCGGCGAGGGCCCGCTCCAGCAGGGTGCCGACCCCGGCGCCGGTGCGGGCGCAGGACCGTACGATCTCCACGCCCGGGTTGACCCGGTGCACGTTCTCGTGGAACAGACTCTCGTCGAAGCCGGCCGGCCCGGCGAGGTCGGTCTTGGTGATCACGACCAGATGCGCGGAGCCGAACGCCGTCGGGTACTTCAGCGGCTTGTCCTCGCCCTCGGTCACCGCCATCAGCACGATCCGCAGGGTCTCCCCGAGGTCGTACGCGGCCGGGCAGACCAGGTTGCCGACGTTCTCCACGAAGAGCACGGAGGTGTCCGGCGGCAGCCAGCCCTCCAGCCGCGCGCGGACCTGCCGGGCCTCCAGATGGCACAGCCCGTCGGTGAGCAGCTGCTGGACCGGGGCGCCGGAGCGGGCCAGCCGGTCGGCGTCGTTCTCGGTGGCCAGATCCGCGGTGAGCGCGGCCACCGGGACGCCCTGCTCCACCGCCCGGGCCAGGACCCGGCCGAGCAGTTCGGTCTTGCCGCTGCCCGGGCTGGACAGCAGGTTGACCACGGTGACGCCCCTGCGGGCGAGGTCGCCGCGGAGATTCGCGGCCAGGTCGTCGTTCTTCGCCAGGACGGCCTGTCTGACGTCGGACCGGCACATGGGCGCTGCTCCTCGGATGCGGTGACGGAGGCCGGGCCGCGTCCCGTGCGGCCCGGGGGCTCACCGATCTTCGGGTCCGCCGGGCGCGATGCCGGGCAACGCAGCCGGGCGCGGGGTGCCGGATTCCATCGGGCGGCCCAACGGCGGCAGGGGCCCGGCGGGGTCGTCGAGCAGGGCGGCGACGATCGGGTGCAGCGCGTCCACGGCCCGGCCCACGGCTTCCCGCACCGGTGTGCTGAGGCCCGGGAGGAGGTCGTCGTCGCTCGGCAGGACGGCGGGTTCGCAGGCCAGGACGAGGACCCTGGGCAGCGGCTCGTCGCCCAGGTGCGTGGCCAGGGCCAGCACCTTGGCCGGGTCCATGCCGTGGGCCTCGGGCGGGACGGTGCCGTCGGGGGGTTCGGCCTCGACGAGGGAGAGGGTGCCGGGCCGGTGCCCGCGTGGGGCCGCGTCGACCAGGACGGCGGTGGCGAAGCCGGACAGCAGGTCGTAGGCGAGGTCCAGGCCGCGGATGCCGTAGTCGCGCACCCGTACCTCGGGCGGCAGGGGTCGGTCTTCGAGGGCGCGGATCACCTCGGGGCCGAAGGCGTCGTCGGCGAGGAAGATGTTCCCGACGCCGGCCACCAGCAGGCGCGGCGTCATCGGAGGTCTCCGGGGGCCGCGGCGAGGGGCCGGGGTGAGCCGCCGGGCGTCTTGCGGACGAAGGCCGAGCGCAGGGCGTGGTAGGGGGCCTCGGGGTCGAAGAAGACGGCGTGCATGCGGGCCAGTTCGTCCTCCCGGTAGCGGGCGAGGGGGCGCTCCCGCTCGTCCGCCGCGCGGGCCGCCGCCTTCTCGGCGAGCCGCCGGTCCAGGTCCGGGGCGGCGGCGAGTCCGGCCGCCAGCCGCTCGACCTCGGCCGCGAAGTCCCGCGGCGCGGCCGACACCAGCCGGTCCACGAGCCCGAGCCGTCCGGCGGTGGCGGCGCTGACCGGCAGCGCCTCGGTCGTCAGCCGGCCGGCCTGTTCGAAGCCGACGCGGCGCGGCAGGCTGTACGTCCAGAACTCCGAGCCGTACAGGCCCATGCGCCGGTAGTGCGGGTTGAGGACGACGCCCGTGCGGCACCAGACCTGGTCCGCGGCGAGGGCGAGCATGGCGCCGCCGGCCGCGGCGTTGCCGGCGAGGGCTGCCACCACCAGCCGGTCGGTGGTGCGCAGCACGGCCTCCACGAGGTCGTCGATGGCGTTGAGGTTGGTCCAGGACTCCTGGGCCGGGTCGGGGGCCGCTTCGACGACGTTGAGGTGGATGCCGTTGGAGAAGAAGTCGCGGGTTCCGCCGAGGACGAGGACGCGGGTGGGGCGGGTGAGCGCCTCGGTGTAGGCGGCCAGCAGCCTGCGGCACTGGTCGGTGCTCATCGCGCCGCCCGGGAAGGAGAAGGTGAGGAAGCCGACGTCGCCGTGCTGCCGGTAGCGGATGTCGGTCCAGGTGCGCCGGCCGGGCGGGAGTTCCAGCGGGGCGGGGTCCTCCGGCAGGTAGAGGCCGGGCGCGTACGAGGCGAGCACCGAGGCGGCGGGCCGGCGGAAGGGCGCGGGGTCGCCGGAGTTCTTGCGGGGACGCAGTTCCGGGATCCATACGGCGCCGTCCCGGGTGGCCCGGCAGACGGCGCCCGCGCGCCGGGCCAGCAGGGCGCCGGGCCGGCCGCGCAGCCGGTCCTCGGGGTGTCCGCCGTGCAGGAACACCTCGCGGCCGAGGAGGTCGTCCAGGACGCCCGGCTGGGAGTCGGCGCCGCGGAGTTTGAGCAGGACCGTCTCGGTGTCGTCGCGCTCCCAGTCGATCCGCCGCCGCTCCTGCCGGAAGCGGTCGCGCCAGACCACCGTGACCGAGTCGTCGGTCTGCGGGAGGGGCTTGTGGTCGCCCTCGGCGTAGCGCTGGACGGCCGTCAGGACGGCGGTGACCGCGGCGTCGGACGCCTCGTTGCGGTAGAGGTCGCTCTTGCCGACGGGCGGGACGGGGAACGGCTCGGCCGCCCAGATCGCCCCCGCGTCCATGGCCGCCTCGGCCTGGAGGACGGTCACGCCCCACTGCTCCGCCCGGCCGGCGATCGCCCAGTCCAGCGAGGAGGGGCCGCGGTCACCCGGCGGGCCGGGGTGGACGATCAGGCAGGTGTGCTCGCGCCACACGTCCTCGGGCAGGGCGGTCCTGAGCATAGGCGCGACGATCAGATCCGGGCACAGCTCGTGCGCGGCGGCCCGGACGAGGTCGGGGCCGTGCGCGGCCAGGACCACGTCCACCTGGTGTCCGTGGTCCGACAGTTCGGCGTACAGGCGCTGCGAGAGGCTGTTGAACGCGCTGGCGACGAGCAAAATGTTCATGTCATGGCATGGTCGTCGCTCGCGGGGATGCCGGGAAGGACCGCCGCGGCGTTTCGCCTGCCCGGTCAGGTCTCTTCCTCCATCCGGATCGCGTTGCGCAGATCCTCGAACGCCTGTCCCCGCTCGTCCTGGTGCGCCTCCAGCAGGGCCGCGGCGATCGCGTCCAGCTTGCGCTGGATGGCGTGCTCGGCGCGCATCTCGGCGTTCTTCAGCAGGGCCAGGAGCAGCAGGGTGACCGCCGTCATGGACTCGCCCGCGAGCAGCAGCAGCGGCAAGGGCAGGTGGGCGACGTGGGCGGCGACGAAGAAGCCGACGAACAGCAGGCAGAAGAGGAAGAACACCGGGGAGCTGGTGAAGTTCGAGGCGTACTCGGCGAACTGCTCGAACCGGCCGCGGCGGGCGCCGCCGCGGTGCACGGGATTCTTGAAGGTCATGACCGAGCCCTTCCCCGCAGCGGGCGAAGCCCGGTCACCGGCCGCCGCCCGGGGGCCGTCCGGCGGACGGCTCACGCGTCAGGTCCGCAGTACCCCCGCGGGGGCGTGCGACACCGGGGCCGGCCGGCGGTGGAGCGACGGAGCCGGACCGCCAGGGACCGCCCCGGAGCCGGACCGTCAGGGAGACCGCCCCGGGCTCAGGCCGCCAGGGACCCTCCCGGAGCCGGACCGCCAGGAACCGCCCCGGGCTCAGGCCGCCAGGGACCGTCCCGGGGTGAGGCGGACGAGGAGCTGATCGTGGTGCAGCCCGGCCACGGGGGCCATCAGGTCGGGGTGGCGGAGCAGGGCCGCGGCGCGGCGGTCGCCGTCGTCCGGGGAGAGCAGCCGGCGGAACTCGGCCGCGGTGTCCGCGGTGTGCTCGCCGTCGGCGAGTGCGGCGACGGCGAGAGAGGCCAGCTCGGCGTCGGTGAGCAGCACGGCGGCCCAGCTGGCCACGACCTCGTCCACCCAGGTGCGCCACGCCCACTCCTCGGCCGGGTGGTCGTCGGCGGGCTCCGCGCCGGTGATCCAGTCGAGGCGGGCCGCGCCGCCGGGACCCGCCATGGTGACCAGGCCGGCGTCGATCTCGGTGGGGTACCGCAGCCATGCGGCGGCCGTCACCGCCTGCCGGGCCTGCGCCTCGCACAGCGCGGTGGCGAGCGCGCCGCCGGAGGCCGGGTACGCGCCGGTCAGCCAGCGCGCCGTCGCGGCGATCAGGGGGGACAGATCAGTGAGCACAGCCGGGCCGTCCGAGGTGCGAAGGGGTACAGGGGCTCCACGCAACGGTAGCCCGGTGCCCGGCACGCCCGGGAGGGGATGCGAACCAGGTCATATGTGACCTGACCCACCCCGTCCGGCCGGCGGAAGCGCCGGTGGAACAAGGCCGAGGGGCAGAGGGCCACAGCCCACGAAGGAGTGCCGGGCCGGTGGCCGGGGGCGGTTGCTGCCAGGCAGCGGGGCCCGGGCCCACCGCGGTGCGCCGGGCCGGTCTCCGCCGCTGCCCGCCTCACGGGAGACGGGCAGCGCGAGCGGGCCCGCCGGCATGCGTGGCCGCCTGCTCACAGGGACAAGCCCAAGGGGCGGACCAGCGGGGAGCGCCGGGCCGGGGGCCGGGGGCGGCTGTTGTCAGGGGGTGCGGCTGGGGATGACGCAGTTCTTCGGCTGTTCCCGGCCCTCGGGCCAGCCGAGGCCGACGAACTTGAGCTTGCCCCGGCCCTGCCGGCCCGGGTCCAGCTCGACCACCGCGACCGGCTTGTCGTACGGGTTGCCTCCGCTCGTCAGGCAGATCAGGCCGCTCGTACCCGGTACCCGGTGCCGGGACTGGAGCTGCGACCACTCCCTGGCGACGTCCTCCAGCCCGGGCACCTTCGCGGCGCCGCCGCTCTGCACCTGGTGCAGTGCCGTGCCGATGGTGACCATGCCGTCGTACACGAGCATGGTCCGCGAGTCCTCCAGGTTCGGGACGGAGCCGAGATCCGTTCCGTCGCGGCGCGTGGTCTCGATCAGCTTCCGCAGGTTGCCCAGGGCCGCCTCGGGCTCGGTCAGGTACTGGGGCAGCTCGTCCGCGGTGGGCTCTCGATCGTGTCTCGCCGCCCACTTCTTCTTCCAGGCGGTGAGTCCGGTGCTCCAGGCGTCCGGGTGCGCGGGGGCGGCGTACTGCACCGTCACCCTCGCCTCGCCGTCCGTGCCGCGCAGCCGCTCCCAGTCCTTGGCCGTCATGTTCTGCCGCAGCGAGGCGGCGTCGGAGCCGCTGATGATGGTGTAGTGCCGGTTCTCGCAGCCCACCTGCGCGAGCTTGAGCGCGAAGAGCCGCAGGTGCAGCGTGCGGCCCGCGAAGTAGACGGTGTCGGCCTCGGTGTCGCAGATGTTGTTGGCTATCTGGGTGAACTGGTTGCCGGCCGAACCCGCCTCGTCGATCGAGGGGGACGCGAAGGACATCGCGGCGGGGCCGGGCGGCCCCTTCTCGTCGATGCCGCTGAACGCCTTGGCCAGCGACTCGTCGTAGCTGTCCGGACGGGTGTCGTAGACGAGCACGGTCCGGCGGTTCTCCCGGCCGCGTTCACCGTTGAAGTTGGCCAGCGCCTGGGCGACGTCGTGGTTGGTGGGGATGATCCGGGCCAGTCCGGGGAACCGCGACTTCGCCATCCCGTCCGCCCCGTCCTCGTTGGCGATCTGGTCGCCGGTGATCCGGGAGGCGAGCACGGGAATCCCGTTGTCCGTCAGCCGCCGGACGGCCTGCTCGGTGGCATCGAGGCTGAGGTTGAAGCCGGTGACGGCGCGCAGCCGGTCCGCCGACGAGCCGGCCATGCGCAGCAGGGTGTCCACGACCTTCGACTGATGCGCGTAGTCACGCCCCGGGTTGGCCAGCACCAGGCGGATCTTCGGCGGCTCCCCCTCGCCCCCGTTGGCCTGAAGCTGTCCCAGGTATGCCCCTTGCAGGTCGCTGCGTATCTGGCGCCGCAGCGCCGGCTTGTCCGACTGGAACGGCAGCATCATCGCCACCGTCACATGGGGCTGGTTCCCGATCTTCTTGTTCTCCTGCGCGATGGCCCGAACCACGGCGCCGATCTCCGGTGTGCCGAAGTCGTAGCCCGAGCCGTCGACGCCTATGCACTCGCCGCCGATCCGCTCGATCCCCTTGGCGCAGGTGTCGGGCCGCTGTAGGAAGGACCAGCCGGACAGGCCTCCCGCCACGAGCGCCGCGGCGATCAGCAGCGAGTAGAGGATCTTCTTCCACCTGGGCATCCCCGTTATCTCCTTCGCCCGAGCTGATCGGTGCAGGCGCAGCGCAGCAACGGCTGGTCGTTCTCGGCGAGGGCGCTCCAGTCGGTGGCCGTCCTGCCGAGTTGTCCGGCGCCGTCGAACTCCATGATCGAGAGGAGGTCCAGCAGCTTGGCGAGCGTGCGGGCCGTCTCCCTGCCGGTGGGCCTGGTGCGCTCCTCGCACAGCCACACCGCGTGCAGCAGCCGGCCGACGGTGCGGCGCAGCGCCGGGCCGTCCGCCGCCACCAGGCCCTGGGCGCGCTCCACCCGGGTGTCCGCCCCGCCCGGGTACGGTGCCTGGGCGATCTCCAGCAGCTCCGCGCACCATTCCCGCGGCCGGCCGGGCAGTGTGGCGGCCAGGTGGCGGACCACGTCGTCCACGCCGCCGGACACCAGGTGATGGTTCATCCGGTGTGCCATGACCGAACGGAACGCCCCTCCGCCGGGTGGCCCGTCGTCGGCCACGCGCCCGGTGTAGTGGTCCCGCAGCAGGTGGTGGTCGGCGTACCAGGCACCACCGTCGGGGAGCAGCCCGTACAGCCGGTGCACCAGCAGCTGGCGCAGCCCGAAGTCCCCGATGAAGTGCCGGTCGCAGCCGGGCCACCCGGTGTCGGTGAGCAGCTGCGACACATGATGTGCCGTCAGGCGGTGGACACGGCCGGACTGATGGTGGCGGAGCAGGACGTCGGCGCACTCCTTGTCGTGCGCCACGGACAGATGGGTGAGCAGATCGAGCCAGTGCTCGTGGTGCTCGGCCGGCAGCCGGACGGGCAGCTGCCCGAGGATCAGCTCCTCCAGCAGCACGTCGGCCACCGGCCGTTCGGGGGCGTTGTCTCCCGGGAGCCGCAGGGGGGCGTCCAGGATGGCCCGGTCGTTGGCGTCCGCCGGCATCCGGAAGGTGGCGGCAGCGGCGGCCAGCCGGATCACCGTGTGCGGTCGTCCGCCGCTCAGCCGTGCCACGGCGGCGTCGACGCGGCGGCGGTTCGTGCCGCCCTCCGGCTCCGCGCGCCGCTGTCTGCGCTCGGTCTCCGCGCGGATCTGGTCGCCGGTGAGAAAGGGCATGCGCAGCAGGAGCACCCCGTCGGCGAGCGGTGCCCGGTCCGGGGCCTGGTCGGTGCGCCGCGACCAGGCCGGCGGCGCTCCGTCGGCGGGCCTGAACTCCGCCGGGGCCGGCACCTCCCGGGGCGGCAGACCACCGTACAGGAAGGCGCCGCCGTCCGCCCGGCGCGCGGTGCCGACGATCACCACGCGGTCGCGCTGTCCGCTCCGCCGGTCGGTGAGTACGGCGCGCAACAGCTGCTCCCCCAGCGGGGTTTCGGCGCGGTCCAGCAGGATCCCCGGGCGGCCGACCCGGCGCAGCCAGCCCACCGCCCCCGCGTACGCGGCCTCCAGGTCCTCGCGCAGCGCCCGGAAGAGGAAACTCTCCGCCAGCTCCCGCTCCTCGCCGCCGGCCCCGAAGTCGGCGGCGAGGTCGCGCAGTCCGTGCTCGGGCTGGCCGGCCGCGCCGGGATACGCGCCGTAGATCCGCGCCAGTTCGGTCCGGCCCCGGGGCGGCAGGCTCGCGAAGAGGGCGTCCAGCAAGGCGGTGCTCACCGAGGCCGAGTAGGGGTCGAGCGCCTGCCCGGACAGGGTCGTCAGCAGGTTCCGCGTGGCTCCGCGGAGCGCGCCCCGCCAGAAGTCACCCGCCGCGAGGCCCCGGAGCCGCTGCCTCTGGGGTAACTCCTCGTACCGGTCGACCTCTGCCGCGACCGCCTCGGGGGTGCCCTCCGCGACACCGGTCGCGATCATCGCGAGGCCCGCGAAGAGCCGCGGGAAGGTGAACGAGCCGCCCGTTCCCTGCCAGGTGGACAGCCGCCGGGCGGCCTCGGCCAGCACCTCGGTCGCGGCCGAGCGGGCGCCCGGCTCCGGCTCCGCCCGGTCCGCGTAGACGGGCGAGCCGCAGTCCAGATAGATCACCGGCACCTTGGCGGCGAAGCGATCCCGCACCGCTCGCAGCAGCCGCCCCTTGCCCATGCCCGGTCCGCCGGTGAGCAGGACCACGGGAAGGTCGGCGCCGTACAACGGTTCGCGGCCGCCGCCCGATGGTGACCGGCCGAGCAGCCGCGCGAAGAAGGCTTCCTCACCGAGGAGTCTTTCGAGCCCCAGGTCATCACACACGGATCGGATCCCCCGTGGATACTCCCCCGCCCGGGAGCGGGTGATCGTTGTGGCGGAAGGAGATTAGTGGAACATAGAGCCTTCTGTTCGGACAATGGTGCTTACGCGCAAGAAAATTGGCGATGATGTGCGTAGCGGCCCCGGGGTTGTCCGTGCCCGTGTGCCTGGGGACGACAATGCCAGGACTGGAGGGGTGTGGGCCGATCTGACGGCAAATCAGGGCGCGGTCCCGGCGGATGCACTACGTTGAGGTCTTCGCATCCGGTGCCCGCCTGCGGACCGCCTCGGCGGGGGGACGCTCCCGGAGGGCGCCGTAGGCGACGAAGTAGGCGGGCAGGCGGCGCAGCCAGGGCGATCCGGCGACCAGGTCCGCGACCCGCCGGGCTCGTTCCGCGCTGCCCAGGGGCGGCCGGCCCCGCAGGACCGGGGCGATGAAGCGGGCGTGGGCCGTCCGTTGCAGTGCCTGTGTGACGACCGTGGTGGGGCGGCGGCGGCGCTGCACACCGCGTACGTCGCGCAGGCGCACGGTACCGCGGCGCAGGGGCCCGGCGAGATGGCGTGCGGCGGCCACGGCGTCCTGCACGGCGAGGTTGATCCCGATGCCGAAGACCGGGGACATGGCGTGCGCGGCGTCGCCGATGCACAGCAGGCCGGGGCGGTGCCAGCGGCGCAGGCGGTCCAGGTGGACGTCGAGGAGTTTGACGTCGTCCCACGAGCGCAGGGCGTCGGTGCGGCCGGCGAGCCAGGGGACGGCGGCGGCGTAGGCGGCCTGGAAGCGGTCCAGGCCGGCGGCGCGGCGCTCGGCGTCGGTGCCCTTGGGGATCAGTGCGGCGCACTGCCAGTAGTCACCGCGGTCGATCATGGCGGTCAGGAAGCCGTCTCCGGCGCCGCCGACGAGCCCGGACGGATCGTCGTCCCGCCGGGGCAGACGGAACCACCAGGCGTCCATCGGGCAGGTGAAGTGGCGCAGACCCAGTTCCGGCCGGGACCGGGCCAGTGATCCGCGCCCGTCGCAGGCGACGGTGAGGACGGCGCGCAGTGTGCCGGTGCGGCCGTCGGAGGTGCGGTAGCGCACCCCGGTCACCCGCCCCGACTCGATCAGGAAGGAGGTCGCCTCCGTGTTCATGCACAGCCGGAAGGACGGCTCGCGCCGCGCCTGCTCGGCGAGCAGGTCCAGCAGATCCCACTGGGGCACCATGGCCACGTAGTCGTAGGGCCCGGGCAGGACGGAGAGGTCCGCGACCGTGACGGCCGAGCGGCCGGCGCCGACCGGCAGCTGGACGGTGCGGACCCGGCGCTGCGGCAGCCGGGCGAAGGATTCGGCCAGCCCCAGGTCGTCCAGCAGCGCCAGGGTCGACGGGTGGACGGTGTCGCCGCGGAAGTCGCGCAGGAAGTCGCCGTGCTTCTCCAGCACGGTCACCGCGATCCCGGCCCGTGCCAGCAGCAGGGCGAGCACCATGCCCGCGGGGCCGCCTCCCACGACACAGCATGTGGTCTTCTCCATCGCAGGGCCGCCCTTTCGAGGAAGCAGTGGTTCGGGGTTGGCTCACCAATAATTCATCACGGGATGAATAATAGTCCCCGTCCGGCCCTCCGACAAGGTCACGTGTCGCCACCGCCCACGGGGGAACTCGTTGCGCGCCCGCGGCAGGGCCGGGCAACGCCGAGGAGGGCCGGGAGGTCTCATGACGACGGACGCCGCTCGCTACGACGACCGGGGCGAGGTCCCGCTGGGTGGCTATGCCGCCCTCGCTTCGGTGTTCGCGGCGGGCGCCGGCACCTTCGCGCTGCTGGCCCGGCGCCGTGGTGTGCGGCTGCCGCAGGATGTGCCGCCGTGGGACGTGGCACTGCTGGGCGCGGCGACGTACAAGACGTCACGGCTGCTGGCCAAGGACAAGATCACCAGCTTCGTCCGGGCGCCGTTCACCCGCCGCGCGGACGAGGGCGAGGCGAGCGAGGTCATGGACGAGCCCCGGGGCAGCGGGTTCCGGCGGGCCGTCGGCGACCTGGTCTCCTGCCCGTTCTGCGTCGCCGCCTGGACCGCGGGCGCGCTGGTGTGCTCCTATGCGGCGGCCCCACGGCTCACCCGGCTGGTCTGCGGTGGCTTCGGCGCGCTGACCGTGGCGGACTGGCTCCAGTACGCCTGGACGGCGACCCAGGAGACGGTGGAGGGCTGAGCGGGGCCCAGGACTGAGCCGACGACGGCCGCGGACCGAGCGGCGACGGCCGAGGACTGAGCCGGGGACGGCCCCGCACTGAGCCGGCGACGGCCGAGGACTGAGCCGGGGACGGCCGAGGACCGGCCGGTCGCGGCTTGGACGGCCTCGCCGGTGACCGGGAGCGGGCGCGGGGTACTCGGTGAGTGCCGCTAAGCCCGCGCGACGGGCTTACCGTCAGCACTCCGTGCGGAAGGGACCGGTCTCATGCGGCACGACGAGATGATCGGAAAAGTGCAGGCGCTGGCCCAGCTGCCCGACCGGGGAACGGCAGAGCGGGCCGCGCACGCGGTCGTGAGCACGCTGTCGGAGCGGCTGCCGGCCGGGCTGGCCCGGCACGTGGCCGCCCAGCTGCCGCCGGACATGGCGGCGGCCATGCGGGAGGCGGTCGACACGTCCGCCGGGCGGGACTCGGGGACCTCGTGCGAACGGTTCGGGCTGACGGCCTTCGCCGGACGCATCGCCGCCCGGGCCGGCACCGACGAGGACGCGGCACTGCGGGACGCCGCGGCGGTCATGGAGGTGCTGGACGCCGCCCTCGCCCCGGAGCTGACCGAGCGGATGGCGGGAGCGCTGCCCGCGGACATCCGCGAGCTGCTGCCGGTGGGCCGCGCGGCCCAGGACGCCGAGGGACCCGGCTGACGGAGCGGCCGGGCCGCTGCGTCGGACGCCCCGGCCGCACGCGGAGGCCGACGACGGGGCCGACGGCCGGCCGCGGCCGACCGGTGCCGCCAAGGGCCGTGTGTCTCGGGCCAGGGCGGTCGTGAGACCGGTGTCCCGGGCCTAGCCGTCATGTGTCTCGGGCCAGGCGGTCAGGTGTCCCGGGCCAAGCCGTCATGCGTCTCGGGTGAGGCCGCCGGCCCTCATGTGTCTCGGGTGAGACCGAGGGGTCGGGCGAGGCGGTCCTGCGCGTGGGGCAAGACCACCGAATCGGGCCAACAGGCCTGCGCGGGGGCAAGACCACCGGATCGGGGAGACGCGGCGCGTTCGGCGCGCCGCTGCCGCCCCCTGTGCTTACGGTGCTGTGGAGGTGACCGGCCGTCAGGCGGGGCGGCGGAGAGGAGGCCGGAGCGGTGGAGGGCGATGCGGGCGGGCCGGCGGCCGCGCGGGCCGGGCGGCGCCGGGCCGGCGGCGTGGTGCTGGGCAGCCGGCCGGCGTACTCCGTGCGGCTGCCGGCCCCGCCCCGGCCGGAACCGCCGGCAGGACCCGCCGAGCGGACGGTGCCCTGGCTCCGGGTGGCCGCGGCCTACTCCTGGCGGCTGATTCTCGTCGGCTCCGTGGTCTACGGCGTGTTCAGCGTCCTCGGCAGCTTCCAGCTCATCGCCGTCGCACTGTTCCTCGCCCTGGTCGTGACCTCCGTGCTGCGGCCTCCGACCGATCTGCTCGCCCGGCTCCTGCCGAGACCGCTGAGTGTGGCCGTGGCGCTGGTGGGCAGTCTGCTGCTCCTGCTGGCCCTGCTCGCGCTGGTGGGCAGCTCGGTGGCGAGCGAGTCGGCGCAACTGGAGGGTGAGTTCCGCGGCGGAGTCCACCGGATCGAGGAGTGGCTGCAACAGCCGCCGTTCCGGCTCGGTCCCGGGGCGCTCTCGGCACTCCAGCACCAGGTGGCGCACTATGTCTCCACGCACCGGGCGTCGCTGCTCAGCAGCGCGGTCGACGAGCTGGGCCGGGTGGTGGAGCTGGTCACGGGCGGCGCGCTGGCCCTGTTCGCCTCGGTCTTCTTCCTGCATTCCGGCGAGCACCTGTGGAGCTGGGTGCGTGACCGGCTGCTGCCTAGCGGCGCCCGCCCGGTGTGGGACCGGGCGGGGCGGGCGGCCTGGCGGACCTTCGCGGGGTACACGCGCGGCATCATCATCGTGGCCGCCACCAATGCCGTGCTCGTGGGCGTGGGCCTGCTCGTGCTGCGGGTACCGCTCGCGCTGCCGCTGACGCTGCTGGAGTTCTTCGCCGCGTTCGTGCCGCTGGTGGGTTCACCGGTGGCGCTCGGGGTCGCCACGATCGTCGCGCTCGCCGGACGGGGTCCGCTGACGGCGGTGGGTGTGCTGGTGCTGATCGTGGTGATCGGCCAGGTCGAGGGGCATGTGCTGCATCCTCTGGTGATGAGCTGGGCGGTGCGGCTGCATCCGCTCGTCGTGGCCGTGTCGGTCATCGCGGGCAGCATCGTGGCGGGGGTGATCGGCGCCGTCGTGGCGGTGCCGCTGGTCTCGGTCGTCTGGGCGGTGCTGAACGTGCTCCGGGCCATGCCACCGTGACGCCCCTCCCCGGGTCCCGGGCGCCACGACGCGATCGCGGCCCATGTCCCGGACGCGGGACTCCTTCCCCCGGAACGGGTGATCGTCACTGACACGGCTTTCCCGGTCCGCCCCCGTCACCCCGGGGACAGGGGACACGGACACCGGGCATGAGGTGGTGCCGCGGGTGGCACCCGGGTCGGCGTGCGTGGGATACGACTGACCTGGCAAGGCGTACGACAGGACCTGTCCGCCGCGGCGCACGCCGCGCGGCGGGCGTGGGCGGAACCCGGCCGTGAACGGGATCTGGCCGTGCAGGCGCTGAAGGCGGCGCTGGCCGCGTGGGTGGCCTGGGCGGTGGCGGGCTGGTGGCTGCGGGCGCCGGTGGCGTTCGTCGCGCCATGGGTCGCGGTGGTGCTGGTCGAGTCGACGGTGTACCGGTCGATCGCGCACGGCTTGCAGCAGCTCGGGGCGATCGCGGCCGGCACGGTCGCGGCCACCGCGGTGGGACTCCTGCTGCACGACACGGTGGCCGCGATGGCGGTCGTCCTCCCCCTCGCGATGCTGCTGGGACAGTGGCGGCGCCTGGGCAGTCAGGGCATCTACGCGGCCACCGGCGCCCTGTTCGTCCTGACCAACGGGACGGTCAGTGCCATGACCTCCGCGGCCCGGCTCGGCGAGGCCCTGTTCGGGGCGGCGGTGGGCATCGCGGTCAACGCGCTGGTCCGGCCGCCGCTGTATCTGCGCGACACCGAGGCCGTGCTGCGGGACGCGACCGAGGAGGCCCACGACATCCTGCGGGACGTGGCGGACGGACTGGCCGCGGGTCACTGGGACGCCGAGGAGGCCGGCGCCTGGCACGAGCGCGCCCTGCGGCTGCACCGGCTCGTGGGGCAGGCCCGCTCGACGGTCGAGTGGAGCCGGGAGAGCATGCGCGGCAATCTGCGCCGCCGCCGTACCGGTGCCGCACCCCTGCCCGAGAGGGGGTACGACGACGCTCTGGTCGTGCTGGACTACGCGGCCGTGCACACCGCGGGGGTGACCCGCACGGTGCTGGAGGCCGCCGCCGAGGACCGCTCGGCGCCCCGGCCGCACCCGGGGCTCGCCCGGCGGTACGCCGAGTTCCTGTGCCGGACGGCCCGCGCGCTGCGGCTGTACAGCCACAGCCGGTTCGGCGACGCGTGCGAGGACGAACTGCGCGAGGCCGTGCGGGACCTGCGCGGCACGCTCGCGGAACTGCGCCGGGACCTGGTCCGCTCCACGACGGACGATCCCGACGAGGTCGCCACCTACGGCACGCTGCTCGCCCAGGCCCACCGGCTGTCCGACCGGCTGCTGGCCTCCGCAACCTGAGCGCGGTCCCGGCCGGCCGTACTCATGCGCCGGGTGCCGCGTCCCTTGGCTCGCGGATCCCGAACACGGCCGGGCCCACGGTGAGCACGCCGTCCGTCAGCGGCCGGCAGCGCACTCCGCCGCCGCCGCGCAGGGCGCGCCGGGCGCCGGGGCCGAGGGTGGTGTCCAGCCAGGCACAGGGCCGGGCGGCGCTGCGGACCTCCAGTTCCACCGGTCCGAAACCGCTGTCGAGGAAGACCGTCGCGCCGACGCAGGCGTCGATGTCGACCCCGCGCAGCAGGACGTTGCGCCGGGTGCGGAGCAGGTCGGCCGGGTACGGCTCCGGGAGCCGCTCGGCCGCCATGAGGGTGATCGACGCGTTGCGGTGGGCGGGCCGGTTGAAGTACCGGTCGCCGACGATGCCGAGGCCCGCGCGCACCTCGGCCCGCGTCACTTGCTCCCCGGGCGGCAGCTCGGGCAGGCCGTCGCCCGGCCGGCCGGCGAGCCGGTGCACCGGGGAGACCAGCAGTTGGAGGATCTCGACGTGCGGCACGCGTCGAGCCTGACCGGCGTTCCCCGTCGCCTCGCCACCGGTGGCGCTGGTCAGCCGCGCATCAGCCATGGCGCCGACCGTACCGCCCCCACGGCTGCCGGGGAGAGCGCTTCAGCAGTCCGGCTGCCACTCGAACAACAGGATCGTGGCGTCGTCCCGGAGCCGGCTGTCCCGGGAGTCCAGCAGCGAGTGGATCAGGCGCCTGAGCGTCTCGGGCGCCAGCTCGCCGGTGGCGCTTGCCCGGATGACGTACTCCGCGAACCGTTCGAGGCCGAGGAGCCTGCCGTCGGTCATCCGCGCCTCGATGACGCCGTCGGTGTAGAGCAGCACCCGGTCCCCCGGCCGGAGCTGCATCTCGTGCACCCGGCGGTCCCGCATGGAGAGCAGGGAACGCAGCCCCATGGGCGGGTCGGCCTCCCGGGCCATCGCGTCCGCGATCAGTTGCTGGTCGCGGATCAGGAGCGGCGCGGGGTGGCCGCAGTTGCTCCATCGCAGGACCCCGGTGCAGAAGTCGAGCTGGGCGAGGACCCCGGTGCAGAACTGGTCCGGCAGCCACTGGCTGAGCGCATCGTCCACGTTGTCCACGAGGGCCCGCAGATCGGCGTCGCTCCGCCGGGCGTTGCGGCAGGCCGCCAGGGCGACGGCGCTGGTCAGCCCGGAGAGCAGGTTGTGGCCCATGGCGTCGAGGACGGCGGCGTGCAGGGACGTGGCGGTCAGGGAGTGGTCGAATGCGTCACCGCCGATGTCGTAGGCGGGTTCGAGGACCGCCGTGGAGACGACGTGACGGTTGCCGATGGTGCGCGGCGGCAGGAAGGCCCGCAGCATCTCGGCGGGCAGGTGCATCTGCGCGGTCCGGGTCCGCCGGACGAAGGAGTCCTTGTAGGCACGTTTCGAGGTCACCATGATCGCGAGCAGCGCGGCCAGCGCCCGGCCCCGCCGCAGGGCCTGTGCGCTGAGCGTCCAGGCGTGGACGGCGAGCACACCGAGCCGTTCGGCGCCGTCCAGCAGCGGGAACCACGCGGTCACCCCGTCCCGGTCGGACTCCTCGACGCGCAGGGACTGGGTGCGGTAGCACCACCCGGCGAGCGAGGAGTCGATGGGCGGGCTCGGGGCCACCTCGGTGAGCGGCACCAGGTGGCGCTGCTGGAGATCGGCGAGGTAGACCACGGCGTGCCGCAGGCCCAGCGCCTTCGCGCAGCGGGCGACGGCGGTGGCGAGGTCCAGCGTGCAGTGGTCGGGATCGGCGAGGAACTCCTCCAGCGGCGCCCCGTTCGGCTCTGCCGTCACCTCTCCATCACCCCCAGGACCGGTCGTCTTCCCAGCAGTCTCCCCTCGGGCAGCGCACCACGCAGTCCCGGTACACCCGCCCGGGTAGGGCCGCCGCGCCCCCTGAGTTCCCCTCGCCGACGGGGAAGGCGACGGTTCCGGGCCGGTGCGAGCCGTCAGGGACGCCAGGACGGTGCGCCGGGCCGAGACGCGCTGGGCCCGGATTTCGTGGTGGTCAGGTGTGTGCTACGGCAACTTCTCCAGGAAGGCGGCGAGTTCGGCGTTGAAGCGGGCCGGGTTCTCCATGTTCGGGTAGTGGGCGGCGTCCGGGATGCCGACGGTGCGGCCGTCCTGCACGAGGTCGACCAGGCGGGCGGCCATGGCCAGGTGGTCCGGGGTGTCCAGGGCGCCGTTGATGGCGATCAGGGGAACCTCGATGCCCGGGACGCGCTCCCAGGTGCCGGTGACGGGAACGTGGTGGTCGGGCTCGTCGGGCGTGTGCTTGTCCAGGGTGGCCAGGCCCGTCTCCCGCAGGAGGCGCACCACTTCGGGATCGACGTCGGACAGGTCCCGGTGCGGACCCGCGGCCCACCGCACATAGGCGTCGGCCCAGCCGGCCAGGTCACCCGCCGCCAGGGCTCCGTTCTGGGCGGCGATCACCTCCAGCACCCACGGGTTCTCGAAGACCGGTTCGCTGGTGCCGACCCCGCTGACGACGACCGCGCGGACCAACTCGGGGTATTCCAGGGCGCAGTCGACCGCGATCCCGCCGCCCATGCACAGCCCGACGAGCACGGCGGGGGCGGCGTCGAGTCCCCGGAGCAGCGCGGCGAGGTCGTCGACCTGCCGGAAGGGGGCGGTCGCGTTGTCGGAGGCACCGTGGCCACGGGTGTCCCACGCGATGACGCGGTGGCTCGGCGCGAAGGCCCGGATCTGCTCCTCCCACATCCGGTGGTCGGTGAAGCCGCCGTGCAGCAGGACGAGGGGGGTGCCGGAGCCCGCCTCGCGGTAGGCGAGGCAGCCGTCGGAGGTCTGGAACGAGCGGACGGGCAGGGATGCCAGATCGACAGTCATGACAACTAAGGTGTCATTCTTTGGCGATGTTGGCAACCAAGGTGTCATTCAAGGTGTCATCCTGGTCGCATGAAGGACGACCACACCGCACCCGCGCCCGGCTCCCCCGCCGCCCCCGCCGCCCCCGCCGCCCCCGCCGCCCCCGAACCGTCCCGGGACGAGCTGGCCGAACGCCTCACCGAGGTCTTCGACCTGGTCGGCCCGCTCTACCGGCGCGTGCAGCGCAAGGTGGAGGAGGCCGCGCCGATCGAGGGCCTGTCGGTCGGTGTCCGCGCGGTGCTCGATCTGCTGCGCGCCCGGGGGCCGATGACGGTCCCGCAGATGGGCCGTGCGCAGGCGCTCAGCCGGCAGTTCGTCCAGCGCATGGTGAACGACGCGGCGCGGCAGGACCTGGTGGAGAGCGTGCCGAACCCGGCGCACCGCCGGTCCTCGCTGATCCGGCTCACCGACCCCGGCCGGACGGCGATCGGGGCGGTGCGGGCCCGCGAGCACGAACTGCTGCGCCGGGTGGACGACGATGTCACCATGGCGGACGTCGACGCCTGCCTGCGGGTGCTCGGCGCGATGCACGCGCTGTTCGACGACGTCGACGTCGACTGAGGACGGCCATGGCAGTCACCCGGTGGCGAAGTCCCCGAGCTTCTCCTGGGAGCCGTTGAACCGGTCGTGGTCGCCGACCGCCGGGCCGGTGGAGGTGTACTGCCACATCGTGTACGACGACCAGCCCGCCGGCAGCGTGCCCACGGTCGAGGCGTAGCGGGCGACCCACAGCGGGTTCGTCGGGCCGAAGCCGGCGTGGTCGCCGGTGCACTCGTCCCACCAGTTGGTGGCCGTGTAGATGACCGCGTCCCGGCCGGTGCGGGACTTGTAACGGTCGAGGAAGTCGCGGATCCAGTCGACCATGGCGCTCTTGGACAAGCCGTAGCAGGCGTCGCCGTAGGGGTTCCACTCGATGTCGAGGACGCCGGGGAGGGTCTTGCCGTCCTTCGACCAGCCGCCGCCGTGCGCCAGGAAGTAGTCGGCCTGGGCGGCGCCGCCGGCCGTGTCGGGGGTGGCGAAGTGGTACGCGCCGCGGATCATGCCGCTGTCGTACGAGCCGTCGTACTGCTGGGTGAAGTAGGGGTTGGTGTAGTACGTCCCCTCCGTGGCCTTCGTGTACGCCCACCGGGTGCCGCTGTCCCAGAGCGAGGGCCAGTCGACGTCCTCCTGGTGGCTGGAGACGTCCACGCCCTCGGTCTGGGAGGCGCGGGGGGCGGGGGGCGGGGTGCCGGCGGTGCCGTCGTGGGCGAGGACACCGATGCCCATGTAGGCGCTGCCGCGCACGAGTGCGCCCCCGGTCGGGTCGGGCAGGGCCGGGGGGCTGGACAGGAGCAGGAGCAGGCCGGTCAGGGCGCCGGTGAACAGGCACCGGCGGGACCGGCCGCGGATACGGGCTATGGAGTTTCGCACGAAGTCCATCTGACCCGGGGCCGGGTCGTCGCGCACTCCGGGTTCCGCCCAACGAAGCCATCCGCGGCCGGTGTTTGACCCATGTGGGTGTCCGTCATCCCTCGATGCGGTGCTGGGTCCAGAAGGAGGTCAGGTCGGTGCTCGTGGCGGCCTGGGCCGCCGCCTTGAACTCGGCCGTGGTGGACACGCCGTACCAGTGGGCGGTGGCGTAGTCCTTCATCAGCTTGGCCATGGCGGTGTCGCCGAGGACGCGCCGCAGGTCGTGCAGGGCGCACTTGCCGTAGCCGTAGACGACGGTGGAGTACCGGGAGGAGTGCGCGTCCCAGTAGGCCATCGAGTTGGTGATCTTCTCGGCGCTGGAGGCCCAGGAGACGCTGCTCCAGCAGTTGCTGCCGGTCTTGCCGAGGGCGAGGTCGGTGGCGTAGTCGGTGAAGGCCTCGTCCAGCCAGGGGCCGTTGTACTCGTCGTCACCGACGATGCCGTACCACCACTGGTGGCCGATCTCGTGGGTGAGGGCGGTGGTGCTGACGAGGTCCAGGACGAATCCCGGGTACTCCATCCCGCCGAACCAGTAGTTGTTGTCGATGACGGCGTCCAGCTCGCCGTACGGGTAGGCGCCGAAGCGGGCCGCGTGGGCGTCGACGGCGGTCTTGGCGGTGCTGAGCATCGACTGGGCGCTGGAGGAGCTGATGCCGGTGACGGAGTAGATGTTCACCGGGACGCCCCCGGCCGAGGTGCCGGAGATCCTGGTGAAGGGCCCGGCCCCCCAGGCGAAGTCGCGGACCTTGCTCGCGGTTGCCGTGGTGACCGTACGGCCGCTGCCGCCGGGGGTGTCGGTGGAGGTGCCGGTGGCCGGGACGAGCAGGGTGCTCGGGTGGTCGAGGGTCACCTTGAAGTCGGCGGCCAGGGAGTAGAAGGACTCGCCGTTGTTCGTGTACGGGTCCAGGTGCCAGCCCGCGCCGTCGCGGACCGCGAGGACGGGCAGCGCGTTGCCGATGAAGCTGAACGCGCCGTCGTGGCCGAAGCGGTCGGCGCCGCTCGGCACGGTGATGCCGAGGTCGAAGCCGATCGTGGCGCTCTGGCCCTGGGCGAGCGGGGCCGGCAGGGTGATCTTCAGGGCGGTGCAGGCCACGGAGAGGTCGCCGGCGGTGCCACCGGTGACGTTGCCGACCTTGATCGGCATCGCGCCGCAGGTGCCGTGGTAGTTGTCCCACAGCCGCAGGTAGACCTCGCCGAGCGCGGTGGCGGAGGCGTTGGTGAAGGTCACGCTCTCGTGCCCGGTCCAGACGGTGCCGCTCGTGTCGCTGCTCAGGTTCACGGTGTACGCGGGTGCCGCCGGGGTGCGGGTTGAGTCGCCGGGCGGGGGCGTGGTGCCGCCGGAGGTGTCGAGGGCGACGTCGTCCAGGACGAAGCTCGTCTGGAGGCTGGAGTCCTCGGTACCGGTGAAGGAGAGGTCCACGGTCTGACCGGCGAACGACGACACGTCGAATGACTTCTGGACGTAGCCGGTGTTCTTGTCGAGGTTCGAGTAGGTGGCCAGCGTCGTGGAGCCGATCTCGGCCGTCAGCTTGTCGTAGGCGACGGACGTGGTCCGCTCGGCCGTGTCGATGTGCAGCCAGAAGGTGAGGGTGGCGGTGCTGCACCCGGCCGGGACGGTGACGCTTTGGGTGAGGGTGTCGGTGTGGGTGCCGCCGACTCCGTCCAGCCAGGCGTAGGAGCCGCCGCCGTGGGCGGTCTGGCCCGAGCGGCTGGTGATCACGGTGGACGAGGAGGCCGTCCACGGTGAAGTCCCGCTCTCGAAGCCGCCGTTGGTGACCACCTGGGCCGGTGTGCAGGCGGCGGGGGCGGTGGCCGGACGGGCTGCGGCGGGGGTGCTGGGGAGGACGAGCGCGGCCACCGCGGCGACGGTGAGCGCACCGGCGCCGAGGGCCTTGTGGGGGGTCGATCTCACACGCTACTCCTTTGCGGCGGCCGGGGTCCGGCCTGCTCGGCGACCGCCCGGCCGGCTGGGGTGCGCCGGGGCGGTCCTGGGCGGTGCTTGCGCGATCGCGGTGCGGAGGTGCGCCGCGCTCCTGTGGGTCGGAGCGCGGACTGCCGAAAGAGTGACAGATTTGTCCGGTCCATGCCAGACAGCTGTCCGCGTGGGCGGACGCCCGCTCAGGGCGCCTGCCCGGATCAGGCGGGACGCAGCGTCACGAAGACGGCCCGCAGCCGGCCGTCGTCCGCACCCGGCCAGCCGCCGGCGACATGGCCGAGGGCTCCCCGCGGCGCCGGCGGCGGGTTGTCGGCGACGGGGCTGAGGACGCGGTGGATCCGAAGGACCGTGCCGTCGGGTACGGGCAGGCGGGTGCCGTCCCGGTCGTCGGCCGGCTCCGGCGTGAACCCCGCCGGGATCTCGCCGGAGCCGGTGTGGGAGCGGGTCACCTCGTGGTCGGGTGTGTCGCTCACGCTCTGCGCCATCGCCTGCGCCCGGCCTGCGATCAGCGACAGCAACTCGTCGGTCAGCACCGGGTCGTGACAGCCGTCGTAGACCCAGCGCGTGCCCAGCACCCCGTGTTCCGTCGTGCCGACCAGGGCGTGCTCGGCACCGTCCAGCGGCGCTCCGCGGTAGGTGAGCGGTACCAGGTACGCGGTCCGCTCGGGGTCAGTGGTGTCGGTGGCCACCATGAACTCGATGCCGACCTCGCCCTCGGGGTCGTCCAGCCGGAAGCCGCCGGACTTCTCCAGGACCGGGTCGGGGCCGCCGCGGTACCACGGGCGGGTGGGGAGCCAGCCGGCGAGGAGTTCGACCTTGGTCGGCTTGAGGGTGGTGTGGTGGATGACGGCCATGCCGGTTGCTGCCTCCCGTGCCGCGGATGTGGATCTCCTCAGCCTTCCACAGCGTCCCCGCGGGTCAGCGCCGGGGTCAACGCGGCCCAGGGATCGGGCGGTTCGCCGTCACCGGCCCGCAGACCGCCGCACCCCGCTCGTGCGCGGTGCGGACGGTGAGCGGGACGAGGGCCTCCGGGACGCCGTGGACGAGGTGGCAGAACCGGTCGGGCGGATGCCGGGCGGTCCAGGTCGAACGCTGGTGTCGGTGCTGTCGCCGAACTCGGCGTCAGCGCGCCGAGCGGGCGTGTGCCTGTTCGAAGGCGGCGAAGGCGGCCTCCTGGCGCCATTCGAGGCGGGCCCTGGCGCTCGCCACGAGCAGGTGACGGCAGGTCGCGCCGCGCACGGGCAGACCGGGGTGTTCGGCACGGCAGGCGGCGACCGGGCGGTAGCCGGTGGCGGTGGGGTTCCCCTGCCACAGGCTCGCGCCGGGCAGGAAGCCGTACTCCAGGGAGGCGCGGGCGAGGTCCTTCAGCTCGGGGTACCGCAGGCCGTAGGTGTCGGCGGCGTACCGGTACTCGTGGCTGATGTCGATGCGGGACACGCCGGGGTCGTCCGTGGCGAGGACGACGGGGACGCCGTAGCGGCGGTAGGTGCCGAAGGGGTGGTCGGCGCCCTTGACACCGAGGATCTGGGCGTTGCTGGAGAAGGGCACCTCCACGGCCACCTCGCGGTCCGCCATGGTGCGGGCGGTGCGCTGCCAGCCGTCCTCGTGGACGAGGTCGACGCCGTGTCCGACGCGCTCGGTGCGGGCGACGTCCACGGCCTGCGCGATGTGGAACTTCAGGTCCTCGGGCTTGACCAGCCCGGGCCACAACTCGCCGGCGTGCAGGGTGACGTGGGCCCCCGGGTAACGACCGCGCAGATAGCCGACCATCCGCATCTGGAGGCTGTAGTCGCGCAGGGAGCTGTCCCAGTCCTCGGGCTGGACGAGGTTCACGGCGACGAACCGAGGATCGGCCTCGGCCAGCCGCATGCCGAGGGCGAGCTGGGTGAAGACCCGCTCCGGCGAGCTGCCCCGGGACGCCTGGGAGACCCAGCGCACGGTGAGACCGCAGGCGGGCCGGGCCTGCGGGGTTCCGCAGTGCTCGGCGGCGCGGAACTCGGCGTCGCCGTCGTCGGCCTCCCTGCGGGCCTCGGCGACCAGCCGGTCCAGCTTGCCGTCCGCGACCAGCCTGCGGTGCAGGGCGGCGAGGTCGTCGTCCCAGCCGACCTGGGCGGCGAGCTTCTTCGCTCCGTCGGAGGCGGGGGTGACCATCGTCTCCAGATAGAACTGGTTGTTGCCGACGACCGTGTCGGCGACCTCGGCGAGCAGCTTGCCCCGGTGCCGCCAGGTGACCTCGCCGAACTTGTCGAAGGTGGCGAAGAAGTGGTCGTGCCCGTTCCGGTCGGGCGGGAAGTCCTCCATCGACCAGGCGCGGATCACCGCGTCGCGGAAGGCCCGGTCGGTGCGCGCGTCGGCGGCCGGGCGGGTGCCGGGGCCGCACGGCGGGGTGACGGCGGCCAGCCTCGTGGTGTCGATGCACAGGCCGTCCTCGGCGGCCAGCTCGATCAGGTACTCCGTGGACACCGCGCCGGAGAGGTGGTTGTGCAGGTCTCCGCCCTTGGGCAGGTGCCGGAAGAAGTCGCGCAGGGCCGCGGGCCGGTCGCGCAGCGAGCGGAGGTAGGCGTCCGTGCGGGCCTCCGCCGCCGTGACCCGGCGGGGCGGCGGGGCGGCGGGCCGGTCGTCCTGGTGTGCCGGCTGGGCGGCGGCGGGCAGGGCGGACAGCAGGGACAGGACACTGAGGGTGCCGAGCGCGGCCGGAACCACCCGGCGGCTGACGGCACTTCGACGTTGCAGAGTCACAGGGGCATGATCACGGACGCATCACGACAACATGCCCGGATCGGGCGGACACCGGCGGGAGAGCACCCGACCGGGTGACCCGCCGGCGCTCGGCCGGGCGGCCCCACGCGCACCGGCCCGGGCCGCACGCCGGACGGGATGCCGGGCGGGATGCCGGGCGAGGTGCCGGACACGTGCCGAGCGAGGCACCGGACGGGGTGCCGGTCGGGGTGCCGGACGAGGTGACGGCCACGTGCCGGGCGAGGCACCGGACGGGGTGCCGGACGAGGTGCCGGTCGGGGTGCCTGGGGAGGCACCGGACGGGATGCCGGGCAAGGTGCCGGTCGGGGTGCCTGGGGAGGCACGGGACGGGATGCCGGGCGAGGTGACGGACGGGATGCCGGGGTGGTGGAACGGCCGGGCATGCCCGGCGTCCGCGCGGGTATTCGCGCTGCGACTTCGTACATCGGCGACGCACCAGGGAGGCGGAACGCATGCTCATGGCACACCCCGCGGTATTGAAGGACCTCATCGCCCAGTACGAGGCCCTCACCCTGCTCGGGGCCGAGGCCAGCACCCCCCAGGCCCGGCAGCGGCTCGCGGACATCTCCTACACCCTGTGCGTGGCCACCGGCACCAAGGACGTGGACATGGCCCTGATCGCCGGCCGCCACCGCCTCTCCGGGGCCCGCCCGGAGGACGACTCCCTGCTCCAGTCGTCCCTGCCGCAGGCGTCCGCGCTCCAGGCGCCGCTGCCGGCGGAGCGGACGTCCGCGGTCTGAACGGCGCCGCCCCGCACGGCGGTTGCCCGCCCCCCTCCCCCTGAACTCGTTGCTTCCCGCTTCTGGTCGGCGAGACCTACCGGACGGTATACAGGCCCAGTCGAACGCGCGAGGGCCGCTGACCGGCGCCGCCACCGCGCGATGCAACGGGCTCAGGGGGAGGATCCATGACGCACGAGACGCGTCCGGCGGACGGGGCGAGAGGCCGGCGACGGGCCGCCGTACTGGGGGCCGCGTTGGGCGGCTGCGCGCTGGTCGCGGCCGGCACGACACCGGCGGCGGCGCACCCCGCGGGGCACGGCCGCGAAGTCGCCTATGTCGCGCTCGGCGACTCGTACACCTCGGGCCCCGGCATACCGGCGCAGGTGGACGCCGACTGCGCCCGCTCGGACCACGACTACCCCTCGCTCGTGGCCGCCCGGCACCCGGCCACGGCGCTCACGGACGTGAGCTGCGGCGGGGCCACGACCGCCGAGATGTGGCGGGCCCAGGGCAGCAACCCGCCCCAGCTCGACGCCCTGGACCGGCACACCGACCTGGTGACCCTTCAGATCGGCGGCAACGACGTCGGTTTCGGCTCCATCATCGGCACCTGCGCCCGCCTCGCCGCCCAGGACCCGGCGGGCAATCCCTGCGAGCGCTCCTACACGGCGTCCGGCTACGACGGGTTGGCCCTCGCCGTCGTGCGGACGGCGCCGAAGGTCGACCGGGTGCTGCGGGAGGTGCACGCCCGGGCGCCGCACGCCCGGGTGGTCGTCGTCGGCTACCCGGACCTGCTGCCCGACGACGGCAGCGGCTGCTTCCCGCAGGTGCCGTTCGCCCGGAAGGACTTCCCCTACCTGCGGGACACCGAGAAGCGGCTGAACCTGATGCTGCGGCTGGTGGCCGCCGTGAACCGGGCCGAGTACGTGGACACCTACGGCCCCACGGTCGGCCACGACATGTGCAAGGCGCCCGCGGACCGCTGGATCGAGCCGCTCCAGCCGGCCTCGCCCGCGGCCCCGGCGCACCCCAACGCCAAGGGTGAGGCGGCCATGGCACAGGCCGTGCTGGACCGGTTGGAGCGGGGCCGCGGACGCGGCTGAGCCGAGGGCGGCCCCCGACCCGTAGGCCGGGGCCGCGGACGTGGTTGAGTCACGGGCGGCCCCTGACCCGTAGGCCGGGGTCGCGGACGCGGCTGAGCCACGGGCGACCCCCCTTCCGGGGGCCGCCCCGCGCTCCGGTCAGGCGCCGAGCGCTCCCAGCACCACCGCCTGGGCCTCCTCCTGCACCCGGGCGAGATGGCCGGCGCCGAGGAATGACTCGGCGTACACCTTGTAGACGTCCTCGGTGCCCGAAGGCCGGGCGGCGAACCAGGCGTTGTCGGTGGTGACCTTGATCCCGCCGATCGCGGCGCCGTTGCCGGGTGCCTCGGTCAGGACGGCGGTGACCGCCTCCCCGGCCAGCGTGTCCGCGGTGACCTGGGACGGCGACAACTTGGCCAGCAGCGCCTTCTGTTCGCGGGTGGCGGGGGCGTCGATGCGGGCGTAGGCCGGCGCGCCGAAACGGTCGGTCAGGCCGGCGTAGTGCTCCGAGGGCGTCTTGTCGGTGACGGCCGTGATCTCGGAGGCGAGGAGGGCCAGGATGATGCCGTCCTTGTCGGTGGTCCACACCGAGCCGTCGCGGCGCAGGAAGGACGCCCCGGCCGACTCCTCGCCGCCGAATCCCAGGTCGCCGCCGGCCAGTCCGTCCACGAACCACTTGAACCCGACCGGCACCTCGACCAGCCGGCGGCCCAGGTCGGAGGCGACACGGTCGATCATGGTGGAGGAGACGAGGGTCTTGCCGATGCCCGCGGCGGCCGGCCACCGGTCGCGGTGCCGGTACAGGTAGGAGATGGCGACCGCGAGGTAGTGGTTGGGGTTCATCAGGCCGGCGTCCGGGGTGACGATGCCGTGCCGGTCGGCGTCGGCGTCGTTGCCGGTGGCGATGCGGAAACGGTCGCGCTGCTCGATGAGGGAGGCCATCGCGTACGGCGAGGAGCAGTCCATGCGGATCTGGCCGTCCCAGTCCAGCGTCATGAATCGCCAGGTGGGGTCGGTGTGCGGGTTGACGACGGTCAGGTCGATGCCGTGCTGTTCGGCGATCCGGCCCCAGTAGGCGACGGAGGCGCCGCCGAGCGGGTCGGCGCCGATGCGCACGCCGGCCGCCCGGATGGCGTCCAGGTCCAGCACGCTCGGCAGATCGTCCACGTAGGCGCCGAGGAAGTCGTACCGCCCGGTGGTGTCCGCGGCGAGCGCGCGGGCGTACGGCAGTCGGCGTACGTCCTTCAGGCCGCCCGTGATGATCTGGTTGGCGCGGTCCTGGATCCACGAGGTGGCGTCGGAGGCCGCGGGGCCGCCGCTCGGCGGGTTGTACTTGAAGCCGCCGTCGGCGGGCGGGTTGTGCGAGGGGGTGACGACCACGCCGTCGGCGAGCCGGGAGGTGCGGTCCCGGTTGTGCGTCAGGATCGCGTGCGAGACGGCCGGGGTGGGCGTGTAGCCGTCCGCGGCGTCGATGAGCACGGTCACCTCGTTGGCGGCGAAGACCTCCAGTGCGGTGGCCTTCGCCGGTTCCGACAGGGCGTGGGTGTCGGCGCCGAGGAAGAGCGGGCCGTCCGTGCCCTGGGCCGCCCGGTACTCGCAGATGGCCTGGCTGGTGGCGGCGATGTGGTCCTCGTTGAAGGCGCCGGCCAGGGACGAACCGCGGTGCCCCGAGGTGCCGAACGCCACCCGCTGGCCCGGGTCGGCCGGATCGGGCTGCGTCGTGTAGTACGCCGTGACCAGCCGGGCCACGTCGACAAGGTCCTCGGGACCGGCCGGCCGGCCGGCTCGCTCGTGCGGCATGAGTCCGTTCCTCCGCATCGGTGGGATCGTTCGCTCACCGCCCATCTTTCCCCGCCGAGGGCGTGCCGTGCGAGTGCGCCCCACCTGCGGGGCGCACCGCGCGGCGGCGGTTCAGCCGATGTGGTAGCCGTCCCCGTACACCTTCCAGTCGAGCGGGGTGTTCAGGTCGAGGTTGCCCTTGCGCAGGAAGACCCGCTGCTCGGTGTCGACCCTGCTGGTGTCGCTGTGCGCCTCCTCCTGCTTCATGGCCCACACCCGGGCGTCCAGGAAGGCGTTGAGATAGGTCGTCTCGTTGCCGCCCTGGGCCGGCGGCTTGGCGGTGCGCAGGGCGCGCTTGCGTATGTTGCGGAAGCTGGTCGGGTCGTCGCCGTCGCCGTGCATGACGATGGCGTCATAGTAGGCGAACTGGCCGAGCGCACGCAGTCCGTCCGTCTTGCCCCGGGCGACGGCGGGATCGAAGTAGACGCGGTCGCGTTCGTCGTTCTGGGCCTGCTGGAAGGCGCCGTCCTGGGCGGCCTTGCGCCAGTCCTTGGGGAAGTTCGGGTCCAGGCCCTCGTGGGAGTCGGTGCCGTCGACCTCGCGCAGGGCGGGCAGGTACTTGGCGAGGGCGTTGCCGGGCTTGCGGGCGGTGTAGAGCTCGACGAGGTCGAGCATGTCGCCGGTGCCGGAGCAGAAGCCGATGATGCCGGCGGTGTAGCCGCGGCCGTCGCCGATGTCCTCTATGTACTTGTACTGGGCCTTCCAGTCGAGCGAGGAGTTCTCCGCGCTCGACACGAGCTTCATGGCGATCTCCTTCTTCGCCGGGTCGTCCAGGCCCGGCGCGGCGGCCCGCGCCGTGGCGGCGGGCGCGACGCCGAGCAGGGCGCCGGAGGCGACGGCGCCCAATGCGGCCACGACGGCCCGGCGGGAGAGGTGGGCGGGGGACGCTGCTGTGCGGTCTGCGAACACCACAGGGGCTCCAAGAGGGTGTGGGGGGTGGCGAGTTGGCCCGTTCCGGTTCTGGTAGGAAAGTTTCCTATCAAATATGGGGAGGCCCGGTAACCCGGCATGCGAGAAGTTCGTACGATCGGACAACTCCCCCGGGCTCCGCCGGCGGGCGGAGCCCGGCCGCCGGCACAGCCGCGCCGCGCCGCGCTCCTCCGCACGCCCACCCCCGCCGCGCCGCGCGACACCCCCCCCCCGCCGGTTCAGCACCTCCGCGCCGCGCGGCACTCCCCCGCCGGCTCCGGCTCAGCCCCTCCGCGCCGCGCCTCGCTCCCCCGCCGGCTCAGCCCCTCCGCGCCGCGTCCCGCCCCTCGGTGAGGGCGTACAGCTCCTGCGACGTGGCGATCAGCTCGCGCCGCTCCTCCCGTGAACCGACCATCGGCTGGGAGCCCTTGAGCGGCACCTGGGCGCTCTCCGGCAGGTACTTCACGGTGAGCAGTCCGATGGCACCGGCCAGCATCAGGTAGTAGGCGGGCATGAGGTCGTCGCCGCTGAGGTCGACCAGCGCGGCGGTGACCAGCGGCGTGGTGCCGCCGAACGCGGCGACGGCGACGTTGAAGCCGATGCCCATGGCCGCGTAGCGGACGGCGGTCGGGAAGAGGGCGGGCAGGGTGGCCGCGCTGGGTGCGGCGAAGCCCGCGAGCAGCGTGGCCAGGATCAGCACCCCGAGGATCGGCGGCCAGGTGCCGTGCGCCTTGATCAGCAGGAAGGCCGGCACGGCGAGGACGATCATCGCGGCGGCCGCGACGGCGTACAGCGGCCGCCGGCCCACCCGGTCGCTGAGCCGCCCGAGGAAGGTGATCAGCACGACGATCCACAGCATGCCGACGAGCACCAGGAGGTCCGCCGAGCCGCTGGAGCGGTTCAGCGTCTCGGTCTGATAGGTCGGCAGGTAGCCGGTGACCATGTAGTTGGTGACGTTGTAGAGGAGCACCACGCCCATGCAGACGAGCAGGGACCGCCAGTGGTTGCGGACGATGTCCTTGAACTCGCTGCCCGCCGACTCCTGCACCAGGGCCTTCTCGTGTTCGTCCAGTTGCTGCTGGAAGGCCGGGGACTCCTCCAGCCTCATCCGCATGTAGAGGCCGATCACGCCGAGCGGTCCGGCGACCAGGAACGGGACGCGCCAGCCCCAGGAGAGCATCTGGTCGTCCGTCAGGGCCAGGTTCAGCGCGGTGACGAGGGCGGACCCGAGGGCGTAGCCGACGAAGGTGCCGAAGTCGAGCCAGCTGGAGAGGAAGCCGCGCCGTCGGTCCGGGGAGTACTCGGCGACGAAGGTGGTGGCCCCGCCGTACTCGCCGCCGGTGGAGAAGCCCTGGACCATGCGGGCCAGCAGGAGCAGCACGGGGGCGGCGATGCCGATGGTGGCGTACCCGGGGATGACACCGATGGCGAAGGTGCCCACCGCCATCATGATCATGGTGGTGGCGAGCACCTTCTGCCGCCCGATCCGGTCGCCGAGCGGACCGAAGACCAGCCCGCCGAGGGGACGGACGACGAAGGCCGCGGCGAAGGTCGCGAAGGAGGAGATGACCTGGGCGGCCGGGGAGGCCCCCGGGAAGAACACCTTGCCGATGGTCGCGGCGAGGTAGCTGTAGACGCCGAAGTCGAACCACTCCATGCAGTTGCCGAGCGCGGAGGCGCCCACCGCGCGCCGGAGCAGCGGAGGCTCGACGACCTGGACGTCGTCCGCGCGGAAGGCCCGCCGGTTGCGGCGGAGCCTGCGGGTCAGCTCGTCACGGACCTGGCGCGGCAGCCCCGCCACGGCCTTCGGCACCCGCGGCCCGCCCGGGCCGTACCGTTCCCGGCCGGACATCGCGTCCCCGCCGGACATCGCACCGCTCACGGGCGCCTCCGTTCCTCGCTCCCTTGATCACCGGTTGCCCGCCTCCTCGATTCAGAAACGGAACCACTCAATCCCATCCGGGAAGGCGGTTGGACTTGCCGAGCGCCAGGGAGCAGGGTGGACGGGCCCCTGCGCGCACGCAGGGACACCCCTACGGCACCACCCGGAGAAGACCCGATGACGTACGTCGCGGACCCCGCTCGCTACGACGGCACCATGCGCTACCGGCGCACCGGCCGTTCCGGACTGGACCTGCCGGTCCTGTCCCTGGGCTACTGGCACAACTTCGGCGACGACCGCCCCTTCGAGGCCCAGCGCGAGATCGCGCTGCGCGCCTTCGACCTCGGGATCACCCACCACGACCTGGCCAACAACTACGGCCCGCCGTACGGCGCGGCCGAGAGCAACTTCGGACGGCTGCTCCGGCGGGACCTGGCGCCGTACCGCGACGAGCTGGTGATCTCCACCAAGGCCGGCTGGGACATGTGGCCCGGCCCCTACGGGCAAGGCGGCGGTTCCCGCAAGTACCTGCTCGCCTCGCTGGACCAGTCGCTCAGCCGGACGGGCCTGGACTACGTGGACATCTTCTACTCCCACCGGCTGGACGCGAGCACGCCGCTGGAGGAGACCATGGGCGCGCTCGACACCGCGGTCCGCCAGGGCAAGGCGCTCTACGTGGGCATCTCCTCGTACGACGCCGAGCGCACCCGGCAGGCCGCCGCGATCCTGCGCGACCTCGGCACCCCGCTGCTGATCCACCAGCCGTCGTACAGCATGCTCAACCGCTGGATCGAGACGGACGGCCTGCTGGACGCGGCACAGGAGGAGGGCTTCGGGGTCATCGGCTTCACGGCACTTGCCCAGGGCCTGCTCACCGGCCGCTACCTGGAGGGGGTTCCCGAGGACTCCCGGGCCGCCCGCGGGACCTCGCTGGACGCCTCCTGGCTGACGGACGAGCTGCGGGGCCGGCTGCGTGCCCTGAACGACGTGGCGGCCCGGCGCGGGCAGACCCTGGCCCAGCTGGCGCTGGCCTGGGCGCTGCGGGACGAGCGGGTGACGTCCCTCGTCATCGGCGCCTCGCGGGTCGAGCAGCTGGAGCAGAACGTCGCCGCGCTGGAGAACCTCGACTTCACCGACGAGGAACTGGCCGAGATCGACAAGCTCGCGACCGACGGCGGTGTGGACCTGTGGCGGGACGCCCGGCTGGGAAATCTCGGATGACAACCCCTCCAATGTGACCCACATCACAGACGTAAGGGAAAAGTAGGACATAATGGAGGGCATCCGGACAGCGTTGTCATCGCTTTCCCCGCGACATCCCAGCGACTTCGAGGAGCCGCTCACCGTATGGCGTACGGAGCCCAGCGCAGCCCCCTCCTGCCCCCTCACCCCGATCTGAGCCTCGCCCGCGACTGCGAGTTGTGCCTCGGCTGGGGCACAGTCGTCACGCGCGACGGCGAGCACGAGCTGTGCCACGAATGCCAGCCCGACCCCGCCGACGGCCGCGACGCCACCGGCTGACCCCGCCGACGGCCGGGACACCGGCCGACCCCGTCGACGACCGGGGTGCCGGCCGGTCTCGCCGAGAGCCGGGGGCCGGCCGGCGCCGTCGACGAAGGGCGCGCCGCCGGCATTCACTCATCACCTGCACCCCCTGCCCGACCGGGGTCCTCTCCGCGGTTGATCACTGCCTGGATAAGCTCCGGGTAATGGTTTCACCAAGAGATGTTCAAACCCGGGCAGGGGGGCAGTCATGAGCACCGCACGCACCAGCAGGACACCGTTGCCGGGAATCGGCGTCCGGTACGACCTGACGACACGCGAGCACCGCCACGTGTCGGTGGTGGCCCACCGGGACGGCTCACGCACGCTGAGCGCCTACCGGCACGACGATCCCGATGCCTGCGGGCTGTCGGTCCGCCTCACCGGACAGGAGGCGGAGGCCCTGGTGGACGCCCTGAAGCCGACCCATCACAGCCCCACTCTGCTGTCCACGACGGAACTCGGCCTGGTGGCCGAGCGGATCGAACTGTCCGGTACCTCCCACTGGAACGGACGGCTGCTCGGGGACACCCGGATGCGGACCGAGACCGGTGTGTCGATCGTGGCCGTACTGCGCCGCGCCGAGGCGATCCCCTCCCCCGGCCCCGGCTTCCGGCTGGCCGGCGGCGACACCCTGATCGTCATCGGGACCCGCGAGGGCGTCGACGCGGCCGCCGCGATAGTCGGGCGGGAGTGATCGGGGTGCATTCCTCCGCGGTCTTCCTGATCGAGTTCGGCGCGATCATCCTGGGCCTCGGGCTGCTGGGCCGGCTCGCCGCCCGGCTGCGCTTCTCGCCCATACCGCTGTACCTGCTGGCCGGACTGGCCTTCGGCGAGGGCGGGCTGCTGCCGCTCGGGACCAGCGAGGAGTTCGTGGCGATCGGCGCGGAGATCGGCGTGATCCTGCTGCTGCTCATGCTCGGCCTCGAATACACGGCCGGCGATCTGGTCTCCAACCTCAAGACCCAGTACCCGGCGGGGATCGTCGACGCCACCCTCAACGCCCTGCCCGGCGCGGCCATGGCGCTGCTGCTCGGCTGGGGCCCGATCGCCGCCGTCGTCCTGGCCGGCATCACCTGGATCTCCTCCTCCGGCGTCATCGCCAAGGTCCTCGGCGATCTGGGCCGGATCGGCAACCGGGAGACACCGGTGATCCTCAGCATCCTGGTGCTGGAGGACCTGTCCATGGCGGTCTACCTGCCCGTCGTCACGGCCCTGCTGGCCGGGACCGGCTTCGCCGCGGGCAGCCTCACCCTGGCCGTCGCGCTCGGGGTGGCGGGCGTGGTTCTGCTGGTGGCGGTGCGCTACGGCCGGCACATCTCCCGCTTCGTCTCCACCGACGACCCGGAGAAACTGCTGCTGGTGGTGCTCGGGCTGACACTGGTGGTGGCCGGTGTCGCCCAGCAGCTCCAGGTCTCGGCCGCGGTCGGCGCCTTCCTGGTGGGGATAGCCCTGTCCGGTGAGGTCGCCGAGGGCGCCCACCACCTCCTGGCACCGCTGCGGGACCTGTTCGCGGCGGTCTTCTTCGTCTTCTTCGGCCTGCACACCGATCCGGCGAGCATCCCGCCCGTCCTGGTGCCCGCGCTCGCCCTGGCCGTCGTCACCACCCTGACCAAGATCGCCACGGGCTACTGGGCCGCCCGCCGCGCCGGGATCTCGGCCAAGGGCCGGTGGCGGGCCGGCGGCACTCTGGTGGCCCGCGGCGAGTTCTCCATCGTCATAGCGGGGCTCGCCGTCACCTCCGGCATCGACTCCGACCTCGGCCCGCTGGCCACCGCCTACGTGCTGATCCTGGTCGTCCTCGGCCCGCTGACCGCCCGGTACACCGAGCCGCTCGCCCGGCGGCTGACCGGCCGCACCCAGCGGCCCACGGCACCGGAGGCCGGGGCCGGCCCGGACGCCGCCGCGCAGGACCAGTCCCCGGCCGCCCGGTCCTGACCCGGGCCGGCGCCCGGCGGCGCCGACGTACGGTGGAGGCATGCCCCCTCCCCTCCCGGGACCGCTGGCCCATCTGGAGCCGCTGCTCGGCCACTACGGCTACTGGGCCGTCGGGGCCGTGGTCTTCGTGGAGGACTTCGGTGTCCCCGCGCCCGGCGAGACGATCCTCCTCGCGGCGGGTGTGTACGCGGGCGCGGGACGCCTGGACGTCGTGGCCGTGGCGGTCATCGCGTTCGCCGCGGCCGTCGCAGGGGACAACCTCGGCTACCTGATCGGCCGGGCCGGCGGGCGGCCCTTCGTCGACCGGTGGGGCCGGTACGTCCTCCTGACGCCGAAGCGGTTCGAGGCGGCCGAGCAGTTCTTCACCCGGCACGGCGGCAAGATCGTGACGGTGGCCCGGTTCGTGGAGGGCCTGCGCCAGGCCAACGGCATCATCGCGGGCACGACCGGCATGCGCTGGCGCCGCTTCCTCGCCTTCAACGCCCTCGGCGCGGCCCTGTGGGTGGGCCTGTGGACGACCCTGGCCTACCTGGCGGGCAGCCACATCACCGAGGCCTACGACGAGATCAGGCGCTACCAGCTGTACGCCCTCGTCGCCGCGGCCCTCGTCGTCACGGGGTTCGCCGTACGGCACGTCGTACGGCGGCGCCGCGAGCGTCGGCCTCCCGGCCGCCGCCTCAGCCGCCCGTCGGTCCGTGGACGTGCAGATACTCCAGCGCGTCCTGCACCACCGTGCGCCGGTACCAGGACCGCCACGCGGCCAGATCCCGGGCGAGGGAGTCGAGAGCGGCCTCCTGGCCCGCGGTGAGCCAGGCACCGGGGTCGGTCCGGTGCACGCAGATCACACCGCTGCACACGCCGCCCTCCGTGAGCATGGGCGTCGCGTACAGGGCGCGGCTGCCCGCTGCGAGGGCCGCGCGGCCGACGGGATGGCGTGCCAGGTCCGGCTCCGCGGCCACGTCGGGGACGGTCACCGGCCGGCCCTCGGCCTGCGCCCGCGCGCAGACCGCGGGCGGCCCGTCGATCAGGGCGAGGCAGTCGCGGTAGGGCGCGTCCAGGCCGTGGTGGGCCTCCAGGACGAGCGCCTCGTCCTGCACGGTGTCGGTCAGGTGGATCTCGGCCGCGTCCGCGTCCGTCAGCGTCACCGCCGCGTACACGGCGGCCTTCAGCATCTGCCGGCGGTCGCGCGGATCCGCCGGTCCGGCGTACTCCAGCTCGCCGAAGGGCGGCGGGCTGTGCCGGCGCCCCGGGAACCACTCCTGGGCCGTCCGCGGCGGCGGAGCGGTCACCACCGCCGAGGCCAGCACCCGCAGCGGCACGTTGTGGTGCTGGGACCCGGCCCGCAGCAGGGCGAACGCGGCGGCGGGACCGGACAGAGCGTAACGGGCGATCAGGATGCCCTGGGCGATGCCGATGATGCCGCTGGTGCGGGCCTTGGCCCGCAGCCCGAACAATTCGGCGGAGGTCTCCTCCGCCCCCTCCTGCCGCACCTCCTCCTGCGGTGCGGGACCGCCGGCGCACACGGTGGCGAGAGCGCCCTCCAGGCTCGGGTAGAGCCGGATGCCCGGCAGGGACGTCGTCATGAGCGCCTCGCGGACCTGGGTCGTGGCACCGGTGACCAGGACGGGGCCGGCGGTGCGGTGCCGGACGTGGGCGGCCAGGGTGCCCACCGCCGTGCTGCTCAGCCGGCGCACACCGGACATGTCCAGGACGACCCGCAGACCGCGCTCGTCGGCCCGCCGCAGCCGCGGGCCCAGTTCGCGCCCGAGGACACCGGCACCGCGCGCGTCGATGTTCCCCGACAGTCGCAGCAGCATCACCCGGTCGGCCACCGGCTGCACGGTCGCCCTGCCACCCTGCTCCACACTCCCACCTTGTTCCCCGGCACCGCCGCAAGGCAAGCAACCACATCGGCGGGTTGGCACCCCCGGGGATGCCGGGTGGCGGGTCAGGGTGGTGGGCGCCTGTCCGGGAGGAGCAGACTGGAGGGCAGACCGGCCATGTCATGGCCTGGGTCCGGGGCTCCCCCGGTTCGGAGAAGTGCTGGGGGAGCTTCGACGCGCCCGGAACCCGGTGCTCCGCTGTACGCCATCAGATGCGCTCCCGGGTGTCACCTGCGGGTAATGCCGGATCGGCTGGCTCCGGGCTGCGGCTCACCAGCCCGCGGTGTGCGAGTCCGGCGGGCGTACTGGCCATCGCCTGCGGTCGCACCCGCTCCAGACCGGTGTTTATCAGTCTGAGCCGTTCAACCAGGGCTGGGTGATGCCGGCGCCCGCCGGGCACAGGCACGCGGGCCCCGGCCGTGCGGCCGGGGCCCGCGGAGTCGACGGGGGCGTGCCTACCAGCGGTACCAGCGGCCTCGCCGGCCTCCGGTCCCTGCCGGGCGGACGATGAAGCCCACCAGCCACAGCACGAGCACGATGACCGCGATCCACCACAGCGCCTTCAGGGCGAAGCCCGCTCCGAAAAGAATCAGGGCCAGCAGGAGAACCAGAAGCAAAGGAACCATGTTTATCCACCTCCACACCGGCGGGTTCCCAGAAATTCCGCGATCAGCCCTCGCGTTTCCCCCGGTACCGGATCCGGGATTTCTGGTTTGGGTGGCGGAGAAACGGCAATCCGAATACCGACCAGAGACCGCGTCGATGTTGGGATGTGACACGCGATGGCTGGCAGCAAGAAAGCCAAGGGCAAGGCGGAGCAGGCCAAGGGCAAGACCAAGGAAGCCATGGGCCGCGCCGTGGGGAACGAGCGCATGGAGGCCGAGGGCCGCATGGAAGGCGCTCGGGGAGACGCCCGGCAGGCCAAGGAGAAGACGAAGGACGTCTTCAAGCACTGAGGCCCCCGCCGAATCGAACCCGGAACGGGCCGGGAAATCCAGCGGAAGCGGATTTCCCGGCCCGTTCCGCTGTGTGTCCGGGCGCCCGGACGCCGCCCGGACCGCCCCCGGGTGGTCCGCACCACCGTCCAGCAGGAGTTCACGGGCATCCGGAGGATTCCTCGCGAACGTCCCCTTGTCCGGCGGTTAAGCGGGTAGCCGGGCAGGGACGGAACACCCCCCTGTACACGGGAAGGGACCCTGACCCCAGAGGAAAAGGGCAACGAGGTATGGACATCCCGCTCAGGACCCACGCGACGGTGCAAGGCCGCCCGACGCTCCTGCGCTACAGCCGCACCTGGGACACCGGCATATCCAGCATCGCGGAGGCGAGGGACGCCGTTGCCGCCCTGCTCGCCCGGGCACGGCCGGCACCGGGACGGCGCCCGGTGCAGGATGCCCAGCTCGTCGTCAGCGAACTCGTCACCAACGCGGCCAAGCACGCGCCCGGCCCGTGTGCGCTGGGCCTGGAACTGCTGCCCGACGCGACCGCGCTGCGCGTCACCGTCACGGACACCTCCCGTGAGCCGCCGCGCCGGCGTCCGCCCGACCCCGGACGGATCGGCGGGCACGGCCTGCAACTCGTGGCGATGCTCTCCCGCGGCCTGGAGGTGACCCGGCTGTCCCACGGCAAGCGGGTGACCGCGACCGTGCCGCTCGTCCCCGCGCCGGCCGGCTGAGCGGCCGGACGGGCCGGGTCAGGCGACCCTGATGCCGACGATGCAGGTGTCGTCGTCGGTGTCCGACCTGCTGTAGGTGAGCAGCCGGTCCAGTTGCTGGTCCAGGGTGCCGGGCACCGCCCGGGCGGTGTCCAGCAGATGGGTCAGCGACTCCTCCACCGAGCGGTCCCGGCGCTCGATCAGGCCGTCGGTGTACATCAGCAGGGTGTCCCCCGCGGCCAGCTGCACCTCCGTCTCCTCGTAGCGCGCCTCCGGCACGGCGCCCAGCAGCAGCCCCTTGACCGGGGGCAGCGCTGTGGCGTCCGGCCGGCGCACCAGCACCGGCGGCAGATGGCCGGCCCGCGCCCAGCGCAGGATCCGCCGCTCGCCGTCGTACAGACCGCACACGGCGGTCGCGGTGACGGCACCGGTCAGATGGTGGGCGACGATGTTCAGCCAGGACAGCAGCTGGGCCGGGCCGGCCCCGGTCACCGCGAGGCCGCGCAGGGCGTTGCGCAGCACGACCATGCTGGTCGCCGCCTCTATGCCGTGCCCGGCGACGTCGCCCACGCACAGCAGCACCAGTCCGGAGGGCAGGACGACGGCGTCGTACCAGTCGCCGCCGACCAGGTGTTCGGTCTCGGCGGGCCGGTAGCGCACCGCCACCTGGAGGCCGGGCACCCGCAGCGGGGCCTGGGCCGGCGGCATGATGGCGTGCTGGAGCTGGAGGGCCAGCCGGTTGCGCTCGATGGCCTGCTGCTCGGTGTGGGCGAGCTGGTCGCGGGTGGCGGCGAGGGCGACTTCGGTCCAGTGCTGGGCGGAGATGTCCTGGTAGGCGCCGCGGACGACGAAGAGCTGCCCGTCGGTGTCGAGGACGGGTTCGGCGACCACCCGCATGTGCCGGGTCACGCCGTCCGGACGCTGTAGCCGGAACGCGGCGGAGGCGGGCCTGTGGTGGTGCAGCAGCGTGCGCAGGAAGCGGCCGAGGGTGACGGCGTCGTCGGGGTGGCCGTGGGCCGGCAGGTCCTGGAGGGCGACCGGGGAGCTGCTGACCGGGCGGCCGTAGAGGCTGAACAGCTGGCCGTTCCAGGTGATCTCGCCGGTGAGCAGGTTCTCCTCGAAGCCGCCGATCCGGCCGAGCCGCTGGGCGTGCTGGAGGAGGCTGGCCAGGCGTGCCGTCTCGTCCTCGATGCGCCAGATCAGCAGCACCGCGGAGCCGTGCCGGCTGACGCTGATGTCGGCGACGGCGGACAGCGGCACCTGGTCGACCAAGGCGGTCAGCCGCATCCGGTGGGCACGGAAGGGCTCCCCGGTGGCATAGACCCGCTCCACGCGCTGGAACAGCTCGCCGGCGCCGGCCGCCATCGGGTAGGCCTCCAGCAGCAGGGCGCCGCCCACGACGGCCCGGGGCCGGCCCGCGGGGTCGAGGAAGCGGCTGTTGACGTGCTGGATGCGGAAGTCGACCAGCTGCCCGGCGTCGTCCAGGTGCGGCACGAGCACCAGGGCGGGGTCGTGCAGCCCGTCGGCCAGGTCCATCAGCTCGACGACGTCGGGCAGCAGGCCCGGCTCCGGCTCGGTGCCGGCCGGCGGAGCGAAGGTCTCCAGGGTGTGCGCGCACAGCTCGGCGAGGGCCTCCACCTGCCGGACGACCGGGCGCGGCAGCGGGCCCTCCGGCTTGGGCCAGGCGATCTCCAGGACGCCGTGGATCCGGCCGCCCGTCCCGGACGGTACGGCGATCCGGGCGCCGTCGGCGTACTCGCGCCGGCCGATCGTGGGCAGCCCGGACTCGGCGAGCGAGGGCAGCCACTGGCCGTCGGGCTCGGTCAGTCCGCGCCGGGCCACCGTGGCCACGTCGGGCGGTACATAGCGCCAGCGGGCCGCCTCGCCCGGCGGGAAGCCGGCGCTCCCGGCGAGGGTCAGCGAGCCGTCCGGGCCGGCCGACCAGATGGCTACGGCGACCGCGCCCAGCGGGCGCAGGGCGTGCTCGAGCAGCGAGTCGGCCATCGCCTGGGTGTCGGGCGCCGCCAGGACGCCGCTCTCGGCGGCGCGCAGCCGTACGGCGGCGGACTCCGCGACGGGCCCGGTCGGGTCCGCGGCGACGGACAGGAACGCCTCGGTGATCTCCGAGACGCGGTCCCGGGCCGCCTGGTTGATGACGTCGACCGCGAACTCCAGCGGCGTCACCTGCGCCTGCTCGGTCAGTTCGGCGAGCTGACGGGCGGCCTGGGCGGGGCCGCAGCCGAGGCGTTCGACCAGGATGCCCTTGGCCAGTTCGATCAGCGCGCGGCCCTCGGCCTCGGCCTGCGCCGTCCGTACCTCTCGGCGCAGCCGTTCCACGGTGGCGGCGAGCCGGCCCACCGGGGTGGTGGCGGGCACGTCGGGCAGCGCGGCCTCGACGGAGGGGAGCCGTCCGGTCGGGCCGGCCGGTGCGCCGAGTCCGGCGGGCGTGCCGAGTCCGGCGGGCGTGCCGATCTCGGCCGGTGCACCGAGTCCGGCCGATGCGTCGAGTCCGGCCGATGCGTCGAGTCCGGCCGGCGCATCGGGCCCGGCGGGCGGTTCGTGGGTGGTCACCGGATCCGTACTCCTCGGCCTGCGAAGGGGCGGGCGCGCCGTGCCGTGCTCATGCGGGGAGCCAGCGTCGGACACAGGCGATCAGGTCATGGGTGTCCACCGGCTTCGTGACGTAGTCGCTGGCGCCGGAGGCGAGGCTCTTCTCCCGGTCGCCCTGCATGGCCTTGGCCGTCACGGCGATGACCGGCAGGTCGGCGTACCGGGGCATCCTGCGGATCTCGGCCGTGGCCGTGTAGCCGTCCATCTCGGGCATCATCACATCCATCAGGACGAGTTCGACGTCCGGGTTGTTCACCAGCGTCTCGATTCCCTTGCGGCCGTTCTCCGCGTGCAGCACGCGGAAGCCGTGCAGTTCGAGGATGCCGCTGAGCGCGAACAGGTTCCGGGCGTCGTCGTCGACGACGAGGACGGTCCGGCCGCGGGTCTGCTCGTCGATCAGGTGCGGCGCGGTGCGCGGGTGTTCCTCGCCGCGGACCAGGGTGAGCACCTCTCCGGGCTCCTCGGCGGACAGGTGCAGCGCGATCCGCTCGCGGAGATCGTCCAGGCTGAACAGGTACTCCAGGGAACCGCCCGGGGTGTCCTCGGAGAGCGTCTCGGTGCGCTGCGAGCCGTGCACCAGCACCGGGACGCTGGTCAGGGCCGAGTCGCCGCGCAGGGCCTCGAGGAAGCGGGCCGACTCCCCGTCGGGCATGCCGAGTTCCACCACGACACAGTGGCAGGGTTCGGCGGCGAGGGCGCCGGCCGCCTCCTGGGCGCCGACCGCGGTGATGATGTCGACGGGCGTGCCGACGCCGTCGGCGCGGGCGTGCTCCAGATCCCGGACCACGCTCTCGGCGACCAGGGTCAGCAGCCCGCGCGGGCGCTCCTCGACGACGAGCAGGCGGCGCGGGCGTTCCCGTCTCGCGGTGACCGAGGGCAGCTCCTGGGGCAGGGCGTGCGCGAACGTGCCGTCCGTGCCGTCCCGTTCGGCCTTGAGGACGGCGGGGCGTCCACCGCGCATGTGTTCCTCGAAGTCCGGCCGGGCGACGGGCAGGTAGAGGGTGAAGGTGCTGCCCTTGCCGGGGGTGCTGTCCACGGTGACGGCGCCGCCGAGCAGGTGGGCGATCTCCCGGGTGATGGACAGGCCGAGCCCGGTGCCGCCGTACTTGCGGCTCGTGGTGCCGTCCGCCTGCTGGAACGCGCCGAAGATGGTCTCCAGTTGCTGCTCGGGGATGCCGATTCCGGTGTCCTTCACCCGGAACGCGACGATCGCGCCACCCCGCACCACGCCGGTGGGCACGTCGTCGTCGGCGGCGGGTTCGACGCGCAGTTCGACGCCGCCCTGCTCGGTGAACTTCACCGCGTTGGACAGCAGGTTGCGCAGGATCTGCCGGAGCCGGGAGTCGTCGGTGAGCAGGTCGGCGGGGGCGCCGGGTGCCGTGGCGACGGTGAACTCCAGGCTCTTCTGCGAGGTCATCGGCCGGAAGGTGGCCTCGACGTACTCGATCAGCTGCCGCAGCGGGACCCGCTCCGGCGTGACGTCCATCTTGCCGGCCTCGACCTTGGACAGGTCCAGGATGTCGTTGATGAGCTGGAGCAGGTCGGAGCCGGCCGAGTGGATGATGCCCGCGTACTCGACCTGCTTGGGGGTGAGGTTGCGGGATGGGTTCTGGGCCAGCAGCTGGGCGAGGATGAGCAGGCTGTTGAGCGGGGTGCGCAGCTCGTGGCTCATGTTGGCGAGGAACTCGGACTTGTACTTCGAGGCGAGCGACAACTGCTGGGCCCGCGCCTCCAGTTCCTGCCGGGCCTGCTCGATCTGCAGGTTCTTCGCCTCGATGTCCCGGTTCTGGTCGGCCAGCAGCGACGCCTTGTCCTCCAGTTCCGCGTTGGACTGCTGGAGTTCCTCCTGCCGGGCCTGCAACTCCGCCGAGCGGGACTGGAGTTCGCTGGTCAGGCGCTGCGACTCCTGGAGCAGCTCGTCGGTGCGGGCGTTGGCGACGATGGTGTTGACGTTGACGCCGATGGTGTCCACCAGCTGCTGGAGGAAGTCCCGCTGGACCTGGGTGAACGGGGTGACGGAGGCCAGCTCGATGACGCCGAGGACCTGGTCCTCGAAGACGATGGGCAGCAGCAGCAGCGCGGTCGGCTCGATCTGTCCGAGCCCGGAGGAGATGGTGACGTAGCCGCGCGGCAGCTCGTCGACGGCGATGGTACGGCGGCTGCGCGCGGTCTGGCCGACCAGCGAGCGGCCGAAGGGGATGCGGAGGGGCCGGGTGTCGTCCTCGGGCCTGCCGTAGGAGCCGACGAGCCGCAGTTCGGGCCCACTGGCGCCGTCCTCGGCGAGGTAGAAGGCGCCGTACTGGGCGGACACCTGCGGCACCAGCTCGTCCATGATGAGTTCGGCGACGACGGGCAGGTCGCGGTGGCCCTGCATCAGGCCCGAGATCCGGGCGAGGTTGGTCTTGAGCCAGTCCTGTTCCTGGTTGGCCCGGGTGGTCTCGCGCAGGGACTCCACCATGGAGTTGATGTTGTCCTTGAGGTCGGCGACCTCGCCGGAGGCGTCGACGGTGATGGACCGGGTCAGGTCGCCCTCGGCGACGGCGCTGGCCACGTCGGCGATGGCGCGAACCTGCCGGGTGAGGTTGCCGGCGAGTTCGTTGACGTTCTCGGTGAGCCGCTTCCAGGTGCCGGAGACGCCCTCGACCTCGGCCTGGCCGCCGAGCCGGCCCTCGGTGCCGACCTCGCGGGCGACGCGGGTGACCTCGTCGGCGAAGGCGGAGAGCTGGTCGACCATCGTGTTGATGGTCGTCTTCAGTTCGAGGATCTCGCCGCGGGCGTCGACGTCGATCTTCTTGGACAGGTCGCCCTTGGCCACGGCCGTCGTCACCAGCGCGATGTTGCGCACCTGGCCGGTGAGGTTGTTGGCCATGGAGTTGACGTTGTCGGTGAGGTCCTTCCAGGTGCCGGCCACGTTGGGCACGTGCGCCTGTCCGCCGAGCCGGCCCTCGGTGCCCACCTCGCGCGCCACCCGGGTCACCTCGTCGGCGAACGCCGACAGGGTGTCGACCATCGTGTTGATGACATCGGCGAGGGCGGCGACCTCGCCGGCGGCCTCCACGGTGATCTTCTGGGAGAGGTCGCCCTTGGCGACGGCGGTGGCGACCTGCGCGATGGAGCGGACCTGGCCGGTGAGGTTGGACGCCATCACGTTGACGTTGTCGGTGAGGTCCTTCCAGGTGCCGGCGACACCGCGGACCTGCGCCTGTCCGCCGAGCCGGCCCTCGGTACCCACCTCGCGCGCCACCCGGGTCACCTCGTCGGCGAACGCCGACAGCTGGTCCACCATCGTGTTGATGGTGTTCTTCAGCTCCAGGATCTCGCCGCGGGCGTCCACCGTGATCTTCTGCGACAGATCGCCCTGCGCCACCGCGGTGGCCACCTGGGCCACGTTGCGCACCTGCGCCGTCAGGTTCCCGGCCATGAAATTGACCGAGTCCGTCAGATCCCGCCAGGTGCCCTTCACGCCCTTGACGTCCGCCTGCCCCCCGAGCCGGCCCTCGGTACCCACTTCGCGCGCCACCCGGGTGACCTCGTCGGCGAACGCCGACAGCTGGCCGACCATCGTGTTGATGGTGCTCTTCAGCTCCAGGATCTCGCCGCGGGCGTCCACCGTGATCTTCTGCGACAGATCGCCCTGCGCCACCGCGGTCGTCACCTGGGCCACGTTGCGCACCTGCGCCGTCAGGTTCCCGGCCATGAAATTGACCGAGTCCGTCAGATCCCGCCAGACGCCGGCGACGCCGGGCACCTGCGCCTGACCCCCCAGGCGGCCCTCGGTGCCCACCTCGCGCGCCACCCGGGTGACCTCGTCGGCGAACGCCGACAGCTGGTCCACCATCGTGTTGACGGTTTCCTTCAGCTGGAGGATCTCGCCGCGCGCGGGCACGTCGATCTTCTGGGACAGGTCGCCCTTGGCCACGGCGGTGGCGACCTGCGCGATGTCGCGGACCTGTGTGGTGAGGTTGCCCGCCATCGCGTTGACCGAGTCGGTCAGGTCGGCCCAGGTGCCGGAGACGCCCGGAACCTGCGCCTGTCCGCCGAGGGTGCCCTCCGTGCCCACCTCGCGCGCCACGCGGGTGACTTCGGAGGTGAACACGGACAGCTGATCGACCATGCCGTTGAAGACGGTGGCGATGTCGCCCATGAGTCCGGTGGAGTCGTCCGGCAGCCGGGTGCCGAAGTCTCCGTCGCGCACCGCGGTCAGGCCCGCGAGCAGTCTTCTGAGTTCGTGGTCACCCGGGACGGCCTCGGTCGTCCCGGTCGCCTTGCCGGCCATGCGCACCCTCGATCCGCTCCCCAAGAGCCCCCGCTCCGGGGGCTCGGAACCGCGGCCGGGAGCAGACGGGCGCCCGACCGTTGGTGTGTGCATTTCCGCAGTTCACGGATTTGCATGATGAGAAAATACGCCGCAGGTTAACCCACCCTCATGGGCTTGGACAAAGCAACCGGCCAACCCGCGGTGATCATGGAATTCCCGTGTGCGAGTCCGGTGTGAGGCCGCGTCAGCCGGGTACCTGCTCTAGTTTGGCCGGGGAACGTTCCTTCTTCCGGGTGGGCCGGCGGGACCGTTTCGGACGCGCGGAGCGGGGGCACCCGTGCCAGGCTCGAAACAGAGCACCCAGGGTGAGGGGCCTGACACCGGGCGGAAGGCGAGCGGCGGTTCCACGCTCCGGGCGAGGTGCCCGACGGCCGTGCGGCCGTGAGCGAGGAGGACGGCATGAGGGACGCCGACGACAGGCACGGCAACGCGCTGTACGGCCCGCAGCCGGACGTGTCCGGGGCGTCCGGGTACCCGGACGCCCCGCCGCGGGTGGGCTTCTTCACCGACACCTCCGTGTGCATCGGCTGCAAGGCGTGCGAGGTGGCCTGCAAGGAGTGGAACGCGATCCCCGAGGACGGCCTCGAACTGACCGGCATGTCCTACGACAACACGCGCGGCCTCGGCGCCGACACCTGGCGGCACGTGGCCTTCGTCGAGCAGCGCAAGCCGCTGGGCGGGCAGGAGCCCGTCGCGCACGACGACGTGGACGTGTTCGCCGCCGCGTCCAGCCTGGGCACCGACGCCCCCTCCGCCGCGTCCAGCCTGGGCACCGATCCCCCCTCCGCCGGCTCCAGCCTCGGCACCGGCGCCCCCTCCGCCGCGTCCAGCCTGGGCACCGGCGCCCCCTCCGCCGCCCCCACGGCAGCCGGGGCACCCGCCGGGCCGATCTCCCCCGTCTCCCCCGACGGCCGTACCGAACTGCGCTGGCTGATGTCCTCGGACGTGTGCAAGCACTGCACGCACGCCGCCTGCCTTGACGTGTGTCCCACAGGGGCGCTGTTCCGCACCGAGTTCGGCACGGTCGTCGTCCAGGAGGACGTCTGCAACGGCTGCGGCTACTGCGTGCCCGCCTGCCCGTACGGCGTCATCGACCAGCGCAAGGACGACGGCCGGGTGTGGAAGTGCACCCTGTGCTACGACCGGCTCGGCGTCGGCCTGGAGCCGGCCTGCGCCAAGTCCTGCCCGACGGACTCCATCCAGTTCGGCCCGCTGGAGGAACTGCGCGAGCGGGCGCGGACGCGGGTGGCCCAGCTGCACGCGGCCGGCGTGACCGACGCCCGCCTCTACGGCGACAGCCCGGACGACGGGGTCGGCGGCGCCGGCGCGTTCTTCCTGCTCCTGGACGAGCCGGAGGTGTACGGCCTGCCCCCGGACCCGGTGGTCACCACCCGGGACCTGCCCGGCATGTGGCGGCACGCGGCCGTGGCCGCCGCCGCGCTGGCCGCCCTGGCCGTGGGCAGCTTCGCGAGGAGGCCGAGGTGATCCCCGGTGGTCCGGCGAGGAAGCCCCGGTGTCCGGCCGCGGTGATCCCCGGCGGTCCGGCGAGGAGGCCGCGGTGTCCGGCGAGGAGGGGTGCGATGACTTCCGGCACTTCCGCGACGAGGCCTCGATGAGCGGGTCGGACGCCGGCCGGGACGGCGTGCGGGGCGCGCGGCCCGGCCGGGAGGCGCTCACGGGTGCGCACGGGCGCCGGCGCGGCCGGGGCGAGCAGCCCATGGTGCCGGACGCCGAGTTCTCGTCGTACTACGGCACACCCGTGCTCAACAAGCCGACGTGGAAGCCGCTGGACATCGCGGGGTACCTGTACCTCGGCGGGCTGGCCGGGGCGTCCTCGCTGCTGGCGGCCGGGGGCCAGCTGACCGGCCGGCCGGGACTCGCGGCGCCGGCGAAACTAGGCGCGGCCGGCGCGATCTCGCTCTCGCTGGCGGCGCTCGTCCACGACCTGGGCCGGCCGGCCCGGTTCCTGAACATGCTCCGGGTGTTCAAGCCGACCTCTCCGATGAGCGTGGGCTCGTGGCTGCTGGCCGGGTACGCGCCGCTGACGCTGGCCGCCGCGGCCACCGAGGTGGCCGGGCGGTACCGGCTGCTGGGCTCGGCCGCCACGGTGGCCTCAGCCGTCCTCGGTCCGGCCGTGGCGACGTACACCGCCGTGCTGCTGTCGGACACGGCGGTGCCGTCCTGGCACGAGGGCTACCGCGAACTGCCGTTCGTCTTCGCGGGCTCGGCCGCCACCGCGGCGTCCGGGCTGGCGCTGGCCGCGGCTCCGCCCGCCCAGGCGGGGCCCGCCCGCCGGCTGGCCGTCCTCGGGGCAGCCCTGGAACTGGGCGCCTTCCGGGCGATGAAGCGGCGCATGGGCCTGGCCGCCGAGCCCTTCGGGCAGGGCGGGCCGCGGGTGCTGATGCGCGCCGCGGAGCTGCTGACGGCGGGCGGCGCGGTGCTCGCCGTGTCCCGTGGAGGGGACCGGCGCCTCGCCGTGGTGGCGGGGGCCGCCCTGCTCACCGGCTCGGCGGCCCTGCGTTTCGGCGTCTTCCAGGCCGGCGTGGCCTCCGCCGAGGACCCCCGCTACACCGTCGTACCGCAACGGGAAGGCCTGGCGCGGGACCACTGACCGTCCCGCGAGGGCGCTCGGGCACCTCGTGGGACGGCCGGAATTCCTGGTACGTGCCGACGGCCGGCCGCGTCCCGCGGCCGGCGCTCAGTGGGTGATGCTGATCCGGTACGCGAGCGCGGTGACGTGGAGGTCGCCGTGGTCCACCCACTCCGGGAACTTGAGCGTCTTGTGGCTGGTCGCCGCCGGCGGGGTGACCTGGAGGTAGGCGGCGTGGACGGCGTCCGAGGTGCCGGTGTTGGCGTGCGTCCACGCTATGACCGCCTCCGCGCTCTGGCCCTTGCGGAGCGTCAGGGTGGTCTTGGCGGGGCTCTTCGCGTACCAGGTGTCGCCCCAGTGGGTGGTCGAGGGCAGCGTCCGGTGAGCGGCGTTCTCCAGGCCGAGGCCCGGGTAACCGCGCAGCAGACAGGTGTGGGCGCTGGTGTTCTTGAGCTTCACCACCACGCCCTGATGGTTCATGCCGCCGCCCAGCGACTCGCCGAAGGAGGCGCTGAGCCCCGACACGGAGCAGGTCGGCGTCGAGGCCGCCGCCCCGCCGGCCCGTGCCACCCCCGCACCGGCGATCCCCAGTCCGGCCACGGTGGTCACGGCGAGTGCCGCCCGCACCAGGCGCCGGCCGGACCGCCGGACACCGTCGGTACCGGTCGTGTGGGTCTGGTTCTGATGGGTCATGGTGAGCGTTCTTCCCTTCGTCGTGGGCTCCGTGGTTCGTCCTGCACATCTGATGTGATGCGGCTTCCGCCGGAAAAGTTCACCGCTGGCGAGAATCGGGAGGTACCTGTCTCTTTCGCCGCCGTTCTGCCCGGAATGACTCGCCGCGCCCTTCCGATTCGCCCCCTCAGGAAGTGACTCGCCGCGCCCTTGGGCATGCGGGCTCTCACGCCCGCCGGAGCCGTTTGGCCGGGTCCGGCGGGGGTACTCCGCCGTCGGCCGCGGCAGGAGATGCCGTGATCGAGGGGTTGCGGGAAAATCGAGGGACCGAGCGGGAGGAGGCGGCGTGGGCGTACGTACCTGGATCGACTCCTGGCCGGTGTACCGCCAGCTCACGGGCACGGATCCGCTCGGCAGGGGAGCCGCCGCGAAGAGCGGGCGCAGCGAGCGGCTAACGCCCCGGGTGGCCACGGCGGACCGGGTGGTGAAGTCCGTCTGCCCCTACTGCGCGGTCGGCTGCGGGCAGAACGTCTACGTCCAGGACGGCAGGGTCACCCAGATCGAGGGTGACCCGGACTCCCCCGTCTCGCGCGGGCGGCTGTGCCCCAAGGGCGCGGCCAGCCTCCAGCTGACCACCGGGGACGCCCGCGAGCACCAGGTCCTGTACCGGCGCCCGCACGGCACCGAGTGGGAGCGGCTGGACCTGGACACGGCGATGGACATGATCGCCGACCGGGTGATCGAGGCCCGCCGGGCCGGCTGGCAGTGGGAGGTCGACGAGACCCGCACCCGGCGCACCCTGGGCATCGCGAGCCTCGGCGGAGCCACGCTCGACAACGAAGAGAACTACCTGCTCAAGAAGTTGTTCACCGCGATCGGAGCGATCCAGATCGAGAACCAGGCGCGCGTTTGACACTCCTCCACCGTTCCCGGTCTGGGAACCTCGTTCGGCCGCGGCGGCGCGACCACCTTCCAGCAGGACCTTCAGAACGCGGACTGCATCCTCATCGAGGGCTCGAACATGGCCGAGTGCCATCCGGTCGGGTTCCAGTGGGTGATGGAGGCCAAGGCCCGCGGCGCCAAGGTGATCCACGTCGACCCGCGCTTCACCCGCACCAGCGCCCTCGCCGACGTGCACGTGCCGCTGCGCGCGGGCACGGACATCGCGTTCCTGGGCGGGATCGTCAACTACGTGCTGGAGCACGAGAAGTACTTCCGCGAGTACATCGTGGCCTACACGAACGCGCCGGTCCTCCTGCGGGAGGACTTCCGGGACACGGAGGACCTGGCCGGCGTCTTCTCCGGCCTCGACACCGACACCCGCAGCTACGACAACGCCAGTTGGCAGTACGAGGGCACCGAGATGCAGGCGGCCTCGGGCGAACGCGACCAGGAGTACGAGGTGCGCACCGGCGGCGGCAAGTCACTGACCGAGGCCGCACGCGGCGAGGCCCACGGCTCCGGCGGGGCGGTGATCGGCGAGGGCGAGCCGGAGCGGGACGAGACGCTGACCCACCCGCGCTGTGTGTTCCAGGTGCTCAAGCGGCACTACGCCCGTTACACGCCGGAGCTGGTGGAGCAGGTCTGCGGGGTGCCGCGGGACCTGTTCCGGCAGGTGTGCGAGCTGGTCACGGAGAACTCCGGACGCGACCGGACGACGGCGTTCGCCTACGCGGTGGGCTGGACGCAGCACACGGTGGGGGTGCAGAACATCCGCGCGGCGTCCGTCCTGCAGACACTGCTCGGCAACATCGGCCGGCCGGGCGGCGGCATCCTGGCCCTGCGCGGGCACGCCTCCATCCAGGGGTCCACGGACATCCCCACGCTGTTCAACCTGCTGCCCGGCTACATCCCGATGCCGCACGCCCATCAGAACGAGGACCTGGACGCCTTCGTCGAGGCCGAGGCCGCGCACAAGGGCTACTGGGGCAACATGCGGGCGTACCTGGTGAGCCTGCTCAAGGCGTACTGGGGTGAGGCGGCGACGGCCGACAACGACTACTGCTTCGACTATCTGCCCCGGCTCACCGGCTCCCACTCGACCTACGAGACGACGATGGCCCAGCTGGACGGCGTCTGCAAGGGCTACTTCCTGATCGGCGAGAACCCCGCGGTGGGCAACGCCAACTCGAAGCTGATGCGGCTCGGCATGGCCAACCTGGACTGGCTCGTCGTCCGTGACTTCTCGCTCATCGAGTCGGCGACCTGGTGGCAGGACGGGCCCGAGATCGAGACCGGCGAGCTGCGCACCGAGGACATCCGCACCGAGGTGTTCTTCCTGCCGGCCGCCGCGCACACCGAGAAGGACGGCAGCTTCACCAACACCCAGCGGATGCTCCAGTGGCACCACCAGGCGGTCGAGCCGCCCGGCGAGGCCCGCAGCGACCTGTGGTTCGCCTACCACCTGGGACGCGTCATCCGGGAGAAGCTGGCCGGGTCCGGCGACGAGATGGACCGGCCGGTGCTCGACCTGGCCTGGGACTATCCCACGAAGGGCAGGATGTCCGAGCCGGACGCGGAGGCGGTCCTCGCCGAGATCAACGGCCGGAACGCCGAGGGCGAACCGCTGTCCTCGTACGAGGAGCTGAAGGCCGACGGCTCGACGGTCTGCGGCTGCTGGATCTACTGCGGGGTCTACGCGGACGGCGTCAACCAGGCGGCCCGCCGAAAGCCCGGCCGGGAGCAGGACTGGGTGGCGGCCGAGTGGGCGTGGGCCTGGCCGGCCAACCGGCGGATCCTGTACAACCGTGCCTCGGCCGACCCCGAAGGCAGGCCGTGGAGCGAGCGCAAGGCGCTGGTGTGGTGGGACGCGGAGAAGGGCGAGTGGACGGGGCACGACGTCCCGGACTTCAAGAAGGACAAGGCTCCGGACCACGAGCCGCCCGAGGACGCGAGGGGTCCGGAGGCCCTTTCCGGCACCGACGCGTTCATCATGCAGGCCGACGGCAAGGCCTGGCTGTACGTGCCGTCCGGGCTCACCGACGGGCCGCTGCCCGCGCACTACGAGCCGCAGGACTCCCCGTTCCCGAACCTCGTGTACGACCAGCAGCGCAACCCCGTGCGGCAGTTGCTGCAACCGCCGCACCCCGACAACCGCTACCAGCCGAGCGGCGACGAGCCCGGCTCCCGAGTGTTCCCGTACGTGGCCACCACGTACCGGCTCACCGAGCACCACACGGCGGGCGGTATGTCGCGCTGGCAGCCGTATCTGGCGGAGCTGCAACCGGAGTTCTTCTGCGAGGTGTCCCCGGAGCTGGCCACCGATCGGGGCCTGGCGCACACCGGGTGGGCGACGATCGTCAGCGCGCGCGGTGTGATCGAGGCGCGGGTGCTGGTCACCGACCGGATGACCCCGCTGACCGTGCACGGCCGGCGGCTCCACCAGGTGGGGCTGCCGTACCACTGGGGGCCGAACGGCTACACCACCGGGGACGCGGCCAACGAACTGCTGCATCTGGCCCTGGACCCGAACACGCACATCCAGGAGACGAAGGCGTTCGCCGTCGACATCCGCCCGGGTCGGCGTCCGCGGGGCCCGGCGGCCGTGGCGCTGGTGCGCGCGTACCGGGTCCGCGCGGGCATCGACGAGCACACCGGCACGGAGCCTTGAGCGGTCCCGCCTGTCGGGGAGCGAGCGGTGCACGGCCCGACCTGACCGGGAAGTCGCCGTGAGCGGCCCTGCCTGACGGGTCGGAGCCGAAAGCGGTCCCGTCTGAGAGGGAAGGAGCGGTCCTGGCTGCCGGGGAGGAGCGGTGCCGCCGCCTGACCGGGACGGAGCCGTGAGCGGTCGTAGTCGTACCGACCGGGAAGTTGCCGGGAGCGGTCCTACCTGAGTACGAGGGTGTGCGGGCCGCGCGGTACCAGCTCGCCCACCACCGGCGCTCCGGGCACCTCCCCGGCGACCAGCAGGCCGCCGGAGGTCTGCGCGTCGGCGAGCAGCAGCCGGGTGTCCTCGTCGGTGTCCCCGAAGTCGGTGTACGGCGCGACCCACTCCAGGTTGCGCCGGGTGCCGCCGCTGACGTATCCGTCGCGTACGGCCTCCCGGGCGCCCTCCAGCCAGGGGAGGGCGGCGGTGTCGACCACCGCGGTGACCCCGGAGGCGCGGGCCAGCTTGTACAGATGGCCGAGGAGGCCGAACCCGGTGACGTCGGTGGCGCAGACGGCCCCGGCGGCCAGCGCGGCCTGCGACGCCTCCCGGTTCAGGGCCGCCATCGTGGCGACGGCGTGCTCGAACCGCTCTCCGGTGGCCTTGTGGCGGTTGTTCAGCACGCCGGTGCCCAGCGGTTTGGTCAGCGACAGCGGCAGCCCGGGCCGGCCGGCGTCGTTGCGCAGCAGCCGCTCGGGATCGGCGATGCCGGTGACGGCCATGCCGTACTTGGGTTCCGGGTCGTCGACGCTGTGTCCTCCGCCCACGTGGCAGCCCGCCTCCGTGGCGATGTCCAGTCCGCCGCGCAGCACCTCGCGGGCGAGGTCGAACGGCAGCCGGTCGCGGGGCCAGGCGAGCAGGTTGACGGCGAGCACGGGCCGGCCGCCCATCGCGTAGACGTCGGACAGGGCGTTGGCGGCGGCGATCCGGCCCCAGTCGTAGGGGTCGTCCACGACCGGCGTGAAGAAGTCGGCCGTGCACACCACGGCGGTGCCCCGGTGCGTGACCACGGCCGCGTCGTCGCCGGTGGCGAGGCCGACGAGGAGGGGGGTGTCGCCGCCGGTGAGCGGCTGCGCGGCCAGCCCCGCGACCACGTCCTCCAGTTCGCCGGGCGGGATCTTGCAGGCGCAGCCGCCGCCGTGGGCGAACTGGGTGAGCCGTACGGACGCCTGTCGGGCCGGTGTCGATGTCATAGCGGTCGTCTCCTGGGGCAGTAGCCTGGCGAGCGGTGGAGGCGTGTGGGTGCCTGGTGGCCCTCCCGGTCTTCAAAACCGAGGTGCCCGAGGATCTCGGGCAGGCGGGTTCGATTCCCGTCCGCCTCCGTTCTCCACCTGTACCGATGTACATCTCGGCCAAACGCGGGCCTAACACTGGCACCGGCACCCCCCTACCCTGCCGTCATGGCGAGCGTCCGAAAGCGGAAACGCAAGGACGGCAGCGCGCTCTACCAGGTGCGCTGGATCCAGGGCGGACGTGGCGGCACCTGGGGGATGGAGAAGTTCGGCGACGAGACCGCGGCCGAGGAGTTCAAGAAGCTGGGTCAAGGGCCAGGGCTTCGTCAAGGAGCAGGCGGTCGACGGCGACATGCCGCTCGTAGACTGGGCGCACCGCTACGTCGACCGGCTCGCCGGCATCGACGAGCGCTCCCGCCGCGACGATAAGCGCGACGTCGACAACCTCTTCGCGATCATCCAGCACACTCAGCCGTCCGGCCGGGTCGCGCCCGCCACGATCGCCAACATCATCGCCGACGACGTCCAGGACTGGGTGCGCGCGCAAGGCGAACGCAACCCTGAAAACCCGGAGGCGTGGCTGCGGCGCGAGGCCAGCCCGAAGAGCATCGCGAACCGGCACGGCCTGCTGAGCGCCATCGTGCAGGCCTCGGTGGAGGCGGACCCACCACTGCGCGCGAAGAACTGTTGCCTCGGCACACGTCTGCCCCGGACGGACGACGGCATCGACGAAGAGATGACCTTCCTGGAGCACGACGAGTACGCCCGGATCGCCGCCGAGATCGAGGACTCGCACGCACGTGATCTGGCTGATTGGCTGGTGGGGACAGGCATGCGGTGGGGCGAAGCGACCGCGCTACAGGTTCGGGACGTCAGCCTGGCCCAGAACACGGTGAGCGTTCACCGGTCGTGGAAACGGGCGGCGCCGGGTGCTGGAAGGCCGGCGCACTTCCTGGGCCCGCCGAAGACCAAGAAGGCTCGCAGGATCATCGCTCTGACCGACGCGCAGATGGAGACGCTACGCCGTCGCATGTCCGGCAAGAGGCCGGAGGATCTGCTCTTCGAGACGCGGTTCGGGAAGAGCTGGCGGCATGACAACTTCTGGCGCCGCCGTTGGGTCCCGGCGGTGGATGCGGCGATCGCGAAGGGGCTGCCGAAGCGCCCTCGGATCCACGACCTGCGGCACACGCATGTTGCCTGGCTGATCGCGCAGCGCATTCCGCTGCCGGCCATTCAGGCGCGGCTGGGCCATGAGTCGATCACGACGACGGTGGACCGGTACGGGCATCTGGTGCAGGCACTGGATGGGGAGACCCGCGCGGCCGTGGATGCGGTGATGGGTGCCCCTACGGCCACCCCGGGGATCCGGAGGGTGGTGTGAGTCAGCGTCCGGGCCAGTTCTGGACCCAGAGCCCCTCGTGGACTATGCGAGTGAGTTGTTCCGCGAACTCGTCCCGGGCCTGCTCGCTTACGTGCTCCCTGGAGGCGAGCCACACGTTAAGTCGAAGCCATGGGCGGAACACCGACCGCCGGACCACCCGGCAGCCGTGGTGAGCCGGGGGCTTCGGTAACCGGCCCACCGGGACCGCCGGGCGAGCCCGGTGCGCCAGGGGAGCGCGGCGCGCCCGGTCCTCGAGGACCGTCCGGCTCGCCCGGGGAGACGGGTGCCGCCGGCACTCATGGAGTCAATGGAGCTGACGGCGCCGCAGGCACACCCGGACGGGTATAGCGTCCGGGCGCCCGCTTGGGACCCCGACGCGCTGGTCTGCCGCCGCAACACCGCGCCCTCACCCGACGACACGCCTACGTCCGCGCGGTCCGCCGGCATCCTCGGCCTGCCCGCCGAGCGGCGCCGCATCGCATGACGACCACCGCCTGCACCAACCCCGGCCCTCGTCCTCCTACGGGAGGGCGAGGGCCGTTTCGTCATGCCCGGATACGCTCGCCCCATGATTCGCGCTGTGATCTTCGACGTGGGCGAGACCCTCGTCCGCGACGACCGCTATTGGGCATCGTGGGCCGACTGGCTCGACGTCCCTCGGCACACACTGTCCGCGCTCGTCGGCGCAGTGGTCGCGCAGGGCCGTGACAACGCGGACGCTCTCCGTCTCCTCCGCCCGGGCATCGACGTCGCAGCCGAGTACCGGGCACGCGAGGCCGCTGGCCGCGGCGAGCATCTGGACGACAGCGACCTGTACGAGGACGTCCGGCCCGCACTGGCCGAGCTGCAACGGCTCGGGGTCCGGGTCGTCGTCGCCGGAAACCAGACCGCTCGCGCGGGTGAACTGCTGCGTGCCCTCAACCTGCCGGCCGACGTGGTCGCGACGTCCGGGGAGTGGGGCGTGGCCAAGCCGCGGCCCGAGTTCTTCCAGCGGGCCGTCGAGGCCGGGCAGGCAGATCCTGGTGAGACGCTGTACGTCGGCGACCATCCAGCCAACGACACGCTTCCCGCAGCATCGGCCGGGCTGCGGACAGCCCATCTACGGCGCGGCCCGTGGGGCCATCTATGGGCCCAGGACCCGGACGTTGTGGCGATAGCGGACTGGCAGATCGACCGCCTCACAGAACTACCCACCCTCGTGCGGTAGGCAGTCCGTTCGCATCCTCACAACGTCACGACACGGCTACTGTTCGAAGTGGACGTACCGAACGGAGCCCGTATGCCCGCCCCCACCGCGCGCGAGGTAGGCCAGCGCATCGCCACCATCCGCCGCGCCCGCCGGATGACACAGGCGGACCTCGCCCGCGCCGCCTTTGTCTCCCTGCCCATGATCAAAGCCATCGAGCGCGGCGCCAGGTCCCCGAGCGACGACACCCTCGACTCGATCTCAGCAGCGCTCACCGTCGACCCGAGCCGCATCATCGCTGGCAGCACGCGCACCGAGAGCCGCGTCCACGCGTCCATCCCTGCGATCTCCGCCGCGATCGCCGCGTACGACATCCCAGCCGACGCTCCAGCCCGCCCACTGCACGAACTCAGCGCTGCCGTCACGCAGCTGACCACGTGGAGACTGGGCGCGCAGTACGCCCAGATCGCCGAGCACACCCCACAGCTGCTGACCCACGTCCTGGCCGCGCTCCACCACAGCACCGGCACCGACCGGCTCCGCGCCGCCCAACTCCTCGCCGCAACGGCCCGATCAGCGGACGCAGTCGCCTACAAGTTCGGGCACGGGGACCTGTCAGCGCGCCTCATCGACCTCATGCGGTGGGCCGCCGACCAGACCGAGGACCGCATCGCGCGGTGCACCGCCGCCTACGTCCGCACCGAAACCTTCTTCGCCGCACGCGCGCACGCCCAAGGGCTCGCCGCCCTGGAACAAGCCATCGACGCCGCCCCCAGCCCCATCAGCCGGGATGCGACCGCGGCCCGGGGCGCCCTGCACATGCGGGCGGCAGTGATCGCCGGACGAGCAGACGACCCCGACGCCGCGGAGCACCACATGGCCGAGGCCCGACGGCTCGCCGACGGCCTGCGCGAGGGCGCGTACGACGGTACCCAGTTCGGCCCCGACTCCGTGCGCGCCCACGAGGTATCCGTCGCGGTCAGCCTCGGCCATGACCACGTCCGGGCGGCCCTGGACGTCGCGGAGGAGTGGACACCTCCAGACGACCTGCCGGCGGAGCGCCGATCCGGCTTCTGGATCGAGCGGGCGCGAGCGCAGGTGTGGGCGGGCCAGCCGGACAACGCATTCGAGTCGCTGAAGGTCGCTCGGTTCATCGCGCCGCAGCACACGCGAGAGCACCCGTGGGCACGGGAGGCGGCGGCCACGATCCGCCGGCTGAAGCGCGCAGACGCCGAGTCGCTGACCCACTTCGCCGAGTGGATCGGCGCGGTCTGAGGGGACACCCGCTGTATCCCTTGCGGCCCTTGCTGCGGCCCATGATCTGCCTGTCCGAGAGAGACGACAGGTGGAGGCCGGAATGCAGCAGTGCAGTGAGCCGCCGCTCCGAGTCGCTGGACCCGTAAGTATCGCTCGGCTCCATGGGCGAGCTTGCTGGTACTGCGGTGCGGTAGCGCGAGGGCTGGCGAAGGGCGGCCGCGTGCAGCTGGCGCCTCGCGCACGGGTGTGGGACATCGTGTCGTGCGGCTGCCACCTGAAGGCAGGTGCCGCCCGATGACCCAGGCCCCTCATATCCCCCTTGCTCCAGTGCGCGAGGGCCAGGAGTGGCTGCGGTCCTGCGCCACTGGCCCGGACACGGCGCAGCGCTTGTGGGACCTCGGGCTGCCGGTTGCGATCTCGTCGGGGGTCCACTGGCGCGTCACTGAAACGCGGATCTCCCACACCCTGGCAGCGCTCCGCTGGATGCACCACTGCCCGAGTGGACCCATCCTGGCCTGCATGTACAGCAGGCGCGCATGGTGGCTGCTGCCGGCCACGCTCGCCGACGAGCTTGACGGTATCGCTGGCGTCACCGTGCATCCGGCTGGCTGGGAGCTGCGCTGCCCGCCAGTCACCAATTGCATCGGCTCCCTGTGGTGGCTGTCGATCCCGGACGGCACCGGTTACCTCACCGACCCGTCCCTGCTCGCCAAGGCGTTCGCCGCCACCGGCCCAGGAGCTGAAGAAGGGACACCGGAATGACGGCCACCGACACCCGGCCCCCGGTCGACGTTCCGGCCGGGCTGCTGCCCTCTCTTCAGTTCCCGGACCTCGGCACGCTTCCCGATGAGCGAGGGCGAGGAGCCGCCTGCCTGTGGGGCGGCGAGCCGCTGTCCATCGCGACCGCCCTGGACCTCGGCGAGCACCCGCACGAGGGCACCACGCTGTTCCTCCGCGGCTGCCGCGTCTGCACCCTGCGCGCCGCCCTCGCCGCGCACAAAGCACACCCGGGAATGTGCGAGCAGTGCACCGACGACCCGAGTATCTGCGAGATCCGGCGCGGCCTGCGCCGCCTGGCCCTGGAGCTACGACGATGACGGACAGCAGCCCCATCCGCCCTGTCCAGTACCGGGACGGCCGCCCCGTCCCGCACATCACCGCTTGGTCCCGAGAGCAGGTCCCGCCCCAGCCGCTGGCCGTCATCCACGGCCACGGCGGTCGCGGACTCGGCTTCGAAGACGAGGTCAGCCACATCGACCGGCACTACGACGTCCCGTGGATGCGCATGCCGGCCACGCGCGGCGGCCACCCGCGGTACGAGAATGTCCACGCTCTTCGGCAACGGCAGGCGATGAGCCGCCTCCTGTGCCAGATGTGCGGCGGACCCACCCTCGGGACTCGGCGTGACGAGCGCTCGCTGTTCCTGGTCGCCTCCGCCGGCGGCCGGCCCATCGCCGACGGCGAGCTGACCACGTCTCCGCCTACCCATGCGGTCTGCGCCCGACTGGCGCTGGAGCACTGCCCGCCCCTGCGTCGGCGCGGGTGGGCTGCCGCCCTCGTCGAGCACACACCGGTCTGGGGCGTGAGCGGACTGCTGTACCACCCGCAGTCCCTGGAGCCCGTACCCACGGCCGATGTCAGCGGCATGCACCGTATCTCCTTCACGGACGACAGAAGTCTCCGCTGGACTCTCGCGGCCCGTCTGATCATCGCGCTTGAGGGCGTTACGGCTGTCACTGATCTCGACGTCCTTAGCGATGAGGGGACCGCAGTGGCACGGGGCTCCCGATGACTCCCGCTCCCGGCGTGCCGACGCGCCGGGAGCGGGCACAGACTCCAGCGCTCCCCCGACGCGATCACGGCGTAGAGGGCCGGCGCCGGAGAGGGCGGCCACCCCGCCACCCCCGTCGGGGTGGCCGCTCATTCACGACCTGATCACTCGCCCCTCGCTCCACGCTGAGGCGCAGCGAGTCAGGCTCCCGCAGCCGTGTTCACACGGACCGGCCGGCGCCGTACTGCCCCCCAGGCGATGGCGCGCGTTCGCAGGCCCCCCGAGCCGGACGCGGCTCGGGGGACTCTGCCGTGTGGCCCGATCTGCACTCATCCCTGGCGGGTCAAGGGCTACTCCCCACACACCGTTTAGCCCGGGCCAAACCGAACTGGCACGAGCCGGGTCGAGTGACATTCAGCGTCATCGAAAGACATCTATTTGTCCGGATTCCCCGCATCGTCGCAGGTCACATTAGGGTCAAGAAACGGGTCCGATTCCCGTCCGCCTCCGTTCTCCGCCGCCTTCGCGCGGCAGCGTCGGCGCTGGTCGTCGACGCGTTCCGTGTACCCCCGGGCGTCCAGGAACTCCAGCAGCGGTACGGCCACCCGGCGGGTGGTGTCCAGCGCGCGCCGGGCCTCGCTGAGCGTGAACGGCTGGGGCAGCGCGCGCAGGACGGCGGCCGCGTCGGCGTCCGCGCCGGGCAGCAGCACGATCCCGTCGGCGATCCGCAGCAGGGTTCCGGCGGCCGCCGCGGCGGCCAGCGCCCGGCGGTCGAGCCCCAGTTCGGCGAGGCGCCCGGCCTCCGGGGCGCGGAACGGGCTGCGGGTGAGGTCCCGGCGCAGGGCGTCCACGGCCGCGCGGACGGGTGCGGGCAGGGCGGGCGGCGGTGAGTCCGCGGGGTAGAGCCGGCCCTGGCGGGTGTGGAGCAGGGGCTGTGCCGCGGCCAGCGCGTCGACCAGGGCCCGGTCTGGCAGGCCGAGCAGCCGGCGGGCCGCCTCCGTGGGCAGGCCGGGCTCCAGCGGGTGGGCGCGGGCGTGCCGGCCGACCTCGGCGGCCAACCGGTCCTTCAGCGAGGTCCAGTACGCCCCGTCGACCAGCCAGTCCCCGGCGACGGGGCCGACAGGGCCGACGGGCCCGCCGGAGACGCGGCCGGCACCGTCCCCCGGCCCGGCGGTGCCCGCCGGACTCTCGGACCGGGCAGTACCCACCGGGCCTCCGCGCCTGGCGGTGCCCGCCGGGCTTTCGGGTCGGACGGTGCCCGCCGGGCCTCCGGGTCGGGCGGTATCCACGGAGCCCTCGTACCGGGCAGTGCCCGCCGGGCTTTCGGGTCGGGCAGTGCCCGCCGGGCCTTCGGGCCGGGCGGTATCCAGCGAGCCCTCGCATCGGGTCGGGCCCGCCGGGCTTTCGGGCCGGGCGGTGCCCACCGGGCCTTCGCGCCCGGCCGTGCCCGCCGGGCCTTCGGGGGCGGCCGTGCCCGCCGGGCCTTCGGGGGCGGGTGTGGGGCACAGGGGGACACCCATCGCCTGGAGGTCGGCGCGCCGCATGAGCCTGCGGCGGCGCAGTTCGGCGCCGGCGTCGGGGCGGCCGGTCATGTCCGCCAATTCGGCCGCGCGGGCCCGGCCGGCACCGCGCCGGGTCAGCCGCGGCGGTCGCACGTCGAGCACGGTGACGCCGCAGGGCATCCGGCTGCCGCCGGGTTCGCGCAGCACGGCGCGGTCGCCGACGCGCAGCGGCAGGGGCCGGCCGAGGGCGAGCCGCGCGGTGTCCTCACCGAGGGGGCGCACGGTCACCGGTACGGCGGCGGTGCCGATGTGCAGGGTGACGGAGCGGGGCAGGTCGGCCACCGGCTCCCCCGTGACCCGTACGTCGATCACCTCGCTGCTCAGCCAGCGGTCCGGCGTCAGCAGCACATGGCCGCGGCGCAGGGTGCCGTCCCCCTGCCCGTGCACGTTGACGGCCACGCGTGCCACCCCGCCGACGGCCGCCCGCTCCTCGTGCAGACTCTGCAGCCCGCGCACCCGCAGTACGGCCGCGCCGTCCCCGGTGACCAGCCGGTCGCCGACGCGCAGGGTGCCCGCGCCCAGCGTGCCGGTGACCACGGTGCCGTGTCCGCGTACGGTGAAGGCCCGGTCGAGCCACAGGCGGACGTCGGCGTCGGCATCGGCGGCTGGCAACTCCGCGGCCAGCCGGGCAAGTTCGCCGCGCAGTTCGTCCAGGCCCGCGCCGGTGACCGAGCTGACCGCGACCGAGGCCACCTTGCCCAGGGAGGTTCCGGCCAAGCGAGCCACGGCGTCGGCGCGTACGGGCTCCGGGTCCGCCAGGTCGCTCCGGGTCACCGCGAGGACGGCGTGCCGGACACCGAGCGCGTCCAGGATCGCCAGGTGCTCCTCCGACTGGGGCTGCCAGCCCTGGTCGGCGGCGACCACGAACAGGACGGCGGGCACGGGTCCGACCCCGGCCAGCATGGTCGCGACGAACCGCTCGTGTCCCGGTACGTCCACGAAGGCGAGAGGTTCGCCGTCCGGGTCGAGCCGGGTCCACACAAAGCCCAGGTCGAGGGTGAGGCCCCGGCGGCGCTCCTCGTCGTAGCGGTCGGGCTCCATGCCGGTGAGGGCACGGACCAGGGCGGACTTACCGTGGTCGACATGGCCGGCGGTCGCGAGCACACGCATCACGGCCGCCCTTCCGCGCGGGCCGGGGCCGGCCCCGCGTCCCGGGCGTGCCGTCCGCCGCCCTCCCCCGGCATGGCCCGCCCCGGCCGCCGCTCGCCCTCGGCCACCCCCGGGCGCACAGCCTCCACAGGCCCGGCACCGCCGACCGCGGCAGGCCGCTCAGCCTCCGCAAGCCCCTCGCCGTCACCTGCCGCAGACCTCACGGCCTCCGCGAGCCCGCCGCCGCCCCCCACCGACCGCACCGCTCCCGCATGCCTCCCGCCGCCACCCGCCGCAGACCGCACAGCCTCCGCAGGCCCGGCACCGCCGACCGCGGCAGGCCGCTCAGCCTCCGCAAGCCCCTCGCCGTCACCTGCCGCAGACCTCACGGCCTCCGCGAGCCCGCCGCCGCCCCCCACCGACCGCACCGCCTCCGCGAGCCTGTCGTCGTCCTCCGGTGGTACCGACCTCAGGTCCAGCAGGCAGCGTCCCGCCTCCAGGCGGCCCACTACCGGGACGCGGCCGGTGCGCAGGGCGGCGGCGTACTGCTCGGGCAGGGACAGCGCCGCGCTGGGCAGGGTGACCCCGGGTGCTCCCCCGCCGCCGACGGTCGCCGCGCTCTCGACGGCCCGTACGTCGGTCCCGTCGGCGGCCAGCGTGGCGGCGAGCCGCTCGGCGCGGGCCCTGAGCCCGTCCGCGCCCGCGCCGAGGGCGAAAGCGGTCGGCGTGGGCGGGCCGGTGAGGGTGGCCTCCAGCGCGGCCAGGGTCAGTTTGTCGACACGCAGGGCGCGGGCGAGCGGGTGCCGCGCCAGGGCGTGGACCAGGTCCTCGCGGCCCAGCAGGAGTCCGCACTGGGGCCCGCCGAGCAGTTTGTCGCCGCTCGCGGTGACGAGCGCGGCACCGGCCCGCAGCTGGCTGTCGGCATCGGGCTCCTCGGGCAGCGCCGGATGCGGCAAGAGCAACCCGGAGCCGATGTCGACGACGACCGGGACGCCGAGGCCGGTGAGGTCGGCGACCTCGGCGGAACGGGTGAAACCGGTGATACGGAAGTTGGACGGGTGGACCTTCAGCACGAACCCGGTGTCCGGTCCGATCACGGCCGCGTAGTCGGCGGCGGTCGTCCGGTTGGTCGTACCGACCTCACGGAGCCGGGCGCCGGTCGAGACGAGCAGGTCGGGCAGGCGGAAGCCGTCGCCGATCTCCACCATCTCGCCCCGGCTGACGACGATCTCCTTGCCGGCCGCGAGGGCGGTGGCGGCCAGGACGAGCGCGGCGGCCCCGTTGTTCACGACGTGCACGGCGCCGGCGGCCGGCACCCGCTCGTGCAGCGCGGCGAGCGCGGAGCGTCCCCTGCGTGCCCGTACGCCGGTCGTCAGGTCGAGTTCGACGTCCGTGGGACCGGCCGCCTCCCGGACCGCGTCCCGGGCGGCGGCGGACAGCGGAGCCCGGCCGAGGTTGGTGTGCAGCAGCACCCCGGTGGCGTTGATCACCGGGTGCAGGCCGCTCGCGGTGCCGGGGAGCAGGCTCAGGGCCGTCTGCGGTACCTGTTCCGGCGGGATGCCGCCCGCGCGGGCCCGTTCCTGCGCCTGCCGTACGGCGGCCTTCACCCGGGGCGCACCGAGCCGGTCCACGGCGGCGGACAGCCGGGGGTCGCGCAGCAGCGCGTCGGTGCGCGGGATGCGGCGGCGCGCGCCGGCGGCGTCCCGTGGCCGGGGCGGGTCCCGGGGCACGGCCGTGCTCCCCGTCCTGTCCTCGGCTGTCCGTCCTGGTACCGGCCGCTGTTCCATGGCGCCCCGTCCCTCCCGGTCCGGCCTGTGCCCGTGCGGGTCGGCCCATCGTCTCCCAGTGCCCCCGGCGCGCCGTCCGACACGCCGAAACGGCACGTCGGCGGCGGCACTTCGGCGGCAGCACGCCGACGGCAGCACGCCGACGGCAGCACGCCGACGGCGCCACGTCGACGGCAGCACGTCGGCGGCGGCACGTCGGCGGCGCGCCCGGATCGGGATTGCCCCCCGCGGGCGGCTCACGGGGCACCGGTCGACCGCGGCCGGCCGTCGGCCCCGTCGTCGGCCTCCGGGTGCGGCCGGGGCGGCGGGCCCTCACCCGCGGTGAGGTGTTCCAGCACCTCCACCAGTTCCTGGCACGCCTTCTCCACCGAGCGCCGGGTGTTGCGCTGCTCGGTGATCACGGCGGACAGCAGCAGTGCGGTCAGGGCCATGGCGCCGTTGAACGCCTGGAGCTTCGCCATGACCTCGATCCGGTTCAGGTCCGCGAACGCCCCGGCACCGTCCGTGGCGGCGATCGTGGCCACCACGGAGGTGAACAGCGCGCACAGCGCGGCGCCCGCCAGCTGGAAGCGCAGGGCCGCCCAGATGATGAGCGGGTAGACGAAGAAGAGCGTGCTGAGCGCGCTGTAGACGGCCAGCGGCACGAGCACGCAGGTGACGACGGCCAGCGCGGTCGCCTCCTTCCAGCGGCCGAGGGGCAGCGGCCGGCGGGCCTGGTGCAGTATCAGCAGCAGCGGGGTGACGAGCAGGACCCCCATCGCGTCGCCCACCCACCAGGCGAGCCAGACGGGCCAGAAGCTGTGGGCGGCCAAACCGTCCGCGAGGACCAGGAGGCCGACGCCCGTGGTCGCGCTGATCAGCGTGGCGGTCAGTGCGGCCAGGAACACCAGCGCCACGCCGTCGCGCAACCGGCTGAGGTCGGTGCGGAAACCGGCCCGGCGCAGCAGGAGGACCGCACACAGGGGTGCGGCGGTGTTGCCGAGGAGGACGCCGATCACCGAGAGGTCGGGCGTGGTGAGGTACAGGACGGAGAAGAAGGCGCCGAGCGTGATGCCGGGCCAGACGCGCAGTCCGAGGATCAGCAGGGCGGTGAGGGCTACGCCGGTCGCCGGCCAGAGGGGCGTGACCACGGCTCCCTCGACGGTCAGCTCGCGGAGGAGGCCGAGCCGGGCCGCCGCGTAGTAGCAGGCGGCGACGGCCAGCACCTGGACGACGTAGCCGCCCGGCCGGCGCAGCTCCTCGATAGCCACCACAGGAGTCATCTCACACCGATGGCCGCGGGTCGGCGAGGCGAGGCACGCTCCCGTCCGGCCCTCCGGCTGACGCCGGGCCGCTGCGGCGGGGACCGTAACCGGCGGATCCTAGGCACTGTGCGGCACCAAGACCGTGACGTAACGGTTCAGGGCGGGTGCACGGGCCGTGAGAGCGGGGTGCACGGGCGTGCCCGCCAGGTGCTCGGCACCGTGCGGCACCAAGACCGTGACGGGGCGGTTCAGAGCGGGGCGCACGGACCGTCGAGGCCCGCGACCGGGACGGCGGCGCCGTAGCCGTGCCTGTCAGAACAGGGCGCACGGGCCGTCGAGGCCCACGACCAGGACGGCGGCGTCGTCGTCGTGCCCTACGCTCTCCGCGCCCTTGATCACGGCCGCCGCGAGCGCGTGGGTCGCCAGACCGGCGACGGCGGCGATGCCAGCGAGCCGCACCACCTGGTCGAGGCCGTCCTCGATGTACAACGACGGCCCCTCCACCACGCCGTCGGTGAGCAGGACGAAGACCCCGCCGGTGGTGAGCCGGTGCCGGGTCACCGGGTACTCGATGCCGGGCTCGATGCCGAGCGGTGGTCCTCCCTCGTCGTCGGCGACGCCGGACTTTCCGTCCGCCGTGGCCCACACGAAGGGGATGTGGCCGGCCCGGGCGCTCTCCAGCACCCCGGTGGCCGGGTCGAGCCGCATGAACGTACAGGTGGCGAACAGGTCGCTGCCGAGGGAGAGCAGCAGGTCGTTGGTGCGGGCCAGCAGCTCGCCCGGCTCGCCGGTGACCGAGGCGAGCGCGCGCAGCCCGGCCCGGACCTGGCCCATGAAGGCGGCGGCCTCGATGTTGTGTCCCTGCACGTCACCGATGGCCAGCCCGATCCGGCCGTCCGGCAGGGTGAAGGCGTCGTACCAGTCGCCGCCCACGTTGAGGCCGAGGTTGGCGGGCGTGTACCGCACCGCCAGGTGGAGGCCGGGGGCGGCGGGCAGGTCCCTCGGGAGCATGCCGCGCTGTAGGGCGATGGCCAGTTCGACCTGGGTGCGCTGGAGCTCCGCGCGCCGGCGCGCCTGGGCGGTGAGCGAACCGAGACGGGCCAGCAGCTCGTCGCCTTCGTCCGTGGAGCGCTTGCGGGCCATCGATCACTTCCGGCGGGGCGATGGCTCTCGGAGGGCCGGTCGCCTGAATGTTCGGCAAACGCCTCGATTTTACCTATATCGGGTGATCGCGCCCCACGGTCAGCGGATCTCGGAGTCGATGCCGGTGATCACCGCGGGCCCGAGCGGTGCGCTGCCTTCGTCCAGTCCCACGTCGCGGAGTGCGGAGTCGGCGAGCCGGCGCGCCTCCTCCTCGGCGTGCGGGCCGGTGTCCGCGTCGACGGTCAGGCGGAGGGTGAAGGTGTTGTCCTCGTTGACGCTGAGCACGTCCAGGTCCTCGGCACTGCCCATCCGCGTGCCGTGCGGATCGGCGGGCCGCAGCGCCCGGGCCAGCCGGGTGCGGGTGCCGGCCTCGATCCCGGTCGTGAAGGTGCCGGGGACGCTGATCACATAGGTCGTCATGAGACGGTCCTTTCCTCGGGCGTCCCCCCGTCTACCCCGTTTCCCGGCCTTCGCACAGCGGGCAGCGGCACACCCGCCCCCGTGCGCCCACCGCCGTTCCGGGCGGCCGGCACCGTCGTGGTCCTCGCCGCGCACCGCCCGTCGTCGCGTCGCGCAAAGGGGGCGGCCCCTCAGATCCAGCCGTCGAGCGCGCGCATGAATCCGTCGAAGTCGTCCCGGAAGAGGCTGTGCCCGGCCCCTTCGACCGTACGGACCTCGAAGCCCCGCCGCTTCACCTCGTCGCCCATGCCGGGCCGGACGAGTTCGCCGGCGCCGGCCAGCACCACCAGCGAGGGCACCACCGCGCGGGCCGGTGTCCGGCTGACCGCGTAGATGCCCGGAAGGACGCGGGCCGTGGCGGGGTCCCAGGCGGCGAGCGTGGCCAGCTCGAGGTCCACGTCGGCCTCGTCCCAGCGGGGGTTGAGGCCGCTGATCATGCCGCGCGGCGCGGTCTTGAAGACGGCGAAGTACGCGGACCCCTCGACCAGTTTCTCGCTGAGGTCCCAGGCCGGGTCGCAGTAGACCGCCCGGGCGGGCGCCAGCCGTTCGACGGCGCCGGCCAGCGCCATCGCCCCGAGTGAATGGCCGATCGCGAGTTCCGGCCGCTGCGGCAGGGTCTCGACGAGGTCGTCCGCCCAGGTCTCGGGGGTGTACTCGCCCCGGCCGCTCGCGCCGTGTCCACGCAGGTCCACGCCGATGACCCGGTATCCCCTGTCCACCAGGACGGGTGCGACCCGGTGCCAGGTGCGGTGGTCGGACATGATTCCGTGCACGAGGACGGCGATCCGGTCGCCGGTACCCCACTCGTGTGTGTGCAGCCTCATGGACAGTCTCTCCCCCCACCGGACTCCGTCCGATCATGGCATCGCGCCCGGATCCGGATCCACTCCCCGCGGCCGGCGGGTCCGTCCATTCGTCCCGCGGGCGCGGCGTGACGCCGTCGGCGAAGGCCGCGCCGGCCCTGCCGGAAGGCGCTGCGAACCCACCAAACCGGTGTGGTTATCATATGAGCGCTGCCTAGCTCGAAAGATGGACCTGTGACTGTCAACGACGACTCGTTCACCAACTGGAAGATCCGCGAGGAGATCGCGGAGTCGATGATCCCGCTCATCGGGAAGCTGCACCGCGAGCGGGACGTGACCGTCCTGCTGCACAGCCGCTCCCTGGTGAACAAGTCGGTGGTCAGCATCCTCAAGACCCACCGCTTCGCCCGGCAGATCGCCGGCGCCGAGCTGTCGGTCACCGAGACCATGCCGTTCCTCCAGGCCCTGACCGCCCTCGACCTCGGGCCGTCCCAGATCGACCTCGGCATGCTGGCCACGATGTACAAGGCCGACGAGCGCGGCCTGAGCGTGGAGCAGTTCACGGCCGAGGCCGTCGCCGGTGCCACGGGTGCCGAGAAGACCGAGCGCCGCGAGCCGCGCGACGTCGTGCTCTACGGCTTCGGCCGCATCGGCCGCCTCGTCGCCCGTCTGCTGATCGAGAAGGCCGGCTCCGGCAACGGACTGCGGCTGCGTGCCATCGTCGTCCGCGGTGGCGGTGAGGCGGACCTCGTCAAGCGCGCCTCGCTGCTGCGCCGCGACTCGATCCACGGCCAGTTCAACGGCACCATCACCGTCGACGAGGCGACCAGCACCATCATCGCCAACGGCAACGCGATCAAGGTGATCTACGCCAACGACCCCTCCGAGGTCGACTACACGGCGCACGGCGTCAAGGACGCCATCCTCATCGACAACACCGGCAAGTGGCGCGACCGCGAGGGCCTCTCCCAGCACCTGCGCCCCGGCATCGACAAGGTCGTCCTGACCGCCCCGGGCAAGGGCGACGTCCCGAACATCGTCCACGGCGTCAACCACGACACCGTCAAGCCGGACGAGCAGATCCTGTCCTGCGCGTCCTGCACCACCAACGCGATCGTCCCGCCGCTGAAGGCGATGGACGACGAGTTCGGCGTCCTGCGTGGTCACGTGGAGACCGTCCACTCGTTCACGAACGACCAGAACCTGCTGGACAACTACCACAAGGCCGACCGCCGGGGCCGCTCCGCGCCGCTCAACATGGTCATCACCGAGACCGGTGCCGCCTCCGCCGTCGCCAAGGCGCTGCCGGACCTCAAAGCCCCGATCACCGGCAGCTCGATCCGCGTCCCGGTCCCGGACGTCTCCATCGCCATCCTGAGCCTGCGCCTGGGCCGTGAGACCACCCGCGACGAGGTCCTCGACTACCTCCGCGACGTCTCGCTGAACTCGCCGCTGAAGCGCCAGATCGACTTCACCACCGCTCCCGACGCCGTCTCCATGGACTTCGTCGGCTCGCGCCACGCCTCGATCGTCGACGCCGGCGCGACCAAGGTCGACGGCGACAACGCGATCCTCTACCTCTGGTACGACAACGAGTTCGGCTACTCCTGCCAGGTCGTCCGGGTCGTCCAGCACGTCTCGGGCGTGGAGTACCCGACGTACCCGGCGACGGCGGTCTGATCCGACCGGCCCCGCGTACGCGTACGGCCGCCGACCGGGATCCCGGTCGGCGGCCGTCGTGTCGAGGCGCTTGGGTCAGGCCGCGGCCGGCCGGGCGCAGGCGCCCGCGGCGCACACCGTGAGCCACTGGTCGAAGTCGGCGTCGTAGCGGGTGCCGATGCCGTCGTGGTAGACGGCGTATCCGCCGGTGTAGTCACCGGTGCGGAAGCGGGCGAGCATGCGCTGGACGTCGTCCGGGTGCCGCTCGATCATGTAGCGCGCGGCAAGGTAGCCCCACGGGTAGGTGCGGGTCACGTCGCTGTTGTCGTAGGTGTTCTCGAACAGGGTGCTCAGCCGGTACGTGTGCTTGCCGGCCTCCTGGACCGCCTGGTCGTCGGCGAGCCCGCGGTAGCCGTAGGACACGTACTCGGCGACGCCCTCGATCCACCACACGTCCGGTACGGAGATCTGCCGGCCGAAGTCGCCCTTCATGTCGTCGCGGCCGTCGAGGAAGTGCGTGTACTCGTGGTTGAGGTTCCAGATGCGGGCCGGGAAGCCGTCGTCGTATGCCTTCTGGTACATGACGGACATCGGCTGGTTGGCGGGGTCCGACGGGTCGCCGCCGAGGGTCATGCCGCCGTTGTCGGTGCTGATGCCGTACATCGCGCCGGCGTACATCTGGTAGTCGGCGCGGCCGGCGAAGACCACCAACCGGAGCGTGGAGGCGTACTGGCCGGGTATCGCGCCGCCGGCCCGTACGACCGAGCGGAAGAAGGCGTCCTGGCGGAGCACACTGGCGCAGGCGGCGTCGAGGTCGGCGGCGGTCAGCGCCTGGGCGCGGATCGTGACGTTCGCGTCGCAGCGGTGCGTGACGGGCAGGACGGCCCTGTCGAGCTTCTCCGGCAGGCCGCAGACGTCGTAGTACGCGCAGTCGGCGCTGTCGTAGTAGGCGGCCTGTGTGGCCACCGCCACCCACAGGCCGGCCGTGGGCCCGGTGATGTGCGTCCGGTCCAGCAGGTCCTTGGTCAACGGCTTCACGGTCTCGCGCAGTTCGGGGTGCTCGACGTAACGGGCCACGTTCATCCCGGCGTTGGAGTCCAGGAAGGCCAGGTCGGTGCCGAGCTGGTCGGTGTTGGCCAGCGCGAAGTCGTACAGGGTGTCGATGATGCGCGGGTCGGCCGCCACCGCCTGGACGTACGCCGGGTTCCAGTTGCCGCGCCACAGCGGCGTGTAGACGTCGTTGACCGCCCTGATCATGCTGTCCACGGAGTCGTACGAGCTGTCGTAGTCGTTCAGCAGCCGCCGGTAGACGTACAGGTAGCGGCCCTGCTGGTCGGCGCTGTCGGTGAGGATCACGGTCTCGCCCAGGATGTCGCCGTTGGCCGCCGTGACGTCCCGCGAGTGGGAGCGGGCGAAGAAGGTGTCCGTGCCGCTCGTGACGGCGGTGGTCAGCCGGGAGGTGTACGGGCCCACGTCGCCGGGGTGGTTGAACTGCACGTAGTAGCCGGCGCGCAGGAAGAGGACCAGTTGCAGCAGGCTGCCGGAGTTGTCTCCGCGGTACTGCCGGGCGGTGCGGGTGAACGCGTCCGCGACGGTCACCATCTGGGCCTGGCGGAAGATGTCGCGCGCGTCGGTGCCGGTGACCGAGAAGAGGGTGTTGACGCAGTCCGGGGTCGCGGCCTTGAGGTAGGTGACGAGGGCGGTGCCGGTGCGGCTGCCGAAGTCGGCCGGGGTGCAGGCGGCCGCCTTCGCGAGGGTCTCGGCCGACCGGGTGGACTCCGCTTGACGCGGCGGGAGTTGGGCCGGACTGAGCGGCTCGGCCTGGGTGGCGGGGCGCTCGGTGGCGGCGGTGGACGCGCCCGCCGGCGAGGGCGCGGGGAGGGGCGTGCGGGGTGCGGCGGCCGTGCCGGTGCGCGGCCGGGGTGCCGCCAGGGCGGGCGTCGACAGCAGACCGGCCAGGGTGACGCAGACGGCGGCGGCGCCGGCGATGCGGCCGGCCGTGCCTCTCGGCACGCGTCCGGGCAGCGCGAAGCGATAGCGCATCGGGATTCCTCCAAGGGATGCGCCTCTGTGGGGTGTTGAGGCGTGTGAGGCACTGTCTCAGCGACCGCCCGCCCCAACAATGCCGTGTGACATAGCACATGGCACTGGCCGCTCATAACATCCCCGCCGCTTCACCCGCCGTGCCGGGGCGCGGGCGTGCGCCCCGGCACGGTCACGGACGACCGCCGGCTACCTGCGCCAGGGGCCCGTCACCGCGAACGTGGTACCGGGCGTGTAGCAGTTGACGAACATCGTCTCCCCGTCGGGCGAGAAGGTGACCCCGGCGAACTCCCCCCACTCGGGCTTCTCCGCCGTCCCGATGTTCTGGCGGCCCCGGGCCATCGCGTACACCTCGCCCTTGCGGGTCACGCCGAAGACGTGCTGGGCGCCGTTGCCGTCCTCGCACACCATCAGGCCCCCGCTGGGAGCGAGGCAGATGTTGTCCGGGGATTCGCCGGGCAGTTGCACGTCGGTGTCCGGGCCGAACACGACGACCAGGGTCAGCCGGCGGCGCGTCGGGTCGTAGCGCCAGATCTGGCCGTAGTGGTCGGCCGCCGAGCCGTCCTTGCTCCGGGCGAAGGACGACACGAAGTACACGCAGCTGCCGCCCCAGTAGCAGCCCTCCAGCTTCTGCGCGTGCGTGATGCCGCCCGTGCCGTAGTCCTGGAGCCGGGTCGGGGTGGAGGCTGCCGACGGGTCGGGGACGTCCACCCACCCGACGCCGTCGAAGCGGGATCCGGGCTCCTGGATCCGCGACAGGTCAGGTACGCCGGGCACCCGCATCGCCTGGAGCCGGCCGCCGGCGCGCAGCGAACCGACGCCGCCCAGCGGCTTGTCCGGCAGGAACCGGTAGAAGAGGCCGAACGGCTTCTCGAAGGCGTCCTCCGTCTCGTAGACGACGCCGTGCCGCGGGTCCACGGCGATCGCCTCGTGCTGGAAACGGCCCATCGCGGTCAGCGGGACGGCGCCGGTGCGGTGCGGTTCGGTGGGGTGCACCTCGAAGATGAAGCCGTGGTCCTTGGTGTAGCCGTTGGTCCCCGCCCTGTCCTCGGTCTCCTCGCAGGTCAGCCAGGTCCCCCAAGGGGTCCTGCCGCCCGCGCAGTTGACGGCCGTCCCGGCGATGGCGACCCGCTCGGAGAGCACGTGGTGGTGCGCGTCGAGCGTCAGGGCCGTACAGCCGCCCTTGCCCTGCGGATCGTAGGTGAGCCCGCTGACGACCGGGACCGGGATCTTGGCGGTGACCCGGTTCTCGTGGTTGCGCACGAGGTGCGTACGGCCCCTGCCGCCGGCGAAGGCGGCCATGCCGTCGTGGTTGGAGGGCACGCGGCCCTCGCCCGAGCGGAGCTGGTCGCCCTCGCGGGAGAGCACGGTGTAACGGAAACCTTTCGGCAGGTCGAGCAGGCCGTTCGGGTCGGGGACGAGCGGGCCGTGACCGGCGTGCCCCAGGTTCTGGGCGGCGGCGGTACCCGCGAAGAGTTCGGACAGGGCCCCGGTGAAGGCGATGCCCGCTCCCAGGGCACTCGCGGTGGACAGGACCTGACGGCGCGTTGCAGACATGCGGCAACAACCTTCCTGCTGGCGGACAGGAACTGTGACCCGCCGTGTCTATCACCTGGTACGGGCCTCGGGAACCACGCGCGGAGCACGTGTCACCCTGCGGTGACGTGCCCACCCGCGTCCCCGCCCGCCCGTTCCGCACCTCCGGGCCCGCGCACCGGCGTTCCGGGCCGTCGCGCCGTCCCGCGCCCGGCACGGGATCCCGTGCGCTCGGGGCCCGTTGCGGTCCCCCTACGCCCCCGCGACGCTCCAGGTGCGCGACGCCCAGGTGCGCAGGTGCGGGGCCTGGGCGACGAGATCGCGGTACGCGTCCGTGGCGGACCGGACCACCGTCTCCACGACGTCGTCGGTGACGGTGTCCGGCCGCCAGGCCAGCACATAGCGGCACCACAGCGGGGAGCCCGCCAGCGGCTTGACCACGACGTGCGGGATCGGCCGCAGCGTCGGCTGCACGAGGGACACCCCGAGACCGTCGGCGATCATGCTCTGGAGCTGGGTCTGGTCGCCGAGCCACTCGTGCACGGTGACCGGCGTGAACCCGGCCGCCGCGCAGGCGTCGTAGAACACCCCGGGCCAGCCGGCTCCGTCGTCCGGGGTCACGAACCAGGCGTCCTCGGCCAGGTCGGCGAGCTGCACCTGGGGGCTCTGCCGCAGCCGGTGCCGGGAGGGAAGGGCGACGAACGTGGGCTCGGTGACGATTCCCCGGTGCCGTACGGCGGCCGAGTGCCGCAGCTCCATGCCCGGGTAGTCGGCGGCGATGGCGACGTCCACCATGCCCTCCTCCAGCAGTTCCACGATCCGCGAGGAGGAGTAGACACTGGTGACCGCGATCGTCAGTTCCGGCAGCCGTGCGCGGACACGGGAGACGGTGCCGGACAGCATGGGCGAGTTGGTCGCGGCCACCCGCAGGGTACGGCGGGGGCGGGCGGCGGGCTGGCGGTGGCCGATCGCGGCGGCCCGCGCGAGGACGTCGCGGGCCTGCTCGACGACCTCGGCGCCGTACCGGGTCGGCCGGACCCCGCTCGGCCCGCGCTCGAAGAGCGGCTCGCCGAGATGCCGCTCGATGCGCCGCAGCTGGGTGCTCACGGCGGGCTGCGAGTAGCCGAGCTGGGCGGCGGCACGGCCCACACTGCCCGCGTCGGCGATCGCGCACAGCACCCGCAGATGCCGCAGCTCCAGCTCCATCGGTCCACTCCCGTTCGTTCCCGCGGCCGCCCGGCACCCTGGCCCGCACCCCGTCCGAAACACCCTGGTCCGCACCACGCCCGACACCCTGGCCCGCACCCCGTCCGACACCCTGGTCAGCGCCCCGTCCGGGCTCGGCCGTCGCCGCCCGCGCCGGCCGTGGCCACGACCGGCGGACCGAAGCGTTCCACGGCGTTCTGTCCGGCACAAGTCGCAGGTCCGCCAGGGTGCGGCCGGTCCTGTCTGCCGTGGGAACGGGTGCCTGTCCGCCGGGACGGGTGACTGTGCCCGGGCGCGCGGAGAGGACGGGCCGCCCCGGACCCCGGCTCACACGGAGGACAACGAGCCGCCCCGGACCCCGGCTCACACAGAGGACAACGAGCCGCCCCAGGCCCCGGCTCACACAGAGGACAACGAGCCGCCCCGGGCCCCGGCTCAGTGGCGGCCGAGCATCTCCGCCACCCGGATGAACCCGTCCGTGCCGTGTCCGAGGCCGATGACGCGGCGGGCCATGCCCTCCACGGCCCGCATCACGCCCGCGTCGATGCCGTGGGACTCGGACACCTCCACGACATGGGCCATGGTGGAGACGGCCGAGGTGATGGGGTTGATCTCCCCGGAGTAGGTGCCGCTGTCGGCGTCCTCGGCGAACTCCGCGAACAACGGCGGCAGGATCGCGCCGATGCCCTGGGCGAAGGGGGCCAGTTCCCGGGCGGTGACGCCCTCCGCCCGGGCGATCGCCACGGCGTGTGCGTAGCCCGCCATCGCGGTCCAGAAGATGTCGAGCAGCGCGACGTCGAAGGTGGCGGCGCGCCCGGTCTCCTCGCCCAGGTGGGTGTGCGTCCCGCCGAGCAGTTCCAGCACCGGGAGGTGCCGTTCGTAGAGGTCGCTCGGACCGCTGTGCAGGAAGACGGCCTCCGGGGTGCCGATGCTGGGGGCCGGCGTCATGATCGCCCCGTCCAGGTAACCGATGCCGTGGGCCGCCGCCCACTGTGCGGTGTCCCGCGCACGGACCGGGGTGTCGGCGGTCAGGTTCACGACGGTACGGCCCTTCAGCGCGCGGGTGACGTCGTCATCGCGCAGGATCGCGTCCGCGGCGTCGTAGTTGACCACGCAGACGACGGTCAGCTCCGACGCGGACACCGCCTCCTCGGCCGTCGCGGCGCCGGCCGCCCCCTGTGCGATCAGCTCCCGGTCCTTGCCGGGCGTGCGGTTCCACACCGTGGTCCGCACGCCGGCCACGCGGAACGCGTGCGCCAGCGAGCGGCCCATGGGACCGAGTCCGAGCACGGTGACGGCAGGAAGATTCAGCGCTGTGGACATGTTGCAACTCCCGTATGTGATCAATGTGTGCCGATGAAGCGCGGCCGGCCGGCCGCGGGGAAACCGAAGAGGTCGACGATGACGCGTAGCCGTGCCCAGGACCCGAACGTCTGCGGAGTGACCGCCGCGATCGCCGTGATCGAGGGCAAGTGGAAGACGTCGCTGCTGTGGCTGCTGGAGTCCGGCCCACAGCGGCCCGCCGAACTGCGCCGCCGGCTGCCCGGGTTGAGCGAGAAGGTGCTGACCCAGGCGCTGCGCGAGATGGCGGAGGACGGCGTGGTGCACCGGGAGGCGCACGACGTGCTGCCGCCGAAGACCGTCTACTCGCTGACCGAGTTCGGCCGTGACCTGGCGACGGCACTGGACCCCGTGGCCGAGTGGGGCCACCGCCGCCTGGACCTGCTCCGCGAACGCGAAGCGGCATCCTGACGCGGGGCCGCCGTCACCTCCCGTCCGTTCCCCGGCAGCCCCTGACCTCGACAAACAGCCTCTCCCGCCGCGGCTGAGCTGCCAAGTACCCACAAATAAGTGGGTGTTCGGCACAGCGACACGGCACCACCGGAACGGTCACCGGCCGCCCCTCCCCCACCACTCCGCCTATGACGTCCGGGAACAGCGACCCCTAATTACCTCATCGATTTGCCTAAAGTCTTTAGGAAGTTCCATAATCGACTACGGCAGACGGGAGGAGAACCATGGTGCGAGCGGGACTGACCACCGAGCGCCTGGTCCGGGCCGGTGCGGAGCTGGCCGACGAGGTCGGCTTCGACCAGGTCACGGCCTCCGCGCTGGCCCGGCGGTTCGACGTCAAGGTGGCGAGCCTGTACTCGCACCTGAGGAACTCCCAGGACCTGAAGACGCGGATCGCGCTGCTCGCCCTGGAGGAGCTGGCCGACCGGGCTGCCGAGGCACTGGCCGGCCGGTCCGGCAAGGACGCCCTGGGCGCCTTCGCGAACGTCTACCGGGACTACGCCCGCGCACACCCCGGCCGCTACGCGGCGGCCCGGCACCCTCTGGACCCCGAGACGGCCGCCGGCAGCGCGGGAGTCCGGATCGCCCAGCTGACCCGGGCGATCCTGCGCGGCTACGACCTGTCCGAACCGGACCAGACCCACGCGGTCCGCCTGCTCGGCAGTGTCTTCCACGGCTACGTCAGCCTGGAGACGGCCGGCGGCTTCAGCCACAGCGCGCCCGACTCACAGGAGTCGTGGACCCGGATCCTGGACGCCCTCGACTCCCTGCTGCGCAACTGGCCCGCCCATCCATGAGACGCACCTTCCCCGGAAGCACGGACGGACACGATGCACAGCACACCCCTCACCGCCGACCTGATCCGCGGCGCCCTCGAACTGGAACGCACCGCGCACGGCCTGCTGCCGCACCGGCTGCCCGCCCGGGCCCGCGCCCAGTGCGCCGACCCGCAACTGGCCCTGGTGGAGGCCCAGCCCTCCGGCGTACGGCTGGTCTTCCGCACCCGCGCCACCGCCGTCGAGCTGGACACCCTGCCGACCAAGCGGGTCTACCCCGGCGTGCCGCCCCGCCCGGACGGCGTGTACGACCTGCTGGTCGACGGACGTCCGGCCGGCAGCGCCTCACTCTCCGACGGCAGCACCCTCACCATCGACCTGGCCACGGGTGCCGCCGAGCACCGGCTCGGCCCGGTCGGCACCGTGCGCTTCACCGGCCTGCCGGACACCGTCAAGGACGTGGAGATCTGGCTGCCGCACAACGAGACGACCGAACTCGTCGCGCTGCGCACCGACGCCCCCGTCGAGCCCGTCCCGGACCGGGGCCGCAGGGTTTGGCTGCACCACGGCAGTTCGCTCAGCCACGGCTCCGACGCGGCCACCCCCACCACCACCTGGCCTGCGCTCGCGGCGTCGCTGGGCCGGGTGGAGCTGATCAACCTCGGGCTGGGCGGCAGCGCGCTGCTCGACCCGTTCACCGCCCGCGCCCTGCGCGACACGCCCGCCGACCTGATCAGCGTCAAGCTCGGCATCAACCTGGTCAACAACGACCTGATGCGGCTGCGCGCCTTCGGCCCCGCCGTGCACGGCTTCCTCGACACCGTCCGCGAGGGCCATCCCGGCACCCCGCTGCTCGTCGTCTCACCGGTGCTGTGCCCGATGCACGAGGACACACCCGGCCCCACCACGATGGACCTGACCGCCCTGGGCGAGGGCCGCGTGCGGTACCGGGCGGCCGGGGATCCGGCCGAGCGTGCGGGCGGGAAGCTCACCCTGGAGGTCGTCCGGGAGGAGCTGGCCCGGATCGTACGCGAGCGGTCGGCCGAGGACCCGGCCCTGCACTACCTCGACGGCCGTGAGTTGTACGGCGAGGCCGACTACGCCGAACTGCCGCTGCCCGACGGCCTCCACCCGGACACCGCCGGACACCGCCGGATCGGCGAGCGGTTCGCGGCGCTGGCGTTCGCGGCGGGCGGCCCCTTCGGGGACCGCGCCGCCTGACCGGCCCGTCGGCTCACACCAGGTGGGCGAAGACGACCAGGTTGTCGGTGTAGTCCCGCACCGTGCGGTCGTAGTCCCCGGCACAGGTGATGAGCCGGACCTCGGGACGCGAGGCGTCCTCGTACACCCGCTCGCTGGGGAAGTCGTCCTTGGCGAAGGTGTCGGCGTCGTCCACGACGAATTCCGCCGTGCTCCCGTCGGACCGCTCCACCGAGAAACGGTCGCCGGGTTCCAGCCGGTCGAGGTTGGCGAAGACGGCCGCGGAGGTCACCGTGTCGACGTGCCCGGCGATGATCGCGGTGCCCTTCTCGCCGGGCGAGACGCCGTCGGCGTACCAGCCCACGAGATTGGTGTCGCCGGCGGGCGGGGGCTCCAGCTGGCCCGAGGCGCCGATGGTCAGAGTGGTGAACGGGGCGTCCACGGCGATCTCGGGAATGCGCAGGCGGATCGGTGCGGACCGGGGCAGCGCCCCGCCGGCCGGCTCCCGCGGGTCGGCCGACGTACCGGCGCCGGCGCCCGAGGCCCGGTGCGTCTGCGGCTCGTCGTCCGGCTGGTGGTGACCGCCGAACAAGCTGACGGCCAGGAAGACGGCCGCCACGCCCCACAGCGTCAGCCGCCCGCCACGGGCGGAGCCCGCGGGGGCCGAAGAGGGATCTGCTGCCATCGGACACCACCTCATTCGGTCACGGCAGCACGGGGATCGGGGCAGGGAGGGGACGGAGCGGGATCCGGCGTCCCCGGGGGGCGCAGGGGGCGCGGGCCGCCGACACGGCCGGCGCGTCGGCGACGTCCGCAGCCCCTGCGACACAGCGGCCCGTCAGGACGCCGGCACCCCGGCCTTCTTGCGACGCAGCATGTACGCGCCGCCGGCGCCTACGGCGAGCACGGCCAGGCCGCCCGCGGTGACCCCGGGCGTGGCGAGCGCGCCACCACCGGTGTGCATGCCGCCGCGCGGCTTGTCGTGCTCGTCCTCCTCACCCCACTCGCTCTTGTCACCCTTGTCTCCCTTCTCCCCCTTGTCCCCCTTGTCGCCCTTGCCGCCGCCCTTCTCCTGGCCGCCGCCGTCCCGTTCCTTGTCGCGGTAGCTCTCGGGGTCGAACCGGCTGTCGTCCTCCCCGCCCCAGTCGTCGCTGCGGACCGCGGCGAGCGCTCCGCCACCCGTGTGCATTCCGCCACGCGGCCCGTCGTGTTCCCCCCCGCCGTCGCGCTTGCTGCCGTAGTCATTGTCGTGGTCGCTGTCGGAACCCTTGTCGCGGCCGGAGTCGCTGTCGTGCTCCTTGCTGTACGAGGAGTCGTCACGGCCGCCGTCGTGCTCGGCCGGAACTGCGAACGCGGCGGCGGGCGTCGCAAAGGCGAGGGCGGCCGCGGCAGCCGCCGTCGCCAGGAGTGTGCGGGCAGAGCGCATAGTGATGTCCTTCCGCCGTGACCGGGCAGCGGATACCTCATCAGCTGGATGGACCCGGCCTCGACATGAACCACCGTCAGTGAGGCCCCTGTCTCCCACCATCCGGGCCGCCCAGCCGGGTCACCACGCCACCCGTCTGCCCCAGCGCGTCCGCTTCGCGACCCCCCGTCCGGGTCAATCGCCGACGCGGCCGCGCACTGCCCCAGCGATCGAGTCGTAGGCGAGGAGTGCCCCATGCCCGCGAACACCACCCCCTGCGGACCGGTGACCCGGCGGCCGGCGGCCGCGCGGGCCGGTGCCCTGGTCGCCGCCGCCGTCGCCATCGCCGCGGTCGCCGTCACCGTCACCGTGCCGGCCGGCGCCGGGGCGTCCCGTGTGGGGGCGGACCGTGTCCGGACAGCCCCTGCCGAGGCGGCTCACGTCCGGGTGGCCCGTGTCCAGGCGGACCGTGCCCAGGCAGCCCCTGTCGAGGCGGGCCGCGTCCGGGTGGCCCGTGTCCAGGCGGACCGTGCCCAAGCAGCCCCTGTCGAGGCGGACCGTGCCCGGGTGGCCCGTGTCCAGGCGGACCGTGTCCGGGTGGCCCCTGTCGGGGCGGACCGTGTGGGGGCGGAGGAGGTGACGGAGTATCCGGTGACCACGGCGGCGGGTGCCGCCCCCGCGGGCATCACCGGCGGGCCGGACGGCGCGCTGTGGTTCGCGGAGCACGGTGCCGGGCGCATCGGGCGGATGACGGCCGACGGCACGGTCACCGACTTCCCGACCTCCGGCCCGGACACCGGACCGGCCGCGATCGTCCAGGGGCCGGACGGGGCCCTGTGGTTCACCGAGACCACCGCCGGGCGGATCGGCCGCATCACGCCCGCCGGCCTGCTCACCGAGTTCCCGCTGCCGACGCCCGACAGCGGCCCGCTGGGAATCACGCCAGGCCCGGACCGGGCCCTGTGGTTCACCGAGGCGACCGGCAACCGGATCGGCCGGATCACGGCCACGGGCCGGATCACCGAGTACCCGGTGCCCACCCGGGACGCCTCTCCCCACTCGGTCGCGGCGGGCGGGGACGGCGCCCTGTGGTTCACCGAACTGGGCGGCGGCAAGGTCGGGCGGATCACCACCGCCGGACGGATCACCGAGTTCCCCCTGCCCGGCAAGGCCGGCTTCCCGAGCGGCATCGCCGCCGGGCCGGGCGGCATGTGGCTCACCGCGTCCGGCGGGCACGCGGCCTTCCGGATCGACCGCCTCGGACACCTCACCCGGTTCCCGCTGCCCGGTGCGGACAGTCTGCCGGGCGGCATCACGCGCGGGCCGGACGGGCACGTCTGGTACACCGACCAGGCCGGCCGCATCGGCCGGATCAACGCGACCGGAACGGTCACCCTCTTCCCGGTGCCGGACGGCGCCGACAAGGTGCCCCTGGGTCTGACGGCCGGGCCCGGCCGGTCGGTGTGGTTCACCGAACTGCTCGGCAACGCCGTCGGCCGCGTCCGGGCCGGCACCGGGTGAGCCCGCAACCGTCAAGACCGGCCGCCCGGCGCCGGGACAGCGCCCGCTCGGCCGTCGGCCGCGTGTGAGTCGGCGCCGGAGAAGGCCGCGACCGCCGCCCTCCCGCCACGACAGCGCCCGCTCGGTCCTCGGCCGGGTCCGCGACGGCGCCGAGGGAAGACCGCGACCCCGCGACCGGCTGCCGTAGCCCCCCCAGCACGGTGCCCCCTCGCCGCCACCTCGCCCCCCTTGTTATGACGGCCGTCATAAAGCAGGCTGGTGCCGACGGCACGACAGGCGGACGCGGTGGGAGGAACCGGTGGCGGACACGATGGCACGGGCCCTGTGGGAGCGGTACGAGCCGGTGCACGATCTCGTCTACTTCGCGCCCGAGGCACGCCGGGCGGCGGACGGCCTCGGGATGCGCGGGTTCTGGATGGGCTACTTCGCGCTGCGCGCCGCCCCGGTCGGCGCCGTGCACCCCGCCGTGGTGACGAGCTGTTTCTACGTCTTCCACCCCTCGCGCGTGGCCCGCGCCCTGCCGGACGCCTGGGCGTACGCCGCTCCGGCGGACGTGCTGGCGGCCCGGTGGGAGGCGATGGACGCGGCGATGACGCGGCTGTTCGGCGCGGACACCGTCGGCTCCGCCGCGTTCGCAAAGGCCGCGGACCTCGCCTGGGAGGCCGCCGCGGCCGCGGACACCACGGGCCGGGTGCTGGCCGCCGCCAACCAGGCGCTGGAGCGCCCGGACCGGCCGGCCGCACGACTGTGGCAGGGGCTGACGACCCTGCGTGAGCACCGCGGGGACTCCCATGTGGCGGTGCTGGTGAGCCTGGGGCTCGGGCCGGTCGAGGCCATGGTGCTCAAGGCGGCGGCCGGCGAGTCCGACGGGCCCTTCCTGCGTGAGACCCGCAAGTGGGCGGAGGCGGACTGGGCGGCGGCCGTGGCGCGGCTGCGCGCGGACGGCCGGCTCGCGGCGGACGGATCGCTCACGGCCGCGGGGCTGGCCGTGCGTGCGGAGGCCGAGGCGCTGACCGACGCGGCGGCCGAGGGGCCGTGGGCCGCGCTGGGTGCCGAGCGCAGCGAGCGGCTGGCCGCACTGCTGGAGCCGCTGGCCCGCTCGGTGGAGGAGGCGGAGCTGCTGCCGCCGGGGAATCCGGTGGGACTGACCCGGGGGCCGTACCCGGCCGCCCGCTGAGGACGCGCCGCCCGCCGCGGGGGTTCCGGCCGCTGAGGACTCGCGGCCCCTGAGGGGCTCCCGCTATTTCCGCCGGTGAAGGGTTCCCGGAGCTGAAGGTTCCCGGAGCAGAAAGGCTCTCGGCCACTGAAGGGGTTCCCGGAGGCTGGACGGCTCCGGAGGCTGGACGGCTCCGGACGCTGGGGGGCTTTCGGCCGTCGCGGAGGCGTCGGCCGGCGGCGGCCCCGCCCGGGGTGCCGGGCCGGGGCGCCGTACGGATGGCGGGGTGCCGCGGGTTACCAGGTCACCGGGAGCCGCTCGGGGATGCGCTTCATGAACCCGGTGCGCCAGACCAGTTGGCCCGGCGGGACGGCGAGCGCGACGTCCGGCAGGCGGTCGAGCAGGACCTCGAGGGCGATGCGGGCGTGGGTACGGCCGAGCGCGGTCGCGGGGCAGTAGTGGGCCCCGCCGCCGAAGGAGAGGTGGTCGGCGGTGTTGTCACGGTGGACGTCGAAGCGGTGCGGGTCCGCGAACTTCTCCGGGTCGAGGTTGGCGCCCTCCACCAGGACGAGGACGAGTTCGCCCGCGCGTACGTCGACGTCGCCGAGCCGGAGGTCTTCGAGGGCGAGGCGGGGCAGGGCGTCGCCGATGGAGAGGTTGACCCGCAGCAGCTCCTCCACACCGGGGCCGATCAGCTCGGGGCGGTCCCTCAGCAGGTCGCGGGCGATGGGGTGGGTGAGCAGGTAGACCAGGGCCATGGTGAGGAAGCCCGAGGTGGAGATGACGCCGGCGCCGAACAGGGTGACGCCGACGGTGGCCAGCATCTCGTCGGTGAGGTGCGCGTACTCGGGGTCGTCGCGCAGGGCGGCCAGTTCGCCCATCAGCCCGTGCGTGGCCGGGTCGTCGAGCAGGGCCGCCATCCGGGAGATGTCCCGGTCCCAGTTGAGGCGCGCGCCGGTGATCGGGCACGGGGAGTTCATGAAGGCGATGTCCAGGCTGCGCAGGAAGGCCGGGGCCTCGGTCTGCGGGATGCCGAGGATGCGGCAGTGCATCCCGGCCGAGTACGGCTCGCAGAACGCCCCGCGCAGGTCGGCCGTCGGCCCCTCGGCGACGATGAGGTCGACCAGCCGGTGGGCCTCTCTGCGCAGCCAGTCCGTCAGGCCCGGCGCCTTGGGGTTGAGCGCCTTCATCACCGCGCGGCGCAGTCCCGCCCCGGTGATGTTGCCCATGTTGTTCACGACCTCGGGCGGGATCGTGAGCGCGTACTGCCGGGGAACGCCGGGCGCGGAGGTGTCCTTGAGGGAGAACCGGTCGTCCTTGAGGACCTGCGCGCACAGCTCGTACGACGACACCAGCCAGGCCTCGTCGCCGGCGATGGTCCGCACCCGCCGCACGGGGGTGGCGGCGCGCAGCTCCCCGACCTCGGCGGGCACCCGGGTGCCGTCCCAGGAGAACGGGAAGTCGAGCAAAGGGGGGTGGTCGGTGCGGGTGTCGGGGATGGTGATCACGGCGCGGCTCCTTCGAGGGCGGCGGGGGTGACGATGGCGTGGCCCTGGTTGCGGGAGGCGCGCAGGCCGGCGCCGCGGGAGTAGAGCAGTTCGGCCATCGGCAGGAGTTGGTGGTAGCAGTTGAGCGAGGAGGGCACCCCGAGAATGGCCGGGGTGTCCAGGAACAGCGGCGCCTCGGCGCACACGTACTCCAGGCACACGGCGCGCCGCCGCTCGTTCGGGGTCTCTCCGCGTGCTGCGAGGAAACGATTCACCAGAGCCTCGCACACGGCACGGAAGGCGCCGTCGGAGACCAGCCGCCCCTTCAGGTGCTGGTGTATCTCCTGGTAGGCGGGGTTGGTGCGGAACTCCGACATCGGATGCCAGTCCAGCCTGGTGCCGTCCGGGTCGGCCGCCGACACGGCGTCACGGACCTTGGCGCGCACTCCGCGGAGGTTCTTGACGGCCTTGCGGCGGGCCTCGTCCGGTGGATAGCCGGAGGCCTCGTACATCTCGGCGACGTACAGGTCGGTGTACACGAAGTCGACCCGGTCGAAGTGGTCCAGCCCCCAGCGGGCGAGGTCGTGCAGGCGCCGGGCGGAGAAGTAACTGTTGCCCGGGGACACCCCGATGACGGCGTGTGCGCCCTCATCGAGGATGACCTCGCAGTGGGAGGTGTACGGCTGGACTTCGAAGACGTCGGCCATCAGCACGGATGCTGTGGTCACGGGGGGAATCCTCCGCCGCGCGCTAGTCCCTGCGGGGCCCTGTGCCCCTGGTGTGGCGACGCGGCGCCCTCACGCTAGCCGTACCGGATCACCACGGGTAGTAACTGCCTGGGTTTGGCTGAAATCCGTCGTATCAATGGTTGAAGTGCCCGCAGTGGAGCCCTACTTGTGGGCCGTACCCTGGGGCCGTGGTCAACCGAGACGAGGATCCAGGACGGGTGGCGTCCCGGCTCACCGGGCGCCCGGTCACCGGCGCCCGGCGGTCGTCGGGCTCGCCCGCGGAAGTACGGCTGGACGACGGAACCCTGGTGATGGTCAAGCGTGGCGACGGCCCGGGGGCGGTGCGCGCCGAGGTGGCGGGGCTGCGCTGGCTGGCCGCCGCGGACGCGGTCAGGGTGCCGGCGGTACTCGGGCACGATGAGCGCTGGATGGTGACGGAGCGGGTGCCGACGGGGTCTCCCGACCCCGACGCGGCGCTTAGTTTCGGCCAGGCCCTGGCCCGCTTGCACGCGGCCGGCGCGGCCCGTTTCGGGTCACCACCGCCCGACGGCCCCGAGGACGCCTACATCGGTCTCGCCCCCATGCGCAACGCGCCGGGCGCCGACTGGCCCCGCTGGTACGCCGAGCACCGCGTACTGCCCTATGTGCGCGGCGCGGTCGACCGCGGCACGCTCCGCCCGGCCGAGGCGACCGTGTTCGAGCGGGTCTGCGCGCGGCTGCCCGAGCTGGCGGGGCCGGCCGAGCCACCCGCCCGGCTGCACGGCGACCTGTGGAACGGAAACGTGCTGTGGGGCGCCGACGGCGAGGTCCGGCTCATCGACCCGGCCGCGCACGGCGGGCACCGCGAGACCGACCTGGCGATGCTCCGGCTGTTCGGCTGCCCCCATCTCGACCGGGTGCTCGCCGGCTACCGGCAGGTGACACCCCTGGCCGACGGCTGGCGGGACCGGGTGGCGCTGCACCAGCTCTTCCCGCTACTGGTGCACGTGGTGCTGTTCGGACGCGGGTACGCCGAACAGGCTCTCGCCGCCGCCCGGGAGGCGCTCACGGGTTGAGACGGCGGCGGCGGGGCGCAGCCTCGCGGCCTCTTCCCGCGTCCTACTGGCCGACGCACGAACGGCCCCGCCGCGGACGATGGTTACGCAGCGTAAGGAAACCAATCACCCGTTCGATTCGTATAAGGACGTGAAAGCCTAATCAGGGAGAGAGCATGCAACCGTTCACGCTCAACTATGCGCGGCCCGCTGTGCAGTTGGAGGACACCACTCCGTACGCGTACGACTCCGGACTGCAGTTGAACGTCCTCCCGGACGGGCGCATCGCCGCCACCGACCACGCGACCCTGAAAGCACTCGGAACCACGACCTCCACCGCCGGTTCCAAGACGCACTTCGACGACTGAACCGCGGACTCTGAAAGATGACCGTGCTCATCCTGACCAATCAGGAAGACGTGACGGCGGACATGGTGGTCCTCCGGCTGGGCGAGGCCGGCGTGCCCGTCGTCCGGCTCGACCCCGCCGACCTCACCAACGGGGTGGCGCTGTCGGGCGAGTACATACACGGCGCCGGCCGGGGACATCTGTCCGTCGGCGGGCGCCTGGTGAGCATGAACGGCCTGCGCTCCGTCTGGGTGCGCCGGCCGGGAGCGCCGGCCGCCCGCGCCGCCCAGCCGTCGGCCTGGCTGACGGAAGAATCCTCGCAGGCGCTGTACGGCATGCTGCGTTGCAGTGACGCACGCTGGATGAACGATCCCGACGCCGCCCGCCGCGCCCGGCACAAGCCCTGGCAGCTGCGGCTGGCCCAGCGCAGCGGCCTCGCGGTGCCGGCCACCCTCATCACGACGTTCCCGCAGGCGGCACGGGAGTTCGCGGAGCGCTTCCCGGACCTGGTCGTCAAGCCGGTCTCCGGGGCGCATCCGCAGGAGCCGCCCCGGGCGGTGCCGACCAGCCGGGTCGCACCGGACGCCGACTTCGCCGCGGTGGCCTTCGGGCCGACCCTGCTGCAACGGCGGGTCCCCAAGCGGGCCGACATCCGGCTGACCGTCGTCGGCGGCACGCTGCTGGCCGCACGCAAGCCGGCCGACCCGGACGCCGACCCGGACGACGTGGACGTCCGCTTCGCCCCGTCGGCCTCCCCCTGGCTGCCCACGGACGTGCCGCCACGCGTCGCCGAGGGCGTACTGCGCTACATGGCGGGGGCGGAACTGGCCTACGGGGCCTTCGACTTCGCTGAGGACGCCGACGGGATCTGGTGGTTCCTGGAGTGCAACCAGTCCGGCCAGTTCGGGTTCGTCGAGATGGACACCGGCCAGCCGATCGCCGCCACCATCGCCGACTGGCTCGCCGGACCGGGTGATTCTGGCCACACGTGTGCGGAGGGTAACCGGGGCGCGGCATCGTGAGGGTGCGGGGAACGGCTCTGAGAAAGGAACGCGACATGCGCATCGGACTGCTGGGAACGGGCCCGTGGGCGAGAGCGGCGTACGCCCCCGCCCTCGCCGGGCACACCGGCCTGGAGTTCGCCGGGGTGTGGGGGCGCCGGCCGGAGGCGGCCACGGAGCTGGCCGGGCAGTACGACGTCGCCGCGTACGCCGACGTGGACGCCCTGCTGGCCGACGTGGACGCGGTGGCGGTGGCCCTGCCGCCGTCCGCGCAGGCCGAGTTGGCGGTGCGGGCGGCCGCCGCGGGCCGTCATCTGCTGCTGGACAAGCCGCTGGCGGTGTCGGTCGCCGGGGGGCGGGCCGTGGTGGACGCGGTGGAGCGGGCCGGGGTGTCGTCGGTGGTGTTCTTCACCGCGCGCTTCCAGAAGGAGCCGGAGGCCTGGATCGAGGAACAGGCCGCCGTGACGGGCTGGTTCACGGCACGGGCGCAGTGGCTGGGATCGGTGTTCACGAGCGACAGCCCGTTCGCCGCCTCGCCGTGGCGGCGGGAGAAGGGCGCGCTGTGGGACGTCGGTCCGCACGCCCTGTCGGTCCTGCTGCCGGTCCTGGGCGACGTACGGCAGGTCGTGGCGGCGGCGCACGGTCCGGCGGACACCGTCCATCTGGTGCTCGACCACGCCACGGGCGCGTCGAGCACGCTCACGCTGAGCCTGACGGCTCCCCCGGCGGCGGCCGGCGCCGACGTGGAGCTGCGCGGCGAGGCGGGGGTGTCGGTCCTGCCGGGGAGTTCGGAGGGTGCGGTCCCGGCGCTCTCCCGGGCCGCCGACGCGCTGGTGCGGGCCGCCCGCACGGGCCGCCCGCACTCGTGCGACGCCGCGTTCGGCCTCCGGGTCACCGAGATCCTGGCGACGGCGGAGGCCCGCCTGGCCGGCAGCACCGAGTAGCCGGGCCGGGGCCGCGGCCGGGAGACCGGGCGGCCGGCCACCGGGCTTTACAGGGTCGGCAGCCACCTTTTTCCGCGGGGTGAGCCACCGGCATTTCCCCGGGGTGAGCCGCCGCCGTTTCCCCGGGGTGGGCCACCGGCATTTCCCCGGGGCGAGCCGCCGCCGTTTCCCCGGGGTGAGCCGCCGGCATTTCCCCGGGGCGAGCCGCCACCGTTTCCCCGGGGTGAGCCGCCGCCGTTTCCCCGGAGTGGGCCACCGGCATTTTCCCCGGGGCGAGCCGTCACCGTTTCCCCGGAGTGGGCCGCCGCCGTTTCCGCGGAGTGCGCCGCCGCCTTTTCCGCGGGGACGGCAGCCGGCTTTCCCGCGGGACCGGCCGCCGCCTTTTCCGTGGGGTCGGCCACCGGCTGTTCCGTGGGGTCGGCCACCGGCTGTTCCGTGGGGTGCGCGGCCTCGGCGGCGGCGTAGCTTGGGGATGTGGGATCGGTGCGCGACTGGCCGTCGCGCGGGCACCGGGAGCATCGCGGCTGGCTGCGGGGCGCGCCGCCGCCGTGGTGGGTACGCGTGCTGCCCGTGTTCCTGCTCGTGGCCGTCGGCACGGCCACGCTGATCACGCCCCATGCGCACGACCTCGGTTTCCTGCTGGGCGCGATCCCGCCGCTGGCGGTCCTGTCGTACGGTCCGCTGACGACCGGGCTCCTCGGCCTGGGCGTGGTCGTCGTGCTGAACGTGCCGGCCGCGCATCTGAACCGCCCCGGGAACACCGACCTGCTCACCATCGTGTTCGTGGTCGCGCTGAGCGTGTTCGTGTCCTATGTGCGCAGTCACCGGGACGCCCAGCTGCACACGGAGCGGGCGATCGGCGAGGCGGTGCAGCGGGCCGTGCTGCCGCCGCTGCCGGACCGGGTCGGGCGGGTCCGATGCGCGACCTACTACCGGGCCGCGCAGGACGGGACTCTGGTGGGCGGGGACTTCTTCGACGTACGGGCGGGGCCGTACGGCGTGCGCGCGGTGATGGGCGATGTGCAGGGGCACGGTCTGCGGACGGTCGCCACGGTGGTGTCGCTGCTGGGGGCGTTCCGGGAGGCCGCCCTGGACCAGCCGGACCTGGAGTCGGTCGCGGCCCGGCTCGACCGCCGGCTGGCGGTGGACTCGGTGGACGCACGGCACGCGGAGCTGTTCGCGACGGCCCTGCTGGTGGAGTTCGCCGACGCGGCCACGGTGCGGGTACTGGCCTGCGGTCATCCCGCGCCTGTCCTGCTGGGCGAGAACGAGGCCCGGGAGGTGCCCGTCGCGCCCGGTCCGCCGCTGGGTATCGGGCTCGTCGGTGTGGAACCACCGAAGGAGGTCACGGTGGCGCTCGGTCCGGGCGACCGGCTGTTCCTCGCCTCCGACGGGGTGTGGGAGGCGCGGGACGACGGCGACGCCTTCTATCCGCTCCCGCGGCGGCTGGCCACCCTGGCGGCCACCCCGTCCGCCGAGCTGCCCGCCGCCGTGTGGGAGGACCTGCTGCGGCTGCACTACAAGGTCCGCGACGACGCCACCATGCTGGTGCTGGCCCCCGAGCCGCCCGGCGCCTGAGCCGGCTCCGCAGGGCGCGCCGCGCTCACGCCGTGCTCCGGCATACACACCCACCGTTTCCGGGGGGATGCGGGCCGGCCGGGGCGGTCAGGACGCTCGCCACCAGCGCCCGCGGCTCCGGGCGATCACGTACGGGTGATGTGTCCCCCCTGCCCCAAGTGACGAACCGTTAGCCGGAGTTCGAACGTCCCGCCAGAAACGCCAGGGTGCGCCACCCCTTCCGCCGCGTAGAAATATCTACAACCATGCATATGCCGGGTTGCTGTGCGCACGCACGAAGTGCCCGGACACGGCCGTTCCCTGCGCTCGGGCAGGCGAGCGAGGACACCCGGAGCAGTGCATGACGAACACGATGTGGATGCGGGGCGTGGAGTGGCTGGCCGCGGCGTCGGCCGACCCGCGCGCGTGCAAATGGGAGTGGGATCACGGTGAGGGCATCGCACTGCTGGAGGCGGGCCGGTTCTGGGACGTGCTGAGCGTCCCCGACCGCCTCGGACTGCTCACCCTGGACCTGCTGTGGCGGCCGGCCCTGCCGGTGCCCGGGCCGACGCTGGTGGACACGGCGGCGGAGCGGGTCGGGTTCCTGCTGCCGCCGGACCCGTCGGGTGGCTGGGTGGGCGCCGGCCTGCGGTACGCGACGAAGGGGTCCTGGGTCGCCGTACCGCCCCCGTACCGGCCCGCCCGCTCCCTGGAGTGGCTCGTGCCGCCCGACGGCACCGGCACGCTCCACAAGCCCGGTGCCCTGGAGGAGGCGTTGCAACAGGCCAACGGCACGCTGGCGGTACTCACACCGCTGTGCGGCCGGTAGCACGGAACGCAGGAGCGGGGCGGAGGCGGGGGCCGGACGGAGGCAGGAGCCGGGCGGAGCCCAGGAGCCGGTCCGGGAGGGCAGGTACCCGGGAGCCCAGGAGCCGGACGGGCAGGGCAGGTACCCGGGAGCCCAGGAGCCGGACGGGCAGGGCAGGTACCCGGGGGCGCAGGAGCCGGGCGGGCAGAGCGGGTACCGGGGAGCCCAGGAGCCGGACGGGCAGGGCACGTACCCGGGGGCGCAGGAGCCGGGCGGGCAGGGCGGGGACCGGGCCGGGGGCCGCCTGGTGCCCTTCGTCCGGCGCGCGGTGCCTGACCGGCGCTCCTATCCTTGGAACGTCCCCGGGCCCCGACGTCCCGCCCAGCGCACGGTCGTCCCTCATGTGCTTGGAGTCAGCCCATGCCGCCTGTGTCCGTACGCCTGCGCCGGGGGTCCATGGTCGCCGTGCTCACGGGATCCCTGCTGGTACCGCTGACGGCGGGGGCGGCCCCGGCCGTCGGGCCGGCCCCGTACGTCTCCGCTACGCCGAGCCCGTCGCCGTCGGGGCCGGACGTCCGCCCCCTGACCCCCGATGTGGCGCGTCGACTCGACACGGCCGTACTGCGGGTCATGCGCACGGCGAACGTGCCGGGCGTGACCGTCGGCGTCTGGACGCCGGGCCAGGAGAGCTACGTCCGCTCGTTCGGGGTCGCCGACCGGGCGACCGGGCGGAGGATGACGCCCGACCTGTACACGCGGATCGGCAGCGAGACGAAGACGTTCACCGTCACCGCGCTGCTGCAACTCGTCGACCAGGGCAAGGTCGGCCTGGACGATCCGATCGGCAAGTACGTCGACGGCGTGCCGAACGGCGACAGGATCACGCTGCGGCAGCTGGCCGGGATGCGCAGCGGACTGTTCAACTACTCCGAGGACGACGGCTTCTTCAAGGCCCTGACGTCCGATCCGCAGCGGTCCTTCACTCCGCAACAGCTGCTCGACTACGCCTTCGGACATCCGGTGATGTTCCAGCCCGGCCAGAAGTTCTTCTACTCCAACACCAATCTGATCCTGCTCGGTCTGGTCGTGGAGAAGGAGAGCGGTCAGCGCCTCGGGGACTACATCGAGCAGCACATCCTCGTCCCGGCCGGTATGAAGGACACGCTCTTTCCGGACGGCAGCGAGTTCCCCCGGCCGCACGCGCAGGGTTACACCGACCAGACGGCGAACGGCAAGGTCGCCGAGACCGCGGGCTGGAACCCGTCCTGGGGCTGGGCCGCGGGAGCGATGATCTCCACCCTCGACGACCTGCACATCTGGGCGCCCACGGTCGCCACCGGCGAACTGCCCGACGGCCGGCGGATGATCAGCACCGCCACGCAGAGGCAGCGCCTCATCACCCCGGCGACGCCGATCCCGGGCGCCGGCTACGGGCTGGGCATCTTCAATGTGCAGGGATGGATCGGCCACAACGGTTCCCTGCCCGGCTACGAGTCGCTGACCATCTACCTCCCGGCGACCCGGACGACCGTCGTGGTCCTGCTCAACACCGACATCGACCACGGCCGGAACGAACCCAGCACGCTGTTCGGCGAGGCCATCACGGAGATCATCTCCCCCCGGCACGTGTTCAACCTGCCCGCCGCGCCCGCGGCCCGGTGACGGCCCGGCCCGGTGACGACGCGGCCCGGCCGGCTCCCCGCCGTTCCCGCGCCGGTGCGCGCGTCCGGTGACGCCCTGGCCCGGTGACGCCCGGTCCCGGTGGCGCCTGGATCCGGTCGCGTCCGCGGGCCGGAGCCGCCGGACAGGGCTCCGCCGGCGGCCTGGGGGGGTGTGGCCGCCGGCGGAGACGCCGCGCCCGGGACGGGGGGACGGCCCCGGGCGGCTCAGAGGTCGGATGCCCCGGAATCCATGACGTACGCACGCCGGATTCGCGCGATCCGGGGAGCGGGCGATCAGACCGCGACCGGGGCGGAGCGCCCGGCCGGCGGACCGCACGGTGCCCGGCCGATACCGGCGGGGCGCGTGCGCCGCTTCGGGCTCGCAGGGGGGTACGGGCGCGTGCGGTGCGCGTGCGGCGCGCGGGACGGCATAAGCTCGACGGGTGGCGAAGTACTTCGACGTGCATCCCGAGAACCCGCAAGCGCGCAGCATCGCGCAGATCGCCGACGCCGTGCGTGCGGAGGCGCTCATCGCATACCCGACCGACTCCTGCTACGCGCTCGGCTGCCGACTGGGCAGCCGGGACGGCATGGACCGGATCCGCTCCATCCGACGGCTGGACGACCGGCACCACTTCACGCTGATGTGCCGTGACTTCGCGCAGCTCGGCCAGTTCGTACGCGTGGACAACGACGTGTTCCGCGCGGTGAAGGCGTCGACGCCCGGCAGCTTCACGTTCATCCTGCCCGCCACCCGCGAGGTGCCGCGCAAGCTGCTGCATCCGAAGAAGAAGACCGTGGGCGTGCGGATCCCCGACCATGTGGTCACCCAGGCGCTGCTGGCGGAGCTGGGCGAGCCGCTGCTGTCCAGCACGCTGCTGCTGCCGGACGAGGGTGAGCCGCTGACCCAGGGCTGGGAGATCAAGGACCGGCTCGACCACGTGGTGGACGCCGTCGTCGACTCGGGCGACTGCGGCACGGAGCCCACGACGGTGGTCGACTTCTCCGGCGGGGAGGCGGAGATCGTCCGGCGGGGCGCCGGGGACACCACCCGCTTCGAGTGAACAACCGGCCCACCGGCGCTTCGAGTGAGCGAACGGCCCACCGGGTGCGGGGTTCCTGATCTTGCGTGAAAGCATGGACCGCAGCCGCGGCGCCCCTGACCATCGCCCGTCGGCGTCCATTCCCCGAGGGAGGGCTTTCACCATGAGCGATGTCCAGGGAAACGTTGTCGACATCCCCACCGAGGACGGTGTCGCCGACGCCTACCTCGTCCACCCGGCCGACGGACGGCCCCGTCCGGGCGTACTGCTCTACCAGGACGCCTACGGGCTGCGGCCGCACCTGCGTTCGATGGCCGACCGGCTCGCCGGCGCCGGTTACACCGTGCTGGTACCGAACGTGTTCTACCGGCTCGGCCGGGCGCCGGTCGTGGACCTGCCCGAGTTCATCGACCCGGACTCCGACCCGACCGTCTGGGAGCGGCTCGGGCCGATCCTCGCCGGACTGACGCCGGACCTGGTCAAGCGGGACGCGGGCGCCTATCTGCGGTGGCTGGCCGACAGCTCCCTCGTCACCGCCGGCGGGGTCGCGCTGACCGGCTACTGCATGGGCGCCCGGCTCGCGCTGTGGACCGCGGGCGCGCATCCGGACCGGGTCGCGGCGGCGGCCGGTTTCCACGGCGGACAGCTCGCCACCGACGCGCCGAGCAGCCCGCACCTGGAGGCCCCGCGCATCACGGCGGAACTGTACTTCGGGCACGCCGACGAGGACCCGTCGCTGACCCCGGAGCAGATGGCGCGGTTCGAGGAGGCCCTGAGCGCCGCCGGCGTGCGGCACACCTGCGAGGTCTACACCGGCGCCCACCACGGCTACACCCAGGCGGACACCTCCGCCTACGACCGGGTGGCCACCGAACGGCACTGGGCCGCGCTGCTCGCCCTGCTCGAGCGCACGTTCTGAGCAAGGCCCCGGCGTCCGCCCGACGGTGAACGCCGGGCCGATCCCGTCGCCGCCATTGACATGCACGCGTCCTGGCCCGACGCTGAGAGCGCTCTCAGACAGGTACGGACCAATTCCGTACAGCCCCGACCCCACACGGAGGTGGAGAGTGCCTCACAGGTTCACACGCCGCGCGCTGCCCCCGGCCGCAGCCGCGGCCCTGCTCGGCGGAGTGCTCGTACTCGGCGCACCGGAACAGGCCGGTGCCGCGGTGCCCGACACCATCCCCCTGAAGATCACCAACAACTCGGGCCGGTCCGAACCGGTCTACGTCTACGACCTCGGCACCCAGCTGTCCTCGGGACGCCAGGGCTGGGCCGACGCGAACGGCGCCTTCCATGCCTGGCCGGCGGGCGGGAATCCGCCGACTCCGGCGCCGGACGCCGCGATACCCGGCCCGGCCGCCGGCCAGTCCAAGACCATCCGCATCCCGAAGTTCTCCGGCCGGATCTACTTCTCCTACGGCCGGAAGCTCGACTTCAGGCTCACCACCGGCGGCCTGGTGCAGCCCGCCGTCCAGAACCCCTCCGATCCCAACCGGGACATCCTCTTCAACTGGTCGGAGTACACGCTGAACGACTCCGGGCTGTGGCTCAACAGCACCCAGGTGGACATGTTCTCGGCGCCGTACGCGGTCGGGGTGCAGCGTGCCGACGGCAGCGTGAGCAGCACCGGGCATCTGAAGTCAGGCGGCTGGTCCGGCTTCTTCAGCGCACTGCGCGGACAGCCCGGCGGCTGGGCCGGCCTGGTCCAGACGCGCTCCGACGGCACCGTGCTGCGCGCACTGTCACCGCTGTACGGCGTGGAGACGGGAGCCCTGCCCGCGAACGTGATGGACGACTACGTCGACCGCGTCTGGCGGAAGTACACGACGTCGACCCTGACGGTCACACCGTTCGCCGACCAGCCGAACACCAAGTACTACGGCCGGGTCTCGGGCAACGTCATGAACTTCACCAACTCCTCCGGCGCCGTCGTCACGAGCTTCCAGAAACCGGACGCCGCCAGCATCTTCGGCTGCCACAAGCTGCTGGACGCGCCCAACGACCAGGTACGCGGCCCCATCTCCCGTACGCTGTGCGCCGGTTTCAACCGCTCGACCCTGCTGGTCAACGCGAACCAGCCGGACACCACGACGGCGAACTTCTACCGGGACGCGGTGACCAACCAGTACGCGCGCGAGATCCATGCCCGGACCGCGGACGGGAAGGCGTACGCGTTCGCCTTCGACGACGTCGGCAACCAGGAGTCGCTGGTGCACGACGGCGGCCCGCAGCAGGCGTATCTGACGCTGGATCCGCTGAGCTGACACCACACACGACGGTCCCGCACCCCGGGAACGGGGTGCGGGACCGCGCGCCGCAAGGGCTCAGCTGGTCGTCAGGGCCGTGTCGTCCACGACGAAGCTGGTCTGGAGCGAGGAGTCCTCCACGCCGTTGAACTTCAGCGTGACCGTCGAGCCCGCCAGCGAGGACAGGTCGAAGGTCTTCTGGCTGTAGCCGGAGGCCTTGTCGAGGTTCGAGTAGGTTGCGAGCGTCTTCGAACCCGCGGTCACCGTCAGCTTGTCGTACTGGACGCTGGAAGTGGTCTCCGCGGAGTCGATGTGCAGGTAGAAGGTCAGGCTGGCCTTGCAGTTCGCGGGGATCGTCACCGACTGGGACAGCGTGTCGGTGTGCGAGGAGCCGTAGCCGTCCAGCCAGGCCTTGTAGGAGCCGCTGTGCGCAGCCTCACCGCTGTCGGTGGTGATGACGCCGCTGGTGGCGGTCCACCCGGTGTTGCCGGACTCGAAGCCCTGGTTGCTGAGCAGCTGCCTGGAGGTGCAGCCGCCGGTCGTGCTGACCGTCCAGGAGAAGGTCGCGGTGCCGGTCGCGCCGGTGGAGTCGGTCACCGTCACGGTGGTGCTGGACGTGCCCGCCGTGGTGGGCGTGCCGGAGATCAGACCGGTCGAGCTGTTGATCGACAGACCGGCGGGCAGGCCGGAGGCGCTGTAGCTCAGCGCGCCGCTGTTGGTGCTGGTCGCCTGGATCTGCAGGTTCACGGCGGTGCCGACGGTGGAGGACTGGCTGCCCGGGTTGGTGACCGTCACCCCGTTGGCCGGCGGGTTGATGTGGCTTCCGACGTTGATGCCGGCGAAGGCGTTGCCCACCCCGGCGTACTGCGTCGAGTTGGCGCCGTACAGGTCCGAGGCCGCGCGCAGGGCGGCGGCGCGGGCGTCGGCGTAGTTGGTGCTGGACGTCATGTACGTCGTCAGCGCCTTGTACCAGACCTGAAGCGCGGCGGCCCGGCCGATGCCGGTGACGGCGACGCCGTCGGAGGTCGGGCTGTTGTAGGTCACGCCGTTGATGACCTTGGTGCCGCTGCCCTCGGACAGCAGGTAGAACATGTGGTTCGCCGGGCCCGAGGAGTAGTGCACGTCGAGGTTGCCGACGCCGCTGTACCAGCTGTCCGCCGAACCGCCGTCCTTGCTCGGCTTGTCCATGTAACGCAGCGGCGATCCGTCGCCGTTGATGTCGATCTTCTCGCCGACGAGGTAGTCACCGACGTCGTTGGAGTTGTTCGCGTAGAACTCCACTCCGGTGCCGAAGATATCCGAGGTGGCCTCGTTCAGGCCGCCGGACTCGTCGCTGTACTCCAGGCCCGCCGTGTTGGAGGTGACGCCGTGCGTCATCTCGTGGCCGGCCACGTCCAGCGAGGTCAGGGCGTGGGTGTTGCCCGAGCCATCGCCGTAGGTCATGCAGAAGCAGCTGTCGTCCCAGAAGGCGTTGACGTAGCCGCTGCTGTAGTGGACACGGCTGTAGGCGGCGACACCGTCGTTGCGGATGCCGCTGCGGCCGAAGGTGTTCTTGTAGAAGTCCCAGGTCTCCTGCGCGCCGTAGGCGGCGTCGGCGCCGGCGGTCTGGGTGTTGGAGCCGGTCCCGTCACCCCAGACGTCGTCCGCGTCCGTCATCAGGGTGCCGGTGCCGGAGGTGCCCCGGTTGAGGTTGTAGGTCTTGTGACCACCGCGCGTGGTGTCGTTCAGCTGGTACGTCGAGCCGGACAGCGAGGTGCCCAGTGTGACGGTGCCGCTGTACTGGGTGTTGCCGGTGCCGGTCTTGATCGCCTGGTACCGGTACAGCTCCTTGCCGGTGGTGGCGTCGGTGATGACGTGCAGCTGGCTGGGGGTGCCGTCGTCCTGGAAGCCGCCGACCACCGTCTCCCAGGCGAGCTTCGGGGTGCCGGCGCCGGCCCAGATCACCTTGCGGGCGCTGTCGGTGGTGGGCGTCTTGGCGTCCAGGGCCTTCGCGGCCTTCAGCGCCTTGGTCTGGGCGGCCGACTTGGTGAAGGTCGCGGCGGTGGAACGCACCTGTATCTTGCGCTTGTTGTTGAAGGTGGTGCTCACGGTCCCCTTGGCCAGGGAGGCCGGCGGGGTGTGCACGACGAGGTCGCCGCCGAGGACGGGCAGACCGGCGTAGGTGCGCTCGTAGCGCGTGTGCACGGTGCCGTCGTTGTCCTTCACGACGCCCTTGACGACCAGCTTCTCCTGCGCGCCGAGGCCGAGGCTGCGGGCGGTCGTGGCGGTCTTCTCCTGGGCGCTCTTCATCAGCGCCTGTTGCTGGGCCGGGCTGAGCTTGGCCTCCAGACCGCCGGTGCGCAGCGTGCCGGCGTGGGGGGCGGCCGGGGCGGCGGTCGACGGGACCGCCTGGAGGCCGACGGCGAGGAAGGCCGCGGTGGAGACCAGGGCGGCTCCGACCGTGGCGCGCTTGTGGGGAAGGGGTCTGTGGGGTCTCACTCGTACTCCTCCTGCTGCGGCCGCCGGTCGGCGGCCGGTGACAGACGGGCAGACGGGTCTGTCGCCCGGGTGAGCTGAGCTGTGCGAGGCGTGATCCGTGAACCGGTGGGGTGGATCAGCATGCGGAGGGAGGATGACAGTATTGACCGAGCCATGTCACCCAATGACGGGTCAATCGAGGGTTTTCCCTACCGGCCCCTCACACCCGCGACCACCGCGTCCCGGCAGTCCCGGCCGGGTCCGCACGCGGCCGCCGGAAACACGAACCGGGAGGTGGTGGAAGGGTGTTCGGACGTAGGTTGTGCCATGGCTGACCCACGTCTTGGCTGAAAGAGGGACACGACCCATGACCGATCCGGCGACGACGCCCGAGCCGGCGACGCACCAGAAGATCGACACCTCGGTGCCGCACTCGGCCCGCATCTGGAACTACTGGCTCGGCGGCAAGGACAACTACCCGGTCGACGAGGCGGCCGGCGACGCCTACACCGCCGTCTTCCCCGGCATCGTCACCATCGCCCGCGGCAGCCGCGCCTTCCTGCGCCGCAGCATCGCGTACCTCGTCTCCGAGGCGGGCATCCGGCAGTTCCTGGACATCGGCACGGGCCTGCCGACCGCCGAGAACACCCACGAGGTGGCCCAGCGGCTCGCTCCCGAGGCACGGATCGTCTACGTCGACAACGACCCGATGGTTCTGGCCCACGCCCGCGCGCTGCTGTACTCCTCCCCCGAGGGCGCCACCTCCTACATCGACGCCGACGTCACGGACCCCGACCGCATCCTCGCGATCGCCGCCGAGACGCTGGACCTCACCCGGCCCACCGCGCTGGTCCTCAGCAACATCCTGGGCCACGTCGCCGACTACGACCGGGCCCGCTCGATCGTGGACCGGCTCATGGACGCCCTGCCGCCGGGCAGTTACCTGTCCGTCAACGACGGGTCGCGCGGCATCGATCCGGTCTTCGAGCAGGCCCAGGACGCCTACAACAGCAGCGGCGCGATCCCGTACAACCTGCGCACGGTCGACGCGATCACCGGGTACTTCGACGGCCTGGAACTCGTCGAACCCGGCGTCGTCTCCGTCACCCGGTGGCGCCCCGAGCCCGGTTCACCCGTCCCGGAGGTCGTCGCCGAGCACGGGGGACTCGCCCGTAAACCGTGATGCCCCGTTCCGCGCGCCGAGGCAGCCCGAGCGCCGCCGCCGCGGTGTACATCGCGGCGGCGGGACACGCAGTGCTCGTGGCCGACGGCGTCGACGTCGACGTACGGGCCGGGGAGATGTACCTCGTCCCGGCCGGGGTGGAACATGCCGTGCGCCCGGGCAGCCGGGGCACGCTCGTCATCGTCGAGCAGGTCTAGGCAGACCGGTCCGGCGGCCGGTCACGGGCGCGCGATCCCCGCCGCGACGGGGACCGCGCCCCCGGCCGTGGGTGCCCGGCCCGGAACGCCCCATGCCCGTGAGGGCGTTGGGCGCGACCCCGGGCTCCCGGCCCTGACCGGGGCGTTGTTACCGTGCACCGCGTGTCTGACTCCTCACGCGATACCGCACAGGGCGCCGGCTGGGGCGCGGCCGAACCCGGCACCTACCAGCGGCTGATGCCGGACCACGTCGCGAAGCTGTCGTGGCTGAACCCCCGGACCCTGTGGGCCGCCCGCAACGGCGTCCTGGCGTCCTGGTTCGGCGATCCGACCGGCGCCACCCGCAGCCGCTGGGTGGCCAGGCGGGTGGCGGCGGGAGCACCCGCCGACAAGCTGGTCCGCCGGGAGGTACCGGAACGGTTCTCCTTCATGGTCATCGGGGACACCGGCGAGGGGGACGACTCCCAGTACGCCGTCGTCCCCGGCTTTCTGAAAGCGAGTCGGGGCACGGACTTCGCGGTGATCGCCAGCGATGTCATCTACCCCGTCGGCAGCGCCGACGACTACGGCGACAAGTTCTTCCGGCCCTACCAGGACTACCCCGCGCCGATCTACGCGATACCGGGGAACCACGACTGGTACGAGGACCTCGGGGCCTTCATGCGTGTGTTCTGCGCCGACACGCCGCCGCTCGACCCGGAGCCCCGGCCCCGCCCGCTGACCCGCGCCTGGTGGCGTTCCCTGCTGTGGCACCGGGCACGGCCCGCCGACGGACAACGGCTCGCCGCGGCGCGGGCGTTGCGGTCGGCACCGGGTCAGCAGGCGGTACAGCCGGGCCCGTACTGGGCGATCGACGCGGGACCGGTGCGGATCATCGGCATCGACACCGGCCTGCTGGGCACGGTCGACGCGGAACAGGGCGCCTGGCTGCGGGAGATGTCCGAGGGCCCCCGGCCGAAGATCCTCGTCACCGGGTCGCCGTTGTACGTCGACGGCGAGCACCACCCGTGCCCCATCGAGGGCGGGGGCACGGTGGACGACATCGTCCGGGCCCCGGAGCACCACTACGTGGCCGCGATCGGCGGCGACATCCACAACTACCAGCGCTACCCGGTCACGGTGGACGGCCGCACCATCCAGTACGTCGTGGCGGGCGGCGGCGGCGCGTTCATGCACGCCACGCACACCATCCCGCGGGTGTCGGTCGGCGGCGTCACCGAGCGCGACTTCCGCTGCTACCCGCTGCGCGGCGACTCGCTCGCCTTCTACAGCCGCCTGTACGGCCGCCGGCTCCGGCTGCGCCGCTTCTTCCGCCTGTCCGAGACGGAGGCGACGGCCGTGATCGCCGAGCGGCTGGGCATCGAGCCGGGCCGTGCCCCCGGCCCCGGCGCCCGGATCACCCGCCGCACCCGCCTGGTCGCGAGCCTGCTGGGCACCGGTCGCCGTCCCGACCGGCCGGCCCGGTTCCGGCTGCCCGTGCGGAAGATCTACACCCAGTTGTTCTCGCCGTCGTCCGCCACCTACAGCCCGCCGTTCTTCAAGTGTTTCCTGCGGCTGGACGTCGCTCCGGACGCGGTCCGGCTGCGCTGCTTCGCCGCGACGGGCAACCGGGCGCAGGAAGTCGATCCGCCGGTCGAGGACGAGGTCGTGATCCCCCTGCCGCCGGCCGGGGCGAACTGATCACACGGTTGTCACACTCGCCTGCCAGAATCGGGGAAGAGCCGACACACGACCGCTGGAGGACCCGGTGCCGTCCACCTCTCGCCCCCTGCGCAGCCTGGGCTTCCTCACCATCGGCCTGTTCGACGCGGCGGACCCGGGCCGGGGCCACGAGTCCACGCTGGAGATCATCGAGTTGGGCGAGCGGCTCGGTTTCGACACCGCCTGGGTCCGTCACCGGCATCTGCAGTACGGCATCTCGTCCCCGGTCGCCGTCCTGGCCGCCGCCTCGCAGCGGACCCGCCGGATCGGCCTGGGCACCGCGGTGACACCGCTCGGCTGGGAGAACCCGCTGCGGCTCGCCGAGGACCTGGCGACCGTCGACGTCCTGTCCGGCGGCAGGCTCAACCCGGGCGTCAGCGTGGGCCCGCCGATGCACTACGCACACGTCAAGGACGCCCTCTACCCGGACACCGCCGACGCGGAGGACTTTGGTTACGGACGGGTACGACGGCTGCTGGACCTGGTGCGCGGCAAGCCCGCCACCGACTTCAGCGGTACCGAGGGGTTCGAGACGTTCTCGGACGTCGTCCAGCCGCATTCCCCCGGCCTCGGGCGGAGACTGTGGTACGGCGGTGGCAGCCTGGGCTCGGCGCGCTGGGCCGGCGAGCACGGGATGAACTTCCTGACCAGCAGCGTCGTCAAGGCGGAGCAGCCGGAGGGGCCGCCGGACTTCGCCGAGATCCAGCTGTCCCACATCCGGGAGTTCCGCGCGCACCACCCCGACGGCGAGGCGGCCCGGGTCTCGCAGGGGCTGGTCGTGATCCCGACGGACTCCGCGAGCGCCGAGCAGCGGGCCCGGTACGCGCGGTACGCGGCCGAGCGGCTGCCCCGTACGGCCTCCCCCCAGGGCCCGGCGCGACTGCTGTTCGCGCCGGACCTGGTCGGCACCTCGGCGGAACTGGCCGAGCGGCTGCGGGCGCACGCCGCTTTCCGCGAGGTCGAGGAGGTGGCGTTCGCGCTGCCGTTCACCTTCGGGCACGAGGACTACGAGCAGATCCTCACGGACATGGCCGAGCGACTGGGCCCGGCCCTGGGGTGGCGGCCCGGCGGCGGAAAACTCCAGGTCACCACTCGGTAGGCGGCGGCCGGGTTGGCCCAGGTGGTGTCACCGCCGCAGGGCGGAACGGTCTCGGCGCGCCTTCGGTCCGCCGTGGGGCCGGGCCGGGCGGGTCGCGGTGCTGCGCGCGGCGGCGGACCGGACGGCGTCGCGGGCTGAACCGGCCGGGTCCGGGTACCCGGGGGCGCGTGAGGCGGACGCAGGGAAGGAGCCGCACGTGGCAGCGGAGGACCGGCTGCGGACGTACCGCGGCAAGCGCGATTTCGGGCGGACCCGCGAGCCCTCGGGGCAGGCGCCCGCGGCCGGCGGCGACCGGCCACGGTTCGTGGTGCAGATCCACGACGCGCGCCGGATGCACTTCGACTTCCGGCTCCAGGTCGACGACGTCCTGAAGTCCTGGTCGGTCCCCAAGGGCCCGTCCGGCGATCCGGCGGACAAGCGGCTGGCGGTGCCGACGGAGGACCATCCGCTGGAGTACGAGGACTTCGAGGGCACCATCCCGAAGGGCGAGTACGGCGGCGGCACCGTGATCGTCTGGGACCGCGGCACGTACGAGCCGCTCAGCCATGACCGCAGGGGGCGCCCGGTGGACTTCGCCGAGTCCCTGGAGCGCGGGCATGCCACGTTCCGGCTGCACGGCACCAAGCTGCACGGTGAGTACGCCCTCACGCGCTTCCGCGGCGGCTCGGACGAGGAGGACGCCTGGCTGCTGGTGCGCAAGGGGCCGGCGCGGTCGGCCGGGCACGGCACACCCGATCCCCGGCGGGCCCGCTCGGTGCGCACCGGGCGCACGCTGGCGCAGGCCGCCGCCGACGCCGGACAGGGGTGACACCGCCCGTTTCGGTGGTCAGGCGCCGGGCAGCGGCTGTTCGGCCCAGATGGTCTTGCCCGCTGCGGTCTGCCGGCTTCCCCAGCGCTGGGTGAGCTGGGCGACGAGGAGCAGTCCCCGGCCGCCCTCGTCGTAGACGTGCGCCCGGCGCAGGTGCGGGGAGGTGGAACTGGCGTCGGACACCTCGCAGATGAGGGCCCGGTCGCGGATCAGGCGCAGCTGGATGGGCGGTTCGCCGTAGCGGATGGCGTTGGTGACGAGTTCGCTGACGACGAGTTCGGTGACGAAGGAGGTCTCCGCCAGTCCCCAGGCGGCCAGTTGCTCGGTGGCCGCCTGCCGGACGACGGCGACCCGGGCGGGGTCGGGCGGGACGTCCCAGGTGGCGACGCGGTCGGCGCCGAGGGCCCGGGTGCGGGCGAGGAGCAGCGCGACGTCGTCGCAGGGCTGGGCGGGCAGGACGGCCTTCAGGACGTTGTCGCAGAGGGCTTCGAGGGAGTCGGCGGGGGCGGCGAAGACCCGGAGCAGTTCCTCGGCGGCGCCGTCCAGGTCCCGGTCGCGGTAGTCCATCAGGCCGTCGGTGAAGAGGGCGACGACGGTGCCCTCGGGCAGTTCGAGTTCCAGGGCCTCGAACGGCAGCCCGCCGACGCCGAGCGGCGGCCCGGCGGTCATGGGAAGGAGTTCGGCGGTGCCGCCGGGCAGGATGACGGCGGGGGCCGGATGACCGGCGCCGGCCACGGAGAGGCGGCGGGCGACGGGATCGTAGACGGTGTACAGGCAGGTCGCGCCGAGTTCGGCGACCTCCTCTCCGCTGCCGTCGGCGGCGAGGTGCGTGACCAGGTCGTCGAGGTGGGTGAGGAGTTCGTCGGGGGCCAGGTCGACGTCGGCGAGGGTGCGCACGGCCGTCCGCAGCCGGCCCATGGTCGCCGAGGACTGGATGCCGTGGCCCACCACGTCGCCGACGACCAGGGCGACCCGGCCGCCGGAGAGCGGGATGACGTCGAACCAGTCGCCGCCGATGCCGGCCAGTGATCCGCACGGCAGATAGCGGTGGGCCACCTCGACCGCGGCCTGTCCGGGCAGTCCGCGCGGGAGCAGGCTGTGCTGGAGGGCCAGGGCGGTGGAGCGTTCGCGGGCGAAGCGGCGGGCGTTGTCGACGCAGACGGCGGCGCGGCTGGCGAGTTCCTCCGCGAAGGCGGCGTCGTCGGGGCCGTAGTCGTCTGGGTGGGCCATGCGGACGCAGACCGCGACGCCCAGGGTGGTGCCGCGGGCCCGGAGCGGCACCGCGATCATGGAGTGGGCGCCCTCCCGGTGGGAGCTTCCCCCGGGCGAGCGCACGTTGCGTTCCGCGAGCCACTCGACGAACTCGGGCTCACCGGCCTGGCAGACCACCGCGTGCCCTTCGTGCAGGGCACGGGCCGGCGGCAGGGTCGGCTTGTAGACGTGTGTCTCGCCGATGCTCACGGCCGAGCCGGGGTCGCCGGCCCGGGTGGAGCCGTGGGCGACACGGCGCATCTCGACGCCGTCCGGGAGGGCCGGCGGCTCCTCCGCGCCGAGCACCCAGTCCAGCAGGTCGATGCTGGCGAAGTCGGCGTACCTAGGGACGAGGAGTCCGATCAGTTCCTCGGCGGTGCGAACGACGTCCAGCGTGGTGCCGATGCGGGTGGTGGCCTCGTTGAGCAGGGCGAGACGGCGCCGGGCCCAGTACTGCTCGGTGTTGTCGAAGGCGGCGATTCCGACCGCGGTCAGCTCCCCGGAGCCGGCGCGCAGCGGCCACATCTCGATGCTCCAGAGGTGTTCGCGGTTCAGGGTGGGGGCCCCGGCGAAGCTCTCGTAGCGTACGGGCCGGCCGGTCTCGGCGACCTCGCGCAGATGGCGCAGGAAGCCCTGGTGGTAGTCGGCCTCGCCCACGGTGTCGGGGAAGAAGCGGCCGCTCAGCGAGGCCTCGGAGACGCCCATCACCTTGCAGGCGGCGTCGTTCACGCGGAGGTAGCGCTGCCGGAGGTCGAAGACGGACATGGACATGGACGCCTGCTCGAAGGCCTGGGCGGCCAGGGTGCAGCCGGGCGGGTCGGCCGTGACGACATAGCCGGCGGGGATCCCGTCGGCGTCGGTGACCGCGCAGGCGGTGACGGCCAGCTCGATCCGGTGGCCGTCACGGTGGCGCAGGGCGATGGTCCCGGAGCGCGCGAGGAGCGTGCCGTCGGCCGGCTCCTCCGCCAGCAGGTCCGCCGCCGGCCGGCCCACGACGTCCCCGGCCGCGTGACCGGTGAGCAGCCGGGCGCCGTCGCTCCACCCGGTCACCCTGCCCAGCGCATCGAGGACCGCCACGGCGGCGTCAGGCTCCATATGCCCCAGGATGTTCCGATTGACTCGGCGCATCAACCCGCGGGACCCCCGCTCACCCCCGGTGCGCGCGGAGAGCGGCGAGGGCCCGGTCGGCGTGGGTGTTCATGCGCAGCTCACTGCGGACGATCTCCAGGACGGTCCGGTCCTGGGCGATCACGAAGGTGACGCGCTTGGTCGGGACCAGGGTGAAGCCGCGCTTGACCCCGAACCGTTCCCGGACCGTGCCGTCGGGGTCGGAGAGCAGCGGCATGCCGAGGCCGTGCCGGCCGGCGAACTCCTGCTGCTTGTCGACGGTGTCCCCGCTGATCCCGACGGGCCGGGCGCCGACGGCGGCGAACTCGGCGGCGAGATCGCGGAAATGACAGGCCTCGGCGGTGCAGCCGGGACTGAGGGCCGCGGGGTAGAAGAAGAGGACGACCGGACCGTCGGCCAGCAGGTCGGTGAGCCGGCGGGTGGTGCCGGTCTCGTCGGCCAGCGCGAAGTCCTCGATCTTGTCCCCGGGAGCGATCCGCTCGGTCACGACAGTCCCTTTCCGTTCCGCGCCACTCCGCGCGCCCACAGCACGAGGGGCAGCTGGAGGGGCAGCCGGGCGAGGGCCGCCGCCCGGAGCGGGGCCGGCCGGTGGCGCCAGTCCGCGGCCATCTGGACGTTCGCCGGGAACACGCCGACGAAGAAGGCGGCTGCCGCCTTCGCTGCCGACGCACGTGTGCGCGGGGCCGCGATCCCGGCTGCCAGGGCCAGCTCGACGGCGCCGCTGGCGTACGTCCAGGCGCGGGGCGAACCGGGCAGCCGGCGGGGGATGATCGCGTCGAAGGGCCGGGGGGCGGCGAAGTGGGCGACCCCCATACCGGCCAGTAAGCCGGCGAGCAGCAGGGGTGAGCGTTCGGACCGGGGCACGGTTCCTCCTCTGGTGGCCTGGCGCCGGATATTACTTGACGGTTGCGCGGCCGCGGCCGTCCGCACCGAATCCACCGGGCCGCCCGCGGGGCGGCCGGGCCACAACCCCCGCTCGACGACGAACGGGCCCACCCGGCGGAGACGTTGCCCCCCGTTCTGCCGGCCGCTCACCTCGGGCCGGTCGACGGCGGCCTGGAGGAACAGGTGGTCGACGTCGGCCTCCGGGGCGACGTCGGCCTCCGGTCCGACGTCGGCCTCCGGTCCGACGGAGGCGGAGCCCGCCCGGTGGCTCGGCCTCCCGGTCGGGGATGCGGAGCCCACCCGGTGGGCGGCGGTGGGGTGGTCGTCGTTGTACGGGTCCTTGCGGGGTGTGCGAGAGTCCCCTGCCGAGCGCTGTGTCAGCTCGTCCGGTACAGCTCGGTGAGCAGTTCGCGCACCGCCCGGAGCGCCGGATGCGGGTCGTCGCGCCACCAGGCGAGGCGGACGGCGACGGGTTCGGCGTCACGGACCGGCCGGTAGACGACGCCGGGCCGCGGGTACTGGTACGCGGTCGCCTCGGCCGTCACCCCGAAACCGCGGCCGGCGGCGATGACCGTCAGCCAGTCGTCGACGTCGTGCGTCTCCTCGACGGCCGGACGGGCGTCCGCCGGCCACAGTTCCGGGGTGGCCGTGCCGGTCCGGCGGTCCACGAACAGGACCCGGTCGGTGAGGTCGGCGAGCCGTACGGAGCGGCGCCGGGCGAGGGGGTCGTCGGCCGCGAGCGCGCACAGCCGCCGCTCCAGCCCGACGATGGCGGTGCCGAAACGCCGGTCGTCCGGCGGCCTGCGCACGACGGCGAGATCGCAGGCGCCCTCGGCGAGCCCGGCGGACGGCGAGTTGACCCGGACCAGGTACAGATCGGTGTCCCCGTGCGCCGCGCTCCAGCGCCGCTGGAAGGCGACCGTATGCCGGCCCAGCGCCGACCAGGCGTAGCCCACGCGCAGCCGGGTGTGCCCCGAGGCGGCCTCCAGGACCAGGTCGGACACGTCCGCGAGCACCCGCCGGGCCTGGGCCAGCACGCGCACACCGGTCGCGGTGAGGGTCACCTCGCGGGAGGTGCGCCGCAGGAGCCGTACCCCGAGGGCCCCCTCCAGGGAGGCGAGGCCGCGGGAGACGGCGGCCTGGGAGACGCCGAGCGCGATCGCCGCGTCGGTGAACGTGCCCTCGTCCACGATGGCCACGAGACAGCGCAGCTGCCGGAGATCGATGTCGTCCATACGCTGATCGTATAGATCGACTGCCGTATGCATTTTCCGCAAGAGCGGAGCGGGCGCACGATGTCTCGCATGCGACGAGTTCTCGAGCGCCCGGCCGCGGCCGGGACCGCGGCGGCCACCACGCCGGCGCGCTCGCCCCGGCGGCGGGCCGCGGTGGCCGCCATGGCCGGCAGCGGCCTGTCCAACCAGACCGGCGCCGCCGTCGGCGCACTGGCCTTCCCCGTCCTCGGCCCGCTCGGCGTGGTGGCGGTACGGCAGTACGTCGCCGCACTCGTCCTGCTCATCGTCGCCCGGCCCAGGCTGCGGGCCTTCGCGTGGCCGCAGTGGTGGCCGGTGCTGCTGCTCGGCGGGGTGTTCGGCACGATGAACCTCACCCTGTACAGCGCCGTCGCCCGGATCGGGCTGGGGCTCGCCGTCACCCTGGAGTTCCTGGGGCCGCTCACGATCGCGCTGGCCGCCTCACGGCGCCGGCTGGACGCCGGGTGCGCGGTGCTGGCCGCCGTCGGGGTCGTCGTCCTGATGCGTCCGCGGCCCTCCGCCGACTACGCCGGGATGGCCCTCGGCCTGGTCGCCGCCTGCTGCTGGGCCTCGTACATCCTGCTCAACCGGGTCGTCGGGCGGCGCATCCCCGGGGCGCAGGGCGCGGCGGCCGCCTCGGCCGTGTCCGCCCTGGCCTTCCTGCCCGCCGGCGTCGCCGTCGCGCTCGCCCATCCCCCGACGGCCGGGGCCGTCCTGTGTGCCGTGGCCGCCGGTCTCCTCTCCTCCGCCGTGCCGTACCTGACCGACCTGCTGACGCTGCGGCATGTGCCGGCCCAGACGTTCGGCCTGTTCATGAGCGTCAACCCGGTGCTGGCGGCCGTCGTCGGCTGGGTGATCCTCGGGCAGGGCCTCGGCGGCGCGGAGTGGGCGGGCATCGGGGCGGTGGTGGTGGCCAACGCGGTGAGCATCGCCACCACGCGCCACTGACGACGGCCGGGCCGCCCGGCCCGGCCGGCACCTTTCGACCCGGCCCCTCTCGGCCCCGCACCTCTCGGCCCCGCACTCTCTTCGGCCGGGCACCCTGCGGCCCGGCACCTTTCGGCCGGGCACTCTTCGGCCGGGCACACCGCGGCCGGGCACCCTGCGGCCGACGTGCCCCGCCGTGCGCCGGCGCGACTCCCCCGCCCGTGGCCGGAAACGCGCCCGTCCCTGCCTTGCCGGGGCCAGCCGCCCGGGGCAACCTGGTCTCATGGGCGCTCAGGAAGGCCCCACCCTCATCACATCCGTGCAGCGGGCCCTCCGGTTGCTGGAGGCGGTGAGTGCGCACGAGAACGGCGCGCCGGCGAAACAGCTCGCGCGTGAGACGGAGCTGCCCCTGGCCACCGCCTACCACCTGCTGCGCACCCTGCTGCACGACGGATACGTGCGGAAGCTGGACGACGGCGGCTTCATCCTGGGCGACCGCGTGAACTCCCTGCACACGGCGGGACACGCGCAGACGCTGCTCAGCCGGATACGCCCGGCGCTGGCCGCCCTGCGGGACGAACTGTCCACCGCCACCTACCTCACCTTCTACGAGGACGGCGAGATCAGGGTCGCCGATATCGTCGACGGCCCCCGTACGCCACGGGTGGATCTCTGGGTGGGCTTCGAGGACGCCGGACACGCCACCGCGCTGGGCAAGTCCGTGCTGCGCGAGCTGCACGAGGACGCCCGCCGGGACTACCTCTCCAGGCACCACCTGGCCGACCTCACGCCCCGGACCATCACGAGCCTTCCGGAACTGCTCCGCAGGCTCGACGCGCCGCCCCTGGCACCGGCCGTCACGGATCTGGAGGAGTACTCGCTCGGAACCGTCTGCGTCGCCGTGCCCGTCTACCGCGGGGACACGCCCGGCGCACTCGGCGTCTCCCTGCCGGTGGAGCGGCGGGACCGGCTGCCGGAGATCCGGGCCCGGCTCCTGCCGATCGCCGACCGAGTGACCAGGGGGCTCTCGCTCACTATCTGAAAATCCGCTCCTTGTGGCCACCTTCACCCGGCCCGTTTCCTGGATGAAACAGACATTCCGGGTGTGCACCCCCTACAGGCGAGGACAGCGGACGAGACATGACCCAGGCTCGACACCAGGGTGGCGACCACGCGCCCATGCGGCTGTCCAGGAAGCGGATCGCGAGCGCCCTCGAGCAGGCCTGCCGACGTGTCACCGCACGGCTGACCGCGGGGATGCCGCTGCTGCCCGTTCTGGTCGTCGCCGTCGTCGTCTTCGTCGACGTCGCCACGCAGGCGGGGGTGCCCTGGCTGCCGCTGCTGGCGGCCGGCCCCGCGCTGGCCGCCGCCACCAACGGGCCGCGCGGTGTCATCTGCGCCGGTCTCCTCGCCGCGCTGATGGGCACGGCGCTGAGCATCGGGCACGCGGTTCCCGCACGCGAGCCGACGGCCGTGGTGTCCGCCCTGCTGGCCGTCACCGCGGCGAGCTGCCTGGCCAGCGCGATGCGGGGCCGTCGTGAACGGGTTCTCGCCGCCGTACGCTCGGTCGCCGAGGCGGCCCAGCAGGCGCTGCTCCAGCCCGTCCCGGAGACCGTCGGACCGTTCCAGGTGGCCGTCCGCTACAGCGCCGCCGCCGCGGAGGCCCGGATCGGCGGGGACCTGTACGCCCTGGTGCCCACCCCGCACGGCGTCCGGCTGATCGTCGGCGATGTGCGCGGCAAGGGGCTGCCCGCCGTGGGGACCGCCGCACTCGTGCTCGGCGTGTTCCGCGAGGCCGCCTACGACGAGCCCGATCTGCTCGCCGTCGTCGGGAGGATCGAGCGGAGCCTGGCGCGCAATCTCGGCCCGGACGACTTCGTCACGGCCGTGGTGGCCGGACACACCGAGGCGGGGCACCTGGAGATCGTCAACTGCGGACACGCGCCTCCGCTGCTGATCTCCGCGTCCGGAGAGGTCCGGCCGGTGGAGCCGGCGCAGCACACTCCGCCCCTCGGGCTGCGGGCCCTTTCGGGGCAGTCTCCCGGCCTCCAGCGTCTGCCGCTCGCGGCGGGAGACCAGCTGCTGCTCTACACCGACGGGGTCATCGAGGCCCGCGACCGCGCGCGGGAGTTCTATCCACTGGCCGACGGCGTGGCTCGCCATGCGTCCGACGAGCCGGCCCGCACGCTCACCGCGCTCCATGACGAACTGCTGGCGCACGTGGGCGGCCGCCTGCATGACGACGCCGCCCTGCTCCTGCTGCGCAAGCGGACCGAGGAGGAGCGGGTCGCCGTTCCGTCCGGACGGAAGACAGCGGCACAGACCGCGACGACGGCGCCGCGGGCCTGACTCCCGACCACGACACCTGGACACCTGGGCCACGGGCCTGACTGGCGGAGACGTGGCCTCTCACCACGGCGCCAGAGCGGGAAGCATGGCTCGGACCACTGCGCAAAGGCCGGAGGCGTGGCATCGCATCACGGCGTAAAGGGCGCAGGCATGGCATCGGAGCACAGCGTCCGGGCTGAGGACCCTGGCTTCGGATTGACGACGGTCAGGCCGCGCGCCTCGGCTCACAGAGGCGTGGCTTCACACCCCGTACAAGAGCGGGAAGCACATGGCTTCGGACCACTGCGCAAAGGCCGGAGGCGTGGCATCGCATCACGGCGTAAGGGTGGGAGGAGTGGCTTCGGACCACGGCGTCAGAGGCGGAGGCGTGGCTTGGGGGCACGGTCTTCGGGGTGACGGTCCGGGGTCGGCCCGGGTACCGGCTGCGTTCGGGTTCAGGCCCCGTCTCAGATCGTGCCCAGTTCGGCCCAGCGGGTGACCCCACCGGGGTGGACGTGTATGCCGTGCCGCACCGCCAGGGCGTGCACGATCGCCTCGCCCCGGCCGTGCTCGTCGGGGTCGATCCCGACCAGCGACGCACCCGCCGCCAGCGCCGCCCCCGCGTCGGTCACCTCGATGCGCAGATTGCGGCAGCCGTCGCCACGCACCCACGACAGCCGCAGCTCGGCCGGCGGCCGAGCGTGCACGATCGCGTTGGTGACGAGCTCCGACACCACGAGCATCGCGTCCTCGGCGATGTCCGGGCACACGCTCCAGTCGGCCAGGAGCGCCGCCACCCGCCGGCGCACGGCCGAGACGGCACCGGCGACGGGCGGCACCGGACACACGTGTTCGTATGCCGTCCGAAGCAGCGTGTTGAGCTGTGCCACCATGTTTCTCTCCCGATGGTGTGTACCGCCGAGTCCGGCATCGGTCTCGGCGCGTTCCGGGCCTTAGAGCAAGTTATGGAGACATATCGGGGCGGGTCAATGAACAGCGGTCGGCATTGTCGAACGCTCCGGCGCCAAGACGTCCTCCGGCCCCGCAGGGCGAACAGTCCGTACCGGTAATAGGCTCGCTTCATGGCCGGCCCAGTCCAGTCGATCGAACGGGCGGCGGCGATTCTGCGTCTGCTCGCCGGCGGGCCCCGCCGACTCGGGCTCGGCGAGGTGGCGGCCTCGCTCGGGCTGGCGAAGGGCACCGCCCACGGCATCCTGCGCACGCTCCAGCACGTGGACTTCGTGGAGCAGGACGCGGCGACCGGAAAGTACCAGCTCGGCGCCGCCCTGCTGCATCTCGGCACCAGCTACCTGGACGTGAACGAGCTGCGCTCGCGGTCCCTCAACTGGGCCGACGCGCTGGCCGCCCGCAGCGGGGAGGCGGTACGCCTGGGCACGCCGCTGGAGGGCAGCGTCCTCATCGTCCACCACGTGTTCCGGCCCGACGACACCTTCCAGACCCTGGACGTGGGCTCGCTGCTGCCCCTGCACGCCTCCTCGCTCGGCAAGGTGCTCCTGGCCTACGGGACCGCGGCCACGGAACCGGACCGGGAACCGGGGCTGGAGGCGTACACCCGGCACACCCTGGTCGACCCCGAGCGGCTCGCCCGGGCGCTCGCCGCGGTCCGGGAGGTCGGGTGGGCCGCCGAGGTCCAGGAGATGAGCATGGGCGAGGCCGGGCTCGCCGCGCCGATCCGGGGGCACGGCGGCCTCGTCGTCGGCGCCATCGGGCTGTCCGGGCCGGTCGAGCGGATCTGCGACAGCCAGAACCATCCCCGTACCGGTCTGATCAGCCTGATCCGTGAAGCCGCCCGGGCGATCTCCAGAGACCTGGGAGCCGCCCGCTGGTAGGTCAGGACAGCCGCCCCTCGATCCGACGGAAGGCAGACCCGATCATGGTTGAAAGGTACGTGATGTCCGTCGATCAGGGCACCAACTCGACCCGATGCATCCTGTTCGACCACCGCGGGCGGCTCGTCTCGGTCGCGCAGAGGGAGCACCAGCAGCATTTCCCCCGGCCCGGCTGGGTCGAACACGACGCCGTCGAGATCTGGCAGAACCTGCGGCGCGTCCTGCCCGAGGCCCTGTCCGACGCCGGTGTCGACTCGGGGAAGGTCGCCGCCATCGGCATGGCCAACCAGCGCGAGACGACCGTGCTCTGGGACCGGCGGACCGGCGTCCCGCTGGGCCGCGCGATCGTCTGGCAGGACACCCGCACGGCGCCGCTGGTCGAGGACCTCATGGAACGCCCCGGGGAGGAGTTCTTTTTGGAGCGGTGCGCACTGCCGCCCTCGACCTACTTCTCCGCGCTGCGGATCCGGTGGCTGTTCGACCACGTCAAGGGGGTCGAGCAGCGCGCCAAGGACGGCGAGGTGCTGTTCGGCACGATGGAGAGCTGGCTGATCTGGAACCTCACCGGGGGCGCCGACAGCGGGCTGCACATCACCGACGCCACCAACGCCAGCCGCACGATGCTGATGAACATCCACACGCTCGCCTGGGACGACGAGCTGCTGGACTTCTTCGGGGTGCCCCGCTCGATGCTGCCCGAGATCCGGTCGTCCGCGGAGCTGTACGGCGAGGCCCGGTCGCTGCTGCCGGGCGTCTCCATCACGGCCGCCCTCGGCGACCAGCAGGCCGCCCTCTTCGGCCAGACCTGCTTCTCCCCGGGCGAGGCCAAGTGCACCTATGGAACGGGCAGCTTCCTGCTGCTGAACACGGGCACCGACGTCGTACGGTCCCGGCACGGACTGCTCACGACCGTCGCCTACAAGATCGGCGACCAGCCGCCGGCCTACGCCCTGGAGGGGTCGATCGCCATCACCGGCGCCCTCGTCCAGTGGTTCCGTGACCGCCTCGGCCTGATCAACAGCGCCCCGGAGATCGAGACGCTCGCGCGCACGGTCGAGGACAACGGCGGCTGCTACATCGTCCCCGCCTTCTCGGGCCTGTTCGCGCCACGCTGGCGCAGTGACGCACGCGGGGTCATCGTCGGCCTCACCTCGTACATCACCAAGGGGCATCTGGCACGTGCCGTCCTGGAGGCCACGGGGTGGCAGACCAGGGAGGTCGTCGACGCGATGAACGCCGACTCCTCGGTCTCCCTCCAGCAGCTCAAGGTGGACGGGGGCATGACCGCGGACAACCTGCTCATGCAGTTCGTCGCCGACGTGCTCGACGTGCCCGTGGTGCGTCCCATGGTCGCCGAGACGGTCTCCCTCGGCGCCGCCTACGCGGCCGGGCTCGCCGCCGGCTACTGGCCCGACCTGGAGGTGCTGCGCCGCAACTGGCACCGGGCCGCCCAGTGGTTGCCCGACATGGACCCCGAGCGGCGGGCGGCGGAGTACGACAACTGGCAGCGGGCCGTCGAACGGTCCCTGGGATGGGTCAGACCGCCCCGCTGACCTCGATCGGACGCGCCCTCTCCCGGCGGACGCGCGCTCCCCTGTGACCGGACGTGCCCCCGTAGATCCCCTCCGTCCCGCGGGCCCGTTCAGGGGAACCGGGGGTGAAAGGCGCGTGAGGGCGGCGGTGCCGGTCGAGACCTTCTGCCGTGACCGCCGTGCCCCTGCCCCTCATCGCGCCGATGCTCGCCACCCCCGGCAGCCTGCCGCCCGCCACCCAGGACGCGCGGTGGGCGTACGAGACCAAGCAGGACGGCCAGCGGGTGATGGCCTATCTGCCGGGCGACGGGACCGTCCTGCTGCGCGCCCGCTCCGGTGAGGTGATCACCGCGGCGTATCCGGAACTCCGGCCGCTGGGCGCCGCCCTGGGGGCGACGCCCGCCGTGCTGGACGGCGAGGTGCTGGCCCTGGACCGGCACGGACGGGCCGACTTCCAGCTGCTGCAGAGCCGCATGGGCCTCGCGCACGCCCCCGCGCGGGCGGCACGCCGGGCCGCCCAGGTGCCGGTGCATCTGGTGCTGTTCGACGTGCCGTACCTCGCGGAGTCGCTGGTGAGGCTGCCGTATGTGCGGCGACGGGCCCGGCTGGAGGAGCTGGACCTGGCCGGGCCGTACTGGTCGACGCCGGGCGCCGTGACCGGACACGGCGCCGAGGCGCTGCGCGCCACCCGAGAGCACGGCCTGGAGGGCCTCGTGTGCAAGCGGCTGGACTCGGTGTACGAGCCCGGGGTCCGCTCCCGCGCCTGGATCAAGATCCGGAACATGCGCGCCGAGGACGTGATCGTCGGCGGCTGGCTGCCCGGCAAGGGCAGGCTGACCGGGCTGCCCGGAGCGGTACTGGTCGGCCAGCGCGACGCGGAGGGCCGGCTGCGGTACGTCGGCGGGGTCGGCACCGGCTGGAGCGAGGCGGAACGCACCCGGCTGGCGGGGCTGCTCCGGGACGCGGCGAGCGACCGGTGCCCCTTCGAGCCGGTGCCGCGGATCGCGGAGGCGCGCTGGGTCCTGCCCCGGCTGGTGGGCGAGGTCGGTTACAGCACCCGGACCCGCAACGGAATGCTCCGCCAGCCGTCCTGGCTCCGCCTGCGACCGGACCTCACCCCAAAGGAGTCGGCGGCGGACCTGCCGGAGGACAGCGGCCCATGAGAACGGGCCGGCCGCATCCGGCGACACCGACACCCCCGGCAAACCCGAACGCCATGCCTCACCCCCAATCGCCCCGGCATACCGCACGGCCCCGGCCCACGGCAGCCCAGGCCGGCCGGATTCCCGCTCGGCTCCCCACCATGAGCGCGTGGGACCGAGCGGGAGCCGGTTCGGGGACACGATGAACGCCGCCGGCTACGGCCGGCCGGTCGGCCACTCTCCCGGGGCGGCGTTCCGCCCGCCCGCGGCCCTGCCGCGAAGGTGATCGGCGATGCTCATCCGGTCGCCGCGGCGCCTTCCTTCGCAGGTGTCCGGCGGGGTGTCACCCGGTCCACGTGGGCCACCACGGTCGTGTAAAAGCGGAGGACCGCGTGGTCGACGCTGCGGATGAAGCCGGATTCGGCGTTGCCGCGGCTGCTGCCCATTCCCTTGAGCAAGGAAAGGCGGAAACCGGTGATGCGCGCGCCGTCCCTGGGCAGCATGTCCGCCGGTTCGGGCCGCAGCCGTTCCAGCGTGCCCCGGGGACCAGCCGACTCCCCCTCGACAAGGGTCTCGATGTGGAGGTCGGCCGGTGCCTCCGCCAGGCGACGCACGAGCCGCTTGGCCCAGGAGAGGGGGTAGCCCTGTTCGGGGGCCGGTACCTCGATGGAGGTGCGCAGTCGTCCCGTGCGCAGATCCGCGCCGACCGCCAGGATGCCGGGCGTTCCCTCGATCCGCAGCTCGGCCTGCAGCTTTCCGTCCAGGCAGAGCTGATCGGCGAGACGGCTCCGGAGCTCTCCCGGATCCGTTCCCCGCTTGACGCGCTGCACGGGCAGTACCTTCTGCCCCAGCTCCCCGCCGAGCCCGAGGCACACCTGCCGGATGAGCCGCTCCCAGCTCTCGACGACCTCCAGGGCGCGCGGGTCTCCCTGGCACAGGGTTTCGTCGTCGATCCCGTTGCGCACCGGAACCCAGGCGCGGCCCATGTTCTGGAAGCCGTGGCAGCCGGAGTTCTCGTGTTGCAGATAGTGGAGCAGTTCCTGGAGGAGCCAGGCGTGCGCACCGTTGCCGACACCCTCGTGCCGGATCAGCATCTGCGCCTGGTGGGCGACCTCCGCCCACGAGAGGTGCCGGAGCGCCACCTTGTGCTTGCGACGCCCGTCGATCTTGACGTCGACCAGCGGGCTGCCCTCCAGAGCGACGTCGTTGGACAGCGTGATCACGGCTTCGTACCCACGGCGCGCGGCGATGTCCATGTACGCCTGCACCTGGTCGGACTTCAGCGCGTTGCCGTTGGTCTTCGTCTCGACGAGGGCCGTCCACAGCTTTCCGGCGCGCTCGACACGGATCACACCGTCGGGACGTCGCGGTGTGTCCCCGTGGGGCAGCGAGACCTCGGTGAAGGTCTCCATGCGGCCGGCCGGCGCCCCGAAGGCCGCGGTCAGTCTCCTGCCGAATTCGGGCACCTGCGCCATCACCGCCAGCAGGACGGACGTCGCACGCATCTCACGGTCCCGGTCGCTCTTCAGGGCGGACACCGGGAAGAGCCGGGCCGCCTTCCAGGACTCGTTCTCCGCCAGGGTCCTTCCGGCCTCCTTGGGCAGCGTGACCTTCTTCTTCGCGGTACGCGGCCGCGTGGCGGCCTTGCGCGGGCCGCCCTCGTCGCCCGGGCGACGGGGGGACGGAACGGCCCGCAGCGTTCCCTGCGGAACCGGCTCGTCCGCAGCGGCGGCCGCCGCGTCCGTCCGCTCGTCGTCCGCCGAGTCGTCCTGCGCCTCGACGGCCGCCGCGTCATCCTCGATGTCGACGCCGAAATCCGTCGCCAGACCGACGAGACCGGTGTCGTAGCCCTGGCCGACAGCGCGGAACTTCCACTCCTCTCCACGCCGGTACAGCTCGCCGAAGATGACCGCGCTGACGGAGTCCGCATCCTCGATGACGAAGCGGAGCAGGTTCTCGCCGGCGCCGTCGGCCAACGACAGCCGCACGTGCTCCAGTTCTCCGAAGCGCGCCCCCTCGTACCGGCTGGCGGCCACGACCATCCGGTCGACGTCGTCCGGGACGACGGTCAGGTCGAAGCTGATCCGGTCCTCGTTCCCGTCCGCCGTAGGCGTCTTACCCAGCAACTGCACGCTTCCGTCGGCGGCCACCGGATTGTTGTAGAAGTAGAAGTCGCCGTCGCTGCGCACTTTGCCGTCGGCGTTCAGCAGCAGGACGGACACGTCCGCGTCGCCCTCGCCGGTCGGACTCCCCCAGCCCAGACCGACGATGACGGATCCGACGTTGTCGCTCAGGGCTGCCAGCGTCACGTTGGAGCCCTTGATCATTTCTTGCACGTAACCCCCCACAGGCATACTCAAGCGGCACGTACACGCTTCCGCCCCCTCTGCCTGTCGCACGACGGAGTGTGACGCACCGCACAGCGGTAACTGTAGTACGCATTGAAGCCTCGGGCGCCGCGTGCGGAAATCTCGGGGTGGCCGACCGCGAGGCGTAGCCGCGGCAGGTCGCGCCCCGGGGGGAGTTCCGGTCCGCTGCGCTGCTACGGCTCCGGCAACGCCTCCGGCAGGCCGAGGGTGCCGGCGACATGGCGCCAGATCGAGGTGAGGGCCGTGTCCAGGGTGACGGTGGGGTCGCGGAGCATCAGGCGGATGCCGTAGCCGTCGCTGAGGGAGAGCACGAGGGTGCTCAGGTCGTCCACGTCGGTCGGGGTGAACTCGCCCGACTCGATGCCGCGCCGTACCGCGCCGGCCACCCAGGCGTGGAGCTGGGCGTACAGGTCGACGGCGAAGGCGCGGGTCGTCTCGTCGCGCAGGGCGCGGGCCCACAGTTCCTGCCACAGCCGCCAGTCCTGCTGGAGTTCGGGGTCGGTGGGCAGCAGGTTGCGCAGGATGCGGGCGAGGACGACCGCCGCGGGCGCGGTGTCGGCGTCGCGTTCGGCGTCCAGCGCGGTGTGGGCGAAGGAGTGGGTCATCGCCTCGGTGAACAGCTTCTCGCGCGTGTCGAAGTGGTAGTGCAGCAGCGCGGTCGACACCCCGGCCTTCTCGGCGACCATGCGCATCCGGATCTTCTCGAAGCCGGTCTCGGCGATCACCTCGCACGCCGCGGTCAGGATGCGCTCGCGCGTCTCCGCCGTGCTGCGCACCTTGGTCGACACCCTGCGGCTCCCCTCGTCCGGTGATCGTACGCCGAGACCATTTTCCCTCACGACCGCTCCGCGGGTACGGCCGTCTCGTTCCGTGGCCGCGCCGGGTACGCGTGGAAGCCGCGCCCGGACTTCCGCCCCAGCAGGCCCGCCTCCACCATGCGGGACAGCAGGGGCGGCGGCGCGTACAGCGGCTCGCGGAACTCTGCGTACAGCGATTCGGCGATGGCCCGCGTGGTGTCGAGGCCGATCAGGTCCGTCAGGGCGAGCGGGCCGAGGGGGTGCGCGCAGCCGAGGACCATGCCCCGGTCGATGTCCTCGACGCTCGCGCTGCCCGCCTCCACCATGCGGATGGCGGCCAGCAGGTACGGGACGAGCAGCGCGTTGACGACGAATCCGGCCCGGTCCCGGGTGCGTACGACGTCCTTGCCGAGCCTGCCGGTCACGAAGGTCTCCGCCCGGCTCAGGGTGTCGGCCGAGGTGAGCAGGGAGGGGACGAGTTCGACCAGGCGCAGGACCGGTACGGGGTTGAAGAAGTGGACGCCGACGACGTGTTCGGGGCGGCCGGTCGCGGCGGCGAGCCGGATCACCGGGATGGAGGAGGTGTTGGTCGCCAGGAGGGCGTGGTCGCCGGTGAGGACGGCGTCCAGGCGGGTGAAGACGTCGGTCTTGAGGCGCTCGTCCTCCGCCACGGCCTCGACCACCAGGTCGCGGTCGTGCAGCGCCTCCAGCTGGTCGGTCACCGTGATCAGGCCGGCGGCGGCGTCACGCCGCTGCGCCGTGAGCCGGCCGTGCGCGGTGGCCCGGTCGAGCGAACGGGTGATGCGCAGGCGGCCCGACCGGGCCGCCTCCGCGTCGCGTTCCACCACGGTCACCGGCAAGCCGGCCCGGGCACAGACCTCCGCGATGCCCGCACCCATCAGGCCGCAGCCGACGACTCCGACGCGTTCGATGCCGGTCATCCGAGCTTCCCTTCGATCTGTGTCGGCCGTTGTGTCAGGCGGTGGGCAGGTCCAGGACCCCGGTGCCGCGCCGGACGAGTTCGTTGGCGATGATCAGCCGCTGGATCTCGGAGGTGCCCTCCCAGATGCGGTCCACGCGCAGCTCGCGGTAGAGCCGCTCGACGGCGTACGAGCGGTCGTAGCCACGGCCGCCGTGGATCTGGAGGCACCGGTCGATCACCCGGCCCGAGGCCTCGCTCGCCGACAGCTTGGCGATGGCCGCCTTGGCGTGCAGCCGCTTGCGGTCCTCGGCCGGCGCCTGGTCGATCTCCCAGGCGACCTGGTGGGTGTAGGCGCGGTTGACGGCGATGTCCACGGCGCAGTCCGCGAGCATGCCCTGGATCAGCTGGTACGACGCGATGGGCGCCCCGAACTGCTCCCGCTCCACGGCCCAGTCCCGGGACAGTTCCAGCGCCCGCTCGGCCGCGCCGGTGGTACGGGCCGCGATCATCAGGCGCTCCTCGGTGAACCAGGAGCGGGTGATGTCGTACCCCTCGCCGATGCCGCCGAGCACGGCGTCCTCGTCGACCTGGACGTCGGTGAAGGTGAACTCGGGGTGCTCGTAGACGAAGGTGTGCATGAAGCGGGGGACGCGTGTCATCTCGATGCCCGGGGTGTCCTTGTCGACCAGGAACAGGGTCGGGGCGCGCTCCGGGCCGGCGGCGGCGAGGACGATCATGAAGTCGGCGTGGTCGCCGACGGTGACGAACCACTTCTCGCCGTTGAGGACCCAGCCCCGGTCGTTCCTGGTGGCGGTGGTGGCCAGGTTCTGCGGGTCCGAGCCGGCGCCGGGTTCGGTGACGGCGTAGCAGTCGCGGCGCTCGCCGCGGATCACCGGGATCAGGAAGCGCTCGCGCTGCTCGGGGGTGCAGAAGCGCAGGGCGTTGGCGGGGCGCCACACCATGTCCCACAGGGCGCCCGTCAGCCGGCCCAGCTCCTCCTGCACGGTGACCTGTTCGGCGATGGTGAGACCGGCGCCGCCCCACTCGGCCGGCATGTTGACGGCCTGGAGTCCGGCGTCGAGGACGGCGTCCCGGATCTTGGCGTGAGTGTCGGCGGGCAGGCCGTTGTTCTCCTCGCACTCCAGCTCGTGGGCGGCGATGAGGTCGGTGAGGGCACGCGCGTCGGCCTTGAGCTGTACCTGGCGCGGGGTGAGGCGGAAGTCCATGGAAGTCCTCGCTGTGAAGGTGGTGGGGTGCGACGGGGCTCGGAAGGGGTCAGTGCGTGGGCAGGGCCAGGGCGCTGGTGCCGCGCTTGATCAGCTCGTTGGCGATGATCAGTCGCTGGATCTCGGAGGTGCCCTCCCAGATCCGGTCGACGCGCAGCTCGCGGTACATACGCTCGACGGGATAGGTGCGGTCGTAGCCGCGGCCTCCGAAGATCTGGAGGCAGCGGTCGGCGACGCGGCCGGCCGCCTCGCTGGCGGCGAGCTTGGCGGTGGAGGCCTTGGCGTGCAGTGTCTTGCGGTCGGTGCCGGGCTGGTCCGCCTCCCAGGCGACCTGGTGGGTGTAGGCGCGGTTGACGGCGATGTCCACGGCGCAGTCCGCGAGCATGCCCTGGATCAGCTGGTACGACGCGATGGGCGCCCCGAACTGCTGCCGCTCCACGGCCCAGTCCCGGGCCAGCTCCAGGGCCCGTTCGGCCGCGCCGACCGTACGCGCCGCGATCATCAGGCGCTCGTCGGTGAACCACTCCTTCGTCAGCTCGTAGCCCTTGCCGACGCCGCCGAGCACGTCCTCGTCGGCCACGAAGACATCGGTGAAGGTGAACTCGGGGTGCCCGTTGACCGCGGAGTGCATGAAGTGGGGCAGCCGGGTCATCTCGACGCCGGGCGCGGCCTTGTCGACGAAGAACAGGGTGGGCAGCCGCTCGGGGCCCGCGTCGGCCTGCACCAGCAGGAAGTCGGCTATGTCCCCGCAGGTGACGAACCACTTCTCGCCGTTGAGCAGCCAGCCGCCCTCGGTACGGGTGGCGGTGGAGGTACCGGAGGAGGGGTCGGAACCGGCGCCCGGCTCCGTGACGGCGAACGCGTCGAACTTCTCGGCCCGGATCACGGGCAGCAGGTACTTCTCGCGCTGCCGCTCGTCGCCGTAGGCGAGGACGTTGGCGGGCCGCCAGGGGATGTCCCACAGGCAGTTGGTGACCTTGCCGAACTCCTCCTCGACGATGACCTGGTCGAGCAGGCTCAGTCCGGCACCGCCCCACTCGGCGGGCATGTTGATGGCGTAGACGCCGGCGTCCATCGCCGCCCGGGTCAGTTCGGTGACGAGCTGCTGCGGCAGCGGTCCGCCGGCCTGCTCGGACTGGTCCTCGTACCGCATCAGCAGCCGGGCGTACTCGGCGGCGCGGCGCTTGAGGTCGGCCTGTTCGGAGGTGTAGCGCAGGTCCATGGGTGCCTCTTGGATTCCGGGAGACGGGGTGCGGGGAGACGGGGTGCGGGGGCGGGCGGGCCGGCGGGGGTCCGGTCCGGTGGTCCGGCGGGGCCGGGCCGGTCAGGCGAGCACGGCGCGGGAGTCCAGGGCGAGGACCCCCCGGGGCCGTACGAGGAGGGGGTTGACCTCGATCTCGGCGATCTCGGGGTGCTCGGCGGCGAACGTGGTGATCGTCTCGACGGCGGCCGCGGCCGCGGCGACGTCCACGGCCGGCCTGCCGCGCACGCCGTCCAGCAGGGCGGCGGTGCGCAGGCCGCGCAGCAGCGACTCGGCGCGGTCCGCGGGTACGGGCGCCAGGGAGAAGGCGACGTCGCGCAGCGCCTCCGCCAGGACTCCGCCGAGGCCGACCATGGCCACCGGCCCGAAGCGCGGATCGCGGTTGACGCCGACGATCAGCTCGATGCCGTCCGACAGGTCCGCCATGGCCTCCACGGAGTATGAGGGGGCGCCCAGACGGGCGTGCATCTGACGGAAGGCGGCGAGGAGTTCGGCGGGGCCGGACAGGTTCAAGGCCACTCCGCCCGCATCGGACTTGTGCAGCAGGTGCAGGGCCTTGAGCACGTACGGTCCGGTGAACTCGGCTGCTGCGGAGAGCAGTTGGGTCTCGTCTCGGACCTCCCGGGCGGCGGGGAAGGCCAGTCCGGCCGCTTCGAGTGCCCTGCGGGTCTCCAGGTAGCCGGTCTCCCGCAGGGGTGCGGCGGGCACGGGCAGGGGGGTGACACCCGTGTGCGCCGTCCCGGGTGCCGTGGCGAGGAGCGCGCGGGCGGCGTCCTCGGTGGCGGCGAAGACCGGGACGCCCGCCGCGGCGAGGGTGCGGCAACTGGGCGACTCGGGGTACATCGACTGCACCACGAGCGGCTTCGCGGTGGCCCGGTGCCGTGCCGCGATGAGCCGGGCGGCCTCCTGCTCACCGTCCGCGAGCGCCCTGCCGCCCCCGCCGAGTCCGCCTTCGGCCGCGGCGTAGCCGCCGAAGTAACCGGTCATCAGGACGGCGTCGGTCTCCTCGGCCGCGAGCAGTGCGGCCACGGTCGCCGCGTACGAGCCGGGGTCCTGCTCCCCCATGCCGGCGAGGTCGACCGGGTTGGCGACGGCCGACTGCTCCCACAGGGCCTCGCGCAGCCGCTGCCGGGTCGGCTCGGCGAGTTCGGGCACGGCCAGACCCGCCGTCTCGACGGAGTCGGCCGCGATGACACCGTGGCCGCCGCCGTCCGTGAGGACCGCGACCCGCCGGCCCGACGCGCGTCGTGCGCCGTCCAACGCGGCGAGCACGACGGTGAGTTCGCGTGGTGTGGCGACGAGTTCCACGCCGGCGTCGCGGCAGGCCGCGCTCACCACGTCGGCGGAGGTGGTGAGCGCTCCGGTGTGCGACTGGGCGCTGCGCGCGGAGGCGTCGCCGCGGCCGGCGGTCAGCAGCACCACGGGCTTGCCCGCGTCGGCGGCGGCCTCGGCGAAGGCGCGCCCGTCGCCGAAGTCCTCCGCGTAGACGGCGATCGCCCGGGTGCCCTCGTGCCGGGCGCAGTCGGCGAGCAGGTCCACGAGGGTGACGTCGGCCTGGTTGCCGAGCGAGACGAAGCGGGAGAAGCCGAGGCCGTGCGGGTGGAAGCGGAGCTGGAGTTCGAGGGCGAGGTTGCCGCTCTGACTGAGCAGGGCGACTCCGCCGGGGGTGAAGGAGTCGGAGGCCAGGAAGAGGTCGGTGGTGTTGTCGGCGATGCCGAGGCAGTTGGGGCCGACCATGACGGCTCCGGCGGCGCGCACGCGTTCGGCGACGGCGTACTGGCGGGCCCGGCCGGCGGCGCCGGTCTCGGCGAAGCCGGCGGTGATGGCGACGATCGCCCGGGCCCCGCACCGCAGGGCCTCGTCGACTGCGTCCTCGAAGCCGGCGGCGGGCACCGAGACCACGGCGAGGTCGACCGGTTCGCCGAGCGCGCTCAGGCTGAGTGCCGCGGTGCGGCCGAGCACCGTACCGCCGCGCCGGTTGACCAGGTGGACGGGGCGGCGCCCGTCGGCGCGCAGGGCCTGGGCCGCGATGGCGTGGCCGTACTTGGCGGGGTCGTCGCTGGCGCCGACGACCGCGACGGAGACCGGGTCGAAGAGGGCGGAGAGGTCGCGTCCCATCTCACTTCACCAGCCGCAGCGCGGAGTTGGGGCACGCGGCGACGGCCGCCGCGGCGGCCTCCTCGCCGCCCTCGGGCACGGTGGTCCCGCGCGGCTGCGCGTAACCCCACTCGTCGAGGTCGATCAGTTCGGGAGCGGGTTCCTGGCACAGGCCGTAGCCCTGGCAGCGGGTGGCGTCCAGCAGCAGTTTCATTACGCGGTCCTTTCGGTGCGCGCGGGGGCGATGAGGGGGCGGTGAGGATGCGAGGGGGTGCGGGGGTGCGGAGGGACGGCCGGACGCGGTTTCAGGGGACCGGGACGGTGAACCGGCGTCCGTCCTCGGGTGCCGGGCCCGCGCAGGCGGGGCAGGCGGCGTTTCGGTGGCCGTCGACGCGGTCGGGGAAGTGGGCGAGCAGGGTGCCGACGACGCGGGCGGCGGCATCGAGCAGTCCGCAGGCCCCGCGTCCGGGCAGCCCGCGCGACCAGCGGTGCAGCTTGTCTGACGTGCCGGCGTCCGCCGCGCCGCGTGCGACGTCCGTGAGGGTGCCCGCCAGGGCCCTGGTGCCGGAGACGCACACCCCGCACTGCCGGGCGCTCTGCGCGGCCAGGTAGGCGGTGGCCTCGGTGGCCACGGCGACCGGGCAGTCCTCGGGGTGCAGGAAGTACAGCGCCCCGCAGCCCAGGGCGCCGCCGGCCGCGCTCAGCCGGTCGTGGTCGAGGGGCAGGTCCGGCCAGCCGGCTCCGTGCAGACCGCCGAACAGGCCGCCCAGCAGCACGGAGTCCGCCCCGCCGTGGCCGCACAGGTCGGCGAGGACCTTCAGATGGGTGCCGACGGGCACCTCGGCCAGCGCCGCCCCGCCCCCGACGGTGGGCCCCTCACGGTTCGTGCCGGAGAGTGTCACCAGATGGGCACCGGCGACGGCTTCCGCGGCCTCGGGGCGGGCGTGCGTCAGCGCGATCCGGGCCAGCGTCTCGACGTTGGCGACGAGGGTGGGCGCGCCGCCGACACCGCTCTCGAAGGGGCGCGGCGGTTTCGCCGTGGGCAGGGCGGGGCCGCCGTCGATGCGCCGTACGACCGCGGTCTCCTCGCCCGCGACGTAGGTGTGCTCCGTCCGTACGACGTCGATGCGCAGCTCGGTGGGGCGCTCGGCGAGCGACCGTCGCACGGCCCGCTCGGCGGGGGCGTCGGAGAGGTAGACGCAGCCGTGGCCGGCGCCGGTCATGGCCGCGACCAGCCGCAGGCCGTCGAGTACCGCGTGGGGCCGGTGGCGCAGGAGCCAGCGGTCCTTCACGGAGCCCGGCTCGCCCTCCTCGCCGTTGGCGACGACGACGGGCAGGCCCGGGGCGTCCCGCACGGCGCGCAGTTTGACGGCCGCGGGGAATCCGGCGCCGCCCCGGCCGCGCAGGCCCGCGGCGGCGATCCGGTCGAGCAGCCGGCCCGGTTCCGGCAGGGGGGCGTATCCCCCGGCGGCCAGGTACCGGGGCAGATCCTCGCCGCTCCCGGACAGCCAGGCGCCGGACAGCAGCGGTTCGAGAAGGCCGGGCCGTCCTTCGGGGAGGAGGGAGAAGACGCCGGTCATGCGGTGCTCCTGGGCTCGGGGGGTCCGGAGGGGGCGGAGGCGAGGAAGGGATCGGGTCCGCAGGGGGCGGGGGATCCGGGAGGGCGGGGGGTGGTGGAGGGACCCGTTCCGTCGTCGCCGGTTCTCAGGTGGGACAGGGCGCGTTCCAGGTCCCGCCGCTGGGCGGCGGTGCGGGCGTAGCCGGCCCCGGGCAGGCCGATCAGCATGCGGTGGTGATCGAGGACGACCTCCCCGGCCACCAGCGCCGGGCGCGGATCGGTCGTCGCGGGATTCACGGCGGCGGCCACCACCAGGTCGGTGACCTCGGCGAGGTAGCGCAGCCAGCCGCGCTGGGTGCCGCGCAGCACCAGTCTCTCGACGCGGCGCCGTTCCGCGGCGACCAGGCCGGGCGGCGGGGTTTCGTCCGTGGGGGCCCGCAGGGCGGCCACGGCGGCGGGCAGCTCCTGTTCGGGTTCGGGGGTGAGGCCGAGCCAGACCAGACTTCGGCGAGCGCTCATGCGTGCCTCCGGGGGCGCACGTCCCGGTCGTCTTCCGGGAACGGGGGTGGCGCGGCGACGGCGGGCGGGGGGCTCCGGTGCTCACGGGGAGGCGGGGAGCGGGGCGGCGCACAGGGGCCGCAGCATCACGGGACGCGCCCGGGCAGCCCTCTGCTGGAGCCGACGCGTCCGACCTGCCACCGACACTAACTAACTAATTAGTCAGCCCACAAGTCTTGACTTGGACCCGGCACGGTCCCACTCTGACTAACCAATTAGTCAGCCAGGACCCGGCGGCCTTTCCCCCGGAAACCGCCGTCCCGCCCGCAGCCTCACCGCCCATACGCCGCCGCCGCGGCGCGGAGGAGGACTCCATGCACCCCTCGACCACCCGGGCAGACACCCCGACCGTGGCCCCGCCCCAGCCGTCGCCCGACGATCCCGGGCAAGCGCTCCCCGCGCGCTTCTACACCGACCCGGCCGTCGCCGAGGCCGAAACCGAACGCATCTTCGCCAAATCCTGGCAGCTCGTGTGCCACGAGTCCGACCTCCCCGGACCGGGCGCCCGCCTGACCGCCACGGTCGCCGGCCGGGAGGTCCTGGTCGTCCGCACCGAGGACGGCGGCCTGGCCGCCCATCTCAACGTCTGCCGCCACCGCGGCACCCGCCTGGTCACCGGCCCGGAACCGTCGGGCAAGGCGATCCGCTGCCCGTACCACGGCTGGACCTACAAGCTGGACGGACGGCTCGTCGGCGCGCCCGAGGCCCGCCGGATCCCCTGCCTGGACAAGCCCCGGCTCGGACTGCACCCGGTCAACGTCGAGTCCTTCCTCGGCTTCGTCTTCGTCAACCTCGACCTGGAGGCGACCCCCCTCACCGAGTCGTGCAAGGGACTCGCGGAGGCCGTCGGCCGGTACGCCGGGGCGGACCTCGTCCCGGTCGGCAGGCACCGCATCCACGACCTGGCCGGCGGCGAGGAGCAGAAGGCCAACTGGAAGGTGATCGTCGACAACTACCTGGAGGGCTACCACGTCCCCGTGGCCCACCCGGCGCTGATGCGGCTGCTGGACTACCAGGCGTACACGGTGGACGTGCAGGAGAACTACGTCCTGTTCGAGTCGCCCCTGCGCGACAAGCCGTCCTCGAACTGGACCGAGCGGCTCTACCAGCGCCTCGCCAGCCCGATGCCGGGGCTGACCGAGGCCGACCGGCGGGTGTGGCGGTACGCCGTGATCTATCCGAACACGCTCATCGACTTCTACCCTGACCACGTGCTCGCGTGGACCGCCCTGCCCACCGCCCAGGACCGGGCGGCGATCCCCGGCGCCTTCTACACGAAGCACGGCGAGAGCGTCCGCACGCGGCTGGCCCGCCGGCTCAACATCCACATCGGCTGGGTCACCAACGACGAGGACGCCGAGCTGGTGGAGCGCGTCCAGGCCGGTCTGACGACACCCGGCTTCGAGCCGGGTCCGCTCTCCCGCCGCGAGGCCGCCGTCGGCTGGTTCGCCCGCCGGGTCCGGGACGACCTGGACGGGGACGCCCGGTGACGCCCACCGGACCGCACCACCTGCGTGCCGTGTGCCCGCCGTCGGGCTTACCCCTCCCCCGCTGACCGCGTTCGCACTCTCCCCAGACCGGTCTTCGCCGCGGAGTCAGGGCCCGTGGCGAGCCGACCAGCCGGTCCGCCCTGGACTTGTGCCGTTCCTCGACGGAGAGGACGCTTCATGTCCCCCGCCCCACCCACCCCACCGACCCGCCGCGCCCTTCTGCGCGCCGGCGCCTGCGGCCTGCTCGGCGCGGCGGCGGCCGGCTGCGGGTTCATGCCCGCGCAGCGGCCCGACGCCGGGGCGCTCGCCCCGGTCCCGCCCCGCGTCGACGGCGATCTCGTCTACTTCAACTGGGCCGACTACGTGGACCCGGCCGTCTTCAAGGGCTTCGAGAAGGAGTACGGCGTCAGGGTCGTCCAGTCGAACTTCGACTCGATGGAGGGCATGGTCGCCAAGCTCAACGCCGGCAACCGCTACGACATCGTCTTCCCCACCGCCAAATGGGCCCAGCGCCTGGTCCGCGGCGGCCGGCTGCGCCGCATCGACCACTCCCACCTGACCAACGCCCACGCCATATTCGGCACCTACACCTATTTCGCCGACCCCTGGTACGACCCGGGCTCCGCGCACACCGTCCCGTTCACCGCGTACAAGACGGGCATCGGCTGGCGGCGGGACAGGATCGGCGAACTGACCGGCTCCTGGAAGGACCTGTGGAGCGACAAGGCCCGCGGCAAGGTCTTCCTGCTCGACGACCGCGACGAGGTCCTCGGCATGGGCGCCCTGCAGCTCGGCCTCGACGTCAGCACCGGCGACGGCCGTGATCTCGACCGCATCGCCTCCCTGCTGGGCACCCTCCGCCCCCGGCTGCGCGGCTTCTCCAGCGACAGCTACAACAACCTCCTCAACGGCAACGCGGTCATGACCCAGGCGTGGAGCGGCGACATGGCCGCCATGCTCAACCAGGCCAAGGACCCCTCCGTCTTCGGCTTCCAGGCACCCAAGGAGGGCACCCCGATCAACTCCGACTGCTACGCCATCCCCTGGAACGCCCCGCACCCGGGCACCGCGATGCTCTTCATCGACTACATGCTCCGGCCGGAGAACGTGAAGAAGAACATCGAGTACATCGGCTACCCGATGCCGGTGGCCGGCACCGAGAAGACCTACGCCGACCTCGTCCGGCCCTTCCCCGAATGCCTCGTCACCCAGGACGACCTCAAGGCGGACCTGTTCTTCCGCAACGGGGGCCGCGCGGCGGAGGACGCCCGCGACACCGCCTGGACCCATGTGAAGGCGGGCTGAGCCATGGCACTGCTCCGCCCCTCCTCCCGCTCCCGGCGCCGCAAGGCGGACAGCGGCGGCAACCGCATGTGGATCTGGTTCATGCTGCCCGGCACCCTGTGGATGACCGGGTTCCTGATCGCCTCGCTGATCCTCGTCGCCGTCCTCGCCGTCGGCACCACCGACGAACTCGGCAACCCGCGCTTCGGCTTCGACCTCACCGGCGTCCGCGCCCTCGCCGACCCCGCCTACACCGAGGTCCTGGTCCGCTCCCTCGGCTACGCCCTGCTGACCTGCCTGATCTGCCTGCTGATCGCCTACCCGGTGGCGTACACCATCGCCCTGCACGGCGGCCGGTACAAGAACGCGCTGATCGCCGCGATCGTCGTACCCTTCTTCGCCAACTACCTGGTGCGCATGTACGGCTGGTCGGTGGTCCTCTCCGACGACGGACCCGTGCTGCGCGCCCTGCGCGCGATCGGCCTGGCCGACGGCGACACGAAGATCCTCAACACCGGCGTCGGCGTGATCGCCGGACTCGTCTACGGCTTCGTCGTCTTCATGATCATCCCGCTGTACGCGGCCCTGGAGCGGCTGGACGTCTCCCTCATCGAGGCCGGCCGCGACCTGTACGGCGGCCCGGTGCGGACCTTCCTCTTCGTCACCCTGCCCGCCACCCGGCAGGGCGCCGCCGCCGGGCTGGTCCTGGTGTTCCTGCCCGCGATGGGCGACTTCGTCAGCGCACAGCTCATGGGAGGACCGGACCAGATCATGATCGGCAACCTCATCCAGGACAAGTTCTTCCAGGGCCAGAACTGGCCGCTCGGCTCGGCGCTCACCATGCTCCTGATGCTGGTGCTGCTGGTCGGGATGTTCGGCTATCTGCGGCGCACCCGCAAGGACGAGGCGGAGGCCCGCCGATGACCCTGGTCCGTGAGTCCTCGGCCGCCGCCCCCGCCCGGCCCGCCGTACGCCCCCGCAGGCGCCGTGGCCGCGCCGACCGCAGGCCCCGCGTCCTCGTCGCCGTCACGGCGCTGTTCTTCGCGCTGCTCTACCTGCCCATCGGCGTCGTCGCCCTGTTCTCCTTCAACTCCGAGAAGTCCCTGACCGTCTTCGGCGGGTTCAGCCTGCGCTGGTACCGCGCCTTCGCCCACGACGACGTCCTCATCTCCTCGCTCGGCACCAGCCTGCGCATCTCCCTGGTGGCGATGGCCGGTTCGGTGGTCCTCGGCGTGGCCCTGGCGCTCGGCCTGGTGCGCTGCCGCACCCGGCTCGGCTCTCTCGCCGGCCTCGTCATGCTCGTACCGCTGATCACCCCGGAGATCGTCACCGGGGTCGCGTCGATGCTCTTGTTCAAGGGCCTGGGCGTGGCCCTGTCGACGGGCACGGTGATGCTGTCGGAGATCACCTTCTCCATCTCCTACGTCACCGTCATCCTCCGCTCCCGGGTCGCCGCGCTGAACCCCGAGGTGGAGGAGGCCGCGATGGACCTGGGCGCCACCCGCTGGCAGGCGGTCCGCCTGGTCACCCTGCCGGCCCTGCTGCCCGCCGTGCTCGCCAGTGCCGTCCTGATCTTCGCGCTCGTCTTCGACGACTTCGTGCTCGCCTACTTCACCACCGGCGTGGACCCCCAGCCGCTGTCGGTGCGGATCTACTCCGCGATCCGCTTCGGGGTGCAGCCCACCATCAACGCCGTCGGGACCCTGATGCTCGCCGGCTCCGTCTGCCTGATCGCCCTGGCCCTTTTCATCCCGCGCCTCTTCGGCCGCCGCGGCGGCCTCGACATCCTCTCCGGAGAGTGACTCCATGGACGCGACCGACGCGACCCCGGCCGTCCGGCTCGACGGCGTCTCCAAGCAGTTCGCGGACTCCTACGCCGTCCGCGACCTCGACCTCGACATCGAGGCCGGCCAGTTCTTCTCGCTGCTGGGCCCCTCCGGCTGCGGGAAGACGACCTCGCTGCGCATGATCGGCGGTTTCACGGACCCCACCGAGGGCTCGGTGCTGCTCGCCGGCGAGGACGTGACCGGGCTGCCGCCCGACAAGCGCAACGTCAACACCGTCTTCCAGAGCTACGCCCTGTTCGACCACCTGAGCATCGCCGACAACATCGCCTTCGGCCTGAAGCGCAAGGGCGTGGACCGGGCCGAGATACGCAAGCGGGTGGCCGAGATGCTGGAGCTGGTCCAGCTCGGCGGGCTCGCCGACCGCAGGCCCCGTACCCTCTCCGGCGGCCAGCGCCAGCGGGTCGCCCTGGCCCGCGCCCTCGTCAACCGGCCCGCCGTCCTGCTCCTCGACGAGCCGCTGGCCGCCCTCGACCTGAAGCTGCGCCGGCAGATGCAGGTGGAGCTGAAGCAGATCCAGCGCGAGGTCGGCATCACCTTCGTCTTCGTCACCCACGACCAGGACGAGGCGCTCACCATGTCCGACCGCATCGCCGTGCTGAACGCCGGCCGCGTCGAGCAGTGCGGCACCCCCGAGGACGTCTACGAGCATCCGGCGAGCAGCTTCGTGGCCTCCTTCATGGGCACCTCCAACCTGATGACCGGCACCTACCGCGGCGGCGAGGTCGCCCTCGACCAAGGGCCGGCCCTGCCGGTCGGCAGCCGCCCCGGCATCACCGACGGCACCGCCGTCAGCGTCTCCGTGCGTCCCGAGAAGATCTGGCTTTCCGACTTCGAACCGGGCATGTCGAAGCTGTCCGGGGTGATCCGCGAGACCGTCTACAGCGGCCCGACGACCACCTACCTCATCGAACTCGCCCCCGGCGTCACGCTGTCCGTGCTGGAGCAGAACACGGCCCGCGCGCGCATGGAGGACCGCTGGAGCGGCGGCGAGACCGTCGAGTTCGGCTGGCGGCCCGAGCACTGCCTGGTCCTCGCCTGACCGCCCCCGACGAAAGCGAAACTGATGCATCACGACGTGATCGTGCTCGGCGCCGGACTGGCCGGGCTCGCCGCCGCCCGGGACCTGGCGGCCGCCGGCACCGACGTACTCGTCCTGGAGGCCCGTGACCGCGTCGGCGGCCGGGTCGAGCAGACCCGGACGCCCGACGGCCGCACCGTCCAGCTGGGCGGCGAGGTGGTGGGCCGCGGCCACACCGCCTATCTCCGGCTGGCCGACGAGCTGGGCCTGAAGCTGGTCCCGAGCTACGTGGACGAGCCGGGCGGCATGACCCGGGCCACCCCGGAGGGGTGCTCGGCCGGTGAACCCCCGCACTGGTTCGGCCCCGGCGACGCGGCCGTGCACGAGCGGCTCGGCGCCGAGTTCACGGCCCTGGCCGCCACCGTCGACCCGGACGACCCCTGGTCGCATCCGGAGGCGGCCGCCCTGGACCGGCTGTCCGTGGCCGGCTGGCTGCGCTCCCGGCACGCCACGCCCGCCGTCGTACGCCTGTGGGACATCGGCCAGCTCGCCCTGGCCGGCGGCTCCTACGAACGTATCTCGCTGCTGGCCGCGCTGCGCAAGAACGCGGCCGTCCCGGGCGCCGGCTCGGGCGACTACGACTACGAGGACTGGGAGGGGCTGCGGCTCGCCGACGGCTCGGCGACCCTGGCCGACGTCCTGGCCCGCGGGCTCGACGGGCGCGTCCGCCTCGGCTCGCCGGTGACCGCGGTCGACATCCGGCCCGGCCGTTGTTCCGTGCGCCTGGTCACCGGGGAGGTCCTCACCGCGGCCGCCGTGGTGAGCGCGCTGCCCGTGGGACCCCTGCGGTCCGTCTCCGTCACCGGGGTCGGCGAGGCCCGGCTCGCCTCCCTGCACCGCCAACGCCAGGCCGTCGCCGCCAAGTTCGCCGCCGTGTACGAGCGTCCGTTCTGGCGCGCGGCCGGACTGAACGGCCTGTCGGAGGCCGAGGGGGTGCTGGGCAGCACCTGGCCGCAGAGCGAGGGCGTCCTGTCCGCGCTGATCCCGCCCGAGCGGTTCGGCGTCCTGCTGGGCATACCGGGCCCGCTGCGCGGCCCCGAGCTGCTCGCCGAGATGGCCGGCATGTTCGGCGCAAAGGCCCACCGGCCGCTCGCGTGCCATCTGCGGCTGTGGGGCACCGACCCGTGGACCCAGGGCTACGTCACCCAGTGGCCGCCGGGCGAGGTCATGGCGGTCGGCCCGCTGCACGGCACCCACGAACCCCCGTTCTACGTCTGCGGCTCCGACCAGTGGGTCGCCGGATACATGGAGGGCGCCGTCCGCACCGGCCGCGCCGCCGCCGAGGAGGCCCTGCGCCGTGGCTGACACCGCCCGCTCGACGACCGTCCTCAACCACATCGGCGGCAAGGACGTACCGGCGGCCTCCGGGGCCACCCTGCGGCTGGTCGACCCGGCCACCGGACGCGTCCACGGCACGGCACCGCTCTCCGGCGCCGCGGACGTCGACGCCGCGCAACGGGCGGCGCAGGACGCCTTCCCCCGCTGGGCGGCCACCACCCCGGCGCAGCGCCAGTCGGCGCTGCTGCGGATCGCCGACGCCCTGGAGCGCGACGCCGACGCCCTGGCGGCCGCGGAGGTCACCGACACGGGCAAACCGCGCGCCCTGTTCCTCGGGGACGAACTGCCCGCGATCGTCGACGTGCTGCGCTACTTCGCCGGGGCCGCCCGGAACCTGCCGGGCGCGGCCGCCGCCGAGTACACGCCGGGCCGCACCTCCCTGCTGCGCCGCGAACCGGTCGGCGTCTGCGCGCAGATCACTCCCTGGAACTATCCGCTGATGATGGCGGTGTGGAAGGTCGCGCCCGCGCTGGCGGCCGGCAACACGGTCGTGCTGAAACCCTCCGACACCACCCCGGCCTCCGCCACGCTCCTCGCCCGGATCGCCGCCCGGCATCTGCCGCCCGGCGTGCTCAACGTGGTGTGCGGCGACCGCGACACCGGACGCCTGCTGGTCGCCCATCCCGGCGTCCGGCTGGTGGCGGTCACCGGCAGCGTCCGGGCCGGGCGGGAGATCGCCGCGGCGGCGGCCGCGGATCTCAAGCGGGTGCACCTCGAACTCGGCGGAAACGCCCCGGTGCTGGTCCACGACGACGCCGATCTGGACGACGCGGTCGAGCAGTTGGCGTCCCTGGCCTTCTACAACGCGGGCCAGGACTGCACGGCCGCCACCCGGCTGCTGGTGCACCGGCGGATCCACGACGCGTTCGTCGCCGCCTTCGCGGACCGGGCCGCCCGGCTGCGGACGGGCTCCCCGGACGCGCCCGGCACCGACTTCGGCCCCCTCGCCCACGCGGCCCAACTCGCCGCGGTGCGCGGGGTGCTGGACTCCTTGCCGGACCACGCCGAGGTCGTCACGGGCGGTGCCGCCCTGGACCGCCCCGGCTTCTTCCACCAGCCGACGGTGGTGACCGGGGTGCGGCAGGAGGACGAGATCGTGCGCGGCGAGATCTTCGGCCCGGTCGTCACCGTCCAGCCGTTCACCGACGAGGCGGAGGCCCTTCACCTGGCCAACGCCGTTCCGCAGGGGCTCGCGGCGAGTGTCTGGACCCGGGACCACGACCGTGCGATGCGCGCGAGCCGGGCGCTGCACACCGGCATCGTCTGGGTCAACACCCACGGCACCACGGTGTCCGAGATGCCGCACGGGGGCGTACGGCACTCCGGTTACGGCAGCGATCTGTCGCTCACCGGTCTGCTCGACTACACCCAGGTCAAACACGTCATGCTGTGACCGGTCCGAGGGTGCCCGGTGCCAGGGTCTATCGTGTCCCCCATGTCTGTGCCGGAACTGATCCGTATCGTGTCCCGCGACTCGCCCATGGCCCTGGCTCAGGTCGAGCGCGTCCGCGCCGAGTTGGCCGTCCTGCACCCCGGTGTGCGGACCGAGGTCGTACCGGTGAAGACGACCGGTGACAGGTGGATGGGTGACCTGTCCAAGGTCGAGGGCAAGGGAGCGTTCACCAAGGAGGTGGACGCGGCCCTGCTGGCCGGCGAGGCGGATCTCGCGGTGCACTGCGTCAAGGACGTGCCCGCCGACCGGCCGCTGCCCGCCGGGACGGTGTTCGCCGCGTTCCTGAAGCGGGACGACATCCGGGACGCGCTGGTGCACCCGGGCGGGCTGACCCTGGACGAGCTGCCGGCCGGTACCCGGATCGGCACCTCCTCGGTGCGCCGGGTGGCCCAGCTGGCCGCCACGCATCCGCATCTGGAGTGCGTGCCGTTCCGCGGCAACGCCAACCGCCGGCTGGAGAAGCTGGCCGCGGGCGAGGCGGACGCGCTGCTGCTGGCGGTGTCCGGGCTGGAGCGGATCGGCCGGACCGACGTGATCAGCGAGGTGCTGTCGACGGAGGAGATGATGCCGCCGATCGGCGCGGGCATCCTCGCCCTCCAGTGCCGGCAGGGCGACACCGCGCTGATCGACGCCGTCAGCGGGCTCGGGGACCCGGACACGTATCGCGAGGCGACGGCCGAACGGATGTTCCTGCATGTGCTCCAGGGGCACTGCAACAGCCCGATCGCCGGGTTCGCGCGCGTGGACCGCAGCGGGGAACTCTCCCTGCGGGCCTGTGTGTTCACCCCGGACGGCAAGACCCGGCTGAACGCCCACGAGTGGGCGGGCCGGCTCGACCCGGCCACGCTCGGCACCTCGGTCGCGGTGGCCCTGCTCCGGCAGGGCGCACGGGAGATCATCGACGGCATCCCGCACTGAGTCCCGCAGGGGATCCGCACGCGGCTCCGTACGGCATCCCGTGGCGGGCGTACGGCCTTCCCGGACCCGGGCGCGTACGGCATCCCGCGCTCGGCCCTGTGCGGCACCCCGCGCAGGGGTGCGCTCGGCCTTCCCGGACCTGTACCGCCGCGGTGGGCCCCCGCCCGCCTCAGGCGGTGCCCGGCTCCGTCTGGTCCCTCAGGAAGGCGGACACCTGATGGGCCAGGCTGCCCTGTCCGGGGGCCGCGGGGGTGGGGGCCGTGGTGGCCTCCAGGACGCCGATGCCGCCGGCCCACAGCCGGCGGTCGCTCCACTCTTCGTCCACCCTCAGCTGCACCTGTACGTCCACGTGAGTGAGGGCGCCCTCGGGCGCGGCGGCGTACAGCACGGCGGTGGCCCGGCGCAGCGGGTAGACGTCGAAGCCCTCGATGAACTGGGAGTTGCGCCAGTCGATGAAGGCGCCCTCGCCGTCCGGTCCGACGCGGACGTCGATCTGACCGTCCTCCAGGTGGATGCCGAAGTGCCGCGCGCCCCGGTTCTCGACGGTCACCCGGACACTGAAATACGTCAGCCCGGCGGCGGCGTCGTCCCGTCCGCGCGGCGGCTCGGCAGCCTCCAGGCGGTGGACGCGGACCCGCAGACCGGCATGCTCCTCGTACTCGTGCCAGTCACCGACCACGTTCGGCTCGTACACAGTGCCCCTCTCGACCTTCGAGAGTTGCTGTCTATCTGTGTGCTCAGCGCACTGTCAAATGAGCAGAATGCGCTGTGGCCAGGGAATTCACCCGCTTTGATCAGTGATCAAGCGCTGCCCAGGAAGAACACGTCGGGGACCCGTTCCGGGCGGGTGCGGGTGCGTGCCGCACATCACGTCCGCGGCAAGATCACCGGGCCGGGCCGCCGAGCAGCGCGGAGGCCGCGGTGATGCCGGGCGCGGCGGCCACCGCCAGGACGGCGAAGCCGGCGCCGAGATGCGCGGGCGCGCCCAGCAGGAGACCGCGCGGGGCGTCGACTTGACAGCTGAGCGGGTCGACCTCGCCGACGGCCTGGACCAGCGGCTTCACCCCGGCCGCGAACGCCTTGCCGGGAGATCGTTCGTCATGATTCCCCGGCCTGCTCGTGCAGCGTGCGGGCCAGCCTGCGCAGGGCCGGCAGGGCCGCGCGCAGCGCCTCCCGGCCGCCTCCGAGACACCGATGCCGGGCCGGGACTCGACCAGCCGCAGCAGTTCGACCTCGGCGCCACGCAGGCGGGGCCCGGTGATCCGCCGCGCAGCCGGCGCCGGATCAGCCGCTGGACCCCCACGAGCACGTCGGCCAGATCCTCCGGAAAGGTGTCGGCCTCCCCGCCCGGAGATTACCTCTCATACAGAGGTATTTCTCCCCAAGGCGGGGCCAGGAGCGGCCGGCGGAGCCCACAGCGACCCACTAGATCCCATATGTACTTATTTGTTTTGAGATGTCCATCAGCGGGAAAGCGAACCATGTGCTTCGGACAGGAGGCACGTCCGTGGGAGCCGGCCCCGCCGGGCGCCCCGATGCCCCAAACGTCCGAGCGCACCTCCCACGGTGTCTGTTCACCCAGCACCTGCTGAGAGAGGTGCGCGCAATGCCTGTCACCGGCAGCATCAAGCCCCACCCCCACGACGACGCCCCGGACACCGGCGAGTCCTTCGAGCGGCTCGCGGGGATGCCGGACGGCCCCGAGCGCCAGGCGCTCAGGGACGAGCTGGTCCGGTTGTGGCTTCCCATGGCCGAGCGGATCGCCGTACGGTTCCGCGGCCGCGGTGAGGCCCTGGAGGACCTCTACCAGGTGGCCGCGCTGGGCCTGGTCAAGGCCGTCGACCACTACGACCCGGAGCGGGGCCGCGCCTTCGAGGCGTACGCGGTGCCCACCATCACCGGGGAGATCAAGCGCCACTTCCGCGACCACATGTGGACCCTGCACGTGCCCCGCCGGGTACAGGACCTGCGCAACCGGGTCCGCTCAGCGACGAAGGAGCTGGCGCAGTCCACGTCGGGCCGGACGCCCTCCGTCGCCGAGATCGCCGCGTACACGCGGCTCAGCGAGGACGAGGTGTGCGCCGGGATGGAGGCGCTGGAGTGCTTCTCCGCGCTGTCCCTGGACGCCGAGGTGGCCGGCACGGACGGCTACGCCCTCGGCGACTCGCTGGGCGGCCCGGACCCGGGGTACGACCTCGTCGTGGACCGGGCCTCGGTCAAGCCCTGCCTGGCGACGCTGCCCGAGCGCGAGCGCACCATCCTCTATCTGCGATTCTTCCGCGGTATGACCCAGAGCCGGATCGCCGAACAGCTCGGCATCTCGCAGATGCACGTCTCCCGGCTGCTGAGCGGCTGCTTCGACCGGCTGCGTGAGGAACTGCTCTCGGAAGCGCGCGCCCGCTGACCTCACTCCCCCTCGGTCCCGGGCACCTGCGTGGGGCCGTACCGGTCCAGGGCGTCCTCCAGCTCGGCGCGGATGCCGGCCGGTATGTCGCCACGCCGGCCCCAGATCAGGATCAGCTCCGCGACATTGCGCAGCTTGATGTTGGTGTGCTGGGAGATGTCCTTGAGCACCTGCCACCCCTGGTCCGGGGTGACCCGGCCGAGGGCCACGATCATCCCGATCGCCTGATCCACGACCGCGTGCGAGGCCATGGCCTCCTTCAGCTGGCCGACTTCCGCCTCCAGCTCGGTCACCCGGTCCGGCTCACTGTGTCCCATCCCTCCATCGTCGCAGGGGCCTGCCCCTCTGCCACCTGGGGTACTCGACAGGCACTTCACCCCCCTCCGGTTGGACACTGGAGCCAGACCGGTGGCCGCCCGGCCCCGAGAGCAGGACGCGACTGCCATGAATCACGACAGCCCCGCCGGCGGCGGGCCGCGCAGGAGAGACATCATGTCCACCCACGCCGTCTTCGGCGCGCCGTGCTGGGTGAGCCTCACCAGCCGCGATCTCCAGGCCACCCAGGACTTCTACTCGGCCGTCCTCGGCTGGCGCTGGCGTGGCGCCAAACTCGGCGAGCACTTCCGGATCGCCCTGGCGAACGGCGTCCCGGTGGCCGGTATCGCGGCCGTCGCCTCCATGTGGCAGATGGCGGTGGCCTGGACGCCGTACTTCGCCGTGCCGGACGCGGACGTGGCCGTGGCCCGGGTGCGGGAGCGCGGCGGTACGGCGGCGGTGGGGCCGCTGTCGTTCCCGCCCGGCCGGGCGGCGCTGCTGGCCGACCGGGACGGCGCCACGTTCGGCATCTGGCAGGGGGAACTGGTCACCAACTGGGAGACCTGGCGGCAGGCGGCGCCGACCTTCATACGGCTGCACACCCGGGACGCCTTCGACGCCGCGATCTTCTACGGCGAGATCCTGGACTGGGCGACCGGGTCGCCGGGCTGCTGCGAGGTCGAGTACGACGGTGACGAGGTGGTGCTGCGCAGCCGGGGCGACGCGGTGGCGCGCATCGACTCGGGCGCGGTGGAGGCCGCCCCGGACCCCGAGGTGCGTCCCCACTGGCAGGTCCACTTCACGGTGGCGGACGTGCCGGGCTGCACACGCGCGGCGGAGAAGCACGGCGGCAGCGTGCTGCGCGAGGGCGAGACCGAGGCGATCCTGCGGGACGCCGACGGTGCGCAGTTCACGGTGACGTCCCGCCCCGCCCGCTGAGCCGCCCGCGCGCCGCGCCGACAAGGGTCCGCCGCGTCCGTGCGGCGGACCCGGGGGGCCTAGGCCTTGCGCCCCCGGGGTGCGGCTCGGGACGGGCGGGACAGGAGAACCAGGCTGCGCGCCTCCACGCGGAGCCTCGTGCCGGCCTTGCGTTCGCGTTCGTCGGGGATCCCGTCGGGCTCGGCGGTGTCGATCAACGTGGTCCAGCGCTCGCCGAAGGAGTCGTCGGGCAGGCGGAAGTCGACCGTCTCCCAGTAGCCGTTGACGAGGAGCAGGAAGGAGTCGTCGACCATCCGGCGGCCGTACGGGTCGCGTTCGGCGATGGCGTCGCCGTTGAGGAACACGCCGACCGAGTGCGCGTCACCGCGCTGCCAGTCCCGGCCGGTCATCTCGCGGGCGTCGGGCCTGAGCCACATCAGGTCGGGCAGCGGCTGTTCGGCGTTGGTCGCGGTCTCGCCGCGGAAGAAACGGCGGCGGCGCAGTACCGGGTGTGCGGCGCGCAGGGCGATCAGGCGCCGGGTGAACTCCACCAGGGACCGCTGCTCCTCGGCCAGCCCCCAGTCGATCCAGGAGATCTCGTCGTCCTGGCAGTAGGCGTTGTTGTTGCCCCGCTGGGTGCGGCCGAGTTCGTCACCGTGGCAGAGCATCGGGATGCCCTGCGAGAGCAGCAGCGTGGCGAGCAGGTTGCGCTGCTGGCGGGCGCGCAGTTCGAGGACGGCCGGGTCGTCGGTGTCGCCCTCCGCCCCGCAGTTCCAGGACCGGTTGTGGCTCTCGCCGTCCCGGTTGTCCTCGCCGTTGGCCTCGTTGTGCTTTTCGTTGTAGGACACGAGGTCGCGCAGCGTGAAACCGTCGTGCGCGGTGACGAAGTTGACGCTCGCGCGCGGTCGGCGCCGGCTGTGCTGGTAGATGTCGGAGGAGCCGGTCAGCCGGGAGGCGAACTCGCCGAGCGAGCCCGGCTCGGCCCGCCAGAAGTCCCGTACGGCGTCGCGGTACTTGCCGTTCCACTCCGACCACAGCGGCGGGAAGTTGCCGACCTGGTAGCCGCCCTCGCCCACGTCCCACGGCTCGGCGATGAGCTTGACCCGGCTGATCACCGGGTCCTGCTGGATCAGGTCGAAGAACGCCGAGAGCCGGTCCACCTCGTGGAACTGCCGGGCGAGCGTGGCCGCGAGGTCGAAGCGGAAGCCGTCGACGTGCATCTCGGTGACCCAGTACCGCAGCGAGTCCATGATCAGCTGCAGCACGTAGGGATGCCGCATCAGCAGGCTGTTGCCGGTGCCGGTGGTGTCGTAGTAGTGCGCCCAGTCGCCGTCGACCAGACGGTAGTAGGAGGCGTTGTCGATGCCCCGGAAGGAGAGCGTGGGCCCCATCTCGTTGCCCTCGGCGGTGTGGTTGTAGACCACGTCGAGGATGACTTCGAGGCCGGCCGCGTGCAGCGCCTTCACCATGTCCTTGAACTCGTTGACCTGCTGGCCCCGGGTGCCGAAGGCGGCGTAGGCGTTGTGCGGGGCGAAGAAACCGATGGTGTTGTAGCCCCAGTAGTTGGACAGGCCCCGGTCCTGGAGGACACCGTCCTGCACGAACTGGTGCACCGGCATCAGCTCCACCGCGGTGACGCCGAGCGAGGTGAGGTGCTCGAGCACGGCGGGGTGCGCGAGGCCGGCGTACGTGCCGCGCAGCCGCGCCGGGACGTCCGGGTGGGTGCGGGTGAGGCCGCGGACGTGGGCCTCGTAGATCACCGACTCCGCGTACGGCGTCCGGGGCGGGCGGTCGTCGCCCCAGTCGAAGAACGGGTCGGTGACCACGCCCAGCATGGAGTGGCCGGCGCTGTCGGCCGGGGCGGGTCCCTCCGGGGCGCGCTCGTACAGGGAGGGGTGGTTGTCGATCTGGCCGTCCACGGCACGGGCGTACGGGTCGAGCAGCAGTTTCGCCGGATTGCAGCGGTGGCCGAGCGCGGGCTGCCAGGGACCGTGCACCCGGTAGCCGTAGCGCTGGCCGGGGCCGATGCCGGGGAGGTAGGCGTGCCACACGAACCCGTCGACCTCGTGCAGCCGGACCGGGGTCCTGGAGCCTGCGTCGTCGACGAGGATCAGCTCGACGCGCTCGGCGACCTCGCTGAACAGTGCGAAGTTGGTGCCCCGTCCGTCGAACGCGGCACCCAACGGGTAGGGGTGCCCGCTCCAGACGGACACCCCTGCGCGCTTCTTGCGGGCGGTCACCGGCTGCCCGCAAGGACGGCGTCGTCACCGGCGGGCGCCGGCGCGGCCAGCGCGGCCATGCGCTCCGTACGCGGCACTTGGAGCCCGGTGCGCAACGCCGGTTCGGGGGCGACGGGCACCAGGGGTACGCGCTCGCCGGCGCGGGCCCGCTGCGAGAACCAGATGATCTTGCTGCCGGTGTCCGAGGCGCAGCAGCCCCAGCCGTCGCTCATGGCCGCGATGTCCGCCAGGCAGGACCGCAGGTCCTGGTCCGGGCGCAGATCCGGGTCGTCGTCGCCGAAGGCGGTGATGAGGTGCTGGCCGTTCCACCACATCTCGATCGATGTGTGCTTGTCCGTCGCGTGCGCGTCGATCGCCCGCAGCAGCAGTTCGGCGCCGCGGCAGACGGGGTCCACGAGGTTCTCGAGGTCCCAGTAGTGGAGATGGGCGGCCAGGATGCGGCTGACCTGTCCCACCCGTTCCGGGCTGACTTCCACGTCGAGGTGGTAGTAGCAGGGCACTGCGGTCTTCATCGTCGCTTGCTCCTCACCGGCGAAGCTCTCGCTCCCCTTGCCCCGTCCGGGAGGGATCCCGGACACAAAGCGTGAGCGTTGATCGCGTCTGAGTCACCTCCACGGTGAGGGCACTACGCCATTCGTGCAACACGAGCACCCGACACCCGTAATGATTGAAGCTCCAACAAGACGCTGCGTCGCCGCGCGTGCACCATAAGTGAAAGCCTCGATCGCCGTAACGGTGCCGTGCCTCCCCGTGCCCGGACACCACCCGACCGTCGGGAACGCGCCCAGTCGAGAGCGTGAAAGGTGAAGAGGGCCATGCTGCTACCCGCCAAGGCCGAAGTGGCCCGGCAGTTGCGGCGTTACCGGGCGTGGGAGCGCGTGATGCTCGCCTCGCCGCACGACCGCACGGTCCGGGCCACCTTCGAGGACTCGGGGTACACGCTGTGCGTGCTGATGGGCAAACGCTGCGCCCGCGAGGCCGCGGACGCAGCCGAGCGCTATCTCCGCACGAATCTGGTCACCTACCTGCGCGAGCAGGACGGACGGCCGCAGCCTCGTCGGGCGGCCAGAAGAGCGCCGCCGTCGGAGCGGCGTTCCACGGCGCCAAGCTCCTGACCTGGCACCGTACAAGGCGTTCCACTCGGGACGGCACACGCCGGCCCGACTATCGGATCGCGAAGCCGGGCCGGGTGCCCGGCTTCGCGCACGGCGGAGGTGAGATACATGCGCAGGACCCCGGCCATCGGCCGTGTCCCGGTACGTGACGTCCGGCCGGCCGTGGAGTGCGGCAGGCGCCCGGCGAAAGCGGTGGTCGGGGAGACCTTCGAGGTCTCGGCCACCGTCTTCCGCGAAGGCCATGACGCCGTGGGTGCGAATGTGGTCCTGCGCGATCCGAAGGGCCGCCGCGGCCCCTGGACGCCGATGCGGGAGCTGTCCGAGGGAAGCGACCGCTGGGGCGCGGAGATCACTGCGGACTCGACCGGCCGCTGGACCTTCCGGGTGGAGGCGTGGAGCCATCCGCTGGCGACCTGGCGGCACATCGCGTCCGTGAAGGTGCCGGCCGGGATCGACACCGGCCTGGTCCTGGAGGAGGGCGCCGCGCTGTACGAGCGTGCCGCCGCCGGAGTGCCCAAGGGCCCGGAGCGGGGCCTCGTGCTGGCCGCCGCGCGGGCCCTCGGCGACGACTCCCTGTCGGTGCACCACCGCCTCGAGGTCGCGCTGTCGCCGAT
>NZ_JAERRH010000129.1 GCF_016741855.1 Streptomyces musisoli | reverse complement strand
GGTCTGGAACAGGGGGTGGTGGGACAGCGACCGGGACGGGTTGAGCACCTCCACCAGGTGCTCGAACGGCACGTCCTGGTGCGCGTACGCGGACAGTGCCGTCTCGCGTACCCGGTCCAGCAGTTCGGCGAAGGTCGGGTCGCCGCTGGTGTCGGTGCGCAGCACCAGGGTGTTCACGAAGAATCCGACCAGGTCGTCCAGTGCCTCGTCCGTGCGGCCCGCGATGGGGCTGCCGATCGGGATGTCCGTTCCCGCGCCCAGCCGTGTGTACAGCGCGGCCAGGCCCGCCTGGAGCACCATGAACAGACTGGTGCCGGTGCGCCGCGCCAACTCCGCCAGGGCCGTGTGCAG
>NZ_JAERRH010000128.1 GCF_016741855.1 Streptomyces musisoli | reverse complement strand
CGGCGCCATCGACCAGCCGTCACCCGCGATGTGGTGCAGCACCACCACAAGAACGTGCGAGTCCGCGGCCAGCTCGAAAAGCGCCGCCCGCAACGGAAGCTCGCACGTCAGGTCGAACCCGCGCCCCGCAAACCCCGCCACCAGGCCGGCCAGCGACTCCTCCGTCGCCGACTCCACCACCACATCCACCACACCGACACCGACCGGACGGACCTCCTGGAACGGAACACCATCCGCACCCTCCGGAAACACCGTCCGCAACGACTCGTGCCGCCCGACGACATCCCCCAGCGCAGCAACCAGCGCACCCCGATCCAGCACACCGTCCAACCGCAGCACGACCGGCATGTTGTAGGTGGAGGCGTCAG
>NZ_JAERRH010000127.1 GCF_016741855.1 Streptomyces musisoli | reverse complement strand
GGACGAGGCGTTGGACGATCTGGTGGGGTTCTTCGTGAACACGCTGGTGTTGCGCACGGACCTGTCCGGTGATCCCACGTTCCGTGAGCTGATCGGGCGGGTGCGGGAGGCCGACCTGGCGGCTTACGCGCACCAGGACGTGCCGTTCGAGCACCTGGTCGAGGTGCTCAACCCGACGCGGTCCCTGTCCCGCCACCCGCTCTTCCAGGTCATGCTCGTCCTCCAGAACAACGACCAGGCCGACCTCCGCCTCCCGGGACTCGGCCTCGAGGTCGAGCAGCTCGGCACGCAGACGTCCAAGTTCGATCTCCTGCTCTCCGTACGCGAGCGGTTCGGCGCGGATGGCCGGATGCTCGGGCTCGAAGGGCAC
>NZ_JAERRH010000126.1 GCF_016741855.1 Streptomyces musisoli | reverse complement strand
CTCCGCACCTCCGCACCTCCGCACCTCCGCACCTCCGCACCTCCGCACCTCCGCACCAAGGATGAGCTAACCCCGCCCTAAAGGACGGGGCTTGCGCTAAAGACATCCGGTCAACGCCCCACCCCACATGCGTGCTGGTCGATCCCGCCCCTGATCGTCGTCATGGGACGGTGGCGCCATCCTGGCATCCGCCACTGACACCCGGCGGTCCGAGGGGTGTCGTGTGATGCTCGGCGGCCGGCGCCTCGGTGTTCTCCTCGCGGTGGACCAACTCCCCTGACGCGAAGGAGTCCCTGGCGGCCCGTCGTTCGTGATCGAGCGGCTCGAGTTCAATACGAGGTCATGGGAAATGGTGTGAGCGAGGCGGCATCCGT
>NZ_JAERRH010000125.1 GCF_016741855.1 Streptomyces musisoli | reverse complement strand
GATCAGTCGCAAACTCCATGGCGCCGGCCAGACCCTCCGGTGCACCATCGACCGCATGACGCTCACGAAGGCTCAGCGTGAGGTCGAACTTCGACGACTCCGCACGAGCACCCTTACCGGAGAGCCTCAGACCAGAGAGCTCGGCTGAAGTCTCGACGGTGTTCTGGAGGACGAGCATGACCTGGAAGAGCGGGTGGCGGGACAGGGACCGCGCCGGGTTGAGCACCTCGACCAGGTGCTCGAACGGCACGTCCTGGTGCGCGTAGGCCGCCAGGTCCGCCTCCCGCACCCGCCCGATCAGCTCACGGAACGTGGGATCACCGGACAGGTCCGTGCGCAGGACCAGCGTGTTCACGAAGAACCCCACCAGATCGTCCAACGCCTCATCG
>NZ_JAERRH010000124.1 GCF_016741855.1 Streptomyces musisoli | reverse complement strand
GGCCGCGTGGTCCCGGTTCACTGAGCCCATGACGATCACGCACGCAGCGCCGGCACCGGCGCAGCCCGGCGAGGACGCCCCGGACCCTAGGGGCTGGGTGGCCCCGGCGGTCGCCACGGCCCTGATGGTCCCGCTCGGCCCACTCGCCCTCCTCCTCGGCGGACTGTCCGACATGGCCACGGACAGCTGCGGCCCCGACGACTGCTCAGCCTCCCTGGAGACGGCGCTGGCCTGGATCCACGGCATGCTCGAGATCGGCGGCCCGCTCTCCGGCGCGGCCCTGCTCACCGCGTGGTTGCTGCCCCGGCGGCACCGCTGGTCGGCGGCCCGCGTCTGGGCGGCCCTCACCGCCCTGGTCCCCCCGCTGGCCGTGCTGTTCCTGGTCTTCACGCTCCCCGCGCCCTGA
>NZ_JAERRH010000123.1 GCF_016741855.1 Streptomyces musisoli | reverse complement strand
GGACTGGCCGTGCAGAACGCACCGGCCGGCGACTTCGAACTGCCCGGCCTCACGGCCACCGGGATGGCCGTGACCACCGGGACCTCCCGGCTCGACCTGACCTTCGGTCTGCTGGAGCGGCACGAGTCCGACGGCACTCCGGCCGGTCTGAGCGGTGCGGTCGAGTACAGCACCGACCTGTTCGACCGCTCGACGGTGGAGACCCTCGTCGCCCGGTGGACCAGGCTGCTGGCCGCGGTCGCGGCCGCTCCGGACCGGCCGATCGGCGGGCTCGACCTGCTGTCCGCCGAGGAGCGCCGCGAGCTGCTGCCCACCGCCGAGAACGGGGCCGCCACCCCGAGTCTGCCAGAGCTGTTCGCGGTGCAGGTGGCGGCGACGCCGGACGCGGTCGCGCTCGTCCACGGCGACGTCGAGC
>NZ_JAERRH010000122.1 GCF_016741855.1 Streptomyces musisoli | reverse complement strand
GCGCGCAGGGCCATCTCGACGAAGGCGGTGCCGGGGAGCAGGGCCGTGCCGAACACCGCGTGCTCGGCGAGCCAGGGCTGCGCACGCAACGACACCGACCCCGTCAGCACCAGCCCGTCGGAATCCGGCACCGGCACCAACGCACCCAGCAGACCGTGCCCAAGGCCCTCCAAGCCCAGCTCGGACACATCCCCGGCACCGGCCCGCACCGGCTCCAGCCAGTACCGCTCACGCTGGAAGGCATACGTCGGCAGCCCCAAGAAGTCCGGCATCCGCCGCCCCGGAACCGGCAGCTGGACCTCCACACCAGCCACGAACGCCTCTCCCAGAGAGAGGGTGAAGCGTCGTTCTTCGTTCTCGTTGCGGCGCAGGGTGCCCAGTGCGACCGCCTCGACGCCGGCCTCCTCGACGCTCTCCTCC
>NZ_JAERRH010000121.1 GCF_016741855.1 Streptomyces musisoli | reverse complement strand
ATTCGACGTCGCCGTGGACGAGCGCGACCGCGTTCGGCGTCGCCGCCACCTGCACCGCGAACGCCTCCGGCACCGGGACGGCGTCCACCTCACGGGCGGTCGCGTTGCCGCGCTCCAGCAGCAGGTGCCGCTCGTCGGCGTCGAGGAGGTCGATCGCTCCGATCGGCTGCTCCGGGTCGGCGGTGACCGCCTCCAGCAGGAGCGTCCAGCGCCGGGCGAGGGCGGCGACCGTGTCCCGGTCGAACAGGTCGGTGGCGTACTCCACCGCGCCGGTGATCCCGGCCGGGCTTCCGTCCGGCCCGAACTGCTCGGCGAGGGCCACACCGAGGTCGAACTTGGCGGTTCCCGTGGCCACCGCGAAGGTGGTGACGTCCAGACCGGGCAGCGAGAAACGGCCCATCGGCGCGTTCTGCACGGCCAGGAT
>NZ_JAERRH010000120.1 GCF_016741855.1 Streptomyces musisoli | reverse complement strand
CTCCGGATCCCGGTCCTTGACGGGAGTGTCCTCGAAGGTGTCCGGAACGGGGTCGTTGACGGTCATGAGGCTGCGGGCCCTCCGATCTGGGGCGTCGACCGCCCGACGTGGAGCACATGCGCCGGAGTACGGCCGGGCGTGAGACGCACGAAGTTGGTCCTGCCCCAGTGGTACGTCTCGCCCGTCAGCCCGTCGTGCAACGACAGGGCGGCGTCCCAGTCCAGGCCGAGTTGCGGCATGTCCAACGAGACCGTGGCCTCCTGGGTGTGATGCGGGTCGAGGTTGACGACCACGATGACCGTGTCCGCGCCCGTGCTCTTGCTGTAGGCGAGCACGGCATCGTTGTCGGTCTGATGGAAGCGGAGATTCCGCAGGCGCTGTAGCGCGGGATGCTCTCGCCGGATGGTGTTGAGCCGGGTGACGAGTGGTGCGATGGTGC
>NZ_JAERRH010000012.1 GCF_016741855.1 Streptomyces musisoli | reverse complement strand
CGACCGCCCGCGGTCGCGCACCGGCATCCGGCTGGCGACCGCCCGTAGCCGCGTACGGCTGACGTTGCCGCGTGTGCCCGCCGGCAGTCGCGTGGGACTGCCGGCGGGGCGGAGGCGCGACTGCCGACGCCCGGAGGCGTTCCCCTGGGGTGCGGCCGGGGGTGACTGAACGCGACCGGTCATGGCTGGACGGCCGGACGGCGGGTGGGTTCGGTCCGGAAGTGATGCGGGACACCTTGATCCCAATGGATTTGCTTCCGTGGGCTTCTCTCGCGTAATGTCGTGTTCACCGACGCGGGGTGGAGCAGCTCGGTAGCTCGCTGGGCTCATAACCCAGAGGTCGCAGGTTCAAATCCTGTCCCCGCTACTGAAGGCCGAGGGCCGGAATCCAGAAATGGGTTCCGGCCCTCGGTGTTTGTGTACGCACACGAGAAGCGTTCGTACGCGCGGGACGCGGCCGCGCGTACGCGAAAGGTCTCCGCGCCCCACCGGCCGTGCGAGGGGTCCGCACGCGCACCGGAAGCACCTCGGATGCGGGAAGTCTTCGTGTGCATTCCGGGGGCCTCGGGGATTCCGGGGGCCTCGGGGTGCGTACGAGGGCTTCCCGCGCGGGTACGCGAAGAGCCCCGGCGGATGCCGGGGCTCCAGGGAAGCGATGGTGTTACGCGCTCGCGCAGTCCGGGCACAGCCCCCGGTACGTCATCTCGACGTCCGACACCGTGAAGCCGAAGCGCTCGGAGTCGGGGAGATCGGCGAGGGGGTTGCCGATCGGGTGGACGTCACGGATCGCACCGCAGCGGGCGCAGACCAGGTGATGGTGCGGCCGGTGCGCGTTCGGGTCGTACCGCTTGGCGCGCTTGTCCGTCGTGACTTCCAGCACCTCGCCGAGGGAGACCAGCTCGCCCAGCGTGTTGTAGACGGTCGCCCGGGAGATCTCGGGCAGCTTGGCGACGGCCCGGGCGTGCACCTCGTCGGCCGTCAGATGGACGTGCTCGCCGTTCAGGACCTCGGCCACCACGCGTCGCTGCGCGGTCATCCGCCATCCGCGTCCACGCAGCCGTTCCAGAAGGTCGCTCATAGCCACCAGCCTAACAGGAAGAGGGACCAGGTCGGGAATAGGTGTGACTTTGGATCGACATTTGACTTAGACAAAGTCCATTGTAGGATCGAGACCGGCTTTGGCCACAGGGCAGGACTGGGACAGGACTAGTCAGCGATGACGCAGGAGGCGCACGTGACGCAGGGACCGCTCACCACGGAGGCCGGTGCCCCGGTCGCCGACAACCAGAACAGCGAGACGGCGGGCGTCGGTGGGCCGGTCCTCGTCCAGGACCAGCTGCTGCTGGAGAAGCTCGCCCACTTCAACCGCGAGCGCATCCCGGAGCGCGTGGTCCACGCGCGCGGTGCGGGGGCCTACGGCACCTTCACGGTGACCGCGGATGTCACGAAGTACACGCGTGCCGCCTTCCTCTCCGAGGTCGGCAAGCAGACGGAGACGTTTCTGCGCTTCTCGACGGTGGCCGGCAACCTCGGCGCGGCCGACGCCGTCCGGGACCCGCGCGGCTTCGCGCTGAAGTTCTACACCGAGGAGGGCAACTACGACCTCGTCGGCAACAACACCCCGGTCTTCTTCATCCGGGACGCGATCAAGTTCCCCGACTTCATCCACACTCAGAAGCGCGACCCGTACACCGGCAGCACGGAAGCCGACAACGTGTGGGACTTCTGGTCGCTGTCGCCCGAGTCGACCCACCAGGTGACCTGGCTCTTCGGCGACCGCGGCATCCCGGCGTCCTACCGGCACATGGACGGCTTCGGCTCGCACACCTTCCAGTGGAGCAACGAGGCCGGCGAGGTCTTCTGGGTCAAGTACCACTTCAAGACCGACCAGGGCATCAAGAACCTCACCGCCGAGGAGGCCGAGGTCCTCGCGGGCAAGGACCCCGACTCCCACCAGCGCGACCTGCGCGAGGCGATCGAGCGCGGCGAGTTCCCGAGCTGGACCGTGGGCGTGCAGATCATGCCGGCGGCGGACGCGGCGACGTACCGCTTCAACCCGTTCGACCTGACCAAGGTGTGGCCGCACGCCGACTACCCGGTCGTCGAGATCGGCAGGCTGGAGCTGAACCGTAACCCGCGGAACGTCTTCGCCGAGGTCGAGCAGTCGGTCTTCTCCCCGGCGCACTTCGTGCCCGGCATCGGCCCCTCGCCCGACAAGATGCTCCAGGGCCGGCTCTTCGCCTACGGCGACGCGCACCGCTACCGCGTCGGCATCAACGCCGACCACCTGCCGGTGAACCGCCCGCACGCCACCGAGGCGCGCACCAACTCCCGGGACGGCCTCCTGTACGACGGCCGGCACGGCGGGGCGAAGAACTACGAGCCCAACAGCTTCGGCGGACCCCGGCAGACCGGCCGCCCGCTGTGGCAGCCGTTCGACGGCTTCACCGGCGGCACCGGCAACCACCCGACCCCCGTGCACGCCGAGGACGACGACTTCGTGCAGGCGGGCAACCTCTACCGGCTGATGTCGGAGGAGGAGAAGGAGCGGCTGGTCGCCAACCTGGCCGGTGCCCTCTCGCAGGTCTCGCGCGAGGACATCGCCGAGCGCGCCATCGGCAACTTCCGCAACGCCGACGCCGACTTCGGCAAGCGGCTGGAGGCGGCGGTGCAGGCGCTGCGCGGCTGAGCCGGCCGCCTTCGCGGCTGGGCGGGCCGGACCCACGGTGCTCTGGGTCCGGCCCGTTCGTGTGCTCAGGGCACGGGTGCGGGCTCGCGGGCCGGGACCCAGCGGCGGATGATGTCGCGGACCGAGACGATCCCGGCCACCTCGCCGCGGTCGAGCACGATCAGGTGCCGGAAGCCGCCGTGCGCCATGGCGCGGGCCGCCTCCTCCAGGGTCCAGGCCGGTGCGGCGAAGACGACTTCGGTGGTGGTGTGGGCGTGGGCGCGTTCGGTGTCCGGGTTCTGGCCCAGACCGACGGAGTTGAGGATGTCGCGTTCGGTGAGGATGCCGATGCCGCCGGCGTCCGGGTCGAAGACCACGGCGGCGCCGACACGGCGGGCGGACATCAGGGCGGCTGCCTGGCGGAGGGTGTGGGCGGGGCCGAGCGTGAGGATCACCGTGCTCATGGCATCTCGGACGAGCATGGATGGGCCACCTCCTAGGAATCCCCGCCGCTGTTCAGGCCCGGCGCCGGAGGCGCCTGTTCGATACTGCACAAGTTCACAAGCGGGGGTGGACTCAGAGTGCCAGGTAAAGGGCGGGTCAACAAGGGGGTGCGCGGCGCCAGTTGAGGGCGTACCGGGACCACTCCCGTTCCTCAGCCGCGCTGGTTGAGATACCCCAGCAACTCGTCGTGCAGCAGGCCGTTGGACGCCGCCGCGTTTCCGCTGTGCGGGCCCGGGCGGCCGTCGAGGCCGGTGAAGGTGCCGCCCGCCTCGGTGACGACGATCGCGTTGGCGGCCATGTCCCACAGGGACAGCTCCGGCTCGGCGCAGATGTCCACGGAGCCCTCCGCGACCATCATGTACGGCCAGAAGTCCCCGTACGCGCGCGTGCGCCACACCTGGCGGGTGAGGTCCAGGAAGCCGTCCAGGCGGCCCCGCTCCTCCCAGCCGGAGAGCGAGGAGTACGCGAAGGAGGCGTCCGCGAGCCTGCCGACCCGGGAGACGTGGATACGGGTCGCGGAGGTGAGGTTGCGGCCGGTGAAGGCGCCGTGGCCCTTCGCGGCCCACCAGCGGCGCCCCAGGGCGGGAGCGGAGACGACGCCGACGACGGGCTCGTAGCCGCCCTCCGTCGCTTCCATCAGGGAGATGAGGGTGGCCCAGACGGGGACACCGCGTACGTAGTTCTTGGTGCCGTCGATGGGGTCGATCACCCAGCGGCGGGGACCGGTGCCCTCGATGCCGTACTCCTCGCCGAGGACCGCGTCCCTCGGGCGGGCGCGCTGGAGCTGGCCGCGGATGACGTCTTCCGCCGCCTTGTCCGCTTCGCTCACCGGGGTCATGTCCGGCTTCGTCTCCACCTTCAGGTCGAGCGCCTTGAAGCGGGCCATGGTGGCGGCGTCGGCCGCGTCCGCGAGAACGTGGGCGAGACGGAGGTCGTCGAGGTAGTCCGGCATGTGAGGCACGGTATCCGGCGGGCGGGGGCGCGGGCCACCAGGGGGCGGGTGTGAACGACCGTCGCGAACCCTTGACAGTGCATACAAGCGCGTCAAATCTGGGCGCAATGTCGCTGTGGTCCAGGGAGGCGAGGATGCCTGCTGCCCGGGAATCGCTGTTGGACGCCGCGTACACGGCGCTCGCGCGCCGGCCGTGGTCCGCGGTGCGGATGGTCGAGGTGGCCGCGTCGGCCGGGGTGTCCCGGCAGACCCTGTACAACGAGTTCGGCAGCAAGGACGGGCTGGCCCGGGCGCTGGTGCGGCGGGAGGCCGACGGCTACCTCGCCGGTGTCGAGCGGGCTCTGGCCGACTCCACCGGGGCGGTGGACCGGCTCACCGCCGCCGCCGAGTGGACGGCCGCCGCGGCCCGGGAGAACGCGCTGGTGCGGGCCATGCTCACCGGCTGCTGGACCGAGCGGCTGCCGGCCCCGCCGCTCACCGCCGTGCCCTCCGTCACCGCGGTCCCGGCCCAGCGCAGGGCGGACGGGCCGCTGCCGGCGCCCCGCGACTTCGTGCGCATCGTCCGGGACCGCGCGGCGACCGCGCTGGCCGGTCCCGGTGCCGCCCCCGGCGACACCGCCGAACTGCTGCGCTCCTGCGAACTGGTCGTCCGCGTCGCGCTGTCCTGTGTGGCGGCCCCGCCCCCGGAGGGCGGGATGGCGGAGCTGGTGCGGGCGGTGCTTCCACGGCACCTGGTGTGAGCCGGCCCCGCTGGGGTCTTCCGTTCTGACCAGGCCGGATCGGGGACGATGCCACATCCCAGCCAGCCGCGTCACCGACCTCTCCGAACAGCACACCTAGATCGAGAGGCCCTAGTACGGGCGGCCCCGGAAGTACAGGGCCCGGTACCGCCGGGGGCGGCCGCCGTGCTCGTGGGCCGCGTCGGACCGGTCGGCGGGGTCCGAACACGCCGACAGCGCGCGCAGCCGCTCCAGCCCGGCCAGCACCGCGGCCCGCCGGCCGGACTCCTTCATCCACCGCGGCAGCCGCGGGAACATCGCCCTGGTGAAGCCGGTGCCGCCCTCCCGCAGGGTCGCACCGGCATAGGCGGCCAGCGCCTCGACGTGTTCCTCGTTGTAGGCCCACAGGACACGGCTCGCACAGCGCGTCTGGAGCCACAGGGGCCGCCGGAAGAACGGGTCCTCGGTGCCGCCGAGCTGGGCCGCGACCAGCCCGCCGTCCCGCCTGTCGGCCTGCCATCCGGCGCTCGCGCCGCACCCGCCGCAGGTGAGCCGGCGGGGCCGGAACAGCAGCTCGCCGTAGTACTCGAGCGCGGGAAGACCGGGGCGCGGGAGCACGTCCGCCCGCCCGCCGCAGCGGGGGCAGACGACCAGGATGCGGCCGGCGAACCGGGCCAGCCACTCGCCACGGTCGAGATGCCGGACCGGGCCGGTGCCCTGTTCGCGGTCCACGCGGCCGCGCCTAGTGGGCGGAGCCCGACAGCTGAAGCCCGATCACCCCGACGATGACCAGGCTGATGGAGACGATCTTCAGGGTGGACACCAGGTCGCCGAGGAAGACCATGCCGTAGATCGCGGTGCCCGCCGCGCCGATCCCGGTCCACACGGCGTAGGCGGGACCGACGTCCAGCTTCTTCAGGGAGAGGGTCAGCAGGCCGAAACTGCCCAGGGCGAACGACGCGAAGGCGATCGTCGGCCACAGGCGCGTGAACCCGTGGGAGAGTTTCAGACACACGGCGAAACCGGTCTCCAGAATCCCGGCCACTATGACCAGCAGCCACGCCATGTGCGGTCCTCCCGTTGGTCCGGATCTCCGGCTCGGTGCGATTATGCACTTACCGAACTCACGCCCGGGCAAACAACGCGAGGCTCAGTCGCCCTCCTTGCGTTCCCGCGTGGCCAGCAGCCGGCGCAGGGAGAACAGCCGCGCCGGGTCCGCGTGGCCCTCCTCCACCCACGTGTCCAGCGCGCAGTCCGGCTCGTCGTGGCTGCACGCGCGCGGGCAGCCCTCCGTGCCGGGTTCGAGGTCCGGGAAGGCGTGGATCACCCGGGACGGGTCGATGTGCGCGAGCCCGAAGGAGCGGACGCCCGGGGTGTCGACGACCCAGCCGTCCCCGCCGGCCAGCGGCAGCGCGAGGGCCGAGGTGGTGGTGTGCCGGCCCCGGCCGGTCACCGCGTTCACATGTCCCGTCGTACGCCGGCGCTCCTGCGGCACGAGCGCGTTCACCAGGGTCGTCTTGCCGACGCCGGAGTGGCCCACGAACGCGGTGATCTTGTCGTCCAGGTGCGCGCGTACCCGGTCCGCCGCGCCGCCGTTCTCCAGCTCCTCCCGGCTGGTGACGACGTACGGGATGTTCAGGTCGCCGTACAGCTCCAGCAGCTTGTCCGGCGGGGCCAGGTCCGACTTGGTCATCACCAGCAGCGGTTCCAGACCGCCGTCGTAGGCCGCGACCAGACAGCGGTCGATCAGCCGGGGGCGTGGCTCCGGGTCGGCCAGGGCCGTCACGATCGCCAGCTGGTCGGCGTTGGCCACGACCACCCGCTCGTAGGGATCGTCGTCGTCGGCCGTGCGGCGCAGCAGCGACGACCGCTCCTCGATGCGGACGATCCGCGCGAGCGTGTCCTTCGCGCCGGACAGATCGCCGACCAGGGCCACCCGGTCGCCCACCACGGCCGCCTTGCGGCCCAGCTCGCGGGCCTTCATCGCCACGATCGTGCGGTCGTCGACCAGACAGGTCAACCGGCCCCGGTCGACGGTGAGGACCATCCCCTCCGCCGCGTCCTCGTGCTTCGGGCGGATGTTCGTCCGCGGCCGGTTGCCCTTGCGGTTGGGGCGGCTGCGGATGTCGTCCTCGTCGGTGTGCTTGCCGTAGCGGCGCATGGCGTGATCCCTACTGCCCGAGCATCCCGGTCCACAGCTGGGGGAAGTCCGGAAGGGTCTTCGCCGTCGTCGCCACGTTCTCGATCTGCACACCCTCGACCGCCAGGCCGATGATCGCACCGGCGGTCGCCATGCGGTGGTCCTCGTAGGTGTGGAAGGTCCCGCCGTGCAGCGGGCGCGGGCGGATGTGCAGGCCGTCGGCCGTCTCCGTGACGTCACCGCCCAGCTCGTTGATCTCCTTGGTGAGCGCGGCCAGCCGGTCGGTCTCGTGCAGCCGCAGATGGGCCACGCCCCGCAGGGTGGACGGCGAGTCGGCGAGCGCGGCCACCGCCGCGATGCCGGGGGTCAGCTCGCCCACGTCACCCAGGTCCACGTCGATGCCGTGGATCGCACCCGAACCGGTGAAGGTCAGCCCGTACTCGGTGAGTTCGCAGGAACCCCCCATCTCGGTGAAGATCTCCCGCAGCCGGTCACCCGGCTGGGTGGTGCGGGCCGGCCAGTCCGGGACCAGCACCTTGCCGCCGGTGACCAGGGCCGCCGCCAGGAACGGCTGGGCGTTGGACAGGTCCGGCTCGATCGTCAGGTCCCGGCCGAGCAGGGCGCCCGGCGTCACCCGCCACACGTTCGGCTCGCCGCCCGACTCCGGGGTGTCCACCTGGGCGCCGACCGCGCGCAGCATGTCCACCGTCATCCGGATGTGCGGCAGCGAGGGCAGGGTCGCGCCGGTGTGCCGGACCTCGACGCCCTGGTTGAAGCGCGGTCCGGACAGCAGCAGCGCCGAGACGAACTGGGACGACGAGGAGGCGTCGACGGAGACCGGGCCGCCGTCCAGCGCCCCGCCGCCCTGCACGGTCAGCGGCAGCGCGCCCCGGCCGTCGTCGTCGATCCGGGCGCCGAGCACCCGCAGCGCGTCGATCACGCCGTCGAGGGGACGCTCGTACGACCGCGGGTCCCCGTCGAACCGGATGGGACCGTCGGCCAGCGCGGCCACCGGCGGCAGGAACCGCATCACGGTGCCCGCGTTGCCGACGTCGACCGTGGCCGGGCCGTGCAGGCCCGTGGGCAGCACCCGCCAGGCCTCGCCGGTTCCGTCGGGGCCGACCCCCTCCTCGATCTCCACGCCCATGGCCCTGAGGGCGCCGGCCATCAGCAGGGTGTCCCGGGACCGCAGCGGCCGGCGCAGCCAGCCCGGCTCGGAGGCAAGGGCGGCGAGGACCAAGGCGCGGTTGGTGACCGACTTGGACCCGGGCACGTGGACCGTCGCGTCGACGGCCCCGCTCGCGTGCGGGGCGGGCCAGAGGGCGGTGGAGGAGCTGTTCGGGGCCATGGGGCCACTTTATAAGGAGGGCCCGGGGTCAACCTTCCAGCAGCCAGCGGCCGCCGCCGATCAGCGAGCACAGGGACACCGCGTGGAACAGGAACAGCCACAGGCCCGCCGGTACGTGCGTCAGCCGCGACAGCTGGTCCGCGTCCGAGTCCCCCGCCCCTCCCCGTGACCGCTTGGCCTGGAGCTCGAACGGCGGCCGGACCCCGCCGAGCAGCAGGAACCACACCACCGCGTACGCGAACGCCGCCTGCACCTGCGGTCCCGCCAGCCAGGAGACCAGCAGGAACGCCCCGCCCGTGAGGACCACGGTCAGTACGCCGTACGCGTTGCGGATCATCAACAGCATCACCAGCAGCAGGGCGGTGGCCGCCCACAGCAGCAGGGTGATGCGGCCGGCGGCCAGCAGCGCGGCTCCGCCGAGCCCGAGCAGCGAGGGGGCCGTGTACCCGGCCGCGGCCGTGAGGATCATCCCCAGGCCGTACGGCTTGCCCCGGCTGACCGTGAGCCCGCTGGTGTCGGAGTGCAGCCGGATGCCGGTGAGCTGCCGGCCGGTGAGCAGGGCGATCAGGCCGTGCCCGCCCTCGTGGGCGATGGTGATCGCGTTGCGGGATATCCGCCACAGCGGGTGCGGGACGACCACGGCGAGCGCCGCGGCCACGGTGGCCAGCACCACCCACAGGTCGGGATCGGGCTGGGTACCGGTGAGCCGGTCCCAGAAGTCGGGCAGCGCGGTGGCGGCGAGGCTGTCCATATCTCGCGGTGGCTCCCTGCGGTAGTACGGAGTCTGGCAGTGTGGCACGTATGTGCGGACGGTATGCATCGAGTCGTGGGCCCGAGGATCTCGCAGGAATCTTTGAGATCGAGAAGTGGGAGCCCGAAGAGACCTTGGAGCCGGACTACAACGTGGCTCCGACCAAAGAGGTCTACGCCGTCCTGGACCGCCCCCTGAAAGACGCGGACTCCCCGCGTCCGGTTCGCCAGCTGCGCAAGCTGAAGTGGGGCCTGGTCCCGTCCTGGGCCAAGACGCCCGAGGGCGGCGCCCGCATGATCAACGCGCGCGCGGAGACCGTGCACGAGAAGCCCTCCTACCGCCGGGCCTTCGCCGCCCGCCGCTGCATCGTGCCCGCCGACGGCTACTACGAGTGGGTCACCGGCTCGCAGGAGCGCGAGCTGGAGGTCGAGGGCAAGAAGAAGCGGCCGCGCAAGCAGCCGTACTTCGTGCTGCCCGCCGACGGCTCGGTGTTCGCGATGGCCGGCCTGTACGAGTTCTGGCGCGACCGGACCCTGCCCGACGACCACCCCCGGGCCTGGTGGGTCACCTGCTCGGTGATCACCACCGAGGCGGAGCGGACCCCGCTGGCGGTCGCCCCGGCCGACGGCCCGCACACCCTCGCCGACATCCACCCCCGGATGCCGCTGATGCTCACCCCGGACCGCTGGGACGCCTGGCTCGACCCCTCCCGCACCGATCCCGACGACCTGCGCGGCCTGCTCGCGCCGCCCCCCGCCGGCCTGATGCGCGCCTACCCGGTCGCCACCGCCGTCAGCAACGTCCGCAACAACGGCCCGGAGCTGCTGAAGGAGCTGGCGGCACCGGAAGAGGGCACACTCTTCTGACGTGACTACGCAGACCATCACCACGGACGCGGGAGAAGCCCGGATCACCTGGCACGAGGCGAGGCGGGCCCGGCTGGTGCTGGCCGTCGGTCATGGGGCGGGCGGCGGCATCGAGGCACGCGACCTCCAGGCGCTCGCCGGGACGCTCCCGGGCCACGGCGTCACCGTCGCCCTCGTCGAGCAGCCCTGGCGGGTGGCGGGCAAGAAGGTCGCGCCCGCGCCCAGGACCCTGGACACCGGATGGCGCGGCGTGTGGCCGGCCCTCGCGAAGCCGGGGCTCCCGGTGATCTCCGGCGGCCGGAGCGCCGGGGCGCGCGTCGCCTGCCGCACGGCGACCGAGCTGGGCGCCCACGCCGTCCTCGCCCTGAGCTTCCCGCTGCACCCGCCGGGCAGGCCGGAGAAGTCCCGCGCGGAGGAGCTGCTGGGCGCCGGCGTGCCCACGCTGGTCGTGCAGGGCGGCAACGACCCCTTCGGGAGGCCGGAGGAGTTCCCCGACGGCTCCTACGAGCTGATCGAGGTGCCGCACGGCGATCACGGGTTCGCCGTGCCCAAGCGCGCGGAGATCACCCAGGAGCGCGCGCTGGAGATCATCACCGCCGGGGTGCGGGAGTGGGTGTCGTCACTCGCGTGACCCGGGAATGCCGGGCGGCGGCCCGCTGTTGTGGCGTGCAGAAGTGCTGAGGTTCTCGGCGCCGACGTCGTGGGAGAGGAAGTCCGCCGCATGGGTTCGACCGTATGCCCGAGCCGCAGCAGCCGTACCGACCTGGACTGGACGGTGCTGTACGCGGGCAAGACCGCCTCTATTCGAGCGGCGGCAGGCATGGGTCGTGTTCTATCCTCCGAAACGAGTGGGACCGGTTTCGGTCCCGCCCGGGATCTTGAGGAGGTGGGTCCGGTCACTGGGACCGACGCAGGGACCGACAACGGCCAGGCGGAGCTGCCCGAGGGCCAGGGCGTCAGCGCGGAAGCGTCCGGTGAGACGACCGCGGAGCGCAGCGCGCGCTTCGAGCGGGACGCGCTCGAATACCTCGACCAGATGTACTCGGCCGCCCTGCGCATGACGCGCAACCCGGCCGACGCCGAGGACCTGGTGCAGGAGACGTACGCCAAGGCCTACGCGTCCTTCCACCAGTTCCGCGAGGGCACCAACCTCAAGGCCTGGCTCTACCGGATCCTCACCAACACCTTCATCAACTCGTACCGCAAGAAGCAGCGCGAGCCCCAGCGCAGCGCGGCCGAGGAGATCGAGGACTGGCAGCTGGCGCGCGCCGAGTCGCACATGTCGACGGGGCTGCGCTCCGCCGAGTCGCAGGCGCTGGACCACCTGCCGGACTCGGACGTGAAGGAAGCGCTGCAGGCGATCCCCGAGGAGTTCCGCATCGCCGTCTATCTCGCGGACGTCGAGGGCTTTGCGTACAAGGAGATCGCGGACATCATGGGGACACCCATCGGTACGGTGATGTCCCGGCTGCACCGGGGCCGCCGGCAACTGCGCGGCATGCTGGAGGACTACGCCCGTGAGCGCGGGCTGGTCCCGGCGGGCGCCGGAGAGTCGAACGAAGCGAAAGGCTCGGGCTCATGAGCTGCGGAGAGCCGCACGAGACGGACTGCAGTGAGGTCCTCGACCATCTGTACGAGTTCCTCGACAGTGAGATGCCGGACGTCGACCGCGACAAGTTCCAGCACCACTTCGAGGAATGCTCCCCGTGCCTGGAGAAGTACGGCCTGGAGCAGGCCGTGAAGAAGCTGGTCAAGCGGTGCTGCGGGCATGACGACGTGCCCGCGGACCTGCGCGCCAAGGTCATGGGGCGGATCGACCTGATCCGCTCCGGGCAGACCGTGCCGGAGCACGATGTGACCAAGGCCCCGGCCGCGCCCCAGGAGTCCTGACACGCCGGGTCATATCACCCGAACGTGCTAATCCTCAGGTCATAAGCCCCGCACCCCCCGAAATCCACCCTAGGCTCCGAGCCCGGACAGGCACGGTCGGGGAGGGGCGTGATGGACGCGGTACCGGCGAGGGCACGGGGCTATGTGACCGGCGTCGCTCTGCTCGCCGCGCTCTGCCTGCTGCGCCTGCCGGCCACCCCCACCCCCTGGGCGGCCTCGCTCCTGCTGGCCGCGCTCTACGCGAGCTGCGAGCACGTCGTGCACCGCCGCTTCGGCGGGCCCTTCTACCCGGTCCTGCTCGCCGGCGCGTTCCTGCTGCCCCCGGCGGCCGCCGCGTTCGTCCCGGTACCCGCCGGCCTGCTCTCCCCGGTCGAACACCGGCCCGCCCTGCCGCGACGCGTGTGGCGGGCCGCGCGGCCCGCGCTCGCCGTGTGGGGCGCCGCCCGGGTGCACGGGGCACTCGGCGGCCGGGACGCCGTCGTCCACCCCGACTTCCCGTACGCCCTGCTGCCCGCCGGCGCGGCCGTCCTCGCGTTCTGCCTGGTGCTCACCGCACTCGACGGCGGCCTGCGCGCGGCGGCCGGGCTGGTGCCGCCGCGCCGGGCATGGCGCGGGCTGCTCGCCCGCTCCCTCGCCGCCGTCGCGGTGCACGGACTCGCCGGACTGATGATGGCCGTGCTGTGGCGCAGCCCGTACGGACCCGTGTCCGCGCTGCTCGTGCTGCTGCCGATGTGCGTCTCCTGGTGGGTGTTCGCCCAGTACCACCGCGAACGCGCGGCCCACCAGGCCACCATCCGCGCCCTCGTGCAGGCCGTCGACATCAAGGACGGCTACACCCGCGGCCACAGCGAACGCGTCGGACAGGCGTCCGTGCTGATCGCCCGTGAACTCGGTATGGACGACGACCGCGTCGAGGTGCTCCGCTTCGCCGGCATCCTGCACGACGTCGGCAAGCTGGGCGTGCCCACCCGGCTGCTGCGCAAGGACGGGCCGCTCACCCCGGAGGAGCGGCGGATCATCGAACTGCATCCCGAGTACGGCCACGAGATGGTCCGAGGCATCTCCTTCCTCGGCGAGGCCCGCGCGGCCATCCTCCACCACCACGAGCGGCTCGACGGCACCGGCTACCCGTACGGCCTGGCCGGCGCCCAGATCCCCGAGTGCGCCCGGATCGTCGCCGTCGCGGACGCCTTCGACGCCATGACCTCCACCCGCTCCTACAGCAGGGCCCGCCCGGTCGAGGCGGCCATCGCCGAGCTGGAGCGCTGCGCCGGGGCGCACTTCGACCCCCGCATGGTCACCGCGCTCGTCCGCGCCCTGCGCCGCTCCGGCTGGCATCCGGCGGTCACCGCCGACGAACCGGCGTACGGCACCCCGCCCGCGGAGCGGGCCTCCCGCACCGGAGCGCCCCGATGACCGTCCTGAGGCTCATCCACGGCGCCGCCGCCCTCGTCGCGGCCGGCTCCTTGACCGTCACCCTGGGGACCGGACTGGCCGACCGGCGGGACGCGCTCGCCTTCGGAGTGCTCATAGCCGTCGGCGAGCTGACCCGGTGGAGCGACTCCCGGGGACGCCAGGCCGCGCCCTTGGGCGCCGCCGGCTCGCTGTCGTACGCCCTGCTGGGCGCCGACGCCGGGCGGCCCAGCCAGCACGACGCCGCCCAGGTCGTCACCGTCGTCCTCGTCGCCGCCCTGCTCGGCGCCGTCCCGCACATCTGGGCCGGCCGCGCCCCCACCGTCGACCACCTCGCCCGCCGCATCCTCACCGTCGGCTTCGCCGCCGTCTGCTTCCAACCCCTCTACAACCGGGGCGTCTTCAACTCCTGGGACGGACCCGCCTACGCCCTGCTGCTGCTCACCCTGCTCGCCCTCACCTCCCTGTGCGGCGCGATCCTGGCCGCCGCGCTGGCCCACTGCCGCACCGGCTGGCCGTTCGGTCCGCTGCTGCGCGAGGAACTGCGCGGGCTGCTCGGCATCGGCTCCACCGTCGTCGCGACCGGCGCGGTGATAGCGCTCGCGGTCGCCGTCGTCGGCCTGTGGGCGTTGCCCGTGTTCTGCCTGCCCATGCTGCTCGTCCAGCTGTCCGTGCGCCGGTACGCGGCCGTCCGCGCCACCTACCGGCAGACCATCGCCTCCCTGGCGCGTGCCACCGAGATCGCCGGCTGCACCCCCGCCGGGCACGCCCGTCGCGTCGCCGCGCTCAGCCTCGCCGTCGGCCGGGACCTCGGCCTGACCGGCCCGGAACTGGCCGTCCTGGAGTACGCGGCCCTGATGCACGACATCGGACAGCTCAGCCTGGTCGACCCGGTCCCGGCCGGCGCCACCGCCGCCCTGCCCGCCGCCGAGCAGCGGCGCATCGCCCTGCTCGGCGGCGCGGTCGTCCGGCAGACCGGGGTCGACGCGGCCGTCGCCGTCGTCGTGGAACGGCAGGCCGACCCCTACCCGGAACAGCCGCTCGCCGCCCGGATCGTCCGGGCCGTGAACGCCTACGAGGAGAAGACCCGGGACGCCGGACCCGAGGGCCCGCTCCGTGCGCTGGAGGAGTTACGCCTCGGCACCGCCGGGGACTACGCTCCCGAGGTCGTGGAGTCGCTCGCCCGGGTACTGGCCCAGCCCCAGGGCGTGCGCGAGCGCGTCCCCGTGAGACGAACGGGACTGTCTGACCCCGCACCCGGCTGGGTAACCCATGGGTAATGAGCGCCTTTCCCGTCGTACGTGGTTGGATGCGAGGGAGAGGGTGTCCGGGGGCACAAGCCAGCCCACTGTGCGGAAATGGAACTGGCAGGCGGGAATCGTGAGGATCTTCGGCAAGGGACGGCACCGGCCCTCCGCCTCCTGGCGGCAGGCCACGGACCGCGCGTTCACGCTCATCGGAGACGGCCGGTACGAGGACGCGGGCGAGCTGCTGACCCGCGCTGCGGACCTGGAGCCCTGGCTGTCGGAGTCCTGGTTCAACCTCGCCCTGCTGCACAAGTTCCGGCACGACTGGGAGCAGGCCCGCGCGGCCGGACTGCGTGCGGTCGCCCTGCTCGACCGGGAGACCGGGGCGCCCGACTGGTGGAACGTGGGCATCGCCGCGACCGCCTTGCAGGACTGGCCGCTGGCCCGCCGCGCCTGGCAGGCGTACGGGCTCAAGGTGCCCGGGGGTGCCGCGGCCTCCGTCGAGCCGCTCGGCATGGAGCTGGGCAGCGCGGCCGTACGGCTCTCCCCGGAAGGCGAGGCCGAGGTCGTCTGGGGCCGCCGGCTGGACCCGGCCCGGCTGGAGGTCCTCTCCATCCCGCTTCCCTCGTCCGGGCGGCGCTGGGGCGAGGTCGTGCTGCACGACGGCGTCCCGCACGGCGAGCGCACCACGTCCGCCGGGCACTCCTACCCGGTCTTCGACGAGATCGAGCTGTGGGCGCCGTCACCGGTTCCCACCTGGGTGGTGCTGCTGGAGGCGGCCACCGAGGCCGACCGGGACGCGCTGGAGCAGCTCGCGGCCGACGCCGGGTTCGCCGCGGAGGACTGGTCGTCGTCGGTGCGGCTGCTGTGCCGGACGTGCTCCGAGTCGAGGATGCCGTCGGACGAGGGCGAAGGCGTGCACCTCGATCCGCACGACCACAGTGAGCCGGGTCATCCCGGGCCGCTGGGACACCGGACGGACGGGCAGCTGTGGGTGCCGGAGCGGGAGTGCGGGGTGGCCGCGCCGGCCGCGCTGGTGCGGGGGCTGCTGGACGGGTGGGTGGCCGACAGCCCGGACTCCAGGGACTGGCGGGATCTGGAAGAGGTTTGCTGAGCCATCGGTGACCGGCCGCCTTTAGGCTGTACTCGCAGAATTTTCCAGGCTTGCAGGAAGGCGTACGTCGGTCATGGCGCAGCAGGACACCGATCAGCAGCACGCGGGCGTGCTCCCCGTCGACGACGAGGGCTATGTCGTCGACACGGAGGACTGCGAGGAGCGTGAGAGCGCCTGGCGTGAGCGCGGCACCTCGCGGCCGATCACGGTCGTCGGCAACCCGGTGCTGCACAAGGAGTGCAAGGACGTCACCGAGTTCGGCGAGGAGCTCCAGCAGCTGGTCGCCGACATGTTCGCCAGCCAGCGCACCGCCGAGGGCGTAGGACTGGCCGCCAACCAGATCGGCGTCGACCTGAAGGTCTTCGTCTACGACTGTCAGGACGACGAGGGCGCCCGGCACGTCGGTGTGGTGTGCAACCCGAAGCTGGTCGACCTGCCCGCCGAGCAGCGCCGGCTCGACGACAGCAACGAGGGCTGCCTGTCCGTGCCCACGGCGTACGCGTCGCTCGCGCGTCCCGACCACGCCGAGGTGACCGGCCAGGACGAGAAGGGCAACCCGATCAAGGTCCGGGGCACCGGCTACTTCGCACGCTGTTTGCAGCACGAGACCGACCACCTGTACGGCTACCTGTACATCGACCGGCTCTCGAAGCGGGACCGCAAGGACGCGCTGCGGCAGATGGCCGAGAACGAGCCACGCTACCCCGTGGTCGCCAACGACTGACCAGCACGGGCCGACTGGGCGCCCGGCCGGGAATCCTTCCTGGCCGGGCGCCTTCGTGTTGTCACGGTTCGCTCGGGCGTGCGTCGCACAACCATCCCCTGAGTGCTCCTACTGATCCTTAATCAGTCACGCAAGGGGGGAATCTCGGCACCTTGGGGTAGTGAGTGAAGCAAATCCGTTCCCACGGCGGTCAGTTGTGGTGCTGAATGTAAGTGCGGGGATACGCAACGGCGCACACCCGGCACAGGGGAGGGCGTGCGCTCCTGGCGGCTGAGAGGGGTTTGTCCGTGCAAGCTTTCCCACACGGCACCACAGCGACACCGACGGCGGTCGTAGTCCCACCCTCACTGGCACTGCCGGTGATCGAATCCGGCTTTCCACGGCAACGGCACCCGTATTGGCCACGACTACAGGAGAAGACACGGGTCTGGCTCCTGGAAAAACGGCTCATGCCGGCGGCCAAGGTAGAGGAATATGCCGACGGTCTGTGCTACACGGACCTCATGGCGGGCTACTACACGGGAGCCCCGGACGAGGCCTTGCAGGCCATAGCCGACTACAGCGCCTGGTTCTTCATCTGGGACGACCGCCACGACCGGGACATCGTGCACGGGCGGGCGGGCCACTGGCGGCGGCTGAGGTACCGGCTGCACGCCGCCCTCGACGCGCCGAGGCACCATCTGCACCACCCCGACCCGCTGGTGGCGGGCTTCGCGGACAGCGCGCTGCGGCTCTACGGCTTCCTGCCACGCACCTGGAACCAGCGGTTCGCCCGGCACTTCCACGCGGTGATCGAGGCCTACGACCGTGAATTCCGCAACCGCACCGAGGGATACATACCCGGCGTCGAGGAATATCTCGCCCTGCGCCGCCACACTTTCGCACACTGGATATGGACGGACCTGCTGGAAATCAGTGCGGGCTGTGAACTCCCGGGCGCCGTGCGGAAGAACCCGGCGTACCGCAGGGCCGCACTCCTCAGCCAGGAATTCGCCGCCTGGTACAACGACCTCTGCTCGCTGCCGAAGGAAATAGCAGGCGACGAGGTGCACAATCTGGGAATCAGTCTCATCACCCATGAGGGATTGACCCTGGAAGAAGCGGTCGACGAAGTGAGACGACGCGTCGAGGAATGCATCGATGAATTCCTCGCGGTCGAGCGCAATGCCCTGCGGTTCGCCGATGAAATCGACGACGGAACGGTGCGCGGCAAGGAACTGAGCGCCGCCGTCCGGTCCTGTGTCGCCAATATGCGCAACTGGTTCAGCTCCGTCTACTGGTTCCACCACGAGTCCGGCCGGTACATGGTCGACAGCTGGGACGACCGGTCCACGCCCCCGTACGTCACGAACGAAGCGGCAGGTGAGAAATGACCGTCGAGTCGGTGAAGCCCGCGACCCCCGGGACCTCCGGGACGCCCGAACTGCGCGAACCGCCCCTGGCCGGGGGCGGCGTACCGGTCCTCGGACACGGCCTGAAACTGGTCCGCGACCCGCTCGCCTTCATGTCCGGGCTGCGCGAGCACGGCGACGTCGTGCGTCTGAGGCTCGGCCCCAAGACGGTGTACGCCGTCACCACGCCGGAACTCACCGGGGCACTGGCCCTGAGCCCCGACTTCAAGATCGACGGCCCGCTGTGGGAGTCCCTCGAAGGGCTCCTCGGCAAGGAGGGCGTGGCCACCGCGAACGGCCCCCGGCACCGCCGGCAGCGCCGCACCATCCAGCCCGCGTTCCGGCTCGACGCGCTGCCCGCCTACGGCCCGGTCATGGAGGAGGAGGCGCACGCTCTGACCGGGCGCTGGAAGCCCGGCGAGACCGTCGACTGCACCTCCGAGTCCTTCCGGGTCGCCGTCCGTATCGCCGCCCGCTGCCTGCTGCGCGGCGACTACATGGACGAGCGCGCGGAACGGCTCAGCATCGACCTCGCCACCGTCTTCCGTGGTATGTACCGCAGGATGGTGATCCCGCTCGGGCCGCTCTACCGGCTGCCGTTTCCGGCCAACCGCGAATTCAACCGGGCGCTGGCCGATTTGCATCTGCTGGTGGACGAGATCGTCGCCGAGCGCAGGGCGTCTGGTCAAAAGCCGGACGATTTGCTGACGGCATTGCTGGAGGCGAAGGACGACAATGGCGACCCCATCGGGGAACAGGAGATCCACGACCAGGTCGTCGCGATACTCACCCCCGGAAGCGAAACTGTCGCCTCCACGATCATGTGGCTGCTCCAGATCCTCGCCGCACATCCGGAACACGCCGAGAAGGTACGGACCGAGGTCGAATCCGTGACCGGTGGCCGACCCGTCGGATTCGAGCACGTTCGCGCGCTCACACACACCAACAATGTCGTCGTCGAGGCCATGCGACTCCGGCCCGCCGTATGGATTTTGACGCGGCGGGCGGTGACCGACACCGCACTCGGCGGCTATCGCATTCCGGCCGGGGCGGACATCGTCTACAGCCCGTACGCGATCCAGCGCGACGGCCGCTCCTACGCCCGCCACCTCGACTTCGACCCCGACCGCTGGCTGCCGGAGCGGGCCAAGGACGTGCCGAAGTACGCCATGAGCCCGTTCAGCGTGGGCAACCGCAAGTGCCCCAGCGACCACTTCTCCATGACCCAGCTGAGCCTGATCACCGCGGCGATCTCGGCGAAGTACCGCTTCGAGCAGGTCGACGGGTCCGACGACAGCACCCGGGTGGGCATCACGCTCCGCCCGCACAACCTCCTGCTGCGGGCGATGCCCTGGTAGGTCACCTGGTACCGGCGCGCGCTCAGGCGGCCTGAGGGCCCCGGAACGCGCGCCGGTAGGCGTTCGGGGTCGTCCCCAGCGCCCGGACGAACTGATGGCGCAGCGCGGCGGCCGTACCGAAGCCGGTGCGCCAGGCGATGGCGTCCATGGTCTCGTCCGTTCCCTCCAGCAACTCCTGGGCCAGCAGCACCCGTTGCCGAAGAATCCACCGGTAGGGAGTGGTCCCCGTCTCCTGCTGGAAGCGCCGGGCGAAGGTGCGCGGCGCCATATGGGCGCGGGCGGCGAGCTGCTCGACGGTGACCTCCTGGTCGAGGTGGGCCTCCATCCAGGCCAGCACGTCCCCGACCGTGTCGCAGGGGGCCTTCGGCAGGGGCCGCTCGATGAACTGCGCCTGCCCGCCGTCCCGGTGCGGCGGGACCACCATCCGGCGGGCGATCTTGTTGGCCACCTCCGGGCCCTGCTCCTTGCGTACGAGGTGCAGACAGGCGTCGATGCCGGCGGCGGTGCCGGCGGAGGTGATGACGGGATCCTCGTCCACGTACAGCACGTCCGGCTCGACCATGAGCCGGGGATAGGCCCGGGCGAGCTGCTCGGCGTGGCGCCAGTGCACCGCGCATCGCCGGCCGTCCAGCAGGCCGGCCGCCGCCAGCATGAACACCCCGGAGCAGACGCTGAGCACCCGCGTGCCCCGGTCGACGGCGCGCCGCAGCGCCGCCAGCAGCTCCTCCGGGTACGCGCGCTCCGCGTAGGTGTCACCGGCCGGTACGGCGATCAGGTCGGCCTCCTCCAGCCGCTCCAGGCCGTACGGGGTCGACACGGTGAATCCGCAGTGCGTGCCCAGTTCGGGGCCCTCCGCCGACACCACGGCGAAGTCGTACACCGGCAGCCCTTCGTCGCTGCGGTCGATGCCGAACACCTCGCACACGACACCCAGCTCGAAAGGATGCACACCGTCCAGCAGGACGGCGGCCACGTTCTTCAGCATGACTCACCCCGTCTCGGCACCCGGCTCGGCACAAGGGCCGGCCGGAGGTCCGGGGAGCCGTCCCCCGGTACCGCACAGCATGCTGCCAGTGTGCCTCGGCAGTGGCAGTAATTCGAGGGTGTGCGGCAGTCCTGCCGCTCACGGTAAGGAGCATTCGGCGCGACAGTAGTGTCCATGAACGGAAACCAGATCGAAGGCCTCATCGGAATGCTCGTCACCCTCGGGATCCTGGTCCTCATGATCCTCCCGTCCGTGCTGGGAGTGGTGCGCGACCGGCGCGTCGACCGGCAGCTGCGGGAGGCGGAGCGGGGCGCGGCGCCCGGTTCCACCGGCCCGGCGGAAGAGCCCCGGTCCCTCAGGGGGCGCCACGGTGTGGCCCGCCATGCCTGACCGCACAAGCGAACGGCGCCGCCCGGCACCGCACCCCCCGAAGGGGGCGCGGCCGGGCGGCGCCGTCGGGCGACCGGCCGGTCAGAAGTCCTCGTCGAGGTCGACCGTGCCCTCGACCGCGACCTGGTAGGCCGAGGCGCGGCGTTCGAAGAAGTTGGTCAGCTCCTGGACGCCCTGGAGTTCCATGAAGGAGAAGGGGTTCTCGGAGCCGTACACCGGGGCGAAGCCGAGGCGGGTGAGGCGCTGGTCGGCGACGCATTCCAGGTACTGGCGCATCGAGTCGGTGTTCATGCCGGGCAGGCCGTCGCCGCACAGGTCGCGGGCGAACTGCAGCTCGGCCTCGACGGCCTCGCGGAGCATGTCGGTGACCTGCTGCTGGAGCCGGTCGTCGAAGAGGTCCGGCTCCTCCTTGCGGACGGTGTCGACGACGTCGAAGGCGAAGGACATGTGCATGGTCTCGTCGCGGAAGACCCAGTTGGTGCCGGTCGCGAGGCCGTGGAGCAGGCCGCGGCTGCGGAACCAGTAGACGTAGGCGAACGCGCCGTAGAAGAACAGGCCCTCGATGCAGGCGGCGAAGCAGATCAGGTTGAGCAGGAAGCGGCGGCGGTCGGCCTTGCTCTCCAGCCGGTCGATCTTCTCGACCTCGTTGATCCACTTGAAGCAGAACCCGGCCTTCTCGCGGATGGAGGGGATGTTCTCCACGGCGTCGAAGGCGGCGGCGCGGTCCTCGGGGTCGGGGAGGTAGGTGTCCAGCAGGGTCAGATAGAACTGGACGTGGACTGCCTCCTCGAACAGCTGGCGGCTCAGGTAGAGCCGTGCCTCGGGGGAGTTGATGTGCTTGTAGAGGGTCAGCACGAGGTTGTTGGCGACGATGGAGTCGCCGGTGGCGAAGAAGGCGACCAGGCGGCCGATGAGGTGCTGTTCCTCGGGGGTCAGCTTGGCGAGGTCGGCGACGTCGGAGTGGAGGTCGACCTCCTCGACGGTCCAGGTGTTCTTGATGGCGTCCCGGTAGCGCTCGTAGAAGTCCGGGTAGCGCATCGGGCGGAGAGTCAGTTCGAAGCCCGGGTCGAGCAGGTTCTGGGATCGGGTGGTCATTACTGGCAGGCCTCGCAGGACTCGGGGTTTTCCAGGGAGCAGGCGACCGCGTCGGGATCGGTGGCCTGCTGCACGGGGATGGTGGCCTGCGCCTGGGCGGCACGGGCGATGCGCGTCGCGGGGCGCGAGCGCAGGTAGTAGGTGGTCTTCAGACCGGCCTTCCAGGCGTAGGCGTACATCGAGGAGAGCTTGCCGATCGTCGGCGTCTCCATGAACAGGTTCAGCGACTGCGCCTGGTCCAGGAACGGGGTGCGGGCCGCGGCCATGTCGATCAGGCCGCGCTGGGGGATCTCCCAGGCCGTGCGGTACAGGTTGCGCACCTCCTCGGGGATCCAGAGGAAGTCCTGGACGGAGCCGCTGGCGTCGCGCAGGGCCTCGCGGGTGCGGGCGTCCCACACGCCGAGGTCCTTCAGGTCCTGCACCAGGTAGGAGTTGACCTGGAGGAACTCACCGGACAGGGTCTCGCGCTTGAACAGGTTCGACACCTGCGGCTCGATGCACTCGTACACACCCGCGATCGAGGCGATGGTGGCCGTCGGCGCGATCGCCAGGAGCAGCGAGTTGCGCATGCCCGTCGCCGCGATCCGCCCCCGCAGGGCGTCCCAGCGCTCGGGCCAGGTGAGGCTGGTGTCGTAGTGGTCGGGGTGGAGGACACCGCGGGCGGCGCGGGTCTGCTCCCAGGCGGGCAGCGGGCCGTTGCGCTCGGCGAGGTCGGCGGAGGCCTCGTAGGCGGCGAGCATGATCCGCTCGGCGATCCGCGTGGACAGCGCCCTGGCCTCGGCGGAGTCGAACGGCAGACGCAGCTTGAAGAAGACGTCCTGAAGGCCCATCGCACCCAGGCCGACCGGACGCCACTTGGCGTTGGACCGGCCCGCCTGCTCGGTCGGGTAGAAGTTGATGTCCACGACCCGGTCGAGGAACGTGACGGCCGTGCGGACCGTCTCGTCCAGCCGCGCCCAGTCGATGTCACCGGTCGCCGTGTCCACGAAGGCGCCGAGGTTGACCGAGCCGAGGTTGCACACGGCCGTCTCGCCGTCGTCGGTGACCTCCAGGATCTCGGTGCAGAGGTTGGAGGAGTGGACGACGTTGCCGGGCTCGGCGGTCTGGTTGGCGGTGCGGTTGGCGGCGTCCTTGAACGTCATCCAGCCGTTGCCGGTCTGCGCCAGCGTGCGCATCATCCGGCCGTACAGCTCCCGCGCCGGCATCGTCTTCTTCGCCAGGCCCGCGGCCTCGGCCCTGCGGTAGGCGGCGTCGAACTCCTCGCCCCACAGGTCGACCAGGTCGGGCACGTCGGCGGGGGAGAACAGCGACCACTGCTCGTCGGCGTTGACCCGGCGCATGAACTCGTCCGGGATCCAGTGCGCCAGGTTCAGGTTGTGGGTACGGCGGGCGTCCTCACCCGTGTTGTCCCGCAGCTCCAGGAACTCCTCGATGTCGGAGTGCCAGGTCTCCAGGTACACCGCCGCCGCGCCCTTGCGCCGGCCGCCCTGGTTCACCGCGGCCACGGAGGCGTCCAGGGTCTTCAGGAACGGCACGATGCCGTTGGAGTGCCCGTTCGTCCCCCGGATCAGCGAACCGCGCGAGCGGATACGGGAGTACGACAGACCGATGCCGCCGGCGTGCTTGGACAGCCGGGCGACCTGGTGGTAGCGGTCGTAGATGGAGTCCAGCTCGTCCAGCGGGGAGTCGAGCAGGTAGCAGGACGACATCTGCGGGTGCCGCGTACCGGAGTTGAACAGGGTGGGGGAGGACGGCAGGTAGTCCAGACGGCTCATCAGGCCGTACAGCGCCGCGACCTCGTCCAGGGAGCGCTTCGTGTCGTCCTCGGCGAGACCGCTCGCCACGCGCAGCATGAAGTGCTGGGGCGTCTCGACGACCTTGCGGGTGATCGGGTGGCGCAGCAGGTAACGGCTGTGCAGGGTGCGCAGGCCGAAGTAGCCGAACCGGTCGTCGGCCGCGCTGTCGACCAGCGCGTCGAGCCGCTCGCCGTGGATGCGGACGAACTCGGCGGTGCGGTCGGCGATCAGGCCCTCGCGGTGCCCGACGGAGATGGACTCCGTGAAGGTCGACACGCCCTGCGTGGCGGCCTCGCGGCGGATGCTGATCGTCAGCAGCCGGGCGGCCAGCCTGGAGTAGGCGGGGTCCTCGGAGATCAGGCCGGCGGCGGCCTCCGTGGCCAGCTCCCGCAGCTCCGCCTCGTCGGCCCGGGCGGACCGGCCGCGCAGCGCGGCGGCGGCGACCCGTCCGGGGTCGGCGTCGGGCAGGTCGACGGTCAGCTCGGTCAGGGTCCGCAGCAGCGCGGCACCGGGACCGTCGGTCTCCGGCTCGGTGACTGAAGCCGGGTCGACTGGCGCGATGGTCACGTGAGGCTCTCCCTCGCTCGGCACGGGGGCCTGGCGGAGGGCAGGGGGCGGCGACCGCGAGCGCGCACGGCGTCGCGTCCACCGGCCCACTCCGCGAGGCCCGGACGTCGGAACGCACCCGGATCGGACGATCGGGTGGGCTGCCGGCAGGTCCTCGGACTGGAACAGGCGTGTGGATGCACGCGAGTACACCGTTGCGGGACAGTTCCGGACTCGCACCGGATTCCCCTGCGGCGACAGCGAGGACGAGCATACATCTAGTGCCGGGCTGTCCCATCACCCCCAGATGTTGTGTCGCTCCGGTCTCAGAGGGTCAACGCGTAGGTGAGCAGCGTGAGGTCGGGGCGGCCCGGGAGGGGATTGCGGTCCCGCTCCGCTGCGCGCGCGAAGCCGAGGCGTTCGCAGACGCGGTGGGCGGTGTGCATGGTGAGGTGGCGCCGCCGAGCAGGGTGTCGTCGCGAACCGCCACGAGGACCTCCGCGGCGGCGGCCCGCTTGGCCACGTCCCGCAGCTCGCCGAGATACCAGCCGTCCTCGTCGAAGGCGAGGAGACCGTCCCCGAGGAACGCCTGAGCGCTGGTCTAGCCCAGCCGGCCGTACTCGTCGCGGGCGGCCTGCCGGACCAGGAAGTCCATGGCACCGAGTCTGCCGGACGGGTACGACAACGGGCCGCCGGATCACCTCCGACGGCCCGTCGAGCGTTGGTCGTTCAGTGGCCGGCGCCCGCGGTCGCGGACGGCAGCTCCACCTGGACCCCGGCGTCACCGGCGTCCGCCGTGTAGTCCTCGGGCCTGGTCTCGTCGAGGCCCTCGGGGGCCTTCACGGCCTTCAGCACGAAGGTCAGGACCACCGTGACCACGACGTTCATCACGAACGCCGTCAGGCCGATGTAGCCGATCTCGCCGATGCCCGGGATCTCCTTGGCGCTGCCGCCGAAGTGCTTCTGGGTGGGCGAGGCGACCCCGTACGCCGCCATCGTGCCGTAGACCATGCCCACGGCCCAGCCGGCCAGCAGCGCCCAGCGGTGGAACCAGCGGGTGAACAGACCGCCGACCAGGGACGGGAAGGTCTGCAGGATCCAGATGCCGCCCAGCAGCTGGAAGTTGATGGCGACCGTCTTGTCCATGGTGAGGACGAAGACCAGGGCGCCGACCTTCACCAGCAGCGACACGATCTTGGAGACCCGGGTCTCCTGTTCGGCCGTGGCGTCGGGCTTGATGAAGTCCTTGTAGATGTTGCGGGTGAAGAGGTTGGCCGCGGCGATGGACATGATCGCCGCCGGGACCAGCGCACCGATGCCGATCGCGGCGAAGGCCACGCCCGCGAACCAGTCGGGGAACATGTCCTCGAACAGCTGGGGGATGGCCAGCTGACCGTTGGTGACCTTCACGCCGGCCGCGATCGCCATGAAGCCCAGCAGCGCCAGCAGACCCAGCATGAGGGAGTACAGCGGCAGGATCGTGGTGTTGCGGCGGATCACCTCACGGCTCTTGGAGGAGAGCGTCGCGGTGATCGAGTGCGGGTACATGAACAGGGCGAGCGCGGAGCCCAACGCCAGGGTGGCGTACGTCCATTGCCCCGCATCCCCCGGGGCCAGCGCCCCACGTGGCGCGCCGGTCTTCGGGTTGACCTGGGCGAACGCGTCGCCCGCCTTGGCGAAGATGTCGTCGAACCCACCCAGCTTGATCGGGATGTAGATGATCGCCACGGCGATGACGATGTAGATCAGGGTGTCCTTGACGAACGCGATCAGCGCCGGGGCGCGCAGGCCGGAGGAGTAGGTGTAGGCCGCCAGCACACCGAAGGCGATGAGCAGCGGCAGGTCCTTCACGAACCAGTTGGTGTTCTCACCGCCGCCGACGCCCATCACGTCCAGCACCGCCTGGATGCCGACGAGCTGGAGCGCGATGTACGGCATCGTCGCCAGGATGCCGGTCACCGCGACCGCCAGCGACAGGCCCTTCGAGCCGAACCGGCCGCGCACGAAGTCGGAGGTGGTGACGTACCCGTGACGGTGCGAGACCGACCAGAGGCGCGGCAGGAAGGTGAAGATCAACGGGTACACCAGGATCGTGTACGGCACCGCGAAGAAGCCCGCCGCGCCCGCCGCGTAGATGGCCGCCGGTACGGCGACGAACGTGTACGCCGTGTACAGGTCGCCGCCGAGCAGGAACCAGGTGATCCAGGTGCCGAAGGACCGGCCGCCCAGGCCCCATTCGTCCAGGGAGTGCTCGTTCTCGGCCTTGCGCCAGCGCGCGGCCATGAAGCCCACGACCGTGACGGCCAGGAAGAAGAAGATGAAGACGCCGAGCGCGACGCCGTTGACGCCGTCCTTCACTTGACCGCACCCCCGTTCGTGTCCTTGCGGGCGCGCTGGTCACGCTTCCACAGCTGGTAGGCGAGCATCGTGAGTGCGGTGGAGATCAGCACCCAGAGCATCTGGTACCAGTAGAAGAACGGGATCCCGACGAACGCGGGGTCCGTCTTGGCGTACGAGCCGACCCACAGCATCGCCACGAAGGGCGCGATGAGGCACAGGGCGATGACCGCCCGGGCCGGTGTCACCACCGGTGGTCTCACTTCAGGTGTTTCGGACATGCCACGCTCCGTCCCCTCGTTGATCACCCGTGTAATGCGCAGGCAATCTAGGTGACGGTGTCGTGACAGCGGAAGACCTCGCCCGCATATCGGTATACCGATTCGGCGAACGTGCCGCGTCGTCAGTCCGCCGGCCGCTTCAGCCGGGCCACGAACTTGTACCGGTCGCCGCGGTACACCGACCGCACCCACTCCACCGGCTTGCCCTCACGGTCCAGCGAGTGACGGGAGAGCATCAGCATCGGCAGACCCACGTCGGTGCCGAGCAGACCCGCCTCGCGCGGGGTGGCCAGGGAGGTCTCGATGGTCTCCTCGGCCTCGGCGAGATGGACGTCGTAGACCTCGGCGAGCGCGGTGTACAGGGAGGTGTACTTCACCAGCGAGCGCCTGAGGGCGGGGAAGCGCTTGGCCGACAGATGGGTGGTCTCGATCGCCATCGGCTCGCCGTTGGCCATGCGCAGCCGCTCGATGCGCAGCACGCGCCCGCCGGCGGTGATGTCGAGCAGCTCGGCGAGCCGGTCGTCGGCGGTGATGTACCCGATGTCCAGCAGCTGCGAGGTCGGTTCCAGGCCCTGCGCCCGCATGTCCTCGGTGTAGGAGGTGAGCTGGAGCGCCTGGGACACCTTCGGCTTGGCGACGAAGGTGCCCTTGCCCTGGATGCGCTCGAGCCGGCCCTCCACGACCAGTTCCTGAAGGGCCTGGCGCACCGTCGTGCGGGAGGTGTCGAACTCGGCCGCCAGCGTGCGCTCGGGCGGCACCGGCGTGCCCGGCGCCTGCGTCTCCGTCATGTCGAGCAGGTGCTTCTTCAAGCGGTAGTACTTGGGCACGCGCGCGGTACGGGTTGTGCCGGCCTCGTTCTCCGCACTGCTGACGTCGGTGGTCATGCTCTGCCTTCCCGGCTCCGAATGCCGAAAGCGACCGACATCCCATCGGCCACGGCTCACATCGTGGCACGGGTTGTTGTGTCAGGACTCCACCCGCACGCTCCGTGATCCCCTCTATATACCGTTGCACCCGCTGTTGGTCTAGTCCACCGTGCGGGCGGAGCGAGCGGCCAGGCGCGCCACGGCCGTCGCCCTCACCGACTCGCGGCCCAGGTTCCGTCCGGCCCCGGCTCACCCCGTCCCAGTCTCCGCCGCCACGGCCGGCCCCGCCACGCCACCCTTCTCCGTCCGGCGCCCCGGCGGCCCCGCCACGCCACGCTTCTCCGTCCGGCACCCCGGGCTAGATCCCCTGCCACTCCGGCTTGTTGGCGTAGGTGTGCCGGAAGTAGTCGGCCAGCTTCAGCTTGGACGCTGCGGCCTCGTCCACCACCACCGTGGCATGCGGGTGGAGCTGAAGCGCGGAGGCCGGGCAGACGGCCGCGACCGGGCCCTCGACGGTCGCGGCGATCGCGTCCGCCTTGCCCTCGCCGGTCGCCAGCAGCACCAGGTGCCGGGCCTCCAGGATCGTCCCGATGCCCTGGGTGATGACGTGGTGCGGGACCTGCTCGATGTCACCGTCGAAGAAGCGGGCGTTGTCGATGCGGGTCTGCTCGGTCAGCGTCTTGATCCGGGTGCGCGAGGCGAGGGAGGAGCAGGGCTCGTTGAACCCGATGTGCCCGTCGGTCCCGATGCCCAGCAGTTGCAGGTCCACTCCGCCGGCCTCGGCGAGCGCCCTGTCGTACGCCTCGCAGGCCGCCTGGACGTCCTGGGCCGTGCCGTCCGGGCCGAGGAACGCGTCCATGTCCGTGCCCAGCGGCTCCAGCACCTCGCGGCGCAGTACCGAACGGTAGGACTCGGGGTGGTCCGAGGGAAGCCCGACGTACTCGTCGAGCTGCGCTATCCGCGCTCGTGAGGCGTCCACGGCGCCGGAGCGCACCTTGGCGGCCAGTGCCTGGTAGATGGGCAGCGGGGTGGAGCCGGTGGCCACACCGAGCAGGGCGTCGGGCTTGCGTCGCAACAGCTGGGCCATGGCCTCGGCGATCAGCTCGCCACCCGCCTCGGCGTCCGGAACGATGACAACTTCCACGCTGGGCCTGCCGTTCTGAAGAGGGCTCTGTGCGTCTATGTGGTTTAGACCAATCTAACAGAATCGACGTTCGAGAGTGCGGAGGGAAAGGGGCTTTTCCGGGCGAGTCATGTCCACCCCTCCAGATTTTCCTAGCGGTCGCTACAGAAAGACCGTACACGACCCCACGGACAATTTTCTAGGGTGCGCTATAAAATATCCCCCATGACGACGGGCCGGGACACGCAGACGCAGGGCGGCACGGGCCGGACGCGGGGCCGTCCGCGATCCTTCGACCGGGCCACGGCGCTGGAGAAGGCGCTGATGGCCTTCTGGGAGCACGGGTACGAGGCCACCTCGGTCTCCGACCTCACCAGGGTCATGGGCATCGGCGCCCCCAGTCTCTACGCGGCCTTCGGCGACAAGCGCACCCTCTTCGACGAGGTCGTCCGGGTCTACGCCGGCACCCACGGCGCCTTCGCCGACCGGGCCCTCGCCGAGGAGCCCACGGCCCGCGAAGGCATCGGGCGCATGCTCCGCGAGGCCGCCGCCGAGTACACCGACCCGTCCCATCCGTACGGCTGCCTGATCGTCCACGCCGCCACCAACTGCACCAGCGCCGAGGTCGAGGCGCTGCTCCGGGAGCGGCGCAACGCCGGCATCGCGGCCCTGGAATCCAGGATCCGGGCGGACGTCGTGGCGGGCCTGCTGCCGGCCGGCACCGATGCCGCCGCCCTCGCCCGGCACGCCGGCGCCGTGATCCAGGGCATGTCCCAGCAGGCCCGGGACGGCGCGCAGCGGGAGGAACTGGAGGCGCTCGCGAAAATTGCCATGACCATCTGGCCCCACGACTGAGCCGGGCGGGCTAGGCTGCGTGGCATCGTGTGCCAACGCCTTCGCGGCGCGGACGCTTCCGCGCCATGGACACGCCATCGTGGTCTAGTCCACAATCGAGAATGACAAGCCTCCGCCTTCCCCGCACAGGAGGGCGGATCGAGGAACTGGTGCTCTCTGCCCTGACTGCCCCGGCTCCTCGACCTTCGGCCGACCGGGACCGCACACCCCACGGCCGATGATGCTCCGGGCTGCGGTGCCGGGAGGGTTGAGGGTCCCTTCCAGGCGCCGCGGCCCGCGGGTGTTTTCCGGCCACCCGCAAGCCGCGGGTACGCTCGCACACGTGCCCTCCATGAACGAACTCGTACGCCAGCACACCGCCCTCGGGGACTCCGACCTCGAGTGGCTCCACCTGCTGGTCTCGGAGTGGCAGCTGCTCTCCGACCTCTCCTTCGCCGACCTGGTGCTCTGGGTCCCCACCCGGGACGGCACCCGGTACGTCTCGATCGCCCAGATGCGCCCCAACACCGGCCCGACCTCCTACCAGGACGACATGGTCGGCCACCTGGTCCCGCGCGGCCGGCGGCCCATGCTGGACGTGGCGCTGGACGAGGGCCGGATCGTGCGCGAGGGCGATCCGGAGTGGCGCGAAGAGGTCCCCGTACGGGTCGAGTCGATCCCGGTGCGGCGTGAGGGCCGCGTCCTGGGCGTGATCGCCCGGAACACCAACCTGCTCACCGTGCGCACCCCGAGCCGGCTGGAGCTGACCTACCTCCAGAGCGCCTCCGACCTCGCACAGATGATCGCGGCCGGCTCCTTCCCGTTCCCCAACCAGCAGGTCGACATGGACGCCTCCCCGCGCGTCGGCGACGGCCTGATCCGGCTGGACGCGGACGGCGTCGTCCAGTACGCCTCCCCGAACGCCCTGTCCGCCTACCACCGGCTCGGCCTCGCCTCCGACCTGGTCGGCCAGCCCCTCGGGCAGACCACCGCGGAACTCGCCCCCACCCGGGGTCCGGTGGACGAGGCGCTGGCCAAGGTGGCCAGCGGCTGGGCGCCGCGCGAGTTCGAGATCGAGGCCAGTGACGGCGTCATCCAGTTCCGGGCCATCCCGCTCAAGCCCAAAGGGGTACGCATCGGTTCGCTGGTGCTGCTCCGGGACGTCACCGAACTGCGGCGCCGTGAGCGCGAGTTGATCACCAAGGACGCCACCATCCGGGAGATCCACCACCGGGTGAAGAACAACCTCCAGACGGTCGCCGCCCTGCTCCGGCTCCAGGCCCGGCGCATCGACTCCGAGCGCGGCCGGGAGGCCCTGGAGGAGGCGGTCCGCCGGGTCGGTTCGATCGCCATCGTGCATGAGACGCTGTCTCAGAACCTGGATGAGCGGGTGGAGTTCGACGACATCGCCGACCGGGTGCTGGCCATGGTGGCCGAGATCTCGCCGGGCAAGGTGACCGGCCGGCGCAGCGGGCGGTTCGGCATACTCGACGCCGAGGTCGCCACCCCGTTGTCCATGGTCCTCACCGAGGTCCTGCAGAACGCCCTGGAGCACGGTTTCCGCGAGGGCGACACCGGCACGGTCGAGGTCGCCGCGGTGCGTGGCGGCACCACCAAGGAGGCCCGTCTGCTGGTCACCGTCCAGGACGACGGGGTCGGCCTGCCCGAGGACTTCGACCCGCACCGCTCCGGGAACCTCGGCCTCCAGATCGTCCGGACCCTGGTGGAGGGTGAGTTGGGCGGCTCGTTCGACATGGTGCCGGCGCCCGAGCGGGGGACGCGCGTGATCCTGGACATCCCGGTGCGCGCGCAGAAGTGACCGGCCGCCTCGCCGTGCAAGGGCGTTGGGCCTTGCACGGGTGAGGGGCACACCGCGGGGCGGGGGATGGACACCGCCGGCAGGGGATGAGCACCGCCGGCAGGGGATGGACTCCGCGGTCGGAGAGGAGCAACCGCGGGCCGGGGATGTGCAACCGCGGGGCGGGGATGTGCACAGCAAAAAGCCCCGGACCGCCATTGGTCCGAGGCTCGTGCTCGTTGCTGCTCTGCTAAATCGCTAAGCGCATCGGGGGATACTGCGCGCTGCGGCTCGGGGGCGGGAGATGCGTACGTGCTGTGCGCGCCGCCAAGCTCAGGCTGTCAGCAGGGGTGGGTATGTCAGGCGGAGGCCTGACGGGCCCGGTTGCGGGCGGCGCGGCGCTTCATGGCGCGGCGCTCGTCCTCGCTGAGACCACCCCAGACGCCGGAGTCCTGGCCGGACTCGAGCGCCCACTGCAGGCACTGCTCCATGACGGGGCAGCGACGGCAGACGGCCTTGGCTTCCTCGATCTGCAGCAGCGCAGGACCGGTGTTGCCGATGGGGAAGAAGAGCTCGGGGTCTTCCTCGCGGCAAACGGCGTTGTGACGCCAGTCCATGGCTGCTACCTCTCCTTGGTATTACGTGCAGGTTGCTTGTGAATGTGAACGCTTTCACGAATCCCTCAACAAGTGAAGGGCCGACCGCCGAGTCTTCCTCGGCGTGGTCCTTGGTTTGAAGAGGGGTTCCGGTGATCAGTGGAGGCCGGTCTTGCGGGCCGTCCCGATCGCCACGTAGAGACTCGCAAACCTCGGCGGCGGATACAACCCCTTCCGGAAAGTTTTTTTTGATTCCTCGGTGTCGACTGGGTCACAGCCGTACTTCCATGGGGTGGATCCTGGCCTAAACGTTCGAGTGAAAGGACTTTCGCCCGTTCCGCTCACACAATCACACGCAGTGCGCGGCGTACGCCTGTGAACGTCACGCTCGTACGCAGCCCCAGGTGGTCACCGTCCATCTGAAGGGGCAGAGGCGCCTTCGAATGCAAGGTGAACTGGTCCAGATCGTGCAGCGAGACCGCGTGCCTGCCGTGCGGGCCGCGCTCGGGGGACGAAGTGAGCAACTGGGTGCCATACCGGGCAACCGCGGCCGTCGACAGGCGGCTGAGACCGAGCACATCGATGCCGGTGTCGAACGAGGCCTTAGGTGACGTGTACATCGGACGATTGCCGAGATACGTCCATGGGGACGTGTTCGAGGCTATGGCGACGACAAGGTCCTCGATCGGGTCCTCGCCGGGCTGCTCCAGCGTGATCGTGCCGTGCCGGCGGTTCGGCTCGCCGAGGAACTGCCGGACTACTTGGCGGACGTAGAGCGCGTGCGTCGACTTCTTTCCGCGCTCGCGCTGCTGCTCGACCCGGCCCACCACGCCCGCGTCGAAGCCGAGACCCGCGTTGAAGGTGAACCAGCGGGCCGGCGCCGCCTCGTCCTCACTGCCCGCCGGACCCGAGGTCAGTCCGAGGCCGACGACCCGCTCGGTGCCGTCGCGCAGCGCGTCCAGCAGGGCGCCGGTGGCCTCGACGGGATCGTTGGGCAGCCCCAGGGCCCGGGCGAAGACGTTCGTGGAACCACCGGGGACGACGGCCAGACCGGGCAGGCGGTCCGGGTCCGGGCCGGCGTGCAGGAGGCCGTTGACCACCTCGTTGACCGTGCCGTCGCCGCCGAGCGCCACCACCAGGTCGATGTCGTCGCTCTCCGCCGCCTGGCGGCCGAGGTCGCGGGCATGGCCGCGGTACTCGGTGGTGACCGCCTCCAGCTTCATCTCGCTCGCCAGCGCGTGGATCAAGACATCGCGTCTGCGTGCACTTGTGGTGGTTGCCGCCGGATTGACCACGAGAAGTGCACGCATGCAAGGCAGCGTACCTACTGGGGGGTACTCGGCCCAGACCGAGGTAGGGATCGGGTAAGAGGAGGGGGCGTGAGTCTGGACACTCGGGCGCGGGGCGCGGCGGGGCGCTCCGGGGGCGGGGCTACCCTGCTGGGGTGAGCAGTGAGCAGACCCCCGCCCCGGACACCGCCGCAGCCGGCACGGCCACGGAGCCGCGCCCGCGCAAGCTGACGTACGCGGCGGTGCTGGCCGCGCTGGAAGGTGCCGCCCTGGTGGCCGGCGGCCTGGGAGCGCTCGTCCTCGGGTTCACCGGTGCCCCCGACGACCGGCAGCAGGCCGTGACCCTCGGCATCACCCTGGTCGTCCTCGCGCTGCTGCCGCTGCTCGCCGCGCGCGGGCTGCTGCTGCGGCGCAGCTGGAGCCGGGGCCCCGCGGTGATCACCCAGGTCATGGCCCTTCCGGTGGCCTACAACCTGATCCATGCCGACAGCCTGGCCGTCCCGGCCGGCATCGTCCTCACGGCGGTGGCCGTGTCGGCTCTGGTGTTCCTCGTCAACGGCGAGACGACACGGGCCCTCGGGATCAAGGGACCGGGCCGGACCGAGTAGGGCCCTGCGGAGCCGCGCCCACCGGGGGCAGGCCCGGTGAGCCGCTCGGCGGGCAGGGCCGCGCGCCGAGCAGCGGGCGGATGTCATGAGGCAGGCCCGGTGAGCCGCTCGACGGGGGCTCACCGAGAAGGTCCGGTGAGCCGTTCACCGGGCGCGGCTCACTCCTCGACGAGGAGCTTCTCCCGCAGCTGGGCCAGGGTGCGCGCCAGCAGGCGTGAGACGTGCATCTGGGAGATGCCGACCTCCTGCGCGATCTGCGACTGGGTCATGTTCCCGAAGAAGCGCAGCAGCAGGATCCGCTTCTCGCGCGGCGGCAGATCCTCCAGCAGCGGCTTGAGGGACTCGCGGTACTCCACGCCCTCCAGCGCCTCGTCCTCGGCGCCCAGGGTGTCGGCGACCGCCGGCGACTCGTCGTCCGTGTCCGGGACGTCCAGGGACAGCGTCGAGTACGCGTTCGCGGACTCCAGTCCCTCCAGGACCTCCTCCTCGGAGATCGAGAGCTTCTCGGCCAGCTCGTGGACCGTCGGGGAGCGGCCGTGCAGCTGGGACAGCTCGGCCGTCGCGGTGGTCAGCGCGAGCCGCAGCTCCTGGAGCCGGCGCGGCACGCGGACCGCCCAGCCCTTGTCGCGGAAGTGCCGCTTGATCTCGCCGACGACGGTCGGGGTGGCGTACGTGGAGAACTCCACGCCACGCTCGGGGTCGAACCGGTCGACGGACTTGATCAGGCCGATCGTGGCGACCTGGGTGAGGTCGTCCAGCGGCTCGCCGCGGTTGCGGAACCGGCGCGCCAGGTGCTCCACGAGCGGCAGGTGCATACGGACCAGCTTGTTGCGCAGCTCCGCGTACTCCGCGCTGCCCGCGTTCAGCCGACGCAGCTCGACGAACATCGCCCGCGCTCCGCTGCGGTCCCGGTCGTCGTGCCGTGCGGCCTGCACGGACTCCGCGTCGTCCTCGGCGTACCGCTCGTGCTCGCTCATCGTCCCGCCCGTAGCCCTTCCCCGAGCCCTCGCACCCGTGCGGACGGTGGATCCGGCGCCGTCGCGTGCCTCCGGTGGCGTGCCCTGTCCGGCATCGTCACCGTCGACCCGCGCGGCGTCGTCCTCCGGGTGGGGTCTGGCCTGCTCGGGGATGCCGTCGATGCCGTCCGCCATGCGCTGGGAATCGTCCCGGGGGACAGCCCCGGGGGTCTCGGCGGCGCCTCCGCCGTCGGCTTCGCTCGAGCGGGAGGATCCCCATGACCAGGGGGCACCTCCGTCCCCGGTCGGCAGCTCCCGTGTGCCGCGCTCTTCGTCCCGCACCGGCCCGTCCCCGTTCCTCACGCCGGCCCGGGGCCGACGCCGCGCTGTTTGTAGAGGCTGATCGACACCGTCTTGTCCTCGTCCACGGCGGACGAGACCTTGCCCGCGAGGGCCGACAGCACGGTCCAGGCGAAGGTGTCCCGCGAGGGGGCGTGGCCGTCCGTGGTCGGCGCCGACACGGTGACTTCCAGCGAGTCGTCGACGAGCCGGAAGACGCAGCTGAGGACCGAGCCGGGCACGGCCTGCTGGAGCAGGATCGCGCAGGCCTCGTCCACGGCGATGCGCAGGTCCTCGATCTCGTCCAGGGTGAAGTCCAAGCGGGCCGCGAGACCGGCCGTGGCCGTCCGCAGCACCGACAGGTAGGCACCCGCAGCCGGCAGCCGGACTTCCACGAAGTCCTGGTTCGCCGCGGGCTCGCCTGCGATCTGGGACACCCTCACCTCCATGGTGGTACAAGCTTTACGGGGGCCGAGGGTCGCCCCCCGGGGTAACGCGTAGATGGTTCAAGCGGTGACGCTATCGCGCTCCGAACGTTCCTGTCCCGGGACCCCAACCCCCTGGCGTCACTCACAGTAAAGCTGTGGATACGCTCCGTGTCTAGAGGGTCTGCGTCCCCAAATGGGAAGAGCGCGCGCCGGGTTGACGTACCCAGACGTCAGGCGCTCGAACCGTCGTGCGGCAGCCGCCGCATGCAGTGTCACACGAGAACGGGGTCGGGCGAGACTCTCCCGCTCAGACGAGCACGTGGTCGACGAAGCACCACCGCCAGTCCTCGCCGGGCTCGAAGGTCCGCATCACCGGGTGGCCGGACCTCGCGTGGTGCTCCGTCGCGTGCCGTCCCGGCGACGAATCGCAGCAGCCGACGTGTCCACAGGTGAGGCACAGCCGCAGCTGCACGGGGTGCGTGCCGTCCCGCAGGCACTCCGGACAGGTCTCGCCGAGCGGCTCCGGTTCCGGGTGCGGCAGCGCGTCGGCGTGCGTGCACTGTTTCATGATTGCCAGATTACGACGGGTGTGCGGGTGGCCGCGCGGAAAAAGAGGGTGGGCGAGGACCATGGACGTGATGCCCCTGCTGTTGCTGGTGGCGGGCAGTGCGGCGGTGGCCGCGGCGGCCAGGCGCACCCCCGCGCCGGCGCCCCTGCTGCTGGTCGCCGTCGGTCTCGCGGTCTCCTACATCCCCGGAGTGCCGTCGTACACCCTCGACCCGCACGTCGTTCTTCCGCTGCTGCTGCCCCCGCTGCTGTACACCTCGGCGAGCGACAGCTCCTACCTCGACCTGCGGGCGCAGCTGCGGCCGGTGGCGCTGCTCTCGGTCGGTTACGTGCTCTTCGCGACCTTCGTCGTCGGCTGGGCCGCCTATCTGATCGTTCCCGGGCTGTCGCTGCCCGCCGCGCTGGTGCTGGGCGCGGTGGTGGCGCCGCCGGACGCGGTGGCCGCCACGGCGGTCGCGCGCCGGGTCGGGCTGCCCTCCCGGATCACCACCATCCTCCAGGGCGAGTCGCTGCTGAACGACGCCACGGCGATCACCGCCTACAAGGTGGCGCTCGGCGCCGCCGTCGGCGAGGGGGCCACCTGGGCCGGAGGGATCGGCGAGTTCGCGCTCGCCGCGATCGGCGGCGTCGGGATCGGTCTCGTCCTGATGGCGCCCCTGCACTGGCTGCGCACGCATCTGACCGAGCCCCTCCTCCAGAACACGCTATCGCTGCTGATCCCGTTCGTCGCCTACGGGGTCGCCGAGCAGGCGCACGCCTCCGGCGTGCTCGCCGTCGTGGTCGTCGCCCTCTATCTCGGCCATCGCGCGTGGGAGGTCGACTTCGCCACCAGGCTCCAGGAGGAGGCCGTGTGGAAGATGGTCGCCTTCGTGCTGGAATCCGCGGTGTTCGCCCTGATCGGTCTCCAGCTGCCGATCGTCCTGAAGCGGCTCGGCGAGTACGAGGGGATCTCCGCCGCGTGGTACGCGGTCGCCGTCTTCCTGGTCGTCGTCGTGGCCCGGTTCGTCTGGGTCTACCCGGCCACCTTCCTGCCCCGGCTGCTGTCGGCGCGGGTCCGGGAGCGCGAGCAGGACCCCACCTGGCGGGGCGCGATGGTCACCTCGTGGGCCGGCATGCGCGGTGTCGTGTCCCTGGCCATCGCCTTCGCCATCCCGTCGACCATGGCCGACGGTCCCCGCAACCTGATCCTCTTCCTGACCTTCACCACCGTCATCGGCACGCTCGTCGTGCAGGGTGTGACCCTGCCGCCGCTGATCCGGCTGCTGAAGTTCCCCGCCCGCGACCGGCAGGCCGAGACGCTCGCCGAGGCCAACGCCCAGGCGCAGGCCTCCCGGGCCGCCGAGGCCCGGCTCGACGAACTCCTCTCCGACGAGCGCAACGCCCTGCCGCCGCCGCTCGCCGACCGGCTGCGCACGGTCCTGGAGCGCCGCCGCAACGCCGTCTGGGAACGGCTCGGCCAGGTCAACCCGATCACCGGCGAGTCCGTGGACGACACCTACCGCCGGCTGTCCCGGGAGATGATCAGCGCCGAACGCGAGGTCTTCGTCAGGCTCCGTGACCAGCGCTACATCGACGACGAGATGCTGCGCGCCCTGCTGCGCCGGCTGGACCTGGAGGAGGCGGCGGCCTTCAGGGAGGCCGGTTAGCGCTCGGGGATGCGGCTGTCGGGGGACTCGGGGAACGGACGTCCGGTGACGACGGCCGCGATCGTGGTCCCGCGCGCGAAGGCGCCCTCCTCCGCGAGGGTGACGAGTCCGTGCAGCAACTTGGCGACATAGAGACGCTCCACGGGCAGTCCGTGCCGCTGCTCGAAGTCCCGTGCGAATGCGTCCAGGTCGGGTGTCGTGCGGGCGTAGCCGCCGCAATGGAAGCGGTCGTCCAGCGACCAGGTACCGCCGCGGGCACCGAAGGCACGTTCCTGCAAGGCCTGTACGTCGGCCTCCAGGAACCCGCCCTTCAGTACCGGTATGCCGAGCGCCCGCTGGCCGGCCGCCAGCCCGGCGGCGAGGCCGGCCAGGGTGCCGCCGGTGCCGCAGGCGACCGCGACGACGTCCGCGTGGCCGCGCAGTTCCGCACCGAGGGCGCGGCAGCCGCGCACCGCCTCGGCGTTGCTGCCGCCCTCGGGCACGACGTACGCCCCCGCGGCGCCGGCCGCGCGGAGTATCCCGGCCAGGGTGTCCGGCTCGGTCTTGCGGCGATATGTCGATCTGTCGATGAAGTGCAGTCGCATGCCGTCGGCCGCGCACCGGGCCAGGGACGGGTTGAGCGGGCGGTCGGCCAGCTCCTGGCCGCGGACCACGCCCGTGGTCGCCAGGCCCAGCAGACGGCCCGCGGCGGCGGTGGCCCGCAGGTGGTTGGAGTAGGCCCCGCCGAAGGTGACCAGGGCGCGGCCGTCTGCCGCCGCGATGTTCGGCACCAGCTTGCGCCACTTGTTGCCGATGAGGTCGGGGTGGATCAGGTCGTCGCGCTTGAGCAGCAGTCGCAGCCCGCGCCGGCGGAAACGGTCGTCGCGTATTTCCTGGAGGGGGGAGGGGAGGCTGGGAGCGAGCGGGTCGGGGCTGGTCACGGCTTCATTGTCGCCCGGTGCGGGGAACCGGGCAGTGGCACGGCCGCACCCGGCCGACGTCCGTCCCGGTCCGCACCCCGGCGCCGTCATCCCTTCAGGCGTTCGGCGACCCGTTCTCTCAGCCACGACATCGTGAACCCCCGAGGGTCCACCTTGCCCGGCTGCCACTCCCGGTGGCCGATGACCGACCGTTCCGTCCAGCCGTGATGGCGGCACAGCGCCGCGGCCACCTGTTGGATCGCGGTCAGCTGCTCCTGCGGCCACGGGTCCTCCCCGTCGCCGAGGTTCTCGCACTCGAAGCCGTAGAAGTGCCGGTTGCCGTCGGTGTTCGCCTCGTTGTCCAGCGGCAGCCCCTTCTCGGCGATCACCGCGCGCAGCACCTCGTCGTCGCCGAGCCCGGCGTGGTTGGTGCGGCCGTAGCCGATCAGATGGACCTTGCCGTCCTTGGTGATCACGCCGTGGCACAGCGGCCCCGGCAGGTCCGGGAAGCCGGCCCGGCACAGCGCCACGGTGCGCTCGCTGCCGCTGGTCACCGTGTGATGGACCATCACGCCGTGGACGGGGCCCCAGGGGCCCTTGTGATTGCGGTTGTGTTGCCGCCAGTCGCCGACCTCGACGACCGTGACGCCCTCCGCCCGAAGCGCGTCCAGGAATCCGTCCGCCGACATGGGTGAGGCCATGCCCGACTCCTTCGTGCCGTGCCCGTCCGGCCGCCGGTCGCGGCCGTCTGTCCTGGCTGCTTCTACCTAAAACGGACGTCTCGGAACACATCGTTCGTACGCTGTGCGAGCCGATCAGGACAGGACGCGCATTCCGCCGAGGTCGGATGAGGTCCCTCTTTGTGCCCGGTAATCAGATGATCCATTCCCGCTCTTTCGGGTAATGGCGTGCCTACGCACCGTGCTGGAAGGGTCGGACATGAGACCGGTGCCCGGTGCAAGTTCGGCACCGGGCATACACGGGAGGTCATTTCCTTATGTCGGTAGGCGAAGAGGTCCGCACGGATCAGGGCAAGCCGCAGCAGTCCCTCGGGACGGCGGCAGCGCGGAACCTGGCCACCACCACCAAGTCCGTTCCACAGATGCAGGAGATCAGCTCCCGCTGGCTGCTGCGCACGCTTCCCTGGGTGGACGTCCAGGGCGGCACCTACCGCGTGAACAGGCGGCTGACCTACGCCGTCGGCGACGGCCGCATCACCTTCGTGAAGACCGGGGACCAGGTGGAGGTCATCCCGGCGGAACTGGGCGAACTCCCGGCCCTGCGGTCGTACGAGGACGAGGAGGTGCTGACGGAGCTGGCCCGGCGCTGCCGCCAGCGCGACTTCGCGCCCGGCGAGGTGATCGCCGACTTCGGCAACCAGACGAACGAGGTCTATCTGCTCGCCCATGGCCGGGTGGAGAAGATCGGCACCGGTCCCTACGGCGACGACGCCGTCCTCGGAGTACTCGCCGACGGCGCCTACTTCGGCGACCAGTCGCTGCTCGACCCGGAGGCCATCTGGGAGTACACCGTCCGTGCGGACACCGCGAGCACGGTGCTGATCCTCTCCCGCCAGGACTTCGAGCAGGTCGCGGAGCGCTCCGACTCCCTGCGCGCGCACCTCGAACAGCTGCGCGCGATCCCCGAGCAGCGCACCAACAAGTACGGCGAGAAGGAGGTCGAGCTGGCGGCCGGCCACTCCGGCGAGCCCGACATCCCGCACACCTTCGTGGACTACGAGGCGCGGCCCCGCGAGTACGAACTGAGCATCGCCCAGACCGTCCTGCGCATCCACTCACGCGTCGCCGACCTCTACAACCAGCCGATGAACCAGACCGAGCAGCAGTTGCGGCTCACGGTCGAGGCGCTGAAGGAGCGCCAGGAGCACGAGCTGGTCAACAACCCGGAGTTCGGTCTGCTCAGCAACTGCGAGTACGACCAGCGGATCCAGCCGCACGACGGCGTGCCCAGCCCGGACGACCTGGACGAGCTGCTCAGTCGCCGCCGGGGCACCAAGCTGCTCCTGGCCCACCCGCGCGCGATCGCCGCGATCGGGCGTGAGCTGAACAAGCGGGGGCTGGTGCCCGAGACGATCGACATCTCCGGCAACCGCATCCCCACCTGGCGCGGGGTGCCGATCTACCCGTGCAACAAGATCCCGATCAGTGAGGCCCGTACGACCTCGATCATCGCCATGCGTACCGGCGAGTCCGAGCAGGGCGTCATCGGCCTCAGGCAGTCCGGCATCCCGGACGAGATCGAGCCGAGCCTGTCCGTCCGCTTCATGGGCATCAACGAGCAGGCCATCATCAAGTACCTGGTGACGGCGTACTACTCGGCCGCCGTCCTGGTGCCGGACGCGCTCGGTGTGCTGGAGAACGTCGAGATCGGCCGGTGGAGGTGACGTTTCCGCACGTCGCGGCCGTGTCTCCGCCCGTCGTGGCGGGTAGGCCCTCGGGGTATGCGTCCGGCCGGGCCGGTGACGCCGGCCCTCGCGGACCTGGCGAGGGGGAGGCATGGCCGAGTTCATGACGGAGACCGACGAGCGTTCCCCCGGTGTGCCGCGTGCCGGCACGGCGGGGGAGCCGCACGAGGGGGCCGGGGCCGTCGCCGGTCCGCTCGACGGGCAGGAGGCGGCGGCACAACTGGAGCGCACCCGGGCCCTGGTCGACCCGGAGCTGCGGGCGGCCATCGAGTCGCTGCCCGGCGCCATGCGCCGGGTCGGGCTCTACCACTTCGGCTGGGAGCAAGCCGACGGCACGCCTGCGGCGGGCAACGCGGGCAAGGCCATACGGCCGGCGCTCGTGCTGGCGGCTGCGGCCGCGCTCGGCGGGCCTGCGGCCCGGACGGCCGCGGTCCGGGCGGCGGTGGCGGTCGAACTGGTGCACAACTTCACGCTGTTGCACGACGACGTGATGGACCGGGACACCAGCCGTCGGCACCGGCCGACAGCCTGGAGCGTCTTCGGGGTACCGGACGCGATCCTCGCCGGGGACGCCCTCCAGGCGCTGGCCCTGCGGCTGCTAGCCGACGACCCGCACCCGGCCTCCGCCCCGGCCGCGGCCCGGCTCGCGGCCTGTGTCGTGGAGCTGTGCGAGGGGCAGCACGTGGACACCGACCTGGAGCGGCGAGCGCCGGACGCGGTCACCCTGGACGAGGTGTTCGCCATGGCGGAGGCCAAGACGGGCGCCCTGCTGGGCTGTGCCTGTGCGCTCGGCGCGCTCTACGCGGGCGCGAGCGAGGAGGACGTGGCCGCGTTGGACGGCTTCGGCCGCCAGGCCGGGCTCGCCTTCCAGCTGATCGACGACGTCATCGGCATATGGGGCGACCCGCGACGCACCGGCAAGCCGGCCGGCGCGGATCTCGCCGCCCGCAAGAAGTCCCTGCCAGTGGTGGCGGCGCTCACTTCCGGCGCCCCGGCGGCGGCCGAACTCGCCGAGCTGTACGGGAAGCCGTACCCGCAGGACGGGGCGGGGGCCGAGGAGATCGCCCGTACGGCGCTGGCGGTGGAGCGCGCCGGCGGCCGGGACTGGGCGCAGGCCGAGGCGGCCGACCGGATGGCGCAGGCCATGCAGGAGCTGGCCCGGGCGGTGCCCGATCCCGATGCGGCGGGCGGACTGCTGGCGCTCGCCGAGTTCGTCACCCGGCGCACCAGCTGAGGGCCGCCGGACCGGCGGCCGGGAAGAACCCGGAGTCCCCGGACCCGCGCGGCTCCTGACCCCGCGCGGCCGCCGGGGGCTCCGGTCAGGCGGTCCCCGCACATCCCACCGTGTGCGGGGCTGTCGCCGTGCCCGTACCCTGGCCTCCCTGCGCACCTTCGGCAACGGCGCCCTGGTGCGGACGTACGGCAGGAAGCGCTGACGTCTCCGCCGCTCTACCCTGAAGGCATGGGCAGCGACCAACCCGTCTGTCCCGTCTGCGGACAGCCGGTCCAAACAGTCGTCAAGCGGCACAAGACCCTGGGCGCCTGGGTGCCGCTGTGGGCCCCGGGCCCGTGCCGCAACCCCGGCTGCGCCGCCTCCGCCGCCCCCGAACGGCCCGCCGAAACCGGCCGCCCCGCAAGAACCGGCCGCCCCGCAAAAACCGGCCGCCCCGCCGAAACCGCTCGGTCCGCCGAAGCCGGTCGGCCCGGCGACTCCCGCTCCGCCGACCCCGGCCGCTCCGCCGACGTGCGGGCCCGGTCGGGCGACAGCGGTCCGGAGGCCCGGTCGGGCGACAGCGGTCCGGAGGCCCGGTCGGGCGACAGCGGTCCGGAGGGTCCCTCGGCGGCCGGCGCGGGGAACAGCGCCCTCTGAGCGGGCCGGCGGAACGCCGTAGCGTGGGCGCATGCCGAAACTGCCGTACATCCTGCACATCACCGAGCGTTCCCGGTGGGAGGCGGCCCGCGAGCGCGGCGCCTACGAGCTGTCCACCCGGGGCCGCACCCTCCAGGAGGAGGGCTTCATCCACTTCTCCACCCGTGAGCAGCTCCCGCGCGTCGCCGACTTCCTCTACGGCGGCTACGACGGGCCGGACGAACTGGTCGTCCTGGTGGTGGACCCGGCCCGGGTCGGGGCGCCGGTGCGGTACGAGTCCGCCGAGCCGGGCGGGGAGGAGTTCCCGCACGTGTACGGCCCCCTGCCGGTCGAGGCCGTGGTGGACGTGGAGCCCTGGGGGTAGAGGGGCGGGGCCTACCCGGCGACGGCGCCCTGACCGCTGCCGCCGGGCAGACCGCCCGTCTCCGGATCGCGGCCGGTCAGGCAGTACGTGCCGCCGGCCGGGTCACGCATCACCGCCCAGTGGGCGCCCTCGCCCACCAGGACGGCACCCAGCTCCTCGTGCCGTGCGCGGACGGCGGAGATGCCGGCGCAGGCCAGGTCGAGATGGGCGGAGGCCGGGCGTTCCCCGTCGAGCCGCTGGAGCAGCAGCCGGACGGGAAAGCCCGTCGGCGGCAGCAGCACGGTGAACTCCGGTCGCGATCCCGCCTGTTGCCGCCACCCGGTCAGCCCGGCCCAGAAGGCGCGCTCGGCGTCGTACCGGGACGGCGGGATGTCCAGGCACACCTGGTCCAGACGGCTGCCGGACACCACCGGCGGCCGTACCGTCTCCCCGTGCCAGGGCACCGCGCAGAACGACTGGCCCGCCGGCGAGCGCAGCACGGCCCAGTCGCCGTGGTCCGCCACGAGATCGGCGCCGAGCCGGCGGGCGAGCGCGGTCAGCTCCCGTACGTCCTCGGTGCACAGGTCGATGTGGGCGCCGCCGTCCCCCTCGCGGACGCCCTGGACCTTCAGGTGCGGGTCCGTCCCCTCGGGCAGCAGGGTCACGAACTCGTCGTCGCCGCCACGGAATTCGGACAGCCCGGTACCGGTCGCGGCCGTCCAGAAGGCGCACGCCTCGGCGAGGCGTGCGGCGGGGCGGTCGATGAAGGCGTACGTCCAGCGAATGATCACGGTCGGGAGTGTAGGTGCGAACTCCCGGGCGGTGCCGGGTGATTCACCGCGTGGGACGCTCGATGAAGCGGAGCTGGTTGCCGGCCGGGTCCCTGAAGGCGCAGTCGCGCACCCCGTAGGCCTGGTCCGTCGGCTCCTGGAGGACGTCCGCGCCGGACTCGCGCACCCGCTCGTACAGCGCGTCGCAGTCGGGGGTGGTGAAGATGACCCCGCGCAGCAGGCCCTTGGCCAGGAGTTCGTTGAGCGCCTGCTTGTCCGCGGGGGAGGCGTCCGGGCTCGCGTCCGGCGGCTCCAGGACGACCTCCACGTCCGGCTGGAGCGGGGAGCCGAGGGTCACCCAGCGCATCCCCTCGAAGCCCACGTCGTTGCGGATCTCCAGACCGAGCACATCGCGGTAGAAGGCGATGGCCTTGTCGTGGTCGTCCACCGCGATGAAACACTGCGAGAGTTTCACGTCCATGGACTCACCCTAGAGCCGGCGGACACGCCCCGCCTCAGTAAAGGCGGCGCCGCGGCCGGGTCAGCCTGCGGGCCACGCAGGACGGGATCACCGCGCTCTCCTCGTGGTCGCGGGCCCGGTAGGCGCTCGGCGTCTCGCCGACCAGCTCGGTGAAGCGGGAGCTGAAGGAACCGAGCGAGGTACAGCCCACGGCGAGGCACACCTCGGTGACGGTGAGATCGCCCCGGCGCAGCAGTGCCTTGGCCCGCTCGATCCGGCGGGTCATCAGATAGCTGTACGGCGTCTCGCCGAACGCCTTGCGGAAGCTGCGCTGGAAGTGGCCCGGCGACATCAGCGCGTCACGGGCCAGGGCGGTCATGTCGAGCGGCTCGGCGTACTCGCGGTCCATGCGGTCCCGTACGCGCCGCAGCCGTCTCAGATCCTCCAGGGGGGTCACCCGCCCAGCTTCGCACAGGGGCGCACGGCGGGAGCCCTGCGGTCCGGGCCGGGGCGAGAACGACCGCACCCGGCCCGCGTGGACGCCGTGGACGGCGACCCGCGGAGCCGGGTGCGGGCAGAGGCCAAACGGAAGGCCGGCCGGTCAGGCCTGCTTGGTCTCCCAGAAGATCTTGGCGATCTGCTCGATGTAGTCCAGAGCCTTCTGGCCCGTCGCCGGGTCGGTGGACGCCTTGGCGGCCGAGAGGGCCTTCAGGGTGTCGTTGACCAGCTGGTGCAGCTCCGGGTACTTCTCGAAGTGCGGGGGCTTGAAGTAGTCGCTCCACAGGACGGAGACGTGGTGCTTGGCAAGCTCCGCGCGCTGCTCCTTGATGACAGTGGCGCGCGCCTGGAAGTGGGGGTCGTCGTTGCCGGCCATCTTCTCCTGGACGGCCTTCACCGACTCCGCCTCGATGCGGGCCTGGGCCGGGTCGTACACGCCGCAGGGCAGGTCGCAGTGGGCGCTGACCTTGACCTTGGGGGCAAACAGGCGGGAAAGCATGGAGCATTCCTTCCTCGTGATCGTCTTCTCAGGTGCGACATTACTCCCTGAGGAAGGCGATTTCTCGGCTGCCCCCTAGGGCTTAGGACAAAAGTCCAGGGTGAGACTGAGACTGGTGGAGGAACGGACCGGGGAGGTGCCGGAGATGCCGGAGCTGTCGCAGGAGACCGAGCGGGGAAGGGCGGCGGCGCCCTTCGGGCTGGCCGAGGTGACGGGCCCGTCCATGGTGCCCACGCTGCACCACGGGGACCAGCTGCTGGTGCGCTACGGGGGTGCGGTCAGGCCCGGTGACGTGGTGGTCCTGCGCCATCCGTTCCAGCAGGACCTGCTGGTGGTCAAGCGGGCCGTGGAGCGGCGCGACGGCGGCTGGTGGGTGCTCGGGGACAACCCCTACGCGGGCGGGGACAGCACGGACTACGGGGTGGTGCCCGAGGAACTGATCCTCGGCAAGGCGTGGTTCCGGTTCCGGCCGGTCCGGGCCGGTCAGCGTTCGCCGCTCGCGCTGCTGCGCTGGGCGCTCTCGGCGGCGAGGCCGCTGCTGCCCGACCGGTCGGCCTCCAGGCGCTTGCGGGCCCGGTAGGCGGCCACATTGGCGCGGGTGGCGCAGCGGTCCGAGCAGTAGCGCCGGGAGCGGTTGGTGGAGGTGTCCAGGTAGGCGTTGCGGCAGGGGGGCGCCTGGCACAGTCCGAGCCGGTCGACGCCGTACTCGGTGAGGTGGAAGGCGAGGCCCATCGCCGCGATGGCCGCGTAGCCGGCGGTGGCGTTGGAGGGGTGGTCGGCCAGGTGCATGTGCCAGAGCGGGCGGCCGTCCTCGTCGCGGAAGTCGTGCCCGGAGATCTGCGGGCTGACCGGGAACTCCAGCAGGAGTGAGTTCAGCAGGTCCACGGCCAGGGTCTCGTCGCCCCGGTCGGCGGCCTCGAAGACCCCGCGCAGCCGCGCCCGGACCGAGCGGAAGCGTGTGACGTCGGCGTCGGTGGCGCGGCGGGCGGCCGACGCGTTGACGCCGAACAGGTCGCGGACGGCCTCGACCGTGGTCAGGGCGTCCTTGCCCCGGGCCGGTTCCTCGCTGTTGACGAGACGGACGGCGTAATCCGAGTAATAGGCCAGTTCCACTTGTAGTCCTTACGAGCGCGTCTTATCGTCATGTCTGCGGTCGGGTAACAGCCGGTCGTGCTTCCAGGGTATTACGCGGATCGAGAGGGGCGGTGTTCCATGACCACGAGTGCCGGAACTGACTGGGCGGCCTGGCAGGAGAGCTGGGACCGGCAGCAGGAGTGGTACATGCCGGACCGCGAGGAACGTTTCGCGGTCATGCTCGACCTGGTCGAGGCGCTCGTCGGCACGGCCCCGCGCGTGCTCGACCTGGCATGCGGCACCGGCAGCATCACCGCCCGGCTGCTCCGCCGCTTCCCCGAGGCCACCAGCACCGGAGTCGACCTCGACCCGGCGCTGCTCGCCATCGCGCACGGCACCTTCGAGGGCGACGACCGGGTCTCCCTCGTCACCGCCGACCTCACGGACCCGGACTGGCGGACGCGGCTGCCGTACGACTCCTACGACGCCGTCCTGACCGCCACGGCCCTGCACTGGCTGCACACCGAACCCCTCGCGGCCCTCTACGGTCAGGTCGCGGAGCTGGTCCGCGACGGCGGCGTCTTCATGAACGCGGACCACATGATCGACGAGACCACGCCCCGGATCAACGCGGGGGAGCGCGCCCGGCGCCACGCCCGCATGGATCAGGCCAAACGGGAGGGCGCCCTGGACTGGGCCGAGTGGTGGCAGCTGGCGGCCCAGGACCCGGTCCTCGCCGAGCCGACCGCCCGCCGCTTCGAGATCTACGGCGAGCACGCCGACGGTGACGCGCCGTCGGCGGGGTGGCATGCGCGCACGCTGCTGGCGCGGGGATTCGGTGAGGCCCGGACGGTGTGGGCGTCGCCGTCGGACAGCCTGGTGCTCGCCGTGAAGTAGAGCCCTGGTCCGGACATGCGGGAGGGGCGGTACGAGAACTCTCGTACCGCCCCTCCCGCATGTCCGCGCCCCCGGAGGGGCGCGCGAACCGCGCCCCCGGCCACCGGCGGCCCGGTGCCGGCGCTACCCGCGGAGCGCTACAGCACCTTCGACAGGAACGACTGCGTCCGCTCGTGCTGCGGGTTGGTCAGGACGTCCCTCGGGTTGCCGGACTCGACCACCACACCGCCGTCCATGAAGACCAGGCTGTCGCCCACCTCGCGGGCGAAGCCCATCTCATGGGTGACGACGACCATGGTCATGCCGGACTCGGCGAGGTCCCGCATGACGTCCAGGACGTCACCGACCAGCTCCGGGTCCAGGGCCGAGGTCGGCTCGTCGAACAGCATCAGCTTCGGGTCCATCGCCAGGGCCCGGGCGATCGCCACGCGCTGCTGCTGGCCGCCGGAGAGCTGCGAGGGGTAGTGCCCGGCCCGGTCGCCCAGGCCCACCCGGTCCAGCAGCTGCATGGCGCGTTCCTTGGCCTGCGACCTGCTCGCGCCCTTCACCTGCACCGGCGCCTCCATGACGTTCTCCAGAGCCGTCATGTGGGGGAACAGGTTGAAGCGCTGGAAGACCATGCCGATGTCGCGGCGCTTCATGGCGACCTCGCGGTCGCGCAGCTCGTACAGCTTGTCGCCCTGCTGGCGGTAGCCGACCAGCTCGCCGTCGACGTACAGCCGCCCGGCGTTGATCTTCTCCAGGTGGTTGATGCACCGCAGGAAGGTCGACTTGCCGGAACCGGAGGGGCCGATGAGGCAGAACACCTCGCCCGGCTTCACCTCCAGGTCGATGCCCTTGAGCACCTCGACGTGGCCGAAGGACTTGTGCACGCCCTGCGCCCTGACCATCGGGACGGTGCCCTTGGCCGGGGCGTCCTGCGTCTTGCTCAGCTTGTCGGTCATGCGCCCACCGCTCCCTTCGGGCGGCCCAGCGACAGCATGTTGGCCTTCACCTTCTGCCACGGCGTGGGCGGCAGCTGGCGGCTGGAGCCGCGGGCGTAGTAGCGCTCGATGTAGTACTGGCCCACGCTCAGCACCGAGGTCATGATCAGGTACCAGGCCGCGGCGAGGAAGTACATCTCCACCGGGGCACCGGAGTTCTGGCCGATGTCCTGGGCGTAGCGGAACAGCTCGGGATACTGGACGGCCGCCACGAGCGAGGTCGTCTTCAGCATGTTGATCACTTCGTTGCCCGTCGGCGGCACGATCACGCGCATCGCCTGCGGGATGACCACCCGGCGCAGCGTCTTGCTGTGGCTCATGCCGAGGGCGTGGGCCGCCTCGGTCTGGCCCTCGTCCACCGCGAGGAGGCCGGCCCGGCAGATCTCCGCCATGTACGCCGCCTCGTTCAGGCCCAGGCCGAGCAACGCCGTCAGCAGCGGCGTCATGAAGTTCGACCAGTAGTCCTTGTAGAACGGCATCAGGTTGATGTACTCGAAGACCAGGCCCAGGTTGAACCAGAGGAACAGCTGGACCAGGACCGGGGTGCCGCGGAAGAACCAGATGTAGAACCAGGCGATCGACGAGGTCACCGGGTTCTTCGACAGCCGCATCACCGCCAGCAGGATGCCGCCGACGATGCCGATCAGCATCGACAGGACCGTCAGCAGGAGGGTCTTGCTGACGCCGGTCATGATCCGGTCGTCGAAGAAGTAGTCCGGTACCGCGTTCCAGTTGATCTTGCCCTGGCCGAACGCGTAGATGATCGCGACGAGGATCGCGATCGCGATGACGGCGGCGACGTAGCGTCCGTAGTGCCGCACCGGGATGGCCTTGATGGCCTCGGCGCCGGCCACGGGCGTGTCCGCCGGTTCCGCCGTCTTGTCTATGTCAGTCACGGGTAGTGCCTCTCAGTGGCCGCTTCTGCCGGTCGCGGTCACTTGCCGCCGTTGATCACGGACTTCTTGAGGGCGCCGTCCTGCGCGCCCCACTTCTCGAGGATCTTCTGGTACTCGCCGTTGGCGATGATCGCGTCCATCGCGGCCTGGAGCGCGTCCCGCAGCTGGGTGTCGCCCTTGGCGACGGCGATGCCGTACGGGGCCGCCTCGACCTGCTCGCCGACGATCTCGAAGTCCTTGCCGCCGCCCGAGGTCTTCACCGCGTACGCGGCGACCGGGAAGTCGGCGGACACGGCGTCCGCACCGCCCGAGCGCAGCCGGGTCTGGGCCTGCTGGTTGTCGTCGAAGGGCTCGATGGCGAGCTTCTTGCCGCTCGGACACTTCTTGGCCTGCTGCTTGGCCAGGTCCTCCGAGGTGGTGCCGCGCTGGACGGCCAGCTTCTTGCCGCACAGGTCGTCCCAGGCCTTGATGCCCTTGGTGTCGCCCTTGCGGGTGTAGATCGAGACGCCGGCGGTCAGGTAGTCGACGAAGTCGACGCCCTCGCCGACCTTCTTGCCGCTGTCCGGGTCGACGCCCTCCTGACGGTTCTTGTTGTCCGTCATCGCCGACATCGCCATGTCGTAGCGGTCCGAGCGCAGACCGGTGAGCAGGCCGTCGAAGGTGCCGTTCTGGAAGTCGAACGTCACGCCGAGCTGCTTGCCGAGGGCGTCCGCCAGGTCGGGGTCCAGGCCGACGACCTTGCCCGCGGAGTCCTTGTACTCGACCGGCGCGTACGCGATGTCCGAGCCGACGCGGATCTTGCCCTTGTTGCGGATGTCCTGGGGGAGCTTGTCGGCGAGCGGGGCGCTGATGGTGGACGCGCTGCCGGAGTCGTTGTCCTTTTCCTTGGTCTGATCACCGCAGCCGGTGAGCAGCAGGGCGCCTGCGACCGCGATCGCACCGACCGCGGCCAGACGGGAGCGCGCGGCGGTGGTACGACGGGTGGAGCTTGCGGTCATCGTGGTTCCTCCGGCGGATGGGAAGAGTTGCCGATGGGTCGACGGAAACACACACCTTCGGGTGTCGCGACCTCGTGGGTTTACGGCATCTTGCCATTCGGACTGCGCCATTCAGGGGAGTCGAAATGTCAAAATCGGATAACGGGTGACCCCCGAACCGCATCAGGTCGGTACATCCTTGGTCCATAGCCGCCGGATCATCTGCGGGAATCAAGCACTCCGGCCGGAAAATCTTCAGCGTGTCTCACGATGTGATCAGCCGGGCTTGTGTGTTTTCACGCCATTCCGGCCCGTCGGCCGTACGTCACCTCCGCGTCGCCTTCCGGTTCCTGGATGTGACCTTGGACCTAATGGACTCGTCGCGGGCACCGTCCGTCCGGTAAGAAGGTTCTTTACACCCCTCATCCGGGGCTCAGGGCGCGTGTGCGGCGCGCCCGTCGCGTATGGCCTCGCACGTATCAGCAATCAGGCCGTACGCGGTGCCCGCCCACCCCTCACCAGGAGTGGTCGACCCTCAAACCATGCATACCTAAGGGGTAAGACAAAGTGGCAGCGGAGATCGTCAATCCTCGCAGCGACAGCAAAACGGACCAGGACGGCGGGGCCGAGCCCCTCGATTCCTTCGATCCGGTGTTCGCGCTGCACCGCGGCGGCAAGATGGCCGTGCAGGCCACCGTGCCGGTCCGCGACAAGGACGACCTTTCCCTCGCGTACACGCCCGGTGTGGCGCGCGTGTGCACCGCGATCGCGGAACAGCCGGAACTGGTCAACGACTACACGTGGAAGTCGTCCGTGGTCGCCGTCGTGACCGACGGTACGGCCGTGCTCGGGCTCGGGGACATCGGTCCCCAGGCCTCCCTCCCCGTGATGGAGGGCAAGGCGATCCTGTTCAAGCAGTTCGGCGGCGTCGACGCGGTGCCGATCGCGCTCGACTGCACGGACGTCGACGACATCGTCGAGACCGTGGTCCGGCTCGCTCCCTCGTTCGGCGGAGTGAACCTGGAGGACATCTCGGCGCCCCGGTGCTTCGAGATCGAGCGCCGGCTCCAGGAGCGCCTGGACATCCCGGTCTTCCACGACGACCAGCACGGTACGGCCGTCGTGACGCTCGCCGCGCTGCGCAATGCGGCCCGGCTGAGCGGACGCGAGATCGGGCAGCTGCGGGCCGTCATCTCGGGTGCCGGCGCGGCCGGTGTCGCCATCGCCAAGATGCTGGTCGAGGCCGGCATCGGGGACGTCGCGGTGGCCGACCGCAAGGGCGTCGTGTCGGCCGACCGGGACGACCTCACCCCGGTCAAGCGCGAGCTGGCCGGATTCACCAACAAGGCCGGCCTCACCGGCTCGCTGGAGGACGCCCTCGCGGGCGCGGACGTCTTCATCGGCGTCTCCGGCGGTACGGTCGCGGAGGAGGCCGTGGCCACCATGGCCGAGGGCGCCTTCGTGTTCGCCATGGCCAACCCGAACCCCGAGGTGCACCCGGACGTCGCGCACAAGTACGCGGCGGTCGTCGCCACCGGGCGCTCGGACTTCCCGAACCAGATCAACAACGTGCTGGCCTTCCCCGGGATCTTCGCGGGCGCGCTCCAGGTGCGGGCCTCGCGGATCACGGAGGGGATGAAGATCGCGGCGGCGGAGGCGCTGGCCGCGGTGGTCGGGGACGACCTCGCCGCCGACTACGTCATTCCCTCGCCCTTCGACGAGCGGGTCGCCCCGGCCGTGACCGCGGCGGTGGCCGCCGCCGCTCGTGCCGAGGGTGTCGCTCGTCGCTGACGCTGCACCGAATGGCCCCGCCCCTCCGGGCGGGGCCATTTTCTCTACCCGGCCACGCGGTCACGCGGTCACGCGGTCACCCCGGCTCCCCGGTCACCCCCGGCTCGTTCGGGCGGGTGCCGCGGAGGTGCCGGCCGGGTTCGTCGGTGCCGGGCTGCGCTGCACGGGTGCCGTCACGCAAGAGGGCATGTGTCACAGCCCCGTGTAGTTCCGCCGGCTGCACGGCGCACCTATCGTCGGCAGCATGTTCGCTGTCTACGCCGCCCGAATCGACCGCGACCAGCCGCTCACCGGCCTCGAGTTGGGGGAGCGTCCGGCTCCCGAGGCCCGTCCCGGCTGGAGCACCGTCACGGTACGGGCCGCTTCCCTCAACCACCACGACCTCTGGTCCCTGCGGGGCGTCGGCCTGCCGGAGGACCGGCTGCCGATGATCCTCGGCTGCGACGCCGCCGGCATCGACGTGGACGGCAACGAGGTCGTCCTGCATTCCGTCATCGGGCAGACCGGCCACGGCGTCGGCCCCGGCGAGCCGCGCTCGATCCTCACCGAGCGCTATCAGGGCACCTTCGCCGAGCAGGTCGCCGTGCCGACCTGGAACGTCCTGCCCAAGCCGAAGGAACTGTCCTTCGCCGAGGCGGCCTGTCTGCCGACGGCCTGGCTGACGGCGTACCGGATGCTGTTCACCAACGCGGGGGTACGACCCGGCGACTCGGTCCTCGTGCAGGGCGCGGGCGGCGGTGTCGCCACGGCCGCGATCATCCTCGGCAAGGCGGCCGGGCTGCGTGTATTCGCCACCAGCCGGGACGAGGCGAAGCGGAAGCGGGCCCTGGAGCTGGGGGCGGTGGAGGCCGTGGAGCCCGGCGCGCGGCTGCCGCAGCGGGTGGACGCCGTCATCGAGACCGTGGGGGCCGCCACCTGGTCGCACTCGGTGAAGTCCCTGCGGCCCGGCGGCACGCTCGTCATCTCCGGCGCCACCAGCGGGGACCGGCCCTCGCACGCCGAGCTGACGAGGATCTTCTTCCTCGAGCTGAAGGTGGTCGGCTCCACGATGGGCACCAAGGACGAGCTGGAGGACCTGCTGTCCTTCTGCGCCGCGACCGGCGTGCGGCCCGTCATCGACGAGGAGCTGCCGCTGGACCGGGCCCGTGAGGGCTTCGAACGGCTGGCGTCCGGCGAACAGTTCGGGAAGATCGTACTGACCAACTCCTGACGGCTGCGCGCGAGCTGAGTTGTCTACAGGCGGGTCCGGGGTGCCGGACCCGCCTTTCGCGCATCCCGCGCGTCAACCTCGGTTGACAACGGAGGGGCTGTCAACCTAGATTGACAGTATGAGTGAGGCAACCGATCTCGCCGAGCGTGCCGGTGACCGCGATCCGCGCATCGGGCTGCGGGCCGTGGCCGCGCTGCGCCGGCTGCTGGAACAGCTGGAGGCTGTGCAGGTGCGCAGTGCGCGCAATCAGGGCTGGTCGTGGCAGGAGATCGCCGCGGAGCTGGGCGTCAGCAGGCAGGCCGTGCACAAGAAGTACGGGAGGCATTGATGTTCGAGCGGTTCACGAAGGACGCCCGGGCGGTGGTCGAAGGGGCGTGGGGGTACGCGGAGCAGGGCGGGGCGGGGACCGTCGACGCCGAGCATCTGCTGCTCGCGCTCCTCGACCGTGAGGGGAGCCGGGGGTCCTTCGCACTGGCCGTGTTGGGGCTCGCGGAGCGCCGGGAGGTGGTGCGGGACGCCCTGCGGGAGGCGAGGCGGCGCGCCGGCATCACCCGGGCCGAGGCGGACGCGCTGGCGGGGCTGGGTATCGATGTCGCGCAGATCGTGGCACGGGTGGAGGAGGTGCACGGCGTCGGGGCGATGTCCGGCGACCGTGGGGACAGGCGTTGGTGGGGCGGGCGGCGGCCCAACTTCGGCCGGGCTGCGAAGGATGTGCTGGAGCGGGCCCTGCGGGTCGCTCTCGCTCGGCGTGACCGGCACATCGGGGATGAGCACCTGTTGCTGGCGTTTACGGTGCTGCCGGGGGTGGCGGGGGAGGTGCTGGCCGACCATGGGGTGACGTTCGAGGCGGTGACGAGGGTTTGCCCGCCCGTCCGCCCGGCTCGGGGGTGAGTTACCCGGGGCTGCCCCCGGGCCCTGGGAGTTTCCTCCGGGCCCCGGGGGTCTGCCCGCCCACCCGGATCGATTGTCTGGAGGGCTGGAGGGCTGGTCTGGGGGGTTTCGGGCCGGGGCGCGTGGTCGCTTTGGTTTCCTTCAGTCGGGTTGGTTCCTTCAGTCCGGTCAGTCCGGTCAGTCCGTCAGTCCGGTCACTCCGGCCAGTCCAGTCAGTCCGGCCGGTCCGTCAGCCCGGTCAGCCCGGGGGCGGTCGAGTGGGGGTCAGCGGGGCGGGGTGTGGAGCAGGGCCGCGATGCGGGACGCTGCTGTGGACAGGTGGTGGCGGGCCTCGCTGAGCTGGGTGGGGGTGACGCCGTGGTCGCGGGCCGCGTCGCGGATGTCGTCGCGGAAGCGGTCCAGGAGGCGGTCGAGGTCACGGGCCGGGTCGCCGGTGGAGTCCTCGTGCGCCCAGGAGGGCTCGTACTCGGCGGGGAAGTCCTCCTTGGCGGAGGTGTAGTGCGGTTCCGCGGCGGGCGCGGACTTCGCCGCTCCTTCGGCGGGGCGGCCGAAGCCCCAGTCCCAGCCGAATTCCTTGCCGTGGTCCTTCCCGAACTCGCCGAACTCCTTGGCCAGCTCGGTCAGGCCCTCGCGGACGCCGGTCGGCCAGTCGCCGCGGCTGAAGTGGTCCTGGACCCGGTCCTGGACCCGGCGGGCGATGCGCTGCACCTCTTCCTGGGCCTGGGCCCGCGCCCGCGCCTGCGCCTCCTGCGCCTGGCGCCTGGCCCGCTGGGCCTCCTCGCGGGCCCGGCGGCTCTCGTCCTTGGCGCGCCGCGCCTGCTCCTTCCACTCCTGCTTGACGCGGCGCATCTCCTCCTTGGCGGCCTTCCACGCCTCCTTGTCGTTCATCTCGCCGTACTCCCCGTAGGGCGTCTCGCCCCCGGGTGCCTTGGTGCCACGGCGGGCCTCGGAGGCGGCGGCGCGCATCTCGCGGCGCAGGTCGCCGGCCGCGCCGCGCACGTCGGCCCTTATCTCGGCGGCCAGTTCCGCGACCGACTCGCGGATCTCCAGCTCCAGGTCGGCCAGCTCGCCGCTGCGGTCGGCCAGTTCGGCTCGGCCCGCGTCCGTGATGGCGTACACCTTGCGGCCGCCCTCGGTGGTGTGCCGGACCAGGCCCTCCGCCTCCAGCTTGGCCAGGCGGGGGTAGACCGTGCCCGCCGAGGGGGCGTACAGCCCCTGGAAGCGTTCCTCCAGGAGCCTGATCACCTCGTAGCCGTGGCGCGGGGCCTCGTCGAGCAGCTTGAGCAGGTAGAGGCGGAGGCGGCCGTGGGCGAAGACGGGGGCCATGTCAGAGCACCTTCTTGTCGGTCGTGCCGTCGGCCGGGGCGCCGGTGGCGCCGGCGTCCTGGCCGGAGACGGAATTGTCTCCCGGGGCGGCCGGGGAACGGTCGGCCGGGTGGGGTGCGGTGCGTGTGCCGGTCGTGTCGGTGCCGGCTGTGCCAGTGCCGCTCGTGTCGGTGCCGCTCGTGCCGCTCGTGTCGGTGTCGTCGGGGGTTCGTGGGGGCTCGGTGACCCAGGGGGTCCTGTCCTCGTCGTCTCGGGGCGGGCGGCGCAGCAGGGCGATCGAGCCGGAGACCGTGGTGGCCCGGAGTCGGCCCGTGCCCGCGCCCAGGCGGCCGGTGATCTTGTGAGCGCCCCACTGGCCGTGCACCCGCAGTCCGTCGAAGGCGTTGGAGATCGTGCCGCTCGCGGTGTTCGCCTCCACCTCGGCGTCCGCCGGGTGCGGCAGACGGATGGCGATCTCGCCGGAGACGCTGGTGAGGCCGATGTCCGTGGGACCGTCCGGGTCCAGGTCGACGATCATGGAGCCGCTGACGGTGTCGGCGCGCACGGAGGGCCCGGAGCCCTCGACGACCGTCAGGTCCCCCGAGACCGAGTGGAACCTCAGGTCACCGGTGACCGCCTGCGCCTCCAGGTTCCCGGAGACGGTGTCCGCGCGGACCGGGCCCGAGAGGCCGACCAGCGTGGTGTCGCCGGTCACGCCCTTGATCACCGCGGGGCCGCGGATGCCCGAGACGACCGCGCCCGCGCCGACCACGCCCACCTCCACGCGGGTGCCGGCCGGGACCGCAAGGGAGACGACCGCGCTGCGCCGCCAGCCCTTGCGGTCGAGCCACTTGAGGAAGCCCTTCCAGGGCAGGTCGTCGTAGGCCACGGTGAGGGTGGTGCCGCTACGGGTCACCACCAGGGGCGGGCCGTCCAGCTCCGAGACCTCCAGCCGTGCGGGACCCTCGTCCGTGCCCACGACGTTCACCGTGCCGTTGACGATGCGGACCTGGAGGTCGCGCACGGGGGTGTCGAACGTCAGTTTCCGGGGTTCGGTGACGGACCACTCGGACATGGGACCTCCTCGGCCGGGGCACGGTCTCGCGACACGCCATATCGCGTCCTCTGGGTAAACACGATATATCGCGGTCACGGGAAGTCAAGGCGGTCGTGTCCGCGGACCTCCAGCGCGCGGAGCGCCGGGGGTGGTGTGAGGGGGGAAGCGCCGGCGCGGGGGAGGCGTGCGCGGGAGCGGTGGCCCGAACCGCGCGGGGTCTCCCGGGCCGGCGACCCGGCCGGGGCGCATAGGCTGGTGGGAGACATTTCCAGGCTGGACGTGAACGCAGGAGACGTAACCCCTATGTACTTCACCGACCGCGGTATCGAGGAGTTGGAGAAGCGGCGCGGCGAGGAGGAGGTCACCTTCGAGTGGCTTGCCGAGCAGTTGCGCACGTTCGTGGATCTGAACCCCGACTTCGAGGTACCCGTGGAGCGGCTCGCCACCTGGCTCGCGCGGCTCGACGACGAGGACGACGAGTAGGGGCGGGACGGCGAGAGCCGCGCGCGTCGCGGGACGCGCGAAAGCGATGGGACGCGCCCGAACGCCACGAGATGCACGCACACCGCGGGGCGCACGACCGCCACGAGAGTCGCGAGTGCCGCGTACGCCGTGAGCGCAGAAGTGCCGCGAGTGCCGCGTAGGCCATGAGCGCAGGAGTGCCGCGAGGGCCACGAGCGCCACGGGTGGGTGGGTGGGTGCGGGAGTGCGGAAGTGCGGGAGGACCGTGGTGACACGGCCACGTCCGCGGCTTCGGGGGCGATCATCGGCCGTATCGTTCACCGGCTCTCGACTTCCCCTCCCCCTCTTCCTTCCCGGGGGTTAGCCTTCTCCTCCCATCGACGAACGGGGGCGTCATGGCCGGAGGAGTCGAACGTGTGCGCCTGGACGACGGAACCGTCGTCTGGGCCAGGATCGGCGCGGCCGACGAGGAGGCGCTGGACGACGGCGGCTACTGGGACACCGGACTCGGCGGCCGCGTCATCGACATGGCGGAGGGACTGGCCGGCACCGTCGGCGGTGTCGTGCGCTCCCTGCGCGCCGGTCTGGACACACCGGCCCCCGTCGAGGTCTCCGTCAGCTTCGGCATCGAACTGACGGCGCAGTCGGGCAAGATCGTGAGCGCCATCGCGGAGGGCGGCGGCAGGTCCTCCCTCACCGTGTCCCTGACCTGGACCGAGCCGGCCACCGTGGCGGACGGCGCGGATCCCGCGGCGTCGGGTGGCGGAGTCGTGGCGCCGCGGTCCCCGGCACCCGGCGCCGCATGAGCGCCTTCGACGAGATGGTGCGCCCCTCCCTCGCACGCATCGGCGCACCGGGTGACGGGTATGCAACGGACCGTGACGCGTACTGGGGGTCGGGGTTCTTCATAGCCCCGGGCTGGCTGTTGACCTGCGCCCACGTCGTGGGGAAGGGGGGAGCCGCGGTGTGCCGAGGGGAGAACGCCCTGAGCGTGACCTGGCAGGAGCGCACCGCCGTCGGCGCCTGGGAGCCGCGCAGCGGCACCGGGACGGCCGCCGTCGTCGTGCCCCGGCCCGAGGGTGCGGGCCCGGCGCGCGATCCCTGGCCGTTCCCCGACCTCGCGCTCGTCCGGGTGGCCGGCGCCGACGAGGTCCGCTGCCTGTGGCTCGGCGACCGGGAAGCGGGCCCGCGGGCCTCCCTCGGGCTGTACGGCTGGTCGGTGCAGACCGGCGAGCTGGGTATAAGGCACGGAACCGGTGAACTCGCCGGTTCCGACGCGCGAGCCCTGCTGCTCGCCGGGAGCCTGCCGATCGGCGGACTGTCCGGCGGGCCGGTGCTCGACCTGCGGCACGGCTCCGTCATCGGCGTGATCAAGGGGCGCCGGCGGGAGGAGGGCGTCGCCGTTCCGGTCACCGCGCTGTACGAACTGCTGGACTCGCGCGAGTCGGGGCGCGTGGTGCGTGAGGTGCTGCGCGCGCACGACCTGCATCACGCGAGCCTCCTCGACACCCCGTCGCCGTACCCGCACTGGACCGCGGTCCAGGCCGCGCTGTCCGGTCACGCGCCCACCGTCTCCGGGATCACCGCCGAGTTGCGCACCCGTCTGTACGGCCATCTCGCACAGCTGCCGCCCCCGGCCGGGGCCGGCGAGGTCGTCCACCTCGTGGAGGACGTCAAGGAGCAGGTCCGCGGCGAACGTCTGCCCTCGCTGGTGCTGCGGAACGTGCGGACCTGGCGCGAGGGCGCCGGACTGCTCCACGGCCTGCGCACGCTGGAGCCGGGCGGCGGCGGAACGCTGGTCGACCTCGACGCCGTACTGCTGTACGCGGCCCGGGTCGCCCGCAGGGCCCTCCGGGAACACGCCGGAGCGGTGGACCCGGCGCGGGTGCGGGCGTTCACCGACTGGATCGCCGGGCAGGCCGCAGGCCACCGGCACTGGGCGGTCGGCGAAGCCATCCGCGCACTGCTGGAGGGGACCGGCGGGGCGGAGGGTGCCGACGGCCCGCCCACCCCGCCCGGCGCCCCTTCCGCCGCACCGTCCGGCGTCCCTTCCGCCGCACCGTCCGGCGCCCCTTCCGCTGTACCGTCCGGCAGCCCCTCCGCTGCACCGCCTGGCGGCCCTTCCGCTGCACCGTCCGGCGGCCGGTCCGACGCGGCACCGGCGCCGAACGGGGCGGTCGACGTCCTGTCGCCGGCAGGGCCGGCCGGAGCACCGCCGCCGACGGGGTCCCCCGACGTGCTGTCCGCGGTCGGAGCCGCCGAGGCGCCGTCGCCGACGGATACCCCCGACGCGCCGGCCGAGATGGACCGCCTGGACAGCGTCTTCGCGGTCGGCTCCGTCGAAGCGCATCCCCCGGCCCAGCACACCGGTACACCCTTGCCCGCCGCTCCCGCCGCTCCCGCCGCTCCCGCCGCTTCGGCCGTTCCCGCCGCAGTGCCGCTCCCGGCAGGGTCCCCGCCGGCCCCCCTTGCGCCCGCGGTCGCCGACGCCCCCGACGCCCCCGGCGTCGCCGCCCCGCAAGCGTCGCCCGCGCCAGCCCCGCATGCGTCGCCCGCGCCGACCCCGGAACCGGCGCCCGCGTCCGCCCCGGAAGGGAGCCGCGCGGCATGGCCCGTCCCCGCCCCCTCCTCCGGCACCCGTACCGACGTCCTCGTGAGGGTCGGCCCCGCCACCTACGGCCGGCATCCATGGAGCGTCCAGCTGATCTACGACGGTCAGGACGTCACCCCGGTCGACGCGGACGACCGGGGTGCGCGGGCCGAGGAGCTGGCGGAAGTGCTGCGGGAGCCGCTGGCCCGGGCGCTGAGCCAGGCCGACCACGGGGAGCACCTCGCCGCGGTCGAGGTCTTCCTGCCCCGCAAGCTGTTCGATCTCCCGGTGGACGACTGGCAGTTGCTGCCCGACGTGCCGGACGACGCCTGGGCCGGTGCGGACGACGAGGACGACGACTTCGTGGACGAGCGGGCCATGCCGCTCGGGATGCGGCGCACCGTCGTCCTCCGGGAGATCCGGCGCAACGGCCTGCCGCCCTCCCCGGAGTGGCGCCGGCGCTGGAAGGGCGTCCTGCGCGGTCCGCTGACGCACGCGCCCCTCCACGGGCGGCCCCCCGGCGAGGGGCATCCGCCGGGGGCCCCGGCCGGGGGCAAGTACCCCTACTACGGCCCCCTGACGGCGCTGAGCGACGCGTCCGTGCCCGTCTACTGCGGCCCCGTCGGCAGCGGCGAGGGCTACGCGGCGATGCGCGACGCGCTGCGCTCCGGGCACTCGGTGGTGGTGTGGCGCCGCGACCGGCATGATCACGACGAGTGCGGGGACTTCCACCGGCAGGCCGCCGTGCTGCTCGGGCTCGGCGGACACGCCGAGGGGCTGCACGGCCCGGTGCGTGACCTGCGCATCCGGCTGGCCGACCCGGACACCGCCCGGGCGCACGGCCTGCGCGGGAAGATCGCCGTGCTGTTCGACCCGCCGGACCGGCCGCCGTACGGGACGGAGAGCATGCGGCCGCCGCCCCTGGCCGCGCCCGGCGGCTGACCCGCCGGTGCGCCGCCGCTTCCGGTGGACGCTCCGTCAACTTCGCGGAGTCGTACGGATGTTCACGGGAAGACGGGCGGGGCACCGGGCGCCGCGAACGTCGGCGGGCACGGGCGGCGGGCGGTAGCCTCGTACGTCGGACGGCCGTGGCCCGCTGAATGATCACCAGAGCCGGGAGGAGCCCAAGGTGAACGACTGGCGGATCTACCGCGGAGTGGGTCAGCCGCACGACGGCATGCGGCGGTTGCCGGCGCCACCGCCCTGGCGCGACTTCGCCGCCTCCCGGGACGGCGCGGACAGCGGCCCCGAGGACCCCAGCAGCGCCCGCCGGCTCGGCGTGCGCCGCCGCATGGTCGAGAACTACGCCCCTCGCCCCGCGGAGGTGGACGCGGTCAACGCCGCCCTCTATCTGCGCCGGCCCCTGCTGGTGACCGGCAATCCGGGGACGGGCAAGTCGACCCTGGCGTACGCCATCGCCCACGAACTCGGTCTGGGCAAGGTGCTGCGCTGGCCCATCGTCAGCCGCACCACCCTCCAGGACGGGCTGTACCGGTACGACGCCATAGCCCGGCTCCAGGACGTCCAGCTGGAACGCGCCCGCGGGGACGACGGCGCCGCCGCTGCCTCCGGCATCGGCTCCTACATCCGGCTCGGGCCGCTCGGCACCGCGCTCCTGCCCGCCGGGCAGCCCCGCGTGCTGCTTATCGACGAGCTGGACAAGAGCGACCTCGACCTGCCCAACGACCTGCTGAACACCCTGGAGGAGGGCGAGTTCTCGATCCCCGAGCTGGAACGGCTGGCGGACCGGGAGCCCGTCGTCGAGGTGCTCACGCACGACGGCGACCGGGTGGCCGTGCAGGGCGGCCGTATCGCGTGCACCGCGTTCCCGGTGATCGTGCTGACCTCCAACGGCGAACGCGACTTCCCCGCCCCGCTGTTGCGCCGCTGCGTCCAGCTGGAACTGGACCCGCCCGGCGAGGAGCAGCTCACGGCCATGGTCGAGGCGCACCTCGGCACGGACGGCGCCGGTGCCGGCGCGGACCTGATCCGCAGGTTCCTGGAGCGCGACCCCGGCGAGGTGCTCGCCGCCGACCAGCTCCTCAACGCCCTGTTCCTCACCCAGCACGATCCGCACGCCCAGGGCCTCACCCGGGAGCGGATCGCCGAGATGCTGATGCAACCGCTCGACCGTACGAGGTGAGAGGCGGATGCCGGGGATGCGTCTGGACGAGCTGATCGGCAAGCTGCGCCAGGGCGGGCTCCAGCCGACCGCCGAGGACGTGGCGGACGCGCTGTGGCTGGCCCGGCGGCTCGGCACGGCACCGCCCCGCGACGACCCCGGCCCACCCGGCACCGGCACGCCCGCGGCGGCACCGGACGGCGCGCCCGGCACGCCCGCGGCGGCATCGGACGGTGCGCCCGGCCCCCAGCCGGAGTCCGCACCGCCCGGCGCCTCCCCGGCAGCCGGCCCCGGCGCCCCGCCCACGGCCCCCACGGACGCCCTCGCCCCCGCCGTCCCGCTGCACACCCCGGGCCGTGTCCCGGGCGGGCGGGCCGAGGGCGACGCCCCCGCGGCCTTCCCGGTCCGTGCTCCCGCCGCCGGCGCCCTGCCCGGACTGCTCGGCCTGCAAAAGGCACTGCGCGCCCTCGGCCGCTACCGCACCGCCTCCCCGCGCGGCCGGGACGAGCGGATCGACGAGGCGGCCACCGCCGACCGGGCCGCCGCCAGCGGCATCCTGCTCCCCGTCACCCGGCCCGGCCGCCGCCGGCGCTGCGACGTCCAGCTGCTCATGGACACCGGCCCCGCCATGGCCGTCTGGGGCGAGATGGTCGAGGAACTGCGCCAGGCCTGCCAGCAGTCCGGCGCGTTCGCCTCCGTCCGCGTCCACCACCTGTACGCCGACGACTCCGGCACCCCCCTGGTCGGCACGACCGCCGGCCCCGGCCGGCGCACCCGGCTGCGCCCCGTCGACGAACTGCACGACCCCAGCGGGCGCCGGCTCACCTTCGTCATCAGCGACTGCGTCGGTCCGCTGTGGCAGAACGGCATCGCGCAGCGCCTGCTGCACCGCTGGCCGCGCACCGCCCCGCTGGCCGTGGTCCAGCCGCTGCCGCCCCGCCTGTGGGGCCGTACCGCGCTGCCCGCCGAGCCCGGGCTGCTGGTCCGGGCCGGAGAGACCGGCGGGCACCTGGACTTCCTGCCCGAGGACGAGCCGTGGGAGGAGGTGCCGTCCGATGCCCGGCCCGTGCCCGTGCTCCAGCCCACCCCGGAGGCGTTCGAGGCGTTCGCCCGGCTGCTCGGCGGCACCGGACCGACCCGTGAGCACGCCTGGGCCGGCATCGCCCACGCCGGTACGGCAGCCGCGGAACCGGCCGCCGCCCCGCCGCCGCGCAGCGACGACGACCTGCTGCGCGCCTTCCGGGCCGGCGCCTCGCCCGGCGCCCTCCGGCTGGCCGTCTACCTCGCCGCCGCGCCCCTCACCCTGCCCGTGATGCAGCTGGTCCAGCGGGCCATGCTGCCCGACACCGGCCCCATGGAACTGGCCGAGGTACTGCTCGGCGGACTGCTGCGGCAACTGCCCGGCACCGAGGACCAGCCCTGCTTCGCCTACTCGCCCCGGATGCAGGACCTGCTGCTGTCCTCCCTCGACCAGGACACCGCCGGCCTCGTCCTCAAGCACTGCTCGGCCTATGTGGAACGGCACTTCGGCAAGGGGACCCGCAACTTCGCCGCCTTGGCCGCGGTCCGGCTCGCCGACCACGACCCGGCCGCCGGCACCGGGCGGCTCGCCGAGGACGGCGGGCCGCGGGACGGCGGCAGCGTGGAGGCCGAGCTGTTCGCCCGCATCCCCGCGCGCGTGCTCCGCTTCTATCTGCCGGACCTGGTCACGCCCGACCCGCTGACCGAGGCCGAGCGGCTGCTCGACCGGTGGCGGCAGCTGGCCGACCCGGAGATGCTGCGCCGGGCCCGGGAGCAGGCCCGCGTCGCCACGGCCGGCACCGGCGGCGTCCACGATCCCGGGCCCGCGGCCCGGGCCCGCCTGGTCCTCGGCCGTGTGCTGCGCGCGGAGGCCGGCACGGCGGGCCCGCGTACGCAGGGGCGGCGGGCCGGGCTGCTGCGGGAGGCCGCGACCGAACTCGCCGCCGCGTACGCCACGGCCCCCGCCGACAGCCGGGAGCGGGCCGACGCTGCCCTGGAGCTGGCCGCCTGTCGACGCGAGTTGTGGCGCCTGACGGCGGAGCCGGACCAGCTGACGGAGGCGCTGCGCCCCCTGGACGCCGGCACACCGCCGTGGCCCCGGATCACCGCCGCGGCCCGCGCCCGGCCGAACGACGCGGCGCGGGACGGGGACGGCGACGGGGAAGGAGCCGGGGAGGAAGCCGGGGACGAGAACGAGCCGACCGCCACCGCACCGGCCGGCGGGACGCCCGTGGACGGCGTGTCGGGGCGCACGCTCCCTGCCGTGCCGGGTGGCGATCCGTACCCGGACCACGCGTCCGTGCCGTCCGCGGGTCCCGGCGGGGCGGCCGTGGGCGGGGTGCCAGGGGGCACGGTCCCTGCCGTGCCGGGTGGCGATCCGTACCCGGACCACGCGTCCGTGCCGTCCGCGGGTCCCGGCGGGGCGGCCGGCCGGGGAGCCGGGGCGGCGCCGGGTGTGCCGTGGGAGGTGGCCGCCCATCGGGACCGGCTCCTGCTGCGTGGGCGGATCCTGCTCGATCTGCGGCACCCCGGTGCCGCAGTACCCGAACTGCGCGAAGCATGCACGCTGTTGGCACGGCAGCGGGCCTCCGACGCCGTGCGCGGGCCCGCGCTGCTCGATCTCGCGCGAGCGCTGCGCGGGGCCGGCGCCGAGGACGCCGAGACACGGCAGGCGCTGCACGAGGCCCGGCGGGCCGCGGGCGACGACCCGGCCCTGCTGCTGCCGTCCCTGGCCGCGCTCGCCGCGTTCCACGACGCCGCCGGGGAGCCCGCGGAGGCCGACGCGGCCTACGAGCGGGCCGCGCTGCTCGCCCCCGCCGACGGCCCCCTGCGCGTCCAGCTCCTCACCGCCTGGGGCGAGTCGCTGCTCCGGAGGGCCTCCACGGGCGCCGGCGCCGGCGTGGTGGACCGGGCCGAGTACGTGCTGCGCGAGGCACTGAAGTCGCTGCCCGCCCGGTCCGCCCACCGCGGCCGGCTCCAGGGCCTGGTCGGCAGCGCCCTCGCCCAGCGCTTCCGCCACCTCGGCTTCCTGCCCGACCTGTTCGAGAGCCGGCACCTGCTCGGCCAGGCGGTGCGCGCGGCGACCGACGCCGCCGTACGGGCCGAGGTGTGGCTCCAGCTGGGCCGGGTGCGGCTGGAGGGCTGGTACCACGCGGGCGCGCCGGTGCTGATGGAGGCGCTTCAGGCGTACGAGAACGCCGAACGGGAGGCGGAGTCGGCCCACGGCGGCGACCCCGGCTCCGTGACGGCCGCCCGCGCCCGGCACGGCTGCGGGGCGGTGCTGGCGCTGATGGGGCGGCCCGGTGCGGCGGGCGGCGCGTTCCGGGCGGCCCTGGACCAGTGGCAGCGGCTCGTCGGGGCGCTGCGCCAGGTCGACTGGACCGACGTCGAGCTGACCCGGCGGGCCGAGCGGGAACCGCCGCCCGCGGACGCCCGGTCGCTGCCCGAGCAGGCCTGGCGGGACACGGCCCCGCCCTGGTGGCCGTGGTCCCAGGACTGGGCCGACGCCGGCGAACTTGACCGGAGTTGAACCACCCGGGGTTTCTGCTTCCGGCCTGTCGGGAAGAAGTGGGCAGCCACTGCGGCTGCGCGGGGCGGGCGTAGGGCAGGGAGGAGCCGAGGGTGGGGGAGCCAATGACACGGGGGGCCGGCTTCGGCGAGAACGCCGCAGAGGCCGTGTTCCCGCCCGGCCTCACCGACGTCGACCTGCGGACACTGCGTGCCATGGACGATCCGGAGGTGCTCGCCGCGGTCGCCGGCGTGCTCGCCGACCCGGACGGGCTGCGCCGGGTCTGGTACACCACCGGCGGCGACGACGGGATCGCGCCCGGCCGGTCCGGGCATGCGTTTTCGGCCGGTCCCGTGCGCCGGTCCTTACCCGGCGAGGACACCGTGGCATGACCCCGCCAGCCGTCGGACCCGCGGGAGACATACGGCCGCCCGCCCCGGCCGCCCCCGCTTCCGGCCCGGTCCCGCCCGCGATCCTCACCGCCCTGGCCCGCACCCGGCCGCTGCCCGCGGCCACCACGGCCCTCGGCGCCGCCCTGCACGCCCGGCGGATGCTGCTGCTGAAGTCCCTGCTGGTCCGGGTCGACACCGCGCGCGGCACCCTGCCCGCGGCGACCCGGCGACGCTTCGAGGACGACTGGGCGCTGCTGGAGCGGGCCGAGCTGACCGACGCCCCGGCCGTACGCGCCGTACTCGACTACCCGACGACCGGCGCCTGGCTGGCCACGGCGCTCGCCGCGCCCGACGGCCCGGACTTCCGGGAGGCCCTCGCCGGCCTGGGCGCGGTGGCCGTGGCCGCCGCACTGCGCGCCGGCTGCCGGTTCACCACCACCCGCCCGCTGCCGGCCGGCAGCCTGCCGCTGCCCGGCATCGGGCTGCTGCGCTCCGCCCGCGGCCGGGTCCGGCTGTCCGTCCGGGCCGGAGCCGTACGCGTCACCGACGGCGCGGGCCAGACCCTGCTGTTGCCCGGCTCCGCCCCGGCCGGGCCCGGCACCCGCTGGACCGCCGACGGCGCCCTCGCCTGGTCGGCGCTGCACACGCTGCCCGGCGGCACCGCCGTACTCGACGACGTGGACCCCCACCGGGTGCCCGCGGGCGGCATCGGACCGGCGGCGCTGCCCGCGGCCGAGCGCCCCTACTCCGACCATGCCGCGTGGGCCGCCCGGTGGCGGGACGCGCACGCCCTGCTGGCCGCGACCCACCCCGCCCGCGCCGCCGAGACCGGCGCGCTCGTCCGCGCCGTCGTCCCGCTCGCACCGCCCGCGGCCACCGGACCGCCGCTCAGCGCCACCGTACGCACCGCGCCCGGCGCCGTCCTGGCCCAGCTGCCGGCGGACCGGCGGGAGCTGGCCGAGCTGCTGGTGCACGAGACGCACCACACCAAGCTGGCCGTCCTGGACGAAATGGTCCCGCTGTGGCGGCCCGGCGGCAGCCTGCACCGGGTGGGCTGGCGGCGGGACCCGCGCCCGGTCCCCGGCGTACTCCAGGGCGCCTATGCGCACCTGGCGCTGCTGGACCTGTGGTGGCGGGCCCGCACCGGACCCGCCTGGGTGTGGCGGCGGCGCGCCGCCGAACGGTTCGAGACGTGCCGGGAGCAGGTCGCCGAGGCCTTGTCCCTCCTGACCGATTCGGATGAACTGACCCCGTACGGGCGGGAGTTCGTCCGGCAGATGGGGTACCACCACGCGTACCTCGGGGTGGCCGTCCGGCCGCCCGGATGACGCTCCGTAGAGGCATTATTGCGTTACGTTGTGCATGCGACTGCCCAGGAGGCCGGCAGCCGCGGCGGGAGCAGGGAGCGGCGATGGCGGAACAGCGGCGGCCGGGCGCGAACGGCGCGGTGGCACCCGAGCATGTCCTCGTGGTCTTCCCGGGGTACCACCGCTCGTGGGCGGCGTGGATCGCGCAGTGCCTGGAGCGGCACGGACACCGGGCCACACTCCAGCGCTGGGACCCGCCGCGCGAGGTGGCGCTGGAGGACTCGCTCGGCGATCTGCTGCTGGCCAGCGGCAAGGTGCTGCTGGTCCTCAACGACTGGTTCTTCGAGCTGGGCCCGCGCCCGCCGGGCGAGTGGAACGACGCGCTGCGCGGCTTCGTCGCCGCGCACGCCGACCGGTTCGCCGCGGTCAACCTCACCAACCGGCCGCTGCTGCCCGCGACGGCCGTACTGGAACCGGCCAGCCTGTGGGCGCTGAGCGAGGAGGCCGCCGAGGAGCGCCTGCTGCGCCGGCTCGGCCTGGAGCCGCTCACCCGCCCGCGCGCGACCCCGGGCCGGATCCGCTTCCCGGACGAGCGGTGCGAGATCTGGGGCGAGGTGCCGCGCCGCAACCCGCGCTTCACCGGCCGCGACGACCTGCTGGGCGAACTCCACCAGCGGCTCGCCGACGCCGAGCGCGGTGCCGCCGCCTGCACGCTGGTCGGCATGTCCGGCATCGGCAAGACACAGCTGGCCGCCGAGTACGCGCACCGCTTCAGCACCGACTACGACCTGGTGTGGTGGGTCAACAGCGACGACCGCACCATCCAGCGCGACCGCCTCGGCGAACTCGCCGTCGAACTCGGCCTGCGCATCGGCAGCGAGCCCGGCGAACGCATCCGCGCGGTCCGCAACGCCCTGCGCCGCGGCGAGCCGTACGCGAACTGGCTGCTCGTCTTCGACGGCTGGGACGACATCGAGGCCGTGACGGCGCTGCTCCCGCAGGGCACCGGGCACGTCCTGATCACCTCCCGCAACCGCGGCTGGAGCGAGCACACCGACGTGCTGGAGATCCCCGCGTTCCTGCGGCCCGAGTCCACCGGCTACCTCATGCGCCGCGCCCCGCACATCAGCGCGCAGGAGGCCGACGAGGTGGCCGCCGAGTTCGGCGACGTGCCGCTGCCGCTGGTGCAGGCCGCCTCCTGGCTCGGCGAGTCCGGCATGGAGGTGGACGAGTACCTGCGGATGGTCCGCGAACGGCGGCTGTCCACCGTCGACGAGCCCGTCACCGGCGAGGGCTTCCCGCAGTCCTCCCTCACCTCCTGGGCCATACTGCTCAACCGGCTGCGCCGCTCCCAGCCCCAGGCCATCGACGTGCTCGGCCTGTGCACCTCCTTCGCCCCCGGCCGCATCCCGCTCGGCCTCATCCGCGCCTACCCGCGCGCCGAGCTGCCCGAGGAACTGCGCTGGATGTCCGCCGACCTGCCTGCCTGGACCCGGGCCCTGGACACCCTGGTCAACTACTCGGTGCTCACCCGGGAGACCCGCGGGCCGCTCGCCGCCGAGGCCGGCCCCCACCAGGAGTCGGTGCACATGCACCGCCTGGTCCACGACATCGTCTCCAAGCTGACCGGCGACACGGGCGGCGACCTGCACCGGCGGGCGGTGCGCACCCTGCTCGCCGAGGCCGACCCGGGCAACCCCGCCGACAGCCGCAACTGGCCGCGCTACGCCGAACTGCTGCCCCACCTCCAGCCCTCCGGCGCCCTGGAGAGCCGCCAGCCACGCGTGCAGGAGCTGGTCCTGAACTGCCTGCGGTACTGCACCCGCAGCGGCGAGTACAGCGGCGGTCTGGAACTGGCCCAGCAGGTGCGCGAGCAGTGGACCCGCTTCATGGACCCGATCGACCAGCCGATGCTCGACCTGGCCACCCAGGAGGGCAACATGCTGCGCAACAGCGGCCGGTTCCGCGAGCTGTACGAGCTGCACCGTGGCGTGCTGAAACAGCTGCGGGCCGCCCCCCGGCGCAACGAGATCGGCGAACTGCTCAGCAAGAGCGCCATCGCGTCCGGCCTGCGCTCCCTGGGCCGCTACCAGGAGGCGTACGACCTCCAGCGCGAGGTCCTCGACGGCAACGAGCGGCTTCTCGGCCAGGACGAGCCCCCCACCCTGGTCGCCCGGCACAACCTCGCCGTCACCCTGCGCATGCTGGGCCGGTACGCCGAGGCGCTGGACCTCGACCTGGAGACCCTGGCGCGCGGCGAGAGCGTGCTGCGGGCCCGGCACATCAACACCCTGCACTCCGGCAACGCGGTCACCCACAGCCTCCGGCTGCTCGGCCGCTACCGGGAGGCGCTGGCCCGGCAGGAACCGGTCGTGCGGCTCCATGTGCAGGTGCTCGGCCCGCAGCACCCGCAGACCCTGGAAGCCCGCTCCCAGCTGGCCATGTGCCGGCGCCGCGAGGGCGGGCACGCGCCGGACGTCGGACCGTCCATGGCCAGCCTGCTGGACCAGCTGATCCAGCTGCACGGCCGCGAGCACTACCGCACCCTCGCGTTCCTCACCAACTACGGCAACTTCCTGCGCGAACACGGCGACCTCAGCCAGGCCCGCGACCTCATCGACGAGGCGGAGTCGGGCTACCGGACACTGCTCGGCCCCGCACACCCCGTGGCCACCGGCATGCTCTCCAACACGGGGCTGGTGATGCAGTCCGCGGGCGAGCGGGCCGAGGCGCTGTCGATGTTCGAGTCGGCGCTCGCCGGTCTCACCGCGACGCTCGGCGCGGACCACCCCTGGGTCCTGGGCTGCGCCCTCAACGCGGCCGGCGCGCGCAACTTCAACGGCCGGATCGACGACGCGGTGGAGCTGAGCCGGGAGACCCTGCGCCGGTCCCGGCACATGCTGGGGCACGAGCATCCGCTCACGCTGTCCGGTCAGGTGGCGCTCGCCGCGGATCTGCGGGCGGCCCACGAGCAGGAGGAGGCCGGCAAGCTGGAGGAGGACGCCCTGCTGGCCCTCACCCGCACGCTGGGCGCCCAGCACCCGCACACCCTCTCGGCCCGCCAACGGGTCCGCCCGTACTGGGACTTCGAGGCATACCTGGGCTGAAGCGCCCCGCAAGGGACTGCCCTCAGGGGCGCGGGGAACCGCGCGACCAGCCGCCACGCACCCGCACTCGCGCACGGCACCGGGCCGCTCCCGGGTAGGCGAAGGGCCCGGCACCGAGTCGGAACTCGGCACCGGGCCCTGGTGTTCGGCCAAACCGCCGGAGGCCTACGCCTCGAAGACCTCACGCACCAGCTGCTCCTGCTCGGCCTGGTGACGCTTCGCGGAGCCCACCGCCGGGGACGAGCCGTGCGGACGCGAGATGCGCCGCAGCCGCTCGCCGGCCGGGATGTCCGCGCCGACCGCCAGGTCCAGGTGGTCGATCAGGTTGAGCGCGATGAACGGCCAGGCACCCTGGTTCGCCGGCTCCTCCTGCGTCCACAGGTACTTCTCGGCGTTCGGGTACTTGTTGACCTCCGCCTGGAGCTCGTCACCCGGCAGCGGGTACAGGCGCTCGATGCGGATGATCGCCGTGTCCGTGGCGCCGCGCTTCTGCCGCTCGGCCTCCAGGTCGTAGTAGACCTTGCCGGCGCAGAAGACGACCTTGCGGACCGCGGCCGGGTCGACCGTGCTGTCACCGATGACCGGGCGGAACTCGCCGCTCGTGAACTCCTCCGCCTTCGAAGCGGCGGCCTTCAGGCGCAGCATCGACTTCGGCGTGAAGACGACCAGCGGCTTGTGGTGCGGGTTGTGCACCTGCCACCGCAGGAGGTGGAAGTAGTTCGACGGCGAGGTCGGCATCGCGACCGTCATGTTGTTCTGCGCGCACAGCTGGAGGAACCGCTCCGGGCGGGCCGAGGAGTGGTCCGGGCCCTGGCCCTCGTAGCCGTGCGGCAGCAGCAGGGTGACGCCGGAGGTCTGGCCCCACTTCTGCTCGGCCGAGGAGATGAACTCGTCCACGACCGTCTGGGCACCGTTGACGAAGTCGCCGAACTGCGCCTCCCACATCACGAGCGCGTCGGGGCGGGCCAGCGAGTAGCCGTACTCGAAGCCCATCGCCGCGTACTCGGACAGCAGGGAGTTGTAGACGGTCAGCCGCGCCTGGTCCTCGGAGAGGTACTGGAGCGGGGTGTACTCCTCGCCGGTCTCCCGGTCGATCAGCACCGCATGGCGCTGGCCGAAGGTGCCGCGCTGGGAGTCCTGGCCCGCCAGGCGGACCGGGGTGCCCTCGAGCAGCAGGGAGCCGACGGCGAGGGTCTCGCCCATGCCCCAGTCGATCGTGCCGTCCTCGACCATCGCCGCACGGCGCTGGAGCTGCGGCTGGAGACGCGGGTGGACGGTGATGTGGTCGGGCACGGTGACCTGGGACTCGGCGATCCGCTTGACGACCTCCGCGGAGATCGCGGTCGGGACCGCGACCGGGAAGCCGTCCTGCGGGGCCTGGGCGTCACCGGCGGCCGGCTGCGAGGTGGCCTCGCGGACCTCGGTAAAGACCTTCTCCAGCTGGCCCTGGTAGTCCTGGAGGGCCTGCTCGGCCTCTTCCAGGGTGATGTCGCCGCGACCGATCAGGGACTCGGTGTAGAGCTTGCGCACCGAGCGCTTCTTGTCGATCAGGTCGTACATCAGCGGCTGGGTGAAGGCCGGGTTGTCCGACTCGTTGTGACCGCGGCGGCGGTAGCAGATGAGGTCGATCACCACGTCCTTGTTGAACGCCTGGCGGAACTCGAAGGCCAGACGGGCGACGCGCACGACGGCCTCGGGGTCGTCGCCGTTCACGTGGAAGATCGGGGCCTCGATCATGCGGGCCACGTCCGTCGCGTACATGGAGGAACGCGAGGACTCGGGGGCCGCGGTGAAGCCGACCTGGTTGTTGATGACGATGTGGACCGTGCCGCCGGTGCGGTAGCCGCGCAGCTGCGACATGTTCAGGGTCTCGGCCACCACGCCCTGGCCCGCGAAGGCCGCGTCGCCGTGGATCGCCACCGGCAGGACCGTGAAGTCCGTGCCGCCCTTGTTGATGATGTCCTGCTTGGCGCGGGCGACGCCCTCCAGGACCGGGTCGACCGCCTCCAGGTGCGACGGGTTGGCGACCAGCGAGACCTTGATCTGCTCGCCGTCCAGGCCGGTGAAGGTGCCCTCGGCGCCCAGGTGGTACTTCACGTCGCCGGAGCCGTGCATCGACTTCGGGTCGAGGTTGCCCTCGAACTCGCGGAAGATCTGCGCGTACGACTTGCCGACGATGTTCGCCAGCACGTTCAGGCGGCCGCGGTGGGCCATGCCGATGACGACCTCGTCCAGGCGGGACTCGGCCGCGGAGTCGATCACCGCGTCGAGCAGCGGGATGACGGACTCGCCGCCCTCCAGCGAGAAGCGCTTCTGGCCGACGTACTTGGTCTGGAGGAAGGTCTCGAAGGCCTCCGCCGCGTTCAGCCGGCGCAGGATGCGCAGCTGCTCCTCACGCTCCGGCTTGGAGTGCGGGCGCTCCACGCGGTCCTGGATCCACTTGCGCTGCTTGGGATCCTGGATGTGCATGAACTCGATGCCGGTGGTGCGGCAGTACGAGTCGCGGAGCACGCCGAGGATGTCGCGCAGCTTCATCATCGACTTGCCGGCGAAGCCGCCGACGGCGAACTCGCGCTCCAGGTCCCACAGGGTGAGGCCGTGCTCGACGATGTCCAGGTCGGGGTGCTTGCGCTGGCGGTACTCCAGCGGGTCGGTGTCGGCCATGACGTGGCCGCGGACCCGGTAGGAGTGGATCAGCTCGAAGACGCGGGCGGCCTTGGTGACGTCGTCGTCGTGGGAGGCGTCGATGTCCTTGAGCCAGCGGACCGGCTCGTAGGGGATGCGCAGCGCCTCGAAGATCTCGTCGTAGAAGCCGTTCTCGCCGAGCAGCAGGTTCGCGACCTGGCGCAGGAACTCGCCGGAGGCGGCGCCCTGGATCACCCGGTGGTCGTAGGTCGACGTGAGCGTCATGACCTTCGAGATGCCGAGCTTGTTCAGGGTGTCCTGGCTGGTGCCCTGGAACTCCGCCGGGTAGTCCATGGAGCCGACGCCCATGATCACGGACTGGCCGGGCATCAGGCGCGGCACGGAGTGCACGGTGCCGAGGCCGCCGGGGTTGGTCAGGGAGACCGTGACACCGGTGAAGTCGTCCATCGTCAGCTTGCCCTCGCGGGCGCGGCGGACGATGTCCTCGTAGGCCTGCCAGAACTCGAAGAAGTTCAGCGTCTCGGCCTTCTTGATGGCGGCCACGACGAGCTGGCGGTCACCGTTCGGCTTGACCAGGTCGATGGCCAGGCCGAGGTTGACGTGCGGCGGCTTGACGAGGGTCGGCTTGCCGTCCTTCTCGCCGAACGCGTAATTCATCGCCGGCATGGCCTTGATGGCCTGCACCATCGCGAAGCCGATCAGGTGCGTGAAGGAGATCTTCCCGCCCCGGGCGCGCTTCAGGTGGTTGTTGATGACGATCCGGTTGTCGAACAGCAGCTTCACCGGGACCGCGCGGACCGAGGTGGCGGTCGGCAGCTCCAGCGAGGCGTTCATGTTCTTCGCGACGGCCGCGGACGGACCACGCAGCGTCACGTACTCGGGACCGTCGGGGGCCTCCGTGGCGGGAGCGGCCTTCGCCTTGGGCTGAGCGGGCGCCTGTGCGGGCTGCGCCGGCTTGGCCGGGGCGGGGGCGGCCTTCGCCGCGGGAGCGGGAGCCGGAGCCGGAGCCGGTGCCTGAGCGGCGGCGGGCTTCGGGGCCGCGGGAGCCGGGGCGGCGGCCTGGGGGGCCGGGGCCGCGGGCTTGGCCTGCGGGGCCGTGGGAGTGGTCTCTGCGGCCCCCGCGGCCGCAGTACCCGCCGGAGCCGGGGTGGCAGGAGCACCCGGCTTGTAATCGGCGAAGAAGTCCCACCAGGCACGGTCTACCGAATTCGGGTCCTGGAGGTACTGCTGATAGATCTCGTCGACGAGCCACTCGTTCGGACCGAACGCGGCAGCGGGGTTCTTCCCGGCTTGGTCGTCGGTGGAGATGCTCGAGTTACTGGGGGACTGTGGCGACACGGCGGCAACCGCCCTCTTCCGCTTCACAAGGTGATGGACAGCGGGAATAAAGGCTACGCCTCCAAGACCGCGAAGGTCAGGTCGGGCCCGTTCATCGTCGCGTAAGTCACATCAAAAATCTTGTTTCAGGGCTTGATATGGCGGGAAACAAGCGTGGTTCCGCATGTGGGAGGGTGCACCGGCCCGGACCCGGCGCGTCCTCGTCCGACGCATGGCGCGGGCCTTCCCCTGATCACACGTGTCCAGCTGCACGGAACGGCAGCGACCCTCGTGGATCTTGTGCTTCCGGTTCGGACCCTACGTCAACTCGGGACGGAAGTCAGTCCCGGAAGAGTGACGATGATCCGGCAGCCCCGCTCGGATTCGGCCACACCGATCCGGCCGCCGTGCAGATCCACCGCCCACCGGGCGATGGCCAGCCCCAGCCCCGTGCCGCCGTCGCTGCCCGGCCCGTGCGGCCGGGTCGCCGCCCCGCGGTTGAACCGCTCGAACACCCGGTGCCACTCCGACCGGGGAATGCCGGGCCCCTCGTCCAGGACCTCCAGCGCCAGCGACTCCGGCTGCGGGCCGCGCCGCGCCTTCACCGTCACCCGGCCGTGCGGCGGGCTGTGCTTGACCGCGTTGTCGATCAGGTTGGCGACGACCTGGTGGATGCGCTCGGGGTCCGCGTGCGCGGTCAGCTCCGGCGGCGAGACGTCGAGGTGCAGATGGACGTCCGTACGGGTGTGGCTGCCGGAGCCGGAGGCGATGCCGGCGCGCGCGGAGGCGACCATGTTGGCCTCCTTCAGCACGCCCGACAGGTACGGCCACACCTCGAACCGGCGCATCTTCAGGGGTACGACGCCGTTGTCCAGCCGGGACAGGTCCAGCAGGGTCTCGACCAGGCGGCCCAGCCGCTCGGTCTGCTTCAGGGCCGTCCGCATGGTCTCCGGGTCGGCCTCGGTGACCCCGTCGACGATGTTCTCCAGCACCGCGCGCAGGCCCGCGATCGGGGTGCGCAGCTCGTGCGAGACGTTCGCCACCAGCTCCTTGCGCTGGTTGTCCTGGGCCTCCAGCTCGTCGGCCATGACGTTGATCGTCTGGGCCAGGTCGCCGAGTTCGTCCCGGCGGTTCTCCTTCACCCGGCGCGTGTAGTCGCCCTGGGAGATGGAGCGGGCCACCGTGTTCATCTCGTCCAGCGGCATGGTGAGCGAATGGGCCACGAACTGCGTGATCAGCAGTGTGGCGATCATCGAGAAGACCGTGATGAAGCGCAGCTCCGTCTTGGTGTGCACCGCGACGATGGACAGTCCGGTCGTGATCAGCACCGCGATGACGACCAGAGCGCCCAGCTTGGTCTTGATCGAGAACGGGCGTACGCCGCCCCAGGGTTCCTCGCCGAGGGTCCCGGGGCTCCTCCGTGCGGCCTGGCGCCCGCCGCCGCTCACGGTGTCGGTGTCTCCAGCGCGTAACCCACACCGTGCACGGTGCGGATCCGCTCGGCGCCGATCTTCCGGCGCAGCGCCTTGATGTGGCTGTCGACCGTGCGGGTGCCGGAGGCGTCCGCCCAGTCCCACACCTCGGCCAGCAGCTGCTCCCGGGAGAGCACCGCGCGCGGGGTGTTCGCCAGGCACACCAGCAGGTCGAACTCGGTGGGCGTCAGGTGGACGTCCTCGGCCTTCACCCGCACCCGGCGCTGAGCGTGGTCGATCTCCAGCTCACCGAGGCGCAGGATCCCGGAGCGGGGCGTGGAGGCGGCGATGGCCGCCCGCTCCACGCGGCGCAGCAGCACGTGCACCCGTGCCGCCAGCTCCCGCATCGAGAACGGCTTGGTCATGTAGTCGTCGGCGCCGACCCCGAGCCCGACCAGCATGTCGGTCTCGTCGTCGCGCGCGGTGAGCATCAGCACCGGCACCGGGCGCTGGGCCTGCACGCGGCGGCAGACCTCCAGGCCGTCGAAGCCGGGCAGCATGATGTCGAGGATCAGCAGGTCGGGCTGCCATGCCTCGGCCGTGTCGACCGCGGCCGGACCGTCGCCCGCGGTTTGCACGAGAAATCCCTCGGCGCGGAGCCGGGCCGCGATGGCGTCGACGATCGTCGGGTCGTCCTCGACGACCAGCACCCGGCGCTGCGCGCCCGGGGTGGTCGTCGCCGCGCCGCTCTGGGAGGTGTGTGTCTGCTCCATCGCCCGCCCCTGTTGTTGCTTTCCGGAATCCGTGGGGTGATCCCATGTCTGCGTTTGACGCTTGAATGATCCGCGTCAGGGCAGCACATTACGGGGACTCACCGCGCTGTCGCTATCCAGGTCGGACGGCGAGGTGGACGACGTCGGGAACGCCCCGGGCAACGGGGACCTCTTCGGTACGCACCTGCTGGAATCCGGCATTCCGCAAGGTTCCTTCGAAATCCGCAGAGGGTTGCGCCGACCACACCGCGAGCACCCCGCCGGGTCTCAACACCCGCGCGCACGCGGCGAGTCCGGCCGGTGCGTAGAGGCCGTCGTTGTCCGCCGTGACGGTCCAGCCGGGCCCGTTGTCGATGTCGAGGCACAGGGCGTCGAACGTGTCCGATGTCTCATTGACGTACGTCACGAGATCCGCTTCCACGATCGTGGTGCGCGGGTCGGCGAGCGCGTCGGCGGACACCCCGGCCAGCGGTCCGTCCCGGTGCCAGCCGATGACGGCAGGCTCCCGTTCCACCACGGTGATCCGCCCCCACCGGGGGTCGGCCGCGGCGTGCGCCAGCGAGAACCCCACGCCCAGCCCGCCGATCAGCACCTCTGGCGCCGGGCGCCCGTCCAGCGCGTTCCGGGCGGCGTCGACCAGCAGTCTTTCCGAGCGGCCGTCGGAGGTGTCCATCAGGAAACAGCCGTTGGCGATGATCTGCAACAGCGCGCCGTGCCTGCGCAGCACCACCTCGCCGTAGGGGCCGTCGTGCCGGTCCAGGACCACGGGGGTGTCGTGCGCGGCAGTCATGAACCCATCCTGCTCGAACGCGGCTTGGCATTCACGGGAATTGTGCATGACACCCACGGACGAGTGGCTCCGGACCCGGAAGCCGGACGCGGGTGAGGAGCAAGAGGTTGCTGTGAATCCGCTCTCGGGTGGCGTCGGTCATAGACACGGGCACGCCGAACACGAAGGGTGGGGCGCGACGGAAGGAGCGCCTCACCGTGGAACGGATCACGCCGGGCCCTGCGACGGACGCGTCCACGCCCCCGCCGGGCACGCCTCTTCCGGACGGCACGGCAGCCGTTCCGCCTCCGGCGATCGCCGGTCTGCTGGACGGCGTGCCCCGCCAGCGCGGCGCCGCCGCACCCGCCCCCGCGCCGGCCGGGGCGAGTCCGTCAGCGCCGGCCGGGGCGAGTCCGCCCGTGCCGGTCGAGGTGCGTCCGTCCGTACCGGCCGGGGTGAGTCCGTCCGCGGCGGAGGTGGCGGCGGAGGCAGACCCTTCCGTGGCGGCGGAGGCAGGCCTTTCGGTGCCGACGGTGGCAGGCCCTTCCGTGCCGGCGGTGGTCGGCCCTTGCGTGCCGGCGATGGCAGGTCCTTCCACGCCGGCCGCGGCGCGTCCGCTCGCGCGGGGCCTGCGGCCGTGGCGTCTGCTGCCCACTCCGGCCGGCACCCCGTTCACCTTCGCCTATGCGGCCGTCCTCGCCCTCACCTCCCTGTTCGCGTCCCTGGCCGACCCCGGCCTGGTGCACGACCTCTACCAGGGCTCCAGCACGGACGTGGCCCACCTGGTGCGCACCCCCGTGGTGGTGCTGCCGGCGAGCGCGCTGTGGATCGCGGGCGGGGTCGTATCGCCGTACGCCGTGACGTTCCTGCTGGTGCTCACGGCGCTGGAACGGCGGATGGGCGGGGCGCGGGCCGCCTGCGTCTTCCTGGCCGGCCATGTCCTCGCGACCCTCGCCACCGAGGTACCGGTCGGCCTCGCCGTCCTGTTCGGCCATCTGCCCCAGACCTCCCTGCACCGCCTCGACTACGGCATCAGCTTCGGCGTCGCCACCAGCGTCGGCGCACTGGCGGGCCTGCTCCGCCCCTGGCTGGGCCTGTCCGTGCTGGCGCTGATGGGCGGGGTGCTGCTGAACGACCTGTTCGCCTTCCAGGACCCGATGACCAACTGGGGCCACATCATCGCCCTCGGTCTGGGCGTCGCCGGCTGGCCGCTGGCACGCCGCTGGCAGCGCACGTACGCGTCGGCCTCCCCGGCCGCCCGGTGAACGCGCACCCCACGTCGTAGGGGCGACGCGCTCCGGAACCCGCCCCCCGTCCTGCGCTGCCCCTCCCTTCACCTGCGCGGATCTGATGATCGCTCACAGCGAACACGCCCCTGGGAACAATCGGCCCGGCAGACACATTGAGTCGGCATAGCTCAAGTTGACTGCCTAAGGGGAGATCATGGCTGCTGAGTCCACGGCGTTCACGCTCGTCCTGCCCGTGCTGCCGCTCGACGACGAGGTCGTGCTGCCCGGCATGGTGGTTCCGCTGGACCTGAGCGATGCCGAGGTACGGGCCGCGGTGGAGGCCGCACAGGCCGCCGCCCGGTCGGCGCCCGGCAAGCCCAAGGTGCTGCTGGTGCCGCGCATCGACGGCACGTACGCCAAGACCGGCGTCCTCGGCACGGTCGAGCAGGTCGGCCGGCTGGCCGACGGTGACCCCGGGGCTCTGGTCCGCGGCCGCAGCCGGGTGCGCATCGGCGCCGGCACCACCGGACCGGGCGCCGCGCTCTGGGTCGAGGGTGCCCGTGTCGGGGAGGACGTGCCGGAGCCGCTGCCGGGCCAGGTGGCGGAGCTGGTCAAGGAGTACAAGGCGCTTGCCACCGCCTGGCTGAAGAAGCGCGGCGCCTGGCAGGTCGTGGACCGGGTCCAGGCCATCGACGACGTCTCGGCGCTGGCCGACAACTCCGGCTACTCACCCTTCCTGACCACCGAGCAGAAGGTCGAACTGCTGGAGACCGCCGACCCGGTGGCCCGCCTCCGGCTCGCCACCCAGCAGCTGCGCGACCACCTCGCCGAGCAGGACGTGGCCGAGACCATCGCCAAGGACGTCCAGGAGGGCGTCGACAAGCAGCAGCGCGAGTTCCTGCTGCGCCGTCAGCTGGAGGCGGTCCGCAAGGAGCTGCGCGAGCTGAACGGCGAGCAGGACGGTGAGGAGTCCGACGACTACCGCGCCCGCGTCGAGGCCGCCGACCTGCCGGAGAAGGTCCGCGAGGCCGCCCTGAAGGAGGTCGACAAGCTGGAGCGCGCCTCCGACCAGTCGCCCGAGGGCTCCTGGATCCGCACCTGGCTGGACACGGTCCTGGAGATGCCGTGGAACGAGCGCACCGATGACAGCGCTTCCGCGTACGACATCCAGGGCGCCAGGGCGGTCCTCGACGCCGAGCACGCGGGCCTGGAGGACGTCAAGGAGCGCATCACCGAGTACCTGGCCGTGCGCAAGCGGCGCTCCGAGCGGGGCCTGGGCGTCATCGGCGGACGGCGCGGCGGTGCCGTGCTCGCGCTCGTCGGTCCGCCCGGCGTCGGAAAGACCAGCCTCGGCGAGTCCGTGGCCCACGCCATGGGCCGGAAGTTCGTCCGGGTCGCCCTCGGCGGCGTCCGCGACGAGGCGGAGATCCGCGGTCACCGCCGCACGTACGTCGGTGCGCTGCCCGGCCGGATCGTACGGGCCGTCAAGGAGGCCGGGTCGATGAACCCGGTGGTCCTGCTGGACGAGATCGACAAGGTGGGCTCCGACTTCCGCGGCGACCCGGCCGCCGCCCTGCTCGAAGTCCTGGACCCGGCGCAGAACCACACCTTCCGGGACCACTACCTGGAGGTCGAGCTGGACCTGTCCGACGTGGTCTTCCTCGCCACCGCCAACGTCCTGGAGGCCATCCCGGAGGCACTCGCCGACCGGATGGAGATCGTCCGCCTGGACGGCTACACCGAGGACGAGAAGGTCGTCATCGCCCGGGACCACCTGCTCCCGCGCCAGCTGGAGCGGGCCGGCCTGGACGGGGACGAGGTCACTATCGACGAGGGCGCGCTGCGCAAGCTCGCCGGCGAGTACACCCGCGAAGCGGGCGTACGGACCCTGGAGCGGTCCATCGCACGGCTGCTGCGCAAGGTCGCCGCGCAGCACGAACTCGGCCGCAGGGAGCTGCCGTTCACCGTCCGGGAAGCGGACCTGCGCGGGCTGATCGGCCGCCCGCACCACGTGCCCGAGTCCGCCCAGGACCCGGCCGAGCGCCGTACGGCCGTGCCCGGTGTGGCGACCGGACTCGCGGTCACCGGGGCCGGCGGCGACGTGCTCTTCGTGGAGGCGTCCCTGGCCGACCCGGAGACGGGCGCGGCGGGGCTGACCCTCACCGGCCAGCTCGGCGACGTGATGAAGGAGTCGGCGCAGATCGCGCTGAGCTTCCTGCGCAGCCACGGCGCCGAACTGGAGCTGCCGGTGGCCGACCTGAAGGACCGGGGCGTGCACATCCACTTCCCCGCGGGCGCGGTCCCGAAGGACGGCCCGAGCGCCGGCATCACGATGACCACGGCCCTCGCCTCGCTGCTCTCCGGCCGCCTGGTCCGCACGGACGTCGCCATGACCGGCGAGGTCTCGCTGACCGGACGGGTGCTGCCCATCGGCGGCGTGAAGCAGAAGCTGCTCGCCGCGCACCGCGCCGGGGTGACCACCGTGATCATCCCCAAGCGCAACGAGGCCGACCTGGACGACGTCCCGGCCGAGGTGCTGGACAAGCTCGACGTCCACGCCGTGACCGACGTCCGCCAGGTCCTGGAGCTGGCGCTCGCGCCCGCCACGAACGGCGCGGCGCCGGAGGTCCCCGTGGCGGCGTGACGGACGTCGCGGGATGAGTGAAGGCCCGGGTCCCGTGAGGGAGGCCCGGGTCTTCGCCATGCCGGGTCCCGCTGCCCGGCCGGGCGCGCCCGGGGGGCAACTCGGTAGAATTCGGACGTGAGTGGGCAGGACGGCCGGCCCTCCGGTCTGATCGGGACGGAGATCGCGGGCTACCGGGTCGAGCGCGAACTCGGCCGCGGTGGCATGGCCGTCGTCTACTGCGCCAAGGACCTGCGCCTCGGCCGGACGGTCGCCCTCAAGCTGCTCGCCCCCGAGTACACGCGCAACGACGCCTTCCGCCGCCGGTTCGCCCAGGAGTCCCGGGTGGCCGCCGCCATCGACCACCCCAACATCGTGCCCGTCTTCGAGGCCGGCGAGGCCGACGGGATCCTGTACATCGCCATGTGCTTCGTCGCCGGGTTCGACCTGCGCGCCCTGCTCGACCGCGAGGGCCCCCTCCCGGTGCCGGCCGCGCTGCGCATCGCCTCCCAGCTCGCCTCCGCGCTCGACGCCGCCCACGCGCGCGACCTGGTGCACCGGGACGTCAAACCCGGCAACGTGCTGGTCGGCAAGGGCGTCGACAGCGATCACCCCGAGCACGTCTACCTCACCGACTTCGGGCTGGCGAAGAAGTCCCTGTCGCTCACCGGGTTCACCTCGGCGGGCGAGTTCGTCGGCACGCTGGACTACGTGGCGCCCGAGCGGATCGCGGGACGCCCGGTGGACGGCAGGTCCGACCAGTACAGCCTCGCCTGTGTGGTCCACGAGACCCTCGCGGGCGCCCCGCCCTTCCGGCGGGCGGACCACCTGGAGCTGCTCTGGGCCCACCAGTACGATCCGCCGCCCGCGCTGAGCAAGGACCGGCCGGACATCCCGGGTGAGGTCGACGAGGTCCTGCGCCGGGCGCTGGCGAAGATTCCCGACGACCGCTACGACACCTGTCTGGAGTTCGTGGCGGCGTTGCGCGGTGCCGTCGGCGAGGCCGGGCCGCGCGGGCGTACGCCGACGCTGGTGGATCCCCGGGTGCGCGCCGCCTGCGCGGAGCCGGACGGGGACCGCGTCGAGGTCCCGGATCCGCCGCCCTGGGCCGACCCCGTCCTCCGGACGGACCGTTAGCCCGGCAGGGGCAGGGGCAGGGGCAGGGGCAGGGGCAGGGGCAGGGGCAGGGGCAGGGGCAGGGGCAGGGGTAGCGGCCGGGGGCGGGCAGGGCACTCTCCCCCCTGCGCGGCGCTTTTAACCCGTCCTTACGGAACCGTCAAGTCCCGATTTCTCGGAACGTGCCCCTTGGGGTGCCGATTGGGCTTACTGGATGTGCGGCCCCCACCGAACAGGAAATGAGGTCGCGAGGTACGGCGGAAACAATTCCGCCACCCAGTGCCCCGTATTCCGGGAGCACATTCAATGGGATCCGATCCAGGAAACAGGAGAAATGTCATGTTCCGTAGCTCCAAGACGTCCGAGTCCCGCCCCAAGCGCCGGGGTCTGCTCCTCGCCACGGCGGTTGCGTCCGCCGCGATCGCCGGGGGAGTCATCGTTCCGGCAGCCTCCGCGGTAGCGGCCCCCGCCTCGGTCGCCAGTGCCCCGGCACACCACCACAAGCACAAGTGCCATCACCACTGCAACCACGGCGGCAATACCCAGGGTGGTACTCAGGGTGGCGGTAACGGCAACACTCAGGGTGGTACTCAGGGTGGCGGTAACGGCAATACCCAGGGTGGTACTCAGGGTGGCGGTAACGGCAACACTCAGGGTGGTACTCAGGGTGGTGGCAATGGCAACACCCAGGGTGGTACTCAGGGTGGTGGCAATGGCAATACCCAGGGTGGTACTCAGGGTGGCGGTAACGGCAATACCCAGGGTGGTACTCAGGGTGGCGGTAACGGCAACACTCAGGGTGGTACTCAGGGTGGCGGTAACGGCAATACCCAGGGTGGTACTCAGGGTGGTGGCAATGGCAACACTCAGGGTGGTACTCAGGGTGGCGGTAACGGCAACACCCAGGGTGGGACCCAGGGTGGCGGCAATGGCAACACCCAGGGTGGTACTCAGGGTTGATCAGTGAGTTCAGCACCCCGCGGAGTGAATCTCCGCGGGGTGCTGAACCGTTCTGGCCCCGCGCTTCCACGACGTGGACCGTGCGGCTCCATGTCGAACTCCGAGGAGTGCGGCTGACCCGGGACGGTGGGACTCGGACGAGTCCCGCACGTCGACAGGGAAGCCGCACTCCTCCGTGGCGTCGGCCGAAATTGACGGGCGCCGGTCCGGCGCGTTTCCGGTCGCCTTGTCAAGCCCCGAATCCCCGTCACTTTCTCCCCGGCGTCCGAAAAATGCACCATTGATGGCAGATAAGGAGTTCGGCCGTCAAGCGGAACCGAGACGGCGGGCAAGTCGAGACCCCGACTCGCAGCCGATTTCGGAATCCTGGCCGATTGTTCAAGGGAGATTTTCATGGCACGGAAGAGCATTGCGCACATCACCGGTCTGTCCTGCGCCGCCGCGATACTCGCCGGAACGGCGGGGGTGGCGGCTGCCCAGACCTCCCAGGCCGCTCCGGCCGCGGCCCAGGCTGCGACATGCAGCCTGAAGGACGGGACGATTCGCGGCAAGGGCTTCGCTCACCACCGGGCATATGACGTCAAACGTGCCGGTAAAACCATTTCCCGTGTCTCCGCCGGGCCGAAGGGTGACGTCAGGACCGTCGTCAAGGGCGGCGGTCCGGTCTCAGTGGGCAAGGTCCTGTGCAAGTCGTCCGGACAGGGCTCGGGCTCCACGGCATCCGACGCTGCGGCGGCAACAGCGAAGGGAGCCGAAGCGGCACGGCGGGCGGTCAGCAAGGGCGCTTCCCAGAAGCAGGCGGCCGCGGTGGGGCGGCGGGAGGCGAAAGCGGAAGCGCGAAAGCTCGGATTGCCGCCCGCCGCTGTCACCCACGTGACGAACAACGTGACGAACATCGTCAACAACACCATCAACGGGGGCGAGGGCAACACCATCGGCGGCACGCAGATCGGCGGCCAGGGCAACACCCAGGGTGGGACGCAGGGCAGCGGCAACGACAACACCCAGGGCGGGACGCAGGGCGGCGACAGCGGTAAGACGCAGGGTGGCACCCAGGGCGGCGACAGCGGCAAGCCGCAGGGCGGGACGCAGGACGGGGACAATGGCAAGCCGCAGGGTGGCGACCAGGGCGGCGACAGCGGCAAGCCGCAAGGCGGCGGCACCCAGGATGGCGACAATGGCAAGCCGCAGGGTGGCGGCGCCCAGGATGGCGACAATGGCAAGCCGCAGGGTGGCGACAGCGGCAAGCCGCAGGGCGGCCCCCAGGGCGGCGACAGTGGCAAGCCGCAGGGTGGCACCCAGGGCACCGGCGCCCCCGCCGGGAGCACGCGGGGCGGTACCGAAGCCTGACCGAAGGTGACCGACCGGCACTGCCCCGCCCCTCCCGGCGGGCCAGTGCCGCGTCAGCCCGCGGGGAGGGTCTGATCCGCCCACACGGTCTTGCCGATCCGGTCGTGCCGGGTGCCCCAGCGCTCGGCGAGCTGTGCGACCAGCAGCAGTCCGCGGCCGCCCTCGTCGAAGATCCGGGCCCGGCGCATGTGCGGGGTCGTGCCGCTGGAGTCGTAGACCTCGCAGGTCAGGGTGGAGCCCTGATGGATCAGCCGGAGCCGGATGGGCGGGCGGCCGTAGCGGATGGCGTTGGTGACCAGCTCGCTGACCATCAGCTCGGTGGTGAACGCCGCCTCGTCCAGGCCCCAGGCGGCCAGCTGCTCGTCGGCGTACCGGCGGGCCAGGGCGACGACGGTGGGTTCGTTGTCCAGCTCCCAGGAGGCGACCCGGTCCTCGTGCAGGACCCGCGTACGCGCCACCAGCAGGGCGATGTCGTCGTCGGGCCGGTGGCTGAGCAGCTCGGTGAGAACCCGGTCGCACACCGAGTCCAGCGTCTTCGCGGGACGGCCGAGCGCGGCGAACATCTTGTCCAGCGCCTCGTCGATGTCGTGTTCGCGGGCCTCGAACAACCCGTCCGTGTAGAGCGCGAGCAAAGTGCCCTCGGGCAGTTCCGCCTCGACGGCCTCGAAGGGCAGCCCGCCGAGCCCCAGCGGCGGCCCCGCGGGCACGTCCAGGAAGCGGACGAGGCCGTCCGGGGTCACCACGGCGGGCGGCGGATGCCCGGCCCGGGCCACCGTGCACCGGCGCGAGACCGGGTCGTAGACGGCGTAGAGGCAGGTGGTGCCGATGCCGCCGGCGGTCTCGGCGGCCGGGTCCGCGCTGCCCTCGTCGGCGGCCAGCCGCAGCACCAGGTCGTCCAGGTGGGTGAGGAGCTCGTCGGCGGGCAGGTCGACGTCGGCCAGGGTGCGCACCGCCGTGCGCAGCCGGCCCATGGTGGCGGAGGCGCGGATGCCGTGCCCCACCACGTCGCCCACGACGAGCGCCACCCGCGCCCCCGACAGCGGGATCACGTCGAACCAGTCGCCGCCCACTCCGGCCCGGCTCGCGGCCGGCAGATAGCGGGTCGCGATCTCCAGGGCCGCCTGGTCGGGCAGCGTGTGCGGGAGCAGGCTGCGCTGAAGGGCCATGGTGGTGGTGCGGGCCAGGGCGTGCGCGCGGGCCTGCTCGATACCGGCGGCCGCCTTGGCGGTGAACTCCTCGGCCAGCCGCAGGTCCTCCGGCCCGAAGGGCTCCCGCTCCGGTCGCCGGCCGAACAGGGCGACGCCGAGTGTGCTGCCCTCGGCGAGCAGCGGCACCGTCAGCAGCGAACGCACCCCGGACGCGCGCAGCCACGCGGCGCCCGGGTCCAGCGCCGCCCACTCGGCGACGGCCGGGTCCGCCGTGTCGAACAGCAGGGGGCGCCCCACCGCCAGGCACCGGGCGGGCGGCGAGTCGGCCGGACACACGACCGCCTCGCCGACGCCGGTGCCGGGTCCGGTACGGTCCGGGACCGCGCGCAGGGTGGCCCGGCGCAGCACGGTCTGGCCCGCCGGCGGGCCGGCGGCCTCGGCGCCCGTGCGCGGGGAGTCCACCAGGTCGACCGCCATGACGTCGGCCAGCCGGGGCACCGTGACCTGGCCGAGTTCCTGCGCGGCGCGGGCCTGGTCCGCCGCCGTCCCGACGCGCGAACCGCTCTCCGGGGAGGAACGCTGCCGGCCGGCGGAGTCCTGGCCCGGCTGCTGCACGGACAGGCAGACGGCCCGCACCCGGCCGTCGGCGTCCTTCAGCGGGGTGAGGACGGTGGGCCGGCCGAACGCCGGGCTCAGTTGGCCTGCCTCCTGGGCCCGGCCGGACTCCAGCGCCAGCCGCATCGAACGGGTGACGTCCTCGCTCACGGGCCCCGGCACGATGTGGGCGAGGCGCAGTCCGCGCATCGCCGCCTCGGGCAGGGCGAGGGCGTGTTCCAGCCTGCGGTTGGCCCGCACCAGGCGCAGGTCCGCGTCGAAGATGGCCAGCGGAAAGGGGGACTGGAGAAAGGTCCACTCCTCCAGGGGTTCGCCCCGCGGCGGCTGTGTCCGGGCCGTCACGGCGCTCACCACGAGCCAGTCGGCGGCCCCGGTGTCCGAGGTCCGGCGGTGGGCCAGCACGCCCAGCTCCACGCACCGGCCGTCCCGGTGGCGCAGGGGGACGGCGCCGTTCCAGCGGTTCCGGCCGGTCAGCGCCCGCCGGACCGCGGTGGCGTCGGCGGCGAGCAGCGCGGACGCGGGCCGGCCGACGACGGCCGGGGAGTCGTAGCCGAGAAGTCGCCGCGCGCCGTCGCTCCAGCCGGTCAGGATGCCCCGCTCATCGATGGTGGCCGTGGCCGTGTACGTCGACTGTCGCTCCATCGCCGCTCATCTCGCCCTTGCTCGGCAGGCTCTCCTGACCAGCATGATCCCGGGCGGCGCGGAGCACCAACGCAGGGACGGCCCGGCGAAACCGGGCCGTCGCGGCCGTCGGCCCGGCAACCGGCCGCCCCCGGCTGTCGGCCCCGGCCTGCGCCTCATCCGTGGGCCGCGACCGGCGTCTCGGCCCGTGGGCAGGAGCCGGCACCCCGGTCGTCGGCCCCGGCCCGGACCTCAGCCGTTGGCCAGGGCCTGCACCCGGTCCAGGGCTCCGTTGAACTTGTCGTGGTCCCCGACGGTCGGGCCGGAGGAGGTGTACTGCCACATCGTGTAGTACGACCACCCGGCCGGCAGCGTCCCCGGATCGGAGGCGTAGCGGGCGATCCACAGCGGGTTGTTCACCGCGAAGCCGCCGTAGTTCCCGGTGCACTGGGTCCACCAGCTGGTGGCCGTGTAGATCACGGGGTACCGGCTGGTGCGCGCCTTGTAGGTGTTGACGAAGTCGGCGATCCAGCCGACCATCTGGCTCGCGCTCTTGCCGTAGCAGGCGGCGCCGTACGGGTTCCACTCGATGTCGAGGGCGCCCGGCAGGGTCTTGCCGTCCCGGGACCAGCCGCCGCCGTGGTCGACGAAGTAGTTGGCCTGGGTGGCGCCGCTGGTGGTGTCCGGGGTGGCGAAGTGGTACGACCCGCGGATCATGCCCACGTTGTAGGAGCCGTTGTACTGCTGGGCGAAGTACGGGTTGGTGTAGTACGTGCCCTCCGTGGCCTTCGTGTACGCCCAGCGCACCCCGCTGCCCCACAGGGTCGACCAGGCGACGTTGCCCTGGTGGCCGGAGACGTCCACCCCCTCGGTCTGGGTGACGTCGCCCGTGGTCGGGGTGCCGTTCCGGCCGTCGTGGGCGACGACGCCCATGCCCATGTAGGCGGAGCCGCGGCCGGGAGTGGTCGCGGCCCGGGCGGAGGTGAGGGGGAGCGTGAGGGAGAGCGCCGCGAGCAGGGCCGTGACGAGGACGGCGCGGTGACGCGGGCGCGCGGAGCGGGGGGAACCGGGTCTGAGCACGGTCATGGCGTGCCTCCGGGGAGTGGGGTGGGGGAGTGGTGTGGGGGGATCGTGGCGCTGACCGCCGGCCCACTGGCGTGGGCATGCCACGAGTGGCGTGGTAAAGAAGCTACGCACGTAGATGACGGCGTGGAAGGGGGTCCGGGCGACGCCGTTGGTCTACGCCTGCGAAATACTTACGGAGCTGCGGCAATGACGTTGTTTGACAGAAACTTTCAGTACAGCGAAACCGATCAGGGGTGCTGACGTGCACGAGGACGGAATCCGGGGCGCACACCACGCTGCCGGCCAGGTGACGCCCAGTGGTGCAGACCAGGAGTTCCTGGCACTGGAGCGGGAGTTGACCGTGCTGCTCCGGCGTGCCCGGGCCAACCAGGGCGAGATGGCCCGGGAGGTCCACCCCGACCTGGAGTCCTCCGCCTACGGTCTGCTCATCCGGCTGGACGAGCAGGGCGGCCAGCGGGCCACGGAACTCGCCGGCTACATCGGCGTCGGCAAGGCCACCATGTCCCGCCAGCTGCGCGCCCTGGAGGAGCTGGGCCTGATCGCCCGCGAGCCCGACCCGGCCGACGGCCGCGCCTGGCTCGTCACCCTCACCGAGGAGGGCAGCCGCCGCGTCGGCACCGTCCGCGAGGCCCGCCGCGCCCGCTACGTCCGCCAGCTGGCCCACTGGGACCGCCGCGAGGTCTCCGAACTGGCCCGGCTGCTCCACGAGCTGAACGGCGTCATGGCGAAGTAGGCGGAAGGGCGGTCACAGCTCCGCGTAGACCACCGTCGCGTCGTCGTGGGTCTTGCTCCGCCCCAGGAACGCCCGCTGCTCCCGGTCCGCCGTCTCCAGCTCCCGTACCCGCTCGACCAGTGACCGGGCGCCCTCCTTGGCGACCACGTCGAACAGGGCGGTCCAGTCGCCCTCGCGGAACTTCTCCGTCCACCGGGTCGCCCCGTCGGTCAGCGCGGCCAGCGCCCGCACCTCGTGCCGGGGCAGGGAGCCGGTGACCGCCCGGACGGCCACGCCGGGGTCGGCGGCGGCCGTGAAGAAGCCGCCCTCCTTGTTGCGCAGGTTCGCGTCGACGAGGGTGTCGGTGGCGAGCGCGGAGCGGGGGAGCCGGGCGAGCCGGTCGTCCAGCACGGGGGTGACGGTCCCGTCGGGCCCCCGCACCAGCAGCGCGGAGTCGGACAGCACCAGGTAGTCGAGCGTGGACGCGTCCCAGCGGGTCAGGACCACGGTGGCCTGCGGAGTTCGCGGGTGAGAAAGGTCACAGGTGTCCGCGTGGGCGTCCGCGGTGCGCCGGATCGCCCGCGAGAGAATCTCCGGGAGCGTCAGATCTCCGCCGGAAAGGGTCAGTTCGGTCAGTGCGCCGCCGAGCCGGGCGGTGAACCAGGGGACGGAATGCAGACAGCCCGTCCCGCCGTCGGGCGGCGTCACCCCGTCCAGGACGATCACGCAACCTCCCTGTCCGGAGGCGGGTAGTCCGACACCGGCGAAGTCCTCGTTGGGACGGGTCGCGTTGCCGGGTTCCGAGACGAGATCAGTGCGCATCCGGCCAGTCTGCACGAGGCCTCCACACCCTGCGCCAAAGGCTGGCAAGCGCACGGTGAATTCTCACGACCCCGCAGGTCAGGCGCCTGATTTGGGGGAGAATGGGGCACTCCGGGAAGGCGTGGTGGCGAATACTGTCAAAGCCTGCCGCGTGCGTCCAACCGGCCCGCCGCGCAAGGGCCGCGCACACGCCGGAGGAACTTGCCCGTCAACTCTCCGACGATGTTCACTCCTTCGGGTGGCGGGTCAGGTGATGCGCGACCACTGCCCACCGGCGCTGGGAGGGTCGGGAACCATACGAACCGGGTGCACGCACCACTTGGCACCGAGATGACGGGGTGCCACCCGGGCCCCTGAGTAGACGAGTTCAGGATTGCGAGCACCGGTGCAGAAGAAGCGGCCTCGGCGCACAGGCAGGCAGACGGCCCCCGAGGGGACCGTCCCCCAGACCCCCGTGGGCACCGGCCGTCCCACCCATGTGCGCACCCGGCTGATCGTCGCCGTCGCCGTGGTGGCCGCCGCCGTCGCCGGAGCCGGCGCGCCCGCGCTGCTCACCGCCTCCCAGGACGTCGGTGACTCCCAGGACCTGGTGACGCTCGCCGCCCTCACCCAGGACGCGCTCACGCTCGCCCACTCCCTGGCCGACGAACGCGACGAGGTCACCTCCTACATCGCGGCCGGCCGCCCCAAGTCCAAGGCACCCTCGGAGGACCGCAGCGCCCGCGTGGACCGGCAGGTCGAGGAACTGCGCGCCGACACCGACACCCCGGCGGGTCTGCGGGCCGACCTCGACGGCGTCGACACCGTCCGCAGGGCCGCCCTCACCGGCAAGACCACGGCCCTCCAGGCCCACCAGGCGTACTCCGAGACGATCACCGAACTGCACCGGCTCGCCGAGCGGCTGGCCGAGCAGATGCCCCCGCGGGCCGGCTCCGGCGCCTACGCCCTCGCCGAACTGGATTCCGCCGTCCAGCAGTCCGCCGCCGCCCGCGGCCTGCTGCTGGCCGCGCTGAACGTGCCGACCCGCACCCAGACGGTGATCGACCCCACCACCGGCCTGCCCACCACGGCCGCCGTCACCAGCGACGCGGACCGCAAACAGCGCGACGCGCTCGCCGCCGCCGCCCAGCAGGCCCGCCTGCGCGCCGACGCGGCCCTCGCCGACTTCCGCGAGACCGCGCCCGAGAAGGCGGCGGACTCCTACGACTCCACGGTCACCGGCTCCGAGGTCAACGACGCGGAGAAGTACCTGGCCACGCTCACCGACCAGCCGACGCTCGCCGACAGCGAGCTGACCACCAGCACCAAGAAGCTGGACGCGGCCCTGTCCGCCCGCGTCGACCTGATGCGCGGCGCCGAGTCCGCGCTCTACGACCACCGCACCAAGGACCTCGGAAAGCTCCGGGACGACGACGTCACCGCCCTGGAGATCCGGATCGCCGTCCTGGGCGCGCTGCTGCTGGTCGCGATCGGCATCGCCACGGCCATGGCCCGCACCCTCACCCGGCCGCTGTCGGTCCTGCGCCGCGGCTCGGGCCGCCTCGCGGAGGGCGAGGACCCGGCGGCCCAGGAACCGATCGCGTTCACCGGCCGCAACGACGAGTTCGCCCAGGTGGTCCGCTCCGTCAACGCCCTCCACGCGCACGCGGTCGCCCTGCACGAGCGTGTGGGCACGCTGGAGACCGACCGCAAGCACCTGGTCGGCCAGCGCCAGAAGATGGCCGACGCCCGCGAGGAACTCCGCGCCGAACTCACCGAGTCCGCCGCCCAGCTGGAGCGGCTGCGCGCCAGCATCGGCTCCACCTTCGTCAACCTGGCCCTGCGCACCCTGGGCCTGGTCGAGCGCCAGCTGGCGGTCATCGAGGGCCTGGAGGAGCGCGAGCAGGACCCCGAGCGCCTCGCCACGCTCTTCAAGCTGGACCACTTCGCCACGGTGATGCGCCGGCACAGCGAGAACCTCCTGGTGCTCGCCGGCACCGAGCACGTCCAGCAGCACCCCGGCCCCGTGCCGCTGGTCGACGTGGTCCGGGCGGCGGTCAGCGAGATCGAACGCTACGAGCGCGTCCGGATCGCGGCCCTGCCCCCGCACGCCCACATCGCTGGCTTCGCCGCCGACGACCTCTCCCACCTGCTGGCCGAACTCATGGAGAACGCCACCTCGTTCTCCCCGCCGGACCTGCCGGTGGAGGTCTCCGGCTGGCTCCTGGAGTCGGGCGAGGTCATGCTGTCGGTCCAGGACGAGGGCATCGGCGTCGCGGAGGACCGCCTGGCCCGCCTCAACGCCCGCCTCACCGACTTCGACCCCGGCTCGCTCTACGACCAGGAGGGCGAGGAGGGCCTCGGCCTCGGCCTGTACGTCGTCGCGCGCCTCGCCCACCGCCACGGTGTCCGTGTCCGGCTGCGCGAGCAGAAGCAGGGCGGCACCGCGGCGGTGGTGGTCCTGCCGGCGTCACTCCTCACCGAGGCCCCCGCGACGGTACTCCCGCCGCGGACGGCACCCGGCACCACGGGCACCTTCACCCTCCCCGGCGCCGACGCGGAGGCCAACTCCAACGTCCTCCACGCCCGCAAGAAGTCGCCGGACCCCCTGATCACCCTGGCAGAACAGGCCACCCACACCGCCACGAAGACCCCGGCGGCGGAGGCCCCGGCTATGGAGGCCCCGGCTACGGAGGTTCCGGCGGCGGAGGCCCCGGAGGCGAAGGCCCGGGCTACGAAGGCTCCGGCGGCGGAGGCTCCGGCTGCGGAAGGCCTGGTGGCGGAGGCTCCGGCTGCGGAAGCCTCGGCGACGGCGGCCTCGCCCGCGGGGACGCGGGTTGCGGATGCCCCGGCGGCTGATGCCCCGACGGCGGAAGGCCCGACGGCGGAAGGCCTGGCGGCGGAAGGCTTGGCGGCGGATGTCCCGGTCGCCCCCGGTGCCTCCTCCCAGCAGACCCCGCCCACCGCCTCGTCCGAGCAGACGGCACAGGCCCCCTTCGCCGACGGCCCGGCCGACTCGTCCGCCGACACGACCGAGCCGGCTGCGCAGGACGTCTTCGGTGGCCGTCAGGCCGATCCGTCCGCCGACACGACCGAGCCACCCGCGCAGGATGTCTTCGGTGACCGTCCGGCTCATGAGCAGGCCGACACCACCGAGCCGGCCGCGCAGGATGACTTCGGTGGCCGTCCGGCCCATGAGCAGGCCGACGGCCCCGGCGAGCACGCGGAGACGCGTCCGAAGGCCCCGCTGGAGACCTACGCCGAGACGACGATGGAGCTGCTGCTGCCGGAGGTGGCGGCGGAGCCGGCACGGCCGACCGAGCCGACGGATCCCGCCCGCCCGGCGGCCGCCGACGGCGAGGACACCCCACAGGGGCCACCCGCAGCCGACCACGAAACCCGCACGGGTGGTGCGGGTGGGCGCCCGGACGCCGAAGGCGCAGCCGAGGTGGAGGTGCCGGTGGGTGCGCCGCAGGCACTTGGTGGGCACCCGGACGCCGATGGCGCAGCCGAGGCGAAGGCGTCGGCCGGCACCCCACAGGCACCGGCCGAACCCGAGGAACGGCTCACCAGCAAGGGCCTCCCCAAACGCACGCCCAAGATCACCGCACCCACCGCCCCGCCCCGCCAGCGCGCCGGCGGCGTCGACGCCGAAGCCCTGCGCCGCAGACTCGGCGGCTTCCGCAGCGGCGCCCAGGCCGGCTACCGCGACGTGGAGGCGGAGATCGCCGAACAGACGGCCGGCCACCAGCGGCCGGCCCGCTACGCACACGCCGAAGAAACCACGGGGGGCACAGCCGAGGAGGCAAGCAGTTGACCGCGCCCACTACCTACGGACTGAGCAGTGAAGCCCGCAACCTGCACTGGCTGCTGACCAACCTGGTCGAGGAAGTACCCGGCATCCAGTCCGTCGCCGTGGTGTCCTCGGACGGTCTGCTCCTGCTCTCGTCTGACCCCGGGCACACCGAACAGTCCCGCCGGGCCCGCCCGGCGAAGGGCCCGCGCGGGTCCTCCGCCGACCTCGCCACCATCGTCTCCGGCATCGGCAGCCTCACCGTGGGCGCCGCCCGGCTGATGGAGTTCGGCGGGGTCAAACACACGATGGTCGCGATGGACGAGGGCAGCCTGTTCGTCATGTCGATCAGCGACGGCTCGCTGCTCGGCGTGCACGGCTCCGCCGAGTGCGACATGAGCGTCGTGGCGTACCACATGGCGCTGTTCGTGGGCCGCGCCGGCCACGTCCTGACGCCCGAACTCCGCAGTGAGCTGAGGAAATCCCTGGAGGCCGAGTCCACCGGGAGCGCCCGATGAGCGGCGCCGCCGGGAAACGGCACCTCCCCGTCCGCGGCGGCGACCGCAAGCCCGCCCGCGTGCGCCCCTACTCGCTCACCGGCGGCCGTACCCGCTTCGGCCACGTCCTCCTCGTGGAGACGTTCGTGGCGGCGCTGGAGGCCCCGCAGGAGCGCAAGGAACTGACCGGGAGCACCGCCCACGCCATCGGCGGTGGGGGAGGCCCGCTCACCACCCGGGTGATGCCGGAGATACGGGCCATCGTCGAACTGTGCCGCCGTATGCGCACGGTGGCCGAGATCGCCGCGCTGCTGAAGATGCCGCTCGGCGTGGTCCGCGTTCTCCTGAGCGACCTCGCGGACCAGGGAAAGATCCGTGTGTACGGCACCGGAACCGGTCACGGCACCGGCCGACCGGACCGCGCTCTGCTGGAAAGGGTGCTGAGTGGACTCCGCCGTCTCTGACGCCACCGGCGTCGCCCCCCTCGTCGCCGGCTTCGCCGAGCCCGACGAGGACCTGAAATCCTGGCAGACGGACCGGACGCGCGCCCCCATCGCGACGAAGATCGTGGTGGCCGGCGGCTTCGGCGTTGGCAAGACCACCCTGGTCACCTCCGTCTCGGAGATCACGCCCCTGCAGACCGAGGCGCTGATGACCGAGGCCAGCGAGGGCACCGACGACCTGTCCGCCACGCCGGGCAAGCTCACCACCACCGTGGCCATGGACTTCGGCCGCATCACGCTCGACGACGACCTGGTGCTCTACCTGTTCGGCACGCCGGGCCAGCAGCGGTTCTGGTTCATGTGGGACGACCTGGTGCGCGGCGCGATAGGCGCCGTCGTCATGGCCGACACCCGCCGCCTGAAGGACTGTTTCCCGGCCCTGGACTACTTCGAGAGCTGCGGACTGCCGTACGTCGTCGCGGTCAACCACTTCGACGGCAGCGAGCGGTTCGATTCCGAGGACGTACGGGAGGCGCTGACGATACCCGCGCACATCCCTGTCATGATCATGGACGCGCGGCGGCGGATCTCGGCCATCGAGACCCTCCTCGCCCTGGTGGCGCACGCGCTGGACGAAACCCCCGAGTAGTCCTGCCTCCCCCGCAGTCCTCACCTCGTAGGAGACACCACCCGCATGCGGAAGATACTCGTCGTCGGAGCCGGCCAGTCCGGCCTCCAGCTCGCCCTCGGCCTCCAGTCGCACGGCTACGAGGTCACCCTGATGTCGAACCGGACCGCGGACGAGATCCGCTCCGGCCGGGTCATGTCGACGCAGTGCATGTTCGACACGGCACTCCAGCACGAGCGCGATCTCCAGCTGAACTTCTGGGAGTCCCAGGCCCCGAAGATCGAGGGGCTCGGCGTCTCGGTCGCCGCCCCCGGCTCGCACGACCCGGGCCCCACCCAGCGGGCGATCGACTGGGTGGGCAGGCTCGACGGGTACGCGCAGTCGGTCGACCAGCGGGTGAAGATGGCCGGCTGGATGGAGACCTTCGCGCAGCGCGGCGGCCAGCTGGTCATCCACGGTGTGGCGGTCGGCGACCTGGACTACTTCTCCCGCACCTACGACCTCGTCCTGGTCGCGGCCGGCAAGGGCGAGCTGGTGTCGATGTTCACCCGCGACCCGGAGCGCTCCCCGTACGGCGAGCCGCAGCGGGCGCTCGCGGTGTCGTACGTCCACGGCCTCGGCCCGCGCCCCGAGCACCCGGAGTTCGACGCGGTCCGCTGCAACGTGGTCCCCGGAGTCGGCGAGCTGTTCGTGATGCCGACCCTGACCACCTCCGGCCGCGCCGACATCCTGTTCTGGGAGGGCATACCCGGCGGCCCGCTCGACGCCTTCAAGGGCGTCAAGGACCCGGCGGAGCACCTCTCCCTGACCCTGGAACTCATGGAGCGGTTCACGCCCTGGGAGTACGCGCGGGCCACGAAGGTGGAACTCACCGACGCCGGCGGCACCCTGGCCGGCCGTTACGCCCCGACCGTCCGCAACCCCGTCGGCCGGCTGCCCGGCGGCGGGCTGGTGCTGGGCGTGGCCGACGTGGTCGTCGCCAACGACCCGATCACCGGGCAGGGCTCCAACTCGGCGTCCAAGTGCGCGGCGGCGTACCTCGCGTCCATCCTGGAGCGGGGGGACGAGCCGTTCGACGAGGAGTGGATGCGGCAGGCGTTCGACCGCTACTGGGCCACCGCCCGGCACGTCACCAAGTGGACGAACGCCATGCTGGCGCCCCCGCCGGAGCACGTGCTGAACCTCCTCGGCGCGGCGGGCCAGCTGCCGCCCGTGGCGGATCGTTTCGCCAACGCGTTCGACGACCCGGCCGACTTCGAGAACTTCTTCTACGAGCCCGAGAAGACGGCCGCCTACCTGGCCTCGGTGGCGGGGGCCTGACGAGCCTCTGCCCTGGAGCGCGGCCGACGTCGGCCACCCTCGCACGGCCCACTGACGGCCCCGGCTGCAACCGGGGCCGTCTTTGCTGATGCCGGCAGGTATGCTGAGGCCGCCTTACTCCTTACCGATCGCAGCGCCTCGACGCGATGGCGATCGAGGCCCCCGGTTCGCCGGGGTGAACTCCACAGGTAAGGAGTAGGGATGAAAGAGCGAGAGCCCGATGAGCAGGAAGAGAAGCGCGATCCAGGTCCGGTCCCGCGGTGGTACAGGATCCTGATTGCTGCTCTGCCCGCCGTGGCGGCTCGCGGCCTGTGTGGAACAGCGCGCTAGCGCAGTGATGCCGAAGTGGTGCCCGGCGATGGCGGACCGCAATGACGCGGGTCCGACCGTCTTGTACTCGGCCGGACCCGCTTCAGTACTCCACGCACGAGCCCGGTCCTGGTCTGGCCACCGGGGCCGGGCCTCCGTGCTGGAGGCGTGAGCGCAATCCGAGTTCTCGGGCAATCCCGTGTAGCTACACGGTCAAGTTACACGCGTCCCCGGATGCGCTGTCACTATAGCCGTCTCAATACTGGTTGCTCCATTAAGCCTTGGCGGTATCCGGTGGCAGCCGGCGGTTGTGAGGGAACCGTCACCGCTCGGCGGATCGGCGCCCGAGGGGAACTGCCGCACGGTCGGGCAGACGGAGCGGAAGAACACGGGGCGGCAGTACCGCGAGGGGTACCGGGACGGCTTCGCCCACCCGCGGAAGGGCTGCGAGGAGAACGCGCCGCGGCAGTTCACCGCCCCGACCGTGGACGCGGACCGCAAGTCGGGGTACGACGACGGCGCGGCCGATGCCGCGAAGCGGTTCCGCGAGGACTAGACCCGCCCGTCCGCGTCCGGACGTACGGCGCCCAGGATCGGGTAACTGGCGATCGGGGAGATCGTGACCTTTCGGCCCGGCCGCGGGGCCTGGACGACCTTCCCGTCACCCACGTACATCGCCACGTGGGTCGCCTCGGGGAAGTACACCACCAGGTCGCCGGGGCGCAGTTTGCCCAGCGGCACCTTCTTCAGCCGCCGCCACTGCTCCTGGCTGGTGCGCGGGATGGGGGTGCCCGCCTGGGACCAGGCGCGTGACGTCAGGCCCGAGCAGTCGTAGGCGTCGGGTCCCTGCGTGCCCCACTGGTACGGCTTGCCGAGCTGGTCCATGGCGTAGCCGACGGCGCGGGCGCCCCGCGGGGTGGCCGCGCGGTCGGCGGGGAGGGCGCCCGCGGTGGCCAGGCGCTGCTGGGCCGCGCCGACCCCCTGCTGTTCCAGCCGGGCCACGGCCGCGATCTGCTCCGGGGTGAGGCCGGCCAGCAGGCGTTCGACACCGGCGAGTCCGGTCCGGACGTCGTCGCGCTGCCGCTTCTGCCGGCCGGCGAGGGCGAGCTGGGTGTCGAGGGCCTTGCGGGCCGCTCGGGCCAGGACGTCCGTGCGCTTCTCCGTGGCGGTCAGCCTGGCCACCGTACGGGCCCGCTGCCGGGCCAGTTCGCCGATCACATGGCCCTCGTCGAGCGCGTGCTGCGGGTCGGGCGCGAGGAGGAGGCGGACGTAGGGGCCGAGGCCGTCGCTGTTCTGGTACTGCTGCCGGGCCAGGCGCCCGGCGTCGAACCGGCTGCCCAGCAGGGCGAGCCGGGCGCGGGCCAGTTCGCCGTCCAGGCGGTCCACCTCGGCGCGCTGGCGCTCCAGCTTCTCCGTGGTCGCGTTGTAGCTCTCGGTGGCCTGCTCGGTCTGCCGGTACAGCCGCTGAAGATCCGTCAGCAGCCCGGCCACGGAACGCTGCGGTGCCGGCTCCGCCGCGGCGGGTACGGGCGTGAGGGCCGCCTGTGCCGCCACCGCGGCCGCACAGGTCAGGCGCAGAAATCTTCCTGACACGTCATCACCTTCGTTGCCGTAAAAGCGGAATATCCGCCTCCATCACAACGTGATAATCAGACGTGTCAGGTCGGCCGGGTGCCGGGCGTGCGCGGTTCGGCGCAGCGCTTTCACCCGTTCGCGTCACCCGGCTTGCCGGACGGCGCGGCATCCGGCTTCGACCAGGGCCAGCGGAGCTTTCCCGCGGACCTGTCGTCCGGGTCGTACTGGTACTTCCATCCCTGGAGCAGCCCGAGCCGCTTGCTGTGCCCGCGCGGCACGCGCCGGTAGACCAGCACGGTGGGCGGGCCGCCGTCGGGGTCCGGGACGGGGATGCGGTACGTCTTCGGGGGGTGCCCGGTGGGGCCGACCAGGACGGGCAGCACGCGCCCGTCCATGGGGCCGCCCTCGAAGGGGGTGTCCTGACTCTTCACGGTGTCAGTCTCGGCCATCCTCGCCGAGCGTGCCGACGAGCGCGGCGGTCTGCGGGTCGCGGCCCGCGGTGACCGCGAGCACGGCCACGAACTGCTCGACCAGCCAGTCGCGCAGCTCCTCCACCGGGGGCTGCTTGTCCTCGTCCAGCCAGATCAGCGAGGCCGCCTCCACGGCCGTGATCCACATCCGCACGGTCATGCGCAGCCGGGGGCCGGGGCCGGTGATGCCGAGGTGCTGGTAGATGTGCTCGGCGGCGGACCGGCGCACCCCGTCCACGATGGCGGTGGTGCGGGAGGTCTCCACCACGCTGCCGCCCTGGAGCAGCGCGCTGAAGCCGGTGCCGTGCTCGTCGACGAAGCTCAGATAGCGGTCCAGGGCACGGGCCAGCCGGGGAAGCAGCGGGCCCTCGCGCGGCTCGGCGAAGCACTGCCGGAGTTCCTCGGCGGCCGACCGCAGCGCGGCCTCGTACAGCTGCTGCTTGCCGCCCGGGAAGTACCGGTACACCAGCGGTCGTGACACTCCGGCCGCCTCCGCCACGTCGTCCAGCGACACGTCCTCGGGGGCGCGGTGTGCGAAGAGGGACAGGGCGGCCTCGAGGAGCTGGCTTCGTCTCTCCTCGACGCTGAGCCGACGGTAGGCGGGGGTGGCCGACGGGGTCATGGACCGCAGCCTAATCGCCGTGGCGGTGCGGGGCGTCGGCGGCCGCGGGCGCACCTGGGGCGCCCGCGCGCATCCCCGCGCCCCGGAGGCCGGCCGTGCGTACCCGCCGAAGGAGCGCGGGGATGCGCGCGACCGGCCACGACGGACCGCCGGCCCGCGTCAGGCCAGCAGCCCCGACGACCTCCACAGCCGCCTGCCGACACCCCGCAGCACCCCGATGTCGTCCAGGAAGTCCGTCAGCCGCTTGGCGCCGCTCTGCATGACCTCCCGGCGGTGCCCGCTCGCCTTCACCTGCGCCATCGCCTGCCGCTTGTCCAGGCCGACATTGGTGTAGACCTCGGGGTTGATGAAGGCGATCGAGAACACGCGGGCGAACTCGCCCGAGGTGACCCGGGTGAACTCCTGGGACCATTTCGGCGCGGTCACCATCTGCCGGCGCAGCTCCTCGCGGGCGTACCGGACATGCCGCGCCTCCTCCACCACGTGGATCCGCGTGACGCCCCGGACGAGCGGCTGGACCCGCTCGTCCGGGAACGTCAGCCGCTGCATCCAGTCCAGGACCTCCTCGCCGAGCAGCGTGGCGGTGAAGGAGCCGGGGGTCGTGGAGATCGTCTTGAACAGGCGGCCCAGGTTCTGGTGGGCGCGGCTCACCGGGTACCAGGGCGTGCCGCCCCGCGAGATGAGCCGGGCGAACATCTTCGAGTGCCGGCACTCGTCCTCGATCTCGGTGAGCGCGTACCGCACGTGCGCGCTCGTCGCCGCCTTGTCGTAGATGTGCCGGACGAGCAGCTGCATCAGGATGATCTCGAACCAGATGCCGAGCGAGGCCAGGGCCGCGGCCTCGTGCTGGGAGAGCAGGATGCGCTGTTCCTCGCTCATCCGCTTCCACATCGGCGTGCCGTACAGCGAGACCAGCTCCGGCGGCCAGAACCACTTGCCCTCCTCGAAGGGCGCGTCCCAGTCCAGCTCCTTGTCCGGGTCGAAGGAGTGCTTGGCGGAAGAGACGAGCAGCCGTTCGGCCACCTGTTCCCGGTCCTTGAGCAGGCCGAGCGCGTCGCGCAATCCGTCCAGCGCGTCCGCTTCCGTCAGGGTCGTCATGGCTCCCTCACCTCGTTACCCGGGGGTAGTCGTCCTGACTCTTATGAGACTGCTTGTCAGCAAGGCCGTCAATCCCTTGTGCGTGACTTGTTGACCGGGCGTCTACGTGTGAGCCTGCGAGGTATGCCGAGCCACGACCTCTACGCCAACGACCCCGCAGGCCCCCTCTGGCAGGTGCCCGCCGCCGGCGCGGCCCGCTTCAGCTGGGAGTACGACGACGGACGCGACCGCCTGCTCGCCCTGTACCAGAAGGGCAAGGACAAGCAGTGGGACGGGCGGACCCGCATCGACTGGGACCTGGAGGTCGACCCGTACGACGCGCTCGGCACCCCCGACGAGGTGATGTCCCTGTACGGCACCCCGTACTGGAACAAGCTCACCGACAAGGACAAGGGCGAGCTGCGCAGGCACTACGCCTCCTGGCAGTTCAGCCAGTTCCTGCACGGCGAGCAGGGCGCCATGATCTGCGCGGCGCGCATCGTGGAGTCGGTGCCCGACCTGGACGCCAAGTTCTACTCCGCGACCCAGACCATGGACGAGGCCCGGCACGCCGAGATCTACGGCCGGTTCCTGCACGAGAAGATCGGGATGCTCTACCCGATCAACGACAACCTCCAGTCGCTGCTCGGCGACACCCTGCGCGACAGCCGCTGGGACATGCCCTACCTCGGCATGCAGGTGCTGATCGAGGGCCTGGCCCTGGCCGCCTTCGGCATGATCCGGGACACCACGGACAAGCCCCTGCCCAAGCAGATCCTCACGTACGTCATGCAGGACGAGGCCCGGCACGTGGCCTTCGGCCGGATGGCGCTGCGCGACTACTACAAGCAGCTCACCGAGGCCGAACTGCGCGAGCGCGAGGAGTTCGTCATCGAGGGCTGCTACCTCATGCGCGACCGGCTGCGCGGGGTGGAGGTGCTGGAGAACTTCGGCATCCCGAAGGCCGAGGCGGAGGCGCTCAGCGAGCGGTCCGAGTTCCTCCAGCTGTTCCGGAAGCTGCTGTTCAGCCGCATCGTCCCGTGCGTCAAGGACATCGGCCTGTGGGGCAAGCGCCTCCAGCAGGCCTACGCGGACATGGGCGTCTTCGAGATGGGCGACTCCAACCTGGACCTGCTGATGGCGCAGGACGAGGAACTGGCCGAGCGGCTGGACGCCGAGCGCTTCGCCGCCGAGGAGCGGGAACGGGTGGCCGAGGTGGAGGCGGCGATCGAATCCGGGACGGCGGACACCTGACCGGCCCGGGACGCGGTGCCCGGTCCGTCCGTTCACCCGGGGACCGGCTCCGGAGGCGGTGCCGGTCCGTTTGCCGGAAGCCCGGCCCGGGACGCGGTGCGGGTCCGTTCACCCGGGTGCAGTAGCGTGCTGGCGTGTCCATGCCTCCGTCGCCGTACCCGAACCAGCCGCAGCCTCCCTACGGTCAGCAGCCGCCGCAGGCCCCGGGGCCGTACGGCTCGCCGTACCCCCAGCAGCCGCACCCCGCGCAGCCGTACCCCCCGCAGACCCCCTACCCGCCCCAGCCGTACCCCGGTTGGGGCGTGCCGCCCATGGCACCGCCGCCGAAGAAGCGGCGGGTCGGTCTGATCCTCGGCATCGTGGGCGGTGTCGTCGCGGCCGTCGTCGTGCTGCTCATCGTGCTCGGGCTGGTGGTGGAGAGCGGCTTCCCCGAGGCCGAGAACAAGCTCACCCTTCCGCAGAAGCTCGTCGACGGCCGCTTCGAACTCGCCCAGGACATGTCTTCGGCACAGGGCCGGAAGATCCAGGACGAGGCCGAGGGCGCCTGGGACGCCAAGGACGTCGTGGGTGTCGTCGGGCAGTACGCCGTCGGGGGTGACAACACCAAGGGCGTGCTGGTGCTCTCGGGCATGTACGGCCGGTTCAAGAACACCGACGAGGCCCGGCGCAACATGCTCAAGGGTGCCGCCGAGGCGGACGGCGTCACGGTGGCCGTCGCGCGGAAGGACTTCCCCGAGGACGGCGAGCCCACGGTCAGCTGCGAGGTGCTCACCCAGAAGAGCGCGGGCGCCACGATGACCTATCCCGTGTGCGCCTGGACCGACGGCAACACGGGTGCCGCGATCGCGTCGATGACGTCCGAGACGGCCAAGCAGGACCCGTCCGAGGTGGATCTGCGCTTCTACGCGAAGCTCACCCGCCAGATCCGCTCGGAAGCGGTCAAGCCGATCTCCTGAGCCCTGCCGGCCCGTTCTCACCCGCGGGAGCGGCCGAGCCGGTCGAGCGACCGCCGCAGTGGGCTCGTTCCCGCTTGCGGCGGTGTCACCGTGGGCTCGTTCCCGCTTGCTGTGGTGTCACCGTGGGTCCGTTCCGCTTGCGGTGGTGGTCGAGCCGGCCGGCCGCCGCCGTGGGCCCGGTCTCACCTGCCGAGCACCGCCCGCATCACCTGCCTGGCGATCGGTGCCGCGTCCCCGCCGCCGCTGATCTCGCCCCGGTCCGCCGAGGCGTCCTCCACCACGACGGCGACCGCCACCTGCGGCTCCGGCGCGTCCGCGGACTGCGCCCAGGAGACGAACCAGGCGTACGGCACACCGGAGTTGCCGAGGCCGTGCTGGGCCGTGCCGGTCTTGCCGCCGACCAGCGCGCCCGGGATGGCCGCGTTGGTGCCGGTGCCGTCCTCGACCACGCCGGCCATCAGCTCCATCAGCCGGGCCGCGGTGGCCGGCCGCATCACCTGCCGACCCGGCCGGGCCCCGCTGCCGGAGACCGTTTCGCCCCCGTGCCGGGTGCTCCGCTCCACCAGGTACGGCGGGCGCAGCCGGCCGCCGTCCGCGACCGCCGCCGCCACCATCGCCATCTGCAACGGGGTGGCCCGCGTGTTGTACTGCCCGATCGAGGACAGCGCCAGCTGCGCCTTGTCCACGTGCGTGTCGAAGGTGCTGGGCGACACCGAGAAGGGGATGCGCACACCCGTGTCGTTGAACCCGAACGCCTGGGCCGTGCCGGCCATGTCCCGCACCCCCACGTCCACGCCCAGCTTGGCGAAGACCGTGTTGCAGGACCACTCGAAGGCGTCCCGCACCGAGGCGTCCGTGCAGCCGTCGCCCTCGTTGGTCAGCCGGGTGGTGGTACCGGGCAGCCGGTAGGGATCCGGCGAGTCGGTCCGCGCGTCCAGATCGGTGACCACGCCCGCGTCCAGCGCCGCCGCCGCGGTGACCACCTTGAACGTCGACCCCGGCGGATAGGTCTGCCGTACCGCCCGGTTGAGCATCGGCTTCTCCGGGTCGTGGTTGAGCCGGGCCCACGCCGACGCCACCGCCTCGTTGTTGCCGGACAGCTCCGCCGGGTCGTACGACGGGCTGGTCACCAGCGCCAGGATCCGGCCCGTGGCCGGCTCGATCGCGGCCACCCCGCCCTTGCGTCCGGCGAGCCCCCGGTACGCGGCCTCCTGCGCCCGCCCGTTCAAGGTCGTCACGATGTCACCGCCCCGGCTCCGCCCGCGCGTCACGTCGTTCCACAGCGGCAGCGGAGCGAGCACCGGATCGGTGCCGGAGAGCACCCCGTCCTCGGCGTGCTCCAGGAACGCGGTGCCGTACGTCTGCGAGGAGAAACCGGTGACCGGCGCGTACAACGGGCCGTTCAGGTAGGAGCGTTCGTAGCGCAGCTGCTCCCCGGTGTCCACGGACCCGGTGACCGGCCTGCCGTCCACCAGGATGTTCCCGCGCGGCTGCTGGTAACGCGCGATGGTGGCCCGGCGGTTGGCCGGGTTGCCGTCGTACTCGTGGGACTGCACGACCTGCACACGGGCGGCGTTCGCGAGCAGCGCCGCCAGCAGCAGGGCGCAGAAGCCGCAGGCGTGCCGGATGTACTTCCCCATCGGCCGCCCGCCGTCGGGGAGCCCGCCGTACTCGGTCATGGTGCCTCCCGGCCGTCGTACTGGCTGCGCGCGGAGTCGCTCACCCGGACCAGCAGCGCCACGATCGCCCAGTTGGTGACGACCGAGGAACCGCCCTGGGCGAGGAACGGCATCGCCATGCCGGTCAGCGGGATCAGCCCGGTGACCCCGCCCGCGATCACGAACACCTGCAGCGCCACGATCGAGGCGAGCCCGACCGCGAGGAGCCGGCCGAACGGCTCGCGCAGCGCGAGCCCCGCCCGGTAGCCGCGCTCCACCAGCAGCGCGTACAGCAGCACGATCGCCGCCAGACCCGCGAGGCCCAGCTCCTCCCCGGCCGTCGCCAGGATGAAGTCCGACTTGGTGGCGAAACCGATCAGGATGGAGTGGCCGAGCCCGAGCCCGGTGCCGAGCACCCCGCCGGCCGCGAACGCGAACAGGGACTGCGAGAGCTGGTTGGGGCCCTGCCCGGCCTCGATGGTGGCGAACGGGTGCAGCCAGTCCTCGATCCGCGCGCCCACGTGCGGCTCGAGACGCCCGACGGCGACGGCGCCGAGCACGGCGAGCAGCAGCCCGACCGCGATCCAGCCGGTGCGCCCGGTGGCCACGTACAGCAGCACCACGAACAGCCCGAAAAACAGCAGCGAGGTCCCGAGGTCCCGCTCCAGCACGAGCACGCCCACGCTCACCAGCCAGATCGTCAGGATCGGCCCGAGCACCCGCCCGGTCGGGAACTGGAGCCGCCACAGCCGGCGGCCGGTGTACGCGAGCGCGCTGCGGTTGGCGGCCAGATAGGCGGCGAAGAACACCGCGAGCAGCACCTTCGCGAACTCGCCGGGCTGGATGGAGAACCCGGCGATCCGGATCCAGATCCGGGCACCGTTGACCGCCGGGAACAGGATCGGCAGCACCAGCAGGACGAGGGCCGCCACCACGCAGACGTACGAGTACCGCTGGAGCACCCGGTGGTCGCGCAGCACCAGTACGACGCCGATGAACAGGCCCACCCCGAGCGTGGACCACACCAGTTGGGTGGGGGCCGCCCGGTCGCCCGGTGTCTCCAGGTCCAGCCGGTAGATCAGGACCAGCCCGAGCCCGTTGAGCAGCACACCGATGGGCAGCGGCAGCGGATCGGCGTACGGCGCCCGGATGCGCACCGCCACATGGGCGAACAGGGCGAGCGCGGCCAGGCCGGCACCGTAACCGGCGGCGCCGGGCGGCACGGACCCGGTCCGCGCCAGCCCCACCGCGCAGTAGCCGTACACGGACAGCAGGACGGCCAGTACGAGCAGGGCCAGCTCGACGCCCCGGCGCCGGGGGAGGCGCGCGGGGCGTGCGGGAGCGGGGGCCGCCGCCACGGTGGTTCCGGCCTTCGTCATGCCCGGAACCTACCCAAACAGGGAGACTTGTGGCCGTTTTAACTCGGTTGCGCCAGTGCCAGCGTGGCGCGGGGCGGGCGCGTGAGCGTCGCCGCCGTGCCTCCCGTGGCCCCCGGCACCCGCGCGGCCCTACTCGGCAACCGGCAGTGTCAGCGTCGCCACCGCGCCCCCGTCCGCCGCGTTGGCGAACGACAGCCGCGCCCCCAGCACCTCCGCCTGGCCCAGCGCGATGGTCAGCCCGAGCCCGTGCCCCTTGGCGCCGCCCTCGGTACGGAACCGCTGCGGCCCGTGCGCGACGAGGTACTCCGGATATCCGCCGCCGTGATCCCGCACCGTCACCACGGCGCCGTCCACCGTCAGCACCACCGGAGGCGCACCGTGCTTGTGCGCGTTGGCCACCAGGTTCCCCAGCACCCGCTCCAGCCGCCGCCGGTCGGTCTCCACCCGCGCGTCCCGCAGGATCCGCACCTCCGTCTCCGTGCCCGACGCCCGTACCACCCGCCCGGCCAGAGCGCCCAGCTCCTCCGTGTCGACCTCCAGCCGCTCCCGCCCGGTGTCCAGCCGGGAGATCTCCAGCAGGTCCTCGGTGAGCGTGCGCAGCGCCGCCACCCGGTCCCGCACCAGCTCCGTCGGCCGGCCCGGCGGCAGCAGCTCGGCCGCCGCGTGCAGTCCGGTGAGCGGGGTGCGCAGCTCGTGCGCCACGTCCGCGGTGAACCGCTGCTCGCTCAGCAGCTTGCCCTGGAGCGAGGAGGCCATCGAGTCCAGCGCGGCGGCCACCGCGGCGACCTCGTCCTGCGGGCGGGTCGGATCCTTCGTCCGGGGGTCGTTCACCCGGGCGTCCAGGTCACCGGCGCTGATCCTGCGCGCCACACGCGCCGTGCCGTGCAGCCGCCGGGTCACCCGAGTGACCGCGAACACGCCGACCAGCACGGTCGCCCCGATCGCCAGCCCCGACGACCACAGGATCGACTGGTCGAGTCCGGCGATGGTGCGGGACTGCTGCGAGTAGTCGACCTCCACGGCGAGCGCCCGGCGCCCGGCCACCGGTCCCGCAGCCCACATGGTCGGACGCCCGCGGTAGGTGGCGACCATCGTGCCGCGCCGGCCGTTCGCCGCCAGGGCCCGCAGCGGCGCGGGCAGCCCTCCGGGGTCCACTCCGGCACCCGGCAGCAGCGTGTCCCCGGCCTCGTACGCCTGCGTGGCGTCCGCGAGCCGGGACAGCGCCTGGTCGCGGGCCTGGCCAACGGTCTGGTTGGTCACCGAGACGTGCACCAGGACACCGAGCAGCGCGGCCAGCGCACAGCACATCACCGTGATGAACGCGGCGGCCTTGACGGCGAGGGCCCCGGCCCAGGGGGGCAGCGCGAGCCTCATCGCGCGCTCGGCGACGGGGATGCGGAGGCGGACGGGGAGGCCGAGGCCGACGGGGTGGCGGGGGAGGAGGCGGGCGGGGCGGCGGAGGGGGAGGCCGACGGGGACGGTGTCCTGCTCGGGCGGCCGTCGCCGACGTGCAGGTACTCGTCGCGGGAGAACACCATCGCGCGCTGCTGCGGGTCCCACAGCCAGGTGGTGCGGTACTCGTACCCGGAGATGTCGGCGGGCGAGCGTTCGATCAGTGCCCGGCCGGCCAGCTCCACCCCGATGATCGCGTCGTTGTCGGCCAGCACCTGCACCAGCCGGTGCCGCTCGACGGTGTAGACCCGTACCGCCAGCTGGTTGGTCGGGTACAGCCGGAAGCCGAGCGTCAGATCCGCCCGCCCGTCCCCGGTGAGATCACGGTAGTACGGCTTCAGCAGCGGACACCGGGCCCGGTCCCCGCCCGGCCGGCACTCCCTCATCCGCGCCTCGGTCGCGTGGTACGCCCCCTTGGACGAGTAGTCGTCGGGGTGGGCCTTCAGCTCCGCCTCGACGACGTCCACCGGATCCACCTTCCGGATGTCGTCACCGGGGACCGTGATGCCCTTGACGGTCTCCCGGGTCGACACGTCGTACGGGAAGGCCGGGCTGGACGCCGGCCGGAGGTCCGGCCAGAGCTTCGCCGGGCTGACGGCGGTCGGGGTCGTCCCGGCACCGCGCAGCCCGCCCGTGTCCCCGCAGGCCGTCGCCGTCGCCGACAGCAGGGCGACGGCGGCCATGGCGAGGGCGGTGCGCGCGGGACGACGGGCTGGCACGGTGCTCCTGGGCGTCGGTGTCGGTGGGGCCCCGTACACCTTAATTCGTGGGTTCGTACGGAAGTGTTCTTGGATTCGGGAAAAGTCCGTTATGCAGGCCTCACGCACCGCTTATACGTTAAGTGCACAGGGTGCGGTGCTGGGAGAGAGGCTACTCGGCCAGCTCCTCCAGCAGCCGCACGGTCGTCAGACCCGCCCGCAGATACTCCACGAACAGCTTGTTGTGCAGCGCCCACGCCGAGCGCCGGGCCCGGATCAGCTGGATCGCCTGGTCGGCCGTGTCACCCCGCTGGACCAGGGCGTGCGCGATGACCAGCCCCGAACGGTTGTACCCGTGGAAACAGCGCACGAGCACCCGGCGGCCGGCGTCCAGCGCCTCGTTCACCGCGCGCGCCAACCGGATCACCCCGGCCAGCTGCGTCCCGTCCAGCGGTCCGTCCGGGATCGGCCACACATGGTGCTCCACCCCCGGACCGGGCCCGTACCCCGGCAGCCGCAGCAGGGACTGCACCACATCGAATTCGTCACGTACGACGGCGAGCTCCAGCCGTCCGGAACGGCCCCGGAACTCGTGTCCGCCCATCCACAGACCGGGCAGGATCTCGTTCCACGGGCTCTCCGGAGCCGGCACGTCGGGCTGCTTTCCGCGGGTCCGCAACGCCGCCTCCCCAACTCCCCCTCACCGGGCCGCCATCCACGGTAACCGGTCTTGCCCCGGGAGCACCCTGCCTGTTCCCATGGTCGAGGGGTGATGGCTCATGAGCGGACTGCGCGTGGTGCCGGCCTTCCGGCTCGGCCGGGAGCGGCTGTACGTCTGCCGCGAGGACGGCAGCAACGTCGCCTGGTACGACCGTGAGACAGGCCGGGTCAACCTGCTCGGCGAGGACCGCAGGGACGATGTGCTGCACGCCCTGAAACCCTTCCTCACCGGCCCGGTGACCGTGGGCCCGCCCCCCGTCCCGACCCCGGCGGAACTGGCCCGGCTGACCCTGCACCCGGACGACGACCTGGCCCCCAACCGTCCCGGCGAGGCCCTGCTGATCGCCCTCGACCGCGACCCCGGCCCCGCCCGCCGGCTGCGCCCCGACCCGCGCCGGCGCGCCCTGAGCGCCGAGCAGGCGGCAGGCCAGGCCCTGGACCGGCTGGAGGGCGCCGGCTGGCACACCCTGCACTCCGTCCCGCTGCCCGGTGGCGACCGCATCCACCACCTGGTGATCGGCCCCGGCGGCCTGTTCGCCGTCCACGCGCTGTACGCCCGCAGGGCCCGGGTCCTGGTCGCCGACCCGATGGTCGCCCTGGGCCGCCGCGAGGCCGAGCCGCTGCTGCGCCGGCTGCGCGCCGACGCCGACCGCGCCTCCTACGCCCTGACCGCCGAGGTCCGCCCGCTGCTGGCGCTGGTGGAGCCGGCCGAGGTGACGATCACGGCGCCGCCGCGAGGAGTGCGTGTCCTGAGGGACGCCGAGCTGCCGGGCCTGGCCCGGCTGGGCGGGGTGCTCAAGCCGGCGGACGTGGAGGCCCTGCACGGGATGGCACGGGACCGGAGGACGTGGGGGAGGGTGTGACGAGGGGGGCGAAGAGGGGGTGACGGGGGGCGAAGAGGGGGTGACGGGGGGCGACGGGGTGCGAAGGGGGGGCGACGGGAGGGCGTGACGGCGTCCGGCGCGCCCGGCGAGGTCCGGTCATGAGGGCCGGCGCGCCCGTCGGCTCTGACGCTACGGCAGCGGAGCGGCCGATCCCGGGTCCAGCAACGGGGCCAGCAGATCCCCGCGGTCCTGCAAGCGCGGCGCGATGTCGTCGGCCCGGAACTCCAGCTGCGCCGGGCTCCGGCACTCGGCGACCTCTTCCCACGTCACCGGCGCGGACACCAGCGGGGCGCGGCGGGCACGCAGCGTGTACGGGGTGGCCGTGGTCTTGCGGGCCGCGTTCTGGCTCCAGTCGACGAACACCTTCCCCGGCCTGAGACTCCTGGTCATCCGGTGCACCACCAGCCGGGGCATCGCCCGCTCGGCCTCCACCGCCAGCGCCTTCGCGTACTCGGACGTCCGTTCGGAGGAACTCCCGCGCACCGCCGCCAGCAGATGCAGCCCCTTCGACCCTGCGGTCTTCGGATACGCCTCGATGCCGTCCGCCGCGAGCCGTTCACGCAGCCACAGGGCGACCTCGCAGCAGTGCACGACGTTCGCGGGCGGCCCTGGATCCAGGTCGAAGACCAGCCGGTCCGCCTCCTCGGGGCTCCGCACCAGCCACTGGTGGGTGTGGAACTCGGTGACCAGGTTCGCCGCCCAGACCAGGCTCGGCAGGTCCTGCACCACCACCATCCGGGCCGGACTGTCCGCCGACGACCGCGGCACCTCGGCGGTCGTGACCCAGTCGGGCGTACCCGGCGGGACGTTCTTGGTGAAGAACTGCTGCCCGTCCGGGCCGTCCGGATAGCGCAGGAGGGACACCGCCCGGTCGCGCAGATGCGGCAGCAGGACCGTGGCGGTGGTCGCGTAGTAGTGCAGCAGCTCCCCTTTGGTGAAGCCGGTCTCCGGATACAGCACCTTCTCCAGGTTGCTGAGCGCGACCCGGCGCCCCTCCACCTCTGTGATAGGCGTCATAGGATGACAATCCCAGACGAACCGGACAAATCGGGAAAGGAAGGGTGCGGCACGTGCGATCGATATGGAACGGCGCCATCTCCTTCGGCCTCGTCAGCATCCCGATCAAGCTGGTGAACGCCACCGAGAGCCACGCGATCTCCTTCCGCCAGATCCACACCGAGGACAACGGCCGCATCCGCTACCGCAAGGTGTGCGAACTGGAGGAGCGCGAGGTCAGCCAGGGCGAGATCGGCAAGGGGTACGAGGACGCCGACGGCACGATCATCCCGATCACCGACGAGGACCTCTCCCACCTGCCCATCCCGACCGCCCGCACCATCGAGATCGTGGCCTTCGTGCCGGCCGACCGGATCGACCCCCTTCAGATGGGCGCGGCGTACTACCTCGGGGCCGGCGGAGCGCCCGCCGCCAAGCCGTACACCCTGCTGCGCGAGGCCCTCAAGCGCAGCAACAAGGTCGCCATCGCCAAGTACGCGCTGCGCGGCCGCGAGCGCCTCGGCATGCTGCGCGTGGTCGGCGAGGCCATCGCCATGCACGGCCTGCTGTGGCCGGACGAGGTGCGGGCCCCCGAGGGCATGGCCCCCGACACCCACGTCACCATCCGCGACAAGGAACTCGACCTCGCCGACGCCCTGATGGACACGCTCGGCGAGGTCGACCTGGAGGACCTGCACGACGAGTACCGGGAGGCACTGGAGGAGGTCATCGCGGCGAAGGCGTCCGGCGAGGCCCCGCCCGAGACCCCGGCCCCCGCCGCCGGCGGCAAGGTGCTCGACCTGATGGCCGCGCTGGAGAGCAGCGTGCGGGCGGCCCGGGAGTCGCGCGCGGCCTCCGGTGAAGAGGCCGAGGTCAGACAGTTGCCCCAGGGGCGTTCCGCGCCGAAGGAGACGGGCGGCAAGAAGTCCACGTCCGCGTCCGCCAAGAAGGCGGCCGCGGAGAAGAGGGCCGCGCCCGCACGCAAGTCGACGTCCAGGACGGGGGAGGGGGCCAAGAAGTCGACGGCCACGAAGTCGACGGCGACGGCGAAGTCCGGGGCGGCGAAGAGCACGGGGGCGAAGAGTACGGCGGCGAAGAGTACGGCGGCGAGGAGTACGGGGGCGAAGGCCGCGGAGACGAAGAAGGCGGCGGCGAAGAAGACGGCGGCGCGCAAGCGGTCGGCGTGAGAACGCGGTTCGAGCACGGGGCGCCGTGGGTGATGGGTCGGCCCTGGGGTGATGTGGCGGGCTGTGGGGTGGTGTGTCGGGCCGTGGGATGGTGTGTCAGGTAGTGGGGTGGTGTGTCAGGCCCTGGGGTGATGTGTCGGGCCGTGGGGGTGTGTGGGGAGGTGGGGCGCTGTGGGGCGGGGCCGCCGCGGCGGCGCCGGATGAGCGACATCAGCTTCGACCCCGCCTCCGGACTGCCCGCCGCTGCCCGGCGCCGCGGACCCGGCCAGTCACCCGAGAGGGTCCGCCGGCTCCCGCCAGTCACCCGAGAGGCTCCGCCGGCTCCCGCCACCCCCGCAGCACCAGCCCACCCCCGGCCGCAGCCAGCGCAGCCAACGCCGTGCCGAAGACCGTCGCCCCCGCCGTCAGCCCCACCGCGTCACTCAGATAGCCCGCCGTGACCGGAAGGACCCCGGCGGGAAGGTAACCCCCCACGTTCAACGCGGCGTTGGCCTCGGCCAGCCGCCCCGCCGGCACCGTCGAGTTCAGCAGCGACAGGCCGCCCAGCTGACCCATGCCCTGCCCGGCCCCGGCCAGCAGCGCGGCACCGGCCAGGGCGGAGACCGACCCGGTGTGCACGGCGGTGACGAGCGCGAGCATGCCGAGGACGGTGGCGGCGGCGCCGGCGAGCAGGATCGTGCGGCGGCCCAGTCCCCGTACCGCGAACTGCACACCCGTCGCACTGAGGAACATCACGAACGCCAGCGCCCCGGAGACGATCCGGCTGCCCGTTCCCAGCAGGCCGGAGAGCAGGGAGGGCCCGAGCGACAGCACGAAGGACGTGGCGGTGATGCCGGGGGCGAACACGGCGATGCCCAGGGCGAGCTGCCGTCCGGCACCGCGCGGCACGCCCGGCACCCGTACCCAGGCGCCGCCCCCGGCACCGGCCCCGGCCCTGTTCCCGACACCGCTCCCGGTCCCACCGTTCCTGGTCTCACCGTTTCGGGTCTCACCGTTTCCGGTTCCACCGTTCCCGGTCCCGGCACCGCTCCCGGGCCCGCCGCTCCCGCTCCCGGCACCGCTCCTGGTATCGGCCCGGGTGGGACGCCGAACCGGCATCCGGAGCACCACCGCGACCGCCGTGACCAGCAGAACCGCCTCCACGGCGAACACGGTGACCGTGGGCCCGGGCAGCGTCTCGGACAGCACGCCCGCGAGGAGGGGCCCCGAGCCCGCGCCGAACACCATCGCGCAGGAGGCGAGCAGCGCCGCGAGCGGGCGTCGGGCGGGTCCCGCCACGTCCGTCACCGCGGCCATGCCCGCCGAGACCACGGCCCCGACCGCGATACCGGTGCAGAGCCGGGCGACGATCAGCGCGGCCACACCGCCTGCGGTCGCGAAGACCAGGCAGGACACGAGGGCGAGCCCCAGCGCGGGCAGCAGTACAGGCTTGCGGCCGAGCCGGTCCGAGACGACGCCGGACACCAGCAGGGAGCCGAGCAGCCCCGCGATGTAGCAGGCGAAGACCACGGTCAGCGTGCCCCTGCTGAACCCCATCTCGCGCTGCCACAGGACGTAGAGCGGGGTCGCGGCGTTGGACAGCACGAACACCGCCGTCACGGGCCAGGCGGCGAGCCAGACCCAGCGGAGGGGAACGTCACCGCCGGGCACGCCGGGCACGCCGGGTGCGCCGTGCGCCGCCCCTGGGGCGCGCACATCAGTCGTCGTCTCCGTCATGGGCACAGTCCTCCCCGAATCGTTAGTACGACTTAAGCCGTACTTGTACGAGCGGAGTCGAACCTAGCACGTAGTACGATCGGAGTCGTACAAGAAGTCGGGGAGAGGGAGCCGCAGTTGTCAGGCCGGAAGACCGAAAAGACACAGCGGACCGCAGGAACGGCCACGGAAGCCACGGCGGAAGCAACCGCGAGAACCGGCACGGAAGCCACGGCGGAAGCCACTGAAGGAACCGTCACGGGAACCACCACTGAAGCCAGGGTGGAAGCCACCGAAGGAACCGCCACGGGAGCCACCGCGGGAGTCACCGCGCAAGGCACCGCGGGCCTCAGCGCGCAGGCCGCGGGACTCGGCGCGCAGGCCGGCGGGGGACTCGGCGCGCAGGCCGGCGGTGGACTCACCGCGGAGGCCATCGCGGGAACGACGACCGGACTCGTGACCGGATTCGTGACCGGACCCGCGACGGGACCCGCAGTCGGGCTTGCCGCCGGACTCGTCGCCGGATTCAAGGTGCTCCCGGAACCACCCGACCTGCCCGCCCCGCTGCCCGAGCCGCCCCTCGCCGAGCTGCGTCTGGAGACGGTGCTGGGCGCGCTCAGCGACCCGCTGAGGCTGCGGATCGTCCGCAAACTGCTGCTGGAGGCGGAGGAGTTCGACCACACCTGCGGCTGGTTCGGCCTGGACCGCCCCAAGTCCTCACTGACCCATCACTTCCGGGCGCTGCGCGAGGCGGGCATCACCCGGCAGCGCCAGTACGGCCTGGAGCGCCGCAGCCACGTCCGGGTGGCCGACCTGAACGCCCGCTTCCCCGGCCTGCTGGCCTTGGTGGCCGCATGGACACCACCGGAAGGCGACTGACCCGGCAGCCCCGACACATGAGCCGGCAGCCCCGGCACACGACCCGGCAGCCCTGACGCACGACCCGGCAACCCCGACACATGACCCGGCAGCCCCGACACACGACGCGCCCCAGGCGCCATGGAACGCGCCGAAACCGACACACGACCCGCTTCGGAGCCCACCAGCCGATATGCCGGTCGACCGCGCTCGTCCGCACATATTCCACGCGCCCCGCCCTTGCCTCGATGGCCAGCGAGCCTTGGCGTCGCTACAAGAGGTCGCCGCAACCGGACGCTGCCAGCGAGCCGACGGGAATCAGGTTTCGCGGTACGGCAGGTCTCTGACCTCGGCGACGAAGGTCAGCCTGACAGGCACTCGATAGGGGACCAGGGCGTCCTGGCCGCGCCGGCCGGTGCCCAGACGGATATCGCCCCGCGCGCACACCGTTTTCCACTCGACGACGAGTTCGACGGCAGTCCGGGGGGCCACTTCCACGCTGACGGATTCGCGGACGGTGAGGCTGCTACGGGAGGTGAGCGCGTACCGCTGGCTGATCTCCTGCTGCAGCTGCCCCATGACAGAACCGAGGCCCAGCACCGACAGAGTGGCACCGCCGCCGTGCCTGCTGACGCTGCTCGAGTCGATCTGGGCCGTCCGCTCGATGGAGTTCGAGATCTCGAGCTGCCTCGTCGCGGGTGCGGTACGGCTGCTGTTGGTGAACGGGTGTCGCTCGATCTCGATGACCTGCTCTTCCAGTTCCCCACTCTCCTCGATGCCGAGAATCCTGGAACCGGACACATCGACGCTCCCCGTACGCCTCTCGCGCCTTCGGCGTGCCATCCCGTTGCCGAGGAAGGGCTGCCGGACGGGCCAGTGCTCTCCACAGATCTGGCAGGTCATCCGTGCCCGGAACCGGCTCAGCGAGACCGGTGCCCCGTACGGCGCCAGTGAATCGGGGAGGAACTGGTCATAGCGGAGAGCGTCGATCACCGTACCGGGAAGGGGCGAGTCCAGAACCTTTCGGCCGCAATGCGGGCAGAGTCCCGTGGCCGCGTAGGCCTTCATGTCGATGGAAGCCCCGGGGTACCTGGGCCGCGGCATGTACCTCACTCCCCTGAGGAAGTGGACGTTTCCCTTCTGACGATACGCCTGGCTTCCTGCGGCTTCACGACGAACTCGGGCAGGTCGGTGAACGGCGAGAGGTGGTACCTGTGAAAACCACCCGTGCATTAATGGCGGTGGACGGGGGCGGCGGATGGAGCCGACCAGCAGGTCCCTTGTCGGTGTGTACCGGAAGCGTAGGGCCCACGCACACCACGGCCGACGGTGCCCACTCCGACATCGGGTGACGAAAGCGAAGGGGCCGACAGCGCCGACCCCGACATCTCCGAGCACGCGGCCGCTGTGAGCCTCGACATACAGGGCTGTCCGCTTTATGCAGCGGCAGCCGACGTCGCCCAGATCGCCGGGGCCGGACGGAAGGAAAAGTCCCAGTTCGCCCACAACCGGCGTCCCGAGGGGCATGGTGCGGAGGTAGACCAAGTCGTCGCGAAGCTCGACGAACTGAGCCAGACGGACGGCGAGTTCTCAACGCTCCTGCTGCAGCTCACCAATGGTGAGGAGGTGTTCGCGGCAGAACAGGCGTGGCTGAAGAAACGCGAAAAGGTGGCGGCCCCCATCAGAGAGTTGGATACACGGCTCGGCGCCACGCAGTGCTTCCGAAAAGGCGAGTGACTTCGAGCCGTAGCCGGCCACGATGCCGCGACCGCCCTCTGAACCGTCCCCGGTCGAACGGAAACTCCGGAGCACCCCGTTACGCTGCACGGCGGCGCCCCCACCGCCGCGGCCCGCCACCGGAGCTCGTAGCAGCAAGCAGTACGCAGTGCCTTGCAGAAGGCCCCTGAACGGCGCCCAGGCAGCGCACAACTGCCCGACCTCCTACGGGGCCACCTCACTGCGCCTACACGCAGCGCCAGCGCCAGCCCTCCCACCGGCCCGACGGCACGGCCGCGACGGACGCTCCTGTTCACGGGAATTCCGTCTGCGGCGGAAGCTCAGTGAGCGGGGAAGGCGAGCCGCAGCACGATCTCCCCGTCGTCGATGTCCCCGGTGGGCTCGAACCCGAACTTCTGGTAGAAGGGCCACGGTTCGCCGTCGCCGGGATCGTAGCTGGTCAGCAGCTCGGTGGCGCCGTCCGCGCGGACCAGGGCGGCGACCTGGGTGAGCGTCTCCCGGCCGATACCTCGCCTCTGGTGCCGCTTGTCGACGAGGAGGCGCCAGATGAAGTGACGCCCTTGGTAGGGACCAGCCGGCGGCTTCCACGACAGCATCACGAAGCCGACCGGCTCGTCGCCCAGGTACACGGCGCGATACCAGGGATTGGCCTCCGGCTTCCTTGCCGCCTCCTTGAGCGACTTGGACACGGAGGCGACGAACCGCTTCTGGTCACGTCGGACACGGAGGGCACGAACGGCATCCCGGTTGCCGTCGGTGATCTCCCGCAGCTGCACGCCTGGGGACCGCATGCCACACCCCTTCCTGCATCCGCCGGCTGCCCCCTACGGACCGACGGAAGAGCCGCCGCCCTGCGCCGGTATCAGGGACGTCAGGCTGGCCGTGTCGGCAGCGTATTCGACGCAGCCGATCCGGAGCGGAACTGGCACGCCGGGCGGTGTCCGCTGACAAAACAGCCACTTCGACCAGGGCAGACAACCCAAGACCCCGCCCGCGAATAACCCGCGGCCCCCGCCCTGGGACCGCCCAGCACCACACATGCCCGCACAAAAGCAAAGCCCCCGACCTCAGCGTCTCCGCGGGACGGGGTCCAAGCCTTCTGATCCGCAGCTCTGTGTGGATCGGTCGGTGAGGGTCAGACCGATCGCCCGACGGCCATACGAGGTCGCCGTCGGACGGGGCGAAGAGGGTCGTGGTTTCGGCGTGGCGAGTGGCCAGGACACGCCACTACTTGAGCTTGGAGCCGACTCCCGACTTCCGGCGGGCCGCTGCTACCGAACTGACAGCTCCCCGTATGCCGCCGCGCCGCGGTCGCGGGGCGCGTCCGCCGAACAGCGCAACTTCCTCCCCGCGCGCGAGCGGATTCCATGGCCTGGAGCGGGACGAACATTAGCGTGTGGGACGGCGGGCGGTCGTGTCCCGTTCATGGGTGGCACGCGGCCGGCCCCTGGTCCAGCTACGTATGTCGAGCGGGTTTCCCGAGGAGGAAAGATGCCGAGCTTGCCGCCAATCTGCGAGCACGCCAAGGCCGGCCTTGCAAAGGCCAAACGGGAGACAGCCTTCAGGCTGAACGAGCTGAACGACGCCCAGAACAAGCTCCACGAGTTGGAAGCCGCACAGCCCCCGGACGAGACGGCGATCGAGGCCCAGAAGGCCGAGGTCGACCAGGCCCGGGATAACTGGCTGGAGGCAAGGAAGAAGCAGAAGGAATGGCAGGAAGCGGTGGACGAACTCTGCAATCCCTAGCACGGACGGGTGGGGCCGTTCGCGGTCAGGGCAGCCCTGGGGTCACGCGGAGCGTGTCGCACCTATCACAGATCGTGCGCGAACACCGAGAAACAACGAGAGAGGGCGGGAGTCAGTGAGGGCGCATGGTGGTGTGGCGGTCAGCCAGTACGCCGCCGGCACCGTGCCGGACTGCTGAGTGCCGCCGGCATCCGCCATCGTTGCCGTCAGTATTGCCGTCACTGCCGTCTGCGGCGACGGTCTCTGACCACCGCATTCGGAGTTCGATCCGGTCTCCGATCTTGGGCTCCCGCGCCACCTGGTGTTAGGTGCTGGTGGACAGTGCTGCCCGTGGGTGTCTGCTGCCGTTGATGTCAAGCGCGGATGTCAGCGAGTCCGACTCGGAGCGGGCGGTCGAGCAGACCTTCCGTGAATCACCCCACCTGGCAGTGCTCTGCAGGCACAATCACCGCCATGGACACGGGGGTTGTCGCGGTCATCGGCTCTGCTGCCGGTCTGCTAGGAGCGACAATTGGCGCCGGCGGGGCGATCGTTGCAGCGATGGTGACTGGTCGCAGTCAAGATCGTTCGCAGTACGCTCACCGGCGCCGTCAGGTTCGGCGGGAGGCGTACGGCAATCCCATCAACGCGGCATACGAGCTGTACCAGGAGCTAGAACCGCTCTCTGTGGCGATAGTTCACCACAGCACCATGTATGCCACACAAGTGCCGGACGAACTGATGGCCGCGTTAGTCAAGGCCTGTCACACGGTGCAGTTGGAAGGACCGGCCGACGTTGCAGCTCAGGCTGAGGTAGTCCGTGATCTCTTCGCCGACTGGAGTGGTGCAGTCCATCTCTGGGAGGTTCAGAACGGGGACCGGCCATTCAGACTCCCCGAGCTCGAAAGGTTGGCGGGTGCGGATCTCCTGCAGATGAAGACCAGCATGGACGCCGGCCGGGACAGGTTCCTCACACTGGCTCGGAATGCCCTCGATGCAACGGCGGACGGCCCAGGTACGGTCTAGTGACCCGCAACGCCCGTTCCTCATCACCAACGTGCTGGTAGGACGCCTGTGGAGGCCGGATAAATACGAGCCATCCGGGTTTAGGCATGGCATCACCAGTGTTCGCAGATCAATCGCGTGACTGTCACTCACCTAGGATCGCGCGTCCGCACGTTGAATCTGTTCTGAAACGGCACCGATCCGACCCTCCACCGCATTCCACCAGCTTTGCGAATTTTAGTCACCCTGCCGCCGTTTCGCCACTCCTCCTTGCGTTGCGCTGGAGTTGACAAGTCGGAGACATCAGCCTGGAATTGATATGTGCAGACGCGGGAGGGGCGAGGGCTTCTGGACTTGGCTGTATTTCCTTCGCAGATGCGGGAGACACTGTCGTGGCAGCCGACGATAGAACACTAGACCAAGATCTGGATGTAGCGGGATACTCAAGGTCATCTTTTTGGCAGCGCACTTCCGCGCACATCGCTGAACTTCAATCACAGCTCAATAGAATACGAGCACTAAACCTTGATGCGCCGGCAAGGCAGATCGCCGACAAGGCGGACACCCACCTGCGCACCGCAAGGCAGGCCGCAGACCGCACGAAGACGCTTTGGTCTGTCTTGACCGGCTCCGACATTGATCGAGCATTCGCCAACATCCACAGAGCAGAAGCGAAGATACTCCGATTGACCCCAAAGGAAGAGCTGGCTGAGTGGGGTCCGTTTGTGCTTGCTACGGCCCGGCAGCATCTAGGGAGAGAAGATGCGCGTCTGAAGAAGCTGGAGGAGCGCCTCAAAGCAAACGGACACAGGCTCAATGAGGACATGAGGGAGCTGGCAGTCACCACATTGCTGGCAGCACATGCAGCTGAGGAGCTTGAACGCGCCAGGGCTCGGAGCTTTAGGAATATCCTAGTCGCTTCCATCGTAGCAACGGGCGCCATTGCATCCCTTTTTGTCTTTTGGGGATTCCAGGATCCGGCGGCAATTGTAAGGAATATATGCTTCGAGCCAAATCCGGGTCAAATGGTTTGCCCCATAGGAGGCGCGCCGTCAGGGCGCGACCTTCTATTGGTGGAATGCTTTGGGGCAGGCGCCGCCGCATTCGCCGCCGCAATCTCTCTGAGGAACATTCAGGGAACGTCAACCCCGTATTCCGTTCCGCTAGGTCTTGTGGTTCTCCGGCTTCCTGTCGGGGCCTTGGCTGCTCTCATGGGCCTCGTGCTTATACATGGTGGCTTCATCCCGGGATTGTCGAACTTGGACAGTGGTCCTCAGATTATCGCATGGGCCATTATCTTCGGCATCTTGCAAGAGACGGTCACTCGGCTGGTCGACCGCCAAGGATCAGCCGTTCTAGAAAACGTACGCGGCCCTGAGCGTGGCTTTGCACGATAATTCGCTGAGCCGTGGAGCCGGCGGCCCCAGCCACGACGGTGTTCTGACCTCGGTGGGCCGTCTCACCCTTACCCCGGCCTGGTCTTCGCCCCTTGTGGGCGCGGACGGGCGACGGCGCGCGAGCAGGGGAGCGGCTAGTAGGAGCCGAGCTGAACCGCTTAGGGCGGCCACGGCTGGCGCGTTCTGCACTCCATCCCCTTGGCCAACGAAGTGGACATCGATCACTTACTGATCGGGCCCGGGGGAGTTTTCAGCATCAATACAAAGCACCACCATAAGAGGGTCGTGTGGGTGGGCGATGACTCTGTGAAAGTCGATCACGGGAAACCGGCGCCCTACGCACGCAAGAGCCGGGCAGAGGCCAAGTACGAGTGCCTGAGCACTATTGCGACTTTCCTGTACCGGTGGAGCCAGTGCTCGTCTTTGTCGGCGTCACCGATTTAAAGGTGGTCGCCACGCAGCTCAAGTGCGGGTATATCAGGAGCGCCAAGTAGCAGCCCTGGCGCCAGTCTCAGGTGTGCTGACGACCGAGCAAGTCGAGCAGGTGTACAGCATCGCCCGCCATCGCCAGGCTTGGAGGCGGGCCTGAGTCGCTGGGCCTCACCGAGGTGCCGGCCAGCCTAGTGGACGTCCGTCGGTGCCCCCGCGGAGTCGCCATCGTCCTAGGCGGAGGCGCCCGGCGTCGTTGGCCCTCGCCTTTCCTGGGCCTCACCTGCGGCGATGCTCCAAGATCCCGTCCACGCCTCGTCCACAGACGCCGACACACGGCCGCTCCGGACGACACACGCCCGCACATACGCGAAGACCCCGGCCTCAGCGTTTCCGCTGGTGACGGGGTCTTTGGGCACCTCATGATGGGTGCCCCCGGCAGGATTCGAACCTGCGCACACGGCTCCGGAGGCCGTTGCTCTATCCCCTGAGCTACGGGGGCGTGTCGGGCGCTGAGCTCTCGCTTGCGGCGACGGGTAGAACATTAGCAGGTCCGGCGGGGTGATCAGGAACCCGTTTCCTCGCGCGGGGCGGGCGGGTCCCCTGTACGGGGTGGAAGTGGGGAAAACCCGGACGCGGTGGCCGGTCCGGACCTACTCTCGAGTTGTGCCAGGCGCTTCGGGTCGGGTGCTTGTTGTGGACGACAACAAGGTCATCCGTCAGCTGATCAGGGTCAACCTCGAGCTGGAAGGGCTAGAGGTCGTGACCGCGGCCGATGGTGCCGAGTGTCTGGACGTGGTGCATCAGGTGCGCCCCGATGTCGTGACGCTCGACGTCGTCATGCCTCGGCTGGACGGGCTGCGCACCGCCGCCCGGCTCCGGGCCGATCCCCGTACGCACCATCTGCCCCTCGCCATCATCAGCGCGTGTACGCAGTACGAGGTCGAGACCGGCCTCGATGTCGGCGTGGACGCCTTTCTCGCCAAGCCCTTCGAACCAGCCGAGCTGGTACGGCTCGTGAAGCACCTCATCGAGCGGAAGAGCGGGGACGAAGGGGCGTGGGGGGACGGGCCCGGGGGAGAGGGCCGTGGCGGGGAAGGGGCCGGGGGAGAAAGGGGAGCGGGAGAAGAGGGCGGAGGCGACCGCGGTGGCCGTGCTGGCGATCGTGGTGGTCGTGGTGAGCACGGTGGCCATGGTGGAGCCGGTTGCCATGGTGGAGGCGGAGACCATGGTGCAGGCGGAGGCCCTGGTGGAGGCGGTGGCACTGGTGGCCGTGGTGGGCCTGGTGAGGGGGGTGACCAGGGCGGCGATGGCGATATCGACGGGGATGAGTGTTCTCCCCGTCGGAGCGGGTTTCCCGCGCAGGGATCCGCCGGCCACGAAGGCGGCTCCCTCGGCCAGGGGCACGATCATGGGCACAGCCATGGGCACGGCCATGAACATGGGCCGGGGCATGAGTTTGAGAGTTTCCCCGGCCGTGGTCGTGAAAGCTTTTCCGGGCATGGTCGTGAGGGATTTTCTGCGCACGAAAGCGGCTTTCCCGGACGTGACGGCCTCGTCGAGCGTGAGGGGGCCGGGCGCGGCGGGGCGTCCGGGCGCGGGGTGGGCGATGGGCGCGGCGGATCCGGGGACGGTGGCGTCGCATCCGGCTGTCATGGGGTCTCCCGTGACGGCGGTGTGTCCGACGGCGTGCCAGGTGGCATGACCTTCTGAGGGCAGGGCGGCACGTACAGCAGGTGAACAGGCATAACCGGCTCGCGTACCCACCCCCCTCCTCCCCTACGCTTGTCCCGTGACCCCCGTCGAGCTCTCCCGCACCGTGCTGCACGCGGTGCGCCGTGCCGTCGACGCCGGGGAGCTGGATGTGGCCGTGCCCGAGCGTGCCGTCGTGACGGAACCGGGGCCCGGCGGATGCGGGGACTTCGCCACCACCATCGCGTTGCAGCTCGCCCGGCCGGCCGGGCAGCCGCCCCGGAGGGTCGCCGAGATCCTGCTGCCGCGTCTCGCCGAAACCGCCGGCATCCGGGACGTCGTCGTCACCGGGCCCGGGTTCCTCAACATCAGCCTCGACGCGCAGGCCGATCCCGTCACCGGGTTGGTGCGGGAGATCCGGCGGAAGGGTGCCCGGTACGGGTACGGGGACGCCCTCGCCGGGCAGGTCGTCGCGCTGCGCGTGCCGTACGAAGTGCGGGCCGAGGTCGTCGCCGACGCCGTCGTACGGATCGTGGCCACGCAGGGCGGACGCACCACCGTCGAGCACGGCGAGCCCGTCAATCTGCGGCCCGTGCCCGCACCGGAGGACCCCGCCCCGCTCGGACCCGACGCCGCCCAGTGGGCCCTGCTCCACCCCGCCCCGCACGACCGGCCCCGGATCACCGCCGATCACCTGGTCCAGCGGGAGAGCAATCCGCTGTTCCGGGTGCGGTACGCCCACGCCCGCATCCGTTCCCTCAGCCGCAACGCCGCCCGCCTCGGCTTCACCGCCGAGCCCGGCCCCCTCACCGTCCCCACCGGCACCGAGCCCGCGGACACCGCCAGCGGCACCGCCCCCACCCCGAACGGCGCCCGTCCCACCGCGAGCGGCACCGAGCCCGCGGACACCGCGAGCGGCACCGCCCCCACCCCGAACGGCGCCCGTCCCACCGCGAGCGGTACCGAGCCCGCGACCGCCCCCCACCCCTCCGCGATCGCCACCGCCTCCACCGCGAGCGGCACCGCCCCCACCCCAACCGGCGCCCGCCCTCCCGCGAGCGGTACCGAATCCGAGACCGCCCCCAAGGCCCCAATCGCCCCCCACGCCAAGGCCCCAACCGCCCCCCACCCCCCGGCAAACACCCCCCATGTCACCCCGACCACCGCCCCCCACCCCACCCCCACCCCAAGCCCCCACCCCGCCCCCACCCCAAGCCCCCACCTCACCCTCACTCCCACCCCCACCCCCCAAGACCCCACCCCCGTGGTCCGACCCCTTCTCACGTCCCTCGCCGACCACCCCCGGATTCTTGCCGTGGCCGCCACCCACCGTGCCCCGGATCGGCTTGCCCGGCATCTCGTCACCGTCGCGGATGCCGTGCTGCCCCTGCTGCCCTTCGTGCTTCCCGTCGGCGAGGAGAAACCCTCGGCCGCCCACCGGGCCCGGCTGGCCCTCGCCGAAGCCGCCGGGACGGTGCTGGCCGGCGGCCTGTCCCTGCTCGGCATCGACGCACCCGAACATCTCTGAGGCGCCCGAGAGCAGATGCGTCCCGGAGAGAGACAGAGAGTCTGAGAGTCACGTCATGAGCCGTTCCGCCCACCCCGCAGGACCCCGTCACGCCGACGTCCTGCCCGAGGGGCACTACTCCGCACCGCCCGCCGACCTCAACGCCCTCGACGCCAAGGTGTGGGCCCAGACCGTCGGCCGGAACGACGACGGCGTGGTCACCGTCGGAGGGATCCCCGTCACCCGGCTCGCCGAGGAGTTCGGCACGCCCGCCTACGTCCTCGACGAGGCCGACTTCCGTGCCCGGGCGCGTGCCTGGCGTACCGCCTTCGGGCCGGACGCCGACGTCTTCTACGCAGGCAAGGCGTTCCTGTCCCGGGCCGTCGTGCGGTGGCTGAACGAGGAGGGACTCAACCTCGACGTGTGCTCCGGCGGGGAGCTGGCCACCGCCCTGAGCGCCGGCATGCCCGCCGAGCGCATCGCCTTCCACGGCAACAACAAGTCCGTCGCGGAGATCCACCGGGCCATAGAGGCGGGCGTCGGGCGGATCGTGCTCGACTCCTTCCAGGAGATCGTGCGGGTCGCCCACACGGCGCAGTCGCTGGGGAAGCGGCAGAAGGTCCAGATCCGGATCACCGTGGGTGTCGAGGCGCACACGCACGAGTTCATCGCCACCGCCCACGAGGACCAGAAGTTCGGGATTCCGCTCGCCGGCGGGCAGGCCGCCGAGGCCGTACGGCGGGCGTTGCAGCTCGACGGGCTGGAGCTGATCGGGATCCACTCCCACATCGGGTCGCAGATCTTCGACATGTCCGGGTTCGAGGTCGCCGCCCATCGAGTCGTCGGGCTGCTCAAGGACATCCGGGACGAGCACGGGGTCGAGCTGCCCGAGATCGACCTCGGGGGCGGGCTCGGCATCGCCTACACCAGCGACGACGACCCCCGTGAACCGCACGAGATCGCCAAGGCGCTCACCGAGATCGTCACGCGGGAGTGCGAGAGCGCCCGGCTGCGGACCCCGCGGATCTCCGTCGAGCCGGGCCGCGCCATCGTCGGCCCCACCGCTTTCACCCTGTACGAGGTCGGCACCGTCAAGCAGCTCGACGGGCTGCGGACGTACGTCTCCGTCGACGGCGGCATGTCGGACAACATCCGCACCGCGCTGTACGACGCCGAGTACAGCGTCGTGCTCGTCTCCCGCGCCTCCGACGCCCAGCCGATGCTCGCCCGGGTCGTCGGCAAGCACTGCGAGAGCGGGGACATCGTGGTGAAGGACGCGTTCCTGCCGGCCGACCTGGCACCGGGTGACCTGATCGCCGTGCCGGCCACCGGTGCGTACTGCAGGTCCATGGCCAGCAACTACAACCACGTGCTCCGGCCGCCCGTCGTCGCCGTGCGGGACGGGGCGGCCCGGGTGATCGTCCGGCGTGAGACGGAGGAGGACCTCCTGCGTCTCGACGTCGGGTAACTCCCTTGCGCGGGGCCGGAAGATCTGCGGTCTGCCGGTCTCGTACAAATGAAATAGATGTCTCACGATCCGGACGAAGGGTAGAAACTCCCGTCCGGTGAGTGAGACTGGTCCAACCGTAGACGGTATGAGGAAACGAGGTCGGATGATGCGTACGCGTCCGCTGAAAGTGGCGCTGCTGGGCTGTGGAGTGGTCGGCTCAGAGGTGGCGCGCATCATGACGACGCACGCCGACGACCTCGCTGCCCGGATCGGGGCCCCGGTCGAGCTCGCCGGCGTGGCCGTACGGCGTACCGGCAAGGTGCGCGAGGGCATCGACCCCGCGCTCGTCACCACGGATGCCACCGCCCTCGTCAAACGCGGGGACATCGACGTCGTCGTGGAGGTCATCGGCGGGATCGAGCCGGCCCGGACGCTGATCACCGCCGCCTTCGAGCACGGCGCCTCCGTCGTCTCCGCCAACAAGGCCCTGCTCGCCCAGGACGGGGCCGCCCTGCACGCCGCCGCCGGGGAGCACGGCCGGGACCTCTACTACGAGGCCGCCGTCGCCGGCGCCATCCCGCTGATCCGGCCGCTGCGCGAGTCGCTCGCCGGTGACAAGGTCAACCGGGTCCTCGGCATCGTCAACGGCACCACCAACTTCATCCTCGACAAGATGGACTCCACGGGCGCCGGCTACCAGGAGGCCCTGGACGAGGCCACCGCCCTCGGATACGCGGAGGCCGACCCGACCGCCGACGTCGAGGGCTTCGACGCCGCCGCCAAGGCCGCCATCCTCGCCGGGATCGCCTTCCACACCCGCGTGCGGCTGGACGACGTCTACCGCGAGGGCATGACGGAGGTCACGGCCGCCGACTTCCGCTCCGCCAAGGAGATGGGCTGCACCATCAAGCTGCTCGCCATCTGCGAGCGGTCCAAGGACGGCACGTCCGTCACCGCGCGCGTGCATCCCGCCATGATTCCGCTGAGCCATCCGCTCGCCTCCGTGCGCGGCGCCTACAACGCGGTGTTCGTGGAGTCCGACGCGGCCGGCCAGCTGATGTTCTACGGCCCCGGCGCCGGCGGCTCGCCCACCGCCTCCGCCGTTCTCGGCGACCTCGTCGCGGTCTGCCGCAACCGGCTGAACGGCACCACCGGCCCCGGCGAGTCGGCGTACGCCGACCTCACCGTCTCCCCGATGGGCGAGGTCGTCACGCGCTACCACATCAGCCTGGACGTCGCGGACAAACCGGGTGTACTCGCTCAGGTCGCGACCGTCTTCGCCGAGCACGGGGTGTCGATCGACACCGTTCGGCAGCAGGGCAAGGACGGCGAGGCCTCTCTCGTCGTCGTCACCCACCGGGCCTCCGACGCCTCCCTGTCCGGGACCGTCGAGGCACTGCGCAAGCTCGACACCGTGCGGGGTGTCGCCAGCATCATGCGGGTCGAAGGAGAGTAACCAGCAATGACACACCAGTGGCGCGGAATCATCGAGGAGTACCGGGACCGTCTGCCGGTATCCGACACCACGCCGGTCGTGACGCTCCGCGAGGGCGGCACGCCGCTCGTGCCCGCGCAGGTGCTCTCCGAGCGCACGGGCTGTGAGGTCCACCTGAAGGTGGAGGGTGCCAACCCCACCGGCTCCTTCAAGGACCGCGGCATGACCATGGCCATCAGCAAGGCCAAGGAGGAGGGGGCGAAGGCCGTCATCTGCGCCTCCACCGGCAACACCTCCGCCTCCGCCGCCGCGTACGCGGTGCGGGCGGGCATGGTGTCCGCCGTGCTGGTCCCGCAGGGCAAGATCGCCCTCGGCAAGATGGGCCAGGCCCTCGTGCACGGCGCGAAGATCCTCCAGGTCGACGGCAACTTCGACGACTGCCTCACCCTGGCGCGGGAGCTGAGCGACAACTACCCCGTGGCGCTGGTGAATTCGGTCAATCCGGTGCGTATCGAGGGCCAGAAGACGGCCGCCTTCGAGATCGTGGACATGCTCGGCGACGCGCCCGACATCCACGTCCTCCCGGTCGGCAACGCGGGCAACATCACCGCCTACTGGAAGGGCTACAAGGAGTACGCCGCCGACGGCATCGCCGCCCGGACCCCCCGGATGTGGGGCTTCCAGGCGTCCGGCAGCGCTCCGATCGTGCGCGGCGAGGTCGTCAAGGACCCGTCGACCATCGCCACCGCCATCCGCATCGGCAACCCCGCCTCCTGGACGTACGCGCTGGCCGCGCGGGACGAGTCCGGCGGTGCCATCGACGAGGTGACGGACCGTGAGATCCTGCGCGCCTACCGCCTGTTGGCCGCGCAGGAGGGTGTCTTCGTGGAGCCCGCCTCCGCCGCCTCCGTGGCCGGCCTGCTGAAGGCCGCCGAGCAGGGCAAGGTCGACCCGGGCCAGCGCATCGTGTGCACGGTCACCGGAAACGGCCTGAAGGACCCCGACTGGGCCGTCGCCGGCGCCCCGCAGCCGGTCACCGTCCCGGTCGACGCGGCCACCGCGGCCGAGCGCCTCGGCCTCGCCTGAGCGGTCCGGGTCCGGGCAGTCCCCGACACGGTGCACAGGAGGCATACGACACGCATCGTGCGCCTCCTGTGCGCCCTATGTCGCCACAGAACCTTCCTTCGATAGGCTGTACCGAACCCGCCTACCGCATATGCCCCCGCGTATGGCACGGCGCCGCGCCGTCTCCGCGGCCCGACGGGTCTTCGCACGTCAGTCATCGGCAGTCCACCGAATGACCATCGAATCCCTCGAGCGTCATTCGACCGTCACGCAGCTCAAGGAGAGTCTTCGAGCGATGGCCGGTCCAGCCTTCCGCGCCGCCGCCGTCCGGGTGCGCGTTCCCGCCACCAGCGCCAATCTCGGCCCGGGTTTCGACGCCCTGGGCCTCGCGCTGGGGCTCTACGACGACGTGGTCGTCCGGGTCGCCGACTCCGGGCTGCACGTCGACATCGCGGGCGAGGGCAGCGAGACCCTCCCGCGCGACGAGAGCCACCTCCTCGTCCGCTCCCTGCGCACCGCCTTCGACCTGCTGGGCGGGCAGCCCCGGGGCCTGGAGATCGTCTGCGCCAACCGCATCCCGCACGGCCGTGGCCTGGGCTCCTCCTCCGCCGCCATCTGCGCCGGCATCGTCGCCGCCCGCGCCGTGACCATAGGCGGCGAGGCCCGTCTGGACGACGCCGCGCTGCTGGAACTGGCCACCGAGATCGAGGGCCACCCGGACAACGTGGCCGCCTGTCTGCTCGGCGGTTTCACCCTGTCCTGGATGGAGGCCGGCTCCGCCCGGGCCATCAGGATGGAGCCGCACGATTCCATCGTTCCGGTGGTTTTCGTGCCCGGAAAGCCGGTCCTGACCGAGACCGCGCGCGGCCTGCTCCCGCGCACCGTGCCGCACGTCGACGCCGCCGCCAACGCGGGCCGCGCCGCCCTGCTGGTCGAGGCCCTGACCAGGCGCCCCGAGCTGCTGCTGCCCGCCACCGAGGACCGCCTCCACCAGGACTACCGCGCCCCGGCCATGCCGGAGAGCGCCGCGCTGGTGGAGCGGCTGCGCGCCGACGGCATCCCGGCCGTCATCTCCGGCGCCGGACCCACGGTCATGGCGCTCGCCGACGCCGAGAGCGCCGACAAGGTGTCCCACCTCGCGGGCGAGGGCTGGGCCGCCAACCGGCTGGACCTGGATGTACAGGGAGCGAGCGTGCTGCCGCTTGCGACCTGACACACGGTTGCCGGATATGGAGAGGGGGAATGTTTGTTGGATCCGGTAGTGTTAATCTCAAGTCTGCACCCGACCCCACCATGGCGAGGTGCTTCGTGTCCCCGTCCGGGACAGACATTCTTCCGGGAGTCTCCCGCGCCACTCCGTGTTCCTTGCGCCGTACCTGGGCAGTACGTCGTATGCGAGCACTGAGCGGGCCGCCGGTGGGGGTACCCCCTCTGGGGGAGCTCCGGAAAAGGTGCTACCACGCCACGTGACACCGGGTGCCACGACTCGCGGAAGCGCCGTCACCGCACATTTCTTCCGCCGCTTTGGCGGACCACCGCCCCGGCACGGTTCGCAGAAGACAGGACCGTAGCCGGACAGCACAACCGGTCGCCGAGCCAGACAGGCCGACGTCCGCTCCAGGGAAGGACCCTTCGTGAGCGACACCACCGATCTGATGGGCGCACGTGTCGAGGAGACCGCTGCCGCGCCCTCCACGGACGCCTCCGCGCCTGCCACCGGTGCCGGCTCCCGGCGGCGCCGTGGTACCGGCCTCGAGGGCATGGTGCTGGCCGAGCTGCAGCAGGTCGCCTCGGGCCTCGGGATCAGGGGCACCGCGCGGATGCGCAAGAGCCAGCTGATCGAGGTCATCAAGGAGGCGCAGGCCGCCGGGGGTGCCGCCCCCAAGGCCGCGTCCGCCCCCGCCGGGGACGCCGCCGAGACCAAGCCGAAGCGCCGCGCCACCTCCAAGGCCCGCACCGGCGAGGAGGCCGAGAAGAAGGCGGAGGCCAAGTCCCCCAAGGCCGCGTCCTCGCTCGAGCAGGGAGGTGCCTCCTCCGCCCCGGCCGAGAAGGCCGTGGCCCAGCAGCAGATCGAGATCCCGGGCCAGCCGGCCTCCGACGACGCCCCGTCCGAGCGCCGTCGCCGCCGTGCCACCGCCGAGGCGGGCAGCCCGGCGTCCGGCGGCACCGAGACCGTCGCCGCCGAGGCCAAGAGCGAGACCAAGGCCGAGGCGCCCGCGCAGCAGCAGGGCGAGGCCAAGGGCGACGCCGGTGACGGCGAGGGCCGTGGCCGTCGCGACCGCCGCGAGCGCGGCCGTGACCGCGACCGCCGCGGCAAGGGCGACGAGCAGCAGGGCGGTGGCCGTCAGGACCGCCAGCAGCAGGGCCAGCAGCAGGGCGGCCGGCAGGACCGCAACACCGGCCCGCAGGACGACGACGACTTCGAGGGCGGCCGCCGTGGCCGTCGTGGCCGCTACCGCGACCGCCGTGGCCGCCGTGGCCGCGACGACATCGCCGAGCCGCAGGTCGCCGAGGACGACGTCCTGATCCCCGTCGCGGGCATCCTGGACATCCTCGACAACTACGCCTTCATCCGGACCTCCGGTTACCTGCCGGGCCCGAACGACGTGTACGTCTCCCTCGCCCAGGTCCGCAAGAACGGCCTGCGCAAGGGTGACCACGTCACCGGTGCGGTCCGCCAGCCGAAGGAGGGCGAGCGCCGCGAGAAGTTCAACGCGCTGGTCCGCCTCGACTCCGTCAACGGCATGGCGCCCGAACACGGCCGCGGCCGACCGGAGTTCAACAAGCTGACCCCGCTCTACCCGCAGGACCGCCTCCGCCTGGAGACGGACCCGGGCGTGCTCACCACCCGCATCATCGACCTCGTGTCGCCGATCGGTAAGGGCCAGCGCGGTCTGATCGTGGCCCCGCCGAAGACCGGCAAGACCATGATCATGCAGGCGATCGCCAACGCGATCACGCACAACAACCCCGAGTGCCACCTGATGGTCGTCCTCGTCGACGAGCGTCCGGAAGAGGTCACCGACATGCAGCGGTCGGTCAAGGGCGAGGTCATCTCCTCGACCTTCGACCGCCCGGCCGAGGACCACACCACGGTCGCCGAGCTCGCCATCGAGCGCGCCAAGCGTCTGGTGGAGCTGGGCCACGACGTCGTCGTGCTGCTCGACTCCATCACCCGTCTGGGCCGCGCCTACAACCTGGCGGCGCCGGCCTCCGGCCGCATCCTGTCCGGTGGTGTCGACTCGACCGCGCTGTACCCGCCGAAGCGGTTCTTCGGTGCGGCGCGGAACATCGAGGACGGCGGCTCGCTGACCATCCTCGCCACCGCCCTGGTGGACACCGGCTCCCGCATGGACGAGGTGATCTTCGAGGAGTTCAAGGGCACCGGCAACATGGAGCTGAAGCTCGACCGCAAGCTCGCCGACAAGCGCATCTTCCCGGCGGTGGACGTGGACGCGTCCGGTACCCGTAAGGAAGAGATCCTGCTCGGCAACGAGGAGCTGGCGGTCGTCTGGAAGCTCCGCCGGGTGCTGCACGCGCTGGACCAGCAGCAGGCGATCGAGCTGCTTCTCGACAAGATGAAGCAGACGAAATCGAACGTCGAGTTCCTGATGCAGATCCAGAAGACGACGCCGACGCCGGGCAACGGCGACTGACCCCCGTCGAGGCGACATGCCGGGCCGGCCACGGTTTGACCGTGGCCGGCCCGGCCGCTTTCCGCCCCGCCCGCGTCCTGCCCGTATCCCGCACGGGAAGGGCCGGCCCGGCCGCTTTCCGCCCCGCCCGTCCTGTCCGTATCCGCACGGGAAGGGCGGCCCGGCGAGATCTGTGCCACATCCGAGGCCGTCGGGGCGGGTTCCCGGCGGTGCCGCGGCTTCGGCCGAAGGCGCAGGTGAGCCGGTTACGCCCGACTCGTCCGGCTGCGCACCCCGCCCCGTCGCCGCCCGCGAGGGGCATTTCGCACTGTGCAACCCTTTCCCGAGTTTCCCCGTCTGACCAGGCGGAGCGACGATGGAGCGGTGACAACCGAGCCAGTCCCTGACCGCAGGGGGTAATCGACCGCCGAGACCTAGGAGCGCAGTGGCCGCCGAGAGCACGCCCGAGCCCGCCATATCCGAGCCGGGCACGGCCGATCCCCGCCGCAGCGGCAAGGGACGCCGCCGCAAGGCCCCCAGCACGGGCCGCAAGGCCATGCGCGCGACGGCCTGGACCGCCGCGGGCGTCGTCGTGCTGGGTGGCGTCGGCGCCGGGTACGTGTACTTCAAGCTCAACGGCAACATCCACAGCGTCGACATCAACCAGGCCCTCGGCACCGACCGGCCCACGAAGATCGACAACGGCTCCGAGAACATCCTGGTCCTGGGCTCGGACACCCGCTCCGGCCAGAACAAGAAGCTCGGCGGCGGCACCGACGACGGCAGCGCCCGCTCCGACACGGCGATGATCGTCCACGTGTACGAGGGTCACAAGCGGGCCAGCGTGGTCTCGATCCCGCGCGACACCCTCGTCGACCGCCCCCAGTGCACCGACACCCAGGGCACCACGCACTCCGCCGCCTCCGGCGTGATGTTCAACGAGGCGTACTCCACCGGGGGCGCGGCCTGCGCGGTGAAGACCGTGGAGTCCATCACCGGCATCCGCATGGACCACTACCTGGAGGTCGACTTCGAGGGCTTCCAGAAGCTCATCGACGACCTCGGCGGCGTCCAGGTCACCACGACGAAGGACATCCGCGACCCGCAGAGCCACCTCGACCTCAAGGCCGGCCCGCACACCCTGAACGGCGAGCAGGCCCTCGGCCTGGTCCGCACCCGGCACGGTGTGGGAGACGGCTCCGACCTGGGCCGCATCCAGCTCCAGCAGGCGTTCATCAAGGCCCTGATCGACCAGGTCAAGCACGTCGGCGTCTTCACGAACCCGAAGAAGCTGTACGACCTCGCCGACACCGCCACCAAGGCCGTCACCACCGACTCCGACCTCGGCTCGGTCAACGACCTGATGGACTTCGCGGGCGGCCTCAAGGGCATCGGCTCGTCCCACATGAAGATGGTCACGATGCCGGTCCAGTACGACCCGGCCAACCCCAACCGGGTCCTCCTGGCGAAGGAGAAGGCCCGGCTGGTGTGGGACGCCCTGAAGAACGACAGGCCGATCCCGGCAGCGGCCACCGAGGGGACGGCCACCGGCGAGGCCAAGGGCGTCGTGAGCTGACCGCCCACCCCCGGGAATAGAACAACCGCACCCCCGGTTTGGGTGGATGGCCCCAGTCCTGGCAGACTGGTACGTCGGCTCCGGTTCACGCTCCCGCATCCCGCGGCGGCGACCCGGCGCCCTCCCGAAACCTAGGAGACACCTTGAAGCGCGACATCCACCCCGCGTACGTCGAGACGCAGGTCAGCTGCACCTGTGGCGCGTCGTTCACCACCCGCAGCACCATCGAGTCCGGCACCATCCGGGCCGAGGTCTGCTCCGAGTGCCACCCGTTCTACACGGGCAAGCAGAAGATCCTCGACACCGGTGGCCGTGTGGCCCGCTTCGAGGCCCGCTTCGGCAAGGCTGCCGGCTCCAAGAAGTAGCGAGCCCCATATCGCCGGTCCACGGCCGCACCCTTACCGGGGGTGTGCCCGGGACCGGCGTTTTTGGTCGCCCGCCCTTCCCTTCACCGCAGTACAGGAGCCCAAGATGTTCGAGGCCGTCGAGGAACTCGTCGCCGAGCACGCCGACCTGGAGAAGCAGCTCGCCGACCCGTCGGTCCACGCCGACCAGGCCAACGCGCGCAAGCTGAACAAGCGCTACGCCGAGCTGACCCCGATCGTCGCCACGTACCGCTCCTGGAAGCAGACCGGCGACGACATCGAGACCGCGCGCGAGTTCGCCGCCGACGACCCCGACTTCGCCGCCGAGGTCAAGGACCTGGAGAAGCAGCGCGAGGAGCTGACCGAGAAGCTGCGCCTGCTGCTCGTCCCGCGCGACCCCAGCGACGACAAGGACGTCATCCTGGAGATCAAGGCGGGCGCGGGCGGCGACGAGTCGGCGCTGTTCGCCGGTGACCTGCTGCGGATGTACCTGCGCTACGCCGAGCGCGTCGGCTGGAAGACCGAGATCATCGACGCCACCGAGTCCGAACTGGGCGGCTACAAGGACGTCCAGGTCGCCGTGAAGACCAAGGGCGGCCAGGGCGCCACCGAGCCCGGGCAGGGCGTCTGGGCCCGCCTGAAGTACGAGGGCGGTGTGCACCGCGTGCAGCGCGTCCCGGCGACCGAGTCCCAGGGCCGTATCCACACGTCCGCGGCCGGCGTCCTCGTCACGCCCGAGGCCGAGGAGGTCGACGTCGAGATCAACCCGAACGACCTCCGCATCGACGTCTACCGGTCCTCCGGCCCCGGTGGTCAGTCCGTGAACACCACCGACTCCGCCGTGCGCATCACGCACCTGCCGACCGGCGTCGTGGCCTCCTGCCAGAACGAGAAGAGCCAGCTGCAGAACAAGGAGCAGGCCCTGCGTATCCTGCGCTCCAGGCTGCTCGCCGCGGCACAGGAGGAAGCGGAGAGGGAGGCCGCCGACGCCCGCCGCAGCCAGGTCCGCACCGTCGACCGCTCCGAGAAGATCCGCACCTACAACTTCCCGGAGAACCGCATCTCGGACCACCGCGTCGGCTTCAAGGCGTACAACCTGGACCAGGTCCTCGACGGCGACCTCGCCGCGGTGATCCAGGCCTGTGTCGACGCCGACTCGGCGGCGAAGCTCGCCGCCGCGTAACACACGTACGCACCAGTACGACACGGAGGACTCGCGTGAACCTGCTGCTCGCCGAGGTGGCCCAGGCCACCCAGCGGCTGGCCGACGCCGGCGTGCCCTCGCCGCGCACCGACGCGGAGGAGCTGGCCGCGTTCGTGCACGGCGTGAAGCGCAGCCAACTGCACTCCGTGAAGGACGCCGACTTCGACGCCCGGTACTGGGAGGTCATCGCCCGGCGCGAGCAGCGCGAGCCGCTTCAGCACATCACCGGCCGGGCCTACTTCCGGTACCTGGAACTCCAGGTCGGGCCGGGGGTGTTCGTGCCCAGGCCGGAGACCGAGTCCGTGGTCGGCTGGGCCATAGACGCGGTCCGCGCCATGGACGTCGTCGAGCCGTGCATCGTCGACCTGTGCACCGGCTCCGGCGCCATCGCGCTCGCCCTCGCCCAGGAGGTGCCGCGTTCCCGCGTGCACGCCGTGGAGCTGTCCGAGGACGCCCTCGTGTGGACGCGGAAGAACGTGGCCGGATCGCGGGTCGACCTGCGCCAGGGCGACGCCCTCACCGCCTTCCCGGACCTGGACGGCCAGGTCGACCTGGTCATCTCCAACCCGCCGTACATCCCGCTCACCGAGTGGGAGTACGTCGCCCCGGAGGCCCGCGACTACGACCCCGAGCTGGCGCTGTTCTCCGGCGAGGACGGACTCGACCTCATCCGGGGCATCGAGCGCACCGCGCACCGGCTGCTGCGCCCCGGCGGAGTCGTCGTGATCGAGCACGCCGACACCCAGGGCGGCCAGGTGCCGTGGATCTTCACCGAGGAGCGGGGCTGGGCCGACGCGGCCGACCACCCGGACCTCAACAACAGGCCACGCTTCGCCACCGCCCGCAAGGCGCTGCCGTGACCGCCCCGCAGTCTTCAACCCCGCAGTCCGTGTACGAGGAGGCCCGCTAGACATGGCACGGCGATACGACACCAATGACGCGACCGACCGCGTGACGGGTCTGCGCGAGGCCGCGTCCGCCGTCCGCCGGGGCGAACTGGTGGTGCTGCCGACCGACACGGTGTACGGCATCGGCGCCGACGCGTTCTCCTCGGAGGCCGTCGCCGACCTGCTCGGGGCCAAGGGCCGGGGCCGCAACATGCCCACCCCCGTCCTCATCGGCTCGCCGAACACCCTGCACGGCCTCGTCACGGACTTCTCCGAGCTGGCCTGGGAGCTGGTCGACGCGTTCTGGCCGGGTGCCCTGACGCTCGTCGCCAAGCACCAGCCGTCCCTCCAGTGGGACCTCGGCGACACCCGGGGCACGGTCGCCGTGCGCATGCCGCTGCACCCCGTCGCCATCGAGCTGCTCACCGAGGTCGGCCCCATGGCCGTGTCCTCGGCCAACCTCACCGGCCACCCGGCGCCGGAGGACTGCGACGCCGCGCAGGAGATGCTCGGCGACTCCGTCTCCGTCTACCTCGACGGCGGCCCCACCCCGGGCAACGTTCCGTCGTCCATCGTGGACGTCTCCCGCCGGGTGCCGCTGCTGCTGCGCGAGGGCGCGCTCTCCGCGGAGGAGCTGCGCAAGGTCGTACCCGACCTTGAGGTGGCGAATTGACGGCCCCTGAAGCGGGGCGTGGCATAGGCGGCGGGGGCTTCAGCGCGGAGGAGACGACGACGTTCGGGTTCCCCCGCGACACCTTCCGCATCCTCCACGTCAGCACCGGCAATGTGTGCCGCTCGCCCATCACCGAGCGGCTGACCCGCCATTTCGTCGCGGAGCGGCTCGGCGTACTCGGCGGCGGGCTGGTCGTGGAGAGCGCCGGCACGTGGGGACACGAGGGCGCGCCCATGGAGGCCAACGCGGAGGCCGTGCTGGGCGAGTTCGGCGCGGACGCCACCGGCTTCGTCGGCCGGGAGCTGCTGGACGAGCACGTGATCATGGCCGACCTGGTGCTGACCGCCACCCGCGACCACCGCGCCCAGGTCATCTCCATGGGCCATTCGGCGGGGCTGCGCACCTTCACCCTGAAGGAGTTCACCCGCCTGGTCCGTGCGATAGATCCGGCCACGCTGCCGCCGCTCGAGGACGGCGTGGTACTGCGGGCCCGGGCGCTGGTGCGGGCGGCCGCGGCCCTGCGCGGCTGGCTGCTCGCCCCGACCGCCGAGGCGGACGAGGTGTACGACCCCTACGGCGCCCCGCTGCCCTTCTTCCGGTCCATCGGCGACGAGATACGAGACGCGCTGGACCCGGTCGTCACCGCGCTGACGGGCGTGACCGCACACACCTAGGACGGACCCCCGCCCACCCGGGACGGACCGCGCCTGCCCGGCGAGCCCACGCACCCACCCGGGACGGACCCGCACCCACCCGGGACGCATCCGGGAAGACCCGCACCCGGGACGCATCCGGGAAGACCCGCACCGGGACGGACGCACACGCACCCGCGCATCCGGGAGGATCCGCACCCGGGACGGACCCACCCGCACCCGCGCATCCGGGACGGACCCGCGCGCGTACGGGTGGGGAAACGGACATCAACGGCGGTAACGGTCGCGCGTCGGCCGTACCCCGGGCCTACATTGGGGATACGTCACCGTCGACCGCCCGGAGCCCGCCATGTCGGTCACCACCGCTCACGAGACCGATGTCCTGCGGCGGCAGGACCCGGCGATGGCCGAGATCCTGCTCGGGGAGCTGACCCGGCAGTCCACGACGCTCCAGCTGATCGCCGCCGAGAACTTCTGCTCGCCGGCCGTGCTCGCCGCCCTCGGCTCACCGCTCGCCAACAAGTACGCCGAGGGCTATCCGGGTGCCCGCCACCACGGCGGCTGCGAGATCGTCGACGTCGCCGAACGCGCCGCCGTCGACCGGGCCAGGGCCCTGTTCGGCGCCGAGCACGCCAACGTCCAGCCGCACTCCGGCTCCTCGGCCGTCCTGGCCGCCTACGCCGCCCTGCTGCGCCCCGGCGACACCGTCCTCGCCCTCGGCCTGCCCCACGGCGGCCATCTCACCCACGGCTCGCCGGCGAACTTCTCCGGCCGCTGGTTCGACTTCGTCGGCTACGGCGTCGACGCCGAGACCGGGCTGATCGACCACGACCAGGTGCGCCACCTGGCCCGGAACCACCGGCCCAAGGCCATCGTGTGCGGCTCCATCGCCTACCCCCGCCACATCGACTACGCCTACTTCCGCGAGGTCGCGGACGAGGTCGGGGCGTATCTGATCGCGGACGCGGCCCATCCGATCGGGCTGGTCGCCGGGGGAGCGGCGCCCAACCCGGTGCCGTACGCGGACGTCGTGTGCGCCACCACCCACAAGGTGCTGCGCGGTCCGCGCGGCGGGATGCTCCTGTGCGGGGCCGAGCTGGCCGAGCGCGTCGACCGGGCCGTCTTCCCCTTCACCCAGGGCGGCGCCCAGATGCACACCATCGCCGCCAAGGCCGTCGCGTTCGGCGAGGCGGCGGCGCCGGCCTTCACCGTGTACGCCCATCAGGTGGTCGCCAACGCCCGGGTCCTCGCCGGTCACCTGGCCGCGGAGGGGCTGGTCGTCACCACCGGCGGCACGGACACCCATCTGATCACCGCGGACCCGGCCCCGCTCGGCGTGGACGGCCGTACCGCGCGCGGCCGGCTGCTGGCGGCCGGCCTGGTGCTGGACTGCTGCGTGCTGCCGCACGGCGACGGCCGCGGGCTGCGCCTGGGCACGGCCGCGGTGACAACGCAGGGCATGGGGGAGCCGGAGATGGTGCGGATCGCGGCGCTGCTGGCGGCCGTGCTGCGGGGCGCGACGGAGCCGGCCGCGGCGCGTGAGGAGGTGCGCGCACTCGCCGGCCAGTTTCCGCCGTATCCCGGCTGAGCGCGGGTAGGCGCAGTTCCGTACACCCTGATGTGTCCCGTTGTGGACCTTCGCGGACCGCCGCGGAGCGGGGCACACAGCCTTGCGTGCAACCATCGTCGCTACCCGGCAGTCCTCATTCATATGCATCCGTCGCTAGGGTGTGGGGCTGTGATGGCCAGCGAGACCTGTGGGGAAGCCCGTGCGTGAATACCTGCTGACGCTCTGCATCACGGCCGCGGTGACGTACCTGCTGACAGGGCCGGTACGGAAGTTCGCGATCGTGGCCGGGGCGATGCCGGAGATCCGGGCCCGGGACGTGCACCGGGAACCCACTCCGCGCCTCGGTGGTATCGCCATGTTCTTCGGCCTGTGCTCGGGACTGCTGGTCGCGGACCACCTGGCCAACCTCAACGAGGTCTTCGCCAAGTCCAACGAGCCCCGGGCGCTGCTCTCCGGCGCCGCCCTGATCTGGCTGATCGGCGTCCTGGACGACAAGTTCGAGATCGACGCGCTGATCAAGCTGGGCGGTCAGATGATCGCCGCGGGTGTGATGGTCATGCAGGGTCTGACGATCCTGTGGCTGCCCGTCCCGGGCGTCGGCAACGTCGCCCTCACCCAGTGGCAGGGCACGCTGCTGACCGTGGCCCTGGTCGTCATCACGATCAACGCGGTGAACTTCGTGGACGGCCTGGACGGCCTCGCCGCCGGCATGGTGTGCATCGCGGCGGCCGCGTTCTTCCTGTACGCCTACCGCGTCTGGGTGTCGTACGGCATCGAGGCCGCCGCCCCGGCCACGCTGTTCGCGGCGATCCTGATGGGCATGTGCCTGGGCTTCCTGCCGCACAACATGCATCCCGCGCGGATCTTCATGGGCGACTCGGGCTCGATGCTGATCGGCCTGGTGCTGGCGGCCGGCGCGATCTCCATCACCGGCCAGGTGGACCCGGACGCGCTGAACCTGTACGCGGGTTCGGAGAAGGCGGCCGTGCACCAGACGGTGCCGGTCTACATCCCCCTGCTGCTCCCGCTGACGATCATCGCGGTGCCGACGGCGGACCTGGTCCTGGCGATCGTCCGGCGCACCTGGCGCGGCCAGTCCCCGTTCGCCGCGGACCGCGGGCACCTGCACCACCGGCTGCTGGAGATCGGCCACTCGCACAGCCGGGCCGTGCTGATCATGTACTTCTGGTCGGCCCTGATCGCCTTCGGGGCGCTCGCCTACTCGGTCAACTCGGCGTCGATGTGGATCGTGCTGGGCATCGTCTTCCTCAGCGCGATCGGGCTGGTCCTGCTGCTGCTCCCGCGCTTCAGGCCGCGGGTGCCGGTGTGGGCGCAGCGGTTCGTGCCGCCGCGGTACCGGAGGCGGCGCCGGGCTCCCGAGGCCGCGGCAGCGCAGACCGCGCAGACCGCGGAGCAGGATGCCTCCGGAAGCGAGGAGCGGGCCCCGGTCAGCGCCGGTGTCTCGGGCGTCAACGGAGCGACCGCGATCGGCGCTCGTTCGCGTTTCGTTGATCGCCGTTGATACGGCCAGGTAAGAATCTGACTAGAGCATTGCCAAGTCGTGGGGGAGCGAAGCACCCCAATACCAGACAAGTCGGCTCGGTTTTTGCACAGACGGGCACTGTCACTCTCATGTGTGACAGCAAGCACACCAAGCAGGTAAAGACCTCATCAAATAGTTTGTGATACGGTTCACGAGAACCCCGGATAGAGCCGAAGGACCTGAGTGCGACGGTCCATTGGCGTGAGGTCTCGATCACTCAGCCCGGGACTACGCTCGTCCATGACGACACCCTGCCCCCTGTGAAAGCGGAGTTGCCGCCATGCCGTCCAATGACGTCCGGATCCTGGCCCAGGCCGCCGTACCCACGGCTGTCGCCGGCGCGATTGCCGCCGTCGTCGGCGGTGTGGTCGCGGGCGGCAAGGGAGCCATCGGAGCCGTCGTCGGAACGCTGGTCGTGATCCTGTTCATGGGACTCGGGCTCTACGTGCTCCAGCGCACCGCCAGGTCTTTCCCGCAGCTGTTCCAGATGATGGGCCTGATGCTCTACGCGGCCCAACTGCTGCTGCTCGTCGTCTTCGTCGCTCTTTTCAAGAACACGACGCTGTTCAATCCCCGCGCCTTCGCCATCACGCTCGTGGTCGCCACCCTGACGTGGATCGCGGCGCAGACGCGTGCGCACATGAAGGCGAAGATCCTCTACGTCGATCCCGATGCCTCGTCGAAGGGCGACAAGCCCGAGAAGACAGGGCACTCGTCGTGAGAGGTAGGGCCGGGATAAAGGCGCACGAGAGATGCTGCTATCGTCCGGTGCCAACTGCGGCATCGCGGGCGCGGGCATCTGAGCTGACGCCTGCTCGATCGCGAGGCTCGATGCCCCCCGGCCGCCCCCACATCCGTAACACCAGTCCCGTGCCGACCCGCGGCCGCACGCCGCGCCGACACAACGAGGTTGCCGTACCTATGCGCCACGATGAAGGAGCCCGCGGTGAGTGCTGACCCGACGCAGACGCTCGCTTTCGACACGAGCTGCCACCTGTTCGACGGGTGCGGCTTCCCGGCTCCGGGCCTGCACTCGTTCCTGTTCAAGCCGCTCTGGGGCGACGCGGACAGCAACTTGTACTTCAACAAGACGATGCTGCTGGCGCTCCTCGGTTCCATCATCATCGTGGGCTTCTTCTGGGCCGCCTTCGCCAGGCCGAAGGTCATCCCGGGCAAGCTCCAGCTGGTGGCCGAAGCCGGTTACGACTTCGTCCGTCGGGGTGTCGTCTACGAGACCATCGGCAAGAAGGAAGGCGAGAAGTACGTCCCGCTCGTCGTCTCGCTCTTCTTCTTCGTCTGGATGATGAACCTCTGGTCGATCATCCCGGTCGCGGCCTTCCCGGTCACGGCGATCATCTCGTACCCTGCGGTCCTCGCCGGCATCGTCTACGTCCTCTGGGTCTCGCTGACGTTCAAGCGGCACGGTTTCGTCGGTGCCTTCAAGAACTTCACCGGCTACGACAAGACGCTCGGCCCCGTGCTGCCGCTGTCGATGACGATCGAGTTCTTCTCGAACCTGCTGGTGCGGCCCTTCACCCACGCCGTGCGACTCTTCGCGAACATGTTCGCCGGCCACACGCTGCTGCTGCTGTTCACGATCGCCAGCTGGTACATGCTGAACGGCATCGGTATCGCCTACTCCGGTGTCTCGTTCGTGATGGTCATCGTGATGACCGCCTTCGAGCTCTTCATCCAGGCTGTCCAGGCGTACGTCTTCGTACTGCTGACCTGCAGCTACATCCAGGGCGCGCTCGCCGAGCACCACTGAGCACCCCGACCACCCACCCAGACATCCGGTGGCCAACCCCCACCGGTCATTGAAAGAGAAGGAAGAACCGGCATGTCCGCTCTCCAGACCCTTGCCGCCGGCGTCGAGATCAAGGGCAACCTCGGCTCGATCGGTTACGGCCTCGCCGCGATCGGCCCGGGCGTCGGCGTCGGCATCATCTTCGGTAACGGCACGCAGGCCCTGGCCCGCCAGCCCGAGGCGGCCGGCCTCATCCGCGCCAACCAGATCCTGGGCTTCGCCTTCTGTGAGGCGCTCGCCCTGATCGGTCTGGTCATGCCGTTCGTTTACCCGAGCTCCTGACCCGACCGTCGCCCTTTAGACGAAAGGCACTGATATGAGCCCCCTGGTTCAGCTGGCGGCTGAGGAGGCCGAAAACCCCCTCATCCCGCCGATCCCAGAGCTCGTCATCGGCCTGATCGCCTTCGTCATCGTCTTCGGCTTCCTCGCCAAGAAGCTTCTCCCGAACATCAACAAGGTTCTGGAAGAGCGCCGCGAAGCCATCGAGGGCGGTATCGAAAAGGCCGAGGCCGCGCAGACCGAGGCCCAGAGCGTCCTCGAGCAGTACAAGGCCCAGCTCGCTGAGGCCCGGCACGAGGCCGCGCGCCTGCGCCAGGAGGCTCAGGAGCAGGGTGCCGCGCTCATCGCCGAGATGCGGGCCGAGGGCCAGCGGCAGCGCGAGGAGATCGTCGCCGCCGGTCACGCCCAGATCGACGCCGACCGCAAGGCCGCCGCGTCCGCGCTGCGCCAGGACGTCGGCAAGCTCGCCACCGACCTGGCCGGCAAGCTCGTCGGTGAGTCCCTCGAGGACCACGCCCGGCAGAGCCGTGTGATCGACCGCTTCCTCGACGAGCTCGAGGAGAAGGCCGAGGCCACGCGATGAACGGAGCGAGCCGCGAGGCACTGGCAGCCGCACGGGAGCGTCTCGACGCGCTGACGGACGCGACGTCCGTGGACGCCGCGAAGCTCGCCGACGAGCTGGCGGCCGTCACCGCGCTGCTCGACCGCGAGGCCGGCCTGCGTCGGGTCCTCACCGACCCGGCGCAGCCTGGAGAGGCGAAGGCCCAGCTGGTCCAGCGCCTGATCGGTGGCCAGGTCAGCGGTACCACCGCCGACCTGGTGTCCGGGCTGGCCCGGTCCCGCTGGTCGCAGCCCCGCGACCTGGTCGACGCGCTGGAGGAGCTGGCGACCATCGCCGACCTCACGGCCGCGGAGAAGACGGGCACCCTCGACGACGTCGAGGACGAGCTGTTCCGGTTCGGCCGGATCGTCTCCTCCAACACGGAGCTGCGTGCCGCGCTCACCGACCGTGCCGCCGGCGCCTCGGCCAAGACCGAGCTGCTGAACCGGCTCCTGGGCGGGCGGGCCAAGCCGGCCACCGAGCGTCTGGTGACGCGCCTCGCGACCGCACCGCGTGGACGTAGCCTGGAAGCGGGACTGGAGTCCCTGTCCAAGCTCGCCGCCGACCGCCGGAACCGCATGGTCGCCGTCGTCACCTCGGCGGTGCCGATGAGCGACGGGCAGAAGGAGCGCCTCGGCGCTGCTCTGACCAAGCTCTACGGGCGTCGGATGCACCTGAACCTCGACGTCGACCCCGAGGTCGTCGGCGGCATCCGGGTGCAGGTCGGTGACGAGGTCATCAACGGCTCGATCGCGGACCGGCTGGACGAGGCCGCCCGCCGCATGGCGAGCTAGCAGCAACTCGATATTTCGAGAAAAGCAGTACGTACTTACGGCCCTGGTTGGGCCGTGCAGAGGATTCACCTCTTTCAGGGGGGAGTCCCCATCCCCCCAAAGTGAAACTTCGGGCCCAACAAGGAGAGCAGGGAACCCAGATGGCGGAGCTCACGATCCGGCCGGAGGAGATCCGGGACGCGCTGGAGAACTTTGTCCAGTCGTACAAGCCGGACGCGGCCTCGCGCGAGGAGGTCGGTACGGTCACCCTTGCCGGCGACGGCATCGCGAAGGTCGAGGGCCTGCCCTCGGCCATGGCCAACGAACTGCTGAAGTTCGAGGACGGCACCCTCGGCCTCGCGCTGAACCTGGAAGAGCGCGAGATCGGCGCCATCGTCCTCGGTGAGTTCAGCGGCATCGAGGAGGGTCAGCCGGTGCAGCGCACCGGTGAGGTCCTCTCCGTCGCAGTCGGTGAGGGCTACCTCGGCCGCGTTGTCGACCCGCTCGGCAACCCGATCGACGGCCTCGGCGAGATCGAGACGTCCGGCCGCCGTGCCCTCGAACTGCAGGCCCCCACGGTCATGCAGCGCAAGTCGGTGCACGAGCCGATGGAGACCGGCTACAAGGCCGTCGACGCCATGACCCCGGTCGGCCGTGGTCAGCGTCAGCTGATCATCGGTGACCGCCAGACCGGCAAGACCGCCCTGGCCGTCGACACGATCATCAACCAGCGCGACAACTGGCGCTCGGGCGACCCGAAGAAGCAGGTCCGCTGCATCTACGTCGCCATCGGCCAGAAGGGCTCCACCATCGCCGGCGTGCGCCGCGCGCTGGAGGAGAACGGCGCCCTGGAGTACACGACCATCGTCGCCGCCCCGGCGTCCGACCCGGCCGGCTTCAAGTACCTGGCGCCGTACACCGGTTCGGCCATCGGCCAGCACTGGATGTACGAGGGCAAGCACGTCCTCATCATCTTCGACGACCTCTCGAAGCAGGCCGACGCCTACCGCGCCGTGTCCCTGCTGCTGCGCCGTCCGCCGGGCCGTGAGGCCTACCCGGGTGACGTCTTCTACCTGCACTCCCGCCTGCTGGAGCGCTGCGCCAAGCTCTCCGACGACATGGGTGCCGGTTCGATGACCGGTCTGCCGATCGTCGAGACCAAGGCCAACGACGTCTCGGCGTTCATCCCGACCAACGTCATCTCCATCACCGACGGCCAGTGCTTCCTGGAGTCGGACCTGTTCAACGCCGGTCAGCGCCCCGCGCTGAACGTCGGTATCTCCGTCTCCCGAGTCGGTGGTTCCGCGCAGCACAAGGCGATGAAGCAGGTCTCCGGCCGCCTTCGTGTCGACCTCGCCCAGTTCCGTGAGCTGGAGGCGTTCGCCGCCTTCGGTTCCGACCTGGACGCCGCCTCGAAGTCCCAGCTGGAGCGCGGCCAGCGCATGGTCGAGCTGCTGAAGCAGGCGCAGTACCAGCCGATGTCCACCGAGGACCAGGTCGTCTCCGTCTGGGCCGGCACCACCGGCAAGATGGACGACGTGCCGGTCGCCGACATCCGCCGCTTCGAGAAGGAGCTGCTGGAGTACCTGCACCGCAAGGAGCAGGGCCTCATGACCTCCATCCGCGAGGGCGGCAAGATGTCCGACGACACCCTGACGGCCGTCGCCGACGCGATCGCGGACTTCAAGAAGCAGTTCGAGACCTCGGACGGCAAGCTGCTCGGCGAGGACACTCCTGCCGCTGCCGCCAAGTGACGTAAGGAAGGACCTGACTCATGGGAGCCCAGCTCCGGGTCTACAAGCGTCGCATCCGATCCGTCACCGCGACCAAGAAGATCACCAAGGCGATGGAGATGATCGCCGCCTCGCGCGTCGTCAAGGCGCAGCGCAAGGTGGCGGCCTCCACGCCGTACGCGCAGGAACTGACCCGCGCGGTCACGGCGGTCGGTACGGGTTCGAACACCAAGCACCCGCTCACCACGGAGACGGAGAACCCGACCCGTGCCGCGGTCCTGCTCCTCACGAGCGACCGCGGTCTGGCCGGTGCCTTCAACTCCAACGCCATCAAGGCGGCGGAGCAGCTGACCGAGCGCCTGGAGCGCGAGGGCAAGCAGGTCGACACGTACATCGTCGGCCGGCGCGGTGTCGCCCACTACAACTTCCGTGAGCGCAAGGTCGCGGAGTCGTGGAGCGGCTTCACCGACGAGCCGTCGTACGCGGACGCCAAGAAGGTCGCGGCGCCCCTGATCGAGGCCATCGAGAAGGACACGGCCGAGGGCGGCGTGGACGAGCTCCACATCGTCTTCACCGAGTTCGTCTCGATGATGACGCAGACGGCGCTCGACGCCCGGCTGCTGCCGCTGCGCCTCGACGAGGTCGCGCAGGAGGCCAAGCCGCAGGGCGAGATCCTCCCGCTCTACGACTTCGAGCCCTCGGCGGAGGACGTCCTCGACGCCCTGCTGCCGCGCTACGTGGAGAGCCGCATCTACAACGCGCTGCTCCAGTCGGCCGCTTCGAAGCACGCCGCCACGCGGCGCGCGATGAAGTCGGCCACCGACAACGCGGGCGAGCTGATCAACACGCTCTCCCGTCTTGCCAACGCGGCCCGCCAGGCCGAAATCACCCAGGAAATCAGCGAGATCGTCGGTGGCGCGAGCGCCCTGGCCGACGCGACCGCGGGGAGTGACCGATAAATGACCACCACTGTTGAGACCGCGACGGCTACGGGCCGCGTCGCCCGGGTCATCGGCCCGGTCGTCGACGTGGAGTTCCCCGTCGACGCGATGCCGGACATCTACAACGCCCTGCACGTCGAGGTCGCCGACCCGGCGAACGCGGGCGAGAAGAAGACGCTGACCCTGGAGGTCGCCCAGCACCTGGGTGACGGCCTGGTCCGCACCATCTCCATGCAGCCCACCGACGGTCTGGTCCGCCAGGCCCCGGTGACCGACACCGGTGACGGCATCACCGTCCCGGTCGGCGACTTCACCAAGGGCAAGGTGTTCAACACCCTCGGTGAGGTGCTGAACGTCGACGAGCAGTACGAGGGCGAGCGCTGGTCCATCCACCGCAAGGCCCCGAACTTCGACGAGCTCGAGTCGAAGACCGAGATGTTCGAGACCGGCGTCAAGGTCATCGACCTGCTGACCCCGTACGTCAAGGGCGGCAAGATCGGTCTGTTCGGTGGTGCCGGCGTCGGCAAGACGGTGCTCATCCAGGAGATGATCTACCGCGTCGCCAACAACCACGACGGTGTCTCCGTGTTCGCCGGTGTCGGTGAGCGCACCCGTGAGGGCAACGACCTCATCGAGGAGATGTCGGACTCGGGCGTCATCGACAAGACCGCTCTGGTCTTCGGTCAGATGGACGAGCCCCCGGGCACCCGTCTGCGCGTCGCGCTGGCCGGCCTCACCATGGCCGAGTACTTCCGTGACGTCCAGAAGCAGGACGTGCTGTTCTTCATCGACAACATCTTCCGCTTCACGCAGGCCGGTTCCGAGGTCTCCACGCTGCTCGGCCGCATGCCGTCCGCCGTGGGTTACCAGCCGAACCTGGCCGACGAGATGGGCCTCCTCCAGGAGCGCATCACCTCGACCCGTGGTCACTCGATCACCTCGATGCAGGCGATCTACGTCCCCGCGGACGACCTGACCGACCCGGCCCCGGCCACCACCTTCGCCCACCTCGACGCGACGACGGTTCTGTCCCGTCCGATCTCCGAGAAGGGCATCTACCCGGCCGTGGACCCGCTGGACTCCACGTCCCGGATCCTGGACCCGCGTTACATCGCGCAGGACCACTACAACGCGGCCATGCGCGTGAAGACGATCCTGCAGAAGTACAAGGACCTCCAGGACATCATCGCGATCCTCGGTATCGACGAGCTGGGCGAGGAGGACAAGCTCGTCGTCCACCGTGCCCGTCGTGTGGAGCGCTTCCTGTCCCAGAACACCCACGTCGCCAAGCAGTTCACCGGCGTGGACGGCTCGGACGTGCCGCTCGACGAGTCGATCGCCGCGTTCAACGCGATCTGCGACGGCGAGTACGACCACTTCCCCGAGCAGGCGTTCTTCATGTGCGGTGGCCTCGAGGACCTCAAGGCCAACGCCAAGGAGCTGGGCGTCTCCTGAGCCCCGTGCTCGGGTGAGGGGGCGGGTGCGTCCCGCCCCCTCACCCACGCCCTCTAGAATTGACCCCAACACCCGGCACCCCTTGCCGGGTGGTGACCCGAGGAGCCACTCTTGGCTGCTGAGCTGCACGTCGAGCTGGTCGCCGCCGACCGCCAGGTCTGGTCCGGCGAGGCCACCCTGGTCGTCGCGCGCACCACGTCCGGCGACATCGGCGTCATGCCCGGTCACCAGCCGCTGCTCGGTGTGCTGGAGTCGGGCCCGGTGACCATCCGTACGAGTGAAGGTGGAACGGTCGTCGCCGCGGTGCACGGCGGTTTCATCTCGTTCGCGGACAACAAGCTGTCCCTGCTGGCCGAGATCGCCGAACTGTCGGACGAGATCGATGTCCAGCGCACGGAACGGGAACTGGAACGCGCGAAGGCGGAGGGCGACGCCGCCGCCGAGCGCCGCGCGGATGTCCGACTGCGCGCTGCGACGGCGCGCTGAACCAGCCGCGCTGTACGTTGACGTCACTCAGCCGCGGCCGGCCCGGAGCAATCCGGTGCCGGTCGCGGCTGAGGCAGATGTGGGTGTTTTTTAGGTTTCATTACTCAGTGACGAGAGCAGCGCAGCTGCCGGGGAGACGAGGAGGTCGGTGCCGATGGTCCTCGCTCTGACTGTGTGCGGGATCGTGGTCGCGCTCGTGGTGATCGGACTCTTCCTGTTCGGACTGCGCCGCAGACTCATCCAGCGCTCCGGTGGCACCTTCGACTGCTCGCTGCGCTGGGACGTGCCCGAGAAGCCGGACGCGGGCGGCAAGGGCTGGAGCTACGGTGTGGCCCGCTACAACGGCGACCGCATCGAGTGGTACCGCGTCTTCTCCTACGGCTTCCGCCCCCGCCGCGTCCTGGAGCGCGCGCAGATCGAGGTGGCCGGCCGCCGGCTGCCGGAGGGCGAGGAGGAGCTGGCGCTGCTCTCCGACGCCGTGGTCCTCGCCTGTACGCATCGGGGCACGCGCCTCGAACTGGCCATGAGCGAGGACGCGCTGACCGGTTTTCTCGCGTGGCTGGAGGCGGCCCCGCCCGGACAGCGGGTCAACGTGGCGTAGCCACATTCACCCTCCCCCGGAACGGACCGAGGGGGAGCGAATGTGGCTCGGGGTGGGACTGCTCGCCTACAGGTTGTCGCTGATGGCGCTCACCAGTTCACCGTTGCCGGTGTCACCGCTGAACTCCCAGAAGAACGCGCCGCCGAGGCCCTGACCGTTGGCCCAGGCCATCTTCGACTTGATGGTGGCGGGGGTGTCGTACGACCACCAGTTGCTGCCGCAGTGCGCGTACGCCGTGCCGGCGACGGTGCCGGTGGCCGGGCAGGACGACTTCAGGACCTTGTAGTCCTCGATGCCCTGCTCGTAGGTGCCGGCGGCCGGGCCCGTGGCGGTGCCGCCCGGGGCGTCCTGGGTGACGCCGGTCCAGCCGCGGCCGTAGAAGCCGATGCCGATGAGCAGCTTCTTGGCGGGGACGCCGATCGCCTTGAACTTGGCCATCGCGTCCGCGGTGGTGAAGCCCGCCTTCGGGATGCCGCTGTACGAGGTGAGCGGGGAGTGCGGGGCGGTCGGGCCCTTTGCGTCCCAGGCGCCGAAGAAGTCGTACGTCATCACGTTGTACCAGTCGACGTACTGGGCGGCGCCCGCGTAGTCGGCGGCCTCGATCTTGCCGCCGGCGGAACCGTCGGCCGTGACGGCCGAGGTGACCAGGTTGGTGGAGCCGAACTTGGCGCGCAGCGCGGCCATCAGGTTCTTGTAGGCCGCCGCGCCGCTGGTGTCACAGGTCAGACCGCAGGCGTTCGGGTACTCCCAGTCGATGTCGATGCCGTCGAAGACGTCGGCCCAGCGCGGGTCCTCGACCAGGTCGTAGCAGGACTGGGCGAAGGCCGCCGGGTTCTTGGCCGCGTCCCCGAAGCCGCCGGACCAGGTCCAGCCGCCGAAGGACCACAGCACCTTGATGTTCGGGTACTTGGCCTTCAGCTGGCGCAGCTGGTTGAAGTTGCCGCGCAGCGGCTGGTCCCAGGTGTCGGCGGCGCCGCTGACCGACTGGTCGGCGGTGAACGCCTTGTCGTAGTCGGCGTAGGAGTCGCCGATCGCGCACTTGCCGCCGGTGACGTTGCCGAAGGCGTAGTTGATGTGCGTGATCTTGGCCGCGGAGCCGGACGTCACCAGGTTCTTGACGTTGTAGTTCCGGCCGTAGATGCCCCACTCGGTGAAGTAGCCGAGCTTGACCTTGTCGCCGGTGGGCGGGGGAGTGGTGCCGCCGCCGGTGGTGTGCACCTTGACCGCGCCGCTGACCGGTCCGGTCTGGTCGGCGGTGTCACGGGCCTGCACGGTGTAGGAGTAGTCGGTGCCGGCGGTCAGGCCGGTGTCGGTGTACGACGTGCTGGTGACCGTGGCGACCTTGGTGCCGTCCCGCAGGACGTCGTAGTTCTTGACGCCCTTGTCGTCGGTGGCCGCGCTCCAGCCGAGCTTCACCGAGGTGTCGGTGACCGAGGAGGCGGTCGGGGTGCCGGGCGCGGACGGGGCCGCGTCACCCGGGACGGTCGTGCCGTCGCAGCTGTCGCCGTTCAGCTTGCAGTTGGACGGGGAGCCGGAGCCCGCGCCGTTGAAGCCGAAGGAGACCGAGGCGCCGGGGGCGAGGGTGCCGTTCCAGCCGACGTTCTTGGCGGTCCAGTGGTCACCGGAGTTGGTGACCGTGGCGTCCCAGGCCGAGGTGACCTTGGTACCGGAGGGGAAGTCCCACTCGACGGTCCAGGAACTGATGGTGCTGGACCCGGTGTTCTTGACGGTCCACTGGCCGCCGAAACCGCTGCCCCAGTCGCTGGTCTTGGTGAAGGTGGCCGTGGCGTTGGCCGCGGCCTGGGCGGGGCTCGCGAGACCGACCGCGCCGGCCATGGGGAGCAACAGGGTCGCGAATGCCGCCGCGGCTCTGTGTCTGAAGCGCATGCTGCGCCTCCCTCGTCATCGGGGATGTCAGGGGCATGACTGAGCCTTCATGCCCCACGGTGCTGCGAGGGTAGAAAGGTCTGGACCACAGGTCAATAGGTCTGGACCACTTCGGGCGGAGCCCCGTCAGAGCCCCAACTCGCGCGCGAGGACCGCCGCTTGCACCCGGCTGCGCAGCTCCAGCTTGGCCAGCAACCGGCTGACGTGCGTCTTCACCGTGCCCTCCGCCATGTCCAGCCGGGCCGCGATCTCCGCGTTCGACAGCCCCTCACCGATCCGGCCGAGCACCTCCCGCTCCCGCCGGGTCAGGACCTCCAGCACGGCCGGATCCGCCTCCGCCTCCCGGGCCGGCGCCGCGGCGAACTCGGCGATCAGCCGCCGGGTCACGGCCGGCGCGACGATCCCTTCCCCGCGCGCCACCGTCCGCACCGCCTCCAGCAGATCCTTCGCCTCCGTGTTCTTCAGCAGGAACCCGGCCGCGCCCGCCCGCAGTGCCCCGAACACGTACTCGTCGAGGTCGAAGGTGGTCAGCACGAGGACGTCCGCGAGCCGCTCGTCGACGATCCGGCGGGTCGCGGTCACCCCGTCCAGGCGCGGCATCTGCACATCCATCAGGATCAGGTCGGGCCGCAGGCTCCGGGCCAGTTCGACCGCCCGCTCGCCGTCCTCGGCCTCGCCGACCACATCGATGTCCGGCGCGCTGCGCAGGATCAGGACGAGCCCGGCGCGGACGGCGGACTGGTCCTCGGCGACCAGGACACGGATCATGCGGAGTCCCCTTCGGTGAGCGGAAGCGTGGCGCGTACGGTCCACCGGGCGTCCCGGGGCCCGGCCTCGAACGTGCCGCCGAGCAGCGCGGACCGCTCCCGCATCCCGGTCAGACCGTGGCCCGCACCGGGTGCGCGGGGGGTGTCGCCGGGCCGGTAGGGGCTGGTCACGCTGATGTCCAGCATCCCGTCCGTCTGCCGGAGCGCGACCTCGACGCACCCGCGGGAGGCGTGCTTCAGCGCGTTGGTCAGCGCCTCCTGCACGATCCGGTAGGCCGCGAGTTCCACGGGCGCCGGGACCTTGCCGTGGCCCGCGTCGAGCGTGACCTCCAGGCCGTTGGCGCGGGCGCCGTCGATCAGGGCGCCCAGACCGTCCAGGGTGGGGGACGCGGCCGGTTCCCGGTCCCCGGAGCCGTCGCGCAGGATGCCGATCAGCCGGCGCATCTCGGCCAGCCCCTGCACGCTGTTCTCCCGGATGACGGTCAGCGCCTCCCTGGAGGTCGGCGGATCGTCGATGGACAGCGCGGCGGTGGAGTGGATGGCGATCGCCGACAGGTGGTTCGCGACCATGTCGTGCAACTCGCGCGCCACCCGGGCCCGTTCGCTGGTGACCGCCTGGGTGCGGTCCATCTCGGCCAGCAGGGCGGTCTGTTCGGCGCGCAGCCGGGCGGCCTCGGCGGCGTCCCGGTGGTCGCGCACGAGCACCCCGGTGGCGGCCGGGCCGAACGCGACCACCCCGACGCCCACGCCGATCAGCAGGCCCTGCGGATCCCGCCAGAGCGCCGCGGGGACGACTCCGGCGACGACCGTCAGCATCCCCGTCACCCAGGGGATGCGCCGGGCGTCGGCCGGGGTGCCGTACAGCACGGCCGCGTACATCAGGTCGGTGTACAGCACGATCGTGACGATGCTGCCGAGGGTCACCGTGTCCAGGACCAGCGCCGCCGTGCCGATCAGCAGGCCGGTGCGGGGCAGGATGCGGCGCACCGGCTCACAGGCGGCCGTCATCGCCAGCGGCACCAGCGGGGCCCAGGGCGCGTGCCACAGCACGAGGCCGTCCCCGTCGAGGCGCGGGTGGATCCCGAGCGCCCACAGCAGCACCCCGCCGGCCAGCCCGCCCACGGCGATGCGCCAGTCGTCGCGGTGCGGGCGGGGGAGTGCGAGGGGCATGCCCCCTATCCAACACGGCCGCCGGCCGCTGTGCCTGCGCCCCGGGAAGGGTCCCCGACTGCGACTTTCGCTTACGGCGGTCTCGTCAGCGGCGACGATGATCCGCGTCCCGGTCCACGGGAGCCTGGAAGGGTGAACGAGGGGAGCGAACCGTGATCGTGGGACTGATCGTCGCCTGTGAAGTGGCGTTCTGGGTGCTGCTGGCGGCCGGACTGGGCTTCCGGTACGCGCTGCGGATGCCGCGCACCGGCCTGGCCCTGCTGCTGTGCGAACCGCTCCTGGAGGTCGTGCTCTTCGCCGTCACCGCGATCGACCTCAAGAACGGCGCCGAACCGGACTGGCGGCACGGACTCGCCGCGGTCTACATCGGCTTCACCGTCGGCCTCGGCCACTCCACCGTCAAGTGGGCGGACGCCCGGGTGGCCCACCGCTTCGCCGACGGCCCGCCGCCGGTGAAGCCCCCGAGGTACGGCACGGCCCGCGCCGTCCAAGAGTGGAAGGTCGCCGGCCGCTGGATCCTGGCGTCGGTGGTCGCCATGGCCCTGCTCCAGGGCGCCGTCTGGTACGTCGGCGACGACGGCGACACCGGCTCCCTGCGGGCCTGGCAGCTGCGCATGCTCTGGGTGATCGGCATCAACGTGGTCATCGCCGCCAGCTACACGCTGTTCCCGAAACGGGAACCGGCCGACCAGCGCTGACGGCGGGTGTGCCCGGCCGGCCCGCACCGGACCGCTCGCCCGGCCGGCCGCGGCACCACGCCGTCGTGGGGGCCGCCCGCCGCCTGGGGCGCCACCGGTGCCGGTGTCCGGATCAGCGCTCCCCGCCCGGCACCCACAGCACGTCGCCGGTCTCCCGGTTGGCGTCGCGGGCCAGGATGAACAGCAGGTCCGAGAGGCGGTTGAGGTAGGTCGCGGTGAGCGGGTTCATCGCCTCGCCGTGCACCTCCAGGGCCGCCCAGGTGGAGCGCTCGGCCCGGCGCACGACCGTGCACGCCTGGTGGAGGAGGGCCGCACCCGGGGTGCCGCCCGGGAGGATGAAGGAGCGCAGCTTCTCCAGCCGCTCGTTGAAGCGGTCGCAGTCCGCCTCCAGCCGGTCGATGTAGAACTGCTCCACCCGCAGCGGCGGGAACTCGGGGTTCTCCACCACCGGCGTCGACAGATCGGCGCCCACGTCGAACAGGTCGTTCTGGACGCGGGTGAGGACCGCGGCGACGTCCTCCTCCAGGCCGCCCAGGGCCAGCGCGGCACCGATCACCGCGTTGGCCTCGTTGGCGTCCGCGTAGGCGGAGATCCGCAGATCGGTCTTGGGCACCCGGCTCATGTCGCCGAGGCTGGTGGTGCCCTGGTCGCCGGTCCTGGTGTAGATGCGCGTCAGATTGACCATGCACCCAGCGTAGTTACGCCCCGGCCGTCCGGAACACCCGTGTGCCCACCGTCACGGCCAGTGCCGCGAAGCCGACGGCGACCAGGACCCCGTAGAGCATGTGCGCGCTCGTGTACTCGCCGACGTACGCGTCACGGACGGCGTCCACCAGATAGCGGAACGGGACGAAGTGCGAGAGCACGTCCAGCCAGCCCGGCGCGAGGCTCATCGGGAGCATCAGGCCGGACAGCAGCATCGACGGCATCGACACCATGTTGATCAGCGGACCGAACTCCTGCGGGGTGCGGACCCTCATCCCGAGCGCGTACGACACCGAGGCCAGCGAGAGCGTGAGCAGCGCGACGAAGCCGAAGCCGATCAGGACGCCGGCCAGCGGCGCGCGCAGCCCCATCACCAGCGCGGCCAGCACCAGCAGCACCGCCTGGAAGACGAACACCGTGGCGTCCCGCAGCACCCGGCCGAGCAGCAGGGCGAGCCGGCTGACCGGGGTCACCCGCATCCGCTCCAGCACCCCCTGCCCCTTCTCGAGGATGACCGTGAAGCCGGCGAACAGGGCTCCGAACAGGCCGAGTTGCAGCAGCAGCCCGGGGACCAGCACCTGCCAGGAACTGCCCTGCCCGCCCAAGGGCAGACCGGTGAGCAGCGGACCGAAGAAGAGCAGGTGGAGCAGGGGCGTCAGCACGCCGAAGAGCAGGGCGAAGCGGGAGCGCAGGGACTGGCGGAGGTAACGGCCGTAGACGAGGGCCGTGTCGTGGAGAAGCATGGCGCGGTCCTAAACGGCGACGGGGGCGGAGTCGGCGGGGGCGGGGCGGCGGCCGGTGACCGCGAGGAAGGTGTCCTGGAGGGTGGCGTCGAGCGAGCCGCCGTAGCGCAGCTTGAGCGCGCCCGGGGTGCCCTCGGCGGCGACCGCGCCCCGGTCGACGATCACCAGCCGGTCCGCGAGGGCGTCGGCCTCGTCCAGGTAGTGGGTGGTCAGGAACACCGTCGTGCCGTGCTCGTCGCGCAGCCGGCGGACCAGGTCCCACAGGTCGGCGCGGCTGCCGGGGTCCAGGCCGGTCGTCGGCTCGTCCAGGAACAGCACCTTCGGACGGTGGGTGAGGGCCATCGCGATGTCCAGGCGGCGCCGCTGGCCCCCGGAGAGCGCGCCGGTCCTGCGGTCGAGGAGGTCGGTGAGGTCCAGTTCCCGGGCGAGTTCCCCGGCGCGCGCGACCGCATCGGCCTTCGCCAGACGGTACAGCCGGCCCTGGGTGACCAGCTCCTCCCGCACGGTGATCTGCGGATCGACCCCGCCGGACTGGGCGACGTAACCGCTGGCCCGCCGCACCCCGGCCGGATCGGCCGTCAGGTCGCAGCCGGCGACCGTGGCCGCGCCGCCGGTCGGCCTCAGCAGGGTGGTGAGCATCCGCAGGGTGGTCGTCTTGCCGGCGCCGTTGGGACCGAGGAAGCCGAGGATCTCGCCCTCCTGGACGGTGAGGTCGATGCCGCGGACGGCCTCGACGGGGCCGGCTTTCGTCCGGAAGGTGCGGGCGAGGCCCGCCGTACTGATGACTGCTGCCATGCCCCCAGAAAAACAGAGTCCCTGAAATTTTGCAATGACACCAAGTTTTCAGCAGGCCCAGCGAAGCTAGGATGCGGGCATGGCAGAGGGGCTCAGGGAGCGGAAGAAGCGGCAGACCCGGCAGTACATCTCGGACGTCGCCACGGGTCTGTTCCTGGAGCGCGGCTTCGAGGCGGTCACCGTCGCGGAGATCGCCGAGGCGGCGAACGTCTCCGTCAACACGGTCTACAACTACTTCCCCGCCAAGGAAGACCTCTTCTTCGACCGCTCGGCCGGCATGGTCGACCGGCTCGCCCGCTGGGTCCGCGGCCGGGACGCCGGGGAGTCCGCCGCGCGCGCCGTCCTGCGGGAACTGCGCGGCGAGGTCGAGGCCGTCTCACCCCGGGTCGGCCTGATGGAGGGCTACGACCGGTTCATGCGCGTCATCCACGAGGCGCCGACGCTGCGCTCCCGGCTGTGGAGCCTTCAGCAGGAGATCCACGACGCCCTGGAGACGGCCCTGCGCGAGGAGACCGGTGCCGCCGCCGGCGATCCGCTGCCGGACCTGATGGCCGGTCAGGTCTGCTGGATCCATCAGGCGGTCTTCGTCACCATCGGCCGCGAGATGCTCGCCGGGCGCAAACCGGCCGAAGTGTCACGAGAGGTACTCGTCCTCCTGGACGACATCGAGGACTTGTTGAGCGAAAAGGTACTCAACTACGCCGTCCGGCCGGGTGACTGAGCGCGCTCCACCCGTGCACCCGTTCCGCCGTCGCACCCGTGACCCGGGGGATGACGCCGAGGGGTGGGGCCGGCGCCGAACGCGCACCGGGCCGCGGGCCACCGGGTGTCCGGGGTCCGGCCGCCGGCGGGCCCGGGAAGCGCCAACCGGCGCGCAACCGCAAGGGATTCGCGCCCCGGCCGTCCCGGCGGGAAGCCCGCCGGACCACCGGCCGGATGAGCGCCAAGTCCGTCAAAAGAGACGTGACCGGAGTCTCACCCCCTGAGACCGTGACACGCATTACTTACCGCACTCAAGTCGTCGCCCGAGCGCTAGGGTCCGCCGAAGAAGCAGATCTCCATAGTGTTCAGGGAGTCGGAGTGGCACGGAAGCTCGCCGTCATCGGGGCCGGTCTCATGGGTTCCGGCATCGCTCAGGTCGCCGCACAAGCGGGCTGGGAGGTCGTCCTGCGGGACGTCACCGACGAGGCACTGAAGCGCGGCACCGACGGCATCAGGGCCAGCTACGACAAGTTCGTCTCCAAGGGCAGGCTGACGGCCGAGGACGCCGCGGCCGCCCTCGCGCGCATCACTGCGACCACCGAGCTGGACGCCGCCGCCGACGCGGACGTCGTCGTGGAGGCCGTCTTCGAGAAGCTGGAGGTCAAGCACGAGATCTTCCGCGCGCTCGACAAGATCGTGCGTGCGGACGCGGTGCTCGCCTCCAACACCTCCGCCATCCCGATCACCAAGATCGCGGCGGCCACCGAGCACCCCGAGCGGGTCGTCGGTGTGCACTTCTTCTCGCCGGTGCCGATGATGCAGCTCGTCGAGCTGGTCCGCGGCTACAAGACCAGCGACGAAACCCTCGCCACCGCACGGGAGTTCGCCGAGTCCGTCGGCAAGACCTGCATCGTCGTCAACCGCGACGTGGCCGGCTTCGTCACCACCCGGCTGATCACCGCCCTCGTGGTCGAGGCCGCCAAGCTCTACGAGTCCGGCGTCGCGACCGCCGAGGACATCGACCTCGCCTGCAAGCTGGGCTTCGGCCACGCCATGGGCCCGCTCGCCACCACCGACCTCACCGGCGTGGACATCCTGCTGCACGCCGCAGGCAACATCTACACCGAGACCCAGGACGAGAAGTTCGCCCCGCCGGAGCTGATGCGCCGGATGGTGGACGCCGGTGACATCGGCCGCAAGAGCGGGCAGGGCTTCTACAAGTACTGAGTCAACCCGTCCACGCACCACCACCCCGGGAATATCACCCCCCGGGGTGAATTCGGTATCGGTTCGCTTACAAGCAGCAACCGTACCGCCACTCACACAGTCAGACGTTGCACAGCACCGTCACCGAGTACGCCAACCGCACTCAACGGGGAGCGCATATGCACATCAGGGGCGACCACGCCGAGCTGGTCGTCGGGGGCCGCCTCGACGTACGCAGCGCGGCGGACGCCCGTACGGCCCTGCACTCGGCCGTCGACACCGGAGTCGGCGACCTGGTGCTCGACCTGTCCGAACTGGACTCCTGGGACGCCACCGGGCTCGGGGTGATCATGGGTGCCCACCGGCGGGCCGGCCGCTGCGGGCGCCGTCTGGTGCTGCGCGGCGTGCCACCGCAGATGCAGCGCCTGCTGGTGGCCACCCGGCTGCACCGCATCCTCGCCATCGAGGGCGGCATCGGGGTGGAGTCGCTGCCCCGGGTGTGACGGGCCTTCGGCGGTGAACGGAGCGACCGGAGAGATGCGGGCGCACCCGTCGAAGCGCGCGGCGGGGGCAATCCTCACGAGACCGTGACGTCTCGGACCGCACGGCACCCCGCCCTGTCGGAGATACTGAGCGAAGGTTTAGGGTGCGGTCGCCCGCCACCTCGCAACCCTCGACCGAGCGGGCCCGGACCAGAAGCGACAGCGCGGTGTGCGAAAAGGCCGGGAGGGCCGGAACACGGGCACACGACGCTTTTGAGGGGCTGGAACCCATGGACCCGATCGACCCGATCGACCCGACCGAGCCGGGGCCCGAGGAGCACGGCCAGGCGCACAGCCGCCGCCCGCCCCGGGACGCCCTCGCGGCCGACCTCGCCCCGGGCGCACCCGTGCCCGCCCGCATGGCGCAACTCGTCGCCGGCGACCTCCAGCTGACCGTCAACCCGGTCGACGGCAGTGAGATAGAGCCCTGCCCGCCGGCCGCGCGCCCCGGCAGGCCCGGCAAGCGCACCGCCGACGAGCGCGCCGAGACCGAACGCGCCGCCCGCCCTCCCGTACCGCCCGGCCCCGCACAGCCCGCGCTGTCCCTGCTGGAACGCCAGGACGAACGCGAACGCCTGATCCGCCTCCTCGCCCGCGGCCGCTCGGTGCGGCTCACCGGCCCGGCCGGCTCCGGCCGCACAGCCCTGCTCGACCTGGTCGCCGAGGACTGCCTCGACCTCGCCCCCGACGGCGTGGTCCGCCTCAGCGGCTTCCACCGCACGTCCGGCGAGCTGCTGCACGACCTGTTCCACGCCGTCTACGACGCCCCCCGGTACCGCCCGGACCGGGACGAACTGGTCGCCTGCACCCGGGAGATCGGCGCGGTCGTCGTCCTGGACGACCTAGAGTTCGGCGGCGCCGCCCTGGACGAACTGCTCGACGCCACCCCCGAGTGCGCGTTCCTGTTCGGCACCACCCCCGACGTGCCCGCCCCCTCCGCCGAGTCGGACGTCGAGGAGGTCTTCCTCGCCGGCCTCGACCGCGCCGCCGGCGTGGAGATCCTGGAGCGGACCGTCGGCCGGGTGCTCACCGAGGACGAGGCCAACTGGGCCGGCGACCTGTGGTTCGAGTCCGAGGGACTGCCCCTGCGCTTCGTCCAGGCCGGCGCCCTGCTCCGGCAGCGTGACCGGCTGCGGGCCGGCGCCGGCGCGGTGGACGAGTACGGCGTCTTCGAGGACGTACGCCCGCCGGTGGACGTGCCCGAGGCCCTGGAGGACGACGTTCCGCTGCCCTCGCTCGGTGAGGCCGCGGCCCCCGCCCCGCTGCTCGCCTCCCGGCTCACGCCCTCCGCCCGCGCCGCCCTGCGCTTCGCGGTCGCGCTCGGCGGCGAGATACCCCACCAGGCGCACCTGCCCGCCCTGGTCGGCGACACCCACGCCGACGCCGCCCTCGGCGAACTGGCGGGCTGCGGCCTGCTCTCCCCGGCCGGCTCCCGCTACCGCCTCGCGGCCGGCGTGCAGGCGCAGTTGGAGGCCGCGGGATACGCCGACGGCGCCGCCGAGCGCGCCCTCACCGCCGCCCGGCACTACGCCTGGTGGGCCGGGCATCCCTCGGTCACCCCGGAACGGGTGTGCGTCGAGGCCGACGCGGTCCTGGCCGCACTGGCGGCCGCCGTACCGCAGACCTCCCCGGCCGCCGAGGGCGAGGAGGACGGCGCCGTACGGCTGGCCCGCACGGCAGCGCCCGCCTTCGCCGCCGGACTTCACTGGAGCGCCTGGGAACGAGCCCTGCGATCCGGCGCGGAAGCCTCCCGGCTGGCCGGCGAGGTGCCTGAACAAGCCTATTTCCACCACGAGTTGGGCATCCACGCGCTCTGCTCCGGACAGCTGGACCGGGCCCGTGCCGAACTGGAGGCGTCGAGCGGTCTGCGCGGCGCCCTCGCCGACAAGCGGGGCACGGTCGCCGGCCGGCGCGCCCTGGCCCTGCTCGCCGACCGCGCCGGCCAGGTGCCCGCGCCGCCCGCGCCGGCCGCGGAACCGGCGGAGGCACGGCAGGGGGAGCCGGCGGCGTACGTCCCCGTGGGCGACGCCCTGGCCACCCAGCGGCTCCCGCGGGCCGGGGCGCAGGGCGGCGGCATCCGGAGCATGGTCCGGCGCAACCTGGTGGCGGTCGGCTCCGGCGCGCTGCTCGCGGCCGTGCTCGGCACCGTCGTCACGCTCGGCATGACGTCCGACCCGGACGGCGACCGGAACCCGGCGGGCAAGGTGGAGGACAACCCGTCGGTGAGCCAGGACCTGGGCGACGGAGGCCTGGACGTGGACCCGGCCGACACCGGCGGGGACGGCGGCACCGGCGCGGCCGCGGGCCGGTCCGGCCCGCCCCGGCCGGCCGGCGACCACGGCGCGGCCGGTGACCCGGCGCCGCCGGCGGACACGGCCCGTCCGTCGGAGAACGCCGACCCGTCCGGCTCCGGCTCGCCCTCCGGCACGCCCTCCAGGTCGCCCGATCCGTCGGGGCCGAGCGGCTCGTCGAGCGGCGGTACGACGGGCGGCTCGACCGGCGGCACCACGGGCGGCACGAGCGGCGGCACGTCCGGTGGCGGCACCACGGGCGGCACGTCCGGCGGGGGCACCACGACCGGGGGCACGGACGGTACGACGACGGGTGGGACCACCGGCGGCACCGGCACCGGTGGCACGACGGGCGGCACCACGGGCGGTGACGCCGGCGGAACGACGACGGGCGGCACGACCGGCGGCACGACCGACGGCGGGTCCACGAACGGCACGACGGGCGGCGCCACCGGCGGAGCGGCGTCGGGCGGCACGGAGGGCGCCGCCGGGGGCACCTCGAGCAGCGCGTCGGCCCCGGAGCACACACCGGGGACGGCGGACGGCTTGATCTGACCGCGGGCGTTTCCCGGCGCGGCCGAGGTCAGAACAGGCGGAGCTTGTCGTCCTCGATGCCGCGCAGGGCGTCGTAGTCCAGGATCTGGCAGTTGATGCCGCGGTCGGTGGCGAGGACGCGGGCCTGGGGCTTGATCTCCTGCGCGGCGAAGACGCCGCGGACCGGAGCCAGGTGCGGGTCGCGGTTCAACAGCTCCAGGTAGCGGGTGAGTTGCTCCACCCCGTCGATCTCGCCCCGGCGCTTGATCTCGACCGCGACGGTCCCGCCGTCGGCGTCCCGGCACAGGATGTCCACCGGGCCGATCGCGGTCATGTACTCGCGCCGGATGAGGGTGTAGCCGTCGCCCAGCGTCTCGATGCGGTCCGCGAGCAGTTCCTGGAGGTGCGCTTCCACGCCGTCCTTGATCAGGCCGGGGTCCACACCCAGTTCGTGCGAGGAATCGTGGAGGATCTCCTCCATCGTGATGATCAGTTTCTCGCCCGCCTTGTTGACGACGGTCCACACGCCCTCGTCCTCGCCCGTGCCCTCCTTCAGCGTGCAGGGCGGCGACATCCAGTTGAGCGGCTTGTACGCCCGGTCGTCGGCGTGGATGGAGACGCTGCCGTCCGCCTTGACCAGGATCAGGCGGGGCGCCGAGGGCAGGTGGGCGGTGAGCCGGCCGGCGTAGTCGACCGAGCACCGGGCAATGACGAGACGCATGGTCGGCAACGCTACTCGACGCCCGCCGGTGCTCGCGATCCGCCCGTCCCGCTCCCTGTGGATCGCCCCAATTGTCCCTTGAAACTCTTGTTCATCCCTGGCCGATTGTGGGCGTAACGGGACCGTTCCATATACGCAATCTGCTGGTGTGGTCACCGACCGTTGCCTACCGTAGAGAACGGGAGGTTGCGGCCCATGTACCGAGCGTGTTCGAAATCGCGAACTCCCTTACCTGTCCGGCAACCCCTGTGCCTCGGGGGTGCGAGAGGAGAACCCATGTCGCTCGACGTCTCACCGGCCCTACTCGAACAGGCCGAGCGAGGCGAGGTCGACGAAGCAGCATTCGTCGACTGCGTCCGGACCTCCCTGCCCTACGCATGGGAGATGATCAGCTCCCTGGTGGCCCAGCTGAAGGTGGACGGCGGTCCCTTCGCCGACAACCAGACGCCCCCGCCGGACGAGCAGGCCCGCGGTCAGCTGCTGCGTGCGCTCGCGAGTGACGCCATCCGCGGGGCACTGCAGCGGCACTTCGGTGTGCGGCTGGCCTTCCAGAACTGCCACCGAGTGGCGGTGTTCCCGCTGGACGCCTCGGTGGACGAGACGTTGGCCCGCTTCACGTCGGTGCGCAACCAGTTGCTGAACCAGTCGCCGGAGCTTCGGGACTGCTGACGCTCGGCCGCGGTACGGGCCGGGACCGAGACGAGAGCCGTCGGCTTGCCGCTCCGCCCGGGGGAGGTGCATGCGTCACCGGGGCGGCAAGCCCCCCAGGTGGCTCGCGCGTCGAGGGCGGTCAGCGCAACTGGGGCAGCACCTCGGCGCCGAGCCGCCGTAGGTTCTCCTCGGTGGCCGCGAGATCGCCCGAGCCCTCCGCCAGGAGAGCGAAGCGGGAGATGCCGGTGCGCTCCGAGGTGGCCGCGAGCCGGTCGGCGGCGAGCCGCGGCGTGCCCACCGGATGCAGGCCGCAGAGCAGTTCGGTGTAGGCGTGCGGGTCGCGCATCGCGCGCGCCCGTCCGTCCACCGTCACATGGGCCGCGAGTCCCTGCCGCAGCCAGCCCGGCATCGCCTTCAGCAACGTCTCCGTCGCGTCCGTGCGGCGGTCGGCGAGCTGGCAGACGCCGGCCGAGACATGGGCGGCGCCCGTGATCTCCTCGGCCGGCCGGCCCGCCGCTCGGGCGCAGCGCCGCCACAGGGCGATCATCTCGGCCTTCTCCTCGTCCCCGACGTGCATGCCGAGCAGCATCGGCAGCCCGCGCTCGGCGGCCAGCCGGACGCTCGCCGGCGAGGTGCAGGCGACGACCACCTCCGGGCCGGGGGCGTCCGTCAGAGCCTCCGAGGGGCGGGGTACGACCGGCACCTCGCGGAAGGAGAACCGCTCGCCGGAGGCCGCCACGGCCGGCTCGCTCAGCCAGCGCAGCAGCAGATCGAGCGACTCCGGGAACCCGTGTTCGTACGCCTCCAGGCCTGTGCCGAACACCTCCAGGTCCACCCAGGGGCCGCCGCGCCCGATGCCCAGCGTGAACCGTCCGCCGCTGGTCACGTGCAGCAGCGCGGCCTGCTCGCCGAGGGCCACGGGGTGGACGGTGGGCAGGACGCTCACCGCCGTGCCGACCCGGATGCGGCGGGTGCGGCCGAGCAGCAGCGCGGCCAGGGTGACCGCGGACGGGCACGTGCCGTAGGGCACGAAGTGGTGTTCGGCCAGCCATACTGCATCCAGTCCGGCCTGCTCGGAGACCTCCGCCGAGCGGACCGCCCGGTGCAGCGCCTCTCCCGGTCCCTGGCCCGGGAACTGGGCGGCCAGCACAAAACTTCCTACGCGCATCGCTTTTCCTGCTTCCTTGGCTCCGACCCGGAGCTCCCCCACCCGGCATAACCGTCTGACACGTGCCCAGGACACGGCCTGGCGGAGAGATTTGCGGATTGTCTGCAGAATGGGTCGCCCCTGAGGGGCACTTGTACCGGTTGGTTCCGTACGCGTACCCCGCTCGGCGGCGCGTAGGCTGGATGCAGCCCGTGCTCCCTGTATAGCCCCGAGAGGTGTCCCGTGTCCCCGCGTCGCAACCGACCGAAGGCAGCCGGATCGTCGGGCCGGAGCGCCGAGGACGACCACGCCGGCCGGTACGGCGGCTGGCAGTCCACGGAGAGCTGGCAGGGCGAGGACTGGAGCGTACGGCATGTCGCCGGGGCCGGCGCGCAGGGCAAGACCTACCGCTGCCCGGGCTGCGACCAGCTGATCCCCTCCGGTGTGCCGCACGTGGTGGCCTGGCCGGAGCACGCGGGTGTCGACGACCGCCGGCACTGGCACAAGGCGTGCTGGAACGCGAAGGACCGCCGCACCACGCGGGTGCAGCGGTCCCGTAACGCGCCCAGGTTCTAGGGCGCCGGCGTCCCGGAGGCGGCGGGCGTCACACGTCCCGGCTGTGGAGCAGCGCGTACGCGCCCGCGTACACGGCCGCCGTCAGCCCGAGGATGATCCACAGCGGGTCCCAGCCGGACGGCCCGGACTCGCTCAGGGAGTTGGCGTAGAAGACGCTCAGCTGGTTCGGGATCGAGTACTCGAACAGCCAGTCGCGCACGTTGCTCAGCGACTCCGTCGCCATGAACAGCGCGAGCACCAGCGGCGCGAGCAGCACGCCGATCATGATGGTGATGGCACCCGCGGAGTGCCGGATGACCGAGCCGATGAGCAGCGAGAGCAGCCCGAGCAGCGCGATGTAGAGGCTGATGCCGACGGTGGCCTTGAACCAGTCCGAGCCGGACGGGGTGCGGGCGCCGGTGTTCTCCAGCATCGACACCTGGACCATGGCCACGAAGCCGGACGTGAGCAGGGTGACGACGAAGGCGACGGTGAAGAACACGATCGACTTCGCGGCGAGCACCCGGGCCCGGCTGGGGCACGCGGTCATCGTCGTGCGGATCATGCCCGTGCCGTACTCGGAGGCCGTGGTCAGCACGCCGAGCGTGATGATGCAGATGCTGCCGAGGAGCAGGCCGAAGAAGCCGAACGACAGGGGGTTCTCGCCGGACAGGCTCTCGGAGTCGGAGTGGGACTCGACCAGCGCGCCGGCCATCAGGCCGATGCCGACCACGAGCACCGTGAACACGCCGAGCGTCCACATCGTGGAGCGCACCGACTTGATCTTCGTCCACTCGGAGGCCAGCGCGTGCCCGAGGTGGGTGCGCACGATCGGGATGGGCGAGGTGTAGCCGGGGTACGGCCCGCCGGGCGCCGCCTGCCAATGGGGCGCGGCGGCCGGGGCCTGCGGCATCGGGGGCTGGTGGGTGCTCATCGGGCGTCCTCGGGCTGGGTTGAGTCGGCGGGGGCGGGAGCGGCGGCCGTACCGGCGGCGGGGGCCGGGGGAGCCGCGGCGGGCGCCGGCTGCGGCGCGGGCGCGGCCGCGGGGGCCTGCGGGGCGTCCTGGGCCGGCGTGGCGGGCGCCTGCTTGGTCAGGGCCTGCGGCTGGTCCTGCGGCGCGGGGGCGGCCGCCGGGGGCTGCTGGGCCGGGGCGCCCGGCTGGGCGTACGGGTTGGCCGTCTGCGGGCCCGTCCCGGGGGCGCCGCCGTACGGGCCCGCGGACGGGGCCGGCATCGCGAAGGGCTGGCCGCCCTGCTGGGGCGGCGGCGGGGCGTACCAGCCGGGCTGGCCCTGGCCGGGCACCGGCGCGGGCGGCTGGGCGCCCGGCTGCGGCTGCTGCTGGAGGCCCGCCTTCTGGTCGACGGTCGAGCGGTAGTCGACGGCGCCCTGCGTCATCCGCATGTACGCCTCCTCCAGCGAGGCCTGGTGCGGCGAGAGCTCCCACAGGCGGACGTCCGCCTCGTGCGCCAGGTCGCTGATGCGGGGGAGCGGCAGCCCGGTCACCCGGAGCGCGCCGTCCTGCTCCGGCAGGACATGGCCACCGGCCTCGGTGAGCGCCGAGGCCAGCTTCTCGCGCAGCTGAGGCTCGGTGTCCGGGGTGCGTACCCGCGCGAAGTCCGCGGAGTTGGCCGAGATGAAGTCCTTGACGCTCATGTCGGCGAGCAGCTGCCCGCGCCCGATGACGATGAGGTGGTCGGCGGTCAGCGCCATCTCGCTCATCAGGTGGGAGGAGACGAAGACCGTACGGCCCTCGGCCGCCAGGGCCCTCATCAGGTTGCGGACCCAGAGGATGCCCTCGGGGTCGAGGCCGTTGACCGGCTCGTCGAACAGCAGCACCTGCGGGTCGCCGAGCAGCGCGGCGGCGATGCCGAGGCGCTGGCCCATGCCGAGCGAGAAGCCCTTGGAGCGCTTTTTGGCCACATCCTGGAGACCGACGACACCGAGCACCTCGTCCACGCGCCGGGCCGGGATGCCCGACAGCTGGGCGAGGCTCAGCAGGTGGTTGCGGGCGGACCGGCCGCCGTGCACGGCCTTGGCGTCGAGCAGCGCGCCGACCTGCCGAGGGGCGTTGGGCAGCTTGCGGTAGGGGTAGCCGCCGATGGTGACCGACCCGGACGTGGGGTTGTCCAGCCCGAGGATCATCCGCATCGTCGTGGACTTGCCCGAGCCGTTGGGCCCGAGGAAGCCGGTCACGGCCCCTGGCCGCACCTGGAAGGAAAGGTTGTACACGGCGGTCTTGTCGCCGTAGCGCTTGGTCAGGCCGACAGCCTCGATCATGCTCCGCACCCATCGAAAGGTTCAGGACAGCGGGGCACACGCCCCCGTAAGGGTTAGGAGGATATCGAGGCGCTGACGGTTCCGCCCAAGAGAGGGTAAAGCCAAAGCACTACTCGTGGTGACGTCAGGTCTACTGTGCGTCCCGGCGCCTGAGGAGGACGTAACCGCCCGTCAGCGCGGCGATCACCCACAGCGCCATGATCCCGAGCCCGGTCCAGGGGCCGTAGGGCGTGTCGTCGCCGACGCGCGGCACCACCTGCATGATCCGGCTGCCCGCCTGGTCCGGCAGGAACCGGCCGATCTTCTTCGTCGCGTCGACGTTGCCGAGGATGTTGGAGATCAGGAAGAAGAACGGCATCAGGATGCCGAGGGAGAGCATCGGCGAGCGCAGCATCGCGGCGACCCCCATGGAGAACATCGCGATCAGCGTCATGTACAGCCCGCCGCCGAACACCGCGCGCAGCACACCCGGGTCCCCGATGCCGGCCCGGTGGGAGCCGAGCATCGCCTGACCGAGGAAGAACGCGGCGAAGCTGGTGACCATGCCGACCAGCAGCGCGAGCGCCGTGGCCACCGCCACCTTGCTGAACAGGAAGGTGCCGCGCTGCGGCACGGCGGCCAGCGAGAGGCGGATCATGCCGGTGCTGTACTCGTTCGAGACCACCAGCACCCCGAACACGATCATCGCCAGCTGGCCGAGCGTCATGCCCGCGAAACTGATCACCGTGGGGTCGAAGGAGAGCTGCTCGCGCACGGGCATGTTCTCGTACTGGCTGTTCGACAGCGCGGAGATCAGCATCCCGAGGGCGACGGTGACCACCAGGGCCAGCGACAGCGTCCACACCGTGGACGCCACCGACCGGATCTTGGTCCACTCGGAGCGGACGACCTGGACCGCGGCCATGCTCACGCCCCCTTCCAGCCCGCACCCCAGTCCTGCGGGCCGGGACCCGGACCGGGCTGCGCGTGGTACTCCACCGCTTCCGCCGTCAGCTGCATGAACGCCTCCTCCAGCGATGCCTGCCGCGGGCTCAGCTCGTGCAGCACGAGCCCGTACCGAGCGGCCAGCTCACCGATCTGCTCGGCCTTGCCGCCCGCCACCTCCAGCGCCTCGCCGCCCGCCTCCACGACCGTGATCCCGGCCTGGTGCAGCACGTCGAGCAGCCGCTCGCGCTGCGGGCAGCGGATCCGGACGTACGACCGGGAGTTCGCCTGGATGAAGTCGGCCATCGAGGTGTCCGCGAGCAGCCGCCCCTGCCCGATGACCACCAGGTGGTCGGCGGTCAGCGCCATCTCGCTCATCAGATGGCTCGACACGAACACCGTCCGGCCCTGCGCGGCGAGCGATTTCATCAGGGTCCGGATCCAGTGGATGCCCTCCGGGTCGAGCCCGTTCACCGGCTCGTCGAACATCAGGATCCGCGGGTCCCCGAGCAGCGCCCCGGCGATGCCCAGCCGCTGGCCCATGCCCAGGGAGAACCCCTTCGCCTTCTTCCGGGCCACCGCGGTCAGACCGACCGTCTCCAGCACCTGCGCCACCCGGCTCCGCGGGATCCCGTTGCTCTGCGCGAGGCACAGCAGGTGGTTGTAGGCGCTGCGGCCGCCGTGCACCCCCTTGGCGTCGAGCAGGGCGCCGATGCAGGTCAACGGGTCCTTGAGCCGGTCGTAGTGCCGGCCGTCGATCCGGACGTCGCCGGCGGTGGGGTGGTCGAGCCCGAGGATCATCCGCATGGTCGTCGACTTGCCGGCGCCGTTGGGTCCGAGGAACCCCGTCACGAGGCCCGGCCCGACCGAGAAGGTGAGGTTGTCGACCGCCACCTTGTCGCCGTACCGCTTGGTCAGACCCTCCAGCTCGATCATGCGGCCACGCTAGGACGCGGTCCGGGGCCCTGCCACTCGAGCGGCCGGGCCGGTTGCGACCCGAGCGGCCGGCCCGGGTCGCCGCGCGGGCGCGGGCAGGAGCGGTCCGCACACCGCTGACGCCGGCCTCCGGACGGACCCCTTGGACGCCCTGCGGATCACCGGTCGCGTTCGCCGCGCCGCGCGAGGGTCCGGGTCAGGTGCTGCGGCGGATCCGGACGGGACCGCGGGCCCGGTCGGGGTCCACGGGAGAGCCGTGCCGGGTGATCTCCACCCGCCCCTCGGCGGCGAGCCGGGCCGCGGCCCGGCGGACGGGTTCCATCAGCTCGCGCCACCCCTCGTCCGCGCACCCGTGGACCGCGCGGGCGACCTCGGAGGGACACACCGACGCGCCCGGGGCCCGCCGGTCGAGCAGCCCGAGGATGGCGTCCTCGAGGGACTGGCCGGTGACGGACATGCGGGTCCCCTTCCCGGTCGGGCGGGCCGGCCACGTAACCGGCCGGCCCGGGTCCCCCTGCTCCTTCCACGCTACGTCGGCACGCGGAGGCCGCCGCGCACGCGAAAAGGGCGGTGGGACCGGATCCCACCGCCCTCGCGGTGTCGTACGGCCGTCCCGGCTCGCGGGACCGCTGGCCTACCGGGACTGCTGGGCCGGAACGCCCCGGGAGATCGGCTCGTCGTCGGTCGACGTGCCGGCCGCGGCCACCGCGGCACCGGTCAGCGTGGCGAGCATCTCGCGGACGTTCGTCAGCTGGGCGTTGATGCTGTCACGGCGGTTGGTGAGCGCCGCCAGCTCCCGCTCGGATTCCGAACGGATCCGGTCGGCCTTGGCGTTGGCGTCGGCCACGATGTCCTCGGCCTGGCGCTGCGCGGTCTCCACCGTCTGGCGGGCCCGGCGCTCGGCGTCGGTGCGCAGCTTCTCCGCCTCCAGGCGCAGCTGCTCGGCCCGGTGCTCGATCTCGGCGAGGCGCTTCTCGGCCTTCTGCTGACGGGAGGCCAGGTCGCGCTCGGACTGCTCGCGGCGCTTGGCCAGGTTCGTCTCGAAGTCGGCGGCGGCCTGAGCGGCCTTGGCGCGGGTCTCCTCGAAGAGGGCGTCCGCCTCCTCGCGCTTGGACTGCGCGTCCTTCTGCGCCTCGGCACGCAGCTGGGAGGCCTCGCCCTTCGCCTTCTCGACGATCCGGACGCCCTCGTCCTCGGCCTTGGCCTTGCGCTCGGCCGCGTACGACTCGGCGTCGTTGCGGACCTGCTGGGCCGCCGACTCGGCGAGGTCGCGGTGCTGCTCGGCCGCGCGCCGGGCCTCCTCACGCAGCTCCTTGGCCTCTTCCTCGGCCAGGCGCAGGATCTTCTCGACGCGTGCGCCGAGACCCGCGTACGACGGCTCGGCATCCGTGATCTGAGCCTGGGCGTTCTGCGTCTCGAGGTGCAGCTCCTCGATGCGCTTCTCCAGGGCGGTGATGCGGGAGAGAGCGCTGTCACGGTCGGAGACGAGCTTGGAGATACGTTCGTCCACCTGAGCGCGGTCGTACCCACGCCGCACAAGCTCGAAGCCGTAGGGGGAAGTGTCGCTCATGGGGTTCCTGTCAATGAGACCGGTGAGGTGATAAGGGAATCCTAGGGGCCGAAGCGGTGTGTCATCGAGTGGATACGGTTTTGATCTGGAGAATGGCACCTCTTTTGGGTGGCCGACCGTCGGACGGCTTGCCAAGGAGCCAGACAAAGCCCCCAGAAGACACCGGAACCTACCCGGATCGCTAGCCCTCTGACGCCTTGCCACCCGAACGGGGGGCGCCCACCGTGGCGCCCGCCTTGACCCCGTTGTCCTTGCCGGACCCAGGCGCCTCGAAGGACTCCAACGCCTCCAGGACGTCCTGGACCCGCGAGATCTCGGCGTTGATGTCCTCGCGCCGGCGCACCAGGATCTCCAGCTCCCGCTTGCCCTCCTCGACCGTGCGCCGGGCCTCGCGGATCGCCTCCGCCTTCAGCTCCTCGGCCTCCTTGATCAGGCTGGCCTTCTTCTGCTCGGCCTCCTTCAGCAGGCCCTCCGCCTTCTTGACCGCGGCGATGCGCACCTTGCCCGCCTCGGAGTTCGCGTCCGAGACCAGCTCCTTGGCCTTCGCCTGGGCCTTCTCCAGCTGCTCCTCGGCGGCCTTGATGAGCGCGTCGCAGCGGTCGCCGGTGGACCTCATCGTCTCGGCGGCCTCGCGGCGGGCCCGCTCGTGCAGCTCCTCGATCTCGGTGGTGATGCGGTCGCGCAGCTCCTCCGCGCGCTCCCTTATCGCGGTGGCGTCCCGGCGCGCGCCGACCAGCAGCTCGTCCGCGTCCGTACGGGACTTCTCCACCAGCGAGTTGCCCTCGATGGTCGCCTCGGACACGATCCGCTCGGCCTCGCTGCGGGCCGCGCCGACCATCGTGTCGGCCTGCGACTCGGCGTCCGCGGTGGTCTTCAGCGCCTGCTCCTGCGCCTCGCCGAGCAGCTTGTCGACCTCGGCCGTGGTCTCCGTGATGAGCGTGTCGACCTGCTCGGCCGCCTCGGAGCGCCGCTTGTTGGCGTCCTTGCGGGCCTCGTCGAGGGTGCGCTCGGCCTCCTCGCGCGCGGAGTTGACGAGCCGTTCGGCCTCGGCCTCCGCGTCCGCCTTGAGGCGCTCGGCGTCCGCCCGTACCCGCTCGGCGTGCTGCTGGGCGGAGCCCACGGTCTCGGCGGCCTCGGCGCGCAGCCGTTCGGCGTCGCCGGTGGCCTCCCCGATGAGCTGCTCGGCGCCGGCCACCGCCTCCGCGCGGACCCGGTCCGCCTCGGTGAGTGCCTCGGTGCGCACCCGGTCGGCCTCCGCGACCGTCTCCGTCTGGAGCCGTTCCGCCTCGGTGAGTGCCTCGGTGCGCACCCGGTCGGCCTCCGCGACCGTCTCCGTCTGGAGCCGCTCGGCCTCGTTGCGGGCCTCGGTGATGAGCGTGTCGGCCTGGGTGGCCGCGTCGGAACGGATGCGGTTGGCGTCCTCGCGGGCGTCGGCCCGGGTACGAGCGGCCGCCTGGTCGGCCTCGGCGAGCGCGTCCGACGCCTCGGTGCGCACCCGCTGGGCGTACTCGCCCGCGTCCGCGCGCAGCCGCTCGGACTCCGCCATCGCCTCCGCGACCGTACGCTCGGCCAGCGCCTTGGCGGCCTCCGACTCCTCGTTCGCCTCGCGCCGGATCCGGGAGGCGTCCTCGCTCGCCCGCTCCCGCTCGGCGTAGGCGTCGGAGCGGACCCGGTCCGCCTCCTCCTGGGCCTCCCGCTTCGTCCGGTCCGCCGCGTGCTCGGCGGCCGAGCGCAGCCCGGCGATCTCGTCCTGTGCCTGCTCGTGCAGCCCGGCGACGGAGTCCCGGACCTGCTGGGCGTGCTGCTCGGCGGCGGCGACCATCTCCGTGGCGCGCCGGTCGGCCTCCTCCACCAGCCGGGTCGCCTCGGTCTGTGCCTCCTCGACCCGCTTGCGGGCGGAGGCCAGCAGCTCCTCGCTCTGCTCGCGGGCCCGCTGCCGCTCCTGGCCGGCCTCCTCACGGGCGGAGCCGAGGAGTTCCTCGGCCTCGCGGCGGCGCCGGGCGGCCTCCTCCTGCGCGGCGGCCAGCGTCTCGGACGCCTCGGCACCCAGCCGCTCGGCGGCGGCCTGCGCCTCCGCGCGCACCCGGTCGGCGGTGTCCTGGGCCTCCACCTTCAGCCGCTCCGCCTCGGCGGCGGCCTCGGACCGCAGCCGTACGGCGATGGCCTCGCCCTCGGCGCGGGAGGCGGACGCGTCGGACGCGGCCTCGGTACGCAGCCGGTCGGCCTCGGCCTCGGCCTGCTGCTGGAGCGTGCGGATCCGCTCGGCGGACTCCGTGCGCAGCCGCTCGGCCTCCTCGGCGGTCTCCCGGCGGATCCGGGCGGCCTCCTCGCGGGCGTCGGTCAGCGCCTGCTCGGCCGACGCCAGCCGGTCCTGCGCCTCCGTCTGAAGACGGGTCAGCTCCGCGGCGGCCTCTGCACGGCGGGCCTCGACGGCCTTCTCGGTCTCCCGGCGCAGTTCCCGGGCGGCCTTCTCGGCGTCCGAGGTCGTCGTCTCGGCCTGCTCGGCGGCCTCGGCGCGCAGCCGCTCGGCCTCCTTGCGGGCCCGCTCCAGGGTCTCCTCGGCCTGCCGGCGCAGGCCGGTGGCGCGCTCGATGGCCTCGGTGCGGACCTTCTCGCTGTCCGTGGTCGCGGTCTTGCGCAGCTCGTCGGCGTCCGCCTTGGCCTTGGCCAGCAGCTCCTCGGCGGACTTGGCCGCCTCCTCGATCTGCGCGACGGCCTCGCGGCGGGCCTCGGCGCGGATCGACTCGCCCTCGGCGACCGCGTCGGCGCGCAGCTGCTCGGCCTCGCCGCGCAGCCGGCGGGCCTCCTCCTGGAGCTCGACCGTCTTGGCGCGGTACTCCTTGGTGTCGTCCTTGGCCGCGCCCTTGAGCTGCTCGGCGATGTCGTGCGCCTCGGCGCGCAGCCGGTCCGCCTCGGTCTCGGCCTCCCTGCGGATCCGCTCGGCCTCCTCGGCGGCGGCCCTGGTGGTCTTCTGGGCGTCCTCCGACGCCTTGTTGAGCACGTCCTCGGCGGTCTTGGCGGCCTTGGACAGCTGGCCGGCCGTCTCCTCGGCGGTGACCGAGCGGGCCTTCTCGGCGGCCTCGGCGACGATCTTCTCGGCCTCGGCGCGGGCGTCGGCGATCAGCTGCTCGGCCTCGGACTTGGTGTGCTCGGCCTCCTTGGTGGCCTCCTCGACCAGCCGGGCGACCTGCTCCTTCGCCGTGCGCGTGCGCGTCTCGTTGGCGGCCTCGGCGCTCGCGAGGGCCTTGGCGGCGGCCTCCTTGGCCTCGGTCTGGAGCTTCTCGGCCTCGGCCTGCGCCTTGCGCAGCGCCTCCTCCGCCGCCGTCATCCGCTCCTCGGCGGCCCGGCTCAGCTCGGCGGCCTGGCGGCGGGCGGCGTCCGACTCGCCGACCGCGTCCGTGCGCAGCTGCTCGGCGTGCTCGGTGGCCTCCTGGGCCTGAGTGGAGGCGGCGTTCAGCAGCCGCTCGGCGTCCGTGCGGGCGCGGCGCAGGAGCTGCTCGGCCTCCGCGCGGGCCGCCTCGGCGTCGGCCTGGAGCCGCTCGCGGGCCTCCCGGGTCAGCCGCTCGGCCTCGGCGCGGGCGGCGGCCATCGCCTGCTCGGCCTCCGCGCGGGACTCGTCCAGCAGCCTGCGGGCCTGCTGCTCGGTACGGGCGCGCAGCTGCTCGGCCCAGGCCACGTTCTCGTTGACGTGCGATTCGACCGTGGAGCGGCGCTCGGCCAGCTCCTGGTCGAGCTGCTGGCGCCGGGTCACCGCCTCCTGGTGCAGCTCGGCCTGGAGCCGGGCGGCCTGCTCGGCGTGCTCCTGGAGGATGCGCTGGGTCTGCGCGCGGGCCTGGCTCAGCTCCCGCTCGGCGTCCTGGCGCAGCTGCTCGGCCTGCATCTGGGCGTTGCGGAGCAACTGCTCGGCCTGGTAGCCGATGTCACCGCCGTCGTAGGCGGGCCGGGTCATGAGGGTGCGGCGCGCCTCGTGCAGCTTGGCGCGCAGCACCTCGACCTGGTAGCCGAGGTCCTCGGCGTGCTGGATCGCCTTTTCCCGCTCGGTCCTCAGCCGCTTCATCTCGGCCTCGAACCGAGAGAGGTGGTCGACGTCAGCCGCCGGCTCTCGCTCCTGGCTCTCGTAGCCCCGCACTGCGCGGTCCCATCCGTCCCCTGGTCAGCTTCTCCAACGAGCTCCGTCCATCCGCCGAACGGGGCCCCCGGGGAATGGTGTCAGATCAACGGCGGAGCACGGGCTGCTGCCCCGACGCTCGTCCCCCGAAACCCGGACCCCGGCATGCGGTCGTCCCGTTTCGAGGGACGACCGCCCCCAACCCTACCGGCCCTTATGTACGGGGGTCAGTGCTCGGGCGACTCAACCGGGGCCGAAGTGACCAGTTCTGTCAGGACACCATGGCAATCCTTGGGGTGCAGGAAGGTGATCCGCGACCCCATCGAACCGCGCCGGGGCTCGTCGTACAGCACGCGTACGCCCTTGCCGCGGATCTCCTCGGAGTCGCCGTCCACGTCCGCCGCGCCGAAAGCGATGTGGTGGACGCCCTCGCCGTTCTTCGCGAGCCACTTGCCGACCGCCGAGTCCTCACGGGTCGGCTCCAGCAGCTGGAGGTAGGAGGCGCCGCCGTCGGACGTCTCGTTGATCTTGAGCATGGCCTCGCGCACGCCCTGTTCCTCGTTGACCTCGGTGTGGAACACCTCGAAGCCGTACGTGGCCCGGTAGAACTCAACGGTCGCGTCGAGGTCGTGGCAGGCGATCCCGATGTGGTCGATTCGCGTCAGCATGGATTCAGTGCAGCGCTCCCGCGGTGGTTACGCAACGTGCGCGCGATCACACCGGCAGGCCGGTGACGCCGTGCTCGACCGATCAGTACATTCGAAGTAAACCCTCGTTCACTCCTCGGCTCTGCGTAGCTGGAAGGGGATCGCACCTCATGTCTTCTGGAACGACCAGCTCGGTGATCGTCGCGGGCGCCCGGACGCCCATGGGGCGGCTGCTGGGCTCGCTGAAGTCCTTCTCCGGAGCCGACCTCGGCGGCTTCGCGATCAAGGCCGCCCTCGACCGTGCGGGGATCGGCGGCGACCAGGTGCAGTACGTGATCATGGGCCAGGTGCTGACGGCCGGGGCGGGCCAGATCCCGGCCCGCCAGGCCGCGGTCAAGGCCGGTATCCCGATGAACGTCCCGGCGCTCACCGTCAACAAGGTGTGTCTGTCCGGCCTGGACGCGATCGCGCTCGCGGACCAGCTGATCCGCGCGGGCGAGTTCGACATCGTCGTGGCGGGCGGCCAGGAGTCCATGACCAACGCCCCGCACGCGCTGCCGAAGTCCCGCGAGGGCTTCAAGTACGGCGCCGTCCAGATGCTCGACACGATGGCCCACGACGGCCTGACCGACCCGTGGGAGAACATCCCGATGGGCGAGGCCACCGAGAAGCACAACACCCGCCTCGGTATCGGCCGCGCCGAGCAGGACGAGATCGCCGCCCTGTCCCAGCAGCGGGCCGCCGCCGCGCAGAAGAACGGCCTGTTCGAGGCCGAGATCACCCCGGTGGAGATCCCGCAGCGCAAGGGCGACCCGGTGCTGTTCAGCAAGGACGAGGGCATCCGCGGCGACACCACCGTGGAGACCCTGAGCAAGCTGCGCCCGGCGTTCGGCAAGGAGGGCACGATCACGGCGGGCACCTCCTCGCAGATCTCGGACGGTGCGGCGGCCGTGGTCGTGATGAGCAAGGCCAAGGCCGAGGAGCTGGGCCTCGAGTGGCTCGCCGAGATCGGCGCGCACGGCAACGTGGCCGGACCGGACAGCAGCCTCCAGTCCCAGCCGTCCAACGCCATCCAGCACGCCCTGAAGAAGGAGGGCCTGGACGTCTCCGACCTCGACCTCATCGAGATCAACGAGGCCTTCGCCGCGGTCGCCGCGCAGTCAATGAAGGACCTCGGTGTTTCCACCGAAAAGGTGAACGTGAACGGTGGTGCGATCGCCCTGGGTCACCCGATCGGCATGTCCGGCGCCCGTCTCGTGCTCCACTTGGCGCTCGAACTCAAGCGGCGCGGCGGCGGTGTCGGCGCGGCCGCGCTGTGCGGTGGCGGCGGCCAGGGCGACGCACTGATCGTGCGGGTGCCGAAGGCCTGAGTTTCCCCCGGTGTAGCCGTAGGTACGTCGTTGAAGTGAACGGAGCTGTTTGATGCAGGACGTCTCCTCTCTGGTGGCCCAGGCCAGGGAAGGCCGGCCGCGGGCCGTGGCCCGGCTGATCTCCCTGGTGGAGGGGGCGTCCCCGCAACTGCGGGAGGTCATGGCGGCACTGGCCCCGCTGACCGGCAACGCCTACGTGGTGGGCCTCACCGGTTCGCCCGGCGTCGGCAAGTCCACCTCCACCTCCGCGCTCGTCACCGCGTACCGCAAGCAGGGCAGGCGGGTCGGCGTCCTGGCCGTCGACCCCTCGTCGCCGTTCTCCGGCGGCGCCCTGCTCGGCGACCGCGTCCGGATGTCGGACCACGCCTCCGACCCCGGCGTCTACATCCGCTCGATGGCCACCCGGGGCCATCTCGGCGGCCTGGCCTGGGCCGCCCCGCAGGCCATCCGCGTGCTCGACGCGGCGGGCTGCGACGTGATCCTGGTCGAGACGGTCGGCGTGGGCCAGTCGGAGGTGGAGATCGCCTCCCAGGCGGACACGAGCGTGGTGCTGCTGGCCCCCGGTATGGGCGACGGCATCCAGGCGGCGAAGGCCGGGATCCTCGAGATCGGTGACGTCTACGTCGTCAACAAGGCCGACCGGGACGGCGCCGACGCCACCGCCCGCGAGCTGAACCACATGCTGGGTCTGGGCGAGTCCCGCGGCCCCGGCGACTGGCGCCCGCCCATCGTCAAGACGGTCGCGGCCCGCGCGGAGGGCGTCGACGAGGTCGTGGAGGCCCTGGAGAAGCACCGCGCGTGGATGGAGGAGCGCGGAGTGCTGGCCGAGCGCCGCCGCTCCCGAGCGGCCCGCGAGGTGGAGACCATCGCCGTCACCGCGCTGCGCGAACGCATCGGCGACCTGCACGGCGACCGCCGGCTCAGTGCCCTCGCCGAGCGGATCGTCGCGGGCGAGCTGGACCCGTACCGCGCGGCGGACGAACTGGTGGCCGGGCTGACCGAGGGCTGAGGGTCGCCGCGGGGGGATCCCCCTGCTAGGTTGACCGGCATGTTCCCCGTATCGGCGTAGAGCGCACCCCGGATCGCGGGGCCGGAAGTACGGCCACCGCGTCCCTCGGTGTCCCCTCTTCCGCCTCTTCCCGAGGAACATCCGCGTGTCCGCACATGCCTCTTCGCGGCCTTCGTACGCCGCCGTCCTGCGCGTCCCGCACGCGCGCCGCGCCTTCGTCTCCGCCCTGACCGCCCGGCTGTCCTACGGCACGGTCGCCCTGGCCGTCATGCTCTCCGTCACCCGCGCGACCGGCTCGTACGCCGTCTCCGGTGTGGTGATGTCCCTGTTCGGGGCGGCGACGGTGCTCCTGATGCCGTTCCGGGCGTCCCTGATCGACCGCCACGGTCCGCGCCGCGCCCTGCTGCCCATGGCGGCGCTGTACGGCACGCTGCTGTGCGTCCTGGCGGCCTTGACCTGGCGCCCCGGAGCGCCGCCCGCGGCCGTCGCGGCCACGGCGGCCCTGGCCGGCGCGTGCGCGCCGCCGCTGGGGCCGACGATGCGCGCCCTGTGGGCCGAACTCCTCCCGGACCGGGACCTGTTGCAGCGGGCGTACAGCCTGGACGGGGTGGCGGAGGAACTGCTCTTCGTCTCCGGGCCTGTGCTGGTCGGGGCCCTGATGGGCTTCGCGCCGCCGGCGTCCGGGATCCTGCTGAGCGCGGTGCTGGTGGTGGGCGGCACCTGGGCGTTCGTGACGTCGCCGGTGGTGCCGGGCCCGCGTGCCGTGTCCCGCCGGGAGCGGCGCGGAGGCGTCCGGGGCCTGCTGTCCCCGGTCGCCGTGGCCCTGGGCGTGGGGCTGGCCCTCAGCGGGGTCGAGCTGCTGGTGCCGGCCTTCGCGACCGAGCGCTCCTACGACCCCGGCCTCGTGCCCTGGATCCTGGCCGCGCTCTCTGCGGGCAGCGCGGTCGGTGGCCTGGTCAACGGTGCGATGCGGTGGCGGGTGCCGGCGCGGGTGCGGCTGTGCTGGTTCGCGGCGGGTCTCGGCCTGACGATCACGGCGGCGGGCCAGGCGCCCGGGCTGTGGGTCCTCGCGCCGGCGATGGCCTGCACCGGAGCGTTCGTCGCTCCCGCTCTGACGACGGCGTACCTCTGGGCCGACGAACTCTCGGCGCAGGAGGACCGGACACGGGCGGGGGCGTGGGTGAACACGGCGGTGAACGCCGGGGGTTCGGCGGGAGCGGCGGGGGCGGGGCTGCTGGTCGGGCATGTTCCGCTGGTGGCCTGCTTCACCCTGACGGGCGCCATCGCGCTGCTGGCGGCGCTGTCCGCGCTGTCCGCGACCGGGGGTCGGGCCGGGCGCGCGGTCTCCCGCGTCCCGTCGGACACTCGCGGCTGAGAACACCCGCGGTCGAAGTGCTCATGGTCGGAGCGCTCGCGGACGCGCGTGCTGGTGGACGCGCGTGCCGGTGGTCGGGCGTGCTCGTGGTCGGGCGTCGCCGGGACGCCCCCTCCGTGGGAGGAGGCGCCTTGGCGCCGCCGGTGTGCCCCGGCCGTGCCGGCCCCAGGGACGTCCCCGCTGCCCGCGCCTAGGGACGTCCCCGCTGCCCGCGCAGATGGTCGGCGATCGGCTTGAGGGCCTTGTCCAGTTCCGTCAGGGCGTCCGGGGACAGCAGGTCGATGAAGTGCCGGCGCACCGATGCCACGTGGTGCGGCGCGACCTTCTGCATCGTCTCCATGCCGTGGTCGGTGAGCACGGCGTACAGTCCCCGCCGGTCGGTGTCACAGTTCTCGCGGCGCACCAGGTTCGCGTTCTCCATACGCGTGATCTGGTGCGAGAGCCGGCTCTTGGACTGGAGGGTGGCGGAGGCCAGGTCGCTCATCCGCATCCGCACGTCTTCCGACTCGGACAGGTTCACCAGGATCTCGTAGTCGTTCATTGTCAGGCCGAACGGCTGCAGATCTTTTTCGAGCTGGTACGTCAACAGCCTGTTGACCTCCAGGTGGGTGCGCCAGGCGCACTGCTCCGCATCGGTCAGCCAGCGCGTGGCCGTCTCGGTCTCCATGAATGAAGTCTACCTAAGAAGTTGAATGACGAACTACTTCGGGTGGTGTGACAGTGCGCACGCGTTCGACGTCACACTCCGCAGACTACCGCTCACAGCCCGAAGCGACGCTGGAGGTCTCCCAGCTGTCCGGGAAGGCGCGGTACGCCCGACGATTGCGGACCGTGTCCACCCGGTGCCGTTCCGCCACCGCCGGGCACCCCCGGCTCGGCCGGAACGACCCCCGTCGCCGGCTCCGCCATGAGGGTCTCCGTCGACTGGAGCAGGACCGTCCCGGCGCCCACGAACTCGAACTGGTGCTCCTCGCCGGAGACCCCGCCGAAGCCCGTCATCGCACGCAGTCCGCCCAGTACACCCGACAGATACCCGTGGTCGTAGTGATGGCACGGGGACGGGCAGTCGGCCCACCCGACGAGCGCCTGAGGGTCGACCCGGATCGGAGGTTCCATGAACACCACCGGACCGTTAGATGCGGCCACAAACTTTCCGGTTCCGATAAGGGTCAGAAAACCCGGCACGATCGATTGTTTCAGCGCGAGACTTGGCTGAAAAGCGAGCAGGTTGCCCGCGCGAATGGTCAAGTTCCCGTCGTCCAGGTCGTAGGAGTTGACGTCGAAGGCCCGGTCGGCCAGCAGCATCTTGCCCGAGCCCTCCGCCACGACCCAGTCGCTCGCGTGCAGTGGCGAATGGAACGACGTACGGACAAGTCGGTCGAGTCGGCCGTGCCCGATGCCGTTGAACTCGATCGCCCCGTAGAAGGCGATCATCTTCCCCTTCTGGAGGAACCACTGCCCGCTCTTGAGCTCCACGCAGAACGTGTACGCGTTCACGTTGTCGTCGGTGGGCAGTGTCATCGGGTCGTGGACGACCGGCCCGGCGCCCGGGGTTCCGTAGGTGCTCACAGCTTCTCCTCCGACGCCTGGACGTAGACCGTGCCGTTGCCGCTCAGCTCCAGCTGGAAGGCCTCGCCCGAGCCCCGGCCCACCATGTCGCGCCAGCCGAGTGCGGTGGACAGCCTGTTGCGGAGGTCGCCGTGGTGGGCGACGTAGGCCTGCGGGTCGACATGGACGGGGCGCTGCGGGGTGACCGGGATCTCGAAGACACCGCCGTGCGCCATCACCGCCACCGAGCCCTGCCCCTGGAGGGTCGTCGTGAACAGGCCCTGCCCGGTGACCTGCCCTCGCACCAGGCCCATGACGCCGCCCTGCGAACCCATGAACATCGTGCCCTGCCGCAGGGTGCCCTCGAAGGCGAGCAGCCGGTCGGCCTCCACGTGGAGCGTGTCCCCGGACAGTGCGATCACATGGACGTGGTGGCCGCCGTGCCCGAAGAGGACCGTACCGCTGCCCTCCACCGTCATCAGCGCGGTCGCCTCGCCGGCCACCCGGCGACCGAGCATGGACATCAGCCCGCCCTGGCCGCCCTGGACGTTGGGGGTGAAGGAGACGTCCCCCTTGTAGGCGAGCATCGCCCCGCGCTGGCTGAACAGCCGCTGCCCCGGCAGCACCGTCGCCTCGACCATCTTGGAGTTGATCTCTCGGAAGGTCATCTCACAGGTCCCCCGCGATCGTGTTCCGCTCGCTCGGCTGCACGTAGACCAGCCCGTCGCCCTCGAAGCGGATCTGGAAGGCCTCGCCGCCGCCCTCTCCGAGGAGGGTGCGGAACGTCACGCCGGACTGGAGGGACTGCCGTACGTCGCCCTGGTGGGCGACGTACGCGCCCGGGTCGACGATCAGCGGGTACTGCGGGCTCACCCGCAGGACGACCGCCGGTCCGTCGGAGATGATCGCGGCCTGGCCGTGCCCCTCCACGGTCGTCGTGAACAGGCCGTTGCCCTGCGAGGCCCCGCGCAGGCCCGTGAACGTCGTCCCCGTCCGCAGCCCCCCGTCCGTCGCCAGCAGATTGCCCGCCTCGACGTACAGCTTGTCCCCCCGGAGGCCGACCAGGTTGATCTCGGACGCCCGGTCCGCGAACCAGCAGGTTCCGTGTCCTTTCACCTCCATCACCGTCATCTGCTCGCCGGTGAGCCGCCGGGTCACCATCCCGCGCAGCCCCTCCCCGCCACCGCTCAGCTTCTTGAAGGCCATCTGCCCGTCGTACGCGACCATCGAGCCGTTCTTCGCCTTCACGGCGTCCCCGGTCATGTCGACGGCGAGCACCTTGCTCCCTTGGAGTCGGAACATCGCCACGCTGGGAAAGTAGCGGCCCGGCGGGTGGACGGAACAGGGACCACGGGTGGATACCCACCCTGAGCGGACCCCTAGGGGCGGGGTTTGCCACAATGGGGGACGCTTGTGCGTGCGTTCACAAACGATTACTCCCCCGAAGGTGACCCGTGGACATCAAGACCGCCACCGCCCTCCGCCGCCTCCGCCTGGTCTCGGCCCCGGAGGCCGTGTCCTTCCTGATCCTGCTCGTCTGCTCGGTGCTGAAGCGGACCACGGACTTCAACGCGGTCCCCGTGATGGGCGCGGTCCACGGCGTCCTGTTCGTCCTGTACGTGATCTTCTGGGCGGACGCCTGGAACCGCACCAAGTGGCCGCTGCGGACGGCGGCCCTCTACTTCGTCCTCTCGGTGCTGCCCACCGGCGGCTTCTTCGCCGAGCGCAAGCTGCGCCGCGAGGCCGAGGACGCCCTCATCGCCGCCCGTGCGCGCAAGGAAGGAGTCGTGAACGCATGATCGTCGCCTTCTCCGTGACGCCCCTCGGTGTCGGTGAGGACGTGGGGGAGTACGTCGCAGACGCCGTGCGCGTGGTCCGCGCGTCGGGTCTGCCCCACCGCACGGACGCCATGTTCACCTCCATCGAGGGTGAGTGGGACGAGGTCATGGACGTCGTCAGGCGGGCCGTGGCCGCCGTGGAGGCACGGGCGCCGCGCGTCTCGCTCGTCCTCAAGGCCGACATCCGGCCCGGAGTGACCGACGGGCTCACCTCCAAGGTGGAGACGGTCGAGCGGCACCTCGCCGGTTAGCCCGTCGCGGCGCGGCCGTCAGTCCCCCGACGCCAGCGCCGCGCCCAGCGGCGTCCGCTCGTACAGCACATGGTGGCCGTACCGCCGCGCGGTCAGCAGGCCCGCGTCGCGCAGCACCGTCAGGTGGGCCGACACCGATGACGCGGCCAGCCCCAGGCGGTGCGCCAGCGCCGACGTCGTCGCCGGTTCGTCCAGCGCGGTCAGCACCGCCGCCCGGTTCCGGCCCAGCAGCCGTACCAGCGCCTCGGGGACCCGGGCGCCGGCCGCGGTCCACAGGCCGGCGATGCCGCGGGCCGGGTAGACCAGCGTGGGCTGCCAGGGGGGCTCGAAACCGGTGACGACGTCCGGCCACGAGAACACGCTCGGCATCAGCACCAGCCCCTGGCCGCCGAGGTCGCGGGCGTACTCGCCGTGCCGCGCGAGCGTCAGCGTCCGGCCGTTCCAGGACAGCCGCGCGTCCAGCTCCGGCAGCAGCCTGCCGAGCCCCACCTCGGCCAGCCGCCGGGAGTGGAAGGCCACGTCCGCCTCCAGCAGGACCCGCAGCCGGGGCCAGTCCGGCTCGACCAGCACCCGCCAGGCCTCCTCCAGGGCGTCCGCCAGCTCCCGCACCATCCCTACCGGATCCGCCAGCCAGGCCCGGCCCAGCGCCGACTCCGGCGCGCCCGGGGTGCAGGCCAGCGAGCGGGCGGTGTCCTCGCGGGCCGCCTCGGGGTCGGACGCCCGTACGGCCGCGATCTCCTCCTCGAACGTGGCGGCCGGGCCGAGCGGCGGCGGACCGAGCCAGTCCGGCGAGTGTCCCCGCCGGGGCATCAGCAGCCACAGCGCGGCGAGGTCGAGACCGGCCGCCGCCGTACGGATCCGCCGCAGCCAGGGGGCGTGGTACCCGTGCCGGTCCGGACGCTTCAGCGTCCGTACCGCCTCCTGCGTCTCCCAGAGCGGCGACACCGCGAACCGGCAGCGCAGGAAGTCGTCCTCGCCGAAGCGGAGAAGCGAGGGCACGAACACCTCCCTGACGGGCCGGGCCGGGACCGTCGGCCCGGCTGAGGATCCATGGCGGCCCGCGCTCCCCGGACACGCACCGTCTCCCGCGCCGCCCCTTCGCGCACCGGTGGGGCGCGGGCCGCGCCGGCACGAGCGCGGTCGCCGAGACGGTACGGCGCGGGCACGAGGGCACGGCCGCCCCCGTACAGCGCACGGCGAGGGCATGGTCGCCCCCGCACAGCACATGGCGAGGGCACGGCCGCCCCCGTACAGCGCACGGCGAGGGCACGGCCGCCCCCGCACAGCGCGTGGCGAGGGCAAGGTCGCCTCTCGACGGGCCCGCGCCGGAAGATTCGGGCCAGGACGAAACTTTACGGCGGGACCTTCCGCACCGGGCACGCTGCCCCGCATGTCCGCACCGCCCCAGTCGGCCCCGGCGCGCCCCGCCGGATACGGCCGTGTCTTCGCCGTGCCCGAGTTCCGGGCCGTCTTCGCCGCGCACGTCCTGTCCATGCTCGGGGTGATCGTCAGCGAGGTCGCCCTCTCCGTCCTCGTCTACGACCGCACCGGCTCACCCCTGCTGAGCGCGCTCACCTTCGCCCTCGGCTTCCTGCCGTACGCCCTCGGCGGCACGCTGCTCGCCCCCGTCGCCGACCGCTTCCCCGCCCGCCGGGTGCTCGTCGCCTGCGACCTGGTCTGCGCGGGCTGCGTGGCCGTGATGACGGCCCCCGGCACCGGCATCGGCGCCCTGCTCGCGCTGCGCTGCCTTCTCGCCGTCGTCTCCCCGGTCTTCTCCGGAACCCGCATGGCCACCCTCGCCGACGTCCTCGGCGACGGCGACCTGTTCGTGCTCGGCCGCTCCCTGCTGCGGATCGTCGCCCAGAGCGCCCTGCTCGTCGGCTACGGCCTCGGCGGACTGCTCCTCACCGCCGTCAATCCCCGCCACGCCCTTCTGATCACCGTCGGCACCTTCCTCGCCTCGGCCGCCCTGCTCCGCCTCGGCACCCGGCGCCGCCCCGCCCGCGCCCACGGCCGGACCGGCACCCCGCCCGGCCTGCGGACGCTGCTCGCCCACCCCCGGATCCGGCTGCTGCTCCTCCTCTTCTGGGTCCCGCCGGCGTTCTCCGTCGTCCCCGAGGCCCTGGCCGCGCCGTACGCCGCCGGCCTCGGCAGCGGTCCGGCCGGCCTCGGCCTGCTCATGTGCGCCCTGCCCGTCGGCACCGTGGCCGGCGAGCTGTACGCCGGCGCCCGGCTGCGGCCCTCGGCCCGGGAACGCCTCGCGCTTTTGCTGCTCTGCCTGTCCCTGCTGCCGTACCTCGGTTACGCCCTGCGCCCCGGGCTCGCCGTGTCCCTGCTGCTCCTGCTGGTGTCCGGAGCCGGTTCGGCGTACACCCTGGGACTCGACCAGTGGTTCGTGCGGGCGGTGCCGGACGAGCTGCGCGGGCGGGCCATGACCGTGCTGAGTGCCGGGCTGATGACCGTGCAGGGCGTGGGGATGGCGCTGGCCGGGGTGGCGGCGCAGGCGGTGGGGGTGCGGGCGGCCGTGGCCGGCGCCGGCGCCCTCGGCACCCTGTGTTCCTGCGGACTCGCCCTCGCCGTCCGGGCGGCCGGCGGGGATCCGGCCGGTGACCGAAACCCGAGACGGAGCTGACCGGCATATGACCGGCCGGTAGGGTCTGATGACGTGCCGAAGCCTCTCAGCCTCCCGTTCGACCCCATCGCGCGCGCCGACGAACTCTGGAAGCAGCGCTGGGGGAAGGTGCCGTCCATGGCGGCGATCACCTCGATCATGCGCGCCCACCAGATCCTGCTCGCCGAGGTGGACGCGGTGGTCAAACCGTACGGGCTGACGTTCGCCCGCTACGAGGCGCTGGTGCTGCTCACCTTCTCCAAGGCCGGGGAACTGCCGATGTCCAAGATCGGCGAGCGGCTGATGGTGCATCCCACGTCGGTGACGAACACCGTGGACCGGCTGGTGAAGTCCGGGCTGGTGGCCAAGCGCCCCAACCCCAACGACGGCCGCGGCACCCTCGCCGTCATCACCGCCAAGGGCCGTGAGGTGGTCGACGCGGCGACCCGCGACCTGATGGCCATGGATTTCGGACTCGGGGCGTACGACGCGGAGGAGTGCCAGGAGATCTTCGCGATGCTCCGTCCGCTGCGCATCTCGGCACACGACTTCGAGGAGTGACCCGGGGCAAGATCTCCCGGAACGGGTGGTTACGCTCGACTCCATGAAAAAGAGCGTGCTGACCCGCTACCGCGTGATGGCCTACACCACCGGTGTCCTGCTGGTGCTGCTGTGCCTGAGCATGATCGCGAAGTACGGGCTGGACGTCGACGGTGCCGCCGACTTCACCCGGGTCGTCGCCATCGCCCACGGCTGGCTGTACGTCGTCTACCTGATCTTCGCCTTCGACCTGGGCTCCAAGGCGAAGTGGCCGGTCGGCAAGCAGCTGTGGGTGCTGCTCGCGGGCACCATCCCCACCGCCGCCTTCTTCGTCGAGCGGACGATCAGCCGCGAGCTGGACGCCCGGGCCGGCGAGCAGTCCCCGGCCGTCGCCAAGGCGTAGCGCGGACCGCCGTACGGAAGCCGTACGGCGGTCAGCCATCGACATTTACTAGGACGTCCTAGTAAATTCGAAGGCATGGACGCTCACGCCATCGAGGAGGGCCGCCGGCGCTGGCAGGCCCGTTACGACGCCGCACGCAAGCGCGACGCGGACTTCACCACGCTCTCCGGCGACCCGGTGGAGCCGGTGTACGGACCCCGGCCCGGTGACACGTACGAGGGATTCGAGCGGATCGGCTGGCCGGGGGAGTACCCCTACACGCGCGGGCTGCATCCGACCGGCTACCGCGGGCGTACCTGGACGATCAGGCAGTTCGCCGGCTTCGGCAACGCCGAGCAGACCAACGAGCGGTACAAGATGATCCTCGCCGCCGGTGGCGGGGGCCTGTCCGTCGCCTTCGACATGCCGACGCTGATGGGGCGCGACTCCGACGACCCGCGCTCGCTCGGCGAGGTCGGGCACTGCGGCGTCGCCATCGACTCGGCCGCCGACATGGAGGTGCTCTTCAAGGACATCCCGCTGGGGGATGTGACCACCTCCATGACCATCAGCGGGCCGGCCGTGCCGGTCTTCTGCATGTACCTGGTCGCCGCCGAGCGCCAGGGCGTCGATCCGCGGGTGCTCAACGGGACCCTCCAGACCGACATCTTCAAGGAGTACATCGCGCAGAAGGAGTGGCTCTTCCAGCCGGAGCCCCATCTGCGGTTGATCGGCGACCTGATGGAGCACTGTGCGGCGGGCATCCCCGCGTACAAGCCGCTGTCCGTCTCCGGCTACCACATCCGCGAGGCCGGGGCCACGGCCGCGCAGGAGCTGGCCTACACGCTGGCGGACGGCTTCGGGTACGTGGAGCTGGGGCTCAGCCGCGGTCTCGACGTCGACGTGTTCGCTCCCGGCCTGTCCTTCTTCTTCGACGCCCACGTGGATTTCTTCGAGGAGATCGCCAAGTTCCGGGCGGCCCGGCGCATCTGGGCCCGCTGGATGCGGGAGGTGTACGGCGCGAAGAGCGACAAGGCGCAGTGGCTGCGGTTCCACACGCAGACGGCCGGTGTGTCGCTGACCGCGCAGCAGCCGTACAACAACGTGGTGCGTACGGCCGTGGAGGCGCTGGCCGCCGTGCTCGGCGGCACCAACTCGCTGCACACCAACGCCCTGGACGAGACCCTCGCGCTGCCGAGCGAGCAGGCCGCGGAGATCGCGCTGCGCACCCAGCAGGTGCTGATGGAGGAGACCGGGGTCGCCAACGTGGCCGATCCGCTGGGCGGCGCGTGGTACGTCGAGCAGCTGACGGACCGGATCGAGGCGGACGCGGAGAAGATCTTCGAGCAGATCAAGGAGCGGGGCCTGCGGGCGCACCCGGACGGGCAGCACCCGATCGGGCCGATCACCTCCGGCATCCTGCGCGGGATCGAGGACGGCTGGTTCACCGGTGAGATCGCCGAGTCGGCGTTCCGCTACCAGCAGTCCCTGGAAAAGGGCGAGAAGCGGGTCGTCGGCGTCAACGTGGCCACCGGATCCGTCACCGGGGACCTGGAGATCCTGCGGGTCAGCCACGAGGTGGAGCGGGAGCAGGTGCGGGTGCTCGCCGAGCGCAAGGCCGCCCGGGACGAGGCCGCGGTGCGTGCCGCGCTGGACGGGATGCTGGCCGCCGCCCGGTCGGGCGCGAACATGATCGAGCCGATGCTGGACGCCGTCCGCGCCGAGGCCACGCTGGGCGAGATCTGCGGGGTGCTGCGGGACGAGTGGGGGGTGTACACGGAGCCGGCCGGCTTCTGAGGGCGAACGGAGCGAACGGGGGACGCACGACCGGCGCGTCCCTCCGGCTTCCCGCCGGGGGGACGGCCCGGGTCCGCGTCCGCCTGTACGGGGCGCCGGGGGTCCGGGTCCGCGTCCGCCCGTGCCGGGCCGCCGGTGCCGTTTCCCAGCAGTCCGGCCGTGCTGCCCCCGGGCCGCCGACCCGCGTACCCCGTCCGGGTGATCTCCGGCTCAGTCCGCCGCGGCGCCGGAGAGGCCCAGCAGCAGGACCCGGGTGAAGTCGCGTACCCACTCCTCGTCCGCCGGTTTGCCGCTCACCAGGGTGCGGTGGACCACCGCACCCGCCACCATGTCGAAGATCAGGTCCACGGTTCGGGCGGACTCCCGCGGATCGGGCTCCGGGGGGAGTTCGCCCCGCAGCTGGGCCCGCGCGCGGCCCTCCAGAACCAGACACATCTGGCGCTCCACGATGGAGTCGCGGATGCGCTCGCGCAGCGCGTCGTCGCGGGTGGACTCGGCGACCACCGCCATCAGGCCGCTCTTCGCCTCCGGACGGGCCAGGATGGCCGCGAACTGGAGCACCACGCCCTCGATGTCGGCGGCGAGGCTGCCCCGGTCGGGCAGTTCCAGTTCGTCGAAGAGTTCCGCGACCGCGTCCACGACCAGCTCGTTCTTGCCCGCCCAGCGGCGGTAGAGGGTGGTCTTCGCGACCCCCGCCCGCGTCGCCACATCTCCCAGCGTGAGCTTGGACCAGCCCAGCTCGACCAGAGCCTCCCGGGTCGCGGCCAGGATCGCGGTGTCGGCGGCCGCGCTGCGCGGGCGTCCGGTACGGCTGGCGGGGGTGCGGCTCTGCATCCCATGACCATAAACCGGCGGGTCGTGTGGCGTCGTGAGGGAGATCACCGAGGCGTGGTACCGCGCGGTGTCCTCCTGGTATTACGCTACGACTCGTAGCGAAAGCTCGCGAGGGACGTACGCGGGCGACGACCGATAGGCGTGGGGTGGGGACCCGGCGCCGCACATCGCTTTTTTCACTCAGGCGCGGGATCGGGGGAGGATAGACGCATGCAGCCACGGAACATGTCCATGAGCGGTGTCGTCGATCTCGCCGCGGTCAAGGCGGCCCAGGAGGCCAAGGCCAAGGCCGAGCAGACGCGCGCCGAAGCCGCCCGGCAGGGCGGGACGGGGGCCGTCTCCCCGGCCGATCTCGTCATCGACGTCGATGAGGCGGGGTTCGAGCAGGACGTCCTGCAACGCTCCGCCGAAGTTCCCGTCGTCATCGACTTCTGGGCCGAGTGGTGTCAGCCCTGCAAGCAGCTGAGCCCGGTCCTGGAGCGGCTGGCCGTCGAGTACAACGGGCGCTTCCTCCTCGCCAAGATCGACGTCGACGCCAACCAGATGCTGATGCAGCAGTTCGGGGTGCAGGGCATCCCGGCCGTGTTCGCCGTCGTCGCCGGCCAGGCGCTGCCGCTCTTCCAGGGGGCGGCCGACGAGCAGCAGATCCGGCAGACCCTGGACCAGCTCGTGACGGTCGCCGAGCAGCGCTTCGGGCTGACCGGTCTGGCCGTCGACCCGGACGCCGAGCCGGGCGGTGCCACGGCGGCCGCGCCGGTCGAGGGTCCGCACGAGGCGGCGCTGAACGCCGCCGCGCAGGCGCTGGACGCGGGCGACCTGGGCGGGGCCGTCCGGGCGTACCAGAACGTGCTGGCCGACGACCCGGCCCACCCGGAGGCCAAACTGGGTCTGGCCCAGGCCGAGTTGCTCCAGCGGGTGCAGGGTATGGACCCGCAGAAGGTGCGTCAGGAGGCCGCCGACCGGCCCAAGGACGCCGCCGCGCAGATCGCCGCCGCCGATCTGGACCTGGTGGGCGGTCATGTCGAGGACGCCTTCGGGCGGCTCATCGAGACCGTGCAGCGCACGGCGGGCGACGACCGGGACGCCGTACGGCTCCGGTTGCTGGAGCTGTTCGAGGTCGTGGGGTCCGAGGACCCGCGGGTGATCGGGGCGCGCCGGGCGCTGGCGCGCGCGTTGTTCTGACCAGTCGCTAAACGCCACGGCTTGTGATGCCGGGGTGAAAGATTCGCCGACAAGGCGCCAGGGTGGCCGCGCTTTACCAAATCTTGGTAATCGCGACTCCTGTTACTCGGAGTAAATCAGAGCCGTTGGTCTGTCTGGATTCGTCCAGGGATCAACGGCTTTGCTCTGCCCATGATTGCCACCGAGGGTCGCACTCCGAGACCGGCCGGTCGTCCTCCGGTTATCCGGCCGTTACTAGCCAGTAACGAACCCCCTTGTGTCCGGGGCGAGAATGCACCACGATCGGCGACGCTCGGTCCATTCCCGCACCCCGGCATCCGGTCGGGTCACGGGAGACTCTGGGTCCCCACCGAGCAGAGCCGGCGGCAGTGGCGCCGGGTCTAGGGCAGGGGGGTCTTCGCCGGCCGGTGAAGCCTGTCCAGCAAGGTTGTGCGTGATGCGTGTCAGGCGCGACCAGTGGTTGTCGCTCGGGGGTGATCGCCGGTGATTCGGGCGCGATGCGCGCCTCCGGGTACGGGCGCTCTCCTTCCCGAGGACGTAGCACTTCTCCCATCCCTGCCCGGCTGAGCACCGACTGGGGCGAGTCCGGGCCAGGAGATGTACGTCCGAGAAGGAGGAAATATGGAGTCCCAGGTGCGTGGCGGGACCAGATGGAAGCGGTTCGCTGTGGTCATGGTGCCCAGCGTGGCCGCCACGGCGTGTATAGGTGTCGCCCTCGCGCAGGGCGCTCTCGCCGCCTCGTTCAGCGTGTCCGGCCAGTCGTTCAAGGTGTCCGCCGACCAGCTCGTCGGCACCGGCTTCGAGCAGTACGGCGCCATCGACAGCGGCTACACGATGGACGGCAAGAAGACGGCTCACCCGGTGGCCGTCTCGGCGTTCAAGCACGCCGAGATCACCAACCTGTGCCAGTCCGTCGTCACGCCGGACGTGCCGATCTTCGGCAACGTCAGCCTCATCCTGCGCGCCGGCGGCGAGGGCCACGACAAGGTCCAGGCCGACAACATCTACATCGACGTCGCCGACCTCAACGCCGACGCGACGTTCGAGAACATCGACATCGGTGTGGCCGCCAAGGACGCCTCCAAGGGTCCGGGCATGAAGGGCGGCGGTGAGCAGGCCAACCCCTTCGGCTTCGCGCAGCAGGCCGACAAGGCCACGCTGGTCGGCGTGAAGCAGACGGCGTGGGCGACCACGGCCGGCACCTTCAAGCTCAGCGGCCTTCACATGTCGCTGTCGACGGGTGTCAAGGAGTGCTACTAAGCACTCGATGACGGGCGGGGGAGCCGGTGGCGCCCCCGCCCGTCCCCACTCCGGCCGCGTCCTCACACGCGGCACACATCACCACCACAGCAACGCCGCACCAGGGAGCTGTTTTCCATGAGCGCCGAGACTCCTGCCGCCGTCCCCGGTCAGTTCAACCGCCGGAGGCTGCAGTTCCGCGCCTGGCGGGGCACGCGTCCGTTCTGGGCCGGTCTGTTCGTCATGCTCGGCGGCTTTCCGATCATGTACTTCCCGTACGCCCATCTCCAGCTCGGGCACCTGACGCTGGCGATGTCGACCACCGCGGGAGCCGGATCCCTGATCATCGGTGTGCTGCTCATCGTCCTGGGCATCAGCCTCTGGTTCCAGAAGCACGTGCGCGTCTTCGCGGGCGTCGCCGCGATCCTGCTGGCACTGGTGTCCATCCCCGTGGCCAACTTCGGCGGCTTCGTCATGGGCTTCCTGCTCTCCCTGATCGGTGGAGCGTTGGCCGTGGCCTGGGCGCCGGGTGCGCCTCCGCAAGCGCAGCCGCCGGCCGAGGCCGCCCCGGACGAGGGCGGTGCCCCCGGAACGGCTCCGGTGCCGCACCAGGGCACGGACCCGGTGGGCGACGCGAGCCCCGCCGGGCCGTACAAGGCGCCGTGGGAGAACGACCTGTCAGGAACGAGCCCGGCCAACGGGGCGAACGGGAGGCACAGTGCCGGCTGACGAGGTGACCCGCGGGACCGATGTGGACGGGTCCCGCGCGAGAACCGGGCCACGCCACGCGGCCCCCAGGAAGCCGCTCTTCACCAGGTTCCACATGCCGGCCGGCAAGGCCATAGCCTCCGTGGCGATGCCCACGGCCGTGCTCATGGGCATGGGCTTCACGTCCTCGCTGGCCCTCGCCGACAACAACGGCACCCCGTCCCCGTCGACGTCGGCCAAGAGTCTGACGGCCGACGAGTACAAGGACTGCGTCAAGGCGCTGGACGACTCCAAGGACCCCTCGGCCTCGCCGTCGCCGTCCGCGTCGCAGAGCACGTCCGAGGAACCGGCCACGCCGGCGCCCTCGGCGAGCGACGACGGCAAGGGCACGCAGGACGCCGGGGACACGGGCGGCAGCTCGTCGTCGGATTCGGGCTCGGGCTCGGATTCGGGCTCGGGCTCCGGCTCGGATGCGGGTTCCGGTGACAAGACCGCGCCCGAGCCGACCGCGACCTCCGGCTCGGACTCCTCCGGCTCGGACTCCTCCGGCTCGGACTCCTCCGGCTCGGACTCCTCCGGCTCCGACTCCGGGTCCGCCGACCAGGGCTCGGCCCCGGGCGGCGAAACGGCCACGCCGACGCCGTCGCAGACCCAGGGCGGCGGGGGTGTCCTCGACACCATCGGCGACACGCTCGGTGACATCCTCACCGGCGGCCACCAGGACTCCGGCACGTCGACCGCGACCCCGACGCCCTCCGCCTCCGAGTCCTCGTCGCCGGCGTCCTCGTCCGGCTCGTCCGGCTCGGGCTCGTCGTCCGACGCGGGCTCCGGCTCGTCCTCCTCGGGCGGCGGTGTCTCCGACACCGTCGAGGACACGGCGAAGAAGGCCACGGACACGGTCAAGGACACCACCGACACCGTCTCCAAGACGGCCGGCACCGTCTCCAAGACGGCGGGGGACGCGGCCAAGACGGCGGGAGACGCGGCCAAGACGGCTGGGGACACGGCCGGAACCGCCACGCCGGACCCGTCCGCGAGCGAGTCCGCCTCCGCCAAGGACTGCCCGGTGGCCACCGAGGACGAGGGCGGCGTCGACAACAAGGTGCCGGTGGCGGACGACCCCTGGTACCTGAACGCCAGCTCCCTGCTCCTCAAGGGCGCCGACTACCAGGGCATCGTCGAGGTGAAGACGGCCAACGGCACCAAGAAGAAGGTGCTGAAGTACGTCATCTCCGGCGGCACCGACATCGGCGACCTGCACCAGACGGTGAACGACAAGCAGGCGAACAAGACGTACCACGTCCAGGCGTCCAAGGGCTCGACGTCCACCATCACCGGTGGCGACACGGTGATGTACACCGAGAGCATCTCGGGCAACCTCTTCGGGCTGATCCCGGTGACCTTCAGCCCCGACAGCCCGCCCCCGCTGAACATCCCGCTGATCTACTTCACCCACGTCAAGGTGGTCCAGGCGGCGCAGTTCGGCGGCAACCTGCACGTGCCCGGCATGCACGTGTACACGACCGACTGAGCGGTCGCACAAGCCCGTTCGGGAGCCGCAACACACCGAGGGCGCCCCCTGTCGCAGGGGGCGCCCTCAGTGCCGTTCAAAGCCCTTCAGGGGCACGTCAGTTGCTCTGGCCGCCCAGGTGGTGGACGCGGAGCATGTTGGTGGTGCCGGGGACCCCGGGGGGCGAGCCGGCGGTGATGATGACGGTGTCACCCGCGCTGAACCGGCCGAGACGGGCGATCTCCTGGTCCACCAGGTCGACCATCTCGTCGGTGGTGTTCACGAACGGCACGACGTGCGACTCCACGCCCCAGCTGAGGGTGAGCTGGTTGCGGGTGTCCTCGTCCGTGGTGAAGGCGATGATCGGCTGGGTCGCCCGGTAGCGGGACAGCCGGCGCGCGGTGTCACCGGACTGGGTGAAGGCGATCAGGCCCTTTCCGCCGAGGAAGTCGGCGATCTCGGCGGCGGCGCGGGCCACCGAACCGCCCTGCGTGCGCGGCTTCTTGCCCGGCACCAGCGGCTGCAGGCCCTTGGAGAGCAGCTCCTGCTCGGCCGCGGTGACGATCTTCGACATGGTCTTGACCGTCTCGACCGGGTAGGCGCCGACCGAGGACTCCGCCGACAGCATGACCGCGTCGGCGCCGTCCAGGATCGCGTTGGCGACGTCGGACGCCTCGGCACGGGTCGGGCGGGAGTTGGTGATCATCGACTCCATCATCTGGGTCGCCACGATCACCGGCTTGGCGTTGCGCCGGCACATCTCCACCAGGCGCTTCTGCACCATCGGGACCTTCTCCAGCGGGTACTCGACGGCGAGGTCACCGCGGGCCACCATGACGGCGTCGAACGCCGCGACGACCTCCTCCATGTTCTCGACCGCCTGCGGCTTCTCCACCTTGGCGATCACCGGGACCCGGCGGCCCTCCTCGTCCATGACGCGGTGGACGTCCTGCACGTCCTTGGCGTCCCGGACGAAGGACAGCGCGACCATGTCGCAGCCCATGCGGAGGGCGAAGCGCAGGTCCTCGACGTCCTTCTCGGACAGCGCGGGCACGTTGACGGCCGCGCCGGGCAGGTTGATGCCCTTGTGGTCGGAGACGACACCGCCCTCGATGACGATCGTCCGGACCCGCGGGCCCTCGACGTCCACGACCTTCAGCTCGACGTTGCCGTCGTTGATCAGGACCTGGTCGCCGCGCGAGACGTCGCCCGGCAGCCCCTTGTAGGTCGTACCGCAGATCTGCTTGTCACCCGGCACGTCCTCGGTCGTGATGACGAACTCGTCACCGCGCTCCAGCTCGACCGGACCCTCGGCGAAGGTCTCCAGGCGGATCTTCGGGCCCTGCAAGTCGGCGAGGACGCCGATGGGGCGGCCGGTCTCCTTGGACGCGGCCCGGACGCGGTCGTACCGCGCCTGGTGCTCGGCGTGGGTGCCGTGGCTGAAGTTGAACCGGGCTACGTTCATGCCCGCCTCGATCATGGCGACGAGCATCTCGTGGGAGTCGACCGCGGGGCCGAGAGTACAGACGATTTTCGAACGGCGCATGGGGCGATCCTATCGGTTTGTTTCGCTACGGAATATTCCGTCTGGCGGAAGATACAAATGAGTGCCGCACCGCTCAGGTGCTGCTATTCAGTTGTTCTTTCCGACCAGTGCGTAGGTCTGCGTCGCGATCTCCAGTTCTTCATCCGTCGGCACCACGGCCACCGCCACCCGGGCGGACTCCGGCGAAATCAGCCGCGGCTCGCCGCCGCGCACGGCGTTGCGCTCCGGGTCGACCGCCGGCCCCAGGCCCTCCAGGCCCGCGATCGCCGCCTCCCGCACGGCAGCCGCGTTCTCGCCGACCCCGGCGGTGAAGGCGACCGCGTCCACCGTGCCGAGCACCGCGAAATAGGCGCCGATGTACTTCTTGATCCGGTGAATGTAAATGTCGAACGCGAGAGCGGCCTCTTCGTCGCCCTCGTCGATCCGGCGGCGGATCTCCCGCATGTCGTTGTCCCCGCACAGACCGAACAGGCCGCTCCTCTTGTTGAGGAGAGTGTCGATCTCGTCCATGGACATTCCGCCGACCCGCGCCAAATGGAAGATGACGGCCGGGTCCAGATCACCGGAGCGCGTACCCATCACGAGCCCCTCCAAAGGCGTCAGCCCCATGGAGGTGTCCACGCACCGGCCCTTCTCCACCGCGGACGCGGAGGCGCCGTTGCCCAGGTGCAGCACGATCACGTTGACCTCGGACGGGTCCTTGCCCAGCAGCCGCGCGGTCTCCCGGGACACGTAGGCGTGCGAGGTGCCGTGGAAGCCGTAGCGGCGGATCCGGTGGCGGTCGGCGATCTTCGGGTCGATGGCGTAGCGCGCCGCCGGCTCCGGCATCGTCGTGTGGAACGCCGTGTCGAAGACGGCGACCTGGGGCAGGTCGGGGCGGAGCGCCTGCGCGGTGCGGATACCGGTGAGGTTGGCCGGGTTGTGCAGCGGGGCGACCGGGATCAGCCGCTCGATCTCGGCGAGCACCTCGTCGTCGATCACCGTGGGCTCGGTGAAGAACATGCCGCCGTGCACCACCCGGTGCCCGATCGCGGCCAGTTCGGGGGAGTCCAGGCCGAGGCCGTCCCGGCCCAGCTCCTCGGCGACCGCCTTGAGGGCCGCGTCGTGGTCGGCGATCGGCGCGCTGTGCTCACGGGTGTCGCCGGAGGCCAGGCAGGTGTGCTTGAGCCGGGAGGTCTGCTCGCCGATGCGCTCGACCAGGCCCACCGCGAGACGGCTGCTGTCGCGCATGTCCAGCAGCTGGTACTTCACCGACGAGGAACCGGAGTTGAGGACGAGGACACGGGTGGGGGTGGTCACTGCTGGGACGCCTTCTCGCTCGGGTTCTGGGCCTGGATCGCCGTGATGGCGACGGTGGAGACGATGTCCTGGACGAGTGCGCCCCGGGACAGGTCGTTGACCGGTTTGCGCAGCCCCTGAAGGACGGGGCCGACGGCGATCGCGCCGGCCGAGCGCTGCACGGCCTTGTAGGTGTTGTTGCCGGTGTTGAGGTCGGGGAAGATCAGCACGCTGGCCTGCCCGGCGACGTCGGACTCCGGCAGCTTGGTCGCCGCGATGGACGGCTCGACGGCGGCGTCGTACTGGATCGGGCCCTCGATCTTCAGGTCGGGCCGGCGCGAGCGCGCGAGTTCGGTGGCCTCGCGCACCTTGTCGACGTCGGCGCCCGACCCGGACGTGCCCGTCGAGTACGACAGCATCGCGATCCGCGGCTCCACGCCGAACTGCGCGGCCGTGCCCGCCGACTGGATGGCGATGTCCGCCAGCTGCTCGGCGTTCGGGGCCGGGTTGACCGCGCAGTCACCGTAGACCAGCACCTTGTCGGCCAGGCACATGAAGAACACCGACGAGACGATCGAGGACTCCGGCTTGGTCTTGATGATCTCGAAGGCGGGGCGGATGGTGGCCGCCGTGGAGTGCACCGAGCCGGACACCATGCCGTCGGCCAGGCCCTCCTGGACCATCAGGGTGCCGAAGTAGTTCACATCCGACACGACGTCGTAGGCCAGCTCGACCGTGACGCCCTTGTGGGCGCGCAGCCGCGCGTACTTCTCGGCGAAGGCGTCGCGCAGCTCGGAGGTGGCCGGGTCGATCAACCGGGTGTCTCCGAGGTCGATGCCGAGGTCGGCGGCCTTCTTGCGGATCAGGTCCTCGGGACCGAGCAGCGTCAGGTCGCACACGCCCCGGCGCAGCAGCACCTCCGCCGCGTGCAGCACCCGCTCCTCGGTGCCCTCCGGGAGCACCACCCGCCGCTTGTCGGATCGGGCCTGCTCGAGCAGCTTGTGCTCGAACATCATCGGGGTGATGCGGTCGCTGCTCGGCGCCGAGACCCGGCGGGCCAGTTCGGCGGTGTCGGCGTACCGCTCGAACAGGCCGAGCGCGGTCTCCGCCTTGCGCGGGGTGGCCGCGGTCATCTTCCCCTCCAGGGAGAAGAGCCGCTCGGCGGTGGGGAAGCTGTTGCCGGCCACGGACAGCACCGGGGTGCCCGGCGCCAGGCGGGCGGCGAGGGTGAGGATCTCTTCGCGCGGCACCTCGTTCAGGGTCAGCAGCACGCCGGCTATCGGCGGGGTGCCGGCGCTGTGCGCGGCCAGCGAGCCGACGACCAGGTCGGCGCGGTCGCCCGGGGTCACGACCAGGCAGCCCGGGGTCAGGGCGCCCAGCAGGTTGGGCAGCATGGCGCCGCCGAAGACGAAGTCCAGCGCGTCCCGGGCGAGGCCGGAGTCGTCGCCGAGCAGCACCCTGGCCTCCAGGGCGTGCCCGATCTGGGAGACCGTCGGCGCGGACAGCGCGGGGTCGTCCGGCACGACGTAGCAGGGCACCGGCAGCCGGTCCGCGAGCCGCCCGGCGATCTCGTCGCGGTCCTGCTGGGCCACCCGGTTGGTGACCATGGCCAGCACGTCGCAGCCGAGCCCGTCGTACGCGCGGTAGGCGTTGCGGGTCTCGGCCAGCACCGACTCGGCGGTCTGCTTGCGGCCGCCGACCACCGGGATCACCGAGGCGCCGAACTCGTTGGCGAGCCGGGCGTTCAGGGACAGCTCGTCCGGCAGCTGGGTGTCGGCGAAGTCGGTGCCGAGGACCAGGACGACGTCATAGTCGCGGGCCACCAGGTGGAAGCGGTCGACGAGGGTGGAGACCAGCTCGTCGGTGCCCTGCTCGGCCTGGAGCGCGGACGCCTCGTGGTAGTCCATGCCGTAGACGGTCGCCGGGTCCTGGGAGAGGCGGTACCGGGAGCGCAGCAGCTCGAACATCCGGTCCGGCCGGTCGTGCACGAGCGGCCGGAACACCCCCACCCGGTCGACCTGCCGGGTCAGGAGTTCCATGACCCCCAGCTCCACGACCTGGCGGCCGTCCCCCCGGTCGATCCCGGTCACGTACACGCTGCGCGTCACGTGTCCACTCCGTTCCTCATATCGATCGGTCGCGTCTGTCGCGTCGTCGGCATAAAAATCGCTCACCGAGGTGAGCCGAACCCTCTTGACAATACCCCCGCCGCCGGATAAGGCGCCCGTCAAGACTTCACCGGTCCGGCGGACGTGAAAGAATCGGCACTGGCTCACCGGCACCGACAGCGAGCAGGAGACACAGCACGATGCGCATCGGAGTTCTCACCGCAGGCGGCGACTGCCCCGGCCTGAACGCCGTGATCCGCTCGGTCGTGCACCGGGCGGTGGCGCAGTACGGCGACGAGGTCATCGGCTTCGAGGACGGCTACCGAGGTCTGCTCGACCGTCACTACCGCGCGCTCGACCTGGACGCGGTCAGCGGCATCCTGGCCCGCGGCGGCACCATCCTCGGCTCCTCCCGCCTGGAACGGGACCGGCTGCGGGAGGCCTGTGAGGGGGCCGCCGACATGGTCGAGGAGTTCGGCATCGACGCGCTGATCCCGATCGGCGGCGAGGGCACCCTGACCGCGGCCCGCATGCTCTCCGACGCCGGCCTCCCGGTGGTCGGCGTGCCCAAGACGATCGACAACGACATCTCCTCCACCGACCGCACCTTCGGCTTCGACACGGCCGTCGGCGTGGCCACCGAGGCGATGGACCGGCTGAAGACCACCGCCGAGTCACACCAGCGCGTGATGGTCGTGGAGGTCATGGGCCGGCACGCCGGCTGGATCGCCCTGGAGTCCGGCATGGCCGCCGGCGCCCACGGCATCTGTCTGCCCGAGCGGCCCTTCGACCCCGCCGACCTGGTCAAGATGGTCGAGGAGCGCTTCGCCCGCGGCAAGAAGTTCGCCGTCGTCTGCGTCGCCGAGGGCGCCCACCCCGCCGACGGCACCATGGACTACGGCAAGGGCGAGATCGACCAGTACGGCCACGAGCGCTTCCAGGGCATCGGCACCGCCCTCGCCTACGAGCTGGAGCGGCGCCTGGGCACGGAGGCCAAGCCGGTCATCCTCGGTCACGTCCAGCGCGGTGGTGTACCCACCGCCTACGACCGCGTCCTCGCCACCCGCTTCGGCTGGCACGCGGTCGAGGCCGCGCACCGCGAGGAGTTCGGCCGGATGACCGCGCTGCGCGGCACCGACATCGTGATGGTGCCCCTCGCCGAGGCGGTCACCGAGCTGAAGACGGTGCCGAAGGACCGGATGGACGAGGCCGAGTCGGTCTTCTGAGCCGTACGGCTCCCGGACCGCCGCCACCACCCCGGGGCGGCGGTCAGCCCGGCCTGCTCTCGACGGACGTCCAGAAGTTCTCGACGATCCCGTCCAGGAACTGCTGCCCCGACTCGCTCGCGCTCCTGCTGCCGCCGCCCCAGCTGAGGGTGGCCGCCATGTGCCCCTGGTAGTCCTGGTGCAGCGCCTGGAGAACGTCCTCCACGACGCCCTTGTCCAAAGGGGCGAGCTTCATCACCGGGCGCACATAGGCCTGCCAGCGGGTGGTCACCGCGCTGTGCAGCAGATCGGCGAGCTTGGCCTCCCGTCCGGTGACGGCGACGAAGTCGGGCAGGGCGAGGTCCAGGGTCTGCGCGAGCGCGGCCGACTGCCGCTCGTTGCCTCGCCACTGCCCGCTCTCCTCCGCCCGCAGATACGCGCGCAGCTCCATGCCGACGGCGTGCGCGACGTCCTCCGGCGCGACGGCCCGGGCGATGCGGTGCTCGCGCAGGGTCTGCGGCCGGCCGATGAGCTCGCCCGGAGAACACCACAACACGCCTGCCAGCGCGGTGAGTTCGGGACTGCTGGGCGTGACCGTGCCGCGTTCCCAGGCGACCACGAGGTCGGGGGTGACATACGGCATCCCGTACGAGGCACGCATCCCGTAGGCGACGTGCTCGGGCCCCATGCCCAGCGCGGCGCGGAGCCTGCGGGCGGCCGGGGCGTTGAACGGGGGAGTCGGAGGGTTCGGTTGGGCTGAGTGGCGCACCCGGCACAAGGTAGGGGTGCGCGGGGGTGCTGACTACGGTCGGTTCCACCGAGATAACGGATCGTAGGAACGTACGGGGTGATCGCATGCAGTGACCTGACACTCGGTGTCACCCCTTGTGACCTGGCGTTACCTCTCGTTACCCCTTCACCGCCCCGCCCAGCGCGAACCCGCCGCCCAGTCTCCGTGCCACCAGAACATACAAAAGGATCACCGGCGTCGAATAGATCACGGAGAACGCGGCGAGCTGGCCGTACGCCACCATGCCCCGGTTGCCGAAGAAGTCGTTGACGCTTACCGAGGCCGGCATCCGGTCCGGGCTGAGCAGCAGCATGAACGGGACGAAGAAGTTCCCCCACATCATCACGAACGAGAACACGGTCACGACGGCGAGCCCGGGACCCATCAGCGGCAGCACGATCCGGGCCAGGGACTGGAGCGCCGAGGCCCCGTCCGTCCAGGCCGCCTCCTCCAGCTCCCGGGGGACGCCGTCCATGAAGTTCTTCATCAGCCAGATGGCGAACGGCAACTGGGAGGCGGTGAAGAAGAAGACGGTGCCCTGAAGGGTGTCGATCAGGTTCACCCGGACGAACAGCGCGTACACCGGCACCATGATCGCGGTGATGGGCAGGCTCGTCGCGAACAGGATCGTCAGCAGGAACGGCCGGTTCAGCCGGGACCGGAACCGGGAGAGCGGATACGCGGCGAGGGCGGCGCAGACGACGGTCAGCGCCGTGGCGCCCCCGCACAGGACCAGGCTGTTCAGCAGCGGGGTGTAGGTGATCTCCGGGGTCAGGATCGCGTCGAAGTTGTCCAGGGTGAGTCCGTCCGGGACCCTGACCCGTAGGCCGGCGTGCGGATCCACGGCCGACAGCAGCACCCAGGCGAGGGGCAGCGCGAACGCGGCGGCCACGGCGAGCAGCGAGACGTCGGCGGCGAGCCGCCGGGAGGCGCGCTTGCGGGGCATCAGACCTCCGTCCGCAGCAGCCGCAGATGGACGACGGAGAACAGGGAGCCGACGAGCAGCAGGAGCAGGGCGACCGCGGTGCCGTACCCGATCATGCTGTTCTGGAAGGCCTGCTCGTACATGAACAGCGGCAGCGTCTGGCTCCGGTCCCCGGGCCCGCCCCGGGTCATCACCCAGATCAGCCCGAAGACGGAGAGCGTCTGGAGGGTGTTGAGCATGAGGTTGGTGCCGATGGAGCGGCGGATCATCGGCAGCGTGATGTGCCACAGCCGCCGCCACCCGCCGGCCCCGTCCACCTCGGCGGCCTCCGTGATCTCGGCCGGGATCTCGTCGAGGGCCGCGGAGTAGACGAGCATCGAGAACGCCGTACCGCGCCAGACGTTCGCGAAGGACACGGCCAGGATCGGCAGCGTGAACAGCCAGTTCTGCCGGGGCAGATGCAGCCAGTCCAGGATGGCGTTCAAGGTGCCCTCGCGCCGGAAGAACGCGTACAGCAGGAACCCGGCGACGACCTCAGGCAGCACCCACGCGGTGACGACGACCCCGCCGGTGAGGGTGCGCACGGGCTTCGACGCCCGCTTCATCAGCGCGGCCAGGGCGAGCCCCAGGGTGTTCTGCCCGACGAGCGAGGACAGCACGGTGAACACGAGGGTCAGCCACACCGCGTTCAGGAACGCGTCGTCCCGGAAGGCCCGGCGGAAGTTGGCGAGGCCGACGAAGGAGGAGTGCGCCTGCCCGGTCAGCTGGAGGTCGGTGAAGGCGATGTAGACGCAGTAGGCGATCGGGCCGGCGAGGAAGAGGAGCAGGAGGACGACGGCGGGGCCGAGGGGCAGGGCTCCGGCGATCCGGTACCGGTGCCTCACCTCTCGACCACTCGGCCGCCGGTGACGTCCTCGAGCGTCGCGTCGTACGCGCTCACCGCCTCCGCCACGGACCGGTCGCCGGTGGTCACGCTCTCCATGGCCTCCTGGACGGCGGTGGACACCTTCGGGTACGCCGGGTACGTGGGCCGGTAGTGGGTGCCGGCCACCAGGCCGGTGAAGAACGCGATGCCGGGCTGGGCGCCGGCGTAGGCCGGGTCGGCGGCGACGTCCTCGCGCACGGCGATACCGGAGTTGGCGATGTACCACTTGCGGGCGTTGTCCTTCGTCTGCATCGTCCTGATGAAGTCGAAGGCGAGGCCGGGGTTGGCCGCCTTGGCCGGGATGGACCAGGTCCAGCCGCCGGACATGCTCACCTTGCCCGGCGCCTGCCCGTGCTGGGTGGGCATGTACGCGAGCCCCAGTCGCCGGGACCAGTCCGGCCACTCGTGCCCGCTGCCCGGCAGCCATGCCTGCGGCAGCCAGGAGCCGTCGAGGTCGATGCCGAGTCTGCCCTGGGGGAGCAGCTCACCGTTGACGGTGGTGGCGAAGTTGGGGTCGAGGGCGTCGGAGACGTCGGGGCCGAGCTTCTCCCTGTAGACGGTCTCCACGAAGGAGAGGGCGTCCCGGAAGCCCTGCCCGGCCGTGAACCACTTCTTCGCCGAGCTGTCGTAGAGCGGATCGGAGGAGCCGTCGCCCGTGCCGTACAGGAGCATCTCGAACCCCTGCATCGTGGACCGTTCACCCGCCGCTTTGCCGGTGTAGACGTTGAGCGGCGTGACACCGGGGACCTTCTCCTTGATGGTCCGCGCGGCGGCGAGCACGTCGTCCCAGGTCTTCGGCTGCCAGTGCGCGGGCAGCCCGGCCTTCTCGAAGACGCGCCTGTCGTACCAGAGTCCACGGGTGTCGGTCCCGTCCGGAACCCCGTACGTCTTCCCGTCCTCGCCCTTCGCGGCGGCCTTCGCGGTGTCGGCGAACCGGCGCCAGTCCGGCCACTTGGCGAGGTACGGGTCGAGCGGCTTCAAGTAGCCGCTGGTGATGTCGGAGTTGATGAGGAAGGTGTCCTCGTAGACCAGGTCCGGCGCGGTCCGCGGCGACCGCAGCATCTGCTGGAGTTTGGTGTAGTACTCCGAGTCCGGGGCCTTGATGGGCACGAACTCCACCTTCTTGCCGGGGTGGTTCTCCTCGAACTGCTTCTTCATGCCGGCGAGGTAGGTGTCCATCACTTTGACGGAGTTGTCGGTGGACTGCTTGTAGGACACCTTGACCGTGTCCGGGCTGCTGCCTGAGCCGCCGCACGCGGTGAGGGCGGTGGCGGCGAGGGCGGCGGCGAGGAGGGGGGTGAGGGCGGCGGTGGGGCGCACGGGCATGACCTCCTGAGCACACGTGGGGGTGGCGCGGAGATTGCTGCCGTGAAGGTAAGAGCGGTGGTCCGGTCGGGTCAATGCGTCTGCGCGGGATCGAGCCGCCGCCGCTTCCCGGGGAACGGCGGCCCGGGAATTGGCCGGTGGAGCGTGCCGCCGCTACCGGTCGCGGACCTGTTTTCCGATGACGGGTCCGTAGTAGGTCCCGCCCCGGAAGTCGATGTGGTCGCCGCCGTACCGGGCCGGGGATCCCTCACCGGAGTCCGCGGGCCCGGTGTGCCGGGGCTGGTGCTTGCGCAGCATGGCGACCGTCACCGCCGCGGCCCGCGCGGCCGCCCGCTCCTGCGAGCCGCCGGCGTCCGCCCTGCGCTTGTGCCGGTCGGCCCGGTCGCTGACGCCCCGGACGACAAGGGCGTCCAGCCGGCCGCTCAGGTGCGCCGCGTGGGCGGCCCCCGAACCCTCCATCTCGATGGCCCCGGCGTCGTTGTAGTGCTCCTCGATGTGCCGGGCGATGTCCGATCCGGCGTCGGCCAGCACGACGTCACCGGTCGCTATCGGCGCGAAGTGCACCCGGACCCCCGGCAGGTCACGGGCCGCGGAACGGGCGGCCTGCTCCAGCGCGTGGGAGCCCGGCAGGGCCCTGGGGCGGACCTTGAAACCGTCGTGGGCCTGCTTGCCGCCGTGGATCTCGTAGACCTGGGTGCCGACCACGACGTCGCCGATCGCGATGTCGTCCTTCAGGCTCCCCGCGACACCCACGAAGAGGACGGCCTCGGGGTGCAGCCAGTCGATGAGCTGGGTCGTCAGCGCCGCGGCCCGCTCCGCGCCCACCCCCAGCTCGCTCATCGCCACGTACCAGGGACTGTCCGGCAGCCGGCCGATCTCGGCGCGGGTCCCTTTGGGATGCACGTGTTCCTCCCGTTCGGGGACGTGCGCCCGCACGGCGGTGTACTCCACGGGCAGGGCGGTCAGGACCAGAACTGTGGGCTTCGTCTCCGGCACACTCGTAAGGTACTGCCTGGGGAAGGGGACGAAGTGCCGGAACGAGACGTGACCATGGGGCAGTTGCTGCTCACCGAGTACCAGACCGTCAAGGACGAGCAGAAGACACGGATCGGATTCCGGGACAATCTGCTCTACGTGACCTTGACCGTCGTCGCGGCCGTCATCGCCGCCGCGGCGCAGGCCGAGCAGACGGCGATGCTGCTCGCGCTGCCGCCGGTGTGCGTCGTGCTCGGCTGGACGTACCTCGTCAACGACCAGAAGATCTCGGCGATCGGGGCGTACGTGCGGGGGGAGCTGGGCCCCCGGCTGGCCGCGACGGCCCAGGCCCAGGGCGACGAGGTCTTCCGGTGGGAGACCGCCCACCGCACGGACACCCGGCGGGTGTCCCGGAAGGTCGTGCAGTGCGTCGTGGACCTGCTGGCCTTCTGCGTCGTGCCGTTGAGCGCGCTCGTCGTGTACTGGGCGGGCGGTGACGTGCCGGCCGGGCTGACGGTCGTGTCCGTGCTGGAGGCGGTCGCGGTCGCGGGGCTGGGCGTGTGCATCGTGCAGTACGCCGTGCCGTTCCGGACGGGGGGTGCGAACGGGTGAGCGATCACGTCGACTTCGGGGACGGGACGTTCTACGGGCAGGTCGTCGGCAAGGCGGAGTACCGGCAGCAGGCGCCGGCGCCGACGGCGTTGGACGCCCTGCCGCCGCGGGCGGCCGGCTTCACCGGCCGTGACGAGGAACTGGGACGGCTGCGGGCCGCGCTGGACCCTTCGGGCTCCGGCACCGAGCAGGCCGTCCTCGTCACCGCGGTCTCCGGACTCGGCGGCATCGGCAAGACGGCCCTGGCCGTGCAGGCGGCGTACGCGGCGCGGGAGGCGGGGTGGTTCCCCGGCGGGGTGCTGTTCGTGAACCTGCACGGGTACGACGACGTGCCCGTCACCGCCGACCAGGCACTCCAGTCCCTGCTGCGGGCGCTGGGCGTGGAACCGGAGCACATCCCGGCGACGGCGGACGAGCGGGCGGGGCTGTACCGGTCGGAGCTGGCGGAGCGGGAGGCGGTGCTGATCCTCGCCGACAACGCGTCGTCGCCGGAGCAGGTGCGGCCCCTGCTGCCGGGCGGCGCACGGCACCGGGTGCTGGTCACCTCGCGCGACCGGTTAGCCCAACTGGGCGCGCGGCTGCTGCCGTTGGACCAGCTGACGCCCGAGGCGGCGTACGAGCTCCTCGACCGCGCCCTGCGGATCGCCGAACCGGACGACGGCCGGATCGCGGCCGAACGGGAGGCGGCGGCGCGGCTGGCGGAGTTGTGCGGATACCTCCCGCTGGCCCTGCAGATCGGGGTGGCCTTGCTGGCGGAGGATCCCGGCAAGTCGGTCGCGGAACTCGCCGGCGAACTGGGCACGTCGTACGACCGGCTCGCCGCGCTCGACGACGGCGACCGCAGTGTGCGGGCCACGTTCGACCTCTCGTACCGGCGGCTCCCGGACGATCAGGCACGTCTGCTGCGCCTGCTCGCCGGTGCGCCGGGGCCGGAGGTGAGCGAGGAGGTGGCCGCCGTGCTGGCCGGGGTGGAGGAGGCTCCGCTACGGGACCTCAGGGCCCTGGCACGCGCGCATCTGGTGGAGCGGGGGAACAGCCGAGGGTGTTGGCGCATGCATGACCTGGTGCGGGCGTTCGGGGCAGCTGTCGCGGCCGGGGACGCGGAGGCTCGGCAGCGGTTGCTCGCGCACTACTACCGGTGGGCGGACGCGGCCGATGACCGGTTGATGTGGTTTCCGGGGGAGCCGGAGCCGGAGCGCTTCGCGACGCGGGCCGACGCGCTGGCCTGGCTGGACCGGGAGCGCGCGGGGCTGGTGGCCGCTGCGCAATGGGGGCGGGAGCAGCGGTACGCGGACATGGCTGTGAGGCTGGCCCTGTGTCTGCCCCACTACCTCGAATGGCGGCGGCAGCTGGACGACTTGGTGACGGTCAGCAGAGCCGCTCAGGAGGCTGCGCACAGCGCCGGATACCGGGAAGGTCAGGCCATGGCCTGGAACAATCTCGGACTTGCCCTGCGGCAGTCGGGCGACGCGGGGGCGGCCGTCGACGCCCACATCCGTTCCCGCGAGCTGTATCAGGACTTGGGGAAGCGGGCCGGTGAGGCACAGGTGTGGAACAACCTCGGCAGCGCCCTGGTGGAGGCGGGCCGGGTCGAGGAGGCCATCGACGCCTACCTTCACGCACACGAGCTGCTTCACGACATTGGTGACCGGGCCGGTGAGGCACAGCTGTGGAACAACCTCGGTAACGCTCTGCTGAAGGCGGACCGCATCGTGGACGCACGGGACATCTTCGTCCGCTCGTGCGACCTGTACCAGGTTCTCGGCGACCGCAACGGCGCGGCGGCGGCCTGGAACAACCTCGGCATCGCCCTGTCGGAGCTGGGGCAGACGGACGACGCCACGACGGCGTACGGCAAGGCTCTGGCGATCCGGGAGGAGTTCGAGGACTGGTACAAAGCCGGGCAGACCATGGAGAACCTGGCCCTCATCTACAGGAGGACCCACCGCCCCGCCGAAGCCCGTGCCCACTACCTCCGGGCCGCAGACGCCTACACCCGAGGCAATGCCCCGCAGGAGGCGGCCGGGGCCCTGGCCTGTGCCGCCTTCCTCACCGCCCCTGAGGAGCCCACCGATACACCAGCTCAGGCCTCCCCACCTGCCCGTACAGCGGACTCCGCCCTGCCCTCCCCGCATCCACCAGATGCTCCAGGTACCGCCGTGCGGTGATCCGCGAGATCCCCACGGCCTCGGCCACCCCCGCCGCCGTGAGCCCCTCCGCGGCCGCCTCCCGCAGAGCGGACGTCACCCGTTCCAGCGTCGGCCCGCTCAGGCCCTTCGGCAGCGCGGCCGGCGACGGCGCCCGCAGGACCGCCAGCGCCCGGTCCACCTCGTCCTGGCCGCTCGCCTCGCCGACCGCCGCGTGGAACTCGGCGTACCGGACCAGCCGGTCGCGGAGCGTCGCGAACGTGAACGGCTTCAGGACGTACTGCACGACCCCCAGCGAGACGCCCTCCCGCACCACCGCCAGGTCCCGCGCCGAGGTCACCGCTATCACGTCCGCGTGATGCCCGGCCGCCCGCAGGGACCGTGCCAGCTGGAGCCCGTGCACATCCGGCAGATGGAGATCCAGCAGGAGCAGGTCCACGGCCGTACGGTCCAGGAAGCGCCGTGCCTCCGCGCCGGTGTGTGCCTTGCCGACCGCGACGAACCCGGGCACCCGGCCGACGTACATCACGTGCGCGTCGGCGGCCACCGGGTCGTCCTCGACGACGAGGACGCGGATGGGCTGCTGCTCGTCCGTCATCTGCCGCCGCCTTGGGCCGTGTGCAACGGCAACCGCACCTCGAACACCGCTCCGCCCTCGCCATCCTCGCCGGACTCCACCACCGTCAGCGTGCCCTCGTGGCGGTTCACCGCCTGCCGGACCAGGGCCAGCCCGAGTCCCCGTCCGCCGGGCCCGGCCGGCTTCGTGGAGAACCCCCGCTGGAATACCAGGTCGGTGTGGGCGGGGTCGACCCCGGGGCCGGTGTCGGACACACGCAGCACCAGTTCGGCGGCCGAGGCGTACGCCGTCACCGTCACCCGTGCCCCCACCGTCCCCTGCGCCGCGTCCACCGCGTTGTCGATCAGGTTGCCGAGGATCGTGACCAGGTCCCGCGTCGACAGTTCGGGCGGGAGCAGGCCGTCGTCCAGGCGGCTGTCCGGTGAGACCACCAGTTCCACGCCCCGCTCGTTCGCCTGGGCGGTCTTGCCCAGCAGCAGGGCGGCCAGCACCGGCTCGCTCACCGCCGCCACCACCTGGTCGGTGAGGGCCTGGGCCAGCTCCAGTTCGGCCGTGGCGAACTCCACCGCCTCCTCGGCCCGGCCCAGCTCGATCAGCGACACGACGGTGTGGAGCCGGTTGGCGGCCTCGTGCGCCTGCGAACGCAACGCCTGGGTGAAGCCGCGCTCCGAGTCCAACTCGCCCATCAGGGACTGGAGTTCGGTCACATCGCGCAGGGTGACGACCGTTCCGCGCCGCTCGCCGCCCGACACGGGGGACGTGTTCACCACCAGCACCCGGGACGCCGTCAGGTGCACCTCGTCCACCCGCGGCTCCGAGGACAGCAGGGCCCCGGTCAGCGGGGCCGGCAGGCCGAGCCCGGCCACCGAGCGCCCCACCACGTCCTCCTCCGGGCCGACCGCGAGCAGCTCCCGGCCCCCGTCGTTGATCAGCGCCACCCGGTACTGGCCGTCCAGCATCAGCAGCCCTTCCCGGACGGCGTGCAGTGCCGCCTGGTGGTAGTCGTGCATCCGGCTCAGCTCGCCGGCGTTCATGCCGTGGGTGTGGCGGCGCAGCCGCGCGTTGACCACGTAGGTGCCGACCGCGCCCAGCAGCAGTGTGCCCCCGGCCACGCCGAGCAGGGCCGTGACCTGGTCCTGGAGCCGGGCGCTGATCGTCTCCACCTTGATGCCGGCGCTCACCAGCCCGACGATCCGGCCGTCGTCCCTGATCGGGGTCACCGCGCGGACGGACGCGCCGAGCGTGCCGGTGTAGGTCTCGGTGAAGGTCCGGCCGCGCTGGGCGGCGCCGATGTTGCCGAGGAAGGGCTTGCCGATCTGCTTCCGGTCGGGGTGGGTCCAGCGGATGCCGGACGGGTTCATGATCGTGACGAAGTCGACGTTCGCGTCCCGGGTGACCTGGAGGGCGTACGGCTCCAGCAGGGCCGTGGGGTCCGCGGTGCGGATCGCCGCACGGACCGAGGGGGAGTCGGCGATCGAGCGGGCCACCGCCGTGGCCTGCCGGGCGGCGGAGTCCTCGGCCTGATGACGGTCGCTGACGTAGGTGAACAGCGCGTACCCGGCCACGACCAGCGCGATCAGCACGGCCTGCACGGCGAACAGCTGGCCGGCCAGGCTGCGGGGCCTCGGTAGGGCGGGTAGGCGCATGCCAGCAGTGTGCCTCTCCGGTCAATCGTGAACTAAATGAACGGAAGGGTGACCGCCCTCACAGGCCGGGAGATAGTCACGGCATTCCCCGAAACGCCCGGACGTGAGCCGCACGCCGGTTGTTCGCCGACGAAGACGTCAAGGAGGGCAGTCGTGGCCGGCACTCTTGATACGGCACCTGCCGCACCCCGCGCGAAGCGGGACCGGACTCATTACCTGTACATCGCGGTCATCGCGGCGGTCGCGCTCGGCATCGCCGTGGGGCTGATCTGGCCGGATGCCGCGGTGGAGCTGAAGCAGCTGGGCACCGGATTCGTGAACCTGATCAAGATGATGATCTCGCCGATCATCTTCTGCACGATCGTGCTCGGCATCGGTTCCGTACGTAAGGCCGCCAAGGTGGGGGCCGTCGGCGGTATCGCCCTCGGCTACTTCCTCGTGATGTCGCTCGTCGCGCTCGCCATCGGGCTCGTGGTGGGCAACGTGCTGCACCCCGGCGACGGGCTGCACCTGACCGACGCGCTCAAGCAGACCGGACACGCCCAGGTCGAGAGCGACGCGCTGCCGCCCGTCGACTTCGTGCTGTCGATCATCCCGAACACGTTCGTCTCGGCGTTCACCCAGGGCCAGGTGCTCCAGACCCTGCTGGTGGCGCTGCTCGCAGGCTTCGCGCTCCAGGCCATGGGGTCCGCCGGGCAGCCGGTGCTGCGCGGGGTCGAGCACGTCCAGCGGCTCGTCTTCCGCATCCTGTCCATGGTCATGTGGGCCGCGCCGGTCGGTGCGTTCGGGGCGATCGCGGCCGTGACCGGTTCCGCGGGCCTCGACGCGCTCAAGAGCCTCGCCGTGCTGATGCTCGGCTTCTACGTCACCTGCTTCCTGTTCGTCTTCATCGTCCTCGGGACGCTGCTGCGGGTCGTCGCGGGGCTGAACGTCTTCTCCCTGTTCAAGTACCTCGCCCGCGAGTTCCTGCTGATCCTGTCCACCTCCTCGTCGGAGTCCGCGCTGCCGCGGCTGATCGCGAAGATGGAGCACCTGGGCGTCAGCCGGCCGGTCGTCGGCATCACCGTGCCGACCGGCTACTCGTTCAACCTCGACGGCACGATGATCTACATGACCATGGCGTCGCTGTACATCGCGGACGCGCTGGGCACGCCGATGTCGGTCGGCGAGCAGATCCCGCTGCTGCTCTTCCTGCTGCTGGCGTCCAAGGGCGCGGCCGGCGTCAGCGGCGCGGGGCTGGCCACGCTGGCCGGCGGTCTCCAGTCGCACAAGCCGGCGCTGGTGGACGGGGTCGGGCTGATCGTCGGCATCGACCGGTTCATGAGCGAGGCGCGCGCGCTGACGAACTTCGCGGGCAACGCGGTCGCGACCGTGCTCGTGGGCACGTGGACGAAGGAGATCGACAAGGTCCGGGTGCGGCGGGTGCTGGCCGGGGAGTTGCCGTTCGACGAGACCACGCTGCTGGACGAGGGGCGGCCGACGGTGAGCGAGGTTCCCGAGCCGCGGGAGGAGGGGCTGGTCAAGGCCTAGGCGGCCGGGGGGCCGGGCCGGCCGGGCGGCTGCGGCTCCGTCGTGGCTCGTCGCGCAGTTCCCCGCGCCCCTGGACGAGGCCGCTTCGCGCCCCGTCCCCCGCGCCCCGGGACGTGCTCGCACAGTGCCCCGTTCCTATGCTCCGGACGTCCGGCCCCGCCTGAACCGGGGCCGGGCGTCCGGTACCGCCGCCGGGCGGCCGAGTCTTTCCATCTCGGTCGCCCGGCTCCGTCGTGTGTACGGCACCCCGGCCACCGGCTCGGCGGTCCGGCTTCTCCGTTCGTCAGGACACCCCGGCCACGGCGGTCCGGCTTCTCCGTTCGTCGTGGCACCCCGGCCACCGGATCGGTGGTCCGGCTTCTGTGTGTCACGGCGCCCCGGCCGCCGGCTTGCCGGTCCGGCGTCTTCGTTCGTCACGACACCTCGGCCACCAGCTCGGTGGCCCGTGAGGCGGGTACGCCCGCCGCGGTCAGGACGGCGACCGTGGCGGAGCGGCCCGCCTCCTGCGCTGCCACCAGGCCGTCGTTCACCGCCTCCATCACCGCGAACAGCATCTGCTCGTGCACGTAGGCGAGGGCCGGCGCGGGCAGCGGGGAACTGAACACGCCCTCGTCCAGGCCGCGCTGGAGCAGCCTGACCTTGTTCTCGCGCAGCGGTGCGAGGCGTTCGCGGATGCCCTGCACGGTGACCGTGCGCTGGGCGAGGGCGATCAGCAGCCGGTAGCGGTCGGCGACCGGCCACAGGGCGAGCACCGAGCGGGCCACCGCCTCCGCCGGGTCGCCGACGCCGGCGCGGGCGCGCGCGTCCGCGCCCGCCAGCGCCTCCACGGCCCCGTCCACCAGGGTGCTGATCAGCGTCTCCCGGCTGGGGAAGTGGCCGTAGACCGTCCGTCGTACGACCCCCGCGGCGCGCGCGATCTGGTCCATGGACGCGTCGGGATCGCGCAGCAGTTCGGCGAGGGCGACGTCGAGGATGCGGCGCCGGTTGGCGTCGGCGCGGCTGGTGTTACCCGTGGTCATGGCGGCCATTGTGCCTCCCCGGACCCTCCCTGGAGCGACCCACTCGACTTGCACAGTGCTGTGCAACGACGTACATTGCACATGGTTGTGCAATTGCACGCCATTGTGCAAATCCCGTCGCGTACCCGAGGAAGGCGACCCTGCCATGCGACTCGTCATGACCGAACCGGTCGAGAGGATGGAGCGCCCCTACGCCCGGCGCTGGTGGGCGCTGCTGGTGCTCTGCCTCAGTCTGCTGATCATCGTGATGGCGAACACCGCCCTCACGGTCGCGGCCCCCGACATGACGCAGGACCTGGACCTCTCCAGCGCCGATCTCCAGTGGGTGATCGACGGCTACACCGTCCCGTACGCGGCACTGATGCTGCTGCTCGGCGCGATCGGCGACAAGTACAGCCGGCGCGGGGCGCTCGTCCTCGGGCTCGTCGTCTTCGGCTCGGGTGCCGTCTTCGGCTACCTCGCCGACAGCGCGGCGACCGTGATCGCCGCCCGCGCCGTGATGGGCGTCGGCGCGGCACTGATCATGCCGGCCACGCTCTCCCTGCTCGCCGCGACCTTCCCGCGCGCCGAGCGCGCCAAGGCCATCACCCTGTGGACCGCCACCGCCGGGCTCGCCATCGCCGCCGGACCAGTGGTCGCCGGCGCCCTGCTGCGCGACCACGGCTGGTCCTCGACCTTCCTGATCAACGTGCCCATCGCCCTCGTCGCGATCGCCGCCGCCTTCGTCCTCGTACCGCCGTCCCGGGCCGGCCACCACGACCGCATCGACTACGTCGGCGGCCTGCTGTCGGTGATCTGGACCGGCGCGCTCGTCTACATGATCATCGAGGGCCCGCACTTCGGCTGGAACGCCAAGGCGATCGGCGCTGCGGTCACCGCGGGTGTCGGCCTGGTCGCCTTCGTCCTGTGGGAGCTGCGCCACCCGCGTCCGATCCTGGACGTGCGCCGCTTCGCCGGCCGCCGGTTCGCTGGCTCCAACCTCGCCGTCGCCCTGTTCTTCCTCGCCGTCTTCGGCGCCTTCTACTACCTCACCCAGCACCTCCAGTTCGTCCTCGGCTACGACGCCCTGGAGACGGGTGTGCGCATGCTGCCGCTCGCCGGCGCCGTCTTCGTCGGCTCGGCCCTGACCGGCTGGCTCACCCCGCGCGTCGGCATGAAGTGGACCGTCAGCGCCGGCATGGTCGGCGGCACGGCCGCCCTCGCCCTGCTCACCCGGGTGGACGCGGGCTCCGGCTACGGCGACTTCGTGGCGCCGCTGATCATCCTGGGCCTCGCCATCGGTCTCGCCCTCTCGCCGTGCACCGACGCCATCATGGGCGCGTTCCCGGAGTCCGAGCTGGGCGTCGGCGGCGCCGTCAACGACACCTCGCTGGAGCTGGGCGGCTCGCTCGGCATCGCCATCCTCGGCTCGCTGCTCGCCACCTCGTACGGCGACCACCTCTCCGACGCCACCGCCGGCAGCAAGCTTCCGGCCAGTGCCCTGGACACCGCGCAGGACTCGGTCGGCGCCGGGTACGCCGTCGCGCAGGGCATCGGCGAGAAGGCGCACCAGGCCGCCGCGCAGGCCCAGCAGGCGAGCGACCCGCAGCAGGCCGCGCAGCTCAAGCAGCAGGCCGGCGAACTGGCGGCCGGTGCCCGGCAGATGGCCGACGCGGTGGGCTCCGCCTTCTCCGACGCGGTCGCCCACACCAGTCTGGTCGGTGCGGTGGTGCTCGGCGTCGGCACGGTCCTGGTGGCCGTCCTGCTGCCGCGCCACGAGTCCCCCGCGCCGGAAGTGAAGGAAGAGGAGAAGAAGCCGGTGGAGAGCGCAGCCGTGTGACCTCACCCGACCCGCGTCGACTAACGTGCCGTGCCGGACGACCGGAACGGCACGTTGGTGTGTGGCGTCGTCATATGTGGCAGCACCTGTACGGAAGGCACGGGGGATGAAGATCGACTGGGACCGGCGGACCTGCGCGCGGAAGGGGCATGTGACCTACGCGCCCGACGACCCCCGGCTGCGGATCAGGCTGCACGCACAGACCGCGCTCGGGGACGTCTGGCGGTGCCTGCGCTGCGGAGACTTCGTGCTCGGCGAGGCGCGCGGCTCGGGACCGGCCGCCGACGCGCCGCTGGTGCCGCGCGGCAAGGTGCTGCGGGACCTGTTCGTGCTGCGTTTCCTCGCCGTCGAGCGGGCCGTGCGCGGGGTGTTCATCGTGCTGGTCGCGGCCGCGGTGTGGAAGTTCAGCAACAGCCAGGACGCCGTGCGCCGACTGTTCGACGAGTACCTGGACGTCTTCCGTCCGGTGTTCCGGCACTTCCACTACGACCTGGACCACTCGCCGGTCGTCGGCTCCGTCCAGAAGGCCTTCGGCTACAAGCACTCCACGCTGCTGCTGGTGGCCGCGCTGCTGCTGGCCTACGCGCTGATAGAGATCATCGAGGCGGTCGGCCTCTGGTACGCCAAGCGCTGGGCGGAATATCTGACGGTGGTCGCGACGGCCGCCTTCCTCCCGCTGGAGATCTACGAGCTGACCGAGCACATCAGCTGGCTGAAGATCGCCACACTGGTCCTCAACATCCTCGCGGTCCTGTACATCGCCCTGACCAAGAGGCTGTTCGGACTGCGCGGCGGGCGCCGGAAGTTCGAGGAGGAACGGCACAGCGCCTCGCTGATGGAGGTGGAGGAGTCGGCGGGCGTGATGGTCTAGTGGCTTCCGTTTCGGATCCGGCCGGATCCGAAACGGGTCCGGCCGGATCCGAAACGGGTCAGCCCGGAGCGGCCCGGAGCGGGCCGGGTCAGACCGGGCCGGGGAGCGCGGCCCGGGGCAGTCGCGCCCGTTCCCCGGCCGTCAGCAGCAGTTCGGCCGCCCCCGCCGAGTCCCGGATCGTCTCCGGCCGGCTCGCCCCGGGGATGGGGAGCACGGTCGGGGAGAGGGACAGCAGCCAGGCCAGGCAGACCTGCTGCGGGCTCACCCCGCGTTCGCGCGCGACCTCGTGGAAGGCCGCGTACCGCGCGTCGGCCGCCCGGCCCGACGGCCCGTCCAGCGAGCTGCGCGAGATCCCGCCGAGCGGGCTCCAGGGCATGAACGCCAGCCCCAGCTCGGCACACAGCCGCAGCTCCGGATCGCTGTCCCGGGTCTCGGGGGAGTAGCGGTTCTGGACGGAGACCAGCCGGTCGCCGAGGATCGCGCGGGCCCGGCGGATCTGGTCCGCGTCCACGTTGGACAGGCCCGCCAGGCGGATCTTGCCCTCGTCGAGCAGTTCGCGCAGCGCGCCGACGGAGTCCTCGAAGGGGACGGCCGGGTCGGGTTTGTGCAGCTGGTAGAGGCCGATCGCCTCGACGCCGAGCCGCCGCAGCGAGGCCTCGGCGGCCGCCTTGAGACGGGCGGGGGCGCCCGTCACCGTCCAGCTGCCGTCGGCGGGCCGTCCCCGGCCGCCCTTGGTGGCCACCAGCACCCCGTCGGTGCCGCCGCCGTACGTCGCGAGGGCGCGGGCGAGGAGACGTTCGTTGTGGCCCGGGTCCTGACCCGGCAGGTGGTAGGAGTCGGCGGTGTCGAGCAGGGTGACGCCCGCGTCCAGCGCCGCGTGCACGGTGGCCAGGGCCCGCGCCTCGTCGGGCCGGCCCTCGATCGACAGCGGCATGGCCCCGAGGCCGATCGCTCCGGCCGTCAGCTCGCCCAGGTGGCGCTGTCGCACGTCAGGCGTCCTTTCCCAGGGTCTCGGCGACGGCCTGTGCCAGCCACTGCCGTACGTCGCCGAAGGCGAATCCGAGCCGGGCGGCCCGGGAGTTGTCCATGGCGTAGTGCCGGCGGAAGGCGAAGGGGGAGACCTCCGCGGCTTCCGTCACCTCGTACACCGGCTCGCCCGTACCGAGGCGGGCGGCCACCGCGGCGCACAGTTCCCCGACCGTCAGCTCGCCGTGGGAGGCCGCGTTGACCGGCCCGGTGAAGCCCTCGCCGGCCGCCCAGAGCAGGAAGCCGGCGATCTCCTCGACGTGGATGTAGGTCGCGGGGTGCGGCACGGGCGGCACGGCGACGGGGGTGCCGGTGCGCAGCCGCTCGGCGTAGTGGGCGAGGCGGCCGGTGAAGTCGTCGGCGCCGCCGAGCACATGGGCCACCCGGACGGATGCGCACGGAAGGTCGGGGGCGGCCGCGAGGACCGCCTCCGCCTGCCGCTTGCCCTCGCCGTAGTGCTCCTCCAGGAACACCGGGTCGTCCCAGGGCAGCGTGGTGTCCACGGCGACGGCACGGGGGTCGACCGCGCTCTCCGGGACCGGCGTCGGGGAGTCCAGGTGCGCGTACACCTCCACCGTCGAGGTCATCACATAGCGCCCGGTGCGGCCCGCGAAGACCCGGCGGGCGATCTCGGCCTGGCGCGGGGTGTAACAGACCTGGTCGACGACGACGTCGAAGGTCCGCCCGCCGAGCGCCCCGGTCAGGGCCCGCTCGTCGTTCCGGTCGGCCCTCAGGGCGAGTGCTCCCGGTGGCGGGGGCGACGACCCCCGGTTGAGGACCGTGACCCGGTCTCCGGCCGCGAGCGACCGCGCGATCAGCCGTCTGCCGAAGTAGCGGTTGCCACCGATGACCAGTACCTCACGTGCCTTTGTCATGATCATAATTCTCCGGATCCGACGCCACGCTCTGAAGGGGGAGACATGGGAGATACGGCCGCCGTACCGAAGGAACCACGGCAGACTCGCGCCGCCGCCAACGAAACGTCGGTGGCCTTCGACGGGGTGGACCGGGACATCCTGCGGCTGCTGCAGACCGACGGGCGGATCAGGCTCAGCGAGCTGGGCCGGCGGGTCAGCCTGAGCCCGGCGGCCGTCGCCGAGCGGGTGCGCCGGCTGGAGGCGGCCGGGGTGGTCGAGGGGTACGGCGCCCAGGTCGTGCCCGCCCGGCTCGGCTACGGCATCCAGGCCTTCATCCGGGTGAACCCGCACGGCGGCTACACCCTCAAGCACCCGCGGACCCTGGAGCTGCTGGCCCGCCCGGAGATCGTCGAGGTGCACCACGTGGTCGGCGAGGACTGCTGGATCCTCAAGGTCGCCGTCACCGGCACCGTGCACCTGGAGGAGATCCTGGAGCAGACCTCGGCGCTGGGCCGCACGACGACCTCGGTCGTCCTGTCCTCGCCGGTCCGCCGCAAACCGCTGCTGCCACCCGGGTCGCCCTGACACCGGCCCGCGCACATACGAAAAATCCCTCGGACAATTGCGTCCGGGGGATTTCTGTGCGTATATTCAATGGTTCGCGACTTGAATTCGTTCGATCGAATGCCCGAGTCGCGGAGAAGTTCAGTGACCACAGTATATGCGGGCGGGAGCGGAATTGTCAAACGCGGATCTGTCGAACAGTGAATTTCCGGACGATGAATTGCGCGACGAGCAGGAATTCATCGACGGACTGTACGCGCGCGTCGACGTGCTGCGCGGCGAGACCGAAACCTCCGTCGCGGACGCGCTCGCCCAGGGCGACAAGCCCATGCAGGCCCGGCTGGAGCGGGACATCCTGGTCGCCGAGCGCTCCGGGCTGCTCGCCGCGCTGAACGCCGTGGACGGCTCGCTGTGCTTCGGCCGGATCGACCTCGCCGAGGGCACCAAGCACCACATCGGCCGGATCGGGCTGCGCGAGAACGACGCCGAGCACACACCGGTCCTCATCGACTGGCGGGCCGACGTCGCCCGCCCCTTCTACCTGGCCACCGGCCACACCCCGATGGGGCTGCGCCGCCGCCGGCACATCGCCACCGAGGGCCGGACCGTCACCTCCCTGCACGACGAGATCCTGGACCTCGGCGACGCCACCCGCACCGGCCACGAGGACCACAACGCCGACGCCGTCCTGCTGGCCGCGCTGAACTCGGCGCGCACCGGCCGGATGAGCGACATCGTGCAGACCATCCAGGCCGCGCAGGACGAGATCATCCGGGCGCCCCACCGCGGGGTGCTGGTCGTCGAGGGCGGCCCCGGCACCGGCAAGACCGCGGTCGCCCTGCACCGCGCGGCCTATCTGCTGTACGAGTACAGGGAGCTGCTGGCCCGCCGGGCGGTGCTCGTCGTCGGCCCCAACCCCGCCTTCCTCGGCTACATCGGCGAGGTGCTGCCCTCCCTCGGCGAGACCGGGGTGCTGCTGGCCACCGTCGGCGAGCTGTTCCCGGGCGTGAAGGCCACCGCGGCCGACACCCCCGCGGCCGCCGCCGTCAAGGGCGGCGCCCGGATGGCCGACGTGCTCGCCGCCGTCGTACGCGACCGGCAGGCCCTGCCCGACCCGGTCCTCGCGATCGAGCACGACCGCGAGGTGCTCATGCTGGACGACGGCCTGGTGAGCGTCGCCCGCGAGCGCACCCGCGCGGCCAGGCTGCCGCACAACGTGGCCCGCGAGTACTTCGAGGGGCACATCCTCAACACGCTCACCGAGCTGTACGCCGAACGCGTGGGCACCGACCCCTACGACGGCAGCAGCCTGCTCGACGCCTCCGACATCACCCAGATCCGCGACGAGATCGCCGAGAACCCCGAGGTCTGGGACGCCATCGACCAGCTGTGGCCCCGGATCACCCCGCAGCGGCTCGTCGCCGACTTCCTCGCCGAGCCGGACGGATACCTCCCGCCCGCGGACGCCGACGCGATCCGCCGCCCGGTGACCCGCTCCTGGACCGTCGCCGACGTCCCGCTGCTGGACGAGGCGGCCGAACTCCTCGGCGAGGACGACCGGCCGGCCAGGGCCCGGGCGGAGCGCGAGCGGGAGACCCAGGTCGCCTACGCACAGGGCGTCCTCGACGTCTCCTACGCCTCCCGCACCTACGAGTTCGAGGACAAGGAGGACGACGACCCCGAGTCCTCCGAGGTCCTGTCGGCGCACGACATCATCGACGCCGAGCGGTTCGCCGAGCGGCAGGAGGAGGCGGACCACCGCAGCGCCGCCGAGCGGGCCGCGGCCGACCGCACCTGGGCGTTCGGGCACATCATCGTGGACGAGGCGCAGGAGCTGTCGCCGATGGCCTGGCGGCTGCTGATGCGGCGCAGCCCGACCCGCTCGATGACCCTCGTCGGCGACCCCGCCCAGACGGCCGAGGCGGCCGGCGTCGGCTCCTGGGCCGACATCCTCGCCCCCTATGTCGAGGACCGCTGGGAGCACACCCGGCTCGGCGTCAACTACCGGACCCCGGCCGAGATCATGGACCTGGCGGCAGCCGTGGTCCGCGCCGAGAACCCGGACTTCGCACCGCCCAGCTCGGTCCGCTCGACCGGGGAACGGCCCTGGGTGCGGCGGGCCGCCGACGACCTGCCGGGCGCCGTCGCCAAGGCGGTCGCCGAACTCACCCCGGCCGAGGGCCGCCTGGCGGTGATCGCCCCGCGCGACCTGCACCGCTCGCTGGCCGCCCGGCTGGACGGGGTCACGGCGGGCGCCGAGCCCGACCTCACCCGGTCCGTCGTCCTGCTCGACCCCCGGCAGTCCAAGGGCCTGGAGTTCGACTCCGTCCTGGTGGTGGAGCCGGCCCGCTACGGCACGAGCGACCTGTACGTCGCCCTCACCCGGGCCACCCAGCGGCTGGGGGTGCTGTACACGGAGGAACCGCCGAAGGCGCTGGCCGCCGAGGCCGGGTGAGCCGGGGCGCCGAGGCGTGACGGTCCGTGCACCGGCCGCCGCGTGCGTAGGCGGCCGGTGCACGGCACCCGTCACGGCCCAAGGCCGGATCGAGGCGTCTGACGGAGGCCCGGGGCGGCACGCCGTCCACGGTCCCGGTGTCGAGGCGTGTCACGGAGGCCCGGGGCGGCACGCCGCCCGCGGCCGCCTTCCACTCCTCAGGCCGGGCGCAGCCACATCGTCGTCAGGGGTGGCAAGGTGAGCCGGATGCTCGCCGGGCGGCCGTGCCAGGGCTGTGGCTCGGGCTTGACGACGTCCGGGTGGACGACGTCGCTGCCGCCGTAGCGGGCCGCGTCCGTGTTCAGCGCCTCCACCCAGGCCGGCACCTCCTCCGGCACCCCGATCCGGTAGTCGTGGCGGACCACCGGCGCCAGATGGCAGACGGCGAGCAGCGGGGTGCCGTCGGCGTCGTGGCGCAGGAAGGCGAGGACGTTGTCGTCGGCGGCGTCCCCGGTGATCCACCCGAAGCCCGCCGGGTCGGTGTCCAGCTGCCACAGGGACGGGGTCGCGCGGTACAGCGCGTTGAGGTCCCGTACGAGGTCCCGTACGCCACGGTGGTCCGCCTCGGCGCCGTACGACGGATCCAGCAGCCACCAGTCGGGGCCGTGCGCCTCGGACCACTCGGCGCCCTGGGCGAACTCCTGTCCCATGAAGAGCAGTTGCTTGCCGGGGTGGGCCCACATCCAGGCCAGGTAGGCGCGGTGGTTCGCGCGCTGCTGCCACCAGTCGCCGGGCATCTTCGACACCAGGGACCGCTTGCCGTGGACCACCTCGTCGTGGGAGATGGGCAGGACGTAGTTCTCGCTGTAGGCGTACACCATCGAGAACGTCATCTCCCCGTGGTGGTACTTGCGGTGCACGGGGTCGTGGCTCATGTACTGGAGCGAGTCGTGCATCCAGCCCATGTTCCACTTCAGGCCGAAGCCGAGCCCGCCGAAGCCGCTCGGGCCCTCGTGATGGGTGGGGCGGGTGACGCCGTCCCAGGCGGTGGACTCCTCGGCGATGGTCACCACGCCCGGGCAGCGCCGGTACACGGTGGCGTTCATCTCCTGGAGAAAGGCCACCGCGTCCAGGTTCTCGCGGCCCCCCTGCTCGTTCGGCGTCCACTGACCCGGTTCACGCGAGTAGTCCAGGTAGAGCATGGACGCGACGGCGTCGACGCGGAGCCCGTCGATGTGGAACTCCTCGCACCAGTACACGGCGTTCGCCACCAGGAAGTTGCGCACCTCGCGCCGGCCGAAGTCGAACTCCAGCGTGCCCCAGTCGGGGTGGGCGGCCCGCAGCGGGTCCTGGTGCTCGTACAGCGGGCGCCCGTCGAACTCCGCCAGCGCCCACTCGTCCCGCGGGAAGTGCGCCGGCACCCAGTCCATCAGCACCCCGATGCCGGCCTGGTGCAGCCGGTCCACCAGGTACTTGAAGTCGTCGGGGGTGCCGAGGCGGGCCGTCGGGGCGTAGAACCCGGTGACCTGGTACCCCCACGAGCCGCCGAAGGGGTGCTCGGCGACCGGCATCAGCTCGACATGCGTGAAGCCCATCTCCTGTACGTACGCCGGCAGTTGCTCGGCGAGCATGCGATAGGTCAGGCCCGGGCGCCAGGAGGGCAGGTGCACCTCGTAGACGGAGAAGGGAGCCGCGTGGACGGGGGTGTTCCCGCGGGCGGCCAGCCAGTCCGCGTCGCCCCACTCGTGGTGCGAGGCGTGCACGACCGAGGAGGTGGCGGGCGGGACCTCGGTACGCCGGGCCAGCGGGTCGGCGCGCAGGGTGCGCGAGCCGTCCGGCCGGGTGATCTCGAACTTGTACAGCTCGCCCTCGCCGATCCCCGGCACGAACAGCTCCCAGACCCCGGTGGAGCCGAGCGAGCGCATCGGGAACCCGGAACCGTCCCAGAAGTTGAAACCCCCGGTGACCCGGACGCCCCGCGCGTTCGGCGCCCACACCGCGAACCGGGTGCCGGTCACGCCCTGGCGGGTGGTGACGTGCGCGCCCAGCGCCTGCCACAGCTGCTCGTGCCGGCCCTCGCCGATCAGATGCAGGTCCAGCTCGCCGAGGGTGGGCAGGAAGCGATAGGCGTCCTCGGTCTCGTGGACCGTGCCCCCGTACGTCACGAGCAGCCGGTACCCGGGGATCTCGGTGAGCGGGAGCAGCCCGGAGAAGAAGCCGTCGCCGTCGTCGTGCAGTTCGGCCCGCAGATCGCCGGAGACCACGGAGACGGCCTCGGCGTACGGGCGGAACGCGCGGAAGGCGACCCCGCCGGGCACCGGATGCGCGCCGAGGACGGAGTGCGGATCGTGGTGGGTGCCGTGCAGCAGCCGTTCGCGGTCGGCGGCGCCGACGGCGGGGGAGACGGCGACCTCCAGGCCGGGCGGCGCCGGCTGCGGTGGCACCTGCGCGGCCCGCGCCTCCCGCGCCTCCCTCGGCTTCTTCTCGGCCGTCCTCTTCTCGGCCTTCGTCTTGCCTGACTTGTTCCTGGCGGCTGGCTTCTTGGACGTCACGAGCGAGTCTCCCGGGCGAGGATCGGGTCAGGTCGGGTCGGACGCGGCGAGGCGACGGATCGCCGACAGCGGTACGGGGAGCCAGTCCGGGCGGTGCCGGGCCTCGTAGACGACCTCGTAGACCGCCTTGTCGGTCTCGTAGGCCCGCAGCAGCACCGGATCGGTGCGCGGGTCGCGGCCGGACGCCTCCGCGTAGCCGGAGCAGTAGGCGGCCCGGCAGGCGTGTGCCCAGTCCGGGGCGGGCGGGTTCGCCGAGTGGGCCGCGTAGTCGAAGGAACGGAGCATCCCGGCGACGTCCCGCACCGGCGGCTGCGGCATGCGCCGCTCGGCCGCCGGCCGGGCCGGCTCGCCCTCGAAGTCGATCAGCGACCAGTCCCCGGACGGCGAGCGCAGGCACTGCCCCAGGTGCAGATCGCCGTGGATCCGCTGGGCGGTCCAGGTGCGGCCCTCGGCGGCCAGGGAGGCCAGCGCCGAGTAGGCCGAGCCCAGCCCGCGTTCGTACGGCCGCAGCGCCGGCACCGCCTGCACGGCCGCCGCCAGCCGCTCGGTCATGCCGTCGACCAGCAGCTGCAGCTGGGTGTGGCCGAGGGTGACCGTCGGCAGGGCGCGGGCGAGGGCGGTGTGCACCTCGGCGGTGGCCCGGCCCAGCGCGCGGGCCTCGGCGGCGAAGTCCTCGCCCTTGGCCAGTTCGCGCAGTGCAAGCTCCCAGCCGTCGCTCGCCCCGTTCACATAGGGCTGGAGCACGGCGAGCACGTACGGCTCCCCGGCCGGCTCGGCGCGCAGCCAGCCCGTCGGCGCGGGCACCCGGGGGCAGCCCTCCCGGGCCAGGGCGAGGGGTATCTCCAGGTCGGGGTTGACGCCGGGCGCGACCCGGCGCAGCAGCTTCAGAATGAACGTATCTCCGTAGACCACCGACGAGTTGGACTGCTCGGCGGTCATCAGCCGGGCCACGAGGCCCGGCCGGATCTCCTGCCGGGGGTCCCGTTCGAAGCGCAGCACCCCGACCCCGGCCCGGGTGCGCAGGGCCTCCAGGAGCACCTCGGCCGGCCGGGGGTCGTGCAGGGCCTCGTACACCGTGCGGCCGGCGAGCGGGCCCTCGGTGACATGTCCGATCAGCGCGGGCGCCAGCCGGGGCGGCAGCGCCTCGCGCACGCCTATCAGGAGCTGGTAGCAGTCGCCCGGATGGGGCGGGGCACCCGGTGCGTCGGGCTGGTGGACGCGCAGGAGCAGGTGGTACAGGCCCAGCCGGCCGTCGGCGGGCAGCAGTTCGGTGACGGCCACCGGGGTGAACCCGGTGACCGGGCGTCCCTTGCCCGCGAACCAGCGCTGCCGGGGCAGCCACGTGCGCAACAAGGGGTCGAGCGAGGCGAGGAGAGGGGAGGTGCCGAAAGAGGTGACCGTTTCCGCCATGGGCGTCACGTCCTTTCCCCTGAGCGCGAGGGGGTGTCACTTCTGCGTGCCCCGGGCGGGGCGGCGGAAACCCCGTCGCCCCGCCCGGCAGCGCCCCGAAGGGCGCGGGGAACCGTGCGACCCGCCACAACGGGCCGTGCGGACGGCCGAGGCCCGCACCGGCCCGTGCCGGGGTGCGCCTACGCGTCGCGGCGCAGCCGGAACCAGTAGAAGCCGTGGCCCGCGAGGGTGAGCAGGTACGGCAGCTCGCCGATCGCAGGGAACCGGACCCCGCCGAACAGCTCGACGGGGTGCCGCCCGCCGAACCGGCTCAGGTCCAGTTCCGTGGGCTGGGCGAAGCGGGAGAAGTTGTGCACGCACAGCACGAGGTCGTCCCCTCCGTCCTTCGGCATGGGGGCCTCGCGCAGGAAGGCGAGCACCGCCGGGTTGGAAGACGGCAGCTCGGTATAGGACCCCAGTCCGAAGGCAGGATTCTGCTTGCGGATCTCGATCATGCGGCGGGTCCAGTGCAGCAGGCTGGACGGCGAGGACATGGACGCCTCGACGTTGGTGACCTGGTAGCCGTAGACGGGGTCCATGATGGTGGGCAGGTACAGGCGTCCCGGGTCGCAGGACGAGAAACCCGCGTTGCGGTCGGGTGTCCACTGCATGGGGGTGCGCACGGCGTCGCGGTCGCCGAGCCAGATGTTGTCGCCCATGCCGATCTCGTCGCCGTAGTAA
>NZ_JAERRH010000119.1 GCF_016741855.1 Streptomyces musisoli | reverse complement strand
TGGCGAGGATGTCGTGGACCTGGTGAGTGCCCCGGTGTGGGGTCTGGTGCGGTCGGCGCAGCGTGAACACCCCGACCGTTTCCGGCTGGTGGACGGCGCCGAGCCCGACGCGGTGCCCACGCTGCCGCTGGACCGTGAACCCCAGCTGGCGGTGCGGGACGGCGCGCTGCTCGTGCCGCGGCTCGTACGTCACCGCACGGCTGCCGTCGAGTCCGTGCCGGGCTTCGGTGGGGACTCGGGCACGGTGCTGGTCACCGGTGGTACGGGCACGGTCGGTGCCTTGGTGGCCCGGCACCTGGTGGTCGAGCACGGGGTGCGTAACCTGCTGCTGACCAGCCGGCGTGGCGAACAGGCACCGGGTGCGACCGAGTTGGTCGCCGAGCTGGCGGGGCTGGGTGCGCGGGTGTCGGTCGCCGCGTGTGACGCGGCGGACGGTGACGCGCTGGCCGCTGTGCTGGCGGCGATCCCGCGGGAA
>NZ_JAERRH010000118.1 GCF_016741855.1 Streptomyces musisoli | reverse complement strand
GGGCGAGGATGTCGTGGACCTGGTGAGTGCCCCGGTGTGGGGTCTGGTGCGGTCGGCGCAGCGTGAACACCCCGACCGTTTCTGGCTGGTGGACGGCGCCGACGAGGCGATGGCCGCAAACCTGGCCATGGGCGACGAGCCGCAGCTGGCGGTGCGGGACGGCGTGCCGTTCGTACCCAGGCTGGTACGGCAGAGCGTCTCCGCCGTCGAGTCCGTGCCGGGCTTCGGTGGGGACTCGGGCACGGTGCTGGTCACCGGTGGTACGGGCACGGTCGGTGCCCTGGTGGCCCGGCACCTGGTGGTCGAGCATGGGGTGCGGGACCTGCTGCTGACCAGCCGGCGTGGCGAACAGGCGCCGGGCGCAAGAGAGTTGGTCGCCGAGCTGGCGGGGCTGGGTGCGCGGGTGTCGGTCGCCGCGTGTGACGCGGCGGACGGTGACGCGCTGGCCGCTGTGCTGGCGGCGATCCCGCCGGAG
>NZ_JAERRH010000117.1 GCF_016741855.1 Streptomyces musisoli | reverse complement strand
GGGTGCGGAAGCCGAGACCCCCGTCCTGCGGGAACTCGTGCTGGAAGCGCCGCTGCTCGTACCGGACCACGGTGAGGTACGGCTCCATGTGAGCGTGACCGGCCCCGACGAGTCCGGCTGTCGGACGCTGGTGGTGCGCTCCCGCTCCGGGGAGGAGTGGACGGTGCACGCCCGAGGCGTCCTGGCTCCCGAGGCCGCGGACGAGCCGGTCTCCGAGCCCACCACCTGGCCGCCGGTGGATGCGGAGAAGGTGGACGTGTCGGCGTTGTACGACGAGTTCGCCGCTGCCGGTTATGACTACGGGCCGCTGTTCCAGGGGGTTCGGGCGGTCTGGCGCCGGTCCGGGGAGGTGTTCGCCGAGGTCGGGCTGCCGCACGACGAGAGCACTGGCGCTGGCGCTGGTGCTGGTGCTGGGTTTGGGGTGCATCCGGCTCTGTTGGACGCGGCGTTGCACGCTCTGGTGTTGATCGATCCCGGGGCCGACGGT
>NZ_JAERRH010000116.1 GCF_016741855.1 Streptomyces musisoli | reverse complement strand
TTGACGGCTGAGCGGTTCGTGGCCAGTCCGTTCGTGCCGGGTGAGCGGATGTATCGCACGGGTGATCTGGCGCGCTGGAACGCGGACGGGACGCTGGAGTTTTTGGGGCGTGCGGACTTCCAGGTGAAGATCCGTGGGTTCCGTGTCGAACTCGGCGAGGTCGAAACGGTGCTGGCCGGGCATCCGCGGGTCGGTCAGGTGGCGGTGATCGCGCGTGAGGACCAGCCGGGCGACAAGCGCCTGGTTGCCTATGTCGTTGCGGCCGCGGGGGAGACGGAGCGGCTGGATCCGGCGGAACTGCGGCGGTATGCGGGTGAGCGGCTGCCGGAGTTCATGGTGCCGGCGGCCGTGATGGTGCTGGAGTCGTTCCCGGTGACGGCGAACGGCAAGCTGGACCGTCGGGCCCTGCCCGCACCGCAGTACGTGTCGGCGGTGGCCTCCAGGGCTGCGCGCAACCCGCGTGAGGAAGTGCTGTGCGCGGTCTTCGCCGAGATCCT
>NZ_JAERRH010000115.1 GCF_016741855.1 Streptomyces musisoli | reverse complement strand
GTGGGGCAGCCGCGGTTGCCGTTCTCGTGGGCGGGTGTGTCCTTGGCGTCGTCCGTCGGTGGTTCGGTGTTGCGGGTGCGGCTGTCCGAGGTCGGCGAGGATGCGGTGTCCTTGTCGGCGTGGGACGCTGCGGGCCGGCCGGTGGTGTCGGTGCGGTCGCTGACGCTGCGTGCGGTCAGTCCCGAGCAGCTGCGGGCGGGCCGGCAGGAGGACCTGTACCGGCTGGAGTGGCAGCGGCTGCCGGCCGCGTCGGTGCCGACGGCCGGTGATCACTGCGCGGTCCTTGGCCCCGACCTGGACCTCGGCACTCTCGGCGACTCGGTGCCCGGCATCGTCGTCGCGCCCTTCGTGGCGGGTGACGTGCCGGTGGACCGTCTGGCCGGTGAGGTGCGGGCGGCGACGGGGCGTGCTCTGGCGTTGGTTCAGCGGTTCCTGTCGGAGGAGCGCTGGGCGTCGTCCCGGTTGGTCTTCGTCACCCGTGGTGCGGTGGCGGTGCGGCC
>NZ_JAERRH010000114.1 GCF_016741855.1 Streptomyces musisoli | reverse complement strand
ATCCGGGTCCCGGTCCTTGGCGGGGGTGTCCTCGAAGGTGTCCGGAACGGGCTCATTGACGATCATGTTGTGGGTGACCCTCCGGTCTGCGGGGTGGACGGTCGCAGGACGGTGCTGTGTTCACCGGGGGACCCGGCATCAGCGGCTTCCGCCGCCCGGCCCCCGGACCCCCGGCCGACGGTGAGCACATGTGCCCCACCGGGCCCAAGTCGCACATAGTTGGCCCTGCCCCAGTAGTAGGTCTCACCGGTGAGCTCGTCGCGCACCGGCACGGACTCGTGCCATTCCAGGCCGAGTTGCGGCATGTCCAACGAGACCGTCGCCTCCTGGGTGTGGTGGGTGTCGAGGTTGGCGACCACCAGAACCGTGTTCGATCCGCTCCGCTTCGAGTAGGCGATCACCGCGTCCTTGTCGGCGTGGTGGAAGTGCAGATTGCGCAGCTGTTGCAGGGCCGGGCTGTGCCTGCGGACGGTGTTGAGCCGGGTGACGAGTGGTGCGATGGTGT
>NZ_JAERRH010000113.1 GCF_016741855.1 Streptomyces musisoli | reverse complement strand
TCACCATGGACGTGCCCGCGACGGGCCCGGCAACCCAGGCCGGGCCATGGAGGCCGGGTCACCCGGCGCGCTGGGTCGTCTCCCCGGCCTGAGCGGGTACGGCGGGCAGAGACACGGTGCAGGAGGCGCAGCGTCGGGCCTGGGCGGGTACGGGGCTGAGGCATTCGGGGCAGTCCCGTTTGGGGGCCTGGACGTCTTGGTGCGGGGCGAGGCGTTCGTGGAGCTTGTTGATCGGGAGCACGACCAGGAAGTACAGGGCGCTGGCGAGGAGGAGGAAGCTGATCGCCGCGTTGGCGAAGGCGCCGTAGGGGAACTTGGTGGCGCCTACGGTGAAGGTCTTGCGGCTCATGTCGCCGGTGGCGCCGGTTGCCAGCCCGACGAGTGGTGTCAAAAAGGCGCTGACGAAGCCGTTCACCACCGCGGTGAACGCTGCCCCGATGACGATGCCGACGGCCAGGTCGACCACGTTGCCGCGCAGGATGAAGCTGCGGAAGCCCTTCACCTTCTCACCCCTAAGAGGCTCT
>NZ_JAERRH010000112.1 GCF_016741855.1 Streptomyces musisoli | reverse complement strand
GTCCTCGGCCAGGAACGCACGCACGGCCTCCGCCTGCGCCCGCACCGCCTCCTCCGACCTACCGGAGACCACCCACGGCACCACACCGGGTGCCTCGGACAGCGTGTCCTCGTGTTCGACCACGGGCGGCTGCTCGATCACGACGTGGGCGTTGGTCCCGCCCACGCCGAACGCGGATACGCCGGCTCGGCGCGGTCGGTCCAGCTCGGGCCAGTCCCGCCGCTCGGTCAGCAGCTCCACCACCCCCGCCGACCAGTCCACGTGCGACGACGGAGCGTCCACGTGCAACGTCTTCGGCAGCACACCGTTGCGCAGCGCCATCACCATCTTGATGACACCACCCACACCCGCAGCCGCCTGCGCATGCCCGATGTTCGACTTCAACGACCCCAGGAACAACGGACGTTCGCCGTCCCGTTCCTGGCCGTAGGTCGCAAGGAGCGCCTGCGCCTCGATCGGGTCACCCAGCCGCGTCCCCGTGCCGTGCGCCTCGACCGCATCGACGTCCGCCGGGTTCAACCGGGCG
>NZ_JAERRH010000111.1 GCF_016741855.1 Streptomyces musisoli | reverse complement strand
CGGATCCGAGGTCGGTGCCGGCGCCGTGGATGAGCTGGTGCTGGAGGCGCCGCTGCTGCTGGCGGACGAGGAGGACGTCCGCCTGCACGTGAGCGTGACAGGTGCGGACGAGCACGGGCGCCGTACGGTCATCGTCCGCTCCCGTTCCGACTCCGACGAGGAGTGGACCGTCCACGCACGCGGAGTCGTGGCACCCTCCGTCGACAGCGCACCGGCCGCCCCGGCGGACGTCTGGCCGCCGGTAGATGCGGAGAAGGTGGACGTGTCGGCGTTGTACGACGAGTTCGCCGCTGCCGGTTATGAGTACGGGCCGCTGTTCCAGGGGGTTCGGGCGGTCTGGCGCCGGTCCGGGGAGGTGTTCGCCGAGGTCGGGCTGCCGCATGACGAGAGCACTGGCGCTGGCATTGGCGCTGGCATTGGCACTGGCATTGGCGCTGGCGCTGGCGCTGGTGCTGGGTTTGGGGTGCATCCGGCTCTGCTGGACGCGGCGTTGCACGCTCTGGTGTTGATCGATCCCGAGGCCGACGGG
>NZ_JAERRH010000110.1 GCF_016741855.1 Streptomyces musisoli | reverse complement strand
CCACCCAGATCCTCACCCGGGCGCTCGGCCAGGAACGCACGCACAGCCTCCGCCTGCGCCCGCACCGCCCCCTCCGACCTACCGGAGACCACCCAGGGAAGCGGGCCCTGGGGCTCGGGCGAGGGGTCTTCCGACTTCGTTGTCGGGGCGACCTGTTCGAGTACGACGTGGGCGTTGGTCCCGCTCATGCCGAAGGAGGAGACGGCGGCTCGGCGTGGTCGGTCCAGCTCGGGCCAGTCCCGCTGCTCGGTCAGCAGCTCCACCACCCCGGCCGACCAGTCCACGTGCGACGACGGAGCATCCACATGCAACGTCTTCGGCAGGACACCGTTGCGCAGCGCCATCACCATCTTGATGACACCACCCACACCCGCAGCCGCCTGAGCATGCCCGATGTTCGACTTCAACGACCCCAGGAACAACGGCCGTTCGCCGTCCCGTTCCTGGCCGTAGGTCGCAAGGAGCGCCTGCGCCTCGATCGGGTCACCCAGCCGCGTCCCCGTGCCATGCGCCTCGACCGCGTCCACATCACTCGTGGTGAGCCGCGCA
>NZ_JAERRH010000011.1 GCF_016741855.1 Streptomyces musisoli | reverse complement strand
GGAGGCGTAAGCCTCATGACAGGGGCCGGGGCGGACAGCTCCGGCCCCTGTTGTCCACCCCGTCCAGCCCCGGACGGGTGATCCTTCCGCGGTGGCGCAATACGGCCCCCGCCACGCCACTACACTGCTGCACAACACGCGTCAGGCCCACAGCGTCGTGCGTCTTCCGCGGCTAGCCCCCCTCCTCCGCCTGCGGCCGTCGGGACGGCCGTCCGCATCGCACATGTGAGGACTCACGTGAGCTCGAAACCCGTCGTACTCATCGCTGAAGAGCTGTCGCCTGCCACCGTCGACGCACTCGGTCCGGACTTCGAGATCCGGCACTGCAACGGAGCGGACCGCTCCGAGCTGATCCCGGCCATCGCCGACGTGGACGCGATCCTGATCCGCTCGGCCACCAAGGTCGACGCCGAGGCAGTCGCCGCCGCGAAGAAGCTCAAGGTCGTCGCCCGGGCCGGTGTCGGCCTGGACAACGTGGACGTCTCCGCCGCCACCAAGGCCGGCGTGATGGTCGTCAACGCCCCCACCTCCAACATCGTGACCGCCGCCGAGCTGGCCTGCGGTCTCATCCTCGCCACCGCCCGCAACATCCCGCAGGCCAACGCCGCGCTGAAGAACGGCGAGTGGAAGCGCAGCAAGTACACGGGCGTGGAGCTGGCCGAGAAGACCCTCGGTGTCGTGGGCCTCGGCCGCATCGGCGCCCTGGTCGCGCAGCGCATGTCCGCCTTCGGCATGAAGGTCGTGGCCTACGACCCCTACGTGCAGCCCGCGCGGGCCGCGCAGATGGGCGTCAAGGTGCTGTCGCTGGACGAGCTGCTGGAGGTCTCCGACTTCATCACCGTCCACCTCCCCAAGACCCCCGAGACCCTCGGCCTGATCGGCGACGAGGCGCTGCGCAAGGTCAAGCCGAGCGTGCGCGTCGTCAACGCGGCCCGCGGCGGCATCGTGGACGAGGCTGCGCTGTACGCGGCGCTGAAGGAGGGCCGGGTCGCCGGCGCCGGCCTCGACGTGTACGCCAAGGAGCCCTGTACCGACTCCCCGCTCTTCGAGCTGGACCAGGTCGTGTGCACCCCGCACCTGGGCGCGTCGACGGACGAGGCGCAGGAGAAGGCCGGTATCGCCGTCGCCCGCTCCGTCCGCCTCGCCCTCGCCGGTGAGCTGGTGCCGGACGCCGTCAACGTCCAGGGCGGGGTCATCGCCGAGGACGTCAAGCCGGGCCTGCCGCTCGCCGAGCGTCTCGGCCGGATCTTCACCGCGCTCGCCGGTGAGGTCGCGGTCCGCCTCGACGTCGAGGTCTACGGCGAGATCACCCAGCACGACGTGAAGGTGCTGGAGCTGTCCGCGCTCAAGGGTGTCTTCGAGGATGTCGTCGACGAGACCGTGTCGTACGTCAACGCGCCGCTGTTCGCGCAGGAGCGCGGTGTCGAGGTCCGGCTGACCACCAGCTCCGAGTCGGCCGACCACCGCAACGTGGTGACCGTGCGCGGCACGCTGGGCACCGGCGAGGAGGTGTCGGTCTCCGGCACGCTGGCCGGCCCGAAGCACGTCCAGAAGATCGTCGCGGTCGGCGACTACGACGTGGACCTCGCCCTCGCCGACCACATGGTCGTGCTGCGCTACGAGGACCGTCCGGGTGTCGTCGGCACCGTCGGCCGCATCCTCGGCGAGGCGGGGCTCAACATCGCCGGCATGCAGGTCGCCCGCGCGGCGGCGGGCGGCGAGGCGGTGGCGGTGCTGACCGTCGACGACACGGTGGCCCCCGGTGTGCTGGCCGAGGTCGCCACCGAGATCGGTGCGACGTCGGCCCGCTCGGTGAACCTGGTCTGATCTCCGTCCGGGGGCTGCGCCCCCGGACCCGCTCGGCACGCGAGGGCGGCCCCGGAACATCCGGGGCCGCCCTCTGCCGTACCGGTCCGTCCTTCTACTGCTCGTTCTCCCTGGGTTCGGCCTTCCGCAGGGTCACCGCCGCGCCCACCGCCGCCAGCGCCGTCACGACCGCCCCGGCGATCGCCGCGCCCTGGAAGCCGGTGGTGAACGCCTCCCGGGCCGTGGCGACCAGGGACTCACCGGCCCGGCCGGGCAGGTGCGCGGCCGTGAAGAGGGCGTCGCCCAGGGTCTCGCGGGCTCCCGCCGGAGCGGTGGACGGCATCTCGTGGCGGTAGAGCGCCGTACCGATGGAGCCGAGGACCGCCATGCCGAGCGCGCCGCCGAATTCGGTGCTGGTCTCCAGCAGGGAGGAGGCCGTGCCGGCCCGCTCCACCGGGGCGGTGCTCATGGCCATGTCGACCAGCTGCGACGAGATCGCGACCATGCCGCAGGCGAGGACGCCGGCCCCGACCAGCACCAGCCACAGCGAGTCGGTGCCGATGAAGGTGAGCGTGGAGAAGCCGGCCGCCATGGTCACGAACCCGCCGGCGACGACGTATCCCCGGTTCACGCCCCGCTGGACGAGAGCCGCGGTGAGGGGGCCGGCGAGTCCGATGAACACCGAGGGCAGCAGGCTCCACAGTGCGGCCGCCAGCGGGCTCTTGCCGAGCACCGACTGGAGGTACTGGGTGGTGAAGATGGCCGAGCCCAGCATGGCGAACGCCGCGACGAGGTTCAGGACCAGCGCCGGGGTGAAGCCGTGGCCCTTGAGCAGGGCCGGCGGGATCAGCGGAGAGGTGCTGGTGCGCTGCCGGCGGACGAACAGGGCCGTGAAGAGCAGACCGACGGTGATCGAGACGACGTACTGCGGGTGCCAGCCCTCGGAGGGGATCTCCTTCAGGCCGTAGATCACGGGAAGCACGCCGGCCAGCGACAGCGGGACGCTCATCCAGTCGAAGCGGCCGGGCTCGGGGTTCTTCGACTCGGGCAGCAGCACCGGGCCGAGGACGAGCAGCAGCACCATCGCGGGCAGGTTGACCAGGAAGACCGAGCCCCACCAGAAGTGCTCGACCAGGATGCCGCTCATCACCGAACCGAGGGCGATACCGGCGGTCATCACGCCGGACCACAGGCCGATCGCCTTCGCCCGCTGGGCGGGGTCGGTGAACATCGTGCGCAGCAGCGCCATCGTGGACGGCATCAGGGTCGCGCCGCCGATGCCGAGGATCGCGCGGGCCGCGATCAGGGTCTCGGCGCTGTTGGCGTAGGCGGCGAGGAGCGAGGCGGCGCCGAAGGCGGCGGCGCCCATGAGCAGGAGCTTGCGGCGGCCGATGCGGTCGCCGAGCGAACCCATCGTCATCAGCATGCCGGCCAGGACGAATCCGTAGACGTCGAAGATCCACAGCTGCTGGGTGCCGCTCGGGTGCAGGTCCGCGCTGATCGCGGGAGCCGCGAAGTACAGGACGGAGACGTCCATCGAGACCAGCAGCAGCGGCAGCATCAGCACGCCCAGGGCGGTCCATTCACGCCGTCCGGCGCGGCGGGGGGCGGCGCCGTCCGCGCCGAGGGGGGTGGTGCTCGTCGTGTTCGTCATGCCGAGAACTGTACGGGCGTCTTAAACGCTTGTCTAGAACGACAGTATAAGTCATCCGTCTAGGACAGTTGTATGGACGCCGGGTAGGGTGATCGCATGGGACACCGTGAGGATCTGCTCGAAGGCGCCAAGCGCTGCCTGCTGGAGAAGGGGTTCCTGCGCACGACCGCGCGGGACATCGTCAAGGAGTCGGGCACCAACCTGGCTTCGATCGGCTACCACTACGGGTCGAAGGCCGAGCTGCTGGTCCAGGCCTACATCTCGCTGATCGAGGGCGTGGGGGAGCGGTTCGACCCGGGGCTCGGCGGGAAGGTCACGCAGCCTCCGGGATCGCTGGAGCGCTTCCAGGAGGTGTGGGCCAGCATCATCCGCACCGTGCCCGAGTCGCGGCCGATCTGGCTCCTGACCTTCGAGCTGATGTTCCAGGACGAGCGGCTGGAGGAGGTGCGCAAGCTCCTGGCCGAGGCGCAGCGCGGCGGGCGTGCGGGGCTCACGGCCATGTTCAGCGGCATCCCGGAGGACGACCTCGACCAGGAGGCGATCGAGACCGAGGGCCGCCTCTACCAGACCCTCCTCAACGGCCTCATGGTCCAGTGGCTCTTCGACCCCGGCTCGGCGACCACCGCCGAGCAGCTCACGGAGGGCCTGCGGCGGATGATGGGGCAAGCCGCCGAGAACTGACGCGGCCCGCCGCGGCGGCGCCCGGCGGCCGTGTTGCGGCCGGTCTCCGGGGGCGGAAGAGTGAGCGCATGGGCCGGACCTCGCTCGGGGAACCGTGTTCGCGATGCCGGTGACGGAGACCGTGACACCGGTGCTGATCGTCGGCGGTGGGCCGGTCGGGCTGACCGCCCGGGCGCTGCTGGCGCGCTGGGGCGTGCCGGCCCTGCTGGTCGAGAAGCACGCGGAACTGTCGCCCTTCCCCCGCTCTCGGCTGGTCAACCTGCGGTCCATGGAGATCTACCGCCGGCTCGGACTCGCCGACCGCATCACCGCTCGCGCGTTCGCGCCGGAGTACGGCAGGGTCCGTTTCCGCGACACCCTGCACGGCGCCGACTTCGCCACGGCGGCGATGGTCGGGGTTCACACGCCGGTGCCCGAGAGCCCGGTGACCGGCGTGGTCACCTCACAGGACCGGCTGGAGCCGACGCTGCTCGGCGCGGCGGACACACCGGTCCGGTTCGGGGCCGAACTCGTCGCGCTCACCGAGGAGCCGGACGGGGTCGTGGCCCGGCTCGCCGGCCGGGGGCAGGGCGCCGGAACGCGCGTCCGGGCCCGTTACGTCCTCGCCGCCGACGGCGCGAACTCCACGGTCCGGCGCCTGCTGGGGATCGGCACCAGCGGACCGGGAGCGCTGGGCGGCTTCACCACCGTCGTGTTCGACGCCGACCTCGGCAGCTGGCGCGCCCGGCAGCCCGCCGGGGTCTACTTCACCGCGCACGGCTCCTTCGCCCCGCTCTATCCCGAGGGCGGCTGGGCCTGGTTCGGCCCCACGCCCGAGGACGCCGCGCACGCCGACTGGTCCGGCATCGTCACGCGCGCCCTCGGTCCGGGGGCGGGCGTACGGGCCGAGGTGGTACGCGTCCAGCACTGGGTGATGCACGCCTTCGTCGCCGACCGCTTCCGCCACGGGCGGACCCTGCTGGCCGGCGACGCCGCGCACGCGGTCCCGATCATCGGCGGGCTCGGCATGAACGCGGGGCTCGCCGATGTGCACAACCTCTGCTGGAAACTGGCGGGGCTGGTGCACGGCTGGGCCGGACCGGGCCTGCTGGAGACCTACGAGGCGGAACGCCGACCCGTCGCCCAGGCGACGCTCCGTCAGGCGGTGGCCAACGCGCAGCTTCTGGGGCGGGTGCAGAGCCGGCGCCAGGACCAGCTCGGCAGCGGTACGGCGGACTCGGCTCGGGTTGAAACCCCCTGGTCGGAGCGGTACTTCGCGCAACTCGGCCTGGTACTCGGCGTCACCTACCGCTCCGCCGCCGTCCTCACCGGCACCGACACGACCACGAACCGCGGGACGGGCACCGCCGCCGGCACGGATGGCGCCATGGACCCGGCGACGGGCACCGGCACCGACGGTTTCATGGGCACGGAGACGGGTACCGGCACCGGCGCCACGGACCGGGAGGCGGGCGGCGGCCCCGGCATGGCCACGGACCGCGAGACGGGCACCGGCACCGGTGCCAAGGACCAGGAGACGGGCGCCGGCACCGGCGTCGGCACGGACTACGTCCCCACCGCCGAGCCGGGCCGTCGTATGCCGCACCTCTGGCTCGGGCCCGGCCGCTCGACGCTCGACACCTGCGGCGAGTGGTTCACCCTGCTCACCCCGGATCCCGCCCGCTGGACGCGGCACCCCGGAGCCCCCTGGCCGCTGCGCGTCGAGCCGCTTCCCGCGGAGCACGCCGGCCCGTGGGGTCTCGGCCCGCGCGGCGCCCTGCTCGTCCGCCCCGACGGCCACATCGGCGCCCGCTGGCCCGAGCACCCCGCGAGCGGCACCGCCCTGCGCCGTGCCCTCGCCGCGATCACCGGCTCGGGGTGTGCCGGGGAGTGACCCGGGAGGCGGTCAGCCGTGTCCGTCGGCCGAGCACCATGCGAGCGGCACCGCCCTTTGCCGTGCCCTCGCCGCGATCACCGGCTCGGCGTCTGCCGGGCAGTGAGCCGGGCGGGGTCACAGGCGTGCCCGCTTCAGCGCCATGTGCAGCAGCAGCCGGTCCTCCCCGTCGTCCAGGTCGAGGCCGGTCAGCTGCTCCACCCGGGACAGCCGGTAGTACAGCGTCTGGCGGTGGATGCCCAGCGCGGAGGCCGTGCGGCCGGCCTGGCCCGCGCAGTCGAGGTAGACCTCGGCCGTCCGGGCCAGTTCCCGGTGCGCGGGGGCGAGGAGCGGGCCGACCACCCGGTCGTGCGCGGCCTCCGGCGGGAGCGCGGTCAGCAGCCGGTACGCCCCGATCCGCGCCCACTCGGCGACCGGCCCGAACCGCGACTCGGCCAGCGCGGCGCGGGCGGCGGCCGACGCCTCCTGCCAGACCGTGTCCAGCTCGGCGAGTCCGGTGCGAGGCTCGCCGACCCCCGCGGCGCATCCGCCGGCCCCGGCCTCCGCGGTGAATCCCGCGGCGACCGCCGCCGCCACCCGGGCGCCCGCCCCGCGCGCCACACCGCCCGACGCCCCGCGCGCCCCCTCGGCCTCCTTCAGCAGCCGCGCGGCGGCCGCCAGCGCGGGGGTGCTCGTCTCCGTGCTCCGCAGCCGGACCAGCAGCGCCAGGCTCTGTCCCGTCGCCCCCCACGGCAGCGTGCACAGCGCCGCGGCGTGCGGGATCGTGCGGGCCGCGGGGGCGTCGTCCGGGTCGGCCGACGGCCAGGGGGCGACGCACACCAGCGTGACGGGGCCGTCGGCGCGGGGGCCGAGGGCGGTGCGCAGGTCGGCCACCGCCATGTCCCGCTGCCAGCCCCGTTCCGCGGTGAGCACCGCCCGCAGCTCCCGGCTCAGCCCCGCCCCGGCCTCCGCCTCGTCCGCGAGCAGCGCGCCGATCCGGCCCGCCACCTGCATCGCGGCGGCCAGCTGCGGGTCCGTCGGCCCCGGATCGCCGTCCAGCAGCCAGACGTAGCCGAGGACGACACCCCGATGGCGTACCGGCAGACAGATCCGGCCGCGGTAGACCCCGGCCTCCGTGCTCGGCGGGATCCGCACCGGGCCGGTGGCGCGGGTGATGCCGAAGCCCTCGAACCAGGTGCGGACCGTCGCCGTGGAGCGGCGGGTCAGGATCGAGCGGGTGCGCACCGGGTCCAGCGCGGAGGCGTCCAGCTCGTCGTCGCTGTCGTACGCGCCGAAGGCGATCAGCTCGAAGTCGCGGTTCTCCAGGGTCGCCGGGACGCCCAGCAGCTCCGAGATCTCGTCCACCAGCTCCTGGTAGTCCGCCTTGTATTCCGCCGCCACTCGGGCATTCTCCCGCATTTCCCGGCGTGCTTCATACATCTGTCTGAGATACCGGGCACGGATGCGTGACAGCTGTCGATGGCCCAGGATCGGAGAGATCCTTAGGTTTCACGGTGGTTCTCCGTGCCGTACCCGAATCGTTGGGTGATGGCCGATTTGGTGCTTGTCTGTGGAGGTGCCCCGTGCTGGGTCCCGTGATTCTCGCCGCGTCGCGCAGCGACCGGATGCGACGCCTTATCTCGGCGGCCCCGGTGACCAAGCAGGTCGTCGACCGCTTCATACCCGGCGAGACCGTGGCCGACATCGTCCCGATCGTCAAGGACCTGACGGCCAAGGGCCTGGAGCTGACGATGGACGTCGTCGGCGAGGACATCACCACCCCGGAGCAGGCCGCCGCCGCCCGGGACGCCTACCTGGCGCTGATCGACCACCTCAAGGAGCTGGAGCTCGGCGAGCGGGTCGAGATGTCGGTCAAGCTGTCGATGTTCGGGCAGGCGCTGGAGGGCGGCCACGAGCTGGCCCTGGCGAACGTCCGCCCGGTCGTCGTGGCCGCCGCGGCCATCGGTACGACCGTCACCCTCGACGCCGAGGACCACACCACCCTGGACTCGATGTTCGCCATCCACGAGGAGCTGCGGAAGGACTTCCCGCAGACCGGCTGCGTCATCCAGGCCTACCTCTTCCGCACCGAGGCCGACGCCCGCCGGCTGGCGGAGTCCGGCAGCCGCGTCCGTCTGGTCAAGGGCGCCTACAAGGAGCCCGCCGAGGTCGCCTACCAGCAGAAGCACGAGATCGACAAGGCCTACGTGCGCATCCTGAAGACGCTGATGGAGGGCGAGGGCTACCCGATGATCGGGTCGCACGACCCGCGCCTGATCTCCATCGCCCAGGAGCTGGCCCACAAGGCCGGCCGTAAGCTCGACGAGTACGAGTTCCAGATGCTCTACGGCATCCGCGGCGAGGAGCACCTCCGGCTGGCCGCCGAGGGCCACCGCATGCGCGTCTACACCGCCTACGGCACCGACTGGTACGGCTACTTCATGCGGCGCCTGGCGGAGAAGCCGGCCAACCTGCGGTTCTTCCTGAGGAGCATGATCAGCCGTGGCTGACGAAACGAGGCTGTGCCGCGGCTTCGGCCGGCTGTCCGGGGGCCGTCCCCCGGGAGAGCACGGCATGCGGCGCCTGGCTGAGAAGCCGGCCAACCTGCGGTTCTTCGTCCGCAGCATGATCACCAAGGGCTGACCCGAACACCCGCTCACGTACAAGGAGTCAAGGATCTCATGGACGCTGTGACCCAGGTCCCCACCCCCGTCAACGAGCCGGTGCACGGCTACGCCCCCGGCTCGCCCGAGCGCGCCCGCCTGGAGGTCAAGCTCAAGGAGCTGGCCGAGAACCCGATCGACCTGCCGATGACCATCGGCGGCGAGAAGCGGCTGGGCGGCGGCGAGACCTTCCAGGTGGTCCAGCCGCACAACCACAAGGCCGTCATCGGCACCGGCCGGCACGCCACCCGGCAGGACGCGCAGGACGCCGTCGACGCGGCCCTGGCCGCCGCGCCGGCCTGGCGCGCGATGTCCTTCGACGACCGCGCGGCGATCATCCTGCGCGCCGCCGAGCTGCTGTCGGGCCCGTGGCGCGAGACCATCGCCGCCTCGACGATGCTGGGCCAGTCGAAGACCGCCCAGCAGGCGGAGATCGACAGCCCCTGTGAGCTGGTCGACTTCTGGCGCTTCAACGTCCACTACGCCCGCCAGATCCTGGCCGAGCAGCCCCCGGCGAACTCCCCGGGCGTGTGGAACCGCCTGGACCACCGCCCGCTGGAGGGCTTCGTCTACGCGATCACGCCGTTCAACTTCTCGGCGATCGCGGCGAACCTGCCCACCGCCCCCGCCCTGATGGGCAACGTGGTGGTCTGGAAGCCGTCCCCGACCCAGACCCACGCCGCCGTCCTGCTCATGCAGCTGCTGGAGGAGGCGGGCCTGCCGAAGGGCGTCATCAACCTGGTCACCGGCGACGGCATCGCCGTCTCCGAGGTCGCGCTGAACCACCGCGACCTGGCCGGCATCCACTTCACCGGCTCGACCAAGACCTTCCAGTACCTGTGGAAGACGGTCGGCAACAACATCGAGAAGTACCGCTCCTACCCGCGTCTGGTCGGCGAGACCGGCGGCAAGGACTTCCTGGTCGCCCACCCGAGCGCCGACCGCGCCGTGCTGAAGACCGCCCTGACCCGCGGTGCCTTCGAGTACCAGGGCCAGAAGTGCTCGGCCACCTCCCGCGCCTACATCCCGGCCTCCATCTGGAACTCGGGCTTCAAGGAGGAGTTCGCGGCCGAGGTCGACTACCTGACCATGGGTGACGTCACGGACCTGTCGAACTTCCTCGGCGCCGTGATCGACGAGCGCTCGTTCGCCAAGAACAAGGCCGCGATCGACCGTGCCAAGGAGGACCCGACCTGCACGATCGTCGCGGGCGGCACCTACGACGACTCGGTCGGCTACTTCGTCCGCCCGACCGTCGTCGAGTGCACCGACCCGGAGAACGAGGTGTTCACCACCGAGTACTTCGGCCCGTTCCTCGCCGTGTACGTCTACGAGGACGAGAAGTACGACGAGATGCTGACCCAGATGGAGTCGGTGTCGGACTACGCCCTCACCGGTTCGGTCATCTCCAACGACCGCGCCGCGGCCGCGTACACGATGGAGAAGCTCCGCTTCGCCGCGGGCAACTTCTACATCAACGACAAGTCGACCGGCGCCGTGGTCGGCCAGCAGCCCTTCGGCGGCGGCCGCGCCTCCGGCACCAACGACAAGGCCGGTGCCCCCCAGAACCTCCTCCGCTGGACGCTGACCCGCGCCATCAAGGAGACCCTGGTCGCGCCGACCGACTACGCGTACCCGCACATGGGCTGATCCTCAGCCCCCCCGAACACGGGCCGGGACGCCTGCCGCCGAGCAGGCTTCCCGGCCCGTTTCCATGGGTGCGTTCAGCTCGCGGGCAGGCGCCGGCCGAGGAAGTCCCGCATGAGCCCGGCGATCTGGTCCGCGTGGGTCTCCAGGGCGAAGTGGCCGGTGGGCAGGAGGTGGATCTCGGCCTCCGGGAGGTCCCGGCGGAAGGCCAGCGCACCCTCCGGCACGAAGATCTCGTCGTGCGCGCCCCACACCGCGAGCAGGGGGACGCGGCTGTCGCGGAAGTACGCGTGGAACGCCGGGTACAGCGCGAAGTTGGCGCCGTAGTCGGAGATCAGGTCGAGCTGGATCCCCGTCTGGCCGGGGCGGGCGAGCCGGGCGGAGTCGTGCTCGTAGCTGTCGGGGCTGACCAGGCTCGTGTCGGGTACGCCGTGCAGGTACTGCCACCTGACGCCGTCCGGCGTGTAGATCTCCCGCACCGCCGCCTCGTTCTGCGGAGTCCGCTTCTCGATCAGCGCGAGCACCGGTGCCCAGGCCTCCGCGCCGAGCCCCTCCTCGTAGGCGTTGCCGTTCTGCGTGACGATCGCGGTCACCCGGTCGGGATGGGCGAGGGCGAGGCGCAGGCCGATCGGGGCGCCGTAGTCCTGGATGTAGAGGGCGTACCGCTCAAGGCCCAGCAGCTGCGTGAACTCGTCGGTGACGGCGGCGAGTTCGTCGAAGGTGTACCGGAAGGCGGAGGGGTCCGGGGCCGCCGAGCGGCCGAAGCCGATGTGGTCCGGGGCGATCATCCGGTACCGGTCGGCGAGGAGCGGGATCAGGTCGCGGAACATGTGCGAGCTGCTCGGGAAGCCGTGCAGGAGCAGCAGGACCGGGGCGTCGGCGGGGCCGGCCTCGCGGTAGTACACGTCGAGGCCGCGGACGGTCAGGGTGCGGTGGTGGACCTGGTGCGTGGGCATGGAGGCAGTCGAGCACACCCACACCTAACCGGTCAAGAGAATTTTAATGGTTAGGGGTGGGGTGGGGGTGCGACACTGGCGGCATGACCCTTCACCTTCGGCTCGCCCACACCGCCGACCTCGACGCGGCCGAACTCCGCGCCGTCCGCGACCTGTTGGACGCCGCCTTCGACGGGGACCTCTCCGACGAGGACTGGGAGCACGGGCTGGGCGGCATGCACGCGCTCGTCCATGACGGGGCCGGACTCGCCGCCCACGGCGCGGTCGTGATGCGCCGCCTGCGGCACCGGGGCCGCTGGCTGCGCACCGGGTACGTGGAGGCCGTCGCCGTACGCGCCGACGTGCGGCGCACCGGCCTCGGCGGGCGGGTGATGGCCGAGCTGGAGCGGGTGACGGGGCGCGCCTACGACCTGGGCGCGCTGTCGGCCAGCGAGGACGGGGCCCGGCTGTACACCGCCCGGGGATGGCAACGCTGGCCCGGGCAGGTGCACGCCCTCTCGCCGGACGGGATCGTACGGCTGCCGGACGAGGAGGGGGACGTGTACCTGCGGCCGGCTCTGGCCGGACCGCTCGACCCGGCCGGCGAGCTGGTCTTCGACTGGCGTGACGGGGACGTCGCCTGAGGGGGTGATCGAGCGACCGCGAGTCGATCGCGAAGCCGCGCGCTGATCGGGAGACCGCATGCTGATCGGGAGACCGCATGCCGATCGGGAGGTCGCATGCTGATCGGGAGGCCGCGCGCTGATCGGGAGGGCGTGCACTGGTAGGGAGGGCGCGCGCTGGTCGGGAAGCCGCGCGTCGGCCGGGAGGCCGCGTGCCGATCAGGGAACCGCACGTCGGCCGGGGCGCCGCTCAGGCGTTCGCGCGGACCAGGATCTTGCCGGTGTTGCCGCCGCGCAGCATCAGCAGGAACGCCTCCACGATCCGCCCGAACCCGTCGATCACGGTCTCGTCCGCGACCAGCGCCCCGCTGCGCAGGTGCGGCACGGCGAAGTCGTACAGCTCCTCCTGGACGTCCTGGTGGTCGCTCACCACGAAGCCCTCGATGCGCAGGCTCTTCTCCACCACGTCGGCGTGGTCGAACCGCACCGGGGGCGCGTCGGGGGTGTTGTACTGCCCGATCGTGCCGACCCGTACCACCCGGCCGCGCTCGCGCAGCGCGCCGATCGCCGCGCCGAGGTGGTCGCCCCCGACGTTGTCGACGAAGACGTCGATGCCGGCCGGAGCGGCCTCGGCGAGGAGGCCGGCGACGGGACCGCTGCGGTAGTCGAAGGCGGCGTCGTAACCGACGTGGTCCGTCAGGTACGCCGCCTTCCCGGGCGTTCCGGTGCTGCCGGTCAGCCGGCCCGCGCCGAGCAGCCGGGCGAACCGGCCGGTCGCCGTGCCGACCCCGCCCGCCGCGCCCGAGACGAACAGGTCCTCGCCCTCGCGCAGCCGGGCGATCCGGGTCAGGGCGACGTAGGCGGTCAGGCCCGTGCCGCCGAGCACGCTCAGGTACGCCGAGAGCGGGACACCCGGGTGGTGCGGGATCCGGCGGACCTCCTCGGATCGGACCACCGCGTGGGTGCGCCAGCCCCGCCGGTGCAGGACGATCTGCCCCTCGGCCAGGAACGGGCTGCGGGAGGCCACCACCCGGCCCAGCGTGCGGCCCTCCAGCGGGGCGTTCAGCGCGAAGTCGCCGTCCATCATCTCGCGGTGGTACGGGTCCACCGACCAGTACAGGTTCTCGACGAGGGCGGTGCCCGGGGCCGGTTCGGGGACCGGGGACTCCGCGAAGCGGAAGTGGCCGGCCGTCGGGAAGCCGGTGGGGCGGGCGGTCTGGTGCACGGTGAGCGCTGTCTCGGTCATGACGGGGACCGTAGGCAGGAATGCGCGGACCGGGCAGAGGGTTGGGTTCATGGAACGCACCGGTCCATGAACCGGCCTCATACATGCAGGTGGGAGACCCCGTGTCAGCTGCCGATCTCGCCCCGCAGGAGCTTCGTGTCCTCGTCGCCGTGGCCGACGAGCGCGGATTCTCCCGTGCGGCCGTCCGGCTCGGCGCCACCCAGTCCGCGGTCTCCCACGCCGTCCGCGGCATCGAACAGAAGCTGGGCGCCGTGCTGTTCGAGCGCGGCCGGTTCGGCGCCCGGCCCACCCCCGCCGGGGAGCGGGCGGCGGCCCATGCGCGGCGCGTGCTGCGCATGCTGGAGGCGATGGCCGCCGACGTCCGGGGCGCGGACACCGGCGAGGTCGCCGGCCCGCTGCGGATCGCCGCGTTCCGCAGCGCGGCGCTGCATCTGGTGCCGGCCGCCCTGGAGCGGCTGGCCGCCCTGCACCCCGGCGTCGAGGTGACCGTCACCGTCGTACGGGAACTGGGGCCCGGCACCGCGGGCGAGGTCGCCGCCGGACGGGCCGACCTCGGCATCGCCACCTTCGGCGACACCTCGGCCCTGCCCGCGGGGCTGATCGGCGGGGTACTGCTCCAGGAGCCCTACTCCCTGGTGCACCCGGCCGGGCACCCGGCACCCCGCTCGCTGCCGCTCGTCGACTGGGCGGAGAACTGCGGCTCCTACACCCGTGACTGGTGGGCCGCCCAGGACTGGATCCCGGCGGCGACCGTCACCGCCGAGGACGACGGGGCCGTGCTGGCGATGGTGGGCAGCGGCCTCGGCATGGCGATCATGCCCGCGCTCTCCCTCGCCGGGGCGCCGCCCGCGGTGGAGGTCACCGACCTCGGGCCGGGGCGCCCGCACCGGTCCATCGGCTACGCCACCACCGCCGAACTGGCCGCCACGACCGCCGTGCGCGCCCTGATCCGCATTCTGCGCTCCCTCGGCCAAGGTACCCCCGAACGCACGAAAGCCCAGCTCAGGGCGGTGTGATCCAGTCCACCGTCTCAGATAGTAGGAAGTCCGAGTAATTGGGCAGACAGATGCGGGCCGCTCCCTTAGCTTGGAAGAAGCCGAACGTCTCGCTCGATCCAGCGAATGGCGGTCGTGAGCCGGCCCCTGTGCAGGTAACCCCCTGCGGCCGACGCTCCCCGCCCCTTCCGGCGTCTCGAACCCCCCCGCACCGCCGTGCTCCGCGTTCTGCCGAAGGAGTCGATTCCCATGGCCGAGACGATCGTCCGCCGCCGAGTCCGCCACGTGACCCGCGCGAGCGAGTCCGACCGCAAGAACGCCGCCGCCGCCCTCCAGCGCGCCCTGGACCGCCGGGACAACGGCGGCGAGACCGGCCACTGAGCCGGAGCACGTCCGGGGGCCGCACCCGCACGGGGTGCGGCGCGGCCCTCACCGCCGTGCCGTCTTCATCTCGCCGTTTCGCCCTCATCTCGCCGTGCCGCCCTCACCGCCGCGCCGTCCCCATCTCGCCGTGCCGCCCCTGCTGCATACGGGTGAACGTGGGTCGACGGGCCGATGCCCGCCACCCGTCCGGGTGTCCGCATGACGGACAGGTCGTGTCATCCCATGGGACGAGGAGTAGGGTGCCCGCATGTCTCGCAGCATCAATCTCGCAGTGATCCCCGGTGACGGCATCGGCCAGGAGGTCGTGGCCGAGGGTCTCAAGGTCCTCTCCGCCGTCCTGCCGCAGGATGTGAAGCTGGAGACCAAGGAGTTCGACTTCGGCGCCCGGCGCTACCACGCCACCGGTGAGACCCTCACCGACGCCGACCTCGACGCGCTCAAGCGGCACGACGCCATCCTGCTCGGCGCCATCGGCGACCCGTCGGTGCCGTCCGGCGTCCTGGAGCGCGGCTTCCTGCTCAAGCTCCGCTTCGCCTTCGACCACCACGTCAACCTGCGGCCGTCGAAGCTGCTCCCGGGGGTCGCCACCCCGCTCGCCGGCCAGCCGGAGATCGACTTCGTCGTCGTCCGCGAGGGCACCGAGGGTCCCTACACCGGCAACGGCGGCACGATCCGCAAGGGCACCGAGCACGAGGTCGCCACCGAGGTGTCCGTGAACACCGCCTACGGTGTCGAGCGTGTGGTCCGCGACGCCTTCGTCCGCGCCCAGGCCCGTCCGCGCAAGAAGCTCACGCTGGTCCACAAGAACAACGTGCTGACCTTCGCCGGGCACCTGTGGACGAACATCTTCAACAAGGTGGCCGCGGAGTTCCCCGAGGTCACCACCGACTACATCCACGTCGACGCGGCGACGATCTACCTCGTCACCGACCCGGGCCGCTTCGACGTCATCGTCACCGACAACCTCTTCGGCGACATCATCACCGACCTCGCCGCGGCCGTCTCCGGCGGTATCGGCGTGGCGGCTTCCGGCAACATCAACCCCGGCCGGGAGTTCCCGTCCATGTTCGAGCCGGTCCACGGCTCGGCCCCGGACATCGCGGGCCAGGGCAAGGCCGACCCCACGGCCACCGTCCTGTCCGTCGCCCTGCTGCTGCGCCATCTGGGTTATGACGCCGAGGCCGACCGCATCGACGCGGCGGTCACCGCCGACCTCACCGAGCGTGCCGGGAAGCCCGCCCGCAGCACCTCCGAGATCGGCGACGCGCTCGCCGTACGCGTAGCCGGCTGACCCGCCGCGCTGCCACCAAGCCGCCGGGTGCCTGCCGCACCCGGCGGCTTTTCCTGTGCCTCGCCGGGTGCCACCATCAACCCTGGGCCGCTTCACCCCGATTCCGTCCGCTGCCGGGGCCCGCGCGATAATCGAACGCGGAGCCGCGGTATGAGGGAATGCTCGGACGTCCTAGCACCGACGTCCGGGCAGGAGTGACCGCGGCCCGTCACTACAACCGGTGAAGGACAACCACTGATGACGACGCCCACGATCGAGCTCAAGCCCTCCGCCAGCCCGCTCGCCGCCGCCGAGCGCGAGGCGATTCTGGCCGACCCGGGGTTCGGCCGCCACTTCACCGACCACATGGTGACGATCAAGTGGACCGAGGGCCGTGGCTGGCACGACGCCCAGCTCGTCCCGTACGGCCCGATCTCCCTGGACCCCTCCACCCACGTCCTGCACTACGGCCAGGAGATCTTCGAGGGCCTGAAGGCCTACCGTCAGCCCGACGGCTCGATCGCGTTGTTCCGCCCCGAGGCCAATGCGCGTCGCTTCCGCACCTCGGCCCGCCGCATGGCCATGGCCGAGCTGCCCGAGGAGCTGTTCATCGCCGCCCTGGACGCGCTGCTCACCCAGGACGCCGACTGGGTTCCGCCGCACGGCGGCGAGGCGTCCCTCTACCTGCGGCCGTTCATGTTCGCCACCGAGGCCGCGCTCGGCGTCCACCCGGCGAACGAGTACCTGTTCATGCTGATCGCCTCCCCGTCCGGCGCCTACTTCTCCGGCGGCGTGAAGCCGGTCACCATCTGGGTCTCCGAGGACCACGTCCGCGCCGTCCCGGGCGGCACCGGTGACGCCAAGACCGGCGGCAACTACGCGGCGTCCCTGCTTCCGCAGGCCGAGGCCGCCGCGCACGGCTGCGACCAGGTCGTCTACCTCGACGCGGTCACCCGCACCAAGGTCGAGGAGAGCGGCAGCATGAATGTCGCCTTCGTCTACGGCGACCGGATCGTCACCCCGGCGCTCACGGGCTCCATCCTGGAGGGCATCACCCGCGACTCCCTGCTCCAGGTCGCCCGCGACCTCGGCTACACCGCCGAGGAGGGCGTGGTCACGCTGGAGCAGTGGCGTGCGGACGCGGCGTCCGGTGCGCTGACCGAGGTCTTCGCCTGCGGTACGGCGGCCGTGGTCACACCGATCGGCCACGCCAAGACCAAGACGGACCAGTGGACCCACGGCGACGGTACGCCGGGCCCGGTCACCCAGCGGCTGCGCGAGGCCCTCCTCGGCATCCAGCGCGGCATGACGGACGACAAGCACGGCTGGATGCACAAGATCGGTTAAGCGCGCGGTTCGAACTGCCGCGAAGGGGCGTCGGGCGTCTGCGGGCCGGTCATGGCCGGTCGTACGGAGCCCAGCGCCCCTTCGCGGCGTTCCGCGGCCGGCGTCAGCAGGAGGTACACCGCGCCGCCGACCGCGCCCGACAGCAGGAAGCTGCAGTCCACCCCGCCGGTCAGGTGCAGCAGCGGGCCCTCGTACGACGGCAGGGACACCGCCAGCAGGCCGACCGCCGCGCCGGCCGCCCAGGAGACGGTGGCCCGCACGTTCCAGCCCGCCCGGTACCAGTAGATCCCGCCCCGTGAACGGCGGTTGAAGACCTGGAGGGCGTCGGCGTCGTACGCGCCGCGACAGCGGACGAAGCCGATGAGGGTGACGACCGCCCACGGGGTGCCGATGGCGGTGAGCAGGAGCACGAACGACGTCATCGCCGACTGCGCGTTCCAGGCGTAGTGGCCGGTGAAGACGCAGGCGGTGGCCACGACGGCGACCGTGTAGGTGGCGCGGGCGCGGGAGGCACGGGGCAGGATGGCGTCCAGGTCCAGGCCCATCGAGTACAGCATCAGACCCGCGTTGCCGACCGAGCCGGCCGTGGCGGCCAGCAGCAGCGGCACCAGGTACCAGGTGGGCGAGGCCGCGACCAGCGGGCCGGCGTAGTCGGTGGCCGCGCGGGCCGCGTACGCCGTGAAGGTGCCGAACAGCTGCGGCACCAGCAGCCCCAGGACCAGGCCGAGCCAGGTGGCGTGCAGGACGCGGCGGCCGGAGTGCCGGGCGGGGGAGATGTAGCGGGTGTAGTCGCCGAGCAGGGTGATGAAGGCGATCGGCCCGGACAGTCCCGCCGCCACCGCCGCCAGGAACCAGGTGGGCCAGAAGGAGCCCAGCAGATAGCCGCCGGCCCCGGGCAGCGCGGCGGTGGTGAAGTGCGGGGCGTAGGCGAGGACGCCGAGGAGCAGCAGGGCCGTCATGCCGACGGCCAGCACCCGGGACATGGCGAGCAGCACGCGGTAGCCGTAGACCGCGCCCGCGACGGTCGCCGCGGCGAGCACCGCGTAGACGAGGGCGTACGACACCCCGTCCGCCGGCACCCAGAAGAGCCGGCCGAGGACCATCAGCATCACGTCCCCGCCGATCCACACGGTCAGCGCGGTGTAGCCGAGGGCGAGCAGCAGTCCGACGACCGAGCCGACCAGCCGGCCGCGCACCCCGAACTGGGCGCCGGAGGACGTGGACAGGTTGGTCGCGGTGCGCAGGGAGACCAGCGCGAGCGGGGCCGTGAACAGCGTGCCGATCACCGTGCCCGCCACGACGGCGCTCACCGACGCCCACCAGCCGAGCCCGAAGGACGGCGGCAGCCAGCCGAAGATGATCACCCCTAGGCAGAGGTTGGAGCCGAGGAGGATCGACACGAGGTCACGCGGACCGCTGGTCCGCTCCTCGTCCGGGATGGTGTCGACTCCGCGCTGTTCTATCGGCATGGCTGGTCTCCTTCGACGGCCGCCACTGGTTAGAGCGACGTTCAATGTGACGTGAACGCCTGGTCCCAGTCAATGCTTCTGTTTCATGAATTCTGTGTTTAGAGTGATGCTCTAACCTGTGGAGGACAAGGGAGGTGCCGCGTCGTGAGACTGACCCCGACGGAACGTGACCGGCTGCTGCTCTTCGGAGCCGCCGAGCTGGCCCGGGCCCGCCGGGCGCGCGGCCTGCGGCTCAACGTGCCGGAGGCCACCGCGCTGATCGCGGACACCGTCTGCGAGGCCGCCCGGGACGGCAGGCGGCTCGCCGAGGCCATCGAGGCCGCCCGCTCGGTGCTCGGCCCGATGGACGTGCTGCCGGGCGTCGCCGACGTCGTCACCGAGGTGATGGTCGAGGCCGTCTTCGACGACGGCTCCCGGCTCGCGGTCGTCTCCGACCCCATCGGCCGGGCCTCCCCCCGCGAAGCAGGGGGAGGCCCGGGCGAGGACGCCCCCGGCGCCCTGCTCCCCGGCCCCGGGCACGCCGATCCCGAGCCGGCCGTCCGGCTCCGCGTCACCAACACCGCGGCCGTGCCGGTCTCCGTCACCTCCCACTTCCACTTCTTCGAGGCCAACCCGCGCCTCGACTTCGACCGCGCGGCCGCCTACGGCATGCGGCTCGCCGTACCCGCCGGCTCCTCGGTCCGCTTCGGACCGGGCGAGAGCGAGGAGGTCGGGCTCGTGCCCGTGGGCGGCGAGCGGATCGCGATCGGCTTCGCCGGACTGGTCGACGGGCCGCTGGACGCGCCCGGCGCGCGGGAGGAGGCCCTGCGCAGGGCCGCCGCCTGCGGCTACCTCGGCGTCACGACGGAAGGAGAGCAGCGATGAGCCGCTCGAAGGGACGCGAGGTGAGCCGGTCGATCCATGTCGACCCGCACGCCTACGCGGCCACCCACGGCCCCCGCGCCGGCGACCGCGTCCGCCTCGGGGACTCCGGTCTGACCATCCGCGTCGAGTCCGACGCCCAGAAGTACGGCGACGAGTTCCTGGCCGGCTTCGGCAAGACCGCCCGCGACGGACTGCACCTGAAGGCCGCCGCCGTCCGCGACACCTGTGACGTCGTGATCAGCAACGTCGTTGTGATCGACGCCGTACAGGGGATCAGGAAGGTGTCCATCGGCATCCGCGAGGGGCGCATCTGCGCCATCGGGCGGGCCGGCAACCCCGACACCCTGGACGGCGTCGACGTGGTCGTCGGCACCGGCACCTCGATCGTCTCCGGCGAGGGCCTGATCGCCACCGCGGGCGCCGTCGACACCCATGTCCACCTGCTGTCCCCGCGCATCATGGAGGCGTCCCTCGCCTCCGGCGTGACCACGATCATCGGGCAGGAGTTCGGCCCGGTGTGGGGCGTCGGCGTCAACTCGCCCTGGGCGTTGCGCCACGCCTTCAACGCCTTCGACGCCTGGCCGGTCAACATCGGCTTCCTGGGCCGGGGTTCGTCCTCCCACGAGGCACCGCTGATCGAGGCCCTCGCCGAGGGCGGCGCGAGCGGTTTCAAGGTCCACGAGGACATGGGCGCCCACACCCGCGCCCTGGACACCGCGCTGCGGGTCGCCGAGGAGCACGACGTCCAGGTGGCCCTGCACAGCGACGGCCTGAACGAGTGCCTGTCGGTCGAGGACACCCTGAAGGTGCTGGAGGGCCGCACGATCCACGCCTTCCACATCGAGGGCTGCGGCGGCGGACACGTGCCCAACGTGCTGAAGATGGCCGGTGTCCCGAACGTCATCGGCTCCTCCACCAACCCCACCCTGCCCTTCGGCCGGGACGCGGTCGCCGAGCACTACGGCATGATCGTCTCCGTCCACGACCTCAAGACCGACCTGCCCGGCGACGCGGCCATGGCCCGCGACCGGATCCGGGCCGGCACCATGGGCGCCGAGGACGTCCTCCACGACCTGGGCGCGATCGGCATCACCTCCTCCGACGCGCAGGGCATGGGCCGGGCCGGGGAGACGGTCCGCCGCACGTTCGCCATGGCCGGCAAGATGAAGGCCGAGCTGGGCCCCATGGAGGGGGACGGCAAGGGCGACGACAACGCCCGCGTCCTGCGCTACATGGCCAAGCTCACCATTAACCCGGCCATCGCCCATGGCCTCTCCCACGAGGTCGGCTCGATCGAGGCCGGCAAGCTCGCCGACATCGTGCTGTGGCGCCCGGAGTACTTCGGCGCCAAGCCGCAGCTCGTCCTCAAGGCCGGCTTCCCGGCCTACGGCGTGGTCGGCGACCCCAATGCGGCCACCGACACCTGCGAACCCCTCGTCCTCGGCCCGCAGTTCGGCTCGTACGGGGCCACGGCCGCGGACATCTCCGTCGCGTTCGTCGCCCAGGCCGCCGTCGACCAGGGCAACGACGGCATGCCCACCCGCCGGCGCCGGGTCGCCGTGCGCGGCACCCGCGGGATCGGGCCCGCCGACCTGCGGCTGAACGCCCGTGTCGGAGCGGTCGACGTCGACCAGCGCACCGGCCTGGTCACCCTCGACGGCGACCCGCTGCGCTCCGCGCCCGCCGACTCCGTCTCCCTCAACCGCCTCTACTTCCTCTGAAGACCCCGGGAACTCACATGAACACGCCCGCCGCCGACGGCTTCCGCATGCCTGCCGAGTGGACCCCGCACGAGCGCACCTGGATGGCCTGGCCGAGCCCCAACCCCACCTTCGACGACCCGGACGACCTCCGCCTCTCCCGCATCGCCTGGGCCTCGGTGGCCCGCGCCGTCCTCCGCTTCGAGCCGGTGACGGTCGTGTGCGGTCCCGGCCAGTCGGAAAAGGCGCAGGCACTGCTCGGCCCGGGTGTCGAGACGGTCGAGCGCGAGCTGGACGACGCCTGGATGCGGGACATCGGCCCCACCTTCCTGACCAGCGACAAGGGCGAACTGGCCGCCGTCGACTGGACCTTCAACGGCTGGGGCGCCCAGGACTGGGCCCGCTGGGAGCACGACTCCAAGGTCGCCGCGTACGTCTCCGACCTCGCGGGCGCGAAGACCTACGCCTCGAAGCTGGTCAACGAGGGCGGCGCGATCCACGTCGACGGCGAGGGCACCGTCCTGCTCACCGAGACCGTGCAGCTCGGCCCCGAGCGCAACCCGCACTGGTCCAAGGAGGAGGTCGAGGCCGAGATCCACGCCCACCTCGGCACCAGCAAGGCGATCTGGCTGCCGCGCGGCCTGACCGGCGACTACCCTCCCCCACTGCCCGAAGGGCGTGGGGGGACCCCCAAGGGCTTCGGCACCCTCGGCCACGTCGACATCGTCGCCGCCTTCGCCCGCCCGGGTGTCGTGGTCGCCCACCACCAGCCGGACCCGGCGCACCCCGACCACGAGGTCACCAAGGAGGTCATCGGCCTGCTGAAGTCGGCGACCGACGCCCGGGGCCGCAGGCTGGAGGTCGTCGAGGTGCCCGCCCCGACCGTCCTGGAGGCCGACGGCCACTGGGCCGACTACTCCTACATCAACCACTACCTCTGCAACGGCGGCGTCGTGCTGTGCGGCTTCGACGACCCGCGCGACGAGATCGCCGCCGGCATCTTCCGCCGCCTGTTCCCCGAGCGGACGGTGACCCTGGTGGACGCGCGGACGATCTTCGCGGGCGGCGGCGGCATCCACTGCATCACGCAGCAGCAGCCGAAGACCCGGTGACGACGGCGGTCGGGTAGAACATACGGGTGAACGTACTGCTGCTCCGCAAGGCCCGCGGCCACCGGCACTCCGTCCCCGGCGCCGTCCCGGTGGCCGCCGTATGAGCAACCCGGCCTCCCCCCGCCGCCGCACCCCGGCCCCGCCCCGCGAGGACGTCCTCGCCGCGGCCATGGACATGATCGCCGAGCGGGGTCTGGAGAAGCTCACCATGGCCGCGCTCGGCCGCGAGGTCGGCATGAGCAGCGGGCACCTGCTCTACTACTTCCGCTCCAAGGACGAGCTGCTGCTGCGGACCCTGGAGTGGAGCGAGGGCCGCCTCGGCGCCGAGCGGGGCCGCCTGCTCACCGGCCCCGGAACCGCCCGAGAGCGGCTGGCCGCCTACGTCGACCTGTACGTGCCCGACGGCCGCCGCGACCCGCACTGGACGCTCTGGCTGGAGGTGTGGAACCACTCGCAGGACGCCGACGACGACGCACGCTCCCGGCAGGACGCCATCGAGGGGGCCTGGCACCGCGACCTGGTCGCGCTGATCGCCGAGGGCGTCTCCCGCGGGGAGTTCCGCCGGGTGGACCCGGACCGCGTCGCGTCGCGGATGCGCGCGCTGCTCGACGGGTTCTCCATCCACGTGGCCGTCGGGCTGCGCGGTGCCGACCGGGAGCAAGTGCTCACGCACGTGGGGGAGTTCATCACCGAGGTGCTCGCGGTGGAGCCCCAGGGGACGCCCGGATAAAGGAATCGATCACTCCGCCACCGGGCATGTACCGGCCCATGGGACCACAACACTGGAAGAAGATCTGGGTCGGCTCGGCGGGCAACATGGTCGAGTGGTTCGACTGGTTCGTGTACGCGAGCTTCGCCACCTACTTCGCCGGCGCGTTCTTCCCGAGCGGCAACCCCACCGCCCAGCTGATGAACACCGCCGGCATCTTCGCCGTCGGATTCTTCATGCGGCCCGTGGGCGGCTGGCTGCTGGGCAGGGTCGGCGACCGCAAGGGCCGCAAGGCGGCGCTCACCCTGACCGTCACGCTGATGTCGGCGTCCGCGGTCCTCATCGCCGTCGCCCCCACCTACGCGGTGGCCGGCTACGGCGGCGTCGCCGTCCTGCTCGTCGCCCGGCTGCTCCAGGGCCTGTCGGTGGGCGGCGAGTACGCGGCCAGCGCCACCTATCTGACCGAGGCGTCGGACCCGGCCAGACGCGGCTTCGCCTCCAGCTTCCAGTACGTGTCCATGACGGCCGGGCAGATCATCGGCCTCGGCCTCCAGATCATCCTCCAGCGCACCATGTCCGACGACGCCCTGCACAGCTACGGCTGGCGCATCCCGTTCATCGTGGGTGCGCTCGGCGCGGCGGTCGTCTTCTACCTGCGCCGCAGCATGCTGGAGACCGAGGTGTACGCGGAGGACACCTCGCACTCCGACGAACGCGGCACCCTGCGCGCCCTGTGGCGGCACAAACGGGAGGCGTTCCTGGTCATCGCCCTCACGATGGGCGGCACCGTGGCCTACTACACGTACACCACCTACCTGACCAAGTACCTCTCCAACTCCGCGGGCCTGTCCAAGGAGACGGCCACCCTGGTCTCCTTCACCGCGCTGATCGTCTTCGCCGCGCTCCAGCCGCTCGCCGGCGCCCTCTCCGACCGGATCGGCCGCCGTCCGCTGCTCATCACCTTCGCCGTCGGCTCCACCTTCCTCACCGTTCCGATCATGACCCTGCTCAAGCACGTCGACGGCTACTGGCCCGCCCTCGGTCTCGCCCTGCTCGCGCTGGTCGTGGTCACCGGCTACACCTCCATCAACGCCTGTGTGAAGGCCGAGCTGTTCCCCACCGGCGTGCGGGCGCTCGGTGTGGCCCTGCCGTACGCCATCGCCAACGCCCTCTTCGGCGGCACCGCCGAGTACGTGGCCCTGTGGTTCAAGAAGGGCGGCATCGAATCCGGCTTCTACTGGTACGTGGCCGCCTGCGCCGCCGTGTCCCTGGTGGTGTACGTCACCATGCGCGAGACGAAGGACCTGGACCTGGCGCGGGTGAAGGCCGGCCGGGGAGCGGACGCGGAGCCGGGGGAGTCCAGCCTCACGCCCGCATCCTGAGACGGGCGGTGAGCCGGGGGCGGGGCTGTGCCAGACTGCCTCCGTGCTCTCGTTCGCCATGATTATTGGCAGCAGGCGCGCCGGTCCGCAGTGACCACCTCGTACGACCAGGTGCGGGTGGCCACCGTCGTTCTCGACCCGCGCGCAGACCTCTCGCACCCGCGAGGGGTTTTTTCGTTTTCCGGCCCACCTTCAGCCGGGACTCGAGCGCGAGGGAGTATTGGGGGGACGGTGGAGCCGGTCATTCCGGTAAGACCGAGGATTGACAACAGGAGCCTTGAGACCATGACCGAGACGGCAACCAGCGAGCTCGACGACTCGTTCCACGTCTTCGACACCACGCTGCGCGACGGCGCGCAGCGCGAGGGCATCAACCTCACCGTCGCGGACAAGCTCGCCATCGCCCGGCACCTGGACGACTTCGGCGTCGGCTTCATCGAGGGAGGCTGGCCCGGCGCGAACCCACGCGACACCGAGTTCTTCGCCCGCGCACAGGCGGAGATCGAGTTCAAGCACGCCCAGCTGGTGGCCTTCGGCGCCACCCGCCGCGCCGGCGCGAAGGCCGCCGACGACCCGCAGGTCAAGGCGCTCGTGGAGTCCGGCGCCCCGGTGATCACCCTGGTCGCCAAGTCCCACGACCGGCACGTGGAGCTGGCGCTGCGCACGACCCTGGACGAGAACCTGGAGATGGTCCGCGACACGGTGTCGTACCTGAAGGACCAGGGCCGCCGGGTCTTCGTGGACTGCGAGCACTTCTTCGACGGCTACCGCGCCAACCCCGAGTACGCCAAGGCGGTCGTCCGCACGGCCGCCGAGGCCGGCGCCGACGTCGTCATCCTCTGCGACACCAACGGCGGCATGCTCCCCGCCCAGGTGCACGCCGTCGTCTCCACCGTCCTCGCCGACACCGGCGCCCGGCTCGGCATCCACGCCCAGGACGACACCGGCTGCGCGGTCGCCAACACCCTGGCCGCCGTGGACGGGGGCGCGACCCACGTACAGTGCACGGCCAACGGCTACGGCGAGCGCGTCGGCAACGCCAACCTGTTCCCGGTGGTCGCGGCCCTGGAGCTGAAGTACGGCAGGAAGGTGCTGCCCGACGGCAAGCTCCGCGAGACGACCCGCATCTCCCACGCCATCGCCGAGGTCGTCAATCTGACGCCGTCCACGCACCAGCCGTACGTGGGCGTGTCGGCCTTCGCGCACAAGGCCGGCCTGCACGCCTCCGCGATCAAGGTCGACCCGGACCTGTACCAGCACATCGACCCCGAGCTGGTCGGCAACACCATGCGGATGCTGGTCTCCGACATGGCCGGCCGCGCCTCGATCGAACTCAAGGGCAAGGAGCTGGGCATCGACCTCGGCGGCGACCGCGAGCTGGTCGGCCGGGTGGTCGAGCGCGTGAAGGAGCGGGAACTCAAGGGGTATACCTACGAGGCCGCCGACGCCTCCTTCGAACTGCTGCTGCGCGCCGAGGTCGAGGGCCGGCCGCTGAAGTACTTCGACGTCGAGTCCTGGCGGGCCATCGTGGAGGACCGTCCCGACGGCACCCACGCCAACGAGGCCACGGTCAAGCTGTGGGCCAAGAGCGAGCGGATCGTCGCCACCGCGGAGGGCAACGGCCCGGTCAACGCGCTGGACCGGGCCCTGCGCGTGGCCCTGGAGAAGATCTATCCGCAGCTCGCCAAGCTGGAGCTGGTCGACTACAAGGTCCGCATCCTGGAGGGCAAGCACGGCACGTCGTCCACCACCCGGGTGCTGATCTCCACGTCGGACGGCTCGGGCGAGTGGGCCACGGTCGGCGTGGCCGAGAACGTCATCGCCGCCTCCTGGCAGGCGCTGGAGGACGCGTACACGTACGGCCTCCTCAGGGCGGGCGTGGAGCCGGCTCGGTAGCCACAGTGGAGGCATGAGCTCATACGCGAGTGATGTGCTGTCCGGGGCCCGCGTCGCGACCCGCCTGCCGGCGCGGGACCTGGACCGGGCCCGGCGCTTCTACGCCGAGAAGCTCGGCCTGTTCCCGGTGGACGAGCGGCCCGGCGGGCTGCTGTACCGGTGCGCGGGCGTGGACTTCGTCGTGTTCCGCTCGACGGGGGCCTCGCCCGGCACCTTCACCCAGATGGCCTTCGAGGTGGACGACATCGAGGCGGTGGTGACGGAGCTGCGCCGCCGGGGGGTGGTCTTCGAGGAGGTCGACGTGCCCGGCTTCCGTACCCGGGACGGCATCGCCGAGGTCCAGGGCAACTACCCGAGCAAAGGGGCGCGGGGCGAGCGCGGCGCCTGGTTCCGGGACAGCGAGGGAAACCTGCTCGGGCTCGGCGAGCTGATCCTGTGAGCCGCGCGGCCGGTCCCGCGGGGCGTGGCGGGTCCGACGAGGCGCGGCCGTCCCGCGGGGGGTGGCCGATCCGTGACCCGGCCGGTCCGGTGACGCCCGGCCGGTCCGGTGACGCCGGGCCGGTCCTGCGAGGCGCGGCCGATCCCCTGCGGCTCGGCCGGTCCTCTGCCCTCGGGTGATTCCCTGCGGCTCGGCTGGTTCGTTTTGCCCTCGGGCGATTCCTGCGGACTCAGCCGGTCCGCTGCCCGTGGGTGATCCCCCTGCTGCTCAGGGGGCCCGCCAGATGTTGTCGAAGGCGATGTTCTCGATGCGGCGCCGCTCGCGCACCGCCTCCAGCTCGGTCACCGCGTCGCCGACGGCCACCAGCACGGTGGCGACCGCCTCGTCGTCCGGTTCGGGCGCGGGCGGGCGGTCGTCCGGGATGCGCAGGCTGGTCGCGAGTCCCGCAAGCACGGTCTCGTGGGACCACCACCGGTCGGCCGCGTGCCGGCGGGCGGGGGTGTCGGCCCTGGGGTCGTCCCGGTCGCGCAGCGCGTACCACTGCCGCCGCTTCCCGGTGAGCTGCCCCTCGGCCTCCAGGACGTCCCGGTAGGCCGTGGCCAGCCCCTGCCCGCGCCGCCACAGCCAGTCCTCGACCGTCTCGTACGGCTCCCGGCGCACCAGCATGGCCCCCGCCTCGTCCAGCAGCCGGTCACCCGTGGTCAGCACCGGCCCCGGCACGATCCGCCCGTCGTCCAGGGTGATCGCCCGGGCGCCGAGCAGGTCGATCAGTTCGGCCCCGGCCAGCGCCAGGGAGAGATCGCCCTGCTCGACGGGCTGCTCGCGGGGGATGTCCAGGCTGACGAGGAACAGGTCCTGCGGTGTCGTCATGAGGACTCCAGAGTCGCTGGGCCGGGCACGGGCGGTCCTCCTCATCGTCCCCCAGCCGCCGGACGGGCGCCGCTCAACACGCGCCCTGGCGAGCCGCCCGACCGCGCACGCCCAGGCCGCCGGACGGGCGCCGCTCAACACGCGCCCTGGCGAGCCACCCGACCGCGCACGCCCAGACCGCCGGACGGGCGCCGCTCAACACGCGCCCGCCGGGCGAGCTGTCCGACCGCACGCCCAGACCGCCGGACGGGCGCCGCTCGGCACGCCTCCCGGGGAGGGTCTCCCGGGGAGGGCGCGTGCGGCCGTCGGCAGCGCACGGACGGAACACCGCGTACGGCGTCCCGTCCGGCGTGACCCGCGGCCACGCGAGCGGCAGGCCGACGGCGCCGCGGCCGCTCGGCGGCGGGGTCCCGCCGGCGATCCCCGCCGCCGCGGCCCCCTGTGCCGCATGATCCGCCTAGCGCAGCGTCCACTTCTGGTTGGCGGCCCCGGTGCACGACCAGATCTGGGCCCGGGCCCCGTTCGCCGACGAGTTGTCGGTGACGTCGAGGCACTTGTCCGCCGCCGTGTTCACCACGTCACCCGTGGCCGCGTCGTACGACCACCGCTGCGCACCGGTTCCGTTGCACCCGTACAACTGCACCCCGGCCCCGTTCGCCGTCGAGGCGGAGGCCACGTCGAGGCACTTGCCGAGCGCCTGGACCGAGCCGTCGGCCTGCACGGTCCACTGCTGGGCGGCGCTGCCGTTGCAGTCGTAGAGCTGCACCGCCGTGCCGTCGGCGCTCGAACCGCCCGCCACGTCCAGGCACTTGCCGGCCAGTCCCACGAGCGCGCCGGTGCCGCCGCCACCACCGGACTGGGTGCCGGACCAGGTGAAGGTGGCCGAGGTCCTCCCGGGCAGTGAGTAAGTGGCGTGCTGACCGCCCCAGTTGATGGTCACCGTCTTCGCCGAGGACGAGCCGTTGTACGCGATCAGCGCCTTGCTGCCGTCCGGGTTGCGCCAGGCCACGTTCGGCACCGCGGCGGACGCCGTGGAGGCTATGCGCAGGGCGCCGGGGCGGACGAACTTGGTCAGGTGGCCCATGTCGTAGTACTCGACGGTGTAGTCCACGGTGCCGCTCGCGCCGTCCCCGTCGTGCACGGTGATCAGGCCGGTGCAGGTGCCGCAGCCGCCGTTGTGCGGGCCCTTGTTCTGGTCCACGGCCAGCGACCACTTGGTCACCGACTTCGCCCAGTTGCGGGTGTAGTTGATGATGTCGGACATGTCCTCGCGCTGCTGGTCGGCGATCCAGGTGCCGCCGGAGTGCTCGGTGCCGAAGGCGTCCAGCGTGGGGTACCGGTCGTGCACGGCCGTCTGCTCGGCGATGTCGCCGCCGTAGCCGTGCCAGGCGATGCCGCCGAAGTTCGGGTGGCTGCGCACGGCCGCGTCGTCCACGGTCTGGGCGGCGTAGGAGTCGTAGACGTCCCAGTTCCAGTCGTGCGCGAGGACCTTGGTGGTCAGGCCCGCCGAACGGAGCTTGGGCAGCAGCTCGTTCCTGGTGAAGTACGCGAGCCCGCTCGCGTTCCAGCTCATCGACGGATAGCCGGAACAACAGGTCGGCTCGTTCTGGGCGGTCACGTACGAGACGTCGATCCCCTGGTCCTTGTACGCCTGGAGGTACTTCACGAAGTAGGAGGCGTACGCCCCGTAGTCCTCGGCCTTCAGCCAGCCGCCGTTGAGCGAGCCGCTGTCCTTCATCCAGGCCGGCGCCGTCCACGGCGAGGCCATCACGGTCAGGGACGGGTTCAGCCGGAGCGCCTGCCGGGTCAGCGGGACGACGTCCGCCAGGTCGTGCGCGAGGGAGAACTTCGACAGCGACGGGTCGCTCTGGCCGGCCGGCACGTCGTCGTACGTGTAGCCGTAGCGCGCCAGGTCGGAGGCGCCCATCGGGTTGCGCAGGAACGACAGGCCGATGCCGTCCGTCGGCGAGAACAGCTTGCGCATGGTCGCGTCCCGGGTCGCCTGGGACAGCGCCCCGCTGCCGTTCATCAGCCAGGCCGCGGTGTCCGTGAAGGACGCGCCGCCACCGGTGAACGTCTGGTAGCGGGTGTTCTCGTCCACGGTGATGTTCTCGCCGCCACCGCCCGTCCCGGCCTGGAAGGCGAACGGAGCCTGGGCGGCCAGGCCGCGCACGACGTGCCGGCCGGCGGAGTCGTCGGTGGTGGTGAGATAGGCGGTGACCTGCTCACCTGCCGCGTGTGCGGGGGGTGCGGCCACGCTGACACCGGCGGCGGAGAGCAGCCCGGCGAGCAGCAGCCGGACCGTGCGGGGGGATCTCCTCATGGTGCGTCGCCCTTCCTCTCGGGTCGACAAGCTGACGGGGCGTCTTGACCGGTCTGTGCGCCCCTAGTTAACTCACGACGTGAGCTAAGCCATGAGTGAACCATGAGAGCCAAGGGAAGGTCCATGCGAAGAACCGCCTTGCTCGCCTCCGCCGCACTGCTCGCCGGTCTGCTGCCCTGGGCGGCGACCGCGCGGGCCGCCGACGAGCCGGCCCCCGTCCCCGTCGACCGCTTCGAGGGTGAGGTCCCCTTCGCCGCCCAGCCCGCCGAGGGCATCTTCACCTGGGGCGGCGACAGCGACGACCCGCCCGCCCTCCGTCTCGCCGACCGCGCCGACGCCCCCGAGGGCGGCAAGGTGCTCGCCGGCAGCTACGACATCAGCGGCTACGGCGGCTTCACCCACGACTACGCCGCCACCGCACCCGCCCACGACTGGTCCGCCCACCGGGGCATCCGCCTGTGGTGGGACGGCCGGAACAACGGCCGGAAGATCGCCTTCGAGATCAAGGACGGCGGCGCGAACGGCGAGGCCTCCGAACTCTGGACCACCTCCTTCACCGACGACTTCACCGGCTGGAAGCAGGTCGAACTCCCCTTCACCGGCTTCGTCTACCGCACCGACTACCAGCCCGTCGGCGGCATCGACCACGTCCTCGGCCTCAAGGAGACGTGGGGGTACGCCCTCACCCTCCCGGCCGGCACCAAGGGCGACTTCGCCATGGACGGCGTCGAGCTGTACGGGACGGCCGACCAGGCGCTGCGCGCCTCCGTCACCACCGACGCGCCCGTCGTCCCCGTCCGGGAGGGCAGGACGGCCGAGGTGCGGGTCACGGTGGCCACCACCGGCGAACAGCCCCTCGCCGACCCGGTGACCGTCACCTACGCGACGGCGGACGGCACCGCGTCCGCCGGCACGGACTACACCCCCGTCTCCGGCACCCTCACCTTCCCGGCCGGCACCGCCTCCGGCACCACCCGGACCGTCGCGGTGCCCACCCGCAGGGACCGGGCGGCCGAACCCGCCGAGACCATCCCGCTGAAGCTCACGGTCAGCGGCGCGAAGGCCCCCGCCGAGACCCCCCAGGTCGTCGTCGACGCGCACGGACTGCCGTATCTCGACCCCCGGTTGCCGGTCCGCAAACGGGTCGCGGACCTGCTCGGCCGGATGTCCCTGGCGGAGAAGGCCGGCCAGATGACCCAGGCCGAGCGCGGCGCGATGACCAAGCCGGGCGACATCGCCGGTTACGCCCTCGGCTCCCTGCTCTCCGGCGGCGGCTCGACACCCACGCCCAACACCCCCGCGGCGTGGGCGAAGATGATCGACGGCTTCCAGCTGCGCACCCGGGCGACGCGCTTCCAGATCCCGCTGATCTACGGCGTCGACGCGGTCCACGGCCACAACAACCTCTCCGGCGCCACGGTCCTGCCGCACAACATCGGCATCGGCGCGACCCGGGATCCCTCGCTCGCCTACCGGACGGGCGAGGTGACGGCCGCCGAGGTCCGCGCCACCGGCGTCCCCTGGGACTTCGCGCCCTGCCTGTGCGTGAGCCGCGACGAACGCTGGGGCCGGTCCTACGAGTCCTTCGGCGAGGACCCCGCGCTGGTCCAGTCCATGGAGACCGTGATCCAGGGCCTCCAGGGCCGGGCGAACGGCAAGGACCTGAGCCGGGACGACAAGGTGCTCGCCACGGCCAAGCACTTCGTGGGCGACGGCGGCACCGCGTACGGCTCCTCGACCACGGGGACGTACACCGTCGACCAGGGCGTCACCGAAGTCACCCGCAAGCAGCTGGAGGACATCCACCTGGCGCCGTTCCGCACCGCGGTCGAGCGGGGCGTCGGCACGGTCATGCCGTCGTACTCCTCGCTGGACATCGCCGGCGACGGCAAGGGTGCGGTGAAGATGCACGCCCGCGGCGACATGATCAACGGCGTGCTCAAGGACCGCATGGGCTTCGACGGCTTCGTCATCAGCGACTGGAACGCCATCGACCAGCTCCCCGGCGACTACGCCGCGCACGTCCGCACGGCCGTCGGCGCCGGCCTGGACATGATGATGGTGCCGTACTCCTACAAGGACTTCACGGCCACGCTCACCGACGAGGTGAAGGCGGGCCGGATCGGCGAGGACCGCGTGGACGACGCCGTCGCCCGCATCCTCACCGAGAAGTTCCGGCTGGGCCTCTTCGAGCACCCGTACGCCGACACCAGTGGAGCCGCCGCCATCGGCTCCGGGGCGCACCGGGAGGTCGCCCGCCGGGCCGCCGCCGAGTCGCAGGTGCTGCTGAAGAACGCGGGCGGCCTGCTGCCGCTGAAGAAGAGCGAGAAGGTGTACGTCGCCGGGTCCAACGCCGACGACATCGGCAACCAGACCGGCGGCTGGACCCTCACCTGGCAGGGCGCCTCGGGGAACACCGTCCCCGGCACGACCGTCCTCCAGGGCCTGCGCCGGGCCGGCGGCGACGTCACGTACTCCAAGGACGCCTCGGCCCCGACCGGCGGCTACGACGTCGGCGTGGTCGTCGTCGGCGAGACCCCCTACGCCGAGGGCGTCGGCGACGTCGGCAACGGCCACTCCCTGTCCCTGTCCGAGGCCGACCAAGCGGCCGTGGACAAGGTCTGCGCGGCCATGAAGTGCGCGGTGCTGATCGTGTCCGGCCGCCCGCAGCTCGTCGGCGACCGGCTGGACGGGATCGATGCCCTGGTCGCCTCCTGGCTGCCCGGCACCGAGGGCGAGGGCGTCGCCGACGTCCTCTACGGCAGGCGTCCCTTCACCGGGCAGCTCCCCGTCACCTGGCCCAGGACGGAGGCCCAGCTGCCGATCAACGTCGGCGACGCGTCGTACGACCCCCAGTTCCCCTACGGCTGGGGCCTGACCACCCTCACCCGTGTCCCGAAGGGCGGCACCGCCACCCTGCGCGACCTCGGTGCCCGGGCGGCGGCGGCCGAACGGCACGGGGACGACCGGAGCGGGCGCGCCCTGGTGACCGAGGCCCGGCTGCTGGTCCAGCAGAAGGCGGGCGACCACCTCACGGAGGCGGTGGCGGCACCGTTCGCCGACGCCGACCACCTGCTGCTGACCGGCAGGTACGGGAAGGCGGTGGAGAAGCTGGCGCAGGCCTACCGCGCGGCGTGACCCCGGGGACCGGATGAATGACCGGTTTGGGGAGGCTTCGGGTAGTTTCGAGATATGAAGGCCGTGCCGCGGACCCGAAGCCTCCCCGCACTGCTGGCCGCCCTGACCCTGGTGCTGGCGAGCCTGCTCGCGCTCGCGCCCGGGGTGAGGGCGGACACCGGTGTCTCCACGATCGCCCGGGCCCTGCGCCAGAGTCCGGTCTACGTCGATCCGGCGGCCCGCGACCAGCTGTCCGCGGCGGACGCCGAAACCCTCGCCAAGCAGATCAAGGACGCCGGCAAACCCCTGTTCCTCACGGTCCTCCCGGCCGGCTACCCCACGGCGAACCTCTTCGCGAACCTGCGATCCGCCACCGGTGTCACCGGCCTCTACGGCATCCGCCTCGGTGACCGCTTCGACGCCCGCGCCGACTCCTCCGTCATGTCGGCCCCCGCCCGGCGGAACCTGGTCTCCAGCGTCCAGGGCGAGGACGCCAAGGCCCAGCTGACCGACTTCACCGACCGCGCCCTGGCCAACATGGGCGGCCACGCCCCGAAGAGCTGGGGCGGCTCGGCCGGCGACGGCGGCGGCGCCTCGACCACGGCGCTGGTCACGGCGGGCGTGGTGCTGGTCGCCGCGGGCGCCGGCGGATACGCCCTGGTCCGCCGCGGCCGCCGACGCCGTGAACAGGAGCAGCGGGCCGCGCTGGACCGGCTGCGGGTGGTCGTGGACGAGGACATCACCGCGTTCGGCGAGGAACTCGACCGCCTGGACTTCCACCCCTCGGAACCGGGTGCCGACGACACCATGCGCGCCGACTACGAGCGTGCCCTGGACGCCTACGAGACCGCCAAGCAGCGCATGGCGGCGGCGGCGAAACCGGAGGACGTCCGTTCGGTCACCGAGGCAGTGGAGGACGGCCGCTTCTCCCTCGCGCAGCTGGCCGCCCGGCGCGAGCACCGCCCCCTCCCGGAGCGGCGCCCGCCCTGCTTCTTCGACCCCCGGCACGGCCCCTCGGCCACCGACGCGACCTGGACCCCGCCCGGCGGGGCCCCGCGCCAGGTCCCGGTCTGCGCGGCCGACGCCACCCGGCTGGCCGACGGCCGCGACCCGGTGATCCGCGAGGTCGACACGGAGTACGGCCGCCGCCCGTACTGGGACGCGGGCCCGGCGTACGGGCCCTGGGCCGGCGGCTACTTCGGCGGCGGCCTGCTGCCCGGCCTCCTCGTTGGCACGCTGCTGGGCGGCATGATGGCCACCCCGTCCTACGCGGCCGACTACGGCACCGGCTACGGCGACTTCGGCGACTACGGCTCCGGCGGCTACGAGGGCGGCGACGTCTCCGGCACCGACTTCGACGCCGGCGACTTCGGGGGCGGCTTCGGCGACGGCGGCGGCTTCGACGGCGGCGGCGGAGGCGACTTCGGCGGCGGCTTCTGACCCCCGCACAGCCCCGCCCCCCGCCCCCCCGCCCAGCCAAGACCGTGATCGGCGGATCCGTGCCACCGGCGACGACCTGACAACCCGCTGACCTGCGCCTTTGCGATCACCTGCCGGCACCGATCTGCCAATCACCGCCGGGATGGGGGGTGGGGTTACGGGGTCTTGATTGCCGAGATGTCGAAGATCAGCTTGATCTTGTCGGAGATCAGGACGCCGCCCGTCTCCAGGGCGGCGTTCCAGGTCAGGCCCCACTCGGAGCGCAGGAGTTCGGCCTTGCCCTCGAAGCCGACGCGCTCGTTGCCGAAGGGGTCCTTCGCGGAGCCGTTGAACTCCAGGTCGATGGAGATCTGCCGGGTGACGCCGAGCAGGGAGAGGTCGCCGGTGATGCGGTAGTCGTCGCCGCCGAGGGCCTCCGCCTTGGTGGAGCGGAACGTCATCGTCGGGAACTCGTCGATCTTGAAGAAGTCGGCCGACTTCAGGTGACCGTCACGGTCGGCGTTGCCGGTGTCGATGCTGTCCATCTGAATGTCCAGCGTGGCGGTGGACGCGGCGGGGTCCGCACCGTTCAGGCTCAGCGTGCCGGTGAAGTCGTCGAAGCCGCCCTTGACGTTGGTGACCATGGCGTGCCGCGCGACGAAACCGATCGTGCTGTGGGCCGGGTCGATCGTGTAGTCGCCGGTCAGCGCGGTCAGGTCGGGGCCTGTGGCGGCCTGTGCGGCGGGGGCGGGGACGGTGGCCTTGCTGCGGCTGAAGATGCCCATGACGTGCTCCTAGTTGAACGTTGAACGAACTCGCGTCTCCGACGGTAGACCCATTCCGTTCAATTTTCAACATCATCCGCAACGTGTTCTCAAGCTTGCACACAGTCACCACGTACACCCTCTGGCGCACCCCCGGGACGCTCGGGCACCATCTGCCTGCACCACCTGCACAGCCGACCCCATAGGAAGCACGGCCCACCGCAGGAAGGTCCCCCATGAAGCCGCTCAAGGCCCGCGCCCTTCTGACCGCGCTCGCCCTCGTCACCGCCCCCGCGGTCGCCGTACTCGGCACCGCCACCGACGCCTTCGCCGTCACCAAGATCAGTCACGCGACCGCCACCTCGATGTTCCGTCAGGTGGGCATCACCTGGTCGTCCTCCGGCGGCTGCTCCGACCGCAACAACCCCACCTGCACGTCCTTCGAGCAGCTCAACCTCGCCACGGCCCAGGGCGCCCAGACCCTCAAGGGGGCCAGCGGCTGCGCGCTCAACATCACCGGCGGCACCGAGACCGGCCACGCCTCCGGCACCTACTCCCACTGGAACGGCTACAAGCTCGACTACGGCAAGAACACGTGCGTGACGTCGTACATCAAGAACAACTTCACGTACATCGGCCTGCGCGGCGACGGCGCCCCGCAGTACCGGTCCGGTTCCGGCAACCTCTACGCCGACGAGGGCAACCACTGGGACGTCCTCTACTACAACTGCGGCGGCTGCTGAGCCGGCGGGAGAGGGCGGTGACCGGCCCCATGGGCATGAGCCGACGCGCACTCCTGCTGGCCGCCGCCCTCGCGGCCGCCCCCGCGCCGGGCGCGCGGGCGGCCGGTGACGACCCCTACGACGTACTGCGCCGCCGCTGGCTCGGCATCGCGCTCGGCACCGGCTACGACCCGGGAGCCGAGCCGTACGCCTCCCGGCTTGCCCAACTCGGCCGGCAGGCACGGGAGTTCCAGGCCGCCATGGCTCCCGCCCCGGCCTCCCTGTGGCCCGGGCACCCCTTCGACCCGCCGTCCGGCATCACCTTCAGCTACGGGCGCCTGTGGACCATGGCCCAGGCCTACGCGCAGGGCGGCACCGGCGCCACCGGCGACCCCGCCCTCCTCGCCGACGTGCTCCGCGGCCTCGACCATCTGTCCGCCACCGTCTACAACACCTCCACCACCCGCTACGGCAACTGGTGGGAGTGGCAGATCGGCAGCCCCCGCCTGCTGACGGACATCACGGCCGCCCTGTACGGACAGCTCGGCCCGGAGCGGGTCTCGGCGGCCTGCGCGGCCGTCGACCACTTCATCCCGGACACGATGCTCATCGACTACTCCGGCACCTCCACCGGCGCCAACCGCGTCGACCTGTGCCGCTCGGTCGCCCTGCGCGGCATCCTCGGCCGGGACCCCGGCCGGATCTCCCTCGCCCGGGACGCCCTCTCCCCGGTCTTCCCCCACGTCACCCGGGGTGACGGCCTCTACGCCGACGGCTCCTTCGTCCAGCACACCCAGGTCGCCTACTCGGGCACGTACGGCCAGGTCCTGCTCGACGGCCTCGGACGGCTCTTCGCGCTGCTCGCCGGGTCGGCCTGGGAGGTGACCGACCCCGCCCGGCAGAACATCATGGACGCCGTCGAGCACGCCTACGCACCCCTCGTCCACGACGGGCTGGTGATGGACTGCGTCAACGGCCGGGCCATCAGCCGCGGTTACCTGCGCGGCGACGACCAGCACGTCATGCGCAGCGACCACTACCACGGGCAGGCCCTGATCGCCGCCGTCGCCCTGCTCGCGGACGGCGCGAGCGAGGCGGAGCGGCAGCGGTGGCACGGGCGCGTCAAGGGCTGGATCGAACGGGACACCGTGGTACCGGTGCTGACGTCACGTCAGTTCGGGGTGGCCGATCTCGCACGGCTGCACGCCATCGCCGGCGCGCCGGTTCCCGCGGCCCCCGAACCCCTCGGCCACCGTCTCTTCCCGGCCATGGACCGTGCCGTCCATCGGGCGCCCCGCTTCACCGCCGCCCTCGCCATGGCCAGCGACCGCATCACCCACTACGAGTGCGGCAACGGTGAGAACCCGCGCGGCTGGCACACCGGTTCCGGCATGCTCTCCTGGTGGCCGCGCGACCGCGGCGACCAGTACACCGACTGGTACTGGCCCACCGTCGACTGGTACCGGCTGCCCGGCACCACCGTGTCGACCAGACGGCTCGCCGACCGGGCCGGCGGCGAGTGGGGCGCCCCCCGGCCGGACGTCCGCTGGGTCGGCGGGACCACCGACGGCACCCACGCCGCCGTCGGCCAGCACCTCAAGGGCCTCGGCTCCACCCTGGAGGCCCACAAGTCCTGGTTCTTCCTCACCGACGCCGTGGTCTGCCTCGGCGCCGGGATCTCCTGCGCCGACGGCGTCCCGGTCGAGACGGTCGTGGACAACCGCAACCTGGGCGAGAACGGCACCCAGCGCTTCGTGCGCGGCCGGAACTGGGCGCACCTCGCGGAGCACGGCGGCTGGATCCTGCCGTGCGGCGGCGAACTGCGCACCCTCCGCGAGGACCGCACCGGAGCCTGGTCCGACATCAACACCACCAGCGACCCCGAGCGGCGCACCCGGCGCTGGCAGACCCTGTGGCTCGACCACGGCACCGACCCGGTGGCCGCCGGCTACGCCTACGTCCTGCTGCCCGGCGCCGCTCCCGCGCAGACCGCCGCCCGGGCCGGCGACCGGCACTGGCTGTCGGTTCTCGCCAACGACACGGTGTGCCAGGCCGTCGCCGTTCCCCGGCTCGGTCTGACGGCCGGGAACTTCTGGCGGGCCGGTACGGTAGGGAATCTGACCGTCTCGGCCGGCGCGAGCGTGCTCGTCGTCCGCCGGGGACGCACGGCCACCTTCCGGGTGAGCGAGCCGCCCCGCACGGGAGCCCCGCTGGAGCTGATCTGGGACCACCCGGTGCGCGCGGTCACCCGGGTGGACGACGGCGTCGAGGTTCTCTCGGCGGACCGCCGTCTGAGGCTCCGTATCACCCCGGGGATGGCATGTTCCACCCTCGAATGTGACGTGGCTCTCACATGACGGCTTTGTGGTCTACCTACAAGCCGACGCCCGTCTGAGCAGTCGGAACGGCTGCATTCCGCCATGGTTCTGTTCACTGGCACCAGTAAAACGGGCCGGAGACTGTACAGAGTCGACGGCTCGCTTTTCTTCGTGTCCTTCGTAAGGTCACTACATGACCGTTTTGGAAGAGACGACGGGTGAGCCGACCGGCGAGCCGACGGACGCACGCGGACGGGTCGCCGAACTGCACGAGATCCGCGCCCAGGCCGTGCAGGGCCCGAGCGAGAAGGCGACCGAGGCGCAGCACGCCAAGGGCAAGCTGACGGCTCGGGAGCGGATCGAGCTGCTCCTCGACCCCGGGTCCTTCCAAGAGGTCGAGCAGCTGCGCCGGCACCGGGCGACCGGTTTCGGCCTGGAGGCGAAGAAGCCGTACACCGACGGTGTCATCACCGGCTGGGGCACGGTGGAGGGCCGCACGGTCTTCGTCTACGCCCACGACTTCCGCATCTTCGGCGGCGCGCTCGGCGAGGCCCACGCCACCAAGATCCACAAGATCATGGACATGGCCATCGCGGCCGGTGCGCCCCTGGTCTCCCTGAACGACGGCGCCGGCGCCCGTATCCAGGAGGGCGTCTCGGCCCTCGCCGGCTACGGCGGCATCTTCCAGCGCAACACCAAGGCCAGCGGTGTCATCCCGCAGATCTCGGTGATGCTCGGCCCGTGCGCGGGCGGCGCGGCCTACAGCCCCGCCCTCACGGACTTCGTCTTCATGGTCCGCGAGACCTCGCAGATGTTCATCACCGGCCCGGACGTGGTCAAGGCGGTGACGGGCGAGGAGATCACCCAGAACGGCCTGGGCGGCGCCGACGTCCATGCCGAGACCTCCGGCGTCTGCCACTTCGCGTACGACGACGAGGAGACCTGCATCGCGGAGGTGCGGTACCTGCTGTCGCTGCTGCCGCAGAACAACCGCGAGAACCCGCCCCGGGTGGACTCGGCGGACCCGGTGGACCGCCGCTCCGACGTCCTCCTCGACCTGGTCCCGGCCGACGGCAACCGGCCGTACGACATGGCCAAGGTCATCGAGGAGATCGTCGACGACGGCGAGTACCTGGAGGTCCACGAGCGCTGGGCGCGGAACATCATCTGCGCGCTGGGCCGCCTGGACGGCCAGGTGGTCGGCATCATCGCCAACCAGCCGCAGGTCCTCGCCGGCGTCCTGGACATCGAGGCCAGCGAAAAGGCTGCACGCTTCGTCCAGATGTGTGACGCTTTCAATATCCCGATCGTCACCTTCCTGGACGTGCCGGGCTTCCTCCCCGGTGTCGACCAGGAACACGGCGGAATCATCCGCCACGGCGCGAAGCTGCTGTACGCCTACTGCAACGCGACCGTGCCGAGGATTTCGCTCATCCTGCGCAAGGCGTACGGAGGTGCGTACATCGTCATGGACTCCCAGTCGATCGGCGCCGACCTCACCTACGCCTGGCCGACGAACGAGATCGCCGTGATGGGCGCCGAAGGCGCCGCCAACGTCATCTTCCGCCGGCAGATCGCCGGTGCGGAGGACCCCGAGGCCATGCGTCAGAAGATGGTCAAGGAGTACAAGGCCGAGCTGATGCACCCCTACTACGCGGCCGAGCGGGGCCTGGTGGACGACGTCATCGACCCCGCGGAGACCCGCGAGGTGCTGGCCAGGTCCCTGGCCATGCTGCACACCAAGCACGCCGACCTACCCTCGCGAAAGCACGGCAACCCCCCGCAGTAATCCAGCGGACCCGCCGCGGCAACCCCGCGGACCTCTTCCTCACGGAGACTGACACCCATGAGCACTCCTGACATCCGCGTCGAGAAGGGCCACGCCGAGCCCGAGGAAGTCGCCGCCATCACGGCGGTCCTCATGGCCCGCGCCGCCGCCCGCACCGAGCCTTCGGCCCAGACCCACCGAGGCCGCGCCAAGGCGGGCTGGCGCCGCCTGGAGCGCGAGCCGGGCTTCCGCGCGCCGCACAGCTGGCACTGAGGACCCGGATTCCCGGCCCGCGCACGGCGGCGCCGGGACCGGCACGCATGACCGTGGCCCCGCCGCTCCTCCGCGAGCGGCGGGGCCGTGGTGTGCTCAGGTGACGGTGACATCGACGCCCGGCAGCGTCAGTTCGGTGACGCGTCCCTCCGGGGCTTCGCAGTCCCTCAGCGTCAGCCGCCTCAGCCGGGGCAGCGTGCTCATGCCGTCGAGCCGGTCGGGCAGCAGGCAGTCGTACAGGCCGAGACTGTCCGGTCCGGGGCGGGCCGATGCCAGCCGTTGCGGCAGATCCAGCGCGTCGAAGTAGTAGAGCGCCAGGTGGCGCAGATCGGGCAGCGTGGGCAGCGGGGTGAGGTCGGGCAGCCGGGTGCGTCTGGTACCGAGGAGGTACAGGCCCTCGACGCGGGTGAAGGGGGCCAGGAAGCCCAGCCTGGTGTCCGCCGTGACGCGCGACAAGACCAGCGAGAGAAGCCTCGGCAGGGCCGGGAGAGCCTCGATGCCGTCCGGGCCCGCGAGCGGCAACTGCAAGAGGTGCAGGGGCAGCTCTGTCAGGGCGTCCAGGTTCCGCAGCGACAGGGAACCGTACAGCTGGAGGCTCCTGAGCCCGGGATGCCTCTTGAGCAGGGACAGGTCGGCCGTACCGTCCACCCTGCACACCAGTTCGCGCAGCGGTGGGAGTCCGTCGAGGACGGACAGATCCCGGACCCTGCACAGGATTCTCAGCGAGGCCAGCGACCTCAGTCGTACCAGCGCTCGCAGCTGGGCCGAGTGCGTCACGTCCACCGAGTACTCGTGCAACGGAAGCCTCGCCATCACCCGCTCGGCGTAGGCATCCGCATCGAAATACGCCCAGGCGTCGATGAGCGCGGCCACCACGTCCAGCCGTCGGTCCTCCGCATACCCCTCCAGCAGCCCCAGCGCCTGCTCCCCGCCGATCAGCGCCACGGTCCGCACCGTCTGCACCGCCGCCTTCGACGTCAGTTCCGCAAAGGACCGCGGCAGTCTCCGCAGCAGGCTCGGGCCCACCGCGGCCAGTGCGGGCGGGTCGGTGCTCCGGCGCGGCGGCAGCAGCGCGGACACGGCCTCCTCCAGCCGCCCGGCCAGCTCCTCGGAGACCGACGGCACCGTCTCCTGGCAGGCGGCGGCGAGCAGCCGCAGGGTGCGGGCATGCCGGGGCTCCTCCCGCGCCCGGCCCAGGATGCCGTCCAGCAGTTCCTCCCGCTGGGGGCTGTTGGCGTGCCCGGCCGCCATGATGATCGTCTCGCGCCACAGGTCCAGGTGCGCCCGCCCGACGAGGTTGCCGATCCGGTCCTCCTGCACCGCCTCCTCGGCGGCCAGGTACTCCTGGAACGTGCGGTGGACGAAGTCCAGGCGGCCCTCGGCGGGGGAGCGCAGCAGTCCCGAGCGGCCACGCAGCTGTTCGACCACGCGTCGGCCGTCCTGCTCCTCCAGGTGCCGCATGCCCACCAGCCTCCGGCCGACGTACTCTCCGGCCCGGTCCAGAGGGATCTCGCTGCGGTTGTTGTCGGAGAGCCGCCAGGCCAGGTCCCGCAGCAGCACCAGCTTGTCGCCGAGGCTCAGCCGGCTGCCCGCCGCGCTGGGCACGTTCCGGTCCGCGTCCCGGTCGTGGACGAGGGTGTGCAGGGCGTTGCGGTACAGCTCCATCCGGTCGCGCGGAAGCCGGCTGCCGCGGTTCAGGTGCATCGCGCAGAGCATCGCCGCGAGCAGCGGGGTACCGGCCAGTGACGGGAGATGCGGGCGGTCCTTGAGGCTGTTCGACAACGACTGCTCGTACCGGGGGAGTTCGTCCACCGGGCAGGGCAGTTCGTCGCCGAGTTCCCGGACCGCCTGATGCCACTGCCGTACGAAGGCCGCCAGGTCCGGGGGCGACATGCGGTCGAGTTGCAGCGCCGTGAACTTCTCCTGCCGCAACCAGTCCGCGCCCGCCGCGGCCGGGCGGGATGTGACGACGACCCGGACCTCGCCGTACGCCACCAGCAACCGGCGCAGCCAGTCCCGCACCCCCCGGCGCTCGGTGTCGAGGAGTTCGTCGACACCGTCGATCAGCAGCAGGGCCCGCCCGGATTCCAGCTGCCGTTCCACCCATGCCCTCGGCATGATCCCGGAGATGCTCTCGGCCACCGAGTCCAGCATCGCCTCGGGCCTCGGCAGTTCGCGGCCGCTGTACTCCCGCAGCTTGACGAACACCGGCGTCAGACCGTTCCAGCCGGCCAGCTCTCCGGTGAACGCCCCCCGCGCAGCGGTGACCGCCAGCCAGCGCAGCAGCGTCGTCTTGCCGGAGCCGGCCTCACCCCGCAGCAGCACGCGCGAGGTGCTTCCGAGCGCTGCCTCCACCCGCATCCCGGCGCTCTCGCCGGGCTCTTCCCAGACGCTCATGTCCGGCCGCGGCCCGGGCAGATGACGGTCCGGGCGACGCCGGCCCCCGTCGTCCCCCGTCGCCCGCAGGCTCACGTACGCCACCGACAGCCGGACCCGCGCCCCCGCCCGGTCGGAGGTGCGCCGGAACAGTTCCACCTCGTCCAGGGCCGTGCTGACCAGCTCCAGGTAGCGCCGCCGGAAGTCCGCGTCCCGGTCCGTCCCCTCGGGCGCGAACAACGAGCGGTCGGGCAGCCGCTCCAGCACCCGCGCGATCTCCGCTCCCAGCGATGTCGTACGGCCCAGCAGTTCGGTCAGCGCCCGCTCCTCGAAGACCGGCAGGCCCCGCACGATCCGCACGTAGTACTCGACGCACTCCGCGAACAGCACCTCGAACAGGCGGGTCTCCGCCTCGCCGAGGCCCACCGGCGGCCGTACCGCCCCCGTCACCCGGCGCACGATCTCCGCCGGATTCGCGTCCGCCGCCAGAACCGCCTCGTCCGAGAGGTCCGCCGCCGCGAACGTGTCGCAGACCCCGTTGACCACGGCCTGCCGGCCGCTCTCCTCCAGACCGGGGAACTCCCTGGCCAGGAACGGCGCCAGCCGGTCGTACACCGCGTCCGCGATCTCCTCGAACTGCCGCTGCACGCCCCGCTGGAACCGCAGTCCGGACACCCGCAGCCGTACCAGCTCGGCCATGTCCATCCGGCGTTCCTGCTCCCGCCGTTTCCCCCCGAGCCACACCTGGGCGGCGGCCTTCGCCACCGTCGTCCCCAGCCGTAACGCAGCCACCTCGGCACTCACTGTCCGCCCCCTCCGCACGCACGATGGAGGGCATTGTCACCCGTCACCCCGGGCCGCGTCCCGCTTTCCCGGCCGAGCGAGCGGGCCCGCCCGGCCGCCGCCCCGGTCCCGCACATGCGGACGGCCCCCGTACCTCTCGACAGGAGAGGCGGGGGCCGTTTCCGGTTGCGTGGGCGCCGGGCCCTAGCGCAGGCGCGCCATCAGAGCGTGCTCCACCAGCGTGATCAGCGCCGACTTGGCATCCGCGCGGTGGCGGGCGTCGGTGGTGATGATCGGGGTGTCGGGGCCGATCTGAAGGGCCTCACGGACCTCGTCGGGGTTGTACGGCTGGTTGCCGTCGAACCCGTTGAGGGCGATGACGAAGGGCAGGCCGCTGTTCTCGAAGTAGTCGACGGCGGGGAAGCAGTCGGCGAGGCGGCGGGTGTCGACGAGGACGATCGCGCCGATGGCGCCGCGGACCAGGTCGTCCCACATGAACCAGAAGCGGTCCTGGCCGGGGGTGCCGAACAGGTACAGGATGAGGTCCTGGTCCAGGGTGATGCGGCCGAAGTCCATGGCCACCGTGGTGGTGGTCTTGTCTCCGGTGTGGGTGAGGTCGTCGATGCCGGCCGAAGCGGACGTCATGACGGCCTCTGTGCGCAGCGGGTTGATCTCCGAGACGGCGCCGACGAACGTGGTCTTGCCCACGCCGAAGCCGCCCGCCACCACGATCTTCGCGGAGGTGGTGGAGCGGGAAGGACCGCCGCTAGAGCTTGCGAAGTCCACTGAGCACCCTTTCGAGCAGTGTCACGTCTGGCTGGCCACCGGCGTTCTCGTCGCCGCCGGGCTGATGGATGGCGACCAGGCCCGCCTCCGCCAAGTCGGCGACGAGAATCCTGGCCACGCCGAGGGGGATCGTCAGCAGGGCCGAGATCTCGGCCACCGACTTGATCTCCCGGCACAGGTTGCAGATCCGCTGATGCTCGGGCAGCTGGCCCTGCATCTGGTGCGGAGCGGCGGTGGTGTGCACCAGTGCCTCGATGGCGAGCTGGTAGCGCGGGCGGGTCCGGCCGCCGGTCATGGCGTACGGACGCACCAGGGGGTTGTTCGACGCCGAAGCCGGGGCCGGCTCGGGGCGGCGCTGCGGCTGGACCGGCTGGATGCGCGGAGCCTGGGGCTGGTCGTACGGCGACGGACCGGGGCCCTGCGGTGCGTACGGCTGCCGGTGGTTGGGTGCGGAGGGGAAGTACCGGTTCGCCGAACCGTCGCCCTGACCCTGGGCTGGGCCGTACGACCAGTTGCCCGAAGACGAACCGCCTGGGGGTGTTGCCACTTTCTCCTCCTCCGACTGCGCCGGGCGCCCATCCCTGTGGAGCCGCGTCCCGAAACCTTACGGCCCCGGGACACGAAAACGCACCGTCCGATTACTAGTTGAGAAGGCTTCCCTGGAGCTCCGCGCGGAGATCCGGGGTCAGGACCGTGCCCGCACGGTCCACCAGAAGGGCCATCTCATACCCGATGAGGCCGATGTCCGCCTCCGGGTGTGCCAGGACCGCCAGGGACGAACCATCGGAGATGGACATGATGAAGAGAAATCCTCGCTCCATCTCCACAACCGTCTGGTTCACGCTGCCGCCCTCGAAGATGCGCGAGGCACCGGCGGTCAGCGAGGTCAGACCGGAGGCGACGGCCGCGAGCTGGTCGGCGCGGTCGCGGGGGAAGCCTTCGGACATCGCCAGAAGGAGTCCGTCGGCGGAGACCACCACCGTGTGGGACACCCCCGGGGTGTTGTCCACGAAGTTGGTGATCAACCAGTTCAGGTTCTGTGCCGCCTGGCTCATCGGGCTCACACTAACGCTCCTGGTTGTAGGTGCTGTCAGGACCACTGTGCTGATTCCTAGTGGCCTGGCCGTTCGTTTCACTGCCTGCGCTGCGTCCGCGCTGGACGCCCCGACGCAGGTTGCTCAGCCTGCCCCGGACGTCCTCCGGGGCGCGGGAGACCTGTGGGCCTCCCTGAGGGGTGCTCTCGGCGGTGCCCTCGACCAGATTGGCCTTGGGTACCCGCCGCGGCAGGCCGGAGGCGGTGACCCCGCCTGCCTTGGGCTTCCGGAGCTGCGAGGCCTGCTGCCAGCGCTCGTCGTTCGCCGACCGCCAGCCGCTGTCGCCGCCCGCAACCGGTGTGTTCCCGGCCGCCGGAGCCGGCGTTTCCTGCTGCACGCGCGCCGTGCCGTTCGCGGAACCGGCGCCGTTCGAACCGCTCGCGGCGGAGCCACGGCGGGGCAGCCCGGCGTCGGTCAGCTCGTGTGCGGCGGGAGAAGCCGTTCCCGGACGGTCGAAGCCTACGCGGTTCCGCTCACTCACGTCAGCGGCCTGCGCGGATTCCGTTTCCGCAGCGTACTGGGCCGGATAGCCGTTCTGGTAACCGTCCTGCCCGGGCCAGTCGTCCTGGTAGGACGGCGTCTGGGCAGGCTCCGCGTACGGGGCCGCGGGCTCCGGATAGCCGCCGTTCGGGGAGAAGCCCTCGTGCTGCGGCGCCTCGCCGTTCGGCGTGTAGTACTGCTCCTCGTACGGCTGCTCGTACGTCGTGTGCTGCGGCTCCTCGTACGCCGGCGCCTCGAAGGACTCCTGCGGCCGCTCGTCGTACGTGTGCTGGTACGCCTGCTGCTGTTCCGGGTACGCCTGCTGTCCGGTGAACGGATCCGGGTAACCGGCGGGGGCCTCGGCGGCCTCCTCCTGCCCGGTGTGCTCGCCGTGGCCCTGGGCCTCCAGGGCGGCCCGGCGCTCCTCGCGCTTGCGGGAACGGCCGACCGGGTCCAGCCCGCGGGTGTCGTCCGGGGCCTCCGTGTAGCGGCTGTCGTCGAAGCCCAGTTCGGCGGCGGTGCGCATCGGCTGCATCTGGCCGAAGCTCTCACCCTGGAACTGCTGCTCCGGGATGATCTGCGAGACCGTGAACTCGTCGCGGTCCAGCGGGGCCTCGCCGCCACCGCCGTGCGTGATCGCGTCCGGCAGCATCACCAGGGAGGTCGTGCCGGCCTGCTCGCCCGAGGGGCGCAGCTGGACACGGATGCCGTGCCGGTCGGACAGCCGGCCGACCACGAACAGGCCCATGCGCTGGGAGATCGCGGCGTCCACGGTCGGCGGGTTGGCCAGCTTGTGGTTGATGTCCGCGAAGTCCTCGGCCGTCAGACCGATGCCCTTGTCGTGGATCTCGATCATCACGCGGCCGTCGGGGAGACGGGTCGCGGTGACGCGGACCTTGGTCTGCGGGGAGGAGAACGTGGTGGCGTTCTCCAGCAGCTCGGCCAGCAGGTGCACGAGGTCGGTGACCGCGCGGCCGTGGATCTCGGCCTCCGGGACGCCCGACAGCTCGATGCGCTCGTACTGCTCCACCTCGGAGGAGGCGGCGCGCAGGACGTCGACCAGCGGGACCGGCTGGTCCCAGCGGCGGCCGGGCTCCTCGCCGGCGAGGACCAGGAGGTTCTCGCCGTTGCGGCGCATACGGGTGGCCAGGTGGTCCAGCCGGAAGAGGTTCTCCAGCTGGTCCGGGTCCGCCTCGTTGTTCTCCAGGTCGGTGATCAGGGTCAGCTGGCCCTCGATCAGCGACTGGTTACGGCGGGAGAGGTTGGTGAAGATCGCGTTGATGTTGCCCCGCAGCAGGGCCTGCTCGGAGGCGAGCCGGACCGCCTCACGGTGGACCTGGTCGAACGCGCGGGCGACCTCGCCGATCTCGTCCTTGGTGGTGATCGGGATCGGCGCCACCCGGGTGTCGACCCGGCCGGGATCGGTCCGGGAGAGCTGGTCGACCAGCATCGGCAGGCGCTGCTCGGCGATGCCGAAGGCGGCGTTGCGCAGCTGGCGCATCGAGCGGCTCATCTGGCGGGCCACGAGACCGGCGAGGATGAACGCGGCCAGCAGGGCGACGACGACCACGGCACCGGTGATGAAGGCGGAGGTCTTGGCGTCGTCGGCGATACCGGAGGCCTCGTTCACCGCCTTGTCGGCCAGGTCGGACTCGATCTGCCGGTAGGCCTTGTACTTCAGCGTGTTCGCCGCCCACCAGTTCTGGGCGGTGACGCCCTTGGCGGCGAGCCCCTGACGGGTGAGCGTGCTGGTGTCCTGCATGGTGGCGAGTGCCGCGACCATGTCGGACGGGTCGGACGGGGGAGCGACGTACTTCGGGTCCTCCGCCTTGGCCTTCTCGACCAGCGCGGCGCCGTCCGCCTTGATCTTCTCCTTGGCGTCGTCGAGCTTCTGCGCGTCGGCCTCGGTGCCACCGCCCGTGTACTCCTCGATGGCGATGCGCTCGAGGTAGGCGTACGAGGACAGGGAGACCCGCTGGGTCGCCAGGTTCGGGGCGTCCGGGCCGGGCTTGACCAGCAGATGCGTGCCGATGGACCGCTCCAGCGACAGCGCCGCCTTGGTCAGCGACATGGCGTAGACGGTACGGCCGTAGGAGGTGATGTTTCCGGTGCCGAGACCGAGTTCGTTGGCGAACTCCATCAGGGGGTGGGCGACGGCGACGTAGCCCTCCTCCGTCTGCACGCCGGTCATCTTGGAGGTGTAGGCGGCCTGCCGCAGCTGCACCAGCTTGGGCTCGGCCTCGCCGAACAGCTTCAGCCGGCGCTGTAGGCCGGACTCGTCCGGCGCGCTCTTCGTCGCCTCGTGGAAGGCGGCGGCGGCCTGGTCCGTGGCCTTGCGGGCCTGGTCGACGGTGGCCTTGCCGGTCGCGTCGTTCTTCTTGAGGAGCAGCGGCGCCGCGGTGACGTCGCGCTCGTTCTCCAGGGCGTCGGCGTAACCGAGGGCGGCACGCACCAGACGGGCGGTGTTCTCGGCGTCACGGGCCTGCTGCCAGGTGTCGATCGAACTCTTCACCTGGAAGCCGCCCATGACGAGACCGACCGCCACGGGTATGAGCAGAATCGCGTTCAGCCGGGTCGGCACCCGCCAGTTCCGCGGGGAGAAACGGCCGCCGCTGGACGCGGGAGTGGCCGCCGGCTCCGCACCGGAAACGGGGGTGGGCGCCGCAGCGCGCGGCGGCGGGGTGAAGTTGCCCCGCGCCGACGGCTCGGCACCGTTCTTGCTTCGCCTCACTCGACCAACAACCTCTCGGCGGTCGGCACCTACGTCGTGCCGCAGTCTCTCAGAGCCCGGTTCGCCACAGACCACTACGGAGTACGTCTTCGACCATTGGGCAGTTCAGGCATTCCAGCACGTGGACCAGCGCACTTCCAAACAGTGGAAACCGACGGAGGGTGCACTTGTAAACGCCAGATAAAACGGTCATAAAGAGCGAGCGTTGCCAAAAGGCGAGGCGTTTGTGAGCACAGTGGCACCGTGCGACCGCGTCGCGTGGTGATTCCGGGCGATTCCTCTGCCGAACTGTTATGAACGCCGGAGCCGACCGTGGCTAAGGCCACAGCCGGCTCCGAACCCGTTACGACAACTGCCCTGCGGCCCGTCGTACTTGAGTGCTACTTCAAGCGGGCCATCAGGGCGTGCTCCACCAGCGTGATCAGGGCACTCTTCGCATCCGCGCGGTGCCGGGCGTCGGTGGTGATGATCGGGGTGTCGGGCCCGATCTGAAGGGCCTCGCGCACTTCCTCCGGGGCGTAGGGCTGCTGGCCGTCGAAGCCGTTGAGGGCGACGACGAAGGGCAGGCCGCTGTTCTCGAAGTAGTCGACGGCGGGGAAGCAGTCGGCGAGGCGGCGGGTGTCGACGAGGACGACGGCGCCGATGGCGCCGCGGACCAGGTCGTCCCACATGAACCAGAAGCGGTCCTGGCCGGGGGTGCCGAACAGGTACAGGATGAGGTCCTGGTCCAGGGTGATGCGGCCGAAGTCCATGGCGACGGTGGTCGTCGTCTTGTCCCCGGTGTGGGTGAGGTCGTCGATGCCGGCCGAAGCGGACGTCATGACGGCCTCTGTGCGCAGCGGGTTGATCTCCGAGACGGCGCCGACGAACGTGGTCTTGCCCACGCCGAAGCCGCCCGCCACCACGATCTTCGCGGAGGTGGTGGCCCGGCCCGCGTCAGAGCTTGCGAAGTCCACTGAGCACCCTTTCGAGCAGCGTCACATCCGGAGCGCCGCCGTTGTTCTCGTCGCCACCCGGCTGGTGGATGGCGACCAGGCCGGCCTCGGCGAGGTCGGCCACCAGGATCCGGGCCACACCGAGCGGCATGGCCAGCAGCGCGGAGACCTCCGCGACCGACTTGACCTCGCGGCACAGGTGGCAGATCCGCTGATGCTCCGGGAGCAGCCCCATGAGCGCAGCCGGGTCGGCCGTGGTGCTGATCAGCGCCTCTATGGCGAGCTGGTAGCGAGGCCTGGTCCGGCCGCCGGTCATGGCGTACGGCCTTACCAGCGGCTGGTCGCCCTCATCCCCGTACGGCTCCGCGTACGGATCATGATGGGCGGTGGGCGGGGTCATGAATCCTCCGGGCGGGACAGCAAGTCGGTCAGTCAAGCCGTCGGACGGGGCCGGTGGGGGGATTGTGGCGGCCGGACGGTGTTTTCGTGAGGTGGGTGGTGCCGGGGCGGTCAGTGAAGCAGACTGCCTTGGAGTTCGGCGCGCAGATCCGGGGTGAGTACCGCACCCGCGCGGTCGACGAGCAGTGCCATCTCGTAGCCGACGAGACCGATGTCCGCCTCGGGATGGGCCAGTACCGCGAGGGACGACCCGTCCGAGATGGACATGAGGAAGAGGAATCCGCGCTCCATCTCCACCACCGTCTGTGCCACGCTGCCGCCCTCGAAGATCCGGGATGCCCCGGCCGTCAGGGAGGTCAGACCGGAGGCGACGGCCGCGAGCTGGTCGGCGCGGTCCCGCGGGAAACCTTCGGACATCGCCAGCAGAAGGCCGTCGGCGGAGACCACCACCGTGTGCGACACCCCGGGGGTGTTGTCCACGAAGTTGGTGATCAACCAGTTCAGGTTCTGTGCCGCCTGGCTCATCGGACTCAACTAACGCTCCTGCTGGTGAGTGGGGCTCGGGAAGCTGCCGGTCTGGCCGCTGCCGGCCTGACGGCCCTGAGCGATGCCCCGACGAAGATTGGTCAGCCGCCCGCGTACGTCGTCAGGCGCACGCGAGACCTGCGGACCGGCTTGGTTCTGTTGCTGCTGAGCCGTGCCCGGGACGAGGTTCGCTCGGGGCACGCGGCGCGGGAGGCCGGAGGTGGTGACCCCGCCCGCGGCGGGCTGGCGGACGCGCTCGGCCTGCCGGACGAGTTCGTCGTTCGGCGAGGTGCGCCAGGAGCCGGTGTTCGACGCCGGCCGCTGCGGTGCGGGCGCGGACGCCTGCGGCTGCTGCGGCGCGGGCGCGCCCTCCTGCTGCTGGCCGTGGAACCAGTTGGTCTCCAACGTGTCGTACAGCGGGGTACGACCGTCACCCGGGCCGCTGGCCGGCGGCAGGGCCTCCGGCTCGGAGCGGACCGGACGCTGCTGCGGGGCCGGGGCCTGCGGACGCGGCGCGCCGAAGTCGTCCCGGCCGGCCGGCTGCGGGCGCTCGAACTGCCCCGTGTGACCGGGGTTGCGGGGGCCGCCGGGCAGGGCGTGCTGACCGGTGGAGCCGGCGTCGTACGCCTGCGGGGCCTGCTGGACGGGGTACTGGCCCGTGTTCTGCGCGCCGTGGTCCGGACGCCCGGCCGCCGGCGTGCCGAACACGTCGGGGCGGACGAACGGGTCGGCGTCCTGCTGCTGGGCACCCGGACCGTCGAAGCGGCCCGGCTGCTGGGCGGCGTCGGGGCGCTGGTACCGGCCCGTCTGCTGGAGGTTGTCGGGGAGCGCGAACTGGCCCGTCTGCTGGGCGCTGTCCGGGCGGGCGAACTGGCCCGTGTGCTGGGCGGAACCGCCGGGCAGCTCGGGGCGCTGGAACTCACCCGTCGCGGCCGGACCCTGGGCGTCGATCCGGGGTATCTCCGCGGTCGAGCCCGGACCCTGCCGGTCGTCCACCCGCGGCATGCGCGCGGTGTGCGTCGGGTCCTGCTCGTCGTGGCCGCGCGGGGCGTCCAGCGAGGCGCGGGACAGCGGGGCCTGGGCGTCACTCCAGTCCTGCGTACGGGACGGTGCGTCACCGCCGGGCAGTTCGGCCCGCGGGCCGCCGCGCGGCGGCAGCTGGGGCTGGCGGCCCTGGTCCGCGGGAGCGCCGGAGCGCTTCTGGCCACGGCCGCCGAAGAAGTCCTGCTGCGGCCCGTTCGGGCCGGCGGCCTGAAGGCCCTGCGGGGCAGCCGGCGCCTGACCGCCGAAGCCGCCCGCACCGGAACCGGCGGGCGCGGGCCGGCCCTGCTGCGAGGAGGCGGGGCGGCCCTGGGGACCGCGCGCTCCGCCGGGCGCACCCGGGCGGCCGCCCTGGCCCGTGCCGGGCAGCGCGGCCCGGGGCCCCTGGGCGGAGCCGACCTGGCCGCGCGGGCCCGGGCCGGCACCGAGCAGACCGCCACCGGCCTGGCCGCCGCCACCGTTGCCGTTCTGGCGTCGGGCCGCGGCGGCACCCGCGGCGGCCTGCGCGGCGGCGGGACCACCGGTCGAGGGCACACCGGGCTTGCCCGGAGCGGGCTTCTTGCCGCCCTGGGCGACGTCGACGGGCAGCATGACCAGCGCGGTCGTACCGCCGGAGTCGGACGGGCGCAGCTGGATCCGGATGCCGTGCCGCTGCGACAGACGACCGACCACGAACAGACCCATGCGGCGGGAGACGGAGACGTCCACGGTGGGCGGCGAGGCGAGCCGCTCGTTGATCGCCGCGAGGTCCTCGGGGGAGAGGCCGATGCCGGTGTCGTGGATCTCGATGAGCACCCGGCCGTCGGGCAGCGCGTGACCGGTGACCTTGACCTTGGTCTGCGGGGAGGAGAACGAGGTCGCGTTCTCCAGCAGCTCGGCGAGCAGGTGCACGAGGTCGTTGACCACGCGGCCGGCGACCTCGGTCGTCGGCACGGCGGCCAGCTCGATGCGCTCGTACTGCTCCACCTCGGACGCGGCGGCACGGAGCACGTCGACCAGCGGGACCGGACGGGTCCAGCGGCGGCCGGGCTCCTCACCCGCGAGGACGAGGAGGTTCTCACCGTTACGGCGCATACGCGTCGCGAGGTGGTCGAGCTTGAACAGCGAGGACAGCTGGTCCGGGTCGGCCTCGCGGGACTCCAGCTCGGAGATCAGCGACAGCTGGCGCTGGATCAGACCCTGGGAGCGGCGCGAGAGGTTGGTGAACATCGCGTTGACGTTGCCCCGCAGCAGGGCCTGCTCGGCGGCGAGGCGGACCGCCTCGCGGTGCACGTCGTCGAAGGCCGCGGCCACCTGGCCGATCTCGTCCCGGGAGTGCACACCGACCGACTCCACGGACGTGTCGACGTCCTGCGGGTCGGACTCGGACAGCTGCTTGACCAGCTCGGGCAGGCGGTCCTGGGCGACCTTGGTGGCGGTCTCCTGGAGGCGGCGCAGCGAGCGGATCATGGAGCGGGCCACGACGAACGCGCCGACGAGCGAGACGCCGAGCACCAGCAGGATCAGCGCACCGGAGATGATGGCGTCACGCTGGGTGGCGCTCTTCAGCTCGCGGGCCTTCTGTTCCATCTCCTCGAGCAGCGTGTGCTCGATCTTCTTCATCTGCTCGATCTTGGTCGAGCTGGTGTCCACCCAGTCGCGGTAGGAGCGCTTGGGCAGGTCCGCGAGGCCGCCCTTGTTGGCGAGGGCGCGCCCGGCGTACTTGTCCGCGGCCTGGATGGTCGGGTTGCCGTCGTCGATCGGCTTCAGCAGTTCCGCGGCGGTCCCGGAGTAGATCTTCCGGAAGATGCTGATCTCGGAGGTCTCGCTCTGCTGCGCCGACTCGGCGTACAGGCGGTCGTTCTCGGAGAGGTTGCCGGCCGTCGTGGTGTTGTCGGGCAGCGCCGCGGCGATGACGGCGCGCTGGACGGACGCGTATTCCTTGGCGGTGGAGAAGGCCGCCAGGGCGCGGGTGCGCTGGATCATCTCCGGGTTGCTGGACGCCTCCGCCATGTCCTGCGAGAGGTCGATCAGCTGGGAGATCAGACGGTGGTAGGACTCGACCGTCTGCGTCGAGTTGTCCTTCGACTGGTAGGCCGTCCGGCGGATCTTCGCGAGGTTCTGGAGCTGGCTGCTCAGGCCGACGAGGCTGTCACGGACGCCGCGGAGCTGACCGTTCTTGGTGGCTTCGTCGATCGCCTCGGAGGCGTCCACGAAGTTCTGGGCCGCGCGGTCGGTCTTCTGCTGGTAGCCCTTGACCGTGTAGTCGGTCGCCTGAAGCCCGTGCGCCAGCGGACCGGCGGACTGGTCGCGCTCCTCCTGGAGCGCCGCGGCCAGCTCGGTGGCCTGCTTGGTCATGTCCGTCAGCAGCTTCATGTTGTCGAGCTGCTGGATGTCGTCCATGTTCTGGTTGATACGCAGCGCGCCCAGCGAGGTGGCCGCGACCACGGGCAGGGCGAGCAGCGACACCAGGCGGGTGGAGATGCGCCAGTTGCGCAGGGCCAGCCGCGAACCGGGACCGGTGGGGCCCTGCACGGGTTTCACCGTCGGCGTGGGGCTGCCCGAGGGCGTCGCGGTCGTGGACGCCGACGAGGCCGACGCGCCAGGGCGTCCGCCACGCTCACCGCCGTCTCCGGCCGGGCCCGGGTTCTGGGCGTGCTGGGGGGAGGAGCTGCCCTTCATGGGGCCAGTCCCGTCGTGCGACTCCGGCTCCGCCGAAGCGCTGCCATCCCTCTTGAAACGTCCCTGCACTAGCGTCGCAACCTCTGGACCAGGCGCCCCCCCGTACGAACGGAGGGACACGGTGTCGGCGTTTGGAGAGCGCCCTGAATACGCCCCCCGGTGGTCTTGAGTGACCGGCGCTGGTTCCCCCTATCTCGCCGCCGCTCGGCGCTGAGTGCGCCCCTGTGCGCCGGCTCGATCCCGCGGCGGTCCGTGGAATTCCAGCACAGTGCAGGATCTCCAACAAGGGCAGTGGACCGAGCTGTGACCTCCGTGACGGCCTGTGAGTGGGGGATTACCTGCCGTGGAACCTCTTTCGGCCAATAACGGGCATACGTCAGCGAGTCGCCGCTCGGCGCCCGGTGTCCCAGTCGCCATGATCAGGAGCGGAATGGGGGCTTCAGGTGCCCAATGTCCGTTTCGTTGGGGCGGGTCGGCGGCCGGAATTGACCGGTTTGCCCGTGAGGTCGTGAGCAAACTCACATGGATCTCGTGAGGAGTTGGTGTCTTCGTCGGGGAATCGGATGTTTAGCCTGACGCTTTACAGCAAGGACGGCTCTGCCAACCCACCCGACCAGAGGGCACAGGACGACAACGGTGAAGACGACGATGATGTTCCGCAACATAGCCAACCCGCGACGCACGACCCTGGCGCACCTCGACGGCGCCGGCGAGCTGCACACGCCCGAGCTGCCGGAGCACTCCCTCGACCTTCCCGCCCAGACGGCCAACCCCCGGCGCACCGTCCTCGACGAGATGCCCGCCGGCGTGGGTGCCGCCGCGGCGGAGTGACCGACTTCGCGCCGGGCGCGGCCGGAAGGATCGGGTGACGGTCCCTTCCGGCCGCGCCCGCATTTTCCCGGCGGCCCCCTCCGCCGCCGGCCAGTGCCGGGGCAGGTGCAGTGACCCGCCTCTGACCTGCGCAGACGCCCCCAGACGCGAATAACTTCGAGGGGCTCCGATAACCTGGGGCGTCAGTACGCCGGTTCTCAGTGAGGGGCGCAGGAATCCCGTGCGCATCGCCAGGTTCTCCATCGACGGGAACGTAGCCTTCGGCGCGGTCGAGGGCGACAAGCAGGACGAACTCGTCCTCGACATCATCAAGGGCATTCCGTTCGCGGATCACGAACTGTCCGGGACGAAGGTGCCGCTGAGCAAGGTCAGGCTGCTCCCGCCGGTACTGCCCAACAAGATCGTGGCGTTCGGCCGCAACTACGCCGACCACGCCCGCGAGCTGGGCAACGAGGTGCCGGACGCACCGTTCGCCTTCTTCAAGCCCTCCACCTCGGTGATCGGCCCCGGCGACGACATCCAGTACCCCTCCTTCTCGCAGGAACTGCACCACGAGGCCGAGCTGGCCGTCGTCATCGGCCGGATGTGCCGCGAGGTGCCGCGCGACCGCGTCAAGGACGTGATCTTCGGCTACACCTGCGCCGTCGACGTCACCGCACGCGACGTGCAGAGGCGCGAGAAGCAGTGGGCGCGGGCCAAGGGCTTCGACACCTCCTGCCCGCTCGGCCCCTGGGTGGAGACGGATCTGGACCTCGCCCGCGCGAACGACCTGACCATCCAGCTCACGGTCAACGGCGAACAGCGCCAGCTGGGCCGCACGAGCGAGATGATCCACCCGATCGAGGACCTGATCGTCAACATCTCCGAGGCCATGACGCTGCTCCCCGGCGACGTCGTCCTCACCGGCACCCCCGCGGGGGTCGGCCCGCTCAACGTCGGCGACGAGGTCGCCGTCACCATCGAAGGCATCGGCACTCTCACCAACAAGGTTGTCAAGCGTGGCTAGCGCACCCGGCTCTCCCGTACGCGTCCGTTTCTGCCCCTCGCCCACCGGTAACCCCCACGTGGGCCTGGTCCGCACCGCCCTGTTCAACTGGGCGTTCGCCCGGCACCACCAGGGCACCCTGGTCTTCCGTATCGAGGACACCGACGCGGCCCGCGACTCGGAGGAGTCGTACAACCAGCTGCTCGACGCGATGCGCTGGCTCGGCTTCGACTGGGACGAGGGCCCCGAGATCGGCGGCCCGCACGCGCCGTACCGGCAGTCGCAGCGCATGGACATCTACGCCGACGTCGCGCGGAAGCTCCTCGACGGCGGGTACGCCTACCACTGCTACTGCTCCCAGGAGGAGCTGGACACCCGCCGCGAGGCCGCCCGCGCCGCCGGCAGGCCCTCCGGCTACGACGGCCACTGCCGCGACCTGTCCGCCGGGCAGGTCGAGGAGTTCCAGGCGCAGGGCCGCACCCCCATCGTCCGCTTCCGGATGCCGGACGAGACGATCACCTTCACCGACCTGGTCCGCGGCGAGCTGACCTTCACCCCGGAGAACGTGCCGGACTACGGCATCGTCCGCGCGAACGGCGCCCCGCTGTACACGCTGGTCAACCCGGTCGACGACGCCCTGATGGAGATCACCCACGTCCTGCGCGGCGAGGACCTGCTCTCCTCCACCCCGCGCCAGATCGCCCTGTACAAGGCGCTGACCGAGCTGGGCATCGCCAAGCAGACCCCGGCCTTCGGCCACCTGCCGTACGTCATGGGCGAGGGCAACAAGAAGCTCTCCAAGCGCGACCCGCAGTCGTCCCTCAACCTCTACCGCGAGCGGGGCTTCCTGCCCGAGGGCCTGCTGAACTACCTGTCCCTGCTGGGCTGGTCGCTCTCCGCGGACCAGGACATCTTCACGATCGAGGAGATGGTCGCGGCCTTCGACATCTCCGACGTGAACCCCAACCCCGCGCGCTTCGACCTGAAGAAGTGCGAGGCGATCAACGGCGACCACATCCGGATGCTGGATGTGAAGGAGTTCACCGAGCGCTGCCGCCCGTGGCTGCAGGCGCCGTTCGCCCCCTGGGCGCCGGAGGACTTCGACGCGGCGAAGTGGGAGGCGATCGCCCCGCACGCCCAGACCCGCCTGAAGGTCCTGTCGGAGATCACCGACAACGTCGACTTCCTGTTCCTCGCCGAGCCGGTCTACGACGAGGCCTCGTGGGCGAAGGCGATGAAGGAGGGCTCCGACGCGTTGCTGCGCACGGCCCGCGAGAAGCTGGAGTCCGCCGACTGGACGCAGGCGGAGTCCCTCAAGGAGGCCGTCCTGGCCGCCGGCGAGGCCCACGGCCTCAAGCTCGGCAAGGCGCAGGCCCCCGTCCGCGTGGCCGTCACCGGCCGCACGGTGGGCCTGCCGCTCTTCGAGTCCCTGGAGGTCCTGGGCAAGGAGAAGACGCTGGCCCGCATCGACGCGGCGCTGGCGAGGCTGAGCGCGTAGCCGACACATAGGTCAGGGGCGGCATCCGGAGGCCTCCGGATGCCGCCCCTGACGCGTTGTTCACTGCGCGTCGGCTTCGTCGATCAGGTATTGGCTCTCGTCAAAGATCCAGACCACGACGACGACCATGATCGCGCCGGCCACCACGTACTCCAGCATCACGCCAGGAGCCACATAGGCCTTGCGCAGATTGTCGTCCGGTCCCAGCGGCGCGGTCGAGGTCTTCCGGAACGGATCGCGTCCCAGTATCCGCACGGCCCTGTCCACCTGGGCTCGGCGCTCTGCGGGCAGTGCGTCGAACGTGGCACGGGCCTCGACGGTGAACTGGACGCGGTACTCGCTCATGCGGACCAGTGTGCCAGCCGTTCGGCGGTACCGTCGGTGTCATGACGATCAGAGCCGTGGTCTGGGACGTCGACGACACCCTCTTCGACTACACCACCGCCGACCGTGAGGGCATGCGGGCGCATCTGGCGGTGGAGGGGCTGCTCGCCGGGTACGCGACGCCCGAGGAGGCCCTCCTGCGGTGGCGGGAGATCACCGACCGGCAGTGGGCGCGGTACGCGGCGGGGGAGTGCTCCTTCCGGGACCAGCGGCGCGACCGGGTCCGTGTGTTCCTCGGCACGGCACTGGCCGACACCGAGTGCGACGCCTGGTTCCAGCGGTACATCGGGCACTACGAGGCCGCCTGGAGCCTCTTCCCGGACGTCCTGCCCGCCCTGGACGCCCTCGCGGCCGGACACCGCCACGCGGTGCTGTCGAACTCCAGCATCACCGTCCAGGAGCACAAGCTGCGCACCCTCGGGATCCTCGACCGCTTCGAGGCCGTGCTGTGCGCCGCCGAGCTGGGCGTCTCCAAGCCGGACGCCGGCGCCTTCCTGGCCGCCTGCGAGGCGCTGGGGCTGCCGCCGCACGAGGTGGCGTACGTCGGCGACCACCCGGAGATCGACGGCCGGGGCGCCGCCGAGGCCGGTCTGCTGTCCGTGTGGATCGACCGCGGCACGGCCCGCGTGCGGGCCGCGGAGGAGGCCGTGGCGCACCGGATCTCGACCCTCGCCGAACTTCCCGCGCTCATCCGCGCCGATACCCGTTTTGGAGCCCCGTCCACCTTCGGGTAATGTTCTTCCTGCGCCGAGGGGAACGGGCCGAAAGGCCGGAACCCCGAGGAGCAAGCTAGAACGAGAACCCCGCAGGGGGTTGAGTTCCAGTGGCCTATGGTGTAATTGGCAGCACGACTGATTCTGGTTCAGTTAGTCTTGGTTCGAGTCCAGGTAGGCCAGCTCGCAGAGCTCATCTGCAAAGCCCCCGTTGTGTAGCGGCCTAGCACGCTGCCCTCTCAAGGCAGTAGCGCCGGTTCGAATCCGGTCGGGGGTACTGATCCTTCCCGCGAGGACGGCCAGGGTAGCTCCCACCGTTGTCGATGCAGGATCGCTAGGGCCCCCGTTGTGTAGCGGCCTAGCACGCCGCCCTCTCAAGGCGGTAGCGCCGGTTCGAATCCGGTCGGGGGTACTGACTGGTCTAAACCATCATTGGTCTATGGTGTAATTGGCAGCACGACTGATTCTGGTTCAGTTAGTCTTGGTTCGAGTCCAGGTAGACCAGCTCGGACCTGCGGAAACGCAGTGTCCACGCCCCCGTTGTGTAGCGGCCTAGCACGCCGCCCTCTCAAGGCGGTAGCGCCGGTTCGAATCCGGTCGGGGGTACGCATCGGGAAGGCCCTCCACTTCGGTGGGGGGCCTTCGCCGTACCCGGGCGCTACTCGAAGCCGTACCGGCGCCCCGACTCCTCCTCCTGGGCCAGCCGGCGCAGGGCCTGCAGCATCGGCTCGGTCAGCACCGAGCCGAGCACCGCCGTCTCCGCCTTCTCCGCCTCCGACGGATGCGTCTCCACGAAGTCCAGATCGAGTTTGGCCACCTCGTGCATCAACCTGCCGTAGGACGCGAGCAGTTCGAACCCCCACTCGTACCCGAGCCGGCGGAACGCGGCCACCGCCACCACCAGGGAGCGGTACGAGGGGGAGATCGTCGTCAGCAGCTTGGCGTTCGACCAGCCCAGCCGGTCCAGCAGCTCGTCCACCTCCCGGTGTGCCGCCTGCACGAACGCGTCGTTCTCGTCCGGCTCCGGCACCTGCGGCAGCGCCCACAGGGCGGCGCCCAGCCGGAGGGTGCGGCCCAGGGCGTAGTCGTCGACGTTGCGCAGCACCTCCCGGACCGTGGCCACCGGAAGGCCCCCGACCTGGATCATCGCGCGCACCAGCCGCAGCCGGCGCAGGTGCGCGTCGTCGTACTCCGCCGTCGTGGGATTGACCTGGCGGCCCGGCGGCAACAGGCCTTCGCGCAGGTAGTACTTGATCGTCGCGGTGGCTACACCGCTGCGTCTGCTCAGTTCGGCGAGCCGCATGTCTTGCGCTCCTTCTTGGATAACGGCACTATCCAAGCATCCGGTACTTGGATAGCGCCGCTCGCCAACGAGGGGGAGTGTCATGGTGTCTCGTACGACCGCCGACGCTGAGGGCGAGGTCGTCGTCCTGCTGATCGGCATGCGCATCAACCGATTCTGGGCCGTCCACCTGTGGCTGCCGGTGATGCTCGCGATGTTCCGCATGCTGCGGGAGCTCGAGAAGGACCCCGCGCGGGGCCTGCGCAGCCGGGTCATGCTGACGGCGTCGCCGCGCACGTACTACATCGTGCAGTACTGGGAGTCCAAGGAGAAGCTGTACGGCTACGCGACCGCGCCCGACGCCTTCCACCACAAGGCCTGGGCGAAGCTCAACCGCAAGGAGCGGACCGGGAAGCTGCGCGGGCAGGTGGGCATCTGGCACGAGGCGTACGTCGTGCCCGAGGGGTCGTACGAGGCGATCTACGGGGACATGCCGGCGTTCGGACTCGCGGCCGCGTACGGGCAGGTGCCGTTGGAGAAGCGGGGGCGCTACGCGAAGGACCGGTTCGCCCATCGGTCCCAGCAGCAGCCGGCGGCCGAGAAGGCCGGCTGAACCGGGGGGAGCGGGGGAGCGAGGAGGGCCTGCCGCGGCGTTGAGGCAGGCCCTCCTCGGCGTCCCCGGACTTCCTGGAGCGGGGTTCAGCCCGAGCGGCGCAGGGCCTCCGAGAGGCGGGCGGCCGCGTCGATGACCGCCTGGGCGTGCATACGGCCCGGATGGCGGGTCAGGCGCTCGATCGGACCGGAGACCGACACGGCGGCCACCACGCGGTTGGAAGGGCCGCGTACGGGCGCGGAGACGGACGCGACGCCCGGCTCGCGCTCTCCGATGGACTGGGCCCAGCCGCGCCGCCGTACGCCCGACAGGGCCGTCGCCGTGAAGCGGGCGCCCTGGAGGCCGCGGTGCAGGCGCTCGGGCTCCTCCCAGGCCATCAGGATCTGCGCCGAGGAGCCGGCCTTCATGGTCAGGGTGGAGCCGACCGGGACCGTGTCCCGCAGGCCGGACAGGCGTTCCGCCGCGGCCACACAGATCCGCATGTCACCCTGGCGCCGGTAGAGCTGCGCACTCTCGCCGGTGACATCGCGGAGGTGGGTGAGCACGGGGCCCGCCGTCGCGAGCAGGCGGTCCTCGCCCGCCGCCGCCGCGAGCTCCGCGAGGCGCGGGCCGAGGATGAACCGGCCCTGCATGTCGCGTGCCACCATGCGGTGGTGTTCCAAAGCCACGGCCAGGCGGTGGGCCGTGGGTCGTGCCAGTCCGGTGGCCCCGACCAGACCCGCGAGGGTGGCCGGACCGGACTCCAGAGCGCTCAGGACGAGGGCCGCCTTGTCCAGAACGCCGACGCCGCTACTGTTGTCCATGCAACGATATTCACGTCTCACTCTGTGAAACGCAAGTTCAATTTTCCGTGGAACGCGCCACCCTGGAATCACACAGCGGCCCGCATACCAACGGGCCCGGCGGTGCACGCCCGGAATCACGACTTCAAGGGCCCTGCAAGGGAACGCCGCTTCCTCAAGATCTCTAGTTTGGCCGGTGCACGTCTGCCGGCCGGAGGGAAAGCGATGGGTAGGACACTCGCGGAGAAGGTCTGGGACGACCACGTCGTCCGGCGCGCCGAGGGCGAGCCCGACCTCCTCTACATCGATCTGCACCTGCTGCACGAGGTGACCAGCCCCCAGGCCTTCGACGGTCTGCGCAAGAACGGCCGCCCGGTGCGCCGCCTCGACCTCACCATCGCGACCGAGGACCACAACACCCCGACCCTCGACATCGACAAGCCCATCGCCGACCCGGTCTCCCGCGCCCAGCTGGAGACCCTGCGCAAGAACTGCGCCGAGTTCGGGGTGCGGCTGCACCCGCTGGGCGACGTCGAGCAGGGCGTCGTGCACGTCGTCGGCCCGCAGCTCGGTCTGACCCAGCCCGGCACGACCGTCGTCTGCGGCGACTCGCACACCTCCACGCACGGTGCCTTCGGCGCGCTGGCGTTCGGCATCGGCACCTCCCAGGTGGAGCACGTGCTGGCCACCCAGACGCTGCCCCTGGCCCGGCCGAAGACCATGGCGATCACCGTCGACGGCGAGCTGCCCGAGGGCGTCACCGCCAAGGACCTGATCCTGGCGATCATCGCGAAGATCGGTACGGGCGGCGGTCAGGGCTACATCCTGGAGTACCGCGGCTCCGCCATCGAGAAGCTCTCGATGGAGGCCCGGATGACCATCTGCAACATGTCGATCGAGGCCGGCGCCCGCGCGGGCATGATCGCCCCGGACGAGACGACCTTCGCCTACCTGAAGGGGCGCCCGCACGCCCCCGAGGGTGCCGACTGGGACGCGGCCGTCGCGTACTGGAAGACCCTGCGGACCGACGACGACGCCGTCTTCGACGCCGAGGTCGTCATCGACGCCACCGAGCTGTCGCCGTTCGTCACCTGGGGCACCAACCCCGGCCAGGGCGCGCCGCTTTCGGCGTCCGTCCCCGACCCGGCTTCGTACGAAGACGCATCGGAGCGCCTGGCCGCCGAAAAGGCCCTGGAGTACATGGGGTTGGACGCCGGACAGCCGCTGCGCTCCATCAACGTGGACACCGTCTTCGTAGGCTCCTGCACCAACGGCCGCATCGAGGACCTGCGCGCCGCCGCGGACCTGCTGCGGGGCCGCAAAGTCGCCGACGGAGTACGGATGCTGGTCGTCCCGGGCTCCGCGCGGGTCGGTCTCCAGGCCGTCTCCGAGGGCCTGGACGTCGTCTTCAAGGAGGCCGGTGCCGAATGGCGGCACGCGGGCTGCTCGATGTGCCTCGGCATGAACCCCGACCAGCTGGCCCCGGGCGAGCGCTCCGCCTCCACCTCCAACCGCAACTTCGAGGGCCGGCAGGGCAAGGGCGGCCGTACCCACCTGGTGTCGCCGCAGGTCGCGGCCGCCACGGCCGTTCTGGGTCACCTCGCCTCGCCCGCCGACCTGTCCGACGTCCCCGCTGGAGTCTGATCAGCCATGGAAGCATTCACCACCCACACCGGCCGGGCCGTCCCGCTGCGCCGCAGCAACGTCGACACCGACCAGATCATCCCTGCTCACTGGCTCAAGAAGGTCACCCGCGACGGCTTCGAGGACGGGCTGTTCGAGGCCTGGCGCAAGGACCCCGGGTTCGTCCTCAACCGCCCCGAGCGGCAGGGCGCCACGGTCCTGGTCGCCGGCCCCGACTTCGGCACCGGCTCCTCCCGTGAGCACGCTGTCTGGGCGTTGCAGAACTACGGCTTCAAGACCGTGATCTCCTCCCGCTTCGCCGACATCTTCCGCGGTAACTCGCTGAAGAACGGCCTGCTCACGGTGGTCCTGGACCAGAAGATCGTGGACGCGCTGTGGGAGCTGACCGAACAGGACCCCACGGCTGAGGTCACTGTGGACCTTGAGGCGCGTGAGGTGCGTGCCGAGGGCATCACCGCCTCCTTCGAGCTGGACGAGAACTCCCGCTGGCGGCTGCTGAACGGCCTGGACGACATCTCCATCACGCTCCAGAACGAGTCGGACATCGCCGCCTACGAAGCCGGGCGGCCCGCCTACAAGCCGCGGACGCTCCAGGTCTGATCCGGACCGGACCCGACCTCTGACCGGTCGGGTTTCGGCCACCTCAACACCCCGCCTGTACCCCCAGTCGCCACGATTGGGGGTACAGCCATGTCTGCACCCGAACGGACCTGCGGTCCTGTGTGTGCGCGCTCAACTTCCCACGTTACCAAGGCCGTTGTGCGGGTACGTGAGTGCTGTGTTCGCGGTCTCCGCAAGTGCCTGGAAGGCCATTTGAGGCGGCAGTTGCCCCCTGCGCAGGCGACAACTCGCCCCAGATGGCACAATCTGTGCATGGAACACGACGGCCAACTCCAGCTCTATACGGCGGTCGCGAACCAGCTCAAGGAAGCGCACGCAAAGGTGCGCGCACTGCAAGTCCCGGAGGGCGTACGGATGGCGCTGACCCGGAAGCTGCTGGTCATTACGGCCGCGGCCAAGCACGATCTCGCCGCTGCGGCAAGGCGGCTCGAGCGGTTCAACGAGGACCTCGACGAGGGCCGGATCCCCGACGAGGACCACTGAACAGCCCGAGACCACCGAGTCCGTTGCGGCACAAGGGTGATAAGCCCGTTTCGTGTTTGATTTGCGGTATATATCTGCCTAACGTGCGAAAAAGCTTGAACACTTTCGTTCTGGCGATGTCTCCGAAGGGGAAGACGTGAACAAGGCGCAGCTCGTAGAAGCGATTGCCGACAAGGTGGGTGGCCGCCAGCAGGCCGCCGAGGCCGTCGATCATGTTCTGGACGCCATCGTCCGCGCGGTCGTCGCGGGCGAGCGGGTCTCGGTCACCGGCTTCGGTTCCTTCGAGAAGGTGGACCGTCCCGCCCGTTACGCCCGCAACCCTCAGACGGGCGAGCGGGTTCGGGTCAAGAAGACCTCCGTGCCGCGCTTCCGCGCCGGTCAGGGCTTCAAGGACCTGGTGAGCGGCTCGAAGAAGCTGCCGCGGGGCGGCGAGGTCTCGGTCAAGAAGGCACCCAAGGGCAGCCTGACCGGCGGCGCCGCGGCGACGGTCAAGAAGGCCGCCGCGAAGAAGACCACCAAGGCCGCCGCGAAGAAGACCACGGCCACGGCCAAGAAGGCGGCGCCGGCGAAGAAGGCGACGGCCGCCGCGAAGAAGACCACGGCGAAGAAGGCGGCGCCGGCGAAGAAGGCCACGGCGACCGCCAAGACCACCGCGGCGAAGAAGACCACCGCCAAGAAGGCGACGGCCAAGAAGGCTCCGGCGAAGAAGGTCACCGCGAAGAAGGCCCCGGCCAAGAAGTCGACGGCCCGCAAGACCACCGCCAAGAAGACCACCGCCCGCAAGGCGACGTCGTAAGGCCGCCAGAGCACTCACGCGCCGGGCCGGACTCCCCTGGGGAGCCCGGCCCGCGGCGTGTGTAAGGGCAGTTACAGGGTTTGAAGGGTTACGAGGGTGATCCGCAGGGCGTCACCCCGCCCCTCGGTCTCGATCCGCACGCGCTGACCCGGGCGCAGCAGACGGAGGTCTCCGGCGTCGAACGCGGCGCCGTCGAAGGGCAGCGGGGTGCCGTCGTCGAGCAGCACCTGCCCGCTGCGGGTGTCGGGGTCGTAGGTGTACGCGGTGGCCTGCATGGCAGCAGCGTACTGGGGGCTGCGGTTCCGGGCATCGCCGTGGGGGCGGAGGCCGTCTGAGGGTGGGGGCCCGGGGGCGGATTCGGGTGCGGATGAGGGTTCGGGCGCCGGTTCGGGTGCGGTTACGTGCTGGTGCTGGTGCTGGTGCTGGTGCTGGTGCCGGTGCTGGTGCTTGTGCCTCGCGGGCGGCGCCGCGCCTTCCGGCCGGCCCCGGCGGCGGGCGCGCTCACGCCCCCGGCATCAGCAGGCCCGCCGACACCGCGGCCGTGTACGGCCCGACCCCCAGCGCCAGCGCCGCCCGGAGATCGTCACCGGTATCCACGTCCTGCCGTACCGAATCGACTCCGGCGACCTCCAGTTCCCGCGCCCCTGAGGCCCGGTGCCGGGCACGGGAATCAATGCCGAACTCCGGCCGCAATTCACCGTCGGGCCCCGCCGCCAGCAACGTCGTGCCCAAACCCGCGGCATCCGCGAGAAACGCCCGCGGGAACTCCGCCGCCGCGCCCAGTACGACGGCCAGTTCCGCCGGGCGCAGCGCCGGCAGATCGGCGTTCAGGGTCGCAACCGGTGTCCGTGAGTGCGTTTCCCGTACGACGGCCGCGCCGTGCGCCAGAGCGGCGTTCAGCCCGCCCGCGGGGGAGTCCGGGACGATCCGCGCGCCCAGGGCCGCCAGCTTTCGGCCGGCCAGCTCGTCGTCCGTGACGACCGCCACATCCGACACCGCCGCGCAGGCCAGCGCCGCACCCACCGTGTCCTGCGCGAACGCCAGTGCCAGCCCCGGGCGCAGCCCGTCGCCGGCGGTGTCCGCGAGCCTGCTCTTGGCCTGCGTCAGGGGCTTCAGGGGGATGACCAAGGTCCACTGCACCGGCGTACCGTCCCTCTCTCGTCCCGCTCATTGTCACCCGGGGCGTCCGGCGCCATGGGTGCAGGGAGGCGCGCGAAGGCCCTTGCAAGGGTGGGGGTGGGTGACGTGCGGGCGTACGGTGTTCTCGACAGACCGGCGGCCCGGGGCCACACTTGTGCGGCCCCCGCCGGGGTGGCAGTCCTAGAGGAAGGTGTCCTTGTGCCCCGCCGCAGAATCGGCTTCTGGTACCGCTTCGCCGCGGTGATCTGCAAACCGCCGCTGGTGGTTCTGATCAAGCGGGACTGGCGTGGAATGGAGCACATTCCGGCCGAGGGCGGATTTATCACCGTGGTGAACCACAATTCCCACGTGGACCCCTTCGCATACGCGCACTATCAGTACAACACCGGACGGGTCCCGCGATTCCTGGCGAAGAGCGGCCTTTTCAAGAAGGGATTCGTCGGCGCCGCCATGCGCGGCACCGGGCAGATCCCCGTCTACCGCGAGTCCACGGACGCGCTCAGCGCCTTCCGCGCCGCGATCGACGCCGTGGAACGCGGCGAGTGCGTCGCCTTCTACCCCGAGGGCACCCTGACCCGCGACCCGAACGGCTGGCCCATGACCGGCAAGACCGGCGCCGCCCGGGTCGCCCTCCAGACCAAGTGCCCGGTCATCCCGGTCGCCCAGTGGGGCGCCAACGAACTGCTGCCGCCGTACGCCAAGAAGCCGAACCTCTTCCCGCGCAAGACCCACCGGGTGCTGGCGGGCCCGCCCGTGGACCTCTCCCGCTTCTACGACCGGGAGATGACCCCCGAGGTGCTGAAGGAAGCCACCGAGGTCATCATGGCGGCCATCACCCGCCGGCTGGAGGAGATCCGCGGCGAGAAGGCCCCGAAGACGCCGTACGACCCGCGCCGCGAGCGCATCGAGCAGCGGCGCCGCACCCAGGCACAGACGCACGGCAAGCAAACGGAAGGGCAGAGCAAGTGAGCAAGCCTGTGCGGGCGGCCGTCATGGGCACCGGTTCGTGGGGCACCGCCTTCGGCATGGTGCTCGCCGACGCCGGCTGTGACGTGACCCTGTGGGCCCGCCGGCCGGAGCTGGCCGAGGCGGTCAACTCCACCCGGACCAACCCCGACTACCTGCCCGGCGTGGAACTCCCCAGGAACCTGCGCGCCACCGCCGACGCCGCCGAGGCGCTGCGCGACGCGGACTTCACGGTCCTCGCGATCCCCTCCCAGACGCTGCGCGCCAACCTCGCCGAGTGGACCCCGCTGCTCGCGCCGGACACCGTCCTCGTCTCCCTGATGAAGGGTGTCGAACTCGGCTCCACCATGCGGATGAGCGAGGTCATCGAGGACGTCGCCAAGGTCGGCGCCGACCGGGTCGCGGTGGTCACCGGACCCAACCTGGCCCGCGAGATCGCCGCCCGCATGCCCGCCCTCGCCGTCGTGGCCTGCACCGACGAACAGGTCGCCCAGCGGCTCCAGGCCGCCTGCCACACGCCGTACTTCCGGCCGTACACCAACACCGACGTCGTCGGCTGCGAACTCGCCGGCGCGGTCAAGAACGTCATCGGGCTCGCGGTCGGCATCGCCGACGGCATGGGACTCGGCGACAACGCCAAGGGCTCGCTCATCACGCGCGGCCTCGCCGAGACCACCCGGCTCGGCCTCGCGATGGGCGCCGACCCGCTGACCTTCTCCGGACTCGCGGGCCTGGGCGACCTGGTGGCCACCTGCTCCTCGCCGCTGTCCCGCAACCACACCTTCGGCACCAACCTCGGCAAGGGCATGACGCTGGAGGAGACCATCGCGGTCACCAAGCAGACCGCCGAGGGCGTCAAGTCCTGCGAGTCCGTGCTGGATCTGGCCCGCCGCCACGACGTCGACATGCCCATCACCGAGACCGTCGTCGGCATCGTGCACGAGGGCAAGTCGCCGGTCGTCGCGCTCAAGGAGCTGATGGCGCGCAGCGCCAAGCCCGAGCGGCGCTGAGCCCCCGCCCGCACCGCCCCGCCCCGGGCCTCCCGCGCGACGCTGTGCGACCGTCCGCGCGACGCTGAGCGACGGCCCGGGAGCGCGCGCTGACTTGGACGCTACCTCCGGGTACTCTCAACGCGATATGAGCACCGAGAACCTTCCCCAGAGCCCTGAGCAGCCGTCGCGCAAGCCGCGCGTGGCCGTCGTGTTCGGTGGCCGCAGCTCCGAACACGGGATCTCCGTGGTCACTGCAGGCGCCGTCCTCAAGGCCATCGACCGCACGAAGTACGACGTCCTGCCGATCGGCATCACCGCGGACGGCCGCTGGGCGCTGACGGCCGACGAGCCGGAGCGGATGGCCATCACCGACCGCCGCACCCCCCGCGTCGAGGAGCTGGCGGAGTCGGCCGAGGGCGGCGTGGTGCTCCCCGTCGATCCGGCGAACCGCGAGGTCGTCTACAGCGAGCCCGGCTCCGTGCCCAAGGCGCTCGGCGAGGTCGACGTGGTCTTCCCGGTGCTCCACGGCCCCTACGGCGAGGACGGCACCCTCCAGGGCCTCCTGGAGCTGTCCGGGGTGCCGTACGTGGGCTCGGGCGTGCTCGCCTCGGCCGTCGGCCAGGACAAGGAGTACATGAAGCGGGTCTTCACCTCCTTCGGGCTCAAGGTCGGCCCGTACGTGGTGATCCGGCCCCGCGAGTGGGCGCAGGACGAGTCCGCCGCCCGCAAGAGGATCGTCGACTTCGCGGGCGAGCACGGCTGGCCGCTGTTCGTGAAGCCCGCGCGCGCCGGTTCGTCGATCGGCATCACCAAGGTCGACGACCTGTCCGGACTGGACGAGGCGATCGCCGAGGCGCAGCGGCACGACCCGAAGATCCTCGTCGAGGCGGCGCTGCGCGGCCGCGAGATCGAGTGCGGGGTCCTGGAGTTCGAGGACGGTCCGCGCGCCTCCGTCCCGGCCGAGATCCCCCCGCCGGACGCGCACGCCTACTACGACTTCGAGGCCAAGTACATCGACTCCACGCCCGGCATCGTGCCGGCCCCGCTCACCGACGAGGAGACCGCCGAGGTGCGGCGGCTCGCGGTGGAGGCGTTCGACGCGGCCTCCTGCGAGGGCCTGGTTCGCGCGGACTTCTTCCTCACCGAGGACGGCGAGTTCGTGATCAACGAGATCAACACCATGCCCGGCTTCACGCCGATCTCGATGTACCCGCAGATGTGGCAGGCGACCGGGATCAGCTACCCCGAGCTGGTCGACCGCCTGGTGCAGGCGGCACTGCGCCGCTCCACCGGCCTGCGCTGACCCGGCGGCGGTCTCAGTACCGCATGGAGCCCTGGCCCTCGGGGACCGTCTTCTTCACGGCCGCCGCCAGATCCGACATCACCTGGGCGCTGTCGTCCGGCCCCGAGAGCTCCTTCGGCAGCGTCACCTGCACATACGCGAGACGACCGGACGTGGTGAACCGCCACGTCCCGTCGCCCTGCTTCTCCATCAGCCAGTCCACGCCGTCGACGCCCCCGCCGATCGCGTCCGGGTCCTTGCCCAGCGCCACATCCGGATCGACCATCTTCGGCGGCCGGACGATGCCGCAGCGCAGTATGATCGCCGGGCTTCCCCAGCCCGCCGTGTAGGCGGACCGGGGTTCGGGGTCCCGGCGGTCGCGCCCGTCCACCTTGCCCGGCAGCGCCTTGTCCAGGTCCCGGCAGAGCGGAGCGGTCTTCGCGTCGGGGGTGGGAACCGCCACGGCATGGCTGTCGTCTGCCGTGGAGCAGCCCGCGACGGCGATGAGCAGGACCGGCGCGAGCAGGGCGGAAGGCCGGTGACGGAAAAAGTTCACCGGCCAAGCGTAGACGGGGGCTACAGATGCACGACCGGACAGGTCAGGGTGCGCGTGATGCCGTCCACCTGCTGCACCTTCGCGACCACCATGCGGCCGAGTTCGTCGACCGTCTCGGCCTGAGCGCGCACGATGACGTCGTACGGGCCCGTCACGTCCTCAGCCTGGAGCACTCCAGGGATCTTGCTGATCGTCTCGGCGACGGTCGACGCCTTGCCGACCTCCGTCTGGATCAGGATGTACGCCTGTACCACGGAACCTCCAGAGCGGCCACGAGGATCATGTGGGGAAAAGGAACGCCACGGTATCGCGTCGCCGCTCCCCGCGGGGAGACCTGCGGGAACCGGGCTTGCGCGCCAGGGTGCAGGCACCACGGACGTTGACGGTCACCTGGACCGTGCAGACGGTCGGCACGGCCGCGTGGACAGTCGTACACGACCGCGAGGACGGACACCTCGACCGTATCGGGGACACTGATGACGCGCGACCGGGCACGGCAAGGGAGAGAAGGGGAGCAAGGGACATGAAGGGCACTGTTGGTGAGCTCGGGGAGTTCGGGCTCATCAGGGAGCTCACCTCCCGTCTCACCACCACTCCGGCGGTCCGGGTCGGCCCCGGCGACGACGCCGCGGTGGTCGCCGCCCCCGACCGCCGGGTGGTGGCGAGCACCGACATCCTGCTGGAGGGCCGGCACTTCCGCCGTGACTGGTCCACGGCCTACGACGTCGGCCGCAAGGCCGCCGCGCAGAACCTCGCGGACATCGCGGCGATGGGCGCCGTCCCGACCGCGCTGCTGCTCGGTCTGGTCGTCCCGGCCGAACTGCCGGTCACCTGGCCCACCGAGCTGATGGACGGCCTGCGCGACGAGTGCCAGGTCGCCGGCGCCTCCGTGGTCGGCGGGGACGTCGTACGCGGCGACACGATCATGGTGTCGATCACCGCGCTCGGCGACCTGCGCAACCAGGAGCCCGTCACGCGCGCGGGTGCCCAGCCCGGGGACCTGGTCGCCGTCACCGGCTGGCTGGGCTGGTCCGCCGCCGGCTACGCGGTGCTCTCCCGCGGCTTCCGCTCGCCGCGTGCCTTCGTGGAGGCCCACCGGCGCCCCGAGCCGCCGTACCACGCGGGCCCGGCCGCCGCGGCGCTCGGCGCCACCGCGATGTGCGACGTGAGCGACGGCCTGATCGCCGACCTCGGGCACATCGCCGAGGCCAGCAAGGTCCGCATCGACATCCGCTCCGGCGCGATCGACATCCCGACGCAGATGAACGACATCGGGCAGGCCGTCGGCGTGGACCCGCTGCAATGGGTGCTGAGCGGGGGAGAGGACCACGCGATCGTGGCCACCTTCCCGCAGGACGCCAAGCTCCCGGCCCGCTGGAAGGTCATCGGCGAGGTCCTCAACCCCTCCGCGCTGCCCCAGGTGACCGTCGACGGGGCGCCCTGGACCAGCAAGGGCGGCTGGGACCACTTCGGGGACATCGAGTCATGAGCGCCGCAGGAGCACCTCCCCGCGTACTGACGGTGGCCGGCTCGGACTCCGGCGGCGGCGCCGGCATCCAGGCCGACCTGAAGACGATGCTCGCGTTCGGCGTGCACGGCATGAGCGTGCTCACGGCGGTGACCGCGCAGAACTCCCTGGGCGTCCAGGGCGCCTGGGAGCTGCCCGTGGACGCGGTCCGGGCCCAGTACCGCAGCGTGGTCGACGACATCGGCGTCCAGGCCGTGAAGACCGGCATGCTGTCCTCCGCCGAACTGGTCGAGGCGGTCGCCGGGTTGATCTCCGGCACGGACGCGCCGGCCGTGGTGGACCCGGTGGGCGTCTCCAAGCACGGCGACCCGCTGCTGGCCGCCTCCGCACTGGACTCGGTACGGACCGAGCTGCTCCCGGTGGCCACCGTCGCCACCCCGAACCTGGACGAGGTGGCCCAACTCACCGGAGTGCGGGTCGAGTCCGAGGGGGACCTGCGGCGGGCCGCGGCGGCCGTGCTGGAGTACGGGCCGCGGTGGGTGCTGATCAAGGGCGGGCACCTGTCCGGGGACGCCGTGGACCTGCTCACCGAGGGCTCCGAGGAGCACCTGCTCAGGGCCCCCCGGTACGACAACCGGCACACCCACGGCACCGGCTGCACCCTCGCCTCCGCGATCGCCTGCGGCCTGGCGAGGGGACAGTCCGTGCCGGAGGCGGTCACGGCGGCCAAGGAGTACGTCACCGGGGCGATCGCCGCCGGGTTCGCCCTCGGCGCCGGCATCGGGCCCGTGGACCACGGCTGGGCGCTCAGGCGGGATACTCCCTGAGGTCGATGGCGGTCGCCGCCTTCTCCGTCAGCCGCTTGAAGAACCCGGCCAGCATCCGGGAGCTGAGCAGCCGGTACATCCGGTCCCGGCTGCGGATGCGCCGCTCGGTGGCCGGCGCGAAGAACGGCCCCGCGTTGCCGGCGATCTTCTGGCACCCCTTGGCGAAGTCCCGGATCCGGCTCTCGTAGGCGGGCAGCGCGGTCCGGTGGTCGCCGCCCGCCAGCGCCAGCTCACCGGCGAGGACGTAGGCCGCGACGATCGCCACACCCGTGCCCATGCCGCCCATCGTCGCCCCGTACCCGGCGTCCCCGAGCAGCGCCACCCGGCCCTTGGCGAGACGGTCGATGTGGATCTGCGCGATGGCGTCGAAGTACAGCTCGTCGGCGTCCGCGAGGCCCTTCAGCACGGCCGGCGTCTCCCAGCCCATCCCGGCGAACCGCTCGGCGAGGATCCGCTTCTGCGCCGTGATGTCCTTCCGGTCGTACGCCAGCTGCTCGGACCGGAAGACCAGCAGGGCGCCCGCGCGTTCCGGGTCGCCGTCGTAGTTGCTGATGCCGACGCACCGGCCGGGCTCGGTGTACAGGCGGCCGGTGCGGTTCAGGCCCAAGTGGTTGGGGATGGTGAAGCCGGCCACGTAGTGGTCGAGGAAGCGCAGGTGGCGGGACTCGTCGCCGAACGCCAGGCGGCGGGTGGCGGAGTGCAGGCCGTCGGCGCCGACGACGAGGTCGAAGCGGCGGGGCGCGCCCCGTTCGAAGGTGACCTCGACACCCTGGGGGGTGTCGGTCAGCGTGGTGACGGAGTCACCGAAGACGTACTCCACCGCGTCCTTCGTGCGCTCGTACATGATCCGGGCCAGGTCGCCGCGGAAGATCTCCACGTCGCCGCTCATCATCTCCGCGGGCAGGTCCACGCGCGGGGTGCCGTCGGCGGCGACGACGCTCTGGCGGCCCATGCGGGTCTGGTGGGCGTGGATGTCGTCCCAGATGCCCATCGCGGTGAGCACCCTGCGGTGGACGTGTCCCCGGAAGTCGACGGCGAAGCCGCCCGCGCGCAGTGCGGGCGCCTTCTCCACGACCGTGACCCGGGCGCCGTAGCGGGCCAGGTTCAGGGCGAGGGCCGGGCCGGCGACGCTGGCGCCGGAGATCAGGACGGACAGGTGGCCGAGGTCGTGTGTCTTCGTCATGCCGGCCACTGTCCTGGACCCCGCTTACCGTGTTCCTACCGTTCGCTGACCGCCGCCGACCGCAGGCGCCGGCCCTGCTCGTAGGCCCTGGCGTACTCCTGCGTGGACAGGCACGCGCGCGTGCGGTCCGTCGTCCGCGCGACGTCGGGGTCGCCGTGCAGGGGCGCTCCGCGCAGGCCCTCGGCGGCGCCGAGCAGTTCGGCCGCCCCCGCCGGCCGCGGGGCGACGGCCGCGAGCGCGTCGGCGACATCGGCCAGCAGGAGCGCGTCGGGCGTCTCCAGGGCCTGCGCGCGGGCCTGGGCGAGCCAGTCGCGGGCGGTGTCGGCGTCGCCCTCGGCCAGGCACGCGCGGCCCAGCCCGATGAGGATCCGCACCGTCTCGCCGACGCTGAACCAGGTGGCCGCGCAGGCCTCCAGGGCGTTCTCGTAGTGCACGCGTGCGCGTGTCGGGTCCCCGGCCAGCCGGGCGACGTCCCCGAGGCCCCGCAGCGCACCGGCCACCTTGTCGGTCGCCCCGGCGGCCCGGGCGAGATCGCCGGAGCGGGCGAAGTGCGCCGCGGCCTCCGTCCGCGCCCCCTGGGCCAGCAGCACCACCGCCCGCGTGCGCAGCAGGTCGGCGGTCTCCTCGGGTGCGTCCAGTTCCCGGACGTGGACCAGGCCCTCGTCCAGCAGGGCCAGCGCCTGTGGGTAGGCGCCGCGTGCGTACGCGAACATGCCCAGCGGATCCAGGCAGTTGGCCATGCCCCAGCGGTCGCCCGTCGCCCGGAAGCCCTCCCACGCGCGCGTGAAGCCGGCCTCCGCGGACGCGGCGCGTCCCGCGAACATCTCCTGGTAGGCGAGGCCGAGATCCAGCAGGGGCAAACCCCAGGGGTCCCCCTCCAGCTGCGCGCGCACATGCTCGTTCACCGTCAGCTGGGGGCCGCCGGTGAGGGACCACAGGATCACCGTGAACGGCAGCCGCAGCGGGTGCTTCAAGGTGTCCATGACGGCGGCCGCGCGCGCGACGAGGCCGGCGTCCTCCGGGTCGTCGCCCCGTCCGGAGACGGCGTCCATCGTGCACAGGGCGTACTCCTCGGCCAGGCCGGGCGGCGGCTCGGCACCGACCGCGGCGAGCAGCGCGCGGGCCCGTGGCACACGGTCGCCGTGCAGGCCCCGCAGCCGCCGGAACCAGGTCAGGGCGGCCGTCAGCCGCAGCGCGTCCCGCGGGGCCGTCTCCGTCAGATACCGCAGGGCGGCGTCGAGGTTGTCCTGTTCGGCGGCCAGCCGGTCCAGCCAGGGCAGCTGATCGGCGCCGCGCAGCCGCGGCTCCGCCTGCTCGGCCAGCCCCCGGAAGTAGGCCGCGTGCGCCGCCCGCAGCTCCCGCGGCCCGTCGAGCGACTCGGCGGCGAAGGCGCGGATCGTCTCCAGCATCCGGTAGCGCCCGTCGGACACCTCGAGGAACGACTTCTCCACCAGGGAGGCCAGCGGATCCTCCGGATACGGCACCCCGCACACGGCCGCCACGGCGTCCAGGGTGGCACCGCCCGCGAAGACGGTCAGCCTGCTCGCCAGGTCCCGCTCCGTCTCGTCGAGCAGCTCCCAGCTCCACTCCACCACCGCCCGCAGCGTGCGGTGCCTCGGCGCCTTGGCGCGGTCGCCGCGCGTGAGCACCCGGAACCGGTCGTGCAGCCGGTCCGCCAGCTCCGCCACCGAGAGTGTGCGCAGCCGGGCCGCCGCCAGCTCGATCGCCAGCGGCAGCCCGTCCAGCGCCCGGCAGATCTCGGGCACGCGCGCGTGGCCGTCGAAACCGGGCCGCACCGCCCGTGCCCGGTCCAGCAGCAGCCGCACGGCGGGCTCCTCGGACAGCGGCGGCACCGGCACCAGCACCTCGCCGGTGATGCCCAGCGACTCCCGGCTGGTCGCCAGGACACGGACCCCGGGGCAGGCGCCCAGCAGCAGCGCAGCCGTGCGGGCGGCGTCCTCGACGAGGTGCTCGCAGTTGTCGAGCACCAGCAGCACCTCACGGTCCGCCAGCGCGGCCAGCAGCCGCTCCAGGGCGTCCGTGGCGGGGCTGCGGAAACCGTCCCGCACCCCGAGCGCCGCCAGCACCGCGTACGGGATCCGCGCACCGTCGGCGAGCGGCGCCAGCTCGACCAGGCACACCTCCGGCACGGCACGCGACGGTTCCGCACGGGCGCGGCGAGCCGCTGCGGGTCCGGCGGCACCGGCGGGGGCCGCGGCGGCCGCTGCCGGATCGGTGGTGCCGGGCGGGGGTGTGCTGGTGGGGGTTGTGGCGGCTGTTGTGGGGGTGGTGGTGCCGGATGGGGGTGTGCCGGTGCCGGTGGCGGTTGCGGCGGCTGCCGTGTGCGGGGGCGTGCCGGTGCCGGACGGGGCCGCGTCCGTGCCGGTGCGGGCCCGGGCCGCCTCCAGCGCGAGCCGGGTCTTGCCGACACCGCCGGGACCGGTCAGCGTCACCAGCCGTGAGCCGGCCAGCGCCTCGTCGATCCGGGCCAGCTCCGCCTCACGGCCCACGAACCGGGTGAGCTGCGCCGGGAGCCGGGGCCGGGCCGGTGCCTCGGAGCCGTCCCGGAGCAACTGGAGATGGAGCGCGGACAGCTCGGGCGACGGATCGGCGCCCAGCTCGTCGGCGAGCGTGCGCCGCGCCTCGGCGAACACCGCGAGCGCCTCGGCGGGCCGCCCGGCCGCGTGCAGGGCCCGCATCAGCTGCCCGTACAGCCGTTCGTCCAGCGGATGCCCGTCGAGCAGCGCCCGCAGCTCGGGCACCAGCTCCGGCCCGCCCCCGGCCCCCAGCTCCGCCTCTATTCGGTCCCGTACGGCGGTCAGCCGCAGCTCGTCGAGCCGGGACCGTTCGGCGTGCGCGTCCGGCAGGTCGGGCAGCGCGGGCCCGCGCCACAGCGCGAGGGCGTCCCGCAGGAGGGCCACGGCCCGGAGGTGGTCGCCGGCGCCGAGCGCCGTACGGCCCTCGGCGGCCAGGCGGGCGAAGCGGTGCACGTCGACGGTGTCCGGGTCGACGGCGAGGGCGTAGCCGGCGGGGACGGCGTCGATGCCGGCGTGCGGTGCGAGCCGCCGGCGCAGGCGCGAGATCTGCGACTGGAGGGCGCCCGTGGCCCCGGCGGGCGGCTCGGCGCCGTACAGACCGTCCAGCAGGCGTTCGACCGAGACCGCACGGCCGGCGTCGAGCAGCAGCAGCGTGAGCAGGGCGCGGGGCCGCGGTCCGCCGGGGTCGAGGGGAGCGCCGTCATCGATGTGGATCTCGACCGGGCCCAGGATGCCGAAGCGCATTCCGTGGATTCTGGCAGCTGGTCACGATCTTGGGTACGGCAAAAAGCCGGCCCACCGTGAGGTGGACCGGCTAAGTGCAGCGAGCCAGGCAGTGGCCGCGCGCGGATGGGGGTCCCCCCGCTCGAGCCAGCCCGAGAGTGGGGGATGTAGCGTCAGCGCGAGACCTTGCCGGCCTTGATGCACGAGGTGCAGGCGTTCACGCGCTTCGGCGTCCCGCCGACCACGGTACGCACACGCTGGATGTTCGGGTTCCAGCGGCGGGACGTACGGCGGTGCGAGTGCGAGATGTTGTTGCCGAAGCCCGGCCCCTTGCCGCAGACGTCGCAGTTGGCAGCCACGGGTCACTCCAAAGACTTCAGATGCACTTACGGTTGATCCCGGCATGCCGGGATCGAGATCTGAAAACCTGAGATCTTGAGTGGCGTTGCCAGGGGGAATAGCCCGATCGGATCGGGCAACCGGAGCAGCATACAACGACTGCGTCCGTAGGGCGAAACTACCATGGCAGGTCAGGGCCCCGCTCCCGGCCCTCTTCCGGAGGACACCGGTCCGGGGTCTACGCTGCGTCCACGTCCAGCCAGCTCAGGGAGGCGCAGGTGGCGCAGGTGCCGCAGACATTCTTCGATGCTCTCGCGGTGCGCACCTGGTGCGGTCTGGCGCTCCGGTCACTGGGGCGGGCCCGTGAGGACATCGACGCGATCAACGTCTACCCGGTGGCCGACGGCGACACCGGGACCAATCTGTACCTGACCCTGGAGTCGGCGGCGACGGCCGTGGAGGCGGTGTTCGCCGGTTACGAGACCGGCCGCGCGGAGCCGTCACTGGCGGACGCGGTACGGGCCATGGCCCACGGTGCGCTCATCGGGGCCCGCGGCAACTCCGGGACGATCCTGGCGCAGCTGCTGCGGGGGATGGCGCAGGTGCTCGCGGGGCCGGACGACGCCGCCCGCATCGACGGCCCGGGGCTGCGGCTGGCCCTGCGCCGGGCCGCCGACTCCGCGCGGCAGGCCGTCGCCCACCCCGTCGAGGGCACGGTGCTCACGGTCGCCTCGGCCGCCGCCGAGGCCGCCGAGGGAGCCGAGGGCGACTGCGGGACGGTCGCGCGGGCCGCCTACGAGGGCGCGCGGGCGGCCTTGGCGGCGACCCCGGGCCAGCTGGCCGTGCTGGAGCGGGCCGGCGTGGTCGACGCGGGCGGACGGGGACTGGTGACGGTGCTGGGGGCGCTGGTGGAGGCGTTCACGGGCGAGGCGGTCCAGGAGGCGCCGTACAGGGGGGACGCGGTACGGGAGGCGCCGTACGGGGAGGACGCGGTACGGGCGCCGTACGGGGAGGACCTGTTCCGGGAGGCGCCGTACCGGGAGGCCGCGCTCCGGGACGCCTGCCAGGCCGCGGAGGCGGATTCCGGGGACGTCCACGCGCGCGTGGAGAGTCGTTCCGGTGCCGGACCGTACGCATCCGGTACGGGGCTGCGCGCATCCGACGGCGGGTTGGGCGCATCCGGTGCGGGGCGCGAATCGGATGCCGGGCTGGACGCATCCGATGCCGGGCTGTGTGAATCCGACAGCGGGCGGTGTGAACCGGGCCTCGGCGCCGACGCGGCCGGGACCGGTGGGCCCGCGTTCGAGGTGATCTACCTGCTGGAGGCCGACGACGCGGCCGTGGCCCGGCTGCGCACACGGCTCGACGCCCTCGGGGACTCCCTGGTCGTGGTCGGCGGCGACGGCCTGTGGAACGTCCATGTGCACGTCGACGACGCGGGCGCCGCCGTGGAGGCCGGGGTCGAGGCGGGGCGGCCGTACCGCATCCGGATCACGCACTTCGGGCTCGGCGACGCGCACACCGGCCGCGAGCGCCCGCCGCGTGAACGCGCCCAGCGGGCCGTCGTCGCCGTCGTACCGGGCGAGGGGCTGGCCGGGCTGTACACCGAGGCCGGCGCGACCACCGTGCTCGCCCGCCCCGGGGAGCCGCCGGCCAGCGGGGAGCTGGTGCAGGCGGTACGGCGCGCCCACGCGCGCGAGGTCGTGCTGCTGCCCAACGACGCCGAGCTGCGCCACACGGCCGCCGCGGCGGCCGAACAGGCCCGCACCGAGGGCATCCGCGTGGCCCTGATCCCGACCCGCTCGGCGGTCCAGGGCATCGCCGCGCTCGCCGTGCACGAGCCGGGACGCCGGTTCGACGAGGACGTCGTCCAGATGACCTCGGCGGCGGGCGCCACCCGTTACGCCGAGGTCGTCGTGGCCGAGCACCAGTCCTGGACGACGGCCGGCATCTGCCAGGCCGGGGACGTGCTCGGCCTGATCGACGGCGACGTGGCGGTGATCGGCGCGGACGTCACGGCCACCGCGCGCATCGTGCTGGACCGCATGCTCCAGGCGGGCGGCGAACTGGTCACGCTCGTCGTCGGCGACGAGGCCCCCGAGACCGTCGCCGCGCATCTGGAGGCACGCGTACGGGAGTCTTACCTGGCCGTGGACACGGCGGTGTACCGCGGCGGCCGCCAGGGAGCACTGCTGCTCATCGGAGTGGAGTGACCGACGGAACCGGCCCGGCGTGCGGTGATCGGTGGGCTTGGCCGTGAGCGGATCGGCCCCGCGGGCCGGTCTGCGCGTCCGGCTGTTCCGCGCGAGCCGCCTCCTCCGCTTCTGCCGCTTCCCCCGTCTTCTTTTCTCCGCCCGCTACATCGCCCTACCGCTACATCGCCCCTTCTGCATCTTCGGCCCCGTCGGCCCCTCGGCACTGTCGGCCTCTTCGGCCTCTTCAGCCCGACCGGCCCCATCGGCCCCGTCGGTCGCCCCCGTCGAACCCGTCGGCCCCATCCGACCCACCGGCCCGATCCGACCCACCGGCTCCATCCGACCTGTCGGCCCCGTCAGACCCACCGGCTCCATCCGACCCACCAGCTCCATCCGCTCCATCCGCCTCCCGTGCCGCATCCAGCAGCTGGGCCGCCTCCGCCTGGCGGGCGCGGGCGGTGTCGTCCGCGTCGTCGGCGTCCTCGTAGGCCGCGAGCACGTCACGCGCGCGTGCCGCCGCCCGCGCCGGGCGGCCCAGGTCGGCCTCCAGCCAGCCCGCGGCCAGTTCGGCACCGGTGCGGTCGTGCAACCCGGCCCCGCCCAGCGCGGCGAACACCGCCACGGCCCGGGTCATCTGCTCCAGGGCCGCCTCGAACGCGGCCCGGATCGCCGCGTCCTCGGCCTCCGCCCCGTCCTCGGCCTGCTCTGACGCCGAACGCGCCAGCAGCTCCGCGAACTGGCGGTGCGTCCCGCCGAGTTCGGCGGACAGCTGCTCCCGGTCCGCCGGGTCCGCCGCCGCCAGCGCGGTCTCGCACTCCCGCACCGCACACGCCATCAGCTCACGCGCGTCCGACGCACCGGAGTCTTGGCCCAGCGCCAGCCAGGCCCGGGCCCGCAGCGAGCGGACGAGGAACTGCGCGTTGCCGAGCGAGCGCCACAGGTCGCCCGCGCGCGCGTAGGCCCGGTCCGCCTCCTCGGCCAGCCCCGCGTGGCCCAGGGACTCGGCGGCGAGGTGGGCGAGCGTGGCGTGGTCCTGCTGCTCGGGCCAGTCCCGGGCCAGCTCGGCGGCCTTGAGCCGCTGTTCGGCGGCGGCCCGGTGCTCGCCCAGCTCGCCCAGGCAGTCCCCGAGCCACCAGCGGGCCTGGACCACCACCCCGTCGCCGTGCGTGCCGGCGCTCAGGTCGGCCAGCGCGGACTCCAGCACCTCGGCGGCCTCCGCGTACCGGCCCCGGCGCAGCAGGAACCCGCCCAGCTGCTGCCGCGCCCAGGCGCCCAGGGTGCCGCTCTCGCCGGCCTCGTCGGCCCAGTGCGCGGCCTCCAGCGCGTGCTCGGCCGCCTCCTCGGCCGCGTCCCGGCCGCCGAGCACCTCGGCGAGCTGGAGGTGCAGCTGGGCCCGCCCGACCGGCTCCACATACGGGCCGCCGTGCTCCAGGGCGCCGCGCAGCGCCCGCTCGGCCCCGGCCGCATCGCCGGCCTGGTGCGCCAGGGCGGCGACCTGCACCTCGTACTCCACCGCGAACCAGGGCAGCCCGGCGGACACGTACGCGCCGGCGGCCCGCCGGAACAGCTCCGCCGCCCGCTCCGCGTCCCCGGTGAGCCCGGCCAGCTCGGCGAGCATCGCCCGCGCCTCGGCGGCCCGTGCCACCAGCCGCACGTCGTCCGCGCCGCACCCCTCGACGAGCGCGAGCACCTCACGCACGGCGGCCTCGGCGTCGCCCAGCGCCCCGTGGGCGGTCTCTCCCGCGCCGTGCTCGGCGGCCTCGTGCACCCGCCGCATCAGGATCCGCGCCCGGCTCATCACCACCGACGCGGTCTGGCGCACCCCGGTGCCCTCGTCCGCGTACAGCGCGAGCACCTCGTCGTACAGGCCGGTGACCACGGCCAGGGCCGCGTCCACCTCGCCCGTCAGCGCGCGGACGTACGCCGCACGCGCGCGTGCCGCCAACGCCTCCCCGGGGTCGCCCGCCTCCGCGTACAGCTCCGCCGCCCGGTCGAACAGGGCGAGCCCCTCGGGGCCCTGCGCCATCGCCTCGTGGTCGGCGAGTTCCGCACGGTCCCGCGGCGCCAGCCCGGTGCCGTCCTGCGCGGCCCGTGCGACCGCGGCCCACGCCTCCAGCGCGTGCGGCCGGAGGGTGTCCGACAGCCGCCGCGCCTCGGCGAGCAGGGCGGACAGCGCGGGTTCGGCGGCCGCTCGGGCGGTCTCCGCGGCGGCCGGGGGAGGGGCGGCCGCCGGTGCCGCCGCGGTCCGTACGTTCCGCACCCCCAGCGGCAGCCGCTCCACCAGCGGGCGCTGGGCCATCCGCGCGCGGATCCGGTCGCCGACGCAGGAGGTGCCGTTGCGGCGGTCGAACCGCCCGGCGAGTTCCGTCGCCTCCGCGCGCGCGTGCGCCGCGAGTTCCCGCGCGGTCCAGGTCCGCCCGGCCGGCCCCGGCACCCGCCGCTCGCCGAGGCCCAGCCCGGTCAGCCGGTCGGTCAGCAGGGTCACCACGGCCATGAAGTCGAGCCGGCTGCGCGGCTGCCCGGTGTCCGTGAAGTAGGCGGGCCGCTCGGCCAGCAGCTCCAGACCGCGCGCCTCGTTGCCGGTCAGCGCGCAGAACTCCACGTGGTCGGCGTACGCCCCCCGCATGCTCTCCATGGGCCGCACCAGCCGGAAGCCGCGCAGATGATGGGCCCGCGCCTCGTCCACGCGGCCGAGACGCAGCAGCGGGGCCAGCGAGGAGGCCAGCACGGTGTGCGGCTCGTGAGCGCAGGCGAACTCGCCCTCCAGCACCGGCCGCCACAGCTCGAGCGCCTCCGCGTCCCGGCCGCACCGGACCTGCCAGCTGCCCTGAACGCGCAGCTCGCAGGCGTGGCAGTCAGCCATCTGGTCCCGGTGCGCGGCCAGCCACGCGGCGTACGCCCGCCCCGCCCGCGCGAGGTCCCCGACATGCGCGGCGACGCTGAACTCCGCGCTGCGCACCGCCCGTTCGGAGTACCCGGCGAGCCGGTAGCGGTGCTCCATCTCGCCGAGCCACTTCTCGACCGAGGCGAGCGGGATGTGCGGCTGGTTCAGCATGCCCGCCGACATCCACTTGAAGACCCAGTGCAGCGAGTGCGTCTCGTACTCGTCGAACTCCTCCGGCCGTTCGTCCCACATGCGCAGCAGCCGCGCGAACGGGACGAACATCTTGTCCTTCTCGGAGCTGTAGTTGTAGACCTTCAGCTGGTGCCCGAGGGCCTCGATCACGGCGAGCGGGGTGTCGAGCCGCTCGGCCTCGGCGAGCAGCTGCTCCGCGCGCGCGTTGCGGGCCGGGCCCTCCGGCTGCTCGGAGTTCTCCGCCAGCGCCCGGCGCAGCTCCTCGAAGTCCGCGATCCCGCTCATCGTCCGTACCCCTCCCCGTGGGTCGCCCATTCGAGCAGCCCGATGAACGCCCGGTTGAGCAGTGCCGAGTCGGCAGGCCGCAGCGGGCGCTGCGCCATCAGCAGCGCCTGCCCGTAGAGCGACTCGGTCGCGGTGCCGATCAGTTCCGGTTCGCCGAGCGAACCGATGCGCCGGACCAGCGGGTTGAGATGGTTCAGCACCAGACGCGCGCGGGGGGCGCTGCCGCGCAGGGAGCCCAGGATGCCCGCCCACAGGTCGTCGGCCTGTTCCTCGGCCGCCGCGCGGGCCTGTTCGTGCCGGGCGGCCCGGTCGTCCAGGTGCAGTGCGGGCACGGACAGCGGGTGGAAGGCCCGCAGGACGACGTCGCAGCCCAGCGGGTCGAGCCGGTCCCGGGCCGCGGCCAGGAACCCGGACAGCGCCAGCTCCTCGCCCGGGTCGACCGCGTCCAGGTGCGCGGTCACGGTGTCCGCGTCGAGTTCGGCGACCACCGTGCCCGGCCGCACCCGCGGCAGCGCCTCGACCAGCTCGCTGTCGTACGTGTAGCCGCCGTTGACCACCCCGATGCCCTGCGCCGAGGCGATCGGCGCGACCTGCCGGTACTCCTCGACCGTCCGCGTGAAGTGCACCACCGGGTGCCGCTGCGCGAACTCCTCCAGACAGATCTGCCCGTCGGTCGTCTCGAACGGCAGCCACGGCAGCATCGTGCGCAGCATCTCCGTGTCGTGCCGGGCCAGGGACTTCACGCCCAGGTGGTGCACGGCGAGGAAGGCCGACAGCCGCTCCGGATCACCGGCGGCGAGCCCGGTGAGCCAGGACCGAATCCTTTCGCCCAGCGCCTCCCGCACGGCGGCCAGCGTCTCGTCCTCGTACAGCGACTCGCGCGAGGCGGTCGGCCGCAGGCTGTCGGTGTCCAGGACGCAGCGCACGAAGAACGCCCAGTCCGGCAGCAGCTGTTCGGCCCGCTCGGTGAGCAGCATGCCCTTCAGGTGCACGCGGTGCGTCGCCCGCTGGGCGGGACTGACCGCCGACGGCAGCACGTACGCCACCCCGCGGACCCCGGCCAGCGGCACCCCCAGGTCGATCGAGTCCAGCGGGGTGAACCCGAACAGCTCCTGGCAGTGCCGGGCCAGCGCCACCCTCCGGCCGGCCGGACTCGGATGGGCGCGGTCCCAGGGTGCGGGCAGCTCGGTGACCGGCTCGTCACCGACCCGGACGTCGTAAGGCAGCAGGGAGCCGAAGTCCCGGGCCAACGCGCGGACCCGCTCGGGCGCGAGCCACTCGGCCGCCCCGGCCCGCGCCGTCAGGTACACGGTCGTACCCGGCTCGGGCCGCTCCGCGCCGGGCAGCGTCCGCACGGTGTACGAGCCGTCGTCCCGGGCCGTCCACTCCACCGGCGGGGCCTCGGGCGCCCGGGCGCTGCGGCTGACGACCCGGATCCGCTCGGCGACCACGAAGCAGGCGAGCAGCCCGATGCCGAACTGGCCGAGGAAGTCCGACCGGGCCGCCTGAAGGCCCTCGGCCCGCTTGGAGCTGCGGCCGATGGTCGCCAGCAGGCTGTGCACGTCCGGCTCGGTGAGCCCGACACCGGTGTCCTCCACCCGCAGCCCGCCGTCCACCGCGTACAGCCGCACCCGGGCCGGGGCGGCGGGGTCGGCGGCCCGCCGGGCGGTGATGGCGTCCACGGCGTTCTGCAGCAGCTCGCGCAGGTAGACCCTGGGGCTGGAGTAGAGGTGATGGGAGAGCAGGTCCACCAGACCACGCAGGTCGACCTGGAACGTATGAGGTGGTTGAGGTGACTGGGATGGCTGGGATGCCTGTGAGGTCTGGGAGTCCATCGTCACTGCGCCGGAGGGGGAGGTGCGAGCGGCGCGGGGTCGGGCGGTCCCGGCGGGGCGGTGACCGCGAAGGATGGCCGGAGCGCGCCATCCTAGATCCGGATCAGCCACCCTGACCAGGAGTTTCCCTGATGTTTACGGCACCTCGCCGAGAAGGAGCAGGGCGGCGTCTACGGCATTGTCAGTGCCGTGGTGTGCAATGGATCTCGTGCCCGCACTGCAAGAACCCCTGAAGCAGCCCCTGAAGTCAGTGCTCGGCCCCGCCACCGCGAAGGTGATGGCCGAGCACCTCGGCCTGCACACCGTCGGTGACCTCCTGCACCACTACCCGCGCAGATACGAGGAGCGTGGCCAGCTCACCCACCTCGCCGACCTGCCCATGGACGAGCACGTCACGGTGGTCGCCCAGGTCGCCGACGCCCGCCTGCACACCTTCGCCTCGGCCAAGGCACCGCGCGGCAAGGGCCAGCGCCTGGAAGTCACCATCACCGACGGCAGCGGCCGGCTCCAGCTCGTCTTCTTCGGCAACGGCGTCCACAAACCCCACAAGGAGCTGCTGCCGGGCACCCGCGCGATGTTCGCCGGCAAGGTCTCCGTCTTCAACCGGCGCCTCCAACTCGCCCACCCCGCTTACGAGTTGCTGCAAGGTGACAGTGCCGAAGCGGTCGAGACCTGGGCCGGTGCCCTGATCCCCATCTACCCCGCCACGGCCAAGCTGGAGTCCTGGAAGATCGGCAAGGCGGTCCAGACGGTGCTCCCCAGCGCCCAGGAGGCCCTCGACCCCCTCCCCGACTCCCTCCGCTCGGGCCGCGGGCTGGTCCCCCTGCCCGAGGCCCTGCACAAGATCCACCGGCCGCACACCAAGGCCGACATCGCCGACGCCCGCGCCCGGCTGAAGTGGGACGAGGCCTTCGTCCTCCAGGTCGCCCTGGCCCGGCGCCGGCACGCCGACACCTTGCTCCCGGCCGTCCCGCGCCGGCCGAAGCCCGACGGCATCCTCACGGCCTTCGACGACCGGCTGCCCTTCACCCTCACCGAGGGCCAGCAGAAGGTGTCCAGGGAGATCTTCGACGACCTGGCGACCGCACACCCGATGCACCGCCTGCTCCAGGGAGAGGTCGGTTCGGGCAAGGCGCAGCCGCTGGACTCGCTCGTGCTGACACCGTCGGGTTTTCGGCGGATGGGTGACATGCAGGTGGGGGACGAGGTCGTTGTGCCCGCCGGAGAGATTGCCCTCATCGATGGAGTCTTTCCGCAAGGCGAGCGAGATGTGTGGCGCATCGTGCTTTCCGATGACAGTTCCGTGGAATGCGACGACGAACACCTCTGGATCGTCGGCACGAGTTGCGCCTGGCATCGCGGGCAGCCGCCCAAGGTGATGACCACACGGGAAATCCGTCACGACCTGTTCAAGGCCAACGGATCGTCGAAGTGGTACCTCCCGGCGGCGACTCCTGTGGACCTGGGTGACGACTCCGTAATTCCCCTCGACCCCTATCTGTTCGGGCTCCTGCTCGGTGACGGTTCGTTCAGGCACAACCTGCGGATTTCCACCATCGACACAGAGATCCGTGACGCGGTGGCAGCTTCTGTGGGGCCTGAGTGCCGGCTCGTTCCGGTAACTGGTTCCCGATGTGACTACACGATTCAGCTGACACAGCGGTCGGGCGGAGCCCGCAATCCCGTCATTCAGATCTTGCGTGATCTGGGCCTGTGGGGCCGGACGTCGCACGGCAAGTTCATCCCCGAAGAATTCAAGAACACATCGATCAAGAACCGTCTCGCTCTCCTGCAGGGCCTCTTGGACACCGACGGCACTGTCGACGCAAACGGCATGAGCATTTCCCTGTGCTCGGCCTCGGTGAGGCTGGCGGAGGACGTCGCCTGGCTTGTGCGGTCGCTGGGCGGCCGGGCGCGCATCCTGCGGAAGAAGTCCGCCTTCACCGTCTCTGTGGCGCTGCCGGACGAGTACGCCCCCTTCAGGCTCACCCGCAAGGCAGAGCGCGTCGGCCCGCGGCCGAAGTACAACACTTTCCGGCGTGGCATCCGGGCGGTCGAGTACGTGGGGCGCAAGCCGGTCCAGTGCATCAGCGTCGCGCACCCCAGCCGTGCCTATGTCACCGACCACTTCGCGGTGACGCACAACACGATGGTGGCCCTGCGCGCCATGCTCGCCGTCGTCGACGCGGGCGGTCAGGCGGCCATGCTCGCGCCCACCGAGGTCCTCGCCCAGCAGCACCACCGCTCCGTCACCGAGATGATGGGCGAGTTGGCTGAGGGAGGCATGCTCGGCGGGGCCGAGCACTCCACCAAGGTCGTCCTGCTCACCGGCTCCATGGGCATGGCCGCCCGCCGCCAGGCCCTGCTGGACCTGGCCACCGGCGAGGCCGGCATCGTCATCGGCACCCACGCCCTGATCGAGGACAAGGTCCAGTTCCACGACCTCGGCCTGGTCGTGGTCGACGAACAGCACCGCTTCGGCGTGGAACAGCGCGACGCCCTGCGCGGCAAGGGCAAGCAGCCCCCGCACCTCCTCGTCATGACCGCGACACCCATCCCGCGCACGGTCGCCATGACGGTCTTCGGCGACCTGGAGACCTCCGTCCTGGACCAGCTCCCGGCGGGCCGCTCCCCGATCGCCAGCCACGTCGTCCCGGCCGCCGACAAACCCCACTTCCTGGCCAGAGCCTGGGAACGGGTGCGCGAGGAGGTGGAGTCCGGCCACCAGGCGTACGTCGTCTGCCCCCGCATCGGCGACGAGGACGACGACCCCAAGAAGGCCGGCAGGAAGAAGTCCCCCGAGGACGAGGCGGAGAAGCGCCCGCCGCTGGCCGTCCTCGACGTGGCCGGCCAGCTGGGCCGCGGCCCCCTCCAGGGTCTCGAGGTCGAAGTCCTGCACGGCCGAATGCACCCCGACGACAAGGACGCCGTGATGCGCCGCTTCGCGGCCGGCGAGACGGACGTCCTGGTCGCCACCACCGTCATCGAGGTCGGCGTCAACGTCCCCAACGCCACGGCCATGGTCATCATGGACGCCGACCGCTTCGGCGTCTCCCAGCTGCACCAGCTGCGGGGCCGGGTCGGCCGCGGCTCCGCCCCCGGCCTGTGCCTCCTGGTCTCGGAGATGCCCGAGGCGAGCGCGGCCCGCCAGCGCCTGAACGCCGTCGCCTCCACCCTCGACGGCTTCGAACTCTCCCGCATCGACCTCGAACAGCGCCGCGAGGGCGACGTCCTCGGCCAGGCCCAGTCCGGCGCCCGCTCCAGCCTGCGGGTCCTCGCGGTCATCGAGGACGAGGAGGTCATCGCGGAGGCGCGCCAGGAGGCGGCGGCGCTCGTCGCGGCCGACCCGGAACTGGAGCGGCTCCCCGGCCTGCGCACGGCCCTGGACGCCCTGGTGGACGAGGAACGGGAGCAGTACCTGGAAAAGGGCTGAGGCGGACCTCGCCCGGGCACGGCGGACGGCTCGCCCGGGCACGGCGGACGGCGCGACCGGGCGCCGCGGGCCGGGACCCGCCCGCGGCGCCCGGGCGCCCACCCCCGCGGGCCTGCCAGACTGACTGGGTAAAGCCGCCCACGGAGAAGGACCCAGAGATGACCCGCGTGATCGCCGGCCGGGCAGGCGGACGGCGCCTCTCAGTACCGCCCGGCACCGGAACCCGGCCGACATCGGACCGCGCGCGCGAAGGTCTCTTCTCCACCTGGCAGTCCCTGCTCGGCGGCCCCCTGGAGGGCGAACGGGTCCTCGACCTCTACGCGGGATCCGGAGCCGTGGGCCTGGAGGCCCTGTCCCGGGGCGCGGGCCACACCCTCCTGGTGGAGGCCGACGCCCGCGCGGCGAAAACCGTCCGGGAGAACGTGAAGAACCTGGGCCTGCCCGGCGCCGAGGTGCGGGCGGGCAAAGCGGAACAAGTCATCAGAACCGCACCCCCCGCCGAGCCGTACGACCTGGTCTTCCTCGACCCCCCGTACGCCGTCACCGACGACGATCTTCGCGAGATCCTGCTCACACTCCGCTCGGAACGCTGGCTCGCCGACGAAGCCCTCGTCACCGTGGAGCGCAGCACCAGAGGTGGCGAATTCCGGTGGCCCGAGGGCTTCGAGCCGATCCGCTCCCGTCGTTACGGCGAGGGAACGTTTTGGTACGGTCGCGCCGCCTCTACGTGCGAAGACGCACGATGACCGGACCGGAGAGCGAGGGATCACAAGTGCGCCGCGCCGTCTGTCCCGGGTCGTTCGACCCGATCACCAACGGACACCTCGACATCATCGCCCGGGCCTCCCGTCTCTACGACGAGGTCTACGTCGCGGTGATGATCAACAAGTCCAAGAAGGGCCTGTTCGAGATCGAGGAGCGGATCGAGCTGATCCGCGAGGTCACCTCCGAGTACGCCAACGTCCGCGTGGAGGCGTTCCACGGCCTCCTCGTCGACTTCTGCAAGCAGCGCGACATCCCCGCCATCGTCAAGGGCCTGCGCGCCGTCAGCGACTTCGACTACGAACTCCAGATGGCCCAGATGAACATCGGCCTCACCGGCGTCGAAACGCTGTTCGTGCCCACGAACCCCACCTACAGCTTCCTGTCCTCCTCCCTCGTCAAGGAGGTCGCGGCCTGGGGCGGCGACGTCTCCCACCTGGTGCCCGCCCAGGTCCTGGAGGCCCTGAACGAGCGCCTGCGCAAGGACTGATGGGGCTACAGTCGTCCCGTCCGTCTCCAACCCGGCTGTAGAGAGTGGCGAGCACAGGTGGACGTGCAGAAGAAGCTCGACGAGATCGTCTCCACGGTCTCCGGGGCCCGGTCCATGCCCATGTCGGCATCGTGCGTGGTCAACCGCGCCGAGCTGCTCGCGATGCTCGAAGAGGTCCGCCAGGCGCTGCCCGGCTCCCTCGCGCAGGCGCAGGAGCTGATCGGCGGCCGTGAGCAGATGGTCGAGCAGGCCCGGCAGGAGGCCGAGCGGATCATCGAGAGCGCGCACGCCCAGCGCGGCTCGCTGATCTCCGACACCGAGATCGCCCGCCGCTCCCAGACGGAGGCGGACCGGATCCTCGCCGAGGCCCGTCAGGAAGCCGAGGAGATCCGCGCCGAGGCCGACGACTACGTCGACTCCAAGCTCGCCAACTTCGAGGTCGTCCTCACCAAGACCCTCGGCTCGGTCGGCCGCGGCCGCGAGAAGCTCCTCGGCACCGGCCCCGGCCTGGACGAGAACGGGTACGAGGACGAGGACGCCCCCGAGCGCAGCCACGACCCGGAGACCCTGCGCCACAACGCCGACCAGTACGTCGACGTCAAGCTGGGCGCGTTCGAGGCCGTCCTCGCCAAGACCCTGGAGGCCGTCGGCCGCGGCCGGCAGAAGCTGCACGGCCGGATCGCCACCGACGACCTCGGCGCCCTCGCCGACGACACCACGACCTACCAGCACTCCAGCGACGCCGACTACCTCGCCGACCTCGCCGCCCTCGCGGACGGCGACCGCGCGACCGGGCGCCGGCCGGAGCAGCAGGAGCAGCCGGAACCCTCCTACGAGCCGCAGCCCGCCTACTCCTCCACCCACGGCTACGCCCCGGCGGCAGACACCCCCGTCCAGCAGCAGCCGGACCCGTACGCGGGCTTCCCGCAGCAGCCGGAGTACGCGCCGCAGCAGGACCCGTACGGCTACCAGCAGGCCGACCCCTACGCCCCCGCCTCCGGCTACGCCCCGGCGGGAGGTGCCCCCTTCCAGGGCTACGAGGTCCAGCAGGCCGCCTACGACCCCCAGCAGACCCACCAGCCGCAGCAGCCCCAGCACCAGCTCCCGGCCCAGCAGGGCTACGCCCTGGACGAGACCAGCCTCTTCGACACGAGCATGATCAGCGCGGAGCAGCTGAGGGCGTACGAGCAGGAGCGGGGCCTGTAGCCGGGCACCGGATTGGGCGCTGAGCGAAAGGTCCAGTATCCTGGCTCTTCGGTCGCGCGTATGTCCGCGATCACCGCTGCCCGGGAACACCTACGGGCGGTGTCCCTTCGAGTTCGCAGATCGAAAGCAGGAATGGCCTCCAACGCCCGCCTCGACCACCGCAACCCCCTCGTGTTCGACACGCACGAGCTGGGCCGGCGTCCTGGCGCGCTCCAGCGCCTGACCCGCACGATCGACGCTCCCGCCGATCTCGGCATCCAGGGGGTCATCGGAGTGCCGACAGGCGCCCCGCTGGAACTCGAACTCCGGCTCGAGTCGGTCATGGAAGGGGTGCTCGTCACAGGCACCGCCCGTGCACAGGCCGAGGGGGAGTGCGTAAGGTGTCTGGAGCCGGTCGGGCTGGAGCTCGAAGCGGACTTCCAGGAACTGTTCTCGTACCCTGACGCCGACGACCGGGGCCGCGTGATCGCGGAACCGGGCGACGACGCCGAGGACGACGAGGACAGGTTCTTCCTCGAGGACGGCCTGTTCGACCTCGAACCTCTGCTGCGCGATGCGGTGGTGCTCGCACTGCCGATGCAGCCGGTGTGCCAGGAAGACTGCCCGGGCCTGTGCTCCGAGTGCGGAGTGCGGCTCGCGGACGACCCGGACCACCACCACGACGCCGTCGACATCCGTTGGGCGGCTTTGCAGGGACTCGCCGGTTCACTCGAAGACGGCGAGAAGGACGAGATGAGCGGCGGCGCGCCTCAGTCAGCACGCGCCGACGAGAAGCAGGAGAAGTAGCCGTGGCTGTTCCGAAGCGGAAGATGTCGCGCAGCAACACGCGCCACCGCCGGTCGCAGTGGAAGGCTGCGGTCCCCACCCTGGTTGCGTGCGAGCGCTGCCACGAGCCCAAGCAGCAGCACATCGCGTGCCCGTCTTGCGGCACCTACAACAAGCGCCAGGTCCTCGAAGTCTGAGCGGGCTGGTGAGAGGCACTGTGTCCACGGCGAAGAAGCACGGCCAGGCGGACAACCAGGCCTCGTCCCACACGCTTCTGGAAGGGCGGCTCGGCTACCAGGTCGAGTCCGCCCTTCTGGTGCGAGCGCTGACCCACCGTTCCTACGCGTACGAGAACGGCGGTCTGCCGACGAACGAGCGGCTGGAGTTCCTCGGGGACTCCGTGCTGGGTCTCGTCGTCACGGACACGCTGTACCGCACCCACCCCGACCTGCCCGAGGGCCAGCTGGCCAAGCTGCGGGCCGCGGTGGTCAACTCGCGTGCGCTGGCGGAGGTCGGCCGTGGGCTCGACCTGGGCGCCTTCATCCGGCTCGGCCGGGGTGAAGAGGGCACGGGCGGCCGGGACAAGGCATCCATCCTCGCCGACACCCTCGAAGCGGTGATCGGCGCGGTCTATCTCGACCAGGGTCTCGACGCGGCCTCCGAACTGGTGCACCGCCTGTTCGACCCGCTGATCGAGAAGTCCTCCAATCTCGGCGCCGGCCTGGACTGGAAGACGTCCTTGCAGGAGCTGACCGCGATCGAGGGACTCGGCGTGCCCGAGTACCTGGTCACGGAGACCGGCCCCGACCACGAGAAGACTTTCACTGCTGCCGCCCGCGTCGGAGGCGTCTCGTACGGCACCGGCACCGGCCGCAGCAAGAAGGAGGCGGAGCAGCAGGCCGCCGAGTCCGCATGGCGGTCCATCCGGGCCGCGGCGGACGAGCGCGCCAAGGCGGCCGAGGAGGCCAAAGCGGTCGCTCAGGCCGCAGCGGCCGCGGCCAAGGACGACGACGCGTCGTCCGCCACCGCCTGAGAAGCAGCACACGAGCGCCCGCCCCGGCCGTCCCGGCCGGCGCGGGCGCTCGGCTCATCCACCGGTCCGTACGGTTCTGACGGGGGTCCCGATGCCCGAGTTGCCCGAGGTCGAGGTCGTCCGGCGGGGCCTGGAGCGCTGGGTCGCCCACCGGACCGTCGCCGGGACCGAGGTGCTGCACCCGCGTGCCGTGCGCCGGCACCTCGCCGGGCCCGACGACTTCGCGCACCGTCTCAAGGGCCACCACATCGGCACCCCCTGCCGGCGCGGCAAGTATCTGTGGCTGCCGCTGGAGGAGACCAACCAGTCCGTCCTGGCCCACCTCGGCATGAGCGGCCAGCTGCTGGTCCAGCCGCAGGACGCCCCGGACGAGAAGCACCTGCGCATCCGCGTCCGGTTCGCCGACTCGCTCGGCACCGAGCTGCGCTTCGTCGACCAGCGCACCTTCGGCGGACTGTCGTTGCACGACAACACCCCCGACGGCCTGCCCGACGTCATCGCGCACATCGCCCGGGACCCGCTGGACCCGCTCTTCGACGACGACGACTTCCACCGGGCGCTGCGCCGCAAGCGGACCACCATCAAACGGGCCCTGCTGGACCAGTCGCTGATCAGCGGGGTCGGCAACATCTACGCGGACGAGGCCCTGTGGCGCGCCCGCGTCCACTACGAGCGCCCGACCGCGAACTTCACCCGCCCGGTGACGGCGGAGCTGCTCGGCCACGTCCGGGACGTGATGAACGCGGCCCTCGCCGTGGGCGGCACCAGCTTCGACAGCCTGTACGTCAACGTCAACGGCGAGTCCGGCTACTTCGACCGGTCCCTGGACGCGTACGGCCGCGAGGGCCTGCCGTGCAAGCGCTGCGGCACCCCCATGCGCCGCCGGCCCTGGATGAACCGGTCCAGCTACTTCTGCCCGAAGTGTCAGAGGGCGCCGCGCGTCTCGTCGTAACGCGTGCGGGCCGCGAGGACGTCGTCCATCGCGCCCTCCACGCAGTGAATGAGCGCCAGCAGCCGCTCGGCGACCTGCCGGCCCAGCGGCGTCAACCGGTAGTCCACGCGGGGCGGGTTCGTCGGCTGGGCCTCGCGGTGCACCAGACCGTCGCGCTCCAGCGCGTGCAGCGTCTGGGACAGCATCTTCTCGCTCACCCCGTCCACGCGCCGGCGCAGCTCGTTGAAGCGCAGTGATCCCTCGTACAGCGCGCCGAGCGTCAGCCCGCCCCAGCGGCCCGTGACGTGCTCCAGCGTGCCGCGGGACGGGCACGCCTTGGCGAAGACGTCGTACGCGAGGTCGTCGTGGTCATCGGTGCTGACGGTCATGGCAACAAGGGTACGCCCGTACAGCGCTAACCAGAAGGTTGCACTAACTGTCAGTTAGTGCTTTCCTGTGGTTATCGCTTTTGAGCTGCCCACACGGCCGAGCTGCCGCTTTCGCTGCCCTTTCGAGGAGTCCGCATGACCACACCCGTCGTTTCCATCGCCTACCACTCGGGCTACGGCCACACCGCCGTCATCGCCGAGGCCGTCCGCGCCGGTGCCGCCGACGCGGGTGCCGAGGTTCACCTGATCAAGGTGGACGAGATCACCGAGGAGCAGTGGGAGACGCTGGACCGCTCCGACGCGATCGTGTTCGGCTCGCCCACCTACATGGGCACCGCGTCCGGCGCCTTCCACGTCTTCGCCGAGGCCACCTCCAAGCGCTGGTTCGGCCAGGACTGGAAGGACAAGCTGGCCGCCGGCTTCACCAACTCGGGGTCCAAGAGCGGCGACAAGCTGCACACCCTCCAGTTCTTCCAGACGCTCGCCGCCCAGCACGGCATGCACTGGGTCAACCTCGGCCTGCTCCCGGGCTGGAACAGCACCACCGGTTCCGAGAACGACCTGAACCGCCTCGGCTTCTTCGCCGGCGCCGCCGCCCAGAGCAACAGCGACCAGGGCCCCGAGGGCGTCCACAAGGCCGACATCGCCACCGCCGAGCACCTGGGCCGCCGGGTGACGCAGACGGCGAAGGTGTTCGCGCGCGGACGGGTCGCCGCGTAGGACAGGCCGGCGCGCCGCACACGGCCCCGGGATCTCCCCTTCGGGGGGACCCGGGGCCGTCGCCGTGACCGGTGATGGCCGGACCCCCGGTACGGCCGCCGTGGGAGGGCGGCTCGACTCGCACCGGGTCGGCTGTCGGATGGAAACGGCTACACCGTCCGAGGGGATCACCCGTTCGAGACGGTCGCCGCCCATGCCGGCGCGACCGGGTCAGGGGCAACGCGCCCACCAACTGCGCGGGCAGCGACCTCGCCGTCCCGAACTGCTCGGGCTGACCCCAGGCCCCTCCGTCGGGCAGGAGCCTCCGTCGGTCAGGAGCCTCCCTCGGGCAGGAGCCTCCGTCGGGCAGGAGCCTCCCTCGGTCAGAAGCCTCCGTCGGTCAGGAGCCTCCCGCGGGCAGGAGCCGACACCCTCCGCCCCCGACAGGCCCGACAGTCCCGACGGGCCCGGCGCGCGGTGCCGTGACGGCCGGCGTCTCCGGCTCCGTGGCCACCGCTCGCCGAGCAGTGAGAACGGCCCCCGACCCGGGCAACCGGTCGGGGGCCGCTCGCATGTCCGTTTCTTCGTCCGGCCGCCCCGAGAACTCCCGCGCCGGGCGACACTGCGGCGGCTGCTTCTTCCACTGCCACCGGTGCCCCGGCCTCCCAGGGGACCGGCGCCTCGACTGCCACTGACTCCGTCGCCCCGGAGACGGCCCGCGGTCGCGCCACGGCGCCGGAATGCCGACGGAGTGCCGTCATGCCACGCTGAGATCAGGATCGAGTCGGTCCAGAAGGCTCGGCCCAGCGGATGGCTTTGCGACCCAAGGAGGCCGACATGGCCCGTGACGCCAACGCCGACCCGCGCCCCTGGCATGCGCCCACGTCCGGTACCACCGCCTTCGCCGCAGCACTGATGATCTTCGGCGGAGCCATGGCGATCTTCGAGGGAATCGCCGCCATCGCCAAGGACGACCTGTTCCTCGTGACCCGTCACTATGTGTTCGACTTCAGCCTGACGGGTTGGGGATGGGTCCACCTCATTCTGGGAATCGTCATCGTCATCGCAGGCTGCGCCGTACTCGGCGGCCAGTTGTGGGCACGCTTCCTCGGTGTGTTCGTGGCGGGCCTGGGCGCGCTCGCGAACTTCCTGTGGGTGCCGTACTACCCCCTGTGGGCCCTGACGCTGGTCGCCGTCAACGTCTTCATCGTCTGGGCCCTGTGCATGGGCATGCACAGGGAAGCCCACGACGACCGGACGGCCTGACCCGAAACGTGCCCACGGGCCGCGAGGACGGCACGGCTGCCGATGACGGCCCCGAGACGGCCGAGACCCCCTCGAAGGACGCTGTCACCCCTTGCTGACCTGCGGGACTCTCTGTAGACCTGGGGGATTCTCAGTACCCGAAGTCCTGCGTCCACAAAGGCCCGCCCGAGCCGAAGTGAACGCCGACGCCGAGGGTCTTGAAGCCGCAGTTCAGGATGTTGGCGCGATGCTCGGGGTCGTTCATCCAAGCGGTCATCACGGCCGCCGCGTCGCCCTGGCCCCGGGCGATGTTCTCGCCGCCGAGACCGGTGATGCCGGCCTTCGCCGCCCGGTCCCACGGCGTCCTGCCGTCCGGGTCGGTGTGGTCGAAGAAGCTCCGTGCGGCCATGTCGTCGCTGAGCGCCCCGGCCAGCCCGGTCAGCGAGGAGTTCGCCGCCAGCGGGCTGCAGCCGGCCTTCGCCCGCTCGTTGTTGACCAGCGTCAGCACCTCGGCCCCGATGGCGGCCTCCTGCGACACCGTGACCGGCGGGGACGACACAGACGGCGCCTTCGTGGCCGTACGGGACGGGGACGGCTTCGGCTTGGCCGACGTGGCGGGCGCGGCCGGCTTGGCCGGGGCCGAGGAGGCGGAGGGCCTGGCCGGGGTGGAGGGCGTCGACGGCTTGGCCGGCGTGGAAGGAGCGGACGGCTTGGCCGAGGTCGCGGAGGGCGCGGGCGACCGGGACGGCTTGGCCGACGCGGGGGGCACGGGCGGCTTGGCCGACGCGGCGGGTGCCGACGGCTTGGCGGGCCGGTTCGGCTTGGCGGTCGCTGCGGGCTCGGCCGGCCTGGCGGTCGGTGTCGGCCTTGTGGGCGCGGACCACCGCTTGGACGGCGTGGTCCTCGGCGCCGGCTTCTCGGCGGCCTTCCGCGACGGCGCCGGCTTCTCGGCGGCCTTCCGCGACGGCGTCGGCTTCTCGGCGGCCTTCCGCGACGGGGCCGGCTTCGGGGAGGCCGGCTTGGACGGGGAGGCGGACGCGGAGGCCGACGGCCTGGGGGAGCCGGACCGCTCGGTGCCGCCACCGGTGGAGTTGCCGGTGCGGCCGTCCACGCGGCCGCTGTCGCCGGCGTCGGCGCTGCCCGAGCTGCCGCCCTGCGCGCTCGCCGTGTTGCCGGGCGCCGCCGCGGTCTGCACATGGTCCCGGCCGGCGGTGTGCGAACCGCCGCCGAGCCGGTAGCTCTCCAGGCCCGGCACCACGCCCGTGGCCACCGCGATCGTGCCGAGGGCCACGGCGACGGACACGCCGAGCAGGCCCGTGCGCACCGGCCGGGCGGCGGCCGTCCGCCGCCGGGGGCCGTGGGACGGCTCGCCGTCCGGGCCGGAACCGCCGCCCGCGGAGCCGTCACCACCGAAATCGCCGCCGAAGCCGTCGCCGGAGCCGTCGCCACCGAAGCCGCCGCCGGAGCCGGGCGTGGCCCGTGTCGCGTCGGCGCCCGTCTCGAACAGGAAGGCCTGGGCCTTCGCCGTGGCCTCGGCGTACGCCTCGGGGTTCAGATAGGGCGCCGTGCCCATGGGGACCGGGCGCGGCCCCGCGGACGAGTGCTGGGGGCCTTCGCTCCCGGTGCCGGAGCTTTGCGTGTGCGTAGCGCCGGTGGCGCGGCCCGTGGCGGCGCGGCCGGCGGCGGAGCGACGGTGGCGTCCCATGTCCTTGCCCTCTTCCTGGTACGCGCGGTCGACCCGGTGCCTGCACGGCGGGTGACCCCCCGGCGGGTCACTCCCTCTGGCCGATCCGACTCGCTCGATCGAGCGAGTTTTCATATGCGATGCACTGAATCCGGACCGTACCCCATGGCGCCGGAGGACGACGTGTCCCAGGCGACACCGGCCGGTTAGGTTGCACCCATGACTGAGGAAGTACGACTGGTCGCCTGGGTGCGCGGACGCGTGCAGGGTGTGGGTTTCCGCTGGTTCACGCGTGCCAAGGCACTGGAGATCGGCGGGTTGAGTGGTTTTGCTCTCAATTTGGCCGACGGGCGGGTCCAAGTGGTCGCGGAGGGGCCCCGGCAGGGCTGCGAGGGGCTGCTGGACTGGCTCCAGGGCAGCGACACGCCCGGACACGTGGACGGTGTCACAGAGATCTGGGACACACCCCGGGGCGGCTACGACGGCTTCGCCATTCGCTGAGCCACCCCCGCCGAACCCGGTGGGCCGAGGGCCGGCGAGCTGCCAGTGGCACGTGCGGAAAGCGGAAACCCCCTGGTGGTTGCCAACAGGGGCGTGGCATGGCAGGCTCCGCTGATACTGCTGGTCGCCACGCCCTGAGGGCCCGGAGGAGTCGCAGCGCCGCCGTTTTTCCCGGCTGTGCGCCCCGGTTTGCCCGCCAATACAGGGCGTGATCGTGTTGACCGTCAAACTTTTTGGTGAGACGCTGAAAGCCCCGCGCACCTTAGCTGTTTGGCATGGAGCAACAGCAGAGCAACACCCGGATGTGCCAAGCACCGCGGGTGCGAATCCCTCACGACCCACACCGCATCGGTCGGTCACTCAGTGTGGAGGACCATCCATCATGGCAAAGGCGCTTCTCGGTTACGTCGGCGGCTCCGACCCGCGACTCCTCGCCGAGATGCGACGGCTGCAGCAGCGCGTCCAGGACCTGGAGTCCGAACTCGGACGGATCCAGGCGGAGAACGAAGCGCTGACGGCTGCCGCCTCTCAGGACAGGATCATGGAGAGCATCGACGCACACCAGGCGGAGCCTGCGCTGACCTGATCGCTGCTTCGGCTCCACGACAGCAGTCGCAGCGACCGGGCTGCCCGTATCAACCGCTCAGTTGATCCATCCGGCTGTAACCCAGTCGACAGAGTTGCAAGGGACGCTTCGGCGTCCCTTCGTTCTTTCCCCCCGCATCCTTTCACCTTCTTTAACGTTTGGTGTGCCCTGCGTGTTCAGTGGCGAAACCGTGGGGTTGCGAGTGTTCGTGGAGTGAGATAGCAGCGCCGGGTAGAGTCCAGCGGCGTGCACCTCAAGGCCCTGACCCTCCGCGGGTTCAAGTCGTTCGCCTCGGCGACCACGCTCCGGTTCGAACCCGGCATCACGTGTGTCGTCGGCCCGAACGGCTCGGGCAAGTCCAATGTCGTGGACGCGCTCAGCTGGGTCATGGGCGAGCAGGGTGCCAAGTCGCTGCGAGGCGGCAAGATGGAGGACGTCATCTTCGCCGGCACCACCGGCCGCCCGCCACTGGGCCGCGCCGAGGTGTCCCTGACCATCGACAACTCCGACGGCGCCCTGCCCATCGAGTACGCCGAGGTCACCATCACGCGGATCATGTTCCGCAACGGCGGCAGCGAATACCAGATCAACGGCGACACCTGCCGTCTGCTGGACATCCAGGAACTCCTCTCCGACTCCGGCATCGGCCGCGAGATGCACGTCATCGTCGGCCAGGGCCAGCTCGACTCCGTCCTGCACGCCGACCCCATGGGCCGCCGCGCCTTCATCGAGGAGGCGGCCGGAGTCCTCAAGCACCGCAAGCGCAAGGAGAAGGCGCTGCGCAAGCTGGACGCGATGCAGGCCAACCTCGCGCGCGTGCAGGACCTCACCGACGAACTGCGCCGCCAGCTCAAGCCGCTGGGCCGGCAGGCGGCGGTTGCGCGCAGGGCGGCCGTCATCCAGGCCGACCTCCGCGACGCCCGTCTGCGGCTCCTCGCCGACGACCTGGTGCGCCTGCGCGAAGCCCTCCAGGCCGAGATCGCCGACGAGGCGGCCCTGAAGGAACGCAAGGAGGCCGCCGAGCGGGAGCTGAAGAGGGCCCTCCACCGCGAGGCCCTGCTCGAGGACGAGGTACGCCGGCTCACACCGCGCCTCCAGCGCGCCCAGCAGACCTGGTACGAGCTGTCCCAGCTTGCCGAACGCGTGCGCGGCACCGTCTCGCTGGCCGACGCCCGGGTCAAGAGCGCCACCTCCGCGCCCCCCGAGGAGCGGCGCGGCCGGGACCCCGAGGACCTGGAGCGCGAGGCCGCCCGCATCCGCGAGCAGGAGGGCGAGCTGGAGGCCGCCCTGGAAGCGGCCCAGCGCGCCCTCGACGACACCGTCGCCCACCGCGCGGAACTGGAGCGCGAGCTGGCGGTGGAGGAGCGCCGGCTGAAGGACGCCGCCCGCGCCATCGCCGACCGCCGCGAGGGCCTCGCCCGGCTGTCCGGGCAGGTCAACGCGGCTCGTTCGCGTGCCGCCTCCGCCCAGGCCGAGATCGACCGGCTGGCCACGGCCCGCGACGAGGCGCAGGAGCGCGCGGTCGGTGCGCAGGAGGAGTACGAGGCCCTGAAGGCGGAGGTCGACGGCCTGGACGCCGGCGACGCCGAACTGGCCGGGCGGCACGAGACCGCCAAACGGCAGCTGGCGGAGGCGGAGGCGGCCCTGAGCGCGGCCCGCGAGGCCCTCACCGCCGCCGAGCGGAGCCGGGCGGCGACCCAGGCCCGCCACGAGGCGCTGGCCCTGGGCCTCCGGCGCAAGGACGGCACCGGAATACTGCTCGGCGCCCGCGACCGGCTCACCGGCATCCTGGGCCCCGCCGCCGAGCTGCTGACGGTCACCCCCGGCTACGAGGTGCCGCTGGCCGCAGCCTTCGGCGCCGCGGCGGACGCGATCGCCGTGACGACTCCGGCAGCGGCGGCCGAGGCGATCACCCTCCTGCGCAAACAGGACGGCGGCAGGGCGACCCTGATCCTGGCAGGTGCCCCAGACCCCCTCCCCCCACGAACCGCCCCCCGCACGACGAACCACAACACCCCAGCAGCCACCGAGGGCTACGTGCCGCCCCAAACGACCGCGGAGATCCGCGCGACGGGCCACGACGATCCCGCGGCCGAGAACGGCGTCCAGCCTTCCGCCAGGGGCGCGGGGAACTGCGCGACAGACCACGACGAACCCGCAGACGACACCGGCGTCCCGCCCCACGACGCCCCGGCAACCCACGACGAGCCGGCGTCCGACAGGCACCCCAGCACCTCCCCGGCAACCCACGACGAACCGGCGGCCGACACCGGCGTCCCGCCCCACACCTCCCCGGCAAGCCACAACGAACCCGCGGCCGACAGACACCCCCGCACTCCCCTCCTCGCCGCCGACCTGGTCCGCGGCCCCGCCGAACTCCTCCCCGCGGTCCGCCGCCTCCTGCAAGGAATCGCGGTGGTCGACGGTCTGGAGGACGCGGAGGCCCTGGTCTACTCCCGCCCGGACCTGACCGCCGTCACCGCCGAGGGCGACCTCCTCGGCGCCCACTTCGCGCACGGCGGCTCGGCCGGCGCGCCCAGCCTGCTGGAGGTGCAGGCCTCCGTGGACGAGGCCGCCGCCGAGCTGGCCGACCTGGCGGTCCGCTGCGAGGAACTGGCCGAGGCCCAGCACACGGCGGCCGAGCGCCGCAGGCACACCGCGGCCCTCGTCGAGGAGCTGGGGGAGCGGCGCCGGGCCGCCGACCGGGAGAAGTCGGCCGTGGCCCAGCAACTCGGGCGGCTGGCCGGACAGGCCCGCGGGGCCGCAGGCGAGGCCGAACGGTCGGCCGCGGCCGCGGCACGTGCGCAGGAGGCGCTGGAGAAGGCCGTACAGGAGGCCGAGGAGCTGGCCGAGCGGCTGGCCGTGGCCGAGGAGATGCCGGTGGACGAGGAACCGGACACCTCGGTGCGGGACCGGCTCGCCGCCGACGGGGCCAACGCCCGGCAGACCGAGATGGAGGCCCGCCTCCAGGCCCGTACGCACGAGGAGCGGGTCAAGGGGCTCGCCGGCCGCGCCGACTCGCTCGACCGGGCGGCCCGTGCCGAACGCGAGGCACGCGCGCGTGCCGAGCAGCGCCGGGCCCGGCTGGGGCACGAGGCGGCCGTGGCCGAGGCCGTCGCCCACGGTGCCCGGCAGCTGCTCGCGCATGTCGAGGTGTCCCTGGGCCGGGCCGAGCGGGAGCGCTCCGCCGCCGAGGCCGCCAAGGCCCGGGGCGAGCAGGAGCTGGCCGCGGCCCGCACGGCCGGCCGTGAACTGAAGGCCGAACTGGACAAGTTGACGGATTCGGTTCACCGGGGCGAGGTACTCGGCGCCGAGAAGCGGCTGCGCATAGAGCAGCTGGAGTCCAAGGCGCTGGAGGAGCTGGGTGTCGAACCGGAGGGGCTGGTGTCGGAGTACGGTCCGCGCCAGCTCGTGCCGCCCTCGCCCCCCGCCGACGGCGAGCAGCTGCCGGACGACCCCGGACACCCCCGTAACCAGCCCCGCCCCTTCGTGCGCGCCGAGCAGGAGAAGCGGCTCAAGGCGGCCGAGCGGGCGTACCAGCAGCTGGGCAAGGTCAACCCGCTGGCGCTGGAGGAGTTCGCCGCGCTGGAGGAGCGGCACAAGTTCCTCAGCGAGCAGCTGGAGGACCTGAAGAAGACCCGGGCCGACCTGCTTCAAGTGGTGAAGGAGGTCGATGAGCGCGTCGAGCAGGTGTTCACCGAGGCCTACCGGGACACCGCCCGCGAGTTCGAGGGCGTCTTCGGCCGGCTGTTCCCGGGCGGCGAGGGCCGCCTGGTGCTGACCGACCCCGACGACATGCTCAGCACGGGCGTGGACGTCGAGGCGCGTCCGCCGGGCAAGAAGGTCAAGCGGCTCTCCCTGCTCTCGGGCGGCGAACGCTCGCTGACGGCCGTCGCGCTGCTGGCGTCGATCTTCAAGGCCCGGCCGAGCCCGTTCTACGTCATGGACGAGGTCGAGGCCGCGCTGGACGACACCAACCTCCAGCGGCTGATCCGGATCATGCAGGAGCTCCAGGAGGCCTCGCAGCTGATCGTGATCACGCACCAGAAGCGCACGATGGAGGTCGCCGACGCGCTCTACGGCGTGTCCATGCAGGGGGACGGCGTGTCCAAGGTCATCTCGCAGCGCCTTCGCTGACGCTTTCAAGATCACGACGAAGATCAACTGACTCGGTGTTCACTTCTTGAACACGGAGCGCCTTTGCGTGACTCGAAACTCACAGCAGCCGAACTATTGACTTCGAAACTTGAAGGCATAGTCTCTGCAACGTTGCTTTTACCTTCAGGTGTGAGTGGTGTGAACCTGTGCACCACGGGATACCTGGATGGGATCACCCCCACCCGCGGCAGCGTTGCCGTGGCCCGAGGAGTTTTACGTGACCAGCACAGCGCAGGCACCTCAGTCAGGAGCCGGGACGGCTCACCCCGACCATCTCGGGCATGTCATCTTCATCGCGGCGGCTGCCGCCATGGGCGGCTTCCTGTTCGGTTACGACAGCTCTGTGATCAACGGCGCGGTCGAGGCCATCCGCAGCAAGTACGACATCGGCTCCGCGGCCCTCGCCCAGGTCATCGCGATCGCCCTGATCGGCTGTGCCATCGGCGCCGCCACCGCCGGCCGCATAGCCGACCGGATCGGCCGCATCCGCTGCATGCAGATCGCCGCCGTCCTCTTCACCATCAGCGCCGTCGGCTCCGCGCTGCCCTTCGCGCTGTGGGACCTCGCCTTCTGGCGCATTGTCGGCGGCTTCGCCATCGGCATGGCCTCCGTCATCGGCCCCGCCTATATCGCCGAGGTCGCCCCGCCCGCCTACCGCGGCCGGCTCGGCTCCTTCCAGCAGGCCGCGATCGTCGTCGGCATCGCCATCTCCCAGCTGGTCAACTGGGGGCTGCTCAACGCCGCCGGCGGCGACCAGCGCGGCAAGCTGATGGGCCTGGAGGCCTGGCAGGTCATGCTCGGCGTGATGGTCGTCCCGGCCGTCCTGTACGGCCTGCTGTCCTTCGCGATCCCCGAGTCCCCGCGCTTCCTGCTCTCCGTCGGCAAGCAGGACCGGGCCCGTGAGATTCTCGCCGAGGTCGAGGGCAAGGACGTCGACCTGGACGCCCGCGTCGCCGAGATCGAGCACGCGATGAAGAGCGAGCACAAGTCCACCTTCAAGGACCTGCTCGGCGGCTCCTTCTTCTTCAAGCCGATCGTCTGGGTCGGCATCGGCCTGTCGGTCTTCCAGCAGTTCGTCGGCATCAACGTCGCGTTCTACTACTCCTCGACGCTGTGGCAGTCGGTCGGCGTCGACCCGACGGACTCGTTCTTCTACTCCTTCACGACCTCGATCATCAACATCATCGGCACCGTGATCGCGATGATCTTCGTGGACCGCGTCGGCCGCAAGCCGCTCGCCCTGATCGGCTCGGTCGGCATGGCCGTCGGTCTCGCGCTGGAGGCCTGGGCGTTCAGCTACCACCTGGTCGACGGCAAGCTCCCGAGCACCCAGGGCTGGGTCGCCCTGATCGCCGCCCACGTGTTCGTCCTCTTCTTCGCCCTCTCCTGGGGCGTGGTGGTCTGGGTCTTCCTCGGCGAGATGTTCCCGAACAGGATCCGCGCCGCCGCCCTCGGTGTCGCCGCCGCCGCACAGTGGATCGCCAACTGGGCCATCACCGCGAGCTTCCCGTCGCTGGCCGAGTGGAACCTGTCCGGCACGTACGTGATCTACACCGTCTTCGCCGCGCTCTCCATCCCGTTCGTCCTGAAGTTCGTCAAGGAGACGAAGGGCAAGGCCCTGGAAGAGATGGGCTGACCCGCACCAGCGAGGCCCCCGGAACCCGGGGAGAAGGGCCAAGTCCCCGCTGCCCCTCTCCTCGCACCCTCCGCCGCCCCGGCCCGGCCACTGCCCGGCCCGGGGCGGCGGTCCCGTACCACGCCCCCCTCCGGCAAGCCGGAGGGGGACGGATGGGCAGATCTGTTCCACCGCCCGCACAACACGCGACGGGGAACGCGGCTCTGACCTGCGCAAACCCCGGCCACCCCTCATCGGCCGCCGGAACAGATCCACCAATCGCCGCCGACCCTAGGCGGGGGTCGTCGGGGTTACGCGTTCGGCGAAGAGGCGCAGGCTGCGCCAGGCCTCCTCCAGGGGCATGCCGCCCGCGAGCGGGTGCAGCACCAGGGTGTCCAGGCCCTGCGCCACGCACTGCTCCGGGGTGAGGACCCGGTACACGCCCTCCGCGCGCAGCTGCTCCACCGTCGTCGCCGCGGACTTCACCGCCGAGCGGATCTGGTCCGACTGCCAGGAGGCGTAGGTCCGGGCCTCGTGCAGGAAGTGCTCGCCGTACTCGGCCCACGCCCGGTCCGGGTCCTCGGCGAGGTGCAGGAGCGGGGTCTCGGCGGCCGGCATCATCGTCCAGCCCTCGGTGCCGTACTCGGTGAGCTTCTCCTTGTAGTACGCCTCCAGCTCCGGCAGGTGCGCGCTCGGGAAGAACGGCAGGCCGAGCCGGGCGGCCCGGCGGGCGGCGGCCTTCGAGGAGCCGCCGATCAGCAGCAGGGGGTGCGGTTCGGTGAACGGCCGGGGAGTGACCCGCACCCTGCGGCCGCGGTACTCGAACTCCTCGCCGGTCCACGCCGCCAGCAGGGTCTGAAGCAGCTCGTCCTGGAGCCGGCCCCGCCGCTTCCAGTCCACGTCGAACAGGGCGTACTCCTCGGGCCGGTAACCGATCCCGGCCACCGTCACCAGCCGGCCGCCGCTCAGCAGGTCCAGCACCGCGATCTCCTCGGCCAGCCGCAGCGGGTCGTGCAGCGGGCCGATCACCGCCGACACCGTGACCGCGATCCGGCGGGTCGCCCCGAACACCGCGCCGGCGAAGGCGAACGGCGACGGCAGCCAGTTGTTCTCGGCGCCGTGGTGCTCCTCGGTCTGCACGGTGCTGATCCCGTGCTCGTCCGCGTACGCCGCCATCTCCAGGGCGGCCCGGTAGCGGGCGGAGAGGGCGGCGGGGCTCGCGCCGGGAGCGACGAGGTTGAAACGTACGACCGTGACGGGCATGGGAAAGTCCCCCTCCGGTGCGTTGCGGTGGAGGGGGACGGTAGCTGACGTAGCGTCAGATATCTAGGAGGGTGACAGGAGGGCGAGGGGCGGGAGTGGTCCGTCCGGGCGGGCCCCCGTCAGGCGTCGGCGGTCACCCGCTCCTCGGTGGCCCCGGCAGCCTCGGTGGCCGCGGCCGGGGTCGCCGCCGGCTTGGGCAGGACCAGGTACAGCAGGCCCGAGATCACGATCGTGGCGACCCAGCCGAGGCCGTACTCGCCGATCACGTTGTTCTTCGCGAGCGGGCCGGTGAACCAGTCCGAGGTGGTGAACATCAGGCCCGACAGCAGGCCCACCGCCCAGGCGGCCACGGCCGCGGGGGAGAACCCGCCCCGGTACCAGTAGGCGCTGGTGCGCGTGGTGTCGGCCATGGCCGCGCCGTCGTACTCGGTGCGGTGCAGCATGTCCGCGCCGAACACGCCGACCCACGCGGAGAAGGCGACCGCCAGCAGCGACAGGAAGGCGATGAACGAGCCCATGAAGCTCGTCGCCACCAGCATCAGCACCCCGCCGAAGATCAGCGAGATCACGGCGTTGACCGAGACCGCCCAGTGCCGCGGCACCTTGAAGCCCAGGGTCTGCGCGGTGAAGCCCGCCGAGTACATCGACATCGAGTTGATCAGCAGCATGCCGATCAGCGCGATGCACAGGTACGGCACCGCGATCCAGGTCGGGAGGATCTCGCCGAGGAAGGACACCGGGTCGGTCGCCGAGGCCAGGTCCGGCGTGGAGACCGCCATGACCGCGCCCATCAGGACCATCGGGAGCACGACGACACCGGCGCCGCCCACCGCCGTGCCCACGATCGCCCTAGAGGACGCCGTGCGCGGCAGGTAGCGGGTGAAGTCGGGCGCGGACGGGATCCAGCTGACACCGCCGGCCGCGATCATGCCGATGCCGGTGATCACCGCGGCCGTGGAGCCGGCGCTGTGGTCCATCACCTTCGACCAGTCGGTATTCGCCGCCAGGTAGCCAAGCACCAGCACCGAGAAGACGCCGAAGACATAGGTCGCGTACTTGTTGCACTTCTGCACGGCGTTGATGCCGAGCCCGGAGATCGCGAAGGTCGCGACGACGAACACCAGCAGCGTCACCATGTCCAGCACGCTGTTCGCCTCGACGCCGAACAGGATGTCCAGGATGGTGAGCATCGCGTAGGCGCCGGTCACCGCGTTGATCGTCTCCCAGCCCCAGCGGGCGACCCAGATCAGCGAACCGGGCAGCAGGTTGCCGCGCTGTCCGAAGACCGCGCGCGACAGCGCCATGCCGGGCGCGCCGCCCCGCTTGCCCGCGATGCCGATCAGGCCGACGAGGCCGTACGACACGATCGGCGCCGCCACGGCGACGACCAGCGCCTGCCAGATGTTCAGGTGGTACGCCACGACGAGGCTCGCGCCCATCGTCAGCAGCAGCACGCTGATGTTCGCGCCGACCCAGGTGGGGAACAGCTCCCGGGTCCGTGCGGTGCGCTCGTGGTCGGGGACCTGCTCGATACCGCGGGTTTCGAGAGCGCCCTCGGTCTCGACGGATTTGCTCATGAAAGAGGTGCCAGACGTGGGGGGACAGAGTGACGTGGGGACTCTACGCGCGTGGATAGAGCCCCCACCATCGTACTTTGCTCCGAGTCCTCATGCTAAGTGGCCTTTGTCTCTCAGAGGAAGCCACAAACGGGGTTCTGGTGGACCCCATGGCCGATACTGGTCGGGTTATGGAAACCGTCATCCTTGCTGTAGTCATCGCCGTGGTCGTGCTCTGCGCGCTCGGCGGGCTGATCGTGGGCAGCCGACGCCGGAAGTCGCTGCCTCCGCCGCCCCCGAAGACGCCCGACATCACCGCGCCCCCGGCCGAGCCGCACGTCGGCGACGAGGCCGAGACGCCGCGCGACGAACCGCGCCGGACGATCGAGGAGGTGGATCTCCCGGGCGGCCCCGCACCGGTCGTCGTCGAGGAACCCCCCGTTGTCGAGGCTCCCGCGATCGAGATCCCGGAGCCCACCGCAGGCCGGCTGGTCCGCCTGCGCACCCGCCTGTCCCGCTCGCAGAACGCCCTCGGCAAGGGCCTGCTCACGCTGCTCTCCCGCGAGCACCTGGACGACGACACCTGGGAGGAGATCGAGGACACGCTGCTCACCGCCGACGTCGGCGTGCAGCCCACCCAGGAACTGGTCGAGCGCCTGCGCGAACGCGTCAGGGTGCTCGGCACCCGCACCCCCGAGGAGCTGCGCGGTCTGCTCCGCGAGGAACTCCTCGAGCTGATCGGCACCGACGCCGACCGCACGGTCAGGACCGAGCCCGAGGACCGCAAGCCCGGCATCGTGATGGTCGTCGGCGTCAACGGCACCGGCAAGACCACCACCACCGGCAAGCTCGCCCGGGTGCTCGTGGCCGACGGCCGCACGGTCGTCCTGGGCGCCGCCGACACCTTCCGCGCGGCCGCCGCCGACCAGCTCCAGACCTGGGGCGAGCGCGTCGGCGCCTACACCGTGCGCGGTCCGGAGGCGGGCGACCCCGCCTCCGTCGCCTTCGACGCGGTCAAGGAAGGCAAGGAGATGGGGGTCGACGTCGTCCTCATCGACACCGCCGGCCGCCTGCACACCAAGACCGGCCTCATGGACGAGCTGGGCAAGGTCAAGCGGGTCGTGGAGAAGCACGCGCCGCTGGACGAGGTGCTGCTCGTCCTGGACGCCACCACCGGCCAGAACGGTCTGGTGCAGGCCCGCGTCTTCGCCGAGGTCGTGGACATCACCGGCATCGTGCTGACCAAGCTGGACGGCACGGCCAAGGGCGGCATCGTGGTCGCGGTCCAGCGCGAGCTGGGCGTGCCGGTCAAGCTGGTCGGGCTCGGCGAGGGCGCGGACGACCTCGCGCCGTTCGAGCCGGAGGCGTTCGTGGATGCCCTGATCGGTGACTGACCCCGCCTCCGGATCTCCGGAGGTGCCTCGCCCGGCCGGGAACGCTCCCGGTGATCGCGAGAAGCGCCCGCCCCCGAGGTGCAGTCGGGGACGGGCGCTTCGCCTTTCGGCGGCGGATCAGGTGCGCGACCGATGGGCGACGTACGCCAGGGTGCCCAGCAGCAGCCGGGCCGCCGGCGGCCGGGTCGCGGAGTCCAGTGCGGGCGGGCGCAGCCAGCGCACCGGGCCCAGGCCGCCCCGGTCGGAGGGTGGTGCGGTGATGTACGCCCCGGGGCCGAGGCCGCGCAGGTCGAGGGCGGCCGGGTCGTCCCAGCCCATGCGGTAGAGCAGCCGGGGGAGGTCGGCGGCGGCACCGGGAGCGACGAAGAAGTGGGCGCGGCCGTCCGGGCCGACGGTGACCGGGCCGAGGGGGAGGCCCATGCGCTCCAGGCGGACCAGGGCGCGACGGCCGGCCTGTTCGGAGACCTCGATGACGTCGAACGCCCGGCCGACCGGGAGCATCACCGAGGCGCCCGGGAACTCGGACCAGGCCTTGCTCACCTCGTCCAGCGTGGCCCCGGCCGGCACGCGCGGGGCGAAACGCAGCGGATGCGCTCCCGGCGCCGGGCAGTCGGACCGCCCGCACGAGCAGACGTCCCCGGCAGCCCGCGCCCCCGGCGCCACGTCCCAGCCCCACAGCCCGGTGAACTCGGCGACGGCGGTGCACTCCGCGGAACGGCCGCGCCGACGTGTGCCGGAACGGATCTCGCGGATGCCGCCGATCGTGAAGCCCATGCCCCCTCCAACGGGTCCAGCGCGCCGGTGGTTACGACACGGAGTGAGATGGAAGCGGAAAGTGACGCTACGGCTCCGCCTTCCCGTGCGGTTGCGTGGCCAAGGCGGCGCCTTGGAGCGCACCGGGTGGCACACGGGGGGTCATGCGCCCCCGCGTACATCACTCCGCCGTCTTCCGGTCGTCCTGTGTCAAGTGAATCGTGCGGAGCCGACCGTGAGTTCATTCGAAGGGGTGGCGAATGGTGGCGTTTCCGGGATCCCCGTGGCTGGACGGGTGATCGTAGGATTACTGTGAGTGTGCGGGTCCTGGGGGCACATGCATTCGTGGGTATGCCGGAGGCAAGTCGTCGGCTCGTTCGAAGGGTGAGAACCGGCGGACGGCAAGCCGTACTTACCGGCATTCTGATAGGGTTTGGCGCATCAAGGCGACAAGTGGTCTCGGGAATGGGGGCGTTCCAGTGGGCGGCAACGGCGGTAGCGGGACGAACGCTGACAAGCGCCCCAACGAGCTGCTCGGCTCGTGGTTCGTGCGCAGCGGCTGGTCCAAGGGCGAGCTGGCCCGCCAGGTGAACCGCAGGGCACGCCAGTTGGGTGCCAACCACATCTCCACCGACACCTCGCGGGTGCGCCGCTGGCTCGACGGGGAGAACCCGCGCGAACCGATCCCGCGGATCCTCTCGGAGCTGTTCTCGGAGCGCTTCGGCTGCGTGGTGTCCATCGAGGACCTCGGCCTGCGCGCCGCCCGCCAGTCGCCCGCGGCCTCGGGCGTCGACCTGCCGTGGACGGGCCCGCAGACGGTCGCCCTGCTCGGCGAGTTCTCCCGCAGCGACCTGATGCTCGCCCGGCGCGGCTTCCTCGGGACCTCGCTCGCGCTGTCCGCGGGCCCCTCCCTCATCGAGCCCATGCAGCGCTGGCTCGTGCCCACCCCGGGCTCCCCGGTCCCGGCCGAGCCCCAGCCGGCGGTCGACATGCGCAGGCCGGGCCGGCTGTCCCGGCCCGAGCTGGACCTGCTGGAGTCCACCACGCGCATGTTCCGCCAGTGGGACGCCCAGTGCGGCGGCGGGCTGCGCCGCAAGGCGGTCGTCGGCCAGCTGCACGAGGTCACCGACCTGCTCCAGGAGCCCCAGCCCGAGGCCACCACCCGCAAGCTGTTCCAGGTCGCCGCCGAGCTGGCCGAGCTGGCCGGCTGGATGTCGTACGACGTCGGCCTCCAGCCCACCGCGCAGAAGTACTTCGTGCTCGCCCTGCACGCGGCCAAGGAAGCCGGCGACAAGCCCCTCGGCTCGTACATCCTCTCCAGCATGAGCCGCCAGATGATCCACCTGGGCCGGCCCGAGGACGCGCTGGAGCTGATCCACCTCGCCCAGTACGGCAGCCGTGACTGCGCGAGCCCGCGCACCCAGTCCATGCTGTATGCGATGGAGGCCCGCGCCTACGCCAACATGGGCCAGCCGGGCAGGACCAAGCGCGCGGTCCGCATGGCCGAGGACACCTTCGCCGAGGCCGACGAGTGGGACGAGCCGGACCCCGACTGGATCCGTTTCTTCTCCGAGGCCGAGCTGTACGGCGAGAACTCCCACTCCTTCCGCGACCTCGCCTACATCGCCGGACGCAGCCCGACCTACGCCTCCCTCGCCGAGCCGCTCATGCAGCGGGCGGTCGAGCTGTTCGCCAAGGACCCCGAGCACCAGCGGTCGTACGCGCTCAACCTCATCGGCATGTCCACCGTGCACCTCCTCCAGCGCGAGCCCGAGCACAGCACCGAGTACGCCGCGCGGGCCATGGACATCGCCAAGAAGGTCCGCTCCGAGCGGGTGAACACCCGTATCCGGAAGACGGTCGACACGGCCGTACGCGACTACGGCGACCTCGCCGCCGTGGTCGGCCTCTCCGACAAGCTCGCCGTCGACCTGCCGGAGACCGCGGAGGCGGTCTGACCCACCCGTGACCGCGAAGGCGGTCCCAGCCACCCATGACCGCGAAGGCGGTCCGACCACCCGGTACACCCAAAGCCCCGGCCGCGGCCGGTCCTCCCGAACTGCCCGACTCGGCTCCCCCATGCCAGGTCATCGAGAGGCCGGCCGCGGCCGGCTCCTTCTCGCGCCCGAACCGGCGCCGCCCCCGCGGGCGTGACCGCCCGCCGCAGACGCCCACCGGCCGGCGGACCGCAGTGCTTCCCCGGTCCACGGCCCCCAGTGCTTCCCCGGTCCACGGTCCGCAGTGGTTCCCCGGTCCACGGTCCGCAGTGGTTTCCCGGCCCGCGGTCCGGTCGTACACGCGTGGTGATCGCGGTCCTGCCCGCCCGATCGCCGCGGCCGCACGTGCGTGAAGGCCCGGTCGTGGTCACGATGGTTGCGCCACGATAACGATCGGTGCGCCCGGCCTCCGGCAGTTCATGGACGCGTAACACGCCAGGTGCCTTCGTCACCCCGGCGAAACAACGAGGGGCCTCCACCGAAACCGCGCTGCGCCAATCTCATGGCGCATAACCGGCCCACGCCTCAACCCGACCGGACCGCTCAGGCACCGCCCGCACGGGGCCGCACAACCGACGAGGAGACGCCGATGGCACCAGCCATCATGCTTGCGGCGGACACACCCAGACTGTCGTCCGCCAACACAGGCTTCATGCTCATCTGCTCCGCCCTGGTGATGCTCATGACCCCGGGCCTGGCCTTCTTCTACGGAGGCATGGTCCGCGTCAAGAGCACCCTGAACATGCTGATGATGAGCTTCATCAGCCTCGGGATAGTCACCATCCTCTGGGTGCTCTACGGCTTCTCCCTCGCCTTCGGCACGGGCAGCAGCCTCCTCGGCTGGAACGCCGACTGGATCGGCCTCAGCAACATCGGGCTGACGGAACTCTGGGACGGCTACACCATCCCGGTCTTCGTCTTCATGGTCTTCCAGCTGATGTTCGCGATCATCACACCGGCCCTGATCAGCGGTGCCCTCGCCGACCGGGTCAAGTTCTCCGCCTGGGCGCTCTTCGTCACCCTGTGGGTCACGATCGTCTACGTCCCGGTCGCCCACTGGGTCTGGGGTGCCGACGGCTGGGCCTACAAGCTCGGCGTGATCGACTTCGCGGGCGGTACGGCGGTCCACATCAACGCAGGCGCGGCGGCGCTCGGTGTCATCCTCGTCATCGGCAAGCGCGTCGGCTTCAAGCGGGACCCGATGCGCCCGCACAGCCTCCCGCTGGTCATGCTCGGCGCCGGTCTCCTCTGGTTCGGCTGGTTCGGTTTCAACGCCGGCTCCTGGCTCGGCAACGACGACGGCGTAGGCGCGCTGATGTTCGTCAACACGCAGGTCGCCACCGCCGCCGCCATGCTGGCCTGGCTCGCCTACGAGAAGATCCGGCACGGCGCGTTCACCACCCTGGGCGCCGCCTCCGGCGCGGTCGCCGGCCTGGTCGCCATCACCCCGTCCGGCGGCGCGGTCTCCCCGCTCGGCGCGATCGCCGTCGGCGCCATCGCCGGTGTCGCCTGCGCCGCGGCCGTCGGCCTGAAGTTCAGGTTCGGCTTCGACGACTCCCTCGACGTCGTCGGCGTCCACATGGTCGGCGGGATCATCGGCTCGCTGCTCATCGGCTTCTTCGCCACGGGCAAGGGCCAGTCGGAAGCGACCGGCGTCTTCTACGGCGACCACTCCTTCGACCAGCTGTGGAAGCAGTGCGCGGGTGTCTTCGCGGTCCTCGCCTACTCCCTGGTCGTCTCCGCCGTCCTCGCCTTCCTGCTCGACAAGACCCTCGGCATGCGGGTCACCGAGGACGAGGAGGTCTCCGGCATCGACCAGGCCGAGCACGCCGAGACCGCATACGACTTCAGCGGCGCCGGCGGCGGGATCACCGGAAGCCTCGCCGCCTCGGCCCAGGCCGCCGCGCAGACCAGGAAGGTGGACGCATGAAGCTCATCACGGCCGTCGTGAAGCCGCACCGGCTCGACGAGATCAAGGAGGCCCTCCAGGCCTTCGGCGTCCACGGCCTGACGGTCACCGAGGCCAGCGGCTACGGCCGGCAGCGGGGCCACACCGAGGTCTACCGCGGCGCCGAGTACACCGTCGACCTCGTCCCGAAGATCCGCATCGAGGTGCTGGCCGAGGACGACGACGCCGAGCAGCTGGTCGAGGTCATCGTCAAGGCGGCCCGCACCGGCAAGATCGGAGACGGCAAGGTGTGGTCACTGCCGGTCGAGGCCGCAGTACGGGTCCGCACGGGCGAGCGCGGGCCGGACGCGCTCTGACACAGGAGAATCTGGGTCAGGGGAAACAGGACGGGAGTCACCGGGTGACGGGTACGGATGTGCACAAAGAGACGGAAGACTCAGGTCCCGGCGGCTACGCGGCGGCCCGGCTGCGCCTCCTCACCGAGGAGGCGCGGTCCGGGCCGCCGCGCCGTACCGCCCTCGCCGAACTGACCGACGACTGGCTCGCCGGACTGTTCGACGCGGCGGCCGCGGAGCTGCCCGGTGCCGCGCTCGTCGCCGTCGGCGGCTACGGCCGCCGGGAACTGTCCCCGCGCAGCGACCTGGACCTCGTCCTGCTGCACGACGGCTCCGACTCCGGCGCGATCGCCGCCCTCGCCGACCGGCTCTGGTACCCCGTCTGGGACCTCGGCATCACCCTCGACCACTCCGTGCGCACCCCCGCCGAGGCCCGGAAGACGGCCGGCGAGGACCTGAAGGTCCACCTCGGCCTCCTGGACGCCCGCCACCTCGCCGGCGACCCCGCCCTCACCGCCGGGCTGCGCGCCGCCGCCCTCGCCGACTGGCGCAACCAGGCCCCCGAACGCCTCCCGCAACTCCAGGAGCTGTGCGCCGACCGCGCCGCACGCCAGGGTGAACTCCAGTACCTGCTGGAACCCGACCTCAAGGAGGCCCGGGGCGGCCTCCGCGACGCCACCGCCCTGCGCGCCGTCGCCGCCTCCTGGCTCGCCGACGCCCCCCGTGAGGGCCTGGCCGACGCCCGCCGTCGCCTGCTCGACGTACGCGACGCCCTCCACCTGGCCACCGGCCGCGCCACCGACCGGCTCGCGCTTCAGGAGCAGGACCAGGTGGCCGCCGAACTGGATCTGCTGGACGCCGACACCCTGCTGCGGCAGGTGTACGAGGCGGCGCGGGTGATCGCGTACGCCAGCGACGTCACCTGGCGCGAAGTGGGGCGCGTCCTGCGCTCGCGCGCCGTGCGGCCCCGTCTGCGCCGACTGGCGATCAGAAGGACGGTGGCGGGCGACGGGAGGGCGCCGGGCGGCAAGCCGGCCGCGGAACGGTCGCCCCTGGCCGAGGGCGTGGTCGAGCAGGACGGCGAGGTGGTGCTCGCCCGAACCGCGCGCCCTGAACGCGACCCCGTGCTCCCGCTGCGGGCCGCGGCCGCCGCCGCACAGGCCGGCCTCCCGCTCTCCCTGCACGCCGTACGGCACATGGCCGCCACCACGCGCCCCCTGCCCACCCCGTGGCCCGCCGAAGCCCGGGAACAACTGGTCACCCTGCTCGGCTCCGGCCGCCCGACGGTCGACGTCTGGGAGGCCCTGGAGGCCGAGGGCCTGATCACCCGCCTGCTCCCCGACTGGGAACGGGTCCGCTGCCGGCCCCAGCGCAACGCCGTCCACCTGTGGACGGTCGACCGGCACCTGATCGAGACCGCCGTCCGCGCCTCCGAACTCACCCGCCGCGTCAGCCGCCCCGACCTGCTGCTGGTCGCCGCCCTGCTGCACGACATCGGCAAGGGCTGGCCCGGCGACCACTCGGTGGCCGGCGAGATCATCGCCACGGACGTCGCCACGCGCATCGGCTTCGACCGCGCCGACGTGGCCGTCCTGTCGGCACTCGTCCGCCACCACCTGCTGCTGGTCGAGACGGCCACCCGCCGCGACCTGGACGACCCCGCCACCGTCCGCTCGGTCGCCGAGGCGGTCGGCACCCAGAGCACCCTGGAGCTGCTGCACGCCCTGACGGAGGCGGACGCCCTCGCGACCGGCCCGGCCGCCTGGTCCACCTGGCGCGGCTCCCTCGTCGCCGACCTCGTACGCCGCGTCGGGGCCGTCCTCGCCGGAGACGCACCCGACGAGCCCGAGCCGGCAGCGCCCACCGCCGGGCAGGAGCGGGTCGCCATCGAGGCCTTCCGCACCGGCGGCCCGGTCCTCGCCCTGCGCGCCCAGCCGGAACCCGTGCCCGACGAGGAACCGTCCGGTGATCCGGAACCGCTGGGTGTGGAACTCCTCATCGCCGTCCCCGACCAGCCGGGCGTACTGCCCGCGGTCGCCGGCGTGCTCGCCGTGCACCGCCTCACCGTCCGCACGGCGGAACTGCGTGCCCTGCGCCTGCCGGACGACGTGGACGACGAGAGCACGGTCCTCCTGCTCAACTGGCGGGTCGCCGCCGAGTACGGCTCCCTGCCCCAGGCGACCCGCCTGCGCGCCGACCTCGTCCGTGCCCTGGACGGCTCCCTGGACATCGCCGGCCGGCTGGCCGAGCGGGACGCCGCCTACCCCCGGCGCCGCGGCTGGACCGCCCCGCCGCCCAGGGTGACGGTGGCGCCGGCGGCCTCCCGGCACGCCACGGTCATCGAGGTCCGCGCCCAGGACGCACCGGGCCTGCTGCACCGCATCGGGATGGCCCTGGAGAAGGCGGGCGTGCGGGTGCGGAGCATGCACGTGAGCACCCTGGGCTCCAACGCGGTGGATGCGTTCTATGTCACGACGGGGGCGGGCGCGCCGCTGCCCGACGGGGACGCGACGTCGACGGCGCGGGTCCTGGAGGAGACGTTGCGGGGATGACCCTGCCCCGGTGCCGTCGGCGCCGGGATACCCTGGAGGGCGATTCCTACAAGACCGTCACCGACCCCGAGGACCGCGAGCGCCGTGTTCGACACTCTCTCCGATCGCCTGTCAGCGACTTTCAAGAACCTGCGCGGCAAGGGACGGCTCTCCGAGGCGGACATCGACGCCACGGCGCGCGAGATCCGTATCGCGCTCCTCGAAGCGGACGTGGCCCTGCCTGTCGTCCGCACGTTCATCAAGAACGTCAAGGAGCGCGCACTCGGCGCCGACGTCTCCCGGGCGCTGAACCCGGCGCAGCAGGTCCTCAAGATCGTCAACGAGGAACTGGTCACCATCCTCGGCGGCGAGACCCGGCGGCTGCGCTTCGCCAAGCAGCCGCCGACCGTGATCATGCTGGCCGGTCTCCAGGGTGCCGGTAAGACCACCCTCGCGGGCAAGCTCGGCCGGTGGCTGAAGGAGCAGGGCCACTCCCCGCTGCTGGTGGCCTGTGACCTGCAGCGCCCGAACGCCGTGAACCAGCTGAGCGTCGTCGCCGAGCGTGCCGGCATCGCCGTGTACGCCCCGGAGCCGGGCAACGGCGTCGGTGACCCGGTGAAGGTCGCCAAGGACTCCATCGACTTCGCGCGGTCCAAGGTCCACGACATCGTGATCGTGGACACCGCCGGCCGCCTCGGTATCGACGCCGAGATGATGCAGCAGGCCGCGGACATCCGGGACGCCGTCTCCCCGGACGAGATCCTGTTCGTCGTCGACGCCATGATCGGTCAGGACGCGGTCAACACCGCCGAGGCGTTCCGTGACGGCGTCGGCTTCGACGGCGTGGTCCTCTCCAAGCTCGACGGTGACGCCCGCGGTGGTGCGGCCCTGTCGATCCGGCAGATCACCGGCAAGCCGATCATGTTCGCGTCGAACGGCGAGAAGCTGGACGACTTCGACGCGTTCCACCCGGACCGGATGGCCTCCCGCATCCTCGACATGGGTGACCTGCTCACCCTGATCGAGCAGGCGGAGAAGACGTTCAGCCAGGAAGAGGCCCAGAAGATGGCCTCGAAGCTGGCGTCCAAGAAGGGCCAGGACTTCACCCTGGACGACTTCCTGTCCCAGATGGAGCAGGTCAGGAAGATGGGCAGCATCAGCAAGCTGCTCGGCATGCTCCCGGGCATGGGCCAGATCAAGGACCAGATCGCCAACCTGGACGAGCGGGACGTCGACCGCACCGCCGCGATCATCAAGTCGATGACGCCGGGCGAGCGCCAGGACCCGACGATCATCAACGGCTCCCGCCGCGCCCGTATCGCCAAGGGTTCCGGCGTCGAGGTCAGCGCCGTGAAGAACCTGGTCGAGCGGTTCTTCGAGGCCCGCAAGATGATGTCCCGCATGGCCCAGGGCGGCGGTATGCCGGGCATGCCCGGGATCCCGGGCATGGGCGGTGGCCCCGGCCGGACCAAGAAGCAGCCGAAGAAGGCCAAGGGCAAGCAGCGTTCCGGCAACCCGATGAAGCGCAAGCAGCAGGAGCTGGAGGAGGCCCAGCGCCGCGAGGCCGCCGCGCAGAACGGCGGCGCCTTCGGTCTGCCGCAGCAGGGTGGCCAGGACTTCGAGCTGCCGGACGAGTTCAAGAAGTTCATGGGCTGACCGGGCCCGTACGTCGTCGGGGCGCCCTTCCGCCGGAGGGGCGCCCCTGCGCATGCCGGTCCCCGGCCGGTGTCGTACCTTCCGGATATGACCAACCCTGCTCCGCCGCGCAGGTCGCCGGACCAGCCGTGGCGTACCGAGGGCGCCCCGGAGGAGCCGCCGCAGCAGTCGCCCGGCGGGCGGAGGATGCGGGGCGGCTGGTGGCGGCTGATCCTCGCCGCGCTGATCGTGTACCTGATCGCGAACCTGGTGCTGTCGTACTTCGACCAGGCCAACGAGCCGACGATCTCCTACACCGAGTTCAGCAGGCAGGTGAACGACGGCAACGTCGACAAGATCTACGCCAAGGGCGACTCCATCCAGGGCCAGCTCAAGAAGGAGCAGGACAACCCGGCGGGCGGCGGCGGGCACACCAAGTTCAACACCGAACGGCCGTCCTTCGCGGACGACGATCTGTGGGCGAACCTGACCAAGCACAAGGTCACCGTCACGGCCGAACCGGTCGTCCAGCACCGTAGCTTTCTCGCCAACCTCCTCATCTCGCTGGCGCCGATGATCCTGCTGGTCGCCGTGTGGGTGTTCATCGCACGGCGGATGCGCGCGGGACTCGGCGGCGCGGGCGGCATGCTCGGGCGGAAAGCACCGCCGAAGCCGGTGGAGCTGGTGCCGGGGGAGAAGCGCACCACCTTCGCCGATGTGGCGGGCATCGACGAGGTCGAGGGCGAGCTGAACGACGTCGTCGACTTCCTGAAGAACCCCGACGCGTACCGCCGGATGGGTGCGAAGATGCCGCGCGGCGTGCTGCTGGCGGGGCCGCCCGGCACCGGAAAGACGCTGCTGGCGCGGGCGGTGGCCGGAGAGGCCGGCGTGCCGTTCTTCTCCGCCTCGGCCTCCGAGTTCATCGAGATGATCGTGGGCGTGGGCGCCTCCCGGGTACGGGAGCTGTTCGCGGAGGCCCGCAAGGTCGCCCCGTCGATCATCTTCATCGACGAGATCGACACCATCGGGCGGGCGCGCGGTGGCGGCGCGTCGGTGGGCGGACACGACGAGCGCGAGCAGACGCTGAACCAGATCCTCACCGAGATGGACGGCTTCTCCGGCTCCGAGGGCGTCATCGTGATCGCGGCCACCAACCGCGCCGACATCCTCGACCCGGCCCTGACTCGTCCCGGCCGCTTCGACCGGATCGTCCAGGTCTCGCCGCCGGACCGCGGCGGCCGGGAGGCCATCCTGGAGATCCACACCCGCGGCATCCCGCTCGCCGACGACGTCGACCTGGCCCACGTGGCCCGTACGACCCCGGGTATGACGGGCGCCGAACTGGCGAACCTCGCCAACGAGGCCGCGCTGCTCGCCGTGAAGCGCAAACAGCAGCGGGTGACCCCGTCCCACCTCTCCGAGGCCCTGGAGAAGATCCAGCTCGGCGCGGAGCGGGCGCTGGTGATGCCGGAGGACGAGCGCCGGCGCACCGCCTACCACGAGAGCGGGCACGCCCTGCTGGGCATGCTCCAGCCGGGCGCCGACCCGGTCCGCAAGATCACGATCGTGCCGCGCGGCCGGGCGCTCGGGGTGACCCTGTCGACGCCGGACGCGGACAAGTACGCGTACACCGAGGAGTACCTGCGCGGCCGGATCATCGGCGCGCTGGGCGGCATGGCGGCCGAACACGTCGTCTACGACGTGATCACCACCGGCTCCGAGAGCGACCTGGAGCAGGTCACCAACATCGCGCGCGGCATGGTGTCACGGTGGGGCATGAGCGAACAGGTCGGCCGGCTCTCCGCCCTCCCCAACGACGCCCAGCAGGCGTACGGTCTCGCCGCCGCCCCGCAGACGCTCGACGTGATCGACGCCGAGATGCGGCGGATCGTGGACGAGTGCTACGAGGAGGCGTGCCGCAAACTCCGCGACCACCGGGGACAGCTGGACGCGCTGGCGCGGGCCCTGCTGGAGAGCGAGACCCTGGAGGAGGCGGACGCGTACCGGATCGCCGGGATCACCCGCCTGACCAAGGACGGCGACACCTGAGGCAGCCCCACCGGACCAGGCCGCCCCGGACGCCGGCGGCCGCGTCACCAGCCTGCCCGGCCTGATCCAAACGAAAGACCCTAGCCTAGGGCACACGCGCGATCAGATAGCGGAAGACGTTCGGCATCCACACGGTGCCGTCCGGGCGCCGGTGCCGGTGCAGGGCCTCCGTCAGCTCCTTGTCGACCTGTTTGGCGTCGGTCGCCGCGGTCGCCGCGTCGAACAGGCCGGTCGACAGCAGCCCCCGTACGGCGCTGTCGAGGTCGGCGTACCCGAACGGACAGGCGACCCGGCCCGAGCCGTCCGGCTTCAGCCCGGCCCGTCCCGCGGCCTCCTCCAGGTCGTCACGCCGGGCGGGCCGCCAGCCGCGCGCGCTGCGCAGCGGATCGGCCAGCCGGGCGGCCACCCGCAGCACGGAGGAGGTGGCGCAGCGCTCCGGCGGCCCCCAGCCGGCCAGCACCACCGCGGCCCCGCGCGCGGCGGACGGAAGCGCGCCGGCGAGCAGTTCGCCGAGCCCCTCGGAGTCGCCCGCGAGGCCGCCGATCGGCTCGAAGACGGTCACCAGGGTGTACGGGGCCGTCTCCGCGCCGGCCCCGGCCGCGGGCGGACCGTCGAGGAGCGTCACCGCCGTACGCGCGCGTGCGCCGCGCCCGGCGTCCGCGCCCCTGCCGGGCCGGCCGTCCGGCAGGAAGCGCTCGCGGGCGAGGGCGAGCCGTTCGGGCGAGGCGGAGTCGACGCCGGTGACCGCGGCGCCCCGGGAGGCCGCCGTCAGCAGGGCGAGCCCGGAGCCGCAGTTCAGGCCCAGCAGCCGGGTGGCGGGGCCCACTTCGAGCCGGTCGTACACGGCCTGGTGGAGCGGTACGAGCATCCGCTCCTGGATCTCGGACCAGTCACGCGCGCGTGCGCACCGGTCCACGCGAGGTGCCGAATCCGCGTGAGACACGTGCTGTCGCACGAGCGTAGGTGTCATAGAAGCGCCCCAATCCGCCGGCAGTCGCCGCTGTCCCGGTTGTGTGGCCCCCGTGTCGTGCGCGCGCACTTCCCACGTATGCCAGGTAACTCCCGGCTCGCGGTGCCGTCCAGGGGTCGTGGGCCCCGGCTTGGGCCCCGGACGCGGGTGTGGCGAGATTTCACGTCCCGGCAACCTGGAGGGCCGTACGGTGTGCGCCCCGGGGCCGGGCCGGTGGCGAGGGACGGAGCGGTGCCCGGTAACGTCACGAGCACCGGCGGCGCTGACCGGAGTGGGGCATGCGCGCCGAGAGCGGCCGAAACACCTCTTGCGCAGCGGCCGGCCACCGTCGCATCGGCACTCACGGGTGCTGCGTAGCGCGGACTACGCACCAGCTTGGTAGGAGCTGTGACGCTTCTCCGCAGATCAGCGCACCCGCCCTCGTCAGGACGCATCAGCGGCAACTGACGGGTACGTGCAAATTATTTGGGATGCCCCGGAATAGGAACACAGTGGCACCCCCGCTCGTTGTCATTACGTGAGCACGACACAGACACCACCTGTTCTCGCCGCAGAGCTGGCGCAGGCGTGGGCCGACATTCAGCGGTACCACCCCGAGTTGCCGGACCTTGCCGCGCCAGAGTCCCTGATCGGGGAGTCGTCGTCCGCGTGCGGTCACGAACTCTCCTTCGAGCGACTGCTCCACGAGGCCGTCCACGGCATCGCCGCCGCCCGCGGCATCCGTGACACCTCCCGGGCCGGCCGCTACCACAACCGCCGCTTCCTCGCGATCGCCGAGGAGCTGGGTCTGGACCACCCCGACGAACCGCACCCGAGCAGCGGTTTCTCGCTGGTCACGCTCAACCCCGAGGCGAAGAGGCGCTACCGCCCGACCATCGAGCGGCTCCAGCGCGCCCTGAAGGCCCACACAGCGGCCACCTCCGCCGACACCTCCCGCACCTTCCGGGGCCCGGCCGCCCGGCACGGCTCCTCCGGCGGCGGCGTCCGGGTCAAGGCGGTGTGCGACTGCGGCCGCAACGTCCGGGTGGTCCCCTCGGTCCTGGCCCAGGCCCCGATCGTCTGCGGCGGCTGCGGCAAGCCGTTCCGGATCCCGGAGGTCGTAGGAGCGGCGTGAGCGCGGCCGCGGACGTACCGGCATCTCGTGGGTGCCGGGACCGCGGACGACGAGGGGCGCACCGTGCCGTCCACCGCGGGCGGCCGGGCGGCACGGCCGGCGCACCCGGCGTACGGACACCTCCACGCCGGGTGCCTCCCAGGCATGCCCGGCCCCGGCTCACACCCCCTCGGCCGAGAGCGACCCGCAGGGTGTGGCACAATGGCTAGCTGTACTCGACAGTCGCACAGGACCCCTCTCTCCTCCGGCTGACGCGTCCATCGGGCATTCGGGTACCGCAACCCCACGCGGCAGCTCGCCGTGCCCAACCACGTCAAATCCAGGAGAATCCACTCCCGTGGCAGTCAAGATCAAGCTGAAGCGTCTGGGCAAGATCCGTTCGCCTCACTACCGCATCGTCGTCGCCGACTCCCGTACCCGCCGTGACGGCCGGGCCATCGAGGAGATCGGCAAGTACCACCCGACCTACAACCCGTCGGTCATCGAGGTGGACGCCGACCGCGTCGCGTACTGGCTGGGTGTCGGCGCGCAGCCGACCGAGCCCGTCCTCGCCATCCTGAAGAAGACCGGCGACTGGCAGAAGTTCAAGGGCGAGCCCGCCCCGGCGCCGCTGCTCGTCGCGGCTCCGAAGGCCGCGCGTCCGTCGTTCGAGGCGCTCGGCGGTGACGACGAGGGCAAGGGTGAGGCCATCACCCAGAAGAAGAAGGCTGAGAAGAAGGACGAGGCGGCTGCCGAGTCCGAGTCGACCGAGGCCTGAGCAGCATGCTCGAAGAGGCGCTTGAGCACCTCGTGAAGGGCATCGTCGACAACCCTGACGATGTGCAGGTCGCCTCGCGCAACCTGCGCCGCGGGCGCGTGCTGGAGGTCCGGGTCCACCCCGACGACCTCGGCAAGGTGATCGGTCGCAACGGCCGCACCGCGCGTGCCCTGCGTACCGTCGTGGGCGCCATCGGCGGTCGCGGTGTCCGCGTCGACCTGGTCGACGTGGACCACGTCCGCTGACGCTTCATCGCAACCGGCTCGGGCCGGGGAGGGCCACTGGGCCGTCCCCGGCCCGCAGTCGTATGACAGGAGATTTGGACAGGTGCAGCTGGTAGTCGCACGGATCGGCCGTGCCCATGGCATCAAGGGCGAGGTCACCGTCGAGGTACGTACCGACGAGCCGGAACGCAGGCTCGCGCCCGGCGCCGTGCTCGCCACGGACCCCGCCTCCACGGGACCGCTGACCATCGAGACGGGGCGCGTCCACAGCGGCCGCCTCCTCCTGCGGTTCGCGGGCGTCGCCGACCGCAACGCCGCCGAGGCGCTGCGCAACACCCTGCTGATCGCCGACGTGGACCCCGAGGAACTGCCCGAGGACGAGGACGAGTACTACGACCACCAGCTGATCGACCTCGACGTGGTCACCGAGGACGGCACGGAGGTCGGCCGGATCACCGAGATCTCGCACCTGCCCTCCCAGGACCTGTTCATCGTGGAGCGTCCGGACGGCAGCGAGGTGCTGATCCCCTTCGTGGAGGAGATCGTCACCGAGATCGACCTCGAGGAGCAGAAGGCGGTCATCGCGCCCCCGCCGGGCCTGATCGACGACCGCGCCGAGATCGCGTCCGCGCGGGACGCCGGGGGTGCGGCGGACACCAAGGGCTCGCCGGCGGGCTCCGAGGGCCAGGCGGGCTCCGAGGGCGCCGAGGGCTCCGAGGGCCAGGCGGAGGCCGAGGGCGCCGAGGGCGCCGGGGAAGAGTCGTAATGCGCCTCGACGTCGTCACGATCTTCCCCGAGTACCTCGACCCGCTGAACGTCTCCCTCGTCGGCAAGGCGCGCGCGCGTGGGCAGCTCGACGTCCATGTGCACGACCTGCGCTCCTGGACGTACGACCGCCACAACACGGTGGACGACACCCCGTACGGCGGCGGCCCCGGGATGGTCATGAAGACCGACCCCTGGGGCGACGCCCTGGACACGGTCCTCGCCGACGGCTACGAGACCGGCGCCCAGGCCCCCGCGCTGATCGTCCCCACGCCCAGCGGCCGTCCCTTCACCCAGGAACTGGCCGTCGAGCTGTCCGAACGCCCCTGGCTGATCTTCACGCCGGCCCGCTACGAGGGCATCGACCGGCGCGTGATGGACGAGTACGGGACCCGTGTGCCCGTCTACGAGGTCTCCATCGGCGACTACGTCCTCGCCGGCGGTGAGGCGGCCGTCCTCGTCGTCACGGAGGCCGTCGCCCGGCTGCTGCCCGGCGTCCTCGGCAACGCCGAGTCCCACCGCGACGACTCCTTCGCCCCCGGCGCGATGGCCAGCCTCCTCGAAGGCCCCGTCTACACCAAGCCGCCCGTCTGGCGCGGCCGGGACATCCCCGACGTGCTGCTCAGCGGCCACCACGGGAAGATCGCCCGCTGGCGCCGCGACGAGGCCCTCCGGCGCACGACCGCCAACCGGCCCGACCTGATCGAGCACTGCGATCCCAAGGCCTTCGACAAGAAGGACCGCGAGATGCTCTCCATCCTGGGCTGGGAACCGGACCCGGAAGGGGAGCGGTACGGCCGATTTTGGCGCCGGGCCGAGGGCATGGAAGAATAGACCGCTGTTGTGCGCCCGTCCGGCGTGCGCCCCTGCCACAGGGGGACACGACGCCCGTCCCGACCCGCACGGCAGTCCTCTTGAACCCCTAGTTCCCGTTGATGACCTGTGGCATCAGCGAAGAAAGCAGACGAAATGTCTCACCTGCTCGACTCCGTCGACGCCTCGTCGCTGCGCAGCGACGTCCCGGCCTTCCGTCCGGGTGACACCGTCAACGTCCACGTCCGCGTCATCGAGGGCAACCGCTCCCGTGTGCAGCAGTTCAAGGGCGTTGTGATCCGCCGCCAGGGCGCCGGTGTCCGCGAGACCTTCACGGTCCGCAAGGTCTCGTTCTCCGTCGGCGTCGAGCGCACCTTCCCGGTGCACACCCCGATCGTCGAGAAGATCGAGCTCGTCACCCGCGGTGACGTGCGCCGCGCCAAGCTGTACTACCTCCGTGAGCTGCGCGGCAAGGCCGCGAAGATCAAGGAGAAGCGCGACAGCTGAGCGCTCTGAAGGAGTCCATGGCGGGTCGGGATAGCATCTCGCCCCGATGGACACCGAAGCACAGCCGACGGAACGCGACCGCTCCTCCCGACCCGGTACTCCGGGCGCGGAGGGCCGGTCGCGTTCCGCGTTGGTGGCCCGGATCGCCGAGTGGGTCCCGGGCGGCCGTATCACCCTCGCGATCCTCACCGGCCTGACGTTCCTGCTGCTCCTCAGCACCCTCGTGGTGCAGCCGTTCCAGATTCCGAGCGGATCCATGGAGCAGGGTTTGAGGATCGGGGACCGCGTTCTCGTAAATAAGTTGGCGTACCGTTTCGGTGGCCGACCGCTCCGCGGCGATGTGGTTGTGTTCGACGGCACGGGGTATTTCGGGGACGCCGACTACATCAAGCGGGTGGTCGGGGTGGGGGGAGACCACGTGGTCTGCTGCGACAGGAAGCGGAGGATCGAGGTGAACGGCCGGCCGGTCGACGAAACGGCGTTCCTCTACCCCGGGGACAGCGCCTCCAGCGTGCCCTTCGACGTCGTCGTGCCCCCGGGCCGCCTGTTCGTCCTCGGTGACCACCGCAGCGACTCCAGCGACTCCCGTGACCACCTCGGCTCGCCCGGCGGCGGCATGATCCCCGTCGACGACGTCATCGGCAGGGCCGACTGGATCATGTGGCCCTACCGCCACTGGACCCATCTGACCCGGCCGTCCGCCTACGCGCGCGTGCCCGCACCGGCGGAGGGCGTCCATGGGTAATCGCGGCAAACCGCGCGGGGTGCCCGGCAGCCCCGCCGACAACCTGCTGCCCACCGGGGTCCGCCGCACCTCCGCGCCCGGAGGCGGCCGTACGCGCGCGGAGCGCCGCAAACTCCAGCGCAAGGTCAAACGCAAGCGCAGGCGCTCGGCCGTTCGGGAGATCCCCCTTCTGGTCGGCGTCGCCGTCCTCATCGCGCTCGTCCTGAAGACGTTCCTCGTCCAGGCGTTCGTGATCCCGTCCGGGTCCATGGAGGAGACGATCCGGATCGGCGACCGGGTCCTGGTCGACAAGTTCACCCCGTGGTTCGGCTCCGAGCCGCAGCGCGGGGACGTCGTCGTCTTCCACGACCCCGGTGGCTGGCTCCAGGACGAGCAGACGGCCAAGAAGAACGACCCCGTCGTCGTCAAGCAGCTCAAGGAAGGGCTCTCCTTCATCGGCCTGCTGCCGTCCGACAACGAGAAGGACCTGATCAAAAGGGTTATCGGGGTCGGTGGCGACCACGTCAAGTGCTGTGACGCGCAGGGTCGTGTCACCGTCAACGGCGTCCCGCTCACCGAGGGCGACTACCTCTACCCGGGGAACTCGCCCTCCTCCACCCCCTTCGACATCACCGTGCCCCAGGGCCGGCTGTGGGTGATGGGCGACCACCGGGACAACTCGGCCGACTCCCGTGCCCACCAGAACACCCCCTACGGCGGCACGGTCTCGGTGGACTCCGTGGTCGGCCGGGCCATGGTCATCGGCTGGCCGCTCGGCCACTGGACGCGTCTGGAGGAACCTAAAACCTTCGCAAGCGTCACCGACGCGGTGTCGGGGGCGACCGCTGCTCCCCGGCCGTCGCATAGGGTTGATGTGGACAATCCGAACGGATTGACACAGCTCCCGACCCCTGCGGAACTCCCGCTCGTTATGGGAGTGGTGGGCCTGCGTCGTGTGTGGGGCAGGCGGCGGCACGGAGTGAGGAGTTGGCGTGGGGGATGTGGCGGTTGGCGCACGGTCGGGACACGACGGCGAGGAGCACCGCGGGCACCCCGTGGAGCCGGACGTTCCCGTACCGGACAGCGCCATGACCTCCGGGAATGACGCGGCCGCGGGCGATGACCGCACGCCGGAGGGCGAGCAGCGGCCCCCCGCCGGGACCGGGGACGCGGACGCGGGAACGCACCCGCCCAGGAAGCCGCGCTCCTTCTGGAAGGAGCTGCCGATCCTGATCGGCATCGCGCTGGTCCTGGCGCTGCTGATCAAGACCTTCCTGGTCCAGGCGTTCTCGATCCCGTCCGACTCGATGCAGAACACCCTCCAGCAGGGTGACCGCGTCCTGGTCGACAAGCTCACCCCGTGGTTCGGCTCCGAGCCCGAGCGCGGCGAGGTCGTCGTCTTCCACGACCCGGACGACTGGCTGGCGGGCGAGCCGACGCCGAACCCGAACCCGGTGCAGAAGGTCCTCAGCTGGATCGGCCTGATGCCGTCGGCGGAGGAGAAGGACCTCATCAAGCGGGTGATCGGAGTCGGCGGCGACACCGTCGAGTGCAAGGGCACCGGCCCGCTGCGGGTCAACGGCAAGGCGCTGAACGAGCCCTACGTCTACCCGGGCAACACGCCGTGCAGCGTCGACGACCAGGGCGGCCAGTTCAAGGTGAAGGTCCCCGAGGGCTACCTCTGGGTGATGGGCGACCACCGCCAGAACTCCCGTGACTCCCGCTACAACCAGGCCGACAAGAACCACGGCATGGTCCCCGTCGACAAGGTCGTCGGCCGCGCGATCGTCAAGGCCTGGCCGATCAACCGCTGGGGCACCCTGCCGATCCCGGCCACCTTCGACCAGCCCGGCCTCGACCAGCAGTCCTCCTCCGCCGCGTCCCTGCCGGTGGCCCCGCAGGGCGTGGCCGTCGCCGCCGTGCTGCCGCTCGTGGTGTGGCGGCGCGGGCGCACGGACCGCACCCGGTCCGGGGCGGCACGGAAGACGCCGGCCGGACGGCCGTGAACCACGGGCCGGCCGGCCCCGCCGGGCGCCGCTGACCCCGGCCCGGGACCACGTCCCCCCGACCGGCGGACGAGCGAGCACTCGCCCGGCCCTTCCGGCGACTCCCGCCCCCGAGGCGGACCCGGCCGAGGCCCTCCGCCGCCTGTGACCTCGGCCGGGCCTGGTGGGACCGGTCGAAAAGAGGGGCTGCCCCCGCTCGGAACCGACGGGTAGGGTGCGGGTCCATGGGTGGCGAGAGCATGACGCGTACGGCCCCGCAGAGCGGCGGCACCGGCACGGCACAGGCCGGCGGCGGCCGGCTCGGGCAGCGGCTGTCCGGACTGGCCGTGGCACTGGGGCTGGTGCTGTTCCTGGGCGGATTCGCGTGGGGAGCGGTGGTCTACCGGCCGTACACCGTGCCCACCAGCTCCATGGCCCCCACCATCGACGCCGGCGACCGGGTGCTGGCTCAGCGCGTCGACGGCGACGACGTGCGCCGCGGTGACGTGGTCGTCTTCGAGGACAAGACCTGGGTCACGGGCGCCAAGGTGGTCAAGCGCGTGGTCGCGGTCGGCGGCGACACCGTCTCCTGCTGCACCGACGGCAAGCTGACCGTCAACGGCAAGCAGATCGACGAGCCGTACCTGCCCAAGGGCAGCCTGGCCGAGATCAAGAACTTCGGCACGGTGAACGTGCCCGAGGGCCGGCTGTTCCTCCTCGGCGACGAACGCCAGGGCTCCCTGGACTCCACCGCCCACCTCACGGACGCGGCCAAGGGCACCGTCTCCCGCGACGCGGTCTCCGCCCGCGTGGAAGCCGTCGTCTGGCCCTGGAAGGGCGGGCTGGAGCGGCCCACCGGCTTCGAGTCGCTCGGCACCCTCTCCCGGCCGGGTCCGCTGCGCACGATCGAGCTGCTGATCGTGGCCGGCGCGGTCCTGGTCCTCGGCGGTGGCGCCTACGGCCCGATCGCGGGGCGCCTGAGGCGCTCCCGCACCCGTACGGCCGGCCCGGGGGCGGCCGGTGCCCGCTGAGACCGCGCGGCCGGCCGAGGAGCACTACGAGGGCGAGGGCGGCCCGGGCACGGTCGGGGAGGGGCCGTACGAGGGTGAGGGCGGCCTGCGTGCGGTGGCGGAGGAGTCGTACGAGGGTGAGGGCGGCCTGCGGAAGGTGGCCCGGGTGGTTCTCCTCGACCCCGACGACCGCATCCTGCTCCTGCACGGCCACGAACCGGACGACCCGGCCGACGACTGGTGGTTCACCCCCGGCGGCGGCCTGGAGGGCAGCGAGACGCGGGAGGAGGCCGCGCTGCGGGAACTCGCGGAGGAGACCGGCATCACCGACGTCGAGCTGGGGCCCGTGCTCTGGCGGCGGCGGTGCTCCTTCCCGTTCGCGGGCCGCCGCTGGGACCAGGACGAGTGGTACTACCTGGCCCGTACGCACCAGACGGCCACCGCGGCGACGGGGCTGACGGAGCTGGAGCGGCGCAGCGTCGCCGGAGCGCGCTGGTGGACGTGCCGGGAACTGACCCGGGCACATGAGACGGTGTATCCGACCAGACTCGCCGAGCTGCTGCGCACGCTGCTCGTCGAAGGTCCCCCGGCCGGACCCGTGACCCTCGACACGGAAATCGTCTGAGGGCTCCGGGGACTGGCGCACAATGGTGGGATCGCACGGCTGAAGGGGAACATGCCATGAGCGCCGAGGACCTCGAAAAGTACGAGACCGAGATGGAGCTCAAGCTCTACCGGGAGTACCGAGACGTCGTCGGTCTCTTCAAATACGTGATCGAGACCGAGCGGCGTTTCTATCTCACCAACGACTACGAGATGCAGGTGCACTCGGTCCAGGGCGAGGTGTTCTTCGAGGTGACCATGGCCGATGCCTGGGTCTGGGACATGTACCGGCCGGCTCGCTTCGTCAAGCAGGTTCGCGTGCTGACGTTCAAGGACGTGAACATCGAAGAGCTGAACAAGAGCGACCTGGAGCTGCCGGGTGGCTGATGACCTGCGGCTTCGTGCGGTATTGCCCGTTCGGGTGACGGAGTTTTCCACAACCGCCGAGTAGTCCACCAAGATCAACATCTGGGGACGGGATGCGTGACGGTTGGCGCCTGAGGAGGTGCCGACATGAACGCACGAATGGCAATCGGCAAGTACGGCGAGGACCTGGCCGCGCGGCGGCTCGCCGAGACCGGCATGACGATCCTGGAGCGCAACTGGCGCAGCGGGCGGTCCGGTGAGATCGACATCGTGGCGCGGGACGGCGACGCGCTCGTCGTCTGCGAGGTGAAGACCCGCAGGGGCGGCGACTACGAACACCCGATGGCCGCGGTCACACCGGAGAAGGCGGCCCGGCTCCGGGCGCTCGCCGAACACTGGATCCAGGCCCACGGAGGAACCCCGCCGGGCGGCGTGCGCATCGACCTCGTCGGCGTCGTCCTGCCCCGCCGGGGCGCCCCGGCCGTCGAGCACGTGCGGGGGGTGGCCTGAATGGCGTTCGCCCGTACGTGCTCGGTGGCCCTCGTCGGTGTCGAGGGCGTGGTCGTCGAGGTCCAGGCCGACCTCGAACCCGGCGTCGCGGCCTTCACCCTGGTCGGGCTCCCGGACAAGAGCCTGACGGAGAGCCGGGACCGGGTGCGGGCGGCGGTGGTGAACTCGGGCGCTGCCTGGCCGTCCAAGAAGCTCACCGTCGGCCTCAGTCCCGCGTCGGTGCCGAAGAGCGGCAGCGGCTTCGACCTGGCCGTCGCCGCCGCCGTCCTCGGCGCGGCCGAACGGATCGACCCCCGTGTGCTCGCCGACATCGTCATGATCGGAGAGCTGGGTCTGGACGGCCGGGTGCGGCCGGTCCGCGGCATCCTGCCGGCGGTCCTCGCCGCGGCGGACGCGGGATACGAACAGGTGGTCGTCCCCGAGTCGGCGGCGCCCGAGGCCGCACTGGTGCCGGGCGTGTCGGTGCTGGGCGTACGGAGTCTGCGCCAGCTGATCGCCGTCCTCACCGAGGAACCGGTGCCCGACGAGGAACCGGTGCCGGGAGACATCCGCCCCGACCCCTTCCTCGCCGGTCTTGCCCTCCCCGGGACCGGGCTCGGCACGGGCGCCGTCGGCGGCGCGCACGCCCCCGACCTCGCCGATGTCGCAGGCCAGCACACGGCACGGGCGGCGCTGGAAGTCGCGGCGGCCGGCCGGCACCACGTCTTCTTCAAAGGGCCGCCCGGCGCCGGCAAGACGATGCTCGCCGAGCGGCTCCCGGGGCTCCTGCCCGAGCTGAGCCGGGCCGAGTCACTGGAGGTCACAGCGGTCCACTCGGTGGCCGGCATGCTCCCTCCCGGCCATCCCCTGGTCGACAAACCCCCGTACTGCGCGCCCCACCACTCCGCGACCATGGCCTCCCTCGTCGGCGGCGGGAACGGCCTGCCCCGGCCCGGCGCGGCGTCCCTGGCCCACCACGGTGTCCTCTTCCTGGACGAGGCAGCCGAGTTCCACAGCAGCGTCCTCGACGCCCTGCGTCAGCCCCTCGAATCCGGTCACGTCGTGATCGCCCGGGCGGCGGGGATACTGCGGATGCCGGCCAGGTTCCTCATGGTCCTGGCAGCCAACCCGTGCCCGTGCGGCAGGCACGGGCGGGGTGCCGACGTCTGTGAGTGCAGGCCGTCCTCGATCAAGCGCTACCGCGCCCGGCTCTCCGGCCCCCTCATGGACCGAGTGGACCTGCGCGTCACCGTGGAGCCGGTCGCCAGGGCCGAACTGCTCCGGATGCACACCGGAGCGGAACCGACGGCCACCGTGGCCGACCGGGTCAGGCTCGCCCGGGAACGGGCCGCCCGGCGCTACGAAGGACTGCCCTGGCGAACCAACAGCGAGGTCCCCGGCCACGAACTGCGCACCCGCTGGCACGTACAGCCCGGGGCACTGGCCAAGGCCGAGGAAGACCTGGACCGGGGCCTGCTCACCGCCCGTGGCCTCGACCGCGTCCTCCGCGTCGCCTGGACGCTCGCCGACCTGGGCGGGCGCGACCGGCCCTCGGCGAACGACGTGAACCGGGCCCTCGAACTCCGCACCGGCGTCCGCCGCGGCGCCGTCCTGGAAGGAGCTGGCAGGTGAGGAACAGCGGCCGGCCGAGCGCCGGGAGCCCGGGGTGACCGGGGAGCGGGGGCCGACCGAGCGCCGGGAGTCCGGGGGGACGGAGGAGCAGGGGGCGGCCGATCGCTGGGAGGCCGAGTCGGCCGGGGAGCAGGGGCTGGCCGGTCGCCTGGAAATCGGGGGGACGCAGGAGCGGGGGCCGACCGAGCGCCGGGAGTCCGCGGGGACGGAGGAGCAGGGGCCGCCCGGTGGACGGGAGTCCGAAGCGGCCGGGCGGCCGGGGGCCGGTGGTGGGCAGGGCGAGGTGGTCGGCCACCCGGGACCCGGCGGCGGGGAGTCTGCGACGGCTGGGCGGCTGGAGCCCGGTGGACGGGAGTCCGAAGCGGCCGGGCGGCCGGGGCCGGGTGGTGCGGAGGCTCCGGTGACCGGGCGCTCCCGGTCTGACGGCGAACTGCTCGGGCGGGTCTTTCTGAACCGGGTGATCGAGCCGGGGGACGAGGCCGCCGGGCGGTGGGTGCGCGAGTTCGGCGTGGAGGAGGTGATGCGGCGGCTGCGGTGCGGCAGAGCGGCGCTGCCCGGCGTGAGCGGGACCCGGTGGGCGGGGCTCGTCGCGCGGGCCGGGCGGGCCGAGCCGGAGCGGGACCTCGCGGTGGCCCGGGCCGCGGGGGCGCGGTTCGTGTGCCCGGGGGACGGCGAGTGGCCCCGCCAGCTCGACGACCTCGGGGACGGGCGGCCCCTGGGGCTGTGGGTGCGGGGCCGGCCGAACCTGCGCATGTGGGCCCTCCGCTCCGTGGCCGTGGTCGGCGCCCGCGCCTGCACCGAGTACGGCACCCACGCGGCGGCCACCCTGGCCTCCGGCCTCGCCGAGCGCGGCTGGGTCGTCGTGTCGGGCGGTGCCTACGGCATCGACGGCGCCGCCCACCGGGGCGCCCTCGCCGCCCGCGGCGCCACCGTCGCCGTCCTGGCATGCGGCGTCGACCAGCCCTACCCGCGCGGCCACGCCGCACTGATCACCCGCATCGCGGAACAGGGACTCGTGGTGGGCGAACTGCCACCCGGCGACCACCCCACACCCAGCCGGTTCATCCTCCGCAACCGGGTGATCGCCGCTCTGACCAGGGGCACCGTCGTCGTGGAGGCCGCCCGCCGCAGCGGCTCGCTGGCCACCGCGCGGGCCGCGCAGCGCCTCGGCCGGTTCACCATGGGCGTGCCCGGACCGGTCACCAGCGCCCTGTCCGCCGGCGTCCACGAACTGCTCCGCGCGGAGGCCACCCTGGTCACCGATGCCGCGGAAGTCATCGAACTCGTGGGCGACATGGGCGACCTCGCACCGGTCCGGCGGGGCCCGGTTCTCCCGCGTGACCTGCTGGAACCGGCCGCCCGCAGCGTGCTCGCCGCCCTGCCCGGCAACCGCGCGGCCCCCGCCGAGGAGATCGCGCTCGGCGCGCGGACCACCCGGGACGAGGCGATCGCGAGACTGTACGAACTCCGAGCACTTGGGTACGTCGAACGACACGGCGATGGCTGGAAGTTGACACGCCAGGCGTTGATCTCGGTCCGGACCGGTCGCCGCCCGTGCTGACCGACCGTGTTCGGCCGTCCGGGGGAATCCCCGACGCCCTTGGCGTTTCCCGGAGTTGGCGGCTGAGGCCGGTCACGGAGAGCGAGCCGCCGAGCGCGGTCACACGCCCGGCGCGAGCCCCCCGCGCAGGGGTGGAGCCTCGCTGTTCGCACACCGCGACTCCTCAGTCACGCTACGCTCACGACGGTGGCGGCGCAGACCGGCCAACCCGGCACCAGACCGACACCTCACCCAGTCAGCCCACTTCCCCGCACGCACCTCAGTCCCTCCCACTTCACGGCACTTCACGGCACTTCACGGCAGAACGGCACAAGGCGACGAATGCCCCAGCACACCTCCGGGTCCGACCGGGCGGCGGTCCCCCCCACCGCCCGCGACGGTGGCAGCGTGCGACCGCCCGCCCCCTCGACGCTCGACGAGCTGTGGCGGTCGTACAAGGCGACGGGGGACGACCGGCTGCGGGAGCAGCTGATCCTGCACTACTCGCCGCTGGTCAAGTACGTGGCGGGCCGGGTGAGCGTCGGACTGCCGCCCAACGTGGAGCAGGCCGACTTCGTCTCCTCGGGGGTCTTCGGGCTGATCGACGCGATCGAGAAGTTCGACATCGACCGGGAGATCAAGTTCGAGACGTACGCGATCACCCGGATCCGCGGCGCGATGATCGACGAGCTGCGGGCGCTGGACTGGATCCCCCGCTCGGTCCGGCAGAAGGCGCGCAACGTCGAGCGCGCCTACGCCACCCTGGAGGCGAGGCTGCGGCGGACGCCGACGGAGGGGGAGGTCGCCGTCGAGCTGGGCATGGAGGTCGACGAACTCCACGCGGTGTTCAGCCAGTTGTCGCTGGCCAACGTGGTCGCCCTGGAGGAGCTGCTGCACGTCGGCGGCGAGGGCGGGGACCGGCTCAGCCTGATGGACACCCTGGAGGACACCGCCGCCGACAATCCGGTGGAGGTGGCCGAGGACCGGGAGCTGCGGCGGTTCCTGGCCCGGGCGATCAACACGCTGCCCGAGCGGGAGAAGACCGTGGTCACCCTGTACTACTACGAAGGGCTCACCCTCGCCGAGATCGGCAACGTGCTCGGGGTCACCGAGAGCCGGGTCAGCCAGATCCACACCAAGTCCGTGCTCCAGCTGCGGGCCAAGCTCGCGAGCTTCGGTCGGTGAGTGCTCCCTTTCGGGATGGCGTGTCCGTAAAGTGGTCGACGTGCCAAGGATTCGAGCGGCCTCCGTGGCCGAACACCGGTCGATGCAGCGAGCCGCCCTGCTGGACGCGGCTCGGTCCCTGCTGTCCGAGGGTGGGACGGAAGCGCTGACCTTCCCCGCGCTGGCCGAGCGGACGGGACTGGCGCGGTCGTCCGTGTACGAGTACTTCCGGTCGCGGGCTGCCGTGGTCGAGGAGCTGTGTGAGGTCGACTTCCCGCTGTGGGCGGCGGAGGTCGAGGCGGCGATGGAGCGTGCCGACTCGGCCGAGGGCAAGATCGAGGCGTATGTGCGGCAGCAGCTGGCGCTGGTCGGGGACCGGCGGCACCGGGCGGTCGTGGCCATCTCCGCGAGCGAGCTGGACGCCGGCGCCCGCGAGAAGATCCGCGCGGCCCACGGGGGGCTCGTCGCGATGATCGTCGAGGCGTTGGGGGAGCTGGGGCACGGGGAGCCCCGGCTCGCGGCGATGCTCCTCCAGGGCATCGTGGACGCGGCGGTCCGGCGGATCGAGCTGGGGGCGGCCGAGGACCCCGTGGACATCACCGACGCGGCCGTGGCCATGGCTCTGCGGGGTGTGAAGGGCTGACCGGCAGGCCGCGGCAGTGCCCCGAAGGGGTGAAGGAAACCGCGCGACCAGCCCCGGCGCCCCATGGCTGGGGCATGACCGGCAGCAGTCTCGGCGCCCCACGGCTACGGCATGACCGGCAGCAGCCTCGACGGCCCGCTGTTCAGCAGCCACGGTGGCAGCAGGGACAGCGGGTCCAGATAGGTCTGACCGCGTAACAGGCCCCAGTGGACGCACGTCGCCGTCCCGCAGTGGGCCCCGCCCGGCTCCACCGCCCCCACCACCTCGCCCGCGGCCACGCGGTCCCCCTTCTCCACCGAAGGGCGTACCGGCTCGTACGTCACGCGCAGATCCGTGCCCGCCAGGGCCACCGACACCACGCCCCGCCCGGCCACCCGCCCGGCGAAGAACACCCGGCCGGCGGCCACCGCCCGCACCGGTGCTCCGGCCGGCGCGCCGAGATCCACTCCCCGGTGCCCCGCCCCGTAGACCGTGGTCGGCGGCTCCCAGCCCCGCAGGACGGGCGGGCGGACGCCGACCGGCCAGGCGCGGCCGATGGCCGGGGCCCGGGGCGGTGGGGGCGCCGGCGGTGCCGGAGGCGGGGGGCCGGCCCAGGCCAGGGGCATGAGCGCGATCACCGCCCAGCCCAGCGGCAAGGCCGTCCACAAAGCCGTACGTCGCATCACCCGTCGCATGGGAGAACCGTCCCGCACCCCGCCGATCAGGGCGGCGGCCTGTGGACTACTCGCCGGTTGTGGACAGTGCCGTCACCCGCTGCCTCGCCGGTCCCGTACACTTCTTCTGGCGATCCGGGTCACCGGGTCGACTTCGCACGCCCCGGTACGGCAGCCGGCAACGGTTCGTACCAAGCGCCTCTCGGTCCTTCGCGGCACGGCGCATCGCGGGCGTCAGGCGCGACCGCCGTCCGGCGGACGCGGCACAACCGAGAACACCAAGGAGATACGGCCATGGCCGTCGTCACGATGCGGGAGCTGCTGGAGAGCGGCGTCCACTTCGGTCACCAGACCCGTCGCTGGAACCCGAAGATGAAGCGCTTCATCTTCACCGAGCGTAACGGCATCTACATCATCGACCTGCTCCAGTCGCTGTCGTACATCGACCGCGCCTACGAGTTCGTCAAGGAGACCGTCGCCCACGGCGGCACGGTCATGTTCGTCGGCACGAAGAAGCAGGCGCAGGAGGCCATCGCCGAGCAGGCCACCCGCGTCGGCATGCCCTACGTCAACCAGCGCTGGCTGGGCGGCATGCTCACCAACTTCTCGACCGTCTACAAGCGTCTGCAGCGCCTCAAGGAGCTCGAGCAGATCGACTTCGAGGACGTCGCCGCGTCCGGTCTGACCAAGAAGGAGCTTCTCGTGCTCTCGCGCGAGAAGGCCAAGCTGGAGAAGACCCTCGGTGGTATCCGCGAGATGCAGAAGGTGCCCAGCGCCGTCTGGATCGTGGACACCAAGAAGGAGCACATCGCGGTCGGCGAGGCCCGGAAGCTCAACATCCCGGTCGTCGCCATCCTCGACACCAACTGCGACCCCGACGAGGTCGACTACAAGATCCCGGGCAACGACGACGCGATCCGCTCCGTCACCCTGCTCACCCGCGTGATCGCCGACGCCGTCGCCGAGGGCCTCATCTCCCGCTCGCGCGTCGCCACCGGTGACAAGGGCGAGAAGGCCGCGGGCGAGCCGCTCGCCGAGTGGGAGCGCGACCTGCTCGAGGGTGAGAAGAAGGACGAGGCTCCGGCCGCCGAGGCTGCTCCGGCCGCCGAGGCTGCTCCGGCCGCCGACGCCGCTCCGGCCGCCGAGGCTGCTCCGGCTGCCGAGGCCGCTCCGGCCGAGGGCGAGAAGGCCGCCGAGGGCGAGCAGGCCTGACACCGGTCCGTCAGCGTTCGACGGCGGGGGCGGCACTGCACCTCACGGCGCCTCCGGCGCGGTGAAGTCCGCCCCCGCTGTTCACCCGTAGGTCGGCACGACGTACGCGAACCGCGCTACTCCAGGTGGAACGCACACCGTGCGGACCTAGAAGATCTTCCAGACTTCGAGAAAGACTCACAGACTCATGGCGAACTACACCGCCGCCGACGTCAAGAAGCTCCGTGAGCTGACCGGCGCCGGCATGATGGACTGCAAGAAGGCGCTGGACGAGGCCGAGGGCAACGTCGAGAAGGCCGTCGAGGCGCTGCGCATCAAGGGCCAGAAGGGCGTCGCCAAGCGTGAGGGCCGCTCCGCCGAGAACGGCGCCGTGGTCTCCATCATCGCCGACGACAACTCCTCCGGTGTTCTGGTCGAGCTGAAGTGCGAGACGGACTTCGTCGCCAAGGGCGAGAAGTTCCAGGCCGTGGCCAACACCATCGCCGAGCACGTCGCCAAGACGAACCCGGCCGACATCCAGGCCCTGCTCGCTTCCGAGATCGAGGCCGGCAAGACCGTCCAGGCGTTCGTGGACGAGGCCAACGCCAACCTCGGTGAGAAGATCGTCCTGGACCGCTTCGCGCAGTTCTCCGACGGCTTCGTGCTCGCCTACATGCACCGCACCATGCCCGACCTGCCCCCGCAGATCGGTGTCCTGGTCGAGCTGGACAAGCCGAACGCCGAGGTCGCCAAGGGCATCGCCCAGCACATCGCCGCCTTCGCGCCGAAGTACCTCTCCCAGGACGAGGTCCCGGCCGAGGTCGTCGAGTCCGAGCGTCGCATCGCCGAGGAGACCACCCGCGCCGAGGGCAAGCCCGAGGCCGCGATCGCCAAGATCGTCGAGGGTCGTGTCAACGGCTTCTTCAAGGACGCCACGCTGCTCGGCCAGCCGTACGCGCTCGACAACAAGAAGTCGGTCCAGAAGGTTCTGGACGAGGCCGGTGTCACCCTGAAGCGCTTCTCGCGCATCAAGGTCGGCATCTGAGTCCGTACCGCGATCGACGCGTGACCCACGGGAAAACCCCCGAGGAATTCCCGGTAGGGTCGACCGCAGTCGCCCGCGCACACCGCCGCACCCCGGCGTGGAGCGGACGGCAGCAGATCTGACGAGGAGGCCATTGCCGCGCATGGGAGCGAAAAGCGACCCCATCGGCAATGGCCTTCTTCGTATGTGCAACACATGAAAGAGGCGGGATCCCCATGACCACCAAGGCCCAGAAGAGCGACGACGGCAAAGTGCGCGGCCGGTTTCTGCTGAAGCTGTCCGGAGAGGCCTTCTCCGGTGGCGGGGGCCTGGGCGTCGACCCGGATGTGGTGCACAAGATGGCCCGCGAGATCGCGGCCGTGGTGCGCGACGGGGCCGAGATCGCGGTCGTCATCGGCGGCGGCAACTTCTTCCGCGGCGCCGAACTCCAGCAGCGCGGCATGGACCGCGCCCGCTCCGACTACATGGGCATGCTCGGCACCGTGATGAACTGCCTCGCCCTCCAGGACTTCCTGGAGAAGGAAGGCATCCAGTCCCGCGTGCAGACCGCCATCACCATGGGCCAGGTCGCCGAGCCGTACATCCCGCTGCGCGCCGTGCGCCACCTGGAGAAGGGCCGCGTGGTCATCTTCGGCGCCGGAATGGGCATGCCCTACTTCTCCACCGACACCACCGCGGCCCAGCGCGCCCTGGAGATCGACGCCGAGGCGCTGCTCATGGGCAAGAACGGCGTGGACGGGGTCTACGACTCCGACCCCAAGACCAACCCCGACGCCGTCAAGTTCGACGCGCTCGGCTACGGCGAGGTCATCACCCGTGACCTCAAGGTCGCCGACGCCACCGCCATCACGCTGTGCCGTGACAACAAGCTCCCGATCCTCGTCTTCGAGCTCCTCGCGGAGGGCAATATCGCCCGCGCCGTCAAGGGTGAGAAGATCGGCACGCTGGTGGGTGACCAGGGCAGCCGGGACTGACCGGTATGTCCCCGTAGCCCGGGGTACGCCACCTGTCCGAGGGACGGACGGGACGCGCCCTGGCCGGGGGATGGACAATGTCCTGCCGGTCGGGAACCGTGCAGGAAGAAGACGCGACGCAGCCGGCCGCCGCCCCGACAGAGGAACCGCAGCCGGGCCTTACTCAAGACACGCAGGAGCAAGTGGTGATCGAAGAGACCCTCCTCGAGGCCGAGGAGAAGATGGAGAAGGCCGTCGTGGTCGCCAAGGAGGACTTCGCCGCGATCCGCACCGGCCGTGCGCACCCGGCGATGTTCAACAAGATCGTGGCCGACTACTACGGTGCCCCGACGCCGATCAACCAGCTGGCCTCGTTCTCCGTGCCGGAGCCGCGCATGGCGGTCGTGACCCCGTTCGACAAGAGCGCGCTGCGCAACATCGAGCAGGCGATCCGCGACTCCGACCTGGGCGTCAACCCCAGCAACGACGGCAACATCATCCGTGTGGTGTTCCCCGAGCTGACCGAGGAGCGCCGCCGCGAGTACATCAAGGTCGCCAAGGGCAAGGGTGAGGACGCCAAGGTCTCCATCCGCTCGGTGCGGCGCAAGGCCAAGGACGCCATCGACAAGATGATCAAGGATGGCGAGACCGGCGAGGACGAGGGCCGCCGTGCGGAGAAGGAGCTGGACGACCTGACGGCGAAGTACGTCGCCCAGGTGGATGAGCTCCTCAAGCACAAGGAAGCGGAGCTGCTCGAAGTCTGATGAGCGACTCTTCCTGGGGGGCGCCGCCATCGGTGGGGCAGGCCGCGTACTGGGGGCCCACCGCTGGTGGGCCTGTCCAGGGGGCTGCCCCGGCGGGTCCCGCGTACGATGCGCCTGAGGCGCAGCAGACTCGCCCCATGCCCATCGCGCCCGGCGCACCCGCGTACGGCGGAGACCAGGACGACGACCGGGGGGCCGCCCGGCTGAGTGGCCCCTTGTTCCGAGACGAGACGTTCCAGGCCCGGGAACTCCCGGCCGAGACCCAGAACCCGGAGCCCATGTCCGACGTCCCGCAGACGCCGCCGGCGCCGCAGAAGAAGAGCGCGGGCCGTGACCTGAGCGCGGCCATAGGGGTCGGGGTCGGGCTCGGTGTGCTGATCGTCGCGTCCCTGTTCATCGTCAAGGCCGTGTTCGTCGGCGTCATAGCGATCGCCGTCGTCGTCGGGCTGTGGGAGCTGACCAGCAGGCTCCAGGAGCGCAAGGGCATCAAGGCACCGCTCGTGCCGCTCGCGGTCGGCGGTGCGGCCATGGTCGTCGCCGGCTATGTACGCGGCGCCGAGGGCGCGTGGATCGCCATGGCCCTCACCGCCCTCGCCGTCCTGGTCTGGCGCATGACGGAAGCACCGGAGGGCTACCTGAAGGACGTCACGGCCGGCGTGTTCGCCGCGTTCTACGTACCCTTCCTGGCGACGTTCGTCGCGCTGCTGCTCACCGCCGACGACGGCCCCTGGCGGGTGCTGACCTTCCTGCTGCTGACGGTCGTCAGCGACACCGGCGCCTACGCGGTCGGCTGGCGCTTCGGCAAGCACAAGCTCGCCCCGCGCATCAGCCCCGGCAAGACCCGCGAGGGCCTGCTGGGCGCGGTGCTGTTCGCGATGGTCGCGGGCGCGCTGTGCATGCAGTACCTGATCGACGACGGCTCCTGGTGGCAGGGCCTGCTGCTCGGCCTCGCGGTCGCGGCCAGCGCCACGCTGGGTGACCTCGGCGAATCCATGATCAAGCGGGACCTGGGCATCAAGGACATGGGCACCTTGCTCCCCGGCCACGGCGGAATCATGGACCGCCTGGACTCGCTCCTGCCCACGGCACCGGTGGTCTGGCTGCTGATGGTCGTGTTCGTCGGCAGCAGCTGACGCCGGGCCGGGTTCCGGCCGCTGAGGCTGCCGGACCGCGGTGACCTCACCGGGCAGCGGCCCGCGGTAGCGGAACAGGAGTGCCGTCGACTCCGAGTGAACTGCTCGCCGCAAGGCTTACGGGCCCCCGTCCTGAACACAGGACGGGGGCCCGACGCCGTATCCGGACCCGCCCCGGCCCCGAGGAGCGGCCCGCGGAGAAGCCGCACTCGGAGGCATGGACGCCGCGCCCGGGAGCCGCGGACGCTGGGCACGGGAGCCGCACCTGGCCGCCGCGCCCGGAGCCGGCACGCGGGAGCCGCACCCGGGATCCGGCACCTGGATCCTTGATGCGGGAGTCGTCCTCGGCTGTTGCGCGTGGAGCCGGCATGCGGGAGCCGTACTCGGGAGCGGGCACCTGGATCCGTGCTGCGGGAGTCGTACTCGGCTGCTGCGCCCGGAGCCGGCACGCGGGAGCCGCACCCGGGAGCGGGCACCTGGATCCGTCGCACGGGAGTCGTACTCGGACGCCGTACCCGGAGCCGTACTCGGATGCCGCAGCACGAATCGGCGGCCGAGGTCGGTGCGCGGCAGACTCCTTCACAGGGCGGTGCTGCCACCGCCGCCCGGTGATGCAGCAGGGAGTGTGCCCGATGCCCCTAGACTCCGCCCCGCCCCCGGCGGACCCGGCCACACCGGGCCGGACGTTCGGGCCGCCCGCCCCGGGCCGGACGCTCGGGCCGCCCATCCCGGACCGGACGCTCGGGCCGCCCACCCCGGGCCGGGCCCCCGGGCCGCCCGCACCGCCGGTGAGGTTCTGGCCCGTCGACGACCTGCCCGCGCTCGACCCCGATCCGTTCCTCGACGAGCTGTTGAGCGAGGAGCCGGTGGCCCGGATCAGGCTGCCGCACGGGCAGGGCTGGGCCTGGCTGGTCACGCGGTACGACGACGTCCGCTTCGTCACCTCCGATCCGCGCTTCTCCCGGGCCCAGGTCGTCGGCCGCGACGTCACCGCCATGCGCCCGGTGCCGGTGGCCTCGCAGACCGCCGGTCTGCAGTACATCGACCCGCCCCGGCACACGCTGCTGCGCAGGGTCGTCGCCCGCGCGTTCACCGGCGAAAGCATGCGGCGGCTGCGCCCGTCGGCGGAGCGCAGGGCCGCCGAGCTGCTGGACGGGATGGCACGCGCCGGCGCCCCGGCCGACCTCATGGAACACCTGCACGGTCCCTTCCCGATCGCCGTGATCCGCGACTTCCTGGGCGTGCCGGAGAAGGACTGGCACCGGTGGGCCGCGACGGGCGAGGCCCTGCTGTCCGCGGGCGCCGAGTCGGGGGAACGCGCCCGGGAGGCCGCGCGGGCCACTCGCGCCGGGATCACCGAGCTGCTCCGGACCCGCCGTGCGGAACCGCGGGACGACCTGGCCGGAGTGCTGGCGCAGGCCGCGGCGACGGGCGAGATCACCGAGGACGAGGCGATCTCCCTCGCCATCGCCGTACAGGTCAGCGGAGGCCACGCGGTCCGCAACAACAGCGGTTCGATGATGTACGCGCTGCTCACCCACCCCGGGCAACTGGACCGGCTGCGCCGTGATCCGGAACTGCTGCCGAGTGCCGTGGAGGAGCTGTTCCGCTACGTCCCGCACCGCAACGGCGTCGGCATTCCCCGGATCGCCACCGAGGACGTGCAGGTCCGTGGCCGGTTGATTCGCGCCGGTGACGTGGTCTACAACGCCTATCTCGCCGCCAACCGCGACCCCGGGGTGTTCCCCGCCCCCGACGCCCTGGACTTCGACCGGGAGGGCGCTTCCCCCGTGGCGTTCGGTCACGGCCCACACCACTGCCTGGCCGCCGTCATGGCCCGCATGGAGGCGGAGATCATGATCAGCTCCGTCCTGACCCGCTTCCCCGGCATCCGGCTGGCCGTACCTCCGAGGGAGGTCGAATTTCAACGCCGAGGCCTGATCCGCGGCCCGAGAACCCTGCCGGTGACCTGGTGAGCGAACCTTCCATTTCTGTCGGATGCGTGTCGAAGGTGCCGGAATTTCGACCTTGGCGGCCGGGGAACCCTAGGCCAAGGGATATGCGCCAGTGAGCACACCCGGCGCCTTCCAGGTGCTTCGCTGCGTCATGATCTGGCGATGGATGAGTACGCCTGGCCCACGGGGCGTGAGGTGCCGGTCGTGGACGTGGTCCTGAAGAGCTGGACGGCAGTCGTCGCGGCGCTGCCTGTCGGGAGCCGGATCACCGGTGAGGTCGTCGGTCGGCAGCCCTTCGGGGTCTTCATACGTATGGATGGTGTGCCGGACGCCATAGCCCTGGCGGAGATCACGGCCATGCCGCAGGGGATGGACCTCCCGCCCCTCGGAGCCCACGTCAGCGGTGTGGTCTTCTGGCACGCTGACAACCACCAGGTCAGGGTCCGGCTCGACGAGTGGCTGACGGACGACGAGTGAGCGCCCCTGGGCGGTCCCCGGGCCGTCCGAGAGCGCTCGGCACCGACCGGTGGCGCCTGCCAACGACACCTGTGACGCCTGCCAACGACAGTCGTAGCCGGCGACCCCCGCAGGTCACCCCAGTGGATCTGCGACACTGGTAGCGCCATGCCTAAGCCCGGAGAACTCACTTTTGTCGCGCCGCGCGGAGCCAAGAAGCCGCCGCGGCATCTCGCCGACCTCTCGCCCGCCGAGCGCAAGGACGCGGTGGCCGAGATCGGTGAGAAGCCGTTCCGTGCCAAGCAGCTCTCGCAGCACTACTTCGCGCGGTACGCGCACGACCCGGAGCTGTGGACCGACATCCCCGCCGGTTCGCGCGCCAAGCTCCAGGAAGCGCTGTTCCCGGAGCTGATGACCGTCGTGCGGCATCTGTCCACCGACGAGGGAACCACCCGCAAGACGCTGTGGCGGCTGTTCGACGGGACCCTCGTCGAGTCCGTCCTCATGCGGTACCCGGACCGCGTGACCATGTGCATCAGCTCGCAGGCCGGATGCGGGATGAACTGCCCGTTCTGCGCCACCGGACAGGCGGGTCTGGACCGGAATCTGTCCACCGCCGAGATCGTCCACCAGATCGTGGACGGCATGCGGGCCCTGCGGGACGGAGAGGTGCCGGGTGGTCCGGCGCGGCTGTCCAACATCGTCTTCATGGGGATGGGCGAGCCGCTCGCCAACTACAAGCGGGTCGTCGGTGCCATCCGCGCGCTGACCGACCCGGCGCCGGACGGGCTCGGCCTGTCCCAGCGCGGGATCACCGTCTCCACCGTCGGGCTCGTGCCGGCCATCCACCGGTTCGCCGACGAGGGCTTCAAGTGCCGGCTCGCGATCTCCCTGCACGCCCCCGACGACGAGCTGCGCGACACCCTCGTCCCCGTGAACACGCGGTGGAAGGTGCGCGAGGTGCTGGACGCCGGGTTCGAGTACGTCGAGAAGAGCGGGCGGCGGCTGTCGATCGAGTACGCCCTCATCCGCGACATCAACGACCAGGCGTGGCGCGGTGACCGGCTCGGCCGGCTGCTCAAGGGCAAGCCCGTGCACGTCAATCTCATCCCGCTGAACCCGACGCCGGGCTCGAAGTGGACCGCCTCGCGGCCCGAGGACGAGAAGGCGTTCGTGGAGGCCATCGCGGCCCATGGTGTGCCCGTCACCATCCGGGACACCCGTGGTCAGGAGATCGACGGAGCCTGTGGCCAGCTCGCGGCCACCGAGCGGTAATCTGCTCGCGGCCACCGAGCGGTAATCTTGCCGGGTCCACACATCTTCATATTCCGACAGGGGAGCGCCACAGCGCTGAGAGTGCGGCGGACAGGGCCGCAGACCCTCTGAACCTCGCCCAGGTCATTCCGGGTAGGAAGTTCGGTCATCACTCAAGCTGTTGCGCCCTGCCCGGGTCTTCCTCGCGGAGCCCGGGCAGGGCCGCGTCTCTTCCTGGCCAACCCCAGGAGGACATCCAGTGCAGAACAAGACCTTCGTGGCCGTGGCGGTCGGGCTCGGCCTGATCAGCCTGTCCGCGTGCGGTTCCGGCGACGGCAAGTCGTCCGCGGACTCCAAGACCGTGACCCTGGTCAGCCACAACTCGTGGGCCATCTCCAAGAAGGTGCAGCGCGACTTCGAGAAGCGGTCCGGCTACAAGCTCAGGGTCCTCAAGGACGGCGACGCCGGCCAGGCCGTCAACAAGGCCATCCTCACCAAGGGCAACCCGCAGGGCGACGTCTTCTTCGGCGTCGACAACAGCCTGCTCTCCCGCGCCCTCGACAACGGGCTGTTCCAGCCGTACACGGCCAAGGGCCTCGACAAGGTCGGCGCCTCGTACCAGCTCGACAAGGACAAGCACCGGGCCACGCCCGTCGACCACGGCGACATCTGCGTCAACTACGACAAGGCCTGGTTCAGCGAGCACAAGCTGACCCCGCCGCGGACCTTCGCGGACCTCGTCAAGCCCGCGTACAAGAACCTCCTGGTCACCGAGAACGCCGCCACCTCCTCGCCGGGCCTCGGCTTCCTGCTCGGCAGCGCCGCCGCATACGGTGACGACGGGTGGCAGGACTACTGGAAGAAGCTCAAGGCCAACGGCGTCAAGGTGGTCGACGGCTGGGAGCAGGCCTACACCCAGGAGTTCTCCGGCTCCACCGGCGGCAAGGAGGCCGGCGGTGACCGCCCGCTCGTCGTGTCGTACGCCTCCTCGCCGCCCGCCGAGGTGCTCTACGCCAAGAAGAGGCCCAGCACCGCCCCGACCGGCGTCGCCACCGCCACCTGCTTCCGGCAGATCGAGTTCGCCGGGCTGCTCGGCAACGCGAAGAACCCCGAGGGTGCCAAGGCGTTCCTCGACTTCCTGATCTCCAAGGAGTTCCAGGAGGACATGCCGGTGAACATGTACGTCTACCCGGTGGTGCAGGGCGCCGAGGTGCCCGCCGAGTTCACCGAGTACGGTCCGGCCGCCGAGAACCCCGAGACCATGGCCCCCGAGAAGATCGCCGCCAACCGTGACCAGTGGGTCAAGTCGTGGACCTCGCTCGTACTGAAGTAGCCGCCCGCAAGGGGGGTACGCGCGGGAGCGCGGCGCGGCTCGGGCTCATGGCCCTGCCCGTCGCGTTCTTCGCGCTGTTCTTCGCCTGGCCGGTGGCCGCGATCGTGGCGCGCGGGCTGAAGGTGGACGGCGCCTGGCGGTTCGGGCGGATCGCGGACGTCGTCGCGCAGCCGGACATCCGGCACGTGCTGTGGTTCACCACCTGGCAGGCGCTCGCCTCCACCGCCCTCACCCTGCTGCTCGCGCTGCCCGCCGCCTACGTCTTCGCCCGCCTCGACTTCCCGGGCAAGCAGGTGCTGCGGGCCGTCGTCACGGTTCCGTTCGTGCTGCCGACCGTCGTCGCCGGCAGCGCCTTCCTGGCGGTGGTCGGACGGCGTGGGCTGCTGGACCAGTTGTGGGGCGTACGGCTGGACACCACGGTGTGGGCGATCCTGCTGGCGCACGTCTTCTTCAACTTCGCGGTCGTCGTCCGCACCGTCGGCGGGCTGTGGGCCCAGCTCGATCCCCGGCAGGAGGAGGCCGCACGCATGCTGGGCACCTCCCCGCTGACGGCTTGGCGCAAGGTCACCCTGCCCGCGCTCGCTCCGGCCGTGGCCGCCGCCGCCCTGATGGTGTTCCTGTTCACCTTCACCTCGTTCGGTGTGGTGCAGATCCTCGGCGGTCCCACCTTCTCCACCCTCGAGGTCGAGATCTACCGGCAGACCTCCGAGGTCTTCGACCTGTCCACGGCCGCCGTCCTCACCCTCGTCCAGTTCGCCGCGGTCGGCGCGATCCTCGCCGTGCACGCCTGGACGGTACGGCGGCGGGAGACCGCCCTGCGCCTGGTCGACGCCGCGGTGACCGCCCGCCGGCCGCGCGGGGCCGGGCAGTGGGCGCTGCTGGCCGGGGTCGTCCTGACCATCGCCCTGCTCCTGGTGCTGCCGCTGGCCGTGCTCGTCCGCCGCTCGCTGGACGCACCCGGCCTCGGCTACTACCGCGCGCTGACCCGCTCCGACGGCGGTACGTTCCTGGTCGCGCCCGTGCACGCGGTGTGGACCTCACTCCAGTACGCCGTCGCCGCCACCGCCATCGCCGTCGTGATCGGCGGGCTCGCCGCGGCGGCGCTGGCCCGCCGGGACGCCGGCCGGCTGGTGCGGGGCTTCGACGCGCTGCTGATGCTGCCGCTCGGGGTCTCCGCCGTGACCGTCGGCTTCGGCTTCCTGATCGCACTCGACGAGCCGCCGCTGGACCTGCGCCAGTCCTGGATCCTGGTGCCGCTCGCCCAGTCGCTGGTCGGCGCCCCCTTCGTCGTACGGACCATGCTGCCCGTGCTGCGGGCGGTGGACGCCCGGCTCAGGGAGGCGGCGGCGGTGCTCGGGGCCTCGCCCTGGCGGGTGTGGCGGGAGGTGGATCTGCCGCTGGTGCGGCGGGCGCTGCTGGTCGCGGCCGGGTTCGCGTTCGCGGTGTCGCTCGGCGAGTTCGGGGCGACCGTGTTCATCGCCCGGCCCGACAACCCCACGCTCCCGGTCGCCGTGGCCCGGCTGCTGAGCCGTCCCGGGGACCTCAACTACGGCCAGGCGATGGCCCTTTCGACCATTCTGATGGTGGTGTGCGCCGCCGCGCTGCTGATCCTGGAGCGGCTGCGCACCGACCGTACGGGGGAGTTCTGATGCTGCTGGCCCTGGACGCCGCGACCGTGCGCTTCGGTGGGCGGCCCGTGCTCGACGCGGTCGGCCTGGAGGTCGCCGAGCACGAGGTGGTGTGTGTGCTCGGGCCCAGCGGCAGCGGGAAGTCGACGCTGCTGCGGGCCGTCGCCGGCCTGCAGCGACTGGACTTTGGACGGGTGCTGCTCGACGGCCGGGACCAGTCGGGCGTGCCCGCTCACAAGCGGGGCGTGGGTCTGATGTTCCAGGACCACCAGCTCTTCCCACAGCGGGACGTCGGCGCGAACGTGGCGTTCGGGCTGCGCATGCACGGCGTGACCAAGGGCGAACGGGGCTGCGAGGTGGGCCAGTTGCTGGAGCTGGTCGGGCTGCCGGGGGCCGCCCGGCGGGCCGTGGCCTCCCTGTCCGGCGGCGAGCAGCAGCGCGTGGCCCTCGCCCGGGCGCTCGCGCCCCGGCCCCGGCTGCTCATGCTGGACGAGCCCCTCGGCCAGCTCGACCGCTCGCTGCGCGAACGGCTGGTGGTCGAACTGCGGGAGCTGTTCGGCCGGTTGGGCACGACCGTGCTCGCCGTGACCCACGACCAGGGCGAGGCGTTCGCGCTGGCCGACCGGGTGGTGGTGATGCGGGACGGGCGGATCGCGCAGTCCGGGACGCCGGTCGAGGTGTGGCAGCGGCCCGCCGACGGGTTCGTGGCCCGCTTCCTCGGCTTCGAGAACGTGGTCCCGGCCACCGTCGCCGGGACGGTCGCCGACAGCCCGTGGGGCAAGCTGCCCGTGCCCGACGGCTCCGCACAGGGCGGCCGCACGGTCCTCGTCCGCCCCGCCGGGGTCCGTCTCGTGCCGGCCGACCAGGGCCTGCCCTGCACGGTGACCGCCCGCACCTTCCGGGGCACCCATGTAGCCGTCCGCCTCAAGCCGCAGGACGGCCCGCGCCTGGAGGCGGCCTGCACGCTGCGGGACGCGCCGGAGCCCGGCACCTCGGTCGGCGTGGAGTTCGACGCGGCCGAGATCGTCGTGCTGGACTGATATCCGCACGTCACGGCCGGCGGGCAGTCGGGCCGATGCGTGCCGGCCCGGGTACGACCGCGGCCCGTCCCCTGGGGATAGGGGGACGGGCCGCGGCGCACTGTCCGGATCGGACGTCAAGTGGTGTACACGCGCCCTCGTTCCGGGCGCTGCACGGTGCCCGGCGTCAGCCGTTGCGGCTCGCGCCACGGCGGCGCATGCCGAGCCAGACCGCGCCACCGCCGACGACGACCAGAGCCGCCGCGACGCCCGCGATCAGACCGGTGTTGCTGCTCGCGCCGGTCTCGGCGAGGTTCGAGTCACCGACCGCCGGGGACGGCGCGTTGTTCGAGGGGGCCGCGGGGGCGGAGCTGGACTCCGAGGCCGACGGGGCCGGGGTCGCCGGCTCGGCGGGGGCGGATTCGGACTTGGACGGGGACGGCGACGGCGTCGTCGTGCTCGCCGTCGGCGTGGGGGGCTTGCTCTCCGTCTTGCAGGCGGTGGACGGGGTCACCAGGTCGGGCCGGATGTCCTCGTCGACGGCCTTGTCGGCCTTGACGTGCACCCGGTAGGTGGCGCTCGGCTTCCAGTCCTCCGCGAAGGTGATCCGGGCGCCCTCCTTCGAGCCCGTGACCGGCTTCTCGCCGACCTTCGTCTCGATGCCGCCGACACCCTTGAGGAAGACGGTGATGGTGGCGTCCTTGGCGGAGGCGTCCGTGTCGGTGACGACGATGACGCCCTTGTCGCCTTCGCACTTGGCTTCGGCGGAGAAGTCCTTGATGTTGCAGGCCAGGGCGGAACCGGCCAGGCCCAGCACCAGCGCCGTCGACCCGGAGGCGACACCCAGGAGGTGCACGGAACGGCGTACGCTACGGCGAGTCATGGACAACGTTTGTCCTTTACAGAGTGCAATTGCGGGGGGTTGTGGGGGCGTTGGGGCGACGATGAGGTGAGGCCCCTGCGCCCCCGGGAGGCTCACAGGTTTATAAGCGCTCCATAAGTAGTGTCAACGCATATGCCGTCAACAACCGTTGACTTTGCCCGCTTATTAACCGCCCAGACGTTTGATCGCCTCCGGCGCCTGCTCGATCCGGTCAACGAGGGCGATACGGGACTCCATCTCCCGTCCCCGCGCCAGCGACCGGAGCAACGGCCAGGCCGGCAGTTCCTTCGTCCAGTGCCCGCCGTCCACGAGCACCATCGGGGTCGGCTCGCCGCGCGACCCGTAGTAGTTGGGTGTCGCGTTGTCGAAGATCTCCTGCACGGTCCCGGCGGCGCCCGGCAGGAACACCACCCCGGCGGTGGAGCGGGCCAGCAGGCCGTCCTCGCGGGTGGCGTTGGCGAAGTACTTGGCGATGTGCCCGGCGAAGGCGTTCGGCGGCTCGTGGCCGTAGAACCAGGTGGGGATGCCCACCGACACACCGCCGTCCGGCCAGCGTTCACGCACCTCGAAGGCGGCCCGCGCCCAGTCCGTGACGGACGGCCGGAACGAGGGGGCCTTGGCGAGCAGCCGGAGCGCGTCGTCGAGCATGCCGTCGGCGAACGGGGCGGCGTAGGCGCCGAGGTTGGCCGCCTCCATCGCGCCCGGCCCACCGCCGGTGGCCACCGTGAACCCGGCGCGGGTCAGCTCCCGGCCGAGCCGTGCGGCACCGGCGTAGGCGTCGGTGCCGCGGGCCATCGCGTGGCCGCCCATGACCCCCACCACGCGGGCGCCGACGAGGAGTTCGTCCAGTGCGTCGGAGACGGAGTCGTCGTGGACGGCGCGGAGCATCGAACCGAAGATGTCACCGTCGGCCTTGGTCCGCTCGAACCAGGCGTAGGCCCGCGCGTCCGGCGTCGCCTCGTACCCCTCGTCCAGCGACTCGAACAACTCGTCGGGCGTGTAGACGAATCCCCGGTACGGGTCGAAGGGCAGTCCCGGGACCGGCGGGAACACCAGGGCTCCGGCCGACCGGACATGAGCGGCGGCCCCGGCGTCCATCGGGCAGCCGAGGAACACGGCACCGGTGGTGTCGAGACGGAGCAGGGCGGCGGTGCGGCCGGTCAAGTCGACGGCCTGGACACGGAACTGGGCGAGCGAGCCGTGCTCTGCGACCACCTGGTCGAACTCGGCGAGGGACTCTATCTCGCGGTCGTGGGCGGCACGGGGCGGCTGGGCGGGTGTCGGATGCACCCGCCCATGCTGGCACGGATGTTCGGGCCGTGGGGGTCAGCCCTGGACGGCCGCCGGGTCCATCCACATGACCTCCCAGGTGTGGCCGTCGAGGTCGTCGAAGGCGCGGCCGTACATGAAGCCGTGGTCCTGGTCCGGGCCGCTCGCCGTGCCGCCGGCCGCGATCGCCTTCTCCACCAGCTCGTCCACCTTCTCCCGGCTCTCGGCGCTCAGACAGATCAGCACCTCGCTGGTGGTCGTCGCGTCGGCGATCTCCTTCTTGGTGAAGGTCGAGTAGAACGGCTTGGTCAGCAGCATCGCGACGATGTTGTCGCTGATCACGACGGACGCCGCGTTCTCGTCGGAGAACTGCGGGTTGATCGTGTAGCCGAGTTCCGTGAAGAACCTCTTCGAGGCGTCGAGGTCGTTCACGGGCAGGTTCACGAAGATCATCTGCTGGTACATGCGGGCCTCTCCCGTCGGGGTCGTGCGCGGTTCGTCGCGTTCGTTCGAGGGGTAGACCTGCGGTCCGCTGCGAACTCATCGCCGGCCGGAGATCTTTTTTCCCGGCTTTCTCCGGCCGGGGCCGTGCCGCGGGCGGTCAGCGGGCCAGGGGCAGTGCCGACAGCGCGGCGATCACCAGGGTGAGCGGACCGAACAGGCTCAGCAGGGCGGCCGCGCGGAGGGCGGCGGCCCCGCGCAGCATGGCGGCCGGCGCGCCGAGGCGGAGCAGCGCGGCGGTGGTGTCGGCGCGGCACTGGCGGGCCTCCACGGCCGCGGTGAGGAGGGTGGCGACCGTGGACCCGGCGACGACGAGCACGCCGAGGGCGGACAGCGGGCCGATGGCGCGGTCCGGGCCGTCGTGCAGGACGGTCGTGGCGTAGCCGGCGGACGCGACCGCGCAGACCACGCCGAGAGGGCGGCCGATCCGGACGGCCTCCGTCATGAGGACCCGGCCGGCGAGCAGGCGGAGCGCACCCGGGCGGGTGGACTGGAGGAGCAGGCCGCAGAGACGGGTGAGGCCCGGGGCGGCCAGGACGAGGCCGGTACCGGTGAGGAGCCAGCCGAGGAGCACGGCGGGGGCGGGGGCCGGGGTGGAGCGGCCGGCGTAGGACTGCACGGCCAGGCCGGCGGTGACGAGGGCCACGCCCCAGGGGAGGCCGGCGGGGGCGTCGTCGGAGCCGGCTTCGGCCGGGGCGGCGCCCGGGGCGGCCGGCTCCGGGCCCCTCGTCCCACCCGGCGTCGTCCGGTCGCTGCCCATGCCCGCCCGCGCCGTCCCGGAGGCGCGACCGCCCGTGAGACGCGGATCGTCGGCCGTTCCGGTGGCCCGGCCGCCTGCGGGGTGTGCATCGTCGGATGTTCCGGTGGCCCGGCTGCCTGCGGCGTGCGGATCGTCGGCCGTGGTCCCCGGGCCGCCCGCCGGCCGGCGGCCCGGCCGGTCTTCCTCGCCGGTGCTCCCCGCGCCCTCGCTGGTGCTCCCCGCGCCCTCGCTGGTGCTCCCCGCGCCCTCGCCCGTGCTCCCCGTGGTACGGAGGCCGAACCGGGCGCCGAAGCGTCCGTACGCCCCGAACGTCTCCTTCGCCGGCACGTTGCCGTACGCCCCGAAGCGGCCGAACCCCCGGCTGCCGCGGGGGGCCGGGCGGGGGTCCCGTGGGCGCAGCGCCACGGCCACCGTCGCGGTCGCCGTGGCCGGGAGCAGGGCCAGCAGGGTCAGCGTCGCCGGGACCGGGAGGGGGCGGTCCGCGGCCAGGAAGTCCGCGGCCGCGCCGTCGAACGGCATGCCCGTCAGGTCACCGCGCAGGTGCAGGAAGACCATCAGTGCCAGCATCGAGCCGAGGGCGCAGGACAGGGCCGTCGTCAGGGCGGAGACGGCCATGAGGCGGGCCGGCCCCAGGCCCACGGCGGACAGGCCGGCGCGCGGCCGGGTCCCGGGGTCGGTGCGGGCGACCGCGAGCGCGAGGTACACCGTGGCGGCGAGCGGTGCGGCGCACCAGGCCAGGCGCAGAGCGGCGGCGCGCGCGGCGTCCGGGTGGTTCAGGGCGTGACCGAGGCAGGCCAGGAGCAGGAAGCCGGTGCCCGCCGAGGCCGCGGCCACCAGCAGACGGCGCAGCTGGACGGCGGGCCGGCCGGCGCGGGTCAGACGGAGAGCGAGCACGCCGCCCGGCCTTCCGCGTCGGGGGCGTCCGGCAGGTGCACGGTGTGGACGCGCCGCCCGTCCAGCAGGGCCACCGTACGGTCGGCGAGGGCGGCGGTGTCGGGGTCGTGCGTGGCGAGGACGACCGTGATGCCGTGCGAGCGGGCGGCCGTGGCAAGGGTGCGCAGCACATGGGTGCGGTCGGCGCGGTGCAGGGGGGCCGTGGGCTCGTCGGCGAAGAGGACGGTGGGCCCGGGGGCCAGGGCGCGGGCGATGGCGACGCGCTGGCGCTCGGCGTGCTGCAACCGGTGCGGGCGGCTGCGGGCCTTGTCGCCGACGTCCAGACGCTCCAGCCACTCCAGCGCCGCCACCTTGGCCCGCCGGCGCCCGGCACCGCGCAGCATCAGTGGGAGCGCGGCGTTCTCCCAGACGTTCAGCTCGGGGACGAGGACCGGCTCGGGGTCGATCCAGCCGAAGCGGTCCCGGCGCAGCCGCTCGCGGGCCATCGGGCCGAGCGTGTGCACGGGGGAACTGTTGAACCAGACCTCTCCGTGGCGCACCGGCACCAGGCCGGACAGGCAGCGCAGCAACGTCGTCTTGCCGCTGCCGCGCGGCCCGCTGACGGCGAGGATCTCGCCCTCCCGTACGCCGAGCGAGACCCCGGCGAGACCGGGGGAGCCGTCGCGGTGCGTGAAGTGCAGGGAGCGTGCCCAGAGCACGTCGTTGTCCGGCGGGGCCTCCATGGGCGTACACCTCGGTTCTGATCCGTTTTCCCGTACCTGTTCCCCCGTCCGGGGGAACGAAGGCTGGGCCGGTCGGTCACTGGCACGCTAGGCAGGTACCGGACGGGAGCCCGGACAGCACACGGCCCCGGGCCGCCGTTCTCACTCGAACGGACGGCGCCGGGGCCGGGTCGGTCATCCGGTCGGATGATCAGAGCTTGGTCCACGCCTCCGTGAGGGTGGCCCGCAGGATCTGCTCGATCTCGTCGAAGGTCTCCTGGTCGGAGATCAGCGGCGGGGCGAGCTGGATCACCGGGTCGCCGCGGTCGTCGGCACGGCAGTACAGGCCGTTGTCGAACAGCGCCTTGGACAGGAAGCCGTACAGGACGCGCTCGGTCTCCTCCTCGTTGAAGGACTCCTTGGTGTGCTTGTCCTTCACCAGCTCGATGCCGTAGAAGAAGCCGTTGCCGCGGACGTCGCCGACGATCGGCAGGTCGTGCAGCTTCTGGAGGGTCTGGAGGAAGGCGCCCTCGTTGTCCAGCACGTGCTGGTTGAGGTTCTCCCGCTCGAACAGGTCGAGGTTGGCGAGACCCACCGCGGCCGACACCGGGTGGCCGCCGAAGGTGTAGCCGTGCAGGAAGGTGTTGTCGCCCTTGTAGAACGGCTCGGCGAGCCGGTCGGAGACGATGCAGGCGCCGATCGGGGAGTAGCCCGAGGTCATGCCCTTGGCGCAGGTGATCATGTCCGGGACGTAGCCGAACTTGTCGCAGGCGAACATCGTGCCGAGGCGGCCGAAGGCGCAGATGACCTCGTCCGACACGAGCAGGACGTCGTACTTGTCGCAGATCTCGCGGACCCGCTGGAAGTACCCGGGCGGCGGCGGGAAGCAGCCGCCGGCGTTCTGCACCGGCTCCAGGAAGACCGCGGCGACGGTGTCCGGGCCCTCGAAGAGGATCTGCTGCTCGATCTGGTCGGCGGCCCAGCGGCCGAAGGCCACCGGGTCGTCGCCGAAGATCGGCGCGCGGTAGATGTTGGTGTTCGGCACCTTGTGCGCGCCCGGCACCAGCGGCTCGAAGGGGGCCTTCAGGCCCGGCAGGCCGGTGATGGACAGGGCGCCCTGCGGGGTGCCGTGGTAGGCGACCGCGCGGGAGATGACCTTGTACTTGGTCGGCTTGCCCTGGAGCTTGAAGTACTGCTTGGCGAGCTTCCAGGCGGTCTCGACGGCCTCGCCGCCGCCGGTGGTGAAGAAGACCTTGTTCAGGTCGCCCGGGGCGTGGTCGGCGAGGCGCTCGGCCAGCTCGACGGCCTTGGGGTGGGCGTACGACCACACGGGGAAGAAGGCCAGTTCCTGGGCCTGCTTGAAGGCGGTCTCGGCGAGCTCCGTGCGGCCGTGACCGGCCTGGACCACGAACAGACCCGCGAGACCGTCGAGGTAGCGCTTGCCCTTGTCGTCGTAGATGTAGGTGCCCTCACCCCGGACGATGGTCGGGACGGGGGAGTTCTCGTACGAGGACATGCGGGTGAAGTGCATCCACAGGTGGTCGTACGCGGTCTTGCTGAGGTCCTTTGAACTCACGGTTATCGGGTTCCCCACATGTAGGTCTGCTTCTTCAGCTTCAGGTAGACGAAGCTTTCGGTGGAGCGCACTCCGGGCAGGGCCCGGATGCGTTTGTTGATGACGCCCAGCAGGTGGTCGTCGTCCTCGCAGACGATCTCGGCGAGGATGTCGAACGAGCCCGCGGTCATCACCACGTACTCGACTTCCGACATGTCAGTCAGCGCGTCCGCGATCGACTCGACATCGCCCTCGACGTTGATGCCGACCATCGCCTGCCGGCGGAAGCCCACGGTGAGCGGGTCCGTGACGGCGACGATCTGCATGACGCCCTGGTCCAGCAGCTTCTGGACGCGCTGGCGCACGGCCGCCTCGGACAGGCCGACGGCCTTGCCGATCGCGGCGTACGGCCGGCGGCCGTCCTCCTGGAGCTGCTGGATGATGGCGAGGGAGACGGCGTCCAGCTGGGGACTGCCGCCGTTCCTGGACTCGCGGGACGAGTCCCTCTGGTCTGCGCTTCGACTGGCCACGACCTCACTGTGCACGACGTCTCGATAGTTTCGCAAGGCCGGATCGATGAAATTCGTTGTTTCCAAGTCCCGAGCGTGCGGATTTCGCAGAAGTGGTGCCGGCGGGGGTGTTGAAAACGTGGGTGCGCCGATTAGGGTGGGGTGTCTCAGCGTTTGGACAGCCGCACCGGCTGGCCGGGCTGGACAGCTCGAACCCTCGAACCAGATCAGGAGGCCGGCAGTGAGCACCGAGCTGCGTCGTCTGCGCAACTACATCGACGGTGAGTTCCGGGACGCCGCCGACGGACGGACCACCGAGGTGGTCAACCCCGCGACGGGCGAGGCGTACGCGACCGCGCCGCTGTCCGGACAGGCGGACGTGGACGCCGCCATGGAGGCCGCCGCCCGCGCCTTCCCGGCGTGGCGCGACACCACCCCGTCCGAACGGCAGAAGGCCCTCCTCAAGATCGCGGACGCGTTCGAGGAGCGCGCCGAGGAACTGATCGCGGCCGAGGTGGAGAACACGGGCAAGCCGGTCGGGCTGACCCGCTCCGAGGAGATCCCTCCGATGGTCGACCAGATCCGTTTCTTCGCGGGCGCGGCCCGGCTGCTGGAGGGCCGCTCGGCGGGCGAGTACATGGACGGGATGACCTCGATCATCCGCCGCGAGCCGGTCGGCGTCTGCGCGCAGGTCGCGCCGTGGAACTACCCGATGATGATGGCCGTGTGGAAGTTCGCCCCGGCCATCGCCGCGGGCAACACGGTCGTCCTGAAGCCGTCGGACACCACCCCCGCCTCCACCGTCCTGATCGCCGACATCATCGGCTCGATCCTCCCCAAGGGCGTCTTCAACGTCATCTGCGGCGACCGTGACACCGGCCGCGCGATGGTCGAGCACCCGACCCCGGCCATGGCCTCCATCACCGGCTCCGTCCGCGCGGGCATCTCGGTCGCCGAGTCCGCCTCCAAGGACGTCAAGCGCGTCCACCTGGAGCTGGGCGGCAAGGCCCCGGTCGTCGTCTTCGAGGACACCGACATCGCCAAGGCCGTCGAGGACATCTCCGTCGCGGGTTTCTTCAACGCCGGCCAGGACTGCACGGCGGCCACCCGCGTCCTCGTCCAGGAGTCCATCCACGACGAGTTCGTCGCCGCGCTGGCGAAGGCGGCGTCCGAGACGAAGACCGGTCAGCCGGACGACGACGACGTCCTCTTCGGCCCGCTGAACAACCCGAACCAGCTCAAGCAGGTCGCCGGCTTCATCGACCGGCTCCCTGCCCACGCCAAGGTCGAGGCGGGCGGCCAGCAGGTCGGCGACAAGGGCTACTTCTACGCCCCGACCGTCGTCTCCGGCCTGAAGCAGGACGACGAGATCGTCCAGAACGAGGTCTTCGGCCCGGTCATCACCGTCCAGTCCTTCGGTGACGAGGACCAGGCCGTCGAGTGGGCCAACGGTGTCGAGTACGCCCTCGCCTCCTCGGTGTGGACCAAGGACCACGCCCGCGCCATGCGCATGTCCAAGAGGCTCGACTTCGGCTGCGTGTGGATCAACACCCACATCCCGCTGGTCGCCGAGATGCCGCACGGCGGCTTCAAGAAGTCCGGCTACGGCAAGGACCTGTCGGCGTACGGCTTCGAGGACTACACGCGCATCAAGCACGTGATGACGTCGCTGGACGGCTGACGGCCGGCGCTTGATCGCCTGACGGCTGATGAGTTGACGGCTGACGCCTGATGTCTGACGCCTGACGGTCGACGCCTGATGTTTGACGGTTGACGCCTGACGGTCGACGCCTGACGCCTGATGGCCGACGCCTGATCGCTGGACGGACGGCGCCTTGTCGCCGGACGGCCGCGCGGCCCCGGACGGGACACCTCCCCGTCCGGGGCCGCCGCGTTGCCGCCCCCGGTGATCGGCAACGTGTCGACAGGGTGTCGGGCAGGCACCGGCCCGCTCGACGCAGCGTCGATTGTCCGCCCGCCCGGTGGGAGGTCATGCTTTCCGGGTGGCCCAGACATCTTCCCGTACGACCGCGTTGTCCCGCCGTTCCCTGCTGCGCGCCCTCGGCGGCACCGCCGCGCTCGGCGCCCTGGCCGGCTGCGGGGTGCCCGCCGCCTACGTCGAGCCCGGCGACCGGGCCGTCGCCGACGAGTCAGCGGCCGACAAGAAGCTGACCTGGGCGAACTGGCCGCTGTACATCGACACGGACGACGACGACCCCAACGAGCGGCCCACGCTGCAGGCCTTCGAGAAGCGCACCGGGATCTCCGTCGACTACGTGGAGGAGATCAACGACAACGACGAATTCTTCGGCAAGATCAGCCCCTCGCTGATGAACCACCAGTCCACCGGCCGCGACCTGATCGTCATCAGCGACTGGATGTGCGCCCGGTACGTCCGGCTGGGCTGGGTCCAGGAGATGGACCGCGCCCACCAGCCGAACGTGACGAAGTACCTCGACCCGCTGCTGCGCTCGCCCGCCTTCGACCCGGGCCGCCGGTTCACCGTGCCGTGGCAGTCCGGCATCACCGGCATCGCCTACAACCGCCGCAAGCTCGGCCGTGACATCCGGCACGTGAAGGACCTCTGGGCGAAGGACCTCAAGGGCCGGGTGACCCTGCTGTCGGGCCTGGACGAGGCCTTCGCGCTGCTCATGCAGGGCAACGGCGTGGACATCACCCGCTGGACCGCGGACGACTTCCACCAGGTCTGCGACCAGGTCGAGCGGGAGGTCCACCGGGGCCAGATACGCCGCTTCACCGGCAACGACTACACCAAGGACCTGGTCAGCGGGGACGTCCTCGCCTGCCAGGCGTACTCGGGCGACGTCATCCAACTCCAGGCGGACAACCCCGACATCCGCTTCGTCGTCCCCGAGGAGGGCGCCGAGATGTGGTCGGAATCCCTGATGATCCCCAACCGGGCCCGGCACAAGGCCAACGCCGAGCGACTGATCGACTACTACTACGACCCCGAGGTCGCCGCGGAACTCGCCGCCTGGGTGAACTACGTCTGCCCGGTCCCGGCGGCCCGCGAGGTCCTGGCCGCCGACAAGGACAAGGAGACCGCGGCCCTCGCCGACAACCCCCTGATCTTCCCGGACTCCGGCATGCGGCAGCGCCTGGCCATCGCCCGGGACATCAAGTCCACGGAGCGGAGCGAGTTCGCCCAGCGGTGGAACAAGATAGCGGGCCTCTGACCGCCCGCACCGAACGACCGCGTGCGACCGGGCAATCCAGAGGCCGCCTCATGTCCGTTGGCCGCGACGAGTTGAGCCGTCTCATGCAGAAGGTGCCGGTGCTCGGGACCGTCCGCCGAGCACGCAGCCCTCGCTCCGGCTCGGGCGGTGATGCCGGCAAAGATGGAATACGGAGGGCCGCTCGGCAGCAACCCCGTCCTTGTAGTCGGTCTCGCCCGGGTAGCTCATATGCCCGAGTGCCCGCCGCACTCACCATCGCTGTCCGCCTGACGACCGCCGGGTGGGAGAGGCTCCCGGGGGCCGCTGGGGGCGCTTCGCGGGCTCCCCGTGCGATGCTCCGACTGCGTGTACCGCCAGGTGCGCCGACCTGGTGGTCTCCGCCCCGTACGAGGACACCGCGCAGGGCAGGGACGCCGGCTCGGTGACGGTCCTGTGGGGTGGCAACGGCGGCGCCCGCCCTAGGGCATGGGCGCGGGCGCGAAACGGTCACCGCTGGTCAGCCCCCCGCATGGGGTAACCGGCGCGCCGGGCTGTTCCACGCGGTCCCGGCGGCGGGACCGGGCCGCCCGTCGGCCGACCGGTGCATCCGCTCGGTCCATGCTGCGGCGCCGGACGCCCCGTCAGCCGCCCGGCGCCGGCTTGCCGTACTTCGCGTAGTCCCTCGGCGCCGACTCCCTTGGGTCGCTGCGCAGTTCCATGAGCGGATGCCGCAACCCGGACCTCTTTTGAACATGTTCAATTCCAGGCGTACGCTCGTGCCATGAGCGACAGAGCCGCCCTGCTCAAGGGCATCCGTGTGTGGCTGGCCCTCTTCGTCGTGTGCCTGGTCCTCAGCGGCGCCACCGCCTTTCCACTGGTCCACGAACTGCACTGGACCGAAAGCGCGTTGCGCGCGCTGTCCGTGCCGGAGCACCTGCCCGGGCTGATGGCGTGGATCTCCCGGGTGCGGGAGGGGCTGGACACAGTCGACGCCGACTACCCCTTCGTGCTGTACGGCACCGACTGGCTGGCCTTCGCCCACCTCGTCATCGCGGTCGCGTTCTACGGCCCGTACCGCGATCCGGTCCGCAACATCTGGGTCGTCGAGTTCGGGATGATCGCCTGTGCCGGGATCATCCCGCTCGCCCTCGTCTGCGGGCCCGTCCGCGGGATCCCCTTCTGGTGGAGCCTGATCGACATGTCCTTCGGGATCTTCGGTGTCGTCCCTCTCCACGTCGTGCGAAAGAAGATCAAGCGGCTGGAGGCGCTCGGGGCGCCGGCCGTCAGCGGTTGAACGCGGGAAAGCCGAACCGCTGGGCGACGGCCTGACCGTCGCCCTTCGCGTCCGTGGCGTCGACCGAGTAGACCAGGGTCCGGGACAGGTCCCGGGTCGCGGCGATGACCGAGGCGTAGCCCGGCCGCGAACCGGTCTTGCCCCAGATCTCCTTGCCGTTCAACTCGAACCGCTCCAGCCCCGCCCCGTACGACGCGCCCGGCACGTCGGGCACGGTGAACATCTCCCGCAGCTGCGGCTCGGGCACCACCCGGCCGCGGAACAGCCCCACCAGCAGCCGCTCCAGGTCGGCGGTGGTCGAGATCAGGTCGCCGGCCGCGAACCGGTCGGTCATGTTCCAGTCGGTCACGTCGACCAGCCTGCCGTCGATCCAGTCGTAGCCACGGTTGTGCGGTCCGTGGATCCGGGGGTCCGCGCCGACCGGGAACGAGCTGTGCCGCATGCCCAGCGGCCGGAAGATCCGTACCGCCGCCTGGTGTGCGTACGAGTCGCCCGTCACCTTCTCGACGAGCATGCCGAGCACGGTGTAGTGGATGTTGCCGTAGGTCTGCCGCGTCCCCGGCGTGTACGCCGGCCCCTGGGCGACGGAGGCCGCCACGACCTGGCGGGGTGTCAGCGTCTCGAAACGGTGCGCGTAGCCCTCCTCGACGGTGTCACCGAGGGACGCGCCCGGGCGCAGGCCGCTGGTGTAGTTCAGCAGCTGCCGCACGGTGATCGGGGCGAAGTCCTTGGTGAGCAGGTCGGGCATGTAGTGCTGCACGGTGCCGTCGAGGTCGATCCGGCCCTCCGCGGCCAGTTGCAGCACAATGGCCGCGGTGACCACCTTCGTCACCGAACCGGCCCGGAACCGCGCGTCGCCCAGGGCCGGCGCCCCGGTACGGACGTCCCGCACGCCGGCCGTCCCCCGCCAGGTGCCGTCACCGCCGACGCGGATCAGCGCGGCGGTGGCGTCGTGATCGGGGAGCCCGGCGATCGCAGCGGACAGGGCCTCGGCATCCGGGCCGGCCGTGGCAGTGGCAGTGGCAGTGGCCGTGGCTTTGGCTGTGGCCGGGGCTTTGGCTGTGGTGGTGGGGGCGGCCGGTGCGGGTGCGGCGAACGCGGGTGCGGCCAGCGGGCCGGCGGCCAGTGCGGCGACGAGTCCGGCGGCCAGGAGGGTGGAGCGGCTGGTACGGCGCATGATGGGCTCCTGGAGGAGATCGGGTGCGGTTGCGTGATCATCCTGCGGCGGCGCTCCGCCGTCCGGATCCTCATCCAGGAGGGCCTGCGACCCTGGTCCGCCCCCGATCAACCAGCATGCCCATCAGGGAAGTTGTCCGGGGCAGCCCCTACGGGTGGCCCGACCGGCCTCAGCCCGACCGGCCCTTGCCGACGGGCCCATCTCTGACGAGCGGTGCGCGACGGGCGCATGCGCGGTGCGGTGGCGGTGGCCGGGCGCATGCGCGGTGCTGCGAGGGTGGCCGGGCGCATGCGCGGTGCGGTGGCGGTGGCCGGGCGCATGCGCGGTGCAGCGAGGGTGGCCGGGCACATGCGCGGCGCTGTGAAGGTCGCCGGGCGCTCGTGGTCGTGGTGGTTCTGGGCGGCCACGACTTCGCGGGCGCCCGGGTCCTCGCGTCCCCGCCGGAGTGCGCCGGGGGCTAGACCGGGGAGCGCAGGGTCTGCAGTACGTCGATCCGGTTCGTCGTGATCGAGTCGACGCCGAGGTCCAGCAGACGGCTCATGGAACGGCGCGTGTCCGGCGTCCACACGGACAGGAGGTGTCCGTCGCGGTGCACACGGGCCGCCAGCTCCCGGCTCACCAGGGAGAAGCGGTAGTTGAGCCAGCGCGGGCGGATCACGGCCAGCAGCGCGGGCCGGGGCGGGGCCAGGCTCGTCCAGGTCAGGGCGATCTCGGCGGCCGGGTCGGCGGCGCGGACAGCGAGCATCGCCTCCGCGTCCGCGCTGTAGTACACGCGGTCCCCGGCTCCGCTCTGCCGCACCACGTCCAGGGTCCGCTCGACCGTCCTGCGGTCGATCCGCCCGCACAGGTCCACCATCACCCGGCTGTCACCGGTCGCGGCCAGCGCCTCCACGAGCGTCGGCACGCCACCGGCCGTGAGCCCGCGCACCTCTTCGGCGGACAGCGCGCCCAGTGGCCGGCCGACCTCCCACAGCCGCTGGAGCGTCTCGTCGTGCAGCAGCACGGGCACGCCGTCGCGGGTGAGCCGTACGTCGATCTCGACGGCGTCCGCGCCCTGGTCGAGCGCGGAACGCAGCGAGTCGAGGGTGTTCTCGCGGAAGCGGTAGGGGTCGCCGCGGTGGGCCACGGCGGTCACGGTCTGCATGGCCCCCATTGTGGCCGCCCCCTCGGACCGCACGGGCCCAGGGCACGCGGTCCCCGGGCCCGCACGGTCCCGGGGTTCGTGCGGCTTGGGGGTCGCGCGGTCCCGGGTTCGTGCGGGCTTGGAGCTCGTGCGGGCTTGGGGCTCGTGCGGTCGCGGGGTTCGTGCGGCTTGGGGGTCGTGCGGTCCCCGGGTTCGTGCGGGCTTGGGGGACGTGCGGTCCCGAAGCCCGTACGGGCCACGGGGTCACAGGGGCCCGGGGTTGGCGAGGGTCCGGGGCTCGCGCGGGCCACGTGGCTCAGCGGGCGAGCCAGGTGGTGGTGTAGGCGTCGATCTCCTGCGCGATCCGCGCCTTGCCCGCCGCGTCCAGGAAGGAGGCTTCCACGGCGTTCTTCGCGAGGCCGGCCAGGCCGCGCTCGTCGAGTTCCAGGAGGCGGGCGGCCACCGCGTACTCGTTGTTCAGGTCGGTGCCGAACATCGGCGGGTCGTCGGAGTTGATGGTCACCACGACGCCGGCCCGCGCGAACTCCCTTATCGGGTGCTCCTCCAGGGTGCGCACCGCGCGGGTGGCGATGTTGGAGGTCGGGCAGACCTCCAGCGGAATGCGGTGCTCGGCGAGGTGGGCGAGCAGTTTCGGGTCCTGCGCCGAGCTGGTGCCGTGCCCGATCCGCTCGGCGCGCAGCTCGTTGAGCGCGTCCCAGACCGTCTCCGGGCCGGTCGTCTCCCCGGCGTGCGGCACGGAGCGCAGCCCGGCGGCTATGGCCCGGTCGAAGTACGGCTTGAACTGCGGCCGGGGCACGCCGATCTCCGGCCCGCCGAGCCCGAACGACACCAGGCCCTCCGGGCGGATCCGGTCCTCGGTGGCCAGCCGCGTCGTCTCCTCGGCCGCCTCCAGACCGGCCTCGCCGGGGATGTCGAAGCACCAGCGCAGCACGGTTCCGAACTCGGCCTCGGCGGCCTTCCGGGCGTCCTCGATCGCGTCCATGAAGGCCCGCTCCTCGATGCCGCGCCGGGTGGAGGAGAAGGGGGTGATGGTCAGCTCGGCGTACCGCACCTGCTGCCGGGCCAGGTCGCGGGCCACCTCGAAGGTGAGCAGCCGGACGTCCTCCGGGGTGCGGATGAGGTCCACGACCGACAGATACACCTCGATGAAGTGCGCGAAGTCGGTGAAGGTGAAGTAGTCGACCAGGGCCTCGGCATCGGTGGGGACCTTGGAATCGGGGTGGCGGGCGGCCAGTTCCGAGACGATGCGGGGGGAGGCGGAGCCGACATGGTGGACGTGCAGTTCGGCCTTGGGCAGTCCGGCGATGAAGGCGCGCAGATCGCGGTCGGCGGTCCCGGCGGCGGGTACGGAGGTGTCGGTCAAGGGGTCCTCCCCGGAAGGGCGCCCGCGGACCAGGTCGGTGGTCCGTGGTCCGGGCGCGGTGATCGGCTGATCGGTGGCGCGGGATCATCGTAGGCCCCGGGCCGTGGTCCACCGGCCTGCCCGTAGCATGACGGGACGTCCAGCAGAGGGGTTCATCCGCCATGTCCGACGAGGTGCCGCAGTCCACGTCCGGGGAGCAGGCCGCCGGGCTCGGGTCCGCGATACCCCGTGTGTCCCTGGACAAGGAGACGACGCCGACCACGGACGAGGCACCGGCGGACGACGAGGCATCGGCGCACGACGAGGCGTCGGCACGGGCGTCGGCACGGGCTGCGGCTCCGTTGCGGGAGGAGCCATCCGCGCAGGACGAGGCATCGGCGCGGGACACGGCTCCGTTGCGGGACGCGGCACCGGCACAGGATGAGGTATCGCCGTGGGGCGCGGCCTCGGCCCCCGGTTCCGGCCACGACCAGCAGGACTCGGCCGCCCAGCCGGCGCACCCGGCTCCGGCCCGGCCCACCGATGCCGCCCCGGCGCCCTGGGCCAGCCCCGCCGACGGGACGGCGTCCCCGGCCTCCGCGCACCCCCCGAATCCCTCCGCGCCCCAGCCGAATCCCTTCGCGCCCCCGGCGGCCGTGTCGCAGCCGAACCCGTTCGCCCCGCCGGCCTCCGCGCCCCAGCCGACCCAGTTCACGCCCGAGCCGAACCCGTTCGCGCCCCCGGCGTCCGCACATCAATCGAACCCGTTCGCCCCGCCGGCCTCCGCGCCCCAGCCGAACCCGTTCGCGCCCCCGGCGGCCGTGTCGCAGCCGAACCCCTTCGCACCCCCGGCCTCTGCGCACCAGCCGGACCCCTTCGCGCCTCCCGCGCCCGCGCCCACGTCTCCGGCGAATCCCTTCGCACCCCCCTCGTCCGCATCGGCCGCCCCGGTGAACCCCTTCGCCCCGCCGGCGTCCCCCACGGCGCCGCACGGGGGAGCGGAACCGGTGCCCCCGCCGCCCATCGCCCCCGACGGTCCCGGACAGGTGCCCTACGGCTACCCGGGCAGCGCCCCGGCGTACGGCTTCCCGGGCCCGCCGCACGCGTCGTACGCGCCGTACGGCGGTGCCCCAGGCGCCCCCTACCCCGCCGCCCACGGCTACGGCTACGGCTGGCCCGGCATGCAGCCGGTCCCCAGCAACGGCATGGGGACGGCCGCACTGGTGCTGGGCATCCTTTCCTCGGCCGGCTTCCTGCTGTGGCCGATCGCCATCGTGCTGGGCATCCTGGCGGTGATCTTCGGCGCCGTAGGCAGGGCCAAGGCCCGCCGCGGCGAGGCGAACAACCCGGGCGTGGCCCTGGCCGGCCTCATCTGCGGCGGGGCGGGCATCGTCCTGGCGCTGGCCTTCTTCATCGTGATCGTCGCGACCCGCACCTGACGCGGAGCGGGGCCGGCCGTCAACGGCCCGGCTCGAAGCCCCAGCAGCTTCGAGCCGCGCAGACCGAGCCCGCACCTTTGACCCCCCGCACGTCGAAGCGCCGCAATGTCGGGGTCCGCAACTCCCAGCGCACGCAATCCGGAGCCGCGTAAATCCGAGCCCGCAGCTTTGAGCCCCCGCACGTCGAAGCGCCGCAATGTCGGGGTCCGGAACTCCCCGGCCATGCAACCCGGAGCCCCGCAAATCCGAGCCCGCGGCTTTGAGCCCCCACACGTCGAAGCGCCGCAGTATCGGGGCCCGCGGCTCCGAGCCCCGTAGCTCCGTGGTCCCGCGACTCCGAGCCCCGAACTTCGTGGCCCCGCAACTTCGTGGCCCCGTAGCCTCCGGGTCCCGGGCTCTCGACCCCCGTAACCCCGAGCGCCCGTAACCCCGAGCGCCCGTAACCCCGAGCGCCCGTAACCCCGAGCGCCCGTAACCCCGAGCCCCCACCTCCCCGGCGGAAGCCCCGCAGGGCTACGCGCCTGTGCCCGCCAGCCGTTCCCGCGCCTCCATCAGTGCGAAGCCCAGCAGGTTCAGGCCCTGCCAGCGCTCCGGCTCCGCGGCCGCCGCGTCGTCCGCGGACAGGCCGATGCCCCATATCCGGTCCACGGGGCTCGCCTCCACCAGCACGCGGTCCCCGGTGTTCAGCAGGAAGCGCCCGAGATCGGCATGGGCCGCGAACTTGTGCACGCTGCCCTCCACCACGATCCGGAAGCGTTCCCGCTCCCACGTCTCCTGGTCGAAGTCCCGGACCAGCCGCCCCGCCTTCTTCGCCTCGGCGGGATGCTCCGCGGCCAGCACCCGGCGCTCCGCCTCCGCGTCCCCGAACAGGCGGGCCTTGCCGGCCATCATCCAGTGCTCGGCCGTCGCGTACCGCACACCGTCCACCGCGAACGGTGACGGCCACCACTGGCTCAGGCAGCTCGCGCCGACCCGGCCGTCGGGCCGCGGACGGTGCCCCCAGAAGTAGAGGTACTTGATCCGGTCACCCGCCCGGACCTTACTGATCAGGGCTTCCAACCCGTCGATCTTTCCCATGCACGCGAGTGTGGCACGCACCACTGACAGTCCGTCCGTCCTTTTCCATCCTGACTCGACACCTGGTCGACAGATTCCGTCGCGTAACCAAAAGGCAACAACGGAATCACTTGTTGGAGTCCTATTGCTCTGCCAGGATCGGCACTCAAATCGAGCTGGAGCTACGCCACCCACCCCCGCGACGGGGCGAACGGCGGAGGAGAGCGACATGCACAACCCGGGCACCGCCACCCCGGAACGATTTCCCGCGCAGGACCGTTTCGCCGACGGCGCGCAGTTCATCGCGGGGCGGCTGACGAAGGGCACCTCGGGCCGCCACCACGCCGTGGTCGACCCCGCCACCGGCGAGGAGGTGTACACCTACGAGCTGGCCGGCACCGACGACGTCGACGCGGCCGTCGCCGCCGCGCGCGAGGCGTTCCCGGCCTGGGCCGCCGCCACGCCGGGCGAGCGCTCGGACGCGCTGCACCGGTTCGCCGCCGTGCTCGCCGAGCGCGCCGAGGACTTCGCCCGCGCCGAGTCCCTCCAGTGCGGCAAGCCGCTGAAGCTCACCCGCGAGTTCGACGTGCCCGGGACCATCGACAACACCGCCTTCTTCGCGGGTGCCGCCCGGCATCTGCAGGGGCAGTCCGCCGGTGAGTACTCCGGCGACCACACGTCGTACATCCGGCGCGAGCCCATCGGAGTCGTCGGGTCCATCGCGCCCTGGAACTACCCGCTCCAGATGGCCGCCTGGAAGATCCTGCCGGCGATCGCCGCCGGCAACACGATCGTCCTCAAGCCCGCCGAGCTGACGCCCCTGACCTCGCTGCTGTTCGCCCAGGCCGCCACGGACGCGGGCATCCCGGACGGCGTGATCAACATCGTCACCGGGACCGGGAAGGAGGCCGGCGAGCACCTGGTCGGGCACCCGGACGTCGTGATGACCTCCTTCACCGGGTCCACAGCCGTCGGCAAGCGCGTCGCCGAGGTCGCCACCGCCACCGTCAAGCGGCTGCACCTGGAGCTGGGCGGCAAGGCGCCCTTCGTGGTCTTCGACGACGCCGACCTGGAGGCCGCCGCGCACGGCGCGGTCGCGGGCGCGCTCATCAACACCGGGCAGGACTGCACGGCCGCCACGCGCGCGTACGTGCAGCGTCCGCTGTACGAGGCGTTCGTGGAGCGGACGGCCGCGCTGATGGAGACCGTGCGGCTCGGGGACCCGTTCGCGCCCGGTACCGACCTCGGACCGCTGATCTCGCACGTCCAGCGCGACCGGGTCGCCGCCTTCGTGGACCGCGCGCGTGCCTATGCGCGCGTGGTGACCGGCGGCGAGGCCCCGCAGGGTGATCTGGGGAAGGGTGCCTACTACCGGCCCACCCTGGTCGCCGACGCGGCCCAGGACAGCGAGATCGTCCAGTCGGAGATCTTCGGTCCGGTACTGGTCGTACTGCCGTTCGACAGCGATGATGAGGGCATCCGGCTGGCCAATGACACCCCGTACGGCCTCGCCGCCTCCGCGTGGAGCGCGAACGTCTACCGCGCGAACCGGGCCACCCGCGAGATCAAGGCGGGCTGCGTCTGGGTGAACGACCACATCCCGATCATCAGCGAGATGCCGCACGGCGGCTACAAGGCCTCGGGCTTCGGCAAGGACATGTCGGCGTACTCCTTCGAGGAATACACGCAGGTCAAGCACGTAATGTTCGACAACACGGCGGTGGCCGAGAAGGACTGGCACCGCACCGTCTTCGGGGACCGCTAGAGAACCACCAGGCCAGTGACCAGGCCGATCCCTCCCGAAAGGGCACCACGCGCATGGAGCAGTACGAGCCCGACCGCCTGACCCCGCCCCAAGTGGCCGCGATGCGGCGCAGCATGCGAAGCGGCCGGGCCGCCCTGACTCGCCGGTCGCTGCTGCGGGCCACCGCGGGCGGCGCGCTCGCGGCCGGCGGCCTCGGCGCGCTGAGCGGCTGCGGGATCCCCGCGGCGGGCAAGACCCAGGGCGGCATGTCGGCCCAGGACCACTCGGCCCAGGAGAAGACCGTGAACTTCTCCAACTGGACCGAGTACATCGACGTCGACGACAGCGGCAAGCACCACCCGACGCTGGAGACCTTCCGCAAGCGGACCGGTATCAAGGTCAACTACACCGAGGACATCAACGACAACAACGAGTTCTTCGGCAAGGTCAAGCCGCAGCTCGCCGCGGGCCAGGACACCGGCCGGGACATCATCGTCCTCACCGACTGGCTGGCCGCCCGGCTGATCCGCCTCGGCTGGGTCCAGAAACTGGACCCCTCCAACCTGCCGCACGCCTACAGCAACCTCTCCTCCCAGTTCCGCAACCCGGACTGGGACCCCGGGCGGGCGTACTCCTATCCCTGGCAGGGCATCTCCACCGTCATCGCCTACAACAAGAAGGCGCTCGACGGCATCGAGGTGAAGACGATCTCCGATCTGCTCGACAACCCCAAGCTGAAGGGGCGCGTCGGCTTCCTGTCGGAGATGCGCGACAGCATGGGCATGACCCTGCTGGACATGGGCAAGGACCCGGCGCGCTTCACCGGCGACGACTTCGACGCGGCCGTCGCCCGTCTGCAGAAGGCCGTCGACAAGGGACAGATCCGCCGGTTCACCGGCAACGACTACACCTCCGACCTCACCAAGGGCGACTTCGCGGCCTGTGTGGCCTGGGCGGGTGACGTCGTCCAGCTCAAGGCGGACAGCCCCGACGTCGACTTCGTCATCCCCGACAGCGGCTACATGACGTCGACCGACAACCTGTGCATTCCCAACAAGGCACGTCACAAGACGAACGCCGAGCGGCTGATCGACTTCTACTACGAACCCGAGCAGGCCGCCGCGCTCGCCGCCTACATCAACTACGTGACGCCGGTCGACGGGGTGAAGCCCTACCTTGCGAAGATCGACCAGGACGCCGCGGACAACCCGCTGATCGTCCCCGACAAGGCCATGCAGGCGCAGTCCCATGCCTTCCGCTCCCTGAGTCAGAAGGAAGAGACAGCCTACGAAGAGAAGTTCGCGAAGCTCACAGGGGCGTGACGACGATGAAGACGACACCGGACAACAGCGGCGACGTCCGCCTCTCCGGAATCTCCAAGACCTACGACAACGGCTTCACCGCCGTACACCCGCTGGACCTGACCGTGCCGGAGGGCTCCTTCTTCGCCCTGCTCGGTGCCTCCGGCTGCGGCAAGACCACCACCCTGCGCATGATCGCCGGCCTGGAGGACCCCTCCTCCGGGACGGTGCGCCTCGGCGACCAGGACGTCACCCACCTGCCGCCCTACAAGCGGCCGGTCAACACGGTGTTCCAGTCGTATGCGCTCTTCCCGCACCTCGACATCTTCGAGAACGTCGCCTTCGGCCTGCGCCGGCGCGGCATCAAGAGCGTGAAGAAGCAGGTCGAGGAGATGCTGGAGCTGGTCCAGCTGGGTGAGCAGGCGCGCAAGAAGCCGCACCAGCTCTCCGGCGGCCAGCAGCAGCGGGTCGCCGTGGCCCGCGCGCTGATCAACCACCCCAAGGTGCTCCTGCTGGACGAGCCGCTCGGCGCCCTCGACCTCAAGCTGCGCCGCCAGATGCAGCTGGAGCTCAAGCGCATCCAGACCGAGGTCGGCATCACCTTCGTCCACGTCACGCACGACCAGGAGGAGGCCATGACCATGGCCGACACGGTCGCCGTGATGAACGGCGGCCGGGTCGAGCAGCTCGGCGCGCCCACCGACCTGTACGAGAACCCGCGGACCACGTTCGTCGCGAACTTCCTCGGCACCTCCAACCTCATCGAGGCCGAGGTCGACACGGTGAACGGCGACGACATCGTCCTCAAGGCGGGCGGCGGCAAGCTGGTGCTGCCCGAGGCGCGATGTTCCGCCCGGACGACGGCCGGCGGCAAGGTCCTGGTCGGCATCCGCCCCGAGAAGATCGCCCTCACCCACGCCGACGACGCCGGCACCATCCCCGAGGGCCGCAACCGGATCACCGGCAAGATCGCCGACGCCAGCTTCATCGGCGTGTCGACGCAGTACGTGATCGACACCCCGGTCTGCGACGAGTTCGCGGTCTACGTGCAGAACGTCGAGCGCGACGGCCGGCTCGTCCCCGGTGCCGACGTCGTCCTGCACTGGAGCCCGGCCCACACCTTCGGCCTGGACGCGGCCCAGGACATCGACGCGGGCATCGAGGAAGAGGCGGCGGCCTGATGTCGACGCTCACCGAGGCACCACCCCCGCTCGCCCCCGCCGAGCCGGAGCAGAAGCCCGCGCGCAAACGCGGCCGGTTCACCCCGTACTGGCTGCTGCTGCCCGGCATCCTGTGGCTGGTCGTCTTCTTCGCGCTGCCGATGATCTACCAGGCCTCCACCTCCGTGCAGCAGGGCTCCCTGGAGCAGGGCTACAAGGTCACCTGGCACTTCGCGACCTACTGGCACGCGCTCACCGAGTACTGGCCGCAGTTCCTGCGCTCCGTCTTCTACGCCGCCGCCGCGACCCTGCTGTGTCTGGTGCTCGGTTACCCGCTGGCCTACCTGATCGCCTTCCGCGCGGGCCGCTGGAAGAACCTGATCATGATCCTGGTGATCGCGCCGTTCTTCACCAGCTTCCTGATCCGCACCCTCGCCTGGAAGACGATCCTCGCGGACAACGGCCCGGTCGTGCACACCCTGAACTCCCTGCACGTCCTCGACCTGACCGACTGGCTCGGCTGGACGGCGGGCGACCGGGTCCTGGCCACCCCGCTCGCGGTCGTCTGCGGCCTGACGTACAACTTCCTCCCGTTCATGATCCTGCCGCTGTACACCTCGCTGGAGCGGATCGACGGGCGGCTGCACGAGGCGGCCGGCGACCTGTACGCCAAGCCGTGGACCACCTTCCGCAAGGTCACCTTCCCGCTGTCCATGCCGGGCGTGGTCTCCGGGACGCTGCTGACCTTCATCCCGGCGGCCGGCGACTACGTCAACGCCGAACTCCTCGGCTCCACCGACACGCGCATGATCGGCAATGTCATCCAGACGCAGTTCCTGCGCATCCTGGACTATCCGACGGCCGCGGCACTCTCCTTCATCCTCATGGCCGCGATCCTGGCCATGGTCACGCTCTACATCCGCCGGTCCGGGACGGAGGATCTGGTTTAAATGCCCTTCGTCAACTGGCTCAAGCGCCGTCTCGTCGTCATCGCCGGACTGCTGACGCTCGCCTATCTGCTGCTGCCCAACGTCATCGTCACGGTGTTCTCCTTCAACAAGCCGAAGGGGCGCTTCAACTACGAGTGGCAGCAGTTCTCCACGGACGCCTGGAAGGACCCGTGCGGCGTCGCCGACATGTGCGGCTCGCTGTCCATCAGCCTCCAGATCGCCGTGTGGGCCACGGTCGGCGCCACCCTCCTCGGCACGATGATCTCCTTCGCGCTGGTCCGCTACCGCTTCCGCGCCCGCGGCGCCGTCAACTCGCTGATCTTCCTGCCGATGGCGATGCCCGAGGTCGTCATGGCCGCCTCGCTGCTCACCCTGTTCCTCAACATGGGCGCGCAGCTCGGCTTCTACACGATCCTCATCGCCCACATCATGTTCTGCCTGAGCTTCGTCGTCACCGCCGTCAAGGCGCGCGTGATGTCGATGGACCCGCGCCTCGAGGAGGCCGCCCGTGACCTTTACGCCGGTCCCCTGCAGACCTTCCTGCGGGTCACCCTGCCCATCGCGGCACCCGGAATCGCCGCGGGCGCGCTGCTGTCCTTCGCGCTCTCCTTCGACGATTTCATCATCACCAATTTCAACGCAGGTTCGACCGTCACCTTCCCGATGTTCGTGTGGGGATCGGCGCAGCGCGGAACGCCCGTACAGATCAATGTGATCGGCACGGCCATGTTCCTCGCCGCCGTCCTCCTCGTCCTCGCCTCGATGGTCATCACCAATCGCCGGAACAAGCAAAAGGCTTAGACCTTCCAAGGCATCGGCCTTTTCAGGAAAGTCCCCTGTAGGGAGTTGAAATCATGGCCCCAAGCGCCATGAGCCGTGGCAAAGACAACTGGATCTCCTCTCTCTCCGAAGCCCAGCCGGTCCCGTACTGGCTGGAAGACCCCGGAAAGCCGCACGCAGAGCCCGCCCTCACCGGCACCGAGACCTGCGACCTGCTGGTCGTCGGCGGCGGCTACAGCGGGCTGTGGGCCGCGCTGAACGCCAAGGAGCGCGACCCGCAACGCGATGTGGTGCTCCTGGAAGGCCGCGAGGTGGGCTGGGCCGCCTCCGGCCGCAACGGCGGCTTCTGCGCCGCCTCCCTGACGCACGGCCTGCCCAACGGCCTCGCCCGCTGGCCGGGCGAGATCCACAAGCTGGAGGAGCTGGGCCGGCGCAACCTCGACGACATCGAGGCGGCCGTCGCCCGGCACGGCATCGACTGCGACTTCGAGCGCACCGGCGAGATCGACGTGGCCACCGAGACCTACCAGGCCTGGGAGCTGCGCGACTGGCACCGGCAGCTGGAGGAGAAGGGCCTCGCCGACGGCATCGAGTTCCTCGACGCCGACGCCGTGCGGGAGCAGGTGAACTCGCCAACCTTCGAGGCGGGCCTGTGGGACCGCCGGGGCGTGGCCATGCTCCACCCGGCGAAGCTCGCGTGGGGCCTGAAGGAGGCGTGCATCAGGCTCGGCGTCCGGGTGTACGAGCACACGCCCGCCCTGACCCTGAAGCAGTACGGCGCCGGGATGGCCGTACGCACGCCGTACGGTGCCGTCCACGCGCGCCGTGTCGCGCTCGGCACGAACATCTTCCCGAGCCTGCTGCGGCGCGTGCGGTCGTACACCGTCCCGGTCTACGACTACGCGCTCATGACGGAGCCGCTGACCGCCGGCCAGCTGGCGGAGATCGGCTGGAAGAACAGGCAGGGACTGGGCGACAGCGCCAACCAGTTCCACTACTTCCGGCTGTCCGCCGACAACCGCATCCTGTGGGGCGGCTACGACGCGATCCACCACTACGGCGGCCGGGTGCGCGCCGAGTACGACGACCGGCCCGAGACGTACGCCAAGCTCGCGGGCCACTTCTTCACCTGCTTCCCGCAGCTGGAGGGCGTCCGCTTCACCCACGCCTGGGGCGGCGCGATCGACACCTGCTCCCGCTTCTCGGCGTTCTTCGGCACCGCCCACCAGGGCCGCGTCGCGTACGCCGCGGGCTACACGGGCCTCGGTGTCGGCTCGACCCGGTTCGGCGCGGACGTGATGCTGGACCTGCTGGACGGGGAGCGCACCGAGCGGACCGAGCTGGAGATGGTCCGCAAGAAGCCGCTGCCGTTCCCGCCGGAGCCGTTCGCCTGGACCGGGATCGCCCTCACCAAGTGGTCCCTGGCCCGTGCCGACGCGCACGGCGGCCGGCGCAACCTGTGGCTGCGCGCGATGGACCGGCTGGGGCTCGGCTTCGACAGCTGACCCGTCACCCGTCCCGGGCCCCGGGGTCCCGTCCCCCCGGGCCCCGGCCGCCGGAGGACCGCTCGCCCCGCCAGGCGGCGTACAGCGTGGAGAGACCGATCGCCACGGTGGACACCGCCTCGGGCGGGATGCCGGTCAGGACGAGGATGACTCCGGTCAGCAGGACCGCGAGAAAAGCGACAAGATCGGTTCGCCCTCGGGGGCCGCGCATTGATAAGCCTTTCTGGTCTCCGTTGGGGGGCGGGAGAAAGACTGGTGCGGTCGTCCGGTGTTGCGCCAGGTGGCACAGTTGCCACCTGCCGCAACACCCGGACACCGAAGCGCGAGGGGGCGGGATGAGCGTTCTGGTGCCGTTGGGCGGCGACCTTCCGGAGGAGTCGCGGGCGCTGGCGGAGGCGTTACGGCGCCTGTTCGACGGGCTGGGCGTCAGCGTGCGCCGGTACGCCGCCCGCCGGCACCGGGACCCCGGCTCCCTGTCCCGGTTCCTCAACGGCACCCGCATACCGCCCTGGGAGTTCGTCCACGACCTGATCCGCGACGTCGCCGAGGAGCAGGGCCGCGCCCCCACCCCCGAGGCGATCGAGCTGATGCGGCGGCTGCACCGCACGGCGCTGGCCTACAGCGGGTCCGCGCTGAACCGGGTGCAGGCGCTGGAGGACGAACTCGCCGACGCCGACCGCCAGTCGCTGCGCTCGGCCGCCCTCGTCCGGGCGCTGGAGGGGGCGCTGGCGGACGCCCAGCAGCGCGCCACCGACCTGGAGTTGCAGATCCGTCAGCTGCACGGCCACCAGGACCGCACGGCAGCCGAGAAGGACAAGGCCTTACAGCTGTACGAGGACCAGGTGACCGCCCTGTTGAGGGAGCGGCAGGACCTGATGGAGCAGGTGGAGGCGCTCGGCGAGGAGCTGAAGGACGCCCATGCCCGGCGGGTGCGCGCGGAGCGGCGGTGCGAGGAACTGGAACGCCAGCTGGTCGCGGCCGAGGAACAGGCGTCCCAGGAGGACACCGCCGCGGAGGGACCGCGCGTCGATCCGGCCGCGGACGGATCGCATGGAGTCCCCCCGGCCGCGGACGGCCCGCGGGAGGGCGCCCCGGTCGCGGAAGTCGCGCGGGAGGCGACCCCGGACGAGGCGGCCCCGGACGAGGCGACCCGGGGGGAGGGGACCTGGGCCCGGCACGGACTGGACCCGCGGTTCGGCTTCGAGACCTTCGTCGTCGGCGAGACCAACCGGTTCGCCCACGGCGCGGCCCGGGCCGTCGCCGAGGCGCCGGCCACCCTGTACAACCCGCTGTTCGTCTACGGGACGTCGGCCATCGGCAAGACCCATCTGCTCTGCGCGATCGGCCACCACGCCCGCCGGACCCGGCCGGGCACACGGGTGCGCTACGTGACGGCCGAGACGCTCGCCCACGAGTATCTCGGCGCGGGCCGCGGGCGCGGCCTCGACGCGTTCCGCCGGCGCTACCTGGACCTGGACCTGCTCCTGGTGGACGACATCCAGCTCCTCACCGGCCAGGGCGGGGCGCACGAGGAGTTCCGGCGGCTCTTCGACGAGCTGCACGGCGCGCGGAAGCAGATCGTGGTCTCCTCCGACCGGCCGCCCAAACAGCTCACCCACCTGGGCGACCGGCTGCGCGGCCGCCTGGAGTCCGGGCTGATCACCCACGTCCAGCCGCCCGAGCGGGCGGTGCGGGTCACCCTGCTGCGCCGCAAGGCGGAACAGGAGGGCATCGACGTGCCCCCCGAGACGCTCGACCACATCGCCTCGCACGTCCAGCGCAACGTCCGGGAGCTGGAGGGCGCCCTGGTCCGGGTCCGTGCCTTCGCGTCGCTGAACCGGCAGCCGATGGACGTCCAGCTCGCCGCCATCGTGCTGCGTGACCTGGTCCCGGACCGCGGTCCGTCCCGCGAGGAGGACGCGGCCCGGCGGATCATCGAGATGACCGGTGAATACTTCGGGGTGACGGCCGAGGCGCTGTGCGGCAAGGAGCGGGGCCGCGCGCTGGTGACCGGCCGGCAGATGGCCATGTACCTGTGCCGTGAACTCACCGACCTGTCACCGTCGCGGATCGGCCAGCTCTTCGGCGGCCGTGACCACGAGTCCGTCGACTACGCGGACCGCAAACTGCGCGCGCTGATGGCCGAACGGCGGTCCATCTACAACCAGATGACCGAGCTGACCGCGCGGATCAAGGCGGTCGACGGGCCGCCCTCCGGCCGTTGGGTGTGAGCCGGTTCACTCCAAAGAGGAACCACGACTCGCGTAATGCTCTCCGGAAGGCCTCCTCTCTCACCCTGACGCGGCCGCGTCGCACGGTCGCACGAGAGCACGAGAGAGGGAGGCTGTCTGATGAGTGGGGCGAAGACGGCGGTCGAATGGCTGGCATCCGTCGCACCGGACCCCGAGGCCTGCCGCTGGGAGTGGGAGCGCAGCCCCCTCGGGGTCGCCCTGCTGCCCGCCGGCAGGGCCTGGGACGTCCTGATCCTGCCGGGTGAGCTGGGCTATCCGACCCTGGACGTACTCACCCGGATCCTGGACCAACCCGGCCCGGTGCTCGCCGACTTCGGCGACGACCGGGTCGGGTTCTTCGTGCCCCCGGGCACGGCGGCCCGCTGGCTCGGCACCGGCATCCGTACCGCCGGGTCGGGCACCTGGATCGTCGTTCCGTATCCCGGCCGGGCGGCCCGTGGCGTGCGCTGGCTGGTGCCGCCGGACGGTTCGGGCACGCTGACCGACGCGGCGCTGCTGGAGCTGGCGATGCACGAGGCGGCGGCGGGACTGGCCCGGCAGAGGGACGGGGACGGGTAGCGTCCGCACACCTTGACAAGAGGATTGGTCTGGACCAAGTTGTGTGCGCTCGGCTCCGTCAACTCCCCAGACCCCGGAGGCCCTTGTGGACCGCCACAGACGTCCCCGATCCGTCCTCGCCGTGTTCACGGCCGCGCTGCTGGCCGTGCCCGGTGTCACCGCGCTCTCGTCGGCCGCCCGTGCGGCCGACGCGGACGTCGCGACCAACGGCGGCTTCGAGTCCGGTCTGACCGGCTGGACCTGCACCGCCGGCACGACGGTCGGCTCACCCGTGCACAGCGGCGGCTCCGCGCTCCAGGCCACCCCGGCCGGCAGCGACAACGCCCAGTGCGGCCAGACCGTGACCGTCCAGCCGAACGCGCAGTACACCCTGTCCGGTTACGTCCGCGGCTCCTACGTCTACCTGGGCGCGAGCGGCACCGGCACCACCGACGTCTCCACCTGGACCCAGTCCGCCCCCGACTGGCAGAAGCTGAGCACCACCTTCCGCACGGGCGCCGCCACCACCAAGGTCACCATCTACACCCACGGCTGGTACGGCACCGGCGCCTACCAGGCCGACGACATCACCCTGATCGGCCCCGGCGGCAGCGGCACCACGCAGCCGCCCGCGGCGCCCGCCGGTCTGAGGGCCACCTCGGTGACCTCGTCCTCCGTCGGCCTGTCCTGGACCGCGGTGACCGGCGCCACGAGCTACGCGGTCTACCGCGACGGCATCAAGGCCCAGACGGTGACCGGCACTTCGGCGACCGTCTCCGGCCTCGCGGCCTCGACCGCGTACGGCTTCCAGGTCACCGCGGTCAACGACGCCGGCGAGTCCGCGAAATCCGCGGCGGTGACCGCGACGACCAGCGCCGGCACCGGCGGCGGATCCGGCGGCCTGCCCGCCCACGCCCTCGTCGGCTACCTCCACGCCAGCTTCGCCAACGGCGCCGGCTACACCCGCCTCGCCGACGTACCCGACAGCTGGGACGTCATCGACCTGGCCTTCGGCGAGCCCACCTCGGTCACCTCCGGGGACATCCGCTTCAACCGCTGCCCGGTCACCGAGTGCCCGACCGCGGAGTCCGACGCCGACTTCAAGGCGGCCGTCAAGGCCAAGCAGGCGGCCGGCAAGAAGGTGCTCATCTCGATAGGCGGCCAGAACGGACAGGTCCAGCTGACCACTGCCGCGGCCCGCGACACCTTCGTCTCCTCGGTCTCGAACATCATCGACACCTACGGCCTCGACGGCCTCGACATCGACTTCGAGGGCCACTCGCTGTCGCTGAACGCGAACGACACCGACTTCAGGAACCCGACCACCCCGGTGATCGTGAACCTCATCTCGGCGCTGAAGACCCTGAAGGCGAAGTACGGCTCGAAGTTCGTGCTGAGCATGGCACCGGAGACGTTCTTCGTGCAGAACGGCTACCAGTACTACGGCACCGGCAAGTGGGGCGGCCAGGACCCGCGCTGCGGCGCGTACCTCCCGGTGATCCACGCCCTGCGCGACGACCTCACCCTGCTGCACGTCCAGGACTACAACTCCGGCCCGATCATGGGCCTGGACAACCAGTACCACTCCATGGGCGGCGCCGACTTCCACATCGCCATGACCGACATGCTCCTGACCGGCTTCCCGGTCGCCGGCGACCAGAACAACGTCTTCCCGCCGCTGCGCCCCGACCAGGTCGCCATCGGCATGCCCGCGTCGACGAACGCGGGCAACGGCCACGTCTCCCCGTCCGAGGTCACCAAGGCCCTGGACTGCCTGACGAAGAAGACGAACTGCGGCTCGTACGCGACCCACGGGACCTGGCCCGCGCTGCGCGGCCTGATGACGTGGTCGGTGAACTGGGACCGCTACTCGAACTGGGAGTTCCAGAAGAACTTCGACGCCTACTTCGGCTGAGGCCGGGACCGGACACGAGGGACAGCGTGGCCAGCAGCACGGTGCACAGACACCAGCTGGCCACGACGTCCAGCGGCCAGTGATAGCCGCGCCGGACCAGGCCGTACGACGCCCCGAGCACGAGGACCGCGCAGCCGCCGGCCAGGATCCGGCGGGCGGCCGCGGTGCGCAGCCAGGGCAGCAGGAGCAGGGTGGCGGAGCCGTAGGCGACGGCCGCCGTGGCCGTGTGGCCGGAGGGGAAGTAGCCGGTGCCGGGGGGCACCGCGGCGGTGCCCGGCCGTGCGGTCCAGTCCTTGAGCGGTACGACGATCGCCGGGACCAGCACCATCAGCACGGCCGCGGCGAGCGGCGGCAGCCACCACCGGTGCCGGCCGGCGGCCCGGCCCCGCCACAGGACGCAGGCCAGGGCGAGCGCGAGCACCGGGACGGCGACCTGGATGTCGCCGAGGTCGGACAGCAGCTCGGAGAACCGGTCCGGACGGACGAGGGCCCGGCTGAGGCGGGCGTCCAGGCCCAGCAGCGGGCCGTGGGTCACGACCTGCCAGGTGATCAGGGCGAAGAGGACGGCCGGAAGGCCCAGGAGCAGGACACGGCGGACTACGGTCGACACGGCGCCCAGCTTGGCAGACGTACCCGGACTCACGGGGGAGGAGGTCGGCCGCCCCGGAACAGGGGGGGTGGTTCCGAGGCGGCCGTCCGGACCGGAACGTCGCGCGCCCCGGGGGGTTTGGGGCGGCGACCGTCCGATCGGTGAGGAGATCCCGGAGCCGTCAGGCGCCGGTTGTGTGCGCGAGGGCACGACCAGGTCGAAGCTGGGGAGGCCTCGGCCCGGAGTCGCCCACAGTCCCCTGTGGGCGGGGTGTATCTCTCATCTGGAGAGAACCTACGGCAGCCCGAGGCGGTTGGGCAGACGGAATCCGCTCCCGTCATCCACCCCGCACACGTTCTTCACACGGCCTGCCGCAGGCGCCCTTCAGAGGTGCAGACCTGCCGCTCAGATGCGCGCGAACGCCTGCTCGATGATGTCGAGGCCCTCGTTCAGCAGGTCCTCGCCGATGACCAGCGGCGGCAGGAAGCGGAGCACGTTGCCGTAGGTGCCGCAGGTCAGGACCAGCAGGCCCTCGGCGTGGCAGGCCTTGGCCAGCGCGGCGGTGGCCTCCGGGTTCGGCTCCTTGGTGGCGCGGTCCTTGACCAGCTCGATCGCGATCATGGCACCGCGTCCACGCACGTCACCGATGATGTCGAACTTCTCGGCCATGGCGGTGAGGCGGCCCTTCATGACCTCCTCGATGCGCTTGGCCTTGCCGTTGAGGTCCAGTTCCTTCATGGTCTCGATGGCACCGAGGGCACCGGCGCAGGCGACCGGGTTGCCGCCGTACGTGCCACCGAGGCCGCCGGCGTGCGCGGCGTCCATGATCTCCGCGCGGCCGGTGACGGCGGCGAGCGGCAGACCACCGGCGATGCCCTTGGCGGTCGTGATCAGGTCCGGGACGATCCCCTCGTCCTCGCAGGCGAACCACTGGCCGGTCCGGCAGAAGCCGGACTGGATCTCGTCGGCGACGAAGACGATGCCGTTGTCGTTGGCGAACTTCACGATCTCCGGCAGGAAGCCCTTGGCCGGCTCGATGAAGCCGCCCTCGCCGAGGACCGGCTCGATGATGATCGCGGCGACGTTGTCCGGGCCGACCTGCTTGGTGATCTGGTCGATGGCCTGCTTGGCGGCCTCGGGGCCGGCGTTCTCCGGGCCGGTCGGCCAGCGGTAGCCGTACGCCACCGGCACGCGGTACACCTCGGGCGCGAACGGCCCGAAGCCGTGCTTGTACGGCATGTTCTTGGCGGTGAGCGCCATCGTGAGGTTGGTCCGGCCGTGGTAGCCGTGGTCGAACACCACGACGGCCTGCCGCTTGGTGTAGGCGCGGGCGATCTTCACGGCGTTCTCGACGGCCTCGGCGCCGGAGTTGAACAGCGCGGACTTCTTGGCGTGGTCACCGGGGGTCAGCTCGGCCAGGGCCTCCGCGACCTCCACGTAGCCCTCGTACGGGGTGACCATGAAACAGGTGTGGGTGAAGTCGGCGAGCTGGGCGCTCGCACGCCGCACGACGGCCTCGGCGGACGCACCGACGGAGGTCACGGCGATACCGGAACCGAAGTCGATGAGCCGGTTGCCGTCGACGTCCTCGATGATGCCGCCGCCGGCGCGCGAGGTGAACACGGGCAGCACCGAGCCCACGCCCTGCGCGACCACGGCGGTACGGCGGGCCTGAAGCTCCTGCGACTTCGGGCCGGGGATGGCGGTGACGACGCGGCGCTCCTGCGGAAGTGCGGTCATGGGGGGCTCCCTGATGATCTTGCGTACCGGGCGGTCCCGGGCGGTTCCGGGCGGTGCGTTTTCGGACGCATACCTTCTTTTCTCGCAGGCTAAGACCGGTTCCGGGAGGTGGGCATGCTCCATGTGGGCGTTGTCGGCGCGCCCCGTTGTCCGCGATGGACATAGTCCGCCCGGGCGGCTGTGGCTCGTCTCGGCCGCGTAAGCGGTGAACTCCCGTTCCCGGGGCGTTAGATTGGCTCGCTGATGGCGGACGGAACGGCTGGTGGAACGGCTGGTCAGGGGGCAAGGTCGATGGACAGCGACGGCACGAGGGACGCCCGCGGCACCCACCCGAACCCTGTACCACGCCCGACGGCACCACTCGAGGGGGCGGGGGTGCCGCCCATGCCGACGGGTGCGCCGCCGGCACCCTCCGCGCCGCCCGGCGCGCCGCCGAAACCGGACGGCTCCCACTTCCTCACCTGGCTGAGGACCCCCCGCCCGGAGACGCCCCCAGGCATCTGGCGCTTCGATCACCGCCCCCGGCCTCGGGGAGCCGTCGACCGAGTTTCCGACCGGGCTCTGCTCACGGGAGCCGTGGGTGCTCTGATCGCGGCCCTGCTCGTGTGGTCGTTGTGGGTGAACAACCTGGTGCCACACAAGCGGATCCTGCTTGAACTGGTCACGCCGTCCGAATGGTGGGGCTTCGACCCGCCCCGGGCGGCACTCACCGCGAGTGCCGTCTATGACAGCGTTCTCGCGACCCTCGTGCTGTACTACTTCGCACGTGTGGGCAACTGGAAAGAGGTCGTCCGACGGTACGTGACCGACCGTCCACAGCCCTCGCGTGCTCTGCGCGCCGCCCTCCTCGGGGCGCTGATCGCCTGGCTCGTCGTCTGGCACGGGCTGCTGTCGTACTACAAGCTCGCCGTGAGTGTGACACCGTCCGACTGGTTCGTCGTACCCGGTGACCCGGTAGGCACCGTGCACCGGCTCCAGGTCCTCAAGGTCGTACTTACGCTTCTCGCTCTGGGACCGTTCGTTGTAGCAGGCGACTGGCTCGGACTGTCGCGCGGCCTACTGCGCCCCCGGGCGGTTGCCGAGAACCGTGAGGGGGCCCCGCCCGAGCCCGTCACGGACTGGCCCGACCTCCATGCCTACGGTCAGAGCGGTACGGCGGAACGGCTGACCGAAGAGGCGCGTGTCGGTCGGATGAACGACGTGGACTACGTGCGGATCCGTCGTGCCTGGAGTTCCGTGGTCGCCGACCCCGCACGTCTGGGCGCGTTCACCTCGGCCGTGTTCAACGACGGCGCCCGTGCATGTCTGCACCCCTCCGGGCAGCGAGACCTTCCCATCCGGATGGCACCCCACGACCTGCTGACCTCTCAGGTGCGCATCGGCCGGTTTGCGGACGTCGAGCGCACTCCGCCTGCCCTCCGCGCCGCGGGCGCAGCGGTGGACGCCAGCACGCTGGCCACTTCCCTGCTCGTGATCGGCCCGTCCGGCTCGGGCAAGACCGAGCGCCTGGTACGTCCGGTCTGCGAATCCGTCGCCCTCCAGGCCCTCGCCGGACAGGCGGCACTGATCGTGGTGTGCGCCGCCGGTACGCCGCTGGGAGCCGATCAGGCTTACGACATCGTGATCCGGCCGGGGGACCACACTTCGGCGTACGACCTTGATCTCTACGGCGGAACGGATGACCCGGACGAGGCGGCGACGCTCCTCGCAGACGTTCTCGCGGGTGACTGGGCCGAGATCGACCTGCGGCGGGCGGGGACAGTACTGGCACAGTTGTTGGGGCCCTTCCGTGCTGTCCACGGCCGTTTCCCCTCTGTACCTGAACTCCGGGAATTGTTGGACGGCGACCCTGCGGCATTGAATCGGCTCAAAGAGATGCTCGACCCCCGGGACCACTCGGCTCTGCACCGGGAAGTGGACGCGCGGGCACGACAAACCGGCGTCCACGGAGATCCCGGAATACTGCTCGCCGACCGGCTTGCCTGCCTGGATCGTCCGGCTTTCACGGATTTCTTCGACACATCCGACGGCGCTCAGCCATTCACGCTGCGATCACTCGACCACCCGCTGAGGGTCAGAGTCGATCTGCCGGAGCGGGTCCATCCTGAGGCGGCCCAGTTGCTGGGCCGATTGTTGCTTGCGCAGTTCACAGCGAGCATGGCGGCTCGTCGGGACAGGTCACTGTTCGCCTGCCTCGTTCTCGCCGACGCTGCACACGCGATCACCGCGGGGACCGTGCGTGCCCTGCGGGGGCTGCGGGAGAGCAATGCCGGCGTTCTGCTGAGCCTGAGGGCCCTGGGAGACGTTCCGGAGCACCTGAGGCAACCGCTGATCGCCGCGGTCGGTTGTCACGCCGCCTGCTCGGGAATCACCACCTGGGAAGGCGCCCTGTTCGCGCAGACATGGGGTACGGAGTGGGTGGAGACGACGGAGGTCGCCAAGCACACGGTGTTTGCGGATCAGCCGTTGACCCGGTTGATCCATGCCGTCCGGAAACTCGGCACCGGCAAGCCGGTCACCACGGACGCCGTCACCGTTCGGCAGGTGGAGCGGGAGCGGTGGTCGGCTTCTGAGTTGGCGCATGGGGTGCCGCCCGGTCACGCCGTGCTGTCGCTGACCACCGTGCAGGGCGAACACGCCCCGCCCCTGCTCGTCGATCTGCGGGGGTGAGGCGGCAGCGGTGAGGCGGCAGCACGGGATCGTACGGTGAGGCAGAATCGGCGTAGGCCGTTCATACGCGGCGGCCAAAAGATCACCGTGATCACCGGTTCCCCCCTCACCGTGAAGGCCCCATGCCCCCGACTCTCGCGTCGCTCGTCCACCACTCGGCGCTCAAGCTGACCGTGCGCGCGGGCGAGGACCGCCTGGACGTGCCCGTCCGCTGGGCGCACGTCAGCGAGCTGGCCGACCCCGTGCCCTACATGGAGGGCGGCGAGCTGCTCCTGATCACCGCGCTGAAGCTGGACGCGGAGGATCCGGAGGCCATGCGGCGGTATGTGCGGCGGCTCGTCGGCGCCGGTGTGGTCGGACTCGGTTTCGCCGTCGGCGTCAACTACGAGGAGATCCCCGAGCCCCTCGTCGACGCCTGCGCCCAGGAGGGGCTGCCCCTCCTGGAGGTGCCCCGCCGCACCCCCTTCCTCGCCATCAGCAAGGCCGTCTCCGCGGCCATCGCCGCCGACCAGTACCGCGCGGTCACGGCCGGCTTCGCCGCCCAGCGTGAGCTGACCAAGCAGGCGCTGGGCGCCGGCCCCGAGGGCGTGCTCACCGCACTCGCCGCCCAGGTCGACGGCTGGGCGGCGCTGTACGACGCCTCCGGCGCCGTCGTCGCCGCCGCCCCGGAGTGGGCCGGCCGCCGCGCCGCCCGGCTCACCGCCGACGTCGAACGGCTGCGGGAGCGGTCCGCCCCCGCGTCCTCCGTGGTCGGCGGCCCCGAACACGAGGACCGGGTCGAGCTGCACTCCCTCGGCACCGGCCGGCGCCCGCGCGCTGCCCTCGCCGTGGGTACGGCCGCCGCCCCCGGCACCGCCGAGCGGTACGCCGTCCACTCCGCCATCGCCCTGCTCACCCTCACCGCCGAGCGCTCCCGCTCCCTGCACGCGGCCGAGCAGCGCGTCGGTGCGGCGGTGCTGCGCATGCTCCTCGCCGGGGAACCCGACCACGCACGCGCCGTCGCCGGGGACCTGTACGGCGGGCTGCTGGACGCCCCGTTCCGGATGATCGTCGCGGAGTCCGGGTCCGGTACGGCGGGCGAACCGCTGAGCGCACTCGCGGAGACCGTGGAGTCCGCCGCGGCACGCTCCGGGGAGGCGGTGCTGGTCGTGCCCGAGGGGGAGCGGCTGGTGGTGCTGGCCGCCGACGGGGGCGCGGCGGTGGCCGCGTGCGCCGCGGACGCCGCGGCCCGGGAGGCCGGGCGGGCTCCTGCCGAGCAGGGCCGTGCCGACGACGACGAACTGATCGTCGGCCTCTCGGCGCCGTCCGGCCCGATCGCGGCGGCAGCGGCGTACAAGCAGGCCGAGCAGGCGCTGTCGGTGGCGCGGCGGCGGGGGCGGGTGTTCGTGGAGCACGAGCAGCTGGCGGCGGGCTCCGTGCTGCCGCTGCTGGCCGACGACGCGGTGAAGGCGTTCGCCGACGGGTTGCTGCGGGCACTGCACGAGCACGACGCCACGGGACGCGGGGACCTGGTCGCCTCGCTGCGGGCGTGGCTGTCACGGCACGGCCAGTGGGACGCCGCCGCGGCCGACCTCGGGGTCCATCGGCACACGCTGCGGTACCGGATGCGCCGGGTCGAGGAGATCCTCGGCCGAAGCCTGGACGATCCCGACGTCCGCATGGAGCTCTGGCTCGCACTGAAGGCGACCTCGACGGAGTGACACGGATCGGCAGAGAGCGACGCGGATCGGCAGAGGGCGACGTGGACCGGTCGGGAACCAGTTCTGGGGTCACGCGGACCGGTCGGGGACCAGTCTGGAGTCACGCGGACCGGTCGGGGAATGACGGGCGGGGACCGGTCGGGAGCTACGCGGACCCGGTCGGGTACGACGAGCATCGTTCGTGAGTGACGCGGACCGGTCGGGAATCACGCGGACCGATCAGGAATGACGCGGACCGGTCGGGAGTCACGCGGACCGATCAGGAGTGGCCGAGGCCGGCCGGGAGTGACTGGAAGTGGACGGGAGCCGGAGCGCCACTCGACGCCGTCCGTGGACGCGAGCCGCACGGGAGCCGACCACCACGCCAAAGCGGAGCACCTTCCGCCGCGACTGCTACGACTCGGACAAGCGACCCCCGGCCGCCCCCGCCCTACCGTGGAGCACGCAAGCCAAGCACACCCCCCAACGCGGAAGGGCCGGGACTCGTACATGACTTCCACCCATGCCTTCTGGCTCGCCGGCCGCCAGGTCACCGGCGAGGACACCTTCGACGTCACCTCCCCGTGGGACGGCCGGCTCGTCGGCAAGGTCAGCGTGCCGACCGACGCCCAGGTCGAGGAGGCCGTGGCCGCCGCGTACGCCGTGCGGGACGAGTTCGCCGCCACCCCGGCGCACGTGCGCGCCGCCGCTCTCGACCACGTCAGCAAGCGCCTGGCCGAGCGCACCGAGGAGATCGCCCAGCTGATCTCCGCCGAGAACGGCAAGCCGATCAAGTGGGCCCGGGGCGAGGTCGGCCGCGCGGTCTCCGTGTTCCGGTTCGCCGCCGAGGAGGCCCGCCGGTTCAACGGCGGCGAGGCCCAGCGGCTCGACACCGACGCCGGCGGCCAGGGCCGGCTCGCGCTCACCCGCCGCTTCCCGAAGGGTGTCGTGCTCGGCATCGCGCCGTTCAACTTCCCGCTGAACCTGTGCGCCCACAAGGTCGCCCCGGCGATCGCCGCCGGCGCCCCGATCATCCTCAAGCCGGCCCCGGCCACCCCGCTGTCCGGCCTGATCCTCGGTGACCTGCTGGCCGAGACCGAGCTGCCGGCCGGTTCCTGGTCGATCCTCCCGGTCACCAACGACAGCATGCCCGCCCTCGTCCAGGACGAGCGCCTGCCGGTCATCTCCTTCACCGGTTCCGAGAAGGTCGGCTACGCGATCATGGACTCGGTGCCGCGCAAGCACTGCACGCTGGAGCTGGGCGGCAACGGAGCCGCGGTCGTCCTCGGCGACTTCGCCTCCGACGCCGACCTGGACTGGGCCGCGACCCGCATCGCGACCTTCTCCAACTACCAGGGCGGCCAGTCCTGCATCTCGGTGCAGCGGGTGATCGCCGACGCGTCCGTGTACGACCGGCTGCTGCCGCGCATCGTCGCCGCCGTCGAGGCCCAGGTCACCGGTGACCCCACCGACGACAAGACCGACGTCGGCCCGCTGGTCAGCGAGGACGCCGCCAAGCGCGTCGAGGCGTGGGTCAAGGAGGCGGTCGAGGCCGGCGCCACGCTGCACACCGGCGGTGACCGCGACGGTGCCTCCTACGCGCCGACCGTCCTCACCGACGTACCGGCGAGCACGACGATCGCCTGCGAGGAGGTCTTCGGTCCCGTCCTCACCGTGCAGAAGGTGGACGGCGAGGCCGAGGCGTTCGCCGCGGTCAACGACTCCAAGTACGGCCTCCAGGCGGGCGTGTTCACCCACGACCTCCAGGTCGCCTTCCGCGCCCACCGCGCCCTGGAGGTCGGCGGTGTGGTGATCGGCGACGTTCCGTCCTACCGCGCCGACCAGATGCCGTACGGCGGCGCCAAGCAGTCCGGCGTGGGCCGCGAAGGCGTCCGGTTCGCGATGGAGGACTACACCTACGAGCGCGTGCTGGTCCTCACCGGTCTCGCGCTCTGACCTGCCACGGACAGGTCAGGAACAGAACGGCCGCAGCCCACTGTGCGGGGGCTGCGGCCGTTCGCCGTGTCCTCGCCGGTGTCGCCGGCCGGGACGACCGGTTCCGGACCGGCGGCACGGGCGACCGGCTGCGCGAGCCGTCCGGCATCCGCACCCCGCACGCACGGTGGCCGCCGGAGGCGGGGGAGACCGTGGCGTGCGCCGGCTTCCGAGGGACCACGGCCCGGCTCGGCCGAGGGACCCCGGCCCGGCTCGGCCGAGGGGCACCGCTTCGGCCGATCGGACCGCGAGGGGTGGTGGGGGCGGCCCGTTTCGGGTACCAACGATCCAGTAGCACTGGTCGGTAACGAACGGTCCGAATCATCCCTCTTCGCGGCGAGGTGAGCCTCATGTCCGCCCCCACCACCCAACGCACCACCGTCACCGAGCGTGAAGCCCGCCAGGTGGCGGAGGCCGCCCGGGAACAGGACTGGCGCAAGCCCAGCTTCGCCAAGGAACTGTTCCTCGGGCGCTTCCGGCTCGACCTCATCCATCCCCATCCGCTCCCCGACGCCGAGTCCGTCCGGCGGGGCGAGGAGTTCCTGGCGAAGCTGCGCGCGTTCTGCGAGACGACGATCGACCCCGCCCGCATCGAGCGCGAGGCCCGCATCCCCGACGAGGTCGTGGCGGGCCTGAAGGAACTCGGCGCGCTCGGCATGAAGATCGACCCGAAGTACGGCGGCCTCGGCCTCACCCAGCTCTACTACAACAAGGCGCTCGCCCTGGTCGGTTCCGTCAGTCCCGCCGTCGGCGCGCTGCTCTCCGCCCACCAGTCGATCGGCGTACCGCAGCCGCTGAAGATGTTCGGCACCCAGGAGCAGAAGGACGCCTTCCTGCCCCGCTGCGCCCGCACCGACATCTCGGCCTTCCTGCTCACCGAGCCGGACGTGGGCTCCGACCCGGCCCGTCTCGCCACCACGGCCGTGCCCGAGGGCGACGACTACGTCCTCGACGGGGTGAAGCTGTGGACCACCAACGGGGTGGTCGCCGACCTGCTCGTCGTCATGGCCCGGGTGCCGAAGTCCGAGGGCCACAAGGGCGGCATCACCGCGTTCGTGGTGGAGGCGGCCTCGGAGGGCATCACGGTCGAGAACCGCAACGCCTTCATGGGCCTGCGCGGCATCGAGAACGGCGTCACCCGCTTCCACCAGGTCCGGGTACCGGCCGCCAACCGGATCGGACCCGAGGGCGCGGGGCTGAAGATCGCGCTCACCACGCTGAACACCGGCCGGCTGTCGTTGCCCGCCATGTGCGCGGGCGCCGGCAAGTGGTGCCTGAAGATCGCCCGGGAATGGGCGGCGGAGCGCGAGCAGTGGGGCAAGCCGGTCGCGCTGCACGAGGCCGTCGGCTCCAAGATCAGCTTCATCGCGGCCACCACGTTCGCGCTGGAGGCGGTGCTCGACCTGTCCTCCCAGATGGCCGACGAGGACCGCAACGACATCCGCATCGAGGCCGCCCTCGCCAAGCTCTACGGCTCCGAGATGGCCTGGCTGATGGCCGACGAACTGGTCCAGATCCGCGGCGGACGCGGCTACGAGACGGCCGAGTCCCTCAAGGCGCGCGGCGAGCGCCCGGTCCCGGCCGAGCAGATCCTGCGAGACCTGCGCATCAACCGCATCTTCGAGGGCTCCACCGAGATCATGCACCTGCTCATCGCGCGGGAGGCCGTGGACGCCCACCTCTCGGTCGCCGGTGACCTGATCGACCCCGACAAGTCCCTGTCCGACAAGGCGAGGGCGGGCGCCAACGCGGGCGTCTTCTACGCCAAGTGGCTGCCCAAGCTGGTCGCCGGCCCCGGCCAGTTCCCCACGTCCTACGGCGAGTTCAAGCACCACGTCGACCTCTCCGGTCACCTGCGCTACGTCGAGCGCACCGCCCGCAAGCTGGCCCGGTCCACCTTCTACGCCATGTCCCGCTGGCAGGGCCGGATGGAGACCAAGCAGGGCTTCCTCGGCCGGATCGTGGACATCGGCGCCGAACTGTTCGCGATGAGCGCGGCCTGTGTCCGCGCCGAGCGGCTGCGCGGCGAGGGCGAGCACGGCCGCGCCGCCTACCAGCTCGCCGACGCGTTCTGCCGGCAGGCCCGCATCCGGGTGGACGAACTCTTCACGCGCCTGTGGACCAACACCGACGACCTGGACGGCAAGGTGGTCGAGGGCGTCCTCGGCGGGGCCTACGCCTGGCTGGAGGAGGGCGTCCTCGATCCCTCGGGGGAGGGCCCGTGGATCGCCGACGCCACCCCCGGACCCTCGGCCCGCGAGAACGCCCGCCGTCCCTTCGGCGGCGAGGACGCGTCCGGGTGAGCGCGGGCGAAGGAACCCTCACGCCCCCGGGTGGGACCGACAGGACCGTTCACCCGTCCGGGGGCTGATCCCCGGTTCCCCGGCGCGGGCGGACTCGGATCCGCTCGGACCCGCCTCGTGCCGGGGCGGAGTGCGGCGGAGAGGCGGGGTGCGGCGGAGAGGCGGGGTGCGGCCCGGCCGGCGATCGCGAGCCATGCGCATCGCACGGCCGGGCCGCACCGCTGTCCGAGGCGGCCGATCCGGCGTACGACGGCCCACCGCCGCACGGTGGCCCCGGCGGCGATGGTGCGGCCGGGCGTTCGACGGCCCACCGCCGCACGGAGAGCCCATTACGTCGAGGCCGGGCGGCCGGGCGGCCGGGCGGTCGGCCGCCCGACCGTCCGCGGGCGCCGGGGTGCGCCGGGGTGCGCCGCCGTGTCACCGGTTGGATGGCATGCGGAGGGCGCGGCCGGCCGCTCTGACGGATAGTGGGGGCAGGACGCCCCCCGGCAGCTGCCCGTCCGTCCCCCGGCCCAGGAGGCCCGATGCCCGTTTCCCGGTCCATGGCCGCGCTCTCCGGTATCGCAGTGCTCGGCCTCGCGCTCACCGCCTGCGACGACCAGGCCAACGGCCAGATCGTCGCGCACAACGGCGAACGGCACGTGGAGACCGTCTCGAACCTGGTGATCGGGGGGTGCCACCGCTTCCCCGAGGGCGTGACCCGCGTCGACAACTACACGACGAGCAGTCTCATCATGTACTCGACACCGGACTGCACGGTGCCGCGGGGCGGGGAGAGCGTCTACCTGGACGGCCCGTCGTCCGACAACGTCGTCGGGTCCGCCGGCCTGTGGCGCAGCTTCTCCTTCGCACCCGAGTGACGCCACGGCCCAGCGTCCCCCGGAGCCGCCGGCCGCGCGGAACCATTGCCCGACTCCGACTCCGACTCCGACTCCGGCTGCGGCTCTGACTCCGGCTCCGGCTCCCGCTCCGATTCCGACTCCGGCTCCCGCTCCGATTCCGACTCCCACTCTCGCTGCGGCTGCGGCTGCGGCTCCGGCTGTGGCGCGGCACCCTCCGCCGTCGCGTGTCCCCGTACGCCCCCCGGGCGTTGGCCCCCGCCTGCGGGACCGGCACCGGATCCGCACGCCGGATCCGCACGCCGGCTCCCGCGGGAAGCGCCGTCCCGGCCGGCGCGGGAGGCCGTCGACGCACCCGCCCGAGGGACGCGCTGTCCAGGCCGTCACCGCTTGCGGCAACAATGGGGGGATGACCGACAGTCCCGCCCATCCGGCACCCCTCGCCGACCCGCACCTCGTCTACGATCCCGTCCCCGGTGACGGCCCCAAGGACGTGGTGATCCTCGGCTCCACCGGATCCATCGGCACCCAGGCCATCGACCTCGTGCTGCGCAACCCCGACCGTTTCCGCGTCACCGCCCTCTCCGCGAACGGCGGCAGGGTGGCCCTCCTCGCCGAGCAGGCGCACCGCCTGCGGGTGCGGACCGTGGCGGTCGCGCGCGAGGACGTCGTACCCGCGCTGCGCGAGGCGCTCGTCGCCGAGTACGGCGGCGGGGAGCCGCTGCCCGAGATCCTCGCCGGACCCGACGCGGCCACCCAGGTCGCCGCCTCCCCTTGCCACACCGTGCTCAACGGCATCACCGGCTCCATCGGCCTCGCCCCGACCCTGGCCGCCCTGGAGGCGGGCCGGACGCTCGCGCTCGCCAACAAGGAGTCGCTGATCGTCGGCGGCCCGCTGGTCAAGGCGCTGGCCAAGCCCGGCCAGATCATCCCGGTCGACTCCGAGCACGCCGCCCTCTTCCAGGCCCTCGCCGCCGGCACCCGCGCCGACGTCCGCAAGCTGGTCGTCACCGCCTCCGGCGGCCCCTTCCGCGGCCGGACCAAGGCCGAGCTGGCGGACGTCACCGTCCAGGACGCCCTCGCCCACCCCACCTGGGCGATGGGCCCGGTGATCACCGTCAACTCGGCGACCCTGGTCAACAAGGGGCTGGAGGTCATCGAGGCACACCTCCTCTACGACATTCCCTTCGACCGCATTGAGGTGGTCGTGCATCCCCAGTCGTATGTCCACTCGATGGTCGAGTTCACCGACGGATCCACGATCGCCCAGGCGACGCCCCCCGACATGCGCGGGCCGATCGCCATCGGTCTGGGCTGGCCCGAGCGCGTCCCGGACGCGGCGCCCGCCTTCGACTGGAGCAAGGCCTCCACGTGGGAGTTCTTCCCGCTGGACAACGAGGCCTTCCCCTCGGTGAACCTCGCCCGGCACGTGGGGCAGCTCGCGGGGACGGCCCCGGCGGTGTTCAATGCGGCCAACGAGGAGTGCGTCGCGGCCTTCCTGAACGGCGCGCTGCCCTTCAACGGGATCATGGAGACAGTGACCCGGGTGGTCGAGGAACACGGCACCCCGGTCTCGGGAACCTCGCTCACGGTGTCGGACGTCCTCGAAGCGGAGACCTGGGCCAGGACCCGGGCCCGCGAACTCACAGCCACGACGGCGACCGCGGAGGCGCGTGCATGACGACCTTGATGTTCATCCTCGGCATAGTGGTCTTCGCGGTCGGCCTGCTCGTCTCGATCGCGTGGCACGAGCTGGGGCACCTGTCCACGGCCAAGCTCTTCGGCATCCGGGTCCCGCAGTACATGGTCGGCTTCGGCCCGACCGTCTGGTCGCGGAAGAAGGGCGAGACCGAGTACGGCATCAAGGCCATCCCGCTCGGCGGCTACATCCGCATGATCGGCATGTTCCCGCCCGACGACCAGGGCCGGGTCTCCGCCCGCTCCACCTCGCCGTGGCGCGGCATGATCGAGGACGCCCGCTCGGCGGCCTTCGAGGAACTCCGGCCGGGTGACGAGACGCGCATGTTCTACACGCGCAAGCCGTGGAAGCGGATCATCGTCATGTTCGCGGGCCCCTTCATGAACCTGGTGCTCGCGATCGGCCTGTTCCTCACCGTGCTGATGGGCTTCGGCATCCAGCAGGAGACCACCACCGTCGAGTCCGTCTCGCCCTGCGTCATCGCGCAGAGTCAGCACCGCGACTCCTGCAAGAAGTCCGACCCGGCCTCCCCGGCCGCGGACGCCGGTGTGAAGGCGGGCGACAGGATCCTCTCCCTGGGCGGCGTGCCGACCGAGAACTGGAACGCCCTCTCCGACCGGATCCGCGAGAGCGCCGGGAAGGACGTGGCGATCGTCGTCGAACGCGGGGGCCGGGAGCTGACCCTGCACGCGAGGATCGCCACCAACCAGGTCAACAAGAAGGACTCCAGCGGCGCCTACATCCAGGGCCAGTACGTCAAGGCCGGCTTCCTCGGCTTCACCCCGGCCCGCGGTGTCGTCAAGCAGGACTTCGGTCAGTCCGTGACCTGGATGGGCGACCGGGTCGGCGACGCCGTCGACTCCCTCGTCGCCCTGCCCGGCAAGATCCCGGCCCTGTGGGACGCCGCCTTCGGTGACGGCCCGCGCGAGCCGGACTCCCCGATGGGCATCGTCGGCGCGGCCCGGGTCACCGGCGAGATCGCCACATTGGACATCCCGGCCTCGCAGCAGCTGGCCATGGCCGTGTTCGTGGTCGCCGGATTCAACCTCTCCCTGTTCCTGTTCAACATGCTCCCGCTGCTCCCGCTGGACGGCGGGCACATCGCGGGCGCCCTGTGGGAGTCCCTGCGGCGGAACGTCGCCCGGGTGCTGCGCCGGCCGGACCCCGGCCCGTTCGACGTCGCCAAGCTGATGCCGGTGGCGTACGTGGTGGCCGGGATCTTCGTCTGCTTCACCGTCCTGGTACTGATCGCCGACGTGGTCAACCCGGTCAAAATCTCCTAGCCGTCCGACGTTCCAGGCGGCCCGGACCCCCGTGGTTCCGGGCCGCCTCCCATTGAGTGGGTTTGCGTACGGGATGTGCTGGCGTCCGCCCCGGTGCCGTAATCTCGGACTCTGGAGCCCGCTGTTCACGGGACCGGATGTTGATCCACGACTTGGGGTTGCACAGCAGATGACTGCGATTTCTCTCGGCATGCCGTCCGTTCCGACCAAGCTCGCCGAGCGCCGGAAGAGCCGGCAGATCCAGGTCGGAAGCGTGGCGGTCGGCGGAGACGCGCCCGTCTCGGTCCAGTCGATGACCACGACCCGTACGTCCGACATCGGCGCCACCCTCCAGCAGATCGCGGAGCTGACCGCGTCCGGCTGCCAGATCGTCCGCGTCGCCTGCCCCACCCAGGACGACGCCGACGCCCTCGCCACCATCGCGAGGAAGTCGCAGATCCCGGTCATCGCGGACATCCACTTCCAGCCCAAGTACGTCTTCGCGGCCATCGAGGCCGGCTGTGCCGCGGTCCGTGTCAACCCCGGCAACATCAAGCAGTTCGACGACAAGGTCAAGGAGATCGCCAAGGCCGCCAAGGAGCACGGCACGCCGATCCGGATCGGCGTCAACGCCGGTTCCCTGGACCGTCGTCTGCTCCAGAAGTACGGCAAGGCCACCCCCGAGGCCCTCGTCGAGTCCGCCCTGTGGGAGGCGTCCCTCTTCGAGGAGCACGACTTCCGCGACATCAAGATCTCCGTCAAGCACAACGACCCCGTCGTGATGATCGAGGCGTACCGCCAGCTCGCCGAGCAGTGCGACTACCCGCTGCACCTCGGCGTGACCGAGGCCGGCCCGGCCTTCCAGGGCACGATCAAGTCGGCGGTCGCCTTCGGCGCGCTGCTCTCCCAGGGCATCGGCGACACCATCCGCGTCTCCCTGTCGGCCCCGCCGGCCGAGGAGGTCAAGGTCGGCCTCCAGATCCTGGAGTCGCTGAACCTCAAGCAGCGCGGCCTGGAGATCGTCTCCTGCCCGTCCTGCGGCCGCGCCCAGGTCGACGTCTACAAGCTCGCCGAAGAGGTCACCGCCGGCCTGACCGGCATGGAGGTCCCGCTGCGCGTCGCCGTCATGGGCTGTGTCGTCAACGGCCCCGGCGAGGCCCGCGAGGCCGACCTCGGCGTCGCCTCCGGCAACGGCAAGGGCCAGATCTTCGTCAAGGGCGAGGTCATCAAGACCGTCCCCGAGTCCAAGATCGTGGAGACCCTCATCGAGGAAGCCATGAAGCTGGCCGAGCGGATGGAGGCCGAGGGCACGGCCTCCGGCGAGCCGACCGTCTCGGTGGCGGGCTGAGCCACCCGCTGCCCCCCGGCCCCCGGCCCCGCAAGGGGCCCGCGGGCCGGGGCGCGGTGTGACTCCGCCGCGAGCGGGTACCTCCCGGGCCGTGCGCACCGGAGTTCGGGGGCGTCCGGTCTCCGGGGCGCACGGCCCGAGCGGCGCAGTTATAGTGCCGGGACCAGCAGAAACCCAGGGTGAGGCCCCGCACGTGTTGACCCAGACCACCTCCCGGGTGCTCGAACCGAGCGACCTTGACGCCGCGCTCGCCGTCCTCGACCGCGAGCCGGTCGCGAACGCCTTCGTGGCCTCCCGGGTCCAGGTCGCGGGCCTCGACCCCTGGCGCCTCGGCGGCGAGATGTGGGGCTGGTACGAGGACGGCATGCTCACGTCCCTGTGCTACGCGGGCGCCAATCTCGTCCCCATCTGTGCTACCCCGCGCGCCGTCCGCGCCTTCGCCGACCGCGCCCGCCGGACCGGCCGCCGCTGCTCCTCCATCGTCGGCCCCGCCGAGGCAACCGCCCAGCTGTGGCGGCTGCTGGAGCCGCAGTGGGGCCCGGCCCGCGAGGTCCGCGCCCACCAGCCGCTGATGGTCACCGACCGCATGCCGGCCGACATCGCACCCGACCCCCACGTCCGCCGCGTCCGCAAGGACGAGATGGAAACGATCATGCCGGCGTGCGTGGCGATGTTCACCGAGGAGGTCGGCGTCTCCCCGATGTCCGGCGACGGCGGCCTCCTCTACCAGGCCCGCGTCGCCGAACTCGTCGGCTCCGGCCGCTCCTTCGCCCGCGTCGACGACCGGGGCCGGGTCGTGTTCAAGGCGGAGATCGGCGCGGCGACTCCCCAGGCCTGCCAGATCCAGGGCGTGTGGGTGGCCCCCGAATACCGGGGCAAGGGCCTGGCGGCCCCCGGCATGGCGGCGGTACTGCGCTACGCCCTCGAGGACGTGGCCCCGGTCGTCAGCCTGTACGTCAACGACTTCAACACGGCGGCGAGAAGGACGTACCTCAAGGTGGGCTTCCAAGAGGTGGGAGCCTTCATGAGCGTACTGTTTTGACTCCCCTGTACCCTCCCGGCATGGACCTCGTGATCGGCCCCCTGGACCTCGCAGCCCACGTCGACGAGGCCCTGGCCGTCCAGGCCATCGCCTTCGGACTCGGCCCGGACGAAGTCGCCGTACGCCGCCAGATCGTCCAGCGCCACATGCAGTACCGGGGCGCACGGGCCCTCGGCGCCACCAGCCGGGGGCAGCTGATCGGATTCGTCTACGGCATGCCCAACAGCCGTACCCACTGGTGGTCCACCGTCGTGGAGCCCTACCTCCGCGCGGGCGGCAACGACTTCTGGCTCGACGACTCCTTCGTCATCACCGAGCTGCACGTCCACCCGGACCACCAGAACCGCGGCATCGGCCGCCGCCTGATCACCACCATCACGGACAGCGCCGCCGAACCCCGCTCGATCCTCTCCGCGATCGACACCGACAGCCCCGCCCGCGGCCTCTACCACTCCCTCGGCTACGTCGACCTCGCCCGCCAGGTCCACTTCCCGAGCGCGCCCCGGCCGTACGCGGTGATGGGCGCCCCGCTGCCGCTCCGCAGGCGCTAACCGATTTCCACCGGCCCAGTCGGCCCGGCTAACCTCCTAGCCATCACTGTTTTCCCGGCAGGAGTACGAGAACCATGGCGAACGCACCGGTCCAGCGCATGTCCCAGTTGATGGCGAAGACGCTGCGCGACGACCCGGCGGACGCCGAGGTCCTCAGCCACAAGCTCCTTGTCCGCGCCGGCTACGTCCGCCGCACGGCAGCCGGCATCTGGAGCTGGCTGCCCCTCGGCAAGAAGGTCCTCGCCAACGTCGAGCGGATCGTCCGCGAGGAGATGGACGCCATCGGCGCCCAGGAGGTCTCGCTGCCCGCCCTGCTGCCGCGTGAGCCCTACGAGGCCACCGGCCGCTGGGACGAGTACGGCCAGGAGCTGTTCCGGCTCAAGGACCGCAAGGGCGGCGACTACCTCCTCGGCCCCACCCACGAGGAGATCTTCACCCTCCTGGTCAAGGACCAGTGCACGTCCTACAAGGACCTGCCGGTGATCCTGTACCAGATCCAGACCAAGTTCCGCGACGAGGCCCGCCCCCGCGCCGGCATCCTGCGCGGCCGTGAGTTCCTGATGAAGGACTCGTACTCCTTCGACACGGAGGACGAGGGCCTCGCCCAGTCCTACGCCCTGCACCGTCAGGCCTACCAGCGCGTCTTCGAACGCCTCGGTCTCGACTACCGCATCTGCGCCGCCACCGCCGGTGCCATGGGCGGCTCCAAGTCCGAGGAGTTCCTCGCCCCGGCCGAGGCTGGCGAGGACACCTTCGCCGACTGCCCGAACTGCGACTTCGCCGCCAACACCGAGGCGATCACCTACGAGCTGAAGCCGGTGGACGGCTCGGCCGTGCCCGCGCTCGAGGAGATCCCCACCCCCGACACCCCGACCATCGAGACCCTGGCCGCCTCCCTCGGCGTCCCGGCCTCCGCCACCCTGAAGAACCTGCTGGTCAAGGTGGACGGCGAGATCGTCGCCGTGGGCGTGCCCGGCGACCGTGAGGTGGACATGGGCAAGGTCGAGGCGCACTTCGCCCCGGCCGCCGTCGAGATGGTCACCGAGGCGGACTTCGCCGAGCGCTCCGACCTGGTCCGCGGCTACGTCGGCCCGCAGGGCCTCGGCGAGAAGGTCACGTACATCGCCGACCCGCGCGTGGCGCCCGGCACCGGCTGGATCACCGGCGCCAACAAGGAGCACACGCACGCGAAGAACGTCGTCGCCGGCCGGGACTTCGAGGTCGACGCGTACGTGGACGTCGTCGTCGTGCAGGAGGGCGACCCCTGCCCGAAGTGCGGCACCGGTCTGAAGCTGGACCGCGCCATCGAGATCGGCCACATCTTCCAGCTGGGCCGCAAGTACGCCGACGCGCTCAAGCTGGACGTGCTCGGCCAGAACGGCAAGCCGGTCCGCGTCACCATGGGCTCCTACGGCATCGGCGTCTCCCGCGCCGTCGCCGCGCTCGCCGAGCAGTCCGCCGACGACAAGGGCCTGGTGTGGTCCAAGGAGGTCGCCCCGGCCGACGTGCACGTCGTCGCCGCCGGCAAGGCGCTTCAGACGGAGCTGGCGCTCGACGTCGCCGAGAAGCTCGCCGCCGCGGGCGTCCGCGTCCTGGTGGACGACCGGGCCGGGGTCTCCCCGGGCGTGAAGTTCACCGACGCCGAGCTGATCGGTGTCCCGCAGATCCTGGTCGCCGGCCGCCGCTCCGGCGAGGGCGTGCTGGAGCTGAAGGACCGCAAGACCGGTGAGCGCGAGGAACTCCCGGTGGAGGAAGCGATCGCCCGCCTGACGGCCTGACGGCCGGACCCCGGCCGAGACCGCCGCGCCCCGGAAGGGGCCGCGGCGGTCGCTTCGATGTGCGGCCGTCCGATGCCGGGCTGCCCGGCGTGCGGCTGTCCGCCCCGGCCTTCGGAGCGAGGCCGGCCTGCGAAGGGGCGCGAGCAACGGCGCGACCAGCCACGACGAAGCCCGCGGGCACGACGGCCGGGGCCGCCCCGGGCTGCCGCGAAACCCGCGGGTACACGACGGCCGGGACCACGCGTGACTGCTGCGAAGCCCGCGGGCACACGACGCCCCGGGCTGCCGGGAAACCCGCGGGTACACGACGGCCGGGACCACGCGTGACTGCTGCAAGCCCGCGGGCACACGACGGCCGGGACCGCCCCGGGCTGCCGGGAAACCCGCGGGTACACGACGGCCGGGACCACGCGTGACTGCCGGGAAACCCGCGGGTACACGACGGCCGGGGCCGCCCCGGGCCGCCCCTCGCTCGGCCGCCCCGCTCAACCGGTCTCTCTCGACCGCCGCCGCTCGACAGCCCTACAGCCACCCGGCGAACTCGAGCAGCAGCTCCGCGTCCTTCGGCCGTCCCACCCGAAGGGCGCGGACGCCGGACTCCACCGCCCGGAACAGCGTCCAACCCCGCAGCCGCTCCTGATCCACCTCCAGCGACTCCGCGAGCCGCTTGATCCGTCGCCGGGTGATGGACGGGCCCGACGGCGCCGCGATCAGGTCCTCCACCCGGTCCCGGACCAGCCGCGCCAGATCGAAGGCGCCCTCCCCGACCACCGGGTCCGGCCCCACCGCGAGCCACGGCATCCGCTCGCCCGCGAGCACCTTGCTCTGCCGGAACGTGCCGTGCAGCAGCAGGTGCCCGGGTGGCGCGGCCAGCAGCTCCTCGCGGGCGGCGAGCGCCGACTCCACCAGGGGAGCCGCCTCCGGCTCGGTCCCGGCGCTCGCCCGCATGGCCGCCGCCTGCCGCCCGGTGCGCTCGGCGACCGTCTCGAAGACATACCCGGCCGGCGGTTCGACCCACAGCCTGCGCAGCGTCCCCGCCGCCTCCAGCAGCGCCTTCGCCTCCGGCAGCGAGCGCACCGACACGTCCGGGTGCAGCCGCTCCAGCAGCAGCGCCTCGTCACCCGCGTCGTCCCCGTCGGTCCGGAGCAGCTGTACGGCGCCCAGCCCGGCCCAGTGCGCCAGCGCCGCCCGCTCGCCCTCCGGACGGGCCCTGGGCGGCGCCAGCTTCAGCACCGCCGGGGTGCCGTCCGGCCGCCGCACGAGCACCACCAGGCTGCTGCGCCCGCCCGGCACCTGCACCCGCTCGACGGTCAACTCGCGCCGGGCGACGGCCCGCTCGGCCACCGTGGGCAGCTGCGCCAGCCAGTCGTCCCCGGCCGGCGCCGTCTCACCGAGCGCACGCACCAGGCGCGGCGGCGGTTCGAAAGCCATGCGCGAGTCGTTCCCTTCCTCTCGGGGCCTTGCCGTGAAAGCCGGCCCTGCCGTACCGCTGCCTAGCGCTTCGCCGAGGCGGAGGCCGACGGCGTCGTGCCGGCCGCGCCCGTCTGCTCGCCGGACCGCTCGGCGAGCCCAGGGAAGGCTACGCTCTCCCCGCCCCAGCGCAGCGCCCGCACCGTGGCCTCCCGCAGCGCCCCGGCCGCATCGGCCCGGCGCGTGCCGGTCGCCGCCCGCACCAGGTCCGAGTACACCCCGGCCACCCGCTGCTCCAGCCGCGCGGCCAGCCGTACCGCGGCGGCCCCGTCCCGCACGGGGAACGGCAGGGCGTACGCGGCGCTCGCGGCGACCGGGGCACCGCCCAGGTCCCGCACCGCGCGCACCAACATGTCCCGCCGGGCCCGGTGGGCGTCGTACGCCGCCCGCGCCTCGGCCCGGCGCCGCTCCACGATCCGCCCGCCGACGACGCCGTACCCGTACACCGCCGCGTGCTCCGCCGCCAGCGCCGCCTGCAGCGCCGTCAGCTCGGCCTGTCCGGCCCGTTCCGCTGCGTCGCTCACCGGTTCCCCTCCGTCAGCAGGTAAGCGTGCGCGGCCCCGGCCGCCGCGACCGACGCCAGCAGCCGGGCCAGCTCGCCCGGCGCCTCCAGCAGATCCCTGGCGCGCTGGTCGGACAGGGCGCGCTCGGCCGCCGCCAGCCCGGCGACGGCGTCCTTCTCGGTGGCCGGGACGGGCGCGGCGGAGGCCGAGGCCGTCACCGATGCGGTGGCCGTCCCAGGGCCGGAGGCCGGCGCCCCCTCCTCGAAGGCCTCCGCGTGCGCGGCGACCTGGGTCCGCAGCGGGCGCAGCCGGTCCGCCAGCCCGGGATGCGCGGCGAGCACGGCGTCGTACCGCTGGAGGAGCCCCCGGCTGTCCCGGGCCGCACGCGCGCGTGCCCGGGAGGCGGCCGACGGGCCGTCGTCGCCGGAGTCCGGACCGGTCGAGCAGCCCGCCAGCAGGGCGGCGCCCGCGGCCGAGGCGAGCACGGATCTTCTGCGCGGCCCCGAGCGGGCGGGCGGCGGTAGGGGATGCGGCACTGCAGACGTCCTCGGGAACTCGTACGAAGGGAACGGCGAAGGCGGTACAGCCGGCGGGCGGCACACCCGTGATCACCGTACCCGCGTGCCCCGTGCCCACCACTCACCGGCACCGCCCGGCCACGGGTGGACGGCATCAGTCCCCGCGACCGGATACCCTTTGACCAGACACGCGACCCATCCCACAACAGCACACGCGGCCGAGGAGTCACCCGGATGAGCACCACCCAGAGCGAGAGGCTGCGAGAGCTGCTGGAACCGCTCGTCACCTCCCAGGGGCTGGATCTCGAAGAGATCGCCGTGGACTCCGTAGGACGCAAGCGGGTGCTGCGTGTGGTCGTCGACTCCGACACCGGTGCGGATCTGGACGCCATCGCCGATGTGAGCCGTGCGCTCTCGGCGAAGCTCGACGAGACCAACGCGATGGGTGACGCGGCCTACGACCTGGAGGTCGGAACCCCCGGCGCCGAGCGCCTCCTCACCGAGCACCGCCACTATGTGCGTGCCACCGACCGCCTCGTGAAGTTCCAGCTGACCGAGGGCGGCGAGCTGGTCGCCAGGATCCTGAAGGTCGACGAGGACGGCCTCGAGGTCGAGGTTCCCGGGGTGAAGGGCCGCAAGGCCACCGCCCGCAGACTCGGCTTCCCGGAGATCGACAGGGCGCGCGTGCAGGTCGAGTTCAACCGCAAGGACAAGAAGGACATGAAGGAAGAGGAGGAGGCGTAGCCGTGGACATCGACATGAGCGCCCTGCGGGGCTTGGTCAGGGAGAAGGAGATCTCCTTCGACCTGCTGGTCGAGGCGATCGAGTCGGCCCTCCTCATCGCCTACCACCGCACCGAGGGAAGCCGCCGACACGCGCGCGTGGAGCTCAACCGGGAGACCGGGCATGTGACCGTGTGGGCGAAGGAGGACCCGGAGGACCTCGAGGAGGGCCAGGAGGTCCGCGAGTTCGACGACACCCCGTCCGGCTTCGGCCGGATCGCCGCCACCACCGCCAAGCAGGTGATCCTCCAGCGGCTGCGCGACGCCGAGGACGACGCGACGCTCGGCGAGTACGCAGGCCGCGAGGGCGACATCGTCACCGGCGTGGTCCAGCAGGGCCGCGACCCGAAGAACGTGCTCGTGGACATCGGCAAGCTGGAGGCCATCCTGCCGGTGCAGGAGCAGGTCCCCGGCGAGACCTACCCGCACGGCATGCGGCTGCGCTCGTACGTCGTCCGCGTGGCCAAGGGCGTCCGCGGCCCCTCCGTGACCCTCTCCCGTACGCACCCCAACCTGGTGAAGAAGCTCTTCGCCCTGGAGGTGCCGGAGATCGCCGACGGCTCGGTGGAGATCGCGGCGATCGCCCGTGAGGCCGGTCACCGTACGAAGATCGCCGTGCGGTCCACCCGTTCGGGCCTGAACGCCAAGGGCGCCTGCATCGGCCCCATGGGCGGCCGGGTGCGCAACGTGATGGGCGAACTGAACGGCGAGAAGATCGACATCGTCGACTGGTCGGATGATCCGGCCGAGATGGTCGCGAACGCCCTGTCACCCGCTCGGGTGAGCAAGGTGGAAGTCGTCGACATGGCCGCCCGCTCCGCACGGGTGACCGTGCCGGACTACCAGCTGTCGCTGGCGATCGGCAAGGAGGGCCAGAACGCCCGCCTCGCCGCCCGGCTCACCGGCTGGCGGATCGACATCCGGCCCGACACCGAGCAGGCCGGGGAATAGTTCCGAGCCGTTCGCCGCTGAGATCACGACAACAGCCGTTCGATTCTTGCCCCAAAGGGGTGAGGTCGGTACGGGGAGGTAGACTTATCCGTGTCTGGCCGGACGCACACCCGAGCATGCCCTGAACGCACCTGTGTGGGGTGCCGGGAGCGGGCGGCCAAGGACGATCTCCTGCGGATCGTGAAGATCGAGGACGCGTGCGCCCCCGATCCTCGCGGTGCGCTGCCCGGCCGGGGTGCCTATGTACACCCCGCCCTGGTCTGTCTCGACCAGGCGGTACGCCGCCGGGCGTTCTCGCGGGCACTGCGCGCCCCGGGAGCGCTCGACACAAAGGCGTTGCGTCGATACGTCGAGCAGACAACAGTTGTCGAGCAGGCAACGCCGTAAGACATGCCGTACGGAACCCCGTGCGGCCTGGTACCTCGCGAGTCGAAAGCAGGTCGAGATTGCGATGAGCACTCGATGAGTACGCGATGAGTACGCCCATGAACTAACGACGGTCCGGCTTCAACCCGGACCTCAAAGGAGCGAAGTGGCTAAGGTCCGGGTCTACGAACTCGCCAAGGAGTTCGGTGTCGAGAGCAAGGTCGTCATGGCCAAGCTCCAGGAACTCGGTGAATTCGTCCGTTCGGCGTCTTCGACCATCGAAGCGCCGGTTGTACGCAAGCTGACCGACGCCTTCCAGGGTGGCAACGGCAAGTCCGCCGGCAAGCCCGCCCCGCGCAAGTCGTCCCCCAAGCCCGCCGCGCCCTCTCCGGCGCAGGCGGCCCGTCCGGCTGCTCCGAAGCCGGCGGCCCCCAAGCCCCCGACGGCCCCCGCGGCCCAGCAGCCGGCGGCCCCGTCGGCCCCCGCGGCGTCCGCGCCCGCCCCGGGCCCGCGTCCGGTTCCGGGTCCGAAGCCCGCGCCGCGTCCGGCTCCGGCCGCCCCGGAGTTCACCGCTCCGCCGGCCGCCCCGGCCGCGCAGGCTCCGCAGGCCCCGGCCGCGCAGGGTCCGCGTCCCGGCGCCCGTCCGGGTGCCCCGAAGCCCGGTGGCCGTCCGGCCGGCGGTCAGGGGCAGGGTCAGGGTCGTCCGGGTCAGGGTGCCCCGCGCCCCGGTGGCCAGGCCCCGCGTCCGGGTGCCCGTCCGGCCGGTCCGCGTCCGGGCAACAACCCCTTCACCTCCGGCGGCAACGCCGGCATGGCCCGTCCGCAGGCCCCGCGCCCGCAGGGCGGCCCGCGTCCCGGCGGCCCCGGTGCCCCCGGCGCCGGTCCCCGTCCGCAGGCGCCCGGCGCCCAGGGCGGCGGTCCTCGTCCGCAGGCTCCGGGCGGTCCCCGTCCGTCGCCGGCGGGCATGCCCCGCCCGCAGGGCGGTCCGCGTCCCGGCCCGGCCGGTCCGCGTCCGAACCCCGGCATGATGCCGCAGCGTCCGGCTGCCGGCCCGCGTCCCGGCGGCGGTGGCCCCGGTGGCCGCGGTCCCGGTGGCGGCGGTCGTCCCGGTGGCGGCGGCGGTCGTCCGGGCGGTGGCGGCTTCGCCGGCCGTCCCGGTGGCGGCGGTGGCGGCTTCGCCGGCCGTCCCGGTGGTCCCGGTGGCGGTGGCGGCGGCTTCGCCGGCCGTCCGGGTGGTCCCGGCGGTGGCGGCGGTGGCCGTCCCGGCTTCGGCGGCCGTCCCGGTGGTCCCGGTGGCCGCGGTGGCACGCAGGGCGCCTTCGGCCGTCCGGGTGGTCCCGCGCGTCGTGGCCGCAAGTCGAAGCGGCAGAGGCGCCAGGAGTACGAGGCCATGCAGGCCCCGAGCGTCGGCGGCGTGATGCTGCCGCGCGGCAACGGCGAGACCATCCGTCTCTCCCGCGGCGCGTCGCTCACGGACTTCGCCGAGAAGATCAACGCCAACCCGGCGTCGCTCGTCGCGGTGATGATGAACCTCGGCGAGATGGTCACGGCCACGCAGTCCGTCTCCGACGAGACGCTGCAGCTCCTCGCGGGCGAGATGAACTACTCGGTTCAGATCGTCAGCCCCGAGGAGGAGGACCGCGAGCTGCTCGAGTCCTTCGACATCGAGTTCGGCGAGGACGAGGGCGACGAGGAGGACCTGGTGGTCCGCCCGCCGGTCGTCACCGTCATGGGTCACGTCGACCACGGTAAGACCCGACTGCTCGACGCCATCCGCAAGACGAACGTCATCGCGGGCGAGGCCGGCGGCATCACCCAGCACATCGGTGCCTACCAGGTCTCGACCGAGGTCAACGACGAAGAGCGCAAGATCACCTTCATCGACACCCCGGGTCACGAGGCGTTCACCGCCATGCGTGCCCGTGGTGCGAAGTCGACCGACATCGCGATCCTGGTCGTCGCGGCCAACGACGGCGTCATGCCGCAGACGGTCGAGGCGCTCAACCACGCGAAGGCGGCCGACGTCCCGATCGTCGTCGCGGTCAACAAGATCGACGTCGAGGGCGCCGACCCGACCAAGGTGCGCGGTCAGCTGACCGAGTACGGCCTGGTGGCCGAGGAGTACGGCGGCGACACGATGTTCGTCGACATCTCCGCCAAGCAGGGTCTGCACATCGACTCGCTGCTGGAGGCCGTGGTCCTCACGGCCGACGCCTCGCTCGACCTGCGGGCCAACCCGGCCCAGGACGCGCAGGGCATCTCGATCGAGTCCCGTCTCGACCGCGGCCGCGGTGCCGTGGCGACGGTCCTCGTCCAGCGAGGCACCCTGCGGGTCGGCGACACGATGGTGGTGGGCGACGCCTACGGCCGCGTCCGCGCCATGCTCGACGACAACGGCAACAACGTCGCCGAGGCCGGCCCGTCGACGCCGGTCCAGGTCCTGGGCCTGACCAACGTCCCGGGTGCGGGCGACAACTTCCTGGTGGTCGACGAGGACCGTACGGCCCGTCAGATCGCCGAGAAGCGTGCCGCCCGTGAGCGCAACGCCGCGTTCGCCAAGCGCACGCGCCGTGTCTCCCTCGAGGACCTGGACAAGGTGCTCAAGGCCGGCGAGGTCCAGCAGCTGAACCTGATCATCAAGGGTGACGCTTCCGGTTCCGTCGAGGCGCTCGAGTCGTCCCTGCTCCAGCTGGACGTCGGCGAAGAGGTCGACATCCGCGTCCTGCACCGTGGTGTCGGTGCGGTCACGGAGTCCGACATCGACCTGGCGATGGGCTCCGACGCCATCGTGATCGGCTTCAACGTCCGCGCGGCCGGCCGCGCGGCGCAGATGGCCGAGCGCGAGGGTGTGGACGTCCGGTACTACTCGGTCATCTACCAGGCGATCGAGGAGATCGAGGCGGCCCTCAAGGGCATGCTCAAGCCGGAGTACGAAGAGGTCGAGCTGGGTACGGCGGAGATCCGCGAGGTCTTCAAGTCGTCCAAGCTGGGCAACATCGCCGGTGTCCTCATCCGCTCGGGCGAGGTCAAGCGCAACACCAAGGCGCGCCTGGTCCGCGACGGCAAGGTCATCGCCGAGAACCTCAACATCGAGGGTCTGCGTCGCTTCAAGGACGACGTCACCGAGATCCGCGAAGGCTACGAGGGTGGTATCAACCTCGGAAACTTCAACGACATCAAGGTCGACGACGTCATCGCGACGTACGAGATGCGCGAGAAGCCGCGGGCGTAACGCCTACGGTCCGTGCCGGCCGACGGGACTCTTCGGTCCCGTCGGCCGGCACGGCGTTTGCGGCCCCTTCGCGGCCCGTGCACACGGGCCACGGAGCGTAATATCCGTCGATCGCGCGGGCCGCTTCGTTGTACGGTTCTTGATGTCCCCGGCCACACGGATCCGGGGCCATCGATCCCGTACCGGCGGGTGAACCGGTTACACACATGTACGTGGGGACTCTGTCCTTCGACCTCCTCCTCGGCGACGTCCACTCGCTGAAGGAGAAGCGCTCCGTCGTCCGCCCGATCGTCGCCGAACTCCAGCGGAAGTACGCGGTGAGCGCGGCCGAGGTGGACCACGTGGACCTCCACCGGCGGGCGATCATCGGCCTCGCCATGGTCTCCGGCGACGCGGCGCACATCACCGACGTACTGGACCGGTGTGAGCGGCTGGTCGCCGGCCGCCCCGAGGTGGAACTGCTGTCCGTACGACGGCGTTTCCACGGCGACGACGACTGACCACAGAACGCAAGCAAGAGAAAGAACGGGAGACGGACCAGTGGCCGACAACGCGCGGGCGAAAAGGCTGGCGGACCTCATCCGGGAGGTGGTGGCCCAGAAGCTGCAGCGCGGGATCAAGGACCCGCGGCTCGGCTCGCACGTCACCATCACGGACACCCGGGTCACGGGTGACCTGCGGGAGGCGACCGTCTTCTACACGGTCTACGGCGACGAGGAGGAGCGGCAGGCCGCCGCCGCGGGCCTGGAGAGCGCCAAGGGCGTCCTGCGCTCCGAGGTGGGCCGCGCGGCCGGGGTGAAGTTCACTCCGACGCTGACCTTCGTCGCGGACGCCCTGCCGGACACCGCCCGGACCATCGAGGACCTCCTCGACAAGGCCCGGCAGTCCGACGAGAAGGTCCGCGAGGCGGCCACGGGCGCCTCGTACGCGGGCGGCGCCGACCCCTACCGGAAGCCGGCGGACGACGAGACCGACACGGACGGCGACGTCGCGGAATGACCCAGAAGCACACCACGCCCGACGGCCTCGTCATCGTCGACAAGCCGTCGGGCTTCACTTCGCACGACGTGGTCGCCAAGATGCGGGGGATCGCGAGGACCCGCCGCGTCGGCCACGCCGGCACCCTCGACCCGATGGCGACCGGTGTCCTGGTCCTCGGGGTCGAGCGCGCCACCAAGCTCCTCGGGCACCTCGCGCTCACCGAGAAGGAGTACCTGGGCACCGTCCGCCTGGGCCAGAACACCGTCACCGACGACGCCGAGGGCGAGATCACCTCGTCCACCGACGCCTCCAAGGTGACCCGCGACGCCATCGACGCCGGCATCGCCAAGCTCAGCGGCGACATCATGCAGGTGCCGTCCAAGGTCAGCGCCATCAAGATCGACGGCGTACGGTCCTACAAGCGGGCCCGGGAGGGCGAGGACTTCGAGATCCCCGCCCGGCCGGTGACCGTCGCGTCCTTCACCGTGTACGACGTCCGGGACGCCGTCGCCGAGGACGGCACCGCCGTGCTCGACCTGGTGGTGTCGGTGGTCTGCTCCTCCGGCACCTACATCCGCGCCCTCGCCCGTGACCTGGGCGCCGACCTCGGCGTCGGCGGCCACCTCACCGCCCTGCGGCGCACCCGGGTCGGCCCCTACAAGCTGGATGCGGCGAAGACGCTGGACCAGCTCCAGCAGGAGCTGACCGTGATGCCGATCGCCGACGCCGCGTCGGCGGCCTTCCGGAGCTGGCGGGTCGACGCCAAGCGGGCCCGGCTGCTGCTGAACGGCGTCCGGCTGGAGATGCCGGACGAGTACGCGGGCGCCGGTCCCGTGGCCGTCTTCGACCCCGAGGGCCGTTTCCTCGCGCTCGTCGAGGAGCACCGGGGCAAGGCGAAGAGCCTGGCCGTCTTCGGCTGATCCGCTCGGCAAGGGGCCTCGTTCGGGCCGGCCCCCGGGACCGTCTGCCGTGGAGCGGCGGCCGGCCACGGGGTCGGCTCGGCCGCCGCTCCACGATCCCCCCTCGGTTCCCCCACCCCTAGGGTTATCCAGCAGCCCGCGCCTATTCACCCGACTGGACGGGCGCTCGGAGTGAACCAGGGGAGCGGAAGGGGGCGCGTTCACCGCGCGATCTGTCCCGCCGATCATCACGCGCCTACCGTCACAGGCAGGGCACGGGGACGGGCGGGGAGGTACGGCCATGGTGGGACGGGGCCCGCGCACCGGAGGCGGGCGCCGGGATCAGCGGGACGAGGCGGGGCAGCCGAGTCGCTCCGCTCACGCTCGTCGCGCGGGCGGTCACCGGGCGCAGGAACGCGCGGCGGAGAGCCACGCGGCGGACGACCGCGCGTTCGGGGAGAGCGTGTACGGCGAAGGCACATACGGCGGACCGGGCGCGCGCGGAGGAGTGGGCGCGTGTGGCGTACCGGCTGCGGCCGGTGAACCGGGTACGAGCCGCGTACCGGGTGCGGCCGGTGAACCGGGTGCGTGCGGCGGACCGGGTGTCTGCGGCGGGCCGGAGGTGCACGGGGGACCGGGTATGGGTGGCGTACCGGGTGCGGCCGGTGAGCCGGGTGCGTGCCGCGGACCGGGTGTCTGCGGCGGGCCGGAGGTGCACGGGGGACCGGGTATGGGTGGCGTACCGGGTGCGCACGGGGGCGTGGGCGCCGACGAGGCGGTCCATGACACCACCGAGGGCCCGGGCGGCTCCGGCGCCGTGGACACCGGTCGCGTCGACGCCGCCCTCGTCCGCATCCGCGACCTGGCCGGCCGCCCACGCGGCCTCGGCTTCCTCGCCGACCACGAGGGCACCCTGCTCACCAGCCACGAGACCGTCGACGGCCTGCCCCGGCTGGTGCTGCACGCCGCAGGCGACCGCACCTGCGTGGTCGGCGCCGACGCCGTCACCCCGCTGCCCGAGCTGGACCTCGCCCTCGTGCGCACCGAGGGCCTCGACGTGGAGCCGCTGCCGCTGACCGTGCGGGAACGCATCGACGCCGGCACCTACGTCCGGGTCGTCGCCGGCTGCTGGCGCGAGGCGCGGGTGCTGGCCGCCACGCAGGTGACGTACACCGCCACGGACCGCTTCCACCTGCTGGACGACGTGCTGGAGCTGGCCATCGGCACAGCAGGCCGGGACGCGCTCCGGCTCGGCGGGGGCGCGGCCGGCGGACCGGTGCTCGACGCCCGCACCGGCGCTGTCGTCGGCGTCCTCGGCACCGCCCTGCACACCGCCGAGCGCGACGCGGGCTTCGCGGTCCCGCTGCGGCCCGCCGACGGCGCCCTCGCGGCCCTGCTCGCCCGCAACGCGGCCACCGTGCCCGGCTACGGCGCCGACCTCAACCTCGCCGGCATCCTCCAGCTGACCACCACCTCGGTGGGCCAGGACGGACCGCCGGGAGCCCTCACCGCGTACCCGGCCACCACCGACCCGGGCACCGGGCACCCGGACACCGGTCATCCGGGCACCGCGAATCCGGGCACTGAGCATGTGGACGGCGGGCAGCCGGGAACGGGGCATCCGGACGCCGGTCATCCGGACGCCGGTCATCCGGACGCCGGTCACCCAGGCACCGCGGACCTGGGCACAGGGCATCCGGACGCCCGTTGTCCGGGCACCGGTCATCCGGGCACCGCGGACCCGGGCACTGAGCATGTGGACGGCGGGCATCCGGGCACCACCCACTTCGGCACCGGACATTTGGGCACCGGCCGTCCGGGCACCGTGTCCCCGGAGGCCGTCGTGCCGGTCGAACGCGCCGGCATCGCCCGGGAACTCGCCGCCTTCACCGACGGCGACCGGCCCGTGCTCGCCCTGGTCGGCGCCCCGGGCAGCGGCCGTACGACGGAACTCGCGGCCCACGCCGCCCGCCGCGCCCGGGGCGAGCGGCCCGCCCCCACGCTGTGGCTGCGCGGCGCCGATCTGACGGACGCCGACGACTCGGTGGCCGACGCCGCCCGCCGCACCCTGGCGCGAGCCGCCCGGATCGTCGCCGCCTCCCGCTCCGTCCGGCCCGAGGACCTCGGCGACGTCACCCCCGAACACCTGGCCCGCCACGCCGCCCGCGCGGGCCGCCCCCTGCTGCTCCTCCTCGACGGCCCCGAGGAGATGCCCCCGGTCCTCGCCCACCGCCTGCCCGAGTGGACCCGGGGCACGGCGGACTGGCTGCGCGAGACCGGCGCCCGCCTCGTGGTGGCCTGCCGGGAGGAACACTGGGAACGCGCCGGAGGGGCCTTCCCGGAGGGGCTGCTCCACATTCCGGCGGACGGCGGCGCGGGTCCGGCAGGGGCGGCCGGTCCGCTGCCCTCCTGCGTGCGGGTCGGTGACCTCACCGTCGACGAGGGGCGGCTCGCCCGGGCCCGGCACGGGATCCCGGACGGCGTGCTCGCCGAACGCGACGCGCGGCACCCGCTCACCCTCCGGCTGCTGTCCGAGGTCCGCTCCGCCGTTCCCGACGCCCCGGTCACGGCGCCCCTCGACCGGCACGACGTCTTCGCCGCCCACCTCGACCTGATGTGCCTGCGCGTGGCGGTCCGCCTCGCCGCCGCCGGCGGCCTGCGCGGTACGCCCGTACGACGGCTCGCGGCGCGGGTGGCCGGGCAGGTGCACGAGGCCGCCCGGCGCAGCCTCGGCCCGGGCCAGGGGGAACTGGACCGCGAGTCGTTCGAGGCGGTGTTCCCCTGGGGATCCGCCCCGGCCCGGCTCGGCGGCGGTACCGGCTGGGCCTCCGCCGTCCTCGCCGAGGGCCTCCTCGTGCCGGCCGGCGACGGTTACCGCTTCGCCCACGAGGACCTGGCCGACTGGATCCAGGGCATGCACCTCGACCTGGACGAGGCGCTGCGCGCCTTGGTGCACCGCGCGGGCGAGTCGGGCGAGACCCACCGCCCCGTCCCGGTGCCGCACCACCGCGTCGGCCCCGTCGTACAGTCCCTGCTGCTCCTGGCCCGCCAGCACGGTACCCGGCAACTCGCCCTGCGTCTCGAGGAGTTGGTCGACGCCCTGGACCACGACACCGGCTCCTGGTGGGCCGCCCGGCTGCTCGCCCGCACCCTGCTCCAGGCCCCGGACGCGACGCCGTACACCGGCGAGCTGCGCCTGCTCGCCGACCGCGTCGTCGCCTGGCGCCGCGCCCGGCGGCCCGTACCGGCCGAGTTCGGCCCCGCCTTCTGGACGGCGCTGCCCGTCACCGACACCGAGCGCCTCGACCTGCTGCGCCGGCTCGTGCTGGCGGACGCGGCACCACCCGCGGCGGGTGACCGCTACCTGGACGCCGTCGCGGGACTGCTCGCCGCCGCCCCGGTCGTCGTACAGCCCCTGCTCACCCACTGGTTCGCCGACGAGCGGCCGTTGCCGGCGACCCCGCACGCCACCGTGGCCACCGCGGCGCAGGCGCTGCTGCACACCCACCGGCACGGCGCCCTGGACGAACTGACCGAGGTGCTGGTGGCCTGCGCCCACAAGCGCGCCGACGAACTGCTCGGCGTTCTCGCCGAGGAGGAGCCGTCGGCCCTCTGCCGGGCGGTCGACCGCTGGGCGCACGACGAACGCCCCGCCCGCCGGGTGGCGGCGGTGTCGTTCGGGCTGCGTGCGGCGCCGTACGTCCGCTCCGACGCGGACCGCGAGCTGCTGCGCTACGCCGCCCTCGCCCTGCTCTCCCGCCCCGCCGACTGCACCCTGCACGGCGGCGCCCTGGCGCTGCTGGTCCGCGACCCGCACACCCGCGACCGGTATCTGCCCACCGCACTGCGCCACTTCGCCGACGGTGACCCGCAGTTCCCGCCGGACGCCCTGGTCCCGGCCCTGACCACGCACGCGGAGCCGGTCCTGGAGGCGTTCCGGGCCCGGCTGCGCGCACCGGACGCGGGCGGCCCGGAGACCGGAGCGGCCCTGCGCACCCTCGCCGAGGTCACCACCCCGGCCCTCGCCCTCCGGGTCGCCGCCCTGGTCCGGGAGGCGGTGCGGCTGCGCCCCGAGACCGCCGGGCATGTCGCCGGCTATGTCGACCGCCGCCTCGAACAGGGTCCCACCGCCCGCCCGGTCCTGCTGCCCCTCGTCACCGGCCTGCTCGACGGCGGCCCGGAGCAGGTCCGGGCGGCCCTCGCCACCGTCCTGGCCGCCGCCGGCACGCCCGCCTCGCGCCCGCTGCGCCGCGAACTGCTGGAGGTCCTGCTCGCCCGGGAGCAGGACCCGGCCGTCCTGGACGCCGTCCTGCACGCGGTGGCGGCACCGGGGGACGGGGGAGGGGCCGGGGACGAGGACGGCGGCTGGAGCGGGGGCGGCCACCGCCGGGAGGACGAGGTCCGTGGCCTGGTCCACCGCACCGGGCTGCTCCTCGTCCGCACGCCCGAGGGTGCCACCCGTTTCGACCGCGGTCTGGTCGACCTCGGCCGGCACGTGCCCGGTTTCGCCGCGTGCATGGCCCGCTGGCTGACGGACGCCCCCGGCGACTGGGCCGCCGTGGTGGGCCCCAGCGCCCGCCGCATGATCGAGAACCTGGCGGGCGTCCGCGTACCGGCCTGACCGGGCGCGGGCGCCCGCGCCCGGTCAGGCCGGTACGAGTGGGCGCAGATGCGTACGCGCACCGATGTGAGCGGGTGCCGGTGCGGGTGCGATGCGGGTGCGGGCGCGGATGCGCGCCGGTTCGGGCGGGCAGGGGGCGTACGCGAACCGGTTCGGGCGGGCGGGGGGCGTACGCGAACCGGTTCGGGCGGGCGCGGGGCGTACCTGTACCGGCCCAGGCGGCGCCGCGGAACGTGCGCCCCGTCACAGCCTCCATGCCGATGCTGGCGCGGAGCACCCGGCATGGCACCCTTAGACCTGCACAACAAGGTCAAGGTAGATACGGACAAGGGTTCGAGGAGCGGTCACAGTGCAGCGCTGGCGTGGCTTGGAGGACATCCCCGAGGACTGGGGGCGCAGCGTCGTCACCATCGGTTCCTACGACGGCGTCCACCGCGGCCACCAGCTGATCATCAAGCACGCCGTCGACCGCGCCCGTGAACTGGGCGTCCCGGCCGTCGTGGTCACCTTCGACCCGCACCCCAGCGAGGTGGTCCGACCCGGCAGCCACCCGCCGCTGCTCGCCCCGCACCACCGCCGTGCCGAACTGATGGCGGGACTGGGCGTCGACGCGGTGCTGATCCTCCCGTTCACCACCGAGTTCTCGAAGCTCTCGCCCGCCGAGTTCGTGGTGAAGGTCCTGGTGGACAAGCTGCACGCCAAGGCGGTCGTGGAGGGCCCCAACTTCCGTTTCGGCCACAAGGCGGCCGGCAACGTCGAGTTCCTCACCGAGCAGGGCAAGGTCTACGACTTCGAGGTCGAGGTCGTCGACCTGTACGTCACCGGTGAGGCGGGCGGCGGCGAGCCGTTCTCCTCCACGCTGACCCGCCGCCTGGTCGCCGAGGGTGACGTCGCGGGCGCCCGCGAGATCCTGGGCCGTCCGCACCGCGTCGAGGGCGTCGTCGTCCGCGGCGCCCAGCGCGGCCGGGAACTGGGCTTCCCGACGGCCAACGTCGAGACGCTCCCGCACACCGCCATCCCCGCCGACGGCGTGTACGCCGGTTACCTGCACGTCCAGGGCGAGGCCATGCCGGCCGCGATCTCCGTCGGCACCAACCCGCAGTTCGACGGCACCGAGCGCACGGTGGAGGCCTACGCCATCGACCGCGTCGGCCTCGACCTGTACGGCCTGCACGTCGCCGTCGACTTCCTCGCGTACGTGCGCGGCCAGGCGAAGTTCGAGACGCTGGAGGCCCTGCTGGAGCAGATGGCCGTGGACGTGAAGCGCTGCCGGGAGATCGTCGCCGCCGAGGCGTAGGCCCCCGCGCGACGAGCGCAGGCGCGCGCAAGCGCGGAGAACCACAGACACGGAGAAGGGCGGCCGGTGCGGTGAGCACCGGCCGCCCTTCGCCGTGCCGGCCTACTGCTGCTGGGGCGGGGCCTGCGGCGGCTGCTGCCCCTGCGGCGGCTGCGGGTAGCCGTACAGCTGAACGGGCTCCTGCGGCCCACCCGGCTGCGGCTGGCCCGGCTGGGGCTGCCCCTGCTGCTGCGGGTACGGCTGCTGGCCGGGCGCCGCCTGCGGATACGGCTGCTGGCCCGGCACGGCCTGCGGGTGGGGCTCCTGGCCCGGCGCCGCCTGCGGGTAGGCCTGCTGGCCCGGTGCCTGCGGGTACTGCTGACCCGGGTACGGCTGGCCCTGCTGGGCCGGGTGGGGCTGGGCCGGGTAGGGCTGGTCCGGAGCGTACGGCTGGCCCTGCTGGGCCGGGTACGGCTGCTGGTCCGGAGCGTACGGCTGGCCCGGCATCGGCTGGCCCGGCATCGGCGGGGCGGCCACCGGCGGCGGGTTGCCGTCGCTCGTCCACAGGCCATGTGCCTGCTGGTGACGGGTGAAGTCCTCGGCGACCAGCGCGGCGAGGTTGAAGTACGCCTCGCGCGTCTTCGGCCGCATCATGTCGAGGTCGACCTCGGCACCGGCTGCCAGATGCTCGTCGAAGGGCACGACCACGACCGCGCGGGTCCGGGTCTCGAAGTGCGACACGATGTCCTCGACCTTGATCATCTTGCCGGTCTCGCGGACCCCGGAGATCACGGTGAGCGACCGGGACACCAGGTCGGCGTACCCGTGCGCGGACAGCCAGTCCAGCGTCGTACTGGCGCTGCTCGCACCGTCCACGGACGGCGTGGAGATGATGATGAGCTGGTCGGCGAGGTCGAGCACCCCGCGCATGGCGCTGTACAGCAGACCGGTGCCCGAGTCGGTCAGGATGACCGGGTACTGCCGGCCGAGCACGTCGATCGCGCGCCGGTAGTCCTCGTCGTTGAACGTGGTCGAGACGGCCGGGTCCACGTCGTTGGCGATGATCTCCAGCCCGGAGGGCGCCTGGGAGGTGAACCGCCGGATGTCCATGTACGAGTTGAGGTACGGGATCGCCTGGACGAGGTCGCGGATGGTGGCCCCGGTCTCCCGGCGCACCCGTCGGCCGAGCGTACCGGCGTCCGGGTTCGCGTCGATCGCGAGGATCTTGTCCTGCCGTTCGGTGGCCAGGGTGGAGCCGAGCGCGGTCGTCGTGGTCGTCTTGCCGACACCGCCCTTGAGGCTGATGACCGCTATCCGGTAGCAGGACAGCACCGGCGTGCGGATCAGCTCCAGCTTGCGCTGCCGCTCGGCCTCCTCCTTCTTGCCGCCGAGCTTGAACCGGCCGCTCGCCGCGGTGGGGCGCCCGCTCTTCGGCTTCTGCCTCTTGTTGTTGAGCAGCCGGTCCGCGGACAGCTCCACGGCGGCCGTGTAACCGAGCGGCGCGGCAGCGGGGTTGGTCGGCTGCCGCTGGTCGTGCTGCACGGGCTGCGGCCACGCGGCACCGGAGCGGGGATCGACCGGGGCCTGCGGAGCCTGGGACGCCTCGGGAGCGCCGCCGGGGGCGCCGCCGCCCGGGCTCTGCGGGGCCTGGGGGAAGCCGTAACCCCCGGCCTGGGGCTGCGGGTTGGGAACCCCCGGCTGCGGGAAGCCGTAACCGCTCGGCGGGGTGGGCCCGTTGGGGTTCGGCTGGGGCGCCGGGGGCTGGGGGAACCCGTAGCCGCCGGGCTGTGCCGGAGGGTTGGGCGCGCTGGGCTGGGAATGGCTGGGCGCACCGGGCTGGGGGTGGCTCGGTACGCCGGGCTGGGAGTGGCTGGGCGCGCCGGGCTGCGGGAATCCGTAACCGCCGGGCGCAGTGGGGCCGTTGGGGGCCGGCTGCTGGCCAGCCGTCGGCGCGGTGGCCTGGCTCGGCTGGTTGGGCTGGCTGGGCTGGTTCCACGCGGCGGGTGCGGGCTGCGGCGCCTGCGGCTGGAACGGCGGCTGCTGGCCGGGTACGCCTGCCGGGCCCTGGCCGGGCGCCGGCTGCGGCTGCTCACCGGGCATCGGTCCGGGCTGCTGCGGGGCACCCTGCTGCGCCGCGGGCTGCCCGGGCCACTGGGCCGCGGGAGCCGGGGCGGCAGGCTGATACGACGGCGGCAGCGGGGGCATCCCGGTCTGCGGCGCGGGCGGCGGGGTCCAGCCGGGCTGGGCACCCTGAGGGCCCGGGGGAACGGGCGGCACGGCGGAGTGCGGGGCACCGGGACCGGCCTGAGGGGCGCCGGCCTGCTGGGCGCCGGGCTCCGGGGCGCCGGGGTGGGGCATGGCGGGCTGGGGGAAGCCGTAGCCGCCGGGCTGGGGGATGCCGGTCTGCTGGGCGTCCGCGTGGGGTGTGGCGGTCTGCGGGGTGCCGGTCTGCTGGGCGTCCGCGTGGGGTGTGGCGGTCTGCGGGGTGCCGGTCTGCTGGGCGTCCGCGTGGGGCACGGCGGGCTGCGGGACGCCGGTCTGCTGGGCGTCCGCGTGGGGCACGGCGGGCTGCGGGGCATCCGTGTGCGGGGTGCCCGTCTGCTGGGCGTGCGTGTGCTGGGCGGCGGCCTGCGGGGCGGTGGTGTCCGAGACGCCGTCAGCCGGAGCGGCATCGTCCGGGGTGGCGTCCTGCGGCGCGCCCTGCCCGGGCGTGCCGCCCGGAGCCACCGCGCCCGCAGCGACGGCGTCCGCTGCCACCGCCTCCGAGGGCTGCGGTGCGTCGGATCGCGCGGCGTCGGCGGAGCCCTCCGGAGCATCGGGACGTACGGCGTCGGCCGCGCCTTCCTCGGCGGCACCCGTCTCGGCGGCGCCCCCCTCGACGGCGGAGTTCTCGGTGACGCCCGAGTCCCCGGCGTCCTCCGCAGCGGACCCTTCGGCGGTCGGCTCCGCAGCGGGCCCCTCGGCGGTCGGCTCCCCGGCACCCGCGGCGGACGAGCCCTCGGCCGCGTCGTCCTGGCCGCTCTCACCCCGCTGCGCGGTCCCGCCGGAGGCGGCATCCTCGGCGACGGCGGACCCCTCCGCGACGGCGTCCTCCTGCACGGCGCCCTTCAGTGCGGCGTCCTCGTGCGTGCCGTCCTCGTCACCGGAGCCCCCGGCGCCCGCACCCTCGGCGGAGCCCTCGGCCTCAGGGGTGTCGGGAGCACCGGCGGGACCCATGGCGGCGGAGGCGTCCGAGGTCCCGGCGGGGCCCATGGCGGCGGAGGCGTCCGAGGTCTCGGCCGGGCCCGTGGCCGCGGCGGTGTCCGAGGTGCCGGCGGAGTCCTCGGCGCCGGAGGCGGCCCCGGTGGCGTCCTGGCCCACCGAAGCCGGGCTCTCCGCCGAGCCTCCGCCCGTGGACTCGTCCGGCTTCCCGAGGGCCGCCGCGCGCTCGGCGATCTCGGCCATCTGGCGCTTCAGGGCGACGGCGGAGAACCGCATGGTGGCCCCGCTCTCCAGGTCACCGTTGTCCGTCTCCGGCCCGACCGCGGCGGACGCGGCCGGCGACTCCTGCCGGTCGGGCCGAGGCTGCTGCGGCTCGAAGCCCTGGGGCAGCGGCACCGGAACGGGGCTGCCGGCCGGCGGCGTGGGCTGCGCCGCCGGGGCGTAGGACGCACCCTCCGCGGGGGCGGGGGGAGCGTAGGGCTCGCTTCCCGCGGGCGCGGGAGGGGCGTAAGGCGTGCTTCCCGCAGGCGCGGGGTAAGGCGTGCTGCCCGCAGGTGCGGGGGGAGCGTAGGGCGTGCCTCCCGCGGGCGTGGGCGGAGCGTAGGGCGTGCCCTGCGGCGGGGTGAACGAAGGACCCTGCGCGGGCGCGGGCGGCGCGTAGCCGCCCCCCTGCGGCGCGGCGAACGGAGTGCCCTGCGGCGGTGTGAACGGAGTGCCCTGCGGAGGGGTGCCCGCAGGCTGGGCGGCCGGCGGCGGTGTCGGACCCGGAACCGGCGAGGCCGTCGGGAACGACGGCACCCCGGAGGCGGCCGGAGCGCCAGGGTCACCGGCGGCACCGGAGCCGCTCGACGCGCCGAAACCGCTCACCCCGCCGGAGCCGGCCGGGGTGCCGGAGCCACCCGACGTGCCGGACGCGTTCTGCGTGTACCAGGCGGGGGGAGCGTAGTCGATGGTGAACTCGCCGGTGGTCTCGACGGCCTCCGCGTCGGGCTGGTCATCGCCGGGTGTGTCCCAGCCCCCGCGCATCCCGTCCCGATCGCTGCTCACAGTTCCTCCTGGTGTGGTCGAGCACCCTCATGCCGTGCCGGGGCGACCATGTCGTGTCGTACGAGTCGTCCGTAGTCGTTCGGGGCAGTCCGATTCACCGGATCTCCCCCCGGACACCGACGCCCGGTCCACGGGTCCTGCCATCGCGCCCGCTCCCAGCCTAATCACCATGAGCCACACCTCGGCAGGCCCGCCCACCTCTCCGCACCCGACCACCAGGTCACCGCACGCCCGGAGAACTCCGCCACGGCCGGGGAACCGCATACGCCACCCCCGAACAAAAGGGACAGACAAGGGCAGTTCAGTCCATCCGTCGAGGCGTGCCCAACAATCCGATCTCGGCATCGGTGGGTTGCGTCAGCACGTACTGCCGGTCACGGTCGGTGCACCACAGGGTGACGCCGTCGGGCAGCGCCGGCAGCGACTCCACCTCGGTCCGCGACAGCCCCATCGTGCGCCCCAGTTCGGCCGCCTCGTCCGGCGAGACCCGCTGGATGCCGGCGAGCCGCGCCTGCCGCAGCAGACGGGGCGCCACGGGGCTGAGATACGGCAGCAGGGTCAGCACCGACTGCCAGGGCCCGGACACCACCCGGCCGCGCGGGGGCCGCATACCGCAGTCCCGCACCACGAGCACCGGCGTACCGGCGGAGGCGCCCTGCGGCGGGACCCGGCCCACGTCGTACACGGACAGCCCGTTCTGCCCGCCGCCCATGGCATGCACCATCTGCATCCATGCCTGCGGCCGGCCGGTCTCCACGGCGACCCGGGCGCCGGTGGCGGCCGAGCGCAGCGCCAGCACCTGGGCGGTCCACAGCCCGCCGATCAGGATGACGTCATACGGCGTGGGCCGGTTGATGCCCAGCACGGCCGGCTGGCCCTCGGCGTCGACACCGGCCACCACCCCGTCGTCCCCGATGGGCAGGGCGAGCGCGTCCAGTTGCTGCGCCGACAGCCCGTGCCGGCCGTGCCGGGGGCCGAGCAGACCGAGCCCGTGCCGCAGCCGGTCGGCCGTCCGCCGCAGCCCGGACGGCTCCTGCGCCCCGCGCGCGGCAGCACCCGGCGCCGGGGCGGTCGTCCCTGTCGTCGTCATCGCGCACCTCCGAGGGGCAGAGTCGCCAGCATGCCGGGCAGCTGCTCACGGTCGAGCCTGGCCAGGCCGGCCCCGGACCGCCGGGCCGCGCCCTCCAACGCGCGCCGCGCCGCCACGAGTTCGTCGTCGCTGCGGCCGGTCACCCGCAGGTGCCCGCACAGCGACACCTCCTGCCGCTCCCCGCGCGCGAGCGTCAGACTGAAAGTGGTCGCCAGGGCCGGTATCGCCGTGACCCCGGCGACGAACTGCGGCAGGGACTCGCCCCGGTCGCCGCCCAGCTGGGGCCAGCGGCGCACCCAGTACGTCGTGTGCCGCCGGTTGTCACAGCGCCAGCTGCGCCCGGACTCCTCCGTACGCCGCTCCCGGGTCTCGCTGCGCCCCGCCTCGGCGGTGACCAGCGGATTGGCGCAGGCCGAGGTGGCGAGGGCGGCGACCAGCTCCTCCTCGTCCAGCACCCGAGCACGGAACCCGGCGCCGGTCAGCCGGCTCGCCAGATGGTCCGCGGCCCGGACGACGCACTTCTGCGCACCGGTCGGCCCGCCGCCGCGCGCGGCCACGGCCTCCGTGCACAGTTCGGGGTCGAGCTTCAGCGCGATCCAGGTGATGCGCACCGCCGGGGCGCCGGTCTGCTCCTGGAGCGGAAGGTAGTTGGCGACGGCCACGGACTGCTGGGGCAGGTGCAGCGCGGGCGCCGGCTGCGTGTGCAGCACGATCTGGGCCGACTCCAGGCGGATGCCGTCCACCTCCAGCGCGTCCCGCACCAGGCCCAGCGGGAGCGGCTGCCGGCTGCGCTCGGCCCGCAGGGCGGTCGCGTCGGCCTCCACCTGGAGCACGGCCGTGACGAAGGTGCCGTCCCCGACGATGCCGACCGGGCGCCGGTCACGCGCGCCGTAGGAGTACGTGCGCAGGGCGGGCTCGCATTCCACCGCCGGGACCAGTCCGGGCTCGGTGCCCGGCGGTATCGGGGTGCTCGCGGCCCGCTTCTGCCGCGCCCGCAACTCCCTTGCCGTGCCCAGCCACTCGGGCAGGGACCTGCCCCGCCGCCGCACGAAGGCCAGCAGGACCAGCACCAGCGCGACCACCGCGGCCGGCACCAGGGCCGCCATGCCGAAGGCCCAGCCGACCAGCAGCACCGCTGCCGCCAGCTCCACCAGCACGAGCCGTTGCAAACGGAACGAGCCGGCGTGGCCCGGCCGCTGCCTGAGAGCGAGCGCGACCTGCTGCCGCTCGCCGCCGCGCCGGGCGGACCTTCCGCGCGGCGGCGTCCCGGACCCGTCCGCGCCGCCTCGAGCCGCCGACCGGCCGCGCGCTCGCGTCCGCGCTCCGGAAGCCATCACTCCATCCCCCCGATTTGCTCACAACTCGCTGGAACCAGGCCACTGAACAAGGCCCTTGAGGGCCCAGGTACCCTACCCGCTCCACGAGACCCGCTCCGTACCAGGCATAGTAGGGGCCGGGTCCGACAACGGAGGGCGGGGGAGCGTGAGTCCCCGGGCGCGCTCCGCGTGAGTCACGGGGAGAAACAGGCACAGATGGCATCTCGGCGGGACCAACTCAACGCCTACACCTTCGCGAAGCGCCGCATGCTCGCGTCGTTCGTGCAGTCGTCACCGGATGGCTCCGACGAGGGGGCGCCCCGGCCGCTGCGCGCGATCCTGCCCAGTGCGATCGCCGGCGTGATCGTGCTGGCCGCCTTCGGCGCCTGGGGCATGTTCAAGCCGACGGCACCGCAGGGCTGGGACAAGCCGGGCCAGAAGGTGATCATCGCCAGCAAGTCCACCACCCGGTACGTCGTGCTGGAGACGAAGAAGAAGGTCCAGCTCCACCCGGTGCTCAACATGGCGTCGGCCAAGCTCGTCCTCGACACCCAGAGCGACGTCGACGTCGTCACCGTCGACGAGTCGATCCTCGACAACGGCAAGATCCCGCACGGCGTCACCATCGGCATCCCCTACGCCCCCGACCGGCTGCCCTCCGGCAAGGAGGCCGGCGCCGCCAAGGAGTGGGCCGTGTGCGAGCGCCCGAGCGGCAGCGGCAGCTCCATCCAGAAGGCCGCGTTCGTCCTCGCCCAGCGCGACCAGGACAAGCTCAAGGGCACCAAGGAGAAGCTGCACGGCGGTGAACTCCTCTACGTCGCCACCCCGGACAAGAAGCGGTACGTGGTCGGCGCGGACGGCCGGGCCTACCCGGTGGACGCCGGCGACACCCTGCTGCTCCAGACCCTCGTGGGCGCCGACAGCACCCCGCAGCAGGTGACCAAGGAGTGGATCGAGACCCTGCACCAGGGCGACGAGATCAGCTTCCCGCCGGTCACCGGTGTCCCGGCCGCCGCCGCCAACGCCCCCGGCCAGCTCGACGAACAGGCCAACCGTGTCGGCATGGTGCTCCGGGCGCCGGTCAACGGCCAGGAGCAGTACTTCGTCGTACTGCCCGGCCGGGTCGCCCCCGTCTCCGACTTCGTCGCCCAGCTCCTCCTGACCAGTGAGGACCTCGTGAAGCTCGGCCAGGCCGGGCACGCCCTCGAGGTCAGCGCGGGCGCCATCACCCGGGGCGAGCCGTTCGCCGCGGACCACAAGTGGCCCACCGAGAAGCCCAAGGCGGTCAACAGCCCCTCCACGGCGGAGGGCAGCCGCAACACCGTCTGCAACGTCCTGAACCACGTCGACCCCGACAACGGCGACACCACGCTGAGCACCTGGGCCGGCACCGACTTCCCGGCCGTCCTGCCCACCGGCTCCTCCAGCGCGTACGTCACCGCCGGCTCCGGCCAGCTCTACCGCCAGTTCCAGGGCACCAAGACCACGGTCGGCGGCGTGTTCCTGGTCACCGACACCGGCCTGCGCTACGCCCTTCAGTCCAACGACGACAGCGCCGGCGACGACAAGGGCATCGGCATGTCGGCCGACAAGCGCAAGGCGCTCCAGCAGGAGGCCAAGCTGGCGCAGACCCGCCTCGGCTACGCCGACGTCAGCCCCGCCCCCATCCCCGCGCCCTGGTCGGAGTTCCTGCCGACCGGCCCCCGCCTGTCGACCGCCGCGGCCCGCCAGCCGCAGGGCTCCTGAGGGGTACGACGATGCTTCCGAAGGCCGAGAGGACGACGCCCGCACTCCGCCGCACGACCCTGGTGACGGCCGCGGCCATGGCCGCCACCCTGCTGGCGGCGCCGGCCGCCACGGCGGACCCGGGCGCCGACCAGTGCACGTTCTCCAAGACGAACCACAAGTACAGCGGCACGCCCTGGGCCCTGCAACGCGTCAACCTCGATGAGCTGTGGGGCGAGTCGAAGGGCAAGGGCATGAAGGTCGCCGTCATCGACACGGGCGTCGACACGTCCAACCCGCAGCTCACCGCCGCCGTGAATCCGTCCCTGGGCGCCAACTTCCTGCCGAAGAAGGACAAGAAGGGGCAGCCCATCGAGGACCGCGGCAACGAGAAGGGCACGACCGACACGGTCGGCCACGGCACGCGGGTGGCGGGCATCATCGCGGCCCGCCCCATGGAGGGCACGGGCTTCGTCGGCCTCGCCCCCGAGGCCACCATCATCCCGATCAAGCAGAACGACGCGGAAGGCCACGGCACTGCCGCCTCCCTCGTGACGGCCATCCGGCACGCGATCAAGGAGAAGGCCGACGTCATCAACATCTCGCAGGACACGACCGGAGCCGCTCCGGACGAAGACCTGCACAGGGCGGTCGAGGACGCACTGGCGGCCGACATCGTCGTGGTCGCCTCGGCGGGCAACGACGGCCTGGACGGCAACTCGAAGAAGACCTACCCCGCGTCCTACGAGGGCGTCCTCGCCGTGGCCGCCTCCGACCGCAACAACGAACGCGCGGCCTTCTCCCAGCCGGGCGACTTCGTCGGCGTCGCGGCGCCCGGCGTCGACATGATCTCCACGGTCCCGAAGGGCGGCCACTGCTCGGACAACGGCACGAGCTTCTCCGCGCCGTACGTGGCCGGTGTGGCCGCGCTGGTCAAGGCCAAGCACCCCAAGTGGACACCCCGCCAGATCGCGGCCCAGATCGAACAGACCGCCGAACGCTCCATCCCCGGCCGCGACCGCCTGGTCGGCTGGGGAGTGGTGGACCCGGTCCGCGCCCTCACGGAGGACGACCACCCGATCGAGACCCCCCGCCCCGACGCGGGCCTCACCCACGCGGAGGCGCCCACCCCTGCCGAACTCACCCTCGGCGAGACCCCTCAGGAACGCACGGCCCGCTTCGCCACGTACGTGGCCGTGGCCGTGGCGGTGCTGGTGGCGGGCCTGAGCGGGGGAGCGGTGGCACTGCGCGACGCCCGGCGCAGGCGCCGGGCACTGGAAAGCCGTACGTGAGGTCCGGGACGGCGAGACGGCGCTTCAGCGGGCGGTGAGGTCCCGGCAGGCGTCACTCTCGGCCACGGCAGCCGCGTACCCTTCGACGAAGGCGCGCATGGCCGACGCCTTCACCTCGTGCGAGGTCCGCACCGTGGCCCAGAGGCTGCTGTCCGCCGAGGTGGACGCCGGGCACTCGACGAGGCCGACGGCTCCCGTCTTCGAGTAGACGACGTGGCCGCCGTTGGCACTCGCATCGGCCGGATCCACACCGTGTGCGGAGGACGCCACGTCGTTCGCGGTGGTGTTCGCATCGTGCTTCTCCACGGCGCTGGAGAAGACGATCTCCCCGTCCACGGAAATCCGGCAGCGTTCGACGCCGACCGCCGAGGACGCTTCGGCGCTGATCTTCTGCCCGGCCGGCAGCAGCGGCTCCAGCACGGAGCGGGCCACGTCGGTGCCGCACACATCGCCGGGCACGGCGTACTCGCGCGCCGGCGCCGGCGACGAGCAGGAAGCCGTCAGACCGACCAGCAGCGCCGCCCCCAGAAGAGAAACCGCGGAACGGATCCCGCCCTCGGAGATGTCGTGCATATCGCCTTCCAACGCGGTGAGTGAGAGCGCGCCCGGCCGGTCCCGGCTCATTCCGGGGTCTCGGTAGCTATGTCCTCGGCCATCGCATGGATGTCGGTGGTGGCGTCGTTGAAGCCGGTGGCCGTTCCTTCGCTGACCCAGGTGGTGTCTATCTTTCGGCGAAGCGGGCGTGGTGGGCCTTGGCCGCTTCGTGAGCCGCTTTGCAGTCGATGTCGTCGGTGGAGTCCTCGATGGTCTCCCACCGGGTGGCGATGGCCTGGCCCGCCTCGGCCTGACGGGCGGTGAGAGAGGCGGGTTCTTCGGAGCCCCCGCCACCGCACCCACTCAGCAGCGCGAGGAAGACCGCGGAGACCGCCTCAGGAGCATTCACCGCTCTTGGCGACGGCCTGGGTGAACGCGGTCGCCAGCTTCTTCATGGCGGCGGTGTCACCGAGGTCCGGATCGCTGACCTGTACGGAGGTGTACAGCAGCTGCTCGGCGTGGCCGGGGTTCCGGCAGCCCTCGACCGGAACGACGGCGCCCGTGCCGCTGTAGAAGCCGCCGTCGGGAGACAGCTCGGTCTTCCTCAACTGCGGGTTGCCGGACGCGACCAGCGTGCTGGACACGTCCTCCTTCCACCACTCCAGGTTCAGCATCAGCGCCCAGTGGCCGTCGACGTCCGCACGGCAGTTCTCCCTGGACGGCACGGGACGCGACTGACCGACCTTGATCTTCTTTCCGGCGGGGAGGAACGGGGAGGTCAGCTCGGGGTCCAGCGAGACGCCGCAGTACGCCCTGGGGACGTCGTACTCCTTCTTGGCGTCGGACCCCGAGCAGCCCGCGACCAGGCCCACCACCACGAGTGCGGCGGTGGCCGCCAAAGCTCGCCGAGCCATCGAATTCCCAACCTCCTTCGTCCGGACCGATCCGGACATCAGATGTCCGTGACGAGTTCGGCGCCGACCCGCTCCATGTAGCCGCCGCCTTCCAGGAAGCCCTGGGAAGAGGACTGCTCCGCCCAGGTGGCGACGTCACCACTGAGGTGATACTGCTTCGCCGCGTTGTAGGCGGCCGCACTCGTGTACTTCATGTTGGCCTGGTTGCCGTTCTCCCAGTCCTTGCCGATCTTGGCACCGGCATCGTCCTTCGCGCTGCCTTCGGCGTCCTTGAAGAGCTCCTCCAGCATCATGCTGGTCGCGGTTCCGGCGGCGCCACCGACGCCGGCCCCCACCGCCGGGGAGGCGATGAACGAGGTCCCGACACCGACACCGGTCCCCACGGTGCCGGACAGGAAGTTCTTCCACTGGGCCACCGAGTGGTCGAAGTCCTTGTCCTTGAGGTCGGCCGGGCCGGCGACCGCCTCGTTGCGCCCCATCGCCAGGGTTCCGGAGACCTGGCCGGAGTGGCGTGCGATGTCCCGGACGGTGAGCTCCATGTCGTGGTCGGGCCGCTGGTCCGCCGGCAGGTCAGGATTCAGGTGGTACTCCAGGAGCTTGCCCATGTAGTTCTTCTGGCCCACCTCGACGGCGGCGTAGCCGTGCGGGTCCTGGCCGACCGCGAAGAGGAACCGCGAGACATCGCTGTGGTTCATGTCGGCGGCCGTGCCCTGGACGGGGTACAGCTTCTGGAGACGCTCCCATGCCGCTTGGCCGGCCGCGTCGTGCTCGCCCGGGTGCCGGTCCACGTCGGTGGTGGCGCGGTCGATGTCCGGAAGGTACTCGGAGGCGATCTGCCCCATGCTGTCCGACATGTAACTGTGGTCCGTGATACGCCCGTTGTCGTCCGAGATCGACGACACGATGTTCTCGAACAGCTTGGCCTGCCCCGGAGTGTGAGCGGGCGTGTCACCGGTGGGCAGCTCACCCGCGGGATGTCCGGTGGCGGCGGCCTCCAGGGCCGACGCGAGGTTGTTGCGGCCGTCCGTACTCTCGCCCTGGCTGAGATCGCTGTTGCTCTCGTGCGGCCAGTGGCGGTCCTCGAAGAGGTACTTGAAGTTGGACACGGCTTCCTTGTGGTCGCCGTCCTTCGGGATGAAGTCGTCGTTGAAGAAGTCGGTCGCGGCGCCGGGGTTGTTCGAGAGGCCCTTGAGATAGCCCGACAGGGGATCGAAGCCGGAGTCGCCCGCCATGTGGTTGAGGTACGGGTCGAAGCCGAGCCGCTGCCAGGCCGTGTGCTTGCCGTCGCTCGTGAACTTCCGCTCGGTCTCCATGAGGCTCTTGCCGTACTGCTTCATGAAGTCGTCGTCGTAGTCGCCGACCCGCATGAGGTTGCTCATGACCTGGAAGCCCAGGACGTTGCCGCGCTTGCCCTGCACCGACTCATCGCCGATCTCGACCATGTGGCGCTTCCACTCGGTCATGTCGGCGGTGTCGCTCTGGCTGGCGGTGGCGAGGGTGAGGCCGAGGTTCTTCTGGAGCTCGCCCAGCTGCTCGCGCCGCTCGTGCGTCAGGTCCGGCGTCACCATGGGATCGCTCACATTGGCCCAGAACGACAGGGTCTTCTCCGGCCCGAGGTCCTTGGCGAACCGCTCCGAGAACAACGGGTCGTCGTGGTACTTCTTCAGCCCCGCGTTGAGCCGGTCGAAGTCCTTCACCGACAGGTCGTCGGGGTCCTTCTTGGCGAGCTTGGCCAGCTCGTCGGCCTCCTTGACGGCATCCGCCGCCGTGTCGCGGTCCTTGTAGCTGGCGTCGGAGAAGCCCATCCGGGTCTGGTCGACGATCGCCGTGAGGACGTCCTTGGCCGTGTTGTCGCTCTCGGTGGCCTTGCTCAGGATGCCCTGGATCTCGTCGCGGAGGTCGTCGACGTCCTTCTGGTTCGTCGCGCTCGTCTTGCCGCTGGGGTCGGAGCTCCAGTCGGGCCGCGTGTTGCCCATGACACTGAACTTGCCGCCGCCCGCGTCGACGACGGTCAGGTTCTTCTTCTGCCCGCGCGAGACCGCGTCCGTCAGCTGCTGATGGAACGACTTCAGCTCGTCCCGGGTGTCACGCAGGATGTTGTGGATGGTGGTCGCCTGCGTGTGCGCGTCGCCGAACTCACCGGCCGTCTTGCCTATGAACTGCTTGGACACCTGGGCGTTCACACCGGCCCAGTCGGCCTTGACAGCGGCCTTGTGCAGGTCGTCCTCGGCGTCCTTCTTCAGGTCCACCAGGTGCTTCACGAGCGTCGACCAGTCGGTGACGGCGTCGTCGAGGAGTTTGAAGTTGGCGTGGTAAAGGGCGTTGAAGTCCATTGGTGGTCGTCCCCGGGGGTAGCGGTGCCGATGGTGTGATCGTCTGCGTCGTCGACAACCCGTCGCCGCTACTCCTTCTTCTTGCCCTTGCCCTTGCCGTCGTCCCCGTAGTCGTTCTTCTTGCCCGGCGCCCCGACCTGCTCGTCGAACCCGTCGTCCAGCGCGTCGATGCTGCTCATCTGCCGCTGGATGTAGTGCTCGTCGTTCGCGTGCACGGCCTTGGTGGTCTGCATGTGGTTGGAGATCTGGGCGCAGGCGTCCATCAGGGACTTCAGCTGCTCTTCCCAGCGGTCCGAGACGTGCTGGAGGCCGGCGCCGAGGGCGAAGCCCTGCTTGGAGAGGTCGCCGGCCGCGGAATCGCTGCTGGGGGTCGCCACGCGGGCCTTGTCCCAGAGCTGGTTGTAGAGGTGGTGGGCGGCGCCGCCGATCTTCTCCAGGTCCTTGTGGCCGACCTTCAGATCACCGGTCTTGCTCGGCAGGTAAGTGGAGCCGTACGCGCCCCCGCCCGGGTCGACGTGGTTGAGCTGCATGTGTGCCGACTGCCCCTGGGCAGCGTCCGCCTTGAGCTGTTCCCATTCGTCCCATGCCATGGAACGGCCCCTTCCCCCATGATTAGTCCGGTGCCAGGTCAAACTAGCAACCAATGCTGAGGAAAATTTGCGCCATGTCTGCTATGTGCGATCTGTCGGGCGTGAAAATTCGGCGGAGGGGGTTTGCCGACCCGCTGGAAAGGCCGTCCTGGCGGGGCTGCCGGGAGGGTCGGGCGTGACCTGCTCGGCGACGACGGACCGGCAGCCCAGGGGGAGGTTTTGTGGTTGCAAAGTTCTCGCCCAGGCTCCTCCGGCCCCTGGATCCACCCCGCGCATGTGAAGCTTCTGCGCAGATGTCGGGCCCCTTCTGTCGTTATTGACCGTCTTGTTGATCTCTGCCAGCTGTGAGTCGGTCACTTCGGGACAGCATTGCAACTGAACTGTCGAAGAGTTCAGTTGGCCGCGATTTACACAGTGACTACAGTGGTCGGGGATGGACCCGGGGTCCGGCCGTGTGCCGCCCGGTCCTTCCGGCTGGACCAACGGGGAGACGGGGAAGGGGTCGCGGTGGGCGACGGTGGCGGCTCGGATCTGAGGCGCGGCATCGATGCGCTGAAGGAGTTCAAGGGCAAACTCGACAATGCGCTGACCGACTTCGAGGACGGGCACGGAAGCCCGTCCAAGCTCGCGCAACAATCGCTCAGCCGGGGGTCGTTCGGAGGCACGAACGCCCCGTTCGACGAGGCGGGCGACCTGCACACGGCGTACGAGACGGTCCACACGCGCCTCACTCACCTCTCCAAGACCCTGGGAATGCACATCGAGGCCCTGAAGCTGGCCTCGCACGCGGCCGATGCCACGTACGACGGCAGCGATGACGAAGTCCAACGCCGGTTCTGGCAGATTCGGGCGCACCTCGACGCGCAGTACCGGGAGGACGTGAAGAAGGCCGCTCCCGCCGACAAGCCGGGAGCGGAGCACAAGGGCGACAACAAGTCGACGGGGAAGCGGGACCTCTCGTGAGCGACGACTGGAAGCAGAAACCCGAGTACAAGTCCGCTGCGCAGCAGGTCGACAAGGAGGTCGGCGAGCAGGTCGCGCCGATCACGACCGCGCAGGGCATGCTGGCCCACATGCCGTTCTTCGGCGGTGGTGTCCGGGTCAACCTGGTCGGATCGACGAACTTCGAGGATCACGACCTCAACGACATGATCGACCTGGTCGAGCATGCCAATCCCGAGCACCTCGAGTCGACCAGCAAGTCCCTGTTCGACGCCGGCAAGGCCATCCGCAAGGCCGCGACGGACCTGGAGCAGCACCTCAAGGTCGACTGGAAGGGCGAGGGCGCCGACTCCTTCCACGACTGGACGCGACTGCTCATCCAGTACACCAACGGGCTCGCGGGCTACGCCGACGAGGCCGGCACGCACATCTCCGTGGCGGCCACCGGTCTCGCCTCCGCCCGCACCGCCATGCCGCCCAGGGACACCCGGCCGGCGGACGAGCAGAAGCGGCCCACCGAGCTGCCCAAGGCCAAGCAGGTCGACAGCAACCCGGACTATGCGGCCGCGGTGAAGGCGGAGAAGAACCGGCAAGAGGCCATCAACCAGATGAACCGGTTGGCCTCGTACTACAAGGTCGCGGCGACGGACCTGAGCAAGCAGAAGGAGCCGGAGCCGCTCAAGCCGATCACGGACGTCGGGGTGCCACCGGCGACTTTTGTTGACGACCGTAAACAGCATTATGGTTCCGGGGCGTCGGCGGCGGCTTCGACGCCAAGTACCGCGGTGCGCGGCGATGTCGGGGGAGGCCACGCCCATACGGCTACGCCGAACGGGACAGAGGCCAACGGACACGTGCCGCATGTGCCGCCCATCAGGGAAGTCCACGAGCCCACCGGGCCTTCCGGCCACGATGTCGGCACGGAAATCAACACCACGACCACCCTGCCTCCCCAGGTGCCCGCGTCACCGCCCACTCCTCAGACGCCGACCCTGCCGACGACCGGCGGAGGCGGCTGGCAGACGCCCCCGGTGCCCCCGGGGCCGATGACGCCTCCCGTCACGCCGACAGGTCGTACCCCCGGTTACGGGCCGGCCGGCCGGCCTCCCGTGACCGCGCAGGGACGCACCGGCCCTTCGGGCACCGGAAGTGGCCGAGTGCCGCAGGGGCCGGTGGGACGTACCGTCGCCGGCGGCCGTGCTCCGCAGGGACCGATGAGCCAGGCAGGACGTTCCGTCCCCGGCGGTCGAACGCCCCAGGGACCGATCGGCCAGGCCGGACGTTCCGTCCCCGGTGGTCGAACACCTCAGGGACCGATGGGTCAGGCCGCCCGTGCGATGGGACGGACGCCGACGGGTCAGCCCGGTGCTCGGGGACCCGTCCAGTCCGGGCGGGCGCCGATGGGGCGCTCCGTCACCGGCGGAACCCCGAAGACCACCAGCACGCCCGGCGGACGTACCGGAGCGACTGGTCCTGCCACTCCGGCGCGCAACGGTGTCGTGGGCGGCAAGCCCGTCACGGGCCGCACGTCCGGTGGGACGACCAATCCCCGTGTCCCGCGCGGTATGGTCGTCGGCGCCGAGGAGCCGACCTCCTCCACGCCGTCGAAGGGCACCATCGGTCAGCGAGGAGTCGTCGGCGCCCCCACGGCGAAGACGAACCCCGGCACGGGTCAGGGGGTGCTGCGTTCGGCCGGCAACCCCGAGGGCGTCATCGGTGCGCCCCGCAACTCTGCGAAGGGCGCCGATTCCAGCGGCGCGGGGCTCGGTCGCGGCGCGGTGGGCAACAGTCAGGCCCCGAGCGGTGAAACCGGCCGTACCGGTGGAACTGCCGACAGGGATCAGCGCCGCTCGGCACAGCAGCGGCGTGACGAGTCTCAGACGAGCGACTGAAACACGAGCGAGGACGTACACAGGCATGAAGCCAGGGACCGGTCGACGCGGCATGGGGATCACCCTCTTGACGAGACGCAACGCACGGCGCCTGTCCGCGGTGTGTTCGGCACTCGGCGCGCTCGCCGTCGCGTCGGCAACCCTTGCTCCGGAAGCCGTCGCCGTGGATGTCCAGTCCAAGGAGTGGTACCTGGACGCGATGGGTGCTGATGACATCTGGAAGATCAGCACAGGCAAGGGGGTGAAGGTTGCGGTGGTCGACAGCGGAGTCAACCCGGCGACCTCCTCCCTCAAGGGCCAGGTGCTGGTCGATGAAGTCCCCAAATCCGTTTCGTACCACGTGACCCACGACAACATCGGGCACGGCACCTCGATGGCCGAAATTATCGCGGGTACGGGAGCCGGCGGTGGAATCAAGGGCCTTGCTCCGGGTGCCAAGATCATTCCGTTCCGTATTGCTTCAGCGGTCTCGAGCAGTGACGAGGCCGGCAAGACGCCTAGCGAGGCTGAGGCGATACGGGCAGCCGCCGACAGCGATGCAAAGATCATCAACATGTCCTTCGCTGCCTTCGAGCCGAATGACGCTATGAAAGCCGCCTTGAAGTACGGGGCGTCCAAGGGCAAGTTGATGTTCGTGTCCATCGGCAATGAAGGCGACAAGGGAAATCTGCCTTCCTACCCGGCTGTTTATCCCTACGCGGTCGGCGTGGCAGCTCTGGACAAATCCGGAACAGTGGGCGGGTTCTCCTCCTACGGAGGTTACGTGGATCTCGCGGCTCCGGGCCTGAACATCCCCTCCTGGTGCGACGGCAAGTTCGACGAGTACTGCGACAGCCAGGGCACCAGCCCCGCCTCGGCCATCGCCTCCGCCTCCGCCGCCCTCATCTGGTCCGCTCACCCCGACTGGACGGGCAACCAGGTCCTGCGGACCCTCATCGACACCGCCGCCCGTGACTGGGCGAAGGACAAGCCCAGCAAGTACCTCGGCTATGGCGGCGTCCGCCCCCGGCGCGTCCTCATCGACAAGAACATCGACCCCGGGCCGGCCGACGTCGATCCCCTGGCCAAGGAGAACGGCGGCGGGTCTTCGGCGGCCCCCAGCCCCTCGGCCCCCAGCCCCTCGGCCGGCACACCCTCCGGCAAGCCGGCCGAGGACGCCGGCTCGACCGGCGGGCCCACCTCCGCCGCCGCGAAGGACACCGACTCCGGCAGCGGCAGCCAGACTTGGGTGATCATCGGCGCCGTAGCCGCCGTACTAGTCATCGGAGGCGCCGGTTTCGCCGTGCTGCGTGCACGCCGTAACTCCTGAGCGGTCTCCCGCATACCTGCTCCCTCACCGAGTGAGCAGAAGCCCGCTTGCCGTCGGTGCTGACGCCTGGTTCATGGCCCAGTACGCCGGCAAGGTCAGTTCACAACGAAAGGCATGGAAATGGCTTCAGGGCGTCAGAAGGTCAGCGACGGCGACATCATTGCCCTTGAAAAGGAGCTTGCGCACCGCTTCGAGGGGATCAAGGGCCAGCTCCGCGATCTGCAGAGCATCATCGACAGCCTCGAAGGCCACTGGAAGGGCATCGGTGCCGGCGCGTTCAACGCCAAGCAGACCGAGATCAACGAGCGCATGGTCCGGATCGGCAACATCCTCGCCAAGTACATCGAGGCCATGAGCAGCACCCGGAAGATCAAGGACAGCACCGAGGACGAGGTCCGCTCGCAGGTGCAGAGCATCGACGTCAACTACGGCGGCTCGCACTCCGCGCTGTCCAGCTACTGATCCCGGCCAGGCCACAACATCTCAGCACGGAGGTAATCATGAGCGCCCAGAACCTCGGCGACCTCGAAGTCTCGTACGGCAACCTCGACCACACCGCCACCCAGCTGGCCGACCACGCGCGGCGCCTCGAGGAGAGCCTCGAGGCCATCAAGCAGAAGGTCGCCGGTGTGGCCGACATGTGGGAGGGCGAGGCCCACACCACCTACACGGAGCAGCAGGCCGCCTGGGACCGTGAGGCCACCGGCATTCACGAGGCCCTCGTCGCCATCGGCAAGGTCGTGCACTCGGCCGGCGGTGACTACCAGGGCGGCGACCGGAAGGCCGCCAGCTACTTCATGTAGGCCGGCTCGGCCGGCCGAGCCGGCCGAGTCGCCGCAGGAGTCGGCCGTACCGGCCGGCACGCCACCACAGCAGGGTGGGCACGCACGGGAGGTGCCCACCCTCTGTCGTGCCGGACGGCCGCGGCAGAGCGAACACGACGCGGGACAGGGAATGAGTGTCACAGAGGGCGCCACGGGCGTGGCCGCCGGCGGAGGACCGGACGCGGCCACGGCGTCGCGGCGGAGGGTGGGCCCGTACACCCTGATCACCGCCCTGGACGACGCCCGTACCAAGGTGCCCGTCCCCGAGCGCCGGTACATCGCCCGCAGCGCCGACGGACAGCACACCGTCCTGCTCTCCCTCCCGCACCCCGGCGGTGACCCCCACCGCTTCCTCACCGAGGCCGAAGGCTCCCGCTACCTCCTCGGCCCCTGCGCGTCGCCCGTCACGGCCCTCGCCGCCCCCGGCGAGCCCGCGTGGTGCGCCCGCCCCTATCTGCCCGCCCTGCCGCTGCCGACGGCCCTCGCCGTGCACGGCGGACCGCTGCCCGAGCGGACGGTACGCGCGCTCGGCGTGGCCCTCGCCGAGACCCTGGCCGTCCTGCACGGGCAGGGCCTGACCTTCGCCGGCGTGTCCCCCGCGGCCGTCCTGCTCACCGCCGACGGTCCTCGCCTCTCCTGCTTCGGCGCCGTCCGGGCCGCCGCCCCGGACGGCACGCCCCGCTCCGGGCTGCCCGGCCTCGAAGCGGGCAGTCTGCCGCCGGAGCAGGCGTCCGGCGGACGCCCGCGGCCCCTGGGGGACGTGTACGCCCTCGGCGCGACGCTCGCGTACGCCGCCACGGGCCACACGACCCCGGAGCGGGACGAACTCCCGGCCGCCCTCCGTACCGTGGTCGCACGGTGCCTCACCCGCGATCCCGGCGCCCGCCCCCAACTGGCCGAGCTGATCGACACGTTGGCCGGCGACGCCGCAGCCGGTTCCGCAGCCGATTCCGCCGGTCTCCTCGTCCCCGGCCGGCTCCCGGGGCGGGTGATCGCCGCCCTCGCGCACCAGTCGGCGGCCGTCCTCACGGCGGAGACGTCCGTCGGGACCGCTCCCGCCCGCCCGCCCCGCAGCCGGAACTGAAGACACCCGATGCCCTCCCCTCTCACCCACGACGACCCCCAGGAGATCGGCCCCTACCGGCCCGTCGCCCGCCTCGGCAGCGGCGGCATGGGCACCGTCTACCTGGCCCGTACCGCGGGCGGCCGCACCGTCGCGCTGAAGACGATGCACGCCCGCATCGCCTCCGACCCGGCCTGCCGCACCCGGTTCCGGCTGGAGACCGACGCGGCCCGCGTCGTGGGGGAGCGGTACGGCGCCGGGGTCGTGGACGCGGACGCACGGGCCGAGACGCCCTGGCTTGCCACGGAGTACGTGCTCGGGCCACCACTGGACGACGCCGTGGCGCTGTGCGGTCCGCTGCCCGAACGCACCGTCCGGGCGCTCGGTGCGGCGCTGTGCGGGGCGCTGGGCCAGCTGCACGCCTCCGACGTCGTCCATCGCGACCTCAAGCCGTCCAACGTCCTCGTCACCGCCTACGGTCCGAAGGTCATCGACTTCGGCATCGCCCGCGCGGCCGGGGACGAGCACCTCACCCGGGTCGGGGCCGCGGTCGGCACCCCCGCCTTCATGTCGCCCGAGCAGGCGGGCGGGCAGGAACACTCGGCGGCGGGTGACGTGTTCGCGCTCGCCGGGCTGCTCGTCTTCGCGGCCACCGGGCACCCGCCGTTCGGCCATGGCCAGGCGGCCGACCTGCTCTACCGGGTGCAGTACACCGACCCCGACCTGACCGGCGTCCCCGAGGGCCTGGTCCCCGTCCTCGTGCCGTGCCTGGACAAGAACCCCTTCCGGCGGCCGACGACCGACTGGCTCGCCGCCCGGCTGCACGACGGCGCCGGGGAGTTCGCCGATCACCTGCCGGACGCGCTGCTGGCCGACATCGCGCGGCGGGCCACCGAGGTCTGGCAGGTCGCTCCGCAGCGGCTGCCGGCCCCGGCCGACGTGCCCGGCACGGCGCCGACGGCGGCGCCCGCCCGCTGGACGCGCCGGCGGTTGCTGCTCACCGGGGCGGGCGCGACAGCGGCCCTGACCGCGGCCGGTGCCGGGGCGTGGGCCGTGACCCGGGAAGCCGGAGGACCGAAGCCACAGCCGGCCCCCGGGCCGAGCAACAGCCTGCTGCCCAGGAAACAGCTGGACTCCATCTGGCAGATCCAGGTCCGCCCGGACGACCTCTTCGCGGACGTCATGCCCCAGGGACAGCTCCACGTGGTGGACAACATGGTCGTGACCGTGGCGACCGAACTGACGGGCGTGGTGGCGCAGACGGGGCACCGGCAGTGGTCCATGAGCCTGATGGACAGCGACTGGGAGGTCGCGTCCGACGGCCGGCGCCTGCTCGGCCTCGGCCCGTCCGACGACCGCAGGGCCGGCAAGGCCGGTGGCGACCCGCTGCTCCTGGCCTCGGTCAACCTCCTCACCGGCGAACTGGCCGACCCCACGGTGTCCCTGAACGAGTTCAACGGGGAACTGGTGGCGGACCAGATGGTGTGCACGGCGAACGGTGTCGCCTACGTCGCGGCGGGCCGCGGGAAGTACGTCGACACCACCTTCTCGGCCGCCCAGACCTGGTACCTGTTCGCCTACGACATGGACGCGGGCAAGCTGCTGTGGACGAAGCCGCTGCCCGCCCGGCGGCCGGGCTCCGTCCGGCTCTACTTCCTGTCCGGCTCCGTCGTCGGGCGTCACCTCGTGGCCCTCCAGGAAGCCGACGACGGCACCGTCCACGCCGTCGTGCGCGACACCCGCGACGGCACCGTCCGCTGGGACCGCCCCCTCGACGGCGTCAAGGCCGGCCGGGTGCAGCAGCCGCTGACCGCCGACGACCACCGCCTCTACGTGGGCGCCGGCCGGCTGCGCGCCCTGCGGCTCGGCGACGGCGGAGTGGCCTGGGACACCGGGACCACCAGGCCGGGGCGCACGTACGGGCTGCCGGCGCTGAAGGACGGGACGCTGTACGCGGTGGAGAAGGGCCTCGGGCTCGTCGCGTTCGACCCCGTCAGCGGCCGGGTGAAGTGGGAGGAGAAGGGCGGCCAGGGGGCACGGGCCGACCTGAACGCCGCGCCCGTGATCGGCACCGAGTACGCCTACAGCAAGCGCGGGTCCCAGCTGTGGGCCGTCGGCCTCTCGTCCGGTGCCCCGGCGCATTCCTACAAGACCACCGGCGACCGATTCATCGCCCACGAGAACGCCAAGGCGGTCATCGCGCAGGGCGGCGGCTTCCTGGCGGCCTTCCCCCTGCGGTGAGCCGTCCGGCACGGGCCGCCCGGTGACGAGAAGAGAAGAAGAGAAAGCGATCAGCGATGAGACCCCTGGGGACCGGCGACCCGATCCGCCTCGGCCCGTACCGGCTGCTCGGCGTGCTGGGCGAGGGCGGCATGGGCAAGGTGTACGTCGGCCAGGACCACGCGCGTACGGTCGCCGCGGTGAAGGTGCTCCGCCCGGAACTGGCCCACGACACCCACCTCGCCCAGCGCTTCGTGCGCGAGGCCCTGGCGGCGCAGGCGGTCCGCAGCCCCGGTGTGGCCGCGGTGCTGGGCGCCCACACCGAGGGCGGCCGGCCGTGGATCGCCACCGAGTTCCTCGCCGGCCCGACCCTCGACCAGATAGTGGACCGGCACGGACCCCTGGACGACACCAGGCTCCGCGCCCTGGCCGCGTCGGTCGCGCGCACCCTGGGCGACATCCATGCCGCCGGCTTCGTCCACCGCGACCTCAAGCCGCCGAACATCGTGCTCACCGCGACCGGCCCGAGGATCATCGACTTCGGCATCGCCCGCCCCGAACACGGCCTCACCCTCACCACCACCGGCCAGATCCCGGTCACCCCGGGGTACGGCGCCCCCGAGCAGGTCCTCGGCCGGCGTGTCACTCCCGCCGCCGACGTCTTCTCGCTCGGCGCCGTCCTCGTCTACGCCGCCACCGGTCACCGCGCGTTCCAGGGCGCGCACGTGGCGGCCGTCCAGTACGAGGTCGTCCACGGCGAGCCCGACTGGCAGGGCGTCACCCCCGAGCAGCACGCGCTGATCGCGCCCTGCCTCGCCAAGGACGCGGCGGCGCGGCCCACTCCGGAACAGATCGCCACAGCCTTCGCCGGTCCGAAGAAGGCCGCCGCGGTGTGGAGGCGCGGGCCCGTGGCGGACGCGATCAAGGAGCGGGAGCGCGAGGTACGAGAACTGTCCGCGCCGCTGCTGACGACGCAGACCGGGGCGGCGCCGTCCAGGCGGCGCCTGCTCACCGGGTTCGCGGCCGGCGGTGCCGTACTCGCGGCCGCCGGCACCGGGACGGGCTGGTGGCTGATGCGCGGCGGCGGCAGCGCCCGGCACCGCGACGACCTGTTCAGCTACCCGCCCGCCGCGAGGACACCGGCGGCCCGCCTGCTCTCCGCCGACGACGGCGACTACATCATCGGGGGCTCGCCCGAACCCCTGTGGACTGCGGCCGGTGTGTCGAGCCGCCTGTCACCGGCGCCGCTGCCGGTACGCGACGTCGTCATCGTCGGCAACCCCGTCAGCGGTGTGGTGGCGCTCAACGCCGTGGACGGCAAGCGCCGCTGGAGCGCTCCGGCGATGCAGATGACGTGCCGCTACCTCTCGCTCTCCGACCGGCTTCTGGTGGCCGCCGACGACCACGGCACCCTGCACACCTTCGTCCCGTCGACCGGAGAGCCCAAGTGGACCGCGAAGGCCGACGCCAAGACGCTGCTGACCGCGGACACGGAAGCGGTCTATCTGCTGACGAAGGACCAGCGGCTGCGCGCCGTGGGCCGCTCCGACGCCAGGATCCGCTGGACCGTGCCCGTACCGGCGGACTTCCGCGGCAAGCTGCTCCCCCGGTCCGTCGCCCATCGGGGAAGGCTGGTCGTCACCACGACCACGGGGCATGCCATGGCCGTCGACACCAGGAGCGGTCGAACCGAGTGGACGGCTCGCGACCTGGCGAAGGACCGGTACCTCTTCCCGGCGGTCCGCGACGGCGTCGTCTACCTCAACGGCCGGGGACTCACCGCGCGGAGGATCTCGGACGGCAGGGAACTGTGGTCACACACGCGGCGGCACTACTACGACAGCGAGGACTACGAGTGGTCACGCCCCTGCGTCTACGGCGACATGCTCTACTCGAGTGCCTGTGACGACTACGGCTACCCCTACGGTTTCGCGCTCCCGGCCGGCAAGCAGCGGTGGGATGCCGGCCTGGCGGTGAACGGCAACGACCACCCCATCGTCCTCCAGGGCAACGGGGTCTGGCTGCTGGACGGCTCCACAGTGCGGACCGTCAGCAAGGACGACGCGAGCGAGGTCTGGTCCTACGAGATCCCGTTCGCCGACGACGACGATGTGGCCTTCACGGCCGCGGGCAACCGCGTCTTCCTGGCGAACGCCGGCTCCCTGAAGGCCCTTCCGGTCTTCTGACGGCCACCCCACAGCCGCCGGCATCGCGAAGTCCCTCACCGGACGCCGGATCCGGCGGCCGGATGGCCGCCGGATCCAGGAAGTTTCCGACCGGTGCCGGTGCTTTGGAGTCCTCTCAGTACTCCACGTCCACCAGCCCGGTCTGAACCAACGGCTTGCCCCGCTTCCGGGACACGAAGACGCCCCGTCCCGCGGGCATCGGCCGCGGCCGCACCCCGCCGAGGACGTCGCCCTCGGCCGGGTCGCCGGCCATGACGAGGCCCTGGGCGCCGAGTTCCTTCATCCGCTGCATGAACGGCTCGTAGGAGGCCCGGCCCGCACCCGCGGAGGAGCGGGCGATGATGAAGCGGACACCGACGTCACGGGCGAAGGGCAGCATCTCCGTCAGTCCGGCGAGCGGATTGCCGCTGGACGTGGAGACCAGGTCGTAGTCGTCGATGACGACGAAGACCTGCGGGCCACGCCACCAGCTCCGGTCCCGCAGCTGCTGCGCGGTGACGTCGGCCGTCGGCGTGCGGCGCTGCATCAGGTCGGCCAGGGCCGCCATGTGGTGGTCCATCTGGCTCGACATCGGGATGTACTCCGCCAGATGGGACGCCGGCGTGATGTCCAGCAGCGAGCGGCGGTTGTCCACCACGAAGAACTTCGCCTCGTCGCCGCCGTACCGCAGCGACAGCTGCCTGATCAGCAACCGCAGCAGGTTGGACTTGCCGGACTCGCTCTCGCCGAAGACGAGGAAGAACGGGTCCTGCTCGAAGTCGAGGAACACCGGCTCCAGGTTCTCCTCGTCCAGCGCGAAGGCGATGCCCCGCTCCCGGAAGCGGTCGCCCGGCGGCAGTTCGAGCGCCTCCAGCTGGCGTGGCAGCAGCCGCACCTTGGGGGCGCCCGGCGCCTGCCAGTGGCGCCCGACCTCGGTGGTGAGCGCGGCCGTCGCCTCGGCCAGGTCCGTGTCGGAGGTCAGACCGTCGATGCGCGGCACCGCAGCCATGAAGTGCAGCTTCTGCGGCGAGAGACCGCGGCCGGGGACGCCCGCGGGGACGTTCACCGCCACCTTGCGGTCGATCTCCGAGTCCATCACGTCACCCAGCCGCAGCTCCAGGCGGTTCATCAGGTGGTCCTTGAGGTTCGACCGGACCTCCATCGAACGGGACGCCGTGAGGACGAGGTGGATGCCGTAGCCGAGACCGCGCGCCGCGATGTCCAGGACCGCCGGCTCCAAGGCCTCGTAGTCCGTACGGAAGTTGCCCCAGCCGTCGATGACGAGGAAGACGTCACCCCACGGCTGGTCCGTCACCGAGATCTCGCCGCGGGCCCGCCGGGTGCGGAAGTCGGCGATCGAGGCGATGCCGGCCGTACGGAAGTACTCCTCGCGCCGGGTCAGGACGCCGTACACCTCGGAGACCGTACGGCGGACACGCTCCGGGTCCAGGCGTGAGGCGATGCCACCGACATGTGGCAGGCCGTCCACCGCGGCCATACCGCCACCACCGAAGTCCAGACCGTAGAACTGCACCTCGTGCGGGGTGTGCGTCAGCGCGAACGAGCAGATCAGCGTGCGCAGGAGCGTGGACTTGCCGGACTGGGGACCGCCGATGATCTGCATATGGCCCGCCGCGCCCGAGAAGTCGAGCATCAGACGGTCACGGCGCTGCTCGTACGGCTTGTCGACCAGACCGGCCGGGACGACCAGGCGGCCCGCGCTCTCGTAGTTGGGCTGGGTCAGACCGCGGCCCTGCACCGCCGCGAGGCCCGGCAGCAGCGCGTCCAGCGACGGCGGGCTCTCCAGCGGCGGCAGCCACACCTGGTGCGCCGCCGGGCCCTGCGCCTCCAGCCGGCGCACGATCACGTCGAGAACGGTGTCGGCCAGCGCCTCGTCCACCTCCGGCTCGGACCGCGTGCGCTGCTGCGGGATCGCGGTGTACTGCACCGGCACCTCGGTGGCCGTGAACAGCACCGGCCGCCGGTCCACCGGCAGCTGCCCGCCGGGCAGGGCCGCCCGCTGCGCGCCCGCGCGGTACACGCCGGAGACGTACGCCGCCTTGAACCGGACCATTTCGTCCGTGCCGAACTTCAGGAAGCCGGAACCGGGCACGTTCGGCAGCTCGTAGGCGTCGGGGACGCCCAGCGCGGCACGGGACTCGGCCGCGGAGAAGGTGCGCAGACCGATCCGGTACGACAGGTACGTCTCCAGGCCGCGCAGCCGGCCCTCCTCCAGACGCTGCGAGGCGAGCAGCAGGTGCACGCCCAGCGAACGGCCGATACGGCCGATCTGCACGAACATCTCGATGAAGTCCGGCTTGGCGGTCAGCAGCTCGCTGAACTCGTCGATCACCAGCACGAGGGACGGGATCGGCTGGAGCGGGGCGCCGGCCGCGCGCGCCTTCTCGTAGTCGTGGATGTTGGCGTAGTTGCCCGCGTCGCGCAGCATCTCCTGGCGGCGGTTGAGCTCGCCGCGGATGGAGTCGCCCATGCGGTCGACCAGGGTGAGGTCGTCGGCGAGGTTGGTGATGACGGCCGCCACGTGCGGCATCTGCGCCATGCCGGCGAAGGTCGCACCACCCTTGAAGTCCGCGAGGACGAAGTTCAGGGTCTCCGAGGAGTGGGTGACCGCGAGACCCAGCACCAGCGTGCGCAGCAGCTCCGACTTGCCGGAACCGGTCGCGCCGACGCACAGACCGTGCGGGCCCATGCCCTCCTGCGCGGCCTCCTTCAGGTCCAGCATCACGGGCCGGCCGTCCTCGCCGAGACCGATCGGCACCCGCAGGCGTTCCGCGAGCGCGCGCGGGCGCCAGGTCCGCTTGGTGTCGACGGACGCCGCGTCACCGAGACCCAGCAGGTCGGTGAACTCCAGGTTGGCGAGCAGGGGCTCGTCGTCGTCGCCGCCCGACGCCATGCGCAGCGGCGCCAGCTGACGGGCCAGCGCCTCGGCGGACTCGTAGGACAGGACGTCCGGGCTGCCCTCGTACACCTCGCCGTGCCCGGACTCCAGGCGCAGCAGGCCGGGCTGCACGACGATGGACAGGTCGCCGCCCGCCGTCGTGAGTTCGCCCGGCACCACCTCCAGCACCGTGACGCCCTGGAGGCCCTCCGGGTTGGCGAGCACCGAGTCCGGCAGCAGGGACAGGTCGTCCAGCACGAGCACGATGTGCGGCTCGTCCAGCAGCGGCGCGGCCCCGGGGTGGAAGCGCGGCCGGCCCGACAACCGGGCGGTCAGCAGGTCCTCCAGCTCGCGCGGGTCGGAGCCGATCAGCCGGCGCGAACCGGCGCCGTCCACCGCACCGGGCGCCTGCACGTGGGGCAGCCACTTCGCCCAGTCCCAGTGCGGCAGCGCATCGCGGCCCGCGGCCACCGCGATGATCAGGTCCTGAGGGGAGTGCAGCGAGGCCAGCGAACCGACCAGGGCACGGGCCGAGGCCCGTACGGACTGCGCCTCTCCGCTGACCGTGACCTGGTAGAAGGCGCGCAGTGACACCGCCATCGGCAGGTCGCCGACGGTGCCGTGGGCGGCGAGGAAGCGCTGCATCGCGCCCGCGGTCAGCGGCTCCAGCTGCTCGACGGGACCCGTCTCCGGGGCGACGAGCGGGGTCGCCAGCGGCTGCGGGCCCAGACCGATGCGTACGTGCGAGAAGTCCTCGTCGCCGGGCCGCCGCTCCCACACCCGGCTGCCCTCGGCGACGAGCGCCCAGAGCTGCTCGGGGGAGGGGTGCAGGTAGTACTGCGCGTCCCGCTGCGACTTCGCCGTGGAGACGGCGGACTTGCGCGTCTGCGACAGGTAGCTGAGGTAGTCGCGGCGCATGTCGGCCAACTGGCCCTGGGAGCCCCGGCGGAAGCGCACCACCATCGCGATGGACATCGCCACCGTCGAGGCGATCATGATCATGCCCATGATCTTCATGAACGGCTGGCCGTTCGTGAAGAAGAAGACCACCGAGCCGCCCATGCCCAGCGTGGGCAGGAGCTGCATCAGCACGCTCTCCTGAGGCCCCCGCGGCAGTTCCGGCGGTGGCTGGACAGCGACCTCCTCCGTGGGCACTTCAGACGGCAGCGCCCTAGGGGGGCGCTTTACGACAATCTGGCTCACCGCTCACCAATTCCCTTGCCCGACCCAGGCTTTCCGCCCACCGCCCCGTGTCCGGCGGGCGCAGGCCGCCGCGTGATCCTACTGAGTTCATCCGACACGGGTGAGCGGTAGGGTGCCGAATGTTCGCGTGAGCACACGCCGAACAGGCTGGTCATACCGGGGCAAACCCCTCAACGGTGAGGCAGGAGGACCCCGGAATCCCGCCGTGCGGCACCCGTGCCGCCGCGCACCGGGCAAACCGGCACGGGACCTTCACGACATAGACGCACCACCACCACTGAGGGGGAGCAGCAGGTGAGCATGACGGCCGCCGCCACCGGCGGACCCGGGACGGGAGCCCCTTCCGGGTCCGGCACCGGACTCGGCTTCTGCCGGGTCACCATCGTCGCGCCGGACAGCCGTATCGACGTGGCTCTGCCCGACGACGTCCCGGTCGCCGACCTCTATCCGGAGATCCTCCGGCTGTCCCAGCAGAGCCCCGCGGCGGGCGCCCCGGTCGGCTACCACCTCGTCCGCACCGACGGCACCGTGCTGGACAGCGCCCGTTCCTTCGCCGCCCAGCGCATCCTCGACGGCGAACTCCTCACCCTGCGGCCCTTCGCCGAGTCCCTGCCGCCGGCCGTCTTCGACGACGTCGCCGAGGCCGTGGCCTCCTCCGTCACCAAGCAGCACAAGCTGTGGAGCGGCGACCTGACCCGGGCCGCGGGCCTCGTCGGCGGCGGTGTCCTGCCCGCGCTGCTCGCGTTCGTCGCCTGGACCGCCGACCCCCGCCACGACATGCACGGCCTGGCCGGCATCCTCGCCGCCGTCACCGGCGTCCTCCTGGTCGTGCTCTCCGCGGTCCGCGCCCGCGTCTACGACGACCGCGGCTCCGCCGTCGCCCTCGGCCTCGGCGCCCTGCCCAACATCGGCGTCGCGGGCAGCGGACTGCTGCCGCTGAGCGACGGCGAGGGCATCGGCAGACTCCAGTTCCTGCTGGCGTGCGCGGCCGTCCTCGTCGCCGCCCTGATCCTCGCCCTGTGCTCACCGCACGGCGACGGCCCCTTCGTCGCGTTCGTGTTCGCCTCGACGGTCGCCCTGATCGTCGTCTTCATCGCGACCCTGACCGACTGGGCCCCCCGGGAGATGGCCGGCCTGTGCGCCCCGGTCGCCGTCGGCGCACTCGCCTTCCTGCCCGGCATGTCGATGCGGTTCGCCCGGCTGCCGATCGGCTTCGAGAACCCCAGCAGCGGCACCCCCCGCTCCTCCTACGGCACCGAGACCACCACGCAGGAACCGGTGGACACCGAACGCATCGAGGCGCAGGCACGGCGCGGCCACGAACTCCTCGTCGGCCTGGTCGGCGGCTGCGCACTGCTCGCCGTCGGCGCGTCGGCCGTACTGGGCTTCTCCGACGACATCTGGGCCCAGCTGCTCGCGTGCGTCACCGGCATCGCCATGCTCATGCGCTCCGGGCTCTTCCGGTACACCGCCCAGGTCGCCTCCGTGCTCGCCGCCGGCCTCGCCTCCCTGGTCCTCCTCGGCCTCGGCCTCGCGCTGAACCCGCCGCAGCACATCATGCGCGCGGCGCTGGCCGGCGACCGTACCGACCTCGACATCCGCACCATCTGGCTGATCGCGGTCATCGCCCTGGCAACGGCCCTGGTGACGGCCCTGGGCCTGATCCTGCCGCGCGGCGGGCTGACCCCCTTCTGGGGGCGCTTCCTGGAGATCTGCGAGGGCTTCGTCCTGCTGACCCTGATCCCGCTCACCCTGGCCGTCTTCGACGTGTACGCGAAGGCCCGCGCCATGACCAGCTAGCGGCAGACGTACGGGAGGGGGCGGCACGCGCGCGTGCCGCCCCCTCCCGTACGTCTGCTCACCGCACACGGAGTCCGCGTGTGCCGCTCACCGCACAGCGAGCTTCCGTGCGCCGCTCACTGCACGTCGAGGCCGCCGTTGTGCGCCATGGGCTTCAGGTCGAACTCTCCGTCCCGGGCGCCCAGCACGAACGCCCGCCACTCCGCCTCGGTGTAGCGCAGCACGGTGCCCGGGTCGAGGGAGGATCGCATCGCCACCGCCCCGTCGGGCAGGTAGGCGATCTCCACCCGCTCCTCGTGCTCCTCCGTGCCCGGCGCGCAGTGCCACTCGACGTGCGAGATGTCGAGCGCGTACAGCTCGTCCCGCTCCCGCTCCTTGCGCGCCTTGATCTCCGCTTCCGTCTCCGCCATCGTGCAGCGACCCCTTCCCGAGGTAGGTACGGTCCCGGCGCTCACCCTAGTGGCGGGCACCCTCCCCACAGGACGGTTCGCCGACCGGGCGTAAGGTCCCCGCCATCGCCTGGTACCCTCAGTGACGGCCGTTTGTGTACGCACCCCCGGAACCGTTCGGTGTTCTGGAGGCCGCGCCCAGCGGATCCCGCCTCCCGAGTAACGGAAGCTCCCCCGAGATGTAGACCGGGGGCACTCGGTGGCACTCAACAGACTATGAGGAGTACGCGTGTCGCTCGACGCCGCTACGAAGAAGCAGATCATCGCCGAGTTCGGCCAGAAGGAGGGCGACACCGGCTCCCCCGAGGTCCAGGTCGCCATGCTCTCGCGCCGGATCTCGGACCTGACCGAGCACCTCAAGACCCACAAGCACGACCACCACTCCCGCCGTGGCCTGCTGATCCTGGTCGGTCAGCGCCGTCGCCTCCTGCAGTACCTGGCGAAGAAGGACATCCAGCGCTTCCGTGCGCTGGTCGACCGCCTCGGCATCCGCCGCGGTGCGGCGGGCGCCAAGTAAGACGCCATGAGGGGAGCGGTTCCCGGGAAGACTCGGGGGGCCGCTCCCTTTGCCGTATGCGGGGCTCCGCCGCGCACCCGGCACCCTCCGCCGTCCAGGCGGAAACGTGCGGAGTGTCACTCACGCTTTGTAGTGTGGTAGCACAACGCAATACGGACGACACAGCAAGACAAGAAAAGGAGACGCGCACCACGCCGCCGCCGGTCCTCGGTAGTGGCCCCCGGGGGGAAGTGAGCCCCGGGTGCTTCGATCGAAGACCGGCCCGCACCGCACGGAGCGCCTCTCCACCACCGTCCCCCTGCCACACGGGCAGCCCAGGGACGAAGACGAGGAGAAAACGCTAGTGGAGAACGAGACCCACTACGCCGAGGCCGTCATCGACAACGGCCCGTTCGGCACCCGCACCATCCGCTTCGAGACGGGCCGCCTGGCCAAGCAGGCCGCCGGCTCCGCCGTGGCGTACCTGGACGACGACACCATGGTGCTGTCGGCCACCACCGCCTCCAAGAACCCCAAGGACCAGCTCGACTTCTTCCCCCTGACGGTGGACGTCGAGGAGCGGATGTACGCCGCCGGCAAGATCCCCGGCAGCTTCTTCCGCCGTGAGGGCCGTCCCTCCGAGGACGCGATCCTGACCTGCCGTCTGATCGACCGCCCGCTGCGCCCGTCCTTCAAGAAGGGCCTGCGCAACGAGATCCAGGTCGTCGCCACGATCATGGCGCTCAACCCCGACCACCTGTACGACGTCGTGGCGATCAACGCCGCGTCCGCGTCCACGCAGCTGGCCGGCCTGCCCTTCTCCGGCCCGATCGGCGGCGTCCGCGTCGCGCTGATCCGCGGCCAGTGGGTCGCGTTCCCGACGCACACCGAGCTCGAGGACGCCGTCTTCGACATGGTGGTCGCCGGCCGCGTCCTGGAGGACGGTGACGTCGCGATCATGATGGTCGAGGCCGAGGCCACCGAGGGCACCATCAAGCTGGTCGAGGGCGGCGCCGAGGCGCCGACCGAGGAGGTCGTCGCCGCCGGTCTGGAAGCCGCGAAGCCCTTCATCAAGGTGCTCTGCCGGGCCCAGGCCGACCTCGCCGCCAAGGCCGCCAAGCCGACCGGTGAGTTCCCGATCTTCCTCGACTACCAGGACGACGTCCTGGAGGCGCTCACCGCCGCCGTCCGCCCGGAGCTCGCCTCCGCGCTGACCATCGCCGGCAAGCAGGAGCGCGAGGCCGAGCTGGACCGCGTCAAGGCGCTCGCCGCCGAGAAGCTCCTGCCGGAGTTCGAGGGCCGCGAGAAGGAGATCTCCGCCGCGTACCGCTCGCTCACCAAGCAGCTGGTCCGTGAGCGCGTGATCAAGGAGAAGAAGCGCATCGACGGCCGCGGTGTCACCGACATCCGCACCCTGGCCGCCGAGGTCGAGGCCATCCCGCGGGTGCACGGCTCCGCGGTGTTCGAGCGTGGCGAGACCCAGATCCTGGGCGTCACCACCCTGAACATGCTCCGCATGGAGCAGCAGCTGGACACCCTCTCCCCGGTGACCCGCAAGCGCTACATGCACAACTACAACTTCCCGCCGTACTCCACCGGTGAGACCGGCCGCGTCGGCTCCCCGAAGCGCCGCGAGATCGGCCACGGCGCCCTCGCCGAGCGCGCCCTCGTGCCGGTCCTGCCGACGCGCGAGGAGTTCCCGTACGCGATCCGCCAGGTCTCCGAGGCGCTGAGCTCCAACGGCTCGACGTCCATGGGCTCGGTGTGCGCCTCCACCATGTCGCTGCTGAACGCCGGTGTGCCGCTGAAGGCCCCCGTCGCCGGTATCGCCATGGGCCTCATCTCCCAGGAGATCGAGGGCGAGACGCACTACGTCACCCTCACCGACATCCTCGGTGCGGAGGACGCCTTCGGCGACATGGACTTCAAGGTCGCCGGCACCAAGGAGTTCGTGACCGCCCTCCAGCTCGACACCAAGCTGGACGGCATCCCGGCCTCCGTCCTGGCCGCCGCCCTGAAGCAGGCCCGTGACGCCCGCCTCCACATCCTCGACGTGATGATGGAAGCGATCGACACGCCGGACGAGATGTCCCCGAACGCCCCGCGGATCATCACCGTCAAGATCCCGGTGGACAAGATCGGTGAGGTCATCGGCCCCAAGGGCAAGATGATCAACCAGATCCAGGAGGACACGGGCGCCGAGATCACCATCGAGGACGACGGCACGATCTACATCGGTGCCGCCGACGGCCCGGCCGCCGAGGCCGCCCGCGCCACGATCAACGGCATCGCCAACCCGACGATGCCCGAGGTCGGCGAGCGGTACCTGGGTACGGTCGTCAAGACGACCACCTTCGGTGCGTTCGTCTCCCTGCTGCCCGGCAAGGACGGTCTGCTGCACATCTCGCAGATCCGCAAGCTCGCCGGCGGCAAGCGCGTGGAGAACGTCGAGGACGTCCTCGGCGTGGGCCAGAAGGTCCAGGTCGAGATCGCCGAGATCGACTCCCGCGGCAAGCTCTCCCTCGTTCCGGTGATCGAGGGCGAAGAGGGCTCTGACGAGTCGAAGGACGACGCCGAGCAGTGACGTCCCGTAGCTCCAAGGTGACGGCCCGCTCCTCCTCGGAGGCGCGGGCCGTCGCCCGTACCCAAACCCTCATCAAGGGCACGGGCGGCATCGGCACGGTCCGCAAGACCACCCTCCCGGGCGGTCTGCGCATCGTCACCGAGACCCTGCCCTCGGTCCGCTCCGCGACCTTCGGCATCTGGGCGCACGTCGGCTCCCGCGACGAGACGCCGTCCCTGAACGGCGCCACGCACTACCTGGAGCACCTGCTCTTCAAGGGCACGGCGAAGCGCAGCGCGCTGGACATCTCCGCGGCCCTCGACGCCGTCGGCGGCGAGATGAACGCGTTCACGGCCAAGGAGTACACGTGCTACTACGCGCGCGTGCTCGACACCGACCTGCCGCTCGCCATCGACGTCGTCTGCGACATGCTGACCGGCTCCCTGATCCTCGAGGAGGACGTCGACGTCGAGCGCGGCGCGATCCTCGAAGAGATCGCCATGACCGAGGACGACCCGGGCGACTGTGTGCACGACCTGTTCGCGCACACCATGTTCGGCGACAACGCCCTCGGCCGCCCGGTCCTCGGCACGGTCGACACCGTGAACGCCCTCACCGCCGACCGCATCCGCCGCTTCTACAAGAAGCACTACGACCCGACCCACCTCGTGGTCGCCTGCGCCGGCAACATCGACCACAACAAGGTCGTACGCCAGGTCCGCGCGGCCTTCGAGAAGGCGGGCGCCCTCCGGCAGCCGGACGCACGGCCCATCGCCCCGCGCGACGGCAGCCGCACGATCCGCACCTCCGGCAAGGTCGAGCTGCTCGGCCGCAAGACCGAACAGGCGCACGTCGTCCTCGGCATGCCCGGCCTCGCCCGCACCGACGACCGCCGCTGGGCCATGGGCGTGCTCAACACCGCCCTCGGCGGCGGCATGTCCTCCCGCCTCTTCCAGGAGGTCCGGGAGAAGCGCGGCCTCGCCTACAGCGTGTACTCGTACACCTCCGGCTTCGCCGACTGCGGCCTGTTCGGCGTCTACGCCGGCTGCCGGCCGAGCCAGGTGCACGACGTCCTGCGGCTCTGCCGCGACGAACTCGACCACGTCGCGCAGAACGGCCTCTCCGACGACGAGATCGCCCGCGCCATCGGCCAGCTCCGGGGCTCCACGGTCCTGGGCCTGGAGGACACCGGGGCGCTGATGAACCGCATCGGCAAGAGCGAGCTGTGCTGGGGCGAGCAGATGTCCGTGGACGACATGCTGGCGAAGATAGCCGCGGTCACGCCGGACGAGGTCCGCTCGGTCGCCCGCGACATCCTGGGACAGCGACCGTCGCTCTCGGTCATCGGCCCGCTCAAGGACAAGCAGGCCGCCCGGCTGCACGACGCGGTCGCCTGAACAACCACCGGTTAGGAAGCAGGAACATGAGCAAGCTGCGCGTGGCGGTCCTCGGAGCCAAGGGCCGGATCGGGTCCGAGGCGGTCAAGGCGGTCGAGGCCGCGGAGGACATGGAACTGGTCGCCGCCCTCGGCCGGGGCGACAAGCTGGAGACCCTGGCGGAGACCGGCGCCCAGGTCGCCGTCGAGCTGACCACTCCCGCCTCGGTCATGGGCAACCTCGACTTCTGCCTGCGCCACGGCATCCACGCCGTCGTCGGCACGACGGGCTGGACCGAGGAGCGCCTCGCACAGCTGAAGGGCTGGCTGGACCAGTCCCCGGAGACCGGCGTGCTCATCGCCCCGAACTTCTCCATCGGCGCCGTGCTGACCATGAAGTTCGCGCAGATCGCCGCGCCGTACTTCGAGTCGGTCGAGGTGATCGAGCTGCACCACCCGAACAAGGTGGACGCCCCCTCCGGCACCGCCACGCGCACCGCCCAGCTCATCGCCGAGGCCCGCCGGGCGGCCGGCACGGCACCGGCCCCGGACGCCACCGTCACGGCCCTGGACGGCGCGCGGGGCGCGAGCGTCGACGGCGTCCCGGTGCACGCCGTCCGGCTGCGCGGCCTCCTGGCCCACCAGGAGGTGCTGCTCGGCGGCGAGGGCGAGACCCTCACCGTCCGGCACGACTCGCTGCACCACAGCAGCTTCATGCCGGGCATCCTGCTCGGCGCCCGCCGTGTGATGACGACTCCGGGCCTGACCTTCGGCCTGGAGCACTTCCTGGACCTGAGCTGAGACAGACCCCTCCCATGCGCGCGAAGATCACCTACCTCGTCACGGCCGCCGTCCTGGTCTTCTACTTCGTCCTGGTCGGCAGCCGCGGCGTCATGCTCATCCAGGCAGGCACGCCCGTCACCGTCACCTTCGGGGTGGCGGTGCTCGTCCTGCCGCTCATCGGCCTGTGGTTCCTGTGGAAGAACACCCAGTTCGTCCGCAAGGCCAACCAGCTGGCCGCCGAACTCGACGCCGAGGGCGGCCTGCCGGTCGACGAGCTGAAGCGCCTGCCCAGCGGCCGGGTCGACCGGGAGTCGGCCGACGAGGTCTTCGCCAAGCGCAAGGCCGAGACGGAGGCGTCCCCCGACGACTGGCGCTGCTGGTTCCGGCTCGCCGTCGCCTACCACGACGCCCGGGACACCCCTCGCGCCCGCAAGGCGATGCAACGCGCCATCGCCCTGCACCAGGGGCGCCCCGTCCCGGCGTGACCACCGGGTGGTGAAGAACGGCTGAGCCGGCTCAGCTTCAGGATCCGGCTCAGCTCCAGGATCCGGCTCGGCTCCAGGATCCGGCCCGGCTCCAGGATCCGGCCCGGCTCCGGGATCAGCCGCGCCGGTTCTCCGCCGCCCACGCCTCCACCGCGTCCGCAGCCCGGTCGAAGGCCACCGGCCGGCCCAGGAAGTCCAGGCTGTGCGTGGTCAGCAGCGGTGGGGTGTCCTCCGCGGGCCGGTCCTTGCGTACGAGCGCCAGTGCCTGACCCTGCACCGTGCGCGGCAGCCCCAGCCAGCGCACCGGCTGTTGCACCGTCCGCACCGAGACGACCCGCGGCCACGGCACCGTACGCGTCAGCAGGAAGCCGGTGCGGCGCAGTCCGCGCCTGCTCACCCACACCCCCATGCGCAGCAGCCGCAGCGCGCTCGCCACGATCGCCAGGCCCACGACGAGCACCACAGCGCCGGACGACAACGATCCGGTCAGCGCGATGAGCACCGCGGCGAACAGGACGAACGAGGCGAGCAGCAGCCCCAGGGCGGCCGCGCCCACCCGCCAGGGCCCGGGCCGGTAGGGGCGCCGCCAGCGGGCCGGGTCGTTGTAAGGCAGCGCACTCTCGGCCGTCGTCTCGAAGCTGTGGTCGGCCGTCAGAAAGGGCAGGGGCACGGCTGGTCCTCACTCGGTCCTCGCGTGGGCTGTGCCCGGTGAGGCTATCCGGCCGTGTTGCCGCTCACCAGCCTTGAGCGTCCGGAAGGGTCAGTGCCCCCGCTCGTGCCCCTGGGACGCCTGGGACTGCTGAGCCGGCGTATCGGACGGAGGGGAAAGCGCCGGGGTGCCGACGATCAGGGCGCCGACGAGTCCGGCGACGAGGGTGAGACCCAGCAGCCAGCGTCCGGCCATCTCGCCGAGGGACGCCCGCTGACGGGGCGGGGGAGTGACATTGCTGCGGAACCTCTCCGCCTCGGCCAGGAAGGCGAAGGGGACGGACTCGCTGGGGGTGCCTCCCGGCGGTAGCTGGGGGAGGGACATCGCGGCTGCCGCTCCTTTCGGGGGTTGGAGATCGAATGTGTACGCCTCACCGGTACAGACGGCCCAGTGACACAAAAGGTGCCCATGTCGGGAAAATTCGCTGGTGCGTTTTTTCGGGGCCGACGTGCCGAGGTACCGGCCGGGCCCCGGCGAGTGCCCCGTAAGGTGGTCGGCAACCGCAGAAGTGATGGAAGGACCCCCACCCTCGTGACCACCCCCGAGACGCTCACGTTCCGCAGTGACGTCACCGTCGAGCTGGTGAAGTCCAGCGCTTCGGACGCCGACGTGCTCTTCGCCGCCCGTGTCTCCACCGCCGGCGAGCAGTCCCTGGACGAGCTGAAGAAGGACCCCGAGCGCTCCAAGGGCCTGATCAACTACCTGATGCGCGACCGGCACGGCAGCCCGTTCGAGCACAACTCGATGACGTTCTTCGTCAGCGCCCCGATCTTCGTCTTCCGCGAGTTCATGCGGCACCGGGTCGGCTGGTCGTACAACGAGGAGTCCGGTCGCTACCGCGAGCTGGAGCCCGTCTTCTACGTCCCCGACGCCTCCCGCAAGCTCGTCCAGGAGGGCCGCCCGGGCAAGTACGTCTTCGTCGAGGGCACCCCGGCCCAGCACGAGGCGGTCGGCAGCACCCTGCGGGAGTCCTACGAGCAGGCGTACGCGTCCTACCAGAAGCTCCTCGCCGAGGGCGTCGCCCGCGAGGTGGCCCGTGCGGCCCTCCCCGTCGGCCTCTACTCCTCGATGTACGCCACCTGCAACGCGCGCTCGCTGATGCACTTCCTCGGCCTGCGCACCCAGCACGAGCTGGCCAAGGTGCCGTCCTTCCCGCAGCGGGAGATCGAGATGGTGGGCGAGAAGATGGAGGCGGAGTGGGCGAAGCTCATGCCGCTGACGTACGCAGCCTTCAATGCGAACGGGCGTGTGGCCCCGTAACGAAGGCTTGTTCCCCCGCCGGGAACGGATGTATGGATCAGCCGCGCGAAGTGTCCGTATTGCGGTATTTAGAGAAGTTCATCTAGCCTGATCAAACGGACCCGGCACTGCTTGAACCCCCGAGCAGGCAGTGCCGGGCTCCTTCTTTGTCCTGACTTTCCCGGCCCCCCAAGGGCACACCTGGCATCGAGCACCGAGTAGCGTGTTACCCATGGCTCCGACCTCGACTCCGCAGACCCCCTTCGGGCGGGTCCTCACCGCCATGGTCACGCCCTTCACGGCGGACGGCGCACTCGACCTCGACGGCGCGCAGCGGCTCGCCGCCCACCTGGTGGACGCAGGCAACGACGGCCTGATCGTCAACGGCACCACCGGCGAGTCCCCCACCACCAGTGACGCGGAGAAATCGGACCTCGTACGAGCCGTCCTGGAGGCCGTCGGCGACCGTGCCCACGTCGTCGCCGGCGTCGGAACCAACGACACCCACCACAGCGTCGAGCTGGCCCGCGAGGCCGAGCGCATCGGCGCCCACGGCCTGCTGGTCGTCACCCCGTACTACAACAAGCCCCCGCAGGAGGGCCTGTACCGGCACTTCACGACCGTCGCCGACGCCACCGGCCTGCCGGTGATGCTCTACGACATCCCGGGTCGCAGTGGCGTCCCGATCAGCACCGAGACCCTCGTCCGGCTCGCCGAGCACCCCCGGATCGTCGCCAACAAGGACGCCAAGGGCGACCTCGGCCGCGCCAGCTGGGCCATCGCCCAGTCCGGCCTCGCCTGGTACTCCGGCGACGACATGCTCAACCTCCCGCTGCTCTCCGTGGGCGCGGTCGGCTTCGTCTCGGTCGTCGGCCACCTGGTCACCCCCGACCTGCGCGCGCTGGTCGACGCGTACGTCTCCGGTGACGTCGTCAAGGCCACCGAGATCCACCAGAAGCTGCTGCCGGTCTACACCGGCATGTTCCGCACCCAGGGCGTCATGACCACCAAGGCCGCCCTCGCGCTGCAGGGCCTGCCTGCCGGACCGCTGCGCTCGCCCATGGTCGAGTGCTCGCCCGAGGAGATCGCCCAGCTCAAGATCGATCTTGCTGCCGGCGGGGTACAGCTCTGACAACAGACTTGGCACCACACGGGCTTCACAACTGAATCGGACAACAGCAGACGCGGGCCACCGGAGCCCGCACCCCACAACGACAACTGCTTTCGCACGAACGTCATGCGCGCCACGTGCCCGACCGGTACGTGGCGCGCGTGGTTGAGGAGAGTCTTTTGAGTCATCCGCATCCTGAACTCGGCCCGCCGCCGCCGCTCCCCGAGGGCGGCCTGCGGGTCACCCCGCTCGGCGGCCTCGGTGAGATCGGCCGAAACATGACGGTCTTCGAGTACGGCGGCCGTCTTCTGATCGTCGACTGCGGAGTGCTCTTCCCCGAGGAGGAGCAGCCCGGAATCGACCTGATCCTGCCGGACTTCTCGTCCATCCGGGACCGCCTCGACGACATCGAGGGCATCGTCCTCACCCACGGGCACGAGGATCACATCGGCGGTGTCCCCTTCCTGCTCCGCGAGAAGCCGGACATCCCGCTGATCGGCTCCAAGCTGACCCTCGCGCTGATCGAGGCCAAGCTCCAGGAGCACCGGATCCGCCCGTACACCCTGGAGGTGGCGGAGGGGAACCGCGAGCGTGTCGGCCCCTTCGACTGCGAGTTCGTCGCCGTCAACCACTCCATCCCGGACGCGCTGGCCGTCGCCATCCGCACCCCCGCCGGCATGGTGGTGCACACCGGCGACTTCAAGATGGACCAGCTCCCGCTGGACAACCGGCTCACCGACCTGCACGCGTTCGCCCGGCTGAGCGAGGAGGGCATCGACCTCCTGCTCGCCGACTCGACGAACGCCGAGGTGCCGGGCTTCGTCCCGCCCGAGCGGGACATCTCCAACGTCCTGCGGCAGGTGTTCGCCGGCGCCCGCAAGCGAATCATCGTGGCCAGCTTCGCCAGCCACGTCCACCGCATCCAGCAGATCCTGGACGCGGCCCACGAGTACGGCCGCCGGGTCGCCTTCGTCGGCCGTTCCATGGTCCGCAACATGGGCATCGCCCGGGACCTCGGCTATCTGAAGGTCCCGCCGGGCCTCGTGGTCGACGTCCGGACGCTGGACGACCTCCCCGACCACGAGGTGGTCCTGGTCTGCACGGGCTCCCAGGGCGAGCCGATGGCGGCCCTGTCCCGCATGGCCAACCGTGACCACCAGATCCGCATCGTGGACGGCGACACGGTCATCCTGGCGTCCTCGCTGATCCCCGGTAACGAGAACGCGGTCTACCGCGTGATCAACGGCCTGACCCGCTGGGGCGCCAACGTCGTCCACAAGGGCAACGCCAAGGTGCACGTTTCCGGCCACGCGTCCGCGGGCGAGCTGCTGTACTTCTACAACATCTGCCGCCCGAGGAACCTGATGCCGGTCCACGGCGAATGGCGCCACCTGCGTGCCAACGCCGAGCTGGGCGCGCTCACGGGCGTGCCCCACGACCGGATCGTCATCGCCGAGGACGGTGTGGCGGTCGACCTGGTCGAGGGCAAGGCCAAGATCTCCGGCAAGGTCCAGGCCGGTTACGTCTACGTCGACGGTCTCTCGGTCGGCGACGTAGGCGAGCCGGCGCTGAAGGACCGGAAGATCCTCGGCGACGAGGGCATCATCTCGGTCTTCGTGGTCGTGGACGCCTCCACCGGCAAGATCACCGGAGGCCCGCACGTCCAGGCCCGCGGTTCCGGTATCGAGGACGCGGCCTTCGCCGATGTCCTTCCGAAGATCACCGAGGTCCTGGAGCGGTCCGCCCAGGACGGCGTCGTGGAGCCCCATCAGCTCCAGCAGCTCATCCGCCGGACACTCGGCAAGTGGGTCTCGGACACGTATCGCCGCAGGCCGATGATCCTGCCGGTGGTCGTGGAGGTCTGACGTCCCGTCGGTACGGGTCAGGAGCGGGGCGCCTCGATTTGCATCGGGGCGCCCCGCTCCAGTACGTTTACGGCTCTGCCCGACCGGGAACCCCAGCACTTCATGCGCTGGACACGGATGCCCGGGGCGGGTGGGAAAACGGACTCAGAACTTCTGATAAAGTCGGAAG
>NZ_JAERRH010000109.1 GCF_016741855.1 Streptomyces musisoli | reverse complement strand
CAGGCATTCCAGGCCCCCGGAGTTCGTTTCCTTCTCGGCGACACGGAGCAGCAGGTCGAACTTGGCCGTAGTCGCCTCGGCCACGTCGGCGGTCAGGGTGACGCCGGGGAGTTGGAGTTCGGCCCGGGCGTTGTTCTGGAACGCCAGCATGACCTGGAAGAGCGGGTGGCGGGACAGGGACCGCGTCGGGTTGAGCACCTCGACCAGGTGCTCGAACGGCACGTCCTGGTGCGCGTAAGCCGCCAGGTCCGCCTCCCGCACCCGCCCGATCAGCTCACGGAACGTGGGATCACCGGACAGGTCCGTGCGCAACACCAGCGTGTTCACGAAGAACCCGACCAGATCGTCCAACGCCTCGTCCGTACGGCCCGCGACCGGCGAACCGATCGGAATGTCCGTCCCCGCACCCAGACGCGACAACAAGGTCGCCAGTGCGGCCTGGACGACCATGAACACGCTGGCGCCGGTCTCCCGGGCCAGGGCGGTGAGTCCCGTGTGCAGGTCCGGGGCAAGCTCGAATGCGACCCGGTCGCCCCGGAAGGAGGCGACGGCCGGCCTGGGGCGGTCCGCCGGCAACTCCAACTGGTCCGGAA
>NZ_JAERRH010000108.1 GCF_016741855.1 Streptomyces musisoli | reverse complement strand
TGACGCGCCGCCTTGCCCGGCCACGTCCTTCGCGAGCGTGAACTTGCCCGGCGCCGACTCGACCAGCCAACCCCGGGCCACCAGCCGCTTCGCCTTCGACCGCAGCGCTTCCACCTTCGCCGGCACCTGGTCCAGGCCGAAGCAGGCCGCCATCTCCTGGCACGTCAAAGGTCCTTGACCGAGCCGGCTCCGGTCCGCGAGAGCCTGCAGGATGCGCTGATAGTCCACCGAGAGCGCCGAGCAGGCCAGTCCCGCACGCCACATCGGTACCACGGACTTCCGCCTCGCCGCTTCCGCCGGCTCGGGACGAACCGGCGGCCCGTCCGGATGGCCCTGGTCCTCGGAGGCGTCGGCGTCGTCGTCCGGGGCCAGCACCTCGCCCACGCGCGAGCGGGCGATGACCCACTCGTTCCACTTTCCCGCTCGGCCACATCCAGCTCGGCGTGAATGCGGTCGGCATCCTCCCGCAGCTCGTCCACACGACGGCGAGCAGTGAGCTCACGCTGCTCCAGCAGCCCCACGACCGACGGCATCCCCGACCTCCACCCCAGCGACGACACGACACATCACCACTGCCACGAGGCCGCCGACCCTATA
>NZ_JAERRH010000107.1 GCF_016741855.1 Streptomyces musisoli | reverse complement strand
GTGGCGCGATTCGCGCCGTACGGCCATGAAGATCCGCGGCATCACGGGGAAGTGGAACGCCATGTGGCACTCGTCGCCGCCGGAGGAGTAGTCGCCGAAGTAGTCGACGACGTCCTCCGGCCACTGGTTCGCCTCGGCCAGCAGCACGGTGTCCGGGTACATCGCGTCGATCTCGCGGCGGACCCGCTTCAGGAAGGTGTGGGTGGCGGGGAGGTTCTCGCAGTTGGTGCCCTCCTCCGCGTAGAGGTAGGGCACCGCGTCCAGCCGGAACCCGTCGATGCCCAGGTCCAGCCAGAACCGCAGGGCGGCCAGGACCTCCTCCTGGACGGCCGGGTTCTCGTAGTTCAGGTCCGGCTGGTGCGAGAAGAAGCGGTGGAAGTAGTACTGGCCGCGTACCGGGTCGAAGGTCCAGTTGGAGACCTCGGTGTCGACGAAGATGATCCGGGCGTCCTGGTACTGCTTGTCGTCGTCGGCCCACATGTAGAAGTCGCCGTAGGGGCCTTCGGGGTTCTTGCGGGACTCCTGGAACCACGGGTGCTGGTCGCTGGTGTGGTTCATGACGAAGTCGATGATGACGCGCATGCCGCGCTGGTGGGCGGCGTCCACGAACTCCACGAAGTCGGCGAGGTCG
>NZ_JAERRH010000106.1 GCF_016741855.1 Streptomyces musisoli | reverse complement strand
TGACCTCGCCGACTTCGTGGAGTTCGTGGACGCCGCCCACCAGCGCGGCATGCGCGTCATCATCGACTTCGTCATGAACCACACCAGCGACCAGCACCCGTGGTTCCAGGAGTCCAGGCGGGATCCGGACGGTCCGTACGGGGACTACTACGTCTGGGCCGACGACGACAAGCAGTACCAGGACGCCCGGATCATCTTCGTCGACACCGAGGTCTCCAACTGGACGTACGACCCGGTACGCAAGCAGTACTACTGGCATCGCTTCTTCTCGCACCAGCCGGACCTGAACTACGAGAACCCGGCGGTGCAGGAGGAGATGATCTCCGCGCTGAAGTTCTGGCTGGATCTCGGCATCGACGGGTTCCGGCTGGACGCGGTGCCGTACCTGTACCAGCGGGAGGGCACCAACTGCGAGAACCTGCCGGCGACCCACCAGTTCCTGAAGCGGGTGCGCAAGGAGATCGACGCCCAGTACCCCGACAAGGTGCTCCTCGCCGAGGCGAACCAGTGGCCGGAGGACGTCGTCGACTACTTCGGCGACTACTCCTCCGGCGGCGACGAGTGCCACATGGCGTTCCACTTCCCCGTGATGCCGCGGATCTTCATGGCCGTACGGCGGGAATCCCGCTAT
>NZ_JAERRH010000105.1 GCF_016741855.1 Streptomyces musisoli | reverse complement strand
TCTCGACATCCGGCACCCGGCCTACGTCATCTACACCTCGGGCTCCACCGGCCGCCCCAAGGGCGTCATGGTGAGCCACGCCGGTGTGGCGGGCCTGGTGGCCGCCCAGGTCGAGCGGCTCGGCGTGGCACCGGGCAGCCGGGTGCTCCAGTTCGCCTCGCCCAGCTTCGACGCGTCGTTCTGGGACCTGTGCAGCGCGCTGCTCACCGGCGCCGCGCTCGTCCTCGCCCCGGCCGAGGCCCCGCTGGAGGCCCTGACGGACCGCCGGCTCGCCGTCAGCCATGTGACGCTGCCGCCCTCAGCCCTGGCGGCGCTCGACGGCGCCGACGTCACGGCCGCCACCCTGGTGGTGGCGGGCGAGGCGTGCGGGCCGGAACTGGTGGCCCGGTGGGCGCCCGGACGCCGGATGATCAACGCGTACGGGCCGACCGAGACGACGGTGTGCGCGACGATGAGCGACCCGCTGTCCCCGGGACGTGGCGTGCCGCCGATCGGCCGGCCGGTGGCGGGTTTCCGGGTCTACGTGCTGGACGAGCGCCTGCGCATCGCGCCGCCGGGGGTGGCGGGTGAGCTGTACGTCGCGGGGGCGGGCCTGGCCCGCGGGTACCTGAACCGGCCGGGCCTGACGGCCGGACGGTTCGTCGCCTGCCCCTTCGGCACG
>NZ_JAERRH010000104.1 GCF_016741855.1 Streptomyces musisoli | reverse complement strand
ACTCGACATCCGGCACCCGGCCTACGTCATCTACACCTCGGGCTCCACCGGCCGCCCCAAGGGCGTCATGGTGAGCCACGCCGGTGTGGCGAGTCTGGTGGCCGCCCAGGTCGAGCGGTTCGCGATCGAACCCGGCAGCCGGGTGCTCCAGTTCGCCTCGCCCAGCTTCGACGCCTCGGTGTCGGAGGTCTTCACCGCGCTGCTGCGCGGCGCGGCCCTGGTGCTGCCCCCCGCGGCGGATCCGGTCGCCGCGCTGACCGACCCGGACCTCGCGGTCACCCACGTGACGGTGCCCCCGTCCGTCCTGGCCACCGTGGGGCAGGGCACGCTGACCGTGTCGACGCTGGTGGTGGCGGGTGAGGCCTGCCCACCGGAGCTGGTGGAGCGCTGGGCACCGGGCCGCCGGATGATCAACGCGTACGGGCCGACGGAGACGACGGTGTGCGCGACGATGAGCGACCCGCTGTCCCCGGGGTCGGGTGTGCCGCCGATCGGCCGGCCGATCGCCAACGCCCGGGTGTACGTGCTGGACGAGCGGATGCGGCCGGTGCCGCCGGGAGTGGCGGGTGAGCTGTACGTCGCGGGGGCGGGCCTGGCCCGCGGGTACCTGAACCGGCCGGGCCTGACGGCCGGACGGTTCGTCGCCTGCCCCTTCGGCACA
>NZ_JAERRH010000103.1 GCF_016741855.1 Streptomyces musisoli | reverse complement strand
GGGGTGATGGGTGGCTGGTCGTTGTTTGAGAACTGCACAGTGGACGCGAGCATCTGTGGCCAAGTTTTTAAGGGCGCACGGTGGATGCCTTGGCACCAGGAACCGATGAAGGACGTGGGAGGCCGCGATAGTCCCCGGGGAGTCGTCAACCAGGCTTTGATCCGGGGGTTTCCGAATGGGGAAACCCGGCAGTCGTCATGGGCTGTCACCCACTGCTGAACACATAGGCAGTGTGGAGGGAACGAGGGGAAGTGAAACATCTCAGTACCCTCAGGAAGAGAAAACAACCGTGATTCCGGGAGTAGTGGCGAGCGAAACCGGATGAGGCCAAACCGTATGCGTGTGAGACCCGGCAGGGGTTGCGCATGCGGGGTTGTGGGATCTCTCTTCTACGGTCTGCCGGCCGTAGGGCGAGTCAGAAACCGTTGATGTAGACGAAGGACATGCGAAAGGTCCGGCGTAGAGGGTAAGACCCCCGTAGTCGAAATGTCAGCGGCTTGCTTGAGAGACACCCAAGTAGCACGGGGCCCGAGAAATCCCGTGTGAATCTGGCGGGACCACCCGCTAAGCCTAAATATTCCCTGGTGACCGATAGCGGATAGTACCGTGAGGGAATGGTGAAAAGTACCCCGGGAGGGGAGTGAAATAGTACCTGAAACCGTGTGCCTACAAGCCGTGGGAGCGTCGGAA
>NZ_JAERRH010000102.1 GCF_016741855.1 Streptomyces musisoli | reverse complement strand
ATCCTCGGCCAGGAACGCACGCACGGCCTCCGCCTGCGCCCCCACCGCCCCCTGTGACCTACCGGAGACCACCCACGGCACCACACCGGGCAGCTCGTCGTCGAGGCGTTCCCCGGGCTCCTTCTCCTGCTCCAGGCCCTGCTCGACGATCACATGGGCGTTCGTGCCACTGGCGCCGAACGCGGATATGCCGGCCCGGCGCGGTCGGTCCAGCTCGGGCCAGTCCCGCTGCTCGGTCAGCAGCTCCACCGCCCCCGCCGACCAGTCCACGTGCGACGACGGAGCATCCACATGCAACGTCTTCGGCAGCACACCGTTGCGCAGCGCCATCACCATCTTGATGACACCACCCACACCCGCGGCAGCCTGCGCATGCCCGATGTTCGACTTCAACGACCCCAGGAACAACGGACGTTCCCCGTCACGTTCCTGGCCGTAGGTCGCGAGCAAGGCGTGCGCCTCGATCGGGTCGCCGAGCCGCGTACCGGTGCCGTGCGCCTCGACGGCGTCGACGTCGCCGGCACCGAGCCGGGCGTCGGCCAGCGCCTGCCTGATGACCCGCTGCTGGGAGGGGCCGTTGGGCGCGGTCAGCCCGTTGCTGGCGCCGTCCTGGTTGACCGCGCTGCCCCGCACCACGGCCAGCACCGGATGCCCCAGCCGCACGGCGTCCGACAGCCGCTCCACCACCAGCACACCCACACCCTCGGACCAGCCGGTGCCGT
>NZ_JAERRH010000101.1 GCF_016741855.1 Streptomyces musisoli | reverse complement strand
GGCCGAGCAGTGCCAGGAGTTCGCGGACGTGTGCCGGTCGGTGTGGAACACCGGTCTGGAGCAGCGCCGCGAGTACCGGCGGCGCGGCGCGTGGATGAACTATGCCCCGCAGTGCAGGGAGCTGGCCGACGCCAAGCGCGAGCATGAGTGGTTGAAGGCCGCGCCGTCGCACATCCTCCAGCAGGCCTTGAAGGATCTGGATCGGGCGTGCCGAGACCACGGCACGTTCAAGGTCCGGTGGCGGTCGAAGGCCCGTTGGGCCCCGTCGTTCCGGTTCCCCGACGCCAAGCAGATCAGCGTGGAACGTCTGGGTCGCAAATGGGCCCGGGTCAAGCTGCCGAAGCTGGGCTGGGTCCGATTCCGCTGGTCGCGGCCTCTCGGGGGTGAGATCCGTTCCGCCACCGTGTCTTGGAAGTCCGGCCGCTGGTTCGTGTCGTTCCTGGTGGACGACGGAGCGGTCACGCCTGAGCGGCACGCCATGCCGGGCACGGCCGTAGGGGTGGACCGGGGTGTTGCTGCGGCGGCCGTCACCTCGGACGGCGAGTTCTTCGACCGGGAGTTCATCACGCCCGGCGAGAGGACCCGCTACCGGCGACTGCAACAGCGCCTCGCCCGCACCAAGAAGGGCAGCACCAACCGGCGCAAGACGATCTCGGCCATGGGCCGGATCATGGCCCGGGTCACGGGCCGGCGCGGAGACTTCTGCGCGAAGATGGCTGCACACCTGGTGCAGAAGAACGCCCTG
>NZ_JAERRH010000100.1 GCF_016741855.1 Streptomyces musisoli | reverse complement strand
TGCACCACGAGTGCTTCGGCGGCCTCCCTGGCCTGCTCGGAGGTCTCGGCGACGACCAGCGCCACCGGCCAGCCCAGGTGCGGTATCCGGTCGTGCTGGAACACGGCGCAGGTAAGGTCCGGGCGCATGCCCATCAGACTCGTGTAGTCGGTCGTCACGCGTGGGGCGTTGCGGTGGTCCAGGACGGCGAGGACGCCCGGCATGGCGAGGACGGGGTCGGTGTCGAGGGCGCGGATGCGGCCGCGGGCGACCGTGGAGAGCACCAGCCAGCCGTGCGCGAGGCCGGCGAAGGGCACCTCGCCCGCGTAGCGGGCTGCCCCGGTGACCTTGTCCCGGCCCTCCACACGGGTGTGGGCGGTGCCGACGGAGGCCGCACGTGGGGGCGTTTCGGTGGTGAAGGCGGTCATCGTGCGGCCTCCTCGGCGAGTTCGGTCAGGACGGCCACCACGAGGTTGCGGATGAGGTCCACCTTGTATCCGTTGCGCGGCAGCGGCCGTGCAGCCGCCAGCTCGGCGGCGGCCGCGGCGGCATAGGTCTCGGGACCGGCCGGAGCACCGGTCAGGACGCGCTCGGCGGCAAGGGCGCGCCACGGACGGGAGGCGACGGCGCCGAAGGCGAGGCGTACGTCCTGCACGACGCCGGCACGGACGTCCAGCGCCGCGGCGAGGGAGCCGATGGCGAACGCGTACGAGGCTCGCTCGCGTACCTTGCGGTAGCGGGAGTTGACGGCGACCGGGGCGGGCGGCAGCGTGATGCCGGTGATCAGCGCGCCCGGCGGCAGGGCGGTCTCCCGGTGCGGGGTGTCCCCGACGGGCAGG
>NZ_JAERRH010000010.1 GCF_016741855.1 Streptomyces musisoli | reverse complement strand
GGAAACAGCTCTCTCTAGATGATCTCCGCAGGTCACCTGACCTGCGACTCTTGTCCACATCTACAGCCGTCTACCCTGTGGATATCCACCCGACCCCTGTGGATCGTAAAGCCGTCCCGGGGTAGTTCCGGGGTAGTCCCGGGACGCCTCACGCCGCCGACACCGACCGCAGCCGACGCCGCGGCGGCCGCAACGCCGCACCTGGCTTCCCGTCCTCCAGCGCGGCCAGGACCTGGCCCGCGTAGTCCGCGGCCGCGTGCGTGTAGATCCACGTCACCTCGCCCGCGCGCTCGTGCCCGAGGATCTCCTGGGTGATGACCTCCGGCACTCCGCGATCGTGCAACCGGGACGCGAAGGCGTGCCGGGTGTCGTGAAAGTCGGGCCACCAGTCCGTGCGCTCGGTCTCCACCGTCCGCGTCCGGCCCGTGTGCTCGTCGACCTTCTGCACCCGGACCTTCTTCACGGTCTTCCGAACGACCCCGGCGTCCTCGATAGCCTTCACCCACAGCCGTCGAAACGCCGACCGGCGCAGCGGCGCGCGATACGGCTCACCCTCGCCGCCGTGCTTCCTGCTCCCCCGCCGCACCTTGTTCCGGCCGTGGAAGACCAGCTCCTCCTCACAGAGGCCCGCGGCCGGATCCGACACGGCCCGGCTGGCGTCCGGCTCTCTCGCCCACAGCTCCCGCAGCACCAGGGCCGCCAGCCCGGTCATCGGCACCGTGCGCAGACCGGCGTCGCTCTTGGGGTACGCCTTCCGCTTGATCTTGCCCCGGGGCTCGATCAGCACCTCGCGGACGTGGATCCGCCGGCCCTCGAAGTCCACGGCTGACCACCGCAGTCCGGCCAGCTCCTGGAAGCGCAGGCCTGTCTCCTGGGCGAGGATCAGCAGGTTGTGGAAGTGCTCCGGCAGCTGGTGCCGGATGAGCCAGAGCTGCGCGTAAGTCGGCGGCCGCCGGTCTTCCGGGTGCTTCTTCTTGATCGTGGGTAGCTTCACGCCCTCGGCCGGGTTGTAGGGGACGCGTCGGTCTCGTTTGGCGTCCTCCAGCATCCGGTCCAGGACCTGGAAGCACTTCGTCACCGAGCTGGCGGCGAGCGGGCCGCCGTTCTCGTCGTGCAGCGAGTTGACCCAGAGCTGAATCTCGCGCCACGCCAGCTCGAACAGCCGGACGCTGCCGAAGGTGGGGGCGATGTGGTTACGCCACATGCCCTCGTCGCGCAGCTGGGACTGGGTCCAGTCCTCGATCCGGGCGGAGCCCTTCGTCTGGGTCGGCCACCACAACCGCCACCAGGCGGCCAGGGTGATCTCCCCGCGGGCGGGATCAATCCAGGTCCGCTGCCGCAGCTCGGTGCGGGTCTGCTCCAGAAAGGCGACGGCCTCGTCGTACGTGGGCTTGGTTTTGCTGCGTTCCTTGCCGGAGGCGTCGGTGTATCGGGCTTCCCACGAACCGGTGTGCTCGTCGACGGGCGGCCGGTCGCCGGGGTACCGCTTCAGGCAGTCCGGGCAGCCGCAACGCATGGACGGGTTGGGACGTGGATTGTTGGTGGCCCTGGCGGGGGCCTTCTTGCGCACCATCGGGCGTGCTCCTGATCAGAGAGAGCGTGCGCCGGCCGTGACCGGGGTGAGTGCGGAGGGCAGCTCAACGGGCTCGCCGCAGAAGCAGCGGAGGCCGGCGCCAGGGAGGTCGGGCGCGCCGAGGTCGGTCACGAGGATCGCGTGGAGTTCTCTGATCAGGTCATGAGGGTGGGTGCCCCTGGCTACGAGGATGGTGACCTCGTCTGGGTCCCAGACGGCGATCGTCGGGAGTTCGTCGGCCTCGACGATGTGGATGCACACAGGTGTCCCCCATGGAGTGCGACGGCACTATGAGATCCGCTCCGGGAGGACAGCGGGTGACCGATCGTACCTGTGTGTGAAGCCAGTGGTAAGGCGGTTAACCGAATTTGGTCCTGGTTTGTTTTCCAGTAAATGAAATGCGGAACAGCCCCCCTCTTTTCGGACATCTCCACTGGCAAAAACGGGACATGGCGGCTAAGGCAACCCTTATTTATCCAGGTGAGGCGTGACTGAGCTTCAGCGCAGCCTCGGCATACCTGACCAAATCCCGCTGCTTATCCTCCGGCAGCTGCCGGTACAACTTCAGCAGCCGAGCCTCGCGCTCAGCGTCCGTAGGTCCAGGCACGGGCCGCCCCGCCGCGGCGAAGACCTCACGCGGCGTGAGCTTCACACCCGAGGCCGAGACGGCCGACGCGATAGAGCGCAACGTCTCAGGCGCAACCCGGGAGGTACCCCTTGTGCGCTTGATCCAGCTATTCAGCGTCGGGTACGAGACGCCGGCCTTCTCGGCCAGATCCTTCTGCGTCATGCCCGCCTCCTCAAGGACGCGGGTCAACAGCGCCGCCAGGTCCTCGCCGGTGGGGGCTTGGTCCTCGGCGGGGCCTTGCTCGCCGGGGTGGTGCTGGTGGCTGTTCACGCAGGAAGGATCGGGCATCCACATCTACATGCGCAAGTAGATCGCTGCTGGATGACCGGTATATGACGTCCTTTTGTCCCGTCTACACGACCCCTGCACACCCCTGCTAGGCGCATCTAGACCCCTGTGCACCCCTCTTGACGTCATCTGCATCTACACGTAGATTGTAGATACTGCAGGTCAGATCGACCTGCGGACCCCAATTCGGCCACGCGCCGGAGGTTTCACCATGCGACGACTGGACAAAGGTGCCCCGCTGCGGGCCGCCATGGAGGCGGCCGGGCTGGACATCGGGCGCCTCGCCGCCAAGACGAAGGAGCAGGACCCCGAGGGCGCCGGCCTCTCGCGGGCGATGGTCGGCTTCATCGTCGGCAAGGGCAAGACGGCGCGCGAGGAATGCAGCGACCACGCCGCCGGCCTCATCGCCGCTGTACTCGGCAAGGCGGTCAATGACCTCTTCGAGACGCCCGTTTTCACGCTCGCAGAATCTACATCTACACGCAGATCGAAGAGTGCGGAACCGCGGAAGTACCTGCCCGAGCGGCTGATGGACCAGCGCGAACTCGCCGAGTTTCTGCGGAAGTCCATGAGCTGGATCGACAAGCAGATCCAGGACGCGGCGAGACAGGGCGAGATGTGGCCCGGGCTGATCTACGTCGGCACAAGCCGGCGCTTCGACCCCCACGCCGTCCTCGACTCGATGCGGCGCCAGCGCGCCGCCTGAACACACGGGGCCGCCCCGGATGCCCCCGGAACGGCCCCCACAACCCGAAAACCCCACGTCAAAGGAGCTGGCTGTGTCTTACCAGGCTACCGCCGCGATCTTCCCCGCGGCAGAGGTGGAGCTGGTGACGCGAGCCGTCGCGGGCGACCGCGACGCCTTCGCCACCCTGTACAACGATCACCGGCCGGAGGTGTACCGCTACCTCGTCAACAAGACCCGGAACCGGACCCTGGCCGAGGACCTGACCCAGGACACGTTCCTGCGGGCCCTCCGCCGCATCGACACCTTCCGGCACCGCCCCACGACCGCCGGCTTCGTCGGCTGGCTGTGCGTCATCGCCCGGAACCTCTACCTGGACCACCTGAAGCTGCACCGCACGACACGGGAGATCCCCACCGCCGAGCCGTTCCAGACGGACGCCTTCGAGCACAGCGCTGAGGAGTCCGCCATCCGCGGGCTGGCCACCATCGAGGCCAAGCAGGCTGTGGCCCAGGCGATGGAGACCCTCACGGCGCACCAGCGGGACGTCGTCCGCCTTCGGCACATCGAGGAGCTGACGTTCCCGGAGACGGCCGCCCGCCTCGGCAAGAACGTCGCGTCCACGAAGACCCTCCACTTCCGTGCGATGCGCAAGATGCACGCCGCCCTCGCCGCCTCGGTCGGGAAGGCCGCTGTGCAGCAGGAAGGGGCCCTCGCATGAACAGGAATCTCTCCCACGCCCTGCGCGTCATCCGCGCGACCATGGCCACCGACAGCACCGACCCGGCCGCAGCCATTGCGCACGCCTTGGACGGCGTCGGACTGCTCATCGACCCTGAGCGGTCGTACGGGCCCGTCCTGGGCCGGGAGGCCCCGGTCGACCAAGAGCTGACTGAGCTTGAGCAGCAGGCCCTCGCCTGGGACGCCGCATGCGAGCGGTCCCGCCGGGTGGCGGCCATCATCGAACAGGGCATCGGCGAGCGGGCCGAGTTTAAGACCGTACGCACCGACGGTGACCGCATCCTGATCGCGCTTCACATCACGGATCAGGCGCAGTGGGCCGCCTGGCGGCAGTACTTCGGCATCAGCTACGACCAGGAGCGCCCGCTGCCGTACGCGGTGGCCGGCGAGGGCTACCGGGACGGCGTCCGGGTCTCGGTGGTGGCATACGACCTGCCGCAGGTGCGCACCGCGGCCGCCGAGCGGGCGGACCGGCCGTACGAGCTGGACGGGATCGTCTACGACCTCTCTCGTCCGCAGCGCGACGCACACGGCGACGTCTGGTACTTCCAGGGCCAGCGCGCCGAGGACGGGATGCCGCTGCTGTCCCTGGATGGCCGGTCGGAGCGGTGCTCGCTGGCGAACATCGCCACGCAGACCGGTCCGCTGACGCCCGTCATCACCACCCCGTCGACGCAGGTCACCCCCGTCAGTGGCAAGGGCGGTGAAGCGGCATGAGCGAGCCGATCAAGGACATCGAGGCCGCAGTGCGTTCTCTTGGAGCGTTGCCGATGCCGATGGGGGACGCACTCCAGTTGCCCCCCGACGAGCGCGCGAAGCTCGCCAAGCAGCTGGGTGACGCTCGCCCCGCGCGGAACAGCCTCTTGGTGGTGCTCGGCGAGTCGGTGGAGAACCGGCGCGAGCACGCCCACCCGACGTGGGAAGACCTTTACTGCCTCAACCTCACCTCGTACATGGGTGAGCGGATGGCTCCGGTCCTGCGCCGTCTGCTCGACGCCGAGGCGCAAGTCACCGACCTGGTGGCACAGCGCGAGCGGCGTCGCGACCGGCTGGTCAAGGCCGAGGCCGACTTGTTGGAGATGCGCGGTCTGCTCTCCCCGAACGGCGAGCGCCGCCGGATTCCCGACGAGGTGGAGATCTACGAGCGGGTGGCCCCGGCCGTCGCCTGGCTTCTGACTCGGGTCGCCGAACTGGAGGCCGCGCCGACCTTCGTGTACCGCGCCGAGCACCCGGACTCCGGGATCACCCTCGGCCACTACGGCACCGCGAAGGCCGCCCGCGCGCACTGCGAGGCGACGGAACGCCGATCGTGGCCGACGGCGACCACCCTCGCCTTCGACTGGATCGAGGACGAGGAAGACGGCGTTGCCGAGCTGGTGGTCGTCGCGGGACAGAACGAGGAGTCCACCACCGGCTACATCGTCACGGCCCTTGAGCTGGCTTCTGAGTACGACGCGGAGGCCGACGAGTGAAGCGCCGTACGCACCACGCGCGGGAGCAAACCCGCAACGACAGGGCCTACGTCATCCGCTACACCTTCCCGCTCGGCCCCGGCCAGGGCCGCAGGACCGCGGACTTCCACACCGCCGACAAGGCGCAGGCCTACCGCAGGGCGCGCGACTACGAGCAGCGCGGCTGGCTGACCTCGTTGGCCCTCCACCACGGCAAGGGCCGGTGGGAGGACCTGACCGCCACCGTCCAGAAGACCCGGAAGGAGGTCCGTCGGTGACCGCGTACAGCACCGCCTACCAGGCCCTCACCTCCGGCCGGGCCCTGCGTCCGGGCGAGGCCGCACAGCTGCTCGCCAACCTCCGCAAGGAGACCGGCGACGAGCTGGCCGACGCCATCGAGCAGCAACTCTCCGACAAGTACCGGCGGACCGACACGGACACCGACGGCGACTTCCGACGCAAGCGCCGGCAGTACGGCGCCGCCATGCGCGTCATCAACACCATCCGCCACCTGGCCGCCGCACCCGTCCAGCCCACCATCCCGAACCCGCGCCACCGGAGCACCTCATGACCACGTTCACGTTCGCCCCCGCGACCCGCGAGACCGCTCGGGCCCGCATCGGCCTCCAGGGCCCCGGTGGCTCCGGCAAGACAAAGACCGCTCTCCGCATGGCGGAGAAGCTCGCCAACGGCGGCGAGATCGGCGTCGTCGACACGGAGCGCGGCTCCGCGCTCAAGTACGCCCCCGTCCCTGGCCGGCCCGACATCGAGGCCCACGAGTTCCGTCACCTGCCGATGGCCTTCTGCTCCCCGGAGAACCTGATCGCTGCGGTCAAGGCCGCTGAGGAGGCCCGGATCGCCGTCCTCATCATCGACTCCTGGTCCCACTTCTGGGCGGGTAAGGGCGGCCTCTTGGCCCGCGTCGACCAGGAGGCCAAGAAGCCCGGGCATTACGGCGGTTCGTACACCGCGTGGGCGCCGGTCAACGACCTGGAGCAGGACATGCTCGACGTCCTGCTGAACTTCCCCGGCCACGTCATCGTCACGATGCGGACGAAGAACGACTACGAGATGGAGGGGAAGAAGGTCACGAAGGTCGGCGTCAAGACCGTGCAGCGCGAGGGCGCCGAGTACGAGTTCGACGTCGTGATCGACATGATCGCGGGCACGGGCACCGTCACGAAGACCCGGTACACGGCCCTCGACGGAGTGTCCGTCCACCACCCGGGCGAGGACTTCGCCGAGGCGATCCTGGAGCAGCTCGGCCAGGGCGTCGACCCCGTCCAGGTCATCGTGGACCAGCTGACCGCCGACGGCCTGACGTACGACCGGGCGCTGGAGCTGCATCAGCAGGCCAACAACCGGCGTCTCCTCGGTGCCGACCTCCTGCACCCGAAGACCGGCCAGCCCGCGAAGCTCGGGAACGTCATCAAGGAGTACGGACAGGCCGTCAAGCCCGTCACGACGGGCGTCACCGGCACTCCGTCGAGCCCGCCCACCGGGCAGCCGACCGGCACGGAGCACACCGACCCGTCCGCGCACTCGGCAGCCCATGCAGAGGCCTCGGCACCGGCCGTGCGTCAGACCACCCCGCCGGCCGCCGCCGCCCAGGACCAGGGCCCGGCGCCCGTCACTGCCCCGCAGATGCGGATGATGCACGCGCTCTTCAACGCGCTGGACGTCAAGGGCCGCGAGGGCCGCCTGCACGCCACGTCGCTGATCGTCGGCCGCCCTGTCGGCTCCGCGAACGAGCTGACGCTGGAGGAGGCCAAGACCCTGCTCGACACGCTCTCGGCCTACGGCGAGCGCGAGAACGCCCCGGACGAGTTCGCCGCGATGGTCCAGGGCCTGGAGGACGAGGCCCGCCGGGCCGCAGCCGACCAGCAGACCGCCGCCTGATTCACCACTGACCGCGGGTCCGCCCCGACTTCCCCCATGCGGGGCGGGCCCGCACCCCCGAGAAAGGAGGTGCACCACAGTGGTGAACCCCACCCCAGAGCAGGCGGACGCGGTCAACGCGTACGGCGACGGGCTGGACCTCGTCCTCCAGGCCGGCGCGGGATGCGGCAAGTCCTCGACGCTGAAGATGATCGCCCGGTCCGACCGACGCCGCCGGATGACGTACGTCGCCTACAACAGCGCCATCGCCGCCGACGCCCGTCGCAGCTTCCCGAGCACGGTCCTGTGCAAGACCGGGCACGGCCTGGCCTTCGACCCGCGGTACGGCGCTCGCCTTCAGCGGCCACGCCAGACCGCGCACCAGGCCGCGCAAGCCCTCGACGTCCGGAAGATCCTCGGCATCATCGGCGCCACCCCGTCCATCCGTACGGACATCGGCGGGCAGAAGGCCATGACGTCCAAGATCATCATGCGTATTGCGCTGGACACCGTGACCCGCTGGTGCCACAGCGCGGACGACGAGATCACCGAACGCCACGTCCCCCAGTACGACGGACTCACGAAAAAGCGGGCCCGTTCCGAGCTGGTCGCCCTGGCCCTGCCGGTCGCCCGGGCCGCCTGGGAAGACCTGCTCCGCGACGACAGCGTCCTCAACCTGTCCCACGATCACTACCTGAAGATGTGGGCCCTCTCCCGGCCGCGCATACCCACGGACGTGGTCCTCCTCGACGAGGCACAGGACACCAACGACGTTCTGTCCGCGGTCCTCCTCGCCCAGGAGCACGCCCAGCGCATCGCCGTCGGTGACTCCGCCCAGCAGATCTACAGCTGGCGCGGCGCCAACGACGCCCTACAGAAGTTCGTCGGCCAGCTCGGCTGCCCCGAACTGACCCTCAGCCAGTCGTTCCGGTTCGGCCCGGCCGTGGCCGCCCGCGCGAACCTCTGGCTCCAGCTCATCGGTGCCCCCCTCCGTCTGACCGGCTGGGACGGCGCCGAGTCCACCGTCGGCCCGCTCGACACACCGGACGCGATCCTCTGCCGCAGCAACGCCGGCGCCATGGGCATCGTCATGGAAGGCCTCGCCGCCGGCCGCAAGGTCGCACTGGTCGGAGGCGGCGGCGACATCAAGCGCCTCGCCTGGGCCGCCGAAGCCCTCCAGGGCGGCCAGCCCACCGATCACCCGGAGCTGATGGGGTTCGCCTCCTGGGACGACGTACGCCAGTACGCCGCCGAGGAAGACGGCTCCCTCGAGGTCCTGGTGAAGCTCATCGATGAGCACGGGCCCCAGCGGATCGTCGCGGCCGCGGACGGGCTGTGCTCGGAGCAGCAGGCCGAGCTGGTCGTTTCGACCGCGCACCGCTCGAAGGGCCGCGAGTGGCCGGCCGTCCGAATCCACTCCGACTTCCGGGCGCCGAAGCCAGACCAGACGACCGGCCTGGTGATCCTGCCCCGCGAGGAGGGGCGCCTGGCCTACGTCGCCGTGACCCGGGCCCGCGAGCAGCTCGACGACACCGCGCTCGCCTGGGTCCACGACGTGACGGCGGTGAGCGAATGACCACGCACGACGCCCCCGTCACCGGCGCCGTCCCGGGCCGTCATCGCGACTGGATCCCCGTCACTACGCTGTCCGTCCCGACGGTGTTCATGGGCACGTCGGACGGCGTGATCTGCCTTGACCTGGTCGCCGTGGAACTGGCAATCAACGGGGTTCGCAAGGGATGGACCCTCAGTTCTGATGAGGCCGCCTATGCGGCGGATCTCCTCTTCAAGCGGGGTGTCGACTACTCCGTCATCGCGGAGCGCGTCGGAGTCAGCGGGCAGACGTTGCGGAAATGGTTCCCCACGGACGAGACCCCGTTGTGCGACGCCCTGTCACGGGTCCGGACTCGGTCTCAGGCTGCGCAGCTGAACTCCGCGGTCAGGCTGGGGCCGGTTAGGTGCGGGACGCTCCCCGGTTATCGCCGGCATCAGCGACGCAAGGAACCGCAGTGTGATGCGTGCCGTAAGGCCCGCACAGCGGCGGACCGCCACTACCGGTTGCACGGCACGTACGTCGGCGCCCCGGGGGTGGCCGCGTGACGCCCGTCGACGCCCGTCATCGCGACACCAGTTCGGTGTCCGGACCGTTTGATCATGTCTGGTCCTTCGCGATCAGTGACCGGAAGGAGCCGTGATGGAGCGGGAGTGGGAACTCCAGGCCGCCTGCCGACACGAAGACCCGGACCTCTGGTTCAGCAAGAGAAGCGTGGCCGAGGCGAAGCGGATCTGCTTGGACGAGTGTCCAGTCCGAGCGGAATGCCTGGAAGCGGTACTCGCTCGCGAGTCGCAGACGGCGGACACCATGCGCGACGGGATCATCGCCGGGCTCACCGGGGCGCAGCGGGCGGCGGTGGCCGCCGAACGGCGCAAGCAGGTGCCGGTTGAGAAGCGGAACGCCCCTCCCGGCCCGGGACGGGCGCCGGCGCCTTGCGGCACGAAGTCGGCGTACAACCGGCATCGCCGCAGGGGCGAGACGCCGTGCCAGGCGTGCAACGACGCCAACAACGCCGCCTACGCCCGGTACCGCGCCACCGGTTCCACGAAGGTCGCGGCCGGCCGCTGACAGCCGGTGGCCCGGCGGATGAGACCGGCCGCCGGGCCACCGGTCACCACCACCCCTAGGAGACAGCACGTGGGCAGCCGCCTGTACGTCGAGGTGCTCGACTACGCCCCGACGACGTTGACGCACCGCGAGAAGCTTGCGCTCGCGGTGCTGGCGGACGATGCCCGGGACTCGACGCGGATCACCTGGTCCTCCGTGGAGTCCGCGAAGATCCTCCGCCGGGCGCAGGTCTCGCGCGCCCAGATGTACGCGGTGATCAAGGCTCTTGTGGAAAAGGGCGTCCTGGAGAAGGTCGCGGCCGGCCAGAAGAACGGCACCGCCAAGTACAAGATCCGCCCGCTTCAGCGTCCGGAACTTCCTGACACTGACGAGCATCAGAGTCCGGGAACTCATGACCCTGAACCCGGACTTGAGGGTCAGGGAATCCCGGACACTGACTCGGCTCAGAGTCCGGGAACTCCGGACACTGACTCAGAAGCCCAGTGTCAGCCAAACCCGGACACTGACGAGTCTCAGTGTCCGGAAATCCCTGACGTCAGTGTCAGGGAATCCCGGACGCCTACTCACTCTCCTCTCTCTACAGGACCTCACTCTCTTGGCGACCCCCGGTCGTCGACCGAAGGTCACGACGACACGCCAGACGAGGTCCTCGAGGGAGAGCCCGTCGACGACGCCGAGGACGCCGCCCCCGAAGGCCCCATCACCGCCCAGACGATCGTCGGCGAATGGCTCGACCGGTGCGCCGAACGACCGCCCTCCCGCGTCATCGGCCAGCTCTCCAAAGAGATCCGGATCCTCCTCGACGAGGACCACATTCACCCCGACTGGATCCGCCGCGGCATCGCCATCTGGATGGCCAAGAACCTCCACCCCTCCACCCTCGCCAGCGTCGTGAACGGCGCCATGAACACCACCGCCTCCCCAACCGCCGCCCTCACCAGCCAGCAGGCCGCCGGCGGAACCATCTTCGACCGCGCCCGCGCCCGCGCAGCCGCCCGCGCCGCAGCACGCCAGGAAGGAGCAGCCCCGTGACCGAAGAAGAAGCCGTGCAGATCGCCGAGTACGTCCAGGCCGCCTGCCCCGCCCAGAAGTTCGGCGAGTACACCCCCGACGTCTGGGGCGAAATCCTCGCGCCGTACGACGTCGATGAAGCCCGCGCCGCCGTCATCGCCATCGCCCGCCGCCAGCCGTTCATCTCCCCGGCCGAGATCGTTACCGAGGTCAAGGCCCGACGCGAGGAACGCATCGAGCTGGCGCACGTCGTCTACGACGGCAACCCTCTGGAGACCGGCGCCGAGTCGATCGCCGCCCGCCGTGCCCTCCTGCGAGCCGCTGGAGACGGCCTCACAGGGCCCAGCAGCATCAGCCGGGCCCTCGGGGCTGCTGATCGTCTCGCACTGCCCCCAGGTGCTGATCATGGCCCCTACGAGGGCCGTGCAGCCGCCGTCCGAGCCGCCATCGGCAAGATGCCCGCTAGCCGTGACGCCTCCAAGGACCCCCGCGGCCGTGCCTGCCGACGCTGCGGAGCCGCCCCCGGCACTAGCTGCACCATCGGCGGCCGCCGAAGCCGCGACGTTCACCCGATCCGCCTGGAAGACACCAAGCGCGCGGCCGCCGGCCTTCCGCTGCTCGACCCCGACCACGCCGCGGCGAGCATTAAGGCCGCGTCCGCTGCCGCCCTCGCCCGCACGGACGACCAGGAGCAGGAGGCCGAGGCGTCATGACGACCCCCATCCGTCGGCGCAGGCCGTACCGCTTCGCCGCGATGGCCGTGCAGTGCCTCTGGTGCAAGGCGCGCCCGGGCCAGCTGTGCACGAACCAGCGCGGCAGCGTCGACCGCCGCCGGGATGTGCACTCCGCCCGACAGATCGACTGGGTCAGGCTCATGTCAACCCGGTGCCCCGAGCGGATCTGCCAAGCCGCACCCAACCAGCCCTGCACCCTCACCCCCGACGTCCACCAGGCCCGCGCCCTCGCGGCCCACACCCGACCCGCCACCCCATGAAGACAGTCACCCCATGCCGAGACTGCCGCCGCCCCATCCTCTGGACCATCACCGAGGCCGGGAAGCGCCTCGCCGTCGACCCCGACCCCAACGACGAGGGCAACACCGCCGTCTGGCGCGACGGAACCGGCGCCGTACGGTCCCGCCGCCCCTCGGACGAACTCCCCCTATGCGGCTGGGAGCGACTCCACGTGCCCCACGTCGCCACCTGCACCGCCCGCGTCCAGCAACTCGACCTCCCCGCCGCCCTGCCGGCCGGAGTGACCAGCCTCGACGCCCACCGCCGGAAGAGACGCCGATGAAGTGCCGCTACTGCCCGCGGATCCTCCGGACGAAGGAGTCCAAGGCCCGCGGCTACGGCCGCATTGCGGCGAGAAGCTCGGCCTGATCCCCAAGTCGACGCCCCGTCACCGTCGGATGCCAACGCAGGTCACGGCCGTCACGACGCCCACCGTCCACCCCGACCAGACCGCCATCCCGATTCAGCCCCAACTCCCCATCGAGGAGAACTGACCTTGCTGCCCACCATGACCGGCGTCGGCCGACTCACCGCCGACCCCGAACTCCGCTTCACACAGTCCCAGAAGGCTGTCGCCAGCGTCAGCCTTGCTTTCAATTCCCGACGGCTGAACAAGCAGACGAACCAGTGGGAGGACGGCGACGTCTTCTACATCCGCGGCACCGCCTGGGAACGCCTCGCCGAGAACGTCGCTGAGACCCTCGCCAAGGGCATGGAAGTCATCGTCACCGGCGAGATCCGCACCGAATGCTGGGAGAAGGACGGCGTCAAGCACGAGCGGCCAGCCCTGCTCATCCGCTCCATCGCACCCAACCTGGCCTACGCCGTCGCGCAGGTCTCGAAGGACGCTGCGAGCCAGCAGAACGGCCAGCACGGCGGACAGCACACCGCACGGCCCCAGCAGGGCCAGGCGCAGCGCTCCCGGCCGAGCAGCCCGCCGCAGGACGACCCCTGGGCCGTCGACCAGGCCAACGGCTACAGCAACGAGCCGCCGTTCTAATGGCCGCCCTCCTCCGCCTCCCCGGCGGCACCGACGACGCCGGCGAACTCGTCGAAGCCCTCCTCGTCGCCGCCGACACCCGAGACCAGCACGCACCCGCCCAGGCCGCACGCTGGCGCGAACTCGCACACGACATCGGCGACGCCCTCGACCAGCTACCCCCGCCCGCCACCGGCCGAACCGCCCTCGGCAACTGACCCGCCCACGCGGACAGGGACCCCACGCAGGGACCCGCCCCGGCCACCACACCGGAGCAACCATGTCCACGACACCCAAACGCCCCATCGGGAACCAGGAACCGGAACCGGTTCGTACCCGGTTCGCGCGCCTGTTCCGCCGCCGCCCGGCCCCGGCCGCCCCGTCGGCATCTCCTCGGCCGGTGCCTCCCCGGCCCGACCTCGTGCTGCGCCTCACCCGGTACCTCACCGCGGCTCGCTCCGAGGCTGCACGTTGGAAGGACCGCGCCGACTCGTACGCCCGGGAGCGCGACGCCGCGTACCGGGAGCGGGCGCAGCTGCTCGCCTGGCTCGCCGCACTGCATCCCGCCACGACCGTGATCACCCCGGCCGCCGACATCGACGGAGAGGACGGCTGGCAACTGCTGTACCTCGTGGCCGGCGGCTGGCAGATGTCCTGGCACATCCACCCGGACGACGTCGAGCTGTTCCGGCACGTGACCGTCGTCGACCCGGCCGACCTGCGCGCGCAGTGGGACGGCCACGAGACGGGCCAGAAGTACGAGCGGATCCGCGGTCACGTCCGGCTGCTGGCACTGACAACCGTCGCCAGTGACGGGCCGTCGACGGGCGTCATTGGCGAGGTGCGCGGCTGATGCCCGTCCCGTCGCTGCCCGGCCTTCTGGTCCTGGCCGGCCTTGCCTGCCTCGCCCTGGGCCTGGTCTCGTTCGCCGCCGCCGGCGTGCTCTGCCTGCACACCACCTTCTGCCGCAGCCGCGCCGCCCGCCAGGCGCACGCACCCCGATCCCTGGAGCGCCCGTGACCACCATCGCCTTCGTGGACTGCGAGACCACCCACCTCGAGGCCGAGATCGGCGAAGCCTGGGAGGTCGCCGTCATCCTCCGCCAGCAGAACGCCGGCCGGACCACCGACACCGAGTACGTCTGGCAGTTCACCATCGACCAGGCCGCCGCCGACCCCGAGGCACTCCGCATCGGCCGGTACCGCGAACGCCACCTCGTAGACCCCAGCTGGGGCGCCGCGTTCACCGGCCCCGGCCCGGTCCTCCCGTGCAGCCGCAGCAGCGCCATCGAGGCCATCGCCAGCATGCTGTCCGGCGCCGTCCTCGTCGGCAGCAACCCCGGCTTCGACGACCGGTTCCTCCGCAAGCTCCTGGGCCCCGGCTCCGCCCGATGGCACTACCGGCCGTACGACATCGTCCAGCTCGCCGCCATGAAGGTCGGGGTCGAGGTGGCCGGCCCGCTTCCGTGGTCCTCCCGGAAGCTGTCACACGCCGTCGGGGTCGAGCCCCCGAACGAGGAGACGGCGCACACCGCGCTCGGAGACGCCCGCTGGGCCCGAGCGGTGTACGACGCCGTGATGCTGCCCCAGCCGTTCGCCCTCACCCCCGAGGACCGGGCACGCCACGCCATCGGCGAGTACGCGCGTGTCGCCATCGAGCTGGAGGACGCTCGCCGCGAACTGCGGGCGGCCACGGCGTCGATCGCCCGGGCCCGGAAGCTCGCCACGCAGTGGGCGGTCCTCCGCGCTTACGGCAGCGCCGCGACCGAGCTGCGCACGGCCCTCAACGGCCCGTCATGACGGGTCGTCGCCGGGCACAGTGCACACGCTGACCAGCCTGAACCGTTGAACCAGTGCAGCAAGCCCGGCCTATGGCGCGACGTCTAGCGCGCTACGCAGCACGCCCTCTAGCGCCATGACTAGCCCTTTACCTAGCACGGAGGGGTGCGTCCCCAACCTCCCCAGGCCGGACGCACCCCCAGGCAGTGATCACCGTACCGCCCACGCCAGACACAGGAGCAGCACCGTGACCGCAGCCGACGACCTCGACACCATCACCGAACGCTGGACCACCCTCCAAGAGCGCGCCGGCACCCGCCCCACCAGCACCTGGCCCCCCGCCATGGGCATCACCCGCCTCATGACCGACGAGGAGCGCGCCGACCAGGCCGCCGAACGCGCCGACACCGCCCCGGACGCCCCCGGCCCCCGACCGACCCCCGTCGACATCGACGTCCTGGACGTCATGACGACCATCGAGACCGGCCTGATCACCGCCGCGGACTGGCTGGCGTCCCGGGTCCAGCGGCCGGCCTTCAAGGCGCCCACCGGGCACGGCTGGAGCGACGACACCCACCGAGCTGCGGTCCTCCTGGCCGCGAAGGACGCCGCCGACCCGCGCCGCTGGAAATACGCCGGGCCGCGCACCGCCCCGGACGCCGCCGAGTGGCTCGCCCTCCGACTTCGGGACGCACCCGGGCCGTTCCGGCGACTCGACGAGGGCGAGCGCCAGGCCGTCGCCGAGGTCGCCGCGTCCGGGGTCGAGTTGCTCCGGAAGACGCTGGGTGACGCCCGTCGACGGGAGACGGTGCCGCACCCGTGCCCGATGCCGTGCGGCGGGCAGCTGGTCGTCGAGGGCGGGGATGGCGCGCCGCCGAAGGTGCTGTGCGAGGACTGCGGTCGTACCTGGACCGAGGTGCCCAGTGATGCTGCGTGACGACACACGCCGCGGTTGCGAGATGGACATATCTCCGTCGCAATCGTCACCCCGATCGTTGATCGTTCTGCTGAACGGGCTCCCACTGCACCTGCCTTCAGCAAGATCCGATGTCGTGGAGTGTCAACATCCTGACCTGGGGCTTCCGTTGGGATCCTGAGGGCATGTCGAACCGGTTGCCCGGTTAGTACCAAGTGCCCGCGTTGCGCAGAGTGGTGAAAGACATCACAAACAGCGGACAAAGTTGGAGTTCCAGCGGGGACACACTCCACCATTCAACTCAACCGCAAGGACCCGTCGGCGCACCTTCCACAGCTCACCGACGGGTCCTGTGGGCCCACACGTCCCTGCTACAGAACAGGACCCAGAATGGACGGTACACAGGCCGCGCCCCAGAGGCAGTACGTAACCAACGCGACGCTCGTCACGTCGATGGCGCTCGGCGCGGGGGACTTCGGCTTCATCGCCGGCCTCTACGGCAGCTTCGTCGGCCACCAGACGCTGTACGCAGCGACGGTCACCGGTTGCAGCGCGGCTGTCGGAGCATTCATGGTCGGCATGGCGATCGCCACCTTCATCCGCAAGGGCACCACCGAGTAGATGGCCAGGCCACCCGCCCGCCACAGACGACGATCGCTGTGCACCGTGACGCCACGCTTCGAGTGCTCACCGGAGTGCGCATCGAGATCGGGGACGTCACGGTCACGCTGAACTCCACCGACCGCCGGAGCACTCCGCCCGCAAGTTGCTGGCAGATTCATCGTGACGCCACCGTGGCCGATGCGGTCCGATGTGGCTGACGGACATATGTGGCACCCGACGCTCACCAGCACAGCGCCACAAGGGCCGTCTCTACAAGTCGCACCGTGAGGTGGACGCCGAGTACTACGGCGAGATGTACGCGTTCACCGAGCCGGCCAAGCGCGTCAAGAACATCGCGGACGTCGACTACAAGGACATCGTCCTCCCCGTGAGCGGCAACTTCGGCACATCCTCAGCCGCGGGGAGGACCTGAACTTCGACTGACTGTCGAACGCCCCGCAGTCTTCGACGTTTCACGTGAAACGTCGTACGACTGCGCTGCTGGCCGGACTGATCCGGGGCCGGTGAGAGGTCACCCAGCACCGCCGCAGGCAGATGGAAGACATGCCCATGCCGATCCTCGACGAGATTCACCTTGGACATGGTCAACCGCGTCACGTACGAGGTCTACACAGGAAGTCTTTACCTTCCACCCCGGTTCCCTATGTCCAACACGCACGCATTTCCGGGCCGTGCGGCATGCCGCAGCACGCCGCGCCTTTACCTCACGGGCCGTCAGCTGTCAGTGCGGTGCGTCAAACTGGTCCCACGGCCAACGGGCCCTGCCGGAAACGGCGGTGGCCCCCTGCTCGCAACAGGAGGCCACCAATACCGACAGGAACACCGACCCGAAGGAGGCCGCCATTCCCGGTAACAGGAAGTGTAGGCGCCCGGTCCGACAGGGCCCCACCTCACGGATCACCCGCATGGCCAAGCAGCGCGACCGAATACGTACCAAGCTGTGGAAGCGAGGTGCTCAGCAGCGCGAGGGTGTCAGCACTCGGCTGCGGGAGCAGTCGGCACGTCGGCACTTCCGCCGGCTGATGAACTCGACTGCCGACGAGATGCTCCGGATGGGGATCAAGGCCAGCCTGAGCGGCGTGGCGACCATCGCCGCGTACTGGTGGCATCACCACCGCTGATCCACTCCTCGCCCCGGTGCTACGGGTGAACGCGCAGCATCGGGGCCGGGGCCACCCCCAGCCATCTCCAGCCCGTCAATGCCGTCCGGATAAGCCGCCAAGGTGATCCATGACCGCGGTCCGCGCACCACGGCCGTGTTCCAGCCGCCGAGCGCGAGCCGCGATCCCCGTCGGACATGGGCCGCCGCAACCGTCCTCCTCTCCACGGCCAAGCCGAGCTGACCGGACGACGCTGGGTGACACCCTCGACGGCATCAAGCGGCACATCCGGTTCAGCCCGTGCTGGATGAGCCAGTCCGGGGCCGGCGACCGCGCGCTCTCGCCCCGCTGCCGCTCCGTCTCGCGGCACTCTTTCTCGGCGATCCATCCGTCGAGGGCTGCCACCGTCTGCTGCTCGACGACCCGGCGTGCGAAACGCAGCAGGTCAAGCCGAGACGGCACGCTATCGGTCATGCGTTCGATTCTAGGCTCGACCGGCCAGTTCCAGCCATCCTCAAACCGGATGATGATCTTCCATCCCTTGATCCACGCCGCTGAGTCATAAAACCGCAGGTCAGCGTTAAAAGAGTGGGGTATAGAGAAATCCTGCACCCACGAACCTTGCAGCCAGTGAACGGAGTTGCGCGGTTTGGCTGATCACAATCGTGACGGCGTCCAGGCCAAGTGCCATCGCCTACCGTTTTCAGTGTGGCAGTCGGCCCGTAACCCACAAGGGGGCGTCACCGCAGGCCGCACACCCACGCGCAGAAACGGGAGCCGCCGGCCAGGGCGACTCCCGTAAGTGTCCTGCGTCGAAATGCCTGGAAGCGATCCGAAAGGACATGCCCATGGAACCACACAGCTGGCGAAACCTGGGAGTCGAAGGCCGACCCCCCACGCCCGCCGTCTCCGTGATAGCTGTCGTGCTGTTCTACCTGCTCAACCAGCAGCACGACACCGCCCTCGCCCTCGCTGTCGCCGTCGCCGTCATCGGCCTCGACTGTGTCCGGATCCGGCGCACCGAACCGGAGAGCCCCCAGCCGACAGACATCACCGGCGGCGCAGCGGGCCGGACCAAGCGCTTGTAGTCACCGCGGCGGTCCGCAGCAGGCGTATCCCATGAGTGCCCCTGGCCGAGAGCAGTCAGGGGCACTGCCCCGTCATGACGGCCGTTGACACCCCCGCCACGGCTCGCTCGTTGAACCCGTAGAACCGCACGCGCACAGCGCGGTACCGTCATGGACGGCAGATGCCCCCCGTAGGGCGTCACACTCCAGAACTAAGCGAGCCCCGGACGCGGAGATAGCAGCTCCGGCCGAGGCTCTGACCACAGGAGAGTGACCTCCTATGGCTGAGCTGCACCCTAGTGCGCCCACGCCCACCAGCACCATCCACCCGCGTGCCGTCATCGCCCTCGCAATCACCGCCGCGGCCCTGATCTTCCTCCTCACCGGCGTCTCCCTCTGGCTCTCCTACGAGCACCTCCACGACGTCGGCGCCCGCCACGGCTTCCGCGGCGACCCCATCCGCGCCTGGGCCTGGCCCGCAACCCTCGACCTCTTCTACGCCGCCGGCGAAGTCCTCATCCTGCGCGCCGCCCTCGCCCGCCGACTCGACTGGTGGGCCATCTGCCTGGTCATCTTCGGCGCCGGCGGATCCATCGCCCTGAACATCGCCGGGGTCGGCCCGGGCGCCGAGCCACTCGACTACGTGGTAGCCGCCGTGCCGCCCGTCGCCTCCCTGCTGGCGTTCGGCGCGCTGATGAACCAGCTGTACCGGCTGCTGCGCGAACAGCCCGTCGGGGGTCCCAGCAACGGCACCCGGAAACCCGTCACGAAGACCGTGACGGCACCCGTCACCCCGGCCGCTCCCGCCGCGCCAGTGGCCATCCCGGCCGCGCCGACCGCGCGCCCGACCGCGCCCGCTGCCCGCAGGCCTGCCGCCCGCCTGACGGCACCCGTCAGCACCTGGCCCCCCGCCGTCCCGACCAGCGCCCGCCTCCTGCCGATCGTGTCGCGCACCACCCAGGCCAAGCCCGTCGAGCCCCAGCCCGCGCCCGTGCCGATCAAGTACAGCGACCCGCGGTGCGCCGTCATCCGCCCGCTGTATGACACAGTCCCGCCGACCCGGCCGGGCACGAAGGCCATGCGTGACGCGCTGGTCGCCGCCGGATACGTCGCGCCGTCCGACGGCATCATCCGCGGCACCCTGCGCACCGAGGTAGAGGCCCACGAGCCGCACCTCGCGCAGCTGCCGCCCGCCCCGTTCGCCATCGGCGCCTGACCATCGCATGCTCACCGCCGTCTTCGGCGTGTTCTGTGCTGCGTGCGCGCTGATCGCGCTCGCCGGTCTGGCCCTCCTGGCGCCCTCCGACGTCCCCCGCATCACCGGGACCGTCGCCTTCATCGTCACCCTCGCGGCGCTCGGCGTCGCCATCCTCCACTGAGGACTCCTCGATGTCTCCGGACGACCGTCCGATCACCCCGACCCGGATCATTCCGGCCGGCGCGCCGCTGCCCGCCCGGGCCCCGGAACCCGGCGAGGCCCCGCCCTGGCGGACCCCGCCGCCGCCGCCCGTCATGACACCCCCGGCACCGCCCGTACCGCCGCCCCCGCCGCCCGCCGAGGTCGTCGTCCGCCACGTCCACCAGGCGCTCGTCGTCGAGCTGGAAGTGGAGCGGCCCCCGCGCCTGTGGGAGCGGCTCTGGGACGCGCTTGTCACCTGGCGCATGCTCGCCGCGGTCCTCGCCGCCCTCCTGCCCTGGGCAGGCGGCCGCAGCCCCGTCGGGATCTGGGCCCACACCCTCCACCAGGCTCGCACCGAAGCCAGCATCGGTGCCGCCTACGTCATCGCCGCGGTCGCGATCGCCGCCAGCTGGGCCCTGGACCGGCACACCGGCCGGGCCGTACCCCGCGCCCTCCTCGTCACCGCCCTGCTCGGCGCCCTCGGCGTCCTCGACTGGTTCGACGCCCTCACCCTGCTCACCGGAGTAGCCCGATGACCGGCACCACCCTCACCATCAGCGGCCTCCTCGCCGCCGTCCTCATCCTGGTCGCCAACCTGCGACCCTGGTGGAACGGCGGCCGGGAGATGAAGATGCTCGCCCCCTTCGGGAAAGGGTTCAGCGCCGCCGCGTGCGCTGCGGCCTGCCCCGGCGGGATCCTCGGCTGGACACACAGTCACGCCGCCGGCGTCGCCAACCGCGCGGGAGAACGCACCAGCACCGTGGCGGCCGGGTCCTCTTCGGGGAGCGGACTGACCACGGGCCAGCTTGTCGGCCTGGGCGCGACCGGCGCCGGCGTCGTCATCGTGGTGGCGTTCCTCGTCGGCCTCGCCTACAAGGAGGCCGGGAAGAAGGACAAGCGCCGCATCGTCGGCGGGTTCTTCGTCGGCTCCGCCCTCACCCTCACCGCCGGGGTGGCAGGAGCCCTGTCCTGGCTGCCCGGCGCGCTCAACGCGGCCGGGGACGGCGTGGTCGCCGCGGTGCAGGGATCGGGGTTGCTGTGAGCCGCCTCGCCCGCCCCGCCGCGCGCCTCGCCACCGGCTCCGCCACCCTCGCCCGACGCCTCGGTCGGCGCGCCGCCGCCTGGGTCGCGCGCGGCCGCCGCCACGACCTCACCGGCTGGCGCGCCACCCTCGGCTGCTGGCTCCGCATCGCGCTGCTGGCTCTCGGCCTGTACCTGCTGTGGCGCCTGCTGCGCGCCGTGCCCGCGCTGCTGTGGCTCCTCAGCGGCGTGTGGGCGGTCACCGCCTGGCGCTCCGGACACCCCGCCGCGGAGGAGCACACCGAGGCGCCCGCGGAGGCCTCCACCGAGGCCGCTCCGGTGCTCGATCGGGAGGCCGTCCGCACCCTCCTGCTGACCCTCATGGGGGACGGCTCCGGGGTGCACCTGCGCACCGTCCTTGCCCACCTCCAGCAGCACCCCCCGACGGCCGCCCAGACGGCCGGCTGGAAGGTGCCCGATCTGCGCGCCCGGCTGGTGGCTCTGAAGGTGCCCGTAGATCGCGGCGTGAAGGTGGACGGGGTGCCGACGTGGGGGGTCCGCCGGAGGGACCTCGCAGCCCCTTCCCCGGAGGCGTCCCAGGAGGCGTCTACCGCTGCGTCTACCGCCGCGTGACCTGCACGTCTACCGGCTCATCTACCGCCATCTCCCGGTTATCTACCGGTCCATCTACCCCGGGGCGGCCGTCCGCCTGGCAGCTAGCCGGCCGCCCCCGGTCCACCCATCCCAAGAGAGACAGGAGCGCCATCATGGCACTCGGTTGGAAGAAGACTCCAGAGCCGGACGACCCTCGCCTCCAAGGGCACGAGACCGTCTACCAGCCGTCGCGGGGCGGTCACTTCCCCGCTCCGACCAAGCCCGTCCCGGGCACCCCGAAGAAGGAGAAGAAGACCCGATGAGCGAGCGACTGAAGGCGACCGTGCTGCTGCTGGTCGGCGACCAGGCGGAGATCACGACCGAGCACCGGGACCACACGGACCCGGAGCGGGTGCCGGTGGAGCGTCTGGTCCGAGAGACTGGTATCCCGCGCGACGAGTTGGCGGGCGCCGAGCTGGTGGCCGTGGTGGGGGGTGACGGCCGGCTGGAGCGGTTCGAGCGAGCCTGAGGGTCTAGGGGGCGGTCGCGTGCCGTCCCCTTTGCCTCACCCCAGGGTGTTGCAATCTTAGAAATGACTGCTGTAATCTTAGACATGTCAGGGCGGGGGGTGAGAGCCCCGCACCAGACGCCAGTTGAAAACTCCACAGAGAGGACAGCCACATGGCTGAACACGAAGACGAGATCATGATGGCGCTCGCCCACGCGATCTCGGCGACGTACTCGCTCCTGGTCGACGTGTGTGACGCACTGCCCGTGCCGATCACACTCCCGACCGACCGGCACATCCCGGCGACCAACGCGGTGCCCGCAATCCAGCGGGTGGCCGCACTGGCGAAGGACCAGCCGATGGGCGAGACCCAGGAAGCGCAGTTGTTCACCGGCTGCATCCACCTCCTGGCGGCCATCGACCTCTACGCACTGTGTGCGGCGAGGTTCGAGGAGACCCGGGCTGAGGGTGTCGGCGCCAACCTCGTCTACGGCGATGAGGCGCTGAGGCACCTGCTGGTGTGGCTCCTGGTCAACCGGCTCGACTAGTCCGCGACGCGCCCCCGGCAGCCAGCCGGGGGCGCCCGGATTCCCCTCTCCATGATGTTGCAATCATAGAAACAAACGCTGTAATATTAGTGATGTCAGGCCGGGGGGTGAGAGCCCCGGACCCGACACCCCAGTTGAAAACTCCAGAGAGGACACGTCGTGGCAGATCACGACAACCACAGGGAGCGTCTCCTGACGCTGATGGAGGCCCTGGTCGGCGCCTTCGCCTACATACAGGCGCTGCTGAAGGACCTCCCGGTCCCGGTCATCATCCCGGCCTTCACTCCGGATGACGACGACGAAGAGGCCCCCAGCCGGGCGCTTCTGAGCCTCGACCGGGTACGGCAGATCATCCAGGACGAGCCAATCTCGGAACGCGATAAGCGAGCCTTCGAGCACGCGGTGCTCGACTGGTTCACCGCGTACGAACTGCTCGTCATCACCGGGATGGCAGGCCCCGCTCCCTGGCGGCTCGACGCGGCAGATTTCGCGATGAACCGGATCGTCACCTGGATCGAAATGATTGAGGACGACGAGCAGGACGAGAACGAGTCGTAACCCTCACCCCGCCCCGGGCAGCCAGTCCGGGGCGGGGCCCCTCTGGAATCACCGGCCCCAGCTCTCACAGACAGCAAAGGGGGCCGACGCGATCCCCCGGGCACGCCGGGGGGTGAGAGAGCGCCGGCCCCACCAGTTGAAAACTCCCGAAGGAGAATCCCCACCATGGTAGACCGGCCCGGGCTCATCACCCCCGAGATCGCCGAACAGTACGGGGTGAGCACCCACACCGTGTCCAAGACCTGGGCGCAGCATCCCGACTGGCCCGCCCCAGTCGACCGGCGCGGCCGGTACAAGGAATACGCCGCGACCGACATCGCCGACTTCGTCCGGGAACACATTGAGCGGCAGGCCGTCACCCTCGAACCCGAGCGGCTGTACACCGCGCAGCAGCTGGAGGACGCAGGCATCGGGATCAAGGCGGGCACGATCCGCGCAGACCTGACCCGGAGCCGCTGGCCGGAACCGGACGACACCGAGCATGGTGTGAATCGGTGGAAGGGCGAGACCGTCATGGTGGCCATGACGGGCCGTCGCGGATACCGGCGTCAGGGCAGCTGATTCCACCCCCGGCCGCGCCCAGGTACGGCACCACGGGCGCATGCCCACCACGCTGCGCGCCGTCAGCGCCGACAAGGACATGACCCTACGAGGTGGCCGAGTTCGTCGCTGCCGCGCGCGAGGCCGGCATCCCGTGCGACAGCCCCGTCCGCGCCGAACTGTCCACGCCGAGAAAGATCAAGATCGTTGAGACGCCGCTAGCGGCTCAGGCTGATCTGCGGGACCAGTCCGTCAGGCTGTTCGGACGGTCTCGGGCTGGCTCTCCGGTCCCCCACTCTCAGGTCTTCCTCAGATCTGTGGTGCAAGATCCATTCCGGGTCATATGGTCGACTCCGGCGCGCCACCGACCAACAAAACGAGGGGACTTGCTTTCTCATGCGCATACGCGCTCGTTCTGCTCTGACATCGGCAGTGGCGTTAGCCGCGGCCGCGCTCATGACCGCAGCCGCCGTACCGGCCTCCGCAGCGGACGCTCCCGTTCCCCCTATGCAGAGCTACCAGGAACTCCTGGACAACCACCAGCCCATCCCTCTCGACCGTGCGCAGGCTGGGCAGCACGAGGAGTCGAAGACGTTCCTCGCGGCGGCGGATGCCGACCATCTCAGCGAGCACGACACCGATGCCCTTCTGTCCTCGGGTAACTGGATCGCCTACCCCGTCGGCGCAACGGAGGAGACGGTGACGCAGGACCCCGAGGCGGGGACGCAGACGACGGTGACGAAGGTGACCAGCTCCGTCGCTCCGGAGAAGACGACGACGGAGACCGTCCCGTTGGCGGCCCGGACGCAGTCCGGGTACCTCGCGCAGACGTACTGGCTCAATGGGGCCGACGGCCGGCACTTCGCATACTTCCAGATGCGGGAGAACTACAGCTACAACGGGCGGGCGGTCACCGCGTACAGCCAGCCGATCATCAACCACAAGGTCTACACGTGGGCCGAGGTCCTTGGCTGGTCCTTTGAGGGGCTCGACCTGAGCGGGACGCTGGGCCCGTCGTACTATGCGTGGCACGGCAACGGCCACGGCGCTATCCAGACGTGGCGCAGGGCGAACTTCAAGTACGACCCGACCCACCTCGACATCGGGTCGATCCATCGGTACCCGTGGCTGCACTTCTACCAGCACGCCGACGGCACCGAGTACTCCACCACGGGCATGTAGGCCGCACATTATGTGCCGGGGAGCCTGCAGGTTCCCCGGCCTTCGACTCCACGGGACATGTGATGAAGAGGACCGTTCTCGGCGTAGCGGGGCTGTGGTTCATCATCGGGGCGGGCCTGGCGTCCGCACGGGGCTGGCCCGTCTCCCTGGTCGCGCTGCTGGGGATGATCATGATTTTCTCTGCCGCTACGGAACGTGAGGTGTGGGCGCGGCGAGGGCTGTGGCTCGCTGTCTTCGCCTCCGCCTATTTCGGGCTGTCGTGGTGCGTCGCTGAGCTGGCACGGGCCACCGGGCAGCATCTGAGCGTGGACTCCGGAGCGGTGGGACCGTACGTCCTGGGACTGGGTGTCCCCGCCGTCGTGGTGCTGTGGGTCCTGCGTCGCTCTGACCAGCCCCGCTGACGCTGTTCCCGGCCTGCATCTCGCCGGGAACCTCAGCGGCGCCGACCCCTCCGGGATTTCCGGCGCCGCTTCTACTTTTTCTGGGCGGGAACACGCCTGCGCGGCGCACGGAGCGCCAGTTCCCCCCAGCGTCTTCACGCTGCCTTCACGCACGGCATCATGGCTCTCCAGCTACAACCCGTCCATGGGGGGACCATGAACAGCCGCACCACCATCGCCGCGCTCGTCGCAGCTTCCGCCCTCGCGCTCACCGCCTGCTCCAGCAGCAGCGACTCCACCACCAAGAGCGCACCCAGCCCGAAGGTCACCACCAGCAAGGCAGCCAAGCCCGCCGGCCTCACCGCCAAGCAGGCCGCCGCCAAGCTCGCCGACGCCACCGGCGTCACCACCCTCGGCAACCCGACCGACAACACCTCCGCCTGCTCGAACAAGGCCGCAGGCAAGGAACCGAACGCCAACGACTGCTCCCAGCTGATCACCACGGACACCGTGTCGATCTACGAGTACAAGAGCCCGGCCGTCGCCGCGCACTGGGTCAAGGGCATGAAGTCCACCGGCGACTGGCGGCAGGTCGGACGATTCGCCCTCGCCTGGACCGCCCGGGACCAGAAACTCACGGACGACAGCCGACGGGCAGAACTCGTGAAGGCGCTGGAGAAGGCCACCGCCAACGAGTCGTGACGTGACCTGATTGCATCCTGGGACGACATGATCCATCCTGGGGCCAAGTCCGGCGTGCCCGGACACAGAAGCATCCGAAGGCCCGCCAGTGTGCGGGCCTTCGCCATGTCCAGGGGGTGACCGCCATGGGCAAGGCCCGGCCGGTCACCGACGAAGACCGCCAGCGCGTCCGCGAGCTGCACGCCGAGGGCAAGGGCCGCAACGAAATCGCCGAGATCCTCGGCCGGTCCGGACGCACGATCAGCACCATCGCCAAGGACCTCGAGCTGTCCTTCGCCCGGGCCGCTGAGGTACGGCAGGCCACCGAGATCCGCCAGGCCGACCTCGCCGACCGCCGTGCCGCCCTCGCGCAGCGCCTCCAGGACGTGGCCGAACGCGAGTTGGAGAAGGTCAGCAAGCCGCACACATACTTCGACTGGGGCGGCAAGGACCACGACTTCGACACCTACGAGGCCCCCGAGCCCACCCCGGCCGACAAACGTGCCCTGCTGGGCGTTGTGGCCACTGCCGTGGACCGGTCGCTGAAGCTCGCTCCGCCGAAGGAGGAAGGCGGCGCCGACGAGGTCGGATCGCTGCTCACTGGCCTCTTCGACAAGCTCCGAGCCAAGCATGGCGACCACTGAGCTGGGGCTGTCCGACAAGCAGGAACGGAGCATCGCCCACTCCACAGCGTGGCTGAATGTGTGGGAGGGCTCGGTCCGGTCGGGCAAGACCATCGCCTCGCTGCTGCGCTGGCTCATGTACGTCTGGACAGCACCCGCCGGCGGCCAGCTGGTCGTCGTCGGCAAGACCTACGACACCGTGGCCCGCAACGTCTTCGGCCCGCTCCAGGACCCGAGCATTGTCGGCGCAGACACGGCCAAGCTCGTCTCCTACACGCGCGGCTCCAGCGTCGCATGGATCCTCGGCAAGCAGATCGAGGTCATCACCGCCAACGACGCCAAGGCTGAGGCCCGGCTCCGTGGCCTCACCGGCGCCGGCGCATACATCGACGAGCTGACCCTGCTTCCGCAGGAGTTCTTCAAGCGCCTGGTCGACCGCATGAGCGTGCCCGGCGCGCTGATCTTCGCCACGACCAACCCGGACAACCCCGGCCACTGGGCGCGGAAGGACTGGCTGAGCCGGGCCGACGAGCTGGGCATCCGGACCTGGCACTTCGTCATGGACGACAACCCAGTCCTGTCCGAGGACTACAAGGCCCGGATGAAGCGGAACTTCACCGGCCTCTGGTACCGGCGGTACATCCTCGGCCACTGGGTCCAGAGTGAGGGCGCGATCTACGAGAGCTTCGACGTGAAGAAGCACGTCGTCTCGGCGCTCCCACGGATCGACCGCTGGCTGTGCGACGCGATCGACTACGGCACCGTCAACCCGTACGCCGACCTCCTCATCGGCCTCGGATCCGACCGGCGGCTGTACGTGGTCAGCGAGTACCGGTACGACTCCCGGCGCGAGCGCAAGCAGATGACCGACGCCGAGTACTCCCGGGCCCGCCGGCAGTGGCTGGCCCGCGTGCCACAGCCTGGCACCAACGTCGTCGGCGTCCAGCCGGAGTGGACCGTGGTCGACCCATCGGCCGCGTCGTACATCGAGCAGCTGCACCGCGACCAGGTCCTCGGCGTCACCCAAGCCGACAACACCGTCCTCGACGGCATCCGCACCGTGTCCTCCCTGCTCTCGACAGGCGACCTCGCCATCCACGAGTCCGCCGAGGGCCTGATCGACGAAATGCCCGGCTACAGCTGGGACGACGAAGCAGCGGCCCGCGGCGAGGACAAGCCGATCAAGGAAAACGACCACAGCTGCGACGCCCTGCGGTACGGCATCCGCACCACCGAGTCCCTGTGGCGGCCCTACCTGCCTACCCGACTGGAGGTGGCCGCGTGACCGGCCCCATCGTGCGCCTGCCCGTCTACCTCCAGGTCGGCAGCAGCGCCGAGCCCTGCGAGGCCGGGTGGGTGGAGTTCGAAGTCGGCTCGGACACAGAGACCTCCATCCGGTCCGCGGTGGCCGCGGTGCTACGTGAAGCCGCCGACGGACTGGACCGCCTGCCCACGGACGACGAGGAGGCACCGGATGCCGCTGCCCACGGGTAACGTCCCCTGGCCGCCGCCTCACCTGCGGCCGGCCCTCGACGCGATGCGCACCTGGGACACCTGGTGGTCCGGCGACCCTGACCGCCTCGAATCCCTCTACGGCGGCAACACGGGCTACGGGCACGATCTGAAGGCCGCCCAGTTCGCCGGCGGGGTCGTCGGCCGCCTCGCCCGCTGGTGGTGGGGCACCCCCACCAGCCCGAACGAGCGCCGGACCAAAGTCCACGTGCCGCTCGCCGGCGACCTGTGCGCGGGCAGCGCGGACCTCCTCTTCAGCGAAGCACCCAAGTTCACCGTCGAAGACGACCCAACGACGAAGCGGCTCGACCTGCTTACGGACGACGGGATGCTCGCCACCCTCCAGACCGGAGCCGAGATCGGTGCCGCCCTGGGGGGCGTGTACCTGCGTCCCGTGTACGACAAGGGCATCGCGGACCGGCCGTGGCTGGACGCCGTCCACGCCGACCGGGCCGTTCCCGAGTTCGCGTGGAGCCGCCTCGCCGCGGTGACGTTCTGGCGCGTGGTCCATGAGGAGGACGGCCAGGTGTGGCGGCACCTGGAGCGGCACGAGCGCGGGCGCATCCTGCACGGCCTGTATCAGGGCACCGACGGAAAGCTTGGCCGCGTCGTCCCGTTGCAGGGCCATCCGGCCACCGAAGGCCTCGCCGCGGTGGTGAACGAGGAGTCGTACGTCGAGACCGGCTACGACGGCCTGGACGTCGCGCACGTCCCCAACCAGCTCAGCCGACGGTGGCGCGGCAACCAGCAGCTGAAAGACCTGGGACGTAGCGATCTCGACGGCGTCGAGACGCTGATGGACCAGCTCGACGAGGCGTACTCGTCCTGGATGCGGGACATCCGCCTCGGCAAGGGCCGCATCGTCGTCCCGGACTCCTACCTCCAGTCGGCCGGCCTGGGCCGGGGCAGCGTCTGGAACCCCGACCAAGAGGCCTTCGCCGGCATCAACGCCCTCGCCCGCGGCGACAACATGCAGCTGACCGTCGCCCAGTTCGCGATCCGCGTGCAAGAGCACCGCGACACGGTGGAAGACCTGATCAACCAGATCCTGCGCTCGGCCGGCTACTCGGGCCAGACCTTCGGGCTCGGCGGCGACGTCGCTGTCACCGCGACCGAGGTCGTCTCCAAGGAGCGCCGGTCGATGACGACCCGCGGCCGGAAGATCCTGCGATGGCGTCCGGCCCTGGGCCACGTCCTCGAGGCACTGCTGGCCGTCGACAAGGCCGTCTTCGGCGGCTCGATCGTCGCCCAGCGGCCGAACATCGAGTTCGAGGACAGCGTCCAGGAGGATCCGCTCCAGCTGGCCAACACGGTGGACGTGCTGCGCCGGGCGCAGGCCGCCTCTACGGACGTCCTGGTGCGCATGGTGCACCCCGACTGGGACGACACCATGGTCCAGAAGGAAGTCGACCGGATCCACCAGGAGCAGGGCATGGCCGTCCCGGATCCGATGCAGACCGGCGACATCCCGTAGGAGGTGGCCCGGTGCCCGTCTCCCCAGCGATGGCCGAGGACCTGGCGGGCGCCGTGGCGGACCTCTACGAAGCCGCGGCCGGCACCCTCACCAACCTGATCACCCGCGCGCTCGCGCAGGGCATCGACAGCCCACTGTGGGCACAGCTGAAACTCGCCGCCCTGGGCAACCTCCAGAGCGCCGTGGACGAGGTCCTCGCCGCGCTCCAGGCCGACGCATCGGGCGCCATCCACAGCGCGCTCACCGAGGCGTACGAGCGCGGTCAGCAGGCGGCCGTCGCGGAACTCGGGGCGCTCGGCGTCGGCCAGGTCGCGGCCGCCACCTCCGTGCTGCCGACGGCACCCGTCATCGACCGCCTGGCCGCCGCCGTCATTGCCGATACCGGCCCCACTCACCTGCGCATGCTGCGGCAGCCCCTGGACGTCTACCGGTCCGTTGTGGCCCGGGCGGCCGCAGCGCCGGCACTCGGTACACAGACCCGGCGGCAGGCCGCCCAGTCGGCGCTGGACGCCTTCGCCAAGCGTGGCGTGACCGGGTTCATCGACCGGTCCGGACGCCCGTGGGAACTGCGGTCGTACGTGGAAATGGCCATGCGGTCCGCGGTCGGCCGGGCCGCGATCGAGGCACACTCAGATCGTCTCGGGGCAGCCGGAGTCGACCTGGTGATCGTGTCCCAGGCACCCGAGGAGTGCCCGCTGTGCCGGCCCTGGGAGCGGAAGGTCCTGGTCCGGGATGGCAAGGCGGGCGCTCGTCAGGTGCAGGTCGAGCACGCCACGGAGGACGACCGGATCATCACGGTCACGGTGGCCGGCAGTCTGCCGGAGGCGCGGACCGCCGGCCTGATGCACCCGAACTGCCGTCACAGCGTCTCGGCATACCTCCCCGGCGTCTCCCGCGTGCCCAAGGCGCAGCCGTCGCGCGGCACCTACGAGGACACCCAGCAGCAGCGCTACCTGGAGCGGCAGGTCCGCAAGTGGAAGAGGCTCACCGACGCGGCACTGGACGACGCGACGGCGAAGACCAGGCGGGCGCGGGTGCGCGCCTACCAGGACCGCATCCGCGAGCTGACCGCCAGCACCGGCCTGCCGCGCAAGAGCCATCGCGAGCAGCTGGAGACGGCCCGCTAACCCCCAGTCTTCCGCCCGCCAGGAGCGGGCCGGATCGCAGTACCGCTCCGCCGGGTGCGGGGCCTCCCTCCGACGCGCACCAGGAGTGCACGACATGCAGAAGCGAACCCTTCCTCGCCACGCCCACGGCACTGGCTGGGCCCACCCCTACGCCACCGGCCCTTTCGGCCCGTTCCTGTACGCCGACGGAGGGGACGGAGACGGCTCCGGATCCGACAGCGGCGACAGCGATGACGGCGGCTCGGACGACGACGCGGGAGACGACGCTGGCGGGGCCGGCGACGACGACACCGGCGGAGACGACACGGACGCCAGCGGCCAGGACGACAAGGCCACGCCGAAGCCCAAGGCACCCGCCAGGAAGAGCGGGGACGAGGACCCGGCCGCAACGATCGCCCGGCTCCAGAAGGAGCTGAAGGCGGCGAACGCGGACGCGGCGAAGGCCCGTACGACCGCGAAGAAGACCGCGGCCGACGAGGCCCGCTCCGAGATCGTGAAGGAGCTGGGCAAGGCCCTCGGCCTGATCAAGGACGACGACAAGGAGCAGGTGCCGCCGGACCCGGCGAAGCTCACCGCGGAGATCGAGCGCGCGACCGCTGCGCACCGTGACACCGCGCGGGAGCTGGCTGTGTACCGCGGTGCGGCGAAGCACGGGGCGGACCCGGGCGCGCTCACCGACTCCCGGAAGTTCCTCGACTCGATCAAGCACCTCGACCCCACCGAGGACGGGTTCAGCAAGAAGGTCTCCGACGCCATCAAGAAGGCCGTCGAGGACGACGCGAAGTTCAAGACGGGACCGGCCGCGCCGGACCGCACCAGCAGCGACTTCAACGGCGGGGGCGGGTCCTCCTCCGAACCGCAGACGATCGACGAGATCCGGGCTGCGCGCCGCAAGCGCCGTGCCGGATAGGAGGTAGCACCCCATGGCCAACACGTTTCTGACCGCGCAGGTCATCGCCCAGCAGGCGCTGGCGAACCTGTACGAGACCACCGTCGCCGCGTCCCTCGTCCACAGGGACTACGAAGCGGAATTCAATCGCAAGCAGGGTGACGCGATCACCATCCGCAAGCCCGCGATGTTCACCGCGAACGAGTACAACCGCGCGGCCGGCATCACGGTCCAGGAGGCACAGGAAACCAGCGTCAACATGACGCTGAACCACTTCGCCGACGTCTCCTTCGCCGTCACGTCCGAGGACATGACGCTGAAGATCCAGGACTTCGACGAGCAGCTCCTCACCCCAGCCATGGAGGCCATCGCCCAGAAGATCGACCGGGACATCCTCGCGCTCCGCGACGACATCGTGCAGGAGGTCGGTGCCGTCTCCGAGAACGCCGCGGGCGAGGACTACAACTACCCGGGCGGCCACTACCCCTGGTCCGACTCCCGCGTCCTCATCGAGGCCGGCAACGTCCTCGACCTGAAGAAGGTGCCCACTACCCAGCGCGCCGTCATCACGGGCCCGACCACGAGGGCCCGCTGGGTCGCCGAGAAGACCTGGCGGCAGGCCGACCACCGCGGGTCCACCGAGGGCCTGCTGGAGGCGTCGATGGGCGCCCGCGTCTCGGGCTTCGACCCGTACTGGACGCAGAACATCGGACAGCCCGCCGGCTCCCCGGCCTCGGGCCAGCCAACCACCGAGGTCAGCGTCGCCTTCCACAAGACGGCATTCGCGCTCGCCTTCCGGCCGCTGGAGCTTCCGCAGGGTGCCCTCGACGCCGCGATCATGAACTACAAGGGCTTCGCACTGCGGATCACCGCGACTACGACATCGACAAGAAGCAGATGGTCGTGTCGATCGACTGCCTGTACGGCACGAAGACCCTCGACGCCAACCGGGCCGTGCTCATCAAGGGCGCCGACGCTGCCTGACCCACCCCGCGCGCCCGTAAGCGCGCGGGCGCCGCGCACCCCTGAAAGGAGCCCTTATGGGCTACAAGGTCCACAGCGTGGACGGCAAGGGCGGCGAGGTCGACCTGTCGCACGTCCGCACCTACAGCAAGGAAGTCCGGGTGGCCGCTGGTACCGCGGGCACCTATCAGCTCTGCAAGGTCCCGGCTGCCACGAACATCATCGCCGTTCGGGCCTACCGGACGGGCGGCACCGGCGGCACCGTCCAGGTCAAGCACGGCGCCCAGGACGTCCTCGCCTCCCCGATGGCCACCTCGACGGACGCATGGGCGGGCAACACCACCGTCCAGAACGCGGCGTGTGTGGTCGGAGACAACATCAGCGTGGTGCTCGCCTCCCCGGCCGGCACCCCGACCGAGATCCTCGTTCAGGTCGACTTCAGGACGGCGGTACCGGCATGACGACTTACTTCAACAAGCGCACCGGGGACCGGGTGGAGATCGACGGCCGGTCCGCCCGCCTCGACAGCCTGGACAACTGGGACGTCGTTGAGGGCGACGAGACGCCGCAGGTCGTCAACGACGGCGTGCTGTCCCGGCCGACTCTCACCGCGCCCGGTGTGCACGACCCGTCCGCGGACGTGCCGAAGACCAACGCCGAACTCCGCGAGGAGCGCCCCGCTCCTGCCGAGACGCCGGGCGGCCAGGAGCTGACCACGGTCGGCACCGAGGGCGAGACGGACAGTGCCGTGAAGGCCCCGGCCAAGAACGCGACGAAGGCCGAGTGGCAGGACTACGCCCGCACCGTCGAGGACGACCCCGAGCGGCAGTCGGACATCGAGGGCCTCACCAAGGAGCAGCTGATGGAGCGCTATGGACTGGTGGAGCGCTATGGAGGTGGTAGCTGATGCCGCTGTCCGGCACAGTGCTGGCCGTCTCCGCGTTCGCGGAGCAGAGCACGACGATCGACCTCGGTACGAGCCGCGCACCGCAGTCCCTGGCGCGGCAGATGCAGCTCCTCAACGGCACCGGTGCGGGCAAGGCCGACCGTGTGTTCTCCGACCGGCGCACCCTGGCTGCGAGCGCGACGGAGGATCTCGACCTCGCGGGCGCCCTCATCGACGCCTTCGGGGCGGCGGTGACCTTCGCCGGCATCAAGGGCCTGGTCATCGCGGCGGCCGCCGGGAACAGCAACAACGTCGTCCTCGGCGCCGCCTCCAGCAACGCCTGGGCCTCGCTGCTGGGGGCGACCGGGACCGTCATCCTGCGCCCGGGCGCCTTCCTCGCGGTTGGCACCGGTCAGGCCGACGCCACCGGCTATGTGGTCACGGCCGGCGCCGGGGACCTGCTGAAGGTCGCCAACTCGGGGGCCGGGAGCAGCGTGTCCTACGACGTCCACATCATCGGCGCATCCGCGTAGCCGCGGCGGGCGGAGAGGCTTCCGGGTCTCCCCGCCCACCGCGGCCGCCCCGAGCCAGGAAGGGACAGCCATGGAAAGGGTGTACGCGACGGTCGACGAGTACCAGGCGTATACCGGGGCCCCGACCGCCACAGCACAGACGGCCGGCCTGCTGAGCAGGGCGTCGCGCATGCTGGAGCGGCTCGTGCTCCGGTACTGCGTGTACGACGTCGACGCCGTCAGTGGCCTGCCCACCCATCCCCTGGTAGCCGCCGCCTTCAGAGACGCGGTCTGCGCCCAGGTCGCGTGGTGGGAAACCGTGGGCGATCCGTCCGGCGCGGACGCTGTCGGCTGGGGCTCGGTCGCGATTGGCAGCGTGCAGCTCGGCCGATCGGTGACCGCGGTGAGCGGTGAGGACGCGCCCGCCCGCCAGCTTGCCCCCGAGGTCTGGGATGCGCTCCTCGACCCGGCACTGACCCCGGACATCTGGCAGATGGGCGCGGTGTCGGTGTGCTGATCCCTCGGTTCCTCATGCGGCATGAGGTCACCATCGAGCCGTACCTCGGCGAGACGAGCAAGGGCTCGCGCTTCGGCGCCGCGGCCACGGTCCGCTGCTTCGTTGACGAGCAGACCCGCACCGTCCGTTCACCGGGCGGGGACGACGTGACCTCGGGCTCGACGGTGTTCGCCGACCCGGGCACGCAGGCACCCCCGGGCTCGCGGGTCAGGCTGCCGTCCGGCCGCGTGACCCGCGTGATCCAACTCGCCGACCACGACGGCGGTGGCCTGCCCACCCCGGACCACGTGGAAATCCATCTCGAATAGGAGGCCGCTGTGCCGCAGAGCTTCCGCCTACGCTTCGACGCCGGACCTGCGACACAGGCACTCCGTGAAGGAGCCGCCCGCGGCCTGCTCCTCGGCGCCGAGCACGTCCTCGCACAGAGCGCTGAGGTCGTCCCTCTCGACGAGGCAGCGCTTCAGCGGTCCGGGGCGGCGAGCGTGGATCCGGCGTCGCTGACCGCGATGGTCAGCTACGACACCCCGTACGCGGTCCGCCAGCACGAGCAGCTGGACTACGGGCACGCGCCCGGCCGGACCGCCAAGTACCTGGAGACGCCGCTTAACAGCAGCCGCCAGGACGTCGCCGCGCTCATCGCCGCCCAGATCCGGCGGGCCCTGCGGTGACCGACACCCACGACACCGACCTCCTTACAGGGATCGCGGTCCTCCTCGACACCGAGGGCGTCGGCGTCTACTCGCCTGACGACGTCCTGCCGCAAGACAGCACCGCAGTGGTGCTCGGTCGCATGCCGGACGGCCCGGACCGCGCGCTCGGCCTGACGCCATACCCGGTCGCCGACGACGACACCACGAACGCGATCACCGGCATCCAGGTGCGCATGCGCGCGGGCACGGACCCGACCGACCTGGTGCAGCTCGGCAACGGCGTGTTCTCCGTACTGCACAACCGGCAGCACTACACGGCCGGCGGCGTCCACGTGGCTCTGTCGTGGCGGCAGTCCCAGGCGTGGATCGGCCAGGACGACCGGGGCCGCATGGAGCTGACCGCGAACTACTACTTCCGGACGACCAGGTCCGGGCCCCACCTGATCGATTAGGAGGACCGCATGTCCACGCCCACGCCCACCACAGCTCTGGCCCGCCGCTGGCGGCTGGAGATCGACATGTCGGACGGCAAGGACGGCACCGACTGGCAGCTGGTGCCGGGGATCACCGCCTTCACTCCGGCCGCCGAGCCGAACATCGAGGACTCCAGCAGCTACGACAGTGAGGGCTGGGCCGAGAACACCAAGACCGGCCAGGCCTTCGAGCTGTCTGCCACGATCAACCGCAAGATCAACGACCAGGCGAAGACCTATCACCCCACGCACGAGGCCCTCCGCCGGGCCGCGTTCGGGTGGGGCTCGGCCTCCGAGGTGCACCTGCGCTACATGGACCGCACCGGCCTGCCCGAGGCGTACGAGGGCACCGCCCTGGTCACCTGGGCGCCGTCCGGCGGCGAGTACACCGCCCTGGACCAGGTCGAGCTGACTCTCACCGGCACCGGCCCGCTCCAGCTCATCGACAACCCGCTCGCCGGATGAGCGCCCCCTTCGAGGCCCTCGACAGCTTCCTGGAGGAGTACCTCGAACTCCCCGTCCGCGGGCGGGACGGCCAGATGCGCACCTATCGGATCGAGGAGCCCTCGGCCGAGGACGGCCTGCGGATCGACCGGATCACGACGCTGGCGGCCCGGCTCGCGGCCGGCGGCCGGACGCCGGACACCCCGGTCCTCGACGACCAGCAGGAGCTGGACCTGTACCGGATGTGCCTGGGCGACGCCTACGAGGACTTGAAGGCGGAGCTGAGCTGGGGCGCCTTCAAGCATGTGGCCCTGACCGTCATGTGGTGGATCACCAGCGACCGGGAGACCGCCGAGACCTTCTGGAAGACGGGACAGCTGGGAAAAGCGCCGAGGAACCGGGCGGAGCGTCGGCAGGCGTCGCGCGGCTCCTCGGAGTCGGGCACGGCGAGTACGACCCCGTCACCGGCCTCCACGAGTGGTACGAGGGCGGCATCCCGGCGCCGAAGCAGGGGCGGGCGGGGGCGGCCGCGGAGCTGACGTGGGAGCAGATCCTCGGCCAGTGGCCGCTGGTCGAGGACGACCTGCACAGCGAGTACGGCATCGACGTCGGCTCCGGCATCCTCCGCCAGCGCAGCTACCGCTGGTTCAAGGTTCGCGTTCTCGGGCTGTTCTCCTGCGACTCCCGCCTCCACCGGCACTTCGCACCACCTCATGATGACCCGCACTCCGCCAGGAGGTGAGCTGTCGTGGCCCTGACCGTGGGCGAGCTGAACGCTGTTCTGTCGGTGGACGATCGGGCTGTGGACCCGGCCCTGCGCCGCGCCGAGCAGGCGCTGCGGCAGGCCGGCCAGCAGATGGCCGGCGACGCCGAGGACGCCGGACAGCAGATCGGGCAGGGCCTGGTCCGCGGCGCCGACGGCCAGTGGCGGAACATGCGCGGCGAGCTGGTCGACGAGGTCACCGCCGCGGCCGCCGAGGCCGAGGCGGAAGCACACCGGGCGGGACGGCAGGTCGGCCGCCGCTTCGAGGACGGTGTTCAGCCCGGCGCCCGGCAGGCGGGCGATGACCTCGCCGACGGTGTGCGGCGCGGCGCCGACGACGCGGCCGACGCTGCGAATGACGCCGGGGATCAGGCGGGCGAGGGGTTCTTCGGCCGCATGCGCACCCGGACGAGCGAAGGCGTCGCCAACATCGGCGCCAACCTCCGCGAGGGCCTGGGCGCCAAGTTCGGCCTGGCCGCCCTGGGCGCCGCCGCCGGGGCCACCCTCATGGCCGGCATCTCCCAGGCGATGGACGAGGAGCGGATCACCGGCCGCCTCGCCGCACAGCTCGGCAAGACCCCGGCCGAGGCCCGCCGGTACGGGCACATCGCCGGGCAGCTGTATGCGGACGCGGTCACCGAGGACTTCGAGGGTGCTGCCGAGGCGATCTCGGTGACCATGCGGGCTGGGCTCCTGCCCCCCGCGGCGACAGACCGGCAGATCCGCCAGTTGGCCACTGGTGTCTCGGACCTGGCCAGCACCTTTGAGTTGGACTTGGGGCAGACGGCGAACGCAGTCGGCCAGACCATCAAGACCGGCCTCGCCAAGGATGGCGTGGCGGCAATCGACGCGTTCACCCGCGGACTCCAGACGATGGGCCCCCGGGCGGACGACATCGCGGACACCTTCAACGAATACTCCGTGATCTTCCAGCGGCTCGGACTCAACGTGCAGCAGGCCACCGGCCTGATGTCGCAGGGCCTTAAGGCCGGTGCCCGCGACACCGACGTGGTCGCGGACGCATTGAAGGAATTCACGATCGAGGGTGTTCAGGGCTCCTCGAAGATCGTTTCCGGCTTTAAGCACATCGGCCTCAACTCCGGCCAGATGGTGAAGATGATCAGCAAGGGTGGTCCGGAGGCCACGAAGGCGCTCCAGATGACCCTCGACAAGCTGCGGGCGATGGAAGACCCGGTCAAGCGGGACGCTGCCGCCACCGAGCTTTTCGGCACGAAGAGCGAGGACACCCAGCGGGCCCTCCTCGCGCTTGATCCGGCAAAGGCGGTCGATGCCCTCGGCCAGGTCGGTGGTGCGGCCGACGAGATGGGCGACGCACTGCGGGACAACGCCTCCACCAAGTTGGAGCAGGCCAAGAGGTCGATGCAGCAGGGGCTTGTCGGCCTCCTGGGCGGCGGCCTGGTGCAGCTCGACAAGTTCAAGGGCGCCCTCGGGCACATCTGGGATGAGGCCGGCAAGGGCAGCGAGGGTACGGCCGAGCGGATCTCGGCTTTCATCGGGCTCATCGGCCAGCAACTGTGGGCGAAGATCCAGGAGCTGGGGCCGCAGGCCATCCAGGCTCTGTCCGGGCTCGGCCAGCAGGCCGCGGACTACGTCATGGCCAACCCTGGCGCCGTCTTCAAGATCACGGCCATTGCGGGCGGGCTGATGCTGGCCATCGCCATGCTGCCCGCCCTCGTCGGCGGAGCAGTGCTGGCAGCGGCCGGAACGATCATCTACGGCTTCGCGTCCGCGCTGATCTCCGCGACGCAGGAGAACGTCCCCCGCTGGTGGGCCTCCTTCACCGGATGGGTCAACGAGAAGGCCGGTCAGGCGGGCGCGGTGCTGACCTCTCTGGGCTCGGCCATCGGCGCCTGGTTCAGCGGGCTGTGGTCCCGTTACGTTTCGGGCCCGGTCGAGCGGCAGTGGGCGGCCTTCACGGGGTCTGTGCGGGCACTGCCCGGTCGCGCAACGGCCGCGCTGGGAGGGCTTGGTGGGGCCCTCGCCCGGAGCGCTTCCTCGGCCTGGCAGCGGTTCAAGTCGGCGGCGGCGGCCGAGGGCGTGAAGTTCCTGGCGTGGGTGCAGGGGCTGCCTGGCCGCACCACGGCAGCCATCGGCGACATGTCGCGGCTGCTGGTGTCCAAGGGCGTAGCGGTCGTTCAGGGCCTGTGGAGCGGGATCAAGTCCATGGGCAGCTGGATCAAGGAGAAATTGATCAGCTGGGCGAAGAGCATGATCCCTGGGCCGATCGCCAAGGCCCTCGGCATCGCGAGCCCCTCCAAGGTGACGACCGAGCAGGGCCGGTGGATCGCCCGCGGTCTCATCGAGGGCCTGACCGGCTCGTCGAAGCAGGTCAAGGCCGCCTCGGGACGGTTGGCCGACATCATCGCCGACTCCCTCAAGCGCGGCAGCAAGCGCACCCGGGCGCTCGGCACGCTGTCGGCCGGCACGAAGCAGCTTCTGACGCTGGCCCGGTCGGAGGAGAAGGTGGCCGCGCGGCTGAAGGTCGCGCAGAAGAACCTGTCGGACCAGATCGCCGCACGAAACAAGTTGGCGGCGGACGTCCGGACTGGCGTCCTCAACAGCGGCGCCATCACCGGTCAGACCGGCAGCCAGAGCCCGCAGGCCATCCTGGCGCGCCTCCAGCAGGACAGGAAGGCCGCCGAGCTGTTCGCGAAGAACATCGTGGCGCTGAAGAAGAAGGGCGTCAGGTCGGACCTGCTGGCTCAGATCGCGCAGGCCGGCGTCGAGCAGGGCGGTGCCGTTGCGGCGTCGCTCGCCTCGGCCACCCCGGCACAGATCAAGGCGATCAACGCCGAGCAGGCCCGGTTGGCGAAGGCCGCCGGGAAGGCCGGGAACTCCGCGGCGGACGCCATGTACGGGGCGGGGATCCGCGCCGGGCAGGGCATCGTCGACGGGCTGAAGAAGCAACAGCGCTCGATCGAGCAGCAGATGCTGACGATCGCGAAGGCCATGTCGAAGTCGATCCGCCGGGCGCTCGGGATCAAGTCGCCGTCGCGGGTGATGGCCCGGGTCGGCGCCTACACGGCGGAGGGCCTGCGCCGCGGCATCGAGTCCGGCCGCAAGGCGGTATCCCGGTCGATGGCGTCGCTGGTGGACACGCCGACCCCACGCCAGTTCGCCGCGCCCGGCGCGGCGGCCGCTCAGGGAAGGCGGGTGGTGAACAACACCACCCAGAACACCTACAACCTCCAGCACCGGTCCATGACCATCCGCGACCTGGAGACGCTCCAGCGCCGCCAGGACGCGCTCGCGCGAGTGGGGAGGCCCCGGTAGATGCCGCTGATCGCTGCCCCCGTCATCACCCCGCCGGACACCGGTGAGCCACCCGCGGGTGGCGGGGGCGGTGGCGGCATCATCCTGCCGGACCTCGGCCGGGCCACGGTCACCTACTACGACCCGGCCGGCGGGGTATGGCCGCTGACGACGCGGTCCCTGGGCTGGAAGACGCTCGCCGAGGGTGTCTCCGGCCTGGGAGCGGTGCCGTACGAGCTGACGACCGACCCGCGGGCGCGCGGGGGCGCCACCCTGCGGCACGCCCAGGCGCAGGCCCGGCAGATCGTCTGGCCGCTCCAGGTGCGCGGCGACAGCCACCTCGAGTTCGTGACCCGCTGGCGGCAGCTGGCCACCGCGTTCACCCGCACTCTCCGGGACGGCCCGGGGGTGCTGGAGATCGCCCGTCCGGATGGCTCCCGTCGGCAGATCAGCGTCCTCTACCAGGAGGGGTGGGAGGGCCGCGGCGCGGCGGGGTCGGGCTGGATCGTGGACACCGCGGTGATGACGCTGTTCTGCGAGGACCCGTACTGGATCGACCCGGTGCCGGTGGTGGTGCACCGCGAGCAGGCCGCCAGCAGCTCCTTCTTCACGCCGTATCCGACCGTGTCGTCCTCCCAGGTGCTGGGCGCGACCACGGTCACCAACCCAAGCGACACGGTCGTGTGGCCGACCTGGACCATCACGGGCCCGGCCAGCTTGGTCAATTTCAGCGTGACCCGCACGACCCGGACCGGCCCGGTCACCGAGTCCTTCACGCTCAACCCGACGACTGTCGGCCACGGCAACCTGCTCGCCGGGGAGAAAGTCACCGTGCGCACCGACCCGCCACAGGTCCGCTTCCAGGACGGCTCCAACTGGGTTGGCGCCCTGAACTGGCCGACCGCCACTCTGTGGGGCTTGCAGCCAGGCGATAACGCGGTGAGCTTCACCCTGGCCGGCAGCGGGCCCGGGTCGGCCGTCGACCTCTCCTTCTACCCGCGGTACGAGACCGCCTGACGGGAGGTGGGGCCGGTGGCCGTCCAGCTACTCATCACCGACCGGAGCCTGGTCGTGCAGGGCGACCCGCTCGCTGACTGGTCCAACCTGGACGTCAGCCAGGCCTTCAACGAGCCCGGCAGCGGCAGCGTGGACCTGGTCGCGCACGCCGAGGTGATGGCTCAGCTCCAGCCCGGCAACCGGCTCATGGTGATCCGCGACGGCCAGGTGTGGATGGCCGGGCCGATGGAGATCCCCCAGGACTTCTCCTGGGGCATCGCGGGCGAGGGGGAGCCGCCACCGGGCAAGGTCACTGTGAACTTCTCCGACGACCTGGCGCTGCCCGCCGGGTACCTGACGTGGCCGGCGCCCGGCTCGGCGTGGTCCTCGCAGCCGGACACCTCCCGGAAGATCGCGGCCACGAACGCTGAGACGATCATCCGCACGCTGATCAACGAGAACTGCGGGCCCGGCGCCCAGACGGCGCGGCGGATCCCGAACCTCGTCCTCGGGCCGGTAGCCGGGGTGGGCACCACCGTGAGCGTGGACACCCGCCTGGAGCGGCTCCTCGACGTGTGCCGCAGGGTGGCCACCGACGGCGGCGGCCTCGGCATCCGGGCCCGGCAGGTGGGGACACAGATCCTCTTCGAGGTGTACCAGCCGGTTGACCGCACCGCGACAGCCCGCTTCTCCGCCGGCCTCGGCAACCTGCGCGGCTTCACCTACAAGCGCAGCGCGCCCACGGTCACCCACGCGCTGGGCATCGGCTCCGAGCAAGCCTTCCCCCGCCCGTACGTCGAGGTCGCCGACACGGCAGCCGCAGCCGCCTGGTGGCGGGTGGAGCAGCTGGTCGACTCCAGCGCCGCCAGCAACGACAACGGGGAGATCACCCAGGAGGGCCGCCAGGCGCTCGCGGAGGGCGCGGCTCCGGTGGAGCTGGCCACGGTCACCGTCGACACCGAGGACCTGCGGGCGGGCCGCGACTTCGGCCTCGGCGACAAGGTCACCGTCGCACTCCCGACCGGCCAGGAGGTCAGAGACCTGGTCCGGTCGATCCACCTTCAGGCGTCCCCCGACAGCGGCGAGCAGGTCACGTCACTGATCGGCTCCCCGGACGCCACCACAGATCCCCGCATGGTGCGGCTGGTACGTGAGCTGGGCCGCAGGCTCGGCCGACTGGAAGCGAGGTAAGCCCCCGATGGCCGATGACTCCTGGCCGTCCCCGGCCCACAACAGCCGGGGCATCACCGACGTCGAGTACGAGCAGATCGCCTGCCGGTTCTCCGACAACGGGGTGTACGGCAGCCCGGCCGACGCCGCGGTGGTCTCGGCGGGCACCGGCCTGACGGTAACCATCCGCCCCGACGTCTACGCGAGCGTGCGCGGGCACGCCTGGTACTCCGGAAGCTCCACCGTGACCCTGCCGATCGCGCCCAACGCGTCCGGGCAGGAGCGCCGGGACCGGATCGTGCTGCGCCTGGACCGCGCCACCTGGACCGTACGGGCAGTCGTGCGGCAGGGCGCCAGCAGCATGACACCGGACCCCGTCCAGCAGACCGGAGGCACGGGAATCTTCGAGATCCCGCTGGCCGTGGTGTCGATCCAGTCCGGCGCCGGAACCGTGACCGTGACCCGGTCCGAGCTGTACGCGGGCGCCCGCTCACGCCCGTGCACGTCCAAGACCTTGAACCCGAACCCGGTGGCCGGCGAGCTGGCCGTGGAGACCGACACCGGCCGCGTCCGCATCTGGACTGGTAGTACCTGGGTCCTCATCTACGAGAGCAGCGCCACCATCTCGGTGGACAAGCCGGTCTCGAACTGGTCGATCGACTCCAGCTCGATGCTGGAAGTCCGCAGCGGAACCGTTCACCTGCGCCTGGGACGGTTCACACGTACGGCTGCCGCTCTGGCGGGCGCGACCTCGTCCCGCCTCCCCGTCTTCATCCCCTCGGACTACCAGCATCGCTCACTGGACCAGTACGGCATCGCCTACCTCACCGGCGTACGGATCGCGCGCGTCACCGTGTTCTCCGCCGCCTCCGACACCCCTGGGCAGGTTCTGCTGACCAACCATCCGACCATCGACAAGGACGAGCTGGTGCTCCCCGGGGGCATGAGCTGGGCGGTGAGCAGCTAATGGCCCGCTACGAGTTCGGCGCCGGAATCGCCGACTATGTGGTGACACCCTCCGACGGCTTGTGGGCAGTGGCCCCCGGCGCGGTGATCACCGTCTGGGACGCCGCGGACGGCGGCACCCAGTACACCGATCTCCAGGACATGAGCGGCGCAGCCATGACCACGGTTCGAGCCGACGAATTCGGCTTCCTGCCGCGCTTCCGCGGCCCCGATGCGGTGACCGGGATGTGGGCGGACGCCGGCGGCTCTTCCCGGGCCTGGGTGGAAGCACACAACGTCACCGCCGGCAGCGCATCGAGCCAGACCTCCGTGGACTGGCTGAACGTGGTCAGGGACTTCGGCGCGAAGGGCGACGGCGTCACGGACGACACCGCGGCGCTCCAGGCCGCCATCACCGCGGCCGGCACGGCGGGCGGCGGCACGCTGTACATCCCGGCGGGCCGGTACATCCTGACCGCCGCGCTCACCTGGGCCAGCGGCGTCACCGCGATCGGCGCGGGCCCCCGCGCGTCCATCCTCCAGTCCACCGACCAGAACAAGGACTGCATCACCGGAACGGACGTCGGCGGCATCACGCTGGAGCGACTGCAACTCTCCGGGCCTGGCCGAGGGTTCGGCAGCGGCGTGCGGCTCACGCGCTTCTCCGCGCCGTCGACCACGAGCGTCAGTCTGCGGGACGTACTCATCCAGAGTTTCGGTGGCGACGGGATCTTCTGCCACCAGCTGGCCTCCACCATCCTGCACCGGGTGCGCGTGCGCACCTGCGGCGGCGTCGGCATTCACCTCCAGGCTCCGCAGGACACCGTCCTCGGCGGCGCCTCCACCTCGCTGATCGCCTGCTCCGTCGAGGGCTGCGTCACCGGCGGCATCTGGCTGGAGGGCATGTCGTACAGCAACGTCAACGCGTGCGCCGTGCAGGGCGCCCCGTTCGGCTACCGGCTGGACACCTGCACGGGTGTCAGCCTGACCAGCTGCGGCGCCGAGCAGTGCACCACGGGGATGGAGGTGTACGGCGGCAAAGGCGTCACGGTCCAGGGATTCGTGACGAAGGCCAGCGACGGCACGTCCGTATGGCTCACCAACAACGCGGCGGGCGTGGTCCTGGCCGGGGTGACCGAGGTGTCGCCGGGGACCGGCGCGACCACTTGCCTGCGCACGGACACGGGCACCATCTCGACCGTGCTCGGGCTGACCGCCGTGAAGACGAACACGCTGAACGGCACCGTCAACCGGCTCGACCCCGGCGACGGCTCGGTGGTCCTCGCCGGCCGATCGGTCGTCCCCAGCGGCGGCACCGCGGCCCGCATGGGAACCGCGGTCCTGGCGGCCGGCACCGTCACCGTGAACACCACGGCGGTGACCGCGACCAGCGTGATCGTGCTGACCATCCAGACGCCGGGCGGCACCGTCGGCGCGCCGTACGTCAACGCCCGGACCGCCGGCACCTCGTTCACGATCAAGTCCACATCCGCCTCCGACACCTCCACGGTCGGCTGGCGGATCCTCGACCCGTCCTGAGGGGAGTTCCATGGTTGCCGCGATCGCCCCGCAGACGCTGATCGAGCTGGGGACGCAGGAAGCTGCGATCAAGTACCAGGAGGACAAGTCCGGTACTACCTGGACGAACATCAACCGCTACGCGGCCGAGACCCCCGGAATGTCGCCGTACCAGGGGCAGTCCTGGTGCGTCATCGGCCTGCTGTGGCTCGCCCACCGGGCCGGGGACATCACGATCATGCCGCAGACCCCGGCCTGCGACGAGGTGGTCACCACCTACCAGTCGTGGGGCCGCTGGAGCTGGAAACCCGCTCTGGGAGCGCAGGTGATGATCGGCAGCTCCGGACAGGATCACACCGGCCTGGTGTGGAAGTACGACGCCACTCAGATCTGGACGATCGAGTTCAACACCAACACGACCGGGGCGCCGGAGGGTGATGGCGTCTACCTGCGGGTCCGCAACCGGAGCGACGCAGCGGTCTACGGCTACGGCTACCCGAAGTACTGCTCGCCGATGGTGACCGCGGACACGTCGTGGGTGGACGATCCGGCCCTCATCAAGACCTCGTCCGGCACGGCCGCTGCCTATGCGCCCTACCCGGGTGTCGATTGGTTCCGGGTCGGCCGCACCTCCCCGCTCGCCCTCGCCGCCGCCAAGCGGCTCGTGGCCGTCGGCGCGGGGTCTTTCACCCCGTCCAACGACATCGGCTCCGCCGACCTCACCGCCTGGGGGAACTGGCACGTCACGTGCGGCTCGCCGGGCGGCGCCTACACCGGGGTCCCCAACGAGACGATCTGGCGGGCCCTTCAGATCCCCCACAGCCACTAACCCTGTCGGTCCGACCACCACCTGAGCCCCGCGCCGCCCGGCCGGGGCTTCCGTCATGTCTGGAGCCCCCATGGAACAGCACTCCCCGAGCGATCTCGGACAGATCGCCTACCTCGCGTACAGCGAGGCCACCAGCGGCGTCACCCACGACGGCCGACCGATGCCCGCGTGGGAGGACCTCGGCGACACCATCCAGGGCGCCTGGATCGCCGCGGCGGCCGCCGTCGCCGACCACACCGCGGGTGACCTCGCCGCCGCCCAGGCCCGCCGCGAGGCCGGCATCACCACCGCCGAGGCCGCCCCGGCGGTGGCAGAGCAGGAGGACGCGCGATGAAGCTCGTCACCCGCAAGGAGCTGGGCTGGCCGGCATCGGCAGCGCCGCTCCAGGCGTCCACCCGCGGCGTGAAAATCCACTACGAGGGCACGCCCGTCAGCCGGACCCTGCTGACCGACCACGCCGCATGCATCGCCGAGTGGAAGGCCATCCGCCGGTCCCACCTGGCGAACAAGAAGGAGAACTACAGCGACGTCGCGTACAACTACGCGGCCTGCCCCCACGGCTACCTCCTCGAAGGCCGCGGCATCGGCCGGCGGACCGGCGCCAACGGCAACCAGCCGCTGAACCGGGCGCACTACGCGATCGTCGGCCTGGTCGGCGATGAAGGCCTGACCCAGCCGACCGACGAGATGCTGGGCGCGATCCGGGACGGCATCGAGCTGCTGCGCGCGCACGGCGCCGAGGACGAGATCCTGGGGCACCGGGACGGGTACGCGACCGAGTGCCCGGGCGGCCCGCTGTACGCGTGGGTGCAGAAGGGCGCACCCCGCCCGGCCGGGACCGGGAGCGGCCACGCGCCGGCACCGAAGTACGAGCCGTTCCCGGGTGCGCAGCTGTTCATGGCCGGCAGCAAGCCCGCCATCGGTCGCTCGTCCAAGATCTTCACGGCGATGGGGAAGCGGCTCATCGCCCGCGGCTTCGGCCGGTACTACAGGGTCGGTGCCGGGCCCAAGCTCGGCGAGGCCGACGTCCAGGCCTACGAGGCGTACCAGCGGTCCCTCGGCTACACCGGCGCGGACGCGAAGTGGCCGCCCGGGCCGACGTCCTGGGACAAGCTCCACGTCCCCAACGTCTGAGGCAGCGCTGTGCTCCTCAACCTGACCCCGCACCCGATCCGCCTCTACGCCGACGAGCGCGAGGACGGCAGCGACGTCCTCGACCTTCACCTGCGCGCAGACATCCCGCCCGAGGCCACGCCCGCCCGGCTGGCCACGATCGAGCTAGGCACCTGTGACGGAGTCGAGCTGGTCGAGTACGGCCACGCGCGCGACCTGCCGCCGAAACGGGACGGCGTCCGCTACATCGTCTCCCTCGTCGTCGCTCTCGCGCTCGCCGACCGGCGCAGCGACCTCCTCGTCCCCTACCGCGAGGTCCGCAACGCCTCCGGGACCGTCATCGGCTGCCGCCAGCTGGCGCAGCCCGTCTGAATCGAGGAACCCATGTCCCAGCTCAACCTGCCCGGCGACGTCGACACCGTCGTGAAGACGGGCGCCGCCTACGCCAAGGACTTGGCCGAGCGCGTCGGCGCGACGTTCGTCGGGGCCGCGTGCGCAGTCGGTGTCGCGGCCGGCCCGGCCGACATGTTCCACGCCAGCTTCTGGCAGACCATGGGCGCCGCAGGGCTTGCCGCCGCGGTGTCCCTGATCAAGGGGATGCTCGCGCGGGCCTTCGGCGCGAAGAACAGCGCCTCGCTCGCCAAGGGCGTCTGACCGGATAGGAGCGGCACGTGCCCGACGAGCTGAGTGTCGGCGAACTCGGGCGCGCAGTCGCGGCCCTGCGCCAGGAGATCCAGGTCATGGGGCAGGGCATCAACGCCCGCCTCGACAAGGTCGTCTCCACCGAGGTCTACACCCTCCAGTCCGCCTACACCGACCAGCGCATCACAGCCCTGGGCCAGGAAGTGCAGAAGGTCGCGGACGCCCGGGACAGCTTGGAGACCGCCTTCGAGCAGTACCAGCTGGCCGAGCGAGACCGGCGTGAGCGTGAACGGCAGGCCCGCCTCTACCAGATGGTCCTGCCTGTCCTCATGGGGCTCCTGTCCGCGGCGATCGCAGTGTGGGCGGTGGTGGCGAAGTGAGGTCCGTGCACAGGGCTCGCCGTGGGCACCGGTGGCGACTGCCGCGGGCAGAGTGGCTGATCGCGGCAACCGGCCTCGTGATCGCCGGGTTCATGGGCTGGCTCGCCGTCCAGGTGGTGGCCTTGTCGAGCGACCTGCACACCGCGAACAGCGCCAGGGATGCGCTGGCCCGACAAGTCGAAGCCATGGGCGGAACACCGACCGCCGGACCACCCGGCAGCCGTGGTGAGCCGGGGGCTTCGGTAACCGGCCCACCGGGACCGCCGGGCGAGCCCGGTCCGCCAGGGGAGCGCGGCGCGCCCGGTCCTCGAGGACCGTCCGGCTCGCCCGGGGAGACGGGTGCCGCCGGCACTCATGGAGGCGATGGAGCTGACGGCGTCGCAGGCACACCCCGAGCGGACGGTGAGCCGGGGGCCGTCGGCGCCACTGGCCCGGCCGGTGCCGCTGGACCACCAGGTCCTCAGGGGGACCCCGGGCCGGCGGGACCACCGGGCCCCACCGGGCCTGCGGGATCGCCAGGCAAGGACGGCCAGACCTGCCCCGACGGGTACAGCGTCCAGGCGCCCGCTTGGGATCCCGACGCGCTGGTCTGCCGCCGCAACACCGCGCCCTCACCCGACGACACGCCTACGCCCGCGCGGTCCGCCGGCATCCTCGGCCTGCCCGCCGAGCGGCGCCGCATCGCATGACGACCACCGCCCGCACCAACCCCGGCCCTCGTCCTCCTACGGGAGGGCGAGGGCCGTTTCGTCATGCCCGGGTTCGGCGACGGCAAGTTGACTGCCAGCAGCACGTCGGCCCCCGCACAAGGCGGGGCCGACTGTCCTACAGGCTGTTGAATCAGGGTTTCGCCGCCCGGACCAGATCGCTCGGATCGGTGTTGGCCCCGCAAAGGACCACACAGACCTTCTCGCCGCAGGCCGGCCGGTAGCTGGTCCCCCACGTCAAGGACCGCCGAGGAGCGTCCCGGTCGGGCGTGTGCTGGTCCGGCGACGTGAGTGCTGCAAGCGCGGCCGCCGCGCCATGCTCGACAGCGATGCGTCGGTGGTCCCACAGCAGTTGGCGAGCACGGACGATTTCGGAGTCCGGCACGACCACCGAATGCGTGCGGTCGTCCTGGGCCGCGTGCAGGGCCATGGCAGAGGTACGGCGCGCTCCGAGGGAGTCAGCGGCGACGGACTCGACAGCGACGTCGATCAACTGGCCGGCCTCGACGGCAGCATTCAGCGCGCGGCAGTGCTCGGGCTCCACTGCGATGGTGCGGAGGCCGTGGTGCTGAGCAGCCGTTGCGACACCGGTGAACAGGCCGCCGCCGCCGACCGCTACAACCACGGTGTCCAGGCCAGGGATCTGCTGGCGGATCTCCTCCAAGAGGGTGCCGGCCCCGGCAGCGATCAGCGGATGGTCGTAGGCGTGTGAGGGCAGCGCTCCCGTGGACTGGGCGAACTCCTCGCACGCCGCGGCGGCCTCGGCGTACTCCGAGCCCACCAGGCGGACATCGGCGCCGTAGGCCCGCAGCTTGGACACCTTCACGTCGGGTGCCGCCTCCGGCAGGAAGACCGTCGCGTTCACGCCCTGCTCTCTCGCGGCCCAGGCACAGGCCAGGCCCGCGTTCCCGCCCGAGGCGATGGTCACCCCGGCATCGGGAAGGCTGCCCTGCTCCTGGTGGGCCCGCAGAAAGTTCACCGCACCTCGGGCCTTGAAGCTGCCGGTGTGCTGCATGTACTCCAGGGCCAGCCAGACCTCACAGGGCTGTTCGGGCCGGTCGTCCAGGGGGTCGCGGTGACCGGTGCGGATCGCGCCCGGGTCGAGCTGGGCGAGGGTGACGGGGCGGATGCGTCCGGCGATCCGATCGGTGGCGGCCTTGATGTCGCCGTACGTGAGGCGCTGCACGTGGGTGCTCCTGGGGTGAGGGGTCAGGACCAGGTGATGAGCTGGCCGGTGGTGGTCAGCCCGAGGAAGAACGCGAAGGCGATGCGGCGTCCGTCGGGGTTCGGCTCGACTGCGTGGAAGTTCGCCGGGTTGAACAGCAGCCCGTCGCCGAGCTTCGGGGTCAGGGTCACGTGCTGGCAGTGCTCGACGGTCTCGGATCGGTACCCGTACGCCTGCCGGTGGTGGTCGTCGGCCGGCTCCCAGCGGTGGCGCCAGACGGTGGTGGCGCCGCCGGTGGGGGGGACGGCCACCCATACGTTGAAGGCGAGTTGCGCAATGACCTCCTGGTCGAAGAGCCCGGTGGGGTACTCGCGGTTGATGTCGTCGTAGTGGATGAGGGCGCCGGCGTTGATCTCTCGGAGGGTGCCGCCGAAGACTGCGCGGCCGTTGATCGTGGCGGGGGCAAGGGCGGCGCCCCAGGCGGCGCTGAGGTGTCCCATGGACACGGCGATCGGGTCCGGGCGTAGGGCGGCACGATGCCAGGCGACCCGGGCGGCTTCAGCGTCGCGCCAGTACCGCTCGGCGTCTAAGTGGCCGTCCTGGTCGCGGTAGTCGTTGAGCGCGGGGCCGAAGCGGACGATCGGGGTGGGTACCCGGCCGGGGTCGTAGTCGGTGGTGGGCAGCCGGTCCAGTGCCGACAGCGCCGCCCGGCAGGCTGCGTTGCCGAGGAAGTCGGGTACACGCACAGCGGCGAGGGTGCCCGCTGCGAGATTGGCGAGGTGCCGGTCGGTGAAGGCTGCGGTGTCCACTGCGGTGAACAGCGGGTCGAGGGCCGTAGTGCGTGACATGTCGCCTCCGTGAAGGGCCGTAAGCCTAGCGTAGCGATACGCTGTACCGTACGCTGGCCCGCATGCCACGGCAATCCGTTTCCCTTGATCTCGCAACACCTGAACGCATCGCAGAACAAGCCCTCCTGATCGTCGATCAGGAAGGGCATGCCGCGCTCAGCTTCCGCACCCTGGCCGCAGCACTCGACATCTCCGTCGCCGCCCTGCAACGCCGCTGCACCGACGTGGCCGGACTGCTGGACCTCGTCACTGACTACCTCGCCGGCCGCCTGCCGGACATTCCGTCCGGCACCAGCTGGGCCACCGCAACCGAGCAGCGGTTCACCGCCCTCTATGAACTACTCACCGCTCACCCGGGCCTGGTTGCCCTGCGCGGCGCCCGGCCATGGCTCGGCCCGCAGTTGCTCAAGCGCTTGGTGGAACCGCAGCTCGCCGACTCACTTGCGGCTGGCATGACATCGCACGAGGCGATCGTCACCTACCGGCGCTTGTACCTGCTGACGCTCGGCTGCGCGAGCTTCGTGGACCACCGCGACCCGAAATCAGCTCAGGCTGCCACTCGCCGAGCCCTCGCCGCGCTGGACCCTGAGGACTACCCGGTCCTCACGGGCCACCTGGCGACGATCCTGCCGGCCACAGTCGACCACGAGATCTATTACGGCGCGCTCCGCCAGCTGATCCACGCAGCCGATCCGGAAGCGCCCGCCGGAGACGGGAGCGTCTCATGACTATGACTCCGCGGGCTGTCGACGTGCCAGCGTTACTACCCCTTCCGGACCCTGGCGACCTGTCCGAGCAGCAGCGCCGTGGCGCTACCTGTATTTGGGACAACACCCCGCTCACCACGGTCACAGCCGTGGACTTGGGCGAGCGACAGGCAGCCGACGGTACGAGCTGGTTCCCGCGCGCCTGTCGGCCCTGCATCGCCAACCGCGCCCACCGCGGCCTCCTCGACCACGGCGCCACGTGCCTGCTGTGCGCCGCCGAGGAGACCGCCGCAGACTGCGCCATCGGCCGCGGACTGTACCGCCTTCAGCGGGAGTGCCGGCGGTGAAGGACTTCGCAACGCGGAAAGCGCAGGCAGCGCAATCGGCCCGCCGCACAGCTGGCTACTGTGGTCTTGAACACCAGAACGGCAGGGCGTTTTGCACCAGGCGGCCCCACACCGACCGGCGTCACGAGGACTACTACACCGGTCGGCAGTCACTCACGGACACAACTGGCACCGTGTGGTTCGAGTAGGCCCCGTGTCCGGCAGCGTCGCCGACAGCGCCGGGCACGGACAGACGAGCGGCCGTCTCCGCCCCCGTCGGGGACGGCCGCTCACCTAACGAGTTCTTGAGGGGTACGCCAATCGCATCGGCGATCCGGATCAGGGTGTCGATCTCGGGGGAGTGTTCCGCAACCACAAAGGCCGGGCCGGCCTGTGGCCGGTTGGAAAGAACAGGGGCCGCGTGATGTGCGTCCGCCGGCCCCTGAGCGTTCGCCTCTGGCTGAGCGCAGCCGCCCCGCTCTCCGTGTTGGAGGGCGGGGCGGTCTTCTGCGTTGTGACGCCCCCTGCCGTATCTCGCGCGGCAGGGGGCGTCCTTCCGGCCGGAACCCTCCCGAGTGGCCGACCGGGCTTGCTTGGGGCTGTGCGTCAGGCGGTCGGAATCACCACGTCCGCCTCCCCTGCCTGCACTGTACACAGAGCGTCGCGCGAACCACAGAGGGTAAGTGGGGCGACCACAGAAGCTCCTCAGCTTGATCCCGACTCGTCCTTGTTCGAGCGTCCGTACCAGGCCATGACCTGGTACATCGTGGCGCAGCCCAGGGCCTCGCGGATGGCTGCCAGTTCCTTGTCGACGGCTCGGCGGCTCAAGCCGATGCGCGGGCCCACCTGCTGGGAGGAGTACCCGGCGTCCAGCTCCCGAAGGATGCGCCACTGGCGCTGGGTGAGCGGGCCGGCCGCGGCCGTCCGACAGAGATCAGCCCAGCGCGTGGCGTGGTTCCAGAAGAGGTCGAAAACGGCGCGCACCCACATGACTGCCGCGCGGTCGAAGACGTGCCACCCGGAGTTGCCCTCGCCACCGTCGATGACGTGGTTGTCGATGAAAAGGTGCCGCTTATCGATCAAAACGATCCGGGGGCCGGGCAAGGTCGACGCCCGCACTTCGGCCCCGTCGGCCGTCATGGCCTCGATGTACTCGCGGGTCTGGGGGTGCTCGTGGGCACTGCGGTGATAGATGGAGCGGACGGTGACGCCACGCTGGAGGGCCGTGCGGGTGCGTTCGACGCCTAGGCGCAGGATTGCCGGGTCTCGGTCGGCCGGCTCGCCGGGCTGGATGGCGCAGAACTCGCTCGCGGCGGCGGCGCCGATCTCGCCCAGGCGGGCGTTCATCTGAGCGGCGCTTGCGAGGTACTCGGAACCGGGTCCGCCGTAGAGGCGGTGTGGGTCCCAGTGATCGGCGAGGCGCTCCAGGGCAGGGATCTGGGAGACGTAGTCGACCAGGCGCTGGAGGTCGTTCCGGATGCGCGTGGTGAGGCCCTGGGCAGCGCCGCGGGGGTCGTGGGCGATGTACCCGCCGGGTGAGTAGGGGTCAGCGTCGATCAGGCGGAGGGCGAGGAGCCGACCGACGTCGTACCCGTTCGGTGGTGGTGCTCCTTCGGCGATCAGCTGGTAGACGGCGAAGTCTTCCTCGGTGAGGCGTGATTCGGTACCCGCCTTGTCCAACTCGCTCACGTCTGCCCCCTGTTCCGCGTGCGGAATTCTGCATATGCAGTTTTCCGCACGCCGTGCCGCTGGAACCTCACCCGTCGCACATGCGACTCTAACTTTCGGTGACGTCGCCGGAAGTGCGTTCGATTTGTGAGGTGTCTATGTCGAAGATCCGCCTTGCGGCGGCCGCTCTCCTGGTGGCACTGGCGGCACTGATCCTGGCGAACCTGGGAGGGACTGCTGGGTCTCACCCCGGGACGGCGGGAGACATCGGCTGGGGTGTGGTCGCGCCGGACCCCACGCCATCACCTTCCGCCACCACAGCCGGCGACATCGGCTGGGGGTGAAGCCCAGCTGTAACGTGATCTTCCGGTCGGGTGCTCGGGAGGCCCCAACCGGAACACGGACGCCCCCCGTCGCGAGAATCGACGGGGGGCGTCCTGCTGCAACAGTAGAGGGCGGGCACCCGGTTTCGCAGCACCAGCTTTTTACAGCACTGCCCCGCGCTCGCCGGTGAAGAGGTTACGGGGTAGTAGCGGGATACCAAGATCCACAAATGTAGACGGCCGGTAGATTGAGAGGATCTACCGGCCGTCTGACCTGGCGTTACGCCACTGTGGGGCTAACAGGATTTGAACCTGTGGCCTCATCCTTATCAGGGATGCGCTCTAACCAACTGAGCTATAGCCCCGCCGCGCCTTGCGGTGTGTGTCCCGCGCGCTGACTCCTGAAGATTAGCGCACGACCACGCCAGTCCCAAAATCGGTTGTCGGAGGACCATCAGGTCAGGGCCCCGCGGCCGATCTCGGACGCCGTCACTCGTCCTCGGCCAGGGTCAGCTCGATGCCGCCCACGAAACCCGCGGAGAGGTTGTAGATGAACGCGCCGAGCGTCGCGAGCGCCGTGGCCAGCACCACGTCGATGACCGCGATGATCGTCGCGAACATCAGGACGTGGGGGAGGGACAGGAACGCCTGGAGGTCGAACCCGTTCGCCTCGTTCGAACCCGTCGCCTCCGAGATGGTGCCGCCGACCGTCGAGAACACGCCCATCGCGTCCATGACCATCCACAGCACCGCCGAGGCGACGACGGTGCAGATGCCGAGCGCGATGGAGAGCAGGAAGCTGACCTTCATCACCGACCACGGGTCGGCCTTGGCCACCCGCAGCCGCGCCTTGCGGGTCCGCGGCGCCGTCCGCACCCCGGTCCGTGGCTTGCGGACCGCCCCGGTGGGGGCCTGCGCCGGATAGGCCTGCGGCGGGTGGTACGGCCCGCCGGGCTGCTCCGGGCGCCGCTCACCGGGAAGCGGAGACGCCGACCGCGCGTCACCGGCCGCGGCCGGGCCTCGGGTGTCCGTCACAGTTGCCCCCTGGGATGCCTGCTGGGATTCCTGCGTGCCGGAAGCATCCGCCACGGAAGCCTTCACCGGCTTCAGGTTGGTCGTGTGCGGGTCGTTCGCACTCGCCGCACGCGCGGCGGAGCCACGGCCGCCGCCGTCCGCTTCCGTACCCGTGGAGGTACCGGCCGATCCGGCGCCCGTGGCTCCGCTCACGATGACTCACTCCTCGTGCTACTCGGCCGAGGGTGCCTCACCCTCGTCCGTGCCGGCGGTCGCGGCACCCTCGACGGCCTCGTCCACGACCACATCGCCGTCGACTTCCTCCGCCTCGCGCCCGGCCTCGGCGTTACGTGCGATACCGACCACGGCATCGCGCTTGCCCAGGTTGATCAGTTGGACGCCCATGGTGTCACGGCCCGTCTCCCTGACCTCGTTGACTCGCGTACGAATCACACCGCCGGAGAGGGTGATCGCGAGGATTTCGTCGTTCTCCTCGACAATCAGCGCGCCGACGAGTGAACCACGGTCCTCCACGATCTTGGCGGCCTTGATACCGAGGCCACCGCGGCCCTGGACGCGGTACTCGTCGACGGCGGTCCGCTTCGCGTACCCACCGTCGGTGGCAGTGAACACGAACGTACCGGGTCGAACAACATTCATCGAGAGAAGCTCGTCGCCCTCCCGGAAACTCATCCCCTTGACACCCGAGGTGGCACGGCCCATCGGGCGCAGGGAGTCGTCCGAGGCGGTGAACCGGATCGACTGCGCCTTCCTGCTGATCAGCAGCAGATCGTCGTCGGCCGAGACCAGCTCGGCACCGATCAGCTCGTCGTCCGAGCCGTCCTCGCGCTCGCGCAGGTTGATCGCGATGACACCGCCGGAGCGGGGCGAATCGTAATCCTTCAGAGGCGTCTTCTTGACCAGACCGGACTTGGTGGCGAGCACCAGGTAGGGCGCCGCCTCGTAGTCGCGGATCGCGAGGATCTCGGCGATCGCCTCGTCCGGCTGGAAGGCCAGCAGGTTCGCCACGTGCTGGCCGCGCGCGTCCCGGCCGGCCTCGGGCAGCTCGTACGCCTTGGCCCGGTACACCCGGCCCTTGTTGGTGAAGAACAGCAGCCAGTGGTGCGTGGTGGAGACGAAGAAGTGGTCGACGATGTCGTCTTCCTTCAGCTTCGTGCCGCGCACACCCTTGCCGCCGCGCTTCTGCGCCCGGTAGTCGTCCGTCTTCGTCCGCTTGACGTAACCGCCGCGCGAGACGGTGACGACGATGTCCTCCTCGGCGATCAGGTCCTCGATGGACATGTCGCCCTCGTACGGGATCAGCTTGGTCTGGCGGTCGTCGCCGTACTTCTCGACGATCGCGGCCAGCTCCTCGCTGACGATCCCGCGCTGGCGGACCGGCGAGGCGAGGATCTCGTTGTACTCGTTGATCTTCGCCTGGAGTTCATCGTGCTCCTGGACGATCTTCTGGCGCTCCAGGGCGGCCAGCCGGCGCAGCTGCATCTCGAGGATGGCGTTCGCCTGGATCTCGTCGATCTCCAGGAGGCCCATCAGGCCGGTGCGCGCGACGTCGACGGTCTCACTGCGCCGGATCAGCGCGATGACCTCGTCGATGGCGTCCAGGGCCTTCAGCAGGCCGCGCAGGATGTGGGCGCGCTCCTCGGCCTTGCGCAGGCGGAAGCGGGTCCGCCGGACGATGACCTCGATCTGGTGCGTCACCCAGTGGCGGATGAACGCGTCCAGGGACAGCGTGCGCGGCACGCCGTCGACCAGCGCCAGCATGTTGGCGCCGAAGTTCGTCTGGAGGTCGGTGTGCTTGTACAGGTTGTTCAGCACGACCTTGGCGACCGCGTCCCGCTTGAGGACGATCACCAGGCGCTGGCCCGTGCGGGACGACGTCTCGTCGCGGACGTCCGCGATGCCGCCGATCTTGCCGTCCTTGACCAGGTCGGCGATCTTCTGGGCCAGGTTGTCGGGGTTCACCTGGTACGGCAGCTCGGTGACCACCAGGCACTGGCGGCCCTGGATCTCCTCGACCTCGACCACCGCGCGCATCGTGATCGAGCCGCGGCCGGTGCGGTACGCCTCCTCGATGCCCTTGCGGCCCACGACGAGCGCGCCGGTCGGGAAGTCGGGGCCCTTGATGCGCTCCATGAGCGCGTCCAGCAGCTCCTCGTGCGAGACGTCCGGGTTCTCCAGGTACCACTGGGCGCCGGCCGCGACCTCGCGCAGGTTGTGCGGCGGGATGTTGGTGGCCATGCCGACCGCGATACCGGCGGAGCCGTTGATCAGCAGGTTCGGGAAGCGGGCCGGCAGGACGGTCGGCTCCTGGGAGCGGCCGTCGTAGTTGTCCGTGAAGTCGACGGTCTCCTCGTCGATGTCCCGGACCATCTCCATGGACAGCGGCGCCATCTTGCACTCGGTGTAGCGCATCGCCGCCGCCGGGTCGTTGCCCGGGGAGCCGAAGTTGCCGTTCGAGTCCACCAGCGGCATCCGCATCGACCACGGCTGGGCGAGGCGCACCAGCGCGTCGTAGATGGAGGAGTCGCCGTGCGGGTGGTAGTTGCCCATGACGTCGCCGACGACACGGGCGCACTTGTAGAAGCCGCGCTCGGGGCGGTAGCCGCCGTCGTACATCGCGTACAGCACACGGCGGTGGACGGGCTTGAGACCGTCCCGGACGTCGGGCAGCGCACGGGACACGATGACGGACATCGCGTAGTCGAGGTACGAACGCTGCATCTCCGTCTCGAGCCCGACGGGCTCGACACGCATCACGATTTCGCCGCCCTCTTCGGGGGTGACGGGGGTGTTCTCGTCGGCCATTGCTGGTGAGGATCCTTCCTGGTGCGGTCAGCTGAGACCGACTCAGATGTCGAGGAAGCGGACGTCCTTGGCGTTTCGCTGGATGAACTGGCGGCGGGCCTCGACGTCCTCGCCCATGAGGACCGAGAACAGGTCGTCGGCCTGGGCGGCGTCGTCCAGGGTGACCTGGCCGAGGACCCGGTGCTCCTGGTCCATCGTGGTCACGCGCAGCTCCTCGGCGTTCATCTCGCCGAGACCCTTGAAGCGCTGGATGGAGTCCTCGCGGACGCGCTTGCCGCGCTGGCGGCCCATCTCGATCAGTGCGTCGCGCTCACGGTCCGAGTAGGCGTACTCCACGTCGTCGCGGCCCCACTTGATCTTGTACAGCGGGGGTCGGGACAGGTACACGTGCCCGGCCTCGACGAGCGGCCGCATGAAGCGGAACAGGAAGGTCAGCAGCAGGGTGCTGATGTGCTGGCCGTCGACGTCGGCGTCCGCCATCAGGATGATCTTGTGATAGCGGAGCTTCTCGATGTCGAAGTCCTCGTGCACACCCGTGCCGAAGGCCGAGATCAGCGCCTGGATCTCCTGGTTCTGGAGGATCTTGTCGATCCGGGCCTTCTCGACGTTCAGGATCTTGCCGCGGATCGGGAGGATCGCCTGGTACTGCGGGTTGCGGCCGGACTTGGCCGAGCCGCCGGCGGAGTCACCCTCGACGATGAAGATCTCGCACTTGGTGGGGTCGTTCGACTGGCAGTCGGACAGCTTGCCGGGCAGGGACGCCGACTCCAGCAGGCCCTTGCGGCGGGTCAGGTCGCGGGCCTTGCGGGCCGCCACGCGCGCGGTGGCCGCCTGGATGCCCTTGCGGACGATGTCCGCGGCCTCGACCGGGTTGCGGTCCAGCCAGTCGTTGAGGTGCTCGTAGACCGCCTTCTGCACGAAGGTCTTGGCCTCCGTGTTGCCCAGCTTGGTCTTCGTCTGGCCCTCGAACTGCGGCTCGCTCAGCTTGACCGAGATGATCGCGGTCAGACCCTCACGGATGTCGTCACCGGTGAGGTTGTCGTCCTTCTCGCGCAGCAGCTTCTTGTCGCGCGCGTACTTGTTGATGAGGGAGGTCAGGGCCGCGCGGAAGCCCTCCTCGTGCGTACCGCCCTCGTGGGTGTGGATGATGTTCGCGAAGGAGTACACGCCCTCGCTGTAGCCGCTGTTCCACTGCATGGCGACCTCGAGGGACAGGCTCTTGTCCCTGTCCTCGGCCTCCAGGTCGATGACCGTGGCGTGCACCGCGTCCCCCTTGCGGGAGTTGAGGTACTTCACGAAGTCGACGATGCCGCCCTCGTAGTGGTACGTGACGGTCTTGACCTCGGCCTTCTCGTCGGCGCCCGCCTCGTCCGCACCGGCGACCGCCTTCGCCGACTCACGCTCGTCGGTGAGCTTGATCGTCAGGCCCTTGTTGAGGAACGCCATCTCCTGGAAGCGCCGGGACAGCGTCTCGAAGGAGTACTCGGTGGTCTCGAAGATCTCCGGGTCGGCCCAGAAGGTGACCGACGTGCCGGTCTGCTCGATCGCCTCGTGCTTGGCCAGCGGGGCCGTCGGGACGCCCATCTTGTAGTCCTGCGTCCAGCGGTGCCCGTCGGTCCTGACCTCCACGGAGACCTTGGACGAAAGGGCGTTCACGACGGAGACGCCGACACCGTGCAGACCGCCGGAGACGGCGTACCCGCCGCCGCCGAACTTGCCGCCCGCGTGCAGCACGGTCAGCACGACCTCGACGGCCGGCTTGCCCTCGGAGGGCACGATGCCCACCGGGATGCCTCGGCCGTTGTCGACGACGCGCACGCCGCCGTCGGCGAGGATCGTCACGTCGATGGTGTCCGCGTAACCCGCCAGCGCCTCGTCGACCGAGTTGTCGACGACCTCGTACACCAGGTGGTGCAGACCGCGCTCGCCCGTGGAGCCGATGTACATGCCGGGCCGCTTGCGGACCGCGTCCAGCCCTTCGAGCACGGTGATGGCGCTGGCGTCGTAGGACGCGGAGGCGGTGGCCTCGGCGTTCACGCCGGCGTCGGTGGACGGGATGTTCTCGTTGGGGTTGCCGGAATCGGCCACGAAGCGCCCTTTCTGGCACAGCACGAGCCGGGCTCGTCGGCAGGTTGCCGGAGCGGCTGCGGCATGTTGCGTTGGTAAGCCTTGATCAGCGTTGCTCAGCTTTTCCCGGGCGGTCCCCACATTGGGGCGGGATTGTCTTCCAGTCTACCGGTAGCACTGACATCGATGGGGGTTTGCGGGCACCTGAGCCCCCATGTGCCGCCCTCAACCGGTCTCGGCCGGGTCCCGATATACGGATGGGGGCTCCAAGCGGCTCACAGCGGCACTCAGCGCTTCGAGCCGTCAACCCTTGGCTACTCGGGGGTCAGAAGGCGCTCCGGGCGCGATCCGGCGGTGATCCACACCTGTGTACGCAGGCACGACGGCACGCCGCGGCAACCCCGAGACGTGAGGTACGTCACCCGTACGTATCGCCGGGCCCGGTGCTCCCCGGGGCCCGCAGCGGGCCGTAGCGGCGGGCCGGGCCGCCGGGGTTGAGCACCTTGATCATCCGTACGCTGCCGTGTCCGAGATCCTCGTTGAGCCGGGCCACCAGCGCCGGGGCCAGCACCCGCAGCTGCGTCGCCCAGGCCGTCGAGTCGCACTGGACGGTCAGCACCCGCTCGTCCTCGTCGTACCGCTGCGGCACGCAGTGCTTGGCCAGGTCCTCGCCGACGATCTGCGGCCAGCGGCCCATCACCCCGCCGACCGCGGCCGGGGTCTCCCAGCCGCGCTCGTTGATCAGCCGGTTGATCGCCGCGCCCAGCGCCATCGGATCGCGTCCGTCGGCGCGCGCGCCGGAGCGCAGGCCGCCGCCCCGCCGCGCCTGCTTCTTCTGCCGCGCCGCGTCCCCACGCGCGCGTGCCTGCTCCTTCGCGGCGCGCAGCGCCACGCGCGCGAGGTCGACACCGGAGGGCTCCTGCGCGCTCCGGGCGTTGTCCGGGGCGTTCTTCCGGGCGCCGGAGGCGGGTTCGTCGGTGCTCATACGCGCTCCACCGTCCCGTCGGCCACCGCGTACCGGGCGCCGGCCAGCACATGGGGCACGTCGTCGTCCACGGCGGCGGTGACCAGCACCTGCTCGCCGGGCGCGACCAGTTCCGCGAGCCGTTCCCGGCGGCGGGCGTCCAGCTCGGCGAAGACGTCGTCCAGGATCAGCACCGGTTCGTTGCCCTCGGCCCGCAGCAGGTCGTACGAGGCCAGCCGCAGGGCCAGGGCGTAGGACCAGGACTCGCCGTGCGAGGCGTACCCCTTGGCGGGCAGCTGACCGAGTCTGAGGACCAGATCGTCACGGTGCGGGCCCACGAGGGTGACGCCCCGCTCGATCTCCTGCTTGCGCGCCTCCGTCAGCGCCGCCATGAGCTGGGCGTACAGGTCCTCGCGCGTGTGGGCCTCGCCGGGCGCGGACGGCTTGTACTCCAGCGCGACCGGACCCCCGCCGGGCGCCAGCTGCTCGTACGCCTTGTCGGCCAGCGGCTGCAGCGCGGCGATGAGGTCCATCCGCTGGGCGAGCAGCTCCGCGCCCGCGCGCGCGAGGTGCTGGTCCCACACGTCGAGGGTGACCAGATCCGCCCCCGGGCCCGGCTCCGCCCGCCCGGCGGTTGCCCCCCTCCGGCCGCCGTGCCGGCGCGCGAGCGCGGCCGTCTTGAGCAGGGTGTTGCGCTGCTTGAGCACCCGCTCGTAGTCGGAGCGCACGCCCGCCATCCGCGGGGAGCGCGCGGTGATCAGCTCGTCCAGGAACCGCCGCCGCTCACCGGGGTCCCCCTTCACCAGCGCGAGATCCTCGGGCGCGAACAGCACGGTCCGTACGATCCCCAGCACATCGCGCGGCCTGACCTGGGAGGACCGGTTGATGCGGGCCCGGTTGGCCTTGCCCGGGTTCAGCTCCAGCTCGATCAGCTGCTGCCGGTCGCCCTGCCGGACCTGCGCCCGGACGACGGCACGCTCGGCGCCCATGCGGACGAGGGGGGCGTCGGAGGCGACCCGGTGGCTGCCGAGGGTCGCCAGGTACCCGACCGCCTCCACGAGGTTGGTCTTGCCCTGCCCGTTGGGGCCGACGAAGGCGGTGACGCCCGGGTCGAGCGGGACCTCGGCCCGGGCGTACGAGCGGAAGTCGGCCAGCGAAAGATGCGTGACGTGCATGGTCGTCCCGCCGACCTCCCTGTTTCTCCATCGGCCCGGCGAAAGGCCTACTTCTTCTCTACGGCGTGGCCACCGAACTGGTTGCGCAGCGCGGCGATCATCTTCATCTGCGGCGAGTCGTCCTGCCGGGAGGCGAACCGCGCGAACAGCGACGCGGTGATCGCCGGCAGCGGCACCGCGTTGTCGATCGCGGCCTCCACAGTCCAGCGTCCCTCACCGGAGTCCTGTGCATAACCGCGCAGGCCCTCCAGGTGCTGGTCCTCGTCCAGGGCGTTGACCGCGAGGTCGAGCAGCCAGGAGCGGATGACCGTGCCCTCCTGCCAGGAGCGGAAGACCTCGCGGACGTTCTCCACGGAGTCGACCTTCTCCAGCAGCTCCCAGCCCTCGGCGTAGGCCTGCATCATGGCGTACTCGATGCCGTTGTGGACCATCTTCGCGAAGTGGCCCGCACCGACCTTGCCGGCGTGCACCGAGCCGAAGTCGCCCTCCGGCTTCAGCGCGTCGAAGACCGGCTGCACCTTGGCGACGTTCTCGGCGTCGCCGCCGTACATCAGCGCGTACCCGTTCTCCAGGCCCCAGACTCCGCCGGAGACACCGCAGTCGACGAAGCCTATGCCCTTGGCCGCCAGCTCCTCGGCGTGCTTCTCGTCGTCCGTCCAGCGGGAGTTGCCGCCGTCCACGACCACGTCACCGGGCTCCAGCAGCTCGGCGAGCTGGTCGATGGTCGACTGGGTGGGCTCGCCGGCCGGGACCATCACCCAGACCACCCGCGGGCCGCTGAGCTTGCCCACAAGCTCTTCAAGGCTGTGGACGTCCGCGAGGTCGGCGTTGCGGTCGTATCCGATGACGGTGTGGCCGGCGCGGCGGATCCGCTCGCGCATGTTGCCGCCCATCTTGCCGAGGCCGACGAGACCGAGCTCCATCAGTTGTGTTCCTTAGGTCGCTGTATGGCGTGTCAGGCACCTGAGTGCCGAGCCGAGCCTAAACCCGGACGCTCATGCACAGCTGTGGGCATACGCGCTCATGCGTTACTGCCCTTGACCTGCGGTTTTTCGATGTGCCGGCGCTGGGTCCACACGGCTGCCGGCCACAGTGCCGGACATCCACAGAGGGAGCCCGGCACTGTGCACAGCTGTGGACGACGTCAGCCGCTGAGGCGCACCGGCATGATCAGGTACTTGTACGCGTCGTCGGCCTCGGCGTCCAGCGCCGGCTTGCCGCTGAGCAGCGCCGGCTTGGTGGACGTCGTGAACGACAGCTGCGCCACCGGCGAGTCGATCGCGCTGAGACCGTCCAGCAGGAACGTCGGGTTGAAAGCGATCGAGATGTCGTCGCCCTCGAGCTGCGCGTCGACCCTTTCCACAGCCTGTGCGTCGTCGCTGGAACCGGCCTCCAGGATCAGCACGCCCTGCTCGAAGCTCAGCCGCACCGGGGTGTTCCGCTCGGCGACCAGGGCCACACGCTTGACCGCCTCGACGAACGGCGCGGTCTCGATCACGGCGACGGAGTTGAACTCGGTCGGGAACAGCGTCCGGTACTTCGGCAGGTCGCCCTCGAGCAGACGCGTGGTCGTGCGCCGCCCGGCCCCCTCGAAACCGATCAGTCCCTCACCGGCGCCGGCGCCGGACAGCGCCAGCGTGACGCTGTCCCCGGCGCCCAGCGACTTCGCGGTGTCCAGCAGCGTCTTGGCCGGGACCAGGGCGACGGCGGAGGCGTCCGGGTTCTCCGGCTTCCACAGGAACTCGCGGACCGCGAAGCGGTAGCGGTCGGTGGAGGCCAGGGTGACCGTGTCGCCCTCGATCTCGATGCGCACACCGGTGAGCACCGGGAGCGTGTCGTCACGGCCGGCGGCGATGGCCACCTGGGAGACGGCGGCGGCGAAGACCTCGCCGGGGACGGTGCCGGTCGCGTTCGGCATCTGCGGCAGCGCCGGGTACTCCTCCACAGGCAGGGTGTGGAGTGTGAATCGCGAGGAGCCACAGACCACCGTCGCCCGTACACCGTCTGTGGAAATCTCCACCGGCCGGTTGGGGAGGGCGCGGGAGATGTCGGCGAGCAGCCGGCCGGAGACGAGGACGGTGCCCTCCTCCTCGACCTCCGCCTCGACGTTCACCCGTGCGGAGACCTCGTAGTCGAAGCTCGACAGGCTCAGCTGGCCGTCCTCGGCCTTGAGCAGCAGGCCGGCGAGGACAGGCGCCGGCGGACGGGCCGGGAGGCTGCGTGCAGCCCACGCCACTGCCTCCGCGAGTACGTCGCGTTCCACCCGGATCTTCACCGTAAGCCGCCTCCTGCTGTTGCTACTGAGTCCTCCGACTCGGTGTCACCGCCCACTGCCGAGGGAAGGACACCGGGGACCAGTCTGACGCACCGCACTGACAGTAGGTGCCCGTCGGGGTCAAGTCGGTCCGGGCGGCAGCCGGAGGCGAGACGGCAAGTTGTGCACAGCCCCCGCTTCAAAGCGATTGCCGAACTCTCTCTAGTCGGGAGTAGTAGTAGGGCCTGTGGATACCGTGGATAACCCCGTTTGCGCAGCTCAGCGCAGGTTTTTTATCCACCGGCCCTGTGGGTGGAGGCAGTGGACAACCGGGCCTGTCTGTGGAGAACAGAAAGTTCTGCACACGTCGCCCACAGGACGAGGGCAGTTCTCCCCAGCTGTGTCCCCAGGAATACCCACGTTTCCCACACCCCAACCCGGCAGCTTCCTGTGACGGCTTTCACTCGACGCGGTGAGCGGGTGCGTCGGGTTGCCGAACAGTGGACAGCCATGTGGAGAAGCGGCGGATCGCTGGGGACAACCGCCCTCAGCCTGTGGGCTGCCGGTGGACAACTTTTTGCACAGGCTGTGGAGCCGCACGTTTTCCACAACCTGTGGAGATCGTTCATCCACGATTCCACAGCCCCCTGAACTGGGCGGAAGGCGAGGAACCAGCTTCCCTGTGGACGCAGTTCGGGACAACTCCACAGTCCCCAGGATGTGGACGGAAGAAAGTCGCCGAATCTGTGGAGAGTGGCCGTAACCAGGCAAGTAATCGAACACCGGATGACCGGGGAGGAACGGCCCACAGGGGTGTGCGGGGCTCGGGAGGGGGCTTCGAAGCGCCGTCGGAGGGCCGTCGGGGCTCTGGCGGAGCGCCGTCGGGGGCTGGCGGAGCGCCCTCGGGGGACTGCGGAGGGCGCTCGTAAGGCTGCAAAGGGCTGCGGAGGGCCCTCGCATCCCCCGGAGTCCGCTCCTCCAGGGGCCGCCTCATGTCCCACCGTCGCCCGCCGGCCCGCACCGGGCCCGTCCCCCAGCGACGTCCATGGACCCTTCCGGAGGCCATTCCGGCGTCCGCCCGTCCGCTCGACCGCCGTCCGATGCCCGCCCGGCATGCTTCCGCCGCCCCTCCGACGGCCCGCCACACCTCCCGACGGCCCGCCGCGCCCCGTCGGCTCCCCTCCGCCGCGCCGGAGACGCAGGAGGGCGCCCCGGGATTCGCGTTCCCGGGGCGCCCTCGGTGTCGGCGTGCGGCCGCTCAGCCGTTCTTGATGCGGTTGGTCAGCTCGGTGACCTGGTTGTAGATCGAGCGCCGCTCGGCCATGAGCGCGCGGATCTTGCGGTCGGCGTGCATGACGGTCGTGTGGTCGCGGCCGCCGAACTGCGCACCGATCTTCGGCAGCGACAGATCCGTCAGCTCACGGCACAGGTACATCGCGATCTGCCGGGCCGTGACCAGCGCACGCCCGCGCGAGGTGCCGCACAGGTCCTCCACCGTCAGCCCGAAGTAGTCCGCGGTGGCCGCCATGATCGCCGTGGCCGTGATCTCCGGCGCGCTGTCCTCGCCGCCGGGGATCAGATCCTTCAGGACGATCTCCGTCAGGCCCAGGTCCACCGGCTGCCGGTTGAGCGAGGCGAACGCCGTCACCCGGATCAGCGCGCCCTCCAGCTCACGGATGTTCCGCGAGATCCGGGAGGCGATGAACTCCAGCACCTCCGGCGGGGCGTTGAGCTGCTCCTGCACCGCCTTCTTGCGCAGAATCGCGATGCGCGTCTCCAGCTCGGGCGGCTGGACGTCCGTGATCAGGCCCCACTCGAAACGGTTCCGCAGCCGGTCCTCCAGCGTGACCAGCTGCTTGGGCGGCCGGTCGCTGGAGAGCACGATCTGCTTGTTGGCGTTGTGGAGCGTGTTGAACGTGTGGAAGAACTCCTCCTGCGTCGACTCCTTGTCCGCGAGGAACTGGATGTCGTCGACGAGCAGGATGTCCATCTCGCGGTAGCGCTTGCGGAAGCTGTCGCCCTTGCCGTCGCGGATGGAGTTGATGAACTCGTTGGTGAACTCCTCCGAGCTGACGTACCGCACGCGCGTGCCCGGGTAGAGGCTGCGCGCGTAGTGCCCGATCGCGTGCAGCAGGTGCGTCTTGCCGAGGCCCGACTCCCCGTAGATGAACAGGGGGTTGTACGCCTTCGCCGGCGCCTCGGCGACCGCGACCGCGGCCGCGTGCGCGAACCGGTTCGACGCGCCGATGACGAACGTGTCGAACAGGTACTTCGGGTTCAGCCGTGCCGTCGGCTCGCCGGGGCCGCTCGCCGGAGCCGGCTGCGCGGCCTGCGGACCGGGGGCACCCGCCGAGGGCATCTCCGGCCGGCCGGGGCCACCGCGGTGCGCCGGGGGCTCGGACAGCTCACGGCGCACCGGGTCGCGCTGGTCGTACTCCGCCCGGGACGGTTCGTACTCGGAACGGGGGTGGTCGTACTCGGAACGCGGTGAGTCGTAGTCCGGGCGGGACGGTTCGTACTCCGCGCGCGGGGAGTCGTAGTCGCCGCGCTGCTGCTCGTACGGCGGCCGCTCCATGCTCTGCGGGCGGTAGTCCTGGGACGGCGCGCCGTACGCGTCAGCGCCGGAGCCGTAGCCGTCCTGGGACGACGGGGAGGCGTACGGGTCCCGCTCGGGGAAGCCGAGCCGGGGCTGCTGCCAGCTGTACTCGTCCTGACCGGGGCGCGGCCAGGCGCCGGGCTCGGGGCGCTGGTACTCGGACGGGTAGGCCGGGCGGGCCGTGGGGAGCTGGTCCGGCCGGGAGGGCGGGAGCTGTTCGGAGCGCGGCTCGGCACCGGGGTGCTCAGCGGCGCCGCGGTGACGTCCGTACCCCTCGTACGGGCCGGAGGGCAGCTCCGGCTCCTCGTAGCGCGGCTTCGGCGCCTGCTGCGCGGGAGGCGCCGCGGGCGCCGGCGGTTCGCCCGCCGATTCGTCCACGGTGATCGCGATCCGGATGGGCCGGCCGCACTCACGGCTCAGGGTCTCGCTCACGATCGGCGCGAGACGGCCCTCCAGTACGCCCTTCGCGAATTCGTTCGGAACGGCGAGGAGGGCGGTGTCCGCGACCAGCGCGAGCGGCTGGCAGCGCCGGATCCAGCGCTCGTCCTTGCTCTCCACACCCTGGCCACGGCCCTCCCCGAGGAGCTGCTCCAGTACTCGTGGCCACACTGCGGCAAGATCGGCAGGTACGTCAGCCACAGGGCACGCTCTCTCACAGGTCCCACGAACGTGTGGTTCAGGGACGGGTCGGGATGAAAATCAGGTCGGGCGGGGATAAAGGAACGAATCGGAGTCCAGCCACGGTAGTCAGCGCGGCCGCTACGGTTCAAGTTGTTGTCCCCAGCCTGTGGATAGTGTCTCTCGGTGACCCCCGGTTTGACCGGATGGCGTAGCCCCGCGTACCGTAACCAGGTCGAGTTGTCGATGGCTGCTGCCGCCTGCCTCCGATGGGCACAGATCGCGTCAGGTGATCGGGAAGCGGTGCAATCGGGCGTGACGCGAGCTACTCGTGGGCGCACGGTGACAGCCAGGACGGCACCCCGCCACTACCGAATCTTTCTGGAGCCCCCGAGTGAGCAAGCGCACCTTCCAGCCGAACAACCGTCGTCGCGCGAAGACCCACGGCTTCCGCCTGCGGATGCGCACCCGCGCCGGCCGCGCGATTCTCGCGAACCGTCGTGCCAAGGGTCGCGCCAGCCTGTCCGCCTGATCCCGATCAGGTCATGACGTCGTGCTGCCCACCGAGAACCGGCTGAGGCGGCGCGAGGACTTCGCGACCGCGGTACGGCGAGGGCGCCGGGCAGGCCGCCCGACCCTCGTCGTCCACCTTCGTAGCGGTGCCACGGACCCGCACGCGCCTGGGGAGAGCGCTCCCCCGACGCGTGCGGGTTTCGTCGTGAGCAAGGCCGTGGGTGGCGCGGTCGTGCGCAACACAGTGAAGCGCAGACTGCGCCATCTGATGCGTGACCGAGTCGCCCTGTTTCCCCCCGGTAGCCTGGTAGTCGTACGAGCGCTGCCCGGAGCGGGCGACGCAGACCACGCACAGCTGGCCCGAGACCTGGACGCCGCCCTCCAGCGGCTCCTGGGAGGGGGCGCGCGATGAAGTACCCACTGCTGGCCCTGATCAAGCTGTACCAGTGGACGATCAGTCCACTACTGGGGCCGGTGTGCAAGTACTACCCGTCGTGCTCCCACTACGGCTACACGGCCATCGACCGGCACGGTGCGATCAAGGGAACGGCACTCACCGCCTGGCGCATCCTCCGGTGCAATCCGTGGTCGCTGGGCGGGGTGGACCATGTTCCGCCGCGCAAGCGCCCGCGGTGGCACGAAATGCTGCGCAACGCTTGGCGCGCACGCAAGGCGGGGCCCTCCGCCGCCGAACCGGCCGACGAAGCGGGACTCCATTCCGAGTCTCCTTCGGGGCCGGCCGCAGAGACCTCGTCCCATGCCCAAGGAGCATGATTAGTGGACACGATTGCCAGCCTCTTCAGTTTCATCACCTGGCCCGTCTCCTGGGTCATCGTCCAGTTCCACAAGGTGTACGGGGCGATCTTCGGACCTGACACCGGGTGGGCCTGGGGCCTGTCCATCGTGTCCCTGGTGATTCTGATCCGTATCTGCCTGGTCCCGCTCTTCGTGAAGCAGATCAAGGCGACGCGCGCGATGCAGACGCTCCAGCCGGAGATGAAGAAGATCCAGGAGCGCTACAAGAACGACCGGCAGCGTCAGTCCGAAGAGATGATGAAGCTGTACAAGGAGACGGGTACCAACCCGCTCTCCTCGTGCCTTCCCATCCTGGCGCAGTCCCCGTTCTTCTTCGCCCTGTACCACGTGCTCAACGGCATCGCGTCGGGCAAGCAGATCGGCGTCATCGACGAGGGGCTGCTCGAGAGCGCGCGTAAGGCGCACATCTTCGGCGCACCGCTGGCCGCGAAGTTCTTCAGCAGTGAAGAGCAGATCGCCGCGCTCGGCGCCTCGCTGACCAACGTCCGCGTCGTCACCGCGATCATGATCGTGCTGATGTCGGCGTCGCAGTTCTACACGCAGCGCCAGCTGATGACGAAGAACGTCGACACGACGGTGAAGACGCCGTTCATGCAGCAGCAGAAGATGCTGATGTACGTCTTCCCGGTCATGTTCGCCGTCTTCGGTGTGAACTTCCCGGTCGGTGTCCTCGTCTACTGGCTGACCACCAACGTGTGGACCATGGGCCAGCAGATGTACGTCATCCACAACAACCCGACCCCGGGTTCCAAGGCCCAGGCCGCCTACCTGGAGCGCCTGACCAAGCACATCACGCAGCACGGCAAGATCCGCCGGCGCAGCGAGAAGGCCATCGTCAAGGCGATCGTCACCAAGGGACGCGACCGCAACGAGTTCGAGCGCAAGTTCGTCAACGCGCTGAACAAGGCCGGCCTCGTCGCCCAGGCCGACGGCACCGTGGCGAAGAGCGCGGCCCAGGCCGCGGCGCAGGCCGAGGACGGTGCGGTCACCGGCACCACCACGGCCACGGCCCCCCGGCGCCAGCAGCCCAAGCGCCAGTCCAAGGCCCAGCGTCAGTCCGGTGCGACCAAGCAGGCGGGTGACTCCCCGTCGCTCGAGAAGACCGACGAGCCACAGGACGCCAAGCCCGCGGCTGCCCAGCAGCCCCAGAAGCCCGGCTCCGGCACCCGCAGCAAGGCCCAGTCCGGCCAGCGCAAGGGTGGCCCGCAGCGGCCCAAGTCCCCGTCCAAGAAGTAAGAAGGAGCCCATCCCGTGACGGAAGGCACCACCTCCGCCGCTGCCGAGGGTGCAGACACCCTCACCCGCCTGGAGCAGGAGGGTGAGATCGCGGCGGACTACCTGGAGGGTCTGCTGGACATCGCCGACCTCGACGGCGACATCGACATGGACGTCGAGGCCGACCGCGCCTCCGTGTCGATCATCAGCGACACCGGCAGCCGCGACCTTCAGAAGCTGGTCGGCCGGGACGGCGAGGTGCTGGAGGCGCTTCAGGAGCTGACGCGCCTGGCGGTGCACCGGGAGACCGGCGACCGCAGCCGGCTCATGCTGGACGTCGCGGGGTACCGGGCCAAGAAGCGGTCCGAGCTGTCCGAGCTGGGCGCCAAGGCCGCCGCCGAGGTGAAGAACACCGGTGAGCCCGTGAAGCTGAAGCCGATGACCCCGTTCGAGCGCAAGGTCGTGCACGACGCGGTCAAGGCCGCGGGGCTGCGCAGCGAGTCCGAGGGCGAGGAGCCGCAGCGCTTCGTCGTCGTGCTGCCTGCCTGATCGGTCCCGCATTCCACCGGCCCCGTCTGTTGAGCAGGCGGGGCCGAACTTTGTCAGCCTGGTAGTTCTGGTGGCCGGTGCGCGAAGCACCGGCGCTGTACGGAAGGACGGTCCCCGTGACGGAGGCAGCGGAGCTTCCCCCCGCGCCCGAACAGGCGCGGGAAGTGTTTGGTGATCGCTTCGCCGATGCGGTCCGCTATGCGGAACTGCTCGCCGAGGCGGGCGTGCAGCGCGGCCTGATCGGCCCGCGGGAGGTGCCCCGCCTGTGGGAGCGGCACCTGCTGAACTGCGCGGTGCTCTCCGAGGCCGTCCCGGAGGGGGTGACGGTCTGCGACGTCGGCTCCGGCGCCGGGCTGCCGGGCATCCCGCTCGCCCTGGTCCGCGACGACCTGAACATCACCTTGCTGGAGCCCCTGCTGCGGCGCACCAACTTCCTCACCGAGGTCGTCGAGCTGCTCGGCCTCGACCATGTCACCGTGGTGCGTGGCCGCGCCGAGGAGGTCCTGGGGAAGCTGACGCCGGTCCATGTGGTCACGGCACGGGCCGTGGCGCCGCTGGACCGTCTGGCCACCTGGGGCATCCCGCTGCTGCGCCCGTACGGCGAGATGCTCGCGCTCAAGGGCGACACCGCCGAGGAGGAGCTGAAGGCCGCGGCCACGGCTCTCAGCAAGCTCGGCGCGGTCGAGACGTCCATCCTGCATGTGGGTGAGGGCGTGGTTGACCCGCCGTCCACCGTGGTGCGGGTCGAGGTCGGCGAGAGCCCGGGTGGTGTCCGCTTCGCCGCGAAGCGCGCCAAGGCAGCCCGCACCGGTCGCGTCCGTCGCCGTCGATGACGCGGGGGACGAATCGTCGGTGACGGGGGCGAGTCGCCGGTGACGCCGAGGATGATTCGTCGGTGACGTGAAGGACGGGTCGTCTGCGTACGAGCAGTCGCAGGGCGAGCAGTCGAAGGGCCGGCGGCGCTGATCCGTCCTGACGACGAGACGTACTCCACACAAGCTTCCAAACCTACGCAAGCCGGAGTGTCGCGAAGGTCCGGTCGCAGCCGCTGTGCATCGTGTTTCACGTGAAACGTCGCTCACTGCTGCACGGCATCATCGGTCGGGGCCGCGCTGCGGCCGAACCGCGCGACCGGAAACCTCTCGGTTCACTCGCGGAGGACCCAACCGCCCCGGAGGTCCCGTCCCCCTCAAGGGGCACGGAGTTGTCCACAGAGGTGGATTTCTCCACAGAACACCAGGCCTCACTGGTTCACGACCCCGAAGACATGGGAGGCTCTGTTCATTGCGAGCCTGAAGTCGAGGAGAGTGAATCCTTGCGGTCCGACGCCAACATCGCGGGACCGATGACCGATCCGGTCCCCGGTCCCCGTACCGAGTCGATGGGGACGGATGTTTCACGTGAAACACCGCCCCCGATGGACGACACTCCCATCGGTCGTGCGGCCCAACTGGCGGTGGAGGCTCTCGGCCGCGCCGGCGAAGGCCTGCCGCGGCCGGAGCAGACCCGAATCATCGTGGTCGCCAACCAGAAGGGCGGCGTGGGCAAGACGACGACGACCGTCAACCTTGCCGCTTCGCTGGCTCTGCACGGTGGCCGCGTCCTGGTGATCGACCTCGACCCGCAGGGCAACGCGTCCACGGCCCTCGGCATCGACCACCACGCAGAGGTGCCCTCCATCTATGACGTATTGGTGGAGAGCAAGCCTCTGGCGGAGGTCGTCCAGCCCGTCCCCGATGTGGAGGGCCTCTTCTGCGCCCCCGCCACCATCGATCTCGCCGGTGCGGAGATCGAGTTGGTGTCCCTGGTGGCCCGGGAGAGCCGGCTACAGCGGGCCATCCAGGCGTACGAGCAGCCGCTGGACTACATCCTCATCGACTGCCCGCCCTCGCTCGGTCTGCTGACGGTCAATGCGCTCGTCGCGGGCGCCGAGGTACTCATCCCGATCCAGTGCGAGTACTACGCCCTGGAAGGCCTCGGCCAACTTCTGCGCAATGTCGACCTGGTGCGGGGGCATCTCAACCCCACCCTGCATGTGTCGACCATTCTGCTCACCATGTACGACGGCCGGACGCGTCTCGCTTCCCAGGTCGCGGAAGAGGTGCGCAGCCACTTCGGGGGCGAGGTGCTGCGGACGAGCATTCCCCGCTCCGTCCGTATCTCCGAGGCGCCGAGCTACGGGCAGACGGTGCTGACTTACGATCCAGGTTCGAGCGGCGCCCTCTCGTATCTTGAGGCGGCCCGAGAAATCGCGCTGAGGGGCGCCGGCATCAGCTACGACGCGAGCCAGGCCCACATCGGCGCCCAGAACGACCCAAGCATGGTGGAGGGGATCCAGTGAGTGAGCGACGGAGGGGTCTGGGCCGTGGTCTCGGCGCACTGATCCCCGCTGCCCCGACCGAGAAGACGCCGACCCCGGCAGCGATGGGAGGCGGAGCATCCGCCTCCCCTGCAACCGTCCCGGTGCTGACGGCCGACCGCGGAGTGGCCGCGGCCAGGGTGGCCACGCTGCCGCCCGTTACCCAGGAAGCCGAGGCGGCTCCGATGAGCCCGGCCGTCGAGGTGCCCGCGCCCCCGATGGGCGCCCACTTCGCCGAGATCCCGCTGGACGCCATCACCCCGAACCCGCGTCAGCCCCGTGAGATCTTCGACGAGGACGCGCTCCAGGAGCTGGTCACCTCCATCCAGGAGGTCGGTCTCCTCCAGCCTGTCGTGGTACGGCAGCTGGGAACCGGCCGCTATGAGCTGATCATGGGCGAGCGCCGCTGGCGCGCCTGCCGTGAGGCCGGTCTGGAGGCCATCCCGGCCATCGTCCGGGCCACGGACGACGAGAAGCTCCTCCTGGACGCGCTGCTGGAGAACCTGCACCGTGCGCAGCTGAACCCGATCGAAGAGGCGGCCGCGTACGACCAGCTGCTGAAGGACTTCAACTGCACGCACGACCAGCTGGCCGACCGCATCGGGCGTTCCCGCCCGCAGGTCTCCAACACCCTGCGTCTGCTGAAGCTGTCCCCGACCGTCCAGAAGCGGGTGGCCGCCGGGGTGCTCTCGGCCGGCCACGCGCGGGCCCTGCTGGCCGTCGAGGACTCGGAGGAACAGGACCGCCTGGCGCACCGGATCGTGGCCGAGGGGCTGTCGGTGCGGTCCGTGGAAGAGATCGTGACGCTGATGGGCTCGCGGCCCCAGAAGGCCTCGCGGGCCCGGGGACCCCGGGCCGGTTCCGTGCCCTCCCCGGCGCTGAGCGAGCTGGCCACACGGCTCTCGGACCGCTTCGAGACGCGGGTGAAGGTCGAGCTGGGCCAGAAGAAGGGAAAGATCACCGTCGAGTTCGCCTCCGCGGACGATCTGGAAAGGATCCTCAGCTCGCTCGCCCCGGGCGAGAAGCTGGCCCTCCAGAAGAGCCTTCAGGAAGGCGACGGCGAGGAGACGCACGACTGATCCTCGGGCGGTGACGCCCGGTGGCGCAGTGGAGCGGGCCGTGTCCGGTCTATACCGGAACGCGGCCCGCTCTTTGCTTTGAGGCGCTATCGAGTGAATACCATCGTGGATACGATGCGATCAGGTATGGCACATCCACCGGACAGCAGCTGCATCTGTGAGGGGGAGTCGGGGGCCATGCGATCGATGAGCCGCACCGGACTGGTGAGCGCAGGCCTGAGCCTCGGAGTGGTCGGCGGATTCGTCGGCGGCCTCCTCAGGGAACGGAGCGCTCTGACAGCCGCTCGTGATGCGGCGGGCGAAGGAAGCGAGGATCAGCCTTCATGGGGCGTCGGCTCGTGCCGCTCACTCTGGACAACCTTCAGGACCTTCCCCACCGCTGCCGTTCCTGTGTCTTCTGGGAGCTGGATCCCGTCAGCGGCGAAGCGGCACTGAAGGCGGGCACGGCCGCGCTGGAGAAAGAAGGCTGGATCTCCGCCGTCCTGCTGGACTGGGGGTCATGCGGCCGGGTGGTGTACGTCGATGACGTGCCGGCGGGTTTCGTCCTCTACGCCCCACCGGCCTATGTGCCGCGCTCGACGGCCTTCCCCACGAGCCCCGTCGCGCCGGACGCCGTCCAGCTGATCACGGCGTTCGTCATGCCCGGCTACCAGGGACAGGGGCTGGGCCGGGTGCTGGTGCAGGCGGTCGCCAAGGATCTGCTGCGCCGGGGGTTCAAGGCGATCGAGGCGTTCGGCGACGCCCGCTGGGAGCAGCCCGCGTGTCTGCTGCCCGCCGACCATCTGCTGGCCGTGGGCTTCAAGACGGTGCGGCAGCATCCCACGCATCCTCGACTGAGGCTGGAGCTGCGGTCCACGCTCTCCTGGAAGGAAGACGTGGAGATGGCTCTCGACCGGCTTCTGGGCGCTGTACAGAAGGAGCCGGCGCTGAGGCCGCTGTAGAACCGAGGCGTCTACAGCTGAGGCCGTTATGCCGAATGGGCCAACCCCAGGGGGTTGGCCCATTCGTGTTTCACGTGAAACATCACTTGGTGATGAACTCTTCGAGGTCGCGGATGAGCGCGGCCTTGGGCTTGGCGCCGACGATGGTCTTGGCAACCTCCCCGCCCTGGTAGACGTTCAGGGTCGGGATGGACATGACGCCGTACTTGGCGGCCGTGTCGGGGTTCTCGTCGATGTTGAGCTTGACGATCTCGATCTTGTCACCGTACTCGGCGGCGATCGCCTCCAGCGACGGGGCGATCTGGCGGCACGGGCCGCACCAGGCCGCCCAGAAGTCCACCAGAACGGGCTTGTCGCTCTTGAGGACTTCCTGATCGAAGGAGTCGTCGGTCACGATCTTCAGGTTGCCGGCCACAGTGGGCTCCTTAGCTTGCTCGTGCAGTGGGGCGGGGAAAGGGGAAGGTCAGACGGCGGTCTTCTCGGGCTCCGCCTGGTCCTCGTCCGCGAGGGCGGCGAGGAAACGCTCGGCGTCCAGAGCCGCGGAGCAGCCGGTACCCGCGGCGGTGATCGCCTGGCGGTAGGTGTGGTCGACCACGTCGCCGGCGGCGAAGACACCGGTCACATTGGTGCGGGTGGACGGAGAGGCGACCTTCAGGTAGCCCTCCTCGTCCAGGTCCAGCTGGCCCTTGAACAGCTCGGTGCGCGGGTCGTGGCCGATCGCGATGAACAGACCCGTCACGGGCAGGTCGGACAGCTCGCCGGTCTTGAGGTTGCGGAGCTTCAGGCCGGAGAGCTTCTGGTCGCCCTGGATCTCGGCGACCTCGCTGTCCCAGACGAACTTGATCTTCGGGTCGCCGAAGGCGCGCTCCTGCATCGCCTTGGAGGCGCGCAGGGTGTCCCGGCGGTGGACGACCGTCACCGACTTGGCGAACCGCGACAGGAAGGTGGCCTCCTCCATCGCGGTGTCGCCGCCGCCGATCACGGCGATGTCGTGGTCCTTGAAGAAGAAGCCGTCACAGGTGGCGCACCAGGAGACACCGCGGCCCGAGAGCGCGTCCTCGTTCGGCAGACCCAGCTTGCGGTGCTGCGAGCCGGTGGTGACGATGACGGCCTTCGCCTGGTGGACCGTTCCCGCGGTGTCGGTGACCGTCTTGATCTCACCGGTCAGATCGACGGAGACGATGTCGTCCGGAACCAGCTCGGCACCGAAGCGCTCGGCCTGAGCCCGCATGTTGTCCATGAGGTCGGGCCCCATGATGCCGTCGCGGAAGCCCGGGAAGTTCTCCACTTCGGTGGTGTTCATCAGCGCACCACCCGCGGTGACGGCGCCTTCGAACACCAGGGGCTTCAGCGACGCACGGGCGGTGTAGAGCGCCGCCGTATAGCCTGCGGGCCCGGAGCCGATGATGATCACGTTACGGACGTCGCTCACGGCTTGATTCCTCGTCTCTGGTCTGCGTCAGTCGACCGGCGGGAGACCCTTTCAGATCTCTCACCCCACCCAACGGATCCTACGGGGCGCGCATTCCCGGTGTGTCCGGGCACACGCGTGCGGGGGGACGAGTCCGGCGAGCCTGAAGCGGACACAGAGATGAACGCGCGAAGAAAGACAGCCCATACAGCCGGAATGGGATATTCCGAATTCTTCGGAGGGCGGTGCGTGGCCGAGGTATGCGGTCGTCGACACCATCGCCGGGGGCACGCGAAGGGGTGCCGCATTCGTGTTCAGGAGCGCGGGTACGACTTCTTCAGCAGAACCTTGCCCGAGGAGGCGGGCTGCTGATGAATGCACGTGGCGTCGATGACGTAGGCCGTGATCCGGGCGCTGTCGCCTGTGGCCGGTACGACGACCAGGTAGGCACTCTTGCCGGAATAGGTCCCCGTTTCAGCGGCGAGGGCGTCACCGCTGTTGTTGATGGCGTGCCGGATGCAGTCCGGAATCGCAGGCTCAATCTGCAGCAGGGTGCCCGCGTGCTTCGTCGACGGTGGGGTGTTCTGTTCGGGCGCGATGTCGGACCGGTGCTTGGGGGCCTCGGATTCCCGCTGCGCCTTCTTCTTGGCGGTGAGTAGGTCCTTCACGCGGCTTTCCACGCTGGTGCCGGAGAACGTCTCCGCGGAAGGCGTCGGCTCCCCGTGAGCGGTGGTGTCGGAGGAGTGGTCACCGCGCATCTGGAGTACCAGGGACCCCGCCCCCAGAACGGCCGCCGTGAGGACCGCTCCGAGGACCGCACGGCGTCGGCGCCGGCCTCGTTCGCGGCCCTTGCGGCGGGGACCGACCGATGCCGGGGGCCGCCCGGCGGGCCGGTCGGTGGGGCGCGATGTTTCACGTGAAACATGACGCACACCGTCGTCGTCCCGTTCGTGTCCCGACGGGCTGACTGCGGCGACGTGGGCGTCCGCCGAGCCGGGAGCCGCACCGCCGAACAGCGCCTCGGCGGCGAGGGCGGCGTCGAGGCGGTCCGCCACGTCATCGGGCATGCGCTCCGTCTCGGAGACCGACCCCAGCAGGCCCCGGAGTTCCTCCAGCGAGTCATGGACGTCCGTGCACGGCTCGCACGTCAGCAGGTGACGCCGTATGTCCGCGCTACGGCCCGGAGGGAGAAGACCTTCGGTGAGGTCGGAGATCTCCTCGACGTCCGGGTGCCCGGCCGTGTCCGTCGTGGAAGTCACGCTCGCCCACCTCCGCCCTTCACTACGGCTGAATCAGTCGGTCCCGAGTCCGCGGAGCTTCCGCCTGAAGCCCCCGTTGCCGGTGGGACGGATGCCCTGTGGTCCCGGTTCCGTTCCGCGCGGGGTTCTTTCTCCTTTCCGGAGCCGGAGCCGGAGCCGGAGCCGGAGCCGGAGCCGGAGCGGGGGCCGGCACCGTCGGGCCGCAGGTGCGTGAGCAGAGGCAGCAGCCGAGCCCTGCCCCGGGCGCACCGGCTCTTCACGGTGCCGGTGGGCACCTCCAGGATCCGGGCGGCCTCGGCCACCGGGTATCCCTGCATGTCCACGAGGACCAGAGCCGCCCGCTGGTCGTACGGGAGGGTGCCGAGTGCTTCGAGGAGCTGGCGGTGGACGTCGTTGCGTTCCGCCGGGGCCGACGCGGACTCGTGCGGCTCCAGAAGTTGTTCCAGGCGCTCGGTGTCGTCGACCGGCGAGGTCTTCCGGGAGGCCGCCTTGCGGGCACGGTCCAGACAGGCGTTCACCGTGATCCGGTGCAGCCACGTCGTGACCGCCGACTGCCCACGGAAGGTGTGGGCGGCCCGGTAGGCCGACACCAGGGCGTCCTGAACCGCGTCCGCGGCCTCTTCACGGTCCCCCAGCGTGCGCAGCGCTACCGCCCAGAGCCGGTCCCTATGCCGCCGCACGATCTCACCGAAGGCACCGGCATCGCCTGCCACATGCCGGGCGAGGAGGTCCTTGTCGCTCGCCCGGTCATCTCCGGCGCCCTCCGCCATCTGCCCCTCCCGAGTGGAGACCTCAGCTGGTCACCTTGACGTCTGCCACTCTGCCCCGCCACTGGTCCCCGCCGTCATAGGGCAGCTTGGTCAGCCAGATCAAGAGGTACCGGCTCTTGAGGGACTTGCCGGGCTTGAGCTCCACCGTCGTGCCCGAGCCGCTGGCAGCCTTGCCGAAGGCCTCGAAGGCCGTCGGCTCGGACACCGCGTCCGCGCCGGCGGCACGCAGCTCGACCGACGTCTCCCCCACGAAAGTGACGGTCACCTTTCCGACCTGCTGGACCTTGCCGAGGTCGATGACCATCCCGACGCCCGGCTTCAGGTTGCCCAGCTCCGGACTCAGATAGAAGTCGGTCTGCCAGTAGGTGGACGGGTCGTTGTCGATCGCCTTCCCTATGCCCTCGGGCTTCTCCGAGTGGTCGGCGCTGAACGGGTCGAAGTCCCGGGCGCTCTTGATGGCAACCGGCCGGCCGGACGAAGGCTTCTTCGGGTTCTTGTCGCCGTTGTCCGTCGTCTGGCTCTTGTGGGTGTCGTCCGACTTGCCGCCGTGGTCCATCAGGGCGTCCGCCAGCTGCCAGCTGCCCAGACCCAGGGCGGCGATGAGCAGCGCCGACACCGCCCACTTCAGGACCTTGCCGGTCCGGCTCTGCAGCGGGGGCGGCGGGGGCGTGATCGGCTGCGTGGCCCCGGGGTGGGGCGCTTGGCGGCCGTAGGTGCCCTGCTGGTAGGTCGTGCGCTGGTACTCCGGCGGCGCCGTGAACGCCGGCTCGGGCGGGCGGATGCGCGGCATCTCGCCGATCGCCTTCACCAGCTCCTCCGGCGTGGTGCACGCGGCCTCGTGACGTGACGCCGTGGCCCCGTCGTTGGCGAGGGCGCGCATGGCCAGCTCGGACAGGCCGCGGTGCACCCCGGCGCGCACCTGGTCCGGGGGAATGAGGCCGAGGTCCTTGGGCAGGCCGGACAGGCCGTACGCGTCGTTCTCGTACGGCCAGCGCTGCGTCAGCGCCGCGTACAGCAGGGCGCCGATCGCCTCGGTGTCGGTGCGCTGCGGGGTGTCGGAGCTGATGCCCCGCAGCGCCGCGTTCACGGCGAGGCCGCGGATGCGCCACTGACCGGTGGAGGCGCGCAGGACGGCGTTCGGGTTCAGCCGCAGGTGGGCGAGGCCCTCCCGGTGCGCGGCAGCCATGGCCGAGGCGATCTGGCTGACCAACTGGTAGGCGTCGTGCGGCTCCAGCGGGCCGCCGGCGAGGAGGGTGGACAGCTCCGTGGCGTCGGGCAGCCACTCGTGGACGACGTAGACGAGGTCGTTCTCCTCGACGGCGTCGAGGACCTGGACGAAGCGCGGATCGCCGAGCAGCGCGGAGGAACGGGCGGCGGCGAGCACGGAACGGGCCCGGGCGTGGTCCGCGGGCAGTATGTGAACGCCGACGGCACGACGGAGCTTCTCGTCGACCGCACGCCAACTGCTGAATCCGTCCAGACGGGTGACGCACTCCTCCAGCCGATAGCGTCTGGCGAGTTTGTGACCGCTGTGCAGCTCCGGAGGCGATGCATGCCGTCCGGGACCTTCGGCTCCGCCGCTCCCCTGCGCCCTGTCGCTGTCCGTGTCCCGCTCCGGGTTCTTGGCCACCCCGTCGGCCGTGGCCTGGTCCGCCTTGGCGGTCAGCGGCTGCTCACCGCTGTTGTCTGCCACGTCGACGGCAGCCGTGCTCCGTTCCGCCACCGTCGTCCCTGCCTCCCCATCCGTTGCACGCTGTCCGACGCCGAACCCAATTGTGCCCACAGTCCGTCGCTATGCACGACACGCGGCGGCGGACGATGGTTGTGCGCCTACCCCCGCCTCAACGACCCAGACGCCCGCGGACCATTCCCACGAGCGAGTTGAGTTCCTCGATACGCATCCGGCGGGCGGCGACGAAGAAGATGCCGAACAATACGGCACCGCCGACGATCAGTGCGGCGAAGGAGCCGATCACACCCTGGCCGAGGCTGTGCCCGACGCCGTAGCAGGCCGCGCCGCTGAGCAGGGCGGCCGGCACGGAGGCGATACCCAGTCGCGCGTACGTGCGCAGCACCCGGGCCCCGTCCAGGTCCCCGCCCAGCCGCATGCGCAGCCGGCGCCAGGCGACACCCACACCGATGGCGTAGGCGAGGCCGTAGGCGGCGGCCATACCGGCGACGGCCCAGCGCGGCGGCAGCAGGAAGTAGCAGAGCGCCGAGGCGCCGGCGTTGACCGCGGCCACGATGACCGTGTTGTAGAAGGGGGTGCGGGTGTCCTCGTAGGCGTAGAAGGCGCGGAGGACGACGTACTGCACGGAGTACGGGATCAGGCCGAGGCCGAAGGCCATCAGCATGTACCCCATGTTGGTGGCCGCGTCGGTGCCCGCGGAGCCGAAGATCAGCGTGCACATCGGGATGCCGAGCGAGACGAACCCGAACGCGATGGGCACGATGGCCACCGCGGTGGTGCGCAGACCCTGGGAGATGTCGTCGCGGACGGCACCGGTGTCGTCCTCGGCGGCCGAGCGCGAGATGCGGGGCAGCAGGGCGGCCATGAGGGACACCGTGATGATGGCCTGGGGCAGGCCCCAGATCAGCTGGGCGTTGGCGTAGGCGGCGAAGCCGGTGCCCTTGACGCCGGAGCCGTCGCCGGCGGCGGTGGACAGCTGGGTGACGACCATGGCGCCCGCCTGGTTGGCGAGGACGAACAGGACCGTCCACTTGGCGAGCATCGCGGCCTTGCCCAGGCCGTGGCCCTTCCAGTCGAACCGCAGCCGGATCCGGAAGCCGGTCTCGCGCAGGTAGGGGATCATCGCCAGCGCCTGGACGACCAGGCCGAGCAGCACACCGACACCGAGCAGGCGCTGGCCCTGCGGCGGGATGTTCTCGACGGCCAGGTGGGAGTTGGCGGCGGTGCCGTACACCCAGATGAACGCGCCCAGCGAGACGATGATGACGATGTTGTTCAGGACCGGCGTCCACATCATCGCGCCGAACTTGCCGCGCGCGTTGAGGATCTGGCCCATCACCACATGGATGCCCATGAAGAAGATCGAGGGCAGGAAGTAGCGGGTGAAGGTCACCGCGACGTCGTTGGCGGCCGGGTTGCCGGCGATGGTGGGCGACAGCGCCCGCACCAGGATGGGCGCGGCGAACATCGCGAGGGCGGTGAGCGCGGCCAGCGCCACCATGACGAGGGTCAGCAGACGGTTGGCGAAGGCCTCGCCGCCGTCCTCGTCCTCCTTCATGGACCGCACCAGCTGGGGCACGAAGACGGAGTTCAGACCGCCGCCGACGGTCAGGATGTAGATCATCGTCGGCAGCTGATAGGCCACCTGGAAGGAGTCGGCGAGGAAGCCGAGGCCCAGTGCGGCGGCGATCAGCGCGGAGCGGATGAAACCGGTGAGGCGGGAGACCATCGTGCCCGCCGCCATGACGGCGCTGGACTTCAGCAGTCCGGCGGCCCGCCCGCCCTTCTTGACGGGAGCGGCGACGGCGTCACCGGCCGCGCCCCCCGGCTCTACGGCGACGGCGGGATCCGGGGCCGCGGCCGGGGCGGGCACCGGGGCCTGCGCCGGGTATCCGGCGGCGGACGGACCGGCGGGGTACGCGGCGGCGGACGGACCCGCGGGGTATGCGGAACCCGGGTAGCCCTGCTGCGGGCTCTGGGCGTGCGGCTGGGGGTACTGGCCCCCGGCGTCGTACCCGCCGCCCGGGGCGCCGGCCGGTCCCGGGACGGCAGGGGGATCCATGGGCGCGTGCCCGCCGCTGTGCTGCTGGTCCTTGAAGAGGTGCGCGAAGGCGTCCGGCTCGTGGTACTCCTCGCCGGAGTGCGACACCAGGTCGTCCACGCCCACGAACTGAGTCGTGCGGGGGTCCTCGCCGTACGGCAGGTACTGGGTGGCACCGCCGGGCTCCGGCGCCGGGGTCTGCGCCCACACGCGCGGGTCGGGGGCGTAGGGCGACTGGGCGGGCGGCGCGTACGGCGGCTGCTGCGGGTCGTACGACCCCGGGGGAGGCGGCGGGTGCGCGGCGCGGTCGTACAGCGCCTCGGCGACCGGGTCCTGGGCGGCCAGGTCGTGCGCCCGGTAGGGGTCCTGCTCGTAGGCGTCCTGGAGATACATGTCCGCCGCGTGCTGCGGCGGCGCCTGGCCGGGCTCGGGCGGCTGCTCGGGGTAGCCCGAGCCGGCCGCGCCCTGGCCGCGGTCACCGTCGTACGGCGCGTTCATGCCTACCCCACCTCATCGTCCCGGGCCCACCGGCCACGACATCGCTCAACGGTCCACTCTCTCACCCGTCCCGGACGGGTCGGCGCTTTCCGGTGCGGTGTCCGGCGCAGGGTCACTCGGCTGCTCCGGGTCGTCTGCGCCGGGGGCGGAACCGGACTCCTCCGGGAGACGGTCCCCGGGGGCTCCGGGGTTCCCGGGCTCCTCGGGGCCCTCCGTCTCCGTGCCGGGGCCGTCGTCCTCCGCCTGCCGGGCGGCGGCGCGCTTGCGCTGGGTGTACATCCGGAAGCCGGCGAGGACGAGAAGCAGTACGCCGCCGCCGATGACCAGCATGACGGTGGGCGTGACCTCGGTGACCTTCACGTCGAAGCTGACGGGGTCGCCGTACTTCCGGCCGTCCTCGGTGTACAGCTGGGCGATCACCGAGACCCGGCCGTTGGCGTTGGCCGAGGTGGTGAACTTCACGGACTGGCTGTGCCCCCCGGAGATCTCCACCTGCTGCTCGGAGTAGGCCTTGCCGCCGATCTCCAGACGGGTCGGCATGGTCGACTCCAGGCGCAGCACCAGGTGGCCGACCGGCTGCACGAGGTTGTTCTGGACCGTCACCGGGATCGTGGCGCTGCGGCCGGAGAGCTTGGTCTCGGACTTGTCGATCAGCTTGACCTGGTCGGCCAGCTCGTCGAGCCATGCCTCCACGGCACCGCGGTAGCTGTCCGCCTCGCCGCCGCGGCCGCGCCAGGACGTGGACATCTCCCGGTTTATGGCCCGTCCGAAGGGGGTGACCACGCGGGACTGGTCGGTGAGGACCACGCGGAAGCTGTCGAGCTTGTCCTGCGTGCGGGCGATCTGCTCGAAGGCCGTCCTCGGCAGCTCCTGCCGGCGCAGCGAGGAGGGGTAGGCGGACGTCGACGGGATGCGCGTGGTGGCGCCCGGGTCGGGCTTGTCCTTGGCCGTCGCGGTGAGGTCCTGGGGCTGGGACCAGGTGCCGCCCTGGAGCGCCGTCAGCGCTGCCGCCATCGCCTGGGCCTGGCTTGCCGTGGGCATGCGCTGCGGGGCGACGACGATGCTGCGCTGCTTGTCCGTCTGGGTGTTCAGTTGCAGGCTCTGGGCGAGGAACTGCTGCACGGCGAGGGTGGCCGACCCCGCCTTCGTCAGGTCGCCCTGGAAGGCCGTGGACAGCCGGGCGTCGGCGACCACCGCCGTGGTGCCTCCCCCGACCGGGCGGGCGGCGGACGGCGTGTACGGCAGCCCGGCGGTCTCCCGGAGGCTGTCGCTGCGGGCGATCACCCGGTCGGCCCCGGCCGAGGTCGCGACCTTCATGATCGACGGGTCCACGGCGCCGTTCACCGGCCAGGCGAAGTCGGTGCTCGGTGTGACATGGAGCACGGTCTTGACGGTGGTCGTGGCAACGTCGGTGGCGTCCTTGAGGTGGCTGAGCGAGCCGGTGACGCTGGTGCCCTTGTGCGCCAGGGAGGCGAGATCCGGGTCGGCGAAGGGCAGCGCCACGACCTCCTTGCCGGCCACCGCCTTCTGGAGGGAGGCCAGCCACTGCTTGGCGACCGCCTGGTGCTCCAGTGAGCCGGGCGTGCTGGTGCCGCCCGCGCCCTGGAGCCGGTAGTTGCCCACCGCCATCGCGTCGACCGAGGCCAGCAGATCCGGGTCGATCACCCAGGTGACGTCGAGATCCTTGCCCAGCTCCACCATCTGGGACAGGCGGCCGCCCGGCGCCAGTTCCCCGGCCAGGTCGTCGTCGAGGAACTCCGGCGTCTGCAGATCGCCCGCGCCCGTCTTGGCCGTCATGTGGACCGTGGAGAGCAGCGGCCACAGGAACGTCGTCTTGGTCTTGGTGTCGGCGTCCGACGGCTGCCACGGCAGGAACGTCCGCCGGATGCCGAGGGGCTGGTCCCAGGGCTGGGCGGAGGTCTGGCCGGACAGGGCGACCCCCAGCTCGTAGACCCCGTCGTCGCCGAGGTCGAGCTTGTCCACGGGGACGGAGATGCTGAAGTGCTCGGCGACGCCCGGGGCCAGCTTGTCGAAGTCCTCCTCGTACTTCTCGTCGACCTCGGAGCCGGAGCTGCTCTGCAGGTCCTCGGAGTGCTGGGCCACGGAGTCGATGGCCGAGCGGGTGGTCAGCGGGGAGCCCACCCGGAGGCCCACATGGGCGTGGGTGACGCTCTGCTTGCCGTTGTTGGTCACCGTGCCGGACACGGTCAGCGTGTCGCCGTCCGAGGGGGCACTGGGGCTGAGCGAGTCCAGGGAGACGGAGACCGAGTCGGAGGAGGCGGCCTGCGCGGGCACGGCGGCGGGCAGCTGGAGCAGGCCTGCCAGCAGCGGTGTCCCCGCCAGAAGGGCTCCGGCCCGCCGCAGCCAGCGGCGGGCAGGTGAGGCACTGGTCCCCTGGAAGTCAGCCGCCTCGGCCACGCGCTCGCCCGTCCCTCGTCGTCAGTGGTCGTCGGAATGTGCGTCCACGCATGGTAACGATGCGCGCCGAAGGGAAGTGCCGCGGTCTCCGTCACAAGATCGAAGAGCAGCCGTGACCCGTCCCCTATATCCAGTATCGAGGGGAGAGCGGCCGTACGCCGCAAGAGCAGTGCTTGCACGGGTATGCAGGGAGCTGTCCGCAGGGCCTTAATGGGGGCGCCCCTGGTCGCGCGGGGCACGTACCCTCTTCTGTTGTGCCGAACCCGAACGAAGACACTCCCTCTGCCCTCAGCCAGGCGCAGCAGCGCGCGGTCGCCGAGCTGCTGCGGGTGGCCCCCGTCGCCGACGACCTCGCCCGCCGATTCCAGGAGGCAGGGTTCTCACTCGCCCTGGTCGGCGGATCGGTCCGCGACGCGCTGCTCGGCCGGCTCGGCAACGATCTGGATTTCACCACCGACGCCCGCCCCGAGGACGTACTGAAGATCGTCCGGCCATGGGCGGACGCCGTCTGGGAGGTGGGGATCGCCTTCGGTACGGTCGGCGCGCACAAGGGCGGCTACCAGATCGAGATCACCACCTATCGGTCGGAGGCGTACGACCGCACCTCGCGCAAGCCGGAGGTGTCCTACGGCGACTCCATCGAGGAGGACCTGGTCCGGCGGGACTTCACTGTCAACGCGATGGCCGTGGCGCTGCCGGAGAAGGAGTTCATCGACCCGCACGGTGGCCTGGAGGACCTCGCGGCGCGTGTGCTGAGGACGCCGGGCACGCCCGAGGAATCCTTCTCGGACGACCCCCTGCGGATGATGCGGGCCGCCCGGTTCGCCGCCCAGCTGGACTTCGAGGTCGCCCCCGAGGTCGTCACCGCCATGACGGACATGGCCGGACGCCTCGAGATCGTCTCTGCGGAGCGGGTCCGGGACGAGCTGAACAAGCTGATCCTGTCCACGCACCCGCGCAAGGGCCTGACGCTGCTCGTCGACACCGGTCTCGCCGAGCATGTCGTGCCCGAGCTGCCGGCGCTGCGCCTGGAGCGTGACGAGCACCACCGGCACAAGGACGTCTACGAGCACACGCTGATCGTCCTGGAACAGGCGATCGCGCTGGAGCAGGGCGTTCCGGACCTCACCCTGCGCCTGGCCGCGCTGCTGCACGACATCGGCAAGCCGCGCACCCGCCGCTTCGAGAAGGACGGCCGGGTCTCCTTCCACCACCACGAGGTGGTCGGCGCCAAGATGACCAAGAAGCGCATGACCGCCTTGAAGTACTCCAACGAGCTGGTGAAGGACGTCTCCCGGCTGGTCGAACTTCACCTGCGCTTCCACGGCTATGGCACCGGGGAGTGGACGGACTCGGCGGTCCGCCGGTACGTCCGTGACGCGGGCCCGCTGCTGGACCGTCTGCACAAGCTGACCCGCTCCGACTGCACCACGCGCAACAAGCGGAAGGCTGTGGCGCTGTCCCGGGCCTACGACGGCCTGGAGGAGCGCATCGCCCAGCTGAAGGAGCAGGAGGAGCTGGACTCCATCCGGCCCGACCTCGACGGCAACCAGATCATGGAGATCCTGGGGGTCGGCCCGGGCCCGGCCGTCGGCAAGGCGTACAAGCACATGCTCGAGCTGCGCCTGGAGAACGGCCCGATGGAGTACGACGTGGCGGTGTCGGCCCTCAAGGAATGGTGGGCCGCGCAGGGCTGAGCCCGATCCGATGGATGTTTCACGTGAAACATCCATCCGGGCCGGCCACGGGACAGTGACGCCGAGGGGCGATGTTTCACGTGAAACATCGCCCTCGCTCCGTCTCACCGGCACATGAAGCGTGCTTGCGGCCTCACCGCCGCTCGAAGCGGGCCAGGGACATGGCGATCACGCCGTAGATGACGGCGACGAGAACCACCAGCACCGTGGAGCGGCCGTCCGGCGGAAGCATCAGCGCCGCCGCTCCCGCCGCGCCGACGAAGGCGACGTTGAAGAGGACGTCGTACACGGAGAAGATCCTGCCGCGGAAGGCGTCCTCGACACGGGCCTGGACGATCGTGTCCGTGGCGATCTTGGCTCCCTGGGTGATCAGACCGAGCACGAACGCGGCGGCCATGAGCGGCCCGGTGGCGAACGGAAGACCCAGGGCGGGGACCAGCACCATGGCCGCGCCGGAGCACACCGCGATCCAGCGACCGGGGCCGAGCCGTCCGGCCGCCCAGGGCGTCACCATGGCCGCCGCGAAGAATCCCGCACCGGACAGCGCCAGTGCCGGTCCGAGCAGCCGAAGTCCTTCGTCGGGTGTGTCGGCGAGGGCGTACCGGCAGAGCATCAGCAGCAGGACGAGGAGCGCGCCGTAGCAGAAGCGCATCAGCGTCATCGCGGCCAGGGCCCAGGCCGCTTCCCTGCGCCGGGGTGCGGCCAGGTGCCGGACGGCTGCGAGCAGCTCGCGTGCCGTCTCCGCGAGCGCCGCGCCGAGACGGGGTCGTTCCGGGTGCCGGTCGGGGCCGAGGAGGTCCGGGGGCAGGCGCAGGGAGGCGAGGCTCGCGGACAGATACAGGAAGGCGCCGAGCAGCACGACCGCCGCGTCGGAGTCCGACGCCACGATCCGTACGCCGAAGGCCAGGCCGCCGCCGGCGGTCGCGGCGAGGGTGCCGACGGTCGGGGAGAGCGAGTTGGCCAGCACCAGGCGCTCGGCGTCGACGACCCGGGGCAGGGCGGCCGACAGCCCCGCGAGGACGAAGCGGTTGACCGCTGTGACGGACAGCGCGGAGACGTAGAAGAGCCAGTCGGGCGCGTGGCCGGCCATCAGTACGGCGGTGGCCGCGGCCAGCAGGGCCCTCAGCAGGTTGCCGTACACGAAGACCTGTCGGCGCCGCCAGCGGTCCAGCAGGACGCCGGCGAAGGGACCGACCAGTGAATAGGGGAGCAGCAGGACCGCCATCGCCGAGGCGATCGCGGTGGCCGAGGTCTGCTTCTCCGGGGAGAAGACGACGTACGCGGCGAGCGCGACCTGGTAGACGCCGTCGGCGCCCTGGGACAGGAGGCGGACGTAGAGCAGGCGCCGGAAGTGCCGCAGGCGCACCAGCAGGCGCAGGTCACGTACGACGGGCATGGGCGACAGCCTCACATGTGCGGAAGGTCCCCGGGTCAGGGAACCCGGGGACCTTCACCGCCCTGGCAGGAGCGTTCTCGTGCGAGTGGTCTCAGCGCCTCAGCGCTCGACCTCGCCGTTGATGAACTTCTCGACGTTCTCGCGGGCCTCGTCGTCGAAGTACTGGACCGGCGGGGACTTCATGAAGTAGGAGGAGGCCGACAGGATCGGGCCGCCGACACCACGGTCCTTGGCGATCTTCGCGGCGCGCACGGCGTCGATGATCACACCCGCGGAGTTCGGGGAGTCCCAGACCTCGAGCTTGTACTCCAGGTTCAGCGGGACGTCACCGAAGGCGCGGCCCTCGAGGCGGACGTAGGCCCACTTGCGGTCGTCCAGCCAGGCCACGTAGTCGGACGGGCCGATGTGGACGTTCTTCTCGCCGAGGTCCCGGTCGGGGATCTGGGAGGTGACGGCCTGCGTCTTGGAGATCTTCTTGGACTCCAGGCGCTCGCGCTCGAGCATGTTCTTGAAGTCCATGTTGCCGCCGACGTTCAGCTGCATCGTGCGGTCGAGGATGACACCGCGGTCCTCGAACAGCTTCGCCATGACGCGGTGCGTGATGGTGGCGCCGACCTGGGACTTGATGTCGTCACCGACGATCGGGACGCCCGCCTCGGTGAACTTGTCCGCCCACTCCTTGGTGCCGGCGATGAAGACCGGGAGGGCGTTGACGAAGGCGACCTTGGCGTCGATGGCGCACTGCGCGTAGAACTTCGCCGCGTCCTCGGAGCCCACGGGGAGGTAGCAGACCAGGACGTCGACCTGCTTGTCCTTCAGGACCTGGACGACGTCGACCGGCTCCTCGGCCGACTCCTCGATGGTGGCGCGGTAGTACTTGCCGAGGCCGTCGAGGGTGTGGCCGCGCTGGACGGTGACACCGGTGTTGGGCACGTCGCAGATCTTGATGGTGTTGTTCTCGGAGGCGCCGATCGCGTCCGCCAGGTCGAGGCCGACCTTCTTGGCGTCGACGTCGAACGCGGCGACGAACTCGACGTCGCGCACGTGGTAGTCACCGAACTGCACGTGCATCAGGCCGGGGACCTTGGACGCCGGGTCGGCGTCCTTGTAGTACTCGACTCCCTGCACCAGCGACGCGGCGCAGTTGCCCACGCCGACGATGGCTACGCGAACCGAACCCATTCCGGTTGCTCCCTGTGTGTACGAGTGAGGCCCTGATTGGGTCTCACGTGGCGGTGTCGTCGGGCGTATCCGTCCGGGGGGTTTCCCCGGGACGGGGCAGGCCGCCCGTCGATCCATTGGTGTTGTCCTGCTGAGCGGACCCCCCGGTCGCGGAACCCCGCAGGTCCCGCCCGGCCCGCTCGCTCTCGATGAGCTCGTTCAGCCAGCGCACTTCGCGCTCCACGGACTCCATTCCGTGGCGCTGGAGCTCAAGCGTGTAGTCGTCGAGGCGTTCCCGGGTGCGCGTCAGCGAGGCGCGCATCTTCTCCAGGCGCTCCTCCAGGCGGCTGCGCCGGCCCTCCAGGACGCGCATGCGCACATCGCGCGAGGTCTGCCCGAAGAAGGCGAACCGTGCGGCGAAGTGCTCGTCCTCGTAGGCGTCGGGGCCGGTCTGCGAGAGCAGCTCCTCGAAGTGCTCCTTACCTTCTGCCGTCAATCGGTACACGATCTTCGCGCGGCGTCCGGCGAGGGAGGCGGTGAGGGCGTCTTCCTGGGCGTTGCCCGGTTCCTCGATCAGCCAGCCGTTGGCGACCAGGGTCTTCAGGCAGGGGTACAGCGTTCCGTAGCTGAACGCACGGAACACACCCAGTGAAGTGTTCAGGCGTTTGCGCAGCTCATAGCCGTGCATCGGGGACTCCCGCAGCAGGCCGAGCACGGCGAACTCAAGAATGCCGGAGCGCCGGCTCATCGTCGCCTCCCCTCGGCCCGTCGGGGCGTTCCCGCAGGTCTCGCAGTGCCTGTCAGCGTCTTTATCTCGTGCTGATGTATCGACTCGATACATCAGCACGATAGAGCTGCCGGTCGCGGGCGACAAGAGGGACGGCGGTGAACGGGATCACATCACCGATTCGTAGGAGGCAAGTTGCCTGTTTTGGGGTGAACTTCGGGGCTCGGTGGGTTTTGGTGGTGCGTAGTCTGTGCGGCATGCACACCACCGGGAACCGCGTGACGCCTGGGGAGCGTCCTCGTCCCCGGTGCAGTACGGGTGAATGCAGGACCGACCACATCCGTACTTCGGGGGGACCGGAAACCAGCCGCCGTTCCAGGCGCGCACGGGTGCGCCTGCCCGAGGAGTAATCGTTCGATGAGCGAGCACCGTCGCAAACCGCCGCAGCCGCAGGGAGGCGGACGTGCCGCGGCCCGACGCGGCCAGTCCGGCCCGTCCTCCGGCCGCCGTGCGGCACCGCGAGGCGCCACCGGGTCTTCCGCCGACTCCTATGGGTCGGAGTCCGTCGGCTCGGGAGGCGAGGAGCGTCCCTACAGCAGCCGTGCCGAGGCCCGCCGTGCGGCGCAGAGAGGCAGCCGCCGCAGGGTGGCCGAGAACACGGGCCCGGGCGCCCGGCGCGGCGGTCCGGGCGGGCCTGCGGCCGGACCCGGGCGCGGCAAGGGCCGTGCCACGACGGCCCCCGGCAAGAAGCGGTTCATCGACTATCCGAGGGTCGGCAAGGACGGCTGGCGGCGCTGGGTCCCGTCCTGGAAGCTGGTCAGCGGGCTGTTCCTCGGCTTCGTCGGCAGCCTCGTGGTGATGGTCGGCGTCGGCTACGCGATGGTCTCGATCCCGAACGAGAACGACGCGGCCAAGTCCCAGAACAACGTCTACTACTGGGCCAACGGCAAGCAGATGGTGGCCACGGGCACCGGGGTGAACCGGCAGAACGTGAGCATCGACCAGATCCCCGAGGCGATGCGGTACGCGGTGATCTCCGCCGAGAACAAGTCGTTCTACCAGGACTCCGGCGTCGACCCCATGGGCATCGCGCGCGCCATGGTGAACATGGCACGCGGCGGCCAGACGCAGGGTGGCTCGACGATCACCCAGCAGTACGTGAAGAACACGTACCTCAGCCAGGAGCAGTCACTCACCCGGAAGTTCAAGGAGATGTTCATCTCCATAAAGGTGGGTGCGAAGCTCGACAAAGACGAGATCATGCAGGGGTACCTGAACACCTCGTACTTCGGCCGGGGCGCGTACGGCATCCAGGCGGCGGCCCAGACCTACTACGGCAAGAACGCGGTCGACCTCAAGCCGAGCGAGTGCGCCGTGCTCGCGGCGCTGCTCAAGGGCCCGACGTACTACGACCCGGCCGGCAACCAGGACCTCGACAAGACGGCGACCCCGGCCGCCAACGAGAAGCGTTCCAAGGACCGCTGGGCCTGGATCCTCGGCGAGATGCACAAGGACAAGCACCTCTCCGACGCGCAGTACCAGGAGGCCGTCGCCAAGTACCCCAGGCCCGACGGCCGCAAGGCGACCAAGGGCATGACCGGCCAGATCAGCTACCTGGCCGACACGGCGAAGAAGTACGTGCTCGCCCACTCCGACATCACGGAGGCGCAGTTCGACAAGGGCGGCTACCAGATCTACACGACCTTCGACAAGAACAAGGTCAGCGCGCTGGCCAAGGCCGTGAAGAACGTCCAGAGCGCGCGTCTCGACCCCAAGCACCGCGAGCTGGACAAGTACGTCCAGTTCGGTGCCGCGTCGGTGAAGCCCCAGGACGGAGCCATCGTCGCCCTCTACGGCGGTGACGGTTACGAGAACGGTCACTTCACCAACAACGCCGACACCTCCGGCGTCCCCGTGGGTTCGACCTGGAAGCCGTTCGTGCTCGCCGCCGCCATGGAGTACGGCACGTACAAGTCCGAGGGCGAGGGTGTCTCCCCGCTGAGCAAGTACAACGGCAACGACCACCTCAAGGTGTTCAAGCCGGACGGGTCGTTCTACCTCAACAAGGACAACACGCCCTTCTACCAGGCGAACGAGAGCGACCATCCCTGGGGTTACATCACCCTGCGCAAGGCGATGGAGCAGTCCGTCAACACACCGTTCGTGCAGCTCGGTGTCGATGTGGGAATGACGAAGGTCCGGGACGTCGCCAAGTCGGCGGGCATCCTCGACCAGAGCATGTCGCAGGACCTCAACCCGTCCTTCGCCATCGGAACGTCCACGCCCAGCGCGATCCGTATGGCCGACGCCTACGCCACGTTCGCCGCTTCCGGCAAGCAGGCGGACCCCTACTCCGTGACCGCCCTCAAGGTCAACGGCGCCGACGCGCCCAGCTTCGTCAAGCCGAAGCCGGCCCCCAAGGAGGCGATGGATCCGAACATCGCCAACAACGTCACGGACGTCCTGGAGAACGTCATCCAGAACGGTACGGGTATGAAGGCCAAGGATCTCGGCCGTACGGCGGCGGGCAAGACCGGTACCACCGACGAGAACAAGTCGGCCTGGTTCGTCGGCTACACCAAGCAGCTGTCGACCTCGGTGGCGATGTTCCGCGAGAACCCCAAGAACCACAAGCTGCTGTCCATGAACGGCACGGCGAACACGGACTCCATCCACGGTGGTGACATCCCGACGCTGGTGTGGACCGAGTACATGAAGGCCGCGCTCAAGGGCCAGAACGATCTCGGATTCCCGGAGCCCACCGAGATCGGCACGGTCCAGGACGAGGCGGGAGCCCCCAGCCCGACTCCGAGCGTCACCTTCACGCCGACCCCGACGCCGAGCAACTCGCCGAGCCCGACGCCGACCAAGACGACTCCTACGCCGACCCCGACGCCGAGCCAGTCCTGCCAGTTCGGCTGGGGCAACGACTGCAACGGCAACGGCAACGGAAACGGTGGTGCCAACGACATCGGAGGCACGGACACAGGCGGTGTCGACGGTGGCACGACTCCGACGCCCACAGGGACGGAGACCACCGGAACCGGCGACACCCGGGGCAACGGGAACGGCAACGGCAGTACGGGCTTCTTCGGAGGCCAGGGAGGCTAGCCCGGTGATCCGACCGGTGGGCGACCATATCGCCCGCCAGGGGTGTTTCACGTGAAACATGGGCCGCCGCATCCACCGGGTGTGGCGGCCCTCGCCGTATTCCCAGCCGGGTACGGCAGGATGTGCCCCATGCCCAGTGCAGAGATGACGCCCGCGAGCATGCACGAGCCCGAGCCCGTGCGGCCCGCTGCGGCAGAGCCGGTGCAGCCGACCAGGGAGGACGAGGTCGCCGCCGCCGGCAGTGAGCTGATCGGCGGTCCCCTGGGGCGGTACGCCCTGCTCGGGACCTCCTGGTGGACGCCCGTACGGGTCGTGGCGCTCGTGGCGATCGGCATGTTCGCCCTCGGCCTGGTCCAGAAGGCGCCCTGCTACGACGGCGCCTGGTTCTTCGGGGCGAGCAGCCAGTACACGCACGCCTGCTATTCGGACATCCCGCACCTCTACCAGGGCCGCGGGTTCGCCGATCACCTCGTGCCGTATTTCGACAAGCTCCCCGGCGACATGGACTACCTCGAGTACCCGGTACTCACCGGAGTGTTCATGGAGGTGGCCTCCTGGCTGACCCCGCACAGCGGCTCCATCCAGCACCAGGAGCAGTGGTACTGGTTCGTCAACGCCGGGATGCTGATGGTGTGCGCCGCCGTCATCGCCGTGTGTGTGGCCCGCACCCACCGCCGGCGGCCCTGGGACGGCCTGCTGGTCGCCCTGGCGCCCGCCTTCGCGCTGACCGCGACCATCAACTGGGACCTGCTGGCGGTGGCGCTGACGGCCGCCGCGATGCTGATGTGGTCACGGGGCCGGGCCCCCGCCTTCGGCGTCCTCCTGGGCCTCGCCACGGCCGCCAAGCTGTATCCCGTCCTGCTCCTCGGCCCGCTGCTGCTGCTGTGCTGGCGGGCCGGCAAGTGGCGCGAGTTCTTCCAGGCCGTGGGCGGCGCGGCAGGTGCGTGGCTCGTGGTGAACCTGCCGGTGATGCTCACGCACGACGCGACGGGCTTCCACATCCGCGAGGGCTGGGCGAAGTTCTACACCTTCAGCAAGGAGCGCGGCGTCGACTTCGGCTCCTTCTGGCTGATCTGGGCGCAGAACAGCAGCCACCCGCCCACCACCGACTTCGTCAACAACGCGGCCACCGTGCTGGTGGTGCTCTGCTTCCTCGGTATCGCCGCGCTGACGTTCACCGCACCGCGGCGACCGCGCTTCGCCCAGCTGGCCTTCCTGATCGTGGCCGCGTTCGTCCTCACCAACAAGGTCTACTCACCGCAGTACGTCCTGTGGCTGGTGCCGCTGGCGGTCCTCGCCCGGCCCAAGTGGCGTGACTTCCTGATCTGGCAGGCGTGCGAGGTGACGTACTTCCTGGGCATCTGGATGTACCTGGCCTACACGACCAGCGGAGACGCCCACAAGGGCCTGCCGACGCAGGGCTACCAGTGGGCGATCGTGGTCCATCTGCTGGGCACCCTGTACCTGTGTGCCGTCGTCGTACGGGACATCCTCATGCCGGAACGGGACGTGGTGCGCCGCTCCGGGGACGACGATCCCTCGGGCGGGGTGCTCGACGGCGCGGAGGACGCGTTCGTGCTCGGTGCGGCGGCCCACCCGCCGCGGCACGCCGCCCAGTTCGAGGGGGCGCAGGTGGACTGGGGCCGGCCGGAGACGCTGTCCCACAACGCCTGTTCGCTCTGAGCGAACAGGCGTCCTGCCTCGCCGGTTCGGCAGGCCGGCCCGTACGCGGAAGGCCGTATCCGGAGGCTCCGGATACGGCCTTCCCACTGTCCCGGACGGGCCCGGCAGTCGGGCTCAGCGGTCCACGAGACGGTCGAACTGGGTCGTGGTGTGCCGCAGATGGGCCACCAGCTCGTCGCCGACCTTCGGCTCGGGAGCGTCCGAGGGCACGAAGAGGATCGACACCTGCATGTGCGGCGGCTCGGCGAACCAGCGCTGCTTGCCGCCCCAGACGAACGGAGAAAGGTTCCGGTTGACCGTGGCGAGCCCGGCCCGTGCGACGCCCTTGGCGCGCGGCATGACGCCGTGCAGCGCCTTCGGCGCCTCCAGGCCCACCCCGTGCGACGTGCCGCCCGCCACGACCACCAGGTAGCCGTCCGAGGCCGCCTTCTGCTGCCGGTAGCCGAACCGGTCGCCCTTCGCCACGCGTGTGACGTCCAGGACGGCGCCGCGGTACTCGGTGGCCTCGTGGTCCCCCAGCCACAGCCGCGTGCCGATGCGGGCGCGGAACCGGGTCTGCGGGAACTGCTGCTGGAGCCGGGCCAGCTCGTCCGCCTTGAGGTGGCTGACGAACATCGTGTGCAGCGGCAGCCGGGCCGCGCGCAGCCGGTCCATCCAGCCGATGACCTCCTCGACGGCGTCCGAGCCGTCGGTGCGGTCCAGCGGCAGGTGGATGGCGAAGCCCTCCAGCCGGATGTTCTCTATGGCCTGGTGCAGCTGCGGCAGGTCGTGCTCGCTGATGCCGTGCCGCTTCATCGAGGACATCACCTCGATGACGACACGGGCGCCGACGAGACCGTAGACACCGTCGATCGACGACACCGAGCGCACCACCCGGTCGGGCAGCGGTACGGGCTCCTCACCGCGCCGGAAGGGGGTCAGCACCAGCAGGTCACCGCTGAACCAGTCCTTGATGCGCGCGGCCTCGTACGTGGTGCCGACGGCGAGCAGGTCGGAACCGAGCCGCGTGGCCTCCTCCGACAGCCGTTCGTGTCCAAAGCCGTAGCCGTTGCCCTTGCAGACCGGGACGAGTCCCGGGAACTGCTCCTGCACGTGCTTGTGGTGCGCCCGCCAGCGCGCGGTGTCGACGTAAAGCGTGAGCGCCATGGCCGGACCCGGAACCTTTCTCGTGGCTGCGGTGGATCAGAGTGGTGAGAGCTGTGGGGACTATGGAATCAAACGCCCGAGCGGCTCAGCGGCGCGACATGTAGATGTCCAGCGCCTTGTGGAGCAGCTTGTTCAGCGGGAAGTCCCATTCGCCGAGGTACTCGGCGGCCTGGCCGCCGGTGCCGACCTTGAACTGGATCAGGCCGAAGAGGTGGTCGGTCTCGTCCAGCGAGTCGGAGATGCCGCGCAGGTCGTAGACGGTGGCGCCGAGCGCGTAGGCGTCGCGCAGCATGCGCCACTGCATCGCGTTCGACGGACGGACCTCGCGGCCGATGTTGTCGGAGGCGCCGTAGGAGTACCAGACGTGCCCGCCGACGATCAGCATCGTCGCAGCGGACAGGTTCACGCCGTTGTGCCGGGCGAAGTACAGCCGCATGCGGTTGGGGTCCTCGGTGTTGAGGGCGGTCCACATGCGCTGGAAGTACGACAGCGGGCGAGGCCGGAAGTGGTCACGGACGGCCGTGATCTCGTACAGCCGCTGCCACTCGGCCAGGTCCTGGTAGCCGCCCTGGACGACCTCGACGCCGGCCTTCTCGGCCTTCTTGATGTTGCGCCGCCACAGCTGGTTGAAGTTCTTGTGGACCTCTTCCAGGGAGCGGTTGGCCAGCGGCACCTGGTAGACGTAGCGGGGCTGGACGTCGCCGAAGCCGGCACCGCCGTCCTCGCCCTGCTGCCAGCCCATACGGCGCAGCTTGTCGGCCACCTCGAAGGCGCGCGGCTCGATGAAGTCGGCCTCCAGGTCACGCAACCGCTTGACGTCCGGGTCCTGGATGCCCTTCTTGATCGTTTCCGCGTTCCAGCGGCGGATGATCACCGGCGGGCCCATCTTCACGGAGAAGGCACCCTGCTGCTTCAGGTGCGCCAGCATCGGCTGGATCCAGTCGTCCAGATTCGGCGCGTACCAGTTGATGACCGGGCCCTCGGGCAGATAGGCGAGGTAGCGCTTGATCTTGGGGAGCTGGCGGTAGAGGACCAGACCCGCGCCGACCATCTCGCCGGTGCGGTCGTCGAACCAGCCGAGGCTCTCCGAGCGCCACTCCGCCTTCACATCTGCCCAGGCCGGGACCTGCATGTGGCTCGCCGCCGGCAGGCTCTGGATGTAGGCCAGATGCTGCTCGCGACTGATGGTCCTCAGGGTCAGGCTCATTCGGGGCGCTCCTCGGGCTGGTGTGTCCCCATGGGTACAGGGGCTCCGGCTCTCGCGCGAAGCCTACTGCGCCTTGCGGGCGCCCCGACTGGGCGTATGGGCGTCGAGCCCCGCGGAGTCAGCCGATGAGACCGCCGAACAGGCCGCCGTTGGCCATGCCGAGCATGAAACCGACCCCCGCGGCGCCGAGGCCCAGGATGAGGCCGAACCGCTCCCGCGTGGTCACCGAGATCCACTGCCCGTAGATACCGACGGCCAGCCCGATCAGGCCCGTCCACGACGCGAGCAGGTGAAGGCCGTGGAAGAAGGACGTGATGAAGGACAGCACGCCCAGAACGAGCGTGAGGGCCATCAGGCTGGTCTGAAGCGGACGCGCCTTGCCGTCCGTGGCGAACAGGGATCCGGCGACGTTGGGATGCATTGCCTGTGCCATGGGCACCTCCTGCGGAAGGCGGCGCATAGTAGCGCCGTACACACCCGACGTATACAGAGTGACGGTCCTCACGGCCGGATTTCAACCGGAAGCGGGTGTGCAGGTAGTCTGTACCGTCTGCACCGGTGTCTGCCCAACGCCTGCCCAGGTAACACTGCGGGGACCCTCAGGGGCCCCCGATTGTCAGTGGCGGCCGATACCGTTGCGTACGCATCACAACCCTCCTGCCACGGAACGACCGTGGCCGCTGAGTCCAAAGGAGGTGGGTTCCACATGCGTCACTACGAGGTGATGGTCATCCTCGACCCCGATCTCGAGGAGCGTGCTGTCTCCCCGCTGATCGAGAACTTCCTGTCCGTCGTCCGTGACGGTGGCGGCAAGGTTGAGAAGGTCGACACCTGGGGCCGTCGTCGTCTCGCCTACGAGATCAAGAAGAAGCCCGAGGGCATCTACTCGGTCATCGACCTGCAGGCCGAGCCTGCGGTCGTCAAGGAGCTCGACCGCCAGATGAACCTGAACGAGTCGGTCCTCCGGACCAAGGTCCTCCGCCCCGAGACCCACTGAGCCTCCCGCTCAGCTGATCTCGGGATTCGAGTAGCAGCAACCAAGCAGCCAGAGCAGCAAACCCGCCGAGAGGTTCCCCCATGGCAGGCGAGACCGTCATCACGGTCATCGGCAATCTTGTCGACGACCCCGAGCTGCGCTTCACCCCGTCCGGTGCGGCGGTCGCGAAGTTCCGCGTCGCGTCCACTCCCCGCACCTTCGACCGCCAGACGAACGAGTGGAAGGACGGCGAGAGCCTCTTCCTCACCTGCTCGGTCTGGCGTCAGGCGGCGGAGAACGTCGCCGAGTCGCTCCAGCGAGGCATGCGCGTCATCGTGCAGGGCCGGCTGAAGCAGCGGTCCTACGAGGACCGTGAGGGCGTCAAGCGCACGGTCTACGAGCTGGACGTCGACGAGGTCGGCCCCAGCCTGCGTAACGCCACGGCCAAGGTCACCAAGACCGCCGGTGGCGGCCGCGGTGGCCAGGGTGGTTACGGCGGCGGTGGCGGCCAGGGTGGCGGCGGCTGGGGCGGAGCCCCCGGCGGCGGCCAGCAGGGCGGCGCTCCGGCCGACGACCCGTGGGCGACCGGCGCTCCCGCCGGTGGCAACCAGGGTGGTGGCGGCGGCTGGGGCGGAGGCTCCGGCGGCGGTGGCGGCTACTCGGACGAGCCCCCCTTCTAGGCCTTCGGGCCGAAGGTGGGTCGTACCCCAACTTCTTGATCACACAGGAGAAACACCATGGCGAAGCCGCCTGTGCGCAAGCCGAAGAAGAAGGTCTGCGCTTTCTGCAAGGACAAGGTCACGTACGTGGACTACAAGGACACGAACATGCTGCGGAAGTTCATTTCCGACCGCGGCAAGATCCGTGCCCGCCGCGTGACCGGCAACTGCACGCAGCACCAGCGTGACGTCGCCACGGCCGTCAAGAACAGCCGTGAGATGGCGCTGCTGCCCTACACGTCCACCGCGCGCTAAGGGAAGGGTGACCGACTAATGAAGATCATCCTCACCCACGAGGTCTCCGGCCTCGGTGCCGCCGGCGACGTTGTCGACGTCAAGGACGGTTACGCTCGCAACTACCTGATCCCGCGGAAGTTCGCTATCCGCTGGACCAAGGGCGGCGAGAAGGACGTCGAGCAGATCCGTCGCGCTCGCAAGATCCACGAGATCCAGACCATCGAGCAGGCCAACCAGGTCAAGGCCCAGCTCGAGGGCGTCAAGGTCCGCCTGGCCGTGCGTGCCGGCGACGCCGGTCGCCTCTTCGGTTCCGTCACCCAGGCCGACATCGCTTCCGCGATCAAGGCTGCCGGTGGCCCCGAGGTCGACAAGCGCCGCATCGAGGTCGCTTCTGCGATCAAGACCCTGGGCGCCCACGAGACGTCCGTGCGTCTGCACCCCGAGGTTGCCGCCAAGGTCAACATCGAGGTCGTCGCGGGCTGATCGCCGCGTGATCGCCGTGCTCGCTTGAGCCGGTGAAAGGGGCCGCACCCATGAGGGTGCGGCCCCTTTCCCATGACCGGGTGACCGGGGTGATCACCGCGGCATGTTTCACGTGAAACGGTCAGCGGGTCGCGCCCGTCACGATCCAGCGGCCCGAGCGGCTGCGCAGCCACAAGGTCAGCATGCGGATCACCATCATCAACGTCATCGCTGCCCAGAGCGCGGTCAGGCCGCCGCCGAGCGTGGGGACGAGTAGGGCCACCGGGGCGAACACGGCCAGGGTGACGACCATGGCCCCCGCCAGATACGAGCCGTCGCCCGCGCCCATCAGGACCCCGTCCAGGACGAACACGATCCCGCAGACGGGCTGGGACAGTGCTACCAGCAGCAAGGCGGGCAGTGCGGTGTCCGTCACCGTGGAGTCGCTGGTGAACAGCGGCAGGAAGAGCGGTCGTGCGGCCACCACCAGCAGGCCCAGGACGACACCGGACGCGATGCCCCAGTGGATCATTCGGCGGCAGGCTTCGCGTGCTCCTTGGGCATCGCCCGCGCCGAGGTAGCGGCCGATGATGGCCTGGCCCGCTATCGCGATCGCGTCGAGCGCGAAGGCCAGCAGGCTCCACAGGGACAGGATGATCTGGTGCGCGGCGATGTCGGCGTCACCGAGACCGGCCGCGACCGCCGTGGCGATCATGAGAATGGCCCGCAGGGACAGCGTGCGGACCAGGAGGGGAACGCCCGCTTGAGCCGATGCCCGGATGCCGGCGGTGTCCGGTCGGAGGGAGGCGCCGTGCCGGCGGGCCCCGCGTACGACCACCGTCAGATAGACGGCCGCCATGCCGCACTGCGCGATGACCGTGCCCCAGGCCGAACCGGCGATGCCCAGCCCGGCGCCGTAGACGAGCAACGCGTTCAGTGCGGCGTTGGCGACGAAGCCGCCGATGGCCACGTAGAGCGGGGTCCTGGTGTCTTGCAGGCCGCGCAGTACTCCGGTCGCGGCCAGGACGATGAGCATGGCCGGAATGCCCAGCGAGGAGACGCGCAGATAGGTGGTGGCGTATGGGGCCGCGGTCGAGGAGGCCCCGAAGAGGTTCACGATGCCGGGGGCCAGCGGCAGGACTACGGCTATGACGGCCATGCCGAGCAGCAGCGCCAGCCAGATCCCGTCCATGCCCTGCCGGATCGCCGCCCGGAGATCGCCGGCACCGACACGGCGGGCCACCGCGGCCGTGGTGGCGTAGGCGAGGAAGACGAAGACGCTCACGGCGGTGGTCAAGAGGGCCGACGCGACGCCGAGACCGGCGAGCTGGGTGGTGCCGAGGTGGCCGACGATCGCACTGTCCGCCATGACGAAGAGAGGCTCGGCGACGAGGGCACCGAAGGCCGGAACGGCCAGCGCGACGATTTCTCGGTCGTGCTGCCGACGGGTGGCCTTGGGGATCTCTGGAGCCTGTGTCATGAGCATCAATCTAATCGTCCACAGGTAAGAGATGCAACCGACTATTGATCCTTACCTTCTGCCCTGGGGCGTGTCCTTTCGGGTAGCGTTCGAAGCGATCTTGGCCCGACTGGGGAAGTTTTTCTTCTGCACAGCCGGTGGATCGAAAACCCGCAGGTCAGAGGCTTGAACCTGAGGGGATCGAGGGCTTGTTCACAGGGCTGTCCACCGGGTCGTGCACAGGTTTCGCCGAGTTCTCCACAGCATCGGGGCGGTCGTCCACATGGCCTGTGGATAACCAGATTGGCTGAAGGTGCCGACGGGCCTACGGTTGTCCGGCGCCCGCTCCTTTTCCCGGCCCGGCACGCGCCTTTCGTCCGGCCCGGGAACCGTCATAAATCCGACGCGTCAGAACCGGAGTTGGGCCTCTCATTTGTCAGTGTCGTGCCGTACAAAAGAGGCCACGGCGAGGTCCGCCGTGCGGACGGGAGGAGGTGGCTCGGTGAGCATTTCCGAGCCCTTGGACGATCCGTGGGCCGACAGCGGGCCCAGTGATCGTCTGCCGGCCTCCCGCCGGCGCGGTGACGGCGGCAGGGGCCGTGACGAACAGCACGACCGCGGCCGTGAAAACGGCGGCTGGGACGGCGGAGGTTCGTCCTTCGAGCGGGTGCCGCCGCAGGATCTGGACGCCGAGCAGTCCGTGCTGGGCGGCATGCTGCTGTCCAAGGACGCCATCGCGGATGTCGTCGAGATCCTCAAGGGCCACGACTTCTACAAGCCCGCGCACGAGACGATCTACCAGGCCATCCTGGACGTCTACGCCAAGGGCGAGCCGGCCGACCCGATCACCATCGCCGCCGAACTGACCAAGCGCGGCGAGATCAACAAGGTCGGCGGCGCCGCGTATCTTCACACCCTCGTCCAGACCGTGCCGACGGCGGCCAACGCCGAGTACTACGCGGAGATCGTCCACGAGCGGGCCGTCCTGCGCCGTCTGGTCGAAGCCGGCACGCGCATCACGCAGATGGGATACGCGGCCGACGGAGACGTGGACGAGATCGTCAACAGCGCCCAGGCCGAGATCTACGCCGTCACCGAACAGCGCACCAGCGAGGACTACCTCCCGCTGGGCGACATCATGGAAGGCGCCCTCGACGAGATCGAGGCGATCGGCTCACGCAGCGGCGAGATGACGGGTGTGCCCACCGGGTTCACCGACTTCGACTCGCTGACGAACGGCCTCCACCCCGGGCAGATGATCGTCATCGCCGCCCGTCCCGCCATGGGTAAGTCGACCCTCGCACTGGACTTCGCGCGGGCCGCCTCCATCAAGAACAACCTCCCGAGCGTCATCTTCTCGCTCGAAATGGGCCGCAACGAGATCGCGATGCGCCTGCTGTCCGCCGAAGCCCGGGTCGCCCTCCACCACATGCGGTCCGGCACGATGACGGACGAGGACTGGACGCGGCTCGCACGCCGTATGCCGGACGTGTCGGCCGCGCCGCTGTACATCGACGACTCCCCGAACCTGTCGATGATGGAGATCCGGGCCAAGTGCCGGCGCCTGAAGCAGCGCAACGACCTGAAGCTGGTCGTCATCGACTATCTCCAGCTGATGCAGTCCGGCGGTTCCAAGCGTGCCGAGAGCCGTCAGCAGGAGGTCTCGGACATGTCCCGTAACCTCAAGCTGCTCGCCAAGGAGCTGGAGATCCCGGTCATCGCGCTCTCCCAGCTCAACCGTGGCCCCGAGCAGCGCACCGACAAGAAGCCGATGGTCTCCGACCTGCGAGAGTCCGGCTCCATCGAGCAGGACGCCGACATGGTCATCCTGCTGCACCGCGAGGACGCGTACGAGAAGGAGTCCCCCCGTGCGGGCGAGGCCGACCTGATCGTCGCCAAGCACCGAAACGGCCCCACGGCCACCATCACGGTCGCTTTCCAGGGCCACTACTCCCGCTTCGTCGACATGGCCCAGACCTGATCCACTCGCACGGTCGCGCGGGCCCGTGAATTGAATTCGACGCCCGCCGCCGTAACCGGTGAACTGGGCCCATGACGACAACTCAGGAAGCCCTGCTCCCGGGCACCCGGCGTGCCCTGCTGCACCGGATCGCCGTGGCGCAGGCCGAAGGACGGGCTCCGTCACTGGTCGCCGCCGTCGTACGGGACGGGCAGGCCGTCTGGCACGGTGCACGGACGTCGGTGGACGGGCACGGCCCGGACGAGACCGTGCAGTACCGGATCGGGTCCGTCACCAAGATCTTCACCGCCGTCCTGGTGATGCGGCTGCGTGACGAGGGGCTGCTCGATCTCGGTGATCCGCTGGAGAGGTATGTGCCGGGCACCGGCGCGGGGGAGGCGACGATCGCCGAACTGCTCGCGCACACCGCCGGGTTGGCGGCCGAGTCACCCGGTCCCTGGTGGGAACGGACGCCCGGCTCCCTGCGGCCGGAACTGAGCGATGTACTCGGGGAACAGCCCCTGCTGCATCCGGTCGGACGGCACCACCACTACTCCAACCCCGGCTACACCGTGCTCGGCGCCCTGGTGGAGAGGTTGCGCGGTGCTCCCTGGGAGGAGGTACTGCGCGACGAGATCCTGGAGCCGCTCGGTCTGCACCGGACGAGTGCTCGGCCCGAGCCGCCGCACGCGGGTGGATGGGCCGTGCACCCGTGGGCCGACGCGATGCTGCCCGAGCCGACGGAGGACCTGGGGCGCATGGCGCCGGCCGGCCAGCTCTGGTCCACCACCGGGGACCTGGCGCGCTTCGCCGCGTTCCTGGCCCGGGGGGACGACCGGGTCCTGAGCGCGCACTCGGTACGGGAGATGCGTACCCCGGCGGCGCCCGCCGAGACCGCGGACGTGGTGGACGGGGTCACGTACGGCCTGGGCATGCAGATCCAGCTCCGTGACGGCCGGCTGCTCGTCGGGCACTCCGGCTCGCTGCCGGGCTTTCTGGCGAACCTCACCATCGGCGTGGAGGACGACGTGGCCGCGGTCGTGCTCGCCAACTGCACCAGCGGACCGCTGCTGGGTGCCGTGGGTGCGGACCTCGTCCGGATCGTCGCCGAGGCGGAGCCTCGTATCCCCGAACCCTGGCGACCCCTGCGGGAGGTCGATCCCGCGGTGCTGGACCTGGTGGGGCAGTGGTACTGGGGCACCCATGCGTTCGGCATGCGCGCGACCGCGGACGGCCTGGTCGCGCTGGCACCGCTGGCCGGTGGCGGCCGTAGGGCCCGCTTCCGTGCGAACGGTGACGGCACTTGGACGGGGCTGGAGGGTTACTACGCCGGTGAGCTGCTGCGGCCGGTACGGCGCCCGGACGGGTCCGTGAGCCACCTCGACCTCGGCTCGTTCGTGTTCACGCGGCAGCCGTATGACCCCGGGGCCCCGGTGCCCGGTGGCGTGGACCCGGAGGGATGGCGGGGTATCGGCTAGCCCGAAGCTGCTCAGGGTGTTTCACGTGAAACACCCCCTGCTTCGTTCGCGGCGTTCCACCGGCCGGTCGCGGGCCCAACGGGGACCTCGGGGCGCCGTGCCGACGTACCCCTTCCGGCGCCAAGACCGCGTGGCCCTTCCGGCGCCAAGACCGTGTGGCCCGTCCGGCGCCGCGGCCGCGTGGCCCGCCTGTGGGGTGGATCAAAGCCGCAGTTTGAAGCCCTCGTGCGAAGCCGTGAAGCCCAGCCGCTCGTAGAAGCGGTGGGCGTCGGTGCGTGTCTTGTCCGAGGTCAGCTGCACCATCTGGCAGCCGAGCCGACGGGACGTGTCGATCGCCCACTCGATCAAGGTGCTGCCCAGCCCGCTGCCCCGCTCGTCGGCGTGGATGCGCACGGCTTCGATGAGCGCGCGGGTGGCCCCCTTGTGCGAGAGCCCGGGGATGATCGTGAGCTGGAGGGTCCCGATCACCCGGCCCTCCCGCACCGCGACGACGACATGCTGGTTCGGGTCGGCGGCGAGGCGGTCCAGCGCGGTCCGGTACGGCGTCAGATCGCCGGGTGACTCGCGCTGGGCGCCGAGCGGATCGTCGGCGAGCATGGCGACGATCGCGGGGAGGTCGTCGGCGATCGCGGACCGTATTTCAAGATCTCCCATGCGGGCACCCTATGTGGCCACGTTCAGGGACTCCACCACCCGGACCAGCGGGGCCAGTTCGGGGTTTCTGGCGGCGTCGTCCAGGGCTTCGCGCAGTGCGGCGTCATTGGTGGGCCGTGCCTCCTCCAGCAGCTGAAGGCCGGCCGGGGTGACGTTGGTGTAGATGCCGCGCCGGTCGGTGGGGCACAGATAGCGCTCCAGCAGCCCGCGGTCCTCCAGCCGGGTCACCAGGCGGGTGGTGGCGCTCTGGCTGAGCACCACCGCGTCGGCGACCTGCTTCATCTGCAGGTGTCCGCCTTCGCCGGAGTGCTGCCTGCTGAGCACGTCCAGCAGGGAGTACTCGCGCACGCTCAGATCGTGCTTGGCCTGTAGGGCGCGCTCGATGTGCGCCTCGATCCTTCCGTGCAGCGCAGAAAGGGCGCACCAGCCCTGGGCGAGGGCGGTCAGCGCAGGGTCCGTCGCTGTCATGGGCGTTCTCCTCCGTCCCGGAGCGGCTGCATCACCAGAGTAGAGCACCGCCGCAATAGTCGGCTCTTGCACTTAGCCCGCGTCTGCAACTATTGTGAACGAACGCAAAGCGCTCCTGCAATCTTTTGGGAAGGTGTACCCCCACATGCCTCTCGCGCTTCTGGCCCTCGCGATCGGGGCCTTCGGAATCGGGACGACCGAGTTCGTGATCATGGGCTTGCTGCCCGAGGTCGCGGGTGACTTCGGGGTCTCCATCCCCACGGCGGGCCTGCTCGTGACCGGCTACGCGCTCGGCGTGGTCATCGGTGCCCCCCTGATGACCGTGCTCGGCACCAAGGTCCCGCGCAAGCGGATGCTGATGCTGCTGATGGTCCTCTTCATCGCCGGAAACCTGCTCTCCGCGGTGGCTCCGGCCTTCGCGGTCATGCTGATCGGACGGGTGGTCGCCTCACTCGCCCACGGTGCCTTCTTCGGTATCGGTTCGGTCGTCGCGGCCGAGCTGGTCGCACCGGACAAGAAGGCCGGCGCCATCGCCATGATGTTCACCGGGCTGACCGTCGCCAATGTCGTCGGCGTCCCGCTGGGCACGCTCATCGGACAGAACGTCGGCTGGCGCGTCACCTTCGGCATCGTCGCCGCCCTCGGTGTCGTCGGGCTCGTCGGTATCGCCAAGCTCGTCCCCGAGCTGCCGCGCCAGGAAGGCGTACACCTGCGGCACGAACTGGCCGCCTTCAAGAACGCCCAGGTCCTGCTCGCCATGGCGATGACCGTTCTCGGCTTCGGCGGCGTCTTCGCGGCCATCACCTACATCGCGCCGATGATGACCCACATCGCCGGCTTCGCCGACGGCTCGGTCACCTGGCTGCTGGTCCTGTTCGGCCTCGGCATGGTCGGTGGCAACCTCATCGGCGGCAAGTTCGCCGACCGCGCTCTGATGCCGATGCTGTACGTCTCCCTGGGTGCCCTGGCCGTCGTCCTGGCACTCTTCACGCTCACCGCCCACAACAAGATCGCAGCCGCGGTGACCATCGCGCTGATCGGAGCCCTGGGCTTCGCCACCGTGCCGCCGCTGCAGAAGCGGGTCCTCGACCAGGCACACGGCGCCCCGACGCTCGCGTCGGCCGTGAACATCGGCGCCTTCAATCTGGGCAACGCCCTGTCCGCCTGGCTCGGCGGCCTCGTGATCGCGGCCGGCTTCGGCTACACGGCCCCCAACTGGGTCGGCGCCGCCCTCGCCGCTGCCGCCCTGGTCCTCGCCCTCCTCTCCGCCGCGCTGGAGCGCCGTGACCGGGCGCGGAGCACCCTGGTCGCCTCCGGTGCGCCCGCCGGACAGCGCACGCCCGTCCACCACTGAGCCGTCCGCGCCCGCGGACGCCCTCGCCCCGCAGATGTCCGTGCCGGGCCCGCCCCGGTACAACAAGCCCCCTACAGCACCGTCAAGGAGACCTCTCCATGAGCACCACCGCCGTCACCCCGCTCACCACCGAGGACGCCGAGCTGCTCGTCGCCGCGGCCCGTCGTGCGGCCGAGGACGCCGGCGTCACCGTCAGCGTCACCGTCCTGGACGCCGGCGGCCACCTGCTCGCCTTCCGCCGGGACGACCGAGCCGTGCTGATCTCGGGCGAGACCAGCACCCGCAAGGCCTACACGGCTCTCCAGCTGAACACGCCGACGGCCGACCTCGTCGACGCCGTCCAGCCCGGCGGTCCCTTCCACACCCTGCCCACGGCCCTCGACCGGCCCCTGCTGTTCATCGCGGGCGGTATCCCCGTCCACCGGGACGGTCGGCTGATCGGGGCGATCGGTGTCGGCGGCGGCGCGCCGGAGCAGGACCACGGCTTCGCCACCACGGCCGTGCAGGCGCTTGCCTGAGCCCGAGGACGGACTTCATGACGCCGGCCCCGCCGCTTCGAGCGGTGGGGCCGGCGTGTGCGTCAGGTGGGCTCAGCCGGCGGCGACCGTCAGCGGTGCGAACCGCCGGGTCCAGTCTCCCGGCAGGTCCGTGATGCCGTAGGTCATCACCGAGTTGAAGGCCACCGAGGTCAGCCCTCGCTCCTTCGCCCAGGCCAGCAGTTCTTCGTGGCGCACGTCGATGTCGGTGCGCAGGGGACGCTCCGTACCGGCCGCCAATGAGGCGATGAGGGCCTTGGCGGTCTCCGTGTCCCGGGCGATCAGCGGACCGACGACATGGGTGTCCATGTTGGGCCATGCGGCCGTGTAGCCGATGAGCCGACCGCCCTCCTCGGCCACCCGCAACTGGTCGGCGAAGGCGGGCAACCGGGTGACGAGGGGCGTGCGATCGGTACCGAACACCTCCTCGTCGAGGCGCAGGATCGCAGGGAGGTCCTCCGCGGTGGCCGCACGCGTGACGATTCCGGAGTCCGGGCCGCCGGGCGTGAAGCGGCCCATCAGCATCTCGGCCCGGCCGATCACCTTGAAGCCGAGCTCCTCGTAGAGAGGGCGGCCATGGGGCGTGGCGTGCAGGGTGAGCGGAGTGGGCCCCATGCCCGATACGACGTGCCGCATCAAGCGGCGCCCGACGCCCCGGCGGGCATGGCGTTCGGCCACCAGAACCATGCCGACGGCACCGAGATCCGGCCGCCCCCACGCGCCGTACTCCGTGACCACGCACGCGGCGACGAGTCCGCCCTCGGGGTCGTCGATGCCGAATCCCTTCCCGGCTGTGAGGAGGAGGCCCCACTTGTGTTCCTCGCGTGGCCACCCCCGGTCTTCGGACAGGTCGGCGCAGGCGGTGAGATCGCGGAGCGTCAGGCGGCGGATGGGCAGAGCGGCGAGGGAAGGAGTCGGCACGCAGGTCAGGCTGTCCGACCGGCAGCCCTGCCGTCCACCTTTTTCGACGCGGACACACGTGCTTTTGGCCATCTCGTGGCCATGCGCACAGCTCACGGGCTGCCGGTGTTTCACGTGAAACACCGGCAGCGGACTAGCCTTCGGGGCCATGGCGAGACTTCATCTCTTCGATCTCGACGGCACGTTGCTGCACGGAAGCACCGCGCCCGTGGAGATTTCGCGCCAGCTGGGCCTGGTGGCCGAGACGGTGGCGCTGGACCGTGAGATCGCGGAGGGGCGGATCGGCCCCCCGGAGTACGCGGCGCGGGTGTACGACCTGTGGACCGATCTGACCGAGACGCATGTGCGGGCCGCCTTCGAGGCGGCTCCCTGGCTGGCCCGGATCCGCGAGGTCTGGGCGGAGATCAGGGGTGCGGGCGAATACTGCGCGGTGGTGTCCCTCTCGCCCTCCTTCTTCGTGGAGCGCCTCCTCGACTGGGGTGCCCACGCGGCGCATGGGTCCCGCTTCCCGGCCGTTCCGTTCACCGAGCCCGTCGACCCGGCCGGAGCGCTCAGTGCCGCGGCCAAGGTGATCATCGCCGATCGGCTCTGTGCGGAGTTCGGCGTGGCGCGGGCGGACTGCGTGGCGTACGGCGACTCCTCCTCGGACAAGGAGCTGTTCGCGGCCGTACCGGTTTCCGTGGCGGTCAACGCCGATGCCCATCTGGCCGGCCTCGCGACCCACTCCTACACGGGACGGGACCTGTGGGAGGCCTATGAGTTGGTCGGTCCGGCGCACTAGCTCCGGGCGTGACGTGGCGGGCGATCTGCTCGTCGATGTCCGACCCGGCCTACCCGAGGTCGGGGGCGTGCATGGCTCGTACGCCCTCGATGTTCCCGTCCAGGTAGTGGCGCAACGACAGCGGGACGAGGTGGACGGAGGCGATTCCGACACGGGTGAAGGGGATGCGGACGATCTCGTACTCACCGGCCGGCTCGTCCACTTCGGGGCCGTGGCGCAGGGCCGGGTCCATGGACTCCAGTCGGCAGACGAAGAAGTGCTGCACCTTCACGCCGGTCGCGCCGCCGTCCTCGCCGATGTGCTCCACCGTGTCCACGAAACACGGCACCACATCGGTGATCTTCGCGCCGAGTTCCTCGTACACCTCTCGGTGCAGGGCGTCCACGACGGTCGAGTCCCCGGGCTCGACCCCGCCACCGGGGGTGACCCAGTAGGGATCGACGCCGGGCTTGGTGCGCTTGATCAGGATCAGGTCGTCGCCGTCCAGCAGAACTGCACGGGCGGTGCGCTTGACCACGGGTCGGACGGTCATGGGAGAAATGTGGCCCGGCTGGTTCCACGTGAAACATCGCAAAGCGCCACGACGCGAACGCGGCGCGTGCACCCCGCTCGAACGGCGTCAGCCCCAGGCCGTGGCGGCCTGCTGGAGCCACTCGTGGGCCCGCGCTATATGAGGCATGGCGAGCGTGCCGGTCCGCATCACCAGGAAGTACGTGCGCAGGGGCGGCACCGCCGGATCGAGCAGGGTGACGACCGTGCCGTGATCCAGGGCCGGGGCACACAGATAGCGCGGCAGCACCGCCAGACCCGCCCCGGCGATCGCACAGGAAAGGACGGCGCGCAGGTCGGGGACGACGACCGTGCCCGTGGCGGCCGGGCGGGAGTCGAAGACGGAGGCCCAGTAGCGCGAGACGAACGGCAGCGACTCGTGGACCTCGACGACCGGCAGGTTCTCCAGAGCCTGCGCACCCTTCAGCCGCAGGGTGTCCGAGCCGATCCGTTCCGCCCACCGCGGGGCCGCGACCAGCACATGTTCCTCGTCGCAGAGCGGAGTGGCGGTGAGCAGGGTCCCGCGCGGCCGGGCCGTGCTGATGGCCAGATCGTGATGACCGCAGGCCAGCCCGTCCAGCGCCTCCTCGGCCGTCCCGAAGGAGGCACGTAGTGCGAAGCCCTGGCCGTCGTCGCCGGTCAGCTCCGTGAGGGCGGGCAGGGCACGCTCGGCGGTGAACTCGGGAGGCCCGGCCAGGTGCAGAGTCCGAAACGCGGAACCGTCGTCCACACCGCTTTCGGCGATCTCCACCAGGGCGTCGAGATGCGGCGCGGCCCTGTGCGCGAGTTCCTCGCCGATCGTCGTCGGGGTCACCCCGCGGGGCCGGCGAAGGAACAAGGGTCTGCCCAGCTGGCGCTCGAGCGTGCGGATCTGTGAGGTGACAGCGGGCTGGGAGAGGCCGAGCAAGGCGGCGGCGCGGGTGAAGGAGCCGGCCCTGTGCACGGTGAGGAAGGTCCGCAGCAAGGCCAGATCCATGGCAAGCCCTCCCCTGTCCCTGCCCTCCTCCGGCCTCCAGGCAGGTGCCAACTATAAATAAGTCGATAGGTCGCTGTCGCTACTGTGATTGGACACTGACAGAGAGTCAACTAGCCTTGTTCGCGCGGTCTTTCCCCTGTGGGAGCCGTAGACGGTCCGAGCCACGAGGGGGGAGGCTCGGACCGTCGCGGAGACATCGGCGGGCGGATGCGGAAGCGCCTACCCGGCGGACTCGTCCAGGGCGCGCAGGATGTCGGACACCAGGTCCTCGGGATCCTCCGCGCCGACCGACATGCGGACGAACCCCTCCGGGACGGCGTCCCCTCCCCAGCGGCGACGGCGCTCGGCCGTGGACCGCACCCCGCCGAAGCTCGTCGCGTCCTCCATCAGGCGCAGGGCCGCGAGGAAACGCTCGGCACGCGCACGCGTGGGCAGCGTGAACGAGACGACACAGCCGAAGCGCCGCATCTGCTGCGCCGCGATCTTGTGCGAGGGGTCGTCGGGCAGCCCCGGATAACGCAGGTCGGCGACCTCGGGCCGTTGCCGCAGTGCCTCCGCGACGGCGAGGGCCGTGGCGTTCTGCCGGTCGACGCGCAGCTGGAGCGTGGCGATGGAACGGTGCGCGAGCCAGGCCTCCATGGGGCCCGAGATCGCGCCGACGATCTTGCGCCAACGGCGGACGGCGGCCATCGCCTCGGCGTCCCGGCCGCTGACATAGCCCAGCAGGACGTCGCCGTGTCCGGTGAGCTGCTTGGTGCCACTGGCCACGGAGAAGTCGGCGCCCAGCTCCAGCGGGCGCTGCCCGAGCGGCGTGGCGAGGGTGTTGTCGACGGCCACCAGGGCACCACGCGCGTGTGCCGCCTCCGCCAGCCGCCGGATGTCGCACACGTCGAGCCCGGGATTCGACGGCGACTCGATCCACAGCAGCCGCGCCCCGTCGAGCAGCTCCAGCTGGGCGTCGCCCCCGGTCGGCGCGGTGCGCACCTCGATGCCGTAGGCCTCCAGCTGGGCGCCGACCATCGGCAGCACCTGGTAGCCGTCGGACGGCAGCACGACCGCGTCCCCGGCACGCAACTGTGAGAACAGTACGGAGGAGATCGCCGCCATGCCGGAGGCGAACACCAGCGTCTCGACGTCCTCCCGCCCAGGGGCCTCCAGCTCGCCGATGGCCCGCTCCAGGAGCGTCCAGGTCGGGTTGTCGTCCCGGCCGTACAGGTACGGTCCCGTCACCTCGCCGGGCAGGTGGAAGTGCGCCGCGAAGACCGGGCCGGGCAGGGTCGGCTCGTGCTTGACCGGCTCGGGCAGACCCGCCCGCACCGCGCGCGTGCCGTCGCCGGTGCGGCCCTCGCCCTTCGTGCCATCGCTCATGCGGCCCGTCCCTCCAGTTCTTCCCGTACGGCGGCGAGCAGACCGGTGCTCGCCGCCTCCACCATCTCAAGGCACTCCTCGAAGCCGTCCCGGCCCCCGTAGTACGGGTCCGGTACGTCCAGGTCGTCACCGGCGGCCGGGGCGTAGGAGGAGAGCAGGCGGATCTTGCGCGCGTCCTGCTCGGTGGGCGCCAGCCGCCGCAGGGCCCTGAGGTGGCCGGCGTCCAGGGCTATCACCAGGTCGAGGCGGGCGAACCACGACGGCTGGAACCGGCGGGCGGTGTGCTCGCCGTCGTAGCCGTGCTCCTCCAGGACGGAGACGGTGCGCGGGTCGGCCGGTTCGCCCTCGTGCCAGCCGCCGGTGCCGGCGCTGTCGGCCACCACCAGGTCCTCCAGCCCGGCCTCCGCCACACGCGCGCGGAAGACGGACTCGGCCATCGGGGAGCGGCAGATGTTGCCGGTGCACACGAAGCAGACGCGGTAGGTCATGGCGCGCTCAGTCCTCGTCCGGCAGGACGACGTGCAGCGCCCAGGAGACGACGGAGATGATCAGACCGCCGAGAACGGCCGTCCAGAAGCCCTCCACGTGGAAACTCAGGTCGAGCTTGCCGCACACCCAGGAGGTCAGCAGCAGCATCAGCGCGTTCACCACCAGGGTGATCAGGCCCAGGGTCAGGATGAACAGCGGGAAGGTGAGGACCTTCACGATCGGCTTGACCAACCAGTTCACCAAGCCGAAGATCAGCGCGACGACGATCAGCGTGCCGGCCTTCTTCGCGGTGCTGTCACCGGTCAGGGTGATCTTGTCGAGCAGCCACACGGCAACCGCCAGGGCGCCCGCGTTGGCGATCGTCTTGACTACGAAATTCTTCATGTGTCTGATCGTGGCAGACCTGGACGGGCACTGACCGGGCAGGCGGCGAGCGATGTGACGGCGAGCAGTGGAACGGCGAGCGGTGAGGCGAGGGCGGCAGCGGCGATGAAGGCATTCCGGCTGGACGAACTGGAGGCGGAACGCGCCGCCAACGAGGGTGCCTACCTGCAGTTCCTGCGCGAGCGGAACATGTCGGTCGGTCTGTACGCCCTCAACGCGGGCGAGCACGACCCGCAGCAGCCGCACAGTCAGGACGAGGTGTACTTCGTGGTCAGCGGCCGGGCCTCCATCACGGTCGGTTCGGAGACGACCCAGGTGGCGCGGGGCAGCGTGGTGTACGTGCCCGCCGGCGTCGCCCACAAGTTCCACCACATCAGCGAGGACCTCAGGGTGCTCGTCGTGTTCTCTCCGCCCGAGGCGTGAGCCCGGGACTCAGGGTTCCCTAGGGGACGGGTCAGGGGAGGACAAGGGGCGCGAGGCCCCCTCGGAGGCCCTCGGCGGCCCTAGCATCGAGTGCGGAACATCGACAACGCACGAGAACGCAAAGGACGAGGGCGATGCGAGAGATCTTCGCGGGGCTTCCGTGGTGGGTGAAGTGGGTCGCGGTGCCGGTCATCGCCCTGGTCGTGTTCGGCGGCCTGATAGCGACCGTGGTCGGTTTCGTGATCGGCCTGCTCTTCAAGGCGCTGGTCTTCGTCGCCCTGGTCGGCGGACTGATCTACGTCGTGCGCAAGTTCATGGGGAGTGCCTCGTCGCGCAGCGACTGGTGAGGCTTCTGGGAACCGGTGCTCGATGATGGGAGGATCGGTTCCCTCGGGCGAGGGAAGTTTTCCCGGGAGCCGTCTGCGCGCGGTGGCGGACGGTTAAAGTCCGGAACTCCCCACGGGGTTCCGGCGCCGTGGGTGACGCATCCCCCTCCGTGCTCTTCCCCCGCACGGGCTCCCCCCTCGCCCCTCGGGAGTGACCCTTGGCCACGGTTGACACCGCACCGGCTGACCCCCACGCACCCGCCGTACCCCGACCCTGTGCTCCCCCCGTCCAGCGGCCGGCCCCGCTGGCCGTATCCGGTCAGGTACGCGTCCACACAGCGGACATCCCCAAACCCCCGCATCCCGCGGCCGTCTCCGGATCACCGCCCTCCGCCGGCCTGCCGGAACAACCGGCCGCCGCATCCACCGCCACGCCCGCCGCGACGCTCATCGGATCCGTCCAGCGGGCCATGCGCCTGCTGGAGTCCGTCGCCGCGCACGCCTACGGCGCCCCCGCCAAACAGCTCGCCCGCGAGACCGGTCTCGCGCTGCCCACCACGTACCACCTGCTGCGCACCCTGGTGCACGAGGGCTATCTGCGCCGGGAGAAGGGGCTGTTCTTCCTCGGTGAGGCGACAGAGCGCCTGAGCCGCAGCGGAGCGCAGCAGAAACGTCGCAGCACGGTGGCCGACACCCTTGCGCACTGGCGCGATTCCATCGGTGTGCCGGTGTACTACGCGCTGTACCGGGACGGCGAGATCGAGGTCATGTGCGTCTCCGACTCCCTTCAGACGCCCGCGGTCGAGGAGTGGGCGGACTTCCGTGAGACCGGCCATGCGCACGCGATCGGCCAGTGTCTGCTCTCCCAACTGGACGAGGACGCACGGCGCGACCACCTCGCCCGGTATCCCGTGCGTCCCGTCACGCCGTACACGGTGCGGGACAACGACGGGCTGCTGCGGAGACTGGCCCGGATGCGGCGGATGGAGCCGGTGGTGGAGCGTCAGGAGTACGCGGTCGGGACGGTCTGCGCGGCGGTCCCCATCACGCTCGGCACCACCGCGGCCACCATGGCCATCTCGCTCCCCGCCCACCAGGCCGACCGGCTGCTGCCCGCTGCCCGCGGGTTGCAGGCGGAGATCGGGCGGCATCTGGGGTCGCTCGCTCTCTCTATCAGTATCTGAAAACTTACTCCTTGTGATCTCCTGTGTACTTTCAGCAAGATTTGACCACGGTCAGAGGGTTCAAACTCGGCCAGTCGATGTCATATGACGGGGTAGGCGATGCGCGAGTCCGTACAGGCAGAAGTCATGATGAGCTTTCTCGTGTCGGAGGAGCTCTCCTTCCGCATCCCGGTGGAGTTGCGCTACGAGACCGATGATCCCTATGCCGTGCGGCTCACCTTCCATCTGCCCGGCGATGCACCGGTGACCTGGGCTTTCGGGCGGGAGCTGCTGATCGACGGGGTCGGCCGTCCGTGCGGGGAGGGAGATGTGCGCATCGCCCCCGCCGACTCCGAGCTGCTGGGCGAGGTGCTGATCAGGCTTCAGGTCGGCGGTGACCAGGCCCTGTTCCGTTCCTCGGCGCCTCCGCTCGTGGCCTTCCTCGACCGCACGGACAAGCTCGTGCCGCTCGGCCAGGAGGGTGCGCTGGCCGACTTCGACGCTCATCTCGACGAGGCTCTGGACCGCATCCTGGCCGAGGAGCAGAGCGCCGGCTGAAGTGCTGCCGCACGGGGCGCCGGGCGCTCCGCCGGGCCGACAGGAAGCGTGCAGGAACGCTTCTTCAGTGGGTGTCCGCCCCCGCCGCACTCACCGCTTGCGGCGCCGGCCCCGACCGCCGCGCGCCGGAGCCGGAGCCGGCCGGGCTCCGGCGGACGCCGCGGCAGCCGGGCCGGGCCGGTCGGCCGACACCACCAGCGCGGCCAGCGCCGTGGTGACCGGGACCGAGGCGACCAGACCGATCGAGCCCACCAGCGTGCGCACGATCTCCTCGGCCACCAGCTCGCTGTTGGCCACCGTTCCGACGCTGCTCTGCGCGATCGAGAACAGCAGCAGCAACGGCAGTGCGGCACCGGCGTAGGCGAGCACCAGGGTGTTGACCACGGAGGCGATGTGGTCGCGGCCGATGCGGATGCCCGCCCGGTACAGCCCGCGCCAGCCCATCGACGGGTTGGCCTCGTGCAGCTCCCAGACGGCCGACGTCTGGGTCACCGTCACGTCGTCCAGGACGCCGAGCGAACCGATGATGACCCCTGCCAGCAGCAGACCGCTCATGTCGATCGACGGGTACAGGCCGTGGATCAGGCCGGTGTTGTCGTCCGTGTTGCCGGTCAGCGAGGCCCAGCCGATGAACAGCGAGCCGAGCACGCCGATCAGCGACAGGGAGATCAGCGTGCCGAGCACCGCCACCGACGTACGGGCCGACAGGCCGTGGCACATGTACAGGGCGATCAGCATGATGGCGCTCGACCCGACCACGGCCACCAGCAGCGGATTCGCCCCCTCCAGGATCGCCGGCAGGATGAACAGCGTCAGCACCAGGAAGCTCACGGCCAGCGCGACCAGTGCCATGACACCACGCAGCCGGCCCACCAGGACGACGGCCGCCGCGAAGATCCCCGCGAGCAGTGTCATCGGGAGCTTCCGGTTCACATCGGTCACCGAGTACTGAAGTTCCTTCGGGGCCGAGGGCTCGTAGGCGACCACGACCTCCTCGCCCTGGTGCAGCTGCCGGGACTGGTCCGGCTGCACGACCTCCGTGAACGTACGGCCCTCGTCCTTGCCGGTGTCGACCCGGATGGTCGCCTTCTTGCAGGTTCTCTCGGCCTGCTGCTGAGCGGAAGTGCCCTCGGCGGTGGAGGTGTCGCCGGTCGGTGGCACGCCCGAGGCGTTCACCGACTTGCAGCTCACCTCGACGACCCGGGTGACCGTGGCCTGCTGGGTCTGCCGGTCGAAGCCGACGCCGGTGCGCTTGTGGGACGGGGCGTGTCCGGGCCAGAGCACCACGAGGCCGACCAGGACCGCCGCGGTGAAGGGAACCAGGATCGCCGCGATGACCTTGCGCAGGTGCTGGGAGACGGGGGCGGCGGGACCGTGGCTGTGGCTGTGGCTGTGGCCGTGCGAGTGACCGGGGCCGGGGCCGGCTTCGTCGGCGCCTGCGGAGTCGTGTCCGATGCCCTGCTCCGGGCCGTCTCGGTGGGGCGGCTCGGGGGGCTGGTAGGGGTACTGCTCCATCCTGGTCACGACCCGATCATCCCAAGAACGGTGGGGGCCCACTGTTCAGTGCGCCACACATGACGCTAGCGTGGAGACACCTTTGCACACGCGGGAGCTCGGAGCACCGGGCTGAGAGGGCGCTGACCTCCGTAGACCTGATGTTTCACGTGGAACGGACGCTGTTCCGCGGGAAACGCCGGCAGACGGAAACCGCTGCGTCGACCGCCGAACCTGTTACCGGGTAATGCCGGCGTAGGGAGTAGGTCTCATGACCAACAAGGACGCACGCACGCCTGTCTCCGTTCAGGACGAGAAGTCCCAGGAAGCCGGGAAGTCCATCGGCTGGCACAAGGCATACGTCGAGGGCACGCGCCCCGACCTGCGAGTGCCGGTCCGTCAGGTGCACCTCACCAACGGGCAGTCGGTCACGCTGTACGACACATCGGGCCCGTACACCGATCCACTCGTCGACACCGACGTCCGCAGGGGCCTGTCGCCGCTGCGCGAGAACTGGATCGTCGCCCGCGGCGACACCGAGGAGTACGCGGGCCGTCCCGTCCGTCCCGAGGACGACGGGATCAAGCACACCGCGCCGCGCGGCGGGCTGCGGAACCTGGACGCGGTCTTCCCCGGTCGCCCGCGCCAGCCGCGGCGGGGCCGCGGCGGCCAGGCGGTGACGCAGCTCGCGTACGCCCGCAGGGGCGAGATCACGCCGGAGATGGAGTTCGTGGCCCTCCGGGAGAACGTCTCGCCCGAGGTGGTCCGCGAGGAGATCGCGGCGGGCCGGGCCGTGCTGCCGGCCAACGTCAACCACCCGGAGATCGAGCCGATGATCATCGGCAAGCGGTTCCTGGTGAAGGTCAACGCCAACATCGGCAACTCCGCGGTGACGTCCTCCATCGAGGAGGAGGTCGAGAAGATGACCTGGGCGACCCGCTGGGGTGCCGATACGGTCATGGACCTGTCAACCGGCCGCAACATCCACACCACCCGCGAGTGGGTGCTGCGCAACTCCCCCGTCCCCATCGGCACGGTGCCGCTCTACCAGGCCCTGGAGAAGGTCGACGGCAGGGCCGAGGAACTGACCTGGGAGATCTACAAGGACACCGTCATCGAGCAGGCCGAGCAGGGCGTGGACTACATGACCGTCCACGCCGGCGTCCGGCTGGCGTACGTCCCGCTGACCGCCAACCGCAAGACGGGCATCGTCTCGCGCGGCGGTTCGATCATGGCCGCGTGGTGCCTGGCGCACCACAAGGAATCGTTCCTGTACGAGAACTTCGAAGAACTCTGCGAGATCCTCGCCGCCTACGACGTCACGTACTCGCTGGGCGACGGCCTGCGGCCGGGATCGATCGCGGACGCCAACGACGAGGCCCAGTTCGCGGAACTGCGCACGCTCGGGGAACTCAACCGGATCGCCAAGCGTTTCAACGTACAGACGATGATCGAGGGCCCCGGTCACGTCCCGATGCACAAGATCAAGGAGAACATCGACCTTCAGCAGGAGATCTGTGATGAAGCTCCGTTCTATACGCTCGGCCCGCTGACCACGGACGTCGCGCCGGCGTACGACCACATCACCTCCGGCATCGGTGCCGCGATGATCGCCTGGTGGGGCACGGCGATGCTCTGTTACGTCACGCCCAAGGAGCACCTGGGCCTGCCCAACCGGGACGACGTCAAGACCGGTGTCATCACCTACAAGATCGCCGCTCATGCGGCGGACCTCGCCAAGGGGCACCCCGGTGCGCAGGAGTGGGACGACGCCCTGTCCGACGCCCGCTTCGAGTTCCGGTGGGAGGACCAGTTCAACCTCGCTCTGGACCCGGACACGGCACGGGAGTTCCACGACGAGACCCTGCCGGCCGAACCCGCCAAGACGGCCCACTTCTGCTCCATGTGCGGCCCGAAGTTCTGCAGCATGAAGATCTCGCAGGACATCCGGCGTGAGCACGGCGGCAGCCGGGCCGAGATCGAGGAGGGCATGGCCCAGAAGTCGAAGGAGTTCGCGGCCTCCGGCAACCGGGTGTACCTGCCGATCGCCGACTGAACCGCGCGCGGTGAACCGGCCGTGCCGGCAGGCCCCATGGGCGTCTGCCGGCACGCGGGGCGGGCTCGCGGCGGGTCACTCGGGCTGGTGCTCGGGGCCGCCGAAGTCCGGGCTCGAGTAGTCGGGGCTGGTGAAGCTCGGGCGGCCGGACGCGCTGCCGTCGTCGGGGCTGCTGAAGCCGGGGCGGTCGTAGCCCAGGCGCGGCATGCGGCCGGTCGGTGCGGGTGGGGCAGTGTGACGTACGGCGGTCGGGCCGGGCTCGGCCAGTGCCTCCCGGAGGAACGGCAGGATGCCACGCTCCAGCAGGGCGTCCCGCCAGGCCTCTCTGGCCCCGGCCAGCTCTTCGCTCGCCGTGTCCCGAGCCTGGGCGTCCGCCGCGGTGCTGTTGCGCAGGGCGGTGAGCAGCAGCCCGACGGCGGCGACGAGGATCGCCACCGCGGTCATGGCGCCGAACACCCAGCCGGTGGTGAGCAGGGTCCGGGCGAGGGTGTGCCCGGGGTCCAGCATCTTCAGGATGTAGCCGACGAGCAGGAAGATCACTGCCGCGGTTCCGGAGAGGAGAGGAGCAAGGACGGCGAGGACCGCGACGGCGCCCGCGCCGGCGCTCTCGGCGGCTTCCCCGAGGGCGGTGACGAGGCCGGTGTCGGCCGGACCGGGCTCCGGGGCGCCGGGGTCGCCGGCGGTCCGCGGGGCGGAGAGATCCGGGTGCCGCAGTTCGTCGCGGATCTCGGTGTAGCGCTGGTACTCGGCCGACGCGGCCGCCGTGATCAGGGCGGATGCGTTGAGTGCCATGGTGCGCAGCTGTTCGGGGTTGAGCCGCTGTCCGACAGCGGCCAGTTCCGGTCGGTGTGGTGCGGAGCGCAGCGCCTCATCGAGGAGCCGCTCGAATTCCTGGCGGTCCTCGCTCTGCAGGTGCTGCGGAACGCTGTTCATGTGCATCCCCCGATGCTCCGTAGGGCTGGGGCTCGCACGCCGGCGAGCCGTCGGGCAGAAACGGAGGGGAGCCTGCTACGGATAAGCCGATGGTAGAGCCGTGACGGCACACGGTGACAGGGGAATGCCGGAAATTGCGTTCCGGCCTGCGTGTACGCGGCCGGGGAACGCCTGCCCGCCGAACGGTCAGTTATCCAGGGGAAGTTGCCGGACCAGCAGCTTTCCGGCCATGGTCACTCCGCCGTCCATGGCGATGGCCAGCCCGTCGGCGTAGACGTGCGGGCCCTCGACGACCGGGCCGGCGCTCTCCTCGCCGTCCTCGGAGCCGACCTCGCCGAGGAGGTAGGGAATGGGGCTGTGCCCGTGAACGACCCGGGTGCCGCCGTACGTATCGAGAAGGGAACGCACGGCCTCGGCGCCGCCCTCGTCGCGGAAGGAGAAGCGCTTGGTGAACTTGCGGAAGAGATCCCAGACCTCGTCGGCGTCGTTACGGGTCAGAGCCTCGCGGACGGTGTCGTTCACCGCCTCGATGGAGTCGCCGTAGTCGAGGTAGGCGGTGGTGTCGGAGTGGAGGAGCAGATACCCGTCGACCAGCTCGACGGCGTCGAGGCGGGCCATCCACTGAAGGTGGTGGTCCTGGAGGCGGTCCATGTCGGTCTTCTGGCCGCCGTTGAGCAGCCAGGCCGCCTGGAAGGTGGCGGTGCCCGCGCCGGAGTTGACGGGTGTGTCGCCGAACCGTTTGGCGCCGAGCAGCAGCAGCTCGTGGTTGCCCATCAGGGCCTTGCAGTAGCCGCCTGCCGCGGCGGCCTCGGCGGACAGCCGCATGACCAGGTCGATGACGCCGATGCCGTCGGGGCCGCGGTCGGTGAAGTCGCCGAGGAACCACAGCCGGGTGGTGCCGGCGCACCATTGGCCCGAGGCGTCGATCAGTCCCTGCTCCTGGAGCGCGGTCGTCAGTTCGTCCAGGTAGCCGTGCACGTCACCGACGACGTAGAGCGGTCCGGGGCCGGTCGCGGGCTCCGGGGCCGGGGCGGCGGGGGCCGGTTCGACCTTGACCTGGACGGTGTCGCCCCGGTTGATGACGGGCAGGTCGCGCTGGGTGGGGGTGTAGCCCTCGGGGTACGCCTCGTCGGCGGCCGGGAGGGCGTCGCCGGGGTGGACGCTGCGGACGTAGGGACCGGTCTCGTGGACGTACGCGGGTACCCGGAAGTCGCGCAGCGTCGCCGTCCGCTCCGCCTCGGGTCCCTGACCGGCCCCCTGAGTCATCAGACCCCTCCACCATCGCGCCGCATCTGCACCGCTTCGGACTGCCTGGTCGCAGCGGTCCGCGGTGTCGTGGGCCCATCATAGGAATGCGCGTCGCGCCGTGTGATGACCCAGGGGTGGTGAATCGGAACAAGACTCCGGTTCGCCGCGGCTTTCGCCCCGTTTGGGCAGATGTTCGACCGGCAGTCGGCCGACCGGACGCTCGTCCGGCCGGCCCCGGGCCGCACCGGTCGGCCCTGTGACGGCCGGTGCGGACGGGGCTACCTTTCGTCCGGTGTCCGCGGCGGGCTGACGGTCGTGCGCGGGGGCCGCCGCTGCGAGGACGTGCGCACGATCAGCTCGGTCGGTATCACCTGCTCGACCGGCTGGTCGGACTCGACGCCCTCGATGGCGTCGATGAGGAGCTGGACGACGGCGGTGCCGATGCGGCGCGGCTTCAGCGAGAGTGTCGTGATGGCCGGTTCGGTGCTGGCGTACACGGTGGACTCGCTGCAGCACACCAGCAGCAGGTCGTCGGGGACGCGGAGGCCGTAGCGGCGGGCGGCGGCGAGCAGGTCGGTGCCGTTGGGGTCGAAGAGGCCGTAGACGGCGTCGGGCCGGTCGGGTCGGGCGAGCAGCCGGTCGGCGGCGACGGCACCGGCGCACGGGTCGTGGGCCGGGTAGGCCTCGTAGACCGGGTCCTGGCCGACCCGTTCGCACCAGCGCAGGTAGGCGGTGGTCGACAGGTGGGTGTAGGTGTCGGTCGACGTGCCCGTGAGCAGGCCGATGCGGCGGGCGCCGGCGTCGGCGAGGTGGTCGAGGATGCCGAGGACGGCGGCCTCGTGGTCGTTGTCCACCCAGGCGGTTACGGGGAGGGCGCCGGCCGGGCGGCCGTCGGAGACCACCGGCAGTCCCTGCCGGACGAGTTCGCTGACGACCGGGTCCTGGTCGGAGGGGTCGATGACGACCGTGCCGTCCAGGGCGACGTTGGACCAGACGTCATGGCGGGAGGTCGCGGGCAGGATGACCAGGGCGTAGCCGCGGGCGAGCGCGGCCGATGTGGCGGCCCGGGCCATCTCGGCGAAGTACGCGAACTCCGTGAAGGTGAAAGGTTCATCCCCGTACGTCGTCACGGTCAGGCCGATCAGGCCCGATTTGCCGGTACGGAGGGTGCGGGCAGCGGCCGAGGGCCGGTACCCGAGCCGGTCCGCGACCTCGCGGACGTGGCGCCGGGTGGCGTCCGGGAGCCGGCCCTTGCCGTTGAGGGCGTCGGACACGGTCGTGATGGATACTCCGGCGGCGGCGGCGACGTCCCTGATACCCGCCCGACCCGGCCGACTGCCTCGACGTGAGGTTTCCGCGCGGCTCACCTGGTGCTTCCCTGCTGCTGTCATGGCGAGCCGATAGTAGGGCTCATGCGGTGGGGTAGTGCGGACGCATATGCACGCATTGACAGGCACGTTTCTGCATGGTCATAACAGATCAACTTCCTTGGAATAAAAGGCTGTTGACCGATCCAATGGTAAGACGTGACTTGTTGGCGCGTATGGGCCTGCCAAGTGCCCGATGTCTCGAAGAGGTCTCAACTCACCTTCACGAGGGACGCGCGCCACGGCGCAAGCCACCGGCGCGTAGATATATGTACGGCGCGCCCCCCGAAACGTACGCCTTCGTGCGCTGATGCCCCTGATGCCGGTGGGGCGTGTGAGACTCGCCTCCCCTCCGGAACGGTTTCCGCGTGTCCGGCGGTCTCGCACCTGTACGCAGCGGCGCCGAATCCTCATAAGGTGAGCAGTATTGGAAGCCGGCGGTGTCGACGGTCCGCCGGTGGTCGCGAGGAGGACTGCGGTGAGCGAGTTGAGCCCCAAGCTGCGCGCCGAGCTGGAGAGTATCCCCACCTACAAGCCGGGCAAGCCGGCCGCGGCGGGCGGGCCGGTCGCCTACAAGCTGTCCTCCAACGAGAACCCGTACCCGCCGCTGCCGGGAGTGCTGGAGAGCGTGACCACGGCGGCCTGCGACTTCAACCGCTACCCGGACATGGCCTGCACCGGGCTGATGAACGAACTGTCCGAGCGCTTCGGTGTGCCGCTCTCCCATCTGGCCACCGGGACCGGTTCGGTGGGCGTCGCCCAGCAGCTGATCCAGGCCACCAGCGGCCCCGGTGACGAGGTGATCTACGCCTGGCGGTCGTTCGAGGCGTACCCGATCATCACGCAGATCAGCGGTGCCCGGTCGGTGCAGGTGCCGCTGACGCCGGGCGACGTGCACGACCTGGACGCGATGGCGGACGCGATCACCGACCGGACGCGGCTGATCTTCGTCTGCAACCCCAACAACCCGACCGGCACGGTGGTGCGGCGGGCCGAGCTGGAGCGGTTCCTCGACCGGGTGCCCGGCGATGTGCTGGTGGTGCTGGACGAGGCCTACCGGGAGTTCATCCGCGACCCCGAGGTGCCCGACGGTGTCGAGCTGTACCGGGAGCGGCCCAACGTCTGTGTCCTGCGGACCTTCTCCAAGGCGTACGGGCTGGCCGGACTGCGCGTCGGTTTCGCGATCGCCCATGAGCCGGTGGCGGCGGCGCTGCGCAAGACGGCGGTGCCGTTCGGGGTGAGCCAGCTGGCGCAGAACGCGGCGGTCGCCTCGCTGCGGGCCGAGGACGAGCTGCTGGGCCGGGTCGGCTCGCTGGTGTGCGAGCGCAAGCGCGTGGTCGACGCGCTGCGGGCCCAGGGCTGGACGGTGCCGGAGACGCAGGCCAACTTCGTGTGGCTGCGGCTGGGGGAGCGGACGGTCGCGTTCGCGCAGGCCTGTGAGGAGCACGGTGTGGTGGTCCGGCCGTTCCCGGGCGAGGGTGTGCGGGTGACGGTCGGCGAGGCCGAGGCGAACGACATCTTCCTGAAGGTGGCGGAGGCGTTCCGCAAGGAGCTCTAGCTCGGGGACGTCCTATTCCTCGATCAGTTCCACCCGGATGGGGTCGCCGTCCCGCACGGTCGCCAGGAGGCCGGCGTCCCCGTCCAGGCCGCCGAGGATGTTGCAAGGGCTCGCGAGGCGACACTCGTCGCCTCGCGAGATCGGCGTGGGTCCGTAGGGAAGGGCGAGCGCGTCGCCGTCCGTCCAGAAGGCCACCGTGCCTGGTTCCACGACCTGACGGGCGTCCGTTTCACGTGAAACGGAGACGCCTGTGTCGAAATACACCTCCTCACCCCATGTGCGCGCGGTAGAAGCGAGGGGCAGTGCCTTGGCGAGGGCCTGCGTGGTCGGCGTGCTTGCGTCGAGGGTCGCGGTGATGTTGCCCGCGGGCCAGGAGATGCGTATCTGCATGGCGCGCAATTCAACAAGATGTTGAAGTCGCTGCCAAGGTCTTGACGCGAAGGCGAAGGAGGCACCCCCCTTCCGCGGCCGAAAATCAGTGCGTCATAATGGCTTGTGAATGTGAACGCGTTCACAAGCGCGACCCGTTTGTGCCCTTATGAGGCATCAAAAGGGGGCAAACCGCCGCTGTACCACGCGGTAGTAAGGAGAGTGACGACGTGGACCTGGCTTTGGCGCCGGAGACACTGGCGCGCTGGCAGTTCGGCATCACCACCGTCTACCACTTCCTGTTCGTTCCGCTGACGATCTCCCTGGCCGCGCTCACGGCCGGGCTGCAGACGGCCTGGGTGCGCACGGAGAAGGAGAAGTACCTCAGAGCCACGAAGTTCTGGGGCAAGCTCTTCCTGATCAACATCGCGATGGGCGTGGTCACCGGCATCGTCCAGGAGTTCCAGTTCGGCATGAACTGGTCGGACTACTCGCGCTTCGTCGGTGACATCTTCGGTGCCCCGCTCGCCTTCGAGGCATTGATCGCGTTCTTCTTCGAGTCCACGTTCATCGGCCTGTGGATCTTCGGCTGGGACAAGCTGCCCAAGAAGATCCACCTGGCCTGCATCTGGATGGTCTCGATCGGCACGATCCTGTCGGCGTACTTCATCCTCGCGGCCAACTCCTGGATGCAGCACCCGGTCGGTTACAAGATCGACAAGGTCAGGGGGCGGGCCGAGCTGACCGACTTCTGGGCCGTGCTGACCCAGAACACGGCTCTGAGCCAGGCCTTCCACACCCTCTCGGCGGCCTTCCTGACCGGTGGCGCCTTCATGGTGGGCATCGCCGCCTACCACCTGGCCCGCAAGAAGCACATCCGTGAGATGAAGACCTCGCTGCGGCTCGGTCTGATCACCGTGGCCATCGCCGGTCTGCTCACCGCGATCAGCGGCGACACCCTCGGCAAGGTGATGTTCAAGCAGCAGCCGATGAAGATGGCCGCCGCCGAGGCGCTGTGGGACGGCCAGAAGCCGGCACCGTTCTCGATCTTCGCCTACGGCGACGTGGAGAAGGGCCACAACACGGTGGCCGTCGAGATACCCGGCCTGCTGTCCTTCCTCGCCGACGACAACTTCACCTCCTACGTCCCCGGCATCAACGACGTCAACAAGGCCGAGCAGCAGAAGTTCGGAGCCGGCGACTACCGGCCCAACATCCCCGTCGCCTTCTGGGGCTTCCGCTGGATGATCGGCTTCGGCATGGCCTCCTTCGCCATCGGACTGGCCGGGCTGTGGCTGACCCGCAAGAAGTTCATGCTGCCGCAGCACCTGAGGGTCGGCGACGACGAGGTGCCGCACCTGGTGCTGTTCAAGAACAAGGCGCTCGGCTCGAAGCTCACCCCCTGGTACTGGCGCATCGCGACCTGGACAATGGCCTTCCCGCTGATCGCCAACTCCTGGGGCTGGATCTTCACCGAGATGGGCCGCCAGCCGTGGGTCGTCTACGGCGTCCTGAAGACCCGGGACGCGGTATCCCCCGGGGTCTCCCAGGGCGAGGTCCTCACCTCGATGGCCGTCTTCACCGCGCTGTACGCGATCCTCGCCGTGGTCGAGGTCAAGCTGCTCGCGAAGTACATCAAGGCCGGCCCGCCCGAACTGACCGCGGCCGACCTCAACCCGCCCACGAAGATCGGCGGCGACACGCGTGACGCCGACAAGCCGATGGCCTTCTCGTACTAGGCCGGGGGAACAGTCATGGAACTTCACGACGTCTGGTTCGTCCTGATCGCCGTCCTGTGGACCGGCTACTTCTTCCTGGAGGGCTTCGACTTCGGAGTCGGCATCCTCACCAAGCTGCTGGCTCGCGACCGGCCCGAACGCCGGGTACTGATCAACACCATCGGCCCGGTGTGGGACGGCAACGAGGTGTGGCTGCTCACCGCGGGCGGCGCGACCTTCGCCGCCTTCCCCGAGTGGTACGCCACGCTTTTCTCCGGCTTCTACCTCCCGCTGCTCGTCATCCTGGTCTGCCTGATCGTCCGCGGCGTCGCCTTCGAGTACCGGGCGAAGCGGCCCGAGGAGAACTGGCAGCGCAACTGGGAGACGGCGATCTTCTGGACCTCGCTGCTCCCGGCGTTCCTGTGGGGTGTGGCCTTCGGGAACATCGTGCGGGGCGTCGAGATCGACCAGCACTTCGAGTACGTCGGCAGTGTCTGGGACCTGCTCAACCCCTACGCCCTGCTCGGTGGCCTGGTGACGCTCACGCTGTTCACCTTCCACGGGGCGGTGTTCACCGCGCTCAAGACGGTCGGGGACATCCGGGTGCGTGCACGGAAGCTGGCCCGGTGGGTCGGCCTGGCCGCGGCCGTCGTGGCAGTCGCGTTCCTGCTGTGGACGCAGGCCGACAGCGGTGACGGCAAGAGCCTGGTGGCCCTGATCGTGGCCGTCGTGGCCGTGGTCGCGGCCCTGGTGGCCAATCAGGCCGGCCGGGAAGGATGGGCGTTCGCACTGTCCGGCGTCACCATCGTGGCCGTCGTGGCGATGCTCTTCCTTTCGCTCTTCCCGAACGTCATGCCGTCCACTCTGAACGGGGACTGGAGCCTGACGGTCACCAACGCCTCGTCGAGTCCGTACACCCTGAAGATCATGACGTGGCTGGCGGCGATCGCCACCCCGCTCGTGCTGCTCTACCAGGGCTGGACCTACTGGGTGTTCCGCAAGCGGATCGGTACCCAGCACATCGCTTCCGACGCTGCTGCCGGCGCCGCGCACTGAGTCCGTCGAGGGTGTGTTTCACGTGAAACACACCCTCTGGGCCGAAGGGCACGTTTCACGTGAAACCAATCGATCCCCGTCTTCTGCGATACGCCCGCGCCACTCGCCTCTTCCTCCTGGCCGTCGTCGGTCTGGGCGCCGTCGGGGCCGGGTTGGTCATCGCCCAGGCGATGCTCGTCGCCGAGATCGTCGTCGGAGCGTTCCAGCACGGGCAGTCGGTCGCCGGCCTGCGCACTCCCCTGCTGCTGTTGGCGGCCGTGGCCGTGGGGCGATCGTTGGTCGCGTGGCTCACCGAGCTCGCCGCTCATCGCGCGAGCGTGGCCGTTAAGTCGGAACTGCGCGGGCGGCTTCTGGACCGGGCGGCGGCGCTCGGTCCGGGGTGGCTGAGCGGACAGCGGACCGGCTCACTGGTCACCCTGGCCACGCGCGGGGTCGACGCCCTGGACGACTACTTCTCGCGCTACCTGCCGCAGCTGGGGCTCGCCGTGGTCGTGCCGGTGGCGGTGCTGGCGCGGATCGTCACCGAGGACTGGGTGTCGGCGGCGATCATCGTCGGCACGCTGCCGCTGATTCCGCTCTTCATGATGCTGATCGGCTGGGCGACGCAGTCCCGGATGGACCGTCAGTGGCGCGTGCTGTCACGGCTGTCCGGTCACTTCCTGGACGTGGTCGCGGGGCTGCCCACCCTGAAGGTGTTCGGCCGGGCCAAGGCGCAGGCCGCGTCCATCCGCCGGATCACCGGGGAGTACCGGCAGGCCACCCTGCGGACGCTGCGCATCGCCTTTCTCTCGTCGTTCGCGCTGGAACTGCTGGCCACGCTGTCGGTCGCGCTGGTCGCCGTGACGATCGGGATGCGGCTGGTCCACGGGGAGATGGACCTGTACGTCGGTCTGGTGATTCTGGTGCTGGCGCCGGAGGCGTACCTGCCGTTGCGGCAGGTGGGTGCGCAGTACCACGCGGCGGCGGAGGGGCTTGCCGCGGCGGAGGAGATCTTCGCCGTGCTGGAGACGGCGGTGCCGGTGTCCGGTACGGGTGCGGTGCCTACGGGCGCTGTGTCCTTCGAAGGGGTCGGCGTCCGCTATCCGGGGCGCTCCACGGATGCGGTGAGCGGGGTGTCGTTCAGTGTCGCGCCCGGGGAGACCGTTGCGCTGGTCGGGCCGAGCGGGGCCGGCAAGTCGACGCTGCTGAGTGTGCTGCTGGGGTTCGTACGGCCCACCGAGGGGCGGGTGCGGATCGGGGGCGCCGATCTCGTCGGCCTCGATCTGGCGGAGTGGCGGTCACGGATCGCGTGGGTGCCGCAGCGGCCGCATCTGTACGCCGGGTCCATCACCGAGAACGTGCGGCTGGCCCGGCCCGAGGCCGACGTCGATGCCGTGCGCCGGGCCCTGCGGGATGCGGGGGCGCTGGGGTTCGTGGAGGCGTTGCCGGAAGGGGCCGACACCGTGCTCGGTGAGGACGGGGCGGGGCTGTCGGCGGGGCAGCGGCAGCGGCTGGCGCTGGCTCGGGCGTTTCTCGCGGACCGGCCCGTGCTGTTGCTGGACGAGCCGACGGCTGCGTTGGACGGGGCGACGGAGGCGGAGGTCGTGGCGGCGGTGCGGAGGCTTGCGGCCGGGCGCACGGTGTTGCTCGTCGTGCATCGGCCGGCGTTGTTGGGGGTGGCCGATCGGGTGGTACGGCTGGAGGGCGCCGAGCCTGTGACGTGCCCGGAGGGCGAGTGGCCGGCCAGGGGACTCCGCCCCCTGGACCCCCACCCCCGCCCACCCACCACCCGACTCGGCGGGCTGGAAGGTGAGCCGACGGAGTCTGGGTTCGGCGGGCTGGATGGTGAGCCGACGGAGTCTGGGTTCGGCGGGCTGGATGGTGAGGCGGCGGGGGCTCGGGTCGGTGGGCTGGTTGATGGAGCGCCGAGGGCTCGGGTCGGTGGGCTGCATGGGGAGCCGACGGGGGCTCGGGGCCGTGGGGCGGATGGTGAGTTGACGGAGGCCCGGCTCGATGGGGCGGGGAAGGCGTCGACGGGGGCTCGGGTCGGGGTGCTGGATGGTCCGGCGGCTGGAGTTGGGCTCGGTGGGCTGGACGCTGGGGCGCGGGACATCGGGCTCGGTGGCGTGGGGGGTGCATCGGCGGGGGCCTTGGTCGGTGGGCCGGTTGGTGGGTCGGCGGGGGGCCGGTGGGGGCGGGGGGTGCTGGGGCGGGTTCGTGAGATTGGTGGGGGGTCGCGGGGGCGGCTCGTGGGGGCCCTGGTGCTGGGCAGCCTCGCTCTGGGGAGTGCCGTCGGGCTGATGGCGACCTCCGGCTGGCTCATCTCGCGGGCCTCGCAGCAGCCGCCGGTGCTGTACCTGATGGTGGCCGTGACCGCGACCCGGGCCTTCGGGATCGGGCGGGCCGTCTTCCGCTATGCCGAGCGGCTGGTGTCGCACGACGCCGTCCTGCGGATGCTGGCCGACACCCGGGTCGCGGTGTACCGGCGGCTGGAACGCCTCGCGCCCGCCGGGCTGCGCGGTGTCCGGCGGGGTGATCTGCTCACCCGGCTGGTCGCGGACGTGGACGCCTTCCAGGACTACTGGCTGCGCTGGCTGCTGCCCGCAGGAGTCGCCCTCGCCGTCTCCGTCGCCTCCGTCGGCTTCACGGCCTGGCTGCTGCCCGAGGCCGGCGCCGTCCTCGCGGCGGGCCTGCTCGCGGCCGGCGTCGGTGTGCCCCTGCTGACCGCGACCGCGGCCCGGCGGACCGAGCGGCGGCTGGCACCCGCCCGAGGAGTGCTCGCCACCCGCGTGACCGAACTGCTCACCGGCACCGCCGAGCTGACCGTCGCCGGTGCGTTGCCGGCCCGTACGGACGCGGCCCGGCGAGCCGACGGCACCCTCACCCGGATCGCCGCGCGCGCCGCCGCCGTCACCGGGCTCGGAGACGGGCTCACCGCGCTGATCTCCGGGCTGACCGTCATGGCCACCGCGGGGTTCGGTGCCCAGGCGGTGGCGGCCGGCCGGCTGAGCGGCGTGGCGATGGCCGTGGTCGTACTGACGCCGTCGGCCGCTTTCGAAGCCGTACTGGGGCTGCCGCTCGCCGTGCGGTACCGGCAGCGGGTGCGGCGCAGCGCGGAGCGGGTGTACGAGGTTCTGGACGCGCCCGAGCCCGTGAGCGAGCCCGAGGTGCCCCGGCAGGCGCCCGTCTCACCGTTCCCGGTGGTCGTCAAGGGCATGGTCGCGCGGTACGCGGGGCAGCGGCGAGAGGCGCTCGCCGGGCTGGACCTGACGCTGGAGCAGGGGCGCCGGGTCGCGGTCGTCGGGCCTTCCGGTTCCGGCAAGACGACCCTCGCTCAGGTACTGCTGCGGTTCCTGGATCCGGAGGCCGGCTCGTACACGCTCGCCGGTGTGGACGCCTGCGCGCTGGCGGGGGACGACGTACGCCGGCTCGTCGGGCTGTGCGCACAGGACGCGCATCTCTTCGACAGCTCGGTGCGCGAGAACCTGCTGCTGGCCAGGAAGGACGCCGACGAGGCCGATCTGCGGGAGGTGCTGGGCCGGGCCCGGCTGCTGGACTGGGTGGACTCGCTGCCCGACGGTCTGGACACGCTCGTCGGGGAGCACGGTGCGCGGCTGTCCGGCGGGCAGCGGCAGCGGCTGGCGCTGGCCCGCGCGCTGCTGGCCGGTTTCCCCGTGCTGGTCCTGGACGAGCCCGCCGAACATCTGGATCTGCCGACGGCGGACGCGCTGACCGCCGATCTGCTGGCCGCCACGCAGGGCCGCACCACGCTGCTCATCACCCACCGGCTGGCGGGCCTCGACGCGGTGGACGAGGTGATCGTGCTGGACGCGGGCCGGGTCGTGCAGCGGGGGCCGTACCGGCAGCTGATGGCCGAGGACGGGCCGCTGCGGGAGATGGCGAGGCGGGAGGCCGAGACGGAGTCGCTGGTGGGGGCACGGTGAGCCTCGCGCGCGCCATCGTTGACCGGCGGACCGGCGGACCGGCGGCTGGCGGATCGGCGGCTGGCGGACCGGCGAACCGTGGGCTGCGGTGGGGCGTGGCGCGGTCGGGCGGTGTGTGGCCGAGCGGGGTACGTGGGGCGAGGTGCGGTCGGGCGGCGTGGCTGAGCGGGGTGTGGTGGGCGAGGTGCGGTCGGGCGGTGTGCGGCTGAGCGGGGTTCGGCGGCTGTACGAGGCGGTCAGGCAGCGGGAGCGGTGGATCGACGGATCCGTGGCCGTGACCACCGTCCTGCTGTCGGGCGGGGACGCCGACGAGGTCCTTCAGGTCGTCGCGGAGCAGGCCCGCCGACTGTCCGGCGCGGCGGCCGGGATCGTGCCGGCGCAGCGGTCTGCGGAACCTTAAGCGCCGGGCCGAATCCCTCGGCGGGGGCAGCCGGCTCGGCCCGGGATCGGGGAGAACGGCGGCGGTACGACCGTGGTGTGGGAGGCGCCGTACTAGGGCGCGGCCCCGCAGCGGTGGTGGCCCGCTGCGGGCGTGCGCCTACGGCAGGCGGTTCGCCAGCAGCTGTTCGATCACCACCGCCACGCCGTCGTCGTTGTTGGCGACCGTTCGGCCCGATGCGGCGGCGATGACGTCCGGGTGGGCGTTGCCCATGGCGTACGACTGGCCGGCCCAGGTCAGCATCTCGACGTCGTTGGGCATGTCCCCGAACGCGACGACCTCCTCGTGGGAGATGCCGCGCTCGGCGCAGCACAGGGCGAGCGTGCTGGCCTTGGAGACGCCGGGGCCGCTCAGTTCCAGCAGGGCGCTGGGGCTGGAGCGGGTGACGTTGGCGTGGCCGCCGATGGCGAGGCGGGCCAGGGTGAGGAAGGCGTCGGGGTCGAGGGAGGGGTGGTAGGCGAGGATCTTGAGCACGGGCTGGTCGGCGTCTGGGCCGTCGGGCGCGAGCAGTTCCTCGGCGGGCAGGAGGTTGTCGGGTATCTCCATGTGCAGCTTGGGGTAGTCCGGCTCCTGGTGGAAGCCGTACGTCTGCTCGACCGCGAACACCGTGCCGGGTGCCGCCTCGCGCAGCAGCCGTGCGGCGGTCAGGGCGTTCTCCCGGGCCAGCTCGCGGACCTTCACGAACCGGTGGGCGCCGGGGCCGCCGTGCAGGTCGACCACGGCGGCGCCGTTGCCGCAGATCGCCAGGCCGTGGCCGTGGACGTGGTCGCTGACCACGTTCATCCAGCGGGCGGGCCGGCCGGTGACGAAGAAGACCTCGATCCCGGCGTCCTCGGCGGCGGCCAGCGCGGCGATGGTCCGCGCGGAGACCGACTTGTCGTCGCGCAGCAGAGTGCCGTCGAGGTCGGTGGCGATCAGCCGCGCGGGCAGAGCGGCGGCAGGGGTCGCGGGCTGTCTGGTCGCTGAGGTCACCCGGACATTCTCGCGCAGGCGTCCGCACGGCCGTGCGGCGGTCCGCACAGATGAGACATAGCTGACGTTCGGCCGGGCCACGGCGGCCCCACGGAAGGCATCTCGCCTCGTGGATGGTTCCCGTCCGACGACGGCCCCGCCCTCCGCGGCACAAGGGCCACGCCGCGGCACACGCACGCCACGGCATCGGCGTGAGGTGCGCCCCGGTACCTGCTGATCACCTGTCACGGCATCGGCGTGAGGTGCGCCCCGGTACCTGCTGATCACCTGTCACGGCATCGGCGTGAGGCGCGCCCCGGTACCTGCGGATTACCTGTCACGGCATCGGCGCGACGCGCGCCCCGGCACCTGCGGAACATGCACCACGCCACCCGCGCAACACGCGACGCCACCCCCGCAACACGCGACACGGCATCCCGTGACGGCTGCGAAACGGCGCACGTGGCACGTCGGGCGCGGCACCCGGGAAGCCGGACGCGGGTGCCGCTCGGGGTTCGGGCGGTCAGTCCAGCTGGGCGAGGGCCTCCATGGCGATCCGCTCGAAGACCTTCTCGTCCGCGGCGAAGTCGGAGTCCGGGATGGGCCAGTGGACGACGATCTCGGTGAAGCCCAGCTCACGGTGGCGGCCGGCGAAGTCCACGAAGGCGTCCAGGGAGGTCAGCGGCCGGCCGCGGTCCGGGGTGAAGCCGGTGAGCAGGACCTTGTCCAGCCCGGCCATGTCCCGCCCGGCGGCCTCGCACGCCTCGGACAGCTTGCCGATCTGCCCGCGCAGGGCTTCGACGGACTGTTCCGGCGTGCCGTTCTCGTACAGCTTCGGGTCGCCGGTGGTCACCCACGCCTGGCCGTGGCGCGCGGCGAGCCTCAGGCCCCGCGGGCCGGTGGCCGCCACCGCGAACGGCAGCCGGGGGCGCTGCACACAGCCCGGAATGCCGCGGGCCTCGTGCGCCGAGTAGAACCGTCCCTCGTGCGTCACCGAGTCCTCGGTGAGCAGCCGGTCGAGCAGCGGCACGAACTCGGCGAACCGGTCGGCACGCTCGCGCGGGGGCCAGGGCTCCTGGCCGAGGGCGGTCGCGTCGAAACCGGTGCCGCCGGCGCCGATGCCGAGGGTGACCCGGCCGCCCGATATGTCGTCCAGGGAGATCAGTTCCTTGGCGAGGGTCACGGGGTGGCGGAAGTTCGGCGAGGTGACCAGCGTGCCGAGGCGCAGCCGCTCGGTCACCGCCGCGGCCGCCGTCAGCGTCGGGATCGCGCCGAACCAGGGGCCGTCACGGAAGCTGCGCCAGGAGAGGTGGTCGTAGGTGTACGCCGTGTGGAAGCCGAGCTGCTCGGCGCGCACCCAGGCCGAACGGGCGCCTTCGTGCCAGCGGCGGTACGGAAGGATCACGGTGCTCAGACGCAGACTCATGCGTCCGAGGGTAAGCGGCCCGCCGACAAGGGAGAAAACGGTCACCGACCGGGGCCGGCCGCAGCCGGGGAGTGAGCGGTCCGGCGGCCCGGGTTCCTCAGTGGGGGCCGGGAAATCGCAGGTAGCGCGGTGGTACGGCCGCGGTCAGCCAGACGCCGTTGGCGCTGAGGTGGAACACGTACCCGTCGCGGTGCATGGCGCGTGCGTCGACGGAGAGCACCACCGGACGGCCCCGGCGGGCGCCGACACGGGTGGCGGTCTCCCGGTCCGCGGAGAGGTGGACGGCATGCCGGGTCATGGGGCGCAGGCCCTCCGCGCGGATGGCGGACAGGTGCGGGGCGACCGTCCCGTGGTAGAGGTACGGCGGCGGGGTCGCCGGGGGCAGGCCGAGGTCGACCTGGATGCTGTGCCCCTGGCTGGCGCGGATTCTGCCGCCGTCGATCACGAAGCGCTGTTTGTCGTTCGTGGCGACCACGTGGTCCAGTTCCTCGCGCGTGAACCGGAATCCGTGGGCGGTGGCCGCGGAGATCAGTGTGTCGATCTCCACCCAGCCGGCGGGGTCCGGTGTGAGCCCGATGCGTTCGGGCTCATGGCGCAGGTGTCTGGAGAGGTATTTGGACACCTTCACGGCGCGTCGTTCGTCCATGGGACCAGCGTGTGGGAGAGACGCGGATCACGCAGCTTGTTTTTACCCGGAGGTTTGATCCACAACCAACTCTAGTTATCCACAGGGTAATTGGCGAAGCTGTGGACAAGCGGCGGTAATTTTACGGCATTTCATGAACACCTGTACGGGTGTGCGGTGATGCGGCAAGGTCATCCAAAGCGCGTGCCCGCACCTCGCGTTCGGCAGCCAGCGCGATGAAGGCCGAAACACGCTCACGGCCAACGAGCTTTTCCACGGCGTCCATCGTCTCGGCGGGCAGGGGCACGGTCCGGGTGTCGGCGGGCTCCTGGGGCGATGGCTGCGCGGCGAGGTGGGTGCGCAGTTGCCGCGTGGCCAACGCGCGCATGGCACGGGCGAGTTCCGCGTCCACCGTCTGCTGGGCGAGGGGGCGCAGCCGGCGGACGAGCGAGGCGGCCTCGGCCGCGTGGGCGTCCGTGCGGTGGTCCGGGTCTGCCAGGTAGCGGGCGAAGACGTACTCGGTGGTGAACTCCAGGAAACGGGCGGCGATGTGCTCGACCTGTCCCCTCAACTCCCTGAGGTGGCCCGCGATCGCGGACAGCGGAACGCCGGCCGCGTGCAACTCGGCTGCCACTGCCAGCTCTTGGGGGCTCGGTACGAGGAACGTGTGCGGGTCGCCGGGGACCGGTTCCAGGACGCCGAGGTCGACGGCCTCGGCCACGGCGTCGTCGTCGGGTGTGCCGCCGAAGCGGGCGTCCAGCTCGGTGCGGGTGATGCGGTCGGGCTGTTCGTCCGTCCACGGGCCCTCCACCTCGGCGACCAGGCCGAGGATGCCGGCCAGGCCGCGGCCGGTGTCCCAGGCGTCCAGGACCTCCTTGATCGAGGCCAGGGTGTAGCCGCGGTCGAGGAGGTGGGCGATCTGGTGGAGACGGGTGACGTGGGCGTCGGAGTAGAGGTTGGCCCGGCCCCGGCGTTCGGGGCGGGGGAGGAGGCCGCGGTCCTGGTAGGCGCGGATGGTTCTGACCGTGGTGTGGGTGTGGTGGGCGAGGTCTTCGATGCGGTAGGTGTTGCGGGCCGGGGGGTCGGGCATCGGTTTCCTTGCGCTGTCAGGGAGTTGGTGCCGGTCGGGGGTGGGTCGCTTGCCCGCGCGGGCGGGGTGCCGCCGCGCCCACCCGTGCCGCCCCAGCGGCACGATTGCCCGCGGCTGGGTGGGTTCGGTCCTGCCGTCCAGCCGTGCAGCCGTCCAGCCGTGCCGCCGCGCCCACCCGTGCCGCCCCAGCGGCACGACTGCCCGCGGCTGGGGGGGAGGGGCGGTCCTGCCGTGCAGCCGTGCCGACGTGCAGCCGTCCCGCCGTGCCGCCTCAGCGGCGCGACTGCCCGCGGCTGGGTGGGTTCCGTCCTGTCGCCCGGTGGCTCACAATCTGGGTTCCACCCGGGCGATCCTCCGGAGCAGGGCCGGGGCGAAGCGGGACAGGGCGTGGGCGCCGCGGGCCTCCGCGGTCACCGGGGCCAGCGCCTTGTTCCGGGTCACCGCGTCCAGGATCGCGTCGGCCACCTTCTCCGGCGGATAGTTGCGCAGCCCGTACAGCCGGGCGGTCCGCTGCCGGCGCCGGCGTTCCTCCGCCTCGTCGACGCCGGTGAAACGGGCCGTGGAGGTGATGTTGGTGTTGACGAAGCCCGGACAGACCGCCGTGACCCCGATGTCCTGGGATGCCAGCTCGGCGCGCAGGCACTCGGAGAGCATCAGCACGGCCGCCTTGGAGGTGCTGTAGGCGGGCAGGGCGCGGGAGGGCTGGTACGCCGCGGCGGACGCGATGTTGACGATGTGGCCGCCCTGTCCGCGCTCGGCCATGCGCGCGCCGAAGAGGCGGCAGCCGTGGATCACGCCCCACAGGTTGACGTCCAGCACCTTGCGCCAGTCGTCGGCCGTCGTGGCGAAGAAGGAGCCCGACAGGCCGATGCCCGCGTTGTTGACCAGGACGTCCAGCACGCCGTACGCGCGGTGGACCTTCTCCGCGAGCTTCTCCATGGCCTGCTCGTCGGAGACGTCGGCCGGCTCGGCCCATGCCTCGGGCGCGCCGACCAGCCGGGACAGTTCGGCGGTGCGGGCCGCCGCCTCGGCGTCGCGGTCGACGGCGATCACGCGCGCCCCGGCCTCCGCGAAGGCGAACGCCGTGGCCCGCCCGATACCGCTGCCCGCGCCGGTGACCAGCACCAGCTGCCCGGCGAACCGGTCGGCATGGCGGCCGGTGGGCGCCGGGGCGGGCCGTCCGCCCGCCACGGACGTGATGAATTCCTCGATCCAGGAGGCGACCTGGTCGGGCCGGGTGCGCGGAATCCAGTGCTTGGCCGGGAGCGTGCGGCGGGTCAGCTGTGGCACCCACCGGTCCAGGTCGTCGTACAGCCGCTCCGAGAGGAACGCGTCCCCCTGGGGGGTGATGAGCTGCACGGGCGCGTGTGCGTACGCGTCCGGGCGCGGCCTGCTCAGCCGGGCGCGGATGTTGTCCCGGTACAGCCAGGCGCCGTGCGCCGCGTCGGAGGTGAGGGAGGCGGTCGGGTAGTCCCCGCCGGGGACCCGCTCGACCCGCTCGAGGATCTTCGGCCAGCGCTTGCCGAGCGGTCCGCGCCAGGCCAGTTCCGGCAGGGCCGGCGTGTGCAGCAGGTAGACGTACCAGGACTTGGCGCCCTGGCCGAGGAGCTGGCCCACCCGGCGGGGCGTCGGACGCTTCACGCGGGCGTTGATCCAGTGCCCGAAGTGGTCGAGGGACGGGCCGGAGATCGAGGTGAAGGAGGCGATACGGCCCTCCGTGCGGCCCACCGTGACGAACTCCCAGGACTGCACCGAGCCCCAGTCGTGCCCGACGAGGTGCACGGGCCGGTCCGGGCTGACCGCGTCCACGACGGCCAGGAAGTCGTCCGTCAGCTTGGCGAGCGTGAAGCCCCCGCGCAGCGGCTGCGGTGCCGTGGAGCGGCCGTGGCCCCGGACGTCGTAGAGGACCACGTGGAAGCGGTCGGCGAGCCGGGCCGCGACCTCCGACCAGACCTCCTTGCTGTCCGGGTAGCCGTGCACCAGGACGACCGTCGGCTGTTCCGGGTCGCCCAGCTCGGCCACGCACAGCTCGACCCCGCCGGTCCGCACCCAGCGCTCACGCGCGCCTTTCAGTGTCACTTCTCCTCCGCCCAGCGCCGCACGTGCGGCAGATCGTCGTCCAGCCAGAACGCGCTCTCCTCGGGGTCCCGGGAATCGGTGACCACCAGGATCTCCTCGAACTTCGCGCCGGTGCCCCGGAAGCCGAGGTGCGGCTCGACCGCCCACAGGCCCGGCCGCGGCGGGTGGTCCGAGAAGCGGTACGGCGACCAGAGCGGCGACCAGCCCTCGCGGTGGCCGTGCAGCGCGTCGGCGGCCAGGCCCTTGAGGGACTGGGTGCCGAACCCGAACAGGTGGGGTGACCAGCGGCGCTGCTTCACCCGGTCCACCTTGTGGGCGATCACCCCGAAGGGGTAGGCGCGGTGCCGGTTGGCGTAGCCCTGGCGGACCATCAGCCGGTCCACGTCCTGGTAGATCTCCCGCAGCGGGCGCCGCTCGCGCACCTCGCGCAGGATCAGCTCCCGGTGTGCCTCCAGGTCGGCCATCAGCCGGTCCTGCACCGGGTTCACGCCCAGCGAGCCCGAGTAGCCGATGTCCGCGGTGTACCCCTCGTACACGGGTGCCATGTCCAGGATGAACGGCATGCCCGGCTCCAGGGCGCGGTCGGTCGGGAAGAACTGGAGCGGGATGCGGAAGTCCACGAACGCCGTGCGGTCGCCGAACCAGGCGAAGGGGAGGTGGAACCAGTCCCGCACCCCGCGCTCGCGCAGCCACTCGCGCTGCATCCGCGCCGCCTCGCGCTCGGTCATTCCCGGCTCCAGGCGGGCCGCGACCGCCTCCGCGCACTCGTAGGCGAGGCGCTGCACCCGCCTGAACCCCCGCAGTACCACGGAGGGTTCGCTGCTCACTGCCGTCGTCATGCCGCCCCGTCCCGTCGCCTGGACGACTCGTCCGCCGTCCCGGCGACTTGTCCCGTCGACTCGCCCCGTCGACCGCGGTACGCGTCCGTAACTTGACACTGGTGAATGTGACAGTTGTTAGAGGCGGCGTCAATAGGCGGGATCAAGGGCTGTGGACGACGGCCGTCCGGCCAGGCTCCCTCCCACCCTGGGGCAGGTGACCCCTAGGGCCCCGTAATACCTGGGTCTGACGAGGAACGGCTCTGAGGTCTGACGACGGACGTGGTCCGGATCACTACCGTCTGAGGCGTGACTGTGATCGCGACCGAAAGCCTGAGCAAGCGGTTCCCCCGGGTGACCGCGCTCGACCGGCTGTCCGTGGACATCGGGCCCGGTGTGACCGGACTCGTCGGAGCCAACGGCGCCGGCAAGTCCACCCTGATCAAGATCCTGCTGGGGCTGTCCCCCGCCACGGAAGGCCGGGCCGAGGTGCTCGGCCTCGACGTCGCCACCAAGGGCGCCGCCATCCGCGAGCGGGTCGGGTACATGCCGGAGCACGACTGCCTGCCCCCCGACGTCTCGGCCACCGAGTTCGTCGTCCACATGGCCCGGATGTCCGGCCTGCCGCCCGCCGCGGCGCGCGAGCGCACCGCCGACACCCTGCGCCACGTGGGCCTGTACGAGGAGCGCTACCGCCCCATCGGCGGCTACTCGACCGGTATGAAGCAGCGTGTGAAGCTCGCCCAGGCCCTGGTGCACGACCCGCGGCTGGTCTTCCTGGACGAGCCGACCAACGGCCTCGACCCGGTCGGCCGCGACGAGATGCTCGGCCTGATCCGCCGCATCCACAGCGACTTCGGCATCTCGGTCCTGGTCACCTCGCACCTGCTGGGCGAGCTGGAGCGCACCTGCGACCACGTCGTCGTCATCGACGGCGGCAAGCTCCTGCGCTCCAGCTCGACCACCGACTTCACCCAGACCACGACCACCCTCGCGATCGAGGTCACCGACAGCGACGAGCACCCCGACGGCACCCGCGCGGTCCGCGAGGCGCTGCACGCGCGCGGGGTCGACACCCACGCGGAGTCCGGCGGGCTGCCCGGCGCCGGGCACATCCTGCTGCTGACCGCCACGGGCGACGAGACGTACGACCTCGTCCGCGACGTGGTCACCGACCTCGGTCTCGGCCTGGTGCGCATGGAACAGCGCCGGCACCACATCTCCGAGGTGTTCACCGGCGGCGACGAACAGCGGAAGGAGGCCGTCGGCCATGGCGGTTGAGCATTCCCCGGCAACGCCCGCCGGCGACCGGTCCCGCATCCACGACATCGGCTACCGCGGCTACGACGGCCCCCGCCTCGGCCGCGCCTACGCCCGCCGCTCGCTGTACTCGCAGTCCCTGCGCGGCGCCTACGGCCTCGGCCGCTCGGTGAAGTCCAAGGTGCTGCCGATGCTGCTGTTCGCGGTGATGTGCGTGCCTGCCGCCATCATGGTGGCCGTCGCGGTCGCCACCAAGGCGCACGAGCTGCCCGTGTCCTACACCCGGTACGCGATCATCATGCAGGCCGTGATCAGCCTGTACATCGCTTCGCAGGCGCCCCAGGCCGTCTCCCGCGATCTGCGCTTCAAGACGGTGCCGCTGTACTTCTCGCGGCCCATCGAGACCGCCGACTACGTCCGCGCCAAGTTCGCGGCGCTCGCCTCGGCGCTGTTCGTCCTCACCGGGGCGCCCCTGCTCGTGCTGTACGTGGGCGCGCTGCTGTCCAAGATGGGCTTCGCCCACCAGACCGGGGAATTCGCCCAGGGACTGGTGTCCGTGGCCCTGCTCTCGCTGCTGTTCGCCGGAATCGGCCTGGTCATCGCCGCCGTCACCCCGCGCCGCGGCTTCGGCATCGCCGCCGTGATCGCCGTGATGACCATCTCCTACGGCGCGGTCTCCACGCTCCAGGCCATCGCCTACGCCCAGGACAGCAACGGATCCATCCCGTGGATCGGCCTGTTCTCGCCGGTCACGCTGATCGACGGCGTGCAGTCCGCCTTCCTGGGCGGCAGCTCCGCCTTCCCCGGCGGGGTGGGCCCGTCCCACGGCGAGGGCGCGGTCTTCGTCCTGGCCGTGCTGGGCCTGATCGCCGCCTGCTACGGCCTCCTGATCCGCCGCTACCAGAAGGTGGGACTGTGACCACGCCCGGCCCGTCTCCCGCCACCACCCTTCCCAGGAACGGGCTGCGCCCATGAGCACTCTTTCCATCGACCACGTCTCGCGCTGGTTCGGCAACGTCGTCGCCGTCAACGACATCACCATGACCATCGGCCCCGGCGTCACCGGCCTGCTCGGACCCAACGGCGCTGGCAAGTCCACCCTGATCAACATCATGGGCGGCTTCCTCGCCCCGTCGACCGGCACGGTCACCCTGGACGGGCAGCCGGTCTGGCGCAACGAGGAGATCTACCGGCACATCGGCATCGTCCCCGAGCGGGAGGCGATGTACGACTTCCTCACCGGCCGCGAATTCGTCGTCGCCAACGCCGAGTTGCACGGCCTCGGAGACAAGGCCGCCCAGCGCGCCCTCGCCACGGTGGAGATGGAGTACGCGCAGGACCGGAAGATCGCGACGTACTCCAAGGGCATGCGGCAGCGCGTGAAGATGGCCAGCGCCCTCGTGCACGACCCGTCGCTGCTCCTGCTGGACGAGCCGTTCAACGGCATGGACCCGCGCCAGCGCATGCAACTGATGGACCTGCTGCGGAAGATGGGCGACGAGGGCCGCACGGTGCTGTTCTCCTCGCACATCCTCGAAGAGGTCGAGCAGCTCGCCCGGCACATCGAGGTCGTCGTCGCCGGGCGGCACGCGGCCAGCGGCGACTTCCGCAAGATCCGCCGTCTGATGACCGACCGCCCGCACCGCTACCTGGTGCGCTCCAGCGACGACCGCGCCCTCGCGGCGGCGCTGATCGCCGACCCGTCGACGGCCGGCATCGAGGTCGACCAGGCCGAGGGCGCGCTGCGCGTCCAGGCCGTGGACTTCGGCCGCTTCACCGCCCTGCTGCCGAAGGTCGCCCGCGACCACGGCATCCGGCTGCTCACGGTCTCGCCGTCCGACGAGTCCCTGGAGTCCGTCTTCTCGTATCTGGTCGCGGCGTAGGAGGCCGAAGATGTACGACCCCACTGTCGCCCGGCTCACCTATCGGGCCCTGCTCGGCCGCCGCCGGGCCCTCATCCTCGGCGCGCTGCCGCTGCTGCTGATCGTGATCTCCGTGGCCGTGCGCGGCCTGACCGGAGCCGACGACCAGACCGCGGCCGACGTCCTCGGCGGCTTCGCGCTCGCCACCATGGTGCCGATCATCGGTGTCATCGCGGGCACGGGCGCCATCGGCCCGGAGATCGACGACGGCTCCGTCGTCTACCTGCTGTCCAAGCCGATCAAGCGGCCCGCGATCATCTTCACCAAGCTGATCGTCGCCATCGCCGTGACCATGGTCTTCTCGGCGGCGCCGACCCTGATCGCGGGCCTGATCCTGAACGGCAACGGCCAGCAGATCGCGGTCGCCTACACGGTCGCGGCGCTGGTCTCCTCCATCGCCTACTCGGCGCTGTTCCTGCTGCTGGGCACGGTCTCCCGGCACGCGGTGGTCTTCGGGCTCGTCTACGCCCTGGTCTGGGAGGCGCTGTTCGGTTCCCTGGTGGCGGGGGCGCGCACGCTGAGCGTCCAGCAGTGGTCGCTGGCCGTCGCCCACAAGGTCGCCGGCGGGGACCTTGTGACCTCCGACGTGGGTCTGACGACGGCCACCGTCCTGCTGGTCGTGGTCACCGTCCTGGCCACCTGGTACGCGGGCCAGAAGCTGCGGTCGCTGACGCTGGCGGGCGAGGAGTAGCCGACGTGCCTTGACGGGGGCTTCACCCCCGTCGAGGCACCCTGGTTCCAGGGACGCACTGCTGGGAGGCACGGAGATGGCTGACGAGGCGCTGCCCTACGACGAATGGGACGGGGTCGGCCTGGACGAGGAGTTCATACGCTCCGCCGGGACCTCCGAGCCGTCCGCGCGGGCCCGGATGCTCGCCGCCCGCTGGCGGGCCGAGGAGCCTCAGCCGCAGCCGTGGCGCTCCGACGAGCCGCCGGCGGGCTGGTTCTTCAGCCGGGTACGCAGGCGCAGATGGCGCCGCCGGTAACGACACCCCGCGTCATGCCGGCAGCGGCACCGGGCTCCATGCCGGCAGCGGCACCCGGTTTCATGTCGGCAACGGCACCCGGCTTCACGTCGGCAGCGGCGCACGGCTTCATGTCGGGGTACGACACCCGGCTTCATGTCGGCAGCGGCGCCCCGCTTTATTCAGTGGCGTGCAACTCGGCAGAGGGGCAGAGTGGTTGTGCCCCATCCGCCGGGATCGTCCCGGCGCCACGAGCCGGGAGTGGAGGTGGGCGATGTCCATGCACGGCAGTACGCCCAGCTCCCGACAGGGCAGCCCGAGGCCGGCTCCGGAGTGATGCTCATCCCTCCGTGAAGCCACGGGGGCTGCCCGGGGCGGCCGCTTCGAGCACGCGATGTCGCTCTCGCGTGGGCCGCCCACCCGGAGGATTGGCCGAGTGGCAAGGCACCGGCTTGCGCTGTGTTCGATCAACGCGAGCCGTGGTCGGGGGCGACCCCGCGCACGTTCGATCCGTGCATCCTCCACGAGACGTTGTCACTGGGACTGGGCCGCGATTTCGGTCGGCGGTGCGTCGAGTCGGCCGCGAAGGAACCCGGTGCTGGAGGCCGTGCCCACCCGTTCCGCCCCGCGGAACGCCTGCCCACGGCGGCCCGGCCACATCGCCTGCTTACGGCGGCGCTTCCCCTACGGCAGGAACCGTTCCAGGACCACCGCGATGCCGTCCTCCTCGTTGGAGGACGTCACCTCGTCGGCGACCGAGCGGAGTTCCTCGTGGGCGTTGGCCATGGCCACGCCGTGGGACGCCCAGGCGAACATCGGGATGTCGTTGGGCATGTCGCCGAAGGCGATCGTGTCGGCGGCCTTCATACCCAGGCGGCGGGCCGCCAGGGACAGACCCGTGGCCTTGGACAGGCCGAGCGGCAGCAGCTCCACGATGCCCTCGCCCGCCATGGCCACGGTGACGAAGCCACCGGCCGCCTGCCGGGCCGCCTCCGCCAGCTCGTCGTCGCCCATCGTCGGATGCTGTACGTAGATCTTGTTGAGGGGCGCCGTCCACAGGTCGGAGGCGTCCGTGAACGGCGTCGCGGGCAGCGTTCCGGTGACCGCATAGCCCGGGCCCACCAGCACCTCGCCGTCGAGGCCGTCGCGGCTGGCCGCCAGGTACAGCGGGCCCACCTCGGCCTCGATCTTGGCCAGGGCCACGCCCGCCAGCTGCCGGTCCAGGGTGACCGAGGTCAGCAGGCGGTGGGCGCCGGCGTCGTAGACCTGGGCGCCCTGACCGCAGACGGCGAGGCCCTCGTAGCCGAGGTCGTCCAGGATGTGCCGGGTCCACGGGACGGCGCGGCCGGTGACGACGATGTGGGCCGCGCCCGCCGCGGTGGCCGCGGCGAGCGCGTCACGGGTGCGCTGCGAGACCGACTCGTCGGAGCGCAGCAGCGTCCCGTCGAGGTCGGTGGCGATCAGCCGGTAGGGGAACCCCGTCACTTCGCGACCGGCTCCAGGACCTCGCGGCCGCCCAGGTACGGGCGCAGCACCTCGGGGACCCGGACGGAGCCGTCGGCCTGCTGGTGGTTCTCCAGGATCGCCACGATCGTGCGCGGTACGGCGCACAGCGTGCCGTTGAGGGTGGCCAGCGGCTTGACCTGCTTGCCGTCGCGGACCCGGATGGACAGCCGGCGGGACTGGAACTCGGTGCAGTCCGAGGTCGAGGTCAGCTCGCGGTACTTGCCCTGGGTCGGGATCCACGCCTCGCAGTCGAACTTGCGGGCGGCCGAGGCGCCGAGGTCACCGGTGGCGACGTCGATGACGCGGAACGGCAGCTCCAGCGAGGTCAGCCACTGCTTCTCCCACTCCAGCAGGCGCTGGTGCTCCGCCTGGGAGTCCTCGGGAGCGACGTACGAGAACATCTCGACCTTGTCGAACTGGTGCACGCGGAAGATGCCCCGCGTGTCCTTGCCGTGCGAGCCGGCCTCGCGGCGGAAGCACGGGGAGAAGCCCGCGTAGCGCAGCGGCAGCCGGTCCGCGTCGATGATCTCGTCCATGTGGTAGGCCGCCAGCGGCACCTCGGACGTGCCGACCAGGTACAGGTCGTCCTTGTCGAGGTGGTACACGTCCTGGGACGCCTGGCCGAGGAAGCCGGTGCCCGCCATGGACTGCGGACGGACCAGCGCCGGGGTCAGCATCGGGGTGAAGCCGGCCGCGGTGGCCTGGGCGATGGCCGCGTTCACCAGGGCCAGCTCCAGCAGGGCGCCGACGCCGGTGAGGAAGTAGAAGCGGGAGCCGGAGACCTTGGCGCCGCGCTCGACGTCGATCGCGCCGAGGATCTGGCCGAGCTCCAGGTGGTCCCGGGGCTCGAAGCCCTCGGCGGAGAAGTCACGGATGGTGCCGTGCGTCTCCAGCGTGGCGAAGTCCTCCTCGCCGCCGACGGGCACGTCGGGGTGGACGAGGTTGCCGAGCCGGAGCAGCAGCTCCTGGGTCTCGGCGTCGGCCGCGTCGCGCTCGGCGTCGGCGGCCTTGACGTCGGCCTTCAGCTGTTCGGCGCGCTTGAGCAGCTCGGCCTTCTCGTCGCCGGCGGCCTTGGGGATCAGCTTGCCGAGCTGCTTCTGCTCGGCGCGCAGCTCGTCGAAGCGGACGCCGGAGGACCTGCGCCGCTCGTCGGCAGACAGGAGGGAGTCGACGAGCGCGACGTCCTCTCCACGGGCGCGCTGGGACGCGCGCACACGGTCGGGGTCCTCACGGAGCAGGCGAAGGTCAATCACGAGCCCAAGGCTACCGGTGCGGGGTCACCGCTCACGAATCACTATTCCGGGGAGTTCGGATTCGCGGCTTACCGTCCGTTATGCGGTAAATGCCGAGCGTGTTCCGGTGCGTCAAGGGAAAAGTGTCTCACTCCCTGGGACGGAGCAGGTCCGGGGTGCCCGGTTGACCGGATTTCCTTGTGGAGAACGGGATTTGGCGGCCCGGTTGTCCACAGGGAGCCACGCCTTCCGGAGAGTTATCCACAGGCTGTGTGGAAGGTCTGTGGACTCCGGAATTGATCACTCCGGAAACTTCGAACGGACTGAAGAATTCCCGGGTCAAACGCTGTCGACACCCACTTTCGGGTGGAAAACGGTGGCCCCAAAAGATGAACCAAAGGAAACGGGTGGACGAAGGGTGACCCAGGGAGTGGTGACCTCCGGTGGGGCTTGTAGGGCGATTTGTCGACCCGATGACCGCACCCTGTCGACTTGTCCCCAGGTCGAGAAGGGCACCTGTGGATAACTCCTGTGGATAACGTTCGTATGCAGGTAAGACCGGCTAGAAGCGGCCGTCCTGGCAGCGGGCCACCCAGTCGGCCGCCGCCATGAACTCCTCGTCCGACGTCCCCGGCAGCGTCCGCCGGGCCTCGCCCGGGGTGATGTCCGCGCGCGGATAGGAACCGAGGAAACGCACCTGGAGACAGATCCGCCGCAGCCCCATCAGCGCCTCCGCCATCCGCCGGTCGGCGATATGGCCCTCGGCGTCGATGCAGAAGCAGTAATTGCCGATACCGGCACCGGTCGGCCGGGACTGGAGCAGCATCAGGTTGATACCGCGGGAGGCGAACTCGCCGAGCAGATCGCGCAGCGCGCCGGGATGGTCGTCCCGCTGCCACAGCACGACCGAGGTCTTGTCGGCGCCGGTGGGCGCGGCCGGCCGGGCCGGACGGCCGACCAGCACGAACCGGGTCTGCGCGTTCTCCGCGTCGTGGATCCCGGTCTCCAGCGCCTCGAGGCCGTACCGGGCGGCCGCGAACTCGCCCGCGAAGGCGGCGTCGTAGCGGCCCTCCTGGACCAGACGGGCGGCGTCCGCGTTGGAGGCGGCGGACTCCCAGAGGGCGTCCGGGAGGTTCGCGCGCAGCCAGTTGCGCACCTGCGGCTGGGCCGCGGGGTGGGCGGAGACCGTCTTGATGTCCGCGAGCTTCGTGCCCGGCCGGACCAGCAGCGCGAAGGTGATCGACAGCAGCACCTCGCGGTAGATCATCAGCGGTTCGCCCGCGACCAGTTCGTCCAGGGTGGTGGTGATGCCGCCCTCGACGGAGTTCTCGATCGGCACGAACGCCGCCTCGGCCTCACCGGCCCGGACCGCGTCCAGTGCGGACTGCACCGACACGTACGGGATCAGCTCCCGGGTGGCCGCTTCCGGGAGCGTGCGCAGGGCGACCTCCGTGAAGGTGCCCTCCGGGCCGAGATAGGCATAGCTCGCTGGCATGTCCCTCACCCTAATGGCCCTAGGGGGAGCCGTCGCCCGTGTCTCGCGAAAGCCACTCGACCGTGTGGTTTGAGCCCGGTTCACCCCTCCAGCAGCCGCTGGCCGACGTATTCGCCCTTCGCCGCCCCGCCGGGCACCGCGAACAGGCCGCTCGCCTCGTGCCGGATGAACTTCGACAGCGCGTCGCCCCGGTCGAGCTTGCGCTGCACCGGTACGAAGCCGCGCAGCGGGTCCGCCTGCCAGCAGACGAAGAGCAGACCGGCGTCCGGTGTGCCGTCCGTGTCGATGCCGTCGTGGTAGGAGAAGGGACGGCGCAGCATGGCCGCGCCGCCGTTGCGGTCCGGCCGGGTGATCCGGGCGTGCGCGTTGAGCGGGACGGCGAGGTCGCCCCCGGCGCCGGTCTTCTCCAGGTCCATCGGGGTCGTCTCGGAGCCGCCGGACAGCGGCGCCCCGTCGGCCTTGCGGCGCCCGATGACCTGCTCCTGGGCGGAGAGCGACAGCTTCTCCCAGTCGTCCAGGAGCATGCGGATGCGGCGTACGACGGCGTAGGAGCCGTGCGCCATCCACGCGGGCTCCCCCGAGGCGGGCACGAAGATCCGCTGGTCGAAGTCGGCGTCGGCCGGTCTGGGGTTGCGGGTGCCGTCGATCTGGCCCATGAGGTTGCGGGCCGTCATGGGGTGGGCGGTGGCCCCCGGGCTGCGGTTGAAGCCGTTCATCTGCCAGCGCACCCGCGCGGCCGAGCCGGCGTCCTTCTGGAGCGCGCGCAGGGCGTGGAAGGCGACCAGGGCGTCGTTCGCGCCGATCTGCACCCACAGGTCGCCGTCGCTGCGGGACTTGTCGAGCCGGTCGGAGGAGAAGTCCGGCAGCGGGTCGAGGGCGGCGGGCCGCTGCTTCTCCAGGCCGGTCCGCGCGAAGAAGCCGTGCCCGAAGCCGAAGGTGATCGTCAGCGAGGACGGCCCGGCGTCCCGGGCCACACCGGTGTCGTCGTGCGGGGCGGCCTCGCCCGCCATCAGCCGCTCGGCCGTTGCCGACCAGCGGCGCAGCAGGGCCGCCGCCTCCTTGCGGCCCGCGCCGGCCGCCAGGTCGAAGGCGACGAGATGGCCGCATGCCTGGAGGCCCTCGGTGATGCCGGGCTGGTGTTTCCCGTGGAACACCGCGCGGCCGGAGCCCACGGAGGTCAGCGGGGTCGGCCCGGCGGGCGCGGCGGCGTATCCCGCGGCCGCGCCGGCCGCGCCGAGGACGAGCCCGGTGGCGCCGGCGGTGCCGAGCAGGGCGCGCCGGGAGACGCCGCCGGCGCCGGACGCGGGCTCCGCCGCCGGGGCGCCGGGGGTACGGGCCTCCCGTATGGACTGGTCAGGCATGGTGTGGTTCAGCCGATCTGCGCGTTCTTGGAGACGGTCGCCTGGTCGATGTCGGAGGTGCGTACCGTGACGGCGATCTTCCAGTCGCCCGCCACGGGGATCTGCACCCCGTTCGCAGACCAGTGTCCGGTGGTGATGTGGTCGGGGTTCACGGAGAGCGGGCCGATCTTCTGCGCCTCCAGGGTGAAGGAGACCTTCACCTCGGGGATGTCGAAGGCCCGGCCGTTGGGCCGCTGGACGTAGACGTGCATCTCGTTGCCGCCGACGCGCGCGGGGTCGAGGTCGATGCTGACGACGCCCTTGCCGTCGGTGCCGCCGGTGTCGAACGGCATGTCCAGGGTGAGCGCGCCGGACGTCGCCGAGGTGCCGGAGCCGGCCGCCGCGGAGGTGGCCGCCTTGGCCTCCTGCTCGGTGCGGCCGGGCTCGGTCTGGGTCAGCGCGGTGGTGACGGCGAGCAGCACGATGGCGACACCGGCCTCGGCGAGCACCGAGCGGCGCAGCCCGAACCGGTTCGGGTCGGCGTCCCGCAGGTGCTTTCGCCGGGCCGCGTCGACGGCCGCGCGCTGCCGGGCGAGCTGGGCGGCGCGCTCGGGGTCACCGCTGCCGGTGCCCTTGCCGCCGGTCTTGCCGGCCGCCCGCGAGGCCGCGACCTGTTCCTTGCGGGCCCGGTCCGGCTTCGCCTTCCCGGCGCCGGTCCGGTCCGTGAGCCGTCCCGTCCACCGCCGGGAGGTCACCGCGACGCCGACCAGCACCGCCACCAGCCCGATCTTGACCAGCAGCAGCTGCCCGTAGCGGGTCTCGGTGAACGCCGACCAGGAGCCGAGCTGCCGCCAGGACTGGTAGACGCCGGTGGTGACGAGCGCGAGCACGGAGCCGAAGGCCAGCCGGGAGAAGCGGCGTACGGCGGCGGCCTCGACCGGGATTTCGGCGGGCGCCCGGTACAGCGCGACCAGCAGTGCGGTGAGGCCGCCCAGCCAGGCGGCGACGGCCAGCAGGTGGACGACGTCCACCGGCATGGCGATGCCCGGCTGGAGCCCGGTGGAGGCGTGCTCGGCCATGGCCCAGCTGGTCGCGAGCCCGGCCGCGACGACCACTCCGCCGACCGCGAGCCCGAAGGTCAGGTCGCGCTTCTCCGTGCCCTCCTCCCGCCGGGTGTAGGCGCCGAAGAGGACGGCGACGAACAGCGCGGCGGCGGCGAGCAGCAGCAGCCGGGAGACCAGCGCGGCTCCGGTCTTGGTCTGGAGCACCTGGCCGAGCAGGTCGAGGTCGAAGACGTCGGCGACCTTGCCCGAGCCGGTGTACGAGCCGCGCAGGAGCAGCAGCCACAGGGTGGCCGCGGTCAGCGCGACCCAGCCGCCGACGACCAGCCGCTGGAGGGCCCGCACCCCGGCGCCGCGCTGCCAGCAGGCGAGCACGAAGGCCGCGCCGCCGGCGAGCACGATGAAGCCGGCGTAGGACACGTACCGTCCGAAGGCGTAGAGCCAGCCCACGACCCCGCCGCCCGCGGTCGGTCCGGTGCCGGAGACGACGGTCTGCGAGGGCGCCCCGATGGAGAAGGTGTAGGCGCCGGCGACGGGGTGGCTGTCCGCCGAGACGACCTGGTAGGTGACGGTGTAGGTGCCCTTGGCCAGGCCGCTCTTGAGCTTCACGGCGTACGTCGTCCCGCTCACGCCCACGGGGCTGCCCGTCTGGACCGGCTTGCCGCGGGGGTCGAGGACGCGCAGCGAGTCGTCGTTCATGGCCACCTTCTCGGAGAAGGTGAGCGACACCTGGGTGGGCGCCTTGTCGGCCACCACCCCCTGCGCGGGGTCGCTGCCGGTCAGCGCCGCATGGGCGGAGGCCGGTCCGGCGCCCGCCAGCAGCGCGCCGGTGACGGCGAGGCACAGCAGCAGCAGGATCCGCAGGCGGGGGGCGATGGTCCGGGTCACGGTGGTCCCTCCCTCAGTGGCCGGTCGACGGGTTGTACGTCGCGGACTTCACCGGCATCTCGACGGTGAGGGGCCCGGATTTGGCGAAGGTGAGCCGCACGGCGACCGTCTGGCCCTGCTTCGGCGCCCGCTTCAGCTCCTCGAACATCAGGTGGTTGCCGCCGCTCGTGAACACGAGCCGGCCGTGGGCCGGTATGGAGAAGGAGGACTTCTCCGCCATGGCACCGCCGGTGGTGCTGTGCATGGTGACCTGGCCGGCGACGTCACTGGTGACCGAGGTCAGCGTGTCCTCGGCGCCGCCCTCGTTGGTGATCGTCAGGAAGCCGGCGGCCATGTCGGCGGAGACCGGCTGGGGCATGTAGGGCGAGCTGACGGACAGCTCGGCCTCGCCCGCACCCGACTTCGAACCGGACCCGGAGCAGCCCGTCAGGGCCATGGCGCCGGCGAGCGCGGCGGCGGTCAGGGCGGCACCGCGCCTCACGGCCTGGCTCCCTCGACGAGCTTGGGCAGGTCCTTGGTGTAGTCGTCGACCGTGGCGGACTCGCCGTAGAGGACGTAACCGGCGTCGGTCTTCGGGGAGAAGGCGATCACCTGGGTGCCGTGCATCGAGACGAGCTTGCCGTTCTCGTCCTTCGTCGTCGGCTCGACGGCGATGTGGAGCGACCGGGCGCCGGCCTGGACCTTGCTGAAGTCGCCGGTCAGGCCGATGAACCGAGGGTCGATGCCCTTGAGCCACTTGCCCAGCTCGGCGGGCGTGTCGCGGCCGGGGTCGGTGGTGACGAACACGACCCGCAGGTCGTCCTGCTCGGCCTTGGGCAGCGCCTTCTTGGCGACGGCGATGTTGCTCATCGTCGTCGGGCAGATGTCGGGGCAGTGCGTGTAGCCGAAGTAGACCAGGGTGGGGTGGCCCTTGGTCTCCTTGCGGAGGTCGTACTTCTTGCCGTGGGTGTCGGTGAGGACCAGGTCCGGCTTGGTGAACGGCTGGTCGAGGACGGTGGCGGCCCTGCCCGAGCCGGAGCCGCCCGAGACCACGGCGACCGGCGACTTGTCGTCGTCCCCGTTGCCGCAGGCGGAGAGGGTCAGCGTGGCGGCGGCGAGCAGCGCGGCCGCGGCGAACGTCTTCTTGCGCATAGGAAAATGTCCCAGATGTGTGTACTCCGGCGCGCACCGGGGTCGTGCGGGGGCGTCGTGGGAGGGCCCGGCACGACGCCCGGTGCGCGCCGCGGAACGAGGGCTCAGGCGGCGGTCCGGCGACGGCCCGCGAGGACGCCGTAGGCCACGCCCGCGATGCCGATGACGATGCCGGCCACGCCGAGCACGCGCGCGGTGGTGTCGGTGCCGCTGTCGGAGTCCTCGGCGGCGGCCGTCTTCTCGGTCTTGCCGGTCTTGTCGTCGGCCCCGGCCGCGCTCGCGGAGCCGTGGTGGTCGTCGGTGGCGGCGGACAGCTCCAGGACCGGGGCCGGGTTCTCCGGCTCGTCCTGGCCCTCCTGCGGCACCTCGATCCAGCGCACGACCTCCTTGTCGGAGTACGTCTGGATCGCCTTGAACACCAGCTGGTCCGCGTCCTCGGGCAGGGCGCCCAGGGAGATCGGGAACTTCTGGAAGTAGCCGGGCTCGATGCCCTTGCCGTCGGCGGTCCAGGTGACCTTGGTGACGGCCTCGTCGATCTTCTCGCCGTGCATGGTCAGGGGCTTGTCCAGCTTCGACTTGGTGACGTCGATCTTCCAGCCGGGGAGCGGCTGCGGCATCACCGAGGCGATCGGGTGGTCGGCCGGGAGGCTCACCTCGATCTTGGTGGTCGAGGCGTTGTCGCGCTCGTTCGGGACCTTGAAGTCGACGACCGCGTAACCGCCCTTGGCCGCGGTGTCTTCCGGCTGCACGGAGACGTGCGCGAAGGCGGGGGCGGACAGGGCGAGGACGGCCGAGCCGGCGACGACGGTGGCGGCGGCGATACGAGAAGCCTTCATGGCAGGGAGCACTCCAGTCGGGGTGGGTTCCGTTGGTGATCAGGAGTACGCGTGCGCGAGGACGGGCCACTCGTGGCGGCCCGGACCGATGTGCGCACGCGTGCGCCGCACGACGGCGGCCCTCCTGTCCGGCTCCCCGTTTCGGGGTCCGCTGGAGTGGTTCGCGTCGTGTCAGGCGGCGAGGAGGAACGCGGCGGCGGGCGGGCCGCGCCGGATCACCGTGTGCTGGAGTACGGCGGTGTGCGGTGCCGGGGCGTCGTCCCGGTGGCGGCGCGGCGCGCGCGGGCCGGGCCCGCCGACGGGCAGCAGACCGGCGCACAGGGCGCGCGTCAGCGCGAGTGCGGCGCGCAGGGACCGGACGAGCGCCCCCTCCGTGACTCCATGCGCCGACAGCTCGATCAGCCGCAGCACGGCCAGGTCCCCGCGGCGCAGCAGCCAGCCGGCGGCGACGGCCGCGAGCACGTGGCCGAGCAGCATCGGCAGCGAGGGCAGCAGGCCGGCCGAGGCGCCGGCGGCGTCGTGGGCATGCTGGAGCATGGCCGCTGCGGCCGTCGGCCGGCCGGAGCGGTCTATGAGCCGCGCGTCCAGCAGCAGCCGGAAGGCGTGTCCCGGGGTGAGGGACGCCGGGGTCGAGCCGCACACGAGCCGCGTGGCCTGCTCGACCAGCGCGTTGTCGCTCAGTGCGCCCGTGAAGCCGGTGGACCCGGTGGTCACGGTGCCGTTCATGGACCCCATCGGCATCCCGCCGGAGGCCATCGCGGCCCCGTGCCCGCCCAGCCCGAACAGCGTGTGCAGCACGGTCTGGCCGACGGCGAGGAGCGCCGCGATGCCCGGCAGCGAGCGGGCCCGTCCGGCGAGCGGTGCCACGAGCAGCAGGGAACCGAGGAAGCCCGCACCGAGCGTCCACAGCGGCACGCCCGCGCAGGAGGCCAGACTGTGCCCGCCCGCGGCCAACACGACGCAGACCGCGGCGAACACCGCGGCCCGCAGGATCCGGAGCCCGGCTCCGGGACGCGCCGTGCACGGGTGGGGGGCAGTCATGGCGGGGTCATCATCGCACTGCCCTCACTCGCCGTGTACGGCAGGTGGTCTGAGCCGTCCCTCATACACCGATTCCTCCCCCGGCGCATCGACCGTATGGGCGGCGTCACGTCAACGGAGTGCTTACGGCCACTCACGGGCGGCAATACGTAACGGTATGTCGAGCCGCGGCCAGGAGGCTGGAGCATGAGCATCTGGTGGTCACTCCATCTGCGGCGCGAGGCCGCGAGCGTGCCGCTCGCACGGCGGCTGCTGATCGGCACGATGGAGACGGCGGGCGTCGACCCGGAGATCTCGTACGACCTGTCGGTCGCCCTCAGCGAGGCCTGTGCGAACGCCGTGGAACACGGGGGGAACCACGCGCCCGGTGTCTCGGAGGCCTACCGGGTGACCGCGTACCTCGACGGGGAGAAGTGCCGTATCGAGGTGGCCGACTCCGGTCCCGGCTTCACCCGCACCCAGGACCTGCGGCCCGCCCGCCCGGACTCCGAGCACGGACGCGGCCTCTGCCTCATCCGGGAACTCGCCGACCACGTCCACATCGGGGCCAAGCCCGGCCGCGGCGGGACGGTGGTCAGCTTCGACAAGATCCTCAAGTGGAAGAAGGATCCCTCGCTGCTCACGGCGTAGCGCACGCGCCCGGCCGGCCGGGCGGGAGCGGTCTTCGTCCCTTCCACGGACCGCCCGCCGCCGGCTCGGCCGCTGGTCTCCGCCGCCCGCTGCCGGTTCAGCCGCTGGTCTCCAGTACCTTCGCCAGGACCTCCAGCGCCTCCGGGTACGCCCGCTCCCGGGGCGTGCCGTAGCCGACGACCAGTCCCTGCGGCCGGCCGGGGCCCGGGGTGTGCCAGTGCTCGCCCAGGGTGCCGAGCGCCAGGCCCTCCGCCTCCGCGCGGGCCAGCACCCCGGCCTCGTCCGGCACCTCGATCAGCGCGTGCAGCCCGGCCGCGATCCCGTGCACGCTCCGCCGCGCCCCGAGCCGGTCCAGCAGCTGGTCCCGGCGCCGCCGGTAGCGCAGCCGGCACGCGCGTACGTGGCGGTCGTAGGCGTGGCTGACGATGAGTTCGGCGAGCGCGAGCTGGCCGATCGTCTCGGTGTGGTGGTCGCTGTGCAGCTTGGCCTCGGCGACCGCGGCGGCCAGGTGCGGCGGCAGCACCATCCAGCCGAGGCGCAGCGCGGGGCCGAGCGTCTTGGAGGCGGTGCCCAGGTAGACGACGTGGTCCGGTGCCATGCCTTGCAGGGCGCCGACCGGCTGCCGGTCGTAGCGGAACTCGCCGTCGTAGTCGTCCTCGACGATCAGCCCGCCCCGCGCGCGGGCCCAGTCGGTCAGCGCCCGGCGCCGCTCGGGGTGCAAGGTCACCCCGGTCGGGTACTGGTGGGCCGGCGTGACCACCACGGCCGCCACCTCGCCCAGCTCCCCCGGGCGTACCCCGTGGGCGTCGACCGGGACCGGCAGCACCGTTCCGCCGTTGTGCCGGACCACCTCCCGGTGAAACGGCAGCCCGGGGTCCTCCATGGCGACGGCGGCGCCGCCCAGCACCCGCGTGAGCAGCGCGAGGCCCTGCACGTACCCGGAGGTGACGACGATCCGCTCCGGCGGCGCGAGCACCCCGCGCGTCCGGCCCAGATAGCCGGAGAGCGCGGCGCGCAGCTCGGGGCGGCCGCGCGGGTCGCCGTAGTCGTACGCCGGTGACGGGGCCGTCGCCACGGCGCGGCGCAGCGCCCGCAGCCAGGCCGCCGCCGGGAACGCGCCGACGTCCGGGCTGCCGGGGCGCAGGTCGAAACGGGGCGCACGCGCGTGTGCGGCCGTTCCCGGTTCCTCCGTCCGCACGGCGGGCAGCTCGGCGACCCGGGTACCCGAGCCCTGCCGTGCCGTCAGATAGCCCTCGGCGACGAGCTGGTCGTAGGCGGCCTTGGCGGTGCCGCGCGAGATCCCGAGGTCGGCCGCGAGCCGCCGGGTGGCCGGCAGCCGGGTGCCGGGCGTGAGCCGCCCGTCCCGCACGGCGTCCCGCAGCGCCCGCTCCAGCCCGACCCGGCGTCCGTCCACCGCGTCGGGTTCGAGCCGCAGGTCCACACCGACACCGGACCAGAAGTCGTCGTCCACGTCTCCACCCCCCGTCACCGCACGCGCCCCCGGAGCGGCGCGAGCCTCCGCCGACACGCGGCTTCGCCGCGCGGGCGCGGCCGGCCACGACCCCCGGCAGACGAAAAGGCCGGGCACCTTCCGGTACCCGGCCATCGGACTTCGGATCAGCCCTTCAGCGAGGCCATCCACGCCTCCACGTCGGCGGAGCGCCTCGGCAGCCCGTCGGAGAGGTTCCGGTTGCCGTCCTCCGTCACGAGGATGTCGTCCTCGATCCGGACGCCGATGCCCCGGTACTCCTCCGGGACCGTCAGGTCGTCGGCCTGGAAGTACAGGCCCGGCTCGACCGTCAGCACCATCCCCGGCTCCAGCACACCGTCCACGTACGTCTCGGTCCGCGCGGCGGCGCAGTCGTGGACGTCCATGCCGAGCATGTGGCCCGTGCCGTGCAGCGTCCAGCGGCGCTGGAGGCCCAGTTCGAGGACGCGCTCGACCGGGCCCTCGACCAGACCCCACTCGACGAGCCTCTCGGCCAGCACCCGCTGGGCGGCGTCGTGGAAGTCGCGGTACTTGGCGCCCGGCTTCACGGCCGCGATGCCCGCCTCCTGGGCGTCGTACACGGCGTCGTAGATCTTCTTCTGGATCTCGCTGTACGTGCCGTCGACCGGCAGCGTGCGGGTCACGTCGGCCGTGTACAGCGTGTGGGTCTCCACGCCCGCGTCCAGCAGGAGCAGGTCGCCGGAGCGGACCGGGCCGTCGTTGCGGACCCAGTGCAGGGTGCAGGCGTGCGGGCCGGCGGCGCAGATGGAGCCGTAGCCGACGTCGTTGCCCTCCACGCGCGCGCGGAGGAAGAAGGTGCCCTCGATGTAGCGCTCGGAGGTCGCCTCGGCCTTGTCGAGGACCTTCACGACGTCCTCGAAGCCGCGGACCGTGGAGTCGACGGCCTTCTGGAGCTCGCCGACCTCGAACTCGTCCTTGACCAGGCGGGCCTCGGAGAGGAAGACGCGCAGCTCCTCGTCGCGCTCGGCGGTGACCTTGTCGGTCAGGGCCGCCTCGATGCCGGCGTCGTGGCCGCGCACCACGCGGACCGGGCCGGTGGCCTCGCGGAGCCGGTCGGCCAGCTCGCGCACGTCGGAGGCCGGGATGCCGTACAGCGCCTCGGACTCGGTGAGGGAGTGGCGGCGGCCGACCCACAGTTCGCCCTGGCCGGAGAGCCAGAACTCGCCGTTCTCCCGGTCCGAGCGGGGCAGGAGGTAGATCGTCGCCTCGTGGCCGTCGCCCCTGGGCTCCAGCACCAGGACGCCGTCCTCGGTCTGGTTGCCGGTGAGGTACGCGTACTCCACGGAGGCGCGGAAGGGGTACTCGGTGTCGTTCGAGCGGGTCTTCAGGTTGCCCGCCGGGATGACCAGACGCTCGCCCGGGAAGCGGGCGGAGAGCGCGGCGCGGCGGCGTGCGGTGTGCCCGGCCTGCTCGATCGGCTTCAGGTCACGCAGCTCCGTGTCGGCCCAGCCGGACTTCATGTTCTCGGCCAGCTCGTCGGAGACGCCCGGGTACAGGCCGTTCTTCCGCTGCTTGACGGTCTCCTCGGACTCGGTCTCCGGGCCCTCCGCGGTAGCGGAGTCGGGCACAGCCGGGTTGAGCTCGTCGGACACGTGATCCTCCTCGATACGCCATTGATCTCCCCCGGGGCCCGCGCGCTCCTGCTTGTGGCCGAGCGGGGACCTCCATCATCGTACGGTCGTACCGGGAGCGGACGGGGGCCGGATGACCTGTTATGGCCGGTCATGCCAGCCGCCCGGAACGGCGCTCGGTCGCAACGGCCCTCGGCCGGGGACGGCGCTCGGTCGCCGGGGTCGTCGGCCGGGCGGGGCGCTAGGTCGCAGCGGGCCGTCGGCCGGACGGGGCCGGGCTCAGTCGAAGCGGGCCGCCAGCAGCACCACGTCCTCCTCGCTGTCGGCGGCGGCCGGACCGTCCGGCAGGACCGTGCGCAGGACGTGGTCGGCGACGGCTCCCGGATCGTGCCGCACCGCGCGCGGGATGCTCGCGGCGGCGGCGTGCAGCCGGGCGAAGGCGCGGTCCATCGGGTCGCCGGTACGGTGCAGCAGCCCGTCGGTGTAGAGCAGGACCGTCTCCCCGGCCTCCGCCTGGATCTCCACGCTGGGCGCCTCCCAGCAGGCGAGCATGCCGAGCGGCGCGGAGACGGAGGTCTCGGCGAACTCGGTGCGCCGCTCGCCGATCAGCAGCGGCGGGCTGTGCCCGGCACCGGCCAGGGTGATCTTGCGCAGGGCGGGCTCGCAGTAGGCGAACAGGGCGGTGGCGGAGCGGGCGGGCTCGGTCAGCCGCAGCAGCAGCTCCAGGTCGGACAGGACGGCGACCGGGTCCTCGCCCTCCATCACGGCATAGGCCCGCAGGGAGGCGCGCAGCCGGCCCATGGCGGCCACCGCGCTGGGGCCGGAGCCGGTCACCGAGCCCACGGACAGGCCGAGCGCGGCGTCCGGCAGCGGCAGTGCGTCGTACCAGTCGCCGCCGCCGCGTGCGCTCGTGCGGTGCCGGGCGGCGAGCTGGACGCCGGCCACCCGGGGCAGCCGGGAGGGCAGCAGTTCCTCGGTGATGGTCGCCACGCACGCGCGCGTGCGTTCCACCTCCAGCAGCCGCCCGAGGTGCTCGGTGGCGTGCCGGATGTAGAGGCCGGCGAGATGGCGCCGGCGCTCGTCCGGCTCGGCCGGTTCGTCGTAGAGCCAGACGGCGGCGCCGAGGCGGCCGGCGGACTCGGTGGCGAGCGGGAGGGCGTAGCTGGCGGCGTAGCCGAGGCGGGCGGCCACCTCGCGGTGGCGCGGATCGAGGCCGTCCTCGGCGAACAGGTCGGAGTGGACGCTCTCGGCGCCGCCGCCGGGGTCGTACGGCAGGGCGCCGCGCGGCACGGTCTCCAGGTGGCCGAGGTCGGCGCGGCCGAGACCGAGGCCGAGGGTGGTGTGGGGGCCGAGCCCGTCGGCGGGCTCCAGGGCGACCAGTCCGCGGCGGGCGCCGACCAGGGCGGCTCCGGCCCGCAGCAGCTCGTTCAGGGCGGGGTCGAGGGCGTTGGTGCGGGAGAGGCGCTCGGTGAGTTCGTGGAGGGTCGTGAGGTCGGAGACCCAGCCGGCCAGCCGGTCCTGGAGGAGGGTGCCGGGGGCGGGGGCGCCCGGCGCGGGGACCGGGGAGGGGCCGGTACCGGGGGCGTGAGGGGCGGGCGAGACAGTGTGTGCGGGAGTGGGCAGTGTGGGATCGATTCCGGCCACTTTCGGAGGGTGCGGGGCGTTCATGGCGTCCGGCTCTCAGACCGGTGCGTATTGCTCAGAAGCATCGCAAACCCCCATGTGATTCTGCGCCGCTAGCAGTGTCTCCACATGTACACGCACTCGTAAGGGGATGTCCAGCATTGTCCTGCGGGGATTCCTGGTGTCCGTGGGGCGGACGAGGGTTTTTCCCGAACCCCTTGCCTTACTGCCAAGTTGGCTCAAAACTGCCTGAGGTAACGGTCCATTGCGGTCGACTGGCCTTGCTCCACGGAGCGTCACAGCGGTCGTGATGGGTACGTACTCGGAGAAGGCCAGGGGTGGTTGGGGGCCACCCGGAACCTGGCGACGGACCCGGGCGTCATAGCCACCGACGGCCGAGCCCCATCCTCCCGTGGCGGAGGCGGAGAGAAATACGCGCGACGGCAAAACGCCAGACTTCGCCACCCCTACGCCGCAACCGTGCTTTTGATAGACGCACTATGGACGCGGACGCGGCCGACGCTCGACCCCACGGGATTCCCCATGCCGTGCGCGGGGGTGTGGTGCGCCATTAGATACGCACAGTGAAGTGATCGACACATGGTGTGATGTGGCCCACGGTGTTGCCAGCGGTGCAACGGAAAGGAACGAGCGCTCATGCGCGAGATCCTCGGAAGGCGACGCAGGCTTCTGTCCAGGCGGAACGGCGACAGGCCTGAGCTGATCGGCGCGGCCCTGACCTTCGCGACGGAATGGCAGTGGCCGGTACTCCCCGGTGTGGCACCGGACCCGCAGGGTCGGGCCCGCTGCGCCTGCCCGGACCCGGAGTGCACGGTCCCCGGTGCGCACCCCTTCGACCCCGGCCTGCTCGCGGCCACCACCGACGCGCGCATGGTGCGCTGGTGGTGGACGAACCGGCCGAGCGCCCCGATCATCCTGGCCACGGGCGGCACGGCGCCCTGCGCGGTGAGCCTGCCGGCGCTCGCCGCCTCCCGTGCCCTCGCCCTGCTCGACAAGCGCGGCATGCGGCTGGGTCCGGTGATCGCCGCGCCGACCCGCTGGGCGCTGCTCGTGCGGCCCTACTCCATGGAACAGCTCGGCGAACTGCTCTACGCCAAGGACTTCGTCCCCGGCTCCCTGCGCTTCCACGGCGAGGGCGGCTACGTCGCCCTGCCCCCGTCCGAGACCGGCCAGGGCGCCGTCCGCTGGGAGCGTGCCCCGCTGCCCGGCTCCGCCTCACCCTGGGTGCCCGGGGTGGAGGCCGTGGTGGACGCGGTGGTGGACGCCCTCACTCGTACGGGTGTGAGCGCGCCCGAGTTGTAGGGGTGTCCGGCGCGGAGGGGCCGGGCCGGCCCCGTCGGCTCGTAATCTTCCGGGCATGCTGCGTCATTCCGGCGGCCACAGAGCCCCACAGCCGCACCGCGGCGGGCGGGACCCCCGAAAGCTTCGACTGCTCGCCCTCACGGGTGCCGTGGCGGTCGTCGTCGCGCTGCCGCTGACCGTGGCGTCCGCGGGGCAGGTGGGCGACGCCGGCCGGGCCGCCGGACCGGCCGCCCCCCGGGGCGACGCCAAGGCCGGCGCGGGCACCGCCCGCCGCTCCCCCTTCCTGCTCGGCATCGGGCTCGCCACGGCCGCCCGGTGCGGTCCCGAACTCACCACGCCGGACGGCATCGAGGCGCAGACCTGTGTGCTGACGCAGGGCGAGGACACCTGGGCGCGCACGTACTACCGCAACGCCACCGGCGCGTCGCTGGACTCCGTGCTGAGTCTGATGGGGCCGGGCGCCCGGACCGTGCAGACGCACTGCGCCACCGGGGCCGACGACGAGCCCGCCACCTGTGAGACGCCGCGTGAGCGCCGCCGCGGCGGACCGGACGCCTACACGGCCGTCACCGAGTTCGCCGAACGCGGCGCGGAAGGGGCGCTGCTGCTCCGCTCCGGCAGCAACTCCTAGCGGAACAAAGGGAGTTGACGTCCCGCCGCGTACTGTCCACCGCACGCGGACATGGAAAGGCCCGGTTGCTGGCGACGGGGGATGCACCAGCAACCGGGCTACTGGAACGGTAACAAGAGATCGGCGGTTCGCAAATTCGGTCTTGGCAATTCGGACACCGAATTCCCCGTCGAAACGGCGAGTTGTGACAGGAGTCACCTGCCGCTCGGCGCGGTGTCACGGCTGAATGGTCGGTCAGCCGTGACACCCGCGCGCGGCGCGTCAGCTGAGCGTGACCTGCCGGTTGGTGAGGCCGCCGCGCGCCCGGCGCTCCTCCGGCGTGAGCGGCTCCTGGACGGCGAGGGCGGCGGCGAGGCGCTCGGCGAACTCGGCGGCCGGCTTCTCCACGTCCTCGGCCGAGACACCGCTCGGCAGGTCCCAGACCGGCACGATGAGGCCGTGAGCACGGAAGGAGCCCACGAGCCGGGTGCCCTCGCCGAGGCTGGAGCGGCCGGCGGCGTGCAGCCGTGCGAGAGCGTCCAGAAGCTGCTCCTCCGGATGCGGCATGACCCAGCGCAGGTGGTTTTTGTCCGGGGTCTCGCACCAGTACGCGGCGTCCACGCCGGACAGCTTCACGGTCGGGATGGCGGCGGCGTTGGCCCGCTCCAGGGAGGCCGTCACCTCAGGGGTGGCGTTCTCCGCGTCCGGCACCCAGAACTCGAAGCCGTCGTGCACGACCGGTTCGAACGCGCCCTCCGGGTCCAGCAGGTCCTGGAGCCGCGGGCCGTCGGCGGGAGCGCGGCGGCCCTGCACCGGCGTGCCGGGCTCGGCCTGGAGCGCACGCTGGAGCGTGTCGGCGAGGTCGCGGCTGATGTCGCCGGACGACGTGTCGTTCTGCAGGCCGATCAGGACCGAGCCGTCGTCCCGGCGCAGTGCGGGCCAGGCCATCGGCAGCACCGTGGCCAGCGTGACCGAGGGGACGCCCTCGGGCAGGCCGCCCTTCAGGGGCAGTTCGGCCGTCGCGGCCGGGACCAGCTCGCGCAGCGCGATCCAGTCGCACTCGCCGGGCACTCCCTCGAACGGGCGCTGCACCAGCTCGGTCCCGGCGTGCGCGGCGGCGCGGCCGTGACAGGCCTTGTAGCGCCGGCCGCTGCCGCAGGGGCACGGTTCGCGGGCGCCGACAACCGGGATCTCCCCGTCGATCAGCTGCGGCTTGACCTTCGTCTGGGGTCGCTTCTTGGCCATGGTGGGTGTCTCCCGGTTACGGCTCTTCTCGTACGGCGGGAGCCTAGCCGTTCGGGCCATGGCGGACGGGAACCTGTGGACAACGCACGGGCGCTCGACGCCGGCGGTGTGCACCGACGGGTGACGCCGTTGGGCCGTCCGCGGTCACTCCAGGTCGTCGAAGGCGTCCGCGAAGTCCAGGCCGGACAGGTCCGGCAGCGTCAGGTCCGCGGCCGTCATGCCCGGCAGCGTCAGGTCCGCGAGCGGCAACTGCGATGCCGCCGGACGGGTGACGCGCGTAGCGAAAGCGCCGCGGCGGCACCCGGCGTCGGGATCGTGGACGTCCTCGTGGACCAGCACCCAGACCGTCACCTCACCCTGGATGTCGTCCCGGACGCCCCAGTCGTCGGCGAGAGCCGTGATGATGTTCAGCCCGCGGCCGCCGTGCGCGGTCACTGACGGCGTGGCGGGCGCCGGGCGGGTCGGGCCGCCGCCGTCCGTGACCTCCACGACGAGCCGCCCGCGCGCGTCGACCCGCCACGCGGCGCGGACGTCGCCGTCCCCGGCCGGGGCGTTCCCCAGGGGCCGCCCGTGTTTACAGGCGTTGCTCAACAGTTCCGAAAGGATCAGTACGGCATCGTCGATGACCGATTCCGATACGCCACCGCTACGCAGTTGCGCCCGCATCCGGTGCCGCGCCTTCCCCACGCCCGCAGGGCCGTGGGGTACGGCCATGCTCGACGACGTCGGCACTTCCTGTGCCACCACCAACGCCACCCCCGAGACCTCCTTCGCCCCACGCCACGGTGTGGATGCCCCTTTGGCCTGTACCGGAAACCGGCCAATCCTCTTCCGGTGACGCACTCGACACGGGCGCACACGCACCGAACGCGCCGGAGCACTCCCCGTGACCGAGCCTGCCGGAGAGCGGCCGGTATGGCTTGTTCTGTCCGGTCACGGACCGGCCGACTAAAAGGCCGGTATGGCGTGATCCGTACGGTCGCCCGGCGGCCGGCTCAGCGGCCCAGCCGGCGCAGCACCGCGTGCGGGCGGTTGGTGATGATGGCGTCGACACCCAGCTCGACGCAGAGGTCGACGTCCTCGGGTTCGTTCACGGTCCACACGTGGACCTGGTGGCCGGCCCGCTTCAGGCGTTCCACGTAGGCGGGGTGGTTGCGCACGATGCGGATCGAGGGGCCCGCGATGTGCACGCCCGCGGGCAGCCGCCCGTCGCGCAGCCGGGGCGAGACGAACTGCATCAGATAGACGGTCGGCAGTGTCGGCGACGCGGCACGCACGCGGTGCAGCGAACGGGCCGAGAAGCTCATGATCCGCACCGTCGACTCGGCGGCGGAGGCCGGGGCGTCCAGACCGAACCGCTTCAGCAGGGTCAGCAGCCGTTCCTCCACCTGGCCGGCCCAGCGCGTGGGGTGCTTGGTCTCGATGGCCAGCTCCACCCGCCGCCCGGCGTCCGCGACCAGCTCCAGCAGCCGCTCCAGGGTCAGCACGGAGGTCTCCTCGCGGTCCTCGGGCCGGTGCTCCCAGTCGGGCTCCTCGTCGCGCCCGCGCCAGGCCTCGCGGGTCTTCCAGGAGCCGAAGTCGAGGGCGGCCAGGTCGGCCAGCTCCAGCGCGGAGACCGCGCCGCGGCCGTTGGAGGTACGGTTCACCCGCCGGTCGTGGACGCAGACCAGATGTCCGTCGGCGGTCAGCCGTACGTCGCACTCCAGGGCGTCGGCGCCGTCCTCGATCGCCTTCCGGTAGGCGGCGAGGGTGTGCTCGGGGGCGTCCTCGGAGGCGCCTCGGTGGGCGACGACCTGAAGAGTGTGCTGTGGTGCGTGGGTCACCGCGTCATGGTGCCATCGCCGCCGGGTACACGGGGCGGCACGGATACGTCCGGGCGACGAACGGGGCGCGCACCCCCGCCCGCCTATGTAACTTTTGCCCTAGAGGCACTAATAGATCCTATATAAAGAGGACCGCCGGACCCACAGGCACCGCTTATGGTGCTCTGACGGCTCGTGGGAAAAGCTGACTACAGAGCAATGCGACCGACGACAACAGGCGTGGATCGAGGAGAAGAGCTGTGAGCACCGAGAACGAGGGCAACGCGGTACCCCCGGCGCCGTCCGCACCTCCCGTGCCGGTGGCCTCTCCCGACACCGCGCCGCACGGCCCCGCATCCGAGGGGAACGCGCCGACGGCGCCGCTCCCGCCCGTGCCCCAGGAGAACCCGGCGGCCCCGGCCGCCTCCACCGCCCCCGGCCCGGCCCACCGGCAGGGCCCGGCCCCCGACGGCTCCTGGCCGCCTCCGCCGCCGGCCACCCCGGTCTACGGCGACGCAGGCGGCCCCGTCTACGGCGACGGCGGCGGCGCGGGCGGCCCGGGCGGCGGCTGGGGCGCCTCGTACCAGCAGCCGGCCCCCAAGCCGCGCGGCGGACGCGGCGGGCTGGTGGCCGCGGTCCTGGTGGCCGCGCTGGTCGCGGGCGGCCTGGGCGGCGGGCTCGGCTACACCCTGGCCAAGGACAACGACGGCACCGGCTCCACCACCGTCTCGGCCTCCGACAGCGCCACGCAGGTCAAGCGCGCGCCGGGGACGATCGCCAACACGGCCGCCAGGGCGCTGCCCAGCACGGTGACCATCGAGGCCGAGAGCAGCAACGGCGAGGGCGGCACGGGCACCGGGTTCGTCTTCGACACCCAGGGCCACATCGTCACCAACAACCACGTGGTGGCGGACGCGGTCGACGGCGGCAAGCTCACGGCCACCTTCCCCGACGGCAAGAAGTACGACGCCGAGATCGTCGGCCACGCGCAGGGCTACGACGTCGCCGTCATCAAGCTCAAGAACGCCCCCTCCGACCTCAAGCCGCTCGCCCTCGGCGACTCCGACAAGGTGGCCGTCGGCGACGAGACCATCGCCATCGGCGCCCCCTTCGGCCTGTCCAACACGGTGACGACGGGCATCATCAGCGCCAAGAACCGTCCGGTGGCCTCCAGCGACGGCAGCTCCACCAGCAAGGCGTCGTACATGAGCGCCCTTCAGACCGACGCGTCCATCAACCCCGGCAACTCCGGCGGCCCCCTGCTGGACGCCTCCGGCGCGGTCATCGGCATCAACTCCGCGATCCAGTCCTCCAGCAGCGGTGGCTTCGGCTCCGGCCAGTCCGGCTCGATCGGCCTGGGCTTCGCCATCCCGATCAACCAGGCCAAGTACGTCGCCCAGCAGCTGATCAAGACCGGCAAGCCGGTGTACGCCAGGATCGGCGCCTCCGTCTCCCTGGAGGAGTCCGCCGAAGGCGCGAAGATCACGGATCAGGGCACGGGCGGCGCCGCGGCGGTCGAGACCGGCGGCCCGGCGGACAAGGCCGGCCTCAAGCCCGGCGACGTCATCACCAAGCTCGACGACCACGTGATCGACAGCGGTCCCACCCTGATCGGCGAGATCTGGACCCACAAGCCGGGTGACAAGGTGACGATCACCTACAAGCGGAGCGGGCAGGAACACACGGTGCAGCTGACGCTGGGCTCGCGGCAGGGCGACAGCTGACACGGGCGTCCGGCCGGGGGCGAGGAGGACAACCACCGCCCCGCGACCCGGCGCCGGGCCGGTAATGTGTACCCGCGTCGTCGGTCTCCGGCGGCGCGGGGAGGCGTGCCCGAGCGGCCGAAGGGAACGGTCTTGAAAACCGTCGTGGCAGCGATGTCACCGTGGGTTCAAATCCCACCGCCTCCGCAGAGGTTTTGAGCATGCAGGTCAGAAGGGGTGCCACTCTCCGGAGCGGCACCCCTTCGGCATGAGCCCGTCTCACGCGGCCCCGGCGGCATCCGCTCACGAGACCCGCTGTTCCGTCCCCGTTCGACGGGCTGTACAAGCGGGTGAGTCGGGGGCCGGGCGGTCACCCGTTCGGCGCTGTCCGGTGGCCGTCCGGTGCGGGGCGGCAAAAGCATGGAGGCGACGCGGTAATGCCATAGGCACTTGCCGGTCACATCCATCACCGGTCGTCATGCCGGACACGGAGGAGAGCCCATGCCCATCACGCCCGTACGACCTGTACCGCCCACAGACTCACCGCAGGTGATCGTGCACTCGGCCAGCGGTCTGTTCATCACGCCGATCGGCCACACGCACGACCCCGGGGAGGTCCGGTTGTGGCGGGGAGGCCTGAGGACCAACAACAAGCAGGACATGTGGGAGTTCATGCCCGCCGACGAACCGGGGCTGTGGCGGATCAAGAACGGGCAGGACGACCTGTACCTGACGGTCCGGGACAGGCACCCCAAGGCGGTCGTCTTCCAGGACCGCTGGAGCGACGGCAACAAGGGACAGCTCTGGCGGATGATCCAGGCGGATCCCGCGCAGGCCGACGTGGTCATCGCCTCGGCGCTCGACGAACGGCTGGTGATCGCGCCGGTCGAGAGCTGCCAATGGGCCGAGGCCACCTTGGAGGTCGACCAGCTCGGGCCCTACTCGGACCAGTTCTGGCGCTGGCGCAGCCCGCGCGGCTGACGACGTCGCCCGAGGCCACGACCGCCCGGACCGGAGGTCGCCGCGGGTTCCTGCCCCCGGCCACCTCCGCAGGGGCCGTGGTCTAGCAGGCCGCAAGGGGTGCCTCGGACGAGAGGCACCCCTTCTCGATGCGATGGTGCGCTCCCGGTCGTTGCCGGTGGTGTTCTCATCGGTTCTTCCCGGTGGTGCGCTCCCGGTCGTTCCCGGTGGTGCGCTCCCCGGCCGTTCCCGTGGTGTGCTGCCCGGTCCTTGGCCGTCCCGCTACTCGACGGCCGGGTCCTCCTGTGTCTGCCGTACTGCCTGCCGCACCGCCTGCTCCACCTCGCGCGGGTCGGCCCCCGTCGCTTCGGCGCGCGCGGTGATCGCCGCGTGCACCGCGTCCGAGGCCGTGCAGAAGCGGCGCCGCTGCTCGTCGTACGCGTCGCCGGTGAGGCCCGCCAGGCGGGCGCGTTCCTCCTCGGCGGTTCGTTCCAGCCTGATCAGTTCGTCGGGTATGTCCGTCACGATCGGATCGTAAGAGCCATCGCGCCGCCGCGCCTGTCCAGCCGGTGGCCGGGCCACTCGGCCGGCAGAGCCGGTCGACGGCGCCCGGTCGGAGGCGGTCGGCCCGGTGGCGCGGCGGTCGGGCTCAGGGCCGGTGCCCCGTCATCCTTGCCGCCGACGCGATCGTCGCGCGGGCCTCGCGTTCCGACAGGCCGGTGTGGAGGGCCGCCTCGGTCAGGGGGGCCGCCAGGGCGGGGCCGATGCCGTTCTCGTAGGCGCGGCAGGCCGCCCAGAACAGCCGGGTGTTGCGCTGGCCCTCGTGCGCGGCGAGCACGAACTGGACCAGGCCCCGGCCGTGGTCGCCCGTGGCGCCCGGTGCGGGCGGGGCCGCGTGGCGCGGGCGCGGCGGGGGCAGCAGGAGGCGGAGCAGGGACCGCGGGCAGGGCGCGGGGGCCAGGTGGGCGGTGCCGGGCGCGGCGGTGTAGAGGCCGTGGTCGGTGCGGGAGCCGGGGCCCACGAGGTAGCCGCCGGCGCCCCGGATGTCGATGCCGGGGGCGAGCCGGCCCGCCGAGTTGGGTACGGCGGTGTCCGGCGGGCCGGTCAGCCACAGGTGGCGGCCTCCGCTCGGGGTGAGCACGACCACCGTCTCCGGGATCGTGAACAGGTGGCGCAGGGCCAGTTCGCGCAGGGCGGCCGACGAGTCCGTGCCGGACTTGGTGTCCAGGTCGACGCCGATCAGGTGGTACGGGGGCAGCCCGCAGGCGATGCCGTAGCCGGTGGCCCGGGGAGCGGCGGCGAACAGCTCGCGGATGCGGGCCGGGTCGGCGGAGGCGTCGTACACGCCGTGGCCGAACCGGCCGCACTCGCCGTGGCAGGGCGTGGGGTCGGGGTCGTCGCGGTGCGGGGAGCGCAGGGCCGGGAGTTTCGTCCGGGACAGGGGGATGACGGCCAGGCCGCGTTCGGCGGCGGACAGGGCGTGTGCGAGGGCCAGCGTCGTGGCCTGCCGGTCGGTGGTGGCCATGGCTCCATGGTCGTACGTATGTTCGAAAAAGGGAAGGGCGGCCCTCGGTGGCGCATCGGTGAGGGGTGGATCGGCCGGAAAAGTGCCGGAACGATTCATCCCTTCTGCCCCTTGAGGGCCGGAAGTCCGTACCGACCCGTCCTGGGGTGTGACGTGGCTAATTATGGCGATGGAGGTTTGTCGACTTGTCCTCACGCTTGCGTGCGAATCATGGCTTCCAGGGTGGTTCGCCGGGGATCCGGTGGGCAACTCTGGTTGCGCGACGTCGTCCACGACAGTCAAGGCGGTCGGCCAACTGCTTTGACGCAAGCCGTAGTTCACTGAGTGCTTGGTTCTGGAGGAACAACATGGCAAGCATCCGTACCGCCCGCGCCATCGCCGCCATCTCCGCTCTCCCGCTCGCAGCCGCTCTTTTCACCGGTGCGGCGACGGCGGACGACGGCGCCATCGCGGACGACGGATCGAACGCGGGCGTGGCGTCCGTCATCGGCAGTGGGGTCGGCGGCGACAACAACGGCAACTCGTCCACCACGAACCAGAACGCGGTCGGCTCCGGTGCCTCGAACCAGAGCAACACCGCCCAGGTCAACGGCTCGGCGTGGACCGCCATCCAGCAGGGCAACGAGAACGTCGCCGTCAACTTCACCCACCTGTGGTGGTGATCCGCGGCTGAGGACCCTCGTGGGGAGGGCCCTCGGCGGGTGTGCTTCGGGGTCGTAACACGTCTGCGCGGCGGCACTTCGGTGCCGCCGCGTCGGCGTTCCCCGGGAGGGGGCGGGCCCGTTCGGCCTTGACACCCCGCCGTATCTGACGGACAGTCAGAAACCGTCCGGGCCCGAGTCAGGGGGTGGTGGCGTGAGCGATGAGCAGGCGCATGACGAACTTGGCGAGCGGCTGAAGGAGTTCGCGGGCCGGCCCGCCGCCGTCGCCGGCAGGGGCAAGGACCCGGTGAACGCACCGATGATCCGGCACTGGTGCGAGGCGCTCGGTGACACCAACCCGGCCTACACCGGCCCCGACGCCGTCGCCCCGCCCACCATGCTCCAGGCCTGGACGATGGGCGGCCTGACCGGACACCAGGGCCGCACCGGGGCGTACGACGAACTCCTCGGACTGCTGGACGCCTCGGGCTGCACCTCCGTGGTGGCCACCGACTGCGAGCAGGAGTATCTGCGGCCCCTGCGGCCGGGCGACGAGGTCGTGTTCGACACCGTGATCGAGGAGGTCTCCGCCCGCAAGACGACCCGACTGGGCACGGGCTACTTCGTCACGACCCGCACGGAGGTACGGGTGGACGGCGAGCCGGTGGGCATCCACCGCTTCCGCATCCTCAAGTACGCCCCCGCCCCGCGCGGACCGCGGACGCCCCGTCCCCGCCCGGTGGTCAACCGGGACAACGCCGGTTTCTGGCAGGGCGTGGCCGAGCACCGGCTCCTCATCCAGCGCTGCACGGCCTGCGGCACCCTGCGCCACCCCTGGCTGCCGGGCTGCAACGCCTGCGGCGGCCCGGACTGGGACACGGTGGAGGCGAGCGGCGAGGGCACGGTCCACTCGTACGTGGTGATGCACCATCCGCCCTTCCCGGCCTTCACGGCACCCGAGGAGGGCGCGGCGGGGCCCTACGCGGTCGGCCTGATCGAACTCGCCGAGGGAGTGCGGATGGTGAGCAACGTGGTGGGCGTGCCGTACGACAAGGTGCGCATCGGGCTGCCGGTACGGCTGGTGTTCCGGCGGTACGACGAGGATCTGACGCTGCCGGTGTTCGAGGCGGTGGACCGGTGAGGGCCGGCGAGCCGCTGCCGCCGCTGGAGATCCCGGTGACCCGCACGCTGATCGTGGCGGGCGCGATCGCCTCCCGGGACTACCAGGACGTGCACCACGACGCGGAGCTGGCCCGGCAGAAGGGCGCACCGGACATCTTCATGAACATCCTGACGACGAACGGCCTGGTCGGCCGGTACGTCACCGACCACTTCGGCCCGGCGGCGGTGCTCCGCAAGGTCGCCATCAGGCTGGGGACGCCCAACCACCCGGGGGACACGATGGTGCTGACCGGCAGCGTCGAGGAGGTCGACGGTGACACGGCGGTCGTCCGGGTCGTCGGGGCCAACAAGACCGGCACGCACGTGACCGGCACGGTGACCGTGACGCTCCCCGCCGGGGAGGCCGCCCGATGAGTCTGCGCACCCGGGACGGCCTCGGCGGACGCGCGGCGATCGCCGGCATCGGGGCCACCGAGTTCTCCAAGGACTCCGGGCGCAGCGAACTGCGGCTGGCGGCGGAGGCGGTGCGGGCGGCGCTCGACGACGCGGGGCTCACCCCGGCGGACGTGGACGGCCTGGTGACGTTCACGATGGACACCAGTCCGGAGATCACCGTGGCCCAGGCGTGCGGGATGGGCGAGCTGTCCTTCTTCTCCCGGGTGCACTACGGCGGCGGGGCGGCCTGCGCCACCGTCCAGCAGGCGGCGCTCGCGGTGGCGACGGGCGTGGCCGAGGTGGTCGTCTGCTACCGGGCGTTCAACGAACGGTCGGGCCGTAGGTTCGGCGCGGGCGTGCAGCACCGGGAGCCGACGGCGGAAGGGGCGGCGCTCGGCTGGGTGCTGCCGTTCGGGCTGCTCACCCCGGCCTCCTGGGTGGCGATGGCGGCCCGGCGGTATCTGCACGCGTACGGCCTGACGCCCGAGGCGTTCGGGCACGTGGCCGTGGTGGACCGCGGGTACGCGGCGACCAACCCGGCCGCCTGGTTCCACGGCCGCCCGATCACGCTCGCCGATCATGCCGCGTCCCGCTGGATCGCCGAACCGCTGCGCCTGCTCGACTGCTGCCAGGAGACCGACGGCGGACAGGCGGTCGTCGTCACCTCCCTGGAGCGGGCCCGGGACCTGCCGCGGCCGCCCGCCGTGATCGCGGCGGCGGCCCAGGGCGCCGGCCGGGCGCAGGAGCAGATGACCGGCTTCCAGCGGGCCGATCTGACCGGACTGCCGGAGATGGGCGCGGTGGCCCGCCAGCTGTGGCGCACCTCCGGCCTCGGCCCGGACGACATCGACGTCGGGATCCTGTACGACCACTTCACCCCGTTCGTGCTGATGCAGCTGGAGGAGTTCGGGTTCTGCGGCAAGGGGGAGGCGGCGGACTTCGTGGCCGGGCGGCGGCTGCCGCTCAACACGCACGGGGGCCAGCTCGGGGAGGCCTATCTGCACGGTATGAACGGCATCGCGGAGGCGGTCCGCCAACTGCGGGGCACGGCCGTCAACCAGATACCGGGGGCCGCCCGGACCCTGGTGACGGCCGGTACCGGGGTGCCGACATCGGGGCTGGTCCTGGTGGCGGACGGCTGAGTCGTCAGGGTCCGACCCGCAGACGGGTCGGACCCGCAGTCCACCTTCAGGAGGTGCAGTCAGCCCCACCCCTACAACCTGAGGGGGACTCCGCTTCGGGACCTGCGGCCGATCCGCGGCGCTGGGGCCGCTCCTAGCGTGGAGGCATGACCACACCCGTCTGCCCCAGCGCCTCGGACGCCGCCGCACCCGGGCGGCAGGGCCCCTCCCACGCTCGACTCCGCCCGCGCGGGGGGACCCCCGACTACCCGTCGTTCGCGTCGTACGTGCGGGCCCGTCAGCCCGTCCTGCTGCGCACGGCGCGCTCGCTGACCGCGAACCCGTGCGATGCCGAGGACCTGCTGCAGACCGCGCTCGCCAAGACCTACGTGGCCTGGGAGCGGATCGAGGACCACCGCGCGCTCGACGGCTATGTGCGCCGGGCGCTGCTGAACACCCGGACCTCGCAGTGGCGCAAGCGCAGAGTGGACGAGTTCGCCTGCGAGGAGCTGCCCGAGCCGGAGCCCGTGACCGGCGGCAACGACCCGGCCGAGCGGCAGGCGCTGCACGACGCCATGTGGCGGGCGGTCCTGCGGCTGCCGGCGCGCCAGCGGGCGATGGTCGTCCTGCGGTACTACGAGGACCTCAGCGAGGCGCAGACCGCCGAGGTCCTCGGCGTGTCGGTGGGCACGGTGAAGTCGGCGGTGTCCCGCGCGCTGGGCAAGCTGCGGGAGGATCCGGACCTGGTGCCGGCCCGCTGACCGGACCCCCGCTGCACCGAGTGACGCACTCCCTAGTGACATACCGCGTGGTATGTGCGCAGAATCAGCGCAACCTCTACCACCGCGTAGGCAATGTCGCCCAGGAGGACTCCGTGCTGAGCACCATGCAGGACGTACCGCTGCTGATCTCCAGGATCCTGACCCACGGGTCCGCGGTCCACGGGTCGTCTCGGGTGACCACCTGGACCGGCGACGCCGAGCCGCACCGGCGCACCTTCGCCGAGATCGGGGCCCGTTCCGCCCAGTTGGCGCACGCCCTGAGCGACGAGCTGGGAGTGAGCGGCGACGACCGGGTGGCCACGCTCATGTGGAACAACGCCGAGCACGTCGAGGCCTACTTCGCGATCCCGTCCATGGGCGCGGTGCTGCACACGCTCAACCTGCGGCTGCCGGCCGAGCAGCTGGTGTGGATCGTCAACCACGCGGCCGACAAGGTCGTCATCGTCAACGGCTCGCTGATCCCGCTGATCGCGCCGCTGCTGCCGCAGCTGCCGACGGTGGAGCACGTCGTCGTCTCCGGACCGGGCGACCGCGCCCCGCTGGCGGGCGCCGCCGCACGCGTGCACGAGTACGAGGAGCTGATCGCGGGCCGGCCCACCGCCTACGACTGGCCGGAGCTGGACGAACGCCGGGCCGCCGCCATGTGCTACACCTCCGGTACGACCGGCGACCCCAAGGGCGTGGTGTACAGCCACCGTTCGATCTACCTGCACTCCATGCAGGTCAACATGACCCAGTCGATGGGCCTGACCGACGAGGACACCTCGCTCGTCGTCGTCCCGCAGTTCCACGTCAACGCCTGGGGCCTGCCGCACGCCACCTTCATGACCGGCGTCAACATGCTGATGCCGGACCGCTTCCTCCAGCCGGCCCCGCTCGCCGAGATGATCGAGCGCGAGCGGCCCTCCCACGCGGCGGCCGTCCCCACCATCTGGCAGGGCCTGCTCGGCGAACTCACGGCGCGCCCGCGGGACGTGTCCTTCCTCGGCCAGGTCACGATCGGCGGCGCGGCCTGTCCGCCGTCCCTGATGGCGGCGTTCGACCGGCTCGGCATGCGGGTCTGCCACGCCTGGGGCATGACGGAGACCTCCCCGCTGGGCACGGTGGCCCGCCCGCCGGCCCACGCGGTCGGCACCGACGAGGAGTTCGCCTACCGCCTCACGCAGGGCCGCTTCCCCGCCTCCGTGGAGGGCCGGCTCACCGGCGCCGACGGTGAGCGCCTGCCCTGGGACGGCAAGTCCGCGGGCGAGCTGGAGGTGCGCGGCCCCTGGATCGCCGGCGCCTACTACAACGGCCCGGACGCCGAACCGCTCCGCCCGGACGACAAGTTCAGCGAGGACGGCTGGCTGAAGACGGGTGACGTCGGCACGATCTCCCCGGACGGCTTCCTCACCCTCACCGACCGGGCCAAGGACGTCATCAAGTCCGGCGGCGAGTGGATCTCCTCGGTAGAGCTGGAGAACGCGCTGATGTCCCACCCGGACGTCGCCGAGGCCGCCGTGGTCGCCGTACCCGACGAGAAGTGGGGCGAGCGTCCGCTGGCCACGGTCGTCCTCCGGCCGGGCGCGACCGCCGACTTCCAGACCCTGCGCACCTTCCTCGCGGAGGAGGGCCGGATCGCCCGCTGGCAGCTGCCGGAGCGCTGGACGATCGTCGAGTCGGTGCCGAAGACGAGCGTGGGCAAGTTCGACAAGAAGGTGCTGCGCCGGCAGTACGCGGAGGGCGAGCTGGACGTCACCAGCATCTGACGGTGTGGGACGACCCGGTCGCCCCGCACCCTCGTCCGGCGGCCGGGCCCCTCGTCCGGCGGCCGGTCGTCCCGGGTCCTTTACGTCCGGCGGCCGGTCGGCCCGGGTCCTTTGTGTCCCTCGTTCGGCGGCCGGTGGTCCCGGGTCCCTTGCGTCCCCCGTCCGGCGGCCGGTCGTCCTGGGTTCTTTGTGTCCCTCGTCGGCGGCCGGTCGGCCGGCGTCGTCCGTCCGTGGCACGGTCGTATCGCCTCCCCCGGCCGCCCGGTTCGCTGGGCGCCGGGCCTGGGCGGCCGTGCCCGCAGCCGGCCGCCCGGCCGCCCCGCCTCAGTCGTCACCGGCGTCCGGTGCGTCCGGCCGTGGCAGACCAGCCCAGCAGTAGCCACAGGCCGGCCACCGCGCACACCCCGGCCCAGCCCCAGTGCCCGAAGGCGGGGCCCGCGGCGGCCGAGGCGAGGGCGCCGCCGGCGAAGCCGGAGACGACGTAGGCCGTGTTGGCGGTGGCCGGTGTGGAGGTCGTGGTCAGGGCCAGGGTCTGGTTGGCGACATGGGAGGCGACCAGGGCCGCGTGGATCGCGACGGCGGCGGCGAACAGCGCCGGCAGCACGTGCCCGCCGAGCCAGAACAGCGGTACGGCGACGGCGGCCAGCGCGTAGGCGGTGCCGACGACCCGCGCCGCACCGAACCGGTCCACCAGGCCGCCCGCCAGCGGGGCCACCGCGCTGGCGGTCAGGCCGAAGAGGCCGAAGAGCCCGGCGGTCGCCGTGGACAGGCCGTAGCGGGGGCCGGTCAGCAGCAGCGCGAGCGAGGTCCACAGGGCGCTCCAGGCGCCGAACATCCCCGCCTGCCGCACGCACGCCCGCCACAGGTCGGGCGAGCGGCGCAGCAGCCCCGGCAGCTTCGCCACCCCCGAGAACAGCCCGCCCTGCCGCACCGGCCGCTCGGCCGGCAGGGCCAGGGCGGTGGCCAGTCCCAGGACGAGGGTCAGCACGGCGGACCCGGCGAACACCCAGCGCCAGCCGAAGCCCTGACCGGCCAGACCGCCGAGGACGCGGGCCGCGACGATGCCGGTGAACAGCCCCGCGATGACGGCCGCGACATGCCGGGCCCGCCGGTCGGCCGGGGCGCGCGCGGCCACCAGCGGGACGAGCAGCTGGGGGATGACGGTGGCCGCGGCGGCGACGAACACGGCGGCGGCGAGGGCCGCGGTGCCCGGGGCCACCGCCGCGAGGAGCAGGGCCGCCGTGGTGGCCACGGAGAGCCAGGCGACGAGCGGGCGGCGGTCGACGCGGTCGCCGAGCGGCGCGAAGAAGAGCAGGCCGGCCGCGTAGCCGAGCTGGGCGACCGAGGCGATCCAGGCCACGGCCGACGCGGTGGTGCCGAAGTCGTGGGCGATCAGCGGGAGCAACGGGGCCGCGAGGTAGATGTTGGCGGCCGTGACGGCGGTGCAGACGGCGATGAGCAGGAGGAAGAGGGAGCCGGAGGCCGACCGTTCGCGGGCGGGGGACCGGACCTCGGGTGCCTGGCGGATGGTGGTGGCTGACGGCATGGGCGGAGGTACTCCTTAGGCGCCGACTCAGACAACTAACTGGTTGGTTGATAGACGGCAACAGCGTGCCCGGTCTCCGGCATTCCCGTCAACCAAATAGTTGGTTACCTGTACGCGGACCCCTACCCTGTCCCCATGGCAGCAGTGAGGGACCCCGAGGCCACCAAGGCCCGTATCTTCGAGGCGGCGGTCGCCGAGTTCTCCCGGCACGGCATCGCGGGCGCCCGCATCGACCGCATCGCCACCGCGGCCAAGGCCAACAAGCAGCTGATCTACGCCTACTTCGGCAACAAGTCGCAGCTGTTCACCCAGGTCCTCGGCCGGTGCATGGTCGACCTGGCCTCGGCCGTGCCCGTCGTCCCCGACGACATCGACGGCTGGGTGGACCGCCTTCTCGACTACCACGCCGCCCACCCCGAGCTTCTGCGCCTCCTCTTCTGGGAGGGCATCGAGTACGGCAGCGACGAACTGCCCGACGAGGCGGCACGCCAGGACCACTACGCGCGGAAGGTCGCCGCGATCGAGGACGGCCAGGGCCGGGGTGTCATCACGGACGCCATCCCGGCCGGCGACCTGCTGATCCTGCTGACCGCGCTCACGAACTGGATGACCGTGGTGCCGCAGATGCGGCGGATCCTCGCCGGCCCGCAGGAAAGCGACCGCGACCGCCTGCGGGCCTCCATCAAGGAGGCGGCCCGCAGGCTGTTCGCCCGCTAGGGCGTCCCCGCGGTCCCAGGACGAACGGGAACCGCCGGCCGGCCCCCGGCCCCTGCCTCGCCCGCCGGCCCCTGCCCTTCCGGTCCTGGCGGTGCCGAGTCTCTGCCCTCTCGGCTCGGTCGGTGCCGAGCCCTGGCCTTCCCGGTCGGGTCGGTGCCGAGCCCGCGCCCTTTCGAGCCCAGGTGGTGGCGGTCCCTGCCCTTCCGGGCCCGGTTGGTGGTGAGCCCGTGCCCTTTCCGGCCCAGGTGGTGGGCTCAGCCCTGTCGGACCCGGGTGGTGGGCTGCTGCCCCTGTCGGACCCGGGTGGTGGTGGGCTGCTGCCCTTCCCGGCCTAGTTGGTGCCGATCCGGGCCAGCAGGTCCACGATCCGGCTCTGTACCTCGGTGCTGGTGGACCGCTCGGCGAGGAACAGCACGGTTTCGCCCGAGGCGAGCCGGGGCAGGTCGGCCTGGTCGACGGCGGCGGTGTAGACGACGAGCGGGGTGCGGTCGAGCTGCCCGTTCGCCCGCAGCCAGTCCACGATCCCGGCCCGCCGGCGGTGCACCTGCATCAGGTCCATCACCACGAGGTTCGGCCGGAACTGCCCCGCGAGCGTCACCGCGTCGTTGTCGCTCGCGGCCCGCGCCACCTGCATCCCGCGCCGCTCCAGCGTCGCGGTCAGCGCCAGCGCGATCTCCGCGTGCTCCTCGATGAGCAGCACCCGCGGCGGATGCTGCTCGCTGTCCCGGGGTGCCAGCGCCTTCAGCAGCACGGCGGGATCGGCGCCGTACGCCGCCTCGCGCGTGGCCTGCCCGAGCCCGGCCGTCACCAGCACCGGCACCTCGGCGGCCACGGCGGCCTGGCGCAGCGACTGAAGGGCCGTCCGCGTGATGGGCCCGGTCAGCGGGTCCACGAACAGCGCGGCGGGGAAGGCCGCGATCTGCGCGTCGACCTCCTCACGGGAGTGCACGATGACCGGCCGGTAGCCACGGTCGCTGAGCGCCTGCTGGGTCGTCACGTCCGGCGCGGGCCACACCAGCAGCCGGCGCGGGTTGTCCAGCGGCTCCGGGGGCAGCTCGTCGTCCAGCGGCTGCGGACGCGGGGTGTCGGCCACCTCCACGGCCCCGCCGGGACCGTCCAGCGGCTCCGGACCCTCGGCGGCGTTGGGCTCCGGGGCGCCTATGGCGTACGACCGTCCGGCCCCCTCGGTGCCCGGAACCGGCAGGGACTGGCCGCCGAGCGAGGGCTGCGGCACGGGTGCCTGACCGGCCGCCGCGGGCTGGGCCAGGGACGGCTGGCCGGCGAGCGAGGGGTGCGGGGGCGCCGGTTCGGGCGAGGGGTGCGGCCGGGCCGCCTGGCCCGGCCTCGGCTCCGGGCGGGTGGCCGGGTCGGGGGGTGTGCCCAGCTTGCGCCGCCGGCCCGAACCGCCGGGTGCGTGCGGCGGCGGAGTGGCCGTCGGCTGCTGCACCTGGGCGGCCTGCCGGGCGAACGGCACCCCCTGCCCGAGCGTGCGGACGGAGATCGCCCGGCCCTGCGTGGAGTCCGGGTCGAGCGGCGCGCCGCCCGCGGCCTCGGCGGGCAGCGGCTGCGCGGCCCGCTGCGGCTGACCACCGGCCGTGCCGGCGGGAAGCGGGGTGCCGGGGACCGGCGTTCCGGCCGTCGGCGTACCGGCCGCCGGCGTGGCGGCACCGGGGGCCGGGATGCCGGCACCGGCGGTGTCGGCGGCACCGGGCCACTGCTGGGGGCCGCCGGCCACGGGGCCACCGGCGGGCGGCACGGTTCCGGTGTGGGTGCCTTGCGCGGGGACCTGTGCGGTTCCGGTGTGGGTGCCTTGCGCGGGGACCTGTGCGGTTCCGGTGTGGGTGCCTTGCGCGGGGACCTGTGCGGTTCCGGTGTGGGTGCCTTGCGCGGGGACCTGTGCGGTTCCGGCGTGGGTGCCTTGCGCGGGCACCTGTCCGGTTCCGGTCTCGGCGGGCAACGGCAGCGCACCCGAGTGCGCCACCGGGGTGCCGGCGGGCGGGGTGCCCGGCTGCACGGCGGCCGGGTGCGCGGCGGCCGGGTGCGCGGCGGCCGGGTGCTGCGACGCCTGAGCGGGAGCGGGGTGCGCGGCGGTGCCCTGGGCGGGTACGACCGGAGGCTGCTGGGCCGCGGAGGCGGGAGCGGGGTGCGCGGCGGTCCCTTGGGCGGGCGTGTCCTGGACCGGGACAGGCGTGCCCTGGACCGGGACGGGGATGCCCTGGGCCTGGGCAGGAGTGCCCTGGGCCGGGACCGAGAAGCCCTGGGCCTGGGCAGGTGTGCCCTGGGCGGGCGTGGCCGCGGCCTGGCCCACCTGGGCGGGCGCTGCCTGCGCTGGTGCGGGCTGACCGGCCGTGCCCTGGGCGGGTACGGCGGCTTGGCCGACGGCTGACGGCTGCGGGGTACCGGGACCCGTCGGCACGGTCGCCTCAGCCGTCGTGGGCGCCACGGGGCCCGACGGGACGGGGATGCCCTGCCCGGACGTGCCCTGCGCCGGGACGCCCTGCGCCGGGACCTGCTGAGCGGAGCCCGGCGGTACGGCCGTGCCCTGCGCCGGCACTTGGTTCGCCGGGGACTGCTGACCGGGGACCGGCGGTACGGCCGTGCCCTGCGGGGCCTGGCCGGGAGCGGCCGGCACCGGAGTCGGCTGCGGCGGGGCCTGCCCGAGCGCGGTACCCGGCGTCACCGGCTGGGCGGCCTCGGCCGGCTGGGCCACGGCACGGCGCCGTCGGCCGGTCGGGGCGCTGGTGGGATGAGGCTGCGGCGGAGTGTGGTCGTCGGCCTGGTCGAGCGGTACGGCGTCGTGCCGGCCGTCGTCACCGGGGACGCCCTCGACGGACACCGGCATGTGGGCGGGCACCTGCACCTGGCCGGGCAGCGACCCGGCACCGGCCGGCGAAGCCACGACCTGCGGCCGCCCGTCGACGGCGGTACCGGCACCTGGGGCGACGGGAACGCCTGCACCTGGGGCGACGGGAACGCCTGCACCTGGGGCGACGGGAACGCCTGCACCTGGGGCGACGGGAACGCCTGCACCTGGGGCGACGGGAACGCCTGCACCCGAGGCAACGGGAACGCCCGCGCCTGGGCCCACAGGAATCCCCGCGCCCGGGGCGACGGGAACCCCCGCACCCGGGGCCACAGGGACGCCCGCTTCCGGGACTCCGGGTGCGCTCGCACCCGGGGCCGCCGGCATGGCCGTACCCGGTCCCGCGGCCGGAGCCATGTCGCTCGCCGGAACCGTGCCGGCCTGGGCCGCGGTCTCCGGGGACCGGTCGGCCTCGGCCGGCGGCAGGGCGAAGACCGTGCGTGCGCCGCCCGCTTCCTGCGCCGCGGCCCGCTCCGCCGCGGCGGCCAGCGCCCTCCGGCGCCGTCCGGTCGGCTGAGCGCCCTCGGCGGGAGCCACCGCGCCCTGGGCCGGAGTGGCCGCGCCCTGGGCCGTCGTGCCCTGGGCCGGAACCGTCGGGGCGCCCGCGGCCGGAAGGGCCGCCTGCGCGGCCGGCAGTGCCGGTGCGCCCGGTACCGGCTCGCCACCGGCCGCGGGGAGCGCCGGCGGCAGGGCGGCCTGCGGGGCGCCCGAGTCGCGGCGGGCCCGTCGGCCCGTGGGCACGGGCACGCCCTGCGGCGGCACGGTGCCGCCGAGCCCCGTACCCGAGGCGGCGGCCCCCGCGCCCTGCTCGGCGGCGGTCACCACGGCGCCCTCGGCCACGCCCTCGCCCGCACCGGCGTCTGCGTTGCCGGGGACGTTGTCGGCGGACCGTGCACGGCGCCGGCCGGTCCCGCCGGCCGCGCCCTCCGGGCTCTCGGCGGGGACCGGCGTGTTCTCCTCGGCGGGCGCGCCGGCACGTCGCCGGCGCCGGCCGGTCGGCGTGGGCGCGTCCGCCTCACCGGCGTCACCGGCGCCGGGCACGTCACTTTCCAGGAAGGCGTCCGTGGAGGCCCGCCGGGCCCGCCGCCGGCCGCCCCCGGGACCCTGTCCGGCCGCGCCGGAGTCGTCAGCGTCGGCCTCACCGGCGCCCGGGATCTGCGCACCGACCCCGGCGCCCGGGACCTGCGTACCGGCCCCGGCGCCCGGGATCTGCGTACCGGCCCCAGCGCCCGGGACCTGCGCATCGGCCCCGGCGCCCGGGACCTGCGCGCCGGCCGCGGTGCCCAAGGCCGCCTGCCCGGCCACCGCGCCCGCCCCTCCGCCGAGCGGCACTTCGAGCACGTAGGCGCTGCCGCTCATGCCCGGGACCTCGTGCGTCTGCAGCACACCGCCGTGGGCCCGCACGATCCCGCGCACGATCGGCTCGTGCACCGGGTCTCCCCCGGCGTACGGCCCGCGCACCTCGATCCGCGCGACCTCACCGCGCTGGGCGGCGGCGACCACGACGGTGTTGTCCAGATAACCGCCCGCCGACACGGGCGTGTTGCCGGTGGCGTCGACCCCGGCGACGTCCGCCACGAGATGCGCGAGCGCCACGGCGAGCCGCTGCGGGTCGACCTCGGCCTCGATGGGCGGCGCGTGCACGGCGAACTGCACCCGCCCCGGCCCGATCAGCTCGACGGCCCCGTCCACACCGGCGGCGACGACGGCGTCCAGCATCACCTTGGTACGGGTGATGTCCTCGCCGCCCGCGTCCAGCCGCTGATAGCCGAGGACGTTGTCGATGAGGGTGGTGATCCGCGCGTAGCCGGCCGACAGGTGGTGCAGGACCTGGTTCGCCTCGGGCCACAGCTGCCCGGCGTCGTCCGCCGCCAGCGCGGACAGCTCGTGCCGCAGCTCGTCCAGCGGCCCGCGCAGCGACTGCCCGAGCAGGGTCAGCAGCTGCTCGTGGCGGCCGCCGAGGGCCTCGTACCGGTCCTTCTCCCGCTCGGCGAGCGCGGCGTACCGTTCCTCACCGGCGGCCAGCTCCTCCGTGTGCTTCTCGCGGAGTTCCTCGATCTCGGTGACATGCTGCTGGCGCAGCGCGGTCAGGTCGGAGGCGTGCTCCTCGGAGAGCCGCTCCAGCTCCTCGGCGTGCGCCTTCTCCAGCGCGTCCTTCTCCTCGGCCAGGGCGTCGAAGGGCCGCCGGTCGGTGAAGGTCATCACGGCGCCGACGAGCTGGTCCCCGTCGCGCACCGGCGCGGTGGTCAGATCGACGGACACCTTCTGGTCGCCCTTGGACCACAGCACCTGCCCGCGCACCCGGTGCTTGCGCCCGGAGCGCAGGGTGTCGGCGAGCGGCGACTCCTCGTACGGGAAGGGGGAGCCGTCGGCGCGGGAGTGCAGCACGAGGGTGTGCAGCTCCTTGCCGCCCAGCTCACCGGCCCGGTACCCCAGTATCTGGGCGGCGGCCGGGTTGACGAGCACGATCCGCCCGTCGGTGTCGGTGCCCACGACACCTTCCGCCGCGGCCCGCAGGATCATCTCGGTCTGCCGCTGTGAGCGGGCCAGCTCGGCCTCGGTGTCGACGGTCCCGGACAGGTCCCGGACGACGATCATCAGCAGCTCGTCGCCGGTGTAGCCGTAACCGTCGTACGCCTGCTGCCCGTTCTCCAGGTTCGCGCTGGTGACCTCGACCGGGAACTCGCTGCCGTCGGTCCGCCGGGCGACCATCCGGGTCGGCTTCGTGCGCCCCCGGGGATCCATGTGGTCGGGGCGCCGCATGGAGCCGGGGATCAGCCGGGAGTCGAACTGCGGCAGCAGATCGAGCAGCCCGCGCCCGACGAGCGCGGTACCCGGCGCCTCGAAGGCCTCCAGCGCGATGGTGTTGGCGTTGACGACGGTTCCGTTGGCGTTGACCAGGACCAACGCGTCCGGCAGCGCGTCGAGTATGGCTGCGAGGCGAGCAGCGCCTCGGGATGGCCTGCTGCTCACGAGACGCCTTCCTCCCTGTTACCGCACCTTGCCGACCGCTCGGGCCATCTTGCCAACCGGCCCGCGACGTGTCACGCGAGGGAGTCTAAGGGCACCGGTTGTGCTCGCGGCGCCGGATGAGAGGGAGGTCCCACGAGGAAGTGACGGCGAACGCGTGACCGATGCCCTGGCTTCCCGATACCTTCGCGGGACCTTTACGGAACCGGTGCGTCCGCCACGCTTCTCCGTCGGCTATGCCGGCGGCCCGATCTTGGGCAGCAGCGGCACCATCCGGTCCCACCGTCCGATCTCGCATCCGTCACCGCGGTCGAACGAGGCGTCGACCGGGCGGCCGGCCCAGGTGCCGGTGACCCGGGCGGTGGCGGGGCCGCCGTAGAGCATGGTGCAGAGGGTGTCGGGGGGCACCGGTGCGAAGGGGTCCCGGCCCCAGTGGGCGTGCGCGTCGAGCGCCCGGCAGGCCCCGGCGACGTCGGGGTGGGTTCCGGCACCGGGGTGGCAGTACAGCTCGTACCTCCCGTCCCGCGCGGCGCCTGCGTGCCGGACCACGACGGTGAGGTGATCACCACCCCGGTCCTCGGGCCGGAGGGGCGGCGGTGCGGCGCCGGACGCGGCGGCGGGGGCGGCGGTGAGCGGGGCCAGGGCAGCGGCGGCGGCCAGGGACGCCACGAGGAGGCGCCGCCCGGGGACCGGCAGGACGAAGACCATGCCCTGTCCAACGCCGGACCGGCGCGGACGTTGCGGCGCACCGCGCGGACGTTGCGGCGCACCGCCTGGCGAAGCCCTTTGCCCTGTGACCGGTGAGCCTAGTACCGTGGGGGGCGATTGGTGACGCGGTGCTCGCCTGTGTCATCATCTGCACGCACCATTCGCGCGCTCGCGTGAACGGTTGTGCTGGAGGCGTCGCCTAGTCCGGTCTATGGCGCCGCACTGCTAATGCGGTTTGGGCCTTAAAGCCCATCGAGGGTTCAAATCCCTCCGCCTCCGCCCCGATACCGAAGCCCCGGTCCCCAGGACCGGGGCTTCGGCGTTCCCCGGTTCCTTGCGCGGAGCCGCTTCCCGGCTGCCCGAGCGGATCACTGCCGGTTCCCCAGTCCACGACGTTTTCGCAGGTCACAAGGGGTGCGCGGATCGGATTTCACATGACGGCGGCAGTCATGTAATGTTCTTCCTGTCGCCGCGAGCGGGCCGAAAGGGCCGGGAGCGGGGGCAAAACAAAAGAACAAGCACTCGTAGCTTAACGGATAGAGCATCTGACTACGGATCAGAAGGTTGCAGGTTCGAATCCTGCCGAGTGCACAACAGTTCAGAGGCCCTGTGGAGTGATCCACAGGGCCTCTGGCTTTTGCCTTGACGGCAGGGTTTGACGGCAACCGCCTCCGAGGGCGGTAGCGGGACCGATCAGACGGCCACGAGTACACCGGCCGGGCCGTCGTCAGCGTCCGGCCCGTTGCCGTCACCCCTCAGTGCGTCGCCGACGCGGTCGAAGGCGGAGCGCTGGGAGTCGAGCCGTACGAAGGTGTAGATGTCCATGGTCACGCGGATGGAGCTGTGGCCCAGGACTTCCATGATCATTCGAGCATCGGCGCCCTGTTCGTGGAGCAGGGACGCGCAGGTGTGGCGCAGGTCGTGGAAGCGGACCTTACGGACTCCGGCGCGAGCGCACAGCGTCTCGAAGGACCGGTTCAGGTTGCGCGGCTCGATGGGGGTCCCGTTCTTCGTGGTGAAGACGAGACCCTGCCCCGTCCCCTTCCAGTTGGCACCGGCCGCCTTTCGGTCGGCTATCTGCTGCGCGCGCTGGGCACGGAGCGCGGTCACGCACTCCGCCGGCAGAGCCACGCGGCGGGCCGAGCGCTGAGTCTTCGGTGCGACGATCAGCAGTTCGCCGCCGACTCGCTGTCGGGCCTGCCGGACGGTGGGTCTACGGCTCAGCTCAGGGCCTTACCGACCTCGTAGATCGTGGGCCTGTCCTCGGGCGCCGGACTGAGCATGGCGTCGATCAGTTCGCCCAGCTCGCCATGCACCTTCACAGGCCGGCGCTTGCCGCTCGCGACGGCTTGTCTCTGCTCGGGGCGCGGTGCGTCGTCCGGGTACTCGACGGCCCGCCAGCCCGTGGCGGAAATGAGCAGGGACGCGCCGAGCGCATAGATGTCCGCTTCCTGCGTAGGTTGCGCCTCTCCGGTCGCAAGCACGCTGCGCGCGATCTCCGGCGCCTCGTAGTGGACGAGGCAGCCGCGGAACGGGAAGTCGTACCCCTCGGGGACGCGTCCGCCGCGCGCCAAGGCCAGGTCGATGAGGTGCGTGCGATCCGGGCCGATGATGAAGTGTGCGGGCTGCACGTCGCCGTGGGCCCAGCCCTTGTCATGTAGCTCGGCCAGCGCCTCTACGCAGCCGAGAACCGCGCTGGTATGAGGTTCCGTACGAGAGTCCGGTTCACGACAGGGCTTCCACAGCTCGTACAGGTCGGGCCCTTCGTGCCACGGCTGGAAGTTCCAGGTGCCCAGCTCCCATTCGCCGTACGCGAAGTCATCGAGGCCGAGTCGGTGCAGCACGGCCCCTTCGCGTGCGGGGGCGAGTGCCGTCCAGGGCTGTGCGGGCCAGTCGGCCGTGGCCTCGATCGGGTAACCGACCTTCACGGCGTACTGCCCCCGATGGCTCTCTACCTCCCAGACCATCGAGCCCCGACGATTAACGACCAGGCGCTGAGCCTTGGGCATCAGTGCGTCGAGTACGACGATCGGAAGTTCAGGGGGTGTCCCGGACAACGTCTGTTCTCCTTCCGGGCGGCGCGGCCGACCCCGCATCGAGGCCGGCCGCGTCGCTGGTGTCGTGTCGCTACGCCTGACCGTACGGACGGCCGCAGTCCGCGTCGCACTGCGCGAGGTTCGTGCCGTCCACGGTCCAGAGGTCGTCGAAGACCATGAACCCGGCCGCCTTCATCGCGTGCGCGGACGCGGCGACCTTCTTCGGGTCACGGGGCCCTCCGCCCGGCATGGGGTTGTGGTGGAGGAAGCGGCCGGCGTACCGGTCGCAAAGCGCGGCGTACTCCTTCGTGTGCAGGATGAGCGCGTGCAGACCGAGGTCCACGTCGTCGGACGGGACCATGGGGACGGTCGCGGTCGCGGCGGTGACCAGGAAGGCCACCGCCTGGTCCGCGATCCGCTCGGCCCGTTCGCGGGACTGCCCGTCGTGGACGATCACGAAGTGGGTGAGGCTGTCGAACAGCTCCTCACCAGCCACCGCGCGACCGGTCTTCTGGTCGTTGGCCGTTGCCGTCATGCGAATACTCCTCGAGTGTCGCTGTGCTCTGGCACTTGCGCCCGCACCGGTCGCCGAGGCACGGCCTATGGCGACCGGGGGATGGAAGGCCGACCCCGAACGGGGAAGGGGGGAGCCAGGGAAGGTGGCACCCCGTTCGGGGCGGCCGGTCTACTGGCTGGTGCCGAGGGCCATGCCGATCACCAGGCCACACGATCCGCTGATCACGATGATGAACAGGACCCCCGCATACCGGCCGATGGCGCGCATCACAGGCCGTCCCGGCTGTTGCCGTTCTTGATGGCCAGGCGGGCGCTCAGTTCTTCCCGCGCGGTCGGGGCCACCACGTTGTCCGGCAGGGCATCCCACTCGACGCCGCCGACGGGCCTTATCTGCACCCGGGCGCCGACCTCGCCCATGACGACGCCGATACGTCCACTGGCAGTGTCCTTCGCCAGTTCACCGATGCCTGGTCCGGTCTGCTGGTTGCTCGCCATGCGGACGAGCATCCTGCCGCTCATCAGGACGTCGGAACCTCCGACAAACCCCACTTCGGGACGTCCCGCGTCGGGTAGAACGTCCCTAGTGCCGTCCCCGGCTGTTAGGAGAGATTGGGATGCCGAACGAGAGGTTACGTGCTGCCATGGCGGTCGGCGGCTGGACTTACGCCGCCCTTGCGGACAAGGTCGAAGTCGACCCCAAGTCCGTTGAACGATGGGTCAATCTGGGGCGTACGCCGCGCCGGGCCACGGCCATGCTGGCAGCGGAAATACTAGGAGAAGACGTGCACGCTCTATGGCCCGCGCTCCGGCAGGCACGCCCTGCCCGCGCTGTCAGTCCGGAACTTGTGGCTCTCTACGACCAGCGGGCGGACATCCCCGTGTCCACCTTCGTGGACATGCTGACCCAGGCGCGCGAGCACATCGACGTGCTGGTGTACGCCGCCGTCTTCCTGCACGAGGCGTACCCGCGGCTCAACGACTTGTTGCGAGAGCGAGCGGACGACGGGTGTGCGGTCCGTATCGCGATCGGCGACCCGGACAGTGCGAATGTCCAACAGCGCGGCGTGGAGGAGAGGTTCGGCCACGGGATCGAGTCCCGTTGCCGACTCGCCCTCATGCACTACCGCCCGCTTGCCGGGGTACCTGGCATCGAGGTTCGAACCCATGCCACCACGCTCTACAACTCGATCTATCGTGCGGATGACCAGGCACTGGTCAATGCCCATGTCTGGGGCGTGAACGCTTACGGTGCTCCCGTGTGGCATCTCCGGCGCAGCGGGAAGGGCGGCATGTTCGACACCTACGCCAGCAGCTTCGACGCGGTGTGGGAAACCGCGACGCCGGTACGAGAAGGGTGACCATGGCACGGACCGAGTACTACGACGACCCAGCGGCACCGGAGCCGAACAGCCTGGTGGTCGCCGCGTCCGCCGTGGTCACCGACGACGAAGGGCGCATTCTCCTTCAACGTCGACGGGACAACGATCTGTGGGCGCTGCCAGGTGGCGGCATGGAGATGACCGACTCACTCCCGGGAACGGCCGTCCGCGAGGTGAAGGAAGAAACCGGTCTGGATGTAGAGATCACTGGGCTTGTGGGCACGTACACCGATCCTCGCCACGTCATCGCCTACTCGGACGGTGAGGTGCGCAGGCAGTTCAATGTCTGCTTCACCGCCCGCGTGGTCGGGGGCCGGCTCGCGATCTCGGACGAGTCAACGGAGCTGCGGTTCGTCCAGCCGGAGGAGATCGATCAGTTGCCGATGCACCACACGCAGCGGCTGCGGATCCGTCACTTTCTGGAGCACCGGGAGCGGCCGTATCTCGGCTGACTTCTTTTGTCATCTTATGCTGTGCTGGCGCCGCTGATCGCAACGACGGCATACAGAGGCCGTTGACCAGAACCACCCGGTCCGTGGAGAAGGCCGAGCAGTTGGCCGTGGTACGTCCACCCCAGGCCGTTCACCTGCCCCCGGCAAATCAGCATCTCGTCCACATAGGTGATTTTGATGGGCTAGCCAGCTCACCGAGTGGCAGTCCCACTTCATCACTGGCTAGCTGGTAGATGACGTGCCGAGAGGGCGCCACCTATGAAGGACGGGAGGCACTTAATGGGATATCCGCCGCCGCCACGAAAGAGGAGAACCTGGTTCGGTCGAATTTCCCGCGATCCGCGAGTATCTTTTGGCATTGCTCTGGCGGCACTGGCAACAAGTGTAGGCATGTCAGTAACTACGGGCGTCGTGACCAAGGCAGATGTCAACGAAATCAGACAATGCGCTGCGGTCATCATGCAATCCGATGAAATGGAAAACGTTAGGGCCGATGCGCTGATCGTGACAGGTCATCATTTCGCCGAAACCGACGCTCCGGAACTTTATGCAAAGCTGACAACGGCGCAGGCCGACATTTGAGAGGCTAGGGGCAGTTCCGCTGCAGGTCGTCAGTAAGCACCGCAACGAATTTAGAGATGCGCTGAAGGGTGGGCATCACGGGTCGCCCCTCTGGTAGGGAAAAGTGTGGAACGGCGCTTCCGGCGTTCTCAATCTCAGGCTGATGACCCCAAAGTGGAGCATGAATTCTTACCACTTCTTCACCAGCCTCCATCCTGTGCGATGAGTGCGAAAAATTGAGACGCTCGGCTCCAGGGTCCGGATCTCCAACTCGATCAGGCAAAAAATCGAGCTCGCCGGACTCGTTTCGTCGTATCCATGGAGGTAGGCCATGACGAGTCGGGATCGTCTCGAACTGCGTCGCCTGAAGCTCAACGTGCACCAGCATCTGATGTTTATCGGAGTTTGAGAGTTCAGTCAGAAGATCCAGTTGATGGATGTACGGTCCTGTCCAGCCATCTGGACGTCCGTTGATCCCACGGCAAGGCTGGTATTCGTGCATTCGGTCCCATGCCGCAGCGGCAAATGTGCCGGGCTTCTTGTGTTGTTGACCCGCCGCGGCATGGCATGGGATGAAATACACATTCTTGGGTTTACTGGGAATGCCTTGCGCATGCGCGCAGGCATACTGCCACGCCAGGTGATCCAAGCTACACCGAAGGTTATTGACTATGTCGCCCACTCCGAGGCTCACTTCATCCAGGATGCGCTCATAGTTGGGGACTGAATCAATCCGGACGATGTGGTAGTCGCCTTCCTGAGCCAACTCGGCACGCAGGGATGCCCGGCTGCTTAGGTGCCGCCGAAAACCTTCAATTAAAGTGTTCAATTGTTCGGTCTGCTTCACCGCGTGAGCGAGCTTCGCCCGAGACGACCGGAGATCGACAGTAGTCATGGCTTTCCAATCCAACGATCCGACTCTCCGCGAGTGTGGAGTCGGGGACTGAAACAGACCTCGCTTTTTCGCGCTCACGGCGGAGAGGCAGGCAGAGTGGTGCGGGCCTGCAAGTCTGCTCCTTCCGGCCATCACTCACCCGGACGTGGCGGGCGGTGCCAACCCTCAGAGCTGACGGCAACGACGGCACGCAGAGGCTGTTGATCGCGACCACCAGCGACCAGCCGGGAGGTAGGCGGAGTCGCTATCCAATGGCCCGCCCGATCCTACAGATCGGAAGGTTGCAGGTTCGAATCCTGCCGAGTGCACATAGGTTGAAGGCCCCGGAGAGATCCGGGGCCTTCGGCGTTTCGGGGGCGTGCGGCAGTCGAGTACGGCAACGGCGTCAGTCGCCGCCGCCCATGGCAGCGGAGGGCTTGCCGAGCGCGGTCACACCTCTTTCTCGTCGGCTTCGGCGCAGACCTCCGGCGTCATGGTGATCTCCGAGTGCCGCACGGACGCGGTGCGGCGATCCACTTGGGCGAAGGCCCCCGGCCGGCGGTGCACCGCGCCTGGACCTCATACGGCCGCAGCCGGGCGCGCCTCGCTGACTTCTCGCCAAAACACGGAATATGTGGCATTTGTCGCGAATGCCCCTGTTCGCGATCCCCCTGATCCCAGGGCATCCCCGTTCGCCTGCCGGGATCACCGGGCCGTGGCGCCGGTTGCAAGGAGAAAGCGATGCGTCTAGCCGACCCGACCGACCCGGCAGGCACGCCTGCACGTCGCGGTCCGAGGCCGCAAGGGAGCGGGCCCTGGGCGTGGCTGCGGGTGTGCGTGGCGGGGCTGGCCGTGCTGGCGGGACTGGCCCTGCCGGCCGTCTCCTCACCCCCTGCCTGGGCCGCCCCCTCCCCTCACGCGTACGTCGCCGACAACGGCTCGAACGATGTGTCGGTGATCGACACCGCCACCAACACCGTCGTGGGCGCCGTGCCCGTCGGCAACGGCCCGGCGGCCGTGGCCCTCACTCAGAACGGCCGGCGCGCCTACGTCACCAACCGCGACTCGAGCGACGTGTCGGTGATCGACACCGCCACCGACACCGTCGTGGCCACCATCCCCGTCGGCGCCCGCCCGCTCGGTGTCGCGATCATCCAGAACGGCCGGCGCGCCTACGTCACCAACTTCAGCTCGAACGACGTGTCGGTGATCGACACGACCACGAACACCGTCGTAGGCGGCCCGATCCCCGTCGGCGCCAACCCGGCCGGCATCGCGATCACCCCGGGGAGGGGGTAGCCCCACGAGACCTTGACGGCGGTGTTCGACGGCAACCGTCCCGGACGCCGGCCGGGCGGTGCTGAGTAGCCGTACTCATGCGGCCGCCCTGCCCGGGTGGACAGGGTGGCCACATGAATCTGCCCGTTGCCCCGCGTGCCCACGACGCCACCGCCGAACCGGGACCGCGCCGCCGGGCCGACCGGGGCGCTGACATCGGAGCCGGGTGTGGTCTGGTGTTCCTGGAGCTGACCGCCTTGGTGGTGATCTTCGGGCTCTGGCTCCTGTCGGGGTTCAACCTCGACCCGGCCAGGACGGTCACGACCGACTCGTTGTGGGCGTACCTGGCCGCTGCCGCCGGCGTCGGACTCCTCGCCGTCGCGGCGGCCGCGATCGCCGCACGGGCCGGCGCCGTCGTGACGGTGACCACTCAGGCCGGCATGGCCGTCCTGGTCTGCGTCCTCGTCTTCGGCGGTGCGGCGCTCCAGTCCCACCAGGACCAGCTGTGCCATGACATGCCGTCAGCGGCGGGCTGCAAGGACAGCGGCTGAGCGGTCGCGGGAACACCGGCCGTGCCGGTGGGATGTCACGGGAGCGAACTGCCGACGGGGGTGCGGCTCTCGGACCGTACGGCGGCAGCCCAGGGGCCGGTGCCGGTGGCAGCACAGGGCCGGTGCCGGTGGCAGCGCAGGGGCCGGTTGAGGGAGATGATCCCTCCATGCGTATACGGCGAGAGATCCGCTGGGTCCTGTGGGGGCTGTGGGTTGCCTGTCTGGTGTTCTCCCTGTGGTTCTTCGTGGAGGTGATCAGGCTCTTCCAGGAGGCCGAATCGTGGTGATCCGGGCTCTGAAGCCCCTCGCTCGTCCGGGACTTGTGGAGAACTCGGCCCAGTGAGGCGCCGCCCTCCTGCCGAGGACGTGCGGGCGGGACCTCGGCCTTGTGAGGCGCCGCCCTCCTGCCGAGCCCGTGCGGTGGTCTGCGGGTCTCGTGGGAACCGTGGCGGGCCCACGAAAGTCCTTCCTGGTGGAAGAGCAAGAACGGGGGAGCAGGCGATGGGTTACACCATTCCTGATGGCGTCGACACGATGCTGGACGTCGTGGGCGTCGGCTGGCCGAACGTCGACGAGGACGCCTACCGGGACATGGCCGACGCGCTGCGGGAGTTCGCGGACGACGCGGACGACGACGCCGGTACCGCGCACGGTCATATCCAGCGGCTGCTGTCGACGGGGCAGAGCGAGTCGCTGACGGCGCTGGACAAGCACTGGCAGAAGGTCCAGGGCAAGAACAAGGACCTGGCGGGCGCGGCGCGGATCGTCGCCGGCGCCCTGGACGCGGTCGCGGACATCATCGTGGCCCGCAAGATCGCCGCTGTCGCCGAACTGGCCGATCTGTGCGCGACGGTGGGCATCGCCCTGGCGGCCGCCCCCGTCACCGCCGGCCTCACCACGCTGCTGGCGGGCGGGAAGATCGTGGCGACCCGGATCGCGTTCAAGCGGATCCTGAAGGAGATGGCGGAGGAGGCGGTCTCGCAGATCGTCGGCATCCTCACCGAGCCCGCGGTGGCGGCCCTGGAGAGCATCGTCACCGATCTCGCGGTCCAGACCGCGATGAACGTCACCGGTCAGCAGCACGGCATCGACGTCGGCCAGGCGGCCCAGGCCGGCAAGGACGGGTTCCACGAGTCCGCCCAGGCCACCAAGGACAGCCTCCGGCTGAACTCGGCCGGCGGCGGCCTCCAGTTGAACTCGGCGGGCGGTGGCGCACCCTCCGGCGACGGCCTTCTGGTCGACTACGACGCCCTCACCAACACCGGCGGCAGGCTGGCGGCCGTCGAGGTGTCGATGAACACCCGTGCCGCCGGCAAGATCGGCAAGGCCAAGGCGCACCACCGCCGCGCCAAGGGCAAGGACGCGCTGACCACCGTTCTCGACTCCACCATCGAGGGCGTGGTGGAAAAGCTGGTCAAGGGCCACGGCCACCTCGGCAAGCACGTCGGCAAGGACCTGCCCGACGCCATCGGCCAGGGCCGCAAGATCCACAACGAGACCGACCAGGGACTCCGGGACAAGATCAACGCGGTCAAGGCCGGACACCGGGAGTTCACCGGTACCGGCATGCCCGGCACGTGGGGCGGCGGCGAGGGAACCGGCTGGCCCGGCTGGTCCGGTAAGCGCAGGGGAAACAGCCCGAGCGCCGGCTCCGGTGGCTTCGGCGGCTCCAGTGGCTCCGGCGGTGGCGGCGGTGGCGGTGGTGGCGGCGGCGGTGGTGGCGGCACCGGATCAGGCTCCGGAGGCGGGCGCCCCATCCAGCCGCCCCCGCCCTGGCACGGCAGGAGCGCCGGCCGCATGCGTCACCACCGGCGTGACGCCCTGGACGTGAGCGGACTCGACGAGCGTGAGCGCACCCGGCTCCTCGAACACGAGGCCCGCCAACTCGCCGACGACGCGCAGAAGGCCTCGGGTATGACACCGGAGGGCAAGGACAAGGTGCAGCAGGGCTGTGCCGGCGCCCTGGTCCACGGCGACGTCGTCACCTCGCACACCAGCTCGCAGAGCCGGCACGGGCAGAAGTACCCGGACACCCATCCCGCCCTCCAGTCCGCCTACGACGACGTCAGGGCGCGCGCCGACCGCGGGGAGCTGGTCCTCGGCCGAGGGCACGGACGATGCGCGGAAGTATCCTTGGTCTCCGACCGGTTGCACGAGCTCGGGCGTACGCAGTCCATCTCGTCCTTGGACGACGCCCGCCGCGCCCTGGCCGGGAGCAAGATCCACACCGTGGCCATCGGGGAGCAGTTCGACAACGACGGCAACAAGGTCCCGCACGGCTCGTACCTACCGCCCTGCCGGAGTTGCGGCCCCGTGATGGACGCCCTGGGAATCGGTTTGCACGGCTGACCGTCCGGGCGACGATTGCCCCGATGCGCCGCAGCAAGGCCGCCGAAGCAAGGAACACCATGAGACCACCACCCCCTCGGGAAGAACTCGACGCCTGGCTGCGTGCCAACGGCTGGTATCCGGGGCGCGGGAGCGAGCCCGAGAACACGGCGGAGGCCGAGCGGCTGATCGCTGTGCGCGTCCGCGGCTCCGCCGGCCAGGGCTTCCCGCTGGAGCCCTGGGACGAGGTGCGTCGTTTCGTCTCGTCGTACGTCGGCCTGGAGTTCCCCATGCCGCTGGCACCGGAGAGAAGGTTCCGGGCCGATCCCACCTTCGGTTACGAGGGGGACGCCGAACTCGTCGTGGAACTCGCGCGGAACGTGGGGCAGCGGCTCTTCCCCGTGGGCTGGGAGACGTCCGAGAACGGCATCGTCCTGCTCGACGACACGGGACGCTTCTTCTACCTGCACCACACCGGGCCCTATTTCCTCGGCGGAGACGAGATCCAGGCCCTCTCCAGCTTGATGACCGGCGACCAGGAAGACGCGGAGGACCACTTTGTCTGAGGCCGTGCCGGGTGTGGCCGCTTCCCTGCTCATCCAGGGGACGATCGTCAGCCACACCAATCTGACCGGGGACGACACACCCCGGCTCCACCCCGCCGTGCAGGCGTTCTTCGACGCGCTGCCCGTCGCCCGCCGCGAGCCCTTCATCGGGTACTGCGCCGAGTCCGCGCTCGTCTCCGACCAGCTGTGGGCGCTGGACCAGCAGCGCGCCGACGGGGGCAGCACCAGCCTCGCCGAGGCCCGGGAACACTTCGCGGGCTCCGCGCTGGTCGCGAAGAAGATCCGCGACCACGGGGACCCGGAACACGGCACCCCCGCCCCCGTCTGCCGCTCCTGCTCCGCGCTGCTCGACGAACTCGGCGTGGACGTCATCGGCTCATGAGCACGCACGGCGACGCGCTGACCGCCGCCGGGTGGCACCCCGGCCGGGACGCCGGTGATCTCGCCATGGCGGCCGCGCTGACGACCGCCGCGGTCGTCCCGCCGGTCGCCGGCATCCGCGGCTGGACGCTCTTCCCCGCCGCCCGGGAGGCGCTGCGGGAGTTCCACGGGCTCACGCTCCGCCCGGTCGCGGCGGGCACCGGGGTCGCCGCGACGGGCTGTGTCATCGACCCCCGTGAGGCGCGGCACGCGCTGCGCGCCTTCCGGGCGCTCGCCGACACCATCGGTCAGGACGTGTTCCCGCTCGGCCGCACGGACGCGGACGGGCTGATCGGGGTGGCCGAGTCGGGCAGCCTGCTGTGCGTCGACCACGGCGGCCGCTGGCTGCTCGGCGAGTCCGTGGCGGACGGCCTCCGCGGCCTGACCCAGGGACGGGCACCGCGCCGGATCGCCCCCCGGCGGTGGGCCTGGGCGGCGCCCGTCACGCACGAGGACCCGCTGGAGAACGCGGTGCGCTCCGCGCTGGTGGGCGTGTACGTGCTGCACCACAGGCAGCTCTTCGATGCCCGGGCGCTGCGGCTGACGGCGACCGCCCTGCGCGGCATCGGCGCCGAGGTGCTGCACCGTGCCGTACCGCTGCCGGGCGGCTCCCTGGACGAGATCGCCGGACCGCTGGCGGCGCGGATGCGGCAGCTGGCCGACGCCGCGCGGACACCCCTCGCGGGCTGCGCGCTCACGGTGACGGTGAGCGCTCCCGAGGGCACCGCCGCCCCGTACTCCTCGGTCAGCTGCGCCGTACGCGTCGGGCACTCGGCTGCGGCGCCGACGGCGGCGGAGCTGTCCCTCGCGGCGGGCGCGGGGGCGGTACTCGGCCGGCCGTGGGAGGCCGTCGACGGGTGCGCGCGGGACCTGGCTTGGTATGCGGGCACGGCCGACGGGGCCGCACCGGAGTCCGGCTGAACGACGGCGCCCTGCGGATCGGATCCCGGCGCCGAGTGACGGTGTCCCGCGGACCGGTGCCCGGCGCCGAGTACCGGTGTCCTGCGGATCGGTGGCCGGCACCGAGTACCGGTGTCCCGCGGGACGGGGGCCCGGCGTCGAGCGACGGCGTCCAGCGGGCCGGGGCGGATCAGCGGGTCAGCAGTCCTCGGCCGGGTCGTTCCGGTTCAGCTTCTCCAGGTATTCGTGGGCGAGGGCCGTGGCGCGGGTGAACCAGTCGGTGATGATCGCCAGTTCCTCCGCGGAGTAGTCGGAGAAGAGCGCCGTCAGACGCTTGTAGTGGCCGGCGTACACCGCCTCCACCTGGGCGACGGCCGCCGGTACGGCGGCGACGCGCACCCGGCGGCGGTCGGTGGGGTCGGGGCGGCGGGTGACGAAGCCGGCGCGTTCGAGGCGGTTGAGGATGCCGGTCACCGCGCCGGTGGTGACGTGGGCGCGGGCCGCGAGGTCGCCGGCCGTCAGCAGATCGTCGCCGGCCTCCAGGACGAAGGCGAAACAGGTCAGGTCGGTGACGTTGAGGCCCAGTCGCCGGGCCAGCTCCTGCTGTCCGATCAGGTGGGCGGCGATGAGGTGGTCCATCGCCGACAGCGCCTGGGCCGGGGTGGCGGGCGGGCGCGGCGTACCGTGCATCTTTCGAAATCCCTTAGCTCGTGAGATATTCGGGTGGTAAATTTCTTAGCCCGTGAGGGAACTGGGGTCTCGTCCCCTGGAGGCACTCCATGAGTCTGTACGACGAGGGTCACACGATCGCCGGCTGGACCGGCGCCGGTATCGCGGCCGCGGGAAGCGGCGTGGTGGGGTGGGGCGTGTGCGCGGCCTCGCTGCCGCTGGTCGCCGGCGGTCTGGCCGTCGTGGCGGTGAGCGTCCTGGTGACCTGGTCCCTGCACCTGTCCGGCTGGGGCAAGCCGCCCGGCGTGCGGCCCCGGGACCAGTGGGGCATGCGGGTCCGCGACACCCAGGCCCGGACGGGCCACGCCGGGTGCGTCGGTTGCCGGCTGGCCGGACGGGGACGGCGGGCCGGGGTACCGGCCTCGGTGCCGCCCGCGATGGCCACCGAAGCGGTCCCCCTGTCCCCCGTCGAGTGAACGGACCTTACGCGACGGCCGGATCGGTCCCCCGGTCCCCGGTGAGGGAACAGGCTTCCGCGACGGCCGGATCGGCCCCCCGGTCCCCGGTGAGGAAACAGATCTTCCGCGACGGCCGGACCGGCTCCCCTCTCCCCTGGCGAGTGAACGGATGCCCCTCGGCGGACGGCCGCCGATCGCCGGCCCCGGCGGGCGGCGCCCCTGTCGGACCCACGCCTTACCCTCACCGGTGATGACACAGGTGTGGAAGTGCTCGGGGCTGCGCTGGGCGGCGGACGGCCCGGCACTCACATGGGCCGGCGGGCGGCGCAGCGCGCTGCCCCGGGGGAAGCGCGTCGCCTTCGCGGTGCCGGAAGGCGGCGTGCGGACGTGTGCGGGGGCCCGGGGGCACGCCTGCCCGGTGGCGGCCGTGGTGCCCGGGCGGAGCACGGGGGCCCGCTGCGAGGAGTGCGCGCGGCTGGACCGGGCGCACTCCGTGGCCGCCGACACGATCGCCGACGACCCGCGGCCGTACCGCGTGTACCTGGCGTGGTTCGGGCCGGGCATGGTGAAGGTCGGCATCACCGCCCTCGAACGCGGCCCGGCCCGGCTGCTCGAACAGGGCGCGGTCTGTTTCAGCTGGCTCGGCACCGGTCCGCTCATGGCCGCACGGCGCACCGAGGAACTGCTGCGCGCCGCGCTGCGGGTGCCGGACCGTGTCCCGTACGCCGAGAAGCGGGCGGCCCGGTCGGCGCTGCCGGGGACGGAGGCGGAGCGCGCCGCCGAGGTGCGGGAACTGCACGCGCGGGCGGCCGCGCTCACCGGATGGCCGGAGTCCCTCCGTCCCGAGCCCTGTCATGTCGTCGACCACGTAAGGGCTTTCGGACTGGCGGAAGCGCCGGCGGCGTTCGGCGAGGTCGTGGAGCTGGTGCCGGGCGGCGCCGTGCGCGGTGAACTGGTCGCGGCTGCCGGCCCCGACCTGCACCTGGCGGTCGGCGGACGGGGAGCCGTCGTCCTGGACACCCGGCTGATGACCGGCTGGGAGCTGCTGCCGCCGGAGCCCGCACCGGCCGGATGCGCTTTCCCCGTAAGGGAGTTCAGGAGAGAGCCGGACGGTCTTTTCTGACCCGGGAGCCGCCTGGGATTTTCCTGTGTGTTTCTCAGGAAAATCACAGACTGGGGAAAGCGTCTTCTAAGAGGGCGCCGACAAGGTGTCCACCATGACCACGACCTCGCCCCAGGGGCGCACCGAACTGCTGAGGCCGGACGGGAGCCCCGTCCGAGTGCTGGTGGTGGACGACGAGCTGTCGATCACCGAACTGCTGAGCATGGCTCTTCGTTACGAGGGCTGGCAGATCAGGAGCGCGGGCGACGGGCAGGGCGCCGTACAGACGGCCCGTGAGTTCCGGCCCGACGCCGTCGTGCTCGACATGATGCTGCCGGACATGGACGGACTGGCCGTGCTGGGCCGGCTGCGCCGGGAACTGCCGGACGTGCCGGTCCTGTTCCTGACCGCCAAGGACGCCGTCGAGGACCGTATCGCCGGGCTCACCGCAGGCGGGGACGACTACGTCACCAAGCCGTTCAGCCTGGAGGAGGTCGTGGCGCGGCTGCGGGGGCTCATCCGGCGGTCCGGTGCCGCCGACCGGCGCTCCGACTCCGTGCTCGTCGTGGGGGACCTGACGCTCGACGAGGACAGCCACGAGGTCTCGCGGGCTGGTGAGTCCATCCACCTCACCGCCACCGAGTTCGAGCTGCTGCGGTTCCTCATGCGCAACCCCCGGCGGGTGCTCAGCAAGGCGCAGATCCTGGACCGCGTGTGGTCGTACGACTTCGGCGGACAGGCCAACGTGGTCGAGCTGTACATCTCCTACCTGCGCCGGAAGATCGACGCCGGCCGTGAGCCGATGATCCACACCCGGCGCGGGGCCGGTTACCTGATCAAGCCCGCCGCGTCATGAGCGGCCGGCGACGGCCGCGTCCGCAGAACCGGCACGGGGGTCCCCCCGCTCAGGCGAAGCCGCGAGCGAGGAAGGGGCGGCCGCCCACCCTGCGGACCCGGCTCGTCGTCGCGTCGCTGGTGCTGATCGGCGTGGTGTGCGCGGTGATCGGCACGGTGACCACGCTGGCCCTGCGCAGTCATCTGTACGACCAGCTGGAGGGCAAGGTCACCGAGGTGGCCGTCCGGGGGGTCGGCCGCATGCAGCAGCCGGGCGGCGGGGCGAACCCGCCCGTGCCCGACGTCCCGGACACCGCCTCGCCGGGCACCAAGGTGGACGACCTGCTGACGAAGGGGCCGACGCCCCTCGGCACCGTCGCCGCCTACGTGCAGGACTCATCGATCACCAACGCGGCCGTCGCCCGGCAGCAGAACGACGACAACGGCTTCTTCAAGCGGTCGCGGGCCGTCGGCCTGAGCACCGCGCAGAAGACGGCGCTCGGCACGGTGCCGAAGGACGGCAAGCCGCACGCCGTCGAGCTCCCGGGCCTCGGCGACTACCTGGTCAAGTACATGGTGAGCCGGGACGGCAGCGACGCCTTCTACGTCGGCCTGCCCACCAAGGACACCGACGACAACATCAACACCCTGATCCTCGTCGAGATCAGCGTCACCGCCGCCGGTCTGGTCGCCGCCGGTATCGCCGGGTACGTGCTCGTCGGCGTCGCCACCCGCCCCCTGCGCAGGGTCGCCGCCACCGCCACCCGCGTCTCCGAACTCACGCTGCACACCGGCGAGGTGAACCTCAGCGAGCGGGTCCCGGAGTCCGAGTGCGACCCGCACACCGAGGTCGGCCGGGTCGGCGCCGCGCTCAACCGCCTGCTCGACCACGTCCACGGGGCCCTGCACGCCCGGCAGCAGAGCGAGACGCGGGTACGGCAGTTCGTGGCCGACGCCAGTCACGAGCTGCGGACGCCGCTCGCCTCCATCCGCGGGTACGCCGAACTCACCCGGCGCGGCCGCGAACAGGTCGGGCCCGACACCCGGCACGCGCTCGGCCGTATCGAGTCCGAGGCCGGCCGGATGACCCTCCTCGTCGAGGACCTGCTGCTGCTCGCCCGGCTCGATGCCGGGCGCCCGCTCCAGTTCGAGCACACCGATCTGATCCCGCTGGTCGTCGACACCGTCAGCGACTCCCGCGCGGCGGGCATGGACCACAACTGGCGGCTCCACCTGCCCGACGAACCGGCCCTGGTCTCGGCGGACGCGGCACGGATCCAGCAGGTGCTGGTCAATCTGCTGGGCAACGCCCGCAAGCACACCCCGCCGGGGACGACCGTCACCGCGCGCGTGCAGCGGCGCGGGCCGTGGATGTGCGTCGACGTCGAGGACGACGGGCCGGGAATTCCGCCGGAGCTGCTGCCGCACGTCTTCGAGCGGTTCGCCCGCGGCGACTCGGCACGGTCCCGCGCCACCGGCTCCACGGGGCTCGGGCTCGCCATCGTGCAGGCCGTGGCCGTGGCGCACGGCGGTGCCGTGACCGTGGACAGCGGCCCCGGCCGCACCGTGTTCACCGTGCGGCTGCCCGCACTCGCCCCGGCCACCCCCCGGCCGGCGCCGGAATCGGACTGGCGGTCGCACTCACAGGCACAGCACAGCGCCACCACATGGGTGCGACAGGCCACTTGAGAAAAGTCGGTGCCATGCGAACCGACTCTTCTCCCGGCACCCTGCCGGCGCGGGAGCACCTCCCGGCCGGAGACGCCGGTACGCCTGTCCTGGACGTAGTGATCCCCGTCCACAACGAGGAGAAGGACCTCCAGCCGTGCGTCCGCCGACTGCACGAGCACCTCACGCGCACCTTCCCGTACGCCTTCCGCATCACGATCGCGGACAACGCGTCCACGGACACCACCCCGCTGGTGGCCGCACGGCTGGAGACGGAGATCCCCGAGGTCACCAGCTTCCGCCTGGAGCAGAAGGGGCGGGGCCGGGCTCTGCGGACCGTCTGGTCGGCGTCGGACGCCCCGGTCCTCGCCTACATGGACGTCGATCTGTCCACCGACCTCAACGCCCTGCTGCCGCTGGTGGCGCCGCTGATCTCCGGCCACTCCGACCTCGCGATCGGCTCCCGGCTCGCCCGGTCCTCCCGGGTCGTGCGCGGCCCCAAGCGGGAGTTCATCAGCCGGACCTACAACCTGATCCTGCGCGGTTCGCTCCAGGCCCGCTTCTCGGACGCCCAGTGCGGCTTCAAGGCGATCCGGCGGGACGTGGCGCAGGTGCTGCTGCCGCTGGTGGAGGACACCGGCTGGTTCTTCGACACCGAGATGCTCGTGCTCGCCGAGCGGGCGGGCCTCAGGATCCACGAGGTGCCGGTGGACTGGGTCGACGACCCGGACTCCACCGTGCACATCGTGAGAACGGCCACCGACGACCTCAAGGGCGTGTGGCGGATCGGCAGGGCGCTGGCCACCGGTTCGCTGCCGCTGGACCGGCTGGCCCGGCCGTTCGGTGACGACCCGCGCGACCGCGAGCTGACCGACGTGCCCACCGGGCTGGCCCGCCAGCTGGTCGGCTTCTGCGTGGTCGGCGGTCTGTCCACCCTCTTCTACCTGCTGCTGTACAGCGCCTTCCGGCAGTTCGGCGGGGCGCAGACCGCCAACGCGCCGGCGCTGCTGGTCTCCGCCGTGGCCAACACGGCCGCCAACCGCCGGCTCACCTTCGGGGTGCGCGGCCGCGGCGGCGCGGTCCGGCACCAGGCGCAGGGCCTGGTGGTCTTCGGCATCGGCCTCGCCCTGACCAGCGGTTCGCTCGCCGCCCTGAACGCGGCCACCGACAGCCCGGCGCACTCCACCGAGCTGGCGGTGCTCATCGCCGCCAACCTCGCGGCGACCGTGCTGCGGTTCCTCCTCTTCCGCGCCTGGGTCTTCCCGGACCGCGGGGAGAGCGGACCGTCCACGGTGGCCGCCGCACACACCCCGGCCCCGCCGCCCTACGGACCGACGGTCCCGTACGCACCGCTCCCGCAGCGCCTGGTGCCGCACCAGCCGTACCGGGAGCCGCACCAGACCACCCAGGTCCGCGCCGGAGAGGCCGCGGACGGCAGCTGGAGGGACGCGACCATGCGGCTGGAGCCGGTGCGCCCTCACCACACCGACCAGGGGGACCCCCGATGACCGCACAGCACGACCCGTCGGCCACGCACCAGGGCGGTACGGCCGTCTGGGGACCGCCGCCCGCCGAACCCCCGAGGCCATCCGGGGCCGGCGAGCCCCGGCAGCCGTTCGTGCGCCGGCTGTGGCGCGGCCGGGCCGAGGACCCCCGCTGGGCGCGCCCGGCCTTCCTCGGCCTGCTGGCCGCCACCCTCCTGCTCTACCTCCGCGACCTCGGCGCCTCCGGCTACGCCAACTCCTTCTACTCGGCGGCCGTCCAGGCGGGCAGCAGATCCTGGAAGGCGTTCTTCTTCGGCTCGCTGGACGCGGGCAACGCCATCACCGTCGACAAGCCGCCGGCCTCGCTGTGGCCGATGGAGCTGTCGGTCCGCGTCTTCGGCCTGAACTCGTGGGCGATCCTCGCGCCCGAGGTGCTGATGGGTGTGGCGGCCGTCGCCGTCGTCCACGCGGCCGTGCGCCGCCGGTTCGGTCCCGGGGCCGGTCTGATCGCGGGTGCGGTGCTCGCGCTCACCCCGGTCGCGGCGCTGATGTTCCGGTTCAACAACCCGGACGCCATGCTGGCCCTGCTGATGGCGGTGGCCTGCTACCTCGTCGTCCGGGCGGTGGAGGACGGCCGTACGAAATGGCTGGTGTGGGCCGGGGTGGCGATCGGCTTCGCGTTCCTCGCCAAGACGCTCCAGGCGTTCCTGATCCTGCCGCCGCTGGCCCTCGTGTACGCGGTGTGCGCGCCGGTGCCGGTGAAGAAGCGCCTGGGACAGCTGGCCGCGGCGACGCTCGCGCTCGTCGTCTCGGGCGGCTGGTGGGTCGCGGTCGTCGAGCTGTGGCCGGCCTCCTCCCGCCCCTACATCGGCGGCTCGCAGCACAACAGCTTCCTCGAGCTGACCTTCGGCTACAACGGCCTCGGCCGCCTCAACGGCGAGGAGACCGGCAGCGTGGGCGGCGGTGGCGGGGCGGGCGGCACCGGCATGTGGGGCGAGACCGGCTGGGACCGGATGTTCGACTCCGAGATCGGCGGCCAGATCTCCTGGCTGCTGCCCTCCGCGCTGATCCTGCTGGTCGCCGGCCTGGTGGCCACGCGCAGGCTCGGGCGGACGTCCGCCACCCGCGCCTCGCTCCTGGTGTGGGGCGGTTCGCTGCTGATGACCATGGCGGTCTTCAGTTACATGGCGGGCATCTTCCACCAGTACTACACGGTGGCGCTCGCCCCCTACGTCGCGGCCGTGACCGGCATGGGTGCCGCGCTGCTGTGGGAGAGGCGGCGGGCGCCGTGGGCGTCGGTCACCCTCGCCGCGTCCGTGGTCGCCGCGGCGGCCTGGGGATACGTCCTGCTCCACCGGACCCCCGACTACCTGCCGTGGCTGCGCTGGCTGGTCCTGGTCGGCGGGCTGGCCGCGGCTCTCGGCCTGGTCTTCGCGGGCCGGATCCCCCGCCGGCTCGCCCTCGGGGCGGCGGCGGTGGGCCTGGTGGCCGCGCTGGCCGGACCGACGGCGTACACCCTGAGCACGCTCCAGGAGGGCCACACCGGCTCGATCGTCACGGCCGGACCGGCGGGCGCGAGCATGATGGGCGGCCGGGGCGGTGGTCCCGGCGGCGGTGTGCGGGGCGGCTTCGGCGGCGGCACGGCCGGCCGGAACCAGCAGAACGGCACCGGCGGCACGCAGACGCAGCCGGGCGGGCCGGGCGGGTTCCCGGGCGGCGGCGTGCCGGGGCGGAACGGGCAGAACGGCAACGGCGGCACGCAGGCGCAGCCCGGACAGCCGGGCGGGCAGGGAGGCGCGCTCCCCGGCAACGGTCTCCCCGGCAACGGTCTCCCCGGCGGTGGTGGCCGTACGGGTGAGGGAGGCATGGGCGGCGCCGGTGGTGCCGGCGGCCTGCTGAACGGTGCGAGCGTGTCGTCCGAGGCCAGGAGGCTGCTGGAGCGGGACGCCTCGGAGTACACCTGGGTGGCCGCCGCCATCGGTTCCCAGAACGCGGCCGGTTACCAGCTCGCCACGGGCGACCCGGTGATGGCGATCGGCGGTTTCAACGGCACCGACCCGTCCCCGACCCTCGCCCAGTTCAAGAAGTACGTCGAGGACGGGAAGATCCACTACTTCATCGCGGGCGGCGGCATGGGCGGCGGCATGGGCGGCGACAGCGGCACCGCCTCCCGGATCAGCGCGTGGATCCAGAGCACCTTCGAGAAGGTGACCGTGGGATCGGCCACGTTCTACGACCTCACACAGAAGGCGAGCGACTGACCGCATAACGCGTTGTACACCGTATAGCCCGCGCTATACGGTGTATGGCATGTCTGTGACCCAAGGCCATCCCCGACGCTGGCTGATCCTCGGCGTCATCTGCCTCGCGCAGCTCACCGTGCTGCTCGACAACACCGTCCTGAACGTGGCCATCCCCTCGCTCACCCGCGAGCTGCACGCGGCCACCTCGGACATCCAGTGGATGATCAACGCCTACTCCCTGGTCCAGTCCGGCCTGCTGCTCACCGCGGGCAGCGCCGCCGACCGCTACGGCCGCAAGAAGATGCTGATCACCGGGCTCGCCCTGTTCGGCACCGGTTCGCTGGTGGCCGGACTCGCCGACTCGACCGGCCGGCTGATCGCCGCCCGGGCCGGGATGGGCATAGGCGGCGCCCTGCTGATGACCACCACGCTGGCCGTGGCGATGCAGATCTTCGCCCCCGAGGAGCAGCCGAAGGCGATCGGCATCTGGAGCGCGGTCAACGCACTGGGCTTCGCCGGCGGCCCGCTGATCGGCGGCTTCGTGCTCGACCACTTCTGGTGGGGCGCGATATTCCTGATCAACATCCCGGTCGCGGTGCTGGGCCTGGTCGCGGTGGCGGTGCTGGTGCCCGAGTCCAAGAACCCCCGGGGCGACCGCCCGGACGTGCTCGGCGCGCTGCTGTCCACCATCGGCATGGCCTCGCTCGTCTACGCGATCATCTCCGGCCCCGGCCACGGCTGGACGTCGGGCCGCGTGCTCGTAGCGGCGGCCGTCGCGCTGGCCGGGCTGAGCGCCTTCGCCTGGTGGGAGAGCCGGGTCGACGAGCCGATGCTCGACCTCCACTTCTTCCGGGACCGGCGGTTCACGGGTGCGGTCGCCGGGGCCGTGCTCATCACGTTCGGCATGGGCGGGGCGCTCTTCCTGCTGACGCAGCACCTCCAGTTCGTGCTCGGGTACGGGCCGCTGGAGGCCGGCCTGCGGACCGCTCCGCTGGCGCTGACGGTGGTGGCGCTCAACTTCACGGGCATCTCGGCGAAGTGGTCGGCCCGGCTGGGTACGCCGGTGTCGATCGCGCTCGGCATGGTGCTGATGTCGGCGGGGCTGGTGGTCATCGCCGAGGTCGACACCGGTGGCTACGCCGGAACGCTGCTGGGCCTGCTGCTGATCGGCGCGGGGTGCGCGGTCGCGAACCCGGCGATGGCCCACGCCATCATGAGCGCGATACCCCCGGAGCGGGCCGGGGTGGGGGCCGGGGTCAACGGCACCCTCGCCGAGTTCGGCAACGGTCTCGGCGTGGCCGTACTGGGTGCCGTGCTCAGCTCTTCCGTGGCGTCCGGGCAGTCGCTGTCGGCCGGGCTGGGGTCGGGTCAGCTGGTGGGGGCCGTCGCCGTGCTGCTGGGCGGCTTCGTGGCGGCGGGGCTGCTCCGGCGGGCGGAGCGGGTGTCCGCCTAAGAGTGCGGGGGGATGGGTAGGCGTGCGGCTGCGGGTGCGTCCGGGGCCGGTCGCGTCCAGGCGGCCGAGCCGCATGTCGGACCCGGCCGCGCGCCGCTCCGGGACGACCGCAGCCCTAGCATCTTGAGCAGTGATCGAAAACGAGGAAGGGCCGCCGGTGACGAAGGCAGCAGGTCGGTCGGCGCGGGACAGCGTGTGGCGGGAGGGCGGGGGCCGCCGCGGCGGGCGGGGCGGACAGCCCTCCGGGCTCGACCGGGAACGGATCACCGAGGCGTCCGTGCGGCTGCTGGACGCCGAGGGGCTCGCCAAGTTCTCCATGCGCCGGCTGGCCGCCGAGCTGAACGTCACGGCGATGTCCCTGTACTGGTACGTCGACACCAAGGACGACCTGCTCGAACTCGCCCTGGACGCGACCTATGCCGAGCTGCGGCTGCCCGACCCGGAGCACACGGACGCGGACTGGCGCGAGCAGCTGCGTGAGCTGGCCACCGCCTACCGGGCGCAGCTGGTCCGTCATCCCTGGCTGTCGCCGCTGGCCGGGCGCTACCTCAACATCGGCCCGAACTCGCTCGCCTTCTCCCGGGTGGTCCAGCAGGTCATCCGGCGGACGGGGCTGCCCGCTCACGGGGTGACCGGGGCGATCTCGGCCGTCTTCCAGTTCGTGTACGGCTACGGCACGATCGAGGGCCACTTCCTCGCCCGGACCGCGGACACCGGGCTCAGCCCGGACGAGTACTTCGAGCAGGCCATGTCCATGGTGGACGAGGTGCCGGGCACCGCCGAGATGATGCAGGAGTCCAAGACCCTCATGGCGGCGCGCGGCGGTGACACGGTCGCCGAGATGCTGGACCGCGACTTCACCTTCGCCCTGGACCTGCTGATCGCCGGCATCGAGGCGATGGTCGCCCGCGGCTGAGGCCCCTTCGCCCGCGCCCCTCGCACTCCTGCGCGGACCCCGCGACGCCGCGCCGGACCCCGTCGGCCGGCTCCGTGGACCGTAGCGATCAGGCGTCCGGGGCCAGCCGGGCCGGGAAGCCGCCCGTGGCCACCGGTCCCCACCGCTCCGGCGTCACCCGGATGATCGACTTGCCCTGCTTCACCATCGCCTGCCGGTACTCGTCCCAGTCGGGGTGCTCGCCGGCGATGTTGCGGTAGTACTCGACGAGCGGCTCCACCGAGTCGGGCGCGTCGACGACCTCGGCCGTGCCGTCGATCTGGACCCAGGGGCCGTTCCAGTCGTCGCTGAGGACGACCAGGCCGACCCGGGGGTCGCGCTTGGCGTTGCGGGTCTTGGCCCGCTCGGGATAGGTCGAGACGACGATCCGTCCCGAGTCGTCCACGCCGCAGGTCAGCGGCGACGCCTGCGGGGAGCCGTCCGTCCGGCGGGTGATCAGCAGGGCGCGGTGGCGGGGGCGCACGAAGTCCAGCAGCTCGTCCAGCGATACACGGGTGTTGGTAGCGATGTTCGGTGCCATGGGGTCAGCGTAGGGGGGAAGCGTCCCCCGGGGGCGGGACTGTGTCCGCCATGCGGCTCCGCCGCGTGCGCACGGTCGACGCCGCACGACCGGCGCCCGTCGCACGCACCGGCTCCCCGTGCCCTCGGACGGCGCACGCCCCCGGCCTCCCGTGCGCTCAGGCGGCCGGCAGCGCATCCCCCTGCACCGCCTGGATGTCCAGCTCCACCTTCAGCGTCGTGCCGATGGCCGCGATCCCCGCCTGAAGGACCTGGTTGTAGTTCATCGCGAAGTCCTCGCGGTGCAGCTCGGCGGTGGCCCGGAACGCGGCCCTCGTCCCGCCCCACGGGTCCGCGCCGGTGCCGAGGTAGGCCAGGTCCAGGTCCACCGGCCGTACGACCCCGTGCATGGACAGCTCGCCGTGCACCGTCCAGCGGTCGGAACCGGCGGCGGACACCCCGGTGGAGCGGTACGTGATCTCCGGGTGCCGCTCGACGTCCAGGAAGTCCCCGGACTTCAGATGCGTGTCGCGCACGCCGTTGCCCGTGTCGATGGACGCGGCCCGGATCACCGCCTCCACCCGGGACCTGGCGATGTCGTCGGGCGCGATCTCGATCCTGCCGCCGAACTCCGTGAACCTGCCGTGCACGCTGGAGATCCCCAGGTGCTGGGCGACCGCGGCGACGGAGGAGTGCACCGGGTCGATGGTCCAGGGACCGGGCGGCGGCAGCTCGGCGCCGCCCTGCCGGGCCAGCGTGACCGTGCCGATCTCGGCCCGGCCGCTCGCGGTGACGATCGCGCTGGACGCGGCGGGCGCGTACCCGACGGCGGTCACGATCACGGTGTAGGCCCCCGGCACCAGCTCGGTGGCGTCCCGCACGGCGCCCTCGGCGTCGGCCTCGGCGCGCAGCACCTGCGTACCGGTCATGTCGGTCACCGTGACGACCGCGTGTGACACGGCCCACCCGTCCCGGGTACGGATCCTCGCGGTCAGTCCCATCCCGTTTTCTCCCTGCAAAAGCTCAGAAATTGGTCGTATGAGACCGGCCCGTGGCGGGCGCGCCAAGGCGCGCGCCGCCACGGGCCGGGGTGTGAACTATTCGCCGGGGTGGGCGAGTTCGATGTCGTGGCCGTCCACTCCGGGACCGGACACGGTCAGCGCGGTGGCCGCCGGCGGGTAGCCGGTCGCGATGACGGTGTACTCACCGCCGTCCAGGTCGGTGAAGGCGTACGCCCCGTCCCCGCCGGTGGTGGCGGTGCCGACCACGTTGCCGGCCTGGTCGACCAGGGTCACCCGGGCGTCGGCCAGCGGACCGTGGGGGGCCCGGACGACTCCCTGGAGCCGGGCGCCGGCGTCCAGGTCGACCTCGACGCGGGTGATGCCGGTGGCGCCGACCTCGACCGGCAGGGCACGCGGCCGGAACCCGCTCGCGTTGACCGCGACGGTCACCGTGCCCGGCACCAGGTCGGTCAGCGCGAAGTCGCCCTGCTCCCCGGTGGCGGCGGTGGCCAGCAGGTCACCGCGCACATCGGTGACGATCACCATCGCGTCCTTGACCGGCAGCGCGCTCCCGGCCGCCCGGACGACACCGGTCAGCCCGCTGGTGCCGCTGAGCAGGATGTCGTACGCCAGCGGTTCCTCCCCCACCACGACGGTGGAGGCCTGCGGCTGGTATCCGTCGGCGGAGGCGATCAGGACGTACGAGCCGGTGCCCGGGGCGTGCAGCGCGTAGGAACCGTCCGCCTGGGCGACCGAGCGGCCCAGCTGGCGGCCGGACAGCGAGATCAGGGTGACCGCGGCCTGCGGGACCGGGACGCTCTCGGCGCCGCGGACGAAGCCGTGCACCGGGGTGCCGCCGAAGGTGTCGCGCTCCGCCACCGTGGCGACGGCGGTCATCGGCTGGACGGCCGTGGCGGTGGCCGTGTCGGACACCGCGGCGGCGGCCACGGCGGCCGGCACCGGCTCCGCGGCGACGAGCACGGCGGTGTCCTGCCCGGCCGAAGCCTCGGCGGGGCTGCCGCCCTCGGCGGTCTGCGCCAGCGCGCCCTTGGTCTTCAGCGGGACCTCCTTGATGAACAGCGTGATCAGGAAGGCGACGGCGGCGAGGCAGCCGGCGATGAAGAAGACGTCGGCGATGCCGTGGCCGTAGGCGCTCTCCAGCAGCGTCCGGATCGGCACCGGGAGCTTGTCCATGTCCGGGATGCTGTCGGTGGAGCCGGAGCCCCCGGCCAGGGCGGCCTGGTACTTGGGACTGAGGGCGGAGACGCCGTCCTTGACGTAGTCGGTGATCTTGTGGGCCATCACGGCGCCGAGCGCCGAGACGCCGACCGCACCGCCGAGGGAGCGGAAGAAGGTGACCGTGGAGCTGGCCGCGCCGAGGTCGGAGGGCGCCACCTGGTTCTGCGTGGCGAGCACCAGGTTCTGCATCATCATGCCGATGCCGAGACCCAGCAGGGCCATCCAGATGGCCATCTTCCAGTAGTCGGTGTCGTAGCGCAGGCTGCCGAGCATCATCAGGCCGGCCGTCACCAGCACGCCACCGCTGACCAGCCAGGCCTTCCAGCGGCCGGTGCGGGTGATGAACTGACCCGAGACGGTCGAGGAGATGAACAGACCGCCGATCATCGGGATGGTCATGACGCCCGACATGGTCGGGGACTTGTCCCGGGCCAGCTGGAAGTACTGGCTGAAGAACACCGTGCCGGAGAACATCGCGACACCGACGAACAGCGAGGCCAGCGAGGCCAGCGTGATCGTGCGGTTCCTGAACAGGCGCAGCGGGATGATCGGCTCGCTCGCCTTGGACTCGACGAGCACGAAGATCGCGCCGAGCACGATCGAACCGCCGACCATGGCGTAGGTCTGCCACGAGACCCAGTCGTACTTGTCACCGGCGAAGGTGACCCAGATCAGCAGCAGCGAGACGGCGGCGGAGATGAAGAACGCGCCGCCCCAGTCGACCTTGACGTCCCGCTTGACCACGGGCAGGTGCAGGGTCTTCTGGAGCACGATCAGCGCGATGATCGCGAAGGGGACGCCGACGTAGAAGCACCAGCGCCAGCCCAGCCAGGAGGTGTCGGTGATGACACCGCCGAGCAGCGGGCCGCCGACGGTGGCGACGGCGAAGGTGGCGCCGAGGTAGCCGGAGTAACGGCCGCGCTCACGCGGGGAGATCATCGCCGCCATGACGATCTGCGCCAGGGCGGACAGACCGCCGACGCCGATGCCCTGCACCACACGGCAGACGATCAGCATGCCGGGGTTCTGCGACAGACCGGCCGCCATGGAGGCGACCACGTAGATGATCAGGGCTATCTGGACGAGAGCCTTCTTGCTGTACAGGTCGGCGAGCTTGCCCCACAGGGGAGTGGCCGCGGTCATCGACAGCAGGGCGGCGGTGACGACCCAGGTGTAGGCGGACTGACCGCCGCCGAGGTCACCGATGATCTCCGGCAGGGCGTTGGAGACGATCGTGGACGACAGGATCGCCACGAACATGCCGAGCAGCAGGCCGGACAGGGCCTCCATGATCTGCCGGTGCGTCATCGGGGCGTGGTCTGTGCCTCCCCCGTGCTTGGCGTGAGCCCGCACACCGGCTGGTGTGGTCGTTGCCATGGGCTTCCTTTACTTACGTGCTTGCGGGTGTACGGGTGGTCTCTTCGACTACGGGGGCGGGGAGCCGCAGCGGGGCGGACCGGCAGTCGCCGAAGCTGGCGCGCAGGCGCGTCATCAGCCGGATCAGCTGGCCGACCTCCTCGTCGGTCCAGTCCGCCAGCCGCTCGGCGAGCAGGTGCGTGGTCCGCCGGGACAGCTCGTCGAGCTGCTCCAGACCCTCGGGGGTCAGGCGCAGGATGCGTGAGCGCTTGTCCGCGGGGTCCGGGTGCCGTTCGATCCAGCCGCGAGCGGCGACGTGCCCGACGTGCCGGCTCGTCACCGACATGTCCACGGCGAGCAGCTCCGCGAGCTTGCTCATGCGCATGTCGCCGTGGCGGCCGAGCAGGGTCAGCACGGCGGCCGATCCGGCCGGGCAGTCGGGCGGCAGGATCCGCCCCATGTCCCGTTTCACGGCTCCGACGGCGCTGAGCTGACGCGCCAGCTCTTCGAACTGCGCCTGCTCGGCCATCACACCTCCCGGTTTCGTTGCTTGGGGCAACCATAGGACTGCTTGGTTGCTGAAGGCAAACAAATCGGCCGCGTGACGCGCAAAAACTTGGCAAAGGCAAGTATTGCTAACGTAAATATGCAGGTGAAGGCGGGCGATCTGCCCTGTCCGGCCCCGTGCCGTCCCCATGGGTCCCGGCTTGGGCCGCCCGGGCCCTCTTCGCTAAGGTCTCGGGCCATGGCTAACACCCAGGGCCCCCAGGGCAATTACGACCCCGCCGGCAACACCCAGATGTTCCGCGCGTTCGTCGACGAGGCGCCCCAGGGGCGGCAGCAGCAGGCGGCCTCCTCCGGCCCCCGGGTCGGTCTGATCATCGGGGTCGTCGTGGTGCTCGCCGTGGTGGCCGGCGTCGCCTGGCTGGCGCTGAAGTAGGGGTCCGTCCCGCGCGGCGCCGAGGCGGGGACAGGTCCAGCGCGGCGCCGAGGCGGGGACATGTCCAGCGCGGCGCCGAGGCGGGGGTCAGTCCCACGCGACGGAGACGTCCCGGGTCTCGATGTGCATGCCGAGCGGCACCCGCCAGGCGTCGACGCACACCGTCCACGTGGGGCTCCTGCGCGCGCCCGGCGCGAGCGGCACCGGTAGCTCCACGGTCGACTCGACCGTTCCCCAGTCGATGCCGAGCCCGCCGATGATGTGCGTCCCGAACGTCACGTCTCCCGAACGCACCGCCGTGCCCCCCGAGTTGCGGAAGCCGACGGTCACCTTCTGGCACCAGCGCCGGCCGGTGTCCTCGGTCGCCGGGTCGTCCCAGGACAGGGCGGCGGGCGTGGCGGGCGTCGTACGGCCGGGAGCCGGGCCGGGTGAGGCGGGTGGCGGTGTCGTACGGCCGTCCTTGCCGCCGCCCGGTTCCGGCGAGCCCGGTGCCGGGTCCTTCGGGTGCGGGGACGGCGTGTCCCGGGTGTCCGGCTCCGGTGCGCCTGAGTAGTGGCCGGGGCCGCGGGATGCCGGCGGACCCGTCGTGCCGGCCGGACTCGTCGCCTCGGCCGGAGCCGCCGCGTCGGCCGGAGCCGTCGGGGATCCGGTGGCGCGTGTGGCGTCCCCGGGTGTGCCGCCCGTCGCCGCCCCGTCGAGCGGCACCAGACGTACCTGCCCCGTGGGTGCCGCGGCGGTCGGACCGCCCCGGCCCGCGCCGACCGCGGTGTAGCCGCCCGAGCCGTCGCCCCCGCACGCGGCCAGCATCCCGCCCAGGCAGACGACGGCCGCCGACGCTGCCGTAACGGCGCCTCGGCGGCCACGAGTCCAGGTCGTCGTGCGAACCATCCCGGTACGAAGCATCCCGCCATGGTGGCTGACACTCCGTCAGATGGGAATGCCGCTGCGCGGACGGCGTCCCTTCAGGGGTGCGGGGCGGTGCGACCGGCCGCCGCGATGCGGCGGAGGCCGACGGCGCGGCAGTGCCGGGGGCCGGCACTCCCGGCGGGGTGGTCAGTCGGAGATCAGACCCTCGCGCAGCTGGGCCAGTGTCCGGGTCAGCAGCCGGGAGACGTGCATCTGGGAGATGCCGACCTCCTCGCCGATCTGCGACTGGGTCATGTTGGCGAAGAAGCGCAGCATGATGATCCGGCGTTCCCGGGGCGGGAGTTTGGCCAGCAGGGGCTTGAGGGACTCGCGGTACTCCACGCCCTCCAGGGCCGCGTCCTCGTAGCCGAGCCGGTCGGCCAGGGAGCCCTCGCCGCCGTCGTCCTCGGGGGCCGGCGAGTCGAGGGAGGAGGCGGTGTAGGCGTTGCCGACCGCGAGGCCGTCGACCACGTCCTCCTCGGAGACGCCGAGCACGGCGGCCAGCTCCGTCACCGTGGGGGAGCGGTCCAGCTTCTGGGACAGCTCGTCGCTGGCCTTGGTGAGGGCCAGGCGCAGCTCCTGGAGGCGGCGCGGGACGCGCACGGACCAGGAGGTGTCGCGGAAGAACCGCTTGATCTCGCCGACCACGGTGGGCATCGCGAAGGTCGGGAACTCCACGCCCCGTTCGCAGTCGAACCGGTCGATCGCCTTGATCAGGCCGATGGTGCCGACCTGGACGATGTCCTCCATCGGCTCGTTGCGGGAGCGGAAGCGCGCGGCCGCGTACCGGACCAGCGGCAGGTTCAGCTCGATCAGGGTGTCCCGGACGTAGGCCCGCTCGGGGCTGTCCTCGTCCAGCGCGGCCAGGCGCAGGAACAGAGACCGGGACAGCGTGCGGGTGTCGAGGTTCGCCGTGGTCTGCGGCGCCGGGAGGGCTTCGGCGGCCGGGCCGGCGGCCGGGGACGGCACGGCTTCGAGGGCCGTGACGCCCTCGAAGCCGTCGAGGACGTCGAGAGCGTCGAGCTCCTTGGGCGCTGCCTCGCTCATCGTGGGCGTCAGCACCTTCGAGCTGCCCTGGTCTGCGGACATGCCACCCCCTTTGGGTCGCGGGACGGTCGCGGCGGCGTCCTCTTTCGAGCAACGCAGCCTTCACCTGAATACCGGAGCCGGAGCCCCGGCAAACGCGCTTCCCGCAGAATGTCACATGTCGGCAACGCGCTGTACCGACATGTCGACATGCAAGATGTGAATCGCCCCTGGAGAGAAGGGGTCTGACGGCTATTCGGTCCACAACTGTCGGCATCCGCCCTGGTGAGCGATTCGCTCGCGCCGGTTACCACTCGCTCGGGTTTGCGATGCAGCGCTGTTCGGGTCGTGCTTCCGTGCGCCCGCCATGCACCGGCCGAACGCCTTGTGTGCTCCGGTTCGGCGCCCGCAATGCCGGTGGGCTATGCGTCGATCCGATTCGCGGAGCGCAGCCGCTGAAAGCTACGGGCGAGTAGTCGCGAGACATGCATCTGGGAGACGCCGAGTTCCGCGCTGATCTGCGACTGGGTGAGATTGCTGTAGTAGCGCAGGAGAAGGATTCGCTGTTCTCGTTCGGGGAGTTGGACGAGGAGATGGCGGACCAGGTCGCGGTGTTCGACGCCGTCCAGGGCCGGGTCCTCGTAGCCGATCCGGTCCAGCAGGCCGGGCAGTCCGTCGCCCTCCTGGGCGGCCTCCAGCGAGGTGGCGTGGTAGGAGCGCCCCGCCTCGATGCAGCTGAGCACCTCGTCCTCGCTGATCCGGAGCCGGTCGGCGATCTCCGCGGTGGACGGTGAGCGGCCGTAGAGCGTGGTCAGGTCCTCGGTCGCGCTGTTGACCTGGACCCACAGCTCGTGCAGCCGGCGCGGGACGTGGACCGTGCGGACGTTGTCGCGGAAGTAGCGCTTGATCTCGCCGACCACGGTGGGCATCGCGAAGGTCGGGAACTGCACGCCCCGGTCCGGGTCGAAACGGTCGATGGCGTTGATCAGGCCGATGGTGCCGACCTGGATGACGTCCTCCATCGGCTCGTTGCGGGAGCGGAAGCGGGCGGCGGCGTAGCGTACGAGCGGGAGGTTCGCCTCGATCAGCGCTCCCCGTACCCGGTTGTGCTCCGGCGTGCCCGGGGTGAGCTGCTTCAGCTCGGTGAACAGCACCTGGGTCAGTGCCCGGGTGTCCGCACCGCGGCGCTTCTCGGGGGCGGGCGGGCTCGGGGCTGCCGCCTCGTCCTGAGGCGGCGCAGTACTGGCCGACACGGTCAACGCCACCTCTTCGTCCGCCCATCATCCGTCAAAAGCGGTCATAGCATCACAAGACATGTGCACTGTGTGCAAGCACCGCATAACACCGTGTTGTCGTCAAACTCTGTCAAGTTGGGGCGTATAAAGAACGAAAGCCCCCCGCCGGAACGGCGGGGGGCCACGGGGAGTGCGGGGCTCAGATCTCGTAGTCGGCGATCACCCAGGTGGCGAACTCGCGCCACAGCCCGACGCCCGCCTGGTGAGCCGGGTGCTCCAGGTAGCGCTTGAGGGCGTCGGCGTCCTCGACGGCCGAGTTGATCGCGAAGTCGTAGGCGATCGGCCGGTCGCTGATGTTCCAGGCGCACTCCCAGAAGCGCAGCTCCTCGATCCGGTCGCCCAGGGCCCGGAAGGCTTCCACGCCGGCCACGACCCGCGGATCGTCGCGTTCGACGCCCTCGTTGAGCTTGAAGAGGACCAGGTGGCGGATCATGCGGTGTACCTCAGCTCTTTCCTCCGTTGGCGACCCAGGTCATGAAGTCGCCGATGGCGTTCGCCGCGTCCGATATGCCCTCGAAGCCTATCTGGACGTAGTCGGCCGCCTTGGCCGGGTCGGTGATGATCACGTACAGCGCGAAGACCACGAGCACGTACACGGCGATCTTCTTGGCGTTCACCGTCACCGCGGCCTCCCCTGTACCCAGTGCCCCGAGGGCCTCCTGCTGCCGGCCGCGAGTGTAACCTTCGGGCCTTCCGCCACCGCCAACGGCCTGTCGGCGCGGCGCCGTTGTGTCCGCATCGTCCCGGAGCGCACGAAAGGCCCCGCCTGTCGGCGGGGCCTTTCCGTGAGCGGTAGCGGAGGGATTTGAACCCTCGGTGACTTGCGCCACACTCGCTTTCGAGGCGAGCTCCTTCGGCCGCTCGGACACGCTACCGAGGGAGACCCTACAGCACAGTGGGGCATGGTTCGAAATCGATATCCCGCTGCGGTCGGGCGGTCCCGTCAGCGGTCCCGGAAGAACTCAGTGAGGAGCCGGGCGCACTCCGCCGCGAGAACGCCCTCGACGACCTCGGGGCGGTGGTTGAGCCGGCGGTCGCGCACCACGTCCCACAGGGAGCCGGCCGCGCCCGCCTTGTCGTCCCGGGCGCCGTAGACCACCCGGTCCACCCGGGACTGGACGAGCGCGCCCGCGCACATCGTGCACGGCTCCAGGGTCACGACGAGCGTGCAGCCGGTCAGCCGCCACTCCCCGAGCCCGGCCGCCGCCCGGCGGATCGCGAGGACCTCCGCGTGGGCCGTGGGATCACCGGTGGCCTCGCGTTCGTTGTGCCCGGCCCCGAGCACCGTCGTGCCGTCCGGGGACAGCACGACGGCGCCGACGGGGACGTCTCCGCCCCCGACGGCCAGCCCGGCCTGGTCCAGGGCGAGCCGCATCGCGCTCCGCCAGGGGTCCCGGACCGGGTCCGGCGTGCCCCGCGGATCCCGTGGCGTGGTCAGCGGACGGTCTCCAGCACCTCCGAGGCGCCCAGCGCCTCGGCGATCGTGCCCAGCGCGTCCTCGGCGTCCAGGGCGCGCAGCTCCTTCTCGCTGATGCCGAGGTCCTCCAGGATCTCGCTGTCGCCCACCGGGCTGTGCGGCACCGCGTCGGCGCCGCCGCCCTCCTCCTCGTCGTCCTCGGACTCGCCGTCCTCCGTGCCGTCGAGGTCCAGGGAGTCCAGGTCCGGGCCGTCGTCCGAGCCGGGCTCCCGGCCGAGCAGTTCGTCGGTGAGCAGCAGCTCCCCGTACGCGCTGCGCTGGGCGGCGGCGGCGTCCGAGACGTAGATGCGAGGGTCGTCCTCGCCGTCCACCCGGACGACACCGAACCAGGAGTCCTCCTGCTCGATCAGGACGAGCACCGTGTCCTCGTCGGGAGAGGCTTCCCGGGCCAGGTCGGCCAGATCCGACAGGGTCTCCACATCGTCCAGCTCTGTGTCGCTCGCTTCCCACCCGTCTTCGGTGCGCGCGAGCAGTGCGGCGAAGTACACCGTGACTCTCCCACTGGTCATAGGCGTGCCGGTTGGGGGTCCCCCCGGCGGAGGTACTTGGGCGGGGAGAGCCTGGGCTCCGAGCCCCACCCACTCGGAATCGTGGCAGAAACAAGGCGTCCAGGGGACGTCTTCGGCTCCCTGTGTCTGGCTGTTTCGATCGCGGATGCGCGATCGGCTCAGCAGCGCACTCATTGCCGCCACCTGCGGATCGTACGCGGCTTTTCCCTGCGCTCACGCACGCCCACGTCCCCAACACCGCTGCGGACGTGGATCTTCCGCGCCGGGAACGGTTCCGCGGGGCTACCAGCGGAACGTCCTCATTCGCATCGCGTGGCGAAGCCGGGCCGCCTTGGCGCGCCGGGGCTGCACCCGGGCGCGCAGCTCCCGGGCCTCGGCGAGATCGCGCAGGAACTGGGCGCGCCGCCGGCGGCGCTCGGCCTCGCTCTCGGGTTTGTCGGGATCCTTCCGCGCGGACCTCCCCGTGGGGCCGGCCGTGTCGGCGGTGGGCCCGGAGGCGTCCGCGGGGAGGTCAGGCAGGTCAGGCACGTCACACCACCCCAGTCCGTCCCTCCCACTTTCCCCCGGATGGCCGGTTTGACGCCAGCGCGAGGGTGACGCGTGACGCAGGTACCGTTAGGGGCATGCGTCTCCATGTCGTCGACCACCCCCTGGTCGCCCACAAGCTCACCACGCTGCGCGACCAGCGCACCGACTCCGCGACCTTCCGGCGGCTCGCCGACGAACTCGTCACCCTGCTCGCCTACGAGGCCACGCGGGACGTGCGCACCGAGGCCGTCGACATCAACACGCCGGTCGCCCGGACCACGGGCGTCAAGCTCGCCCGCCCCCGCCCGCTGGTGGTGCCGATCCTGCGGGCCGGCCTCGGCATGCTGGACGGCATGGTCCGGCTGCTGCCGACCGCCGAGGTGGGCTTCCTGGGCATGATCCGCAACGAGGAGACGCTCCAGGCGTCCACCTACGCCTCGCGCATGCCGGAGGACCTCTCGGGCCGCCAGGTGTACGTCCTCGACCCGATGCTGGCCACCGGCGGCACCCTGGTCGCGGCGATCCAGGAGCTGATCAAGCGCGGCGCGGACGACGTGACGGCCGTGGTGCTGCTCGCCGCCCCGGAGGGCGTCGAGCTCATGGAGCGCGAGCTGGCGGGCACGCCGGTGACGGTCGTCACGGCGGCCGTCGACGACCACCTCAACGAGCTCGGGTACATCGTGCCGGGGCTGGGGGACGCGGGAGACCGGCTGTACGGGGCGGCGGAGTAGTCCGCGCGCCCGTCCGGGGGCGGACCGCGCCGTTCGCGGGTGCGGGTCCGTTCCCCGTCGGCCGGCCGCGGCGGGTGCCGTGTGGCCGGCCGCGCCCATGCGGCGGAGCCCCGAGCCGACGAAGCCGCGCGCCCCTGACGGGGGCGCCGGTCAGCAGCTCTTCTTCGTGACCGCCGTCGGTGCCGGGGCCGTCAGGGCCGTCAGGGCCTGATCGGCGGCGGTCTGCCGGGTCAGGCCCGTGAAGCCGTCCCCGATGATCAGGTCGAGGTCGGCGCCCTTGCGGCCGTCGGCGCGCGACCGCGCACCGGCGAGCTGCGTGCCGAGCACCCGCAGCGAGGTGTCCTGCGCGGCGGGGGAGCCGAGGAGCAGTCCGGTGCCCTTGACCTTCCGGTCGTACTGCTTGGTCGCGTTGCCCACGGCGCCGATCCGGAAGCCGCGCTTCTTCAGTTCGTCCGCGGTCTTCTTGGCGAGCCCGGTGCGCTGGGTGGCGTTGTAGACGTTCACGGTGATCCGGCCGGGCTTCGGCAGGTTCCTCACCTGGACCGCCGGGGCGGCCTCGGTCTTGGTCCGGCAGTCCGCCGTACGGCCGGTCACCGTCGGGTTGTCGCCCCCGGTGAAGACGTCGATGAGCTGCAGGGTGCCCCAGCCGATCAGGCCGAGCACGGCGACGGACGCGACGACGGCGGCCACGCGCCTGCCGCGCCGGCGGGGCGGACGCATCCGAGGGTATTTGCCCCCCGTGATCCGGTACTGGCCGCCCATGCCCGGGGGAGTCAGCATGCTCATGAACGCAGCGTAGTGCGCCTGAGCGGCAATGCCTATCAGATGATCAGCCGATGCCGTTCAGCGGAACCCGAAAGGGCCAACGGCCGTGTCGCGCCGGGTCAGTCGAGTTCGAGCACGCGTGCGTGCAGCACCTGGCGCTGCTGGAGGGCGGCGCGGACCGCGCGGTGCAGCCCGTCCTCCAGGTACAGGTCGCCCTGCCACTTCACGACGTGCGCGAAGAGGTCGCCGTAGAACGTCGAGTCCTCCGCCAGCAGGGTCTCCAGATCGAGCTGCTGCTTGGTCGTCACGAGCTGATCGAGGCGGACCGGGCGCGGCGCGACGTCCGCCCACTGCCGGGTGCTTTCCCGGCCGTGGTCGGGGTACGGCCGGCCGTTTCCGATGCGCTTGAAGATCACACGGAAAGCCTACCGGTCAAGACGTTCCGGGCGCAGCCATGGCGGCGGAGTGCGACGCTTGAAAAGACGTAGCAAAACGGTCATATGGGCTACTACGGGAACAGGGGCCGGAGATGAGCGACAGCGAGACCGTGCCCCCCGCAGGTCCCGAGAGGGCCGCCGGCCTGCCCGCCCCGGCCCAGGAGATCGCCTCCGGCTACGCCTTCACCGGCCCCGCGCTCGACCTCGGCGCCCTCCTGTGGGACGGGCGCTGCCACGCCGGCGCGCCGGTCCGCATCCCGCTGACCGTGCTCAACCGGCACGGCCTGGTCGCGGGCGCCACCGGCACCGGCAAGACCAAGACCCTCCAGCTGATCGCCGAGCAGCTGTCGGCGCAGGGCGTGCCGGTGTTCCTCGCGGACATCAAGGGCGACCTGTCCGGCATCGCCCGCCCCGGGCAGCCGAACGCCCGGGTGGACGGGCGGGCCGCCGACGTGGGCCAGCGGTGGACCCCGGCGGGCTGCCCGGCGGAGTTCTTCGCGCTCGGCGGTCTCGGCCACGGCATTCCCGTACGGGCCACCGTCACCAGCTTCGGCCCGGTGCTGCTGGCGAAGGTGCTCGGGCTGAACCAGACGCAGGAACAGTCCCTCGGCCTGATCTTCCACTACGCCGACACCAAGGGCCTCGAGCTGGTCGACCTCAAGGACCTCAGGGCGGTGGCCGCCTTCCTCACCTCCGACGAGGGCAAGGCCGAGCTGAGGAACATCGGCGGACTGTCCACGGCCACGGCGGGGGTGATCCTGCGCTCGCTCACGGCCTTCGAGGCGCAGGGCATGGCGGACTTCTTCGGCGAGCCCGAGTTCGACACGGCGGACTTCCTGCGCACGGGTGAGGGCGGCCGGGGGATCGTCTCGGTCCTCGAACTCCCGGCGGTGCAGGACAGACCGCTGCTGTTCTCCACCTTCCTGATGTGGCTGCTCGCCGACCTCTTCCACGACCTGCCCGAGGTCGGCGACGCCGACAAGCCCAAGCTGGTGTTCTTCTTCGACGAGGCACACCTGCTGTTCGACGACGCCTCCAAGGCGTTCCTGGATTCCGTCACGCAGACGGTCCGGCTGATCCGCTCCAAGGGCGTCGGCGTCTTCTTCGTCACCCAGACCCCGAAGGACGTGCCCGGCGAGGTCCTCGGCCAGCTCGGCAACCGCGTCCAGCACGCCCTGCGCGCCTTCACCCCCGACGACGCGAAGGCCCTGAAGGCGACCGTGCGGACCTTCCCCAGGTCGGCGTACGACCTGGAGGAACTCCTCACCGGCCTGGGCACCGGCGAGGCCGTGGTGACCGTGCTCGGCGAGACCGGCGCCCCGACCCCGGTCGCCGCCACCCGGCTGCGCTCCCCGGAGTCCCTGATGGGCCCGCTCGACGCCGCCGAACTGGACCGTGCGGTCGGCGGCTCCCCGCTCCACGCACGTTATGCACAGGCTGTGGACCGGGAGTCGGCGTACGAGAAGCTGGGCGCCGCCCGGCCGGCGGAAGCGGCGCGGACACCGAAGCCCACGGCGGCGGCCCGGGACGAGCCGTCCCTGGTCGAACAGGTCGTGGGCAGCGGGATGTTCAAGTCCCTGGCCCGCTCGGTCGGCACCCAGCTCGGCCGGGAGATCACCCGTTCCCTGTTCGGCACCGCCCGGCGGAGACGGTAGCCCGCCCCCGCCGGGGTCCGCTCAGCGGTCCCGGTCCTCCGGTGGCCGCTGCTGCTGCGGTGTCCGCTGGTCCGGCTTGGGCGCCGTACCGCGCCGGGCCTCCGCGCGCAGCAGTGCGCGCAGGACGGCGTAGGGATCCTTGGGCATGACTGTGCTGCTCCTTGCGTCGAGCCGACTGACCTCGCGGGGGCGCGGGCCCGTCAGCAGCGCAGCACCACCGTGCGCAGCAGGGGCGGGGTGGACGGCATCCGGGGCGCGGCGGGACGCGGGCGGGCCGCCGGGCGGGCGGGCGCCGGGCCGGGGAGGGGCGCGAGGCGCTCGGGCGCGTCGGCCCGGTGGACGGCGCGGGCGGGCGGCCGGAGGGGTGTGTCGAGGATGTCGTGCCCGTCGCTCTCGGCGGCCACGGCGAGGTCCGGGACCGGCTGGGCCGGCACATGGGCGCCGGGCACCCACAGGGCGAGGAGCAGCGCGAGGACCCGTAGCCAGGTGCGGCTGCGGGCCGTGCTCGTGCTCCTGCTCATGCCCTCTGTCTCCCCGGGGCGGGCGGGGAGGGCTGCACGCCGGGCACGAGATCCGCCCGCTCGGCGTACGCGTGGCACGGGAGGTTGACGACGGGTCACACCGTCCGCGGCACCCGCCGTGCCCGGCCGCGGATGCGGAGGGCGGTGACGATCTCCACGACCCCCACCACGATCAGCCAGATCCCGCCGACGAGGGTCAGCACCGCGATCGACTCGAACGGCGAGTCGATGAGCACGATCCCGGCGATGAAGGTGACGATCCCGAGGAAGATCTGCCAGCCCCGGGCGGGCATGCGGGAGTCGTGCACGGCGGCCACGGTCTGGGTGATCCCGCGGAACAGCCAGCCGATGCCGATCCACAGGGCGAGCAGCAGGATCGACTGCATGGGCCCGCGGAAGCAGACCAGGCCGAGCAGGATCGACAGCGCGCCGCTGATGAAGGCCAGCACGCGCAGCGACGTCGCCTGGTGCGTGCCGAAGGCGGACACCAGCTGGAGCACACCGCTGTACAGCAGGTAGAGGCCGAAGAGCACGCCGACGACGAGCAGGGACTCGTCCGGCCAGACCAGCACCAGGATGCCGAGTACCAGGGAGCCGACCCCGGTGATCAGGACGATCTGCCAGGTAGCCCGGGACAGGGCGTGCAGCGGACCCTCGAGTGGCGGCTCCGGTTCGTGGTGGCCGCGGACCGGCTCGGCCGCGGGGTGGCCGCCGGACGCCGCCTCGTGGACCCGCCGGTCGTCGTAGGCGCGGTCCCGGTCCGGGCCGCTGCTGGACATGTCGGTCATGCCCCATGCTCGGACCGGCCGGGCGGCGGGGGCCACCAGGGTGGGCCGAGCGGGTGACGCGGTCCCGTCCGCGGCGGCCGCGCTCCTACTTCTTCGCCGATTTCGCCGCCTTCGCGGCCGCCTTCATCTCCTGCTTGTGCGCGCGCACCTTCACCAGCGACTCGGGGCCGGTGATGTCGGCGACGGACCGGAAGGACTCCGGTTCGCCGTAGGCCCCGGCGGCCTCCCGCCATCCCGTGGGGGCGACCCCGAGCTGCTTGCCGAGCAGTGCCAGGAAGATCTGCGCCTTCTGCCTGCCGAACCCCGGCAGGTCCTCCAGCCGCCGCCGCAGCTCGGTCCCGCTGCCGACGCCCCGCCAGACCGCCTCCGCGTCCCCGTCGTAGTGCTCGACGAGGTACTGGCACAGCTGCTGGATCCGCTTCGCCATCGAGCCCGGGTAGCGGTGCACCGCGGGCTTCTCGGAGAGCAGCGCGGCGAACGCCTCCGGATCCATCACCGCGATCTCGTGCGCGTCCAGGTCCTCCGTGCCGAGCCGGTCGGCGATGGTCCGAGGGCCCTTGAACGCCCACTCCATCGGGATCTGCTGGTCCAGCAGCATCCCGGTCAGCGCGGCGAGCGGGGACCGCCCGAGCAGTGCGTCGGCCGAGGGGTCCTGGGCGAGGTGCAGGGTGACGTCCATGCGTCGATGATCCCGCGCGCCCGCCGTACCCGCCCACTCGCCCGGCCCACCCGGGTTCACCCGCCCGGCCCGTCCGTCCAGGCCCGTCCGATCAGGTCCGTCCGTCCAGGTCCGTCGATCAGGCCGTGCGCCAGTACCCCAGGGCGTGCACCCGTTGCTTCGGCACGCCGAGGTCCTTGCGGACGTAGGCCGCGAGCGTGCGGGTGGTCGCCGTGTCGCAGGCGATCCAGACGTAGGGGTCGGGGGTGGAGGCGAGGACGGCGGGCAGTTCGGCGCGTACGCGCTCCACCAGGTGGGCGCCCGCGTCCCGGCGGGGCACCGGCCGTATCTCGTGCCGGCCGGCCTCGGTCCGGCTGGGCAGCCCCGCCGGCTCTCCCTCGAACCAGACGGTGGCGGGGGCGGAACCCAGGGCGCCGAGCAGGGAGTTGATGGCGGGCAGCGAGGCCGGGTCGCCGATCGCGACGAGGTGCGAGGGCGCCGGGTCGGGGTCCTGGAAGCCGGTGCCGTGGACCGTGGCCTCGATGGTGTCGCCGGGCCGTGCAGCCCGGGCCCAGTCCGAGGCCACGCCCTCGTGCAGGGCGAACTCCAGGCCGAAGGTGCCGGCGGCCGGGTCGGGATCGACCAGGGTGTAGGCCCGCTGGTGCGGGCGGCCGTCGGCGGCGAACCACAGCCGGACCCACATCGTGGGGTGGACGCCGGTCGCGGCGAGCAGCCCGCCGTCGCTCAGCCGGAGGCGCCGGTAGTGCGGGGTCACGTCCTCGGTGTCGAGGACGGTCAGCACGAAGTCCTTCGCGCGCAGCAGTCTGAGGACCGCGCCTTCCCAGCCCCGCCCCTGGCCCATGACCCCTCCAACGTTCGCGTACGATTCCGCCACAGATAAGTTAGGCAAGGCTAACCTAAAGCACAGGGGGTCCCGGGGTGACCATCGAGATCTACCGCGACGCCTGGGGCATTCCCCATCTGCGCGCGTCCGACATCCGTGAACTCGCCCGCGCCCAGGGCCGGGTCACCGCCCACGACCGGGCCTGGCAACTGGAGGTGGAACGCCACCGCGCCCAGGGCACCTCCGCCTCCTTCCTCGGCGCCGAGGCCCTGTCCTGGGACGTCTTCGCCCGCCGGGCCCGGCTGGACGACACCGCCCGCCGCTGCTTCGCCGCGCTGGAACGCCGGGACCCGCAGACGGCCGCGTGGGTGCGGGCGTACGCCGACGGCGTCACCGAGGGACTGGCCGCCGGCGCCCGCCGCGCCCCCGAGTTCGCCCGCACCGCTCTGGCCCCCGGCCGCTGGCAGCCCTGGACGCCGCTGGGGGTCTGGCTCGGCACGCACATCCTGTTCGCCGGCTTCCCGGCCAAGCTCTGGCGCGAGCAGGCGATACGGCACCTCGGCCCCGATGCGGTCGGCCTGTTCGCCACCGACGGGCCCGGCACCGCCGGCAGCAACGGCTGGCTCGTCACCGGTGAGCGCACCGCGACCGGCCACGCCCTCATCGCCGGCGACCCGCACCGCTTCATCGAGGACCCGGGCGTCTACCAGCAGATCCGCCTGTCCTGCCCGGAGTTCGACGTGGTCGGCCTGGCCGTGCCCGGCGTCCCCGGCATCGCCCACTTCGGCCACACCGGCACCGCCGCCTGGGCCATCACCAACGCCATGGCCGACTACCAGGACCTCTACCGGGAACGGCTGAGGCGCACCGGCGCGGGCATCGAGGCCCTCGGCCCGGACGGCACCTGGCACCGGGCCGCCCGCCACACCGAGACGGTGGAGATCGCGGGCGAGCCGACGGTGGAGATCGAGATCATCGAGACGGCCCGGGGCCCGGTCATCGCCGGAGGACCGGACGGCCTGGACGCCTTCACGGCACGGGTCCCCGAGGAACCGGCGCCTGACAGCGGGCGGGCCCCGCAAGGGCCCGGTGCCGTCGGGCCCCGGCGTGGCGGGGAGGGGCCGGCGGCGGGGGTTCCCGGGCACGCAGCGGAGACCGCCGGCGGCGGTGGCGCCGTGCTGGGGCCGCCCGGACCCGGTGGCGCCGTGCTGGGATCGCCCGGACCCGGTGGCGCCGTGCTGGGATCGCCCGGACCCGGTGGCGCCGTGCTGGGATCGCCCGGACCCGGTGGCGCCGTGCTGGGGCCGCCCGGACCCGGTGGCGCTGTGCTGGGGCCGCCCGGACCCGGTGGTGCCGTGCAGGGCCCGACCGCACCCGGTGGCGAGAGCCGCACCGGTGATGCGGGCGGGAGGCACGCCGGTGCCGGCGGTGAAGCCGAGGCGCTGGCCCTGCGCTATCCGCCCCGGGTGACGGAGGACCTCGGCTTCAGCGCCCTCCTCCCCCTCCTCCGCGCCCGCGGCGTCGGCGACATCGACAGGGCCCTGGACGCCTGGACCGAGCCGGTCAACGTCGTCCAGGCCGCCGACACCGCCGGAGGCACCCTGCACCGCGTCGCCGGCAAGGTCCCCGTCCGCGCCCGGGCCAACCGCCTCCACCCCGTCCCCGCCTGGGAACCCGGCCACGACTGGCACGGCACGCACGAGACGCCGTACGCCGAACCGGCCGACGGCATCGCGGTGATGGCCAACGCCCGCGGCCTGGCCACCCCCCTCGGCGTCGAGTTCGCCCCGCCCCACCGAGCCGACCGCATCCGCGCCCTGCTCGACGCCCGCCGCACCTGGACCGCCGACGGCATGCCCGCGATCCACACCGACACGCACCTCGCCTCCGCCGCGCCCCTGTTGGACCACCTCGCGTCCCTCGCCGGCCTCACCCCCGCCGCGGCGGACCTGCGCGACCGCCTGGTCGCCTGGAACCGCCGCATGGAGGCGGACAGCACCCAAGCGGCGGCGTACGCGGCGGTGCGCGGCGCGGTCGTACGGCAGCTCGCCGCGCACCCGGTCTTCGCCCCGCTCGCCCAGCCCCCGGCCTACCCGGACCTTCTGCTGCCCTGGCTTGCCCTCGTCCCCCGCATCGGCTACGCCCTCGAACACCTCCTGCGCGCCGAGGACGTGTACGGCATCGACCGCGCGGCAGCCGTCCGTACCGCCCTGGAGGAGGTGGCCGCCGCACCGCCCGCCCGCCCCTGGGCCGCCACCCACCGCCTGGCCCCCTGGAAGGCCCTCCCGGACGAGCCGCACACGACGGACGAGGCCGCCGCACCCGGTCTCGGCGGCGACCACGACTGCGTGCTGTGCACCTCGGCCGTCCCCGGCCTCACCGACCGCGCCGCACGGGGTCCGGCCGCCCGCTACGTCTGGGACCTGGCCGACCGCGCCAACAGCCGCTGGGTCGTCCCCTTCGGCGCCGACGGGGTGCCCGGCTCCGCCCACCACCGCGACCAGCTCCCGCTGTGGCTCGCGGGAGAACTGGCCCCGGTGGTCACCGACTGGGCCCTGCTCACCCCCGAGCCGGCCGACCCGACCACCACCGAATCCACCGAGGAAGCCCATGACTGACCTGCACGTCCAGCACATCGACGGCTTCGGCACCGTCCGGGTACGCCCCCTCGACCCGGAGGGCGACGCGGACGTGATCCACGCCTGGGTGAGCGACGAACGCGCCGCGTTCTGGGGCATGAACGGCCTCACCAGGGACCAGGTCGCCGAGATCTACGCCCACCTGGCCACGCTCGACACCCACCACGCCTTCCTCGCCACCAAGGACGGCGAGCCGGCCGCCCTCTTCCAGACGTACGAGCCGTCCGCGGACCGGGTCGGCGAGTGCTACGACGTCCGCCCCGGCGACCTCGGCGTGCACCTCATCGTCGCCCCCGCCGGCCCCGACGGCCCGCGCCACGGCTGGACGTGCGCCCTGCTGCGGGTGCTGACGACGTACGCGCTGCTGGGCCTGGACCGCCGGCGGATCGTGGTCGACCCGGACGTGCGCAACGTCAAGGCGATCACCCGCTTCGAACGCCAGGGCTTCCGCCGCGGTCCCGAGGTCGTCCTGCCCGAGGTCGACCTGCCGGATGTGTACCTGCCGGAGAAGCACGCCCAACTCGCCTTCCTGGAGAGGGCGGTGGCCTTCCCGGAGTGACGACACCCGCAGCCCCGAGCGCGCCGGTCGTCCCCGAGGGACGACGCCCGAAGACCCGGGAAGGCCGGGTTGCCCCGGTGGCGACGGCTGCGGACCCGGGCGCGCCGGTCCGGTGAGCACAAGGGCCGTTCCCCGCGTACCTGTAGGGAGGCCCTGTCAGGGAGCACGGAAGCACAGAGGGGCGGAGGCTGAGGGTGCTGCGCGACGGACACCGGGGACCGCGACGACCACACCGGCCCGCACGGTTGCTCGGGGCCGTGCTCCTGCTCCTCCCCGTCCTGCTGTCCGGCCTCGTCCTCGGCGCGGCCGCCCCCGCCTCGGCGCACGCCGTGCTGCGCGCCACCGACCCCGCCGACGGAACCGTCCTGCGCACCGCGCCGCGCGAGGTGACCCTCACCTTCACCGAGTCGGTCGGCCTGCTGACCGACTCCTTCCGGATCTACGACCCCGACAACCACCGCCTGCGCACCGGCCCCGCCGGGCACGCCTCCGGCCGCTCGGACACGGCCCGCGTCACCCTTCCCGCCCGGCTCGCCACCGGCACCTACACGGTCGCCTGGCGGGTGGTGTCGGCCGACAGCCACCCGATCTCCGGCGCCCTCACCTTCTCGGTGCGCGAACGCACCGCCGCACCGGCCGCTCCGCTCCCGGAGCGCACCGAGAACCCGGTGACCACGGCCCTGCACACGATCGCGCGCTACCTCGCCTACCTCTCCCTGGCCCTGCTCCTCGGCACGGCCGCGTTCGTGGCCTACTGCCGCCCGCCCACGACGGCCCACCTGCGCACCCCCGCCCTGGCCGCCGTGGTCACGCTCCTCACCGCCACGGCCGCCCTCTACCTCCTGCGGGCGCCGTACGAGGAGGGCACCGCCCCGGCGACGGCCCTCGCCCTCTCCTCCCTCACCCACACGGCGACGACGCGCCCCGGCCTGCTGCTCCTGGCCCGTACGGTGCTGCTGCTCCTGGCGGCGGTCTGCGCGGTCCTGCTGCGAACCCGCCGCACCCGGCTGCCACGCCGCGCCACCCTCGCGGCGGCCGCGTCCCTCGCCGTCGCCCTGTCCCTGACCTGGTCCGCGTCCGATCACGCCTCGGCGGGCATCCAGGTCCCGGCGGCGATCGCCTCGGACACCCTGCACCTGCTGGCCATGGCGGCCTGGCTGGGCGGACTGGCCGCCCTGCTGTGGACGCTGCGGCCCACCGCGGCACCGGCCGGGCTGCCGGCCTCGGTCACGGCCCGCTTCTCCCGGCTGGCCTCCGCCTCGGTGGCGGTCCTGGCCGTTACCGGCGTCTACCAGTCCTGGCGGGGCCTCGGCTCCTGGCAGGCCCTGACGGACACCACCTACGGCCGCACCCTGCTGGCCAAGCTGGCGGCGGTCATCGCGCTGCTCCTCGCGGCGGCCTGCTCCCGCACCTGGACCAAGCGCCTGGCCCGGGCGGCCGCACCGGCCCGCGCCCGCGTCCCGGAACCGGCCGCGGGCGCCCCCGTCCCGGAACCTGCCGTCCGGGGGGCCGCACCGGTCCGCGCCCGCGTCCCGGAACCTGCCGTCCGGGCGGCCGCACCGGTCCGCGCTCGCGTCCCGGAACCGGCCGCGGGCCCGCCGCTCCCCCCGGAACCCGCGCCCGGCCCCGCCCCCGTCACCCAGGTGCACCTCCTGCGCCGCTCGGTCCTGGCGGAGGCGGTGGCCGCCGGAGTGGTGCTGGCCCTGACCACCCTCCTGACCAGCACCGTGCCCGGCCGCGCGGCGGTGGAGTCCGCCCGGCAGGCCCCCGTGCCCGCGACGGCCGGCATCCCCACGGCGTCCGTCACGACGATCCCCTTCGACGTCGGCGCCCCCGGCCGCCGGGGCAGGGTCCAGATCACCCTGGACCCGGGACGGGTCGGCGGGAACTTCGTCCAGGCGGTGGTCTACGGGCCCGACGGCGGCTTCGCCTCGGTCCCCGAACTCCGCGTCACCCTGACGCTGCCGGCCCGGCACCTGGGCCCCCTGGACACGAAGGTCACGGACCGCGGGGGCTACTGGGCCGCCGACGCCTTCACCCTCCCCCTCCCCGGCACCTGGACCCTGAAGGCGACGGTCCGCGTCTCGGACGTGGACCAGGTGACGGTCTCGGCGCCGGTACGGGTCACCCGCTGAGCCGGACCCGCCGGTGACCCGCCGAGCCGGACCCGCGGCCGGCTGCCGAAGGGCGATGGGCTCGCCCAGCCGCTTCAGCGCCCAGCCGCGCGCGGCCGCGGTGGACGGCGACGACGGCACGCGGGGAGGCGTGCGGTTCCCCCGCGAGGCGGCTGGGGCCTCCCCGGCGGGCGACCGGCTCCCCGCGGCGGGCCGTCCGGGCGACCGGCTTCCCGCGGCGGGCCGTCCGGGCGGGTGCGCCGCTGTCCGCGGTGGGCGGCGGGCTGTCCGGGTGAGCGCTCCGCGGTGCCTGGTGCGCCATCCTCCCGGCCCGGCCGGACACGCTGCACAGTGCCGCTATGTTGATCACCCATCTCGCGCTCGTCTCGCTCACCGAGGCCACGCGGATCAGCGCCTCGGCACTGAGCCGGGTGGCCGCCGCGCTGCAGAAGCAGGCCACCCGGGACTTCAACCCCATGTGGCAGGTCACCGCGACCGTGGACGCCTTCGACCGGCTGGAGGACGTGCCCGTCGGGTACTGGCCGCTGATCGTGGTCGACGACGTCCCCGATGCCGCCGGGTTCCACCTGGACGAGAACGGCCAGCCCTTCTCGCTGATCGAGTTCAGCGACAGCTGGTCGCTCACCGCGAGCCACGAGATGCTCGAAATGCTCGCCGACCCGCTGGGCGACCGCCTGATCGCGGGTACCTCCCCGCACCCGGATCAGGGCGTGGTCGAATTCCTCGTCGAGGTCGCCGACCCCTCGGAGGCCGCCGAGTTCGGCTACACCGTCAACGGCATGCTCGTCTCCGACTTCTTCACCCCGCGCTTCTACGACCCCGTCGCGGCCGACGGCGTCCGCTACAGCTTCGGCGGGCACATCAAGCAGCCCCGCCAGATCCTGCGCGGTGGCTACATCACCTGGCGCGACCCGGTCACCGGCGAGTGGTGGCAGCAGACCTGGTTCTCCGGTGACCGGCCGAAGTTCCGCAAGCTCGGCCGTCTCACCGGCCGCTCGATCCGCGCGGCCGTCGACGCCGCGACCAAGACCGTGAGCCGTATCGCGCGCGACACGCCGGACACCGAGCGCTTCACCGCCGCCCGCGAGCTCACCGCGCAGGCCAAGGAGTCCACGCGGGCCCGCGCCGAGGCATGGCGCCGGCAGATCGACCGGCTCAGGAGCGCCGACCCACTGGCCGGCGCCTGGGAGGGCGGTAGGGAGGACAATGCCTGACGGAGCCCTCAGCCGTCTGGCCCTGGGAGGTCGCGATGGACGCCGAGGACAAGAGCAACGACACGGGCACGCCCTGGGCCGAGCCCCTGGCCCCCGACGAGAACGCCGACGCGGTCCTGGATCAGGACGAGAACACCGACACCACGGGCCGGGACGAGAGCGCCAACGCTCCGGGCCGGGACGAGAGCGCCGACGTTTCGGGCCGGGACGGGAACACCGACGTTCCGGGCCGGGACGAGAACACCGACACCACGGGCCGGGACGAGAGCGCCGGGGCCTTGGACCAGGGTGAGGACGCCGAGACCCCGGACGGGGACGGGCGGCCGGACCCGGCCCGGGAGCGGGAGCGCCGGCGGGAGGCCGATGAGCTGCGGCGGCGCGTGGCCGCGCTCGCGCAGCAGCCGCCTCGGAGCCTGCGGGAGGCCGTGCACCGCGCCGCGCACAGGCCCACGGCGGAGGCGGACACCGCCGGCGACGACGCCGCGTCCGCGGCCGTCGGCGACGCATGGCACTGTGCAGCCATGACGACAACGACAGAGCTGACCCTCTTCGCCGACTACTTCCAGCTGCACGTGTCCGACGCGGTCGCGGACGGTGATCTGAGCGACGCATGGACGGACCAGGCCGTTGCCGACCAGCTCGCGGTTGCGCGGCATGCGCTGGGCATCGGCACGGCCGTCAATGTCGACGTGTCCGTCACTGTCGTCGTCCTGCCTCAGGAGCCGGGTGACGACAGCTCGGAGTTCGATCACGTGGTGGAGGCCGGCCTCGATGTGCCGTCGGGGCGCCTGGCGGTTCAGGGCGGCACGGATTACGCCCCCGACGCGGCCACGTTCGAGGTCCCGCCGGGCTGGAACCGCGTTCGCGTGTCCCGGAGCAACCTGGCGCGGGCGACCGAGGCCGACGTCGACTCCGACGAGAGCCCCGAAACCACCGAGCGGGTCCGCATCCAGGTGTGGCCGGCCCCGGAATCCCCGGCGAAGATCATCAAGCGGTGGTCGCAGCCCGACGACGAGTCCGACGCATAGGCCGACGGAGTACGGGACGGGCGTCTCACGGCGCCCGGCACTTTCAGCCGCCCGGCACACCCATATGCCCGGCACACCGAGCCGCCCGGCACATCCATACGCCCGGCACATCCATACGCCCGGCACGCCCATGTGACCGGAGTCATGCTCCGCAAGGTCGCTCGGCAGGTCGCAGACGCCCTCCGGGAGGTGCCCGGCGCAGGCTCGAACTCGTGAGGGGTTGCCCCCAACACGCTTTCCAAACGTTGTCTGGGGGTTCGGCGGCGATCGAGGGCGTCCTGACCTGCGGCGGAATGAGGCATTGGGAGGGTGGCGGACGGTGCTGGACGGAGATGAATGAGACCAGAACCGAGACCAGGGCGCCGGGTCATACCTTCTTGACGACGATGGTGTCCGGGAGGAGCTTCTCCAGGTCGTCTACGTCCGAGGTGAAGACGGTGACCTGACCCTTCTGCTGGCGTGCGATGACAGCGAGCACGGCATCGATCGCGTACTTGTGACCGTGCAGCTTGGCGTCGGCCAGGAGACGCCGGGCCTGGCGGGCCTCGTCCTTTCCGACCTCGGCGACGTTGAGCCGGGAGAGCACCCAGTCCCAGCGCTGTTCGGTGGTTCTGCCGTCGTACGCCTCGACGAGCGTCATGGGAGATGTCACCACCTCGGCCTCACCCCCGGCCGCGAGGTCGAGCCAGGCGATCATCTTGCGGTCGCCGCGCACGGCCAGGGACAGGGCTTCGCAGTCGAGTACGAAGACGCGCAGTGGCCGCTGTCTCTGCTCACCGGCGCGCTTCTTCACGCCGCCTCTCCGGCATCGTGTCCTCCGGCGGTGCGACGGCGCTCGTGCTCGGCGTCGAGATCATTCAGTTCCGCCAGGGCTGCCGCGCATTCGTCCTCGGTGACCGGCCCGTGTTCCTCCTGCAGCCAGTCGACCAGCTCCAGCAGCCGGTCCCGATCGCGCTTGAACCGCAGTGCTTCGGCTACATACGCCGAAAGTCCCCGCTCAGCCGCGTCGGCGCGAATCTCGTTGAGGAGATCTTCGGGGATCGTCACCGTGACTTTCTTCGTCGCCATACAAGGGACCATACTCCTGGTGCAAAGGTCCTTACCATGGGTCTCAGAACGAGTCAGGCTCAGGATCCGGATGGTTGATCCCGGATTCTTCCCCCACCGTTGATCGCTGGGCCACATCGTTTCACTCGATCACCCGTGTCGTTCACGCTCACCAGCGCATGCAGCGGCTGGTGGGGATAGTTGCCCTTCGAGGTGGTGAGCATCCTGCCGTTGGTAGAACCACAAGAGGAGGGGCCGTGTCCCTGCTGCCTTCGGCAGACGTCTTCAGGTCGATCGAGCTAAAGGTTTCGCAGTCGCTCAGCGGACAGTTGGTATGTCCACATGCGCCCGGGGAGAAGTGTTCGGTGGGTGAGCACCTCACGCTCTCGGAGGCGAAGGATGCGGCGGCGCGAGATGCCACCGACGTTGCTCTTCGGGACGCGCTGTGGCGATGCGTAGGCCGCGATGCCCGTAGCGACCTGCCGAACTTGGCTCAGCAGCCAGTTGCTCGCGCTGTATTTCGTCGTCCCCTACCTCCGCAAATCGGCCGGGAGAGTGTCGAGAAGGCTCTGCGTCGACGTCGCCGAGGTGAGGTCGGCCATGGTGTTCGGTGCGTTGTACGGTCTGGCGCTGGCCGCGGAAGGCGACGATGTCCGTGACGAGGTCGTCCGGTCTGCCAATGCGGCAGGCTGGGCGGTGGAACGGGCTGATCCGGCCGAGCGCACGACGGATCCGCATAGCCTTGTCGACCGCGCGAGCCGATTTGATGACGGCTACTCGCCCATCCGCACCGAGTCGGACATCCAGGTGGTCGACGAGATGGACCCTTTGTTGTGGGAGCGCATCAGCGGCGAACGCATGGGCGCTGCCTTGCACCGCCTCGGGCTCTTGGGCGAGTTCCTCGCCTCGGGTTCGGAGCAGGTGCCCGAGGGTGAGTCCGACGAACTCGACGGACCGCAGAAGGAAGCCGAATGAGCCCAAGCGCATGGCGACTGTCGCAGTGGCTGGCAGAGCCAATGCCCCTACGAAAGGTGGCAGATCTCCTCGGCGTCGATGCAGCGAAGGGACGTGGGTGGTCAGTGCACTGGCCCGCAGCGCCGCGAGGCTGCCCCCTGCTCCGACGTGAAGGATGCGTCAGCCGTGTCCGTGAAAGCGGTGGTCGCAGCCCGACGACGAGTCCGACGCATAAGCCGACGGAGTACGGGACGGGCGTCTCACGGCGCCCGGCACTCAGCCGCCCCGGCACATCCATACGCCCGGCACGCCCATGTGACCGGAGTCATGCTCCGGAAGGTCGCTCAGCAGGTCGGAGACGTCCTCTGGGCGCCGTCCGCCGCCCAGGAAAAAACCAACTGAGACGGAACCTGAGACGGACAACGTCGAAGGGCCCCACTGCGAACAGTGGGGCCCTTCGACAACGTGCCCGGTGAGGCACTGGCGGAGGATACGAGATTCGAACTCGTGAGGGGTTGCCCCCAACACGCTTTCCAAGCGTGCGCCCTAGGCCTCTAGGCGAATCCTCCGCCGGAAACATTACATGACCGAGGGGAGTGCTCGCGAACTCGTTCCCGCAGGCCGTCCTCGGGTCCGACCGCCGACGGGATCGAGTACAGACGACCGGCCGCCATCGGGTACTGTGGGGCACAGCCCCTCACGCGGCGCTATCTGACTGAACTCCCCCAGGGCCGGAAGGCAGCAAGGGTAGGTCGGCTCTGGCGGGTGCGTGGGGGGCCCTTGCGTTCCCGGGCTCTGTGGACGGAGCCCGTTGTCGGTGGGCGCCATTAACCTCGTATGCGTGTCGTCTCTCGCGCTGTACCGCCGCTATCGCCCGGAGACCTTTGCCGAGGTCATCGGGCAGGAGCATGTCACCGACCCGTTGCAGCAGGCGCTGCGGAACAACCGGGTCAATCACGCGTACCTGTTCAGCGGGCCGCGCGGATGCGGCAAGACGACCAGCGCGCGCATCCTGGCCCGCTGCCTGAACTGCGAGCAGGGCCCTACGCCGACCCCCTGCGGGGAGTGCCAGTCGTGCCGCGACCTCGCACGGAACGGGCCGGGCTCGATCGACGTCATCGAGATCGACGCGGCTTCCCACGGTGGTGTGGACGACGCCCGTGAGCTGCGCGAGAAGGCGTTCTTCGGCCCCGCGAGCAGCCGGTACAAGATCTACATCATCGACGAGGCCCACATGGTCACGTCGGCCGGCTTCAACGCCCTGCTGAAGGTCGTCGAGGAGCCGCCCGAGCACCTCAAGTTCATCTTCGCCACGACCGAGCCCGAGAAGGTCATCGGCACCATCCGGTCGCGGACCCACCACTACCCGTTCCGGCTCGTGCCCCCGGGCACCCTGCGGGACTACCTCGGCGAGGTGTGCCAGAAGGAGGCCATCCCGGTCGAGGACGGCGTGCTGCCGCTCGTCGTGCGCTCCGGCGCCGGGTCCGTGCGTGACTCCATGTCCGTCATGGACCAGCTCCTCGCCGGTGCCAGGGAGGAGGGTGTGACATACGCCATGGCGACCTCCCTCCTCGGTTACACCGACGGGTCCCTGCTCGACTCCGTCGTGGAGGCCTTCGCCACCGGTGACGGGGCCGCCGCCTTCGAGGTCGTCGACCGGGTCATCGAGGGGGGCAACGACCCGCGGCGCTTCGTCGCCGACCTGCTGGAGCGACTGCGGGACCTGGTGATCCTCGCCGCCGTGCCGGACGCTGTGGACAAGGGGCTCTTCGACGCCCCGGCCGACGTCCTGGAGCGGATGCAGGCCCAGGCCGAGACGTTCGGCGCGGCCGAGCTGAGCCGCGCCGCCGACCTGGTCAACGAGGGCCTGACCGAGATGCGCGGCGCCACCTCGCCCCGCCTCCAGCTGGAACTGATCTGCGCCCGCGTCCTGCTCCCCGCCGCCTACGGCGACGAACGGTCCGTGATGGCCCGTCTCGACCGCCTGGAGCGCGGCGTCGGCTTCTCCGCCGGCGGCGGCGCACCCGCCATGGGCTACGTCCCCGGTCCCGAGGCCCACGGCGGCGCCCACGTGCCGGGCGCGGCCGCCGGCGTGCCGTCCGCCGTGCCGTCCGTGCCACCCGGCGGAGGACCCGCCGCGGCCCGAGCGGCCGTCCGTGCTCCGGGCGCTCCGGGTGCTCCAGGTCCGGCCGGACCGGGTGCCCCGACGGCCCCTGCCGCCCCGTTCGAGCCGGCTCCGGCTGCCGCCCCGGCCCCTGCGACCCCCGCCCCGGCCCCCACCGCCCCCGCCCCGGTCGCCCCGGCAGCCGATTCCGCCGCCCCGGCAGCCGCTCCCGCTCCCACGGCTCAGCCCCCGGCCGCGCCCGCGCCCGGTGCCTGGCCCACTGCCGCGCCCACCGGCGGCGGCCGGCGTCCCGGTGGCTGGCCCACGGCCGCCGCTCCGGCGACCGGCCGGCCGGGCCAGGGCGAGGGACAGGGACCGGGTCAGGGTCAGGGGCAGGGTCCCGGCCAGCCGCAGCCGCAGCAGCAGCCGGGGCGTGCCGCCCCCGCCCCCACTGCGCCCGCCGCCCAGGCCCCGGCGCCCGCCCCGGCCGCCCCCGTCGGCGGCCTCGACCCCCGCTCGCTCTGGCCGAACATCCTGGAGGCCGTCAAGAACCGCCGCCGCTTCACCTGGATCCTGCTCAGCCAGAACGCCCAGGTGACCGGCTTCGACGGCACCACCCTCCAGCTCGGCTTCGTCAACGCCGGCGCCCGGGACAACTTCTCCGGCAGCGGCAGCGAGGACGTGCTGCGACAGGCGCTGGCCGAGCAGTTCAACGTGCAGTGGAAGATCGAGGCGGTCGTCGACCCCTCCGGCGGCTCCGCCGCGCCCGCCCCGGGCGGCTCACCCGGCTACGGCGGCGGAGGCGGTGGCTACGGCGGCTCCGCCGGTGGTGGCTACGGCGGCTCTCCCGCCGGTGGTGGCTACGGCGCCCCGAGCGGTGGCTACGGCGCCCCGGCAGCGTCCCGCCCCGCGGCCCCCCAGCCGGCCCCGCAGGCGTCCGCCGCCCCCCAGGGCGGCGCCCCGGCCGCACCCGCCCCGGCGCGCCGGCCGGCCGCCGCACCCGAGCCGCCGCCCGTCGCCCCCGAGGACGACATCCCCGAGGACGACGACCCCGATCTCGACGAGTCGGCCCTGTCAGGTCACGAGCTGATCGTGCGCGAGCTGGGCGCGACGGTGGTGGAGGAGTTCTCCAACGAGTAGCCGGCGGCGTCCGCATCCGGCGTTTGGAGGAAAGACCGACAAACCCGGGGCCCGGTCTTCGGTGACCTTGCCATTAGGCTGGCCCCCGTGAAGGTCCTCGTCATCGGCAGCGGCGCCCGCGAACACGCCCTGTGCCGCTCCCTGTCCCTCGACCCCGACGTCACCGCGCTGCACTGCGCCCCCGGCAACGCCGGCATCGCCGAGGTCGCCGAGCTGCACCAGGTCGACGCGCTCGACGGCGCCGCGGTGGTCGCGCTGGCCACCGGCCTCGGTGCCGAACTGGTCGTCGTCGGCCCGGAGGCCCCGCTGGTCGCCGGCGTGGCCGACGCCGTCCGCGCGGCCGGCATCCCGGTGTTCGGCCCCTCCGGGGAGGCTGCCCAGATCGAGGGGTCCAAGGCCTTCGCCAAGGAGGTCATGGCGGGGGCCGCGGTGCCGACCGCCCGCTCCTACGTCTGCACCACCGCCGAGGAGGCCGCCGAGGCCCTCGACGCCTTCGGCGCCCCCTACGTCGTCAAGGACGACGGTCTCGCCGCCGGCAAGGGCGTCGTCGTCACCTCCGACATCGAGGCCGCCAAGGCGCACGCCGCCGCGTGCGAGCGCGTGGTGATCGAGGAGTTCCTCGACGGCCCGGAGGTGTCCCTGTTCGCCGTGACCGACGGCGTGACCGTCGTCCCGCTCCAGCCCGCCCAGGACTTCAAGCGCGCCCTGGACGGCGACGAGGGCCCGAACACGGGCGGCATGGGCGCGTACTCGCCGCTGCCGTGGGCCGACCCGAAGCTGGTCGACGAGGTCCTGGAGACCGTGCTCCAGCCGACGGTGGACGAGATGCACCGCCGCGGCACGCCCTTCTCCGGGCTGCTCTACGCCGGTCTCGCGATCACCTCGCGCGGGATCCGGGTCATCGAGTTCAACGCCCGCTTCGGCGACCCGGAGACCCAGGTCGTGCTGGCCCGGCTGAAGACCCCGCTGGGCGGCGTCCTGATGGCCGCCGCCACCGGCAACCTCGCCGACCTGGCACCGCTGCGCTGGAGCGAGGAGGCGGCGGTCACCGTCGTCATCGCCTCGCACAACTACCCGGACACCCCGCGCACCGGGGACCCGATCACCGGCCTGGACGCGGTGGCGGCCGAGGACGCCCCGCACGCGTACGTGCTGCACGCCGGCACCAAGCGGAACGGCGACGCGGTCGTCAGCGCGGGCGGACGCGTGCTGTCCGTCACGGCCACCGGCGCGGATCTGGCCGAGGCGCGCGAGCGTGCGTACCGGGCCGTCGGCCGGATCGGCCTGGACGGCTCGCAGCACCGCACCGACATCGCGGCGAAGGCGGCCGAGACGGCACAGGCTTAGCCGCCGCCCGCCGCCCGCCGCCCGCCGCCCGCCGCCCGCCGCCCGCCTGCGTCAACCGCTGGCCGCCCGCGTCAGCCGCCACCCGCTGCGGTCAACCGCTGGCCGCCCGCGTCAGCCGTAGCCCGCCCGCGTCGACCGCTCGCCGCACGCGTCGACCGCTCGCCGCACCGTCGACCGCACGCCGCCCGCGTCAGCCGCCGGCCGGGAGCCGACGGCGCAGGTGAGCGCGCCGCCCCGCACATCCTCGTATCGCATCAGGCCCCGGACGAAATCCGGGGCCTGATCTTTGCTGTCTGTCACCCAGCTCTGACCAAAGCCATTCCATCGAGTGAGCAATCGCCTATCCGGCTGACTGGCGCCCGGGCCCCAACTAGGGTGCCGCGCAAGCGTTCCGGCACTTGGCCCACCGGCATTGCGATGTCGGTGGCGGGTGCCACAGTGGGGGAGTGAACAAGACCAGGGCGGCACGCGATCGGCAGGGAGGGGGCGAGGTCGGCACGTGACCGGAATCGGTGTGGAGGCGGGCGCGCAGGCCGCGCGCTCCCGGGCCCTCGCCGTGCTGCGGGTCCGGGGCCGGGCGCTGGCCGTGGCCGTGCTGCCGGCGGGCGCCGCGGTGATCCTGCTGACCGGCGCCTCCACCGGCCACTTCGTCGGCCCGGGCTGGGACACGGCCCGGTGGGTCGTCGGCGTGCTCGCGGTGCTGGTGCTGCTGACCGCGGCCGCTGTCGCCGTCGTAGTCGCCCGGGCCCGCCCCGCCACGACGCCCACGGTCCCGATCCCGGAGGAGTCCGCCCCGGACCTGTACCGGATGGTGCGCGACCTCGCCGACCGTCTGGACGTGCCGGCCCCCTCGGCCATAGCGCTCACCCCGGACTGCGACAGCTGGCTGGAGGACCGCACCCATTCGGCGCACGGCCCGCCCCCGCGTCCGGCGCCCGACGAGATAGCGGGCCCGGGCGGCCGCCGGTCCCCGGTCGCGCCGGTCCTCGTCATCGGCTCCCCGTTCCTGTGGTGGATGCGCGTCGGCGAGCTGCGCGCCGTCCTCGCCCCGGTCATCGCGGGCACGGGACCCTCGGCGCAGCCGGACATAGCCGCCGCCCGCCGCTTCGTCCGCGGGCTGGACGCGGCCGTGGCCGTCGCCTCGACGCCGGGCCGCTGCCCGCTGATGCGCGGGACGTGCGCGGTCCTCGGCTGGGTGGCCCGGCTGCTGCTGCGCGGCTGCCGGGAACACGCGACGCTGATGGAGCGCGGGGTCGCCGCGGCGGCGGCCGAGCGCGCCCAGGCGGTCGACTACGGCCTGCGGATCGTCGCCCAGGAGCAGGTCGGACTCGCCTACGCCGGCTGGGACCGGCTGCTGACCAGGGTCGCCCTGCCCGCCTGGCGCATGGGCCGCTGGCCGTCCCGGCTGGACGCGGGCGTGGTCGCGGCGCTCACCGAGCTGTCCCGCCGCGACCGGCTGGCCGACGGCTTCGCCTCTCGGCTCGGCGAGCGGCCGGCCTGCGATCTGCTGGAGGAGCCCGGCGCGGTGGACGAGGCCGCCTCGCTGCTCGCGGCCCACCTCTTCCACGGCGGCCCCGCCGAGTCCCGCCCCGGCTGGTCCCCGGTGGACTGGCAGGCGTATCCGGAGGAGGTCGTGGACCGCACCTGGCGTGCCGACGCGGCCCGGCTGCACCGCGTCCTGGACTTCCTCGGCGTGCGCCCCTCCCTCGACCCGGCAGTCCCGGACCCCGGCGGCCCCAACCTGGCCCGCGTCCTGGACCACCTCACGGATCCCACCGCGACAGGGGCGGAGAAATCCGGCCGCACCCACGACACCGGCCGCACCGGCCGCACCCACGACACCAGTCGCACCCACGACACCGGCGGCGCTGAAGAAACCGGCCGCACCCACGACACCGGCCGCACCGAAGAATCCGGCCGCACCCACGACACCAGTCGCACCCACGACACCGGCGGCGCTGAAGAAACCGGCCGCACCGACGACACCGGCCGCACCGAAGAATCCGGCCGCATCGACGACGCCGGTCACGAAGACACCGGCCACGACCAGCCCGGCGCCCTCCTCCCGGGGGACGACGAGCCCGGCGCCCCTCTCCCGTACGACGACGAGGACGCCGACCGCGCCACCGAGCGCAGTGCCGCCCTGGCCGCAGGGCTGAGCGCCGAGCTGGCCCGGGAGGAGGCCGCCGAGGAAGCGGGCGGCGCCGCCCGTCCGAGCCCCGGCAGCGCCCTGTGGACCGCCTGCGACTGCGTACTGCCGCCCTTCCCGCTCCAGCCCCAGCGCACCGCCCGTGAGCTGCTCACCGACCACCTCACGGCGATGGTGTGCTGCGCGGCCGTCGACACCGCCGGCGCCGTCCCCGCGCTGGACTGGCTGGACGGCCCGTCCCTGCGGCTCGGCGGCGAGCGGGCCGCCGATCTGACCCCGAAGGTCCTCAGCCTGATCGAGGAGGGAGACCCGGGCCCCCTGCGCGACTGGCTGGCCGCGACCGGAATACGCCCGGAGAAGCCCGTGCGGCTCGTGTGACGCGTGCCGTAGCGTCATTTTCACCGTCGTAACGGAAAGACGACTTCCACTTCAGGTCAATTCGCAACGAGTAGTGACCGAGCCCGTGCGTTATGTGATGTGCTGGGACCGACCACGCCCTTGGCAAAGGCACGCGACATACGACAGCACGGCCGAGCACACCGAGCACAGTGCGCACCACCGAGACAGCCACGGGGGCATGAGGGAGGGGAGCGACCATGGCCTCGGACCACATTCGCCGCTGGGAGTCCGGAGCACTCGCGCACGCCGTCACGGACCCCTTCGGCCAGGGCCCGGTGCCCTGGCTGCGCGGCAGCGAGACGTACTTCGACGACACCGGTCACGTCGTGCCCTGGTACGTCGACCCGAGCCCTCAGCAGCTCGCCGGAGCTGCCGGCGCGCGCGTCCCGGCACCGCGGGCGGCCACGGCCGGTCCCCGCTCGGCCGACGACGTGCACCGCCAGATCAAGGGGTTCACCTCCACCGGCGCGGTCACGCCCGGCGAGGCGATCGACTTCCACATCACGGTCGATCCGCCGCAGGAGTTCAGCGTCGACATCTACCGCATCGGCCACTACGGCGGCGACGGCGCCGCCAAGATCACCACCAGCCCCCGGCTGTCCGGCATCGTGCAGCCCCCGCCGCTGACCGCCGACCGCACCGTCTCCTGCCACCACTGGTGGCTGTCCTGGCGCCTCCAGGTGCCCTCCTACTGGAGCATCGGCGCCTATGTGGCCGTCCTGACCACCGCCGACGGCTACCGCTCCCACGTGCCCTTCACGGTCCGTGACGACCACCCCGCCGACCTGCTCCTGCTGCTGCCCGACATCACCTGGCAGGCGTACAACCTCTACCCGGAGGACGGCCACACCGGCGCCAGCCTCTACCACGCCTGGGACGAGAGGGGCCGGCTGCTCGGCGAGGCCGACGCCGCCACCACGGTCTCCTTCGACCGGCCGTACGCGGGCGCGGGCCTGCCCCTGCACGTCGGCCACGCCTACGACTTCATCCGCTGGGCCGAGCGGTACGGCTACGACCTCGCCTACGCCGACGCCCGTGACCTGCACGCCGGCCGCATCGACCCCGCCCGCTACCGGGGCCTGGTCTTCCCCGGGCACGACGAGTACTGGTCGGCGCCGATGCGCCGGGCCGTCGAGGACGCCCGGGACCGCGGCACCTCACTGGTCTTCCTCTCCGCGAACACCATGTACTGGCAGGTGGAGCTGGGGCCGTCCCCGTCCGGTGTCCCGGACCGGCTGCTGACCTGCCGCAAGCGCAAGGGCCCGGGCCGGCCGGTGCTCTGGCGCGAGATCGACCGGCCCGAGCAGCAGCTGGTCGGCATCCAGTACGCGGGCCGGGTGCCCGAGCCGCACCCGATGATCGTCCGCAACGGCGGCCACTGGCTGTGGGAGGCGACCGGCGCGCACGAGGGCGACGAGATCGCCGGCCTGGTCGCCGGAGAGGCGGACCGCTACTTCCCGCGCACCCCGCTGCCCGAGCACGACGAGCGCATCCTGCTCGCCCACTCCCCCTACACCGACAACGACGGCGTCCTGCGCCACCAGGAGACCTCGCTCTACCGGGCTCCCTCCGGCGCCTGGGTCTTCGCTTCCGGAACCTTCGCCTGGTCCCCGTCCCTGGACCGCCCCGGGCACCGTGATCCCCGCATCCAGCGGGCCACGGCGAACCTGCTGGACCGCATCTGCAAACGCGACTGACCCCTGGCCGCACCCCGATCACCCGCATACGGGAGAATCGAGGCACTTGGACAGAGCCACGGGGAGGAACCGTGTCCGGATTCGTAGAAAAGCCCGAACCGATCGAGGTTCCGGGCCTGGTGCACCTGCACACCGGAAAGGTGCGCGAGCTGTACCAGAACGAGGCGGGCGACCTCGTGATGGTCGCCAGCGACCGCATGTCCGCCTTCGACTGGGTGCTGCCCACGGAGATCCCCGACAAGGGCCGAGTCCTCACCCAGCTCTCCCTGTGGTGGTTCGACCAGCTGCGCGACCTCGCCCCCAACCACGTGATCGGTACCGAACTGCCCGCGGGAGCCCCCGCTGACTGGGCGGGCCGCACCCTGATCTGCAAGTCGCTCAAGATGGTGCCCGTGGAGTGCGTGGCCCGCGGCTACCTCACCGGCTCCGGCCTGCTGGAGTACGACGAGTCGCGGACCGTCTGCGGCCTGGCCCTCCCCGAGGGCCTCGTCGACGGCTCCGAGCTGCCCGGCCCGATCTTCACCCCGGCCACCAAGGCCGAGGTCGGCGAGCACGACGAGAACGTCTCGTACGAGGAGGTGGCCCGCCAGGTCGGCGCGGAGACCGCCGCCCAGCTGCGCCAGGCCACGCTCGCGGTGTACTCGCGCGCCCGGGACATCGCCCGGGACCGGGGGATCATCCTGGCCGACACCAAGTTCGAGTTCGGCTTCGACGGCGACACCCTCGTCCTCGCCGACGAGGTCCTGACCCCGGACTCCTCGCGCTTCTGGCCGGCCGACCAGTGGCAGCCGGGCCGCGCGCAGCCGTCGTACGACAAGCAGTTCGTGCGCAACTGGCTGACGTCGGCGGAGTCCGGCTGGGACCGCAAGAGCGAGCAGCCCCCGCCGCCGCTGCCGCAGCAGGTCGTGGAGGCGACCCGGGCGAAGTACGTGGAGGCGTACGAACGCCTGACGGGCACCGCCTGGTCGTAGCGGACGTGCCCCCGGTTCCGGCCGGGGGCAACGCAAGAAGCCCCCGGCCGGAACCGGGGGCTTCTCCATGGAGCGGACGACGAGGCTCGAACTCGCGACCTCAACCTTGGCAAGGTTGCGCTCTACCAACTGAGCTACGTCCGCACTGCGCCGTGGCGCGAGAGCAACTATACCCAACCTCGCTCGCGTGCGAGACGCACTGCCGCATGACGGTTCTCCGCGCCGAGCTTCGTGACGGCCGAGGAGAGGTAGTTCCGCACGGTCCCCGGCGACAGCGCGGCCCGCTCGGCGATCTCCGTGACCGGTGCGCCGTCGGCGGCCAGCTCCAGCACCTCGGCCTCCCGGGCGGTCAGCGGCGAGTCCCCGGCGGAGATCGCGTCGGCGGCCAACTCCGGGTCGACGTAGCGGTTTCCGGCGTGCACGGTCCGGATGATCTCGGCGAGCCGCTGGGCGCTGACGGTCTTCGGGACGAACCCGCGCACACCGGCCGCGAGCGCCCGTTTCAGATGCCCGGGCCGCCCGTGCCCGGTGACGATCAGCACCCGGCAGCCGGGCAGTTCGGCGCGCAGGGATGTGGCGACCTTCACACCGTCGGCGCCCGGCATCTGCAGATCCAGGACGGCCACATCGGGCTCGTGCGCCCGTGCCATCGCCAGCGCCTCGGGTCCGCTCGCCGCCTCCGCGACGACCAGCAGATCGTCCTCCAGCGACAGCAACGCGGCCAGCGCACCCCGGATCAGATGCTCGTCGTCGGCGAGCAACAGCCGTACGGGACCGCTCACGACGTGACTCCTCTCACGGCCAGGGGTACGTCTCCCGCGGTCGCCAGGGGTACCTCCGCCCTCAGCCGGAACCGGTCCCGGCCGGCGCCGGCGTATCCCGCCTCCAGGTTTCCGTCCACGGCGGCGAGCCGTTCCCGCAGCCCGGCGAGTCCCGAGCCGCCGCCCCCGCCCGACGCCACGGCACCGTCGTTCTCCACCGTCAGCACCACATGTCCCTCCAGCACCTCGAGTCCCACCTCGCACCGGCTCGCGTCGCCGTGCCGCAGCACGTTGGTGGCCGCCTCGCGCACCACCCAGCCGAGCGCGGACTGCACCTGAGCCGGCAGGGACTGCACCTGAGCCGGCAGCCCGGGGACCTCCGTGCGGACCTCGCACTCGATGCCGGCCGCGGCCAGCACCCCCTGCGCACCGGCGAGTTCGGCCCCCAGGTCGGCCTCCCGGTAACCGCGCACGACGGCTCGTACCTCGCGCTGGGACTCCTGCGCGATGCGCTGCACCTCGATCATCTGCTCCACGGCCTCCGGCCGCCCGCGGCGGGCCAGTTGGACGGCCAGTTCGCTCTTGAGGGAGATCACGGACAGGTTCCGCCCCAGCACGTCGTGCAGGTCCCGCCCGAACCGCAGCCGTTCCTCGGCGACGGCGAGCCGGGCTTCGACCTCCCGGGCCCGCTCCGCCTCCCAGAGCACGGAGAGGGTCCAGGCACCGCAGCGGGTGGCGAGGAGGGAGAAGCCGGCGGCGAAGACGACGAACGTCGCGGTGGCGAGCAGGTCGAGACCGCTCGGGCGCACCGCGGCGAAGACGGCGACGATCGCCGCCGCGAGTCCCGCGGCCCGGCGCAGGTACACCCGGATCGGCACGAGGAACGCGTACGGCAGCCCGAGGGGCATGAGCAGCGCGGCGAGGGCGAGCTGGACGGTGAACGGCTCCGCTCCGCCGACGGCCCTGAGCGTCGCGGTCAGCGCGAGCGCGAGGACGAACAGGCACACCGTGCCGCGCAGGGCACCCGCCGGCAGCGCGGAACGGCCGAGGTAGTGGTCCAGCGCGGGCCGTAGCAGCCGGCCGGCGGCCCAGCACTGGAGCAGGCCGACGGCGCCGAGCAGCACGCCGAGGGCCAGCGGCAGCGGCCGTCGGTCGAGTCCGCCCACGAGCGGCAGCAGCAGCCAGCTCAGCGAGAAGACCCAGATGCTGACGTGCCAGGTGCCCAGGCTCTGGAGTTCCACCCGCTCGGCCTTGCTCCGCTCCACCCAGTGCCGCTGCTGCCACCGCCGCATGCGTCCCAGCATCCGCGCCTCCCCGTTCCTCAGCGGCGTGGCTCCCACCGGAACCACCGCCGTACAGCAAACACCGACACGATCGTCCAGGCCAGCGCGGTCGCGAGGGCGCCCAGCGTCTCGTAGGCGCTCAACTGGCCGGTCCAGCTGCCGCGCACCAGGCGGATCGCCGGGGACAGCGGCAGGAGTTCGCAGACGGAGGCGAGCCGGTCGGGCATGACCTCCGTGGGTGCGGCGATTCCGGACCCGGCCATGGACAGGAACACCAGGGGCAGCGCGGTCACCTGGGCGCTCTCGGTGGTCCTGGTGAACGACGAGGTGAGGGCGGCGAGCGCGGCGCTGACCACGAGTCCGGCCAGCAGCCCGGGCAGCAGCAGGTACGGCGCCTTCGGGGCCCCCGTGTGCAGCAGCGCGGCGCAGCCGGCGCACAGGACGAGGGCCTGGGCGAGGCCGAGGAGGACCGGGGGCAGCGCGGTGCCGGTGAGGATCTCGGCGTCGGACAGCTCGCCCGTGCGCAGCCGTTTGAGGACGAGTTCCTCGCGGCGGGAGACGTAGGCGCTGACCAGGGCGGTGTAGACGGCGAAGAGGAAGGAGAAGCCGATGGCGGTGGTCAGCAGGACCGGGCCGATACGCAGGCCCGCCCCCGCCAGGTCCATCTGGTCGAGGGCCGGCCGCATGGTGAACGGGATGGCCAGCGGCACGAACAGCGCGGTGAACACGACACCGCGGTTGCGGCCGAGGAGGGCGAGTTCGGCCCGTGCCAGCGCCCGCAGCCGCCGCGCCGAGGGAGCGAACGCCCCGAGCGCCCCGCCACCCGTTCCGCCGGCGCCCACACGAACCCCGCTCATCCCGCCGCCTCCTGTCCCCGCGTCGGCCCCGCGGCCACCCGAGTCCGCGCGCGCCCCGTTCATCCCGCCGCCTCCTGTCCCCGCGTCGGCCCCGCGGCCGCCGTCCCCCGGGTCCACGCGCACCCCGCTCATGCCGCGACCCCCTGCTCCTGCGCGATCCCGAGGAACGCCTCCTCCAGCGAGGCCGAGCGAACGTCCAGCCCGCGCAGCTCGACACCGGCCCGCTCGGCCCAGTTCAGCACCGCGGTGGCGGTGCGCTGGAGTTCCGTCGTGCGCAGCCGTACGAACCGGCCGTCGCTCTCGTGCCCGCAGACGCCGAGGTCGGGGAGGGACGGCAGATCGCCGACGAAGTAGCCGTCGGGGAGTTCGAAGGACATCCGCGAGGGGCGGCCGGCGGTGACCTCGGCCGGCGTTCCCGAGACGGCGATCCGGCCCTCGTGCAGGATGGCGAGCCGGTTCGCGAGGCCCTCGGCCTCCTCCAGGTAGTGCGTGGTGAGCAGCACGGTCGTGCCCGCGGCGCGCAACTCGCGCACCAGCGCCCAGGTGTCCCGGCGGCCCTCCGCGTCGAGCCCGGTCGTCGGCTCGTCGAGGAACAGCACCTCGGGATCGCCGAGCAGCGCGAGCGCCAGGTCGAGGCGCCGCCGTTCACCGCCGGACAGCTGCTTGACCCGCACGCCGTGCTTGCCGGCGAGGCCCACCCGTGCCAGCACCTCGGCCTCCGGGCGTGCCCCGCTGGTGCACCCGGCCCACATCCGGGCGGTCTCCGCGACGGTCAGTTCGGCGGGGAAGCCGCCTTCCTGGAGCATCACGCCGGTGCGCGGGCGTACGGCCGCCCGCTCGAGGTAGGGGTCGTGGCCCAGCACCCGGACCCGGCCGCCGGCCGGAGCCGCGAGCCCTTCCAGCAGCTCGACCGTCGACGTCTTTCCGGCGCCGTTGGTGCCCAGCAGGGCGAAGATCTCTCCCCGCGCCACGGAGAAGCTGATTCCGCGCACGGCCTCGAACCCGCCCCCGTAGACGCGCCTGAGGTCGGTGACCTCGATGACGTGCTCGTGTTCGTCGATGTCCATGGCACCAGCGTCCCGGCGGCGCGCCCCGGTCGGCAGTGCGCGGTGTCATCGCTGAACATGACAAATGTCAGGCCGGGTTCGGGGCAACGAAAAGACCCCGGTCCAATGGACCGGGGTCTCTTTCCCGAGCGGACGACGAGGCTCGAACTCGCGACCTCAACCTTGGCAAGGTTGCGCTCTACCAACTGAGCTACGTCCGCATTGCCCCCGATCGGCTCCCACCGATCGGTGCGAGCACCAGCCTACCTGATCCACAGCAGTGGTCGTGTCGGCGGTGCAGAGCGGGTGACAGGAATCGCACACTGCGCCTTCCCCCTGGAAGGGGGATGTTCTACTACTGAACTACACCCGCACGGTCCTCGGGATCCGGCCTGCCGGCCTCGCCCCTCGGCGTGTCCCAGACATTAGCTGATCAGCAGGGGGGTTGCGCAAGTCGGTTCCCCTTCAGGCCCCGTATGCCCCAAGTGCACGGTCCTCAGGGTCCTCTGACGGACCCTGAGGACTCGCCCCTTCGCGGGCTCACTGCGCGGCGCTGAACGCCTCGTAGACCTTCTTCGGGATGCGTCCGCGCGCGGGGACGTCCATCTTGTTGGCCTGGGCCCAGGCGCGGACGGCCGCCGGGTCGGGGGCGACCTCCGTCTGCCGGAACGCCTTGCCGGAACGCGACCGCTTGCGGCCGGCCTCGACGTAGGGCGCGAGCGCCTTGCGCAGTTTTTCGGCGTTGGATTCGTTCAGGTCGATCTCGTACGACTTGCCGTCGAGTCCGAAGGCGATCGTCTCCGCCGCTTCCGAGCCGTCGATGTCGTCAAAGAGAGTGACCACGACCTTTTGCGCCACGAATATCGGTCCCTTCGTGCGGCACGTCGTTACAGCTCAACGCCGACGACATGCCGAGTATCGGCTATTGCCAATTCATTTGTACAGTGCCCGGCAAAGCAAAGTGAAGCCCGACTAAATCCGTCCGCGTGTCCGGGCGCAATAGGTGTAACGGGCGGACTGTGGAACTTTCCCAGAACTTTTCACGGGTGTGCGGCTTCGACACCCGATCGTGATGCGCCTCACGTACTTTCCTCCAACTCTACTCGCGTAGAAATTTTGTGCGGGTAGTCTGAAGGAACCTGCTCAGCACCACACACCGGGAGTGCCAGTGGCACGCGTCGTAGTCGACGTCATGCTCAAGCCGGAGATCCTCGACCCCCAGGGCCAGGCGGTCCAGCGTGCGCTGCCGCGCCTGGGATTCGAAGGGATCTCGGACGTACGTCAGGGAAAGCGTTTCGAACTGGAAGTTGACGGGCCGGTTGACGATGCCGCGCTCGCCCGGATCCGCGATCTTGCGGAATCCTTCCTCGCGAACACGGTGATCGAGGACTTCACGGTCCGGGTCGATGAAGTCGCGGAGGCGGCGAAGTGACCGCTCGTATTGGCGTCGTCACTTTCCCGGGCAGCCTGGACGACCGGGACACCCAGCGCGCGATCCGTCTCGCGGGCGCCGAACCGGTAGCCCTGTGGCACAAGGACAAGGACCTCAAGCAGGTCGACGCCGTCGTGCTGTGCGGCGGTTTCTCCTACGGTGACTACCTGCGGGCCGGCGCCATCGCCCGTTTCTCGCCGGTGATGGAGTCCCTCATCGAGCAGGCGAAGGCCGGGCTGCCGGTCCTCGGCATCTGCAACGGCTTCCAGATCCTCACCGAGGCCCACCTCCTCCCGGGCGCGATGCTCGGCAACGACCACCTCCACTTCATCTGCCGCGACCAGAAGCTGCGGGTGGAGAACGCGGAGACCTCCTGGACCAGCGACTACCGCGCCGGCCAGGAGATCCACATCCCGCTGAAGAACATGGACGGCCGGTACGTCGCCGACCAGTACACGCTGGACAAGCTGGAGGCCGAGGGCCGGGTCGCCTTCCGGTACCTGGACTTCAATCCGAACGGCTCGCTCAACGACATCGCCGGCATCACCAACGAGGCCGGGAACGTCGTCGGCCTCATGCCGCACCCCGAGCACGCCGTCGAGCCGCTGATCGGTACCGGCCGTACCGACGGGCTGCCGTTCTTCACCTCGATCCTCAAGAAGCTGGTCAACGCATGAGCCGGACGCCTCTGGACACGGTCGAGCACGCGGCCGCTACCCCCGACGTCGAGCTGCCCTGGGCCGAACTCGGCCTGAAGAAGGACGAGTACGAGCGGGTGGTGGAGATCCTCGGCCGCCGCCCGACCGGCGCCGAACTCGCCATGTACTCGGTCATGTGGTCCGAGCACTGCTCGTACAAGTCCTCCAAGGTCCACCTCCGCCAGTTCGGCGAGAAGGCCCCCGAGTCCGACGCGATGCTCGTCGGCATCGGCGAGAACGCCGGTGTCGTCGACGTCGGCCAGGGCTACGCGGTCACCTTCAAGGTCGAGTCGCACAACCACCCGTCGTACGTCGAGCCCTACCAGGGCGCGGCCACGGGTGTCGGCGGCATCGTCCGCGACATCATCGCCATGGGCGCCCGCCCGGTCGCGGTCGTCGACCCGCTGCGCTTCGGCGCCGCCGACCACCCCGACACCAAGCGAGTCCTGCCCGGCGTCGTCGCCGGCATCGGCGGCTACGGCAACTGCCTGGGCCTGCCCAACATCGGCGGCGAGGTCGTCTTCGACGCCTGCTACCAGGGCAACCCGCTGGTCAACGCCGGTGCCATCGGCGTGATGCGGCACGAGGACATCCACCTCGCCAAGGCCTCCGGCGCCGGCAACAAGGTCGTCCTGTACGGGGCCAGGACCGGCGGCGACGGCATCGGCGGCGCCTCCATCCTCGCCTCCGAGACCTTCGACGACGCCAAGCCCTCCAAGCGTCCCGCCGTCCAGGTCGGCGACCCCTTCCAGGAGAAGCTGCTCATCGAGTGCACCCTGGAGGCGTTCCGGGAGAAGCTCGTCGTCGGCATCCAGGACCTCGGTGCGGCCGGCCTGTCCTGCGCCACCTCCGAGCTGGCCTCCAACGGCTCGGGCGGCATGCGCGTCACGCTGGACGACGTCCCGCTGCGCGACTCGACCCTGTCTCCTGAGGAGATCCTCATGAGCGAGTCGCAGGAACGCATGTGCGCGGTCGTCGAGCCGGAGAAGGTCGACCGGTTCCTGGAGATCTGCGAGAAGTGGGACGTCATCGCCACCGTCATCGGTGAGGTGACCGACGGCGACCGGCTGGAGATCTTCTGGCACGGCGGCAAGATCGTCGACGTCGACCCGCGCACGGTCGCGCACGAGGGCCCGGTCTACGAGCGCCCCTACGCCCGCCCCGAGTGGCAGGACGCCCTCCAGGCGGACGACGCGAACAAGCTGCCCCGGCCGCAGACGAGCGAGGAGCTGAAGGACCAGGTCCTGAAGCTGGTGGCCTCGCCGAACCAGGCGTCGAAGAAGTGGATCACGTCCCAGTACGACCACTTCGTGCAGGGCAACACCGTCCTCGCCCAGCCGGAGGACTCCGGCATGATCCGCGTGGACGAGGAGACCGGCCTCGGCGTCGCCATCGCGACGGACGGCAACGGCCGTTACGCCAAGCTCGACCCGTACACGGGCGCCCAGCTCGCCCTGGCCGAGGCGTACCGGAACGTCGCCACGACCGGCGCCAAGCCGCTGGCCGTCTCCGACTGCCTGAACTTCGGCTCGCCCGAGGACCCGGCCGTGATGTGGCAGTTCGCGGAGGCCGTGCGCGGTCTCGCCGACGGCTGCCTCCAGCTGGGCACCCCGGTGACCGGCGGCAACGTCTCGCTCTACAACCAGACGGGCGAGGCGGCCATCCACCCGACCCCGGTGGTGGCCGTGCTCGGCGTCATCGACGACGTCGCCCGCCGCACCCCGGTCGCCTTCCAGGAGGAGGGCCAGCTGCTCTACCTCCTCGGCGACACCCGTGAGGAGTTCGGCGGCTCGGCCTGGTCCCAGGTGATCCACGACCACCTGGGCGGCCTGCCCCCGGCCGTGGACCTGGAGCGCGAGCGCCTGCTGGGCGAGATCCTGATCTCGGCCTCCCGCGACGGCATGATCGACTCCGCGCACGACCTGTCCGACGGCGGTCTGATCCAGGCCGTGGTCGAGTCCGCGCTGCTCGGCGGCAAGGGCGCGCGCCTGGTCGTGCCCGACGGGCTGGACGCCTTCACGTTCCTGCTCTCCGAGTCGGCCGGCCGCGCCGTCGTCGCCGTGCCGCGCTCGGAGGAACTCCGGTTCAACGACATGTGCGGTGCGCGCGGCCTGCCGGCCACCCGCATCGGTGTCGTGGACGGGGACGCGGTGGCGGTGCAGGGCGAGTTCTCGCTGAGCCTGGCCGAGCTGCGTGAGGCCCACGAGGCGACGATCCCGGCGCTGCTGGCGTAAGCGGCCGTACGACGCGAGGGCCCGCCCGATTGCCCCGGGCGGGCCTTCGTCATGCGGCGACGGGCTCCTTCTCGGCCGGCGCCGTCGCGCCCTTGGGCAGGCGCAGGGCCAGCAGCAGGCACAGCGCCATCACCCCGGCTCCGCACAGGAACACCGTGTCCATCGCGGAGGTGTACGCCGTCACGCCCCGCAGGTGTGCCGCTCCGTGCAGCGCGGCCAGGGAGCCGATGTCGCCGGGGCCGTCGTACAGGCGGTCGAGGAGCGTGCCGAAGAGGGCCGCGCCGAGGGCCGTGCCGAGGGTCTGGAAGAAGCGGACGGCGGTGGTGGCGACGCCGAGCTGGTGGGCGGGCGCCGCCTGCTGCACGAGCTGGATGAGCTGGCCCAGCAGCTGGCCGAAGCCGAGCCCGACGAGCAGCATGGCCGCGCGCAGCCGCCACAGGGAGGTGTCCGCGTCGGTGGTGGCCAGCAGCAGGAAGGCGGCCGCGGCGACGACGGACCCGCTGATCACGAAGGTCCGCCCGGACCAGCCGAGTTCGGTGAGCCGGCCGGTCAGGGCGCCGACGGCCGTGATCCCCGCGGCCATCGGGACCAGGTACAGGCCGGCGGCGGAGCTGGTGATGCCGCGGACGAGCTGGAGGTAGACCAGCACGTAGTAGATGGCGCCGGTCATGGCCGCGCCCATCAGGCCCTGGATCGCGAAGCCGAGGCGCAGCTCGGGGACGCGGAACAGCGACGGCGGCAGGATCGGTTCGGCGGCCGTGGCCTGGCGGCGCAGGAAGAGGGCGAACGCACCGGCCGCGGCCAGGGCCGCACCGGTGACCTGCGGGGACGTCCAGGCGTACTGCTTGCCGCCCCACTCGGTGACGAGCAGCAGCATGGTGGAGAAGGCGGCGGCGAGCCCGGCCCCGGCGAAGTCGACCGAGCCACGGGTGGCGGGGCGGGGGAGCTTCAGCGCGACCACGGCGGTGGCCAGGGCGGCGACGCCGAGGGGCAGATTGATGTAGAACGCCCAGCGCCAGCTCGCGTGGTCGGCGAGGAAGCCGCCGACCAGGGGACCCACGGCGATGCCGCCGCCCGCGATGATGCCGCCGGTGCCGGCGCCCTTGTTCCGGTCCGCGCCGGGCCCCGCCAGCTGGGCCATGACGACCATCGTCACGCTCATCAGCCCGCCCGCGCCGATGCCCTGCAGGGCCCGGGATGCGATCAGCCAGGCCATCGACGGAGCCGCGCCGCACAGCGCCGAGCCGCTCAGGAAGGCACCGAGGGCGCCGAGGAAGACGGGCTTGGTGCCGAGGGTGTCGCAGAGCCTGCCGTACAGCGGGAGCATCGCGGCCGAGGCCAGCGAGAAGGCGCTGACCAGCCAGGGGATCTTGTCGATGCCGTGCTCGGGATCGAGGTCCTTGACGATCGGCACCGTGGCCGCGGACACGATCTGCGTGTCCAGGACGGCCAGGACGATCGTGATGAGGCAGACGAGGAAGCCGAGTTTGCGCTGGGTGTCGGTCATGGCAGCACCATGCCCCCAGTTCATGTACCAAGTCAATATTTCATCCGAGCTGAGATTTTGTTCCAGCCAAAACTTCGGCTTGGTAAGCTGTCCGCATGGCTGAGGCGATGGGGCTGCGTGAGCGCAAGAAGCTGCAGACGGAGATGCGGATCTACCGGGTGGCGGTCGACCTGTTCGCCGAGCGGGGCTTCGACGAGGTCTCCGTGCAGCAGATCGCCGACGCCGCCGAGGTGTCGAAGATGACCGTCTTCAACTACTTCGGCACGAAGGAGGAACTGGTCTTCAAGCCGATGGTGGAGCACTTCTCCGACGCCGCACGGGCCGTGCGCGAGCGGATGCCCGGAGAGTCCGCGGTGGGGGCCGTGCGCCGGCAGTTCCTGGCGATGGTGGAGCGCCGCGATCCCTCGATCGGCCTGCACGGCGACCCGTTCGCCCGCCGGATCCGCGCGGTCATCATGGCGACGCCGGTCCTGCGCGAACGCGCGTACGTCGAGTCCGAGAAGGGGGCGCGCGAACTCGCCGACCTGCTCACCGAAGAGACCGGCGACCCGACCCTCGCACTGATCGCCGCCGCCACGCTCGCCACCGCGCGCAGCGCCCTCGTCGAGGAGCACCACCGCCGGATCGACGCCGGCGAGAGCGTCGGCGAGGTGGCCGCCGACGCCGTCGAACGCGCCCGGCGCGCCTTCGACCTCGTCGAAAAGGGACTGAAGGACTACGCGGTCAGGGCATAGGCTCACCGCCATGCCACCGGCCAGGAAGCGCGCCCGCAGCTACGACCCCGCCAAGACCCGCGCAGCGGTCTTCGCCCAGCTCGCCCACGTGCGGAAGGCCGTCCGCGGCCTGACCCCCGAACAGCTCGCCCTGCCCACCCGGCTCGGCGACTGGACCGTACGGGACCTGATCGCGCACATCGGCATGGCGGTCACCGCCGTGCACCGCGCCCTCGACCGGCCGGCCCCGGCCCGCCAGGACGTGACGGTCGTGCAGTGGCCCTTCGCCACCGCCGCGAGCGCCCCGGCCATCGCCGACTTCACCCGCAACGTCGCCGCGGACCACCCGGACCTCGACGCCTACCTCGCGGACGTCGACTCCTCCCTGGGCACCCTCCTGGACGAGCACCCCGGCAGCCGGCTCCTGGAGACCAACGCGGGCGCCCTGCCGCTGGACGACTACCTGGTCACCCGTACCGTCGAACTCGTCGTCCACACCGACGACCTGAACGCCGCCGTACCGGACCTCGAGGTGCCCTACGACCGGCACGCCCTGGCCGCGGCCACCCGGCTGCTCGCCGACGCCCTCGCCGTGAAGGCGCCCGGCGGCTCCACCGAGGTGCGGGTGCCGCCGTACGCCGTCGTGCAGTGCGTCGAGGGGCCCCGGCACACCCGCGGCACCCCGCCCAACGTCGTGGAGACCGATCCGCTGACCTGGGTGCGGCTCGCGACCGGGCGCGTCGGCTGGGCGGACGCCGTCGCCGGCGCGAAGGTCAGCGCGAGCGGGGAGCGGGCGGACATCGGAGGGCTGCTGCCGGTCATGGCATAGGGCCCCTCGTCCGGATCGCACCAGGCCCCGAGCCCTGCCGGAACCGGTCCTGCCGCGCGCCCGTCAAATCGTCATGAACCGCTACAAGCAGCGTCTGACCCTGACGGCGGCCGCCGTGCTCGTCCCGCTCACGGTGGCCTGCGGCAACGTGGAGGGAGACAGTGGTGCGGTGAGCGTCCAGCAGCCCGTGACCGGAGTCGACTGGCGGGTCGACAGCCTCACCGTCGGCGGCACCACCCGGCACGCCCCCGCCGCCGCCCGCCTGCGCATCGACGAGGACGGCAAGGCGGCCGGCAACCTGGGCTGCAACCACTTCAGCGCCCGGGCCACCGTGCGCGGCGACCGGATCACCTTCGGGGACCTGCGCACCACCCGCATGGCCTGCGACCGCGAGCGGATGGACTTCGAGCGGGCCCTCGCCCGCACCCTCACCACCGGAACACTCGTCGCCGAGGCCGACGCCGCGAAGCTGACGCTCACCGACGGTGACGGCGACCGCGTCCGCCTCAGCCGCAACGTCCCCGAATGATGTGCGACACCTCACTCACGTATCCGGCAAAGACCCCCGCGGCCGGACCGCACGGCCCGGCCGAAGACCCCGGCCGTAGCCGATACACCGCGTTGACCAGCGCAAACGCAGAAACGCCCAAGGTGATCAGGACCGCCCGACCCGCGGTGGGCGCGTATCCCCAATTCGGACCAGTGGTCGATCTCGCCTACACTCGAAGGCGTGCCACGTGGTGACGGTCGACTCAATCACGATCTGCTTCCCGGCGAAAAGGGCCCCCAGGACGCTTGCGGCGTCTTCGGCGTCTGGGCTCCGGGTGAAGAGGTCGCAAAGCTCACGTACTTCGGGCTCTACGCCCTCCAGCACCGGGGTCAGGAATCCGCGGGAATCGCGGTCAGCAACGGCTCCCAGATCCTCGTCTTCAAGGACATGGGCCTGGTCTCCCAGGTCTTCGACGAAACCTCGCTCGGTTCGCTCCAGGGTCACATCGCGGTCGGTCACGCCCGCTACTCGACCACCGGCGCCTCCGTGTGGGAGAACGCCCAGCCGACGTTCCGCGCCACCGCGCACGGTTCCATCGCGCTCGGCCACAACGGCAACCTGGTCAACACGGCGCAGCTCGCCGAGATGGTCGCCCAGCTGCCGAACGACAACAACAGCCGCTCCACCAGGGTCGCGGCCACCAACGACACCGATCTGCTGACGGCCCTGCTGGCCGCCCAGGTCGACGAGGACGGCAAGCCGCTGACCATCGAGGAAGCGGCCCACACGGTCCTCCCGAAGGTCCGGGGCGCCTTCTCGCTCGTCTTCATGGACGAGCAGACCCTCTACGCAGCCCGCGACCCGCAGGGCATCCGCCCGCTGGTCCTCGGCCGCCTGGAGCGCGGCTGGGTGGTCGCCTCCGAGTCCGCCGCCCTGGACATCTGCGGCGCGAGCTACGTGCGGGAGATCGAGCCGGGCGAGTTCGTCGCCATCGACGAGAACGGTCTGCGCAGCTCGCGATTCGCGGAAGCGAAGCCCAAGGGCTGTGTCTTCGAGTACGTGTACCTGGCCCGCCCGGACACCGACATCGCCGGCCGGAACGTGTACCTCTCCCGCGTGGAGATGGGCCGCCGGCTGGCGAAGGAAGCCCCGGTCGAGGCGGATCTCGTCATAGCGACCCCGGAATCCGGTACTCCGGCCGCGATCGGTTACGCGGAGGCGTCCGGCATCCCGTTCGGTGCCGGTCTGGTGAAGAACGCGTACGTGGGCCGTACGTTCATCCAGCCCTCGCAGACCATCCGCCAGCTGGGCATCCGCCTGAAGCTGAACCCGCTGAAGGAAGTCATCAAGGGCAAGCGCCTGGTCGTCGTCGACGACTCGATCGTGCGCGGCAACACCCAGCGCGCGCTGGTCCGCATGCTCCGCGAGGCCGGCGCCGCCGAGGTCCACATCCGGATCTCCTCCCCGCCCGTGAAGTGGCCCTGCTTCTTCGGCATCGACTTCGCCACGCGCGCGGAACTCATCGCCAACGGCATGAGCATCGAGGAGATCGGCACCAGCCTCGGCGCCGACTCCCTGGCCTACATCTCCATCGACGGCATGATCGAGGCGACCACGATCGCCAAGCCGAACCTGTGCCGCGCCTGCTTCGACGGCGAGTACCCGATGGAGCTGCCGGACCCGGAGCTGCTCGGCAAGCAGCTGCTGGAGACCGAGCTGGCGGCCGGTCCCGCCGCCACGGCCGCGGCCGACGCGATCCGTCGCCCGTAACACCCCTGCAGTACGACACGAAAGCTCTCACAGTCATGTCTGAGACAACTGGTGCCAGCTACGCAGCGGCGGGCGTCGACATCGAGGCGGGCGACCGCGCCGTCGAGCTGATGAAGGAGTGGGTGAAGAAGACCCGGCGCCCCGAGGTCCTGGGCGGCCTCGGCGGCTTCGCCGGCCTCTTCGACGCCTCCGCCCTCAAGCGCTACGAGCGCCCGCTGCTGGCCTCCGCCACGGACGGCGTCGGCACGAAGGTCGACATCGCGCGCCGCATGGGCGTCTACGACACCATCGGCCACGACCTGGTCGCCATGGTCATGGACGACATCGTGGTGTGCGGTGCCGAGCCGCTGTTCATGACCGACTACATCTGCGTCGGCAAGGTCCACCCCGAGCGGGTCGCGGCCATCGTGAAGGGCATCGCGGAGGGCTGCGTGCTGGCCGGCTGCGCCCTGGTGGGCGGCGAGACGGCCGAACACCCGGGACTGCTCGGTGAGGACGACTTCGACGTCGCCGGCGCCGGTACGGGCGTCGTGGAGGCCGACCGGCTGCTGGGCGCGGATCGCATCCGCACGGGTGACACCGTGATCGCCATGGCCGCCTCCGGGCTTCACTCGAACGGGTACTCCCTGGTCCGTCACGTCCTGCTGGACCGCGCGGGCCTGTCCCTGGAGGCGGAGATCGCGGAGCTGGGCCGCAGCCTCGGCGAGGAGCTGCTGGAGCCCACCAAGATCTACTCGCTGGACTGCCTGGCGCTCACCCGCACCGCCGAGGTGCACGCCTTCAGCCACATCACCGGCGGCGGACTCGCCGCCAACCTGGCCCGGGTGATCCCGGACGGCCTGCACGCCGTGGTCGACCGCTCCACCTGGACCCCGGGCGCGATCTTCGACCTGGTCGGCAAGACCGGGAACGTCGAGCGCCTGGAGCTGGAGAAGACCCTCAACATGGGTGTCGGCATGATGGCCGTCCTCCCGGCGGAGTCCACCGACGTGGCCCTCGCGACGCTGGCCGACCGGGGCGTCGACGCCTGGGTCGCCGGCGAGATCACCGAGCGCGGCGAGAAGACGACCGGAGCCGAGCTGGTCGGGGACTACGCCGTCTGACCGTCCGGACAGCACGGAAGTGACCGTCCGGACAGCACAGAAGCCGGTCGGTGGCAGTGCCACCGACCGGTCTGTTGCTCAGTGCAAGGTCAAGCGCCGCGACGGTGTTGAGAGGGACCTTCATCCTCGTCCTCGTCGTCGTCCTCATAGAGGTCGGCGTAACGGGAGTAAAGGTCGTCCTCATCGTCCTCATCGTCCTCGAACGGCTCGCCGTTCGGCGGCTGGCTCGAAGTCGATGCGCCCAGTTCACTGGCCAGACGTGACAGGTCAGTCCCACCGCTGTTGTACTTCAGCTGGCGGGCGACCTTTGTCTGCTTGGCCTTGGCCCGGCCGCGCCCCATGGCTCGACCCCCTCGGTGACGGGGCTCAACGGCCCCAGAGTCTGACACGCGTTCATGATCTGGAACGGACCCTCCGAAGAGAGGCCGGTCCGTAGGGCTTCCACGGTACCTGAGCCCGCGCCCATACGGTACGTCGCCCGCAGCACGCGCGTGTGCCCTGGACCTTCGAGGTGCCCCGTCCTCGCTGGTCAGTGGCGATTTTAACCACTTATCGGGGAACGACCCGCCGGTGGAAGTGAGAGTTCTCTCTAAGTTCCCGCCGACGGGTACCGCTCACGTGTGCGACCGGGCTAGCTGGCGCGGGCGTCGGCCATCCGCTGCTCGGCGATCCGGTCGGCCGCGGCGGCCGGCGGAATGCCGTCTTCCTTCGCACGTGCGAAGATGCCCAGCGTGGTGTCGAAGATCTTCGCGGCCTTCGCCTTGCACCGGTCGAAGTCGAACCCGTGCAGTTCGTCGGCCACCTGGATGACCCCGCCGGCGTTCACCACGTAGTCGGGCGCGTAGAGGATCCCGCGGTCGGCGAGGTCCTTCTCCACACCCGGGTGGGCCAGCTGGTTGTTGGCCGCGCCGCACACGACCTTGGCGGTCAGCACCGGCACGGAGAGGTCGTTCAGGGCGCCGCCGAGGGCGCACGGGGCGTAGATGTCGAGCCCCTCGACCCGGATCAGCGCCTCGGTGTCGGCGACGGCCGTCACCCCCGTGGGGTGCTGGTCGAGGATCCGCTGGACGGCGTCCGGGCGCACATCCGTGATCACGACCTCGGCGCCCTCGTCGAGCAGGTGCCGCACCAGGTGGTGGCCGACCTTGCCGACGCCGGCGATGCCGACCTTGCGGCCGCGCAGCGCGGGGTCGCCCCACAGGTGCTGGGCGGAGGCGCGCATGCCCTGGTAGACGCCGAAGGCGGTGAGCACGGAGGAGTCGCCGGCGCCGCCGTTCTCGGGGGAGCGGCCGGTGGTCCAGCGGCACTCGCGCGCCACGATGTCCATGTCGGCGACGTAGGTGCCGACGTCGCACGCGGTGACGTAGCGACCACCGAGGGAGGCGACCATGCGCCCGTAGGCGAGGAGCAGCTCCTCGGTCTTGTCGCGCTCCGGGTCACCGATGATCACGGCCTTGCCACCGCCGTGGTCGAGACCGGCCATGGCGTTCTTGTACGACATTCCGCGCGCGAGGTTGAGGGCGTCGGCGACGGCCTCGGCCTCGGTCGCGTACGGGTAGAAGCGCGTGCCGCCGAGGGCGGGGCCCAGGGCGGTGGAGTGGAGGGCGATCACGGCCTTGAGGCCGCTGGCGCGGTCCTGGCAGAGCACGACCTGTTCATGGCCCCCCTGGTCCGAGTGGAACAGGGTGTGCAGGACATCAGCAGGTGCGCCGGTTACGTCGGTCACTGTGGTGACTCCTGTGTACATAGCGGCGAGTGGGGTGCGGTCCCCGTACGGGTGGCGGGGAGCCGTGGCATGAGCGTAGAGCCTCGGCCCACTCACCATCCGCGCAGTGTTCAGGATCACCCCCGGGGAGCCGCCGCGCACGCATGACCATGGCACGATTTGCTGTGGTTTCGAGCCGGGCCCGGTGGGGAGGGAGCAGGCGTGCCGAAGGTGTCCTCCGTGGTCGTCCCCTATGCCGCTTACCTGCGCGTGTACGAGCCGCTGGGCGCCTTCCCAGAGCCGGAGCGCAGCCACTGGGCGCGCTACGCCCGCCGCCCAGACCGCCCCTCCTACCAGGACGAACTGCGGCGCTCCCTGGTCGACTTGCTGCCCACCCCGCCGATCGCGGTGCCGGTCCACGAGAGCAGCGACGCCTTCGTGCTGGAGAGCGACGGAGTGGTGTGCGTGTGCCCCTGGCGGACCCGGCTGCGCGGCTGGCGGGCCCTGGGCGAGCTGGCCGAGGAGCTGCCGCCGCCCGTGCTGGACGCGGTGCTGCCGCCGGTGGTGCGCCGTCAGGCCGCCCAGGACTACGAGCGCTGGCTCGCCCGCAACCCCGACGCCCGCCCGTGGATCCGTACGGCGGTCTGGCAGGTGCCGCTGAACTGGTTCGTCCTGGTCTCGGACGAGGAGCGGCGGTACGACAAGGGGACCGCGGACGTGCCTCCGGTGCTGCGCTACCGCACACCGATGGTGCAGGCCCGGCGCCGGGTGGCGCGGGCGCTGCGCACGCTGAAGGACGCCGTCGAGGAGGGCCCGCTGATCGACGGCCTGCTGGACGTCGGCCGCTGGCTGGAGGAGTTCCACCCGCGCGCGCTGGTGGAGCTGGACTACGGGGGGCTGGTGCACGTGCTGCCGGCCGGCGAGCTGGAGGACGACCACTCGGCGGCGGACGTGGCGGCCGGCATCGAGGCGCTGCGCCGGGGCGACGGGGCGGCCGCCGGGGAGGCGTACGGGCGGCTGGTGGAGCGGTGGCGGGCGGTCCGGGACCGGCGCTCCGCGAACTGAGTGACCCAGGTCACGGTCAAATCGGTGCCGGACGACGTACGTTCTACTCGCTTAGGCGACCTGACGGGACGTTGGTCCCGATCTGGACTTTTGTCCCAAGGGTGACGGACGGCACTTACCTGGCTCTTGCTGTAGTTGCCACCCCTCATGCCAAAATAGGACAAGGAGTCCGGGGAGGGTTCCGTCCGTCCAACTATGCTCCATCATGGGCGGATTCTCAGCATTGCACGCTTTGGGGGGTCTGGTGCCTCCTGATCGCCACTGTGACTGATCGTCACAGTGGCGTGACTGTCCGCTATGGCATGGTCCATCGGCATCCGTCGCTGATGAACACCTGGGAGGGCAATTCCATCGGTTTGGCCGACGCGGCTGGACAGATGGTGTAGTTGTAGTGCCGAGGACAAGCCGTTCGTCCTATAACCGACTCGACTCGCGTCCGCCATTTCGGGCAACGCGGGTCAAGGTGCAGAATTTAGAGGAAAGAACCGAGAAGGTTCGGTTCTCCCGAGGAGGCCGCTCATGACCGCTCGCACCCCTGATGCCGAGCCGCTGCTGACCCCGGCTGAGGTCGCCACCATGTTCCGCGTCGACCCCAAGACGGTCACGCGGTGGGCGAAGGCCGGCAAGCTCACGTCCATCCGTACGCTCGGTGGGCACCGCCGCTACCGCGAGGCCGAGGTTCGCGCCCTGCTGGCGGGTATCCCGCAGCAGCGCAGCGAGGCCTGAACAACTCCATAACCGGGCAAGACGGTCGGTCCCCCAACCGGCCGAGGCGCCCGAAACCCTAGCTCCAAGCGACGCGGGACCTGCCCCAACAGGGCCCACGCCCAAGCCGAAGAGAACGTTGTAGGCAAGCGACACAGGGTGCGTCGTCGATCGCGCTGGACTCCGCCGGGTCCAGCGCGATTTTTTTTGTGTGCAGGTCGCGGGCCGGGGCGGCGCCTGTGAGCGTCCTTGTCGGAGTCTGGGGAGGCCTGTCGGAACGCTGTGCACGATCTCGGGGAGCGGTGCAATTGCACATATTAAATTGACCTGTTGTATGACAGGGGTAAGTGCCACCGTTTCAAAAACTCATGCGGTGACTCCCGTCACACGGCAGGGCGCTTGCTGGGTGAGCGCCGCATGCGTTAGAGGAATCGCTGGTTCCAGAGTCCCACGCCCGCACGGGGGTTGGGGCCGCCGGAGGTCACTCGTGGTCGGGACTTTCGTCCTCCGTGGCCTCCTGCTCCGGCTCCTGGCCGTGCGGGCCGGCGTCCATCGCGAGCCGCAGCAGGTGGCGGCAGACGGGGCAGCGGCGGGTGAGGTGCCGGTAGGAGGAGGCGGCCGACAGATGCGCCCTCAGAAGCGCCCGCGTCTCGTGCCTGACCGACGTCGCCATACGCCACCTCCAGGGGCCGTACGAGGAACGAGCCTGCTTTCTGGGTACCGAGCGAATGTGACGCCGTCAAGACCGCCGCGCCGGGTCGACCCGACCGCATCCCCCGCCGCCACCGCGCTTCCCCCGCCGCCACCGCGCTTCCCCCGCCGTCACCGCGCTTCCCCCGCCGCCACCGCGCTTCCCCCGCCGTCACCGCGCATCCCCCAGCCGACCCCGCCTCCGGCCACCCTCGCCTCACGTCCGAACGGACTCGCCTCCGAACGGACTCGCCTCCGAACGGGCTCGCTCCCGAACGGGCTCGCTGTCGAACGGGCTCGCTGTCGAACGGCCCTCGCTCCCCCTCCGGCCGGCTCTCGCTGCCCGCGACGGCCGGCGCCAGGTACGGACACGCACGACGCGCGGTCCTCGGGAGCGCGGGCTTCGTGCGCGATGCGGGTCCGGGTACGAGTGAGGCCCGCTCCCTTTCGGGGCGGGCCTCTTCTCTCTGTGCGGTCCTGGCGGGATTTGCTGTGTCTGATTGCGGCTGCGCCGCGGGCGCGGCCTGTGTCTTGGTGGGGAGGGTGGTGGGTGTGGGTCTCGGCCGGGTATGAGTGAGGCCCGCTCCCTTTCGGGGCGGGCCTCTTCTCTCTATGCGGTCCTGACGGGATTTGAACCCGCGGCCTCCACCTTGACAGGGTGGCGAGCACTCCAAACTGCTCCACAGGACCAGGTTTCGCGGCGCTTTCTTTTGTGCACTGCGCTGCGAGAAGAGACTGTACAGGAGGGTGAGGGTCCTGGTCGAACTCACCCTCCGTACGTGAGCGGCTACGGTGCGGCAGCGTCGATCGCCTTCACGATCCGCTTGTCCGAGACCGGGTACGCCGTGCCCAGCGCGTGGGCGAAATAGCTGACCCGGAGCTCCTCGACCATCCAGCGGATCTCCAGGACCGAGGTGGGCACCGGCCGGCCCTGCGGGAGCTGCTCCAGGAGCCAGGCGTACTCGTCCTGCATCTCGTGGACCTTCTCCATGCGCGTGGTGTCCCGCTGCACGTTCGTCGGCATCTGCTGGAGGCGGCGGTCGGCGGCCACCATGTAGCGCATCAGGTCGGGCAGGCGCCGTATGCCCGCCCAGGTGACGAAGCCGGGCTTCACGAGGGCGTCCAGCTGCTTGCGGACGTCCGTGAGGTTTGCCAGCAGGGCGGGGCTGCGGACGGCCTTCAGGCGGCGCTCACAGGCCTGCCAGGCCGCGAGTACCTGCTGCACCTGCGCGACGGTGCGGACGGTGGTGTCGACGATCTCCGCGCGCACCTTGTCGTACAGCTTCCGGTAGGACTCCTCGTCCCAGGCCGGCCCCCCGAAGTCCGCGATGAGCTTGTCCGCCGCGGCCATCGCGCAGTCGTCGAACAGCGCCTGGACCGATCCGTGCGGGTTGGCGGAGAGGGCCAGCTTCTGGGCGTTAGTCAGCTTCTCGGAGGCGAACTTCGCCGGGTTCACCGGGATGTTGCGCAGGATCAGCCGCCGGGTGCCCTTCCACATGGCCTCCGCCTGCTCGGCCTCGGTGTCGAAGAGCCGTACGGAGACCGTGTCGCCGTCGTCCACCAGCGCCGGGTACGCCTTGACCGGCTGCCCGGCCCGGCGCGTCTCGAAGACCCGGGTGAGCGTGCCGATCGTCCAGTCCGTCAGGCCCTTGCGTTCCAGCGACTCGCCGCCCTCGCGGGACGCGGTGGCCGCGGCGGCCTGGGACAGGGCCTTGCGGGCCTTCGGCTTGAGGCTGAGCTTCAGCGCCTCCAGGTCCTTGTCCTCGGCCAGCTTCCGGCGCCGCTCGTCGACGATCCGGAAGGTGATCCTGAGGTGGTCGGGGATCCTGGCCCAGTCGAAGTCGTCCGCCTCGAAGGGGACGCCGACCATCCGCTTCAGCTCGCGGGCCATCGTGACGGTCAGCGGCTCCTGGAGGGGCACCGCCCGTTCCAAGAACGCCTTCGCGTAGTTCGGGGCGGGTACGTAGTGGCGGCGGATCGGCTTGGGCAGGGAGCGGATCAGCTCCGTCACCACCTCCTCGCGCAGGCCCGGGATCTGCCAGTCGAAGCCTTCGCCGGTGACCTGGTTGAGCACCTGGAGCGGGATGTGCACGGTCACGCCGTCGGCGTCCGCGCCCGGCTCGAACTGGTACGTCACCCGGAACTTGAGCTGCCCCTGCCGCCAGGTGTCCGGATAGTCGGCCTTGGTGACCGCCTCCGCCGACTCCCGGATGAGCATCTCCCGCTCGAAGTCGAGGAAGTCGGGCTGCTCGTGCCGCTTGTGCTTCCACCAGGAGTCGAAGTGGGCGCCGGACACGACGTGTTCGGGCACCCGCTGGTCGTAGAAGTCGAAGAGGGTCTCGTCGTCCACGACGATGTCCCGGCGCCGGGCGCGGTGCTCCAGCTCCTCGACCTCGCTGAGGAGCCGGCGGTTGTCGGCGAAGAACTTGTGGTGCGTGCGCCAGTCGCCCTCCACCAGCGCGTTGCGGATGAACAGCTCGCGCGAGGCCCCGGGGTCGATCCGGCCGTAGTTCACCTTCCGCTGGGCGACGATCGGGACGCCGTACAGGGTGACCCTCTCGTACGCCATCACGGCCGCCTGGTCCTTCTCCCAGTGCGGTTCGCTGTACGTCCGCTTGAGCAGGTGGCCGGCCAGCGGCTCGACCCACTCCGGCTCGATCCTGGCGTTCACGCGCGCCCACAGGCGGCTCGTCTCCACCAGCTCGGCCGACATCAGGAACCTCGGCTGCTTTTTGAACAGCGCCGAGCCCGGGAAGATCGCGAACTTGGCGTTGCGGGCGCCCAGGTATTCGTTCTTGTTGCCGTCCTTCACGTCCTTCATCCCGATGTGGGAGAGGAGGCCGGCGAGGAGGGAGACGTGGACGCGGTCGGCCGGGGCGTCCTCCTCGTTCAGGTGGATGCCCATCTGCTTGGCGACCGTGCGCAGCTGCGTGTAGATGTCCTGCCATTCGCGGATGCGCAGGAAGTTCAGGTACTCCTGCTTGCACATCCGGCGGAAGGACGACGAGCCGCGCTCACGCTGCTGTTCGCGGATGTAACGCCACAGGTTCAGATAGGCGAGGAAGTCGCTGGTCTCGTCCTTGAAGCGGGCGTGCTGCTGGTCGGCCTGGGTCTGCTTGTCGGCCGGGCGCTCGCGCGGGTCCTGGATGGACAGCGCGGCGGCGATGACCATGACCTCGCGGACGCAGCCGTTCTTGTCGGCCTCCAGGACCATCCGGGCCAGGCGCGGGTCGACGGGCAGCTGGGCCAGCTTGCGGCCGGAGTCCGTGAGCCGCTTGCGGACGTCCTTCTGGGATGGGTCCAGCGCGCCCAGTTCCTGGAGCAGCTGCACACCGTCGCGGATGTTGCGGTGGTCCGGCGGGTCGATGAACGGGAACTTCTCGATGTCGCCGAGGCCGGCCGCGGTCATCTGGAGGATGACGGAGGCGAGGTTCGTACGGAGGATCTCCGCGTCCGTGAACTCCGGGCGGGCGAGGAAGTCGTCCTCGGAGTACAGGCGGATGCAGATGCCGTCGGACGTACGGCCGCAGCGGCCCTTGCGCTGGTTGGCGCTGGCCTGCGAGACCGGTTCGATGGGCAGCCGCTGGACCTTGGTGCGGTGGCTGTAGCGGCTGATCCGGGCGAAGCCGGGGTCGATGACGTACTTGATCCCGGGGACGGTGAGGGAGGTCTCGGCGACGTTGGTGGCCAGAACGATCCTGCGCCCGGTGTGCGGCTGGAAGACCCGGTGCTGCTCGGCGTGGGACAGCCGGGCGTACAGCGGCAGTACCTCGGTGAACCTGTACTTCTTCTTCTCCAGCGCGTCGGCGGTGTCCCGGATCTCGCGCTCACCGGAGAGGAAGACGAGGATGTCGCCCTTGCCCTCCCCCATCAGCTCCTCGACGGCGTCGGTGATCGCGGTGATCTGGTCGCGGTCGGCGTCCTCGGAGTCCTCCTCCAGCAGCGGCCGGTACCGCACCTCCACGGGGTAGGTCCGGCCGCTGACCTCGATGATCGGGGCGTCGCCGAAGTGCCGGGAGAAGCGCTCGGGGTCGATGGTCGCCGACGTGATGACGACCTTGAGGTCCGGCCGCTTCGGCAGGAGCTGGGCCAGGTAGCCGAGCAGGAAGTCGATGTTGAGGGACCGCTCGTGGGCCTCGTCGATGATGATCGTGTCGTAGGCGCGCAGCTCGCGGTCGGTCTGGATCTCGGCGAGCAGGATGCCGTCCGTCATCAGCTTGACGAAGGTGGCGTTCGGGTCGACCTGGTCGGTGAAGCGGACCTTCCAGCCGACGGCCTCGCCGAGCGGGGTCTTCAGCTCCTCCGCCACGCGCTCGGCGACGGTCCGGGCCGCGATCCTCCTCGGCTGGGTGTGCCCGATCATGCCGCGCACGCCCCGGCCCAGCTCCATACAGATCTTGGGGATCTGCGTGGTCTTGCCGGACCCGGTCTCGCCGGCCACGATGACGACCTGGTGATCACGGATGGCGTCCGCGATCTCGGCCTTCTTCTGGCTGACCGGCAGCTGCTCGGGGTAGGTGACGGCAGGCACGCGGGAGCGCCGCGCGGCCATGTGGTCCTCGGCGCGGCCGATCTCGGTCTCGATCTCGGAGAGGACGGCGGCACGGGCCTCGGGCTTACGGATCTTGCGCGCGCCCTCCAGCCGCCGGCCGAGCCGGTGCGCGTCGCGCAGCGACAGCTTGGTCAGGCGGGGGGCGAGGGTGCCGAGGGCGGGGGCGGGATGCGTAGACATACGCGGTCCAGGATCTCACCCCAGCCGAAATTCACGCGAACGATTTGACCGCGGGCGGGGCCGGGGGCCCCGAAGGGACGCGGGGCGGGCGAACGCCGAGCGCACCGCCGTGCACTTCCGGGGTCACCAGCACGCGTTGCCGTTCCCGGTCCCGCCGGCTGGGCGGTCGTCTTCCGCGCGGTCTTCGTGATCCGGTGCGAGCGCCGTCCGGGCGGACGCCCGGCCCGCGCGGCCTGGGAGCTTCTGCCTGGATCAGCGCGGCATGAGCCGGGGGCTTTTGCCTGGATCGGCCCGGCATGAGCCGGACGAAGGGTTCTAGGGGGCGTGCCGGTCGGGCGGGGGCGGCGGGGCGGTCTCAGGGTGTCTGCGGGCCGGGCCGTCTCCCAGGGCGATCGACTTCGCGGTGTTGGAGACGGCCTTGATGCCCAGGTAGGCGGTGGTCATGCTGCTCACGGCGGTGAACGCGGCGGTGAGGACGCCGACGATCACGGCCTTGTCCCCGTCGAGCTGCCACACGCCGAAGACCGCGGCTCCGGCTATCGCGAGGTTGCTGATGACGACCGCCAGCAGCCCGTACCGGGCGCGGTCCTTCTCCAGCTCGGTGTCCCGAATGGCTCTGGCGTCGTCCCGGCTCATGTCTCCCCCGCCCCCGCACGCCGCGCGTGATCAGCCTGAACGTAGCGCCGACCGGGGGTGGTGCCAAGGCGGCACGTCAACAGACACCGGCCCCGGCTCTTCCCGCCCGGTCGTGGCCCGATGCGTCCCGGCATGGCCCGATGGCCTCGCTCACCCGTGTCGCGGGCCGGTGCCGTGCTGCGGGCCGGCGGCGTGATCGGGACCGCTGTCGTGATCGGGTCCGGTGCGTCGCTCGGATTCCGTGCCGTGATCGGGTCCGGTGTCGAGGAGTGCGGAGATGTCCTCCGCCGACCAGTGGTCGGTCGCGCCGGGGCAGGCCGCGACGTACGAGGCGATCGCCGCCATGTCCCAGGCCCCGGCGGACAGCAGTCCCGTGACCAGGAACCGGACGTAGGCGGCGGAGGGAGGAACCCACGGCACGTCGTTCATCCCCCAGGGGGCCGTGAAGGTCAGCACGGGCATGCCTTCCAGCTGACCGGCGCACACGAGCGTCTCGTAACGCCCCTCGCCCAGTACGGAGCGCCGCTGCGTGAGGACCTCCTCCAGGTCCAGGTCCACGTCCGGCGCCCGGTACATCTCCTGGGCCGCGATGTCGGCGAACTGGCCGCTCGTCACCAAGTGCGCTCGGGCCAGGACCCGCCCGCTCACCCGTGGGTCGTAGAAGGCCCGCCCCCCGCCCCAGACGAGCGATTCGGTGGCGAAGTACAGGGCGCCGGTCAGTTCCACCGGGATCGACCGGGCCGGCATGGCGGGGTCGCGGCATCCGGGGTACTCCCGCGCCGCCCCGGGCGGGCGCCCGCCCCTGATGTAGGCGGCGAGCCGGTCCAGGTGCGTGTTGGAGCCGTAGGACGTGTACCAGACCCGCTCCGGGTGCCGATCGAGCGGCAGGGCCGGGTCGATGTTCGGTAGGGCCTTCACCATGGTCTGCTCCGTCGGCGTACCGGTCGGTGTCGGTGACACGAAAGAGCCCCTCTCCAGCGAGGCTGGAGAGGGGCTCAGGCCCTGGTCAGGGCGGCTGTGGCTGGGGCCGGGGTCGAACCGGCGACCTTCCGCTTTTCAGGCGGACGCTCGTACCAACTGAGCTACCCAGCCACGGTGTTTCACGTGAAACACCAGCGGTCCTGACGGGATTTGAACCCGCGGCCTCCACCTTGACAGGGTGGCGAGCACTCCAAACTGCTCCACAGGACCAAGCGTGCGTGCAACAGTGTCGCACACGGTAATGCGTGCCCCCAACGGGATTCGAACCCGTGCTACCGCCTTGAAAGGGCGGCGTCCTAGGCCGCTAGACGATGAGGGCTATCGGCCCGCCTGGGCGCTTCTCAGCGCGTCGGGGACGTGAGAAGCATATGGGATGCCGGGGGGTATCGCCAAAACGGTTTACGGCGAGGCCGTGACGGTGCCGGACGAGGGGGCGGGCGAGCGTGTGGCCCCGGGCTGGTTCTCGTCCGCCAGATGACGGCTGACCTCGGCCGTTGTCAGCCCCAGTCCCCCCAGCCGGATCGCGTCCCAGGCCTGGAGCCTGCGGCTGTCCCGGTCGAAGTAGAGGATCGAGGCCTCGATCGGAGCGGGGTACTTGTGTTCCACGGCACGCAGCCCGCTGCCGCCGGTCGAGCCCTCCATGCGCAGCCGCGTGCCGTACGGCAGCATCTCCGTCCCCTCGTGGTGCAGATGCCCGCAGAGCACCAGCGGCACCAGGCCGTCCGTCTCCCGGGCGGCGGACGGCTCGTGCGCCACGGCCACGTCCGCGGGGGTGCCGGCCGCCTGCTGGTCGCGCAGGGCGCTGGCCAGCCGGGCGCCCGCCAGCTCCTCGGAGGCCTCGCTGCCCGCCACCACCGAACGGTCGGGGGTGAACTGCGGATCACCGATGCCGGCGAACCGCAGGCCCGCCACCGTCTCCGCCCGGCCGTCGTCCAGGACGTGCGCGTTCTTCATCCGCTCCAGATAGCGCTGGGTGGTCCGGGAGTCGTGGTTGCCGCGCACCCAGACGTACGGCACGCCCAGGTCCCGGACCGGGTCCAGGAACCCGTTCTCCGCCGCCGCGCCGTGGTCCATCGTGTCCCCGGAGTCGACGATCACGTTCACCTGGTACTGCTTCACCAGCGAACCGATGATCTTCCAGCTCGCCGGGTTGAGGTGGATGTCGGAGACGTGCAGGACCCGGATGGTGGAGGGGTCCGGCCGGTAGGCCGGGAGCGTGGACGTGACGTCGTAGAGCTTCGTCACGTTCGTCACCAGGCGCGCCAGTTCCTTCTGGTAGACGTCGAACTCCGTGACGATGCTGCGGGCGTTGCCGACCACGGACGGCGCCGAGCTGAGCAGCCCGGAGAACCTCGGCTCCAGGACCGACTTCGGGTTCCAGGTGGCGTACGCCGACGCGCCCGAGGCGGCCAGCAGGGCCAGGGCCAGCCCGCCGGCGGCCAGGGCCCGGCGCGGGCGGCGGTAGACGGCGAGGCCGAGGGCCGTGGCCCCGGAGACCACGGCGACGCAGGACCGCACGGCCAGGTCCAGCGTGCCGTGCCCGACGTCCCGGGCGACCTCGTCCTGGAGCCCGGAGAGCCGTTCGGGGTGGTCGACCAGGGCCTGGGAGCGCTCCGGGTCCAGCCGGTCGACGTTGACCTCCAGCCGGACCGGGGCCACGTGACTGTCCAGGCTGAGGTCGCCCAGCGGAGAGATGTTGATCTTCGTGCCGCCGGTGACGGAGGGGCGCAGCGCCATCGTCGTGTCCATCGGGCCGACCGGGGCCCGGACGTTGCCGACGACGAGCAGGCCCAGCCAGGCGCCGACGAGGACGACCGTCGTGAGCCCGAGGGCGCGCGGCCAGGGGCGGGGGCGGGCGGCGAGTTCGAGACGGGGGAGCGGACGGGTGCGGGCGGTTCGTGTGCGGTTCCAGGTCCGGTTCGGCATGGTGCTCAGGGCTGCGAGGGGGACGCGGGCCATTGGTCCCGTATGCCCGTGGCCCGGCGCGGATATGCGACGGTCCGGCACTCTCGCACGGGGCCGTCCGTACCGGACAATGTCCACGTGCTGGAGATGACGCGCGAGGAGTTCGAGGAACTGGTCGCCGAGGCGCTCGACCGGATTCCGCCGGAGCTGACACGGCTGATGGACAACGTCGCGGTGTTCGTCGAGGACGAACCGCCCGCCGACGATCCCGAGCTGCTCGGGCTCTACGAGGGGACACCGCTGACCGACCGGGGCGAGTGGTACGCGGGTGTCCTGCCGGACCGGATCACCGTCTACCGGGGGCCGACGCTCAGGATGTGCGAGAGCCGGGAGGACGTGGTCGCCGAGACCGAGGTGACCGTGGTGCACGAGATCGCCCACCACTTCGGCATCGACGACACCCGGCTGCACGCCCTCGGCTACGGGTGAGCGCCACGGGTGAGCGCTACGGCTGAGCCGCGGCCGCGCACCACGGCTGAGCGCCGCGGCCACGCACCCCGGCCGCGTACTACTGCTGAGCGCTACCGGTGTGCGCTGCGGCTGTGCGCGCGGGCGTGTACGGCCGTAGCGCCGGTGCGCAGGGCGGGCGCCGGCGCGGGGGCATGCGCAGGGGGCGCTGATACCGGTGGGGCCGTGCGCCGCCTGCCGTGGGGCTGTGCGCCGATGCGCGCGGGGCGCGTGTCCTCTTGTGGGCGGCGGGAGTTGGGCAGGTTGACTCCTTTCCTTGCCCCCGGAGGTGGCCGCTGTGCGCCCCTTGAACGTACCCGTCCGTCTCGCTGTCACGGTGCTGGCCGTCACCGCCGCCGCCGGCTGTGTGAACGTGGGCGACGACGCGGGCCGGGCCCGGCCCTCCCACTCGGCGGGGCAGCGCGGCGGTGAGGCGCCCGGCGGCGCGCCGGTGGCGGACGTGCGCGGCTTCGCCGACGAGGACGTGATCGGTGACGGCAAGCGCGGGCACGGCGGCAAGGCCAAGCCGGGGCGGTCGGCCTCGGCGCCGGCCGGCCCGTCGGGCACGGGCAGCGCGTCGGGGAAGCCCGGGAAACCGGGAACGCCCGGGAAGCCGGGCGAGCCGGGGACGACCGACCCGCCCGGGGACCCGGCGCCGACCGAGGTGCCGCCGACGCCCCCGGCCAGCTCCGCCCCGCCCGAGCCGCCGGCCTCGACCCCGCCGCCGCCCGTCTCGGAGCAGCCGTCGGCCGAGCCGTCCTCGTCGGCGCACGAGGAGACGGGGCCGCAGCTGGTCCAGCGGGAGCCGGCGCCCGCGGCGGGCGTGGCGGTATGACGCCGTCTCCGGCGGCGGGACGGAGACCCCTCGCGGTGCGGCCCGTGCGACATCGCCGACTGCCGACCGCCGACCGCCGACCGCCGATCACCGTCCGCCGACTGCCGACTGCCGACTGCCGACTGCCGACTGCCGACTGCCGACTGCCGACCGCCGATCACCGTCCGCCGTCCGCCGTCCGCCGACTGCCGACTGCCGACCGCCGATCACCGTCCGCCGTCCGCCGACTGCCGACTGCCGACCGCCGATCACCGTCCGCCGTCCGCCGACTGCCGACTGCCGACCGCCGATCACCGTCCGCCGACTGCCGACCGCCGACTGCCGACCGCGGACTGTCGACCGCCGACACCTGATCGCGGAGCGGCGCGAGCGCACGTCGTCGGGTGGCCGAGCGCCGTCGCGGCGGCGGGGGAGTGACGTCGGCCATAGACGCCGACGGGAAGGTATCCGCGACGGAGGCGCGCAGGGACGCGGCGACCTGCGACGAAGGCGCGGGCGGGGTGATCGGAACCGAGATCGGGGGCGTCGCGCCGACGACCGGCCCCACGGACCGGTTTGCCTTCGGGGGTGGGAGGTGCGTATGGTGGTAGATCGTTTGATCCCATTTGCCCGGCGCCACCACAGAGCGCGCCGTGTGGCGCGTACTCTCCCTTGCCGTGGCGGACCGCATTGAGGCGGTCGTAATGCGACTCACGGAGTTGACGGGCGCGTGCCGAAGAGACTCCGGAAGGTTTCGCATTCGCATGTCCGTGTCCAGTACTGATCAGATCGTCATGCCCGAGAACGAGAACGAGCTCGTGGACGTGACGACCGAGGTCACCGAGGCCGTCGAGGCCGCTGACACCACCCCCCAGATCACCTTTGCCGACCTCGGCCTGCCCGAGGGCGTCGTGCGCAAGCTCGCGCAGAACGGCGTGACCACCCCCTTCCCGATCCAGGCCGCGACCATCCCGGACGCCCTGGCCGGCAAGGACATCCTCGGCCGTGGCCGCACCGGCTCCGGCAAGACCCTCTCCTTCGGTCTGCCGACCCTGGCCCAGCTGGCCGGCGGCCGCACCGAGAAGAAGCGGCCCCGCGCCGTCATCCTCACCCCGACCCGTGAGCTGGCCATGCAGGTCGCGGACGCCCTCCAGCCGTACGGCGACGTCGTCGGCCTGAAGATGAAGGTCGTCTGCGGCGGTACGTCCATGGGCAACCAGATCTACGCCCTGGAGCGCGGCGTCGACATCCTCGTCGCCACCCCGGGCCGCCTGCGCGACATCATCAACCGCGGCGCCTGCTCCCTGGAGGACGTGCAGATCGCGGTCCTGGACGAGGCCGACCAGATGTCCGACCTGGGCTTCCTGCCCGAGGTCACCGAGCTGCTCGACCAGGTCCCGGCCGGCGGCCAGCGCATGCTCTTCTCCGCCACCATGGAGAACGAGATCCAGACCCTCGTCGACCGCTACCTGAACAACCCCGTCTCCCACGAGGTGGACGCGGCCCAGGGCGCGGTGACGACCATGTCGCACCACATCCTCATCGTGAAGCCGAAGGACAAGGCGCCGGTCACCGCCGCGATCGCCTCCCGCAAGGGCCGCACGATCATCTTCGTCCGCACCCAGCTGGGCGCCGACCGCGTCGCCGAGCAGCTGCGCGAGGCCGGTGTGAAGGCCGACGCGCTGCACGGCGGCATGACCCAGGGCGCCCGTACCCGCACCCTGGCCGACTTCAAGGACGGTTACGTCAACGTCCTGGTAGCCACCGACGTCGCCGCGCGCGGCATCCACGTCGACGGCATCGACCTGGTGCTGAACGTGGACCCGGCCGGCGACCACAAGGACTACCTGCACCGGGCCGGCCGTACCGCCCGCGCGGGCCGTACCGGCACGGTCGTCTCCCTGTCCCTGCCGCACCAGCGCCGCCAGATCTTCCGCCTCATGGAGGACGCCGGCGTCGACGCCGCGCGCCACATCATCCAGGGCGCGGGCGCCTTCGACCCGGAGGTCGCCGAGATCACCGGCGCCCGCTCCATGACCGAGGTCCAGTCCGAGTCCGCGGCCAACGCGGCCCAGCAGGCCGAGCGCGAGGTCGCCCAGCTCACCAAGCAGCTGGAGCGCGCCCAGCGCCGTGCGGCCGAGCTGCGCGAGGAGGCCGACCGGCTGGTCGCCCGGGTCGCCCGCGAGCGCGGCGAGGACCCGGAGGCCGCGGTGGCCGAGGCCCAGGCGACGGCCGCGGAGGAGCTGGCCGTGGCCGAGGAGCCGGCGGAGCGCGAGGAGCGCCCGGCGGCCGCGGCCCCGTACGAGCGCCGGGAGCGGCGAGGCTTCGAGCGCCGCGAGGACCGGGGTGACCGGGGTGGCCGTGGCTTCGAGCGCCGTGACGACCGTGGCGACCGCCGTCCGTTCGACCGTGACCGTGACCGTGGTTTCGAGCGCCGTGAGGACCGGGGTGACCGGGGTGGCCGTGGCTTCGAGCGTCGCGACGACCGTGGCGACCGCCGTCCGTTCGACCGTGACCGTGACCGTGGTTTCGAGCGCCGTGAGGACCGGGGTGACCGGGGTGGCCGTGGCTTCGAGCGCCGTGACGACCGTGGCGAGCGCCGTGACGACCGGGGTGGCCGTGGCTTCGAGCGCCGCGACGACCGTGGCGAGCGCCGTCCGTTCGACCGTGACCGCGGTGGCCGCTCCTTCGAGCGCCGCGACGACCGGAGCGGTTTCCGCCGGGACGAGCGCGGCGGGCACCGGGGCAGCGACCGTCCGTTCAACCGTGACCGCCGCGACGACCGCCCGGGCTTCCGCTCCGGCGGCCACGACCGCCCCTACGGCCGCCGTGACGACCACCGTGGTGGTTCCTTCGGCCGCCGTGAGGACAAGCCGCGCTGGAAGCGCAACGGCTGACGCCGAGTGAACTGAGGAAGGGCCCGTACGACATCGGTCGTACGGGCCCTTCCGGCGTTTCCAGGGGCAGTCGGGGCAGTCGGGGCAGTCGGGGCAGCGGGGTGGCCGGGGCGGTGCGGGACGGGACGGCGCGGGGCAGGCGGGGCGGCGCGGGCGACCTGTACCGCGGGCCGGCAACGGCCGGGGTTCGTCCGCCGCCCGGGTGAGGACCGGGACCGGCCGGCAGGGCTACAAGGGCCTGTTCCGGCCATCCCGGCCTGAGAGTGACGCATGTCACCCCTCCGGTGAGGGAATTGCTGGGGGCATGACAGATGACGCGAGAGTGAGCGGACAGCACGGAGCGTCCGGCCCGTCGGACGAGGAACGGCTGGCGCAGCTCGGCTACACCCAGGTCCTCGCCCGTCGTATGTCGGCGTTCTCGAACTACGCCGTCTCCTTCACGATCATCTCGGTCCTCTCCGGCTGCCTGACGCTCTATCTCTTCGGCATGACCACCGGCGGCCCCGCGGTGATCACCTGGGGCTGGGTGGCGGTGGGCCTCATGACGCTCTTCGTGGGGCTGTCGATGGCCGAGATCTGCTCGGCGTACCCCACCTCGGCGGGCCTGTACTTCTGGGCCCACCGCCTGGCACCCCCGCGCTCGGCGGCGGCCTGGGCGTGGTTCACGGGCTGGTTCAACGTGCTGGGGCAGGTGGCGGTCACCGCGGGCATCGACTTCGGCGCCGCCTCCTTCCTGGGCGCCTATCTGAACCTCCAGTTCGGCTTCGGGGTGACACCGGGCCGCACCGTGGCCCTGTTCGCGGCGATCCTCGTCCTGCACGGCCTGCTGAACACCTTCGGTGTCCGCATCGTGGCGTTCCTGAACGGCGTGAGCGTCTGGTGGCACGTCGTGGGCGTGGCGGTGATCGTCGCCGCCCTGGCACTGGTGCCGGACCACCACCGGTCGCCGACGTTCGTCTTCACCGAGTTCGTCAACCGGACGGGCTGGGGCAGCGGCCCGTACGTGGTGCTCCTCGGCCTCCTGATGGCCCAGTACACCTTCACCGGCTATGACGCATCGGCCCACATGACCGAGGAGACCCGCAACGCGGCCACGGCCGGCCCCAAGGGCATCGTCCGCTCGATCTGGACGTCCTGGATCGCCGGCTTCGTCCTCCTCCTGGGCTTCACCTTCGCGATCCAGTCCTACGACGACGAGCTGGCCTCCCCGACCGGCGCACCCCCCGCGCAGATCCTCCTGGACGCGCTCGGCGCCACCGCCGGAAAGCTGCTCCTCCTGGTGGTGATCGGTGCCCAGCTCTTCTGCGGGATGGCTTCCGTCACCGCCAACAGCCGTATGATCTACGCCTTTTCGCGGGACGGCGCGCTGCCCTTCTCCCACGTCTGGCACACGGTCAGCCCGCGCACCCGCACCCCCGTGGCGGCGGTCTGGCTGGCCGCGCTCGGCGCCCTGGCCCTCGGGCTGCCGTACCTGATCAACACGACGGCCTACGCGGCGGTGACGTCGATCGCGGTCATCGGCCTCTACATCGCGTACGTCATCCCGACCTTCCTGCGGGTCCGCAGGGGCGCCGGGTTCGACCGCGGCCCCTGGCACCTGGGCCGCTGGTCGCGGGTGATCGGGGTCGTCTCGGTGGCGTGGGTGGTGGTGATCACGGTCCTCTTCATGCTCCCGCAGGTCTCCCCCGTCACCTGGAAGACGTTCAACTACGCCCCGGTGGCCGTCCTGGTCGTCCTCGGCTTCGCGGCGACGTGGTGGCTGGCCTCGGCCCGCCACTGGTTCCTCGCCCGCACCCACGCCCCCGCTTCCGTCCCGGCCGAAAAGTAACCATCACCCCACTCCGGCCCCTTCCGACGTGGCCGTGTCACCGATACCCGATCGGCGACGCGGCCTCGTCCGGCTATGCTCGGACAGGCAACATCGCCTGGGCCCTTAGCTCAATTGGCAGAGCAGTGGACTTTTAATCCATTGGTTGTGGGTTCGAGTCCCACAGGGCCTACGGTTCGCAGGCGGGCTTCATGCCCTCTGACCTGCCGCGCGGCGCCCGGGCCGGCTTCGGCCGGCCCGGGCGCCGCGGCGTTTTCCGGGCCGTCGGGTCCCGCCTCCGCCTAGGGCCTCCCGTTTGGATCAGGCCGGATCCGAACGAAAGTCGCTAGTCCTCGCTCACGATCCGTTCCACCGCCGCCGTCACCAGGGCGTCGCGTTCCTCCTCGGTGAGGACCTCCGGGAGGGTGAGCTGTTCGACGATCAGCCAGTTCAGGGCCAGGTACAGGAGTTTGACCGCCGTGGCGTCGCCGGGGAGGCCGGCGGCCTCGTGGTAGGCGAGGTCGGCGCGGACGCGTTCGGTGAGGACCGTGCGCAGTTCCGGGCGGCGGGTGGCCTCCAGGCGGAGTTCCAGGAGGGCGAGGTAGCCGGTGCGGAAGGCGGCGACCCGGCCGACGAGTTCGCGCATCAGCCGGGCGTACGCATCCCGGTCCCGGCCGGCCGTCCGCTGGTGTGCGAGGGTCGCCTCGTCGGGGCGCAGCCGGGCGTAGACGCGGTCGCCGGCCTGGGTGAGCAGGTCGTCGCGGCTGGTGAAGTAGTTGGACGCCGTTCCGGTGGGTACGGCGGCCTCGGCGTCCACCGCCCGGAAGGTCAGCCCCCGGGCGCCCTCCCGGGCCAGTACCTCGATCGCGGCGTCCACGAGTGCCGCGCGCCGCTGGTCGTTCCGTCTCACCATGGGCGGTGGCTCCCGGGGGCGCGGGGGTCGTACGTCACTCCGGGCAGAGTACTGCGAGTGGAGTGGTGACATCCGGGCGGGAGCCGTACCGGGCGCCCGCTCCGGGGCGCGGTGGTCGTCACCCGGCTCCGTAGGCCCGCAGGAACGCGGCCACCGCACTCCTGATCAGGCGGTCCGTCTCCGCCGCCGGCAGGGGCATCACGCCGTAGTGGGTGGTCTGGGTGATCCGGTGCGCGGTCAGGGCCGAGAAGTGGCTCGCGGCCAGCGCCGCGTCGCCGTGGAGGTTCAGCAGGCCGACGTCCTCCAGGTGGGTCATCGCCTCGGTGAGGGCCCGCTCGACCGCTTCCGGCCCGGCCTCCAGCCAGGCCCTGAGGACCTCGGGCGGTACGTGGTCGGCCTCCGCGTGGATGTGCCGGACCAGGGCGAAGTGGTTCGCGTAGTCGGCCATGAGCCCGGTGAAGGCGCGGGCCAGGGAGACCAGGTCGCGTTCCAGGTCGTCGGGGTGGGGCGGGCGCTCCGGGTCCAGTACGGCGCGCAGACGGGCCAGTTGGGCGTCCCGCACCTCGCTGGACGTCCAGGTCACGACCGTCTGGAAGAGCTGCGCCTTGCCGCCGGGGAAGTGGTTGTAGAGCGTGCGCGTGGACACGCCGGCCGCGGCGGCGAGCGCGTCGACCGAGGCGCGCGCGTAGCCCTCGCGGCCGAAGACCGTGCAGGCCGCGCTCGCGATGGCCATCTGCTTCTGGAGCTTGCGCGGTGAGACCTCGCGCTGTGCCTGCTTCAGCCGGGACTCGTTCGTTTCGCTCACGTCCGCCTCCTTAGCGACCAGGCAACTCTAACTGAGCGACAACGCCCGTTGTAATTTTTACAACGGGCGTTGTAGTTTGCTGGAGAGGCGACCGCGATCCGCGGCCCGCCCGCCGTCGGAGCGCCCGTGAGCGCGCCGACGGGCCACAAGAGGAGTTCGCAGGAGAGCTCCGCCGCTGAGATCCGTCGGGATTCACCAGAGGGATCCGCCAAAGAGGGGGACAGCCATGTCCGTTGCCGACTCGTTCACCGGTGCCCGTACCGCCGAGGACCGTCCGCTCCGTGTCGCCGTCATCATCGGCAGCGTGCGCGAGGGACGCCGGGGGCGGGACGTCACCGACTGGTTCCTCGCCACCGCGGCGGACGCCGACCCGGGCCTGGAGTTCGACGTCGTCGACCTCGCCGAGGTGGACCTGCCGCTGGTGCTGCCCGGCTGGGGCGGCACGCCGAGCCCCTCGGCCGCCGCCGCGCTGCGGGACGTCTCGCCGCGGCTGGCCGACGCCGACGCCTTCGTGGTCGTCACGCCCGAGTACAACCACAGCTTCCCCGCGGTCCTGAAGAACCTCCTCGACTGGCACCTGCGCGAGTGGCAGGCCAAGCCGGTGGGCTTCGTGTCGTACGGCGGTCTCGGTGGCGGGCTGCGCGCGGTCGAGCAGCTCCGGCTGGTCTTCGCCGAACTGCACGCCGTGACGGTGCGCGACTCGGTCAGCCTGCACGGTCCCTGGTCCGGCCTCGGCGAGGACGGGGTCCCGCGCGACGCCGAGGTGTGCGCCGGTGCCGCCAAGGGCATGCTCGGCCAGCTCGTCTGGTGGGGGCGGGCGTTGCGCACCGCGCGCGCCGAGCGTCCCTACGCGGGCTGAGAGGGCGGGCGATGAGTTCCCTCCGGTCTCCCGGTACCGCCCGGCAGGCGCCCCCGGCCGAGGTCGCGGGCCCCGCCCCCGCGGCCGCCTTCCCCCGCGTCGCCACCGTCGTGGTCCTCGGCACGATCATGGCTGTGCTCGACATGACGATCGTCAACGTGGCGCTGCGCCACCTCTCGGAGTCCTTCGGCGCCCCGCTGGAGACCATGCAGTGGACCACGACCGCCTACACGCTCGCGCTGGCGGCGGTCATCCCGACCGCCGCCTGGGCGATGGACCGGATCGGCGCCAAGCGCACCTATGTGATCGCGCTCGCCCTGTTCACGCTGGGCTCCCTGCTCGCCGCCTGCGCCTGGGACGCGGGCAGTCTGATCGCGTTCCGGGCCGTGCAGGGGCTGGGCGGTGGGCTGCTTCAGCCGGTCGGCATGACGATGGGCATGCGGGTCGTGGACCGGGCCCGGCTCGGCCGGGCGATGGCCGTGCTGGGGCTGCCCATCCTGGTCGGCCCGGTGCTCGGCCCGGTGCTCGGCGGCCGGCTGGTCGACGCCGCCTCCTGGCACTGGATCTTCCTGATCAACCTGCCCGTCGGCGCCCTGGCCCTGCTCCTGGCGGCCCGCCTGCTGCCGGCCGACGCCCCGGCCGCGCGCGGCACCGAGCCGCCGGCGGACGCCCCACATCCGTACGGCACCGAGCCGCCGGCGGACGCCCCCCATGCGCGCGGTACCGGCCGGCCCCGGCTGGACGTGCCCGGCCTGCTGATGCTCTCGCCCGGTCTGGCCCTGCTCCTGTACGGCCTGGCGCGCGGCGGCGAGCGCGGCGACTTCACGGCACCCGGCACGCTGGTGCCGACGCTCGCCGGTGCCGTGCTCGCGGCGGCCTTCGTCCGGCGGGCGCTCGCCGTCCGCGCGCCGCTGCTGGACCTGCGGCTGCTGCGGGACCGTACCTTCGCCGCCGGCATCGGCACGCTCGCCGTCTTCACCTGCGGCTACTTCGGCTCGATGCTGCTCGGGCCGCTGTACTGGCAGCAGGAGCGGGGCCTGAGCGCGACGGCGGCCGGGCTGCTCGGCGCGCCGGTCGGGCTCGTGGTCGGTACGACGATGCAGATCGCGGCGCGGCGGATCGACCGGGTCGCACCCCGCCGGATGATCGCGGCGGGCTGCGCGGTGGGGGCCCTCGGCATGGGCCTGCTGGCCTGGCAGACCGGCATGGCGGGGGTCGCGTCCTGGCGGATCGTCGTCGCCGGCATGGTGCTGGGCGTCGGTGCCGGAATGACAATGATGCCGGCGATGACCACCGCGACCCGTGACCTGCCCGCGGACCGGCTGGCCGGGGCGAGCACCGCGCTGAGCATCAACTCCCAGCTGGCCGCGTCGGTCGGTACGGCCCTGCTGTCGGTGGTGCTGGGCACGGCGGGCCCGGGCCCGGCCGGTTTCCGGCTCGCCTACGCCGTGGCGGCGGCGCTGCTCGCCCTCGGCGCCCTGTCGGCGCTCCGGCTCCCGGCACGACGCGCCGGCTAGGCCCCCTCCTCCGGATCCGGCCTGATCCGAACGAGAGAACCTGGTGACCTGGGTCAGAGAGTCTTCGTCAGCTCGGCGGCCACCAGCCGGATGCTGTGCGGCTGCCCGGCCCGGCCTGCTGGAGTCCGGCCGCCGGCACGCCAGGCAGCTCGCGAGAACTACCCGAAAATCTCCGACTCAGGTCACTAGCCCACCGTCAGTTCCGCCAGTTCGGCCAGCGGCAGCGTGTGCTGGGTCTGGAGCACCTTGGCGCGCAGGTAGCGGACGTTGTGGGCGGTGGTGAAGACGCCGGTCGGCACCCGGTCCCGCACGGTGACGCCGAGCGCACCCAACTGCGCTGCCTTGTCGGGGTTGTTGGACAGCAGGTCCAGCTCCGTGATGCCGAGGGCGGTGAGCATCTGCGCGGCGGCGGTGTAGTCGCGGGCGTCCTCCGGCAGACCGAGGGCGGCGTTCGCCTCGTAGGTGTCGAGCCCCTCGTCCTGGAGGGCGTACGCGTCGAGCTTGTTGTAGAGGCCGATGCCCCGGCCCTCCTGGCGGAGGTAGAGCAGCACGCCGCCGCGGCCGGCGATGCGCTCGACCGCCTCGCGCAGCTGCGGGCCGCAGTCGCAGCGGGCCGAGCCGAAGACGTCACCGGTCAGGCACTCGGAGTGCAGGCGGACCAGCGGGACGGGGCCGGGGTCGCCGAGGACGACGGCGAGGTGCTCCAGGCCGTCGGTGAGGCCGTGGAAGGTCACGAGGTTCGCGTCGGCGCGGTAGCCGTCGGCGAAGCGCAGCGGTACCCGGACGCGGGCGCGCGGGGTGGCGGCGGGGGTGTCGGGCATACAGGTCTCCGGGTTCCGTTCGGAACGCTGTGCTTCAGATTTGAAGCACATGCAGATGCGTGACTCTATGCCATGCTTAAAAGTTGAATCAACTACTCGGCCGGTGACGAGCCGGAGCAGGAGCCCGACCGCCGGCGCCACGGCACGTCCTCCGCCGCGGCTGCCGCGCTCTCGTTCTCGCCCTGGAGCCCCTGCGCGATCCCCGTGCAGATCTCCTCCAGCTGCCCCACCTGCTCCGGGGTGAGCCGGTCGAACAGCAGGGCGCGGACCGTCTCGACGTGCCCCGGTGCCGTACGCTCCAGTACGGCCACCCCCTCGTCGGTCAGCACCGCGAGCGAGCCGCGCTTGTCCCAGCGGCAGTTCTCCCGGCGCACGAGGCCGTCCCGCTCCAGCCGGGTCACCGCGTACGTCAGTCGGCTGCGCGTGATCTTGAGCGTCTCGGCGAGATCGGTCATGCGCAGCTGCCGGTCGGGGGCGTCGGAGAGGTTGGCCAGCACCGAGTAGAACAGGTGCGGCATGCCGCCCTCCTGCTGGAGCTGCCGGTCGATCGCGTCCTCCAGGAGGCGGGAGGCGGCGATGTAGGCGCGCCAGGCGCGCTGCTCCTCGGGGCTGAGCCAGCGGGTCGTCATGCTGCCAGTGTAGGTTTGTTTCAAACTTGAACCAAGCTGTCAGTCCGTCACCGTCCGCCACGGAAGAAAGGGCGCCGATGCCCCTGCCGTACGTGCTGCTGTCCGCAGCCGTCTCCCTCGACGGCTACCTGGACGACACCGGCCCCGATCGGCTCCTGCTGTCCAGCCCGGCCGACTTCGACCGGGTCGACGAGGTGCGGGCCTCCGTCGACGCCATCCTCGTCGGCGCCGGCACGATCCGCGCCGACAACCCCCGCCTGCTGGTCAACTCCGCCGAACGGCGTGCGGCCCGCGGTGCGGCGGGCCGGCCGGAGTACCCGCTGAAGGTCACGGTCACCGGCTCCGGCGACCTGGACCCGGACGCCAACTTCTGGCACACCGGCGGCGAGAAGCTCGTCTACACCACCGACGAGGGCGCGGCGCGGGCCTCCCGCCTCCTCGGGCGCACCGCCGACGTCGTCCCGCTCGGTCCGGCCCTGGACTGGCGGGCCCTGCTGGAGCACCTGCACGACGTGCGCGGAGTCGGGCGCCTGATGGTGGAGGGCGGTGGCACGGTCCACACCCAGCTGCTCCAGCAGGGGCTCGCCGACGAACTCCAGCTGGTCCTCGCCCCGCTGTTCGTGGGCGAGCCCGCGGCCCCGCGGCTGTTCGGGCCGGGCGGCTACCAGGACGGACGCCTGCGCCTGCTCGACACCCGCCGGATCGAGGACGTAGTCCTCATGCGCTACGCGCCCACGGCCCCCGGCACCGGTCCGCTCCCCACCGCCGCCGACCGGCACTGGCTGCACACCGCCTGTGAACTCGCCGCACAGTGCCCGCCTTCCGGGACGGCGTTCAGCGTCGGCGCGGTCGTGGTCGCCGCCGACGGCACGGAGCTGGCCCGCGGCCACTCGAGGGAGGGCGCCGACCCCGTGGTCCACGCGGAGGAGGCGGCGCTGGCGAAGATCGCGGCGACCGACCCGCGGCTGCCCGGTGCCACGGTCTACAGCAGCCTGGAGCCCTGCGCCCGCCGCGCCTCCCGTCCCGCTCCCTGCGCCGAGCTGATCCTGCGGGCGGGGGTGCGCCGGGTGGTCACCGCCTGGCGCGAGCCCGACACGTTCGTCACCGCGGCCGACGGCACGGGTGTCCTGACCGCCGCGGGCGTCCAGGTCGTGGTCCTGCCCGAGCTGGAGGCCCTCGCCAAGGCGCCGAACGCCCACCTGCCGGGGTGACCGGCTTCCCGCCCGCCCTGGTGACCGGCTTCCCGCCGGCCCCGGTGACCGGCTTCCCGCCGGCCCCGGCCGGCGGGCGGGAAACACTCAGGGCCCGGAATCCATTGGATTCCGGGCCCTGAGTCTTCAGTAGCGGGGACAGGATTTGAACCTGCGACCTCTGGGTTATGAGCCCAGCGAGCTACCGAGCTGCTCCACCCCGCGTCGTTGTGTCTCCACTGTACGCCATCCGCGGAGCGGAATGCACATCGGTTTCCCCGCCCCCCGCGCCGCTGTCACCGAAGGTGACCGGACGAGCGCCCTCCGCATAACCTCTGAGTCACCATCAAAACCCGCAATGACTACTGAACGCTTCCGGCCCCCGGTCAACTCGCCCGGTTTGGCGCGGTACTGGGCAATAGCTCCATCGTCAAAACGTTAATGATCAAGCCGAACGGGCTTGGAAAGTGACTGGCAGGTCTATTAACGTTCGATAACGCAGCGCGGTCGTCCCAGCCGTCACAAGAGGCGGCTCCGTGCGCACGCGCCGAATCCCGCAAGGGAGCCGGGGAACCACCACCCTGGGGTGAATCGCACGGATGCCGCCGTGAACTCATGGAGTCACGATCGGTATACGCGCGTAGGAGACCTTCCTGCTCCGAACCCGTCAGCTAACCCGGTAGGCGGAGGAAGGAAAGGAGCGCGCCCGCGTGGCGTCCAACCGCCCTGTCCCCGAAGCCCCGTTCATACCGGCACAGCGCGACACCGAGACCTTCGGCTACGGCGACTACCGCGCCGAGGAGGGGCCTTGGGAGGAGTGGAACCCCACCGAGGACTCCGTCGCCCCGGTCCGTGGCCGGCACCGCGTCGCCAAGCAGCGGGGCGGCTTCGCACGCAGCTCCACCGTCCTCGGCGTCGGCGTCATCGCCGCGGTCGGCGCGGGCGGCATGGCCAGCGCCAACACCGGCAAGCCGCCGGTCTCCATCTCCCTGCCGGACATGCCCTCCGTGGGCTCCCTCTTCGACGACGACTCCGCCGACGCCCAGCCGGCGCAGGCCACCGCCACGCTGAGCCCCCTCGGTCTGCCCTCCGCCGACGAGGGTGAGGACAACGCGGACGCCGGTGAGGTGCTGCGCAACCGGATCATGGCCCAGGCGGAGCAGCAGCAGGGCCAGGCCGAGAGCAGGGCCACCACCGCCGCACTCGCCGTCGCCGAGAAGCAGAGCGCCGCGGCCGCCGCCAAGGCCGAGAAGGAGGCCGCCGCCGAGGCCGCCGAGGCCAAGGAGAAGGCGGAGGCCGCCGCCAAGGAGGAGGCCGCCGCCAAGGCCGCCGAGGCCAAGAAGGCGGCAGAGGAGAAGCGGCTGGCCGAGCTGGCCAAGCAGTACGTGCTGCCGACCTCCTCGTACACGATCACCTCGACCTTCGGCCAGGCCGGCTCGATGTGGTCCTCCGGCTACCACACCGGTCTCGACTTCGCCGCCCCCACCGGCTCCCTGCTCAAGGCCGTCCACAGCGGCACGATCACCGAGGCGGGCTGGGCCGGCTCCTACGGCTACCGCACCGTGCTCACCCTGGACGACGGCACCGAGCTGTGGTTCTGCCACCAGTCCTCGATCAGCGTCTCCACCGGCCAGAAGGTCTCCACCGGCGAGGTCATCGGCCGTGTCGGCGCCACCGGCAACGTCACCGGCCCGCACCTGCACCTGGAGGTCCACCCCGGCGGCGCGGCCACCGGCATCGACCCGATGGCGTGGCTCCAGGGCAAGGGCCTCAACCCCTGACGGTTGGTCCCCGCGGTCCCGCGGGAACTCGGCGCCGGCGGCGGGATGCGATCGTCCCCCGCCGGCGTTGACATGACGTATGACGTCACTTCGTAAACTCGGCTCTTCCGACCTCGAGGTCTTCCCGGTCTCGCTCGGTGGCAACGTCTTCGGCTGGACCGCCGACGAGCATGCCTCCTTCGCCGTCCTCGACGCCTACACGGCCGCCGGGGGCAACTTCGTCGACACCGCCGACTCCTACTCCGCCTGGATCGAGGGCAACCAGGGCGGCGAGTCCGAGACGGTCATCGGCAAGTGGGTCAAGGCGCGCGGCAACCGCTCCGATGTCGTCATCGCGACCAAGGTCAGCCAGCACCCGCAGTTCCAGGGCTTGTCCGCCGCCAACATCAAGGCGGCCGCCGAGGCCTCCCTGCGCCGCCTGGACACCGACTACATCGACCTCTACTACACGCACTTCGACAAGCCCGAGGTGCCGGTCGAGGAGATCATCGGCGCGCTGGACGAGCTGGTGAAGGCCGGCAAGGTCCGGCACATCGCCGCCTCCAACATCACCGCCGAGCGCCTCAAGGAGTCCCTCGACTTCTCCGACCGCGAGGGCCTCGCCCGCTACGTCGCCCTCCAGCCGCACTACAACCTGGTCTCCCGCGACACCTACGAGGGCCCGCTCCAGGACCTCGTCGCCCGCGAGGGCCTGTCCGCCGTCCCGTACTTCGCGCTCGCCTCGGGCTTCCTCACCGGCAAGTACCGGCCCGGTACGACCGTCGACAGCGCCCGCGCCGGCGGAGCCCGGAAGTACGCGGACTCCGAGCGCGGCCGGAAGGTCCTCGCGGCGCTGGACGAGATCGCCGCCGCCCACGACGCCCCGGTCGCCACGGTCGCCCTGGCCTGGCTGGCCGCCCAGCCGACGGTCACGGCCCCGATCGCCTCGGCGCGCACGGTGGAGCAGCTGCCGGCGCTGCTGGGTGTGGCGGATTTGAGGCTGACGGAGGCGGAGACGACGAAACTGACGGAGGCGTCGGCCTAGACCCCCGGCCCGTGCGGGCCATGACCCGGGTGTGACCCGGGTGTGACCCGGGCGGTTACGACCGGTACGGGTTGTACTCGGGATACGCCACCACGGGGGAGCCCTGCGCCGGCCAGTACCCGATGGGCACCGGCCCCGTGTACACCGGCCGGACCGGCACGGCCGCCCGCGCCGCGTACTCCAGCGCCGGCCGGGCCACCTCCCGGCGCCGCCACAGCTCGTCCAGCAGCTCCCGCTCCCGCACGACGAAGCCGGCCCCGGCCTTCCCCTTGCGGCCGCGCTGCCGCAGGAACGCGAGCGAGGTGGCGTACCCCTCGTACCGCGCCACCTCCCGGGCCGCGGGGCGCCCATGGTGGTGCCGGGCGTAGTCCCGGGCCATCCGCCTCGCCCGCATCGACCCGAGCGCGAACGGCTCGGCCGGCCCCAGCCATCCGGCCAGCACGTACGCCGGCAGTTCCGCCCGCACGATCCGCAGCTCCCGCTGCCGGGTCCAGATCGCGAGCCAGGTCAGCAACGCGAACGCGGGCACCATGAACCCGCCGTAGACGGCGAAGAAGCCGTACTGGCCGAAGGTGGCCGAGCCGTTCCAGAACGCGTGCATGCCCATCGCGAGCAGCAGTCCGCCGAGCGGCAGCAGGACGCGCCGCACGTGCTGCCGCTCTGCGGCCAGCGCGGAGGCGCCGAAGCCGATGCCGGTGAGCACGGTGAACAGGGGGTGCGCGAACGGGGACATCACGATGCGCACGAAGAAGGTGGCGACGGTGACGGAGGCGATGCCGCGGCCGCCGGTGAGCTGGTCGGTCCCGAAGGCCGTACCGAGATAGAGGATGTTCTCGGTGAACGCGAACCCGGTGGCGGTGACCCCCGCTATCACCACACCGTCCACGATCCCGGTGAAGTCCCGCCTGCGGAAGAGGAACACCAGCAGCACGGCGGCGGCCTTGGCGGACTCCTCGACGATCGGCGCTATCACGGTGGCGCCGAGGGTGTCGGCACTGGACGGGTCCGCGGTCGAGGTCGCGATCCACTTCGTCGCGAAGCTGTTGGCCACGATGGCTATCAGTGCCGCCGCACAGGCCCCCCAGGCGAAGGAGAACACCAGGTTCCGCCAGGGTCCCGGCTCCACCCGGTCCAGCCACCGGAAGGCGGCTATCAACCAGGGCACCGGCAGCAGGGCCAGCCCGAGTCCGACGAGGAACCCCTCCGTGCCGGTCTGCCGCCGGACGAGCGCGAGGATGACCAGACCGGACAGCGCCAGCAGCGAACTCAGTGCTCCGTACCGCACCCACCTGCGCTGCCACCAGTGCGGGTGGCGGAGCGCACCGTCGACGGGGCGCGGGGGATACGTCGGGAACGGAGGACTGGTGGCCACGGCATCGACCCTAACGGTGACGGTGCGAGGGGCTGATCGGATTATCGGTCCTGGCTGTGCGGTACGCGCCGGAACAGCAGATCGTTCACCACATGTCCCTTGTCCAGTCCCTGTCCCTCGAAACGGGTCAGCGGCCGGAACTCCGGGCGTGGCGCGAAACCGCCGTCCGCCTGGGTGTTCTCGAAGTCGGGATGCGCGGTGAGCACGTCCAGCATCTGCTCGGCGTACGGCTCCCAGTCGGTCGCGCAGTGCACGAGCGCACCGGGTCTCAGCCGGGTCGCGGCCAGCGTCAGGAACTCGGGCTGGATGAGCCGCCGCTTGTGGTGCCGCTTCTTGGGCCACGGATCGGGGAAGTAGACGCGCAGCCCGTCCAGCGCGTCCGGGCGGAGCATCTCCCGGAGCAGGATGATCGCGTCGCCGTTGCCCACCCGGACGTTGGACAGGCCGTTGCGGTCCGCCAGATTGAGCAGGTTGCCCTGGCCGGGGGTGTGCACGTCGACGGCCAGGACATTGGTGTCCGGGTCGCCCGCGGCCATCTGCGCGGTGGCCTCGCCCATCCCGAACCCGATCTCCAGGACCACCGGGCGGTCGTTCCCGAACAGCTCGGCGAGGTCGATCACCCGCTGCCCGTCGATGTCCAGCCCCCACTTGGGCCACAGCCGCTGAAGCGCGTCGGCCTGGCCGGCCGTCACCCGGCTCCGCCGCGGCTGGAAGCTCCGGATGCGCCGCTCGAAGTGGGAGCCGGCGGGATCGGCCTTGGGCCCGTCCGGGAAGCGCGGCTCCCCCTTGGCCCGGGTGTGGCGGACGGAGACACCGGGGGCGTGGGATGCCGGGGACGGGGCGTCGGGGGTGTTCAGGGAGTCAGACACAGTAAGCCCAATTTTAGGGGTCCGGCCAGGCCGCTACAGCGACCCCAGCATCCCCAGTGCCCGGCCCCCGATCTCGCGCCCGATCGGCAGCGAGGCGGTGGCCGCCGGCGAGGGCGCGTTCAGCACATGCACGGCCCGCGCCCCCTCCCGGATCAGGAAGTCGTCCACCAGCGTCCCGTCGCGCAGCACCGCCTGCGCCCGCACCCCGGCCGGGGCCCGCACCAGGTCCGCGGCCTCCGCCCCGGGCAGCAGTCTGCGCACCGCCTCCAGGAACGCCCCCTTCGACACCGAGCGGTGCAGCTCGCCCGCCCCGTACCGCCAGTGCCGGCGGGCGATGGCCCACGATCCCGGCCACGCCACCGTCCCGGCCAGCTCCCGGGGGCGTACGACCCCCCAGTCGTATCCCTCGCGGGCCAGTGCCGGCACCGCGTTGGGGCCGATGTGCACACCCCCGTCGATCCCCCGGGTCAGATGCACCCCGAGGAACGGGAACGCCGGGTCCGGCACCGGGTACACCAGCCCGCGCACCAGCTCGGGCCGCGCCAGCTCGTAGTACTCCCCGCGGAACGGCACGATCCGCACCTCGGGGTCGTCGCCGGTCAGCCGGGCCACCTCGTCGCAGTACAGCCCGGCGCAGTTCACCAGCACCCGGCCGCGGACCACCTCGCCGGCCTCGGTGAGCACGGCCACGCCCCGGTCCGCCCGCCGGTCCACCCGTACGACCCGGGCGCCGTACCGGATCTCCGCCCCGGACGCCCGCGCCAGTTCCCGGGCGACACCCACGAAGTCGCACACGCCGGTCGTACCGACGTGTATGGCGGCGAGGCCCCGCACCTCCGGTTCGTACTCGGCGATCTGCGAGGTCCCCAGCTCCCGCACCGGAATGCCGTTCTCCCGGCCCCGCTGCACGAGCGCGTGCAGCCGCGGCAGCTCCTCCCGCTCGGTGGCGACGATCAGCTTCCCGGTGACGGCGTGCGCGATGCCGTACTCGGCGCAGAACTTCACCATCTCGGCGGCGCCCCGCACCGCGTACCGCGCCTTGAGCGAGCCCGGGCGGTAGTAGATCCCGCTGTGGATGACCCCGCTGTTGCGTCCCGTCTGGTGCCGGGCCGGACCGGGCTCCTTCTCCAGCACGGTCACCCGCGTCCCCGGCGCGGCCCGCGTGATCGCGTACGCCGTCGACAGCCCGACGATCCCCCCGCCGATCACCAGCACATCACAGTCGTACGCCCCGGCCCACACCTGCACCACCTCCGCCATCGATAGTGCACTGCGCCACTGACAGTGGCTTCAAACGCGGGAAGGTACCCGCGCACCGCAAGAGGTGCGGGGAACGGCGCGAACCACCACGACGTACCCGCACCCGCGGGCCGGCACCGGCCCGGCCGCACGCCGGTGACACCGCAAGGCCGGCGCCGGGCCCGGCCTCACGCCGGCGCCATGAGAAGCGGCCGGGCCCTCTCCCGCAGCTCCACCACCCGAGGCTCGTCCCCGTAGGGCTCCAGCCGGTGCAGGAGGTCCTTCACGTACTCCGTCGTCCGCGCCGACGAGATCCGCCCCGCCACCTCCACGGCCCGCACCCCCTGCTCGCACGCCGCGTCCAGGTTCCCGGACTCCAGCTCGGCGACGGCGGAGACGACCAACCGCAGCCCGTGCGACCGCACGAACTCCTCCGTCGGCTTCGACAGCGCCTGCTCGGTGAACCGGCGGACCTGCCGCGGTGCCTTCAGATCGCGGTAGCACTCGGCCGCGTCGGCGGCGAACCGGTCGTACCCGTAGAAACCGAGCCACGACGGGTCGTTGTCCCCCTCGCGCGACCGCTCCAGCCAGCCCTCGGCCGCCTTCAGTGCCGTGCCCGCGGCCTGCGCGTCTCCCGCACGCGCGTGTGCCCGTGCCTCGACCAGCCGGAAGAAGCTCATGGTGCGGGCGGTCGCCAGCCCCCGGTTGCGCTCGAGGGCGGCCTGCGCGAGATCGACCCCCTCGTCCCCGAACCCCCGGTACGTCGCCTGGAGCGACATGGACGCCAGCACATAGCCGCCCAGCGGGACGTCCGCCGCCGCACGGGCGAGCCGCAGCGCCTGGATGTAGTACCGCTGCGCGGCTTCCTGCTGGCCGGTGTCGAAGGCCATCCAGCCGGCGAGGCGGGTGAGTTCCGCCGAGGCCCCGAACAGGGCGCGGCCGACCTCGTCGGAGTAGGAGCCGAGCAGCAGCGGCGCCGCCTCCACCCGCAGGCACTCCGGCACCATCGACGAACGCCAGTCGCCGCCTCCGTACTTGGAGTCCCAGCGTCTGGCGTCCTCGGCGGCCTCCCGCAGCTTCTGCACGTCGCTGTGGCCGACTTTGATCGGTGCGCCGGATACCTCGGTGGAGCCCGCCTCCCGCGCGACCGAGCTGTCGGCGGGGGTTATCAGCCATCGTGAGGCAGGCGTTGCGTATGCGCTCACTGCGAACGACCCGGCGAGGGACTGCCAGATGCCGCCGGAGCCGGCCCGGCGCCCGGCGAGGTCGAGACGGTACAGCTCCGTCGCCGACTTCACCGCCTGTCCTACGTCTCTCGGGAAGGCGAGGCCCACTTCGGGCGCGGGATCGGCGTCCGCCAGGCCGATCTCGTGGAGCGGCACCGGCCGGCCGAGCTTCTGGCCGATGGCGGCGGCGATGAGGTGCGGCGCGGCACCCTGCGGCACCATGCCCTTCGACACCCAGCGCGCCACGGACGTCTTGTCGTAGCGAAGCGTCAACCCGCGTTGGGCGCCAAGGTCGTTGACGCGCCGGGCGAGTCCCGCGTTGCTGATTCCCGCGAGGGCGAGAACGGCGCCGAGCTTTTCGTTCGGCCCGCGTTGCTCCCTGGACATGCGCCACCCCTCGACACAGACGGCTGCCGCTCTGGCATAACCACGCGGCATTCGTAAACCCAGCGTAGTTCGCCGCATCCCAAGCGTTAAGGGGCATTGTTCCGGTTGGCGGGATTGTGGTCCGTACGGAAGCCGTGCCCTGTACGCACCGTGCACGGCCTGTCGCCCCGTGCCCCCGGCCGTGTGGCCGTGCGCCCGCCCGTGCGCTCTTCTCCGGCCATCCGGGGAGCGGTTCCATGGCTCATGCGTGGGTCGGCCCGCTGTACTGGATCCAGTGGGCTGGGGGACACCGCCACCTTCATCCCCGCGGGTGGCGGACCGGTCCGGGAGGCGTCACCCGCCTCCCGGACTGTGCGCTTGCGGAGGCCGTCACGTACTCCGCGGTCCTGTACGGAGCGTGCTCAAATCCGGTGGCCCGCCACTGATTTGGCCGAAAATCGACCCCCCTGAGTGCGGTGGATTTCCGCTCCGACCATGCAACTTGAGGGCGCGAAGGGAGTTTTGGGGGAGCGCATTGGGGGCGCATTCGAGCCGTGCCCCTCAAGTGCCGTCCCCGCCGGGTCCCACCGGCCCGCGCCCGTCGGCCGTCGGCCTCCCCGGCCCGCGCCGCGAACTTCCCTCGATCGAAGGCGGTGCCACCGCGCCTCTCCGACGTTCCCTTCATGGCAGCATGGGGTCCGGTTCGTACGGTGCACTGGTGGTCCACAGCCTGTGGAGGCGTCGATGCGGTGGTTGGTGGGGTGGAGCAGCACCGCCGCGGGCGCCGCCGGGATCGGATCCGCGGGAGCCGTCGGGTACGACGGCGAGACACTGCATCCGGTCGGCTCCCAACTCCTGTGGGGCGACCCCGATCCCCTGTGGGCCGTCGGCGACTGGCGCCCGGACGAGGTGCGCGTGGTGCACGCCGACGCGGAGCACCGGATCGCCGTCCTCGGCATCTGCGGCGCGAGCGACGAGGAGCTGCGGCGCGGCCTGGTCACCGCGCGCGGGGGCGCGGTGCGCCACCTGACCACCTGGTCCGGCAGCTACACGGCCGTCGTCCAGGCCGGCCGCCGCATCACCGTCTGCGGTGATCTGGCGGGCGCCCGGCCGGTGTTCCACACCCCCTGGGCCGGCGGCACGGCCTACGCCACCGCCGCACTTCCCCTCGCCGACCTCATCGAGTCCAACCTCGACTTCACCCACCTCGCGGCCCTGCTCGCCGCCCCGGACGTGCCGGCCGCGCTGCGCGACACCACCCCGTACGAAGGCGTACGGCGCATTCCGCCAGGGCATGCACTGGTGCTGCGCGCCGGGGCACGCGAGATCGTCGGATTCGAGCCGGTCGCCTCCCTCGCCGTGGCGGCGCCCCCGGCCGACCCCGACCGCGCCGTGGACGCCGTACGGGACGCCCTCGTCGAGGCGGTCCGCACCCGGCTCGCGGCACCCCGGCACGTGCCCGACCTGGACCCCGGACCGGTACCCGGCATGGGGCCGGCCGAACGGCGGGCCGCGCGCGGGATGCCGGTCCCCGGCATCGGCGCCGACCTGTCCGGCGGTCCCGCGTCCGGCACCCTCGCGCTGCTGGCCGCCGGGCTGCCCGGCAGGCCCGGAACGCTCCTCGGCCATGGCACGGGCGCCGGCGAGCGCCTCCTCGCCGTCACCTTCAACGACCTGGCCGTGGCCGGCCGGGAGGCCGAACTCGAGCGCGCCGGAGCCCTGGCCGCCAACCCCCGTCTGCACCACGTCGTGGTCACCGGCGGGGAGGAGACCCTGCCGTACGCCGACCTCGACGGCCCCCTGACCGACGAACCGGGGCCCTCCCTGGTGCAGGCGGCCCGGCACCGGGCGCGGCTCGCCGCCGGCAGCGCCGACCACTTCACCGGTCAGGGCGCACGCCAGGTCCTGGACGCCCACCCCGCCCGGCTCGCCGACCTGCTGGTGGACCGACGGCGGCGCCACCTGGTCCGGCCGGTCGCCGCGCTCGCCCGCGCCGACGGCTCGGTGATGGTCCCCGCGCGCGTGTACGGTGCGGCCCGGCGCCTGGCCCGCACCCCCTACCGGTCGGGCCTGGAGGTGCTGGCCGAGCGGCTGATGCGGCGCCGCTTCGACGAGCCCAAGGGGGCGGTCGGCGCTTCCCTCGCCGCGCTGACCTGGGCCAGACCCGGGCCCGCCGCGGGGTGGCTGACAGGGGAGGCACTGGCTGAAGTATCGGTTCTGCTCCAGGCGGAGGCCGATCGCTCCGGCACCGGGGTGCAGCGCCCCGGCGACTATCGCGCGCGTGCGGCGCTCGCCCGGCACGCCGCCGACCTCCGGGTCCTGGAGCAGGCCGTGGAGATCCGTTCCCAGCGCCTGCACGCGCCGTTCCTCGACAACCAGGTCGTCCGCGCCTGCCGTGACCTGCCCGAGGCCCTGCGCGTCCAGCCCGGCGCACGCGCCGCCATCCTCCGTACGGTCCTGGAGGGGGCGGGCGTCACCGACCTCCCCTCCGGCTGGGGCGCCCCCTCCCACGCCTCCTCGGCGGCCGCCGCGCGCGCGGGCCTGCGCGTCGCGGCCGATCCGATCCTGGACCTCTTCGCGACGCCACTCCTGGCCGATGCCGGGCTCGTGGAGGCCCGCGTCATCCGCAAGGCCGTGCGGTCCGCCGCGGCCGGCGAGCCCCTGCCGCTGGACGGGCTGGCCGACCTCATCTCCCTCGAACTCTGGCTCCGCCGCCTTCTTTCCCGGCGGGGCACGTGCTGGACGGGCACCGCCACCCGCTCCCGCGCGGTGCCGTCCGGAATCCAGCCGAGAAGAAGCGCGCTGACGCCGGGGGCGTGAGGCCGACGGGGGCGGCGGTTGCGGGGCCGACGGGGGCGCGGTGCCGGAGGTCTGCGGGGCCGTCGGCCGGGTGCGGGTTCGTCGTGGCTGGTCGCGCGGTTCCTCGCGTCCCTTCGAAACCCCCGTGCCCCCATCCCGTACCCACCGCGACAATGGCCGGGTGCGGTACAGAATCCTGGGCGTAGCCCAAGCAGCGGACGACCAGGGCAGTGCCCTGCCCCTCGGCGGCCAGCGCCTCCGTACGCTCCTCGCCGCCCTGGCCCTCCGCCCCGGCCGCACCACAACCCCCGACACCCTCATCGACGAGATCTGGGCGGACGACCCGCCCCAGGACGCCCCGGCCGCCCTCCAGGCCCTCGTCGGCCGCCTCCGCCGCGCCCTCGGCAGACACGCCGTCACCTCCACCCCGGGCGGCTACCGCCTCGAAGCCACCGAGGAGGACGTCGACCTCCACGTCTTCGAGCGGCTCACCCACACCGGCACCACCGCCCTCACCACCGGCGACCCGGCGACCGCCCACCGCACCCTCACCGAGGCCCTGTCCCTCTGGCACGGACCCGCTCTCGCCGACCTCCCCGACCGCACCGCGGCCACCCGCCCCGAGGCCCTGCGCCTGGAGGCGACCCGCGCCCGCGCCACCGCGGCCCTCGCCCTCGGCCGCGCCCAGGAGGCCGTACCGGAGCTGCGGGAACTGACCACCGCCCACCCGTACGACGAGTCCCTGCACGTCCTCCTCATCCGCGCCCTGCGCGACACCGGCCGCCCGGCCGACGCCCTCGCCGCCTACGAGTCCGCCCGCCGCACCCTCGCCGACACCCTCGGCACCGACCCCGGGCCGGAACTCCAGGCCCTGCACGCGTCGTTGCTGAAACAGGAGGCACCGGCACCCCCGGCGCCACCCGCCCGCCCGGCACCGGTGCCCTGCGCCCCGCGCCCCGAGCGCAGCGGAAACCTCCGCCCCCGTCTGACGTCCTTCGTCGGGCGGGAACCGGAACTCGAGGCCATTCGTTCCGACTTGCACAGGGCCCGCCTGGTCACGCTCACCGGACCGGGCGGCTCGGGAAAGACCCGCCTCGCCGAGGAGGCCGCCGCGGCGCTCCCCTCGGCCTGGCTGATCGAGCTGGCCCCGCTCGACCGGCCGGAGGCGGTCCCCGGCGCGGTGGTCAGCGCGCTCGGTCTGCGCGAGACCGCGCTGCTGACCAACGAGCTGGCGACCTCGCAGGCCGACCCCACCGCCCTGCTCATCGAGTACTGCGCGGCGCGCAGCCAACTCCTGATCCTCGACAACTGCGAGCACGTCATCGACGCGGCGGCCGCCCTCGCCGAGACCCTCCTCACCCGCTGCCCCGGGCTCACGATCCTCGCGACCAGCCGCGAACCCCTGGGCGTCGCCGGGGAGTCGGTGCGCCCGGTCGAACCCCTCGTCCCGGAGCAGGCGCACCGCCTCTTCACCGAGCGCGCGCAGGCCGTCCGCCCCGACGCCGACGCGGTGCTCGGCGACACCGTGGCCGTGGCGGAGATCTGCCGCCGCCTGGACGGACTGCCGCTCGCCATCGAACTGGCCGCGGCCCGGCTCAGGCTGCTGACCCCACGGCAGATCGCCGACCGCCTCGACGACCGCTTCCGCCTGCTCACCTCCGGAAGCCGCACGGTCCTGCCCCGCCAGCAGACCCTGCGCGCGGTCGTCGACTGGTCCTGGGACCTGCTGGACGAGCAGGAGCGCACGGTGCTGCGCGAGGTGTCGGTGTTCGCCGGCGGCTGGGACCTCGTGGCGGCCGAGGCCGTGTGCACCGGCCCCGCCGCGGACCTGATCGGCGCGCTGGTCGACAAGTCCCTCGTCGTCGCCGCCCCGGACGGCACCGCCGCCGGCTCAGGCATGCGCTACCGGATGCTGGAGACCATCCACGAGTACGCCACCGAGCGCGCGGCCGAGACCCCCGGACTGCGCGCGGCGGCGGAGCGACGCCACCGCGCGTGGGCGCGGTCGCTGGTGGAGGAGGCAGAGCCGCAGCTGCGGTCGGCGGCCCAGCTCCCCTGGTTCTCCCGCCTGGAGACCGAGCTGGACAACATCCGCGCGGCCCTGGACCGGGCGGTGCGCGCCGGGGACGAGGCGGAGGCGGCCGCCGTCGTCCTGGCCATCGGCTGGTTCTGGTGGCTGCGCAACCACCGTCAGGAAGGGGTGGCCTGGGTCCGGCTGACGCTCCGCCTCGGCGTCGCCCTGGACACCCTGCCCGCGGGCACGCCGGCCGCCGGCCTGCGGGCCGCGGTGGACCGCGCCGACCCGGTGGGCGCCTTCCTCGCCGACCCCGACGGCCAGGCCGGACATCCGCTGGCCGAGCTGCGGACGGACCTGCGCATGCTCGACCTGTTCCTGACCTCCGAGTCGAACACCGACAACCTCGCGGCCGACGAGCGGGCCCCGGAGTACATCGCCCGCCTGCGGGCCGCGTACGAGCGCGGCGGTGCCCCGGCCGCCCGCTTCCCGGGCATCGTCTGGCCGCTGACCACCTACTACCTGGGCGGTCCGGTGGACATCCGCCCGGTCATGGCGCAGGCCGTCGCCAACGCCCGCAGACACGGCGACGACTGGGAGATCGGCGTCGCCCTGATGTACCGCGCCCACGTGACCGTCGACTCGCCCGGCAACCTCCGGGGCGTGGACGAGGACCTGGCCGAACTGCGGCTCCTCAGCCGGCGCGTCGGCGACCGCTGGATGCGGGCGCAGGTGTGCAGCGCGGCCGGCGAGGCGGCCATGGCGCGCGGCCGGTTCGACGAGGCCCGCGGCGAGTACGAGGAGGCGCTGCGCCTCGCCTACGAGGTGGGCGCGAGCGCCGAGGCGCCGTTCCTGCTCGCCCGGCTGGCCGAGATCTCCTACCGCCGAGGCGACCGGAAGGCCGCGATGGCCACCCTGGACGAGGCGGAGACGGCCGCCGACCGGTTCGCGGTGCCCGAGTCACGGGCCTTCGTGCTGCTGCTGCGTGCCCTCATCTCCCTCCACGACGGGGAGACCGCCCGGTCCCGCGAGCTGTACGAGGCGACCCGCGCGGCAGTCGGGGGCGGCACCCCGCCGCCGCAGTTCGTGGCGGTCCAGCGGACGGTCGAGGGGCTGCTCGCGGCCGCCGAGTCGGGTCCGGCGCACGGGCTGCCGATCATGGCGGACGCCCTGCGTGAGGCCACGGCCCACCAGTGCGCCGAGTCGATCACGGCCGGTCTGCTGGACGTGGCGGCCGGTCTGCTGGCACGGCTCGGCGAACTGCCGGGTGCGATCCGGCTGTTCGCCGCCGCGGACCACTGGCGCGAGGGACGCCGGCGGCCCGAGCCGGAGCGCACCGTGGCCGCCCGGGTGCGGGCCGGCGCCCGCGCGGCCCTCCCGGCCGACCGCTACGCCGCCGAGTGCGCCCGGGGCGCCTCGCTCGGTGTGGCGGACGTCCTGCGGGAGCTGGGGGCCGCGACGGCGGGCGCCGGCGGCCGGCCGGGAGCACCGGCAGCCGAGGGCTGAGCGAGGGGCGCTACCGGCAGGTGAACCGGGACTCCGCCCAGTCCGCCAGCGCCGCCCGGTCGAAGGCGCCGCGGTGCGGTTCCGCGACGAGCCGTACGGTCCTCCGCCCGGTGAGGTTCACATGGACCGGGACGGCCTGGTCGCGGCCCTTGACCACGCCGGACCGCCACAGCGGGACCCCGTCGCCGTAGACGGAGAAGGAGACCTTGCCCAGGCCGAGCGTCAGGTCGTCCACGCCGGCCAGTGCGTCGTACGCGGTGCACTGCCGGTTGAGGGCGATGGTGACGGACGACCGGCCGTGGACGGTGGCTCCGCGCCCGTACCGTTTGCCGCCGACCGACATGCCGTACCGCTGCCACACCCAGCTGCTCTCGTGCAGGGCGATCTCGGGCTCGGTGCCGTCGCCGACGGCGTCGAAGCGCAGGTCGCTCAGCTCGTAGACGGTGGGCGCGGGCGCGGGCGCGGGGGGAGGAACGGGCGGCCGGGTGGGTGTCGGCGTCGGCGTCGGTGTCGGTGTCGGCCGGGGCTCCGGCTTCGCGGTGGGGGCGGGGGCCGGTGTGGACGGTGGTGCGAGCGTGGGTGTCGGCGTCGGCGTGGGTGCCGGCGTGGGGGTGGACGTCAGCGCCGCCGGGGCCGGGGCCGACGCCGGTTCGGGGGCGTGGGGCACGGGCTCGGGCGAGGGATCGCGCCTCGGCGGCGGGGGCGTCGGCGGCTCGGGCCGCACGACCGGCGCGGACGGCGACGGCTTGGCGGTCTCCTTCGCCGGATGGTCGTCGTTCACCAGGGCCAGCGCGACCGCGGCGGCGGCCACCGCGACCACACCGGCCGCGATGCCGGCCTTCACCGGCGCCCCGAGCCCCTCGGAGGCCACGGCCCCGCCCGCGCCGCCCGCCCCGCTCGACGACCCGCCGGCCGCGGCGGCTCCGACGGCCCCGGCCCCGGCGCTGCCGGCCACGATCCCGAGCGCCTTGGCGTATCCGGCGGCCCCGAACCAGCCGATGACCGCGACCGGGACGACACCGGGGATACCGCTCGCGACCTCTTCGATCTGCGCCGCCGCCAGCCGGCACCTGGCGCACTCCTCCAGGTGTTTGCGCAGGCCCCGCTCGGCCCGGATGCGCAGCTTGCGGCGGGCGTAGGTGCCCAGCTGGTCGGCGTAGCGGGCGCACTCCTCGTCATGGACGAGGCTGTCGCTGACGTGGGCCTGGAGATAGGCCTGCTTCAGTCCCTCGCGCGCACGGCTGGCGAGCACCCGGGTGCCGTTGGCGTCCAGCCCGAACAGGACGGCCACCTCGCTCGGGGACTCGTCCTCCACCTCGGTGTGCCACAGCACGGCCTGCCAGCGCTCGGGCAGCGAGCGGAAGGCCCGCATGGCCATGGACTGCTCGGCCTCGTGCATGGCGCGCACGTCGGCGCCGAGACCGAGCGGGTCGTCGTCGGCCACCTCCGTGCCCCGCGCGGCCTGCTGGGTGAAGAGGGCGAAGTCGTCGACGAGTTGCTCACGGCGGGCGGACTTCGTCCAGTGTGCGGCGACGCGCCGTACGGAGGTCAGCAGATAGGCCCGTACGGCGTGCCGGGGCCCGGATCCGCCGCGCACCGCCTGGAGCATGCCGGCGAACACCTCGGCGGTGAGGTCCTCGGCGGTGTGGCCGTCCCGGCAGCAGGTCCGCGCGTAGCGCCGTACCGCGTCGGCATGCCGCCGGTACAGCTCCTCGTAGGCCGAGTCGTCGCCGGCCCGCATCCGCGCGATCAGCTCACCGTCGGCGGGCGGCAGCTCCCGGGGCGGCGGCAGCACGCTTCCCCCACGCTGGGCCGGCACGCTCTCGTCGGGCGCACCCGAGGGGCCGGAGGACGCCTGGCGGCCGCCCTGCTGCGGTACCTGAGGTGAGGTCAGCCCGCGGGTCTCCGCGGCACCGTCGTCATCGCGTGACCCGCCCCACCCGTCAACCCTCATCGCGGACAGCCCCCGACACCGGCCCAGCCCAACCCGTCACCGGCTCAGAGTGCCACAACGCGTTTTCGCAAAGGACCCCCCGCGCACCGCATCCACCCATCCGAGCGGACTTACCCCGAAACGCCCCGAACGCCCCTCGAACAACCCACGGCGAACGCGCCACGTGGGGCCGACCCGCACCGCCGACGGTGAACACCCCTACGGGCCCCCGCACGCACCGACGGCAACGCGCCACGTGGGGCCCACCCGCACCCGCCGACGGCAACGCGCCACGTGGGGCCCACCCGCACCCGCCGACGGTGAACACCCCTTAAGGGCTCACCCGCACGCACTGACGGCAACGCGCCGAGCAGGTCCACCCGCACCCGCCGACGGCGAGTACGCCCCGCGGGGGCCACCCGCACCCGGCCGTGGACTCGCAGCGGTGGGTGCGGGTGGGAGAACGGAATCTCCGGCGAGGGCGAAGCCGAGGCGGGCGACGCCGAAGCCGGCCGCGCCGATACCTACGCCGGCCGAGACCGAAGCCCCTCCAGCAGAATGTCCAAAAGCCGCGCGGACGCGGCCGCCTGCTGCGCCGCATCCGGCAGGGACGGCGCCGCCGTGGCGATCACGAGCAGCACATCCCCCACGGACACGTCCGTCCGCAGCTCACCGGCCTCCCGCGCCCGGTCCACCAACTGCCCGACCACATCGAGCAGCGCCCCGGCCCCGGCGTCGTCGGCCACCGTCGCGGCCTCGTCCGCCACCAGCCGCAGCTCGGCACCACCCGGCTGAAGCCGCTGCTGAGGCACCCGAGCCTCCTCGACGGAACCGGCGGAACCGGCGAGGGCCCCGGCCGAACCGGTCGTCTCCGCGGCGCCCTCCTCGGCCGAACCGGCGGAGCCGACCCGCAGCACCTGCGGCGGCAGCAACCGCCCCGCCCCCGACGCCACGGACGTCCGCAGGAACCGAGACAGCGCCGACCACGGCTCGTCCTCCTGACCGAGCGCCGTCCGCGCCTGCTCGGTCAGCCGTGCCGTCTCCTCCTCCGCGATCCGCCGGACCAGCACGTCCTTGCTCGGGAAGCGCCGGTACACCGTGCCGACCCCGACCCGGGCGCGCCGCGCCACGTCCTCCATCGGCGCGCCGTACCCCAGCTCGCCGAACACCTCACGCGCCGCACGCAGCACGTGCTCCAGATTGCGCTGTGCGTCCACCCGCAGCGGAGTCGTACGCGCCGCGTCCGCACGTCCGTTGCCCGCCGTCGAGCCCATCACCTTGCCACCGGACGCGACGGCGCCCGCAGATGCCCAATGGGTGTCCTGAAGATGCATGCTTTCCCCCGGTAATGACGTCTCCCCCCGGAGACTCCCCGTCACTGAAGCCGAAGTGCGCGGAACTGGCATCGGTCCCGACCGAACCCGCCCGTCGCGGACCCGTTCGACCACATTCCCTACACTCCGTCGACAGACGAACATAGTTGAGTGGGGGTCAATTCAGAAGGGGCACGTTCCGCACAGTGCGCCCCCCGATCGGAGTACGGGGCGTGTTCGTCCCGATTCCGTCCCTTCTCCCCTTGTCGCCCGCACCCGCTGACCTGCCCCCTTTCGTCCTGCACGAACATCCCGGCCGCCCCTGCGCACACCCGGCCGCCGGTCACACAAATTGCCGGGGCTGTGGACAAACAACAGCGCCGGGTGCGTCATGGGATGGTGAAGGAACGTGCGCGCATTCTGGTTGTCGGCGGCGGCTACGTCGGGATGTACACGGCGCTGCGTCTCCAGCGGAAGCTGAAGGCCGAGCTGAGGAGGGGCGAAGTCGACATCACCGTCGTCACTCCCGACCCGTACATGACGTACCAGCCGTTCCTCCCCGAGGCCGCCGCGGGATCGATCTCCCCCCGCCACGTCGTCGTACCACTGCGCCGCGTCCTGGACCGGTGCCACGTCGTCGTCGGCGAGGTGACGTCCATCGACCACGCGGTGCGCACCGCCGCCGTCACCACCCTCGCCACCGCCGAGGAGGGCGGGACCGCCGAACTCCTCGGCTACGACGAACTCGTCCTCGCCCCCGGCTCGGTCTCCCGCACCCTGCCCATCCCCGGCCTCGCCGAGTACGGCATCGGGTTCAAGACCGTCGAAGAGGCCATCGGCCTGCGCAACCACGTCATCGAACAGATGGACATCGCGTCCTCCACCCGCGACCCCGCGATCCGCGACGCCGCCCTCACCTTCGTCTTCGTCGGCGGCGGGTACGCGGGCGTGGAGGCCCTCGGCGAACTGGAGGACATGGCGCGCTACGCCGCGCGCTACTACCGCAACCTCCGACCCGAGGACATGAAGTGGGTCCTCGTGGAGGCCAGCGACCGCATCCTCCCGGAGGTCGGCCCGGAGATGGGCCGGTACACCGTCACCCAGCTGCGCCGCCGCAACATCCAGGTGCTGCTGGACACCCGCCTGGAGTCCTGCGCCGACCGCGTCGCCGTCCTCAGCGACGGCCAGCGCTTCCCGACCCGTACGGTCGTGTGGACCGCCGGGGTCAAACCGCACCCGCTGCTCGACGCGACCGACCTGCCGCGCACCGACCGCGGCCGGCTCCGGTGCACGGCCCAGCTGACCCTCGACGGCACCGAGCACGCCTGGGCCGCGGGCGACGCCGCCGCCGTACCCGACGTCACGGCCGCCGAACCCGGCACCGAGACCGCCCCCAACGCCCAGCACGCGGTCCGCCAGGCCAAGGTCCTCGGCGACAACATCGTGCACGCCCTGCGCGGCGAGCCCCTCCAGACGTACGCGCACAAGTACGTCGGCTCCGTCGCCTCCCTCGGCCTGCACAAGGGCGTCGCCCAGGTCTACGGACGCAAGCTGAAGGGCTACCCTGCCTGGTTCATGCACCGCGTGTACCACCTCAGCAGGGTGCCCACCGTCAACCGCAAGGCCCGGGTGCTCGCCGAATGGACCCTCGCAGGCCTCTTCAAACGGGAGATCGTCTCGCTCGGCTCACTCGAACACCCACGAGCGGAGTTCGAACTGGCGGCCGGTGGAAAGCCTCCTCACAGCCCCTCCGACGACCCGAAGGGGTCGTCCTGACCGGACCCAGGAACTCCACGGACCGCCGATGCGTCTGACGGATGTCGCCGCGGCCCGGACCCTGCCAGACTGCCCCACGTCCTCGGACGGGTCACCCGCCCGCCCAACGCACCCACGAGGCTTTCCCCACAGTGAACTTCACGCGCTGGAGCGCCCGTCTTCCCGGAACGCAGCGCCGCGCCGCCGCGCGGACCGATACCCCGGTCCCACCGGACCGGCGGGGGGACGGCTCCGTGCCCGCGGCCCGCGCCGAACAGGCCGCCGACGAGAGAACCCTGGTGCCCGCCGTCGACGAACTGCCCGCGCGTGACGTGCTGGACCGCGTCCCGGCCCTCGTCGCCCTGGTCCACGGCCCCGACCACCGCATCGCCTACGTCAACGACGCCTACACAGCGGCCTTCGGCGCCCGTCCCACCGGCGCCCCCGCCCACGACGTACTGCCCGAACTCGCCGAACTGGGCCTGTTCCCGCTCCTCGACCAGGTGCTGCGCAGCGGAAAGCCCCGCACCCTGAAGTCCCGCAAGGCCGTCGACGGCCGCTCGTACACGTTCACCTGCACCCCCGTGGCCGAGGACGGCGACCGCGACGCCGGCGTGCTGGTCTTCGCCACCGACGTCACCGACCACGCCGAAGCCGCCGAACGCCTCCGCGCCAGCGAGCGCCGCCAGCGCGAGACCGCCGTCACCCTCCAGCGCTCCCTGCTGCCCCAGGAGCTGGAGCAGCCCGACGACCTGCGAATCGCCGCCACCTACCAGCCCGGCGGCACCGAGGCCGCGGTCGGCGGCGACTGGTACGACGTGATCACCCTCGGCGGCGGCCGGACCGCCCTCGTCATCGGCGACGTCATGGGACGCGGCGTGCGGGCCGCGGCCGTCATGGGCCAGCTCCGCACGGCCGTCCGCGCCTACGCCCGCCTCGACCTGCCCCCGCACGAGGTGCTGCAGCTGCTCGACGGCCTCGCCGCCGAGATCGACGCCAACCAGATCGCCACCTGCGTCTACGCCGTCCACGACCCCAACGAGGGCCGCCTGGTGTACGCCTCCGCCGGCCATCTGCCGATCCTGGTCCGAGACGAGAACGGCACGGTCTCCCGCGCCGACGAACCCACCGGCCCGCCGCTCGGCACCGGCGGCTGGATGCACGCCTCCGGTTCCGTCGCCCTGGGCCCCGGCTCCACGGCCGTCCTCTACACCGACGGCCTGGTCGAGCGCCGCGACGCCGACCTGGACGAGGGCATCGCCGCGCTCGAAGCCGCCCTCGCCGGGGCCACCGGCACCCCGCAGGTGGTCTGCGACCGCCTGGTCCGCTCGGCCGGCGTCACCGCCGACCACGACGACGACGTGGCCGTCCTGGTCCTCCAGCACCCGGCGCGCACGGGCCCCGACGGCGACCTCTTCCGCAACGCGGCCCTCGAACTCCTCGGCGGCGTCGAGGCGGCTCCCCGCGCGCGTGCCTTCGCCTCCGGCGTCCTCACCAGCTGGCGCTTCCCCGCCGAACTGCACGACCTCGGCGTCCTCGCCACCAGCGAACTGGTCGCCAACAGCCTGCAGCACGGCACCCCGCCCATGCGGCTCAGACTCCGCCGCACCGACCGCCGCCTCATCGTCGAGGTCACCGACGGCGACGACCACCTGCCCAGACGGCGCCGCGCCGAGCCCGGCGACGAGTCCGGCCGGGGCATCGCGATCGTGGCGACGATCGCGACCAGCTGGGGCTGCCGCCGCACCCCCGGCGGCGGCAAGGCGGTGTGGTGCGAGTTCGTCCTGCCGAAGGCACAGCACTGACCGGTGCCACACCGGCGAAGCACGGAGAGGCTCACGCCCGGCGGACGGACACCGCAGCAGCGCGGGCCCCGAGGCTACGAGATCCACACGGCGACCCTGCCCTTCACCGCACTCCTGGCCACAGCCACCCGTTGAACGCGCGAAGGCGCCCCGAAAAGGGGCGCCAGGAACTCGCGCACGACCGGCCATCTCCCCCCGGGCGCTCCCCGGGGGAACGCCACGTCACGCCTCCGCGGCCACCGGCTCCGCGGGAGCACCGCCGCGCGTGACCACCCGGGTCCCGCGCGCCAGCCAGGGCCGGTCCTGCACCGCGGTGAGCCCCCGGCCCAGCCACAGCGCCAGGAAGGTGATCCCCAGCGAGAACAGCAGGAAGGTCACGATGTACGGCCCGTGCAGCGAGGCGCCCAGGGGACCGCCCACCGCCGGACCGACCGCCAGCGCCAGCTGTTTGACCAGCGCGAACGCCGAGTTGTACTGCCCGGCCATGCCTTCCGGCGCCAGATCGGCGACCAGCGGGGCGACGGTCGGCGACAGCATCGCCTCGCCCAGCCCGAACAGCGCGTACGTCGACACGAAGGCGGCCGTGGCCATCTCCTGGCTGCCGTGGCCGAGCCCCGCGTACCCGGCGGCCAGCCAGGCCACGGCCCAGATCAGCCCCACCGCGGCGATGACCCGGGACCGCCGGCGCCGCTCCACGAGCTTCAGCACGGCGAACTGGGCGACCACGATCATCAGGGTGTTCGCGGCCAGGGCCGTCCCGAGGGCGGAGGTCGATATCCCGGCGGCCTCCACACCGTAGGCGCTCAGCCCGGACTCGAACTGTCCGTAGCAGGCGAAGAAGAGCACGAAGCCCAGCACGCACAGCTGCACCATCGCCCGGTTCCCGAGCAGCCGCTTCCAGCTGCCCTTCGCCGACGTCCCCGGCGCGTCCTCCATCCGCGGCGAGTGCGGCATCCGCACCGTCGCCATCACCACGACCAGCAGCAGGAACATCGCCGCCTCGATCGCGAACAGCAGCGTGAACGAGGCCACGCGCGTGGTGTCGACGAGATGGCCGCCGATCAGGCCACCGACACCGAGACCCAGGTTCTGAAGGAAGAACTGCATCGCGAACGCACGCGAGCGCGTGTCCGCCGTGGAGCAGTCCACGATCATCGTGGCCAGCGCCGGCTGCATCACGGCCTGCCCGGCACCCAGCGCCGCCGCGGACAGCAGCACGGTCGCGGCGCCGCCCGCCAGACCGAGGCTCAGTGCGCCGAGAGCGGCGGTCACCAGGGCGGCGAGCAGGACCGGCAGCGGGCCGCGCCGCACGATCGCCCGGCCGGCGAACGGCAGCACGATCAGCGCGGCCACGGCGAAGACAGCGAGCACGAGTCCCGCCGTCATGGCTCCCAGTCCCCGCACCTGCGCCACATAGACGTACAGGTAGGGGACGGTGAAGCCGAGCCCGAACGCGCTGAGTGCGTTACCCACGTGGATCCGGCGCATCGCTGCGCCCATCGCCCTGGTCACGTTCACCTCTCTCACTAGTTAGACCTGAAGACTTCAAAGCTAAACTTCGAAGCTAAAGAGTACACAGTCGAGGACTTCAAGGCAAAGGGGTGGCGTGCCATACTGCGGCCATGGCCGACACCAGCGGCGTCACGGAGCCGACACTCGAAGAACAGATCGCCGCCTACCAGCGCGAGTTCCAGGACCTCGACCCGCAGGTCGAGAAGATCGTGTCGGCGCTGTCCCGGCTGAACCGCCGGATGAACGTGGCGTACGGCCGTCAGACCGCCGCCCTGGGCATCAGCAACGCCGAGTGGGAGGTCCTCAAGGCGCTGGTCCTCTCCGGTGCGCCCTACCGCATGGGCCCGAGCGACCTGGCCAAGCGGCTCGGCCTCACGCCGGCCGCGATGACCCACCGGATCGACCGCATGGTCGCGGAGGGTCTGGTTACCCGGGAGCGCGACGAGTCGAACCGCGTCCGCGTCATCGTGGAGCTGACCCCGGGAGGTCGTGAGAAGTGGCTGGAGGCCATGCGCATGGCGACGGTCTTCGAGGAGGACCTGCTCCAGGACCTCACTCCTGTGGAGCGCGCGGTGCTCGGCGAGGTACTGACCCGGCTCCTGCGCAGGGTGGAGCACGCGCAGCCGGATGCCGGCGGCCGGCTCAGCGACCTGGACTGAAGGGGCCGGGCCGAAGCCCCGGTAAAAGATCTTGACAGGGGGCTGTTGACACGCCCCGGCTCGATCCGTAAAGTTCTTCGGGTTGCCGCCGAGCCGTAACGGTTCTCCGGTAGCACCTCAGCCGCCTCGAGCGGCAAACCCTCACACCACCAGCACGATCACCCGGACGGGTTGTATTCGGCGTGCCCGAATTCAATTCGAATGGAAGCCCGGCGGCCCGATTGGGAATCGCCGAGCGGATCCGCTAAGGTTTGAGACGTCGGAACGGCCCAACGGCCGGGAGGACAAGCCCCGCTGACTGGGGGTCAGACA
>NZ_JAERRH010000001.1 GCF_016741855.1 Streptomyces musisoli | reverse complement strand
GCTGTTCTCCTCCGCGGCCGGCGTTCTCGGCACGCCGGGGCAGGGCAACTACGCGGCGGCCAACGTGTTCCTGGACGCCCTCGCCGCCCACCGCGCCGCGGCCGGCCTGCCGGCGCTGTCCCTGCCGTGGGGCCTGTGGAGCGAGCGCAGTGAGCTGACTGCCTCGCTCTCCGACACGGAACGCGAGGGTGCGGGCCGGTCGGGCGTCCTCGGCCTGCCCTCCGAGGAGGCGCTGGGCCTCTTCGACACCGCGCGGAGCTGCGGAGAGCCCGTGCTGGTGCCGATCCGCCTCGACCACGCGGCGCTTCGCCGCCAGGACGTACCGCCGGTGCTCCGGCACGAGGTGCGCAAGCCCGCGCACGCCGCGCCGGGCACCGCACGGTCCACGTCCGCCCCCGCTCGGGAACAGCTCCTGGGGCTGCCCGAGGAGGAGCGCCGCACGGCCCTGCTGGACCTCGTCCGCACCCATGCCGCCGCGGTGCTCGGTCACCCGGGAACCGGCTCGGTGACGGCGGAGCACGCCTTCAAGGAGCTGGGCTTCGACTCGCTCACCGCCGTCCAGCTGCGCAACCAGCTGAGCGCGGCGACCGGTGTGAAGCTCCCGCCGACCGTCGTGTTCGACCACCCCACCCCGGCCGCCCTGGCCGACCACCTCGGCAGCGAACTCTTCGACGACGGCCCGGACCCGGACTCGGTCGCCGTCCTGGCGGAGCTGGACCGGCTCGAGTCCGCCCTGCTCTCCTCGCTGTCCCGGCTTCCGGACCCCGAGCAGGTGTCGTCCCGGCTGCGCGCTCTCGCCGCGAAGGTCGCCGGTACCGACGGCGGCGGCACGGACCTCGACCAGGAGATCGCCTCGGCCACGGCCGACGAGCTGTTCGGCCTCATCGACAAGGAATTCGGATCCGTGTGACGCGGACCGGTTCGAGGCGCTGAGCGGCACTTCCACGTGAACTTCGAAAGGCAATGGGCAAGGCGATGGCAGAGCAGGAAAAACTCCTCGAGTACCTGAAGCGGATGACGGCCGACCTCCGGCAGGCGAACCAGAGGCTCAGTGACGTCGACGCCAAGGCGCACGAGCCGGTCGCCATCGTGGGTATCGGCTGCCGTTTCCCGGGCGGGGTGCGTTCCCCGGAGGAGCTGTGGGAGCTGGTGGCCACCGGTTCGGACGCGATCTCCGGTTTCCCGGTGGACCGTGGCTGGGACCTGGAGGGGCTCTACGACCCGGACCCGGAGGCGCGCGGGAAGGTCTACACGCGCGAGGGCGGGTTCCTGCACGAGGCGGCGGAGTTCGACGCGGGGTTCTTCGGTATCTCGCCGCGTGAGGCGCTGGCCATGGATCCGCAGCAGCGGTTGCTGCTCGAGACCTCCTGGGAGGCCGTGGAGCGGGCGGGCATCGACCCCACCTCGCTGCGGGGCAGCCGCACCGGCGTCTACATGGGCCTGATGTACCACGACTACGCCCTGCACGCCGGCAGTGTGGCGGAGGACCTGGAGGGCCACCTCGGCGCCGGCACCGCGGGCAGCATCGCGGCCGGACGCATCGCGTACACCTTCGGCCTGGAGGGCCCCACCCTCACGGTCGACACGGCCTGTTCGTCGTCGCTGGTGACCTTGCATCTGGCCGTGCAGGCGCTGCGGCGCGGTGAGTGCACGATGGCCCTGGCGGGCGGTGTGACGGTGATGTCGTCGCCGGCCGCGTTCCTGGACTTCAGCCGGCAGCGCGGGCTCTCCCCGGAGGGCCGGTGCAGGGCGTTCGCGGAGGGCGCGGACGGCACCGGCTTCGGTGAGGGCGTGGGTGTCCTGGTGGTGGAGCGGCTGTCGGACGCCCTGCGGCTGGGGCATCCGGTGCTGGCCGTGGTGCGGGGCAGCGCGGTCAACCAGGACGGTGCGAGCAACGGTCTGACCGCGCCGAACGGCCCCTCCCAGCAGCGGGTCATCAGGCAGGCGCTGGCGGATGCGCGGCTCACCACGAGTGATGTGGACGCCGTCGAGGCGCACGGTACCGGTACGCGGCTGGGTGACCCGATCGAGGCGCAGGCGCTCCTCGCCACCTACGGCCAGGAACGGGACGGCGAACGGCCGCTGTTCCTGGGCTCGTTGAAGTCGAACATCGGGCATGCTCAGGCTGCCGCGGGTGTGGGTGGTGTCATCAAGATGGTGATGGCCCTGCGGAACGGGGTCCTGCCGAAGACGCTGCACGTGGACGCTCCGTCGTCGCACGTGGACTGGTCGGCGGGGGCGGTGGAGCTGCTGACCGAGCGGCGGGACTGGCCCGAGCTGGACCGGCCGCGCCGAGCCGCCGTCTCCTCGTTCGGGCTGAGCGGGACCAACGCCCACGTCATCCTCGAACAGGCCCCCGCGGCGGAGCCGGAAGCGGTGCCCGACCGGCCGCACGTGCTGCTCCCCTGGGTGATCTCGGCCAAGACCGAGGCGGCGCTGCGCGCACAGGCCGAGCGGCTGCACGCCTTCGTCACCGGCCGGCCGGAACTCGACCTGGTCGACACGGCGTACTCGCTGCTGAGCCGCCGCGGGTTCGAGCACCGGGCCGTCGTCCTGGCCGGGGACCGCGCCACTCTGCTGGCCGGGCTCGCCGCGGTGGCGGCCGGCGAACCCGCGGCCCACGTGGTGCGGGGTGCGCGCGGCGACGGCAAGCTCGCCTTCCTCTTCACCTTCCAGGGCAGCCAGCGGCTCGGCATGGGCCGGGAACTGTACGCGGCGTACCCGCTCTACACGGCGGCCTTCGACGAGGTGTGCACCGCCCTGGACCGGCACCTCGACCGGCCGCTCAAGGAGATCGTCTTCGCCGCCGAGGGCAGCCCCGAGGCCGCGCTGCTGGCCCAGGCCGAGTACGGTCACCCGGCGGTGTTCGCCCTGGAGGTCGCCCTCTACCGGCTCGTCGAGCACTGGGGCGTCCGGCCCGACGTCGTCTTCGGCGGCTCCAACGGCGACTCGGCCGTGCTGCACGTGACCGGCGCGCTCTCGCTGGAGGACGCGGCCGCCTTCGTCACCACGCGGGGCCGGCTGCTCCAGCAGACGCCGCCGGGCGGCACGATGGTCGCGATCGAGGCGTCCGAGGACGAGGTCCGCGCCTCCCTGGAGGGCCGCTCCGGCACGGTCGACATCGCCCTGGTCAACGGCCCGCGGCAGGTGGTCGTCTCCGGCGACGAGGAACTCGTCGCGCGGATCGGCGACGACTGGCAGGCCGCCGGCCGGCGGACCCACCGCATGTCCTTCGGCCGGGCGTTCCACTCCGCGCACATGGAACCGGTCCTGGAACCGTTCGTGGCCGCGGTCCGGGCCCTGGACTTCAACCGGCCCCGCATCCCCGTCATCGACTGCCTGGACGGCCGGCTCGCCGACCCGGCCGAGTTCTGCTCCCCGGAGTACTGGGGCCGCCACGTCCGCGGCGCCGTCCGGTTCCTGGACGGGATGCGCACCCTGGAGGCCGACGGCGTCCACACCTACCTGGAGCTCGGCCCGGTCGCGATGCAGTCCCTGATGGGACGCGAGTGCCTCGCCGAGGACAGCGACGCGGTGCTGCTGCCCACCCTGGCCGAGGGGCGTCCGGAGCCCGACACGCTGCTCACCGCCCTGGCCCACCTGTACGTACGCGGCACCGACGTCGACGCCGACGCCTTCTTCGGCCACCTCGGCCCGCGCCGCACCGAGCTGCCCACCTACGCCTTCGAACACGCCTCCTACTGGCTCGCCGACTCCCCGGCCGCCGGCGCCGCCCGGCCGGCCGAGCTGGGTCTGCGCGGCGCCGACCACCCGCTGCTGGGCGCGGCGGTGTCGGTGGCGGGCGCCGACGAACTCCTGCTCACCGGGCGCCTGTCGGCGCGTACCCACCCGTGGCTCGCGGACCACGCGGTGGCCGGCACGGTACTGCTGCCCGGCACCGCCTTCGTCGACCTGGCGCTCCACGCCGCCGACCTGTCCGGCTGCCGCACGCTCGAAGAGCTGACCCTTCAGTCCCCGCTCGTCCTGCCCGAACGGGGCGCCGTCCAGATCCAGTTGGCCATCGGCGCCGCGGACGCGGCGGGCCGGCGCACACTGACCGTCTTCGCCCGTCCCGAAGGCCAGGCCGACGGGCCGTGGACCCGGCACGCCACCGGCGCCCTCACCGCCGAGGACACCGCCGACGCCCTCGAAGGACCCGGCTCCGACCTGGCCCACTGGCCCCCGCAGGGCGCCCGCCCCCTCCCCGTGGAGACGCTCTACGACGACCTCGCCGCCGCCGGACTCGACTACGGCCCGGCCTTCCGTGGCGTACGCGCGGCCTGGCGGCGCGGCGCCGAGGTCTTCGCGGAGGTCGCCCTCTCCGAGGAGCCCGCCGAGGGATACGGCGTGCACCCGGCGCTCCTCGACAGCGCGCTGCACGTGTGGAGCCTCGCCGCGCCGGCCGCCCCGGGCCGGCCCCAGCTGCCGTTCCACTGGTCCGGAGTGCGCCTCCTCGCCACCGGCGCCGACACCCTGCGGGTACGGCTGGCCCCGGCCGGCCAGGACGCGATGGCCCTGACGGTGGCCGATCCGGCCGGACTGCCGGTGGCCACCGTGGAGTCGCTGGTGGTGCGGCCCGTCACCGCCGAGGCGCTGCGCACCTCGGCCACCGCGGACGCCCTGTACCGGCTCGACTGGCTCCCCGCGGAACCGGCGGAGCCGCTGGCCCCGGGCAGCTGGGCCGGCGTCGGCCCCGCCGCGGACGACCACTACCCCGACCTGCCGGCCCTCGCGGCCGCACTCGACGCCGGAGCGGCCCTCCCGGACGTGGTGGTCGTACGCGAGCAGCCTGCGCTCGACGACCTCCACGGCGCGGTCCACCGCACCTTGCGGCTGCTCCAGGAGTGGCTGGCCGACGAACGTTTCACCACCGCCCGGCTGGTCCTCGTCACCGGCGGCGCGACCGGGGAGCAGGTCACCCACCCGGCCGCTGCCGCGCTGCACGGACTGGTGCGCTCCGCACAGACCGAACACCCCGGCCGGTTCGTCCTGGTCGACACCGACCTGACCGGAGAGCCGCTCACTGCGGCGGTGCTCGGCACCGAGCCGCAGTTCCTCGTCCGCGGCGGCACCTGGTCGGTGGCCCGGCTCGCCCGGGCCGAGGTCCCCACCGGCGCCACCGCGTTCCGGCCGGACGGCACCGTCCTGGTCACCGGCGGCACGGGCACCCTCGGCGCGGCCGTCGCCCGGCACCTGGTGACGGCACACGGCGTCCGCCACCTGCTGCTGACCAGCCGCCGGGGCCCGGCGGCCGAGGGCGCCGAGGCGCTGGTGGCCGAACTCGGCGAGCTGGGTGCCACCGTCTCCGTCGTCGCCTGTGACGCGGCCGACCGGTCCGCCCTCGCCGGGCTGCTGGCCGGCATCCCCGCCGGACACCCGCTGACCGGCGTGGTCCACGCGGCCGGGATCGTGGCCGACGGACTGCTGGAATCCCTCACCTCCGAGCAGGCCGACGCGGTGCTCCGGCCCAAGGCCGATGCCGCGCTCCACCTCCACGAACTCACCCAGGACATGGACCTGGCGCACTTCGTGCTGTTCTCCTCCGCCGCCGGAGTGTTCGGCGGCGCGGGGCAGAGCGGGTACGCGGCGGCCAACGCCTTCCTGGACGGCCTGGCCGCCCACCGCCGCGCCGCCGGCCGGAGCGCGCTTTCGCTCGCCTGGGGCCTGTGGGGCGAACGCAGCGGCATCACCGGCCACCTGGCCGAGGCGGACCTCGCCCGTATCGAACGGGCCGGCTTCGCCCCGCTCACCTTCGAGGACGGCCTGGCGCTCTTCGACGCCTGCCTCGCCGCCGACCGGGCGGTCCTGCTCCCGATGCGGCTCGACACCGCGCCCCGGCCCGGCAGGGACGTACCGCCACTGCTCGGCGGACTGGTCCGCACGTCCCGCCGCACCGCACGGACGGCGGCCGCGCCCGCCACGACACTGCGCGACCGGCTGCGCGCGCTGCCCGCCGCCGAACGCGACGGTGCGCTGCTCGACGTGGTGCGCGCACACGCCGCGAGCGTCCTCGGCCACGCCACACCCGACGCCATCGGGGCCGGACAGACCTTCCGCGACCTCGGCGTCGACTCGCTCAGCGCCGTCGAACTGCGCAACGCGCTCGGCCCCCTCACCGGGCTGTCCCTGTCCCCCACCCTCGTCTTCGACTACCCCACCCCGGCCGCGCTGGCGGCGTATCTGCGCCGGGAACTCCTGGCGGAGGACACCACCGACACCACCGGCACCGCCGCACCCGTCACCGGCACGGACGACGATCCGGTCGCCATCGTGGGTATCGGCTGCCGTTTCCCGGGCGGGGTGCGTTCCCCGGAGGAGCTGTGGGAGCTGGTGGCCACCGGTTCGGACGCGATCTCCGGTTTCCCGGTGGACCGTGGCTGGGACCTGGAGGGGCTCTACGACCCGGACCCGGAGGTGCGCGGGAAGGTCTACACGCGCGAGGGCGGGTTCCTGCACGAGGCGGCGGAGTTCGACGCGGGGTTCTTCGGTATCTCGCCGCGTGAGGCGCTGGCCATGGATCCGCAGCAGCGGTTGCTGCTCGAGACCTCCTGGGAGGCCGTGGAGCGGGCGGGCATCGACCCCACCTCGCTGCGGGGCAGCCGCACCGGCGTCTACATGGGCCTGATGAACCGCGACTACCTCACCCGGCTGCGGGCCATCCCCGAGGAACTGGAGGCGTTCCGCGGCACCGGCACGGCGGGCAGCGTGGCGGCCGGCCGGCTGTCGTACACCTTCGGCCTGGAGGGGCCGGCCGTCACCGTCGACACGGCGTGTTCGTCGTCGCTGGTGACCCTGCATCTGGCCGTGCAGGCGCTGCGGCGCGGTGAGTGCACGATGGCCCTGGCGGGCGGTGTGACGGTGATGTCGTCGCCGGCCGCGTTCCTGGACTTCAGCCGGCAGCGCGGGCTGGCGGCGGACGGGAGGTGCAAGGCGTTCGCGGAGGGCGCGAACGGCACCGGCTGGGGCGAGGGCGCGGGCGTCCTCGTGGTGGAGCGGCTGTCGGACGCCCTGCGGCTGGGGCATCCGGTGCTGGCCGTGGTGCGGGGCAGCGCGGTCAACCAGGACGGCGCCAGCAACGGGCTGACCGCGCCCAACGGCCCCTCCCAGCAGCGGGTGATTCGGCAGGCGCTGGCGGACGCCCGGTTGAATCCGGCGGACGTCGATGCGGTCGAGGCGCACGGTACCGGTACGCGGCTCGGCGACCCGATCGAGGCGCAGGCGCTCCTCGCCACCTACGGCCAGGAACGGGACGGCGAACGGCCGCTGTTCCTGGGGTCGTTGAAGTCGAACATCGGGCATGCGCAGGCTGCCGCGGGTGTGGGCGGTGTCATCAAGATGGTGATGGCGCTGCGCAACGGTGTGCTGCCGAAGACGTTGCACGTGGACGCTCCGTCGTCGCACGTGGACTGGTCGGCCGGAGCGGTGGAGCTGCTGACCGAGCGGCGGGACTGGCCCGAGCTGGACCGGCCGCGCCGGGCCGCCGTCTCCTCGTTCGGGCTGAGCGGGACCAACGCCCACGTCATCCTCGAACAGGCCCCCGAACCCGAGCCGGCCGCCGACCCGGAGTCCGGTCCGGTCCCCTGGGTGATCTCGGCCAAGACCGAGGCGGCGCTGCGCGCACAGGCCGAGCGGCTGCACGCCTTCGTCACCGAGCGCCCGGAACTCGACCTGGCCGCCGCCGGACACGCACTGCTCACCACCCGCACCGCCTTCGAGCGCCGGGCCGTGGTGACGGCCCCGGACCGCGCCGAGCTCCTGCGCGGCCTGGCCGCCGTGGCCGCCGGGGAACCCGCCGCGGGAGTCGCCGAGGGCCGGCGACGCTCCGGCCGGCTCGCCGTCCTCTTCACCGGACAGGGCAGCCAGCGGCTCGGCATGGGCCGCGAGCTGTACGCCGCGTACCCCGTCTTCGCCACGGCGTTCGACGAGGTGTGCGCCGCCCTGGACCCGCACCTCGACCGGCCGCTGAAGGAGATCGTCTTCGCCGCCGAGGACAGCCCCGAGGCGGCCCTGGTCCACCGGACCGGGTACACCCAGCCCGCCGTCTTCGCCCTGGAGGTCGCCCTCTACCGGCTGATCGAGCACTGGGGCGTCCGGCCCGACGCCGTCGCCGGGCACTCCATCGGCGAACTGGCCGCCGCACACGTCACCGGCGTCTTCCCGCTGCCGGACGCGGCCGCCCTGGTCGCGGCGCGCGGGCGCCTGATGCAGGAGCTGCCGGCGGGCGGCGCCATGGTCGCCGTACAGGCCACCGAGCAGGAGGTGCTCGACCTCCTCGCGGAGGCGTCCGACCAGGTCGGCGTCGCCGCCGTCAACGGGCCGACCGCCGTCGTCCTGTCCGGCTCCGCCGACGCGGTGCTCGGCATCGCCGAACGGCTGCGCGGCATGGGCCGCAAGACCAAGCGCCTCGAGGTCAGCCACGCCTTCCACTCACCGCTCATGGACCCGATGCTGGACTGCTTCGCCGAGGTGGCGCACCGCGTCCGCTTCGCCCGGGCGGGCACCCCGTTCGTCTCCACCGTGACCGGCCGCCCGGTCACGGGCGAGGAACTCGGCAGCCCGGAGTACTGGGTGCGGCACGTCCGGCAGCCCGTGCGCTTCCACGACGCCGTGTCCGCCCTGGCGGCCGACGGCGTGACCACCTTCCTGGAGGTCGGCCCGGACGGGGTGCTGTCCGCGATGGGCCCCAACTGCCTGCCGGCGGACGCCGGTTCCGTCGCCTTCGTGCCCTGCCTGCGCGGCGGCACCGGTGAGGCGCAGAGCCTGACGAAGGCCGTGGTCCAGCTGCACACGCACGGCGTGCCCGTGGACTGGTCGGCGTTCAGCGGCACCCCGGTGGACTGGTCGGCGGCGTTCGACGGACCCCGCCCGCCCCGTACCGAGCTGCCCACCTACGCCTTCCAGCGGCAGCGCTACTGGCTCGACGCGCCGTCCGCGCCGCCGGAGGACCTGGGCGCCGCCGGAATCGGCACGGCGGACCACCCGCTGCTGGGCGCCGCCATCGAACTGCCCGGCTCCGACGGGCTGGTGTTCTCCGGCCGGCTCGCCGCGGACACCCACCCCTGGCTCGCCGAGCACACCGTCGCCGGGACGCCGGTGCTGCCCGCCTCGGCCGTGCTCGACATGGTCCTGCGGGCCGCGGACCAGACCGGCCTCGCGTTCATCGAGGAACTCGCCCTCGACACCCCGCTGGTCCTGCCCGGCCGGGGAGGCGTCCAGCTCCGGCTGAGCGTCGGCCCCTCCGGCGACGGCCCATCCGGCGACGGCCGCACCGTCGAACTGCACTCGCGGCCCGAGAAAAGCACGGGTCTCGGCGGCTGGGTCCGCAACGCCCACGGCACGCTGCGCCCCACCGGCCCCGCCCCGGACACCACGCTCGCCGCGTGGCCGCCGGCCGGTGCCGAACCCGCCGCGGCCGAGGACCTCTACGGGCTGCTCGCCAAGGCGGGACTCGACCACGGCCCGGCGTTCCAGGCCGTCCGGTCCGTGTGGCGCCGCGACGCCGAGCTGTACGCCGAGGTCGCCCTCGGACCGGCCGAGGCGCGGGAGGCGGACCGGTACGGCGTCCACCCCGTCCTGCTGGACGGCGCGCTGCACCCGCTCGCCCTGACCGGATCGGCCGGCCTGCTGCCCGCGTCCTGGTCGGGCGTGTCCGTGCACGCCACCGGCGCCACGGCCGTCCGCGTCCGGGTCGCCCCGGCCGCACCGGACGCCGTCTCCGTCCTGCTGACCGACCCGGACGGGCTGCCGGTCGCGTCGGCGGACCGGGTGGACCTGCGTCCCGTACCGGACGACCTGCCCCGCCCGGCGGCGGAGCGCAGCGCCACGGGGTCCGCGCCGGCCCGCCGCGCGGTCACGGCCGCGCCCGCCGCGGCGCCCGGGGCCAGGGAGCGGCTGCTCGCGCTGGCTCCGGACGACCGGGCCCGCACGCTGCTCGACATCGTCCGCCGCGGCACCGCCGTGGTCTTCGGGCACGCCGGCCCCGACGACGTGGACCCGGCGCAGTCCTTCAAGGACATCGGCATCGACTCGCTCACCGCCGTGGAACTGCGCAACCAGGTGACGGCGGCCACCGGCCTCCAGGTGCCGCCGACCGTGCTGTTCGACTGCCCCACCCCCGCCGCGCTCGCCGAGCGGCTGGCGGAGGAGGCCACGGCCGAGCTGTCCGGCGTGCGCGAACTCCACCGCGAACTGGACCGGCTGGAGGAGCTGCTGGACGCGCTGCCCGGCGAGGGCACGGAACGCGAGGAGATCCACGCCCGGCTGCGCGCCCTCACCGGCTCCCGGGAGCGGCCGGTGGACCGCCCGGAGGCGACCGACCTGGAGTCCGCCACCGCCGAGGAGATCTTCGACCTGCTGGACGCCGAACTGGAGTCGCCGTGAGCACGGAACCTGTGACCAACGAGGCGAAGTACCTCGACTACCTCAAGCGCGCGACGGCCGACCTGCGCGAGGCCCGCCGGCAGGTGCGCGAGCTGACCGACCGCCGGCACGAGCCGGTGGCGATCATCGGCATGAGCTGCCGCTACCCGGGCGGCATCGACGGCCCGGACGGGCTGTGGGAGCTGGTGTCGCAGGGCCGGGACGCCATCACCGGCTTCCCGGACAACCGGGGCTGGCCCGCCGACGGAACGGGCCGCGGCGGATTCCTCCACCACGCGGACGAGTTCGACGCCGACTTCTTCGGCATCTCCCCGCGCGAGGCCCTGGCCATGGACCCCCAGCAGCGGCTGCTGATGGAGGCGGCCTGGGAGGCGTTCGAGGCGGCCGGTCTCGACCCGTCCGCCGTCCGCGGCGAACCGGTCGGCGTCTTCACGGGCCTCAACCTGCACGACTACGCCACCCGGGCCGAGGCCCTCCCCGCCGAGGTGATGGGCTACCTCAGCACGGGGAACTCCGGCAGCGTCGCCTCCGGGCGGATCTCCTACTTCCTCGGCCTGGAGGGCCCGGCCGTCACCGTCGACACGGCCTGCTCCTCCTCCCTGGTGGCCCTGCACCTGGCGAGCCAGGCGCTGCGTCGCGGGGAGTGCGCGATGGCCCTGGCCGGCGGCGCGACGGTGATGAGTTCGCCCGGCGCGTTCGCGGACTTCGGCGCCCAGGGCGGTCTGGCCGCGGACGGACGCTGCAAGTCCTTCGCCGCCGCGGCCGACGGCACCTCCTGGGGCGAGGGCGTGGGCCTGCTCCTGCTGGAGCGGCTGTCCGACGCACGCCGGCTCGGGCACCCGGTGCTGGCCGTGGTGCGGGGCAGTGCCGTCAACCAGGACGGCGCCAGCACCGGGCTGACCGCGCCCAACGGCCGCGCTCAGCGCCGGGTGATCCGGCAGGCCCTCGCCGACGCCCGCCTGGACCCCGCGGACGTCGACGTCGTCGAGGCGCACGGCACCGGCACCCGGCTCGGCGACCCCATCGAGGCCCAGGCCCTGCTGGCCGCCTACGGGCAGAACCGGCCGGCCGGCAGCCCGCTCCGGCTGGGCTCGCTGAAGTCGAACATCGGACACACGATGGCGGCGGCCGGCGTCGGCGGCGTGATCAAGATGGTGCAGGCCATGCGGCACGGGACGCTGCCCAAGACGCTGCACGTCGACGCGCCGTCGCCGCAGATCGACTGGTCCGCGGGGTCCGTGGAGCTGCTGACCGAGGCACGGCCCTGGCCCCGCACGGACCGGCCGCGCCGCGCCGCCGTCTCCTCCTTCGGGATGAGCGGCACCAACGCCCACGTCATCCTCGAACAGCCCGAGGAACCCGCCGCCGCACAGCCCACCACGGCCGAGCGGTCCGGGCCCGCCGCCGTACAGCGGTCCGCTACGGCCGGGGAATCCGCCGCAGGTGCGGTGCCGGCCGGGCAGGCCGCAGCCGGTGCGGTGCCGGCCGGGGAGGCCGCCGGTGTGGCCGGCGGCCCCCTGCCGTGGGTGCTCTCCGCCCGCACCCCGCAGGCCCTTCGAGCCCAGGCCGCCCGGCTGCGCACGCACCTGCTCGACCACCCGGAACAGCCCGCCGCCGACGTGGCCTGGTCCCTGATCACCGGCCGCGCCGCGCTGGACCACCGCGCGGTCGTGGTCGCCGACGACCGCGACGGCCTGCTCGCCCGGCTCGGCGCCCTGGCCGACGGCCGGGAAGCCCCGGGGACGGTGCGCGGCACGAGCGCCGCCCGCACGGCCGGCCGCACCGCCTTCGTCTTCCCGGGCCAGGGCTCCCAGTGGCGGGGCATGGCCGTCGAACTCGCGGCCTCCTCCCTGGTCTTCAGGGACCGCCTGCGGGCCTGCGAGGAAGCACTCGCCCCGCACGTGGACTGGTCGCTGACCCGGGTCCTGCACGGCGAACCGGACGCCCCCTCCCTCGACCGGGTGGACGTGGTCCAGCCCGCCCTGTTCGCCGTCATGGTGTCGCTGGCCGCCCTGTGGCGGTCCTACGGCATCGGACCGGACGCCGTCGCCGGACACTCGCAGGGCGAGATCGCCGCCGCCTGCGTCGCCGGCGCCCTGTCGCTGGAGGACGCCGCACTGGTGGTCGCCCTGCGCAGCCAGGTCCTGACCCGGCTGGCCGGCCGCGGCGGCATGGCGTCGGTCGCCCTGCCCGCCGGCCGGGTGACCCCCCTGCTCGCCCCCTGGGCGGACCGGCTCGCGATCGCCGCGGTCAACGGCCCGGGCGCGACCGTGGTCGCCGGTGACGCCGACGCCCTCGACGCCTTCCTGGCGCAGAGCGAGACGGACGGGGTGCGGGTGCGCCGGGTCCCGGTGGACTACGCCTCCCACTCGCCGCAGGTCGAGGCCGTCCGCGAGGAACTGCTGACCCGTCTGTCCGTCGTCACCCCCAAACCCGCCGACGTGCCGTTCTACTCGTCGGTCACCGGCACCCCGCTCGACGGGACCGAGCTGGACGCCGACTACTGGTACCGCAACCTGCGCCGGACCGTGCGGTTCGAGGACACCGTACGGCTGCTCGTCCAGGACGGATTCCGCTACTTCGTGGAGACGAGCCCCCACCCCGTGCTCGTCGGCGGCATCACGGAGACGGCCGAGACCACCGAGGCCGGCCGCACCGTCACGGTGACCGGCTCGCTGGTGCGCGACGAGGGCCACCTCGGCCGCTTCCTGGCGTCGGCTGGCGAACTCCACGTGCGCGGCGCCGCCGTGGACTTCACCGCCGCCGTCCCGGCCGGCCGGCGCGTCGAGCTGCCGCGCTACGCGTTCCAGCGGCGCTCCTTCTGGCTGGCGTCCAGCCCCGCGGCGGCGCTGCCCGCCGCGCCCGCGCCCGCCGCGACCGCGCAGGAGGACACCGACACACTGCCGGCGATCCTGGCCCGCCTCGCCACCGACGACGAACGGGCCGCCGCGATCACCGACCACGTCCGCACGGCCGCAGCCACCGTCCTCGGCCACGCCACGCCGCAGGACCTCGACCCGGACCGGTCCTTCGTGGAACTCGGATTCGAGTCCCTGACGGCCATGCAACTGCGCAACCGGCTGCGGGACTCCAGCGGGCTGCCGCTGCCCGCCACGCTGATCTTCGACCACCCCACGGTCCACGCGCTGGCCGCCCACCTCGCGGAGCGCCTGGCACAGACGCCCGACGAGCAGACGGCCGGCGACCCGCTGACCGGACTGTTCCGGCGGGCCCACCGCACCGGCCGGCTCACCGAGGGCTTCCAGCTGCTGACCGCGGCCGCCGCACTGCGGCCGGACTTCGCGCGGCGCGCCGACGCGGACCGCTGGCCCGCCCCGGTCCGCGTCGCCGCCGGCCCTGGAGACCTCGCCGTCCTGTGCTTTCCCTCGCTCAGCGCCGTCTCCGGACCGCAGGAGTACCTGCGGCTCGGCGCGGCGCTCGGCGAGGCCGGCGAGGTCTGGGCGCTGCCGCACCCCGGCTTCGCGGCCGGCGAGCCGCTGCCCGGATCCGCCGAGGCACTGATCGCCGCCCAGGCCGAGACCGCACTCGAAGTCGCCGCCGGCCGCCGCACGGTGCTGCTCGGCCGCTCCTCCGGCGGCTGGATCGCGCACGCCGTCGCCGCCCACCTGGCCGCACTCGGCACCCCGGCCGCCGCCGTCGTCCTCGCCGACACCTTCGCCCGGAGCGCCGACCGGTCCAGCACCCGGCTGATGGTCTCGCAGCTGCTGGAGAACGAAGCGGCCGCCGAACTCCTCGACGACCAGCGGCTGGTCGCGATGGGCGGCTACTTCCGGGTCTTCGCGGACTGGACCCCGCACCCCCTGGACACCCCCGTGCTGCTGCTGCGCGCCACCGCCGAGGTCCCCGGCGCGCCGCAGGGCGAACGCGGGGCGGGCTGGGAGCACGCCCACCACGTGGTCGACGTACCCGGAGACCACTTCTCGATGCTCGACGAACACCATCGGACAACCGCCGACGCCATCGCGTCCTGGCTGCGCACGGAGGTACGGGGATGATCAACGCCCTGACTGCACGACAGCTCTGGATCCACCGCTTCCACGCGGCCCCCCGGGACACCGCCCCGACTCTGGTCTGCTTCCCCCACGCGGGCGGCTCCGCCAGCTACTTCCGGCCCCTCGCGGGCGCCCTGGGCCCCGTCGCCGAGGTGCTGTCCGTGCAGTACCCGGGCCGGCAGGACCGGCTCTCCGAGGAGCCGATCACGTCCATCCCCCGGCTCGCCGACGAGATCCTCACCGTGCTGGAGTCCCTGCCGCGGCGCCGGCTGGTGCTGTTCGGGCACAGCATGGGCGCCTGCGTGGCCTTCGAGGTGGCCCGCCGCATCGAGCGGGGCTCCTCGCTCGAACTGCTCGGACTGGTCGCCTCCGGCCGCACCGCGCCGCCCACCCTGCGCGACACCAAGGTCCGCCACATGGACGACGACGGGGTCATCGCCGAGATCCGCCGCCTGAACGGCACCGACGACCGGCTGCTCCTCGACGACGACATCATCCGGATGATCATGCCGGCCATCCGCGGCGACTACCTCGCGGTGGAGTCGTACCGGTACGAGCCGGGGCCCGCCCTGCGCAGCCCGATCAGCGTGCTCGTCGGCGACCAGGACCCGCAGGTCTCCGTCACCGAGGCCGAGGAGTGGCGCGACCAGACCGAGGGCGGCTTCACCCTGCGCACCTTCCCCGGCGGCCACTTCTACCTGGCTGAGCAGAAGGCACAGGTGGCCCGGGCACTGACCGAGGACCTGGCGCGCTTCAGCTGACCGCACCCCCGCCGGCGGCCCCGTCGCCGGTGAACCCCCCAACACAGAAAGAACGAGCAATGGCAAACGAAGCGGCTGCCCCGGCACGCCCGTCGTTCGGACTGACCGTCCTCGCCGTGTCCCTGCCGATGTTCATGGTCGCGCTGGACAACCTGGTGGTCACCAACGCGCTCGCGTCCATACGGAGCGACCTGGACGCCACGGTCCAGGGACTGCAGTGGGTCACCAACAGCTACATCCTCGGCTTCGCCAGCCTGCTGCTGGTCGCGGCCGGCCTCGGTGACCGGTACGGACGCCGCAAGGTGTTCGTCTCCGGGCTCACGCTGTTCGTGCTGTTCTCGGTCGGCTGCGCCCTGTCCACCTCGACCGAGGCGCTCGTCACCCTGCGCGCCCTCCAGGGCATGAGCGCGGCCGCCGTACTGCCGCTGTCGCTGACGATGCTGACCGTGGCCGTGCCGCCGGAGAAGCGGGGCGTGGCGATCGGCGTGTGGTCCAGCATCAGCAGCCTCGCCGTCGGCATCGCACCGCTGATCGGCGGCGCCATCACCACCGGCATCGGCTGGCACTGGCTGTTCTGGCTGAACGTCCCCATCGGACTCATCGCCGTACCGCTGGTGCTGCGCGTGCACGCCGAGAGCAAGGGCGCCGCCGTCGGACTGGACCCGCTCGGGCTGCTGCTCGGCGCGGCCGGCGTGCTCGCCCTCGTCTGGGCGATCGTGGACAGCAGCGACTACGGCTGGACCTCCGCCCGCGTCCTCGGCAAGTACGCCGCGGCCGCCGTCCTGCTGGTGGCGTTCGTGCTGTGGGAGCGCCGCACCACCGCACCGCTGCTGCCGCTGCGCATCTACCGCAGCCGCGCCTTCACCCTGACCAACCTCTCCTCCCTGGCCGTCTACTTCGGCCTGTTCGGTTCGATCTTCTTCCTGGCCCAGTACCTCCAGGTGGCCCGCCACCACTCGCCGTTCGTGGCCGGTCTGTGGACGCTGCCCTGGGCCGTGATGCCGACCATCTTCGCCCCGTACGCGGGCAAGCTCATCCCCAAGGTCGGCCCGGCCCGGCTGATCGCCGCCGGACTCGGACTGTCCGCCGTGGGCCTCGCCTGGTGCGCGCTGATCTCCGACCCCGGCACCGCCGACTGGCAGATGGTCGTGCCGTACATGCTGTGCGGCATCGGCACCGGTCTGATCTTCGCGCCCAGCGCCACCGTCGTCGTCAGCTCCGTCCAGCCCCAGGACATCGGCAAGGCGTCCGGCACCAACGCGACCGTCCGGGAGATCGGCAGCGCGCTCGGCATCGCCGTCCTCACCACCGTCTTCATCAACCGCGGCGGCAACTACACCTCGCCCGAGGCCTTCACCGACGCGGTGATCCCCGGTCTGTGGATCTGCGTCGCGGTCCTGCTGCTCGGCGGCGTGGTGGCGCTGGGCATCCCGGCCCTCAAGCCCCCCGCCGCCGCCCCCGCGCCGACCAAGCAGCCGGCTCTCGACTGAGTCACGACATCACAAGGAGCACACCCACATGGTCACCTTCGCCGACCTCTACGCCGAATACGGCGTGAAGTCCCCGCACGACCTCTTCGAGCGCCTGCGCGAGGAGCGCCCCCTCTTCCAGGTCCAGCTGCCCAACGGCGTGCCGCTGTGGCTCGTCACCCAGTACGCCGACTGCCGGGCGGGACTCGGCGACGCCCGCCTGTCCAACCGGATCGGCACCCGCATCGTCGCCCAGGACGTCCTGCCCGCCGAGATCCGCGCCAGCATGGGCACCCACATGCTCCGGGTCGACGGCACCGACCACACCCGGCTGCGGCGGCTGGTCTCCTCGGTGTTCACCGCCAAGCGGATCGAACGGCTGCGGCCGATGGTCGAGCAGATGACCAGCGACCTGCTGGACAAGATGGCCGTCCGGGAACAGCCCGACGCCATCCACGACCTGGCCTACCCGCTGCCGATGCAGGTGATCTGCGAGCTGCTCGGCGTGCCCGTCGCCGACCACGAGCGCTTCCGCACCTGGTCCAACGCCTACCTGGCAGGCGTGGGCACCCAGAACTTCCCCGTCGAGGTGGTCACCGAGTTCGTCCACTACGTCCGCGACCTCGTCCAGCAGAAGCGGGCCGAGCCGGACGACAAGCTGCTGTCGGCGATGATCGCCGCCCGGGACGACGAGGACCGGCTCGCCGAGCACGAGCTGACCTCGATGTGCTTCCTGCTCATCATCGCCGGCTACGAGACCACCGTGAACCTGCTGGGCAACGGCACGGCACTGCTGCTCGACCGGCCCGAGCTGGCCGACCGGCTGCGCGCCGACCACGAGGCGATCCCGGCGGCCGTCGAGGAGTTCCTGCGCTTCGAGAGCCCGGTGCCCGGCGCCAGCTTCCGGGTCGCCACCGAGACCCTGGAACTGGGCGGCCAGACCATCGAGGAAGGCGAGCTGGTCCTGATCTCCCTGCTCTCCGCCAACCGCGACGGGCAGGTCTTCCCCGACTCGATGTCCTTCGACGCCGAGCGCACCCCCAACCAGCACATGGCCTTCGGCTACGGCATGCACTACTGCCTGGGCGCCCCGCTGGCCCGGCTGGAGGCCCACATCGCCTTCCGCCAGCTGCTGGAGCGCTTCCCCCGGATGGAGCGCCTGGACCCGTCGGCCGCCCTGAGCTGGCGGCCGGGCCTGGTGATGCGTGGTCTGACCGAACTGCCCGTGAAGCTCAACCAGTAGTCCCTCCGTCAGGTGGTGGCGGGCGCGGCCACCACCTGACGGCTCCGTAACCCCCCCCTGGAACCAAGGGAGTCTGCAGTGATAGCCGATCTCGTCGCCGCGATCGAGTCACCCGACGCGGAGACGCGCGACTTCGCGTCCCTGCCGGTACCGGAGTCGTACCGTGCCGCCGTGCTGTTCAAGGACGAGCAGGACATGTTCGACGGCCTCCCGGTCGGCGACCGGGAACCCGCCAAGGCCCTGCACATCCACGATGTACCCACCCCGGAGCCCGGCCCCGGCGAGGCCCTGATCGCCGTCATGGCGAGCTCCGTCAACTACAACACGGTGTGGAGCGCGCTGTTCTCGCCCGTGCCGACCTTCGCCTTCCTCGAACGCTACGCCCGCACCGGCGGCCCGGCCGCCCGGCACGACCAGCCCTACCACGTCATCGGCTCCGACCTGTCCGGTGTGGTCCTGCGCACCGGCCCCGGAGTGCGCCGCTGGCGCCCCGGTGACCGCGTGGTGGCGCACTGCCTGTCCGTGGAGCTGGAGGACGCGGCCGGCCACGACGACACCATGCTCGACCCCGAGCAGCGGATCTGGGGCTTCGAGACCAACTACGGCGGGCTGGCCCACCTGGCGCTGGTGAAGGCCAACCAGCTGATGCCCAAGGCCGCCCACCTGACCTGGGAGGAGGCCGCCGCACCCGGTCTGGTCAACTCCACCGCCTACCGCCAGCTCGTCTCGCGCAACGGCGCCGGCATGAAGGTCGGCGACACCGTGCTGATCTGGGGCGCGGGCGGCGGCCTCGGCTCGTACGCCACCCAGTACGCGCTGGCGGGGGGCGCGATACCGATCTGCGTGGTCTCCAGCGAGCAGAAGGCGGCGATCTGCCGCGCGATGGGCGTCGAGTCGATCATCGACCGCAGCGCGGAGGACTACCGGTTCTGGCGGGACGAGCACACCCAGGACCCCCGGGAGTGGAAGCGGCTCGGGAGCAGGATCCGCGAGCTGACCGGCGGCGAGGACGTGGACATCGTCTTCGAGCACCCGGGGCGGGAGACCTTCGGTGCCTCGGTCTACGTGGCCCGCAGGGGCGGCACCGTCGTGACCTGCGCCTCCACCTCCGGCTACCGGCACGAGTTCGACAACCGCTACCTCTGGATGCACCTCAAGCGCATCATCGGGTCCCACTTCGCCAACTACCGCGAGGCGTGGGAGGCCAACCGGCTCGTCGTCAAGGGCCGCATCCATCCCACCCTCTCCCGCACCTACCCGCTCACCGACGTCGGCGAGGCGGTCGGCGACGTCCACCGCAACCGGCACCACGGCAAGGTCGGCGTGCTGTGCCTGGCCCCGCAGGAGGGCCTCGGCGTCACCGACCCCGAGCTGCGCGAGCGGCACGAACCGGCCATCAACCGGTTCCGCACCACCTGATCGGCGGCCCCTTCACCGGCACCGCCATCCCCCCCACCGACAGATTGGCAGTACACATGACCGACAACCCGGTCGAGAAGGACACGCTCGCCTACCCGTTCGAGCGGCCCAACGCGCTCGAACCGTGTCCGCACTACAAGCGGCTGAGGGAGACGGGTCCGTTAGCGGACATCCGGATGCCCAGCGGGGACCACGCCCTCCTCGTCACCGACTACGACGCGGTGCGCACGGTGCTGTCCGACGCCCGTTTCAGCCGCGCCGCCACCGCCCGGCCCGGCGCGCCCCGGATCGGGACCGAGCCGCAGAACGCCAAGAACCTGCTCAGCATGGATCCGCCGGAGCACACCCGCGTCCGCCGGCTGGTGTCCCGCGAGTTCACCGCCCGCCGGGTGGCGGCCCTGCGGCCGCGCATCCAGGGCTGCACCGACGAGCTGCTGGACGCGATGGAGCGGACCGGGGCGCCGACCGACCTCGTCCCCGCCCTCGCCTTCCCGCTGCCCGTGACCGTCATCTGCGAACTGCTCGGCGTCCCGCTCGACGAACGCGAGCAGATCGCCGAGTGGTCCGGCACCGTCCTGTCGACGGTCTCCCTGCCGGTCGAGCGGATCGTCGCCGCCCACACGGGACTCGCCACCTACCTGGGCGGGCTCATCGCCGCCAAGCAGCGCGAGCCCGGCGACGACCTGCTCTCCGCCCTGGTGTCGATCCACGAGGCGGACGCCGAACGGCTCGACGAGGAGGAACTGCTCCACCTGGCCATCACCCTCCTGATCGCCGGGCACGAGACCACGACCAACCAGATCGGCAACAGCGTCCTGGCCCTGCTGACGCACCCCGAGCAGTTCGAGGCGGTGCGCCGCGACCCCGGCACGGTCCCCGCCGCCGTCGAGGAACTGCTGCGCTTCGTGCCCCCGGGCGACGAGGCGACCCTGCGCATCGCCACGGAGGACGTGAAACTGGGCGACACCCTCGTGCCCGCGGGCACCGCGGTCCTGGCGTCCCTGGCCTCGGCCAACCGCGACGCCGCGCAGTTCACCGATGCCGACACCCTGGACGTCGCCCGCACCCCCGGCGCCCAGCACCTGACGTTCGGCTACGGCATCCACTACTGCCTCGGCGCGGGACTGGCCCGCCTGGAGCTGGAGATCGCGCTCGAGAGCCTGCTGCGCAGATTCCCGTCCCTGCGGCTGGCCGTGCCGGCCGAGGAGGTCCCGCGCTCCTCCGGCCGGCTGATCCACGGGGTCACGTCCCTGCCCGTCGCCTGGTAGAGAAGGCCATCGAGCCCGCCCGTCGCCCGGTGGAGAAGGCCATCGAGCCTGCCCGTCGCCCGGTGGAGAAGGCCGTCGGGCAGGTCCACGCCGTCCGTGCCGAGGTCACCACCGGCCCGCTCCGCCCGACTGTGCGGGGCGGGCCGGTGCCTCAGCTTCCGGCGGAGGGCGCCGTACGCCCCTCGAAGGCCGCCAGGATCCGTTCCGCCGCCAGGGTCGCCGTCAACCGGCCCTCCCTGACCTGCCGTTCGAGATCCGGGGCGGCCTCGCGGACCGCCGGGTCGGCGTACAGCCGGCCGAGCAGCTCGTCACGGACCATCGCCCAGGTCCAGCCGACCTGCTGGTCCCGGCGCTTGGCGGCCAGCCTCCCGGTGGAGTCCAGCAGCGTACGGTGCTGCTCCAGCCGCTCCCACACCGTGTCCAGGCCGGCCGACTCGCGGGCGCTGCAGTGCAGCACCGGAGGCGTCCAGAAGGCGTCCTTGCCGTGCATCAGCCTGAGCGCGCCCGCCAGCTCACGCGCCGCGGCCCGGGCGTCGCGCTCGTGCGGGCCGTCCGCCTTGTTGACGGCGATCACGTCGGCCAGCTCCAGGACACCCTTCTTGATGCCCTGAAGCTGGTCGCCGGTGCGGGCAAGGGTCAGCAGCAGGAAGGAGTCGACCATCTCGGCGACCGTGGTCTCCGACTGGCCCACGCCGACGGTCTCCACGAGGATCACGTCGTAGCCGGCCGCCTCCATCACCACCATCGACTCCCGGGTGGCCTTGGCGACCCCGCCCAGCGTGCCCGCGCTGGGGGAGGGGCGCACGAAGGCGTCCGGGTCCACCGCCAGGCGCTCCATCCGGGTCTTGTCGCCCAGGATCGAACCGCCGGTGCGCGTGGAGGACGGGTCCACGGCGAGGACCGCCACCCGGTGGCCCAGCGAGGTCAGCATCGTGCCGAACGCGTCGATGAACGTCGACTTGCCGACACCGGGCACCCCGCTCACGCCGATCCGTCGCGCCCGGCCGCTGTGCGGCAGCAGCTCGGTGAGCAACTGCTGGGCCAGCGCCCGGTGCTGTGGCCGGGTGGACTCGACGAGCGTGATGGCACGGGCCACCAGGGCCCGCTTACCGTCGAGCACACCCTTCACATACGTGTCGAGATCGATCGCTGCCATCGGCGGCTACAGCTCGTGGCCGAGGCCGGCCGACAGCCGCTTGACCAGGTCGTGGGCCGCGTCCGGGATCACCGTACCGGGCGGGAACACGGCCGTGGCGCCCATCTCCAGGAGCGTCGGCACGTCCTGCGGCGGGATCACCCCGCCGACCACGATCATGATGTCCTCACGGCCCTCCTCGGCGAGCTGCTCGCGCAGCGCCGGGACGAGCGTGAGGTGACCGGCGGCCAGCGAGGACACCCCGACCACGTGCACGTCCGCCTCGACCGCCTGCCGGGCGACCTCCTCCGGCGTCTGGAACAGCGGGCCGACGTCGACGTCGAAGCCGAGGTCGGCGAACGCGGTCGCGATCACCTTCTGGCCGCGGTCGTGGCCGTCCTGGCCCATCTTGGCGACCAGGATGCGCGGCCGGCGCCCCTCGGCCTCCTCGAACGCGTCCACCAGGGCACGGGTGCGGTCCACGGACGGCGACTGGCCTGCTTCGTTGCGGTACACACCGGAAATCGTACGGATCTGGCTCGCGTGCCGTCCGTACACCTTCTCCAGGGCGTCGGAGATCTCGCCGACGGTCGCCTTGGCGCGGGCCGCGTGCACGGCCAGCTCCAGCAGGTTGCCGTCGCCGTCGGCCGCCCGGGTGAGCGCGTCCAGCGCGTCCCGGCAGGCGGTCTCGTCCCGCTCCGCCCGCAGCCGCCGCAGCTTCTCGATCTGCTGGGCGCGCACGGAGGAGTTGTCGACCTTGAGGACCTCGATCGCCTCGTCGTTCTCCACCCGGTACTTGTTGACGCCGATCACCGGCTGCCGCCCGGAGTCGATGCGGGCCTGGGTGCGGGCCGCCGCCTCCTCCACGCGCAGCTTGGGGATGCCGGCGTCGATGGCCTGCGCCATGCCGCCCGCCTGCTCGACCTCCTGGATGTGCGCCCAGGCCTTGCGGGCCAGGTCGTACGTCAGCCGCTCCACGTAGGCACTGCCGCCCCACGGGTCGATGACCCGCGTGGTGCCGGACTCCTGCTGGATGAGCAGCTGGGTGTTGCGTGCGATGCGCGCCGAGAAGTCGGTCGGCAGCGCGAGCGCCTCGTCGAGCGCGTTGGTGTGCAGCGACTGGGTGTGGCCCTGGGTCGCCGCCATCGCCTCCACGCACGTGCGCGTGACGTTGTTGAAGACGTCCTGCGCCGTCAGCGACCAGCCGGAGGTCTGCGAATGGGTGCGCAGGGACAGCGACTTGCCGTTCTTCGGGTCGAACTGCGAGACCAGCTTGGCCCACAGCAGCCGGGCCGCCCGCATCTTGGCGATCTCCATGAAGAAGTTCATGCCGATCGCCCAGAAGAAGGAGAGCCGCGGCGCGAACGCGTCCACGTCCAGGCCCGCTTCCCGGCCCGCGCGGATGTACTCCACGCCGTCCGCGAGGGTGTACGCCAGCTCCAGGTCGGCCGTGGCACCGGCCTCCTGGATGTGGTAGCCGGAGATGGAGATGGAGTTGTACCGCGGCATCTTCTGCGAGGTGTACGCGAAGATGTCGGAGATGATCCGCATCGACGGCTTCGGCGGATAGATGTAGGTGTTGCGGACCATGAACTCCTTCAGAATGTCGTTCTGAATGGTTCCGGCCAGCTTCTCGGGCGGTACGCCCTGTTCCTCCGCCGCCACGATGTACAGCGCCAGCACCGGCAGCACGGCGCCGTTCATCGTCATCGACACGGTCATCTTGTCCAGCGGGATGCCGTCGAACAGCTGCCGCATGTCGTAGATCGAGTCGATGGCCACGCCGGCCATGCCGACGTCACCGGTCACGCGCGGGTGGTCGCTGTCGTACCCCCGGTGCGTGGGCAGATCGAAGGCGACCGACAGGCCCTTCTGACCGGCCGCCAGGTTGCGCCGGTAGAACGCGTTGGACTCCTCGGCGGTGGAGAAGCCCGCGTACTGGCGGATCGTCCAGGGCTGGTTGACGTACATCGTCGGGTAGGGGCCGCGCAGGTACGGCGCCATGCCCGGGTAGGTGCCCAGGAAGTCCAGGCCCTCCAGGTCACGGCCGGTGTACAGCGGCTTGACCCCGATGCCCTCCGGGGTCTCCCACAGCGGCTGCCCGGCCCCGGTGGCCCGCTCGACGGCCGCACTCCACTCGTCGTGGCTGCCGTCGGTGACCGGGGTTCCCAGCTCGATGCCGGAGAAGTCGGGGATTCCCATCAGGACACTCCCATGCGGTCGAGGGTCGCGGACAGCACGTCCACGGCGTCACAGCCCGCGAAGACGTACGAGTCGATGCCGGGGTAGTCGCCCCGGCCCGCCAGGAACACCTGCCGGGCACCGGCCGCGCGCAGCGACTCGGCCGTCGGCCCGGCCTGTTCGGCGTAGAGCGCGTCGCTGGAGCACAGCACGGCCTCGGTGGCCCCGCTGTCCTCGAAGCTGCCCTCGGTGACCGGTTCGATGCCGCCGGCCTGGAAGAGGTTGGCGGCGAAGGTCGCGCGCGCGGTGTACGCGGCGGGCGAGCCGATCGTCGCGAGGTAGATCCGGGGCCGGGCGCCGGTCGCCGCCAGATGGGCGTCGGAGCGGGCGCGCAGCTCCTCGTACGCCTCGTCGCGGCGCACGCGCGGCAGACCGCCCGAGGGCGGCTCCGGCGCGGGCGTCCGCTCCACCGGCTTCTCGGCCAGCAGCGGGAACTCGCTGACCCCGGTGATGGGTTCACGCCGCTTGGCGAGCCGCTTGGACCGCTCCGCCCAGGTCGTCGCCAGGTCGGTGCGGATCCGGCCGGAGCGCAGCACGGCCGCCTGGCCGCCGTCGCGTTCGACGGACCGGAAGAACTGCCAGGCGGCCTCGGCGAGTTCGTCCGTCAGCCGCTCGACGTACCAGGAGCCGCCCGCCGGGTCGATGACCCGGGCCAGGTGGGACTCCTCGATCAGGATGGAGGAGGTGTTGCGGGCGATCCGCCGGGCGAACGCGTCGGGCAGCCCGAGCACGTGGTCGAACGGCAGCACGGTCACGGCTTCGGCGCCCCCGACCCCGGCGGCGAGCGTCGCCACCGTGGTGCGGAGCATGTTCACCCACGGGTCACGGCGGGTCATCATCACCGGCGAGGTCACCGCGTGCTGCACCTGTCCGCCCGCGGCCGGCGCCCCGCACACCTCGGCGACCCGTGCCCACAGCCGGCGCGCCGCGCGCAGCTTGGCGATGGTCAGGAACTGGTCGGCGGTGGCCGCGTAGCGGAACTCCAGCTGCGCGGCGGCCTGCTCGATGCCGAGCCCCGCCTCGGTCAGCTCCCGCAGGTACGCCACGCCGGTGGCCAGGGAGGCGCCCAGCTCCTGCGCCGCCGAGCCGCCCGCCTCGTGGTACGGCAGGGCGTCCACGGTCAGCGCGCGCAGGCCCGGGTACTGCTCGGCGCAGCGCGCGGCCAGCGCGGCGTACGGCGCGAAGTCGAGCGGTGTTCCGGTACGGGCCTCGTAGCCGAGCGGATCGCCGCCCAGGCCGCCCCGTACGGCCTCGGCGTCGACGCCCTTGGCCGCGTACAGCCGCAGCAGGGCCTCGGCGGCCTGCTCGGTGTCGCGGCCCGCGTCCAGGACGACCGGCGCCAGGTCGAGGTAGACGCCGTCGAGGGCACGGCCCAGGTCGGAGACCGGGATGCCGCCCTCGCCCACCACCAGCCAGAGGGAGGTGCCGCCGTTCTCCAGGTCGGCGAGCACGGCGTCCTCCGTGAGCGCCGTGTGCCGCTGCCGTACGTCCCAGCCGCTCGTGATGCCGCCCGCCGGGCGGCTGCCCCGCACGAAGGGGGCGAAGCCCGGCAGGCCGGGGTCGGGCGCGCTCTCGCGCGCGGTGTACAGGGGCCGGGTGCGCAGCCCGTCCTCCAGCGTCGTGGACAGGGCGTCCTCAGCTGCCTCGCCGGAGTGTTCCTTGCCCGACTTGCGTAGTACGCCCTCGACCAGGCGTTGCCACTGCTCGTGCGTCGCGTCAGGGAACTCGGCGGCCAGTGAGAGCCCGTCGTCAGGCAGGACCGTCATGGAGCGGATGCTAGGCCAGGGCGCGGAACCGGGGGTGCACGGCGGGCTGTGAGGTTTCTCTTCTTGCGGTGGTGACCGGTGCCGCTTTCGCTCCGGACGGCGGATCCCGACGGTTCGGCGGACCCTTTCTTCCGGGTCTGGTTTCGCCCGTTCCGGCCCGAGAGGGCGCGGTTCGGGCGCGCATCCGCCACCGCCGGGCCGGCCGGGGCCCGCGCCGTGCCGACGGTACCGCGAAAGCGGCCGACGCCGCCCGGAGTTCGGCGATCGCCGCCGTGCGCGGGGGAGGGGCCGCGGGCCGGGGGCACCGCCGGCTCTGTCCGCCGATCGGGTGTCGCCCGCCCCGTTTCCGCCAAACGCACGGCGCCTGGCGCTAAAGAGGCCCTAGTGATGGCGGATGAGCGGGGTGCGGAGGCCGGTGAACAGCCGGGCAGAAGCCCGGTGACAGACGGACTATCCGGGGCATAGGGCTCGAACTGTCCTGAAAGAGTGCCGGAGTACCGGTCGCGCACCGTGTCGTTGTTGGGCCGAACGGGTGACTTGGCGTAAGAATTGGCTGGTGCAGGGATTGAGTGCGAGTCAGGTCGGGGGGAGCCGGTGAGCCGTTACGACGTCACCGATGAACAGTGGGAAGGGCTCGCCCAGGTCGTGCCGCTGCGGGGCCGGGACGCCTGGCCGTCCGCGGTGAACCACCGCTCGCTGCCCGACGCCGAGACCGAGACCCGGCGCCGGTTCGTGGTCCTGCGCGTCAACGTCTTCGCGGACGCCCGGGAGGTCGCCGAGACCCTGATGGCCGGGGTGCCGGTGCTGCTCGACCTGTCCGGCGCGGAGGGCGACGTCGCCAAGCGCGTCCTCGACTTCAGCACGGGCGTCGTCTTCGGCCTGGGCAGCGGGATGCACCGCGTGGACCGCAACGTCTTCCTCCTCACCCCGCCCGGCACGGAGGTCAGCGGGCTGATGGAGGGCGCGGGCATCTCGGGCGGCTGACCCCGGCCAGGACCGGACCTCCGGCCGCCCCCGATCCCGCGAACGCCCGGTCCGGGGCCCGGCTCCGGTGGGCTCGCGCGTGAGGGTCGTTCCTCGGCCGCGGGAACGCCTGGTCCCGGGGCCGGCTCCGGTCGGCTCCGGTGCGACGGTCGTCGCCCGATCGTGGGAACGTCCCGGCAGTGAAACGGTTCGTCGCCGGTGCGGAGCCCTACGGTCCGCATATGGCCGTGCCCTCCGTGTCCGCCGGGCCGCCGGCGGCCGACGCGTCCGCCGGGACCCTCCCCGCGCAGTCCCCACCGCCCCTCGACATCCGCTCCCGGGTCACCGAGCTGCGGCTGTCGGCCTTCGCCGGGCACCGGCGGGCCGGGTTCCCGCTGGGGCCGGTCACCCTGTTCGCGGGGCCCAGCGGTGCGGGCAAGACGACCGCGCTCGCCGCGTACGGGGCGCTGGCACGGCTCGGCGGCGGCGCCCCGCTCGCGGAGGCGTTCCCGGACCCGGCCGCCTGTGTGCCGGAGCGGGCGCGCCCTGACGCCGAAGGGCGCCGCGGCTTCCGGATCGGGTGCACGGCCGACGGGGCGGAGGGGCCGGTCCGGCTCGACGTCGCCGTACAGGCCGAACCGCACCTGCGGATCGTGGGGGAGCGGCTGACCGCACGGGGGGTCGTCCTGCTGGAGACCGCCCTGCGCGACCCCGGGCGCCGTACCGTCCAGGCCGCCTGGCACACCGCGGGTTCCGCACCGGTGACCCGCGCCCCGCTCCCCGACGACCGCCTGGGCACCGCCCTGCTGCCGCTGCGCGTGGCCGGCAAGACCGACGGCCAGCGCCGGGTGCTCGCCGCGGCCGAGCAGATGGTCGTCGCCCTGCGCTCGGTCTTCCCGTGCGATCCCCGTCCCGAGTGCATGCGCGTCCCCGTGCCCACCGGCTCCGGCCGGCTGCTGCCCGGCTGCGACAACCTCGCCGACGTGCTCTGGCGCACCCGGGCGGAGTGCGGTCGCCGGCACGGCCGGCTGGTCGAGGTCGTGGACGCGGGGTGCGCGGGCCGGGTGGCCGACCTGGTCGCCGAGCCGCTGGCCGGCGGCACGGTCCGGGCGCTGCTCGACCGCGGCGACGGCTTCCGCACCGACGTTGCCCGGCTCGGCGACGGCGAGCTGCGCTACCTCGCGCTGGCCCTGGTACTGCTGACCGGGCCGGGGGTGCTGGACATGGACGTCCCGGGCGAGGTGCCCGACGCCCTGCGCACCCTCACCGTCCTCGCCGACGGCTTCGACCGCGGCCTGGACCCCTCGCAGCGCCGGGAGTTGCTGCGGACGGCCGTCGGGATGGGCGAGCGCGGACACATCCGCTGCGTGGCCGCGGTGAGCGACGCCTCCTGGTCCGCCGGGATCCCGGGTGTCACGGTGGTACACCTGAACCCTTGACGGAACACGACTCCTCCTGGTCCGCCGGGCCTCCGGGCGTCACGGTGGTACACCTGAACCCGTGACGGAACACCCCGACCTGGCCCGGCTCCAGCGCAGACTCGCCGAGTTCGCCGCAGCGCGGAACTGGCAGCCCTACCACACGCCCAAGAACCTCGTCGCCGCCCTCTCGGTGGAGGCCTCCGAACTGGTCGAGATCTTCCAGTGGCTGACGCCGGAGGAGTCCGCCCGGGTGATGGACGACCCCGGCACGGCGCACCGCGTCACCGACGAGGTCGCGGACGTCCTGGCCTATCTGCTCCAGCTCTGCGAGGTCCTCGGCATCGACCCGCTGGCCGCCCTGGACGCCAAGATCGACCGCAACGAACGCCGCTTCCCGGCGCCGGGCGCCGAGCACCGGCCGGACGGCGGTCCGGAGGACCAACAGTCGGAAGATTAAGTTCCGTTATTACTCTCCGAAGTCGAATCGGGGGCCGAATCCGAATTGTTGTCCACAGATTTCCGTCTTCCTCTGGCTTTTCGTCCCAGCGACCCTCACTCTGGGTAGTGAACAAGTGAGTTCAGGCGACCGTGCCGGATGACGCGGCGGACGAACGGGGGCACCACATGGATGCGGTACGGCTCATCCTCGCGAGCAGGCGGGCCCTGGCGGGCGGCGCCGACGCGGCGGAGATGATGGCGGAGGTCTGGCAGGCGCAGGCCCTGGCGCAGGCGATCGGGAGCCGCCTCGCGGTCTCCGGACCGCCGGAACTGCGCGGCGAGGCCCTGGGACTGACCGAGCTGGCGGGCCGGGGCTGCGGAGTCCTGGACCCGCCCGAACTGGACCCCGGCGACCTGCGCGCCGCCCAGCTCACCCGGCTGGACGACGCCCGCGAGACCCTGCTCTGCCTCGGCGGCCTGCTCGGCGAGGTCGGCATAGCCCTGGTCGGCATGGCGAGCGCCGCCGCCGACGAGACGACGTACTGGCAGTGCATGGAGGCGATCGACGCGGCCGACGAGTCCCGCGACCGCGTCCGGGAGATGCTGCGCAAGCTGGCGGCACGGGAGGAGGTGTTACCGGAGGACACCCAGGACAGCCCGTCCGGTGTCTGAACACCCGCCACGGCCCGTCCGATGCGCGAGCGCCCGGGAACGACTCGTCCGGCGCGCGAGTGCCCGGGAAGGACTGGGCCGGCGCGGAGGTGCTCGGCAAGGACCGGTCCGGCGTGTGAGTGCCCCGGGGTGGACGGCTCGGCGCGGGAACGTACCGGCGGCCACCGTCCGGCGCGGGTGCCGGACGGTCCGGCTCCGACGGCCCCAACGATCACTGCCGGGGCGGGTCACTGGTTCGGAGCAAGGCCCGCGCGCGGAGTGGACGATTTTCACCCGACCGGGGACGGGCGTGCCGCAGGACACCGGCGCGGTTGACGTGCCGGGCGCCGTGCAGGATAGATGTATGGACCTTCGAATCTTCACCGAGCCCCAGCAGGGGGCTTCGTACGACACCCTGCTCACCGTGGCGAAGGCCACCGAGGACCTCGGCTTCGACGCCTTCTTCCGTTCCGACCACTATCTGCGGATGGGCAGCGCGGACGGCCTGCCCGGCCCCACGGACGCCTGGATCACGCTGGCCGGCCTGGCCCGCGAGACCAAGCGCATCCGCCTCGGCACCCTGATGACCGCCGGCACCTTCCGGCTGCCCGGCGTGCTCGCCATCCAGGTCGCCCAGGTCGACCAGATGTCCGGCGGCCGGGTGGAGCTCGGCCTCGGCGCGGGCTGGTTCGAGGAGGAGCACAAGGCGTACGGCATCCCGTTCCCGAAGGAGAAGTTCGCCCGCCTGGAGGAGCAGCTCGCGATCGTCACCGGGCTGTGGGCGACCGAGGCCGGCAAGACCTTCGACTTCCACGGCACGTACTACGACCTCACGGAGTCGCCGGCGCTGCCCAAGCCCGCGCAGCGGAAGGTTCCGGTGCTCATCGGCGGCCACGGCGCGACCCGGACCCCGCGGCTCGCCGCACGGTACGCCGACGAGTTCAACATCCCGTTCGCCTCGATCGAGGACAGTGCGGTGCAGTTCGGCCGGGTGCGGGCCGCCGCGGCGGAGGCCGGCCGTGCCGCGGACGCCCTGACGTACTCCAACGCGCTCGTCGTCTGCGTCGGCAGGGACGACCGGGAGGTGGCCCGCCGCGCCGCCGCGATCGGCCGTGAGGTGGACGAGCTGAAGGCCAACGGGCTGGCCGGCTCCCCGGCCGAGGTCGTCGACAAGATCGGGCGGTACGCCGGGATCGGCTCCCGGCGGATCTACCTCCAGATCCTGGACCTCGACGACCTGGACCACCTGGAGCTCATCTCCGCCCAGGTCCAGTCGCAGCTGGCGTAGCCGCGACGGCGGGGCCCCGCCGCGCCGTCACGGCCGCAGCGGCGTCCGGGCGCGCGCCAGGAGCCGGGGTGCCGGCCGGAGACCCGGGGAGGATCACCGATCCTCCCCGGGCTCCCCGCTCAGCCGTGCTGGGTGAAGCCGTAGTCGAGGATCTTCGCCGCGTCCTTGAAGCGCTGGTCCGCCGAGGTGTCCGCGAGGATGGTGCCCACGACCGTCCTGGAGCCGCGGGCGGCCGCGAACACCAGGCAGAACTTCGCCTCCGGCCCGGAGCCGGTCTTCACGCCGAACGCGCCCCGGTAGGAGGTGAGGAGCTTGTTGGAGTTGGTCCACGGCCGCATCGCGTGCGTTCCGCCGCCGGGCCGGTACGACTGCATGTCGTCGTAGACCTTGGTGCCCACGACCTTCTTGAACGTCTTGTTCTTCAGCGCGACCCCGGCCAGCTTGGCCAGATCCCGCGGCGAGGAGTAGTTCTTGCCGTTGGACACCCCGTCGAAGGAATCGAAGTGGGTGTTCGTCAGGCCCAGTTCACGCGCCTTGCTGTTCATCTTGCCGATGAACGACTTGGTCCGCTGGGCCGTCGTCGAGCCCGTGCCGTAGGTGTCCGCCAGCGCGTAGGCCGCGTCGCAGCCCGACGGGAGCAGCAGGCCGTACAGCAGGTCACCCACCGGCATCGAGTCGCCGAGGATCAGGTTGGCGCTGGAGTAGCGCTGGTTGTCCGTCACCGGGTCGATGACGTAGTCGGTGTACTCCTTCTTGATCTTCACCTTCTTGTTCAGGTTCAGGTTCCGCTGCGACAGCACCACGAGCGCGGTCATGATCTTCGTGGTGGAGCCGGTCCGCAGCCGGCCGTTCGGCGCCTTGCCGAAGAGCTGCTTGCCCGTGGCCGCGTTCATGGCGTACGCACCCTGGGCCGGCACCTGCGGCGCCGCCGTGACGGTGCGCGCCGCGGTGGCCGCGGCCGGTGCCGTGCCCGCGTGGGCGGGAGCGGTCGCGAGGACCCCCGCGCCCAGGACGGCGCCGGCCGCCACCGCGACGGCGGCTCTTCTCCTTGCGCGGATTCCCTGGCCGATGTCCATGGTTCCCCCTTCTGTCAGTGGTCAGTTGACGGGGGCTCACTTCATCAGGTCCGCGGTCAGGGCGGCCATAACGGAGATCACATGACCGTACTGTGAACGCGTTGTGGCGGAACTGTGGGCTCCGTCACAGCGCTCATGATCCGGGACTGATCGTATGACCCGGTGCGTAAACTTCTCCCCCTCGCTCTCACCGGCCTGCTCGCCGTGTCGGCATGCCAGTTCGGCGACGACGACGCCGGCGACGAGGCCCACCGCCTCAACACCATGAAGGCGTTCCCGCTCCAGGCATACATTCCGGACCCGGCGTCCGGTGACGGAAAGGCCGTCGGCGCGGCGCAGTGGATCCTCGCCCGGCAGTGCATGGTCCGCCTCGGGTTCACCGGCTTCAAGACGCTCGACCTGCGGACGGTCGAGTCGACGTATCCGGTGCGACAGGGCACCCTCTCCAGCCGCAGCAAGGTCGGCGACGACAGCCCGTACGGGGTGGACGATCCCGATCTGGCGGCCGAGCACGGCTACCACAACCGGCAGCGGCTGGACGAGGAGTCCACCGACCAGCCCATGGAGTGGCCGGCCGACCAGTACACGGCCCTCACCGGCGTCTTCGAGTCCGGCGACAGCCACCAGGCGCACGGCACCCCCATCCCCCGGGGCGGCTGCCTGGGCCAGGCGAACCGGAAGATCTACGGTCCCGAGCCCGAGCCGGTGAAGATCGGCGGCGTGAAGCTCTCCGGCTACTACTCGGTCGCCATGAAACTCTGGTCCGACGCGCGCGAACAGGCGAAGAAGGACCCCGCCTGGAAGAAGGCCGACCGCGCCTGGGCGGACTGCATGAAGGACGAGGGCTTCCACTACCCCGACCCGGACGAGGCGTCCCTCGACACCCACTGGTTCGGCGCCGACGAGCCCTCCGACAAGGAGAAGAAGACCGCCGCCGCGGACGCCCGGTGCAAACTCGACACCGACTACATCCAGTCCGTGCACGCCGTCGAGAGCAGCCGGCAGAAGACCGCCATCGCCAGGAACAAGAAGGTGCTGGAGGAGCGGCGCGTCGCGAACGAGAAGGCCGTCGCGAACGCCCGGAAGATCGTCGCCGACGCGAAATGAGCACAGCGGCCGGCCGGGCGCGCCCGGCCGGCCGCGGACGTGCGCAAAGAAAACCGGTGGTCGGCGGGAGGCCCGGGCGGCCAGACTCGACAGCATGTTCGTGACGATCTCCACCACCGGCACGGCCGGGAGTCCGGCCACAGACCTCGGGTACCTGCTGCACAAGCACCCCGGCAAGGCACAGGCGTTCTCCACCTCGCACGGCACGGCGCACGTGTTCTACCCCGAGGCGGACGCCGAGCGCTGCACGGCCGCCCTGCTGCTGGAGATCGACCCGGTCGCGCTGGTCCGGCGGGGGAAGGGCAAGGGCCGCGGCGGCGCGCCCGACGCGGCACTCGCCCAGTACGTCAACGACCGCCCCTACGCGGCCTCCTCGCTGCTCGCGGTCGCACTGAGCAGCGTCTTCTCCAGCGCCCTGCGCGGGGTGTGCAACGCCCGCCCCGAGCGGGCCGCCGCCCCGCTGCCGCTGCGCATCGAGGTGCCCGCGCTGCCCGCCCGCGGCGGACCGGAAATCGTCCGGCGCCTGTTCGCGCCGCTCGGCTGGACCGTGACCGCCGACCCCGTCCCGCTCGACACCGCGTTCCCGGAGTGGGGCGACTCCCGCTACGTCCGGCTCCTGCTGGAGTCGGAGCGGCTCACCCTCGCCGAGGCGCTGCGCCACCTGTACGTCCTGCTGCCGGTGCTCGACGACGCCAAACACTACTGGGTCTCCGCCGACGAGGTCGACAAGCTGCTGCGGGCCGGCGAGGGCTGGCTGGCCGAGCATCCGGAACAGAAGCTCATCACCAGCCGCTACCTCTCGCGCCGCTGGTCGCTGACCCGTCAGGCGATGGAGCGGCTGGAGCTGGTGCGGCTCGCCGAGGCCGACGACAGCGAGGTCGAGGACATCGACAACGCCGTCGAGGCCGAGACCGAGACCGAGGAGAAGCCCACCCCGCTCGCCGTCCGGCGACGCGACGCGATCGTCGAGGCGCTCCAGGCGTCCGGCGCGGCCCGGGTCCTCGACCTCGGCTGCGGGCAGGGACAGCTGGTGCAGGCGCTGCTCAAGGACCCGCGGTTCACCGAGATCGTCGGTGTCGACGTGTCGATGCGCGCCCTGACCATCGCCTCCCGGCGGCTGAAGCTGGACCGCATGGGCGAGCGGCAGGCCGCACGCGTCAAGCTCCTCCAGGGCTCGCTCGCCTACACCGACCGCAGGCTCACGGGGTACGACGCCGCCGTGCTCAGCGAGGTGATCGAGCACCTCGACCTGCCCCGGCTGCCCGCCCTTGAGTACGCGGTGTTCGGTGCGGCCCGCCCGCGCACGGTCCTGGTGACCACCCCGAACGTCGAGTACAACGTCCGCTGGGAGTCCCTCCCGGCCGGCCACGTCCGGCACGGCGACCACCGCTTCGAGTGGACCCGCGAGGAGTTCCGCGCCTGGGCGCACGCGGTCGCCGGACGGCACGGGTACGACGTGGAGTTCGTGCCGGTGGGGCCGGACGACCCGGAGGTCGGACCGCCCACACAGATGGCCGTGTTCGTACAGCGGAACGAGACCGGGAAGGAGGCGAAGGCGGCATGACCGGGACACAGCACGAGGGACGGGCCCTGCCCGTCACCGACCTCTCCCTCGTCGTCCTCGTCGGCGCCTCCGGCTCCGGCAAGTCGACCTTCGCCCGCAAGCACTTCAAGCCCACCGAGGTGATCTCCTCCGACTTCTGCCGCGGCCTGGTCTCCGACGACGAGAACGACCAGAGCGCGACCCGCGACGCCTTCGACGTCCTGCACTACATCGCCGGCAAGCGGCTGGCCGCCGGCCGCCGCACCGTCGTGGACGCCACCAGCGTGCAGCAGGACAGCCGGCGGCAGCTGATCGAGCTGGCCAGGAAGTACGACGTGCTGCCCATCGCCATCGTGCTGGACGTGCCGGAGGAGGTGTGCGCCGAGCGCAACGCGGCCCGCACCGACCGGGCCGACATGCCCCGCCGGGTCATCCAGCGGCACATCCGCGAACTGCGCAGGTCGCTCCGGCACCTGGAACGCGAGGGCTTCCGCAAGGTACACGTCCTGCGCGGGGTGGAGGAGACCGAGCACGCCACCGTCGTCACCGAGAAGCGCTACAACGACCTGACCCACCTCACCGGCCCGTTCGACATCATCGGCGACATCCACGGCTGCTCCGCCGAACTGGAGTCGCTCCTGTCCGAGCTGGGCTACACCGACGGGGTGCACCCGCAGGGCCGTACCGCCGTGTTCGTCGGCGACCTGGTCGACCGCGGCCCGGACAGCCCCGGCGTGCTGCGCCGCGTGATGGCGATGGTGAAGTCGGGCAACGCCCTCTGCGTCCCCGGCAACCACGAGAACAAGTACGGCCGCCACCTCAAGGGCCGCAACGTCCGGCACACCCACGGGCTCGCCGAGACCGTCGCGCAGATGGAGCAGGAGAGCGAGGAGTTCCGGACCGAGGTCCGGCAGTTCCTGGACGGGCTGGTCAGCCACTACGTCCTCGACGGCGGCCGGCTCGTGGTCTGCCACGCCGGTCTGCCGGAGAAGTACCACGGCCGCACCTCCGGCCGGGTCCGCGCGCACGCGCTGTACGGCGAGACCACCGGCGAGACCGACGAGTTCGGGCTGCCGGTGCGCTACCCGTGGGCGGAGGACTACCGCGGGCGGGCGGCCGTCGTCTACGGCCACACGCCCGTGCCCGAGGCCACCTGGCTCAACAACACCATCTGCCTGGACACCGGCGCCGTCTTCGGCGGCAAGCTGACCGCGCTGCGCTGGCCGGAGCGCGAACTGGTCGACGTGCCGGCCGAGCGGGTCTGGTACGAGCCGGCGCGGCCGCTGCGCAGCGAGGCGCCCGGCGGGCACGACGGCCGGCCCCTGGACCTGGCGGACGTGCACGGCCGCCGCGCGGTGGAGACCCGGCACGCCGGCATGGTGGCGGTCCGCGAGGAGAACGCGGCGGCGGCACTGGAGGTCATGAGCCGCTTCGCGACCGACCCGCGCCTGCTGCCGTACCTGCCGCCGACCATGGCGCCGACGGCCACCTCCGCACAGGACGGCTACCTGGAGCACCCGGTGGAGGCGTTCGCGCAGTACGCACGGGACGGCGTCGCGCGGGTCGTGTGCGAGGAGAAGCACATGGGCTCGCGGGCCGTGGCCCTGGTGTGCCGCGACGCGGAGGCGGCGCGGCGACGGTTCGGCGTCGGGGGTGCCCCCGGCGCGGGCGGGGCCGAGAGCGGGGGAGGGCCCACCGGCTCGCTGTACACCCGCACCGGGCGGCCGTTCTTCGACGACGGGCGGACGACCGAGGAGATCCTCGGCCGGCTGCGCTCGGCGGTCACGGACGCCGGGCTCTGGGACGAACTCGGCACGGACTGGCTGCTGCTGGACGCCGAGCTGATGCCGTGGTCGCTGAAGGCCACCGGACTGCTGCGCGGCCAGTACGCGGCCGTGGGCGCCGCCGCGGGCGCGGTGTTCCCGGGCGCGCTCGCCGCCCTGGAGGCGGCGGCCGCGCGCGGTGCCGACGTGGACGGCCTGCTGGACCTTCAGCGCGAACGGGCCGCCGACGCCGCCGCGTTCACCGCCGCCTACCGCCGCTACTGCTGGACCACCGAGGGCCTGGAAGGGGTCCGGCTGGCCCCCTTCCAGCTGCTGGCCGCCCAGGGACGCAACCTCGCCGTGCTGGCGCACGACGAGCAGCTGGCCCTGATCGACCGGCTGGTGGAGCACGACGGCAGCGGGCTGCTGCAGACCACCCGGCGGCTGTACGTCGACACCGGCGACCCGGAGTCGGTCCGCGCGGGCGTCGACTGGTGGCTGGAGATGACCGGCCGGGGCGGCGAGGGCATGGTCGTCAAGCCGCTCGGCGCGCTGGTCCGCAACCCCGAGGGACGGCTGGTGCAGCCCGGCATCAAGTGCCGGGGCCGGGAATACCTGCGGATCGTCTACGGTCCGGAGTACACCCGGCCGGACAACCTCGCCCGGCTGCGGCAGCGGTTCCTGAACCACAAGCGCTCGCTCGCCCTGCGCGAGTACGCCCTCGGCCTGGAGGCCCTGGACCGGCTCGCCGGCGGGGAACCGCTGTGGCGGGTGCACGAGGCGGTGTTCGGGGTGCTGGCGCTGGAGTCGGAACCGGTCGACCCGCGCCTGTGAACTCCTTGGTCACACAACACCCTTGTGTCGTACTTACGTTGGTCCATATGGTGGACGGCCGTGCGGCACAAGGGTGTTCGCGTGCCATGAGGGGAGTGACGGGCGTGGAGATCAAGAAGACCGTGGTCCGCGAGGACCAGCGGACCACCACCCGCCGGCCTGCCATCCTGGAGAAGCGGCCGACCCGCTGACCATGCGCGTCCACCTGGTCACGATGCCGTGGCATCCGCTCGACCTGCCCTCCCTGCAACTCGGCCTGCTGAACCGGATCGTGCGTGGGGCCCGCCCCGGCGACGAGGTCACCGAGTTCCACGGCTCGCTGCGCTGGGCCGAGTTCCTGCTGGAGCACTCCGGCGGCCGGCTGCGGCCGGGGGACTACGTGGCGGTCGGCAGCGACGCGATCTTCCACGGACTCGGCGACTGGGTCTTCTCCGGCGTCCTGTACGACGACCCCGCCTGGGGCGTGGCCCGGCTCCGGGACTACGCGGCCGGCCGGGGCGTCTTCATCGACACGGCGCTGGCGATGCGGCCGTACGCGGCCTCCTTCGTCGAGGCCTGTGCCACCGAGGTGCTGGCGGCCGGGCCGGACGTGGTCGGGTTCACCACCACCTTCATGCAGAACGTGCCCTCGCTCGCCCTGGCCCGTGAACTCAAGCGAAGACGGCCGGAGCTGACGGTCGTCCTCGGCGGCAGCAACTGCGACGGCCCGATGGGCCACGCGCTGCACCGCAACCACCCGTTCGTCGACCACGTGGTCCGCGGCGAGGCCGAGTACGCCTTCCCGGCCCTGCTGCGCCACCTGGACGCGGGCACCGCACCCACGGACGTCCCCGGCCTGTGCTGGTGGGACGGCACGGTGTCGCGGGCCAACACGGAGACCCGGCGGACCGTGGCCCCGGCCGACATACCCGCGCCCGACTACGACCAGTGGCAGACCGCCCTGGACGCCTCCCCGGTGCAGGAGTACATCCACCCGAAGCTGGTCGTCGAAGGAGCCCGCGGCTGCTGGTGGGGCGAGAAGCACCACTGCACCTTCTGCGGGCTGAACGGCACCGCCATGGCCTTCCGCGCCAAGCCGGGGGAGCGGCTGTGGGCGGAGATCGACCGGCTGGTCCGCCGCCACCGCCTCCTCGACGTGGTCACCGTCGACAACATCATCGACATGGCCTACTTCCGCGACTTCCTGCCCCGCGTCGTCGACAGCGGCTGGGACCTGCGGCTGCACTACGAGGTCAAGTCGAACCTCACCCCCGCCCAGCTCCGCCTCCTCGGCGACTCCGGCACGGTGCACATCCAGCCCGGCATCGAGTCCCTCGGCAGCCGCGTCCTCGACCTCATGGACAAGGGCGTCACCGCAGTCCGTAACGTCCGCACCCTGCGCGAGTGCGAGAACCACGCACTGACCTGCTCCTGGAACCTGCTGTACGGCTTCCCCGGCGAGACCGCCGAGGACTACGCGCCCGTCATCGACCAGCTTCCCGCGCTGGTCCACCTCCAGCCGCCGAGCGGTGCCCACCGCATCCAGCTGGAGCGCTTCAGCCCGCACTTCACCGACCCGGGCCTCGGCTTCGGCAAACGCCGCCCCGCCGAGATGTACCAGCACGTCTACGAGCTGCCCGAGGAGGAACTGGCCGATCTGGTGTACCTGTTCGACAGTGAACCGGCGGGCATCGGCGGGCCGGTCGAGCAGCGGCTGAAGGAGGCGGTGGCCGCATGGCGGGCCGGGCACGCGCACTCCCGGCTGCTGTTCGAGGAGGACGGAGCGGAGCTGCTGGTGCACGACCGCCGGCACGGCCGCCCGCCCGTCACCCACCGCTTCACCGGCTGGCACGCCGCGGCCCTGCGCCACCTGGAGGACGGCCGGACCGTGCCCGCACTGCACCGCCTGCTGGCCGCCGGCGGCCACCGGGTGCCGACAGGGGACCTGGACGCCTGGATCGGACGGGCGGGGGAACTGGGCCTGGTCTTCCGCGACGGCGCCGCATACGTCTCGCTGCCCACCTGGGGCGAGCCGGTCCGGCTGCCCGAGGAGGCCGGATGAGCGGGCCGCCCGGCACCGTGCCGCACCGGCTCACCGGCCGCCGGGTGGAGCCGGCCGAGCCCCTGGACCTGAGCGGGGCGGGCCGCGGGACGGCGGAGGCGGTGCGGTTCCTGCGCGAGTGCCAGGCCCTCGGACTGCGCGTGAGCTGGCGGGCGACGGGGACACCGTCGTACGACCCCGCCCTGCTGCGCCACCTGCCCCCGCCCGCCGAACTCGGCTCCTGGCGAACCGAGTCGGCGGCCTGGCGGGCGGCCCACCGCCACGGCTCCCTCTACCACCGGCGCGGCCCGGACTTCGTCACCGTGCTGGACCGCCGGAGGCCGGGCACGGCCGCACGGCTCACCCTGGACCATCCAAGTCTCCACGGCACCTTCCTCCGCCTCCTGGAGCCCACGCCGGTCGATGCCCTGGACGCCGTCGGACGCGAGGCGCTCGGCCTGCTCGCCGCCGAGCGGCTGGTGCTGTCCGCGGGAGGCTGGGCGGTGACCCTGCCGCCACGCGTCCGGCGCTGGCCGGTCCCGTGCACGGCGATCTGAGCCCCCGGCGCGCGGCCCCGGCTCGCGAGCGGATCGGAAGCGCATCGGAAGCGCGAAACCGGTCCCGGACCGGTGGATGTCGGGCAGAGTGACTGTCGTCCTACCGACGGAACAAGCCACATCCCGGCGCTCTGCCGGGAGTTGTGAGGCCCCATGAACCACACCTACGAGCCGCCGAGCCTGTTACCCGCCGGTGGCAGGGAGCGGACGTACGCACTGCTCATCGCCGGCATCCCGCTTCTGCTGATCCTGCTCATGGGTGTCGCTCCCCACCTCTCCTCGGACGGCGACGACGGGTCCGGGGACCCGGCCGCCGGATACGGCGGCGGCTCCTCCCAGAACTACGCTCCGCCGGTCACCTACTCGCCGGCACCGGAGACCCCCACGTTCCCCGGCACGGAGCCCTCGGTGCCCACCGGCACCGACGACACCACCGGCACCGGCGACACCACCGGCACCGGCGAACCCACGGACCCCGAGACCGGCCCGACGGGCACCGAGACCACCGTAGGAACCACGGACGGGACGGCCGGCCCCGCCGAGACGGTCACCCACTTCTTCGACGCCGTCAACCGGGGCGACTACGACACCGCCTGGGAACTGGGCGGCAGGAACCTCGACCCCTCCTACACGTCCTTCGTGTCCGGCTTCGACACCACCCGACACGACGACGTCACGATCAGGTCCGTCGAGGGCCGGACGGTGTCGGTGGACCTGATCGCCACGCAGACCGACGGCACCCGGAAGTCCTTCAGCGGCGTGTACACCGTGGTCGACGGGGTCATCACCCACGCCTCGATGACGTCGAGCGACTGAGAGAGCGGAGCAACCCAGCATGGCGAGTGACTACCTCACCGTTCCCGCTCCGCCCCCGGAACCCGGGCCGCGCCCGGACCGCCCGGCCAAGGACGCCGCGAGCAACGCCACCCGGCTGCTGTGCGCGGGCACCTACCTCGACCCGGTGTACCGCGCCACCGTCATCCGCGAGCTGCTCACCCACCGGTACCGGGTGGTCGCACCGTCCTACGGGTACGACGCGATACCCGTGCTCGCGCACGCCCTGGCGGCGCGCCGGCTGCACCGCATCCGGCTGGCCGTCGTCGCGACGGGCACCGCCGCCGCCATCGCCCTCATGTACGCCGGCGTCCTCGACGGGTTCACCGCTGCGCTGGCCGTGCTGTGGCTGCTGTGGGCCACCGCCTACTTCCGGCGCATCGTCACCCTCCAGCTGCTGGCGACCCGGCTGGGGCGCCGCACCGGTCACACGCGCCGGAGCCGGGGCTTCGACGGCTCCTACCCCGAGCACGCCGAGCTGACCCCCGACCTCGTGGACAAGATCAACCGCGAGCAGACCTCGGACGGCAGCGTGATCCGCTACGGCGGCTACAAACCCTTCGTCGGCGCGGGCGAGCAGGTGCGCCGCTGGTCCACCGCCGAACTGCTGGTCGGCGCGCCGCTCACCGTGTTCGACGAGCCACGCGGAACGGGCATGCCCCCCGCACCCCGCGCGGGCGGCCAGGAACCCCGGCGCAAGGAGGTCGTCCCCTTCACCGCCGAGGAGATCACCGCCTACGTCGGCGAACGCATGACCGCCCAGTTGCGCGACCGGGCCCGTCCGGCACAGCGGATCGAGGGGCTCGCCGTCGAACGGAGCACGTTCACCACGGCCGTCACGACCCTGCGCGGTGTGCCGGAGCCGAGCCCGCAGCAGCTCGGCGGCCGCTGGGACGACACCTACGACTCGGGACGCGCCTACCTGTGCGTCCGGGTGGGGTCCTGGAACCAGGAACTGGTCACCACGGCGTTCGTGGGCTTCGACGTCAAGGGCAACACCCTGCACACCGAGTTCTACTCGTACGTCCTGGCGCCGATCCAGGCGAGCTTCCACCTGGTGGACCGGCTCCCCGCCGCCCTGGACGACCGGCTCCTGCTCAAGGTCGCCTGGCACACCCTGCGCGGCGCGCCCGACGCCGCGCTGCGGTCCGCCCTCGCCGAGGCCCGCTCCCGCCTGCCCCGCCTGCTGCCGTGGCGCGGCGGCCGTGCGCGGTCGCCGCAGGAGTCCGACACCAGCGAGTTCGGCCTCGGCCGCTACGCGGACACCGTACTGAACCGCGGGGCGGTCACCAGCATCCGCGAGATGGCGACCAGCGACGACTTCCACGTCTTCTTCCAGGAGACGGACACCATCAAGTACACGCAGATCGTGGAGCGCCAACTGCTGCACGTGGTACGCGACTTCCTGCACGAGCACCACGTGGACCTGGCGGAGCACGAGGCCCGCCAGACGAACATCCTCAACGACTACGGGCACAACAACAACTTCGTGAACGGCGACAACAACACCACCAACTCGGGCCCGCAGAACCACTTCGGCGGCTCCGAGGGCGGTCGGGGGGCGGGATCCGCATGACGCACGGCGACAAGGGCGGCAACAGCAGCTACTACGGAAGCAGGAACGACTTCGGCAGCAACAACAACTTCGTGAACGGCGACAACAACACCACCAACTCGGGCACCCAGAACTTCTACGGCACAGCCCCCGCCCCCGCCCGCCGCGCCCGGCCGGACCGGGACGGTTCCGGACCCGCCGCGGACCGCCGCCGCAACGTGTTCGTCGTCCACGGGCGGGACGAGGAGGTGCGGACGAGGATGTTCGACCTGCTGCGCCTGCTCGATCTGCGCCCGCTGGAGTGGGAGGACCTGGTCAGGGCGACCGGCAAGACGGCGCCGTTCCTCGGGGAGGTCGTCGCGAAGGCCCCCGAACAGGCCCAGGCGGCGCTCGTGCTGCTCACCCCCGACGACATCGTCCAGCTGCACCCGCAGCTGCGGGGCGCGAGAGAGCCGGCGTACGAGACCGAGCCGACCGGGCAGCCCCGGCCGAACGTGCTGATCGAGCTGGGCATGGTGCTGATGGCCTACCCGGAGCGCACCCTGATGGTGGAGGTCGGCGCGCTGCGCACGATCACCGACATCGCGGGCCGCAACGTCATCCGGTTCGACGGCTCGGAGACGGCCCTGCGCAAGATCGCCGAGCGGCTGAAGCTGGCGGGCTGCACGGTCGACGACACCCGCTCCGAATGGCTCCAGACGTGGCCGTACCGCCATCTGTCGGCGTACGGCCGTACCGGGCCGGGCACTCCGCCGGCCCGCTGAGCCGCGGTACGGGCCCGGTGGTTCGTCCACGGTCGGGGGGCGGGCCCGTACCGCTCGGCGCCGTAATGGAGGGTGGCCGGTGTCAGACATGGCGCCGGGCGCCGGCCGCCAGGCCGGCCAGGAACGCACCCGTCTCCGGCAGGTCGATCCGCCCCAGCTCACCGGGGCGGATCACCACCCGCAGCTCTCGGCAGACCTCCCGCTCCCAGGAGTGCACGACGAACGACAGCAGGATCAGCCGCAGCAGGCTGTCCTCGTCGAGATCGTGCAGCCGGGCGAGCCCCGCGCCGGTCAGCGGCATCGTGAGGCGTTCCAGCTGGCCGTGCCGGCGGACGGCGTCCCACAGCCGGTCCAGGCCGAGCCACAGGTCCTCGACACCGCAGGACGCGACGCAGTCGTTGCCCATCCGGCTGTAGGCGACGGCGAACACCAGCGCGGGCCGGGAGCCGAGGACGGCGACCGTCCCGACCGGATACCGGGCCCGCTTGCCCCGCGGCTTGGCCCGTGCGCTCTCCCACTCCACCGGGGCCACGCCCGCCAGCGCGGCGGCCAGCTCCGCGTCCAGCCGGCGGGCGTCGTCCGCGTAGCGCCGGGCCAGCAACTGGCCCTGCACACTGCCGTCGTTGATGACGGCACCGTCGTCGACGCGGGTGTCGAAGGTGTCGGTGAACCCGACCACCAGATGGCCCGGCTGCTCGAACAGATCGCCCTCCTCGACCACCACCGTCATGCCGGGACGCCCGAACTCCTGCCGCACGGCGGCCTGCGGACGGGCCCGGGCCAGTCCCCACGCCAGACACAGGGCGACGGAACCGGCCAGCACCGGCCCGGGCCGGGAGACGGTGCCGGGGAACAGCTGGCTGACGAACTGCACGACGGCCGACACCGCGCCGAAGGCCGCGAGCACGCTGCCCGCGAACAGCCGCCGCACACGCCACGACCGTGCGAGCCGGACCCGCGCCGGACGGGACGGCGAGGTCGGACCGGTCATTCGCATGCTTTCCTCCAAGCCGTCTTGCTACGCTGATCGCACTGTCGGCGGGACGTCACGCGGCGGAGGGGGCGAGGCGCGTGCAGACCCGTACCCCACCGGTACGCGTGAGCGTCCTGGGGCCGCTCCGACTGGACGTGAACGGCGTCCCGGTCCGCCTGACCCCGCTGACCGCACGTCTGCTGGCCCGCCTGGTCGCCGCCGAGGGCGAGGCCGTGACCGTCCGCCGGCTGTACCGGGACGTCTGGCAGCAGACCGTCCGGCTGCCGCACCAGGACCTGCGCAACCGCAACGAGGTGCAGAAGCGGATCCTGGAACTGCGGCGCGCGTTCGACCTGGCCGGGCCGGGACACGGGGCCCGGATCGTGCGCACCGGACAGCTGCCGACCGCGCGCGGGGCCGAGAGCACCTACCGGCTCGCCCTGGACGACGGCGAACTGGACAGTGCCGAGTTCGTCCGGCTGGTGGGTGAGGCGCTGCGCGCGGCACCGGCCCCGGCCGTCCGGCTGCTGGCGGAGGCCCTGCGGCTCTGGTGCGGCCGGCCGCTGGCCGAGGTGCAGGACGAGGAGTTCGCGGCCGCACCGGTCCGGCGGCTGACCCAGCTCAGGGAGACCGCGCTGCGCGAACTGATCGCCGGACACACCGCGCTGGGCCGCTACGACCTCGCCCTGCCGGTGGCCGAACAGACGGCCGGGGAACGCCCGGACGACCCCGAGGCCGCCGCCACCCTCGCCCGGCTGAGCGCCCGGCTGCGCGAGCGGCACGGCGCCGAACTGCTGCGCCACACCCTGCGCGGCCTGCGGGTGGACGTCGTCGTGGTGCGCGGCGACCTGTTCGACCAGGACGACGCCAACCTGGTCGTGGGGTTCTCCGACACCTTCGACACCTTCGCCGACGACGTCGTGATCAGCAGGGAGAGCGTGCAGGGCCAGCTGGTCGACCGGCTCTTCGAGGGCCGGCACCGGCTCCTGGACCACAAACTGCGCCAAGCGCTGAAGGAGTTCACCCCGCTGGCCACGGAGAGCGTCCGGGACAAGCGGCGCGGCCGGCGCACCCGCTACCCGATCGGTACGGCGGTGGCCGTCCCCGCCGGCAGGCGCCGGGTGTTCGCCGTGGCCTATTCGCGGCTCGGCAACGACCTGCGTGCCCGGTCCGCCCCCGCCGACCTGCGGCTCAGCCTGGAACGCCTGTGGACCTCGGTCGCCCTGCACGGCCTGTTCAAGCCGGTGGCGATGCCGCTGATCGGCGCGGGCCTGTCCCGCCTCGTCGAACTCGACCGCACCCAGTTGCTGCTGCTGATCGTCGAGACCTTCACCCACAGCCTCCGCCACGACCCCGCGGTCTGCTCCGAACTGCGCATCGTCCTGCGCGCCGACGACCTGGAGCGGACCGATCTGTCGGCGGTGGACGCCTTCCTGCGCACCGTGGACGAGCGGGGGCCGGCACTCGGGCCGACCGGCGTCGGCTGAACTGGTCACGCCCCCAGCAAAGGTCCGCGCCCGCTTCCGCGGACAGCCACCGCCCGCTTCCGGAACGCTTCCGGTCCCGTTCCCGCCCGCCCGGCGGTGGCATTCCGGCCGCCCGGCGTCCCGAGGACGGGAAGCGGACGAGGCGGAAACGTCCGAGCGGAGGGTGAAGCGGGGACTTGATGGTCAGGATGGAGGCATGGGATTCCAAGTCGACTCCGAGGCCGGGCGGCTGCGCCGCGTCATCCTGCACCGGCCGGATCTTGAGCTCAAAAGGCTCACCCCCAGCAACAAGGACGCCCTGCTCTTCGACGACGTGCTCTGGGTGCGCCGGGCGCGCGCCGAGCACGACGGGTTCGCCGACGTACTGCGCGACCGGGGGGTCGTCGTCCATCTCTTCGGGGACCTGCTCGCCGAGACCCTGGCGTTCCCCGAGGCCCGCACGCTCGTCCTGGACCGGGTCTTCGACGAGAAGGAATACGGCCCCCTCGCCACGGACCATCTGCGCGCCGCCTTCGACCTGATGACCCCGGAGGAGCTGGCCGAGGCACTGGTCGGGGGCATGACCAAGCGGGAGTTCCTGGACGCGCACGCGGAACCGGCCTCCGTCCGCTTCCACGTCATGGAGCTGGACGACTTCCTGCTGCGCCCGCTGCCCAACCACCTGTTCACCCGCGACACCTCGGCGTGGATCTACGACGGCGTCTCGATCAACGCCATGCGCTGGCCCGCCCGGCAGCGCGAGACCGTCCACTTCGAGGCGATCTACCGCCACCACCCCCTGTTCCGTGACGAAACGTTCCACGTGTGGTCCCGGGGGCAGGCGGACTACCCCTCCACCATCGAGGGCGGTGACGTGCTGGTGATCGGCGGTGGCGCCGTCCTGATCGGCATGAGCGAGCGCACCACGGCGCAGGCGGTGGAGATGCTGGCGCACAAGCTGTTCGCGGCCGGCTCCGCGCGTACCATCGTCGCGCTCGACATGCCCAAGCGGCGCGCCTTCATGCACCTCGACACGGTGATGACCATGGTCGACGGCGACACCTTCACCCAGTACGCCGGGCTCGGCATGCTCCGCTCGTACACCATCGAGCCGGGTGCCGGCGAACGGGAGCTGAAGGTCACCGACCATCCGCCGGAGCACATGCACCGGGCGATCGCCGCCGCGCTCGGCCTCGGCGAGATCCGGGTGCTGACCGCCACGCAGGACGTGCACGCCGCCGAACGCGAGCAGTGGGACGACGGCTGCAACGTCCTCGCCGTCGAACCCGGTGTCGTCGTGGCCTACGAGCGGAACTCCACCACCAACACCCACCTGCGCAAGCAGGGTATCGAGGTGATCGAGATCCCGGGCAGCGAGCTGGGCCGGGGCCGGGGCGGGCCGCGGTGCATGAGCTGTCCCGTGGAACGAGACGGTGTATAGAAATGTGAAGGGTCGTATATACTTCCAAGGTATTCCGTAGTGACGACCTCTGGAGCGCCCGCATGGCGACAGTCCCGACCGCCCTCGCCGGCCGCCACTTCCTCAAGGAGCTGGACTTCACCGAGGAGGAGTTCCGCGGCCTGGTCGAGCTGGCCGCGGAGCTGAAGGCCGCCAAGAAGGCCGGGGCCGAGACCCGGTACCTGCGCGGGCGGAACATCGCGCTGATCTTCGAGAAGACCTCGACGCGCACCCGCTGCGCGTTCGAGGTCGCCGCGGCCGACCAGGGCGCCCACACGACCTACCTCGACCCGTCCGGCTCGCAGATGGGGCACAAGGAGTCGGCGAAGGACACCGCCCGCGTGCTGGGCCGGATGTTCGACGCCATCGAGTACCGGGGCGACAGCCAGGCCAAGGTCGAGGAGCTGGCAGCCTACGCCGGCGTGCCCGTCTACAACGGCCTCACCGACGACTGGCACCCCACCCAGATGCTCGCCGACGTGCTCACCATGACCGAGCACAGCGCCAAGCCGCTGCGGGAGATCTCCTTCGCCTACCTCGGCGACGCCCGCTTCAACATGGGCAACTCCTACCTGATCACCGGCGCCCTGCTCGGCATGGACGTACGGATCGTCGCCCCGAAGTCCTACTGGCCCGCCCAGGAGGTCGTCGACCGCGCCCGGGAGCTCGCCGCCGCCGGCGGTGCCCGTGTCACCCTCACCGAGGACGTCGCCGAGGGTGTCGCGGGCGCCGACTTCGTCGCCACCGACGTCTGGGTCTCCATGGGCGAGCCCGTGGAGGTGTGGGACGAGCGCATCGCGGCCCTCACCCCCTACGCCGTGACCATGGACGTGCTCCGCGCGACCGGCAACCCGGACGTGAAGTTCCTGCACTGCCTGCCGGCCTTCCACGACCTCGGCACCGCGGTGGGCCGGCAGCTCTTCGAGACCCACGGCCTGCGGTCGCTGGAGGTCACGGACGAGGTCTTCGAGTCGGCCCACTCGGTCGTCTTCGACGAGGCCGAGAACCGGCTGCACACCATCAAGGCCGTGCTGGTGGCCACACTCGCCCGCGAAAGCCTTGCCTGACCCCGCTCACCAGGCCGTATCCTGGCCGGCGGCCCGGAACCACCCATTCCGAGCCGCCGCCGCAGCCGCACCACGGCTGCCCGCACCACCAGAAACGAGCACCACCCGCAATGCCCGCTCCCCGCATCAAGTCCCCGCAGCTGCTCGTCGCCGAATCCGGTGCCGACCGTGAGGGACACGGCCTGAAGCGCACCATGGGCCTCTTCCAGCTCATCTGCTTCGGCGTCGGCGCCATCGTCGGCACCGGCATCTTCGTCGGCCTCTCCGACTCGGTGGCCCAGGCCGGCCCGGCCGTCGTCGTCTCCTTCATCCTCGCCGCCCTGACCTGCGTCTTCACCGCCTTCTCCTTCGCGGAGCTGGGCGGCGCGATCCCGGTCTCCGGCTCCTCGTACTCCTTCGCCTACGCCGGCCTCGGCGAGTCCACCGCCTTCCTCGTCGGCTGGTGCCTGCTGCTGGAGTACGGCATCTCCATCTCGGCCGTCGCGGTCGGCTGGAGCCAGTACGTCAACGAGCTGCTGCACAGCCTCACCGGCTGGCAGCTCCCGGCCGCCCTGTCCGCGGGCCCCGGCGACGGCGGCATCGTCAACCTCCCCGCGGTGATCGTCATCGCCATGGCGTCCGTGCTGCTGGTGCGCGGCGTGCGGGAGAGTGCCCGGGCGACGGCCGCCATGGCGGCCGTGAAGCTCGTGATCCTGCTCGCCTTCTGCGCCATCGGCTACAGCGCCTTCAAGGACGGCAACCTCACCCCGTTCTCCCCGGCCGGCCTCGGTGGCATCGGCGCGGGCACCACCGCCGCGTTCTTCTCCTACATCGGCTTCGACGCGATCACGACCGCCGGTGAGGAGGCCAAGAACCCGCGCCGCCACATCCCGGTCGCGATCCTCGTCTGCATGGGCCTGGTCACCCTGCTCTACTGCGCGGTCGCGCTCGCCGCGATCGGCGCCATCGGAGGCGACCAGGTCGCCGGCCGCCCCGCCGCCCTCTCCTACGTCGTAGGCGAGGTCACCGGCTCCACCGTCGGCGGCGGCGTCATCGCCTTCGGCGCGGTCGTCGCCATCGCCTCCGTGGTGCTCGCCGTGATGTACGGCCAGACCCGCATCCTGATGTCGATGTCCAGGGACGGCCTGATCCCGCGCGTCTTCGAGAAGGTCTCCCCGCGGACGTCCACGCCGGTCGCCGGCACGCTGATCGTCGCGGTCGTCTTCGCGATCCCGGCGGCCTTCGCCTCCCTCGACGCCGTGATGAACCTGTGCACCATCGGCACCCTCGCCATCATGGCCGTCGTCAACATCGTGGTGATCGCGCTGCGCCGCCGCGAACCGGGCCTCGCCCGCAGCTTCCGGGTGCCGCTCTACCCGGTGGCCCCGCTGCTCGGCGTCGGCTTCTGCCTCTACCTGATGTACGAGACCGGCTGGCAGACCTGGCTTCAGTTCGCGGTGTTCCTCGTGGTCGGCCTGCTGGTCTACGGCGCCTACGGCCGCCGGCACTCCACGCTGGCGCGGCCGGCCGCCGAGGTCACGCCGGCCGCCGCTGAGCGGGAACCACAGGCAGTCTGAACCACACCGCCTTGCCCGACGGGGTGGGGCGGTGCCCGCAGGACGAGCTGAGGGCGCGGATCAGCAGCAGACCGCGCCCGCCCTCCTGCCACGGGTCCGGCTCCTCGATCACCGGCCGGGTCAGATGGCCGGGCGGCGCCGGGTCCGGGTCGTGCACCTCCACCTGGCAGCCGGTCGGCCGCAGCTCCACCACCAGCTCTATCGGGCCGCGCCCCGCGGTGTGCTCCACCGCGTTGGCCACCAGCTCGGCGGTGAGCAGCTCCGCCGTGTCGCAGTCGGCCAGGTGCTCCACCTCGGTGAGAGCCGTGCGCACCAGGGCACGCGCCACGGGCACCGCCGCCGCGGTGTGCGGCAGCGCGATGCGCCAGGAGGCCGGTTCGGCGGGGCGTTCGTGCAAGGCGAGTCCGTTCATGGAGCAGGCTGTCCTGCTTTCGACTACAGGAATGGTACGGGCCCGGCCGCTCAGGACCGTCGGCGGGCTTCGCCCGGGACCCCCGGCCCCGGTACCGGCGGCCTACCCCTTCGAACCCGCCGCCTCGCCGCTCCGGGCCTCTTGTTACCCCCCTGTCGACGACCGGTGACGGATGTGACCCGGTCCGGCCGATCGGAGCGGGCGTGTCGCGTACCCGTGACGACAGTCACAAACAAGTGATAACTTCATGGGACAGAGCAACGTACGGCACGCCCGCCCAAGGAGGCCGCACGTCATGAGTCCCTTCACCGGCTCGGCCGCCCACACCGCCGACTGGGCACACCTGCGGGTCCGGCTCGACGACGGGGTCGCCACCGTCACCCTCGCCCGCCCCGAGAAGCTCAACGCCCTCACCTTCGGCGCCTACGCCGACCTGCGCGACCTGCTCGCCGAGCTGTCCCGCGAGCGCTCGGTACGGGCCCTGGTGCTGGCCGGCGAGGGGCGCGGCTTCTGCTCCGGCGGCGACGTCGACGAGATCATCGGCGCCACGCTGTCCATGGACACCGCCCAGCTGCTGGACTTCAACCGGATGACCGGGCAGGTCGTCCGGGCGATCCGCGAGTGCCCGTTCCCGGTGATCGCCGCCGTGCACGGCGTGGCGGCCGGCGCGGGCGCGGTCCTCGCCCTCGCGGCCGACTTCCGGATCGCCGACCCGTCGGCCCGCTTCGCCTTCCTCTTCACCCGGGTCGGCCTGTCCGGCGGCGACATGGGCGCGGCCTATCTGCTGCCCCGGGTCGTCGGCCTCGGCCACGCCACCCGCCTGCTCATGCTGGGCGACCCGGTCCGGGCCCCCGAGGCCGAGCGCATCGGCCTGATCAGCGAGCTGACGGAGGAGGGCGGGGCGGACGAGGCCGCCCAGACCCTGGCCCGCCGCCTCGCCGACGGCCCCGCCCTGGCCCACGCCCAGACGAAGACCCTGCTGACGGCCGAGCTGGACATGCCCCTTGCGGCCTCGGTGGAACTGGACGCCTCGACCCAGGCCCTGCTGATGAACGGCGAGGACTACGCCGAGTTCCACGCGGCGTTCACGGAGAAGCGCCCGCCGAAGTGGCGGGGGAGGTGAGCGGTCGTGCGCGTGGCGATCATCGGCGGCGGCCCCGGCGGACTGTACGCCGCCGCCCTGCTCAAACGACTCGACCCCACGAGGGAGGTCACCGTCTGGGAGCGCAACGCCCCCGACGTGACCTTCGGCTTCGGCGTGGTCCTCTCCGACGAGACGCTCGGCGGCATCGAGCACGCCGACCCCGTCGTGTACGAAGCGCTGAAGCGTGACTTCGTCCGCTGGGACGACATCGACATAGGCCACCGGGGCACCCGGTACCGCTCCGGCGGCCACGGTTTCGCCGCGCTGGGCCGGCACCGGCTCCTGCGCATCCTCCAGGACCGCTGCCGCTCACTGGGCGTCGAGCTGCGGTTCGCCACCGAGGCGCCGGACGCCGGCCTCCTCTCGGAGAGCTATGACCTGGTCGTCGCCGCCGACGGTGTGCACAGCGCCACCCGCGACACCCATGCCCACGCGTTCGGCCCCCGGGTGACCGAACACCGCTGCCGCTACATATGGCTCGCCGCCGACTTCGCCTTCGACGCCTTCCGCTTCGAGATCGCCGAGACCGAGCACGGCGTGATGCAGCTGCACGGATACCCCTTCACGGCGAAGGACTCCACCGTCATCGTGGAGATGCGCGAGGAGGTCTGGCGGGCGGCGGGACTCGACGTCCTCACCCCGCAGGAATCCATCGAGCGCTGCGCCAAGATCTTCGCCGACGCCCTCGGCGGACGCCCCCTGCGCTCCAACAACTCGACCTGGACCACCTTCCGCACGGTGGTCAACGACCGCTGGTCGCACGGCAACGTCGTCCTCCTCGGCGACGCCGCCCACACCGCCCACTTCTCCATCGGCTCCGGCACCAAACTCGCCGTGGAGGACGCCCTCGCCCTGGCCGCCTGCCTGCGGGAACACCCGGACGTGCGCTCGGCGTCCGCGGCCTACGAGGAGGAGCGCAAGCCCGTCGTCGCCTCCACCCAGCGGGCCGCCCGGGCCAGCCTGGAGTGGTTCGAGGACCTCCGGCTCCACCTCGACCAGCCCTCCCGGCAGTTCGCCTTCAACCTGCTCACCCGCAGCCGCCGCGTCACCCACGACAACCTCCGGCTGCGCGACGCCCGCTTCACCGAGGCCGTGGAGCGCGAGTTCGGCTGCCCGCCCGGCACACCCCCGATGTTCACGCCGTTCCGGCTGCGCGGTCTGACCCTGCGCAACCGGGTGGTCGTGTCCCCGATGGACATGTACTCGGCCACCGACGGCGTCCCCGGCGACTTCCACCTCGTCCATCTCGGCGCCCGCGCCCTCGGCGGGGCCGGACTCGTGATGACCGAGATGGTGTGCGTCAGCGAGGAGGGCCGGATCACCCCCGGCTGCGCCGGGCTCTACACCGGCCGGCAGGCCGAGGCGTGGCGGCGCGTCACCGACTTCGTGCACCGCCAGTCCCCGGGCACCGCGATCGGCGTACAGCTCGGGCACTCCGGCCGCAAGGGGTCCACGAAGCTCATGTGGGAGGGCATGGACGAGCCGCTGCCCGCCGGCAACTGGCCGCTCGTCGCCGCCTCCCCGCTGCCGTACAAGCCGGGCAGCCAGACCCCGCGCCGGCTCTCCCGGGCCCAGCTCACCGACATCCGCGAGCAGTTCGCCGCCGCCGGCTGGCGGGCCGCCCGGGCCGGCTTCGACCTGCTCGAACTGCACTGCGCCCACGGCTATCTGCTCTCCGGCTTCCTCTCCCCGCTCACGAACCAGCGCACCGACGCCTACGGCGGCTCGCTGGAGAAGCGGCTGCGGTTCCCGCTGGAGGTCTTCGACGCCGTACGCGCGGTGTGGCCGGCCGAGCGGCCGATGACCGTCCGGATCTCGGCCACCGACTGGGCGGAGGGCGGGACGACCGCCGAGGACGCCGTCCGGATCGCCCGCGCCTTCGCCGCGCACGGGGCCGACGCCATCGACGTCTCCACCGGGCAGGTGGTGGCCGAGGAGCGGCCGGAGTTCGGACGGTCGTACCAGACGCCGTTCGCCGACCGGATCCGGCACGAGGTCCGGGTCCCGGTGATCGCGGTCGGCGCGATCTCCTCCTGGGACGACGTCAACTCCCTGATCCTCGCGGGCCGTGCGGACCTGTGCGCGCTGGCCCGTCCGCACCTGTACGACCCCCACTGGACCCTGCACGCCGCGGTCGAGCAGGGCTACACGGGCCCCGGGGCGGTCTGGCCCGCGCCCTACCGCGCGGGCAGCCGGCGCCCGCAGACCGGGCGCACCGACGCCCCCAGGCCCCGGCTCTCGCTCGGCGGCTGAGCCGGGCCGCGGCCCGGCCCGGGAAGGGGGTGCCGTTCCGGCCCCCTGCCCCGGGCGCGATGCGCGGCGGTTCCCGCACCGGCCCGTCGTCGGCGGCTGATCACCCGGCACCGCCCCGCGGCCGCGCCGTCTTCGAGGGCGCGCCGTCCCCTCACAGGCCGGCGAACCGGGCCCCCGCGTCCCGCAGCCGCTCGTGCAGCCCCCTGAAGACCTCCGCCGAGCGGACGCCCGGCCAGTCGGCGGGCAGCAGGTGGGTGGGCAGGCCCGGGTCGGTGTAGGGGAGGTGGCGCCAGGAGTCGAGGGCGAGGAGGTAGTCGCGGTAGGCATCCCCGGGCGGGGTGTCCGCACAGGCCTCCCAGGCGTGCAGCACGGGCCCGTGCGCGTCCAGGAAACGCTCGTGCTCCTTGGCGATGGCGGCCAGGTCCCACCAGCGGGCCACCGCGTCGGCCGTGGGCGCGAAGCCCAGGTGCTCGCCGCGGAAGAAGTCCACGTACGGATCCAGGCGCAGCCGGCGCAGGGTGTGCTCCGTCTCCTCGTACAGCCGGGCCGGGGCGATCCACACCCCCGGGGCCGCGGTGCCGAAGCCCAGACCGGCGAGCCGGGAGCGCAGCACGTGCCGCTTCTGCCGCTCCGACTCGGGGACCGAGAACACCGCGAGCACCCAGCCCTCGTCCGCCACCGGCGCACCGGCGTAGATGCGCCGGTCGCCGTCCTCCAACAACTGGCGGGCCTGCGCGGAGAGTCCGTACCCGGCCGCGCCGGACTCCGTGCGGGCAGGCAGCAGCAGACCGCGCCGCTTCAGCCGGGAGACCGAGGAACGCACGGAGGGCGCGTCCACCCCGACCGCGGCCAGGAGCCGGATCAGCTCGGCGACGGGCACCGGGCCGGGCATGAAGCGGCCGTACGCGCCGTAGAGCGTGACGATGAGGGACCTGGGGGCGTGCTGCTCGGACACGTTGATCATTTTAGGTCGTCGGCGTCACTGCCGGTCGCCTTCGGTGCGCAGGAGGAACCGTTGCAGCTTTCCGGTGGCCGTGCGCGGCAGCGCGTCCAGGAAGACGAACTCGCGCGGGCACTTGTAGGGCGCCAGCTCGGAGATGAGGAACTCGCGCAGCGCCTCCGGGTCGTGCCGGGCCCCGGCGCGCAGCACCGTGTAGGCCACGACCACCTGCCCGCGGACCTCGTCCGGGCGGCCGACGACCGCCGTCTCGGACACGTCCGGATGACGCAGCAGCGCGTCCTCCACCTCCGTTCCCGCGATGTTGTACCCGGCGGAGATGATCATGTCGTCCGCGCGGGCGACATAGTGGAAGTAGCCCTGCCCGTCGCGCTTGTAGGTGTCGCCGGTGACGTTCCAGCCGTCCCGCACGTACTCCCGCTGCCGTGGGTCGGCGAGGTAGCGGCAGCCGACCGGGCCGCGGACGGCCAGCAGTCCGGGCTCGCCGTCGGGCAGGGGCTTGCCGTCGGCGTCCTGGACGCGCGCCTGCCAGCCCGGTACCGGCACGCCCGTGCTTCCGGGCCGGATCAGCTCGTCGGCGGCGGAGATGAAGATGTGCAGCAGTTCGGTCGCGCCGATCCCGTTGATGATGCGCAGGCCCGTGCGCTCGTGCCAGGCCCGCCAGGTGGCCTCGGGCAGGTTCTCGCCGGCCGAGACACAGCGCCTGAGGGACGAGACGTCGTGCCCGCCCAGCTCCCCCAGCATGGCGCGGTACGCGGTCGGCGCGGTGAACAGGACGGAGACCCGGTGCTCGGCTATCGCGGGCAGCAGCTGCCGGGGGCCGGCCTGTTCGAGGAGCAGGGTGCTGGCCCCCGCCCGCAACGGGAAGATCACCAGCCCGCCGAGGCCGAAGGTGAAGCCCAGCGGGGGACTGCCGGTGAAGACGTCGTCCTCGTGGGGCCGCAGCACATGCCGTGAGAAGGTGTCGGCCGTCGCGAGCACGTCCCGGTGGAAGTGCATGCACCCCTTCGGGCGACCCGTGGTGCCGGAGGTGAACGCGATCAGGGCCACGTCGTCGGCCGCGGTGTCCACCGCCGGATAGGAGGTGGCGGGGGCGGGGCGGCGCAGCAGGTCGTCGGGTGTGTCACCGCCGTACGTCGTGATCCGCAGCCCGGGTATCCCGGCCTTCGCCAGGTCGTCGACCGCCCGTATGTCGCACAGCGCGTGCCCGACCCGGGCCATCTCGCACATGGCCGCCAGCTCGTGCGGGCGCTGCTGGGCCAGCACGGTGACCGCGACCGCGCCCGCCTTCAGCACGGCCAGCCAGCAGGCGGCGAGCCAGGGCGTGGTGGGACCGCGCAACAGCACCCGGTTGCCCGGGACCACGCCCAGGGTGCCGGTGAGCACGTGCGCGATCCGGTCGACCCGGGCGCGCAGCTCGCCGTACGTCCAGGCGGGGCCCGTCGGGGTGCGCAGCGCCGGACGGTCCGGGTCGGCGTGCTCCAGCAGCTCCGCCGCGCAGTTCAGCCGATCGGGGTAACGCAGCTCCGGCAGGTCGAACCGCAGGTCCGGCCACTCGTGCGGCGGGGGCAGATGGTCGCGCGCGAAGGTGTCGATATGGGCCGAGAGGTGCATGGCGGTCCGCCCCCTTGCCGTGACAGACGTCCAGACGGGCTTTCTGGTGGGCTCGCGCTCCCCCAGAGGGGGGACCCCCAGCGTATCGTGTTGGTGACGGCAGTCAACTGTGCGCGATAACGTCGGAAGCCGGGTGGGGAGGGGCCCGCCCCGGAAGGCGACGGGGAGGCCGGGCCGGCCGCCCCGGAGGGAGGACGGCTGTGTCCGCATTCTCACTCGCACCGGAGCAATCCGCCTGGTGTGCCGAACTGCGCGAGCTGGCCGCGAAGCGGCTGCGCCCGCTCGCCGACGAGGGCGAGCCCGGCCGCGTCAACCGGCCGCTCCTCGCCGAGCTCGGCCGGCTGGGCCTGCTCGCGCGGCTGTTCGGCTCCGGCGCGCTGGACCTGTGCCTGATGCGGGAGTCCCTCGCCCAGGCCTGCACCGAGGCCGAGACCGCCCTCGCCCTCCAGGGCCTGGGCGCCCACCCCGTGCACGCCCACGGCACCCCCGCCCAGCGCGAGCGCTGGCTGCCCCGGGTCGCCGACGGCAGCGCGGTCGCCGCGTTCGCGCTGAGCGAGCCCGGAGCCGGGTCGGACGCGGCGGCGCTGGCCCTCGCGGCCGAGCCCGACGGCGACGGCTGGCGGCTCACCGGCGCCAAGTGCTGGATCTCCAACGCCCCCGAGGCCGACTTCTACACCGTCTTCGCCCGCACCGCACCCGGTGCCGGGGCCCGCGGGGTGACCGCCTTCCTGGTCCCCGCCGACCGGCCCGGACTCACCGGCAGCGCCCTGGAGATGCTCTCGCCGCACCCCATCGGCGCCCTCGACTTCGACGCCGTGCCCGTCACCGCCGCCGACGTGCTCGGCGAGGCCGACCGCGGCTTCGCCGTCGCCATGGGCACCCTCAACCTCTTCCGGCCGAGCGTCGGCGCCTTCGCGGTCGGCATGGCCCAGGCGGCGCTGGACGCCACCGTCGGCCACACCAGCCGGCGCGAGGCGTTCGCCGGCCGGCTGATGGACCTTCAGGCCGTGTCCCACCAGGTCGCCGAGATGGCCCTGCGCACCGAGGCGGCCCGGCTGATGGTGTACGCGGCGGCCTCGGCGTACGACGCGGGGGCCGACGACGTCCCCCGGCGCGCCGCGATGGCCAAGCTGCTCGCCACCGAGACCGCGCAGTACGTCGTCGACACCGCCGTCCAGCTGCACGGCGCCCGCGCCCTGCGCCGCGGCCACCTCCTCGAACACCTCTACCGCGAGGTGCGCGCGCCCCGTATCTACGAAGGTGCCAGCGAGGTCCAGCGGGGCATCATCGCCAAGGAGCTGTACGCCACGGCACAGAAGGAGGCCCGGTGACGACCGAGCGCGTCAACCCGCCCGAGCTGTCCCCGCCCACGGGCTTCTCCCACGCCGTCGTGGCGGCCGGTTCCCGCCTGGTGTTCCTGGCCGGCCAGACCGCCCTCGACACCGACGGCAAGATCACCGGGGACACGTTGCCCGAGCAGTTCGAGAAGGCCCTCGGCAACCTCCTCACCGCCCTGCGCGCGGCCGGCGGCACCCCCGCCGACCTGGCCCGGATCACCGTCTACGCCACGGACGTCGCCGACTACCGCGCCCACGCGCGGCAACTCGGCCGCATCTGGCGGGAGTCGGCGGGCCGCGACTACCCCGCGATGGCCGTCGTGGAGGTCGTACGGCTGTGGGACGAGCGGGCGCTGGTGGAGCTGGACGGGTTCGCCGTGCTGCCGTAGCCCTGCGGGGGGCGGGTCCGGCCGCATCCGCGGCCCGCTGGCGGGGCCGCGCCCCGGGCCGCGCGGGCGCGGGGGCCGCGCCTCCGCCCGGGACAGGACCGGACGGTGTCACGACGCGCCACCGATGGAGTGACGGTCACGCCCGCCGACTCGGCCGCCCAGTACCAGTGGAAGCCCTCGATCCCCTGGAACCGGGAGACACCCCATGCCCGTACGCCCTGTCATCGCCGGCGCCCTCGGTGCCGCGGCCCTTCTGTGCGCCTCCGTCGGACCGGCCGGGGCCGACCCCTCCGAGCTCATCACCGTCGACTCCGTCGGCCTGATCGCGTCCGACGGGACGGTGACGCTCTCCGGCAGCTACCGCTGCCTCGGCGGTACCGGACCGGTCCTCGTCAGCTCCTCGCTCAGCCAGGCCGACCCCGGTCTGAAGCACGGCATCGGCGGCAGCACCGCCCGGTGCGACGGCGCGGAACACCGCTGGGAGAACTCCGGCAAGGCGTCGCCGGAGGCGCTGAAGGCGGGGACGGCGCGGGTGGAGGCCACCCTCATGGAACTGCGTCCCTCCGGTATCCTCGTGCTGCCCGCCCTGCACGCGGCGACGGACCGGGACATCACGCTCGCCCGCGACGGCGCGTTCCCGGCGTCACCCAAGGCCTCGCCGAAGGCGTCGGCGAAGACCGGGGCCGGGAAGTCGCCCAAGGCCTCGCCGAAGGCGTCGGCGAAGACCAGGGCAGGGAAGTCGCCGAAGGCGCCCGCCAAGGCATCCGCCGGGAAGCCGGCGAAGGTGCCCGGCAAGTCCGCCCGCTGAGCCGCGCCCGCCGGGGCGCCCCCCGGCTTCAGGCCCCGATGCCGTCCCGGTCCGGCGCAGCCGCCCTTCGCCGGACCACCGGGCCGCCCGGGCGGCGCAGGGCGGCGACGAACTTGTAGCGGGAGCCGCGGTAGACCGAACGCACCCACTCCACCGGCGTGCCGTCCGCGTCCCGCGAGTGCCGGGACAGCAGCAGCATCGGCAGACCCACGTCGGTGCCGAGCAACTGGGCCTCCCGCGGCGTCGACAGCGAGGTCTCGATGGTCTCGTCGGCCTCGGCGAGATGGACCCCGTACACCTCGGCGAGCGCCGTGTACAGCGACGGACAGGTGGCCAGCGAGCGGCGCAGGCCGGGGAAGCGCCGTACGGACAGATGGGTCGTCTCGATCGCCATCGGGTCTCCGCTGGCCAGCCGCAGCCGCTCGATCCGCAGCACCTTCTCGCCGATCCCGATGCCGAGCAGGCCCGCCAGCTTCTCGTCCGCGGGGATCTCCCCGATGTCCAGCATCTGCGAGGCCGGGGCGAGGCCCTGGGCGCGCATGTCCTCGGTGTGCGAGGTGAGCTGGAGCGTGCGGTAGAGCTTGGGCTGGGCGACGAAGGTGCCCTTGCCCTGGATCCGGTCGAGCCGTCCCTCGCCGACGAGTTCCTGGAGCGCCTGCCGGACGGTGGTCCGTGAGGTGTCGAACCGGACGGCGAGCAGACGTTCCGCGGGCATGGCCGAACCGGGCTGGAGCGCCTCGGCCATGGAGAGGAGCTGCTGCTTGATCCGGTAGTACTTCGGCACGCGCGCGGTGCGGCCGGGCGTCCCCCTGTGCGGCTGGGCGCTGCTGACGTCGGTGGTCATGCCTGCCTTCCCGGCTGTGTCGATGGGCTCCCGTTATAGCGACCAACTGCCCTATGGTCTAGTCCAACTGAACGGTCCGGGCGAAAGGGCCGGAATGCGGACGGACGCCCTCCGGTGACTTTCTCGTAACGGCCGGTACCGGCTTCCCGAACCACCCTTGACACTCCAAAAGGTCTAGGCCAAGCTCCACCGTACTGGTCTACACCATTAGTGGCCAGGTCCCGAGCCCTTACGTGCAACAGCGTCGTACGCAAGTCACCGCCGAGGGCGTGGGGGGTTAGTGGCATCCCTGAGGAGGGTGGCGTGAAGCGCAAGCTTGCGGCCGCGATCGTGATCGCGGGCATGATGGTCTCCGTGTCGGCGTGCGGCGGGGACGACGGCGACGACAGCAAGAACGCGGGACCGGACAGCTTCAAGGGCCAGACGCTGACGGTCTGGACGATGGACGGCTCCGCGCCGGACCAGTGGGTCAAGGACGTCACGGCCGCGTTCGAGAAGAAGACCGGCGCCAAGCTGAAGTTCGAGACGCAGAAGTGGGACGGGATCCAGCAGAAGATCACCACCGCTCTCTCCGAGTCCAACCCGCCGGACGTGCTCGAGGTCGGCAACACCCAGACCCCGGCCTACGCGGTCACCGGCGGCCTCGCCGACCTGGCCGACGTCAAGAGCGCGGTCGGCGCCGACTGGACGCCGTCCGTCTCGCAGTCCTCCGTCTACGACGGCAAGCAGTACGCCGCGCCCTGGTACTTCACCAGCCGTGTGGTCATCTACAACAAGAAGATCTGGGCCAAGGCCGGTATCAAGGACATCCCGAAGACCCGGGACGAGTTCTTCAAGGACATGGAGACCATCGGCAAGAAGACGGACGCCGAGCCGCTCTACCTGCCCGGCCAGAACTGGTACTTCTTCGACGGCCTGACCATCGGTCAGGGTGCCGACCTGGTCAAGAAGGACGGCGACAAGTACGTCTCCAACCTCGGTGACGCGAAGGTCGCCAAGGCCATGGAGATCTACAAGAAGTACCAGTCCTTCTCCAAGGCCCCCAAGGACAAGGACGAGGCCACCCCGCAGCAGGCCGAGGTCTTCGCCAAGGGCAAGACCGGCGCCTTCTTCGGCATGGGCTGGGAGGCCGGCACGGCCATCGCCGCCAACAAGGCCATCGAGAAGGACCTCGGCTACTTCCCCATCCCCGGCGAGACGGCGGACAAGGCCGAGAGCGTCTTCCTCGGCGGCTCCAACCTGGCCGTCGCCCAGGGCAGCAAGAAGCAGGAGCTGGCCAAGGAGTTCCTGAAGATCGCCCTGTCCGACCAGTACGAGGGTGAACTGGCCAAGCTCAACGGCGTCATCCCGAACAAGAAGTCCCTGGAGACCAACCTCAAGGGCAACGCCGTCGCCGAGGCCATCGCCCCGGGTGCCGCGGTCGGCGGCACCACCCCGCTGATCCCCGAGTGGGGCGCGGTGGAGAACACCCCCAACCCGATCAAGGCCTACATGACGGCCGTGCTGAACGGCAAGTCCCCGGCGGACGCCGCCAAGCAGGTCGAGGCCGAGATAAACAAGCGCCTGGCCCAGGAGAACTGATGACCGTGCCGGGGGCGCCGAGCGGGCGCCCCCGGCCCGCCTGTGCCGTTCGCGCGGCCACGGATGCCGCGCGCACGGCCACGGCTGTCGTGCGCACGGCGGCCGAGGAAGTCGTTCGTACGGCCACGGAAGAGATGACGATTCATGTCAGTGCAGACCGAAGGCACGGACACGGCCGGGGGGCCCGCTGTCCGCAAGGCCCGGGTGCCGGCGCCGCCGCGAGGTGACACGCCCGCCTCCGGCGCCCCGTCCCGCCGCGGGACCGCCGCCCCCTACCTGCTCCTGCTGCCCGCGCTGCTGGCCACCGTGGTCCTCCTCGGCTGGCCTCTGGTCAAGAACGGCATGCTGTCGTTCCAGAACCTCAACCCGCGCCAGCTCATCCAGCACCTCACCGAGTGGAACGGTGTCGACAACTACCGGGAGGTGCTGTCCGAGGCGGAGTTCTGGCACGTCGTAGAGCGCTCCGTCCTCTTCACCGCCGCCAACGTCGTCCTCATCATGGTGTTCGGCACCCTGATCGGGCTGCTGCTGACCCGGCTCGGCAAGCGGATGCGGCTGCTGCTCATGGTGGGCCTCGTCCTGGCCTGGGCGATGCCCCCCGTCGCCGCCACCACCGTCTACCAGTGGCTGTTCGCCCAGCGCTTCGGCGTCGTCAACTGGACGCTGGACAAGCTCGGCTGGCACTCCATGGCCGACCACAACTGGCTCAGCAGCCAGTTCTCCACGTTCGCCGTGATCCTCCTGCTGCTCGTGTGGGGGTCGGTGCCGTTCGTGGCGATCAACCTGTATGCCGCCACCACCACGATCCCCAAGGAACTGTACGAGGCAGCGTCCCTGGACGGCGCCGGCGCCTGGAAGAGCTTCACCTCGGTGACCCTGCCCTTCCTGCGGCCCTTCCTGTACGCCACGACGTTCCTCGAGGTCATCTGGATCTTCAAGGCGTTCACCCAGATCTTCGCCATCAACGAGGGCGGGCCCGACCGCCTCACCGAGACCCTGCCGATCTACGCCTTCGTCGAGGGCGTCGGCAACCAGCACTTCGGGGTCGGCGCGGCGATCTCCTTCCTGACCATCCTGGTCCTGCTCGTCATCACCTCGTACTACCTGCGCATGGTGCTCAAGCAAGAGGAGGACGAGCTGTGAAGCGCTCGCTCTTCGGCCGTATCTGGCCCAACGCGACCGCCGTCGTCCTCTTCGTCGGTTTCGCGTTCCCCGTCTACTGGATGTTCGCGACGGCCTTCAAGCCGACCGGCGACATCATCTCCGAGACCCCGGTCTGGTTCCCGACGGACATCACCTTCGACCACTTCAAGAAGGCGGTCGACGCCGACCACTTCTGGACGCTGGTCCTCAACTCCGTCACCGTCACGGTCCTGTCGGTCGTCTTCTCGCTCGTCATCGCCCTGTTCGCGGCCTTCGCGCTCGCCCGGATGCGGTTCCGGGGCCGGCGCGGGCTCATCGTGACGTTCATGCTGGCGCAGATGGCCCCCTGGGAGGTCATGATCATCGCCATCTACATGATCGTCCGGGACAACGACATGCTGGACAGCCTGGTACCGCTCACCGTCTTCTACACGATGATGGTGCTCCCGCTGACCATCCTGACGCTGCGCGGCTACGTGGCCGCCGTGCCGAAGGACCTGGAGGAGGCGGCCATGGTCGACGGCTGCACCCGTCCCCAGGCGTTCGTCCGGGTCATCTTCCCGCTGCTGGCCCCCGGTCTGATGGCGACCTCGCTGTTCGGGTTCATCACCGCCTGGAACGAGTTCCCGCTCGTCCTCATCCTCAACAAGGACATCGAGAAGCAGACCCTGCCGCTGTGGCTGTCCCAGTTCCAGACCGCCTTCGGCGACGACTGGGGCGCCACCATGGCCGCCTCGTCCCTGTTCGCGCTGCCCATCCTGATCCTCTTCATCTTCCTGCAACGCAAGGCCGTCAGCGGCCTGACCGACGGCGCCGTGAAGGGATGACCCCGACGATGACCACCATCGCCACCACCGCATCGGACAGCGGCTCCGCCGCGGGCGACACCCTCGCCCGTGACGCCCTCGCGGTGCTTCAGCCGGGGTTCGACGGCACCACCGCCCCCGACTGGGTGCGCCGCCGCATCGGCGAGGGCCTCGCCTCCGTCGCCCTGTTCGGCCGCAACGTCGTCAGCGAGGAGCAGGTCACCGGCCTCACCGCCCAGCTGCGCGCCGAACGCGACGACCTGCTGGTCGCCATCGACGAGGAGAGCGGCGACGTCACCCGCCTCGACGTGCGCACCGGCTCCTCCTTCCCCGGCAACCACGCCCTCGGCGCCGTCGACGACCCCGGCCTCACCCGGGCCGTCTCCCGCGAGCTGGGCCGGCGCCTGGCCGCCTGCGGCGTCAACTTCGACTGGGCGCCCTCCGCGGACGTCAACGCCAACCCCGACAACCCCGTCATCGGTGTCCGCTCCTTCGGCTCCGACACCGGCCTGGTGGCCCGGCACACCGCCGCCTGGGTCGAGGGGCTCCAGTCCACCGGCGTCGCCGCCTGCACCAAGCACTTCCCCGGACACGGCGACACCAACGTCGACTCCCACCACGCGGTACCCCGCATCGACGTCGACGCCGACACCCTCTTCGAGCGCGAACTGCCCCCGTTCCGCGCGGCCATCGCCGCCGGCACCCGGGCGATCATGAGCGCCCACATCCTCGTCCCAGCCCTCGACCCCGACCGCCCCGGCACCCTGTCCCGGCGCGTCCTCACCGAACTGCTGCGCGGCGAACTCGGCTACCAGGGCCTGGTCGTCACCGACGGCATGGAGATGCGGGCGATCTCCGGCACCTACGGACTGGAGCACGGTGTGGTCCTCGCGATCGCGGCCGGCGCCGACGCCATCTGTGTGGGCGGCGGGCTGTGCGACGAGGGCACCGTGCTGGGCCTCAGGGACGCGCTCGTGGCCGCCGTACGCTCCGGTGAACTCCCCGAGGAACGGCTCGCCGACGCCGCTGCCCGGGTGCGCGGCCTCGCCGCCTGGACCGCCGCGTCCCGCGGCGACGCCGAGAAGACCGCGCCCGACCCGGAGATCGGCCTCGTCGCGGCCCGCCGCGCGCTGACCGTCACCCGGGCCGGCACCGCCGCACCGGTCACCGGACCGGCCTACGTCGCCCAGTTCAACCCGGCCCCCAACATCGCCGTCGGCGACCAGACCCCGTGGGGCGTCGCCGCGGAACTGGAGCGGCGGCTGCCCGGCACCGCCGCCGGCTCCTTCACCGGCGAGGGCGCCGGTGCCGCCGTCCTCGCCGCGGCCGGCGGGCGCCGGATCATCGCCGTCGTCCGCGACGAACACCGGCACGACTGGATGCGCTCCGCCCTCGACACCCTGCTCGCCGCCCGCCCCGACACCGTCGTCGTGGAGATGGGCCTGCCGCAGGCCGCCCCGCGCGGCGCCCTGCACATCGCCACCTACGGTGCCGCCCGCGTCTGCGGGGTGGCGGCGGCCGAGGCCGTCCTCGCGGGCTGACCCGCCCCTCCCGGCCGCCCGCCCCTCACCGCGGGCGGCCGGTCCTCTTCCTTTCTCTCCCTCCCGGGGAAGCCGGTGGCCCTTTCGCGCCCCGGCACTTGCCACCGGCACATGTCTCACGTCCGACCCCAAGGTGTTGTCGTCCCGATCACCACGGAGTGAACGCATGCACAAGCCCGACACCTACCTCCACCGAGCGGCGACCGGCCGCCCCTACTTCAGCGCCGACGGCGAGACCTACCTCGCCCCGACCCCCCTGCGCGACCTGGAGAAGACCCAGCCGCTGCGCGTGCTGTCCGAGGAGGACCTCGCCTTCTGGCAGACCTACGGCTACGTCGTCGTACGCGAGGCCATCACCCCCGGCGAGGCCAAGGCCCTGCTCGACTTCGCCTGGCGGTTCCAGGGACTCGACCCCGACCGCCCCGACACCTGGTACGACGAGCCGGAGTTCCGCTCCGAACTCGACCGGCACCTCTACATCTACGGCTTCGTCGAGGCGTACCACCACCAGCTCCTCTGGGACAGCCGGCAGAACCGGCGCGTCTACGACGCCTTCGTGGACGTGTGGGACAGCCCGGAGCTGTGGGTCACCCTGGACCGGCTCAACCTCAACCCGCCCAACAGGCACACACGTTCGCGCTCCCTGATCGAGCCCACCGACGAGGGCTTCGACATCGAACTGCACTGGGACGTCGACACCACCCTCGCCGTGCTCCCGCAGCGCGTCCAGGGCATCATCGCCCTCAACGACACCCGGCCCGAACTCGGCGGCTTCCAGTGCGCCCCGGAACTCTTCCGCCGCTTCGAGGAGTGGCGCGTCGCCCGGCCGCCCGGCCGCGACCCGGTCCGGCCCGGCACCGACCCCGCCGAATTCCCGGTGATCCGCCCCGACCTCCAGGCCGGCGACCTGCTGATCTTCAACGGGCTGCTGGCGCACGGCGTGGCACCGAACCTCTCCGACAACGCTGTCCGAGCCGTCCAGTACCTGTCGATGATGCCCGCCCTGGAGGAGCACACGGCCCTGCGCGACTCCCGCGTGCACTCCTGGCGCACCCTCGCCACCCCCGACTGGAACGCCACGCTGCTCGGCGACGCCCGCGAACCGGAAGCCCTCCGCTACGGTCCCGCCGAACTCACCGACCTGGGGCGCAGGCTGCTCGGCCTCGACTCCTGGGCCGCGGAAGGCGCCCGGTGAACCGGATCTGCCTCTGCCTGCCCACCAACCGGGCCTGCCCCGCCACCATCACCGCCCTGCACGCCGAGGCCGGCTACGCCGCCCACCGGTTCGGCGCCGACGTGCACCTGCTGATCCTGGACTCCGCCGGCGAGCGCACCCGGGCCGCGCACACCCGCACGGTCGCCGCCCTGCCCGCGGAGCCCGGCGTGACCGTCCACCACCTCGACGAGGAAGCCCAGCGGGACTTCCTGCGCCGGGTCGTCCGGCGGGCCGGCCTGCCCGAGCCCGGCCGGCTGCTGAGCCTCATGCTGCCGCCCGCCGTCTCCTACGGCGCCTGCACCAACCGCGCCTTCCTGCTCGCCGCGGCCCTCGGCTGTCACTCCGTGCACCGCCGGGACTCCGACAGCACCTACCAGACCCACGCCGGACAGCCGGTGTTCCCCGTCCACCACGAGCTGCCCTGGCTGGGCCGGCCGGCCGCCGAGGCGTCGGCCGCCGTCACCCGCACCGACCTCGACCCGGCCCACACCGCCCGCCCCGTGTCACTGGCCGGCGCCTCCTTCATCGGTGAACTCTCCGTCGACATCGGCGAGATACGGCGCCTGGACGAGGGCGTCTACCACGACGTGGTCGGCCTGTGGGCGCCCGCCGACGCCTCCGCGGAGCAGCGGCGCGCGCTGGTCGAGGAGTCCTTCACCGGGGCGGGCACGGCCCCTTTCACCGGCGACCGCTCCACCCTGGCACTCGTGGACCCGATGCGCGTCGACATGTGCAACATCGCCCTGCACCGCGACGTGTACGAGCGGATCCCGCTGCCCCCGGCGACCGACACCATCGGCAGCGACTACTTCCTCATCCACCTGGTCCACGACGCCACGCTCCCCGGCATCCTGCACAACCGGCACATCGAGAACTTCTACACCCCCGACCGCCGCACCGACGCAGGCTTCCTCGCCTACCAGACCCGCTTCGTGAAGTTCCTGCTGTCGATGCTCTACTTCCACCACGTCTACGCCCGGATGACCGCCGAGGGCGCCGGCCTGCTGGACGGCGGGCAGCGGGTCCGGCCCGGCCCGGTCCTGGAGTTCCTGCGGCAGAGCACGGGCCTGGACCGCGCCGAGAACGTCTGGCGCCTGGACCGGGTGGACACCGCGTACCGGAAGCTCGGGGGGCAGTACGCGGCCTTCGCGGACCGGCTCGCCTCGCACCGCGACCGGTTACTCGACCAGGCCGAACAGGACATCCACGACTTCGCCCACCTGACCGAGGCATGGCCGGCACTGATCGAGGCGGCCCGCACATGAGCGCCCCGAACGGGCGCGGGGCCCCGCCCGATGTGCGGCTGCCGCCGCGTGGGCGCGACCGGCCACAGGTGACCCGCACCCGCGCGACGGCACTCCACGGCACCCCCCTGGGCGCACTCGGCGCACACCTCGCCGCGTCCGACGCCGACCGCATCGTCTACGACCTCACCGGCATAGCGCACCAGTACGACAACCTGCTGGCAGAACTCCCCGGCACCGACGTCCGCTTCGCCCTCAAGGCCTGCCCCGTCGACGAAGTCCTGCGCTGCCTCGCCGAGCGCGGCGCCGGCTTCGACGCGGCGAGCCCCGCCGAGATCAGGCAGGCACTGAACGCCGGCGCCCCGGCCGACCGCATCCACTACGGCAACACCGTCAAGTCCGACCACGACATCGCCGAAGCCCACCGCCTCGGCGTCCGCACCTTCGCCACCGACAGCCTCGAGGACGTCACCGCGATCGCCGCGCACGCCCCCGGCGCCCGGGTCTTCTGCCGCCTGGCCACCAGCGGAGAGGGCGCCCTGTGGGGTCTGAACCGCAAGTTCGGCTGCGCCCCCGACGACGCCGTCCGCGTCCTGGCCACGGCCCGCGCGGCCGGCCTCGTACCGGCCGGCCTGTCCGTGCACGTCGGCTCCCAGCAGATGACCGGCGAGGCCTGGCAGCGGGCCCTGGACTCGCTCGCCGGGACGCTCGTGGCGCTGGACGGGCTCGGCATCGCACCGGACCACGTCAACCTCGGCGGCGGCCTGCCCGCCCTCGGCTACCTCGACCGGCACGGCAACCCCCTCGACCCGCCGCTGGACAAGATGTTCGCGGTGATCCGCGAGGGCATGGAACGGCTGACCGGCCTGACCGCCTCCCCGCTCCGCCTCGTCATGGAGCCGGGGCGCCACCTGGTCGCCGACCACGGCGCCCTCCGGGCCCACGTGTACCGGCTGACCGAGCGGGCCCAGCCGGACGGCACCCACGCCCGCTGGCTGTACCTGAGCGCGGGCAAGTTCAACGGCCTGTACGAGATGGACCAGGTGCGTCACCGGCTCGTCTTCCCCACGCAGCCGGACGACGGCGACGACGAGGCGTACGTGCCGGCCGTCGTCGCGGGCCCCACCTGCGACAGCGACGACGCCTACGGCGCCGGCCGGCACCCGGTGCGCGTGCCCCGCGCCCTGGCCTCCGGCGACCCGGTCTGGATCCTGTCCGCCGGCGCCTACGCCACCAGCTACACGACCCAGGGCTTCAACGGCATCCGCCCGCTGCCGTGCGTGTGCGTACGCGGCCCGGAAGGACAGCACTGACATGAACGACCTGATACGGGGCATCACCGAGGCCGACTGGCCCCGGCTCGCGGCCCTGGAGAGCGAGGCGTACGCCGAACTCTGTCTCGCCGAGGGCGAGCAACTGCTGCGCTCCCGGGCCCGCGCCTCGGCCGGCACCTGCTTCGTCCTCGACCTCGACGGCCGGCCCGCCGGCTACGTCCTCGCCCTGCCCTACCCCCGGTTCCGCTGCCCCGACCTGGCCCGCCCGGAACAGGCCGTCCACCACACCACCAACCTGCACCTGCACGACCTGGTCGTCAGCGCGCCGCTGCGCCGCCGGGGCCTCGGCACCCGGCTGGTGCGCCATCTGACCGAGGCGGCCCGTGCCCGCGGCTTCGCGACCGTCTCACTGGTCGCCGTCGCGGGCAAGGAGCCGTTCTGGCGCGCCAACGGCTACCACGCCCACCCGGCGGCCCCGGTCCCGCCGGACTACGGCGGCGACGCGGTCTACATGTCGGCCGACGTGGCCGCCGCACCCCACCCGCACGAGGCCCGGGAGGCCGTCTGATGCCGGAGCTGCCCTTCGCGCGCGCCAAGTGGTCCGTCGCCGCGCTGTTCTGCTTCCTCGGCTTCCAGTACGGCACCTGGATATCCCGCCTGCCCGCGCTGAAGTCCCGGCTGGACCTGGGCGCGGGCGAGGTGGGCCTGCTGCTGATGGCCTGCGGGGCCGGTGCGGCGGCCTCCTTCCCGCTGGTCGCCGTCCTGATGCGGCGGCTCGGCTCCCGGCGGCTGTCCCTCGCCTCCGCCGGCTGCCTGATCGCGGTCCTGGCGGCCCTGGCCGCCGTACCGAACTACCCGCTGGCGCTGCTCGCCGTGTGCGCCGACGGAGTCGCCGTGGGCTGCCTCAACGTCGCCATGAACGCGCAGGGCGCCGCGCTGGAGCGGACCTACGACCGCACCGCGATGTCCCAGCTGCACGCCGTCTTCAGCGCCGGGCTGCTCGCCGCCGCCCTGCTGGCCTCCGCCGTCACCGCGCTGACCGGATCCGTCCCCGCCCACTTCACCGTCGCCGGGGCCCTGCTGCTGCTCCTGCTCGGCGGCGCCCGGCCCGGCCTGCCGGCCCACCAGGAGCCGGACTCCGCCGCCCCGGACGAGCCGAAGCGGCGCGTGCGCCGCGCCCTGACCTCCGGTACGACCCTCCTCATGGGCTGCTCCATGGCCTTCGGCACGATCACCGAGGGCGCGATGAACGACTGGTCGACGCTCTACCTGGAGGACGTCGTCGAGGCGTCCGCGAGCGTCGCCCCGCTCGGCATCGCCGTGGTCTCCGTGACGATGCTCCTGGCCCGCGTGTGCGCGGACCGCTGGCGCACCCGCTGGGGCGACGGACGCGTCGTGCGCACCGGCAGCGCGGTGGCCGCCGCCGGCCTGGCCCTCGCCCTGCTCGCCGGCGGAGTGGTCCCCACGCTGCTCGGTTTCGCCTGCGTCGGCCTAGGTGCGGCCGCCGTCACCCCGTGCGTGTACGTGGCGGCGGCCGGGCGCGGCTCGGACGCCCTCGCCCTGGTCGCCGCGATGGGCACCACCGGTCTGCTGGGCGGTCCGGCACTGATCGGCTTCGTGGCGGGCGCGGCGAACCTGACCCTCGGCATGGCCACGGTGGCCGTCTCGGCCCTGATCGTCACGGTGACCGCCTGCTGGATCCCGTGGCGGGCCCGGGCCGCCGTGCTCGCCGAGACCTGAGCCGGGACGGTCCCGGCCCGGACCGGCGCGGCGCGGCCCGCGCCGGGCGCCGTCACGACCTCCCGCGGTGGTCCGGCGTCCGGAACGCGGACTTCTCGTCCCAGGTGGCGGTGTCCAGGCCCGCGGAGTCGAGCAGGTGCTCGCCGTAGAGGTCCTGGAGCCAGTTCGTCTGGTAGATGGTGTCGAGGTAGCGCTCGCCGAGGTCGGGGGCGACGGCCACCGCGGTGAGGTCGTCGCGGTCGTGCCGGGCCAGCCAGTCCGTCGCCGCGCTCACCACCGTCCCCGTCGACCCGCCGAACAGGAAGCCCCGGCGGGCCAGGCGGTGGCAGGTGCGGATGGTGTCCGCCTCCTCCACCCGGATCACCTCGTCCACGTACGACTCGTCGAGCAGCGGAGGGCGCATGCTCATGCCCAGCCCGGGGATCATCCGGCGGCCGGGCTTGCCGCCGAAGGCCACCGAGCCCACGCTGTCCACGGCGACGATCCGCACCGGCCGGTGCCACTCGCGGAAGTAGCGCGCGCAGCCCATCAGGGTCCCGGCCGTGCCCGTCCCGAGGAACAGCACGTCCAGGCGCGGGAACTGGCCGGCGATCTCCGGCGCCGTCGTGCGGAAGTGCGCCCGCCAGTTCCCGGCGTTGGTGTACTGGCTGAGCCACACGTACCGGTCGTCGGACGCGCACAGCGAGCGGACGTACTCGAGCCGCGTGCCGAGGAACCCGCCGTTGGAGTCCAGGTCGGTCACGACGTGCACCTGGCTGCCGAGGGCCTCCATCAGCAACTTGGTCGACAGGTTGCACCGGGGGTCCGTCACGCACAGGAACCGGTAGCCCTTGCTGGCGGCGATCATGCTGAGCGCTACGCCCAGGTTCCCGGAGGAGGACTCGACGAGGATGGAATCCGGTGTCAGGCTTCCGTCCCGCTCGGCGCTCTCCACCATCTCGTTCGCGGCCTTCAGCTTGATGGAGCCGGCGAAGTTGAAACCCTCGCACTTGAGGTAGAGGCGGTATCCGAATATCGACGCCAGATCGACGAAGAGGCTTCCTTCGTTGAAGGCGTGGGGCGCGGAGATGACGGGCACGGCAGGCCTCCTGTTACCAGGGCTGAGGGCTACGGCCTCAGCCGTACCGGCGCAAATCGTGGAAGAAGTCGTCGATGAGGCGGAGCTGGCCCGCCCGGGCCACTTGGTCGTAGACGAACTTGCCGACGGCCAGGTCGAGGACGCCGAGGCCGAAGGGGGAGAAGATCACCGGCTGGTCCTGCGGCGGGGCGGCCCGGCCCAGCATCACGTCGTTGAGCGTGCCGTTGAGGAAGTCGCGGTTGCCCGTGCGCTGCTCGACCAGGTGCGGTGAGGTGTCCGCCTTCAGGCAGTGCTCGACGTCGTCGACGAAGTTCGCCGCGGTGAGCAGCACCTCGGGGGCCAGATCGCGCAGGGACACGTGCAGGACCACCGGGTTGTGGCCGAACCAGCCCGGGGCCGTGACATGGGGCCGGCCCGCGATGGTGGCGAACACCACCAGGTCGCTGGAGCGGATGAGGCTCTCCGCGCTGTCGTGGACGGTGACCGGTTCGGCGGCACCGGTATGCCGCAGGTAGCCGCAGAAGCCCTCGGTGCTGTCGGCGGACACGTCGTGCACGCCGATCGCGTCGAACGTCCAGCCGGTGCGGGCCAGGAAGGTGTGGATGTAGCGGGCGATCAGACCCGTGCCGAAGAACCCGACGCGGCGCGGCCGCGGCCGGTTGCGGCTGAGCCAGTCGGCGGCCAGCGCGGCGGACGCGGCGGTCCTGGTCGCGCTGATGATGGAGCTCTCCAGACACGCGAAGGGGTACCCCGTGTCGTGGTCGTTGAGGATGAGCACCGCGGAGGCCCGCGGAAGCCCGGCGTCGACGTTCTCCGGGAAGCTGGAGATCCACTTCAGGCCGTCCACGTGGACGGACCCGCCGATGGAGGCCGGCAGCGCGATGATGCGGGCCGTCGGACGGTCGGGGAAGCGCAGGAAGTACGACGGCGGGTTGACCGAGTCCCCGGCACCGTGCAGCCGGTAGGTGGCCTCGACCAGCTCCACGAGCTGTTTCTCGCTGCCTTCCAGTGCCTTCTTCACCTGTTCGCCGGAGATCACCGCGAAGCTCGGTACCGAGGGCGGTTCGGCTCCCGCCGCGTGGGTGGTCGTGGACAGCAGATCGGTCATCGTCCGCTCCCTTCGGTGCCGGGGCGGCCGTCGGCCAGGCGCCGCGGCTCGGCCATGCCGACCAGAACCCGCCGTTCGCCGGTGAACGGCTCCCTGCTGTGCGCGGTGCGGATGTTGTCCACGAGCATCAGGTCACCGGCCTGCCAGGGCTCGCGCCGGGTGTGCTCCTCGTACGTGGAGTTGATGAGCTGGACGACGTCCTCGCCGATCTCGGTGCCGTCCCCGTAGCGGGTGTTGAACGGCAGTCCGTCCGAGCCGTACTCGTCCACCAGGTACTCGCGCACCTCCGGGGCGAGCGTCCACTCGTTGAGGAAGGCGATCTGGTTGAACCAGCAGCGCCGGCCCGTGAGCGGGTGCCGTACGACGGCACCGCGGCGCTGTTCGGTGCGCAGGGAGCCGTCGGGCCGCCAGGTGAACTCGATGGCGTGGGAACGGCAGTAGCGTTCGATCCCGTCGCGGTCGTCGGTGCCGAACGACTCGGCCAGCGACGCCCCGATCTCGTCGTTGTAGCTGCGGGTCAGCAGCCAGCCCTCCTGCTCGAACCGTTTCGTCAGCTCGGCGGGCAGGGCCTGGAGCACCTGCTCGGCGTCGGCCACCGCCGTCGCCCCGCCCTGCTCGGGCGCCGTCAGGCACGCGAACAGCATCAGGCCGGGCACCTCCAGCGGATAGCTCAGCTCGTGGTGCATGCACATCGGCTGGTTGGCCGGCCAGGGCGTGGAGGAGTACAGCCCGTGGCCCTCGGCCTCGCGGGGGGCGAACGCCTCCGTCTCCGTCATGAGCCCGTCGGTCAGCCGCGCGAAGACGGCACCGGCCTGGTCCGCGTCCCGCAGGCCGAGACCGCGCACGAGCAGCGCCCCGTGCTCGGTGACCTGCGCACGCAACGCCTCGCGGAACTCGGCCGCCCAGCTCGCGGTGTCGTCCGGCGGATCGACGCGCAGCAGCGCCGGGCGGTCCGGCCGCAGCTCCACGTCGAGTGGTGCTGCAAGGGATGAGGACGGCATCTCGGTTTCCTTTCGGTGACCCGTCGGGGGGAGGAGGAACGGGCCTCAGGTGGAGGCCAGGGGTACGGCCGCGCTCAGGACGGCCTGCGCCGCCTCGGCCGGGCGGGTGCGCAGGAAGTAGTGGCCCCCGTCGGCCAACTCGTGCAGATCGACGTGCTCGGCCAGGAGCAGCCAGTCGCGGTGCCGTTCGGCGTGGCCCGCGGTGTACGGGTCGTCGGCGGCGACGACCACCGTGACCGGCACGGACAGCCGCACCGGCGGTGGGGACTCCAGGGCCGCCAGGAAGTGGCGGTGGGCGGACACGCAGTCGTGCCGGTAGGCGGCACCGATGTGCTCGGCGTGCCGCTCGTTCAGCTCCGCCAGCTCCGTGTAGCCGCCGTCCGCGGCCAGCCCCGCCGCGATCTCCGCGTCGGTGCGCCTCGTCAGACCGGCGATGGCGGTGCTCCGCTCGGCGGCGGTGCCGAGCAGCTGCGCGCCGAGGAACACCCGCGTCACCCGCACGCCCCGCTCCTGGAGCCGCCGGGCGGTCTCCAGGGCCGGTGCCGCGCCCGACGAGTGGCCCCAGAGCATGACCCGGGTCAGGCCGCGCGCCGCGATCTCGGCGGCGACCCGGCCGGCCACGTCCGCGATCGACGCGAACGGCTCGCGCCGGTCCGCCAGGTCGTGACCGGGCAGGTCCACGGCGAGGACCGCCAGACCGCTGCCCGCCAGCGCCGCCGCCATCGGCCGGTAGTTGACGGCGTTGCCGCCCGCGTACGGGAAGCACACCAGGGCGCACTCCGCCGCACCGTCCGCCTCCGACACGGGCTGAAGCAGCCCGGGACGCTGCCGGGCGGTGCCGTCGAGGACGGCGGCCAGGTCGGCGAGCACCGGATGGCGGGTGATGTCCTTCAGGGAGACCGCGCGGTCGAGGGCGACGCTGAGTCTGACGGCCGTCAAAGAGGTGCCCCCGGAGTCGAAGAAGTGGTCCGTACGGCCGATCCGGTGCTCGGGCACGCCCAGCAGCTCGGCCCAGGCCGCCGCCAGCCTCCGCTCGGTGGGGCTGAGGGCCTGCTGTTCCGTCCCGTCCCGCCCGGCGGCCAGCTCCTCCCGCTCGCTCTGCTCGTTCTGCTCGGCCCGCGCGGTCAGCGCCTTGCGGTCGATCTTGCCGTTGGCGGTCAGCGGCAGACCGTCCTGCCAGTGGAAGGCAGAGGGGACCATGTAGGCGGGCAGCGCCGCGGCGAGCGCCTCGCGCAGCACGTCCGGCTGGTGCCGGCGGCCGGTGTGGAAGGCGATCAGGTGCTTGTTCCCGCCGCCCCGCTCCACGACGACCACCGCACCGTCCCGCACGCCCGGCACCCGCAGCAGGGTGTTCTCGATCTCGCCGATCTCGATCCGGAAGCCGCGGATCTTGACCTGGTTGTCCCGGCGGCCGAGGAACTCCAGCCTGCCGCCGGGGTGCCAGCGGCCCCGGTCGCCGCCCAGGTAGAGCCGCTCACCGGGCCGGTACGGGTCCGTGCGGTAGGCCTCCCGGGTCCGCTCGGGGTCGTTGACGTATCCCCGGCCCACGCAGACACCGGAGAACGCGATCAGCCCCGGGGCGCCCAGGGGCACCAGCGACAGATGCTCGTCCACGACGTAGACGCGTACGTTGTTCACCGCACGGCCCAGCAGCACGCGGTCGGGCACGCCCGTCAGGACCTCGTGGTTGGTGTCGTCCGAGGTCTCGGTCAGCCCGTAGGCGTTGAGCAGCCTGATCCCCGGCTGGATCGCGAACCAGCGCTGGACCAGCTCCCGCTTCAGCGCCTCACCGGTCACCGACACGCACCGCAGGTCCGGCAGCGCGCGGGGGCGCTGTTCCAGGTACGAGGCCACGACCTCCAGGTAGGAGGGCACGACCTGGGCCACCGTGACCCGGCCGTGCACCAGCGTGTCGACGAACCGCTCCACGTCCACGACCACGTCCTGGCCGACCAGCAGGGTCCGCCCGCCGACCAGCAGCGCCGACATCAGCTGCCACAGCGAGATGTCGAAGCACTGCGGGGCCGTCTGCGCCACCACCGACCCCTCGCCGATCCCCAGGTCGTCGATCTTGGCGTAGAGGTGGTTGAGCATGCCCGCGTGCTCGCACATCGCCCCCTTCGGCTCGCCGGTGGAGCCGGAGGTGAAGTAGATGTAGGCCAGCCGGCCGGCCTCGACCGGCACCTCCGGGTCGTCGTCGGTGTGCGGTTCCGCGTACGCCGTCTCGACCGGCAGCTTCTCGATCCCCGGCACGGTGGCCAGCGCCTCGTCGAGGGTCCCGGTGCTGCCGGACTCGGTGAGGACCAGCCGGCAGTCCGCCCGCGACAGCATGGCCGCGATCCGGCCGGCCGGGAAGTGCGGCTCGATCGGCAGGTAGACGCCGCCCGCCTTGAACACCGCCAGCGTCGCCGCCAGCCAGTCCAGGTTGCGTTCGGTGACGACGGCCACCACGCCCTCCCGGCCCAGCCCGCGGTCCAGCAGCGCCCGCGCCAGCCGGTTGGCGCGGGCGTTCAGCTCTCCGTACGTCCACTCCCGGTCGCCGTGCACCGCGGCCACCGCGTGCGGATGCGCCCGTACCCGCTGCTCGAACAGCTCGTGCGCGCGGGCGTCCGGCAGCGCCCGGCGGGGGCCCGCCAGCTCCTCCAGCTGCTCACGCACCTCCCCGGCCGACAGCAGACTCTGCTGGGCGTGCTCCGCGTCCGGGCCGGCCGCCAGCAGCCGGAGCGCCTTCAGGTGGTAGCCGCCGATCCGGGCGGCGCTGTCGGCGTCCAGCACGTCCGTGCGGCAGCGCAGCCGCAGCACCAGCCGCCCGCCCCGGTCGCACCAGCGCACATGCAGCAGCCCGTCGTCGGCGTGGTCCTCGTCGGCGCCCATGGGCCCGAACACCACCTCGTACGACGGCTCGGTCACCCCCAGTTCCCGCCGCAGCTCCGCCACCGGGAACTCCCGGTGCGCGAGCACCTCCGCCTCGGCGTGCTCGGCGGCCGCGACCAGCGCCCGCCAGGACCCCGGAGGCACCTCCAGGCGGCACGGCAGCGGTTCGCCGCGCACCCCGGCCGTGTAGCCCGTCACCACCTCGTGCTCGCCGGACAGCGCGGCCAGCACCTTGGCGTGCGCCGCCAGCAGCAGCGAGCTGAGCGGCAGTCCCGAGCGCCGCACCAGGGCGCGCACCGAGGTCGCCACGTCCTCCGGGACCGGCACTTCCTGCTCCAGCGTGCCCGGCATCGGGTCCCGGACCCAGCGGGGCACGGCGGTGCCGCTCCCGGCGGTCAGTACACGGCGCCAGAACTCCCGGTCGGCTTCCACGCGCGTTCCCATCGAATGGCCTTCCTCAACTCGTGGCGGAACTCGGGGCGGCCGCGGTGGCGCCGCTCGTTCGCGGGGCCCGGCCCGGGCCGTGCGGCCGGCTGCCGGCCTCGGGCATGTCCACGGCCGGGTTGCCGCCCCACTGCGCGTTCGGGGGGACTTCCTCGCCCTTCATGAGGAAGGAATCGGGGGCCAGCACCGAGCCTTCGCCGAGGGTCACGCCGTAGTGCACATGGGCGGCGACACCGAGCGTGCAGCCGGCGCCGAGCGTGATGCCGTCGGACTTGAAGGTGCCGTCCTCCTGCGAGTGGCACTGGATCTTGCTGCCGATGTTGAGGGTGCACTCGTCGCCGATGACGGCGAGGGTCCGTTCCGTCACGAAGCAGCCGTCGTCGAACACCCTCTTGCCGACGCGGGCGCCAAGCAGCCGCCAGACGAGGCTCTTGAAGGGGGTTCCGTTGAAGATGTTCAGGTACTGGACCGGCACCTTCCACAGGCGCTCGTGCAGCCAGAAGCTCCGGTCGTAGATGGAACACAGCTGGGGGGTCAGCCCGCGGAACCGCGTCATGAGGCGCTCCACCAGGACGTAGTACGCGGTGGACAACGCGAGCGTCAGCGCCAGGTACAGCGCGATCACCACGTGTCCGACCACGCCGTACAGGTCCAAGGAGACGAGGGCGAGCAGCGTGAGCAGGAAGACGTGCAGCCAGCGCGCGAACAGCATCCAGGTCATCGAGATCAGGTTGTAACGGTTCTTCGCGGCGAGATGACGGCGCAGTTCCGCGCCCGACCTGAGGTGGTCGAACCGTGCGTCCCGGTCCACCGAGCGGGGGATCTCGAAGCACGGCGAACCGAGCAGCCCCACGCCCTCGCGGACCTCGCCGTCGAGCGGCACCATCACCTTGGTCGCGAGCAGGCAGTTGTCACCCGTCCTGCCGCCCGAGGGATAGGCGATGTTGTTCCCCAGGAAATTACGCGGTCCGATCGCCACCCGGGACAGCCGGAAGGACGTACTGGAATAGTCGGCATTGATCAGGGAGAGCCCGTCGGCGACCATCGTTCCGCTGCCGACGGAGACCAGGAAAGGCGTCTCGTGCTGCACCTCGGTGCCGAAATTGGATCCGGTCTGCTCGACCTGTGACAGGTCGTATCCGAGACCCCTGAGGTAATGCACGATGTACGAACTGTCACCGAAGAGCCAGGCGTAGAACTTGATGTTCGTCATGCGCGACACCGCGCGGTGCAGCGTGTAGTGGAGTCCGTAGAGCGGGTAGACCCGGTCGGGCCGGACGATCAGGCTCAGCAGGCGCGGCGCGGTGTACAGGGCGACGAGGCCCACGACGACGAAGCCGGAGAACAGGGCGAGCGAGACGGTCAGCGCGTCGGAGATCAGCTCGGGCCGGGACAGCGCGGCCGTCTGCGGATCGAGTCGCTTGCCGATCGCCGGCACCTCGGTGAACAGGATGTACACGCCGCCGACGGCGAGCGGGAGGTACAGCAGGAGCATCTGGAGCAGCGTCACGGAGCCGAACCAGATCCGGCGCGCGGTGCCGCACCGGGCCGGCGGGACGCGTACGTAGTCGACCTGCGTGGGCTCCGCGGGGGACCCGTGCCAGCGCTCGCCGGCCGGGACCGTCTGGCCCCGGTGCAGGCCGGAGGAATGACCCAGCTGCGCGCCGTCGCCCATCGTGGTGTCGATGTCCAGGACCGTCTTCTCGCCGATGAACACGTCCCGGCCGAGCGTGACCGGACCGGTCTGGATACGGCCGGCGTACGCCCGGTAGCCCAGGAAGAAGCACTCCTTGCGGATCACCGTCCCGGACCCGATGGTCAGCAGGTCGGTGCAGACCGGGACCGAGCGGGACAGGATCGTGACCCCCTTGCCGATCCGCGCGCCGAGGGCCCGCAGGTAGAGCACGTACAGCGGGGTGCCGGCGAGGAACACCATCGGGTTCGCGTGCAGGAGGGCCTTGACCAGCCAGAAGCGCAGGTAGGCCAGGCCCCAGACGGGGAACTCGGCCGATTTCCAGCGGCCGACGAGCAGCCATTTCGCGACGACCGGGAAGGCGCACAGCGCGAGGAAGCCGCCGCTTCCGAACACCAGCGACCGCAGGTAGATCTCGAGCGCGCCCGAACCGGCGGCGATCCACTCGTACGCGGTGGCGGTGACGAACCCGGAGACCAGGGAGTACACGAGGAAGATCAGCAGTTGGGAGCTGCCGCACAGCAGATGGCCCAGCCGGCCCGTGCGGGTCACCGGGGCCGGTGCCACCACGGGTGCCGGCACCGGGGTGCCGTTCGCCTTGTCGGTGACAGCGGCGGCAGCGGGCGCGGCCGGCGCCAGGGCCGCCGTGAGGCTGCGGATCGTGGGGTGCCGGTAGATGTCCCTGATGGAGGGAGAGGGCAGGTCCGGAATTTTCCGCAGGCGGGCGCAGAACTGGGCCATGACCAGGGAATTGGCACCCAGGTCGGTGAAGAAGTGACTCTCGGCCGGAACATGTTCGGTGCCGACGAGTTCAGCGAGCGCTGCCGCGAGTTTGTTTTCGGTCTCCGTCCGGACCGGACCGGTGTCGCTCAGGGAGACGGCAGGTTTACCCGGCCCTGATATGGGGACCTCGGAGGACTGCTCCACCATTCGAGCTCCTGAGGGACGTATGGATGCCGTTGGCCGGTCGGCTCTCTGATCACCAACCGCCTGTTTCAGTTTGGCCAGGCAAACAGAAGGCTGCCACTTAGCGCGGCTCCCCAGGTGTGCCCGAAATCCGCGCCGAGTCCGTGGCCCTTGGTATTGGTACGGGCCAGGACGTCCAATGGTTCACTCGAACAGCGGCCCCCGCATGCTGGTGGGGCCGCCGGAACACGGTCACTTCCCGCTCCCGGCCTCCGACCTGCCCAAATACCCACCGTTACGGCGCTGACCAGGGAGAATGGAGCCTTGATTCCGCGCGCCCGCCGGGCCCGGGCCGCATACACATGGTTTCACCCTGAAATAACACGCGGGAATCCACGCACGGGTGGCGCCCGGTGGAACGCGAAGAGGGGATCCGGTGCGGTGTGCGCGTAACGGTGGCGCCCGCACAACGGCGACTACGGCATCCGGCCCGTCCGTTGCCCGGCGTGACCCGCCCTCGCGCAACGGGGGAAGTAGGAGTTCCACCGGAGACCGCCACGCCGGTCGCGGTGCGTACTCGGGCCGCCGCAAAGCGGAATTGCGTGTTCCTGGCTTGTGGCCGGTTTCCGTATCAGGGCCGGCGCCGTCGGCCGAACTCCCGTTGAACCCTCAATGAACCTGGCCTGTTGGTCCTCGCGTCGGACGGCACGGCTCGCCGGCCCGGACGGCACCACAAAGGTGTTATTCCGCGGTCCGATCACGAAGCGACAAGCGTCCGAGGAAGAGCGCGTAAGGCCCATTGCCCGCGGTGGGACGACATGTACGATCAGCAGCGCACGGAAGCACCCCAGCCCCCAACCGCACCATTGCGTCGAGGTGTTGATCAGCGGCAGCCAGGTGTTCGGGCCACTGGCGCGCCCGGCGCCGCACCGATGTCACCGATCGGGTCGCCGGCCGGCCATCCGGAGAACGGCATTCCATGACGGGGGCCCGGCAGCACCGTCCCACAGAGCGGAGAGAACGTGTCCATCGCCTTCGTCACGGTCACCATCCTCGGCGTGGTCTTCAACGGTGCCGCCGCCGTCACCTATCTGATCGGCCACGAATACCCCAAGACCCAGGCGGACATGAAGGGCATACCCCGGAAGTACGTCCCGGTGCTGGGCGCGTTACTGGCAGCGGGCACCCTGGGGCTGCTGGCCGGACTCGCCGTGCCGATCCTGACGACTCTCGCCGCCTCCGGCCTCGTGCTGTACTTCATCGGCGCGATCATCGCCCACCTGCGGGTGGGCTCCCGCAACATCGTGGGCGGCATCGTGTTCCTGGCCACCGCGGTGGCCGTCCTCACCCTGGGTCTGATGCACCGGGGAGCCTGGTGATCCGGCCCTCGGCCTGATACGCAAGGGCGCCCCGTGATGCGGCCTCCGGCCCGATCCACCAGGGCGCCCCGTGATCCGCGGGGCGCACATTGCAGCCCGGCCGGCGTCGGGAAGGGCGGCGAGCACCATCGACCGCCCGTGCGGCGGCACCCGGGGGGCCGGAACGCCACGGCCCGCCTGTGCGGCCCGAGTTCGAGGGGACGGAACCGCACAGGCGGGAGATCGTCAGAAGTCGTCCGCGCCGTTGCGGAGTTCGGGGGTCCAGTAACCCGTGAGGGCCTTCGCCGGGTCGACGGCGATGCCGCCGCTGCCGGGGGCGGTGACGGCGATGACGGTGGAGTCGCCCTCCAGCGTGACGGAGAACGCCGAGACCGGCTCGTTGTCCTCGTCGGTGCCGCCGTCCGACAACTTCACCGCGGCGTAGGCGGGTTCGCCCGCATGGAGCACGACCGGAGTGGCGGGCCTGCTCCTGCCCACGGCAGGGACGTCCTGCTTGTGGCTCTCCAGGAACTGGACGTGCGGAAAGCCCGGCAGCCGGCAGGTGTGGCCGGAGGTGTTCTTCGCCGTCAGGACGAGGTGGGTGTAAGGCGGCCCGCCCTGGGTGGCGGCGGTGATGCGGACGTCCTTCGCGGTACAGGCCGGGGCGGCGGCCGAGGCCTGCTCACCGGCGGTGCCGGAGCCGCTCGCGCCGGCGGAGTCCGAGGATCCCGTGGCGCCGGCGGAGCCCGTGGACTCCGAGGCGCCGGCGGCCCCGTCCGATCCCTTCGAGCCGGCCGCGCCCGTTGTGGGCGTGGAGCCGGTCGCCTGCCCCCGGGCCGCGTCGGCTGCCGCCGAAGCAGTCGTCCCGGTAGCCGGTTTCGCGTCCGCGTCGTCCTGGCACGCGGTCAGGGACAGCGCGAGGACTGCCGTGCTCGCGGCGGCGAGCAGGGTGGAGCGGTGACGCAGTGAGTTCATGGAGATGGTCCCTTGTCGATGGTGCGGGGCCGTGGCGTGCCGCCGCCGGCCGTTGTCCGGCTGCCGGGGGTGCGCGGCGGTCAGTCGCCCTTGCCCGGCCGGCAGCCGGACGGCAGCGTGCGGACGAACTCGCGGGGGTCGTCGTGCGCGGCCTCCAGCGGCTCGGGGACGCTGTGGTAGCCGAGCGCGTACAGACTCCGGCCGGGGCCCCAGGTGTTGTAGCCGTAGATCGCGTCGCGCTTGGCCTTCATGTGGGAGCCGGGGATGTTCAGCACGTGCGCCGCCCCGTCCGCACGCTGGTCCCGCGGACGCGCGTAGGCGTGGATGTGGTTGAAGCGCACGTCCGAGATCGTGCCGTCGTTCATCAGCCGGTACGCCACGTCGCCGCACGCCTTGTGCGTCCGCGTGCGGTCCAGCCGGCCGGCGGCGAACTTGTGGGACGCGCCGGGGGAGGCGGACGACCGCTCGTTGCTGCTGCTCATACGTCGGATTCCCCGTTTTCGAAGGCCGGTGGCCGGCGCGGCCGTGGACCGCACGGCGAGGGCGCACCGGTCCGTCCCCCACCTGTCCTCAGTCGACCAGACCCCGAACCGGCGGCCCAGGCGGTTCCACCGGCAGGAGTGCCATCGGCCATACTTCTGCCGGGACTCGCATCCGGACGGGTCCGTTGACCGGGGGCATTGTCTGTGGGGAACGGCGCACCCGCCGTGGGGGACTTCGGACAGCAGCTGCGCGCACTGCGGACACGCGCCGGATTCAGTCAGGAGGCGCTGGCCCACCTCTGCGGCGTGAGCGTACGCGCGCTGGCGGACATGGAACGCGGGCGGACCCGAGGACCACAGCGCCGCACCGTGCAGGCACTGGCCGAAGGCCTCGGACTGGACGACGCCACCGCCGGGCGACTGGAGAAGGCCGCCGCCCTGGGCCGTCCCCGGACGACCACCGGACCGGCCGCCCACACCGCCCTGGCCCTGCCGCGCGACATCCACGACTTCACGGCCCGCGGCCCGGCCCTCGCCCGTCTCGCGGACCTGGCCGAACACATCGGCCCCGCCCGTGCGGCGGTGAGCGTGGTCGCGGGCCAGCCGGGCCTCGGCAAGACCGCCTTCGCGGTGCACGCGGGGCACCTGCTCGCACCCCGCTTCCCGGACGGCCGGTACGCCCTCGACCTGCACGGCATGGATCCCGAGCCGACCACACCGCGTGACGCGCTCGCCAGGCTGCTGCGGGCGACGGGCGTCGCCGACGCCGCGATCCCGGCGGACACCGACGACCGGTCCGGCCTGTGGCGCTCCCTGGTCCGCGACCGGCGCGTGCTGCTCCTGCTGGACAACGCCGTCGACGAGTCGCAGGTCCGCCCCCTGCTGCCCGGCGACGGCCCGTCGCTGACGATCATCACCAGCAGGAACGCGCTGGCGGGCCTGGAAGCGGTCCACCGGACCGATCTGGCTCTGCTGCGGCGCGAGGAAGCGGTCGAACTGCTGACCCGCATCGTCGGCCCCGAACGGGTCCAGGCGGAAGCCCAGGCCGCCCGCGACCTGACCGACCTGTGCGGCAACCTGCCGCTGGCCGTCCGGATCGCGGGCCAGCGGCTGCTGAGCAGACCGCACGAGCGCCTCGACAAGCTTGTCGGCAGGCTCGCCACCGAGAGCCGGCGGCTGGACGGCCTCCAGGCCGGGAACCTGGGGGTGCGCGCCGCCTTCGCGCTGTCGTACCGGCAACTGTCCCCAGGGACGGCGCTGTTCCTGCGCCGTGCCGCGCTGGCCGCCGGACCCGACTTCAGCCCCGAGACCGTGGCGCTCCTGGCCGGCCTGCCGCCCGCCGACGCGGCCGCCTGCGCGGAAGAACTGACCGATGCCGGGCTGCTGCACAGCGCCCCGGCCACCGACCGCTACCGGTTCCACGACCTGCTCAAGCTGTACGCCGCCGAGCAGTCACAGGCCGAGGACAGCTCCCAGGAGCGCGACGCCGCACTGGACCGGGCCGCCCGGTGGATGCTGCGCCGGGCCACCGCCGCCGCTCTCCACTTCGACGTCGAACACCACCGAGACGCCCCGCACGGCGACCCGGATCCCGACGGGGCGCCCGTCGGCCGGGAAGAGGCGCGGGCCTGGCTGGAGACCGAACGCCTCCAGTGGCTCGCCGCGCTGCGCCGCGCGCACGACACCGGCCACCACCGGCAGGTGGTGGACACGGCGGAGGCGATGCACTGGTTCTCCGATCTCAACCAGCACTGGGAACTGTGGGTGGAGGTGTACCGGCGCTCCGCCGACGCGGCCCGTGCCCTGGGCAGCACACGGGAGGAGGCGGTCCACCTGAACTACCTCGCCTGGGCCTACAACCACTGCGCCCACGACTTCCACGCCGCCCTCGCGGCCGCCGACGCGGCGCTCGTGGCGGCCCGTGCCGGCGAGGACGAACTCCAGGTGGCCTGGGCGCTCGGCTACGGTGCCGGGGCCCTGCACCGGCTGGGCCGGACGGAACGAGCCCACGCGCGCATGCGCGAGGCCGCCGACTGCCTCCGCACGCAGTCCTCTTCACAGGCCCGGCTGGCCGAACTCTCGGTCCTCAACTCCCTCGGCGCCTACCTGCGGCAGGCCGGTCAGCCGGACGAGGCGCTGGACCTCCACCGCCGCAGCGCGCGGATCTGCGGCGCCGGGATCCCGGGACTGCCCGACGAACTGATCGCGATGTACCGCGCCGTCGCCCACCAGCAGATCGGGAACGATCTGGCGGCCCTGGGCCGGTGGGACGAGGCCGAGCCGCCGCTGCGCCGGGCGCTGGCGCACTTCGAGGCCGCGCAGATGCCGGCCTGGGCCGAACCGGCCCGGCTCGACCTGGGCCGCGTCCTCGGCGCGCTGCGCCGTCCGGAGGCCCGTCGGACGCTGCTCGCCGCCCGGGACGCCCTCGCCGCGCTGAGAAGCCCGCTCCAGGGCGACGCCGCCTCCGCACTCGCCGCCCTCGACGAACTCACGGCGGACTCCTGAACGCCTCTGTGGACCGGTCATCGACTGCCGCCCCGTTCCGGCGAGACGGCCGTCCCGGCCGCACCACCTGATCCGCGGCGACGAAACGGCCGATCACAAGATCCGAAGCGGAACCCGGAGGCGCAGCCCGCTGCCCGGTCGAAGCGGAACCCGGAGGCGGAGCCCGCCGCCCGGCCGGAGCGGAACCCGGAGGCGGAGCCCGCTGCCCGGCCGGAGCGGAACCCCGAGGCGCAGCCCGCCGCCCGGCCGGAGCCGACCCCCGAGGCGCAGCCCGCCGCCCGGCCGAAGCGGAACGGCGGTCGGCTCGGCGTGGAGGGCCTGCCGGTGCCGCTCGGCCCGATGCGCATCCCCTCGCTGCCGCGAGGCCCCGCCTTCCCGCACGTCCCGGGGGCAGGGCTTGGAAAACATCTAAGCGACTGCTTAGTATCTGCCCTGGAGGCGGCAACAGTCTGCCCTGCCCGTGCCGCCCCTCTCCCCTAGGAGTCCACGGTGACCTCGCTGTTCTCCCTCTCCGGCAAAACCGCCCTCGTGACCGGCGGTTCCCGCGGCATCGGCCTGATGATCGCCCGGGGACTGGTCGAAGCGGGAGCCAAGGTCTACGTCAGCTCCCGCAAGGCGGAAGCCTGCGAGGAGGCCGTGCGCGGGCTTTCCGGTCCCGGCCACGCTCTCGCGCTGCCCGCCGACCTGTCGCGCGAGGAGGAGTGCCACCGGCTCGCCGCGGACATCGGCGAGCGGGAGGAGCGGCTGCACATCCTGGTGAACAACGCCGGCGCCACCTGGGGCGCGCCCCTGGACGAGTTCCCGGTCAGCGGCTGGGACAAGGTGATGGACCTCAACCTGCGCAGCCCCTTCCTGCTCACCCAGGCCCTGCTGCCGAAGCTGCGCGCCGGCGGGTCGATGGAGGACCCCGCGCGGATCATCAACGTCGGATCCATCGACGGCCTGCACGTCAGCCCGGTCCCGGCCTACTCCTACGCGGCCAGCAAGGCGGGCCTGCACCACCTGACCCGCGTCCTGGCCAAGGAACTCGGCCCCCAGGGCATCACGGTGAACGCCATCGCGCCCGGACCCTTCGAGTCGAAGATGATGGCCGCGACCCTGGACACCATGGGCGAGGCGATCGCGGAGGCGGCTCCGCTGCGCCGGATCGGGCGGCCGGACGACATGGCGGGCGTCGCCGTCTATCTGGCCAGCCGTGCGGGCGCCTACGTCACCGGCGCCGTCATCCCCGTCGACGGCGGCCTCGGCACCACGGTCTGACCGGCCGGCGACACCTCCCCGCCCCCTCGCACAAGCGACCCGAACCCGAGAGGAAGAGCACCATGGCCTCCCTCCTGCTCTCCCGCCGAGACCTCGACTTCCTGCTGCACGAGTGGCTCGACGTCGAATCCCTGACCGCGCGCCCCCGCTTCGCCGACCACTCGCGCGAAACCTTCGACGCGGTACTGGACCTCGGCGAGACGATCGCCGCCCGGCACTTCGCCCCGCACAACAAGAAGAACGACACCCACGAGCCGCGCTTCGACGGCGAGCGGGTGCACATCATCCCCGAGGTCGAAGAGGCCCTGAAGGTCTTCGCCGGCGCCGGGCTGATCGGCGGCGGCATGGACCACGAGGTGGGCGGCATGCAGTTGCCCAGCGTGGTGGCCAACGCCTGCTTCGCCTGGTTCCAGGCAGCCAACGTGGGAACGGCCGCCTACCCCTTCCTCACCATCGGCAACGCGAACCTGCTGCTGGCCCACGGCACCCCGGAGCAGGTCGACACCTATGTCCGCCCGATGGTCGAGGGCCGCTTCTCCGGGACCATGTGCCTGTCGGAGCCGCAGGCGGGTTCCTCGCTGGCCGATGTGCGCACCCGCGCGGAACCGGCCGGCGACGGCACCTACCGCCTGTTCGGCAACAAGATGTGGATCTCGGGTGGCGACCACGAACTGACGGAGAACATCGTCCACCTGGTCCTGGCCAGGATCCCCGGCGGCCCGCCCGGGGTGAAGGGACTCTCGCTCTTCATCGTCCCCAAGGTCCTGGTGGGGGCCGACGGGACGCTCGGCGAGCGCAACGACGTCGCCCTGGCCGGCCTCAATCACAAGATGGGGTACCGGGGGACGACCAACACGCTGCTGAACTTCGGTGAGGGCGCCTTCCGGCCCGGCGGGGCCCCCGGTGCCGTCGGCTTCCTGGTCGGGGAGCCCCACCGCGGACTGTCCTACATGTTCCACATGATGAACGAGGCCCGCATCGGTGTGGGACTCGGAGCCACCGCGCTCGGTTACACCGGCTACCTGCACGCCCTGGACTACGCGCGCACCCGGCCCCAGGGGCGCCCGCTCACGGCGAAGGACGCCACCGCCCCCCAGATCCCGATCGTCGGGCACCCCGACGTGCGGCGCATGCTCCTCGCCCAGAAGTCGTACGTCGAAGGCGCGTTGGCTCTCATCCTGTACTGCGGGCGGCTGCTCGACGACGAGCGCACCGCCCCGACGGCCGACGAACGGGCCAGGGCTGGGCTTCTGCTGGACATGCTCACCCCGATCGCCAAGAGCTGGCCCTCCCAGTGGTGCCTGGAGGCCAACAACCTCGCCATCCAGGTCCACGGCGGCTACGGCTATACGCGCGAGTACAACGTCGAGCAGTTCTACCGGGACAACCGCCTCAACCCCATCCACGAGGGGACACACGGCGTCCACGGCCTCGACCTGCTGGGCCGGAAGGTCGTCATGGACGGCGGCGCGGGGCTCCGCCTGCTCATCGAGACCGTCTCCATGACGACCGCCCGCGCGGCGGCCGCGGAGGAGCAGGTGGCCGGCTTCGGACGGCAGCTGGACGCCGCCGTCGCCCGCGTCGCCTCCGTGACGCGGCGCCTGTGGGAGGCCGGCGACGCCGAGACCGCCCTCGCCAACGCCTCGGTCTACCTGGAGGCCGTGGGACACGTCGTGGTCGCCTGGATGTGGCTGGAGCAGATGCTGGCCGCCGCCGGGCGCAGCGGCGCCTTCTACGAGGGCAAGCGCCGGGCGGGGCAGTACTTCTTCCGGTACGAACTGCCAAGGACGGAGGCCCAGTTCACGCTGCTGGACAGTCTCGACCGCACCACCCTCGACATGCCCGCCGACTGCTTCTGAGCCCGTCCTGCGCCAGAGTTCACTCGTGCGCATGAAAGCAGGTGAACACCGTCGCCTGGCCTGACGCCGGGCTCCGTCGGATGCCGAGGCGAGCCTGGTCGGCGGTGGCGGCGGGATACTCGACATCAAGGTCGCCGATCTCAAGGCGACGGCACCTCGCTTTCATGATCAGAGCGTTGCCCTCGCGAAAGCCCTCACGAAACCGAAAGGCGGCCTGGCCGCGGCCGGCTCCCCACCGGAACGAATACGCCGCACTTCAGCAGATCTCCAAGGCCAAGGGTGGCATCAGCGCGGCCCCACAGCTGACCCGCGCACCGCGCTTCACCAATGATCCAGGGATCGTGCAGAAGGCCTTGGACATCTACAACGGGACCTGTCAGCCATGACGTACAACCTCCTCACCGTGGAGTCTCTGAGCCTTGACACCGTCACAGCGGAACTCGCGCGGTGTCTGAACGTGCGCGAGCAGGAAGTGGACGTCGCGGACGAGGAGACCCGCCGCCCGGAGCCCCTGCCCTGGTGACAGGAGGGACCTCCCGCAGCAGCCCCGGAGATGCCGCCGCACCCTCCCCAGGCCCGCATGCGCGCGGGCCGGGCAGGGTGCGGCGGCGTCGCCGATTCAGATGTCCCGGAAGATCTCGATCTGCGCGCCGATCGAGTTCAGGCGTTCGGCGAGGTCCTCGTAACCGCGGTTGATGACGTAGACGTTGCGCAGCACCGACGTGCCCTCGGCCGCCATCATCGCCAGCAGGACGACCACCGCGGGCCGCAGGGCCGGCGGGCACATCATCTCGGCGGCGCGCCAGCGGGTCGGGCCCTCGACCAGCACCCGGTGCGGGTCCAGGAGCTGGAGCCGCCCGCCGAGGCGGTTGAGGTCGGTCAGATAGATCGCGCGGTTGTCGTAGACCCAGTCGTGGATGAGCGTCTGGCCCGAGGCGACCGCCGCGATCGCCGCGAAGAACGGGACGTTGTCGATGTTCAGGCCGGGGAACGGCATGGGGTGGATCTTGTCGATCGGCGCCTCCAGCTTGGAGGGCCGGACCGTGAGGTCCACCAGCCGCGTACGGCCGTTGTCCGCGCAGTACTCGGCGCTGCGGTCGTGGTCGAGGCCCATCTCCTCCAGGACCGCCAGCTCGATCTCCAGGAACTCGATCGGCACCCGGCGCACCGTCAGCTCCGACTCGGTCACCACGGCCGCGGCCAGCAGGCTCATCGCCTCGACCGGGTCCTCGGAGGGGGAGTAATCGACGTCGACGTCGATGTTCGGCACGCCGTGCACGGTGAGCGTGGTGGTGCCGATGCCCTCCACCTCGACGCCCAGCGCCTCCAGGAAGAAACACAGGTCCTGGACCATGTAGTTGGAGGAGGCGTTGCGGATGACCGTCACACCGTCGTGCCGGGCGGCGGCGAGCAGCGCGTTCTCGGTCACCGTGTCGCCGCGCTCGGTCAGGACGATCGGGCGGTCGGGGCGGACCGAGCGGTCCACCTGGGCGTGGTACTGGCCCTCGGTGGCCGCCACGTCCAGACCGAACCGGCGCAGCGCGATCATGTGCGGCTCGATGGTCCGCGTGCCCAGGTCGCAACCGCCGGCGTACGGCAGCTTGAAGTGGTCCATGCGGTGCAGCAGCGGGCCGAGGAACATGATGATCGAGCGGGTGCGTACGGCGGCCTCCGCATCGATCGCCGTCATCTCCAGCTCGGCGGGCGGGACCAGTTCCAGGTCGACGCCGTCGTTGATCCAGCGGGTGCGCACGCCGATGGAGTTGAGCACCTCCAGCAGGCGGTACACCTCCTCGATGCGCGCCACCCGGCGCAGCACCGTGCGCCCCTTGTTCAGCAGCGAGGCGCACAGCAGGGCCACGCACGCGTTCTTGCTGGTCTTCACGTCGATGGCGCCGGACAGGCGGCGGCCGCCGACCACGCGCAGATGCATCGGACCCGCGTAACCCAGCGACACGATCTCGCTGTCCAGGGCTTCACCGATCCGGGCGATCATCTCAAGGCTGATGTTCTGGTTGCCGCGCTCGATGCGGTTGACCGCGCTCTGGCTGGTACCGAGCGCCTCCGCGAGCTGCGCCTGTGTCCAGCCCCGGTGTTGCCGGGCGTCACGGATGAGCTTGCCGATGCGTACGAGGTAGTCGTCTGACATGAGGTTGAGGTTATCTCAGATATGAGATGGTGCCTGTCAGGGGGTCCGTTCGGGTGGCGCCCGTGACGATCCGTCAGTGTCGTTTTGTCCAGCGACAGGAGAGTACCCGGAAAGGTCCGGGCAAATCGGGTGATGTCGCATGGTGCTCGACCGTCCAGGCAACCTCGGCCCGCGTGTGCCCCTCTGAGTCCCCGAAGGGGGATACACATGATGACCAGGATGCGCCGGTACGCCGTCGCCGCGTTGCTCACCGGCTGCTGCGCGCTCGTCTCCTGCGGTACGGAGCGCGCGGACGCCGCGCGGGCCGCCTCGTCGGCGCCGCGGCCGTCCGCGGCCGACAGGGAGTGCTTCGTCGAGGAGGCTCCGCAGAACACGGACGACGACCAGGGGCTCCCGGACGCCACGTCCGACGACCAGGGGCTTCCGGACACCACGTCCGACGATCAGGAGCTTCCGGACACCACGTCCGACGACCAGGAGCTTCCGGACACCACGTCCGACGATCAGGAGCTGCCCGACACCACCAGCGACGATCAGGAGCTGCCCGACACCACCAGCGACGACCAGGGCCCGTCCGTGGGGGACACCACGGAGGACGACGGGGGCGTGCCGGACGTCGGTCCGCATCGCTGGTACTCGATGACCCGCGATTTCCGCGCCTACCTGAAGACGACTGCCCCGAAGGCGGACGCCGCCGTCGCCGCGCACGTCGAGCGGGTCTGTGTCCGGATGCCCGAGAGCGGCGCCCGCACGGAGGCCGACGTGTGGGTCGACTACGGCGTGTGGGACGACGACAAGCTGAACCGTGCCGCGAGGGTGTTCGCCCGCTGGCGCCACTCCGTGTACGGCGACCACGGTCACGTGACGGTCCTGGCCCCGGCCAAGATGATCGCCGAACGGAGCTGGTAGTCGCCGTCCGGGGCCGTCCGGAGCGCGCGCCCGGCCGGGTCGGGCATGACCAGACCGCGCCCATGTACTACTGTTATCTCGACATCGAGATATCTGCCGAGGCGCACCGTAGCCGCCACCCCGGTAAGGCACGCCTAACTTAGCCTGACCTTACTGGTTCGGCCAAGTCGGCGTGGCGGCACGATTGACGGTGGTACGCGCACATCAATGAAGGAGACTGTCGTGTCGGCGAACAGCTTCGACGCCCGCAGCACGCTGCAGGTGGGCGACGAGTCGTACGAGATCTTCCGGCTGGACAAGGTGGAGGGCTCGGCCCGCCTGCCGTACAGCCTCAAGGTCCTGCTGGAGAACCTGCTCCGCACGGAGGACGGCGCGAACATCACCGCCGACCACATCCGCGCCCTCGGCAGCTGGGACTCCCAGGCCCAGCCGAGCCAGGAGATCCAGTTCACGCCGGCCCGCGTGATCATGCAGGACTTCACCGGCGTTCCCTGCGTCGTGGACCTCGCCACGATGCGCGAGGCCGTGAAGGAGCTGGGCGGCGACCCGGCGAAGATCAACCCGCTGGCCCCGGCCGAGCTGGTCATCGACCACTCCGTCATCGCCGACAAGTTCGGCACCAACGATGCGTTCGCCCAGAACGTCGAGCTGGAGTACGGCCGCAACAAGGAGCGCTACCAGTTCCTGCGCTGGGGCCAGACCGCCTTCGACGAGTTCAAGGTCGTCCCGCCGGGCACCGGCATCGTCCACCAGGTGAACATCGAGCACCTGGCCCGCACCGTCATGGTGCGAGGCGGCCAGGCCTACCCCGACACGCTGGTCGGTACCGACTCGCACACCACCATGGTCAACGGCCTCGGCGTCCTCGGCTGGGGCGTCGGCGGCATCGAGGCCGAGGCCGCGATGCTCGGCCAGCCGGTCTCCATGCTGATCCCGCGCGTCGTCGGCTTCAAGCTGACCGGTGAGCTGCCCACCGGCACCACCGCCACCGACCTGGTCCTCACGATCACCGAGATGCTGCGCAAGCACGGCGTCGTCGGCAAGTTCGTCGAGTTCTACGGCGAGGGTGTGGCCGCGACGAGCCTCGCCAACCGCGCCACCATCGGCAACATGTCGCCGGAGTTCGGCTCCACCGCCGCGATCTTCCCGATCGACGGCGAGACCCTGAACTACCTCAAGCTCACCGGCCGCTCCGAGCAGCAGGTCGCGCTCGTCGAGGCGTACGCCAAGGAGCAGGGCCTCTGGCTGGACCCGAAGGCCGAGCCGGACTTCTCCGAGAAGCTCGAGCTGGACCTCTCCACGGTCGTCCCCTCCATCGCCGGCCCGAAGCGCCCGCAGGACCGCATCGTCCTCGCGAACGCCGCCGAGCAGTTCAAGGCCGACGTCCGCAACTACGTCGACGTCGTCGACGAGGCGGGCCAGGAGTCCTTCCCGGCCTCCGACGCCCCGGCCGTCGCCCCGAACGGCGCCCCGTCCAACCCGGTCACCGTGACCGCCCCCGACGGCTCGACGTACGAGATCGACCACGGTGCGGTGACGGTCGCGGCCATCACCTCCTGCACCAACACCTCCAACCCGTACGTCATGGTCGCCGCCGCCCTGGTGGCCAAGAAGGCGGTCGAGAAGGGCCTGACCCGCAAGCCGTGGGTCAAGACCACCCTCGCCCCGGGTTCGAAGGTCGTCACCGACTACTTCGACAAGGCGGGCCTGACCCCGTACCTCGACAAGGTCGGCTTCAACCTCGTCGGCTACGGCTGCACCACCTGCATCGGCAACTCCGGCCCGCTGCCGGAGGAGGTCTCCAAGGCCGTCAACGACCACGACCTGGCCGTGACCTCGGTCCTCTCGGGCAACCGCAACTTCGAGGGCCGCATCAACCCCGACGTCAAGATGAACTACCTGGCCTCCCCGCCGCTGGTCGTCGCGTACGCCATCGCGGGCTCCATGAAGGTGGACATCACCAAGGACGCCCTGGGCACCGACCAGGACGGCAACCCGGTCTACCTCAAGGACATCTGGCCCTCCGAGGCCGAGGTCAACGACGTCGTGGCCAACGCCATCGGCGAGGACATGTTCAACAAGTCCTACCAGGACGTCTTCGCGGGCGACGCCCAGTGGCAGTCGCTCCCGGTCCCGACCGGCAACACGTTCGAGTGGGACGCCGAGTCCACCTACGTGCGCAAGCCCCCGTACTTCGAGGGCATGGAGATGGAGCCGGCCCCGGTCACCGACATCACCGGCGCCCGTGTGCTGGCCAAGCTGGGCGACTCGGTCACCACCGACCACATCTCCCCGGCCGGCGCCATCAAGGCCGACACCCCGGCCGGCAAGTACCTCACCGAGCACGGTGTGGAGCGTCGTGACTTCAACTCCTACGGCTCCCGCCGAGGCAACCACGAGGTCATGATCCGCGGCACGTTCGCCAACATCCGCCTGCGCAACCAGATCGCGCCGGGCACCGAGGGCGGCTACACCCGCGACTTCACCCAGGCGGACGCGCCGGTGTCGTTCATCTACGACGCCTCGCGCAACTACATCGAGCAGGGCATCCCGCTGGTCGTCCTGGCCGGCAAGGAGTACGGCTCCGGCTCGTCCCGCGACTGGGCCGCCAAGGGCACCGCGCTGCTCGGCGTCAAGGCCGTCATCGCCGAGTCGTACGAGCGCATCCACCGCTCGAACCTCATCGGCATGGGCGTCCTCCCGCTCCAGTTCCCGGAGGGCGCCTCCGCCGGGTCCCTCGGCCTGACCGGCGAGGAGACCTTCTCCTTCGCGGGCGTCGAGGAGCTCAACGAGGGCCGTACGCCGCGCACGGTGAAGGTCACCACCGACACGGGCGTCGAGTTCGACGCGGTCGTCCGCATCGACACCCCCGGTGAGGCCGACTACTACCGCAACGGCGGCATCATGCAGTACGTGCTGCGCAGCCTGATCCGCAAGTAAGCGGCGAGGCAGGCGGTCAAGGGCCGCACCCCCGGCACCGGGGGTGCGGCCCTTCGCCGTCCCCGTCCCGGGTCCTCACCGGCCCCAGGCGGAACACAGGGGTCCGACAGCGGACCGGGACAGGATCGGCGCATGACCGGCCGCCCCCGGCCCCGGCAGGGGCCGCCGGGCGCGCAGCCCGCCGCCCCGCCCGGTCCCGCCGGCCCGGCCCGATCCGCTCACTCGGCGAACAACGCGCCGAGGTCCGGCACGGTCAGTTCGGCCCAGATCACCTTGCCGTTCGGGCTGTACCGGGTGCCCCAGCGCTCGGCCAGCTGGGAGACCAGGAACAGACCCCGGCCTCCCTCATCGGTCGTCGCGGCGTACCGCAGATGCGGCGAGGTACTGCTGCCGTCGGACACCTCGCAGACCAGCGTGCGGTCGTGGATCAGCCGCACGTGGACCGGATCGGAGCCGTAGCGGATGGCATTGGTGATCAGCTCGCTCAGCACCAGCTCCATCCCGAAGCCCAGCTCGGACAGGCCCCACTCGTCCAGCTTGGCCGAGACGGCGGCGCGCATCCCCGACACGGCCGCCGGGTCGCACGGCACGTCCCAGTCGGCGACCCGGTCGGCCGGCAGCGCCCGGGTGCGCGCGACGAGCAGGGCGACGTCGTCCCGGGGGCGGTCGGGCAGCAGCTGCTCCAGCACCGCCTGGCAGCTCTCCTCCGGTGGCCGGCCGGGATGCCCCGCCAGCGCCCCGCGGAGCAGCTCCAGGCCCTCGTCGAGGTCCCGTGCGCGGTCCTCGACGAGACCGTCGGTGTACAGCACGAGCTGGCTGCCCTCGGCCAGCTCCAGCTCGGCCGTCTGGAACGGCATGCCGCCCAGGCCCAGCGGCGGCCCGGCCGGCACGTCGGGGAAGGTCACGGTGCCGTCGGGGTGGACCAGGGCGGGCGCCAGATGCCCGGCCCGGGCCATGACGCAGCGGCGCGTCACCGGGTCGTAGATCGCGTACAGACAGGTGGCGCCCACGATCTCCCCGGGCCGGTCCGGGCAGGCCTCGTCGTGGTCGATGCGGCCGACCAGGTCGTCCATGTGCTGGAGCAGCTCGTCGGGGGGCAGGTCGAGGGTGGAGAAGTTGTGCACCGCGGTCCGCAGCCGGCCCATCGTCGCGGCGGCGTGCAGACCGTGGCCGACCACGTCACCGACGACCAGTGCCACGCGGCCGCCCGGCAACGGGATCACGTCGAACCAGTCCCCGCTCACCCCCGACTGCGCCGGCAGATAGCGGTAGCCGACGTCGAGGGCGCTCTGCTCCGGCAGGGCCCGCGGCAGCAGACTGCGCTGAAGGGTGACCGCCAGGGCGTGCTCGCGGGTGTACCGGCGGGCGTTGTCGATGCTGACGGCGGCCCGGGCCACCAGCTCCTCCGCCAGCGACAGCTCCTCCGCGTCGAAGGGCTCCTGTTTCGCACGCCAGAAGTGGGCCATGCCCAGCACGACACCGCGCGCCCGGATCGGAGCGGTGATCAGCGAGTGGATGCCGTAGTCCACGATCTGCCGGGTCCGCTTCGGGTCCTGCGCGTGCCAGCCCTCTGCCGTCGCCAGCTCCGGCACGAGTTCGGCGTGCCCCGCGTCGTAGCCGCGCGCCTGCGGGGTGGAGGGCAGGAAGTCGATCAGCCGGCCCTGCTCGTAGAGGGGATGGTCGTCCCGGATGCCGCTCACGGCGACCCGCCGCATGTCCGTCGCCGTCGGAGCGGGTTCCTCCCCGTGCAGTACGGCGTCGGCCAGGTCGACGGTGACGAAGTCGGCGAAGCGGGGGACGGCGACCTGGGCCAGCTCGTCGGCCGTGCGGACCACGTCCAGGGTGCTGCCGATGCACAGACCCGCGTCGTACAGCAGCTCCAGCCGCTCCCGGGCGGCCTCGGCCCGCCCGGACACGGCCTGGAGTTCGGTGGAGTCGCGGAGCGTGACGACGCTTCCGCCGGGGCATCCCGCGCGGTCGGTGGGCCGCTGGTTGACCGCCAGCAGACGTCCCATGGCGAAGTGCACCTCGTCGCTGGCCTCGCGCCCTGAGCTGAGCAGCTCCACCGTCGCGGGGTCGAGCCCCGGCAGCTCCCGCACCTGGCGTCCCTCGATGTCGGTGGGCAGCTCCAGCAGGCGCCTGGCCTCGTCGTTGGCGAGCAGCAGCCGGCCGTCGGCGTCGACGATGAGCACGCCCTCCCGCACCGAGTGCAGCACCGTGTCGTGATGCTCGTACATGCGGGACATCTCGTCCGGAGCGAGGCTGTGGGTCTGCCGGCGCAGCCTCCTGCCCACCAGGGCCGTACCACCGGTCGCCACCACGAGCGCGCCGCCCCCGGCGGCCAGGATGATGGGCAGCTGCCGGTCCAGGGCGCTGGTGACGCGCTGGACCTTCAGCCCGGCGGAGACGAGCGCGACCACCTTGCCCCGGGAGTCGTCGATGGGCACGGTGGCCTGCACCTCGTGGCCCAGCGGACCGTGGACGCTCTCCGTGTAGACCTTCCCGGCCAGCGACGGCTCGATGTTGCCCACGAACCGCTTGCCGATCCGGCTGGGCATCGGGTGGGTGTAGCGGATGCCGTGGGTGTCCATGACGACGATGAAGTCGACGCCCGCGGCCTTGCGGCCCGCCTCGGTCAGCGGCTGGAGAACCTTGGAGGGGTGGGGGAGGTTCAGCGCCTGGACCACGCCCGGAGCGTTGGCGAAGGTCTGCGCGACGGCGATGGACCGGTGCCTGGCCTCGGCGGTGGTGTCCCGCTTCGACTGGAGGAAGAGAGCGAGGACGGCGCAGAGCACGAGCAGCGCCACCAGGGCCACCTGGAGCAGGAAAACCTGCCCGGCGACGCTCCGGGGGCTCTTGCCGATCACAGTGCGCCAAGCGAGACGTCTGAATCGGGCAGATGCGTCCGACATGCGGTATTTGTAGCACTCGTGTTTTCCGGGTGGCTATGGTGCGTCCACGAGGTGGACATCGCACGCTCGCCCATCGACCCTGCCCGGCCGTCGTCCGCGGAGGGGCGACAGCGGCTGCCGGGCTTGCCGACGGCCCACCGGCAAGGATGACTGGGAGCGCTCCCGCAGCGTCGGCCCTGCGTCCCGGAAAACCGCTGCGAGACGGCCGAACGGCTCACCCGGGGCCATGGAGGGCCGGCTGTTCCCCGCCGTCGATCACGCGCCGCCGAACGGGTGGCAGGGTGGCGGGGCGACGGCGCCACCAGCCTGCCCCGCCGGTTCGATCGAGGCGCTCTGGCGGACCCGGCCGCGAGTGCAACCGGGTCCGCGAGCCGGGCAGGCGAGGGGGGTGGGAGGTACCTGCCCGGAGGGGATGGCCTGGAACTGCGTGGCTTGTGCGACGGCCGAGGCCGCGCGACATCGTTGTCATATGGTCCAGGCATGACTCTACCCCCTCAACAGACAACGATGTCAACCCACTTGACTCGCCCGGCCGGGTGAAATCCCGGGTGTGCCTGCCGAGGTGTACGCGGTCTTCCGTGGTACCGGTGGCGCACGCTACTGTCCCTGCGGCTTGTGCGACCTGTGGTGCGCGACCCGTCCGTTCGGAGGAAGGGCCGCGTCATGCGTTTCCGACCCACGTCCCTGCTGCTGGCCGCGCTCCTCGCGACCGGCGGCACCGCAACCCCCGCCCTCGCGGCGGCCGGTGCTCCCCCCGGCCTCGTCAAGGACCCCACCGCGTACGTCGACCCGCTGATCGGCACCAGGAACGGCGGCGACGTCTTCCCGGGCGCCGTCGTGCCGTTCGGCATGCTCTCCTGGAGCCCCGAGAACACCCGCGGCGACGCGACGAGAACCGCCGCCCCGGGCGGCTACCAGTACGACGCCACCCGCATCCGCGGCTTCAGCCTCACCCACATGTCCGGCACCGGCTGCGCGGGCGGCAGCGGGGACATCCCGTTCTTCCCGTACGCCGGCGAGGTCACCTCCTCCCCGGCGAGCGACACCAAGGACGCCGTCTACGCGTCCGGCTTCGGCCACGCCGACGAGACCGCCGAACCCGGCCACTACAAGGTCGGCCTGGCCTCCGGCGTCACCGCCGACCTCACCGCCACCGCCCGCACCGGCTCGGCCCGCTTCACCTACCCGGCGGACAAGCCCGCCTCCCTGCTCGTACGCACCGCCAACTCCGAGGTGGGCTCGCAGGACTCGGCCGTCACCATCGACCCGGACACCCGGACGATCTCCGGCTCGGTCACCTCCGGGAACTTCTGCGGCTACCTCGACCCCGAGGGACGACGCGCCTACTACACCCTCTACTTCACCGCCCGCTTCGACCGGGCCTTCAAGTCCGCCGGCACCTGGCACGACGACACCCTGGAACCCGGATCCCGGCAGGCGTCCGGCGGCACCGGCGGCTTCTCGCACGGCGGGCGCCCGGTCGCCGGGAAGGGGGCCGGCGGCTACGTGGAGTTCGCCCCCGGCGAAGGACCGGTGAACGTCAAGGTCGGCATCTCCTACGTCAGCCGCGAGGCCGCCGAGGCCAACCTGGCCGCCGAGAACCCGCCGGGGCGGTCCTTCGACGCGGTCCGGGACGCGGCCCGCCGTGCCTGGCGGGAGCGCCTGGGAGCCGTCCGGGTCGGTGGCGGCACCGACGCCGAGCGCACCACCTTCTACACCGCGCTCTACCACGCCCTGCTCCATCCGAACGTCATCAGCGACGCCGACCGCAGGTACCGCGGCGCCGACGGCGAGGTGCACACCGTCGGCAGGGGCCACCGTGCCCAGTACGGCACGTTCTCCGGCTGGGACGTCTACCGGGATCAGGTGCAACTGCTGACGCTGCTCGACCCGCGCACGGGCTCGGACATCGCGCAGTCGCTGTACGAACTCGCGCGGCAGAACGGGGGCGTCTGGGACCGCTGGCTGCACGGGGCGGGCGGCACCCACGTCATGAACGGCGATCCCTCGCCGACCGCCCTGGCCGGCATCCACGCCTTCGGCGGCACGGACTTCGACCTCGACGGCGCGCTGGACTCCCTCGTGCGGGCGGCGACCGTCCCCACCCCGCAGGACCTGTCCCCGGCGGGCAAGCCGGTGCTGTCGGCCGGCCAGCGGCCCTCCCTCGACAAGTACCTGCGGCAGCACTACATGCCGTCCGTCTCCAACGCCTGGGGCGGGGCCGCCGAGACCCTGGAGATGTCCACCGCGGACTTCGCGCTCTCCCGGCTCGCCCGCGCGGCCGGGAGGAAGGACACGGCGGTCGCGTTCGCCCGCCGCGCCCAGTGGTGGCAGAACAACTTCGACATCGCGGCCGACCCCGGCGGCGGATACATGGCCAACCGCAAGGCCGACGGCAGCTGGGTCACCGGCTTCACCCCGGCCACCGGCAACGGCTTCGTCGAGGGCACGGCAGCCCAGTACACCTGGATGGTCCCGCACAACCCCGCGGGGCTCTTCGCGGCGATGGGCGGCCGGGACCAGGCGCTCGCCCGGCTGGACGCCTTCTTCCACGACGCCGACGGCGGCTGGGCCTTCACGGGCAGCGGCGGCACCAAGTCCGAGCTGGACAACGAGCCGTCGATCAACGTGCCGTACCTGTACGACTATGCGGGCGCCCCCTACAAGGCGCAGGAGACCGTCCGCGCGGCGATGCGGCAGCTGTGGACCACCGAGCCCGGCGGCATCCCGGGCAACGACGACCTCGGCGCGATGTCCGCCTGGTACGTCTTCTCCGCCCTCGGCATGTACCCGCAGGTGCCGTCCCGGGCCGAACTGGTGCTGGCCTCCCCGCTGTTCGAACGCATCGAGATCGACCGGCCGCACGGCAACGACATCTCCGTCCGGGCCACCGGGGCGGCGGCCGACGCCCCGTACGTCCGGTCCCTGAAGGTGAACGGCCGCGGCAGCGACCGCCCCTGGCTGCCCGCGTCCTTCGTCCGGGACGGCGGACGGCTCGACTACACCCTCGCCACCACCCCGGACCGGGACTGGGGCGCGGACAGCCCGCCGCCGTCCTTCCGGGAGGGCGAGCAGCCGTACCAGATCGGCGTCGGGCCCACCACGGCCACCCTCGCCCCCGGTGACAGCACGACGATCGATGTCCGCGCGCTGTCGCTGACCGGCGGTTCGGGGCCCGAGGTGCGCTTCCGGGTGGAGACCCCGGCCGGGGTGACGGCCACCCCCGCCGAGGGCACCGTCACCGACGGCGCCCAGGAGATCACGCTCACGGCGGCGCGGGACGCCGAGCAGGGCTTCGCCGACGTCCGGGTCACGGTGACCTCGGGCGACTCCTCGTACCGGCAGCCGGTTTCGCTCACCGTGGCCGCGCCGGGCACCCTGCTCGCCGCCTACGACAACACGGGTGTCTCCGACGACGACGGCGACCACGACGAGGCCGACTACGACGGCGGCGGCTGGAGCTACTCCCGGCAGGCCCTCGCGGCGGCCGGCCTCACCCCGGGCGCGCGGACCACGGCCGACGGCCTGGCCTTCACCTGGCCCGGCTCACCGGCCGGCCGCCCCGACAACGCCACCGCGGCCGGCCAGACCGTCCGGCTGACCGGCGACGCCTCGGCGCTGTCGTTCATCGGCAGCGCGGTCAACGGCAACCAGCAGGCCAGGGCGACCGTCACCTACACCGACGGCACCACCGGCACCGCCGACCTGTCCTTCACCGACTGGACCGTCGGCGGAGGCGGCGGCACCGTCCAGTACGGCAACGAGGTCGTCGCCGAGACCGCGTACCGCAATGTCGCCGGCGCGGACAAGGACCCGGTGGCGACGTACGTCTTCGCCACGCAGCCGTACCGGGCCCCGGCCGGCAAGCGGATCACGAGCGTCACCCTCCCGCGGAACGCGGACCTGCACGTCTTCACCATCGCCACCGGCTGAAACCCACGCACGGCGAAGCGGCCCGCGCACGGCGAAGCGGCCCGCACATCAGAGCGGCCCGCGCACCAGAGTGGCCCGCGCACCAGAGTGGCCCGCACGGCTGAGCGGCCCGCACCCGGAATCCGGGTGCGGGCCGCCTCGGCGTCGACCGGTCGGATGCGCCGGCGCGTCCGACCCGGTGGTCAGGCCAGCAGTTCCACCTCCGCAAGGGTCGACTCGCCGTCCAGGACCAGCCGGTACTTCGAGTAGGTCCCCGCAGCGGCGACGGTGAAGGCACGGGTCTGGCGGTCCCATGCGAACGACTCGCCGGAGCGGTGGTCCAGGGTGTGCCAGGCCGTGCCGTCGTCGGAGCCCTGGAGAGTCCAGCCGGTCGGCGCCCGGGTGTGATCGGCCCCCGAGGTCAGGGTGTACTGGACGGGCTTCACGGCGCCCTCGGCCGGCAGATCGGCCGAGGTGACCGTCGCGCTCGTGGCGGAGGTGTCGTCGAAGAGCGCGCCCGCACCCTTCAGGACGTCCGCGCGGGGCGCCGGAACCCGGTCGTCCTGGGTGATGGAGACCGGCGCCGCGTGCTCGCCCGTCCCCCAGGCCGACGGCTTGGAGCCCATGAAGAAGTCCAGCACGCCGCCCTTGGACAGCAGCGAGTGCGGCAGCGAAGTCGACGTCCACGGACGCCCGTTGAACATCACGCCCTGGACGTAGACGTTCTTCGCGCTGTTCCGCGGCGCCCGCACCACCAGATCCCGGCCGTTCTCCAGGTGCACGGTAACCTTCTTGAACAGCGGGGAGCCGATGGAGTACTCGCCGCTGCCCATGACCAGCGGGTAGAAGCCGAGCGAGGAGAAGAGGTACCAGGCCGACTGCTCGCCGTTGTCCTCGTCACCGTGGTACCCCTGCCCGATCTCGCTGCCGGTGTAGAGCCGGGAGAGCGCCTCCCGCACGTACGCCTGCGCCTTCCAGGGCTGGCCGGCCGCGTCGTACATGTAGATGACGTGGTGCGCGACCTGGTTGGAGTGGCCGTACATGCCCATCCGGACGTCCCTGGCCTCGGTCATCTCGTGGATGACACCGCCGTAGGAGCCCACGTAGTCCGGGGAGGCCGTCTCCGGGGTGGCGAAGTACTCGTCGAGCTTGTCGGCGAGGCCCTGCCGGCCGCCGTACAGGTTGGCCAGGCCCCGGCTGTCCTGCGGGGCGGTGAAGGCGTAGCCCCAGCCGTTGGTCTCCGTGTAGTCGTAGCCCCACACCCGCGGGTCGTACTTCGCTGAGTCCACGCGCCAGCCGCCCTTGGCGTCCCGGCCCTGGAAGAATCCGGCCTTGGAGTCGAACAGCTTCACGTAGTCCTGCGCCCGGTTCAGGAAGTACTCCGACTCCTCCCGGTAACGCTTCTCGCCCGTCTTCCTGAAGAGGGCCTGGCCCATCTTCGCGATGCCGTAGTCGTTGACGTAGCCCTCCATCGCCCACGACAGGCCCTCGTGGGTGTCGGTGGCGGTGTAGCCGAGGAACGGCGAGGTGGTCATGCCCTTGCGGCCCACGCCCGACGCCGGCGGGACGACGGTCGCGTTCTTCACGGCCGCGTCGTACGCCGCCTTCGCGTCGAACCCCACGCCCTTGACGTACGCGTCGGCGAACGCCACGTCGGAGGAGGTGCCGGTCATCAGGTCGGCGTAGCCGGGGGAGGACCAGCGGGAGGTCCAGCCGCCGTCCTTGTACTGCTGCACGAACCCGTCGACCATCTCACCGGCCTGGGACGGGGTCAGGAACGAGTACGCCGGCCATGTGGTCCGGTAGGTGTCCCAGAAGCCGTTGTTGACGTACACCTTGCCGTCGACGATCTTCGCGCCGGTGTGGGTCGGGGTGTCGGGGCCGGGCATGGGGGAGAACGGCGAGGCGTACCGGTCCTTGCCGCCGGCCTTCTCGAAGCCGGAGTTGGGGTACAGGTACAGCCGGTACAGGCCGGAGTACAGCGTGGTCAGCTGGTCCGGCGTCGCGCCCTCCACCTCGACCTTGCCGAGCAGCCTGTCCCACATCTGCCGGGCGTGCGCCTTGACGCCGTCGAACGAGGCGCCGTCCGGGATCTCCTGGCGCAGGTTGTCCTTCGCCTGGTCGACGCTGATGAGCGAGGTCGCGAGGCGCAGGCCGACGGTGTGGTCGGCGCCCGCGTCGAAGCGCAGGAAGCCCTTCACCCCGCTCGATCCGCCGTCCGTCACGGGCTTGTCGAACTCGCCGTAGACGAACAGCCGGGTCGCGCCCGTGGACAGGCCCGACTTCACGTCCGAGTAGCCGGTGACGGTCCCGTGCTCCTTGTCGAGCGTCAGACCGGCCTGCTCGGTGACGTTGTCGAACAGCACGCTCGCGTCGTCGCCCGGGTAGGTGAAGCGCAGCATGGCCGCGTGGTCGGTCGGGGTCATCTCGGCCCTGAGGCCGTTCTCGAACCGCACCCCGTAGTAATAGGGCCGCGCGGTCTCGTTCTCGTGCCGGAAGGGCAGCTCCCGTGCCTCACGGGCGGTGTCCGGGGTGCCGGACGCGGCCGACGGCATCAGCTGGAAGGTCTGCCGGTCGCCCATCCACGGGCTGGGCTCGTGGCTCGCACTGAACGCCTGGATGGTGGGCAGGTTGTCCGCGTTGTTCGCACGTGCGTATTCGTACAGCCAGCTCAGCGAGGACGCGTTGGTCACCGGCGTCCAGAAGTTGAAGCCGTGCGGCAGGGCGGTCGCCGGGAAGTCGTTGCCGCGCGAGAAGCTGCCGCTGGAGTTGGTGCCGCGGGTGGTCAGCGCGTAGTCCGACAGGTGTGCCTTCGGCTTCTCGGGGGCCACCGGCTTCAGGGAGACGTCGTCGAGCCAGCCGCGGAACTTCGCCGGGCCGTCGGGGGAGTCGTACGCCACCAGGATCCGGTCGACCGTCTTCCCGGCGGCCACCGAGCCGATCCGCGCGGCCACGTTGTTCCACTGGTTGACGTACAGCGCCTTCGACTCGCCCTGCCCGCGCGGGGTGAGCGGGAAGCCGTGCTGGTCCAGGGCGCCCAGGTCGCTCAGCAGGCTGCCGTCGGTGAACGCCAGGTCGACGGAGACGTAGGAGGCGTCGTAGTCGCGGTCACCGTCGGCCATCGACGGGAAGACGCGGTACGACAGCCCGGTGTCGCGGCCGACCCGCACGTTCACGTCGAAGACCTTGTTGTACGAGTACGCACGGCCGTCCGCCGTGTGCCGGCCGGCGTAGCGCAGCGCACGCGTCCCGGTGAATCCGGCGCGTGCCTTGGCGGTCGGGGAGCCGCTCGGTCCCTTGTCGACCAGGGTCAGCATGTCCTGCGGCACCGGCCCGCCGCCGCCCCCGGTGGAGAACTGCACATCGGCGAGCTGCATGATGCCGGGTGCGCCGTTGTTCTTCGTGACCTCCAGCCGGAAGTGCCGGTACTCGGCCGGTTCGGTGAGGTCGTACGACTTGGTCTGGAAGCGCTCGGAGAAGTTCTCGCCCGCGCGGGTGTCGACCGTCTTCCAGTCCTTGCCGTCGGTGGAGCCCTGGAGGGTCCAGTCCCTGGGGTCGCGCTCGTCGAAGTCGTTGGCCGAGGTGAGCGCGTAGGTCGTTATCTTCAGGGGCTTGTCCAGGTCGAACTCCACCCAGCCGGTGGGCTCGAAGGCCAGCCACTTGGTACCGGGCTCGCCGTCGACGAGGTTCTCCTTGACCTCGCCGGCGCCGGGGTTCTCGGCGCTCGCCCGGACTTCGGTGACATGGTCGGTCACATTGCCCGGAATGCCGGTGCTGTGGCCGCCGTCGACTCCCGAGGCGCGTCTGCCGCCGTCCGGGCCGGTGTCGACGGTGTTCAGCCAGTCCGGCGCCGGTTCGCCCGCCTCGAACGAGGATGCGAACTCCCGGTCGGGCGCCGGAGCCTTGGCCGGCAGGGCGACCGCCGCGCCCTGCGCGCCGACGGCCATGACAAAGGCGGCCGCGAGGACGGCCGCCGGACCCCATCTGTGCCGAGTTCTCCGCTGCATCTACGGATTTCCCCTCCTGCGCCCCCTCCGGACAACGTTGTCAACTACGGGGCGCAGGAACCAGTAGGTGGTCAAGTGGTCCGTGATGTCAAGGGTGTTGGCTGCGGCATTCAGGGAGTTATGTCGCGACTTTTTCCGGAAGGCCGCTCGGCGGTGCCTCATATTTCCGCGAGGTCTCAACTCGGAAAAGACCCGTGGTGAACCTTGCATTCGATCTTGCTCCGTCCACCGGAAGTGGACTATACCTGTCGGCGTTTCCAGCACGACCCTGCACTACCCGACCGCGGTGCCGGGGAGGATCCGGTTCACCGCCTGAGTCCTGGAGAAGGCGAGGACTTGAGCATGGGATCCACTGCGCACCACGGTGCCGAAGGTGTCGGACGTCGTGATCTGATCAAGCGCTCGGCGGCGCTGGGTTTGGTCGCCGTCCCGGGGATGGGGCTGATGTCCGCCTGCGCGAGCGGCGGCGACAGCGGCAACTCGGACGGGGGTGACACCAAGGGGAAGACCTCCAAGGACAACCCCTTCGGTGCCAAGAAGGGCAGCAAGCTCGACGTGGTCGTCTTCAAGGGCGGCTACGGCGACGACTACGCCAAGGCGTGGGAGGCCGACTTCGGCAAGAAGCTCGGCATCACCTCGACCCACACCGGCACCCAGGAGATCACCGGCAAGCTGCAGCCGCGCTTCAACGCGGGCAACCCGCCGGACATCGTGGACGACTCCGGCGCGCAGCAGATCAAGGTCGACGTCCTGTACAAGAACGGCCAGCTGCTGGACCTCGCCGAGGTGCTCGACGCGCCCTCCGTCGACGACCCCGCGAAGAAGGTCCGGGACACCCTGATCCCCGGCACGCTCGACCCGGGCATGCAGGAGGGCAAGGTCGTCGCGCTGAACTACATCTACACCGTCTGGGGTCTGTGGTACTCCGGCAAGCTCTTCAAGGAGAAGGGCTGGGAGGAGCCCAAGACCTGGGACGACTTCCTCGCCGTCTGCAAGGACGCCAAGTCGCAGGGCATCGGCGGCCTGGCCCACCAGGGCAAGTACCCGTACTACATCAACGTCGCCATCATGGACCTGATCGCCAAGAAGGGCGGTCTGGACGCGATGAAGGCCATCGACAACCTGGACCCCAAGGCGTTCGTCGGCTCGGACGCGGCGCAGGCCGCCGTCGAGGCCGTCTACGAGGTCGTCGAGAAGGGCTATCTGATGCCCGGCACGAACGGCCTGACCCACACCGAGTCGCAGACCCGCTGGAACCAGTACAAGGCCGCGTTCATCACCTGCGGCTCCTGGCTGGAGAACGAGCAGCTCAAGCAGACGCCGACGGACTTCGACATGAAGTTCCTGCCCATGCCGGTGCTGTCCGGCAGCAAGCTGCCGTTCGAGGCGATCCGGGCCGGCTCGGGCGAGCCCTTCATCATCCCGGCGAAGGCGGGCAACCTCCCCGCGGCCAAGGAGTTCATGCGGCGCATGCTCTCCAAGGAGTGGTCGACGCTCTTCGCCAAGCAGGCCAACTCGCTCACCATCCTCAAGGACGGTGTCGACCCGGGCGTCCAGCTGCGTCCCGGCACCCAGTCCACGGTCGAGGCGTCCAAGGCGGCCGGCGACAACACCTTCCGCTACCTGTACACCGAGTGGTACAGCGAGATGGGGACCGCCATCGAGGCCGCGTCCAACGAGCTGATGGCCAAGCGCATTCAGCCGAAGGAGTGGCTGAAGAGGTGTCAGGCGGCGGTGGACAAGCAGGCCAAGGACCCCGCGTCGAAGAAGAACCACCGGGACTAGTCGGCCGGGACGCCGCAGGGGTGCGGGTGTGACGGCGGGTACCGGTCCGTTGTGGCCGGTCGCGCGGTTCCCCGCGCCCCTTTCGGGGCGCCCGCACCGACCGGAATATCAGGGGCAGGTATGCGCAAAGGGCAGTACCGGTTCGTCGCGGGGTTTCTCTTCGTTCCCGTGGCGCTTTATGTGATCTTCGTGATCTGGCCGTACATCCAGACGTTCGGCTATTCACTGACCGACTGGAAGGGGCAGTCGCAGACCTTCGACTTCGTCGGTCTGGACAACTACAGGGCGTTGTTCCAGGACGACGTCTTCCTGAAGGCCATCTGGCACAACATCCTGTTCCTGGTCTTCATCCCGGTGATCACGATTCTGCTCGCCCTGTTCTTCGCCTTCATGCTGAACGTGGGCGGGCGCAGCCGGGCCGGCGGGGTGCAGGGGGTCGCCGGGTCGAAGTTCTACAAGATCGTCTACTTCTTCCCGCAGGTGCTGTCGCTGGCGATCCTCGCCGTGCTGTTCAACGCGGTGTACCGCAGTGACGGCGGCGGCCTGCTCAACGGCTTCCTGATCAAGATCGGGCTGGTCGACGCCGACAGCCCCGTGGAGTGGCTCAACGAGCCCAGCATGGTGCTGTGGGCGCTGATGCTGGTCGTGGTCTGGCACGGCGTCGGCTTCTACCTGGTGCTGTTCTCGGCGGCCATGCAGTCCGTCCCGCGGGACATCTACGAGGCCGCCCTGATCGACGGGGCCGGCCGCACCCAGTCCTTCCTCCGCATCACCCTGCCGCTGCTGTGGGACAGCGTGCAGACCGCCTGGGTCTACCTCGGCATCGTCGCCATGGACATGTTCGTACTGGTCTCCTCGATGACCCAGAACATGGGCGCGTACGGCGGCGGCCCCGATCACCACAGCGACGTGATGTCGACGGTGATGATGCGGAACTTCCTCTACTACGGCAAGAGCGGCTATGCCTGCGCCATGGGCGTGGTCATGTTGCTGCTCACGCTGATCCTGTCCGTGGTCACGCTCCGCGCCACCCGCCGCGAGCGCATCGAGTTCTGAGCGGGAGTGACGACGATGAGCGCACCCACCAAAGAGACCACCCCCGTCCCGGCCGGCCGGCCGGTGACCAAGGTGCCCGTCCGCCCGGGCGACCGCCGCAGCGAGGGCATGGTCCTGAACGTCTTCTCCCACGGCTTCCTCGCCCTGTGGGCCCTGCTGATCGTGCTGCCGCTGCTGTGGCTGGTGCTCAGCTCCTTCAAGACCGACGCCCAGATCGGCGGCTCGGCCTTCGGCTGGCCGGAGCACTGGACACTCGACGTCTTCTCCCGCGCCTGGGACAAGGGCATCGGCGACTACTTCCTGAACACCCTGATCGTCCTGGTGTTCTCCGTACCGCTGACCATGCTGTTCGGGTCGATGGCCGCCTACGTGCTGGCCCGGTACCGGTTCTGGGGCAACCGGCTGCTGTACTACTTCTTCGTGGCCGGCGCGATGTTCCCGGTGTTCCTGGCCCTGGTCCCGCTGTTCTTCATGGTCAAACGGCTGGACATGCTGAACACCTACCAGGGGCTGGTCCTGGTCTACATCGCCTACTCGATGCCGTTCACCGTGTTCTTCATGCACGCCTTCTTCCGGACCCTGCCCACGGCGGTCTTCGAGGCGGCCGTCCTGGACGGCGCCTCGCACACCCGGACCTTCTTCCAGGTGATGCTGCCGATGGCGAAGCCCGGACTGATCAGCGTGGGGATCTTCAACACGCTGGGCCAGTGGAACCAGTTCATTCTGCCCACGGTCCTGATGCAGCCGCAGAGCGGCTCCGACCCCGAGCGATACGTCCTCACCCAGGGCCTGATCCAGCTGCAACAGCAGCAAGGATACGCCTCTGACCTGCCCGTTCTCTTCGCGGGCGTGACCATCGCCATGATCCCGATGCTGGTCGTGTACCTGTCCTTCCAGCGCCAGGTGCAGGCGGGCCTGACCTCGGCCACGCTGAAGTAACCGCGCTTGGCGAGCGCCCGTGCGCACGCCGTTCCCGGGCTCCGGGGCGGCGTGCGCACGTGTGTCGCGGGTCCCGGAAACGGTTCAACCTCTTGACGTATGTCGCCCCGAACGGCTCAGCTTAGAGTTCACTAGTTGGACATACACGGGGCCTCACTGAAGCGGCCCCGCGCTCAGGAGGTCGTCGTGGAGACTCCAGGGTCGCAGTCGTCACTGCACCGAGCCAACCTGGAGCGTGTCGTCCGGGCCGTACGCCTGGCCGGGTCCCTCACGCAGGCGGAGATCGCGCGGACGACCGGTCTGTCCGCCGCGACCGTCTCCAATATCGTGCGGGAGCTGAAGGACGGGGGAACCGTCGAGGTCACGCCCACGTCGGCGGGCGGGCGGCGGGCCCGCAGCGTCAGCCTGAGCGGGGACGCCGGCATCGTGATCGGAGTCGACTTCGGGCACACCCATCTGCGCGTCGCGATCGGGAACCTGGCCCACCAGGTGCTGGCCGAGGAGGCCGAGCCGCTGGATGTGGACGCCTCCGCCGACCAGGGCTTCGACCGGGCCGAGCAGCTGGTGAACCGGCTGATCGCGGCGACCGGCGTGGACCGGACCAAGGTGGCCGGCGTCGGCCTCGGCGTGCCGGGCCCCATCGATGTCGAGTCCGGGACCCTCGGATCCACCGCGATCCTGCCCGGCTGGGGCGGCACCAAGCCCGCCGAGGAGCTGCGCGAGCGGCTCGGCGTGCCCGTGCACGTGGACAACGACGCCAACCTCGGCGCCCTCGGCGAGCTGGTCTGGGGCAGCGGCAAGGGCGTGCGCGACCTTGCGTACATCAAGGTCGCGAGCGGTGTCGGCGCCGGTCTGGTGATCGACGGGAAGATCTATCGCGGCCCGGGTGGCACAGCCGGAGAAATCGGACATATTACACTCGATGAATCCGGTCCGGTCTGTCGTTGCGGGAACCGCGGCTGCCTGGAGACCTTCGCGGCGGCGCGTTACGTGCTCCCGCTGCTCCAGCCCGGTCACGGCCCCGATCTGACGATGGAAGGCGTCGTACGGCTGGCCAGGGACGGTGACCCGGGCTGTCGTCGGGTGATCGCCGACGTCGGCCGCCACATCGGCAGTGGAGTGGCCAATCTCTGCAATCTGCTGAACCCGAGCCGGGTCGTCCTCGGCGGTGATCTCGCCGAGGCCGGTGAGCTGGTGCTCGGGCCGATCAGGGAGTCCGTCGGCCGCTACGCCATCCCCAGCGCCGCGCGCCAACTGTCCGTTCTCCCGGGGGCCCTTGGCGGCCGCGCGGAGGTGCTCGGAGCGCTCGCCCTCGCCCTCAGCGAGATGGGCGATTCAACCCTTTTGGAGGGGGCAGTGCCGGCGGCGGCCCCTGCCTTCACTTAGAGAACGGATGGCACCGTTGCCATCTCGTTAAGGATTTACTTCTTGACGTCGCACGTGTGGCCGAGTTGACTTCCAGCCACCTCGGCCGCAACGACGCGGCCTCGTCAGGGAGGTTTGTGAAGTGAACGCACGTATGCGTCGTGCCGCCGTTGCCGTAGCCGCGGGTGCGATGGCCGTCTCGCTGGCCGCCTGTGGCAGTGCCAAGGAGTCGAAGGGCAGCGATGACTCTTCCTCCGCGTCGGCCAAGAAGGGCGACGACATCACGGTCGGTCTGCTCCTTCCGGAGAACAAGACCGCGCGGTACGAGAAGTTCGACAAGCCGCTGATCGAGAAGAAGATCAGCGAGCTGACGAACGGCAAGGCCAAGGTCGAGTACAACAACGCCCGCCAGGACGCGAACCTGCAGGCGCAGCAGGTCGACACCATGATCACCAACAAGGTGGACGTCCTGATCGTGGACGCGGTGGACGCCAAGGCCATCCAGAACTCCGTCAAGAAGGCCGTGGACGCCGGCATCAAGGTCGTCGCCTACGACCGTCTCGCCGAGGGCCCGATCAGCGCCTACACCTCGTTCGACAACACCCAGGTCGGCAAGACCCAGGGCGAGGCCCTGCTGAAGGCGCTGGGCGCCAAGGCCACCAAGTCCTCCAAGATCGTCATGATCAACGGCTCGGTCACCGACCCGAACGCCAAGCAGTTCAAGGACGGCGCGCACTCCGTCCTCGACGGCAAGGTCACGATCGCCAAGGAGTACGACACCAAGGAGTGGTCGCCGGACAACGCCAACTCCGAGATGGAGGCGGCGATCTCCTCGGTCGGCAAGAAGGACATCGCGGGCGTCTACTCCGCCAACGACGGCATGGCCGGCGGTATCATCACCGCCCTCAAGGCCGCCGGCGTGAAGGTCCCGGTGACCGGCCAGGACGCCGAGCTGGCCGGTGTGCAGCGCATCGTCTCCGGTGACCAGTACATGAGCGTCTACAAGCCGTACGCCCCCGAGGCCGAGGCCGCCGCCGAGATGGCCGTCGCGCTCGCCCAGGGCAAGCCGCTGGACTCCGTCGCCAAGGACAAGGTCTCCAGCGGTTCCCAGAAGGACGTCCCCTCGGTGCTGGTGCCGGTCACCTCGCTGACCCAGGACAACATCAAGGACACCGTCATCAAGGACGGCGTCTACACCGCGGACGAGATCTGCGCCGGCAAGTACAAGGCCGCCTGCGAGAAGCTCGGCCTCAACAAGTAAGCGGTACCCGGTCCCTTCCCGCCCGCGGGCGTTCCCCCCGTGAACGCCCGCGGTGAAGACGACCGGCCGCCCCCAGGTCCTCCGGCGCCCCGGCGCAACAGACAGCCCCGCAAGCTCGGCGCGGGGCGCCGGACGGAACTCCCCCGGGTTTCCCCAACCCGCCCACCCAGATTTCTGCACAACCTCCCGCCGGGTCAGGCGGCGAAGGAGATGGTTCACGTGTCCGCTACGCCCGTGCTGGCGTTGCGCGGGGTCTCCAAGCGGTTCGGTGCCGTTCAGGCGCTCACCGACGTAGAGCTCGAGATCCACGCCGGTGAGGTGGTCGCCCTGGTCGGCGACAACGGCGCCGGAAAGTCCACGCTGGTCAAGACGATCGCCGGCGTGCATCCCATCGACGAGGGCGCCATCGAGTGGAATGGCAAGGCCGTCTCGATCAGCAGGCCGCACGACGCCCAGGCGCTGGGCATCGCGACGGTCTACCAGGACCTCGCGCTGTGCGACAACATCGATGTCGTCGGCAACCTGTTCCTCGGCCGTGAGCTGAGGAAGTGGGGCGTCCTGGACGAGGTCGAGATGGAGCGCCGCTCGCGCGAGCTGCTCACCACGCTCTCGATCCGCATCCCGAGCGTCCGCATCCCGATCGCCTCGCTCTCCGGCGGTCAGCGCCAGACCGTGGCCATCGCCCGTTCCATGCTCGGCGACCCCAAGCTGGTGATCCTCGACGAGCCCACCGCCGCCCTCGGTGTCGAGCAGACCGCACAGGTGCTCGACCTCGTGGAGCGCCTGCGCGAGCGCGGCCACGCCGTCATCCTCATCAGCCACAACATGGCGGACGTGAAGGCGGTGGCCGACAAGGTCGCCGTTCTGCGCCTCGGCCGCAACAACGGCGTCTTCGAGGTCAAGTCGACCTCGCAGGAGGAGATCATCTCCGCCATCACCGGCGCCACCGACAATGCCGTCACCCGCCGTGCGGCCCGTACCTCCGGCACCAACGGGGAGGTTTCCAAGTGAGCATCGACAAGACCTCCGCGAACCTCGGCAAGTCGTCCTCGCAAGGCGAGCACGCGGTCGAGAACCCCGAGGCCGCGGCCGCCGCGGTGACCGCCGTCGACCCGCGCCTGCTGGTGCAGGAAGAGGGCCTGCTCGGCTACTGGCACGAGTTCAAGCGCAAGATGAAGGCCGGTGAGCTGGGGTCCCTCCCGGTCATCCTGGGCCTCGCGGTCATCTGCATCATCTTCCAGGTCCTGAACTCCGAGTTCCTCTCGGCGCAGAACATCAGCAACATCACGGTCACGATGGTCGGCACGGGCATGATCTCCGTGGGCATCGTCTTCGTGCTGCTGCTCGGCGAGATCGACCTGTCGGTCGGCTCGGTCAGCGGCGCGGCCAGCGCCCTGGCCGCCGTCCTCACGGTCAACCAGGGCTGGCCCGAGTGGGTCGCCGTGCTCGTCGCCATCGCGGCCGGTGCCGCCATCGGTGCCCTGCACGGCTTCTTCTTCGCGGTGCTCGGCGCCCCCGCCTTCGCCGTCACCCTGGCCGGCCTGCTCTTCTGGCTCGGCTTCATGCTCAAGGTGCTGGGCGAGGACGGCACGATCAACCTCGACAGCGACGGTCTGATCGGCCAGCTGACCACGTACACGTTCACCGACGTGGCCGCCGCCTACGGCCTGGCCGTCGTGGTGGTCGCCCTGTTCTTCGTCAGCTCCTACCTCGGCAACCGGCGCCGGGAGGCCGCGGGCGTCCCGTCCCGGCCGCTCAGCGACACGGTCCTGCGCACGGCCCTGCTGGCCGTGGTCTCCTTCGCCGCGGCCTACATGTACAACCAGTACAAGGGTCTGCCGCTGGCCACGGTGGTCTTCCTGGTCTTCCTGGTCGGCTCGGACTTCGTCCTGCGGCGCACGACGTACGGCCGCAAGGTGTTCGCGCTCGGTGGCAGCGTGGAGGCCTCCCGGCGTGCGGGCATCAACGTCACGGCGGTGCGGATCTCCGTCTTCGCGATCTCCGGTGGCTTCGCGGCGATCGGCGGTCTGTTCCTGGCCTCCAAGATCGCCTCGGCCAACCAGAGCGCCGGTACCGGTGACCTGCTGATGAACGCGATCGCCGCGGCCGTGATCGGTGGCACGTCGCTGTTCGGCGGGCGTGGCCGCACGTGGAACGCGCTGCTGGGTGTGCTCGTGATCGTGTCCATCCAGTACGGTCTCCAGCTGGAGTCCATCGCGGAGCCGGTGAAGTACATGATCACCGCGGCGGTTCTGCTGACCACCGTGGTCATCGACTCCGTCACCCGCAAGACGCAGAAGACGGCCGGGCGCGCGTAGCGCCCGGTCACCGAGGGGTCGGGGGACCGACCTGCGCGTACGGGTCCGTGGCGGCTCGTCGCGCGGTTCCCCGCCCCCCTCGGGCAGGACATCGTGCCCGGTGCCTTTCAGGCGCCGGGCGCCGTCGTGTCCCGCACCCGTACACCGGGCGCCAAGCGGGGAACATTAGACTCGACTGGCCCGGCAACAGCTCGATCAGCTCTACTGCAAGGAGGCACGGGTGCCGCTGCTGACCCGCATCAGGGGACCGCGCGATCTGGACCGGCTCAGCCTGGAGGAGCTGGACCAGCTGGCGGAGGAGATCCGCACCTTCCTCGTCCAGGAGGTCTCCAAGACCGGCGGGCACCTGGGTCCCAACCTCGGTGTGGTGGAGCTGACCATCGCCCTGCACCGGGTCTTCGAGTCCCCGAAGGACAAGGTCCTGTGGGACACCGGCCACCAGTCCTACGTGCACAAGCTGCTCACCGGCCGGCAGGACTTCTCGAAGCTGAAGATGAAGGGCGGCCTGTCCGGCTACCCCGCGCAGAGCGAGTCCGACCACGACGTCATCGAGAACAGCCACGCCTCGACCGTGCTCGGCTGGGCCGACGGCATCGCCAAGGCCAACCAGCTGCGCGAGCGGGACAGCCACGTCGTCGCCGTGATCGGCGACGGGGCCCTGACCGGCGGCATGGCCTGGGAGGCGCTGAACAACATCGCCGAGGCCAAGGACCGCCCGCTCGTCATCGTCGTCAACGACAACGAGCGCTCCTACGCCCCGACCATCGGCGGCCTCGCCAACCACCTGGCGACCCTGCGCACGACCGACGGCTACGAGCGCTTCCTCGCCCGGACGAAGGACATCCTCGACCGCACCCCGGTCGTCGGCAGGCCGCTGTACGAGACCCTGCACGGCGCCAAGAAGGGGCTGAAGGACTTCATCGCCCCGCAGGGCATGTTCGAGGACCTCGGCCTGAAGTACGTCGGCCCGATCGACGGCCACGACATCGAGGCGCTGGAGTCGGCGCTGGCCCGCGCCAAGCGGTTCGGCGGGCCGGTCATCGTGCACTGCCTGACCGAGAAGGGCCGCGGCTACCAGCCCGCCCTCCAGGACGAGGCCGACCGGTTCCACGCCGTCGGCAAGATCCACCCGGACACCGGGCTGCCGATCGCCTCCTCCGGCGCCGACTGGACCTCCGTCTTCGGCGAGGAGATGGTCAGGCTCGGCGAGGAGCGCGCGGACATCGTCGCGATCACCGCGGCCATGCTCCAGCCGGTCGGCCTGGACAAGTTCGCCAAGCGCTTCCCCGAACGCGTGTACGACGTCGGCATCGCCGAGCAGCACGGCGCCGTCTCCGCGGCGGGCCTCTCGTACGGCGGCCTGCACCCGGTCTTCGCCGTCTACGCCACCTTCCTCAACCGCGCCTTCGACCAGGTCCTCATGGACGTGGCCCTGCACAAGTGCGGCGTGACCTTCGTGCTGGACCGGGCCGGCGTCACCGGCACCGACGGAGCCTCGCACAACGGCATGTGGGACATGTCGATCCTCCAGGTCGTGCCCGGGCTCCGGCTCGCCGCGCCGCGCGACGCCGACCAGGTGCGGGCGCAGCTGCGCGAGGCCGTCGCCGTCGAGGACGCGCCGACCGTGGTCCGCTTCTCCAAGGGCGCCGTCGGCCCCGCGGTACCCGCCGTGGGCCGGGTCGGCGGCATGGACGTGCTGCGCGAGCCCGGCACCGACCGCCCGGACGTGCTCCTGGTCTCCGTGGGCGCCCTCGCCCCGATGTGCCTGGAGATCGCCGAGCTGCTCGAGAGGCAGGGCATCTCCACCACGGTGGTCGACCCGCGCTGGGTCAAGCCCGTCGACGAGGCCATGGCCCCGTTGGCCGAGCGGCACCGGGTCGTCGTCACCGTCGAGGACAACAGCCGCGTCGGCGGCGTCGGCTCCGCGGTCGCCCAGGCCCTGCGGGACGCGGGCGTGGACGTACCGCTGCGCGACTTCGGCATCCCGCCGCGCTTCCTCGACCACGCCTCCCGCGCCGAGGTCCTCGCCGAGATCGGGCTGACCGCGCCGGACATCGCCCGCCAGGTCACCGGTCTGGTCGCCAAAATCGACGGCCGGTACGACGGCGCGGCCGGCACCGTGGACTCCGTGGAGCCCGCACGCGACTAGGTGTGCTGTTCGGAGAGGTTGGTGACGCGGCTGGCTGGGCCGGCCCGATCCGGACGAAAGACCCTGGAAGAGCCCGCACGGGCCGGTTCCGCTGCCCCTCCGGTGGCGGAACCGGCCCGTTTGCGTGAACCTGCCTTTGCCGGGGAACACGCTCCCCGACCCTCTCGATCATGTCGAGGACGACAAGCGTGGGAGGCAGGTACGTGAGCAACGCGCTGTTCCGGACGAAGAACGTCGAGCAGTCCATCCTGGACACGGAGGAACCCGAGCACTCGCTCAAGAAATCGCTGACCGCCCTGGACCTGACCGTCTTCGGCGTCGGTGTGATCATCGGCACGGGCATCTTCGTACTCACCGGCACGGCGGCCAAGAACACCGCCGGCCCCGCCGTCTCCCTCTCCTTCGTCGTGGCCGGTGTCGTCTGCGCGCTCGCCGCCCTCTGCTACGCCGAGTTCGCCTCCACGGTCCCCGTGGCGGGTTCCGCGTACACCTTCTCCTACGCGTCGCTCGGCGAACTCCCCGCCTGGATCATCGGCTGGGACCTGGTCCTCGAACTGGCGCTCGGCACGGCGGTGGTCGCGGTCGGCTGGTCCGGCTACATCCACTCGCTGCTCGACAACGCGGGCTGGAGTCTGCCCGAGGCCCTCTCCGGCAGGGACGGCGCCACGGGCTTCGGCTTCGACATCCTCGCCTCGGCCCTCGTCCTGGTGCTCACCGCCATCCTCGTCGTCGGCATGAAGCTCTCCGCGCGGGTCACCTCCGTGGTCGTCGCGATCAAGGTGGCCGTGGTCCTCGTCGTGATCATCGCCGGGGCCTTCTTCGTCCACGGCGGCAACTACAAGCCGTTCATCCCGAAGGCGCAGGCCGCGGAGGCGGGCGGGAACCTCAAGGCCCCCCTGATCCAGCTGATGTTCGGCTGGGCGCCCTCCGACTTCGGCGTCATGGGCATCTTCACGGCGGCCTCCGTGGTCTTCTTCGCGTTCATCGGCTTCGACGTCGTCGCCACCGCCGCCGAGGAGACCCGCAACCCGCAGCGCGACGTCCCGCGCGGCATCCTGGGCTCCCTGATCATCTGCACCACCCTGTACGTCGCCGTCTCGATCGTCGTGACCGGCATGCAGAAGTACAGCGCGCTGTCCATCGAGGCGCCGCTGGCCGACGCGTTCAAGGCCACGGGGCACCCGTGGTACGCGGGTCTGATCAGCTTCGGGGCCGCCATCGGTCTGACCACGGTGTGCATGATCCTGCTGCTCGGCCAGTCCCGGGTCTTCTTCGCCATGAGCCGCGACGGGCTGCTGCCCCGGTTCTTCTCGCACACCCACCCGCGGTTCCGCACCCCGTACCGGTCGACCATCCTGCTCGGTGTCATCATCGCGATCGTCGCCGGCTTCACCAGCCTGAGCGAACTGGCCGAACTGGTGAACATCGGCACGCTGTTCGCGTTCATCGTCGTCGCCCTCAGCGTCATCATCCTGCGCCGGCGCCGCCCGGACCTGCACCGCGCCTTCCGCACCCCGTGGGTCCCGTTCGTCCCGATCCTGTCCGCGTGCGCCTCGCTGTGGCTGATGCTCAACCTGCCGGCCGAGACATGGCTCCGGTTCGCCGTCTGGATGGTCGTCGGCTTCTTCGTCTACTTCTTCTACGGCCGCTCGCACAGCCGCCTGGGCCGGCACGAGGAGACCACGGTCGACGAGGTCACGCACCCGCCGCACGGAACCGCCCAGTAATCCGCAGACTTCCGCCCCGGCCCCGTATGTCCCGCTTCGGCTGGGACGGCAGGGCCGGATAGCGTGCTGAGCATGCTCGCCGCCCCGCTCGCCCCCGCACGGACCGCGGTCACGCGGACGGCGTACTGGGCGCGGCTCACACCCCTCCTGGCGGCCCTGGCCTGCCTCACCCGCATCCCCTCCTTCGTCCGGCCGCTGTGGAATCCGGACGAGGGCTTCCTCGCCGTGCAGGCACGGCTGCTCGCCCAGGGCGGGCAGCTGTACGACACGGTGGTGGACCGCAAGCCGCCGCTGCTGCCCTGGCTGTACCAGGCCGCGTTCGCGCTCTGCGGCGACGGCTCCCTGACCCCGCTGCGGGTGCTCGCCGTCCTCGCCCAGCTGGTCACCGCCGCACTGCTGGCCTCCGTGGCCCGCCGCCGCTGGGGCGACCGGGCCGGCCGCACCGCCGGGGTGCTGTACCTGCTGGTCTCCATCGGGCTCAACCCCGAGGACGCACAGGCCGCCACCTTCGAGGTGTTCATGCTGCCCGGCACGGCCGCCGCCCTGTGGTGCGCCGACCGCGGGCGCTGGGGCGCGGCCGGGGCCGCCGTCGCCGCCGCCTTCCTGACCAAGCAGACCGGGGGAGCGGTGCTGCTGCCGGTGGCCTGGCTGCTGCACCGGCAGGGCGGCCGCCGCACGGGCCTGCCGCGTCTCGCGGCCGGGTTCGCCGTACCCGTGCTCGGCGTGGCCCTGGCGACGGATCCGGCCGGATTCCTGTTCTGGACGGTGACCGGCTCCGGTGCGTACGCCTCCGTCACCGGCTCCGAACTGCACGTCCTGGTCCGCGCGTCGACCAACACCGCGATCCTGGCGGCGGCTTCGGCGGGGCTGCTCCCGCCCGTCGCCCGGGCCCTGCGCGGCGCCCGTACCGGAGCACCCGAGCTGTGGCTTTGGCTGGCCTCCTCCTCCGCCGCCGTGGCCCTCGGCTGTCACTTCTTCGGCCACTACTACCTGCAACTCATCCCGCCGCTCGCCCTGCTGGCCACCGCCGCGCTGCACGTCCTGCCCGGGGAGCGGCTCAAGGCGGCCGTCCTCACCTCGGTCTGCTCCTGCGCCCTCTTCGTCGGCTGGGGCCTGCTCGCCCCGCGCCCCGAACTCGCGCACGCCGAGCGGCTGGCGGCGGCCCTCGCGTACCGCACGGCGCCCGCCGAGCGGGTCCTCGTGTGGGGCATACACCCGGAGACGTACTGGCTGGCCGGCCGCACCCCCGCCACCCGCTACCTCACCGCGGGGCTGCTCACCAACTACAGCGGCGGCCGGGACGGCCCCCGGGTCGGCGAGAAGTACGCCGTCGCGGGCACCTGGCCGGTCTTCCGCCGGGAGATGACCGTGAACGCGCCCGCCCTGGTCGTCGACGACTCCCGGGGCAAGCCGTACGGCCCCGACCGCCTGCCCACGCTGCGCCGCCTGCTCACGGCGGGCTACGAGGAGGTGGGCCGGGTGGACGGCGCGGTGCTGTACGCCCGGGTCCGGGGCGCGTAGCGGTCGCGGCTCAGCCCGGACCGTGCCCGGCTCAACGCCGGACCTTGTCCGATTCAACGCCGGACGGTGTCCGGTTCAGCCCCAGACCGTACGCGGCCCGGTCACCTCCGCGCCCAGCTCCGTGACCCGCCGCCGCAGCTCGCGGTCGGCGGTCACCACCAGGCGGGCCCGGCCGGCGCTCGCGGCGGCCAGTTCCACGATCCGGTCGTCCCCGCTGCCCGGCGCCGACTCCACCCGCACGCCCGGCACCGACGCCACACCACGGGCCGCGCCCTCGACCACGAGCACGATCTCCACCGGCCCCGGGTGCCCGGGCAGGCCCTCGCCCGCCAGCCGGTCCCGCAGCCGCTCGGCCGCCCCCCTGCGGTCCCGCCACCAGCCGTCGGGGCGCGAGCCGACGACGTTCGCGCCGTCCACGATGACGAGCGGCGGGACGGAGGAGGGCACGGCGGGCAACGGGTCGCTCATGGGGCAAGGGTCCCATGGCCGAAGACCCGGGGGCCGGGACCCGGGTCCGTGACGGGCGGCTTAAAGTGAACAGGTGAACGGCGACTGGCTCCTTCGCGGCCGAGACGGCCGGCTCAGTGTCTACCAGCTGTCGGGCGACGCCGTCCTGACCCGGGCGGAGCGCGGATCCGGCGGCCCCTGGTCCGCTCCCCGCAAGGTGGGCGGCGAGCAGAGACTGCACCCCGTCCTGGCGGTCGGCCAGGGCGCCGACGGCTATGCCCACCTGGCCTCCTGGCGGCCCACCGTCACGGGCGAGTCCGGGCTGGTGCACTCGACCCACTTCCGCCCGAACCTGGCCGCCCTGGACTGGCACCCGATCGGCCACCCGAACAAGAAGGGCGACCGCACCGGCACCCCCGCCGTCGCGGTGGACGCCCAGGGCCGCGCCCATGTCTTCGTCCCGAACCGCGGCGGCGGGGTGAGCATGGTCATGCAGAAGGAGAAGGGCGGCTGGGACCCCTGGCGGGACCTGAAGGGCCGCGAGGTACGGGACGGACTGGCCGCGGTCACGGGGGAGTCCGGGCGGGTCGAGCTGTACGCGGCCGTTCCCGAGGGCCTGTTGTACTGGCGTCAGGAGAAGCCGGGCGCCCAGCCGGTGCTCCAGGAGGCTCTCGAGGCCCCGGTCCGCCCGGGCACCCTGCGCGCCCTGGCCACCTCCCCGCAGAACACGACCGTCTTCTACACCGACACCTCGGGCGACCTGTGCGCCTGGCGCCCGGGCGGCAAGCCGGTCACCGTACTGCCCGCCGCGGGCCCCGGCCCGGTGTCGGCGGTCCGCTGCGATCTGGACGGCCACGACTGCACGCTGCTGGTGCAGCGGTCGGCGAACCGCCGGGTCGCGTTCGCCGCCTACCCCACCGAGCAGGAGTCGGCGGGGGCCTGGTGGACCGAGTCCGGCCCCGAACTGCCGCTCGACGCGCTGGTGTCCCTCACGACGGACGAGTCGGGCCGGGTGGTGGCGGCGACCTCGTCCCCGTCGACCGGGAATCTCCTGCTGACCCGGCGCAAGGACGAGCCGGGGCTGGCGCTGGAGGCGTGGCGGCAGATCTGAGCCGGGGACGTGCCGTACGAGGAAGACGACCAGGAAGGCTGATACGGGTGAGGACGCGTGACCTGAGGTTCGGACTCTATGCGGACGACGAGGGGCTGGCGTGGGTCGAGCAGACCGTCCGCCGGGCCGTGGCACCCCGCAGTGCCCGGATCCTGCGCTGGAACGTCGCCCGCACCACCGTCGACGGCGGGCTGACGACCGCTTACCTGTACGACTATCTGGTGGAACAGTGGGCCATCGAGAATCCCGGCCGCAGCAGCGGCGCGCGCCGGCCCGTCGAACTGAGCGTCCGGTTGGCGTGTTCCCTGCGGACCTGGCGGGCGATCCGCAAGGCGGTCATCGGCGGTCTGTGCCCGGAGGGCATGGCCCCGCACAACTGCCGTGTCCCCTGGAGCGCGTTCTGACCCCAGGCGCCCCGCGCCTGGCCACCCCCGCGACAACGCCGATGCCCGGCACACCCCAGGGTGTGCCGGGCATCGTCCGACCGCAGCCGGAGCCTTACGCGGGCACGCTCGCCACGCCCGGGGCGAGGAACTTCTTGCCGTTCACGCGCTCCGAGACGCCCTCACGGTCCAGGTACGGCGTGATGCCGCCCAGGTGGAAGGGCCAGCCGGCGCCCGTGATCAGGCACAGGTCGATGTCCTGGGCCTCGGCGACGACGCCCTCGTCGAGCATGAGCCCGATCTCCTGCGCCACCGCGTCGAGCACGCGGTCGCGCACCTGCTCCTCGGTGAGCACGGAGTCGCCCTGCTTCAGCAGCGCGGCGACCTCCGGGTCAAGCTCGGGCTTGCCGCTGTCGTAGACGTAGAAGCCGCGCTTGCCCGCCTTGACGACGGCCGCGAGGTTCGGGGAGACCGTGAAGCGGTCCGGGAAGGCCCGGTTGAGGGTCTCCGAGACGTGCAGACCGATCGCGGGACCCACCAGCTCCAGCAGGACCAGCGGGGACATCGGCAGACCGAGCGGCTCGATCGCCTTCTCGGCGACCTCGACCGGGGTGCCCTCGTCGATGACGTTCTGGATCTCGCCCATGAAGCGGGTCAGGATGCGGTTCACGACGAACGCCGGGGCGTCCTTGGTGAGGACCGCGGTCTTCTTCAGCTTCTTGGCGACGGCGAACGCGGTCGCGAGCGACGCGTCGTCGGTCTTCTCGCCGCGGACGATCTCCAGCAGCGGGAGGATCGCGACGGGGTTGAAGAAGTGGAAGCCGACGACCCGCTCGGGGTGCTTCAGCTTCGACGCCATCTCCGTCACGGACAGCGAGGAGGTGTTGGTGGCGAGGATCGCGTGCGCCGGGGCGACCGCCTCGACCTCCGCGAACACCTGCTGCTTGACACCGATCTCCTCGAACACGGCCTCGATGACGAAGTCCGCGTCGGAGAAGCCCTCCGCCTTGTCCAGGACACCGCTCACCAGGGCCTTCAGGCGGTTGGCCTTGTCCTGGTTGATGCGGCCCTTGCCGAGCAGCTTGTCGATCTCGGCGTGGACGTAGCCCACACCCTTGTCGACGCGCTCCTGGTCGATGTCCGTCAGGACGACGGGCACCTCTAGGCGGCGCAGGAACAGCAGCGCGAGCTGGCTGGCCATCAGACCGGCGCCGACGACACCGACCTTGGTGACCGGGCGGGCCAGGTTCTTGTCCGGGGCACCGGCGGGACGCTTGCCGCGCTTCTGGACGAGGTTGAACGCGTAGATGCCGGAGCGCAGTTCGCCACCCATGATCAGGTCGGCGAGGGCCTGGTCCTCGGCGTCGTAGCCCGCCTGGAGGTCACCGTCCTTGGCGGCGGCGATGATGTCGAGGGCGCGGTAGGCGGCCGGAGCGGCCCCGTGCACCTTGCCGTCCGCGATGAAGCGGCCCCTGGCGACGGCCTGGTCCCAGGCCTCACCGCGGTCGATCACCGGGCGCTCTACCTTGACGTCACCCTTGAGCACCTGGGCGGTCCAGATCAGCGACTGCTCCAGGAAGTCGGCGCCCTCGAAGAGGGCGTCGGCGATGCCCAGGTCGAAGACCTGCTGGCCCTTGAGCTGCTTGTTCTGGTTCAGCGAGTTCTCGATGACGACCGAGACGGCCTTGTCCGCGCCGATCAGGTTCGGCAGGATCGTGCAGCCGCCCCAGCCCGGGACCAGGCCCAGGAAGACCTCGGGGAGGGAGAACGCCGGGATCGCCTTGGAGACGGTCCGGTAGGAGCAGTGCAGGCCGACCTCGACGCCGCCGCCCATCGCCGCGCCGTTGTAGTAGGCGAAGGTCGGGACCGCGAGGCCCGCGAGGCGCTTGAAGACCTCGTGGCCGCCCTTGCCGATGGCGAGCGCGTGCTCGTGCTCCTTCAGCAGCTCGACGCCCTTGAGGTCGGCGCCGACCGCGAAGATGAAGGGCTTGCCGGTGATGCCGACGCCGACGATCTCACCGTCGGCCGCCTCCTTCTCGACCTGGTCGAGGGCGGTGTTCAGGTTCGCCAGCGAAGCCGGGCCGAAGGTGGTCGGCTTGGTGTGGTCCAGGCCGTTGTCCAGGGTGATCAGCGCGAAGCGGCCGGCACCGGACGGCAGGTCGAGGTGGCGTACGTGGGCGCTGGTGACGACCTCGTCCGGGAACAGGTCGGAGGCCTGCTTCAGAAGCTCGGCGGTGGTGCTCACTTGTCCCCCTCGAAGTGCGGGTTCTCCCAGATGACCGTCGCGCCCATGCCGAAGCCGACGCACATGGTGTTCAGGCCGTAGCGGACGTGCGGCTGCTCCTCGAACTGGCGGGCCAGCTGCGTCATCAGACGGACGCCGGAGGAGGCCAGCGGGTGGCCGTAGGCGATGGCGCCGCCGTACTGGTTGACGCGCGCGTCGTCGTCGGCGATGCCGTAGTGCTCCAGGAAGGCGAGGACCTGGACGGCGAAGGCCTCGTTGATCTCGAAGAGACCGATGTCGGAGATGGACAGGCCCGCCTGGGCGAGGGCCTTCTCCGTGGCCGGGATCGGGCCGTAGCCCATGACCTCGGGCTCGACGCCGGCGAAGGCGTAGGAGACCAGGCGCATCTTGACCGGCAGGTTGTTCTCGCGGGCGAAGTCCTCGCTCGCGATGATCGAGGCGGTGGCGCCGTCGTTCAGGCCGGCCGCGTTACCGGCGGTGACCCGGCCGTGGACGCGGAACGGGGTCTTGAGGCCCTGGAGGTTCTCCAGCGTCGTGCCCGGGCGCATCGGCTCGTCGGCGGTGACGAGGCCCCAGCCGGTCTCACCGGCCTCGGCGTTGGTGCGGCGCACCGAGATCGGCACCAGGTCCTGCTGGATCTTGCCGTCGGCGTACGCCTTGGCGGCCTTCTCCTGCGAGCGCACGGCGTACTCGTCGGCGCGCCGCTTGGTGATGCTCGGGTAGCGGTCGTGCAGGTTCTCGGCGGTCATGCCCATGAACAGGGCCGACTCGTCGACCAGCTTCTCGCTGACGAAGCGCGGGTTCGGGTCCACGCCCTCGCCCATCGGGTGGCGGCCCATGTGCTCGACACCACCGGCGATGACGGCGTCGTAGGCGCCGAACGCGATCGAACCGGCGGTGGTCGTCACGGCGGTCAGGGCGCCGGCGCACATGCGGTCGATGGAGTAGCCGGGGACGGACTGCGGCAGGCCCGCGAGGATGCCGGCCGTGCGGCCGAGGGTCAGGCCCTGGTCGCCGATCTGCGTGGTCGCGGCGATGGCGACCTCGTCGATCTTCTTGGGGTCCAGCCCGGGGTTGCGGCGCAGCAGCTCCCGGATCGCCTTCACGACGAGGTCGTCGGCGCGGGTCTCGTGGTAGATGCCCTTCGGGCCCGCCTTGCCGAACGGGGTGCGGACGCCGTCGACGAAGACGACGTCCCTGACGGTACGAGGCACGATGGCTCTCCTCCAGATGCGGGGATGGCACTGCTGCGCTGCGCTGCGCTGAGCGCGCGCTCAGGACCCATGCTACTTATGAGTAACGTAGCTGCACAGTCCCGGCGCCCGGAGCGGCGAAGGTCACACCAAGTCACCGCCCGCACGGAGCGCCCCGAAGGGCCGCGGTCCGTGCCGATATGCGGAACGCGTGGCACCGCCGGAGGGTGGGACAACCGGGCGACGCACCCCGCGGCCGGCGTCGGCTGCGCCAGGATCTTGGCGCGATCTCGACGTCCCGGTTCCGGTTCCGCGCCCCTGCGGTGCCCACTCGGAGATCATCTCGGCGGCCGCGGGGCCCTGGTGAGCACGTGGCAACGCCGGGGGCCGCACAGGCGGCGACGGACCCGCGCGGCCGGCGCCGGGGATCGGTGCCCGCGGCGGCTCGCCCGCGGACGGCCGTCATCGAGGCCCGCGACCGCGACGGTGACTCGCAGATGGCCGGTGCCTGTGGCAGCTCGCCGGCGGTCGGTTCTTGTGGCGGCTCGCGGCGGTCGGCCCCAAGCCACTCGCCGGCGGTCGGCCCCAGGCCACTCGCAGGTGGTCGGCCCCAGTTCACGCGTCGGCGGTCGGCCCCAGGTTCACTCGTCCGTGGTCGGATTGTGTGGCCGCTAGGCGCTCTTCACCCGCAGCGCGTCCACCAGTACGGGCGTCACCAGCTCGACCTGCCACGGACGCGCGCCGTACCCGCGGAGCGCACCCTCCACGGTCCCGGCGTCGAGGACCTTCGGCGGCTCCCAGCAGATCCGCCGCACGGTGTCCGGGGACACCAGATTCTCCTGCGGCATGTTGAGCCGCTCCGCGAGGGCGGACACCCCCGCCCGGGCGGCGGACAGCCGGGCCGCGGCGGCCGGATCCTTGTCGGCCCAGGCCCGCGGCGGCGGCGGCCCGGTCACGGGCTGCCCCGGCTGCGGCAGCCCGGTCTCCGGGAGCGCCTTGGCCCGGTCCACCGCGGCCTGCCACTGCTCCAGCTGCCGCCGCCCCGTGCGGTGTCCGAACCCGTTCAGCGCGGCGAGGGCGTGCACATTGCCCGGCAGGGCGAGCGCGGCCTCCACGATGGCCGCGTCGCTCAGCACCTTCCCCGGCGACACGTCCCGGCGCTGGGCGATCCGGTCCCGCGTCTGCCACAGCTCCCGCACGACGGCGAGCTGCCGGCGCCGGCGCACCTTGTGCATCCCGGACGTGCGGCGCCAGGGGTCCTTGCGCGGCTCGGCCGGCGGCGCCGTCGCGATCGCGTCGAACTCCTGGAGCGCCCACTCCAGCTTGCCCTGCCGGTCCAGCTCCTTCTCCAGGGCGTTGCGCAGGTCGACCAGGAGCTCGACGTCGAGCGCGGCGTACCGCAGCCACGGCTCGGGCAGCGGCCGGGTCGACCAGTCGACGGCGGAGTGGCCCTTCTCCAGGACGTAGCCGAGGACGCCCTCCACCATGGCGCCGAGACCGACCCGGGGGAAGCCGGCGAGCCGGCCGGCCAGCTCGGTGTCGAACAGGCGGGACGGGACCATGCCTATCTCGCGCAGGCAGGGCAGGTCCTGGGTGGCCGCGTGCAGCACCCACTCGACGCCGGACAGCGCCTCGCCGAGCCCGGACAGGTCGGGGCAGGCGACGGGGTCGATCAGCGCGCTGCCGGCGCCCTCGCGGCGCAGCTGCACCAGATAGGCGCGCTGGCCGTACCGGTAGCCGGAGGCGCGCTCGGCGTCCACGGCGACCGGGCCGGAGCCGGCGGCGAAGGCGGCGATCACCTTGGCGAGGGCCGCCTGGTCGGCGATCACGGGCGGAATGCCCTCGCGGGGTTCGAGCAACGGAGTCGGCGCCCCCAGCACAGAAGATCCGGCGTCGTCCGGAGGAGTGCCTCCGGTGGTGCGCAGGGAGCTGTCTGCTGTGGTCTCTTGGGCGTCGGTCACCTGTCAAGGGTATCCGTGTGCGGACGGCGCCCGTCGACGGAACGTTCCGTCGACGGGCACGGGAGGGGCATAAACCAGTCAGCTCACGGCAGGGCGCGGTTCACCTGAGGGAATATGGGATTCCGCCGAAGGGGGTATCGGGTGGGCTCAGTGGATGATCCCGGTGCGCAGGGCCACGGCCACCATGCCCGCCCGGTCACCCGTGCCCAGCTTGCGGGCGATGCGGGCGAGGTGGCTCTTCACGGTGAGGGCGGACAGGCCCATGGAGACGCCGATCGCCTTGTTCGACTGGCCCTCCGCGACCAGCCGCAGCACCTCGACCTCGCGTCCGGACAGTTCCCGGTAGCCGCCCGGGTGGCTCGGGGCACCCGGGGGGCGGCGGTGCATGCGGGCGGCGGCACCGAGAGGGGCGGCACCGGGTCGGGTGGGGAGCCCGATGTTGGTGCGGGTGCCGGTGACGACATAGCCTTTGACCCCGCCGGCCAGCGCGTTGCGGACCGCGCCGATGTCGTCGGCGGCGGAGAGCGCGAGTCCGTTGGGCCAGCCCGCGGCGCGGGTCTCGGACAGCAGGGTGAGGCCGGAGCCGTCGGGGAGGTGGACGTCGGCGACGCAGATGTCGCGCGGGTTGCCGATGCGGGGACGAGCCTCCGCGATGGACGAGGCTTCGATGACATCGCGCACGCCGAGCGCCCACAGGTGGCGGGTGACGGTGGAGCGGACGCGCGGGTCGGCCACGACCACCATGGCGGTCGGCTTGTTCGGGCGGTAGGCGACCAGGCTTGCGGGTTGCTCAAGGAGAACGGACACCAGGCCTCCTGGGTGGGGGACGGGGCCGGCTTGTGGGGAGTCAGCCGGGACGAACCGTGCTTTCAAGGTCACAGTCGTCTTCGGCAGCAAACTCGTCCGCCTTTAGAGAATGATCACGATCTAGTGAGTAACAATCTGTGCAATTCGGACACGCGATCGATCATCCGAAGATCGAGTCGGTTCGAGCGAGTGCGATTCGAGTGCGCAAAGTGGCCGTATCGACAAAGAGATGGTCAATAAGGCGTTTCGCGGCGACCGCTCAGCGGGACTGCGGACCCCTGCGCTGCGGCAGCGTCACCACCGACGCGTCCCCCGGACCGGCCGGCGGCAGACCCGCGACCTGTGCCAGCAGATCGCACCAGGCGAGCAGGTGGGCGGCGGTGTCCGGCACCCCGGCGAGGCCCTCGCGGGGCGTCCACGACGCCCGGATCTCGATCTGCGAGGCGGCCGGCCGCTCCGCCAGCCCGCCGAAGTAGTGCGAGCCGGCCCGCGTGATCGTGCCGCTCGGCTCGCCGTAGCCCAGCCCGCGCGCCTGGAGCGCCCCGGTCAGCCAGGACCAGCACACCTCGGGCAGCAGCGGATCGGCCGCCATCTCCGGCTCCAGCTCCGCCCGCACCAGCGTCACGAGCCGGAACGTGCCCCGCCACGCCTCGTGCCCGGCGGGGTCGTGCAGCAGCACCAGCCGGCCGTCGGCCAGCTCCTGCTCGCCGTCGACCACCACCGCCTCCAGCGCGTACGCGTACGGGGCGAGCCGCTGCGGGGCGGGCGTCGGCTCCACCTCGACCTGCGGCCGCAGCCGGCTGCTGCGCAGGGCTTCCACGGCGGCCCGGAAGGCCGGCGGCCCCGACGTACCGGAGTGCCGGTCCGCATCCTCGGTGTCCTTCACGTCGCCCATTCCATCAGCGCTGTCCGACATTCGTCCGTGAGCCGCAGCCATGCGGGGAAGAGTAAGGGGAAGCGGGCCCTCGTGCAGGGCAAGACACCCACTACACCGCTCGTGACCGACGCACGCGCCGGCGGCCACCGCGCCGCCGGCGCCACCTCGCGCACCCGGCCGCCGGCGTGCCGGTGCGGTCCGTCGGCGGCCCCCCGCGCCGTTGCCCGCACTCCGGGGACCGGTACCCGCGCCGGCCGGCGCGGGCATCCGGCCGCCACCCCGCGCACCGGGCACCCGGTGCCGGGCGGGCCGGAATCGGCGGCATGCGAAACTTGCCTCGTGACCGCCAAAGACACCACGCAGCCGACAGCGACGTACGACAGCGCCTTCCTCAAGGCGTGCAGGCGCGAACCGGTGCCGCACACCCCCGTGTGGTTCATGCGCCAGGCCGGCCGCTCGCTGCCCGAGTACCGCAAGGTGCGCGAGGGCGTCCCCATGCTGGAGTCCTGCATGCGGCCCGAGCTGGTCACCGAGATCACGCTCCAGCCGGTGCGCCGGCACGACGTGGACGCGGCGATCTACTTCAGCGACATCGTCGTCCCGCTGAAGGCCATCGGCCTCGACCTCGACATCAAGCCCGGCATCGGCCCGGTCGTCGAGGAGCCCATCCGGACCCGCGCCGACCTGGCCCGGCTGCGCGACCTCACGCCCGAGGACGTGTCGTACGTCACCGAGGCCATCGGCATGCTCACCGACGAGCTGGGCGCCACCCCGCTGATCGGATTCGCGGGCGCGCCTTTCACCCTCGCGAGCTACCTGGTCGAGGGCGGTCCCTCGCGCACGTACGAGAACGCCAAGGCGATGATGTACGGCGACCCCGAGCTGTGGGCCGACCTGCTGGACCGCCTCGCCGACATCACCGCCGCCTTCCTGAAGGTGCAGATCGAGGCGGGCGCCAGCGCGGTGCAGCTGTTCGACTCCTGGGTCGGCGCGCTCGCCCCGGCCGAATACCGGCGCTCGGTCATGCCCGCCTCCGCGAAGGTCTTCGAGGCCGTCGCCGGCTACGGCGTCCCGCGCATCCACTTCGGTGTCGGCACCGGCGAGCTGCTGAAGCTCATGGGCGAGGCCGGCGCGGACGTCGTCGGCGTCGACTGGCGCGTCCCGCTGGACGAGGCCGTGCGCCGGGTCGGCCCCGGCAAGGCGCTCCAGGGCAACCTGGACCCGACCGTGCTGTTCACCGACAAGAACACCGTCGAGGCCAAGGCGCGCGAGGTGCTCGACGCCGCCGCCGGCCTGGAGGGGCACGTCTTCAACCTCGGCCACGGTGTCATGCCGAACACCGACCCGGACGCGCTGACCCGGCTCGTGGAGTACGTCCACACCGCCACCGCGCGCTGACTCACCAGGAGTAGTGCGGCCGCGCCCGCCTGCCGAACAGCAGGCCGGGCGGCTCCGGCGGGGGAGGTGTGCCGGGCTTGAGCGGCCAGGCCAGCAGCATGCCCACCACGAAGCCGACCACGTGCGCCGCGTACGCCACCGTGCCGGCGCCGGACACCCCGTGCCCGGACGAGTACACCGCCTGGAGTGCGAACCAGAAGCCCAGCACCAGCCACGCGGGCAGCCGCAGCGGCAGGAAGACCAGGAACGGCACGAGGACCCACACCCGCGCCTTCGGCCACAGCACGATGTAGGCGCCGAGGACCCCGGCGATCGCGCCCGACGCACCGATCAGCGGTTCGGCGGAGCCGGCGTTGAGCAGCGCGAAGCCGTAGCCGGCCGCGTAGCCGCAGACGACGTAGAAGAGGAAGTAGCGGATGTGGCCCATCCGGTCCTCGACGTTGTTGCCGAAGATCAGCAGGAAGAGCATGTTGCCCAGCAGGTGCAGCCAGCCGCCGTGCAGGAACATCGCCGTGAAGACCGACAGCGCCGGCGACTTGTCGTAGGCGGGCGGTCCCACCACGCAGCCCGGGCCGTGCGGGCCGATCCCGACGTCTCCGGTCGGGACCAGCCGGGGTATCTGATGGTGGATCAGCTCCCGTGGTACCGCCGCGTAGTGGTCCAGGAAGGCCTGGAGATGGCACAGCTGCGCCAGGTCGTCGGCGCCGGCCACGGAGCCGGCCGTGCCGGGCGTGGTGATGAACACCAGCACGTTGGCGGCGATGAGCGCGTACGTCACCCAGGGCGTGCGGCGCGCCGGGTTCACGTCATGGACGGGGATGACCACACAGAAGTAGTGCCCGCGATGTGGCGGGTGAACCGGTGAACACCGCCGGGTGGGCGTGCGTATCTTTCCTCAACCGACGTGAGGATCAGGCGATGACGAACGCTCCGCAGGTTCCGGCGATGCACGCCCTGCCCGATGGCGAGGCCGAGCTGTCCTTGGTGGTACGGCTTCCCTGGGAGGATGTCGCGCGACTCGGCCAGGAGGCCGGGCGGCTGGCCTCCCAGATGCAGCGGCCGGTCACGCTGGACGAGGCGGTGAGCCACCGCCTGCGCTCGATCCGCCCGTCCGCCTCCCACGCGAAGCCCTCGGGGGAGCAGCCGGCCGCCGTCTCCTCCGGGGCGGGTGTGACCTCCCTGCCGCGGATGAGCGGGACGGCCTAGACGCCGCCTCTTGCACGGTGTCGGCCTGCGCGCAGGCCGACGGCGGCCCGGCCGCGGACGCAAGGCGCCGGACGGCTGGGCGCCGGACGGCCCCGTGCCGGGTCAGAGGCTCCCTCGGCGTACCTGCGCCGCCGCCTTCCGCGCCGCCACCAGGACCGGGTCCCACACCGGTGAGAACGGCGGGGCGTAGCCCAGGTCCAGGGCCGTCATCTGTTCCACCGTCATCCGCGCGGTCAGCGCCACCGCCGCGATGTCGACCCGCTTCGCCGCCCCCTCCCTGCCGACGATCTGCACGCCCAGCAGCCGGCCCGTGCGGCTCTCGGCGAGCATCTTGACCGTCATCGGGGCGGCGCCGGGGTAGTAACCGGCGCGGCTGGTCGACTCGATGACGACCGTCTCGAACCGCAGGCCCACCCGGCGGGCGTCCTTCTCCCTGAGGCCGGTGCGGGCGATCTCCAGGTCGCAGACCTTGCTCACCGCGGTGCCGACGACACCGGGGAAGGTGGCGTAGCCGCCGCCGGCGTTGGTGCCGATGACCTGGCCGTGTTTGTTGGCGTGGGTGCCGAGCGGAACGTACTGCTCCTGCCCGGAGACCAGGTTCAGCACCTCCACGCAGTCGCCGCCCGCCCAGATGTTCTCGTGTCCGCGCACCCGCATCGCGAGGTCGGTGAGCAGACCGCCGTGGGCCCCGAGCGGGAGGCCGGCCGCCCGGGCGAGGGCCGTTTCCGGGCGGACACCGATGCCCAGGATCACCAGGTCCGCGGGGTACTCGGCGTCCTGGGTGACCACCGCCCGGACCCGGCCGTCCTCGCCGGTGAGGAGCTTGGTGACCTCGGCGTCGTTCACCATGGTGATGCCGAGGCCCTCCATGGCCCGGTGCACCAGCCGGCCCATGTCCGCATCGAGCGTGGACATGGGCTCCCTGCCGCGGTTGACGACCGTCACCTCGAAGCCCCGGTTGATCAGCGCCTCGGCCATCTCGACACCGATGTAGCCGGCGCCCACGACCACCGCCCTGCGGCCACGCGTGCGTGCCAGCGTCTCCAGCAGGGCCTGGCCGTCGTCGAGGGTCTGCACGCCGTGCACGCCCGGGGCGTCCGTGCCGGGCAGGTCCGGGCGTACCGGCCGGGCGCCGGTGGCGATCACGAGCTTGTCGTACTCCGTCCAGGACTCGGTGCCCGAGTCGACGTCACGCGCGCGTACCCGCTGCCCGGCCGGGTCGATCTCCGTGACCTCCGTGCGCATCCGCAGATCGATGTCCCGCGCGCGGTGCTCCTCGGGCGTGCGGGCGATCAGCCGGTCCCGGTCCGGGACCTCGCCGCCCACCCAGTACGGGATGCCGCACGCCGAGAAGGAACTGAAGTGGCCGCGCTCGAAGGCCACGATCTCCAGCTCCCCGGGCCCCCGCAGCCGCCGTGCCTGCGACGCCGCGGACATGCCCGCGGCGTCGCCCCCGATCACGACCAGCCGTTCCCTGCCGCCGCTGCCCCGTCCACCGCTCATGCTCATGGGAACACGCTACGGGGCGCGGGCATTTCAGTCCCGGCCCCCCTCCCCGGCCTCCGCGGCGGGGTCCGGCACCGGGCGGGCCGACGGCAGCGGGCCGAGCGCGGTCGTCGCGGGCGCGGGCGCCGGGCGGCGCGGCAGACGGGGACGTACGATCCGCCGCCACAGCACCGCAAGCAGTGCGGCGAGGGCCGCGAACGGCAGGGCGGCGCCGAGCGCGAGGGCGATCCAGCGCAGCATGGCCACGAACACGTGCCAGCCACCCGACAGCGCGTCCGTGAAGCCCGGCGAGTCGTCCGCCTGCCGCACCGGGGTCTCGGACAGCGACAGGGTGATGGTGGCCAGACTCGTACGGTCCTCCAGCGACGCCTGCCGGGCCAGCAGCGCCTCCAGATCGGCCTGACGGGTGCTCAGCTCGCCCTCCAGCGCGACGACGTCGCTCAGCTTGTCCGCCTTCTCCATCAGCGCGCGGATCCGGTCCACGCTGGCCCGCTGCGACTTGATCCGGCTGTCCACGTCCACCACCTGGTCGGTGACGTCGACCGCCTTGGCCGTGCGGTCGACCAGCCGGCCCGTGCCCTGGAGGCCGGTGAGGACCTCGTCGTACTTCCCGGTGGGCACGCGCAGCACCACCCTGGTGTGCTCGTGGCCGTCGGCGTCCCGGCCGGTGGTCTCGCTGCCGACGTAGCCGCCCGCGTCCTCGGCGGTCGTCCGGGCCGCCCGCAGGGCCTTGGGTACGTCCTCGACCTCGACGGTCAGGGAGGCGGTGCGGATGATCGCGTCCGGGGTGAGCCGGGGCGCGGCGCGCGTGGCCTTTCCGTGTTCCGTGCCGCCGGGGGCGCCGGCCTGCGCGGCGTCGGCGTCCGAGGCGGCCTTCGCGGAGCCGCCGCCCGAGTCGCCGGCGCCGCTGCACCCGGCGAGCGCGAGGGACGCGGCGAGCAGGAGCCCGGTCAGTGCCCTGACGGGCCGGGCGGAGCGGGTGGAGCGTGGTGTGCGCATGAGCGGTACCCCCGAGGGCCGTGGTCGTGACGGTTCTTCGACGCCGGGCCGGGCGGGAACGTTGGGGGTCCGCGGTTCCGATGCGGTCACGGTCCGGACTCGTCCCGGACACCGGGCTCCCTCGGGGGTGCCGGCGGGGTCTGAGAGAGTGGGGGACATGAGCACAACGGGTAGGGGCCTGGGGCACGTCGTCGTCATCGGGGCCGGCATCGCCGGGCTGGCCGCCGCGCACCGGCTGCTGGGGCGCGGAGCGCGCGTGACCGTGCTGGAGGCCGGCGACCGGGTCGGCGGCAAGCTGCTGCCCGGCGAGATCGCCGGCGTGCGGGTCGACCTGGGCGCGGAGTCCCTGCTCGCCCGCCGCCCCGAGGCGGTCGCCCTCGCGGGTGAGGCGGGACTGGGCGAGCAGCTCCAGCCGCCGGCCACCGCCACCGCCTCGATCTGGACCCGGGGCGCCCTGCGGCCCATGCCCAAGGGTCATGTGATGGGCGTGCCCGGCACCGCCACCGCGCTCTCCGGCGTCCTGTCCGACGAGGGCCTCGCCCGCATCGAGCGCGACGCCGGCCTGCCCCGCACTGAGGTCGGCGACGACGTGGCCGTGGGCGAGTACGTGTCGGCCCGGCTCGGCCGGGAGGTCGTCGACCGGCTGGTCGAACCCCTGCTCGGCGGGGTGTACGCGGGCGACGCGTACCGCATCTCGATGCGCTCGGCCGTCCCGCAGCTCTTCCAGGCCGCCCGCGCGCACACCTCCCTCACCGAGGGCGTCCGGGAGATCCAGGCCAAGGCCGCGGCGAGCCCGCAGACGGGCCCGGTCTTCATGGGCATCGCCGGCGGCGTCGGACGGCTGCCGCTCGCGGTCGCCGAGTCGGTGCGCGCCCGGGGCGGCGAGATCCTCACCGGCACGCCCGCCCGCGAACTGCGCCGGGAGGCGGCCGGCGGCTGGCGGATCACCGCCGGCGAGCGGGTGCTGCACGCCGACGCCGTGATCGTCGCCGTACCCGCTCCGGCCGCCGCCGGGCTGCTGCGCGCCGAGTCCCCGGGGGCCGCCGCCGAACTGGCCGCCGTCGAGTACGCCTCGATGGCGCTGATCACCCTCGCCTACCGGCGCGCCGGCCTGGGCCTGCCCGAGGGCAGCGGCTTCCTGGTGCCGCCCGTCGACGGCCGCACCATCAAGGCCTCCACCTTCGCCTCGCAGAAGTGGGGCTGGATCGCCGAGGAGGACCCGGACGTGGTCGTGCTGCGCACGTCCGTGGGCCGCCACGGCGAGACGGAGGTGCTCGGCCGCGACGACGCCGGCCTGGTGGAGGTGTCCCGGCACGACCTGCGGGAGGCCACCGGCCTGGACGCCGTGCCGCTGGAGACCCGGGTCACCCGCTGGACCGACGGCCTGCCCCAGTACCCGGTGGGGCACCACGCGCGCGTGGCCCGTATCCGCGAGCAGGTCGCGAAGCTCCCGGGGCTCGCGGTGTGCGGCGCGCAGTACGACGGCGTCGGCGTCCCGGCGTGCATCGCGAGCGCGTACGCGGCGGTGGACCAGCTGGCCGGCGACCGGTCGGGGGTGGCGGAGCTGAGTGCCAACCCGGTGCAGAGCCTGCACGGCGGAGCGGGAGAATAGGGACCATGAGTGACGACGCCCCCACCACCGAGTCCGGCAGGATCCCGAACAAGGGCAAGCTGGCCAAGGACCTCAACGAGGTCATCCGCTACACCCTCTGGTCGGTCTTCAAGCTGAAGGACGTACTGCACGAGGACCGCGCGGGATACGCCGACGAGGTCCAGGAGCTGTTCGACCAGCTCGCCGCCAAGGACGTGACGGTCCGCGGCACCTACGACCTCTCCGGTCTGCGCGCCGACGCGGACGTGATGATCTGGTGGCACGCCGAGACCAGCGACCAGCTCCAGGAGGCGTACAACCTCTTCCGGCGCACCAGGCTGGGGCGGGCGCTGGAGCCCGTCTGGTCGAACATGGCGCTGCACCGCCCCGCCGAGTTCAACCGCTCGCACATCCCGGCGTTCCTCGCCGACGAGACGCCCCGCGACTACGTGAGCGTCTACCCCTTCGTGCGCTCCTACGACTGGTACCTGCTGCCCGAGGAGGACCGCCGCCGCATGCTCGCCGACCACGGCAAGATGGCCCGCGGCTACCCGGACGTGCGCGCCAACACGGTCGCCTCGTTCTCCCTCGGCGACTACGAGTGGGTCCTGGCCTTCGAGGCCGACGAGCTGCACCGCATCGTCGACCTCATGCGGCACCTGCGCGGCTCCGAGGCCCGGATGCACGTCCGCGAGGAGATCCCCTTCTTCACCGGCCGCCGCAAGAGCGTCGCCGACCTGGTCGCGGGCCTGGCCTGACCCCTCGAAGGGGCGCACCTCCGGCGGGGCACCTCCGGCGGTGCGCCTCCGGCGGTTCGCCCCTGCAAGGGCGCGGGGAACCGCGCGACAAGCCACGACGCCCCCGCAGCCGCCGGCGCCCATCCGGCAACACCCCGGTGGGCCGCCCGACACGGCCAGGGCCGGCGCTGCAGCCGGCGGGCGGCCTGCTAGCGCGCCCTGCCCCTGCCCTTCAACGCCTCCCGCCGGTCCCCTTTGTCGGCCGTACCGCCGGAGGCGACCGGTTCCGGGCGCGGTGCGCAGGACGCGTGCCGCGCCGGAAGACGGCCCTCCAGCAGGTAGGCCTCCAGATGCCCGTTGACGCACTTGTTGGGGCCGCCTGCGATGCCGTGCGTGCCCGCGTCCCGCTCCGTCACCAGCACCGAGCCGGCCAGCCGCCGGGTCATCTCCAGGGCGCCCTGGTACGGGGCCGCGGCGTCCCGCTCGGCCGCCAGGACCATCACCGGCGGCAGCTCACCCGGCCCGGTCCGCACGTCCAGCGGCTTCTGCCGGGGCGCCGGCCAGTAGGCGCAGGGCAGGTTCATCCACGCGTTGTCCCAGGTCTCGAAGGGCGCCACCCGGGCGAGCCGCGTGTTGTCGCGGTCCCACACGCTCCAGTCCGTCGGCCACGGCGCGTCATTGCACTCCACGGCCGTGTACACCGCCCGGCCGTTCTCCGCCTCGGCGGCCGTCTCCGGGCTCGGCGCGGCCAGCCGGACCAGCGGCCCGGGATCGCCGTGCAGGTACGCCGAGAGGGCCGCGGCCCGGCTCGCCCAGAAGTCGTCGTAGTAGCCCGCCGTCAGGAACGCGTTCTGGAGCTGGCCGGGACCGACCTTCCCGCCCGCCGCCTTCCGGGCCAGCCGCTCGCGGGCGGTGTCGTAGCTGTGCTGCACCTTCGCGGGTGTGGCGCCGAGCCGGTACACGTCGTCGTGCCGGGCGATCCAGTCGCGGAAGTCCGCCCAGCGTTCCTCGAACGCCGCCGACTGGTCCAGGTTGCTGCGGTACCAGATCTTCTGCGGATCCGGGTTCACCGCCGAGTCCAGCACCATGCGCCGCACGTGCGAGGGGAACATCGCCCCGTACAGCGCGCCGAGGTAGGTGCCGTACGACGCCCCCATGAAGGTCAGCCGGTCCTCGCCCAGCGCGGCCCGCAGGACGTCCAGGTCCCGGGCGTTGTCGAGCGAGTTGTAGAACCGGAGCGCGGCGCCGGCCCGTTGGGCGCAGCCCCGCGCGTACGCCTTCGCCTGGGCGATCCGCTGCTGCTTGTACGCCTCCGACGGGTGCGCGGGTGACGTGGTGGGCGCCTTGACGAAGCGTTTCGGGTCCTCGCAGGACAGCGGGGCCGAACGGCCCACTCCGCGCGGGGCGTAGCCGACCAGGTCGTAGGCGGCGGCGATCCGCTTCCACTCCCGGATCGTGCCGATCAGCGGGAAGTACATGCCGGACGCGCCGGGGCCGCCCGGGTTGTAGACCAGGGCGCCCTGCCGGGGGACCTTCCGCTTGCTGTTGTGCGGGTCCTTGTGGGTGGCCGGAATCCGGCTGACCGTCAGCCGGATCTGCTTGCCGCCGGGGTGTGCGTAGTCCAGCGGGACGGACACGGTGCCGCACCGCACCCCGGCCGGCGCCTGCGGCACCTCGGCGGCGGAGCACGGACCGAAGTCGATGCCGGCGGCCCGGGCGCGGGCCACGGCCACCGCGGTGCCGTGCAGCTCCGCTGTGCCGTGGGCGTCCGGGGTGCCGGGCGCGCCGCCCGCCGGGGCCGCCGCCAGGGTGGTCAGGAGCAAGGACCCGGCGGTCGAGTAGAGGGCGGCAGCTTTCATCGCGTATCCCTTCGGTGCGCGGCGGCGATGGCACGGCTGCCACGGCCCGGCGACCACAAAAGGGATATTTCGTTCGGCTGTGAGGGAAGGCAAGCACCACCCTGCCGGTGTCGGCGCCTTTGCCCCCTATGCGCCGCTCGAAGTCGCCGCCCTCACTCCCGCCAGGGCTGGTCGCGGTGGGTGAAGGCCGCGCGCAGCTCCGGCTCGCCGATCGCGCGGATCCCGCGTACGGCGACGGAGGTGAGGAACGATCCCTCGTCACCGGCCGGCTTCCCGGCCAGCGCGCTCAGCAGCCGCTGTCCGGCGGGGGAGGCCCAGCGCGAGTACGGGTGCACCTCGAACCGGGCGATGGCCAGGCAGCTCAGCGCCAGCGTGAGGGGGAGGGTGAACCACAGGCCCACCAGCAGGCGCGGCGTCCCGGTCTGCACGGGCAGCAGCAGCGCGGTGGCGCCCAGCGCCGCCACGGCCCAGGCGGCGGCCCGCACCTGGCGGACGGCGGATCCCACGGTCGTACCCGCGCCCTCGGGCACCGCGAGCCCCGCGCGCACCAGGCCGTCGCCCAGCCGGTGCACGGCCTCCGCGCCGGCCGCCCGTGCCCGCACCGGCGCTATCCGCGACTGCCCCTCGGGTCCTATGGCCCCTATGACGGACCGCTCCATCTCGTCGCGCCCCCGCGGGTCCACGACGGTGGCCCAGCCGGTGTGCGCGAGCAGCAGCCGTCGCTGGCGGGCCATGGAGACCATGGTCACGTCGGCGACCCGCGCGGGGCCGCCGGAGAGGAAGGCCGCCTCGTACAGCGTCAGATCGCGCTCCCGGTCCGTCGGTGCGTCACGCGCGTCCGCGGCTGCCGCGCGTACGGCCGTCAGGCAGAGCCGGGCGCAGGCCGTGCCCGCGAAAGCCCAGGCCAGGAGCAGGAGAAGGACCCAGAACATGACGTGTTTGTATGCCAGGGGCCTGGGCGAACGCCATGCCCTTTTCACGATCCGGACGGAGTGTTGCCGGTATGTGACGTTCCGTTTCCCGTGCTGGTCAGAGGGTGTGAGGGGGCGTCAGGGCGTTCGCCGTCAGGGGCCGTCGGCGTTGTCGGGGCCATCGGCGTCGGGACCGGCAGTTGGCGTCGGCGCTGTCAGGGGCGTCGGGACCGGCAGTCGTGTCGGCGCTGTCAGGGGCTGCTCGTCGCCGGTGACGTACCGGCCGCGGCGGGCGGCAGGGTGTTCGTATCGCCCGGCGGCGGCGTGACCGGCACGGCGGCACTCGGGTCGACCTGCGGCGGGGTGGGCACCGGGGAGGCGGAGGCCGCGAGGTCCCGGGACAGTGTGCCGAAGTCGACGTAGCCCGTCGCCTCCAGAATCCTGATGTGGTCCAGGACGGTCGCGTTGGCGTCGTCGGCGAGATCGCGGACCAGGGAGTTCTGGGTGCCGGCCCGGACCTGGGCGACCAGCGAGAACACCCGGCCGTGCGCGAGCCGGAGGAGGCCCGCGAACTCGCGGTCGAAGTCCTGGCCCTCGGCCGTGTCCAGGGTGGCGAGCCACTGGCTCTGCTGCTCGTTCGGCTCGTTGGGCAGGGCGACGCCGAGCTGGGTGGCGACGGTCCGGACATGGGCGTCCAGGGAGGTGTGGCCGTCGACGAGGTGCTGCCCGGCCGTGCGGACGGCCGGCGTCGTCCCTTTCCGCAGCGCCAGCTCTCCGGCGGGCAGCTCCCACAGCCCCGCCAGCCGGACCTTGGTGACGAAGCCCCGGTCCTGTTCGGACAGCGGGCCGTACGGCGTCGTGACCGTCCGTGCGCTCAGGACGTTCGCGCTCGCCGGGTCCTGCCGGCCGGCGTAGGACCAGAGCGGGACGAGCAGGGCGACGACCGTCGCCGCCAGGGCGGTGACGATGAGCCCGGTGCCGCTGACTATGCCTCGGCCGTTGACGGGGGGACGCGGTCGCATGGTGCCTCCTGCACCGCACACCGGGGGTGCTTGGGGGCGGGTGCGGGCTTGGCATATTACTGGGGGCGCGGACGGGCTTTCGCCCGCGGTGCGTGAGGGGGCGACCGGTGCGGGTGCGGGTGATGCCGGGGCCGGTGGTTCGGTGCGGGTGCGTGGTGGCCGGCCGCGCAGTTCCTCGCGCCCCTTTGGGGCTTTGGTCGGAGGGGTGTTCAGGGGTGGGTGCCGGGGTGGTCCCCGTGGCATGCGCGATGTGTGGGGCGGGCCGGGTCTTCGTGGTGCGGGGACGTGGTGCGGGTGCGGGTGATGCTGGGCCGGTGGTTCGGTGCGGGTGTGTGGTGGCCGGTCGCGCAGTTCCTCGCGTCCCTTTGGGGCTTTCGGTGGGTGTTCAGGGGTGGTGTCGGCGTACTGCCCGTCGCATGCGCGACACGAGGTTCCGGCCCTGGCTTCGTGGGGCCGGGCCCGCGCGGTCCAGCCACCACTCCCGCAGTTCCCGCCGCGCCCCCGCGTCCCCCGGCCGCCCCAGCTTCAGCAGATGTCCGGCGAAGTCCAGCGCGTCCCGGCGGTATCCCCCGCCCATCGGCCGCTGCCGGGCGTACTCCAGGAACTCCTCCCGGTACCCCGCTCCCAGGATCACCGGCAGCTCGGGCGCCACCTTCGCCACCACGCCCGCCCGCTTCGCCGCGAGCGCCCGCGCCTGCACCCCCATCCGCACCCGGTCGAACCCCTCCGGCACCGGCGTCCCCGCCACCAGGGACGACAGTACGGCAGCCTGCGCCACCCCGAGCCGCTCGCGCACGCCGGTCACCGGCCGCGCCAGGACGCCGACACCCCCGGCCCCCGCGCCGACGGCGCCCGCCACCGCCGTACCTTCCCCCGCCGCTTTGCCTGCCGCCGTCCTGCCTTCCCCGGTCTCGCCTTCCACCGTTTTGCCTTCGCCCGCCCTGGCCGCCCCCGTCTCTCCTTCCGCCGGCCTGTCCGGCCTCCTGCGTTCCCCCGCCGCGGCTTCCGTCGCGCGCGTGCGGCCGGTCGTCACGGCCTCCCGGATGGCGTTCAACTCCCGCTCCAGCTCTACAGGTTCCGGGAAGTTCTCGTCTCGTTCCAGGAGTACCCCGGGCGGCGCGAGCCGGGAGGCGAGACCGGTCAGGATGTCGAGCACCGGGCGCGGCACGGGGTGCGCGTGGCTGTCGTGCCAGACGCCGTCGCGCTCGAAGCCGCCCGCGACATGGACGTAGGCGATCGCCTCCAGGGGCAGCGCGGCCAGCGCCTGAGCCGGGTCCTCGCCCCGGTTCACGTGGTTGGTGTGCAGGTTGGCGACGTCGATCAGCAGGCGTACGCCGGTCCGCTCGACCAGTTCGGCGAGGAACTGCCCCTCGGTCAGCTCCTCGCCCGGCCAGGAGAACAGCGCGGCGATGTTCTCCAGGGCCAGCGGCACCGGCAGCGCCTCCTGGGCGATCCGCACGTTCTCGCACAGCACGTCCAGCGCGTCCCGGGTGCGCGGCACGGGCAGCAGATGGCCGGCCTCCAGCCGCGGGGAGGCGGTGAGCGCGCCGCCCGCCCGGACGAAGGCGATGTGCTCGGTCACCAGCGGGGAGCCCAGGGCCTGCGCCCGCTCGGCCAGCGCCGTCAGCCGCCCCTCGTCGGGGTGGTCCGCGCCGCCGAGCCCGAGGGAGACGCCGTGCGGGATCACCGTCACCCCGCGCTCGCGCAGCCGCAGCAGCGACTCCGGGATGTGACCGGGGCAGACGTTCTCCGCCACGACCTCCACCCAGTCGATGCCCGGCATGCGCTCCACGGCGTCCGCGATCTCCGGCCGCCAGCCGATCCCCGTTCCCAGTCGCCGCATGGTGCTTCCCCCTCCTCGGCCTGTGCTCGTGCGTCGAGTGACGGGGGTATGGCCCCGGCGGACGGCATCGAATCCCCTGCCCGCCGCGTTCAGAGCAACATTTGAGGTTCGGCCCCCTGCCGGCCACCGCTCCGGCGGCCGGCCGCTCCCGGACGGTCCCGGTCCAGCAGCCCGCGGCTTCACGTGTCGGCCCGTACGCCCGCGGCTTCAGGTGTCGACGATCCCCGCGTCGTGGGCGAGGAGGCCGGCCTGAGTGCGGTTGACGCAGCCCAGTTTGTCCAGTGTCCGTGAGACGTAGCCCTTGACGGTGGCCTCGGAGAGGTACAGCCGTGCCGCGATCTGCGCGTTCGACAGGCCCTCGCCGAGACCGGCCAGCACCTGCGCCTCCCGCTCGGTCAGCGAGCCGACCAGCTCGCGGGCGCGGTCGTGGGCCGACAGCCGGTCAGTCGACGCGGCGACGAGCCGGCGCGCGGCGGAGGGCGACAGGACGGTGTGCCCCTGGGCGGCGGTACGCACGAGACCGATCAGCTCCTCCGGCGGGGTGGACTTCACCAGGAAGCCGGTCGCCCCGGCCCGCAGCGCACGCAGCACGTACTGGTCGGCGTCGAACGTGGTCAGCACCACGATGTTCGGCGGGTCCGCGAGCTCGTTGACGCGGGCGATCGCGGTCAGCCCGTCCATGCCGGGCATGCGCAGGTCCATCAGGACGACATCGGGACGGCTGCGCCGGACCGCCTCCAGGCCGGCCGCGCCGTCGTGCGCCTCGTCGACCACCTCGATGTCCGGGGCCGAGCCGAGGATGGTCCGCAGGAACACGCACACCATCGGCTCGTCGTCCACCACCACTACCCGGATCATCACCCTCGCACCGCCGATTCCGCGGTCGGGACGAACGCGGGCAGCGTCGCCTCGACACCGAACCCGCCGTCGGAAGTGGGTCCGGCACGCAACGTACCGTGCACCAGCTCGATGCGCTGCCGCAGATGCCCGATCCCCAGGCCGGACCCGGTACCGGCGAGGGCGCTGCGGGGGCCGTCGGCCGGCGGCGTGTTGCGGACCGTCAGCCGCACCTGGGCGTGCTGGTACTCCACGCGCACCCGCACCCGGGCGCCGGGTGCGTGCTTGCGCACATTGGTCAGCGCCTCGCGCAGCACCCGGTAGGCGGTGCGCCCGACCACCGGTGAGGCCAGCGCCGGGTCGCCCTCCTCGATCAGCTCGGTCGGTATCCCCACCGCCACCGACTCGGCGACCAGGTCGGCGAAGCCCGCCACCGAGGGGGTCCGGTCGCCCTCCGGCTCGGTGCGCAGGATGCCCACCAGATCCCGCAGTTCCTCCAGCGCCTGGCAGCCCGCGGCGCGCAGGTCCTCCGCCGCTCGACGGGTCGCCTCGTCCGGTGCGGTCACCCGCAGGGCACCCGCCTGGAGCACCATCAGGCTCACCCGGTGGGTGACCACGTCGTGCATCTCACCGGCGAGCCGGGCGCGTTCCTCGGCGCGGGCCCGCTCGGCCAGCAGATGCCGCTCCCGTTCGGCGCGTTCGGCCCGCTCGACCAGTGCCTGCACCAGCCTGCGCCGGGTGTCGAAGTACAGCGCCAGCAGCGGCCCGACCGCGGTACGCAGCAGCCCGATCGTCATGTTGGTCACGGACGGCTCCCAGGGCCGCATGACGACGAGGGTGAAGAGGGCGAGCGCGACGTACGCCGTCCGGCGGTCGCACCGGTGGAAGAGCGGGCCGTAGGCGGCCAGCATGGTCGAGAGCGGGGCCCACACGCCCCCTCCGTGAGCCGGCGTCAGCAGGCCCGCCGGCGAGACGAGCAGGGTCACCGCGAGCGTGAACGCGCCGAGCACGCCGATGACGGTCAGCGGGGCGGCGCGGCGGAAGGCGAGCGAGGCGCAGGCGAGCGCCTGCACGCCCAGCATGACCCAGGCGAGGGTGCCGGGGTGGTCGGGCCACCACGTGGCGCCGGCCAGTGTCGTGCCGGTGTCCAGCAGCACGAAGGCGGCCGCGATCGCCACGTCCACCGCGCGCTTGTGCCGGCAGTGCCACGGTCCGTCGGTCATGGCGCTCACCGTTCCGTCGGTCATGGCGCTCACCGTTCCGTCGGTCATGGCGCTCACCGTAGGGCATCGCCTTTCGGGACCCGGCCCCGCAGACGGAACGGGACACCTCCTGCCCGGCCGGACCCTACGAAAGTCGTGTGCCGGGCACCATGAGCATCCCTTCGTCGGGTGGAGAACCCACCGCCCGCCCTGCCGCGCCGCGGCCCGGCCGCCGTGGAATGGGGGCATGGATACGACAGGCGACACCGTCCCGACGACGCCCCGGCTCGGCCGCTACCTGATCGACCCGGACCGGTCGTCCGTCTCGTTCACGAGCAGCCACGTCTTCGGCCTGCTGCCGGTGCGCGGCACCTTCGCGATCCGCGGCGGCACCGTCGACGTGGCCGCGCCGCTCTCCGCGTCACAGGTGCACGCGGAGGTCGCGGCGGCCGGTCTGCGCACCGGCAACGCCCGGCGGGACGCCGCCGTACGGTCGGCGAAGTTCCTCGACACCGACCGGTACCCGCTGATCACCTTCACCTCCGGCCGGGTGGACGACACCACGGTCTCGGGCACGCTGACCGTGTGCGGCGTCGCCCGGCCGGCGAGCCTCTCGATCGTGCGCTCCGAGGTGTGCACGGACGTCTTCACCGTCCGTGCCACCACGCGGGTCGACCGCACCCGGTTCGGTGTGACGGCGGCCCGTGGCATGGCCGGGCGCCATCTCGGCCTGACGGTGGAGGTCCGCTGTGTCCGCGCCTGACGGCGGGGGCCGCCGCCCGCCGGGTGCCGGGAGGCGCGCATGACCGGCGCTGTCGTGGTGGAGGGCCTGCACAAGCGGTACGGCACGGTGCACGCGGTGCGCGGGCTCGGCTTCACCGTCGGGTACGGGGAGATCTTCGCGCTGCTCGGCCGCAACGGGGCGGGCAAGACCACCGTCATGGAGATCCTGGAGGGTTTCCGGGCCCGCGACTCCGGGCGGGTCGACGTGCTCGGTCTGGACCCGGGCGAGAAGGCCACCGAACGCACCCTGCGCGAGCGGATCGGGCTGGTGCTCCAGGACGTCGCGGTCGAGCCCTACCTCACCGTCCGCGAGACGGTCGCCCGCAACGCGGGCTACTACCCCGCGCCCCGCGACACCGACGAGGTGATCGGCCTGGTCGGCCTCGCCGGGCTGGAGAGGAAGAAGGTCCGGGCGCTCTCCGGCGGCCAGAAACGCCGGCTGGATCTCGCGCTGGGCCTGATCGGCAACCCCGGCCTGCTCTTCCTCGACGAGCCGACGACCGGATTCGACCCGAACGCGCGCCGGAGCTCCTGGCAGTTGGTACGGGACCTGCGCGACGCGGGAACCACCGTCGTCCTCACCACCCATCACATGGAGGAGGCCCAGGAGCTGGCCGACCGGGTGGCGGTGGTCGCCGCCGGGCGGATCGTGGCCGAGGGCACCCCCGCGACCCTGGGCGGGCGCGACACCGCGCACGTCCGGATCCGCTTCGCGCTGCCGCCCGGGACCACGGTCGACGACCTGCCGGTTCCCGCCGCGCCCGGCGAGGACGGCCTGGTCACCGTCGAGTCCGCGGAGCCGACCGGGACCCTGCACCGGCTCACCGGCTGGGCGCTGCGCCGCGGCGCCGCGCTCACCGGTCTGAGGGTCGACCGGCCGAGCCTGGAGGACGTCTACCTCCGCCTGACCACCGACGACCACGGCACCCCGGAGAACCGACCGGAGAGGAGTGCGCTGTGAGCGCCACCGCGCCCCGTGCCGGAGAGGAGTGCGCTGTGAGCGCCACCGCGCCTCGTTCCGGAGAGGACCGCACCGTGAGTGTCACCGCTTCCCGTGCCGGAGAGGACCGCGCCGTGAGTGTCACCGCTTCCCGCGCCACGGCCCGGCAGGCGCCGGGCCGTGGCCTCGGCCTGTTGTGGCATCAGATCCGCTACGAGCAGCTGTCGTTCTGGCGCAACCCGCAGAGCGCGTTCTTCACGTTCGTCTTCCCGGTCGTGATCATGTCGGTCTTCGGCGGGCTGTTCGGCGGCATCGGGAAGAGCGAGTTCTACTACGGGCGCTCCGCGCTCCAGTACTACGTGTCCACCATCGCCGCGGTGTCCGTGCTGGGCTGCTGCTACAGCCAGCTGGCGATCGTGCTCGCGGCGAGGCGGGAGAACGGGGTGCTGAAGCGAGTGCGGGCCACCCCGCTGCCCGCCTCCGCGTACTTCGTCGGCCTGCTGGCGCACTGCCTCCTGGTGAGCGTCGTCGACGTCCTGCTCATCACGGCGATCGGCAGGCTCTACGGCGTTCCGCTGCCCGCCACCGCGCAGTGGCCCGCGCTGGCGGTGACCCTGGTGCTCGGCGCAGGCGCCTTCTGCGCCCTCGGGGTCGCGGTGGCCTCGCTGATCCGCAACGCGGAGGCGGCGCCGTCGGTCGTGCAGCTCGTGCTGTTCCCGCTCGTGTTCGTCTCGGGCACCTACATGCCGATCCACTCGGCCGTGCTGAACGGCATCGCCGGTGCGCTGCCGGTGCGACCGTTCAACGACGCGCTGCTCGGCGCCTTCACCACGCACGGTGCCGGCCTGCCCTGGCGGGACCTCGGCGTCCTGCTGCTGTGGGGCGCGGCCGGTGCGGTCGTGGCCGTCCGGCGGTTCCGCTGGGACCCGCGCCCGGAGTGAGACGCGCACAGCCCTCGTCCCGGCGCCACCGCCCGGAGCGAGCCGACCTACGGCCTTCCGGCCCGGAGGGGGTGCGCGGAGTGAGCCGCCCACGGTCTTCCGCCCGGAGGGGGTGCGCGGAGTGAGCCGCCTACGGCCTTCCGGCCCGGCGGAGGTGCCCGGAGCGAGACGCTCACGGCCTTCCGGCCCGGTGGCGCCCCCGAATATGCCAAAAGCACACTGCTGAATCCCGCATTCCGGTAGCAGGCTTCTGTCGTACCGGTCGCCCCGCCGCGCCGACGTCCCAAGCCTCCCCGCCCGGGCGCCCTTCGCGCGGTGGGGCCACGGCCGGCCCGTGGGCGGTCAGCGCAGTGCGGGCGGTCGCGGGACGGTCAGCGCAGGGCGAGCGGTCAGGGCAGTGCGGGCGGTCGCGGGATGGTCAGCGCAGGGCGAGCGGTCAGGGCAGGGCGAGGTGGTCGCGGGACGGTCAGCGCGGGGCGGGTGGTCATGGGGCGGTTCTTCGGGCATCGCGGGTGGTCGGCGCGGTGTGGACGGTCGCGGGGTGGTCAGCGCAGGGCGGGGTGGTCGGCGACCACCGTGCAGGAACCCGGCGCGATCTCCGTGAAGCCGGCGTCCCGTACCAGCGGCAGACCGCCGCCGGTCAGCCGGGCCCAGTCGGCGGTCCCGGCCGTACGGACGGACAGCGCGAAGCCGGCGTCCCGCCAGGCGGTGCGCTCCGCCTCGGAGAGCGCCCACCAGGCCAGCTGGGCGCCGTGGCCGGCCTGAGCCATCGCCTTGCCGGCCGACATCTCCAGGTCCGGGTTCAGCCACAGCACGGGCTGCGCCGGGTCGGCGGCGACGGGCGGCTCCGGGTCGTCCAGCTCGGTGCCCGACACCTGTAGCTTGGCCAGCTCCTTGGGCCAGCCGTCCAGCGGGATCGGCGGGAACACGCGGACCTCCGCGGACTTTCCGGTCACCGTGATCCCGGGCAGCGCCTCGGCGCGCCGCCACTCGGCGCCCCGGGCCCGCCGGACGACCTTCCGGATCCGTGCGTCCTCCCAGTTCCGCACCGCCTCGGCCCACTCCCCGTCCCCGTGCGCGCGCTCGTCGCCGAGGAGCACGAGGACGGCGCGGGCGGCAGTCTCCAGCGCGTCGGTACGGGCGGGAGGGGCGCCCCGCTCGATCCGGGCGACGAGTGGCAGCACGAACTGCGGGGCCTCGTCGCGGGGGGCGTGCGCGGGCTGGAAGGGACTGTCACCGGAGGGTGCTGGAACGTGGCTCACGGGAGCCCAGCCTACGAAGCCGCGGCCGGGCCGATCAACGCGCGGGCCGGGAAAGGGGTCGCACGCGGGCGGGGCGGATCTGGGCTGGGCGAGGCGGGGCGGCCGGGCTGGGCAAGGCGGGGCGGAGCTGGGCTGGGCTGGGCGAGGCAGGACGGGCCGAGGCGGGGGTCCCACGCGGGCGGGGCGGGTGGAGTTGGGCGGGGCGGAGCGGAGCTGGGCGAGGCAGGGCGGTAGGGCTGGGCGGGGCGGAGCCGGGCTGCGCGAGGCAGCACGGGCCGGGACGGGGATCCCACGCGGGCCGGGCCGGGGCGGGGCGGGGCGGGGCAGGATGGCGGAGCTGGGCGAGGCAGGGCGGCGGAGCTGGGCGAGGCAGGATGGCGGAGCTGGGCGAGGCAGGGCGGCGGGGCTGGGCGAGGCAGGGCGGTGGGGCGGGGCTGGGCCAGGCGGGGCCGGCCGGGCCGGGAAAAATTGCGGCGCCGTCCGATGAACCGGCGGGCTGTGTCGTCCCGTCTTGATCCACTGAAGGGGAGGGCTGATGAGCCAGTATTTCGAGATCGGTGACGAGACGCTCTGGAACCCGTCCAACGGGGCTGCGCGACTGTTCCTGCGGCAGGTGGAGGTCTTCGAGGCCGAGCTGGAGCTGCCGTCCGGCCTCGGGCCGATGCGGAACGACGAGTGCAAGATCGAACCAGCCGTCTTCGCGGTCTTCGTGCACGCCCTGCTCGCCCGGCACCGGCGGACGGGGCACACCGTCGTCCTGGCCCTGTCCGAAGGGTTCGTCGCCACCGTCGTCGCCCTCGCCCAGCGCGCCGGGATCGACATCGACTGGGACCGGCTCGAAGCGGTGCCGGACGGCCCGCTGTCGGACGTGCAGGTTTCGGCGGCCGGGATGTCAGGGCCGGGGGACGGCGGCCCCTGGGCCGCGGCGCTGCGCGCCAGGGCGGCCGAAGTCAGCCGCGGCATGGCCCGCTGACCAGCTGACCAGCTGACGGGACCGCACCCATGCCCCCACCGCACCGGAATGCCCCCCGTGACCCTGATTGGCGTCCGGGGCCCCGTGAACCCAGATCCGAGTCCGAGGCCCGCGGACCCTGATCCGAGTCCGGGGCCCCGTGAACCCTGATCCGAGTCCGGGGCCCGTGGACCCAGATCCCCGTCCGGGGCCCGTGAACCCCAGATTCACGTCCTACACCCGTGAACCCTGATCCGAGTCCGAGGCCCGTGAACCCAGACCCGCGTCCGACCCCCGTGAACCCAGACCCGCGTCCGAACCCCATGCACCGTGACCTGCGCCTGACCGCCGTCGGTCGCCGCTACGGCATCCGCGGCCCCTGGGTGCTGCGCGGCGTCGACCTCGCCGTCGCCCCCGGCACCCTCACCCGGATAGAAGGGGCCAACGGCACCGGGAAGTCCACCCTGCTCCGGCTGCTCGCCCGGCTCGACGCGCCCACCGAGGGCCGGATCACCGGGCGGCCGCGCACGGCGTACGTGCCGGAGCGGTTTCCGTCCGCCCTCCCCTTCACCGCCGTCGGCTACCTGACCCACCTCGGAACCGTGCACGGCCTGTCCCGCGCCGACGCCGCCCGCCGTGCGGCCGATTGGCTGGAGCGGTTCGGCGCGGGCGCGTACGCCGGGACGCCGATGACACGGCTGTCCAAGGGCAGCAGCCAGAAGGTCGCCGTCGCCCAGGCCCTGCTCGGCGACCCCGAACTGCTGGTGCTGGACGAGGCGTGGACCGGGCTCGACGCGGCGGCGCGGGACGAGCTGGAGCGGGCGGTGGCCGAGCGGACGGCGGCCGGGGGAGCGGTAGTCTTCGTGGACCACGACCCGCGCCGGCTCGCCGGGGTGCCGGACGCGACGTACACCGTGCACGACGGCGGCCTGAGGCGGCGCACGGACAGCGGGAGTCCGGCGGCCGGACCGGTCACCGTCGTCGCCGTGCGGGGACCGTCGGGCGTGCCGCTGCCACCCGAGGCGGTACGGATCGCCCTCTCCACCGAGGAGACCACCACCGGCAACCACCGCCTCACCGTCCCCGCCTCCCACTCCGACGTCCTGTTGCGCGCCCTGCTCGCGGCCCGGCCGCCGTGGCACGTGGAGCGTGTCCAACCGGGCGCCGCCGCTTCCTCCGACCCTGGTAGCCGCGCATGACCGTGCCCGCCTCCCACTCCGACGTCCTGTTGCGCGCCCTGCTCGCGGCCCGGCCGCCGTGGCACGTGGAGCGTGTCGAACCGGGCGCCGCCGCTTCCTCCGACCCTGGTAGCCGCGCATGACCGTGCCCGCCTCCCACTCCGACGTCCTGTTGCGCGCCCTGCTCGCGGCCCGGCCGCCGTGGCACGTGGAGCGTGTCGAACCCGCCGCCGTACCCCCCGACTCCGGAAGCCGCCCATGACCCCCCTCGTGCGCTACCAGGCCGACCTGCTTCTGCGCTCCCAGCGCTGGCTGCCGCCGGTGATCCTGTACGTCGTGTTCCTGGGGGTCGGGGTGCAGAGCGGCCAGCCGGTGCTGAACTCGCTCGGCTACACCGTCGCCGCCCTGCTGCCGGTGGCCGCCTGGCTGGTCCGGATCTGTGTCACCGGCGAGCCGCCCGCGGCCCGTGCGTGCGTCGCCGCCGCGCGGGGGCCCGCCCGGGCGCACCTCGCCTGCCTGCTGACCGCCCTGCTCGCCGCCGTCCTGCTCGGCGTGGTGGCCACCGTGGTGGTGACGATCGTCAGCGCCCCGGCGAGCAACGGTCACCGGGTCCACGTCGCCCCGCTCCGGGCCGCCGCGGCCGGACTGCCGGCCGCCCTGGCCTGCGCGCTGCTCGGCACGGCCGTCGGCGCGCTCACCAGCCACCCGGTGCTGCGCTCGACCGGCCGGGCGGTGCCCGCGATGCTGCTGGGCACGCTGTTCGCGCTGGTGCTGGCCGGTTCCCCGGCGCAGGCCGCGGTCGACGGCCTGGTAACCGGCTCGCGGACCGGCCGGCCGCCCGTGGAACTGCTGCCGCTCGTCGGCGCGGCCCTGCTCACGACCGCCGCCTTCGCCGCGGCGGCCCGGCTCAGCGGCCGCCGGTCCCCATGAAGTCAACCGGAGCACGCGGTGGGCTGGAGGTCATCCGGAGCACGGTGGGCTGGAGGTCGTCCGGAGCACGGGTGGGCTGGAGGTCGTCCGGAGCACGGGTGGGCTGGAGGTCATCCGGAGCACGCGGTGCGCTGGGCCTCCTGCCACTCGCACCGGGGGCACAGCGTGATGCCCTTGTACGACTCCGGGTACTCCGTCGGCTCCCGGCACAGCACGCACTCCGCGTACGGCGGGCCATCGGCCTTCGCAGGCTTCACCGCGTCGACGATCGTGCAGTAGTCCTCGTCGCTCATGCCTTCAGGGTAGGACGGTCCCGCCGGATCACCGCTGCCCGTCGGCCCGGGCCGTCGGTGTTGGCCGATCTGCTCGGACGGCCCCGTCGGATCACCGCTCTCCCTCGGCCCGGGCCGTCGGCTTGAGGCGATTCAGGCTCGGACGGCCCCGCCGGATCACCGCTGCCCGTCGGCCTGGTCGATCAGCTCGGAGACCTTCACGAACCGGTAGCCCCGCTTGCGCAGCTCCGGTACGACCGTGCGGACGACCCGCTCGGTCGTCGGGGCGGCGCTGCGGGTGCAGTGCAGGACGACCACCGAGCCCGGTTTCACCCCGTCGAGCACCTGCTTGACCACCGCGTCGGCGTCCGTGGCGAACGCGTCACCGCTCACCACGTCCCACTGCACCGCCGTCACCCCGAGCCCACTGAGCCGGCGCAGCGACCGCTGGTCGTAACAGCCGCCGGGGAAGCGGAAGTACGGCATCGCGTGCGGCACGCCGGCCGCGCGGAGGGAGGTGTACGCCCGCTGTACGTCCGCCCTCATCCCGTCGGCGTCGACCGTCGGCAGGCCGTAGCAGTCGGCGGTGAACGCGTAGTGGCTCCAGGAGTGGTTGGCCACCTCGAACTGCGGGTCGTGGCCCAGGTCGCGGGCCTCGGCGGGGTACTGCTCGGCCCACCTGCCGGTCATGAACACGGTCGCCGGCACCTTCAGCGCGCGCAGGGCGGCGATCAGGCCCGGGTTGTCGAAGTGCTCGCCGGCGGCCGCGCGGGGCCCCTGGTCGGCGGTCATGTCGGCGTCGAACGTGAACGCGACCGTCTTGCCCCGGGTGCGCGGGCCGTGTTCGAAGACCGGGGTCAGGCCGCCGGGGCCCGGCGCCAGCACGGGCGGACGCGCGGGGGACGGCGAGACGGACACGGTGGACCTGGCCGGGGCCTGACGGGCGGGGCCGGAGGTCCCGCAGGCGGCGAGGGCCGCGCCCAGGGCGCAGACGGCGCCGACGGCGGTGATGCGGCGTGCTACTGGGATCATCGTGCGAACGTAGGACGAAAAGTGTGCTTATACGGCGATATGGTTCATGGCGCGGCGGTGCGGTCACCCGCGCGGCGGGCGGCCACCACCCGGCCGCCCGAACCCCACGCCGGTCCTCTGACCCGGGGTCCACTCCGCTCCTCGGTCACCCGAGCCCGCTCGCCCGTCCCCCCAGTCCGCCCACCCGTGCACCCCGGTCGTCCGCCTGCCCGCACGCCCCGAGCCCGCTCGCCCGCCCCGAGCCCGCTCGCCCGCACGCGCCCGCTCGGCTTGCCCGACCCTCGGCCGCCGGGTCCGTGCCGTTCCTCGGCCACCGGGTCCTCGGCCACCGGGTCCGTGCCGCTCCCTCGGTCACCGGCTCCGTGCCGCACCCCGCTCGCCGGCTCGGTCACTCGCCGGCTCGGTCACTCGTCGGCTCGGTCAGTCGAGGTCGTGTCGTTCCAGTGGCTTGACCGCCGGCCCCTGGAGCACCGTGCCGTCGACGGCGAAGCGCGAGCCGTGGCAGGGGCACTCCCAGGCGCGTTCGGCGCGGTTGAAGGAGACCAGGCAGCCGAGATGGGTGCAGCGGGCGGACACGGCGTGCAGGGCGCCCTCGTCGTCGCGGTGCACGGCTAGCCGGTCGCCGCCGGACCGGACCAGCGCTCCGTCACCGGGCGCCAGGTCGTCCACGGAGGCCGGTGTCCTCAGCCGGTCGCCGACGAAGTGCCGGGCCACCTCCGCCTGCGTCTTCAGCAGCGACGGCGCCTCGCGCACCACCGACTTCAGCCGGCGCGGGTCGTACAGCTCGCGCCAGGGGCAGTCCCCGCCGGTGATCAGCGCCGTCAGCAGCCGCCCGGCCATGATGCCGCCGCTCAGGCCCCAGCCGCCGAAGCCGGTGGCGACATAGGTGTGCCGGGCACCGACGTGGAACGGGCCGATCAGCGGGACGGTGTCGGTGGACTCGTTGTCCTGGGTGGCCCAGGCATGGTCCAGCGTCACGCCGGGGAAGTGCACCTCGGCCCAGGCGGCGAGCCGGTCGAAACCGGCCCGCGGATCGCCGGTGCCCGGCGTGAAGTGCTCCCCGGTGACCACGAGCAGCCGCTGTCCGTCCTCGCCGTAGGGCGCGGTGCGCACCGAGCGGGTGTTCTCGTCGGGGGTGATGTACATGCCGTGCGGGTCCGGGCCGTCGCCCAGCGGTCCCGCGACCACGAGTTCCCGGCGCGGGGAGAGCCGGGCGAACAGCAGGGCCCGGTCGAACACCGGGTAGTGGGTGGCCAGGACGACGTCCCGGGCGGTCACCGTGGCGCCGGCATCGGTCGTCAGCCGGCACGGCTCGGCCTCCGCCAGACCGGTGACCCGCGTGCCCTCGTACACCTGGCCGCCGCGCGCGATCAGATCTGCGGTGATCGCCCGCAGGTACTTGACCGGGTGGAACTGCGCCTGTCCGGTCACCCGGACCGCGCCCGCCACCGGGAACGGCAGCCCCGTGTTCGTGGTGAACACCGCCGGCAGGCCCGCCTCCCGCGCGGCCTCCGCCTCGGCCCGCACCTCCTCGGCCCGGTCCCGGTCCCGGACGTAGGTGTACGCGTCCCTGGTCTCCCACTCGCAGTCGATGCCCAGCTCCGCCACCAGCGCCGCCGCGTGCTCGACCGCCTCCGTCTGCGAACGGGCGTAGAGCCGCGCCCCGTCGGGCCCCCGGGTGCGCCGCAGCCGGTCGTAGACGAGGGTGTGCTGGGCGGTCAGCTTCGCTGTGGTGTAGCCCGTGACCCCGGCCGCCACCCGCCCGGCCTCCAGCACCGCCACCCGCAGCCCGGCCCGGACCAGCTCGTGGGCGGTGCTCAGCCCGGCGATGCCGGCGCCGACGACGGCGACGTCGACGTCCAGATCCCCGTCCAGGGCGGGGTGGTCCGGCCCGGGAGCGGTCCGCAGCCAGTACGAATCGGTTACCTTCCGCTGCTCACGCATGCCCGCCGGGTACCCCGGCCGACGAGGCTCACGTGCGCCCGGGGCGGCCGCGGCGGCAGACGCGCCGCCGCGGCCCTCACTCCTGCTTCAGCAGCCGCTCCCGGCTCTCCGCGATGTCGAAATCGGCCTCCGGGTAGCGAGGGTCCAGCTCCCGCAGGTGCTCCAGCAGCAGTCGGCTGACGGCCCAGTTCCGGTACCACTTGCGGTCCGCCGGGACCACGTACCAGGGCGCGTGCGGGGCCGCGCAGCGCTCCAGGGCGAGTTCGTACGCCTCCTGGTAGGCGGGCCACAGGGAGCGCTCGTCGATGTCGCCCGGATCGAACTTCCAGTGCTTGTCGGGCCGGTCGAGCCGGCGCAGCAGACGACGCTTCTGTTCCTCGTAGGAGATGTGCAGGAAGCACTTGACGAGGGTCACGCCGTCCTCGGCCAGCTCCCGTTCGAAGTCGTTGACCAGGCCGTAGCGGCTGCCGATCGTGGCGGGCGGGGCGAGGTGCCGGACCCGGGCGATCAGCACGTCCTCGTAGTGCGAGCGGTCGAAGATGCCGATCTCGCCCGGTTCCGGAAGGGCCCGCCGGATCCGCCACAGGAAGTCGTGCTCCCGCTCCTCCTCGGTGGGCGCCTTGAAGGCGTGGATGCGGCAGCCGGACGGGTTGAACTGACCGATGACGTGCTTGACCGTGCCGCCCTTGCCGCTGGTGTCCATGCCCTGGAGCACGAGCAGGACCCGGCGGTGGTCGCCCGCCGTGCCCGCCGCCCACAGCCGTTCCTGGAGCCCGGCCAGACGCCGGCCCATGCGTTCCGTGTCCGCCAGCGCGGCCTGCTTGCCGTCCGGGGCGCCGGGTGTGGCGCGGGCGTCGTACGCGGCGAGGTCGACCCGCTCGCCCGGCGGGAGTCGCAGCAGCTCCCGGAGCGTCGCGCTCCGCCGCCTGGCCGGATGCTTCGGCACGGGCGCTCCTTCCGTCCGGGTCTGGGGCGCGGGACCGTACGGGTGCCCCGAGGCGCCGGCCGGTATGCGGCCCCGCGCCGGTGTGCGGTACGGGTGCCCGGTGCGCTAGCCGGGATGCGGCCCTCCGCGGGTGTGCGGTACGGGTGCCCGGTGCGCTAGCCGGGATGCGGCCCTCCGTTGGTGTGCGGCGTGGGCTGCGGCTGCCGCCCCTCCTCCGTCGGCGGTGGCTGCCCGCCCTGCCCGCCCCGCTCCAGGAAGTGCAGCAGCTCCACCGGGATCGGCAGGACCAGGGTGGAGTTCTTCTCGGCCGCCACCGCCATCACCGTCTGGAGCAGCCGCAGCTGGAGCGCGGCCGGTGTGTCCGACATCTGCTCGGCGGCCTCGGCGAGCTTCTTGGACGCCTGGAGTTCGGCGTCGGCGTTGATGATCCGGGCCCGGCGCTCGCGGTCCGCCTCGGCCTGGCGGGCCATCGACCGCTTCATCGTGTCCGGCAGGGACACGTCCTTGATCTCCACCCGGTCGACCTGGATGCCCCAGCCCACCGCCGGGCTGTCGATCATCAGCTCCAGGCCCTGGTTGAGCTTCTCGCGGTTGGAGAGCAGATCGTCCAGATCGCTCTTGCCGATGATCGACCGCAGTGACGTCTGCGCCATCTGCGACACCGCGAACTTGTAGTCCTCGACCTTCACCAGGGCGCTCGCCGCGTCGACCACCCGGAAGTAGACCACCGCGTCCACCCGGACGGTGACGTTGTCGCGGGTGATGCCCTCCTGGGCCGGGATCGGCATCGTCACGATCTGCATGTTGATCCTGTGCAGCCGGTCCACGAAGGGGATGATCAGGTTCAGGCCCGGTGCCCGTACGTCTCCGGTGACCCGGCCGAGCCGGAACAGCACACCCCGTTCGTACTGCTTGACCACGCGTGCCGCCGCCGCCAGGTACACCACACCGGCGGAGCCGACCGCCGCCGCGGCGACCAGAAGCTCGTCGACCATGGTGACCTCCTCGTACAGAGGTCGGTTATGTCTGCTGTTGCCACCATAGGCCCGTGGGGCCGGTAAGCCGAGAGGCCCCGGCGACCCGGCCCCACGGGCGGGCCGTCACGCGGCCGTGACCAGCTGCACCGGCTCCGTGCCCGCCGCGCTGTGCCGCGCGGCCCAGTTCTCCAGGGCCGTCCGGCAGGCGTGGTCCAGGTGGTGCAGCCCCGACAGGTCGAGCCGGACCGGGCGGTCCTGGGGCAGCGACTCCAGGCTGTCCAGGATCTTCGGCAGCCGCAGGAAGGTCGCGTTGCCCGCCAGATGCGCCTCCACCGGGCCCGCCCCCTTGTCCACGACCTCCAGCTTGACGTGCGAGGCCTCCCAGGCGGTCTTCACCACCGCCAGCGCGAGACCGATGAGCACGCCCTCGAACATGCTGACGGCGACGATGGAGACCGCCGTGACCGCGAGGACCAGCGCCTCCCCCCGGTGCTCGCGCCACAGCGCGGCCAGTGCCCGGACCGGGACCAGCTTGGCGCCCGCGTGGATCAGGATGCCCGCGAGGGCCGGGATCGGGATGTAGGCGAGCACGTCGGGCAGCAGGGCCGCGAAGAGCAGCAGCCAGACGCCGTGCAGCACCCGGGAGGCCTTCGTGCGGGCGCCGGCCTGGACGTTGGCCGCGCTGCGCACGATCACCGCGGTCATCGGCAGCGCGCCGAGCAGCCCGCACACCGTGTTGCCGGCGCCCTGGGCGACGAGTTCCCGGTTGTACTGGGTGCGTGGCCCGGAGTGCAGCCGGTCCACGGCCGCCGCGCTGAACAGCGACTCGGCGGACGCGATCAGGGTGAAGGCGACGACCGTGCCGAGCAGCCCGACGCCGGCCAGCTCGCCGAAGGCGCTCGCCGGCGGCGGCTGGACGGCGCCGAACAGGCCCTGCACCTCCACCGTCGCCACCGGCAGGTCCAGCACGAGCACGGCCAGTGTGGCAAGCCCGACCGCGGCGAGCGGACCGGGTACGGCGCGCACCTTCGCCGGGGTGTGCCTCCACAGCAGCAGCACCGCGATCGTGCCCGCGCACACCGCGAGCGAGGCCAGGGCGTCACCGTCGCCGAAGGCGTCCAGGAACGCCCCCGGCAGTCCGGTGATCTTGCCCAGGCCGGAGTCGGGGGCCTTCGCCGACAGGGCCGGATACAGCTGCCCGGCGATGAGCACCAGGCCGATTCCGGCCAGCATGCCCTCCACGACGGAGACGGAGATGGCCCGGAAGTAACGGCCCAGCCGCAGCAGGCCCATGGTGATCTGGAGCAGCCCGGCCAGGAGCACGATCACGCCGAGCACCGGCAGACCGAACTCCTCGACCGCCTCGAAGACGAGCACGGTCAGGCCGGCGGCCGGCCCCGACACCTGAAGGCTGCTGCCGCGCATCAGCCCGGTGACGAGGCCGCCCACGATGCCGGTGACCAGGCCGAGTTCGGCCGGCACCCCGGAGGCGACGGCCACGCCCACGCACAGGGGGAGCGCGACCAGGAAGACGACGAGGGAGGCGGCGAAGTCCTGCCTCAGATGGGGGAATCGGGATATGAGGCTGTGGTTACTGGTCATCGGCGTGCTCACAGGGCCTCGAAGGTGTCGGTCTGCGGGCGGTGCGTCCGGACGGCGCCGGTGTGCACCTCGTAGTACCAGGCGTGCAGGTCCAGCCGGCCCTCCGCCAGCTTCCGCTCGACGCAGGGGTACGAGCGCAGCCGCAGCAGCTGGGTCAGGACATGGCTCTGCACGCCCTCGGCGACCTCAGGGTCCTCGGCCGCGCCGGCCGGGCGCGGGGTGGCGTGCGCCAGCCAGTCACGCACGGCCGGTACGGCGGTCAGGTCGTCGCCGCGTACCAGCGCGCCGACGGCGCCGCAGTGCGAGTGGCCGCAGACCACGATGTCGTGGACGCCGAGCACCTCCACGGCGTACTCGATGGTGGCGGCCTCGCCGGTGGGGTGCTCGGAGGCGTGGGGCGGGACGATGTTGCCCGCGGTGCGCAGCTCGAACAGCTCGCCGGGGCGGGCCCCCGTGATCAGGGCCGGGACGACCCGGGAATCGGAGCAGGTGATGAACAGCACCTGCGGGGACTGGCCTTCGGCGAGCTTGGCGAACTCCTCAGGGCGCTGTCCGAAGGTACGGGCGTTGTCGATGAGGGGCTGCATGTGTGTGGGTTCCTCCTGGCGCGCCTGCCCGGCGCGTCGGACTTGAACGACGGTTGTGTGTGGGGGGCGGCCCGGATCTCAGCAGCGGAAGACCTGAAGCGCTGCCGGTGTGCGGGATCTCGACGATCCGGGGGCGGGGTGGTGCGGGGCGCCGGCGGATGCCGCCGGGCGGGCCTCGGCCGTCCGGCCGGATATCGGGGGGTGTGCCCCGGTCCCGGGGGACACCGGGCCGCGGTGCCGGTCGCGCACGTGCGGCAGGCCCACGGGTGCATCCGGGCGGCCGGGGGCGCGGACCGTCTCCGCCCCGTCGCGCACCGCCTGTACGGAGGGTGCGATTCCGGTCTGGGTCTTGGCCAGCGCCTGACCGGGGGTGTGCGCGGGTGTGAAGTTTCCCGTGGGGGTGAAGAGCTGGAGCGCGAGCAGAGTCACGCCGAGGAGGGTGAGCAGGGTCCGGGCCGTCGCACCTCGGAACATGAGCCCCCCTCCGCCGTGTTCACGTTTCTTGTCCGTACCAAGTGATGGTCAATGGATGGTCAAGAAACACGTTAACCCTGCAAAGTCGTTTGCAGGGTTAACTGCGCGTTACGCGCGGAAGGAAGCGTGAAAAGCGCGGGTCGCGTGGCGGGAACCCGCCCTTGACCCGCAGGTATGCGGTCGGCTAATGGCGGCCGCGGGTCAGGCGCCGACCAGTCCCTTCGCGTCCCGGGCCAGCGCGGTGAGCCGGGATATCGCACGGAAGTACTTCTTGCGGTAGCCGCCGTTCAGCATCTCCTCGCTGAACAGCCTGTCGAACGGCAGCCCCGAGGCCAGCACCGGGACCTCGCGGTCGTAGAGCCGGTCGGCGAGGACCACCAGCCGCAGCGCCGTCGACTGGTCCGGCACGGGCCGTACGCCGGTCAGGCACACCGCCCGCACCCCGTCGGTCAGGGCGCCGTACCGGCTCGGGTGCACCTTGGCGAGGTGTTCCAGCAGGTGCGCGAAGTCGTCCAGCGAGGCGCCCGCGGTGGCGAAGGCCGTCTTCATGACCTCCTCGTCCGAGAAGGGCGCCGGGGCCTCGGGCAGGCCGCGGTGACGGTAGTCCTCGCCGTCGATGCGCAGGGTGCGGAAGCGGGCCGACAGGCCCTGGATCTCGCGCAGGAAGTCGGCGGCGGCGAAGCGGCCCTCGCCCAGCTTGCCGGGCAGCGTGTTGGAGGTGGCGGCGAGCGCCACGCCCGCCTCGACCAGCTTGCCGAGCAGCGTCGACACCAGGACCGTGTCGCCGGGGTCGTCCAGTTCGAACTCGTCGATGCACAGCAGACGGTGCTCGCCGAGCGTCTGCACGGTCTTCTGGAAGCCGAGCGCCCCGACCAGGTTGGTCAGCTCGACGAAGGTGCCGAACGCCTTGAGCGCGGGCTCGGCCGGGGTGGCGTGCCACAGGGAGGCGAGCAGGTGGGTCTTGCCGACGCCGTAGCCGCCGTCGAGGTAGACACCCCGGGGGCCGGCCGGGGGCTGGGCCTTCGCCCTGCCGAACCCGAAGAAGCCGCGCTTCCCGCCGCCGACGGCGTGCGCTCCGCCCAGCCCGGCCGCGAAGCCCTCCAGCACCCGCACGGCCTCGGACTGGCTGGGCTGGTTCGGGTCCGGGAGGTAGGTGGCGAAGCGGACCGAGTCGAACCGCGGCGGCGGCACCATCTCGGCGACCAGCTGATCCGCGGGGACGTGCGGCTCACGCGCGCACAGCGACGAAGGGCCCGCGTCGGGCAGGGGGCTGGATCCGGGGGCGGCGGTGGAGGACGACACAGTTGTCCATGCTAAGCGCCGTGTCACACTGCACGAATGCGACGCCTCTTCCCTGTGACCGAAGAAACAGCAGCCCAGGCCCCCGCCGGGCCCGGTCCGGCCGCCGGGGGGCCCGCCGGGGCCGCGGCGGTCGTGGACCGGGAGTGGGACCTCGCCGAGCTGGCCGCCGCCTACGCCTATCCGGAGCCCGTGGCGGGCGCCCCGCGGCCCTGGCTGCGGGCCAACATGGTCTCCTCCCTCGACGGCGCGGCCCAGCACGAGGGCCGCTCGCAGCCCATCTCCAGCGCCGCCGACATGCGGATCTTCGGCACGCTGCGGGCGCTCGCGGACGTGGTCGTCGTCGGTGCGGAAACGGTGCGGCAGGAGGGGTACCGCCCGGCCCGGGTGCGTGCGGAGTTCGCCGGTGCTCGCAAAGCCGCCGGTCAGGCCGCGGTTCCGGCGATCGCGGTCGTCACCGCGAGCCTGGAGCTGGACTTCACGCTGCCCCTGTTCGCCTCGCCCCTGGTGCCGACGCTGCTGCTGACCGGAGCCGCGGCCGCCCCCGACCGGATCGCCGCCGCCGAGAAGGCCGGCGCCCAGGTGGTGGTCGCCGGTGAGGGCATGGGTGTGGAGCCCGCGCGCGCGGTCCGGGCCCTCGCCGATCTCGGCCACACCCGGCTGCTCACCGAGGGCGGGCCCCGGCTGCTCGGCCAGCTGATCGCCGCGGAGGTGCTGGACGAGCTGTGCCTGACCGTCTCGCCGACGCTCACCGCGGGGAGCGCGCAGCGCATCGCCGGGGGGCCGTCGGTCGCCGTTCCGCACCGGTTCGCGCTCGCGTCCCTGCTGGAGGAGGACGGATTTCTCTTCAGTCGGTACCGTCGCCCCTGAAAGAGTCGGAATCTACCGTTCCGGTTATCTTCGGGCAGGCGGGCTCAGTCGGGGCAGTACCCGTGCGATCACGGGGAAGGATGGTTTCCGCAGGGGCCCGGCCGGGCCCTCTAAGGAGAAGAGGCGCCTGGTGTTCACAAGCGTTCTGATGATCGAGAAGGCCCTGACGTCCGCCGACGTGGAGTTCGTCACCACCTTGCACGGGGACGAGCCCGTCTTCTTCCACGTGCTGCTCCAGCCCCGCGGCGACCAGGCGGACCGGCTGCTGCGGGCCATCGACGACATCGCGCTCGGCGAACTCGACGAGGCGGTCCGCGAGGGGGAGACCCCGGAGGGCACCGAGGCGCGCGGCGTGGCGGAGCAGGCCCTCGACGTGTCGCTCCAGGCGCTGCACGCCGCGGGGAGCGAGGCGGAGGGGCGGCTGGTCGCGGATCACCCGCTGGACGCGCTGAAGGCGCTCGTGGGCGAGGTGGGCGCCGACGAGGTGATCGTGCTGACCGACCCGCACTACGTGGAGGAGTTCTTCCACCGGGACTGGGCCTCCCGCGCCCGGCACAAGGTGGGAGTGCCGGTGCTGAAGCTCTTCTCGCACAGCAAGGCGTAGCGGCGGCGCCGGTCCGGGCAGCCCTGTTGCGAGGGGCCCGGTGCGCGAGCGCATAGGCTAGGTGCGCTCTGGCTCGTACCGTCTCTGGGGAGAAACGCATGGCACCCGGCCTTCCTACCGCCATGGACCGACCGCACTTCATCGGCATCGGCGGCGCCGGGATGTCGGGCATCGCCAAGATCCTCGCCCAGCGCGGGGCCGAGGTGGCCGGCAGCGACGCCAAGGAGTCGGCGACCGCCGAGGCGCTCAGGGCGCTGGGCGCGACCGTGCACATCGGGCACGCCGCCGGGCACCTCGCCGACGACGCGAGCTGTGTCGTGGTGTCGTCGGCGATCCGCGAGGACAACCCGGAGCTGGCCCGCGCCGCCGAACTGGGCATCCCGGTCGTGCACCGGTCCGACGCGCTCGCCTCCCTGATGCAGGGGCTGCGCCCGATCGCCGTGGCCGGTACCCACGGCAAGACCACCACCACCTCCATGCTGGCGGTCTCCCTGACGGAGCTGGGCCTGAAGCCGTCGTACGCCATCGGCGGCGACCTGGACGCGCCCGGCTCCAACGCGCTGCACGGCGAGGGCGACATCTTCGTCGCGGAGGCCGACGAATCGGACCGCAGCTTCCACAAGTACGCGCCCGAGGTCGCCATCGTCCTCAACGTCGAACTGGACCACCACGCCAACTACGCCTCCATGGACGAGATCTACGAGTCCTTCGAGACGTTCGTGGACCGCGTCACCGAGGGCGGCACCCTGGTCGTCTCCGCCGACCACGAGGGCGCCCGTGAACTGACCCGGCGCGTGCGCGCGGGCGCGGTGCGGGTGGTGACCTACGGCGAGGCCGAGGACGCCGACGTGCGCGTCCTGTCGGTCGTACCGCAGGGGCTGCGGAGCCGGGTCACCGTGGTGCTGGACGGACAGGAGATCACCTTCGGGGTGTCCGTGCCCGGCCGGCACTACGCGCTCAACGCGGTCGCCGCGCTCGCCGCCGGCGCCGCCCTGGGCGTCCCGGCCGCCGAGCTGGCCCCCGCGCTGGCCGCCTACACCGGCGTCAAGCGGCGCCTCCAGCTCAAGGGCGAGGCGGCCGGCGTCCAGGTGATCGACTCCTACGCCCACCACCCGACCGAGATGACCGCCGACCTGGAGGCCATGCGCGCCGCCGCCGGTGACGACCGCATCCTCGTCCTCTTCCAGCCCCACCTCTTCTCGCGCACCCAGGAACTGGGCAAGGAGATGGGGCAGGCCCTCACCCTCGCCGACGCCTCGGTGGTCCTCGACATCTACCCGGCCCGTGAGGACCCGATCCCCGGCGTGACCAGCGAGCTGATCATCGAGGCCGCGCGCGCGGCGGGCGCCGACGTGACCGCCGTGCACGACAAGTCCGCGATCCCGGCGGTGATCGCGGGAATGGCCAAGCCCGGTGATCTCGTTCTCACCATGGGCGCGGGCGACGTGACCGACCTGGGCCCGCTGATCCTGGAACGCCTGTCGCAGTAGAGGGGCTGAGAGCTGATGTCGTACGACGTCGACAAGCCGGACGAGCAGTGGCGCGCGGAGCTGACCCCGGCCGAGTACGCCGTGCTGCGCCAGGCCGGCACCGAGCCGGCCTTCACCGGTGAGTACACGGACACCAAGACCGAGGGCGTCTACTCCTGTCGCGCCTGCGGTGCCGAACTGTTCACCTCCGACACCAAGTTCGAGTCGCACTGCGGCTGGCCGTCCTTCTACGACCCGAAGGACACCGACGCGGTGGAGCTGATCGAGGACCGTTCCCACGGAATGGTCCGCACCGAGGTCCGGTGCGCCCGGTGCGGCTCCCACCTCGGACACGTGTTCGCGGGCGAGGGGTATCCGACCCCGACCGACCAGCGGTACTGCATCAACTCGATCTCCCTGCGGCTGGCCTCCGCGCAGGACTGAGCCGCCCGGCCGCCACAGCGCCGCCCGGGCCCCCGCCGGTCAGGGCCTTCCGTCCGGATCATCTCGGCATGATCCGGGCGAAGGGCCCCGGCTCCCGGCGGGCATCCCGGTGCGGCCGTTTGGGCTACCCTCGTCTCCTCGCATACGGTGCCGAGGAGGGCGAGTTGACGGGGAGCACACCCACGCCCCGGCCGCGCGACGGCAAGGCGCGCAAGCGTGACTTACGGGGCCGGGCCTTCCCGGTGCTCGTCGCACGCACGCCGGCCGAGCGGCTGGAGGCGGTCGAGGCGCTGCGCGCCTGGGCCGAGCAGGAAGCCGAGGACGCCATCGAGTGGTACCTCGCCGACAAACGGCTCAAGCGCCTCGGGTCCCGCTACGTCCGCGGCCTGATGATCCTCCTCGCCACCACCGGCACCGTCGTGCCGCTGGCCGGCGCCGCCCTGGACACGCAGATCCAGGGCTGGGGCTACGTCTTCCTGGCCGCCGCCGCGGGCTGCAAGGGCTTCGACCACTTCTTCGGGCTGTCCACCGCCTGGATGCGGGACATCACCGCCGCCCAGGCACTGCGCGGCGAGCTGAACGAGTTCCGCCTGGCCTGGACCGCGGAACTGCTCCGGGAGGCCACCGGAGAGCCGGAACAAGCGGTCATCGAGCGCAGGATGCTCCTCGTCGGCGGCCTCGTCGCCAGGATCCGGGCACGCCTCGAGAGCGAGACCTCGGACTGGACCCACGAGTTCCGCGCCGGGCTCCAGCAACTCCAGGAACAGACCGTGGCGCTGCCCGCGCCGCGGGAAGCCGGCGCGGCGGCACAACGCTGACCCGTCCGGCCCCTCGCCCCGTCCCTCCGGCGGAACCCGCCACCGGAAACCGCCGGCACCCGAGGATGCGCCATGTCACTCCCCAGCCGCTCAGCACCCCGGACGCGGTACGCGTACGGCCCCCCGCCCGGCGCGGACCCCGCCGACGGCCTCCTGGCGCACGTCGACCCGGCCGGCGCGCGGCTGCTGGCGCCGGCCCTGCGCCCCATCACCGACAACCCGTACCTGCTGCCGCGACTCGGCGCCGTCTGGCTCTGGGGCGACGAGATCGTCGCGCGGCTGGCCGACGCCCCGCCCGACCTGCTGCCCCACCACTGGCGGGCCGGCCCCGACGGCGGCCCGTGGTTCCTCGGCAGGCAGGCCGCGCAGTCGTACGTCACCCCCGACGGGACGGCCGGGTCACCCGGCCACCTCCCCCTCGTGACCGTGGGCCGCAACGACGACCTGAGGCTGCTGCTCCACCTCGACGCCGGCACCGGACTGGGCGCCGTGACCGGTCCGGGCGAGCACCGGCAGGCGCTGCTCGCGTCGATCGCCGCCGAACTGGCCACAGCACCGTGGTCGAACGAGATCCGCATCAGCTGCGTCGGGGTGCCGCCCGAGGTGGCCGCCGCGTTCCCGGACCGGGTGAAGACGCTCCCCGGCATCCCCGAGCTGATCGAGTCGGTGACCGAGCGGGCGGCGGCCGGTGTGCGGGGCGACGAGGTGCTCACCGGCTGGGCACCCCGCCGCACCCGTCCCGCGACGGCCGGCCGGGTCCTCCTGGTCGGCATCGAGCCGTCGCCCGCCGAGGCCCGGGACCTCGCCCGGCTCGCCGCCCGCGGCGGCAGGACCGGCCCGCGCGTCCTCGTGGGCACGGCTGCCGACGACCTGCCCGGCGCGGGCTACGAGATCCGCGTCGCCCCGGACGGCAGGGTCACCGCCCCCCTGCTCGGCGCGGACACCGCACCGGAGTCCGCGCCGCCCGCCCGTACCGTCGGCCGCACACCCCCGCAGGCCCAGCCGGACCCACGGGCCCGGCCGGCCCGGCCGCCGTCGTGGTCGGCCCTGCTCCCGGCCCCACGGGCACCGGGGCACCCGGCGCCCGCCACCGCCCGCTGGACGTTCACCGTGGTGACCCCCGCCGGGCCGGAGCTGGACGTCGTCGTCGAAGCCGACCCCGCCACCCCCGTACGGGCCCTCGCCGAACAGCTCGGCCGCCGCGCCCGGCACCCGGCCGTCCCCGACCTCTTCACCGCGGAAGGGGAGTTACTGGCGCCGGACACGTCACTGGCCCGCACCCTGCTGTACGACGGCTGCCGGATCTTCCTCGGCGCACCGCCCCGCGAGACGCGCCCCGACGGAGACACCCCCCTCAGGCTCACCGCGGAGGGCTTCGCACGGTTCCGGAAGCGGTACGTGACCGCCGGCCAGGGCGGCGCGCTGGCGTTCGACCGCCGCGCCGCCGCGGAGACCGTGGAGAGCCGGCCCGCACCGGAGTCACCGGACGGTCCGGGACCGCCCCGGGGCGGGGCCCTGCGCCGGGCCTACGCCACCCTGCGGGACTCGCTGCCACGCGACCGCCGCGACGAGCCCAGGCCGCGCTACCCCGACGCCTTCGAACTCCCCGCCGAGATCTTCGGCTCGCCGACCCGGCTGTGGGAACGCGCCCCCGGCCACGCCGACGGGCTCGTCCTGCGCGTCGGCCGCAGCCCGAGCGGCCCGCGGGTCCTCGCCCTGTGGGCCGGCGGCAGCGTGGACATCGTGGCCGAGCGCGACGTCGCCCGCAGACTGGCCGGCTGGCTCGTGGCCCAGACGGTGCTGCTGCACCCGCCCTCCGACGTCGCGGTACGGGTGCTCACCGACGAGACCGGGAAGGCCTTCTGGAGCTTCGCCCGCTGGCTGCCGCCCGACGGACTGATGGCCCGCGGCGCCCGGCCCGTCCGGATCAGCCGGGACCCCGCGGGACACGCCCGGCACCTCGACGAGGCCGCGCTGATCATCCACGAACGCCTCCGCGAGCAGGGACCCGGCACCTTCTGGGGCCGCACCGCACTGGTCCTGGTCCTCGACGACCCGTCGGCGCTGCGCGCGGCGCCCTGGGCCGAGGAGGTGCTCCGCTCCGGCCCCGAGGTCGACGTGTACGTGATCCGCCTCGCCGAGAAGGCCCAGCCGCTCGACGACTGGGACGGAACCACGCTCCTGACGGACCGCACCGGACTCCGCATCATCGATCCCGCGCACGGCGACCCGGGCGAGGGAGGGCGGTGCATCCCCGACCAGCTGGTGCCGGCCCAGCTCGACGCCCTCGCCCGGCTGCTCGCCCCGCTGCGCGACGACCCGGCCCCGGCCGCCGGCCACCTGGCCGGCCGGCTGCCGGACCTGCTCGACCTCGACCTGCCGACCGCCCGCCAGACCGCCGGGCGGATCGCCGAACGCTGGCAGGGCACCCCCCGCTCACCGGCGGCCGTACTGGGCGGTTCGGCCGGCCGGCCCGTCGTCCTCGACCTGCGCGACGACGGCCCGCACGCCCTCGTGGCCGGGGCGGCCGGCTCCGGCATGGAGGAACTGCTGTGCGGCTGGCTGACCTCGCTGGCCGTGGCCAACCGCCCCGACGAACTGAACCTGCTGTTCGTGCACCACGACGGCGGCGAGGCCCTCGCACCGGCCGCCCGCCTGCCGCACACCGTGGGCGTGCACACCGCCCTCGACCCGTACACGGCGGCCCGCGGACTGACCGCCCTGGCCGCGGAACTCGGGCGCCGCCAGAAGCTGGTGAAGGAGGCCGGGGCCCGCGACTTCGAGCAGTACACGGTGATCCGGGCGTCCGACGCCGCGGATCTGCCCGCGCTGCCCCGGCTCGTGCTCGTCGTCACCGATCTCGCCCAACTCAGCGAGGAGACACCCGAGTTCGTGTCCGGGCTGGTCGAGGCCACCCGGCGCGGCGCGAAACTGGGCGTCCACCTGGTCTGCGCGACCCGCCGCCCGTCCGACGCGGTCACCCCCGACCTGCTCGCCCACGCACCCCTGCGGATCGTCCTGCGGCTCCCCGACCCCGCCGACAGCGAGCTGCTGATCGGCACCCCGGCCGCCGCCCGGCTGGAGTCCGGACGCCACGGGCTCGCCTACGTGCGCCGCGCCTCCGGCACCCTGGAACTCGTACGCCGGGCACGCCTGGACGGGCCCGAGCCGGAGACGTCCGTGCCCCGCGCCGGCGTCCGGCTCCGGGTGACGGACTGGACGGGCGCCCCGCGGCAGCGCGCCGGCCGGACCCCCGTGGCCGCGCACGGCGGCCCGGTCACCGCCCTCGTCGGCGCCGTCGCGCAGGCCGCCGCCGCGCTGGACGACCTGCCCGCACCGCACGTCCCGTGGCCGCCCCCGCTGCCGCTGTCGGTACGGCTGAAGGAGACCGCCACCGGGCCGGACGCGCTGTGGCCCGCCCGGCCCCGGCCAGGAACCCGGACACCGGTCGTCTTCGGGCTGCGCGACGCCCCCGACACCCAGGGGTTCGAACAGGCCGTCTGGGACCTCGGCCAGGACGGCCCGCTGTTCGTCTCCGGGGACACCGGCAGCGGGCGTACCCAGCTGCTGCTCACCCTGGCCGTCGCGGTCGCCGAGCAGTACAGCGTGGAGGACGTCCACCTCTACGCCGTCGACTGCGGGTCCGGAGCCCTCGGCGCCCTCACCGACCTGGTGCACTGCGGAGCCGTGGTGACCCGCGACGAGCCGGAGCGGATGCGGCGGCTCATCGACAAGCTCGTCACCACCGTCCGCAGCCGCCAGGAACTCTTCACCCAGACCGGCAGCAGAAGCCTGCACGGGCACCGGCAGGAACGCCGCGGCGAACGCCCGCCCTACCTCGTACTCCTGCTCGACGGCTGGGAGGAGTTCACGCTCTGGGCCCGCCGCACCGGCAACGAAGCGTGCGTACGCGACCTGCTCGGGCTGCTCCAGGACACCCGGGCCGGCCTCTGCGCCGCCGTCACCGGAGGCCGCGGCGTGCTCCAGTTGCGCAGCGGGGTGGCGGACGCGGCGCTGCTGGTGCTCCGCCAGGCCGACCGCGCGGGCTACGAGGGGGCCGGCCTGGGCGGACGGCCGCTGCCGCCCGTCATCGGCCCCGGCCGCGGCCTGGACCCGGCCACCGGCACGGAGGTGCAGATCGCACTGCACGACCGGATCCAGGAGACCGTCACGGAGACCCGCCGGCGCGACGCGCACGTCTCGCTGGCGCGCAAGCCGTTCGGCATCGGAAGCAGCGCGCTGGCCGCGGACCGGTTCTCGCTGGGGCCCGCGGGCCGGCCGGTGGGCCGGGAGGACGTGTTCGCCTGGCTCGACCGCAACTACCGGGACGGCACGTCCGCCGCACTGCTGGGGCCCCGGCGCGCCGGCAAGTCGTGGATCGTCAAGGAACTCCAGGAGCGCATGCACTCCGACGGCCTGGGCAACGTGCAGCAAGTGGTGACGCTGTCCAACCGGGACCGGGCCGGCTCCCAGGACGAACTCGCCGTACGGCTCATGCCCGTCCTGGCCGGCTCCACCCGGCCCGCCGACACACTGATGGACCGGGCCGCCACGGGCCGCGGCGCCTCCCGGCTGGTGCTCCTCCTCGACGAGGTCGGCCGGCTCACCGGCTACGACCCGGCGGCCGTCTCCTGGCTGCGCGACCTCGGCCAGGCCGGCGCCTGGCTCGTCTACTGCGGCACCTACAAGGACTGGAACGAGACACTGCGGCACGCGCTGCGCGTGCCCGGTTCGAGCTTCGGCAACGACGTCAACCACTTCACCCTCGGCCCGCTGGCCGAATCCGACGCCCGCGAGTTCCTCACCGGCACCGCACAGAACGAGGGCCTGGTGATCCCGCCCGTCACCGCCGACCGCATCCTCAAGAGCGTGGGGCCCTGGCCGTTCTACCTCCAGGTGATCGGCGACGCCCTGGTCCGCACCGCACGCGCCGGCAGCACCCCGGCGCTGGGCGACGCCGGCGCCCTCCGGTCCCTCATCGAGCGGGAACTGCTCGTGAAGAAGGCCGACGTCTTCCGCTCCCGGTGGAGCGAGATCGGCCCCGCCGCCCGTGCGGCCCTGCTCGACGCGGGGGGCGGACCGCCCCGCAACCCCACCCCGGCGCAGAGCATGCAACTGCGCGACGTCGGACTCCTGCTGCCGCAGAACAAGTGGCTGTCCGACCCGCCGTTCTTCGACTGGATCCAGTACGCCCAACAGGAACTGCACGATGAGGAGCAGCACCGATGAGCCCCTACCGGCCGAGCCGGTCGTACGAGCAGGACCTCGACATCAGGTTCCACGACGGGCAGGTACCGGCCTGGGCGCACCCGCTGGTGGACGGGGTCGCACCCAACGACGCGTGCTGGCTCGTGGTCATGCCCCGCCGGTCCGGCAAGAGCTGGCTGGCCAGCGCCGTGAAGCAGGCCCGCCCCGAGGGGCGCACCAAAGTGGTCGACGTGCGCAGCGAGGCCGACGTCCGCAGGACCGGTCTCACCTGCCTGACCAGCGGCAAGGCCCAGCGGCCCCAGCTCGGCGACGTCCAGGTCGTCCTCGTCGACGAACCGGCCGTCGGCCCGTCGAGCGGCCGGACCGAGGCCCCCGCCACCCTGGCGGCGGGCCTCACCCGGCTGCGCGACGAAGACGTCGTACCCGTCGTCTTCGCCACGCCCGCCGAGTACGAACTCCTCGTCCCGCACCTGGGCGTCGACGCCGTCAAGGACCGCCTGACGGCGCCGCCGCTCACCGACGAGGAGGCCGGACGCATGGCCGCCCGCACGCCCGAATGGGCGCCCGGTGTCGTCGCCCGGCTGCGCGCCGAACAGCCCGGCTGGCTGCTCACCCCCTTCCTGCTGGAACTCGTCCTCCAGACCGCCGAGGCGGAACCCGGGCTGCGCGAGGACCCGGCCGCGCTCTCCCGCCGGGCCGCCGAGGCGGCCGCGTTCCCGCACCTCTACGTCAACCAGCTCTTCCACAACGGCCTGTCCGCCGCCCACCGTGCCGCCCTCCGGCGCGAACGCTGGCGCGGCGCCGGGCTGTCCTTCGGCTCCGACGACCGGGACGCGCGGACGATGAAGGTGCTGCCGCCGGTGGCCGAGGACCCCGTGCTCGCCCACCACCTGCCCGAGGTGCTGCGCATCCACCACGTCTCCGACCTGCACGTCGGCGGCCGGCACCGGACCAACGTCGACCAGAAGGACCGCACCCAGCTGGGCTCCGCCCTCGCCCGGCTCACCGGCGACGGCAGCCCGCTGACCGGCTATCTGGAGCACGTCCGGCACCTGGCCGAACAGGGCCGCGCCCCGCACCTGGTGATCGCCTCCGGCGACCTGGTCGACCGCCCGGTGGACGCGTACGGGCAGGAGGCCCTCGACTGGCTCGCGCGGCTGGCGGACCTGCTGGCCGGCCACCCCGACCTGCGCGCCGACGACCCGCGCGTCCTCCTGGTGGGCGGCAACCACGACGTCTCCTGGGACCGCTGCCTGGACGAGCGGCCCGGGGCCCGGCACGAGTGGTTCGCCGACACCTTCCGCGCCTACCCGCACCCCGAGCTGGACAAGGAGGACTACGACAGCCGCCGCCTCTACGTGCGGTACGCGGACGCCGGCCTCAGGGTCGCGCTCCTCGGCTCCGCCGAGTCCGGCGGCGAACCGGTCCGCAACGAGGACCGCGACCGGGTGCGCCTGCTCCTCGCCGAACTCGCCCGGCCGGCGGACGGCACCGACATCAGCGAGCTGATGGGCCGGCTCGAACGGTACGACCCCGGCGTCGTCGCGCACGGCGTGCTGCGGCGGCTCAAGAAGGAGACCGGCTGCGTGAACCTCGCCGTCGTCCACCACCCGCTCTCCCCGGTGCCGTCCGTGGAAGTGGCGCCGTACGCCGGTGTCGTGAACGCCGGCCAGGCCAAGCTGGCCCTCGCCGACGCCGACACGGCACTGGTGCTGCACGGCCACACCCACCTGGGCTTCCTGGCCTCGGAACGGCTCATCGACCGGGACCAGGACCGGCCCTGGACCACCCGGATCGCCGGCGCCCCGGCACTGGCCAGCATCCACTCCAACGAGGAGAACGGCTACAACGAGGTCTACGTCGCCCGGGAGGGCGAGGACCACTCCGTGGCCGTGCGCACCGTCCGCTGGCGCAACGGCCAGTGGAAACCGGACCTCGCCATCGCCTTCCGGCCCGGAGCGGCCGACGAGTGCGCGTTCGACGAGCTGGGCACCGACCGCGGTGCCCGGCACTGACCCGCGGGAGCCCGCCGTGCGCCTCACCCTCACGGTCGTCGACCCCCGCCGGGGGAGCACGGCCGACATGGTCCTCGACGCCGCCCCCGAGTCACCGATGGGCGACGTCGCCCGGACCCTCCAGGCTCAGCTCGGCGGCCGGCGGGACACGGACCCGCCGGCCGTCTACGTCGACGGTCTCCCCGTGGACCCGGACGTGCCCCTCGGCCGGTCCCCGCTGCGGGAAGGCACGGTCGTCAGCCTGCACTCGCCGGCCGGCTGCACGCCGCGCGAGGTCACGGGCATCGTCGAACTGCGGGTGGCCGGCGGCCCCGACGCCGGGGCCGTGCACCGGCTCGGGCTCGGCCGCACGGACATCGGCCGGGGCGCGGCGGCCCACGTCCGCATCCACGACCCCGAACTGCCCGAGCGGGCCCTGACCCTCACCGTCGCCCCGGACGGCAGCCGCACGGTCCGGGCCCACGCCGGGGCACCGGCCGTCCTTGACGGGGTGCCGCTGGCGCGGCGGACCGACGGCACGACCGGCCGCGACGGCACGGTACAGGCCGCGTGGCCCCTGGACTCGCAGCTCGCCATCGGGGGCACGCTGCTGGAACTGGTCGCCTACCAGCCGCCCGACGTCGTCCTGCGCCCCGCCGACGACGGCAGGGGCCTGGCCTTCGAACGCCGCGGCCGGCTGGTGTCGTCCGACAGCCGGCGAGGCAAGGGCCTGCTCCCCAGGAAGCCGCGCCCCCTGTGGTTCCTCAGGGCCCAGCAGCTCCTGTTCTCCGTGGCGGCGGTGAGCGTGATCGCCCTCTCCGTCGTCTTCACGATCCTCTTCGAGCAGTGGTACCTCCTGCTGGTGGCGCTGGCCGGGGTGCTCTACGGATGGCTCGCCCGGGAAGCCGGCAGACAGCTCCGGGCCCGGCGCAGAAGGGCCGCCGAGCAGTTGGAGGCCGACCTGGGCGCCGTCCTGCGCCGCCGGCGCCGCCGGCACCCCTCCCCGGCGGCCGTCCTCTCCCTCGCCACCGGCCCGCGCGCCGGGCTCTGGGAGCGCCGCCCCGGCGACCCCGACCACCTGGCGCTGCGAGTGGGCACCGGCCCCGCCCTGGGGGAGCACGGCCCGTACCGGCGCGAGGACCTGGCCGACGACCTGGACCCGGAACCGGCCCCCGACCCCTACGAGATCACGGACGCGCCGGTCGTCCTGTCCCTCCGGGACCTCGGCGTGCTCGGCCTCGCCGGACCCGGCGACTCGGCCCGGGCGCTCGCGCGCTGGGCGGTGGCCCAGATCGCCGCCCTGCACAGTCCGCTGGACGTGGCGGTGCACGTCCTGACGCTCAAGGGAGCGCACGACTCCTGGGACTGGCTGCGCTGGCTGCCGCACGCCCGCCCGCTCGGCGGCACCGACGCCCTCGTCGCCATCGGCACGGACGCCGAGACCGTCGGGGCCCGCATCGGCGAACTGGTCCGCACCCTCGAGCACCGCAGGAAGGCCGGGCCGAGCGGGGGGGCCGTGGCCGGGCACGCCGCCGACATCGTCGTCGTCTGCGACGGCTTCCGGCAGCTGCGCTCCGTGCCGGACATGGCGTACCTGCTGCGGGAAGGGCCGGCGGTCGGCATCCGCGTGCTGTGCCTGGACGAGGACCCGCGGTTCCTGCCCGAGGAATGCCGGACGATCGTGGTCACCGGGCCGCGCGAGGAGCTCCGGCCGACCGCCGTGCGCCCTCCCGCCGGGGCCGTCGACGGGCCCGCCGGGAGCGGCACTCCGTCGGAGCCGGTGCTGCGCGTCCTGGGCGCCGACAAGGGCCGACCGCGCGACATCCGGCCCGACTTCGTCTCCGCGGCCTGGTGCGCGCGCCTCGCCCGGGCCTTGGCCCCGCTCCGGGACACCGTGGGCGAGGCCGAGTCCTCGACGCTGCCCGTCCAGACCCGCCTGCTCGACGTGCTCGCTCTCGAACCGCCCACCGGCAAGGCCGTCGCCGCACGCTGGTCCAGGGGCCCCTCGACCCTGGCCGTCATCGGCGAGACCTACGACGGCCCCTTCGGCATCGACCTGCGGCGCGACGGGCCGCACGCCCTCATCGCGGGCACGACCGGCTCCGGCAAGTCGGAGCTGCTGCAGACGATCGTCGCCTCCCTCGCCCTCGCCAACTCTCCCGAGCACCTCACGTTCGTGCTGGTCGACTACCGCGGCGGCGCCGCCTTCATGAGCTGCGCCTCCCTTCCGCACACGGTCGGCCTGGTGACCGACCTCGACCCGTACCTCGTCCAGCGGGTGCTCGCCTCCTTCAGCGCCGAACTGCGCCGCCGCGAACACCTGCTCGCCGGTGTGGGCGCGAAGGACATCGAGGGCTACCAGGAACTGGTGCGGCGCGGCCCCGGCGCCGAGGAGCCCCTGCCACGGCTCGTCATCGTGGTCGACGAGATCGCCTCGATCGCCCGCGAACTGCCCGACTTCATCACCGGGTTGATCAACGTCGCACAGCGGGGCCGGTCCCTCGGCGTCCACCTGGTGCTGGCCACGCAGCGGCCCAGCGGCGTCATCTCCGCGGAGATCCGCGCCAACACCAACCTGCGCATGGCCCTGCGGGTCACCGACGGCGGTGAGTCCCACGACATCGTGGACGCGCCCGAGGCCGCGATGATCCCGCGGTCCACGCCCGGCCGCGGATACGCCCGGCTCGGCCACGCCTCGCTCATCCCGTTCCAGTCCGGCCGGGTCGGCGGGCTGCGCCCAGGCGCCGCCGGGCCGGCCGCTGGCCGGCCGCGGGCCACCCGCGTGACCTGGCAGCAGCTGGGCCGTCCGGCGCCGCCGGCCCCCGTCCCGCAGCCGGTGCCGGGCGCGGACGCGGGCACCGACCTGGACGCGCTGGTCGACGCCGTCCGTGACGCGTACGCGACCCTGGGCGTGCCGGCCCCGCGCCGGCCGTGGCTTCCGCCGCTGCCGGACGTCCTGCCGCTGGACGAGATCGCCCCGCGGACGGCGGAGGAGGCCGAGGAGACCGGGGCCCGGCCAGGAGCGCTCCGGCCGGTCGCGTTCGGCCTGGAGGACCTTCCGGCGGAGCAGCGCCGCCACCCGGTCGGCATCGATTTCGCGCACTTCGGGCACCTGCTGATCGGCGGGGCCCCGCGGTCCGGCCGCTCACAGGCCCTGCGGACGATCGCCGGGTCGCTGGCCCGCGTCCACTCCGGCGCCGACGTGCACCTCTACGGCATCGACTGCGGGCCCGGGGGGCTGCGCGGGCTGGCCGCGCTGCCGCACTGCGGGGCGCTGGTCACCGGGCGCGAACCCGAACGCGCCGCACGGCTGCTGGCCCGGCTCACCGGCGAACTGAGGCGACGCCAGAGCCTCCTGGCGGCAGGCGAGTTCACGTCCGTCGCCGACCAGCGCGGCCGGGCGGCGGCGGCCGAGCGGCTGCCGTACCTGGTCGTCCTCCTGGACGGCTGGGAGAGCTGGGGGCCCACCCTCGGCGAGTACGACTTCGGCAGGCTCACGGACGAGCTGCTCACGCTCATGCGGGAGGGCGCGACCGCGGGCATCCACCTCGTCATCGCAGGTGACCGTCAGCTCTTCCTCGGCCGGATCGCCTCACTGACCGAGGACAAGTACGCGCTGCGGTTCACGGACCACGACGACTACCAGGCGCTGCTCGGCATCCGGCCGGGCGAGCTGCCGGAGTCGATGCCCGCGGGCCGGGCGGTCCGCGCGGGAGCGGGCACGGAGGTCCAGTTCGCGCTGCTGGCCGACCGGGCGACGCCCGCGGCACAGGACGAGGCGCTCGCCTGGATCGCGGCACAGGCCGGTCCCGTCCCCCCGCAGCGGCGTCCGTTCCGCGTCGACGCCCTGCCCGACCGCGTCGGCTTCGACGAGGCTTGGCGGCTCGGCGAGCCGGAGCGCTCGCGGGCACGGCTGTGGACGCTGGCCGGGGTCGGCGGGGACGAGCTGACCGGGTACGGCCCCGATCTCGCCGAAGGCGTCCCGGCGTTCGTCATCGCGGGCCCCCGGGGGTCGGGGCGCTCCACCGCGCTGCTGAACGCGGCCCGCTCCTGCATCCGGCAGGGCGTGCGCCTCGTCGTGGCGGCGCCGCGGCCGTCACCGCTGCGGGAGCTGCGGGGGCAGTCCGGGGTGCTCGCGGTCTTCCAGGGCACCGACATCGAGCGCTTCGCGTTCGAACGCACGCTGGGGGCGGCGCTCCCCGACGACCCGGTCGTGGTCCTCGTGGACGACGGGGAGATCCTCGCGCACTGCGAGGCCGGCCCCACCCTCGAACAGCTGATCCGCGACGGCGACGAGCGGGGGCTCGCGCTCGTCCTGGCCGGCGACGAGGAACGGCTGTGCCCCGGGTTCTCCGGCTGGCAGGCCGAGGCGCGGAAGGCCCGGCGCGGCCTGCTCCTGTCCCCGCAGACCAGGGAGTCGGGCGCCCTCGTCGGGGTCCGGCTCGGCCGGCACGCGACCGGCGACCCCATCCGGCCCCGCCGGGGCCTGCTGCACCTCGGCGACGGAAGCCTGCGCTCCGTGGTGATCCCGTCGAAGTGACCGGCCTGAGGGGCGGCCGCGAGGATGGAGACGGAGCCGAGGACCCCGCGCACGGCCACCGGGACGGCCGGTGCGGCGACTTGGCGGGCTCGGTGGCCGGGGCTGGTGCGGTGGCCGGGGTGAGTGGCGGCGGCCGGGATCGCACGCGCGCCTCACCCCCACGCGCGCCTCACCACACGCGCGCCTCACCACACGCGCGCCCCACCCACACACGCCCCGACGACATGCGCGCCCCGACCGCACGCGCGGTCCGGAGACCCCGCGGCCCCTTGCCCGCCAACGTGCAAAAACGTGCGCGGTCTAGACTCTTCCCGCAGCAGGCCAGGATCGGTCGGACCCGAAGGGCACGCGGCGTTTTGATACGGATAGATTCAGTCACGAAGCGGTATCCGGACGGCACGGTCGCGGTCGACCGGCTGTCGCTGGAGATACCCGACCGCTCGATCACCGTCCTCGTCGGGCCCTCCGGCTGCGGCAAGACGACGACCCTGCGGATGATCAACCGGATGGTGGAGCCCACCGAGGGCAGCATCCTCCTCGACGGCCGGGACATCCGGCAGCAGCCGGTCAACACCCTCCGCCGGTCGATGGGTTACGTCATCCAGAACGCCGGTCTCTTCCAGCACCGCACCATCCTCGACAACATCGCCACCGTGCCCCGCCTGCTCGGCTGGACCAAGCAGAAGGCCCGGGCCCGGGCCGCCGAGCTGATGGAGCGGGTCGGGCTCGACTCCGCACTCGCCAAGCGGTACCCGTACCAGCTCTCCGGCGGCCAGCAGCAGCGCGTCGGCGTGGCCCGCGCCCTCGCCGCCGACCCGCCGGTGCTGCTGATGGACGAACCGTTCTCCGCCGTCGACCCCGTGGTCCGCAAGGGACTCCAGGACGAACTCCTGCGCATCCAGGACGAGCTGGGCAAGACCATCGTCTTCGTCACGCACGACATCGACGAGGCGATCAAGCTGGGCACGAAGGTCGCCGTGCTGCGCACCGGCGGCCGGCTCGCCCAGTTCGCCCCGCCCGCCGAACTGCTCAGCGCGCCCGCCGACCTCTTCGTGGAGGACTTCCTCGGCGCCGACCGCGGCATCCGCCGCCTCTCCTTCTTCCCGGCAGCCGGGCTGGAGCTGGAGACCGCGCCGGTGGTCCCGATCGACGCGGACGCCGGAGAGATCGCCTCCCGGGCCGCGGCGCCCTACCTCCTCGTCACCGACCCCGACGGCAGACCGCTCGGCTGGAGCGAACCGGACAAGCTCACCGCCGGCGCCGTCGACCGGGAGCAACTCCTGGACCACGGCAGGCCGTTCGTACCCGCGACCGACTCGCTGCGCACCGCGCTCGACGGCGCCGTGCTCTCGCCGACCGGATGGGCGGTCGCGGTGGACGGCGAGGGCCGCACGGTCGGTGTGATCTCCCAGCAGGTCATCGGCGAGGCGATCCGGGACGCCCACAGCCGGGTGGCGGAGCGGGCCGACGCGAAGGCCGGGCGATGAGCGGCTTCTTCGACCTTCCGAGCGACCTCCAGCACAGCTACCTCGGTCTCGTCGGGCTGCACTTGCGCGAGGCCCTGCTGCCGGTGCTGGCCGGACTGATCGTCTCGCTGCCCGTGGCCCAGCTGTGCGTGCGGTTCCGCTGGATCTACCCGCCCGTCCTCGGTGTCACCACCGTGCTCTACGCCATCCCGTCGCTCGCCTTCTTCGTCGTCCTCATCGACTACTTCGGCCAGAGCGAGACGACCGTCATGGTCCCGCTCGCGCTCTACAGCCTGGTGGTGCTGGTCCCGGCGATCGTGGACGGCGTCCGCTCGGTGCCGCCGGAGACCCTGGCCGCCGCGCAGGCCATGGGCTTCGGGCCCGTACGCCGCTATCTCCAGGTCCAGTTGCCCATCGCCGTGCCCGCCATCATCGCGGGCCTCCGGGTGGCGACCGTGTCGAGCATCTCCCTGGTCAGCGTCGGCATGCTCATCGGCAACCAGGGCGCCCTCGGCAACATGCTGTACGACGCCCAGACCTACGAGCGGTCCGCCCTCGCCGTGAACTCGGTCCTCACCATCGGGGTGCTGGGCGTCCTCGCCGACGGCGTGCTGGTGCTCGTCCGGCTCCTCCTCACCCCCTGGATGCCGAGGAAGGGGGCCGGCCGGTGAACGTCCTGGACTTCGCGCGCGCCTTCTTCAGCGACGGCGCCCACTGGCACGGGTACGACGGCATTCCCACCCGCTTCGCCGAGCACGTCGGGTACTCGCTGGAGGCCCTTGTGATCGCCGCCGCGATCGGGTTGCCCGTCGGGCTGGTCACCGGTCACTACGGCCGCGGCGGCAACACCCTCGCGCTCATCGCCACCGCCGGCCGGGCCCTGCCCAGCTTCGGTCTGCTGGTGCTGATGGTCATCTGGCTCGGCCTCGGCATGCTGCCGGTGATGATCCCGCTGGTGGTGCTCGCCGTACCGCCGATCCTGGTCACCACCTACGAGGCGGTGCGCTCCGTCGACCCCTCCCCGGTGGACGCCGCCCGCGGCATGGGGATGCCCGAGGCGCGCGTGCTGTTCCAGGTGGAGCTTCCGGTCGCGCTGCCGCTGATCTACAGCGGCCTGCGCACGGCGGCCATCCAGATCGTCTCCACAGCCACGATCGCCGCCTACGTCAGCCTCGGCGGCATCGGCCGGTACATCATCGACGGCCTCTACCAGAAGGACTACGAGAAGGTCGTCGGCGGCGCCACCCTGGTCGCCGCCCTGGCTCTCGTGACCCTGGCCGTGTTCTGGGCGGTGTCCCGGCTCACGGTGTCACCGGGGGTGCGGCGCAGCGGCTGACGGCCACCGCCCGGTGCGCGCGCCCCGCGGCCGTCGACATCAAGGTGCCCTCGGCATGCGGTGGTTGACGTGTCATCCGGGTCGGCGCGCATCGAGCGTCCGTGACGAAGGGGCCGCTCGCGGCACACAAGTGACCACGGATCGAGGCCAATTGGTGATCCGTGGCACTTGACTGACCGAGAACCGGCTGGATTGGATCGACGAGTGACTTACACGACCCATATCAGCAGGTCCATCCGGAGGAGCCGAGGCGCGGCGGTGGTCGCCCTCGCGGCGGCGACGGCTCTGCTGGCGGGCTGTTCCTCCGACGGCGATACGAACGAGAACCCCCTCACCGGGGGCAAGGCGAGCGGCGACAGCGTGGTCGTCGGGTCCAACAACTTCCCCGAGAGCAACCTGCTCGCCGACATCTACGGCGAGGCCCTCAAGGCGAAGGGGATCAAGGTCACGTACAAGCAGAACATCGGCAGCCGCGAGACCACCTACGGGCTGATCAAGAACGGCTCCATCTCGGTGATGCCCGAGTACAACGGCGCGCTGCTGGCCCACCTCGACCAGAAGGCCGCCCCGAAGACCCTCGACGAGACCACGAAGGCCGTCAACGCCAAGCTGGACTCCCAGCTGACGCTGTTGAACCCGGCGTCGGCACAGGCCAAGGACTCGGTCACGGTCAACGCGGAGACCGCGGAGAAGTACCACCTCACCGGGAAGTCCTCCATCGCCGACCTCAAGGACGTCGCCAAGGACCTGGTCATCGGCGCCTCGCCGGAGTTCCAGACCCGGCAGCAGGGCCTGGTGGGCCTGAAGTCCGTCTACGGCCTGGAGTTCAAGTCCTTCAAGGCGCTGGACGTGGGCGGCCCGCTCACGCGGGCGGCACTGGAGAAGGACGACGTCCAGGTCGCGGACATCTTCACCACGGATCCGAAGATCACCGAGGAGAAGTTCGTGGTCCTCCAGGATCCGAAGAACCTCTTCGGGTTCCAGAACGTCCAGCCGCTCGTCCACAAGGGCACGCTGTCGAAGGAGGGCGTCGCCGCGCTCAACGCGGTCTCCGCCAAGCTCGACACCGAGACGCTGCTGGAGCTGGACACCCAGCTCCAGGCGGAGAAGAAGGACCCGATGGACGTCGCCAAGGCCTGGCTGAAGTCCGCCGGTCTCGGCTGACGGACCACCGCCCGCACCGACCACGGGCATACCGGCGCGGGTGCCCCCGGACCTCCGGGGACACCCGCGTCCCGCTTCGGCCCCGCCGCTTCCCGAGAAGCTCAGAGGTCGAACTCGTGCGGCGGCAGGTCCAGCGCGTAGCACGCCTCACGGACCACGGCCTGCTCGTCCTTGTCGAAGTCGCCGTCCGCGCCGCCGATGACGATGCCGATCTGGATGACGGCGCGCCCCTCGGCCGGCTTCTTCTTCGCCTTGGCGATCTCCTGGAGCACGCTCACCTTGCCGAAGGCGAAGTCGGCCGTCAGCTTGTCCAGGTTCTCCTCGAACCGGCGGCGCAGGTCGTCCGCGGGGAAGTTCTGCAACACCTCGTTCGTGGCGATGAGCTGGGCCACCCGCTGCCGCTCCGACGGATCCACGGTTCCGTCGGCGGCGGCCACCAGCGCGCACATCGCCATGCTCGCATCGCGGAAGGCGCCGCTCTTCAAGTCGTTCTTCTTCGCCACCAACTGGGTCTGCATCTGCGACGCCGACTCCTTGATGCGGTCCCACAGGGCCATGTCCACTCCTCGTATCGGCCGTCCGGCGCGCTCTCGGCAGCCGGACGGCATCTTCTACAGCACCGTAGAAACTAGCGGAGCGGGCGGAAAGTTCCTGAGATCTACACTGATTCCGCGGAACCCGGCGGACACAGCCGGAACACAGCGACGGGCGGCGGGAGGAAGGCGACAGTGGCGACAACACCCGGCACCGGACACCAGGACCCCTCCGCCGAGGTGCTCGCCGCGGCGGCCGCCGCGTTCGGGCTGCTCGGCGCGCCGGCCCGGCTGCACCTCGTGTGGGCGCTGGCCCAGGGGGAGAGTGACGTGACCGGGCTCGCCGAGCGGGTCGGCGGTGCGCTGCCCGCCGTCAGCCAGCACCTGACCAAGCTCAAACTCGCCGGGCTCGTCCGCTCCCGCCGCGAGGGCCGCCGCCAGGTGTACTTCGTCGACGCCGTCGAACAGGCCGCCGTGGTCGAGGTCGTACGCCTCCTCGTCGGCCGGCTGGCCGCGCTCGAGGAACCGGAAGCCGCACCGGCCCGCTGAGCCGGCGGGGTTGTCCGATCGGCTCGGCTCGCCGCGCCTCGGTCCGGGCGGGAAGCCGGGTGTGCCCCCGTCGACCGCCGTCGGGACCCGGCGCCGTCAGGCCGCTCCCTCCGCCCGGTCCGGCGTCAGGGCGCGTGCCGCGGCTCGCGCCCGCTTGCGGCGTGCGCGACGGCTGACGCGGGGCTCCTGGTCCGGGAGCCAGCCGAAGGCGAGGCAACTGCCGATGACGCCGAGGAGCAGGCCGAGGAAGAAGCCGCCCAGGTTGGAGGTGAGCCAGGTGCCCAGGGAAAGCAGGACACCGGTGATGGAGTAGAAGAGCCGCTGGGACGGGTTGAAGAGGATCAGCAGACCCAGCAGCACCATGAGACCGGGCAGCAGATAGCCGGCCAGGCCCTGCATGCCGATGTGCAGCACGACCTTCAGTGAGGCCTTCTCGGTGAGCAGGATCTCGCCGCCGGCGAGGGTGAGCAGCAGCCCGCCCCAGAACGGCCGGCGGGCCCGCCATCCGCGGAAGGCGAGCCTCGGTCCCCGGTGTGGACGGTCCGGCACGGTGCTCAGCAACCCGAGTCGCTGAAGCGGAGCTTGAGGCCGGGCAGCTTGAACACACCGGCCGTCGTGGCGTAGTTGGTCTGCCGCAGGTTGGCGATGCGCACGGTGTCCGCCTGCTGGCTGAAGACCCCGATCGGACCCTTCACGCCCGCCTTGGTCAGGGTGCTGGCGTCGTTGCCGATCTCGATGTTGTTGAACTCCGCGTTACCCGACAGCACGGTGGAGTCGGTGGTCAGATCGGTCGCGGAGACCTTCTCCGCGCCGCTGCCCGCGGTGATCAGCAGGTTGATGCCGCCGAGGTCGACGCTCTGGCACAGCTTGGTGAGGGTGGCGTTCTTGATGGCGGAGGTGACGACGAGCACCTGCCCGCCGGTGTCCCCGGCGTTCGGGCTGCCCTCCGCCATGTTGTCGAGCGCGCCGAACTGCTCGAATCCGGTGCCGTTCAGCTCCGTCGCGGTGACCGTGAAAGGCATGCCGGAGATGGCGAACTGCACACCCAGTGCTCCTTGCGCGGTGAGGACCGCGAGACCGGCGGCGATCAGGGTGGCGGGTACCGCCATCACCGCGGCCCGGCGGGCCCGGACCCGCCCTCGTCTCTCGCCGCCGGCGGTGCTCCCGGCGGCGTTCGCGGCTTCGGGCGGGGTGTCGCTTCCCGGGTTCTCGGGGGTGTTGCCGGCGGACGGGACGTCCGGGGACGAGGCCATGTCTGCTCCCATGGGCATGGATCAATGCGGTCGGGGTTCAGTGGCGCGGTGTCCTGGCGCGGACAGCGGACGCCGCGCACGCCTCCTCGCGCCTCCCGGCGGATGCAAGGGCTTTCTCGTTACGCGGCAGTAGCCTTCGAGGAAGTTACCGCCGGTTACTTTGAAGGGTCAAGGGAGATGTGGAAAAACGGTGTGGGGTGTGCGCGGGCGGCGATCGCACGCCACAACTTGCCTGCTCCGCCTTGACGTTGATGCTTCATCAGGTCTACAACTTCCCCTGTTTCCACGGATCCGTGGCGCCGGATCCGGCAGGCGGCACCAGCCGCGTTCGCGGCGCAGCACCGGCCATGTTCCCGGCCCTGCCACGGCAACCGCTCCACCTCTCAGCGCGGCTCCGGCACGATCGCTTCCTCTTTCTCTCCGCCATGCCCGGGCCGCCCCCTTGTCCCGGCCCGGCCGGAGGTCTTCCCCCGAGATCTCCGGCCGGTGCCCGGTGTGCCGCCGTCGCGGGTCCGCGGCGTACGGAGAAGGCGTTACGGCCCCGCGCCGGCGGCATCGCGCGCACCACCGGCCACCCCCCACCTCACCTCATCTGTCCCCCCACTTCGGAAGAGAGGCATCCGCATGCGTACGCGCTCCCTCCTCGCCCTCGGCGGCGCAGCCACCGCGCTCGCCCTGGCCTGGGCCACCCCGGCCTCCGCGGCCGGCACGGTCCTCACCACCGGCAGCACCGGCGGCACCGCGGTCGCCGTCGGTGACACCCTCACCGCGCCCCTGGCCCCGGGCACCTCCGCGAACTTCTACTCCAGCGCCACCGGCACCAGCGGCGTCAAGTGCACGGGCTCCCAGTTCACCGCCACGGTCACCGGCAACCCCGCGGCGCCCGGCACGGCCACCGAGTCCGTCACGGCGCACACCTTCGACAGCAGCACCTGCACGAGCAACGTCACCGGCGTCCTCGGGGTCAACGGCATCACCATCAACAACCTGCCCTACTCGGCGACGATCACCTCGAGCGGCACCCTCACCGTCTCGCCCCCGAGCGGCTCCGCCATCCAGGCCACGGTCCAGCTGCGCACCCTGCTGGGCACCGTGACCTGTGTGTACCAGGCGCCCGGTCTGACCGGCGCGGCCGACAACGCCGACAGCAGCATCACCTTCACCAACCAGCACTTCACCAAGACGTCCGGCTCGTCGCTGTGCTTCGCCAACGGCTACTTCACGGCCAAGTACGCACCCGTCACCGACGCGGGCGCCCGCGTCTACGTCAACTGACGTACCGGACCGTCCGGTTCAGCGGCGCCGCAGCCGCAGAACAAAGGCGGCGCCCCCGGTGAGCAACAGCACCGCGGTGGCGCCGCCCGCCAGCAGCGGCGCCGACGGGCCCGAGCCGCCGTGCGTGGTCTCGGCCACGGGGGTTCCGGAGCCGGCGGCACGCTCGGGCCGCCCGTCCGCCCGCCCCGGCACGGGAGTCGGGCTCTTCGCCGGCGAGCCGGCCGACCGCGCGGGCCGCGGTCGGGGTGCCGCCGGTGCCGCCGTCGTGGGCCGCGTGGAGCGCGCCGCGCCGGCGGCTTTCCCGTGCTCCGGGAAGACCACGTCGGAACACGAGTAGTACGTGTCCGGCGTACTGCTGTTCTGCCACACCGTGTACAGCATCTGACGCCCCGTCCGGTCCTTCGGCAGTGTGGCGCCCAGGTGGTACGCACCGTCGCGCAGCGGCGGGTCCGTGATCTCGGCGAAGGGCCGCTCCGGCAGGTCGGACCAGGTCAGCGGCCTCGACGGGTCGTACCCCTGCCGGGTCAGGTACAGCCGGAACGTACCCGTGTGCGCGATGGTCGACGCATAGGTCAGCGTCAGCCGGCCGCCCGGTGCCAGTCGCGTCGCCGGCCAGTCCCGCCGGGCCAGGTCCAGGCCCCGGTACGCCGGCAGGTTCCCGCTGCACAGCCTGCCGTCCGGAATCACCTGCCGGTCACGGCCCCCCACCCCCGCCACGCGCAGGTTGTCCCAGGCGGTGAACGGAGCGCCGTTCGCCGCGATCGCCGCCCGGCAGGCCGCGGTCCGCGCGGCGCCGCCCTCGGGCGAGCAGGCGTAGACCCGGCTGACCGGGTCCGTGGGCGCTCCGTGCGCCTGGGCGGACCCCGCCGCCCACGGCAGCAGCAGGAGCGGTGCCGCCGCAGCGGCCAGCCGGGCGCTCAGGCGGGCGGTCATCCGGGTCATCCGGGACATCTCCTCGGCAGGCGCGGGAAGGGATCTGCGGTCCAGTACGGAGCCGGGGCGCCCGCCGTTCAGCCGAGCCCGGCGCACCCGGCCCCGGGGGGCGCGAAAGCACCGACCGGTTCGGCTGTTTTGCGCCCGCTCCACGCCCCGTTGAGTAGCCGCCGGTAGCCTCGTATCGTGGCGATCATGGGTGTGGCGCCGACGATCGCCGCGGCTGCCGGGAACCGGCCTGCGGCTAGAGGGAAACGGATGTGAACTCGTTCGTTGCGCGAACCACCGGAATTCCGCCGACGCCCCGCGTGCTGTTGACACGTGTCGTATCAGCGCGGGTGACGCCCTGGACTCCCGTTGCCGTTGGGTGAGTTATCGTATGCGGGGGGTTAAAAACAAACCGCATGTCCCGTTCTTTTGAGGTGGGAGGAGGGGTCCCAGGATGGCCAGGCAGTTACGCGCTGAACAGACCCGCGCCACGATCATCACGGCCGCCGCCGACCTGTTCGACCAGCACGGCTATGAGTCCACCAGCCTGAGCGACATCGTCGCACACGCGAAGGTCACCAAGGGCGCCCTGTACTTCCACTTCGCCGCCAAGGAGGATCTGGCCCAGGCCATCCTGGAACTCCAGGCCAAGGCCGCGCAACGGGTCGTGGCCGACGTCGAGAACCGCGGCTGCTCCTCCCTCGAGGCCCTGATGCGCATCACGTTCGGGATCGCCCGCCTCGCCGTGGAGGATCCCGTGCCGCGTGCCGGGCTCCGCCTCGCCACCGCCGACATCGCCGTACGGCCCCCGCTGCGGCACCCGTTCACCGAGTGGCTCGACTTCGCCACCCGCAAATTCACCGGCGCCGTCAGGGAATCCGACCTGCACGGCGACGTGGACGTCGGTGTCGTCGCCCACTCCCTCGTGTGCTTCTTCATCGGCACCCGGGTCGCCGGCCGCTCGCTCGAACCCGTCGGACGGCTGCCGCGCAGAATCGCCGAGATGTGGCACCTCGTGATCCGCGGCCTCGTCCCCGTCCACCGGCGCCCCCGCTACGTCACCCTCGCCACGCAGCTGGAGCGGGAGATCCGGACCGCCTGACGCCCACGGTACGGTGACGGGCATGCCCGACACCCCGTTCGCACCCGTGATCCACGGCAACGAACCCGGCTCGTTCCCGCACAGCGTGCTGGCCGAGCGGCATCCCGCGATCATCCGGCAGGTGCGGGAGGCCTTCCCGTACGGCCCCGGGCAGCACAGGGCGCTGGACGAGCTGCTGAAGAGCTGCACCGACGGGACGGTGGGACCACTTCCCGCGGACGCCCCGGACCGCGACCGGTGGCACGAGTGGGGGCTGGCCGGCCACACCGGGCGGTCCTGGTTCGACGTGCCCTGGCTGTGGGCGGAGAGCTACTTCTACCGCCGCCTGCTCGAAGCCGTCGGCTGGTTCGGCCCGGGCCCCTGGCAGGGCATCGACCCCTTCCGCCCCTTCAAGCGTGCCGAACTCGACGCGCCCGAGACCGACGAGGAACTGGCCGCCCTGGACCGCCTGCGCGACCTGCCGGAGCAGGAGCGGGCCCAGGCCCTGCTGCACGGCTCGCTGTGGGGCAACCGCGCCGACCTCGGCTTCCGGCTCTCCGCCGAGGGCGCCGGGACCCGGGAGGCGTCACCCGCGCTGGTCGCCGACGACAGCGGAACGCTGTGGTCGCTGCTGCCGCCCACCGGGACGGGCACACTCGTGCTCGTCGCCGACAACGCGGGCCGCGAACTCGTCCCCGACATCCTGCTGATCGCCCACCTCCTCGCCGAGGGCCGGACCGGGCGGGCGGTCCTGCACGTCAAGCCGTACCCGTACTACGTCTCCGACGCCACCACCGCCGACGTGGTCGACGCCCTGCGCCGGCTGCGCGCGGCCGGCGGTGCCGCCGCCGACCACGCGCGGGTGCTCTGGTCGGCTCTGGCCGACGGCCGGCTCACCGTCCGCGCGCACCCCTTCTCCTGCGCCCCGCTGCCGTACGCCGACATGCCGGACGACCTGCGCGCCGAGTTCGCCGCGGCCACCCTGACCATCCTGAAGGGCGACCTCAACTACCGGCGTCTGGTGGGCGACCGGCTGTGGCCGCCCACCACCCCCTTCCGGGAGACGACCGCGTACTTCCCCGGCCCCGTCGCCGCGCTGCGCACCCTCAAGTCCGATGTGATCACCGGCCTGTCCGCGGCGACCGAGGCCGCGCTGGTGGCGGCCGAGGAACAGCGCTGGCGGACGAGCGGCACGCACGCGCTGATCCAGACCGACCCCTCAGACCAGCTGCACGCGCAGTGACTTGACGCCGTTGATGAAGTTCGACACCAGCCTCCCGGCCGGCCGGGCGAGACGCGGCGGCCGGGGCAGGACGCGCAGCACCTCCTCGTGCAGCAGCCGCAGTTGCAGCCGGGCGAAGTGGGCGCCCAGACAGACGTGCGGGCCGTCCCCGAACGAGACGTGCGGATTGGGGGAGCGGGTGAGATCGAGCCGCTCCGGCCCGGCGAAGACACGCTCGTCCCGATTGGCGGAGGCGTGGAACACCACGACCTTCTCGCCCGCCCGGATCCGCCGGCCCGCCAGCTCGGTGTCCCGCACGACCGTCCGGCGGAACGTCAGCACGGGCGGATGCCAGCGCAGCAGCTCGTCGCCGGCGGACGCCAGGCCGGCCTTCCCGGCGCGCAGCGTCTCGTACGCCTCCGGATGCTCCGCCAGCGCCAGCAGTCCGCCCGGGGCCGCGCTGCGCACCGTGTCGTTGCCCGCCACCGTGAGCAGGAAGAAGAACATCTCCAGCTCACCGCCGGCGAGTTCCGCGTCGTGGCCGAGCGTCGTCATGATGTCGTCGGCCGGGTACCGCCGCTTGAACGCGGCCAGCTGCCCGGCGTAGTCGAACATGTCCCGCAGCATCGCCGGAGACCGCGGATCGACCGGCCTGCCCGCGCCGTCGCGCACCGGCGGACCGGCCTCGTCCGGGTCCTGGTAGCCGATGACCCGCTGGGTCCAGCGCAGCAGCAGCCGCCGGTCGCCCTCCGGGACGCCCAGCAGGTCCGCCAGGTTCAGCAGGGCGTACTCGTCCGTGACGGCGGACACCAGGTCCACCGTGCCGTCCCCCTCCCGCGCCTTTGCCAGGGCGTCCGCGAGCAGTGTGCGCGCCCGCTCCCGGGCGACGGCCGCGAAGCGTTCGACACGACCCGGCGTGAAGGCCCGGCTCACCAGCCGGCGCAGCCGGCCGTGCCCCGGCGGGTCCTGGTTGAGCATCATCCGGCGGATGAACGGCAGATCCTCCGGATCGGGGTCACGGATCTGGGTCGCGCCGAGGTACGAGGAGTACGTTCCCGCGTCCTTCAGCACGCGCACGACGTCCGCGTGCCGGGTCACCGCCCAGAACCCGGGACCGGCCGGCCAGCCCAGCACCTCGGGCTCCTCCTGCCAGGCCACCGGATGGTGGTCGCGCAGCACGCGGTAGTCGTCGTGGGGCACCCCGGCGGCGTACCGGCGCGGATCGAAGACGTCCGGCACCGGCGGCGCCTCGCGCACGCTCACGCCGGCCCGCCCCGGCCGCCGCCGTGGGCGGCGTCCGTCTCGTCCGCGCGCAGGAAGTCCTCGACCGTACGCACCAGTTCCAGCGGCACCTCGTCCATCGCGTAGTGACCGGCGCAGGGCAGCACGGCGAGCCGGGCGCGCGGGTACCAGGACATCCAGGTCTGCCGCATGACGTCCGGGGACAGCGCCGGGTCGAGCGCGCCGGCCACGGCGAGCGCCGGCACCGCGCTGCCCACGACGTCGGCGCTGAAGTCGTCACCCGCCCACGAGTCGAGCCAGGCCCGCAGCGCCTTGGCGTCGATGCGCTCCAGCGAGCGGTCGACCATCCGGTCCAGCCAGGCCGCGGGCCGGCGGCCCCCGGTGGTGACATCGATGATCGTGCGCCGGTTCCCGGCCCGGTGCGCCGCGTCCGCGAACAGCGCCGCCTCCTCCCCGGCCAACGGCATGCCCGACGCGGGCACGGGCGAGACGCCCGCGATCCGGCGCAGCCGGTGCGGGGCGACGGCGAGCAGCCGCTGGGCCACCGCGGCACCCATCGAGTGCCCGATCACCGAGAACCGCTCCCAGCCGAGCCGGTCCGCCAGCTCCACCAGGTCCACGGCCGCCTCGGCCGTCGTGTACGAGCCAGTGGCGTCCCGGGCCTCGCCGTAGCCGCGCAGGTCGACCAGCGCATAGCTGAAGGAGGTGCGGTCGAGGTCCGGCAGGACGGCCGCGTAGGCGGACCGGTCGGCGAACCAGCCGTGCACGGCGAACACCTTGTGGGCGCCGTCGCCGTGCACCTCATGGGGCAGCACGAAGGAGGTCATGACGCCTACCGTGGCCCGCGCGCGAGGGCACGGCAAGAGAGCCAACGCCACAACTCATCTCCGCGGATCCACGTTTCGGAGGCGGTTCACGCGATGGTGTGATCATGTACTGCCGGACGGATGGGGGTCCGGGGCCGCGGGTAGGGCCCGGGCCATGACGCAGCCGTTCGAACTCCCGCACTTCTACATGCCGTATCCCGCGCGCCTCAACCCGCACCTGGAGGAGGCACGGGCCCACTCGACACGGTGGGCCCGCGAGATGGGCATGCTGGAGGGGTCCGGGATCTGGGAGCAGGCCGACCTGGAGGCGCACGACTACGGCCTCCTGTGCTCCTACACCCATCCCGACTGCGACGGACCCGCTCTCTCGCTGATCACCGACTGGTACGTGTGGGTGTTCTTCTTCGACGACCACTTCCTCGACATGTTCAAGCGCACCCCGGACCGCGCCGCGGGAAAGGCCCATCTGGACCGTCTGCCGCTGTTCATGCCGCTCGACCCGGCGACCCCCGTGCCCGAGCCGGAGAATCCCGTCGAGGCGGGCCTGAAGGACCTCTGGCGGCGCACGGTGCCGTCGATGTCCGTGGACTGGCGCCGCCGGTTCTCCGTCGCCACGGAACACCTGCTCAACGAGTCGATGTGGGAGCTGTCCAACATCAACGAAGGGCGGATCGCCAACCCCGTCGAGTACATCGAGATGCGGCGCAAGGTGGGCGGCGCGCCCTGGTCGGCGGGGCTGGTGGAGTACGCGACCGCCGAGGTGCCCGCGTCCGTCGCCGGCACCCGGCCGCTGCGCGTGCTCATGGAAACGTTCTCCGACGCCGTCCACCTGCGCAACGACCTGTTCTCCTACCAGCGCGAGGTCGAGGACGAGGGCGAGAACAGCAACGGCGTGCTCGTCCTGGAGGAGTTCTTCGGCTGCACCACCCAGGAGGCCGCCGACACCGTCAACGACGTCCTCACCTCCCGGCTCCACCAGTTCGAGCACACCGCGCTCACCGAAGTCCCCGCCGTCGCCCTGGAGCAGGGCCTCACCGCCGGCGAGGTCGCCGCCGTCGCCGCCTACACCAAGGGGCTCCAGGACTGGCAGTCCGGCGGCCACGAGTGGCACCTGCGGTCCAGTCGCTACATGAACAAGGGCGTCCGGTCCGGCTCGCCCTGGCAGTCCCCGAGCGGTCCCGGCACGTCCGCCGCCGACGTCGGCGCACTCCTCGCCGCGGCCGCCCAGGACCGGCTGCGCGCCTACTCCCACGTGCCCTACGAGAAGGTCGGCCCCTCCCGCATCCCCGACCTGTACATGCCGTACGAGCTGCGGCTCAGCCCCCACCTCGACGGGGCCCGCGGCCGCCTCCTCGACTGGTGCCGCCGCACGGGCATCCTCCAGGAGGGTGTCTGGGACGAGGACAAGGCCGCCGCGTACGACCTCGCGCTGTGCTCCGCCGGACTGGATCCCGACGCCACCGTGGAGGCCCTCGACCTCAGCGCCCAGTGGATCGCCTGGGGCACCTACGGTGACGACTACTACCCGCTGGTGTACGGCCACCGCCGGGATCTCGCCGCCGCCCGGCTGACCACGGCCCGGCTGTCGGAGTGCATGGCGGTCGAGGGCGAGCCGGCCGTCGTACCCGGCAACGCCATGGAGCGCGGGCTGATCGACCTGTGGCGGCGCACCACGGCCGGGATGACCACCGACCAGCGGCGCACCTTCAAGGCATCCGTGGACACGATGATCGAGAGCTGGGTCTGGGAACTCTCCAACCAGCTCCAGAACCGTGTCCCCGACCCGGTCGACTACCTGGAGATGCGGCGCTCCACCTTCGGCTCGGACCTCACCCTGAGCCTGTGCCGGGCGGGTCACGGCCCGGCGATCCCGGCCGAGGTGTACGCCAGCGGTCCGGTGCGCTCCCTGGAGAACGCGGCCATCGACTACGCCTGCCTCCTCAACGACATCTTCTCCTACCAGAAGGAGATCGAGTACGAGGGCGAGATCCACAACGCGGTCCTGGTCGTGCAGAACTTCTTCGGTGTGGACTACCCGGCCGCGCTCCGCGTGGTCCACGACCTGACGACCCAGCGCATGGAGCAGTTCGAGCATGTGATCGCCCATGAACTGCCGGTGCTCTACGACGACTTCCAACTGCCGGCCGAGGCGCGCACGGCCATGGACGCCTATGTGCTGGACCTGCAGAACTGGCTGGCCGGAATCCTCCACTGGCACCAGGAGGTCGACCGCTACAAGGCGGAGTGGCTGGGCCGCCGCGCCCACGGCTTCCTGCCGGACCACCCACCCGCCGTACCGGCCCCGGCACCCGCCGTACCGGCCCCGGCATACGCCGTGCCGGTGCCGGCATGCGCCGTGCCGGTCCCGTCGCGCGGCTGACGGTTGCGGATTCTTCGCGTACGGAATGGGGTGTTCAGGGAACTCCGGTGAGTCGTCCCGGGTCTTGCGGAGCAGGAGAGTCGACCGACCGCAAGAAGACACGGGGGTGTTCGGCCTTGACCGAGATCATCGAGAGGCTCATCGCCTGGACCAACCGCATTCCGAAGGACGGCGAGTACCCGGTCACCGCCGTGGAGGTGCCGCTGCGCACGGACGGCCGTCCGCCGGCCACCACCGAGCCCGGCCGTGAGGGCGTCGAGCCCGACAAGGACGTCGCCGCCCTGCCCGCCTGGACGGTGACCCACCTGCACGGCGCGCAGACCGGCGGCGGCAACGACGGCTGGACGGACAACGCCGTCGGCCACGGCGACGCCCAGCTGTCGGAGTACCCGAACGACCACCAGGCGGTCCAGTGGTGGTACCACGACCACGCGTGGACCGACATGTACAGGAAGCCCCGCCCGTGCGCTACGGCGGAGTGAGCACACAGACGGGGCCGGATCACAGGGTTGCACGTACCGGCACGGGGTTGTCGGGCGAGTCCAGCCACACCCGCTCGCCGTCGCCGTCCACGGTCAGGCCGAACCGCTCGAATCCGGGACGGCCCTGCTTCTCCCACCAGAGATAGGCGGTCTCCACTTCGTCCCACAGCTTGCGCGGGCCGGATTGGTAGACCTCGAATTCCTCGCGGTCTTTCTCGTAGTCCGCTGTCGCCCACGACGTGACAGCCGTATCCCGCAGCCACAGCGTGTAAGAGCCGTCGCCATAGGTCTCGGCCCACGGGAACGCCTCGGGCACCTGCACGCCGATGGCGAACATGACCGGCCAGTCGCCCACGGCGTCCGGGGAAATCGGCGTGACGCTGCGAGTGCCGTCCGCAGGCCACTTCCGACCCCCGAGGTATTCACGGACGTGCGTCCGCTTCACCCGCTGATCCCGCAGCCGCATGAACGCCGATGAGCCGACGAACGGACCAGACGCTGAACCGTCCTCGGCAACGGTCAGCCGAACCACCCCTTCCCCGCCGTAGGTCGGACCCCACGGGGAAACGATGATCCCTCCCGGCTTCGTCTGCTCGATCCAGCGGCGGGGAACACGACCGATCGACGCAGTGGCGATCACGCTGTCGTAGGGCGCACCCTCGGCGTACCCCTCGGCCCCGTCCCCGGTGATCGAGACGGGATCGAATCCGCGGTCATTCAGACGCTTACGAGCCTCCCTCGCGCTGTTCCCGTCCACTTCTACGGTGAACACGTTCTCAGCGCCGACCCGGTGACACAGCAGCGCGGCATTCCAACCGGTGCCGGTTCCGATCTCCAACACCCGCTGACCCGTTTCGACGCTCAGCGCGTCCAGCATCGAAAAGACCATGGTCGGCATCGAGTTGGAGCTAGACGGGATCTTTCCCTTGCCGGGTCCGGTGTAAGCGCCGTCGTCCCATTGGGTCGTGATCGGCGCGTCACGGTAAACCGCCGACCACCAGACGTCGGGTTCCTCGCTGCGGATCACCCGGTCATCCTGGCGATTCATGCCGGCTCGGCCCGGCCAGATCATTTCCGGTATGAACAGATGACGGGGCACTGCCTGATAGGCGGGCAGCCAATCGCTTGTCAGCGCACCCTTTTCCATGAGAGCGGAGGCGAGCCCGTCGGGGCCCGCCCCCTTCACGTCGTCAGTGCTCACTGATCAGCGGCCGTCCGCCGGGCCCTGGCCGTCGTTGGTGTTGCCACCCTCGTCCGAGCCGCCCCCGCCGTGCTTGTTCCCGCTGTCGCTGTCGTCCTGCGGGTTGCCGGGGTCGTTCATCGTGAGCCACGGTGCACGCATTTTCGTACCTCCCACCTATCAGGGAACCGGCGTCACGGCCCGGCCGATGTGGTCTCGGGTGACCGCCATCACGCCCCCTTCCGCCGGGCGCACCGCTCACAGGGGAACGGGCAGGGAGGCGGCGAGTTGGGCGGGAACGTGATCACGCCGGACGCCTCGTGACGGGTGCCGCCGTACTGCGTCCACCAGTCGCCGTCTGTGGCCCGTTCGGAGCCGTCGACAACGCTGACCAGCTCCGGGGCGGGTAGGGCGGCCTGACGGGCGTTCTGGCACTTTGCCGGGGCGCTCATGACTTGGCCTCGGTCGGGCACTCGATGCATGCATAGGGTCGGCCTCTGGGTTCCTCGCCGGACGGCTTCACTCGCCGGACGACTTCAAGGCTTGCGAACGGCTTGTGACACCTGCGGCACTTCTCACCCTTTGGCGCGTACGTCGTGTACTCGCCCTGTCGTGCATCCGCGCCCAGTCCGACGCGACTCTGAGCACTGGCCAACTCCCGGCGACCAGCAGTGAACCCCGGATGGTCGAACACCCCCATGCTGTCCGGCAGTTGTACCGATGATCCGCTGTGCCCAATCCGCTCGGTCATGCGCCGATGGTGCCCCACCCGTCTGGACGTTTCTCCCGTCGTACCGGGGACACTTGGGACGCTGGCGGCTAGGGTCTGAGAAGGCCCAAAAGGACAGCGCTAGGGGGTTGACTTGAACGCTGCACTTAGGTCCGCCATGGCAGACGCCAACGGGACGTCCCGTCAGCTTGCATACCGGGTAGGGGTATCCGCTAAGCAGGTGGAAAGATGGCTAAGCAATGCTGACCTCACGCCGCATGCCAGGAATCGCGCCGATGCCTGCCGTGCACTGGGAGTGAATGAAGAGATGTTGTGGTCCAAAGCTGTGCAAGGGCGCGTCAAAACGGGAAACGACAAGGAACTAGTTCGCAGCTACCCCTATCGGTCGGCTTGTCCATCCCCGGTATGGACCGAGCTGATCGAACGTGCGAGCGAGGAACTGTTCTTCGCCGGTTACACGAATTATTTCTTCTGGACACAGGTCCCGCATTTCGCTGACACCATTCGGCGTAAGTCAGAAGACGGATGCCGAGTGAGGTTTCTCCTGGGGAATCCGGAAGGAGAGGTAACCCGGCAGCGAGAGCAGATCGAAGATGTGGCGCTGTCAGTGTCCACACGGATCCGCATCACCCTTGAGCACCTTGACCGACTCGGTCCACTGGAGAGGGTGGAGACCCGTTTCTCCGCCCCGCTCGACGCGATCAATCACGTCAGCCTCTCAGTCTTTCAATTCGACAGCGAGGCACTCGTAACTCCACACCTCGCGCGTCTGGTCGGCCACGACTCCCCGCTGCTGCACTTGCGCCGACAGAGCGACGGGGGCATGTTCGACCGATTCGCCGAGCACGCAGAGGAGCTGTGGGACCGCGCCGAGCGGCCGATCACCTAGGAATCTAAGGGGCCGAAAAACCTTGGGGCTACCGGCCTGGCGGCATCCTGGACCCTCGAGTCGGCCGTCACCCATACCCTTCTTTCGAAGGTGGCTCAGAACGTAGAAAAGCCCCCGACAGCGGGAAGCCGTCGGGGGCAGCACCTCCCAACGTTGGGAGGTGGTCAGGCGGCACCGCGCGCCGCACGGAAAAACCTCGGCCCAACGAGCGTGGCTACAAGGACGTCTTCCGGGTGCCGGGCGGCCAGCTGATGCGGATCATGGGCCGCTTCGACGGCGCGTACGGCCGGTTCATGTACCACTGCCACCTGCTGGAGCACGAGGACATGGGCATGATGCGGCCCTTCGTCGTCATGCCGCCCGAGGCGCTGAAGTTCGACCACGGCGGGGCGCACGGAGGTCACGGCGGGGGCCACTCGGGCTGAGAACCGCTGGGCGGCCCTCGGCCCTCGGCCCGGAGCACGCCAGGCCGGCCGGCGGCGGACGACACCGGCCGGCCGTGGTCACGTCGGCCGGATGCGGGTCACGTCGGCCGGCCGTGGTCACGCCGGCCGGGTGAGCCGGGACGCCGCGTGCTCGACCGCGGCTCGCGCCAGGGCCCGGACCATCGGGTGCGGGTGCGAGCCGTCGCCGGCCAGCTCCGGCTGGAACAGCGACGCCAGGAAGAAGGGGTGGCCGGGCAGTTCGGCCATCCGGACGTGACCGTCCTCGTCGTGCCCGGAGAACCGCAGCCCGTGCGCGCGGAGCCGGTCGAGATGGCGGGAGGGGCCGTAGGAACAGAAGTACCGCTCGACCGTGCGGGCCGTGCCGAACACGGACGCGGCCAGCGAGTCCGGGGCGACCGTCACCGCGGCCTCGTGGCCCACCAGCGAGCAGGCCAGCGGCTCGATGAGCGGGTCCTCGGCATCCGGGTCGTTCTCGGCGTGGGCGACCCCGGTCAGCCCGCAGGCGTTCCGGGCGTACTCCAGCAGCGCGTGCTGGAAGCCGCCGCACGTGCCCAGGAAGGGGATGCCCTCCTCGCGCGCCGTGCGGACCGCCGCGAGAACGCCCGCCTCGCTGCGGTACGGGCTGCCCGGCAGCACCCACACGGCGTCGAAGCCGCGCACCGCGTCCTCGGCCTCGGCGTCCTCGGAGGAGATCCAGTAGGCGTCCAGGACCAGCCGGTCGCGTGCGGCCAGGGCGTCCAGCAGGAGCGGGACGCGGGTGTGCGAGACGACGTGCGGAGAGCGGTCGCCGACGAGGGCGAGAGTGGCGGTGTGCGTCATGGCCACCATCCTCCGCACGGCGCGCCGTTCACGTCCAACGATGGTTGCTGCACGGCCGATAAGCGCTGCTGATGGAGTGGGATGCTGGGCGGCATGGACCCGCACCTCCTGCGCAGCTACGTCACCGTGGCGCGTCACGCCTCCTTCTCGCAGGCCGCCCGCGAGCTGGGCTACACCCAGTCCGCGGTCTCCCAGCACATCGCCGCCCTCGAACAGGACCTGGGTGCCCCGCTGCTGACCCGCAGACCGGTCGCGCCCACCCCGGCCGGTGAGCGGCTGCTGGAACACGCGGGCCCGCTGCTGCTGCGTCTCGACGCGGCCCGCGCCGACGTCGTGCGCCTCGCCGCCGCACCCCGGCACGGCCTCACCCTCGCCACCACGCCGACCGCGCTCGGCTCCGCCGTCCTCGGCGCGCTCCCGCCCGCCGGGGTCACCCTGCGCGTCCTGCCCCGCGCCGAGGTCCCCGCGGCCGTCGCCACCGGCACCGCGGACCTCGGCCTCGTCGACGGACTCGCCGCGCCGAGCGATCCGCTGCGGCTGACCGACGTGGCACCGCTGACCACGCACGGCGTCGCCGAGGAACCCGTGAGCGTCCTGCTGCCCGCCGGACATCCGCTCGCCGGGCGGCCCGGCCTGCGCCTCGGCGATCTGTGCGACGCCCGCTGGCTCGACGCGCCCGACGCGGCCCTGCCGTTGGCCCAGCTGCGGGCCGCGACCGGCGGCGGCGCCTTCCGGCCCGCCCTGCGCTACGAGGGCACCGACGTCCGCACCCTCACCGCCCTCACTGTGGCCGGCCACGGGCTCACCCTGCTGCCCCGCGCGGCGGCCACGGGCGTCCCCGGCACGGTCGCCGTCCCGCTCACCGCCCCACGGCTCGTCCACCGCACCGAGGTCCTCCACGGCGGCAGCCCCGGGGGAGCCGCGGCGGAGCTGGTACGAAGGCTGCTCGGCGCCGGGTGAGCACCGACCCGGCGAACGGGGAAGACCGGGGCACGCGGGCGCCGGGCGCGGGCGGACCGGTGGCCGGCACCGGTGCCGGGGGAGACCGGGGCACGCGGGTGCCGGACGCGGGCGGATCGGTGGCCGGCACCGGTGAGCGGCGGGGTGCCGCCTCGACAGCCATGGCTACCCTCCGCCACCCTCCGGCCAGTCTCACCCTTTCGTGTCTCGTCGCGGCCCGCCGCCCCGGGTAGAGCACCAGCCGGAGGCGAGCGAACCATGGAACAGACTGCGTTGCGTCCCAAGCCGATGCCCGGTCAGGACCGGCGGGACGACGGCACCCCCGGCCCCGCCCCCCGCCCGCACGCCGCGCCCCGGCGCGGGCGGAGGCTGCGGACCCTGCTGTTCGGCCTGTGCGCCGGCGCGGTGCTGGTGCTCTCGGGCGTAGGCATCGGCACGGTCGGCGCCACGGTGATCGGCATGAGCAGGCTCGCCGAACTGAAGCACCAGGCCCCGCCGCCCGGCCCCTCCGCCAAGACCACCCCCACGGCCGCCCCGGCCCCCGGCACCGCGCGCGGCGCGACCCTGGGCGTGGAAGTCGTCGACGGGGAGAAGCCGGGCGCGCTGGTGGTGGGCGTGCACGTGCCCGGATCCGGCTACGCGGCGGGCCTGATCCGCGGGGACGTCGTGCTCCAGTTCGGCTCGTCCCGCGTCGACAGCGCGGCCGACCTCGCCCGGGCCGTCACCCGGGCCCGCCCCGGACAGGCGGTGCTCCTCACCGTGCGCCACAGCAGCGGCGGCTACCAGCAGTTGACGGTGACACCCGCGGTGGCGGTCTGACCGGGCCGGGGGCCGGCCCCGGGCGCCCGGGGCCCCGTACACACCGGGAAACCCGCTGGTCGCCGTCCGTCCCGCACGTCATCATGGGCCCATGCCGAAGCCCAGCTCCGCGGACCGCGGGACGCCCGTCCCGGGGACCGGCTCGCGTCGCCCGGCCCGGGCGGGCAGGATGCTGCCCGAGACGCCATCGCCCCGTTTGCCCACCCGCGCCCGGAGGCCCGGATGACCGGTACCACGCCCGCGCCCTTCACCGCCGCCGACTACAGGGCCCGGATGGAGCGTGCCGTGCGCTCCGCCGCCGACGCCGGCCTCGCCGGTCTGCTGGTGGCCCCGGGGCCGGACATGGTGTGGCTCACCGGCTACACGCCCACCGCGATCACGGAACGGCTGACCGTACTGGTCCTCGCCCCCGGCCGCGACCCGGTGCTCGTCGTACCCACCCTGGAGGCCCCGGACGCCGAGCACGCGGCCGGCGCCGCCGCGCTGACCCTGTGCGACTGGACCGACGGCAAGGACCCCTACGCGGTCACCGCCGGCCTCCTCGACGACCGCGGCCGGTTCGGCATCAGCGACAACACCTGGGCCATGCATCTGCTGGGCCTCCAGCGGACCCTGCCCGGCACCTCCTACGCCGCCCTCACCGACGCCCTGCCCATGCTCCGCGCGGTCAAGGACGCGGCCGAGCTGGAACTCCTGGCAGCCGCGGGCGCGGCCGCCGACCGGGCGTTCGAGGAGATCCGCAAGGTCCCCTTCGCCGGCCGCCGCGAGTCCGACGTCGGCCAGGACCTCGCCGCCCTGCTGACCCGCTTCGGCCATGCACAGGTCGACTTCACCATCGTCGGCTCCGGCCCCAACGGCGCCAACCCGCACCACGAGGTCGGCGACCGCGTCATCCGGCCCGGCGACATGGTCGTCCTCGACTTCGGCGGCCTGAAGGACGGCTACGGCTCCGACACCTCGCGCACGGTCCACGTCGGCGAGCCGACCGAGGAGGAGCGCCGGGTCCACGACCTCGTGCGCGCCGCCCAGGAGGCCGGCTGCCGGGCCGTACGCCCGGGTGTGGCCTGCCAGGAGGTCGACCGCGCCGCCCGCGCGGTGATCACCGACGCCGGGTACGGCGAGTACTTCATCCACCGCACCGGGCACGGCATCGGCGTCACCACGCACGAACCGCCGTACATGATCGAGGGCGAGGAGCAGCCGCTCGTGCCCGGCATGTGCTTCTCCGTGGAACCCGGCGTCTATCTGCCCGGCCGTTTCGGGGTGCGCATCGAGGACATCGTCACGGTCACCGAGGACGGCGCCCGCCGCCTCAACAACACCACCCGTGAGATGGTCATAGTGGACTGAGAGACCCCGGGAGACCCAACCTCGACACCCACCGGAACGGCGACGCTCGACCCATGACCCAGGCACCGACACCCACCGCGGACACGGTCCGCAGACTGGTCCGCTCGCTGCTCAAGGAGGGCGGCGACGGCAACGGCGGCCCCGAAGTGCGGCCCGTGACCGAGGACCGCGAGCACACCTGGTGGATCGGCGGCCGCCATGTGCTGCGCCTCGCGCCCGACCGCGAGGCATCCGTGCGCCGCCGCCGGGAACTGCGCCTGCGCGACGTGGTCCGCCCGGAGGTGCCCGTCGCCGTCCCGACCAGCGTCGCGCACGGCGACTGGGCGCCCGGTCTCGCCTACACCCTCGACACCAGGGTGCCCGGCGGCACGGCCGACGAGTACGACGTCTCCGCCCTCGGCGAGGCCGATCTCGCCGGGCTGCTCGGCGGGCTGCGCGCGGTACCCGTCCGCCAGGCCGAGGCGCTCGGCGTGCCGCGCACCGCCCCGCGCTCGCTGGAGGCGCTGCGCCGGATGGCCGTGCACGCGGCCGAACGGCTCGCCGCCGCCGACGAGTTCGACGCCGCCCGGCTGCACCAGCTCACCCCGCCCGGCGCGGCCCAGCTCGCCGCGCAGCCCGGCACCGCCGTCCTCACCCACCACGGGCTGACCGGCGCGCACGTGGTGGTCAGCGCCGACGGCCGGGTGCGGGGCATCCTGGACTGGACCGCGGCGGCCCTCGGCGACCCCGCCGAGGACATCGCCGGGCTCGCCGTCGCCGTCGGTTCCCCGGCCGCCGTCCGCGCCGCCACCCTCGCCGGCTACGGCGCCCGCCCCTGCCTGCGCGGCCTGTGGCTCGCCCGCTGCGACACCGTCATCCGCCTCACCGACCGCCTGGAGGGCCGCACGGGCGGCTCCCTGCCCCTGCTGCGCACCCAGCTCCGGCGCGTGTGGGAGCCGATCCTGCTGGAACGGGTGACCGACTTCAAGGAAGACGACCCGGAGCCGTAGCGCACCCCGCCGCCCCGGCACCGGCCCCGCGCCCCCACCCGAGCACCGCCGACGCCTCCAGGACCGCATGCGGATACCGGGGGGCTGCAAGGCCGCGCCTGGTACCGGCGGGGGACCAGGGCCGCACCCCCAGGCCGCACGCGGTACCGGATGGTGGATCCAGGGGCGCGCGCGGTGCCCGGGGACGGCTCCACGGCCGCCTCCTCAGGGCGCATGCGGTGCCGGACGGCGGTTGCAGGGCGCAGGCACCGGGTGCGGTTTCCCGAGGGATCGCCGGGGCGGGCGGTCGGGTCAGGGCTGGGCCAGTACCACGCAGGACTCGCCGGGTACCTGGAGCAGCCCGTCCGGGCCCGGGGCCGTCACCGGGTCCCAGGCGGCGAGGACCTCCACGCGGCCGGTGCCCAGTGGGATCGCCGCGGGCTTACTGCCGAGGTTCACCGCCACCCGTACGTCCCCGCGCCGGAAGGCCAGCCAGCGGGCCTCCTCGTCGTACGCCACCTTCGTGTCGGCCAGGTCCGGGTCGGTGAGGTCGGGCTGTGCGCGGCGCAGCGCGACCAGCTGCCGGTACCAGGCCAGCACGCGCGCGTGGGGCTCGCGTTCCGGCTCCGACCAGTCCAGGCAGGACCGCTCCCGCGTCGCCGGGTCCTGCGGGTCCGGCACCTCCTCCTCCGCCCAGCCGTGCGCCGCGAACTCCCGCCGCCTGCCCCGCCGCACCGCCTCGGCCAGCCCGGGGTCGGTGTGGTCGGTGAAGAACTGCCAGGGCGTGCCCGCCGCCCACTCCTCGCCCATGAACAGCATCGGCGTGAACGGCGCGGTCAGCGTCAGCGTGGCCGCGCAGGCCAGCAGACCGGGGGACAGGTGCGCGGCGAGCCGGTCACCCTGGGCGCGGTTGCCGATCTGGTCGTGGGTCTGGCTGTAACCGAGCAGCCGGTGCCCGGCCACGCGCGCGCGGTCCAGCGGCCGGCCGTGCCGGCGGCCCCGGAAGCCGGAGTAGGTGCCGTCGTGGAAGTAGCCGCCGGTCAGCGTCTTGGCGAGGGCCGCGAAGGGATCCCGCGCGAAGTCGGCGTAGTAGCCCTGCGACTCCCCGGTCAGCGTGGTGTGCAGGGCGTGGTGGAAGTCGTCGTTCCACTGCGCGTGCAGCCCGAGACCGTGCTCCGCGCGCGGGGTGATGAACCGGGGATTGTTCATGTCCGACTCGGCGATCAGGAACAGCGGCCGGCGCACTTCCTCGGCCAGGCCGTCCACGGCCGCGGACAGCTCCTCCAGGAAGTGGCGCGCACGCGTGTCGTACAGCGCGTGCACCGCGTCCAGCCGCAGCCCGTCGACCCGGTAGTCCCGCAGCCACGCCAGCGCGCTGCCGAGGAGGAACGCGCGCACCTCGTCCGAGCCGGGCGCGTCCAGGTTCACCGCCGCGCCCCACGGGGTCTGGTGGGTGTCCGTGAAGTACGGTCCGAACGCGGGCAGATGGTTCCCGGACGGGCCCAGGTGGTTGTGCACGACGTCCAGGACGACGCCCAGTCCGAGTCCGTGCGCCCGGTCGACGAAGCGTTTCAGTGCCTCGGGGCCGCCGTACGGCTCGTGCACCGCCCACAGCGACACCCCCTCGTACCCCCAGCCGTGCCGTCCCGGGAAGGGACACAGCGGCATCAACTCCACGTGCGTCACGCCGAGTTCCACCAGGTGTCCCAGCCGTTCCGCCGCGGCGTCCAGGGTGCCCTCGCGGGTGTACGTGCCCACGTGCAGCTCGTACAGCACCGCGCCCGGCAGCCCGCGCCCGGTCCACTCGGCGCGCCACTCGTGGCGGCCGTGGTCCACGACCGCGCTCAGCCCGTCCGGGCCGTCCGGCTGGCGGCGCGAGCGCGGGTCGGGCAGCACGGGGCCGTCGTCCAGCGCGAACCCGTACCGTGCGCCGTGCTCCGCCCCCGCCTCGCCCGTCCACCACCCCTCGCGCGCGGGATCGCGTGCCAACGCGCGCGTGGCGCCCTCGCAATGGAGTGTCACTCGGTCTGCCTGCGGTGCCCACACCTCGAACTGCACGGACGGTTCCCCTTCGTCTGCTCACCGTGTTGTCCCGCCCCACCATCGTGCCGCTCCGGACGATCAATCCGCTTTCGAATCAGCCCTTTGGCGGCTGGTGTCGCGGAAGTACCCGCCCGTCGGCACGGGTTCCGCGTTTTCTGGACACCCGGGGTTCACTGCCCGACAATCACCTGCGTGACGTCGTCCTTCGAGTTCTCCACCTATCCCGCGCGCCTGTCCGACGCGGAGCGCGACAAGGCGCTGCAGGTGCTGCGCGACGGCGTCGCCATGGGGCGGCTCTCGCACGACACGTTCGTGCGCCGCATGGAGCTGGCGCTCGCCGCGCGCCGCTCCGACGAACTGGCCGTCCTCGTCGCCGACCTGCCCAAGGAGAACCGCTTCTCCCGCGCGGTCCTCGGCACCGTGGAGGCCGTCTCCGGGTTCACGGTACGGCTGCGCCGCGCCTGGCAGGCCGAGCGGCTGCCCAAGCTGCTGCTTCCGCACCCGGCGCACACCCACCCGCTGCGCATCGGCCGGGACCCCGCGAACGGGCTGCGGCTGAACCACGAGACCGTCTCCCGCGTGCACGCCGAACTCAGCCGGCAGGGCGGCCTGTGGGTGCTGAGGGACCTGGGCTCCACCAACGGCACGACCGTCAACGGCCGCCGGGTGACCGGCGCGGTCGTCGTCCGCGAGGGCGACCAGGTCGCCTTCGGCAGGATGGCATTCCGCCTCGCGACAAGCTAGCGCCCAGGGGCGGCCCTGCCCGGGGTCGGGCCCTGCCCGGGGTCGGTCCCGCCCGGGGTCGGCCCCGCCCGGGCCGACGCCGCCCGGGTCGGCGGGCTGGTCGGGCTGGGGCGCGTGGCAGTCGGGCCGGTCTCGTTCGAACAGGCGCTCCTTCGCGCGCGCGTGCCGTCCCGATCGGGTGAGCCGCACTGCGGAAGGCAGGCCCCCGTGCCGATGCAACGGGCATGACCCACATCACCAGAGCGGCAGCGGCGGCCGGTGCCCTGCTGGCCGCCGCCGGTCTCCTCACGGCGGGCCCGGCCCGGGCAGCCTCCCGCGACATCCAGCAGGGCAACTGGCTCTACCTGACGACCACCAGGGGCGACGCCCCGTTCGGCGACACGCCCGGCACGCTGCTGCTGTGCGACCCGCCCGGCGGGCACGCGTACGCGGCCGAGGCCTGCCGCGAGCTGGCCGACGCGGACGGCGACATCGACCGCATCCCGGCGGCCGGCGTCTTCTGCCCGATGATCTTCGCCCCGGTCACCGCCCACGCGTACGGGCAGTGGAACGGCCGGCCGGTCGACTTCCAGGAGACGTACACCAGCACGTGCGTCATGAGGGCGCGGACGGGGCACGTCTTCGCCCTGGACGGCTGACGGGCGACCGCGACCGGGTGGCGCGGTCCGCCAGCGGTCTCGCGCCACCGGTCTCCCGTCATCCGGTCTCGCGCCACCGGTCTCGCGCCACCGGTCTCGCGCCACCGGTCTCCCGTCACCGGTCTCCCGTCACTGGTCTCTTGGTCACTGGGCTCCGGTCACTGGTCTCCTGGTCACTGGGCTCCGGTCACCGGGCTCCCGCCGCCGGTCTCCCGTCACGGGCCAGGCCGCGGATGCCGAACCCGGCCGGGAGGGCGCCTCGGTCACCGCCGCCGCGGCACCGCCTGCGGGTCCTGCCCGCCACCTGGTCACGCCGCCTGTTCCCGTGCCTGCTGGGCCGCCACCAGCACCGTGCGGGACTGGTGCTCGACCTGGTGCCCCAGCGGCACCCAGCGGGCCCGGAACCGCTGGGCGAACGCGTCGCACCAGGTCGCCACCAGCTGTTCCAGGCGCGGCGCCGCCCGGTCGTCCGCCTCCCGCAGCACCCGGAGCAGCATCGCCGCGGCCCGCAGCGGCAGCCGCCGCCCGAAGGCGTCCACGCTGCCGACGTACGCCATCGTCGTGCCCGCCGGAGCGGTGTGGATCCAGTCCTCGGCCAGGCCCGGAATCAGCTCCAGCGCCCACCGCGCGGCCCGCAGCAGCGGCCCGTCCACACCGTCCAGCCGGGGCAGCGCGTCGGCGAGGATCCGCTCCACCTCCCGCGCGTCCCGCAGCAGCCGGGCGGACAGGCGCCGCATGGCCGCCGCCGGTGCCGGGTGCGGCGCCGGGTCGTCCACCAGATCGCTGGCCCACATCGGCACCTCCACCACGGCCGTCAGACCGCCGTACCGGTGCGCGTGGTACCAGGTGCTGTGCCGGGCGTCGTCCGGCATGCTCGGATAGGCCACGCCCGTCTCCGGTCCCGGCATCACATGCACCCCGGGACCGGAGGCCGGCCAGCCGGCCGCGTCCGACGCCCCCGTCTCCACCGGAATGTGCAGTTCCGCCGCGGACTTGGCGAACGGCTCGGCGAGGCCCGGCACGTCCTTGGTCAACTGCACCCAGCTGCCGCCCAGATCGGTGCCGTGCAACGTCACCTGGAGGTAGGGGCGCACCTCGTCGATCACCCCGGTCAGCGCCCGGGTCTCGGGCGGCAGCCGGTCCGGCGGCAGCACCGACGGTGACCACTCCGGCTGCTCCGCACCCGTCGGCCGGTAGAAACCGAGGTGGTAGTCGAGCAGGCTGCGCGGCGCCGGGGTCACGTGCAGACTCGCGCCGTCCGGGTCCGCGCACAGCAGGAAGTGCCAGGAGGTGCCTGCCCGCAACTCCCTCTCGGCCAGCACACGTTCGGCGAGCACCCGCAGTGTGGAACCGCCCGTCGGCTCGTTGGCGTGGGCACCGGCGACCACCAGGACCGCACGGCGGGCGTGTCCCACCGACAGCAGGTGCAGGGGTCTTCCCGCGCGCGAGACCCCCACCTGGCGCAGCGTGCACAGCCCGGGTTCCCGAGCGGCCAGCGCCCGTGCCGAGGCCACCAGTTCGGGAACGCTGGGATAGCGCAGCTCCGGCAGTGGACTCACCCCCGACTTGTCCGCCCGGCTTCGCCCTCCCAGTCCCGCACGGGACGGGTGAACTGTCAAGCAGTCGGCGGGGGGCCTCCCGGGGCGCCCGGACGCAGTGGCCCGCTGCTGCGCGGGCCACTGCGTGCCACGGGCGCACTGCTGGTGCGGTCGCGTCCCGCGAGGGCCACGATCACCTCACCGGAACCGTCCTCCGAGCGGCGCGCGACCCCGTGGCCCCCTCACCCGCCCACCCGCCCTCGGCCCGGCCCCCGAGGACGAGACCGACACGCCGGCCCTCGCCCTCCGCGCAGAGCACACGCGGTCCGTCCCCTCGCCCGCCCGCCCGCCCGTCCCCGCCGCGCCGCCGCCGACCGCAAGATCACCCCGCTCACTGCCCTCGGCCCGCCCCCAACCGCAAGATCACCCCGCCGCCCGCGCCCGGCCCCCGAGCGCAAGGGCCCCACGCCCGCCCGCTGCCCCCGGCCCCCCGACCGCAAGATCACCCCGCCGCCCCGCCCCCGAGCGCAAGGGCCCCACGCCCGGACGCGCCCTCCGCCCAGCCCCCCAGCGCCAGGTCTCCACGCCCGGCCGCGGTCGCCCCCTGTTCGGCGGGGGCCCGTCGCCTCAGTCCTCCGTGACCCGTTCCAGCAGTGCCACCGGCAGCAGGGCGAAGAGGTCTTCCGCGCGGGCGTGACCGGTGAAGTGACGGTCCGGTGTGAGCACGTCCGCCCAGCGGCCCGGCGGCAGCGGCAGCCGCGTCTCCCGCCAGCCGCCCGCTTCCGCCAGCCGCAGCGACAGCCGGGTCACCGCCGTGACGGCCTGTCCCGAGCGCGCGAACGCCAGGCAGTGCTCGGCCGCCGGACCCTCGGCGTGCAGCGGGTCGTACGACGCGCCCGCGCCGAAGGCGTCCGGGCGCCGGGCGCGCAGCCGCAGCGCCGCCGTCGTCAGCGCGTCCTTCTCGCCGGGCGCCTCCGGCGGGAACGCCACCGGCCGCCGGTTGTCCGGGTCCACCAGCGCCCGGTACTCGCCCTCCGTGCCCTGGTACACGTCCGGCACCCCCGGCATCGTCAGGTGGACCAGCGCGGTACCGAGGACACCGGCCCGCACATGCGGCTCCAGGGCCTTGCGGAACGCGGCCACCCGCTCGCCCGGCGGCCCGCACGGCCCGGCGGCGACGAAGGCCGCCACCGCCTCCTCGTACGGCGGCTCCTGCTCCGTCCAGCTGGTGTACATGCCCGCCTCGCGCACATGCTTGAGCAGCGCTCCCCGGACGCGCTCCTCCTCCGCCGGGCCCAGCCCGAACACCGTCTGCCAGGCCGCCCAGGCCAGCTGCCCGTCCGGGACGCCCTCCTCGGCCGCGGACACCTCGGCGAGCAGCTTCGTCCAGCGGTCCGGGCACTCGGTGAGCACCGCCAGCGCGGCCCGCACGTCGGCGCTGCGCTTGGTGTCGTGCGTGGTGACGACCGTGCCGGTGAGCGGCCAGTCGCGCTGCACGCGCGCACAGTACGCGTGGAAGTCCTCCGGGAGGACGCCCGGGCTGCCCGGGTCGCCGCCCACCTCGGCCGCCGACAGCAGCGGCACATAGCGGTAGAACGCGGTGTCCTCCACCGCCTTGGCGCGCAACGCCGACGCGGTCTGCGCGAACCGGGTGCGGAACTCCACCCGGTCGGCGTGGTCCGGCGCCGTGGCGTCACCGGGAGGCTCGACCAGCAGCCGGCGCACGATGCCGACGGCCTCGGCCTCCTGCGGCACCACGAAGGCCAGCCGGGCCTCCTCGGCGGCCTCCTCGGTGATCACGGCGGAGGCGTCGCCGGACGCGTACGGCCGGTAGACCCGCATCCGGACCAGCAGCTCCTCCACGGCCGTACGCAGCGCCCAGGGAGCCCGGTCGCGCAGCGAGAGGTCGGGCGTGGTGGCGCACAGCCGGGCGGCCACCCGGGTGAGCCGGTCGGTCTCGGTGGCCAGCTCGTGGGTGAGCACCTTGTACGCGGCCCGCCGGACCGTGGCCTCCCAGTTGCCGCCCCGGTCCGTCTGCGGCGCCGCGAACGCCCGGTACCGCCCCAGCAGTTCGTACGCCCCCGTGCGGTCCGTGAACAGGCCGTCGACGTGCCGCAGGGCGTCGTAACCCGTGGTGCCCGCGACGGGCCAGGCGGCCGGCAGCCGCTCGCCGTCGGCCAGGATCTTCTCCACCACCGTCCAGCGCCCGCCGGTCGCCTCGTGCAGCCGGGCGAGATAGGCGTCGGGGTCGGCGAGCCCGTCGGGATGGTCGATCCGCAGGCCGTCGATCACGCCGTCGTCCAGCAGCCGCAGGATCGTGCCGTGGGTGGCGTCGAACACCCGGGGGTCCTCCACCCGCACCCCGATCAGCTCCGAGATGCTGAAGAACCGCCGGTAGTTCAGTTCGGTGCGGGCCAGCCGCCACCACACCGGGCGGTACCACTGGGCGTCCAGCAGCTCCGGCAGCGGCAGGTGCCGGGTGCCCGCGCGGAGGGGGAAGGCGTGGTCGTGGTAGCGCAGCACGTCACCGTCGACCACCAGGTGGGCCGACTCAGAGCCGACGGGGCCGCCGAGGACCGGCAGCAGGATCCGGCCGCCCTGCGCCTCCCAGTCGATGTCGAACCAGCTTGCGTACGGCGACCCGGGGCCCTCGCGCAGCACCTCCCACAGGGCGGGGTTGTGGCGGGGCGCCAGCGCCATGTGATTCGGCACGATGTCCACCACCAGGCCGAGACCGTGCTCCCGCGCGGTGTGCGCGAGCGCGCGCAGTCCTTCCTCACCACCGAGTTCCCCGCGCACGCGCGAGTGGTCCACCACGTCGTAGCCGTGCGCGGAGCCCGGTACGGCCTCCAGGACCGGGGACAGGTGCAGGTGCGAGACGCCGAGCGACGCCAGGTAGGGTACGGCCGCTTCGGCGGCGGCGAACGGGAACGCGGGCTGGAGCTGAAGCCGGTAGGTGGCCGTGGGCACCCCGGGTCCGGATCGCGCAGAAGTCATGGGAACCTACGTACCCCGCTCGCCGTCTTTCGTGTCATCCCCGCCTGCCCGGATCGCGCACGCGCGGCCACGTCCGGGCGATGCGGACCACGGGATGCCGGCCGAGTGCCGCGTTCGCCGGTCCGTCACGGTGGTCGCCCGTCCGGCCTACGTCACGAAGCCCTCGCGGCGCCGGGCACGGCGGCCGGCCGGTCTCACCTCCGCCTCGCGACGGCGAGCCCGGCGGCCCCTCGTCGCCTCCGCCCTCGCGCCGAGGGCGCGCGCGGTGACGTTCCAGGGCCGCCGCGCAACCGCCCGCCACCCGGGCGTACGGGACGGACGGCCCCGGCAGGGGCCGTCCGCCACCACGTCACGCCGGACGCTGGAGCACGGTCAGGCTGCGGTCCGGCAGGGTGAGCCGGTCGCCCGCGTCGACCTTCGTGCCCGTCCCCGGCGGCGACCCCTCCGGGCGGGCCGTGTCGACCACCACCTGCCACTGCCGGCCGTGGTCGACCGGCACCACGAAGTCCAGCGGGTCGGGGGAGGCGTTGAACATCAGCAGGAAGGAGTCGTCGGACATGCGTTCCCCGCGCGGACCCGGCTCGGAGATGGCGTTGCCGTTCAGGAACACCGTCAGCGCGGACGCCTGCGCGGAGTTCCAGTCCCGCTGGGTCATCTCGTCGCCCTCCGGAGTGAACCAGGCGATGTCGGACAGCTCGTCATGGGTGCCCTCCACCGGACGGCCGTGGAAGAAGCGCCGCCGGCGGAAGACCGGATGGTCGCGGCGCAGCCACACCATGGCGCGCGTGAACTCCAGCAGGTCGCCGCCGTCCTCGGGCCACTGGATCCACGACAGCTCGTTGTCCTGGCAGTAGGCGTTGTTGTTGCCGCGCTGGGTGCGCGCGAACTCGTCGCCGTGGCTGATCATCGGCACGCCCTGGGACAGCATCAGCGTGGCGATGAAGTTCCGCATCTGGCGGGCGCGCAGCAGCAGCACCTCCTGGTCGTCGGTGTCGCCCTCGGTCCCGCAGTTCCAGGACCGGTTGTGGCTCTCGCCGTCCCGGCCGTCCTCGCCGTTGGCCTGGTTGTGCTTGTCGTTGTACGACACCAGGTCGTGCAGGGTGAAGCCGTCGTGGCAGGTGACGAAGTTGATGGAGGCCAGCGGGCGGCGGCCGTCGTCCTGGTAGAGGTCGGAGGAGCCGGTCAGCCGGGAGGCGAACTCGGCCAGTGCGCGCGGCTCGCCCCGCCACAGGTCCCGTACCGTGTCGCGGTACTTGCCGTTCCACTCGGTCCACAGCGGCGGGAAGTTGCCCACCTGGTAGCCGCCCTCGCCGACGTCCCACGGCTCGGCGATCAGCTTCACCTGGGAGACCACCGGGTCCTGCTGCACCAGGTCGAAGAACGACGACAGCCGGTCGACCTCGTGGAACTGCCGGGCCAGCGTGGCCGCGAGGTCGAAACGGAAGCCGTCGACGTGCATCTCGGTGACCCAGTACCGCAGCGAGTCCATGATCAGCTGGAGCACGTGCGGGGACCGCATCAGCAGCGAGTTCCCGGTGCCCGTGGTGTCCATGTAGTAGCGGGGGTCGTCCGTGAGCCGGTAGTAGGACGGGTTGTCGATGCCCTTGAAGGACAGCGTCGGGCCCAGGTGGTTGCCCTCGGCGGTGTGGTTGTAGACCACGTCCAGGATGACCTCGATCCCGGCCTCGTGCAGCGCCCGGACCGCCGACTTGAACTCCAGGACCTGCTGCCCGCGGTCGCCCCAGGAGGCGTACGCGTTGTGCGGGGCGAAGAAGCCGATGGTGTTGTAGCCCCAGTAGTTGCTCAGGCCCATGTCGGCCAGCCGGTGGTCGTTCACGAACTGGTGCACGGGCATCAGCTCAAGCGCCGTCACCCCGAGCTTGGTCAGGTGTTCGATGACGGCGGGGTGGGCGAGCCCCGCGTAGGTGCCGCGCAGTTCCTCGGGGAGCCCCGGGTGACGCATGGTCAGGCCCTTGACGTGGGCCTCGTAGATCACCGTGTGGTGGTAGTCGGTGCGCGGCGGGCGGTCGTCGCCCCAGTCGAAGTACGGGTTGATCACCACGGAGGTCATGGTGTGCGGCGCCGAGTCCAGGTCGTTGCGCCGCTCGGGCGCGCCGAAGTGGTAGCCGTACACCTCCTCGCCCCACCGGACCGACCCGCTGACCGCCTTCGCGTACGGGTCCAGCAGCAGCTTCGCCGAGTTGCAGCGCAGCCCGCGGCCGGGGTCGTACGGGCCGTGCACCCGGAACCCGTACCGCTGTCCCGGCATCACCCCCGGCAGGTACGCGTGCCGCACGAACGCGTCGCTCTCGCGCAGTTCCACCGCCGTCTCCGAGCCGTCGTCGTGCAGCAGACACAGCTCTACTCGGTCCGCGGCCTCCGTGAAGACCGCGAAGTTGGTGCCGGCGCCGTCATAGGTGGCGCCGAGCGGATACGCCTCTCCAGGCCAGACCTGCATGGATACGACTCTCCCAGGTGTGCCGCGCGCCCGGGGCCGCGTTCGCCCCCGAGTCTTGTCCGAAAGTGACGCAACCTCCCGTGCCTTACGTGCCTCTTACCCACCGACCAGTGCGCACGGCGGTTCTGGTACCCGCCTTGCGCCGAACCAGCGGGGCAGGACGTACTCCCGGGGACCAGGGGGAGTAGGGGGAAGATGTGCGTGAGACAGTCCACCGCCATCTGGGCAAAGTACTGACCGGTGCGGCCCTGGCGGCGGCGGCGACGGCCGCCATGGTCGCGGTCACACTGCCGGGCACGGCGGGCGCGGACGAATCCGGAGGAGCCGGCGGCGGCACACGGGCCGCGGGGCAGGCCGGACAGGGGCAGGACGCCGCACCGCCCGGCGTCGTGGAGGAGGCACCCGCCGAGGAGAAACAGGGCACCGGCCGCGACCCGCTCACCGGCGACGAGACACAGCGCGTCGAGAAGATAGCCGCGTCCGGGCAGTTGTCGGTCACGGGCCGGGACGTCGACGGGGACCGCGGACCACAGCGGCTGAGCGTCGACCTCGCCGAGCCCGAGGCCGCCGAGGCGGACGACCCGGACGCGCCGCGCCGGGCCGACGTGACCTTCTACGACTACAAGAACGACACACTCGTCACCAGGACCGTGAACCTGAGGACGGGCAAGGTCGAGCGGACGGGCACCCAGCGCGGCGTCCAGCCGCCGCCGAGCCGCGCGGAGAACGCCGAGGCGGCCCGGATCCTGATCGCCGCCCCGCTCGGCGCGGGCCTGAAGGCGGACTACAAGGACGCCACCGGCAAGGAACTCACCTCGCCGGACCAGCTGGAGCTGACCGGCGGGATCTACCAGGCCGCGCCGGGCGCCCAGCCCGCGGTGCTCGACGACTGCGGCGTCCACCGGTGCGTGCGGCTGTTCTCCAAGGTCAGGAACGGGCCGTGGATCGACACCAGGGACCTGGTGATCGACCTGAGCGCCCGCAAGACCGCCGCCCTCGACCGCGGCTGACCGCCCGCCGCCCGCCCTTCACACCCGTACCTCCGGCAAGGAGTCATCTCTTCATGCCCGAAAAGAACCTTCCCGGCGGCGCCCGGCCCCGGGCCGTCAGCCGTGCCGCCCGCAAGAGCGCGGCCGTCGGCCTGTCCCTGGCCGCGCTCGCCGCCGGCGCGACGACCGCCGCCGGCCCGGCCGCGGCCCGGCCGCAGACCGCTGCCGCGGCGGCACCCGGGTGCAGCGCCGCCTACCGGATCGAGCAGAAACTGTCCTCCGGCACCACCTGGCGGATGTGCTGGCGCTACGACAGCAAGGCCGGCCTCGTCCTGGAGGACGTCTCCTACCAGCCCAAGGGCGAGACCAAGCCGATCAAGGTCCTCAACAGCGCCAGACTCGGCCAGATCCACGTCCCGTACGACGACGGCAAGCACGAGTGGTCCGACCTGACGGGCCAGGACTTCGCCCAGGAACTCCAGGAGCTCCAGCCCGGCGAGTGCCCCGGCGGCACCATCAAGACCGTCAAGGTCCCGGACGGGGACCCGCGCCACCCGAACGTCAAGGGCCTGTGCACGACCACCCGTTCGCGTGGTCACGCCTACCGCATGCACGACTTCCAGTCGGACAAGGTGTACCAGCAGCAGGGCAAGGACCTGCTGGTCTACACGGTCAACCAGGTCGGCTGGTACGAGTACATCACCGAGTGGCGCTTCCAGGACGACGGCACCGTCCACATGAACGTCGGCGCGACCGGCAGCCTCTCCTGGGACGACTACAACGCCCAGGACGGCCGCGGCTGGCCCATCGGCAAGGGCGCCAGGGACTACTCCACCAGCCACAGCCACAACGTCTTCTGGCGGCTCGACTTCGGCCTCGACGGCTCGTCCAGGACGAAGGTCGAGCAGTACGACTCGAAGGTCAGTGCCCCCACCGGACGGCAGGAGGGCCCGACCGCCAAGACCACCCGCACCAAGGTCACCAAGGAGTTCGCGGGCGACTACCGCACCTACCGCTGGTGGCGGATGGTCAGCGCGGCCGGCAAGAACAAGGACGGGCACGCCCGTTCGTACGAGCTGGTCCCCGGGCCCACCACCAAGTACCCGGGCCGCAGCTTCACCAAGCACGACCTGTACGTGACCGAGTACAACAAGTGCGAGCTGTTCGCCAGCCACAACCCCACCTGCACCAGCGGCCACCCCAACTCCGTGGACAAGTGGGCCGGCGGACAGGCCCTCACCCATCCCGTGGTCTGGGTGAACGTGGGCTTCCACCACATCGCCCGGGACGAGGACCAGCAGCCCATGCCCGTGCACTGGCAGGGCTTCTCCATCGCCCCCCGTGACGTCACCGCTATGAATCCGCTCACTCCCAAGGATCTTGCATGGCAGAACGGGCACTGGGAATGGCGTAGTTGAGAAAAGCAGTCGGGAAACCGACCTGTCCATCCGGCTGCACCGCCGACCGCTTGCGGAGTACCCTTCCTTGATCGTTGAGACGGGAAAGGCCCGGGGGGCGGAAGGCGGTGCACGGGTGGGCTCGGGAGGGCTGGAGCTGCCTCCTGGTGACGAGGGTCACGAGGGGAACTCCACAGACGTCCCGCCCGGCGCGGTGTCCCTGGCCCGGCCGATGGACGCGGGTTCCATCGGACCGGAGCTGGACTGGGACGCCGACGCCTGGCGTGAGGTGCGCACCCGCGCCCAGCGGGCCGGCCGGGCCTACATCTGGCTGAATCTCGTCGAACAGCGGCTGCGCGCGGTCGTGGCCGCCGTGCTGCGGCCCATCTACGAACCCGTGCACGGCGACGAGTGGGTGGTGGCCGCGGCCGGTCCGGCCGGGCAGGAGTGGGTGCAGCGCGCGGTCGCCGTCCGCGAAGTCAGCCGTCGCAAGGGCTACTTGCTCGACCCGGCCGACGACAACGTGCTCAGCTTCCTCACTCTCCCGCAGCTGCGCGAGCTGGTGGTGCAGCACTGGCCCTGCTTCGAACCGTACTTCGACGAGCGCCGGGACCTCGAACTCGCCCTGGACGAGCTGGAGGTGACCCGCAACGTCGTCTCCCGCAACCGGGCCCTGTCGGAGGCGGTGCTCGGTCAGGCCGAGCGGGCCTCCGCCCGGCTGCTGGAGATGCTCGGCGCGGGCGGTGACGTGCCCTCGGCCCGCAGGCTGCCCGTCGACGCGGTCGAGGACCTGGTCGGCGACCGGTACGCCGACGTCGTCGCCGTCCACGCCGACCGGGTGCGGCTGATGCGCCGGTTCCCGGCCGAGGACATCTTCGGCGGCGCCCGCCGGCTCGACGCCATCGGAATCGGCCTCAACCTGCTGGTGCAGAACTTCTCCGGGCGCCGCCTGGTCCGGCTCGCCGAGTCCGGCTGCCGAGTCCGGCTGCTCTTCCTCAACCCGGCCTCCAGCTCGGTCAAGCGCCGCGAGCGCGAACTCGGGATGAAGCGGGGCGAACTGAGCCGTTCGGTCGAGATGAACATCCTGCACATGCGCCGGGTGCGGTCCCGGCTGCGCGACCCGGGCGCCTTCGAGATCCAGGTCTACGACGAGACGCCCCGCTTCACCGCCTATCTGGTGGACGGCGACGGCGCCGACGGCATCGCCGTGGTGCAGTCCTACCTGCGCGGGGCGCGGGGGATGGAGTCGCCGGTCCTGGTGCTGCGCAACGGCAGCCGGCTGGTCAAGTCGGACGATGTGGGTGAAGCCGGGCTCTTCCCTATATACCGTGAGGAATTCGAGCTGACTTGGGCGGATTCGCGCCCGGTGTCCTGACCGGTCGGCACCGGGAAGCGGAATGCCGTCGTCGGATTGTCAGTGCCGCGTGCGATGGTGGAGGCCACTGGGGGAAAGCACCACCAAGAAGGGGGGCCGCCATGGGCTGGCACCGGGAGCTGCTGATCGGCTTCGACCTGGAGACGACGGGGACCGATCCGCGTGCGGCGCGCATCGTCACGGGTGCCGTGATCGAGGTCAAGGCCGGTGAGCCCGGCGGGCGCCGGGAATGGCTGGCCGATCCGGGCGTGGAGATCCCGGCCGACGCGGTCGCGGTCCACGGCATCAGCAACGAACGCGCGGCCGCCGAGGGCCGCCCGGCCGACCAGGTGGCCGACGCCATCGCCGGTGTCCTGGTGTCCTACTGGACGGCGGGCGTCCCGGTCGTCGCCTACAACGCGGCCTTCGACCTCACCCTGCTCTCGGCGGAACTGCGCCGGTACGGCCTGCCGTCCCTCTCCGACCGGCTGGGCGGTGCGCAGCCGGCCCCGGTCATCGACCCGTACACCATCGACCGCCGGGTGGACCGCTACCGCCGCGGGAAGCGGAACCTGGAAGCGGTCTGCGCCGAGTACGGCATAGTCCTCGACGCGGCGCACGACGCCACCGCCGACGCCCTCGCCGCGGCGCGGCTCGCGTCCGCGATAGCCGACCGCCACCCGAAGATCGCGTCCCTGGGCCCGGCGGAACTGCACCGCCTTCAGGTCGAGTGGTACGCCGAATGGGCGGCGGACTTCCAGGCGTTCCTGCGGCGCAAGGGTGACGCGGAGGCCGTGGTGAACGGCGTGTGGCCACTGCGGGGGCTGACCGAGAACCAGCCCGCGTGACACGGGCCGTTGCCGGCCGGGGCCGAGTGAACCGAGGTCCGTTCCCGGCCATGCCCGCGTGAACTCCGGTTCGCTACCGGTCGCGGTTGCCTGGCGGCGGCCGTGTGGGCCGGGGGTCCTCAGAAGGGGTACCAACGCACCGCCTCGTCGCCGTCCCGCAGCGACGCCACCCGTCGGCGGAACTCCGCCAGCGCCTTCGGGTTGCCCGGCGCGTGCTGGGCCACCCACGCGCAACTGGCCGTCTCCCGGGCGCCCCGCAGCACTCCGCAGCCTTCCCACGCCCGGACGTCCCAGCCGTACGCCTCGGTGAAGGAGGCGTACGCCTCGTCCGGCAGCCCGTACCGGTCGCGGGAGAGGGCCATGACCACCAGGTCGTGCTCGCGCAGGTCCGCGGAGAAGGTCTCCAGGTCGACCAGGACCGGCCCGTCCGGCCCGATGTGCACATTGCGGGGCAGCGCGTCGCCGTGGATCGGGCCCGGCGTCAGATGCGGCCGCAGCGCCGCCGCCTGCGCCGCGAAGCCGTCGCGGCGTTCACGGAGATAGGCCGCGTCCGCCGGGTCGATCGCGTCGCCCGCGAGCCGCAGCCAGCGCTCCACACCGCCCAGCAGCTCCCGGGGCGGCAGGGCGAAGGGAGGCGAGGGGAGCGCGTGCACGATCCGCAGCAACCGCGCCAGATCCCGCGGCTCGGCCGGCCGTACCGGATCGGGCAGCCGGTGCCACACGGTCACCGGGTGCCCCTCGACCAGCCGCGGCTTCGGCTCGGCCGCCCGCACCGCCGGGACCTCCATCTCGGCCAGCCAGCCGGCGACGGTCAGTTCGCGCTCGGCCCGCGCCAGCAGCTCGGCGTCCCGGCCCACCTTCACCACCAGGTCGCCGGCGGCGAACACCGCGTTCTCGCCGAGGGCCAGGAGCCGCGCCTCCCCGGCCGGATCCGGCAGCACCGCCGCCGCGGCCAGTACCTCCCGCGCGCGTGCCTCGTCCATCGTCGTGCCTCCGTGCCGTCGTCCGGTGCCCTCCGCGGGCCCACCGCCGGTGCGGGGTGCGGGCCCTGTGCGCCCAGTCTCGCATTCGCACAGGTGGGCCGCCGTGCGCGGTCCCTTGACGGGGCAACCGCCCTTTACCACCATGAACACGTCAATCGGAGCAGGCGAAGGGGCTGATTCCGTGACAGCAGTGGCCGGAGCACGGCCGTCATCGGCCGGGTCGCGACGACCGGCCGGGCGGCGGATCACCGATCGCGGTGCCTGGTTCCTCGTCCTGCCCGCCCTCGTCCCGATCCTCGTGCTCAGCGTCGGCCCGCTGCTCTACGGCATCCTGCTGGCCTTCACCGACGCCCAGTCCGGCCGGACGGCCGCCACCCGGTGGATCGGTGCCCTCAACTTCCGGGACCTCCTGCACGACACCCTGTTCTGGGAGTCGTTCCGGATCGGACTGGTGTGGGCGGTCGGCGTGACCGTGCCCCAGTTCCTGCTCGCGCTCGGCCTGGCCCTCCTGCTCGATCAGGACCTGCGCCTGCGCGGCCTGGCCCGGGCCCTCGCGATCGTGCCGTGGGCGATGCCCGAGGTCGTCGTCGGCATCATGTGGCGGCTCGTCTACAACCCGGACGCGGGCGTCCTCAACGAGACCCTGCGCGACCTCGGCCTCGGCGACGGACGGGACTGGCTGAGCGGGCTCGCCACCGCGCTGCCCGCGGTGATCGTCGTCGGCGTCTGGGCGGGTCTGCCGCAGACCACGGTCGCCCTGCTCGCCGGACTGCAGAACGTCCCGCGCGAACTCCACGAGGCGGCGGCGGTCGACGGCGCCGGTGCCTGGCGCCGCTTCCGCGCGGTCACCTGGCCCGCGCTCAGGCCGGTGGCCCTCGCCATCACCGCGCTCAACCTCATCTGGAACCTCAACTCCTTCGCCCTCGTCTACGTGCTCACGAGCGGCGGACCCGGCGGAAAGACCCGGCTGCCGATGCTCTTCGCCTACGAAGAGGCCTTCCGCTACGGCCAGTTCGGCTACGCGGCGGCGATGGGCTGCGTGCTCGTCGCGGTGGTCTCGATCCTGCTGGCGGTGTTCCTGGCCGGCCGGCTGCGGGGCGGTGACGAGGCATGAGGTCCCGCCGTGCGGCCCGCGCCGGCCAGTACGCCGCGCTGCTCGCCTATCTGCTCTTCCTGGCCTTCCCGTTGCTGTGGCTGGCGTCCACCGCGCTCAAGTCCCCGCGTGAGCTGGGCGGTCTGCACCCGGCCTGGATCCCGCGCCACCCCACCCTGGCCAACGTCCGGCAGGCCTTCGACGAGCAGCCGCTGGCACAGGCCGCCCTGAACTCCCTGCTGGTGGCGCTCGGCACCGCCGTCGTCGCCGTGGCGCTCGCCACCCCGATGGCCTACGTCATGGCCCGGCACCGCAGCCGGCTGGCCCGGGCCGCCACCGGCTGGGTGGTGGTCAGCCAGGCGTTCCCCTTCGTACTGCTGATCATCCCGCTGTTCCTGGTGCTGAAGAACCTGCGGCTGATCGACTCCCTGCCCGGACTGGTGCTGGTGTACGTCGTGTGGGCGCTGCCGTTCGCGCTGTGGATGCTCACCGGCCATGTCCGGGCGGTGCCCGCCGAACTGGAGGAGGCGGCGGCCGTCGACGGAGCCGGCCGCCTGAGGACCCTCGTGTCGGTGACGGCGCCGCTGCTGGCTCCCGGCATCGCGGCGACGGCCCTGTTCGCGTTCGTCACCGCGTGGAACGAGTTCTTCTTCGCGCTGGTGCTGCTCAAGAGCCCGGACAGACAGACCCTCCCGGTCGTCCTCACCCACTTCATCGGCGCCGAGGGCGTGGCCGACCTCGGTCCGCTGGCCGCGGCCGCGTTCCTCGCCACCCTGCCCTCTGTGGCCGTCTTCGCGCTGGTCCAGCGGCGGATCACGGGCGGCCTGCTCACCGGGGCGGTGAAGAGCTGATGCGGACCCTCGCCAAGGCACTCGCGGTACTGCTGCTCCTCGCGGGCTGCTCGTCACCCGGTCACCGCGACGGCGGCCCGATCACCCTGCGCTTCCAGTCCCTGGCCTGGCAACAGGAGTCCGTCGCGGCCGGCAAGGAGCTGGTGAGGGAATGGAACGCCGGCCATCCCGACGTCAAGGTCGAGTACGTCCAGGGCAGTTGGGACAGCGTGCACGACCAGCTGCTCACCTCCTTCGAGGGCGGTGAGGCCCCGGACGTCATCCACGACGCCTCCGACGACCTCGCCGACTTCGCCTACGGCGGCTACCTCGCCGACCTGACCGGCCTGCTGCCCGCCCGGCTGAGGTCCGACATCCCGCCCGGCAGCTGGCGGACGGCCACCTTCGGGCGCGGCGTCTACGGAGTGCCGTTCCTCCAGGAGCCCCGGGTGCTGATCGCGAACGCGGACCTCCTGCGCCGGGCGAAGGTGCGCGTGCCGACCGCCGGACACCCGTGGAGCTGGGCGGAGTTCCGTGAGGTCGCCAAGCGGCTCACCGGGCCCGGGCGGTACGGGGTGGCGTGGCCGCTGAAGGAGCCCGTCTCCGCCACGCTCAACCTGTCCCTGTCGGCGGGCGGGCGGCTCTTCCACCGGGGCGCGGACGGCAAGGTCGCCGTGCGCTTCACCGAGGGCGACGCGGTCGTGCCCCGCACGGTCCACGACCAGGTCGCCGTCGACCACAGCGCGCCCGCATCGACGCTCGGCAGCGGCGGCTCGGACACCCTCCCCGGCTTCTTCGCCGGCCGGTACGCGATGGTGCCGCTGGGCTTCTCCTACCGCCAGCAGATCGTGCAGCAGGCCCCCGAGGGCTTCCGCTGGGAGGTGCTGCCGGCCCCGGCGGGCAGCGAAGGGCTCACCCAGGGCGTCAGCCCGCAGACGCTGTCGGTCTCGGAGGACTGCCCGCACAAGAAGGAGGCGGTCGCGTTCATCGACTATCTGCTGCGGCCGGAGAACACCGTCCGCCTCGCCCTCGGCGACTGGATGCTCCCCACCGGCACCCAGGCCCTGAAGGACCCGGCCCTGCACACCGCGGCGAACGGCTGGGCCACCGGCGCCGCCCTCGCGTCCCGGCTGCGCCCGGCACCCGCGCAGTCGGTGCGCGGCTACCCGGAGTGGAAGGACAAGGTGGCCACCCCGGCCTACCAGCAGTACTACAGCGGCGCGATCGGCCTCGCCGAACTGCGCGGACGCCTCGAGCGGGACGGCAACCTCGTCCTGGCCCGCTACCAGCGCTGAGCCACCCGCGCCGCGCGGTGGCCGGACCCGGAAAATGCATTAGACGATACGTATCGTCTCGCTTAGCCTCGGGGCATGGACACTCCGACCCCGCCCGCCCACATCGCCATGTTCTCGATCGCCGCCCACGGCCATGTGAACCCCAGCCTGGAGGTGATCCGTGAACTCGTCGCCCGGGGGCACCGGGTCACGTACGCCATCCCGCCGGTCTTCGCGGACAAGGTGGCCGCCACCGGGGCCCGGCCCGTGCCCTACACCTCGACCCTGCCGGGACCCGACGCCGACCCGGAAGCCTGGGGGAGCACCCTGCTGGACAACGTGGAGCCGTTCCTGGAGGACGCGATCCAGGCGCTTCCCCAGCTCACCGCGGCCTACGCCGGCGACACGCCCGACCTCGTCCTGCACGACATCGCCTCCTACCCCGCCCGGGTCCTGGCCCACCGCTGGGGCGTCCCGGCGATCTCCCTCTCCCCGAACCTCGTCGCCTGGGAGGGCTACGAGGAGGAGGTCGCCGAGCCGATGTGGCGGGAGCCGAAGCGGACCGAGCGCGGCCGCGCCTACTACGCCCGGTTCGGGGCTTGGCTCGCGGAGAACGGCATCACCCGGCATCCGGACCCCTTCACCGGCCGCCCGGAGCGTTCCCTGGTCCTCATCCCGAAGGCACTCCAGCCGCACGCCGACCGGGTCGACGAACGCGTCCACACCTTCGTCGGCGCCTGCCAGGGCGACCGCGCGGACCAGGGGGACTGGCGGCGGCCCGCCGCGGCCCGGAAGGTCGTGCTGGTGTCGCTCGGCTCGGCCTTCACCAAGCAGCCCGCCTTCTACCGGGAGTGCGTGCGCGCCTTCGGCGACCTGCCCGGCTGGCACACCGTCCTCCAGGTCGGCCGGCACGTGACCCGCGCCGATCTGGGCGAGGTACCCGACAGCGTCGAGGTGCGCGACTGGGTGCCCCAGCTGGCCGTCCTGCGGCAGGCCGACCTGTTCGTCACGCACGCGGGTGCCGGCGGCAGCCAGGAGGGGCTGGTCACCGCGACGCCGATGATCGCCGTACCGCAGGCCGCCGACCAGTTCGGCAACGCCGACGTGCTCCAGGCGCTCGGTGTCGCCCGGCACCTGCCCACCGAGGAGGCCACCGCCGACCGCCTCCGTGAGGCCGCCCTCGCTCTGGTGGACGACCCCGAGGTGGCGCGCCGGCTCGGGGAGATCCAGGCGCAGACGGCCCGGGAGGGCGGCACCCGGCGGGCGGCCGACCTCATCGAGGCGGAACTGCGGCGCGGCCGCACCGAGTAGGGCCGGCGGGGGACCGCCAGAGGTACGCCCTGGTGTCGATCCGGACCTCGCGGACGACGGCCCCCTCCCGGGCATGCTCGACGGCGTGCGACCGGCTGTCCGGACAACGACGGTACGCGAAGGGCCCGTTGGTTCCTCTCAGGAACCAACGGGCCCTGTGCCGGCGGGCGGAATCAGACGGTCAGTCGCTCGCCACGCTCCGGCAGCGGCGTCGCGGCCGGCTCCGGCGCCTCGTCGTGCGTGAGGTCGGGCAGCCGGTGCAGCCACTTCGGCAGGTACCAGTTGCGCTCGCCGAGCAGCGCCATCACCGCCGGCAGCAGCACCCCGCGGATGATCGTGGCGTCGATCAGGACCGCCGCGGCCAGGCCCACGCCCATCTGCTTCATCGACTGCATGGACAGCGTGCCGAAGATCGCGAACACGGCGACCATGATGACCGCGGCGCTGGTGACGACCCCGGCGGTGGTGACCACGCCGTGCCGGATCGCGTCCTTCGTCGTACGGCCGCGCATCCGGGCCTCCCGGATCCGGGAGACCACGAACACGTGGTAGTCCATGGACAGCCCGAACAGGATCACGAAGAGGAACAGCGGCAGCCAGGTGACGATCGCGCCGACCCCCTCCGCGCCCACCAGCGAGGCACCCCAGCCGTGCTGGAAGACGGCGACGAGGATGCCGTAGGCGGCGGCCACCGACAGCAGGTTGAGCACGATCGACGTGATCGCGACCGTCAGCGAGCGGAACGACAGCAGCATCAGCAGGAAGGCGAACACGACCACGAACGCGAAGACCGGGAGGACCGAACCCATCAGCTGGTCGTTGAAGTCGTGGTTGCCCGCGACCTGCCCGGTGACCGGCGCCTGGACGCCCTCTACCTTGCCGAGCGTGGCCGGCCGGACCTCGTCGCGCAGCTTCAGCAGGCTCTTCGTCGCCTGGTCCAGATCGGAGCCGCCGACCAGCGGCACGGAGACCAGGGCGACGTTCTGGGCGTCGTACAGCTTGATGTCGACCGGGCCGCGCGAGGTGCCCGAGGCGACGGCCTCCTTCTTGAAGTCGGCCAGCGCCCGACGGACCTCGGGTGCGTTGATGTCGCCGGCCTTGACGACGACCTGGGCGGGCTCGCTGCCGCCCGGGAAGGCGTCGTTGACGCGGTTGTACGTCTGCACCATGGGCAGCGAGTCGCCGAACTCCTGGTCCAGGGTGAGCTGCTGGGTCTTCATGCCGAGCGCCGGCGCGGCGATCGCCAGCAGCGCGCCGGCCGCGACCAGGACGGAGACCAGCGGCTTGGCCAGCACGCCCCGCAGCACGGCCGTCCAGAACCGGCTGCCCGAGTCCGCGCCCTGCCGGCGGCGCCGGCGGCCCAGGAACGGGATGCGGCCCTTCTCGACCCGCTCGCCGAGCAGCGAGAGCAGCGCCGGGAGCACGGTCACCGAACCGACCATCGCGACCGCCACCACCATCAGCGAGGCCAGGCCCATCGCCTCGAACTCGGCGAGACCGGTGAACAGCATGCCCGCCATCGCCACGCACACCGTGACACCGGAGACGATGACCGCCCGGCCGCTGGTCGCGGCGGCGATCCGCAGGGCGGTGGCCGCGTCCCGGCCGGCCGCCCGTTCCTCGCGCTCGCGGCGCAGGTAGAACAGGCAGTAGTCGACGCCGACGGCCATACCGACCAGCAGCATCACGGAGTTGGCGGTGTCGCTCATCGGCTGGAGGTGGCTGACCAGGCCCATCAGGCCCATCGTCGCCATGATCGCGGTGATCGCGAGGGCCACCGGCAGCAGCGCCGCCACCAGCGCGCCGAACGCGATCAGCAGGATGCCGAGCGCCACCGGCACCGCCGAGTACTCGGCCTGCTGGAAGTCGTCCCCGAACGCGTCCTTGTACTGCTTCTGCATGCTGGCCCCGCCGATCTCCTCGATCCGCAGGCCGCCGTGTTCCTTCTGCACCCCGGCGACGGCGTTCAGCACCGGCTCGATCCGGTCTGCGGCCGTCTCCGCGTCACCGCGCAGATCGAACTGCACCAGCGCGCTGCGGCCGTCGCGGGAGATGGTGTGCGTGTCGTACGGCGAGGTCACCCCGGTGACCTTCCCGGTGCCGTCGACGGCCTTGACGACATCGGAGACGGCCGCGCGGAACTCTCCGCTGGTGGCCTTGACGGCGCCGTCCCTGGACTGGATCAGCACGGTCTCCGCGGCCGGCTCCTTGATGCCGGCATCGTCGATGATCTTCGCGGCGGTGTGCGTCTCACCCTTGAGCTGGTCGCTCTCACTCACGTCGACCCGGCCCGCCGCCGAGCCCAGCCCCATGGCCAGGACGACGAACAGCACCCATATGCCGACTGCCGCCCAGCGGTGCCGGGCGCTCCAGCCGCCGGCCCGTGCGGCCAGCCCTCGCACCCGCACCTCTGTTTTCCCCATGACGGGCCTGCCCCCTCGTGTGCGGTGACGGCCTCCTGCCGCCACGTCCGCGTCTGTTCGAATTCGACGGTAGGCGCCGGAGCAGGGCGTCTCGTCGTACTGCCCGGTGAAGTGCGTGGCGTCCGGATCACCACTGGGTAGGACTGTGGCCCCTTACATCTATCGCCGGTTCTCGGGGGCGGGCCTCGGGGATTGGCGGCGGGACGGGGACCGGGACGCGGGGCCAGGTGTCCGTTCCGACCGACAGAGATCCGCTTTGTCATTACGAAACTTTGTTGAACAAGTCACAGGCGCGTGTAGAGGTTGCTCCGGGCCCCGCCCATCGGCGAGAGTTTCGCGCAGCCCGCCCTGGTGCGGGCGCGGCCGTCGTGCCCGCCCCCACGGGGCACGACGGCCGCTCTAGGGTGGCCGGATGACCACCTATGCGGCGCTGCTGCGCGGAATCAACGTCGGCGGCGGCAAGAAGCTCCCCATGGCCGAACTGCGCACACTCGTGACCGGCCTCGGCCACACCGGTGTCCGCACCCATCTCCAGAGCGGCCAGGCCGTCTTCACCGCCGGCCACGGCGACGAGGAGTCCCTGGCCGCGGAGCTGGCCGCGGCGATCGAGGAGCGCTTCGGCTTCTTCGTGGACGTGCTCGTCCGCGACCACGCGTATCTGAGGACGGTCGCCGAATCCTGCCCGTTCCCGGCCGCCGGCCTGGCGCCGAAGCAACTGCACGTCACCTACTTCTCCGCACCCGTCACCCCCGACCGGTTCGCGGCGATCGACCAGGCCGCCCATCTCCCGGAGGAGTTCCGGCTCGGGGACCGCTGCCTGTACCTGTACGCCCCGGACGGCGTCGGCCGCTCCAGGCTCGCCGAGGCGCTGGCCCGGCCCCGGACGACCAAGGGCCTCATCGCCACGAGCCGGAACTGGAACACCGTGCTCAAGCTGGTCGAGCTGACGGCTCCGCAAGCGTGAGGGCCCGCGGGCCGGGCCGGGGCGGGCGGCCCGGGGTGGGGTCTCGACGTCTCCGCCGCCGGCCGGACCGGTGGGCGGGCAAACCCCGTGGGAATAACGGGAGTCGGCGGTCCGGTGGCCGCCGGAGCCGTCGGCCGTTTGCCCTGCCCCGAGGGCAGGGGGTGACCCGCGAGCATCGAAAGCGGTGTGCGAGGCTCTGGCCATGCGTTACATCATCATCGGGGCGGGCGCGGTCGGCGGCACCGTCGGCGGCCGGCTGGCCCAGGCCGGCCGCGAGGTCGTCCTGGTCGCCCGCGGCCGGCATCTGGCCGCCCTGCGCGAGCACGGGCTGCGACTGCGGGTGCCCGAGGGCGAGTTGACGTACCGGCCGCCCGCCGTCGACGGCCCGGACCCGCTCGGCGAGCTGCGCGCCGACGACGTCCTCGTCCTCTCCGTGAAGACCCAGGACACCGTGGCCGCCCTGGACACCTGGGCCGACGTCCCCGTCGCCGGCGGCGGTACGGCGGCCGAACGCCTGCCGCTCGTCTGCCTGCAGAACGGTGTCGAGGGCGGCCGGCTGGCCCTGCGCCGCTTCCGGCACGTGTACGGCGTCTGCGTCTGGCTGCCGTCGGCCTTCGTGGAACCCGGCGTCGTCTCCGCCGCCGGCGCCCCGCTCACCGGCATCCTGACCCTCGGCCGCGTCCCGCACGGCACCGACGACACCGCCCGCCGGATCGCCGCCGACCTCACGGAGGCGCACTTCGAGGCGCCCGTCGTACCCGACGTGGCCCGCTGGCAGTACGCCAAGCTGCTCGCGAACCTCGGCAACGCCCTCGAAGCGGTCGCCGGGCCCGTGGCGAGCGACGAGGCCCGGGCCCTGTTCGCGCGGGTGCGGGCCGAGGGGGAGGCCGTGCTCGCCGCCGCCGGGATCCCGTACGCGAGCGCGGCGGAGGAACAGGCGGCCCGCGGCGACAAGGTCACGCAGGTACCGCTGGACGGCGGCCCGCGCGGCGGCGGCTCCTCCTGGCAGTCCCTCGTCCGGGGCACCGGCACCATCGAGGCGGACTACCTGAACGGCGAGATCGTCCTGCTGGGCCGGCTGCACGGGGTCCCCGCCCCGCTGAACGAACTGCTGCAACGCCTCGCCGACCGGTTCGCGCGGGAGCGCCGGGCAGCGGGTTCCCTGCCGGTCGCCGAACTGGTCCGGCTGGCCGACGAGGCCGAACGGCACGGCGGTTGATCCTCCGCCCGCTGTGACGTCGGATGGGCCCGCCGCCGAGCACACACCGACCGGCACACGCGGAGCACCCGCCCGGCGGTACGCACCGAGCACTGCGTGCCGAGCAGTACACGCCGACCGGCACAGAGCGCCCGCCCGGCAGCACACGCCGACCGGCACACGCGGAGCACGCGCCCGGCGGTATGCACCGAGCAGTACACGCCGAGCACACACCGAGCAGTACACGCCGAGCGCACACGGATGACGGGGGACACGATGGACGACTTCGCGAGTGATGCCGGCCAACGGCTGGCGGCCCGGTTCCAGGCGGACCGGCCGCACCTCGCGGCCGTGGCGTACCGGTTGCTCGGCTCGGCCGCCGAGGCCGACGACGCGCTTCAGGAGGCCTGGCTGCGCGCCCGGCAGGCGGACATCACGGCCGTCACCAACCTCACCGGCTGGCTGACCACCGTGGTGACCCGGGTCTGCCTGAACCTGCTGCGGGCCCGCCGAAACCGGCGCGAGGAGTTCCTCGACGCCTACGACACGGGGTACGAGCCCCGGCCCGATGCGGCCACCGAGGCCGGTGACCCCGCCCGGGAGGCGCTGCTGGCCGACGAGGTCGGCGTCGCGCTGCTCGTCGTGCTCGACACGCTGAGCCCGGCCGAGCGGGTCGCCTTCGTGCTGCACGACATGTTCACCGTGCCCTTCGACGACATCGCGCCGCTGATCGACAAGACGCCGGCCGCCACCCGGCAGCTGGCCAGCCGCGCCCGCCGCCGGGTCCAGGGCCGGCCCGCCGCGCCCGCCGCCGACGCCCCCCGCCGCCGACGGGCGGTCGAGGCGTTCCTGGCCGCGACCCGCGGCGGCGACTTCACGGCCCTGGTCGCGCTGCTCGACCCGGATGTGGTGCTGCACGCCGACGCGTTGGTCGTGCCCACGCCCGAACCCATCACCGTCCGGGGCGCCGAGCCCGTGGCCCGCGGCGCCATGGCGGCCATGGCCCGTGCGCAGTTCACCGGACCCGCCCTGCTCGACGGGCGGATCGGCCTGGTCATGGCGCCGTCGGGGCGGCCCCGCCTGCTGCTGGCCTTCGTGTTCGGCGCCGACGACCGGATCACCCGGATCGACGTCGTGGCCGAACCGGAACGCCTGCACAGCACGGAGTTCGGCGTCGTGGACACCGCGCACCGATCGAAGCAGGACCGGGAACCGGACCAGGAGGAGAAGGGCTGACCGGGCCGGGGCTCCGTGAAGACAGCGTTGGGCGCTTAGCCGGCTAACTCTGCGACGGCTCATGGGCGTTGACTTGGTACCGCGAACCTTCCGAAGCGGAGCGCACCCGCACCGGTGCGCTCCGCTCCGACCGACCCGTTCGCGGGTTGGCCGATAACCGCCCCTGTAGAGCGCCGACTTCGCCTCACGTGTGACACGAGAGCCGTGTCCGGCGCAGAACGGAACGGCCGCCGCGGTCCGACGTCACAGGGGAGCGCCGGACCGCGGCGGCCGTTACCACACCACCCTCCCCGGCCGGGCCGGCTCACCGAACCTCGCGACAACACCGCGCGGGCGTCCCTAGGGTGAAGCGCGCGGACGGCCGAAGGGGACGGATGAGGGCGACGGGCAGACCAGTACGCGAGGCGCCGGGCCGAGCAGCTCCCGCGACGCGGCCGCCGGCGCGTTCCGCGCCGGTTCCCGGGGGACGGTCAACGGACACCGTTCACCCGGATGGGTGGCGATTTTCGGCCCTCCTGCCCTCCGTCGACGAGGCCACCTCCTCTGCGCCGTCCGTCGCCGGGGACAACGGGTCCACCGGGCCGCACCGGCCGGCGACAGGCGGCCGCGCAACCTCGGTAACGTCAGCGCTCCCAGCGACTTCGGCGCCCACGGGACGCATCCCCGTACGGCGGGCCGAAGCCGTACACCACAGCCATCCGACGGCTCCTGCGGCCCGGACTCGAGCCGCCGGCCCAGAAGCGAGGACAGGAATGAGCACCTACCCCTTCGGAGACGTCCACGGAGCGGCCGATCACGGCGGCGGCCGGCGGCGCAGCACCTACGTGATGCCGGACCTGGAGACGCTCATGGACGTCGCCGACCGGCTCACCGAGACACTGCGCGCCGAGTACCCGCAGCTCGTGACCAGCGGCGAGATCATCCAGGGGGAGCTGGCACAGTCCGCCGAGGACGGGCTGCCGCCCAACCGGGGCCGGATCCGCTCCGCGCTGGAGACGATCGCCATCGCGGCGTCCGCCGGCACCGGCAGCCTCGCGTACACCCGGCACCTCACCACCGCCTTCGGCCTGTGAGCGGCCGGAGCCCGGTCACCGCGGGGCGCCGCGGACCCTGAGCGGTCGAAATCGGTCACGCGCCCGCGCCTCCGGCACCGGTCACGCGCCCAGCGCCGCCAGTGCCGGTCGGCGGGCCTGGTCGTACCGCTCCAGCAGCACCCGCGCGACCTCCGGTGCCGCCCCCAGCACATCGGCCAGTACATCCGCCTCGCCCGCGCCGCGCGCGATGCGGTCCGGCAGGAAGCCCGGCGCGAGCACGTACGGTGCCACGGCGACCCGCTCACAGCCGAGCCGCCGCAGTTCGCGCACCGCGTCCTCGGTGCGCGGGAGAGATGCGGAGGCGAACGCAGGCCGCACGGCGCACCAACCGGTGTGCCACCACTCCCGCGCGATTCCCGCGATCACTGCGATCGCCTCCGGGTCGGAGGACCCCGCCGAGGCCAGCACGACCCCGGTCGAGGACTTGTCGGCGGGCGACAACCCCGCCTCGAACAGCCGCCGTTCCAGCGCGGTCAGCAGCAGTGGCGACGGGCCGAGCGCCTCCGCCTGCCGGATCCGCAGCCGCGCCGGGGCGTCCCGCAGCACGGCCGGAATGTCGGCCTTGGCGTGGAACGCACGGGTCAGCAGCAGCGGCAGGGCGACGACGTCCCGCACTCCCTCCGCCGCCAGCGACTCCAGCACCCCGTGCACCGACGGGACGTTGAAGTCCAGGAATCCGGTCTCCACGCGCAGGCCGGGCCGCAGCGACCGTACCCGCCTCACCAGGGCGTGCACGGTCGCCGCATGCCGCGGATCGCGGCTGCCGTGGGCGATGACGAGAAGTACCGGACCGCGCATGTCAGCTCTTCACCAGCAGGCCGCGGCTGCGCAGCACCCACCGCTCCAGCGGGCTGAAGATCAGCAGGTCGATGGCGATGCCGACGAACAGGATGAGCAGGATCGCCTCGAACACCATGGCCATGTCGCTCGCGGTGCGCCCGTTCTCCAGCAACTGGCCGAGGCCCACACCCAGGTCGGGGAACTGGGCGATGATCTCCGCGGCCATCAGCGAGCGCCAGGAGAAGGCCCAGCCCTGCTTCATGCCCGCCACATAGCCGGGCAGCGCGGCCGGCAGCGTGATGTGCCAGGTGCCCTTCAGGCCGGTCGCGCCCATGGTGCGGCCCGCGCGCAGGAACAGCGGCGGCACCTGGTCCACGCCGGACACCAGACCGTTGGCGATCGACGGCACGGCACCGAGCAGGATCACCGCGTACATCATCGAGTTGTTCAGGCCGAACCACACCACCGCGGGCGGCACCCACGCCACCGACGGCAGCGACTGGAGACCGGACAGGATCGGGCCGATGGCCGCGCGCACGAACCGCACCCGCCCCACCAGCAGACCCAGCGGGGTGCCGATCAGCAGCGCGAAACCGAAGCCGAGCAGACCGCGCGAGACACTGGTCCAGATGTAGCCGAGCAGCTTGCCCTGGAGCCAGTCGTTGCGGAAGGCGTCCCAGACCGCCGACGGCGAGGGCAGCTTCGTCGGGTCGTCGACGATCTTCAGGCTGATCAGGCCCTGCCAGACCACCAGCACCACGACGATCGCGGTGATCGGCGGCACGATCTTGTCGACGAAGGTCTTGCGGAACGGCGTACGGCCCGACTGCGCGGTCTCCAGCGCGTCCAGGCCCGCCTCCACGCTCCCCGTCTCGGGAGCGGTCGTCGTCTCAGTGCTGGCCATGGCGGCGGATCTCCCCACGCAGTACTTCGGTGATCTCGAGGGACAACTCCGCCACGGGCGCGTCCTCGATGCGCCGCGGCTGCGGAATGTCGACCTCCCACTCGCGGGCCACCCGGCCCGGACGGGAGGACAGCAGGACGACACGCTGCGCCAGCCGTACCGCCTCACGCACGTTGTGCGTCACGAACAGCACGGACAGACCGGTCTCGGCCCAGATACGGGTCAGCTCGTCGTGCAGCACGTCCCGGGTGATGGCGTCCAGGGCCGCGAACGGCTCGTCCATCAGCAGCAGGCTGCTCTCCTGGGCGAGCGCGCGCGCCATCGCCACACGCTGGCGCATACCGCCCGACAGTTCGTGGACACGCTTGCCGTGCGCGCCCTTCAGCCGGACGAGCTCCAGCAGCTCCTCGGCCTTGCCGCGCCGCTCGGGCTTGGGAACCCCCCGCAGCTTCAGCGCGAGTTCGATGTTCTTGCCCGCGCTCAGCCACGGGAGGAGGGCGTGCTCCTGGAACATCAGGGCGGGCCGGCCGTCGGTGCTGATGGACCCGGCGGTGGGCCGGTCCAGGCCCGCCACCAGGTTCAGCAGCGTCGACTTGCCGCAGCCCGAGGCCCCCAGGAGGGTGACGAACTCGCCCGGCGCGACATCGAGGCTGATGTCGTCCAGGACGAGCTGCTGCCCGCCCGGTCCCGGATAGGACTTCGAGACGTGCTCGAGGCGTGCGGCGTACTCGACCGACGGGTCGGCCTTGGTGAGGGTGGTCGTGGCCATGGTCGTCACCTCCTGGGAACTCATCGGGGCGTGCGTCAGCTGGTGCCGAGTCCGGCGGCGTCGACCGGGCTCGCGCCCTCGGACTTGAGGATCTTGTTGATGATCGTCAGGTCGTAGATGCCCTTGAGGTCCGGCTTCTCCAGCAGACCGGCCTTGACCGCGTGCGCCGCCTCGGTGCCGAGGGTGGCCGCCAGCGGGTCGTCGGTGAACTGGATGGACTTCCAGGCCGGGTCGAGGACCTTCGCCGGCAGCGCCTTGCCGGAGTCGGCCTCCAGCTGCTTGTTGGCCGCCGCCTTCGCCTGGTCCGGGTTGGCGTTGATCCACTTGTTGGCCTCGACCGAGGCCCGCAGCACCGCCTCGACGGCCTTCGGGTGCTCCTTGAGGAAGGCCTGCCGCACGATGATGTTCGTGATCACGAACTTCTTGTCCGGCCACAGCGTGGACTCGTCCAGCAGCACCTTGCCGCCTTCCGCGACCAGCTTGGACGCGGTCGGCTCCGGCACCCAGGCGCCGTCGACCGAGCCGGCCTTGAAGGCGTCCGGCGTGACCTTGTTGTCGCTGCGGACGACCGTGACGTCGCCCTTGCCGCTCTGCGCGTCGACGTCCCAGCCCTGTTCGGCGGCCCAGTTGAGGAACGCCACGTCCTGCGTGTTGCCCAGCTGGGGGGTGGCGATCTTCTTGCCCTTGACGTCCTTCAGGGAGGTGATCTTCTTCGGGTTCACGACCAGTTTCACACCGCCGGAGGCCGAACCGGAGATGATCTTCAGGCTCTTGCCGTTCGACTTGGTGTAGCCGTTGATCGACGGGGACGGGCCGATCCAGCCGATGTCGATGGAGCCGGAGTTGAGGGCCTCGATCTCGGACGGTCCCGCGTTGAAGATCGCGGGCTTGACCTTGGTGGCGCCCAGCTCCTTCTGGAAGAAGCCCTTCTGGACACCGACCAGCGCGGTGCCGTGGGTCAGGTTTCCGAAGTAGCCGATCTTGACGGAGTCGAGGCCGTCGGTCTTCTCGGCCCCGGCGGCGATCTTGGCGGTGCCGTCGTCCTTGGCCTCGGAACCGTAACCGCAGGCGGCGAGGGTGAGCAGGGGAAGGGCGGCGATCGCGGCGACGCCGCGGCGGAGCAACGACGAGCGGTTGGCAGGCACGGGAGGGTTTCCTCTCGTTGGCCCGGCGGTCACGGACTCTCAGGCCGTGGCCGGGAGGTCGGCAGGTCTGCGTTTACGGCGGTGGGGGGTGAGGGCGCGCAGGCAGTGCGCGTACGTCAGCACGCACATCGCGCCACTCCGCCCTGCCCGCTGCCGAGCGCACCGCTGCCTACGCGGCCGCCCTCCTTCGCGAACGTGGCGTAGAAGTCGGTCGGTTTCATGATCAGAAGTCCCACCCGTCGTCCTCGGCCTCGTCCTTGACGGGCTCGGGGGACGCGAACGACTCGCCGACCATGCCCGCGGTGAGCGTGGTGCCGTCGGCGGGGTCGATCAGGATGAAGGAGCCCGTGCGGCGCGAGTCGGAGTAGGAGTCGACCGGCAGCGGCTCGGCGGTCCGGATCTTCACCCGGCCGATGTCGTTGGCGACGAGCTGCCCCGGATGCGGGTGCAGGGAGAGGTCGTCGAGCGTGAGCCGGGACGGGATGTCCCTCACGATCGCCTTGACCGTGCGCGTGCCGTGCTTGAGCAGCACCCGGTGGCCGACGGTGAGTGGTGCGTCGGCGACATGGCAGACGGTCGCCTCCACGTCCTGCGTGGTGGCCGGGGCGTCCTTCGTCGGCACGATCAGGTCACCGCGTGAGACGTCGATGTCGTCCTCCAGCAGGACCGTCACCGACTGCGCCGTCCAGGCGACGTCGACCGGCTCGCCGAGCAGGTCGATGCCGGAGATCCGCGTGGTCCGCCCGGACGGCAGGACGGTGACCGCCTCGCCGACCCGGAAGGTGCCGGCCGCGATCTGGCCCGCGTAGCCCCGGTAGTCCGGGTGCTCGGCGGTCTGCGGCCGGATCACGTACTGCACGGGCAGCCGCGCGTGGCAGTGCGCCAGGTCGTGGCTGACCGGCACGGTCTCCAGGTGCTCCAGCACGGTCGGGCCGCCGTACCAGTCCATGTTCGCGGACGGTTCCACCACGTTGTCACCGGCCAGCGCCGAGATCGGGACGGCGGTGACCTCGGGGACGCCCAGCTCGGTCGCGTACGCCGTGAACTCCTCGGCGATGGCGGCGAACACCCGCTCCTCGTACCCGACGAGATCCATCTTGTTCACGGCGAGGACGACGTGCGGGACGCGCAGCAGGGCGGCGATCGCCGCGTGCCGGCGGGTCTGCTCGACCACGCCGTTGCGGGCGTCGACGAGGATGACGGTGAGTTCCGCGGTGGAGGCGCCGGTGACCATGTTGCGGGTGTACTGCACATGGCCCGGGGTGTCGGCCAGGATGAACCGGCGGCGAGGAGTGGCGAAGTAGCGGTACGCCACGTCGATCGTGATGCCCTGTTCCCGCTCGGCGCGCAGGCCGTCGGTGAGCAGGGCGAGGTCCGGGGCGTCCTGGCCGCGGCTCGCGGAGGCGCGCTCCACGGCCTCCAGCTGATCGGCGAGGACCGACTTGGAGTCGTGCAGCAGCCGTCCGACGAGCGTGGACTTGCCGTCGTCGACGGAGCCGGCGGTGGCGAACCGCAGCAGCGTGGTGGCCGAGAGTGCCTCGGTTGTGGTCGTGCTCATGCTTAGAAGTACCCCTCGCGCTTGCGGTCTTCCATCGCGGCCTCGGAGAGCTTGTCGTCGGCGCGGGTGGCACCGCGCTCGGTGAGCCGGGACGCGGCGATCTCGGCGATGACCTTCTCGATCGTGTCGGCGTCGGAGTCGACGGCGCCGGTGCAGGACATGTCACCGACGGTGCGGTAGCGCACCTGACGCTTCTCGACGGTCTCGTCGTCCTTCGGGCCGCCCCACTCACCGGCGGTCAGCCACATGCCGCCGCGCCGGAACACCTCGCGCTCGTGCGCGTAGTAGATCTCGGGCAGCTCGATGCCCTCGCGGGCGATGTACTGCCAGACGTCCAGCTCCGTCCAGTTGGACAGGGGGAAGACGCGGACGTGCTCGCCGGGGGCGTGCCGGCCGTTGTACAGGTTCCACAGCTCGGGGCGCTGGCGGCGCGGGTCCCACTGGGAGAACTCGTCGCGCAGCGAGAACACCCGCTCCTTGGCCCGGGCCTTCTCCTCGTCCCGGCGCCCGCCGCCGAAGACCGCGTCGAACCTCTCGCTCTGGATCTTCTCCGTCAGCGGGAGGGTTTGCAGGGGGTTGCGGGTGCCGTCGGGACGCTCCTTGAGCACACCGCGGTCGATGTAGTCCTGGACGGAGGCCACATGGAGGCGCAGCCCATGTGCGTCGACCACACGGTCGCGGTACTCGAGGACCTCGGGGAAGTTGTGTCCGGTGTCCACGTGCAGGAGGGAGAAGGGGATCGCGGCCGGGGCGAACGCCTTCAGCGCGAGGTGCAGCATGAGGATGGAGTCCTTGCCACCGGAGAACAGGATCACCGGGTTCTCGAACTCTCCCGCCACCTCGCGGAAGATGTGCACCGCCTCCGACTCCAGCGCGTCCAGGTGGGAGAGCGCGTACGGGCTCTCGGTGCCTTCCTCGACGCTGGCGACCGTGGTCATGCCAGTCCCCTCTCGCTCAGCAGCGCGTGCACGGACGCGGCGGACTCCTGGACCGTCTGGTGCTGCGACTCGATCCGCAGATCGGGCGTCTCCGGCTCCTCGTACGGGTCGTCGACCCCGGTGAGCCCGGTCAGCTCGCCCGCGGCCTGCTTGGCGTACAGGCCCTTCACATCGCGCACGCTGCACACCTCGACCGGGGTCGCCACATGGATCTCCAGGTACGGCGTCCCGTTCTCCTCGTGCCGCTTGCGGACCGCGTCCCGGCTGTCGGTGTACGGCGCGATCACCGGCACCAGCGCCATGACACCGTTGCGGGCCAGCAGTTCGGCGACGAAGCCGATGCGCTGCACGTTGGTGTGCCGGTCCTCGCGGGAGAAGCCGAGGCCCGCGGAGATGAACTCGCGGATCTCGTCGCCGTCGAGCACCTCGACGCGGTGGCCCCCGGCACGCAGCCGGCCCGCCAGCTCGTACGCGATGGTGGTCTTGCCGGCACTCGGCAGACCCGTGAGCCAGACGGTGGCTCCGGTCGTCACGTGGTTCTCCTGAATCTGGTCGTTCGTCATCCGTGCAGCCCGCACTCGGTCTTGGCGCGGCCCGCCCAGCGGCCGGCGCGCGCGTCCTCGCCCTCCAGGACCCTGCGGGTGCACGGGGCGCAGCCGACGGAGGCGTAGCCGTCCATCAGCAGCGGGTTGGTGAGCACGCCGTGTTCGGTGATGTACGCGTCCACGTCGTCCTGGGTCCAGCGGGCGATCGGCGAGACCTTGACCTTGCGCCGCTTCTCGTCCCAGCCCACGACCGGGGTGTTCGCCCGGGTCGGGGACTCGTCGCGGCGCAGACCCGTCGCCCACGCCTGGTAGTCCTTCAGGCCCTCTTCGAGCGGCCGGACCTTGCGCAGCGCGCAGCACAGGTCGGGGTCGCGGTCGTGCAGCGCGGGGCCGTACTCCGCGTCCTGCTCGGCGACCGTCTGCCTCGGCGTGAGGGTGATGACGTTGACGTCCATCACGGCCTCCACGGCGTCCCGGGTGCCGATGGTCTCCGGGAAGTGGTAGCCGGTGTCCAGGAAGACCACGTCCACGCCCTTCAGCACGCGCGAGGCGAGATGGGCGACCACGGCGTCCTCCATGGAGGAGGTCACGCAGAACTTGCCGCCGAAGGTGTCCACCGCCCACTGGAGGATCTCCAGCGCGGAGGCGTCCTCCAGGTCGCGGCCCGCCTGCTCGGCGAGCGCCTTCAACTCGTCGGTCGTGCGCTCTTCCTGAGCGGTCGTCATATTCGCTCGTCCCCTCCGTCGTCGGCTCGCTTCAGCCCCCGGGCCAGCAGCCCCAGGAACTTCAGCTGGAATGCGCGGTTGCACGCCCCGCATTCCCAGGCGCCATGGCCCTGCTCGCCCGGACGCAGGTCCTCGTCGCCGCAGTAGGGGCAGTGGAACGGCACGGCACGCTCGCTCACGACAACGCCTCCCCTTCTATCGAGGCTCCGTTCGCCTCCGGGGCGCTGGATGCCTGTGTCGAGACGGCGACCGTGCTCAGCCCTTCGGGCCTCCGCGCGCTCGTCCTCTCGACACAGGCGCGCCCCTTCGGCTCACTCGCCGACCTCACGACAGCGCCTCCTCTGAAGCGCGTGCCGCCCAGGTGGCGAACCGCTCGCCGTTCTCGCGCTCCGCCTGGAAGCGCTTCAGCACCCGCTCGATGTAGTCGGGCAGCTCGTCCGAGGTCACCTTCAGACCGCGCACCTTGCGGCCGAAGCCCGCCTCCAGGCCGAGGGCGCCGCCCAGGTGCACCTGGTAGCCCTCGACCTGCCGGCCCTGCTCGTCGAGGACCAGCTGGCCCTTCAGGCCGATGTCCGCGACCTGGATGCGGGCGCAGGCGTTCGGGCAGCCGTTGAGGTTGATGGTGATCGGCTCGTCGAACTCCGGCAGGCGGCGCTCCAGTTCGTCGATGAGCTGCGATCCGCGCTGCTTGGTCTCCACGATGGCGAGCTTGCAGAATTCGATGCCGGTGCAGGCCATGGTGCCGCGCCGGAAGGAGGACGGCCGGGCGGTGAGGTCCAGCGCGTCCAGGGCCTCGACCAGCGAGTCGACCTTGTCCTGCTCGACATCGAGGATGATCATCTTCTGTTCGACCGTGGTGCGGACCCGGCCCGAGCCGTGTGCCTCCGCGAGGTCGGCGAGCTTCGTCAGCGTGGTGCCGTCGACCCGGCCGACCCGCGGCGCGAAACCGACGTAGAACCGGCCGTCCTTCTGCCGGTGGACACCGATGTGGTCGCGCCACTGCTGCACCGGCTGCTCGGGGGCGGGCCCGTCGATCAGCTTGCGCCCGCCCAGGTACTCGTCCTCCAGCACCTGCCGGAACTTCTCGGCGCCCCAGTCGGCGACCAGGAACTTCAGCCTGGCGCGGTTGCGCAGCCGGCGGTAGCCGTAGTCGCGGAAGATGGAGATGACGCCCTCGTAGACGTCCGCCACCTCGTCGATCGGCACCCAGGCGCCCAGCCGGACGCCCAGCTTCGGGTTGGTGGACAGGCCGCCGCCGACCCATACGTCGAAGCCCGGGCCGTGCTCGGGGTGGCGTACGCCGACGAACGCGACGTCGTTGATCTCGTGCACGACGTCGAGCAGCGGGGAGCCCGAGATGGCCGTCTTGAACTTCCGGGGGAGGTTCGAGTACGCCTTGTTGTTCAGGACGCGGCGCTTCATCTCCTCCAGCGCCGGCGTGGCGTCGATGATCTCGTCCTCGGCGATGCCCGCCACCGGGGAGCCGATCATCACACGCGGGGTGTCGCCGCACGCGGTGACCGTTGACAGGCCCACGCCCTCCAGGCGGTCCCAGATCTCGGGCACGTCCTCGATGCGGATCCAGTGGTACTGGACGTTCTGCCGGTCGGTGATGTCCGCGGTGCCGCGCGCGAACTCCTGCGAGATCTCCCCGATCACCCGCAGCTGCCGCGTGGTCAGCGCCCCGCCGTCGATGCGGACGCGCAGCATGAAGTAGCTGTCGTCCAGCTCCTCCGGCTCCAGGATCGCGGTCTTGCCGCCGTCGATCCCGGGCTTGCGCTGGGTGTACAGCCCCCACCAGCGCATCCGGCCGCGCAGGTCGCTCGGGTCGATCGAGTCGAAGCCGCGCTTGGAGTAGATCGTCTCAATGCGTGTCCGCACATTGAGACCGTCGTCGTCCTTCTTGACCTGCTCGTTGCCGTTGAGGGGCGTGAAGTGGCCAACGGCCCACTGTCCCTCGCCGCGGTGACGGCTCACCTTGCGGCGGGGCGCGGAGGCAGCGGGGTTCTGCGGGGTGGCGGCCATGGTTCTACGTCCTTCGGGACCGATGGGATCAGCTCTGACCTGCACAGAAGCGCGCACGCGGGCAGGCGTGCGCGTCATTGCGCAAGAGAAACGGAGTACGGGTGTTCGCGGCGGTGCTGGGAGCGTCAGCCCGCCGGACAGATGGCGCTGGACATGCGGCCGAGGTCGACGTGCCGCCGACTCACCAAGGCAATTCCAGTTCCAGGCATGGCGGAAGCGTGTCACGGCGATCTGGACAGAGTCCAGCTTCGTCCATCATGCGGACATCCTTGTCCCGAAATGTGGAACAAGGGTGTCGTCGCTCACATGCGCCGCCGGGAGGGTTGTCCCGGCACGTCAGGCGGGGTATGCCCCGGGCCACGGCCCGGGCGTGGCCACTTCGGGCTCCAGCTCCACCTTGGTGTCGAACAGCTTGAAGCCCCGTCGCTGGTAGTTGCCCATCGCGTGCTCGCCGTCCTTGCTGCACGTGTGCAGCCACACCCGCTTGGTCGGCGTCCGCCCCGGCCAGCGCTCCGCCAGGTCCCAGGCGCGGGCCGCGCCGTACGACAGCAGATGGCCGCCGATGCGTTGGCCGCGGAAGGCGGGGATCAGACCGAAGTAGACGATCTCGACCGTGCCCTCGTCCTGCGGCTCCAGCTCGACATAACCGGCCGGGGTGCCCCGGTCGTAGGCCACCCAGGTCTCCACGCCGGGCCGCTCCAGGTACTCCTGCCACCGCGCGTACGTCCAGTCCAGCCGGTCGGTCCAGTGGATGTCCCCGCCGACGGAGGCGTACAGGAACCGGCTGAACTCGGGGGAGGGGGCCTCGGCCCGGACGATCCGGACGTCGCCGTCGGGGGCGGCGGCGGGCAGGAGATCGGACGGGGAGGTCTGCTCGAGGGACCAGGTGGTGACGGGAACGCTGCTCATGCGGGCCAGGGAACCACCCCACCGCAGGGTCTGTCGATCGAGCGGGTCACGCGGAGGTGGGGGCCAGGGAACCACCCCACCGACCGGTCTGTCGATCGACCGGGTCACGCCCGGGGACCGTCAGTCCAGGGAGCGGTCTAGGTCGGCCAGGGGCAGCGTGAACAGCATGCGGTCCGAGAGGGACCAGACCTCCCCCGTCTCCTGCCAGTAGGAGAGGGAGCCCGCCCCCTCGGCCCAGCAGCGGTCCGAGGCGTCGGCGCCGCAGTGGACGGCCCCGGCGTCCTCCGTGTCCTGCCGCCACAGCCCGCCGTGTCCGTCCTGCGTACCGGGCAGCCGTCCCACATACCAGGACGGCCGGTCGGCCCCGGCGCTCCGGTACGACAGCACACCGCGGATCCCGGAGGCGCGGGTCCGGTACGCCTCCACGGCGTCCACCCGCCCCGCGGCATCCGTGGCGAGCAGCCCGGTGCGCGCGGGATCGGTGCTGAAGGCATACCGCCACAGCCGGGCGCGCCGGTCGTCCCCCGGCGCGCTCCACTCCGCGGCGACCAGACTGTCGGGCGCCGTACCGCGGTCCAGGGCGAGCGCGCCGGGACAGGGCGGGCCGGAGGGGGCGCAGCGGCCGGCGGTGAAGCGGTACGAGCCGACCGCGGGCAGTACGTAGCCGTAGCCGCCGGCGGACCAGCCGCCGGGCACCCGGCCGATCGCGGGCCCGTCGACCGTGGTGCGCTGGATGCGGTCGAGGTCGTAGACGTAGAGCGCGTCGGCGCTGCCGGCGGTCGTGGTGACCAGCAGCTTGTTCCCGTGCCAGACCATCCCGGAGACGCCGGAGGCCAGGCCCCGGTAGTCCCGGCCGCCGTCGACCGGTACCACCAGCAGCACCCACCGGTAGTCGAGGTGCTCGGGGTGGTCGGCGTCGACGAAGGCGACCCGGGCGAGGCCCCGCTCGCCGGCGCGGCCGGTGGTCGTGCTGTGGGTCCAGCCGGCGAGGACGACCCGGTGGGTGCCCCAGACGCCGTCGTCGTCGGCGTCCCCGGAGGTGGTCACCGAGGCCGGCCGCCAGGCGCCGGCGGTGGTGTCGGCCGGATCCCAGCAGTAGGCGCGGGCGGCGGTCGGATCGACGGGCAGGGACGCCCGGTCGCCGGCGGAGCAGTCGGCGGCCGCGCGCAGACCGCGGTCGGCACTCTGGAGCACGGCGTCCACGCCGACCGGACGGCCCATCGCGGCGGCGAGCCGGTCCAGCGTGCGGGCGGGGACCAGGTGCTCCTGGAGCCGCAGCCGGCCGGTGTCCGCCCGGGAGGTCATCGGCTTGAGCGTGCCGGGGTCCTCGGCGACCTCGGCCTGGGAGGCGCTGATCAGCGTGGCGGCGGCGGTGAGCGCCAGCGCGGTCCCGGCCAGGACGGCGCGCAGTGCCGCACCCCGTCTGCGCCGGCGGTGTCTGCCGCGATGCTTCATCTCTCCTCCAGAGGGCGGGCCAACTGCGCCGCACGGTCCGTACGTTGACGCGCGAAGCAGGTGGGGCGGCCCGTACGGGATGCTACGGCAGAAACAGGGCGGGCAGGGCCGAGACCCCGCAGACGGGTGGAACGCGTGCGGCCGGGGGCGGGGCCGGCCGCACGCGCGGGACCGGGTCCAGGACCAGCCGGGCGTACGGGGCCGGGGCGGGCTGGGCGTGCGGGTCCCGGGCGGGCCGGGCGTACGGGGGCAGGGCGGGCCGCGCTCACGGCGCCCCGGTCCGGTCGCTCTGAGCGTCATTCCGCTTGAGAATCACGGCCGGTGCCGTCGACTGCGGGAGCAGGTCGCGGAGATCATCCGGAAGGATCACTTCAACTTCCGTGTCGGCACAGAAACGATACGGTCGATGTTGCAGAAGTTCCCCGAGGTAGCGCCGGATTCTGGACATCTCCGCTCGCACGGTCACGGTCCGGGTGGGATCGCCGAACAGGTCTTCGGCCAGTCCCGCCGCCCCGCGCCCGGCGGGGTGCTCGGCGAGCAGGAACAGCAATTCGGCGTGTCTGGGACTGAGTTCCCGGGACCAGGAGCCCGACGACGCGGTGACCGTCACCATGCAGCGGTCCGGCCGGACGAGGTCCAGCGCGATCCGGCGCGCGGCCGTGGCGAGCGGTGTGTCGTCCGCCCGCAGCAGCCATCCCCCGGCCAGCGGCTCCACCGCGCACGAGCCGAGCGAGGGCAGCCACCGGCGGCCCGGCGTGAGCGACTTGGGCAGCGTCACCCGCCGTATGTACGGCATCCCGGTCACTGCAGCCGTCCAGCCGTTGCGGTCCACCACCAAGGCCCGTCCCGTCAGCCGGGCCAGCACCGGTGCCGCGACCGCCCGCAGCCGCTCCAGCGAGGTCAGATGCAGCTCCCGCAGCCGGGCCTCGGCCAGCTTGGCCACCGAGTCCACCCAGGCGAGAGTGGCCGGATGCATGGTCTCCAGGGGGCCGCTGACGTCCACCACGCCGAGGAGCCGGCCGTCCCGTGGATCGGTGATCGGGGCACCGGAACAGGTCCAGGAGGTCTGCGACCGTGCGAAGTGCTCGGCGGCGAAGACCTGTACGGGCCGCCGTACCACCGCCGGAGTGCCCACCCCGTTGGTGCCGACGACGTCTTCCCGCCAGTCCGCTCCGAGTTCGAGTCCGAGTCCGTCGGCCTTGCGGAGTACCGGAGGCGATCCCTCCCGCCACAGCACGCGCCCGTCGGCCTCCGCCACGACCATGATGTGCTGGGCCACGTCCGCGACCGAAAGCAACCCCTCCCGCAATACCGGCAGTACGTGCCGCAGCCGCGACTCCTCCCGGCGGCGGCGCACCTCGTCGGAGGGCAGCAGCCCGGACCGGCGGTCGCGTTCGGGGTCGACGCCGCTGCGCAGCATCCGCCCCCACGACTGTTCGATCACCGGCCGGGGCGCGATCCGCGCACGTTGCCCGGCGAGCGTGGCCTCGCGCACCTCGCTCAGTACCCGCGCCGCCTGCGCCGCGTCCACGGCGGCCAGGCGCGCCACGTTCATCGGCGGGTTCCCCACTGGGTCCTCCCGGAAAGGGTGTCGAACACACATGTCAAGTCGTCCGGGCGGCGGTTTCCGGTCCGACTGTTCCTCTCATACTGCCGTCACGGACATGGCGGAGGCACAAACTCCGCGCATGTGCCCCCATAAGTTGCAACCCCCTGCAACCCTGGTGAACCGCCGGAAGGTGGCTGAGACTTGACCACGACGCCTCGCGCGTCCGCGGGCTCAACGGGCCCAGACGGTGGGGGTGGTGCCGTGTCGGCGCAGCACCACCCCCTGCCGCAGAGGTTCGGCCGGGCACCCGGCCAGGGGCGCGACCCGGACAGGCCGGAGCCGAAAACCGGCCTCGGCCGATCCGGAGATCGGCGGCCGTGGATCCGCACGCGAGCCCCCGGGTGGATCCGTACACCGGCCTTGGTGGATCCGAGATCAGCGGCCGTGGATCCGCACGCGAGCCCCCGCGTGCATCCGTACGTCAGCGGCGCGTGGGTCCGCACGCGAGCCCCCGCTTGGATCCGTACGCCGGTCCGCGCGTGCATGCGCATGTCAGCCCCGCACGGCGGAGCCACGTACCGGCCCCCGCGGGCGCAGCCCCGCATCCGCAGGTCCTTGTGTCCCTGGGGAGCCCCATCCGCTCCTGGGCAGGCGCCCCTGCCCCCGGGCAGCCCCCAGCCCTGCGTTCCCCCGGGCAGCCCCGGTGACCCCGGGTGGGCCGTCGGCGTCCGGGGTCAGAATTCCGGCCTTGCCCGGTCCACCACCGACTCCAGGTCCAGGCCCGCCGGCAGGGTGCCGAAGGACGCGCCGTGGTCGCCGCCCAGGCGGGAGGCGCAGAACGCGTCGGCGACCTCCGACGGCGCGTGCCGTACCAGCAAGGAGCCCTGGAGGACCAGCGCCAGCCGCTCCACCAGCCGCCGCGCCCGCCCCTCGATGCCGTCCAGGTCGGCCAGCTCCGTGAACAGGTCCTTCACCGCCCGGTCCAGCCGGTGGTCGGCACCGTGCGCCCGGCCGATCTCGGCGAGGCAGGCGTCCAGCGCGCCCGGCGCCCGCTGCAAGGCCCTGAGCACGTCCAGCGCCTGCACGTTCCCGGCGCCCTCCCAGATCGAGTTCAGCGGCGACTCCCGCACCAGCCGGGGCAGCCCGGACTCCTCGACGTACCCGTTGCCGCCCAGGCACTCCGCGGCCTCCACGGCCACGGGCGCACACCGCTTCGTGATCCAGTACTTGGCGGCCGGCACCGCCAGCCGCAGGAAGGCGCGGGCCTCCTCGCCGTCGTCGTCCCAGGCCGCGGCCAGCCGCAGCGCGAGCGCGGTCGCCGCCTCGGACTCCAGCGCGAGATCGGCGAGGACGTTGCGCATCAGCGGCTTGTCGGCCAGCTTCCCGCCGAACGCCTCCCGGTGCGTGCAGTGGTGCACCGCCTGGGCCACCGCCTGCCGCATCAGCCCCGCCGAGCCGAGCGCGCAGTCCAGCCGGGTCGCGGCGACCATCCCGATGATCGTCCGCACCCCGCGGCCCTCCTCGCCGACCCGGCGCGCCCAGGTACCGTCGAACTCGACCTCGGCGGAGGCGTTGGAGCGGTTGCCCAGCTTGTCCTTCAGCCGCTGGACCAGGAAGACGTTGCGGCTGCCGTCTGGCAGCACCCGCGGGACCAGGAAGCAGGTCAGCCCGCCGGGGGCCTGCGCGAGCACCAGGAACGCGTCCGACATGGGCGCCGAGCAGAACCACTTGTGCCCGGTCAGCAGGTACGTGCCCGGCTCCGCGAGCGGCAGCGCCCGCGTGGTGTTGGCGCGGACGTCGCTGCCGCCCTGCTTCTCGGTCATGCCCATCCCGAACAGCGCGCCGGGCTTCTGCCCGGCGGGCCGCAGCTCCCGGTCGTAGACCGTGGAGGCCAGCCGGGGCTCCCACTCGGCGGCCAGCCCCGGGTCGGCGCGCAGCGCGGGCACGGCCGCGTGGGTCATCGACAGCGGACAGCAGGTGCCCGCCTCGACCTGCGTCCAGACCAGGAACCCGGCCGCCCGGCGCACATGGCCGGAGGGCCGCGACCAGGCGCCCGTCAGCCCGGCCGAGACCCCCTTGCCGAGCAGCCGGTGCCAGGCCGGGTGGAACTCGACCTCGTCGACCCGGTGGCCGTACCGGTCGTGGGTGTGCAGCCGGGGCGGGTTCTCGTCCGCCTGCACCGCCCACTCGTGCAGCTGCGCCGAACCGGCGGCGCGGCCGAGCGCGGACAGCTCCGCGCGGACCTCGTCCAGGACGTCGGCGCCGGTGTACCGGTCGACGGCCTCGACGAGGGCGCGGTCGGCGGTGAAGACGTCGTAGCCGACCAGCGGGGGCGGCTGGTTCGTCACGGTGTGGGTGGGGGTGCCTGCCATGATGGGAAACCTACCCGGGAAGGCCGCGGTGATGACCTCCGAAGTGGCACGGCACCGCCCCGGAGCGCGCCGGATCCGGCGCCCCGGACACGGCGTATTCAGGCCATGGGCCCCGGAAGGTGAGGGCGGTCCCGTGCTGCGGATACCTTTGGGTCGTGCAGCCAGCAAGTGAACCCCCCGAGCGGCCGACCGGTCGGCTCCACCGGGCCAGAGCCCTCTACCGGAACGTCTCCAAGCGCAGGACCGCCTGGCTGTTGCTCAAGGACACCGTCAACTCCTGCATGGAGTACCGCATCCTGGGCCTGGCGGCCGAGGCGGCGTTCTTCACGCTGCTGTCCGTGCCGCCGCTGCTGCTGAGCCTGATCGGACTGCTCGGCTACGTCGACGACTGGACCGGCGCCGACACCATCCACAGCCTGGAGAACAACCTCCTGGAGGCCTCCCGCACGGTGCTGTCCGACAAGGGCGTCAAGGACATCGCCGAGCCCATCCTGCACGACGTGATGCGGGGCGGCCGGCCCGACGTCATCTCCATCGGGTTCCTGTTCGCCCTGTGGTCGGGCTCGCGCGCGGTGAACGTCTTCATCGACACCATCACCGTCATGTACGGCCTTGACGGGGTCCGGGGCATCGTCAAGACCCGGATCATGGCTTTCCTGCTGTTCATCGTGGCTCTGCTGATCGGTTCGGTGGCGCTGCCGCTGATGGTCGCGGGGCCGGACGCGGTGGTCCGGATCGTGCCCTGGTCGGAGACGGTCGTCCAGGTCCTGTACTGGCCGGTCGTGATCATCCTGTCCATCGTCTTCCTGACGACGCTGTACCACGTCTCGGTGCCGGTCCGCTCCCAGTGGATCGAGGACGTGCCCGGCGCGCTGGTCGCCCTGGCGATGTGGGTCCTCGGCAGCTTCCTGCTGCGCATCTACCTCACGAACACCATCGAGGGCGCCACGATCTACGGCTCCCTGGCCGCCGCCGTCGCGGTGCTGCTGTGGATCGGTGTGTCCGCTTTCGCCGTGCTCGTCGGCGCGGCGGTGAACGCGGCCATCGACCGGGTCTGGCCGGCCGCGGCCACGGCCGCCGCGCGCGAGGCCAACGAGCGGGTGCGGGAGGCGCAGGTCGCCGAGTACGTCGCCCGCGCCGCGGCGGCCCTCGAGGCGGATCCCGACGACCCCGACATGCCGTCCGAGTTCCCCGAGCGCTGGTCCCGCTTCCTGCCGCCGGAGGACGTGACGGCCCGCCTCCGCACCCACGCGAGGAACCCCCACCACGCGCACAAGGCCGACGGGGGGAGCGGGCGCCACGGAGGCGGGAAGGGGCACCACGGGGGCGACGGCGCAGGCCACGGAGGCGACCACGGAGGCCACGGAGGCGACCACGGAGGTCACGGCGGCAGCGGGGACGACGGGGGCGACGCGGGCCACGGGGGGAGCGGCGGCTTCGGAGGCACCGGCGCCGGGGGCGGCATGGGCGGCAATGGCGGCTCCGGCGGCTCCGGCGGTTTCGGTGGAAGCGGTGGCTTCGGTGACCACGGCGGTTTCGGTGGCTTCGGCGGCCACGGGGGCAATGGCGGCTACGGGGGTGGCGGCAGTCATGGGGGTGGCGAGGGCGGCGGCTACGGCGGCTGCCAGGGAAGCGGTGGCTATGGGGGCCAAGGTGGCCCTGGAGGCGACAGGGGCGCCGCGCGTCCTGAGCTGTGACGCGTCCGGAACTGTGACGGTGCGGCCCGGCAGGCAGCACCCGGCGCCGGGAGCGCGTGGTACGCGGCCGCGCTCGGCTGACTGACGGCTGTGCGTGTCCACCCTGGGGTCTAAGCCCGTCGGTGGAGAACGCGACGGCGCCCTTCCTCCCGTTTTCCACCCGGCACTCCACCCGTGCTCCGATCCGCCGGAAACCGCCCCGCGCCTAGCGTGGACCCGCAGGCCGGAGCCGTCCGGCCGGCAGCACAGCAGCCGGGCGCCGCCGTCGTCGCGCCGCGCGGCACCGAAGCGGCAGCGGGCAAGGAGGCGCCGGACATGAGGAACCCGACAGCGGACACCCGCCAGGGCGACACGACGCCGGGCCCGGCCCGGCCCGGCGGTGTGGCCGGTACGACGGGGAGCACGGGCGGGGCGACCCTGCGCACGGCCGGGGCCGACGGGGCGGGTGGCGGGGCGGCCCGTGGGGCCCTGCTCGCCCTCGCCGTCGACATCGTCCTGCCGCTCCTCGTCTACTACGCGGCCCGCGCACTGGGCGCGGGCCAGGCGCCGGCCCTCCTGCTGAGCGGCGCGCCGCCGGCCCTGCTCCTGCTGGCCGGCGCGATACGGCATCGCCGGATCGAGGGCGTGGACCTGTTCTTCACGGTCCTGCTGGCCACCGCCGCGCTGGTGTCCCTGATCGGCGGCGGCCCGCGCGTGCTGTTGTTCAAGGACGCCGCCCTGTCCCTCGTGGTCGGCGGCTGGGTCGTCGGCACCGCCTTCACCGGCAGACCGCTTGCCTTCCTGCTGGGCCAGCGACTGCACCGCGGCCCGGCGGCCCACGCGCGGGACGGCGTCTGGCGGGACAGCGCCGTGTTCCGCCGGGGCCTGCGGGTGCTCACCCTGGTCTGGGGAGCGGAGCAACTGCTGGACGGCGGACTGAGCACGCTCGCCGCCGCCACACTGCCCACGGACACGGTGCCGCTGCTCAACCGCGTCGGCTCCCTCCTGCTGCTCGGCCTGGCCGTCGGAGCCACCGCGGCCTACGCCCGCCGCTTTCGTATACGCCACGCCCTCCCACTGTTCGGCGCCCCCGCCCCGGCGACGGCCCCCTCCGGCGAACCGCCCGAACCGCCACCGCCCGCCCCGGCTCCATGACCGAGTTGACGCAGAAGGCGGACGTCGAAGCCACGGGCATCCTGGGCGACGTAGGCTGGCTCCCGTGTACGCGGAGCGGGAGTCGCGGCTGACCGGTGCGGTCGTGTGGACGAACTCCCCGGACGGGACCGGTGCCCGGCCGGTGCTGCCCGACGGCTGCATGGACCTGCTGTGGAGCGAGGGCCGGCTGCTGGTCGCGGGTCCCGACACCCGCCCCTACGTCCCCGGGGGCCCGGCCCGTTCCTGGGCGGGCATCCGCTTCTTCCCCGGCACCGCGCCCGCCCTGCTCGGCGTACCGGCGCACGAACTGCGCGATCTCCGGGTGGAGTTGGCGGACCTCTGGCCCGCCGCCCGGGTCCGGCGGCTGGGTGACCGGGTCGCGGCGGCCCCCGACCCGGCAGGGGCACTGGAGGACATCGCCCTGGAGCGGGCGGCGGAGGCCGGCGACCCGGACCCGGTGCTGCGCCGGCTGGTGGGGTGCCTGGACGCCGGCCGCCCGGTGTCCGCGACGGCCGCCGAACTCGGCTTCGGTGAACGCCGGTTGCACCGCCGCTGCCTGACCGCCTTCGGCTACGGTCCGAAGACCCTGGCCCGCATCCTGCGCCTCCGGCGGGCCCTGGCCCTGGCCCGCTCGGGGACGCCGTACGCCGAGACGGCGGCCCGCGCGGGCTATGCGGACCAGTCCCATCTGGCGCGGGAGGTGCGGGAGCTGGCCGGCATGCCCCTCGGGGAGCTACTCGGCGGCCGCGGGTAGCGGGGCGAACAGGTCGACGCCGTTGCCGTCGGGGTCGTGCACGGTGGCGTACCGCTGCCCCCAGAAGGCGTCCCACGGCTTGAGTTCGCCGTGGTGGCCGGCAGCCACCAGCTCCTCGTACCGGGCGTCGACCTCGGCGGGGGAGCCGCACCGGAAGGCGAGCGCGATCCGCCCGGCGCCGGTGGGCGGCCGCCATCCGGGGTGGAAGGAGCGGACGGTCTGCTCGGTGTCCAGGGCGAGCACCAGTCCGCCGGGCAACTCGGCCTCGACATGCGGCTGGTCCTCGGCTCCCGGGGGGAAGACCAGCCCGAGGCGGCGGTAGAAGGCGAGGGAGGCGGCCAGATCGGAGGTGACCAGGCCGATCACGGCGATGTGTGCGGTCATGCGGCCACCGTAGGCAGCGGCCGGTCAGCCGGTCTTGAAGGAATCGGACACCGGCGGCGGGCACCGGTCGGGTTCCGCGCGGCCCGCGCGGCGGTCCGGGCGGGCCGCCGTGAGGTGCTCGACGAGGACGAACGTCACGCTGATCAGCAGCGACCAGGCGCCGAACTTGGTCAGCGGTACCGGATGCCAGCCGGTGAGCTGCTGCGGGTAGCTCCAGGCTCCCGCATAGGTCGCCGCGTTCTCGGCGACCCACAGGAAGAAGCCGATCAGGACGAAGGAGACGGCCAGCGGCATGCGGTAGCGGTGCGTGCCGACGCTGAAGCCCACCCAGGTCCCGGCGGTCGCCGCGGTCATCGCCACGGCGAGCGGCCAGCGCAGGTCCGGTATCCAGTGGTGGGTGAAGAAGTTGAGGTAGACGGCGGCGGCCACCAGGGTCGTGGCGGCGGCGCGGTAGCGGGTGTAGCGCAGCCGCATCAGCCGCCGGGCCCGGCATACGTAGCTGGCGACCGCCGCGTACATGAAGCCCCCGTACAGCGGCACCCCGGCGATCTTGGTGAGGGCGTCCTCCGGGTAACTCCACGAGCCCAGCCGCACCTTGACCAGCTCGAACAGCAGTCCCACCCCATGGCACACCACGATCACGGCGGTGTCCCGCCGGGTCTCCCAGCCCACCCGGCGGGCGACGAGGGTGAGCAGCACGCCGTAGACGAGTACCAGGTCGTAGCGGGCCACGGGCAGCGGTGGCAGCAGCCGGGAGGCGCCGATCCCGGCCAGCAGTGCGACGGCGAAGGCGCAGGCGCGGGCCTGGAGCGCGCCGAAGCGCACCAGCTGTCCGAGCCCGTGCCGGGGCCCTCTGGTGGCGGACCTCTCCTCGTGACGCATGCCCCCTCCTTCGCGCGACGGCGAGGGCTCCGATCGTAGAGGCAAAATTGAACACGTTCAAAGACCGGGCTCGCCCAGGCCGCCGCCACGACCGGCCGCGCGGGGTCAGCCGAAGGTGACCGGACCGTTCGGGGTGGTCACGGTGAAGGAGAGGGCGGTCGGCCCGGTGGTGAGCGTCAGCGAGGTGCCCAGGGCCGCCAGCGGGCCGCGCGTCCGCCGCGGGTCGGGTACCGAGGCCGACACCGCCAGCAGTGGCGTGACCGGCAGGCCCGAGGCGGCCGGATGCCGGGAGTCACCCCAGTCGATGAGGAACGGCAGCACGCCCGAGGTGTCCCCCGGGCCGGCGTCGGTCAGCCGCCACCGCAGCAGGGTGCCGTCCGGTCTGCGACGGCTCATCGGCCGTACCGGGCCCGGGTCGTGGCCCCGCTCCCGGGCCCGGGCGATCGCCGCGTCGAGATCGGGCGGGCTGATCGCCCAGGTCGGTACCGCGGGCCCGGCCAGCCGGTCGACGCCGAACGGCCGCGGCCCGGCGGGCTCGGGCTGCTCCGGGTCGGGCCCGATGATCTCCAGATAGCTGCGGCCGCCGAGCCCCACCAGATGGTTCCGCGTACCCAGTCCGACGTGCACCCCGCCGGGCGCCGGTGCGACCCCGGTCCGCCGCGTGAACTCGGCGACCGTGGCCGCCAAGTCGGGCGTGGCGAGGACGAGATGGTCCAGCAGCGGCGGAATGGCGTTCATCGCGCGAGAGGTTACGGGATCGGACCGCCCTGTGGAACGCCTGTGCGGCACCATGGGCGCATGATCCGTACCGTACGCGCCCTGCCGCTGCTCCTGCTCCTTCCCGCGCTGCTCACCGCGTGCGGCACCGAGAAGGCGGACGCCGGCGGCGACGGGGCGGCTGCCGGCACCGGAAAGCCGGAGGCCGGGCGCGCCCGGGAGTCGGCGCCCGCCCCGGCTCGGTCCGAACTGGACTCCCGACTGCGCGCGTTGGGCATCGCGCCGGAACTCGTGTACGTCACCGACGTGCCGGGCTTCACGCTCGCGCAGCAGTCCGTCGGAGTGAACGGGGACGACGGCTTCTCCGTCGCGTACTGGGCGAAGAACGGTGCCGTCCTGCACCTCTACGCGGAGCGGGGCAGCGCCGCCGACTGTCCCGGGGGCTACGTGTGCCGGGAGCCGGTGAAGGGCCGGGTGGTGCGGCTCGGCGGCGAGAAGGTGGCACCCGACGTGGTCCGCGAGGCCGCGGACGCCGTCCACCGCCCCTCACCGGCGGAACTCGCCGGCTTCCTGCCGCCGGCTCCCACGGCGACGGCCCCGGTGGAGCGCGGCGACCTCCCCTCGTACGGCGACGGAGCGCCCGACAACAGTGTGGGCGAAGGGGGTTGAGCGGAGATCCGCCGGTGACCGGACGGGGGATGCCGAGCCGCGGGGCGTGGGCCTCCGTCCGGAGCCCCCTGGCGTCCCTCTCCGCCTCCTCGACCGCGGCCGCCCGGCCGGCCACCGCGACGACCCCGCCCCGGACGCCGTCGCTCCACCCGGCGTCCCGCCCGCCGACCGGGGCGGGCCCTCGTCGCGGAACCAGGCGGTCCCGGAAGGTGGACAGGTGTTCCACGGCGGCCCTCGGTCACGCCTCCGGCGCCTGCCGCGACCCGGCTCTCAGGGCTCACCTCAACGGGGGGCTCATCTGGGCATCACGGCTGGCCGAGTGACGTTTCTGCGGTGAACCGGTTCCGCCATTGGGGTGAGTAAAGCTCGCGTAGGGCGAAGGTCACGTGACTATCTAGGGATGCTCTTGTCTTGGCAAAGGGCGTCGAGACGCAAGGGACCACCCCCGGCCCGTGCGTCACCCACCCACAGAAGGAGCCGGACCTTGACTTACGGTAAGAAGCTGCGCGAGCGCATCGCCGGGCCCGGGACCACACCGCTGATCGGCGTGTACGACATGTATTCGGCGTCGATCGCGGCCAAGCACTACGACGGGATGTTCGTATCGGGCTTCGGCTTCGCGGCCTCGTACTACGGACTGCCGGACATCGGATTCATCGCCTGGCCCGACATGGTGGCCTTCGTCCAGCGGCTGCGGGGCGCGTTCCCGCACCACCACCTGCTGGTCGACATCGACGACGGGTACGTCGACCCCGAGGTCGCCTGTCACGTCGTCGAGGGGCTGGAGCGCATCGGCGCCTCGGGCGTGATCCTGGAGGACCAGAAGCGGCCCCGCCGCTGCGGCCACGCCGACGGCAAGCAGGTGCTGCCACTGGACGAGTACCTGGAGAAGCTGCACAAGGTCCTGGAGACCCGTAAGGACCTGGTCGTCGTCGCCCGTACCGACGCCACCGACGAGCACGACATCCTGCACCGCGCCGAGATGCTGGCCGCCACGGACGCCGACGTGGTGCTGGTCGACGGGGTGCGCAGCGTCGAGTGGATCAAGCGGATCAGGGACGTCGTCGGCGACAAGCCGCTGCTGTTCAACCAGATCGCCGGCGGCAAGTCACCCCGCCTGTCCCTCGGTGAGCTGTCCGACCTCGGCGTGGACGTCGCCATCTACAGCACTCCCTGCCTGTTCGCCGCGCACGAGGCGATGGACTCCGCGCTCGCCGACCTGAAGGCGGCCGACGGCCGGCTGGCGGAGGTGGACCCCGCGAGCGGGATCGGCGTGAAGGCGTCCACCACCCTGCTGGAGCGCAACATCGCCCGCGACCGGATCAGCCCCGAGGGCGTGGGCGTGTGACCGGTGCCGTACCCCGGCTCGGCATCGCCACGGCGGTCGCCGCCGTGCTGCTCGGAGCAGGTGCCGCGCCCGCGGCGGGCAACGGGAGCCTGGTCACCGTGATCGACAACTCGCAGATCGGCACCGACAATTCGGAGAGGGACGCGATCGTCGAGATCGACCGCACGGGCAACGCACAGACCGGCAGCGGCACCGCCGGCAGCGATCACGACGGCAGCGCCGTGGACGTGGTCGAGGCCCTCTTCCCCGCCGCCGCCCGGCACGAGGAGGAATGAGCGAGGACGGAACGGGACGACGGCCGGGCACCCCGTGCGGGAGGTGCCCGGCCGTCGCGTTGCCCCACGTCCTCGGGGAACTCAGTCCTCCGTGAGGTCGGGGCGGCCGTTCTCGTCGGTCTCCACGTCCTCCTTCGGGTCGTGCTCGTCGGCGGGGGAGGCCACGGTGGCGCGCTGCTGTCCGGGAGCGAGGACGTGGCTGGAGGCGTGTGCCGTGCCGTAGGCGGTGACCGGGGCGACTGCGGCCGCGGCGAGGGTCGCGGCGATATGCGTGGTGTGCTTCATGCCCGGCGAACGAGCCCGTCCGCACCCGGTCACCGGCCTACGCCCGAATGCATCGCCCGCTATCCCGAACGGGGCGGCCCGGTGCGGGGCGGGTGCCGGGCAGCCGGCGCGGCGGCCGCCGGACGCGGCATGACGTGCCCCTCCCGCCCCGGATCCGGCGCCCCGGTGTACGCCGAATGGCCCACAGCCGGGGGCCGTGCACCGGAATACCTCCGGGCGATGTGGTGCTCTGAAGGAACACTGCACGCGCGTGGCGAAGGGCTGGTGGGCGATGACGGCGGACCAGACGGGCCCCGTGGTGAGAACGCCCCACGGGGCCGTACGCGGCCGGTACGAGCGGGGGATCGCGGTCTTCCGGGGGATACCGTACGCCGCCCCGCCCTTCGGCCCCCGGCGGTTCCGCCCGCCGCAGCCGCCCGAGCCCTGGGACGGGGTGCGGGACGCCGGCGCCTTCGGGCCGACCGTGCCGAAACCGCCGTACTCCGAGGCGTTCGCCCAGTACCTGTCCGACCCGGTCGTCCCCGGCGACGACTGCCTCAACCTCAACGTATGGACCCCCGAACCGGGACCGGACGCCCGGCTGCCGGTGCTGGTCTGGCTGCACGGCGGCGCCCTGACCAGGGGCTCCTCGGCGGTGCCCGTGTACGACGGCAGCGCCTTCGCACGCGATGGCGTCGTCTTCGTCTCGGTCAACTACCGGCTCGGGGTGGAGGGCTACGGACTGTTCCCGGACGCGCCCCCGAACCCCGGCCTGCGTGACCAGCTCGCCGCCCTGCGCTGGGTGCACGAGTCGGTCGCGGCCTTCGGCGGAGACCCCGGCCGGATCGCCCTGTGCGGCCAGTCGGCCGGCGCCATCAGCGCAGGCGCCCTGCTCGCCGCGCCGCAGACGCAGGGCCTGGTCCGGCGGGCGGTGCTCCAGAGCGGCGCGCCCGAGGTCCTGGACCGCGAAAAGGTACGGCGGATGGTGCGCCGGATGGCCGCCCGGCTGAAGGTCCCGCCCACCGCCGAGGCGTTCGCCGCCGTCGACCGCGAACTGCTGCTGCGCACCCAGGCCGAGGTCGGCCGGCTCGGCGGCGCGGTGCTGGGCGGACCCGCCTTCGGCATCGTCGTGGACGGCGACCTGGTGCCCGGCGACCCGCTGAAGGCGCTGACCGAAGGCGCCGCCGCCCGGGACGCCGAGCTGCTCATGGGGTGGACCCGGGACGAGTACCGGCTGTGGCTGGTGCCCGGCGGGCTGCTGGAGCGCGTCGACCGGCTCGGTGCCGTCGCCCTGGCCGGGGCGATGGCCCGCTGTCACGCGGGCCACGACGTCCCGCGCGGCTACCGGGCCCTGCGCCCCGGCGCCGGGACCGCCGAGATCGTCGGCCAGATGGTCACCGACCACCTGCTGCGGGTGCCGCTGCACCGGCTCGCCGACGCCCGCCCCGGCACCTCCTACCTGTACGAGTTCGCGTGGCCGTCCCGCCTCCCCGGCCTCGGTGCCTGTCACGCCCTGGAGCTGGGGTTCGTCTTCGGCACCGGGGACGTGCCCGAGTCGAAGAAGCTGGCCGGCGAGGGCGCCCCGCAGGAGCTGTGCGACGTGATGCACGCCGCCTGGGTGCGGTTCGTGACGACCGGGGACCCCGGCTGGCCGGCGTGGGACGCCCGCCGTCCGGTACGGATCTTCGACGACGGCGGTCCGGACACCGCGTACGGTCCACGGGATGCGGAAATCGCCCTGTGGGCGACCGCGGCCGACCTCCCGGGGCCCCCGCGGGCCGGCGTGCCGCGTGCGCCGGGGGCCGAACTCGCCGCCGCGATGCGCAGGCTGCGCCGCTCGGTGGGCGCACTGCGCCGCTGAGCCGGCGGACGCTATCCGACCGCGCCCGCGATCGAGGCGATCCCCTCCGGTCCCACCCGGCAGCACCCCCCGATCAACCGCGCCCCCGCCTCCCGCCACGCGGTGACCTGCGCGGGGCCGAACGTCGTGCGGCCCCGCCAGGCGCGCGCCCGCGCGTCCCAGGTCTCGCCGCTGTTGGGGTAGACCACGACCGGTCTGCCGGTGATCCGCGCCGCGATCTCCACGGCCGGTCCGGCGTCCTGGGGCGCGCAGCAGTTCACGCCGACCGCGATCACCTCGTCCACGTCGGAGGCGAGCGCGAACGCCTCCTCCAGGGGCTGCCCCGCCCGCGTCCGCCTGCCGTCGACCGTGTACGACAGCCAGGCCGGCACCCCCAGCCCGCGGACCGCCCGCAGCAGAGCGGCGGCCTCGTCGGTGTCGGGGACGGTCTCCAGTGCCAGCACGTCCGGAGCGGCGGCGGCCAGCGCCTCGATCCGGGGCCGGTGGAACCGCTCCAGCTCGGCCACGCTCAACCCGTACCGGCCCCGGTACTCGGAGCCGTCCGCGAGCATCGCCCCGTACGGTCCGACCGAAGCCGCCACCCACAGCGGGCGTCCGACGCCCGTGTCCGCCGCCCGCCGGGCGGCCGTGCGGGCCAGTTCCACGCTGAGCGCGAGCAGCCGCGCGGCTTCCGCCCGGCCGATGCCGCGCTTCTCGAAGCCCTCGAAGGTGGCCTGGTAGCTGGCCGTGATCGCCACGCTCGCGCCCGCGCGGAAGTAGGCGAGGTGGGCCTCGGTGACCGCCTCGGGCCGCTCGGCGAGCAGCCGTGCCGACCACAGCTCGTCGCTCAGGTCGTGCCCGGCCGACTCCAGCTGGTTGGACATGCCGCCGTCGAGGACGACCGTCCCGGCGGCGAGGGCGTCGGCGAGGCCGGGGGGTGTGTCGCTGGTCATGTCACGACGCTAGTCGAAGCGGACCCCGCCGGGTTCGGGTGTCCGAGGAAAGACCCTTCCCGCCCCCTCGCCCCGGCCCCGCTCGTCGGAGCCGGGCGGCGCCGGCGAGGGCCCGCCGCCGGCGCCGCCCGGTGAGTGCGTCGCACGGACGTCGTCGCCGAGCCGCTCGCCGTGTGGTTCTCCAGCGTGTGCGAGGGACTGCTCGCCCCGCATCTGGTGCCCGAGTGCAAGGTTCGGATGGGATGAACCCCCGGGGCGCCCCGACCGGAACCGGGGCGTCCTGGGTCCCGTCAGGAAGGACGGCCACCGCCGTGATCGAACTGCCCGCCGACGACCGCGTGTCGAGCCCGTACACCGGCTACACCCGCGCCCACTGGGAGGCCGCCGCCGACGCCCTGCTCGCCGCGGTCGAGCCGTACGCCACCCCCGACCGCGCCCTCTACCACCTGCCCGGCGACCGGGTGAGCCGCTCGGGCCGGCTCTCCGACGGCCTGGAAGGGTTCGCCCGCACGCTGCTGCTGGCCGCGTTCCGCCGCGACGAGACCGCGCTCGGCCGGTACGCCGAGGGACTCACGGCCGGCCCCGGCGGTGTCTGGCCGCGGATCACGGACCGCGGTCAGCCGCTGGTCGAGGCCGCCTCCGTCGCGCTCGCCCTGCGGCTGACCCGGCCGCTGCTGTGGGACCGGCTGGACGACGCGGTGCGCGGGCGGACCGCCGCCTGGCTGGCGGACGCGCTCACCGCGGAACCCTGGCCGTGCAACTGGGAGCTGTTCCCGGTCACCGTCGCCGGTTTCCTCGCGGAGACCGGCCACCGCGAGGAGGCCGCCCGCAAGGTGATCGGCCGCGGACTGGAGCGGATCGAGGACTGGTACGCGGGCGACGGCTGGTACACCGACGGCGACGGCCGGAAGTTCGACTACTACAACGGCTGGGCCATGCACCTGTACCCGGTCCTGCACGCCTGGCTGGCGGGCGACGCCGAGCTGCTCGACGTGTACGGCCGACGGCTGTCGCGCCATCTCGCCGACTGCGCCCGGCTCTTCGGCGGCGACGGCGCCCCCGTGCACCAGGGCCGTTCCCTCACCTACCGCTTCGCGACGACGGCCCCGCTCTGGCTCGGCGCGCTGACCGGGCACACCCCCCTGTCGGCGGGCGAGACGCGGCGCCTGGCCTCCGGGGCCCTGCGGTACTTCCTCGACGGCGGCGCGGTCGACGAACGGGGCCTGCTGCCGCTCGGCTGGCTCGGCCCCGACACCACGCTCGTGCAGAGCTACTCGGGCCCCGCCTCCCCGTACTGGGCGAGCAAGGGCTTCCTCGGCCTGCTGCTGCCGCCCGGGCACGAGGTGTGGACGGCGCGGGAGGAACCGGCACCGGCCGACCGCGCCGACGCCGCGCATCCGGTGCCCGCCCCCAACTGGCTGCTGCAGAGCACTCGTTCGGACGGGCTGGTCCGGCTGCACAACCACGGCAGCGAAGACGTCCGGTACGACCCGTACTACACCCGGCTCGGCTACTCGACCGCCACCGCGCCCGTTCCGTCGTACGACAACAGCGTGATCGTGGACGGCGATCCCAGCCGTACCGGGATCGAGCCGCTCGGCACGGGCGAGGGCTGGACCGCCTCCCGGCACACCGGGCGCGCCGGGATCACCGTGACCAGCCTGGTGACCGTGCGGGGCGCCGTGGAGGTGCGGGCCCACCTGGTGGCGGGCGCGGCCCCCGGCACGCCGGTGCGGGTGACGGGCTGGCCGTCCGGTCCCGGCATCCGCTCCGAACTCACCCCGGTCAGCGGCCTGTCGGCGGAGGTGACGGGACCGGACGGGGGTGGCGCGGGCGCCGGACGCGCCGCGGCAGACGGCTCGTCGGAGCAGCCGGCCGGGGCGTCAGGAGACGGCGTACACGCCGAACTCGCCGGAGCCGACGGCCCGTCGGCGGAGGCGGCCGGGGTGCCCGGGGCGTCCGGGGTGACCGGGGGCGGCGGGTCCACGCTCTTCGTGGCGCTCGTCCGGCTCACCGGGGAGGCGGACCCCCTGCCCCTCGCGGAGCTGGTGTCCGTCACGGTACGGGAGGCCGACGCCGCCCGGCCGGGCCACGAACTGCGGGTGAGCTGGGCGTCGGGCCCGGACACCGCCTTCCGGTTCACCGCACCGGACGGGGGGCCCGCGGGCTCGCCGTGGTCGGTGGCGCCCCGGTGAGGCGTCCGCCGCTCGGCACGGGAGGGTCGCCGAACGGGAGGACCGACGGGACACCGGACGGCAGGGCGGTCGGACGGCCGGACGGGCAAGTTGCCGTACGGCCGGGTGGGCGGTGTGTCGTACGGTCGGGTGGGCGGTGTGTCGTGCGGCCGGGGTGGGCGGGGCCCGTACGGACGGGTGGGCGGGGTGCCGTGCATGGTTCGGCCGGGGCCGAAGTGATCCGGAGCTAGCGTGGCCGTATGACCGCAGAGCCCGCCCCCGCCTCCTTCGCCGGCCTCCACCACCGCCCGGGGGAGCCGCTGCTCCTGCCCAACGCCTGGGACCACGCCTCGGCCGGCGCCCTCGCCGCCCGGGGCTTCCCGGCGATCGCCACGACGAGCCTGGCGGTGGCGGCGGCCGTCGGCCTGCCCGACGGCGAGGCCGCGACCCGCGAGCACACCGTCCGCCTGGCCCTGACCCTCGGCTCCGGGCCGTACCTCCTCTCGGTCGACGCCGAGGACGGTTTCAGCGAGGACCCGGACGACGTCGCCGAGCTGGCCCGTGAGCTGTGGGCCGCCGGTGCTGCCGGCATCAACCTGGAGGACGGCCTGGGCCCGGCCGGCCGGCACGCGGCGAAGATCGCGGCCGTGAAGGCGGCCGTGCCCGGCCTGTTCGTGAACGCCCGCACCGACACCCACTGGGCGGGCGACGGCGACGAGAAGGACACCCTGCGCCGGCTCGACGCCTACCAGGAGGCGGGCGCCGACGGCGTGTTCGTGCCGGGCGTGACCGACCCGGAGCGCATCGCGGCCCTCGTCCGGCACACCGGGGTCCCCCTCAACGTGCTGTACTCGCCCGCCGGACCCACGCTCGCCCGCCTCGCCGAGCTCGGCGTGCGCCGCGTCAGCCTCGGCTCGCTGCTGTACCGGCGGGCGCTCGGCGCGGCCCTGGACGCGGTGGCCGACATCGCCGCGGGACGCACCCCGGGCGGTACGACCCCCTCCTACGCCGACGTCCGCGCACTCGAACGCAGCGTCTCGGCGAGCACGTCGGCGAACTCCACCGGATGATCCGTCGTGCCGAGATGCCCGCCCGGGAAGGCGACGCAGGCGCTCGCCAGCCGTTCGGCGAGCACCTCGGCCGTGCGGTGCAGCAGCTGACCGCGCGAGTCCGTGCCGTAGGCGATGGTGAGCCGCGCCGGAGGCGGGGTGAAGGCGGGCGCGTACGCGCTGAACGGGCGCAGCACGCGGGCCAGGAAGACGCCGAACGGGGTGGCGGAAGCGCCCTCGGCGGGCGGGCGTCCGGGCCCGTCCAGCTGCTCGATCAGCTCGGCCCGCCGCGCCTGCCCGTCCGGCAGGACCGTGACGCACGGCGGCTCGTGCGCGACCACGTGCGCCAGCCGCCCGGGATACCGGGCCAGCAGGTCCAGCACGGCGATGGCTCCGGAGCTGGTGCCGAAGACGTACGCCGACTCGCCCTCGGGCAGCACCGCCTCCAGCACGCGCCGCGCCCCCTCGCTCCAGTCCGCAGGCCGCTGTTCGGGGACCGGCTGTCCGAGCCGGCCGTGCGCGAGGCCCAGCGGGTCGTACGTCACCACGGTGAAGCGCTGTGCCAGCCGCTCGGTCAGCGGTCCGAGGCCCATCGGGTGCCCGGAGCCGCCCGGGTGGAGCAGCAGCACGGGACCGCGGCCGGTGACGTCGTGGTGCGGGGTGTCAGTCATCGCTCTTCCGCTCCCGGGGCCAGTGTTCGAGGGTGATGTGCAGGGCGTCCACCGCCTTGTCCCAGGAGGCCCCTACGTCCCGGTCCGCGCCGAAGCCGCCCGCGCTCTCCAGCACGCAGTACCCGTGGAACGTGCTGCGCAGCAGGCGCACCGCGTCCGTGAGGTCCGGTTCCGCCAGGCCGTAGGCGCGCAGCATGCCGTAGGTGATCTCCGCGGTGCGGCGCAGTGCCGGGGAGTCCGCGATCAGGGCCTGGTCGATGCGGATCTGGGTGGCCGCGTACCGGCCCGGGTGCTCCAGGGCGTACTCCCGGTAGGCGCCGGCGAACGCCGTCAGCGCCTCCTTGCCCGCCCTCCCGGCCACGGCCGCCGCGATCCGGTCGATCAGCTCGCCGCCCGCGTGCAGCGCCAGCCGGGTGCGCAGGTCCTGGAGGTTGCGGACGTGCGAGTACAGGCTCGCGTCCTTGACCCCGAAGCGGCGGGCCAGCGCGGAGACGCTGAGGTTGTCGAAGCCGGCCTCGTCCGCCAGCTCCGCGGCGGCGGCCACCAGCCGCTGCACGCTGAGTCCCACCCGGGCCACACGCCCACCTCCTTGGATGCCTAGGAGAAATCCTAGAGCATCTAGGAAGTGGGGGCGGGCTCCTGCGGCCGGCGCGAGGCCGGGCCGGGCGGGGCAGGGCGGATGCGCGGGCCTCGGGACCCGGTTGGTTCAGCCGGCGTTCGGGGTGGCGGACACTGTCGGGGTCGCGGACACGGAGAACACGAACGAGAACTCCGCGGGTTCCGCCTTCAGGTGGTACCGGGGCAGCGGGGCCGGACCGCAGGACTGGGAGCCGATGCCGTGCTGGCCGTGGTCGAGGTTGACCCAGACCGTCCCGCCGGACAGCAGGTCGGTGCGGTGGGTCGCCGCGTCCAGCTGCTCGGTGGTCCAGCGGCGGGCGGTGAGCCAGAACGCGGGGTCGCCCTCGACGCGCAGGCCGCCCAGCTCCGCCCAGCGGACTTCGATGCGGGCGCCGTTCTCCTGCGGACGGACGTACGGCGTCTGCATGTCCTCCACGGTCGACCGCCAACGGCCCACCGCGGAGGCCGCCTTGGTGTCCGGGTACGCCTCACCCGGACCACCGCCGAACCACTCCACGCGGTCGGCCGCCGGCAGCCCGAAGCGGATGCCGAGCCGCGGGAGCGGGACGGTCCAGTCACCCTCCGGGACGGTGGCGACGGCCAGCCGCAGCCGGTCACCGTCCGAAGTCCAGCGGTACACCGCCGACAGCGCCGTCTCCCGGGCGGCCGGCGCCACCCTCGTGCGGACCGTCAGCGCGTCCTCGCTCACCTCAACCGCGTCCAGCCGGTGCCGCATCCGGTGCAGGCCCAGCTTGCGCCAGAGCAGGCCGTAGCGGAGGCCGCTCTGCCAGGCGGCGCCGTCGTCGTTGTCGGTGGTGGCCCGCCACACGTCCAGCCGCAGACCGCAGACGCCGACGTCACCGACGGCCCGCAGGGCGCCGGTGCGGGCGTCGAAGACGCCGGGGCCGAGGGTGATCACCCCGTCGCGGGCGACCGGCCGGGCGGCCGCCGCGACGTACGGCGTGCGGCGCTGCGCCGCCGGGATCTGGCCCCAGGCGACCACGTGGTCCTTCGGCGCCCACGGGGTGTCGGCCGCGAGCACCGCACGGACCGTCCAGAGCGCCTCGCCGGCCGGTGCGCCGGGCGGCGGCTCGGGCAGCCCGAGGTCGGCGGACGCGCCGGGCGCCAGCGCCGGCACCGTCAGGGTGCCGGAGTCCACCACCTCGCCCTCGACCTCGTACGTCCACGAGAAGGCCAGCGCCGACAGGTCCGCGAAGTCGTACTTGTTGGTGACGCGGACCGTGCCGTCCGTGCCGTCGCCCGAGATGCCGACGGGCTCGATCACCTTCTTGTACTCGGTCAGGCCGGGGGAGGGCCGGCGGTCCGGGAAGAGCAGGCCGTCGCAGACGAAGTTGCCGTCGTGCAGCTCCTCGCCGAAGTCGCCGCCGTAGGCGTAGCCCAGCTCGGGATGGGCGATGCCGTGGTCGATCCACTCCCAGACGAAACCGCCCTGGAGCCGCTCGTGGGCCTCGAAGAGCTGCTGGTAGTCGGCGAGTCCGCCGGGACCGTTGCCCATGGCGTGCCCGAACTCGCAGAGGACGAAGGGGAGCTGACGCCGTTTGTGCGTCCCGCCGTCCAGGCGGCGGCCGATCCGCTCGACCTCGGCGTGGTCGGCGTACATGCGTGAGTACACGTCCGTGTCGCGGCAGCCGGGGTCGCCCTCGTAGTGCAGCAGCCGCGAGGGGTCCCGGCCGTGGATCCACTCGGCCATCGCCGTCAGGCCCCGGCCGGTCCCGGCCTCGTTGCCGAGGGACCAGATCACGACCGACGGGTGGTTCTTGTCCCGTTCCACCATGCGGGCCGCGCGGTCGAGCAGGGCCGGGGTCCAGCGGTCGTCGTCCACGGGGTTGTCCCGCCAGCCCTGCTCGGTGAAGCCGTGCGTCTCCAGGTCGCACTCGTCGATCACCCACAGGCCCAGCTCGTCGCACAGGCCGAGGAACGCCGGGTGCGGCGGGTAGTGGGAGGTGCGGACGGCGTTGATGTTGTGCCGCTTCATCAGCAGCACGTCCTCGCGCATGGTGGCCAGGTCGAGCGCCCGGCCCCGCTCGGGGTGCCACTCGTGCCGGTTGACGCCCTTGAAGAGCACCGGGCGGCCGTTCACCCTGATCAGGCCGTCCGACAGCGCCACCGTACGGAAACCGATGCGCAGCGGCACCCGCTCGCCCCCGGTGGCCAGCACGCCGTCGTACAGCCTCGGTGTCTCCGCCGACCACGGCTCGACCGGCACCGTCACCGGCTCGCCGGCCGCGACGTCGATGCCGAGGTCCGGGACGGTCACCCGGCCGTCCACGTCGGAGTCGACGCGCAGCGTGCCCGCACCGGTGGTGTGGTCGTACGAGGCGTGCACGAAGAAGTCGAGGACGCCGCCCGCCGGGCGGTGCAGCAGGGTGACGTCCCGGAAGATGCCCGGCAGCCACCACTGGTCCTGGTCCTCCAGGTACGAGCCCGCCGACCACTGGTGCACACGGACCGCCAGGACGTTCCCGCCCGGCTTCAGCAGGTGCCCGACCGCGAACTCGTGCGGCAGCCGGGAGCCCTTGAACTCACCGAGGTCCGTGCCGTTCAGCCAGACCCGGGCACAGGACTCCACGCCGTCGAAACGGAGCACGGTGCCACCGTCCTCGGGCCAGTCCCCGGGCAGGTCGAACAGGCGCAGGTGGTCGCCGGTCGGGTTCTCGGTCGGCACCCGGGGCGGATCCACCGGGAACGGATAGAGGTGGTTGGTGTAGACGGGGGAGCCGTGGCCCTGGAGCACCCAGTGGCCGGGGACCGACACCTGCGCCCAGCCGCCGGCGTCGTACCCCGGCGCCGCGAACGAGTCGTCCTCGGCGTCGGCCGTGTCCGACAGCCGGAAGCGCCAGCTGCCGCCGAGACAGAGGGCCTTGGCGTCGGAGGAGGCGTACCAGGCCCGGGGCGGCAGCGCCCCGGAGCCCGGCGAGACGTCCTCGACGTACTGCGTGGAGGTCCGGAACGACATGGGTCTCATCCCTTCCGTCGTCATGAAGGCGGTGCGGTACGGCCCCTCGCGGTCGTGGTGCGTTTCGCCGCCCGCTGCCCCGCGGACCGCAGCGCCCCTTCCAGCGCGAACGTCGCCGCGCCGAGGCACACCGGGTCGGTGGGGATCGGGGAGAGGACGATCTCGGTGGCGGCCAGCGGCCGGCGCAGCGCGTGCCGGGCGACCGCCCGGCGGACTTCCCCGAGCAGCGGCTCGCCCAGCCGGGCGGCCACCCAGCTGCTGAGGACGACCACTTCGGGGTTGAGGAGGTTGATCAGGTCCGAGATGCCGGCGCCGAGGTGACGGGCCGTCTCGCGGACGACCCCGAGGGCGACCGGGTCGTCCCCGGCGGCCGCGCGGGCCAGCGCGTCGATGGTGGCGGTCTGGTCGTCGGGGTGCAGCAGGGGGGACCGCGGGCTGAGTTCGCGCAGGTTCTGCATGATGCCGGGTGCGCCGACGTACGTCTCGACACAGCCGTGGTTGCCGCAGTGGCACAGCCGCCCGTCCAGCACGAGCGTGGTGTGTCCCCACTCGCCGGCACTGTTGCTCACGCCCCGGTGCAGCCCGCCGCCGAGGGCCAGGCCGGCGCCGACCCCGGTGCCGAGGTTGACCACCACGGCGTCCCCGCGGCCCCGTGCCGCACCGAACCACAGCTCCGCCACGGTGCAGGCGCGCAGCGGATTGTCCAGGTACAGCGGGTGGGCGATGTGTTCGGCGAGCAGACCGAGCAACGGCACGTCGTGCCAGCCCAGGTTGGGCGCGTACTCGGCGACGCCGGTGTCCCGGTCGACCTGGCCCGGCACGCTCACCCCGACGCCGAGCACCCGCGCCGCCTCGATGCCGGCCCGGGCCGCCACCGAGCCGATCCCGGCGGCGACGTGCCGGACCACCTGCTCGGGCCGGCTCTCCCCGGCCCGCATGTCCTCGTCGGACCGCGCCAGCACGTTCAGCGCCAGGTCGAACAGCTCGACATGGACGTAGGTCTCCGCGATGTCCACGCCTATCAGGGCGCCGCCCGACGCGTTGGCGGCGACCAGTCCGCGGGGGCGGCCCCCGGCCGAGTCCTCGAACCCGACCTCGGTGATCAGGCCGAGGTCCAGCAGCTCGCCGACGAGCGTGGCCACCGTGGCCAGGCTCAGCCCGGTGGCGGCCGCCAGTTCCTGACGGGACGTGGGAGACTCGGCGATGATCTGGCGCAGCACCTCGTAGCGGTTCGCGGTGCGGATGTCACGTGATGTGCGCTTCACGCGGCTGCCCCTCCCGTCCCGTCCGGACCAGACCGGGCCGGGGCGGCGTCGGCCCCGGCGCGGGCGTCAGGCTATGGGCTGGGACGGCTTTCGACAAGGGGTTAGGAAAGGGGCTGTAGGAAGTCGGCCGCCCCGCGGGCCGGGTCAGTCATGGAGCAGGTCCCGCACGAAGTCGTTGGTGAACGTGCCCCCGGCGTCCCCGGGTTCCTCGGTGTCCTTGGGCTCCCCGGCGTCCCCGGGCTCCCCGGCTCCCCGGGCTCCCCGGCGTCCCCGGGCTCCCCGGTGTCCTTGGGCCCCTCGGCCTCCCTGGGCTCTCCGTCCGCTGCCTCGGTCATCCGTGCGTCCTCCCGGGGAGTTGCGTGTCCGTTGCCCCTCCCATCCGGCGCGACCTACCGTGGAGAGCGGTTGCCGTCCGCACGTCACCGAGCCGGAAGGTTCACTTCCTTGACCGAGCGTCCCCGGGCGATGTTCGCCATGACACCGCAGAACGTGCCGCTCGTCTTCCCGCCGGAGCTGATGGCCCGGCTGCACGCCTGTGTGGAAATCGATTCCACTCTGGTGGCGGACGACTTCACCGATCCCCGGGTCCGGGAGGCCCTCGCCGGCACCGAGATCCTCCTCACCGGCTGGGGCTGCCCCCGCCTGGACCCCGCCGTGCTGGACGCGGCCCCGGAACTCCGCGCCGTGCTGCACGCGGCCGGCTCGGTCAAGGGGCTCGCCGGCCCCGAGGTGTGGCAGCGGGGCATCGCCGTCTCCTCGGCCGCCGACGCGAACGCCGTGCCCGTCGCCGAGTACACGCTCGCCATGATCCTGCTGGCCGGCAAGGACGTCTTCGCGCTGCGCGACCGGCTGCGCGACCGGCGCGCCTTCCCCTACGGCGGCATCCTCCCCGGTGTCGGCAACCACGGCCGCCGCGTCGGTGTCGTCGGCGCCTCCCGCATCGGCCGCCGCCTGCTCGAACTGCTGCGCCCCCACGACCTCGCCGTCACGCTCGCCGACCCCTACGTGGACGCGGCCGAGGCCGCGCGTCTCGGCGTACCGCTGCTGCCGCTGGACGAACTGCTGCGCACCTCCGACATCGTCACCCTGCACGCCCCGCACACCGCCGAGACCCGCCACCTCGTCGGCGCCCGCGAACTGGCCCTGATGCCCACGGGATCGGTGCTCATCAACACCGCACGCGGTGCCCTGCTCGACCACGAGGCGCTGGTCGCGGAGCTGCGTGCCGGGCGGCTGAGCGCCGTGCTGGACGTGACCGACCCCGAGCCGCTGCCCGCCGACTCCCCGCTGTACGACCTGCCGAACGCCTTCGTCACCCCGCACCTGGCCGGCTCGCAGGGCAACGAGGTGGCCCGCCTCGGCCGCGTGGTGGTGGAGGAGGCCGAGCGGCTGGCGTCCGGGGACGGTCTGCGGTACGCCGTCGACCACGCGGCGCTGGAGCGGACGGCCTGAGCGCGCCGAGCACCCGCCGGCCCCGGCGCACCTCGCGCGGCATGCAGGGACCCGGCACGGTTCGGCCGGTGATGGGGGCATACGGTGGGAGGCGCAGCCTGAGCCGGGAGGAGACAGACGGATGAGCAGTCGTACCGCGCTGGTCGAGGATCTGATGGAGCGGTTCCCACAGGTGCCGCGGGAGGCCGTCTTCAAGGAGGACCTGCTCCGGGGCGGTGTCGCCTTCGACAAGTCCGCCCTGAGCGACAACGAGGACGGCGACGTCAAACCGAAGTCCTACTTCATCTTCTCCTTCGACCACGGCACCCTGCCCGAACTGGGCGAGGCCGCGCTGCGCCGGCCCCCGGAGGAGATCATCCTCACCGGCGGGCCGTACGACCTGCGGCGCACGGTCGTCTCCGTACGGGTGAACCCCGCCTCGCCGTACCGCGTCGCCGCCGACGAGGAGGGCGTGCTCGGGCTGTACCTCGACGGCAGGCGCATCGCCGACGTCGGGGTCCCGCCGATGCCCGAGTACTACCGGCACACCCTCTCCAACGGGAAGTCCGTGATGGAGGTCGCGCCGACCATCCAGTGGGGCTACCTGATCTATCTGACCGTCTTCCGGGTCTGCCAGTACTTCGGCGCCAAGGAGGAGTGCCAGTACTGCGACATCAACCACAACTGGCGCCAGCACAAGGCGGCCGGACGGCCCTACACCGGGGTGAAGGACGTCGAGGAGGTCCTCGAGGCCCTGGAGATCATCGACCGGTACGACACCCAGAAGGTGTCCACCGCCTACACCCTCACCGGCGGCGCGATCACGTCGAAGGTGGCGGGCCGCGACGAGGCCGACTTCTACGGCCACTACGCCAAGGCGATCGAGGAGCGCTTCCCCGGCCGCTGGATCGGCAAGGTCGTGGCCCAGGCGCTGCCCAAGCCCGACGTGCAGCGGTTCAAGGACTACGGCGTGCAGATCTACCACCCCAACTTCGAGGTGTGGGACCGCCGGCTGTTCGAGCTGTACTGCCCCGGCAAGGAGCGCTACATCGGCCGCGACGAGTGGCACAAGCGGATCCTGGACTCCGCCGAGATCTTCGGCGCGCGCAACGTGATCCCCAACTTCGTGGCGGGCGTGGAGATGGCCGAGCCGTTCGGCTTCACCACCGTCGACGAGGCCATCGCCTCCACCACGGAAGGCCTGCGCTTCTTCATGTCGCACGGCATCACGCCCCGCTTCACCACCTGGTGCCCGGAACCCACCACCCCGCTCGGCAAGGCCAACCCGCAGGGTGCGCCGCTGGAGTACCACATCCGGCTGCTCCAGGCCTACCGGCAGACGATGGACGACTTCGGCCTGTCCTCCCCGCCCGGCTACGGCCCGCCCGGCCCCGGCCGCGCCGTGTTCTCCGTCAGCTCCTTCATGGACAGCCTCCCCGCGCCGGCGGGGGAGCCCGGTTCGGCGGACGGGTCCACGGAGGTGCCGGCGCCGGCGTGACCCGCCGCCACGGGGGTCGGCCCGGCGGTGAGCCGAACCGCGTCCGCGTCCGTACTGGAGGCCGAAGTTGCGGGTTCGCCGTGGCGCGCGTCCGGGCCGCCACCGTCGGTAACCGGATGTGAACAGGCCGCTTGTCAGTTGTGTCAAGGACGTGAAAGGCTCTGTGCCCTGCCGCGAGGTTTCCGCAACTCCCCTTTTGCCTTTGGTGAGTTGACCTCGCTCGTGGATGCAGGAGTCCCATGCCCGACCTGCCGACCCCCCAGGACGACATCGAGGCCGCGCTGTTCTCGGAGTGCTGGGACGCGGTGCTCTCGTACGCGGACCTGTGCACCTCAGGCTCGCTGACGGCCCATCAGCTGGCCACGGAGGCATTCACGCTCGGCATGCGCGAGGTCCGCGCCGCCGCGAGCACCCATGTGCGCGGCGCCGGCCGCCGCACCGCACGGCTGCCGACGATCCCGGCCCTGCTCACCGCCGTACGCGGCACCGCCGCCGACTGGGAGGCCGACGGCCGGGGGCACCGGCTCGACCCCGACCTCAGGCTGTGGCTCAACTCCGAGGGAGCCGCCCGGTTCTCCGGCCCGCCGCTGCGGCGCCCGGTCGCGCTGCGCGGCCTGCGGGACATGCAGCAGGCCGACGCCACGCTGCTGTGGCTGGCCGAGGTGGAGGCGCTCCCGCTGCCCACCGTGGCCCGCCGGCTCGGTCTGGACCCGGCCACCGCCGCCGGCGAACTCGACCAGGTCCGCACCCTGTTCCGGGACCGCTGCCACCGCGCCCACCTCGACTCCCCGCTGGACGCGCACTGCCGCAGCTACGCCCGCCTGCTGGACGCGGTCACCCGCTCACCCACCGCCGAGACCCCCGCGGACCTCTCCGGACACCTCGCCACCTGTGTGCGGTGCGCCGAGGCGGCCGCCTGCCTGCGCCTGCACGGCGGCGGACTGCCGGCCGCACTGGCCGGCGGCGTCATCGGCTGGGGCGGTCTCGCCTATCTGGAGCGGCGCCGCCGCGCCACCGAGGTCCGCCTCGGCGCGGGCCGCCCCGACGCCTCCGCCGCCGATCCCGAGGAGGGCACCGGCCGCAGCCGGGCGCTGCGCGGCGGGCTGATCGCCGCCGCGGTGCTGCTGTCGGCGCTGGCACTCGGGGCGTCGATGATGCCGTTCGGCGGCGCCGGCGAGGAGGCCGCCGCCCACGACGACCGGCAGCCGGTCGCCGACCCGGAGGTCCCCCGCACCTCGGCCCGCCCCACCACGGCACGCCCCACCCGGACCGGCTCGCCCTCCGCCCGGCCCTCCGCCACCGCCACCGCGCGGACGTCCCCCCGGACGAAGCCCGGCCCCGAACCCCAGGGCACCTCCTCCGCCACCCACCACGCCACACCCACCGGCGCCCCGGCCACCACCCCGCCGGCCGGCTGCCGGGTCGCCTACGACCTGACCGACCAGTGGCCCGACGGCTTCCAGGCCACCGTCACCGTCACCACCGACCAGGCCCTCGCCGGCTGGCAGGTGGCCTGGTCCTTCCGGGACGGCCAGCGGGTCGGCCAGATGTGGGACGCCACCGCCCACCAGAACGGCTCCCGCGTCACCGCCACCGCCGCCGACTACAACAAGACGGTCGCCGCCCACGGCACCCTCTCCTTCGGCTTCCTCGGCAGCCGGCAGGACGAGAACCGCACCCCCTACGGCTTCACGCTCAACGGGGCGCCCTGCACCGCGGGTTGAGGCCGCCGGGCGCGGACGTGCCGGGCGGGCGGGCCGCGGGAACGGGTCCGCGGAAAATACGTTGACGCCCGGCCCCGCCGCCGGGATACAGTTGCCGCGCACGCCGAGGTGGTGTGCGGACGCGCGAGCGAGGACGAGGAGGTGTCGACCGATGGCTGTCACTGTGCCGGGCGCTGCCCGCATCCAGGAACTCCTCAAGTCCACCTCCGTGGCCACCGGCTGAACCGACCGCGCACCGTACGCGCCCGACCGGGGCCACCCTTGTGAAGGGTCACCCTTGACTTCCACCTCTGCTGTGTTCTCCGCGCTGGCTCCCTATGGCTGGGACGAGTCCTGGGCCGACGCGTTCGCCCCCCACGCCGCCGACGGGCTGCTGCCCGGCCGGGTGATCCGGGTCGACCGGGGCCAGTGCGACGTCGCCACCGCGGACGGGATCGTCCGCGCCGACACCGAGTTCGTCGTGCCCCGCGATCCGATGAAGGTCGTGTGCACGGGGGACTGGGTCGCCGTCGACCCCGACGGCGACCCGCGATACGTGCGCACGTATCTGCCGCGCCGCACCGCCTTCGTCCGCTCCACCTCCTCCAAGCGGTCCGAGGGGCAGATCCTCGCCGCCAACGTCGACCACGCCGTCGTCGCCGTGTCCCTCGCCGTGGAACTCGACCTCGGCCGGGTGGAACGCTTCCTCGCCCTCGCCTGGGAGTCCGGCGCCCAGCCCGTCGTCGTCCTCACCAAGGCCGACCTCGTGCCGGACCCGGTCACCCTCGCCCACCTCGTGCAGGACGTCGAGACCAGCGCGCCCGGCGTGCCCGTGCTCACGGTCAGCGCCCTGCACGGCGAAGGACTCGACGTGCTCGTCGCCCTCGTCGGCTCCGGCACGAGCGTGCTGCTCGGCCAGTCCGGCGCGGGCAAGTCCACCCTCGCCAACGCCCTCGTCGGCACGGACGTCATGGACGTACGGGCCGCCCGGGACGTCGACGGCAAGGGCCGGCACACCACGACCACCCGCAACCTGCTCGCCCTGCCCTCCGGCGGGGTGCTCATCGACACCCCCGGGCTGCGGGGCGTCGGCCTGTTCGACGCCGAGGCGGGCGTCGGGCAGGTGTTCTCCGAGATCGAGGAGCTGGCCGAGCGGTGCCGGTTCCACGACTGCGCCCACGAGTCCGAGCCGGGCTGCGCGGTGCGCTCCGCCGTCGAGGACGGCGAGCTGCCGGTCCGGCGGCTGGAGAGCTACCGCAAGCTCGTGCGGGAGAACCAGTGGATCGTGGCCAAGACCGACGCCCGGGTCCGGGCCGAGATCAAGAAGGACTGGAAGCGGAAGGGAGCAGAGGGGAGGGCGGCGATGGAGGCGAAGCGGGGGCGCCGGATGTAGGGCCGCTCGCCTCCACCGGAGGGCACCCCCCAGTTCCATGTCCGATTTCCGCTGGCCCGGCACCGCCCCGGCGTCCCACACTGGAACACGTGAAGGACGAAGACAGCAGGTACGAGGCGGTGCGCAGCCGGGACGGGCGGTTCGACGGCGTGTTCTTCTTCGCCGTCGAGACCACCGGCATCTACTGCCGCCCGAGCTGCCCGGCCGTGACCCCGAAACGGCACAACGTGCGGTTCTACGCGACGGCCGCCGCCGCGCAGGGCTCCGGCTTCCGGGCCTGCCGGCGGTGCCGGCCGGACGCCGTGCCCGGCTCGGCGGAGTGGAACGTCCGCGCGGACGTCGTCGGCCGGGCCATGCGGCTGATCGCCGACGGCGTCGTGGACCGCGAAGGCGTCGCCGGGCTCGCCGCACGGCTCGGCTACAGCGCCCGGCAGGTGCAGCGACAGCTCACCGCCGAGCTGGGCGCCGGGCCCGTGGCGCTCGCCCGGACCCAGCGGGCACACACCGCGCGGGTGCTGCTCCAGACCACCGAGCTGCCGGTCACCGAGATCGCGTTCGCGTCCGGATTCGCCAGCGTGCGGCAGTTCAACGACACCATCCGGGAGGTGTACGCCGCCACACCGACCGAGGTGCGGGCCGCCACCCCCCGCAACCGGGCCGTCCGCCGGGCCGCGCCCGGTGCGGCCGTCCCGCTCCGGCTCGCCCACCGCGGCCCCTACCAGGCCGCCCCGGTCTTCGACCAGCTCGCCCGGGAGGCCGTACCGGGCGTCGAAGAGGTGACCGGCGCCCCCGGTGCCCGCACCTACCGGCGCACCCTGCGGCTGCCGTACGGCACCGGGCTCGCCGCCGTCCGGGAACGCACCGGCACCGCACGGGCGGGTACCTGCACCCACCCCGGCGGCTGGCTCGACGCCCGGCTGCACCTCACCGACCCCCGGGACCTCACCACCGCCGTGCAGCGGCTGCGCCGGCTGTTCGACCTCGACGCCGACCCGTACGCCGTCGACGAGCGGCTCGGCGCCGACCCCCGGCTCGCCCCGCTGGTCGCCGCCCGGCCCGGACTGCGCTCGCCCGGCGCCGTCGACCCGCTGGAGCCCGCCGTGCACGCCCTGGCGGGCCGGGACGGGGCCGGGCGGCTGGTGCAGCGGTACGGCAAGCTGCTCGACGCCCCCCACGGCAGCCTCACCCACCTCTTCCCGGAGCCCGCGGTGCTCGCCGAGGCGGAACCCGACGGCCCGCTGGGCGCACTGGCCGCCGCCCTCGCCGACGGCACCGTACGGCTGGACCCCGGCGCCGACCGGGACGACGCCGAGGAGGCCCTGCTCGCCCTGCCCGGCATGGACCCGGCCACCGTCGCCACCGTCCGCGTCCGCTCCCTCGGCGATCCGGACGTCGCCCCGCCCGGCGCCGACGTCCCCGACAACTGGCGGCCCTGGCGATCCTACGCCGTCCGGCACCTGAGCGTGGCGGGGGAGCCGATCAGATGACCACCGTCTACTGCACCCACCTGGACGCCCCCGTCGGACGGCTGCTGCTCACCGCGGACGCCGACGGCGCGCTCACCTCGCTGTCCGTGCCCGGACAGAAGGGCGGCCGGACCGTCCAGGACGGCTGGCGGCCCGACCCCGGGCCGTTCCGCGCCGCCGCCGACCAGCTCGCCGCCTACTTCGCCGGCGAACTCGAGGAGTTCCGGCTGCCGCTCCGCGCGTCCGGCACCGGGTTCCGACAGCGGGTGTGGGCCGCGCTGGACGAGGTGCCGTACGGCGCCACCGCCACCTACGGGGAGATCGCCGCCCGGATCGGCGCGCCCCGCGCGGCCGTTCGCGCCGTCGGCGGGGCGATCGGCGCCAATCCCCTGCTCATCGTGCGCCCTTGCCATCGGGTGATCGGCGCGAGCGGGGCGATGACCGGATACGCGGGAGGCCTCGAACGGAAGATCTGGCTGCTCACCCTGGAGGGCGCCCTCCCCTGAGCCCCCGCCTGCCCAAGGGCGTCGCGTCGCGCCGGTCCGGGGTGGTGCGTCGCCGGACCGGGCAGCAGGGCGGCCGCTTGCGGCTGCGGCCGAACTGCTCCGGCGCCGGCATCAAGGGCGGGGGTGTGGTCGTGAAGGGCGGCGGTGTGGTCGTGCGTGTCATGGCGTGCCTTGTGGCCGTTCGGGTGGTGCCTGCGTGACGTGTCGCCTCCCGCAGGCCGTCCCCGGCCGGCGGCATTTCGCGCAGGTGCCGCCTGCCGGTGGTCGTTTCGCCCGGCCGAGGTGGCGCGTACGTGCCGCCCGTCGGCCTCGGCTCGGTGTCCGGGCGCGACCGCCGGCTGCGTTGCGCCGAGCGGGTGGACCGCCGTCGATGTTGCGGCGCAGCGGTCCGGCCGTGTGGCACGGTCGCCTCCGACGGCCACGCGGAAGGGCGAGCACACATGGCCAAGGTCGTACGGGGTCTCACGGTCCTCCTTCCGGCACTGCTGCCGGCCCTGACGGTCCCGGCGGCCGCCGAGCCGGCCCCGCTGCCCTGGACCGGCAGCTGGGAGACCGCGCCCTCCGGCACCACCGCCGCGCTGCCCGGCGCCGCCGTCCGCAACGTCGTCCACCTCAGCATCGGCGGCGTCGCCGTCCGCGTCCGGCTCAGCAACCGGCTCGGCACCCGCCCGCTGCGGCTAGGCGCGGTCACCGTCGCGCTGCGCCGGAAGGCCGGCCCCGACGCCGTGCCCGGCACCCTGCACACCGCGACCTTCCACGGCACCCGCGAGGTGACCGTCCCACCGGGCGAGGACGCGGTCACCGATCCGGTTCCGCTGCCCGTACCGCCCGCCGCCGACCTGCTCGTCACCGTCTACACCCCCGGCGACTCCGGGCCCGCCACCAACCACCGCACCGCCCTGCAGACCAGCTACGTGGCCCGGGCCGGCGCCGGCCGGGCCGCCGACGAGGACGGCGGCGCGTACAAGACGACCACCAGCCAGTGGTACTACGTCGCCGGCGTCGACGTCCGCGGAATCGCGGGCGGCGGCATCGCCGCGTTCGGGGACTCGCTCACCGACGGCAACGGATCCACCTCCGGCGCCAACCGCCGCTGGCCCGACCAGCTCGCCCGGCGGCTGCGCGAGTACCGGATCGGCGTCCTCAACGCCGGGATCTCCGGCAACCGGCTGCTGCGCGACGGCACCGGGCCGAGCGCCCTCGCCCGGCTGGACGCCGACGCGCTGGACCGGGCCGGCGTCCGGGTCCTGGTCGTCTTCGAGGGCATCAACGACATCAAGGGCACTCCGGAGGCGAGCGACCCCGCCGCCTACGCGGCCGCGTACCGTGCGCTGGTGGCGCGCGCCCACGCCCGCGGCATCCGGGTCGTCGGCGTCACCCTCACCCCGTACGCCGGCTACCCCGCCTGGACCGCCGCCCGCGAGGCGGTACGGCTGCGGGTGAACGCCTTCATCCGCACCGGCGGCGCCTTCGACGCCGTCGCCGACGCGGACGCCGTCGTCCGCGACCCGGCCGAGCCCGCCCGCATCCGGCCCGCCTACGACCCCGGCGACCATCTGCACTTCAACGACACCGGCATGGCCGCCGTGGCCGACACCGTCCGCCGCGCCCTGACCCGCCGGCCGGTGCGGCCCGCCCTGCCGGGACTGACGCAGGCCACCGTGCCGGCCATCCCCACGGCACTCACCGTCCCGGCCGCTCCCGGGGCGCGCACCGCCCCGGTCACCCCGGCACCACCGCGCCCGGCCGGGCCCCCGCGATCAGCAGGCAGGTGAACGGCTCAGCCGGCACACCGGCGCCACCCGCCCGCATCGCCGTACGCGGGGAGTCCCCACACCCCCCACCCGGCCGGCGTGCCGAACAACGCGTGGGGGGTTGAGGTCAGCGGGGATCCTCCCGGGTCACCCAGCCCCGCTCCCAGGCATGCCAGCCCAGTTGCATCCGGGTCGTCACCCCGGCCAGCTCCATCAGCCGCCGCACCCGCCGCTGCACGGTCCGCAGTCCCACGTCGAGCTGTTTGGCCACGCTCGCGTCGGTCAGCCCCGCCAGCAGCAGCGAGAGCACCTCCAGATCGGTGGCGTCCGGGCCGTCCGGCTGTTCCTCGGTCACCCCCGAGGCACCCAGCCGCAGCGGCAGCGCCTCCCGCCACACCGACTCGAACAGCTCGGCGAGCAGCTCCAGCAGCCCGCTGGCATGCACCACCAGCGCGGCCGGTTCCGCACTCCTCGAGGTCAGTGGCACCATCGCCAGCGAACGGTCGGCCACCACCAGCTTGGTCGGCACCCGGTCCACCACCCGGACCCGCTCGTCCCGGCCGAGCGCCGCCGTCAGCTCGGTCAGCCCGTGCGGCAGGTCCAGCACCGCGCGCTCCACCACCACCCGGTAGCGCACCCCGCGCCCGGCCACCTGCTCCTCCGCCTCGTTCTCCGTACCGGAGACGACCATCGGGTTGCCGGTCACCAGCGCGCACACCTCCTCGGCCGCGCCCAGCTGGAGCTGGAGGAAGCGCTGGGAGACCGCCGGGGCCCCGGTCACCACCTCCACCAGGTCGTGCACCGCCGGTTCGGCCGCCGCCGCCCGGTACTCCTCCGCGAGCAGCGCGGCCGCCAGCTCCGCCTTCTCCAGCTCGTGCCGCTGCTGGGTGAGCAGGGCGCCCAGCGCCACCCCGGGCGGCGCCGCCACCCAGCGGCCCGGCCGAGCCGAGGACTGGGCCGCCAGCCCCTGCCGCTCCAGCCGGCGCAGGGCACGCTCGGCGTCCCGCTCGGCCAGCGTCAGGCGCCGCGCCAGATCGGCCACGTCGGCCGCGCCCACGGACACCAGCGCCCGGTACGCCGCCTCGTGCGTCTCGTCCAGCCCTATCGCTGCCAGCATCGCACCGCGTCCCTCCCTGCGAACAAGCCGACCCGAAGCGGAGCGGCGTGGCGGAAAACGGCCACGGCGCAAACCCGCCGTCGGACATCATCGCGGTACGGGTGGCGGGTCTGCCAAGGTGGCAGCACCGCGGGACGCATGGCCGTTGACACGATTCACGGCCGCCTCCCGGGGAACACGGTCGTGATCCGGCCGTACGACCGGTGCCGGTTCGGGCCGGTCGCCGCATGCCGTGGTCCGGGCCCGGACGTGCGCGAGCGCACGAAGGGGATTCGGGGCCGGGCCACTTCGCACGTCGCCGGGCGGTCCTCCCGTGGGGGGTGGGGCCGCCCGGCGGCCATCCCCCTTTTCTCGTACGGCTGTTCAGTCCTTCACACGACACGCCGTGCGGTGGGTTCGATGCGCCGGATTTTCCGGATGCGCCGTTTTCATGCGGCCCGTGCGGTGGACAATTAGGGGCATGAGCCAGCAGGGGGGAAGACCCGCCCGTCATGAGGACGACTGGTGGGGGCAGTTGTACGACGACTCCACCCAGGACACGGGTCCCACGGCCGCGCCCGATTCCCTGGACGACAGGTTCGCCTCGGCGCGGAACACGGTGGTGGGACGGCCGACGGACACCCTGGGGCCGCCGCCCACGGACCCGTCACCTCCGGCACGGGCGACACCGGGACGGACAGCCGCGGAACGCGCGGCCACCGGACCGGCCCCGGGACGGGCAGCGACGGGACCGGTCTCGGGACGGGCAGCCACGGAACCGGCCTCGGAGTGGGTGGCCACCGAACCGGCCTCGGAACGGGCAGCCACGGAACCGGCCTCGGGACGGGCGGCCAAGGAACCGTTCCCGGGAGGGGCGGCCGCGGAGCCGGTGCCGCCGGAGCCGGTATCCGCCCCACCGGCGTTCCCGAGAGCGGCGGTCCCGACGCAGCGCACGGCCGGAGCCCCACCGACCGATGCGGCCCCACCGACGGATCCGGCTCCGCGGACCGGTGCGGCCCCACCGACGGATCCGGCTCCGCGGACCGGTGCGGCCCCACCGACGGATCCGGCTCCGCCGAACGGTGTGGCTCCGCCCCCCGAATTCGCTCCGTCGGCAGAGTTCTCCTCGCCCACCGGCGCCCGTGAGCCCGCTTGGTCCGCATCGCGCGAACAGTCGCCGGAAGCCATGAAGTCCCTGGAGTCCCTGGAGGGCCTGGAGTCCCCGGATCCCACAACGCCCGCCGAGCCCGCCGAGCCCCCGGCATCCGGCCGGCCCGCTCCACGGGAGACCGGCGCCGTCGCCCCTGACTCCACATCCGTCCCAGCCCCCGCCTCCGTCCCCGCCTTCGACCCCGCCCCCGCCTCCGTCGACTATGTGGGCTCCGGGCCTCCCACCTATGACCCCGAGCCCACCGCGCTGCCGCTCGCCGATCCGGACGGGCTGGGGGAGCTGGTCCCGGACACCGTGCTGGACGGCGCCCGGTACGGCGCATGCACGCTGCGGGCCCTGTCGCTGCGCGGGGACTCGGCCCGCTACCGGGGCGAGCCGCGCCGGGACTCGCTGCTCACCGCGCGGTTCGGGACGGGGGAGCAGGCGCTGGTCCTCGTCGCCATGGCGACCGGCGTGCGGGGCACCCCGGTCGCGCACCTGGCGGCGGCCGAGGCGTGCCGGTGGATCGCGCGGGCGGTGGGCCGCAGCCATCAGCGGCTCGTGGCGGACATCCGGGCGGCCCGGCGCGGCGACCTCAAGTCGGGCCTGCACCGGCTGACCGACCGCAGCGTCGGCAGGCTCCGGACGAGCGCCGCCGAACGGGGCGCCGCCCCCGAGGACTACCGGGCGAGCCTGCGCTGTCTGCTGCTGCCCGCCGACCCGGACTGCCGTACGCGCGTGTTCTTCGGTGTCGGCGACGGCGGGCTGTTCAGGCTGCGGGACGGCGCCTGGCAGGACATCGAGCCGCGCCCGTCACCCGACGGCACCGGCCGCGCCCCGGCCGTCGGATCCGGCTCGCCGGCCGAGCAGACCGCCGAGGGTGACCGGCTGACGATGGACCTCGGCCTCCCGGCCCCGCCGAGCCCCTTCGAGCCGGCCCCGGACCCCGCCCCGGAACCGCCCCGTGAGCCGTTCAGGTTCCGCGCCTCGGTAGCCCGGCCGGGTGATGCGCTGGTGATGTGCACGGCGGGCCTGGCCGACCCGCTGCGCGGCGAGCCCGCCCTCTGCGCCTACCTCGCCCGGCGCTGGTCCGGCCGTACCCCGCCCGGGCTCGCCGGCTTCCTCGCCGACGCCCAGGTGCGGGTGAAGGGCTACGCCGACGACCGTACGGCGGCGGCCGTGTGGGAGGCGTGACGGCGGCCCCTGTGACTGTATGGGTGTATGGCCAAACAGAACGTAGCCGAGCAGTTCGTCGACATCCTCGTCCGTGCCGGGGTGCGCCGGCTCTACGGTGTCGTCGGCGACAGCCTCAACCCGGTGGTGGACGCCGTCCGCCGTAAGGCGTCCATCGACTGGATCCATGTGCGCCACGAGGAGACCGCCGCCTTCGCGGCCGGCGCCGAAGCGCAGATCACCGGGAACCTGGCGGCCTGCGCGGGCTCCTGCGGCCCGGGCAACCTGCACCTGATCAACGGCCTCTACGACGCCCACCGCTCCATGGCCCCGGTGCTCGCGCTCGCCTCGCACATCCCGTCCAGCGAGATCGGCCTCGGCTACTTCCAGGAGACCCACCCGGACCGGCTGTTCCAGGAGTGCAGCCACTACAGCGAACTCATCTCCAGCCCGAAGCAGATGCCCCGGCTGCTCCAGACGGCGATCCAGCACGCCGTCGGGCAGCGAGGGGTCAGCGTGGTGTCCCTGCCCGGGGACATCGCCGCCGAGCCCGCCCCGGAGAAGGCCGCCGAGAGCGCGCTCGTCACCTCCCGGCCCACCGTGCGGCCCGGCGACGCCGAGATCGACCGGCTCGTGGAGATGATCGACGGCGCCGGCAAGGTCACGCTGTTCTGCGGCAGCGGCACGGCCGGCGCGCACGCCGAGGTGATGGAGTTCGCGGAGAAGATCAAGTCACCGGTGGGCCACGCCCTGCGCGGCAAGGAGTTCATCCAGTACGACAACAGGTTCGACGTCGGCATGAGCGGGCTGCTCGGCTACGGCGCCGCCTACGAAGCCACCCACGAGTGCGATCTGCTGATCCTGCTCGGCACCGACTTCCCGTACAACGCCTTCCTGCCGGACGACGTGCAGATCGCCCAGGTCGACGTGCGGCCCGAGGTGCTCGGCCGCCGCTCCCGGCTCGACCTCGCGGTGTGGGGCGACGTCCGCGAGACGCTGCGGTGCCTGATCCCGCGGGTGAGGGAGAAGACCAGCCGGCGGTTCCTCGACCGGATGCTGAAGAAGCACGCCGACGCGCTGGAGGGCGTGGTCAAGGCGTACACCCGCAAGGTCGACAGGCACATCCCGATCCACCCCGAGTACGTGGCCGCCGTGCTGGACGAGGTCGCCGCCGACGACGCCGTGTTCACGGTGGACACCGGTATGTGCAACGTGTGGGCCGCCCGCTACATCTCGCCGAACGGCCGCCGCCGGATCATCGGTTCGTTCTCGCACGGGTCGATGGCGAACGCGCTCCCGATGGCGATCGGCGCCCAGTTCACCGACCGGCGCCGGCAGGTGGTCTCCATGTCCGGGGACGGCGGCTTCACCATGCTGATGGGCGACTTCCTCACGCTCGTGCAGTACGACCTGCCGGTCAAGGTGGTGCTGTTCAACAACTCCTCCCTGAGCATGGTCGAGCTGGAGATGCTGGTCGCGGGCCTGCCCTCGTACGGCACCGCCAACACCAACCCCGACTTCGCCGCCGTCGCCCGGGCCTGCGGCGCCCATGGCGTGCGGGTGGAGAAGCCCAAGCAGCTGGCCGGGGCGCTCCGGGACGCCTTCAGACACAAGGGGCCGGCCCTGGTGGACATCGTCACCGACCCCAACGCCCTGTCCATCCCGCCGAAGATCAGCGCCGAGATGGTCACCGGGTTCGCCCTGTCGGCCTCCAAGATCGTGCTGGACGGCGGGGTCGGCCGGATGCTCCAGATGGCCCGCTCGAACCTGCGCAACGTGCCGCGACCCTGAGGCGTGCCGCTCCTGCCGGAGGAGCGGATTTCGGCCAGTTTCACGGGACGTGACGGCGTGCCGACCGCCGGTGCCGGAGCGAGCCGGGCCGCCGTCGCGGGGCGTCCGTGGCGTCCAGCGGCGTCCGGGGTGCCCGAGGCGCGGTGCGGGCACGGCCCGGCGGCCGGCCGGGGCCGGGTGCGGATGTGGCCGAACCACCGGGCATCGGGCATACGTCAGGACTGCCCGGGAGCCTGCTGGGCAAGCATCCCCCCGTGAACGTGTTCGACCAGGAGGGGCAGGGACCGGCGGCGTGCAGGCGGGGGTCATGAAGAGGCAGGCACGAGGAGGCGGTCCCTTGACCGTAGGGGCCTTCTCGGCGACTACGGGGGAAGAGACCGACACCATCACGGAACACGCGCGGCGGCTCCGGCGCAGTCTGGGCCGGGCGGACCTCAGGGCGGTGCCGGAGGCACGCCGGGCGTTGCGCGAACTGCTGCGGCACTGGGGCAAACCGGGTCGTTCGGAGATCGCCGAACTGCTCACCAGTGAACTCGTCACCAACGCGCTCGTCCACACCGACGACGACGCCGTCCTCACGGCCGTGGTGGAACCCGGCGGACTGCGGGTGGAGGTACGGGACTTCGTGGCCCGCAGACCCGAACTGCACGTCCCGGATCCGGACGACGACACCCACGGCCGGGGCCTGCTGCTGGTGCAGTCCCTGGCCGACTCCTGGGGCGTACGGACGCACGGGGTGGGCAAGTCGGTGTGGTTCGAACTCGGTGCCGAGGCGGCGTGATCCGAAGACGTACCGTGATCCGAAGACGGACTCGGCGCCGAAGCGGCGCGATCCGACGAGGGAACGGGACGTGACGGCGTGATCCGACGACGGAAACGGGACGGGGCGTGACCGCCGTGGTCACGCCCCGTCCCGTTCCCTCGCACCGTGGGCCGTAGGTCAGCCGAACTGCTGCTCCAGGTCCTTGAGCTTGCGCTCCAGGGAGTCCAGGCGCGGCAGTGCCATGGTGTCGTCCTCGGCGGTGAGGTCGAGGGTCACCGGTTCAGTCTTGCCGCGGACCGGCTGAAGGGAGGGCCGAGAGCGGACGGGCAGCTGTTCCGCGGTGGATATGGCAGGCTCCGCGGTCGCCGGGGCGGGGCCGCGCTCCACCGCCTGCACCTCGACCTGCCGCCCCCCGCCCCGGCCGACGAAGCCACGGTGACCGCGGCTGATCGCCTTCAGCTGGGCCCGCTCCACACGCTGCTGGTCGCGCCGCCGCTGCCGGGTCTCGTCCTTCTGCCGCTTGTCCTCGCGGACCTCCTCGACCGCCTCGTCGAGGCTGCGCACGCCCTCCAGCAGCATCAGCGACCAGGCCCGGTAGGTCTCACGGGGCGCCCGCACCCAGCGGACGATCCGGATCTGCGGCAGCGGACGCGGCACCAGGCCCTGCTCGCGCAGCGCGGCCCGGCGGGTCTGCTTCAGCGCCCGGTCGAACAGCACGGCCGCCGACAGCGACATGCCGGAGAAGAACTGCGGCGCGCCGGCGTGCCCCACGCCGCGGGGCGCGTGCACCCAGTTGAACCAGGCCGCCGCCGCGGCGAACAGCCACACGAGTATCCGGGAGCCGAGGGCGGCGTCACCGTGGCTGGCCTCGCGCACCGCGAGGACGGAACAGAACATCGCCGCACCGTCCAGGCCGAACGGCACCAGGTACTGCCACCCGTCGGTCAGCCCGAGGTTCTGTTCGCCGAAGCCGACGAGGCCGTGGAAGGACAGGGCCGCCGCCACCGCCGCACAGCAGAACAGGAGTACATAGGAGGCCGTGCCGTAGATGGCCTCCTTGCGCCTGCGGCGCTCCTCGCTGCGCTCCCACGAGTCGTCCGCGCTCGCGTTCTCCCCGGAGGAGCGCTTGCCGCGCGCGAGCACCGCCACCGCCGCCAGCATGCCCAGGAGCAGTACGGCGCCCGGCAGCAACCAGTTCAGCGATATGTCGGTCAGTCTCATCTGGGTCCCTTGCATTGGGATAGGGCGTAACGCCCGCCATAGTGGCCCACTCCCGACGGCCCTCAGGGGGTTTCGGGGCAAGAGGCCGCCAAGGAGGTGCCAGAGGGAGGCCCAGGACGGCGTTCTGCTCGAACTGCCGCGTGAGGGGCGGGAGTTGAGTTCGAATAAGACTACCCGTACGAGTGGTTCCGCGGAAAGTTCCCGCGACGCGTGAGGAAGGTGTGAATCACCTGTTCGGGAGCCGGTCCGCGCAGGGCGGTCCGGTGGCCGTGATCCTAGTGGGCGGAGGGCTGCGTTCCGTCCCTGACGGAGCCTCAAGCGGCCGCAGCGGAAGCGAGTTTGGCGATGCGGGCGTCGTCACAGGTACGCGGACACGTCGCACAGGTGTCCTTTGGGCGGACGGTGTAGAACATGCAGCAGCTCGCCCGGTCCCGGGTGGGCAGCGGCGTGCCGTCCGGACCCGTCAGCACCCGGAACCCGGCCGACCCGGCGTACGGCAGGGTCGCCCCCGGCAGCAGCAGTGCCAGCTCCCGGACGGCCCGCTCCGCCTCCCGCTCGCCCAGCAGCCCGGCGACGTACCACAGCCCCTCCACGAGCTCGTCGGTCGCCATGCCCCACAGTGCGCGTCCGCGCCGCCGCATCCGGGGTCCGAAGGCCGCCAGCACCGGCTCCAGGTGCTCGGCCGCGGCCGCCCGCACCTCGGCCCGCAGCGCCTCCTCGTCCGGTACGACGACGGCGCCGGGCAGCGCGGCCGCGGGGTCGCCCGGCAGACAGGCGACGGAGACGGGGCGGCGTACGGCCATCCGGCCGGCGGTGCGGTCGTAGGAGACATGCGTCACGGGCAGCCGGGGCACGCGGCGGTGCAGGAACCACGGAACGGTGATCAGCAGACAGGCGGGCCAGGCGTAACGGTGCAGGCCGAAGCTCGCGACGACGTCCGGGCGGGCCGGGCGGCCGTAGTCCCGCACCACCTGCGCTCCGTCCCAGGCCAGGAAGGCGTCCAACTCCGCGCCGCCCGCCGCGAGTCCGGCGGCGCCGACCCAGCCCGCGCCCCGCGGTGCGGGGTCGTCCGGGCCCAGCTCGGTCACGGTCAGCCCCGGGAAGACCGCGCCGAGGCGGTCGTAGGCGGCGGTGAGCGGCGAGGCCGCAGCGGGCATGGCGGAACCACCGGTCCTTGGACGCGTCCGCGATCGCGGACTGGGATGCAGAGGTAAGCCTTACCTTACCTATTTCGCACCGGAGTTTGCACTGCCGCCCGGTGCGCCTATGGTGCTTGACGGACAACCGACAACCCGTCGTCAATGACCCCAAGTGCCGACAAGCCGCCAGGAGGACCCGTGAAGCACGGCGTGCAGGGCTCCCCAGGCGCGCCGGCCGCCGCCCGGGTGCCGGAGCAGCGGCCGGCGGCCGCCGCGGACCGGGAGCGGGACGCCGCGGTGCCCTGCGCGGCCCGCGGCGAGCACACGCACGGCGAGCGGCCGGTCCCCGGGGCGCGGGTCGAGGTGCGGCGCTCCTCGGTGCGCGGGCAGATCCTGGACGCGCTGCGCACGGCACTGGCCACCGGTGACCTGAAGCCGGGCGAGGTCTATTCGGCGCCGGTGCTCGGGGAGCGCTTCGGCGTCTCGGCCACGCCGGTGCGGGAGGCCATGCAGCAGCTCGCGCTGGAGGGCGCCGTCGAGGTCGTGCCCAACCGCGGCTTCCGGGTGATCGAGCGGGGCGCGCGGGAGCTGGCCGAGCTGGCGGAGGTGCGCGCGCTCATCGAGGTGCCGGTGATGTTGCGGCTCGCACGCACGGTGCCGGCCGAGCGGTGGGCCGAGCTGCGGCCCCTGGCCGAGGAGACGGTGCGCGCGGCGGCCGCCGGCTGCCCGGCGACGTACGCGGAGTCCGACCGCGCCTTCCACCGGGCGCTGCTCGCCCTGGCGGGCAACGAGCAGCTGGTCCGGATCGCCGAGGACCTCCATCGCCGGTCCCAGTGGCCACCGGTCCGGCACGGCCGGGCGGGCCTGGTCGCGGACGCGGCGGAACACCTGGCCCTGCTGGACGCGCTGGCCGCGGGGAACGCCGACGTCGTGCGGCACCTGGTGGCCGACCACTTCGCGGGCGCGAGCTGAACCGCACGGGCACGTGCTGAACCTCACGGGGGCACGCTGAACTTCACCGGTGTGCTGAACCTCGCGGGCACGCGCTGAACCTCACCGGCGTGCTGAACTTCACCGGCGCGAGCTGAACTTCACCGGCCTCCTCCGCGCCCTACGCCGTAGCCGCCCCCGGCGTAGGTGGTGTCAGCTGGCGGGACAGCCAGGTCGGTACGCCGCCGAGGAGCCGGAACAGGCGGCGTGCCTCCTCGCGGAGGCGGGACGCCTCCGGCTCGTCCTCCGTGTCGGCGAGGGACGCCAGCGCCGGGGCCGTCCCCACCAGGTAGCCCAACTCCTCCCGGATGCGCAGCGATTCGGCGAAGCCGTGCCGCGCGTCGGCCAGCTCACCCTCCCGCAGCGAGAGTCCGGCCAGGTGCCGCCACGTGAAGGACAGCAGCAGGGGATCGGCGTGCGCGGCCGCACCCGCGTGGGCGCGCCGGTACGCGGCGCGGGCCGCCTGCGTGGAACGGGTCAGGTTCTCGGCGATCAGACCCCGGCGGAAGTCCAGCAGTGCCCTTCCCGGCGTCCCCGGAGGCACCAGCGCCGCCGCCCGCCCGAGCGCGGCCCGCGCCTCGTCGGCGCGGTCCCGGACGCCGTGCAGGGTGGCCGTGTAGGCGAGCTGGCCCCGCTCGCAGGCGGCGGCCCCCCGCTCGTCGTCGCTGTGCGCCAGCGCCTCCGCCGTCCGCAGCGCGTCCTCCGCCTCCTCCCAGCCCCGTTCGGTGTACAGGCACCGTTCGACCAGCAGGGCGGCCCGCTGGAGCGCAGGCGCCGGGCGGTCGGGTGGCAGCAGCGCCGCCGCGTCGGCCCAGCAGGCCCGGCTGCGCAACCGCCATACCGCGGTCTGGAGTGGATCGTCACCGGTCGTTCCCTTACCAGACATGGCGGTATGCGCCACGTTGCCCTCCCCATGCACGCCATCGAGCTGTTGAGTGGTGGCGGCATTCCAGCACCAATCGCGGCGCCCGGCCAAGAGGATGGGTGAAAAATTTCACAAAGTAGTGGGGCGCGGGCGTGACCTGGTTCGGCCCCCGCGCGCCCCCGCTGACCTCAGCTCATGCGCAGGGCCAGGAAGAAGTCCAGCTTGTCCTCCAGGCGGGAGAGGTCCCGTCCCGTCAACTGCTCGATCCGGCCGACCCGGTAGCGCAGCGTGTTGACGTGCAGGTGGAGGCGGGTGGCGCAGCGGGTCCAGGAGCCGTCGCAGTCGAGGAACGCCTCCAGCGTCGGGATCAGCTCGGCCCGGTGCCGGCGGTCGTAGTCGGTCAGCGGGTCCAGCAGGCGGGCCGTGAAGGCACGCCGGACGTCGTCGGGGACGAACGGCAGCAGCAGGACGTGCGACGCCAGCTCCTGGTGGCCGGCGGCGCAGACCCGGCCGGTGCGGGCGGCGGCCACCCGGCGGGCGTGCCGGGCCTCCTCCAGGGCGCCGCGCAGGCCCTCCGCCGAGTGCACGGCCGCGCTGACGCCGAGGGTGAGCCGGCCGTCGTCGTCCAGGCCGGCGGACAGCGGCTCGCGCACCGACTGGAGCAGGGTGTCGGCGAGCAGACCGGTCTCCGGGCCGCCGTCGTGCTCGGAGGAGACCGCGGGCAGCGGGACCAGGGCGATCGCCTCGTCGCCGGTGTGCGCGACGGCTATCCGGTCGGACGGCTCGGGGCCGGTCGCCAGCGGGTCGACCAGCACCTCCTCCAACAGGGACTGCGCGACCGGTCCGCCCTCGATCTGCTCGCCCTCCCACTCCACGCGGGCCACCACGACCTGCCAGTGCGGGGCCGTCCCGAGCCCGGGCAGCAGCACCGGCGCCGCCACCCGCAGACGGGCGGCGATCTCGGCGGGCGCGGCGCCCGTCTGCACCAGCTCCAGCACCTCCTGGGCCAGCCGCCGCCGGACCGTGCGGGCCGCGTCCCGGCGGTCCCGCTCGACGGCGATCAGCTGGGTGACGCCCTGGAGCAGGTCCAGGCGCTCCCCGGGCCAGTCGCCCGCGTCCGCCTCCACGGCCAGCAGCCAGTCCGACAGGACCGTCTGGCGCACATCGCGGGCGGCCTGCGGGGACCGGCCGGAGGAGCGGATCGGGAACAGGGAGTACGTGGTGCCGTCCAGCAGGACCCGGTGCGGACCGCGGCGGCCGGTGCGGGTGGCCGCCAGGTGCTCGGCGGCGAGCCGGGCGCAGGTGCCGGCGGGCAGCCCCGGGCCCGCCACCTTGGAACCGGCTATCAGCCGGCCGGTGGGGGAGAGCACCCAGGCCCGCAGGTCCAGGTCGGAGCCGAGCAGGTCCAGGACCACGTCCGGGCCGCCGCCGGCGGGACCCGAGGTCATCATCCGCCGGTGCCGGTCCACGACCGCGGCCAGGTCTCCGGCGCGCTCGCCGGAGACCTGCCGGACGACGTGCTCGGTGATCGTCGCGAACGCCACCGACTCGTGCACCGCGAACAGCGGCAGCCGGTGCCGGGCGCAGGCCAGCACCAGGTCGTCCGGCACATCGCCCAGCTCGGCCTCGCCGGCCGCGAGGGCCGCCACCCCGGCCTGCACCAGGATCCGCACGAACGGTTCGGAATCGTGTTCGTCCCGGCGCCAGGCCAGACCCGTCAGCACCAGCTCACCGCCGGAGAGGTAGCGGCTCGGGTCGCGCAGGTCGGTGGTCATGACCCCGCGTACCGAGCGGTCCAGCTCGTCCTCGCCGCCGAGCAGCCGCAGGCCCAGCGCGTCGGTGTCCAGCAGTGCGCGCAGCCGCATCTCGTCGCCGCCGTTCTTTGTCTCGAAACCTACGATGGATCATGGAGGGTGAGGTGGGAGCCACCCGGAACCGGACGCCCGGGGGCGTGATGTGCGTTCTCCGTGCCGTTTCCCGCGTTTCCCCAGGAAATCGGAGAGGTTGCCGATGACCTCCGTTCATACGAATCTACAAGATGCCTGCCCTGGCCAGCCAACTCCTTCATGGTTTCGGTGACTGACCCCGCCGGAGTACAGGGCGGTGTACTGAGTCCACTCCGCGTTAACAGGACATGAACGAGCCGGGCCAGCCACCTGTGGATTGGCTCAATCTGCACGACCACTAGACGAATGAAGAGAGCCGGTCATGGACTTCCTTCGCCCCGCCAGCTGGGAGGAGGCGCTCGCCGCGAAGGCCGAGCACCCCACCGCTGTGCCGATCGCTGGTGGCACCGACGTGATGGTCGAGATCAACTTCGACCACCGCCGGCCCGAGTACCTGCTCGACCTCAACCGCATCGGCGACCTCTCCGAGTGGGAGGTCGGCGCGGACACCGTACGGCTGGGCGCCTCCGTCCCGTACACCCAGATCATGGAGAACCTCCGTGCCGAGCTGCCGGGCCTGGCGCTCGCCTCGCACACGGTCGCCTCCCCGCAGATCCGCAACCGCGGCGGCGTCGGCGGCAACCTCGGCACCGCCTCGCCCGCCGGCGACGCCCACCCCGCCCTCCTCGCGGCCGGCGCCGAGGTCGAGGTGGAGTCGGCGGCCCGGGGCACCCGCCTCATCCCGATCGACGCGTTCTACACGGGCGTCAAGCGCAACGCGCTCCAGCCCGACGAGCTGATCCGCGCCGTCCACGTCAGGAAGGCCGACGGCCCGCAGCAGTTCTCGAAGGTCGGCACCCGCAACGCCATGGTCATCGCCGTGTGCGCCTTCGGTCTCGCCCTGCACCCCGTGACCCGGACCGTGCGCACCGGCATCGGCTCCGCCGCCCCCACCCCGGTCCGCGCCGAGGCCGCCGAGGAGTTCCTGAACGCGGCCCTCGAAGAGGGCGGCTTCTGGGACAACGGAAAGATCATCACCCCGTCGGTCGCCAAGCGGTTCGCGGACCTGTGCTCGGCCGCCTGCAACCCGATCGACGACGTCCGGGGCACCGCGAGCTACCGCCGGCACGCCGTCGGCGTCATGGCCCGCCGGACGCTCACCTGGACCTGGGAGTCGTACCGCGGCACCCACCGCACCACCGAGGGAGCTGCGTGATGCGCGTCAACTTCACCGTCAACGGACGTCCGCGGGAAGCCGACGACGTCTGGGAGGGCGAGTCCCTGCTGTACGTGCTGCGCGAGCGCCTCGGCCTGCCGGGTTCCAAGAACGCCTGCGAGCAGGGCGAGTGCGGTTCCTGCACCGTCCGTCTGGACGGCGTCCCGGTCTGTGCCTGCCTGGTGGCGGCCGGCCAGGCCGAGGGCCGCGAGGTCGTGACCGTCGAGGGCCTCGCGGACTACGCCCGGCAGCGGGCCCAGGGCGGCTGTGCCGCCGGCGCCTGCGGGACCTCCCTCCAGGACGGGCGGCATCGGCCGGCCGAAGGCACCGGCACCGGCTCGCAGGCCGGCGAAGGCACCGAACTCTCCCCGGTCCAGCAGGCGTTCATCGACGCCGGCGCCGTCCAGTGCGGTTTCTGCACCCCGGGCCTCCTCGTCGCCTCCGACGAACTCCTGGAGCGCAACCCGAACCCGACGGACGCCGACATCCGTGAGGCGCTGTCGGGCAACCTGTGCCGCTGCACGGGCTACGAGAAGATCATGGACGCGGTCCGCCTGGCGGCCGCCCGCCAGTCCGAGGGGGTCTGACATGCAGGCCGAAGGCGCTCCCACGAAGATCACGCAGGGCTCGCGGACCAAGGGCGGCATCGGCGAGTCCACGCTCCGCCCGGACGGCACCCTCAAGGTCACCGGCGAGTTCGCGTACTCGTCGGACATGTGGCACGAGGACATGCTGTGGGGCCAGATCCTGCGCTCCACGGTCGCACACGCCGAGATCGTGTCGATCGACACCGGCGAGGCCCTCGCGACGCCCGGCGTCTACGCCGTCCTGACGTACGACGACCTGCCAACCGACGTGAGGAACTACGGCCTGGAGATCCAGGACACCCCGGTCCTCGCCCACGGCAAGGTACGCCACCACGGCGAGCCGGTCGCGCTCGTCGCCGCCGACCACCCGGAGACGGCCCGCCGCGCCGCCGCGAAGATCAAGGTCGAGTACCGCGAACTCCCGGTGATCACCGACGAGAAGTCGGCCGTCGCGCCGGACGCGGTCCTCGTCCACGAGAACCGCGACGACCACCACATCGGCCACGTCCCGCACCCGAACATCGTGCACCGCCAGCCGATCGTCCGCGGCAACGTGGACGAGGCCCGTCGGCGGGCCGACGTCATCGTCGAGGGCGAGTACACCTTCGGCATGCAGGACCAGGCCTTCCTCGGCCCCGAGTCCGGCCTCGCCGTGCCCGAGGAGGACGGCGGCGTCCACCTCTACATCGCCACCCAGTGGCTCCACTCCGACCTGCGCCAGATCGCGCCCGTCCTCGGCCTGCCCGAGAAGAAGGTGCGGATGACGCTGTCCGGCGTCGGCGGCGCGTTCGGCGGCCGCGAGGACCTGTCGATGCAGATCCACGCCTGTCTGCTGGCGCTGCGCACCGGCAAGCCGGTGAAGATCGTCTACAACCGCTTCGAGTCCTTCTTCGGGCACGTCCACCGCCACCCGGCGAAGCTCCACTACGAGCACGGCGCCACCAAGGACGGCAAGCTCACGCACATGAAGTGCAGGATCGTCCTGGACGGCGGCGCCTACGCCTCCGCCTCCCCGGCGGTCGTCGGCAACGCCTCCTCGCTGTCGGCCGGCCCGTACGTCGTCGACGACGTCGACATCGAGGCCATCGCCCTCTACACCAACAACCCGCCCTGCGGCGCCATGCGCGGCTTCGGTGCGGTCCAGGCGTGCTTCGCCTACGAGGCGCAGATGGACAAGCTGGCGAAGAAGCTGGGCATGGACCCGGTGGAGTTCCGGCGGCTGAACGCGATGGAGCAGGGGACCCTCATGCCGACGGGCCAGCCCGTCGACTCCCCGGCCCCGGTCGCCGAACTGCTGCGCCGGGTCAAGGCGATGCCGCTCCCGCCGGAGCGCCAGTGGGAGTCCAGCGAGGGCGCCGACGTACGCCAGCTGCCCGGCGGTCTGTCCAACACCACGCACGGCGAGGGCGTCGTACGGGGTGTCGGGTACGCGGTCGGCATCAAGAACGTCGGCTTCTCCGAGGGTTTCGACGACTACTCCACCGCGAAGGTGCGCATGGAGGTCGTGGGCGGCGAGCCGGTCGCGACCGTGCACACCGCGATGGCGGAGGTCGGCCAGGGCGGGGTCACCGTCCACGCGCAGATCGCCCGCACCGAGCTGGGCGTCACCCGGGTGACGATCCACCCGGCGGACACGCAGGTCGGTTCCGCGGGCTCCACCTCGGCCTCCCGGCAGACGTACGTCACCGGCGGCGCCGTGAAGAACGCCTGCGAACTGGTCCGCGAGAAGGTCCTGGAGATCGGGCGCCGCAAGTTCGGCTCCTACCACCCGGCGTGGGCCACCGCCGAACTGCTCCTGGAGGGCGGCAAGGTCGTCACCGACGGCGGCGAGATCCTCGGCGACCTGGCCGACGTCCTGGAGGACGAGGCCGTGGAGGTCGAGGAGGAGTGGCGGCACCGGCCGACCGAGGCCTTCGACCTGCGCACCGGCCAGGGCAACGGACACGTCCAGTACTCCTTCGCCGCCCACCGCGCGGTCGTCGAGGTCGACACCGAACTCGGCCTGGTCAAGGTCATCGAACTGGCCTGCGCCCAGGACGTCGGCAAGGCGCTCAACCCGCTCTCCGTCATCGGCCAGATCCAGGGCGGTACCACCCAGGGCCTGGGCGTGGCGGTGATGGAGGAGATCATCGTCGACCCGAAGACCGCCAAGGTCAGGAACCCGTCCTTCACGGACTACCTGATCCCCACGATCCTCGACACGCCGACCATCCCGGTCGACGTGCTCGAACTCGCCGACGAGCACGCCCCGTACGGGCTGCGCGGCGTCGGCGAGGCCCCGACCCTGTCGTCCACTCCGGCCGTCCTCGCGGCGATCCGGAACGCGACCGGACTGGCGCTCGACCGCACTCCGGTACGGCCCGAGCACCTCACGGGAACCGCGTAACACCACCAGCTCTCCGGGCGGCGCAGGGAACGTCACACACTCCGCCGCGCCGCCCGGAGGAACCCCTTTGAGTGCCGCTCCGCTCGCGGTCCTTGAAGTACCAGGAAATTCGTTCGTCTCGGGCCGTCCCCCGGGTCGTCCATTCCCAAATCCCGTGGCCGTCAGGTCGGTACGCGGGTGCCCCTTTGAACCTTGGGAGATGGCACCATGACCCAGCAGTCAGTGGAGCCCAGGACCGCGTCCGAGGACGCCGGCGACGGCAGTCGCGTCCCGGCCGGACGGTCCTGGCTCGACCGGTACTTCCACATATCCAGAAGAGGATCCACGGTCGCGCGAGAGGTGCGCGGCGGCATCACCACCTTCATGGCGATGGCGTACATCCTCCTGCTCAACCCCCTCATCCTGTCCGGCAAGGACGCGGCGGGGGACACGCTCGGCCAGAAGGCGCTGATCACCGCGACCGCGTTCGCGGCGGCCTTCACCACGTTGCTGATGGGCTTCGTCGGCAAGGTGCCGCTGGCCCTCGCCGCCGGCCTCTCGGTCTCAGGCGTCCTGTCCTCACAGGTCGCCCCCGAGATGACCTGGCCGCAGGCCATGGGCATGTGCGTGATGTACGGCGTGATCATCATGCTGCTGGTCGTCACCGGCCTGCGCGAGATGATCATGAACGCGATCCCGCTCGCGCTCAAGCACGGCATCACCATGGGCATCGGCCTGTTCATCGCCCTCATCGGCTTCTACAAGGCCGGCTTCGTGCACCAGGGCAAGGCCACCCCGCTCACCCTCGGCCCCGCCGGTGAACTCGCCGGCTGGCCGGTGCTGCTCTTCGCCGGGACCCTGCTGCTGATCTTCATGCTCCAGGCCCGCAACATCCCCGGAGCCATCCTCATCGGGATCGTCTCGGGCACGATCGTCGCCGCCGTCCTCAACGGGCTCGGCGTCATCGACACCAGGCAGTGGGCCAACGGTGCCCCCGAACTGCACGGCAGCGCGGTCTCGATGCCCGACTTCTCACTCTTCGGCAAGGTCGAGTTCGGCGGCTGGGGCCAGGTCGGCGCGATGACGGTCGGCATGATCGTCTTCACCCTCGTGCTCGCCGGGTTCTTCGACGCGATGGCCACCATCATCGGTGTCGGCACCGAGGCGAACCTCGCCGACGACAAGGGCCGGATGCCGGGCCTGTCCAAGGCGCTGTTCATCGACGGCGCCGGCGGCGCGATCGGCGGCGTGGCGGGCGGCTCCGGCCAGACGGTGTTCATCGAGTCGGCCACCGGCGTGGGCGAAGGTGCCCGTACGGGCCTGGCCTCCGTCGTGACGGGTCTGTTCTTCGCGGCCTGTCTGTTCTTCACCCCGGTCACCGCGATCGTCCCGCAGGAGGTCGCCTCCGCCGCCCTGGTCGTCATCGGCGCCATGATGCTGATGAACGCCCGGCACGTGGACTGGGCCGACCGCGCCACCGCCATCCCGGTGTTCCTGACCGTCGTCCTGATGCCGTTCACGTACACCATCACCACCGGTGTCGCCGCGGGCGTCATCTCCTACGTCGCCATCAAGGTGGGGCAGGGCAAGGCCCGCGAGATCGGCGCTTTCATGTGGGGACTCACGGTCGTGTTCCTCGTCTACTTCGCCCTCCATCCCATCGAGGGCTGGCTGGGCGTGCACTAGCCGCCCCGCCCCGTCCGCGAACTCGCCAAGGAGGCCGACGGATGCCGGACATCGCCGAGCGGCTCGACCGGTGGGTCGGGCAGGGCCGTGACTTCGCCGTCGCCACCGTGGTGGCCGTCGGAGGCAGCGCCCCGCGGCCGCCCGGCGCCGCCCGCGCGGTGGACGCCGACGGCACGGCGACCGGTTCGGTCTGCGGCGGGTGCGTGGAGGGGGCCGTGTACGAGCTGTGCCGGCAGGCGCTCGGGGACGGGGAGACCGTCCCCGAACGCTTCGGGTACAGCGACGAGGATGCCTTCGCCGTCGGGCTCACCTGTGGCGGCGTCATCGACATCCTCGTCACGCCGGTCCGGGCGGACGGTCCCGCCCGGCCGGTGTTCGCGACCGCGCCGGCCGCCGCCGCCCGTGGGGAGGCGGCGGCGGTCGCGCGGATCGCCGAGGGTCCGGCGCGGCTGCGGGGCCGGACCCTCCTCGTGCGTCCCGACGGGTCGTACGACGGCTTCGGCGCCCACCCCGAACCGGACCGCAACGAGCGCCTGCGCGCCGTCGGCGTCACCGAGCTGGAGCCGGCCCGGCGGCGTTCCCCGATCGGCCTGGACCTCGGCGCCCGTACCCCCGAGGAGACGGCGCTGTCCATCGCGGCGGAGATCGTCGCGGGCCGGCGCGGCGGCAGCGGGATCTCGCCGACCGGCGCGCACACCCCCATCCACCGCGACACGGCCGTGCGGCCGGCGGGGCGGATCGGGTCGGTGGCCTGAGCGAGCGCCGGAAAAGCCGTTGCCGGCCGGGGCCGCCCCCGTGCTTGCATGGGGCCATGGTTACCCCCGACCGGCTGGCGGCCTTCGCCGTCCTCTCCTTGCTGCTGATCGTGGTGCCCGGCCCCAGCGTGCTGTTCGTGATCGGACGGGCCCTGGCCCACGGCCGCCGCGCCGCGCTGACCACGGTCGTCGGCAACACGCTCGGCGCGTATCTGCTCGTCGTGGCCGTGGCGCTCGGCGTCGGCTCGATCGTCGAGCGTTCCGTCCTCGTCTTCACCGCCCTCAAGCTCGCGGGCGCCGCCTACCTCGTCCACCTCGGTGTCAGGGCGTGGCGGCGGCGCGGCTCGACGGGGGAGGCGTTCACCGGGTCCGGCGCGGCGCGCGGCGGCCTGCGCACCCTCTGGGAGGGGTTCGCGGTCGGCGTGGCCAACCCCAAGACGATGGTCTTCTTCGCTGCCGTACTGCCGCAGTTCGTGGACCGGGAGCAGGGGCACGTCCCGGCGCAGATGCTGCTGCTCGGGCTGGTCTTCAACGCCATCGCGGTGGTCTCCGACGCCGTCTGGGGACTGGCCGCCTCCGCCGCCCGGGACTGGTTCGCCGGGTCGCCCCGGCGGCTGGCCGCGATCGGCGGCGCGGGCGGGCTGACGATGATCGGCCTGGGCGTGACGGTCGCCGTGACGGGGCGCAGGGACTGAGACCTGGCGTGACGGTCGCGGTGACGGGCCAGAGGCCTGAGACCTGGGCGTGACGGGCCGCGAGCACTGTGGCCATGGGCGTGACGGTCGCGGTGACGGCCGTGAGGCCTGAGACCTGGGCGTGACGGGCCGCGAGTACTGCGGGCCTGGGCGTGACGGTCGCCGTGACGGGCCGCGAGGACTGAGGCACCGGACCTGGTCAGGGCCGCCCGAGCAGCCGGTTCGCGGCCCGCCCGAACATCAGGCGGGCCGTTCGCTCCAGTACGCCGTCGAAGGCACGGGGCAGGAAGCGGACCCGCAGTTCCTCGCGCCACACCACGCGGCTACGGCCCCCGGGCCCCGGCCGGACCTCGATCTCCGCCCAGCCGAGGATCAGCCGGCCCCGTTTCTCCAGCCGGCACAGGCCGCCCTCGCCGGCGGCCGGCGGCTGCCAGACCGTCACCTCCATGACGTCGTCCAGGGCGAGCGGGCCGACGCCGGAGCGGGCCACGAAGCGCGTGCCCTCGCGGGTCGGCGCGGGCGTGAGCACCCTGATCCGGGTCAGCGGGACCGCGTCGGCGTGGCGGGGCCACTCCGTGAGCCGGCGCCACGCCTCGTCGAGCGGAAGCGGGGCCGTACGTTCGAGGGTGAAGACGGGCACGGCACGATCGTAGGCAATGGGCGCCGGTGACCGGCCTGTTCGCCGCCCCGTGTCACCGATCCGCCTCGGCCCGCTCGCGTAGCGGGTGTCCACGAGGAGACGTATTCTGAAACAGCCGGTGCGCGGGGCGGCGCCACGGCCCTCCTCCTCCTAGGCTTCCTGCCATGGGCCGGGCATTCCGCCCGCCTCCCGGGGGAGTTGATCCTATGCCGTTGAAGACCTACGGCGTCCTGCTCGCCCGCGCCGTCGACACCCGGCGCGAGGGTGCGAGGGAGACACCGCACTACCAGATCCACCTCGTGGACGACCACGGCACCCATTACCGGGCCGCGGTCAACGTGCTCTCGCAGGAGCACCCCTCCGAACTGCTCTACGTGGTCGCCGACGACTTCCGGCACCCGCTGACCGCCCGTCTGGAGGACCTGCCGGGCGGCTGGAACACCCTGCCGGCCGGTCCCGGCGGACCGAACCTCGACTTCGTGCGGGGCAACCTCTTCGACCCGGCCACGATGCGCCCCATCCCGCCGGACGTCGCGGGCCCCGACAACGACCTCGCCGACCTGCTCGACCACTACGTACGGCGCGCCGTCGACGACCCCGCCGCCCGGGTGTACCTCTTCGGCGCCCGCTTCGGCCCCGAACCCAGCATCAAGGACAAGGTGTTCGGGTTCCTGCCCGGCAACGGCGTGCACGACGTCCACATGAACCAGGGCAACAGCCACCGGTTCCGCGGCGACGACGGCGTGTGGCAGGACGGCGGGCTCCTCCTGCACTTCCCGGGGCAGTCCCGCTGGGTCGGCATCTTCCTGGCCTTCCAGAGCCAGTCCTGGCACACCGACGACACCACCGGGCACACCCTGGACGAGGTGGACGGCACCCGGCCCGCGGCGGGCACACAGCCCGTGCGGATCGTCGCGGCGCTGGTCAACCCGAAGGGCCCCGCCCCCGAGGCGGAGACGGTGACCCTCCTCAACGCCTCGCCGGACCCGGTGGACCTGACCGGCTGGCGCGTCGTCGGCCGCCTCGGCCATGGGACGCAGGTCCCGGCCACGGCCCCGCTCGCGGCCGGTTCCTGCCTCACCGTGCCGCTCGCCACCGACGTCCAACTCGGTAACCACGGCGGTGAGATCACGCTGCTCGACGCCGCCGGACTCAAGGTGCACGGTGTCTCCTACACCGGCGACGAGTCCGCTCGCGAAGGCTGGACGGTGGTGTTCTGAGGGATACGGCGCGCGGCCCCGTCAGGGGCGGTACACCTTGCCGGGCTCGGCCTTGCCGGGCGCCAGCAGCTGAGGGACCGTCACGAAGACGTAGCCGCGCGCCTTCAGCGCGTCGATGATGCCGGGCACGGCCGGCACGGTCCCGGGATAGATGTCGTGCAGCAGGATGATCCCGTCCCGGGAGGACTGCTCGAGGACACGCTTGGTGATGAGCGCCGAGTCGTTGGTCGTGTAGTCCTTGGCGGTCACGCTCCACAGCACCTCCGCCAGGCCCAGCTCCTTGCAGATCTCGTGGACGTTCGCGTCGGTGCGGCCCTGCGGCGGGCGCATCAGCGTCGGCTTGCGCCCGGTGAGCCGCTCGATCGCGTCGTTGGGCCGCTTCAGCTCCTCGCGTATCTGCGCGTCGGATATGCGGGTGAGGATCTGGTGGTCCCAGGTGTGGCTCGCGACCTCGTGGCCCTCCGCCGCCATCCGCTTGACCAGCTCCGGGTACTTCTCGATGTGCCGCTTGCCGAGCAGGAAGAAGGTGGCCGGGACCTTCTTCTCCTTGAGGATGTCGAGCAGCCGTGCGGAGTTCTCGCTGGGGCCCGCGTCGAAGGTGAGCGCGATGCACTTCGCCTCGCGGCAGTCGACGGTGCCGAACCGGGCCGGGGCCCCGTGCGCCCCCTCCGCCGCCTCGGCGCGCGCGGTGCTCGGCGCCGTCGTGTCGACCTGGGCGCAGCCGGAGAGGGCGAGCGTCAGGCAGGCCGCGGCGGACGCGAGGGCCCAGCCGCGCAACCTTCGGGCCGTTCCGCGCATCTTCCTTGGCGCGTGATCCGGCGTCGGGGGCGTGTCGATCAGTAGAGGCATGCCGGGACTATACACTGCGTGTATAGTCCAATTGTTCGAATGCTCTGGAGTGGTCGCGGGGCGGGAGCACCATGGAGGCAGGGGGCGGAGACACCCCGGCGGAAGGACCACCCATGCGCTTCCGGGACCGCGCCGAAGCCGGCCGGGCACTCGCCGGACTGCTGAGCGACCTGCGCGAGCGGGGCGACCTCGCCGACCCGGTCGTCGTCCTCGCCCTGCCGCGCGGCGGGGTCGCCGTCGCCGAGCCCGTCGCCCGGGCCCTCGGCGCCCCCCTCGACGTGCTCGTCGTCCGCAAGATCGGCGCCCCCCACCACCGGGAGTTCGCCGTCGGTGCGCTCGCCGCGGACGATCCGCCGCTCTTCGACGCCGACAGCCTCGGCCACCTCGGCCTCACCGAGGACTCCCTCGCCCCGGCCGTGGACCGGGAGCGCGAGGAACTGCGCCGCCGCGAGCGGCGCTACCGCGGCGACCGGCCGCCACCGGACCTGAAGGGCCGCACGGTCATCGTGGTCGACGACGGCCTCGCCACCGGCGCCACCGCCCGTGCCGCCCTGCGCCACATCCGGCGTCGCGAGCCCGCCCACCTCGTCCTCGCCGTACCCGTCGGCGCCCCGGACTCCCTCGACGCGCTCGGCACCGAGGCCGACACGGTCGTCTGCCCGCACCGTCCTGCGGCTTTCGCCGCGGTGGGCCAGTGGTACGACGACTTCGGGCAACTGAGCGACGACGAGGTGGTCACGGCCCTGCGCAACGCCTGACCCGGCACCGCCCGCGCCACCGGCACCCCACCGCCGAGCCCCTGCGAGCCCCCGTAAATCCCTCCGGCCCCAGCGTGGCCGCCCCGGCGTGGCCCGCTCCCGCGCCGCCAGCTCCCCGCGTGGCCCGATCCCGGCGCTCCCCGGCTCCTCGCGTGGCCCAACTCCCCGTGTAGCCCGGCTCCTCGCGTGGTCGAAGTCCCCGTGCGGCCCGGCTTCCCGCGTGGTCCGCTCCGGGCGGCCCGGCTCCTCGCGTGGTCGAAGTCCCCGGGCGGCCCGGCTTCCCGTGTGGCCCGCTCCCGCGCTGCCCGGCTCCTCGGGTGGCCCGGCTCCTCGCGTGGTCGAAGTCCCCGGGCGGCCCGGCTCCCGGCGTGCCCCGCTCCACGCCGCCCCCTTCCCCGCGCGGCCCGCCCGTGATCGCCCGGCCGGCCACGATCCCGTGCACACCAGTAGTACCGAACCGGTACTCGGAGTAACCTCGGGACCATGACGCGCACGGGGGAGCGAGTCGGAACAACGCGATTACGGACACCGGCCTGGATCGCGCGCATCGAGACGCCGGACGGCCTGGTCCTCGGCGCGGGCGTGCTGCTCGCACCCCAACGGGTGCTCACCGCCGGCCACGTCGTCAGCCCGGGTCACCACTACACCGTCCGCCTGGTCGCCTTTCCCGACCTGGGTGCCGTGACCGCCGCCGTCCGCCCCGACGAACACGTGCCACAGCGCGAGCACCTCGGCGACCGCAGCGGCGACCTCGCCCTGCTGCGCCTGGCCGCACCGCTGCCCGCCGAACACACCACACGGCTCTACCGGCTCGCCGCACCCCACGGCCCCGTCAGCATGTACGGCTTCCCGGCCGGCGACGACGGCGGGCGCTGGCACGGCGCCACGCTGGTCGCCGCCCGCGGCCGGGACAGCCAGGTGCAGCTGCGCCCGACCACCCCCGGCGAACTCGCCGCCCCCGGCTTCAGCGGCGGCGGCGTCGTCGACCACGCCACCGACCAGGTCATCGGCATCGTCCTCAGCGTCGACGAGGGCCCGGGCTCCGCCTTCAGCTACATGAGCCCCACCGAGACCATCCTCAGCCATCTGCCGCAGGCCGCCGCCTGGACCGACGGCGCCGAGGCCGTCGACCCCCGGCTGCGCACCGGCACCGGCGCCGCCCCCGGCCGGCTCGACGTCCCCTTCGCCACCGAACTCGCCTCCTGGTTCCGGGGCGAGGGCTGGCCCGTGCTCGTCACCGTCGTCCCCGACCGCGGCGACCGCGCCTGGACCCTCCAGCGGGCCGTCACCCTCGCCGACCGCGAGCTGCGCACCCACCGCAACACCAGCGCCGTCAGCCAGGACCCGCCCGAGACCGTGCCCCCCGCAGGCGGCCACGACCTCGCCCTGGACGTCAAGGGGCTGACGGCCGGGGAGGTCATGGACCGGATCGCCGAACGCCTCGGCATCCGCGACGACCCCCGGCCCGAACGGCTCGGCGCCCTGCGCGTCCCGCTCGCCGCCGTGCTGGTCGCCGTGGACCAGGCGGCCGACCCCGACGCCCTGCTCGGGCTGCTGGACCGGCTCGCCGGGCAAGGCGCCCGGCTGCTGCTGGCGTTCCGCCACCCGGGCGAGCGGGCCGCCCGGACCGCCGAGCTGCTCGTCCACCGGCCGCTGCGCGACCGCTGGACCCGGCTGCGCGCCGAACTCGACCGGATCACCGAGGAGCTGGGCCCGGCACTCGACGTCCGCCGGGACCGCGTGCAGCCCGGCCCCGGCGGACGCCCCCTGCTCGACCGGGCCGAAGCCGGAGTCCGGCGCAGCCAGATGCTGCGCGCCTGGTTCACCCACACCCCCGACCGCGAGCACGAACCCGGCCGCGCCGGCGAGCTGTTCACCTACGAGGACGCCGTCGGCCGCCGCCGGCGGCGCCTGGAGGAGGTCATCGGCATGCTCGACGACCGGCTGCGCCGCCGCGAAGAACTCCTCGGCCGAATCGGCGCGGAGTGGCCGCTGTGCCGGCAACGGGCGGCCACACAGGGCGACCGGGTCATGGCCGCCTACCGGCTCTACGAGGAAGCCGTGTCGCTGCTGCGGCAGACCCCCTGCGACATCGAACGGGCCGAGGCCGCCGTCGAGCGGTTCGTCGGCTTCTGCTCCGCCACCCCGGACGAAGAGGAGGGCGCGTCATGACCTCGTGCGTCCGGCCCGGCTGCGCGGGCCGCATCATGGGCACCGGCTACTGCGACACCTGCGGCCACCGGCACGCCGAGCCGCGCACCGAACCACCGGACAGGCCCGCGGCCCGGGCCGGCACCGCCGAGGAGGCACCCGGCCCGGCGGCCGTGCACGCCGTCGCCGGAATCGGCGAACTCGACCAGCACGGACTGGTCGTCCTGCCCGAGGTCCCCGTCCCCGACGACGTACTCGTCGAGGACCCCCGCCTGCCCACCGGCGGCCGCCGCTGCGGCGCCGACGGCTGCGACATGACCATCGGCATCGGCTACGGCGGCCAGCCCGCCCGCGCCACCGGCCGCTGCCCCCGCTGCGGCACGCCCTACTCGCTGATGCCCCAGCTCGTCACGGGCGAGGTCGTCGCCGACCACTACAAGGTGCTCGGCTGCCTCGCCCACGGCGGCCTGGGCTGGATACACCTCGCCGAGGACACCCGCGCCGACGGCCACCGCGTCGTCCTCAAGGGCCAGATCAACGTCCACGACGCGCTCGCCCGCCGCACCGCCGTGGAGGAGCGCCGCTCCCTCACCGATCTGCACCACCCCGACATCGTCCGCATCATCACCTACGCCGAACACAGCGCCCCCGGCCGCACGCCCACCGGCTACCTGGTCATGGACTACATCGGCGGACGCTCCCTGCAACAGCTCTTCGACGCCGACGACGTCGAGCGGATCTTCCACGGCCGCCCCCGCCTCGACCACGTCCTCACCTACGGCTGCAAGATCCTCGGCGCCCTCCAGTACATGCACGAACGCGGCCTGCTCTACTGCGACATGAAGCCGTCCAACGTCATCCACTTCGGCCGGGCCGTCAAGGTCGTCGACCTCGGCGCCGTCCGCGCCATCGGCGACCGCACCTCCGCCTACGTGTACACGGCCGGCTTCGCCCCGCCCAAGGACGAGATCGACCAACGGGGCTGGCACGTCGACAGCGACCTCTACACCGTCGGCATGACCCTCCAGGCCCTGGCCCGCGGCACCGAAACCGCCCGCGGCCTCGCCCCCGACTCCTTCCGCCGCGTCGTCGCCCGTGCCACCCACGCCGAACCCCGGGCCCGGTACCGCTCGGCCGCCGAGATGTCCCGCCAGCTCTGGGAGGTCCTGCGGGAGTTCCGCTCGCTCCAGTTCGGCGAGCAACTGCCGGAGGCCTCCACCCGGTTCCGCGCGTCCGGCGCCCGCCTCGACGCCGGCCTCGGCGCGATCCCCGCCCTGGACCACTGGACCGGACGCCCCGCCGGGCGGCCCGCCGGCCTCGACGTCTCCCCGCCCGCCGCCGCCGAGGTGGCCGGCGCCCTGCCCGAGCCGGTCCCCGACCCCGACGACGGCGCCGCCCTGCTGCTGGACTCCTTCCCGCCCGACGCCCCCGACCGGGTCGCCCGGCAGTGGCCCCGCGAATCCCGCCTCGGCACCCCCGAGACCGCGCTGTGGCTGTGCCGCGCCTACCTCAGGAAGGGCGAGCAGCAGGCCGCGGAGAGCTGGCTCGCCGAGGCCGAGACCCAGCTCGGCGAACGCGCCGCCGCCCACGACTGGCGCATCGCCTGGCACCGCGGCGTCCTGCACCTCAGCAAGGGCGAGGTGGACCTGGCCGGCGCCCGCTTCGACGCCGTCTACCAGGCCCTGCCCGGCGAGTACGTGCCCAAGCTGGCCCTCGGCTACTGCGCCGAACACACCGACGGCGCACGCCCGGCCCGGGCCATGCGCTACTACGAGGCCGTCTGGAGACGGGACTCCGCGCACACCGCCGCCGCCTTCGGCCTGGCCCGCGGACACCTGGCCCGCGGCGACCGGGACGCCGCCGTCCACGTCCTCGACGAGGTCCCCGCCACCTCCCGGCACCACGACGCCGCCCGCATCGCGGCCGTACGCGTCCGCGCCGGCGTCCTGCACGGCAGCCCGCCCACCCCGGCCGGCCTGCGGGACGCGGCCCGGCGGCTGCCCGGTCTGCGGCTGGACGGCGGCGCGGCGGACGGCGAGTCCCGGGCCCGGCTGGTCGCCGAGGTCCGTGACAACGCCCTGCACAGCCGGCCGGCGCAGGGCTGGGGGCCGGACTTCCCGGCCGGCGACCTGCTCGGACCCGGGGACGAGGACGGCCTGCGCACCCGCCTGGAGCACTCCTTCCGGCAGCTGGCCGCGCAGGCCGGCACCGCCGGGGAGCACGGCCGGCTGCTCGACCTGGCCCACGCGGTCCGGCCGATGACCACCTTCTGACCACACCCACGAACCCGGGGAAGAGGCAGCGATGACCATGGCCGAGGAGACCGAGGTGACACTCGCAGTCGGTCAGCAGAAGGACCTGCCCGCCGTGCCGGACGCGGCCGGGCGGCACACCGACCGGGAGATGCACGCCATCCTGGAGATCGGGGTCCGCAGCCCGGAGGGCGTGGAGCACGCCGGGGCGCTCGCGCCCGGCACCGGGCCCGCGCTCGCCGAGGTGCTGATCGTCGACACCTCCCGCTCCATGCTCCATCCGGCGGCGAAACTGCACGCGGCCAAGGACGCCACCGTCGCGGCGGTCCGGATGCTGCCCGACGGCACCGCCTTCGCCGTGCTCTCCGGCCGGTTCGACGCCTCCGTGGTCCACCCCGGGCCCGGCCACCGGGTGCTCGCCGTCGCCGGGCCCGGCGAACGCGAGGCCGCGGAGCGTGCCGTGCGCATCCTGGACGCGGACGGCGGCACCGCCATCGGCGCCTGGCTCGAACTCGCCCGGCGGCTGCTCAAGGACCAGCCCGCGCCGGTCAAACACGTCCTGCTGCTCACCGACGGGCGCAACGAGCACGACGTCCGGTCCAGCCGGCCGCTGGAAGCCGTCCTCGACGCCTGTGCGGGCCAGTTCGTCTGCGACGCCTGGGGGATCGGCGACGACTGGGACGCCGAACTGCTGCTGAACATCACCCGGCGGCTGCACGGCCGCGCCCGAGCCGTCCGTGTGGAGTCGGAACTCACCGCGGCCTACGAGGAATTGATGGCCGGTCTGCTCGGCACCTCGGTGCCCGAGCTGCGGATCAGGCTGACCCCCACCCCGGGCACGGTGATCCGCCAGGTCAAGCAGGTGGTGCCGAACGAGCAGGAACTCCAGCCCGTCCCGGCGGGCCCCGGCGGGCGCGCCGCGGAGTACGTCACCCGTGCCTGGGGCGACGAGGTGCGGCACTTCCAGGTCGTCCTGACCGCCGACCCGGCCGGCCGGGAGAGGGGCGAGGACCTCCAGCTGGCGGCCGTGGAGATCGTCGTACCCGACGTAAGGCGTCCGGTGCGGCTGCCCGCGCCGCGCCCCATCCTGGTGCGCTGGACCGACAACCCGCTCGACGCCTCCCGGCGCTATCCCGGGGTCCGCCGGCACGAGCTGTACCAGCAGGCGAGCGCCGCCGTCGCCAAGGCCTACCGGGCCTGGCTGCGCGGCACGGACGGCCGGGACACGGCGGACCCCGAACTCGCCCGGGCGCTCGCGCTGGCCGCCGAACTGGGCGACGCCCAGCTGCTCGGCGCGCTCCGGCTGATCGAGGACACACCGGGCAGCGGGCGGATCCGCTCCGGCCTCAAGGACGTCGACTGGCAGCACCTGATCCTCTCCAGCGCCCTGACGACCCCGCCGGAGCCCGTAGCACCGGCCGCGCTGCCGGGCGGGCCGCGGCCCTCCGCGCGGACCGGCGCCGGGGCCTCCGCGCGGACGGGTGCCGGGGCCTCCGCGCGGACGGGTGCCGGGGCCCTCGGGCCGTCCGCGGACGCAGCCGCCTCTCCGCCCGGCTCCGCCGCCGGTCCGGCCGTCCCCGTCCGTCCCGACGGGCTCGTCGAGTGCCCGTACTGCACGTGGCTCGGCCCGGCCGACTCCGTCTACTGCGGCGGCGACTGCGGTCGGCCGCTGAGGGAGCCGTCCGCATGACCAACGGCAGAGACCCGCGCCCCGGGCAGGGCGGCGACAACAGCGGTACGGCCCCCGGGCGGGGCGGCGCCAGCGGTGCCGCGTCCGGGCAGGGCGCCGGCCACGGTGCCACGTCCCGGCAGGGAGCCGGCCACGGCACCTCCGCCGGCCACGGCGCCGGGTCCCGGGAGGGCGCGTCCCGGGAGGGCGCCGGCCACCACACCAGCGCCGGCCACGGCACCCCATCCGGCCACGGCACCCCATCCGGCCACGGCACCGCGTCCGGTCACGGCACCGCGTCCGGTCACGGCACCGCGTCCGGTCACGGCACCGCTTCCGGCGCGGGCACGCCCGCCCGCGCGCCCTCCGTGCCGAACCCGGGGGCGCACCCCGCGGACCGCCGCGGCCCCGGCCGGTGGCCCGGCCGGCTCGCCCGGCTGGCCGACCGGCTCTCCGGGGCCGGCCCGCGCCCGGAGGAGGGCGGCAGCACGACCGCCCGCGACCTGGCCGTCCGGCACCGCCTGCTGCTGACCCTGTCGGCCCTGCTCACCCTGTCCCTGTTCGTGTCGTACCAGGGCGTGCACGGTGACGCGAACCCGCTGCGCACCTCCAGCGCCCCGGCCGTCCTCTCCCTCGACACCGCGCTCTACGCGCTCGGCCAGGCCCAGCAGGACGCCGGCGCACCGGCCCCGACCAGCGACTTCCAGAAACAGATCTCCGTCGCCGCGCAGAGCCTCGCGGCCGCCGCGGCCGACGACGACATCGGCGGGCCGGCGGGCCGGCAGGCCCTTCAGACGGTCGCCGGCCTGATCACCGTCTACTCCGTCAAGGTCCAGCAGTCCCAGCTCCAGCCCGACGGAAGCGTGCTGCGCGAGGCGTACCTCAGCTACGCCACCAGCATCCTGACGGAGCGGGGCTCCGGGATACAGGCCCGCCTGAAGGCCCTGCAACGGCAGCAGCGTGCCGCGGTGAACCGGCAGACGTCCTTCGGCCCGCTGCTGTGGCTCGCCTGGAGCGCGACCCTGCTGCTCACCCTCGTCCTGACCGCGGCGCTGCTGGAGACCCAGCGCTTCCTGCGCCACCGCTTCCGGCGCCGCTACAACCGCCAACTCCTCGCCGCGCTCCTCGTGCTGCTCGCCGGTGCCGGTGTCGCCGCGCTGTTCACCGTGTGGACCCACCAGGGGATGGCGGACACCCGTACCCTGCTCGACCGCCCGCTGCCCGGGCGGCAGATCCCCGAAGCGGGGCGGCACACCGCCTCGTACCTGGCCGGCACCGGCTTCCGCGCAGCGGCGGCGGTGTGGATCCTGATAGGAGGCGTCCTGCTCATGGCACTGGCCGAGACGGGCCTGCGGCGGCACATCGACGACTACCGGTTCAGGCCCCGGTGAGCGCGCACCCCGGCGGCCCCCCGGCGGCCGCCCCCGGAATCCGGCCGCGCTCCCCCCGCCGCCTGGCCCGCACCGTCACCGTGGTGGCGAGCTGCCTGGCGCTCCTCGCGGCGGCCGTCGTGGTGGGCGTACGCGCCCTCGGGCAGGAGCCGACCGTCACCCTGCTGGCCAACTGGACCGGCGAGGACGAGCAGCACTTCCGCCAGGCGGTCATCGAGCCGTTCGAGCGGAAGTACCACATCCACGTCGACTACCAGGGCAGCAACGCCGAGAGCCAGGTGCTCGGCGCCGACGTCGAGGCGGGGACACCGCCCGACGTGGTGGTGCTCACCGGTCCCGGCGAACTCGCCGAGTACGCCCGCCGGAAACACCTCGTGTCCCTCGACGGCCTGGTGGCCCGCGAGGACTTCGGGACCTCCTGGGCCACCCCGCTGGCGGACGGGCACGTGTACTGGTTCCCGCTCAAGGCCGACCTGAAGAGCATCGTCTGGTACCCGGCCGACGTCGGCGCCCGGCAGCGCCGCCAGGCGGCCCACCGGCCCGACCAGTGGTGCCTCGGCATGGGCTCCGGCGCCACCAGCGGCTGGCCCGGCACCGACTGGATCGAGGACATCCTCCTCCAGCGGTACGGCCCGGACGTCTACGAGCGGTGGGCGCGCGGCGATCTGCCCTGGCAGTCGAAACAGGTGAAGGAGGCGTGGACCACCTGGCGCGACCTGGTCGGCGCAGGCGGCGACCCGGACCTGGTCCGGCGGGCCCTGAAGAACCCGTACCAGTCGGCCTCGGACCCGGTCGCCGCGACCCCGCGGGGCTGCACGCTGGAGCACCAGGCGTCGTTCATCCGCAACCAGCCCGCATGGCAGCACGCCGACGGCCGCTACGCCCCCTCCGCACAGCTGATCTTCGGAGCCCCCACCACCCGCGCCTGGGAGGTCTCCGGCGACCTGGTGGCCCTGCTGCACGACACCCCGCAGGCCAGGAAACTGATCCGCCACCTGGCCTCCGCCGACGTCCAACGCGCCTGGACCGCCGAAGAGTCCGGGTTCTCCGTCCACTCCGGCGTCGGGCCCGCCTCCGGCGGCTCCGGCTCCGCCTGGCACCGCTCGCTCGCGCTCGCCCTCCGCGACGAGCGGACGGCACACTGCTTCGATGCCTCCGACGCCATGCCGCCCGCGGTGCGCGACGCCTTCGCCGAGGCGACGATCGAATTCCTCGCCCACCCGGACCACTTGGACACCCTGCTGCGCTCCCTGGACACCCTCAGCGACACCCGGGGCCTGACCTGGCTCCCCTCGGTGTGCGACCGCACGTCGTAAATTCTTCAACCTCCCGCGGACCTCGGGTCCGCGGGAGCCGAAGACGGGTGGAAGAGGGGCAACCGGAGTAAAATGGGTGCGGTCCTGGGCGATCTGACGATCACACACGGCGCGTCACCGAACCTGCGCCGCAATTGAACGAAAATCCCCTAGGCGGTAGTGATGGACCCGTCCACCGATCCACGGGGCGGCGCATCCCGAGGCCGCCCGCCCGTTCCCCCGCGGCCCGTCCGGCCCCCGCCCGACCCGGCGCGGGCACAGGCTCCCCTCCAGGGCATACCGCAGCCGGCGCCCCCGGCGGGAGCACGCCTTCCCTTCTCCTACGACGTCACCCGGTACCTGTGCGTCGCGATGCACACCGACCACAGGCTCGCCCGCAAGGCGGTGTCCCGCATCGTGCACGAGCCGCGCCGCGCCGTGGCCTCCTCGCCCGGCGTGGACCTCGGCTGCGTGCTGCGGCACGCCCTGGCCGCTCACGACAGGCAGCGGCGGCAGGACGTCCTCATGGTCCTCCTCCTGCTCGCCATCCTGATCACCATGCCGTTCACCTTCGGCCTCTCCCTGGTCCTGGGCCTGCTCGTCGGCTGGGTGATCGTGGCCACCGAGATACTGTCCGTGCAGTACCGGATCGTCTCCCGGCAGCTGAAACGGGAGAATTTCGACCCCCGTCGGGCCCCCCGCCCCGCGAAGGCCACGGACGCCGCGCGCCTCGAGGCGATCGAACTGCGGGACCGTGGCAACGTCGTCGTCTCTTCGCGTTTCGAGCCCTTCGTCGGCCATGGACTGACCTACCGGACCTGGTCGTTCGCCCTGAACACCGGACGCCCCGAGACCGGCAAGCAGGTCGTCCCGTTCACCGTCCACGAGCTCTACGCCCATGTCTCCGCCCGGGTGGCCGCGCTCAGACTGCCCGGGATGGACATCGGTGACGTGCTCCTGGTCAACGGGGCCGACCTGCTGCTCGGCATCGACGACCGCACCCGCGCCGAGGTGCTGCGGAACCTCGCGGGACCACCCGGGGCGCAGGTCTCGGACGCCCTCCTGCGCGACCTGCGCAAGGACAGCAGCGGCCGGGCGCGGCCCTATCTGGCGATCCGTGTGACCGGCTGGAGCGGTGAACTGGTCAGCACGCTGTTCCTGCGGTGCGCGCTGCTCTCCGACAACGACACGGCGTTCATCGAGGGCAGCAACTGCCTGCTCACGCCCGTGCCGGAGAGGTACCGGACCGTCGACAGACAGCTGGACTCGCCGACCTTCCGGCAGTGGTGCGGGCTGATCACGGAGGCGGCTGTGTGCACACCCGTCCAGTTGGTGTGCGCGCCCTTCGCCATCCTCGGAGACCTCTGCGGCACGCTCGGCAGGCACCGCGCACAACGCCGCCAGGACCGCGCGATCCGCCTGCGCTCCTTCAACTACGGCGCCGAGTTCAGCCTCAGGGAGGAGGCGAGTGACTGGACCTTCCACCGGTACTTCCAGTCGCTGGACCGGGAGTTGTACGTCAAGACGATCGAGCACCGGGTCCTGGACGCCCTCGTGCAGTTCCTCGAGGACCACAACATCGACACCAGCGACCTGATCCAACGGCAGACCAGCATCTACAACTCCGGCCTCTTCGCGGGCCGCGACATCTCCATCCAGCGCTCCAGCGTGGGCACCGGAGGCGGCGGCCAGCGCAGCGGCCCGCAGCCCGCTCGACCGAGGTGACGTGATGCCGGACGACGCGCCGCACGAGGCCCCCGCCGCAGGGCGGCACAACAGCGGTATCCAGGCCGGCCGGGACGTGCGGATCGAGCGGAGCACGGTCGCCCTCGGCCACGCCACCGTGACCGCCGCCGTGACGCCGGCCGAGCACGCGGCGGCCGTCGCCGAACTGCGCACCGCCGTGGACCTGCTGCTCGACGAGCTGCGCCGCGACGAGGACAGCTACGAGGACGGGGCGGGGCTGATCGAGGCCGCCGAGCAGGTGCGGGCGGAACTCACCCGCGACGAGCCCCGCCGCAACGTCCTGCTGCGCTGGCTCGGCTACATCGCCCCCGGCGTCCACATGACCGCGGCGCTCGCCGCGGACGTGACGGCGATCCAGCAGGGCGTGACGGCCCTGTTCTGAACGGTCCACCGCCTGCCCCCGCCGGCCGGGGCCCGGTCGCCCGGCCCGCGGAGCGGCGCTCGGCGGGAGTCGCGCACAGCCACTGTCCGCCGGGGTCTTTCGTTCGCACCAGGCCGGATCAGGCCACGGTGCCGGGGCCCGCGAGCCCGGCGTGATCCGAACGAGACCCCGGTGGCGTTAGCGTGCGGCCATGACCAAGAGCAGCGCGCGGCGCAGCAGTTCACCCGCCGGTGACACGACGAGCGCCACGACCGCCCCGGTGCTGGACGTCCGCGCCCTGAACCGCGCCACCCTGGCCCGTCAGCTCCTGCTGCACCGCTCCACGCGGTCCGCCCGGGACGCCGTCGGTCATCTCGTCGGCCTCCAGGCACAGAACACCAACCCCCCGTACTACGCCCTCGCCGCGCGCCTGGACGGTTTCGCGCCGGAGCGGCTCTCCGCGCTCATGGCCCGCCGGGAAGTGGCCCGGATCGTCACTTTCCGCTCCACGATCCACACCCACACCGCCGACGACTGCCTCGCGCTGGGCCCGTTGGCCCAGCCGGCCCGCGACCGCGAACTGGGGAACTTCCGCAAGGGGCTGACCGGAGTCGACCTGGACCGGCTCGCGGCCGTCGCCCGCGAACTGGTCGAGGCCGCCCCGCGCACCCTGGCCCAGCTGCGCGAGGCGCTGGGGGCCGAGTGGCCGGACGCCGACCCGCGGGCCCTCGCCGTCGCCGCCCGCTGCACGCTCCCGCTCGTCCAGGTGACCCCGCGCGGCCTGTGGGAGAAGAGCGGACAGGCCGCCCTCACCACCGCCGAGCACTGGCTGGGCCGGCCCGCAGGGACGCCCGCGGAACCCGAGTCCGTGGTCCTGCGCTACCTCGCCGCCTTCGGCCCCGCCTCCGTGCGGGACATGCAGACCTGGGCCGGCCTCACCCGCCTGCGGGCCGTCTTCGAACGGCTGCGCCCCCGGCTGCTGACCTTCCGCGACCCGAACGGCGTGGAACTCTTCGACCTCCCGGACGCCCCGCGCCCCGACCCCGCCACCCCGGCCCCGCCGCGCTTCCTGCCCGAGTTCGACAACCTGCTGCTCTCCCACGCGGACCGCACCCGTGTGATACCGCCCGCTCTGCACGGCCGCAACTGGCGGGGCAACCAGGCGTACCGCACCCTGCTGGTCGACGGTTTCCTGGCGGGTCTGTGGAGGCTCGACCCCGGCGTCCTGGTCGTCGAACCGTTCGGCGAGCCGACGAGGGCCCAGCGCGAGGCGGTGACCGAGGAGGGGGAGCGGATGCTGCGCGTGCTGCACCCGGAGGCGTCGTACGACATCCGGTTCGGGGACGTCGCCGCACGGTGAGGCCGGCCGACGGGCGGACCGGCGACCACACCCGACCGGGCCTCGCCTCCGGCCGGGAGGCCGCGGTGGCCCGGACATTGGATCGGGGGCGTTGCGGGCCGCTCGTGGTGGCCCGCAACGCCCCCTGGCCGTCACCCGAGGGGTACTCGGGAAATCCTCCGGGTCACGAGTTGACCTGTGCGGTCACCAGGTCCGAGAAGGCGGTCAGCCGGGTGTAGACACCCGGGTAACCCGCCTCCGCGCACCCCTCGCCCCAGGAAGTGATCCCTGCCAGGACGCCCCCGATGATCAGGGGACCGCCGCTGTCGCCCTGGCAGGTGTCAACGCCACCGGACGTGTATCCGGCGCAAACCATGTCGGACTGGACGAAGTCCGAACCGTAGGAGGAACGGCAGCTGGAGTCGGAGACGACCGGGACGGTCGCGGTCCGCAGCTGGTTGGAGGAGCCGCCGTTCTCCGAGGTGGTGCCCCAGCCGAGGATCCGGGCCGTGGTGCCGGCCGCGTAGACGCCCGTCTGGGAGGAGGAGACGTACTTCGCCGTGGTGTACGGCATCGACGTCGAGAGGGTCAGCACGGCCACGTCGTCGCCGTTCGTGGCGTCCGTGTAGTCGGGGTTGACCCAGATCTTGCTGACCCGGCTCACCGTGCCGTTGGTGCCGTTCAGGTACGTCCGGCCGCCGACCACGCGGACGCTGCTCGTGCTCTCCCCGACCATGCAGTGTGCGGCCGTCACGACCTTCTTGGGCGCCACCAGGGTGCCGCCGCAGAACTGGTTCTGGGACGCGTCCGTGATCTGCATCATGAACGGATACGCGGTCGTCGTGGTGGTCGTACCGCCGACGATGGGCTGGGGGGCGGCGCTCGCCGTGGGGGAGGCGAGCAGCGCGGTCGCCGCTGCGGCGGCGGTGGCCACCAGCGTCGCGGCGGTCTTTCTGGCACGTCTGGGCCCGAACATGAGTCTCCTCAGTGGGGGTTGCACCGGTGGGGGATCGCGCGGGTGTGGGGGGTGATGCATGGGGGTCGCGGGACCGACCCCCATGTGCCCGGGCGAGCGGCACGCCCTTTACGCTAGGACCCGGCACCCTTGGCTCCCAATGAGGGAACCCCCTAGGGGGTTGGGTGAGGGAAAACCCTCGGTCCGGTTCAGTTAACAAGAGCGGCGCTCAGTGTGCCCGCCGACCTGCCGCCAATCGGACGATGTCCACCCGCGATCGGATCCCCAGCTTGCGGTAGACCCGGGTCAGGGTCGCCTCCACCGTCTTCACGCTGATGAACAGCCGGGCCGCGATCTCCCGGTTGGTGGCGCCTTCCATGACCAGCGCGGCGACCTGACGCTCCATCGCGGCGAGCGAGTCCAGGGCGTCCAGTGCCGCCGGCACGGCCGGCACGGGCTCCGGCTCGGGGGCGGCGAGGACTTCCTCCACTTGGCGCAGCCAGGGCAGCGCCCGGCAGCGGCGGAACAGCCGGGTGGCCTCGTCGACGGCCGCCGAGGCCGTGTTCGCCCGGGTCTCCGGGGCGACCGGGCCGGTGGCGGGAGCCCGGCCGTGCTCGGCCCTGCGGACCTCCGTGCGCTCGGGCTCCCGCCACCGGCGCACCCCTTCGGCGGTGTGCCTGCACCGCAGCCGGGCCAGCGCGAACGCGGCCCGCGCCTCCTCCAGGCCGTAGCCGAGCTTGCCGAGCCGGTCCTGAGCGGACGTCAGCTGGGCGAGGGCGGCGTCCAGGTCGCCCTGGGCGGCGCGGACCAGCGCCTCGGACCGGTCGAGCACGGCCAGTACGCTCTCCCGGCCCAGGCGCAGCGCGTGCTCCCGGCTGGTGTCGATGACGTCCTGCGCCTCGGCGGGTTCACCGATCCGGACGAGCGCCTCGGCGAGATCGCCCTGCCAGCGGCCCCGGGCCGGGTCGGTGATGCCGAGCCCCAGCTCCAGGCTGCGCACCCGGCGCAGCGAGCGCACGGTGCCGGCCGGGTCGCCGGCCACCAGCTGTGCGTACCCGAGGGCGCCCAGCGCCCGGGAGAGGTACATCTGGTCGCCGTCCCCCTCGGCGTGCTGCACCGCTTCCCGGGCGAGTACCAGCGCCCGGTCCACGTCGCCGCCGGAGGCCTCCGCGAGCGAGGTGAGCATCGCCGAGGCGGTCTCGCCGATGCCCGAGTCCCGGGCCAGCCGCAGGCTCTCCCGGGCCAGGTCGAGGGCGCGGCCGCAGTGCCCGGCGCGAAGTTCGGTCTCGGCGAGGCCGCGCAGGAAGTGCACCTCGCTCTCCACCGAGCCGCGCCGGCGGACCTCGCGCAGCAGCGCGGTGACCGTGGTGCGGGCCTCGGCCAGCTGGTCGCCCATGACCAGCCAGCGGAACCGGGCGCTGCCCGCGCCGTTGTGATGCCAGGCCACCCGGGGGTCCTGCGGCTGCCGCAGGGCCCGCCTGATGGTGCGGGGCGCGTCCGGATGGCCCATCAGGGTCTCGGTCTGTGCCTGGAAGGCGAGGGCGAGCAGCTCGGTGCGCCGGTCCGTGCCGCGCGCGGCCAGTTCGGCGGCGTGCGCGGCGGCGGCCCGGGCCTCGGTGAAGTCGCCCTCCACGATCAGCGCCCGCCAGGCCAGCTGGTAGTGGACCAGGGCCAGCAGCCGCGGGTCGTCGCCGGCGTCGGCGAGGGCCTGCGGGAAGACGGCGTCGACCTCGGCCATCGTGTGGCCGGCGGTGTCGATGACGACGATCCAGGCCCGCACCCGGTCGGCGGGCACGGTCGCCCGGATCAGCACCTCCCGGGCGATGTCCCGGGCCAGGTCGACCTCGCCGGCGGTGATGGCGTCCTCGGCGGCGATGAGCCGGCGCTCCTCCTGGCTCGGGGTGCCGTCGGCGGGGGTGTGCCGGGCGGCGAGCAGCCCCAGCTGGGCGGCGACCGACGGCGCCCCGCGGTCCCGGGCGAGGGTCGCGGCCTCGGCGAGCCGGGCGGCGACCTCGGGGTCGGCGCCGGTGGTGGCGAGGGCCAGGTGCCGGGCCCGTTCGATCGGGTCGGAGGCGGCGGTGGACAGTGCCGCGTGCGCGGCCCGCCGTTCGTGCGCGGGCGCCTCCGCGTACAGCGCGGCCGATATCAGCGGGTGCGCGAACCGTACGGCCGGGGCGTCCGGCTCGGTGGCCAGCAGCCCGAGTTCGGCGGCCTGGGCGCACTCGGCCTCGGCGTTGTCCCGGCCGGCCGCGTGCAGCAGCGCCGAGGTCGGGCGGGCACCGGCGCTGGCCACCAGCAGGGTGCGGCGGGCCTCCACTGAGAGCATGTCCAGACGGCTGAGGACCAGGGCGCGCAGCGAGGTGGGCACCGGCAGCGGCTCGCCCGGCCGGGGCGGGGTGGGGCTGTCGGCGAGGGCGCGGCCGAGTTCCAGGGCGAACAGCGGGTTGCCGCCGCTGGTGCGGTGGATCTCGCGGACCGTGGACCGGGGCAGGCCGCCGTGGCCACGGTGGTCGAGCAGCTGGGCTACCTGGGCGCGGGAGAGCGGGCCGAGCCGGACCGCGAGGGTGCCCGGCGGGCAGGCGCGCAGATGGCGGTCGTACTCCTGGCTCTCCGGTCCCTCCGTGCGGACCGCGCACAGCAGTTGCACGGGGGTGCCCTCCAGGCGCCGGGCGGCGAAGCCGAGGAGTTCGGCGCTGGCCGGGTCCAGCCACTGGAGGTCGTCGGCGACCACGAGCACCGGGCCGTGCGCGGCGAGCGCGCGCAGCGCGGAGAGCACCGCCAGGCGCAGGGCGAGTCCGTCGCGCTGGAGGCTGGACTCGCCGCGGCCGGTGAGCGCCGACTCCAGGGCGGTGCGCTGGGCGGCGGGCAGGCGCCCGGACACGTCGTCGAGGACCAGACCGAGGAGGTCGGCGAGGGCGAGGAACGGAAGGTGGGATTCGGACTCGGTCGCCGAGCAGCGCAACACGGTGCGCGCGGTGGCGCCGTATTCCTCTGCCAATGCCCGCAGGACGGTGGATTTCCCTATTCCGGCGGGACCGTGGAGCAGCACGCTGCCCCCCGAGGCGAGTTGCTCCCGGCCGCCGGCGAACAGCTCCTCGCGGCCGATGACCAGGTCGGGGCGGCACTTGGCAGGCTCCTGGAAGTCCCGTCGCACGGTCACCGCTCCCCTCGTGTCGTGTCCGGGCCAAATTCTAGGCAACGATCCTTGAAATTCGGACGGAAGCCGTGGTGAGGGAAATAACAAACGGTCAAGCAGAGGGAAATTCAAAGCGACACCGGATGAATGGGAAGGTTTCCTCACCGCCTTCGCGCTACGGCAGCAGTCCCGCCCTGCGGGCCGCGGTCACCGCCTCCCCTCGTGTGTGCGCGCCCAGCTTCCGCATCGCCGAACGCATATACCCCTTGACCGTCTCCGGGCCGATGCCCAGCCGCTCGGCCACCGCCGCGTTGGTGGCACCCGCCGCCACCCAGGACAACACGTCGAGCTCGCGTGGCGCCAGGGTCACGCCCCCGGCTCGTGGCGGCGCGGTCAGCAGCCCGCACGCCGCCAGCAGTTCGGCCCGTACACCAGGATCACCGATCCGGGGCGCCAGGGCCCGCAGCGCCGCGTGCGCCTCGCGCACCTGTTCCCAGGCGGCGCCCTCGCCGGCGGCGGCAGGCTCCGGCCGGGCCGCCGCCAGCAGCCCCCGCGCCTCGTCCCGCACCACCAGCGCCTGCTCCACGTCCCGCGCCACCGCCATCGCCGCGTCCAGCGTGCGGTCGCCGAACGGCCGGGCCGAGCGCAGCGCACCGTACAGCACCCCGCGCACCCGGCGCCGGACCACGACCGGCACCGCGAGCACCGCGCGAATGCCCTCGGCGGCCACCGGCACGTCGTACTCGTGGCTGATCTGCCGCGAACGGGAGTAGTCCGGCACCGCGCACGGCCGGGCCAGCGCCACCGCCTTGCCGCCGAGCCCGTTGCCGGAGGTCACCGCGAGCGAGCGCAGCGCGGCCGTGGTCGTGCCGCTCAGCTCGCTGATGCGGATCCGCGGCCGGCCGGACTCCACCAGGCCGCCGAACGCGACGGGGAGCCCCGTCGCGCGCCGCAGCCGGGCCAGCGCACCACCGATCTCCACCGCCCCCACCGCATCTGCCGTCACCTGCTCGTCCCTTCGGTCGTCCACACCCCCGTTCGGGGGTAGTGAGACCTGCATCACGGATTAGACGATGCCAGAGAGCCGCCCGGCAATGGTCGGGAACATGGGAGGACGCTGATGACGACGGCGACGGATGCCTTCAGGAGTGCCCGGGACTTCCTGCTGGAGCACCGCGAGGACTATGCCACCGCCTACGAGGGCTTCCGCTGGCCGCGGCCGGAGCACTTCAACTGGGCGCTGGACTGGTTCGACGTGATCGCCACCGGCAACGACCGTACCGCGCTGCACATCGTCGAGGAGGACGGCACCGAGACCCGGCTCTCCTTCGCGCAGCTGGCGGAACGCTCGAACCGGGTGGCGCGGTGGCTGCGCGACCGCGGGGTCGCCGCCGAGGACCGCATCCTCGTCATGCTCGGCAACCAGGCCGAGCTGTGGGAGACCGCGCTGGCCGCGATGAAACTGCGCGCGGTGGTCATCCCGGCCACCCCGCTGCTCGGCCCGGCCGACCTGCACGACCGGGTGGACCGGGGACGGGTGAAGCACGTGATCGTGCGGGCGGAGGACACCGCCAAGTTCGCCGACGTGCCCGGCGCCTACACCCGGATCTCCGTCGGCGGCCTGCCGGAGGAGGGCTGGGAGCCGTACGAGGACGCCTACGCGGCCGCCGCCGACTTCGTCCCGGACGGCCCGACCCTGGCCGACGACCCGCTGATGCTCTACTTCACCTCGGGGACGACCGCCCGCCCCAAGCTGGTCGAGCACACCCACACCTCGTACCCGATCGGCCATCTGGCCACCATGTACTGGATCGGCCTGGAGCCGGGCGACGTGCATCTGAACATCTCCTCGCCCGGCTGGGCCAAGCACGCCTGGTCCAACCTGTTCGCCCCGTGGAACGCGGAGGCGACCGTCTTCATCGTGAACTACACCCGCTTCGACGCGTCCCGGCTGATGGCCGAGATGGACCGGGCCCAGGTCACCACCTTCTGCGCCCCGCCGACCGTGTGGCGGATGCTCATCCAGGCCGACCTCGGCCGGCTCCAGTCCCCGCCCCGCGAGGTCGTGGCCGCCGGCGAGCCGCTCAATCCCGAGGTCATCGAGCAGGTCCGGCGGGCCTGGGGCCGGACCATCCGGGACGGTTTCGGCCAGACCGAGACGGCCGTGCAGGTCTCCAACAGCCCCGGCCAGCCGCTGAAGACCGGTTCCATGGGCCGTCCCAGCCCCGGTTTCCGGGTGGAACTCCTCGACCCGGTGTCCGGCGCGCCGGGCGTCGCCGAGGGGGAGATCGCCCTCGATCTCGCCGACCGCCCGGTCGGCCTGATGACCGGCTACCACGGCGACCCCGACCGTACGGCGGAGGCCATGGCCGGCGGCTACTACCGCACGGGGGACATCGCGACCAGGGACGAAGAGGGGTATCTCACCTATATCGGGCGAAGTGACGATGTGTTCAAGGCCTCGGACTACAAGGTGAGCCCGTTCGAGCTGGAGAGCGTGCTGCTGGAGCACGAGGCGGTGGCCGAGGCGGCCGTCGTGCCCGCCCCGGACGAGCTGCGGCTCGCCGTGCCCAAGGCGTACGTCGTCCTCGCCGAGGGCTGGGAACCCGGCCCCGGCACCGCGAAGGCCATCTTCGAGCACTCCCGCGAGGCGCTCGCCCCGTACAAGCGCATCCGCCGGCTGGAGTTCGGCTCACTGCCCAAGACCGTGTCCGGCAAGATCCGCCGGATCGAGCTGCGCGAGGCCACGGCCGCCGGTTCGGAGAACGAGTACCGCGAGGAGGACTTCCGGTGACCGAGCAGTCGTCGTACAGCCACGGGACGGGAACCACCGCGCTCCTCGGGGACACCATCGGTGCCAACCTGGACCGGACCGTGGCCGCCTGGCCCGGACGCGAGGCTCTGGTCGACGTCCCCGCCGGCCGGCGCTGGACGTACGCCGAGTTCGCCGCCGACGTCGACCGGCTGGCGTGCGCGCTGCTCGCGAGCGGCGTGGCCAAGGGCGACCGGGTGGGCATCTGGGCGGTCAACTGCGCCGAATGGGTGCTCGTGCAGTACGCCACCGCACGCGTCGGCGCCGTCATGGTCAACATCAATCCGGCCTACCGCACCCACGAGGTGGAGTTCGTCCTCAACCAGGCGGGAATCTCCCTGCTGTTCGCCTCCCTCAGCCACAAGTCGAGCGACTACCGGGCGATGGTCGAGGAAGTGCGCGGCAGATGCCCGCGGCTGAAGGAGACCGTCTACATCGGGGACCCGGGCTGGGCGGCGTTCACCGCACGCGGTGCGGACACCCCGCGGGACGAACTGCGGGCCCGCGAGGCGACGTTGTCCTGCGACGACCCCATCAACATCCAGTACACCTCGGGCACCACCGGCTTCCCCAAGGGCGCCACCCTCTCCCACCACAACATCCTCAACAACGGTTACTTCGTGGGGGAGTCGATCGCCTACACGGAGCAGGACCGGATCTGCATCCCGGTGCCGTTCTACCACTGCTTCGGCATGGTCATGGCCAACCTGGCGGCCACCTCGCACGGGGCCTGCATGGTCGTCCCGGCCCCGTCCTTCGAGCCGAGGGCCACCCTGGAGGCGGTCCAGCAGGAGCGCTGCACCTCCCTGTACGGCGTCCCGACGATGTTCATCGCCGAGCTGAACCTCCCGGACTTCGCCTCCTACGACCTCTCCACCCTGCGCACCGGCATCATGGCGGGCTCGCCCTGTCCGGTGGAGGTGATGAAGCGGGTGGTCGCCGAGATGCACATGGCGGAGGTCTCCATCTGCTACGGCATGACGGAGACGTCACCGGTGTCGCTCCAGACGCGCATCGACGACGACCTGGAGCACCGCACCGGTACCGTCGGCCGCGTCCTGCCGCACCTGGAGGTCAAGGTCGTCGACCCGGCCACGGGCGTGACACAGCCGCGCGGCACGGCGGGTGAGCTGTGCACGCGCGGCTACAGCGTGATGCTCGGCTACTGGGACGAGCCGGAGAAGACGGCCGAGGCGATCGACGCGGGCCGCTGGATGCACACGGGCGACCTCGCGGTGATGCGCGAGGACGGGTACGTCGAGATCGTCGGCCGGATCAAGGACATGATCATCCGGGGCGGCGAGAACATCTACCCGCGCGAGATCGAGGAGTTCCTCTACGCCCACCCGAAGATCCGGGACGTGCAGGTCGTCGGGGTGCCGGACGAGCGGTACGGCGAGGAGGTGCTCGCCTGCGTCATCCCCAGCGACCCCGCGGACCCGCTCACCCTGGACGAGTTGCGGGCCTTCTGCTCGGGCCGGCTCGCGCACTACAAGGTCCCCAGCCGGCTCCGGATCCTCGACGCCTTCCCGATGACGGTGTCCGGGAAGGTGCGCAAGGTGGAACTCCGGGAGGCCTACGGGGTGTGAAACCCCCGAAACCGAGCATGTGCTCGATGTTCCACGTCGGACCCCGGTCGGGCGCGCTGTCGGCGGCGTACTCGGTCCGGGGTTCGTCGGGAGGCGGGGCCGGGCGGGGTCAGGCCCGTCCGTCCCGGGTCCTGGTGCCGGGATCGGGCGCGCCCGTGGCGTGCAGGGTGCCGGCGGCGTCGTTCACCGGCTGGGGGACTCCCGTCAGGTCGAGCACGAACAGCGGGATCCCCAGCGCGTCCGCGGCGCACCGGCCGGCTTCGGTGTATCCGGCGAGGGAGAAGTGCACGCACCGCGCGGACTCGGTCATCGCCGTCAGCCACAGGCACTCCACGTCCCGCGGCGCGGCCGGGCGCACGCTCGGGTCGATCTGGGCGAGCAGCCCGCGGGCGGCGAGCCCGATGCCGTGCGGGGGCCGCTGGTCGGCACGGCGGATGTCCCGGTAGCCGAGCCAGCGCAGATAGAGCGCGGCGGTGGTGACGGCGTCGCGGGCGGTGCGGATGGTGCGCGGCTGGAACGGGGCACGGTGCCCGCCCGGCCCGGACGTGCCCCCGGGCCTGCCCGAGCCGCCGCACGGTCCTGGCGTGCCGCCGGGTTCCCGTGTGCGGTCACCCGGTCCGGACGTGTCCCCGGGCCTGTCGGTGCCAGCGCCCGGTATGGACGCGCCGCCGGGGTTCTCCATGTCGTCGGCGTCGTCGTCGGCCGGTGACCGGTCCGCGGCTCGTGCGGGGAGCGGATCGGGCGGGGCGGCCGTCTGCCGCCCCGGGCCTTCCGCCCCCGAGTCGCCGTCCCGCTGCCGGGCCACGGGGACGCGCAGCACCGTGCCGCAGGGGCAGCCCAGTTCCGGGCACGGCCAGTGGCCCGGCCGCCCGCAGTCGGCGCACACCACCGTGAGCCACTCGTCGTCCCAGGCGCGGTGCTCCGCCACGACCGGCTCGGCCGCCGGATCCAGCCGCGGGGTGACCGGCGCCCCGCACACGCACGGATACGCGGGCGCGGTGTAGACGTGTGCGCGCCGGCAGACCGGACAGCGCACCGGCACGCTCTCGGGCATGGCCCCACTCCCAGGCGTCGCGTCGGGACGGCGCTCACCATCGTCCTCCTCTCCGGCCACTCCTGTCCGCCGGTTCCCGGTGTCCGGACCGCTCTTGACGACCTTCGTCCACCCCCTTACATTGCTTCCAGATAGTAGAAACTAAGTTCCGCATTACGGAAAACGTAGCGGAGATTGACAATCGGGAGACTGTGCTCACCGCGGGGCGCGACGGGAGTACGCATCCGAGAAGCCGAAGCAGGAGTACTCGATGGCTCGTATGACCGCTGCCCGCGCGGCAGTTGAGATCCTCAAGCGCGAGGGCGTCACCGACGCCTTCGGTGTGCCGGGCGCGGCGATCAACCCGTTCTACAAGGCCCTCGAAGAGGGTGGCGGCATCAGCCACACCCTTGCCCGCCATGTCGAGGGTGCCTCGCACATGGCCGAGGGCTACACCCGCACCACGCCGGGCAACATCGGCGTCTGCATCGGCACCTCCGGCCCGGCCGGCACCGACATGATCACCGGTCTGTACTCGGCCATCGGTGACTCCATCCCGATCCTGTGCATCACGGGCCAGGCGCCCACCAGCGTGATCCACAAGGAGGACTTCCAGGCCGTCGACATCGCCTCGATCGCCAAGCCGGTCACGAAGATGGCGGTGACCGTCCTGGAGGCCGCTCAGGTCCCCGGCGTCTTCCAGCAGGCGTTCCACCTGATGCGCTCCGGCCGGCCCGGCCCGGTCCTGATCGACCTCCCGATCGACGTCCAGCTCACCGAGATCGAGTTCGACCCGGAGACGTACGAGCCGCTCCCGGTCTACAAGCCGGCCGCGACCCGCGCCCAGATCGAGAAGGCCGTCTCCTTCCTGCTCGCCTCCGAGCGGCCGGTCATCGTCGCGGGCGGCGGCATCATCGGCGCCGACGCCTCCGACCTGCTGGTCGAGTTCGCCGAGCTGACCCAAACCCCGGTCGTCCCGACCCTGATGGGCTGGGGCGCGCTGGCCGACGACCACGAGCTGAACGCCGGCATGGTCGGCGTGCAGACCTCGCACCGGTACGGCAACGCCAACTTCCTGGAGTCGGACTTCGTCCTCGGCATCGGCAACCGCTGGGCCAACCGCCACACCGGTTACAAGCTCGACGTCTACCGGGGCGACCGCAAGTTCGTCCACGTCGACATCGAGCCCACCCAGATCGGCAAGATCTTCCCGCCGGACTACGGGGTCGTCTCCGACGCCAAGGCCGCGCTGGAGCTGTTCGTCGAGGTCGCCAAGGAGCTGAAGGCCGAGGGCAAGCTGCCCGACCGCACCGACTGGGTCGCCTCCACCCAGGAGCGCAAGGCCTCCCTGCTGCGCCGGACCCACTTCGACAACGTGCCGATGAAGCCGCAGCGCGTGTACGAGGAGATGAACAAGGCGTTCGGCCCGGAGACCCGGTACGTCACCACGATCGGCCTCTCCCAGATCGCCGGCGCGCAGATGCTGCACGTCTACAAGCCGCGCCACTGGATCAACTGCGGCCAGGCCGGACCGCTCGGCTGGACCATCCCGGCCGCCATCGGCGTCGCCAAGGCCGACCCGGACGCCCCGGTCGTCGCGCTCTCCGGTGACTACGACTTCCAGTTCATGATCGAGGAGCTGGCGGTCGCCGCCCAGCACAAGATCCCCTACGTCCACGTGCTGGTGAACAACGCCTACCTCGGCCTGATCCGTCAGGCGCAGATCGGCCTGGACATCAACTTCCAGGTCAACCTGGAGTTCGAGAACATCAACACCCCGGAGATCGGCGTCTACGGCGTGGACCACGTCAAGGTCGCCGAGGGCCTGGGCTGCAAGGCCATCCGGGTCACCGAGCCGGACCAGCTGGGCGCCGCCTTCGAGCAGGCGAAGAAGCTGGCCGCCGAGTACCGGGTGCCGGTCGTCGTCGAGGCGATCCTGGAGCGGATCACCAACATCTCGATGAGCCGCACCATGGACATCAGCGACATCTCCGAGTTCGAGGACCTGGCCACCGAGCCCGGCCACGCGCCGACGTCGATCAAGCCGCTGAAGGTCTGACGCGCCTGACCCGCGAGGGGCGGCCCACCCGGTGGTGGGCCGCCCCTTCGTCGTGTCCCGGCGCGTGACGCGAGCCTTCGGGCGCGGCTCAGAATCCCCCGCCCCCGCAACCGCCGCCGCCGTGGTCGTGGCCGCCGCCGTACCCGTGTCCGCCGTGGTGCCCGCCGCCGTACCCGTGCCCGCCGTGGTCGTGTCCGCCGTGGTGCCCGCCGCCGTGGGGCCCGGTCCCGTGTTCGTGGCCGCCGCTCCCGGCCTCGCGGTCGTCGCCGTCCCAGCCGTGCGCGGCCTCGTCGTCGTAGAGCCGGCGGAAGTCGGCGCCGCGGCCGAACGGGAACAGGCCCTCGTCCGCGAGCGCCCCCGGTCCGGTGAGCCCGGCCTCGCGGGCGAAGCGCGGCACCAGAGCGGTCAGGGCCCGCTCGCCGTACAGCGCGACGCACAGCAGCAGCTCCTCTTGCGGCAGACCGTCGGGGCCCTCGGGGAGCGGTCGGTGCTCGCGCAGCGCCGTCAGGAAGCGGCGGGCGGCCCGGGTGCGGCCGGGCGGCAGGGCGCGCAGCAGTCCCTCCGCCACCAGTTCGGCGCGCATCCGGGCCAGGGCCCGCCGCACCACCGCGCGGGCGGGCAGCTCCCGCGGTCCGGCGGGCCGGTAGAGGCCGGTACGGACCGCCTTCTCCAGCGGATGCCGGAAGGGCCCGGCGCCGCCCGCGGCGGCCTTGCGCAGGGTGCCCGGCCGGCCCGCCTCGACCGCGCCGCTCAGATGCAGCCCGAGCACGGCGACGGTCACGGCGCCGCGTGCGCCCCCGCGCAGGAGCGCGACCGCGCACGGGTCCAGCGGATGCGGAGTCGACGTCGTACGGCCCATGGGACCACCCCCCCCCGTGCGGGGCCCGCCGCCCCCGTGCCGGCGGGTCCCGTGTGCCTTACTGTGCCCTGCCGCGGAGGCCGCCGAAGCCTCCGCGGCGGTGTTCAGAGGTTCATTTGAGGGTTGCGCGGCCGGGCTACGACCGCTGCCGTACGCGCCGTCGTCACAGCTCGTGCTCCGACAGCCCGGGCCAGTCGTCCGGGCCGCCGCCGTGCCATTCGATCAGGTCGCTCTCCTCCACCTCGATCCGGTCCAGGTCGGCGAGCCGCAGGATCTCCACGACGTCGTCCAGATGCGAGGCGATCCCCAGTATCACGTCCCCCTCGGTGACGCGCCGGGAGCCGTCCAGGGCCGGTGGATGGACCACGATGTGCGGGTAGTGGGTCGGATTGGCCATGGGATCAGCGTCCTGCGGATACGGGCGCCGCGCACGTCGGAGCCGGAACAGCGCGAAGCGCCCCCCTGGCCAGGGGGGCGCTTCGCGTTCACGTGGTAGCCGTCCGACGGCGCGAGGCTGGGCGCGACAGGTCGTTCGCGCCGCCGGACGGGGCGGTTGGGCCCCCTGAGGGGCTGGGTGGGACCGCGGTGGGTGCGATGGAGCCGGGGCCACTTCCCTCTGGTCGAGAAGGGAACCCGGTCCTTCACCACCGCACTGGCTCGCACGCCACCACGGTCCTCGCCCTGCCCGCGCCCACCGCCGTACGGCCACCCCTCATCCGGGCCGTCAGGCGGTTCGCGCGGGCCGCGTTGCGGAGATCATGACCTCCCGTCAGATCCCGAACGCTGCTTGCGGTTTCCTGGACTCAGTCCTCGCGCAGGGCGCGGACCGCCGCCTCCACACGCCTGCCGTACTCGGGGTCGGCGGCGTGGAAGTGGGCCAGGTTCTTCTCGACCACGTCGTTGCGGGAGACCTGCGACAGGCCGCCGGCGATGTTCGCGATCAGGCGGGACCGCTCGTCCTGCGACATCAGCCGGTACAGCTCACCGGCCTGTACGAAGTCGTCGTCCTTGGTGTGCAGCGGGGCCTCGTGGTTGCCGGTGTGACCGGACACCGCGAGCGGCGCCGACAGCGGGCGGCCGGTCTCGGCCGGGCCGTCGTAGGAGTTCGGCTCGTAGTTCTTCGCGTCACGGCCCTGGGCGTTGAGCGCCATGAAGCCGTCGCGGCCGTAGTTCCGGGCGCCGCCCTCGACCGCCTTCGGCGAGTTGACCGGCAGCAGGGTGTGGTTCACGCCCAGGCGGTAGCGGTGGGCGTCCGCGTAGGCGAACAGACGGCCCTGGAGCATCTTGTCCGGCGACGGGCCGATGCCCGGCACGAAGTTGTTCGGGGAGAACGCGGCCTGCTCGACCTCGGCGAAGACGTTGTCCGGGTTGCGGTCCAGCACCAGACGGCCCACGCGCCGAAGCGGGTAGTCGCCGTGCGGCCACACCTTGGTCAGGTCGAACGGGTTGAAGCGGTAGTTGGCCGTCTCGGCCGCCGGCATGAGCTGGACGTAGAGGGTCCAGGACGGGTACACCCCGCGCTCGATGGCCTGGAGCAGGTCCGTCTGGTGCGAGTTGGGGTCCTTGCCCGCCAGCTCCGCCGCCTGGTCGGCGGTCAGGGTGCGGATGCCCTGGTTCGTCTTGAAGTGGTACTTGACGAAGAAGGCCTCGCCCTTGGCGTTCGTCCACTGGTAGGTGTGCGAGCCGAAACCGTCCATGTGCCGGTACGACGCCGGGATGCCGCGGTCACCCATCAGCCAGGTCACCTGGTGCGTGGCCTCGGGGGAGTGGGCCCAGAAGTCCCAGACGTTGTCCGGCTCCTGCTTGCCGGTGAACGGGTCGCGCTTCTGCGAGTGGATGAAGTCGGGGAATTTGATCGGGTCCTTGATGAAGAACACCGGGGTGTTGTTGCCGACGAGGTCGTAGTTGCCCTCCTCGGTGTAGAACTTGAGGGCGAAGCCGCGCGGGTCACGGACGGCGTCCGCGCCGCCGAGCGAGTCGGCGACCGTCGAGAAGCGCAGGAACACCTCGGTGCGCTTGCCGATCTCGCTCAGGAAGTCGGCGTGGGTGAAGCCGGTGACGTCGTCGGTCACCTCGAAGTGGCCGTACGCGCCGGAGCCGCGGGCGTGCACCACGCGCTCCGGGATGCGCTCGCGATTGAAGCGCGCGAGCTTCTCCAGGAGCTGCTGGTCCTGGATCAGGAGCGGCCCGCCGACGCCGGCGGAGGCGGAATTCTGGTTGTCGGCGACCGGGGCGCCGGACTCGGTCGTGAGCACGCGCTTCGACATGGGGACCTTCCGAACGGGACTGCTGAGGCCTGGTGACGGTGGACTGAGCGTAGGAACGCCCCACCAGGAGAGTCAACAGTTTGTTGAAGTAGGTTTCAACGTTTTGTTGAACGGGTGGGCAGGGTGGATTCCGGGCCGCGGCGACGCCTGGGCGCGACAGGACAGGTGTCGGCGCCGCCGCGGCCCGGAAGTCTCGGGAGGGCCGTCAGACCTGGGCGCCGGAGAGGCGCTCCACGGCCCGCAGCAGGGCCGAGTGGTCCAGGCCGCCGTCGCCCTGGGCGCGCAGCGAGGCGACCAGCTGGGCGACCACGGCACCGACCGGCAGGGCGGCGCCGACGTTGCGGGCCGCGTCGGTGACGATGCCCATGTCCTTGTGGTGCAGGTCGATGCGGAAGCCCGGCTTGAAGTCGCGGCCCAGGAAGTTGTCCTTCTTGCGCGTCAGCACGGTGGAGCCGGCCAGGCCGCCGTTGAGGACGTCCAGTGCGGCCTCCAGGTCCACGCCCGACTTCTCCAGGAAGACCACGGCCTCCGCGCACGCCTGGATGTTCACGGCGACGATCAGCTGGTTGGCGGCCTTCACCGTCTGGCCGGAGCCGTGCGGGCCGCACAGCACGATGGTCTTGCCGAGTGCGTCGAAGATCGGCCTGGCCTGGTCGAAATCGGCCTTCTCGCCGCCGACCATGATCGACAGTACGGCCTCGATGGCGCCGGCCTCGCCGCCGGACACCGGGGCGTCCAGCACCCGCACGCCCTTGTCCTTGGCGGCGGCGGCCAGGTCCACGGAGGTCTGCGGGGTGATCGAGGACATGTCGATCAGCAGGGCGCCCTGCCTGGCGTTGTCCAGGATGCCGTCGGGGCCGTAGGCGATGGCCTCGACCTGCGGGGACGCGGGCACCATCGTGATCACCACGTCGGCGTCGCGCACGGCCTCGGCGATCGAGGCGGCGACGGTGCCGCCGGCGGCGGCCAGGCGGTCCAGCTTCTCCTGCTCCAGGGTGAAGCCGGTGACCTGGTAACCCGCCTTGATCAGGTTCTCGGACATGGGGGAGCCCATGATGCCGAGGCCGATCCAGGCGATCTTGGGAAGGTTGCTCATGATGGGGGTGCCTCTCTCAACTGCTCTGCAAAGTCGGGGGTTCAGCGCGCCGCGCGTGCTTCGCGCGGCAGCCAGTCGAAGGCCTCCGCGCTCGGGCGGTCGCCGGCCTTGTACTCCAGGCCCACCCAGCCCTCGTAACCGGCCTTCTTCAGCTGGTCCAGCAGCTCCTCCAGCGGAAGCGCACCCGTGCCGGGGGCGCCGCGGCCGGGGTTGTCGGCGATCTGCACGTGTCCGGTCTTCGCCGCGTAGCTCTCGATCACCGAGGGCAGGTCCTCGCCGTTCATGGACAGGTGGTAGAGGTCCATCAGGAACTTGGCGTTCCCGAGGCCCGTCGCCGCGTTGACCTTGTCCACGATCTCGATCGCCTTGGGTGCGCTCACGATCGGGCACTTCGGCGACTCGGGCCGGTTGAGAGCCTCGATCAGGATGGTCCCGCCGACCCGGCCTACGGCCCGGGCCGCGAGGACCAGGTTCTCCAGGGCGAGGGCGTCCTGCTCGGCCGGGTCCACGCCCTCGACGCGGTTGCCGTACAGGGCGTTGAACGTCGTGCAGCCCAGGGACCGGCCGAAGGCGACGGCCACGTCGATGTTGGCGCGGAACCGCTCCGACTCCTCACCGGGCACCGAGAGGGCGCCGCGGTCGGGGCCGGGCAGCTGCCCGGCGTAGAAGTTCAGGCCCGTGAGCTGCACGCCCGCGTCCTCGATCGCCTTCTTCAGGGCGTCGAGCTCGGACTGCTCGGGGGTGGGGGTCTCGATCCAGGGCCACCACAGCTCGACCGCGGTGAAGCCGGCCGCGGCGGCGGCCGCGGGACGCTCCAGGAGCGGGAGTTCCGTGAAGAGGATCGACAGGTTGACGTTGAAGCGCTGCTCTGTGAATCCCATCGGGTCGCGCTCCCTTCCGTGGGTCGAGATTCCGTAATGCGGAAGTTCGTTTCTACGTGATGGAAGATTGCCGTCGTGTGACGTCGCTTGTCAAGAGGAGCCCGCCCAGCGGACGCCCGCGGTCCGCGGGGTGGGCCGGGTGACGGACCGGCAACGGGTGCGGTCCCGGGCCGGCCGGGGCTGCACGAAAACGCGCGCCGGGCGTTAGGTTGTGCGCGTGCGATTGAGAGTGGAGTTCACGACCGAGCCCTTCGATCTCGACGAGGCGCCGCCGCACGCCGTGGTCGCCCGTGAGGTCGTCGAGGCGGCAGAGCTGGACGCCGTGGACGTCGGACCCTTCGGCAACACCGCGGAGGGCGGTGCGGACGCCGTGCTCACCGCGGTGGACGCGCTGCTGCGCAAGTCGCTCGCGGCCGGCGCCACCCGCATCTCACTCCAGGTCAACGTGATCGGGGAGGGCGAGTGACCGGCACCGGGGACGAGCCGTTCATCGCGGCCGTGAAGCCATTGGTCGACGCGATCGGCGGCGAGATGGTGCCGCCGGACGAGGCCCGTCCCGACGACGTCGTGCTGGCCTGGGAGGGCACGGACGTCGTCGCCGTACGGCTGCCCCAGCTGGCCGACTCCCTCGACCACATCCTGGCCGCGATGGAGCGCCGCAAGGGCATGCCGCTCGCCGACCTGGACCGCAAGGCCAAACAGGAGATCGTCCGCATCCTGGAAGCCCGCGGCGCCTTCTCGGTCCGCCACGGCGTGGAAACCGTCGCCGGCGCCCTCGGCGTCAGCCGCTTCACGGTCTACAACTATCTGAACCGGCAGAGAGAGGCCTGATCGGAGCCCTCGAGAGCCGCCGCCCGGCATGGCCGGGCGGCGGCTCTCGGCGTTCGTCCGCGGACCGCTCGTACCCTGACTGTCGGGCCCTCGTATTTGTTACCCCGAATTTTCAACAAACTGTTGACGTTGTGTTTCGGAGGGCGTTAGCTATCGGCAGCCCGTTCAGCACAAGGCCACGGAGGCACCCGTGACTTCGACTTCCACGCCGCCGGGCCTGGCCCGCTTCAACGCCTTGCCGGAGGACGCCGCGCTCGTCGCGCTCCGCGAGGCGTGCAATTCCACGGCGTGGGCGCGGCGGCTGCTGGCCGCCCGTCCCTACGCCGGCTTCGAGGACCTCTGCGCAGCCAGTGACGCCGCCATGGCGGAGCTGACCGCGAAGGACCTGGAGGAGGCCATGGCCGGGCACCCGCCGATCGGCCGCCCCAAGCCGGGGGATCCCACCTCGGCCCGGGAACAGCGCGGCATGGCCGGCGCCTCCGAAGAGCTCAAGGCGGAGATGCTCGAACTCAACCTGGCCTACCAGGAGAAGTTCGGCCATGTCTTTCTGATCTGCGCCACCGGCAGGACCGGTGAACAGATGCGGGACGCCGTCAAGGAGCGGATCGGGAACTCGCCGGAGCAGGAGCGGGAGATCGTCCGCACCGAGCTGGGCAAGATCAACCGCATCCGACTGGCACGACTCGTCGAAGAGGACTGACAGCAGCCATGAGCACCAGCACCACCGCCTCGGTGTCCACGCACATCCTGGACACCTCCGTCGGCCGGCCCGCCGAGGCCGTCGCCGTCCACCTGTCCGCCCGCGCCGGGCACGACGGGGGCTGGCAGCCACTCGGCGGCTCGGCCACCGACGCGGACGGGCGGTGCAAGGACCTCCCGGCCCTGCCGGAGGGGACCGCCCACGTACGGCTCGACTTCGACACCGAGACGTACTTCGCCAAGAAACAAGCCGCGGCCCAGCAGGACGCCCCCGCGCTCCGGGACAGCGAGAACAGCAGGCCGGTGTTCTTCCCCGAGGTCACCATCACCTTCGCGGTGGTGCCCGGGGAGCACTACCACGTTCCGCTGCTGCTCAACCCGTTCGGCTACTCCGTTTACCGAGGGAGCTGACCGACACCATGACCCGTTTCGTCCTGGGACAGAACCAGTACGGCAAGGCCGAGAACCGCGTTGTCAAGATCACGCGTGATGGCGACACGCACCACATCAAGGACCTGAACGTCTCCGTCGCCCTCTCCGGCGACATGGAGGAGGTCCACCGCAGCGGTTCGAACGCGAACGTCCTGCCGACCGACACCACCAAGAACACGGTGTACGCCTTCGCCAAGGAGCACGGGATCGACAGCGCCGAGGACTTCGGCGTCAAGCTCGCCCGCCACTTCGTGGACAACACCGGGTCCATCTCCCGGGCCCGCATCCGCGTCGAGGAGTACGGCTGGGAGCGGATCGAGACCTCGCAGTCCGGCGCCCGCTTCGTCGGCTCGGACGAGATCGCCCACTCCTTCGTCCGCAAGGGCCAGGAGACCCGCGTCGCGCAGATCACCTACGACGGCCACGGCATCCAGGTGCTCTCCGGGTTCAAGGACCTGACCGTCCTGAACTCGACCAACTCCGAGTTCTTCGGCTACCTGAAGGACAAGTACACCACCCTTCAGGAGGACTACGACCGCATCCTCGCCACCACCGTCTCCACCTGGTGGCGGCACAACTGGGACGGCATCGACTCGCACGCCCCGGACTGGGACCGCTCGTACAACGGAGTGCGCAAGCACGCGCTCCAGGCGTTCGCCGAGACCTACTCGTACTCGCTCCAGCAGACCCTCTTCGAGATGGGTGTGCGGGTGCTGAACTCCCGCGACGAGGTCGAGGAGATCCGCTTCTCGATGCCGAACAAGCACCACTTCCGCTCGGACCTGTCGCCCTTCGGGATCGACAACGAGGCCAAGGACGGTGCCGTCTACTACGCCGCCGACCGCCCCTACGGCCTGATCGAGGCCACCATCCTGCGGGACGGCGCCGAGCAGCTCATCCCGGTCGACATGACCAACCTCTGACGCGGGACGCGTGCCCCCGGCCCCGCCACCGGGGCCGGGGGCACGCAACACCGGAGGGAACAAAATGGCACAGCCTGCGAAGGGGTCCGCCACAGCCCCGTGTTCCACCCCGCCGGTGCACACCGAGGACGCCGTCACGTCCGTGCACCCGGTGGACGAGAAGCTCCACTTCTCGCGGCTCGTCCCCGCCGCGCTCCAGCACATCGCCGCGATGTACGCAGGCGTTGTCACTCCTCCGCTCATCATCGGCCAGGCCTGCGGCCTCGACATCGCGGCCCGCACCCGGCTCATCGCCGCGAGCCTGCTCATCGCCGGCGTCGCGACCATCCTCCAGACCATCGGCGTCAAGGGCCTCGTCGGCAACCGGCTGCCCTTCGTCAACGCCGCCTCCTCCGCCGGCATCGCGCCGATCCTCGCGATCGCCGAGACCAGCGGCAAAGGCCACCAACTCCCTGCGATCTACGGCGCGGTGATGGTCGCCGGTGCCTTCTGCCTGGCGCTCGGCCCGTTCTTCGGCCGACTGCTCCGCTTCTTCCCGCCCCTGGTCACCGGCGTGGTCATCACCCTGATCGGCGTCACGCTGATGCCGGTCCCCGTGAGCTGGGCGCAGGGCGGCGACAAGAGCGCCGCCGACTTCGGCGCCATGCGGAACCTCGCGCTCGCCGCGTTCACCCTGGCCGTCATCCTGCTCGTCCAGCGCTTCGGCAAGGGCTTCGTCAAGCAGGTCGCCCTGCTGTTCGGGCTGCTCATCGGCACCCTGGCCGCCATCCCCTTCGGCATGGCCGACTTCAGCGGCCTGAAGTCGGCGCCCGTCGCCGCGCTGCCCACCCCGTTCGCCTTCGGCGCCCCCGAGTTCCAGCCCGCGGCCATCCTCTCGCTGTGCATCGTGATGCTGGTGCTGATGACCGAGTCGAGCGCCGGCATGCTCGCCCTCGGCGAGATCTGCGACCGCCGCGCCGACGCGCGGACCATCACCCGCGGCCTGCGCACCGACGGCATCGCCACCCTGCTCGGCCCCGTCTTCGGCGGCTTCCCCACCTCGGCCTTCGCCCAGAACGTCGGCGTCGTCTCCCTCACCCGGGTGCGCAGCCGGTACGTCGTCGCCGTCGCCGGCGGCACCCTCCTCGCCCTCGGCGCCTTCCCGGTCCTCGGCGCGGTCGTCTCCCTCGTCCCGCTGCCGGTCCTCGGCGGCGCGGGCATCGTGCTCTTCGGCTCGATCGCCGTCAGCGGCATCCGCACGCTGTCGGAGGCGGGCCTGGACGACAGCTCCAACATCATCCTGGTGGCCGTGGCCCTCGGCGCCGGCATCATCCCCCTGGCCGCACCCACCTTCTACGCCGGCTTCCCGCCCTGGGCGCAGACCGTGCTCGGCTCGGGCATCAGCGCGGGCGCGCTCGCCGCGGTGCTGCTCAACCTTTTCTTCCATCACCTCGGCACCCGGAGCCGCCAACCGGCTCCGGCACTCGAATCCTCCTAGGGTCCTGCCGTGCCCTCCCCGTGGACCTCCCCTCCACGGACCGCCGCTGAAAGACAAGGAAGCACCATGGCACCATCGGCAGACCAGCGCATCGTCATCGAGAACTGCGCGATCGCGACCGTGGACGCGGGCGAAACCGAGTACGCCTCGGGACACCTCGTCCTCGCCGGCAACCGGATCGAGTCCGTCGGCGCGGGTGACGCCCCCGAGGGGCTGGAGAACGTGGTGCGCCGGATCGACGGACGCGGCCATCTGGCCACGCCCGGTCTGGTCAACACCCACCACCACTTCTACCAGTGGATCACCCGGGGCCTGGCCACCGACCACAACCTCTTCAACTGGCTGGTCGCGCTCTACCCCACCTGGGCGCGCATCGACGAGGGAATGACGTACGCGGCCGCGCAGGGGTCGCTCGCCATGATGGCCCGCGGCGGTGTCACCACCGCCATGGACCACCACTACGTCTTCCCGCAGGGCTCCGGCGACCTGTCCGGCTCGATCATCCGGGCCGCCGCCGAGACGGGTGTCCGCTTCACGCTGGCCCGTGGTTCGATGGACCGCAGCGAGAAGGACGGCGGTCTGCCGCCGGACTTCGCCGTCGAGACGCTGGAGGGCGCGCTCGCGGCGACCGAGGAGACCGTCAAGAAGCACCACGACGCCTCCTTCGACGCCATGACCCAGGTGGCCGTCGCCCCCTGCTCCCCGTTCTCCGTCTCCACCGAACTGCTCCGCCAGGGTGCCGAACTGGCCCGCCGGCTGGGCGTACGGCTGCACACCCACGGCTCGGAGACCGTGGAGGAGGAGAAGTTCTGCCACGAGCTGTTCGGCATGGGCCCGACCGACTACTTCGAGTCCACCGGCTGGCTCGGTGAGGACGTGTGGATGGCGCACTGCGTCCACATGAAGGACTCCGACATCGCCGCCTTCGCCCGCACGAAGACCGGTGTGGCCCACTGCCCGTCGTCCAACGCCCGCCTCGCCGCCGGCATCGCCCGCGTCCCCGACATGCTGCGGGCCGGCGTCCCGGTCGGCCTCGGTGTCGACGGCACCGCCTCCAACGAGTCCGGCGAACTCCACACCGAGCTGCGCAACGCCCTGCTGATCAACCGCCTCGGCGCGCACCGCGAGGCAGCCCTCAGCGCCCGCCAGGCGCTGCGGCTCGGCACCTACGGCGGCGCCCAGGTCCTCGGCCGGGCCGAGCAGATCGGTTCGCTGGAGCCGGGCAAGCTGGCCGACGTGGTGCTGTGGAAGATGGACACGCTCGCCCACGCCTCCATCGCCGACCCGGTGACCGCCCTGGTCTTCGGTGCGGCGGCCCCGGTAACCGCGTCCTTCGTCAACGGCCGGCAGATCGTCGAGAACGGCCGCCTGCTCACCGTCGACGAGGACGCCGTCGCCGCCACCACCCGCGAGGAGGCCCAGCGCCTCGCCCGGATCGCCGCGCAGGGCTGATCCACTCCGGGACTCCCACAGACTCCGGCCGAGAGGGACGGCTCCCGGCCGGGACCGTGGATCCGAGCGGGATCCACGGCAGCCGTCTCCGGGGCGCGTGCCCAAGCGCGCCCCGGAGACGGGCACCCCCACACCGCTCGCCCACCGCTCACGTCCCCACCCCCGTCACGGTCCCGCACGACTACACGCACCACCTCCCTGAAACCCACGTCGACGACGTGTCACCCGCCCGGAGGAGCCGCCGTGGCCGCCCATCCAGTTGACGAGAAACTCCCCGCCCTCAAAATGGCGACCAGCGGTCTGCAGCATGTGGCCGCCATGTACGCCGGAGTCGTAGCCCCACCGCTCATCGTCGGTGCGGCCATCGGCCTGTCCGCCACCGAGCTGACCTTCCTCACCGGCGCCTGCCTGTTCACCGCCGGCCTCGCCACCTTCCTCCAGACCCTGGGTTTCTGGAAGATCGGCGCCCGGCTGCCGTTCGTCAACGGCGTCACCTTCGCGGGTGTCGCCCCCATGACCGCGGTAGTCGCCTCGACCGACGACAAGTCCGACGCCCTGCCGATCATCTTCGGCGCGGTCATCGTCGCCGGCCTCCTGGGCTTCGTCGCCGCCCCCTTCTTCAGTAAGGCGATTCGCTTCTTCCCACCGGTCGTCACCGGCTCGGTCATCACCCTGATCGGCGTGTCCCTGCTTCCGGTCGCCTTCGGCTGGGCCCAGGGCCTCAACCCCCGGGCCGACGACTACGGTTCGACGACCTACCTCGGCCTCGCCGGCATCACCCTCCTGATCGTCCTGCTGCTGCGCCGCTTCACCCGCGGCTTCGTCAAGCAGATCGCCGTCCTGCTCGGCCTGATCGCCGGCACGCTGGTGGCGATACCCTTCGGCGTCACGGACTTCAGCCCCGTCGCCCACGCCGACGTGGTCGGCTTCCCCACCCCGTTCCACTACGGCGCACCGCAGTTCCAGCTCGCCGCGATCCTCTCGCTGTGCGTGGTGATGGTCGTCTCGATGACCGAGTCGACCGCCGACATGCTGGCGCTCGGCGAGATCGTCGAACGGCCCGCCGACGAGAAGACCATCGCGGCCGGCCTGCGCGCCGACACCCTCGGCTCCGCGCTCAGCCCGCTGTTCAACGGCTTCATGTGCAGCGCCTTCGCGCAGAACATCGGCCTGGTCGCCATGACGCGGATCCGCAGCCGGTACGTCGTCGCGACCGGCGGCGGCTTCCTGGTCCTGATGGGCCTGTGCCCGATGGCCGCCTCGCTCATCGCGGTCGTGCCCCGTCCCGTGCTCGGCGGCGCCGGTGTCGTCCTGTTCGGCTCGGTCGCCGCGAGCGGCATCCAGACCCTGGTCCGGGCCGGCCTGGAGCGGGACAACAACGTCCTGATCGTGGCCGTGTCCCTCGCGGTCGGCATCATCCCGATCACCGCACCCGGGTTCTACCACGCGTTCCCCGAGACCGCGAAGATCGTCCTGGACTCGGGCATCTCCACGGGCTGCGTGACGGCCGTGGTGCTCAACCTCCTCTTCAACCACATCGGCAGGGGCGGCGAGGCCCAGGACGTCACCCATCCGATGGAGGCGGGACAGGAGATCGCCGCGGTCCACTGAGCCACCGCCACGAACTCACAAGGCCGGGGGCCACGGGGACGAACCCGTGGCCCCCGGCCTTCGTCGCGTGGACGGTCCTCATCTCCGGTGACCCGGAGTGCCCGAAAGTGCTGTCCGGCGGCCGTGGGAATGGAGCGGCGCGGGTGGAGGCGTTCTCCCGTACGCCTGCGTGTTCAGCCGCGCGCGCCCGCCCGGCACGGGGTCGTCGCGGGCAGGCGGCCGGTGAAGTAGGAGCGTGGCGGGACGCCCATCAGGGCGCGGAAGTCGGACGTCATGTGCGACTGGTCGTAGTAGCCGGTGCCGGCGGCGACCTCCGACCAGGGTGCGGTCGACGCCCGGGTGAGGACCGTGCGGACGCGGTCGATGCGGGTGTAGTGCTTCGGGGAGACACCGACGCCGTCGGTGAAGAGGTTGCGCAACTGCCGCTCGCTCACGGCGAGTTCGTGGGCCACGTCGCGTACCTGTGCCGGTGCCCGGTCCCCGCGGACGGACAGTGCCTCGACACCCGCCAGCAGCAGCGCCGTGCGCGAGGATTCCGCGGTGGCCGGCAGCAACTCGGGGAGCGTCTCGGACAGGTACGGCACCACCTCGTCGGTGTCCAGCCACCGCAGCCCGCTCGCCAGCCGGCGCGCCGCGCTCCCGGGCAGCGCGTCCAACGGGACCGCGCGGCCGACCAGATCGGCGACCGGGACACCCAGCAGCGGCCGGGCCGCCCCGGGCGCGAGGCGCAGCTCCACACAGGAGGCCGTCGCGTTGCCGTCGTGGTACGAGGCCCGTACCCGCGGGCCCAGCGCCAGCACATCGCGGTGCCCGTCCGCCGTCACCCGCAGCACCACCTTGGTGGAGGCGTCGGGGAGGCGGACGAAGGCGTCCTCGGCCGGTCCGGCGCGGGGCGAGGTCCGCACCCCGGTGATCCAGGGGCGCAGCGCCTCGGGCATGGTCTGTTCGGCGGCGGCGTTCGGCACTCTCCCACGATAGGGGCGGCGCACGGTGTTCCGGGCGGGCCGACCGTGCCGGAATTTCCAAGAACCAGGGGCACGCTACGGCTCATCGTGGATCCCATGATTCTGGTTACGGGTGCCACGGGCACGATCGGCAGGGAAGTCGTACGACAGCTCACGCAGCGCGGCGAGAAGGTCCGGGCGCTGACCCGCGACCCGGCGAAGGCACAGGTGCCGCCGGAGGTCGAGGTGGTCCGCGGGGACTACGGCGAGCCGGGCTGCCTCGACGGCCCCATGACCGGGGTGACGGCCGCGTTCCTCGTCGGGGCTCCGGGGCCGGCCGCGGCGCACGACCTCGCGCTGGTCGCCGCGGCGCGCACGGCGGGAGTCCGCCGGCTGGTGAAGCTCTCCGCCATGGGGACCGGAGACCCCGACACCGGGCCGTTCGGCCTGTGGCATGTGGAGGGGGAGCGGGCCGTGCGGGAGAGCGGCGCCGAATGGACGGTCCTGCGGCCCTCGACGTTCGCCTCCAACACGCTGAACTGGGCCGAGGCGCTGCGCGCGGGCGAGCCGGTGCCCAACCTCACGGGGAACGGGGCGTCCGGGGTGATCGACCCGCGCGATGTGGCCGCGGTGGCCGTGCGGGCCCTGCTCGACGGCCGGTTCGCGGGCCGGACCTACACCCTGACCGGGCCCGAGGCGATCAGCGTCCCGGAACAGGCGGCCGAACTCGCCTCGGTCCTGGGCCGGCCCGTCCCCACCCGGGACCTCTCGCCCGACGAGACCCGCGACTTCCTCCGTACCGCCTGGGGCCTCGACGCCGCGAGGGCGGAGGGCGTCCTGGCGGGCCTGACCCACGTCCGCCGGGGCGGGAACGCGACGGTCACCGAGGACGTACCCGAGGTGCTGGGCCGGGCGGCACGGACCTACCGGGCGTGGGCGGAGGACAACAAGGGCGCGTTCAGCGCGTAGCGCCGCCGCGGGCACGGGCCGCGGGCACGGGGAGCCGAGGTCCGGATGGTCCACGGTGCCCGAGGCCCGGACGGCCTACGGCGCCTGAGGTCCGGGCGGTGAGCGGCGCGGTGCCGAGGTTCGGGTGGTGTGCGGTGTCGAGGGCCCGGTGGTCCGGGGCGTCGACGTCCGGGCGGTCACGATGCCAGGGGCCGGCCGGGGCGACCGGCACCGGGACCTCCGGCGGGCTACAGACCGAACAGGCCGAGGTCCGTGGCCAGTTCCTTGAACACCTCCCGCGGATCGGCGACCAGCTTGCGCTCCGCGAGGTTCATCATGCCGCCCACCGCGGTGACCTCGGCCGCCAGGATGCCGTCGGCCTTGCGTATCTCCTGCCGGATCCGGAAGGTCTTGCCGGTGCCCCACTCGAAGGCGCAGGTGACGTCGACCTCGTCCCCGGCGAGCAGTTCGCGCAGGTAGCGGATGGTCGTCTCCAGCGCCACCGGTCCCACACCCCGGCCGACCAGCCGGGCCTGGCTGATGCCGGCCGCTTGGAGGAGCGACCAGCGGGCGTGTTCGGCGTAGTTGAGGTACACCGCCTGGTTGAGGTGCCCCTGCGTGTCGGTCTCGTAGCCGCGGACGGTCACACGGACGGAAAACGGTTCGGTCACTGCTTGCCCTTCTCACGTTCGGTTCTGGCGGTCGACCGATCTTGACACGCCGGTCAGGCCCGGCGCGGTGAGGCCAGCAGATGCGGCCAGGTCCGGCGCGGTGAGGCCAGCAGATGCGGTCAGGTCCGGCGCGGTGAGGCCAGCAGATAACGTGCTCTGGTCCGGGGCTCGGTGTACTCGCCGGCCTGCCAGCCGGCCCGCTCCAGCGTGGCCGCGCAGGCCGCCAGGGTCCCGGCGTCCGGTGCGTGGACCGCGACCGCCTCCGGCTGCGGGGTCGCCCGGACCCGGTACCCGTCCGCGTCCCCGCCCGCCGGCCGGTGTCCGGCCGCCTCCAGCGCGAGCGCCGCGGCCCGCACCAGATGCGTACGCTCCCACCCGCACGGCCGGTCCGCCGCGCCGTCCGGATTCGTCATCCGGCGCAGCTCCAGCAGCCCCTGCCAGGCGCCGTGCACCTCGCGCCGCCGGGCCGGACCGGATTCGGGCGGCTCCTCCTCGCCGCCGACGCGGGCCTCGAACACCCCCGTGTCGGGTGCGGGCCGCGCCGGCGCCTCGGGCACCGCGTCCCGTGTCCGGTGGCCCGCCGGGGTGAGGAAGTGGTCGTGCGGCGGCCGGGGATGCCGGAAGGCGAGTCCCCGCTTCACCAGCGCCGCGAGCTGGTTCTCCGTGCCGCGCAGCCGGCCGGTGACCGGATCGGCGGCCTCGATCAGCCGCCGCTGCGCGGCGGTCGGCGGTCGGGTCACGGGATGCTCCTTCCGAGCCGTCGCTCCGCGGAACCGCCTAACGGACGGTCCGTTCGCAGCGTACGGCCCGGGACCGACAACGCCCCTGGCCCTCCCGGGTCCGACGACACACCTGCTTCTCCGAGACCGACAACGCCCCGACCTTTGCGGGGCCGACAACGCCCCGGCGTTCGCGGGGCCGACAACGCCCCGGCCTTCTCGGGGTCGACAACGCCCTGGCCTTTGCGGGGCCGACAACGCCCCAGCCTTCTCGGGGCCGACAACGCCCGGCCTTCTCGGGGTCGACAACGCCCTGGCCTTTGCGGGGCCGACAACGCCCCAGCCTTCTCGGGGCCGACAGCACCCGGCCTTCTCGGGGTCGACAGCGCCCGCTTCTCCCGGTCCGACAGTGCCCTACTCCTCCCGGGGCCGGATGTTCCAGCCCGCCACCACCGGTCGGCCGTGCTCGGTGCCGAGGCGGCACAGCGTGCCCGTCGCGAGCTGGAAGAGGGCCCCGTGCTGGGGCGCGAGGCCCAGCCGGCGGGCGGTGAGGACACGGAGGAAGTGACCGTGGGCGACCAGCACGACGGCGCCTTCGGTGTCGGCGAGGGCGGCGTCGGCCTTGGCCAGCATCCGGTCGGCGCGCTCCCCGACCTGCTCCGCGGTCTCGCCCGGGTGGTCCGGCGGGCCGGGCACGACGCCGTCCGTGAACAGGAACCAGCCGGGCCGGCTCCGCTGGATCTCCGGCGTGGTCACGCCCTCGTACCCGCCGTAGTCCCACTCCCGCAGGTCGGCGTCGACCCGGGCGTCCGGGATCCCGATGAGCCGTGCGGTCTCCCGGGCCCGCTGGAGGGGGCTGACGAAGGCGGCTCCGATGCGTTGCCCGCGGATCAGCGGAACCAGGCCGCGCGCCTCCGCACGCCCGTGCTCGGTGAGGGGCACGTCGGTCCTGCCGGTGTGCCGCCCGGACCGCGACCATTCGGTCTGCCCGTGCCGGACGAGAAGGAGGTCACCCATGTCACCCATGTTGGCACGGCGGCACAGGGCGCTCCGCAGTCGGCACTGCGCCAGACGGCCGCTCGTTCCGCCGCCGGGGCCGCCGGCCCGTCGGAACCCGGCCCGCGAGGCCGGCCGTGGCCGGTCCTGCCGCAGAAGCCCGCTCAGCTGCCAGCTCCCGCAGCCGCCGCGGGCCCCGCCGCCGCGGCTGCGGGGCCCGTGGGTCGTGGCGGGTCGGGGCGGCGGTGTTCCGGGGTGCGTGGGGGTCAGGTGCCGGGGTGGACCAGCGTGTGCTCGGTGCCGAGGGCCTTGGTGCCGGTGTCGGCGTACAGCGTGGTCTCGCCGTCGGACCAGCGCACGATCAGGTCGTTGCGGGAGCGGTCGTGGCGGAAGTCGCCGGCCGTCAGCACCTGGGCGTGCTGGAAGAGGCTGTTCGGGCCGAGCACCCGGGACCTGGTGCCGAGCCCCGTGGCCGAGGTGTCGGTGTACGTGTCGAGCGCGCCGTCGGACCAGCGCACCAGCAGGTCCCCGGCGGCCGTGCCGCCGAAGTCACCGCCGGTCAGCAGGGCGGCCTTGGTCCAGGTGCCGTTCGCCGCGATGAGCCGGGTACTCGTGCCGAAGCCGCCGGCCCCGACGTTGGGATAGAGGGTGAGCCTGCCGTCGGCCCAGCGGACCAGCAGGCCGGTGCCCCCGTCGCTCCGGAACGGTCCGGCGGCGAACTGGACGGCGTTCGCCCACGCGGAGCGGGGTGCCGCCATCCGGATCTCCCGGCCGAGGCCGGAGGGGCCGGGCTGCGGGTAGAGGGTGACCTCGCCGTCGGACCAGCGCACCAGCAGGCCGGCCCGGTCGCCGCCGCCGAAGGTGCCGCCGGTGAGGGTCCGGGCGTGCGTCCAGGTGGTGTTGGCCTTCTCCAGCCGCTTCTCGGCCCCGAAGCCGCCCCGGCCGTCGCCGGGGTGCAGGGTGACCGAGCCGTCGGACCAGACCACGAGGAGATCGCCGTGCCGGTCGCCGGTGTAGTCGCCCGAGGCCATGAGCGCGGCCTTGCGCCAGCGTGCCGCGCCGCCCGCCAGCGTGCCCTTCAGGCCCCGGTACGCGGGCAGGTCGGCGGGCGGGGTCTGGTCGGCGACGGCGTCGGCGAGGAGGTTCTCGGCGTCCGCGCCGAACGCGGTGCCGTAGCTGATGTAGTCGACGTTCGCGTCGTTGCCGCCGCCGTTGTAGCCGCCGAGGTTGCCGATGACGTGTCCCGTGCGGGCGTCGTCCTTGTAGTCGGTGATCCACGGGCTGCCGGACACCCCGCCGTAGTAGCCTCCGCAGGTCATGGACAACTGCCGGTAGCCGCGGAGCTGCTTCGTCGGGACGGTGCACTTGACCGCGCGGCCGGCGCTGTTGTGCCGGTAGGCGGGATAGCCGACGACGCTGACGCCCCGGTGGACGTAGCCGGAGGGCCGGGTGAAGGTCAGCCCGCCGCCCACGGCGTCCTGGAGGGAGACGCCGCGCTGGTTCGCGGAGACCCGGGCGAACGCGGTGTCCAGGTCGGAGGACGCCCCCTTGGTGGTCGTCGATCCCCGGTCGGGCTTGTACCGGGGATCGATGAAGACCCGCTGGATGTGGAAGATGCCGTACGGCTGGCGGTCGGGCGCCGCGCCCTTGACGAACTTCGGCACGAAGACGTAGTCGCTCTTCATGCTCAGCGCGCAGTGGGCCGCGGTGAGCACGATGTCGCGGGCCGGGGTGTCGATCACGCTGCCGGTGCAGTGCCAGGTGGTGCCGCCCGGCCCGTCGGAGCCGAAGAACGTGCCGACCAGCCGGGTGCCCTTGAACAGGGTGCCCTTCGGCCGGGCCGCCGCCGCGGCCGCCGCCCCCGGCGTCGACGGCGTGTGCCGCACCGCGTCCAGCGGCCGGGACCCGGCCATGCGCTCGGCGGTCCAGAACCGCGCGGCCTCCCGTGCCTCCTGCCCGGCGGACGGGCCCGGCGGCGACGCCGCTTGCGCGGCCGGCGCCGTGAGCCCGATGGGCGCCGCACACAGCACGGCCACGGCGGCCCGGCGCATTCGATACGAGAACAACGGTGCTCCCCCTGGTCTGCTCGATCGGGACCAGGGGGAGGGACCGCGGCGCGCGCTGGTCGAGGCCATGCGCCGAATGACGTGCGAAGCCCCCCTGGCCGGCCCCACCGCCGGAGACGACGGGACACGTGATCTTCGCACAGGTACGCGAAACAAGCGCGGCCGGACCGCCGCCGAGCCGCCGCTACCGCGCTGCGCGCCCTCCGTCAAGTAACGAGTAGTCGGGGCTGGGGCGCCTCACCGCTCCCGGGAGACGGTGGCAGCCGACCGTCCCCGCGAACCGCCGCCGCGGACGCGAACCGGAAAGGAGACGGGATGTACCGCTGGCTCGGCTCCTGCGCCGCCCGTCGCCCCTGGTGCGTGCTGCTCGCCGCCCTCGGATTCCTCGTCCTGTCGCTGCTCGTCGGCTCGTCGGCGACGGGCCGGCTGAAGACGCAGGGGTACGACGACCCCGCCTCCGACTCCAGCTTCGCGGCCCGGGTGACCGCGCCGTACCAGGGCGTGTCCGCGAACCTGGTCGTCGTCGCGCGGGCCCGCCACGGCGGAGTCGACGCTCCCGCGGCACGCAGCGAGGGACGCGCACTGACCCGGCGCCTGACCGCCCAGCCGTACGTGAGCGACGTCTCCTCCTACTGGAGCGGCGGGCCGGCGGAGCTGCGCGGCCGCGACGGCCGCTCGGCGCTGTTGGTCGCCCACGTCGACGGCGACGGCGACCAGCTCGGCCCGCGCGCCGAGCGGGTGCGCGCGGCGCTGTCCGGCCGGACGGCCCTCACGGTGCACGTGGGCGGCACGGCCCTGGCCGACCACGAGATGCAGGAGCTGGCCGCCTCAGACCTGAAACGGGCCGAGGCCGTCGTCCTGCCCGGCACCCTTCTGCTCCTGGTCCTGGTGTTCGGCAGTGTGATGGCGGCGGCCCTGCCGCTGCTGATCGGCGTACTGGCGATCGGCGGGACCCTGCTGGCCCTCAGCCTCATCGGCGGCGTCACCGATGTGTCGGTGTTCGCGCTGAACCTGACCACCGCACTCGGACTCGGCCTGGGCATCGACTACGGGCTGCTGATCGTCTCCCGGTTCCGGGAGGAACTGACCGCCGGGCACGAGCCCCGCGAGGCCGCCCGGCGAACGGCATGCGCCGCGGGCCACACCATCTTCTTCAGCGCCGCCACGGTCTGCGCGGCGCTGGCGGCGCTGCTGCTCTTCCCGCCGTACTTCCTGCGCTCCTTCGCCTACGCCGGCATCAGCGTGGTGGCCGTCGCCGCGGTCGCCGCCGTGACGGTGCTGCCGGCGCTGCTGGCGCTGCTCGGCCGCCGCGTGAACGCGTGGGCGGTGCCCTGGCGCCGCAGGACCCGGGCCGGTTCCGCCTCGCGGTTCTGGCAGCGGCTGGCACGGTGCGTCGTACACCGCCCGGTGCTCGCCGCACTGCCGGTGCTGGCCCTGCTGGCGGTGCTCGCGGCCCCGTTCACCCACGCGGGCTTCGCGACTCCCGACGACCGGGCGCTGCCCCGGACCACATCCAGCCGCCAGACCGGTGACCTGCTGCGCGGCGACTTCGACCGGGGCAGCGCCGACGCCCTCACGGTGTTCTTCACCAGCCGTACGCCCCGGACCGCGCCCGACTACGCACCCGGGCTGTCCGCACTGCCCGGCGTGGCCGAGATCGTCGGACCGTACGGAGTGTGGCGGCACGGCGTCCGGGTGGCCCCTCCGGGCTCCGCGGCGACCCGCCTGCTGCCGTCCGGTCCCGGCGCTCCCGCGCTGTTCTCGGTGGTGCCGGCGGCCGACCCGCACTCGAACGCCGCCCAGCGCCTCGTCCGTGCCGTCCGCGGGATGCCGACGCCCGCGGACAGCGAGATCCACGTCGGCGGTCCGAGCGCCGCGCTCGTCGACGCGAAGGACACCATCGCCGGGCGGCTGCCCCTCGCCGCGGCCGCGATCGCCGGCAGCACCTTCCTGCTGCTGTTCCTCTTCTCCCGCAGCCTCCTGCTGCCGCTGAAGGCGATCGCGCTGAACTGCCTGAGCCTCGCCGCGGTCCTCGGCGCCATGGTGTGGGTCTTCCAGGACGGGCACCTGCGGACGCTGCTGGGGTTCACGCCCGGCCCGCTCAGCACGACCATGCCGGTACTGCTGTTCTGCGTCGTCTTCGGGCTCTCGGTCGACTACGAGGTCTTCGTGCTGGCCCGCATCAAGGAGGCGCACGACGCCGGACACGACACCGCCGACGCGATCGTGACCGGTGTGGCCCGCACCGGCGGCATCGTCACCACGGCGGGCGCCCTGCTCGCCTTCACGCTCCTCGCCTTCGGTACCTCCCGGGTGGCCCTGCTGCAGTTCTTCGGGATCGGGGCGGGCCTGGGCGTCCTGCTCGACGCGAGCCTCGTGCGCGGTGTCCTCGTGCCGGCGTTCATGCGACTCGCCGGCGGACTGAACTGGTGGGCGCCGTGGCCCTTCGGCGGTCGGTCCGGGCCGGCTCAGGAGCCCTTGCACCGGCCCGCCCCAGGCACGGCACCGGCACACCCGCCGCCACCGCCGCCCGGAGGCCGACGGTCACCGCCCCCGTCCCCGTCCCCCTGTCCGTCCCCGTCCCCGTCCCCCTATCCGTTCCCGTCCCCCCACCGCCCCTCCCGAACCGGCTGCCCGCACCGGGCACCAGAACAGAAGCAGGTCTCCCATGAATGACATCGCCGTCGTCGGCCTCGGCTGCCGCTTCCCCGGCGCCCACGGCCCTCGCGCCTACTGGCAGCTCCTCCTCGGCGCGCGCCCGCGGTTCGCCCCCGTCCCGAAGGAGCGCTGGAACCACGCCGCGTTCCACGACCCCGTCGACCGGTGCGCTCCGGACACCGCCTATACCGACCAGGTCGCCTTCCTCGACGGAGTGGACCGCTTCGCCGCCTCGCACTACGGTCTGCCACCCCGCCGCGCGGAGGCCATGGACCCGCAGCACCGGCTGATGCTCGATGTCACCCGCGAGGCCCTCGACGACGCGGGGCTCGGCCGGGGCGGCTTCGACCGGGACGGCACCGGCGTCTTCTTCGGCCTGTCGGCGTCCGACTACCGGGAGCTGATGACGGCGAGCCTGAGGGCACGCGGCATCGCCCAGGGTTCTTCCGACCCCGCCCTCGCGCGGGCGATCGAGGACCGGGCCGTGGCACGGCTCGCGGTCGCCGACTCCTTCGCCCTTCCGGGAAGCCTGGTCAGCATGGCGCCCGCCGCCGTGAGCCGGCACTTCGGGCTGGGCGGGCCCAGCTTCGCCGTCGACGCCGCGTGCGCCGGCTCACTGATCGCCCTGGAACAGGCGGTACTCCACCTGCGCCAGGGCACCTGCACCACTGCCGTCGTCGGCGGCGTCTACCTCAGTCTCACCCCGGACAGCCTCGTGGGCTTCTCCCGTCTCGGCGCGCTGTCGGCCCACGGGGTGTGCCGCCCGTTCGACGAACGGGCCGACGGCTTCGTCCTGGGCGAAGGTGCCGGCGCGGTCGTCGTACGTCCCCTGAAGGACGCGCTGGCCGCCGGTGACCGTGTCTACGCCGTCGTCAAGGGCATCGGCTCGGCCAACGACGGCGTCACGCCCGGCCCCCTGAGCCCCACGCCGGAAGGACAGCTGCGGGCCCTGCGCCGCGCCTACGCCGACGCGGGCCTGCCGCCCTCGGCCGTCGGATTCATCGAAGCCCACGGCACCGGCACCACGGTCGGCGACCGCGTCGAGGTGGAGGCGCTGCGCCGGCTGCGCGCCGAGTACCCGGACGAGGACCCCAGCCTGAGCTACCTGTCCTCGGCCAAGGCGCTCATCGGGCACTCGCTGTCCGCGGCGGGCATCGCGGGGCTGATCAAGACCGCCCTGGTGGTGCACCACCGTACGGTCGTGCCCCAGCCGGACTACACCCCCAACCCGGCCCTCGGGCTCGACGCCGCCGGCCTGCGCGTCGCCGGCACCGTCCGGCCGTGGCCGGACGGCGGCGCCCCGCGGTGCGCCGCCGTCAGCTCGTTCGGCTTCGGCGGCACGAACGTCCACGTGGTCCTGCAGCAGGCACCCGTCCCCGTACGGCGGCCGGCGCAGGCCCAGGCCGCGCCCGAACCCCAGCTCGCCCTGGTCTCGGCGGGCAGCCCGCAGCTGCTCCAGGAACACATCGGCGAGCTGCTCGCCGCCCTGGAGCACACGCCCGGCGTCTCGATGGCGGCACTGGCCCACACCCTGGCCGGCCGTGCGCCGCTGCCCAGCAGGCTCGCCATCGTGGCCGCCGATGCCGCCGGGTTCACCGAGCGGCTGCGCCGGGCCCGGCAGCAACTGGCCGAGGGCACCCGGGGCGACCTCGGTGACGGTGCCTTCGCCGCCGACGCACCCCTGCCGCCGGCCGGGCGCCGGGTGGCCTTCGTCTTCCCCGGACAGGGCAGTCAGCAGCCGGGCATGCTGCGTGACCTCCACCGGAGGTTCGCCGAGTTCCGCCGCGTCGTCGGCGTGCTGGGCGGCGTGGCGGGGACCGACGTGTCCGGTCTGCTCTACGGCGACCGCCCGCCCGAGGAGGTGCGGCGGCGGCTCGCCGCCACCGAGGTGTGCCAGCCGGTGCTCGGCACCGTGCAGATCGCCGCCCCCCGGCTGCTGGCAGCGTGCGGCGTGGCCCCCGACCTCGTACTCGGCCACAGCCTCGGCGAGTTCGCCGCGGCCGCGGCGGCCGGCTTCCTCACCGACGAGGACACCCTGCGGCTGCTCGCCCACCGGGGTGCGGTGATGCAGGGGGCCGAGGCCGAGTCCCGTGGCGGGATGCTCGCCGTGCAGGCCGACAAGCACACCTGCCGGCGGCTCGTGCGGGGCATCGACGACGTGTGGCTCGCGTGCTTCAACCACGCGCGCCAGATCGTGGTGAGCGGTACCGAGGAAGGGATCGCGGCGCTGCGGCGGGTCTGTGCCGAGGCGGGGATCGCGGCCTCCGTCCTGGAGGCGTCCAGTGCCTTCCACTCGCCGCGCCTGGCCCGGGCCGACGACGCCGTGCGAACGGATCTCGCCCGCCGCCCCCTGGGCACGCCCCGCCTGCCGTTCGTGTCGGCCGTGAGCGGCACGGTGTGCGGCGAGCCGGGGCGGCTGCGGGAACTGTGGGCGCGCCACACCTCCGGGCCGGTCCACTTCGGCGACGCCGTGCGCAGCGCCTACGACGCGGGCGCCCGTGTCTTCCTCCAGGTGACGGGGGGCGGGTCGCTCCTCGCCTCCGTCCGCCGCAACCTCACCGACCACGCCGATGTCCACGTCGTCGCCGGTACCGCGCCGGACGACGCGTGGGGCTTCCCCCGGGCCCTGGCCAGGCTGGCGGTCCTGGGTGTCCCGGTCGACCCCCGGTCCCTGGTGCGGAAGGACGACCGCCGGCCACTGGACCTGCCGGTGGCCCGTCTGGAGGAGCGGTCCTACTGGGTGCGCCGCCCGGGTCCCGGCCGGAAGCCGGACATGGCCCGGCCGCCCGTCCAGACCCCGCCCCGCCCCCGGTCCGCGGCCGACGATCCGGCCGACGATCCGGCCGTCCGGTCATCCGGCCCCGCGACCGACCGCACCGCCGACGCCACCGACACCCCGGCCCAGGAGGCCCCGATGCGCGAACTGCTCGACCTCATCCAGCAGCAGGTCACCGCCCTCAGGCAGCTGAGCGACACGCTGCCCGTCACGGCCACGGCCGACGCCCCGCCCCGGCCCGCGGCCGCCGCTCCCGGGCCACTGTCCCCGCCGGCTCCCTGTCCGGCCCCCGAGGCCGAGGACCCCGTGCTCGAGCACATCGCCCGTGTCAGCGCCTTCCCGGTGGAGCGGCTGCGGGCCGGTCAACTCCTGGTCGACGACCTCGGCTTCGACTCGCTGATGCTGACCGACCTGTTCGCCTCACTGAAGGCCCGCTGGCCCTCGCTGACGATCGACGAGCGGTGCGCCCGGCCGACCGTCGGGAGCGTCCAGGCGATGATCGGGGAGGCCGCCCCGGAGGCCGGCGCCCCGCCGCCCGAGGAGCAGCGGCGCATCGAGTGCTTCCCCGAGGTCACCGCACACCACGCGCGGATCGGCGTGCTCGGTGAACTCCGGCTGCCGAACCCGTACTTCCTGGTCCACGACCGCGGCATGACGGACCGGACGGTCGTCGACGGCCGGGAACTCGTCTCCTTCTCCGGGTACAACTACCTGGGCCTGGCCACGCACCCGCAGGTGGTCGAGGCCGTCAAGGAGGCCGTGGACCGGTACGGCACGTCGGCTTCCGCCAGCCGGCTGCTGTCCGGCACCCGTCCACTCCACCTCGACCTGGAGGGCGAACTCGCCCGCACCCTGGGGGCCGAAGAAGCGATCACCCTGACCGGCGGGCACGCCACCAACGTCACCGTGATCGGGCACCTCGTCGGGCCGGGGGACCTGATCGTCCATGACGCGCTCGCCCATGACAGCATCTTGCAGGGCTGCAGGCTGTCCGGCGCGACGCGGCGGCCCTTCCCGCACAACGACGCGGCGGCCCTGGACGCACTCCTCGCCGGGATCCGCAACCGGTACCGACGGGTACTGGTCGTGGTGGAGGGCGTGTACAGCATGGACGGGGACATCGCCGACCTGCCGGGCCTGGTCGCGGTCAAGCGCCGGCACGCGGCGCTGCTGATGGTCGACGAGGCGCACAGCATCGGTGTGCTCGGTGCCACCGGGCGTGGTGTCGGCGAACACTTCGGCGTCGAGCGCCCGGACGTCGACCTGTGGATGGGCACCCTGTCCAAGTCCCTGGCGGGGTGCGGGGGTTACGTCGCGGCCGGTCGTGCCGTGGTCGGCTATCTGCGCTACACCGCGCCGGGCTTCGTCTACAGCGCGGGCATGACTCCCGCCGACTCGGCCGCCGCACTGGCCGCGCTGCGGCTGATGCGGGCCGAACCGGAGCGCCTCACCCGGCTCAGGGAGAACGCGGCGCTTTTCCTGCGCCTGGCCCGCGAGGCGGGCGTCGACACGGGCAGCAGCGAGGGCACGCCGATCGTGCCGTGTGTCGTGGGAGACTCGGTGCGGACACTGCGGCTGGCCCGCGCGCTCTTCGAACAGGGCGTCAGCGTCAACCCGATCCTGCATCCGGCGGTTCCCGAAGAACTGGCCCGGCTGCGGTTCTTCCTCACCAGCGCGCACACGCCGGAACAGATCCGGTACACGGTGGCGGTGCTGGGGGAACAGCTGCGGAGGGCCGGCGGCGCGCAGATCGCCCCCGCCGCGTGACGGGCGGACACCGCTCGCTCGCGCCGACGGCGTCCCCGTAGCCGCCGGGGGACCGCGCCTACTGCCGGTACCCTCCGAGGAACCTGCCGATCCGGCCGATCGCCGCCTCCAGGTCGTCCGCGTGCGGCAGGGTCAGGATGCGGAAGTGGTCGGGGGAGGGCCAGTTGAAGCCGGTGCCCTGGACCACCTGGATCTTCTCGCGCAGCAGGAGGTCCAGGACGAACTTCTCGTCGTCGTGGATCCTGTGCACCTTGGGGTCGATGCGCGGGAACGCGTACAGCGCGCCCTTGGGTTTGACGCAGGACACGCCGGGGATCTCGTTGAGCCTCTCCCAGGCCACCGTCCGCTGTTCGTGCAGCCTGCCGCCGGGCCGGGTGAGTTCGTGGATGGACTGGCGTCCGCCGAGGGCTGCCTGGATGGCGAACTGGGCTGGGGCGTTGGCGCACAGCCGCATGGAGGCCAGCATGGTCAGCCCCTCCAGGTAGTCCCGGGCGTGCTGCTTCGGGCCGGTGACCACCAGCCAGCCGCTGCGGAAGCCCGCCACCCGGTACGTCTTGGAGAGGCCGCAGAAGGTGAGGACGACCAGGTCGGGGGCGAGCGCGGCGGCCGAGTGGTGGACGGCGTCGTCGTACAGGATCTGGTCGTAGATCTCGTCGGCGAACACCATCAGGCCGTGCCGGCGGGCCAGGTCGAGGATGCCCTCCACGACCTCCTTGGGGTACACCGCGCCGGTCGGGTTGTTCGGGTTGATGATGACCACGGCCTTGGTGCGGTCGGTGATCTTCGACGCCATGTCGGCCAGGTCCGGGTTCCAGTCCGCCTGCTCGTCGCACAGGTAGTGGACCGCCTTGCCGCCGGCCAGGGTCGTCACCGCCGTCCAGAGCGGGAAGTCCGGCGCGGGGATGAGGATCTCGTCGCCGTCCTCGACCAGGGCCTGGACGGCCATGGAGACCAGCTCCGAGACGCCGTTGCCCAGGTAGACGTCGTCCACGTCCACTTCGAGGCCCAGGTTCTGGTAGCGCTGGGCGACCGCGCGGCGCGCGGAGAGGACGCCGCGGGAGTCCGTGTAGCCGTGCGCCTGCGGCAGCATCCGGATCATGTCCTGGAGGATCTCCTCCGGCGCCTCGAATCCGAAGGCCGCGGGATTGCCGGTGTTCAGGCGCAGCACGCTGTGCCCCGCCTCCTCCAGCGCGTTGGCGTGCTCGATCACCGGGCCCCGGATCTCGTAGCACACCTCGCTGAGCTTGTTGGACTGCCGGAACTCCATGCGCCCCTCCGGAAACTCGTGTTACTTGGTTTTACCAAGTGAGAGCTTGGAAAGTCCAACAACATGTCTAGACTGCGTCGCATGCCACCTCGCCGAAGCTACGACCAGTACTGCTCCGCAGCCCGCGCCCTCGACCTCGTCGGCGACCGCTGGACCCTGCTGATCGTCCGGGAGCTGCTCGCCGGTCCCCGCCGCTACACGGACCTGCACGCGGATCTGCCCGGCGTGAGCACGGACGTACTCGCCTCACGGCTGAAGGACATGGAACGGGACGGCCTCGCGACCCGACGGCGACTGCCGCCGCCGGGTGCCGCTTACGTGTACGAACTCACCCCGCGCGGACGGGAGTTGCTGCCGGTGCTCCAGGCGCTGGGCCGGTGGGGCGAGGGGGAGCTGGGCGAGCGCGGGCCCACCGACGCGGTGCGCGCGCACTGGTTCGCCCTGCCGCTGCTGCGCGCCCTGGACGGCGAGGGTGTCGTCGAAGTCACCCTGGAGGAAGGCGAATTCCACCTCCACGTCGGTGCGGAGGGCGGGCCGGTGTACGGCGACGGGCCCGCGCCGGGCGAGCCGGACGCGCGGCTGGCGATGGACGCGGAGACCTGTGAGTCCCTGGCGCGTGGCGAGTCCGGCCTGCGGGACGCGGTGCGGAACGGGCGGGTGACGGTGTCCGGCGACGGCACCCTCGCCAAGGCGCTGCGGGAGGCGTGAACGCCCGGCACCCGTAGAGACGGGAGGCCCGCCGGCGAGCGGGCCTTCCTTCGCGGTCCGCTGCCGGAGGCGTGAACGCCGGCGCGCGGAAAGACGGGAGGCCCGCCGGTGAGCGGGCCTCCCTTCGTGGTCACACCTGCGGTGGCACGTTGCCCGGCCGCCCCGACCCGCGCGTCAGCGCGTACCCGCCGATCCCGGCGAGGGCCGCGAGCACGGCGCCGATCGCGGTCCACACCCAGCGGTCGGACCACCAGCCGGAGGACCAGCCGTCGTCCGAGCCGAAGCTGGAGAGCACCGCGGTCTTCGAATCGTCCCCGTCCGCCTCGGACTTGACGGCGATGCCGGGGACCAGCGGCTTGCCCAGCCTGCCGTCCACGGCCGCCGCGCCGCCGATGTCCTTGGAGTCGACGCGCACCTCGGCGCCGACCGGCTGGCCGAGGTCCGAGGCGCCGAGGCCCACCACCGTGAGCCGGACGTAGTACGTGCCGGGCAGCGGGTCGTTGGCCCACGGCTCTGCCCAGCCACGCACCGTGCGCAGCACACAGGCCAGTTCGACCGAGGAGGCGCCCTGTGCGGCGGTGCGGGTCGCGGCGCCGTACTGGCAGGCCTGGCGGCGTCGCAGCCCGTCGTACACGTCCAGCTGCCAGGTCTGCGAACCGTGCGTGTCCGGGAGCTTCACCGTCGCCTCGACAGTGGGGCGCTGCCCGGTGTCGGCGGGGAAGGACCAGTACAGGTAGTCACCGGCGGAGCCGGAGGCGGTGGCCCGCTGTCCCTGCTCGATCTCCGTCGCCGTACGGAACGAGGTACCCGCCTGGGTGGGTGACTTGCCGTCGCCGGAGGCGCTCGGGGAGGGCGAGGGGTCGGCGGCGGCCGGCCCGGCGGCCAGCCCCAGCGCCAGCAGCGCGGCGCCCAGCACTCGTGTGATCCGCATCAGTTCGTCCTCCAGACCGCGACCCGCCAGCGCGACAGCCAGCCCCACAGCAGACCGGCCAGGAAGCCGATCAGCACCAGCGCGCCGAGCAGCCACCAGCCGCGGCCGAGACCGAAGGCGGCCACGTCGTGGTGCCCCGACGGCCCGTCGACCACGTCGACGGTCATCTCCAGCGGCAGACCGGGCGTGGTCTTCACGCCGGAGGCCGCCGAGAACGACTGGGTGACCTGGAGACACACCGTCTCCGCGGCCGCCGTGTCGTCGCCGCCGTCCGCCTTCGGGTAGCGCAGGCCGGTGGAGATGACGTCCGTGCGGCCGGTGCCCGCGGCCTCACCGCGCACGATCTCGCGGCCGTGCTCGGTCACCGCCCGCAGCAGCACGCCGTAGTGCGGACCGACGGCCCGGTCGTCCGCCACGCTCACCGAGGCGCGCAGCTCCTGGCCGGGCTCGACGGCCACCTTGTACCAGCGCTGCTGCCCGAACTCCTCACGGTCGGTGTACAGCCCGGACTTGAGTGCCGGCGCCTTCTCGCAGCTCTCCGCGCCCTCGGTGGCCACCGGCGTCACCACCGGATCGGCCGCCCGGTCGACCAACTGGCCCACGCGGTCCGACAGTTCCTCCTTGTGCCGGACGTCGGTGTAGGTGCCGCCGGTCGCGTCCGCGATGCAGCTGAGCTGGGCACGGGTCTTGGCGTCCGGCACCAGGCCGAGGGTGTCGATGGTCAGCCCGATGCCCTTGGCCGCTATCTCGCGGGCCACCTCGCACGGGTCGAGCGGCTGGCAGGTGTCCTCACCGTCACTGATCAGGACGATACGACGGGTGCCGGAACCGCCGTTCAGGTCGTCCGCCGCCTTCAGCAGCGCGGGCCCGATCGGGGTCCAGCCGGTCGGCGCCAGGGTCGCCACGGCCGTCTTCGCGTCGGTCCGGTTCAGCGGGCCGACCGGGTAGAGCTGCGCCGTGTCCTTGCAGCCCTCCTTGCGGTCGTTGCCGTGGTAGTTGGCGCCGAGCGTACGGATGCCGAGCTGGACCTCCTCCGGGGTCGCGTCCAGCACCTCGTTGAACGCCTGCTTCGCCGCGGCCATCCGGGTGCCGCCGTCTATGTCACGGGTGCGCATGGAACCGCTGACGTCCAGCACCAGTTCGACCTTCGGGGCGGCCTGTTCCGTCTCGTCGGCGACCGCGCCGGCGGGGAACGCGATCCCGGCCGTCAGGGCGGCGAGCAGGGCGCAGACGCCTGCCGCCAGCCGTTGTCTTCTGATCATCGCCGGATCCTATTGATCAGATACGTCGGACTACAAAACGCCGGGTGACGATCGCACGCGCGCCCCGCCACACCCCCGTCCGGCCCCTGCGGCGCCCTGGTCCCCAGGGCCCCTCGTTTGGATCATGCCGGCTCGCGGGCCCTGGCACCGTGGGGCAGCTGCCCCCATCACCAGACCGCGCTCCCTGATCCGGCCTGATCCAAACGAAAGACCCTGGGCCGCGCGGCCGCGCCGGGCCGTCGCCGGACATGACGCGAAATCAGCCGGTCACCGGGAACGGAGTCGCGCAAGGATGGGGCAGGGCCGTCCAGATGTCCCCGGCGTGGCCGGGCGAGAGCCGCATCAGGGTCAACGCTTTCGCCGGCAGCGGGCCTTCGCGCAGCGCGATCAGGTCCGAGGTGGCGGGAAGGCCCGGCAGGACGGTCTCGAGGGCGGCGGCCAGCGCCGGACCCGAGCCCGCCGTGCCCGCCAGCGCGCCCGCCACCAGGGAGCCGAACAGCTTGCGGCGCAGGGCGGTCTCGTCGTCGGTGATCAGGCGGCCGGTGACGGCGGGCGGGGTGATGCGGTGACGGGCCAGGCGGGCGGGGCTGATCCGGATGTCCGCGAGGTCGCGGTAGACCAGGCGCAGGGGAGTGCCGTCGGGCGACAGGATCACCAGGAGGTTCTGGCCGTGCGCCTCCAGGGCCACGCCGAGATCCAGCAGGCGCAGGCCCACCGTGAGCGCCAGCCGGGCGAACGCGGCCAGCCAGGCGGGGGAGTCGGGCAGGGACGTGGTGGCGAGGGCCGCCACCGGCAGGACGCGTTCGCCGGGAGCGGCGTACACCGCCGGCGACTCCCGCAGCAACGCGGCCAGGTCGGGGGAGTGGGCCGTGACCGCCCCCAGCGTGCGGGTGATGTGCAGCAGCCCGCCGGTGCGCGCGGCCAGGTCCTCGGCGAAGTCGGACAGGGGCGCCGCGACCCGTACCGAGTAGGGGGAGATGTCCCGCACCGACGAGGTCAGCCGGGCGCTGAGCGCGGTCTTCACATGCGGGCCGCCGGGCAGCGCCAGGGTACGCAGCGACATCAGCGGACGGGCCGGCCGCCAGGCGTCGACCGGCCGCCGGAGGACATGAGCGGCCTGCCAGGGGTGCACCGGCAGCAACAGCCGGTCACGGGAACGGAGTTCCGCGGGCCAGTCACCGGACAGCAGACAGTCGGCCGCCGGTACCGGCACCGTGCCCAGAGCGACCACGGGCCTGTGCTCCGGCCCGTACGCCAGCTGCTCCGCCACCGAGAAACCGGGCCGGGAGCGGCAGTTCGGATGGAACGGGTGCCCGTCGACCACTCGTTGCTCCCACTCCCAGTCCTGGTCCGGCCACTCCTTCGGGTGATCGGCGGCCGCCCGGGACAGCGCCAGCGAGGCCACACTCCCGGCCAGTTCCGCCGCGAACGCGGACGCGTGCGGCACCCCGAGCGCGGCCGTCAGCCGAGCCGGATCGTCGTACCGCTCCCGGTCCAGGCGCACCGCGGTGACGTACGCGCTGGTGGCGTACGGGTCCGCGGGCGGCCCGTGCAGGGTCCGGCCGTCGGCGAGGCGCAGGGCGAGGCCGTGCGTCCCCGGCGCCCGGGCGGTGAGCCACGGCAACGGCTCATGGGCCAGCGCCCGCCACAGCCGGGTCAGCACGGCGGCGCGGGCACCGGGCAGCTCCGCCGCGTACCGGGGCAGCAGACCGGGCCGGACGGCGGCCAGCTCCTCGGCGATCTCGGCCTCGGCGATGGGGGGACGGTGCACGGCAGGGCTCCTCGGGTACGCGGGCACGGCACGATAGTCGGGGACTGCCGGGGACGACAGCCATACTGATCATCACCGGCCCCGGACGGCGCACTGGTGTGCGCGGGGACGACCGCGGGCCCTGGACGACGGACGAATGGAACGCGTGGACCTCACACCCCCCACCGGCGAGACCGGCCGCCGCGCCGCCGCGACCAGCGGCGAGGCCGACCGCCGCGCCGACGCGGCTACCGGCGAGGTTGGCCGCAGCGCCGACGCGGCCACTGGCGAGGTTGGCCGCAGCGCCGACGCGGCTACCGGCGAGGTTGGCCGCAGCGCCGACGCGGCTACCGGCGAGGTTGGCCGCAGCGCCGACGCGGCCACTGGCGAGGTTGGCCGCCGCGCCGACGCGGCTACCGGCGAGGTTGGCCGCCGCGCCGACGCGGCTACCGGCGAGGTTGGCCGCAGCGCCGACGCGGCTACCGGCGAGGTTGGCCGCCGCGCCGACGCGGCCACTGGCGAGGTTGGCCGCAGCGCCGACGCGGCTACCGGCGAGGCCGGCCGCCGCGCCGACGCGGCCAGCGGCGAGGTCGGCCGCAGCGCCGACGCGTACGCGGCCGCGCCCCTGCTCAACTGCCTGCTGCGCGAGGTCGCCGAGCCGCTCCCGGACGCGGCCGGGGACCGCCGCGTCCACCGGCTGCCGGGCGGACGCCTGCTGCGGGTGCGCGCCGGGCGGCGCCCCTCGGACCCCGAGCTGTACACGGCCGGGACCTGGCGCCGCATCGGCCACCCGGAGCTGGTCAAACTGGTCGCCGAGGAACTGCGCCGGTACACCGGGCTGCCCGGCGGCGACCTGCCGGCCGAGATGATCGACAGCCGGGACACGGTCGCCGCCCTGCTCACCGCCCGCGCCCGGGCCACCCCGCCCGGGGACCCGTATCTGCGTTCCGAGCAGTCCCTGCTCACCGGCCATCCGTACCACCCGGCCCCCAAGGCGCGCGGCGGCGGCCCGGCCGCCTCCTGGCTGCCGTACGCCCCCGAGGCGCACGCCCGGTTCCCGCTGGCGCTGCTCGGTGTCCGCGAGGACCAGGTGGCCGAGGAGGGCGACACCAGTGCCCTGGACGCGCTCGGCACTGCCCCGCCCGGCTACCGGCTGCTGCCCGCCCATCCCTGGCAGCTCGACCTGACCGCCCGCGAGCTGGCTCCCGCGTTCGCCGACGGCCGGCTGCTGCGGCTCGGCACCACCGCCTTCGACACCTGGCCCACGGCCGCCGTCCGCACGGTGTACGAGCCCCGTCGCGATCTGTTCCTGAAGTTCAGCCTGGACGTCCGCATCACCAACGACATCCGCCGGCTGTGGCGTCACGACCTGCGGAAGCTTCGCCGTACCGACACCGCCGCCAGGCACGCCTTCACGGAGCGCGGCCGGTCCGCGGCCGGGGACGCGCTCGTGGAGCGGGGCCGGTCCGCGGCCGGGGAGGCGCTCGTGGAGCGGGGCCGGTCCGCGGCCGGGGAGGCGCTCGTGGAGCGGGGCCGGTCCGCGGCCGGGGAGGCGCTCGTGGAGCGGAGCCCGTCCGCGGCCTGGCTGAGCGACCGTGGCTACCGCACTGCCGCCTTCGCCTTCGAGGAGCTGGCCGTGCTGGTCCGGGACGGGCTGCGCGGCCACCTCCTGCCGGGCGCCACCCCGCTGCTCGCGGCGGGTCTCGCCGAGGGCTTCGAGGGCAGCCCGCTGGCCGCCACGGCCGATCCGGACGGCTGGTGGGAGGCGTACCTGCGGCAGGTCGTACCGCCCGCCCTGGCCGCGTTCGACGTCCACGGGGTGGTGCTGGAGGCCCACCTCCAGAACACCCTCGTCGCCGTGGACGCGGCCGGCACGCCCGTGCAGGCCCTGTTCCGCGACGCCGAGGGCGCCAAACTGCTGCCGGACGTCACGCGGGCCGCCGGCTGGGAGCGGCTGGTGTACTGCCTGGTCGTCAACCACCTCACCGAGATCGCCGGCGCGCTCGCCGACCACCATGGGCTGGACCCGTGGCCCGCCGCCCGCCGCGAACTCGCCCGCCACGACCTTCCCGAGATCCCCGCCCTGCTCACCGCGCCGACCCTGCCCGGCAAGACCAACCTGCTGCTGCGCTGGACGGGCGCGGACGGCGCGGACGCCCGCTACCTGCCCTTCCCGAACCCCCTGCGAACCCCCTGACCACCGCCGGAGGACAAGGGAAGCGCAACCGGCCACGAACGGCGTCCAGTGAGGCGCCCGCCGCCCCGCAGGGCCGCGTGGAACAGCGCGACCGACCACGACGCGCCCGCCGGGGGACGGCCGGTGTTCAGGAGGGGGCGGCCGGTGTGCAGTGGTACGCGACGCCGATCTCCGCGATCTCCGCGAGGCACTGTGGCGGGGTGGCCGCCGCCCCGCAGGGCCGCGTGGAACTGCGCGACCAGCCACGACGCGCCCGCGGGGGACGGCCGGTGTTCAGGAGGGGGCGGCCGGTGTGCAGTGGTACGCGACGCCGATCTCCGCGAGGTCCGCGAGGCGCCGTGGCGGGGTGGCCGCCGCCCCGTAGGGGCGCGGGGAACTGCGCGACCGGCCACGATGCGGCCGCGGGGGACGGCCGGTGCCCAGCGGTACTCGTGTTCTTCTCCGCGAGGTGCCGTGCCCCGTAGGGGCGCGGGGAACTGCGCGACCAGCCACGACGCGCCCGCGGTCGATGGCCGGTGCCCAGCGGTACTCGCTTCTCGCCGGTGCCCAGCGGTGCTCGGTGTTCCTCTCGCCGGTGTTCAGGCGGTGCTCGGTGATCTTCTCGTCGGTTTTCAGGAGGGGCGGCCGGTGTGTGGTGGTGCTCGGCGTCGGTCTTCGCGAGGCGTCTACCCTGGCCGGTGTGCTGCGCGACGTGACTGCTGTTCGATACGTGACCCCCCTGCGGTCCGGCGGCTCCGTGCCCGGAGTCGTCGAGGCCGACGACCTCGGCACGTACGTCGTGAAGTTCACCGGCTCGGCCCAGGGCCACAAGGCACTGGTCGCCGAGATCATCGTCGGGGAGCTGGCCCGCGCGCTCGGACTGCGCTTCCCGGAACTGGTCCTCGTCCACTTCGACCCCGCCGTCGCCGCCGCGGAGCCGCACCAGGAGGTGCGCGAGCTGCACAGCGCCAGCGCGGGTCTCAACCTCGGCATGGACTACCTGCCGGGCGCAAGGGACCTCACCCCGGACATCGCCCGGGTCTTCCCGGTGGACCCGCTGGAGGCCGGCCGGATCGTCTGGCTGGACGCCCTCACGGTCAACGTCGACCGCACGGTCCACAGCTCCAACCTGATGGTCTGGCCCACGTTCGGCACCGCGCCCCCGCGGCTGTGGCTCATCGACCACGGTGCCGCCCTGGTCTTCCACCACCGCTGGGACACCACCGCCCCGGGCCGCAGGTACGACTTCCGGCACCACGCACTCGGCCGCTACGACCCCGACGTGCGGGCCGCCGACGCCGAACTGGCGCCCCGGGTGACAAAGGAGCTGCTGCGCGGCATCGTCGCCGAGGTGCCGGACGCCTGGCTCGCGGAGGACGCCGGGTTCGCCACACCCGACGACGTCCGGGACGCCTACGTCGGCTATCTGCTGGACCGCGTCCGGCTCTCGCCCGAGTGGCTGCCCACCGACTTCCCGAGCAGCGAGGAGCTCGCGGCCGAGGAGGCCGCCCGCGCGGCGAAGACCGAGGCGGGCCGCCCGGACTGGCTGAAGCGGGTCCCCGACCTGCACGGCAAGCCGGCGGCGGAACAGGACTGGTCGACGCACCTTGGGTGACCCGGCCTCCCGGAGCCCGCGACGGTCGGTTCCCCCGGTAGACGGCCGAGCGGCCCGGGGAAGGCTCCCGGGCCGCTCGGTGAGATCCTCGGCGAGATCCTCGTGCGGGTCAGTCCTCGAGGTCAGCCCTTGAGCTGCTGGTACGCCGGCAGCGTGAGGAAGTCGGCGTAGTCCTCGTCCAGGGCCACCGTCAGCAGCAGATCGTGCGCCTCCTGCCAGTGGCCGGCCGCGAAGGCCTCCTCGCCGATCTCCTTGCGGATGGCGTCGAGTTCCTCGGCCGCGACCTTGCGGGCCAGCTCCGGCGTGGCCCTGTCGCCGTTCTCGAACTCGACACCGGCGTTGATCCACTGCCAGATCTGCGAGCGGGAGATCTCGGCGGTGGCCGCGTCCTCCATGAGGTTGAAGATGGCGACCGCGCCGAGCCCGCGCAGCCATGCCTCGATGTAACGGATGCCCACCTGGACGGCGTTGACCAGGCCGTTGTACGTCGGCTTGGCGTCCAGCGAGTCGATCGCGATCAGCTCGGCGGCCTCGACGCGGACGTCCTCGCGCAGCCGGTCCTTCTGGTTGGGCTTGTCGCCGAGGACCTTGTCGAAGGACTCCATGGCGATCGGCACCAGGTCGGGGTGAGCCACCCAGGAGCCGTCGAAGCCGTCGCCGGCCTCCCGGTCCTTGTCGGCGCGGACCTTCTCGAAGGCCACCTTGTTGACCTCGGCGTCGCGCCGGGACGGGATGAAGGCCGCCATGCCGCCGATGGCGTGCGCGCCGCGCTTGTGGCAGGTGCGGACGAGGAGTTCGGTGTACGCCCGCATGAACGGGGCGGTCATCGTCACCGCGTTGCGGTCCGGCAGGACGAACCTGGCTCCGCCGTCACGGAAGTTCTTCACGATGGAGAACAGGTAGTCCCAGCGGCCGGCGTTCAGCCCGGCGGCGTGGTCGCGGAGTTCGTAGAGGATCTCCTCCATCTCGTACGCGGCCGTGATCGTCTCGATCAGGACGGTCGCGCGGACGGTGCCCTGCGGGATGCCGACGTAGTCCTGCGCGAAGACGAACACGTCGTTCCACAGCCGGGCTTCGAGGTGCGACTCGGTCTTCGGCAGGTAGAAGTACGGCCCCTTGCCGAGGTCGAGCAGCCGCTGGGCGTTGTGGAAGAAGTACAGGCCGAAGTCGACGAAGGCGCCCGGCACCGGCGTGCCGTCGGCGTCGACGAGGTGCCGCTCGTCCAGGTGCCAGCCGCGCGGGCGCATGACGACGGTCGCCAGCTCCTCGTCCGGCCGCAGGGCGTACGACTTGCCGGTGCGCTCGTCGGTGAAGTCGATGTTCCGGGTGTAGGCGTCGATCAGGTTGGCCTGGCCGAGGACGACGTTCTCCCAGGTGGGAGCGGAGGCGTCCTCGAAGTCGGCGAGCCAGACCCGGGCGCCCGAGTTAAGCGCGTTGATGGTCATCTTGCGGTCGGTGGGGCCGGTGATCTCGACGCGCCGGTCGTTCAGCGCGGCCGGGGCCGGGGCGACCTTCCAGGAGTCGTCCGCGCGGATCGCGGCCGTCTCGGGGAGGAAGTCGAGCGTGGAGGTGCGGGCGATCTCGGCGCGGCGCTCGGCCCGGCGGGCGAGGAGTTCGTCACGGCGCGGGGTGAACCGCCGGTGCAGCTCCGCCACGAAGGCGAGCGCAGCGTCCGTGAGGACCTCTTCCTGCCGGGGCAGGGGCTCGGCGTCGACGATGGCCAGCGGGGACGGCGCTGGTGCGGACATGAGCTGTCACTTCCTTCAGCGGTGGCACCGGGTGCCAAGTGGCACGAATAGGACAGTGAGCGCCCACTGTGCGGTCGGACGCTTCTGAACAGTGGATACTAGTTTCCTCATCGTGGAACTTCAATGGTTTGTTGATGTCGAGATTCTCTGGGTCGAGGCAAGGTGGCGCTCGGTGCCACCCCGTTCACTCAAGGTGGCTCAGGTCGGCCTCGGTGTCGATGTCGTACGGCTCGGCGACGTCCCCGCACTCCACGAGCCGGATCCGGGCCTCGTGCGCCATGAGGTAGGCCCGCGCCCCGCGGTCCCCGACGGCCGTCTCCGCGATGCCCGCCCAGTGGGCGGAGCCGAACAGCACGGGGTGGCCGCGTACCCCGTCATAGGCGGCCGAGACCAGCGTTTTCTCGTCCTCGTAGGCGCCGAGTACCCGGCCCGCCGCGGCCGCCCCGATGCCGGGCTGGTCGACCAGGCCGACCAGGGCCGCGTGCACCCCCGTCCCGGCGAGCGAGGCCAGTCCCGCGCGCAGCGAGGATCCCATGCCCTGCGCCCAGTCCGGGTTGTCCACCAGGACACAGCCGGCCAGGCGGGCACGGCCTCGCACCTCGTCCGCCCCGGCGCCCAGCACCACATGGATCCGCCCGCACCCCGCCGCGCGCAGCACGCCGACCGCGTGCTCGACCAGGGGCCGCCCCCGGTGCGTCAGCAGTGCCTTGGGGCGTCCGCCGAGCCTTCTGCCGCCGCCCGCCGCGAGCAGCAGCCCCGCGACATCCCCCTGAAGATCCCGCTTGTCCGTCATGGGTCCTGCATACCCGACGGCGGCGGAACCGGACGGATTTTCCGGGCCCGGTTCCGTTGGGCTGAATTTCGGTCCGCGCTGTGGCGCTCCCGCACGGTGTGGCGTTTACTGTCCCGCGCACGACGGCGTGCCAGGGGGAGGGCTGTGTTGCGGAGCTTGGGGCAGAGGCCGGTGACCGGCAGCGACGAGGACCCGAGGGTGGCGGAACTGCGGAGCGCGGTGGCCCGGCTGCGTCGCGAACTCGCCGCGTTACCGTCCGACTTCCCCGACCGGGGCATAGCCGAGAACGAGCTGGCCTCCCTTGCGGCCATGGCCTCCGGCGGCGCCCCGGAGACGCCGCGCCTGCGCGGCAGCCTGTTACTGATCGCGGCGGCGATCGGCTCGGTGAGTGCGCTGGCCCGGGGCCTCAGGGGTGTGCGCGAGGCGGTGGATCTTTTCGGTGAACCGCCGCGTACCTGAGGGCGTGTGCCGCGCGGGCCCGCTCAGGGATGCGGGAAGCCGCGCGACCGGCCGCGACGCACCCGCACCCGCACCCGCCCGGGAACGGAGCGGACCGCGCTCCCAGGGCCGCTCGTTCGGATCAGGCCGGATCCGAACGAAAGAACCTAGGCGCCCGAACTGGCCAGGGCCTGGGACAGCTCGAGGGCGATCTGCTGGAGGACCGGCACGATCTTGTCGGTCGCGGCCTCGGTGACCCGCCCGGCCGGCCCGGAGATGGAGATCGCCGCGGCCGTCGGAGAGTCCGGCACGGACACCGCGAGGCACCGCACCCCGATCTCCTGCTCGTTGTCGTCGACGGCGTACCCCGTCTGCCGCACGTCCTCCAGCGCGGCGAGGAACCCCTCCGGCGTGGTGATGGTCTTGTCCGTCGCGGCCGGCATCCCCGTACGGGCCAGCAGGGCCCGCACCTCCTCGTCCGGCACCCCGGCCAGCAGGGCCTTGCCCACACCGGTCGAGTGCGGAAGCACCCGTCGGCCCACTTCCGTGAACATCCGCATCGAGTGCTTCGAGGGCACCTGGGCGACGTACACGATCTCGTCGCCGTCGAGCAGTGCCATGTTCGCCGTCTCGCCGGTCTCCTCCACCAGCCGGGCCAGGTACGGCCGCGCCCAGGTGCCGAGCAGCCGGGAGGCGGACTCGCCGAGCCGGATCAGCCGGGGACCGAGCGCGTACCGCCGGTTGGCCTGCTGGCGTACGTAGCCGCAGGCGACCAGCGTGCGCATCAGCCGGTGGATGGTGGGCAGCGGCAGCCCGCTGGTCGCGGACAGTTCGCTCAGGCCCACCTCGCCGCCCGCGTCCGCCATCCGCTCGAGCAGATCGAAGGCGCGCTCCAGGGACTGCACCCCGCCGGCGGCGGAGGGCTTCGCGGAGTCGGTGGTGCTGGCGCTGGACGTCGGCACGGCGCGTTCCTTTCGATACTGACGGGAGGGCAGAAGCCTACCCGGCAGCCGGTTGACTCCCCGCTTGTACATAGCTACGTTCTGCCTGCTGGAATTCTAATTCCGCCTTATGGAAACGTCCAGAGGGGGAGCCCGGTTACCGTGCCCGGGAGTGCGCCTCTTGACGGCGGAGAAGTGGGAGTGAAGACTCCTTCAACAGAACGTTGAATTCCGTTACGTGGGTGTAAGTCCCGTTTCCCGGGCGTACAACGGCGGTGTAGAGAGGGGTTCGGGTGTCCGACGCTGAACTGGTGCTGCGCTCGACGCGCGTGATCACTCCGGAAGGGACGAGGCCCGCCGTGGTCACCGTCTCCGCCGGGAAGATCACGGCCGTCCTGCCGTACGACGCCGGCATACCTGCCGCGGCACGGCTGGAGGACGTCGGCGACCACGTGCTGCTGCCCGGCCTGGTCGACACCCACGTGCACGTCAACGACCCGGGCCGCACCGAGTGGGAGGGCTTCTGGACCGCCACCCGCGCGGCGGCGGCCGGCGGCATCACCACCCTCGTGGACATGCCCCTCAACTCCCTGCCACCCACCACGACGGTGGACCACCTGCGGGTCAAGCAGGACGTGGCCCGGGACAAGGCGCACATCGACGTCGGCTTCTGGGGCGGCGCCCTGCCCGACAACGTCAAGGACCTGCGCCCGCTGCACGACGCCGGCGTCTTCGGCTTCAAGTCCTTCCTGTCCCCGTCCGGCGTGGACGAGTTCCCGCACCTCGACCAGGACCAGCTCGCCCAGTCCATGGCGGAGATCGCCGGGTTCGACGGGCTGCTCATCGTGCACGCCGAGGACCCGCACCACCTGGCCGCCGCCCCGCAGCACGGGGGCCCGAGGTACGCCGACTTCCTCGCCTCCCGCCCGCGCGACGCCGAGGACACGGCCATCGCGAGCCTCGTCGCGCAGGCCCGGCGGCTGAACGCCCGCGTCCACGTGCTGCACCTGTCCTCCAGCGACGCCCTGCCACTGATCCGCGCCGCCCGCGCCGAGGGTGTCCGCCTCACGGTGGAGACCTGCCCGCACTACCTCACCCTCACCGCCGAGGAGGTCCCGGACGGCGCCAGCGAGTTCAAGTGCTGCCCGCCCATCCGCGAGGCCGGCAACCAGGACCTGCTGTGGGAGGCACTGGCCGACGGCACCATCGACTGTGTGGTCACCGACCACTCGCCCTCCACCGCCGACCTGAAGACCGACGACTTCGCCACCGCGTGGGGCGGCATCTCCGGCCTCCAGCTCAGCCTGCCGGCCGTCTGGACCGAGGCCCGCAAGCGCGGCCACGGTCTGGAGGACGTGGTCCGCTGGATGTCCACGCGGACCGCCGCCCTGGTCGGCTTGGACGCGCGCAAGGGCGCCATCGCCCCCGGCCGCGACGCCGACTTCGCCGTCCTCGCCCCCGACGAGACCTTCACCGTCGACCCGGCCGGCCTCCAGCACCGCAACCGGGTCACCGCCTACGCCGGCAGGACCCTGCACGGCGTCGTCAAGTCCACCTGGCTGCGCGGCGAACGCATCGTCGCCGACGGCGAGTTCACCGAGCCGAAGGGCACGCTGCTCAGCCGCCCCCAGTGAGCCTCCCCCCGTTCTCGGCTCCGCCCGAGAAAGGCCCCACCCGCACCCCGCCGACTCCAGAAAGGACCCCCTGATCACCGTGACGGCGATACCCAGCTTCACCGGCGACGCGAACCCCTACGGAGGCGGCGACCCGTACGCGGACTACCGCACCGCCGACTTCCCCTTCACCCAGTACGCCAACCTCGCCGACCGGCAGCTCGGCGCCGGTGTCATCGCCGCCAACGACGAGTTCTTCGCCCAGCGGGAGAACCTCCTGGTGCCCGAGCGGGCCGAGTTCGACCCCGAGCACTTCGGGCACAAGGGCAAGATCATGGACGGCTGGGAGACGCGCCGCCGGCGCGGTGCCTCCGCCGGCCACCCGTGGCCGACCGCCGAGGACCACGACTGGGCGCTGGTCCGCCTCGGCGCGCCCGGGGTGATCCGCGGGATCGTCGTCGACACCGCCCACTTCCGCGGCAACTACCCGCAGGCGGTCTCCGTCGAGGGTGCCTGCGTACCCGGCTCGCCCTCGCCCGAGGAGCTGCTCTGCGACGACGTGAAGTGGACGACCCTGGTGCCGCGCACCCCGGTCGGCGGGCACGCGGCGAACGGCTTCGCCGTCTCGGCCGAGCAGTGCTTCACCCACCTGCGGATCAACCAGCACCCCGACGGCGGCATCGCCCGTCTGCGGGTGTACGGCGAGGTCGTCCCGGACCCCGAGTGGCTCGCGGTCCTCGGCACCTTCGACGTGGTCGCCCTGGAGAACGGCGGCCAGGTCGAGGACGCCTCCAACCTCTTCTACTCCCCGGCCACCAACACCATCCAGCCGGGCCGCTCCCGCAAGATGGACGACGGCTGGGAGACCCGCCGCCGCCGCGACCAGGGCAACGACTGGATCCGCTACCGGCTCGCCGCCCAGTCCCGGATCCGCGCGGCCGAGATCGACACGGCCTATCTGAAGGGCAACAGCGCCGGCTGGGCGTCCGTGTCCGTCAAGGACGGCGAGGACGGCGAGTGGACCGAGGTCCTCCCGCGCACCCGCCTCCAGCCCGACACCAACCACCGCTTCGTGCTGCCCGAGCCGGCGGTCGGCACCCACGCGCGGATCGACATCTTCCCCGACGGCGGCATCTCCCGCCTGCGCCTGTTCGGCTCCCTGACCGAGCAGGGCGCGAGCGGCCTCGCGGCCCGCCACCAGGAGCTGGGCGGCTGATCCCCGTCCACACGCGCGCGTGGGGCGCCCCGGCCGGGACAGCACCGGGGCGCCCCGCGCGTCACCCGTGGTGAACCAGGTCACCTGGGGTTCACCATGTCGCCCGTGGTGAACCTGTCACCTGGGTTCACACACGTCGCCCGTGGTGAACCTCGTCACCCGTGTGAACCCGCCCGCCGTAGCGGAACTCTTCCGTCCACCTCTCGCGTTGTCTCCCACGTGACCCTTCAGCAAGAGATCGTCGGCAACGCCATGCAGATGGCGGTCGTCAACCTGTACCCCGGCCAGACCGTCTACTGCGAGGCCGGAAAGTTCCTGTTCAAGACGTCGAACGTGACCATGGAGACGCGGCTGTCCGGGCCGTCGGACAACGGCGGGCGGCCGGCGAACGGCTCGGGCGGCGGCATGGGCGGCATGCTGCGCCAGGCCATGGGCACCGCCATGCAGGTCGGCCAGCGCATGCTCGCCGGCGAGTCGCTGGCGTTCCAGTACTTCACCGCCCAGGGCGGCGAGGGCACGGTCGGTTTCGCGGGCGTACTCCCCGGTGAGATGCGTGCCCTGGAGCTCGACGGCACGCGCGCGTGGTTCGCCGAGAAGGACGCCTTCGTGGCCGCCGAGTCCTCCGTCGAGTTCGGCATCGCCTTCAGCGGCGGCCGGACCGGCATGAGCGGCGGCGAGGGCTTCGTCCTGGAGAAGTTCACCGGGCGCGGCACGGTGATCATCGCCGGCGCGGGCAACTTCATCGACCTGAACCCGGCGGACTTCGGCGGCCGTATCGAGGTCGACACCGGCTGTGTGGTCGCCTTCGAGGAGGGCATCCGGTACGGCGTCCAGCGCGTCGGCGGCCTCAACCGCCAGGGGATCATGAACGCCGTCTTCGGCGGCGAGGGCCTGTCGCTGGCCACCCTGGAGGGCGACGGGCGGGTGATCCTCCAGTCCCTCACCATCGAGGGCCTGGCCAACGCCCTGAAGAAGGCCCAGGGCGGCGACAAGCAGGGGCCGACCGGGGGACTGTTCTCGACACACTCCGGCTGAGCCGATCAGCTCCGGGCCCCGCGGGGTCGAGCCGTTGACAAGCACGTTCCGGCGGGCCGCCCCGAGCACGGGTCCCGCGCCCTGCAGGACGGGGCCTGAGCCGGCCGCCGGCCGCGGAGACGGCAGGAGGCCCGGCCGCACTCGGGGCCGGGCCTCCAACGGGTCGCGCCGCTCCTCGAACCGGTCCGTGGGGGGACTCAGCAGCCGTAGTCGATCAGGTCGAACGAGGCGTAGTGGTCCGCCGTGTAGTAGTCCTCCTGGCGCTCCTCGCCGGTGACGACGCGGCGCGCGCCGCGAGTGGGGGAGCCCGGCGTGATCACGGTGTACTCGTGGTAGTAGCCGCTGGACCGGCTGGGCAGGACGCCTTCGCGGTTCGAGAAGACGGTCCCGTCCTGCGAGTACGGGTAGGGACCGCCCTGTTCGATCAGCTTCAGCGTGTCGTGCGCCTGGGAGGGCAGGTCGCCGTAGCAGACGCTGCCGACGGACCGGGCGGCGGCGTCCGCCGTGGTGGCGGAGACGGTGCCGCCCACGAGGAGGGCGGAGAGGAGGGCGGCTGCTGCGCCGATGCGTGTTGCGCGTGGGGGGAATCTCATGGCCCTCATGGTGACGCGCGTAGAGCATGGCATGTCAATGACAATCACTCAGGGTTCGCCGGTAGGTCCGATCAATTCTCCGCGCGTTCACCCGAGCCCCATCATCCCCACGCGGTCCCCACAACTGCCCCGGTTCAGCCGGCCCTTCCGACGCTCTCCGCGGCGGCGAACAGAGCGAACGCGAGCACCACGAGCGCGATGCTCGCGTAGACCTCGTAGCCGTCGAGGAAGCCGATCCGCTGCACGACGCCCACCTGCCAGTCGGTGAACTCGTGCACGATGCCCATCACGCCCTGTGCCAGGGCGACGAATCCGAGAAGCTCCAATACCTGTTTCACGCCACGACTCTCGCCCCGCGGCGCCCTTCGGCGCATCGGCCGAGGGAAGAGCGCCCGGCATCGAAAGGCTGCGCTCGCGCCGGCGGGCGGCGCCGAAAGTACACCGCGGTGCGACTTTGGTCGGTGATCCCGGGCGATCGGTCGGCGATCCGGGCCACGGGGCGGCGGCGGCACGCGATCCGTGCGTAGATTTGTCGGCCGTGAGCGATGACGAGCAGGCGCGGGCGCCGAGAGAGTTCACGGGCCGCCGGTGGCTGTTCCCGTCCGCGCTGGTGCATGAACTGGACCCGGACGCCGGGGCCCCCGGCCGACGGCCGCGGCGCACGGCGCGCGACTGGGTCGTCGACTTCTTCTGCTTCCTCCTGGCCGTCGGCATCGGCCTGGCGGCGGCGCAGTCCCTGCCCGAGGAAGCCGGCCTGCCGCACCCCCTTGCCGTCCTCGACCAGACGCTGGGCGCCCTCTCCTGCGGTGCGGTCTGGCTGCGCCGCCGGTGGCCGGTGGGGCTAGCCGTCGCCATGATCCCGGTCGGCCTGCTGTCCAACACCTCGGGCGGCGCGGCGATGGTCGCCCTGTTCACCCTCGCCGTGCACCGGCCCTTCCGGTACGTCGCCTGGATCGGCGGCGTCGGCCTCGCGCTGGCCCCGCTCCTCTACTGGGTGCGGCCCGACCCCGACCTGCCCTACCTCGGCGTCGTCACCTTCACCACGCTGCTCACCGTGTCGATCACCGGCTGGGGCATGTTCGTCCGCTCCAAACGGATGCTGATGCTCAGCCTCCGGGACCGGGCGCACCGGGCGGAGACCGAGGCACGGCTGCGTGCCGAGCAGGCACAGCGCCTCGCCCGTGAGGCCATCGCCCGAGAGATGCACGACGTGCTCGCCCACCGGCTCACCCTGCTCAGCGTGCACGCGGGCGCTCTGGAGTTCCGGCCGGACGCGCCCCGCGAGGAGGTCGCGCGCGCCGCCGGGGTGATCCGGGAGAGCGCCCACGAGGCCCTCCAGGATCTGCGCGAGATCATCGGCGTACTGCGGGCCGGCGAGTCCGACGAGTCCTCCGGCGGGCGTCCCCAGCCGACGCTGGCAGCGCTGGACGCGCTCGTCGCCGAGTGCCGCGAGGCCGGCATGGAGGTCGCCCTCGACCACCGCGTCGCCGACCCGGCCGCCGTCCCCGTCTCCGTCGGCCGCACCGCCTACCGGATCGCCCAGGAGGCCCTGACCAACGCCCGCAAGCACGCCCCCGGGACCGAGGTCGCGGTCCGTCTCACCGGCGCCCCCGGCGACGGCCTGACGGTCACCGTCGCCAACCCCGCGCCGCCCCCCGAGATCCCGCCCGTGCCCGGCTCCGGCCAGGGCCTGATCGGCCTCACCGAACGGGCCACGCTGGCGGGGGGACGCCTGGAGCACGGCACGCGTCCCGACGGAGGGTTCGAGGTGCGGGGGTGGCTGCCGTGGCCCCCCTGAGGGACGCCTCGTCCGCCTGCCCGCGCGCACATCCGGCGCGTGGGGCCGTAGCCCTGAGGGTCGTCGTCTCCGGGTGCGTGCGCGCCCATCCGGCGTTTGGGGCCGTAGCCCTGAGGGTCGTCGTCTTCGGGGGCGTGCGCGCCCATCCGGCGTTTGGGGCCGTAGCCCTGAGGGTCGTCGTCTTCGGGGGCGTGCGCGCCCATCCGGCGCTTGGGCCCGTAACCCCCAGGGACGTCGTCTCCGGGTGCGTGCGCGCCCATCCGGCGCTTGAGCCCGTCGCCCCGAGGGACGTCGTCGTCCCCGCGTGCCCGCAGGCCCGTCCGGCATGCGGGGCCGCCGCCCTGAGGGCCCTCGTCCGCGCCGGCCCGCACGCGGACCCGGTACGCGTGCGCGTGCCGCCCGCCGTAGGCCGAATCCCCCGTCCCCCGCTCCCCGATCATGATTACGTGACCCCATGACTGCGACGCCGATCAGACTCCTCCTCGTGGACGACGACCCCCTGGTACGCGCCGGTCTGGCGCTGATGATCGGCGGGGCCGAGGACATCGAGGTCGTCGGGGAGGCCGCCGACGGCGCCGAGGCCGACGAACTCGTGCGGCGGACCAGGCCGGACGTCGTCCTGATGGACATCCGGATGCCGTCGGTGGACGGGATCACCGCGACCCGACGGCTGCGCGCCAGGCCGGACGCCCCGCAGGTCGTGGTGCTCACCACCTTCCACGCCGACGAACAGGTGCTGCACGCCCTGCGCGCCGGCGCCGCCGGCTTCGTACTCAAGGACACCCCGCCCGCCGAGATCGTCGCCGCCGTGCGCCGGGTCGCCGCCGGAGACCCGGTCCTGTCGCCCGCCGTCACCCGGCAGCTGATGCGGCACGCGGCCGGCACCGCGGCCGACGCCCGGCAGACCCGCGCGCGGGAACGGCTCGCCGTCCTCAACGACCGCGAACGCGAGGTCGCCGTCGGCGTCGGCCGCGGACTCGCCAACGCCGGGATCGCCGCCGAACTCTTCATCAGCGTGGCCACCGTCAAGGCCCACGTCTCGCGCATCCTCGCCAAGCTCGGCCTCGACAACCGGGTCCAGATCGCGCTGCTCGCCTACGACGCCGGGCTGCTGGAGAGCGAGGACGGGCACTAGCCGGACGCCGTACGCGTTGTCCCAATGACGGCCGACGGCCGTGGCCTCGGGCAGGCCCTAGGGGAGGACATGGAACGAGTGATCGACCTGACGGGATCGGCCGACGTACTGCGCCGGGATCCGCACCCGGTGTACGCACGCCTGCGCGAACAGGGGCCCGTGCACCGGGTCCGGCTCGCCATGCCGGGCGGGGACTGGGAGACCTGGCTCGTCGTGGGATACGAGGAGGCCCGGGCCGCCCTCGCCGACCAGCGGCTGGCCAAGGACATCGCCAAGCTCGGCACCGTACCGCTGGACGAGCAACTGATCGGCAAATATCTGCTGGTCGCCGACCCGCCGCAGCACACACGTCTGCGCGGCCTCGTCACGCGGGCCTTCACCGCGCGCCGGGTCGAGCAACTGCGCCCGCGGATCCGGCAGATCACCGACGGCCTGCTCGACGAGATGCTGCCGCACGGCCGCGCCGACCTCATCGACTCCCTCGCCTACCCCCTGCCGATCACGGTCATCTGCGAGCTGCTCGGCGTGCCCGAGATGGACCGCGCGGAGTTCCGGATGATCTCCACGGAGGTGGTCGCGCCCACCGGTGCCGATGCCGAGCACGCCGCGATCGTCCGCCTCGCCGAGTACCTCGACGAGCTGATCGAGGACAAGCGCTGCGCCGGACCCACGGACGACCTGCTCAGCGATCTGATCCGCACCACCTCCGAGGACGGCGACCGGCTCTCCGTGCGGGAACTGCGGGGCATGGCCTTCCTCCTGCTCGTCGCGGGCCACGAGACCACGGTCAACCTCATCGGCAACGGCGTGCTCGCCCTGCTCACCCATCCCGCCCAACTGGCGGCCCTGCGCGCCGACATGACCCTCCTCGACGGAGCGGTGGAGGAGACGCTGCGCTGGGAGGGCCCCGTGGAGAACGCTACGTTCCGGTACGCCGCCGAGCCCCTGGAGATCGCGGGCGTCGGCATCGCGCAGGGCGACGACGTGCTGATCGGCCTCACCGCCGCCCAGCGCGACGGCGCCCGCTACGCCGACCCGGACCGCTTCGACATCCGCCGTGACACCCGCGGTCACCTCGCCTTCGGCCACGGCATCCACTACTGCCTGGGCGCACCCCTGGCCCGCCTGGAGGGCAGGACCGCGATCGGCACCCTCCTGGAGCGCGCCCCCGGCCTCGCCCTGGACGGCGAGCCGGGGGAGTGGCTGCCGGGCATGCTGATGAGAGGCGTGCGGAGCCTGCCGGTGCGGTGGTAACAGGCGCCGGTGGCCCGGTGGCCCGGTGGCCCGGTGGCCCGGTGGCCCGGTGGCCCGGTGGCCGGGTGGCTCGGTGATCGGGTGGTCCGGTGGCCGGGTGGTCCGGTGGCCGGGTGGCTCGGTGATCGGTGATCCGGTGGCCCGTGCCCGGGTGGTGGCCGGGGTGCCGGGTCCGTGGGCGACGCTCAGCCGGGCGCCGGGTCCGTGGGCGACGCTCAGCCGGGCGCCGGGTCCGTGGGCGACGCTCAGCCGGGCGCCGGGTCCGTGGGCGATGCTCAGTCGTGCGACGGCCGGGGCCGGTCCGGGATCTCGGTGAGGGCCACCGGGCGCCGGTTTTGGCGGGAGATCTCGCAGGCCTCGGCGATCCGCAGCGCCTGCAACGCCTCGTGGCCGTCGCACGGGTTGGCGCGTTCGCCGCGGACCACCTCCACGAAGGCGTTCAGCTCGGCCTCGTAGGCGGGCCCGAACCGCTCCAGGAACCCCGCCCACGGCTTGTCCGCCGGTGGCGGCCCGGTCGGTTCGGTGGATGCCAGGGGCGTGCGGTCGTCCAGGCCCACCACCACCGTGTCGCGCTCCCCGGCCAGTTCCATGCGGACGTCGTAGCCGGCGCCGTTCAGCCGGGTCGCCGTCGCCGTGGCCAGCGTGCCGTCGTCCAGCGTGAGCAGGGCCGCGCCCGTGTCCACGTCACCGGCCTCGCGGAACATCGCGGGACCGGCGTCCGACCCGGTGGCGTACACGTCGGTCACCTCCCGGCCCGTCACCCAGCGCAGCACGTCGAAGTCGTGGATCAGCGTGTCCCGGAACAGCCCGCCGGACAGCGGCAGCCACTCGGCCGGGGGCGGGGACTGGTCGCAGGTCATGGCCCGTACGGTGTGCAGCCTGCCGAGCCGGCCCGTGGCCACGGCCTCCCGGGCGCCGGCGTAGCCCGCGTCGAACCGCCGCTGGAAGCCCATCTGAAGGACGGTCCCGGCGGTCTCCACGTCGGCGAGCGCCTGAAGCGTGCCCGGCAGGTCCAGCGCGATGGGTTTCTCGCAGAAGACCGGCAGGCCCGAGCGGGCCGCCCGGCCGATGAGTTCGGCGTGGGCCGCCGTGGCCGTGGTGATCACCACGGCGTCCACGCCCCACTTGAAGATCTCGTCCACGCCCGGCGCGACCGTCTCGCCCAGCCGGTGCGCCAGCGCCTGCGCCCGCGCCGGGTCCGCGTCGGTCAGGATCAGGGAGCCGACCTCGCGGTGGCGGCTGAGCGTCCTCGCGTGAAGGGTGCCGATGCGGCCCGTACCGATGACCCCGATGCGCATGGAAACAAAGTGAGGGCGGACCCCGTACGCTGTCAATGCGTATGTCCGGACAACCGAACTACACGACTTCCCGTCAACCATGCACGGGGCTACGCTCGGCCCGTGCCGAAACCAGATGTGGACCCGACCGTGTCGCTCGACCTCCGTGTGGACCGTAGCTCCCCGGTGCCGTTGTACTTCCAGCTCTCCCAGCAGCTGGAGGCAGCCATCGAACACGGCACCCTCACCCCGGGCAGCCTGCTGGGCAACGAGATCGAGCTGGCCGCGCGGCTCGGCCTGTCCCGGCCGACCGTCCGTCAGGCCATCCAGTCCCTCGTCGACAAGGGGCTGCTCGTCCGGCGCCGGGGCGTGGGCACACAGGTCGTGCACAGCCAGGTCAAGCGTCCGCTGGAGCTGAGCAGCCTCTACGACGACCTGGAGGCGGCCGGCCAGCGCCCCGCGACCAAGGTGCTGGTCAACACGGTCGTTCCGGCCTCCGCCACGGTCGCCGCCGCGCTCGGTGTCACCGAGGGCGGTGACGTCCACCGCATCGAGCGGCTCCGTCTCGCGCACGGCGAGCCGATGGCCTATCTGATCAACCACCTGCCCCTGGGCCTGCTGGACCTGGACACCGACCAGCTGGAGGCCACCGGTCTGTACCGGCTGATGCGGTCCGCCGGGATCACCCTGCACAGCGCCCGCCAGTCCATCGGCGCCCGAGGCGCCACGGCCGCCGAGGCCGAGCGGCTCACCGAGGCCGAGGGGGCCCCGCTGCTCACCATGCAGCGCACCACCTTCGACGACACCGGCCGCGCGGTCGAGTTCGGCGACCACACCTACCGCCCCAGCCGCTACTCCTTCGAGTTCCAGCTGCTCGTCCGGCCCTGAGGGAGCCCCGGCGCTCCTCGCACCGTCCGGACGTCTTTCGTCGCAATGTCCGGACAATGCGACCGGGCGTGGTCCCCCGGTCGTGTCATGCGCGTTCCCTGTGTTCGATACTGGAGCGTTTGGGGCTGGTGAGGTCACCGCCGGCAGGCACCGACGGTGAGGTCGCCCGCCCCTCACGCACGTCGGAGCAGCAAGAGCACAGCAAGAAGGGCACGGCCTCGTGGCACGGTTTCGGACCTGGGTAGGCATAGCGCTGGCGGGGACACTCTCCGTGTCCCTCGCGGCGTGCAGCAGCACCGGAGGCAAGCGGGCGGAGGACGCCCGCAAGGCCGCCGCGGCCCAGGGGAGAGCGGCGGTGAACACCCCGCGCTGGACCTTCGCGATGATCACTCACTCGGGGGACGGCGACACCTTCTGGGACATCGTCCAGAGCGGCGCCAAGCAGGCGGCGATCAAGGACAACATCAACTTCCTGTACTCGCACGACGACGAGGCCCAGCAGCAGGCCCAGCTGGTGGACGCCGCCGTGGACAAGAAGGTCGACGGCATCATCGTCACCCTCGCCAAGCCGGACGCCATGAAGGCCGCCGTGGCCCGCGCCGAGAAGGCCGGCATCCCGGTGATCACGGTGAACTCCGGCTCCGAGGAGTCCAGGGCCTTCGGTGCCCTCACCCACATCGGCCAGGACGAGACCATCGCCGGCGAGGCCGTCGGCGACGAGCTGAACCGGCGCGGCCGGAAGAAGGCCCTGTGCGTGCTGCACGAGCAGGGCAACGTCGGCCACGAGCAGCGCTGCGACGGCGTCGCCGAGACCTTCCGCGGCACACTGCGCAAGCTCTACGTCAACGGCACCAACATGCCCGACGTGCAGTCCGCGATCGAGGCCAAGCTCCAGGCCGACACCTCGATCGACTCCGTCGTCACCCTCGGTGCGCCCTACGCCGACACCGCCGTGAAGGCCAGGACGGACGCGGGCAGCAAGGCCGAGATCGACACCTTCGACCTCAACGCCAAGGTCGCGGCCGCGCTGAAGGACGGCACCCTCGGCTTCGCCGTGGACCAGCAGCCGTATCTCCAGGGCTACCAGGCCGTCGACCTGCTGTGGCTGTACAAGTACAACGCCGACGTCCTCGGCGGCGGCAAGCCGGTCCTGACCGGCCCGCAGATCATCACCAAGGACCAGGCGTCCGCGCTGGCGGAGTACACCGACCGGGGCACCCGATGACCGCGACCGTGGACCGCACCGACGGCAAGACGGCCGACGAGAGGATTGCGCCGGCCTCGGTCCTGCGGACCCTGCTCGCCCGCCCGGAACTGGGCTCGGTCGTCGGCGCCCTGGCCGTCCTCGCCTTCTTCGCCTTCGCCGCCGACGGCTTCCTGCGCGCCTCCAGCCTCAGCACGGTCCTGTACGCCTCCTCGACCATCGGCATCATGGCCGTACCGGTCGCCCTGCTGATGATCGGCGGCGAGTTCGACCTGTCGGCCGGCGTCCTCGTGACGTCCTCCGCGCTGATCTCGTCGATGTTCAGCTACCAGATGACGGCGAACACCTGGGTCGGCGTCGGCGTCTCGCTGCCGGCCACCCTCGCCATCGGCGCCTTCAACGGCTTCGTGCTCACCCGCACCAAGCTGCCCAGCTTCATCGTGACGCTCGGCACCTTCCTGATGCTGACCGGCATGAACCTCGGCCTCACCAAGCTGATCGACGGCACGGTCTCCACCAAGACCATCGGCGACATGGAGGGCTTCTCGAGCGCCCGCGCCGTCTTCGCCTCGACGATCACCCTCGGCGGCGTCGACTTCAAGGTCACCATCCTGTGGTGGCTGGGCCTCGTCGCCCTCGCCTCCTGGATCCTGCTGCGCACCCGCACCGGCAACTGGATCTTCGCCGTCGGCGGCAACGAGGACGCGGCCCGCGCGGTCGGCGTCCCGGTCGCCAGGACCAAGATCGGCCTCTACATGGGCGTCGCGTTCGGCGCCTGGGTCTCCGGCCAGCACCTGCTCTTCTCCTTCGACGCCGTCCAGTCCGGCGAGGGCGTCGGCAACGAGCTGATCTACATCATCGCGGCCGTCATCGGCGGCTGCCTGATCACCGGCGGCTACGGCAGCGCGGTCGGCTCGGCCGTCGGCGCCCTGCTCTTCGGCATGACCAGCAAGGGCATCGTCTTCGCCGAGTGGAACCCCGACTGGTTCAAGTTCTTCCTCGGAGCGATGCTGCTCCTCGCGACCCTGCTCAACGCCTGGGTCCGCAAGCGCGCGGAGGCCACGAAATGACCGAGACCGAGACGCGCCCGGCCCTGGTGGAGCTGTCCGGGGTCGGCAAGCACTACGGCGGCGTCCGCGCCCTGGAGGGAGTCTCCCTCCAGGTCCACGCGGGCGAGATCACCTGCGTCCTCGGCGACAACGGCGCGGGCAAGTCGACGCTGATCAAGACCATCGCCGGCCTGCACCGGCACGACACCGGCACCCTGCGCATCGAGGGCGAGGAGATCCGCCTCGCCTCCCCGCGCGAGGCCCTGGACCGGGGCATCGCCACGGTCTACCAGGACCTGGCCGTCGTCCCCCTCATGCCGGTCTGGCGCAACTTCTTCCTCGGCTCCGAGCCCCGCACCGGCGTCGGCCCCTTCAAGCGCCTGGACACCGGCCTGATGCGCCGCACCACCCGGGAGGCGCTGCTCCGCATGGGCATCGACCTGCGGGACGTCGACCAGCCCATCGGCACCCTCTCCGGCGGTGAACGCCAGTGCGTGGCGATCGCCCGCGCGGTCCACTTCGGCGCGAAGGTCCTGATCCTGGACGAGCCGACGGCGGCACTCGGAGTGAAACAGTCCGGTGTGGTCCTGAAATATGTGGCCGCGGCACGGGACGAGGGCCTGGGCGTCGTCTTGATCACCCACAACCCGCATCACGCGTATCTGGTGGGCGACCGGTTCGTCCTCCTGCGCCGCGGAACGATGGTGGGCAATCACACACGGGACGAGATCACCCTGGACGAGCTGACGCGGCAGATGGCCGGCGGCTCCGACCTGGACGTCCTGCGCCACGAACTGCAACGGGGCTGAGGAGACGGGGGGCCGCGCCGGTGCGCGGTCCCCCGCCACACGGGCGCGATCGACCACGACCGACCGCACCCGGCACGGCTCGCGCACCCCCGCCTCCCGTCCCGTACAGCACCCCTACCGGCGGTGAGGCACAATCGACCAACGATGAGCACCTACCGCGACCTCACCGCCCCCATCGGCTCCCGCCGGGCCCCTGTGCTTCGCACGGTCGGGACACGGGAACGCCGATCCCACCTGACAGCACCCCGTGTGCCCACGGTCGGCATCGACATCGGCGGCACCAAGGTCATGGCGGGCGTCGTGGACGCCGACGGCAACATCCTGGAGAGGCTCCGCACGGAGACCCCGGACAAGTCCAAGAGCCCCAAGGTCGTCGAGGACACCATCGTCGAACTGGTCCTGGACCTGTCCGACCGGCACGACGTGCACGCGGTCGGCATCGGCGCGGCCGGCTGGGTCGACGCCGACCGCAACCGCGTCCTGTTCGCCCCGCACCTGTCCTGGCGCAACGAACCGCTGCGCGACCGCCTCGCCGGCCGGCTCTCCGTGCCGGTCCTCGTGGACAACGACGCCAACACCGCCGCCTGGGCGGAGTGGCGTTTCGGCGCCGGGCGCGGCGAGGACCACCTCGTCATGATCACCCTCGGCACCGGCATCGGCGGCGCCATCCTGGAGGACGGCCAGGTCAAGCGCGGCAAGTTCGGCGTCGCCGGCGAGTTCGGCCATATGCAGGTCGTCCCCGGCGGCCACCGCTGCCCGTGCGGCAACCGCGGCTGCTGGGAGCAGTACAGCTCCGGCAACGCCCTGGTCCGCGAGGCGCGCGAGCTGGCCGCCGCCGACTCCCCGGTGGCCTACGGGATCATCGAGCACGTCAAGGGCAACGTCGGCGACATCACCGGCCCGCTGATCACCGAGCTGGCCCGCGAGGGCGACGCGATGTGCGTGGAGCTGCTCCAGGACATCGGCCAGTGGCTCGGCGTCGGCATCGCCAACCTCGCGGCCGCCCTCGACCCCTCCTGCTTCGTGATCGGCGGCGGCGTCAGCGCCGCCGACGACCTGCTCATCGGCCCCGCCCGGGACGCCTTCAAGCGCCACCTCACCGGCCGCGGCTACCGCCCCGAGGCCCGCATCACCCGCGCCCAGCTCGGCCCCGAGGCCGGCATGGTGGGCGCCGCCGACCTGGCCCGGCTGGTCGCCCGCCGGTTCCGCCGGGCCAAGCGGCGCCGGGTGGAGCGCTACGAGCGCTACGAGCGGTACGCCCAGGCCCGCCGCGACCGGGACAGCGCATGACGCCGTCGCTGCCCCACCAGGGCGGCCCGCCGGACGAGCGGGGACAGCACGCCGAGGACCCGCGCCACAAGGCCAGGCGCCGGGCGCTGACCCTGCTGATCATCGTGCTGCTCATCGGCGTCCCGGCCGGCTACCTGGTGATCTCCGCGAACCAGAGCCGCAACAGCGGCAAGGACAAGGAGGCGAAGTACTCCGCCACCGGCCTCACCGCCGGCTGGCCGTCCAAGGTGCAGCGCCGCCTCTACCAGGTGCCCGTCCCGCTCCCCGCCGACGACATCGCCTACTACGAGACGAACAACTGGAAGACCAGCCGCCTCTACGTCCAGTTCCGCACCAACCCGGCCGGCCTGGACAGCTTCCTGGAGGGCATGGGCCTGCGCCGGGAACAGCTGAAGAAGGACTACGTCGCGGTCGGCGAGCGGGACCGGAAGGTCAGCGGCTGGACCTTCTCCGGCGACGGCCCCTGGTGGGGTCTGACCCACGAGGACAAGAACCCGGCGCCCACCCAGGACGTGGTCGTCAACCTGTCCGACCCGGCGAACCCGACCGTGTTCGTGGTCTCCCGCACGGTCCCGTGACCAGGGGCCCCGACCGGGCCTCGGAGCCGGTTGTCAGACCCCGCCCGTAGAGTCGGAGACATCTGGTCCGACGCACGGGCGGGAGGTGGCAGGACGTATGAGCGGCACGGCCGGGGTGGCCGAGCGCACGGGGGGTTCCCGGGAGACGGAGACCGGGCACCCGGTCCCGGTGCGCCTCGCGTCCGTCTACCTGCCCGCACCCCTGCCCCGCGAGGGCCGACTCGCCTTCTGGGACCCCGAGGGCGGCCCGCTGCCCACGGCCCCCGGGGACGGCACGCAGGAGCTGACGGTCGTCCGCCGCCACGGCGCCGGGGTGCGCCGCCGGCAGGTGCCCGCGCTGACCGTGCCGCTCGCCGAGGCCCTGCCCCTGCTGGTCCGCGCCCGGCGCGACCCGGCCGCCCACCCGGCCACCGCCTGCTGGGGCGCCGCCGCCCTGCACGCGCTGCGGCTCGTCGCCCGGGGCCGGCTGCTGCCGGGCCTGACCCCGGCCGGTCACGACGCCTGGCGGGCCGGCCCGCTGGAGCCCGAGGACATCGCCCACCTGCGCGCGATCGCCGCGGCCCTGCCCCCCGAGGGCCACGCCGTCCCCCTGCCGGGCCCGGGCGTGCTCCGGCTGCCCGAACCGGAGGCACTGGTCCGCTCCTTCCTGGACGCGGTCGCCGACACCCTGCCGCGCACCCCCGCGGCCCCCCACACCTCCGGCCGGCCCTTCGCCGCCCGCGAGCCGCAGAGCCTGCCCGATGCCCACGAGTGGGCGGCCGAGGTCGCCGCCGGCATGGACGCGGGCGTGCGGATCTCGCTCCGCCTGGACCTGTCCGCGTACGACGTCTTCGACGCCGCCGCCGACGACGGCGTCCGAGCCGCCGGAGCCGCCGTCGTGCAGGTGCACAGCCTCGCCGACCCCACCCTGGTGGCCGACGCGGCGGCCCTGTGGGCCGGGGAGGCCGACACGGCGTTCGGCCCCCGCGCACGCGTGGACGCGGCCCTCGCCGTCCGGCGCGCCGCCCGGGTGTGGCCGCCGCTGGACCGCCTCGCCGCGCAGGACGTCCCCGACGTCCTCGCCCTGTCCGAGGAGGAGCTGGGCGAGCTGCTCGGCGTGGCGGCGAGCCGGCTGGCCGCCGCCGGCGTCGCCGTGCACTGGCCCCGGGACCTCGCCCGCGACCTGTCCGCCACCGCCGTGGTCCGTCCGGCACCCGGCTCGGCGACCGACGGCACCGGCTTCTTCGAGAGCGAGGACCTGCTCCGTTTCCGCTGGCAGCTGGCGCTCGGCGGCGATCCGCTGAGCGAGGCCGAGATGGACGCCCTCGCCGAGGCCCACCGTCCCGTCGTACGGCTCCGGGACCGCTGGGTGCTGGTCGATCCCGCGCTGGTCCGCAAGGCCCGCAAGCGCGAGCTGGGCCTGCTCGACCCGGTCGACGCGCTCTCCGTGGCGCTGACCGGCGAGGCCGAGGTCGACGGCGAGAGCGTCGAGGTCGTCCCCGCGGGCGCGCTGGCCGCCCTCCGCGACCGGCTCACCGCGGGCCTGCGCCCCGCCGACCCGCCGCCCGGCCTGAACGCCACCCTCCGCGACTACCAGCTGCGCGGTCTGGCCTGGCTCGACCTGATGACCTCGCTCGGCCTCGGCGGCTGCCTCGCCGACGACATGGGCCTCGGCAAGACCGTCACCCTCATCGCCCTGCACCTGAAGCGGGCCCGCACCGAGCCGACCCTCGTGGTCTGTCCGGCCTCCCTCCTCGGCAACTGGCAGCGGGAGATCACCAGGTTCGCCCCGGGCGTGCCCGTCCGCCGCTTCCACGGCCAGGGCCGCACCCTGGAGGGCATCGACGGCGGCTTCGTCCTCACCACGTACGGCACCATGCGCTCCACCGCGGCCCGCCTCGCCGAGCAGCCGTGGGGCATGGTCGTCGCCGACGAGGCACAGCACGTGAAGAACCCCTACGCCGCGACCGCCAAGGCGCTGCGCACCATCCCGGCCCCCGCACGCGTGGCGCTCACCGGCACCCCGGTGGAGAACAACCTCTCCGAACTGTGGGCCCTGCTCGACTGGACCACCCCCGGCCTCCTCGGCCCGCTGAAGTCCTTCCGCGCGCGGCACGCCCGCGCGGTGGAGAACGGCGAGGACGCGGAGGCCGTGGAGCGCCTGTCCCGGCTGGTCCGGCCGTTCCTGCTGCGCCGCAGGAAGTCCGACCCGGGCATCGTGCCCGAGCTGCCGCCCAAGACCGAGACCGACCACCCGGTGCCGCTCACCCGGGAGCAGGCCGCGCTGTACGAGGCGGTGGTGCGGGAGTCGATGCTGGCGATCGAGACGGCCGAGGGCATGGCCCGCCGGGGCCTGGTCCTGAAACTGCTCGGCGCGCTGAAGCAGATCTGCGACCACCCGGCGCTCTATCTGAAGGAGGACGCGCGCGCCGACCGGCTCGCCGCGCGCTCCGGCAAACTCGCCCTGCTGGACGAGCTGCTGGACACCCTGCTCGCCGAGGACGGCTCGGCGCTCGTCTTCACCCAGTACGTCGGCATGGCCCGCCTGCTCACCGCCCACCTGTCGGCCCGGGCCGTCCCTGTCGACCTGCTGCACGGCGGCACCCCGGTCCCGGAGCGGGAGCGCATGGTCGACCGGTTCCAGAACGGCGAGACGCCGGTCCTCGTCCTTTCCCTGAAGGCCGCCGGCACGGGCCTGAACCTCACCCGCGCGGGCCATGTCATCCACTTCGACCGCTGGTGGAACCCGGCCGTCGAGGAACAGGCGACGGACCGCGCCTACCGCATCGGCCAGACCCAGCCCGTGCAGGTCCACCGCCTGGTCACCGAGGGGACGGTGGAGGACCGCATCGCCGAGATGCTCGCCGCCAAGCGTGCCCTGGCCGACGCCATCCTCGGTTCGGGCGAGGCGGCACTCACCGAGCTGACCGACCGCGAGCTGACCGACCTTGTCTCCCTGCGGAGGACGTCATGACGGGCACCGGCCGGCCCCGCCCCGGCGACGCCGCCCGCGAGGCCCTGCGGGCGGCCCGGGAGCGGGCCGAGGCCGTGCGGGAGGGCACGGCGCGAGCCACGACGGAGGGCGCCCCGACCGTCGCGGAGGAGGGCGACCCGCGTGCGTCGCGTTCCGCGACGGGGGTCGCCGGTGCCGGTGATGGTGCCGGTCGAGGGGCGGTGGCCGGTCCGGCCACGGCGGGCGGCGAGGGCGGCCCGGACGGTACCGATGCCGCCGGTTCAGCTTCAGGTTCAGGTTCAGGTTCAACTTCAAGTTCCGGTTCCGGCGCCGGTGTTGGTGCCGGTTCCGGTTCCGCGTCTGCCGCGGGGCGGCGGCCCGGCGACGCCGCCCGGGAGGCGCTGCGCGCGGCCCGGCGGGAGGCGTTGCGTGCGGAGGCGGCGGAGCCCCGGCCCGAGCGGCGGGCGTCCGCGAGTCCCGGTCGCGCCGCACCGCACGCCTCGTCCGCGCCCGGGCAGGACACCCGCGGCGCCCGGGTCAAGGCCGCACAGGACATGCGCCGCTTCCTGGCGACCGCCTTCCGCATGCCCACGTGGACGGAAACCCCCGACGAGCCGGACGAACCCACCCACGCCACACCGACCCCCACGCCCACCGACGCGGCCTCAGCGACTCCGTCGTGCTCGGTGGAGCCATCACCCTCGGCACCAATGGGCCCGGCCTCCGCGACACCGTCGCCTTCGCCTTCGGCATCCACCGGTCCGGCTTCCGGGAGTCCGTCACGCTTGGTGGAGCCGTCGTCCTCGCCCCTCTCCGGTCCGGCTTCCGCGACACCGTCGCCTTCGCCTTCGGTATCCACCGGTCCGGCTTCCGGGAGTCCGTCACGCTTGGTGGAGCCGTCGTCCTCGCCCCTCTCCGGTCCGGCTTCCGCGACACCGTCGCCTTCGCCTTCGGCATCCACCGGTCCGGCTTCCGCGACACCGGCGCCGTTGCCCTCGGCATCGCCCGCGCCCACCGGCCGGGCCGCCGCGGCTTCGGCGCCCGATCCGTCGGCATCCGTGTCCGCCTCTTCGCCGGCGGTGCCGTTGTCCGGTGCCTCTGCCACCGGCCCCTCGGCTCCGGCGACCACCTCCTCGACACCGCCGGCCGCCCCCTCGCCGACCGTGCCGCCGTCCGACGCCCACGCTCCAGCCCCCGTCCCGTCGGCTCAGGCGATCGTGCTCTCGGCACAGGCGACTGCCTCCTCGGCTTCGGCGGCCACCCCCTCCGTGGGCGGGGCGACGCGTGCCGGTTCCGGCGGACCGCATGTGCCGTCGAGCATGGCCAGTCCGCATCGTGACGGTGAACTCCGTCGTACCTTCCCGGCGTTCGCAGCCCGGGGAACCGGCGGGGCGGGCGGGGCGTTCGCCGGGACCTGGTGGGGCAATGCCTGGGTCGGTGCGCTGGAGCGGGGCGCGCTGGACCCCAAGCGCCTGGCGCGGGGCCGCGGTTACGCGGACCAGGGGAATGTGGACGCCATCACCGTCACGCCGGGACTGGTGCTGGCGTACGTGCGGGGGAGCCGGCCCCGTCCGTACCGTGTGCAGGTACGGGTGCGGACTCTGCGGGACGAGGACTGGGAGCGGTTCCTGGACACCGCGGCCGACCGGGCGGGCCACATCGCGGCGCTGCTCGACAAGGAGCTGCCGCACTCCCTCGCCGACTGTGGTGTCCCCCTGCTGCCCGGCCCCGGCGACCTCGCCCCGCGCTGTAGCTGTCCCGACTCCGGCCACCCCTGCAAGCACGCCGCCGCCCTCTGCTACCAGACGGCACGCCTGCTCGACGCCGACCCCTTCGTGCTGCTCCTGCTGCGCGGCCGGGGCGAGAAGGACCTGCTCGACGCGCTGTCCCGGCGCAGTGCCGCCCACGCGGCCCGCGCCGCGCGGGAACGGCAACCGCACGCCCTGCCCGGGGTACGCGCCACCGACGCCCTGACGCCCCGCCAACTCCCGCCGCCGCCCTTGCCGTTGCCGGTGCCGTCCCACCCCGGGCAGCCCCCCGTCTACCCGTCGGCGCCCGGCGGCCCGGACCCCTTCGCGCTGGACCAGCTGGCGACCGACGCCGCCGCCCGCGCCCACGCCCTGCTCGGCACCGGACGCGATCCGGTCGGCGAGCTGACCCTGTGGCAGGACGCGGTCCGGCTGGCCGCGGCCCGCCCCGGTTCCGGTCTGACCGCGGCCACCCGCACGCTGTACGCCAGGCTCGCCGACGCGGTCGGCCGCACGCCGGCCGACCTCGCGCGTGCCGTCGCGGCATGGCGGCAGGGCGGCTCGGCGGGGCTGGCCGTCCTGGAGGAGCCGTGGGACCCGCCGGCCGGCCGGTTCGACCGGGCCCGCCCGCTGCTGCTCGCCGCTGACCTGCCCGCGTTCCGCCCCTGGCGCAACCGCCTCACCCACCCGCGCGGCCACGTCCAGCTCCGGCTGGGCCGTGACGGCCTGTGGTACGCCTACGAGTCGGAGCCCGGCCAGGACGACTGGTGGCCCCGAGGCACCCCGGACCTCGATCCGGTGGGCGCGCTGACGGGTCTCGGCATCCCGGACGACCTCTGACGCCTGAGGCCGCGCTGACGGGTCTCGGCATCCAGGACGACCTCTGACGCCTGAGGCCGCGCTGACGGGTCTCGGCATCCAGGACGACCTCTGACACCTGCGGCCGCGCTCCCTCACCGCCCTGGGCCGGTACGGCGAGGCCGAGGACGTCGCCGCCGCGGTGGCCTATCCGGCGGGCCCGGGTGGCCGCCACATCACCGGCACCGCCCTCGCCGTGGCCGGGGGATACACCGCCTGAGTCACACCACCCCATGTCGCCCCGTCGCCCGGTCGCCCGACCGAGCCTGTCCGCCGCATTCCGCGGCGGGCCGGTGCCGGCTTCCGGACGGGGGCACAGCACATACCGGAACTGTGCAAGCGTGAATCGCGCGCACTCTTCCGCCGGGCGGACGGTCCCTGACGGCCTGTGACGCGCCTCTGTGAGCAGGCGCAGCGCCGCTGCTCGTACGAGTCCTGGCCGGCGCCTGGGCTCAGGCCGCGGCCGGATGCGTGGTCACCGTGCACTCGAAGGCGAGGGCGCCGTGCTGCTCGACGGTCACCCGGACGCGGCTGTCGTCGAGCGACTCGGCGGCCACCCAGGCCGGTGCGTCCAGCTCGGCGTACCGGTGGAAGGCCGCGTCCAGGCCCGTGGCGAGGACCGGCGCCGGCCCGAGGTGGTGCTGGGTCGCCTGGCGGGCCGCCTCCAGGAGGAGCATGCCCGGAGCGTGGTCGTTCGGGTGGTCGAAGATGATCGGGTGCAGGGTGTGCACCCGCAACTGCCAACGGCCGTCGTCGCCGCGGGGCGAGAGCACCACGTCGTGGTGGCGGTCCCGGCCGACGAGTTCGGGGCCCAGCGGCAGCGGGAGTTCGATGGCGCCGGCCATCGCCTGTTCGGCGTCCGCGTAGGCTCCGCGCAGCCTCCGGTACAGCGCCCTGCCGTGGGAACTGAACGTGGTCGACGCGGTGGCGAGGCGGAGCCCGTCGCGGGTGGCGGTCACATCCATGCGCATCCCGCGCAGGACGCCGGCCCGCTGCTCGACGTCCGAGCAGCGGATGCGCAGCTCCACCTCGGCCGGTGCGGTCCCGGCGCGCAGCGCGGCCGGTTCGAGCGAGACCCGCAGGTCGCGCCATATCTGCTTGTGGTCCATGGGTGCGCCGTAGACCGCGTGGGACAGCAGCGGCACTGTCTGCCGCAGCGTCTCGCTGAACAGCAGCGGGTCGTGGAAGCCCTCGGCGGGGCCGTAGAACGAATGGGCGCGCGGCCACTGGGCCGTGACGGTGCAGGTGTCCCCGTCCGTCTGCCGCCATCCGGTGAGGAACACCTCGGTGACCGCCGCGCGGTGCACGTACTCCTTGGGGACGGTCGTCGTCAACGTGGTCAGTCCCACCGGTGTCATAGTGGGCAGTGCCGCCCGGAAGTCCGTGACCATGCTGTCGATGGGCGCAAACGTAGTCATGTGCCTCTCCCCCTGGGCAGTTGAGAACGGTGTGCTGCCGGAATGCAGGCCGAGCGCAGAGCGAACTCGGGTGGAGCGCGGAACGAGTGGGCGGTTCGCGACGGGCAGTACTGTACGGACTGACCGGTTTTTTTTCCAGCCTTGCCCGACCCGGTGGGCGAGGGGTGCCCGGCAGGGGACGTGGGCGCGCGGCCATGGTGCGCGCAGCGGACCGTGCCATGCGGAACGATTACCCCCGGCTCCCTCGAATGTGCGCCGAGCGTCATCAAATCAACAAGCGGGCTGGTGTGTTGATACATTCCGTTGACATCGTGCAGGACCGTCCGCCGCCTCCGTCCCGTCGCGCCTCGTGGTCCGGACAGAAGGTGCCGGGCAGTTGCGGAGGGCGCCCGAGGTGATCTTGCGGACACTCCGCGTGGACGCCGCGTCCTGGGAAACCGAGACGTCGGAACATGATCCATGGACTATTCGGCGGGGACCGTGTGAAGATCTGGACCGGTCATCAGGTGCACCGGTCCGTCGTGCGCGTCCCGCGCACCGGGGACCGTCCAAAGGGGAGAGGACATCCATGACCGAGCAGCTCGGCAAGCTCCGTATGGCCGCGCTCAACATTGACGGAGTGCTGCTGAACGACACGTTCAGCCCCGTCATCCACCACTTCGTGACCAGCCGGGGCGGCACGTACTCCGCCGATCTGGAGCGAAGGATCTTCTCTCAGCCGCAGGCGGTCGCGGGCAAGGTGCTCGCGGAGACGTGCGGGCTGTCGACCGCCCCGATGGAGACGATCGCCCTCTACCTCCAGGAGAGGGAGCGCTACCTCGCGGACCACCCGGTCCGCATCCTCGACGGAGCCGTGGAACTGCTGCACAGGCTCCGCGCACTGGGCCTGCGGACCGTCTGCTACGGCGGACTGGACGCCTCCCACTTCGAGCGGTACCTGGGCCACTTGTCCGACCTGTTCGACGAGCCCCGGTACGTGTGCACCAACGACATCCGCCCCGGCCTGCACGAGATCGCGGTCGACATCGCCGGACTCGCCCGTGACGAGGTGCTGTTCATCGACGACGTCGCCCGGGTCGCCGAGGCCGCCCGGGACCTGGGCGTCCCGTTCGTCGGGCACCCCAGCGACTTCGAGCACGGCCACCAGCGGCAGCTCATGGCGGAGGCCGGCGTCCGTCATCTCGTCGGCGCCCTCGACGAGATCGACGAGCGGCTCGTGCGGACGATCGACGCCGAGGCGCGGGCCGGCACGCTGTGGGGCCGGGCGGGGAGCGCCCTGGCATGACCGACGGCGGGGGGATGCTGGCCGGCAGGATCATGCTGGTCACGGGCGCGAGCAGCGGCATCGGAGCGGCCACGGCCCGGGTGGGCGCACAGCAGGGTGCCACGCTGGTGCTGATGGCCCGTCGCGTGGCACGACTCGAGGAGCTGGCCGCCGAGTTGCGGGACAAGGGGGCCGAAGTCGCCTGCGCCGGCGGCGATGTCACCAGCGCCGAGGACGTGGAGCGGGCGGTGCGGCTCGCCGTCGACCGGTACGGCAGGCTCGATGCCGCGTTCAACAACGCCGGCACGACGACCGTACCGGCCCTCCTGCACGAGACGGACGACGCCGACTACGACACGGTGCTCGACGTGAACCTCCGTGGCGTCTGGCTGTGTTTGAAGCACGAGATCAGAGCCATGCTCGCGGCCGGCACGGGCGGTGCGATCGTCAACAACAGCAGTATCGCCGGGGTGCGCGCCACCTCGGCGGGGGCTCCCTACGTGGCCGCCAAGCACGCCGTGCTCGGACTGACCAAGACGGCCGCCGCACAGTACGCGGAGCACGGCATCCGTGTGAACGCGCTCGCCACCGGCCTGACCCGCTCGGAGATGTCCGAAGGCGTCTTCGCCCGGGACCCCGCGGCCGAGGACCGTATGCGCCGCCGGAACCCTCAGGGCAGGGTGGCCGACCCGGAGGAGGTCGCCCGGGTCGCGGTCTGGCTCTGCAGCGACCAGGCCAGCTTCGTCACGGGTGCCACCATGGCGGTGGACGGCGGCGCCGGAGCCTGGTGACGCACGGCGTTCAGTCGGGGTGACCCGGCTTGCAAGATTGATAAAGTACCTGACATCTGGTTTCTTTTGCTCCGGCGTGCGTTCGTACGACGGGGTTCGGGTATGCGCGTCAGCTTGAGGGGGTGGCATGGCGCGTACGAGAGGACGAACTCATGGCACAGCAGTTGCGCGCGATCCGGACCCGCGGAGCGATCCTGGACGCGGCGGCGGAGGTCTTCGCGCAGCACGGTTACCACGGTGCCAGCATCGCGCAGATCCTTGAGAAGGCTCAGGTCACCAGGGGCGCCCTGTACTTCCACTTCACGTCCAAGGAGCAGTTGGTGCAGGGCATCTTCGCCCAGCAGGTGACGGAGCAGGGCTATCCGCCGCGCACCTACAAGCTCCAGGAACTGGTCGACGAGGCCATGGCTCTGGCCTGTCGCCTGCCGCAGGAGATCATGCTGCGCGCCGGCGCCAAACTGGCCATGGAGCCGGGGCTCCAGGAACTGGCGGACGGCGGTCCGTGGGAGGCGTGGGCGCAGCGGTTCGCCTCCATGGTGGACGCCGCCAAGAGGCACGGCGAGGTCTACCCGCACGTGGTGCCCGGCGATCTGGGCAGGTTCCTGGTCAGCTCCTGGATCGGCGCCCAGGTCGTGTCGGAGGTGACGTCCGACTGGACGGACCTGGAGGGGCGCATCTCGTCCATCTTCGCCTACACGCTGCCGAGCGTCGCGCTGCCCGCGATCTTCGCGCAGCTGGATTTCGGCCCGGACCGCGGGACCCGGGTGCTCGCCGAGATGCGGGCGGCGGACCAGGAGGGGTCGGAGCTGGTGGCCGGACAGGCGGGCTGATCACCGCATCCGGAAGTGCCCGAAAGCGTCGGGAAGCGCCCGGCTCCCGCGGTCCGGGCGCGCGGGCATCCGGGCCGGCCCCGCGCCGGCCTTCGCTGGACACGGGCACCGGCCCTCGCTCGACACGGACGTCGGCGCGCATGTGAGGGCTCGCGTACGACGACCCACCGCCCGCGCCGACGGCACGGGGCTCTCACCGAGCGCGGACGGCAACGACTTTCGCGGCCCTCACCGGGCGCGGGCGGCAACGACTTTCGCGGCCCTTACCCGGCGCGGGCGGCAACGCCGTTCGAGGCCCCCACCGGGCGCGGACGGCAACCTGTCCCGCGGTCCTCGCTCGGCCCGGACGGCGACGTGTCCCGTGGTCCCTAGGGACAGGAGCCCGTCGGTGCGCGGGAGTCCGGGACCGTGGGCGGGACGAGCGCGGGGAGCACCAGTTCCCAGACGCCGCTCAGCCAGGCGTCCTGGTCGCGGTCGGCGCCCACGGCCTCCTGGTGGAGTGCGAGGGCCAGGGCGAGGTCCGCGACGGACTCCGGTTCGGCGCCGGGCCTGAGGCTGTTGTCGTCGTGGGCGCGCAGAACTGCCCGCCGCAGCGCGGCGCGCCACACGAGCCGGCAGTCCGGGGACCGTCCGGGGGCCCGTCCGCGTTCCCGGGCCAGCCGGAGGCCGGCCCGGGTGAGCGGGTCGGTCGCCAGCCTGTGCACCAGCCGGTCCACCATGTCGCCCAGCGCCCGCAGGGCCGGCGCTCCGGGATCGTCCAGCGCCTCGAGTTCGGAGCGGGAGCGCTCGCAGGACAGGTACTGAACGGCGTCGGCGAGTGCCGACTTGCTGCTGAAGTGGAACGAGAGCGCACCTTTGCTCACCGCGGCGCGGTCGCTGATCGTCGCCAGGGTGGTCCCCTCGTAGCCATCGCGGTCGAATATCTGGGCCGCGGCCAGAAGAAGGGCGTTACGGGTCCCCTCGGCCCTCACTTGTCTCATGCGGCGGACTCATCTCGCGGTATGGGTCGTAGAGACGACTCGGTGGTGTCCGGAATGCAGGGCACATGGAAGCAGAGACCGGGGAACCGGGCGTCCTCCCACCTGTCATCCGCCGGTAACTCCGGCTGGTGACCGGTCGGTCACAGGGGAACCTTAACAGGACGGTTGTCTGTTTATGAGGGTTCGTTCGGCCGGGACGGCTGCTCTCGGCCTGCTCTCAGCCGTGGAGTGCCCGCTCTCGCAACGGCACCTCGGGCCCCTGGAATAACTGGTCAGACGGATGCAGTTGGCGAAGGGGGCCTGCTCGGGCACCGAAGAAGGTTGCCTTGTAAACCGAACCTCCGGTTTGTATTGTGGATCACGGCTCGCGCTTCTGACGCGCCTGTTGGCAGACGTCCTTCTGATGCGGGGGGTAATCATGCGGTTCCGGATGCTCGGTCCCTTGGAGGTCGTCTCCGGCGACCGGGTCATCGATCTGGGGGGCGGCAAGCAGCGCGCGACGCTCGGGTTCCTCCTGTTGCGACCCAATCAGGCGGTGCCGATCAGCAGGCTGCTGACGGCGCTGTGGAGCGTGGGTGAGGCCCCGGCCACGGCCCGCAAGATCCTTCAGAACGCCGTCTGGGGCCTGCGCCGCAAGCTTTCCTCCGACGATCCGGCCGCCGGTGCCGCGCTGCGCACCCAGTCTCCCGGCTACACGCTGGAGGTCGACCCCGAGCACATCGATCTGTACCGCTTCCGGCGGATGGTGGAGGAGGGGCGGGCCCTGCTCACGGCGGGCCGGCTCGACGAAGCGTCCCGCCGGCTGCGGGAGGCCCTGTGGCTGTGGCGCGGCGCCGTCCTCTCCGACCTGGTCGAAGAGGGCGTCCACTGGCCCGAGTTGACCACACTTCAGAACTCGCGCACGGATGTGCTGGAGGACTACTTCGAGGCCGAACTGGAGTGCGGCCGGCACTATTCGGTGCTCTCCGAGATAGAGGCGGTCGTCGAGTGCGAGCCGCTCCGTGAGCGTTCGTGCGGCCAGCTGATGCGCGCCATGTACCGCTGCGGCCGGCAGGCCGACGCGCTCGGCGTCTACAGCCGGCTCCGGGTCGCGCTGGTGGAGGAACTCGGTCTCGAACCGGGCCGCGAACTCCAGTTGCTGCAACAGGCCATCCTCACGCACGATCCGGCGCTCGAACTCGCCCCGCACGCCTCGCCCGTCATCCTGTCCGGGCCGGCCCCGGCGGCCGTCGTACCCGCGACGACGATGGCGACCGCCCTGCGCGCACCGCGGGCGGCGGGCACCGGTGACCAACGGAACCGGACCGCTGCCACCGACCCGGACCGGTGGCCTTCGCCGCGCCCCGAGCGCGCCCCGGCCCCGGCCCCGGTGCCGCAGGAGGTGAGCGCGCTCCTGCTGCGGGTCGGCGTCCACGCGGGGGCGGACCGGCCCGACGACACGGACGCCTTGTTCGACCGGATGGACAGCAGCATCCGGCAGGAGATCGAGAGCCGGGGCGGGACCGTCGTGGCCGCCATGGGCACCGACACCCTCGGGGTGTTCCCGGCCCGGCCGGGCACCGTCGACCACGCCGAGCGCGCGGTGTGCGCGGCGACCGCCCTGCGCGCCGCCTGCGCGCAGGCGGGGGCCGCGCCCGGAGACGTCGTGATCAAGGCCGCGATCGTGACCGGCGAGGCTCTGATGCGGCATCGCACCGAGGAGGACATCGCCCTGTCGCCGTCGGCGGGCGGCGCGCTGCTGCACGCCTGCCAGGCGATGCTGCCGCTCGTCCCGGACGGGGAGATCCAGGTCTGCCCGACGACCCGGGCGGCGACGGAACCCGGCTGCACGTACACCCTGCTCCCCGGTGACCCGCCCCGCTGGCAACTGCGGCACACCGTCCCGGACGCCGGCCCGGCCGGCCGTACGGTCCCCGGCGCGAAGGCCGGGCACGAAGGCGAACTGGAGCTGCTGCACAGCCTGCTGGAGCACAGCACCCGCTGGCACCGGCAGCACCAGGTGTTCCTGCTGGGCGGTTCGGACCAGGTCCGAGCCCATCTCCTCGCGGAGTTCGGCCGCATCGCCGGACAGGACCCGTACGACGCCCTGGTGCTGTCCTGGTCCGGGGCGTCCGCGAGACACGGCGGCCGGTTCGCCCTGCACCGGGCGGTCCTCGCCGCGTACTGCGGCATACCGGCGCAGGACCCGCCCGCCGCCACCCGCGGCCGTCTGGAGGCGACCCTGCGCCGCTTCGGGGCGGACCCGGGGCGGGCCGCCCGGCTCGCCGCCCGGCTCGGTCCCTTCATCGATCCGCCGGCACGGTCCGAGAACGGATTCCGTACGGGGGAGTGGCTGGAGGGCTGGCGCCAGTTCGTGGAGCTGGCGAGCAGGGAGCGTCCGCTGGTCCTGATCACCGACGGGCTGCATCAGGCCGACGACGCGACCTGCGACTTCCTGGAGTCGCTGGCCGACCTGGCACGCCGGCTGCCCGTGCTGGTCGTCGCGGGGGCGGAGTCCGCGTCCCTGAGCCGGCGCGCGCGTCTCGTCGTCGACCGGCACTTCACCACCGTGATCCGGATGGACGCGCGGACGGGACCGGCCGTCGACCGGCTCTCCGACGGCATCGACCTGCTGCGGCTGCCGCAGCTCGCGGGCGCCACCACCGCCACCGCCGCCGCCCAGGAGCTGTGCGGCACCGGTACGCCGTGCGCACCCGCGGCGGCCGTCGGGCCGGACGTGGTACGCCGGCTCAACGTCGCCTGACGACGCGGCCACCACCGTCCCGGCCGAGAAGGACTGATGGAGACCGCCCAGTCCCTTCCCGGCCGGCGTCAGCCCTGGAACAACGGGGGGCGCGACCACCGCGTGGGGGCGATCGATCGACGCCACGGGACCGGATGGGTGTCCTACTGGACCACCCGAGCCGCCAGGGGCGCCGGTGTCGCCTCCCGGGCGTGTCGGTCCCTGGCCCGACGGGCCTTCGACGATGCCGGACTGTTCCGTCCGGAACTCGGTCACCGGGTCGACAACCCGGCCTCCTGCGGGGTGGCCAGGGCGGCCGGCTTTGCGGTGGAGGGCTTGCAACGGCAGAAGCTGGAGTACGACGGTGTGCGCTTCGACGTCGAGCTGCACGCCCGCCTGGCCACCGACGCGGACCCTGACGGCATCACTGTCTCCTGAGCCGGTCACCCACCGGCCGGTATCGACCAGGCGCTGCGGCCTCCAGGGCGCCCTCCGCGGCGCCGCGGGCCTGGCTACAGTGCGAGCAGGCCATCGATTCCTGCCTAGATCTGGTCCTGTGTCAGACCCCGCCCCGCCGTGAGATGTTCGAAGAGGCTCGGCATGAACGGTGCGAGGAGGAGGTGTGCCAGGACCGTCGGGTCCGCATCGGGTCTCACCTGGCGCAGCAGCATGGCGACATGCATGTGCATGGTGAGGTAGGCACCGCTTTCTTGGATACCCATCCGTTTCGTGGTTGCTGTCCTACGCTCACCCGGGAAGGGGCTCTCACCATGAGTGCCAAGGTCGCGGTCATCTACTACTCGTCCACGGGCAACGTCCACCAGCTCGCCAAGGCGGTCGCCGAGGGCGCGGAGAAGGCCGGCGCCGAGGTCCGGCTGCGCCGGGTCGCCGAGCTGGCCCCGGACGCCGCCATCGACGCCAACCCGGCGTGGCGGCAGCACATCGAGGCCACCAAGGACGTGGAGGTCGCCTCGCTGGACGACCTGACGTGGGCCGACGCCTACGCCCTGGGCACGCCCACCCGCTTCGGCAACGTCGCCGCGCAGCTGAAGCAGTTCATCGACACCACCGGCGGCCTGTGGCAGCAGGGCGCACTGGCCGACAAGCCGGCCACCGGCTTCACCAGCGCCTACAACCGCCACGGCGGCAACGAGTCGACGACGCTCGCTCTCTACAACACGTTCCACCACTGGGGCTCGATCATCGTCTCGCCGGGCTACACCGACGCGGTCGTCTACCCGGCGGGCGGCAACCCGTACGGCACCAGCCACCAGGGCGCCGACGCTCCCTCCGCGGAGACCCTGGCCGCCGCCCGCTACCAGGGCGAGCGCCTGGCGACCATCACGGCCCGCCTGCTCGCCGGCACCAAGTGAGGCCCTGAACAAGTCCCGTTCGCCGGCACCGGGTGAGGCCCCGAGCCCACACGCCCGCCGGCACCAGCGAGGCCATGAGCCCCGCACGGCCCCCGGCATCAGCGAGGCCATGAGCCCGCACGCCCGCTGGCGCCAGCGAGGCCCCAAGTCCCGCACGCCCGTCGGCATCAGCGAGGCCCCGAGCCCCGCACGGTCGCCGGCATCAGCGAGGCCATGAGCCCCGCACGGCCGCCGGTCGTACGAGCCACCGCGGGATCAGCATGCTCCTGCGCCGGCCGTACGGCCGGCGGCCGCCGTCTTCCGCCCCTCTCCGGCGCCCCGCACGGGCCCCGCCGCCCCGGCGCTGCTCACACCCTGATGTGAACCTCGCATTACCGCCCGGTGACGGCACCGAGGACCGTACGTTCCCCCCTTCTGTTTGCATGATCGAGGCGGTTGGCCGGCCCTGCCGGTACCCGGCCGCCGATCACCTGATGCCGCCCCAGGGGGAGGACCGATGGCCGTCGACTCCGGACACGGACACGCACCGTTCTGCGTCCTGCTCGGCCCCGACTACGCGGGCAAGTCCTCCGCGCTGGACCGGCTCGGCCGTGCGGTGCCCGGCTGGCGGATGCTCTCCCTCGACGACGCCCACCTCGGCCCCGAGCACGCCGCCCTGATCGGCCGGCTGCGCCGGCACGCCGTCCAGGACGTCGCCGCACGACCGGGCACCTGGTCCCCGGAGTTCTTCGCGTCCCTCCTCCAGACTGCGGTCGTCCATCTGCGCGACCAGCTGGATGAGGGCGACCCGAACACCCCGATGGTCGTCGACTCCTACTACTACAAGCTGCTGGCGAAGTGCCGGCTCGCCGGCGCACCGGACGGGCCGCCGCTCGACTGGTGGCGCACCTTCCCCCAGCCACGCCGGATCGTCTACCTCGACGTACGCCCCGAAACCGCCTGGCGGCGCTGCGGGTTCGGCGCCGAGCTGAACGTCCTGGAGCACTACGGCCCGCAACCGGACTGGGACGGCTTCCGCCGCTACCAGAGCGATCTGGCCAAGATCCTGCACGGCGAGATCCAGCACCTGCCCGTGACCGTGATCCCCGAACGCGACCGCCCGGAGCAGACCGTGGCGGAGATACGAGAGGTGCTCACCCGTGAGTTCCGCTGAACCCTCCACGGCTCCCGGACCGGCGGGCCCCGACTGGACCGACCCCCACCGACTGCGCCGCTACCGCGACCGGGTGCTCACCGAACGCCGCAGGCTGCGCGCCGCGTTCGCCGACCCCGAGGCCGGGCAGCGCCGCGTCCTCGCCGACCTGCTGGAGTTCAACTCCCGCACCGAGTACGGCGTACGGCACGGCTTCGACCGCATCCGCACCCTCGACGACTACCGCAGGGCCGTCCCGCTCCAGACGTACGACGACCTCGCGCCGTACATCGAACGCGCCGCCGCCGGCGAGCCCGAGGTACTGACCGCCGACCGGCCCGCCGTCTTCTTCACCAGCAGCGGAAGCACCGGCGCGCACAAGAAGATCCCGGTCACACCCCGTTTCATGCGCACCACCTTCTTCCCCTTCTACTACGCGGCCTGGGCGCCCCTGATCGAACACTTCCCGGACGTCCTCGCCCACCCGGGCGCGGTCCTCAACCTCAAGCACGACCCCGTCTCCGCCCCGCCCACCACCGCCTCCGGCCGGCCCCATGTCGGCGCCAGCCAGGTCGACTTCGGGCAGGTCTTCGGCGAGCCCCTGTCGGCGGAGCCCGGCACCGGCGCGCCCTGGGCGACACTGCCGGTACCGGTCGCGGCCGGCGACCACGCCGAGAAGATGTACCTCCGGCTGCGGCTGGCCGTGGAGAACGACGTGCGCTGCGTCATCGGGATCAACCCCGCCATGGTGGCCGCCCTGCCGTACCAGCTGCGCCTGTGGTGGCCCCGGATCGTCAAGGAGATCCGCGACGGCACCCTCGGCGGGGTGCCCCACGGCTCCCCGGACCCCGACCGCGCGGCCGAACTGGAACGGCTCGCCGCCCGGCACGGCACCGTCCGCCCGGCCCACGTCTGGCCCCGGATGCGCGCCCTGTTCTGCTGGACCACCGCCGCCGCCTCGCTCTATCTGCCCCGGCTGCGCGAGGAGTACGGCGCCCACGTCACCGCGCTGCCCGCGCCCGTCGCCGCGTCCGAGGGTCCGGTGGGCGTGGCCCTCGACCGGCACCCCACCGCCGGCAGCCTCGTGGTGAACGCGTCGGTGTACGAGTTCGCCGACGCGGACGAGGACCTGGCCCCCGACACCGCCACCCTGCGCCCGCACGAACTGGAGCCGGGCCGCGACTACCACGTCGTCTTCAGCCACGTCGGCGGGCTGTACCGCTACGCCGTCGGCGACGTCGTACGGGTCGTCGACCACCTCGACGGCGTCCCCCGGCTTGAGTACGCCGGCCGCGCCACCCGCTCCGACCACGCCGGGGAACGGCTGCGGGACGCCCAGGTGATCCGCTCCCTCGACACGGCCCTGCGGGCCACCGGCCTCGAACTGCGCGGCGCCACGTGCCGGGTGAACACGTCCGCGCAGCAGACCGCCGCCTACGAGTTCGCCGTCGCCCCGCTCACCCCGTGGAGCCAGGAGGAGGCCGGCCGCTTCACCGGGCTGCTCGACACGGCCCTCGGCCGCGAGTCGGCCGGCTACCGCACGGCCCGCACCCGGGCCCTGCTCGACGCCCCGTCGCTGCACCTGCTGGACGAGGACGCCTTCCAGCGCGACTGGCAGGCCCGGGTCGACAGCGGCATCCGGCCCACGCAGGTCAAGGACCGCATCTTCCGTCAGGACCCGCAGCAGTGGTCCGCTCTCACCGGCCGAACCCCCGCCTGACCCCCGCCCACCGGGTGACCGAGGCCGCCCCGCCCGAACCCCCGCCGAGCACCCGTCCACCGGTGCACCACCCCGACCCGGTCCGAACCCCCCGCCGGGCCCTTGCCCGCCGGTGTACCACCCCCCGATCCGTCCGAACCTCCGCCGGGCCCTCGCCCGCCGGTGTACCACCCCCCGATCCGTCCGTACCCCCGCCGGGCCCTCGCCCGCCGGTGTACCACCCCCGATCCGTCCGTACCCCCGCCGAGCCCCGTCCGTCGGTAGACCACCGCCGACTCGGCCCGACGTCCGCCCAGCCCGTCCGCCGGTGTACCACCCCGGTCCGGCGGCCCGCGGACCGCGATCCGTCACCACCACCCCCCTCAGAGGACTGCCATGACGCCACAGCTGGACGCCGTAGAACGGACCGCGCTGCTCACCGCCGCCCTGCGGGCGGCCGAGACCCGGCGGCCCGACCACCTGTACGAGGACCCGTACGCGGAGCGGCTCGCCGGCGAGATCGGGCCCGGCCTGCTCGCCGAGGTCCGGGCTGTCACCTTCCCGACCGGACGCGAGCGCACCCTGCCCAGCACCCCCGACTACAACGCGATCCGCACCCGGTTCTTCGACGACTACCTCCAGCAGGCCGCCCAGGATCCCGGCACCACCCAGATCGTGCTGGCCCCCGCCGGCATGGACTCGCGCGCCCACCGCCTCGACTGGCCGGACCGCGTCAGCTGGTTCGAGGTCGACCGGCCGGCCGTCCTCGCGCACAAGGACGCGAGCCTGGCCGGCGTCGAGCCCCGCGTCCGCCACCACAAGGTGGCCGTCGACCTCACCGCCCCCGACTGGCCGGACCGGCTCCGGGAAGCGGGATACGACCCCACCGTCCCCTCCACCTGGCTCCTGGAGGGACTCCTCTACTACATCCCCGAACCGGACACCCACCGCATCCTGCGGCAGGTCGCCGAGATCTCCGCCCCCGGCAGCCGGATCGCCGCCGACATCGTCAACGCCGCCGCGCTGACCCTGCCCGACATGCGCGGCCTGCTCGACGTGTTCGCGGGCTGGGGCTGCCCCTGGCTGTTCGGCAGCGACGAACCCGAGGAACTCTTCGACACCTACGGCTTCACCGTGCGCGCCACCCAGCCCGGCGAGGACGGCGCCGACTACGGGCGGTGGCCCGACCCGGTGCCGCCGCGCACCGAACGCGACGTACGCCGGGTGTTCTTCGTGCACGGCAGGCGTCGCTGACATGCCGACCGCAGTCGTCACCGGGGGCAGCGTCGCGGGACTGGCCGCCGCCCTCGCGCTCAACCGCCTCGACCTGACCGTCCTGGTCCTCGACCGCGCCCCCGCCCCGCCGGACGGCCCGCTCGGCGAGGCGGTGGACCGCTGGCAGCACCGCCCCACCGTGCCGCAGACCCATCACTCGCACACGCTCACCTCACTCGGCGTACGCCTCCTGCGCACGCACGCCCCCCGCATCCTGGCCGAGGCACAGGCGGCCGGCGCCCCGCTGCTCCGCCTGACCGAGGCCCTGCCCGCGTCCGGCACCGACAGCACACCCCGGCCCGGGGACGACGACCTGGTGGGCCTCGGCTGCCGCCGCGCCACCCTCGAACTCCTGCTGTACCGCGCGGTCCGCGAACTGCCCGGCGTCACCGTCCGGCACGGCACCACCGTCACCGGCCTGGAACTGGACCGGCGCACACCCCGCGTGCGCGCCGTCGTCACCACCGACGGCGAGCGCATCCCCGCCGACCTCGTACTGGACGCGACGGGCCGCCGCGCCCAGTCCCGCGTCTGGCTGGCCAACGCCGGCATCCCGGTCGCCCGGGACCTGACCAGCCCCTCGGAGATGACCGGCCACACCCGCTTCTACCGACTGCGCACCGCCACCCGGCCGGGGCCCCTGAACCGCGGCAACGCGGCCGGCGACATCTTCGCCCACTACGCCGGCGTACTGCACCTCGGCGACCACGGCACCTTCTCCATCGCCCTCGGCACCCTGCCCGGCGACCGCGCCCTCCAGGCACTGCGCACCCCCGCGGGCTTCACCGCGGCCGCCCGCGCCACACCCGGACTGGCGCCCTGGCTCGACGACGCGGTCAGCACGCCCCTCTCGCCGGTCCGCGCGATGACGTTCCCGGCCAACACACTGCGCGGCGTGGCCGGTCCGCTCCAGGAACCGGTGGCGGGCCTCTTCTCCGTCGGGGACGCGGCCTGCGTCACCGACCCGCTGTTCGGACGCGGCATCTCCCTCGCCCTCGACCACGCCTTCCGCCTCGCCGACCTGCTGGCCGGCATGCCCGACATCACCGTCGAACAGCGGCGGGCCGCCGCCCGGATGACGCATGAGCTGTTCACCCCCTGGTACGAACACAGCGTCACCGCCGACCGGGCGCGCACCGCCCGCTGGCGGGCCGCCGTCGAAGGCGTCGAGCCGCCGCCCGCCCCGCCGCCGGCCCCGGACGGCCGGCCCGGCGCCGAACAGGTCGCCGCCGCGGCCCGCACCGACGGCACCGTGTGGCGCGGACTGACCCGCATGCTGATGACGCTCACCACACCCGCCGAGCTGTTCGGCGACGCCGGGTTCCTGGACCGGGTCCGCCGGGCACCGGCCCCGGACCCGGCACACCCGGCGGGGCCGAGCCGTGCCGACCTGGTGCGTTGCGTGACGGCGGCGGAAGGAGCCCGGGTATGACGGCGCTCGCCACCGAGCCGGCGGCCCCGGGCGCGGCGACGGGCGCCGCCCGCCGAGTCCTGCTCGCCCCGATCACCATCACCCCCTCCAAACCCCTCACTCCCAGCCACCTCAAGGGACTGCTGTGGACGGACGTGATGCACCGGGCCACACAATCCCTCGCGCACGTCACCCACCGCTCCAGCCACACCACCTACCACCCCACGGAACAGACCCTGGGTTTCTGGGAGTTCCTCGACCGCACGGAGGGCGACACCGACTACGGCGACCTCACCGAGGAGGACATCGGCGCCCTGTACGTCGCCTTCCGCGCCGCCGCGCGCCCCTCGGCCCGGGACCTGCGACCGTACGCGGAGGCGGCCGAACACGGCTGGGTGCACCCGGCGAGCACGCGCGTGCTGACCCTGTGGAGCGGGCACTACGCCCGCCTCGGCCTGCACGATCCCGGGCTGCTGCGGTACCAGCCGCCGGGCCTCGGCCTGGACGCCGCGCTGGACCGGCTAGCCGGCCTCGGCATGTGCCTGGACCAGCGGGCCGTCGGCGGCCCCGTCTTCCTCGACCTCACCCGTCACGGACTGCCGCTGCGCCAACTGGTCACCGCCGACGGGCGCCCCAACTACCTGGCCTGCGCGCTGCGCGAACTGCTCCCGCTCGCCCCCGGCTTCGACGAGATCGTGCTCCTGTACGACACCGAACTCGACTCCGACCACCAGCAGTTGGCACGCGTACTGGCCGAACTGGGTCCCAGTGTCCGACGCGTGCCCATCGGCCGGGTGCCGATCGACGGACGGATCCGCTCGGCCCGGCAGGGCGGCTGGCGGGACGTGCACGCCGGAGCGCTCCTGGACGCCGCCGCCGGCCACGACCCGGCCGTCGTACGCCTCGGCATGCGGCTGTACTTCATCGCCGTCCTCGGACCGGGCCAACAGCAGTCGTTCCGGCCGGAACTGCTCGCCCAGAGCCTCAAGCGCGCCGAACGCCTCCTGGAGTCGGCCGGGCAGCCACAGCCCGAGCCGCTGACCGACCGCCTCGCGCGCCACCGCAAGGACCACACGTACGTCGACCCGTACCGGCTCACCTCCGGCCTGCTCGGCAGGCGCCGGGCCGCGCCCGGGCTCGACCTCCTGACCTCGGTGTACCTATGACCCGGACCCAGCAGCTCCTGCGGGAGCGCACCGCCGTCCGCATCCGGGCGGCCCGCCCCGACCTCGCCGACCGGCACGACCTCGCCACCCCCGACGGCCTCCTCGACGCCCACCGCCACATCGCGCAGGAGGCGGGCGCGGCCGACGACGGACAGATCCTGGCCGCCGTCGTGGTCCGGGACGTCGACCTCGCCCGCTGGGTGCGCGACACCTGCGTGTTCGCCCTCGGTGTGCCGCCCGAGGACGCGGCCGCCTGGCGTGCCTCCTTCACCCGCACCGTGTTCCTCGCGGGCAATCCGGACCACCTGCGCGACCGCTTCGTCTTCGCGCACCTCGCCGACGACGGCTCCGCGGCGTGGACCGCACCCGGCCCCGCCGCCGGTACCACGACCCTGCGCAGGCTGCTGAAGCTGTTCGACGCACCGGCCGAGGTCCCGCCCGCCCCCGCCCGGCACCTCACCGTCCCCGGTGAGCCGCCGCCCGGTCGCGTCCCCGTCACGCGCGGCCTGCATCTCGCCACGGCCGGATGCACGGTCGCCGAGGCCCTCGTCCATCTCAACCACGTCATCGCCGAAGCCGTCCTCGACGGCCTCATCGCCCCAGGCGACCGGCTCACACTGCACCGGGTGCCGCGCATCAACCCGCTGCCCGGGCACGCCGTCCGCGTACGTGCCGTCCCCGACCCCCGTCTGCCCGGCCGGCTGAGGGCCGCCGCCGCACTGACCGACGGGGACTGACCGATCACCGACCAACGATCACCGACCAACGATCACCGACCAACGATCACCGACCAACGATCACCGACCAACGATCACCGACCAACGATCGCCGCCCCTCGATCGCAGACCACCGATCGCAGACCACTGATCGCCGACCACCGATCGAGAACGGCCGGCCGCAGACCACCGATCGAGAACGGCCGGCCGGAGACAACCGGCCGCAGACAACCGGCTCAAGCAGACCGACCGAGGAAGCCTGCCATGCCCGAAGCATCCCAGACCGTCACCGACAGCCGGCTCGTCCGGCTCGGCTACCACGGCTCCACGACGGTGGTGTCCGACATCATCCGGCTCGCCGGCCGGGACGAGGCCGCCGTGCGCCTGTCCGAGTACGACATCGGCGACCCGTTCGCCGAGGTGCGTGCCGGCCGGCAGGACGTGATGATCGCCAAGTTCGCCGTCCGGGAACCCGACCTGTTCACCACCCGCACCCTGACCGAGGACGCCCGTGCCGTCGTCGTCGCGGCCGACCACCCGCTCGCCGCCCGCGACCACGTCTCCGTGGAGGACGTCGCCGCCTACGACTGCTTCGACCGGCCCGGCGACTTCCCGGCCTACGTCTGGGACGAGGTGGTCCCGCCGCACACCCCCGCGGGCCGCCCCCTCCACCGCCGCCACCGGGTCTCGACCGTCCCCGAGATGATGCGCCTCGTGGCCACGGGCGCGGGCGTGCACCTGTCGGTCATCTCCCTCGCCGACCTCGCCCCGGCCGGCGTACGGGTCGTCCCCGTCCACGACCTGCCGCCCGCCCCGGTCACCCTCGCCTGGCCGCGCGAGCGGGAACTGCCCTCGCACATACGGGACTTCATCGCGGCGGCGGAGCAGGAGGCCGCCCGGTGACCGGCGTCCCCGTCGTCCTCCTGCACGCGCTGTCCCTGCACGCCGGCATGTGGCGGGAGCCCGCCGACGCCCTGCGCGCCCGGGGCCACTCGGTGCTCGCCGTCGACCAGCGGGGCTTCGGCACCACCGCCCTCGGCACCGCCGACCCCTCGCTCGACGTCGTGGCCGACGACCTGGCCCGCACCCTCGACGACAACGGCGTCGACCGGGCCGTCCTGGTGGGATCCTCCATGGGCGGCTACACGGCCATGGCGTTCCTGCGCCGCCACCCCGACCGGGTCGCCGGCCTGGCCCTGCTCGCCGCCCGCGCCACCGCCGACAGCCCCGAAGCAGCCGCCCGGCGCCACCGCTTCGCCGACCTCGTACAGCAGGAGGAACCCCGGCGGCAGCTCCTGGCGCAGACCACCCCGATGCTGGTGGGCGCGACCACCCGGGCCACGCGCCCCGAAGTGCTGGCCCGCGTCCTCGCCGACGTCGAGGCGGCCGACCCCGCCGCACTGGCCTGGGCCCAGCGGGCGATCGCGGCCCGCCCCGACTCCACCGACGTGCTGCGCACCGCCCGGGTGCCCGCCCTCGTCATCGCCGGGACCGAGGACGAACTGGTGGCCGCACCCGAATCCAGGCACGTCGCCGACACCCTGCCGTACGGGCGCCTCGTGACCGTGCCCGACGCCGGTCATCTGCCACCCCTGGAGACGCCCGGCGCCGTCACCGACGCCCTGCACGCCTTCCTCACCGAGATCGGAGCCCCGGCATGGTGACCCGCGACCACGCCGAGTGGGGCTACACGACCTCCACCGGGCTCGGCTTCACCCACCACACCGTCGTCGACGCCCACTTCCGCGCCTGCGAGGACACCTACCTGGCCCTGCTCCACGAGGCCGGTCTGCCGCCCGGCGGGCACATCCTCGACGCGGGCTGCGGCTCCGGCGACTATCTGCCGCACCTCGCCGCCCTCGCCGGGCCGGGCGGCCGGATCACCGCCGTCGACCTCGCCGAGGAGAACGCCCGGCTCGCCGCCGCCCGCACCGCCGAATGGCGGCCGCCCTGCCCGGTGGACGTCCGCCAGGCCGACCTGCGCGCGCTGCCGTACCCGGACGACACCTTCGACGCCGCCTGGTGCGCCAACACCACCCAGTACCTCGACGACGACGAACTCGGCACCGTACTCGCCGAGTTGCGGCGCGTGGTGCGCCCCGGCGGCATCGTCGCCGTCAAGGACCTGGACGCCCACCTGATCACCGCCCGGCCCGGCGACCCCTACCTGTTCACCGACTTCTTCCGCACCGCCGGCGCCACGCCCGGCTACGCCCGCCAACTCCTGCGCTCCCGCGAGCTGTACCGCCACCTGAAGAGCGCCGGACTCACCGGTGTGCGCCAGCGGACCGTCCTCATCGAGCACCACGCGCCGCTGACGGACGCGGCCCGCACGTTCTACTCGATGGCCTGCGCGCAACTCGCCGGCCAGGCCCTCGATCTGGGCCTGAGCGCCGACTGGCGGCACTTCGCCGACCCCGCCGGCTCCGGCCACCCGCTCGACGACGCCGACGCCTATATCAGCGAGGGCAACGTCCTCGCAGTCGGCGCGGTGTGACGCGGGGCGCGGAGCCGGCACGGCCCCGCCGGGACGCACCGGCGGGGCCGAGGCGTTCGGCTCCGCCGCGAGCGTCACGACCGTCGCGCCCGGGCCGGATCAACTTGCCGTAATTTTCAGCAAGTTCTTGCTGCGGCGGGGAGCTGCTGGTTGACTCGGCTGATCGCGACGGCCCGAGAGGAAAACGATGACCACCGACACCGACGTCCTGGTCCTGGGCGGCGCGGGCGTGGACACGATCGTCCATGTCCCCGAACTGCCGCTCCCCTTCGCCGACAGCTACATGATCCGCCCCGGTATCACGGCCCGCGCGGGACAGAGCGGCGACTTCGTCGCCCTCGGCCTCACCGCGCTGGGGCTGCGCACCCACCACCTCGACATGATCGGCGACGACGTCGAGGGCGGCCTGGTCCGCGCCCTGCACCGGGACAACGGCATCCCGCTCACCGCGATCCCGCAGCCCGCGGGCACCAAGCGCGCGGTCAACCTCGTCGGCCCCGACGGGCGACGGCTGTCCCTCTACGACGACACCCGTTCGGGCGCCGCGGACCGGTTCCCGGAGGCGACGGTGCGCGAACTGGCCGCCACCAGCCGCCACGCCCACGTCGTCATCACCCCTCCCTGCGCGCAGGCGCTGCCCCTGCTCCGCGAGGCCGGCCTCACCGTCTCGACCGACCTGCACGACTGGGACGGCGCGAACCCGTACCACGAGCCGTTCGCCCTGGAGGCGGACGTCGTCTTCCTGTCCACCACCGCCCTGGCCGACCCGGAGCGCACCATGCGCGACATCGCCGCCCGCGGCCGGGCCAGGATCGTCGTGGCCACCGCCGGTGCGCAGGGCGCCCGTCTGCTGGCCGACGGCGAGCTGACCCACGTACCGGCGGTGGCACCTCCCGCCCCGGTGGTGGACTCCAACGGGGCGGGCGACGCCTTCGCCGCCGGCTTCCTGCTCGGCTGGCTGAACGGTGAGGACCCGCGACGCTGCGCCGGGTACGGGGCGATCGCCGGCGCCCACGCCTGCACCGTCCCGGCCACCCGCACCGAGGCCATCACACGGGCCGAACTCCTCGCCCGGGCCGGGGGGCGCCCCGGCGCTACGGTTTCCTCGCCCTCGCCCTCGCCCTCGCCCTCGCCCTCGCTCTCAACCTCGCTCTCGCCCTCGCCAGATGCCGGCGCAACGGCGGCTCCTCCGCCAGCACCGCCCCGATGGTCACCCCGAAGGTGATCGCGGCGGCCACCACGATCAGCCAGGACAGCAGGACGAGGACCAGACCGAGGGAGCCGTACTCCGCGAGGGACCGGTTGAGCGCGCCCGGCATGTACAGCCGTGCGGTCAGGCTGAGCGCGGTCATGGCGGCCGAGACCAGCAGCGCGCCCGGCAGGAGCGGCAGCCAGTGGACGCGGCCCGCGAGCAGCAGGTGCTGCGTCCACAGCCAGACCCCGATGCCCATCAGGAAGACGAGCGGGGTACCGAGCCAGAGGCCGGCACCGAAGCCGTCGCGTACCGGGCCCGACACCAGGACGACCACCACCAGTGCGAGCAGCCACACCACCCAGCGCCAGGCGGCGATCCGTGTGCCGGCCTTCGGCAGCCGCCAGGCGCGGGTACAGACTCGGGCCATGGCACGGCTGAAACTGGTCGCGGAGAGCAGGATGATCACCAGGCTGACGGCTCCGCTCGTCTGCTTGAGGCTGCCGTCGGTGGCCGGCGTGAGGACCTGCTGCACCTGCTGCTCGGCGGGACCCGTCAGGCCGAACAGGCTGCGCAGTGAGTCGGAGAGCTGGTCGCGGACGGCGCGCGGCGCGAACGCGGCGACGGCGAACAGCAGGGGGATACAGGCCAGGAACGCCTGAGCCGCCAGTCTGGTGGCCGCGTCCAGGACGTTCACGGACAGCAGGCGGCCGGTCAGCGCGGTGAGCACGGGAAGCCGCCGTTCGGCGTCGGCGCGCAGCCGTTTGAGCCGCGCCGTCCACGCCATACCGCCTCCCGACCGGCGCGCTGCCCCGCCGCAGGACAGTCCTCGTCGTACGCCAGTCAAAGCGGCCCGCCCGGCGGAGGGCCAGCGGGGCTGGACCGATCGGGCGCCCGGACGCCACCGCGTCCGGGGCGCGCCCGGCGACGGGCTGCCGGACCGGTCCCGTCCGGCGCCTCCCCCTGTGCGCGGCAAAGGATCCAGGGGCGCACGCCCGGTACCTGCCGCAGGTTCGTGCCGACGGCGATCCGAACGGCCCCCTCCCGCCCGCGCATCCGAACGGCCTCCTCCCGCCCGCGCATCCCAACGGCTCCCTCTCTCGCCTGCGCATCCCGAACGGCCCCCTCCCGCTCGCGCATCCGAATGGGCCTCTTCCCGTCCGCGCATCCGAACGGCTCCCTCTCTCGCCCGCGCATCCGAACGGCCCCCTCCCGCTCGCGCATCCGCCCCGCTGCGGTTCGGCTTGCAGAAGAAGGGACGGATCGATCTGGAGGCCTGGAGGTACGGGTGGCGGACGGCGGAGCACGCGCGGACGAGCCTGCGGAACGGGCCACGATCCAGGAACTGCGGGCACGGATCGCGGCCCTGGAGAGCCAACGCGCCCGGCCGCCCCGGCATCACGTCAGGTCCTTCGTCGCCGCGGTGCTCATCGTCGTCGGCTGCCTCCTCGCCCCGCTCTCCGTGGTCGCCGCCTGGGCCGCCGACGAGCTGGGCGACACCGACCGCTACGTGGCCACGGTCGCCCCGCTCGCCTCGAACCCCGACGTGCAGAACGCCGTCGCGAACCGGGCCACCGACGCGCTCATGAGCCACATCGACCTGCCCGCCCTGCTCGCGGACGTGGCCCCGCAGGACCGGCCCCGGCTCCAGCAGGCTCTCGGCGGCCGGCTCGGCGACGCGCTCGAGAACGCGGTACGCAGCTTCGTCCACGACCAGGCGCGCAAGATCGCCGCGTCGGACGCCTTCAAGACCGTCTGGACCGACGCCAACCGCGACATCCACAGCGCCCTCGACAAAGCCATCACCGGAAGCGGCGGCGGCGCGGTGCAACTCCACAACGACTCCGTCACGCTCGACCTGGCTCCCGTGCTGGACCGGCTAAAGCAGCGACTCGTCGACGCGGGGATCGGCGCCGCCGCACACATCCCCGAGGTGCACACCGACCTGACCCTGGTCAGATCCGACCAGATCGGCAAGATCAAGACATACGTCCGGATCCTCCAAATCGCCGGGAACTGGCTGCCGGTGCTCGCCGTCGTCCTGGTGGCCGCCGGTGTGCTGCTCTCGGTACGGCGCCGCCGGGCCCTGGTCGCCGGCTGCCTCGGTGTCGCCGTAACCACCGGGATCCTCGGCATCGGACTGCGGATCTTCCGCGTGCTCTACCTCGACCGCTTGCCGGCCGGCGTCTCCCCGGGGGCGGCCGGCGCCGTGTACGACGCGCTGACCCACTTCCTCCAGACCACCGTGCGCATGGTCGTGGCCCTCGGTGTGATCATCGCCCTGGCCGCCTGGCTCTCCGGTCCCGGCAGGCACGCCGGGCTCGTGCGCCGGCTGTGGACCTCGGGCATCGGCGCGGTGCGCGCCACCGCCGACCGTGGCGGGCTGCGCACCGGCCCGGTGGGTCCCTTCGTGCGCCGGTACCGCACGTGGATCACCTGGATCCTGGTCGTGGCGGCACTGCTGGTCTACCTGCTGTGGTCGTACCCCACCGGCTGGGTGGTGGTCGGTATCGCCCTGTGCCTGCTGTTCCTGCTGGCCGTCGTCGAGTTCCTGGCGGCGGCGCCGTCCGACGCGGAGAAGGGCGCGAAGGCGCCCGCCTGACGCCCCCGGGCCGCGGTGCCCCGCGGCCCGGCCCGTTCAGAGCGGTCTCGTTCAGAACCGGCCGGTCCCCGTGCAGAGCGGTCTCGTTCAGAACCGGCCCGGGTCCGTCCAGAACAGTCTCGTTCAGAACCGGCCGGGCCCGTGCAGAGCGGTCCCGTTCAGAGCCGGCCCGGGCCCGTGCAGAGCGAGCCCGTTCAGAACCGTACGGCCCTGGCGACCTCGGTCTTCACGGTTCCGGAGAGCTTGCGGTTGCTCTGTGCCTTCGCTTCGCCGGACGATCCGGCCGCGACGTCACGGACCGTCACCACGACCACGTCCAGCAGATTCCCTCCGGTGTCCCGGAAATCGACCTGCACGGCGAACGACTTCTCCTTGTCCGCGGTGTTGTCGGCCGTCACGGTGACGGTGCTGTGCCCGCCGTCCGTCCCGGTGGCACCGAGCCGCACGTCGTCCTTGGCGTCGATGCCGCCCTTGACCTCGTCGAGTCTGCGCCCGGCCTCGGCGGTGGCCGAGGCCAGGGCCTCGGCGGCCTTGTTGCCCGCGGACGCGGCGGCGGAGGCCGCCTTGCTCGCCGCCTTGCTCGCGGCGTCCGACCCGGAGCCGCCGCCGTCCGAGCAGCCGCCCGCGCCGGCCGCGAGCAGCGTCGTCAGCAGGGCGGCCGTCGCGCCCCGCACCCTGTGTCCGGTCATGCCGCAGTCTCCCTGCTCGCCCTCGGTCGGGCGTCTCCTCAGAGTGAAAGGCAGCCGGACGGCACACGCACGTCCAGGCCCGCCCGCACGGGGTGGCGAAGCACGCCACCGCCCCCGCGACGGCCGCGGTGCGGGCGGGGCGCCCGTCGTCACCCGTCACCCGTTCGGCCTAGTGCCGGTGGCCGGTCACCCGTCCGGCCCTGAGGGTCGAAGCAGTCAGGCGGACGTCCCGTACGCCGTCTGCGGTGAGAAGGGAGCGCCACCATGGCCGCACAGCCCCGTGCCGGAGCACCCTCCGGCGGCAGTCGTCCCCCCGCCCCGAGCACTTCCCTGGCCACCGGCGGTGTCGCCTTCGCCGGTGTGCTGTTGCTGCTGAACGGCATCATGGCGATCTTCCAGGGCATCTCCGCGATCGCCGTGGACGACGTCTACGCCCGCTTCGGCAGCTACATCTACAAGATCAACCTGACCGGCTGGGGCTGGATCCTGCTGGTCCTCGGCGTCATAGCCGCCGCAGCCGGCTGGGGCGTCCTCGTCGGCGCCGCATGGGCCCGCGTGGCCGGCATCGTGATGGCGTCCCTGAGCCTGCTGGCGCAGTTCCTCTTCCTGCCGTACTCGCCGGTGTGGTCCGTGATCATGGTGGCCCTCGACGTGTTCGTCATCTGGGCGCTCACGACCTACGAGCCGGGGACCCCCGCAACCTGACAAGCGGTATCGGTTCCCGACTCCGAAGCCGACTCCGACTCCGATGCCGACGGCGACTCCGATGCCGACGGCGGCTCCGATGCCGACGGCGAGACCCTCCCCGGCGACTCGACGGCGACGGCGAGACCCCTCCCCGGCGACTCGACGGCGACGGCGAGACCCCTCCCCGGCGACTCGGCGGTGTCCGGTTCTCGCCGGTCCGCGGTAAATGCCTGGACTGAGTGCCTCCCCTGACGGGAAACTTCCGACTTCCGAACCTCCGGGAGTGTGATGGGGACGACAGAGTCGCGAGGGCCGACGCCGGGCAGGAGCGCGGTCGTTCTGGCACTGCGCCGCTACGGCCGAGAACTACTGCGACTACGACGGCTGGCCCTGCCCGCGCTGCTGCTGCCGGCCGTGGGCAACATCGGCATCCGCTACGTCGCCCCCCTGCTGATCGCCAAACTGGCGGGACAGGCCGCCGACGAAGGCGGTCTCACCCTCGGCTCGGCGCTGCCGTACGTGCTCGGTTTCGGAGTGACGCTGCTGCTCGCCGAGGCCGTGTGGCGGGTCGGGCAGCACTGCCTGAACCGCGTGGACGCCCTCGGCATGGAGCGCCTGTACGTGAGCGGCATGGACGAACTCCTCGCCAAGGACGCGGCGTTCTTCCACGACAACTTCGCCGGTTCCCTGACCAAACGGGTGCTGAGCTTCGGCAAGCGCTTCGAGGATTTCGTCGACACGGTGACGTACCGGATCGTGGGCAGTCTCGTCCCCCTGGTGTTCGGTGCCGTGGTGCTGTGGAGCTACGAACCGATGCTCGTCGCCGGCCTCCTGGTGATGATCACGCTGACCGTGGTGGCCGCGACCCCTCTGATTCGCCGCCGGCAGAGACTCGTCAACGAGCGTGAGGCGGCGATCGCCCGGGTCTCCGGTCATGTCGCCGACAGCCTCGTGAACATGGAGACCATCCGGGCGTTCGCGGCCGAGGGGAGGGAGGCCGACGAACACCGCGGCCGCGTCGCCGATTCCCGGCGCCTGACGCTCAGGTCGTGGGACTACGGCAATCTGCGCGTCGACACGCTGATCGCCCCCATGTCCGTGCTGACCAACGTGCTGGGTCTGTTGGTCGCCGTCGCCTTCGGTGGCCCGGGCCGGGGAGTGGAGGAGGTTGTCGTCGCCTTCACCTACTACTCCAACGCGACCGAGATCATGTTCGAGTTCAACCAGATCTACCGGCGTCTGGAAAGCTCGATGACCGAGGCCGCGCAGTTCACCGAGCTGCTGCTGGATCCGCCCACCGTGCTCGACCCGACGGAACCCGAACCGCTCGCACCGCGCGACACCGGCATCCGCTTCGAGGCGGTGACCTTCGCTTACACGGGGGCGAAGCCGATCTTCCTGGGGCTTGACCTGGACGTGCCCGCGGGCGCACGTGTCGGTCTGGTCGGCAGGTCCGGCGGCGGCAAGACCACACTCACCCGGCTCCTGCTGCGGATGTCGGACATCGACGACGGACGCATCCTGATCGGTGGGCAGGACATCAGCCGGCTGCGCCAGAGCGACCTGCGCTCGCTGATCGCCTACGTCCCGCAGGAACCCGCCATGTTCCACCGCAGCCTGCGGGACAACATCGCCTTCGCCCGGTCCGGCGCCACCGACGAGGAGATCCACGCCGCGGCCGCCGCCGCGCACGTCACGGAGTTCGCCGACCAGCTCCCCGACGGCTTCGGCACCCTGGTGGGGGAGCGCGGGGTGAAACTCTCGGGCGGCCAGCGCCAGCGCGTCGCTCTCGCCAGGGCCATCCTGCGTGACGCCCCGATCCTGCTGCTCGACGAGGCGACCAGCGCACTGGACTCGGAGAGCGAACTCCTCGTCCAGGACGCCCTGTGGCGGTTGATGGACGGGCGTACCGCCCTCGTGGTCGCCCACCGCCTGAGCACCGTCGCCGGCATGGACCGTCTCGTCGTCCTCGACCGCGGAAGCGTCGTCGAGCAGGGCACCCACGAAGAACTGCTCGCGGCGGACGGCGCCTACGCCAAGCTGTGGCAGCACCAGTCGGGCGGCTTCCTCGGCGAGAGCTCCGTGCCGGCCCTCGGACGCCGGGCCTCGGAAGCCGGTCCCCGCGGGCTGCCCGGCCCGGCCGGCCCGGCGCCGGACGGGGACCGCGGGACGCCGTCGCACGCTCCCGCGAACACCGGGCCCACGTGATCCACGACGCGGTGGAGACGTGATCGGTCGGGGCCTGGGCGAGTGTTTCCCGGGAGCGGTGCGGGAGCGCGCGCCCGGGCGGCCGGCCCGCCGCACGAAGGCGCTTCCCGGTGCGGCATACTCGGCCCGATGAGTTCACGTACCACCCCGATCAGCCGGCCGGTCACGATACGGAGGGCCGTCGGGCGGGATGCCAAACGGCTCACGCGGCTCGTGCGCACCTCGGGCGCCTACGAGGGCAAGTACGCGGCGGCGGTCGCGGGCTACCGGGTCGGTCCCGATTACATCGAGGCCCACCGCGCCTTCGTCGCCGTCGGCGCCGACGACCATGGAGGCCGGGTGCTCGGGTTCTACTCGCTCGTCCTCGCCCCACCGGAGCTCGACCTGCTGTTCGTCGCCGACGAAGCGCAGGGACGGGGTATCGGACGACTCCTCGTCGAGCACATGCAGTCCGAGGCCCGTGCCGCCGGGCTCGACCGCGTCAAGGTCGTGTCGCATCTGCCCGCCCAGGGCTTCTACCACCGCACCGGCGCAGTGCGGACCGGGACCGCGCGCGCGAACCCGCCCGCCGTGCCGTGGGACCGTCCCGAATTCGAGTTTCGCATTCCTCCTGAATGACGCGGGTGTGCCGCCACCTGGCACGATATCCGTGTGGCCCTTGCGCCTGGCTGCTGCGTCACACTTGCTGCCCGGCGTGGGCCACGGCCCGACGGTCCCTGTTCACCCCGAGCACCGCGGGCAACGGCAGCGACAGCGCCCGTGCCAGTTCGGTGAGTTCTTCCCGCGTCGGACGGATCGGCCCTTCGGCTCCGTCCTCGGCGAACGCTTTGATGCGAGGGGCGCGGATACCGGTCGCATAGGCGAGCGCCTCGGCACTCAGGTGCTGCCGACGCATCGCATCCGCAAGCAGTTCAGCCAGGTCCATAGCAATCTCCTCTGGCACCGTGGCCGCGGCGCACCGGGACGTGCCCCGCGCGTCGGCCGACCGATTGGACACATGGGTCCCGTATGCCCGGAGTGCCGTGGCATGAACTGCCAAGGCCCCCTGCCGTGAACCATCCCCGCTCCGGTGGTCACCAGACCTTCACACGGGCCGGCTGCTGGCTGGGGAGCGGGTGGACACCCGTTGAGGTGTTGCCGGCCGGAGGGATGTTCCACCGTGATCGCCGTCGCTGTGTTGCTGCTGCCTGTACTGGGCCTGCTGCTCTACGGAATGGACCGCATCGAGGACTGGCTGCCGGGCCGGCCGAGGGCGGCCCGGCACGCCCGTGGGCGTCATCTGCGTCTGGTCCACAGCACCCGCCGCCCGCGGGACGCTGATCGGACACCGCGCTACCGCGACGTGGCCTGATCACGCCCGTTGCTGCAGCCGCCCGAGCGGCTGCTCGTCGGCGAGCGGGTTCGGCAGCCGGCCCCGTCGACTCTCCGGGCCCGGGTTCGGAGAGGTCACCTTCCCGGCCATAGTGCTGTGACGTCCTGCCGCAGAAGGGATGCCGTGGAAGGGTGAGGGCAGGCGACTATGCGTCCCAGCTCCGCCGACACCCACGGTGATACCTATGGCCTCACCCACGCCTCCTGGCCGAGAACCCGCTGCTGGTCCCCGCGTCGACGACCTCGTGCACGAGGTTGAGCGGTTGCGGGTGGAGGTCGAGCAGTTGCAGCGGGCGGTCGCCTCTCACGCCGTGGTGGATCAAGCGATCGGGGTGCTCGTGACGATGGCGAAGATCAGTCCCCAGGACGGGTTCACGGTGCTGCGCGAGGTATCGCAGCACACCAACACCAAGCTCTCCTCGATCGCCGAGCAGATCATCGAGCACGCGCGGGGCGCCGCCCTGCCCGAGACGGTCCTGGCCGAACTCCACAGAGCCCTCGCCCGCCGGAGGTGACCGACGCGGCCATGAAGAGGGTTCATTTCGCCGAGGGCGGATCCACGGGCTGCCGCCGAGGAAGACGCCACGCGCGGCCCGCCGACAACGACTTCACGCTGCTGTCGGGGCAGCAGATGCAGCCCGGCCGTCCACCGCGTCGACGCGGACCGGGCTGCCTCCGTGCGAGCAAGGTGGCGCACGCCGGCTAGGTGTTGCGGGTCAGGACGTTATTGACAGGTGGATCGTCCTCTGGATGGTCTGCGCGCTCGCGGGCATCGACGAGTTCGTCCCAGTGCTCGGCGGTCCAGGCGTAGACGTCCAGGAGGATGGAGAGGAGGCTTTGCCCGAGTGGGGTGAGGCTGTAGCCAGGGGATTCCGCGTCGGCGTCGCGGGTGATGAATCCGTCGCGGTCGAGTGACCGCAGTGCTCGGGTGAGCTCTTTCGGGCTTGTCCTCGGCAGCGCCCTGCGCAGCTCGCTGAAGGGCTGCGCTCCCTCGCCGAGCAGACGCATGATCAAGGGTGCCCACTTGTTCTGCATCCGAATGGGCAGCATTGAAGAGGGGCATAGTTCGTCAAACGTCTCGGGCGAGAGCCGGCTCATAGTCCAAGGGTAGGTACCCGATCGGTAACCGGTGGCTCGCCTAGCGTCGAGCCCATGATGACGATCGTGATCTTCGGGGCAGGCGGAATGACCGGCAGCAGCGCAGTGGCCGAGGCGGCCTCACGCGGGCACCACGTGAGGCCGTTGAGGAGTGCGGACGCGGACATCACCGACCCGCAAGCCGTGGCACGTGCCGCAGCTGGGCACGATGCCGCGATCGCAGGCGTGGCACCCGCTGAGGCTGACCCGGGAGACTTCTTCCCAGCGGTGGCAGACGGCCTGGTGACCGGGCTGCAGAAAGCGGGGGTCTCTCGGCTGGTCTGGGTGAGCATCGCCTCGCTGCTGCCCGATGCCGCCGGGGTCCCGCCCGTCGACACCGGCAGCTTTCCCACGGAGTACCGACCCTTCTCGCTGGGCCACCGCACTGCGCTGGAGACGTTCAAGGCGTCTGGTCTGCAGTGGACAGCGGTGAGCCCCGCAGGAGACTTCGCCACGGACACGCCGGCCATCGGCGGATACACCCTCACCGAGGTAGGCGACCTGACCACTCGAATCACCCATGCTGACCATGCCCGCGCGCTGGTCGACTTGGCTGAGCGGTCTGGCTTGCGCGGAGCGCATCTCGGGGTGGCCCCGCAATCTCCCGGCGCGGCAGGATCCGTTGCCGGCAGGGCGGAACATCGGTGACCCACCGCAACGCGCCCCTGTCGCCCGAGGGCCGACGTCGTCTGATCGAACGCTGCGCGAGTCGGCCGATCGCCCACGTGGCAGCCGAGATGGGGATCTCACGGGCGTGCGTCGACGTGACACTCCTGGACCTCCGAAGACCAGCGTCGCGGAGCCCTCGCCATCTGGAACATCCACTACGACTACCACCGGCCCCACAGCGGAGCAGCCAGCCAACCGTCGGCCACTCGACTACCCCGGAGCGTCACCAACGTCCTGGCCTCGTACAGCTAGGCGTGCCGGGCGTGGTGGGCCGAATGCGCTGCGATGGTGCCGTTCAGTCGCCAGGCGGTGCCCAGAACCAGCGCGCCCGAGATCAGCGCGTAGAGGCCGATGACCTGGGCGACGGTGATCGCCCCCACGTCGGGCCGGGTCCAGATCAGCACTCCGGCGATCACGGATGCGGCGCCGGCCAGGAACAGCAACCACTCATGGTGCAGCTCCCGGCGGAAGCGCACAGCCGCCCAGACCTCCACGATGCCGGTGATCACGGCCCACGCGCCGACCAGGGTGACCAGCGCCAGCGCGGTCACGCCGGGCCAGGCGATGGTGATCACCCCGGCCGCGATGCCCAGGAAGCCGCCCACCGCGTGGGCCAGCCGGTGTCCGTTGTCGCCTTCTTTGCGGAAGGCGCTCGTCAGCAGCGCCAGGCCGTCGACGAGCGCGTACGCGCCGAACAACAGCGCCAGTGCCAGTACCGTCACCCCCGGCCACACCAGTGCCGCGATCCCGAACAACAACGCCGCGCTACCTCGCAGTACCAGTGTCCACATCAGCTGCCGACGCACTCGTTCATCCCTTCGCTCGACCGACTGGTCTGTCACGCGTACCCCAAGTTCCCTGCCGTACGGCCGGGGTGGCGAGGCCGCGGGAAGTGCGGGTACCCACGCAGTGCGCATCGTTCGCACGCGTGAGGTTGCACGCATGGGGCGCCTGTGGTGGCGTGAGCGGGGCCGCTGGGGGTTACCCGACGCGTATGGCGAAGTTGCATCTTCCAGGGCGGAAAGCGCACGACAGCGGCGACGAGGCGCAGGCTCGCCGGGCGGTGACCGAGGAGGCTGGGCCCGGGCCCGAGGTGGAGCGCCGGGCACCCGATACGCCGGCGAAGCTGCCGAAGGGGGCCTGGCGCGGTGTACTCAAGGGGGCGCTGAGGGAGTTCAAGGACGACGAGCTGACCGACCGCGCCGCCGCCTTGACGTACTACGGGGTGCTGTCGTTGTTCCCGGCACTGCTGGTGCTGGTCTCGCTGCTGGGCATCACCGGCAAGTCGGCGACCGACGCGGTGCTGGCCAACATCAGGAAACTGGCTCCCGGTTCGGCCAGGGACATCATCACCCGGGCCGTGGAGCAGCTGCAGAGCAACGCAGGGACCGGCTCCGTCATGGCGGTTGTCGGCATCCTGCTGGCGGTGTGGTCGGCTTCCGGCTATGTGGCCGCGTTCATCCGGGCGGCGAACGCCGTCTACGACATGCCGGAAGGCCGGCCCGTGTGGAAGATCCTTCCCGTACGCCTGGCTGTGACCGTCGTACTGATGGTGCTGGCCGTGGCCAGTGCGCTGATCGTGGTGTTCACCGGCGGTCTGGCCCGCCACGCAGGGGCCGCGCTGGGTATGGGTGACATAGCGCTGACGGTGTGGTCGATCGCCAAGTGGCCCGTCCTGATCGTCCTGGTCACCGTCATGATTGCCATCCTGTTCTGGGCGAGCCCGAACGCGAAGGTGAAGGGCTTCGAATGGATCACGCCGGGCAGCTTCCTCGCCCTGCTCATCTGGATGATCGCCTCGGCCGGGTTCGCGTTCTACGTCGCGAACTTCGCCTCCTACAACAAGACGTACGGCACCATGGCCGGCGTCATCGTCTTCCTCGTCTGGCTGTGGATCACCAACCTCGCCATCCTGCTGGGCCTGGAGTTCGACGCGGAGACCGTACGCCAGCGGGCCATCGCGGGTGGCCTGCCGCCTGACACCGAGCCCTACACCCAGCCCCGCGACACCCGGAAGTGGGACGAGGACGACCGACGGCGCCTGGACGGCGGGTGACCCTTGACGATCTCGGGAATAGGTCCTTGACCTGCGGGATATCCGCCCTTCATGAGGCTTATGGCGCAGTTGCGCGACATCGACCGGGCACTGACCAAGCAGGCGGCCCGCATGCCACCGGGCGTCGGCCGGGTGCTGTCGGCGGTTGAGGAAATGGCCGAGAGCACAAAACTGTGGTGCGGCGCCGCGGCCGCGATGGCGTGGCTGGGCGGGTGGCGCGGCCGCAAGGCGGCGGCCACCGGTCTGGCCGCCTTGGTCGTCGCGCAACTGGTCTCGAACGGCCTGTGCAAGCAGCTGGCCGACCGGCCCAGGCCGCCCAAGGAGTGGTTCCCGCACGACGAGGCCGATGACCGCCCCGACTCCTCCTCCTTCCCCTCCGGGCACACCGCCGCGGCGGTGGCTTTCACCGCGGCCGTCGCCCCCACGTGGCCGGCCGCAGGTGCCGTGTGCGCGGTGCCCGCCGCGATGGTGGCCCTCGAGCGGGTGCAGAGCGGCGCCCACTACCCGAGCGACGTCGCTACCGGCGCCGCCATCGGCCTGAGCAGCACCTGGCTCATCCGACGTGCGCCCCGCCTGATCCTGCGTCACTGACCGGAGCGGCCGGCGGCCGGCTGCGGCTCGCGGAGCCGGGCAGGGTCCGCCGCCGCACCGTCTACCTGAACTCGCCTGTTCGGGGTACTCGATCGGTCGTCGGACATGGCCGGGCGCAGCCTGCGCCCGGCGTGCAGCAACCACAGAGGGACAAAGGGGAGGTGACCGCCGTGTCGAGCACGGAGGCCCACCGTGCGGGACCCGGGCCGAGCGCGGACGGCTCCGGTGAGGAGCCGGTGAGCGAGCTGGTGCAGCGGGCCTCGCAGCAGCTGACCGAGCTGGTGCGCGGTGAAATGAGGCTGGCGCAGGCGGAGATGAAGGAGAAGGGCAAGCACTACGGCAAGGGAGGCGGACTGTTCGGTGGTGCCGGCGTCGTCGGTTTCCTGATGCTGCAAGCGCTGGTCGCCACGGCGATTGCCGCGGTAGCGGTGGCGGTGCCGGTGTGGGCCGCCGGGCTCATCGTCACCGCGGTGCTGGGTGTGATCGCCGCAGTGCTGGCCATGAGGGGAAAGAAGCAGGTCGACCAGGCCGCGCCGCCCACGCCCGAGCAGATGGTCGAGAACGTGAAGGCCGATGTGGCCGAGATCAAGGAGAGTGCACACCGATGACCCAGCCGCCTCACGACAAGCCCACCGCCACCAGCCCCGACGAACTGCGCGAGCAGGTCGAGCAGACGCGTGCCGAACTCGGGCAGACGGTCCAGGCGCTCGCCGCTAAGACCGATGTGAAAGCGCGCGCCCAGGACAAGGCCGCCGAAGTCAAGGAACAGGTTGCCGCGAAGGCCGGCGAGCTGAAGGAGAACGCCGTCCTCAAGGCCGGGGAACTGAAGGAGAAGGCCACACACCTGGCCCACCAGGCACAGGACCGGGTGCCCGAGCCGGTCAAGGACAAGGCCACCCAGGTTGCCGAGCAGACCCGGGCGAAGGCGGCCCAGGCCGGTCAGCAGTGGCAGGACAGGGCGCCCGAGCCGCTACGGCAGCGGACCGCCCGTGGTGCGCGGCTGGCACGGGACAACCGGAAGGCGCTGCTGACAGCATCGGGCCTGGCCGTCCTCGCGTGGATGGCCTGCCGCCGGAGGCGGTGACCCTGGGTGAAGGCACGGAGATCGCCTGAGTTCGGGCGCCCGCAACGCCGAGTCGGTGGCACGGCTCGGCGCCTTCCCACCGTTTGCCCCGCTGCGCAGGTGTACTGACCTGACCTGCGCGATGGTGATGGCGGCCGGGCGCGTCCAGAGCAGCACCCCGGCGATGATCGGCCGGAGAGTTCAGCACCTCCCGACCTGGCGACCCGCACCGTGCCCCTCGACGAGGCGGCGCGGGCCTGCGAGATGTTCAAGAGGAGAACGAACGGCTGCGCACGCGTGGTGAACCGGCCGGGCGACTGACGGGATGGTCCGTCGCGGGTGCCCCGGCTCCTGTTTGCCGTCCGCCCAGGTGGGGACCCAGCCGACCATGAGGATGATGCCAGGCCGGCGACAGCTGCGGCAGAGCCGCGTCCTGCGGCTGCTGGACCGCCTGGAGCGGGAGCCGAGGGCCGATGCGGTGATCGACGCGGTCCGCAAGGGGGTGCGGGCCCTGCCGCTCGGCGACGGGCGGGACCTCCTGCACGGCAGGTGGCTGGGGCACCCGGTGCATCCGCTGATGGTGCAGGTGCCGATCGGCAGCTGGCTGTCGGCGGCGGTATCGGACCTGTACCGTGGCCGCTCCCGCGAGGCGGGTCTGCTGGTCGGCGTCGGCCTGGCCTCCGCCGCTCCCGCCGCCCTGGCGAACGGGGCTGAAGCGGAGCAGCGACGCATGGAGACGGGAGCCCATGGACACGGCAGCTGACGGCCGCCTCGCGCGACGTCTGCAGGGGCTGGTGCAGCGGACCGGGAAGCGGTACGCGGCGGAGCACGACCGGCCGCTGGGCGGCTACGTCGCGGCCATGGCGGGCTTTGCCGCGTACACGACCGCGTGGGCCACCGCCGTACGGGTGCGCGGTCGGCCGCTGCCCGACCGGCCTGAGCCGTGGGACGTGGTCCTGACCTCGGTCGCCACGTTCCGGCTCAGCCGGCTGCTGACCAAGGCATCGGTCACCAGCCCCTTGCGTGCGCCCTTCACCAGGTACGTCGCCGCGCAGGGCCCGGCCGAGCTGCACGAGGAGGCACAGTCCGAGGATGCCAGGCACAGCGTCGGAGAGCTGGCGACCTGCCCCTTCTGCATGAGCGTCTGGGTGGCGTCCACCCTGACCGCCGGCCAACTCCTGTGGCCGCGCGCGACACGCACCGCGATGGGCGCGCTGGCCGCTCTGGCCGGGGCGGACACGCTGCAACTGGCATACAGCGCGCTGATCGAGAAGACAGCCGGCGAGTGACCCGGCAGCGGAAGGCGGTGCCACGAGTCAGGGAGGCGGACGGACGCGCCACGGGCAGGGCATGGTGAGCCCGAGCGCAGAACCGGGCAGTCGCTGGCCCATTCTCGTGATCAAGCCGGCCGCCGAGCCGTCCCGGCACCGGGTGGCGGTCTGGCGGGAGCTGCGCAGGATCGGTGCGCTCTCGCTCGGCCAGGGCGTGTGGGCCGTTCCGGACGTACCCGTCTTCGCCGACGGCATCGCCCGGGCGATCGCGCTCACAGAGCAGGCCGGCGGACAGGCGGTGACCCTGAACGCGTCCGGACGCGGGCCCGAGGACGCTGCCCGCTTCCAGGCGCTGTTCACGGCCGCCAGGTCCGCCGACTGGGCGGAGTTCCTGGCAGACTGCGGCAAGTTCGGGGCGGAGCTGGCCAAGGAGATCCGCATCGCCGAGTTCACCCTCGCCGAGCTGGAGGAACAGGAGCAGTCGCTGGAGCGGCTGCGGCGCCGGCACCGCGACCTGACCGCCCGCGCTGTGTACGGCGCCCCGGAGGCGGCCGAGGCGGGCAAGCGGCTCAAGGAGTGCACCGCAGCCTGCGAGGACCACGCCGAGCGCGTCTTCCGCGCACTGCACCAGGCCCCCGAGGGGGAGCAGTGACGGCGCGGCCGGCGTCGGCCCGGCAGATGTGGCCGCTGTACGCGGCCGGGTTCACCACGGCCTTCGGCGCGCACGGCATCGCCGCCAACCTCGGCGGTCACGCGGCGGGCGCGGTCACCTCGTTGCTGGTGCTGGGCGGGCTGCTCGCCCTCTACGACGGCGCCGAGGTGCTCCTCAAGCCGCTCTTCGGCACCCTCGCGGACCGGGTCGGTGCCCGCCCCGTGCTGCTCGGAGGGCTCACCGCCTTCGCGGCGGCGTCCGCGTTGTACGCCGTGGCGGACAGCCCGGGCTGGCTGTGGGCGGCCCGGCTGGGGCAGGGCGCGGCGGCCTCCGCGTTCTCGCCGTCCGCCTCCGCCCTGGTCGCCCGGCTCAACCCGGCCGCCAAGCACGGACGTGCCTTCGGCAGCTACGGCTTCTACAAGTCCATCGGTTACACGCTCGGCCCGCTGCTCGGCGGTGTCCTGGTCTGGGCCGGTGGTCTGCGGCTGCTGTTTGTGGTGCTGGCGGTGCTGGGCGGGGCGGTGGCGGTGTGGGCGGCGGTCGCCGTCCCCGTCGTACCGCCCCTGCCCAAGGCCCGGCAGACGGTGCTGGACCTGGCCCGTCGCCTGGCCGATCCGGCCTTCCTCGCTCCGACGTCCGCGCTGGCCGCGGCGACCGCGGCCCTGTCGGTGGGTGTGGGCTTCCTGCCCGTCTCGGGCAGAGCCGCCGGGCTGGGCACGATCGCCACCGGGGCCGCAGTGTCGGTGCTGGCCGCCTGCGCGGCCGTCGTCCAGCCGAGGGCCGGACGGGCACTGGACGACGGACGGCTCACGACGCGTGGCGGGCTGGCCATGGGGCTGCTGGTCACCGCCGGCGGCCTGGCCTGCGCGATGCTGCCGGGCCTCGCCGGGATCCTCGTCGGCGCCGCTCTGATCGGTGTCGGTACGGGACTGATCACCCCGCTGGGCTTCGCCGCGCTGGCCGCGAGCACCCCCGCGGAGCGTCTCGGGCAGACCATGGGCGCCGCCGAACTCGGCCGCGAACTCGGTGATGCGGGCGGGCCCCTGCTGGTAGCCGTCGTCGCCTCGTTCGCCACGCTCACGTACGGATTCGGGGTGCTCGCGGCTCTGATCGGGATCGGCGCGGTGGTCGCGTTTGTGCGCCGTCGCGCGATGTCGGCCGTACCCGAGCCCGGCACGGAGAAGTGAGGGTTTCTCCACGCTGGTCAGTCCGGGTGTCTGCAGCGCAGCAGATGCCGGAGCGCGAGTGCGGCGCCGAGGGCGCCGAGGGCGATGACTGCGCAGAGCTGGTAGTGGGTGATCTCGTCGTGGACGGCGGTGATGTGGGTGCCCGCCATGTGGGCGAGGGTTGCCCACAGGCCGACCCACAGCGCGGCCCCGAGGGCGTTGAAGGGGCGGGGCCATGCCCTCCTACCCCTCCCGGCACGCCGCCCGTTCCGCCGCAGCTGTCACCTTCCTCAGCGTCCTCTCCCCGCACCGCGCCGAGGACTACCAGTGGATGCAGGACGAGGTCCTCTACTCCCGCCTCTACATGGCCGGCCACGTCACCAGCGACCTCACCGCCGGCACTCTCCTCGGCGACCTGATCGGCGACTACGAACTCGCCGTCAGCGGACACTGACCCCCCTGAAGCCCTGGCGATCTGCCCGCCCCGCGACTCACGTGGGGCGGGCAGGGCCTGTGCGGACGGCACCTGCCCGACGCCTGCGTACGCGGCACCGCCTGGGTGCGCGGGGGGACGTCCGGGGATGTCATGGGGCACACCTCGGACCCGACTCGCGCAGTCGATACCCGGCCGGGGTATGGTCGTACGGCGACATGAACGAAACGGGAAGAGGCATGGCCATGGACAGCGCACAGGCAGGCGGGCGGGGCGTCCGCCGGCTGCTGGCGGTGTGCGCGGTGCTGTTCGGGCTCTTCTTCATGCACGGAGCCCCGGCCACGGCCGCCGAGGGCTGCCACGGCGCCATGACTGCGGCCTCCCCGATGACCAGTGGCCACGACACCGCCGCACTGCTCAGGGCCCACCCACCGAGCGGGCGCGGTCCCGGCTCCGCCGTCCGGGCCGCCGACCACTCCGGGATGCCCGGAGTGCTGTGCGTGTCGACCCCCGCCCACGAGCGCATCCCCCTGCCCGCGCCCGGCCTGCTCGCCGTGGCATGTGCCGCCGTGCTCGCCCTGCTGACGCTGACCCGACTGCGGGCAGTGGCCGGCGCCCAGGGGCGGCGCGGACCACCGGGTGGCGGACGAGATCTCCTGCTCCAGGTGTGCATCGCGCGGACGTGACAGGCGCACGCCGGGCCCGGCCCCAGGCCGGAACCGGCACCGTGTCCTGCTCGTATCCGCGCACCACCGGTGTGGTGCGCCCACCCGGAAAGATCCCCGCTTCGATGGTCACCTCGTACCGTTTCACCGCGCGCCACCGCGGCCTCGCAGCGGTCGGCGCCGCAGCCGCTCTCGCGCTGACGCTGGCCGCCTGCGGTTCCTCCAGCAACTCCTCGTCCATGCCGGGCATGGCCCACGGCGGCACGTCCTCCGCGTCCTCCTCGCCCAGCACGTCGCCCTCGATGGATGACATGCCCGGCATGGATCACATGGCTTCCGGCAACGGCCTGTCCGACACCCAGGACGGCTACCGCCTCACCTCCAAGGACACGACTCCGCCGCCCGGCAAGCAGAACGCCTACCGGTTCACGGTCACGGGCCCGGACGGCAGGCCGGTCACCGGCTTCGCCCTCGACCAGACCAAGCGGATGCACTTCTACGCGATCCGCTCCGATCTGACCGGATTCCAGCACGTCCACCCGGCCATGGCCGCCGACGGCACATGGACGGCTGCTCTGTCCTCCCTCACACCGGGCTCCTGGCGCCTGTTCGCCTCCTTCACTCCCGACGCCGGGCCTGGTAAGGGCAAGGACTTCGTGCTCTCACGCACCGTCACCGTGCCCGGAAACGCCACCAGGACCCCGCTGCCCGCACCGGCCGCCGGCACGCAAGCCGACGGGTACACCGTGACCGTCAAGGGCGAGCCCATGGCCGGCATGGCGCACCCGCTGACCGTCTCCATCGCCAAGGACGGCAAGCCGGTCACCGACCTGCAGCCCTACCTGGACACCTACGCCCACCTGACCGCCTTCCACGAAGGCGACGCCGCGTTCGCCCACCTCCCCCGACCACCAAGGTGAGCGGCGACCACGGCGGCCCCCATCTGGCCTTCCACGCCGAACTGCCCACCTCCGGCAACTGGCGGCTGTTCCTGCAGTTCCGGACCGGCGGCACGCTCCACACCGCCGCCCTGACCCTGCGCGTCGGCTGAGCCCCCCGGGGGCGCCGCCCGCCCGGCGGCGCCCCCGCGCCCCGTCCCGGGTGAGGCTCAGCGAACCCCGGCTGCCACCTCGGTGGTGGCCGGGGTGTCGCGCAGGCCCAGCCGCAGGTGCTCGACATGGTGGAGGGCCTGCTCCAGCAGGTCGGCCACGTGGTTGTCGTAGAGCGCGTAGATGACCGAGCGGCCCCGGCGTTCGGTCGTGACCAGGCCGAGATTGCGCAGCAGGCGCAGCTGGTGGGAGCAAGCGGACTGTTCCATGTCGACGGCGTCGGCGAGTTCCGTCGCCGCGCACGGGCCCTCCTGTAGGTGGGCCAGGATCCGCAGGCGGGACGGTGTGGCGAGCGCCTGAAGAGTGGCGGCCACGTCGGCGGCGCCCACGGCCTCCAGGCGCTCGCGCGCGGTGGCGGTGGTCTTTCCGTCAGCTCCATGCCCCATGGCCTTCATCCTACGGAGAAGCATCCATGAACACATGAATGAGTCTTCATATCTTCCTGTACGGTGGGAGGAGCGGCGCCGGGTTTCCGGCTGTCCGCGAGAACGCCATGCCCTCGTGAAGGACTTCCCCGATGACCTCCACTCTCGCCCCGGCCTCCGCCGACCGGGCCGCCCGCGCGCGTGACACCGCCGGGCCCAGGCGCCGTACCCGTGTCCTGGCGCTGCCCGAGGCCCGCTGGGCGGCCGCCGCCCTTGTCCTGTTCCTGATCGCGCTGCCCTTGCAGCTGACCGGCGCCCCGGCGTGGACGTGGGGTCCGCTGTACGCCCTGACCTATGCGGCGGGCGGCTGGGAGCCGGGTTGGGCGGGGCTCCAGGCGCTGCGCGAGAGGATGCTCGATGTTGACCTGCTGATGGTCGTGGCTGCGCTCGGGGCGGCGGCGATCGGGCAGGTGATGGACGGTGCGCTGCTGATCGTCATCTTCGCCACCTCCGGTGGGCTGGAAGCCCTCGCTACGGCGCGCACGGCTGACTCCGTGCGGGGGCTGCTTGGTCTCGCGCCGGCCACGGCGACCCGTGTCGAAGCCGACGGCCGTGAGGAGAGCGTCGCCGTCGAGGAGTTGACCGTCGGCGACACGATTCTCGTCCGGCCCGGCGAGCGCGTCGGTGCCGACGGCCGGGTCCTCGACGGGGCGAGCGACGTCGACCAGGCCACCATCACCGGCGAGCCTCTGCCCGTCGCGAAGGAGAAGGGTGACGAGGTGTTCGCCGGCACCCTCAACGGCACCGGTGCGTTGCGGGTGCGCGTCGAGCGGGACGCCTCCGACACGGTGATCGCCCGGATCGTGCGCATGGTGGAGGAGGCGTCCGAGACCAAGGCACCGACCCAGCTGTTCATCGAGAAGGTCGAACAGCGCTACTCGCTGGGTATGGTGGCGGCGACGCTGGCCGTCTTCCTCGTCCCGCTCGCCTTCGGTGCCGCTCTGACCGGTTCGCTGCTGCGGGCGATGACCTTCATGATCGTGGCCTCGCCGTGCGCGGTCGTGCTGGCGACCATGCCGCCGCTGCTGTCGGCGATCGCCAATTCCGGCCGCCATGGCGTGCTGGTGAAGTCCGCGGTGGTCATGGAGCGGCTCGGTGAGGTCGACGCGGTGGCGCTCGACAAGACCGGCACGCTGACCGAGGGCACCCCGCGCGTCACCGACGTGAGGCTGCTCGCCGGAGCCGGGCTGGAGGAGGACGAACTGCTGACGCTCGCCGCGGCGGCGGAACACCCGAGCGAGCACCCGCTGGCGCGGGCGGTGGTCGACGCGGCGCGCGAGCGATGCCTGGACCTGCCGGTGGCCGAGGACTTCGGCTCCACGCCCGGCGTCGGAGTCACCGCGACCGTCGACGGACGCAAGATCGCCGTCGGAGCGCCGGCGCGGCTGCTCGACGGGGTCGCCGACCCGGGATCCGCGCGGGCGTCGGTGGTCGCCGGTGAGCTGGCGGACGGCGGCCGGACCGCCGTCCTGGTCACCGTCGACGGCACCCCTGCCGGTCTGCTGGGCATCGCCGACCGGCTGCGCGGCGACGCGGCCGCGACCGTGTCCTCCCTGGCCACGCTGACCGCAACCGCGCCCGTGCTGCTGACCGGTGACAATCTGCGCGCCGCCGCCCGCCTGGCCGCCGAGGTCGGCATCGAGGACGTGCGGGCGGGCCTGCTGCCGCAGGACAAGGTGGGCGCGGTCAAGGCACTGGAGGGCGCCGGCCGCAAGGTGATGGTCGTCGGCGACGGTGTCAACGACGCCCCGGCGCTCGCCGCCGCCCACACTGGTGTGGCGATGGGACGGGCAGGCTCCGACCTGGCCCTGGAGACCGCCGACGCGGTGATCGTCCGCGACGAGCTCGCCACCGTGCCCGCCGTGATCTCCCTGTCCCGGCGCGCCCGGAAGCTCGTCGTGCAGAACCTGGTCATCGCCGGTGTCTGCATCGCCGGCCTGGTGGTCTGGGACCTGGCCGGCACGCTGCCGCTCCCGCTCGGAGTCGCCGGCCACGAGGGCTCCACCGTCATCGTCGGCCTCAACGGCCTTCGGCTGCTGCGCGAGGCGGCCTGGCGGCGGGCGGCCCAGTGAGCCGGCGGAAGGCGCCCGCCGCGCAGGCGGCGTCCCGGTGCACGGTGACGGTGTGCCGGGGCTGCTGCTGCGGCACCGCCAAGGTCCCCGGCGTCGACCATGCCGGCCAAGTGACCACTCTGAGAGCCGAACTGGGGGCGGCCGCCCAAGTCCGCGTGGTGAACTGCCTCGACGCCTGCGAGCGGGCCAACGTCATCGTCGTACAGCCGTCCTCGACCGGCCGGGCGGCAGGCGGTCGGCCGGTCTGGCTCGGGCTGGTGAACGACCCCGACGCGACCGCTGATATCGCCACCTGGGTCCGAGACGGCGGCCCCGGTCTCGCCGAACCCCCCGACATCCTCGACCTGTACGAGTTCAGCCCGTCGCGCCGCGTGCGCCGGGCCGTCGAAGACTGAGCGAGGCCGTCCGCCTGCGGTGAGCTTGCGGTGTGTCCGCCAGCGGCTTGGGGAGAGGAAGGCGACGACGTTGAGTTGCCCTCTCGCCCGCACTCCCAAGGGATCATGACGATGTCCTTCGGAGGACCGCAATGATCCAAAGCCACCTACATAGGTTCTCGCAATTCAGTACTCATGCCAGATCCTTTGCATTCGCTTCGCTGAGAGTTGATTGCATGCGAGGTCGCTGCAGAGTTCGGAAGGAGACGGGGACGCCAGTCAGAATGCCGGCGTACCGGCGACAGCCGCAAGGCGACCGCCGTCGGATTAATTGGCACTGGCGGGGAATAATTCGACAGGGAGGAAAGCGGATATCGACCCTAGCGGAACGTAAACCTAGGTGCGCTTGGTGAACGGGCCCGGCGGGGCCTGTTCGGGGGTTCGGGTCAGCCAGTCGCGGTGCAGCAGCGGCAGGGTGTACTCCATGTCCTGGACGCCCGTGGCCGGCAGGTGGAGCTCGAAGCGTGTGCCGGGCCGGCCGTCAGGGCGGTCCGACACGGTGATGTGGCCGCCGTGGAGGGCGGCTTGCTGGGCGACCAGGGTAAGGCCCAGGCCGGAGCCGGGGCTGTCGGGGCCGCGGTGGAAACGCTGGAAGATCTCCTCGCGGCTTTCGGGAGGGATGCCGCGGCCGTGGTCGTCCACCACGAGCACCGCGGTCGCCTCACGCCCACCGAGCGGCGGGCGCAGGGTCACCTCGATGCGGGCGACGCCGTCTTCGGCGCGGCCATGGGTCCAGGCGTTGGTCAGCAGGTTGTCCACCGCCGAGCGCAGCCCCTGCTCCCAGCCGTCGACACGCACCCCCGCGGTGGTGCGTACGGACACTTCGGCGTCGGGGCGGGTGCGCCGCAGGTCGGAGACCGACGCCTCCACGAGCTCCCCGAGGTCCAGTGGCGAGAACGCGTCCGCCTCGATCAGGTCGCCCTGCGCGAGCGCCTTCAGCATCACAAGCAGCCCGAGCAGCCGGGCGTGTTCGCGCCCGAGGTCCCCGAGCACCTCCGCCCGGTCCTCGGGGTCGAGGCCGGGGTGGTCGGTGAGGATGTCGAGGTTGGTGCGCATGCTCATCAGCGGGGTGCGCAGCTCGTGGGAGGCGGTCGCGGCGAACGCGCGGGCGGTGGCCAGCGCCTCCCCGGTGCGCGCGACCTGCTCGTCGTAGCGGGCGAGCACGGTCTGCACCGTGTACGCCAGGTCGTCCACCTCGGTGACCCGGGTCGGCGTGTGCTCCAGGCGTACGGTGCTGGTCCTGGGGTCCAGTCCACTGGTACGCCGCTGAAGCCGCCGTAGCGGAAGAACCGCCCGGGCGGCGACGGCCCAGGCGGTGGCACCGGCCAGTGCGGCGGCCACCAGCGCACCGGTCAGTACCCGTTGGCGCACCAGCGCGAGTTCGTCCTCGGCCGTGTCCGGTGACAGCAGCCACAGATTCGGGGTGTTGCTCTCTTTCGCCGCGGCACCGACGGGCAGTGACAGGACGAGCCAGTCCTTGCCGCCGGAGGTCACGGTGACGGGCGTCGGGGCGTTGCGGGGCAGCGTGGGGTCCGGGTCGGGCTGCGGGCCGGCCGAGATCGTTTCCTGCGGCCCCTTCAGCCGGACGCCCACATCCCGGGCGGAGTTGATCAGCCGGCGTCGGCGGACCTGCTTCAGGAGCGGGTGGTCGGTCCCGGCCACGTCCAGATACGCCTTGGCGTTCTGGGCGACGACCGTCGCGCGGGCGCGCAGTTGGTCGTTCTGGTGCGTGCGCAGGTCGCTGCTGACCAGGTGCAGCAGCAGCCAGCCGGAAGCGAGGACCAGCACGGGCACGCTCACGCCGACCGCGAGCGCGATACGGGTGGACAGTTTCACGGCGTGCCCTCGATGTGCGGGGTCCGGCGGTCCGCGCGCAGGACGAAACCGACCCCGCGCACGGTGTGCACCATCCGGGGCCGGCCGCCTGCCTCCAGCTTGCGCCGCAGATAGCTGACGAAGGTGTCGACGGCGTCACTGCGGACCTGGAAGTCGTATCCCCAGACCCAGTCCAGCAGTTGCTCGCGGGTGAGCACGATGCCCGCGTTGCGGGCCAGGATCTCCAGCAGCGCGAACTCGCGCCGGGTCAGTCGCAGTGGCCGGTCGTCCAGAACGGCCTGGTGGGCGGCCGGGTCGAGGACGAGGCCGCCGACGCGGAGGGGGGCGGTGGCGGCCGGCGGGCGGCGGCGCAGCAGGGCGTGCAGCCGCAGGACCAACTCCTGGAGTGCGAACGGCTTGACCAGGTAGTCGTCCCCGCCCGCCTGTAGGCCCGCCACCCGGTCGGCCGTCTCGTCCAGCGCGGAGAGCATCAGCACGGGTACGTCGTCGCCGTCGTCACGCAGGGCCCGGCACACGTCGATGCCGCTGAGATCGGGCATGCCGACGTCCAGGACGACGATGTCGGGGCGGCCGACGCGGGCCTCCGCCAGACCGGTGTGACCGCCGTCCGCGACCGTCACCGTGAATCCGCTCAGCCTCAGCCCCCGTGCCAGTGACCGCCGTATCGCCGCGTCGTCGTCGACCACCAGGACCCGCCCGGCCTTGCCTGCCATGCACACCTCGGTTTCACCGCGTCGAACGAACTTGCCCGGAGGAGACCGATCAAAGCACGGGCAGGCTCTGCCCGAGAGCGCAGGAGCGCCTCGTCCGGTACTGCGACGGCGTGCATCCCATGACGCGGCGGAAGCTCCGCGAGAAGTGCTCGGAACCGGAGAATCCGCAGCGCCGTCCTATGCGGGCGATGGTGTCGTCGCCGGTCTCGAGATACTTGCGGGCCAGGTCGATCCGGAGTTCGGTGAGATAGCGGTACGGGGTGAATCCGGTGGTGGCCTTGAAACAGCGTACGAAGTGGAAACGGCTGAGGGAGACCAGGGACGCCAGGTCGCCGACCGAGACCGGTTGATCGAGGTTGGCCCGCATATAGGACAGAATCGTCTCGAGCTGCCCTGAGTTCAGCAGACCGGCTGTCCTGCCCGAACCGGACGAGTGCGGCGCGAGCAGGTGGGCGGCGATGAACTGCGCCGCCGACTGCGCGTACAGGTCGTCGGCGCCGACCTCGCTCGCGGCCGCCACCGCCTTCACCATGGCCGCGAGGAGCGGGTCGAACCGCGTCACCGGGTGCGGATCCCACAGATATGGGACGCGTGACCGCAGGTCCTCCTCGGTGATGAACCGGCGCAGCGTGTCGACCGGGAGGGTGAGGGTGGCGATCGTCACGGGCTCGTCACCGGTCGGTGCCACGACCAGCGTCCGGCTCAGCCCCGGGGGAATGATGCACACGTCGTCGGGAAGTGGGAACGCCTCCTTCGCTGTCCGTGTGCCGTGACCTTCGCGAATTTCCATAAGCCCGCTCAGATGGGCATTCAGTTTGATTCCCGAAGACGACGGCAGATGGAACGTGTGGACGCCCTTCTTGAACGTTTGCTTCCATACGTGCAGGGAGTTCCATGCTTTGCTCCCCACCCCGCTGGTTACCTCCAACGCCCGGTTTCCTCTCGTCCGGCTCCACGGCTCTCGATGCAGGTGCCGTGTACAGAGTGCAGGGGAATCAGAGGCTGCCGCAAGGCGACCGGTCCGGATTAATTGGCCTGAGCACGGAATAATTCGGTGGGAGGCGATCTGATATTGACCGGGGCGGATTCCCGCTGCCACGCTCCCAGCATGATTCGCACTCGTCAATTGCTGACACTTACAGCCGGCTTGGCGGCGATGGTGTTCGCCGCTCAGAGCGGAATGAGCGCGGCGACAGCCCACACCACCGCCCCCACCGTGAAGCCGGCCGTGGCCACGGCAGCGGCCAAACCGAACATCGTCTTCGTACTCACCGACGACATGTCCACAAACCTGCTCCCGTACATGCCCGAGGTGCACAAGCTCCAGTCACAGGGCACGTCGTTCAGCGACTTCGTGGTCAGCAACTCGCTCTGCTGCCCGTCCCGTTCGTCCATCTACACCGGTGAGTACCCGCACAACACCGGCGTCCTCAGCAACACGGCAGGGCCCAACGGCGGCTTCAAGGCCTTCCACGACAACGGCCTGGAGAAGGACACCTTCGCCGCCGCCCTGAAGGCCAAGGGCTACCGCACCGCGATGATGGGCAAGTACCTCAACGGTTACGACCCCAAGTCCACGGTCGACGGCCAGCAGCCGTACGTGCCGCAGGGCTGGAGCCAGTGGGACGTCGTCGGCAACGGCTACCCGGAGTACGACTACAAGCTCGCCCACAACCACAAGATGGAACCCCACGGCGACAAGAACAAGGACTATCTGACCGACGTCCTGAGCGAGAAGGGCCAGTCGTTCATCAAGAAGTCCGCGGCGGCGAACAAGCCGTTCATGCTGGAGGTCGCCCTCTTCACACCGCACGGTCCGTCCACGCCGGCCCGCCGGGACAAGAAGGACTTCCCCGGCCTGAAGGCGCCGCAGGGCCCCGCCTTCGACAAGCTCCCGACCAACGCGCCGCCGTGGCTGGCCCGGCAGATCCCGTTGACCCAGAGCGAGAAGACCGCGATCGACAAGAAGTTCCGCAAGCGCGCACAGTCGCTCCAGGCGGTCGACAAGATGCTCGGCAAGCTGCGCCAGAGCCTGACCAGCGCCCACGTCGCCGACAACACCTACGTCGTCTTCAGCTCCGACAACGGCTTCCACCTCGGTGAGTACCGGCTCAAGGCGGGCAAGCAGACGGCCTTCGACACCGACGTCCGCGTGCCGCTGGTGATCGCAGGACCCGGTGTCGCGGCCGGACGGACGAGCCACGCCCAGGTGTCGAACATCGACCTCGCGCCCACCTTCGAGAAGATCGGCGGCGCCGCGGTGTCGTCCAAGGTGGACGGGCACAGCATGCTCCCCCTCCTGGACGGCGGCTCGGACGCGGGCTGGCGCACGGCCAACCTGATCGAGCACCGCCACGCCAAGCCGGCTCATGACGACCCGGACAACCACGGCACCGAGAGCGTCAGCCCGCCGAACTACCACGCCATGCGCACCAACTCCTACACCTACGTCGAGTACGACAGCGGCGCGAAGGAGTACTACGACCTGAGCACCGACCCCGACGAGCTGCACAACATCGCCGGACAGCTGACCCGGGCCCGCCTGGCGAAGCTGCACGACGCGCTGACCGGGCTGAAGAACTGCCACGGCGACGGCTGCTGGAGCGCCGGACACCCGTAGCAGGGCTCCCATGGGTGCCCTGGCCGCCCGCCGCGGCCAGGGCACCGCGTGGGCGGGCGTCCGCGCGCCCGTTTCCCCACCCGTGTTCCGTCACGCACAGCACTGGAGAGAGGAATTTCCGCATGTTCCCGTCCGACGCCCACCCGCCCACCCGCCGCAGAGCGCTCGCCTCGATGGCGGGTGCCCTGGCCGGATCCGCGATCGTCTCCGCCGCCCCGCGCGCCTTCGCCGACTCCGGCGGCGCCGGCCCGGCCGCCGAGGCCGCGCGAGGGGGGCTGCCGCTCACGGTCGTCAACAGCAGCGGCAGGTTCGCCAACGGCAAGGTCCACCTGTACGTCGTGGGCAGCAGGGGAGACCGGCAGGTACGGCTCACCCGGCGGGGCACCCTGGCCCCCGTCAAGCTCTCCGACAACCACGCGGGCGGCTTCGCCGACTACTCCATCCCGCTGACCGCCCACGGCGCGACCAAGCTGCGACTGCCGCAGATGTCCGGACGCATCTACGTGGCCCTCGGCGACAAGCTGAAGTTCAAGGCCGTCAGGGGCGCCGACGGCAAGATCGGTCTTCAGCAGCCGGCCGGCTGGGTGGAGTCCGACCCCAACTTCTCCGTGCTGCACGACTTCGTGGAGTTCACCCACGACGCGTCCGGCATGCACTGCAACACCACCATGGTGGACATGTTCAGCGTTCCGCTGATGATCGGGCTGAATGGAGCGGAGAGCCACAGCACCGGCCGGCTGCCCGCCGGCGGCCGCGTGAAGGTCTTCAACGCCCTGAGGAACCACCCGGACTTCAAGCACCTCGTCATAGCCGACCGGCGCGTCATCGCCCCGAGCCACGGCCTCGACGCCGGCCGGTTCCCCCAGCACTACTTCGACGACTACATCGACAAGGTCTGGCACACCTACCAGAACAAGAACCTCGTCGTCAGGACGAACGCGGGCACATTCACCGGCCGGGTCAGGAACCAGCAGATCACCTTCAGCGGCCCCGCGCAGGTCTCCTTCGCCAAGCCCTCCACCCGTGACGTGCTCTTCTGCGACGGGGCGCTCGCCGCCCCCAACGACGGGATCACCGGCCCCGTCGCCGCCGCCCTGGGCGCCGCGTTCAACCGCTCGACGCTGCTGAGCCACAGCAAGCAGCCCACCACCCGCGCGGCCACCTTCTACGACACCGCCGTCACCAACCACTACGCCAAGGCCATCCACGCCGCGACCAGCAACGGCAAGGCCTACGGCTTCGCCTTCGACGACGTCGCCGACTGGGCCTCCTACATCGAGGACCCCCGCCCCCAGCACATGCACCTGACGCTGACCCCGTTCTGAGACACCCGCCGTGACGTTCGTCAACCGGTCCGGGAAGAAGCTGTGGATCGGCGGCACCGTCAACAAGGACGAGCTCGACGGAGATTCGAAGAACCTGAAGTCGCTGCCCGTGCTCAAGCCCGGGCAGTCGGCGACCGTGACCATCCCGGAGGTCAAGGCCCCCCATCACTGGCGCGGCAAGTTCTTCGCCCGCCAGGGATGTTCGGGCAAGCCGGGAAGCACGTTCCACTGCGCCATCGGCGACTGCGGAGTATTCGCCCAGCGCTGCAAGACGGGCGAACAACCGGTCAGCCTGGCCGAGTTCAACTTCGACAAGAAGGAAACGAAGGCGCCCTGGTACGACGTCAGCTACGTCAACGCCTTCTCGCTCCCCATCACCATCGCGCCCAAGGGAGCCGAGAAGGTCACCAAGAACGGCTCGTGCTCGCAGCAGGGCTGCCGGAAGAACCTGCTGCGTTGCTGCCCGAAGGGCGACCGGCAGCACAACTCCGCCGGGAAGACCGTGCTGTGCGTGAACCCGAACCGGGATGCCACCTCCGCCTACAGCGATGCCGTCAAGAAGCACTGCCCGAAGGCCTACGCCTGGTCCAAGCAGGACCAGGAGACCGGCAACAGGACGATGCGGCAGTGCGCCAAGTGCAAGGGCTTCGTCGTGACGTTCTGGTGATCCCATGACCCCATGACCCCCTGCTCCACGAGCCGGCCGCCCCGCGAATACTCCCGCGGGGCGGCCGGCTCGTATTCGGTTCGGACGCGTCGGCTCAGGCACGTCGGTTCAGAGGCATGGGTTCAGAACTTCGCGCCGAAGTCCTGCGTCCAGTACGGGCCCCCGCCGACGGTTGATGACCGGTCGCATGAATCCCCTCCAGAAGAACGCCGGCGCCCGATCGCGAGGATGGCGACAGCTACTCCGGATCATATGCTCGCCCGTTCCGCACGCGGTTGTCGCGCGCGAACTCCCCGAGCAACAACTGCGAGCAACAACTGCCGTTCCCAAAGCAATTTATGAGCCCTTTCTCCGGGCGGCGGCAGGTAGCTTCGTATCCGGGTTCCGATGGGCAACCCGCCTTTACTCCAAGGAGTTTCCCGTATGCGAAGGCTACGTGCCGTCCACGCCGTGCTCACCGCCGCATTGATAGCGATCTCCGCGGTCAATCTGAGCACCAACACGGCGTCCGCCGCAGGGCAAAGCGGTGGTTTCGTCGTCAGCAAGGCTCAGTACAACAAGATGTTCCCGCACCACAAGAAGCTCTACACCTACGAGGGCCTGGTCAAGGCGATGAAGGCATTCCCGGCCTTCGCGCACACCGGCGACGCCAAGACCAAGAGGCGTGAGGTCGCGGCCTTCCTCGCGAACGTCAGCCACGAGACCAGCGGGCTGATCTACATCAACGAGCAGAACAAGGCCAACTGGCCGACCTACTGCCAGCAAGAGCCCTACGGCTGCCCGGCCGGCCAGTCCGCGTACCACGGCCGCGGCCCGCTCCAGATCAGCTGGAACTACAACTACAAGGCGGCCGGCGACGCGGTCCACATCGACCTGCTGAACCACCCGAACCTCGCGGCGACGAACCCCGTCGTGACCTGGAAGCTCGCGCTCTGGTACTGGATGACCCAGTCCGGCCCCGGCACCATGACGCCCCACCACGCGATGGTCAGGAGCGGCGGCTTCGGCGAGACCATCCGCAGCATCAACGGCGCCATCGAGTGCAACGGCGGCAACCCGGCCGAGATGAAGGACCGGGTCGCCAAGTACAAGAAGTTCACCAAGATGCTCCACGTCGGTGCCGGCGCGCACCTCAGCTGCTGAGGGAGGCGCCATGCGGAAGGTACGCGTCCTCGCCCTGCCGTTCCTGCTCTCGGCCTTGCTCGTGGCCGGCAGCCAGAGCGCCGCGCCCACTGCGTTCGCGGCCGGCGGCCATTCCGTTGCCGCCACCTCCGCGGCGAAGAAGAAGGGCATCAGCGCCTGGAAGTTCGACGGCGTCACCAAGGCGCTCGCCGACTCGAACTCCGGCTGGTTCTACACCTGGTCGTCGGGCAAGGGAGGAATCAAGCCGCCGCGCGGTGTCGAGTTCGTGCCCATGATCCATGACGCGGGCTCGGTGACGAACAAGGAGCTCGGCCTGGCCGAGAAGCAGGGCAAGAGCCTGCTCGGCTTCAACGAGCCCGACAGGTCGGATCAGGCCCACATGAGCGTGAAGCAGGCACTCGACCTGTGGCCCCGGCTCCAGTCGACCGGTCTGCGGCTCGGCGCCCCCGCCGTGGCCACCGGCGGCGATGTCGCCGGCGGTTGGCTGGACCGGTTCATGAAGGGCGCCGCCGCCCGCCACTACCAGGTCGACTTCATCCCCCTGCACTGGTACGGCGCGGACTTCGACGCCCAGCGCGCGACGGGGCAGTTGCGCAGCTATCTCGAGGCCGTGCACAAGCGCTACAAGAAGCCGATCTGGCTCACCGAATACGCCCTGATCGACTTCTCGTCCGGCACCCCGCGCTATCCGTCCAAGGCGCAACAGGCCGCTTTCGTGAAGAAGTCGACGGCCATGCTCCAGCACCTGGACTACGTCCGGCGCTACGCGTGGTTCACCCTCTCCACCGACCACGGCGACGGCACCGGCCTTTACCACGGTGCGACGGCCAACCGGGTGGGCGTCGCCTATCGCTCCGCGGGCTGAACACAAGATCAATCAGTCGAAATCACGAGAAACGAGGGAAAGAACATGAGCAAGCGGACCCTGCACGCCTCCATCGCGGCCGGTGCGGCCGTACTGACCGCGATGGTCGCCCTGGCTCCGGCGAGTTCCGCCGCGACCGCCTCCGCGCAGGCTCATAGGCCGAAGTGCTGGGCGACGCACTACGGCCCGATACCCGCCGGCAGCACCACCGCCAACGGCGACATCTTCGACAACAGCAAGAACACCGCGGCGACTTCGCTCACCCGCAATCCCCAGCTGCCCTTCGGCACGAGGGTGCGGGTCACCAACGTGGCGAACGGCAAGTCCCTGGTCGTGCGCATCAACGACCGCGGCACGTTCAAGCACACGAAGGCGGAACCCAAGTGCCTGGACCTGACCGACGGCGCCTTCAGGCGGCTCGGCGGGAGCCTCAGCCCCGACGCCGGTCACATCGTCGTCCGGCAGAAGGTGCTGAAGTGACCCTCTGAGAAAGACGGGGTGACCGGCGGCCGGAGCGGCTGACGTCTCCGTGTCACGGTGTGAGCGCCCGGGTTGCCTCCCGCAGCCCGGGCGCTTCGTGATCCGGGTGCCGCCGGAGCAGGGCGAGGGCGCCGAGGGCGGTGCCGGTATCGCCGAGTCCGGCCGGAATCACTCGGGGCGCCCCGTACGAACAGCGCGCGACATGCGTGTCGAGCATGTGCTCGATCGGTGCCATCAGGGCTCGACCGGCGTCGACCAGCTCGCCGCCGATGACGATCACGTCGGGTCCGACGGCATGGCTCACATCGGCCAGCACCCTGCCGACATGCGTGCCCACCCGTGCCAGGACCGCGTGCGCGGCCGCGTCGCCGGACTCCAGCGCGCTCACCAGTTCCGGCAGGTCCGCTGCCGCGGTTCCCGCGGTGCGGCAGGCGTCGAGTACGGCCCCGATCGACGCCACTGTCTCCAGGCATCCGATCGCACCGCACTCGCAGGGCGCGCCGCCCGGGTCCACGGTGATGTGGCCGAACATCCCGGAGCGGCCGTGGGCGCCGCGGTGCAGTGTGCCGGCCATCACGAGTCCGCCGCCGACGCCGTGCGACAACCGCAGGCACAGCACGTTCTGTTCACCCGCGGCGGCACCCCAGACCGTCTCGGCCAGGGTGGCCAGCCGGGTGTCGTTGTCGATCAGTGCCGGTGCGCCGAAGCGTTCGCGCACGCGTGCCGCCACGATGTCGTGCCGAGGCGCCCACAGCGGGCCCTGCTCCGGCGTGCCGACCGGTCCGACCACCCCGACGCCGATGCCGTTCAGGGCGCCCGGTCGCAGCGTCCCGTGCGTCAGCTTGTCCGCCAGTCGCCACGCGAGGTCGATGCGGGTCTGCCACGGGGTGTCGGGGTCGTGCGGTTCGCCGGTGGTGCCGACGATCTCGTGCGCCGCGTTCATCGCGGCCACCCGCACCGCCCGTCGCGCGAACTCGATGCCGAGCAGCCGGCCGGCCCCGGGGTTCACGGTCAGTACCTCCGCCGGGCGGCCCCGCTTGCGCCGGGCCGCCTCCGGAACCGAGGCGAGGACGCTGCCGTTGTCCATCAGCGCCCCGACGGCGTCGTAGAGCGTGGTGCGGGACAGGCCGCTCAGGATCAGTAAGTCTCCCCGGGTGAGCGGACCGTGCTCGCGCAGCAGGCTCAGTACCAGGGCCTCGTGCGCGCTGGAGGCCCGTGTCGTCGTCTCAGTCAGCATGGCGGAAGGCGTCCCCCTCTTTGAGCACAACTGTTGCGTGGGGGGACGGAGATCAGTCGTCCGTCCCCCGCGGCGCAAGAAGCTAGAGGGCGTCTTTGTGGGAATTCTGTGGAGCCACTCAGAGGGAGGACACCTGGGCGTAGGCGGTGTTGCCGCGCGCCGGAGGGGGCTGACGCCGCCCGGGTCAGGGGTGAGGCGTGACGTGCACCTGCACGGTCAGCGTGCCGCTGTTGTCCTGGGATCAGGCACCGGAGGCGTCGCTCATGCCCAGTTGCAGGCGGGCGTCGCCGGTCGCCCGGAAAGTCAGCTTCCGCCCGACGATGTGCATCGGATATCACGCGCTCTCACGTTTCCTTTGGGAGCGGTGTCCGCCGGAGCGCTCCAGCCGCCCGCGGAGCGATCCGCGCGCTTGTCCGCCGAGGTTGATGCTGGGATCTCCCGGTTGCGACGCCGGTCTGCCCGGTGGGGCGCCCGCTGTATCTCCCCGAACATGCGGGTCTCGGCGAGTGGTCGGACGGGCCGCCACGGGCGAGAGTCGGCGCGGGACCGTGTGGCCACATCGTCGTAGGTCCGCGGGGCTGCCGGTCGATCGTGACGAGGTCGAGGAGGCTCTGGAGGCGGCGTTCGAGCTCGACGGCGAGGTCACCGGCGCGGTCAGCGGCATGGGTCGCTGCCATCTGGACCTCGAAATCGCGGATGGCTCAGACCCTGCTGCGGCCCTGGAGCGGCTTTGGCCAGTGCTGTCCGAGCTGGGCGTCGCGGACTGTGCGACCTTGAACGTCAGTGAGTGATCGGGCCGCGATTCGCGCTCGCCCGCCCCAGCGGATGCCCTTCTCGCTGCGGACCCGGGCGCGTTCACGGCGCTCTGCCGCCAGGACGTCACGGTGACCGGCCCAGCCTGGTCGGGCGGGTGGTGACCGTCTGGGCGACGAACTCCTCGTCGTCAGGACTGAGCAGGCGGGGCCGGCCTCCGGCCCACTGTGCGACATCCGCGAGTTCTCCTGAGCCCGGATAGGTACCCGAGGCGCGCCGGCTCCGCTCAGGGCTGATCTCCGTCACCGGCCCGCGATCGGAACGGCCTCCTGGCGCACGCGCGTCCGGTAGCGCTGCGGCGACTCCCCGACAACGCGCTTGAACGCCGTGCTGAACGCGCTCTCCGAGCCGTAGCCCAGCTCGGCGGCGAGCGCCGCGACGCGGGCGTCGCCGTTCCGCAGCGCGCGCTGGGCCAGCAGCATGCGCCACCGGCCCAGATAGGTGAGCGGCGGTACACCCGCGGCCTCGCGGAACCGCTCCGCGAATGTGGTCCGGGACATCGCGGCGGCGCGCGCCAACTCCTGCAGCCCCCATGCGTGTTCGGGGCGGCCGTGGAGCAGGTCGACGGCGGGGCGCAGGCGCTCGTCGACGAGCAGGCGCAACCAGCCGGAGGGCAGGAGGGTCTGGTCGACGTAACAGCGCAGCACCTCCAGCAGGAGCAGTTGGCCGTACTGCCGGATCGCGAAGGCCGAGCCGAGCCGGTCGCCGGTCGCCTCGTCGAAGAGCCGCAGCACGGCGGCGAGCAGCCGGTCCCCGTCTCCGGCGGCGGAGGACCGGATGTGGGCCACCGGTGGAAGTGACTCCAGCAGGAGCGTCCGCCCGGCCTCGTTCACGCTGACGCATCCGCCGATCACGACGTCGTCGACGGCAGGGTCCGAGCCCGCGAAGCGGGCGGTGGAGAAGTCCGACTCCGGCTGGATCTCGTGGCGCGGCGCCGCGCCGGCCTCGAAGGCCACCCACGAGCGCCCGGTGAGGATTACCACGTCACCCGCCACGAGGTCGACCGGTTCGACGGCGCCGTCGGTGGTGAGCCGGGCGCGCCCGCTCACCATCGCGAAGAACTTGACCGGATCGGCGAGCGGGCCGCGGGCCCACCACCCGCCGCGGGCCGCGACGCCGCCGGTCAGCACGCTGCGCACCTCGACCAGGTCGAGTGCCTCGGAGAGTCGGTCGGGATCCATGTCCGTACTCTCGCGCAAGAAATCGGGATGAACAAGTATTCATAGTCCGGCGAACGACAGACAGGCTGGTGTCGGCGACACAGCAGGACGACCTGAAGGAGACACCATGCGCTACCGCAGCCTCGGCCGGACCGGGATCAAGGTCAGCCCCTACGCCCTCGGCGCGATGATGTTCGGCGCCCTCGGCAACCCCGACCACGACGACTGCGTCCGCATCATCCACCGGGCGCTCGACGCCGGCGTCAATCTCGTCGACACCGCCGATATGTACGCGCACGGCGAGTCGGAGGAGATTGTCGGCCGGGCGCTGAAGGGACGACGGGCCGACGTCGTGCTCGCGACCAAGGCCCGGAACCCGATGAGCGACGAGCCGAACCACCAGGGCGCGTCCCGGCGCTGGCTGGTGCGCGCGCTGGAGGACTCGCTGCGCCGCCTCGACACCGACTACGTGGACATCTACCAGATCCACCGCCCGGACCCCGACACGGACATCGAGGAGACCCTCGCGGCCCTCACCGATCTGCAGCGGGCCGGAAAGATCCGCGCCTTCGGCACGTCGGCCCTGCCGGCCTCCGACATCGTCCGGGCGCACTGGGTCGCCGAGCGGCGCGGGCTGGCCAGGCCGCGCACCGAGCAGCCGGTCTACTCGATCCTGAACCGGGGCATCGAGCGCGAGGTGCTCCCGGTGGCGCAGGAGTTCGGCATGGGCACCCTGGTCTGGTCGCCCCTCGGCGGCGGCCTGCTGACGGGGCGGTACCGCAAGGGCCAGGAGGCCGCGACGCACCGGTCGAGGTACGGCTTCCGGCACCTCACGGACGACCGTCGGCTCGACGTGGTCGAACAGCTCATCCCGCTGGCCGAGGAGGCCGGCCTGCCGCTCACGCATCTCGCGATGGGCTTCGTGCTCGCCCACCCGGGCGTGACGTCCGCCCTCCTCGGACCGCGGACCATGGAACACCTGGACGACCTGCTCGCGGGCGTCGATGTCACCCTCACCGACGACGTGCTGGACCGGATCGACGCGATCGTGCCGCCCGGCACCGACACCGGCACGCTCGACATGGCCTACCAGCCGCAGGCCCTCCAGCGCCCCGAACTGCGCCGCCGACCGGCCGGCGAGCGCGCGGCGGCATGACGTCGGCTCCGGCCGGAGCCCTGCCTGCGCTTGTGCCGCCCCCGGCCGGTGTGAGGCACAGCGAAAGCGTCACTGGTAACCGCCCCGCGCAGGCTGGCCGCCGACCGCTGCGCCAACCGTCGGCCGATGAGAACGCCGGCGAGGCGAAGCGGAGCGTTGCCCAGGGCAGGACAGTTCACGTTTCGTAGCGGCCATGGTGCGCGCGTGAGAGGGCGGCGGCGCCCTGGCAGGCGAGGGTGGCGGCATCGTCCGCGTACTGGGGGATGTCGTCGGGCCATTTCGAGGTCGGCTGGAGGATCAGCAGCGAGACGGCACCGTGCAGGGACGCGCAGATGGCCCGGGTCAGCGCCGTCACATCGCCGTGGAGCACGCCGGCGTCGGCGCATCGCTGCACCGTTTCCCGCAGGAATCGGAAGCAGGCGTCGGCGACCTGCTCAGTGGCGGCTGTCGCGGGTCCGGTCGCGACCAGGCGGTAGCGCAGGGGATGGTCGAGCCCGAACCTGATGTAGGCGACACTGCGCTGGTGGAGTTCGGTGAACGGGTCGGTGGTCTGGGCGCTGATGCTCAGCATCCGTCGGCCGAGCTCGTCCCAGACCCCGAGGCACACGGTGTGCAGCAGTTCCAGTCGGTTGTCGAAGTGCAGATATACCGAGGGGGTGCTGACCCCGACAGCCTGTGCCACCGCACGGATGGTCACGCCGTCCTCGCCGGCGTCGTCGAGCAGCGTGCCGGCTGCTTCGATGAGTTCGTCCCTCAGTCGGCCGCCGTGGCCTCGCTTGGCGCGACTGCGCCGACGGCCTTCGGTTGTGCCGGCGCGACCGTCGGCCGTGGTCCGGCCGGGTCCCTTAGTCATGGCGCCTCCGGAGGGCGACGAGTTGAGTGACGCGGACGCAGAGCCGGTCTCTGTCATCCCTGATGTCGATTTCGACGGCGACCGTCGACTTGCCGACGTGCAGCGGGCGGGAGGTCGCGAAGGCCCCGGTGCCGTGTACGGGCCGCAGGAAGTGGGTGGTGGATTCCATGGTCGCGGGGACGGTGTCGGTGGTCCCGTTCAGCGCGGCGCACACGGCGCCGGCTACATCGGCCAGCCCCATCAGTGCCCCGCCGTGCATCGCGGCGCCGACGGTGGACTGCTCGGGCGTGTAGGCGAGTTGCGCGGTGACAGCGTCGGCCTTGAGGGATCCGAAGCGTATCCCGAGCGTCCTGGCGAACGGCGCCAAGGTGTAGACGTCTTGCGCGGTGACGGTCATCGCGGCCCCTCAGGTTGTCGCCGTTAAGTTAACGGTGACATGTTATGTGGACGTCACGGTTCGCGTCCACGCCTGTGGAGCGAAGGCTGCAGGGCCGTGCAGTCTTCCGGTGCCGATCGGAGGCGTACTGAGAGACGCCGAGCTGTCACTCGGACAAGACGACTTCAAGTGTCCGGAGAACCATCGAACTTCATCTCGTACCGCCGGCTCGCCCCGGCCGGCAGGGTCGGGACGAGCTTGGCGAGCGCGACGTCGACGGGAAGCCCACAGCATCGGACTCCGGCCGCCACGGCACCGATGCATGTGGACGGCGCTACCTGAGCAGGGGCATCACCGCCACACCGCCGCGGCCATCGACTACGGCCCTGACTTCGCGGGGTGAAACCCGCCGCGCGCAGCACACGCCTCCAGTCGGTGAGTCGGTGCTGTGCCGGGAGGCGCTCGTCGCCGGGAATGTGCGGGTGCCAGCCGGTGAGCACCGGGCGGCCGCCGGGCTTGAGGATGCGCAGTGCCTGGCGGGCGGCGGCGAGGCGGTCGGGCGCGTACTGCGGAGCGTCCAACGACCCAGCCCTGTCCTGGTCCACGAGCATGGACAGGGTGAGTGGGTGGCCGTGGCTGATGTCGATCCCGCAGGGAGCGGTGCACTGTGTGCGGATCAGCGGGCGATCGAGATCGCGAAGGGTGTGAATCCGCTGGACCGAATCACGTGCGGGACGAAGAGGATCGCGGCCTCGGTGGCGCGGGCGGTCTGGATTCCGCCGAGGTCGGTGATCCACTCCTTGTGCCAGCCGAGGTCGGTGAGCAGTTCACCGACAGTCTGCTTGGCCTGCGGGTCGTCGCCGGAGAGGAACGCGGTCGGTGTCTGGGTGAGCGTGGCCGGTGCGGTCATCACCGGGAAGAGCATGGTGTTGAGGGTCTTGACGACGCGGGTTTCGGGGAGGGCGTCCTGGAGTTGCTCGGCGAGGCTTGAGCCGGGGTAGATCAGGTCGGCGGGTAGTCCGTCCGGTCCGTCGGTCGTGGCGTTGGAGACGTCGACGAGGATCTTGCCGCGCAGTTCCTCCCGTAGGGCGGCGAGCCGGTCCAGCGAGCCGGCTCCCGGGGTGGCGTTGATGACGATCCGGGCTGTCCGGGCAGCGTCAGCGGCGGCGCCCGGTGTGCGGTCCGCCACGGTCACCTCATGCCCTGCCCGGGTGAGGGCTGTGGCCAGGTTGCCGCCGACGCGGCCGTTTCCGAGTACTGCGATCGTGGTCATGGTGATGTGGTCCTTTTCGTGGGTGCGGGTTGTGGGCATGGTCAGCGTGAGAGCGTGGCGACGGCCTGGGCGTGGATGCCGGGGGCGGCGGCCAGGAGGCTTTCGCTCTGTGGGGTCCAGGGGCGGCCCTGGGCGTCGGAGATCTGTCCGCCGGCCTCGGTGACGAGCAGTGCGCCGGGGAGCAGGTCCGCGCGGGCGCCGGCGAACTGCCAGAAGGCGTCGATGCGGCCGGCGGCCACGTTCAGCAGGTGCAGGGTGGCGGGCACGGCGGTGCGGACGACGAGCGCGTCGAAGAGCATCGCGGTGATCGAGGAGCCGACGCGGCGCACGACCTGCTCGTCCTCGTCCGGCCTGGCCTGGCTGGTGGCCACGATGCTCAGGCCGAGGTCCGTGGTCTGGGAGACGTGCAGCGGGCGGCCGTCGAGGTGGGCGCCGCCGCCGGTGAGCGCGGTGTAGGTCTCGCCGGTCAGCGGCAGGTGAACTGCGGTGAGCACCGGTTGGTTGTCGCGCACGAGGGTGGCGGTGACCGCCCATTCCGGCAGGGCGTGCAGGTGGTTGATGTTGCCTTCGGCCGGATCCACGACCCACCATTCGCCGGGCGGCAGCGCCCCGCCGTCCAGCTCGTCCTCCACCCAGCCGGTGTCCGGGCGCAGGCGCGTGAGGCGGGGGCGCAGGATGTCGAGGGCCGTGTCGTCGTTGGCGGCGAGCGCGCGCATCAGCTCTTCGCGGGTCCGGTAGCCGACGACCTCGCCGAAGCGCTCGCGCAGCGCCGAACCGGCCGCGCGCACGGCGGTCGCGGTGTGGCCGAGCAGGTCGGCGTCGGAGGCGGCGACGTCAGTGGTCTGAGGCATTTCGGACATGGTGGTACTCCCGTGTGAGGAGGGGTGATGAGGCGGGACGGGCGAGGCTGTGCGCTCCGTCTTGCGCTCTCGTCTCGACGGTATAGAGCCCTTTGATTGACTTCAAATGCATGTCAAGTACGCCTGGGATTACTCGCATGCAATTGGATTTGAACCCGCTCGCCGCGCTCGACGCGCTGCTTGCTTCTGCATAGGTCCACGGGGTGCTGGCACCGAGCCGTGAACTCGATCTGGCAGCACTGGAGCGGACTTTCACACTCCGCCGGCACGATTCCCTGGTCGCCTTGAGCGGCCCCACACTGCTCTCGGCCGTGCGGGGACAGGCTCCGGGCGTGCGACTGCGCTTCGTCGCGGAATCGAGCATCGAGATCCTCGAACTCCGCAGAGTGCGCCTCTACGACGCTCGCTCTTCCTGCCTCACGTACCTCGCCGACAACGGCGTGCCGGATCACATCCTTGCCCGGTGGGCCGGACACACGAACGTCAAGACCACCAAGAAGACAGCTTGTCCACCGTGTGGTGCCGAAGAGGGAAGCTCTGCGGCGCAGGGACTGGGAGGGCGCGCGAGCCAGGAGGACGCACTGTCCCAACGGCCACGCGTACACGCCGGAGCACCCATATCTGGATCCCCGAGGGTTCCGGCAGTGTCGGCGGTGTCGCGCCGCGAGGGTCAAGAGCCGCCGGGTTCCCCCGGCCGTGTGAGATTTCGTGAGACATGAGAGGGTCTGGGGCGTGAGTGAGACACCCCCGAACACCCTGCAATACCGCTTTGACGGGCCTGAAGACGCTCCGGTCCTGATCCTGGGTCCCTCACTGGGTACCACATGGCACATGTGGGACCGCCAGGTACCGGAACTGACGAAGCAGTGGCGGGTCTTCCGGTTCGACCTGCCCGGCCACGGCGGTGCCCCCGCGTACCCGGCCGGCTCCGTCGCCGAGCTGACGGGCCGGCTGCTGGCCACGCTGGACGCGCTCGGCGTCCAGCGCTTCGGCTACGCCGGCTGTGCGCTGGGCGGCGCCGTCGGCATCGAGCTGGCATTGCGCCACCCCGAGCGGCTCGCCTCGCTCGTGCTCGTCGCGGCCTCGCCCCGGTTCGGGACCGCCGACGAGTTCCGGCAGCGCGGGGTGGTCGTCCGCACGAACGGGCTCGACCCGATCGCCCGGACCGCGCCGGACCGCTGGTTCACCGGCGGGTTCGCCGCCGCGCAGCCCGCGATCACCGAGTGGGCCGTGCAGATGGTCCGCACCACCGACCCGGGCTGCTACATCGCCGCCTGCGAGGCCCTCGCCGCCTTCGACGTACGGGCCGAGCTGGGCCGGGTCGGGGTGCCGACCATGGTGCTGGTCGGCTCCGACGACCAGGTCACCGGCCCCGCCGAGGCCCGCACCCTGGTCGCCGGCATCCCGGATGCCCGGCTCGCGGTCGTTCCCGGCGCCTCCCACCTGGTGCCGGTCGAGCAGCCCGCCGCCGTCACCGACCTGCTCGTCCACCACTTCTCCACGGCCTGGCAGCAGCCCTTCGACACCGGGCAGACCGCCCTGCCCGCCGCCCTGGCCGCCCCGGCCCCGGTGCCTGCCGCGCCGCCGCAGCCCGCGCCGGTCGCCGAGATCGCCCCGGCGGCGGTGGCCGTGCAGCCCGCCGGCCGGCCCGACCGGTACGACACCGGGCTGAAGATCCGCCGCGAGGTGCTCGGCGACGCGCACGTGGACCGGGTCCTGGCGCAGGCCGACGAGTTCTCCGCGGACTTCCAGGAACTCGTCACCCGCTATGCCTGGGGCGAGATCTGGGACCGGCCCGGCCTGGACCGCCGTACCCGCAGCTGCATCACGCTCACCGCGCTGACCGCGGGCGGGCACCTGGAGGAACTGGCCTCGCACACCCGGGCCGCCCTGCGCAACGGGCTGACCCCGGGCGAGATCAGGGAGGTGCTGCTCCAGGCGGCGGTCTACTGCGGGGTGCCGGCCGCGAACAGCGCGTTCCGGGTGGCCCAGCAGGTCATCCGGGAGGAGACCACGCCCGCCGAGTAGCACCCTCGCGGGGCGGCCGTACGCGGCAGGATGGGGAGACATGAAGCTCACCAAGAAGTCCCACGCCTGTGTCCGCCTCGCCAAGGAGGGGCGGACGCTCGTCATCGACCCCGGCGGGTTCTCCGAGGAGGACGCGGCGGTCGGCGCGGACGCGATCCTGGTCACGCACGAGCACCCGGACCACTTCGACGAGGGGCGGCTGCGGGCCGCCCTGGAGGCGAACCCGGCCGCCGCGATCTGGACGCTGAAGGCCGTCGCCGACAAGATCACGGCGGCCTTCCCGGGCCGCGTGCACACCGTCGGCCACGGCGACACCTTCACCGCCGCCGGCTTCGACGTGCAGGTCCACGGCGAGCTGCACGCGGTCATCCACCCGGACATCCCGCGCATCACCAACGTCGGCTATCTGATCGACGGCGGGAAGGTCTTCCACCCCGGTGACGCCCTCACCGTCCCGGACCACCCGGTGGAGACCCTGATGCTCCCGGTGATGGCCCCCTGGAACAAGATCTCCGAGGTCATCGACTACGTCCGCGAGGTCGGCCCGCGGCGCGCCTACGACGTCCACGACGCCCTGCTCACCGACCTGGCCCGGCCGATCTACGACCGGCAGATCGGCGCCCTGGGCGGCACCGATCACCAGCGGCTCGCGCCCGGGGCGTCCGCGGAGGTCTGAGTGCGCGGGCAGGCGTTGTCACACCTGCCGGGTAGGTTGTGGGACATGCGCATCGCCACCTGGAACGTGAACTCGATCACCGCCCGCCTTCCGCGGCTGCTGGCCTGGCTGGAGAGCAGCGGCACCGACGTGCTCTGCCTCCAGGAGGCCAAGCTGGCCGAGGAGCAGTTCCCGTTCGACCAGCTGCGCGAACGGGGATACGAGGCCGCGGTCCACGCGACCGGCCGGTGGAACGGCGTGGCGGTGCTCTCCCGCGTCGGCCTCGAGGACGTGGTCAAGGGCCTGCCCGGCGACCCCGGGTACGACGGCGTGACCGAGCCGCGCGCCATCTCGGCGACCTGCGGCCCGGTCCGCGTCTGGTCGGTGTACGTGCCGAACGGCCGCGAGGTCGGCCACCCGCACTACGCGTACAAGCTCCAGTGGTTCGAGGCCCTGAAGGCGGCCGTGTCCGGCGACGCCCAGGGCAGCCGCCCGTTCGCCGTGCTGGGCGACTACAACGTGGCGCCGACGGACGACGACGTCTTCGACCCGGCCGCCTTCGAGGGCTCCACCCACGTCACCCCCGCCGAGCGCGCCGCCCTCGCCTCCCTGCGCGAGGCGGGCCTGAGCGACGTCGTGCCGCGCCCGCTGAAGTACGACCGCCCGTTCACGTACTGGGACTACCGCCAGCTCTGCTTCCCGAAGAACCGCGGCATGCGCATCGACCTGGTGTACGGCAACGCGCCGTTCGCCAAGGCCGTCGGGGACGCCTACGTCGACCGCGAGGAGCGCAAGGGCAAGGGTGCCTCCGACCACGCGCCGGTGGTGGTCGACCTGGACGTGTGATGCCACGCTGGGTCCATGCACCTTCCGTTCCTGGGCCCCCGGCACGAGAAGAAGAGCGGCGATGGAGGTGCCCCCGCGCGAGCGCGTTCGCGTGTGGGGGAGTTCCCCGCCGACGCAGAGGCCGTCGCCGAGCTGCTGTCCGAGTGCGAGCTGCTGCGCTCGCACGCGGCTCGGGCGGGTGTCCGCCTGGACGACACACCGGCCTCCCTGGAGGCCCTGGACCAGATGGTGCCGCGCTGGCGGGACGACCCCGAGATCCTGCCCTGGCTGGGCCATGACGCCGGGCTGTACCTGGGCACGGTCGTGGTGCGCACCGTGCCCGGCGCCGCCTGGCAGATCCGGTCCGACGGCGAACCCGTCGTACGGCTCGCCTCCGGCCGTGCGGTCGAGGTGGTGCCGGCCGGGCAGGAGTGGGCCGTGAACGGCGTCCCCGAGCTGTCCCAGTGGTACGCCGAGATCGCCGAGGCCTGACCCGTCGGGCCCCCGGCTCACCCAACTGACGTAAATACGGCTAATGCCCGAAAAGTGCGTGTCGTCTCTCGACCCCGCAGGCGCCTGGATAGGTTGCGGCAACCACGACACAGCAGGAAGTGAGTAGGGCTGCGGATGGCCGTCGATCCGTTGATCGAACTGCGCAACGTCAACAAGTACTACGGGGAGCTGCATGTCCTGCGGGACATCGATCTCACCGTCGGCAAGGGGGAGGTGGTCGTGGTCATCGGCCCCTCGGGTTCGGGCAAGTCGACGTTGTGCAGGACGATCAACCGGCTGGAGACCATCCAGTCCGGCACCATCACGCTGGACGGGCAGCCGCTGCCCGCGGAGGGCAGGGCCCTCGCCCGGCTCCGCGCCGAGGTCGGCATGGTCTTCCAGTCCTTCAACCTCTTCGCCCACAGGACGGTCCTCGAGAACGTCTCCCTCGCCCAGGTCAAGGTCCGCAGGCGCAGGAAGGACGAGGCGGACCGCCGCTCCCGCGAACTCCTCGACCGCGTCGGCCTGCTGAACCAGGCCGCCAAGTACCCGGCCCAGCTCTCCGGCGGACAGCAGCAGCGCGTCGCCATCGCCCGCGCGCTCGCCATGGAACCCAAGGTGATGCTCTTCGACGAGCCCACCTCCGCCCTCGACCCCGAGATGATCAACGAGGTGCTGGAGGTCATGCGGCAGCTCGCCCGGGACGGCATGACCATGATCGTCGTCACCCACGAGATGGGCTTCGCCCGCGCCTCCGCCAACCGCGTCGTCTTCATGGCCGACGGCCGGATCGTCGAGGACCGCAGCCCGGACGCGTTCTTCACGAACCCGAGCAGCGTCCGCGCCAAGGACTTCCTCTCCAAGATCCTCAAGCACTGACCCCGGGGGAGTGCGACCCGTGTTCCGTACCGCACGTGTGTTCCGCGTCCTGTGCGTGCTGCTCACCCTGCCGACCGCCGCCTGCGGCAAGGAGGGCAGCCCGCCGGGCAAGGGTCCCGCGGCCGAGAGACTCCCGCACTACCGGGCGGTCCGGGACTTCACCCTGCCCGGATCCCCGGCCTGGACCCGGGCGAAGAAGCGCGGCCACTTCGTCGTCGGCGCCAAGGAGGACCAGCCCTACCTCGGCGAGAAGGACCCGGCCACCGGCACCTACTCCGGCTTCGACATCGAGATCGCCAGGATGATGTCCGCCTCCCTCGGCCTCCCGCCCGAGAAGATCCGCTTCCGCACGATCGCCTCCGCCAACCGCGAAACCGCCCTCCAGAACGGCCAGATCGACTACTACGTCGGCACCTACACCATCAACGACAACCGCAAGAAGCTCGTCGGCTTCGCCGGCCCCTACTACCTGGCCGGCCAGTCGCTCCTCGTACGCAAGGACGAGAACGACATCCACGGCCCGCGGGACCTCGCCGGCAAACGCGTCTGCTCGGCGGCCGGTTCGACGCCCTACCAGCGCATCAAGGCCGACTACCCGAAGGCGGCCCTGGTCGCCTACGACACCTACTCGATCTGCGTCGACAACCTCCTCACCTACCAGGTCGACGCCGTGACCACCGACGACGCCATCCTCATCGGCTACGCGGCCAAGGCCCCCGGCGAACTCAAGGTCGCCGGCAAGCCCTTCTCCGAGGAGCCCTACGGCATCGGCGTCCCGCGCGGCGACAACGCCCTGCGCTTCGCCCTCGACGACGCGCTCCGGGCCCGCGAGAAGAACGGCGACTGGAAGAAGGCCTACGACGCCACGCTCGGCCTCTCGGGCGTGCCCGCCCCGAACCCGCCCGCCATCGACCGCTACCCCGCGAGCTGAGCGAGGACGGCATGAAGGTACTGACAGACAACCTCTCGACCTACGTCGAAGGCTTCCTCGGCACTCTCGAACTCACCGTGTACTCCTCCCTGCTGGCCCTCGCCCTGGGATTCGTGATGGCGTCCTTCCGGGTCGCACCCGTGGGCTCCCTGCGGATCTTCGGCACCGTGTGGGTCACCGTGCTGCGCAACACCCCGCTGACCCTGCTGTTCTTCGCGGTGCTGCTCGGACTGCCCCGGTTCGGACTCGTCCTGCCCTTCGAGGTGTTCGCGGTCCTCGCGCTCGGCTGCTACACCTCGGCCTTCATCTGCGAGGCACTGCGCTCCGGCATCAACACCGTGCCCACGGGGCAGGGCGAGGCGGCCCGCAGCCTCGGGATGACCTTCGGGCAGACCCTGTCGCTGGTCGTGCTGCCGCAGGCGTTCCGGTCCGTGATCCCGCCCGTCGGCTCCACCCTCATCGCCCTCGCCAAGAACTCCGCCATCGCCGGGGCGTTCAGCGTCACCGAACTGCTCGGCACGTACAAGACACTGGGCGAACTCGGCTACAACGTCGTCTGGACCTTCGTCTGGATCGCCGTCGGCTACCTGGCCATCACGCTCGCCATCAGCGCCCTGTTCCACGTGCTGGAGCAGAAGTTCGGAGTGGCCCGATGACCGAGGCCACTGCGCTCTACGACGTCCCGGGCCCGCGCACCCGCCGGCGGCACGCCCTCTACGGGGCGGTGTCGGCCGTCGTCATCCTCGCGCTCGTCGCCTGGATCCTCTATCTCCTCTTCGACACCGCCCAGTTCACCTACACCAAGTGGATGCCGTTCGAGTACCAGGGCATCCAGGAACTGCTGCTGCGCGGGCTCGGCAACACCCTCAAGGCGTTCGCGCTCGCGGCCGTCCTCTCCCTCGCCCTCGGCGGGATGCTGGCCGCCGGCCGGCTGTCGGACCACCGGCCGGTACGCCTGCTCGCCACGCTCGTCGTGGAGTTCTTCCGCGCCATGCCCGTCCTCGTGATGATCTTCTTCATCTTCGTGGCGCTGAAGGTGCAGCCGCTGCCCGCGCTGGTCGCCGGACTCACCCTCTACAACGGCTCGGTGCTCGCCGAGGTCTTCCGCTCGGGCGTGCACGCCGTCGAACGCGGCCAGCGGGAGGCCGCGTTCGCGCTCGGCATGCGCAAGACGCAGGTCATGACGTACGTCCTGGTCCCGCAGGCGGTACGCGCCATGCTGCCGGCCATCATCAGCCAGCTGGTGGTCGCCCTGAAGGACACCTCCCTCGGCTTTCTCATCACCTACGAGGAGTTCCTCCATGCCGGGAAACTCATCGCCTCCAACCTCGACTACGATTTGCCGTTCATCCCTGTGGTGATGGTGATCTCGCCGATCTACATCGGGATGTGCATGCTGCTCTCGTGGTTCGCCGGCTGGGTGTCCCGCCGTGAGCAGCGCAGCCCCAAGACCGAGGCCGTGGCGGTCGCCACGGCCGGCCCTGGGGCGCTGCTGCCGGGCGGGGAGCCTCCCATGGCCCCGAAACCGTAAGGGGGGCGGCAGTCACACGGGCCAGGCTCGTCCGGCGGCAGCCGGAGATCACTGCTCGCCGAGAGGGACGGACACGTACGACGGGTCGTCCGCGGGCGAGGAGAAGGTCAGCTGCGCGCCGGACGGGTTGTGCTCGGCGTAGAGCGGGTCGACGGTGTCGACCACCAGCGCGAGGCGGTGTCCGGCGGGCACGTCGTAGGCCGTGGAGAACAGGTCGAGGTCCACGTCGAACGGTTCGCCGGGCGTCCGCCCGTGCCAGGTGTAGGGCGCGTGGGTGACCAGCTTGCCGATGCCGAGCGGGCCCACGTCGTACAGGTAGGCGACGAGGGTGCCGCTCTCCTCGGTCGGGGTGAGGTTGGTGTGCAGGCGGGCCGTGCCGCGCACCCGCTGGGTGCTGCCGGACCGCTCCGACTGCCACACGGCCGCCCAGCGGCGCGGCAGCAGCGGCATCGAGGCCATCGGCGGCAGCTGGGCGACCTGGTCCAGGATGCTGGAGAGGAAGACGATCCCGCCGTCGGCGCCGGAGTCGACGTTCGCGTGGATGGTGGTCGAGCCGGCGAGCGCCATCTTCTTCCGGGTGGCGGTGACCGACTTCCAGTCCGGGTAGCCCTCGTATCCCCCCGCGCTACGGGACTTAAGCCGGACCGGCTGCTCGCGGTCGACGCCGTTGTCGGCACCCTTGAGGTAGTGGTCGAACCAGCGCCCGGTGTCCGTCCACACGTCGTTGGGCAGCCCGAACAGGCCGGTCAGCTCCGGGGTCGCGTGGTCCCCGGGGCGCAGTTGGAGCCGCTTGGGGACGGTCAGCTTCTCGTAGAAGGAGGCGTACTGGTTGGCCGGGAAGACCGTGTCGCCCCAGGCGTTGGCCAGCATGACAGCGGCGCCGTTCTTGTTCAGCTGGTCGACATAGGTCGCGGCGGAGCGTTTCCTCCCCCAGTCGATCATCTGCTGTTCCGTGTCCAGGTCGGACGCGTACAGGTTGTCGAAGATCTCGCGCAGTTCGGGGCTCTCGCGGCCGGTGAGGGTGGCCGCGCCGTCCAGCACGGCCGCCGCCTGGAGGTGCTGGGTGCGGCCCGAGTAGATCGAGTCGATCAGGTCGGCCCAACCGCTGAGCGCGGCCACCGCCTTGACGCGCTTGTCGTGGGCGGCGGCCAGCAGGCTGATCCCGGCGCCGTACGACACGCCCGCCATGCCGATGTGCTCGGGGTCGGCCGGGGTGTGCGCGAGGGCCCAGTCGATGACCTTGGAGGCGTCCGCTGTGTCGGGCGGACCGGCCACTTCTATCTGTCCGCCGGACTGCCAGAATCCGCGGACGTTGTAGGTGAGCACCACATAGCCGGAGTCGGCGAGCTTCTGTGCCTGCGCGAGGTACTCCACCTGCGGCAGCGCCCAGCTCGTGGGCAGCACGATGAGCGGGTAGCGGTGCGAGTCGTCCGCGCCGGCGGGCGTGACGACGTTCGCCTTCAGTACGGTGCCGCCGTCGCCGGTGATGTCGGCGAAACGGACGGACGGGGAGGCCTGCGCGGCCGGGGCCAGACCGACGACGGTGCCGGCGATCAGCGCCGCCGAGACGGCTCCCGCGGCGGCGGTACGCGCGGTGGTGCGACCGTGTCCCATGGGGGTCACTCCTTCACTTGGCTCAGTGGCAAAGTGACCCGACGGTAACCTTGATGCCTTACCGCAAGTAACCCGTCGGTAAGTTACGTACCAGTAAAGATTGTTGAATCACTGAGCGACCGCGTCGGCGGTATCCGTCCGGGGGAGGGGCCGCAGCGCCGTCCGCGTCATGTCCGCCACCAGTTCGACCACATCCGGGCCGTACGCCTGCGAGTTGAGGACCTTCAGCAGCAGGACGAACGGACCGGTGCCGTACTTGCGGTGGAGCCGCTCATGGTGGCGGGCGAGATAACGGGTCGCGGCCTGGTTGGTGATGGCCCGCTGGCCGCAGAAGAGGAACACCGGCCGGGTCTGCCGGCTCGCGCTGAGACGCACGAGCAGGACGTACTCGGTGACGCCCGGCTCCATCCGGTACCGCTCGCCGCCGATCTGGAAGGCGCCCCGGTCCGGGCCGGGCTCGGCGTCGACGTTCACCTGGACGCCGGGGAGCATCGCCGCCATGTGGGCGAGCATGCGCCGGTTGGACGCCGGTCCGCCCACACAGAATTCGGTCCGCTCCCCGAATCCCTGCCGGACCGAGTCCTGGGTGACCACCTCGACGTTCGCGCCGCAGTCCTTGATCAGCGCGGAGAGTTCCAGGAGTGAGAAGACGTCGAAGCGATGGACGGCCGGCTCCGCGGTGGACGGGTCGCGGTTGACGACGAGCAGGCACTCCGAGTTCTCCGGCAGCCCGAAGAACTCCCGTCTGCGCCGCAGCCTGCGCTGCCACAGGGAGGTGCGGGCCAGCCAGCCGAGCGCGGCACTGATGCCGGCCGCGATGACGCCCAGGACGATGTTGCGCACGTCGTCGTTCATGGCCGCGCATGGTAGCGGTCCCCGGTGACCTCCTACGTACCGGTGTTCGATGTGTGACGTTCGTGTGGCAGCCCCCGGAGGCGTACTGTCGGTACTGCACCGATCTGGTTACGCTGCGCGGACTGTCCCGACGGGAGGTACGCATGGGTCGTCCAGGTACGCGGAAACTGGCGGTTCTGGCGGTCTCGGCCGCCGTGGTGTCGGTGGGGGCGGCGGCGCCACCCGCCGCGACGACGAGCGAGACGGTCCGCAAGGTGCCCGTGGCCGTCGGCTACGGCGGCGCCGTGGCCAGCGTCGACGCGGACGCCTCCGCAGCAGGCATAGAGGTGCTCGAGCACGGCGGCAACGCGGTCGACGCGGCCGTCGCCACCGCCGCCGCGCTCGGCGTGACCGAGCCCTACTCCGCCGGCATCGGCGGGGGCGGCTACTTCGTCTACTACGACGCCAAGTCGCGTACGGTGCACACCATCGACGGCCGCGAGACCGCACCGCTCAGCGCCGACTCCGACCTGTTCACGGAGAACGGCAAGCCGCTCGCCTTCGCCGACGCCGTCAGCAGCGGGCTGAGCGTCGGCACCCCGGGCACGCCCGCCACCTGGCAGACGGCGCTCGACCGGTGGGGCAGCAGGCGGCTCGGCACCCTGCTCGGGCCCGCCGAAAGGATCGCCCGTGACGGCTTCACCGTGGACGACACCTTCCGCTCGCAGACCGCGTCCAACGAGACCCGGTTCCGCTACTTCCCGGACACCGCGAAGCTGTTCCTGCCGAACGGACGGCTCCCCGTCGTCGGCTCCACCCTGAAGAACCCCGAACTCGCGCGCACCTACGAGCAGCTGGGCCGTCAGGGCGTCGGCGCGATCTACCGCGGGGACATCGGCGACGACATCGTCAAGACCGTCGAACACCCGCCGGTGGACCCCGCCTCCGGCTGGAACGCCCGTCCCGGCAAGCTGGCCGAGAAGGACCTCGCGGTCTACCGCGCCAAGCTCCAGGCGCCCACCAGGACCTCGTACCGCGGTCTGGACGTGTACTCCATCGCGCCCTCCTCCTCCGGCGGCACCACGGTCGGCGAGGCGCTCAACATCCTGGAGAAGACGAACCTCTCGAAGGCGAGCGAGGTGCAGTACCTGCACCACTTCATCGAGTCGAGCCGGATCGCCTTCGCCGACCGCGGGCGCTGGGTCGGCGACCCGGCCTTCGAGGACGTGCCCACGAAGCAGCTCCTGTCGCAGCGGTTCGCCGACTCGCGCGCCTGCCTGATCAAGGACGACGCGGTGCTCACCAGCCCGCTCGCGCCCGGCGACCCCCGCCACCTGGCGGCCTGCGGCAAGGGCGGCACGGCGGCCCCGACGACCTACGAGGGCGAGAACACCACCCACCTGACGGTGGCCGACAAGTGGGGCAACGTCGTCGCCTACACGCTCACCATCGAGCAGACCGGCGGCAGCGGCATCACCGTCCCGGGCCGGGGCTTCCTGCTCAACAACGAGCTGACCGACTTCTCCTTCGCCCCGGCCAACCCGGCCGTGCACGACCCGAACCTGCCGGGCCCGGGCAAGCGCCCGCGCTCCTCGATCTCCCCGACGATCGTCCTGGACCGGCACGGCAAGCCCGTGGTGGCGCTCGGCTCGCCCGGCGGCGCGACCATCATCACCACCGTGCTCCAGACCCTCACCGGGTTCCTCGACCGGCGGCTGCCGCTGGTCGACGCCATCGCCGCCCCACGTGCCAGCCAGCGCAACGCGGCCCAGACCGAGCTGGAACCGGGGCTGTACGACAGCGGCGTGCGCAAGCAGCTGGAGGCCATCGGGCACAGCTTCAAACCGAACCCGGAGATCGGCGCGGCGACCGGCGTCCAGCGCCTGCCGGACGGCAAGTGGCTGGCCGCGGCCGAGAAGGTGCGCCGCGGCGGCGGCTCGGCGATGGTGGTGGACCCGGCGCCGTAGCGGCCGCAGGCCCCGCCGCCTCCCAGCCGGCCTCCCAAACGGCCTCCCAGCCGGCCGAGTCGGCTGGAAGGCGGGGCAGGTCGTGGGCCCCGGGCGGGACGCGCCCACCGGTGGGCGCGTCCGGTGTCACAACTCCGGTGCGGGCGGTGGGGCTTCCTCCGTACGGAAGTCCAGCCGTCCGTCCCGCACGTCCACCGTGACCCGGCTGCCCTTGGAGATCGTGCCGTTCAGCAGCAGCCGGGAGAGCTGGTTGTCCACCTCGCGCTGGATGGTGCGGCGCAGCGGCCGGGCGCCGTACTCCGGCTGGTAGCCGCGCTCGGCGAGCCAGTCGACGGCCGCATCCGTGAACGTGACGCCGACGCCCTGTCCGTCCAGCAGCCGCCGGGTGCTCTCCAGCAGCAGGTCGGTGATCTGCCGCAGTTGCTCGCTCGTCAGCTGCCGGAAGACCACGATCTCGTCGATCCGGTTGAGGAACTCCGGCCGGAAGTGCTCGCGCAGCGGCCGCAGGATCTGCTCGCGCCGCGCCTCCTCGTCGGCGTTCGCGCCGCCCGGACCGAACCCGATGCCGGCGCCGCGCCGGGTGATCGCCTCGGAGCCCAGGTTGCTGGTCATCACGATGACCGTGTTGGTGAAGTCCACCGTGCGGCCCTGCGAGTCGGTCAGCCGGCCGTCGTCCAGGACCTGGAGCAGGATGTTGAAGACGTCCGGGTGCGCCTTCTCCACCTCGTCCAGCAGGAGCAGCGAGTACGGGTGCCTGCGCACCACCTCGGTGAGCTGCCCGGCCTCCTCGTGGCCGACGTATCCGGGCGGGGCGCCCACCAGCCGGGAGACGGTGTGCCGCTCCTGGTACTCGCTCATGTCCAGGCGGACCATACGGTCCTCGCTGCCGAACAGCGCCTCCGCGAGGGCCCGGGCCAGCTCGGTCTTGCCGACGCCGGTCGGGCCGAGGAAGAGGAAGCTGCCGATGGGCCGGTGGGGGCTGGCGAGCCCGGCGCGGGAACGCAGTACCGCCTCGGACACCACGGCGACGGCCTCCTCCTGGCCGACCACCCGCTGGTGCAGGTGCTCCTCCAGGCCGAGCAGCCGTTCCTTCTCCTCCTCGGTCAGCCGGCTGACCGGGATGCCGGTCTGCCGGGACACCACCTCGGCGATGGCCTCCGCGGTCACCTCCAGCTGTCCCTCGTCGGCCTTGTCCTCGTTGCTGGCCTCCACGATCTGCCGCTTCAGCTCCGTGATCCGGTCGCGCAACTGCTTGGCCTGCTCGTAGTCCTCGTCGGCGACCGCCTGGTCCTTGTCCCGGACCAGCTGCTCGACCGAGCGCTCCAGCGCGCGTACGTCGGTGCCCTTCGTCCCTGCCCCGAGCCGGACCCGGGCGCCCGCCTGGTCGATCAGGTCGATCGCCTTGTCCGGCAGCCGCCGGTCGGTGAGGTACCGGTCCGACAGCTCGACGGCGGCGACCAGCGCCTCGTCGGTGTACTGGACCTGGTGGTGGGCCTCGTACCGGTCGCGCAGCCCGCGCAGGATCTGGATCGTGTCCTCGACCGTCGGCTCCGGCACCAGGATCGGCTGGAAGCGGCGGGCCAGCGCCGCGTCCTTCTCGATCCGGCGGAACTCCTCCAGCGTGGTCGCGCCCACGATGTGCAGCTCGCCCCGGGCGAGGGCGGGCTTGAGGATGTTCCCGGCGTCCATCGCGCCGCCCTCGCCGCCGGAACCGGCGCCGACGACGGTGTGCAGCTCGTCGATGAACACGATCAGCCGGTCGGAGTGGGCGCGGATCTCCTCGACGATGTTGTTCAGCCGCTCCTCGAAGTCACCCCGGTAGCGGGTGCCGGCCACGACCCCGGTGAGGTCCAGGGCGACGACCCGGCGGCCCGCCAGGACGTCCGGGACGTCCCCGTCGGCGATGCGCTGGGCGAGACCCTCGACGACGGCCGTCTTGCCGACCCCCGCGTCCCCGATGAGGACCGGGTTGTTCTTGCCGCGCCGCGACAGCACCTCGATGGTCTGCTCGATCTCCGTGTCCCGGCCGATGACCGGGTCGATCCGGCCCTCCCGGGCCATCTCGGTCAGATCCCGGCCGTACTTGTCCAGGGTCGGTGTGCCGGTGGGCCGCTGCCGCTCCGGGCGGGGCTGGGTGGTCTCCGGTGCCTCGGACGGCAGGCCGCCAGCCGAGAACCGGGCCGCGTGCAGGATGTGCCCGGCCGCAGAGTCCGGATTCGCGGCCAGCGCGCTCAGCACGTGCTCCGGGCCGATGTACCCGGCGCCGCTCGCCCGGGCCAGGTCGTGCGCGTCCAGCAGGGCGCGTTTGACGGCCGGGGTCAGCGACAGCGAGGTCGGCGGCGGTGCCTCGCCCGGCGGGTGCTGGACGGGGCCGGCCCGGTCGTCGATCTCCGTCGCGAGCGAGTCCGGGTCCGTGCCCGCCCGGCTCAGCAGGCTCCGGGTGGGCTCCGTCGACACGGCCGCGCGCAGCAGGTGCTGGGTGTCCAGGTCCCGGCTGCCGTGCTCGGCGGCGTACTGGGCGGCTCCTCTGACCAGGTCCCGGGCCGGCTGGCTGAGCAGACGGCCGATGTCGATGTGTCGTGGCCCCTGCGCTCCGCCGGGCAGACCGCCGAAGAAGCGGGCCATGAATTCACCGAAGGGGTCAGGAGGGTAGCCGTTGGTCATGGCGTGGGTTCCTTCGCTGACGACATGCGGAGCGACCGGGTAACCCGGGGGTGGGTTGCTCATGCCCACGATGACACGATCCGAGGGGGCGGGCATGTTCGCCCGGCGGGGCGGGCACCCGTGCCCGCCGGGTGGCCGCGGGTCCGCGCGGTGGCCCCTTGCCCCCGGTGGCGGGACCGCACGCCTGCGCGGCCCCACGGCCTTTCGGCCGGACCGCGCGCGGTGAGGATCCGCGTCCTCTCGGGCCGGACCGCACCCGGTGAGGACCGCGCCCTTTCAGGCCGGCACGCGTGCGGTGGAGACCCGCGTCCTTTGATCCGGACCGCGTGTGGTGAGGATCCGCGTCCCTTGCGCCGGACCGCTGGCGGTGAAGACGCGCTCCCTTGAGCCGGACCGCGGGCGGAGACGATCCGCGTCCACTTCAGACCGGCACGCGGGCGGTGAGGATCCGGGGGCCCGAGTCCGTGATCGCCACGGTGTGCTCGGCGTGCGCGGCCCGGGAGCCGTCGGACGTGCGCAGGGTCCAGCCGTCGCTCGCCTCGTAGTAGGTGTCCCCGCCACCCGCGATGAGCATGGGCTCGATGGCCAGGACCATGCCCGGGCGCAACGGCAGCCCCCGGCCGGGGCGGCCCTCGTTGGGGACGTCGGGGTCCTCGTGCATGCGGCGGCCCACGCCGTGGCCGCCGAAGCCGTGCGGGATGCCGTAGCCCGCCGTGCGGCAGACCCGGCCGACGGCGTGCGCGATGTCGCCGACGCGGTTCCCGGCCACGGCCGCCTCGATACCCGCCGCCAGGGCCCGCTCGGCGGTCTCGATCAGCCGGAGGTCCGCCGGGCGCGGGCGGCCCACCACGAAGCTGACGGCCGAGTCGCCGACCCAGCCGTCCAGCTCCGCGCCGCAGTCGACGGAGAGCAGGTCGCCGTCGCGGAGCCGGTACGCGGTGGGGATGCCGTGCACGATCGCGTCGTTCACCGAGGCGCAGATCACCGCGGGGAAGGGGGTCGTCGCGAAGGAGGGGCGGTAGCCGAGGAAGGGCGAGGACGCGCCCGCCTCGCGCAGCACCTCCCGGGCCACCTCGTCCAGCTCCAGCAGCGAGACGCCGACGTGCGCCGCCTTCCGTACCGCCGTCAGGGCGCGGCCCACGACCTGGCCCGCCGCGTGCATCGCGTCGATCGACGTGTCCGTCTTCAGTTCCACCATGCCAATTACTATACCGGTATTTTAATGGGGATCGACGGAGGGCAGAATGGGCGCATGGTGCGCACCCCTCTCACCCCCGAAGAACGCGAGCGCGGCGAACGGCTCGGGCGGCTGCTGCGCGAGGCGCGCGGTGACCGCAGCATGGCCGACGTCGCCGCCGAGGCGGGCGTCTCGGCCGAGACGCTCCGCAAGATCGAGACGGGACGGGCGCCGACGCCGGCCTTCTTCACGGTGGCCGCGCTGGCGGGCGTGCTCGGGCTGTCGATGGACGAGCTGATGGCGCGGTGCGCACCGGCCGTCGTCTGAGGCGCCCGCGCGGCGCCGGCCGCACGGCGTGCGGGATCCGGCCGACAGCCGTCCGCGCCCTGCCGGAAAACTCTCCGTAGCAAGCCCGTAACACAACTGGTGTTGCCTACCGGACGGAGTGCTTGCCGGCAGCCGGGCGGGAGCTGGACGATGGCGGATCGACTCCCCGCTCACATGCGGGAGTTCGCGAGCTACCTGGACGGCCTGCTGGCCCGTCTCGACCAGGGGGCGGGCTGGTGCGGGGTCTTCTGGCAACGCGACCCCGAAGGCATGCAGGCATGCCTGGACGGGCGCGAGGTACCCCCCTGGGACGTGGTGGAGGCCCTGCTGGAAGACCTCGGCGGAATGTACGGCCGGGCCACCGCGACGGCCGAGCGGGAACGGGCCCGCGCGCTGCACGCCGCCGCGCTCGACGCGCACGACGCCCGGCCCGGCGCCCGGGAGGACCTGGCCGACCGCCTCGACGTCATGCTCCGCGAGCAGCGGTACGCCGCGGAGCGCCACGCCGGGCTGGCCCGCCTGCTGTCCGCCCCCGCACCCGGAACGGACACCGACTCGCTGCGCACGGACCTCGCCTGGGCGCGCGACGACCACCGGCGCGCCACCGCACGCTGCGGCGAACTGCGGGCACGCATCGACGAGTTGGACCGGACGGCGGCGCCCTCGTCCCCCGGCCGGGATACGGCACCGGCCCCCGCCCGGATCCCGGCCCGCGCGGTGCCCCCGGCCCCCGCTCCTGCGGACACGCCCGCCGCACCCCGCAGACGCCGTCGGGGCAGTGCCCGGTTCGCCGGGCTGGACGCGGACCAGGGCGCCGCCCCCGCCACCGCGCCGCGGGCCCCCGCGCCCCTGGCGCCGGACGCCGCCGTGCGCCGTACGCCCCGAGGGGCCCGGTTCGCGGGCGCCGCGGAGCCCGCCGAGGCGGCGGCCGGGACTGTCCAAGCGGTGGACGAAGCGGCCGCCGCCGAGGTCGCCGGGGCGGTCGGGCGGCTGGCGCGGCTGCGCACCGAGGGGCGCAGCGGGGAGGCGCACGCACTGCTGGTGGAGCTCGTGGGGTGGCCCGCCGGCCGGCTGCCGCCGCTCGCGGACGCCCTGCACCGCGCCGGGCTCGGCGCCGACTGGGCCACCCTGCTGTGGGAGTCCGCCGCCCTGCCCGCCGAGCGGCTGGTCGCCGCCGCCGACGCGCTCGCCGCGGCCGGCCGGGACACCGACGCGCAGCGGATGCTGTGGCAGGGCGTGGCGCGGCCCGCGGAGCAGATCGGCGCGGCCGTGCTGCGGCTGGACGAAGAGGGCCGCCACCGCGAGGCGCGAGCCCTGCTGGACGCCTGTGTGCGGGCCCGTCCGCCCCAGGACGCCGCCCGGTGCGCCGCCGCCGGCCCCCGGCACCTCGTGCCCCTCCTGCTGGAGGCCGCGCGCGGCGTCTCCGAGGAGCGGCACTGGGACCTCGTGCACGCCCTGCGCGTCGCCGGGCACGCGCCGTGACCGGCAGTCGCCGGCAGTGTCCCGATGTGCCCCGATCCATGCCCCTGGCCGGTGGATCCGCTCACCCACAGGAGTGTGAAACGTGATCGACTCCGCGGGTTGACGACGATGGTCTTGGCAAGGGCCCCGCGGAGGCTTACGTTCGTGCCTCTACGCCCTGCTCTACGGGCGTAGAGGCTCTGACGTCGTGTCGAAGGAGCAGCTCATGGCCAACGTCGTCCGCGCCGCTCTGGTCCAGGCCACCTGGACCGGCGACACCGAGTCCATGGTGGCGAAACACGAGGAGCACGCCCGCGAGGCGGCTCGCCGGGGCGCGAGGATCATCGGGTTCCAGGAGGTCTTCAACGCCCCCTACTTCTGCCAGGTCCAGGAGCCGGAGCACTACCGCTGGGCCGAGCCGGTGCCGGACGGACCGACCGTGCGCCGGATGCGGGAACTGGCCCGCGAGACCGGCATGGTGCTCGTGGTCCCGGTGTTCGAGGTCGAGCAGTCCGGCTTCTACTACAACACCGCCGCCGTGATCGACGCCGACGGGACCTACCTCGGCAAGTACCGCAAGCACCACATCCCGCAGGTCAAGGGCTTCTGGGAGAAGTACTACTTCAAGCCCGGCAACCTGGGCTGGCCCGTCTTCGACACCGCCGTCGGCAAGGTCGGCGTCTACATCTGCTACGACCGGCACTTCCCGGAGGGCTGGCGGCAACTCGGCCTGAACGGCGCCCAGCTGGTGTACAACCCGTCCGCCACCCACCGGGGCCTGTCCGCCTACCTCTGGCAGCTGGAGCAGCCCGCGGCGGCCGTCGCCAACGAGTACTTCGTCGCCGCCATCAACCGGGTGGGACAGGAGGAGTACGGCGACAACGACTTCTACGGAACGTCGTACTTCGTCGATCCGCGCGGGCGGTTCGTGGGCGAGCCGGCCGACGACAAGACCGAGGAACTCCTGGTCCGCGACCTGGACTTCGACCTCATCGAGGAAGTGCGGCAGCAGTGGGCCTTCTACCGCGACCGCCGCCCCGACGCCTACGAAGGGCTGGTGCAGCCGTGAACGACCTCTACTCGCGCCACCGCCGGGTCATGCCCGACTGGCTCGCCCTCTACTACGACGACCCGATCGAGATCACCCACGGCGAGGGACGGCACGTCTGGGACTTCAACGGCCGCCGGTACCTGGACTTCTTCGGCGGCATCCTGACCACGATGACCGCGCACGCGCTGCCCGAGGTGACCAAGGCGGTCAGCGAGCAGGCCGGCCGGATCATCCACTCCTCGACCCTCTACCTCAACCGGCCGATGGTCGAACTCGCCGAGCGCATCGCCCATGTGAGCGGCATCCCGGACGCCCGGGTGTTCTTCACGACCTCCGGCACCGAGGCCAACGACACCGCCCTGCTGCTCGCCACCGCCTACCGGCGCAGCAACACGATCCTGGCGATGCGCAACAGCTACCACGGGCGCTCCTTCAGCGCGGTCGGCGTCACCGGCAACCGCGGCTGGTCCCCGACCTCGCTGTCCCCGCTCCAGACCCTCTACGTCCACGGCGGCGTGCGCACCCGGGGTCCGTTCGCCGGTCTCGACGACCGCGATTTCATCGACGCCTGCGTCGCCGACCTGAAGGACGTCCTCGGCCACACCCGGCCGCCGGCCGCGCTGATCGCCGAACCCGTCCAGGGCGTCGGCGGGTTCACCTCGCCGCCCGACGGGCTGTACGCGGCCTTCCGCGACGTGCTGAAGGCGCAGGGGATCCTGTGGATCGCCGACGAGGTGCAGACCGGCTGGGGCCGCACCGGCGACCACTTCTGGGGCTGGCAGGCACACGCCCGCAGCGGCCCGCCGGACATCGTCACCTTCGCCAAGGGCATCGGCAACGGCATGTCCATCGGCGGCGTCATCGCCCGTGCCGAGATCATGAACTGCCTGGACGCCAACAGCATCTCCACCTTCGGCGGCACCCAGATCACCATGGCCGCCGGGCTCGCCAACCTCGGCTATCTCCTCGAACACGACCTCCAGGGCAACGCCCGGCGCGTCGGCGGCCTGCTCATCGAACGCCTGCGAGCGGTCACCGCCCAACTGCCCGGGGTACGGGAGGTGCGCGGCCGCGGCCTGATGATCGGCGTCGAGCTGGTCAAGCCCGGCACCGACGAGGCCGATCCGCGGGCCGCCTCCGCCGTGCTGGAGGCGGCACGCCAGGGCGGACTGCTCATCGGCAAGGGAGGCGGGCACGACACCAGCGCCCTGCGGATCGCCCCACCGCTGTCGCTGACCGTCGCCGAGGCCGAGGAAGGGGCGGCCATCCTCGAACAAGCGCTGCGCAGTTCGTACTAGGCGCTGCGCGGGGAGAGCCGTGACGGGCCCCGGCGAACATCCGCGGGGCACGTCGCCGATCGCCCGCAGGGCCCGTCGCGCAGTTCCCCGCGCCCCTTTTGGGCGCAGCCCAGCACCGACCGAGCAAGGGACACGGCCATGGCATCCGACATCGACACGGGACACCCCGCCCGGCAGCCACCGGAGCCCGTCCTCTCGGTCCGCCAGGTACTCGGCCTGGAGCGTGTCCTCGCCGGGGACCCCGAAGTGGTCGCCGGCGCCGGGCAGCTCGACCGGCCCGTGCGCTGGGTGCACGTCGCCGAGGCGGCCGACGTCGGCGTGATGCTCAGCGGCGGCGAGATGGTGCTCACCACCGGGGTGCTCCTCGCCGGCGACGAGGCCAGGCAGGCCGAGTACATCCAGTCCCTGCACCGGGCCGAGGCCGCGGCCGTCGTGCTCGGACTCGGCCGGGCCTTCCCCACGCCGCCCGAGGTGATGCGCCGGGCCGCCGAGCGGTGCGGGCTGCCCATGGTCGTCCTGCACCGGCCGTTCCCCTTCGCCGAGCTGACGGAGGAGGTCCAGTGCCGGCTCGTACGGCGGAAGTTCGCGGCCGTCAGCCTGTCGGAGACCGTGCGGACCGCCCTCACCGCGCTCATCACGGCCGGTGCCCCGCTCGGCCGGCTGCTCGACGAGGTCGCCCGGCACAGCGGCTGCCCGGTCGTCGTCACCAACCTCGCCCACCGCGTCCTCGCCACGGCGGGGGAGCGGCCCGCGGTGGACGACGTGCTGCGCGACTGGGAGCGGATCGCACGGCAGGCCGGCGGCGGCGCGGGCGACGGCTGGATCCACGCCGAACTCGGCGGACGCGGGGAGCGGTGGGGCCGGCTGGTGCTGTGCGGCTACCGCGGCGACGCGGCCACCGGGGGACTGCTCGCCGACCGGGCGGCCGAGGCGCTGGTCCTGCACCGCATGCTCGGCGGCGGCTCCGCGCACAGCTGGGAGGAGCAGTGCGCTCAGAGCCTGCTCACCGACCTGGTCTCCGGGGTCGTACCGGCCCGGCAGCTGCTGCCGCGGGCGCGTGCGGCCGGCCTCCCGGTCAACCGGCGGATCTTCGTCCCGCTGGCCGTACCCGGCGCGGACCCGGCCGAACTGGGGCGCGTGCTGCGCATCCTGGGGCTGCCCGGACTCGTCGCCGAGCTGTCCGACGGGGTCGTCGCCGTCCTGCTCAGCCTCGCCCGCGACCAGCAGGCCGATGCGCTGACCGCGCACTTCGCGTCCCGGCTGCGCGCCGAGACCGGACCGGCTCCCACGGTCGCCGCCGCCGGACCGCGCACCGCCTGGGACGACGTGCCCGCCGGGCTGCGCGAGGCCCGGCACGTCGCCGACGCCGTCGCCGACTCCGCGGCCGCCCTGGACCTGCCGGCCGTCGTCCGGCTCAGGGACGTCCACCTGCGCGGGCTGGTCCGGCTGCTGCGGGACGACCCGCACGTGCAGTCCTTCGCCGAACGGGAGCTGGACGGGCTGCTGCGCGAGCCCGGACCGGAGCTGCTGAACGTCCTGCGGACCTATCTGGCGACGGGCCGCAACAAGTCCCGTACCGCCCTGCTCCACCATGTCTCCCGGCCGGCCCTGTACCGCCGCCTGGAGGCGATACAGGCCCGCCTCGGCGTCGACCTGGACGACTTCGAACAGGCGGCCTCCGTGCACATCGCGCTCCTCGCGCACGACGCGCAACAGGGGTGAAACATGCCAGGACATGCGACGACGGCGGTGAAACATGGGACGGCGCACTCGTGACACGGTGGCACGCCGGCCGCCCGCGGACGTGACACGCTGCCCGTCGAACCGGACCTCCGCGCTTCCTAGGCTCACCGCACACCGAGCTACCGGAGGTCCCGATGAGCCGAGTGATCCGTGCCGCCCTCTTCCAGACCGCCTGGACCGGCGACAAGGAATCGATGATCCAGGTCCACGAGCAGGCGGCCCGCGACGCCGCCGCCCAGGGCGCCCAAGTCCTGTGCTTCCAGGAGCTGTTCTACGGCCCCTACTTCTGCCAGGTCCAGGACAAGGCGTTCTACGAGTACGCCGAGCGGATCCCCGAGGGCCCGACCGTCCGGCGTTTCCAGGCACTCGCCCGCGAGCTGGGCATCGTCCTCGTCCTGCCCATGTACGAGGAGGAGCAGCCCGGCGTCCTGTACAACACCGCGGCCGTGATCGACGCGGACGGCTCCTACCTGGGCAAGTACCGCAAGACCCACATCCCCCAGGTGCAGGGCTTCTGGGAGAAGTTCTACTTCCGCCCCGGCAACAGCGGCTGGCCCGTCTTCGACACGGCCGTGGGCAGGATCGGCGTCTACATCTGCTACGACCGCCACTTCCCCGAGGGCTGGCGGGCCCTGGGTCTCGCCGGTGCCGAGATCGTCTTCAACCCCTCGGCCACCTCCCGGGGCCTGTCCCGCTACCTGTGGCAGCTGGAACAGCCGGCGGCGGCCGTCGCCAACGAGTACTTCGTCGGCGCGATCAACCGGGTCGGCGTGGAGGACCTGGGCGACAACGACTTCTACGGCACGACGTACTTCGTCGACCCGGAGGCCCGGTTCGTCGGCGAGCCGGCGAGCGACAAGGAGACCGAACTCGTCGTCCGCGACCTGGATCTGGCGGTGCTCCGCGAGGTCCGCGACCGCTGGCAGTTCTACCGCGACCGCGCGCCGGGCGCGTACGGACCGTTGACGGCGCCGTAGGGGAGAGCGCCCCCGAAGGGGCGCGGGGAACTGCGCGACCAGCCACGGCGCAGCCGCACACGACCAGCGAGGGAGAGGACCCATGACCGGCCGCACACTCATCCGCGGTGGTCTCGTCATCACCGCGTCCGACGAGATCCACGCCGACGTCCTGATCGAGGACGGCCGCATCGCCGCCCTCGCGGCGTCCGGCACCCCCGCCGCCGAGGCGTTCGGTGCCGAACACGTCATCGACGCCACCGGGAAGTACGTCATCCCGGGCGGCGTCGACGCCCACACCCACATGGAGCTGCCCTTCGGCGGCACCTTCGCCTCCGACACCTTCGAGACCGGCACCCGAGCCGCCGCCTGGGGCGGTACGACGACGATCGTCGACTTCGCGGTGCAGAGCGTCGGCCACACCCTGCGCGAGGGCCTGGACGCCTGGCACGCCAAGGCCGAGGGCAACTGCGCGATCGACTACGGCTTCCACATGATCGTCTCCGATGTGAACCAGGAGACACTGAAGGAGATGGACCTGCTGGTCGAGGAGGGCGTCACCTCCTTCAAGCAGTTCATGGCCTATCCGGGGGTGTTCTACTCGGACGACGGGCAGATCCTGCGGGCCATGCAGCGCGCCGCCGGGAACGGCGGGCTGATCATGATGCACGCCGAGAACGGCATCGCCATCGACGTCCTGGTCGAGCAGGCGCTGGCCCGCGGCGAGACCGACCCGCGCCACCACGGTGAGGTCCGCAAGGCCCTGTTGGAGGCCGAGGCCACCCACCGCGCCATCCGCCTCGCCCAGGTCGCCGGAGCCCCGCTGTACGTGGTGCACGTCTCGGCGACGGAGGCGGTGGCCGAGCTGGCCCGCGCCCGGGACGAGGGGCTGAACGTCTTCGGCGAGACCTGCCCGCAGTACCTGTTCCTGTCCACCGACAACCTCGCCGAACCGGACTTCCAGGGCGCCAAGTACGTGTGCAGCACGCCGCTCAGGCCGAAGGAGCACCAGGCCGCGCTGTGGAGAGGGCTGCGCACCAACGACCTCCAGGTGGTCTCCACCGACCACTGCCCCTTCTGCTTCGCGGGCCAGAAGGAACTGGGCCGCGGTGACTTCTCCAAGATTCCCAACGGGCTGCCGGGCGTGGAGAACCGCATGGACCTGCTCCACCAGGCGGTCGTCGACGGGCGGATCTCGCGCCGCCGCTGGATCGAGATCGCCTGCGCCACCCCGGCCCGGATGTTCGGCCTGTACCCGAAGAAGGGCACCATCGCCCCGGGCGCCGACGCGGACGTCGTCATCTACGACCCGCACGCCGAACAGGTGATGTCCGCCGAGACCCACCACATGAACGTCGACTACTCGGCGTACGAGGGCAAGCGCGTCACCGGCTGCGTCGAGACGGTTCTGTCACGCGGTGAACTCGTCATCGACCAGCGGGAATACACGGGACACGCCGGGCACGGCGTCTACACCCCACGCTCCACCTGTCAGTACCTGAACTAGGAGTGGCGCCCCATGGACTTCGGACTCGTCCTGCAGACCGACCCGCCCGCCTCCCGCGTCATCAGCCTGATGCAACGGGCCGAACGCAACGGCTTCCGCTACGGCTGGACCTTCGACTCCGCCGTGCTGTGGCAGGAACCGTTCGTGATCCACAGCCAGATCCTCGCGAACACCGCGGAGCTGACGGTCGGCCCGATGGTCACCAACCCGGGCACCCGCACCTGGGAGGTCACCGCCTCCACCTTCGCCACCCTCAACGACATGTTCGGCAACCGCACCGTCTGCGGCATCGGCCGCGGCGACTCCGCCATGCGCGTCGCCGGCCGCAAACCCAACACCCTCGCCCGGATCAGCGAGGCCATGAAGGTCATCCGCGCCCTCGGCCGCGGCGAGGAGGCCGACCTCGGCGGCACGAAGATCCGCTTCCCGTGGATCAAGGAGGGCGCCGAACTCCCCGTCTGGATGGCCGCGTACGGCCCCAAGGCGCTGAAGATGACCGGTGAGGAGGCCGACGGGTTCATCCTCCAGCTCGCCGACCTGTACCTGACCGAGTACATGGTGAAGGCCGTCAAGGACGCGGCGGTGGCGGCCGGCCGTGACCCCTCCGAGGTGACGATCTGCGTCGCCGCCCCGGCGTACGTCACCGAGGACGACTCGCCCGAGGCCCTCGCCCACGCCCGCGACCAGTGCCGCTGGTTCGGCGGCATGGTCGGCAACCACGTCGCCGACCTGGTCGCCAAGTACGGCGAGCACTCCTCCCAGGTGCCCGAGGAACTCACCGACTACATCAGGGCCCGGCAGGGCTACGACTACTCCCACCACGGACGCAGCGACAACCCCGACACCCGGTTCGTGCCGGACGAGATCGTGGACCGGTTCTGCGTCATCGGCCCGGCCGAGAAGCACGTCGAGAAACTGAAGGCACTGCGCGCCCTGGGCGTCGACCAGTTCGCGGTGTACGACATGCACGACGCACAGGAGGCCACCATCGACGCCTACGGAAGCCGGGTGATCCCCGCCGTCACCGCCTGAACCCCCTCCGCGAGACCCCCACGCCCCCTCTTGGTCTCCCCTCCCCGCCGTCCCGGGGAGGGGGCTGGTGCCCGCAACGGCCTTTCCCGATCCGCCTCTCCCCGATTGGCCAGCCCATGACCGACACCGCTCACCCGGCCATACCGACGTCCGGCCAGGTCACCCTCCCCGACGGGCGCGTGGAACTCGCCCCCGCAACACCGCCGCCCAGCGGCCCCTACGCCAACGAGGACCTCCTCCCGGTCCCCACGGCGCGACGCACCTGGACGACGTACAACTTCTCCGCCCTGTGGGTCGGCATGGCCCACAACACCGCCTCCTGGACCCTCGCCTCCGGACTGATCGCGGTGGGCATGGACTGGAAGCAGGCGGTGTTCACCATCGCCCTCGCCAACCTGATCGTGCTCGTCCCGATGCTGCTGACCGGGCACGCGGGCCCCAAGTACGGCATCCCCTTCCCCGTCTTCGCCCGCGCCTCCTTCGGCGTGCGCGGCGCCAACCTGCCCGCCGTCGTACGGGCGCTGGTGGCGTGCGGCTGGTTCGGCATCCAGACCTGGATCGGCGGCGAGGCCATCTACTTCCTCGCCGGGAAACTGATCGGCGACAGCTGGTCGGGCGCCGCGCACATCGGAGGCTACGCCTGGACCATGTGGCTGTCGTTCGCGATCTTCTGGGCCATCCAGGTCGCCATCATCCACCGGGGCATGGAGACCATCCGCCGTTTCGAGAACTGGGCCGCGCCCTTCGTCCTCGTCGGCGCGTTCGTGATGCTGTGGTGGATGAGCAGCAAGGCCGGCGGCGTCGGCCCGCTCTTCGACCAGCCCTCCCGGCTCGGCTGGGGCGGGGAATTCTGGAAGCTGTTCTGGCCCTCGCTGATGGGCATGATCGGGTTCTGGTCCACCCTGAGCCTGAACATCCCCGACTTCACCCGGTACGGGCGCAGCCAGAAGGCGCAGACGTGGGGCCAGGCCCTGGGCCTGCCGACCACGATGACCCTGTTCGCGTTCCTGTCGGTGCTGGTCACCTCGGGCTCGCAGGCGGTGTACGGCGAGCCGGTCTGGGACCCGGTCCAGCTCGCCGCCAAGACCGACAACGTGGCCGGACTGCTCTACGCGCTGGTCACCGTGCTGGTCGCCACCCTGTCCGTGAACATCGCCGCCAACCTGGTCTCCCCGGCCTTCGACTTCTCCAACGTGGCACCGGCGAAGGTGAGTTTCCGCACCGGAGCGCTCATCACCGCCGTCCTCGCGGTCCTCATCTTCCCCTGGAAGCTGTACTCCGACCCGCAGGGCTACATCTTCACCTGGCTCGGTCTCGTCGGCGGCCTGCTCGGCACGGTCGCCGGCATCCTCGTCGTCGACTACTGGGTCGTGCGCCGCACCCGCCTCGACCTCGCCGACCTGTACCGCGCGGGCGGCCGTTACTGGTACACGGGCGGCTGGAACTGGCGGGCCGTCGTCGCCTTCCTGGCCGGCGGTGTCCTCGCGATCGGCGGCGCGAGCCTCAAACCCCTGACCGACGGCCGCCCCGTCCCGGCGCTGTCCCCGCTCGCCGACTACGGCTGGGCGGTGGGCCTCGGCACCTCCTCGGTGCTGTACCTGGCGCTGACGCTGGCCTCGGGCCGGGACCGGCGCACCGGCTGAGACCGTCGTCCCCGACGCGGCCGCCTCCGGACCGGCGGCCGCAACGGGCCGTTCCACACGCCGACGGCACCCCGAGGACGCCACGGCGGATCGGGCGGAAACCGGCCGGGAGCCGGGCGTTGTCCGGCAGGATGCCGGTGAGGCGCGCGAGACCCGGCTGCCCGGGCGGGGGAACGGGCACCATGGCGGCGGAGGGGATGACGCATGAGTGACGCCGGAACCATGCCCGTGGCCGACCGCGCCGCCGCCGCGCTCGCCCGCGCGGACGGCTTCGCCGTACCGGTCGACCCGGAGGCGTACACCGGCTTGCGAGGCCCGCTGCTCGACGACCTGACGGACGAACTCGAGTCACTGCTCGCCGAGTTGACCGCGCCGGAAGACGGCGGGACATCGGCTGCGGCGGTGGCGGCACGCCTCGGCAGGTGCCGCGCTGTCAGATTCGTCCTGGAAGGCGCCCCGGCCGACCGGGAGCGCGCGCTGCCCCTGCTGGAGGAGGCCCGTACGTCGGCCCTCCTCGGCGACGCGGACCGGGACGCCGCGCACCGGGACCTGGTGGCACTGGTCGGGGCACGGATGGTGTGGCTGAACCGTGTGGTCGCGGCCGGACGCTCCGGCCAGTGGAGCGTCGACCAGCTCATGAACGTGTTCGCGCTCGGCACCCCCCTCGCCGAGGGCGGTTCGGGCTTCGTCGAGGACAGCCGGCTGCTCGTACGACTGCTGCTGGAGCGGCACGAGCAGCAGATGACCCCCGAGTTCCGCGACCAGCTGCGCCTCTTCGGCGAGATGACGGACGCCCTGCTCGGCGGCGACATGGGCCAGGCCGTCTCCGGGGCCCGGCGGTTCTTCGGCTCCGAGGCCGCCGCGTCGCTGCCGCCCCCGCTGCGAGCCGTCCTGCCCTCGCTGTTCGACATCATCGAGACCGGTCCATCGGCGGCCTCCGAGGAGGGGGAGGAAGCCGCGCCGGACGCCGGGCCCGACGCACCGGACGAGGCCCACCACGCCCGCGCCCAGCTCCTCGCCCTGGCCGAGATCCTGACACCGGGCACGATCACCCCGCAGGACCTGCCCGGACTCCTCGCCGAGCTGTCGGGCGCACCGGACGCCGACACGGGCGAGGCCCGCCCCGCGCCCCTCACGTCCCGGATGATCGCCGCGCTGTTCCATGTCGCCCTCGCCGTGCGCACCGGCGACATGCAGGGCTTCCGGGAGGCCCTCCGGCTGATGCACGAGGCGTCCGCGGCCGGTGAACTCGACGGCTCGGCACACGCCCGATGGCTCCGCGCCATCGTGCCCGGCCTGCTCATCGGAGCCTCCCTCACCGGTGGCAGCCTCCAGGACGAGGACACCGCCCTGGCCCTGCTGGAGGAACTGTCCTGGGACGAGGGCCCCGTGAACGGCATCGAAGCCTCCCTGCGGCTGAGCGTGGAGACCGCCCGGCTCAACACCCGGCTGAAGCGGGCCCTGGACAGCGGCGACGAGGAGGCGCTGGAGGACGTCGTCGACGCGGCGTGCGAACTCGAACTGGACGACGCCTTCGACGACGCCGAGGAATGGACCGGCGCCCAGATCGCCCTGGTGCTCAGCGTCGCCTATCTGGGCCGCGTCGTGCTCGGCACGGCGGCCGGCGACCGGACGGACCACCTGCGGGCGGCCGCGCACCACATGCAGCGAGCGGCACAGACGTCGGTGGACATGCCCGTCATGCGGGGCCTCCTCGACGCCACATGGGCCCCTCTCATCACCCTGACGGCGATCGTCGAGTCGGACCCCGGCCGCATCGCCGAAGGCGTGTCCCGCGCCCGGGCCGCCCTCGAGACACCCGGCTTCACCTCGGACTTCCGGCCCTGGGTCCGCCGCGGCATCGCCATCGCCCTGGACACGCTCCACGGCTTCACCCGTGACCCCCGGGTGCTGGACGAGGCGATCGCGGAACTGGAACAGGCACGGGCGGAACTGCCCGACGGCGGACAGAGCGGCGCCCGCGTGCACTGGGACCTGGCCGAGCTCCGGGCCCGGCGCGCCACCGTCCGGGCCGGCACCCCCGGCGCCGACGACGACCTGCGTGCCGCCGTGGACCTCGCCCGTACCTCGCTCCGGCTGGCCGCCGACGACGTACTGCTCCAGCAGGGCGTCGGCCGCGGCCTGCGCATCGCTCGCGAGGCCGCCGACCGCGGCCGCAAGGCGGCCTTCTGGGCGTTGCGGGCCGGCCGGACGCAGGAGGCGATCGCATGCCTGGAGGCGGGCCGCTCGCTGGTGCTCGGCGCGGCGGCCGTCTCGGCGGGTGTCGCCGACCGGCTGGCGGCCCTCGGCGAGAGCGAACTGGCCGAACGCTGGCGCACCGCGGCCTTTGACCACTCCTGGGACGGGACCGACGCCTCGGCATGGCGACCGCGCTCCGCGGCGGACCCGGCCACCACCGGTCCGGGCGGTGACCCGGGAGCCCACAGCCCGCCGGCACCGCCACAACCGCCACAATCGTTGAACCCGCCGCAACCGCCGGACCCGTCGGACCCGCTGGACCCGCCGCAACCGCCGGACCCGTCGGACCTGCTGGACCCGCCGCAGCCGCCGGGCACGGCAGGCAACGGTGGCGCGCGGCGCGGCTCACCCCTGGACGTGCTGGCCGGCATGGGAATGGGCACCCCCGGCCTCCCCGGAGACGTGCGGCGCCGCTCCCTGGACGTGCTGCGAGGCCAGGGAGGCGCCCACGTCCGGCCCGTGACCGCCTCCGTCGACGACCTGCGCGAGGGACTGCGGGCGTCGGCGGCGGACGCGCTGCTGTACCTGGTCCCCGGCGTGGAAGGCGCGGACGGGGCCGTCCTCGTCGTCACCCGCGACCGCCCCGCCGAGTCGCTGCCCCTGCCCGGACTCGCCCCCGACGGCCGCGGCCCCGTCGCGGAGTACCTGGCCGCCGGGGCACACCTGCAGCGCCTGGACGACCGCTCCGGCGACACCACGGGCCCGGAGGAACGCGGCCGCGCCCGGCGCCGCTGGCTGCACGCCCTGGACGGCATGTGCTCGTGGGCCGGCGCGGTCCTCGGTCCCGCACTGGACCACCTCGGGGTGTGGGACCGCGCCCTCGCCGAGGCCGGCCTGCCGGGCGCCGCGGCGGCGGACGAACGTCCCGACGCCGTACGCCTCGTGCTGGTGCCCTGCGGCGATCTGGGCGTCGTCCCCTGGCAGGCGGCCGTCCTGCGACCACCCGGCGGGTACGGCGCCCCGGGCGCCGTGCGCGCCTGCGAGGTCGCCGTCCTCACCCACGCCGCCTCCGGCCGCGAGTTCCTGCGCGCCGCGGCCCGCCGGCGCATGGCGCCCGCCGGCCGGCCGGCCCTGGTCTTCCACGCGCTGGACGACCTGGAGTGGGCCGAGGAGGAGATCGACACACTCGCGGACGTGCTGTATCCGCAGGCCGTGGTGTACCGCCCCGACGCGGAACCCGCCACCCCGGCGACGGTCCTGGCCCTGCTCGGCGGGCTGGCGGCCGACCCCGCGTCCCTGGTGCACATCGCCTGTCACGGGCTCGCGGGTCCCGACCCCACCCGGTCGGCCCTCCGGCTGGCCGCCCCGGCCGGCGAGCCGCACGGCTCCGGTGACCTCACGCTGAGCACCTTGCTGGAGACGCCCGCCGAGGGTGACGCCTTCCGGTCGGCCGGCCCCCTGGTGGTGTGCGGCGGCTGCGAGACGGACCTCACCACCCGCGACCACGACGAGGCCCTGACCGTCACCTCGGTCCTGGTGCACCGGCTGGCCGCCGACGCCATCGGGACCCGGTGGCGGGTGGAGGACCAGCCGTCCGAGATCCTCATGCTCGTCCTGCACGACGCGCTCGCCCGGGGACTCGCGCCACCGGACGCGCTGCGCGCCGCCCAGCGCTGGATGCTCACCTCGCCGGACGAGCGCACCCAGGTACGGACGCTCGCGGGTATCGCGGCACGCCGGCTCACGGAGGACCTCCGCGCCCGGCCCGACACCTGGGCGGCCTTCGTCCACCAGGGCAACCCCGCACCGGCGGCCGTCCCGGCCCGGCGACTGGAGCCCGCCGGCCGACAGGAATCCGCCCGGGGACCGGAATCCGCCCAGGGACAGGAATCCGTCCGGCGACAGGAAGGAGAGGGGACATGACGTCGGAGGAACTGCTCGGCCTGCTGCGGACGCACTGGACGACCGTCGTCACCGGACTCGACGACGACGACCTCGTCCGGCTGTCCGGCGCCCTCAGGGAGCTGAGGGATGAGACCGCGGCCCGCGACGCCCCGGCGGTCGCCCGTGCCATGCGCCGGCTGAAGCGCACGCTGTCCGCGTTGCCGGCCGACCACCCGGTGTCCCAGGCGCTCGGCGGCCACCGCTATGACACCGCCACCCGCGAACTGCCCGGCCTCACCACGATCGACGCGGTGATCGACGTACTCGGCACCCCGCCGCCCGCCCCCGCCGACCTGCTGCGGACCGCGCGCCGGCGGCTGCTCGCCGTACCCGCGCTGTCCGAGTCCGAGCACGCCGTGCTCACCGAGGCCGGGCAGGAGCCGTCCGGCGGCCCGGACGCACCCACCGGACTGATCCGGCTGCGCGACCCGGACCGCGGCCTTTGCTACCCCCGCTTCCAGTTCAGGCCCGGCACCGCCGAACCCCTGCCGGTCGTCCGCCGGATCAACGTACTGCTGCGCGCGGACCGCGACCCCTGGGGAGCCGCCGACTGGTGGCTGGGCGGCAACCGATGGCTGGGCGGCGTCCCCGCCGAACTCCTCGGCGTCCTGCCGGACGACGCACTGGAACGCGCCGCCGCCGAACTGGTGGGAGCGTTCTGATGGGGCGCCAGATCCCGCCCGAGGGCGTCCCCATGAACCCGGTGCGGCACCGCCTGCCGGCCGGCACCGTGCTGTGGCGGTGCCACGAGGAGCAGTACACGGCCGCCGAGTTCAACCCGAACGTCGCGCACGAGTTCTTCAAGGGAAGCCGCTTCGACCCCACCGCGAAGGACCCCTACCCCTACCTCTACGCCGCCCTCGACCCGGTCACGGCCCTGTCAGAAGTCCTGCTGAGGTCGGTCGAGTTCGGTGCCGACGGCGTGCGCCAGGTCCCCTGGGCGCAGGCGTCCCGGTACGTCCTGTCCGCGGTCCGCACCACGGCGGAACTGTCCCTGGTGGACCTGACGACCGCCGAGGGGCTGGCCGCGGTCTGGCAGGACGACTGGCTGATCGACACCGAGGAGTACGCCGGCACCCGGTACTGGGTGCGGGTGATCCGCGAACGGTGCGGTGACGCGCAGGGCCTGTGGTGGACGTCCAAGCGCTGCCGGCCGCGCGCGGCGCTCCAGCTGTTCCAGGACCGCTGCCCGGACGCGCCCCTCGACCCCCGCCCCCGGGAGTGCCTGCGGCTGGGGTCGGCGGACGACGTGCGCAGGGTCAACCGGCTGCTGGCGCCGCTGCGCGCGGTCGTCTCCGCCCCGCAGGAGTGAGCGGGCCGCGTCCCGGAACGCGCGGGCACACGGCTGCCCCGGCCCCTCGGAGCGAGGGGCCGGGGCAGTACCGGTCCGGCAGGTGCGCGGACGTTCAGCGGTGGTGCGCCGGTGCCGGCAGCAGCGGCCAGTTCCGGGACAGGCGCATCGCCGACTCGCTGACGGCGGTGTCCTTCGAGGCCGTCATCACGCCGTCCAGATAGTCGTGGGCGGCCGCCTCGTACAGCTGGCGGGCCGCGGCGATCCGCTCGTTCGCCGCCTGCCTGCGGTCCTCCTGCCGGTCCCCGGCCGTCTGCTGCGCGGCCCGGGCCCGCTCGGTGTCGGCGACGTTCTGCTCCCGCTGCTGCCGCAGCTCCGCACGCCGTTCCAGCGCCGTGCGGAAGGCGTCGAGGAACGGGTGCTCCCGGAACAGGCCGAGCAGGAACCCGACCCCGCCCGAGAGCAGCAGCAGCGCGCAGAACAGCCACGTCACCGTCTGGGTCGTCAGATGCAGCCGGTCCACCAGGGTGGTCGTGTCGCCGGTGGCCGAGCCGCCGAGCCCGCGGAAGCCCGCGGTGTCCTTGGCGACGGGGGCCGGCGCGTCGTGCTGCATCACGAACCGGGCGCGCAGCGTGCCGAGCAGCCAGGTCAGACCGCCCCACACACCGAGCAGCGAGAGGGACGGGAGCCAGCCGCCGCGCGGCGATCCGGTCGCCGAGCGCCACCGCAGCATGTGTCCGGCCAGGTGCGGCAGGATCAGCATGATGACGGCGGAGGAGACGGCGAGCGTGCCCGACATCAGGTCCCCGCTCGTGCTGCCGACCCCGTGGAAGGGCTGGTAGGCCACCCAGTAGACCGGTACTTCGACGGCCATGATGACCAGCAGCAGGGCCAGGGTGAGCCAGCGCGGCAGGCCGGGGCGGGTCGTCAGCCCCTCCCAGCCCTCACCCGACCCGAGGCCGCTGGTCTCCCGGCGTGCGGCGCGGTAGGCCTCCCCGAGCGCGGCGGACGAGGTGTCGTCCGTGCCCGCCGTGGACACCGACTGCCAGTCGTCGCCCGGGTCCGTGCCCTCCGCCTTGCCGGCCGCCCGCCCGGGTTCGCCCTCCGCCCGCCCGGGTTCGCCCTCCGGGCGGCCGGGGCCGTCCGGGTCCGGGGTGCGGGGGGCCGGCCGCTCGTCCGGGTCCGGGAAGCGGGCGCGGAGCCAGCGGTCCTCCACCCGTTCGCGCAGCCGGTCCCGGAAGCGGAGCCAGCGCGAGGAGCGGAGGGCGAGGAGGTCGAGCTGGCGCAGGGCGGCCTGGATGTCGCGCTCCGCCTCGCGCAGCCGTTCGTCCAGGAGCCGGGTCTCGATCTCGCCCGCGGTCACGTCGGAGGCCGCCTGGGCGTCCCGGAGCCGTGCCGCCTCCTCCTGGAGGCGCAGTTCCTCCTCGATCCGGTGGACCACGGCGTCCCGCAGGGAGGCCAGCTCCGCGAAGTACGGCAGCCGGTCACCGCTGTTGAGCACCCAGGGGTCCAGCGTCTTCTTCTTGCCGGCGGCCAGACCCCTCTTGCGGGCGTCGGCGAGCAGGCTGCCGCCGTCCCCGGCGTCGAGGACCAGGGGCCGGTGGCCGGCGAGCCCGCCGGTGGCGGTCCCGGGCCGGGGCCGGGCGGTCTGCTGTGCGGTCCGCCCGGGGAACGGCACATAGCGTGCGAGGCGCCGGCGGCGCGGCTGTGGCCCGTCAGCGCTTGTAACGGGTGTCGACATGTGCCTTGGCCCTCCCTTCGAGTGCCTGCACCCAGAAGGCCTCGAAGTCGTCGGCCCTGCTGGGTTTCGCCTTGTACTGCATGCCGAGTCCGACGGGGAACACGTCCATGCCCTCGATGCCGGGCAGCCCCCGGTTCTTCACGAGCGAGTCGATGACCTTGGCCCGGCTGGCCTCGGTGCCGAGGTTCTGCCGCGAGATGCGGAACTCCGGGTCGGTCTGGGCGAAGTCGCTCACGACGAGCAGCTTCGGCGTCCCGCCGTCGTCGTTCCCGACGGCCTCACCGATGCGGGCCAGCGCGCCCCACACGTCCGAACCGTTCTGCGTGCGGGCGCACTTGAGTTCGGCGAGCGCGGCGCCGGCGGCCTCCTGCCGGGCGTTGGCCCGCTGCACCTTCTGGTCGGTGTTCGCGTCGTGCGGCGGGTCGAGGTCCACCTGGCCCTGCCGGCAGGAGGAGTTGCGCGAGGAGCGGGTGATGGGGGCGAAGTCCACGGTTCCGCACTTCTGGTCGGTGAGGAACTCGATGAGACTGTCCTTGAGTTTGGCCTCCGAGTCGAACCCCTGCTCCACCGCGGCGGCGGAGCCGGAACCGTCGACGACCACCCCGCAGGGTGTGGTGAGGGCTTCCTCCTGCTTGGTGCAGGACACGAGGGCGGCGAGCGCGCACGCCAGCGGGACGACGACGGCGAACCGGCGGGCGGCGCGGACGGTGGACCGGTGACCGGTCCGGGCCGAGTGATGCACGATGACGTTCCCTGGCCTTCCTGGGAGACGGGCGGCGAAGCGGCGGCGGACGGCGGGCGACGGGGGAGAGGTCATCCCGTGCGGACGCCGCTGGTGGCGCCGCCGCCGTGCACTGCCTGGTGGTCGAGGATGTGCAGTGCCTGGGCGACGGCCGACGGGCCGGCGTCGCGCCCGGCCCGTTCCGGGGCGTACCAGCGGTCGCTGAGCAGGCCGTCGTCGAGGTGGGCCCAGGTGCGGTCCAGGGTGATCCGCCCGGGCAGCCAGCCCGTGGGCCGCGGCTCGTCGACGTGACCGTCGCGCCGGGTGCGGGCCCAGGCGCCGTCCCAGTAGCAGGCGATCAGCTGGTTCGCCTCGTCGGCGAGCTGCTGGGCCTGCTGCCGGCAGACGGAGGCGGCCGAGCGCCACTCGCCGACCATCCGCCCGAACCGGGCGAGCGCGGCCGGCGCCGGCTCGCCGCGGACGGTGTACTGGGTCACCACCCGCACCGACTCGGCCTGGATCCGGACGTGCAGCGCGCGGTGCGCCGCCAGCGTCCGGGAGCGTAGTCGTGCGGTGCCGCGTCCCACCTGGGCGTGCAGGCCCAGGATGTACGGCGGCAGACTGATGTCGTCGGCCGGTGTTCCGCTCGCCACCGCGTCCGTCAGGAATTCCCGGAGACCGGCGGTATCCCGGCGGCCGTGAAAACGGGCGCGTGCCGACGACAGACGTCCGGCTTTCAGCCGTCGGACCCGGACATTTATTCGACCTTTGTTGATCATTTTCGAAGAGCCCCCATTCGTCGCGGGCGGTCCGGGTGGGAAGGCGCCGCGATGGGGAGAGAGTAGCGGAGCAAATCCCCTTCCGGGGCAGGTGTTTTGAGGGGAACCGATCATTCTTTGTGAGGTTCCGGAAAACAACCGGATCCCGCCCGGCGGAGAGCCGGACGACGGACTTCCGGCAATTGCGGACGCCCCTTGGCGCACTGGATACTCCAAGCCGGTACGAGGAGGAGACGGCGTGGAATTACGCCTCGACGGCACGCACTACCCGCTGGAAACACTGGGCCCGGGAAAACGGCTCGGAGTCTGGTTCCAGGGCTGCTCGCTGGCCTGCGCCGGATGCATGTCCCGGCACACCTGGGACCCGGAGGCGGGCACGCCCGCCACGGTCTCGGCGGTGCTCGCGCTCTGGCGGCGGGCCCTCGCCGACGGCGCCGACGGCCTCACCGTCAGCGGCGGCGAGCCCCTGCAACAGGCGCCGGCGCTCATGGAACTCCTGGCCGGTGCGGCACGCCTGCGGGACGGGGCCCGGCGCCACGAGGGGAGCGCCGGGCCCCACCCCGCCGACCTGCTGGTGTACACCGGCCACGAGCCCGGGGAACTCACGCCGGAGCGGTGGACCGCCCTCGGCGGCGCGGACGCCGTGATCACCGGACGGTTCCGGGTGGCGGAACCCACCCGGCTGGCCTGGCGCGGCTCGGCCAACCAGCGGATCGTCCCGCTCACACCGCTCGGCGCCGCCCGCTACGCCCCGTACCTCGATCGTGAGTCACCGGGCCCGCGCCTGCAGACGGCCCCGGCCGAGGGCGGGGGGCTGCGCCTCTACGGCGTCCCGTTGCGCGGTGAACTCATCGCACTGGAGCGGCGGTTGAAACAGAGCGGGGTCGCTCTCACGGAGCGGAGCTGGCGGCCGTGAGCAGGCGGGCGTGGCTCTCCTCCGGCGTGACCAGCAGCACCGACCAGGAGGGGTCCCGGCGCAGCTCCTCCCGGAGCGCGCCGAGCAGCCGGCGGGCCACCGTCTCGACGGGCAGGCCGCCCCGGCCGGAGCCCAGCAGCGGAAAGCAGATCGACGACATCGGCAGAGAGAGGAACTCGCTCTCGTGGCGGGCCAGTTCGAAGGACTTGCGCACCACCTCGCCGAGCACGGCGGGAGAGACGTGGTAGCGGTCGCCGTCCCCGACCGGGGTGGCGATCGCCGCGTGGTGGATGCGCCGTACGCCCTGGGCGGCCAGCGCCCCGGACGACGTGGCGACGACCGTGCCCGGCCGCACGGGCATGCCCGTCCTGCCCTGCGTCCGCAGCCACACGCCCAGTTCCCGGGAGAGGACGTCGTCCACGATCTCGCCCGCGGCGTCCCGGAGGGCGGCGGCCCGCCGCAGCGCGCCGGACACCGTGGGGCGGAAGGTCTTGGACATCTCCAGATACGTGTTCTCCGAGGAGACCAGGACGTCCACGTCCCGTACCTCCTCGATCGGGCACACCCGGACGGTGATCCGGCCCGCCGGGGCCACCGGGCCGGCGGTGGCGGGCAGGACGCCCGGGTGCGGACGGCGCCGGGACGGGGGAGCGGCGGCGAGCCGGGCCGCGTGCGCCGGCGAAGCCGCCGGCGCGGCCGTGGCCGGCTCGCGCACCACCTCGGGAGTCCGACCGGCCCGCTCACCGGTGGACGCCTCCCGGGCCACGGTCAGGACCGCCGCCGCCAGCTCGGCGACGACATCGTGCTCCTGGCTCTTGCGGAACCGCTCGGTGGTCACGCCGTAGACGGCCGCCGCGGCCTTGCGCCGGTCGGTGCCGGGAACCCCGCGGCGCGCGGCGAAGATCCCGAAGGAGTGCGCGGCGGCACGGGCCAGCGGATCGCAGGAGTCGTCGTCCCGCACGGGACGCCCGCCGGCCAGCCGCCGCACCGCCGCGCCCAGCAGCTCCTCGATGCCGGTCTGCTCGTCCTCGGGCCCGGTGCACAGCCCGGCCGCGACGGCCGCCTGGCACAGCGCGACCGTGGTGCAGTGGCGCAGCCCGGGCAGGCCGCGGCGCCTCAGCTCCCTGAGTTCGGCGACGAGGCTCTCGTGCGAGGGCAGGGGGTGCATGATGCGCATCGTAGCCCCGGCCGGGGACCGGCTGAAGATCCGGGGAACTCCCCGCCTCCCGAAGGGAATCGGGATATCTTCCTCGTCCCGCGGCCCGCGCCCCGGGCCGGTTCGCCCCGCAGTGCCGACCCCCGGTCCACCCAGCGCGTTTCCCGGAAGGCCGGAAGATGACGACCACGCCGCCCACCCGATTCGTCGACCCCGCGGACGGGGCGTTCACCAATGCCCGGGAGCGGGAGACCCGTCCGGTCCTCGCCGAGGTGCCCCCCGCACTGGCGGACCGCTTCCCGCTCGTCGCCGTGCTCTCCGAGGCGCGGCGGCCCGCCGAGGCCGTCGTCCTGCGCGTACGCGACCTGACGGCCCGGCACTCCCCGGCGGAGATACCCCTGGTCCTCAAATGGTACCACCGGCTGCACGCCCCGGACCCGGACGTGGAGCACGAGCTGCGGGAACTCGGCGAGGGCCCGGCCCCCCACCTGGAACGGCTCCTGGAGACCGGCGACGCGCACGGACACCCCTGGCACCTGTACTGGTCGCACGGCGAGGAGACCCTGGAGAAGTACCACGCGGACCACCCCGACGGGCTGCCCCCCGACTCCGTGCGGGCCGTCGTGAGCCAGCTCCACGACGCCGTCACGGCCCTGCACGAACGGGGCGTCGTCCACCGGGACATCACCCCCGACAACATCATGGTGCAGACCCGCCGCGGCGACACGGCCGACCTCGTCCTCGTCGACTTCGGCGCCGCCGTCCACCGCCCCGACGAGGCCCTGGAGCCCCGGACCGACTGGCGCGGCAAGCCCCTGTACCTCGCGCCGGAGGCCGGACTGCTCCGGCAGACCGTCTCCGAGGCCGGCGACTGGTGGTCGCTCGGCATGGTCGTCGCCCAACTCGCCCTCGGCAGGCACCCGATCGAGTTCCGCCGGGACGAGGACGTGCTCGCGGAGATCGCCACGCACGACCCCGATGTCACCGGCATCGCCCACCGCAGGACCCGCCGGCTCTGCGAGGGCCTGCTCACCCGGGCCCCCGAGCACCGCTGGCAGGCGCCGCAGGTGCGCGACTGGCTGGACGGCCGGGACCCCGACGTCGCCCCGCGCACCGACGGGCGCGTGTTCCCCGATGACCCCACGCGCCCCGTGCTCCGGCCCTTCCCGTTCATGGGCCGGGAGTTCACCGGCACCGAGCACCTCGCCGTCCACCTGGACCAGAACCACGTCTCGGCGGCCCGCATGCTGGCCGACGACGCCGACCGGGCCCAGCTGGTGGAGTGGCTGGGCCAGTTCGAGACCGTCGGCGACCGCAGCCCCGAGGAACTGCGCCGGCTCGCCGACCTGCGCAGGGACCTGGAGCAGCCGCCCTCCGCCAAGGTCGTCGTACGGCTCCTGAACTGGCTCGGGCCCGGCCTGGACGTCTCCTGGCACGGCGCCGGCCTGGACGTGCCGGGCATGCGCCTGCTGTGCCGGGGGGCCCAGGACGGGGACCCCGACGCGGTCGCGCTGGTCCGGCACCTCGCGGACCACGGCGAGGTGCTGACCGGACTCGCCGAACGGCCGGGCGGCCACGGGCTGGACGAGACCGACCGGGCCTGGCGCGTCCTGCTGGCCCGGTGGGGTCCCACGGCCCGGGAACTGGCGCACGGCCGCCGGGACCGGGCGGCCCTGCGGCGGACGGCCGCGGTGGACGCCTGGCTGCTGCTGCTCGCACGGGAACCGGAACGCACCAGGGGCCGGCTCACCGCGAGGCTGCTGGACGTGCGCGCGGAGTTCCCGGAGCGGGTGCCCTGGTTCGACGCGCTGCTCGCCGCCCAGGACGACGACCTGCGCCTCGTCGCGGCCCTCCTGCTCAGCGGCCGCGCGGCGCACGAGGCGCAGGCGCTGCGGCGCAGGCGGGTCGTCGAGGAGCACGAGCGGCTGCTGGCGGCCGACCAGGACGGACTCCTCGCCGTACTGCGCCGGCTGGACCGCCTGCCCACCCTGGGCTGGGCGATCCTCGGCGCCACCGTCGTCACCGCGCCCTGGAGTTTCGTCATCGGGCTCGCGGACGTGCTCGGTCGCGCCTCCCAGGAGGCGGTCGTCACGGCCTGGCTGGAGGCGCTGCCCGCCGCAGCGTTCGTCTTCGTGGTGGAGATGTGGACCGCCGTGTACATCGGCCCGCCCTTCTACCACCCCGGCCGGTCGCTGGCGGGTCTCCTGATCCGCAGTGCCGAGCGTCCCGGCCGGCTGGCCCGCACCCGGCTCGGGCTCTGGCTCGGGGCGGCGCTGCTCGTGCTCGCCGTCGTCCTCGGGTTCTACGCGATCGCCGTCGCCCCGTGGCTGTGGCCGCTCGCCTCGGCCGCCGCCGTCGCCGTCTGGAGCGTCCGCCGGGGCTGGGCGTGGCGGCGTCTGCGGCGCGCGGACCGGGCCCGCCGGGAGGCCCGACGCCGCGGCCGCGAGTGGCGGCCCCGGCAGCCCGAGCGCGGGACGAGGGGCGCGGCCGGCCCCGGCCGGGACCGGTGGCGGCCCTGGCGGCGCGAGCGCGGACCGGAGGCGGGAGCACGCCGCCGGGCCGGGGGGCGGTGGCCGTGGCGGCGCGAGCGTGAGGCGGAGGCGGAGGCGGGCCGCGGCGACGCAGCGGGGCGGCCCCGGCGGCGCGAACAGGGGGAGCGGCGCGGGGCCCGCCGCTCCGGCCGGGACCGGTGGCGCCCGTGGCGCGCGTACCGGGCGCGGCGGGCGGCCCGACGGGTTTTGACGACGACCGACACGACAGGAGAGCAGGCATGAGTTCGGGCCTCGCCATCCCCACGATCCAGACGGTGGCACCCGCCGTGCACTTCGCACCGCCCCCGCCGCCCCTCGACCCGCAGACGCTGCCGCACACCGGCATGCTGCACCTGCACGACGCGGCAGGGCAGGCGTCCGCACACCTCTCCGACGCGGCCGGGCACGCCGTCCACGAGGCCGCCGACGCGGCCCTCCAGGTGCTCGGCTCGCTCAGCGGCGTCCTGCTCGCCGGGCGGGCCGCCCTGCTCGGCACCCGGGTCCTCGCCGCGGCGGCGGTACGGGCAGCGGAGGAACAGCGGTGCCTGGAGCGGCAGCAGCAGCTCGCGGCCGCGGCCGCGGAGCAGTGGGAGGCCGCCGCGTTCGCCGCCGTCCGGGTCAACGCCCGCAGGCGCGCCCTGCTGGCGCGGGCGGCGCGGGCCGCCGCCGGCGGCGGCCCGCCCGGGCCCCCGCCGCGCCCCGACGTGCCGCCGCCGCTGACACCCGTCGGCGCATGCCTCGGCGACCTGCGACGGGAACTGGCCCGCAGCGAGGAGGCCCTGCGCCGCGCGGAGGAACGGCAGGCCGCGTGGGAACAGCGGCGGCTCGCCGCCCGGCTGCGGCTGGACGAGGAACAGGACGACGACTGGCGGCGCGGCCTGCGCGAGAGCCGGCGGTCGGCCCTCGAGCGGTTCACCGCCGGGCGCACCGCCGACGCCGAGGCACGGCAACTGCCCCGGCAGCCCGCCGACCGGCGCACCGAGGGGGCGCTCGACGCCGGGGAGGTCCGCCGCAGCGGTGCGGAGATCCTCGGCTCACTGGACCCGTACGCCGCCTGCGAGGCCGCCGAACTCGCCGCGCAGGCCGTCCGGCACGCGGTACGCCGCGCCGCCGAGGACCCCCGCCGGGCGCGCATCCACCTCGCCGAGGCACGCAAGTTCGTCCGGGACGCCAACAAGCAGGCCCAGGCGGCGCGGGAGGCCCAGGAACGCGCCGCGGCGCACTACGACTTCCTCGTGTACGAGACCCCGGAGGGCACCGAGGACCTCACCCCGGCACCGGACGCCGTGGCCCTGCTCCGGCGGACCCTGGACGAGGGCGTGCCGCTGACCGCGGCCGGACGGGAGCTGGTGGAGCGGCGGGTGGAGGAGCGGGTGCACGCCCTGGAGGCCCGTTACGTCCGGCAGCAGTGTGCCGGCGCCGTCGCGGAGCTGGCCAGGAGGTTCGGCGGCGAGGCCGGGGCGGGCCGGCCCGAAGGCCAGGAGATCCGCCTCGACTGGACACCGGAGGGCTGGGGGCCCGGCCACTGGCTCAGGGCGACCCTGGTCGACGGCCGCCTGCGCGTGGCGACCATGTACCGGGGCGGTCCGGGCGAGCGGACAGCCGCGGAGCGGGCCCTGGACGACGAGCGCTGCGCCGAATCCCTGGAGCGGCTGGACCAGTTGGAGGAGATCACCGGCGCGCTGGGACTGGGCCTCGAATTCAAGGTCGAGCACACCGAAGGGGCGCTGCCGGGCGTGCTGGGGGAGGACGCCTGGGTGCTCGACGAGCTGATCGACGAGGCCGAACGGGCCACGGGCGCGCACCGGGACGTAGCCCCGGAGGCCCGCCGGTACCGGACCGTCGACGGCGACGGACGCCGCTGAGGGGGACGCCGTCACATGAAGGGCGTCACCGCACACGAGGGGGGCGTCGCACACGAGGGGCGCCATCGCATGCGAGGGCCGTCGTCGCACACGAAGGGCGCGGCCACGACCGGCGGGCGCCCCGGGAATACCGCCGCACCCATGGCCGGCGCGCGGCCCGGAACGCGCGCATCGGGGAGGAACGATGGACCTGTCCAAGGAAGACCGGATCCCGCCCTTCGTGGAGGAGCTGATCGGAACGCTCGGCGTGCACGCGCAGTACGTCCTGCACGGCAACATCCGTGATCTGCACCTGGTGCGCCGGCGCGGCCGGGAGGAGTTCCACTCGCTGCTCGACGTGCTGTGGAACCCGCTGCGCAGGAAGGGCTACCAAGCGCTGGTGCTGTGCGACCAGGTCAGCGGCTTCCGGGTGGCGCAGGTCGGCGAGGGCGACGTGCAGGCGGCCGTGGCGGAGCTGCTCCAGGGGCCGGGCGACTTCCCCGGCCAGACGGCGGCGCAACGCCAGGCGGCGGTGGAGCAGGTACGCAACATCACCAACGGGTGGGCGCGGCAGCGGGACGAGATGGTGCGTGACGGCCGCCGGCTGCGGCCGCTGCGGGTCGCCCTGGTGATCGACCATGCCTCCCGGCTCCTCACCGACCCGTCCCGGCTCACCCCCGACGAACGGGACTTCTTCCTCGCCTGCCTCAAACTCGCCCACGAGGCGAGGACGTTGGTGCCGCGGACCGGCAGCGCCGTCGTGCCGAAGGGGCCGGGCCTGTTCAACCCGGTCATCTGGCTCGCCGAGGGGGAGCGGGACGTGCCCGCGTGGCTGGTCTCGGGCAGCGAACGGATCCGGGCGGTGGCCGTCCCGGAGCCGGACGCCGACGAACGCACCACGATGGCCGGCCTGCTCCACCAGCGCTACGAGCGGTACGCGGGGCACGGCGCCCGTGACGGCTCCGCGGCGCCCGCCCCGCCCGCCGACGTCCCCGCTTCGACTCCGTCCGCCCCCGCCGCCACTGTGTCCGCCGCCGCGTCCGCCGCTTCCGCTGTGTCCGCCGCCGCGTCCGCCGCTTTCGCCGCCGCGTCCGCCACCGTGCCCGCCGTGCCCGCCGGGGTGGACGCGGAGGAGACGGCGCGGGCGGTCGGCGCCTTCGCCCGGGCGGCCTCCGGCCTGAGCCTGCGGGCCATGGAGGAGAGCGTGAAACTCGCCCGCTCCCGTGGTCTGCCGTTCGCCGCCATGCCCGACGCCGTACGGATCTACCGGCTGGGCGTGGAGAAGAACCCCTGGAGCCGCGGCGAGATCCGGCAGCGCATCCTGCGCGGCGAGGACCCCCGCAACGAGCGGTCCATCCCCAGCCGGGTGCTGGGGCAGGAGGCCGCCGTGGCGATGACCCTGGACATCCTCAAACGGGCCGCGCTGGGCCTGTCCGGCGCCCAGGCCACCAGCCCCGGACACCGGCCGCGCGGTGTGCTGTTCTTCGCCGGGCCGACCGGAACCGGCAAGACGGAGCTGGCGAAGGCCGTGGCCTCCGTGCTCTTCGACAGCGACCAGGCGTACCTCCGCTTCGACATGAGCGAGTTCTCGGCCGCGCACTCCGCCGACCGGCTCGTGGGCGCGCCCCCGGGCTACGTCGGCTACGAGGCGGGCGGCGAACTGACCTCGGCCGTACGGGAGAACCCCTTCCGGGTCGTCCTCTTCGACGAGATCGAGAAGGCCGACAAGGGCATCCTCGACAAGTTCCTCCAGGTGCTGGAGGACGGCAGGCTCACCGACGGGCAGGGCGTCACCACCTACTTCAGCGAGTGCGTGCTCATCTTCACCTCCAACCTCGGCGTGCAGCGCACGGATCCCGGCACCGGGGAACGCGAGTGGATCGTGGCACCGGGCACGCCGTACAAGGAGTTGGAGACCACCGTCCGGGACAACGTCAAGAAGCACTTCGAGCAGGTCATCGGCCGGCCGGAGCTGATGAACCGGATCGGCGGCAACGTCGTCGTCTTCGACTTCATCTCCGACGACGTGGCCGAGCAGATCTTCGACCTCCAGGTCCGCAACATCCAGCGGCAGCTGGCGCAGGGACACCGGCTCGTCCTGCGGATCGAGGACAAGGCCCGGCGCGAACTGCTGGAACACTGCACCCGGGACAAGTGGAACGGCGGCCGCGGCATCGGCATGGTGCTGGAGACGCATCTGATCAACCCGCTCGCCCGGGCGCTGTTCGCCGCCCCCGAACTCGGGCCGGGCACCACGGTCGTGGTGACGGACGTCCGCGAGGACGACAGCGGCCGGGTGGATGCCAGGGTCGTCCTGAAGGAGGGAAACGCCGTTGACGGAGGTTCACGACTGGGATGACGACGAGTGGGACGACGTCGACGACCGGAATGTCGACGACGGGGACACCGACGACGGGCGGGACACCGACGACGAGTGGGGCCACGACGACGCGGCTCATGACGACGACGCGTCCCACGACGACGAGTCGGACCGCGGCGAAGGGCCCCACCCCGGCGACGGGTTCGGCCACGGTGCCGAGTTCGACGACGCGTTCGACGGGGACGGCGACTCGGATCACGACGACGCGTTCGACCACGGTGACGAGTCGGGCCGTGGTGACGAGTCGGGCCGTGGTGACGAGTCGGGCCGTGGTGACGAGTCGGGCCGTGGTGACGAGTCGGGCCGTGGTGACGAATGGGAGTCCGTCGCCCGTCCGGCCGACCCGGTCCACCCGGTCCACGCGACCCGTCCGTCCCCGCCGCCCGTCGGCGAGCGGTGCCCAGGGTGTGCCGCGGTCGTCCCCGCCAACACGGCCGTGTGCCCCTCGTGCCTGTCCCCGCTCGGGGCCGCCGGCCCCGCCGGCCCCGCCGGACGCCGGGAAGCTCCCGCGGGCCGGCGCCCGGAGCGGCTGGCGGGCGGCGTGCTGCGGCTGGTGTTCCGGACCGGCGGCCGGCACCTCGACGTACCGCGCGGCACGGAGGTGCGGCTGGGGCGGAGCGGCAGCTGGGCCCCCGAGGCGTCCGCGTTCCTGGCCGACGAGGAGACGGTCTCGGCCCGGCACGCCACCGTCGTGCACACCGCGGACGGGGCGGCCTGGGTGACCGAGGTCCCCCAGGGCGCCACCAACGGCACCCGGGTCAACGACCGCGTCCTGGTGCCGGACCGCGCCGTCCGCCTGCGCAACGGCGACCGGGTCGAACTCGGCCCCCGGGTCGGCTTCGTGGTCCGCGGAGTCGAGGACGAGCCGGCCGGGCCGCCGGACTGAGCACCGGCGGGTCCGGGGACTCAGCCCTGGCCGCCGCCCAGCGCGGCCACCGCGGACTTCGCCGCCTTGATGGCCCCCTTGTTGATCTCGTCCGTGCCGGGGGCCGTCTTGGACTCGAAGTCGCTGCCGCTGTAGGTGACGACCACGAGGGCGTTGGAGACGCGGGCCAGCACCACGCCCTCACGGGTCTGCTGCTTGTCCTCCGTGGTGAGGTTCACGACCGAGTAGGCGCTGTCCCCGAGCCCCGGGACGGCCCCGCCGCCGCTTCTCTCGGCGACCCGCTGCTCGTACGCCTTCTTCACCTCCTGGTCCGACTCGCCGAGCTCGAACGACACGTCGAGCCAGCGGTAGTCGTACCCCTGGAGCGCGTTCCAGGAGCAGGTGCGGCGCAGCCTGGTGTCCGTCGACGGGATCTCCTTGCCCGCCGTCTTCGCCCCCGGCACCAGGGCCTTGACGGTGGCGGCGGGCACACTCCCGCACGGGGAGGGCGCGGTGGCGTACGTCTTCGTCGCCGCGGTGGAGGACGGTTCGGAGGTCTGCGCGGCCGGGGTCTGCCGGGTCTGCTGGTGACCGGCGGTGGGCGGTGCCTCGGGGTCCGACGTCAGTGCCCAGCCGGCGCAGGCCAGCACGGCGACCGGGGTCAGACGCGCGATGAGGGCGAGCGGCAGAGGAAGAGAACGCACGGCGCACTTCTCGTGGGGGAGGGGGTGCGGAGTGGGGGTCCGCATGGTGGACGGGGACGACAGTTTCACACGAGTACCTGTGGGGCGGAAGGGCCAACTCGCTGCGTACCCGGCCGGTTACGGCCGCCCGCTCACGACGTACCGCTTTGCCCCTTATGCTCATTGCTGTGCCGCGGGTCGGGTGGCGTGCTCCTCGAGCCACCGGCGGGCGCCGGCCTCGCTGGGGTACTCGCGGACGGTGAGCCAGAAGAGGAGCCGTCCGGCGACATAGGCCGCGAACGCCGGCATCACGGGCGCGGCGAGCAGTACGAGCCCGCGGCCGAGGGCGATCCGGCCCGGCACGCGCCGGTCGTGGTCGCGCTTGGCCCGGGCGGTCCGGGCGGGATCGGGGGGATCCAGCAGCGCCTCGCGGTGCTCCCGGCGATGAGCCACCGCGCCCCACACCAGGGCCACGACGGACGCGGCCACCTGCACGCCGTCCCACACGACCCGCACGGTGGACGGCAGGAGGTCGCGGACCCCCTCGTACAGGCCCAGCGCGAAGAGGGAGAACAGGGCCATGGCGAGGACGACGAACACCGTCGTACGGGCGCGGCGCAGCCAGTAGGGCGCGCCGCGCCGGTACCAGGTCCGGCCCAGGCGCGGCAGGGCGGGAACCGGGACGGAATACCCGGCCGCCGGGGCCTCAGAAGATGCTCGTGACGCCATGCCAGACATCCTTCACCAGTCGTTTTCCGTCGTCGACGGTCTCCGAGGCGACGTGCTTCGTCCCGGTCCACACGCCCCCGACGACCCCGTGGTCGTGGATGTCCTCGCTCCAGTGCTCGTGGAAGGCGTGATCCAGGACGGACGTCGCGGCGACCACCGTGCCCACGCCGACCGCGGCGACGGCGACGGCACCCTCGACGGGCAGCGCCGCCGTGATCGCCGCACCGGCGGCCAGACCGCCGAGGGCGGCCCCGCCGTCGACGACGACGGAATGCTGTCAGGACCAGCCCTTGTCATGGTCGTCCTTCGCCTCGATCAGACCGCACGCGGCGGCCGCGGCGACGTCCAGGACCGGCAGCTCCCGGAGGGCCTCCGGCAGCGCCTCCAGCCCCTTGCCCAGCCGCAACGCGTCGGCGGCGTCGGCCAGTTTGACGTTCAGGGCGCGGTCGTACGGCAGCTTGGTGCTGCCGTTGCCGGCGCGTGCGATGTCCTCCTCCAGCGCACCGACCTTGTCGACCGCGTCGCGGTAGGCGCTCTTGGCGGGCAGGTCGTCGGGCATCTTGCGGCCCTGCTGCTGGAACACCTTGCGCTCGGCGCGGAGCTGCTTCTTGGCCGCCTGCGCCTCGGCCCTGGCCGAGTCGATGTGCGCGCGGGCCTCCTTGCCGCCCGCCCGGGCGTCCTCGGCGTCGTACGCGTACAGGCCGCGCAGCGCGTCGTACAGGGTGACCTTGTCGCCCGGCGACACCGAGCCGTCCTTCGACGTGACCTTGTCGTACAGCCCCTGCAACTGCTGCGCCGCCACCAGTCGCGCGTGCTGCGCGGTGTGCAGGATCTCGTCGCGCACCTTGGCGTACTCGTTCATCGCGGAGATGGTCTTCTGGTCGTCCGCGCTCGGGGGAGACGCCGTCATGATGGGCTGCGGCGCGCCCCTGGGGTCCGTCGCCACACCCTTGCGGGCCGCGATGTGCTGCGCGTTCTGCAGCGACGTCTCGCACGTGAACAGCGCGTCGCCGAGCGTCTGGAGGATCTCGCCCGCCGCGTGCACCAGTTCGGCGAAACCGCCGGCGGCCAGCGCGTCCTCGCTCCACTTGGCGCGGAAGCCCTCGGCCGCCTCGCCCTTCCAGCTCGCGTCGCCGACCAGCTTCTCGACGGAGCCGCTGAGCGGCTTGACCACGTCGTCGAGCTTGTCCTTGGCGTTCTTGTAGGTCTCGGCCATCGTGCGCAGTCCGCCGATGTCGCCGCCGACCCAGCTGTCACCCATCAGTTCTCACCCGCCATCAGGTCCTCGAACACGCCGTGGACGTCCACGTCGTGCCGGTGGAAGGAGTCCCGGGCGTAGGCGACCTTGTCCCCGTGGTCGTCCATCCGGTCGGCCATGCCGATGTGCAGCGCGACGATGAGGTCCGAGACCTCCTTGATGGCCGAGTCCAGGCCCGCGGCACCGCCGCTGACCACGGGCGGCGCCACGTCGGCGCGCAGCTTGCGGTAGTCGCCGGCCTGCTCGTGGAACGTCTTCGCCATCGAGGCCAGGTCGTCGTAGACCGCCTTGAAGTCGCTCACCGGCGCACCTCCCGCGCGTAGGCGGCCACGTCCCGCGGCCGCCAGTGGGGTTCCCCGGGCGTCACCGCCGGGTCGAGCAGCACGGGAACACCCTGTTCGGCCACGTTCTCCGCGAGCGGCCCGAGCGAGGCGGCGACCCACGGCTGCGCGTCGCCCAGGACCTGGGCCAGCCTCCGGGGCGTGCTGAACGCGAACGCCACGGTGCCGTGCGCGGGATGCTCGAACAGTTCGAGGACGATGAAGGGCACGCGCGCGGGCCGGCCGTCCGTACCGGTCCCGGCGACGGACCTCGGATGCGCCGGTACGCACACCGGCGTGTGGTACGCGGGCACACCCGGCCGGGGGCGGGCACGGCCGTCCGCCGCCGGGCCCGGCGGCGGGGCCGCCGCCACGAGGTCCAGCAGCTGCGAACGCGGCGGATCCTGCCCGGGCACCCGCTGTCCCGGCGGATCCTGCTCCACGAAATCGAGCAGGCGTGGACGTATCGGCGCCCCCACCGCCGTCACCTCTTCCCGTGCTTCCCCTGGCCGATCTGGGCTCGACCACGGTAGCCAGCGGACAACGGGCCGAATCCGGCTATGTCAGGGCGGCCACCCGGACGCTCACCGAACTCATACGTCCCTTTGGCCGAGGACAGGACAGCCCTTGACCCGTTCCTGAACCGCTGCCGGGGCCGGCGGCTACGGCACCCGCGCCGTCCACTCGGGCGACGTGAACTTGGTGTGCGCCAGCTCCCGGGCCCGGGCCAGCTCCCCGTCGGTGACCTTGCCCTGCACCAGGCCGTACCGCGCGCGGAAGGACTCGATCATCCGGTCGATCACGGCCTCGCGCGCCAGCCCCGTCTGCCGGCGCAGCGGATCGACCCGCTTCTTCGCGCTCGCCGTCCCCTTGCCGGACAGCTTCTCCCGCCCGATCCGCAGCACCTCGACCATCTTGTCGGCGTCGATGTCGTACGACATGGTCACGTGGTGCAGCACGGCACCCGGCCCCCCGTCCGGTCCGACGATCCGCTTCTGTGCCGCGCCCGCGATCTTGCCCTGGTCCGTGGCGATGTCGTTCAGCGGCTGGTACCAGGCCCGGATGCCCATGTCGCCGAGCGCGCCCAGCACCCAGTCGTCCAGGTAGGCGTAGCTGTCCTGGAAGGACAGGCCCTGTACGAGGGACTCGGGCACCGACAGCGAGTAGGTGATCGTGTTGCCGGGCTCCACGAACATCGCACCGCCGCCGGAGATCCGCCGCACCACCTCGATGCCGTGCCGGGCGGCGCCCTCGGGGTCCACCTCGTTGCGCAGCGACTGGAAGCTGCCGATGATCACCGCAGGGGCGGCCCACTCCCACACCCGCAGCGTCGGCGGCCGCCGGCCCGCCGCCACCTCGGCGGTCAGCACCTCGTCCAGCGCCATGTGCAGGGCCGGCGACTGCGGGGCCTCGTGGATCAGCTGCCAGTCGTAGTCGGTCCAGTCCGTGGCGCGCGCGAGCGCGCGGCGCACCGCGACGCCGACGCCCTCCGCCGTCAGGCCGTACATCACCGTCCCCGCCGGGAGGGCCGCGTCGATCCGCGCGGCCAGCCCCGCCGCGTCGGTGTCCGCGGGCGCGCCCTCCAGCGCGCCGTTCACCGCATCCAGCGCCTCGTCCGGCTCCAGGAAGAAGTCGCCGGCCACGCGTACGTGCCGCAGCACGCCGTCCTCGACGTCCACGTCCACCACGACGAGCTTGCCGCCGGGCACCTTGTACTCACCATGCACGCCATGGCCTCCGTTCCTGCCGCACGAGACCAACGCGGGGCGCCGGCGTGGTGTTCCCGGCAGCCGGCCACCTCCGTACGATTCACCCGGCAGACGTACCCGAGCGGAGGAGCACGCCGTTGTTCACCACCCGGCCCACTCTCCAGGGCACCTTCGGCATGGTCTCCTCCACCCACTGGCTGGCCTCACAGTCGGCGATGGCGGTCCTGGAGGAAGGCGGCAACGCCTTCGACGCCGCCGTGGCCGGTGCGTTCGTGCTGCACGTCGTGGAGCCCCACCTCAACGGGCCGGCCGGCGAGGTGCCGATTCTGCTCGCCCCGGCGGGCGGCACCGTGCGCGTGCTGTGCGGGCAGGGCGTGGCCCCGGCGGGCGCCACCCCGGCCCACTACCGGGGGCTCGGGCTGGACCTCGTACCGGGCACCGGACCGCTCGCCGCCGCCGTGCCCGGCGCCTTCGACGCCTGGCTGCTCCTCCTGCGCGACCACGGCACCAAGTCCCTGGACGACGTCCTCAAGTACGCCGTCGGATACGCCGAACACGGGCACGCGCCCGTGGACAACGTCGGCGCGACCGTCGAGAGCGTGCGGCGGCTGTTCGAGACCGAGTGGACCTCGTCGGCCGAGGTGTACCTGCCGGACGGCAGGGCACCGCGCCCCGGCGCGCTGCTGCGCAATCCCGCGCTCGCCGCCACCTGGAAGCGGCTGCTGGCCGAGACCGCCCACGCCGGCGACCGGGAGGCACGGATCGACGCCGCCCGTGAGGTGTGGCGCTCCGGCTTCATCGCCGAGGCCCTGCTGCGGCAGTCCCGGCGGCCCACCATGGACACCAGCGGCGAGCGGCACACCGGCACGCTCACCGAGGCCGACCTGGCCGGCTGGTCCGCGACCTACGAGACACCGGTGACCTACGACTGGAACGGCTGGACGGTGTGCAAGGCCGGTCCCTGGAGCCAGGGCCCCGCCTTCCTCCAGCAGCTCGCCCTGCTCCCGCCCGAGCTGCCCGCCTACGGCTCCGCCGACTACGTCCACCTGCTGATCGAGGGCTGCAAGCTCGCCATGGCCGACCGCGAGGCCTGGTACGGGGACGCGGCCGAGGTGCCCCTCGCGGACCTGCTGTCCGACGACTACAACGCCGCGCGGCGGGCCCTGGTCGGTGCGAAGGCCTCTTACGACCTGCGGCCCGGCAGCCCCGGCGGGCGCGTCCCGCGGCTGCCCGCACAGGCGCACGCGACCGGGCCGTCCGCGGAACCCGGCTTCGACCCGATGGGCGCGGGCGAGCCGACCGTCGCGCGGCTGCCCGGCGCGCCGGCCCTCGCGGACGTGACCGGGGAGGCACAGGCGGCCGGCGACGGCCCGGTCGGCGCCGACGGCACGACCCGCGGCGACACCTGCCACCTGGACGTCGTCGACCGCTGGGGCAACATGGTCGCGGCCACGCCCAGCGGCGGCTGGCTCCAGTCCAACCCCGTCGTCCCCGAACTCGGCTTCCCGCTCGGCACGCGCCTGCAGATGACCTGGCTGGAGGAGGGCCTGCCGGGCACCCTCACCCCCGGCCGCCGCCCCCGCACCACCCTCACCCCGTCCCTCGCGCTGCGCGACGGCGTGCCGGTCATGGCGTTCGGCACGCCCGGCGGCGACCAGCAGGACCAGTGGCAGCTGCACTTCTTCCTGGCCGCCGTGCTGCGCGCCCCTGTCCGCGGCGGTCTCGACCTCCAGGGCGCCATCGACGCCCCCAACTGGCACAACGACAGCTTCCCCAGCTCCTTCCACCCCCGCGGCCGGCGCCCCGGCAGCGTGACCCTGGAGTCCCGCACGGACCCCGACGTGATCGAGGAGCTGCGGCGGCGCGGCCACGACGTCACCGTCGGCCCCGCCTGGTCCGAGGGACGGCTGTGCGCGGTGGCCCGGGACCCGGAGACGGGCGTCCTGTCGGCGGCGGCGAACCCGCGCGGGATGCAGGGGTACGCCGTCGGCCGCTGACGGCCCGGCCGGGTTTCCCGTTCTTCATCCGGATCCCGCCCCGCGTTCACCCGCGGGGCGGGGTCTGTCAGTGGGGCGTGTTCTCATATGAGGCATGTTCGAAGAGACGGAAACCATCGACGAGTTTCTCGCCCGCTGCTCGGCCGACGTGGAGGAAGCGGTCCGCAAGGCCGCCGCGGCCGAGATCCTGCCCCGCTTCCGCCGCCTCGCCGCGCACGAGGTGGACCAGAAGAGCGGCCCGCACGACCTCGTGACGGACGCCGACCGCCTCGCGGAGCTGCGGCTCACCGAGGACCTCGGCTCGCTGCTGCCCGGCTCGGTCGTGGTCGGCGAGGAAGCCGTGCACGCCGACCCCGCGGTGTACCAGGCGCTCCAGGGCGACGCACCGGTCTGGATCGTCGACCCGGTCGACGGCACCCGCCAGTTCGTCCACGGCGACGACGGCTTCTGCACCCTGGTGGCCCTCGTCCACCGCGGCGTCGTCATAGCCTCCTGGACCTACGCCGCGGCCCGCGACCAGCTGGCCACCGCCGTCCGCGGCCGGGGCGCCTTCCTGGACGGCGAGCGCCTCTTCGCGGGCCCGCCGGAGCCCGGCCGGGACCTCGTCGTCGCCACCTCGCACCCGGACTACACCACCGACGACCAGAAGCGCGCGCTGCGCGCCCTGTGGACCGACGGCCTCGCCCCGCGCCCGTGCGGCTCCGCCGGCCTGGAGTATCTCGCGGTCGCCCGCGGCGAATTGGACGCCGTGGCGTTCTCCTGGGAGGCCGCCTGGGACCACGCGGCCGGTCTGCTCCTGGTCGAGGAGGCGGGCGGCGCGCACCTCACCCTGTCCGGCGAGCCGTTCCGGGTCACCGGCGGCAACGCCCTGCCGTTCACCGCGGCCCGGGACGCGGCCACCGCCCGCCGGGTGGCCGGCCTGCTGAACGCCGCGTCCTGAAACCGCCGGGGTCACCCGGGCCGGGGCAGCGGCGGTCCCCCGGCATATCCTGGCCGCGAATGGCCGTCGGCTGACGAAGGGGTCCGAAGGTGCCGTCGATGCTCGATGCGGTCGTAGTGGGTGCGGGGCCGAACGGACTGACCGCTGCCGTGGAGCTGGCCCGGCGGGGCTTCTCCGTGGCCCTGTTCGAGGCGAAGTCCACCGTGGGCGGCGGCGCCCGCACCGAGGAACTGACCCTCCCCGGCTTCCGGCACGACCCGTGCTCGGCCGCCCACCCCCTCGGCATCAACTCCCCGGCGTTCCGCGCCCTGCCGCTCGACCGGTACGGCCTCGAATGGCTGCACGCCCCGCTGCCCATGGCCCACCCCTTCCCGGACGGCACCGCGGCCGTGCTGTCCCGCTCGGTGGCCCGGACGGCGGCCTCCTTCGGACCCCGCGACGCGGGCCCGTACCGCAGGCTGGTCGAGCCGCTCCTCGCCCACTGGGACACCCTCGTGCGGGACTTCATGTCCCTGCCGCTGACGGCGCTCCCGCGCGACCCGGTCACCCTGGCCCGCTTCGGACTGGCGGGCCTCCCGCCGTCCACCTGGCTGATGCGCCGCTTCAAGGACGAGCGGGTCAAGACCCTCTTCGCCGGCCTGGTCGCCCATGTGATGGCACCGCTCGACGGCCTGGCGACCGGCGCCATCGGCCTGGTCTTCGCCCTGGCCGCCCACGCCCGCGGCTGGCCGGTGCCCCGCGGCGGCTCCCAGGCCATCTCCGACGCCCTCGCCGGCTATCTGCGCGACCTCGGCGGCGAGGTGCACACCGACTACGAGGTCAAACGCCTGGACGACCTGCCGCCCGCGCGCGCGTACGTCTTCGACACCTCGCCCGCCGCGCTCGCCCGCATCGCCGGCTTCGGCGACTACTACGCGAACTACCGCTACGGCCCCAGCGTCTTCAAGATCGACTACGCGCTGGACGGCCCGGTGCCCTGGACCGCGCCCGAGGCCCGCGTCGCCGGCACCGTCCAGATCGGGGCGAGCCACGCCGAGATCGGCACCGCCCTGCGCGCCGCCTCCCGCGAGGACCGCGCCCCCGACAAGCCGTTCCTGATCACCGTGCAGCCCAGCGTGGCCGACCCCACCCGCGCCCCCGAGGGCAAGCACGTCTTCTGGGCCTACGGCCATGTGCCGAACGGCTGGTCCGGAGACCTCACCGAGGCCATAGAACGCCAGCTGGAACGCTTCGCCCCCGGCTTCCGCGACCGCGTGCTCGCCCGCGCCACCGCCGGACCCGCCGAGATGGCCGCCCGCAACGCCAACTACGTCGGCGGCGACATCGCCTGCGGCGCGGCCTCCGGACTCCAGCTGCTGCTGCGCCCCAGACTGTCCCTGTTCCCCTACCACACCCCCCACCCGGCCGTCTTCATCTGCTCCTCGGCCACCCCGCCGGGGCCCGGTGTCCACGGCATGTCGGGCCACAACGCGGCCAAGGCGGTCTGGCGAAGACTGAGGCAGACATGACCACCATCACCCTCGTCCAGGGCGACATCACCCGGCAGCACGCCGACGCCATCGTCAACGCGGCCAACTCCTCGCTGCTCGGCGGCGGAGGCGTGGACGGCGCGATCCACCGCCGCGGCGGCCCCGCCATCCTCGAGGAGTGCCGTGCCCTGCGCGCCTCCCGGTACGGCAAGGGTCTGCCCACCGGCCAGGCGGTCGCCACCACGGCCGGCGAACTGGACGCCCGCTGGGTGATCCACACCGTCGGCCCGGTGTACAGCCGGAGCGAGGACCGTTCGGAGCTGCTCGCCTCCTGCTACCGCGAATCCCTGCGCGTCGCCGGTGAACTCGGCGCCCGCACCGTCGCGTTCCCCGCCGTCTCCACCGGCGTCTACCGATGGCCGATGCAGGACGCGGCCCGGATCGCGGTGGAGACGGTACGGAGCACACGGACGGCCGTCGAAGAGGTGCGCTTCGTCCTCTTCGACGACCTGGCCTACGAGGCGTTCGCCCGGCAGACCGGCTGACGGCGGCCCCGCCGCGGCACAGCGTCCCGGATTTCACCCGAACGGCGTCATCCACGGTGCGTCCGGACGCCGCCTGGCCAACGCTCGGAGTGCCGGTGCGCCCAGCGAGGACGGTGCGTGCCGCACGACGGGGAGGCAGAAAGGAACGCTCATGAGCCAGGCAGCGCAGCCCACCGGACCGACTCCCGCGGGCGGCTCGGGGCCGCCACGGCAGACCGCCGCGCGGAGCAGCGGCTGGGTGACCGGAGGCATCACGTTCGCCGGCGTCCTGATGGTGTGCAGCGGTATCCTCGCGCTTCTCCAGGGGATCGCCGCGGTCGCCGGGAACGACGTCTACTTCCGCATCGGCGCGTACATCTACAAGATGAACCTCACCGGCTGGGGCACGATCCACATCATCATCGGCGCCCTGGTCCTCGCGACCGGTATCGGCCTGCTCATGGACATGGCGTGGGCCCGCTTCGCCGGCCTGTTCCTCGTCGCGCTCAGCCTCATCGCGCAGTTCCTCTTCCTGCCGTACGCGCCCGTCTGGTCGCTGATCCTGATTGCGCTCGACGTCTTCATCATCTGGGCCCTGGCGACCCGTCAGGAAGAGGCGGTCTGAAGCCCTTTCGGCGGGTCGGCCAAGGGCGCGCAGGACCTCACCGAGGAGTGCCGGCCCGTCGCGAGGCGGCCCGAGTCCTTCCGTCAGCCCAGGGTGCGCAGGGCCCTGCCGAGGAGTGCCACGCCGTCGGCGACGACACCCGGCGGGGTGGCCGCGTAGCCGAGGACCAGGCCCTGCGGCCCCGGCAACTGCCGGTGCCAGGAGAGCGGCTGGCACTTCACGCCGTGCGCGAGCGCCGCCGCGGCGAACTCGGTGTCGGGCACGTCCGAGGCGTACGTCACCGTCAGATGCAGGCCCGCCGCGGCTCCGTGCACCCGCGCGCCCGGGAGGTGCTCGGCGAGGGCGGCGATCATCGCGTCCCGGCGCCTGCGGTGGCGTCCGCGCAACGTCCGCAGATGCCGCTCCAGTTCACCCGACTCCATCAGCCGGGCGAGCACCAGCTGCGGCAAGACCGCGTTGCCCAGGTCGTTGAAGCGCTTGGCGTCGACCAGCGCGGCACGGTACCGGGCCGGTGCCACCAGCCAGCCGATCCGCAGCGCGGGCGCGAGCAGCTTCGACACGCTGCCCAGGTAGCAGACCCGGTCGGCCAGCAGGGCGCGCAGCGCGGGGACCGGGGGCCGGTCGTAGCGGTGCTCGGCGTCGTAGTCGTCCTCCAGGATCAGCCCGCCGTCGCGCGCCCACTCCAGCAGTTCACGCCGGCGTTCGCCGCTGGTCACCACGCCGGTGGGGAACTGGTGGGCGGGCGTGAGCAGGACGGCCCGGGCACCGGTCGCGCGCAGTGCGTCGACCCGTACGCCCTCCTCGTCGACCGGCACCGGCCAAGTCGCCAGGCCCCCGTTCGCCAGGTGCTGACGGGCCCCGAGCGAGCCGGGGTCCTCCACCGCGACCGCGTCGACGCCGTCGGCCCGCAGCACCGGGTGCAGCAGGGTCAGCGCCTGCGCGGTGCCGGCGACGATCAGTACCGCGTCCGGTTCGACCCGTACGCCCCGCACGCGCGCGAGCCAGTCGGCGACGGCCCGCCGCAGCCGGGGCGCGCCGCGCGGGTCGCCGTAGCCGAGGTGCTCGGCGGACAGCTCGGCGAGCACGGCCCGCTCGGCGCGCAGCCAGGCGGCCCGCGGAAAGGTGGTGAGGTCGGGGCGGCCGGGGGTGAAGTCGACGGTGGCCGGGGCGACCCGCAGCGCGTCGAAGACCTCGGCACCGGGCACGCAGGCGAACAGCCCGGCAGCGGAGAAGGCATACACACCGCCAGACCCGCGAACACCCCCACCGACCACCGACACGCCTGAAGCCCCGACCGACTGCGCGCCTGAAGCACCGACCGACTGCGCCCTGGGGTCGCTGGGCGGCAGTGGGTCGGGGGTGGCGGTGGCCGGCGTTCTGGGGTCGGTGGTTGGCAGTGGGTTGGGGGTGGCGGTGGTTGACGTTCTGGGGTCGGTGGGCGGCAGTGGGTTGAGGGTGGCGGTTGCCGGTGCCCTGGGGTCGCTGGCCGGCAGTGGGTCGGGGGTGGCGGTGGACTGTGCGCCAGGAGCGCCGGCGGTGGTGTCGGACGCCTCACCGGGACCGAGGATCCGGCCCCCGGCACTTCCGGGGCCCCCTGCATTTCCGGTACCTCCGGTACCTCCGACACCCGGCGAGCCATCCCTGCCCACACGCCCCGCACCATCCGGGTGCCCGGTACCGCCAGCATGCTCGGCGCCGTCCACACGCTCGGTGCCGCCCCTATGCCCCGCACCGGGCGCGGGCCACGTGCCAGGGGCGGCTCCCGGAAGGCCGTACTCGGGAACCGTCGGCGATCCGATGGCGAACGGTGTCGCGACCACCACCGTGCCGCCGCGCCGCCGGCCGGCCACCTGGCCGTCCTCGGCGAGCCTGCGGTACGCCTCGGTCACCACTCCCCGGGAGACACGAAGCTCCGCGGCGAGCACGCGGGTCGCCGGCAGCCTGCTGCCCACTCCCAGCCGGCCGTCGGCTATCGCCCGCCGCAGCCGGTCGGCCAGCCACTCCGACTTCCCCGTGGCCGGCACGTCACCGACCGCCAGCTGAAGGAAGTCGGAACCCCGCGCCGGCACCTCCCCGGCCGTCTCCGCCGTCTCCCGCCCCTCGTCCATCCGGCCCATGCTGTCACGCGCCCCCACCGCCCCCGCCCCTGACCGACACCCCGCGCGCACGCCCACCTGACGGCCGCGCACCTCGTCCTCACCGCGGTCCCCGTGGTCCCCCGAGTTCACGCCTTTCACGGTCCGGTCCAGGCCCGCGGTCAGTTCCATCCCACGCACGCCCGCGCACCTGCCCCCCAGGCCCATGCCACCACCTTCTTCCACCTCCTTCGGCAGCCCCCGCGGAGCCCCTCGTCCCCGCCGAATCCCTCGCCCCCGCCAAATCCCTCGTCCCTGGCGGGACCCGTTCCTGGCGGCTCGGTCGGTCGGTGAGGACGGGCCGGTCGGTCGGTGAGGACGGGCCCGTCGGTCGGTGAGGACGGGCCGGTCAGTGGGCGAAGGGGAACTCCGGGGTTTCCGGCGTGAGCGTGGCCGTCGTCGGTGTGGCCCCCCAGTGCGCCGTCACCTCCTCCTCGACCGTCTTCAGCACCTCGGCCACGGTGTCCGCGCCGCCGTCGTGCATCGCCTCCGTCACCACCAGCACCCGGCCGGTGTGCGCGCCGACCGCCGAGTGTCCGCTCTGCCGGTGGGTCCAGCGGCGGGCGTGGGCCCGGCCCGCGGAGTCGACGAAGGTCACCTCGCCGGGCGCGGGATGCTCGACACCGCCGCCGAACGCCGTGTACGTCTCGTCGCCGCACGCCGGCCGCACCTCCAGCAGCGGCCCGGCGATCCGGTCGACGTCGAGGACCGCGACCGGAACCGCGTAGGCCACCGAGATGGCGTTGCACAGGTCCACCAGCGGGTGGATGCGTGGCAGCTCCCCCTCCTTCCGCAGCCGGCGCAGCAGCGACTCCGAGGCGGACCGGTACTGCGTCGGCTTCACCCCCATCCGGGCGAAGGTCCGCCGCCATGCCAGCACCTCGGGAAACTCACCCTCGGTGGCCGACGCCAGGCGCGCCACGGCCCGCGCGGTGTACGCGGCGGCGCGCTGCCGGGTGTCCACGGCGGCACCCACGCCGGCCGCGTACAGCGCGCCGGCGGACAACTCGGGGTACGCGGCCCGCACCGCGTCCGCATGCCGGAATCGCACGGTCATGCCACCCCCGCTCGCACGCCGGGGTTCGACGAAACGCTCAACAGGACCTCCTCGGTGATCAGGAATGCCAGCGTGCCCGGCGCTTGGACCGGTGGCCAGGTCCAAAGGAGTCCCTCGTCACCGGTCCATAACTCGGGCTGGCGCCCCCTGACCGGTGTCCGCCGCGGTCCGCGTGACACCATCGGCCGGGGTCAGGACCACCGCCGTACGAGGAGCACGATGAACCCCGCTCTCACCGAGTCGCCCGAGGGCACCGCCCCCCGCCCGCACGGCGCCGGGGCCCCGGGGCGGGGCGCCACCCTGCTGGACGGCTTCTCCCTGGAGATGACCGGCAAGGACGTGTCCAGGCTCGAAGAGGCGGCGGACGGCATCCCGCCCGGCACCCGGATCAACATCACCTTCCTGGCCGGTGAGGACACCGACACGCGGCTGACGGCGGCCCGCGCGGTCAAACGGCTCGGTTTCGTCCCCGTCCCGCACATCTCCGCACGCCGGCTGCCCTCCCGGCCGGCCCTGGAGGAGTTCCTCGGCGGGCTGGCGGCCGACGGCACCGCCGAGAACGTGTTCGTCGTCGGCGGCGACCCCGCCCGGCCCGAGGGCCCCTACGAGGACGCCCTCTCCGTCCTGCGCAGCGGGCTGCTGCGCCGGCACGGCGTCCGGCACGTAGGCATCACCGGCTACCCCGAGGGGCACCCCGGCATAGCCGACCGTGAGCTGTGGTCGGCGCTGACGGACAAGGCGGCGGCCATCGAGGCCGACCGGTTCACCGGCGACGTCATCACCCAGTTCGGCTTCGACGCCGACCCGGTCCTCACCTGGCTGGAGGATCTCCGTGCCCGGGGCGTGCACCTGCCCGTCCGCATCGGCGTCCCCGGACCGGCCGGAGTGCGCCGGCTGCTGGGCTACGCCACCAGGTTCGGCGTCGGCACCAGCGCCTCCGTCGCCCGCAAGTACGGGTTCTCGCTGACCAACCTCATGGGCACGACCGGCCCGGACCGCTTCCTGCACAGCCTGGCCGACCGCTACGACCCCGCTCGCCACGGCACGGTGAAGGTGCACTTCTACACCTTCGGCGGGCTGCGCACCACCGCCGAGTGGATCACCCGCTTCCGGCGGCAGAGCGCCCCCGCGACACACACCTCGTGAACCGCCCGCACCCGAACTAGCCGGTCCCGATCAGCCCGGTCCCGAACCGTCGGGACCCGATCAGCCCGCTCCCGAATCAGCCGGTCCCGAACCGTCCGGACCCGAACCAGCCGGACCCGAACCGTCCGGACCCGGACTAGCCGGACCCGAACCGTCCGGGCCCCTGGCCAGGCCCACGTACAGGTCGGATTTCCGCCAGCGGCCGACGTGGGCGGTGGCCGATGCTGGACGCATGCAGACAGGGACGCATCTCGACCGGGAGCACTGCGTGCGTGCCGTGCAGTCCAAGGACGCGCGGTTCGACGGATGGTTCTTCACGGCCGTTGTGACCACCCGGATCTACTGCCGGCCGAGCTGCCCGGCGGTGCCGCCCAAGCCGGAGAACATGACGTTCTACCCGAGCGCCGCCGCCTGCCAGCAGGCCGGGTTCAGGGCCTGCAAGCGCTGCCGCCCCGACACCAGCCCCGGCTCCCCGGAGTGGAACCGGCGCGCAGACCTGGTGGCCCGGGCCATGCGGCTGATCGCCGACGGGGTCGTGGACCGCGAGGGCGTGCCCGGACTGGCCGCCCGGCTCGGCTACAGCACCCGGCAGGTCGAGCGGCAGCTGCTCGCCGAGCTGGGGGCCGGCCCCCTGGCACTCGCCCGCGCCCAGCGCGCCCAGACCGCACGGCTGCTCATCGAGATCACCCCGCTGCCCATGACGCAGGTCGCGTTCGCGGCCGGCTTCTCCTCCATCCGCACCTTCAACGACACCGTCCGCGAGGTCTTCGCCCTGTCCCCGAGCGAGCTGCGCGCCCGGGTGCCCGGCAGCGGCGCGGGCACCCCCGGCGTGCTCAACCTGCGGCTGCCGTTCCGCGCCCCGCTCAACCCGTCCAACCTCTTCGGCCACCTCGCCGCCACGGCCGTGCCCGGCGTGGAGGAATGGCTCCCCGACTGCCTGGATGGCGCGGGCGGCACCCCCACCGGCGCCTACCGGCGCACCCTGCGGCTGCCCTACGGCCACGGCATCGCGGCCCTCGCACCCCGCGCCGACCACATCGCCTGCCGGCTCACCCTGAGCGACCTGCGCGACCTGACCGTGGCCATCACCCGCTGCCGCCGCCTGCTCGACCTGGACGCCGACCCGGTCGCCGTCGACGAGCGGCTGCGCACCGATCCGCTGCTCGCCCCGCTGGTCGACCGGGGACCCGGCCGCCGGGTGCCGCGCACGGTCGACGAGGCCGAGTTCGCCGTGCGGGCCGTACTGGGCCAGCAGGTGTCCACGGCCGCCGCCCGCACCCACGCGGCCCGCCTGGTCGCCGCGCACGGCAAACCCCTGGACGACCCCGAGGGCGGCCTCACCCACCTCTTCCCTTCCCCCGAGGCACTGGCCGCCGTCGACCCCGGGACCCTGGCCATGCCGGGCACCCGGCGCACCACCTTCAGCACCCTCGTCCGCCGGCTCGCCGACGGTGAGCTGCACCTAGGAGTGGACGCCGACTGGGCGGAGGCCCGCGCCCGGCTGCTCGCGCTGCCCGGCTTCGGTCCGTGGACGGTGGACGTCATCGCCATGCGCGCGCTGGGCGACCCGGACGCGTTCCTCGCCACCGACCTCGGCATCCGGCGCGCCGCCAAGGAGCTGGGTCTGCCGTCCACCCCGGCCGCGCTCACCGCCCGCGCGGAGGGCTGGCGGCCCTGGCGGGCGTACGCGGTGCAGTACCTGTGGGCGACCGACAGCCACCCGATCAACTTCCTTCCGGCATGAGGAAAGCGATGAACCACCACACGACGACCGACAGCCCCTACGGCCCGCTCACTCTCGTCGCCGACGCCGACGGCGCCCTGTGCGGCCTCTACATGGCCGGCCAGCGGCACCGACCCGGCGAGGAGACGTTCGGCCCGCGGGACGACACGCTGCCCGTGTTCGCCGATGCGGCCGAGCAGCTGACCGCGTATTTCGCGGGCGACTCCAGGGAGTTCACCGTCCGGCTCGGGCTGCACGGGACGCCGTTCCAGCGCAGCGTCTGGGAGCAGCTCACGAGAATCCCCTACGGGGAGACCCGTACCTACGGCGAACTCGCCGACGCCCTCGGCAGTCGCGGCGCCTCCCGTGCCGTCGGGCTCGCCAACGGCCGCAACCCGGTGGGCATCATCGTCCCGTGCCACCGCGTGATCGGCTCCGACGGCAGCCTCACCGGCTACGGCGGCGGCCTGGACCGCAAACGCCGCCTGCTGGACTTCGAACGGGGTACGGCACTGTTCTAGCTGTACTCGGCCGTCACGGCGGCGGCGCGCCCGGCCGGCCCGGGCATCAGGCGGCGTCCTCGGTGCCGAGCCGGCGCAGCAGTTCGGGCAGGGCGGTGCCGATGGGTTCGCGGATCACTTCGTCCGCCAGTTCGTCGTACGGCGTCGGTTCGGCGTTGACGATGATCAGGCGGGCGCCGTGGTCGGCGGCGACGCCCGCGAGGCCGGCGGCGGGCTGCACCTGGAGGGTGCTGCCGACCGCGATGAACACCGTGCAGGCCTTGGCGATGGCGGCCGCCTCGCCCAGCACCGTCGGGTCGAGCCGTTCGCCGAACATCACGGTGGCCGACTTGAGGATGCCGCCGCAGTCCAGGCAGGCCGGGTCGTCCTCGCCGGCGTCGACCCGGGCGAGCGCGTCCGCCATGGAGCCGCGCGCATGGCACTTCGTGCAGACGACACCATGGGCGCTGCCGTGCAGTTCGAGCACCTTGCGGGCGGGCATCCCGGCCTGCCGGTGCAGCCCGTCCACGTTCTGGGTGAGCACTCGCACCGGGATGCCGGACCGGTCCAGTTCGGCGACGGCACGGTGGGCCGCGTTCGGCTCGGCCCGCAGCGTGCTGTTCTCGCGCCGCATCAGCCAGGACCGCCGCCGGATCTCCGGATCGCCCATGTAGTACTCGTAGGTCACCAGCTTCTCCGCCTCCGGATCCCGCCGCCACAGCCCGTTCGGACCGCGGTAGTCGGGGATCCCGGAGTCGGTGGAGATGCCGGCTCCGCTGAGGACGGCGACGAGAGGCTTGGTCATGTCGCCGAGGGTAGGCCGGGTGCCGTGGCTGCGGCGAGCGGATAAATCCTCAGTCGAGCCAGGCCAGGCGTATCGCCGCCACCGCGGCCAGGGTCAGCGCGGGGGCGGCCCAGGCCCACCCCATGGCCCGGCGCACCGACGGGAACAGCCACAGGCCCGTCACCGCACCGGAGGCGGCCAGGCTCAGGAGGCAGGCCGCGGCGATGCCCGCGTACGCGCCGTCGTCCCAAGGGCCGTTGGGACGCGTGACGAGCGCGGCCCAGCAGAAGAACGCGGCGACGAGGGTGAGCAGCGCGACCGGCACCGCGAGGACGCGGCGGACGCCGCCGTGGTCGTCGTGCGGACCGTCGAGCGGGTCCGTGCTGCGGGGCATCGGCGGTCGTCCTCGGGTCGGGCGGAACCGGTCACGGTGGGGAGCCCCCGATGCTAGCGTCCGGGCATGGCCAAAGTGACTGTCTCGCTCGACGCCCAGCTCGTGGTGGAGGTCATGGTGCTGGCGGGGGTGGGCGATCCGCAGGACGCCGTCGAACTGGTCGTCCGGGACTACATCGAGCGCGGGCACCGGACGGAGGCACGGACCGCCGCCCGCGACGAGGCACTGCGCGAGGTGGACAGCAAGCCGCGGAACCCGGAGGGCTGAGCGGTCACGGCGGCCCGAACGCCCGCCGGGGTCGAACGCTCGCCGAAGCCGAAGCCGAAGCCGAAGCCGAAGCCGAAGCCGAGCCGAAGCCGAGCCGAAGCCGAGCCGAGGTCAAAGCCGAAGCGAAGCCGGGAGGTCGCTGTGTCCTGGTGGGCATCGGGGCCGGGAGGCCGCTGTGTCCTGGTGGGCATCGGGCCGAGAGGGCACCGAGGTCGGGAGGTCGCCGCGGTCAAGAGGGCCCGGGGCCGGGAGGGCACCGCGGTCGGGAGGTCGTCGGGGGCAAGAGGGCATCGGGGCCGAGTGGTCATGCCACCCGGTGGCCGTTCTCCAGTTCCGCTGTGCTGGAGCCGTCCGCCAGCACGTCCAGGGCCGTCAGCACACGGCGGCCGAGCGCTTCGGGCAGACGGGCGGGCAGCTCGTCACGGGCGACCATCCGCCAGGACAGCAGCTCCTCCTCCTGGAGTCGGATGGCCTTGAGTTCGGTATCGGTGAGGACACCCCCGTCGTACAGGTACGCCACCAGCGGCGGCCGGCCCACGCCGTGCACCCAGTCCACCGCGAGCAGCCGGCCCAGCGGACGGTCGAGCCCGATCTCCTCCAGCGTCTCCCGGCGGGCGCCCTGCCGCGGTGTCTCCCCGGTGTCGGACTCGATGGTCCCGCCGGGAAGCGCCCATCCCTCACGGTAGTTCGGCTCGACGAGCAGCACCCTCCCCTCGGCGTCCCGGAAGAGCGCGGCGGCACCGGCGAGGACACGGGGCAGGCCCGCGATGTACGCGGCGAAGTCAGGCGTGGTGGTCATGGGGGAAGGGTAACCAGCCGCCCCGCCCCTACGTCCCGGCCGAGGCCAGGCGCAGGGTGCGTTCGGCCAGCGCACTGATCCGTACGCCGTCGAAGCCGAACACCGCGCTGTGCACCGTGTCCTGCAACGGGTCCCGCCACCGGGCCGGAATGGCGTCCGCCCCGGTGAGGACGCCGGCCACCGAGCCGGCCGTCGCCCCGTTGGAGTCGGTGTCCAGCCCGCCGCGCACGGTCAGGGCGATGGTCCGGGTGAAGTCGCCGTCGCCGTACAGCAGCCCGGCCGTGAGGACGGCGGCGTTCGGCACGGTGTGGATCCAGCCGAGCCCGGCGGTCTCCGCGGACACCGTGGCCAAAGTCTCCTCCCAGGGCAGCCGGGTCTCGTGCAGCGTCGCCACCCGCCGCACGGTCCGGGCCAGCCGGCTGCTCGCCGGGACGACGGTCAGCGCGGTCTCCAGGGCGTCCCGGACGGTGGGGGCGGTGAAGGCCGCCGAGATCAGCGCGGCGGCCCACATCGCGCCGTAGACGCCGTTGCCGGTGTGCGAGAGCACCGCGTCCCGGCGGGCCAGGCCGGCGGCCCGGACGGGCTCGCCCGGACAGGTCCAGCCATAGACGTCGGCGCGGATCAGCGCGCCGATCCACTCCTGGTACGGGTTCTCGTACGTCGCCGTCAGCGGCGGCTTCATCCCGTTCGCGAGGTTCCGGTACGCGGCCCGTTCCGCCGTGAACGTCTGTAGATACGGCAGCCTGAGCAGCCACAGGTCGCCGACCTGCTCGGTGCTGAAGCCGAACCCGTGGGTCTCCAGCAGGTGCAGGCCGAGGATCGCGTAGTCGACGTCGTCGTCCCGGCAGCTGCCGTGGATCCGGCCGCGCACGCACTGGCGCCACTCCGGACGCAGTACCGCGGCCTCGTCCGCGTCGGCGGGCTCGGGGAGGTAGTCGGTCAGCGGCAGGGCGGATGCACCGCGCAGATAGCGGTCGATGCGGTCGCGGGTCCACACCTCGCCCTGTTCGACCGGTTTGCCCAGCATGTTGCCCGCGATACGGCCGAGCCAGCCGCCGTGGATGCGGTCGGCGAGGCCCGGTCCGGTGTGCTGGGTGTCCATGGCAGTGGTGTACCCACTTCGCCCGGCCGGCTCCCAGCGGCTTCCCAGGGTTCGGGCGGGGCATGACGGCGGGGGTGTCCTGCGGTTATGGTCACAGCGGCGCGACTGGCCCTGACGTGCGCGGGGCCCGGAGAGCAAGGGGAAGACAAGGTGGCGGACGCTGCAGGGAACGAGACCCGTCGGGTGCTCATCGCCGCGGACAAGTTCAAGGGCTCGCTGACGGCCGTGCAGGTCGCCGAGCGGGTGACGGCCGGGCTGCGCCGGGTCGTGCCGGATCTGCGGGTCGAGGCGCTGCCCGTGGCCGACGGCGGCGACGGAACCGTGGACGCGGCGGTCGCGGCCGGTTTCGAACGGCGCGAGGTCCGGGTCGCCGGGCCGCTCGGCGAGGAGGTGACGGCCGCGTTCGCGCTGCGCGACGGCACCGCGGTCGTGGAGATGGCCGAGGCGAGCGGCCTCCAGCGGCTGCCGGCCGGCGTCTTCGCGCCGCTGACCGCCTCGACCTACGGCTCCGGCGAGCTGCTGCGGGCCGCGCTGGACGCGGGCGCGCGGACGATCGTGTTCGGCGTCGGCGGCAGCGCCACGACGGACGGCGGCGCGGGCATGCTGTCCGCGCTGGGCGCGCGGTTCCTGACCGAGGAGGGCGAGCCGGTGTCCCCGGGCGGCGGCGGCCTCGCCGAGCTGGCCCGCGCGGACCTCTCCGGCCTGGACCCGCGACTGTCCTCGGTGGAGCTGGTGCTGGCCAGTGACGTCGACAATCCGCTGACCGGCCCGAAGGGCGCTCCCGCCGTCTACGGCCCGCAGAAGGGGGCCTCGCCGGACGACGTGGAGACCCTGGACGCGGCGCTGGCCCACTTCGCGAAGGTGCTGGAGGAGCAGGCCGGGCCGCGGGCCGCCGAGTACGCGGCGTCTCCCGGGGCCGGCGCGGCCGGCGGCATCGGCTACGGCGCCCTCCTCCTGGGCGCGCGTTTCCGCCCCGGCATCGAGGTGATGCTGGACGTGCTGGGCTTCGCGCCCGCCCTGGAGCGGGCCTCCCTGGTGATCACGGGGGAGGGGTCGCTGGACGAGCAGACGCTGCACGGCAAGGCGCCGGCCGGGGTGGCCGCGGCGGCGCGTGCCGCGGGCAAGGACGTGGTGGCGGTCTGCGGGCGGCTCGCTCTGCCGACGGAGGCGCTCACGCGGGCGGGTATCGCCGAGGCGTACCCCCTCACCTCGGTCGAGCCCGACGTCGCGAAGTGCATCGCGGATGCCGGGCCGATCCTCGAGCGCGTCGCCGCCCGGATCGCCGAGGACCGCCTGAGCTGAGGCCGACTCCTGGGGGCTCCGCCCCCAGACCCCCCTCGCCCACCCGACCCGGTCGGCTGAGACGCACCCGCCCCGGTCGGCTGAGACGGACCCGCCCCGGGCGCCGCCCGTCGCGAGTCCCGTAGCGGTGCCTGCGTGGGACGGGGGTCGGCTCGCCGTTTGCCCTTCAGCCCACCGGTCGGGTGGGTGGGTGGGCGTGGCCAGGGACCCCGGGTGGGCTGCCTCGGCGCCGGGGCCGGACACGCCAAGAGGGTCCCGAAATGACAAAGGGCCCCGAAATGACAAAGGGCCCCGAAATGACAAAGGGCCCCGGACCTGGACGGTCCGGGGCCCTTGAAGCGAGCGCTACGGCAGCTGCGCCGCCCTGGCCTCACGCCGGTTGTCGCGGAAGTTGTTCACCCGGCGGGCCGTGGCGAACAGCGGGATCACCGCGCCCATGACCAGCTGAAGCGCACAGCCCGTCTGGAGCAGCAGCTGACCGCTCGGGGCGTCGAAGGCCCAGGCGGCCAGGAGGCCCATCGAGAGCACGATCCAGATGAGCATCGCGCCGGCCAGGCGGCCCCGCGGCTTCGGGTACTCGACCCGGCTCACCATCAGCCAGGCGGTGCCCAGAATCGCCAGCAGCGTCGCCACGAAGGGCAGCTCGAGCAGCACGATCGAGACGACGGTCAGCGCGCCGAACGGCGAGGGCATGCCCTGGAACATGCCGTCCTTCATCGTCACGCAGGAGAAGCGCGCCAGACGCAGGACGACCGCCAGCAGGACCACGATCGCACCGACCGCGGCCACCCGCTGGTGCGCGTCGTCCGCGACCATGCCGTAGACCAGGACGAAGTACGCGGGGGCGAGACCGAAGCTGATCAGGTCGGAGAGGTTGTCCAGCTCGGCACCCATGGGGGAGGAGCGGAGCTTCCTCGCGACCAGCCCGTCGAACAGGTCGAACACGGCCGCGCAGAGCATCAGGATGACCGCCGTGGCCGCGCTGTGGCGGGCCATGCCGGATTCCTGGCTGCCGGTGAGGTGCGGGATCAGGATGCCGGTGGTGGTGAAGTACACCGCCATGAAGCCGCACGTGGCGTTGCCCAGCGTGAGGGTGTCCGCTATCGACAGGCGGAGCGAGAGGGGCATCTCCTCCTCGTCGTCCACCTCGTCGGCCTCGGGCACCCAGCCAGCCTGGGTCTCCGGATCAATCACGGTCAATGCGAGTCACCCCAGCCACGGTCTTCTGTCCGACCTCGACCGCGACCTCCACGCCCTCGGGCAGGTAGATGTCGACGCGCGAGCCGAAGCGGATCAGCCCGATGCGGTCACCCTGCTCGACCTTCGTGCCCGAAGGGAGGTAGGGCACGATGCGGCGGGCCACCGCGCCGGCGATCTGGATCATCTCGATGTCGCCGAGTTCGGTGTCGAAATGCCAGACTACGCGCTCGTTGTTCTCGCTCTCCTTGTTGAAAGCCGGAACAAAGCCGCCGGGGATGTGCTCCACCGACGTCACCGTGCCCGAGAGGGGCGCGCGGTTGACGTGGACGTTGAGCGGGCTCATGAAGATCGCGACGCGGGTGCGCCCGTCCTTCCACGGCATGATGCTCTGCACCACACCGTCGGCGGGCGAGATGACGCGGCCCTGGGCGATCTCGCGCTCGGGGTCGCGGAAGAACCACAGCATGCCCGCCGCGAGCGCGGTGGCGGGCACGGCGACGGCCTTGGCCACGCCGGAACGGCGGGCGCGGGCCAGGCTGAGGGCTGCGGTGGCGACGGTCGGGAGAAGCCACGGCGATGCTCCGCGCGCGAGGCGTGCGCCTACCAGGCTGTCGCGGTGTGCAGAGGTTTGGCTGTGGGGCATGGATGACCTTCGTAGCGGATGATGCCGCGCTCGACGGGGGACGGCGGCTTTCCCGGGATCGTACCGGGCGCGGGCTACAACTGGGCAAGCCAGGCAGCCGAGTCGGCGGCTGAAGACTGTCTACGGGGTGTGATCTTCTTCTCGAAGAAAACACCCCGTATCCGGACAATCAGCCCTGGAATCGATACTCTTCGAGCAACCTGCGCCCGATGATCATTTTCTGGATCTCGGCGGTACCTTCACCGATGAGCAGCATCGGGGCCTCCCGGTAGAGGCGCTCGATCTCGTACTCCTTGGAGAAGCCGTAGCCGCCGTGGATCCGGAAGGCATCTTCCACGACCTCCTTGCAGTACTCGGAGGCGAGGTACTTCGCCATCCCTGCTTCGAGGTCGTTTCGTTCCCCGGAGTCCTTTTTGCGTGCCGCGTTGACCATCATTGCATGCGCGGCCTCGACCTTGGTGGCCATCTCCGCCAGCTTGAACTGGATGGCCTGGTGCTGGGCGATCGGCTTGCCGAAGGTGTGCCGCTGCTGGGCGTAGCGGACGCCCAGCTCGAAGGCGCGCTGGGCGACGCCGCAGCCGCGGGCCGCCACATTGACCCGGCCGACCTCCACGCCGTCCATCATTTGGTAAAAACCTCGGCCGGTGACCCCGCCGAGCACCCGGTCGGCCGGAAGGCGCAGGCCGTCCATGATCAACTCGGTGGTGTCGACGCCCTTGTAGCCCATCTTGTCGATCTTGCCGGGGATGGTGAGGCCCGGGCGGACCTCGCCGAAGCCCGGCTCCTTCTCGATCAGGAAGGTCGTCATCGACTTGTGGGGCGCCGTGCCCTCGGGGTGTCCTTCGTCACTCCGGACGAGAACGGCCACCAGTGAGGAGGTGCCGCCGTTCGTCAGCCACATCTTCTGGCCGTTCAGGACGTACTCGTCGCCGTCCCTGACCGCCTTGGACGTGATGGCCGACACATCGGAGCCCAGAGCGGGCTCCGACATCGAGAAGGCGCCCCGGATGTCGCCGGCGGCCATGCGCGGCAGGAAGTGGTCCTTCTGCTCCTGCGTGCCGTGCTGCTTGAGCATGTACGCCACGATGAAGTGCGTGTTGATGATGCCGGACACCGACATCCAGCCGCGGGCGATCTCCTCCACGCACAGCGCGTAGGTCAGGAGCGACTCGCCCAGGCCCCCGTACTCCTCGGGGATCATCAGACCGAACAGGCCGAGTTCCTTCAGGCCGTCCACGATCTGCTGCGGGTACTCGTCGCGGTGCTCCAGCTCGGTGGCGACCGGGATGATCTCCTTGTCCACGAAGTCGCGGACGGTGGAGAGGATCTCCTGCTGGATGTCCGTCAGACCGGCGGTCTGGGCGAGACGGGCCATGGCTACTTCTCCTGCTCCGTGAGCTCCGGGCGGCCGGGCTGCTCGCCGCCGCGCTCCTTGATGTACGTCTCGGTGGGCACCATCACCTTGCGGCGGAAGACGCACACCAGGGTGCCGTCCTGCTTGTAGCCCTTGGTCTCGACGTAGACGATGCCACGGTCGTTCTTCGACTTCGACGGCCACTTGTCCAGCACGGTCGTCTCGCCGTAGATCGTGTCGCCGTGGAAGGTCGGCGCCACGTGCTTGAGCGACTCGATCTCGAGGTTGGCGATGGCCTTGCCGGAGATGTCCGGCACGGACATGCCGAGCAGCAGGGAGTAGATGTAGTTGCCCACGACGACGTTCTTGCCGAAGTCCGTCGTCTTCTCCGCATAGTTGGTGTCCATGTGGAGCGGGTGGTGGTTCATGGTGAGGAGACAGAACAGGTGGTCGTCGTACTCGGTGACCGTCTTGCCCGGCCAGTGCTTGTACGTCGCCCCGACCTCGAACTCCTCGTAGGTGCGTCCGAACTGCATCGCGCTCAGGCCTCCGGGATCTCGAACTTCGACGTGCGCTGCATGCCGGCGGCGCGGCCCTTGCCGGAGATGACCAGGGCCATCTTGCGGCTGGCCTCGTCGATCATCTCGTCGCCGAGCATCGCGGAGCCCTTCTTGCCGCCCGCCTCGGAGGTGTAGTAGTCGTACGCGTCCAGGATCAGCTCGGCGTGGTCGTAGTCCTCCTGCGAGGGCGAGAAGATCTCGTTGGACGCCTCGACCTGGCCCGGGTGCAGGACCCACTTGCCGTCGAAGCCGAGCGCGGCGGCGCGCTGCGCGACCTCGCGGTAGCCCTCGACGTTGCGGATCTGGAGGTAGGGGCCGTCGATCGCCTGGAGGTTGTTGGCGCGGGCGGCCATCAGGATCTTCATCAGGATGTAGTGGTAGGCGTCCGCCGGGTAGCCGGGCGGCTGCTCGCCCACGACCAGCGACTTCATGTTGATCGACGCCATGAAGTCGGCCGGGCCGAAGATGATCGTCTCGACGCGCGGGGAGGCCTGCGCGATCTCGTTGACGTTGTTCAGGCCCTGCGCGTTCTCGATCTGCGCCTCGATGCCGATCTTGCCGACCTCGAAGCCCATGGTCTTCTCGATCTGGGTCAGCAGCAGGTCCAGCGCGACGACCTGCTGGGCCGTCTGCACCTTCGGCAGCATGATGCAGTCGAGGTTCTGGCCGGCGCCCTCGACGACGGTCACGACGTCGCGGTACGTCCACTCGGTCGTCCAGTCGTTGACCCGGACCACGCGCGTCTTGCCCGTCCAGTCACCCTCGTTCAGGAACTTGACGATGGTGTGCCGCGCCTCGGGCTTGGCGAGCGGCGCGCACGCGTCCTCCAGGTCCAGGAACACCTGGTCGGCGGGGAGCCCCTGCGCCTTCTCCAGGAAGCGCGGGTTGCTGCCCGGCACGGCCAGGCAGGAGCGCCGCGGGCGAAGGCGGTTGACGGTCGTCATGCGGGGACCTCCAGGGGGTCGAGCTTGTTCGCTTTCCGGATCTCGTCGGCGATGCGGCCGATGATCCCGGTGATGTCGAAGTCCTTCGGGGTGAAGACCGCAGCCACTCCGGCGGCCCGGAGCTCGTCGGCGTCACCATTCGGGATGATGCCACCGGCGATCACCGGTATATCTGTGGCACCGGCCACACGCAGCCGCTCGAGCACGTCCGGGACCAGCTGGGCGTGCGAGCCGGAGAGGATCGACAGCCCGACCGCGTGGACGTCCTCCGCGAGGGCCGCGTCCACGATCTGCTCCGGGGTGAGCCGGATGCCCTGGTAGACCACCTCGAAGCCGGCGTCCCGCGCACGGACCGCGATCTGCTCGGCGCCGTTGGAGTGCCCGTCCAGGCCCGGCTTGCCGACCAGGAAGCGCAGCTTGCCGACGCCCAGGTCGCGGGCGGTGGCCTCCACCTTGGCGCGGACCTCGGCGAGGGCCGAGCCGGCCGCCGCGGGAACCGCCACCGGCGCGGAGGACACCCCGGTGGGCGCCCGGTACTCGCCGAACACCTCACGCAGCGCGCCCGCCCACTCGCCGGTGGTCACCCCGGCGCGGGCGCACTCCAGCGTGGCCTCCATGAGGTTGCCGGTCCCCTTGGCCGCCTCCTTCAGCCGCTCCAGCGCCTTGCAGGGGCGCGGGTGGTTGAAGGGCGGCTGGTAGCGGGTGTCCCGCCAGCGCTGGAGCGACTCGACGACCCGGCTCTCGACCGCCGGGTCCACCGTCTGGATCGCGGTGTCCAGGTCGGCCGTCAGCGGGTTCGGCTCGGTGCCCTCGAAGACGTTGACACCGACGATCTTCTCCTGGCCGGACTCGATCCGGGCCCGGCGCTCGGCGTGCGAGGCGACCAGCTGCGACTTCAGGTAGCCGGACTCCACGGCGGCCATCGCGCCGCCCATCTCCTGGATGCGGTCGATCTCCGTGAGGACGTCGGCGACCAGCTGCTCCACCTTCGCCTCGATCACCTTCGAGCCCTCGAAGATGTCCTCGTACTCCAGCAGGTCGCTCTCGTAGGCGAGGACCTGCTGGATGCGCAGCGACCACTGCTGGTCCCAGGGCCGGGGCAGCCCGAGGGCCTCGTTCCAGGCGGGCAGCTGCACGGCACGCGCCCGCGCGTCCTTGGAGAGGGTCACCGCGAGCATCTCCAGCACGATCCGCTGGACGTTGTTCTCCGGCTGCGCCTCGGTCAGGCCGAGCGAGTTGACCTGGACGCCGTAGCGGAACCGGCGCTGCTTGGGGTTCTCGATGCCGTACCGCTCGAGCGTGATCTTGTCCCAGATGCGGCCGAAAGCCCGCATCTTGCACATCTCCTCGATGAAGCGGACGCCCGCGTTCACGAAGAAGGAGATCCGCGCGACCACGTCGCCCATGCGCTCCTGCGGCACCTGGCCGGAGTCGCGCACGGCGTCCAGGACGGCGATCGCGGTGGACATCGCGTACGCGATCTCCTGCACCGGCGTGGCCCCGGCCTCCTGCAGGTGGTAGCTGCAGATGTTGATCGGGTTCCACTTCGGGATGTGGGAGACCGTGTACGCGATCATGTCCGTCGTCAGGCGGAGCGAGGGCCCCGGCGGGAAGACGTGCGTCCCGCGGGACAGGTACTCCTTGACGATGTCGTTCTGGGTCGTGCCCTGGAGCTTGGTGATGTCCGCACCCTGCTCCTCGGCGACGACCTGGTAGAGCGCCAGCAGCCACATGGCGGTGGCGTTGATCGTCATCGAGGTGTTCATCTGCTCCAGGGGGATGTCCTGGAACAGCCGGCGCATGTCACCGAGGTGCGCGACGGGCACGCCGACCCGGCCCACCTCGCCGCGGGCGAGGATGTGGTCGGAGTCGTAGCCGGTCTGGGTCGGCAGGTCGAAGGCGACCGACAGACCCGTCTGGCCCTTGGCGAGGTTGCGCCGGTACAGCTCGTTGGACGCCTCGGCCGTGGAGTGTCCGGCGTACGTGCGCATGAGCCACGGCCGGTCCTTCTCCCGCCGCCCTTCGGCGTTCTGACGCTCAGTCATCTATGACCCCGGGTGTCTCAGATGTTGCGGAAGCGGTTGATGGCGTCGAGGTGCTTGGCGCGCATCTCCTCGTTGCGCACGCCCAGGCCCTCCTCGGGGGCCAGGCACAGCACGCCGACCTTGCCCTGGTGGAGGTTGCGGTGCACGTCGTACGCGGCCTGGCCGGTGTCCTCCAGGGAGTACACCTTCGACAGCGTGGGGTGGATCTTGCCCTTCGCGATGAGCCGGTTGGCCTCCCAGGCCTCGCGGTAGTTGGCGAAGTGCGAGCCGATGATCCGCTTCAGGGACATCCACAGGTAGCGGTTGTCGTACTCGTGCATGTAGCCCGAGGTCGAGGCGCAGGTGGTGATGGTGCCGCCCTTGCGGGTGACGAAGACGCTCGCGCCGAAGGTCTCGCGGCCGGGGTGCTCGAAGACGATGTCGATGTCCTCGCCGCCGGTGAGCTCGCGGATGCGCTTGCCGAAGCGCTTCCACTCCTTCGGGTCCTGGGTCTGCTCGTCCTTCCAGAACTTGTAGCCCTCGGCGCTGCGGTCGATGATCGCCTCGGCGCCCATCGAGCGGCAGATGTCGGCCTTCTGGTCGCTGGAGACGACACAGATCGGGTTGGCGCCGCCGGCGAGGGCGAACTGGGTGGCGTACGAGCCGAGGCCGCCGCTCGCGCCCCAGATCAGGACGTTGTCGCCCTGCTTCATGCCGGCGCCGTTGCGGGAGACCAGCTGCCGGTAGGCGGTGGAGTTGACCAGGCCCGGGGCCGCGGCCTCCTCCCAGCTCAGGTGCTCCGGCTTCGGCATCAGCTGGTTGGACTTGACCAGCGCGATCTCGGCGAGGCCGCCGAAGTTGGTCTCGAAGCCCCAGATGCGCTGCTCGGGGTCGAGCATCGTGTCGTTGTGGCCGTCGGAGGACTCCAGCTCGACCGAGAGGCAGTGTGCGACGACCTCGTCACCGGGCTTCCAGGCGTTGACGCCGGGGCCGGTGCGCAGGACGACGCCCGCGAGGTCGGAGCCGATGATGTGGTACGGCAGGTCGTGCCGCTTGGCCAGCTCGTTGGTGCGGCCGTAGCGCTCCAGGAAGCCGAAGGTGGACAGCGGCTCGAAGATCGAGGTCCACACCGAGTTGTAGTTGACCGAGGAGGCCATCACGGCCACCAGGGCCTCGCCCGGACCCAGTTCGGGCACGGGGACCTCGTCGAGGTGGATCGACTTGCGCGGGTCCTTGTCGCGGGTCTGCAGGCCCGCGAACATCTCCGTCTCGTCCTTGTGCACGGTGATCGCGCGGTACGAGTCGGGGATCGGCAGAGCGGCGAAGTCGGCGGACGTGCTGTCCTCCGACTGGATCGCGTCCAGGATGTCCTTCACGGTCACGGTGTTGCCTCCGGCGGTGAGCGCCCTGAGGGAGGGGCGCCTAAGGGTTCGTCGGTGCTGTGATGAGTGCTGCTGAGGGTTTTGAGGTGTGCCGTCGGTTCGGCTGGGTGGAGCTTCGGCAGCGCTTTGTGGCGCGGGAGGTGCCTGTGACGCAGGCGTCCGGGCGCGCAGGCCATGAGCTTGCGGGGACAGCCGGCGAACGAGTGGTCTCTGCTCGCCGGCCGCCCGGACATCTTCAACGTATGACACCGCGTGTCAGGTGACAAGGCACTGAGTGCCAGAACTTGCTCTCAGATGAAATCTTTACGTAACAGATGAGCGATGATCGATCGAACGGGCCCTGAAATCTCCCGGAAAACGGCCCCTGACATGCCAAAACGGCCACCCCGAAGGGTGGCCGTCATCACAAGCTGGGCGGGGGCGGGCTCTGTCGCGACGCCTCCTCACGCGGAGCGCCGGCGGCCCCTCACTCGAAGGCCGGCGCTTCGCCGGCGCCTTCCGCGAGCGGAACCGTCAGCGCTCCTTCAGCGCCTCCTCGATGGTCCGCATGACCTCTTCCAGCGGGGCGTCGGTCCGGGCGACCGTCACCAGCACCTCGCCCTGCGCGGACGCCGTGGCCGGAGCGGCCGCGGCGGCCGGACCGGCGGCGGAGCCGCGGCCGGCGCCGATGCCGCTGCCGAAGGTCTTGCGCACGATCGCGAAGGCGTGGTCCAGCTGGGCCTCCACGTCCCCCTGGCCGCCCGCCCGCAGCCAGCGCCGCAGGACGTGGTTGTGGGCGGTGACCACGGCCGAGGCGGCTACCTCGGCCAGCAGCGGGTCGTCGTTGGCGTCGTCGGCGTGCGCGTGCTCGTCGAAGTGCCCGAGCAGATAGCGGGTGAACAGACGCTCGTAGCGGGCCACCGACGCGATCTCGGCCTCGCGCAGCGTGGGCACCTCGCGCGTGAGCTTGTAGCGGGCGACCGAGATCTCCGGCCGGGCCGCGTACATCTTCATGACTTCCTTGATCCCGCGGCACACGGTGTCGAGCGGGTGCTCGTGCGCGGGCGCGGCGTTCAGGACCGCCTCGGCGCGGATCAGCGTGTCGTCGTGGTCCGGGAAGATCGCCTCTTCCTTGGAGCGGAAGTGGCGGAAGAAGGTACGGCGCGCGACCCCGGCCGCGGCCGCGATCTCGTCGACGGTGGTCGCCTCGTACCCCTTGGTCGCGAACAGTTCCATCGCTGCGGCCGCCAGTTCCCGGCGCATTTTCAGCCGCTGGGCGGCGGCGCGACTGCCTGCGGCACTTTCCGGCGCGTCGGGCGTGGCTGGTGTACGTGAGGACTTGGCGGGCTGGGACATGCCCCGAAAGTACTGCATGTGTGCAGCTCGGTGCGCGGGTGAGGGGGCTCCCCCGCCCCTGAGGGGCGGGGGAGCGTCCACCGGGTCGAGCAGTCCGCCCCAGTCCGCGCCGTCCGCGGCGCCGTCGAACCAGTCCCCGGCCCCGTCAGCGGCGGGCATACTCGCGGAAGCCGCGACCGGTCTTGCGGCCGAGGCAGCCCGCGGCCACCAGGTGCTCCAGCAGCGGCGCCGGGGCGAGACCGGGGTCGCGGAACTCGCGGTGCAGCACCTTCTCGATGGCGAGCGAGACGTCCAGCCCGACCACGTCCAGCAGTTCGAACGGGCCCATCGGGTAGCCGCCGCCGAGCTTCATCGCCGCGTCGATGTCGTCCAGCGAGGCGTAGTGCTCCTGGACCATCTTGATCGCGTTGTTGAGGTACGGGAACAGCAGCGCGTTCACGATGAAGCCCGCACGGTCCCCGCAGTCGACCGCGTGCTTCTTGATCCGGCCGCAGACCTCGCGGACCGTGGCGTGCACGTCGTCCGCGGTCAGCACCGTCCGCACGACCTCGACCAGCTTCATGGCCGGCGCCGGGTTGAAGAAGTGCATGCCGATCACGTCCTGCGGACGCGAGGTGGCGCGGGCACAGGCCACGACGGGCAGGGACGAGGTGGTGGTGGCCAGGACCGCGCCCGGCTTGCACACCTTGTCCAGCGCCGCGAACAGCTGCCGCTTGATCTCCAGGTCCTCGGCGACCGCCTCGACGGCCAGGTCGACGTCCGCGAAGGCGTCGTAGGACCCGGCCGCGGCGATCCGGTCCAGGATCTGCGCGGCGGCCTCCGCGGACAGCCGGCCCTTGTCGACGGACCGGGCCAGCGACTTGCCGATCCGGGCCTTGGCCGCCTGCGCCTTCTCCTCGCTGCGGGCGGCCAGCACGACCTCGTAGCCCGCCTTGGCGAACACCTCGGCGATCCCGGAGGCCATGGTGCCGGAGCCCGCGACACCGACCGAGCGGATCTCGCGCCCCGCGGTGAGCGAGCCGCCCTCCGCCGGGGTCAGCGCGTCCGGCACCACCGTGCCGCTGCCCGGCGCCTCGTACGTGTAGAAGCCGCGCCCGGCCTTGCGGCCCGTCAGACCCGCCTCGCTGAGCTGCTTGAGGATCGGGGCGGGGGCGTGCAGCCGGTCCCGGGACTCGGCGTACATGGCCTCCAGGACCGTACGCGCGGTGTCGACGCCGATCAGGTCCAGCAGGGCGAGCGGGCCCATGGGCAGACCGCAGCCGAGCCGCATGGCGGCGTCGATGTCCTCGCGGGAGGCGTACCGCGCCTCGTACATCGCGGCGGCCTGGTTCAGGTAGCCGAAGAGCAGCCCGTCCGCGACGAAGCCCGGGCGGTCGCCGACCGCGACCGGCTCCTTGCCCAGCTCGATCGCGAGGTCGGTGACCGCGGCGACGGCCCCCGGCGCGGTCAGCACCGAGGAGACGACCTCGACCAGCTTCATGGCCGGCGCCGGGTTGAAGAAGTGCAGGCCGAGCACGCGCTCCGGGCGGGCCGAGTCGGCGGCCAGCCGGGTCACGGACAGGGCGTTGGTGCCGGTCGCGAGGATCGTCCCCGGACGGACGATGCCGTCCAGCTCCCGGAAGATCTGCTGCTTGATCTCGTACGACTCCGGGGCCACCTCGATGACGAGGTCGGCCTCGGCCGCCGCGGTGAGGTCGGTCGCGGTGCGCACCCGGGCCAGTGCTCCGGCGCGCTCCTCCTCGGTGAGCCGGCCGCGCGCCACGGCACGGGCGGTGGCGGCCTCCAGGGCGGCGAGCGCCTTCGCGGTCTGGGCCTCGCTGATGTCGATGCCGATCACCTCGCGGCCGGCCCTCGCGAGGACCTCGGTGATACCGGTGCCCATCGTGCCGAGGCCGACGACGGCGATCGTCTTGAGCGGGGACAGAGGGGTGTCGGACAGGGGAGTGGCCATCGCGGGACTCCAGGAATGAGGGTGACGACGAGGAACGCGCCGGATGCGCCGAGAGGCGCACCACGGTGCGAGGAAGAGGTGCGGGTGTTGCCGGGCTGCGAGCGCACACGCCCGGTGCTGCCGGTGCCACACGGGCGCGCACACGCCCGGCAACGGCGGAACTTCCGACCGGCTCTGTCCCGAAGCCGGGTCGTACTGCGGTACACACGGCGTACCGAACCGACAGACTCTCCCCTCGCCACGAGGGCGCTGGGGAGGTATCACCAGCGACGGCTGCGTCACCAAACCGTCGCCAGTGGAGTGCGAGAGGGTTACTCGCTCGTATGAGCTTAACCGGCGGGTAACGAGCGCGCCAGTCCCCGAGTTTGTGATGTAGCTCCCTCCATTGGCGCAACCCCTCTACGCTGGACCTCGTGGACGAAGAGTTGCGATCGCTCACGGAACGCTTACGGCAGGAGTCGGGCTGCTCGCCGGCGTTCGACCGCCTGCTGGCCACCGAGGACCACGGTGAACTGGCGGAGGTGCTCAGCGCGCCCGGACAGCCGCTGTGGGCCAGGGAACTGGCCGCCTTCCGCCTCGGCCGCGCGGGCGACCGGCGCGCGTTCGAGGCCCTGGTGCTGCTGCTCAACCACCGCGACCCCCCGCGCTGCGCCTCCGCCGCGCACGCCCTCGCCCGCCTCGGCGACCCGCGCACGGCCCGGGCCGCCGCCGCCCTCGCCACCAACGAACTCCGGGTCGCCTACGCCCTGCACCCGGTGCGGCTGCTGGCCGCCCTGCGCGCCCCGGAGTCGGTACCCGCGCTGATTACCACCCTGGAGCGGCGGCTGCGCCCGCACGACCCCTACCGGCGGGTCGCCCTCGCCTGTGTGGAGGGCCTGGGCGCGCTCGGCGACGCCCGCGCCCGGAGGGTGCTGAACGAGGCCCTGGCGCACCCCGCCCTCGCCGAGGCGGCGGTGCACGCGCTGGCCCGGATCCCGCAGCAGCAGCCGAGGTGACGCCGGGTCAGCCGCGCAGGCTCCTGGCGTACCGCACCTCGGACACGGGCACGCCGCCCGCGTCGAAGGGCTCCTCGGCCCCGTCGGCCCGGAAACCGGCGCGCTCGTAGAAGCGGCGGGCGGACACGTTGCCCCTGAGGACCCACAGGAGCATGCGCGGATACGGCGTGCACCGCTCGACCGACGCGGCGAGCAGCGCGCGACCGATCCCGCGGCCCAGCTGCGCAGGGTCGACGTAGATGGCGTACAGCTCGGCGTCTCCCGTATGCGCCGCGCCGCCCCGGTACGGCCCGGACGCCGCCCAGCCCAGCACCCGGCCGTCCTGCTCGGCGACCAGGTTCACCGCCGAGCCGTCCCCCTGTCCGAACCGGGACCGCCGCCGCTCGGCGTCCGCCGTGACGCTGAGTTCGTCCAGGTACGGCTGCGGCACGAGCCCGCGGTAGGCGTGCTGCCAGCCGCGGACCCGGATCTCCGAGACCCGGTCGCAGTCGGCGAGCGTCATGGGGCGTATGAGCGTGTACGGAGCGTCCATGACGGAACCTTAGGGAACCGCCCTTGGCACCGCCCGCGATTATCGGACCGCGGGCCGGAGGGCGGCCCCCCTTGCGCCACCGTGGCTCCGCCGGGGTCTTTCGTTTCGACCGGGCCGGCCCCCGCGAGCCCGGCACGATCCGGACGAGAGGCCCTAGCGGCGGAAGCCCAGCAGGCGGTGCAGGGTCGAACCGCGGGACGACGCCGACGCCGCCTTCGCCGTCAGCGGCTTCGGGTCCGGCGACTTGGCGCAGACCGCGTCCACCGGCCCGGCACCGCGCGGCACCGTGCCGTCGGTCAGATAGGCGGCCAGGTACCCGTCCAGGCACGTGTTGCCGCTCAGCGTGACACCGTGGTTGCCGCCGCCCTGCTCGACCACCAGGCCGGACCGGGCCAGCAGCCGGTGGACCGTGACCGCGCCGGCGTAGGGGGTGGCGGCGTCGTCGGTCGCCTGAAGGAGCAGGGTCGGCGGAAGCTTGCCGTTCGCGATGTTCACCCGCCGCAGCGGGGCCGTCGGCCAGAACGCGCACGGCGCGTTGTACCAGGTGTTGTTCCACGCCATCAGGGGGGCCTTCGCGTACACCGCCCAGGTGTCAGCGCGCCACCGGTTCCAGCCGCGCGGCCAGGACGCGTCGCGGCACTGCACCGCCGTGTAGACGCTGTAGCCGTTGTCGCCCGAGGCGTCCACGGCGGCGAAGTTCTCGTACGCCTCCACCAGTGCCCCGCCGGCCCGGTGGTGGACGTAGGCCGCGAACGCCTCGGCGAGGTAGGGCCAGTAGCCGTCGTAGTAGCCGCCGGGCATGAAGGTGTCCTCCAGCTCCGCGGCGCCGACCTCGCCCCCGGCCGGCTCCTTCGCCAGCGCCGCCCGCATCGCGTACCAGCGGGCCTCGATCTCCGCCGGGTCCTTGCCGAGCCGGTAGTCGGCGTCGTGCCGTGCGATCCAGGCCATCAGCGCGCGGTGGCGGTCGTTGAAGGCGTAGTCCTGGCCGAGGTTGTCCCGGTACCAGACACCGGTCGGGTCGACGATCGAGTCCAGCACCAGCCGGTGGACCCGCTCGGGGTACAGCTTCGCGTACACCGCGCCCAGGTAGGTGCCGTAGGAGTAGCCGAAGTAGCTGAGCCGCGGCGCGCCGAGGGCCTGGCGCACGATGTCCAGGTCCCGGGCCGCGCTGACGGTGTCCATGTACGGCAGGACGTCGGCGTACTTCCGGCCGCAGGCCGCGGCGAAAGCCTTCGCGCGGTCGACGTTCACCCGCTCCAGCTCGGGGGTGGCCGGCACGGAGTCCGGGCGTCCCGGCGCGAAGTGGCCGGGCAGACAGGTCAGGGCGGGTGTGCTGCGGCCGACCCCGCGCGGGTCGAAGCCGATGACGTCGTACCGGGCCGCCACGCTCTTCGGCAGCGCCGAGGCGACGAACCCGGCGAGCTTCAGACCGCTGCCGCCGGGGCCGCCCGGGTTGACCAGCAGCGGGCCCTCCGAGGACGGCGCGGTGTGCGGAACGCGGGACAGGGCGAGCGTGATCTGCCGGCCACCCGAGGGGTTCGCGTGGTCCAGCGGCACCTGCACCGAGGCGCACTGGAGCGCGGGGTAGTCGCGGGTGCCGCACTTCGTCCAGGCGGGCTTCGGCACGGCGGCGGTGCCGGCCGCCTGGGCGGGAACGGCGGTCAGCGAGCCCGCCACCACGGCGGCGGCTGCGCACAGCGCGGCTGCGCGTGTTCTCATACGGTCCTCCCGGGACGGAGGGTTTCGGCGAACCGCGAGGCTCACGGCTCTCGCCGGATCGTCCCGGAGTGGGGGCCCTGAAGAACGCGTTGCGGCGATACTTGACCCTATTGGGCCGTGGGATGCGCCCTAACGCCCTGGGAAGCACTCACATCAGGCTGAGCTGGACCGGCTCCGCGCCGGCGGCGGCCCGTGCGGGCGCGGCCGGGCGGATCCGCCGGGCCTGCCCGGCGCGCGTGGGCCCGATGCCGTACTCGCCCGCCAGCTCGTGCACCTGACGGGTGATCCGGCGCTGGTACCACTTGGGTGCGTAGGCGCCCTCCGCGTACAACCGCTCGTACCGGCGCACCAGGTGCGGATGGTGCTGCCCGAGCCAGGCCATGAACCACTCGCGGGCGCCCGGGCGCAGGTGCAGTACCAGGGGGGTGACGGAGGTGGCCCCGGCCGCCGCTACGGCCCGCACCGTGGCCCGCAGCCGGTCCGGATGGTCGCTCAGGAACGGGATCACCGGCGCCATGAGCACCCCGCAGCCGATGCCGTGTTCCCCGAGGGTGCGCACCACCTCCAGCCGGCGCTCGGGGGCGGGGGTGCCCGGCTCCACCGTGCGCCACAGCTCGGTGTCCAGGAAGCCGACGGAGACCGAGATGCCGACGTCCGTCACCTCGGACGCCCGGACCAGCAGGTCCAGGTCGCGCAGGATCAGGGTGCCCTTGGTGAGGATCGAGAACGGGTTCGCGTGCTCGGTGAGCGCGGAGATGATGCCCGGCATCAGGCGGTAGCGGCCCTCGGCGCGCTGGTAGCAGTCGACGTTCGTGCCCATCGCCACGTGGCCGCCCTGCCACCGGCGGGACCCGAGCTGGCGCCGCAGCACCTCGGGGGCGTTCACCTTGACCACGATCTGGGTGTCGAAGCCGATGCCCGTGTCCAGGTCCAGATAGCCGTGCGTCTTGCGGGCGAAGCAGTACACGCACGCGTGCGTGCAGCCGCGGTAGGGATTGACCGTCCATTCGAACGGCATGCGCGAGGCGCCCGGCACCCGGTTCAGCACCGACCGCGCCCGCACCTCGTGGAAGGTGATCCCGCGGAACTCGGGCGTGTCGAACGTCCGGGTGGTCACGCTGTCCGCGCCGAACAGCGCGGCGTCGGCGGCCCGGCCGTGTTCGCTCTCGTCTGTGAGGTTCTCCCAGCGCATGAGGCCTCCTCGCTAGCGCTGGCCACAGAATAGAACATCTGTTCCCATGATCGTGCGATCCCGATTTGGGGGGCCGGGCGCCGGGGTGGTTGGCTTGCCCCAACCCCGAGCAATCAGGTCCTGGAGGAACGCAATGGCGCAGGTCGAGGCCACTACGGAGCGGGTCGTCGCGGCGGACGCGGAGAAGGTGTTCGACGCCCTCGCCGACTACCGCGGCACACGGCAGAGGCTGCTGCCCGAGCACTTCAGCGAGTACGAGGTGCGCGAGGGCGGCGACGGCGAGGGCACCCTCGTCCACTGGAAGCTCCAGGCCACCAGCAAGCGGGTGCGCGACTGCCTGCTGGAGGTCACCGAGCCCACCGACGGCGAACTGGTCGAGAAGGACCGCAACTCCTCCATGGTCACCACCTGGCGCGTCACCCCCGCCGGCGAGGGCAGCTCCCGCGTGGTCGTCACCACCACCTGGAACGGTGCCGGCGGTATCGGCGGCTTCTTCGAGAAGACCTTCGCGCCCAAGGGCCTCGGCCGGATCTACGACGCGCTGCTCGCCAACCTCGCCGCCGAGGTCGAGAAGTAACCCAAGTGCCCGCCGGTGAAGGGGTGTTGACGGCTGGTTGACCCCCTTCACCGGTTCGAGTGGATCCCCGCCCCGGAAGGGATGGTGCCGTAACTCGCCACAGTTGTTCGCAGTTGTCGCCTCGCGCGGGAAATGTGACGGATGTGACGAGGGGAGCGGTCCGTGGGCGGGACGACTCTGGTGCAGCACGAGCCGGCCGTGGCACCGGCGGCGGGCGAGGAGACGGCCGCCGCACCGCCGCCCCCCGCACCGGTAGGCGAACTCGGGGCCCGCCGCGTCCGGTTGGTGTTCTTCGGACTGATGCTGGCGCTGCTGCTGGCCGCCCTGGACCAGATGATCGTCGCCACCGCCCTGCCGAAGGTCGTCGGCGAGCTGCACGGCCTGGACAGGATGTCCTGGGCGATCACCGCCTATCTGCTCACCTCCACCATCGGCCTGCCCCTGTACGGCAAACTCGGCGACCTGGTCGGCCGCAAGGGCGTCTTCCAGTTCGCCATCGCCGTCTTCGTCGTCGGCTCCGCGCTCGCCGGCCGGGCCGGGACCATGGACCAGCTCATCGCCTACCGCGCGGTGCAGGGCGTCGGCGCGGGCGGTCTCATGATCGGCGTCCAGGCGATCATCGCCGACATCGTGCCGCCCCGGGAGCGCGGCCGGTACATGGGCCTCATCGGCGCCGCCTTCGGCCTCGCCTCCGTCGCCGGGCCGCTGCTCGGCGGCTACTTCACCGACCACCTCTCCTGGCGCTGGTGCTTCTACATCAACGTCCCCTTCGGCCTGGTCACCCTCGCCGTCATCACCGTCGTGCTGAAACTGCCCAGGCCACGGGTGCGGGCCCGGCTCGACGTCCTCGGCGCGCTGCTGCTCGCCGCCGCCTCCACCTGCCTGGTCCTGCTCACCAGCTGGGGCGGCACCGAATACGCCTGGGGCTCCCGGCAGATCCTCGGCCTCGGCGCCGGCGCCCTCGCCGCCACCGTCCTCTTCCTGGTCGCCGAGCGCTTCGCCGCCGAACCCCTCATCCCCCTCCGGCTGTTTCGCGACTCCGTCTTCAACGTCAGCGGGCTGGTCGGCCTGGTGATCGGCGTCGCCCTGTTCGGCGCCGCCAGCTATCTGCCCACCTTCCTGCAGATGGTCGACGGAGCCAGCGCCACCGAGTCCGGGCTGCTGATGCTGCCCATGATGGCCGGGATCGTCGGCGCCTCGATCATCGGCGGCCAGCTCATCAGCCGTACCGGCCGCTACCGGATCTTCCCCGTGCTCGGCGGGGCCGTCTCCGCCGTCGGCATGTGGCTGCTGTCCCGCCTGGAGGCCGACACGCCCCGGCTGCACTACAGCATCTGGATGGCCGTCCTCGGCGCCGGCATCGGCCTGGTGATGCCCGTCCTCGTCCTCGCCGTGCAGAACTCCGTGCGCCCCGCCGACCTCGGCAGCGCCACCAGCGCCAACAACTACTTCCGCCAGATCGGCGGCAGCGTCGGCGCCGCGGTCTTCGGCACCCTCTTCGCCGACCGGCTCGCCGACGCCCTGCGCGAGGAGCTGCCCCCGCGCGCCGGCGCCGGCCTGCCCGATCCCGACTCGATCACCCCGCAGCTCGTCCACGCGCTGCCCCCGGCGCTGCGCGACGCCTACATCCGCGCCTACGCCGACGCGATGCCCCGGATCTTCCTGTACCTCGTCCCGGTGCTCGTCCTCGGCCTCCTCATCGCCTTCTTCCTCAAGGAGAAACCGCTGGTGTCCCACAACGCCCCCGCCACCGACCAGGAGACCGCGCCGGTGAACGTCCCCATCCCGCAGGCCCGCCTCCAGCCTCCGGCCGGGGGTGCCCCCGTACCGCCCCGCTCGCCGTACGCCGCCGGCATCCCCGTCTGCGGCACCGTGCAGCACCCCGACGGCACCGTGGTGCCCCGCGCCGCGCTCACGCTCATCGACGTCGCCGGACAGCAGATCGGCCGCGGGGCCAGCGGCGAGGACGGGCGGTACGCGCTCAGCACGCCCGGCTCCGGGGCGTACGTGCTGATCGCCGCCGCCGGCGGACACCAGCCGCAGGCCGTCTCCGTCACCGTCGGCGAGCGCCCCGTCGAACTCGACGTCGTCCTCGGCGGCGCCGGCCGCCTCGCCGGCGGCGTGCTCACCGCCGACGGCACCCCCGTCCGGGACGCCACCGTCACCCTCACCAACGTGCACGGCGAGGTCGTCGCCACCACCCGCAGCGGGCGCGAGGGCGGTTACGTCATCACGGAGCTGGTCGCCGGCGAGTACACCCTCGCCGCCAGCGCGCCCGCCTTCCGGCCCGCCGCGCTCCCGGTCACCGTGCAGGCCTCCCGGGAGACCCGGCAGGACGTCGAACTCGCCGGCGGGGCCGTGCTCAAGGGCACCGTCCGGGCGAGCGGCGGACGCCCCGTGGAGGACGCCCGGGTGACCCTGCTCGACGCCGCCGGCAATGTCGTCGACACCCTCACCACCGGAGCCGACGGCATGTTCCGGTTCGTCGATCTCTCCTCCGGCGAGTACACCGTCATCGCCGCAGGTTACCCGCCGGTCGCCACGGTGTTGCAGGTCGCGGGCGGTGGCCGCACCGAGCGGGACCTCCAGCTGGGGCACGAGGACTGACCGGAGCACACGCCGTGCGCCGGGCCGTGCGCCGGTGGCATCCGGTGACATCAATTCCCGGATTGCCACACATCGCGACCGGCCGTCGCCGTACCGTAGTGGCGGGCGGCACAGATCGTTTGCGGACAGCCGTGGGGAGAGAGGGCCGGGGCCATGGACCGTGGCAGCGAGCGGGACACACCTCCCGGGCGCGGCATCGGCGACACCGCCGCGGGCCGGATTCCGCTGGCCGTGGTCGTCGTCGACCGCGACGGACTGGTGTCCCACTGGAGCAGCGGCGCGCGGCGCCTGTTCGGCGTCGGCAGGGCGGACGCCGTCGGCCGTCCCGCGGCGGACCTGCTGCCGGTGTCCGGCGCCCTCCCCGACGACCCGCACGACCCGCAGGGCCCGGCCGCGCTCGACGCCTACGACTCGTACGACGGGCCCGGCCCCGACCTGGAGTCCTCGCTCGGCGGGCACACCGGCTACCCCACCGCGGGCCGCGCCCGCCTCCGCCCGCCCCGGCAGGAGCCCGGCGCCGAGCGGCTCGACGTGCTGTGGTGGGCCTACCCGCTGGTCGGCCCGGACCCGTCCCGGCTGCTCGTGCTCGCCGCCGACGCCACCCGGCTGAGCGACGAGCGCGGCTACGACGAGGAGACCGCCGAACGCATCGCGCCCGGCTTCGCCCGCCACACCGAACTGCCCGCCTCCGAGGAACTCCAACGGCGCCTGCCCGACATCCTGCCCAACATGGGCCCGGGGCTCAGCGCCCGCATCGTCTCGCAGGTCCTCGAACTCGGCTATCCCGTCCTGGAGTTCAGCCAGTTCGACCGGGTGCCCGTCACCCCGTACTGGGGCGTGCCGCGCCGCCCGGGCAGGGCCCGCACCGAGGCCGTCGTCCCGCAGCAGCGGGCCGCCGCCACCCTGGTCCCGGCCGGCGCCGAACAGGACCTGGAGTACGCCGCCGTCCGCGAGCGCCTGGAGTTCCTCAACGAGGTCAGCTCCCGCATCGGCTCCTCCCTGGACCTCGGCGAGACCATCCGCGAGGTCACCAGCGCCGCGGTGCCCCGCTTCGCGGACTTCGCCGGCACCCACCTGCGCGCCGCGGTACTGGCCGGCGAGGGCTTCCCGGACGGCCCGCCGGACGCCCACACCATGATGTTCCGCGTGTGGGTCGAGCACAACGACGAACCCGGCCGCTGGGACGACACCGTGCCGGTCGGCGAGTCCTTCGCCTTCCCCGAGCACACCCCCTTCTACCAGTGCATGGTCACCGGTGAGCCGGTCGTCGTCCCGAAGGTCACCGAAGAGCTGAGCGAGCGCATCTCCGGCGAGTTCGAGAAGCGCGACCTCCGGCCCCTCATCGGCGGCCGGTCCCTGCTGATCGTCCCGCTCAAGGCACGCAACGTCGTCCTCGGCTTCATGGTGCTGATGCGCCGCCCGGACCGCACGCAGTTCGACGACATGGACCGCACCACCGGCGCCGAACTCGCCGCCCGCGCGGGCCTCGTGCTCGACAACGCCCGCATGTACACCTACCAGGAGAACGTCGCCGACACCCTCCAGGACAGCATGCTGCCGCAGGTCAGCCCGCGGATGGCCGGCTGCGACATCGCCACCCGCTACCTGCCCGGCACCCGGCTCGGCCGGATCGGCGGCGACTGGTTCGACACCATCAAGCTCCCCGGCTCCCGCACCGCCCTCGTGGTCGGCGACGTCATGGGCCACGGCCTGAACTCCGCCGCGATGATGGGCCAGTTGCGCACCGCCGTACAGACCATGGCGGCCATGGAGACCCCGCCCGCCCAGCTCCTGCGCAACCTGGACGACCTGGCCCGCAGGCTCGGCGACAACTACCTGGCCACCTGCCTGTACGCGGTCTACGACCCGATCCGCGGCGAGCTGACCCTCGCCAACGCCGGCCACATCCCGCCCGTGCTGGTCCGCGCCGAGGACGGCAGCAGCGAACTCCTCGAACTGCCCACCGGAGCCCCGATCGGCGTCGGCGGCGTCCCGTTCGAGGCCACCCGGGTCAAGGTCGCGACCGGCGACCGGCTGGTGCTGTGCACCGACGGCCTGGTGGAGGTGCGCGGCTCCGACATCGGCGAGGGCCTGGCCGCGCTCTGCGAGTCCGCCGCACACCCCGCGGCCTCGATGGACGACGCATGCGACACCATCATCCGCGCGCTGAACACGCGCGGCGGACGCAAGGACGACGTCGCCCTGCTCATGGCCCGCCTCAACGGCATCCCCGACGACCACGTCGCCGACTGGCGGCTCGACGCCGACCCGCGCGAGGTGGCCCGGGCCCGCCGCCTGGTCCGCGAACTCCTCCTGGACTGGGGCCTTTCGCAGGCGGTCGAGACAGCCGAACTGCTGGTCAGCGAGGTCGTCACCAACGCCGTCCGGCACGCCGAAGGCGATCGGATCGGCCTGCGGGTCGTCCGGACCGACGCCCTGCTGTTCGAGGTCACCGACGACGAACCCGCCCTGCCCGCCATGATCACCGCAGGCCCCGGTGACGAGTCGGGCCGCGGACTGCGCGTCGTCAGCCGGCTGGCCCGGGAGTGGGGCGCCAGCGCCGCCGGGCACCGCAAGACCGTCTGGTTCGAACAGATCATCCCCAACTCGTGAAGGTAGCCGCCTGACCCTTGCCCCGCCGCAGGTCCCCACGATATTCCGATCACGGGAACCGAAGACCGTGGGGAGAGGGCATGAACGTCTCGGACAAGTACCGCGAAAACTGGGAGAGTTACTGGCAGCAGACCGCCGACGGCAGAGGCGAGGCGATCTGGGACGCAGACCCCTCCCTGACCGCCGTACCGCACAGCGAACTGCTCCTGCCCTACGCCGAGTCGGACCGTACGATCGTCGACCTCGGCTGCGGCAACGGCACCCAGACCCGTTACCTGGCCACCCGGTTCGCCCGCGCCGTCGGCGTCGACCTCTCGCACTCGGCCGTCGAGCACGCCCGCCGCGCAGCGAACGGCGACCCCGTCGAGTTCCAGCAGCTCGACCTCACCGACACCGACGCCGTACGAGCCCTGCACCAGCGGCTCGGCGACGCCAACGTCTACATGCGGGCCGTCATCCACCAGAGCGAACCCCAGGCGCGTCCCGCCGTGGCCGCCGCCGTCGCCGAGATCATCGGCGCCCGGGGCCGGGCCTTCGTCGTCGAGCTGACCTCCGGCTCCCGGGACGTCCTCCAGCGCGCCGTGTCCGAGCCGGGCGGCCCGGGGCCCAAGCTCCAGCGCGTCTTCCACCACGGGCTCAAGCCCGCCGACGCCTCCGACGACGAGATCCCGCGCCTGCTCGGCGAGGCCGGCCTCACCGTCCTGGCCGACGGCGAGACGGTCCTGCCGCAGACCGAGTGCCTCTCCGACGGCACCCGGATCGACCTGCCGGCCCGCTGGTTCGTCCTCGCGGGGGCCTGACCGGACCCGCCGGGCGTCGCCGGGACGGGCCGCGCCGGGGTCGTAGCCTGTCCGCCGCTCGGCGCGTAACGTGACGCACCATGAAGATCCTCATCAGTGCCGACATGGAGGGCGCCACGGGCGTCACCTGGCCCGGGGACGTGCTGCCGGGTACGCCGCAGTGGGAGCGCTGCCGGTCCATGTTCACCTCGGACGTGAACGCCGCCGCCGAGGGCTTCTTCGACGGCGGGGCGGAGCGCGTACTGGTCAACGAGGCCCACTGGTCCATGCGCAACCTGCTCCTGGAGCGGCTCGACGAGCGCGTGGAGATGATCACAGGCCGGCACAAGACGCTGTCCATGGTCGAGGGTGTCCAGCACGGTGACGTCGACGGGATCGCGTTCGTCGGCTACCACACCGGCGCCGGCATGGAGGGCGTCCTCGCCCACACCTACCTCGCCAACCAGATCACCGGGGTGTGGCTGAACGACGTCCGTGCCAGCGAGGGTCTGCTCAACGCGCACGTCGTCGCCGAGTACGGCGTTCCCGTCGTCCTCTTCACCGGCGACGACCTGGCCTGCGAGGACGCCCTCGGCTACGCCCCCGAGGCGCTGAAGGTCGCCGTCAAGGACCATGTGTCGCGGTACGCGGCGGTGTGCCGGACCCCGGCCCGCACGGCGGCCGACATCCGCGCGGCGGCCAAGGAGGCCGCGCGGCTGGCGGTCCGTCACGAACCGGTGGACGCAGGGCCGTTCACGGTCGCCGTCGAGTTCGACGCCGAGCACCTGGCCCTGTCCGCCACCGTCGTCCCCGGCGTGGCGCGGATCGGCGAGCGGAAGGTGGCGTACACGAGCGCCACCATGTACGAGGGGATCAGGACGTTCAAGGCGGTCACCACGATCGTCTCTGCCGCCGTGGAGGAGCAGTATGGCTGACCGACTGGCCCTGGACGAGGTGGTGGAGTTCACCTCCGGCCTGATCCGTATCGACACCGCCAACCGGGGCGATGGCGACTGCCGGGAGCGGCCCGCCGCCGAGTACGCGGCCGAACGCCTGGCCGAGGCGGGCCTGGAACCCCTGCTGCTGGAGCGCACCCGGGGCCGCACCAACGTGGTGGCCCGGATCGCGGGCACCGACCCGTCCGCCGACGCCCTGCTGGTCCACGGCCACCTCGACGTCGTACCGGCCGAGGCCGCCGACTGGCGCGTGCACCCCTTCTCCGGGGAGGTCCGGGACGGTGTGGTGTGGGGTCGCGGCGCCGTCGACATGAAGAACACGGACGCGATGATCCTCGCGGTGGCCAGGTCCTGGGCCCGGCAGGGCGTGCGGCCCCGCCGCGACCTCGTCGTCGCGTTCACCGCGGACGAGGAGGCCAGCGCCGAGGACGGCTCCGGATTCCTCGCCGACCGGCACCCCGAACTCTTCGAGGGCTGCACGGAGGCCATCGGCGAGTCCGGCGCCTTCACCTTCCACGACGGCTCCGGCCGCGAGATCTACCCCGTCGCGGCGGGGGAGCGGGGCACCGCCTGGCTGAAGCTCACCGCGCGCGGCCGGACCGGCCACGGCTCCAAGGTGAACCGGGAGAACGCGGTGACCCGGCTCGCCGCCGCGGTCACCCGCATCGGCGAACACAAGTGGCCGCTCCGGCTCACCCCGACCGTCCGCGCCGCCCTGGACGCCCTCACCACCCTCTACGGCATCGAAGCCGGCACCATCGACGTGGACACACTGCTGGAGAAGCTGGGCCCGACCGCCCGGCTGGTCGAGGCGACCGTCCGCAACAGCGCCAACCCGACGATGCTGAACGCCGGTTACAAGGTCAACGTCGTTCCCGGTGAGGCGGTCGCCTACGTGGACGGGCGCTGTCTGGCGGGCACCGAGGAGGAGTTCGCCGCCACGCTGGACGAGCTGACCGGACCGGACGTGCACTGGGAGTACGCGCACCGGGAAGTGGCCCTGCAAGCCCCCGTGGACGCACCGCTGTTCGCGAAGATGCGGACGGCGGTGGAGGAGTTCGCACCCGGCGGCCATGTGGTGCCGTACTGCATGTCGGGCGGCACGGACGCCAAGCAGTTCTCCCGGCTCGGCATCACCGGCTACGGGTTCTCGCCGCTGAAGCTGCCCGCGGACCTCGACTACCAGGCGCTGTTCCACGGTGTGGACGAGCGTGTGCCCGTGGAGGCGCTGCACTTCGGGGTCCGCGTCCTGGACCGCTTCCTGCGCACGGCCTAGACGCTGGGGGACGAGATGCTGAGATCGCCGTACGGATCGTGGCCGTCGCCCATCGACGCGGCGCTCGCCGCCGCGCACGACGGGCGGCCGGACTGGGTGGATTTCGTCGGCGACGAGATCTGGTGGACCGAGCCCCGCCCGGCCGAGGCCGGCCGGCGGGCCCTGGTGCGGCGGCGGGCCGACGGCACCGAGGAGTCGGTGCTCCCCGCCCCCTGGAACGTGCGCAGCCGGGTCATCGAGTACGGCGGCCGGCCCTGGGCCGGGGTGCTCCGGGACGGCCGGCCCCTCATCGTCTTCGTGAACTTCGCCGACCAGCGGCTCTACCGGTACGAGCCCGGCGACGAGCCCCGCCCGCTCACCCCGGTGTCGCCGGCGGGCGGCGGTCTGCGCTGGGCCGAACCCCGGGTGGACCTCGCGCGCGGTGAGGTGTGGTGCGTGCTGGAGGAGTTCACCGGGGACGGCCCCGACGACGTACGGCGGCTCCTTGCCGCCGTCCCGCTGGACGGTTCGGCCGCCGACGACCGGGATGCCGTCCGGGAACTCGTCGCGCCCCGGCACCGGTTCCTCACCGGCGCCCGGCTGTCTCCCGACGGCCGGCGCGCCGCCTGGCTGGCCTGGGACCATCCGCGCATGCCCTGGGACGGGACCGAGCTGCTGGTCGCCGACATCGGCGACGACGGCCGGCCGACGGGCGTCCGGACGGTGGCCGGCGGCCCGGACGAGGCCGTCGCCCAGGTCGAGTGGGCGGCGGACGGCAGCCTGCTGTACGCGAGCGACCGCGGCGGCTGGTGGAACCTCTACCGCGACGGCACCCCGCTGTGCCCGCGCGAGGAGGAGTTCGCCGGGCCCCTCTGGCAGCTCGGGCTGCGCTGGTTCGCGCCGCTGGACAACGGTCTGCTGGCGGTCGTGCACGGCCGGGGGCCGGCCGTGCTCGGGATACTGGATCCGGAGTCCGGCGAGATCGTCGACGCCGCCGGCCCGTGGACGGAATGCGCCGCCACCCTCGCCGCCCACGGCGCGCGCGTCGTCGCGGTCGGCGCCAGCCCGCGCACCGCGTACGAGGTGGTCGAGCTGGACACGGCCACCGGCCGGGCCCGCGTGATCGGCGCCCGGCACCGGGACCCGGTGGATCCCGCCTACTACCCGGAGCCGCAGATCCGCACCTTCTGCGGCCCGGACGGCCGCGACGTGCACGCCCATGTCTACCCGCCGCACCACCCCGGACGCGCCGCGCCCGACGGCGAGCTGCCGCCCTACGTGATCTGGGCGCACGGCGGGCCCACCAGCCGGGTCCCGCTCGTGCTGGACCTGGCCATCGCCTACTTCACCTCGCGAGGCATCGGGGTCGCCGAGGTGAACTACGGCGGCTCCACCGGATACGGCCGCGCCTACCGCGAGCGGCTGCGCGAGCAGTGGGGCGTGGTCGACGTCGAGGACTGCGCGGCCGTCGCCCGTGCCCTCGCCGACGAGGGCACCGCCGACCCCGCCCGGCTGGCCATCCGGGGCGGCAGCGCGGGCGGCTGGACCACCGCGGCCTCCCTGACCACGACCGACGTCTACGCCTGCGGCACCATCGTCTACCCGGTGCTCGACCTCGCCACCTGGGGCCCGGGGGAGACCCACGACTTCGAGTCCCGCTACCTGGAGTCGCTGATCGGCCCGCTCGCCGAGGTGCCCGCCCGGTACGCCGAACGCTCCCCGACCACGCACGCCGACCGGCTCACCGTGCCCTTCCTGATGCTCCAGGGCCTGGACGACGTCATCTGCCCGCCCGCCCAGTGCGAACGCTTCCTCGCCCGGATCGCGGACCGGGGAGTGCCGCACGCCTACCTCACGTTCGAAGGAGAAGGGCACGGCTTCCGGCGGGCCGAGACCATGGTGCGTGCCCTGGAAGCAGAGCTGTCCCTGTACGCTCAGGTGTTCGAGCTGGAACCGGCGCCGCGGACACCGAAGGTGGAACTCACCCCGTGAAGGAACTCGTACGGCCGCACCGGCTGGCCCCCGGCGCCCGGGTGGCCGTCGTCGCCACCAGCGGGCCGGTGCCCGAGGAGCGGCTCCAGGCCGGCCTCGACGTACTGCGCGGCTGGGACCTCGACCCCGTGGCCGGGGCCCACGTCCTCGACCGGCACCCCGAGTTCCGGTACCTGGCCGGCACGGACGCCGACCGGGCCGCCGACTTCCAGCGTGCCTGGTGCGACCCCACCGTGGACGCGGTGCTGTGCGCCCGCGGCGGCTACGGCGTGCAGCGCATGATCGACCTGCTCGACTGGGACGCGCTGCGGGCGGCCGGGCCCAAGCTCTTCCTCGGGTTCAGCGACCTCACCGTCCTGCACGAGGCCATCGCCACCCGCCTGGGACTGGCCACGCTGTACGGGCCGATGGCGGCCGGCGTCGACTTCATCAAGAACGCGCGGGCCCAGGAGCACCTGCGGGCCACGCTCTTCGCGCCCGAGACGGTCCGCACCCTCGCCACCGGCGGCCGGGCCCTGGTGCCCGGCCGGGCCCGGGGCGTCACCCTCGGCGGCTGCCTGTGCCTGCTCGCCGCGGAACGCGGCACCCCGCACGCCCGTCCCTCGGCGCGCGGCGGACTGCTCTGCCTGGAGGACGTGGGCGAGGAGACGTACCGGCTGGACCGGTACCTCACCCAACTCCTGCGCTCCGGCTGGCTGGACGGGGTGCGCGGGGTGCTCCTCGGCTCCTGGGAGGACTGTGCGGACTACGCCGAGCTGCGGCCCCTGCTGGCCGACCGGCTCGGCGGACTCGGGGTCCCGGTCGCGGAGAACGTCGGATTCGGGCACTGCGAGGGGGCGTTGACGGTCCCGTTCGGGGTGGCCGCCGAACTCGACGCGGACACGGGCACGGTGACGCTGGACGAGCCGGCCCTGCGCTGACACCCGGCCTCGCGGGGGCGTCCACCATGCGGCGCCGCGGGCGGTGACGCCGTAGGCTGGCCGGATGCCGCACCCTCCGTCCCGCTGGCTCGCCACGGGCCCCCGCGTCGCCATCCGTCCCTTCACCCTCGAGGACGGCCCCGAGTTCACCGCACGGGCCGGGGAGAGCAAGGGCCTGCACCGGCCGTGGCTGTTCCCGCCGGACAGCGAACAGGCGTACGCCGACTACGCCGGCTCGCTGATCGACGATCCGGCCCGGGCCGGCTTCCTGGTGTGCGAGAAGGACGGCGGGGCCATCGCCGGCTTCATCAACATCAACAACATCGTGCGGGGCGGATTCCGCAGCGGCGCCCTCGGCTACGGCGTCTTCGCGCACGCGGCCGGCCGGGGCCTGATGCGCGAAGGCCTGGAACTGGTGATCGCCTACGCGTTCGGGCCGCTCGGCCTGCACCGGCTGGAGATCAACGCCCAGCCCGGGAACACCGCCTCCATCGCCCTCGCCCGCGGCGCCGGGTTCCGCTTGGAGGGGCTCTCCCCGAAGATGATCTACGTCGACGGCGCCTGGCGCGACCACGAACGCTGGGCGCTCACCGTCGAGATGCGGTCCGGCTACTGATCGACTTCGGCATACGGCGACGCGTTCACGGACGGCGGGCGTTGTTGATGCCGAGATTCTCCGGGTCGAGGCAAGGTGGCGCTCGGTGCCACCCCGTTCACTCAAGGTGGCTCAGGTCGGCCTCGGTGCCGATGTCGTACGGCTCGGCGACGTCCCCGCACTCCACGGGCCGGATCCGGGTGCTGCCGGCCGACCTGGTCGTGGACGCCTTTGCGCAATCCTGACCGGCAGCTCCCCTGGCCGAGTCCCGCGTCGCCGGGTTCCATGGTCATCGTGACGACGATCCGACGTGAGGTGCTGACCCTCCCCGCCGCGGAGTTGGGGCCAGACAACCCGCTGCCCGCACTGCGCCCGCTCGACGAGGTCCACCGCATCGACGGCCGGGAACGGGCGGACCTGCCCGCGGACATGGCCCGGCAGCTCGGCCACGAGCCGCTGCGCAGCCTGCTGCCCCTGCGGATCCGGGACGGGTACGGCAGAACCCGCGCGCCCCGCACCTTCGACGCGCTGGTCATCGAGAACGGCCGGCTGCGCGCCACCGTCCTGCCCGGCCTCGGCGGCCGGATCACCTCCCTGGTCCATCTGCCCACGGGACGCGAACTCCTCTACCGCAACCCGGTTTTCCAGCCGGCCGACTTTGCCCTCAACGGCGCCTGGTACTCCGGCGGCATCGAATGGAACATCGGCGCCACCGGCCACACCACCCTCTCCTGCGCCCCCCTGCACGCCGCGCTCGTCACCGCCCCGGACGGCGGCCCGATGCTGCGGCTGTGGGAGTGGGAGAGGCTGCGCGACCTGCCCTTCCAGGTCGACCTGTGGCTGCCGCAGGACTCCGACTTCCTGTACGCCGGCGTACGGATCCGCAACCCGCACGAGCGGCCCGTGCCCACCTACTGGTGGTCCAACACCGCCGTGCCCGAGGACCGCCGCGTCCTGGCCCCCGCCGACGAGGCCTGGCGGTTCGGCTACGAACGCCGGCTGAGCCGGGTGCCCGTCCCGGAGTACGACGGCGTCGACCGCAGCCACCCGCTCAACAGCCCCTACGCCGCCGACTACTTCTACGAGGTGCCCGACGGCCGCCGCCGCTGGATCGCCGCGCTGGACGCCGACGGGCACGGGCTGGTGCAGACCTCCACCGACGTGCTGCGCGGCCGCAAGCTCTTCGTGTGGGGCAGCGGCCCCGGCGGCCGGCGCTGGCAGCAGTGGCTGACCGCACCCGGCACCGGCGGCTACTGCGAGATCCAGGCCGGGCTCGCCCGCACCCAGCTCGAACACGTGCCGCTGCCTGCGCAGGGCGAGGTGTCCTGGCTGGAGGCGTACGGCCCGCTGGACACGCCCTCCGCGGGCGAGTGGGCGGACGTCGTCGGGACGGCCGAGAAGCGGCTGGCGGCCGTCCTGCCGCGCGACCGCGTCGACCGGGCGTACGCGGCGTGGCAGCCGTACGCCGACGCCGAACCCGGGGCGACACTCGCCGCCGGCTCCGGCTGGGGCGCGCTCGAAGTGCTCCGCGCGGGCCTGGAGCTGCCCGGTACGCCGTTCCCCGAGTCCACGCTGGGCGCCGCCCAGGAGCCCTGGCGGCAGCTGCTGCGCACCGGGTCCCTGCCGGAGCCGCACCCGGGCCGGCCGCCGGGACCGACGCCGGTCACCCCGCCGTGGCGGGACCTGCTGGAGACCGCCCCCGCCACGGCGCACACCGAGTACCACCTCGGCGTCGCCCAGTGGCACGCGGGCGACCGCGCACAGGCCGTCCGCAGCTGGGAGCGCGCGCTGCGCCGCGCGCCCGCGACCTGGCCGCTGCTGCGCTGCCTGGCCGTCGCCGACCAGGAGGCCGGCCACCACGAACGGGCCGCCGACCGCTACACGGCCGCCTTCACCGACCTGCACCGAAAACACCCCGAACCCGACGAGACCGGAACGTCCACGGCGGCGGGGCCCGGGGCTGGGGGCTCTGCGGGGGCTGGGCCTGGGGGGTCTGTGGGAGCGGGGGACTGGGTGTCTGCTGGGGCCGGGGCCGGGGCGTGTGCGGTGACCGAGACCGGGGTGTCTGTGGGGGCTCGGGCCGGGGGCTCTGCGGGGGCTGGGCCTGAGGGGTCTGCGGGGTGGGGGAGCGGGGCGTCTGCGGTGGCTGGGGTCGGCGTGTCCGCGGTGGCCGGGGCCGGGGGGTCCGCGGGGGCTGGGACGGGGACGGGCCCGGAGCTTCGGTCTGGGACGGGTTCGGAGGCCGGGGCGGGGACGGGCCAGGAGCTTGGGGCTGGGACGGGTGCGGAGGCCAGGGCGGGGGCAGGCTCCGTGGGCGGGGCGGGGACGGGCTCCGCGGAGGAGAGCTGGGGGGCCGCCGTGGCCGCGCTCGGACGGGAGACCCTCGAAGCGCTGCTCCGGGTCCGGCGGGCCGCGGACGCGCGCTCGGTGTGGGAGCGGTTGCCCGCCGCCGTCCGCCGGAGGGGCCGCTTCCGGCTGCTCCTCGCCGAGCTGCTGCTCGCCGAGGGCCGGCGAGCCGAGGCACGGGCCGTCTTCGACGCCGGCTTCGAGGTCGCCGACCTGCGGGAGGGCGCCGACGACGTCGGCCGGCTGTGGAACCGCCTCACCGACGAGCCGCTGCCCGCCCGCTACGACTTCCGGATGCGACCGGACTCCGGCTGAGCGGGTTCAGCCGGAGTCTCCGCACGAGCGGGTTCAGCTGGAGTCTCCGCACGGGCGGGCTCAGCCGGAGGCCGGACGAGCGGGTTCAGCGGGAGTCTCCGCACGAGCGGACTCAGCCGGAGTCTCCGCACGGGCGGGTTCAGCCGGAGTCTCCGCACGAGCGGACTCACGAAGTCCGGACGAGCGGGCCCAGCCGGAGTCTCGCACGGGCGGGCTCAGCCGGAGGCCGGACGAGCGGGCTCAGCCGCCGCGCTGGTCCACGCGTAGTCGAAGAGTGACCCGTCCGCATGCACCGCCAGCAGATTGCGGCCCACCGGCGTGGGCACCGGCCCCGCGATGACCTGCGCGCCCAGCTCGGTGAGCAGCCCGCGGCCCTGGGGCCGTTGCCGCGACGTCGGCCGGGAGCGCTCCTGTTCGTCAGGCTCGGTGGTGTGGGGGGTCCGGGGGGACGTCCGGGCGGGGCGGGGTGCCGGAGGGCATCGGCGGGTAGGGCAGGCCGAGGCCGCTCGGCGGTGCGGGGGGCGAGGAGCCGCCCACCACGTGTGGCGGGGCGCTGGGGGCGTGGTGGCCGTGTCCCGGGCGGGCCGCACCGCGCAGCAGATAGGCCACGGCTCCCAGGACGGCCGCGGTGATCAGTGCCGCGGCCCAGCCCGGCAGGCCGATCGCCAGGGCGAGGCCGAGGGCGAGGGCCACCGCGGCGCCCGCGTACAGGGCGACGGCGCCCGAGGCGGCGTACAGCATGGCGGTGCGGCGCTGCTTGCGGGACTGCTCGCGCAGTTCGTCGCGTACCGTCTCGCGTGCCACCTGAGCCAGCTCTTCGACGAGGTGCTTGTCCAGATGTTCCAGGTGATCAAAACGGTCCATACCCTGCGGGTACCCGTGCATCACAGCGGGTAACGCGAGGGCCCTGCCCACCCCGGCCGGCTCCAACCGGGCTCGGACGCATGGAGATTCCGGGCGCCTCGCTGCGCATCTGCGTCGACGACCTCGAAACCGCGATCCCCTTCTACGAGCGCCCGTCGGACGGCACGACGCTCCGCTTCCGGCGCGACAGCGGCCCCAGGGGCGCGGGGAACTGCGCGCTTAACCACAACGCCCCGGCACCCGACAACGCACCGACCCCCATCCACGTACACACCCCGAGCCTCCCCGCCCACGGCGCGACAACGGCCCCAGGGGCGCGGGGAACTGCGCGCTTAAGCACAACGCCCCGGCACCCGACAACGCACCGACACCCATCCACGTACACACCCCGAGCCGCCCGGCCGACGGCCCGGCAACGGCCCCAGGGGCGCGGGGAACTGCGCGACAAGCCCCGACGCACCGGCACCCGACAACGCACCGAGACCCATCCGCGTACACGCCCCGAGCCGCCCGGCCGACGGCCCGGCAGCGGCCCCAGGGGCGCGGGGAACTGCGCGACAAGCCCCGACGCACCGGCACCCGACAACGCACCGGCACCAGGCAACGCACCGGCACCAGGCAACGCACCGGCACCAGGCAACGCACCGGCACCAGGCAACGCACCGGCACCAGGCAACGCACCGGCACCCGGCGGGCAACGCACCGGCATCCGCCCGACGATGCCCCGGTACCTCTTCACTCGGCCAGCCGCGGCAGCACCTTCGTGCGGTAGAAGTCGAAGAACCCCTGCTGATCCGGCCCGATCTGGTTCACGTACACCCGGTCGAACCCGGCGTCGGCGAACGCCCGCAGCGCCTCGGCATGCCGGTCGGCGTCGTCCCCGCAGACCACCTGGTCCCGCACCATGTCCTCGGTGACCAGCTCGTGCAACTGCTCGAAGTGCTGCGGAGAGGGCAGCACCTGCCCCATCTCGCCCGGCAGCAGCTCGTTGTACCAGAGCCGGTGCACCGTACGGACGCACTCCTCGCGGTCCGTCCCGTAGCAGACCTTCGTACCGCCGCTGACCGGCTTGGTCCCGCCCCCGCCCTTGCGGAACCGCGTGACCATCTCCTCCTCCGGCATCATCGTGATGTAGCCGTCGCCCACGCGGGCGGCCAGCGCGGTCGCCTTCGGTCCGAACCCGGAGACGTCGATCGGGACGGGCTCGTCGGGGACGGTGTAGAGCCGGGCGTTCTCCACGGTGTAGTGCGTCCCCTGGTGGTTGACCTCCTCACCGGTGAACAGCCGGCGCATCACCTGGATCGCCTCCTCCAGCATCTCCAGGCGCACATGCACCGGAGGCCAGCGGTCGCCGAGGACGTGTTCGTTCAGCGCCTCGCCGGTGCCGACACCGAGCCGGAACCGGCCCCCGGTCATCACCGCGCTGGTCGCCGCGGCCTGTGCCACGACCGCCGGGTGCATCCGCACGGTCGGGCAGGTCACGGCCGTCTCGATGGGCAGCGAGACGGCTTCCGACAGCGCACCGATCACCGACCACACGAACGGGCTCTGCCCCTGTGCGCCGTTCCACGGGTGGTAGTGGTCGGAGATCCACAGCGCCTGGAACCCGGCCTGCTCGGCCATCCGGGCCTGTTCGACGAGGGCCGCGGGGTCGTGTTCCTCGGCCGCCAGGAAATAGCCGTACTCGGGCATGGGAAAACCTCCGCGCGGGCTCGGTGCGGTCCGGACCGGGGCCGGGTAACCGGCGGCGACCGGGCGAAACGCCGCCACCGGCCGTCCGCGACGGGGACGGCGTTCGGGTGCTCGCACCGGCGTACGGGTGACCCGCCCGGCGTTTGGGTGCCCCGGCCCCGGTTACGCGGAAGACCTCGGACGAGCCACACCGCCGGAGGCGTACCGTGAGCCGACCTCGCGTCGTGATCGTCGGTGCCGGTTTCGCCGGGTACCGGGCTGCCCGCACCCTGGCCCGGCTCACCCGGAACCGCGCCGACATCACGCTGCTCAACCCGACCGACTACTTCCTCTATCTGCCGCTGCTGCCCCAGGTCGCCGCGGGCATCCTGGAGGCCCGCCGGGTCACCGTGTCGCTGCCCGGCACGCTGCGCGGGGTGCGCCTGGTGCTCGGCGAGGCGGAGCACGTCGACCTGGACGGCCAGACCGTCCACTACAGCGGCCCCGAGGGCGGCTCCGGCAGCCTCGGCTACGAGCGGCTGGTGCTGGCCGTCGGCAGTGTCAACAAGCTGCTGCCGATCCCCGGCGTCGCCGAGCACGCGCACGGCTTCCGCGGTCTGCCCGAGGCGCTGTACCTGCGCGACCACGTGACCCGGCAGGTGGAACTGGCCGCCGCCGAAGAGGATCCGGAGAGCTGCGCCGCCCGGTGCACCTTCGTGGTGGTCGGCGCCGGCTACACGGGTACCGAGGTGGCCGCCCAGTTGCAGATGCTCACCGACCGGCTGGCCCGCCGGCACCCGCTGCCGCGCGGCCTGCGCCCCCGCTGGATCCTGCTGGACGTGGCGCCGCGCGTGCTGCCGGAGATGGACGAGCAGCTGTCCCGTACGGCCGACCGGGTGCTGCGGGCGCGCGGCGTCGACGTGCGGATGGGCACGTCGGTGCGGGAGGCCACCCGGGGCGGGGTGCTGCTCACCGACGGGCGGTTCGTCGCGACCCGGACCCTGGTGTGGTGTGTGGGGGTACGGCCCGATCCGCTGGTGGAGGCCGTGAAGCAGCCGTTGGAACGCGGGCGGCTGATCGTCGACCCGTACCTGCAACTGCCGGGCCGGCCCGAGGTCTTCGCCTGCGGGGACGCCGCCGCCGTGCCCGACCTGGAGCATCCGGGGAAGTTCACGCCCATGACGGCCCAGCACGCCTGGCGGCAGGGCCGGGTGGCGGGGGAGAACGTGGCCGCCTCGCTCGGTCTCGGCCGGCGCCGCCGCCCGTACCGCCACCGCGACCTCGGCTTCGCCGTCGACCTCGGCGGAGTCCAGGCCGCCGCCAACCCGTTCGGCGTGCCGCTGTCCGGCCCGGCGGCGGGCGCCGTCACCCGCGGCTACCACCTGGCCGCGCTGCCCGGCAACCGCGTCCGGGTGGCCGCCGACTGGCTGCTGGACGCCGTGCTCCCGCGCCAGGGAGTCCAGTTGGGCCTCGTACGGGCGTGGTCGGTCCCGCTGGACACGGCCTCACCGGAGCTGGCGCGGGTACCGGGCGGTCCGGAGCGGCCACCCGCACACGCAGGAGACGAACGCATGACACACGAGACGCACCGGAACCAGCCCGGCGGTGAACCGGCGAAGAACCAGCCCGGCGGTGAACCGGCGAAGAACCAGCCCGGCGGTGAGCCCGCGAAGAACCAGCCCGGTGGTGAACCGGCGAACAGCAGTCCGGAGCACGCGGCCCCCGGCCCCGTCAAGCGCACCGACACCCCCGACCCCGCGGACGCCCCGCCCGAGCGCGACCGAGCGCAAGGAGACCGAGGAGACTCATGAACACCGACGAACTCGCCGAACTGGGCCAGCAGTTGCGCGTCGACAGCGTACGGGCGTCCGCCGCCGCGGGATCCGGGCACCCGACGTCCTCGATGTCCGCCGCCGATCTGCTGGCCGTCCTGCTCGCGAACCATCTGCGCTACGACTTCGAGCGCCCCGAACACCCCGCCAACGACCGCTTCGTGCTCTCCAAGGGGCACGCCTCGCCGCTGCTGTACTCCGCCTACAAGGCGGCCGGTGCCGTCGAGGACGGCGAGCTGGTCACCTTCCGCAAGCTCGGCAGCAGGCTGGAGGGCCACCCGACACCCCGGCGGCTGCCCTGGGTGGAGACGGCCACCGGCTCGCTCGGCCAGGGCCTGCCGGTCGGTGTCGGCATCGCCCTGGCCGGCAAGCGGCTGGACCGCACCGGCTACCGGGTGTGGGTGCTGTGCGGCGACAGCGAGCTGGCGGAGGGCTCGGTGTGGGAGGCCGCCGAACACGCCGGATACGAGAACCTAGACAACCTGATCGCCATCGTGGACGTCAACCGGCTCGGCCAGCGCGGCCCCACCCGGCACGGCCACGACCTGGACGCCTACGCCCGCCGCTTCCAGGCCTTCGACTGGCACACCATCGAGATCGACGGCCATGACGTCGACGCGATCGACCGGGCCTACGGGGAGGCGCTGTCCACCACCGGGCAGCCCACCGTGATCCTCGCCCGCACCCTCAAGGGCAAGGGCGTCGCCTCCGTCGAGGACCGCGAGGGCCTGCACGGCAAACCGCTGCCCGAGGCCGAGCAGGCCGTCGCCGAACTCGGCGGGCAGCGCGACCTGCACGTGCGCGTCTCCGAACCGCAGGCCGCCGCCGCGCTGCGCTCGCTCACCACCGAGGTCGTCCAGCTCCCCCGCTACGACCGGGGCGAGGAGGTAGCGACCCGGGACGCCTTCGGCAAGGCCCTCGCCGCGCTCGGCACCGCCCGCGGCGACATCGTCGCCCTGGACGGCGAGGTCGGGGACTCCACCCGGACCGAGGAGTTCGCCAAGGCCCACCCCGACCGGTTCTTCGAGTGCTACATCGCCGAGCAGCAGCTCGTCGCCACGTCCGTCGGCATCGCCGCGCGCGGCTGGGTGCCCTACGCCTCCACCTTCGCCGCGTTCCTGACCCGCGCCCACGATTTCGTGCGCATGGCGTCCATCAGCGGCTCCGGGATCAACCTCGTGGGCTCCCACGCCGGTGTCGCCATCGGGCAGGACGGGCCCTCGCAGATGGGCCTGGAGGACCTGGCACTGTTCCGCTCCGTGTACGGCTCGACGGTGCTGTACCCCTGTGACGCCAACCAGACCGCCCGGCTGACCGCCGCCATGGCCGGCCTCGACGGCATCCGCTACCTGCGCACCTCGCGCGGCAAGACCCCGGTGATCTACGGTCCCGAGGAGGAGTTCCCGGTCGGCGGCAGCAAGACGCTGCGCAGCGCCGAGGACGACCGGCTGACGGTGGTCGCGGCCGGGGCGACCGTGTTCGAGGCGCTGGCCGCCGCCGACCGGCTCGCCGAGGACGGCATCCAGGTGCGGGTGATCGACCTGTACTCGGTCAAGCCCGTCGACGCCGAGACCCTGCGCCGGGCGGCCGAGGAGACCGGCTGCCTGCTCACGGTGGAGGACCACCACCCCGAGGGCGGCCTAGGGGACGCCGTGGCGGAGGCGTTCGCCGACGGCCGGCCGGTGCCCCGCCTGGTCCGGCTCGCGGTGCGCACCATGCCGGGCTCGGCCGCCCCCGACGAGCAGCTGCACGCGGCCGGCATCGACGCCGTGGGCATCGCGGCGGCGGCCCGCCTGCTGGTCGAGGAGGCGGTCGTGCGATGAGCCGCGGCGACGCGCGGTCCATCCGCGCGGGCCGCCGCACGGTGGAGATCCAGCGGCCGGGGAAGGTGCTCTTCCCCGGCGGCGGGGGCGCGAAGGAGTACACCAAGGGCGACCTGGCCGACTACTACCGGTCCGTCGCGCCGTACCTGCTGCCGCACCTGAGGGGCCGCCCGCTGATGCTGGAGCGGTATCCGGACGGCCTGGGCGGCCAGCGGTTCATGCAGAAGAACACCCCGGACCACTACCCCGAGTGGATCACCCGCGCCCAGGTCGCGAAGGAGGGCGGCACGGTCACGCACGTGGTCTGCGACGACACCGCCACCCTCCTCTACCTCGCCGACCAGGCCTGTCTGACCCTGCACCGCTGGCTGTCCCGCACCGACCGGGCCGGCGGCCCGGGCCACCCCGACCGGCTGGTCTTCGACCTCGATCCGCCCGCAGTGCCCGAAGGGCCCGGCGGGACCCCCGGGGACGACTTCGCGGCCGTCCGGGAGGCCGCCGCCTGGCTGCGCGAGCTGCTCGACGAACTCGGCCTGCCCACGGCGCCGATGACCACCGGCTCGCGCGGACTGCACCTCGTCGTCCCGCTCGACGGCCGTCACGACTTCGACGAGGTACGCGCGTTCGCCCACGACGTGGCCGGGTTCGCCGCGGCACGGCACCCGGACCGGCTCACCACCGCCGCCCGCAAACGGGACCGCGGCGACCGCCTGTACCTCGACGTGCAGCGCAACGCCTACGCCCAGACCGCCGTCGCCCCCTATGCCGTCCGGGCCAGCAGGGGCGCACCCGTGGCGGTGCCCCTAACCTGGGAGCAGGTGGACGATCCCGGTGTCGACGCCCGACGCTGGACCCTCTCGGACGCCGTGGGCCAGGCGCGCACCGACCCCTGGGCCGGTGTGCTGAGCCGCGGCCGCTCCCTCAAGCGGCCCCGGAGCCGCCTCGCGGCACTGCGTGGCTGACCCACGTAACCCCTCCGAGCAGGGCTGACGGCGTCCCCGTCACACGCGGTCCGCTCCTGAGGTTTGGCCGCGGACGAGACGGCCACACGCAGGGGAGAGGTGGCCATGTCGAACGCAAAAAACACACCACAGTCACAGGGTTCACGGGAATCACAAGATTCCCAGGAGCCCCAGGAGACGGAAAGCAACACAGACAGGCACGCGGCGGACGGTGACCGTCCGGCCCTGATGGAGGTGCTGCGCCAGGCGCGCGCCCAGCTCGCCGAACTCACCGGCCTGGCACCGGAGTCGGTGTCCTCGTTCGAGCAGACGCAGGACGGCTGGGCGCTGGAGGTGGAGGTCCTCGAACTGGCGAGGGTGCCCGACACCATGAGCCTGATGGCGAGCTACCAGGTCGAGCTGGACGCGCGGGGCCAGCTGACCGGTTACCGCCGCGTCCGCCGTTACGAGCGCGGGAGGGCCGATCCGCGGGGCGGCCGCTGAGCCGCCACGGTGCGTGACCCCGTCCGCGCAGAAAGTGCACCCACTACGCACGAGGAGGAATCGCCGGCATGACTGTAGTTCCGGCACAGCAGACCGGAGGCGGAGGCGGCAGCAGCGGCCTCTACGACGTACTCGAACTGGTTCTGGACCGCGGGCTCGTGATCGACGCGTTCGTCCGGGTCTCCCTGGTCGGCATCGAGATCCTGAAGATCGACGTCCGTGTCGTCGTGGCCAGCGTCGACACCTACCTGCGCTTCGCCGAGGCGTGCAACCGGCTCGACCTGGAGGCCGGGCCGCGCAAGAGCCCCGGTCTGCCCGAGATCGTCGGCGAGATGACCGAGTCCGGTGCCCGCGGCAAGTCCAAGGGCGCTCTGTCGGGCGCGGCGCAGACCATCTCCGACGCCTTCAACCAGGCCCGCCAGGAAGGGGAGACCGAGTCCCGGCCGCGCGCCCGCAAGGCCCCCGCGCGCCGTAAGGAGGAGCAGGAGTGAGCACCTACGTCTACGGGATCACCGCACGGTCGCACCCAGCGCTGCCCGAGGGCATGACCGGGGTGGGCGAGCCGGCCCGCACCGTGCGCGTGCTCACGACCGGTGAGCTGGCCGCCGTGGTCAGTGACGCCCCGGAGGATCTGCGGCCCAAGCGCAGGGATCTGCTCGCGCACCAGAACGTGCTCGCCGAGGCCGGTGCCGCCGGCTGTGTGCTGCCGATGCGCTTCGGCAGCGTGGCCCCCGACGACGACGCCGTCACGCAGGTGCTCGACGAGCGGGCGGAACACTACGCGGAACGGCTGCGGGAGCTGGACGGCAAGGTCGAGTACAACGTCAAGGCCACGCACGTCGAAGAGGCGGTCCTGCACCTGGTGATGGCCGAGAACGCCGACGTGCGCACCCTCGCCGAGGCCAACCGCCGTTCCGGCGGAGGCGGCTACGACGACAAGATCCGCCTCGGCGAGATGGTCGCCGCCGCCGTCAAGGCCAAGGAGGCCGAAGACGCCGGCCAGGTCGAGAGCCTGCTGGCCCCGGGTGCCGCTGCGGTCAGCGTGGGCCCCGAGTCCACCGGCTGGCTGCTGAACGTGTCGTTCCTGGTCCCGCGGGACTCCGCCGAGGACTTCCTGGCCACCGTCGAGCAGGTCCGCAAGGACCGCCCCCACCTCGATCTGCGGGTCAACGGCCCGCTGCCGCCGTACAGCTTCGTCGAGCCCGGCCCGGCGCAGCCCGCGGGCCGGGCGGCCGGCGCGGACGCCGGCGCGCAGTAGCGCTCCGGGCCCGAGCGGAAGGAGACCACCGTGGGACTGATCGGCGAAGTGCTCTTGCTGCCGTTCGCACCCGTGCGGGGCAGCGCGTGGGCCATCAGGCAGGTGCTCCGCGAGGCGGAACGGATCTACTACGACCCCGCCACCGTACGGGCCGAACTCGCCCGCCTCGAAGAACAGCTGGAGGCGGGCGAGATCACCGAGGAGGAGTTCGACCGGCGCGAGGACGAACTGCTCGACCGGCTGGAGACCGCCCTGCGCTCCGGCAACACCACAGGCAACGGGACGGGATGATGAACCGAACTGCGATGGGCCTCGCCGTAGGGGCCGGATATCTGCTCGGGCGCACCAAGAAGCTGAAAATGGCGCTCGCGGTCGGCTCCCTGGTGGCCGGCAAGAAGATGAACCTCAGTCCGAAGATGCTCGCGGACGTGGTGAACCAGCAGCTCAAGAACAATCCCCAGTTCAAGGAGATCGGGGACCAGCTGCGGCAGGATCTGCGAGGTGTCGGCAAGGCCGCCACCGGTGCGATGGCCGAGCGGCAGATGAACGCGCTCGCCGACCGGCTGCACGGCCGCACGACGCAGGTGCGCGACCAGCTCTCCGGCGTGCTGCCGTCCGGCTCCGACGACGAGGAGCAGGGCGACGAGGACGCCTACGAGGAGTCCGCCGGCCAGGCGGACGCCGACCGCGACGAGGACCGGGAGGAGGACCGGGACGAGGACCGGGAAGAGGACCAGGGGGAGGACCGCGACCGCCGCGAGGCCCGGGAGGGCGAGCCGCGCGGCAAGGGGCCGGCCAAGAAGGCGCCGGGGAACAAGTCCCCCGCCAGGAAGGCCGCGGCCAAGAAGACGGCTCCCGCGAAGAAGACGGCGGCCAAGAAGAGCACCGCGGCCCGCAAGGCGGCCGCGAAGAAGACGGCCTCGGCCGGCAACGCCGCCCGGCGTGCCACCGGAGGCCGGTCGAAGGGCGGCGATGACCGATGAGCGAGACCCTCGGATCCGTCGGCTCGGCGGCGGGCAAGGCCACGGGCGCGGCCAAGAACAACCCACTGACCGATCTCGCCCACAGCGAGGCCGCCGACCGGCTGAAGGCGGAGGCACAGGACTACCTGGCCGCGCAGGCCACGAAGATGCTCACCGGCCTCGGCCGCAAGCTCGGCGAGACCACCGGCAAGCTGAACGACATCGCCGAGGGCAAGAGCCCGGGCTTCGCCAAGCTGGCGCTGGAGGGCGGCCGCAAGCTCGCCGAGGGCAAGGGCCCGTTGCGCTCCGCGCTGGAGCTGGGCGGCACCGGAGTCAAGGACAAGGTGATGAGCGCCGTCAGAAGCCTCGGGGGCAGCAAGGGCAAGAAGGGCGGCGCGGGCAGGAAGCCGACCGTGATCATGGAGTCCATCGACGTCGGCGTACCGCTGCGCACCGCCTACGACCAGTGGACCCAGTACCAGAGCTTCAGCAGCTTCGCCAAGGGCGTCAAGAGCGCGAACCGCGCCGACGACACCCACTCCGACTGGCAGGCGAAGATCTTCTGGTCCACCCGCAGCTGGAAGGCGAAGACGACCGAGCAGATACCCGACTACCGCATCCAGTGGACGTCGGAGGGCGCCAAGGGCACCACCAAGGGCGTGGTCTCCTTCCACCGGCTGGAGGAGAACCTCACCCGGGTGCTGCTGGTCATCGAGTACTACCCGACCGGCCTCTTCGAGAAGACCGGCAACATCTGGCGCGCCCAGGGCCGCCGGGCCAGGCTGGACCTGAAGCACTTCGCCCGCTTCATCACCCTCAAGGGAGAGGCGGAGGACAGCTGGCGCGGCGAGATCCGCGACGGCGAGGTGGTCCGCAGCCACGAGGACGCGGTGGCCGAGGAGGAGCAGGAGGGCGAGGCCGGGGCGCCGGAGGAAGAGGAAGAGCAGGAGGGCGAGGCCGGGGCACCGGAGGAAGAGGAAGAGCAGGAGGAGGACGAAGAGGAACCGTACGAGGACGAGGCCTACGAGGGCGAAGAAGAGGAAGAGGAGCCCGAGGAGGAGGAAGAGGGCGAGTACGAGGACGAGGCCGAGGGCGAAGAGGAGGAGTCCGGGGAGCCCGAGGAGGACGAGGAGGGCGCCTACGAGGAGGAAGAGGAACCCGAGTACGCGGGGCGCGGGGGCCGTCGATGACGACGCCCGGCCGCTTCCCCGAGCCCTACGGACAGGGCTCGGGGGCGAACCTCGCCGACATCCTCGAACGCGTCCTCGACAAGGGTGTCGTCATCGCGGGTGACATCCGGATCAACCTGCTGGACATCGAACTGCTCACCGTCAAACTGCGGCTCATCGTCGCCTCGGTCGACAAGGCCAAGGAGATGGGCATCGACTGGTGGGAGAGCGATCCGGCCCTCTCCTCCCGGGCCCGCCGGGACGAGCTGACGCGGGAGAACGCCGAGCTGCGCGAACGGCTGGCCCGGCTGGAGGAGCTGGAACTGGAACCGGGCCGCCGCACTCGCGCTCCGAAGGAGGCACCATGACCGGACTGCGGTACGTGTACGCCGTGTGCCGCCCCTTCGGGACGCCCCTGCAGGCCGAGCTGACGGGCATCGGGGGCGCCCCGCCGGCGCTGCTGCACCACCACGGGCTGGTGGCGGTGGTCAGTACGGTCCCGGAGGCCGACTTCTCCGAGGAGGCGCTGAAGGCGCATCTGGAGGACCTCGACTGGCTGTCCGCGGCCGCCCGCGCCCACGAGGGCGTGGTCGACGCGCTCACCACGGTCACCACCCCCCTGCCGCTGCGGCTCGCGACCGTCTTCCGTGACGACAGCGCCGTCCGCACGATGATCGAGGCGCGCGAGGACCACTTCCGGTCCCTCCTCGACCGGCTGCACGACCGGGTGGAGTGGGGCGTGAAGGTGTACCTGGAGGCCGGGCCCGCCGAGTCCGCCGACACCGCGCAGGCCCCTGCCCCTGCGAGGCCCGCGAGCGGGCGCGACTACCTGCGCCGCCGACGGGAGAGCAGCCACGCGCAGGAGGAGAAGTGGCAGCGGGCCGAACGGTTCGCCCACGGCCTGCACGAGCGCCTCGCCGAGCGCGCCGAGGAATTCCGGCTGCACCCCGCGCAGAATCCCGCGCTCTCCGGAACGCGGGGGCAGAACGTGCTCAACGCCGCCTACCTGGTGTCCCGCAAGCATTCCGAGGAGTTCGTGGAACTGGTGGACCGCACGAAGGACGAGGCGGCCGGGATCCGGGTGGAACTCACCGGTCCGTGGGCCGCCTACTCGTTCACGGGGGAGGCGAAATCGTGACCGTCGTCGAACGGCGCGAGATCGCGCTCGTCGATCTGCTCGACCGGCTGCTGGCCGGCGGAGTCGTCATCACCGGCGACATCACCCTGCGGATCGCGGACGTCGACCTGGTACGCATCGACCTGAACGCGTTGATCAGCTCGGTGAACGAAGCGGTCCCCTCACCCTTCGAGGAGGTCGTGTGACCCCGCGCAAGCGGCTCGACCTGGAACCGGACACGGTCGAGCGCGACCTGGTGAAGCTGGTGCTGACCGTGGTGGAGCTGCTGCGCCAGCTCATGGAACGGCAGGCCGTGCGCCGCTTCGACACCGGCGAGCTGACCGAGGAGCAGGAGGAGCGGATCGGGCTCACCCTGATGCTCCTGGAGGACCGCATGGCCGAGCTGCGCGACCGCTACGGGCTGCGGCCCGAGGACCTGAACCTGGACCTCGGCCCGCTCGGACCGCTGCTTCCCCGCGAGTGACGGGTCCGCGGTTCAGGACTCCTTACGGCACAGGATCTCCCCGTGCAGAACCGCGAACCAGCCGTCCTGCCGCCGGCCCCACTCCCGCCACGCCCGGGACACGGCCGCCAGCTGTTCCGGCGTCGCGTGCCCGCCCTCCGTGGCCCGCTCCGCGTAGGCGGAGGCCAGGGTGCGGTCCGCCCACAGGCCGCTCCACCAGGCCCGCTCCTCGGCGGTGGCGAACGTCCAGGTGCCGGAGGTGGCCGTGACATCGGTCAGTCCCGCGTCCAGCGCCCACGCCTTCAGCCGGCGCCCGGCGTCGGGCTCACCGCCATTGGCCCGGGCCACCCGCTCGTACAGGTCCAGCCAGTCGTCCAGCCCCGGCACCGCCGGGTACCAGGTCATCGCCGCGTAGTCCGCGTCGCGTACGGCGATGAACCCGCCCGGCTTCGTCACCCGGTGCATCTCGCGCAGCGCCCGCACCGGGTCGCCCACGTGCTGGAGCACCTGGTGGGCGTGGACCACACAGAAGGTGTCGTCCGGGTAGTCCAGGGCGTGCACGTCGGCGACCGCGAAGTCGACGTTGCCCAGGCCGCGGCCGGCCGCGGTGGCCCGGGCCTGCTCCAGGACGCCCGGCGCCCGGTCGACGCCGGTGACCCGGCCGTCCGGGACCAGTTCCGCGAGGTCGGCCGTGATGGTGCCCGGACCGCAGCCGATGTCCAGGATCCGCATGTGGGGCTTCAGGGAACCGAGCAGGTACGCCGCGGAGTTGGCGGCGGTGCGCCAGGTGTGCGAACGCAGCACCGACTCGTGGTGCCCGTGCGTGTAGACGGCCGTCTCCCGCGCTTTCGGCATGGCTCTGCCCCTTCTCGTCGTACCGGCCCGGTGTCCGGCGACACCCCGGCGGTACACGTCACGGTACGCGCGTGCTCCGCATGATGAGACAGGCGTTTTGCCATGTGGACTGACGGCATGTCAGGGATGGTCTGCGCTCGGTGCGTGCCGTCGGTCCATGCGGGCCGACGGCACGCCGGGGGATGGTGTGTCAGGCGCTGGTCTTCTGCGGGCGGTAGACCGTCAGGGCCTCCGGCAGCTTCTCCAGCGTCATCTCGCCCGACACCGACGTGACCTCGCCGTCGTACGCCAGCGGGGTGCCGGGCGCGATGCCCGTCAGCCGCAGCCGGTTCACCTGGACCGCCGCGTGCGCGGGAGAGCGGGTCAACGGGCCCGCCGCCGCCGCTGCCAGCAGCCTGAGCGCCGGCCGGCGGCTGCCGTGCACCACCCGTACGTCCAGCAGCCCGTCGGCCAGGTCGGTACGCCGGCCGGGCGACAGTCCCATCCGGTGGTAGATGCCGCTGCCGACGAACAGCAGCCACAACGGCCGCCGCTCACCGCCCAGTTGCACCTCCAGCGGATGCCGGTCGGCCCGCAGCACGCGCAGCGCGCCGAGTATCCCGGCCGGCCAGCCGCCGATCCGGTGCGACCAGCGGTCCCGCTCGCGCACCAGCTCCGGATAGACGCCGAGGCTCAGCGTGTTGAGGAACAGCCCCGGCCCGTCCGCGGTGACGAAACGGCCCGCGTCCACCCGGACCGCCTCGCCGTGCCGGACCGCCCGGGCCAGATCGCGTTCGTCCTCCACGCCCAGGTCGTAGGCGAAGTGGTTGAGGGTGCCGCCGGGCAGCACCGCCAGCGGCACACCGTGCCGCAGGGCGACCTCGGCGGCCGCGTTCACGGTGCCGTCGCCGCCGCACACCCCGAGCACCCGCGCCCGGGACGCCGCCTTCGCCAGCGCGTCCGCGACGTCCTCCGGCGCGCACTCGACGATCTCCGCCTCCGGCAGCGCGGCCTTCAGTGCCCGTACCCGGTCCGCGGTGCCCGAGCCCTGATTCGCGACCATCACCAGGCCCTCGCCCTCGGGCAGCGCCGGCACCTCGGCGTGCGGTCGCATCGGCCCCCGCAGCTGCGCGCGGGTGGGCACCAGACGCCGTACCAGGAAGGCGGCGCCCGCCCCGAGCGCCGCCCCCGCCAGCACGTCGCTCGGGAAATGCACCCCGGTGTACACCCGGGAGGCCGCCACCGAGAGCGCCACCGGCGCCACCACGGCGCCCCAGGCCGGGGACTCCAGCGCGACCCCGGTCGCGAACGCGGCCGCCGACGCGGCGTGCCCGGACGGGAACGAGGTGGTGATCGGCTGCCGCTTCAGCTGCCGCACCAGCGGTACCGGGTCCAGCACCGGCCGCGCCCGGCGCACGGAGCGCTTGCCTACGGTGTTGATCGTCAGCGAGGCCAGAGCGAGGGAGGCCACCCCCCGTACGGCGGCCCGGCGGGCCCGCGGGGTGCGGATCGCGGCCATCGCGGCGGCGGTGCCGAACCACAGCACCCCGTGGTTCGCGCTGCGGCTCAGGCGGGGCAGCACCCGCTCGGCTCCGGGCCAGTGCCAGGCGGCGGCCGCCTCGAAGACGCGGGAGTCGAGGTCGAGCAGCCGGCGCAGGGCGGTGCGGCCGGTCTGGAGGGGGGTCAGGTCCAGGTCTGGGCTCATGGGGTGCGGTTACCCTGAAGTGCCCGCTACTTGTGTCCCCGCACGCCGGCCTCCCCCCGGCACGGGAGGAGAACCCCCCGGATGCGCCTCATCCTAGTGCGCCACGGCCAGACCCCGTCCAACGTGGACGGCCTGCTGGACACCGCCGCGCCCGGCCCGGGACTGACCCCGCTCGGCGAGGCCCAGGCCGCGGCCCTGCCCGAGGCGCTCGCGGGCGAGGACATCGAGGCCCTCTACGCCTCCACACTGATCCGTACCCAGCAGACGGCCGCCCCGCTGGCCGCCGCCCGCGGCCTGGACGTCGTCGTCCGCGACGGCATCCGCGAGCTGTCCGCCGGCCGGCTGGAGATGGTGCCCGGACACACCCCCGAGGGCGAGCGGTACCTGCGCACGGCGTTCGCGTGGGCGGCCGGGGACACCGCGCTGCGCATGCCCGGCGGGGAGAGCGGCGCGGAGGCCCTCACCCGGTACGACGCGGTGATCGCCGAGGCCGCCGCGAGCGGCGCCCGGGCCGTGGCCATGGTCAGCCACGGCGCCGCGATCCGGGTGTGGACCGCCGCCCGCGCCGGCAACGTCGACGTAGCCTTCGCCGCGGTCCGCCCGCTGGCCAACACCGGCGTGGTGATCCTGGACGGCTCCCCCTCCGACGGCTGGCGGGCCCTGTCCTGGGAGGGCGCCGTGGTGGCACCGGCGGGCGAGGGCGGCCCGGCGGGAGAGGCACTGGGAGCGACCGGCTAGCCCACGCGGGGCCGCGACGTCGCACCCCCGGCCCGGGGCCGTGCGGGCGGAGAACCGGAACGAGGGGCCGTGCGGGCGGCCCCGGGGTGGCGTCCGCGTCCGGCCGCGCTGCCGGTGTTGCCCAGGGTGGCGTCCGCGTCCGGCCGCGCTGCCGGTGTCGTCCGGGTGGCGTCCGGGTCCGGCCGTGCCGCCGGTGTCGCCCGGTGGCGTCCGCGTCCGGCCGCGCCGCCGGATATGAGTTTGCCCCGGGCCCCGGGGGACCCGGAGAATGCCTGCCCATGGGACATCTGGAAGCCGCGCACCTCGAGTACTACCTCCCCGACGGGAGAGCGCTGCTCGGCGATGTCTCCTTCCGGGTCGGCGAAGGCGCCGCCGTCGCCCTGGTCGGCCCGAACGGCGCCGGCAAGACCACCCTGCTCCGGCTGATCTCCGGCGAGCTGAAGCCGCACGGCGGCTCCGTCACCGTCGCCGGCGGACTCGGCGTGATGCGCCAGTTCGTCGGGTCCGTACGGGACGAGACGACCGTCCGGGACCTGCTCGTCTCCGTCGCCCCGCCCGGCATCCGCCAGGCGGCGAAGGCGGTCGACGAGGCCGAGCACGCCATCATGACCGTCGACGACGAGGCGGCCCAGCTGCGGTACGCGCAGGCCCTCGCCGACTGGGCCGAGGTCCGCGGCTACGAGGCCGAGACCCTGTGGGACATGTGCACCACGGCCGCGCTGGGCGTGCCCTACGAGCGCGCCCAGTGGCGTCAGGTACGCACCCTCTCCGGCGGCGAGCAGAAGCGGCTCGTACTGGAGGCGCTGCTGCGCGGCACCGACGAGGTGCTGCTGCTGGACGAGCCGGACAACTACCTCGACGTGCCCGGCAAGCGGTGGCTGGAGGAGCAGCTCCGGGAGACCCGGAAGACCGTCCTGTTCGTCTCCCACGACCGTGAACTCCTCGCCCGCGCCGCGGAGAAGATCGTCTCGGTCGAGCCGGGCCCGGCCGGCGCGGACGCCTGGGTGCACGGCAGCGGCTTCGCCACCTACCACGAGGCCCGCCGGGAACGCTTCGCCCGCTTCGAGGAGCTGCGCCGCCGCTGGGACGAGAAGCACGCCCAGCTGAAGAAGCTGGTCCTGAACCTCCGTCAGGCCGCCGCCGTCAGCCACGAGATGTCCTCCCGGTACCAGGCCGCGCAGACCCGCCTGCGCAAGTTCGAGGAGGCCGGTCCGCCGCCCGAGCCGCCCCGCGAGCAGGACATCACCATGCGCCTGAAGGGCGGCCGCACCGGCGTACGGGCCGTCACCTGCGCGGGACTCGAGCTGACCGGTCTGATGCAACCGTTCGACCTGGAGGTCTTCTACGGCGAACGGGTCGCCGTCCTCGGCTCCAACGGCTCGGGCAAATCCCACTTCCTCCGGCTGCTCGCCGGTGAGGACGTCACGCACACGGGGGAGTGGAAGCTGGGCGCCCGGGTCGTGCCCGGCCACTTCGCGCAGACCCACGCCCACCCCGAGCTGAAGGGCCGCACCCTCCTCGACATCCTGTGGAAGGAGCACGCCCAGGACCGGGGCGCCGCCATGTCCCGGCTCCGCCGCTACGAACTCACCCAGCAGGCCGAACAGACCTTCGACCGGCTCTCCGGCGGGCAGCAGGCCCGGTTCCAGATCCTGCTGCTGGAACTGGCCGGCGCCACCGCGCTGCTCCTGGACGAGCCCACCGACAACCTCGACCTGGAGTCCGCCGAGGCCCTTCAGGAGGGGCTGGAGGCGTTCGAGGGGACGGTCCTGGCGGTCACCCACGACCGCTGGTTCGCCCGCTCCTTCGACCGCTTCCTGGTCTTCGGCAGCGACGGCCGGGTCCGCGAGACCCCGGAGCCGGTCTGGGACGAACGCCGGGTCGAACGGGCGCGGTAGGCGCGGTAGAACGGGCGCGGCAGCGCCCGCCGCTCCTCGTCGGGTCTCCGGGCGGTCCGGCCCGGCACCGGCCGGGATCCGCCGGGCGGCCTCTTCGGCGTCCCGCTCCGGCAGCGGCCGGGAGACCGCCTACGCGGTCGGACGACGCCGGCGGGCCACGTCCTCGTCGTGCCGCGACCGGCCGACGTATGCGGAGGCCCGGTACCCCGGATGTTCGTACAGTGGACTGAGGAACGCGAGATCCATGGATTCCTCCCGGTTCCTCGGGGGCTGTGCATGCCGGGCGGGTACCCGTAGCCCATGAACGAACACGATGAGCGGGGCACCACCATGACCGGAGTCGACCCCAGCCGGCTGGACGACCAGCAGCTCATGAAGGAGCTGGAGACGATCCACCGCACGCGCCACGACACACTCCTGTACGGCTCGAACGACGCACTGCGGGCCCACAACGAGCGGATGGCGCAGCTGGAGGGCGAGTATCTGCGCCGCAACCCCCGCCGCCTGGTGAGCGCGGCCCGCACCCGCGAGGGCGCCCGCGAGCGCCGCTGCGGCGAGGCGGCGACCCCGCGCACGCCCGCGACCTGACCGGCAGCGCGCGAGAGACGTCCGCCAGGCTGTCGGGCAGCGCACGCGCCCCGTCCGCATCCCGGCGGCCGGCCCACAAGCCCCGGCCCGCAACCCGGCCGCAAGGTCACGAGGCCGGTCGGAAGGTCACGAGGCCCGTCCGGGAGCCCGGCCGCGAGGTCACGAGACGCGTCAGCGGCCCGGCAGGTCACGAGGCGCGTCCGGAACTCGGCCGACAGGGCACGAGGGCCGGCATAGCGCGGAAGGCCGGCAGGGCACGCGGAAGGGCCGGCCCGGGAAGGGCCGGCCCTCTACGCATCCCGGGGGTCCGGTCGGCTACGCCCCGGCGCCCGATGGGTCACGCCCCGGGGTCTGGTCGGCTACGCCCCGGGGCCCGACCGGTCAAGCCCCGGGGGCCCGGTCAGCCGGTCTCCCCGGCGAACACGTGCAGGAACGCGTCGCAGAACGCCTCGAGATCGTCCGGCTTTCGGCTGGTCACCAGCTGGTTGGAGCCGTGGTCGCAGATCTTCACCTGCTCGTCCACCCAGGTGCCGCCGGCGTTGCGGATGTCCGTCCGGAGGCTCGGCCAGGAGGTGAGCACCCGGCCGCGTACGACGTCCGCCTCCACCAGCGTCCACGGCGCATGGCAGATCGCGGCGACAGGTCGGCCCTGCTCGAAGAAGTCCTTCACGAACCCGACGGCCTTCTCGTCCATGCGCAGGAAGTCCGGGTTGGCGACCCCGCCCGGCAGCACCAGGCCGCCGAACGATCCGGCCGACGCCTCACCGACCACCTCGTCCACGGGGAAGGTGTCCGCCTTGTCCAGGTGGTTGAACGCCTGGATCTTCCCGGACTCGGTCGACACCAGGACCGGTTCGTGCCCGGCGTCCGAGGCCGCCTTCCAGGGCTCGGTCAGCTCGACCTGCTCGACTCCCTCGGGTGCCACCAGAAACGCGATACGCATGATTCTCAGCTTCCTTTCACTTCGCTCGGCGCCGCTCCGCGCGTCCGGGCGTGCCGCTGCCTCGTCCGCGCCGTCCGCCGGCGCCGCGAGCGGCTCAGCCCGCCAGTTCCTCCGCCAGCTGCTGCACGTTCTCGTACCGGTTCCCGTGCCGGAGCCCGGCCACCGCGTCGATCAGCCCGCCGGGCGCGTTGCTCCGGCGCAGCGCCCGGGCCAGTTCGCCCGGCTTGGCGGGGAAGGCGTGGCGGCTCAGGTGCCGGGCCAGCTCCGTGCGGGTCCGTTCCAGCATCGCCGGTGATCCCAGGCCACCGACCGGTCCGCCCCAGACCTCCGGGTCGTCGTCCGCGGCCGGCTCCGGGTCGTGCCATTCCTCGGTACGTGTCGGATGCCCGGACCGCAGCAGGCCCTTCAGTTCGTGCTTCATCTCGTCGTCCCGATGGACGCTCAGCCGGTCACTGCCTCGCTGCATGTCTCCCTCCAGAGGGTCGAAGATCCGCACCGCGTACCCGGTGCCGCCAGCCCGACACCGGGTCCGCGCACGGCTACTGCTTCTGCCGGCCCGGCAGGAACTCCTGCACCTTCGCCTTCAGCCCCTGTTTGATCATCGAGCCGCGGTCGGCGTCGCCCTTGAGGATCGACGCGGCCGTCGCCTCCATCTGCTCCCAGGAGGCGTGCGGCGGGATCGGCGGTACGGCCGGGTCGGTGAGGAACTCGACGACCGCAGGCCCGTCCGCCTCCAGGGCGGCCCGCCAGCCCGCCTCCACGTCCTCCGGCTTCTCCACCCGGATGCCGGTCAGCCCGAGCGAGCGGGCGAACGCCGCGTACTGCACGTCCGGGATCGACTGCGACGGCAGGAACGACGGAGCGCCCTCCATCGCCCGCATCTCCCATGTCACCTGGTTCAGGTCCTGGTTGTTCCACACGGCCACCACCAGCCGCGGATCCGACCAGCGGTCGCGGTACTTCGCCGCCGTGATCATCTCCGCCAGGCCGTTCATCTGCATCGCCCCGTCCCCGACGAGCGCGAACACCGGCCGGTCCGGGTGCGCGAACTTCGCACCGATCGCGTACGGCACACCGGGGCCCATCGTCGCCAGCGTCCCGGACAGCGAACCGCGCATGCCCGGCCGCATCCTGATGTGCCGCGCGTACCAGTTGGCGACCGAACCGGAGTCCGAGGTCAGGATCGCGTCGTCCGGCAGCAGCGGGTCCAGCGCCCGGGCCACGTACTCGGGGTTGATCGGCTCGGCCTTCAGACCGGCCCGCCGCTCCATCGTCTCGTGCCAGCGCCGCACGTTGGCGCACACCGTGTCGTACCACTCGCGGCCGCCCCGGTCACCGTCCAGCAGCGGGATCAGCCGGCGCAGCGTCGCCTGCGCGTCACCGACCAGGTTGACCTCGTACGGGTACCGCATGCCGATCATGTGCGCGTCGATGTCGATCTGCACCCCGCGCGCCTTGCCGAAGTCCGGCATGAACTGCGTGTAGGGGAACGACGAACCGATCGTCAGCAGGGTGTCGCAGTCCCGCATCAGCTCGTACGACGGGCGGCTGCCCAGCAGCCCGATCGGCCCGGTCACATAGGGCAGATCGTCGCTCAGCACGTCCTTGCCGAGCAGCGCCTTCGCCACTCCCGCGCCGAGCAGCTCGGCGATCTCCCGTACCTCCACGACCGCGCCCGCGGCGCCCTGCCCGACCAGGATGGCCACCTTGTCGCCCGCGTTCAGCACGTCCGCGGCCCGGCGCAGCGCCTCGTCCGTCGGTGTCGCGGTGTAGTCGCTCATCCCCAGGCTGGACGGCACCATCTTGAACTCGTGCGTCGGCGGCGAGTAGTCCAGCTCCTGCACGTCACCCGGGATGATCAGCGCGGTCGGGCAGCGCCGGGCGTACGCCGTCCGGATCGCCCGGTCCAGGACGTTCGGCAGCTGCTCGGGGACCGTCACCGTCTCCACGAACTCCGAGGCGACGTCCTTGTACAGCGTGTGCAGGTCCACCTCCTGCTGGTAGGAGCCGCCCATCGCGGTCCGGTTGGTCTGGCCGACGATCGCCAGCACCGGCACATGGTCCAGCTTGGCGTCGTACAGGCCGTTCAGCAGATGGATGGCGCCGGGTCCGGACGTCGCCGCGCACACCCCGATACGGCCGCTGAACTTCGCGTATCCGACCGCCTCGAACGCGGACATCTCCTCGTGCCGGGACTGGATGAACCGCGGCTGGTCCTCGGCGCGGCCCCAGGCGGCGAGCAGCCCGTTGATGCCGTCGCCCGGATAGCCGAAAACCTGTTCCACGCCCCAAGCGCGCAGGCGCTCAAGGATGTGGTCCGAGACCTTGGTGCTCATGGAGAGACCTCCCCGGTGCAGTGCGAAGCGGACGATCCGGTCAGCGCATACCGAGTCACCTGCGAGGGGGACGGAAAACCTCCGGCCCGGGCACGGCACCCGGCCAACGCCCCCTCGTACACACCACCCCACCGCCCCACGGCCACCCCACCGCCCCACGGCCACCCGCACGCCCACGGCGCCCGGGCGCCTATGGTGACCCGGGTGCCCGGGGTGGCCCGCACGCCCGCGCTGACCCGCACGCCCGTGGTGACCCGGGCGCCCGTCATCGCCCATGCGTTCCGTCGTCAGCCGGACCCCTCGCCGTCACCCGGGGCGCTTCGCTCCGCCGCCGGCCCCTTCGCTGTCACCCTGCCGGCCCAGCCGTCCTCCCGGGTGCCCGTCGTCACCCGGGCGGCCCCGCGGGTCCCGCGAATGGGCTCCGGCCGCGCGCGGTACGGCCACGGGCGGGCTGTCATGACAGCGAGGGCACGACCCGTGCCCCGTACCCGGGTACCGCACGGCGTCGCCGTCGTACCGGTGCGCCGGTGTACGGCCGTCCGACCGTCCCGCCGCAGCCCGACGAGGAGCCGCACCCATGCGCCGCACCGCCCGCGCCCTGTCCGCCGTCTTCGCCGCCGGTGCCGCGCTCGCCCTCACCGGGCCCGCCGCGTCCGCCGCCCCCACCGGCCCCGCCGCCGCCACCGGCCTTGCCGCCCCTACGGGCCTCGCCGCCCCGACCGGCCTCGCCGCCTCCACCGACCATGCCGTACCCACGGGCCTCGCCGCCTCCACCGGCCTCGCCGTGGCCGCCCGCCTCCTCGAAGAGGCCGGCCCTGGAACGGCCTCCGGTTCCTGCGCCCCCCTCGCCGGAGCGGTGCCGGGTCCCCCGGGCGTCGGCTCCACGGCCTTCTCCGACGGCACCGGGCACCCGAACCGGGCCGGGGCCGGCAGTGCGGCCGGGGCCGCTCTCAGGGGGAGCGCCGCCGGGATAACCGTCGGCGGCCGGGCGGAGACGGACCCCTTGCTCACGCAGTGCGACGAGGCCGGCACGCAGGCGGCGCCCTGTGCGGACGGCACCCTGTGCGCGGAGGGCAGCCGGTGCCGGGACGGCGAGCCCTGCGCGGAGAGCGGGCCGGACACCGCGGGCCGCGACAGCGCGGGGAGCGATGCCTTCGGTCAGGACAGCGCAGGGAGCGATGTCCCCGGTCAGGACGGTGCCGGGCGGGACCTCGCCGGTCAGGACGGTGCCGGGCGCGATGTCGCCGGTCAGGACGGTGCCGGGCGTGACGTCGCCGGTCAGGACAACTCCGGGCGCGACGGGACCGTTCAGGAAGGTGGTGGTCAGGTAGGCGGCGGGCAGGACGCGGGCGGGAGGGACGGTGCCGGTCAGGACGGTTCCGGTGACGACGCTGCCCGCCTGGATGCAGGCGGCCGGGACAGCGCGGGGCGCGACAACGTCGGCCAGGATGCTTCCGGGCGCGACGGCGGTGGTCAGGACGGTTCCGGCCGCGACGGCTTCGGCCAGGACAGCGCCGCGCACGACGGTGCCGGTCAGGACGGTTCCGGTCGCGACGGCTCCCGCCAGGACGGCGGCGGTCGGGACGCCGGCGGGTACGACGACCACGGGTGCGCGGAGTCCCACGGCGCGTCCTGTGCGGACGGCCACGCTGCCGTCCAGCACGGAGTGGACGCGGGACGGGGAGGAGCCTTCGGCGACTCCGTCCCGGCTCTCGCCGTCGGCGGTGCCCTGATCGCCGCCGCCTGCGCGGGCGCCGGCTACCGGGTGTACGGCCGCCTGCGCGCCACGGGAGGCCGGTCCACCGGGATGTGACCCGGGCCGATCCGGAACCGCCATGGAGCGTCGTCCGGCGGGTACACCCTCCCGGAGGGCACCACAGGAGACCACACGGGCACCGACCGACGCACATCCGGCACACGACACCGGACGGCACGGACCAACGACAACGGCAGAGCGGCCCGGGCGGCACGGCGTGAGGTCCGGACAGCCCGGCACTGACCAGCGACAACGGCAGAGCGGTCCGGACGGCACGACGTGAGTCCGGACAGCCTTGCACGGACGAACGACAACGACAGAGCGGCCCGGACGGCACGACGTGTGGTCCGGACGGGCCGGCTCGGGCCAGGAACGACGGCAGACGGCCCGGACGGGACACGGTGTGGTCCGGACGGGCCGGTAGGGCACGACGGACTGCGCGGAGGCGGACATGCGGCGGACGGACCCCGGGGAGGGCCACGGCCCCGTCCGCTACGGCCCGCCGCTCCCCGGCGACGGCCTGCCCGTGCTCCCCGAACTCTCCGCCGTACTCGCCGCCGCGGCGGGCCGTGCCGACGCCCTGCCCGTCGGCGGCGCCCCCGCCCTCCTGGAGGCGGCCTGCGGCTACTGGACCCGCCGCGGACTGCCCTGCGGCCCCGACCAGGTGGCCGCCGGCCCCGGCGCCCCCGCCCTGCTGCTCGCCCTGACCGCCGCGCTCGCTGGGGACGGCGCCGACGTCCTCGTGCCCCGCCCCTGCGCCGCCTGGTGGGCACCGTACGCCCGGCTCCTCGGCCGGCCCGTGTTCCATGTGCCGACCCCGCCGGAGAGCGGCGGTGTCCCCGACCCGTACGCCCTGCTCGAGACCATCCGCCGGGTCCGTGCCGAGGGCGGCGACCCACGGCTGCTGGTGCTGTCCGTCGCCGACGACCCCACCGCCACCGTCACCCCGCCCGAACTGCTGCACGAGACCGTCGAGGCCGCCACCGCCGAGGGCCTGCACCTGGTCAGCGACGAGACCTGGCGCGACACCGTGCACGCCCCGCACGAGACCGTCCTGCTCAGCCCCGCCGAGATGTGGCCCGACCAGGTCACCGTCGTCACCGACCTGTCCGGCGCGCTGCTGCCCCCCGGCTGGCCCGCCGCCGTCGCCCGCTTCCCGGCCACCGACGGCGGGCGCCACCTGCACGCGCGCGTGCTCGACATCCTCACCGCGCTCGGCGCACGGATCGCCGCCCCGGTCGCCGCGGCCGCCGGCTACGCCCTGGACGAACCCCCGCCCGTCACCGAACGCCGCGAGGCCACCGTCCGGTTGCACGCGCGCGTGGCCGCGGCGGCGCATGCCGCGGTCGTCGCCGCCGGTGCGCTGGCCCGGCCGCCGCAGGCCGGCCGCCACCTGTACGTCGACCTCGGGCCGCTGCGCGAACCGCTCGCCGCCCAGGGCGTCGGCGACGCACAGGAACTGGAGGAACTCCTCACCGCCCGGCTCGGCATGCCCGCGCCCGGCGGCCACCGCTTCGGCGACGACCTCGGGGCGCTGCGCGTACGGCTCGCCACCGGGCCCCTGCTGGGCGGCACGGACGAGGAACGCACGGAATGCCTCACGTCCCCCGCACCGTTGGAACTGCCGCACGTGCGGCGCGCGTTGATCTCCTTGAGGTCGGCCTTCGACGATCTCCGCGACGACGCTCAGCGATGGGAGCCTCCTCGATGACGCAGCAGACGCATGAGCCCGGCCCGGCCACGACGACCACGACGACCACGACAGCCGACGAACCCCGCACGCCGAAGCCCCTCGCGCCCCCTTTTCCGCCGCTGGCCGAGCCCCGCCCCCTGAGCGAACACCGGGTCTGGCCCCGCACGTTCCACGACCGGCTCACCGCGCCCCTGCCCGGCCTCAAGGCCCTCGCCCGCTTCGCCCGCGAAGGCGCCGTCCGCCCCGGCCCCGAAGGCCTCGGCGACATCGCCCGCCTGCCGTACGAACCGGCCCCGCTGCCCCGCGTCGACACCCGCACCCTCGCCGTCACCTGGGCGGGACACGCCAGCTGGATCGTCCGGCTCGGCGGGCTGACCGTCCTCACCGACCCCGTCTGGTCCCGCCGCATCCTCGGCACCCCGGCCCGCATCACGCCGGTGGGCGTGCCCTGGGACACCCTGCCCCGCGTCGACGCCGTCGTCATCAGCCACAACCACTACGACCATCTGGACGCCCCCACCCTGCGCCGGCTCCCGCGCGACACCCCGGTGTTCGCGCCCGCGGGCCTCGGCCGCTGGTTCCGCCGGCGCCGGTTCACCCGCGTCACCGAGCTGGACTGGTGGGAGGGGGCCGAACTCGCCGATGTCCGCTTCGACTTCGTGCCCTCCCACCACTGGTCCAAGCGCACCCTCACCGACACCTGCCACAGCCTGTGGGGCGGCTGGGTGCTCACCGCCCCCGACGGACAGCGCCTCTACTTCGCCGGTGACACCGGGTACGGCCACTGGTTCTCCCGCATCGGCCGCCGCTACCCCGGCATCGACCTCGCCCTGATGCCCATCGGCGCCTACGCCCCCCGCTGGTGGCTCAGCGACGTCCACTGCGACCCCGACGAGGCGGTCCAGGCCACCCTCGACCTGGGCGCCCGCCGCATGGCCCCCATGCACTGGGGCACGTTCATCCTCTCCGCGGAGCCGGTCCTGGAGCCGCTCACCCGGGTGCGGGTGGCCTGGGAGAAGGCCGGCCTGGAGCGGGAAGACCTGTGGGACCTGCCGGTGGGCGCCTCCAGGGTCCTGGACTGAGCCGCGTCCGAAGCGGCACGGTCCGTGCCGGGACGGCCTTGCCGATACGGGCCTTGCCGCACGGGCGTGAGCGGTCGCGCCCGCCTCGCGCCGTACGGGTGTGAGCAGTCGTGCCCGCCCCGCGCCGTACGGGTGTGAGCAGTCGTGCCCGCCCCGCGCCGTACGGATGTGAGCAGTCGTGCCCGCCTCGCGCCGTACGGGCGTGAGCGGAGGCACCCGCCTCGCGCCGCACGGGTGTGAGCAGTTGTGCCCGCGCCCCCCGGATGTCACCCGGTGGCCCGGACCCGCCGCCACACGCCGGGCGCCGCGCTGATGACGAACGTCAGCACGATCGCCACCACGACCCCCTGCCACGGCTCCTTGAACAGTGAACCCCCCAGAATGCCGATCACCTGATAAGTGGCCGCCCAGGCGAGGCACGCGGGCAGGTTCCCCCGCGCGAACCTGCGCAGCGGCCACTCCGCCATCAGACAGGCCAGCATCACCGGTATGCGGCCGGCCGGCACCAGCCGGGAGAGGACCAGCACCGCGACGCCGTGTTCGGTCAGTTTCCCGCGGGCCTGCGCCAGCCGCTCCTCGGGCGCCCGCGACCGTATCGCCTCCAGCCACCGTGACCCGTTCCTGGACCGCATCCCGCGCCGGCCCAGCCAGTACAGGGTGACATCCCCGAGGAACGCGGCCGAGGAGGCCGCCACGAACACCATCGCCAGCGTGAACGGTTCCGTCCGGTGGAACGCCACCACGGCCGCCGAACTCACCAGTGCCCCCGTCGGCACGACCGGCACCAGCGCACCCAGGAACACCAGCAAGAACAGCGAGGGGTAGCCGACCGCCTGCTGTGCGGACCCGGTCGTCACCGTTCTCGACGCCTCGGCGAGCCATGTCACCGCGAGACCTCCAGCCGCACGCTCTCCCCGTGCTCCAGCTTGTGCACCGCCACGTGCGGCGCGGCCACCGCCGCCAGCCGCACGAACTCGTCGCCCGGCGCGTGGAACTCGTGCGGGCGCACCGCGTCCATGCCGATCGGCCAGTACGTCCCGTAGTGCACCGGCACCGCCGCTCGCGGCGCCAGCCGGGCCAGCGCCCGCGCGGCCCGTCCCGCGTCCAGATGCCCTTCCCCGAGGTACGGCCCCCAGCCGCCCACCGGCAGCAGCGCCGCGTCCACCGGCCCGACCCGCTCGGCCATCGCGTCGAACAGCCCGGTGTCCCCGGCGAAGTAGGTCCGCGCCTCGCCCTCCACGACGTAGCCCAGTGCCGGGGAGCGCTGCGGCCCCACCGGCAGCCGCCGGCCGTCGTGCAGCGCCGGCACCACCCGGATGAGCAGCCCGCCGATCCGCACCTCGTCCCCGGGAGCCACCTCGGTGATCCGCAGCTCTCGCAGCCGGCGCAGTCCGGGTACCGCCCGTGGTGCGCCCCGGGGCACGAGCAGGCGCGTGCCCGGGGGGAGGCGGGCCAGCGACGGCAGATGCAGATGATCGGCATGGAGGTGGGAGACGAGCGCCACGTCGGCGCGGTGGGCCTCGGCCGGGGGCACGGCGCCCCGGCGGCGGCGCAGATGCGCCAGGCGAGGGGCGAACAGTGGATCGGTGAGCACCCGGACGTTCGCATCCTCCACCGTGCAGGTTGCGTGACCCCACCAGGTGATCTCCACCGGCACCCTCTTCGCCTCCTTCACGCGACTCCCCGAAGCCTACGGGCAGGAGTAGGGTCGGCGGCGAAACCCGGAGGTGAGGGGGACGCCATGGGACAGCTGCGGGGTGCCTTCGGCGCGTTCGCGCCGGTGCGGGTCACCGCCATCGCGAGCCTGACACCCCTGGAGGAGCTGGAGGCCGACCCCTTCCTGGTGGATTCGCGCAGCCAGCACGCCATGTGCGCCCGCTGGGCCGCCGAGCGCGGCTACGTGGTGGCCCGGGAACTTCTCGTCGGCGGACTTCGTTTCGACCACTGCGCACTCTGGGACGGAGTGCGGCCCGGGGTGGACGTGTTCGTCTCGCCCAGCCTGCGGGTGCTGCGCCGGGCGCTTTCCTCGGTGGAGGAGTTCACCGACGAGTGCGCGCGCCGGGGCGTGCGCGTGGAGATGGTGGGGCGGGCCGAACCGTCGTACGACGCACAGATGAAGGCGCGGGTGCACCGGCGCCTGTCGATGCCGACGGCCGGCTACGACGGGCGGTGACCTGGCGGGTGGTGACCGACGGGCGGTGACTTGGCGGGTGGTGACTAACGGACGGTGGCCGACGGGCGGTGACCTGGCGGGCGGTGACCTGGCGGGCGGTGACTAACGGACGGTGGCCGACGGGCGGTGACCTGGCGGGTGGTGACTAACGGACGGTGGCCGACGGGCGGTGACCTGGCGGGTGGTGACTAACGGACGGTGGCCGACGGGCGGTGACCTGGCGAGTGGTGACCGACCGGCGGTGACCAGGCGGACGATGACCTGGCGTGCGGCGACCCGAGGGCGGTGACCCGGCGGACGGTGTCCACGGCCGGCCTCCCTGCGGCCCGCCCGGGCGGACGACGCCCCGTGTGACAAGGTGGAGCCGGGCCCGACCGGGCCGGCGAAGCGAGAGGGGCCCCTCTTCCGCCCGAACGCGCGGGTGAGGGCCGGGACGTGAGGTGTACGGGGCGTGGGGGGCATGCGGTGGCGGCGGATCGCCAGTCAGATCGGACGGAGCGTCGCCGTGTGGGCGGTCTCCACGGTCACCATGCTGCTCCTCGCCGGGCTCCTGCCCGACTTCCAGCTCCAGTCCGCCGACGGCGACAGTACCACCCGTATCGCCGTCACCGCCGCCTGCGGCGCCGGCGCCTTCGGTGTCCTCTCGGCCGTGGTCTGGCCCCTCCTGGTGCGCCTGCTGCTGCTCGTCCCCGCGTTCGTCCTCGGCCTGCTGGTCTTCTTCCTCAACGGCTCCCTGCTGCTGCTCGCCCTGCGCATCAACCCCTCCGGCCGCGGCGCGGCCGCCCCCGAGACGGCCGTCATCGTGGCCGCCGTGATGTCCGCCGTCGCCTCCGCCACCGGCGCGGCCCTCGCCGTACGCGACGACGAGGCCTACCGGCGGCGCCTGCACCGCCTGGCCACCCGCGGCCGCCGGGCCCACCCGCCCTGCCCCACCACTCCCGGCCTGGTCTGCGTCCAGCTCGACGGCGTCGGCCACGACGTCCTCACGGACGCCGTCCGCAAGGGCCTGATGCCCACGGTCGCCCGCTGGCTGGCGACGGCCGACGCCACACGGCCGGCGGGCGGCGGCGTTCCCCCGGCGGGCGATGGTGCGTCCCCGGTGGGCGGCGGCACATCCCCGGCACACGGCGGCACATCCCCGGTGGGCGGCGGTGCCGCGCCCACCCACCGCCTCACCCCCTGGCGCACCGACTGGTCCAGCCAGACCGGTGCCAGCCAGCTCGGCATCCTGCACGGCAGCAACTTCGACGTGCCGGCCTTCCGCTGGTACGAGAAGGACCGCGGCGAGGTGATGGTGTGCAACCGGCCGACGAGCGCCGTCGAGCTCCAGCGCCGCGCCGTCCTGCGCACCGGCGACGGCGGACTGCTCTCCGTCGACGGGGCCAGCCGCGGCAACCTCTTCAGCGGCGGCGCCGGCGAACAGGCCCTCGTGCTGTCGATCGCCACCCGCCGCCGCAGCCCGGCGAATCGTTCCCGCGCCGGCTACTTCGCCTACTTCTCCGACCCGGCGAACGCCGTCCGCACCGCCCTCTCCTTCGTCGCCGAGGTGGCCCGCGAGATCGGCCAGTCCACCCGCGCCCGCCTGAGGGGGCAGCGCCCGCGCGTCGGACGGGGCGGCCTCTACCCGTTCGTCCGCGCCTTCGCCACCGTCGTCGAACGGGACGTCGTCGTCGCCGCGGTCCTGGGCGACATGCTCGCCGGCCGCACCGCCGTCTACGCCGACCTCGTCGCCTACGACGAGGTCGCCCACCACTCCGGACCGCACAGCCGCGACGCCGAGAAGGTGCTCCAGCGCCTCGACCGCTCCCTCGCCCTCCTCGAACGCGTCGCCGAACACGCCCCGCGCCCCTACCGGATCGTCGTCCTCTCCGACCACGGACAGAGCCCCGGCGAGACCTTCCGCGCCCGCTACGGCCTCACCCTCGGCGACCTCGTCCGGGCCGGCTGCGGACTGCACGTGCCCCGCCGCGCCGAACGCACCCGCAGCGGTGCCGAGGCCCGGGCCGCCGTCCGCGCGGCCCTGCGCCGGCCCGTGCCGGAGAGGGAGGACCGCCACCGCCCCGGTCCCGCCCGGCGGGCCGGGAGACCCCCGGCCGGCCCCGCGTCCCACGGCGAGCCGATCGTGCTGGCCTCCGGCAACCTCGGCCTGGTCTCCTTCCCGGACGTGCCGCACCGCATGACCAAGGAGGAGATCGACGCCCGCCACCCCGCCCTGCTCACCACCCTCGCCAACCACCCCGGCATCGGCTTCCTGCTGGTGCGCAGCGAGGAACACGGCGGTGTGGTGCTCGGGGCGTACGGCGCCGAGATCCCGCTGGCCGAGCTGGACGACGAGCCCGGGCCGCTGGCCCGCTTCGGACCCGGCGCCGCCGACGCCGTCCGCCGTACCCACTCCTTCCCGCACACGGCGGACATCATGGTGAACTCCGCCTACGACCCCGCCGACGGCGAAGTCCTCGCCTTCGAGGAGCAGATCGGCTCCCACGGCGGGCTCGGCGGCGCCCAGTCCCGCCCGTTCCTGCTCTCGCCGCGGGAGCTGTCGGCACCGGCCGAGGACGGGGCGGAACCGGCCGGCGCCGAGCACGTCCACCACGTGCTGCGCCGCTGGCTGGGCGAACTGGACGGCCCGCAAGTACCGCTCGTCCCGGGCGTGGAGGAGGAGCGGGCCGCCTGAAAATCGGCTGCGCCCGTACCGCCGCCCGCCCACACTGTTCGAGTCGCACATCCCTCGAACCCCCCAAGGAATCCCCGCGTTGCAGGCCGCCGTCACCGTCACCCCCGCCCGTGTCCCCGAACTCCTCCTCGGCCTCGCCACCGTCCGGCCCGTCTTCCTCTGGGGCGCGCCCGGCATCGGCAAGTCCTCCCTGGTGCGGGAGTTCGCCGCCTCGCTCGGGCTGGAATGCGTGAGCCTGCTCGGCACCCAGCTGGCTCCCGAGGACCTGATCGGCGTGCCGCAGATCCGGGACGGACGCTCGGTGTTCTGCCCGCCGGAGGCGATCGCGCGGGACGAGCCGTACTGCCTGTTCCTGGACGAGCTGAACGCGTCCACCCCGGACGTGCAGAAGGCGTTCTACTCCCTCATCCTCGACCGCCGTATCGGCACCTACGAGCTTCCGGAGGGGTCGATCGTCATCGGCGCGGGAAACCGTGCCACCGACAACGCCCTGGCCCGGCCCCTCGCCTCCGCCCTGGTCAACCGGCTCGCCCACGTCCACCTGGAGGTGTCCGCCACGGACTGGCTGGCCTGGGCCGCGGGCAACGGCATCCACCCGTGGATCCTGGACCACCTCACCGACCGTCCGGACCACCTGTGGTCCAAGCCGCCCAAGAGCGAGGAGCCGTTCTCCACGCCCCGCTCCTGGCACATGCTCTCCGACGCCCTGCACTCCTTCGGACCCGACCTCGACGAGCCGACGCTGACCGTCCTGGCGCACGGCACGCTCACTCCCGCGCACGCCACCGCCTTCTGCGGCTACGTCAAGGTCGTCCGCAGCCGGTTCGGGATCGAGGCGATCCTCAGGGGCGACGCCCGCTGGCCGCACCGCCTCGAGGACCGGGACCTGCTCTACTACCTCGCGGAGTCCTTCCGCGGCCGGCTGGTGAAGGAACTGCCCGTCAGCAAGGAGCACATGTCGGCGAACGGCCGGCAGATCGCCTACCGGGCCAAGTCGCTGCTGGTGCAGCTCGCCGAGATCTCCGTCGAGGTCGCCCAGACCGTCATCGCCTCCGACGCCGACGGCAACCCCGTGCTGCCGTCGTGGTTCCTGGTCGAGGCCGCCCGCGACATGCCGCGCCTGGTGGAGGCGCGGCGGTGAACCGCACCCCGCCGAAGAACAAGCGCGACCTCGCCGGCGAGGCGTTCGCCGAGGGGATGCGGCTGCTGCGCGCCAACCCGGCGCTGGACGCCGTCGAATTCGGCGCCTGCCGCAGCGAGAACTGCGCCCTCGCCCCGCGCGACGGCCTGCTCGTCGTCGACTCCGACGCCACCGTGCACGCCCGGCACGACCGGATCGCCGAGCCCGGCGCCTGGGCGTGGGCCCTCGCGCACGCCGCCCTGCACGTCGGCTTCGGCCACGTCCCGGCCGCCCCGGGCCCGCGGGAGCAGCCCGACCGGTACGACCTCGCCGCCCGCTGCGTCGTCGTCAACCGCTTCCTGCTGGGCTTCCCCGTCGGCACCCCTCCCGAGGACCTGCCCGGGAGCTACCCCGACGGGGACGAGGAACGGCTCGCCGCGCGCTGGCGGGCCCACGGCCTGCCGCCCGCCTACGAGCACTGCGGCACCGCGGCCGGGGCGCCCGACCAGCGGCTCACCGAGTGGCTGCCCTGGCGGGGCCCCGTCCCCGACCGGCAACTGGCCTTCGCCACCGCCCTGACCCGCACCGTGTCCGCCGCCATGGACATGGCCGCCGGCCGCCGGGACTCCCTGGACGGCGAACGCACCGAGCAGCGCCCCTGGGAACGGGCCCTCGGCTGGTTCGTCAGCTCCTACCCGCTGCTCGGCGGCATCGCGGCCGGCATCACCCTGGTCGCCGACGCCGAACTCGCCCGCGCCCACGGCATCCGGATCGCCGCCGTGAACCCCGAGGCCGGAGAGATCTACGTCAACCCGCTGTGCCGCCTCGAGGACGAGGAATGGCGGTTCGTCCTCGCCCACGAGATGCTGCACGCCGCCCTGCGCCACGGCGACCGCTGCGGCACCCGTGACGCCTACCTGTTCAACGTCGCCTGCGACTACGTCGTCAACGGCTGGCTGGTGGAGATGCGGGTCGGCACCATGCCCGAGGGACTGCTGCACGACCCGCGGCTGGCGGGCCTGTCCGCCGAGGAGGTCTACGACCGCCTCGCCGGCGACCTGCGCCGGATGCGCCGGCTGGCCACCCTGCGCGGCAAGGGCGTCGGCGACGTCCTCGGCGGTCCCCTCCGCCCGGCCGGCGACTACGTCGACCTCGACGAGTTCTACCGCCGCGGCCTCGCCCACGGCCTGGACCTGCACCGGGCGCAGGAACGCGGGTTCCTGCCCGGCGGCCTGGTCGAGGAGATCCGCGCCCTCAGCCACCCGCCGCTGCCCTGGGACGCGCTCCTGGCCCGCTGGTTCGACGAGTTCGTCCCGCGTCCGGAGCCCGTGCGGTCGTACGCCCGTCCGGCCCGCCGCCAGGCGTCCACCCCGGACATCCCGCGCGCGGGCCGGTACTTCCCGCCCGAGGAGGTGCCCCGCTGCACCTTCGGGGTGGTCCTCGACACCTCCGGCTCCATGCGACCCGGGCTGCTCGGCAAGGCGCTCGGCGCCATCGCCTCCTACGCGGCGGCCCGCGACGTACCGGCCGCCCGCGTGGTGTTCTGCGACGCGGCCCCGCACGACGCCGGCTATCTGCCGGTCACCGAGATCGCGGACCGGGTACGGGTGCACGGGCGGGGCGGCACGGTCCTTCAGCCCGGCATCGACCTGCTGCACCGGGCCGAGGACTTCCCGCCCGGGGCTCCGGTGCTGGTCATCACCGACGGCTGGTGCGATGTGCTGCGGGTGCGCAGGGAACACGCCTATCTGATCCCGCAGGGAAGTCACCTTCCGTTCACCCCTCGTGGGCCGGTCTTCAGAGTGCGATGAGCCCGGATGTGATCGGATAGGGGGACACGGGAACCCCGGGTACCGCGACACTCGCGAAAGGAAGCAACGTGGCAACCACGCGCACCGCGCACACCGTCTGGGAAGGCAACCTGCTCGAAGGCAACGGTGTCGTCACCTTCGACTCCTCCGGCATCGGCCAGCAGCCGGTGTCGTGGCCGTCGCGCGCCGAGCAGGCGAACGGCAAGACCAGCCCCGAGGAGCTGATCGCCGCCGCCCACTCCAGCTGCTTCTCCATGGCCCTCTCGCACGGGCTGGCCGGTGCCGGCACCCCGCCCACCCGGCTGGAGACCAAGGCGGACGTCACCTTCCAGCCGGGCGAGGGCATCACCGGCATCCACCTCACCGTGCGCGGCGAGGTGCCCGGTCTGGACGCGGAGGGCTTCGCCTCCGCCGCCGAGGACGCCAAGAAGAACTGCCCGGTCAGCCAGGCCCTGACGGGTACGACCATCACGCTGACGGCCGAACTGGCCTGACGCTCGCGGGTGCCGCGTCCCGCCGGGGGCGCGGCACCGCCCTGCCCGGGGCGTTCAGCCGCCGAGCCGCTTCCAGCCCCGCCGGTCCGCACGCGGGCCGAGCTGCCGCGGACGCCCGCCGCGTCCGTCCACGACGCCGGCACGAACAGACCCACCAGATGGCCGGCGAGCACGAACAGGACCGGCCGCCAAGCTGTCGCACGCCGGGGGCGACGCGGTCATCGGCGTACCCCGGTGGGTGCGGCCGGCAGGGTGGCGCACACCGCGTCCAGGACGCCCGCGTACGGGGTGCCGTGGTCGGTCAGCCGCGCACGCAGCCGTTCCAGGCCGTCGCGGAACTCGGTGAGCAGGCTGGTGTCGCCGGTCCGCGCGGTGAACTCCAGCACCGCCGGCAGGAAGTCCGGCAGTTCCTCGCCGCTGAACTCCAGGCCGTGCCGGCGGTAGAGGTCCTTGAAGCGGACCAGGGACATCCCGCGCCGCCGCGTGTCGCCGTCGTGCCACCAGCTCAGGTACAGGCTGTGCCGGTTCCTGAGGCCGAAGACCTGCACATAGTGGGTGGCCAGTTCCCGCAGTGGGGTGACGGCCGCGTGGTCGGTGAACCCCCGCAGCTGCGGGGCGGCCTCGCGCAGCAGCGGCAGCCGGGCGACGAAGTCGTCGTCGGGATAGGTCAGGCACAGGGCCGCCGCCTGGTAGAGCACCGCGTCCGAGGGCATCAGGCCTCCTTCGCGTCGTCGGACGTCTGCCGTCTGCGCAGCAGATGGAAGTTCTCCACGGACACCAGCGGAAGGCTCCTGCGGCCGGAGTCCCTGCCGAACGGCCCGTCGCCGCCCATGCCGGGGCCGCCCGCGTGGTCCAGGCTGCACCCCTCCGGCACCGCGGACGGGGTAGAAGGCGTCCGCCTGGCGCCCGCTGGTCAGCGTCACGCCGTGCAGGTCGGGCGTGGGCGTCCCTGGCCGGAAGAACCGGCCGGCGGCCAGCAGGGCCGCGCCGGGTTCTCTCGGCGGTGTCCGCGTGTCGGTCACGAGCGCTCCCTCGGTTCGCCCCGTACTCCGAACCTAGGGGCGGCCCCGGGAACCCACCCGTCCGCGGACCCGTACGGGTCACCCGGCGACCGCGGATCCGGGTCACCCGGCCGACCGCGGACCCGTACGGGTCACCCGGCCCCCCTGCGGTGTCCCGGGGTCACAGGCTCTCGCGGTGCTCCCGCAGCAGCTTCAGCGTGCGCCGGGCGGAGGCGGCGCGAGCCGTCATGTGGTCCAGCACCTCCAGGTGCGCGGCCACCTCCCGGCGCGAGTCCAGGTAGAGGGCGCCGGTCAGGTACTCGGTGAACACCATGTCCGGCAGCTCCGGCTCGGCGAACCGGAACAGCGTGAACGGCGCGTACGTGCCCGGATGCGGGCCCGCCGCGAACTCGGCGATCTGGAGCGTCACCCGGTCCCGTTCGGCGTACGCCAGCAGCCGGTCCAGCTGGTCCCGCAACACCTCGGGCCGCATGCTCACCGGACGCCTGAACACCGTCTCGTCCATGATCACCCACAGGTGGGGCGGGTCCTCGCACTCCAGCAGCCGCTGCCGTTCCATGCGCAGCGACACATGCCGCTCGACGGTCTCCGGCGAGGTCTGGCCGATCGTCCCCGCCTCCATGACCGAGCGCGCGTAGTCCTCCGTCTGGAGCAGGCCGGGCACGAAGTGCGGCTCGTAGGAGCGGATGATCCGGGCGGCACCCTCCAGGCTGACGTACAGGCTGAACCAGTCCGGCAGCACATCGTGGTAGCGCTGCCACCAGCCCGGCTGGTTCGCCTCCTCGGCCAGCCGGACGAACGCGTCGGCCTCCTCCTCGGCCACCCCGTAGGTGGTCAGCAGCACCTGCACGTACGGGATCTTCAGCGCGACCTCGGCCATCTCCATCCGCCGCACGGTCGCCGACGCCACCCTGAGGACCCGGGCGGCCTCCTCGCGGCTCAGCCCCGCAGCCTCCCGCAGCTCCTGCAACCGCTTGCCGAGCACCACCTGGCCCACGGTGGGCGCGGCCCGCCGCTCACTCACGCCACGTCCTCCCCTACGCGCCGGTACGCGGGGAGCAGTCTGTCACGGGTCGCCGTTCCGCACACGTGACCGAGACGACGAACCGCGCCGGTGCGGACTCAACCAGCCACGGTGTGCAGGTACTTGGCGGTCGCCCGGTCCGCCGGCAGGAACGTCTCGATGGCGAGTTCCGCGACGGTCACGTCCATCGGTGTGTTGAACGTGGAGATCGAGGACACGAACGACAGGATCCGGCCGGCGTGCTCGATCTGTAGCGGCAGCGCGAAGTACGGCACGGGCTCGGCCGGTTCGTCGCCGGGCGGCTCCTCGGGCACCGGGTAGGCCGCCACCTCCTCGTACAGGGCGCGGAGCCGGTCCGAGCGGTGCAGGGCGATCTCCCGCTCCATCTGGGCCAGCAGGTGCCCGCGCCATTCCGGCAGATTGCGGATGCGCGGCGCCAGCCCCTGCGGGTGCAGTGTCAGCCGCATCGCGTTCGGGGCCGGGGCCATCAGCTCGTCCGGCACGCCCTCCAGCAGCATGGCGATGCCCCGGTTCGCGGCGACGACCGTGTACCCGGCGTCGACCACCAGCGCGGGGTAGGGCTCGTAACCCCGGATGAGCCGCTCCATGCCGTCGCGCAGCGCCTCCAGCGCCGGATCGTCCAGCGGTGTCTCCGGGAAGCGCGGGGCGTAACCGGCGGCCAGCAGCAGGGCGTTGCGCTCCCGGACGGGCACGTCGAGCCGCTCGGCGAGCCGCAGCACCATCTCCTCGCTCGGCCGGGAGCGGCCGGTCTCGACGAAGCTGATGTGCCGGGCGGAGGAATCCGCGCGCAGCGCCAGCTCCAGCTGGGAGATCCGGCGCCGCTCGCGCCAGGCGCGCAGCAGCGGGCCGACGCCCGGGCCCGTGACGGCGGCGGCGACGGTGGGTTCGGACGCGGCGATCGTCATACCGTCGACTTTATCGTCCCGTTGTCGTCCCCGGCCGAGGACCGCGTGAGGTCTCCCGTGGCACGGCGCACGCGTCGGGCGCGGCCGGACGCGGGGCGGCACCGCCGGTGTTCCGCGGTTCCGGCCGGCCGGTCCGGACCCCGCGGGCCTCACCAGGTGACCGTGACGCGTCCGGTCCAGGGGATGCGGGCCGCGAGCCGGGTGCCGAGGCCGGTGAGCGCGCCGAGCGACGCGGGATCGGTGACCGCCAGCCAGGCCAGGACTGCCGCCAGGACGGTGAGCAGGAGCCGTGCCGAGTTCCTGTGGTCCGACCAGCCGTGCGGAACGGCACGCGCCCCCCTCGCTCCGAGTCTCCCGAAACCCCCTCCGCGTCCTCGGACCGGCCGCGGACCGGCACCACGGCCGCCGTCCCACACGGTCATCGACAGGGCCGCCGGCAGGAGAGCGGCGGCACCGGCACCGACGGCGGGGCACCAGCCGTGCAGCGCCGCCTGGTGGCTCAGTCCGTAGAAGCACGCTCCCGCGGAGAGAGCGGCGGTCCCGAAGACCTCAGGCGCGGTGATCCTCTGCCGGGCGCTGCGTCCGTGGCGTGCCACCCGGGAGAAGACGGTGACCAGCGACACGACGGTGACCGCCGCGAACAGTCCCTGCTTCCAGACGGCGGGAGGCGAGGCGGACCGGTGTGCCTCGTCCAGGGCGACCGCCGCGACCGCGGCGCACAGCGGCAGGGCCGCGATGGCCAGAGCGCAGATCAACGCGACGAGACCGGACACCAGCCGGCGGACGGCGGCGGCCGTCGCGACGGTGAGCAGGGCGAGCCCGTCGAGCAGAGCCCTGGCCAGGGCCTCGGCGCGGAAGCGCGGCTCCAGGCTCGGATCCAGGACCAGTGCGCCGTACGTTCCGTCGCCGGAGTGCCGGTGGGCCCGGACCGCGGCACGCAGTCTGAGGGAGCCGGGGAGTCCGTGCGCGGCCGCGAGAGAGAGCAGGTGGCCGGGCCACCGGTGGTCCCTTGCCTCGACCCGGGCGAGCCGGTCGACGAGATCACGGCGCTGCCCGACGGACAGGGAGCCGTCGCGGACGGCGGCCGCCATGGCCTTCCGCCACCATTCGCTGCCGTCGACGGAGTACTCGGAGGCACCGGTCAGGAGCGCCATCCGCAACTCCGGGAGGAGATCGTCCTCGGCGAGGAGCGCGACCACCGTCTTCTCGTTCGTGGTGTGCCCGGCCAGCCACCGGGCCGCCTCGACGCGTTGGGCGGGAGTGGCGCGGCGGTCACGGACGAGGGCGCCGGCGAGGGTCGCCGAACGCGGGTCGTGCTTGGGCAGCCGGTTGAGGACGGCCAGCCGCTCGTCCGGGGGCACCCGGGGGTCCACGGCGACCGAGAACAGCGGCTCCTCCTCGCGCCACCTCTGGTGCAGACACTGCGCGGCAGTGAGCCGCAGCGTGACCGGCAGCGTCCGGTCGGCCGCCAGGGTCCGCAGCGCCGTCCGGGCGTGGCCGGACGGTTTCGTGGTGTGAGAGAGCATGCCGCCGAGAGCTTGCAGCGGCAGCAGGGCGTCGCAGTCGGAGGGCGGGTTGCGCACCATGCCGGCGAGGGCGTCCGCGCCGCGGGCGTCCGCGTGGCGGTCCAGGTACCGCGCGACGGCGATGCGGCTCCGTGCCGGGCACCGCGGTTCGAAGGCGCGTGCCACCAGCTCTTCGGGGATCGCCGCCGCATCGAGGCGGGCGGCGGCGGCCGCCGCCTTGAGCAGGAGGTCGGTGTCGGTGTCGGGATCGCGGATGGCCCCGCGCAGCAGATCGGCGCCCCGCTGGTCACCGCGCCGGGCCAGCTCCTCGGCCGCCTCCATGGCCAGTGCGGGATGCGTCGTGGCCATGGTGTGCAGGGCGTTGATCCCGCGGGGGTCACCGAGGTCCGCCAGCACCTGTGCGGCGGCGATCTGCTCCTGGGGTGCCCACGAATCCGACGACGCCTTCTCCCACAGGATGCGGTCCCCGCGCCGGTCTCCCATGCGCGCCAGGGCTGCTGCCGAGGCCAGGTCGCCCCCCTGTGCCTTCAGATGCAGGGTGTCGGTGGCCGACTTCAGCACCCCGGCGTCCAGTTCCGCGCCGTCGGCCACGACGGCGGCGACGAACCGCGCCCCCTCGGCCGTCGGGGCGATCCGGCCGAGAACCCGGGACAGCCGGGACCGCCACTGCGCGTGCGCGTTCCACGCCTCCACGAGGAACCGGGTCAGTGAATCCGTGCCGGGCGTGCGGACCCCGAGCCAGGCACCGCCCAAGGCGGCCACCATCGCGGGAAGCCCGAAGACGCGCTGGAACTCCGCACTGCTGCGCCGGGGGTCGCCGACGATGGCCTGGGCCGTGAGGAACTCGCCGAAGGTCTGGTGCACGAACGTGAAACCGGTGCCGTCCTCGACCAGCAGCCCGCTCGTCCGCAGCAGCTCCGGCATCAGCCGTCGCACCGGCTCGTCCCGGTCCTTGGGGGCCGTATCCGGCGGGAACAGGCCGGCACTCCGCTCCGTGAGCAGGTCGACGGCGGACCGCCGGTCACCGTCGTGCCGGGCGAGGGCAAGTGCCCGGAGCGAGGCCGGGAGCCGGCCGGGCAGCTGCTCCAAGACCCGTTCGACGTCCGGGCTGTAGCGCCTGTCCCTGAGGGAGGCACGGGTCTGTTCCTCCGGACCGGAGCCGCTGCGCGCCGGAGCACGCTCGTGCATGCTCTTCACGAAGGCGTCGTAGGCGGCTGCCCGGCCCCTGGGCAGTGCCGCCTTCTGGTTCAGGAAGAACAACTGGCACAGCATGGACGCCATCAGCGGATTGCGCGCGGGATCGGTCATCCCCGCGTTGCGGAGTTCCGCCGTGAAGCGCTCCGCCGACTGCCGCCACTCGTCGACCCCGAGAGCCCTGAACCACTTCTCGGCGAATCCGGTGAGTTCGCCGGGCTCCAGGGGCATGAGTTCGAAGCGCCTGCCCCATGCGGTGGGGAGTTCCCGGCCGGGCAGCGGCCGCGTGGCCACCAGGCACAGGTAGACACGGTGCTCCGGGTCCTCTTTGCGCAGGTGTCCCAGCCGGCGCATCACCTTCTGCCGGCGCACGGAGTCGTTGATCTCGTCCAGCCCGTCGACCATGATCAGCCACCGTGCGCCCGCCGCCGGAGGGCCCGCGAACAGGCTCCCGGACCACGGTTCCGCCGTGTCCCACTGCTCCGACAGTTCGGCGCGCAGCCCGGCCGCGAGCGCGGCCGGGCCGGTCTCGTCGGTGTCGAGGTCCAGCGCGTGCACCCGCACCGGTACGAGCCGGTTCCAGTCCTCCCGCTGCCGGCCCTCCCGCTCCCAGCGGCCGGCCAGCTCGCGCACGGCGGCGCGCAGCAGGCTCGACTTGCCCGAGCCGGGGGCCCCGACCAGGACGACGTCCTCGTCGAGCCCGAACAGCACCTCGGCCGGCAACCGCACCTGGTCCGGCACGGACGCGTCCGGCTGCCCGGCGCGCTCATGTGCCGTGCCGCGGGCCGTCGCGCTCGCCTGCCGGCGCACGAACACGCTGGACAGCGGTATGTCCGGGTCGACCCCCCGGAGCACCGGATACGGCTGTGCGTCCGCGGCCTTGGCCACGAGCCGCAGGTACCGGCGGAGCAGCGGGCCGGGGAAGGACCATGCGCCGGCCGCGATCTGGTCGTCGTCGAGCGTGCCGAGCCAGTCGCCGCGCAGGTTCGCGGTGTCCCGGGCGGCCGGACAACGGCCGAGGATCTCCGCGACCGGGATCATGTGCGCGCTGCCGCCGTGGTCCGACGTGCAGAGCATCCCGCACACGGCCCCGGTCCGGCGGTTGATCACGCCGCTGCCGCTGAAGCCCGGTCCCACGGGCGTGCCCCACCCTCGCGGCAGCTCGGGTGCCCCGGGCCGGTCGCTGCGCAGGTCCGTCCCCTCGTAGCGGGAGGTCGCGGACTGCCCGGCCCCGAAGAGGGAGTCCGCCGGGTGACCGTAGGCCCACAGCGGATCGCCGATCGCCACCACACCGGACATCAGCACCGGTGCGAGGCGGTCGGCCGCATCGCCCACGATGCGCAGCACCACCAGGTCGAGTCCGTTCTCCCGGTCCCACACGTAGGTCTCGGGCACCGGTTCCAGAGCGAAGCGCAGGTCCAGCGCGACGACCTGGCCGTCCAGCCGGCCGGGCAGATCCTTCCCGGTCTGTGCGACCACATGGGCACAGGTGACCACCAGGCCGGGGGCCACCACGAAGCCCGTGCCGGGGTAGCGCCCGTGGACCCTGACCGTCGCGGACTTGAGCAGGCGTTCCCAGCCCTCCGCGGCGGTGGTCACGGTGCGGACCGTCCCTCCCACTCCAGCTCGACCGTGAAGGACGAGGACGCACGGGCCTTGCCGACCACGGCCACGACCGACCCCGATTCCAGGGCGAACTCACAGCCGAACTGCACGCGGACCCGGGACGCCTCCGACTGCCGGAGCCTGCCCACCACGGCGCGGGCCACCCCCGTCAGCCCGTCCAGCGCCTCCTCCAGGGTGCGGCGCCCGCCGGAGATCTCGCGCTCGTCCCCGGGGCGACCGCCCATGTCGTGCACGGCCATGTAGACCGTCAGTCCGTCCACGTCCAGGGGGACCAGGCGCTCCGCTTCCGGGACGGGCCCCGCGTCCTCGGTGAACTCTCGCACGGCATCCCCCGGTGTTGCGGACAGGTATCGGTCGGCACACGCAGGGTAGCCGCAACCGCCCCTCGGGTATGGCTGGTTGTGGGACGAACCCGCACCGGGTGCGGCCGGGCGGGTACGCCTCGGACACCGTCGCGCACCGTCTGCCGCACCCACCGCCGACGCGTCGGCACGTCTCCTTCGCCGCCGACGTGGCAGGCTGAACCCGTATCCGGCGCGAGCCCCTCGGAAGGGATGCCTGCTCCCTCGCGAGCCCTTCGGGAGGGATGCCTCCTCCCCAAGGCCGCCGGACCGTCACGACCCGAAGGGAGCCCCGCGCCATGGCCGTCGAACCGCTGTCGCAGAAGGAGATCGAGGACCGGCTGGCCGAACTGCCCGGCTGGTCCGTGGACGGCGACCGCCTCACCCGCGCCTACCGGCTCGGCTCGCACTTCGCGGCGGCGGCGCTGGTCGTGCACATCGCCGGCATCCAGGACGAGCTGGACCACCACTCCGACCTCGCCCTCGGCTACAACACCGTCTCCCTCAGCGTGAACACCCACAGCGCGGGCGGCGTCGTCACCGAGAAGGACTTCCAGCTCGCCCGGAAGGTGGAGGACGTCGCCCCGGGCCACGGAGCACACTGAGCCATGTGCTCGACTACGAGAAGGAAGCCGCCCGCTACGACGCCTCCCGCGGCGGTGAGGCCCGTGCCGAAGCCGCCGTACAGGCCGTTCTCGATCTGACCCCCGGGGTGACGGGGCGTCTCCTCGACGTCGCCTGCGGCACCGGGATCGTCACCCGGCGGCTCGCCGTCGCGCGCCCAGGGCTGCGGGTGACCGGCGTGGATCTCACCCCCGCCATGGTCCGCATGGCCTCGGCGCGGCTGCCCGGCGCGATCGTGCGGGCCGACAGCCGCCGGCTGCCCTTCCCCGACCGCTCGTTCGACGCGGTCACCTCGATCTGGCTGCTGCACCTGCTGGCCGACCCCGAGGACGTGCGCGCGGTGGTCGCCGAGTGCGCCCGCGTACTGCGCCCCGGCGGGGTGTACGTGACCACCGTGGACAAGGCCGCCGCGCACGACGTCGGCAGCGACATCGACGTCGTCCTCGCCTCCCGCCCGCACCGCCCCGCGGCCGACGCCGCGGACACCGTCACCGCGCACGCCACCCGGCACGGACTCCGGCCCGCCGGGCACACCGTCTTCCGCGGCACCGGGCAGGGCCGCAGCCCCCGCGACACCATCGCCGACCTGCGCCGCGGCTGGTTCACCATGCTGCCGCCCGGCGAGCCGCGCACCGAGGAGTTCGCCGCGCGCCTGGCCGGACTCCCGGACCAGGACCGCCCGCGCCCCGACCCCCGCTTCGCCGTACGAGCCTTCCGGAAACCGGCGGCGGGCTAGGGACTCTCGTTCGGCTCGGGCCGGGCTCGCGGGCCCTGCTCCGGCCTGCTCCACGCGAGGGGCCCTGGGTGCCGGACCGGCAGTACACGGGTCACCACCAGCCTCCGCGCCGTCAGGTCGTAGCCCCGGGCATCCATGGGCACGATTTCATTACAGGGGCTTCACATTCCGTTTCGAGGGGAGATCATTTAGATCTCAACAGCACGCACCAGGGGGGCCATGAGCGCCGACACCACACCACCGCCCATGCCGGCCTACGGACCGGCGGTCCCTCCGCCCGCGCCGCCGGGGAAGAGCCGTACCGTCCTCGTCGCCGCCGCGGCAGCCGTCGCGGCGGCCGTGATCTCGGCCCTGGTCACGGTGGGCGTCACCGGAGGAACCGAGGCGAAGCCGGCTCCCACCGTGACCGTCACGAAGACCGCCGCCGCGGACGACGGCGCCGCCGCGGCGGACGACGAGGCCACGCAGGCCGCCGACGACAGCGCGGACGGCGCGGACGACGAGGACGGGGTCTACGCACTGGACGACACCGTCGTCTACGAGCCGGACATCGAGGTCGCTCTCACGGGGCTCAAGCGGGCCGTGACCGGTGAGTACGCCGACCCGGAGAACACGCCTTACCTCAAGTTCACGGTCAGGCTCAAGAACGGCGGCAGCAAGCCCATCGACGCCACGCAGCTCACCGTCAACTGCTCCTACGGCCGGAAGGGCAAGAGCTCCGACTCGGTCTTCGACTCCGAGGCGGGCCTGGAGGGCGGCCCGGAGACCAAGCTCCTCTCCGGCCGCTCCCTCGACGTGCCCTGGGGCTGCGAACTCCCCAAGGGCGAGAAGCTGATCCAGATCGAGGTCACCCCCGACTTCGACTCGGATCCGGCGATCTTCACCGGAGACGTCAAGTAACCGACCGGGCGGGGGCGGCTCATGGACGCCCCCGGATAAGGGCGGCCCCTACCGCGGGTGGGGACCGCTCGGAAGAGGTGCGGTGTGCCCGCCCCCGCAGGGGCGCGCCCGTGTGCCGCGCACGCGGCAGTGCCGGGTGGGCGGCAGTGCCGGGTGGGCGGCACCGGCCGCGGACGGCCCGCGGCCGCGCTGCCGGTCTATTCCAGGAGTTCCGCGTACGAGCCCATGGCCAGTGCGATGTCCGCCTGCGCCCAGAACCGGTGGTACGTGAAGACGGGTGCCGCGCCGCCCGTGAGGTAGGCCTCGATCTTCGACCAGTTCGGGTCGCTCCGGTAGAAGGACCTGAGCGAGGCGAAGGTGGACGAGGAGTCGATCGCGTCACCGTTCGGCATGGTGCCGGTCCAGCCGCTCGGCACGTACACGCTCTCGCCGAACCGGCCGTAGTCGGTGCGGGTCTCGGGGACGGCGATGCCGAGGCCGTCCCGGTCGTGCTCCCACATGCCGTCCAGCAGCGCCTTCGCCGTGGACTTGGCCGCCGGGTCACCGGACCTCGCGGCGTAGTACGTCAGCGTCTTGGCGTACGCGGCGGCCACGCCGACGTCGTCGGTGTAGTCGGCGACGGTGACGTGGAGTCCGCTGTTGGTGCCGGGACTCGAGGCGTTCCAGGTGTCGGGCTGCCCCGACCACTGGAGGGTGGAGGGGATCCGGTAGGTGCCGTCCGGGTTGATCGTGGTCTTGGACAGCGCCCACTTCACCCACTTGTCGAGGATCGCCTTCGCGGTGGCGTTCCCGGTCTGCTGGTAGTACTCGGCGACGCGCTCCATCGACCACGCCTGGAACCCGAACCACTGGTTGGAGGGCGGGTCGTGGTAGACGGGCTGCCAGTCGTAGTACATGCCGTAGAAGGCGGAGGTGCCGGCCGGCGGGCTGGCGTACCGGCCCTGCCAGCTGTTGGTCGCGCCGCCCGCGATGCCGCCCTCGGACGACTGGAGCCACTGGTAGAACTCCAGCTGCCGCTGGAGCGACTTGCCCCAGTCGGTGGCGCCCGTCGCCGACTTGGGCTTCAGGTCGGCGTAGGAGCTGAGCGCGTAGGCGGCGAGGGGGTTCTGGTAACCGCCGTGCACATGGCTGGAGCCGATCCGCCAGGCCCAGCCGGCGCTGGTGTCGGTGGCGCCGCCCCAGGCGTAGTACCAGGACAGCAGGTAGTGCGAGGCGTCCTTGCCGGTGCCGGCCGGGCAGGACGGGCTCGTGCAGTTCCCGATCTTCTTGAAGTACTTGTCGTACATCGCGTACCGCAGGTAGTCGCCCATCTTCGCGGCCTTGGCGACCGTCGCGGAGACGTCACCGCCCTTGCCCTGCGCCTTCGCCCACACGTCGGCCCAGTACGCGGCCTGTACCGCGCGCGCGTCCGCGTCCGGGGCGTCGGTGTACTTCCACTGCCTGGCGTAGGAGGAGTCGCCGGTGAACAGGTCCAGATAGCCGTTCCTGCCGCCGTACTCGAAGGCGTCGCAGGTCGGCTGCGGGACCGTCTCCCAGACGGACTCCTGGGCCCCGCGCTGGAAGGTGTTGATGTACGACGGCCCGGTGGCCGTGGGGCCGGCCTCGCACTTGCCGGGCTCGTTGCCGTAGCCGTAGACGTTGTCGACGTCCTGGATCCAGTGCATGCCGTAGACGTCGTCCGTGCCGTACGCGGACTTCAGTTCGCCGGCGATCGGGTCAGCGCCCACCGGCACCGAGGTGTCCAGCTTCGCCGGATACTCGTTCGGGGTGTCCAGTTCGGGCGCGTAGGTGGCCGGCTTGGAGGCGTTGTAGAAGGAGTTCGTCGGCTGGTCGGCGTGGGTGGGGATCATGTACTTCTCCATGACGGCCCACGCGCCGTTGAACTTCGACCAGTCACCGGTGACCTTGCCGTACATCGCCTGGAGCCAGAGCAGGTAGCTGTACGCCTCCGAGGTGGTCTCGTGGCCCTGGTCCGGAGCCTCGACGATCAGTGTCTCCACCGAGTGGTACGGGATGCCCTCGGGGGAGAAGTAGCCGTTCGCCGGGTCGGTGATCCTCCCGTACAGGTCCAGGAAGCGCGCGTCGTACGCCTTCGACGCGGGCAGCTCCGTCACCGTGACCGTCGCCTTGGTGTGACCGGTGGCCGACGCGGTGAAGGTGGCGCTGCCGGTGCCGGAGGAGTCCGCCGTGACGGTCACGGTCTGCTCGGTGTTCCAGTCCGACGGCGTGAAGGTCAGTGCGGAACCGCCCGTCACGGACAGACCGGTGTTTCCGTCCGTGCGGGTGACGCCCACGGTCACGTTCGCGGCCGGCCGGGTCGACAGCTTCACCGCGAAGGTGCCCGATCCGCCCTGCTGGACGCCGAACCGGGACGGCGAGGCGACCACGGCGGGCCCGGAGGCGACGGTGACGCCGACCGGGGTGGAGGTGGCGGACGCGCCCAGGCTGTCGTACGCCTTCGCCAACAGAGAATGACTGCCCACGGTCAAACCGGAGACGGGGAGCGCGTACGGCGCGCTCGTGTCGGTGCCCAGCAGGGTGGTGTCGTCGTAGAACTCCACCTTGGCGATGGTGGCGTCGTCGGCCGCCGCCGCGGTCGCCGCTAGGGGCACCGCGTCCCCTTGTGTGTAGACCGCGCCCGGGCTCGGGCTGGTCAGCACCGTCACCGGCGGCTGGTGGGCGCCGGTGCAGGTCGTGCCGTTGACGGCGAACGAGGTCGGGGCGGTGTTGGTGCCGCTGTAGGTGAACTGGGCACCGGTGGAGACGGCGGCGCCCGCGGCGAGGGTGCCGTTGTACGAGGCGTTCTTCACCGTGACCGTCCGGCCGGACTGGGACCAGGTGCCGTTCCAGCCGTTGGCCAGCTTCTGGCTGCCGGTGTAGGCGTACGTCAGCGTCCAGCCGTCGACGGTGTCCGTGCCGCGGTTGGTGACCGTGAGGTCGGCGGTGAAGCCGGAACCCCAGTCGTTGGTCTTGTAGTCGACGCTGCACTGCACGGCTGCCGCGTGCGCGGCCGGCGTGCCCGTGGCGAGCATCGACAGGGGCAGGGCGAACACCGCGGCCACCGCGGTCCACCGCCGGCGCCCGGTTGTGCTCTTGGGTCCGGGATCCATGTGCTGGTTCCTCCTTGCGGGCTCGGGGGCTCGGGGCTCGGGCGAAGTCAAGGCTTGAACCAGTGGGAGCGCTCCCATAGTGGGGACGAGGGCAGGAGCGGTCAAGGTGCTTGAAGAGTCGAAAAGATTCGACGCGTCCGGTTGCGGAAAAGTCGGTCAACTCCCTGGGCATGCCAGCCACTTGGCGCTACCTTCCTTCGCACCAGTGGGAGCGGTTCCGTTCAGTCGACGCGTCCGTCACGACGCGCCAAGCTGCAAGGAGTCGCTCATGCGACACCCCCCGCGTTCAGTACTTTCAGCCGCCGCCGGTGCGGCCGCGCTCGTCGCGAGCGTGCTCGTCCCGGTGGTCTCGGCCCAGGGAGCCGCGCCCGCGTGCACGGTGGAGTACGCCGTCACCGGTCAGTGGGCGAACGGCTTCCAGGGCTCGGTGAAGATCACCAACAACCTGGCCCCGCTGAGCGGTTGGCGTCTCGGCTTCGAGCTCGCCGGCGGCCGGCAGGTCACCCAGGGCTGGAACGCCAAGTGGTCCCAGTCCGGCACCACGGTGACCGCGGCCAACGAGAGCTGGAACGGCACGCTCGGCACCGGCGCCAGTGTCAGCGCCGGGTTCCTCGCCTCCTGGTCGGGGAGCAACGCCGTGCCGACCGCGTTCAAGCTCAACGGCACCACCTGCAACGTCGACTCCGACCCGAGCACCCCGCCGACGACACCGCCGCCGTCCGACGGCACCGCACCCGCACTGCACGTCTCCGGCAACAAGCTCGTGGACTCGGCCGGCGAAACCCGCCGCCTGCTCGGCGTCAACCGCTCCGGCGGCGAGTTCATGTGCGTACAGGGCTACGGCATCTGGGACGGCCCGGTCGACGACGCCGCCGTGCAGGCGATCGCCGACTGGAAGGCGGGCGCGGTCCGCATCCCGCTCAACGAGGAGTGCTGGCTGGGCCTGTCCGACATCAAGCCCGAGTACGCCGGCGCCCACTACATCGCCGCCGTCCAGGACCTGGTGGCGCGGGTCGAGGCGCACGGCATGACCCCGATCCTCGAACTGCACTGGTCCTACGGCCGGTACACCGGAAACTCGGCGGGCTGCTCCGACGTGCACGCCACCTGCCAGAAGCCGATGCCCGACATGCAGTACAGCCCCTCGTTCTGGGCGTCGGTGGCGAGCACCTTCAAGGACGACCGGGCCACCGTGTTCGACCTGTTCAACGAGCCGTACCCGGACCGCGCGACCTCCAGTGCGACGGACGCCTGGAAGTGCTGGCGGGACGGCGGCAACTGCCCCGGGATCCCGTACGAGGTCGCCGGAATGCAGGATCTCGTCGACGCCGTCCGCGGCACCGGAGCCGAGAACGTCATCATGGCCGGCGGGCTGGCGTACTCCAACGACCTCGGCCGGTGGACCGCGTACAAACCCGATGATCCGGCTGGCAATCTCGCCGCCGCCTACCACGTCTACAACTTCAACGCCTGCGCGAACGAGAGCTGCTGGAACTCCACGCTCGCCCCGGTCGCCGCACAAGTACCCCTGATCGCGGGGGAGATCGGCGAGAACACCTGCTCGCACGGGTTCACCGACCAGGTCGTGAAGTGGTTCGACGACCGGAACCTGTCCTACCTGGGCTGGACCTGGAACACCTGGGACTGCTCCTCCGGCCCGTCCCTCATCTCCGCCTACGACGGCACACCCACCGCGTACGGCGCCGGGCTGCGCGACCACCTGCGCGCCCTCAACCCGTAGATCCCACGGAACACCGAAGGAACCCCCACTCATGACTCGTACCAGAACATCACTGCTCGCCGCCCTGACACTGGTCGCCGCGACCACCGGCACGGCCCTGCTCATCGCACCGGCCGGCGCCGCGACCGCCGCGGTCCCGTGCAGCGTCGACTACCAGGTCCAGAACCAGTGGGACTCCGGCTTCACCGCCGCCGTGACCGTCACCAACAACGGCGCGGCCAAATCGGGCTGGTCGCTGAAGTGGTCGTACGCCGGCGACCAGAAGGTCACCAGCGGCTGGAACGCCAAGATCAGCCAGAGCGGCACCGCGGTCACCGCGGCCAACGAGAGCTACAACGGCTCGCTCGCGACCGGCGGCACGGTCGCCTTCGGCTTCAACGGGTCCTACAGCGGCACCAACGCCGTTCCCGCCACCTTCACGCTCGACGGTGTGGCCTGCAACGTGGACGGCGGCACCGGCGGCGGCACCGGCGGCGGCACCGGCGGCGGCACCGGTGGGGGCACCGGTGGGGGCACCGGCGGCGGCACCGGTGGGGGCACCGGTGGGGGCACCGGTGGGGGCACCGGTGGCGGGACGGGCGGCGGAGGCACCGGCGGCCGTGCCGACAACCCCTACAGCGGGGCCAAGGTCTACGTGAACCCGGAGTGGTCGGCCAAGGCCGCCGCCGAACCGGGGGGCAGCCGCATCGCCGGCCAGCCCACCGCGGTCTGGCTCGACCGGATGGCCGCCATCGAGGGCGTCGACGGCGGCATGAGCCTGCGCGACCACCTGGACGAGGCGCTGAAGCAGAAGGGCTCCGGCGAACTCGTCGTCCAGCTGGTCGTCTACGACCTGCCCGGCCGTGACTGCGCCGCTCTCGCCTCCAACGGCGAGCTGGGACCGGACGACATCGACGAGTACAAGACCCGGTACATCGATCCGATCGCGTCCGTCCTGTCCGACGCCAAGTACGCGGGCCTGCGGATCGCCACCGTCATCGAGCCGGACTCGCTGCCCAACCTGGTCACCAACGCCGGCGGCACCAACACCACCACCGACGCCTGCGTGACCATGAAGTCCAACGGCAACTACGAGAAGGGCGTCGGCTACGCCCTGGACAAGCTCGGCGCCATTCCGAACGTGTACAACTACATCGACGCAGGCCATCACGGCTGGGACTCCAACCTCGGTCCCTCGGTCCAGGAGTTCTACAAGGTCGCCACCACCAATGGCGCGAGTGTGAACGACGTGACCGGCTTCATCGTCAACACCGCCAACTACAGCCCCACCAGGGAGCCGTACTTCGAGGTCACCGACAGTGTGAACGGGCAGACCGTGCGCCAGTCGAAGTGGGTCGACTGGAACCAGTACGTGGACGAGCAGTCCTTCGCCCAGGCGCTGCGGGACAAGCTCGTCGCGGCCGGGTTCGACTCCACCCTCGGCATGCTGGTCGACACTTCGCGCAACGGCTGGGGCGGCTCCGCCCGGCCCACCGGTGCCGGCCCGCTGACCTCCGTCGACGCCTACGTCAACGGCGGCCGCGTCGACCGGCGCATCCATGCCGGCAACTGGTGCAACCAGAGCGGTGCCGGGCTCGGCGAACGGCCGACCGCCGCTCCGGCGGCCGGAATCGACGCCTACGTGTGGGTGAAGCCCCCGGGTGAGTCGGACGGGGCCAGCTCCGCCGTCGACAACGACGAGGGCAAGGGCTTCGACCGGATGTGCGACCCCACCTACGGCGGCAACGCCCGCAACGGCAACAATCCCACGGGCGCCCTGCCGAACTCGCCGCTGGCCGGGCACTGGTTCTCCGCCCAGTTCCAGCAGCTGATGCAGAACGCCTACCCGCCGCTGTCCTGAAGCGGTGACCCCGCCGGGCCGGGCACGCCGCCCGGTCCGGCGCGGAGGCCGCGGTCCTGTTTGCTGACGTCTTCGTACTCGCCGCGTACACGGTGCACACGGCGTTACGACCCGCCCAAGCCGTTTTCTCTGCGGCCTGGCCACCCGTTACGACCGGACCGCCACCATCTACCTCGCAGGATTTGACCTCGCCGCCGTTTTCATCTGGTCAGCGAGGTGAGCCGAGGGAAACGCCCTCGGCCTCAGGATCGACAGAAGTGCGTTTGTAGTGACATGGGTAGGGATAGGGGTCCCCTCCGTCCGCGTGGACGGTCCCATTCAGCCGCAGCTTTCCATGCTCCAAATAGAAATCCAGAATCTGGATGTCGTTGTGATTATTGAAACGAAGCACCAGATAAGGTGACAGGCCGGGATCTTTGTTGACCCCATGCCATTTTCCGTCGCTTGAACGGCGTGTCACCTGCGCGTCCGGCACGGGTCCGTCCCACTGGACCGGAAAATCCTTACTGGAGAAGGTGTAATCGTCACGTAGCCGAACTATCGGCGACCCGCATCTCCGCTCCCCGTCCCACCGGCCGACCAATTCGTGATGAGTGACGCTCTCTGGAGTGGCGACGGGTTTACCCGTCCCACAAGCGGTCGAGGCGAGTACCGCCAAGGTGGCAGTCGCAATGCCTGCACTGATGCGAAATATGTCGGTCTTCACACTGTCCGCTTCCAGCCGTTGGATGGCGCCCAGTATGCCGGTCGGTGATCCGAAGGAGAGAACCTGGCCCGGAACCGCCCGGAGCCGCCCGGAGCCGCCCGGAGCCGGCCGGTGGCGTGTGGTGCCGTATCGCATGGACTGCGACGACACTTGACCTGGAGTGCTCTCCAAGTGATGGACTTCCGGCCGCCACCGACGGTCAGTTGTTCGCGATGAATTGCCTGGCCAGCTGGTCGCCGAGGGAGACCGCGGCGCTGTGGCTCTCGATGGGGGAGACCTTGGAGTTCTTGAACAGGATGTAGGTCACGCCCGAGTCGGTGCCGCCGGTCTCCGGATCGGGGTCGATGCCAAGGGCCTTGGCGGTGGCGTACGACGCCTCGCCGATGATCTGCGTGGGGCCGGTGTCGCCGACGACGGCGTACTCCACCTTGTTGTTGTAGACGACGGCGACCACACCGCCGCCCTTGATGCCGGCGCCGGAGTAGTTCCAGATGCTGCTGGAGCTGGGCACGACGACGTACGGCAGGGTCTCCGCCTTCAGCGGCTTGCCGTCGGACTGGTGGAAGGCGGTGTCGTCCTGGTACCAGGGGTCGCGGTCCTCGTTGCAGTTGGTGGTGCGCTGGCCGTCGCAGTCGACGTCCATGTCGGCCTTCCAGAAGACCGCGCCGTTCTTGCCGCACACGGGGACCGTGGCCGACGTCTCGTCGTCGGTCTTGTACTTGCCGTTGGAGATCTGCGAACAGGACGTCACCTTGGCGAGCAGGTCGGCGGCGCTGACGGTGCCCTCCTGGGCGGAGCCGGCGTCGGCCGAGGCGTGGGCGGGGAGGAGTCCGGCGGCGAGCAGGGCGGTTCCGGAGGCCGCGGCGAGGGTGAGGGCGCGAAGGCGCATGTGGGGGAGCCCTTCTGTTAGGAAAGTTTCCTTACCGGTGCCGTACACCGTGTCTCTGTCGACATGCCCCCGTCAACCCCGGGGTTGCGAACGGCTGAAACCGGCGCGTATTGCGGTGATTTTGGTCGCTGGAGAGACTGGTTGGGCCGGATGAGTGACATCTGTCCGGCTTTGTCTGCGGTCACAGTCCCCGGAGGCGAGGCTCATGTTCGTACGCGCGGTGTATGCGACCGGTGATCCGGCCCTGCTCGACTCGGCCGTCCGGTCGCTGAACAGCGGGGGGCGGGACCTGCTGGAGGAACGCCCCGGGTACCGCGGAGCGGGCGTGTTCGCGGACCGGGAACTCGGCAAGCTCCTCGCGGTGAGCTGGTGGGAGACCGAGGAGGCGCGGCGCAACAGCGACGAGGTGATGCGCGAGCGGCGCGGTCAGCTCCTGGAGCCGTTCGCGGGCACGGTGTCGGTCGCCAACTACGAGGTCGCGGTGTTCCACCAGGTCGAGCACCCGCGCCAGGGCGGCGGACTGCGCGCCACCCGGATGGAGTTCGACCCGCGTGACGCGGATCTGGTCGTCGACACCTTCCGGGCCACGGTGGTGCCGCGGGTCGAGCCGCTGCCTGGGCTGGCCGGGACGTGCCTCCAGATCGACCGCGAGCGGGGGCTGGGCGTGGCCGGGATCCTGTTCGTCGACCGCGCCTCGCTGGCCGCCTCGCGCGCGGCCGTGGCGGCCGTGCGTCACGAGGCGTCGGCGAAGGCGCACGTGGACGTGGTCGGCCTGGAGGAGTTCGAGGTGGTGCACGCGGACGTGCGCTTCGACTGAACCGCCGGCCCGCGCCGGACGCGAATCCCGGCGGACCGTTCCGCACGGGTGCGCGGCTTCGCCGTCCCTCCGGCCGTTCGGCACGGGTGCCGCGGCTTCGCCGTCCCCCGGACCGCCGGGACCGCCCGGCAGGTGCGCGGGCCCGGAAACGGCACACGGCCGTACGTCCCGCCGGTGTACGGGAGGTACGGCCGCGCCGGACCGGGACGCCGGCACCGGGTGGGGGTCAGCCCATGTCGAAGGTGGCGGGGTCGGGCCCGAGGCGCCGGTCCTCGTTGAGCGCGCTGATCGCCGCGAGGTCCTCGGTGTCCAGGCTGAAGTCGAACACGTCGATGTTCTCCTTGATCCGGGACGGCGTCACGGACTTCGGGATCACCACGTTGCCGAGCTGGAGGTGCCAGCGCAGCACGACCTGGGCCGGGGTGCGGTTGTGCTTCTGCGCGATCGCGACGACCGCCGGCACCTCCAGCAGGCCCTTGCCCTGGCCGAGCGGCGACCAGGCCTCGGTGGCGATGCCCTGCTCGGCGTGGAACTCCCGCGCCGCGCGCTGCTGCAGATGCGGGTGCAGCTCGATCTGGTTGACCGCCGGTACGACCGAGGTCTCGGCGAGCAGCCGCCGCAGGTGCTCGGGCAGGAAGTTGGAGACGCCGATGGCCCGGACACGGCCGTCGGCGTGCAGCTTCTCGAACGCCTTGTAGGTGTCGGTGTACTTGCCGCGGCTGGGCACCGGCCAGTGGATCAGGTACAGGTCGATGTAGTCGAGCCCGAGCTTCTCCAGCGACGCGTCGAAGGCGCGCAGCGTGGAGTCGTAGCCCTGGTCGCTGTTCCAGAGCTTCGTCGTGACGAAGATGTCCTCGCGGGGCAGACCGGAGGCGGCGATGGCCTTGCCGGTGCCCTCTTCGTTGCCGTAGATCGCAGCGGTGTCGATGCTGCGGTACCCGGCCTCCAGTGCCGTGGCGACGGCCCGCTCGGCCTCGGCGTCAGGCACCTGCCAGACGCCGAAACCCAGCTGGGGCATCTCGACGCCGTTGTTGAGGATGATCGGGGGGACCTTGCTGCTCACGAGCCTTTGATCCTTCGGTTGTCGACAGGTGGTACTCCCATCGTCAACGATCACGGCCCGCCCCGCATTCCTGTCTGCGGAATCCGTTCCGACTGACCGGCACGTCAGTGATCCGCACGGAACGGGTCCGCGGAACCGGCCGAGGTGCCCGTCCCGGGCCGCCTGCCACCGGTGACGGGACGTCAGCCCTGGTAGAGGGCGTCCACCTCGTTCACGTACGCCTTCTCGATCGCCTTCCGCTTCAGCTTCAGCGACGGCGTGAGCAGACCGTGTTCCTCGGTGAACGGCTGGGCCAGGATGCGGAAGGTGCGGATCGACTCGGCCTGGGAGACAAGGGTGTTGGCGGCGACCACCGCCCGCCGCACCTCCGTCTCCAGATCCGGGTCGCGCACCAGGTCGGCCGGGGCCATCCTCGGCTTGCCGCGCATCTGGAGCCAGTGCTCGACCGCCTCCTGGTCCAGGGTGACCAGGGCGGCGATGTAAGGGCGGTCGTTGCCGACCACGATGCACTGGTTGACCAGCGGGTGCTCGCGGACCCGTTCCTCCAGCACGCCCGGGGAGACGCTCTTGCCGCCGGACGTCACCAGGATCTCCTTCTTGCGGCCGGTGATGGTCAGATAGCCGTCCTCGTCCAGCGACCCCAGGTCGCCGGTGGCGAGCCAGCCGTCGTGCAGGGTCTCGTCGGTGGCCTTCGGGTTGTTGAGGTAACCCTGGAAGACGTTGCCGCCGTGCAGCCAGATCTCCCCGTCGTCGGCGATGTGCACGGTCATGCCCGGTATGGCCTGCCCCACGGTGCCGTAGCGGGTGCGCTCGGGCGGATTGGCGGTCGCCGCGGCCGTCGACTCGGTCAGGCCGTAGCCTTCGTAGATCTGCACCCCCGCGCCCGCGAAGAACAGCCCCAGGCGGCGGTCCATCGCCGAGCCGCCGGACATCGCGTTGCGGATACGGCCGCCCATCGCGGCGCGGACCTTTCCGTAGACGAGCTTGTCGAACAGCTGGTGCTGCATCCGCAGCCCCGCCGACGGGCCGGGCCCGGCGCCCCACGCCTTCGCCTCCACCGCCTCCGCGTACTTCACGGCGATGTCGACGGCCTTCTCGAACGGCCCCTCCTTGCCCTCCTTCTCGGCCTTGCGGCGGGCCGCGTTGAACACCTTCTCGAAGATGTACGGCACCGCGAGGATGAAGGTCGGCCGGAACGCCGCCAGATCGGGCAGCAGGGCGGCCGCGTGCAGCTGCGGCTGGTGCCCGAAGCGGACCCGGCCGCGGATCGCGGCGACCTCCACCATCCGCCCGAAGACGTGCGCGAGCGGCAGGAACAGCAGAGTGGAGGCCGCATCGTCCTTCTTGGTGTGGAACACCGGCTGCCACCGCTCGATCATCGTGTCCGCCTCGAACATGAAGTTCGCGTGCGAGAGGACGCAGCCCTTGGGCCGGCCGGTGGTGCCGGAGGTGTAGATGATCGTGGCGACCGATTCCGGGGTGACCGCCTGCCGGTGCCGGTGCACCACCTCGTCGTCCAGGTGCGCCCCGGCGTCGTACAGCTCCTGCACACAGCCGGCGTCCAGCTGCCACAGCTCGCGCAGCTGCGGCAGCCGGTCGATGACGGTGGCGATGGTCATCGCGTGGTCCTCGTGCTCCACGATCGCCGCGGACACCTCGGCGTCGTACAGCATCCAGAAGCACTGCTCTGCCGACGAGGTGGGGTAGACGGGCACCACCTGGGCGCCGATGGTCCACAGCGCGAAGTCGAACAGGGTCCACTCGTAGCGGGTACGGGACATGATCGCGACCCGGTCGCCGAAGCGGACGCCCCTGGCGAGCAGGCCCTTGGCGAGGGCGAGGACCTCGTCGCGGAACTCGGCGGCGGTGACGTCCCGCCACTGTCCGGAGTCGTCCTTGCGGCCCAGCGCGATGTGCAGCGGGTCGGTCCGGGCATGCTCGAACACGACGTCTGCCAGACCGCCCACCGGCGGCGGCGACGCCAGCGGAGGGTTGGTGAACTCGCGCAACCTCGCTCCCCGTCTCTCGGCCTCAGTGCCGTTGGTCCGCGCACCGCACAGCGCGGTGAAAGCTACCCCACGCGGTCGGCCCACGGGAGGGGGGCGGAAACCGAGCAAACCTCACGTTTTTCCCGGACGACGACCGGGAAATGCCCGCACATGGGGAAGGGCCGGACACAATACTGACGGGTCAGTAAGTTTCGGTGCCGTAATCTCCACCGAATCTGTACGCACCGATTACCGGGATCCCCGGGCGCGGGAGGGGCGAGGGAGGGGCGCGGAAGGGGCGCGGGACGGCCGCGGGAGGGGCGCGAGCGACCCCGGAACGGCCGCAGGAGGGGCGCGGGAGGGGTGCGAGCGACCCCGGAACGGCCGCGGAACGGCCGCAGGGCGGCCGCGGACCGCTGCTCCGTGACCGCCCCGGCCGCCCGCAGGCACCGCCCGCCGTCTCGGCCGCGGGCCATCGCCGTCTCGGCCGCGGGCCATCGCCGTTTCAGCCGCGGGCCATCGCCGTTTCAGCCGGGGGCCAGCACCGTCTCGGCCGCGGGCCACCGCCGTCTCGGCCGCGGGCCACCGCCGTTTCAGCCGCGGAGACCGCCGTCTCGGCCGTGTGCCACCGCCGTCTCGGCCGCGGGCGACCGTCGTCTCAGCCGCGAGCCACCGCCGTCTTCTTTGCCGGTGCCCCGTCGGAGGTCTTCGGGGGGACCGGTCGGCCCGCGCGCACCAGGACCAGCACCAGGGCGCCCGCCACGATCCCGGCCAGGCCCGTGACCACCAGCGCGCCGTCGAGACCTGAGGCGAACGCGGCACGCAGGGTGTGCTCGGGGAAGCCGCCGCGCAGCGCCCCCGCACCGCCGCCGGCCAGCGCATGCGCCGCGCCGCTCGGCAGCGGGCCGGTCATCCGCGAGGTGAGCACTGTGCCGAAGACCGCCACCCCGAGCGCGTACCCCAGCTGCCGGACCGTGTTCACCGCACCGCCCGCCATCCCGGACCGCTCCGCCGGCACCGCCGCAAGCGCCGCCCCGGCCACCGTAGGCGCCACGAACCCGGTGCCCATCCCGACCAGCACGAACCCGGGCACCAGCGCCGTCCAGTCCGAGCCCGCGTCCAGCACCGCCTGGCACAGGGTGCCCGCGGCGATCAGCAGCAGCCCGCCGCCGACGGTCAGCCAGGCCGGCACCCCGTGCAGCAGCCGGCCGACCAGGACCGCGACCACCATGGAGACCGCCGTCATCGGCAGCAGCGTCAGCCCGGCACGCACCGGCGACATGCCGAGCAGCGTCTGCATCCATATCGACAGATAGGCGATCCCGCCGAACGCCACCCCGTTGAAGGCGAACGCGCCCAGCATCGTCCCGACGAACGCCGGCCGGCGCAGCAGCGACAGGTCCAGCAGCGGATGCGCCACCCGCCGCTCCACCAGCACGAAGACCACCAGGGCGAGCGCGGCCGCGGCGAACGCGGTCAGGGCGGCGGGGGCCGTCCAGCCGTCCTCACCGGCGCGCACGACGGCGTAGGTCGCCCCGCCCGCGAAGCCCGCGAAGGCCGCCGTACCCGCCCAGTCGACGGTCATCCCGCGCGGCCCGCGCGACTCGGGGACCGCCCGCAGCGTCAGCCACACCGCCACGACACTCACCGGCAGGTTCACATAGAAGATCCACCGCCAGCCCGGCCCCTCCGCGATCAGCCCGCCCAGCACCGGCCCGACCGCCGCGGCGCCGCCGCTGACCGCACCCCACACGCCGAGCGCGGCGGAGCGATGCCGCCCCTGGTAGACGGACCCCAGCAGCGGCAGGGTCGTCGCGAACATGGCAGCCCCGCCGAGACCCTGGAGCGCCCGCGCGGTCACCAGCAGTTCCGGCCCCGACGCCAGCCCGCACAGCAGGCTGGCCGCCGCGAACAGTGCGACGCCGGCCACGTGCACCCGCCGCCGGCCCAGGATGTCGGCCGCGGCGCCCACGCCGAGCAGCAGCGCGGCCAGCGCCAGGGCGTACCCGTCGACCACCCACTGAAGATCGCCCAGCGATGCGTGCAGCGAGCCGGCCATGTCCGGCAGCGCCACCACCACGATGGTCACGTCCAGCAGCAGCATGAACGTGCCCAGGCACACGGCCGTGAGCGTCCCCCACCTATGCATTCCTCAACTCCCCTGTACGAACGGCTGCGTATCGCTGCGTACGATGACCAAAGACGGCCGATCAGACGTCGCACACAGCCGAACGCGACGGAATCCGACGGGGAATGGCATGCTGCGGATGGAATCCGACACCTTCGATCTGCTGGACCTCCAGCTGCTCTCGGCCCTGGAGGTCGACGGCCGGGCCCCCTTCAGCCGGATCGCCGCCGTCCTCGGCGTCTCCGACCAGACGATCGCCCGGCGCTACCGCCGCCTGTGCGCCGAGGGCGGCCTCCGCGTCGTCGTCCTGCGGGACGCCGTACGCCTCGGCCAGGACCAGTGGATGCTGCGGCTGCGTTGCGCGCCCGACGGCGCCGCCGTCATCGCCGACGCGCTCGCCCGACGCCCCGACACCCACTGGATCGGGCTGGTCTCGGGCGGCACCGAGATCGCCTGCATCACCCGGCCGCGCAGCCCCGGCGACCACGACGACCTGCTGCTCGGCAAACTGCCCCGCACCCCGAGCGTCGTCGAGATCCGCGCGCTGCAACTCCTGCACCGCTTCTACGGCGGCCCGGTCGGCTGGCTGCCCAAGTTCCGGGCGCTCAGCGAGGAGCAGACCGCCGCCCTGCGCCCCGACCTGCCCGAACCCGGACCGGCCCGCCTGGAGCCCGAAGACGCCCCGCTGCTCGCCGTCCTCGAACGCGACGGCCGCGCCACCTACCCCGAACTCCAGCGCGCCACCGGCCGCTCCGAGTCCGCGGTCAAGCGCCGCCTCTCCACCCTGATCGCCTCCGGCGCGGTGTACGTCGACATCGAGTACGACTCGGAGATCCTCGGCTACCCCAAGGCGGCCATCCTGTGGATCACCACCGCCCCGGGGGCCCTGGACTCCGTCGGCCGCACGCTCGCCACCCACGACGAGATCGCCTTCGCGTCCGCCACCGCCGGCCCCTCCCACATCGTCGTCACCGCCGTCGTCCGCGACACCGCGGCCCTGTACGCCTACCTGAGCGGCCCCCTGGGCCGTCTGGAGGGAGTCCAGCACGTGGAGGCGACCCCCTTCCTGCGCCGGGTGAAGCAGCTGACCTACCGCCCCGGGCGGTGACGGACAGGGACCCGCACGGAGGGCGCCGGGGGCCCGCCGGTGTCAGCCGCCGCTTCGCCGCAGCCGCTCGCCGCCCGCCAGGATCGCCGCCGCCAGCGCGTTGGCCGCGCCCTCGGCCGGGCCCCGGTTGCGGCCGTGGACGAGCACGAAGTCGACCTTGCCCAGCTCGGGCAGGGCCGCGCGCTCGGGCAGCCGGAACAGACCCGGCGGGATCAGCCGCCGGGAGTGGGCCATCACCCCGAGGCCGGCGCGGGCCGCGGCGATCAGCCCGTTGAGGCTGCCGCTCGTGCACGCGATCCGCCACTCACGGCCCTGCCCCTCCAGGACCTCCAGCGCGCGGGCACGCGTGATGCCCGGCGGCGGATACACGATCAGCGGCACCGGCCGGTCCGGGTCCAGCCGGAGCCGCTCGGCGCCGATCCACACCAGGTCGTCGCGCCAGACCAGCTCACCGCGGGGATCCTCCGGGCGCCGCTTGGCCAGCACCAGATCGAGCTTCCCGGCGGCCAGCCGCTCGTGCAGGGTCCCGGACAGCTCCACCGTCAGCTCCAGGTCGACCTCAGGGTGGTCGTAGCGGAAGCCCTCCAGGATCTCCGGCAGCCGGGTCAGGACGAAGTCCTCCGAGGCGCCGAACCGCAACCGGCCACGCACGCGCGTGCCGGTGAAGAACGCCGTCGCCTGCTCGTGCACCGCCAGGATCCGGCGGGCGAACCCCAGCATCGCCTCGCCGTCCTCGGTCAGCTCAACCGAATGGGTGTCCCGGAAGAACAGCTGCCGGCCGGCGGCCTCCTCCAGCCTGCGCACATGTTGGCTCACCGTGGACTGGCGCAGCCCCAGCCGCCGGGCGGCCTGGGTGAAGCTCAGCGTCTGGGCGACCGCGAGGAAGGTGCGCAGCTGGGTCGGCTCGTACACGTGCCCGAGCCTAGCGGCTCATCGTGGAACGTGATGACAGTAAGAGCGGTGTGCGGGATTCCCGATCGGCGGCCCGGAGGGGACGATGAAGGGGGGTCTTGCGGCCCCGGACCGTACGAACGACGCACACAGCAATCGGAGCACCGTGAAACGCCTGCGCTGGCCGAGTTGGATGCCGATCGACCCGTACATCGTGGTGCTGCTCGCGACGGTGGGTCTCGCCGCGCTGCTCCCGGCCCGAGGCGCGGCGGCCGACGTCGCCTCGGGCGCCTCCACGGCCGCGATCGCCTTCCTCTTCTTCCTCTACGGCGCCCGGCTGTCCACCCGGGAGGCGCTGGACGGACTGAAGCACTGGCGGCTCCACACCACCGTCCTGATCTGCACCTTCGTCGTCTTCCCGGTGTTCGGCCTCGCCGCGCGGGGGCTGGTGCCGGCCCTGCTGACCCAGCCCCTCTACCAGGGCCTGCTGTTCCTGACGCTGGTGCCGTCCACGATCCAGTCGTCCATCGCGTTCACCTCGATCGCCCGCGGCAACGTGCCCGCGGCGATCTGCGCCGGGTCCTTCTCCTCCCTGGTCGGCATCGTCGTGACCCCGCTGCTCGCGGCCGGGCTGCTCGGCGGCGACGAGGTCGGGTTCTCCACGGACTCCCTGGTCAAGATCGTGCTCCAGCTGCTGGTGCCGTTCCTCGCCGGGCAGGTGCTGCGGCGCTGGATCGGCGGCTTCGTCACCCGGCACAAGAAGGTCCTCGGTCTCGTCGACCGCGGCTCCATCCTGCTGGTCGTCTACACCGCCTTCAGCGAGGGCATGAACCAGGGCATCTGGCACCAGGTCAGTCCCGTGCGGCTGGCCGGGCTGCTCGGCGTCGAGGCCGTCCTGCTGGCCGTGATGCTGGTCCTGACCTGGTACGGCGCCAGGGCGCTCGGCTTCGGCCGGGAGGACCGGATCGCCATCCAGTTCGCCGGGTCGAAGAAGTCCCTCGCCTCCGGACTGCCGATGGCGAGCGTCCTGTTCGCCGGCCATGCCTCCCTGGCCGTCCTGCCGCTGATGCTGTTCCACCAGATGCAGCTGATGGTGTGCGCGGTCCTCGCCAAGCGCCGGGCCGCCGATCCGGAGACGACCGCGGACACGTCCGAGGCTACGGCGGATGCGTCCGAGGCTACGGCGGATGCGTCCGAGGGAACGGCGGACGCGTCCGAGGGGACCGGGGAGGCGCCGCGGGGGTCAGCCGCGAACCCGGTCCAGGGGCAGCCACAGGACCGTGTCCTGCGGTGACCGCAGCACGTCAGGGTCCGCCAGCTCCTCGTCGGTGAGCGCCCGGTCCCACACCCGCACCTCGTCCAGCGCGCCGGTGAGGAAGGCGCGGCTGTCCATGCGCTGACCCACGTGGACCCCGAAGGGCGAGTAGCGGCTGACCGAGCCCGGTACGTCCAGCGCGGAGGACTCCGTACCGTCGACGGACAAGGCCAGCCGGCCTCCGCCCCGGCGGAGTACGGCGTGGTGCCATTCGCCGTCGTTGTACGCGGCGGTCGTGCGCACGGACACGGTCCGCGGCGCGGCGGCCCCGTTCCGCGCGGTGATCAGCGCCTGGACACGGCTGCCGGCCGGTTCGCCGCGCAGCCACACCTGCGGCTGACTGCCGCCGATGCCCCCCATCCACAGGAACGGCTGCTCCCCGGCGGTCGCCGTGTACCGGAACCAGAGCGACGCCGTGAAGTCCTCCGCGCCCAGGGGGAGCCCGGTGCGGTACGGCAGGCGGACGGCGTCGCCGGCGCCGTCGAACTCCAGCGCGTCCCCGGACACCCCGTCCGTCTGCTCCGGGTCGCCGAGCACCGCGGCCGGGCGGGCGTGCCGGGCGAGGTCGGGGGTGACCGGGTCGGGGCCGCGGCGCGGCGCCAGCCAGTCCTCGGTGAAGCGGGCGAAACGGATCTCGTCGCGGGCGTCCACCGCACCGCCCTCGTACAGCAGGCCGATCGTGGCGGAGCCGATGCGCACCAGGTCGGAGTAGCCGGACCAGTCCGTGGTGACGACGGTGCCGCGGTCCACGCCGTCCCAGGTCCGGCCGCCGTCGTAGGAGGAGCGGATCATCATGGTGCGGCGCCGGTCGGGGTCGCCGGGGCAGGCCAGCAGGATGCGGTCGCCCAGCCGCAGCATCGAACCCTGCACCTGCGGGGTGTACAGGTCCGGCAGGTCGTGGAAGGGCGCGGTGAAGCTGCCGCCGCCGTCGCGGCTGACGGCCTGGGTGCGGTGCCCGAGGTCGGTGCCGTCCTGCTCCCGGCCGCTGACCAGCACCGAACCGTCCTCACGTTCGGTGAGGGTGAGTTCGGAGGGCTTCTGCCGGAAGGTGCCGTCGGCGGCGATGGGCCAGGTGTCGGTGGCGCCGATCCGCCAGTGGCCGCCGTGGTCGTCGCTGACGATCAGGGCCGCGTGGTTGGCGGAGATCCTGCTGCCGCCCCAGGTCTCGGTGTTGACGCCGAACACCAGGCGTCCCGCGTGCCGGCCGCGGGTGAGCTGGATCCCGTGCACGGGCCCGGTGGCGTACCAGGAGTTCCAGTCGGCGGGCAGGATCTCGGGGCTCAGATCGCGCGGCTGGGACCAGGTCCTGCCGTCGTCGTCGCTGTACTGCATGTGCGGGGTGCGGTCACAGGGGACCGGGCAACCGGCGCTGTCCGTACGGCCGGTGTTGTACGTCTCGGCGAGCCAGATACGGCCGGTGGAGCGGTCGACGACCGGTGCCGGGTTGCCGTGGGTGTCGCCGGCGCCCTCGTTGACCACCTGGAGCGGTCCCCAGGTGCGGCCGCCGTCGGTGGAACGTTTGACCACGAGGTCGATGTCGGCCGCGTCCCCGCAGTTGAGAACGCGGCCCTCGGCGAACGCCAGCAGCGTGCCCTCGGTCGTCCGGACGACCGCCGGGATGCGGAAGCACGCGTATCCGGGGTCCTGGGACGCCTTGAACAGCACCTGCTGTTCGAACTGCGGGGCTCCGGCCGCCGGCCGGGCGTGCGCCGGATGGGCGGGCACGAAGGGAACGAGCAGACCGGCCGCCGTGACGGCGACGGCGGCGAGAACGGATCTGAGACGGGCGCGAAGACATGACGGCACGGTGCGACCTGCCCTTCATCGGCCGGACATCTGGTCATCCGGACATCCCACGTCCAACGTGCGTCCCATCGACGGTAGTTGGGGGGTAGGCGGCTCACAAGAAGCGTGCACTCACGGGCGCAGGACGACTTTGCCGAGGTTGGCCCGGCCCGTGATCGCCTCGTGCGCCGCCGCCGCGTCCTCCAGGGCGAACTCCCCGTGCACCGCGGGCTGCACGGCGCCCTCGGCCAGCAGCCGCCACAGCTCCTGCCGCCGCTGCTCGTACAGCTCCGGCCGGCCGCGGGCGATCAGTGCCATCTGGAAGCCGATGACCGACTTGGCTCCCACCAGCAGGTCGTACGCCCGGACCGTGCCGCCGCCCGAGCTGTAGGCGACCAGGCGGCCGTGCGGGGCGAGCGCGGCGAGGGCGGGGGTGAGCAGGTCGCCGCCGACGGCGTCCAGGACACAGTCGACGGGCTCCCCCCAGCCGTCGTCGTCGTACCGCACACAGGCGTCCACCCCCAGCGAGCGGACGAAGTCCGCCTTGCCCGGACCGGACACCGCCCCCACCACCCGGCCGGCCCCCCGCGCCCGCGCCAGCTGCACCGCGAGGTGTCCGACGCCGCTCGCCGCCGCCGTGACGAGGACCGACTCTCCCGGCGTGAGGCGCGCCGCGTCCAGCGCCCCGAGCGCCACCAGGCCGCTGCGCACCAGCGCGACCGCGGTCACGGGGTCGGCGTCGTCCGGCACCGGTGAGGTCATCGCCTCGTGCAGCACGGCGAATTCGGCGTATCCGTACCCGAAGCACAGTCCGGTCACCCGGTCGCCGGCGCGGAAGCGGGTGACGCCCGCGCCGGCCGCCACCACCACACCCGCGATCTCACCGCCCAGCGGCACCGGTTCGGCGGCCTCGGTCACCTTGCGGACCATCGGCAGGGTGACGCCGACCGCCTCGCAGCGCACGAGCAGCTCTCCGGGGCCGGGCTCGGGGACGGGCACCTCCTCCAGGAACAGGGGGCCGCCGACGGACTCGTACCGGACACGACGCATCGAAACCTCCAGAGGCCGGGCGCGCCGGCCCCTTCGATCGTGGGGAACATCCATGAATTCGTTGGGAGTCCCAACGGTAGGGGAAGGTCGTTGGGAAGTCCAATGATTCTTCGGATAGTCTGCGGTCATGGACGAAGCACCCCTGCCCGCGATCCGTTCCCTGCCCAGCTGGCTCCTCGGCCGGGCCGCCGCGCGGGGCCGCGCCCTGGTCGCCGACGCCCTCGCGGCCGAAGGGCTGAAGATGTGGCACTACGTCGTCCTGTCCGCGGTCCGTGACCTGGCCCCGGTCGCACAGGCCGACCTCGCCCGCGCCGTGAGCCTCGACCCCAAGGACGTGGTCGGCATCCTCAACGACCTCCAGTCCGCCGGCCTGGTCGACCGCACCCCCGACCCCCGGGACCGGCGCAAGAACGCCGTCACCCTCGCCGGCGAGGGCGGCCTTCTCCTCGCGCGCTGCGAAGAAGCCGCCCGCGGGGCCAACGACCGGCTGCTCGCCCCGCTGTCGGCCGCCGAACGTGATCAGTTCATGGGCCTGTTGATCCGGATTTCCGGCACGGACGGCTGACGCCGGTTAACGTTCCGTCATGACCGCAGCTCCCGTGCTCGATCCGCAGCGCACCGCCCTCGTCCTCGTCGACCTGATGGACCGCATCGTCGCGCTGCCCCTGGAACCCCGCAAAGGCACCGAAGTACTCGCGAAGGCCGAGGAGTTGGCGAGCGCTTTCCGTCGCGCCGGCGCCCTCGTCGTGCTCGTACGGGTCGAGCGCCCGGCCGTCGCCGAGCAGCCGCCCGGCAGCGGACTGGTGACCGGCCTGCTCCGGGACGGCGACCTGGAGGTGGTCAAGCGGACCATCGGCGCCTTCCAGGGCACCGGTCTGGACGAGCGGCTGCGGGAACGCGGCATCACCACCCTGGTGTTCGGCGGCATCGCCACCAACCTCGGTGTCGAGTCCACCGCCCGCGCCGCCGCCGACCTCGGTTACGACCTCGTCTTCGCCGAGGACGCCATGGCCGCGTTCACCGCGGCCGAGCACGACGCCTCGGTACGGCTGGACTTCCCGAGACTGGGCACCGTCACGCGAACGACCGATCTGACCTTCGCCTGACCGACGGCGAGCGCCGGCCGACGCGGTGTCCCGGCGCATCGGCCGCGAAGAGAGCCGGCGCGGGTCCCGGCCCCGGCCGAGGCGCCTGCGGAAGCGGCGAACGGAGTGAGGCGGCGGGGGATCCCGTGGCGCAGGGGGCGTTCCTCCCCCCGGGCGGGGGCCCGGGGCCGTGCCGGGGCCGGTCAGCTCTGGGCGGCCGCCTCCCGCAGGGCGATCCGGTCCTCGCCCGCGTACACGTTCATGGAGTTGCCCCGCAGGAAGCCCACCAGGGTCAGACCGGTCTCCGCGGCCAGGTCCACCGCCAGGGACGACGGCGCCGACACGGCCGCGAGCACCGGTATGCCCGCCATGACCGCCTTCTGCGCCAGCTCGAAGGAGGCCCGGCCGGAGACCATGAGGATGGTCCGGGACAGCGGCAGCGCGTCGTTCCGCAGCGCCCGCCCGACCAGTTTGTCGACCGCGTTGTGCCGGCCCACGTCCTCCCGGGTGTCCAGCAGTTCGCCGTCCTCGTCGAACAGGGCCGCCGCGTGCAGGCCACCCGTCCGGTCGAACACCCGCTGGGCGGCCCGCAGCCGGTCGGGGAGGGCCGCCAGCAGCTCCGGGGTGACCCGGAGCGGGGGAGTGTCGGCGATCGGCCAGCGCGCGGTCGTCCGCACGGCGTCCAGGCTGGCCTTGCCGCACAGTCCGCACGAGGAGGAGGTGTAGACGTTCCGTTCCAGGGTGAAGTCCGGGAGGGCGACGCCGGGCGCGGTCCGCACGTCGACCACGTTGTAGGTGTTCGAGCCGTCCGCCGTCGCCCCCGCGCAGTAGACGATGTTCCGCAGGTCGGACGCGGTGGCGAGCACGCCCTCGCTCACCAGGAAACCCGCCGCCAGCGCGAAGTCGTCGCCGGGGGTGCGCATGGTGATCGCGAGCGGCTTGCCGTTCAGCCGGATCTCCAGGGGTTCCTCGGCGACGAGCGTGTCCGGCCGGGTGGAGACCGCCCCGTCCCGGATGCGCAGGACCTTGCGTCGTTCCGTGACTCGTCCCATGTTCTGATCAGCCCCGGTTCTCTACGTGCTGGCAGCCGAATCGGCCCTTGATGCGGAGGTTGCCGCGGGTCACCGGGTCGTCGTGCGGCGAGGTGACCTTCACGCTCTCATTGTCCTGCACATGGAGCGCGAGGTGGCAGCCCACCCGAGCGGCGGGCGCACACCGCGGCCGTCTCCGTCTGCCGTGCCGCGTCCCAGGTACCCGCCGCCGCAGGTCCGACTCCGACCGGGGAGCGACGGGGCTCCGGGCTCGTCGACCGGGTGGCGGGCGGCCCGCGCGCGTGCGGACGAGGGCGCCCCGGGCCCGGTCCGGGGTGCGAACGGGAAGTCCGTCGGACCGGGCCGCCGTTCGGCGCCGGGGCGCGGGACGGACGGTGCGGGGGCGGATGCGCGGACGTCCGAGGGTCTGACGGGAGCCGACAATCCCGGCGCGTGATTCCTGTGGCTTCACCTGCCGTCGTACCCGTCGGTCACTGACCAGACTGATGCATCCCGCTACCACGGCAACGAGGGGATCCCCCGCATGAACGGCTCGCGCATCGCCGCCATCGGTCACTACCAGCCCGCCCGGGTGCTCACCAATGACGACCTGGCGGGCATGGTCGACACCGATGACGAGTGGATCCGCAGCCGTGTGGGCATCCGGACCCGGCACATCGCCGGCCCCGACGAGCCCGTGGACGAACTGGCCGCCCACGCGGCGGCCAAGGCCCTCGCCGCGGCCGGCCTGACTCCCGGCGACATCGACCTGGTACTCGTCGCGACCTCCACCGCCATCGACCGCTCCCCGAACACCGCCGCCCGGGTCGCGGCCCGGCTCGGCATCCCACAGCCCGCCGCGATGGACGTCAACGTCGTCTGCGCCGGCTTCACCCACGCGCTCGCGACGGCCGACCACACCCTCCGGGCCGGCGCGGCCACCCGGGCCCTGGTCATCGGCGCCGACAAGATGTCCGACGTCACCGACTGGAGCGACCGCTCGACCTGCGTCCTCGTCGGCGACGGAGCCGGGGCCGCCGTCGTCGAGGCGTGCCGCCCGGAGGAGGAGCCCGGGATCGGGCCGGTGCTGTGGGGATCGGTGCCGGAGATGGGGCACGCGGTGCGGATCGAGGGCACCCCGCCGCGGTTCGCGCAGGAGGGGCAGAGCGTGTACCGCTGGGCCACCACCCGGCTGCCGGCCATCGCCCGCCGGGCCTGCGAGAAGGCCGGGGTGGCGCCCGAGGACCTGGCCGGGGTCGTCCTGCACCAGGCCAACCTGCGGATCATCGAGCCGCTCGCCGAGAAGCTCGGTGCCGTCAACGCGGTGATCGCCCGCGACGTCGCGGAGTCCGGCAACACCTCCGCCGCCAGCGTCCCGCTCGCCTTCTCCAAGCTGATCGAACGGGGCGCGCTCAGCACCGGCGACCCGGTGCTGCTGTTCGGATTCGGCGGCAACCTCTCGTACGCCGGGCAGGTCGTGCGCTGCCCCTGAGGTGCCACGGGGCGTCCGACTGCGCTGCCCCTGAGGTGCCACGGGGTGCGCTGCCCCTGAGGTGCCGCGGGGCGTCCGACCGTACGCCGCCCCACCGATCCCACGGGGCGCTCGGCGGACATGCCACCCCTCCCGGCGGTGCGACGGGGTGCTCGGGGCAGGGGTGCCCGGGAACTTCACGGAGTACCAGCCGATCCCGTGAACATCACGGTGGGTGCGGGGGCTCTCGCGCTCTGTACGCCGTCCGCCGAGAGGGCGGCCCGTCTCGGCCCCGGGCCGCTCGGCGGGGCGGATACGCAGGTGAAACGCACCCCAGAACCTTGGTATTGTTGTCCATGTCGCCGCGGGGAACGCCCCGGCCGGGCGACACACACCTAGTCCGGGTGGCGGAATGGCAGACGCGCTAGCTTGAGGTGCTAGTGCCCTTTATCGGGCGTGGGGGTTCAAGTCCCCCCTCGGACACGGAAACGATGAAGCGGGTCTCTGGCGGTGACGGAAGTCATCGCGGGGCCCGCTTCTCCTTGTGTCCGGGTTTGCCGGCGATCGCGCAGGAGGTCAAGGGCATCGGCCCGCACGGCCCGGTGCGTGCCGATCCGCTCTCGGATGCCCGTCGGGACGCTGTCGACGGCTGCCACGGTCGACCACTTCCGATCGGTGTCCGATTCGCGGCATTCATTCGGTTTATTGGCATTTATTAAGCAGCCTTGTTTCATTGGTCTTGACCAATACTCGGCCACTTGGCATGCTTGCAGCGGCCGTAACCGATCATGCGTTCTCATGGCGCGAGACATTCCCTCGGATACGTGCCATGTCTTGGCGTCAAAAGCTGAAATCGCTCGCCTCGCGATCCGAGGCCGCGCCGGTCTCAGGTACTGGACAATCGGAAGTCCGGTGAGTGGATCGTCGCGAAAGCAAATGCAATGTCCCCCGTTGATGCATTAGGTCCGCACTGTCAGTGCCGAGGTCAACGCCGCCCTCATCTGCACCCTGCGGACTGTCAGGCAACAGGAGGTTTGCGTCAGACGTGCAAGGAAATCTCACCACCCCAAGAGCCGTACCCGCAGCGTCGCCCGGGCGTGAATCCGAGGGTCGGGCCGCCGACCTGTGGGCCCGGGTGGCCCTGCCGGCGGCGGCGCCCGAGCCGCCCGCCGAGCCCGTTGCCGCCCCCGGCCTGCGCCTTGCCTTGTCTCTGCTGGAAGAAGGCGCGCTGACCAGCCGCGCCAACCGGTCCTGCGGCTCGTACGCGGCGCGGGCGGTGCCGTCGGCCGGAGCCGTGTACCCGTACGAGTTCGCCGTCCTCGTCATGGAGAACGGCGTGCCGACGGCCTTCCGTGTCGACGCCGACCGCCGTATCTGCGCCCGGCTGGCCGCCGGAACCCGCGTCACCACCGCACTGGACGCTTCCATGCTGGCCATCCCGGAAAACGGTGGAGCGCTGGTGATCACGCTCACCCGCCCCTGGCTTTCCATGCGCAAATATGGTGACCGTGGATATCTGTACACCCAAATCGACGCGGGACACGCGGCGGGAAATCTCCTACTGGCTGCGGCCGGCCGTGGCGCGGCGGGGGCGCTACGGCTGCGCTTCCCCAGGGAAACTCTCTCCGAATTACTGGAGGCGGGCGAGAACTGCCGGGAGATTTACTCCGCAACCCTGATACCGGCCAACCCGGCCGGCGAGCCGTCGACCCGCTGGACCGTGCACGACGACACCGACCGCGAACGGCGCGGGCCCACCTGGCGGTCGTGGCTGGAGAGCACCTGCTGGGACTCCCTCGCCGGATGGACCGAGCACTCCGCCTCCGCGGCCCTGCGGACGGTGGCCGCACCCCTCGCCCGCATCCGCACCGGCCGGCGGCCGGCCGGAGGGCACAGCGGCCTGGGTGACCCCTCCGAGTGGCCGGAACTGATCGGCACACGAGCCTCCAGCAAGGCGTTCACGGGCGAACCCGTCTCCGCCTCCGCCGTCTGGCAGGCGGTCTCGGCCCTGTCGACACCGCTGCAGACCGACCTCCCCGACGCCTCGCCCCTGTCCGCGACCCTGGTCCTGCGGTCGACGACGGAACCCGAGCAGAACGCGGTCTACCGGCTGCACACCGGTGAGCGGCAGCCAGGACCGCTGCCGTCCACCGAAGAGGTGGCCCGTGCCTGCATGCAGCAGCGAGCCCTCGCCGGGGCCGCGGCCATCCTGCTGCTGCACGTACCCCGCACCTCGCTCGCCGGGGCAGGCTCGGCCGCCGGCACCGAGAACCTGCGGGAACTCGCCTTCCGCTGCGGTGCCCTGGGACAGCTCCTCTACCTGGGCGCGAACCGCGCGACGGTCGGGGTGACCGCCATCGGTGGTTTCGACGTGCCGCTGTGGCGCACGCTGGCGGGGCTGCCGGAGGACGAGGAGATCCTCTACGCCCTGCTGCTCGGCCGCCCGGACGACTCGGGCATCAAGTTCGACCGGCTTGCCACGGCGCACGCCCAGAACGAGCGGTGACCCCGATGCGCGCCGTCCTTCCCGACGCCTTCACCGAAGTCCTCGCCCGCCACGGCGACCGCGTCGCGGTCACCGACGCCGACGGCTCGCTCGGATACGCCGAACTCGGCGCCCGGGCCCGCGCCGCGGCAAAGCGGCTCGCCCGGTACGACGAACGGGGCGAGCGACTGCGAGTGGGCCTGTATGCCACCAACTCCGTCGAATACGTCATCGGTTACCTCGCGACGCTGTTCGCCGGCGCGGTGCCCTTCCTCGCCGACTCCGCCTTCGGCCCGTTCGAACTCTCGCGGATCGCCGAGGACTGCGGGCTGGACCTGCTGATCCACGCCCCCAGTGCCGACGTCCGGGCCGTCGCGGACGAGACCCTCACCGACGACGGCGAGTTCGGCTACCTCACCGTCAGCCGGGTGCGTTCCCACGACACGCCCCGTCCGGTGCTGCTGGACGACACCGAGGTGTGCCGGTTCACCTCCGGCTCCACCGGCCGGCCCAACTGCATCGAGTTCTCCGGCACGGCCGTCTCCGCGGCGGCCGCCAACTGGGCGAAGGGCACCGGCCTCGTGGCCGAGGACCGGATCGCCTGTTTCGCCGCGCTCTCCAACGGCCTGGCCTTCAACACGTCGTTGCTGGCGGCCTTCCTGCCGGGCGCCTCACTGCACCTGTCGCACGGTCTGCCCACCGCCTCCCGGGTCGTGCGGCTCCTGGAGAACACCGCCGCCACCCGCCTGGTCGCCTTCCCGGCACTGTACGAGTCGATCGTGCGGCGCGCCCCGAAGGAGGGCTTCGCCGCCGTCCGGACCGCGATCTCCTCCGGCGCCCCACTGCGCGAAACCGTGCGCGAGGAGTTCACCCGGCTCACCGGCGTGCCGATCCACAACTACTACGGCGTGGCCGAGACCGGGCCGCTGACGTACGCCCCCGACGGCGCCGGCAGCGGGCTCGGAGCGCCCCTGCCCGGTGTGCACCTGCTCGCGGAGGAGCAGGGCATCCGGGTGAGGAGCGAGTCGATGGGCTCCCGCTACCTCAACGCCCCCGGCCTGTTCGAGAAGCGCGTCGACGACGAGGGCTACTACCACACCGGCGACCAGGGCCGGCTGCTCGACGGCACGCTCCACCTGACCGGACGCACGAGCCGGCTGGTCAACGTGGGCGGGCGCAAGATCGACCCGATCGAGATCGCCGACGTGCTGCGCGCGGCCCCCGGGGTGTTGGACGCCGTCGCCTTTGAGGCCGAGAACCAGCACGGCGAGCCGACCCTGGCCGCCGTCGTCGCCGTCGAACCCGGCGTGACCGCGCAGTCCCTGCGCACGCACTGCGCGGCGACACTCCCGTCGTTCAAGGTGCCCGGCATCCTCCGCCTGGTGGACCGGATACCGGCGAACTCGATCGGCAAGCCGTCCATCGAACGCCTGCGGCGCCTGCTCAGCGCCCCCCAGAGCAACTGAACCTCCCTTCAAGACACAGGAATTCCTCATGGACAGCAGCGCGCTCCGCAGCAAGATCCTCGACCTCGCCATCGCCGCGGGGGACGGCAGCGTCACCGCCGACGAACTCGCCGCCACCAACTACTCGCTGCGCGACGTCGGCTTCTCCTCGCTCTCCTACATGCGCCTCATCGACAGCATCGAGAACGAAGTCGGTGTCTACCTGGACCCGGAAGCCGCCATCGAGCACTACGAGACCATCGACAGCGTCACGGCCCTGGTGCTCGCCAGCGGAGCGGCCGCCGATGCCTGACACACCCGTGAGCGACGGCCCCACGATCGGGATCGTCGGCCTCGGGCGCCTCGGCTCGGCGTTGCGTTCGGTCTGCCGGGCCGACGGCACCCGGGTCTCCCTCACCGCGTCCCGCCGGGCCGGCTGGTCCGTCGAGACGGTACCCGACGTGCTCGTCGACGCCAGCGCACCCGAGGCGCACACCGACGTCCTCGACTACTGCGCCACCCACCGCGTGGCACTCGTCGCCTGCGTCTCCAACCTGACGGACATCCAGTGGAAGGCACTGGAAGAGCTGGCCGACGTGGTGCCGGTGGTCCGCGCCACCAACCTCTCCTTCGCCCACTACCTCCAGTCGCGCATCGCCGAGTTCACCGCCGCCCTCACCACGGGCCGGTTCGGCACGACCACCACCGTCCGGGAACGGCACCCGCTCGGCAAGGCACACCGGCCGAGCGCCACCGCCCTGGCGCTGGCGGACACCTGGGCCGCGGCGAGCGGCCGGGCCGTGGCCGACATCGCCGACGAGCGGTCCGGACTGCCGGTCAGCGAACACGAGATGACCCACACCTGGGACGGCGAGTCGCTGCACGTGCGGCATCACGTCGGCAGCTGGACGGTGCCGGCGCGGGGCGCGCTGGCAGCCGCCGACTGGGCCCGCGCCGCACCCCCCGGCCTGGTCACCATGCGGACCGTCTACGACGACCTGACAGCTAGGAGCACGACATGACCACCGATGGACCGAAGCCGCTGGATCCGGCCGAACGCCGGCTCGTTCTGCAGGTGGCGATCGGCGCCCGGATGCTCTCCCTCGACGGCCACGACGACTTCAACCAGGGCCAGATCTCCGCCCGGATTCCCGGCCGGGACGAGTTCTTCATCAAGGGCGCGCTGGTCGGGTTCGACGAGGCGGCCCCACAGGACGTGGTCCGCTGCCCGGTGGACCACACGCTGCCCGCGCCGCCGCTCGCGCCCCCGGAACTGCCGCTGCACCAGGCCGTCTACCGGGCCCGGCCGGACGTCAACGGCATCGTCCACAGCCACGCCCCGTACACCCTGCTGTTCGGCGCCACCGACCTGAAGCTGCGCCCGGTCTCGCACGACGGCGCCTACTTCCGCGACCGGCTCGGCCTGTTCACCGAGACCAGCAACACCGTCCTGGACATCGAGACCGGCGAGCACATCGCCAAGGACCTCGGCGAGCACCCGGCCGTCCTGCTGCGCAACCACGGCGGGGTGATCGTCGGCAAGAGCGTGCGGCACGCCTCCGTCTTCGCCCAGGTGCTGGAACGCGCCTGCCGCCTCCAGCTGACCGCCGAGAGCACCGGCGTCCCCTACACCTGGTCCACCGACCAGGACGTGGCCGCCAAGCAGGACTTCATCTACGCCGACCTGTCCGTCCGCTCGTACTGGGACCACGCCGTCCGCCGGGTGGGCCGGCACTGGCCGGAGACCACCGGCTGGGACCGCGGCTGACCGCGCCGGCCGAACGCGTCCCACCCGTTGCGGATCCGTCACCCCGGCGCGGACGGGCCGCCGCGCCCACGCGGGACGAGACGCGCAACGCCCGCCCCGCTCACCACACCCGTCACACACGGAGGTCGCCCGATGAAGGTCCAGCGCATCCTGCCCACGGAGGAGGCGGCCGATCTCCTCGGCCTCGTCCGGGAGATCGCCGACGGTGAACTCGCCCCCCACGTGGACAAGTTCGAAGCGGCCCACGAGTTCCCCCGGGAGATCGTGCGCACCCTGGGCCGGGCCGGACTGCTGAGCCTGCCGTACCCCGAGGAGTACGGCGGTGGCGGACAGCCGTACGAGGTCTACCTCCAGGCGCTGGAGGAGATCGCCTACCACTGGTTCGGCGTGGCCGAGGCGGTCAACGTGCACAACCTCGCCTGCTTCGGCACCGCCACGTACGGCACCCCGGCCCAGCGCGAGGAACTGCTCCCCGGCATGCTGAGCGGCGAACTGCTGGGCGCCTACTGCCTGTCCGAGGCGGAGGCCGGGTCGGACGCCGCCTCGCTCACCACCCGGGCGGTGCGGGACGACGACGGCTACCGCATCACGGGCACCAAGTCCTGGGTCACCCACGCCGGTCACGCGGACTTCTACAACGTGTTCAGCCGCACCGGCGGACCGGGAGCCCGGGGCCTGTCCTGCCTCGTCGTCCCCGGCGGCACGCCGGGCATGGTGATCCACGAACCGGAGCGGAAGCTGGGCGTCTGGTCCAACCCCACCGCGCAGGTCGGCTTCGACGGCGTCCGGGTGCCGGCCGGGCGGCTGATCGGCCGGGAGGGCAAGGGCTTCCTGATCGCGATGGGCGCACTGGACTGCGGCCGGCTGGGCATCGCCGCCTGCGCCGTCGGCATCGCCCAGGCCGCCGTCGACTACGCCGTGCGGTACGCGAAGGAACGCCGCCAGTTCGGGCAGCGGATCATCTCCTTCCAGGGCGTCGGCTTCCTGCTGGCCGACCTGGCAACGCAGATCGCCGCGGCACGGGCGCTCACCCTGGCGGCCGCCCGCCTGAAGGACGCCGGCCGGCCGTACTCGCTGGAGGCGGCGAAGGCGAAGCTGTTCGCCACCGACGTGGCGATGAAGGTGACCACCGACGCGGTGCAGGTGCTGGGCGGCGCCGGTTACGTCTCCGACCACCCGGTGGAGCGCTGGATGCGCGAGGCCAAGCTGCTTCAGATCGTGGAAGGCACCAACCAGATCCAGCGCCTGGTCATCTCGCAGGGCCTGGACTAGAGCCTCTCGTCCGGATCGCGGCGGGCTCGTCCGGACGAAGGACCCCGGCCGCCGCCGCGCGTTCGGCCCGATGCCGGCGGACGGCGTACGAGACAACCGAAGGGAAGGTTCGGAACACGATGACCACGGTCGAGGAGCGGACCATCACACTGGACTCCGCGAGGGCCGGGACAGGCCCGGCCACCTGGGGGCAGCGGGCGATCTGGGGTGTCGTCACGCGGCTCGGTGACGACGCCCCCAGGTACAACCTGCGGCTCGACCTCCCCCTCACCCCGCCCCGCCCCGCCTCCCGGGTCCTGGCGGACCTGGCGGAGCTGCTTCGGATGCACGACAGCCTGCACACCAGGCTGCTGCCGGACGGCGAGGAAGGTCTGGAACAGGTCGTGGACGGGGCCGGCGAGCTTTTGGCGGAGGTCCGGACGTGCTCCGCGGCCGAGGCCCCGGCGGCCGGTGAGGCCCTGATGGAGGAGCTGGCGGGGCGCCCCTTCGACCACGCGCGGGAGTGGCCGTTCAGGGCCGGCCTCGTGGAGTGCGGGGGGCTCGTCCACCGGCTGGTGCTGGCGGCCTCGCACACCGCGATGGACCTCTGGGGGGAGGGCCGGATGCTCCGCGACCTGAAGCTGATCGAGTCGGGGGAGACCGCCGAGTCGCTGCTCCGGGCCCGTCCCGCCCTCCAGCCCCTGGAGGCCGCGGCGCTCCAGGCCTCGCCGCTCGGCCGTCGCCGGGACGAGGCGGCCCGGCGCCACTGGTGCGAGCGACTGTCCGCCGGCCCCCGGCGGATCTTCCTGGACCCCGCGGCGCCGGAACGCGCGGTGACCGATCCGGGCCGGCTGTTCCCCAACGCGCTGCTGCGCTCGCCCGCACTCGCGGTCGCCGTCGAACGGGTGGCGGCGGACCTGGGGGTGAGCGACGCCGCCGTGCTGCTCGGGGCGGCCTCCCACCGGCTGGCCAGGATGTCCGGGAGCAGCGACGTGCTGTTCCAGGTGGTGGTGAGCAACCGTTTCCAGCCGGCCGCCTCCGAGTCGGTCAGCACGATGGCCCAGGAGGCCGTGTTCCTCCTCACGGACGCCGACAAGGACTTCGAGGACGCGGTACGGCGGACGCGGTCCGTCTCGTTCAGCGCGTTCCGCCACGCGGGGTACGACAAGTGGGCACTGGACCGGGAGGTGGCGCGGCTGGTCGAGCGCGGCGAGGCGGCGGACCACTCGTGCTGGTGGAACGACACCCGGGACCCGGGCATCGGGCCGTTCGACACCGTCGAACGGCCCCGGGCAGCGCTCGGTGAGCTGATCGGCCGGACCGAACTGAGCTGGCCCACCGAGTTCCTGCCCCGCGCGAACGTCTCGGTGGCGGTGGATGTGCTGACCGCCCCCGGAGCCCTGGAACTCTGCATGACCGCCGACCCGGCAGTCCTCACCCGCGAGGGCATGGAGCACTTCCTGCGCGGGGTCGAGGAGCTGATCGTCGCCGAGGCCGTCACCCGGGGGAACGCATGAGCATGAGATACGCGGGAATCGCCTGGACGGACACGGGCTACCGGGTCGAGGTCCTCGACGGTGCCGGGCGCCGGGTGGTGGAGCCGAGCAGCTGGGCTGCCGACCGGGTCGCCGAACTCATCGGCTGGCTGCGGGAGCTGGGCCGGGAGCAGCCGCTGGCCGCGGTGTTCGACAGCACCAACGGCCTGCTCGACGGGCCGATGACGGCGGCCGGCCTGGAGGTCTACCGCGCCGACCCCTGGCTGCTGCCGCCCCGGCCGCGGTTCGGCTCGGTCCCGGCCCACCGGCTGGCGGAGCAGGCCCGGAGCACGCCCGACGCGCTGGCCCGGGTGACCGCCGAGGGGGGCACGCTGACCGGCCGCGCCGATGAGTACTTCGACGGCGTACGGCGCAGCGAGCCGATACAGGCGGCGCTGACGGCGGCCGGACGCTGCTTCGAGCACGGCCGACGGGACACCCCGCAGGTCGCGCTCACCTTCGACGACGGCCCCGATCCGGTGCACACCCGGCGCATCCTGGAGATCCTGGACCGCTACGGCGTCCGGGCGACCTTCTTCTGCGTCGGTCACCATGTCGCGGCGCTGCCCGACGAGGTGCGCCGGATCGCCGCCGCCGGCCATGAACTCGGCAACCACTCCTGGTCGCATCCCTTCCTGCCCGACCTGACACCGGACCAGCTGCGCGAGCAGCTCGACCGTACGACGGAGGCGGTGGCCCGGGTGACCGGCGAGGCCCCGGCGCTGTTCCGGCCGCCGTACGGCGCGCTGACCCCGGAGGTGCTGGCCGCCCTCGACGGGCATCCCACCACCATGACCCTGTGGGACGTGGACTCCCGCGACTGGGCCAGGCCGGGGCCGGAACGGATCGCCGCGACCGTCCTGGAGGGCGCCGGGCCCGGCTCGGTGGTGCTGATGCACGAGGGCGCCGGCGACCGCGGCCAGACCGTACAGGCCCTCCCGTCGATCATCGAGGGCCTCCTCGAACGCGGGCTGGCACCGGTCACCGTGGGTGAACTGCCGGTGCGGTCCGCCCAGGCCGAAGCGGACCCCCGCCCGGCGGCCGCACCCCGCTGAACGCCCCCGGCCCGGCCCCGAACCGGCCGCCGGCGCCGACGCGTTCCGCGGCCGCACACCACGGGCCGTACGTACGGGACCGCGGCCTCGCCCCACCCGGCTCCGCAGCCCTCGCCCCACCCGGCTCCGCAGCCCTCGCCCGGGCTCGCGCACCGGACCGCGACCTCGCCGGTTCCGCGGCCGTACACCCCGGCCCGCGCACCGGACCGCGACCCCACCCCGCCCCACGGAGCGCACGGTCACCGCGGCCGCGCGCCTCCCGGCCCCGGCGAGCAGCCACCCCACCACGAAGACCACGACCCACGGCTGGAGCATGGAATCGTCATGAAGGATCGCTCGGCAGACCACACCGCGGCGGTGACGTCCTCGCGGATCCAGGACCGGCCCGCCGCGGCGCCCCCGGCCGGGGAACCGGCGATCTGGTCACGGAACTTCCAGTACTACTTCACCGCCCGCAGCGCGGGCCTGCTCGGCTGGGCCATGCTGCCGGTCGCGGTCTCGGCCGGGCTGCTCAGCGCCGGATACGGCGTGAGCACCGCGGGCTACTCGATGGCCTTCCTGGTGGGCCCCTTCGCCGGGCTGGTGCTGTTCGGCGGGGTGCTCGCCGACCGCTTCACCGCCCGCCGGATGATGATCGCCTCCGACCTGGCCAACCTCATCACGCACGTGCTCCTCGCCTTCCTCTTCCTCCACGGCATCGACCGTCTCTGGCACCTGTACGCGCTGCTGATGGTGGCCGGCACCGCCAACGCCATGTTCCAGCCGGGCGCCTCCTCGACCGTCCCGCTGGTGGCCCGGGACGTACAGGGCGCCAACGGCGTGCTGCGCATCTCCGAGGCGCTCACCGCACTGGGCGGCCCGGCGCTGGCCGGTGCGCTGGTCGGGGCCGGCGCCACCGGCTGGGTGATGGTGATCTCCGCCGTCGCCTACGGCACCAGCGCCTGCTGCCTGTTCGCGCTCCGGCTCGGCAGGGTGCCCGCCCCGCCGGCCGGGGAGAGCCTGTGGCACAACCTGGCGGTCGGCTGGCGCGAGTTCCGCTCCCGCAGCTGGCTCTGGGGCGTGATCGCGATCTGGATGTTCTTCGCCGTGCTCTCCTGGGGGCCGCAACTGTCGGTCGCCGCCGGGGTGATCGTGCCCGCGCACGGCGCCACCGCCTTCGGCCTGCTCAACTGCGCGTTCGGCGCGGGCACCGTGGCCGGCGGTGTGCTGGCGATCCGCTACAAGCCCGTACGGCCGCTCGCCGCCGGGGCCGTGGCCATGCTGGCGTACCCCCTCTACCCGCTCGGCATCGTCCTCGACTGGCCGGTCTGGCTGCTCGCCATCGCCCAGGTCGCCGTCGGCGTCGGCATCACCTTCTGGGGCGTCATGTGGGCCACCAGCGTGCAGACCCAGGTGCCGGGCGAGGTGCTCAACCGCGTCCACGCCTACGAGGTCGCGGGTTCCGTCGGCATGTTCCCGGTCGGCAGTGCGCTGGCCGGCCCGGCCGTCGGGGCGTTCGGCACCGACCGGGTGCTCGAGGTGGGCATCGTGGTCGCCCTCCTCACCGCCGCCGCCCTGCTGGCCGCCCACCCGATCCGCACCCTGACCCGGATACCGGACCGGCCCTGACCGGTGCGGGTCCGTTGCGGTGGGGGCCCGGTGCCGGTGCGGTGCGGACCCGGTGCGGGACTGGTCCGGGGCCGCCTCTGCTGCGGCCGACGGGCCCCACGGGCCCACGGCAACGGGACCGCGACCCGTGCCGCCCGCATGCCGCCGGTGCGCCCGGCCGGAAAAGCCCACGGCCACGGGACCGCGACCCGTGCCGCCGGACCGCCCGCCCGCCGGTGCGCCCGCCCGCCGGTGCGCGCGGCCGGGAAGCCCACGGCCACGGGACCGCGACCCGTGCCGCCGGCCCGCCCGCCGGTGCGCGCGCCCGCCGGTGCGCGCGGCCGGGAAAATCCGGTGACCGTGGTGCGGTGCGTTCCCTAGACTCGCCACGCACCGCGCGCCGCACGGACATCACGGCGGCGCGCTTCGTCAGCCATTCGTACCGAGGGGAGCCGGGCCGTGCGTGACCGTACCGCCGTCGTCGTTCCCCCCTCCCGGTACGAGGTGATCCTGGTGTCCCCGTCCGTCCGGTGCCCGCTGCGCGGCCGGCACCGGATGCCCGTGACGCCCCGCTGACACCCCGGCAGGCCGCCCGCGACGGGCCCGGCCGACGCCGTACCGTCACGCCCGCCCGGCGCACGGGAGATCGCGCTGCCCTTTCAGCACCGCACCCCGAAAGGCCATGGGCCATGCGCACCGACCTCACCACCACCCTCGCCGCCGTCCGCAACCTCGGCATCCTCGCCCACGTCGACGCCGGCAAGACCACCGTCACCGAGCGGATCCTGTACGCGACGGGCACCACCCACAAGCGCGGCGAGGTGCACGACGGCACCACCGTCACCGACTTCGACCCGCAGCAACGCGACCGCGGCATCACCATCTTCGCCGCCGCGGTCAGCTGCGCCTGGGACGGCCATCGCCTCAACCTCATCGACACCCCCGGCCACGTCGACTTCGCCGACGAGGTCGAGCGGTCGCTGCGTGTCCTCGACGGAGCGGTCGCCGTGTTCGACGCCGTCGCCGGCGTCGAGCCGCAGAGCGAGTCGGTGTGGCGGCAGGCCGACCGGCACGGCGTGCCCAGGATCGCGTTCGTCAACAAGCTGGACCGCGCGGGCGCCGATCTCGACCGGGCCGTCGAATCCATCCGCGACCGGCTCCATCCCGTGCCGCTCGTCGTCCAGTTGCCGATCGGCGCCGAGGACGGCTTCACCGGTGTGGTGGACCTGGTGCGGATGCGGTCCCTGGTGTGGGGCGACGGGGAGGGCACGGCCGTGGCCGGCCCGGTGCCCGAGCAGCTGCGGGAGGAGGCGGTCCGGCGGCGGCGCGCGCTGGAGGAGGCGGTCGCCGAACGGCATCCGGCCGCCCTGGAGGAGTTCTGCGACCGCGAGACCCTCTCCGCCGCGACCCTCACCACGGCCCTGCGCGACCTCACCCGCAGCGGGGACGGCGTGGTCGTGCTGTGCGGCTCCGCCTACCGCAACCGCGGCATCGAACCGCTGCTGGACGCGGTGGTGGCCTACCTGCCGTCGCCGCCGGACGTACCCGCCGTACGCGGTGTCCACGACGGTGCCGAGCAGCGCCGGGCCGCCGATCCGGAAGAGCCGTTCGCGGGACTCGTGTTCAAGGTGAGCGCGAGCGCCACCGGGCGCCTGGCCTACGTGCGCGTCTACTCGGGCACGGTGGAGAAGGGGGACGTCGTGCGGGACCCGGGCAGCGGCCGCACCGAGCGGGTGGCGCGGATCCTGCGGGTCATGGCGGACCGGCACGTCCAGCTGGACCGGGCGGTCGCCGGTGACATCGTCGCGTTCGTCGGCGTGAAGTCGGCCCGGACCGGCACAACCCTGTGCGATCCCGGCGCCCCGCTGCTGCTGGAGCCGCCCGTGGCCGCGGAGCCGGTGGTGTCCGTGGCGGTCGAGGCGCGGCGCGGCACGGACACCGGACGACTCGCGGCGTCCCTCGCCCGGCTCGCCGAGGAGGATCCGTCGCTGGTGGTGCGCACCGATGCCGAGACGGGACAGACCGTCCTGTCCGGCATGGGCGAACTCCACCTGGAGGTCGCGGTGGAGAAGATCCGACGCGACGGCGGGCCGGAGGTCACCGTGGGCCGTCCGAGGGTCGCCCACCGGGAGACCGTCGTCGGCGGGGTGCGCGGCTTCGTGTACCGGCACGTCAAACAGGACGGCGGGGCGGGGCAGTTCGCGCATGTCGTCCTCGACGTGGAACCGCTGGGTCCCGCATCGGGCGTCACCGGCTTCGAGTTCCGGTCCGCCGTTGTCGGCGGGCGGGTGCCGCAGGAGTACGTGCGCGCGGTGGAGGCCGGGTGCCGGGACGCCCTCGCCGAGGGGCCGCTCGCCGGGCATCCGGTGACCGGGCTGCGGGTCACGCTCACCGACGGCTCCACGCATGTGAAGGACTCCTCCGACACGGCCTTCCGCACCGCCGGCCGGCTGGGCCTGCGCGACGCCCTGCGGGCGTGTACGGCGGCGCTGCTCGAACCGGTCGCCGAGGTCACGGTGACCGTGCCGGACGACGCGGTCGGCGGGGTCCTCGGGGATCTGGCCGCCCGGCGCGGCCGGGTCGCCGGCTCGGAGACCCGGGGCGGCGCAGCCGTACTGACCGCGACCGTGCCGCTGGCCGAACTGTTCGGCTACGCGACCCGGTTGCGCGGCCGCACCCAGGGCCGGGGGACCTTCACCACCCGACCCGCGGGCTACGCCCCGGCCCCGGCACCGGCCCGGTAGGGCGCAGGGCCGCCGCGGCGGCGCCCGTCCGGTGAGGCGTACGGCCTCCGCGCCGGCACCGGCCCGGCAGGGGACGAGTCGCCTGCGCCGGCCCGCACCACGAGCCACCGGCCCGCACCACGAGCCACCGGCCCGCATCACGAGCCACCGGCCCGTGGTGCGGGCCCGTTTGCGGGCGGCCGGGACGGCGCCGCCACCGTCGCGGGCGGCGCGTCGCAGGGGCTGACCCGGTGCCGCGGAGGGGCTTCCTGCGGCCGGTCCGGACCGGATCGGGCTGTCGAATCCCTTGACGATCGCCCCCTCATGCGGATTAACTCACGTCCTAAATTAAGTCATGAGTGCAATCCCCGAAGGGACACCGGGAGCCATGCGCAGCATCCGAGCCGCGGCCGTAGGCGCCGTCACCCTGTCACTCGCCCTCGCGGCCACGGCCTGCGGAGGGGGATCGTCCACCGGCAGCGGGTCGAACGACTCCCCGAAGACGCTGACGTACTGGGCCTCCAACCAGGGCGCCAGTGTCGCGGTGGACAAGAAGGTCCTCCAGCCCGAGCTCGACAAGTTCGAGAAGAAGACCGGCATCAAGGTGAAGCTGGAGGTGGTGCCCTGGTCGGACCTGCTCAACCGCATCCTGACCGCGACCACCTCGGGCCAGGGCCCGGACGTGCTGAACATCGGCAACACCTGGAGCGCCTCGCTCCAGGCGACCGGCGCGCTGCTGCCGTGGGACGCGAAGAATTTCGCCAGGATCGGCGGCAAGGACCGGTTCGCCGACACCGCGCTCGGCTCGACCGGCGCCGAGGGCAAGGACCCGGCCGCCGTCCCGCTGTACTCGATGGCGTACGCCCTCTACTACAACAAGCAGATCTTCGCCGACGCCGGCATCTCCAAGCCTCCGGCCACCTGGGACGAGCTGATCGCCGACGGCAAGAAGATCCAGGCCAAGGGGAAGACCGCGCTCGGCGCCGAGGGCTCCAACCTGTCCGAGAACATCCACCACGTCTTCGTCTTCGCCAAGCAGCACGGCGCCGACTTCTTCACCGCCGACGGCAAGCCCGACTTCACAAGCCCCAAGGTGGTGGAGGCGGTCAAGAGCTACGTCGACCTGATGGCCAAGGACAAGGTCATCCCGACCGGCGACGCCGAGTACGCGCAGAACCAGTCGGTGAGCGACTTCGCCAAGGGCAAGCAGGCGATGCTGCTGTGGCAGACGGCCGCCGCCAACCTCAAGTCCCAGGGCATGAGCGAGGACGCCTACGGCATCGCGCCCGTCCCGGTGATCTCCGGCACGCCCGGCAGCGGCACCCAGGTCAACTCGGCGGTCATGGGCATCAACATGGCCGTCTTCAAGAACACCGACAACATCGACGGTGCCACGCAGTTCGTGAAGTTCATGACCTCCGACGAGGAACAGAAGATCCTCAACACGGCCTTCAGCACCGTACCGCCGGTCAAGTCCGCGCAACGGGACGCCGCGTTCAGCGCCCCGGCCACCGCGGTCCTGAAGGACACCCTCGCCACCAGCGCGGTCGCCCTGCCGCAGGTCGCGTCCGAGTCGCAGTTCGAGACGGCGGTCGGTACGGCCGTCAAGGACCTGTTCGCCGATGCCGCCGCCGGGCGCGAGGTGACCGCCGACTCGGTCAAGGCGAAGCTCCAGAAGGCCCAGCAGCAGATGCCGGCGGCGTGAGCCCGGACATGACGACCACCGCCTTCAAGGAGCCGGTGCGCCAGGCAGCCCCCGGTACGGCGCGCGAACCCCGCCGCCGCACCGGGCGGCTGCGCCGCGTCTCCCTGCCCTACCTGCTGCTCGTGCCCGCCCTGCTGCTCGAACTCCTCGTCCACCTGGTGCCGATGGCCATCGGCGTCGTGATGAGCTTCAAGGAACTCACCCAGTTCTACATCCGTGACTGGGGCGCCGCCCCCTGGTCCGGCCTCGGCAACTACAAGGTGTCGGTGGACTTCGACGCCCCCGTCGGCGAGGCCCTGCTGCACTCCTTCTTCGTCACCGTCGGCTTCACCCTGCTGTCGGTCGGCCTGTGCTGGCTGATCGGCACCGCCGCCGCGGTCTTCATGCAGGACACCTTCCGCGGCCGCGGCCTGCTCAGGGCGCTCTTCCTGGTGCCGTACGCGCTGCCCGTCTACACGGCCGTCATCACCTGGGTGTTCATGTTCCAGCACGACAACGGCCTGGTGAACCACGTCCTGCACGACCAGCTGCACCTCACCGACAAGCCCTCCTTCTGGCTCATCGGCGACAACAGCTTCTACGCCCTGCTGACCGTCTCGGTGTGGAAGGGCTGGCCGTTCGCCTTCCTCATCGTGATGGCCGGGCTGCAGAACATCCCCCGGGAGCTGTACGAGGCCGCCGCGCTGGACGGCGCCGGGACGTGGCAGCAGATCCGCCGCATCACCCTGCCCTCGCTGCGCCCGGTCAACCAGGTCCTGGTCCTGGTGCTGTTCCTGTGGACGTTCAACGACTTCAACACGCCGTACGTGCTGTTCGGCAAGTCCGCCCCCGAGGCCGCCGACCTCGTCTCCGTCCACATCTACCAGGCGTCCTTCGTGACCTGGAACTTCGGCACCGGCTCGGCCATGTCCGTCCTGCTGCTGCTCTTCCTGCTCGTCGTCACGGGCGCGTACCTGCTGTTCACCTCGCGCGGACGGAGGGCCGCCGATGTCTAGCACCCACTCGCCGACATCCGGCACCCGCTCGCGAATGCCCGGCACCCGCTCGCGAATGCCCGGCACCCGCTCGCCCATGGCGCCGCCGCGGTCGTTCCTGTGGTCCCGGCGGATCTTCCTCACCCTGCTCACCGGGTTCGTGCTGATCCCGGTGTACGTGATGGTCTCCAGCTCGCTGAAGCCGCTCGCCGACGTCACCGGCAAGTTCCGCTGGCTGCCGAGCGGTCTGACCGTCCGCCCGTACATCGACATCTGGTCGACGGTCCCGCTCGCGAAGTACTTCATGAACTCGCTGATCGTGGCCGGCGCGGCGACGATCGCCTCGGTCGTCATCGCCGTGTTCGCGGCCTACGCCGTCAGCCGCTACGAGTTCCGCGGCAAGCGCGTCTTCACGGTGACCGTGCTGTCGACGCAGATGTTCCCCGGCATCCTCTTCCTCCTGCCGCTGTTCCTGATCTACGTCAACATCGGCAACGCCACCGGCATCGCCCTGTTCGGCTCCCGCGGCGGTCTGATCCTCACCTATCTCACGTTCTCGCTGCCGTTCTCCATCTGGATGCTGATCGGCTACTTCGACTCGGTGCCGCGCGACCTGGACGAGGCGGCACTGGTGGACGGCTGCGGTCCGCTCGGCGCCCTGCTCAGGATCGTCGTACCGGCCGCGGTCCCCGGCATCGTCGCGGTCGCCGTCTACGCCTTCATGACCGCGTGGGGCGAGGTGCTCTTCGCGTCCGTCATGACCAACGACACCACCCGCACCCTCGCCGTCGGCCTCCAGGGCTACTCCACCCTCAACGACGTCTACTGGAACCAGATCATGGCCGCCTCGCTGGTCGTCAGCGTGCCCGTGGTGGCCGGCTTCCTGCTGCTCCAGCGCTATCTCGTCGCGGGCCTGACGGCGGGCGCCGTCAAGTGACCACCACCCCTGATCACGAAGGAACCTCCGTGTCCGAACGCATCGACCTCGCCGCCCTCCCGCACGACTTCCTGTGGGGCACGGCCACAGCGGCGTACCAGATCGAGGGAGCCGTGGCCGAGGACGGCCGTTCGCCCTCGATCTGGGACACCTTCTCCCACACCCCGGGGAAGATCGCGAACGGGGACCACGGTGACGTCGCCTGCGACCACTACCACCGCTGGCGCGAGGACATCGGCCTGATGCGGGAACTCGGCGTCAACGGCTACCGGTTGTCCGTGGCCTGGCCCCGGGTGGCGCCCGGCGGCACCGGACCGGTGAACCCCAAGGGGCTCGCCTTCTACGACGAGTTGGTGGACGCCCTGCTGGAGGCGGGCATCACCCCGTCCGTCACGCTCTACCACTGGGACCTGCCGCAGGTGCTCCAGGACCGCGGCGGCTGGCCAAAGCGGGACACCGCCCTGGCGTTCGCCGAGTACGCCGAGGCCGTCGCGGCCCGGCTCGGGGACCGCGTGGGGCTCTGGGCCACCCTCAACGAGCCCTCCTGCTCGGCCTGGATCGGCCACCTGGAAGGCACGATGGCCCCCGGCCTCACCGATCTCACCGCGGCCGTCCGCGCCTCCTGCCACCTGCTGCTCGGCCACGGCCTCGCCACCCAGGCCATCCGGGCCGCCGCCCCCGGCGCGCGGATCGGCATCGTCAACAACCTCTCCACGGTGCACCCGGCCACCGACCGCCCCGAGGACGTGGCGGCGGCCCGCCGGCACGACGGCCATGTCAACCGCTGGTGGCTCGACCCGGTGCACGGCCGCGGCTTCCCCGCCGACATGGTGGAGACCTACGGCGTGGAACTGCCCCTCGGTGACCGGGACCTGGCGGCCATCGCCGCCCCGCTCGACTGGCTCGGCCTGAACTACTACTTCCCGGCGTACATCGCCGACGACCCCGAGGGGCCCGCGCCGTACGCCCGGTCCGTCCGGCGCGAGGGCGTCCCGCGCACCGGCATGGACTGGGAGATCGACGCGTCCGGCATCGAGACGCTGCTGCTCCGGCTCACCGAGGAGTACGGCGCCCGCAAGCTCTACGTCACCGAGAACGGCTCCGCCTTCCCGGACGTGGTGCGCCCCGACGGCAGCGTCGAGGACCCCGAGCGCCAGGACTACCTGGAACGCCACCTGGCGGCCTGCGCCTCGGCCGTACGCAAGGGCGCCCCGCTGGCCGGATACTTCGCCTGGTCCCTGCTGGACAACTTCGAGTGGGCGTACGGATACGACAAGCGGTTCGGTCTGGTCCACGTCGACTACCGGACACAGGTCCGCACGATCAAGGGCAGCGGCCGCCGGTACGCGGACATCGTCCGCGTCCACCGCGGCCAGGGCCGCCGGGCGGCCTGAGCCCAGCTATCGCCCCCAAGGCCCCGGGCCGCCTGAGTCCAGCCCCCGCGGCCAGGGTCGCCGGGCCGCCTGAGCCCAGCCCCCGCGGCCAGGGTCGCCAGGCGGCCTGAGCCCGGCCATCGTCGCCAGGTCGCCAGGTCGCCAGGTCGCCAGGTCGCCAGGTCGTCAGGTCGCCTGAGCCCGGCCCGGACCGGGCCGGTGGACACGTGTGGGAAACCGTGTCCACCGGCCCGCATCACCCTCCCTGTATGTCATGCGCACGACATACACGCAGTGCGCGTCGCAGTCCCCGAGTGCACCTCCACCCCACTAGGAGAGCCGCATGCCTTCCCGTGTCTCCCATGTCTGTCGTGTCTCCCGTTTCTCACGTGTCTCCAGGGTTCCCCGCACCCTGCTCGCCGCCCTCGCCGCCACCGCCCTGCTGTCCGCGGGACCGGTCCTGGCCGCTCCGGCCACCGCCGCCCCCGCCGCCACCGGCTGGGACACCGACCGCGCTGCCGCCGCCTACGCGGTGAACCCGGCCGCCGTCACCGCCTCCGGCAGCGAGAACGCCGGCACCGCCCCCGGCCTCGCCCTCGACGGCAACGGCGCCACCCGCTGGTCCAGCGACTTCGCCGACGACGCCTGGATCCGCGTCGACCTCGGCTCCGTGATCCGGGTCGACCGGGTCGTCCTGGACTGGGAGGCTGCCTACGGCAAGCGCTACGTCCTGGAGGTCTCGAAGAACGGCACCGACTGGACGCCCTTCTACACCGAGACCGCCGGCACCGGCGGCTCGGTCACCGCGCACACCTATCCGCAGGAGGTCACCGGCCGCTACGTCCGCCTGCGCGGCCTGGAACGCGCCACGCCCTACGGCTACTCGCTGTGGAGCCTCAAGGTCTACGGCGGCGAGCCCGCCCCCGCGTCCACCACCCGCACCAACCTCGCGCTGAACCACCCGGCGTACTCCGACCACTACCAGCACGCGGGCAACTCACCGGCGTTCGTCACCGACGGCGGCTGGCCGGCCGACCTGAAGGCCGACACCACCCGCTGGTCGAGCGACTGGAACGCCGACCGGTGGGTGTCGGTGGACCTCGGCGCGCAGTCGACGATCGACACGGTCGACCTGTACTGGGAGTCCGCGTACGCGGTCGACTACCTCCTCCAGGTCTCGGACGACAACCGCACCTGGCGCACGGTCCACGAACCGTCCGCCGCCGAGATCGCCGCCCGCCGCGCCGACGTGAAGTCCCCCTCCGACGCGACGGGCCTGCACGACACCGTCAGACTGCCGACGCCCGCGACCGGCCGCTACGTCCGCATGCTCGGCAAGGAACGCCGCTCCTTCTACAACCCGGCACCCGCGACGGCACAGTTCGGCTACTCCCTCTACGAGTTCCAGGTCTGGGGCACGGGCGGCTCCGCAGCCGCCGCCTACCCGGCACTGCCGGCCGACCAGCCGGGCGGCTACCGCACCACGTTCTTCGACGACTTCACCGGCGCGGCCCTCGACCGCTCCAAGTGGCGGGTGGTGCGCACCGGAACGGAGATGGGCCCGGTCAACGGCGAATCCCAGGCGTACGTCGACTCCACCGACAACATCGCCACCCGGAACGGCAGCCTGCTGCTGAAGGCGAAGTACTGCAAGGGCTGCACGAAGGCGGGCGGCGGCAGCTACGACTTCACGTCGGGCCGTATCGACACCAACACCCACTTCGACTTCACGTACGGCAAGGTCAGCGCCCGCATGAAGCTGCCGGTGGGCGACGGCTTCTGGCCCGCCTTCTGGCTGCTGGGCAGCAACGTCGACGACCCGTCGGTCTCCTGGCCGGCGTCCGGCGAGACCGACATCATGGAGAACATCGGCTACCCCGACTGGACCAGCACCGCCCTGCACGGCCCCGGCTACTCGGCGGACGGCAACATCGGCGCCCGCCAGACCTACCCGAACGGCGGCACCGCCGACCAGTGGCACACCTACGCGGTCGAGTGGTCCCCCACGGCGATGCGCTTCTTCGTCGACGACCGCCTGGTCCAGGAGACGACCCGCAACAAGCTGGAGTCCACCCGCGGCCAGTGGGTCTACGACCACGACCAGTACGTCATCCTCAACCTCGCCCTCGGCGGCGCCTACCCGGCCGGCTGGAACAAGGTCACCACCCCCTACTGGGGCCTGCCGCAGTCCAGCGTGGACCGGATCGCGGGCGGGGGAGTGCAGGCGGAGGTGGACTGGGTGCGGGTGGAACAGAAGGGCTGACGGACGTGACCCGGGGCGGCGGGCGGGCGGCCCACGAGGCACCGCCCCGCCCTCGGCCCGCCCCGGGGCTCTCCATGCGCCGCTGCCGCTGTCGCTGCCCTCCGCTGTCGCTGCTGTCCGCTATCGCTGTCCGCTGCCGTCCGCTGTCGCTGTCGCCGTCCGCTGCCCTCCCCTGCGGCTGCCGTCCGCTGTCGAGGGCCGTCGTGCGGCGACGGGTCGTCCGGCCGTACCTACGGCTACGCGCTCGACGGCAGGTGGCCTTCACCACTATTGCCCCATTTGGGTCAGGTGAATGCGTATAAATGATGCGAAGGGGTGGTTGTGTTCCCCGCGCAACCATCTGTAGACACTCAGCGACCAAGGGCAGGAGAAGCGTTTGATCACGGCCCGCAAACGACAGGCCAGGCTGGCCGCCGCGGCCGGCGTACTCGGCGGCGTGCTCGCGGTTACGGCCCTCGGTGGCACCGCCGGCGCCGCCACCGGCGGCAATGACGCCACGAGCCGAACGCCTGCTCCAGTGGATCAGTCGGCCGCCCAGGACGCCTCCGACGCCCGCGTGACGATCACGCCCGGACAGGGCGCCCGCAATGTCGGGACCGACGAACCCGTCGGGGTCACCGTCGGTAACGGACAGCTCACCAGGGTCACCATGACCGCCGTCGCGACCGGCGCCGAGATTCCGGGCACCCTGTCCGCGGACGGCACGTCGTGGCAGCCGGACAGTCCGCTGAAGCGGGCCACCACGTACCAGATCGCCGCGGAGGCCCAGGACGCCAAGGGCCGACCCGCGACCGAGAACGCCACGATCGCCACGGTCTCCCCGGCCGGCGACTTCATCGGGCACCTCTCTCCCCAGGACGGCTCGACCGTCGGCGTGGGCATGCCGGTGACGGTCACCTTCGACAAGGCGGTCATCGACAAGGCCGCCGTGCAGTCTCAGATCCGGGTCAGCTCCAGCAGCGGCCAGCCCGTCGTCGGCCACTGGCTGGGCGACGGCCGCCTGGACTTCCGCCCCGAGACGTACTGGGAGCCCGGCTCCACCGTCACCGTCAGGCAGAACCTCGACGGTGTCCAGAAGACGGTCACGTTCAAGATCGGCCGGAGCCAGATCAGCACGGTCGACGCCAAGACGAAGCGGATGACCGTCGTACGGAACGGCAAGAAGATCAAGACCATTCCGATCTCGTCCGGCAGCCCCGAGCACCCGACGTACAACGGCCAGATGGTCATCTCCGAGAAGTACCGGCACATCCGTATGAACGCCGCGAGCGTCAACATCACGGAGAAGGACGGCAAGCCCTCGTACAACATCGCGGCCGTACCGCACGCCATGCGCCTGTCCGACTCGGGCACGTTCATCCACGGCAACTACTGGGGCGCCGCCTCGGTCTTCGGCAAGGCCAACACCAGCCACGGCTGCGTGGGGCTGAAGGACGTCAAGGGCGGCGGCGACGCCAAGCAGCCCGCCGCGTGGTTCTTCGACCATTCGATGATCGGTGACGTCGTGATCGTCAAGAACTCCGACGACAAGACCACGCTGGCCCCGGACAACGGCCTCAGCGACTGGAACATGCCGTGGAGCGAGTGGGTCGCGGGCAGCGCGGCCAACTGATGCGAGGCTCCGTTCCACGCACCTGAACATGAACCCCTCCCGCCAGGCGGCGGCCGACACCATGCCGGCCGCCGCCTGCGCGCGACCCCGGAGCCGGACCGGTGACGAGGGGCTCGACGGAAGGTGAGTGAGGCGGTCGGCCGCGACGCCGCCCCGGTAGCCGCCAACATCATGGCCGCGCCCGCCGGGTAATCTCTGTCTCATCGTCATCGCGGCCCGACGGGCTTCCGCTCCACCTCGGTGGAGTCTCGAAGGACATGCCCCCACCCGCACGAGTCTCTTCGTGCTGCCTGGGGGAAGTCCTTGCTGTTCCGAGCGTCCGCGGAAACGGTCGCCGTCATGGCACTCGACGGTTCGCTTTTCCTGCACCTCACCGACCAGTTCGCCCACATGCACGGCTACCGCCCTGGCCACTCGGAGGTACGTTCCTGGGAGCGCAGCATCCCCGTCCTGGCCGCCGCGCTCAACGACGCGGGCCTGGGCGAGGTCGAGGTCATGCTGGAGTACGCGCTTCCGCTGAACAGCAAGCGTGCCGACGTGGTACTCGCCGGTGTGCACCCCGTCACCGGGGAGCCGTCGTACGTCGTGGTGGAGCTGAAGCAATGGAGCCAGGTCCTGCCCGACGAGGACGATCCCACGTTGTGCCACGTCGAGCGCTACGGCCACCCGGTCCTCAACCCCATCGAGCAGGTACACCGGTACTGTGACTACCTGGTCAACTTCAACGGAGCGGTGGCCGAACACGGGCACCGGGTCAACGGGGTGGCGTTCCTGCACAATGCCACGGAGTTCGGTGTCGCCGGCCTGCGGGAGATCGAGCGTGACGGCCGCGGACTGCTCTTCACAGGGCAACGGCGTGGCGAGTTCCTCGACCATCTCCGTTCGAGGCTGAGCGACAGGCATCCCGGGGCCAGGGCCGCGGACGAACTCCTCGCGGGCGCCACGGTGCCGTCGAAGCAGCTGATGTCCGTGGCCGCCGAGGAGGTGCGGGAGCGTCGGCAGTTCGTGCTTCTCGACGAGCAACAGGTCGCCTACCGCATGGTGCTCAACGCGGTGGAGAAGGCCAAGCGCGCCGACCGCAAGGAAGTCGTCGTCGTCACCGGCGGCCCTGGCACCGGCAAGAGCGTGATCGCTCTCCAACTGCTGGGCGAGCTGTACCGGCGCGGGATGCCGGCCCTGCACGCCACCGGCTCGCAGTCGTTCACCAAGACGATGAGGAAGGTCGCCGGAACCCGGAAGCGGGAGGTGCAGGACCTGTTCAAGTACTTCAACAGCTTCATGACCGCCGAGAAGAACAGCCTGGATGCCCTGATCTGCGACGAGGCCCACCGCATCAGGGAGACCTCGGCCAACCGCTACACGTGTGCCGAGCACCGGACCGGCAGGGCCCAGATCGACGAACTCATCGACGTCGCCCATGTGCCCGTCTTCCTCCTCGACGAGCACCAGGTGGTGCGGCCGGGCGAGATGGGGACCGTGGCCGACATCAAGGCGGCAGCGGCCAAGCGGGACATCCCCTGCCATGTCGTGCCGCTGGACAGCCAGTTCCGCTGCGGCGGCAGCGACGCCTACCTGCGCTGGGTCGTCCGGCTCCTCGGCCTCGAACCGGGTGGGCCGGTCGTCTGGGAACCCGACGATCGCATGCAATTGCTGGTCGCCGACAGCCCTCAGGAGATGGAGGCGTTCCTCGAAGCCCGGCGCGCCAGGGGCTACGGCGCCCGCATGTCCGCCGGTTACTGCTGGCGCTGGTCTCCGGAGCCCAAGCCCGGCGCTCCGCTCCCGCTCGACGTCGTCATCGGTGACTGGGCCCGCCCCTGGAACCTGCGCGGCGAACGCTCCGTCTCCGGCGCGCCTCCGGCCGCCCTGTGGGCCACCGACGCGGCCGGCTTCGGTCAGGTCGGCTGTGTCTACACCGCCCAGGGCTTCGAGTACGACTGGTCCGGCGTCATCATCGGCCCCGACCTGCTCTGGCGCGACGGCCGCTGGATCACGGACCGCTCCGCGTCCAAGGACCCGGTGTTCAAGAAAGCGACCTCGGACGCCGACGTGGACCGTCTGATCCGCAACACCTACAAGGTGCTAATGACCCGGGGCATGATCGGCACGATCGTGTATTCGACGGATCCGGAGACGCGGCAGCGGCTGCGGGAACTGGCGGGCGGCCGACTGGAGCAGCGGGCTTCGACCGCTTGACAGGCAGCGGCCCTCGTCACGCGCACGATCCGGCCATGATGGCCGCGCTTCGAGTCGATCACGGTGTCACCGCCGTCGGTTGGACAGCACCCACCCTAGGATCCCGAGTACTGATAGCGGCCCGACGGGCTTCCCCACGAGGACACGCCCCCACCCGCACGAGTCACTCGTGCCTTGGGGGACCCACCTCGTGTCCATGCTCCTGCTGCGGCTGGCAGCGCGGGATCTGCTGACCCTGAACTCCAGGCGCCGTATGGTGCCCCACCTGGCCGCAAGATGGCGGCACTTCCGAGGCGCCGACGCCTCGTTGTCGGAACGGTCCGCGTGGGCCGAGAGTCTCGTGCACCTCGCAGGGGACCTGGTCGCGGCCGGTCGTGGAAACGTGGAGATGATCGTCGAGTGCGCCGCCACCCTCGACGAGGCCGACCGCCCCGGTGCCCCCAGGCTCATCGATGTCGTCCTCGTGGGCCATCACCCGGAAGACAAGGGGCTGTCCGTTCAGCTGGTCGAGCTGAAGCGCTGGTCGATGGTGACCAGGGTGGAACGGGCCACCGCGGACCTGGTGCACGTACCGGGCATGGGCAGGAAGAAGCACCCCGCCCTGCAACTGCGCGAGTACTACGAGGCGTTCACCGGCGCCCGGGGACCTCTGAACGGTCTGGACTTCGAGTGCGGTGGCTTCGCCTACCTGCACAACGCCTCCGATGCCGCCGTCCGGCCTCTGATCGACGTGGACGCTCCGACCGGCGCCTACGCGGGTGTCTACACGAACGACCGGCGTGAGCAGCTGAGCTCCGACCTTCGCAAGCACTTCGCCGGCGAAGGAGGTGCCTCCGCCGCTGAGTTACTGCTGCAGAACATGGGTCTGCGCAACACTCCGTTGCTCGACGCCATGATCCGCTCCCGCGGAGAGGACACGGTCTTCATCCTGCGCGGCCGGCAGAAGAGGGTTGCCGAGCAGATCCTGGACACGGCCTCGAAGGTCCTCCCGGATCCCCGGCGTCCTGCCCTCGTGCCGGACGAGCGACGCGTGGTCTTCCTGGTCACCGGGGGCGCCGGTACGGGCAAGAGCGCCATCGGCCTCCAGATCAAGGCGGAACTCGAGGTCGGCGGTCACACGGTCAAGTACGCCAGCGGCAGCAGGGCGTTCAACGGCGCGATCCAGGAGCACGTCGGCTACGGGGACCGGGAGTTCAAAGAGAGCTTCACCTACTTCAGCAACTTCGTCACCCCACCGGATCCACCGCTGGACGTGCTGATCTGCGACGAGGCGCACCGCCTGCGGGAACGGACGACCAACCGGTTCTGGAAGCCCGAGCAGCAGGGCACCAAGCCCCAGGTCGACGAGCTCCTCGACGCGTCCCGCCTCACCGTGTTCTTCCTCGACGAGTGCCAGACCGTGCGACCGAACGAGGTCGGCACGACTGATCTGATCAAGGATGCGGCGCAGCGGTACGGTGCAACGCTCGTCCGGTACGGACTCCGGGAACAGTTCCGTTGCGGCGGCAGCGACGCCTACATCCGTTGGGCGCGCGCCGTGCTCGGAGTGACGGACGAGGAGCCGGAGCAGTGGACGCCGGACGGACTGATGCATGTCGAGGTGGCGGACAGTCCTGAGGAACTCGAACGGATCATCCGCACCGAAGCGCTCGCCGGAGCGTCCGCCCGGCTCGTCGCGGGCTACTGCTGGCCGTGGACGAAGCCGCTCGGAAAGGAGAGACGGCTGGAGAACGACGTACGGATCGGTGACTGGCACAGACCGTGGAACGCCGACAGCGACGCGTTCTGTGAGAACGGGGCGCCACCGTGCAAGATCTGGTCCGTACACGAGAAGGGCCTCGATCAGATCGGCTGCGTGTACACGGCCCAGGGCCTCGAGTGGGACTGGTGCGGCGTGATCATGGGGGATGACATGGTGCGCCGGGACGGCCGTTGGGTGTTCCGCCGGGGCAAGGAACGGAAGGACCCGGAGACCGGCGTCAAGCGCGTCGCCGTCCCGGGCTCGTTCGACCCCAAGGTGCGGGCCGGCAGCGTCGACGACCAGGAGTTCGCCCGGCTGATCCGCCACGCCTACCACGTACTGGTGACGCGGGCGAGCCGTGCGACGGTGCTCTACTCCACCGACGAGGAGACCCGGAGCTATCTGGAGGACCTGGTCGGCGAGGTTCAGGTGCACGGGCTGCGGCCCACTTGGGAGAACCTGCCGCAAGAAGCGCGCGTACCGCATCAGCCCCGGCCCCGCCGAGGGCGGCGGTCCCGCACGAGGCGCCAGGGCTCGGGTCCGCAGTCGTCCGAACTGCACCTGTTCTGACGCCTGGGGCCTACATGGGAGTGGCGGGCTCTCCGGGCCCGCCACCTGCCTGGATCAGAAGACCAGGCGCGCTGCCGCAGTCAGGGCCGCCACCACGAGCTGGGTGGCGACACCCGCGGCGACGTCGACCAGGATCTCGCGAAGCCGGGTACGACGTGCAGGCTTGTACTCAACGGGGTTCACAGGTGTCCACTCCTCGGCGTGAGCTGGGAATGGCAGGGATCGCCCTACCGGGCATCCGCAGTCACACCGCGTGCGTCACGCAGTGGAAACCACTCGTCAGTCACGACCCCCGACCGACACACGAGCACCGTCGACGTACCCTCCGGGAAGGTGCGCAGCGGGGGCAACGGTAGTGCACCCACCGATTCGACGGTCCTCATTTTCGGCCACGCTCGGAGTGCGGTCGCGCGAGAACCTGCTTCGCTTCGTCGGCTGCGACAGGCACCCGTCAGTCGCACGGCCCGGCCGCCGGTTGAGCCGAGCGGTGTCGGCTGTACCACAGCCTGCGCGGGAGACCCTCCACTGGCGCGGGCGCCTTCAGCGTGTGGCCAGCTCCAGTACCTGCAGCTCGGGTGCCGGCTCTTCGACGGTCGTCCGGGAGTTCCGCCACAGCCACAGCACATCGCGGCCGAAGGACCACAGCAGGGAGCCCAGGGCCAGGAGTGTGATCGTCAGGTTCGCCGGGGTGGGCAGCAGTTGCGCGCCCGCGACGAGCAGGCAGACGCCCTGGATCGCGGCGACCGTCTTGCGGGCGAAGGACGGCGGCAGCGGAGCGGTCAGCCAGGGCGCGACCCGGGCCGCGGCGACGAACGCGTAGCGCATGCCGCCGATGAGGAGGACCCACGGGCCGAGCTGCGTGGACACGTACACGCTGAGCACCAGGATCAGGAACGCGTCGACCTCCATGTCGAAGCGGGCGCCGAGCGCCGACGAGGTTCCGGTGCGGCGGGCGACCTTGCCGTCCACCCCGTCCAGCAGCAGGGCCACCGCGGTCAGGGCGACCAGGAGCGTCACCGGCGGCGCGCTCCGGAAGGAGTCGGCGACCAGGGCGGTCACCCCGCCGACGAGGGTCGCCCGGCCGAGCGTGACCCGGTTCGCGGGGCCGAAGGAGCGCAGCCGGGAGCGGTGCAGGGCGCGGGAGAGGACCGCCCACGTGGCGAACGCGAAGGCGAGCCCCGTCAGCCAGCCGACCGGCCCCATGCCGATCACCGAGCCGAGCAGGGCCAGCAGCAGGATCTGCACACCCGCTCCCACAGCGGTCTCCTGCTGGAGCCTCGCCTCGTACGTGTTGTTCAGGGCCACCGCACACCCTCCGGCCGAGTGACAGAGTCGATCAACGCCGCGTACTGTGCGCGGCCTGTGCACATCTCGGTACGTGAACAACTTCCCGATCGTTCAGGAGGATGCCGATGAACCGGTCGGCCCGCGCGTTCTGGCTCCGCTCGCCCGGCCACGGAGAGCTGCGCGACGTCACCCTCGCGGCACCCGCCGAGGACGAGGTCCTGGTGCGCGCCCTGTACTCCGCGGTCAGCCGGGGAACGGAGACGCTCGTCTTCCGCGGCGCGGTGCCCGAGAGCCAACACACCGTGATGCGGGCGCCGTTCCAGGAAGGCGACTTCCCGGGCCCGGTCAAGTACGGGTACCTCAGCGTCGGCGTGGTGGAGGAGGGTCCGGCAGCCCTGCTCGGCCGTACGGTCTTCTGCCTGTATCCGCATCAGAGCCGTTACGTCGTTCCGGTGAGCGCCGTCACCGTGGTGCCCGAGCGGGTGCCCGCCGAGCGGGCCGTGCTCGCCGGGACCGTCGAGACCGCGGTGAACGCCCTGTGGGACGCGTCGCCGCTGATCGGCGACCGGATCGCGGTGATCGGCGGCGGCATGGTCGGCTGCGCGGTCGCCGCGCTGCTCGCCCGCTTCCCGGGCGTCCGGCTCCAGTTGGTCGACGCCGACCCCGCCCGGGCGAAGACCGCCGAGGCGCTCGGCGTCGACTTCGCCGCCCCCGCCGACGCCCTCGGCGAGTGCGACCTCGTCGTGCACGCCAGCGCCAGCGAGGCGGGCCTCGCCCGGGCCCTGGAGCTGCTCGCCCCGGAGGGCACGGTCGTGGAGATGAGCTGGTACGGCGACCGGAGCGTGGCCCTGCCGCTCGGCGAGGCGTTCCACTCCCGCCGGCTCACCGTGCGCAGCAGCCAGGTCGGCACCGTCTCCCCGGCCGCCCGCGCCGGCCGCGGCTACGCCGACCGGATGGCGCTCGCCCTGGACCTGCTCGCCGACCCCGCCCTGGACGCGCTCATCACCGGGGAGAGCGCCTTCGAGGAACTCCCCTCCGTCCTGCCCAGGCTGGCGTCCGGCGAGATTCCCGCCCTGTGCCACCGGGTCCGGTACCCGGCGACCGGCCTGACCTGAGAAAAGAGTGAGAGAGGACTGAACAAGGGGAAGCGAAGAGCCGTACTACACGGCATCCCCCGGCGGGCAAGGGCGGGGGACCAGACGCGCCGCACCTGGAGGGTCGTCCGTTGTTCAGCATCACCGTCCGCGATCACATCATGATCGCTCACAGCTTCCGCGGCGAGGTGTTCGGGCCCGCGCAGCGACTGCACGGCGCCACGTTCCTCGTGGACGCGACGTTCCGCCGCGAACAGCTGGACGAGGACAACATCGTGGTCGACATCGGTCTGGCCACGCAGGAGCTGGGCGCCATCACCGCCGAGCTGAACTACCGCAACCTCGACGACGAACCCGAGTTCGCCGGCATCAACACCTCCACCGAGTTCCTGGCGAAGGTGATCGCCGACCGGCTCGCGGAACGCGTCCACAAGGGCGCCCTCGGGGAGGGCGCCAAGGGCCTGGCGGGCATGACGGTCACCCTGCACGAGTCGCACATCGCCTGGGCGAGTTACGAGCGTGACCTGTGACCGACCTGACCGTGGAGCGGGCCCGCCTCGCGTACGTGCCCGTGCAGCCCATCGCCGCCGAGACCGCCGGAATCACCCCCATGTCCCTGCGCACCGTGCACTTCGTGATGCCGGGCGGTGTCGACGACCCGGCCGCGCCCAGCGGCGGCAACGCCTACGACCGCCGGATCTGCCTCGACCTGCCCGGCTTCGGCTGGCAGGTCACCCGGCACGCCGTACCCGGCGGCTGGCCGCGCCCGGACGGCGCCGCCCGCGAAGGGCTCGCCCGCACGCTCAGGGACCTGCCGGACGACGCGGTCGTCCTCCTCGACGGCATCGTCGCCTGCGGCGTCCCGGAGATCGTCGTCCCCGAGGCCGGACGGCTGCGCCTCGCGGTCCTCGTCCACCTGCCGCTCGGCGACGAGAGGGGCCTGGACCCGGCCGTCGCCGCCGACCTGGACACCCGCGAGCGGACGGTGCTGCGCGCGGTCCCCGCGGTGATCGCCACCAGCGACTGGGCGGTGCGCCGGCTCGTCTCGCACCACGGGCTCGCCCCCGACCGGGTGCACGTGGCCGCCCCCGGGGCCGACATCGCGCCCCTCGCGCCCGGCACCGACGGGGTCTCCCGGCTGCTGTGCGTGGCCGCCGTGACCCCGCGCAAGGGGCAGCACCGGCTGGTGGAGGCGCTCGCGGCGGTCCGGGACCTGCCCTGGGTCTGCGAGTGCGTCGGCGGCCTCGGCCACGACCCCGGGTACGTGGCCCATCTGAGGGAGCTGATCGCCCGGTACGGCCTCGCCGACCGGCTGCACCTGACCGGCCCGCGCTCCGGCGCCGCGCTCGACGCCGCCTACGCGGCGGCCGACCTGATGGTGCTCACCTCGTACGCCGAGACCTACGGCATGGCGGTCACCGAGGCACTCGCCCGCGGCATCCCGGTTCTCGCCACCGACGTCGGCGGCCTGCCCGAGGCGGTCGGCCGCGCGCCGGACGGCGGGGTGCCCGGCATCCTCGTCCCACCGGAGGACCCCGCCGCGCTCGCCGCCGAACTGCGCGGCTGGTTCAACGAACCCGACGTACGCCGCCGCCTCAAGGCCGCGGCCCGGAGCCGCCGCGCCGCGCTGGACGGCTGGGCGACCACGGCGCGCAGCCTGGCGACGGTACTCCAGCGGCTGCCGGAACCCCGGAGGGCGGCATGAACGAGACGAGTCTGGAGGCCGCGCTCCGGTCGGGCGGGCTGGTCCCGGCCCAGCCCGGCCCGAGTGAGGGGGAGTCCGTGCGGAACACCGTGAGCGCGGTAAGCGAGGAGGTGCCGGCCGTGGACGTCGTGGACATGAGCGTGGATACGGGGGACTCGGACGCACGGTCCGGTGCGGCCGGCTCCGCCGGGGCGGGGGAGCGGAGCGGTGGCCCGAAGACCACGGCCGGCGCCGACACCACCGCCGACGGGGCCGCCGGTGCCGTCACCGACGGGGCCGCCGCCGGCGCCGCGGCCGAGGGGGGTGCCTCCGCGGCCGGTACCGGTGCTGTCGCTGCTGCGGTGGCCGGCGCTGGCTCTAACGCCGACGCTAACGCCGACGCCGACGCCGACGCCGACGCCGACGCCGACGCCGACGCCGACGCCGACCCCGACGCGCCGGCCGCGCTCGCTCCGCTCGGCGCCGGTGCGGATTCCGCCGCGGCCGGTTCCGCCGTACCGGTGATCGCCGGTGCCGGACCCGTGACCCGACCCGGTGAACGGGCCACCGTGCGGCTGCGGGACGGCGGCCCCGAGGAGTCACCGCGGTACGCGCCCGAGTGGCTGCAACTGCGGGAGGGCGCCGACGCTACGGCCCGCGCGCAGGATCTGCTCGACCCGCTGCGGATCCGGCTGGCCAACCTCCCCGGCCGGCCGGGCGGGCTGGTCGTGCACGACCTGGGCTGCGGCACCGGCTCGATGGGCCGCTGGCTCGCACCCCGTCTCGACGGCGCCCAGCACTGGGTCCTGCACGACCGCGACCCCTACCTGCTGCACTTCGCCGCCGTGGCCTCCCCGCGCTCCGCCGCCGACGGCAGCCGCGTGACGGTGGAGGCGCGGCGCGGTGACGTCTCCCGGCTCACCCCGGACGCACTGGCCGGGGCGTCCCTGGTCACCGCGTCCGCACTGCTCGACGTGCTCACCCGCGAGGAGGTCGAGACCCTGGCGGACGCCTGTGCGGGAGCCGGCTGCCCGGCCCTGCTCACCCTGTCCGTCGCGGGGCGCGTCGAACTCACCCCGGAAGACCCGCTGGACGCCGAGATCACCGAGGCGTTCAACGCCCACCAGCGGCGCACCGGGCTGCTCGGCCCGGACGCGGCCACCGTGGCCTGCGAGGCGTTCTCCGAGCGCGGGGCGACGGTCCGCCTGCACCCGAGCCCGTGGCGGCTCGGCCCCGAGCAGGCCGCGCTGACCGAGCAGTGGCTGCGCGGCTGGGTGGGTGCGGCCGTCGAGCAGCGACCGGAGCTGAGCGGCCCCGCCGAGCGGTACCTGAGCGCACGGCTCGCCGCCTGCGCGGCCGGCACGCTACGGGTCACCGTCCACCACACCGACCTGCTGGCCCTGCCCGGACCGAGGGGCGGAGCGGCGTGACCACGAGGGCGGCGACAGCCGCGACGAGAGCGGAGCCGGGCCCCGCGCCCGTGCCGGGCGTCGGTGCGCCCCCCGCCGCCGGTGCCGCGCAGCCCTCCACCACCCGGCGCCCGAACTCCCGTGCCCTGCGCACCCACCTCGGCACGATCGCCGGTGTCGTCATCCTCGCCGCCCTGCTGTGGCGGCTCGGTACCGGGGTGCTGCTCGACGGGCTGCGGCGGATCGACACCGTGACGGTGCTGGCCGCGCTGGGAATCGGCGCGGTCACCACGGTGTTCAGCGCGTGGCGCTGGCAGCTGGTGGCCCGCGGACTCAGACTGCGGCTGCCCCTGGGCCCGGCCGTCGCCGACTACTACCGCGCGCTCTTCCTGAACGCGGCCCTGCCCGGCGGGATCCTCGGCGATGTGCACCGCGCGGTCCGGCACGGGCAGAGCGCCGGTGACGTCCGGCGCGGGGTGAAGGCGGTCGTCCTGGAGCGGGTCGCGGGGCAGATCGCGCTGACCGTGGCCGGGGCGGTCCTGCTGCTGACGCTGCCGTCCCCGGTGCGCGCCCAGGCCCGCGGCTTCGCGCCGCTGGTGGCGCTGGCCGCGGCGGGGGCGCTCGCCGTCGTACTCGCCGTGCGGATGAACCGCCCGCCGGCCCGCCGGGACGGCGCACTGCGCCAGGCGCTCGGCGAGGCCCGCCGGGGTCTGGCGTCCCGGCAGAGCGGACCCGGAGTCGCGCTGTCCTCCGTGGTCGTCCTGGCCGGGCACCTGGCCACGTTCGTCGTGGCGGCCCGGGTCGCCGGCTCGGCCGCCCCGGTGGCGGTGCTGCTGCCGCTCGCCGTGCTCGCCCTGGTGGCCATGGGCCTGCCGCTGAACGTCGGCGGCTTCGGCCCCCGTGAGGGCGTCACCGCCTGGGCGTTCGGCGCGGCCGGGCTCGGCGCGGACACCGGGGTCGCGGTCGCCGTCGTCTACGGCGTCCTGAGCCTCGTGGCGAGCCTGCCCGGCGCCGCGGTCCTCATCGGGCGCTGGTACGGGACCCTGCGCAGCGCATCCCCCACACCGCCCCCCGCACCCGTCCCCCACCCGGCACCCGGCGACGGCGTCACCCTGCCGGCCGCACCCGCCCCCCACCGGCCGGCCGGCGACCAACTGCCGCCCACCCCCCACCCGTCGGCCGGCGACCGCCTGCCGGCCGGGGCCGCCCCCACGGGCCCCGGCCGTGCGGGTGGTCCGGGCTATTTCGCTTCCGCCGCCGAGGTGAGCAGCGCGAAATACGGCTCGAAGGATTCCGCCAGGCTCGCCAGCAGTCCCTTCCCCTTTTCCGCCGAACCCAGGGAAGGACGGCCGATGACGCCCGATTCGGTATAGGCGGACATTCCCACGGTGAGCAGATGCCGGCGATCGTCGGCGACGAAATCAGCGGACTCGTTACCAGGGCGGACGAATTCGGGGTGAGCGTGCAGCAGAATCGAGGTCTCGATTTCTCCCGCGTGCATGTCGGTGAGCAGCGAGGTGACCACCCCGGCCCGTACCCGCGCGGCCTCCCAGTCCTCCGCCGCCGGGAACAGCGCCATCCGCTCGCCGCGCGCGGACGCCTCTTGGACGACGTTGCCCAGCACGTAGTTGCCGCCGTGCCCGTTGACCACGACCAGCGCGTCGACGCCCGAGCGGCGCAGCGACGCCGCGATGTCCGAGACCACCGCGTGGAGGGTCACGGCGGAGATGCTCACGGTCCCCGGCCAGGCCGCGTGCTCGTGCGAGCAGGAGACCGTCAGCGGAGGAAGGAGGTGCACCGGGTACGCGGCGGCGATCTCCCGCGCCACGGCGCAGGCGACCAGCGTGTCGGTGGCCAGCGGAAGATACGCACCGTGCTGTTCGAAGCTCCCGACGGGAAGGACGGCAACCTGTGCTGAAACGCCCGCCCCCCGCATCCGTACGTCTTCCGTGGTGTCCGTCGGCATCACGCCGTTCGCCACTCCGTATGCCGCCACCCGCGCGCCCGAACCACTCATCTCTTCACGGCCTTTCGTCTCTGTTTAGGAATCAGATCATGACAGAAAACACCGGCGTCAACATCGGCGTACTCGGCAAGAAGTCCCCGCGGCGCTCGGGCGCGGAACGCGTCGTGAATGCACCGCTGCCCACCGTGTACGGGAAATTCCAGGCGATCGGCTACCTGGACCACGACCGCGGTGACGAGCAAGTGGCCCTGGTGTACGGCGAGATCGCCACCGAGAACGTGCTCGTCCGGCTGCACTCGGAGTGCCTGACCGGGGACGCGTTCGGCTCCCGGCACTGCGAGTGCGGCGACCAGCTGGAGGCCGCCATGCGGGCGGTGGTCACCGAAGGCAGCGGCATCGTCGTCTACTTGAGGGGACACGAGGGCCGCGGCATCGGACTCCTCGCCAAGCTGCGCGCGATGGCCCTCCAGGCGGAGGGCCTGGACACGGTGGAGGCGAACCTCGCGCTGGGCCTGCCGGTCGACGCCCGCGACTACGGCGTCGCCGCCGAGATCCTGCGCGACCTCGGGGTGCGCTCGGTCCGGCTGATGTCCAACAACCCGCGCAAGCGGGAAGCGCTGGTCCGGCACGGCGTCCAGGTCGCCGAACAGGTGCCGCTGCTGATCGAGCCCTGCGAGAGCAACATCACGTACCTGCGGACCAAGCGGGAGCGGATGGACCACCACCTGCCGCATCTGGACGCCGTCGCCCACGGCTCCTGACACCGGATCCCCGGTTCGGCGGGCGGCCGGGTGGACAGGATCAGAGGACGATCCGGTCCGCGCGGGGGGACGGTGGAGCGGTGAAGGAGGCGGCGGCGTGAACCTCGGAGCCCGGGTGGTCATCGTCGGCGGCGGGGTGACGGGCACGAGCATCGCCTGGCACCTGGCGCGCGCCGGAGTGCGGGACGTCGTCCTCGGCCGAACGGGACGAACTCGCCGCCGGCTCCACCTCCCGGGCCGCCGGCGGAGTGCGCGCACAGTCCTCGGACGAGCCGAACATCCGGCTCGGCGCACGCGGCCTGGAGGCGTTCGGCCGATTCCGGGACACGGTGATCCGCGCCGCCGGCGCCTGGTCCCGGGCGGTCGGCGCCATGGTGGGCGCAAAGCTGCCGGTACGGCCGCTGCGCCGGCGGAACACCCCGGACCACAACGCGCCGATCGGCGAGGCCCCGGGGGTGTCCGGGTCCCTGTACGCGACCGGCTTCTCCGGGCACGGATTCCTCCAGGGACCCTCCCCCACGCTCGCTTCACCCGCACGGGGGGAACCCAGGGCGAGATCGTCCGGGACCTGTACCCCGGCCGCGTACCCTTCCTGGACATCAGCCCGCTGAGCGCCGGCCGGTTCACGGCCGACGCCCCGCGCCCGGAGGCCGACCTGGTATGAGCGAGCTCCACCTGTGGCTGCGCCACGAGCCCCGTACGACCGAACGGCGCACGCCGGTGGTCCCCTCCGACGCCCGCCGCCTCGTCGGCAGCGGGCTGGTCCTGACCGTCGAGGAGTCCCCGCAGCGGATCTTCCCGCTGGAGGAGTACGAGGCGGCCGGCTGCCGCCGCGCCCCGGCCGGCTCCTGGGCGTCGGCGCCCCGGGACGCCGTGATCCTCGGTCTGAAGGAACTCCCGGACGAACCGGCCGCGTTGCCCCACCGGCACGTCTTCTTCGGGCACGCCTACAAGCAGCAGCCGGGCGCCGCCGAGCTGCTCGGCCGGTTCGCGGCCGGCGGCGGAGCGCTGCTGGACCTGGAGTACCTGGTGGACGACGAGGGCCGCCGGCTCGCCGCCTTCGGTCACTGGGCGGGCTATCTCGGCGCCGCCCTCGCCGTGCTCCGGCACCGGAACCGGCTCACGGCACCGCTGACGCCCACGACGAAGGACGAGCTGGACGCCGTACTGCGGCCGGACGCCGGGGACGAGGAGTTCACGGCGCTGGTGATCGGAGCCCTGGGCCGCAGCGGACGGGGTGCCTGGACCGCCTTCCGCACGGCGGGCGTCGCCGCGACCCGCTGGGACCTGGCCGAGACCCGCGACCTGGACCGGCGGGCCCTGCTCGGGCACGACGTGCTGGTGAACGCGGTCCTCGCGACCACCCTGGTCCCGCCCTTCCTGCGGGAGGAGGACCTGGACTCCCCGGCCCGCCGGCTGCGCACCCTGTGCGACGTCACCTGCGACGTCGGCTCCCCGTTCAACGTGCTGCCCGTCTACGACCGCACCACCGACTGGACGGAGCCCGTGCGCCGGCTGCGCGAGGAGCCCCCGCTGGACCTCATCGCCATCGACAACCTGCCGTCCCTGCTGCCCCGGGAGTCCAGTGCCGACTTCTCGGCGGCCCTGCTGCCGCAGCTGCTCGCCTTCGGCACCGGCGCCTGGGCCCGCTGTCTCGACCGGTTCCACCAGGCCTGCCGTGAACTCGGCATCGCGGAAGGGGAGTTCCGTCATGACTGACCGTGTCCCGGCGAGCGGCACCGTGCACTGGGTGGGCGCCGGACTGTCCACCGGCAGCGGCCTGGCCGCCCTGTGCGCCACGGCCGACCGGGTCCTGCTGTGGCACCGCACCGAGGCCCGCGCGGCCGAGGCGCTGGCCGGCCTGGGGCTGACCGGCCGCGCCGAGCCCCGCGCCCTCACCGACGCGGGCGCCCTCGCCGGCGCGCCGGCACCCGGGGACGTCGTGGTGTCGATGCTGCCGGCGCCACGGCACGCCGCACTGCTCGCCGCCTGCGTGCGGGCCGGGGCGCACTTCGCCTGCTCCAGCTATGTGTCGCCGGAGCTGTCGGAGCAGGCCGAGGCGGCGCGGGCGGCCGGTCTCGTGGTGCTCACCGAGGCGGGCCTGGACCCGGGCATCGACCACCTCTTCGCGCACAGCCTGATCGGCCGGGCCCGGGCGCGGATCGGCGAGCACACACCGGCCTCCTACCGGCTCACCTCGTACTGCGGTGGCGTCCCGGCCGTGCCGAACGACTTCCGGTACCGCTTCAGCTGGGCCCCGCTGGGTGTCCTGAACGCGCTGCGCTCGCCCGCGCGTTACCTCCTGGACGGGGCCGGCACCGTCGCCGACCGCCCCTGGGAGGCGACCCGGCCGCTCGTGCTCGACGGCGAGACCTTCGAGGCCTACCCCAACCGCGACAGCCTGCCCTTCATCGAGCAGTACGACCTGCCCGCCGCCTGGACCCCGCGCACCTTCGTCCGGGGCACCCTACGGCTGGACGGCTGGCTGAAGGCCTGGCAGCCGGTGTTCGAGGAGCTGACGGCGGGCGACGACGAGCGGATCGCCGCGCTGGCCCAGGAGCTGGCGGCGGCCCACCCGACCACGGACACCGACCGCGACCGGGTGGTGCTCTCCGTCTCGCTGGAGGTCGACACCGGCGAGGGCCGCCCCTGGACCGGCGCGTACCTGCTGGACCTGACCGGTGACGCCGGGGAGTCCGCGATGGCCCGCTGTGTCTCCCGTCCGCTCGCCCTCGGCGTCCGCCACATCCTGGACGGCAGCCTGCCCGCGGGTCTGCACCGGGCGGCGCGGACCGCCCAGCGGTCGGACCGGTGGCTGGCGGAACTGGCCGACACGGGGCTGGAGTTCACGCTCACCCTCGGCCAGTAGCGACCCGCCGGCGGGTCAGTCCGTCAGGGCCGCGTGCACCAGCCGCCGCAGCTCGGGGAAGACCTTCAGCCGCTTCGGCCGCACCTGGGTCATGAACTGCACGGTCAGATCGTGGGCCGGGTCGACCCAGAAGGCGGTGGTGGCCACACCGGTCCAGCCGTAGGTGCCGGTGTGGGACGGGGCCAGGGTGCGGGCGGGGTCGGTGACCACGGAGACATTGAAGCCGAAGCCGAGGCCGTCCATGCCCGGCTCCTGGTGGACCGGGGCGCCGAAGGAGCGGATGGTGGCTCCGCCGGGCAGCTGGTTGCGGGTCATCAGGGCGACCGCCCCGGGGGTCAGGAGCCGTGTGCCGTCCAGCTCGCCGCCCCGGCGCAGCAGCTCCATGAAGCGGTGGAAGTCATGGGCGGAGGAGACCAGGCCGCCGCTGCCGGACAGGAACCGCGGCCGGCCGTGCACCGGCAGTCCCGGCACCGGCTCGATCCCGCCCTCGTCCGTCTCGCCGTACAACCGGGCCAGCCTGCCCTCCTGGCCGGGGGCGAGGTGGAATCCGGTGTCGGTCATGCCGAGCGGGCCCAGGATCCGTTCGGTGAAGAACGCGTCCAGCGGCTGCCCGGAGACCACCTCGATCAGCCGCCCGAGCACGTTGGAGGCGACCGAGTAGTTCCACTGCGTGCCCGGGTCGAACTGGAGCGGCAGCCGCGCGTAGAGGTCCACGGTCTCGGCGAGGTCCTTGCCCGGCGGCACCGAGTACTCCAGGCCCGCCTCGCGGTAGAGGGCGTCCACGGGGTGGCGGTGGTAGTTGCCGAAGGTCAGGCCCGCGGTGTGGGTGAGCAGGTGCCGGACCAGGATCGGGCCGGCGGCCGGGCGGGTGCGCACGGCCGTGCCCGAACCGCCCTCGTACACCCGGGGGTGCGCGAACGCGGGCAGACGGCGGCCGACCGGGTCGTCCAGGGACAGCCGGCCCTCCTGCACCAGCAGCAGCACCGCGACCGCGGTGACCGGCTTGGTCATCGAGTAGATCCGCCACAGCGTGTCCGGTTCGACCGGCAGCCCGGCGGCGACGTCCCGCAGGCCGTAGGCGGTCAGGTGGGCGACCCGGCCGCCGCGGGCCACCGCCAGCAGGAAGCCGGGCAGGCGCCCCTCGTCGACGTGCCGCCCGAAGTGCCGGTCCAGGCGGGCCAGCGCCGCGACGTCCAGCCCCGCGTGCGCCGCCTCGACGTCCTGTCGCAGCTGTGCCATCGCTCTCCTCCGGTCGCTCCGCCCGCGGTACCGCCCGGCTGGCCCGCCGGCCCTCCTCTCATCGTCGCGCAGGACCGCCGGCCGGCACCCGCTCCTCGGGGATGTGGGTGAGTGACGCCGAGGCGGCCGGCCCCGGCAGCGCGCGGGTGGCGGGCAGGGCGAGCGCGGCCACGGCCGCCAGGGCGAGCAGGGCCGGCCCGGTGCCCGCACCCAGCAGCGCGGCCGCCGCGGCCACGCCCACGGCGGGACCGATGTTCAGCGCGGTCTGCTGCAAGCCGCCCGCCACCCCGGCCGTCGCCTCCGCCTGCCGCACGATCACCTGGGTGGCCGCCACCATCACCGTGCCGAAACCGGCCCCGAGCAGCGCGAACCCGCAGGCGAGACCGGGCAGCGAAGTGGTCCGGGACAACAGGGCGACGCCGAGCGCGAGCGCCGCCGTCGCCCCCGCCGTCGTGGCGCGCGCCCCGCACCGGCGCAGCAGCGCGGGGCACAGGGCAGCCGAGAGGACCATCAGCACCGCGAGCGGCAGGCTGCGCAGGGCGCTGTCGAACGGGTCGAGGCCGAGGTGGTGCTGGAGGACGTACGTGGCCACGAACAGGGCGCCGAACAGGGACGCGGAGACGGCGACCAGGATGCCGAGCGCCGCCCCGACCGCGCGGGAGCCGATCACCTCCAAGGGGAGCAGCGGGCTCGCCGCCCGCCGCTCGTGCCGGACGAGGACGGCGGCCGTGAGCACGGCGACCGCGAGGCCCGCGCCGGAGACGGGCCGTGCCGTGAGCGCGTACACCAGACAGGCCAGTGTGACGGCGAGCAGGACGGCGCCGGGCACGTCCAGCGGGGCGCCGGACGCGTGAAGCGGGGCGCCGGACGCGTGAAGCGGGGCGCCGGGCGCGAGCGGGGCCCGGACGGGCGCCGGGCGCCGGCCGGGGCGCAGCAGGGCCGGCAGGCCGAAGGCGAGCGCGGGCGGCACGTTGACGAGGAACACCGCCTGCCAGCCCAGGCCGGTCACCAGCGCCCCGCCCAGCAGCGGACCCGCTGCCGCCGCCAGCCCGATCGCGGCGGTGCGCACGGCCAGGGGCGACGCCAGCCGGTCCGGGGGATAGGCGGCCCGCAGCATGCCCAGCGTGGCCGGCTGGAGCAGCGCCCCGAACACGCCCTGCACCGCGCGCAGTCCGATCACCCACCCCACTCCCGGCGCGAGGGCGATGCCCGCCGAGGCGACGCCGAACCCGAGCATGCCGAGCCCGAACACCCGGCGCTGCCCGTACCGGTCACCGAGCCGCCCCGCGAAGACCAGCAGACTCGCCACCGCGACGAGATAGGCGGTGCTGGTCCACTGCACCTCGGCGAACGACGCGTGCAACTCCCGTTGCAGACGCGGCTGCGCGACCGTGAGGACCGTGCCGTCGAGTGCGACGACCACCGCGCCCGCCACGCTGCTCGCCAGCGTCCAGGGCCGGTTCACCGGCCGGCCTCGGGGCCCAGGTGCGCGGCCAGGACGGTGTCGAGCAGCGGACCGAAGTCCTCGTCACCGGTGGCGAGCTGGAGGCTGCGCCAGCGCCACAGCTGGGCCACGCCGTGCAGGTTGGCCCACAGCGCGCCCGCCACCCGCCGGGCGTCGGCACCGGGGACCGCGTCGCCGATCAGGCCCGCGAGCAGCGAGAAGAGCGGAAGGCTCGTGTCCCGCAGCCCCAGCCAGCCGCTCTCCAGCAGGTCGTGACGGAACATCAGCTCGTACATGCCGGGCCCGTCCAGGGCGAACTCCAGGTAGGTCCGGGCCAGTGCGGCCACCTGTGCGCGGGGCCCGCCGGTCTCCCGCCCCAGCGCGCAGTGCGCGCGCCCGGCCAGGTCGGCGAAGCCGCGCCCTGCGATGGCGGACAGCAGTTCCAGGTGGGTGGGGAAGTAGCGGCGCGGCGCCCCGTGCGAGACGCCCGTGCGCCGGGCGATCTCCCGCAGCGTCAGCGCCTGCGGGCCCTCGGCGGCCAGCAGCGCCACGCCGGCGTCGACGAGGCGGTCGCGCAGGTTGGTGTCGGACTCGTTCATAGACAGTGTCTACCATCCGTCCGTAGACAGTGTCTACCGGCGATGGGTGCCGAGGGAATGCGCGGGGCGCCCCGGCGAGTTACCGGGATATGACTCAGGACTCCACGCAGGACGCGCTGCTCGGGCTGCTCTCCGAAGGCCACGGCGGCGTACTGGTCACCCTCCGGCGCGACGGCCGCCCCCAGCTGTCCAACGTCAGCCACGCCTACTACCCGGACGAGCGGATCATCCGCGTCTCCGTCACCGACGACCGCGCCAAGACCCGCAACCTCCGCCGGGACCCGCGCGCCTCGTACCACGTCACCAGCGCCGACCGCTGGGCGTACACCGTCGCCGAGGGCACCGCCGAGCTGACCCCGGTCGCCGCCGACCCGCACGACGAGACCGTGGAGGAGCTGATCCGTCTCTACCGGGACGTCCTCGGCGAACATCCGGACTGGGACGACTACCGGGCCGCCATGGTCCGCGACCGCCGCCTGGTGCTGCGGCTGCACGTCGAGCGGGCGTACGGCATCCCGAAGAGCTGACCGCCGGCACGCATCGGCCTACGGCGCCTCGGCGGTGCGTGTCTCGATGGCCCGCAGTACGGCGACCATGTCCTCGCCGCCGTACCCCTGTGCCACCGTCTCCTCGAACAAGGTGTGGCAGACGTCGAGGAGCGGTGAGGCGAGCCCCGCCCTGCGGGCCGCCTCGGCGATCAGCCGGTTGTTCTTCAGCACGTCCAGCGCCGCCGCCTGCACCCCGAAGTCCCGCTCGCGCAGCTTGGGCGCCTTCATCCGGGACACCCCGCTGGCCATCGGACCCGCCTCCAGGACGTCCAGGAACAGCCGGCGGTCCAGGCCCTGCCGCTCGGCGAAGTGGAACGCCTCGGCCAGCCCGGTCACCAGGGTGATCAGGAACAGGTTCACCGACAGCTTCATCAGCAGCGCCCCGGGCGCCGCTCCGCACTCGAACGTCTCCCGGCACATCGGCGCGAGCAGCGGCCGTACGGAGGCCACCGCGGCCTCCTCGCCGGCGAGCATGGCGACCAGCTGCCCGCGCTCCGCCGGCACCCGGGACCCGGAGACGGGCGCCTCGACATAGCGGCCTCCGGCCGCGCGGACGTCGGTCTCCAGGGCGTGGGAGTACTCCGGGGAGGTCGTGCCCATGTGCACGACCGTCCGGCCCGCGACCCGTACGGCGAGCCGGGGTGTGCCCCGGCCGAGGACCGCGTCCACCGCGGCCTCGTCGGCGAGCATCAGCAGTACCGTCTCCGCGCGCGCGAACACCTCTTCGGCGTCCGCCGCCACCTCTGCCCCGGCCGCGCGCAGCGGCCGCGTGCGCTCCGGGGTCCGGTTCCACACCACCAGGGGTGTGCCGGCGGATGCCAGGCGCAGGGCCATGGGCAGGCCCATCACCCCGAGACCGATGAATCCGACGTGCACGGCAGGCCGCCCTTCGCGCCACGGACCGACTATGACAGCGGTCATAGTAGCGCCGCTTATGACGACGGTCATAGGGTTGGCGGCGAGGAACGGAGGCCGACCATGACCCAGGCGCGGCGCGGACCGCGGGAGCGGATGGTCTTCAGCGCGGCCCAGCTCATCCGGCGGGGCGGGGTCACCGCGACCGGCATGCGCGAGGTCGCCGCGCACGCGGATGCCCCCCGCGGATCCCTCCAGCACTACTTCCCGGGCGGCAAGGAGCAGCTGGTCAGCGAGGCGGTCGAGTGGGCCGGCCGGTACGCGGGCAAGCGGATCGGCCGTTTCCTGGAGGGGCTCGAACACCCCTCTCCGAGCGGCCTGTTCGCCGCCATGGCCGCCCAGTGGACCGACGAGTACGCGGCCGACGGCTTCGCGGCGGGGTGCCCGGTCGCCGCCGCCACGGTCGACTGCGCCTCCACCGGCGACGCGACCCGGCAGGCGGCGGCAGCCGCGTTCGCGACCTGGCGGGCACCCCTCGCCGAGGCCCTGACGGGCCTGGCAGTGCCCGCCGCACGGGCCGAGCCGTTGGCCACCCTCATGATCAGCGCCCTGGAGGGGGCGATTCTGATGGCCCGGGCCGAGCGGGACGTACGGCCCCTCACCACGGTCGTGCGGGAACTCGGACCCCTGCTCGACGCCGCCGTGGACGCCTGACCGGCGAGGCGGCCCCGACCGGCGAGGCGGCGGGGCGGGCGGCGGCTGTGCAGCCACTCCACGAGTCCGGCGGTCAGCCGCGCTCGGCCGGTGGGACCAGCCCGCGCTCGGCCGGTGGGACCAGCCCGCGCCCGGTCGGCGGGGCCGGCCCGTGCTCGGCCGGTGGGGCCGGCCCGTGCTCGGTCGGTGGGGCCGGCCCGTGCTCGGTCGGCGGGGCCGGCCCGTGCCCGGTCAGCAGTACCAGCCCGCGCCCGTCGTGTCGGCCGAGACGGCCCCGCCGGTCTCCTCCTTCACCCACGCCTCCAGCTGGTCCACGAACGCGGCCGCCCATTGCTGCCAGTCGAGCTTCGACAGGGCCGCCTCCCGCCCCGACCGGGCGACGCGCAACCGCAGGTCGGTGTCGCCGGCCAGCCGCCGGACCGCGTCCGCCGCCGCCTGCGGATCCTCGTACGGCACCACGAGACCGCAGCCGTGCCGCTCGACCAGCTCCGCGGACAGCGGGGTGGGCGTGGTGACGACGGGAACGCCGTGGGCCATGTACTCCACGACCTTGGTGGGCCGCGAGTGCCGGTAGTTGGGCTGGTCGTGGAGGAGGGACAGGCCGGCCAGGGCGCCGGTGAGCCGGGCGAGCGCGCGGTCGTTGGGCAGGAAGCCGTGCCAGCGCAGCACCCCGTCCCGGTCGGCCGCCGCGAGGGCGTCGCGTACGTCGGGGTCCGCCGCGCCGATCGCCTCGACCCGGACGGCGGGACCCAGCAGCCGCGCCGTGGTGATCAGGTCGAGCGCGCCGCGCGCCCGGGACAGCTGGCCCAGATAGACGACCCGGTCGTCGCCCGGCGGTGGGAGCGGGCCGGCCGGCGGGTCGGCCAGGTTGGGTATCACGGGGTGGCTCAGGCGGAAGCGGTCCTGGTAGGCGTACTCGGCGAGCAGCAGCCGCAGCCGGCGCTCGGCCAGCCGCTCCGCCGCCCGCACCGCCGTACGCAGCGGCGCCCGCAGCAGCCGCGGCACCCAGGACTTCATGACCAGCGCCGCCGCCGTGTCCTCGTGGACGTCCCACACGGTCACCGGCAGCGGCCCGGCCCGGCGCAGCCGGCGCAGCGTGCCGGGCAGGGCCAGCAGCAGTTCCGGATCGTGCAGCAGGACCACGTCCGCCGCCGGGCCGCGTTCGGCCAGCAGCGCCCGGGCCGCGCGCAGCGCGGCGCCCCGGTCCCGGCCCGAGGCGCGGGGCAGGTCCACGCCCTCGACGTACGGCCGGGGAGCGGTGCCCAGGGCCGCGAACGGGGCCGCGTACAGCACCTGGTGGCCGCGGTCCCGCAGTGCGGCGATCTCCCGGTGCAGTATGCGCGCGTCCTCCGGGTGGTGGACGACGGTGACGACGAGTATCCGCATGGCAGCGCCTTTCAACTCCCGTTGGAGCACCGGCTGTTGCCGGAGCGGGTGGGCCTAGAGGACCTCGACGCCGGGCTTGAAGATCCGCCCGCGGGTGTCGAACAGCAGCCGTGCGGTGTCCGCGAGGGCCGGCAGGTCGTAGGCGGAGTGGTCCTGGAGCAGGATCGTCAGGTCGTGCTCGCGCAGCGCGGCCGTAAGGTCGCCGACGCGCGGGACGGCCACCCCCTCGACCGACCACTGCGACACGTGCGGATCGTGGAAGGCGATCTCGGCCTCGCGCTCCCGCAGCAGCCGGGCCACCGGCTCCGCCGGGGTCTCGCGCAGGTCGGCGACGTCCGGCTTGTAGGTGACGCCGAGCAGCAGCACCCGCGAGCCGTGCAGCGGACAGCCGGCGGTGTTGAGCAGGTCCTGGGCTCGGCGCACCACGTACTCCGGCATCCGCCGGTTGATCTCCTGGGCCAGCCCGACGAACCGGAACTCGTAGCCCAGCGACGAGCGCACCTTGTACGACAGGTAGTTGGGGTCGATGGGGATGCAGTGGCCGCCCACTCCGGGGCTCGGGCGGAAGGCCTGGAAGCCGAAGGGCTTCGTCCCCGCGCAGCGGATCGCGTCCCACACGTCCACCTGCAACTCGCGGCTGATGATCGCCAGTTCGTTGACCAGCGCGATGTTCACGTGCCGGTAGGTGTTCTCCAGCAGCTTGGCCATCTCGGCCTCGCGGGTGCCCTTCGCCTGCACGACGGTGTTCACGAACTTGCCGTAGAAGGTCACCGCGCGCACCGCGCAGGACGGGGTGCAGCCGCCGACCACCTTCGGGGTCTCGCGCAGCCCGTGCCCGGTGCTGCCGGGGTCGATCCGTTCGGGGGAGAAGGCCAGGGCGAAGTCCTCGCCGGCGCGCAGCCCGGACTCCTCCAGCAGGGGCCGTACGACCTCCTCGGTGGTGCCCGGGTAGGTGGTCGACTCCAGCACTACGAGCTGTCCGCTTCGCAGCCGGCCGGCCACCGAGCGGGTGGCAGAGACGACGGCGCCCAGATCGGGACCGCCGTCCTCGCTCAGCGGAGTCGGCACACAGATCACCACGGCCTGCGCGCGTGCCAGGCAGGCGTCGTCGGTGAACGCGGTGAAACCGGCGGCCCGCATCCGGCGCACGTCGTCGTCGGACACGTCGTCGACGTGCGAGCGGCCGGAGTTGAGTCCCGCGACGACGCGCGGGTCGCGGTCCAGGCCCACGACGCGCAGGCCGACCGAGGCCGCCTCCCGGGCCAGCGGCAGCCCCACGTATCCGAGTCCGATCACGGCGAGTTCGACCTCGCCGGTCAGGTCCTGCCCTTCGTCGTCCCCGAGCGGTTCCGTCCTGTCCCCGAAGGGGTGGGTCCATTCGACCTGCATAGGGGTTCACCCGGCCTTACACGGCTGGACTGGTGGGGGGTCCGCGGGATCTCAGACGCAGCCGAGCGATCGATACGCCTCGTGCGTCGTCGCGGCGACCCGGTCCCAGGTGCGTTCCCGCGCGACCATCGCACGGGCGGCGGCTCCCCATTCGAGTCGCCGCTTATGACTGTAAAGCACCATTTCGAGTTCATCCGCCCAAGCTTGTGGTGACTCAGGGGGAATTAGCCGTCCGTTCACCTCCGGTTCGACCAGTTCTCGCATCGCCGCGAGGTCACTGGCGGTGACGGGGAGGCCGCTCGCCATCGCCTCGACCGGTTTGAGGGGCGTCACCAGACGGCAGACCCGCTCGTCGGTGCGCGGCACCGCGAACACGTCCAACGCCGCGTAGAACGCCCGTACTTGGGAGTGCGGCACGCGGCCGGTGAACAAGGCGGCGCCGTCGTCGAGACCCAGCCGGGCGGCCAGCCGCTGAAGCCGGGCCCGCTCCGGACCGTCCCCGACGATCAGCAGCCGCACCGGCACTCCGCGCCGCCGCAGCTCTACACCCGCATGGAGCAATGTGCCGAGCCCCTCGTGCGGGGTGAGGCTGCCGACCGTGCCCACCACGTACTCGTCCGGAGCGATGCCGAGGCGGGCGCGCACCGGCACCCCGTCCGGCGGCGGCGTCAGGAACGTCCGGTCCACGGCGTTCGGCACGATCAGCACCCGCTCCGGGGCCACCCCGCGCGCCACGATCTCGGCCTTCATCGCGGCGCCCAGCGTCAGCACCAGGTCGGCCTCCCGCATGCAGTGGGTCTCCAGCTCACGCCGCATCCGGTAGACGGGGTCCCGCGGGCTGCGGGCCGGGTCCTGGCTCAGCCAGGTCTCCTCCAGGAAACCCCGCACCTCGTAGACGACCGGCAGTCCGTAGGCCTCCCGCAGCGCTAGGGCCACCCGCCCGTTGCCGTGATCGGTGGCCGCGTGCAGCACGGCCGGCCGCAGCCGCTCCACCAGCCGCCCCGCCAGCTCGGCGTTGCGGGCCAGCAACGGCCCCTGCCCGTACGGCAGCCAGGCAGGCAGCAGCCGGTGCTGCGGCACACCGCCCACGATCTGGAGCGGGCCGGCGTCCAGCACGCCCCGCGCCACCGGGAACCCGACCCGGGTCACGACATGCGCGTCGAGCCCGGCGGCCCGCTGGGCCTCGGCGAGCTTCTGCGTGCGCACGGTGTAGCCGGCGTGGGCGAACGGCAGGGAGTTGGTCACCAGATGCAGCACCCGGCCGGGCACCGGCCGCACCGGCCGACCGGCCGGGGCACTCACCCGAACGGCGGACGGAGCCGCGCCCGGCCCCGCCGCCCGGGCCCGGGCGGACAGCCACCCCTCCACCGGCCGCACCCGGCGCCGCACGGGCGCCGGCAGCAGCCGTACGCCGAGCAGCGCGGCCCGGGCCGGATCGTGCCGCAACTCGCCCCAGGCCACGGATGCGGCCAGACTGACAGCGCGGGGAATGCGACGGGACATGCCGCCACGGTAGGCCGGCCGAGCGCTGGGCGCCTCGGCCGCCGCCGGTGCGCCGGTGCCGGAAGAGCACGGCGTTCCTCCTTGTCCCCCTGTGTGCTGCCCCTTGTTCGACCGCCGACGGAAGGCGAGGACATGAACGGCCGAGTACTCCATGTGGTCGGCACCCGGCCCAACTTCGTGAAGGCGGCACCGGTCGTCGCCGCGCTCGGGGTGGCCGGCTGCGACCAGGCCCTGGTCCACACCGGCCAGCACTACGACGCCCGGATGTCGGACGTGTTCTTCCGCCAACTGGGCCTGCCCCGGCCGGACGCCGACCTCGGCGTCGGGTCCGGCGGCCACGCCCGGCAGACCGCCGACCTGCTGGTGGCGCTGGAGGCCGAGCTGACCGCCCGCGACCCGGCCCTCGTCATGGTCTACGGCGACGTGAACTCCACCCTGGCCGCCGCCCTGGCCGCCGCCAAGCTGGGCGTCCCGGTCGCGCACGTGGAGGCCGGGCTGCGCAGCTTCGACATGGCGATGCCGGAGGAGGTCAACCGGCGCCTGGTCGACCAGCTGGCCGTGCTGCTCTTCGCCACCAGCCCGGAAGCCGTCGGCCACCTCGCCCGCGAGGGCGCCGATCCCGCCCGGGTCCACTTCGTCGGCAACCCGATGATCGACACCCTGCTCACCCACCTGGACCTCTTCGACCCGGCCGCGGCCCGCACCGCGTACGGGCTGCCCGAACGCTACGGCGTCGTCACCCTGCACCGCCCCGCCAACGTCGACGACCCCGAGGCCGCCCGCGCAGCCGCCCGCGCGCTCACCGAGGCGGCTCGCCACCTCGACCTCGCCGTCCCGCTGCACCCGCGCGGCCGCGATGCGCTGCGCGCGGCCGGCCTGGACGGCGCCTTTGGCGTGCACCTCCTCGAACCGCTCGGCTACGTCGAGTTCATGAGCCTGGTGCGCGGCGCCGCCGCCGTGATCACCGACTCCGGCGGGGTGCAGGAGGAGACCACCGTGCTCGGCGTGCCCTGCCTGACGCTGCGCACCACCACCGAACGCCCCATCACCGTCAGCCACGGCACCAACCGCCTCGTCACCCACGACGAACTGGTCCCCGCCCTGCGCAAGGCGCTCGACGGCGGGCCGGGCGCGCCCACCGAGGGCCCGCCGCTGTGGGACGGCAAGGCGGGTATCCGGACGGCCCGTGTCGTCACCCGATGGCTGGAGCACCATGACTGACGGCACCCTCGCCCACGGCGGCGGCCCGGCCCGCGCCCGCACCTCCGCCCCCGCCGACACCGGTGACGGCGCCTTCGACTACTGGGACGCCCGCCACCGCGAGCAGGACGAGCTGGCCTCGGGCGGACACATCGGCCTCGACCGGGCGGGCAACGAACTCTTCTACGCGCTCCGGCTCGGCACCCTGCTCGGCATCGTCGGCGACCTCGGCAGCGCGACGGCCCCGCTGTTCGTGCTCGACGCGGGCTGCGGCAAGGGGTACTTCGCGCGCGCCCTGGCCCGCTGCGGCCACCGCGTGGACGCCTTCGACGCCAGCGAGGAGGCCCTCGACCGGGCCCGCGCCGCCGGCGGCGGCCCCCGCTACGGCCGGGCCCGGCTCGACGCCTGGCGCAGCCCGTGGCCGTACGACATCGTGCTCTGCGTCGACGTGCTCTTCCACCTCCTGGACGACACGGAGTGGTCGGCGGCCCTGCGCAACCTGGCCTCCCTGGTCCGCCTCACCGGCCGGCTGATCGTCACCGACGAGGACACGGCCCGGCCGCGGGCACGCGGCGACTACATCCTGCACCGGCCCACGGCCGCCTACCGCGCCGTACTCGAACCCCTCGGCCTGCGGCACACGGAGTTCCGGCCGTACGGCTTCCGGGAGATCGAGGTCGGCTTCCACGTCTTCACGAGGATCCGCTGATGCGTCTGACCGATCTGCTCCACCCGCACCTGGACGGCGTCACCACGGTCGTGGACGCGGCCGGCCGCGGCCTGCGCCTCGCGCCCTACCTCCATCTCCCCGACGGCGTCCGCCTGCTCCACGACGACGGCGAACGCCCGGTGCAGCAAGGGGAGCTGGTGCTCCTGTCGTACGGCCCGGACCCGGCCCTGCACGGCACCGAGGAGGACTGCCTCGCGGTGCTCGAACGCATCCGGCCCGGCGGCCGCGGGCTCCTCCTGTTCGGCCATCCCGGGCCCGAACCGCCCTACCACCGGCTCCTGGACGGCCTGGTGGCCCAGCGCTGCCAGGTGCTGCGCGCCGCCCCGCTCGACTACGTGCACCTGCGCGCGGGCGCGGTGTTCACCCGTCTCACCACGGACGAACTGCTGCCCCCGCACGACTGGTTCGGACACGCGGTCCCCTCGGACGGCTTCACCACCATGCTGCGGATGACCGGCGAGTACGTCCTCGCCGACCTCGTCTCCCGCTCCCTGCGCGCCCGCCACCTGGATCTGGAGCGCCGCGCCGAGGAGGCCGAACGGGCCCGGGACGACGTCCGCGAGGACGGACTCGCCGACCGGCTGGCCGCCACCGTCCGGGAGAAGGAGCAGCTGGCCTCCGCGCTGCGCGGGGCCCGCAGCCGGGTCGAGGTGCTCCAGGCACGGGTGGCCATGCTGGAGGGCTCGACCTCGCTGAAGGTGGGCAGGGCGCTCGTGTCGGCGGCCCGGTCGCCACGGCACAGGGTGCCCGGTCTGCCTCGGGAGCTGTACGGGCTGTGGCGGGGACGTGCCGCGAAGAAGGCGGCGCCCGCCTCCCGCTCCGCCGCCGCCCAGGCCGCGCCCGTGACCGCCGACGAACGCCTCCACCTGGTGCACCGCGCCTTCTCCTCCGCGCCCCGCGACCGGCTCGTGATCGCGGGCCTGCTCACCGACCGCACCGCGGAGGACTTCGCGGCCGACGCCGTCGTGAACCGGCCGCTCCCGCACGACGGCGCGCTGCTCGTACGGCGCACCGACCCCGACGCGGTCGTGGTGCAGCTGAGCGCGTGCACGGGGGACGGCCCCTGGTCGCTCGCCGGCACCGGCATGGCACCGGACCTGGACCGGAGACTGGCCGAACTGCTCACCGAGGCCCGCGCGACGGGCCGGGCGGCCGTCCTGTGGCGGGACGCCCCGCCCTCCGCCGCACCCGGCCTCGCCCAGCTGGCCTGGGACGCCGTCCTCGACGCCGACACCGGCGTACGGCTGTCCCGGCTCGACCCGGCCGGGGACGGCAGGGAGCGGCTGCGGGAGGCGTTCCAGTGGGACAGCACCCGGGTGCGGCTGGCGGAACTGGCCCGGCTGGTCGGCGCCCCGGACCCGCTGGACGGACGCCGGGTCGCCGTGCTGGCCGCCCCCCGCGACCGGCACGACGTGGCCCGGCTGGTCGCACAGGTGCTGGGCCAGCAGCACCGCCCCGCCGAGGTGGTCGTGCCCGATCCGGCGGGCCTGGACGAACTCGACGCCGCGGGCGTCGCCGTCCGCACCGGACCGCCCACCGCGGCCTGGGTCGCCGACTGGACCGACCTCGCCGAGGACCGCGCGGACACCCTGCTGCTGGACCTGATGTGCGCCCAGGAGTATTCGGGTGCCGACGCGCTGGGCCACGCGGCGGCCGGGGAGGACTACACGTTCGTACCGGCACTGCGCCGGCCGCTGCTGGTCCGCCGGTCCCTGCACCTCGCGGGTGCGCCCCCCGAGAGCTGGTGCGCCCGGGGGCACCGACTGTTCGCCGTGCGCGGGAAGGAGCCGTCATGAGCCGCGTGATACGGGCACTGGTCTACGGCGACGTGGACCTCAACCTCATCGACGGCTCCGCCGTCTGGGCCCAGTCGACCGTGCAGGCGCTGTCCCTGGCCGGGTGCGAGACCCGGCTGGTGCTGAAGGCCCCGGTGCTGACCGGACGGCTGACCGATCCGCTGGCCGGGCTGCCCGGGGTGACCGTCGTGCGGCCCGCCGAGGAACGGCTGGTCCCCGGCCAGGGCGACCGGCCCCTCTCCCCGGTGCAGGCCTCGCGGCTGCTCGCCCGGCTCGACCGGGACGAGCCCTGCGACCTGCTCGTCCTGCGCGGGCGCCGGCTCGTCGGCCGGGTCGTCGCCGACGGCCGCTTCACCGGACGGATCTGGGCCTACCTCACCGACATCCCGCAGTCCGCCGCCGAGATGACCGAGCAGGCCCGCGCCGACCTCGCCCGCATCGCCGCCGCCTCCAGGCGGCTGCTGTGCCAGACGGAGGAGCTGCGCTGCTTCCTGGAGGCCTGGGTGCCCGAGGCCTGCGGCCGCAGCGTCCTGTGCCCGCCCGCCGTGCCGGAACCGGACTTCCCGGTGCCGGACCAGGACCGGCCGCACGATCCGCTCCGGCTCGTCTACACCGGCAAGTTCGCCCCGCTGTGGAACACGCTCCCCATGACCCGGCTGCCGTCGCTGCTGGCAGAGCGGGGCGTGCCCGCCGAACTCCACACCGTCGGCGACAAGATCCACGACGATCCGGCCCACCCCGAGTTCCAGGACGCGATGTACCGGGCCCTGCACGGCGGCACCCTCGGCGTCCACCACCACGGCGGACAGCCCCGCGAAGAGGCCATGCGCATCGCCGCCGACTGCGACGTCGGCCTCGGCTGGCGCGACCCCCGGCTCGACGCGAGCCTCGAACTGTCCACCAAGGTCCTGGAGTTCGGTGCCCTCGGCCTGCCCGTCGTGCTCAACCGCACGCCCGCGCACGAGGCGCTGCTGGGCGCCGACTACCCCCTCTACGTGCCCGGCCGGGCCGGACCCGAGGACGCCGCCGAGGCCGTGGCCCGCGCCGCCCGCGAGCCCGAGGCCCGCCGGCTGGCGGCCGTACGCTGCCGCGACGCCGCCCACCGGTACACCCTCCGGGCCGCCGCCGCCCGCTGGCGCGCCCACCTCGATGGGGTCTTCCCGCCCGCACCCGCCGGCGTCGTCCACCGCACCCGTCCGCTGCGGGTCGGTGTCGCGGGGCACGACCTGAAGTTCCTCACCCGGCTCCTGGACCACTTCCGCGCCCTGCCCGGACTCGAGGTGCGCGTCGACGCCTGGCCCGCGCTGGCCCGGCACGACCCGGGCACGAGCCGGGAACTCGCCGACTGGGCCGACGTGGTGGTCGTCGAGTGGTGCGGCCCGGCCGCCGTCTGGTACAGCCGCCACAAGCGGCGCGGCAGCCGGCTCGTGATCCGGCTGCACCGGTTCGAACTGGACGCCGACTGGCCCGGACAGCTCGACATCGATGCCGTCGACCGGGTGATCTGCGTCAGCCCCTACTACGCCCGCCGCACCCTGGAGCACACGGGCTGGCCGCGGCACAAGGTCGTGGTCGTCCCGAACTGGGTGGACGCCGACCAGCTCGACCGCCCCAAGGCGCCCGGCGCCAGGCACCGGCTCGGCATGATCGGGATCGCGCCCAGCCGCAAACGCCTCGACCTCGGCCTGGACGTGCTGGAAGCCCTGCGTGCCCGGGACCGGCGCTGGCACCTGTCGGTCAAGTCCAAGCCGCCGTGGGAGTACTGGTGGATCTGGAACAAGCCGGAGGAACGCGCGCACTACGAGGCGGTCCTGCGCCGGATCCAGACCTCCCCGCTGCTGGCGGGGGCGGTCGTCTTCGACGACTTCGGCGCGGACGTGGCGAGCTGGCTGCGCCGCATCGGGCACGTCCTGTCCACCAGCGACGACGAGAGCTTCCACCTCGCCCCGGCCGAGGGCATGGCCTCCGGCGCCGTACCGGCGCTGCTGCCGTGGCCCGGCGCGGACGAGATCTACGACCGGCGGTGGATCCACGACGGCCCGCCGGCGATGGCCGAGGCGATCGCCGGGCTCGGTGAGAGCGAGGAGACGTGGCGGTCCGCCGCGGAGGCGGCCCGCGCCCAGGTACGGGAGTCCTATGCGCTGGACCGGGTGGCTGCGGCCTGGACGGACCTGCTGGTGAGCGGCTGACACACCCGCGCGTGCGCCGTCGCCGGGCGACGATCGGGACGGGAGCCGGTACGCGGATCCGGCACGCGGGAGCCGGCCCGGCAGGCGGTGCGGGGGCCGTCAGCCCGTGGTCCGCTCCGCGGTCAGGTAGGCGATCACCATGTCGCCGAGCATGGTCCGGTAGTGCTCCCGCTGGGCCGGGGCCATCAGGTCCCGGCCCAGCAGCGCGCCGTACGTGTGCCGGTTGGCCACCCGGAAGCAGCAGAACGAGCTGATCATCGCGTGCAGGTCGACCGCGTCGGCGCCCGCCGTGAACAGTCCGGACTCCTGCCCGGCGGCGAGGGAGCGGCGGATCGCGTCCACGGCCGGGGAACCGGTGCGGCCGAGCGTCTCGGAGGCGGCGATGTGCCTGGCGCCGTGGATGTTCTCGATGCTGACCAGGCGGACGAAGTCCGGGTGCCGCTCATGGTGGTCGAAGATCAGCTCGGCCAGCCGCCGGATCGCCGCGACCGGGTCCAGGTGCTCGACGTCCAGCCGCCGCTCGGCGTTCCGGAGCACCCCGTACGCCCGCTCCAGCACGGCCGTGAAAAGCTGCTGCTTTCCGCCGAAATAGTAGTAGATCATCCGCTTTGTGGTGCGGGTGCGGGCGGCTATCTCGTCGACCCGGGCGCCGTCGTAGCCCGCCCGCGCGAACTCCTGTGTGGCCACGTCGAGGATCTCCGCCTTGGTGCGGGCGGCGTCGCGCACCCGTTCGCCGGGGCGTGCCGGCTCTTCGACGCTGGTCATCGGTTTCCTTCGGGGCCCTCGGCGCCTGGGCGGCGCGCGCGTTCGCGTGCCGGTGATTGTAGAAGCAGGGCCGTCGGCCGCAGCCGGGATGTTCGTCACATCCCGGACGGCTGCCGCGGTACGGACGGCTGCCGCGCTGCCGGTGCGGCAGCGCGGCTCCGGAGCGGGTTCAGGGGTCCGGGACGTGATCCGGGTCGTCGTACAGGCGAGCCGCGAACCGGCGCAGCGGGTCGCGCAGCCGCTCGGGGTCCACTGCGGCGGGGCGCTTGGCAGGAGCCTCGTAGACCCATAGTCCGCCGCCCTCGCGCTCGGTGACGCCGTGTCGGGCACGCCAGGCGGCCGTGGGCTCGTTGGCCGGCCGGAACCAGACGGCGAGCGCCGAGTGGTCCCTCACCATCGGTGTCCGTCTCTCGACGGCGACGCGCTCCACCGCGTCGAAACGGATCGTGAAGGCGGACGGTCCGCCGGGCCGGAGGGTGCCGTCCTGGTCGCGCCGCGGCTGCGTCGTCGGCTTCCCCGCGGTGACGGTGATCCCCCGGGCGTCCACGGTGATGCTGTCGGATCTCGTCCGTGCGCCGACGGCCGCGCCGATGAGCAGGCCGAACGCCGCGCCGAGGATGGCGAGGAAGAAGCCTCCGGCCAGAGCGTTCCCGAACCGGCTGTCGCCCTGGATCACCACGTCGCCGAAGCTCACCACCGGTTCGCCGAAGGTGATCGCCCCGAGGACGATGCCGAGGACCAGGCCTCCGAAGAGGCTGGGCATCCCCCACCGGTCCGTGCTCGTCCGCATCATCGTGCCCCGGGTGTTGGTGAGCGTGACGGCCGCGCCCTCGCCCGGAGGCATCTGCCTTTCCGTCTCCCGCACCGTCGGGCGGGTCGTGCCCGGAGTCCTGGCGCCCAGCAGTGTCCGAGCCTCAGAGACGGTGGGCCGGCGGGCGGGATCCTTGTCCAGGAGAAGGGTGAGCAGCGGAGCCAGGGTGCCCGCTCGCTCCGGTGGCCGGGGCGGCTCGGTCAGGACGGCGGTGGGGTTGTCGGAGCGGAACGGCAGGACGCCCTCGACCGCTTCGTACAGAGTGACCCCCAGGGAGAACAGGTCCGCCCGGCCGTCGCTCTCTGCGCCCTGCCAGCGCTCGGGGGCCATGTAGCCCGGGGAACCGATGACGAGGGTGGTACGGGTGAGCCGGGGGTCGGTGGAAGCGAGCGCGATGCCGAAGTCGGCGAGCAGGACGGAGCCGTCGGCGGCGAGGAGCACGTTGCCCGGTTTGACGTCGCGATGCACGACGCCTGCCCGGTGCGCGGCGTCGAGGGCGCCGAGCAGCGCCTCGGCGGTCTCCCGGGTCCGGCGCTGGTTCAGCGGGCCGCGCTCCTTCAGCTCTTCGGCGAGGGAGCACCCGTCGACCCATTGCATCACGATCCAGGGCACCTTCCAGTGGCCCTCGTCGACCTCGACGACGTCGTGGACGGTGACGATGTGCGGGTGGTCCCGAAGACGGGCCGCGTGACGCGCCTCCCGAGCGGCGCGAGCCAGCAGTTCCGCGCGCGCCTCGTCCGGCAACGGGACGTCGAGCCGCACCTGCTTGACCGCGACATCGACGCCGAGGAGGGTGTCGTGCGCCTGCCAGACCTGGCCGAAGCCGCCCACCCCGAGCAGACGGGTGAGCGAGTAGCGTCCGCCGATCACCGTTCCGGGCCGAGCTTGATGTGCCATAAGTCCCCCGTTCCGCCACGCCTTCGTGGGTCGCCCCGCGCAGGAGGAAAGGGTAGGGATCTTCTCCGGGATCAGGGAGCCTCATTAGAGCCAACTGCTCCGGGTTCACCCCTCCAGTGCCGCGCGGGACCGGCGTCGGGGGCAGCCGCCGGAGCCGGAGGCAGGGCGCAGGCCCGGCCGGTGAGGAGCGGGGCGAGGGACTTGGCCTGTTCCTCGCCGTGCTCGGTCAGGGGCAGGTCGGTCCAGCCGGTGTGCTGTCCCGACCGGCTCCACTCCGTCTTTGCTGGGGGCACCTCCCACGCCCTTGAGGCAGTGGGGGAGGACCAGCAGGAGGTCCCCCCGGCGGGTCAGTCCTTCTTCTCGACCGCGTGGCCGCCGAACTGGTTACGCAGCGCGGCGATCATCTTCATCTGCGGCGAGTCGTCCTGGCGGGAGGCGAACCGCGCGAAGAGGGAGGCGGTGATCGCGGGCAGCGGCACCGCGTTGTCGATGGCCGCCTCCACGGTCCAGCGGCCCTCGCCGGAGTCCTCCGCGTAGCCGCGCAGCTTCTCCAGGTGCTCGTCGTCGTCCAGGGCGTTGACCGCGAGGTCGAGCAGCCAGGAGCGGATGACGGTGCCCTCCTGCCAGGAGCGGAAGACCTCGCGCACGTTGTCCACGGACTTGACCTTCTCCAGCAGTTCCCAGCCCTCGGCGTAGGCCTGCATCATGGCGTACTCGATGCCGTTGTGGACCATCTTCGAGAAGTGCCCGGCACCGACCCGGCCCGCGTGGACGTAGCCGTACGGGCCCTCCGGCTTGAGCGCCTCGAAGATCGGCCGGAGCCGGTCCACGTGCTCCTTGTCCCCGCCGACCATCAGCGCGTAGCCGTTCTGGAGGCCCCACACACCGCCGGAGACGCCGGCGTCGACGAATCCGATGCCCTTGATGCCGAGTTCGGCGGCGTGCTTCTCGTCGTCCGTCCAGCGGGAGTTGCCGCCGTCGATCACCGTGTCGCCCTCGGACAGCAGGTCCTTGAGTTCGTCGATGACGCCCTGGGTGGCGGTGCCGGCCGGGACCATCACCCACACCTGGCGGGGCGCGTCCAGCTTCTCGACCAGTTCGGCGAGGCTCTTGACGTCGGAGACCTCCGGGTTGCGGTCGTAGCCGATGACGGTGTGGCCGGCGCGGCGGATCCGCTCGCGCATGTTGCCGCCCATCTTGCCGAGACCGATGAGACCGAGCTGCATGATCAGTTCTCCGATGCGTTCTTGAGAGTGCGGTAGGCGGCGACGAGGGCCTGGGTGGACGGGTCGAGCCCGGGCACGTCCGCGCCCTCGGTGAGGGCGGGCTCCACGCGCTTGGCGAGGACCTTGCCCAGTTCCACGCCCCACTGGTCGAAGGAGTCGATGTTCCACACCGCGCCCTGCACGAACACCTTGTGCTCGTAGAGGGCGATCAGCTGGCCCAGCACGGACGGGGTCAGTTCGGTGGCGAGGATCGTGGTGGTCGGGTGGCCGCCGCGGAAGGTGCGGTGCGCCACCTGCTCCTCGGCCACGCCCTCCGCGCGGACCTCCTCCGCCGTCTTGCCGAAGGCGAGCGCCTGGGTCTGGGCGAAGAAGTTGGCCATCAGCAGGTCGTGCTGGGCCTTGAGTTCCCCGCTCAGTTCGGTGACCGGGCGGGCGAAGCCGATGAAGTCGGCCGGGATCAGCTTGGTGCCCTGGTGGATCAACTGGTAGTAGGCGTGCTGGCCGTTGGTGCCGGGCGTGCCCCACACCACCGGTCCGGTCTGCCACTCCACCGGGTTGCCGTCCCGCTGGACCGACTTGCCGTTGGACTCCATGTCCAGCTGCTGGAGGTACGCCGTGAACTTCGACAGGTAGTGGGAGTACGGCAGCACCGCATGGGTCTGGGCGTCCAGGAAGTTGCCGTACCAGATGCCCAGCAGGCCCAGCAGCAGCGGAGCGTTGGACTCGGCGGGCGCGGTGCGGAAGTGGTCGTCGATCAGCCGGAAGCCGTCGAGCATCTCGCGGAAGCGGTCCGGGCCGATGGCGATCATCAGGGACAGGCCGATCGCGGAGTCGTACGAGTAGCGGCCGCCGACCCAGTCCCAGAACTCGAACATGTTGTCCGGGTCGATACCGAACTCGGAGACCTTCTCGGTGTTCGTGGACAACGCCACGAAGTGCCTGGCCACCGCCTTCTCGTCGGCGAGCGCGGCCAGCAGCCACTTGCGCGCGGAGGTGGCGTTGGTGATGGTCTCGATGGTGGTGAAGGTCTTGGAAGCGATGATGAACAGCGTCTCCGCCGGGTCCAGGTCCCGGGTCGCCTCGTGCAGGTCGGCGCCGTCCACGTTGGACACGAACCGGAACGTCAGGTCCCGTGCGGTGAAGGGGCGCAGGGCCTCGTACGCCATCGCGGGGCCCAGGTCGGAGCCGCCGATGCCGATGTTGACGACGTTGCGGATCCGCTTGCCGGTGTGGCCGGTCCACTCGCCGGAGCGGACCCGCCCGGCGAAGCCGGCCATCTTCTCCAGCACGGCGTGCACCTGCGGCACCACGTTCTCGCCGTCGACCTCGACGACCGCGTCCGGCGCGGCGCGCAGCGCGGTGTGCAGGACCGCCCGGTCCTCGGTGACATTGATCCGCTCACCGCGGAACATGGCGTCCCGCAGCGCGAACACGCCGGTCGCGGCGGCGAGTTCGCGCAGCAGGGTGAGGGTCTCGTCGGTGATCAGCTGCTTGCTGTAGTCGATGTGCAGGTCGCCGACCCGCACGACGTACCGCTCGGCACGCCCGGGGTCCGTCGCGAACAGCTCGCGCAGGTCCGGCCGTTCCCGGTCGCGGTGGTCGGCGAGGGCCTTCCACTCGGGCCGGTCGGTGAGCTTCGGGAACTCTGCCATCTCAGGCGTTCTCCTCGGGTGCCGCGCCCTGGAGGGCGATGGCGTACATCTCGTCGGCGTCGAGGCGGCGCAGCTCCTCGGCGATGAGTTCGGAAGTGGGGCGGACCTTCAGGGCGAGGGTGCGCGGCGGCTGCCCGGGCAGGGTCAGCGTGGCGAGCGGACCCTCGGGCCGGTCGACGACGATCTCGCCGTTCGCGGTGCCGAGACGCACGGCCGTGACGAACGGACCGGCGCTGTGCACCCGGTCCACCGTGACGTCCAGCCGGGCCTGGAGCCAGCGAGCGAGCAGCTCGGCGCTGGGGTTGTCGGCCTCGGCCTCCACGGCCGCCGACGTCACCTTCGCGCGGGCCTGGTCCAGGGCCGCGGCCAGCATGGAGCGCCACAGCGTCAGCCGCGTCCAGGCGAGGTCGGTGTCGCCGGGCGCGTAGTTGCGGGCGCGGGTCCCCAGCACCTCCAGGGGCCGCTCCACGGCGTACAGGTCGGTGATCCGGCGCTGGGCGAGCGCGCCCAGGGGGTCCTTGGAGGGGGTCTCGGGGGCGTCCACCGGCCACCACACGACGACCGGGGCGTCCGGCAGCAGCAGCGGCAGCACGACCGATTCGGCGTGGTCGGACACCTCGCCGTAGGTCCGCAGGACGACGGTCTCGCCGGTGCCCGCCTCGGAGCCGACCCGCACCTCGGCGTCCAGCCGCGAGTGGGTGCGGTCGCGCAGGGTGCGGGCGTGCCGCTTGATGACGACCAGGGTCCGCGAGGGGTGCTCGCGCGAGGCGTCCTCGGCGGCCTTGATCGAGTCGTAGGCGTTCTCCTCGTCCGTGACGATGACCATCGTCAGGACCATGCCCACGGCCGGCGTGCCGATGGCGCGGCGGCCCCGGACCAACGCCTTGTTGATCTTGCTTGCCGTGGTGTCGGTCAGGTCGATCTTCATGGCCTGCGCCAGCTCCGTCCGTCTCGTGCGAGCATCTCGTCGGCTTCCGTCGGTCCCCAGCTGCCCGACGCGTACTGCGCCGGCCTGTCGTGCGCCGCCCAGTACTCCTCGATCGGGTCGAGGATCTTCCAGGACTCTTCCACTTCCTGGTGACGGGGGAACAAATTGGCGTCGCCGAGCAGCACGTCCAGGATGAGCCGCTCGTACGCCTCCGGGCTCGACTCGGTGAACGACTCGCCGTAGGCGAAGTCCATGGAGACGTCCCGGATCTCCATCGAGGTGCCCGGCACCTTCGATCCGAACCGCACGGTCATGCCCTCGTCCGGCTGGACGCGGATGACGATCGCGTTCTGGCCCAGTTCCTCGGTGGCGGTGGAGTCGAACGGCGAGTGCGGGGCCCGCTTGAAGACCACCGCGATCTCGGTGACCCGGCGGCCGAGCCGCTTGCCGGTACGCAGGTAGAAGGGGACGCCCGCCCAGCGGCGGTTGTCGATGCCCAGCTTGATCGCGGCGAAGGTGTCGGTCTTCGACGCGGGGTCGATGCCGTCCTCCTCCAGGTACCCGACGACCTTCTCGCCGCCCTGCCAGCCCGCCGCGTACTGCCCGCGCACGGTGCTCAGGCCGAGGTCCTTCGGCAGCCGGACCGACTTCAGCACCTTCAGCTTCTCGGTGAGCAGCGCCTCCGCGTCGAAGGCGATGGGCTCCTCCATGGTGGTGAGGGCCATCAGCTGGAGCAGGTGGTTCTGGATGACGTCCCGGGCGGCACCGATGCCGTCGTAGTAGCCGGCCCGGCCGCCGATGCCGATGTCCTCGGCCATGGTGATCTGCACGTGGTCGACGTACGACCGGTTCCAGATCGGCTCGTACATCTGGTTGGCGAAGCGCAGCGCCAGGATGTTCTGGACGGTCTCCTTGCCGAGGTAGTGGTCGATGCGGAACACCTGGTCCGGCTCGAACACCTCGTGGACGATCGCGTTCAGCTCGCGCGCGCTGTCCAGGTCGTGGCCGAACGGCTTCTCGATGACCGCGCGCCGCCAGGAGCCCTGCGGCGGGTTCGCCAGGCCGTGCTTCTTCAGCTGCTGCACGACCTTGGGGAAGAACTTCGGCGGCACCGACAGGTAGAAGGCGAAGTTGCCGCCGGTGCCGCGCGAGGCGTCCAGCTCCTCGACGGCGTCCTTCAGCTGCTTGAAGGCGGTGTCGTCGTCGAAGTCGCCGGGGATGAAGCGCATGCCCTCGGCGAGCTGCTGCCAGACCTCCTCGCGGAACGGGGTGCGGGAGTGCTCGCGGACCGCGTCGTGCACGACCTGCGCGAAGTCCTGGTCCTCCCAGTCGCGGCGGGCGAACCCGACGAGGGAGAAGCCCGGCGGCAGCAGACCCCGGTTGGCCAGGTCGTAGACGGCCGGCATCAGCTTCTTGCGCGACAGGTCACCCGTCACCCCGAAGATGACCAGGCCCGAGGGCCCGGCGATGCGGGGGAGCCGGCGGTCGCCGGTGTCGCGCAGCGGGTTCACCCAGTCGGCGGCCGGGGCCACCGGGACCCGCACCGCCTCGGGTGCGGGTGTCCGGGCGGGGGTGTTCTCGGTCATCAGGCGTCAACTCCCTTGCTCTTCAGGGACGTGGCGACGGCGTCCAGCAGGTCCTGCCAGGCCGCCTCGAACTTGGCGACGCCCTCGTCCTCCAGCTGCTGGACGACCTCGTCGTAGGAGATGCCGAGCCGCTGGGCGGCGGCCAGGTCGGCGCGGGCCTGCGGGTAGCCGCCGGTCACGGTGTCGCCGGTGATGTCGCCGTGGTCGGCGACGGCGTTCAGGGTGCCCTCCGGCATGGTGTTGACGGTGCCGGGCGCGACCAGCTCGTCCACGTACAGGGTGTCCTTGTACGCGGGATCCTTCACCCCGGTGGACGCCCACAGCGGGCGCTGCTTGTTCGCCTTGTCCGCGGCCAGCTCCTGCCAGCGGCCGGAGGCGAAGACCTCCTCGTACGCCTCGTAGGCGAGCCGGGCGTTGGCGAGGGCCGCGCGGCCCTTGAGGGCGAGGGCCTCGCCGGTGCCGAGGGCGGTCAGCCGCTTGTCGATCTCGGAGTCCACCCGGGAGACGAAGAAGGACGCCACCGAGTGGATGGTGGACAGGTCGACGCCCCGCTCGCGGGCCTTCTCCAGACCGGCCAGGTAGGCGGCCATGACCTCGCGGTAGCGCTCCAGGGAGAAGATCAGGGTCACGTTGACGCTGATGCCGAGGCCGATGACCTCGGTGATCGCCGGGAGGCCCGCCCTGGTCGCCGGAATCTTGATCATCACGTTGGGCCGGTCCACCAGCCAGGCCAGCTGCTTGGCCTCGGCGACGGTGGCCCCGGTGTCGTGGGCCAGGCGCGGGTCGACCTCGATGGAGACCCGGCCGTCACGGCCGTCCGAGGTGTCGTACACCGGGCGCAGGATGTCCGCGGCGTCGCGCACGTCGGCGGTCGTCATCATCCGCACGGCCTCGTCGACCGTGACCCCGCGGACGGCGAGGTCGGCGAGCTGCTCCTCGTAGCCCTCCCCGGAGCCTATGGCGGCCTGGAAGATGGACGGGTTCGTCGTGACACCGACGGCACTTCCGCTCGCCACCAGCTCGGCGAGGCTGCCCGAGGTGATCCGCTTGCGCGACAGGTCGTCGAGCCAGATCGACACACCCTCGTCGGCGAGGCGCTTGAGGGCTCCCGGGGTCGCGATTGCTTCGGTCACAGTGATCAGTCTTTCCTCTTGCGTCGGTATCGTGCGTCGGTTGCGTGCGTCGGGTGTCACGCGCGTACGGCGGCGAGGGACTCGCGGGCCGCGGCGGCGACGTTCTCGGGGGTGAAGCCGAACTCGGCGAACAGGGTCTTCGCGTCCGCGGAGGCACCGAAGTGTTCGAGCGAGACGATGCGTCCGGCGTCGCCCACGAACCGGTACCAGGTCAGGCCGATGCCGGCCTCGACGGCGACCCGGGCCCGCACGGCCGGCGGCAGCACCCGCTCGCGGTACTCGCGGGGCTGCTCCTCGAACCACTCCACGGACGGCATCGACACCACGCGCGTGCCGATGCCCTCGGCCTCCAGCCGTTCCCGCGCGGCCACGGCCAGCTGCACCTCGGAGCCCGTCGCGATGATGATCACCTCCGGGACCTCCGTCGAGGACTCGCGCAGTACGTAGCCGCCCTTGGCCGCGTCCTCGTTCGGCGCGTACACCGGCACGCCCTGGCGGGTGAGCGCGAGCCCGTGCGGGGCCGGGTGCGTGGCGTGCCTCTTCAGGATCTCGGCCCAGGCGATCGCGGTCTCGTTGGCGTCCGCCGGGCGGACGACGTTCAGGCCCGGGATCGCGCGCAGCGAGGCCAGGTGCTCGACCGGCTGGTGGGTGGGGCCGTCCTCGCCGAGGCCGACGGAGTCGTGCGTCCACACGTACGTCACCGGCAGCTGCATCAGCGCCGACATCCGGACGGCGTTGCGCATGTAGTCGGAGAAGACGAGGAAGGTGCCGCCGTAGATCCGGGTGTTGCCGTGCAGGGCGATGCCGTTCATCTCCGCGGCCATGGAGAACTCGCGGATGCCGAAGTGCACGGTACGGCCGTACGGGTCGGCCTCGGGCAGCGGGTTGCCCTCGGGCAGGAAGGAGCTGTCCTTGTCGATGGTCGTGTTGTTCGAGCCGGCCAGGTCCGCGGAGCCGCCCCACAGCTCGGGGATCACCGGGCCGAGCGCCTGGAGCACCCTGCCGGAGGCGGCACGGGTCGCGACCGACTTGCCCTCCTCGAACACCGGCAGTGCGTCCTGCCAGCCCTCGAGCAGCTCGCCCTTGCTGACGCGGTCGAACAGTTCGGCCCGCTCGGGCCGGGCGGCACGCCACTCGGCGATCCGCCTGTCCCAGGCCGCGTGCGCCTCGGCACCCCGGTCCAGGGCCTGCCGGGCGTGCTTCAGGACGTCGTCGGCGACCTCGAAGGCCTGCTCCGGGTCGAAGCCGAGGAGCCGCTTGGTGGCCGCGATCTCCTCCTCGCCGAGCGCGGAGCCGTGGGAGGCCTCGGTGTTCCGCGCGTTCGGGGCGGGCCAGGCGATGACCGTGCGCATCGCGATGATCGAGGGCCGCCCGGTCTCGGCCCGGGCTGCCTCCAGCGCCGCGTACAGGGCGGGGGCGTCGACGTCGCCGTCGGCGGTGGGCTCGATGCGCTGGGTGTGCCAGCCGTACGCCTCGTACCGCTTCAGCACGTCCTCGGAGAAGGCGGTGGCGGTGTCGCCCTCGATGGAGATGTGGTTGTCGTCGTAGAGGAAGACCAGGTTGCCGAGCTTCTGGTGCCCGGCCAGCGAGGACGCCTCGGCGGAGACCCCCTCCTCCAGGTCGCCGTCGGAGACGATCGCCCAGATCGTGTGGTCGAACGGGGATGTGCCCGCGGGGGCCTCCGGGTCGAACAGGCCGCGCTCGTAGCGGGCGGCCATCGCCATGCCGACGGCGTTGGCGACGCCCTGGCCGAGCGGGCCCGTGGTGGTCTCCACGCCCGCGGTGTGCCCGTACTCGGGGTGGCCCGGCGTCTTCGAGCCGTGCGTGCGGAAGGCCTTCAGGTCGTCCAGCTCCAGCTCGTACCCGGCGAGGAAGAGCTGCGTGTAGAGGGTCAGCGAGGTGTGACCGGGGGAGAGGACGAAACGGTCCCGGCCGGTCCACTCGGGGTCCGCCGGGTCGTGTCGCATCACCTTCTGAAAGATCGTGTACGCGGCAGGCGCCAGGCTCATCGCCGTCCCCGGGTGCCCGTTGCCCACCTTCTGCACCGCGTCGGCCGCCAGAAGTCGGGCGGTGTCCACGGCGCGCCGGTCGAGGTCGGTCCACTCGAAACCGTCGGAAGTCTGCGTGGTCATCTTCAAGAAGTCCTCGTTCAGTGCCGGATGAGGGGCCGTACGCGTTCAAACTTAAAAGTCTGACTTTTTCGAGGGAAGGTCTGGGTGTGTCAGCCTGTGGTGAATCTGGGACAGTGATCGCGCGACAGGGACGGCACGAAAAGGGCATGACCGACAGAACGCAGCGAGCCGCAGGTGACGACGCGGACGACGGCACCGGCTGCGGCGGCGACGGCTCCGGCCGTGGCGGCGACGGCTCCGGCGTCTCCGGCTCCGGCCCCGTGGGCACCGGCTCCGGCGTCTCCGGCCCCGTCGGCACCGGCTCCGGCGGCGACGGCTCCGGCCGTGGCGGCGACGGCACCGGCTCCGGCGGCTCCGGCACCGGCTCCGGCGGCTCCGGCGGCGACGGAAACACGGACCGCGACAGGATCAGAACCTTCCCCTTCCCGGCCGAGCTGGCCGTCGGCGGCGTCGGCATGCAGATCGGGCCCATGGGCACCGACCGCACATGGCACGCCGACGCCCCCCTGCACCGCGTCCACCGCATCGACTTCCACGTGGTCATGCTCTTCGGCGACGGCCCCGTACGGCACATGATCGACTTCGCCGAGTACGAGGCCGCCGCCGGCGACCTGCTCTGGATCCGCCCCGGACAGGTCCATCGCTTCTCCCGGGACTCCGTGTACCGCGGAACCGTCCTGACCATGCAGCCCGGCTTCCTGCCCCGCTCCACCGTCGAGGCGACCGGCCTGTACCGCTACGACCTGCCGCCCCTGCTGCGCCCGGCACCGGCCCAGCTCACCGCGCTCCAGGCCGCCCTCGAACAGCTCCACCGCGAGTACGAGGACACCGCGACGCTGCCGCTCAGCCTGCACACGGCCGTGCTCAGACACACGCTCACCGCGTTCCTGCTGCGCCTCGCCCATCTCGCCGCCAGCTCGGCCCAGACCTCCCGGCAGCACACCGACAGCACCTTCACCCGCTTCCGGGACGCCGTCGAGCAGGGCTTCGCCACCAACCACAGCGTCAGCGCCTACGCCGACGCCCTCGGCTACTCGCGCCGCACCCTGGTCCGCGCCGTCCGCGCGGCGACCGGCGAGACCCCGAAGGGCTTCATCGACAAACGGGTCGTCCTGGAGGCCAAACGCCTCCTCGCCCACACGGACCTGACGACCGGCCGCGTCGGGGCGGCCGTTGGCTTCCCCGACGCGGCGAACTTCTCCAAGTTCTTCCATCTGCACACCGGTCAGACGCCGGTGGCCTTCCGGGCGGAGCTGCGCTAGGCCGCCTCGCCCGGACCGCGCTCAGTGCCCGAAGCCGAACCAGTTCACGTTCACGAAGTCGGCCGGCTGGCCGCTGGTGAAGGTGAGGTAGACGTCGTGGGTGCCGGTGACCGCATCGATGTTGGCCGGCACGGTCCGCCAGGACTGCCAGCCCCCGGTGTTGCCGACCGCGAAGCTGCCGACGGGCGCGTTGGCGCGGCTGTCCAGGCGCACCTCCACCAGTCCGCTGACCCCGCCCGCCGCGCCGCTCGCGACCCGCGCGTGGAACTGCCTCGCCGCCGTGGACCCGAAGTCGACGCCCTTGTACAGCGCCCAGTCACCGTTCGCGAGGTACGCGATGTCCTGCCCGCCCCCCGTGTCCGTGGTGGTCTCGGTGCCGGTCCCGGACTGGCCGTCGTAGGACTCGGCCTGGATGGCGCTGTAGGCGTCCCGGTTGCCGGTCGGCGGGGGAGTGGTGCCGCCGCCGGAGGACTGGAGGACCTGTACGTAGTCGACGACCATCGGGTGGCCCGGCTCCGTCCCGCCGTCCGGGCCGCCGCCGAACGCGGCCGGGAAGCCGCCGCCCATCGCCACGTTGAGGATGAGGAAGTACCCGTGGTTCGTGGCGTTGGCCCAGGTGGTCGCGTCGACCTGGTCCGCCCGGACCGTGTGGAAGCCGACGCCGTCCAGGTAGAAGCGGATCTGCTCGGGGCTGGTCGAGCGGTCCCACTCCATCGCGTAGGTGTGGAAGCCGGCCTGACAGGTGGAACCGGTGCAGGACGTCGAGTTGCCGATGCCCGTGGTCTCGTTGCACGGGCCGCCGGGGTTGGTGCCGCAGTGCACCGTGGACCAGTCGGTGTTCAGGCCCTGGACGTTCTCCATGATGTCCAGCTCGCCGACGCCCGGCCAGTTCCAGTAGTTGCCCCGGAACGGGGCGCCGAGCATCCAGAACGCCGGCCAGTAGCCCTTCGCCGCGGCACCGGTGACGTTGGGCATCTGGATCCGGGCCTGGACGCGCAGCTTGCCGCCGGCGGGCGGCTGGAAGTCGCTGCGGGTGGTCTCGATCCGGCCGGAGGTCCAGTTGCCGGACGCGTCCCGGCGCGGGGTGATGAGCAGGTTGCCGCCACCGTCCAGCGCGACGTTGCCGGTGCTCGTGGTCATCGTCTCGACCTCGCCGGTGCCCCAGTTGGCCGCGCCGCCCGGGTAGGAAGTACCGGTGTCGTACTGCCAGTTCGCGGTGTTGACTCCGGAGCCGGCCGCGCCGTCGAAGTCGTCCGCGAAAACCTGCGTCCAGCCCGACGGGGGCGTGGGCGCGGAGGCGTCGGCGGGCGCGGTGGCCGCCAGGGCGACGGCCGCCGCCAGGCCGAGCGTCGCCGCCGCGGCGACGAGCGCGCGCCGCAGCGGGCGGGGTCTGGGTATGCCGGAGGATGCGCTCATGAGGGGGCCTCTCGGGTAGGGAGGGGTGGGGGGTGAGAGCGCTCCCATGAGAATCTGGGAGCGCTCTCAAGGTGCGGCCAATGTGCTCCCCGGCCCGACGGTCGTCAAGACTTGAAGCAAGGAAAGTCGTTGGCGGGTGCGGGAGTTCATCGCCCGAAGCCACCCGAAGCCGCGCAGAGCGCGCTGCCGTCAGTGCCGCGGCCGTCTGCGGGGCGAGGTGGCCGTGGCGCGTACTGCGCCACCCGGACGCCGGTTTCCGGTGAGGGCGCGCGTCACCGCCGGGGTCCGCAGGGGGCCGGACCTATCGTGGCGGGGTACGGTCCCCCTCCCGACCGAGGACAGCGCATGAACGGTTCCCCGGCCAGCGTCGTCGAGGCGGCGTTCCGCCACTACCGGTCACAGGACCGCGAGGCGGCCCTTCCCCTCTACGCCGACGACTTCACCTTCACCAGCCCCCAGGACGACCACATCGACAGGACGGCGTTCTTCGAGCGCTGCTTCCCGACCGCCGACCACTTCACCGAGTACCGGGTCCTGCACGTCGTCGCCGTGGACGAGGAACTGGTCCTCGCCCACTACGAGTACGAGCCGGTCACCGGCGGCCGTTACCGCAACATCGAGGCGATCACCGTGCGGGACGGCCGGATCCGGGAGGTGCGGGTCTACTTCGGCGGCACGGTCTGAGCGCCACGGCGGCGGGAGCGGGACCCGGCGCGGTGCCTCGGCGCGGCCCGAGCCCCTGCGATGTCGGCCCGAGCCCCTGCGATCTCGGCCCGAGACCCTGCGATGTCGGCCCGAGCCCCTGCGTTGTCGGCCCGAGCCCCTGCGCTGTCGGATGACAAGGTGGTACCGCTCGCCGGCTCCGCCGCCCTGCCCGGCACGGACGTGCGAGTGTCTGCGGGGAACGCGGCGAGGCGTGAGGAAGGGTACGGACGTGAGGCTGACGATTCTGGGCGGCGGCGGGTTCCGGGTGCCGCTGGTGTACGGCGCGCTGCTGACCGACCACGCCGAGGGGCGGGTCACCGAGGTCGTGCTGCACGATGTGGACGACCGCCGGCTGCGCGCGGTCTCCCGGGTGCTGGCCGAACAGGCCGCCGGAGTGCCGGACGCGCCCCGGGTGACCGCGACCACCGGCCTCGACGAGGCGCTGCGCGGCGCCGACTTCGTCTTCTCGGCGATCCGCGTCGGGGGCCTGGCGGGCCGTGCGGACGACGAGCGGGTCGCCCTCGCCGAAGGCGTACTCGGCCAGGAGACCGTCGGCGCGGGCGGGATCGCCTACGGTCTGCGCACGGTCCCCGTCGCGGTCGACATCGCCCGGCGTGTGGCCCGCCTCGCCCCGGACGCCTGGGTCATCAACTTCACCAACCCGGCCGGCCTGGTCACCGAGGCCATGTCCCGCCACCTCGGCGACCGCGTCATCGGCATCTGCGACTCCCCGGTCGGCCTCGGCCGCCGTATCGCCCGGGTCCTCGGCGCCGGTCCCGAGGAGGCGTTCGTCGACTACGTCGGCCTCAACCACCTCGGCTGGGTGCGCGCGCTGCGCATCGACGGACGCGACGAACTGCCGCGCCTGCTCGCCGATCCCGCGCTGCTCGGCTCCTTCGAGGAGGGAAGGCTCTTCGGCCCCGAATGGCTCGCGTCGCTCGGCGCGGTCCCCAACGAGTACCTGCACTACTACTACTTCAACCGGGAGACGGTCCGCGCCTACCGGGAGGCGGAGCGGACCCGCGGCGCCTTCCTGCGCGACCAGCAGGCCAGGTTCTACGAGGAGGCGGGCGACCCCGGTGTCCCCGCCCTGGCGGCCTGGGACCGCACCCGCGCCGAGCGCGAGGCGACGTACATGGCCGAGAACAGGGAGAGCGCCGGCGCCGGCGAACGCGAGGAAGCCGACCTGTCCGGCGGCTACGAGCAGGTCGCCCTGGCGCTGATGCGCGCCATCGCCCGGGACGAGCGCGCCACGCTGATCCTCAACGTGCGCAACCGCTCGACCCTGTCCGCCCTCGACGCCGACGCGGTCGTCGAGGTCCCCTGCCTGGTCGACGCGAACGGCGCCCACCCGCTGGCCGCGGACCCGCTGCCGGGCCACGCCACCGGACTGGTGTGCTCGGTCAAGGCCGTCGAGCGGGAGGTGCTCGCCGCCGCCGAGTCCGGATCCCGGACGACGGCGGTGAAGGCGTTCGCGCTGCACCCGCTGGTCGACTCGGTGACCGTGGCCCGCCGGCTGATGGAGGGCTACGCCGGCGCCCATCCGGGTCTCGCGTACCTGAAGTGAGCGCGGGGGGCCGCTCCGCCGGGCGGCCTACAGCGGCAGGGCGCGGGCCGCCGAAGCGGCCGGCGCGGGCGACGGCACGGCGGGGAGCAGTACGCCGGCCGACTCCGTCCGTTGCCGCGGAAGCGCCACGGGTACGAGCGGGCGCGGCCCCGACACCACCGTGTAGTCCTGGCCGAGGAAAGGCGGCTCGATCACTCCCGGGTCCTCGCCCAGCGCCAGCCGCACCGCCGCCCAGGGCGCGTTCACCCCGCAGAGCGACAGCTGGTGCAGGCCTCCGGCGGGCCGCGTGTTGACATCCAGCAGCACCGGACGGTCGCCGAGCATCCGGAACTGGATGTTGGACAGATGGTGCAGCCCGAAGCCCTCCGCGATCAGCCTGGCCGGCGCCAGCCACCGCTCGTCCAGGGTGAAACCCCGGCGGCGGCCGTGCTTGGTGCGGCCCACCGCGAGCCGCACCCGGTTGTCCGTTCCGGTCAGGCAGTCGACGGACACCTCGGGCTGCTCCAGGCGCGGCATCACCAGCCAGTCCACGGGCTCCCCGGCCCGCCGCAGCGCTTCGACGACCAGGTCCAGCTGGACCTGCGGGCCCGGGAAGCCGGTCAGGTGCGGCAGCGAGAAGGGTGCCCGGGTGATCACCCGGAAACCCACCCCGCCCGCGCCGGCGGCCGGCTTGAAGCAGGCCTGGTGCCCGGCCGCCTCCAACTCCTCGACGGCGGACACGAGTTCGTCCGGCGTACGGACGCGCCACCACGGCGGCACCGGGACACCCACCGAATGCACCGCCGCGTAGGCGGTCGCCTTGTCCTCGAACACGGCGACCGCCTCGGGCGTCGGCGCCAGCAGCGCCGTACCGGCCGCCGCGAACTCGGCCCGGTGCGCCACGACGGCCGCCTGGTGCAGCCGGGGCACGAACACGTCGATGCCGCGCCGGACGCACTGGTCGAGGGCGTACTCGACGTACGCCGCCGGGGACAGGCCCTCCGGCTCCAGTTCGGCGGTGTCGGCGGCGGCCAGTACGGGGGAGTCGGGGTCGCCGTGCGTGGCATGGATCTCGACCGCGCGGTCGCCGGGATTTCTCCGCAGCTGATCCATGAAGAACACGTTCTCCGCGTACGTGCGGTTGAGCCAGACGCGTACGCGAGAGACCATGCAGGCCGCCTTTCGGGGGTGCGCGGGCAGGGCGGAGCGGCCCGTGCCCGGGCAGGAGGAAGGAAGGGTCACCAAACGGCCCTGTGCGAGGGGGAGTCGGGGGCGCCGGTGTCGGGGCGATCATACGGCTATCGGAGGCCGCCCCGTGTACCGCGGACGTTACGGATTTCCGGACACCGCCAGGTCGTGGTCGCCGGGGCCGCGAGAGCGTGGGCGGCGGCAGCGGGGCACCGCAGACGCCCTGTCGGGCAACGGCACCGTCGGGTTCCGGCCATACCGCGGTCCGGCCATACCGCCGCCCGGCCGTTCCGGTCCGGCGGTTCCGCGGTCCGGCGGTTCCGCGGTCCGGCCGTACCGCCGCCCGGCTGCCGACGTCCGGCTGCCGCCGCCCGGCCGCCGACGTCCTGCCATACCGCCGTCCGGCCATGCCGGCGTCCCGCCGCAGCCATACGTCCGGCGGCCGGCGTCCCACCGCAGCCATACGTCCGGCCGGACGGCCGCCCTGGTGTGCCGGTGTCCCGCCGTGCCGGCGTCCGACCGGACGGTAGGCGGTCATGGTGAACCGGGGCAACGGCAAGCGCTCCGCCGGGCCGCCGCGCTACCGTGAACCGGTGACCCCTCACCGCCCGGACCGTGACCGGACACGTCACCCGGCGCCGGCCTGCGGGCCGCGGAATCCCGCTCTCCCCGCGCCGGAAGGACCTCGACCGCCGCTTCCCGGGACCGCCCGACGCCGTCCTGCCCGGAGCGCGCGGCGAGACCGGGTCACGGCAGGGCCGGACGGGGCCGCCGTCGTGAGCACGGCAGGGACAACCGCCCGGCTCAGGGCCTCTCGTTCGGATCATGCCGGGCTCGCGGGCCCTGGCACCGTTCCCCCACTCTCGGCTTCGCTCGAGCGGGAGGTGCCCCCACCGCCGCGTTGTCGTCGGTTGCCATGGCTCCGCCATGGCGCCCTCCTCCGCCTTGCGATACTCCCCACTGCCTGACCGGCGTGGGAGGTGCCCCCATCACCAGACCCCGCTCCCTGATCCGGCCTGATCCAAACGAAAGCCCCTAGCCCGGAAGCTGACGTTCAGCCAGGTGACCCTTGTCCCCGGGCGGGTGGATGTGCTCTTGTGGTCACATCGGATGATCGGAAGGGGTGTGCGCGGTGGAGTCGACGGCCGGGGACGGACAGCTGCTGGCCATCAGCGACCTGCACATCAGCTACCCGGACAACCGCGCCCTCGTCGAGGACATGCGCCCGGAGAGCGACGACGACTGGCTGATCGTGGCCGGTGACGTCGCGGAGACCGTCGCCGACATCCGCTGGGCCCTCGGCAAGCTCGCGAGCCGCTTCAGCAAGGTGCTGTGGGCACCCGGGAACCACGAGCTGTGGACCCATCCGAGCGACCCGGTCACCCTGCGCGGCGTCGCCCGCTACGAGCACCTGGTCGAGCTGTGCCGTGAGCTGGGCGTCGTCACCCCCGAGGACCCCTACCCGGTGTGGCGCGGCACCGGCGGCCCGGTCGTCGTCGCACCCCTGTTCCTGCTGTACGACTACTCGTTCCTGCCGTCCGACTGCGCCACCAAGGCGGAGGGACTGGCCTACGCGGAGAGCACGGGAGTCGTCTGCAACGACGAGTTCCTGCTGCACCCCGACCCCTACCCGACCCGCGAGGACTGGTGCCGGGCGCGGGTCGCCGAGACCGAGCGCAGGCTCGCCGAGCTGCCCGAGGACCTCCCGACCGTGCTGGCCGGCCACTACCCCCTGGACCGGCACCCCACCGACATCCTCTGGCACCCCGAGTTCGCCATGTGGTGCGGGACAGGGCTGACCGCCGACTGGCACCGCCGGTTCCGGGTCGCCACCATGGTCTACGGCCATCTCCACATCCCCCGTACCACCTGGCACGACGGAGTCCGCTTCATGGAGGTCTCCGTCGGATATCCCCGCGAGTGGCGCAAGCGCCCGGAGCCCCCGGGAAGGCTGCGCCGCATCCTGCCGATGGAGGTCGAAGCAGGTGATCGAGGAGCTGCTCCCGGAGTCGGTCGTGGCCGTGGAGGCACACGCTGACGACCCGCTGTGGGACGCCCCGCTCTATCCGGCGGAGGCGCCGCTCGTCGAGCGCGCGGTGACCAAGCGGCGCCGCGAGTTCGCCGCCGTCCGCGGCTGCGCGCGGAGCGCCATGGAGAAGCTCGGCGTGCCCCCGCAGGCCGTGGTCAGCGGCGAGCGCGGCGCCCCGCAGTGGCCGGCCGGGCTGGTCGGCAGCATGACCCACTGCGAGGGCTACTGCGCCGCCGCACTGGTCCGCGCCACCGACCTCGTCTCCCTCGGGATCGACGCCGAGCCGCACGGGCCGCTCCCGCAGGGCGTCGGCGCCTCCGTCTTCCTGCCCGCCGAGTCCGCGCGGCTCGACCGGCTGGCCGGGCGGTGGCCCGCCGTGTACTGGGACCGGCTCCTGTTCAGCGCCAAGGAGTCCGTCTACAAGGCGTGGTTCCCGCTCACCCGCAAATGGCTGGACTTCTCCGAGGCCGACATCACCCTGCACCCGGAGAACGACGGCGCCTCGCGCGGCACCCTGCGCGCCGAGCTGCTCGTGCCCGGCCCCCTGGTCGGCGGCCACCCGCTCCAGGTCTTCGAGGGACGGTGGGCCGTGCGCGCCGGAGTGGTGGCCACGTCCGTCGTCATACCGCACACCCCGGCCGCGCAGCGCCCCTGACCGAGCCGGCGGCCGGCCGCCGCGCCACAGCGGCGCGAGCGGCAGTCGTGCCGCATTCTCGGCCGCCACCCGCTCCCCCTCGCGGACCCCGTGCCCTGACGGCCCGGCAGCCGGGCCGCCGCCGGAGCGTCGCGACCCGCGGCCGGTGCGTCCCGCCCGCCGCCGTCGTGGTCCCCCTCCGGGAAACGGCGGGGCGGACCCGTGCGGGTGCTCAGGCGGGCGGGCACCAGTCGCGCAGCAGCCGGAAGAACTCCTCCTCGTTGCCCGCGAGTCCAGCCCGGTCCAGCGCCTGTTCGGCCTCGGCGAGCACGGCGGGCGGGACGACGACGGGCCGGCCGTCGCCCGGTGGACCGTCGAAGGCGGCACGCACCGTGTGCAGCAGCCGCAGGTAGGCCTGTACGGCGGTGCGCTCACGGTCGGTCAGTACGGCGGTGGGCATCGGTCGGCTCTCCCCGAGTAGGCGTCACGGTCACGCGCCCTGCGGCGCCGTGCACCGTGTCGTACGGCGCACACCCCCAGCTTGCCGCCCACCACTGACAACGCCGCCCGGCTCGGCCCCGGTTCGCCCGCTTGGCCGAGACCACGGGCGCCTGCTCAGGACTCGGGCCGCTTCACGCTCTCCAGGAGCATGTCCAGCCACTCCGCGACCTTGTCCCGGTGCTGGTCCGTGGGCAACTGCGCGGCGCGCCAGGCGATTCCGCGCACTCCGTGGTCCTGGAGCAGTCGCTCCAGCGGATCCTCCGCCGACTCGACGGCGGCCCGCTCCCGGTCCGCGAGCTTCTGCAGCAGCTCCTGCTCGGTGCGCTGGAGCGCACCCGCCAGCGCCTCGGGGTCCTCCGCGGTGAGGAAGCCCGCGTGCACCCGGAAGAAGCGCTGAAGGGCGTCGCAGTGCTCCATGGTGGGCCGCCGGTCGCCGTTGATGAGGGCGCCGGCCTGCTGCCGGGACATGCCCGCACCGTCGGCGATCTCCTGCTGGGTGTACCGGCGCCCGCCCGGCTTCAGCCGGGTGCGGCGCAGCAGGTCCAGACGCTGGAGGAAGCGGGCCTGGACGTCCGGCTCGCCCGCGGGCCGGCCGCTGAGCAGGGCCCTGACCACCGGCTCCGGCACGCCGCAGGCGGTGGAGAGCCGCCCGACGTCGAAGACCTCGGGGTGCGGGACGCCGAGGCGGTCGGCGAGTGCGGTGACGCGGGCGACGACGGCCGGCAGCTGGGCGGTCGCCGAGGCGCCCGGATCCTCGTAGCCATCCGTCACCGACAGAACTCCTACGTCTTGAGAGGGCTTCAGATGCGTCCGTGCTTCTCACGAGCGATCGCCGTGAACTTCCCGGAGAGTAGCCGGTGTCTCGAACCCACATCCAGGTGTCGCCACAACTGTGGCGAATTTCAGCCGTCAACCGGCATGAAATGCCACGATAGTTGACACGCCTCTGGCCGGGGCAGCAGGATCGCATCGCCGCGTGAAAGGCCGCAGAGGCAAGAGGGGTGACCTCCCGATGGCACATCAGGCAGGAGGGCAGCGGCCGGCACCGCGGCCCGTCCCCGACACTTGCGAGACCCAGTCGTACCTCCAGGACTACGGTGCGCTGCTGGAGTACCTGGCCTGCCCGTCCCTGGTCGTGGACCGCCAGTGGAACGTGGTCATGGCGAACAGCGCGTTCGAGACGCTCTTCCGCGGCGTGCGCCCCCACCCGACGGCCATGCCGGGGGACAACTTCCTGCGCTTCGTGCTGTTCCACCCCGACGCGGGGGACATCCTCGGCGAGCACGAGGCCGGCTGGTGCCTGCCGATGCTGGCCCAGCTCCGGTCCGCCCTGGAGTCCTGCGGGCACGACCAGGAGCTCCAGGCGGTCCGCCGCGACATCGCCCAGGACCCGATCATGGAGGCGGCCTACCGGCAGGGCCTGCCGCACTGGATCCGGGCCGTCGGCGAGGCCGCGACCCGCCTCGACGGTGCCGTACGCCTGCTGCACCACCCGGACCCGCGTCGCGGGCGCACCGAGTGCCGCATCGTCGAGGATTCGCCGCGGCCGCTGCGGGAGCTCGGCTACCGGCACCTGACGATGGTGCCGCGCGACCCCCGCCGGCCCGCCGCGGCGGTGCGCCGGCCACGCCGCGCGCGGGGCGCGGCCTCCCACCTCGCGGTCGTCCCGGCACCCGAGAACTGACCCGGCACCGTCGGCGTTCAGGTCGCCGACGGCGCCGGGCCGGCCGCCGCGGCCGAGGGACCCGCCCCTCTTTACGCAAGCAGCTTGCGTTACTTGCGCTACGCTTGCGAGCATGACGCGACGACTTGCGGAAGTGGCGAAGAAGGTCGGGGTCAGCGAGGCCACGGTCAGCCGGGTGCTCAACGGCAAGCCAGGGGTCTCCGATGCCACCCGGCAGGCGGTGCTGACCGCCCTCGACGTCCTCGGATACGAGCGCCCCACCCAGCTGCGCGGTGAACGCGCACGCCTGGTCGGCCTCGTCCTGCCCGAGCTGCAGAACCCCATCTTCCCGGCGTTCGCCGAGGTCATCGGCGGTGCCCTGGCCCAGCTCGGGCTGACCCCGGTGCTGTGCACGCAGACCAAGGGCGGAGTGTCGGAGGCGGACTACGTCGACCTGCTGCTCCACCAGCAGGTCTCCGGCGTCGTCTTCGCCGGCGGTCTGTACGCCCAGGCCGACGCGCCGCACGACCACTACCGGCTGCTCGCCGAGCGCAACATCCCGGTGGTGCTGGTCAACGCGGCCATCGAGCACCTCGGCTTCCCGGCCGTGTCCTGCGACGACGTCGTCGCCGTCGAACAGGCCTGGCGGCACCTGGCCTCCCTCGGCCACGAGCGCATCGGCCTGGTCCTCGGCCCCGGCGACCACGTGCCCTCGGCGCGCAAACTGGTCGCGGCCCGGGCCGTCGCCGGCGACCTGCCGGACGAGTTCGTCGCGCGGGCCATGTTCTCCATCGAGGGTGGTCACGCCGCCGCCTCCCGGCTGATCGACCGGGGTGTCACGGGCATCATCTGCGCCTCCGACCCGCTGGCGCTCGGCGCGATCCGGGCGGCCCGCCGCAAGGGTTACGACGTCCCGGGCCGCATCTCCGTCGTCGGTTACGACGACTCGGCGTTCATGAACTGCACCGAACCCCCGCTGACCACCGTCCGCCAGCCGATCGAGGCCATGGGCCGCGCGGCCGTGGAACTGCTGAACGCGCAGATCGGAGGCACCGCCGTGGCCGCCGAGGAGCTGCTGTTCGAGCCGGAACTGGTGGTGCGCGGCTCCACCGCGCAAGCCCCGCGCGGCTGAACCCCAGAGGATTCAACCGACTGTCAAATAATTACAGATTCTGCGCGACATCTTGCGGTCCGATGTCGGCGGTGCTTGAGTGTGCCTCGCCCACAGCTCCTGCCTTGAGTGCCATGAGGGGTCCACCGATGAGACACACCGGGTTCCGCCGTACCGCCGCCGCGATAGGCGTCTGCTCCTCCCTCGTCCTCGCCGCCACCGCCTGCGGGTCCGGTGACGACGAGTCCGCGGGCGGCAGGACGCGCATCACCGTCAACTGCGAGCCGCCCAGGAGCGCCAAGGTCGACCGCGGGTTCTTCGAGGAGGACGTCGCCTCCTTCGAGCAGCAGAACCCGGACATCGACGTCGTCACGCACGACGCCTTCCCCTGCCAGGACCCGAAGACCTTCGACGCCAAGCTCGCCGGCGGCCAGATGGAGGACGTGTTCTACACGTACTTCACGGACGCCCGGCACGTGGTAGACATCGACCAGGCCGCCGACCTGACGCCGTACCTCGCGGAACTGAAGAGCTACGACACCATCCAGAAGCAGCTGCGGGACATCTACACCGTGGACGGCAAGGTCTACGGCATCCCGCGCACCGGTTACTCGATGGGGCTGATCTACAACCGCGGCCTCTTCCGGAAGGCCGGCCTCGACCCCGACAAGCCCCCGGCGACCTGGGACGAGGTCCGCGCCGCCGCGAAGAGGATCGCCGCCCTCGGCAACGGCACCGTCGGATACGCCGACTACAGCGCGCAGAACCAGGGCGGCTGGCACTTCACCGCCGAGCTGTACTCGCAGGGCGGCGACGTCGTCGACGCGGACGGCAAGAAGGCCACCGTCGACACCCCCGAGAGCCACGCCGTCCTGCGGAACCTGCACGACATGCGCTGGACCGACGACTCCATGGGCAGCAAGCAGCTCCTCGTCATCAACGACGTGCAGCAGCTGATGGGTTCGGGCAAGCTCGGCATGTACCTCGCCGCCCCCGACAACATCCCGATCCTGGTCAAGGAGAAGGGCGGCAACTACAAGGACCTCGCCCTGGCCCCCATGCCGGGCGGCAAGGGCACTCTCATCGGCGGCGACGGCTACATGTTCAACAAGCACGACACGCCCGCCCAGATCCGCGCCGGCCTGAAGTGGCTCGACCACATGTTCCTCACCCCCGGCAAGGGCTTCCTCGGCGACTACGCCCGCGCCAAGAAGAACGACGCACCCGTCGGCCTGCCCGAGCCGCGCCTGTTCACCGGCGCCGCCGACACCGCGGACCAGCGGGCCAAGAAGGCCAACGCCAACGTCCCGGTGGAGAACTACCAGGCCTTCCTCGACGGCAACCAGCAGCTCCAGCTGAAGATCGAACCGCCGAACGCACAGCAGATCTACTCCGTCCTGGACTCCGTCGTCTCCGCGGTCCTGACCGAGAAGGACGCCGACATCGACCAGCTGCTGAAGGACGCGTCCGGAAAGATCGACGGCATTCTGGCCCGGAGCTGACCACGATGACGAAGACGGCCGAGCGGCGGCCCGTGACGAAGGCCGCCGCCCATCCGGTCCCGGTGCCGCCCCCGGTGCGGGACCTCAGGCGGCGCCGCCTGATCGACCAGGTCCGTGCCTACGGCTTCCTCCTCGGCGGCCTGCTCTGCTTCGCGCTGTTCTCCTGGTACCCGGCGATCCGCGCGGTCGTCATCGCCTTCCAGAAGTACACGCCCGGCTCGGAGCCGGAATGGGTCGGCACCGCCAACTTCACCCGGGTCTGGCACGATCCCGAGTTCTCCGCCGCCTGGCGCAACACCCTCACCTTCACCCTGCTCGCCCTGCTCATCGGCTTCGCGGTCCCCTTCGTGCTCGCCCTCGTCCTCAACGAACTGCGGCACGCCAAGGCGTTCTTCCGGGTCGTGGTCTACCTCCCGGTGATGATCCCGCCGGTGGTCAGCGCCCTGCTGTGGAAGTGGTTCTACGATCCCGGCGCCGGACTGGCCAACGAAGCCCTGCGCTTCCTGCACCTGCCCACGTCCAACTGGTCCAACGGCGCCGACACCGCCCTCGTCTCCCTGGTCATCGTCGCCACCTGGGCCAACATGGGCGGCACCGTCCTCATCTACCTCGCCGCGCTCCAGTCCATCCCCGGCGAGCTGTACGAGGCGGCCGAACTGGACGGCGCGAACCTGCTCCAGCGCGTCCGGCACGTCACGGTCCCGCAGACCCGGTTCGTCATCCTAATGCTGATGCTCCTTCAGATCATCGCCACCATGCAGGTGTTCACCGAACCGTTCGTCATCACCGGCGGCGGACCGGAGAACGCCACCGTCACCGTCCTCTACCTCATCTACAAATGCGCCTTCCTCTACAACGACTTCGGCGGGGCCTGCGCCCTGAGCGTGATGCTCCTGCTCCTGCTCGGAGCCTTCTCCGCGGTCTACCTTCGGCTCACCCGCTCGGAGGGGGACGCATGAGCGGCACCCGCACCCTGATCTCCCCGGCCACCCTCGCCCGCCCGCGCGGCAGGGCCCTCTACTGGACGGTGTTCACAGCCGTCGTCCTCCTCTTCGGGCTCGCCTTCCTCTTCCCCGTGTACTGGATGGTCACCGGCGCGCTGAAGTCCCCGGACGAAGTGGCCCGGACCCCACCGACGCTGGTGCCCGAGCAGTGGCACACCGGCGGCTACACCGACGCCTGGGACCTGATGCAGCTCCCGCGGCACCTGCTGAACACGCTCGTCCAGGCGGCCGGCGCCTGGGCCTTCCAACTGGTCTTCTGCACGGCGGCGGCCTACGCCCTGTCCAAGCTGAAGCCCGCCTTCGGCAAGGTGGTCCTCGGCGGCATCCTGGCCACCCTCATGGTCCCGGCCCAGGCGCTGGTCGTGCCCAAGTACCTGACCGTCGCCGACCTGCCGTTCCTCCACACCAGCCTGCTCAACGACCCCCTCGCCATCTGGCTGCCGGCCGTCGCCAACGCCTTCAACCTCTATCTGCTCAAGCGATTCTTCGACCAGTTGCCGCGCGATGTGCTGGAGGCCGCCGAGATCGACGGCGCCGGCAAGCTGCGGATCCTGTGGTCCGTCGTCCTGCCCATGTCCCGGCCGGTGCTCGGCGTGGTGTCGATCTTCGCGCTGGTCGCGGTCTGGCAGGACTTCCTGTGGCCGCTGATGGTCTTCTCCGACACCGGCAAACAGCCCATCAGCGTGGCCCTGGTCCAGCTCTCCCAGAACATCCAGCTCACCGTGCTCATCGCCGCGATGGTGATCGCCAGCATCCCGATGGTCGCGCTGTTCCTCGTCTTCCAGCGGCACATCATCGCCGGGATCACCGCGGGCAGCACCAAGGGCTGACGCCGACGCCCCGTCTACAGAAAGGCACGCTCCGTGGGACAGCCCACCCCTGCCCAGAAGGACTCCGACTGGTGGCGTTCCGCCGTCATCTACCAGGTGTACGTCCGCAGCTTCGCGGACGGCGACGGCGACGGCACCGGCGACCTCGCGGGCGTCCGCGGCAACCTGCCGTATCTCGCCGAACTCGGGGTGGACGCCATGTGGTTCACCCCCTGGTACCTGTCTCCGCTGAAGGACGGCGGCTACGACGTGGCCGACTACCGCACCATCGACCCCGCCTTCGGCACCCTCGCCGAAGCCGAGAAACTCATCGCGGAGGCAAGGGAACTGGGCATCCGCACCATCGTCGACATCGTGCCCAACCACGTCTCCGACCAGCACCCCTGGTTCCGGTCCGCGCTCGCCGCCGGGCCGGGCAGCCCCGAGCGCGAGCTGTTCCACTTCCGGCCCGGGCGCGGACCGCACGGCGACCTCCCGCCGAACGACTGGCCGTCGCAGTTCGCCGGCTCCACCGAACCGGTGTGGACCCGGCTGCCCGACGGCGACTGGTACCTGCACCTGTTCACCCCCGAGCAGCCCGACCTCAACTGGGCCCACCCGGTGGTCCGCCAGGAGCACGAGGACATCCTGCGCTTCTGGTTCGAGCGGGGCGTCGCCGGCGTCCGCATCGACTCGGCGGCCCTGCTCGCCAAGGACCCGGACCTCCCCGACCTCGCCACGGATCCGCGGCCGCACCCCTTCGTCGACCGCGACGAACTCCACGACGTCTACCGGTCCTGGCGGCGCGTGGCCGACGAGTACGACGGTGTCTTCGTCGGCGAGGTCTGGCTCCCCGACGCCGAGCGCTTCGCCCGCTACCTGCGCCCCGACGAACTGCACACCGCCTTCAACTTCTCCTTCCTGACCTGCCCCTGGGACGCCGGCCGGCTGCGCGACTCGATCGACACCACCCTGGCCGAGCACGCACCCGTCGGCGCCCCGGCCACCTGGGTGCTGTGCAACCACGACGTCACCCGGACGGTCACCCGGTACGGCCGCGAGGACACCGCCTTCGACTTCGCGACCAAGGCCTTCGGCACCCCCACGGACCTGGCGCTCGGCACCCGCAGGGCGCGGGCCGCCGCCCTGCTGTCGCTGGCGCTGCCCGGTGCGCTCTACCTCTACCAGGGGGAGGAACTGGGCCTGCCGGAGGCCGACATCCCGGTCGACCGCATCCAGGACCCGATGTACTTCCGTTCGCAGGGGGCCGACCCCGGCCGCGACGGCTGCCGGGTGCCGCTGCCCTGGGCCGCCGGTGCGCCGTACGCGGGGTTCGGCGCGCGGGAGGAGCCCTGGCTGCCGCAGCCGGCCGACTGGCCCTCGTACGCCGTCGACCGGCAGAAGCAGGACCCCCACTCCATGCTCTCCCTCTACCGGGAGGCCATCGCCCTGCGCCCGGAGTTCGGTAACGGCCCGCTGACCTGGCTGCCCGCCCCCGACGGCGTGCTCGCCTTCGCCCGTGCGGACGGTGCGCTGTGCGTGGTCAACCTCGCGGCCACCCCCGCCGTCCTGCCCGCACACTCCCGGCTCCTGCTCAGCAGCGGCCCGCTGGACGACGCGGGCCGGCTGCCCGAGGACACGGCGGCCTGGCTGCGCCCCTGAGCCGCCCCCGTACGCACCTCGAGGAGGTCGGCCGGGCCGAGGAGGAGAAGAAGGAGAGCGCCACCGCCGGGCGTTGAGTGCCCGCACCGTCCGGACCGCCGAGTTTCACATGGGAGCCACCAGACCCTTCCCTGACGTTTGCTGCTCTTGGAACACTCGCTCCGCGCAGATTCCGTCATCTGACGGCATCCCGTACGTCAGGCTGAGAGGACCCTCACCCATGCCCGAAGTCAACCGTCGGCGTTTCCTCCAACTCGCGGGCGCCACGACGGCGTTCTCGGCGCTGTCCAGCAGCATCCAGCGCGCGGCCGCCCTGCCGGCGCACTACCGCACCGGATCGGTGGACGATGTCGAGCACATCGTCGTACTGATGCAGGAGAACCGTTCCTTCGACCACTACTTCGGTTCGCTCCGGGGAGTCCGCGGCTTCGGCGACCCCCGGTCGGTCACGCAGAACGGCCGGTCCGTCTGGAAGCAGTCCGACGGTTCGAAGGACATCCTGCCCTTCCACCCGGACGCCGACGACCTGGGCCTGGCCTTCATCCAGGACCTCCCGCACGGCTGGAGCGACACCCACACCGCCTTCAACAACGGCAAGTACGACAAGTGGGTGCCCGCCAAGGGCTCGACGACGATGGCGTACCTGACCCGCGACGACATCCCCTTCCACTACGCCCTCGCGGACGCCTTCACCATCTGCGACGCCTACCACTGCTCCTTCATGGGCTCCACCGACCCCAACCGCTACTACATGTGGACGGGGTACGTCGGCAACGACGGCAAGGGCGGCGGCCCGGTCCTCGGCAACGACGAGAAGGGCTACGGCTGGACGACGTACCCGGAGCGGCTGGAGCAGGCCGGGGTGTCCTGGAAGATCTACCAGGACATCGGCGACGGCCTGGACGCGAACGGCTCCTGGGGCTGGATCGACGACGCCTACCGCGGCAACTACGGCGACAACTCGCTCCTCTACTTCAACCAGTACCGCAACGCGGTGCCCGGCGACCCGCTCTACGACAAGGCCCGCACCGGCACCGACGCCCGCAAGGGCGAGGGCTACTTCGACCGGCTGAAGGCGGACGTCCAGGCGGACAGGCTGCCCCAGGTCTCCTGGATCGCCGCCCCCGAAGCCTTCACCGAGCACCCCAACTGGCCCGCGAACTACGGCGCCTGGTACATCTCCCAGGTCCTGGACGCGCTCACCGCCAACCCCGACGTGTGGGCCAGGACGGCGCTGTTCATCACCTACGACGAGAACGACGGCTTCTTCGACCACGTCATCCCGCCCTACCCGCCGGCCTCCGCCGCCCAGGGCCGTTCGACGGTGGACCCCGCGCCGGACCTGTTCAAGGGCGACCTCGGCCACGCCGCCGGCGCCTACGGGCTCGGCCAGCGGGTGCCGATGCTGGTGGTCTCCCCGTGGAGCAAGGGCGGCTACGTCTGCTCCGAGACCTTCGACCACACCTCGATCATCCGGTTCATCGAGCGGCGCTTCGGTGTCCAGGAGCCGAACATCTCGCCCTGGCGGCGCGCCATATGCGGCGACCTGACGACCGCCTTCGACTTCTCGCGCAAGGACGCCGCGCCGGCCGCGCTGCCCTCCACCGCCGCCTACGAACCGGCGGACCGCGGCCGCCACCCGGACTACGTGCCCAAGCCGCCCGCCAAGGGTGCTTTGCCCGGGCAGGAGGCCGGCAGCCGCCCCACCCGCCCGCTGAAGTACGCCCCGGCGGTCGACGGTTCGGCGGACACCGCGGCCGGGAAGTTCACGCTCACGTTCGCCTCGGGGGCGGCCGCGGGCGCGGCCTTCCTCGTCACGTCCAACAGCCGTACCGACGGCCCCTGGACGTACACCACGGAGGCCGGCAAGACGCTTACGGACACCTGGAACTCGGTCTACTCCGGCGGCAACTACGACCTCGCCGTGCACGGCCCCAACGGCTTCCTGCGCGTCTTCAAGGGCCGCAACAAGGTCGCGGGCCCCGAGGTCACCGCCCGGCACACCGGCAGCGACGTCGAGCTGACCTTCACCAACAAGGGCTCCGGCACGGTGCGGTTGAAGCTGGCCGACGGCTACGGCGGCGGCCCCCTCACGGTGACCGTACGGCCGGGCGCGACCGTGAAGCAGGTCGTCGGTCTCGCGGCGAGCAGCCGCTGGTACGACCTGACCGTGACCTGCGAGGCCGATCCGGCCTTCCTGCGCGGCTTCGCCGGGCACGTGGAGAACGGTCTGCCCGGCGTCAGCGACCCGGCGATCGTCACGGGGTGAACGGGCGATGAACACCGCTCCGTGCGGACTGGTCAGGTACCGGTCACATCAGGGTAGTGTGCCCCGGTGACCACGCAATCGAACACTCCTGCAGGCTGGTACCCGGATCCGCACGGGGCGCCCCAGACGCTCCGCTACTGGGACGGCGCGCAGTGGACCGACCACACCAACCCGGCCCAGCAGCCCGCCGGGCAGGTTCCGCCGCAGCAGGCCCCTGCCCAGCCCGTCTTCCCGCAGCAGCAGGCCGCCGACCCCAAGGTGCAGCGGCAGGTGCAGAAGCAGGCCGGTGTCGCGGCCGGCGGCCCCGGCGGCGGCACCCTCTTCACCGAGCCCGTCCTGGTCGTGAACCAGAAGGCCAAGCTGATCGAGCTGACCAACGAGTACAAGGTCATGGATCAGAGCGGCCGCGAGATCGGTTCGGTCACCCAGGTCGGCCAGGGCGTGCTGCGGAAGATCCTGCGCTTCGTCTCCAGTCTCGACCAGTTCCTCACCCACAAGCTGGAGATCCGCGACGCCTACGGCCAGCCGCAGCTGCTGCTGACCCGGCCCGCGAAGATCTTCAAGTCCCGGGTGATCGTGAGCCGCCCGGACGGCTCGCCGGTCGGCGAGATCGTCCAGAAGAACATGATCGGGAAGATCAACTTCGCGATGATGGCGAACGGCCAGCAGGTCGGCGCGATCAAGGCGGAGAACTGGCGGGCCTGGAACTTCGCGATCGTCGACCACGCGGACAACGAGGTCGCCCGGATCACCAAGACCTGGGAAGGCCTCGCCAAGACGCTGTTCACGACCGCGGACAACTACGTCCTCCAGATCCACTACCAGCTGCCCGAGCCGCTGCTGAGCCTCGTGGTGGCGACGGCGCTGACGGTCGACACCGCGCTGAAGCAGGACGCGCGCGGCTGGGGCTGACCCGCCCACTCCCGTACGGCGACGGCGGCCGGTGCCCGCGGAGATCCTCCGCGCACCGGCCGCCGTCGTGTGCTCTCACAGCGCCGTGAGATGCCCCGGCTGCCCCGGCTGCCGTGGCACCAGAGCCGGCTCGGCGGTCGCCGTCCCGGGCTCCAGCGCCAGCACCACCGCCACCGGGTGCTCCTCGTGCCCGTCGGTTTCCACGGGCCGGTCCGCGGGCGCGGACTCGGGGGCCGTCCGGCTGAGCAGCACCACGCCCCACGCGGCGAGTCCCGCTCCGGTCAGGGCCAGCAGCACCCCGCCGGCGCCGCCCCGCAGCTCCTGCCCCAGCAGGGTGAGGCCGATCACCGCGGCGGCCGCCGGGTTGGCGAGGGTCACGACGGCCAGCGGCGCGCCGAGGCCACCGCGGTAGGCCGTCTGGGACAGCAGCAGCCCGCCGACCGCGAACGCGGCGACGAGCACGGCGACCACGACCACCCCGGCGCTCAGCGCCGGACCCGAGCGGTCCGTGGCGGCCACGGTCACCGTCTGGGTGAGCGCGGAGGCCACACCGGAGGCGAAGCCGGACGCCGTCGCGTGCCTGAGGCCCGGCCGCGCGCCGGGCCGGGACAGCAGACCGATCGCCGCGGCGGTGGTACCGGCGACCGCCAGCGCCTCGGTGAGCGACAGGACCCGGGCGGGCGCCGGACCGGAGGCGGTGACCAGCAGCGCGGCCAGCCCGAGCAGCGTCAGTGCCGTACCGCGCCACTCCACCGCGCTGACCCGCCGCCCGGCCGCCCGCGCCCCCAGCGGCACCGCCGCGACCAGGGTGAGCGCACCCAGCGGCTGTACGACGGTCAGCGGACCGTACTTCAGGGCTACGACGTGCAGCAGCGCGGCGGCGGCGTTCAGCCCGACCGCCGACCACCAGGCGCCGGTGCCCAGCAGCCGCAGCAGGCCGGTGCCGGCGCTGCGCGCGGCGAGGCGTTCCTGGGCGACCGCGGCGAGCGCGTAGGCGACGGCCGATACGAGGGAGAGGCCGAGGGCGGTCAGAGCGGCGGGGCTCATCGGCCCGCTCCCGCGAGGACGGGCTCGCGCGTGACCGGCCGCCCGGTGCCGAGCCCCGCCGTACCGACGGTGCGCCGCGGCGGATGGACCAGTACGAGGGCGAGGCCGAGCATGGCCGTCGCGACGATCGCGTCCAGCCAGTAGTGGTTCGCGGTGCCCACGATCACCAGCAGGGTGATCAGCGGGTGCAGCAGCCACAGCGCGCGCCAGCGGGACCGGGTGGCGGCGATCAGGCCGATCGCCACCATCAGGGCCCAGCCGAAGTGCAGCGAGGGCATCGCCGCGAACTGGTTGGAGAGGTGGTCGCCGGCCGGCGGACCGTACACGGACGGGCCGTAGACCCGGGCCGTGTCCACCAGGCCCGTCCCGGTCACCATCCGCGGCGGGGCCAGCGGGAAGGTGAACGGCAGGACGAGGGCGGCGGTGGTGACGGCCGCGAGCACCCGGCGGGCCCACACGTAGTGCGCGGGCCGGCGCAGGTACAGCCAGACCAGGAAGGCGAGCGTGGCCGGGAAGTGGACGGTCGCGTAGTAGGTGTTCGCCAGGTGGACGAGGGTGTCGCCGTGCAGCAGTGCGGACTGCACGGCGTTCTCGTGGGGAAGGTGCACGGTCCGCTCCAGGTGCCACACGCGGCGGGCGTTGTGGAAGGCGTCCCCGGTGTGGCCGACGGCGAGCCGGCGGCCGAGTTTGTAGACCAGGAAGAGCCCGGCGACCAGCAGGAACTCACGTATCAGAGGCGGGCGGGCCGGGGATTCCGGCTCCGTTTCCGCCTCCGCAGGCTCGGTTCGGGCATTCATCCCCCGGCCCCTTCGCTGACGGTGGTGCGTGATGTGGTGCGGTGCGGGTGCGTACGGGCCCCGGTCCCAGGACCGCAGCTCATCGATACGCCGCCGTACCGATACGCCAGTGTACCGATACGGTTGAGTACCGGTACACTGGCGTATCGATTGATGTGCGCCACACTGGAGACACCACGAGTGAGGGGAAGCACCACATGACGTCGCAGGCCGCGGACGGACCGGAGACGGTCGCCGCCTCGCGCCGCTCCAAGATCACGCCAGAGCGTGAGCGGGAGTTCTTCGACGCCGTGCTGGATCAGATCCGCGAGTGCGGCTACGACTCCGTCACCATGGAGGGCGTCGCCGCCAGCACCCGGTGCAGCAAGTCCACGCTCTACCGGCAGTGGAAGAACAAGCCGCAGTTCGTCGCGGCGGCGCTGCGCGCCAGCCGCCGGGTGCGGTTCGCCGGTATCGACACCGGATCGCTCGCCGAGGATCTGCGCCAGGCCGCGCGGGCCGCGGGCGACTGGTCCGGCAAGGACACCAGGCTGCTCCAGGCGCTGGGGCCCGCGGTGACCTCTGACCAGGAACTGGCCCAGGCGCTCCGGGAGGCGCTGGTCCACCCGGAGATCGCCGCGCTGGAGGAGATGCTCGCCCGGGGAGTGGCGCGGGGCGAGGTGCCCGAGGGCCACGCCGCGCTGGAGTACGTCCCCGCCATGATGTTCGGCGTCCTGCGTGTGCGGCCGGTGCTCAACGGCCAGTACGCCGACGCCGACTACCTCGTCCGCTTCGTGGAGGCCGTCGTGCTGCCCGCACTCGGACTGGCAGCCGGACCGTGATGAGACCCAGGCCGCCGTTCACGGGATGACTGAACGGTGACCTGCCCGCGCCGCACCGTGGGGACGGGGGCGGCGCGCACCCCCCGGCCGGGTGGGGTTCCTCTTGAGCGGAGAGGAACCCCACCCGGCCGGACCATGTCTCAGACGTCCTGGCCGCTCCCGCCGCCGGACGAGACCTTGATGCCCCTGAGGATCTCGTCGATCACGGACAGCTTCTGCCCGACGTCCACGCCGAAGCGGACCACCACGATCTGCTCGGGGTCGTTGGGCGAGGGGAAGGCGACGGACTCGACATAGCCGTCGGCACCCTTGCTGGTGACCGCCTTCCAGCGCACCAGGTACCCCTTCTGCCCGGCCACCGTCACCGCCTGGGAGGCCAGTTCCCGGTGCGAGGTGATGCTGCCGTAGGCCTCGTCGCCGTACGACGCCTTGGCGTTGGCCGCGATGTCCGCCTTCGCGACCGCCTCCGCCGTGCCGTCCTTGATGCCCAGTTCCAGCGCCGGAGCGGTGTAGGCGCCGCCCGCGGTGCACGTCTTGGCCGAGTTGCCCGGGCACTTGTAGGAGTTGCCGGAGGTCACCTGGGCGCCGATGCCGATCGCCTCTCCGGTCCAGCCCTGCGGCACCGGCAGGCTGATGCCGTTGACCGGGTCCGGCACCGAGCCACCGCCCTCGACCTTGGGCGCCTGGGACCGGTCCGGGGACGGCGAGGCCCCGCCGGAACCACCCGGGCCCCCGGAACCACCCGGGCCCCCGGAATTCCCGGAGCCTCCGGAACCACCGCCCGAGCCGCCGGTTCCGCCCGAGCCGCCGGGCCCGCCGAACGGCCCGCCCCGGCCGCCGTCTCCCTGCTGCGACCCCGCGCGGTCGCCGCTGCCGCCGTCGTCCTTGGACAGGGCGTACACGCCGACGCCGATGCAGGTCAGCACCGCGGCCGTGACCGCGACGGCTATGCCCGTGCGCAGCCCGCGCCGGGACCGCGCCGCAGGCTCGACGGGATACCCCGGATACCCCGGGTGCCCGCCGTACCCGGCGGGGGCCGCGGGGTACCCGCCGACCGGCTGGGCCGGCTGCGGGGACAGTTGTGCCGGGGGACCCCACGGGGCGGCCGCTCCGGTGGGGCGGGTCTGGTCCGTCCAGGCCGTGCCGTCCCACCAGCGCTCGGTGGGCGGACCGTCGTTCGTCTGCCCGGGGTCGGGGTACCACCCGGGGGGAGTCACCTGCGTCATGCCCCCACCGTATGAGGCGACGGTGAAAGCGCGATGAGAGGATCCGGCGCCAAGCGCGCGGAACGGGACATTTCACCGAGGATTTCTCCGAACCCCGTCTCCCACGACCACCGCGCCCCTCCCCGAGCCCACCGCCCCCGGCCACCACGCGCCCACCGGAGTCCACCCTCCACGGCCACCGCGCGTCTCCCGGAGCCGGCTCCCGCGACCGCCGCGCGTTTTCCGGAGTCCGCCCTGCACGTGCCGCCGTGCGCTGCCCGGAGCCGGATTCCCGCGGCCCCCGCGGGCCTCCCGGGGACGGGTCCGCCGGGCGTCGGCGCGGGCGTAGTTGACGCCTCGTCCGCTGGTCGGGCCCGGGGCGGGGTCGCCTGCCCGCACACTCTTTCACCCGGCCGGGCAAGAGCTGCCGCGACCGGCCACCGAAGGCCCCGCCGGACGGCTACGCTCGGTGTCTGTACGTCATTCGGGCGACCTGGGGAGGTAACGGGATGACGGAGGGACGCCCGTCGGCGGCCGGCTCGGCTCCCCTGTGGGAGCGGGACGCCGAAATCGCCACCGTCGCGCAGGCACTCGACGCCCTGTGCGCGGACCAGACATCCGCAGGCGGTCTGCTGGTCCTCCGCGGCGAGGCGGGACTCGGCAAGACCGCGCTGCTCGCCGAGACCCGCCGCATCGCCGAACGCCGCGGCTGCGCCGTCTGGTCCGCCCGCGGCGCAGAAACGCTGAGATCCGTCCCCTTCCACGTCGTACGGCAGCTGCTCCAGCCGGCGCTGCTGTCGCTGCTCCCCGAAGAGGCCCGCGAGTACCTCGGCGACTGGTACGACATCGCCGGCCCCGCCCTCGGCATAGCCGACCCGCAGGAGGGCAACGCCGACCCGCAGTACGTCTGCGACGGACTCGTCGCCGCGGTGCGCCGGCTCGCCCGCCGCGAATGGCCGCTGGTGCTGCTCCTCGACGACGCGCACTGGGCCGACCAGGAGACCCTGCGCTGGCTCGCCGCGTTCGCCGAACGCCTGGACGACTTGTCCGTCCTCGTCGTGGTCGCCCGTCGGCCCGGTGAGGCCGGCGGCGACAGCGCCCGGCTGCTCGACGCCGTGGCCGAGGCCGCCGGCCGCTCCGTCACCAACCTCAGCGCCCTCACCCCGGACGCCACCGCCGGGATCACCCGCGCCACCCTCGGCCGGCACGCCGACGACGCGTTCTGCCGCGAGGTCTGGGCCGTCACCGCCGGCAACCCCTACGACACCGTCGAACTCCTCGCCAAGGTGCAGGACAGCGAACTCCAGCCGGTCGAGGCACAGGCCGGGGAACTGCGCGCGCTCAACCGCGCGGCCCGCGGCGGCGGACTGGTCGACCGGCTCAAGGGCCTCGGCCTGGAGGCGACCCGGTTCGCCTGGGCCGCCGCCATCCTCGGCACCGGCATCACCGTCGACATGGTCGCCCGCCTCGCCACCATGGACGACGAACTCGCCCGGCACTGCGCCGATCTCCTGTGCACCGCCCGGATCCTCACCAAGCCCGACCCGGCCGTCGGCACCGAACCGATCGACGACGAGCTGGAGTTCGTCCACCCGCTCATCGCCACCGCCGTCTACAACTCCATCCCGCCCGGCGTCTGCACCGCCATGCACGGCGTCGCCGCCCAGATCATCACCCAGCTGGGCCGCGGTGCCGCCGAGGCCGCACGGCACCTGCTGAAGGTGCACCCGGACGACGACGAGGAACTCGTCGAGCAGCTGCGCGAGGCCGCCCGCGAACACCTCGCCGTCGGCGCGCCCGACGCGGCCCGCCGCTGCCTGGAACGCGCGCTGGAAGAGCCGCCCCGGCCCGAGGTGCACGCGCACGTCCTGTACGAACTGGGCTGCGCCACCCTGCTGACCAACCCCGCCGTCACCATCGACCAGCTCCAGAGCGCGCTCGGCATGCGCGGCCTCGAGCGGGACGACCGGGTCGACGCCGTGGTGCGCCTCTCCCAGGCGCTGCTCCACAACGACCAGCTGGAGGAGGCCGTCCGCACGGTCGAGGCCGAGGCCGCCCGGCACGAGGCGGGCCCCGTCCGGATGCGGCTCCAGGCGTTCCAGTTCATGTGGGAGGGCATCCACGGCGAGACCGTCTCCCCGGCCCGCTCCCGCCGCCTGGCCGAACTGGCGAGCACCTGCGCCGGCCGCGACAACGCCGAGCGCGCCCTGCTGATCCTGCGCGGATTCGACGCGATGACCCACGGCGAGAGCGCCGACGTGGTCGCCGAACTGTGCGACCGCGCCCTCGTCAACGGCCGCCTCGCGCCCGGCCTCGGCTGGACCGACACCGAGTGGGGCATGGAGCTGCTGATGATGCTCGGCAGCGCGTACGCCTACACCGACCGGCTCGACCGCGCGGAGAGCCTGTTCGCCGAGGCCCGGCGCGTCTACACCTCGGCGGGCTGGCGCGGCGGCCATCTCTCCCTGGCCAACGCCTTCCTCGGGCTCGCCTACCGCAGACAGGGCCGCCTGCGCGACGCCGAGTCCACCCTGCGCGAGGGCCTGGTCCTCGCCGAACGCGTCGGCCGTGGCCTGCCCCTCTACTGGTCGTCCACCTGCGGACTGGTCGACACACTGCTGGCCCGCGGGCGGGTCGAGGAAGCCTGGTCGGTCGCCGAACGGTACGGTTTCGCGCCGCCGTACCCGTCCACCATCGTGCTGCCCGACATCCGCTCCGTGCGCGGCCGGCTGCTGCTCGCCGTCGGCCGCACCGGGGAGGGCATCAACGAACTGGAGGCCGCGGAGAAGACCGCCGCCTCCCGCGGCGGCCACAACCCGGTCCTCGCACCCTGGTCCATCGACCTCGCCAAGGCCCTGGCCGGGCAGGACCCGGCCCGCGCCGCCCAGCTCGCGGCCGACGCCCGCCGCCAGGCCGAGCGGTTCGGCACGGACACCGCCATCGGCGAGGCCCTGCGCTGCGCCGCCGCACTGGAGACGGGGCAGCGCGCCGTGCAGCTGGCCGCCCGGGCCGTCACCTACCTGGAGGCGTCGCCCTGCCAGTACGAACACGCGGCGGCCCGCGTCGAGTACGGCATCGCCGCCCGCTCGACAGCGGAACTCAACCGGGCCCTGGACCTCGCCCGCGCCTGTGGCGCGGAGGGACTGGTGGCCCAGGCCCGCGAGGTGCTGGAGACGGGACGCGGCCTGCACTGACCCACCGCCACCCACCCGGCACCTGCCCACCGAGCCGCCGTCACACACCGGGGCACCGCCCACCGAGCCGCCGTCACACACCTGGGCACCGCCCACCGAGCCGCCGTCACGCACCGGGGCACCGCCCACCGAGCCACCGCCACGCACCTGGGCACCCCGCTCACCGAGCCACCCCGCCCGGCACCGCGCGGTGCCGGGGCCGATCCGCGGGGGCCCGCGTCCCGTGGGGGCCCGCGTCCCGTGGGGTGGCGGTTGCCGGCGCATGCGGTGAGTGGGCGGCGTGTGGTTCGGCAGGGGTGCGGGTGGCGGGCGCCTGCCGGGTCGTGCCGGGCCGGACTCACATGGCCAGCAGCTGCTCGGTGACCGTCGCGAGCCGGCGCCGGACTCCGGCGTCGTACGCCGCCGCGTGAGCCCGCGCGGGCCGGGTTCCGTCGTAGTAGCCGCCGCTGCCCGACTCCCCGGTGGCCAGGGCCAGCACGCCCGGCGCTCCGTCGGCGACCGAGTTCCACGGGCTGATCCCGCACTCGCGGACCATCGCCGTGTCCATGTGGGTGGCGGGGTGCAGCACGTTCACCGCCACCCCGCTGCCCGCCAGCTCCTCGGCCAGCGTGAACGTGTACGCGGCGAGTGCGAACTTGCTGCGGCAGTAGGCCGACAGCCCGTCGTAGCCACGGCTGAGTTCCGGGTCGGCGAGGTCGACGGGCTCCTGGGCCGCCGAGCCGACGTTGACGATCCGGGCCGGCGGATTCGCCCGTAGCACCGGCAGCAACTCCCGCGTCAGCACCACGGGCGCGAGGTAGTTCACGGCCAGCCGCAGCTCGTGCCCGTCGGCGCTGGTCTCCCGGCCGGATCCGGGCGGCCCGCCGCCCACCCCGGCGTTGTTGATCAGCGCGTCCAGCCCGGGCCGGGCGGCGGCCACCCGCGCGGCCAGCTCGCGCACCTCGGCGAGCCGGGACAGGTCGGCGACGAAACCCTCGGCCTCGCCAAGTGCGCGCAGCTCCTCGACCAGCCCCTCGGTGCGGGCCCCGTCGCGCCCGTGGGCCAGCACGAGATGGCCGGCCCGGACCAGTTCGAAGGCGACGTACCGGCCGAGCCCCGAGGTCGCGCCGGTGATCAGGACAGTGGACATGCCGCCAGCCTAGGCACGCCGGAACGCCGGGAACGAGCTGCTGCCGAGGGTACGACCAGCAGGATCACCCTTGTGTCTCAGCGCGCGTCCTCCTCGGCGAGGACCGGCTGTGCCGTCGCGAACGCCGAGCCGGCGGCCGGCACCCCGCGGTACACGGCGGCCTGGAGCAGCACCGCGCCGGTCTCCTCCGGCGTCAGCCCGTTGCGCCGCGGACGCCGAGCGTGCGCGGCCGGCGGCCCGCGCGGGACGGGGTTCGACGGCGGCGGCACGGGTACCCGGGCGCCACCGCACACGGGACGCAGCCGTACGTGATCAAGGAGCGCGACCCATGAAGGCAGTCACCTGGCAGGGCAAGCGGGACGTCCGGGTGGAGGACGTGCCCGACCCTGGGATCGAGGAACCCACGGACGCCGTCATCCGGATCACATCCACCGGACTCTGCGGCTCCGACCTGCACCTGTACGAGGTGCTCACCCCGTTCATGACCCCGGGCGACATCCTCGGTCACGAACCCATGGGGATCGTGGAGGACGTCGGCTCCGAGGTGACGAACCTGCGGCCCGGCGACCGGGTGGTGGTGCCCTTCCAGATCGCCTGCGGGCACTGCTTCATGTGCGACGCCGGGCTGCCCACCCAGTGCGAGACCACCCAGGTGACCGGCGAGGGCATGGGCGCCCCCCTGTTCGGCTACACCCGCCTGTACGGCGCCGTGCCCGGCGGCCAGGCCGAGTATCTGCGCGTCCCGCAGGCGCAGTACGGCCCGATGAAGGTGCCCGAGGGCCCGTCGGACGACCGGTTCGTCTACCTCTCCGACGTGCTGCCCACCGCCTGGCAGGCCGTCGAGTACGCCGCCGTCCCGCCCGGCGGCACCCTCGCCGTCCTCGGGCTCGGCCCGATCGGCGACATGGCCTGCCGGATCGCCATGGCGCGCGGCGCCGAGCGGGTCTTCGGCGTCGACCTGGTCCCCGAGCGGCTCGCCCGGGCGAACCGGCGCGGCGTGAAGACGTACGACCTCAGGGCCTTCGACGACGAGAAGGCGCTGGTCCACGCGATCCACGACGAGACCGGCGGCCGCGGCCCGGACGCCGTCATCGACGCCGTCGGCACCGAGGCCCACGGCAGCCACGCCGCCAAGCTCGTCCAGCAGACCGCCGCGCTCATGCCGCGCAAAATCAGCGGCCCGCTCGCCGAACGCTTCAGCGTCGACCGGATGGGCGCCCTCTACATGGCCATCGACCTGGTCCGCCGCGGCGGCACGATCTCGCTCAGCGGTGTCTACGGCGGCATGACCGACCCGATGCCGATGCTCACCCTCTTCGACAAGCAGATCCAGCTCCGCATGGGCCAGGCCAACGTCCGCCACTGGAGCGACCAGATCATGCCCTTCCTCACGGACGAGGACCCGCTCGGCGTCGACGACTTCGCCACGCACCGGCTGCCGCTGTCGGAGGCCCCGCACGCGTACGAGATGTTCCAGCGCAAGCAGGACGGCGCCATCAAGATCCTCATGCAGCCGTAGCGGCCGGTCACCGTGCAGCCGCGGTGGCTGAGGGAGCGATGTGCGGCAGTGACGGCCCGGGGAGCGCGGCCGCGGCCCTGACCGTGGCCGTGGCTCAGTCGCGGTCCTTCTCGCCGAGGATCTCCGCCAGGTCGTAGCGCACCGGCTCCTCCAGCTGGGCGTACGTGCAGCTCTCCGGCGTGCGGTCGGGGCGCCAGCGGCGGAAGCGGGCCGTGTGCCGGAACCGCTGCCCGTTCTCCATGTGGTCGTACGCCACCTCGGCCACCCGCTCCGGGCGGAGCGGTACCCAGGACAGGTCCTTCTTGCCGGACCAGCGGCTGGGCGCGCCCGGCAGCCGGGCCGTCTCGTGCGCGCTCTCGTCCGTCCACGCGGCCCACGGGTGCCCGGACACGTCGTCCATGCGCAGCGGCTCCAGCTCGTCCACCAGCTCGGCGCGCCGCTTCATGGCGAAGGCCGCCGACACGCCGACGTGCTGGAGCCGGCCGTGCTCGTCGTGGAGCCCCAGCAGCAGCGAGCCCACCACCGGGCCGCTCTTGTGGAAGCGGTACCCGGCGACGACGACGTCCGCCGTCCGCTCGTGCTTGATCTTGAACATGGCCCGCTCGTCCTGGATGTAGTGCACGGTGAGCGGTTTGGCGACGACTCCGTCGAGACCGGCGCCCTCGAACTGCTCGAACCACTGCCGGGCCACCTCGATGTCGGTCGTCGCGGGCGCCAGGTGCACCGGCGGGGTCGCGTCGGCGAGCGCACGGTCCAGCAGGGCGCGGCGGTCGGCCAGCTCCACGTCGAGCAGGGCGTGGTCGTCCAGCGCGAGCACGTCGAAGGCGACGAAGGAGGCCGGCGTCTTCTCGGCCAGCATCCTGACCCGGGAGGCCGCCGGATGGATCCGCTCGGTCAGCGCGTCGAAGTCCAGCCTGCCGTTCCGTGCGATCACGATCTCCCCGTCCAGCACGCACCGCTCGGGCACCCGCTCCCTCAGCGCCTCGACGAGCTCGGGGAAGTACCTGGTCAGTGGCTTTCCGGTACGGCTGCCCAGCTCCACCTCCGCCCCGTCCCGGAACACGATCGACCGGAAGCCGTCCCACTTCGCCTCGTAGTGCATCCCCGGCGGGATCTTCGCCACCGACTTGGCGAGCATCGGCTTCACGGGCGGCATCACGGGGAGATCCATGGATCCGATTCTGCTCGCATGCATAAGGGTTCGCCCGGTGTGCGAGGTATGCGGGGGGCGCCTACCGTGGCCGCATGGGTGAAGCGGTGGAACTGGAGGTGGGCGGCCGCACCGTACGGCTGTCCAGCCCGGACAAGGTGTTCTTCCCGGAGCGTGGTTTCACCAAGCTGGACCTCGCGCGCTACTACGCCTCCGTCGCCCCCGGCATCCTGCGCGCCCTGCGCGACCGCCCCACCACCCTGGAGCGCTACCCGGACGGCGTCGGCGGTGAGTGGTTCTACCAGAAGCGGGCTCCGAAGGGCATGCCCGACTGGATCCCGACCGCCCACATCACCTTCCCCAGCGGGCGCAGCGCCGACGAGATGTGCCCGACCGAGGAGGCCGCCGTGGTGTGGGCCGCCCAGTACGGCACCCTCACCTTCCACCCCTGGCCGGTCCGCGCCACGGATGTCGACCACCCCGACGAACTCCGCATCGACCTCGACCCGCAGCCCGGCACCGACTACGCCGACGCGGTCCGCGCGGCCGGTGAACTGCGCGCCGTCCTCGACGAGTTCGGCGGGCTGCGCGGCTGGCCGAAGACCTCCGGCGGCCGGGGCCTGCACGTCTTCGTCCCCATCGCGCCCCGCTGGACCTTCACGCAGGTGCGCCGTGCGGCGATCGCGGTCGGCCGGGAGATGGAGCGCCGGATGCCCGAGCAGGTGACCATCAAGTGGTGGAAGGAGGAACGCGGCGAACGCATCTTCCTGGACTACAACCAGACCGCCCGCGACCGCACCATCGCCTCCGCCTACTCCGTACGGCCCCGCCCGCACGCTCCCGTCTCCGCACCGCTGCGCTGGGAGGAGGTCGGTGCCGCCCATCCCCGCGACTTCGACCTCGCCACGATGCCGGCCCGGTTCGCCGAACTCGGCGACGTGCACGCCGACATGGACGACCATGCCTACTCCCTGGACGAGCTGCTGGAACTGGCCCGCCGCGACGAGCACGACCACGGCCTGGGCGATCTGCCGTACCCGCCGGAGTACCCGAAGATGCCCGGCGAACCGAAGCGCGTCCAGCCGAGCCGGGCCCGCCGCGAACCGTCACCCTGACGAGGACGCCGGCACGGCGGCGAGCGGCCGACGCGTCCGCCCCGGCCCCTCGCCACCCGGGCCGACGCAGCCGCACCGGCCCCCGGTCACGCGGGCCGACGCGTCCTCACCGGCCCTTCGCCGCCCGGCCGACGCGTCCGCACCGGCCCCCCCCGTCACGCGGGCCGGTGCGACCACCCCCAACCCGCCGCGCCGAGCCGCTGCGGGCCGGTCCGTCCGGGCACCGGCCGGTCCGGTGCCCCGCGGCTATCCTGAGCGCCAGCCGCCGATGAGGAGTCCCGAAGTGACCGAGGCAGTGTCGCGTCCCACCCTGGAGGCCGTGGCCGCACGGGCCGGCGTGTCCCGGGCCACCGTGTCCCGGGTGGTCAACGGCGGCGACGGGGTCCGCGAGCCGCTGGCCGAACGGGTCCGGCGGGCCGTGGAGGAACTGGGCTACGTCCCCAACCAGGCGGCGCGCAGCCTCGTCACCCGGCGGCACGACGCCGTCGCGGTCGTCATCGCCGAGCCCGAGAGCCGGGTCTTCGCCGACCCCTTCTTCGCCCTCCAGCTGCGCGGCATCAGCAAGGAACTGACAGCGCACGACAACCAGTTGGTGCTGCTGCTCACCGAGGGCCGCGCCGACCACGCGCGCGTGGCCCGGTATCTCGCCGGCGGGCACGTCGACGGCGCGCTCGTCTTCTCCCTGCACCTGGACGACCCGCTGCCCGGTCTCATCCGCGACGCCGGCGTGCCCACCGTGTTCGGCGGGCGCCCCGACTGGGGCGACGACCCCGGGGCCGCGGTCTGCGGACGCGCGGGGGAGGGGCCGGGCCATGGGGTGGTGTACGTCGACTGCGACAACCGGGGCGGGGCGCACACGGCGGTCCGCCATCTCGTGGGCCTCGGCCGCCGGCGCGTCGCGCACATCACCGGTGCACTGGACCAGACGTCGGCGGTGGACCGGCTCGACGGCTACCGGGACGTCATGGCCGACGTCTGGGGGGAGGACGATCCGCGGCTGGTGGTGGAGAGCGACTTCACCCCGGCCGGCGGTGAACGCGCCATGCGTGAACTCCTCGGCTGCTGCCCGGACGTCGACGCCGTGTTCGCCGCGAACGACCTCACCGCGCTCGGCGCCCTGCGGGTGCTGCGCGAGAGCGGCCGGCGCGTGCCCGAGGACGTGGCCGTGGTCGGCTTCGACGACATGGTCCCGGTCGCCGAGCAGACCGACCCGCCGCTGACCACGGTCCGCCAGGACATCGAGGAGATGGGGCGGCTGATGGCGCGTCTGCTGTTGCGGGGCCTGTCCGACGGCCGGGACCGGGAGCGGACGGCGGCCGACGCCCCGGGCGGCGGCGTGATCCTGCCGACCACCCTGATACGCCGCGCCTCCGCGTGACGTCCGGCCCCGCGCCCGGGAACTGCCGCCCGCCGGGCCCCGGGCCTCAGCCCCGCGGCGTCTCGCGCCTGATCACCGCGAAGCGGACCCCGTACGGATCGGCGAGCTTGGCCATGCGGCCCACGCCCTCCAGCGTCGTCGCGGGCATCCGCACCGTCCCGCCGAGGCGCCCCGCCTGTTCGACCACGGCGTCGGTGTCCTCCACCTCGAAGTACGGCAGCCAGTACGGCCCGCCCTCCGCCTCGTCGGGCGCGTCGGCCATCGGCACCATCCCGCCGAACATCGCGTCGTCCCCGGTGCCGTCGGGATTGACGGAGGTGTACACCCCGCCGGGCAGGGGCAGCGCGGAGGTCTCCAGACCGAGCACCCTGCGGTAGAAGGCGGCGGCTGCCGCGACGTCCGGGGTGTACAGCTCGACCCAGCACAGCGCACCCGGCTCGCCCGCCACCTCCACGCCCTCGGTCCGGCCGGGCTGCCAGATCCCGAACGCCACGCCCGCCGGGTCGGCCAGCACCGCCATGCGGCCCTGGCCCATCACGTCCACCGGCCGGCACAGCACGCTGCCGTGGGCCTGCTCGGCCGCCTCGGCGGTGGCCCGGGCGTCCGCGCTGCGGAAGTACACCGTCCAGGACGGCGGTCGCTGCCCGGGGCCGGTCCGCATCCCGCCCGCGACGGTCTTCCCGGCCAGCTGGAAGAAGCCGTAACCACCGGCGTCCGGTCCCGCCGACCGGAACCGCCAGCCGAAGAGCGCGCCGTAGAAGGCGGCGGCCCCGTCGACGTCGGGACTGCCGACGTCGATCCAGTCGGGGGCGCCGTTGACGAAACGGGTGCTGAGCATCTCGGCCCTCCTCGGGCGGGTCCCGGCCTGTCCACTGCCGAGTCTGGCACCGCCCACCGGCCGTCGCCGCCGGGACCACCGCGCCACGCCGGTCCGCGCCGCGGTCACCGGCTGTGACGGCGCGCGTTCTCCAGGTTTTCGCACCGCTCCGCGCGCCGCCGTGCGCGCGCCGGGCCCGGGGGAGCATCATCGGGACGGCCGGAGGTCCCGGACCCACCGTTGAGCCGGCGTTGATCGAACGTTTTTCGGTGTGGGGCAGGCTCCTCGCCATGCACTACGAAACCATCACCCCGGCCGACGACACCTGGCAGGCACAGGCCCTGTGCGCGCAGACCGGGCCGGACTTCTTCTTCCCCGAGCCCGGCAGCTCGGTACGCGACGCGAAGCGCATCTGCGCCATGTGCGACCTGCGCCCCGCCTGCCTGGAGTACGCGCTGTCCAACGACGAGCGGTTCGGCGTCTGGGGCGGCCTGTCGGAGAAGGAACGCCTCGCCCTGCGGCGCACCGCCCACTGACGCGCGCCGCACGACCGCCCGGTCCCGCCCCGGACGACCGCCCGGTCCCGCCCGGACGGCCGCCCGGTCCCGCCCAGGACGGCCGCCCGGCCCGTGTGCGGGGGTCAGCCCGCGGCGCGCGCCGCCATCCGCGCCTTGCGCGCGGCCAGCTTCTCGTCGAACTTCAGGGCCTCCGCGTTCAGCCCGCCCAGGAACAGGCCGAGTTCCTCCTGCGCCTGGCGCCCCTCGGGCCCGAGGCCGTCGATCTCCATGACCTTCAGGAAGCGCAGGACCGGCTGGAGCACGTCGTCGTGGTGGATGCGCAGGTTGTAGACCTCGCCGATCGCCATCTGGGCCGCGGCCCGCTCGAAGCCGGGGATCCCGTGGCCGGGCATGCGGAAGTTCACCACCACGTCCCGGACAGCCTGCATCGTCAGGTCGGGGGCGAGCTCGAAGGCGGCCTTGAGCAGGTTGCGGTAGAAGACCATGTGCAGGTTCTCGTCGGTCGCGATGCGGGCCAGCATGCGGTCGCAGACCGGGTCCCCGGACTGGTGGCCGGTGTTGCGGTGCGAGATCCGGGTGGCCAGCTCCTGGAAGGCGACGTAGGCGACCGAGTGCAGCATGGAGTGCCGGTTGTCGGACTCGAAGCCCTCGCTCATGTGGGACATGCGGAACTGCTCCAGCTTGTCCGGGTCCACCGCGCGCGAGGCCAGCAGGTAGTCGCGCATCACGATGCCGTGCCGGCCCTCCTCGGCCGTCCAGCGGTGCACCCAGGTGCCCCAGGCGCCGTCGCGCCCGAAGAGCGAGGCGATCTCGTGGTGGTAGCTCGGGAGGTTGTCCTCGGTCAGCAGGTTGACCACGAGGGCGATCCGGCCGACCTCGGTCACCTGGGACTGCTCCTTGGCCCACGCCTCCCCGTCCTCGAAGAGGCCGGGGAAGTTGCGGGCGTCGCTCCACGGCACGTACTCGTGCGGCATCCAGTCCTTGGCGACCTTCAGATGCCGGTTCAGCTCCGTCTCGACCACTTCCTCCAGCGCGTACAGCAGCCGCGCGTCGGTCCACACGGACGGGCTGCCGAGGTGAGGGGAGGTGATCGTCACAGGAACTCCAGGGGGACGCGCTGCATAGGAAAGGGGAGGGGGAGTCCGGCGAGCGGTGCCGGAAACCTACGTGATCGTAGGCTACGAGCCCGTAGGTTACGAAGCCGTAGGTTAAGGCGGCTGTAAAGAACCGCTGATCAGCCCACCCGCCAGACCCTTGCGCGGGCATGCCGGACAGCCCCGGGACCAGCAGGTCCCGGGGCTGTCGGGGGCCGGGGATCACCCGGTCAGGTGTACAACTCCCGCAGGCGCACGGAGAGACAGGTCACACAGCCCTCCAGCTTCTCGAACTCGCTGATGTCGACCGTCACCACGTCGTGGCCGAGGTCGGTCAGCAGTTCGGCCGTCTTCGGGGCGCTCGCCGCCATCAGAAGCTTGCCGCCGCCCAGCAGGACCACGTGCGCCCCGGCCTCCTCCGGTACCGACAGGAACCCCGGGAACAGCGACGGCCGGTCCACCTTCGGGATGTGCCCGATCACCGTGCCGTCCGGCAGCGCGGTCACCGCCGACTTCAGGTGCAGCACCTTGCTCACGGGCACGGCCACCACCCGGGCGCCCAGCGGCTCGAAGGCCGCACGCAGCTGCTGCACGCCGGCCGCGTTCGTCCGCCCGCCACGGCCGACGTACACGGTCTCGCCGACCTTCAGGACGTCACCGCCGTCCAGCGTGCCCGGTTCCCAGATCCAGTTCACCGAACAGCCGAGGCGGGCCACCGCCTCCTCCACGCCGGCGGTCTCCGCCCGCCGGGACTCGGCGCCCGGCCGGGTGATCAACGCCACGTTCCTGTACATCACGACGGCGTCCTCGACGAACACCGAGTCCGGGCAGTCGTCGGCCGGTTCGACCTCGATCGTCTCCCAGCCGTGCGTGCGGAGGGCCTCGACATAGGCCTCCCACTGTTCGCCGGCGAGGCCGGCATCGACCTTCTCCCGCTCGATGTGCGTGACCAGGCCGTCGGCGAGTCGGGGACTGGGACGGCGGACGAGGGCCTTCTTGCTGGGCACGAGGGGCCTTTCGAATCGGTCGGTGCACTGGTGCGGTACCGGCGCCCTGCACAAGGCGCCGGTCCGTCATCATGCAGGGCACCCGGGCCACGGCCATCATGCAGGGCACCCGGGCCACGGCAAAACCCGTCGTTGCCGGGCTGTGCCCCTCCTGAGACCCCCGCCGGCCGGTCAGGCCGGATCCGCGAGGTCCTCGAGTGTCGTCTCGGTCAGCTCTCCTCCCTCCATCAGCAGCCACCGTGTGATCCCGATCGACTCCAGGAACGGCAGGTCGTGGCTGGCCACGATCAGCGCGCCCTCGTACGACTCCAGAGCCGTGGTCAGCTGCCGGACGCTGGCCATGTCGAGGTTGTTGGTCGGCTCGTCGAGCAGCAGCAGCTGCGGCGCGGGCTCCGCGAGCATCAGTGCGGCCAGGGCCGCCCGGAAACGCTCACCGCCCGAGAGCGTGGCCGCCTTCTGGTCGGCCCGCCCGCCCCGGAACAGGAAGCGGGCGAGACGAGCCCGGATCCGGTTGTTGGTGGCGCCCGGCGCGAACCGGGCCACGTTCTCGGCGACCGACAGGCCGTCGTCGAGCACGTCCAGCCGCTGGGGCAGGAACCGGAGCGGGACGTGCGCCGTCGCCGTCCCGCTCAGCGGCGCCAGCTCCCCGGCGACGGTCCGCAGCAGCGTCGTCTTGCCGGAGCCGTTGCGGCCGACGAGCGCGATCCGCTCCGCTCCGCGCAGATCGAGGATGCCCTCCACGCGCGCACGGTAGGCCGTCTCCAGGTTCTCCAGGGTGAGCACCTGGCGGCCGGGCGGTACGGCCGTGTACGGCAGGTCGACGCGGATCTCGTCGTCGTCCCGCACGGCCTCCACCGCATCGTCCAGCCGCTCCCTGGCCTCGGCGAGCCGCTCCTCGTGCATGATGCGGTGCTTGCCCGCCGACTCCTGGGCGGCGCGCTTGCGGGCGCCCATGACGATCTTCGGTTCGCGTTTCTGGTCGTACATCTTCTGCCCGTACCGCTTGCGGCGGGCCAGTTTGACCTGGGCGTCGGCCAGTTCGCGCTTCTGCTTGCGCACATCGGCCTCGGCGACCCGCACCATCCGCTCGGCCGCCTCCTGCTCCACGGTCAGGGCCTCCTCGTAGGCCGAGAAGTTGCCGCCGTACCAGGCGACCTCCCCGGAGCGCAGCTCCGCGATCTGGTCGACCAGGTCGAGCAGTTCCCGGTCGTGGCTGACCACGACCAGGACGCCCGGCCAGGAGGAGACGGCCTGGTACAGGCGTCGGCGCGCGTACAGGTCGAGGTTGTTGGTGGGTTCGTCGAGCAGCAGGATGTCGGGGCGGCGCAGCAGCAGCGCGGCGAGCCGCAGCAGCACCGACTCGCCGCCGGACACCTCGCCGACGGTGCGGTCCAGGCCGATGTGGCCGAGGCCGAGTTCGCCGAGGGTGACCAGGGCGCGTTCCTCCACGTCCCAGTCGTCGCCGACGGTCTCGAAGTGCTCCTCGGCGACGTCGCCCGCCTCGATGGCGTGCAGGGCCGCCCGCCGCTCGGCGATACCGAGGGCCTGGTCGACCCGGAGCGTGGTGTCGAGGGTGACGTTCTGCGGCAGGTAGCCGGTCTCGCCGGCCGCCTTGACGCTGCCGTCGGCCGGGGCGAGTTCCCCGGCCAGCAGCCTGAGCAGGGTGGACTTGCCCGATCCGTTGGCGCCGACGAGCCCGGTCCTGCCGGGGCCGAAGGCGATGTCCAGGCCGTCGAAGACGGCGGTGCCGTCGGCCCAGGTGAAGGACAGGGACGTAGCGGTGAGGGAAGCAGACATGGGCGCCTCGCAAGAAAAGATGCGGTCGGGGGGACGCGTGTCGAGACACCGCGAGGCGGAAACCGAAAGGTCTGGGCACAGAGGGGGCCATGTGGAAGGGCCCCGTGCCGGAGGACGGCTCGGACGCCGAGGTCGTACGCCGCGCACACCTCACCGGTGCGACACGGTGCCTCAGGACCTCAGACGAGCAACGTCCTTCTCCAATCGACGGCAACAGAACCGCTGTACACCGTACGAGGGGCCGAGGGAGCTGTCAAAGGAATTGAGCAGGGGGATGTCCGGCCGGACGCGCGCCCCACGCGCGCGAGGCGCTCAGCAGGCGTCCCGCATCAACTCGGCGAGGTCGTGGTCCAGGTCGAGCTGAAGGTGTTCCAGCCCGACGGGGACCAGGTCGTCGGCCGCCGCCAGGAACCGCCGTATCTCGCCCGAGCGCACATGCACGATCGCGGTGCCCTCCGGGGCGTGGAACTCCAGCACCGTGCGGTCGTACCCGTACGGCCGCACGCGGACGTCACCATGGCCCTCGGGGCCCTCGAGGCCGGCCGCCAGCAGCTCACGGGAGAAGGTCCAGCACACCTCGACACCCTCCAGGGTGGCGGGTGCGGGGAACGTCATGCGCACCGCGAACGGGTCGCGCCGGTCGTAGCGCAGCGTGGCGGGAATGCTCGGCATGCGCGGTGCGGCGGCGACGAGACGGGCCTCTACCGGCTGCTCGATGACGGTGGACAACGCCTTGCTCCCTCGTGACGGCTGGACTACGCCCGGGTGTGCGTACCCGGCACTGGAAGAGACGACGGAAACGGCCGATGCGTGCACACGCGGAACGAGTGACCTCGGTCACCGCCTTCATGCACGGGTGACGCATGCCTGTTCCCGCTCCTCACGCGCGGCGCGCGGGGTCCCGGGCCCTCTGGACGCGGCCCGGGGACGGGACTAACTTCGCCCGCCATGAGGCGCTTGGGGAGCACGCGACGCAGGGGACGGGCGAACCGGCTGGTGGCGGTGGGGGTGGCGTGCGGGGCGGCGCTGGCCGCCCTGACGGTCCCGGAGGCCGTGGCCCGGCCGCTCGCGCAGGAAGACGCCGGCCGGACGAGCGGGAGCCGGGCGGAGGCGGGCCGGGACGCGGTGGCCCAGGAGGCGGCGGCCCGGGAGGCGGCCCCGGTGAGCGAGGGGTGGACGGGTCCCGGCCGGGGAAGCGCGCACTGGGCGGTCAAGGACACCGGCACCCCGCAGACCCGCTTCCGCGGGCTCGCGGCCGTCGACCGGCACACCGCATGGCTGGCCGGCACCGGCGGCACGGTGCTGCGCACCACGGACGGCGGCACGCACTGGCGGAACGTCTCGCCACCGGGCGCGGTGGGCCTGGAGTTCCGGGACGTGCAGGCGTTCGACGCGCGGCGCGCGGTGGTGCTGGCCATCGGCGAGGGCGAGGCGTCCCGCGTCTACCGCACCGACGACGGCGGCACGACCTGGACGGAGTCCTTCCGCAACACCGACCCGAAGGCGTTCTACGACTGCCTCGCCTTCTTCGACCGCCGGCACGGCCTCGCCCTGAGCGACCCCGTGGACGGAAGGTTCCGCATCCTCGCCACCGCCGACGGCGGACGCTCCTGGCGCGTCCTGCCCGCCGACGGGATGCCGCCCGCGCTGGACGGCGAGGCCGGGTTCGCCGCGAGCGGCCAGTGCCTGGTCACCTCCGGCCCGAAGGACGCCTGGCTGGCCACCGGCGGCGGCGCCCACGCGCGCGTGCTGCACTCCGCCGACCGCGGGCTGACCTGGACGGCCGCCGGCACACCGGTTCCCGCGGCCGATCCGGCGAAGGGAGTCTTCGCGCTCGCCTTCCGCGACCGCGCGCACGGCCTCGCGGTCGGCGGCGACTACCGTCCCGGCCAGTCCTCGCCGGAAGCCGCCGCGGTCACCGCCGACGGCGGCCGTACCTGGCGGCCCGCCACGACTCCGCCGCCCGCGTACCGCTCCGGTGCCGCCTGGCTCCCGCACAGCCGCACCGCCGCGCTGGCCGTCGGCCCGACCGGCACCGACCTCACCACGGACGGCGGCCGCAGCTGGCGGACGATCGACACCGGTTCGTACGACACGGTGACCTGCGCCCCCGACCTGAGCTGCTGGGCGGCCGGCGAACAGGGGCGGGTGGCACGGCTGGAGCGCTGAGGCGGCGGCGGAACGGCCGGGCGGCGGCGGAGCGATGAGGTAAGTGCCGCGGACACGGGTACTCGTTTCTCGCCGCAGAGGAAAGGAGCGATCATGCCAGCCGGTTCCAGCCCCAAGCGCGAGCGTCAGTACGAGCACATCAAGAAGAGCGCGCAGGACCGGGGCGAGAGCACCGGGCGCGCCGAGGAGATCGCCGCCCGGACGGTGAACAAGGAACGTGCCCGCTCCGGTGAGTCCAAGACCGCCAGTCGCAGCTCGACCCAGGACATGTCGTCCGTCAAGCGGGGCGGCCAGCGGTCGGGCAACCGGACGGGCCCGCAGGGGCCGACCCGCGACCAGCTGTACAACGAGGCCAAGCAGCGTGGCATCGAGGGCCGTTCGCACATGAACAAGGACGAGCTCCAGCGCGCCCTGAACGACAAGAAGGGCTGATCCGCCCGGAACGCGAGGCGGTCGGGGAGGCCGTCACGGAAAGAGGTGCGGGGTCCGGGTCCGTCTCCGGTACGGCCGTCACCGCCGTACGGAGACGGACCCTTCGCCGTGGGCGGTGCCCTGGACGCGGTCCGTCGCCGACGGTGTCCCGGTCTTGGTCCGGCGTGGATGGTGTCCCGGTCTTGGTCCATCGTGGGCGGTGCCCTGGACGCGGTCCGGTCCTGGGGCGTTCCGGGCGCGGTCCGTCGTGGCCGGTGTCCGGCTCTCAGGCCCGCCGTGAGCGGTGTCCTGGGCCCGGCCGAGTGGCCCAACCGAGTGGCCCGTGGGAGCGCGGGCCACGGGGCGGCTCCGCTACGGGTGGTACGGGTCCGGCACGGGCATGATCACGCCCCCCCTGCTGGGCCACCGGTACGCGGCGGCCCCGTACAGTCACCCGGCATGACGATCGTTGGCGTACCCGCGGGCTGGCCCGCGACCGAGGAAGAGGCCCGCGCCGTACAGGACGAGCTGCGCGGACGCGTGGTGTCCGACGAGCCGGGACCGCCGCCCGGGACGGGCCGCGTCACGGGGGTCGACGTCGCCTACGACGACGAACTCGACCTCGTCGCGGCGGCGGCGGTCGTGCTGGACGCGGCCACCCTGGACGTCGTCGCGGAGGCGACCGCCGTCGGCCGGGTCTCCTTCCCGTACGTGCCCGGGCTCCTCGCCTTCCGTGAACTCCCGACCGTCGTCGCCGTCCTGGACCGGCTGCCGTGCCCGCCCGGCCTGGTCGTGTGCGACGGCTACGGCCTGGCCCACCCGCGCCGCTTCGGCCTGGCGAGCCACCTGGGCGTGCTCAAGGACCTGCCGACCATCGGCGTCGCCAAGAACCCGTTCACCTTCACGTACGACGACCCGGAGCCGGCGCGGGGCAGCTCCGCACCGCTGCTCGCCGGGGCCGAGGAGGTGGGGCGCGCCCTGCGCACCCGGGACGGCGTCAAGCCCGTCTTCGTCTCCGTCGGCCACCGGGTGAGCCTGGCCGGCGCCCTGGCGCACACCCTCGCGCTGACCCCGCGGTTCCGGCTCCCGGAGACCACGCGCCGGGCGGACGCCCTGTGCCGCCAGGCCCTGCGCCAGGCGACCCAGGGCCACGCCCCGCGGTAGGCGACCCAGGGCCGCGCCTCGCGGTAGGCGACCCAGGGCCACCCCCCGCGGTAGGCGACCCACTGGGCCCAGGCCGTACGGTGGGCGACCCGTTCGGGGTCACGTCCTGAGGTAGGCACCCCGCCCGGGGGCCGGACCCTGCGGGAGGCGGCCCGCTCGGGCCCCTGCTCGGCCGGCGACCGGCCGCTGCTCGGGGCGGGACCGGGGCAGCGGCCTGAGTGACGGGGCCGTCGGCTAGCGTTCCGCCGCCACCCGGAAGGTGATGCCGGCCGCGCGCAGCCGCGGGATCAGGGCGTCACCCATCGCCTCGGCCGTGGTCACCTGGCCGGCCGTCGGCGGGAGGTCGTCGAAGACCAGGCACAGGGCGGCCTCGGCGAACATCTTGGCCGTCTCGTCGTACCCGGGGTCCTTGCCCGCGACCTCGGTGAACACCCGGCGTCCGCCGCCCTCGCCGACGAACCGCACGGTGAACCAGCTCTTCGCCCGCTTCTCCGGGCTCGGTCCTTCGCCCGGCTCCAGCCGGGCCGACAGCAGGCGCCGCACGGGCGGCAGCTGGGCCGCGGCCGCCACCGCGCCGACGGCGGCGACCCCGCCGAGGGCGACCGGCAGGCGCTTCACGGCGGCGTAGTGCCGGTAGCGGAAGTCCGGACCGTACCGCTCCAGCGCCCGCGCCGAACGGCGCACGACCTGCGGGTCGATGGTGGGCAGCGGCAGCGCCCACGCGCCGACCTCCGCGGCGAACCTCGGCGCGCCCGCCGGCGCCGTCACCCGGCGGCCGGGCAGCCGCGGCTCGTGCCGGGCCCGCTCACGCGCGGCCGACAGCATCCGGCGCCCGCGGGCCAGCTGGTTCAGCGCCGAGGCGAGGGTGCCGCCGGAGAAGGCCGCGTCGACGGTCACATAGCCGTCCACGGTCAGTGGCACGCCCTCCGGCAGCTGCCGGACCGTGAAGTACGCGCCGAGGTCGTGCGGCACCGAGTCGAAACCGCAGGCGTGCACCAGCCGGGCGCCCGTCTCCCGCGCGCGTGCGTCGTGCCGGACGTACATCAGGTCGACGAACTCCGGCTCGCCGGTGAGGTCCAGATAGTCGGTGCCCGCGTCGGCGCAGGCGGCGACGAGTTCCTCGCCGTACAGCACGTACGGCCCCACGGTCGTGGCGACCACGCGCGCGTGCCCGGCGAGGGCACGCAGGGTGGCCGGTTCGGCCACGTCGGCCCGCAGCACGCCGACGTCCGCGCCGCCGGGCAGGCCCTCGCGCAGCCGCTGGAGCTTCCGCTCGTCGCGGCCGGCGACGGCCCAGCGCAGCTCCCGCGGCGCGTGCGCGGCGAGATAGTGGGCCGTGAGCGCGCCCACGAAGCCCGTGGCTCCGAAGAGCACGAGGTCATAGGGACGGTCCGTCCTGCTCATCCTGCTCATGACACCCCTTGGTCCGTGTGCCCGCCGCGCAGCCCGCGCCGCAGTCGGTGGCCGAGGCTAGCGTGAGGAGCGCGCAGTCCGAAGACCAGCCCGGAGGCCGCTGTGGCCGTAACCAGGAATGCCCTGACGAAGCGGGAGATAGCGCCCGCGTTCCGGCCTGGGGGGCCGCCGGGTTCCCGTGCGGCGAGACCGGGGCCGGGATGAACCGGCAGGTCCGTCCGCCGAGGGGACCGGCCGCCCCCGGTCGGGACCGCGTGGAGACCCGTCACCCTCCCGGGTGAAGACCCGCACTCCGGGCACTTGGCTAAGCGCTTGCTCGTTCAGGTCTTGTGTCCGGTGGAACGCGTTCCTAGCATCACCGGTGTTACATCAGTTGTGTCACACACGCTCGCTTGGGGGCTGGACGCATGACAACGGCAGGGACACCGCCGGGGCCGGGTACCGGTCCGCTCGCGGGCGTGCGCGTGGTGGAGCTGGCCGGCATCGGGCCCGGCCCGTTCGCCGCCATGCTGCTGGCCGACCTGGGCGCCGACGTGGTCCGGGTGGACCGTCCGGGCGGCGCGGGCCTCGGCATCGACCCGGCCCGTGACATCACCAACCGCAACAAGCGCTCGATCATGGTCGACCTGAAGGCGCCGGACGGTCCCGCGCGCGTCCTGGACCTCGCCGAGCGGGCCGACATCCTCGTCGAGGGCTACCGCCCGGGCGTCGCCGAGCGGCTCGGCATCGGCCCCGGGGACTGCCACGCCCGCAACCCCCGCCTGGTCTACGGCCGCATGACCGGCTGGGGCCAGGACGGCCCCCTCGCCCACCGCGCCGGCCACGACGTCGCCTACATCGCGCTCACCGGCACCCTCGGCATGATCGGCCGCCCGGACGAGCCCCCGGCCGTCCCCGCCAACCTCCTCGGCGACTACGCGGGCGGCTCCCTCTACCTGGTCGTGGGCGTGCTCGCCGCCCTGCACCACGCGCGCGCCACCGGCACCGGCCAGGTGGTCGACGCGGCCATCGTCGACGGCACGGCCCACCTCTCGGCGATGATCCACGGCATGCTCGCCGCCGGCGGCTGGCAGGACCGGCGCGCCGCCAACCTGCTGGACGGCGGCTGCCCGTACTACGGCACCTACGAGACCGCCGACGGCCGGTACATGGCGGTCGGCGCCCTGGAAGGCAAGTTCTACGAGGAGTTCCTGCGCCTGCTCGGCCTCGACGGCCTGGCGTCCGCCCGCACGGACTGGACCCGCTGGGGCGAGCTGCGCGAACGGATCGCCGCCGCCTTCAAGTCCCGCACCCGGGCCGAGTGGACCGCCGTCTTCGAGGACTCCGACGCCTGCGTCGCGCCCGTCCTGAGCCTGCGCGAGGCCCCGGCCCACCCGCACCTCGCCGCCCGCGGCACGTTCACCGACCACGAAGGCATCACCCAGCCCGCCCCCGCCCCCCGCTTCTCGGCGACCCCCACCACCGTCCGTACCGGCCCCGCCCGGCCCGGCGCGGACACGGCGGCGGTCGCCCGGGACTGGGGGACACCGGCACCTCCCACCGGCGACCCGGTCACCGACGGCGGCTGACCCCGCCGCCCCGCTCCGCCCACCCTCCCGAAAGGCACTCCAGTGAGCACCGAAGCGTACGTGTACGACGCGATCCGCACCCCGCGCGGCCGCGGCAAGGCGAACGGCGCCCTGCACGGCACGAAGCCCATCGACCTGGTCGTCGGCCTCATCCACGAGATCCGCGACCGCTTCCCCGGCCTGGACCCGGCCGCGATCGACGACATCGTGCTCGGTGTCGTCGGCCCGGTCGGCGACCAGGGCTCCGACATCGCCCGGATCGCCGCCATCGCCGCCGGACTGCCGGACACGGTCGCGGGCGTCCAGGAGAACCGCTTCTGTGCCTCCGGTCTCGAGGCCGTCAACCTGGCCGCGGCCAAGGTCCGCTCGGGCTGGGAGGACCTGATCCTCGCGGGCGGTGTCGAGTCCATGTCCCGGGTCCCGATGGCCTCGGACGGCGGCGCCTGGTTCAACGACCCGATGACCAACCTCGCCGTGAACTTCGTGCCGCAGGGCGTCGGTGCCGACCTGATCGCCACCATCGGGGGCTTCTCCCGCCGGGACGTCGACGAGTACGCGGCACTGTCCCAGGAGCGCGCCGCCACCGCCTGGAAGGAAGGCCGCTTCGACCGTTCGGTGGTCCCCGTCAAGGACCGCAGCGGCCTGGTCGTCCTCGACCACGACGAGCACATGCGCCCCGGCACCACCGCCGACTCCCTGGCCAAGCTGAAGCCGTCGTTCGCGGACATCGGCGAGCTGGGCGGCTTCGACGCGGTCGCCCTCCAGAAGTACCACTGGGTGGAGAAGATCGACCACGTCCACCACGCGGGCAACTCCTCCGGCATCGTGGACGGCGCCTCGCTCGTCGCGATCGGCTCCAAGGAGATCGGCGAGCGCCACGGCCTCACCCCGCGCGCGCGGATCGTCTCCGCGGCCGTCTCCGGCTCCGAGCCGACCATCATGCTCACCGGCCCCGCCCCCGCCACCCGCAAGGCCCTGGCGAAGGCCGGCCTCACCATCGACGACATCGACCTGGTCGAGATCAACGAGGCGTTCGCCGCGGTCGTGCTGCGCTTCGTGCAGGACATGGGCCTGTCCCTGGACAAGGTCAACGTCAACGGCGGCGCCATCGCCCTCGGCCACCCGCTCGGCGCGACCGGCGCCATGATCCTCGGCTCGCTCATCGACGAGCTGGAGCGCCAGGACAAGCGCTACGGCCTGGCCACGCTGTGCGTCGGCGGCGGCATGGGCGTCGCCACCATCATCGAGCGCATCTGAACTCCCTGCGGAACCAAGCGACTTCAACGGAGACGACTGTCATGACCGAGAGCACCACCATCCGCTGGGAGCAGGACGACACCGGTGTCGTCACCCTCGTCCTGGACGACCCCGACCAGTCTGCGAACACCATGAACCAGGCGTTCCGCGAATCCCTGGCCGCGATCACCGACCGGCTGGAGGCCGAGAAGGACTCGATCCGCGGCATCATCTTCACCTCGGCGAAGAAGACCTTCTTCGCCGGCGGCGACCTGCGCGACCTCATCCGGGTCACGCCCGAGACCGCACAGGACCTGTTCGACGGCGGCCTCGCCATCAAGCGCAACCTGCGCCGCATCGAGACCCTCGGCAAGCCGGTCGTCGCGGCGATCAACGGCGCGGCCCTCGGCGGCGGCTACGAACTGGCCCTCGCCTGCCACCACCGGGTCGCCCTCGACACCCCCGGCACGAAGATCGGCTGCCCCGAGGTCACCCTCGGCCTGCTCCCCGGAGGCGGCGGAGTCGTCCGCACCGTCCGGCTGCTCGGCATCGCCGACGCCCTGCTGAAGGTGCTCCTCCAGGGCACGCAGTACAACGCGCGGCGCGCCCAGGAGAACGGCCTGGTCCACGAGGTGGCCGCGACCCCCGAGGAACTGCTCGCCAAGGCGCGCGCCTTCATCGACGCCAACCCCGAGTCGCAGCAGCCCTGGGACAAGCCGGGCTACCGGATCCCCGGCGGCACCCCGGCCAACCCGAAGTTCGCCGCCAACCTGCCCGCCTTCCCGGCCACCCTGCGCAAGCAGACGGGCGGCGCCCCCTACCCGGCGCCGCGCAACATCCTCGCCGCCGCCGTCGAGGGCTCCCAGGTCGACTTCGAGACCGCCCAGGTCATCGAGGCCCGCTACTTCGTGGAGCTGGCCGCCGGACAGACCTCGAAGAACATGATCCAGGCGTTCTTCTTCGATCTCCAGGCGGTCAACTCGGGCGCCAACCGGCCGAAGGGCATCGAGCCCCGCACGGTCCGCAAGGTCGCCGTCCTCGGCGCCGGCATGATGGGCGCCGGCATCGCCTACTCGTGCGCCCGCGCGGGCATCGAGGTCGTCCTCAAGGACGTCGCCCTGGAGGCGGCCGTCAAGGGCAAGGGCTACTCCGAGAAGCTGTGCGCCAAGGCCGTCGCCAGGGGCCGCACCAGCCAGGAGAAGGCGGACGCGCTGCTCGCCCGGATCACCCCCACCGCCGACGCGGCCGACCTCGCCGGCTGTGACGCGGTCATCGAGGCCGTGTTCGAGGACACCGCCCTCAAGCACAAGGTGTTCCAGGAGATCGAGTCGGTCGTCGCCCCCGACGCGCTGCTGTGCTCCAACACCTCCACGCTGCCGATCACCACGCTCGCCGAGGGCGTGGAGCGGCAGGCCGACTTCATCGGACTGCACTTCTTCTCGCCGGTCGACAAGATGCCGCTGGTCGAGATCATCAAGGGCGAGCGCACCGGCGACGAGGCGCTGGCGCGCGCCTTCGACCTGGTCCGGCAGATCAACAAGACACCGATCGTCGTCAACGACTCGCGCGGCTTCTTCACCTCCCGGGTGATCGGCCACTTCATCAACGAGGGCGTCGCCATGGTCGGCGAGGGCGTCGAGCCGGCCTCCGTGGAGCAGGCCGCCGCCCAGGCCGGCTACCCGGCCAAGGTGCTCTCCCTCATGGACGAGCTGACCCTCACCCTCCCGCGCAAGATCCGGGCCGAGTCGAGGCGGGCCGTGGAGGAGGCGGGCGGCACCTGGACGGCGCACCCGGCCGAGGCGGTCGTCGACCGCATGGTCGACGAGTTCGGCCGCCCCGGCCGCAGCGGCGGCGCCGGCTTCTACGACTACGCCGAGGACGGCAAGCGGGCCGGACTCTGGCCGGGCCTGCGCGAGCACTTCACCAAGCCGGGCTACGAGATCCCGTTCCGGGACATGCAGGAGCGCATGCTCTTCGCCGAGGCGCTCGACACCGTGCGCCTCCTGGAGGAGGGCGTCCTGACCTCGGTCGCCGACGCCAACATCGGCTCCATCCTCGGCATCGGCTTCCCCGGCTGGACCGGCGGCGTCCTCCAGTACATCAACGGATACGAAGGGGGCCTGACCGGGTTCGTGGCCCGCGCGCACGAGCTGGCCGAGCGCTACGGCGAGCGGTTCACCCCGCCCGCGCTGCTCGTGGAGAAGGCCGGGAAGGGGGAGCGGTTCACCGACTCAGTCCGCTCCTGAGCCGGTGACGTCCGTTCCGGAACGGGTGACGCAGCGGTTCACCGGCTCAGTCCGCTCCTGAGCCGGTGACGTCCGTTCCGGAACCGGTCACGTCCGTTCCGGAACCGGTCACGTCCGTTCCGGAACCGGTGACCCACTCGCTCAGCTCCTCCCGCAGCGAGCGCTGGAACGTCGTCAGCAGCGCCTGCACCACCAAGGGGTGCATGTGCGCGGACAGTGACTTCACGTCCTGGGCGTCACGCTCCGCCACCGCGCCGCGGAAGAGCCGGGAGAGTTCGTGAGCCGCGGCGCGCGAGTGCTCGATGAGCACTTTGCGCGCCGCGAGGATCACCTCGTGCGACAGCGGCACGTCGAGGAGCTGCACACCGAGCCTGAGCAGCCCGGTGTCGACACGGAAGGTGTCACCGTCCGCCGCCATGACGACGTTCATCGCGGCCAGCCGCTCGACGTCCGCGGCGGCGAGCGGCCGTCCCGCCCGCCGCTCCAGTTCCCGCCGAGGCACCGTGTCCACCGCGTCCGGTGCCCAGGACGCCACGACCGCCCGGTGAATGGCCAGGTCGTGCGGGGTGAGGTCGTCCGGGAGCTGCTTCAGGTACCGCTCGATCGCCGACAGCGTCATGCCCTGCTGCCGCAACTCCTCGATGAGGGCGAGCCGCGCCACGTGGTCCGTGCCGTAGTGCCCCACCCGGCGCGGGCCGATCACCGGCGGCGGCAGCAGACCCTTGCTGCCGTAGAAGCGGACGGTGCGGACCGTGACGCCCGCCCGGGCGGCCAGCTCGTCGATGGTGAGGGGTGTCGCGTCCCCGGCCTCGGTCGTCATGTGCAGCAGTATCGCTGTCTCACCAATGGTGTGAAACCCCTGGTGAACGTCGTATGGAAGCTGAGTGGATCGTGTGAGAAGCGACGCTCTGTGACATGGGCCACCGCGTACCGGCGGATCTCTCTGGGAAGCTGCCGTCTTGGTCTGTACCGCGACACGAGGGTGGTGCGGGCCGAGACCTGCACGACCCCCGGGCCCACGAGGTCCGGGCGCACCAGGAAGTGGAACCACCCGTGAGCAAGGAAGCCGTGGAATCGGCACAGGCCACCACCCACCCCCAGGTGGCCCAGACGCCCGCGGACGCGGGCGACGCCGGTTACAGCAAGGACCTCAAGGCCCGCCACGTCAACATGATCGCCATCGGCGGCGCCATCGGCACCGGACTCCTCCTGGGCGCCGGCGGACGACTGCACAACGCGGGCCCGGCGCTCGCCCTGGCCTACCTGGTCTGCGGTGTCTTCGCCTTCTTCGTCGTCCGGGCCCTGGGCGAGCTGGTCCTGTACCGGCCGTCCTCAGGATCCTTCGTGTCCTACGCCCGGGAGTTCCTCGGCGAGAAGGGCGCCTACGTCGCCGGCTGGATGTACTTCCTGAACTGGTCGACGACCGGCATCGCCGACATCACCGCGATCGCGCTCTACACGCACTACTGGAGCCTGTTCACCTCCATACCGCAGTGGGTGCTGGCGCTGATCGCCCTCGCGGTGGTCCTCGCCGTGAACCTGATCTCGGTGAAGATCTTCGGCGAGATGGAGTTCTGGTTCGCGATCATCAAGGTCGCGACCATCGTCGGCTTCATGCTGATCAGCATTTTCCTGCTCGCCACCCAGCACAAGGTCGGCGGCCACACCCCCGGCCTGAGCGTCATCACCGATAACGGCGGCGTCTTCCCGCACGGTGTGATGCCGGTCGTCCTGGTCATGCAGGGCGTGATCTTCGCCTACGCCGCCCTGGAACTGGTCGGCGTGGCCGCCGGCGAGACCGCCGAGCCGGAGAAGGTCGTCCCGCGCGCGGTGAACTCGATCATGTGGCGCGTGGGCCTGTTCTACGTCGGCTCGGTCGTGCTGCTCGCGCTGCTCCTGCCCGGTTCGGTCTACTCCGCCGACCAGAGCCCGTTCGTGACCGTGCTGTCCAAGATCGGCGTCCCGGCGGCCGGCGACGTGATGAACCTGGTCGTGCTGACCGCCGCCATGTCCTCGCTGAACTCCGGCCTGTACTCCACCGGCCGCATCCTGCGCTCCATGGCCATGGCCGGTTCCGCGCCGAAGTTCACCGCCCGCATGAACCGCAGCCAGGTCCCCTACGGCGGCATCCTGCTGACCTGCGCGGTCTGCGTGCTGGGTGTCGGGCTGAACTACCTGGTGCCCAGCCAGGCCTTCGAGATCGTGCTGAACGTCGCCTCCCTCGGCATCATCAGCACCTGGGTGATCATCATGCTCTGCCACATCCTGTTCGTCCGCCGCGCCCGCGCGGGGCTGGTGGCCCGGCCGCACTTCCAGCTGAAGTTCAGCCCGGTCACCGAGATCGCCACGATCGTGTTCCTGCTGGTCTGCCTCGGCATGATGTGGAACGACCCCGACGTCGGCCGCAAGACGGTGCTCCTCATCCCGGTGATCGCCGTCATGCTGGTCGCCGGCTGGTTCGGCGTCCGCCGCCGGGTGGGCCGGAACACCGACCGGGAGCTGTCCGAGCTGACGAAGTAGGGCTCGTCCTCGCCGGTGCCGCCCATGGCGCCACCGGCGAGATCACCTGGCACACCCCCCCCGAGCGCCGGCCGACGCGCGCCCGGGGGGTGTGGCGTGCCGGGGCTGGGGAACGGCGCGCCCGGGGGGTGTGGCGTGCCGGGGGCCGGGAAACGGCGCGCCCGGCCACCCGGTGAGCGCGGTCACCCGCGGTCCAGGGGCGGGCGCGCCGTGCGGCGTCAGTGCCCGTGCACGTCGTTCGTCGCCTCGATCTTCTTCCACGACTTCGGCTGCGCCGCCGTCGCTCCGGCCTTCACCAGGGCGCGGGCCGAGGACGCGGCCGGCTTCGCCGGCTCGAACAGCCAGGTGTCGAACAGCGCCGACAGCGGCTTGCCCGACACCTGCTCGGCGTACTTCACGAAGTCGGCCACCGAGGCGTTCGAGTAGGCGTGCCGCTGCGGCCAGCCCTTCAGGATCCTGAAGAACGCGTCGTCACCGATCGCGTTGCGCAGCGCCTGGATGGCGGCGGCACCCCGGTCGTACACGGCGGCGTCGAACTGGTTGTCCGCACCCGGGTCGCCGGGCGCCACCGTCCAGAACGCGTCGTCCGCCGGATGCGAGGCGTACACGTAGTCGGCGAGTTCCTGCGCGGTGCCCTCGCCCTCGTGCTCGGACCACAGCCACTGCGCGTACCGGGCGAAGCCCTCGTTGATCCAGATGTCCTTCCAGCGCTTCAGCGACACGTCGTCGCCGTACCACTGGTGGGCCAGCTCGTGCACGACCACGGATGGGTTGGAGCCGTTCGCGAACTGCTTCGGGCTGTAGTAGACGCGGGTCTGCGTCTCCAGCGCGTATCCGGTGGTGGTGTTCGGGACATAACCGCCCGCGGAGGCGAACGGATACGGCCCGAAGTAGCCGCTCAGCCAGTCCACCAGCTCCCCGGTGCGCTCCACGCTGGCCCGCGCGGCCCCGTCGTTGTCGCCCAGGTCCTTGCTGTAGGCGTTGATGACGGGCACCCCGCCGTCGGAGGTGCCGGTGGTGATGTCGAACCTGCCGAGCGCGAGCGTGGCCAGATAGGTGGCCTGCGGCTTGTTCTGACGCCAGGTGTAGCGGGTCCAGCCCAGCTTCGAACTGGTGGACTGGAGGGTGCCGTTGGAGATGGCCTGGGTGCCGTCCGGCACGGACACCGACACGTCGTAGGTGGCCTTGTCGCTCGGGTGGTCGTTGCTCGGGAACCACCACCAGGCCGCCTCGGGTTCGTCGGCGGCCACCGCGCCGTCCGGCGTGCGGTGCCAGGTGGAGAAGCCGTAGGCGCTCTTCGTCGACGGCACCCCGCTGTAGCGGACCACGACCGTGACCGGCGTGCCCTTGTCCAGCGGCGTCTTGGGAGTGACGACCAGTTCGTGCTGGCCGGACGTCGCGAAGGACGCCTTGGCGCCGTTGACCCGCACCTCGCTCACGTCCAGCAGGAAGTCCAGGTCGAAGCTGGACAGGTCCTGGGTGGTCCTCGCCAGGATCGTCGCCGTGCCCCGCAACTCGTCCGTCTTCGGCTGGTACTGAAGCCTCAGGTCGTAGTGGGAGACGTCGTAGCCGCCGTTGCCGTAGTTCGGGTGGTAGGGGTCGCCGATGCCCGGCGCGCCGGGGGAGTGGCTCGCGGCCGATGCCGGGATCGCCAGCAGGAGGGAGGCCGCCGCCAGTGCGCCCGGCGCGATGATTCTGCGGTGCACGTCAGCTCCAAGTCGTCGGGACTGAAAGTCCGTTCGCCAGAATTGTGTTCGACGAGCCTATTCAGTCCCGGTGGCCTCGGGCCTGTCCATGGCACCTCCTGTCACACGATCGCCATTCAGCCGTCACGAGCACCCGAAAGCCCTCTTCTGCACGAGAGTTGCCCGGAGTACCGTCCGCGCATGCCGAATCGCACGCGCATGACGCTCTGGCGAACGCCGGCGGCCGCGGTCGTCGCCACCCTGATCGCCGCGTTCCTCGCCCCGGCCACCGCCCAGGCCGCCCCCCGGGAGAGCCGGCCCGTCTACTCCTACGCCCACGCCATCCGCGAGTCCGTCTGGGTGGACACGGGCCTCGACGAGGACGGTGACGGCAGAGGTGACCGTGTCGCCGCCGACATCGTCCGGCCCTCCGAACCGGCCCGGCAGGGCCGCAAGGTGCCGGTCGTCATGGACGCCAGCCCGTACTACTCCTGCTGCGGACGCGGCAACGAGAGCCAGCGCAAGACGTACGACGCACAGGGCCACGTGGTCCAGATGCCGCTGTTCTACGACAACTACTTCGTGCCCCGCGGCTACGCCTTCGTCGGCGTCGACCTCGCCGGCACCAACCGCTCCGAGGGCTGCGTCGACGTCGGCGGCCGTTCGGACATCCTCTCCGCGAAGGCCGTGATCGACTGGCTGAACGGCCGCGCCCGGGCATACAGCAGCCGCACGGGCGGCACCCCGGTGAAGGCCGGCTGGACCAACGGCAGAACCGGCATGATCGGCAAGAGCTGGGACGGCACCATCGCCAACGGCGTCGCCGCCACGGGCGTCAAGGGCCTGAAGACCATCGTCCCGATCAGCGCCATCTCCTCCTGGTACGACTACTACTTCGCCCAGGGCGCCCCGCTCTACGACGGCGGCCCCGACGAACTGGCCGGCTACGTCGAGAGCGCCGACGCGCAGGCCCACTGCGCGGACGTCCGGCGCAGGCTCGCCGACGGCAGCCCGCGCAGCGGCGACTGGACCTCGCTGTGGACCGAGCGGAACTACGTCGAGGACGCGGCCAAGGTGCGCGCCAGCGTGTTCCTGGTGCACGGCATGCAGGACCTCAACGTCCGCACCAAGCACTTCGGCCAGTGGTGGGACGCCCTCGCCCGGCACGGTGTCGAGCGCAAGATCTGGCTGTCCCAGACCGGTCACGTCGACCCCTTCGACTACCGCCGCGGCGCCTGGGTCGACACGCTGCACCGCTGGTTCGACCACGAACTCCTCGGCTACGACAACGGCATCGACCGCGAGCCCATGGCCGACGTCGAACGCCACCCCGACCAGTGGGTCACCTCCGCCGCCTGGCCTCCGCACGGCACCCGCACCACCGTCCTGCACCCGGCCGCCGGCAGCAGGGCGGGCGTCGGCACCCTCGGTCCCCGTCGGGCCGCCGGCACCGAGACCTTCACGGACGACCCGGCGCTGAGCGAGACCGACTGGGCCGCGCACCTCACCACGCCGACGCCCGAGAAGGCGGGCTTCCTCACCGAGCCCCTCACCCACGGCCTGCGGCTGGCCGGCTCCGCCGAGGTGACGGTCACCGCGACGCCGACCACCGCGTCCGCCCACCTGTCCGCCGTGCTGGTCGACGTCGGCCCCGACACCATCCGTGACTACGCCGACAGCGCCGAGGGCATCGCCACCCTTCCCCGGCGTAACTGCTGGGGCGAGAGCACGGCCGGGGACAGCGCCTGCTTCAAGGCGACCAGGGCGAAGACGGCCGCCGTCGACTACACCGTGGTCAGCCGTGGCTGGGCCGACCTCGGCCACTACGGATCGGCGGCCGAGGGCGTGCCGCTCACGCCGGGCAGGTCCTACACGATGACCCTGCACCTCGCGGCCACCGACCACGTCGTGCCCGCGGGGCACCGCCTGGCGCTGATCGTCGCCGGGACCGACAAGGACCTCATCGACCCGCCGTCCACCCGCCCTACGCTCACGGTGGACCTGTCCCGTACGGCGGCGAAGGTGCCGTTGGTGGGCGGTGCGGCGGCGTTCGACCGGGCCACGTCCGGCGGGGGCGCCGCACCGGCGCCGACGGTCCTGAAAGGCGTCCACGCACCCCACCCGGACCGCCACGTCCCGACGCCGTGACACCCCGACGCGCTGGGACTTCGGCGCGCTGGGACTTCGGCGGGCTGGACTCCAGTGCGCTGGCACCGCGGCGCCCTGACATCTCGGCGGCGTGACACTCCGGCCATGGCCTCGGGCCCGCGTCATGGGTCCGGGGCGACCAGTCGTGGTGTCGGGCTGCGGGGCTCGGGCGGGGGTGTCCGGCTGCGGGTTGTGGTGGGTTGGTCGCGCAGTTCCCCGCGCCCCTTCGGGGCGCTGGTTGCTCAGGTCGGCGGGGACGCCAAGGCGGTCGTCTGCCGTGCGCAGCCCCAGGCGACCGTGATGCCGGCCCCGCCGTGGCCGTAGTTGTGGACCAGTGCGCGTCCGTCGGGCAGGGGCTGCCGTTCCAGGCGGACCGCCTCCCGGGCGGGCCGCAGGCCCACCCGGTGCGTGAGCACCCGGGCCCCGGCGATCTCCGGCCGGACGGCCGCGCACCGGGCGACGATCGCCGCGGCGGTCGCCGGGTCCGGCTCCAGGGACCAGTCGTCCTCCTCGGCCGTGCCCCCCAGCAGCAGACCGTCCGGCTGCGGAATGAAGTAGGTGGAGTCGGCCGAGGAGTGGTCGACGGAGGTGAACCAGCCGGTGACACCCGGGTTCTCCACCACGACCAGCTGCCCGCGCACGGGACGCACCGCCGGGTCCGGCACCAGCGAACGGGCGCCCAGCCCGGTGCAGTTGACCACCACGGCGGCCGGCACGGCGGCCAGGTCGGTCACCTCACGGATCTCCACCGTGCCGCCCGCCCGCAGCAGCCGCCGCCGCAGCCACGCCAGATGCGCCGGCATGTCGATCACCGGCAGCCGTGCCGCCAGCCCCCCGGCCACCGCCCGCAGCCCCGGCACCCGGCCCGCCCAGGCCCCCAGCTCGTCCAGCCGGGCCCCGTGGTGGATACCCTCGACAAGGCGCACCCCCGTCTCCTCAGGACGGGCCGCCAGCTCCTCGTACACCCCGAGGGACTCCAGCGCCCACGCACCGACCAGCGGCTCCGGCTCGATGCGGTACGGCCACCACAGGCCGCCCGCGACCGCGGAGGTCGTACGCTCGCCCGGCTCCCGCGCCCACACCCGCACCCGCCGCCCGGACTCGGCCAGCAGCACGGCCGACGTCAGCCCGGCGATCCCGCCACCGACCACGATCACTTCGTCACTCGGCTCACCATCCATGCCAGGACGATAGGCGCCGCCCACCCACCCTCGCCCGCCCACGCCCGGCCCACACGCCCTCGCCCGCCCGCCCGGCCGACCCCGCCCGGCCCACACGCCCTCGCCTACTCGCCCGGCCGGCCCCGCCTGGCGCACGTGCCCTCGCTTGCTCGCCCGGCCGGCCCCGCCGCCCGGCCTCGCCCGCCTGACCTGGCCCGTCCCCGCCGGCCCGGCCCCACCCCCACCCCCACCGCGCTTGCCCAGCCGCCCGCGCCGCGCCCGCCCAGCCCGCCCCGCCGAACCCCGCCCCGCCTGCCCAGCCGGCCCCGCCCGCCCAGCCGGCCCCCGCCCCGCCACGGCTCGCGCCCCCGGTGTCCGTCGTCCGTGGGAAGCGTTGCCGTCGGGTGTGCGTGCCGCCATTAGGATCGGCGTCCTGATGACTGCCACCCTCGTTGCCAAGAACCTCGCCGCCGGGCACGCCGACCGCCCCCTGTTCTCCGGGCTCGACCTGGTCGTCGCGCCCGGCGACGTGATCGGGCTGGTCGGCGCCAACGGCGCGGGCAAGTCGACCCTGCTGCGGATGCTCGCCGGACTCACCCCGCCCGAGCAGGGCGGACTGCGGCTGTCCCCGCCGTCCGCCACCGTCGGCCACCTGCCGCAGGAGCCGGAGCGCCGGCCGGGGGAGACCGTCCGGGAGTTCCTGGCCCGCCGCACCGGTGTGGCCGAGGCCCAGCGGGTCATGGACGAGGCCACCCAGGCGCTGGTGGACGGCGCGCCCGGCGCCGACGACGCCTACGCGACCGCGCTGGAACGCTGGCTGGGGCTCGGCGGCGCCGACCTGGAGGAGCGCGCCGAGGAGGTCGCCGACTCCCTCGGCCTCGCGGTGGACCTGGACCAGCCGATGACCGCCCTCTCCGGCGGCCAGGCGGCCCGCGCCGGCCTCGCCTCCCTGCTGCTGTCCCGCTACGACGTCTTCCTCCTGGACGAGCCCACCAACGACCTGGACCTGGACGGCCTGGAACGTCTGGAACGGTTCGTCACCGGCCTGCGCGCCGGCACCGTCGTCGTCAGCCACGACCGCGAGTTCCTCACCCGCACGGTCACCAAGGTCCTCGAACTCGACCTGGCCCAGGGTCAGATCAACCTCTACGGCGGCGGCTACCGGTCCTACCTGGAGGAACGCGAGGTGGCCCGCCGGCACGCCCGCGACGACTACGAGGAGTACGCCGACAAGAAGGCCGCCCTCCAGGACCGCGCCCAGATGCAGCGGTCCTGGATGGACAAGGGCGTGAAGAACGCCCGCCGGAAGGCGGGCGGTGACAACGACAAGATCGGCCGCAAGTTCCGCAGCGAGGCCAGCGAGAAGCAGGCCGCCAAGGCCCGGCAGACCCAGCGCATGATCGAGCGCCTCGACGTGGTCGAGGAGCCGCGCAAGGAGTGGGAGCTGCGCATGGAGATCGCGTCCGCCCCGCGCTCGGGCGCGGTCGTGGCGACGCTGCGGGACGCCGAGGTGAGCCGCGGCGACTTCACCTTCGGCCCGGTGTCGCTCCAGGTCGACTGGGCGGACCGGATCGCGGTGACGGGGGCCAACGGCGCCGGGAAGTCCACCCTGCTCGGCGCGCTGCTGGGCCGGATCCCGCTCGACTCCGGCCACGCGGCGCTCGGTTCGGGTGTCCTGGTCGGCGAGGTCGACCAGGCCCGCAAGCTGTTCCACGGCCCCGAGACCCTGCTCGACGCCTTCTGCGCGGCCGTCCCCGACACCGAACCGGTGGAGGTCCGCACCCTGCTGGCCAAGTTCGGCCTGAAGTCCGAGCACGTGCTGCGCCCCGCCGAGACCCTCTCCCCGGGCGAACGCACCCGCGCCGCGCTCGCCCTGCTCCAGGGCCGGGGCGTCAACCTCCTCGTCCTGGACGAGCCGACGAACCACCTGGACCTGCCGGCCATCGAGCAGCTGGAATCGGCCCTCGACACCTACGAGGGCACCCTGCTGCTGGTCACCCACGACCGGCGCATGCTGGACGCGATCCGCGTGACCCGGCGCCTGGAGGTGGCGGCCGGCAAGGTGACGGAGCGCTAGTGACCTGAGCCGGAGATTTTCGGGTAGTTCTCGCGAGCTGCCTGGCGTGCCGGCGGCTCGGAATCCTCCGAACACCGGTCGAGGTGCCGCGGTATGCCCTAACGTGTGGGGCTTCGAAGCGGCGGAGAGGCCCTGCGTGGCACCGGTTGGGGGAGGATCGGGTGCACACAGCACAGAGCGAGTCCCCGGGCGGCCCCCGGTACGGCGATCACGTCGACCTGCGCGACGGGCGGTTCTACGGCCCGGTGTCCTTCGGCGTGCCCCACCCGCAGCCGGGGGGCGGACCGGACGTGCTGTCCGCCCTGCCGGCCGCGCCGGTCGGGTTCACCGGCAGGGAAGCCGAACTGGCCGCGCTCTTACGGGGCTTACGCCCGCCCGACGGCATCGCGGCCCCGGGACCGGCCCGCCCGTGGGCGGTGACCGGACTCGGCGGCATCGGCAAGACGGCACTCGCGCTGCGCGCGGCCCATGAGGCCAGGGACGCGGGCTGGTTCTCCGGCGGCGTCCTCTTCCTCGACCTCGCCGGCTACGACGACGCCGCGGTGTCCCCGGCCAGAGCCGTCGCCTCCCTGCTGTACGCCCTCGGGGTCGGCAGCGCCCACCTGCCGTCGGAGGAGGTCGACCAGCACGCCCTGTATCTCAGCCGCCTCGCCACACTCGCCGACCAGGGCAGGCGGGTGCTGCTGCTGTTCGACAACGTCCGCGAACCCGGGCAGCTCCCGCCGCTGCTGCCCGGCAGCGGCGCCCACCGCGTCGTCTTCACCTCCCGGGAGTCCCATCCCTCGCTGCCGGTCCGGGAGCTGTCGCTCGGTCCGCTGTGCCCGAGCGACAGCTCGGCGCTCATCGCCGAGGCACTGCACGGGGACGACCGGCTGGAGCGGGAGGCGGACTCGGTCGGTGACCTGACCGTGCTGTGCGGACACATGCCCCTCGCCCTCCAGATCGCCGCTGCGCTGCTGCGGCACCACCGCTCACGGGGCCGCGTCGCGTCCCTGGTGGAGGAGCTGCGCTCCGGGAACCGTCCGACCGGAACCCTGCGCAGCCCGGGGGTCGACCAGTACGGCAGACCGCTGGCGCTGGCGCCCGTGTTCGAGGCGTCCATGCGCCGGCTGCCGGCCGGCCGTGCGAGGGCCATGTGCCTGCTGGCGCAGATCGCGTGCGCGGACTACGACACGGACACGGCCGCGGTGGTCACCGGACTGCCCGCGTCCGAGGCCCTCGACGTCCTCGACGACCTCGCGTGCGCGCACCTGGTGACCCGCGACCAGCCGGGTGACGAGGGCCGGGAGCGCTGGCACCTGCACGGCCTCGTCCGCAGCTATGCCTGTGCCCGGGCCGCCACGGACCCGGAGCTGGTCGCGGCGGCGTGCACGGCCCGGGCGCGCGTGCGCCGGCACTACGGCCGGCAGGCCGCGGAGTACGACCGTCACATGCCCTCCCCGGTGCACGACCCCTCCCCCGACGCCGTCCGCCGCCGCGAGGCCGCACTGGCCTGGTTCGACGGCGAGCACGCCAATCTCGTGGCGGCGGTGCTGTGGCCGGAGGACGACGAACCCGGGGCGCGGGTGGGCCTCGCCCTGAGCCTGGCCGGATACCTGCGCTGGCGGCGCTTCTTCGAGGACTGGATCGCGGTCGGCCGCGCGGCGCGTCCCCTCGCCCGCCGGCTCGGCGACGAGCGCGCCGAGGCCGCCGTCTGCAACCAGCTCGGCTCGGCCCTGTCGCGCGGGGGAGTCGCCGGCGAGGCCATCGAACCGCTCACGCGTGCCGCACACCTCTTCCGCCGCGTGGGCGACCCGACGGGCGAGGGCATGGCCTGGAACAACCTGGGGCTCGCCCAGCGCAGGTCCGGCGATCCGGGCCTGGCACTCACCACCCACACCAGGGCCCGCGGCCGGTTCCGCGAACTGGGCGACCGGTGGAACGAGGGCCGGGCCCAGCACAACATCGGACTGGCCCTGGACGCCGGGGGACAGCACGCCGAGGCGGCCACCGCCTTCGCACTGGCCTGCGAACTCCACCGGGGCCACGACCGCATCTACCACGGCGACTCCCTGAGCAGCCTCGGCTGGGCCCTGTACACGGCGGGCCGGACGGACGAGGCGATCGTCGCCCTCCAGGAGGCGCTGCGGATCCGGCGGGAGTACGACAACTGGTACGCGACCGGGCTGACCGGATCGAATCTCACCCTGGCCCTGGAGGCGGCGGGCCGGTCGGCGGAGGCGGCCGAGGCGCGGGCCGCGGCCGACGAGGCGTGCGCCCGCGCCGGCACCCGGGCGATCGTCTACGGCCACCACCACTGACCTGCGACGGAAGGCGTCCCCGCTGACCAGTGGGGAGCCGTCCCGCTGATCGGTGACGGAAGCCCTCCCCGCTGATCGGTGACGGGAGCCGTCCCACTGACCGGTGACGGAAGGCGTCCCGCGTCCGTGGTCTGCCCAGGCCGGGCCGCGGGCAAGGCAGGACGGGCGGGGCCGGGCCGCGGGCAAGGCAGGACGGGCGGGGCCGTGCGACGTGCGCACGGTCCCGCCCGCCGGCTCAGCGCCGCTTGTCGTCCGGGTTCAGCAGCCCGGCGCGGCGCAGCGCGTCCGCCATCGCGCTGTTGGCCGGCGCCGGGGCCTGCCGGCCGGCCCGGTCACCGCCGCCACGGCCCTGCCGCTGACCGCCGCCGCCCTGCCGCTGACCGCCGCCGTCCTGTCGCCGGCCACCGCCGTCCTGTCGCTGGCCGCCCTGCCGCTGCTGGGGCGGCCGGGCCCCGCCGCGCTGCTGCCGGCCGCCGCCCTGCCCCTGCGGCGCGGCCTCGTCGTCCAGCCGCAGGGTCAGCGCGATCCGCTTGCGCGGGATGTCCACGTCGAGGACCTTCACCTTGACGATGTCACCGGGCTTCGCGACGTCCCGCGGGTCCTTGACGAACGTCTTCGACATCGCCGACACGTGCACCAGCCCGTCCTGGTGGACACCGATGTCCACGAACGCGCCGAAGGCGGCCACGTTGGTGACCACGCCCTCCAGGACCATCCCCGCGGACAGGTCGGAGATCTTCTCCACGCCCTCCTTGAAGGTGGCCGTCTTGAACGCGGGACGCGGGTCGCGGCCGGGCTTCTCCAGCTCCCGGAGGATGTCGGAGACGGTCGGCAGACCGAAGGTGTCGTCCACGAAGTCGGCCGGCCGCAGGGAGCGCAGCACGCCCGTGTTGCCGATGAGGGACGCCACCTCCTGGCCCGTCGTCTTCACCATCCGCCGCACCACCGGGTAGGCCTCGGGGTGCACGCTGGAGCCGTCCAGCGGGTCGTCTCCGCCGCGGATCCGCAGGAAGCCCGCGCACTGCTCGTACGCCTTCGGGCCGAGCCGCGCCACCTTCTTCAGCTCGGAGCGCGAGCTGAACGGCCCGTTGGCGTCCCGGTGCGCCACGATGTTCTCGGCGAGTCCCGAGGAGATGCCGGACACCCGCGAGAGCAGCGGCACGGACGCGGTGTTGACGTCCACGCCGACGCCGTTCACACAGTCCTCGACGACCGCGTCCAGCGAGCGGGACAGCTTCACCTCGGACAGGTCGTGCTGGTACTGGCCCACGCCGATCGACTTCGGGTCGATCTTCACCAGCTCGGCCAGCGGGTCCTGGAGCCGCCGCGCGATGGAGACGGCGCCCCGCAGCGACACGTCCATGTCCGGCAGCTCCCGCGAGGCGTACTGCGAGGCGGAGTACACCGACGCGCCCGCCTCGGACACCATGACCTTGGTGAGCTTCAACTCCGGGTGCTTGGCGATGAGTTCGCCGGCGAGCTTGTCGGTCTCGCGGGACGCCGTGCCGTTGCCGATGGCGACCAGCTCGACCGCGTGCGCCTCGGCCAGCCGCGCCAGCTTGGCGAGCGCCTCGTCCCACTTGTTGGCCGGCACGTGCGGGTGGATCACGTCGGTGGCGACGACCTTGCCGGTGGCGTCGACCACGGCGACCTTCACCCCGGTGCGGAAACCGGGGTCCAGGCCGAGCGTCGCGCGGGTGCCGGCCGGGGCGGCCAGCAGCAGGTCCCGCAGGTTCGCCGCGAACACGTTCACCGCCTCGTCCTCGGCGGCCGTCCGCAGCCTGAGCCGCAGGTCGATGCCGAGGTGGACCAGGATGCGGGTGCGCCAAGCCCAGCGGACCGTGTCCGTCAGCCACTTGTCGGCGGGGCGGCCCCGGTCGGCGATCCCGAAGCGGCGGGCGATGATTCCCTCGTAGGAGGACGGAACCGATGGGGAATCAGCGGGCTCCTCCGGCTCCAGGACGAGATCGAGGACCTCCTCCTTCTCGCCGCGCAGCATCGCCAGGACGCGGTGCGAGGGCAGCTCGGTGAACGGCTCGGCGAAGTCGAAGTAGTCGGCGAACTTGGCGCCCGCCTCCTCCTTGCCGTCGCGCACCTTCGCGGCGAGCCGTCCGCGCACCCACATGCGCTCGCGCACCTCGCCGATCAGGTCGGCGTCCTCCGAGAACCGCTCGGTCAGGATGGCCCGCGCGCCGTCCAGCGCGGCCTGCGGATCGGCGACGCCCTTGTCCGCGTCCACGAACGCGGCGGCGGCCGCCGCCGGTTCGACCGTCGGGTCGGCCAGCAGCCCCTCCGCGAGCGGCTCCAGGCCCGCCTCGCGCGCGATCTGCGCCTTCGTGCGCCGCTTGGGCTTGTAGGGGAGGTAGACGTCCTCCAGCCGCGCCTTCGTCTCGGCGCCGCGGATCTGCGCCTCCAGCTCCTCGGTGAGCTTGCCCTGCTCCCGCACCGACTCGAGGATCGCGGTCCGGCGCTCCTCCAGCTCCCGCAGATAGCGCAGCCGCTCCTCGAGCGTGCGCAGCTGCGCGTCGTCGAGCATCTCGGTCGCTTCCTTGCGGTAGCGAGCGATGAAGGGCACCGTGGAACCGCTGTCGAGCAGTTCCACCGCGGCCTTCACCTGCCGCTCCCGTACGCCGAGCTCCTCGGCGATCCTGCTTTCGATGGACCCTGCTCCGATGGACCCGGGTGTCGTCACGATCCCGTACCGCCTTCTCCACTGAGGTTGCGCGGCAATTGTGGCAGGTGGCGACGGCATCCGGGGATCAGGGCGGCCCCCGGCGGGGCGCCGGGCCCCCGGTCAGGCCCGGCTCCCGCGTGCGGAGGACGACGCTCCGCCGAACAACCGGGCGACCGCCCGGAACGGCAGCGTGACCACCGTGGCGACGGCCCCGCCGATCTGCCGCAGTACGTCTGCGATGGCACGGAACACGACACTTCTCCTTCCCGCCCGGTCCCGGCGACCGGGGCGAGGGCCGGGTACCTCCGCGCGGCGCCACGGAACCCGTCATGGCCGAAAAGGTGGGAAGGGTGTCATTGCGGACCTCCCCGGAGCGACGAACAATCGAGGTCATGGAGCAGCGAACCGTCCTCCTCACCGTCTTCGACGGCCTCCAGAGCCTCGACGTCACCGGGCCCGTGGAAGTCTTCGCCGGAGCCGAGCTGCACACCCCCGGCTCGTACCGGATCCGCACCGCCTCCGTGGACGGCGGCCCCGTGCGCACCTCCAGCGGACTGACCCTCGTACCCGACGGGTCCCTGGCGGACGCGGCGGATCCGCACACCCTGCTGGTCCCCGGCGGCGAGGGCAGCCGCGAGCCGGACCCGCGGCTGGTGGAGTGGTTGCGCGTGCACGGTCCGCGGGCGCCCCGCCTGGTCTCCGTCTGCACCGGCGCCGTCCCGCTGGCCCGGGCCGGGCTCCTGGACGGCCGGCGTGTCACCACCCACTGGGCGTACTGCGAGGAACTCGCCCGGGACCACCCCGCCGTGCGGGTCGACCCCGAACCGATCTTCGTCCGGGACGGTCACGTGGCCACCTCCGCCGGGGTCACCGCGGGCATCGACCTCTCCCTCGCGCTGGTGGAGGAGGACCTGGGCCGGGAGGCGGCGCTGGCCGTCGCCCGCCACCTCGTGGTGTTCCTGCGCAGACCGGGCAACCAGGCCCAGTTCAGCGCCCAGCTGGCCGTCCAGACCGCCCGGCGCAAGCCCCTGCGGGACGTCCAGCAGTGGATCACCGAGCATCCGGACGGTGCCCTCGGCGTCGAGGCGCTGGCCGCCCGCGCCGCCCTCTCCCCCCGCCACTTCGCCCGCGCCTTCCAGGCCGAGACGGGCATGACACCCGGCCGGTACGTCGACCGGGTCCGCCTCGAACACGCGCGCCGCCTGCTGGAGGACAGTGCCGACGGCGTCGAGCAGGTCGCCCGCGCCAGCGGCTACGGCACCCCGGAGGCCATGCGCCGCGCCTTCCTGCGCACCCTCGGCACGTCTCCGGCGGAGTACCGCCGGCGCTTCCGCCCCGCACCCGTGACCTGACCCGGTCCCGGCCTTCCGGCACCGCCATGACACCGCCCGAGCACCGCCCCGGGCACCGCCCCGAACGACAAGGGAACCGCATGCAGATCGCCATCGTCCTCTACGACGGTTTCACCGCCCTCGACGCCGTCGGGCCCTACGAGACCCTCGGCCGGCTGCCGGACTCCGAGACCGTGTTCGTCGCCGAGCGCACCGGGCCCGTCCGCAACGACACCGGGGACCTGGCGCTCACCGCCGACCGGACCCTCTCCGACGTACCGTCCCCGGACATCCTGATCGTGCCCGGCGGGCCCGGCCAGACCCCGCAGATGGAGAACACCGTCCTGCTGGACTGGCTGCGCGCGGCGGACGCCACCAGCACCTGGACCACCTCGGTGTGCACGGGCTCGCTGCTGCTGGCCGCCGCCGGGCTGCTGCGCGGCCGCCGCGCCACCTCGCACTGGCTCGCCCTGGACCATCTGCGCGACTACGGGGCCGAGCCGACGGGGGAACGCGTGGTCGTGGACGGCAAGTACGTCACCGCCGCGGGCGTGTCGTCCGGCATCGACATGGGCCTCACGCTCCTCGGCACCATCGCCGGCGACGAACACGCCCAGGCCGTGCAGCTGTTGACCGAGTACGATCCCCAGCCGCCGTACGACGCCGGGTCGCCCGAGAAGGCGCCCGAGCACCTCGTCGCGGAGTTCCGCGACGGGAGCCGCTTCAGCCCGACGCGGACACGTTCCAGGTGAAGCGCGGCTGCCGGCGCTCCAGGAACGCGGCGACCCCCTCCGCGGTGTCGCCGCTGCCGCGCGCCTGCGCGCTCCAGTGGGCGTCGCGGTCGGTGCGGCCGTCCGCGAACTCCTTGGCGGCGGCCTGGGTGAGCTGCGAGCGGGACACCAGGACCCGGGTCAGTTCGGCGACCCGCTTGTCCAGCTCTCCCTCGGGCAGCACCTCGTTCACCAGGCCGGTGCCCAGCGCCCGCCCGGCGTCGATCAACTCGGCCGTGAACAGCAGGTACTTGGCCGTGGCCGGGCCGACCAGGGACGTCAGGCGGCGGGTCGAGGCGGACGGATAGACGACGCCGAGCCTCGCCGGTGTCACCCCGAACAGCGCCCCCTCCTCCGCCAGCCGCAGATCGCAGGCCGCCGCGAGCTGCGTCCCCCCGCCCACGCAGTGCCCGCGCACCGCGGCGACGGTCGGCTTGGGGAACGCGGCCAGGGCCTCCTCGGCCGCCACCGCGAGGGACTGCGGCTCCTGCGCCGCGCCCCGGAGCGTGGAGATGTCGGCGCCCGCGCAGAAGGTGCCGCCCTCGCCGGTGAGCACCAGCGCCCGTACACCGGGGTCACGTGCAAGCGCGTCCAGCATCGGGGGAAGGGAACGCCACATCGCGGTCGTCATGGCGTTGCGCTTGGCGGGATGACGGATCACCACGGTGGCGACGGAGTCGGTGACCTGGTGGGACAGCTGGGGCTCCATGCGGCGGATCGTATCGAAGGGCGCCTGCCCGGTGGCAGGCCGAACCCGTACAACCCGACTAGTTCGCGAACCGGCGTCCTAAGAACAGGAACAGTCCGACCCGCGACCGGCTGGGGCGCAGTCGGTCAGAAACCGTTCGATACCCGCTGACTTGTGTTCAGGTATCCGGGCGGGGGCGCCTCGTTACCAACACTCGACGTGTGGTGACAATCGAGCGCGAGGGTGGCGACCGGACGATGGACAACCACGGGCGCGGGGACGGCCCGCGCCCGGCGGGGCGCGGCGAACGTCCACCGGATCCCCTGCCGTACGAAGGCGTCTGGCGGTTCACCGCGGCCGCGGTGGACGCCTCGGTCCCGCAGGCCCGGCACGCGGTACGGGACCTGCTGCTGCGCCAGGGCGTGCCGGTCTCCGACGACCTGGTGCACGGGCTGCTGCTGATCGTCTCCGAGCTGGTCACCAACGCGGTCCGGCACGCGGCGCTGCTGTCGCCGGTGCTCGCCGTGGAGGTGGCGGTGGGGGCCGAGTGGGTGCGGGTGTCCGTCGAGGACAACCATCCCTACCGGCCGACCGCCCTGGAGGCCGACCACGGCCAGACCGGCGGCCGGGGGCTGCTCCTGGTCCGTGAGGTGGCCCGGGAGGCGGGCGGTGTCGTCGACGTGGAGCACACCGCGAGCGGCGGCAAGGTGATCTGGGTCGCCCTGCCGCTCAAGCCCGCGGCGCTCTCGTAGCGGGACCGGGAAAGGTCACCAGCCCGCGGACGGGCCCGTCAGCTCCCTGATCGCGGGGCGGGCCGCGTCCAGCACGGTCATGAACCAGGCCGAGAACGGGTCCCGGGCGTGCCGCTCGGCCAGCTCGGCCGCCGTCACGAAGGCGGTCGAGGCGACCTCCTCCTGGTCCGGGCCGAGCGGTGCCTGCACCAGCCCGACGAACAGGTGGTTGTACTCCTGCTCCACCAAGCCCGAGTCGGGGTCCGGGTGGTTGTAACGGACCGTGCCGGCCTCCGCCAGCAGCGACGGCGACACACCCAGCTCCTCGTACGTGCGCCGGGCGGCCGCCGCGAACGGCGCCTCTCCCGGGTACGGGTGGCCGCAACAGGTGTTGGACCACACACCGGGGGAGTGGTACTTGCCGAGCGCCCGCTGCTGGAGCAGCAGCCGGCCGTGGTCGTCGAAGAGGAACACCGAGAACGCCCGGTGCAGCTGCCCCGGTGGCTGGTGCGCGGCGAGCTTCTCCGCGGTGCCGATCGTCACGCCCTTCTCGTCGACCAGTTCCAGCAAAATCGCCTCTGCGGTGCCGTTCGACGAGCTGTGCGTCGCGGTGGCAGGTGTGATCGGCATGCCCATCCTTCGCTTCGGTCCTAGCGCCCCAAGTCTGCCGTACGAATCCGGCACTCCCGGCACGTCCGCGCGTACGCGCGCGGCGCGGTACCGCGAGTCGGATCCGGTAGATCATCGTGCCCGGCGTCCGCCGCCGGGAACCGTCCTGGGGTGCGCCGAACGGCAGTCCGTACGGTCAGTGGCACAGCCGTGCCTCGTGCTCCGCGTGCCCGCCCGGTTCCAGCTGGAAGGTGCAGTGCTCCACGTCGAAGTGGTGGCCGAGGCAGCCCTGCAGCTCGTGCAGCATCTTCTCGTTCCCTATGGCGTTCAGCACCTCGGAACTGACCACCACGTGGGCCGACAGCACCGGCATGCCCGAGGTGATCGTCCAGGCGTGCAGGTCGTGCACGTCCTCCACGCCGTCCAGCGCCAGGATGTGAGTCCGGACCTCCGCCATGTCGACACCCTTGGGGGCCGCCTCCAGCAGCACGTCCAGCGTCTCGCGCAGCAGCTTCAGCGTCCGTGGCACGATCATCAGCCCGATGACCAGCGAGGCGATCGGGTCGGCCGCCTGCCAGCCGGTGGTCAGGATCACCGTCGCCGAGAGGAGCACGGCCACCGAGCCCAGCGCGTCCGCGGCCACCTCCAGGAAGGCGCCGCGCACGTTCAGGCTCTCCTTCTGCCCCTGCATCAGCAGGACCAGCGAGACGGAGTTCGCGGCCAGGCCGATCAGACCGAACACGATCATCAGGCCGCCCCGGGTGTCGGCGGGCTCGACGAACCGCTGGACCGCCTCGTACAGGACGTATCCGCCGACCACGAGCAGCAGCAGACAGTTGGCCAGGGCGGCGAGGATCTCGGCGCGGGCGTAGCCGAAGGTGCGGTTGGTGCTCGGCGGACGGTTCGCGAAGTGGACGGCGAGCAGCGCCATGCCGAGGCCCACCGCGTCGGTCGCCATGTGCGCGGCGTCCGCGATCAGCGCCAGCGAGTCCGCGAGGAGGCCGCCGGCGATCTCGACCACCATGATCATGAGCGTGATGCCGAGCGCGATGCGCAGCCGGCCCCGGTACGCGGCCGTGGCCGTACCCGGAGCCGGCGCGTGGGAGTGCGCGTGCCCGTGGTCGTGCCCTGCCCCCATGACTACCGCCTTCCGTGTGCCTGCCAGGAGCCCCAGTGAACTACGGGTGGGGGGTATCTGGCAACGCGGCACTGAACACCGTTGTCATGTGCCCTGACCTGCGAAAACCGTTACGCAGGTCAGGAGGCTGCGGACGCCCCCGCCGAACGGCGGCGCCGGGAGTGCCGGCTCGCGCGCGGGCCTGAGGCGGCCGTGCTCGGCTCACGCGCGAGCCGACGGCCGACTGTGTCGGCTCGCGTACGGGCCGGAGGTCGCGGTGCCGGATCAGGCGCGGGCCGGGGGTCGGGTGTCGGCTCGCGCGCGGGGGCCGGGGGTCGGCTGTGTCGGCTCGCGTATGGGCCGGGGGTCGGCTTTGTTGGTTCGCGCGCGGGTTGTGGTCGTTTTCTCATCCGCGGTCCGGCAGGCGCCGGACACCCGCCTCCGGGCCGGTCCGCCCTGTCGGCCGACCCGCCGTCCGGGCCGGCGGCTATCCGCCGTGGTGCAGTCGCCAGCCCGCCCACGCCGACTCGATCATCTCCCGTACCCCGCGGCCGGCCCGCCAGCCCAGTGTCGCGGCGGCCCGCTCGGCCGACGCCACCGCGCGCGGCGCGTCCCCGGGCCGGCGGTCCTCGACCAGGGGTGCCCGGCGGTCACCGGTGACCTCGCCGATGACGGTGATCAGTTCGCGCACCGAGACCCCCTCGCCCCGGCCGATGTTCAGTGTCAGATCGCCGTCGAGGTCCCCGGCCGCGAGCCGCCGGGCCGCCGCCAGGTGGGCGTCCGCGAGATCGGCGACGTGGATGTAGTCCCGGACGCAGGTGCCGTCCGGCGTCGGGTAGTCGTCGCCGAAGATCCGCGGAGCCTCGTCACGGGTGAGCCGGTCGAAGACCATCGGCACGATGTTGAACACACCGGTGTCCGCCAGCTCCGGCGCCGCCGCGCCCGCCACGTTGAAGTAGCGCAGGCAGGCCGTGGAGATGCCGTGCGCCCGCCCGGCCGCCCGCACCAGCCACTCCCCGGCCAGCTTGGTCTCGCCGTACGGGTTGACCGGGGCGCACGGGGTGTCCTCGGTGATCAGGTCCACGTCCGGGTTGCCGTACACCGCCGCCGACGAGGAGAACAGCAGCCGGCCGACGCCCGCCTCCGCGACCGCGTCCAGCAGCGTGGCCAGACCGCCCACGTTCTCCCGGTAGTAGCGGGTGGGGTCGGCCACCGACTCCGCGACCTGCTTGCGCGCCGCGAGATGGACGACGCCCGTCACGCCGTACTCCGCGAGGACCCGCTTCAGCAGCGGACCGTCCAGCGTCGAGCCCCGCACGAGCGGCACGTCCGCCGGCAGCCGCGCGGGCACCGCGGCCGACAGGTCGTCCAGCGCCACGACACTCTCCCCGGCGCCCGCCATGGCCCGTGCCACGTGCGCCCCGATGTATCCGGCCCCGCCGGTGATCAGCCACGTCATGGTCGCCCACCCTATGCCGAGCCACCCCGTGTCCCGGTTGCCCGGGTCTGCCCCCATGGGTTTGTGGGCCGGGCCCCGGATCCACGATGATGATCGCGGCAAAGGCCGGGTCAGCCCTCGTGGGCCGGGCCGTGAACGGCCGGTGAACACGGACCGCGGCCCATCGGATAGCCTCTGCCGACATGCCGCCCGGGTGCCGCAGGCAGGGCGCCCCACCACGCGAAAGACCGGCGCCCGCGCGCCGGCACCCAGGGAGTGAGTTCGGTTGTCGACGGCCATCGTCACCGGTCAGCCGGTCCCCGGATCGTCACTGGAGAGCGATCTGCGGTCCCTCGGCTTCGAGGTGCGCACGGCCGCCGACGCCGCCGAGGCGGAGACCCTGCTCGCGGCCGTGCCGGCCGACCGGCGCGTGGCCCTCGTCGACGCCCGCTTCGTCGGTCACCCGCACGCGCTGCGCCTCGGCCTGACCGACCCGCGCTTCCCGCTCGCCGCCGTCCCGGGCGCCGTCACCGCCCAGCCGGCCGCCCGGCAGCAGCTCACCCGGGCCATGGCCCGTGAGACCTCCGCGGGCGACGGCACGACCGTCGAGGGCCCGGCCCCGCTCGGACCGGGCGGCGGCCCCGCGCTCGCCGTGGACAGCCTCGCCGACCGCGTCGTCGCCGCCCTCGACACCGACGGCGGCGCGGTGCACCGGCCCGAGCTGGGCAGCCTGGTCGCCGCCGTGCCGGCCGACCCGCAGGCCCGCAACGAGGTCCGGCAGGCCGTCGCCGCCGTCGACGACGAGGCCGTACGCCTGAAGTCGGCCGTGAAGTCCCGGGACGGCTTCTTCACCACCTACTTCATCAGCCCCTACTCGCGCTACATCGCCCGCTGGTGCGCCCGCCGCGGCCTCACCCCCAACCAGGTCACCACCGCCTCGCTGCTCACCGCGCTCGTCGCGGCCGGCTGCGCGGCGACCGGCACCCGCGGCGGCTTCGTCGCGGCCGGCGTGCTGCTCATCGCGTCCTTCGTCCTGGACTGCACCGACGGCCAGCTCGCCCGCTACGCCCTGAAGTACTCCACGCTCGGCGCCTGGCTGGACGCCACCTTCGACCGGGCCAAGGAGTACGCCTACTACGCGGGCCTCGCCCTCGGCGCGGCCCGCGGCGGCGACGACGTCTGGGCCCTCGCCCTCGGCGCGATGGTGCTCCAGACCTGCCGGCACGTGGTCGACTTCTCCTTCAACGAGGCCAACCACGACGCCACCGCCAACACCAGCCCCACCGCCGCGCTCTCCGACAAGCTCGACAGCGTCGGCTGGACGGTCTGGGTGCGCCGCATGATCGTCCTGCCCATCGGCGAACGCTGGGCGATGATCGCGGTCCTCACGGCGCTCACGACCCCCCGGATCACCTTCTACGCCCTGCTCATCGGCTGCGCCTTCGCCGCGACGTACACCACGGCGGGACGCGTGCTGCGGTCGCTGACGCGGAAGGCCGAGCGCACGGACCGGGCGGCGCAGGCACTGGCGGACCTGACGGACACCGGACCGCTCGCCGGTACCGGGGCCAAGAGGCTGGGCCGCCGTTCCCCCCGGAATGCCTTCGCCGCGCCGCTGTGGGCGGCGGCCGGCGCCGCGGTGCTCCTGATCGACGTCTCCCTGCGGTCCTTCGGGAACTGGCAGACGGTGGTCGGCGCGCTCGTCTACGTCGCCACCTCGGGCCGCGCCGTCGCCCGGTCCCTCAAGGGCCCGCTCGACTGGCTGGTCCCGCCCGTGTTCCGCGCCGCCGAGTACTGCACGATTCTGGTCCTCGCCGCGCGGGCCGAGGTGAACGGGGCGCTTCCAGCGGCTTTCGGCCTGGTGGCCGCCGTCGCCTACCATCACTACGACACGGTGTACCGCATCCGCGGCAACGCCGGAGCGCCCCCGGCCTGGCTGGTGCGCTCCATCGGGGGGCACGAGGGGCGGACGCTGCTCGTCACCGTCCTGGCCACGGTGCTCACCGCCTCGCAGTTCACGGTTGCGCTCACGGTCCTCGCCGTGGCCGTCGCCCTCGTGGTGCTCGTCGAGAGCATCCGCTTCTGGGTGTCCGCTGGGGCGCCCGCCGTACACGACGAAGGAGAACCCGCATGATCGGCCTCGTGCTCGCGGCCGGCGCCGGACGGCGTCTGCGCCCCTACACCGACACCCTGCCCAAGGCGCTGGTGCCGGTGGGGCCCGCGGGCATAGAGGACTCGATCACGGTGCTCGACCTCACCCTCGGCAACTTCGCCGAGATCGGGCTGACCGAGGTCGCGATCATCGTCGGCTACCGCAAGGAGGCCGTGTACGAGCGCAAGGCGGCCCTGGAGCAGAAGTACGGCCTCAAGCTCACCCTCATCGACAACGACAAGGCCGAGGAGTGGAACAACGCCTACTCCCTGTGGTGCGGCCGTGACGCGCTCAAGGACGGCGTGATCCTCGCCAACGGCGACACCGTCCACCCGGTCTCCGTCGAGAAGACGCTGCTCGCCGCCCGCGGCGAGGGCAAGCGGATCATCCTCGCCCTGGACACGGTGAAGAGCCTGGCCGACGAGGAGATGAAGGTCGTCGTCGACCCCGACAAGGGCATGACGAAGATCACCAAGCTGATGGACCCGGCCGAGGCCACCGGCGAGTACATCGGCGTCACCCTGATCGAGGGCGACGCCGCGGCCGACCTCGCCGACGCGCTGAAGACGGTCTGGGAGACCGACCCGCAGCAGTTCTACGAGCACGGCTACCAGGAGCTGGTCGACCGGGGCTTCCGGATCGACGTGGCGCCGATCGGTGACGTCAAGTGGGTCGAGATCGACAACCACGACGATCTCGCCCGTGGACGGGAGATCGCGTGCCAGTACTGACGAGGCTGATCCCCTCGCCGGTCGTCGTGGACATCCGCCCGGGTGCCCTGGACGACCTGGCGGGGGTCCTGGCCGACGAGCGCATCTCGCAGTCCGGCCGGCTGGCCATCGCCGTCAGCGGCGGCTCCGGGGCCCGGCTGCGCGAGCGGATCGCCCCCTCGCTGCCCGGCGCCACCTGGTACGAGGTCGGCGGCGGCACCATCGACGACGCGATCCGGCTGGCGGGCGACATAAAGGCCGGCCACTACGACGCGGTCGTCGGCCTCGGCGGCGGCAAGATCATCGACTGCGCCAAGTTCGCGGCGGCCCGGGTCGGCCTGCCGCTGGTCGCCGTCGCCACCAACCTCGCCCACGACGGCCTGTGCTCGCCGGTCGCCACCCTCGACAACGACGCGGGCCGCGGCTCGTACGGCGTGCCGAACCCGATCGCGGTGGTCATCGACCTCAATGTGATCCGCGAGGCCCCGGCCCGGTTCGTGCGCTCCGGCATCGGCGACGCCATCTCCAACATCTCCGCGGTCGCGGACTGGGAGCTGGCCCACCAGGTCAACGGCGAGAAGATCGACGGCCTGGCCGCCGCGATGGCCCGGCAGGCCGGCGAGGCGGTGCTCCGGCACCCGGGCGGAGTCGGCGACGACGACTTCCTCCAGGTGCTGGCCGAGGCGCTGGTCCTCACCGGTATCGCCATGTCCGTGTCGGGTGACTCCCGCCCCTCCTCCGGCGCCTGCCACGAGATCAACCACGCCTTCGACCTGCTCTACCCCAAGCGCGCCGCGGCCCACGGCGAGCAGTGCGGTCTCGGCGCCGCCTTCGCGATGTACCTGCGCGGCGCCCACGAGGAGTCGGCGTACATGGCGCAGGTGCTGCGCCGGCACGGGCTTCCGGTGCTGCCGGAGGAGATCGGCTTCACGGTGGACGAGTTCGTCCGCGCGGTGGAGTTCGCTCCGGAGACCCGGCCCGGCCGCTACACGATCATCGAACACCTCGACCTCAAGACGAACCAGATCAAGGACACCTACGCCGACTATGTCAAGGCCATCGGTAGCTGAACTCCGTCCGGTCGTCCACCCCGCGGGGGTGAAGGACCGGCGCAGCGGTGAGCACTGGATGGGACGCCTCTACATGCGAGAGGTCTCCCTGCGCGTCGACCGCTACCTGGTGAACACCAGGGTCACGCCCAACCAGCTCACGTACCTGATGACCGTCTTCGGCGTGCTCGCGGCCCCGGCACTCCTGGTGCCGGGGATCCCGGGCGCCGTGCTCGGTGTGCTGTGCGTCCAGATGTACCTGCTGCTGGACTGCGTCGACGGCGAGATCGCGCGCTGGAAGAAGCAGTACTCGCTGAACGGCGTCTACCTGGACCGGGTCGGCGCCTACCTCACCGACGCCGCGGTGCTCGTCGGCTTCGGCCTGCGCGCCGCGGACCTGTGGGGCAGCGGCCGCATCGACTGGCTGTGGGCCTTCCTCGGCACGCTGGCCGCGCTCGGTGCGATCCTGATCAAGGCCGAGACCGACCTGGTCGGCGTCGCCCGGCACCAGGCGGGCAAACCGCCGGTGCAGGAGACCGCCTCCGAGATGCGCTCCTCCGGGATGGCGCTGGCCCGCCGGGCCGCCGCCGCGTTCAAGTTCCACCGGCTGATCCTCGGCATCGAGGCCTCGCTGCTCATCCTGGTCCTGGCGATCGTGGACCAGGCCCGCGGCGACCTCTTCTTCACCCGCCTCGGCACGGCCGTCCTCGCGGGCATCGCCCTGCTCCAGACGCTGCTGCACCTGGTGTCCATCCTCGCCTCCAGCAGGCTCAAGTGAGCGCGCCCGTGAAGGTCGGCGCGGTCGTCATCACCATGGGCAACCGGCCCGACGAACTGCGGGCCCTGCTCGACTCGGTCGCCAAGCAGGACGGCGACCCGGTCGAGGTGGTCGTGGTCGGCAACGGCTCGCCCGTGCCGGACGTCCCCGAGGGCGTACGGACCATGGAGCTGCCCGAGAACCTGGGTATCCCCGGCGGTCGCAACGTCGGCATAGAGGCCTTCGGGCCCGGTGGCCGTGATGTCGACATATTGCTCTTCCTCGACGACGACGGCCTGCTCGCCCGCCACGACACCGCCGAGCTGTGCCGCGAGGCGTTCGCCGCGGACCCCGAACTCGGCATCATCAGCTTCCGCATCGCCGACCCCGAGACCGGCGAGACCCAGCGCCGGCACGTGCCCCGGCTGCGGGCCTCCGACCCGATGCGCTCCTCCCGGGTCACCACCTTCCTCGGCGGCGCCAACGCCGTCCGCACCCGCGTCTTCGCGGACGTCGGCGGCCTGCCGGACGCGTTCTTCTACGCGCACGAGGAAACCGACCTGGCATGGCGGGCCCTCGACGCGGGCTGGATGATCGACTACCGGTCCGACATGGTGCTGTACCACCCGACGACCGCGCCCTCGCGGCACGCGGTCTACCACCGCATGGTCGCCCGCAACCGCGTCTGGCTCGCCCGCCGCAACCTCCCGGCCCCCCTGGTCCCGGTCTACCTCGGGGTCTGGCTGCTGCTCACCCTGCTCCGCCGCCCCTCGCGGCCGGCCCTGCGGGCCTGGTTCGGCGGCTTCCGGGAGGGCTGGTCCACGCCGTGCGGTCCCCGCCGGCCGATGCGGTGGCGTACGGTGTGGCGACTCACCCGACTGGGCCGCCCCCCGGTCATCTGACAAGCTCGACCCTGTGAGGTCGCGACTGTCGGACACCTCATGGACACGCGTCCGCCGACGCGGCGGCGCGCAGCAGACGAACCCGAAGACGAAAGTTTCCCCCTGTGAGTGAGACCACGCACGACGGCACGGTCGCGGTGACCGCGGCCCCGTCGCCCGACGAGGGACTGACGGCGGCCGAGCTGGCCGCGAAGTACGGGCTCTCCGTGAGCGGCGCCCGGCCCTCGCTCGGGGAGTACATCCGTCAGCTGTGGGGGCGCCGTCACTTCATCCTCGCCTTCTCCCAGGCGAAGCTGACCGCCCAGTACAGCCAGGCCAAGCTCGGCCAGGTCTGGCAGGTGGCCACCCCCCTGCTGAACGCGGCCGTCTACTTCTTCATCTTCGGCCTGATCCTGCACGCCGGCCGTGGCATGTCCCGGGACGTGTACATCCCGTTCCTGGTCACCGGCGTCTTCGTGTTCACCTTCACCCAGAGTTCGATCATGTCGGGCGTCCGTGCGATCTCCGGCAACCTCGGCCTGGTGCGCGCCCTGCACTTCCCGCGCGCCTCCCTGCCGGTCTCCTTCTCGCTCCAGCAGCTTCAGCAGCTGCTGTTCTCGATGCTGGTGCTGTTCCTCGTGGCGATCGGCTTCGGCAGCTACCCGGGCCTGTCCTGGCTGCTGATCGTGCCGGTGCTGGCGCTCCAGTTCCTGTTCAACACCGGGCTCGCGCTGATCGTGGCCCGCCTGGGCTCCAAGACGCCCGACCTCGCGCAGCTGATGCCGTTCATCCTGCGCACCTGGATGTACGCCTCCGGCGTCATGTTCTCGATCAACACGATGCTGGCCGGGCGTCCGGAGTGGATCGTCCGGGTGCTCCAGGTCAACCCGGCCGCGGTCTACATGGACCTGATGCGCTTCGCTCTGATCGACGACTACGGTGCCTCGAACCTGCCGCCGCACGTGTGGGCCATCGCCCTGTTCTGGGCCGTGGTCCTCTTCTTCGGCGGCTTCGTGTACTTCTGGAAGGCGGAGGAGCGGTACGGCCGTGGCTGAGCAGAACACCCAGGACCGGCGCCCGACGGTCATCGCGGACGAGCTGCACATCGTCTACCGGGTCAACGGCGCGAAGACCGGCAAGGGCAGCGCGACGGCGGCACTGAGCCGGATCCTCAAGCGCGGCGAGGAGCGGGGCGTGCGCAAGGTGCACGCCGTGCGCGGGGTGTCCTTCGTCGCCTACCGCGGCGAGGCCATCGGCCTGATCGGCTCCAACGGCTCCGGCAAGTCCACCCTGCTGCGCGCCATCGCCGGCCTGCTGCCCGCGGAGAAGGGCAAGGTCTACACCGACGGCCAGCCCTCCCTGCTGGGGGTGAACGCGGCTCTGATGAACGACCTGACCGGCGAGCGGAACGTCATTCTGGGCGGCCTCGCCATGGGCATGTCCCGGGAGCAGATCAAGGAGCGCTACCAGGACATCGTCGACTTCTCCGGCATCAACGAAAAGGGCGATTTCATCACCCTGCCGATGCGGACCTACTCCTCCGGCATGGCGGCCCGACTGCGTTTCTCCATCGCCGCCGCCAAGGATCACGACGTCCTGATGATCGACGAGGCGCTGGCCACCGGTGACCGCAAGTTCCAGAAGCGCTCCGAAGACCGGATCCGGGAACTGCGCAAAGAGGCCGGAACGGTCTTTCTGGTGAGTCACAACAACAAGTCCATCCGTGACACCTGCAACCGCGTGCTGTGGCTGGAGCGCGGTGAACTGCGGATGGACGGGCCCACGGACGAGGTCCTGAAGGAGTATGAGAAGTTCACGGGCAAGTGACCCGTTTCGGCCAGGGCCCCGCCGGAATTCGTCCGGCGGGGCCCTGTGTCTGCAAAGGAAACGTCAACTCGCACTGGCTTAAGGAATCTTGGAGCCAATCGGTGTGTTGTTGTGATGCGCAGGACACCCCGAGGGTCCGTGCTGCGTTGTACAACGTAAGCTGTACCGGTGCCGGAAACCGGCAAGTAGGGCGATAATGCACACCGCCCTCCGCGGGGGTGCCCCTGTGCATTGCGGGGCGGCGTGTCCGAAATAGTGTGTATTGGGTCGGCAGTGTAGAACGGGAGATGTGACGGCAATGGCTACGGAAACTCCCCAGCTCAGCGCAGCATGTGCCGTCCCCGCCCCGGGCAGCCCCCGATGACCGGCACCGCCACGGCGCCCGGTCCGGAACGCGCCACGCTGGACAAGGCCGCGAGCGAGAACTTCCCCGTGGCCCCCTTCTTCCTGCCCCGGGTCTGGCGCGACGACCTCATGGCCGTCTACGGCTTCGCCCGCCTCGTGGACGACATCGGCGACGGCGACCTCGCCCCCGGCGGAGCCGACGCCCGGCTGCTCGGCGTGTCGGCCGACGGCGCGGAGGACCGCCTGGTCCTCCTCGACGCCTTCGAAGAGGACCTGCGCCGCGTCTTCGACGGCACCCCGCACCACCCGCTGCTGCGCCGCCTCCAGCCCACCGTCCGCCGCCGCGCCCTGACCCCCGAGCCGTTCCTCGGCCTGATCGCCGCCAACCGCCAGGACCAGCTCGTCACCCGGTACGAGACCTACGACGACCTCCTCGCCTACTGCGAACTGTCGGCCAACCCCGTCGGCCGTCTCGTCCTCGCCGTCACCGGCACCTCGACCCCCGAACGGATCCGGCTGTCCGACGCGATCTGCACCGCACTCCAGATCGTGGAGCACCTCCAGGACGTCGCCGAGGACCTCCGCCGCGACCGGATCTACCTCCCCGCCGAGGACATGAAGCACTTCCACGTCCAGGAAGCGGACCTCGCCGCGAAAGCCACAGGCGCATCGGTGCGCGCCCTGGTTGCATACGAAGCACAACGCGCCCGCGATCTGCTGAATGAAGGCGCCCCCCTGGTGGGTAGCGTCCACGGCAGGCTGAAGCTGCTGCTCGCGGGGTTCGTGGCGGGGGGAAGGGCGGCGATCCGGGCGATCGCCGCCGCCGAATACGACGTACTTCCCGGCCCGCCCAGACCCGGCAAGCTCCAGTTGCTGCGTGAGGCGGGCGTGATCCTGCGAGGAGAGGGGTGATCCGGACCGTGGATTCTCCGCCGCACGTGTCCGCACCGGTACTCGCCGCCTACAGCTACTGCGAGGCCGTCACCGGGCAGCAGGCCCGTAACTTCGCGTACGGCATCCGGCTGCTGCCGACGGCCAAGCGGCGCGCCATGTCGGCGCTGTACGCGTTCTCCCGGCGCGTGGACGACATCGGCGACGGCGACCTGCCCGGTGAGACCAAGCTGGCGCGCCTGGAGGACACCCGGGCGCTGCTCGTCCGGGTCCGCGGGGAGGAGGTCGAGGAGGACGACACCGACCCGGTGGCCGTCGCCCTCGGCCACGCCGCCGGCACCTTCCCGATCCCGCTCGGCGGGCTCGACGAGCTGATCGACGGCGTCCAGATGGACGTGCGCGGGGAGACCTACGAGACCTGGGACGACCTCAAGGCGTACTGCCGGTGTGTCGCCGGTGCCATCGGCCGCCTCTCGCTCGGCGTGTTCGGCACCGAACCGGGCGCGCGCGGCGCCGAGCGCGCGGCCGAGTACGCCGACACCCTGGGCCTCGCACTCCAGCTCACCAACATCCTCCGCGACGTCCGCGAGGACGCCATGGGCGGCCGGACCTACCTGCCCGCCGACGACCTCGCCAAGTTCGGCTGTTCGGCCGGGTTCAACGGGCCGACCCCGCCGGAGGGCTCCGACTTCGCCGGCCTCGTCCACTTCGAAGTGCGGCGCGCCCGGGCCCTGTTCGCCGAGGGCTACCGGCTGCTGCCCATGCTCGACCGGCGCAGCGGCGCCTGCGTGGCCGCGATGGCCGGCATCTACCGCCGCCTGCTGGACCGCATCGAGCGCGACCCGGAGGCGGTGCTGCGCGGCCGCGTCTCCCTGCCCGGACACGAGAAGGCCTACGTCGCCGTGCGCGGCCTGTCCGGACTCGACACCCGGCATGTGACCCGCCATGTCTCCCGGCGCTCCGTCAGGAGGCGCGCCTGATGGAGTGCCCCGAACCGGACCGCAAGCGGCAGGCAACCCTCCGCTGCGGCGTGGCGTCCCTGACTGCGACGGCCGGGCGTGCACCGTTCAACCAGCACGCTCGGCACGCACGGAAGGACGCACGATGAGCGACGGCTCACCCCCCGCCCGGGCACGGGCCGACGGCCCGCGGACGACAGGCCGCAGCGCGGTCGTGGTCGGCGGCGGCCTCGCCGGGATCACCGCGGCGCTCGCCCTCGCCGACGCCGGGGTCCGGGTCACCCTGCTCGAGGGCAGGCCCAGGCTGGGCGGCCTCGCCTTCTCCTTCCAGCGCGGCGAACTGACCGTCGACAACGGCCAGCACGTGTACCTGCGCTGCTGCACCGCCTACCGCTGGTTCCTCGACCGCATCGAGGGCACGGCACTGGCACCGCTTCAGGACCGCCTGGACGTGCCCGTCGTCGACGTCGCCAAGCCCGAGGGACGGCGGCTCGGCAGGCTGCGGCGCGACCCGCTGCCCGTACCCCTCCACCTGGGGCGCAGCCTGGCCGCCTATCCGCACCTCTCGCTCGCCGAGCGCGCGGCCGTCGGGCGTGCCGCGCTCGCGCTGAAGGGGCTCGACCTCGCCGATCCGGCCCTGGACACCCAGGACTTCGGCAGCTGGCTGGCCGCGCACGGCCAGTCGGCGCGCGCCGTCGAGGCCCTGTGGGACCTGGTCGGGGTCGCCACCCTCAACGCGGTCGCGGGCGACGCCTCGCTGGGGCTCGCCGCGATGGTGTTCAAGACCGGTCTGCTGTCCGACCCGGGCGCGGCCGACATCGGCTGGGCCCATGTCCCGCTGGGCGAACTGCACGACCGGCTGGCCCGCAAGGCGCTCGACTCCGCGGGCGTCCGTACCGAGGTCCGTACACGCGTCACCTCCGTCTCTATCAACGAGAACGGAAGCTGGAACGTTCAGGTTCCCGGCGAGACGCTTTCCGCGGACGCCGTCGTCCTCGCCGTACCCCAGCGCGAGACCCACGAACTGCTGCCGCCCGGCGCCCTCGACGCCCCCGAGCGGCTGCTGGAGATCGGCACCGCGCCGATCCTCAACATCCACGTCGTCTACGACCGCCAGGTGCTCGCGCGCCCCTTCTTCGCGGCCGTCGGCACCCCCGTGCAGTGGGTGTTCGACCGCACCCACGCCTCGGGGCTGTCGGGAGGCGGGCCCGAAGAGCCTCCGTACAAGGGTGGTGGCGGGCGGCGGCCGGGACAGTACCTGGCGCTGTCCCAGTCGGCCGCGCAGGACGAGATCGACACGCCTGTCGCCGACCTCCGCGAGCGCTACCTGCCCGAGCTGGAGCGGCTGATCCCGGGGACGCGCACGGCCGTGGTGGAGGACTTCTTCGTGACCCGGGAGCGCACGGCCACGTTCGCCCCCACCCCCGGTGTCGGGCGGCTGCGGCCCGGCGCCCGCACCAAGGCACCCGGCCTGTACCTGGCCGGAGCGTGGACCGCCACCGGGTGGCCCGCGACCATGGAGAGTGCGGTCCGCAGTGGAGTGAGCGCGGCCGACGCCGCCCTCAGCGCCCTGGGCCGGCCCCGCCCCCGCCACCTCTTCGAGTTCGAGGAGGCGGCCTGATGCCCGACCGGCAGGCGGCAGGTTCCCGCACCCCCGGTACCGCAACAAGAGGAGAGACTGTGCCCACTGTGCCCCCGGCCGCGACGCCCGCTCGGAGGCCCGCGGTGGATGTGACCGCGCTGCTGGAGCGCGGCCGGACCCTGGCCACGCCGGTGCTCCGCGAGGCCGTCGACCGCCTGGCGCCGCCCATGGACACCGTCGCCGCCTACCACTTCGGCTGGATCGACGCCGCCGGCAACCCCGCCGACGGTGACGGCGGAAAGGCCGTCCGTCCCGCGCTCGCCGTGCTCTCCGCCGAGGTCACCGGCGCCGCACCCGAGACGGGCGTCCCGGGCGCGGTCGCCGTCGAACTCGTGCACAACTTCTCGCTGCTGCACGACGACCTGATGGACGGTGACGAGCAGCGCCGGCACCGCGACACCGTCTGGAAGGTGCACGGCCCCGCCCAGGCCATCCTGGTCGGCGACGCCCTGTTCGCCCTCGCCAACGAGGTCCTGCTGGAACTCGGCACGGTCGAGGCGGGCCGCGCCACCCGCCGTCTGACCACCGCCACCCGCGCCCTGATCGACGGCCAGGCCCAGGACATCTCCTACGAGCACCGCGACCGCGTCAGCGTCGAGGAGTGCCTGGAGATGGAGGGCAACAAGACCGGTGCCCTGCTCGCCTGCGCCTCCTCCATCGGCGCGGTCCTCGGCGGCGCCGACGACGCCACCGCGGACGCGCTGGAACGGTACGGCTACCACCTCGGCCTCGCCTTCCAGGCCGTCGACGACCTGCTCGGCATCTGGGGCGACCCGGAGGCCACCGGCAAGCAGACCTGGAGCGACCTGCGCCAGCGCAAGAAGTCCCTGCCGGTCGTCGCCGCCCTCGCGGCCGGCGGCCCCGCCTCCGAGCAGCTCGGCGAGATCCTCGCAGCCGACGCCAAGAGCAGCGACTTCGAGAACTTCTCCGAGGAGGAGTTCGCGGCCCGCGCCGCCCTCATCGAGGAGGCCGGCGGCCGCGAGTGGACGGCCGAGGAAGCGCGCCGTCAGCACACCATCGCCATCGAAGCCCTCGACGCCGTCGACATGCCCGGCCCGGTGCGGGACTCCTTCACGGCGCTCGCCGACTTCGTCGTCGTACGAAAGAGATGATCACTATCGGCCGAACTTGCCTCGCTTAGTCGCCGGCCGGTGCCGCAGGGATGCGGACACCGGCCGACGGCGGACCCACAGCAGCACGACTCGCACGACTGCACGAAGGGGAAGCCATGACAGCGACGACCGACGGAAGCACCGGGGCGACCCTGCCGCCCCGCGCTGCCGCGGCCAGCGACACCACCCTCATCACCCCCGAGACGGCCGGGGTACGAGAAGCCGCCGCCCGTGCCGCACGGCGCGCCACCGACTTCCTGCTCGCCGGGCAGGACACCGAGGGCTGGTGGAAGGGCGACCTGGAGACCAACGTCACCATGGACGCCGAGGACCTGCTGCTGCGTCAGTTCCTGGGCATCCTGGACGAGCACACCGCGCAGGCCGCCGCCCGGTTCATCCGCGGCGAGCAGCGCCCGGACGGCACCTGGGCCACCTTCTACGGCGGCCCCGGCGAACTGTCCGCCACCATCGAGGCGTACGTCGCCCTGCGCCTGGCCGGCGACGCGCCCGGCGACCCGCACATGGCGAGGGCGTCCGCCTGGATCCGCGAGCGCGGCGGCATCGCCGCCGCCCGGGTCTTCACCCGGATCTGGCTCGCCCTGTTCGGCTGGTGGAAGTGGGAGGACCTGCCCGAACTCCCGCCGGAGCTGATCTACTTCCCCACCTGGTTCCCGCTCAACATCTACAACTTCGGCTGCTGGGCACGGCAGACCATCGTGCCGCTCACCATCGTCTCCGCCAAGCGCCCGGTGCGCCCGGCGCCCTTCGCTCTGGACGAACTGCACACCGACCCGGCGAATCCCAATCCGCCGCAGCCGCTCGCCCCGGTGGCGAGCTGGGACGGCCTCTTCCAGCGGCTCGACAAGGTTGTCCGCGGCTACCGCAAGGTCGCGGTGCGCCGGCTCCGCAAGGCCGCGATGAACTCGGCGGCGCGCTGGATCATCGAGCGGCAGGAGAACGACGGCTGCTGGGGCGGCATCCAGCCCCCGGCCGTGTACTCGGTCATCGCCCTGCACCTGCTCGGTTACGACCTGGAGCACCCGGTGCTGCGCGAGGGCCTCGCCTCGCTGGACCGTTTCGCCGTCTGGCGCGAGGACGGCGCCCGGATGATCGAGGCCTGCCAGTCCCCGGTCTGGGACACCTGCCTGGCCACCATCGCCCTCGTCGACGCCGGACTGCCGGTGGACCACCCGCAGCTGGTCAAGGCGGCCGACTGGATGCTCGGCGAGGAGATCGTCCGGCCCGGCGACTGGGCCGTGAAGCGTCCCGGACTCCCGCCGGGCGGCTGGGCGTTCGAGTTCCACAACGACAACTACCCCGACATCGACGACACGGCCGAGGTGGCCCTCGCACTGCGCCGGGTCCGGCACCACGACCCGGAGCGCGTGGACCACGCGATCGGGCGGGCCGTGCGCTGGAACCTCGGCATGCAGTCGAGGAACGGCGCCTGGGGCGCCTTCGACGTCGACAACACCAGCCCGTTCCCGAACCGGCTGCCGTTCTGCGACTTCGGCGAGGTGATCGACCCGCCGTCCGCGGACGTCACCGCGCACGTCGTGGAGATGCTCGCCGCCGAGGGCCTGGCCCACGACCCGCGCACCCGGCGCGGCATCGACTGGCTGCTCGCCGAACAGGAGCCGAACGGCTCGTGGTTCGGCCGCTGGGGTGTCAACTACATCTACGGCACCGGGTCGGTCGTCCCCGCGCTCACCGCGGCCGGACTGCCCGGCTCGCACCCCGCGATCCGCCGGGCCGTGGCCTGGCTGGAGAGCGTCCAGAACGACGACGGCGGCTGGGGCGAGGACCTGCGCTCCTACCGGTACGTCAAGGAGTGGAGCGCCCGGGGCGCCTCCACCGCCTCGCAGACCGCGTGGGCGCTGATGGCGCTGCTCGCGGCGGGGGAGAAGGACTCCAAGGCCGTCGAGCGCGGCGTCCAGTGGCTGGCCGGGACCCAGCGGGAGGACGGCACCTGGGACGAGCCGTACTTCACCGGCACCGGCTTTCCCTGGGACTTCTCCATCAACTACCACCTGTACCGGCAGGTGTTCCCGCTCACCGCGCTCGGCCGGTACCTGCACGGGGACCCCTTCGAGCGCAAACTGCTCGCCCGGGCCGAGAGGGCTTCCTCACAGGCCGAGGGAGACTGAATTGACCAACCAGCCCGCCCCTGCCCCGCTGCTGATCGCCTGCGCGCTCGGCATCGAGCGCCTCGCCCTGCGCACCGGCGACCGCAGCGGTGCCGGCGGGCCGGTGACCTTCGTCCGCACGGGCATGGGGCCCCGTGCGGCGGAACGCTCCGTCACCCGGCTCCTGGCCGGCCCGGCACCGGCCGACACGGCCGTGCTGGCCACCGGCTTCTGTGCCGGGCTGGCCCCCGGGATGCACCCCGGCGACCTGGTCGTCGCCGAGGAGACCCGGGACCCGCGCGGGACCGTCCCGTGCGTGGGCACCGAACTACTGGTCAAAGAACTCGTGCGCCTGCTGCCCGGACGCACCGTCCACACCGGCCCGCTCACCGGCTCCGACCACGTGGTCAGGGGACCCGAGCGGTCCGACCTGCTCGCCACCGGCGCGATCGCGGTGGACATGGAGTCGGCGGCCACGCTCCTGGCCGCCGTCCGCACGGGCGAACGCCCGGTCGCGGCCGTACGGGTCGTCGTGGACGCTCCCGAACACGAACTCGTCCGGATCGGCACGGTGCGCGGTGGGATATCGGCCTTCCGCGTTCTCCGTTCCATCCTTCCCGCATTTTTCGAATGGCACCGTTCCTTGCTGCTCCCTCGGAGGTGAGCCAGATGGCCATGCCGTTGCGTCAGTCCATCAAGGTCGCTACATACCTGGCCGAACAGAAGCTCCGCAGGCGGGACAAGTTTCCGCTCATCGTCGAGCTGGAACCGCTCTTCGCCTGCAATCTGAAGTGCGAGGGCTGCGGCAAGATCCAGCACCCGGCCGGTGTGCTCAAGCAGCGCATGCCGGTGGCCCAGGCCGTGGGCGCGGTGCTGGAGTCCGGTGCGCCGATGGTCTCCATCGCGGGCGGTGAGCCCCTGATGCACCCTCATATCGACGAGATCGTCCGGCAGTTGGTGGCCAAGCGGAAGTACGTCTTCCTGTGCACCAACGCGATGCTGCTGCGCAAGAAGATCGACAAGTTCAAGCCCTCCCCCTATTTCGCCTTCGCCGTGCACATCGACGGGCTGCGGGAGCGGCACGACGAGTCCGTGGCGAAGGAGGGTGTGTTCGACGAGGCGGTGGAGGCCATCAAGGAGGCCAAGCGGCGCGGCTTCAGGGTGACCACCAACTCCACCTTCTTCAACACCGACACCCCGCAGACCATCGTCGAGGTGCTCAACTTCCTCAACGACGACCTCAAGGTCGACGAGATGATGATCTCGCCCGCCTACGCCTACGAGAAGGCACCCGACCAGGAGCACTTCCTCGGCGTCGAGCAGACCCGCGAGCTGTTCAAGAAGGCCTTCGCGGGCGGCAACCGCCAGAAGTGGCGGCTCAACCACTCCCCGCTCTTCCTGGACTTCCTGGAGGGCAAGGTCGACTTCCCGTGCACCGCGTGGGCGATCCCGAACTACTCGCTCTTCGGCTGGCAGCGCCCCTGCTACCTGATGAGCGACGGGTACGTGCCGACGTACCGGGAACTCGTCGAGAAGACCGACTGGGACAAGTACGGCCGCGGCAAGGACCCGCGCTGCGACAACTGCATGGCGCACTGCGGCTACGAGCCGACGGCCGTGCTCGCCACCATGAGCTCCCTGAAGGAGTCGCTGCGGGCGATGCGCGAGACCGTCTCCGGAAACCGGGAGTGACACGATGACCGCCGTTCCCTTGGGCGTTCCCGAGGTGCCGGCTCGTCCGGTCGCGCCGCGGCGCCCGTCGCGGCAGATCCAGGTCGGGCCGGTGGCGGTCGGGGGCGGCGCCCCGGTGTCGGTGCAGTCGATGACGACGACCCGTACGTCGGACGTGGGCGCCACCTTGCAGCAGATCGCGGAGCTGACCGCGTCCGGCTGCCAGATCGTCCGCGTCGCCTGCCCCACCCAGGACGACGCGGACGCCCTCGCCACCATCGCGAGGAAGTCGCAGATCCCGGTCATCGCGGACATCCACTTCCAGCCGAAGTACGTCTTCGCGGCCATCGAGGCCGGGTGCGCGGCGGTCCGCGTGAACCCCGGCAACATCAAGAAGTTCGACGACCAGGTGAAGGAGATCGCGCGCGCCGCGAAAGACCATGGCACGCCGATCCGGATCGGCGTCAACGCCGGTTCCCTGGACCGTCGCCTGCTCCAGAAGTACGGCAAGGCCACGCCCGAGGCCCTCGTCGAGTCCGCCCTGTGGGAGGCGTCCCTCTTCGAGGAGCACGACTTCCGCGACATCAAGATCTCCGTCAAGCACAACGACCCCGTCGTGATGATCGAGGCGTACCGCCGGCTCGCCGAGCAGTGCGACTACCCGCTGCACCTCGGCGTGACCGAGGCCGGCCCGGCCTTCCAGGGCACGATCAAGTCGGCGGTCGCCTTCGGCGCGCTCCTGTCGCGGGGCATCGGGGACACGATCCGTGTGTCGCTGAGCGCGCCGCCGGCCGAGGAGGTCAAGGTCGGCATCCAGATCCTGGAATCCCTGGGTCTGCGGCAGCGACGCCTGGAGATCGTGTCCTGCCCGTCCTGCGGCCGCGCCCAGGTCGACGTCTACAAGCTCGCCGAAGAGGTCACGGCGGGCCTGGACGGCATGGAGGTGCCCCTCAGGGTCGCGGTGATGGGGTGCGTGGTCAACGGTCCTGGCGAGGCCCGCGAGGCCGACCTCGGAGTTGCCTCGGGCAACGGCAAGGGCCAGATCTTCGTCAAGGGCGAGGTCGTCAAGACCGTCCCCGAGTCGAAGATCGTGGAGACCCTCATCGAGGAGGCCATGCGGCTCGCCGAGCGGACGAGCCCCACAGAACACTTGAGTTGAGGCAAGGCACAGACCGAGAGGGGGCCCGAGCGTGACCATTCTGGAGAACATCCGGGGACCACGCGACCTGAAGGCGCTGTCCGAGGCGGAACTCGGCGAACTGTCCGAAGAGATACGTGAGTTCCTGGTGAACGCGGTGTCGAGGACCGGCGGTCACCTCGGACCCAATCTGGGCGTGGTGGAACTCACCGTCGCGCTCCACCGGGTGTTCGAGTCGCCCGTCGACCGCATCCTGTGGGACACCGGCCACCAGAGCTACGTGCACAAGCTGCTGACCGGCCGTCAGGACTTCTCCAAGCTGCGTGGCAAGGGCGGCCTGTCCGGCTACCCCTCGCGCGAGGAGTCCGAGCACGACGTCATCGAGAACAGCCACGCCTCCACCGCGCTCGGCTGGGCCGACGGCCTCGCCAAGGCCAACCAGGTGCAGGGGGAGAAGGGCCATGTGGTCGCGGTCATCGGTGACGGCGCGCTGACCGGCGGCATGGCCTGGGAGGCGCTGAACAACATCGCCGCCGCCAAGGACCGGCCGCTGATCATCGTCGTCAACGACAACGAGCGCTCGTACGCCCCCACCATCGGCGGCCTCGCCAACCATCTGGCCACCCTGCGCACGACCGACGGCTACGAGAGGGTCCTCGCCTGGGGCAAGGAGGTGCTCCAGCGCACCCCGGTCGTCGGCGGCACGCTCTACGAGTCGCTGCACGGTGCGAAGAAGGGCTTCAAGGACGCCTTCGCGCCGCAGGGCATGTTCGAGGACCTGGGCCTGAAGTACCTCGGCCCGATCGACGGCCACGACATCAAGGCCGTCGAGTCCGCGCTGCGCCGTGCGAAACGCTTCCACGGCCCCGTCCTGGTCCACTGCCTCACCGTCAAGGGCCGCGGCTACGAGCCGGCCCTCGCGCACGAGGAGGACCACTTCCACAGCGTCGGCGTGATGGACCCGCTGACCTGCGCACCCTTGACACCGTCCCAGGGGCCTTCCTGGACCTCCGTGTTCGGCGAGGAGATGGTGCGGATCGGCGAGGAGCGGGACGACGTCGTCGCCATCACGGCCGCCATGCTGCACCCCGTCGGTCTGGGGAAGTTCGCCGAGCGCTTCCCGGACCGGGTGTGGGACGTGGGCATCGCCGAGCAGCACGCGACCGTCTCCGCGGCCGGCCTCGCGACCGGTGGGCTGCACCCGGTCGTCGCGGTCTACGCCACCTTCCTCAACCGGGCCTTCGACCAGCTGCTCATGGACGTCGCCCTGCACCGCTGCGGGGTGACCTTCGTGCTGGACCGGGCCGGTGTCACCGGTACCGACGGCGCCTCCCACAACGGCATGTGGGACCTGTCCGTCCTCCAGGTCGTCCCCGGCCTCCGGATCGCCGCGCCGCGCGACGCCGGCCAACTGCGGGCCCAGCTGCGCGAGGCGGTCGCCGTGGACGACGCGCCCACCCTGGTCCGCTTCCCCAAGGAGTCCGTGGGCCCGGACGTCCCCGCGGCCGGCCGCGTCGGAGGCATGGACGTCCTGCACCGTGCCGAAAGCCCCGAGGTGCTGCTCGTGGCCGTCGGGGTGATGGCGCCGGTGTGCCTCCAGGCCGCCGAGCTGCTCGAGGCCCGCGGCATCGGCTGCACCGTGGTGGACCCGCGCTGGGTCAAGCCCGTCGACCCCGCGCTGCCCGGACTCGCGGCCGCGCACCGGCTGGTGGCCGTCGTCGAGGACAACAGCCGGGCCGCGGGCGTCGGTTCGTCCGTGTCGCTGGCCCTCGGCGACGCCGACGTGGACGTGCCGGTGCGCCGGTTCGGCATCCCGGAGCAGTTCCTGGCGCACGCCAAGCGCGGCGAGGTGCTGGCCGACATCGGCCTCACGCCCGTCGAGATCGCCGGGCGGATCGGTGCGAGCCTCGCGGCGCGGGACGTCGAAGGCGCGGCGGGAAGCGCCGAGAATCGCCGTACCGCGTCCGCGGCGCCGGCCGGGCCGGTCGCGCCCACGCGGCGGTAGCCGCATGAACCACCATGGCCCCGCGCCCCTTCGGGGCGTCGACGAGGAGGGTTGAATGAGCACGGAGTTCGACCTCGGCGCCCTGCTCGCCGAGCGCGGAGCCGAACGCTACGAGCTGCACGCCAGGCACCTCAACCCGCAGCTGCCGCGCATGCTGCACACCATCGGCTTCGACAAGGTCTACGAGCGTGCCGAGGGAGCGCACTTCTTCGACGCGGACGGCAACGACTACCTGGACATGCTCGCCGGGTTCGGGGTGATGGGCCTCGGCCGACACCACCCGGTGGTCCGCAAGGCGCTGCACGACGTCCTGGACCTGGACCTCGCCGACCTCACCCGCTTCGACTGCCAGCCGCTGCCCGGTCTGCTCGCCGAGCGGCTCCTCACGCACAGCCCGCACCTGGACCGGGTGTTCTTCGGCAACAGCGGCACCGAGGCGGTCGAGACGGCCCTGAAGTTCGCCCGGTACGCCACCGGCAGGCCCCGCGTCCTGTACTGCGACCACGCCTTCCACGGTCTGACCACCGGCTCCCTCTCGGTCAACGGCGAGAGCGGCTTCCGTGACGGGTTCGCCCCGCTGCTGCCCGACACCGCCGTACCGCTCGGTGACCTGGACGCGCTCGCCCGGGAGTTGCGGAAGGGCGACGTGGCCGCCCTGATCGTGGAGCCGATCCAGGGCAAGGGCGTCCACGAGGCCCCGCCCGGCTATCTGCGGGCCGCGCAGGACCTGCTGCACAAGCACAAGGCGCTGCTCATCGCCGACGAGGTGCAGACGGGACTCGGCCGCACCGGTGACTTCTACGCCTACCAGCACGAGGACGGCGTCGAACCGGACCTGGTGTGCGTGGCCAAGGCGCTGTCCGGCGGCTATGTGCCGGTCGGTGCCACCCTCGGCAAGGACTGGATCTTCAAGAAGGTCTACTCGTCCATGGACCGCGTGCTGGTGCACTCGGCGAGCTTCGGCGCCAACGCCCAGGCGATGGCGTGCGGCCTCGCCGTGCTGTCGGTCATGGAGAACGAGCAGATCGTCGCCGGCGTACGCAGGACGGGGGAACTGCTCAAGTCCCGGCTCACCGGGCTGATCGACACGTACGAGCTGCTCGCCGACGTCCGTGGCCGGGGCCTGATGATCGGCATCGAGTTCGGCAAGCCGTCCTCGCTGAAGCTGCGCGGCCGGTGGACCATGCTCCAGGCGGCCCGCAAGGGTCTGTTCGCGCAGATGGTCGTCGTGCCCCTGCTTCAGAAGCACCGGATCCTCACCCAGGTCTCCGGCGACCACCTGGAGGTGATCAAGCTCATTCCGCCGCTGGTCGCCGACGAGGCCGACGTGGAGCGGTTCGTGGAGGCCTTCACCGCGGTGATGGACGACGCGCACAGCGGCGGCGGCCTGATGTGGGACTTCGGCAAGACCCTGATCAAGCAGGCGGTGGCGAACCGCTGACCGCGGGCGGCCCGGACACCACCGTGGGGGCCCGGACACCGGCACGGTGGACCGGTGGTCACCGCGGGTGGTCCGGGGCTTTTGCCTCAGAGGCAAGAGAATTGCCGGTGAGGCAAAAGTCGGGCTCAATGGAGGCATGAACGCCTCAGACGCCGCGCCGCCGGCGGCTCCGGACGACGGCCTGCCGGCCGTCGCACCGCAGCTACGCGCTCTGCGCCGGCGCGCCGGCCTCACGCTGGAGGCCGCGGCCCGCGCCGCCGGCCTCTCCCCGGCCCACCTCTCCCGGCTGGAGACCGGGCAGCGTCAGCCATCGCTGCCGATGCTCCTCGCGCTCGCCCGTGTCTACGGTACGACGGTCTCGGAACTGCTCGGCGAGACGGTCGCCGACCGGGACGCCATCGTGCGTGCCGCCGACATGGAACCGACCCGGGCGGGCGGGTGGATCTACTACCAGGCCGGGGCGCCCGGCCGCGGCATGCAGGCCCTGCGGGTACGGGTGCCGTACGGCTCGCAGGGCGACATCGTGCGCGTCCATCCCGGCGAGGAATGGCTCCACGTCCTCAAGGGACGCCTGCGGCTGCGACTCGGGGACACCGTGCACCTGCTCGGCCCGGGTGACAGCGCGCACTTCGACTCACTCACCCCGCACCGCCTCGCCGCCGAGGACCACGACGGCGTGGAGCTGCTGTTCGTCCACACCCTGCTGCAGAGCCCCACGGCCACGCTGTGCCTGGGCCCCCTGACCGGAGAGCTGCCATGAGCGACTTCGAGGAGAAGTTCCCCCGTTCCCTGTGGATCCGACTGCTCATCTACATCGCCCTCGGGCACGTCCTCGCCGCGTTCCTCTACCTGCTGTTCGCGGTGGGCGCCAAGGGCTGACGCCGACGGGAGGACCGGCGCCGTCCGTCCGCCCCGGGCGACTGGGCGACTGGGCGTCTGGGCCACTGGGCGCCGGCCGCCGGTCCACCGGGGCCGGCCGTCAGTCCAGCAGCCGCTCGCGCAGCCGCTCGCGGGACTCGGGCGCGAAGCCGAGGCCCTGCGACAGGTAGGTCTCGGTGTCGCCCCACGTCTCCTCGATGCTCCCGAGTGCCGCCTGAAGGTACTCGGCGCGGGCGTCGAAGAGCGGGCTGATCAGGTCCATCACCTCGGGGGTGTACGCGCTGTCCGCGCTGCCGCTGCGGCGGACCTTGTAGCGGCGGTGCTTGGCGTTGGACTTCAGATAGTCGGCGACGATCGCCTCGCGCTCGACCCCCAGGGCGAGCAGGGTGACGGCGATGGAGATGCCCGCGCGGTCCTTGCCGGCCGCACAGTGCATCAGCGCGGGGACGCTGTCGTCGGCGAGCGAGTGCAGCACCCGGGAGTGTTCGGCGGTGCGCTCCTTGACGATCTTCCGGTACGAGGCGATCATCCGGTCCGCCCCCTTGCCGCCGTCGAGGATCGCCCGCAGCTGGTCGAGGTCGCCGTCGCGGACCATCTTCCAGAACTCGGCGCCGTCGGCCGGGTCGCTGAGCGGCAGGTTCACGTTCCGCACGCCGGGCAGCTCGACGTCCGGGCCCTCCAGCTTCTGGTCGGCCGCGTTACGGAAGTCGAAGACGGTGTGCAGGCCCAGGGAGGCGAGGAAGGCCGCGTCCTCCTCGGTCGCGTGCGCGAGGTGGCCGCTGCGGAACAGCACTCCGTGGCGCACCCGCCGCCCGTCCACGGTGGGCAGTCCGCCCACGTCACGGAAATTGCGGACTCCGGCCAGCTCCGGCTCGGTCGAGGGGACCTGCTGCGTCACGGGGGCTCCTCCCGGTCGGCCCCGCCGGCGCGGCTCGTCGACGGGCACTCCGTTGACGATACGACATCGATTTCCTCGGGCAATGAGTTGTCCACAGGCATTGTCAAGCCGGTCCGCACCCGGTGATGATGTTGGTACTTGAGCGCATCTGTTGGCACCTGTGAGGTCTCGATGGTCGACATCGCCGAAGACGGTCGTACTTGGCTCCTGTCGGGCCCCGGCAGCAGCTACGCCCTGCACCTCACCGCCGCGGACGAACTGCTCCACCTCCACTGGGGGCCGCGGATCGCCCTCGCCGACGCCGAGGCGCTCGCGGTGCGCCCGCTGCCCGGCTACCGGCCCTTCGAGTCCCCGCTCGACGGCCGTGAGGAGTACCCCGTCGAGGGCGGCCCCCGCTTCGTCCGCCCCGCCCTGTCCGTCCGCACCGAGGCGCGGCGCGGCACCGAGTGGCGCTTCGTGTCGTACGAGACGGAGGACGAGGAGCTGCGGCTGCGCTTCGACGACGACGGCCTGGCGATCGTCCTGCACCACCGGATGCGCGGGGACGTCGTCGAGCGCTGGGTGACCGTCGGGAACGGCGGCCACGCGCCCGTGGAGCTGCTGCGGGCCGACGCGGCCACCTGGACCCTGCCCGACCGCGAGGGCTGGCGGCTGTCCCGGCTGCACGGCCGCTGGGCCGCCGAGTCCCGGCTCGACAGCACCCCCCTCGGGTACGGCGAGACGGTCATCGGCAGCCGCCGCGGACACACGGGCCACCAGTACCTGCCCTGGGTCGCCCTCGACACCGACGCCACCGAGGAGCGCGGCGAGGTCTACGGCTGCGCGCTCGGCTGGTCCGGGTCCTGGCGCATCGCGGTGGCCCTGCTCCCGGACGCGCGCGTGCAGATCACGGGCGGCGCGGGCCACGACGACTCGGGCCTGCTCCGCCTGGAGCCCGGACAGTCGTACACCACCCCGGTCTTCGCGGGCCTGTGGAGCGACGGCGGCTTCGGCGGCGCGAGCCGCACCTGGCACGCCTACCAGCGCGCCCACGTCGTCCCGGACGCCGAGCGGGACCGGCCCGTGCTGTTCAACTCCTGGGAGGCGACGAACTTCGACATCTCCGAGGAGCAGCAGGCCGCCCTCGCCCGCCGGGCCGCGGAGATCGGCGTCGAGCTGTTCGTGGTGGACGACGGCTGGTTCGGTGCCCGCACCAGCGACCGCGCCGGCCTCGGCGACTGGACGCCCAACCCCGACCGGTTCCCGCACGGCCTCAAGCCCCTCGCCGACCAGGTGCACGGCCTGGGCATGCGGTTCGGCATCTGGGTCGAGCCCGAGATGGTCAACCCGGACAGCGAGCTGTACCGCGCGCACCCCCACTGGGTGCAGTACCAACCGGGACGTAAGCGGACGGAACTGCGTAATCAGCTCGTACTCAACCTCGCGCGCGAGGACGTCCGGGAGTATCTGTGGGAGCGGCTGGACGCCCTGCTCTCGAGCGCCCCGATCGACTACGTGAAGTGGGACTTCAACCGCTGCTTCACCGACGCCGGCTGGCCCGGCGAGGCGTACCCGCAGCGCCTGTGGGTGGACCACGTCCACGCGCTGTACGCCCTGCTGGACCGGCTGCGGGCGGCGCACCCCGAAGTCGCCTTCGAGTCCTGCTCGGGCGGCGGCGGCCGGATCGACCTCGGAGTGCTCGGCCGCACCGACCAGGTGTGGACCTCCGACAACACCGACCCGCTGGACCGGCTCGCCATCCAGCACGGCTTCACCCAGATCCACCCCGCGCGCGTGATGGCCGCCTGGGTCACCGACAGCCCCAACACCCAGCTCAACGGGCGCGTCAGCTCGCTGCGGTTCCGGTTCGTCAGCGCCATGGCGGGCGTGCTCGGGGTCGGCGGCGACCTGACCGGGTGGAGTGCGGGGGAACTGGCCGAGGCGCGGCGCTGGGTGGAGCTGTACAAGGAGATCCGGCCGGTGGTCCAGCACGGCGACCTGTACCGGCTGCGGCCCCCGGCGGGCGGCCTGAGTGCCGTCCAGTACGTCAAGGGGGACGAGGCCGTCGTCCTCGCCTGGCTCGAGGCGCAGCGCTACGGCGAGCCGGTGCCGGCGGTGCGGCTGCGCGGACTCGACCCGGCGGCCTCGTACGAATGCCGCGAAACGGGCGAAGTGCACCGAGGTGCGGTGCTGCTGCACCACGGGCTGCGCACGGAACTCAAAGGCGACCTGGATGCGACTGTTCTCCGGCTGCGTCGCATCTGAACCATCTGCCCGAATCGTCACCTTCATTACAACTCGTCGCGGAATAGGGGGACGTAGGGGGAGGGTGGGTGAGGAGCGTCATATGCGTGACCGTGCGTCGTGCGTCATGTTCACGTAAAGACCGTGCCGAGCAGGGGAATTGAGAGCGCGACGGCCCGGGAATTCACTCTGGGTGACGGTGAATTCCCGCAACCGATCACCCGAGACCCGAACAACGGGAACCCCCTGCTTGTTTCCATGCGTCTCGCTCGCTTACGTTCGCCACCAATCCGGACGGAACGCCGAATCCTGCCGCCGCCCGGAGTCCCCACACATGACCCGCGTCGGCAGGAGCGGGGGACCCACCAGGTACGACTGCCTGTCCCGGTCTCCGCGACAGGCTAGGGGTGCAGCCGTGCCGCGCACGGCCGGGCAGCTCCAACCCGAACCCGACAGCTGACCTCGCAGGCGCCGGAGAGGAATCGCGCCATGCCCGCCAAGGGTAAGCACCGTCGTCCCAAGACCCCGCGTTTTTCCCGCTCCATCGCCGTCGCCGGAACCGGTGGCGCCGCCCTGGCCCTCCCGCTCCTCGGGGCCACCGGAGCGCACGCCGCCACCCCCGCGCAGTCCGTCCCCGGAAAGGCCGTGCGGACCCTTCCGGAAACGGTGCACAAGACCGCCGCGCAGTCGGATTCGGGCGTACGCAGCTACACGGTGCGCAGCGGCGACTGCCTCGCCACGATCGCCGAGGCACAGCACGTCGACGGCGGCTGGCAGCGCCTCTACGACGACAACCGCCAGGCCGTCGGCGCCGACCCGTCGCTCATCCACCCCGGCCTGAAGCTCACCCTCGGCGGCAAGGCCGCGGCGGCCCACGCCGAATCCGCCGCCCCGCGGCACACCCCGGCCGCCCCGAAGCCCTCCCGGCCGGCCGCCGCTTCCCAGCCCGCGCACGCCTCCGCCCCGTCCTCCGCCCCGTCCTCGGCCCAGACCTCCCGGCCGGCCGGGGAAGGCACCGCGCAGACCGCCTCCACCGGCTACACCCTCCCGGTGGCCGGCGCCACCATCGGCACCGGCTACCACGTGGCCGGCAGCATGTGGTCCAGCGGTTACCACACCGGCGTCGACTTCGTCGTGCCGACCGGCACCCCCCTCAAGGCCGTCGCCGCGGGCACGGTCGTCTCCGCCGGCTGGGGCGGCGCCTACGGCAACCAGGTCGTCATCAAGCTCGACGACGGCCACTACGCCCAGTACGCCCACCTGTCGCAGCTCTCGGTCTCGGCCGGCCAGACCGTGACCGCGGGTCAGCAGGTCGGCCTGTCCGGCGCCACCGGCAACGTGACCGGCCCGCACCTGCACTTCGAGATCCGCACCACGCCCGACTACGGGTCCGACCTCGACCCCGTCGGCTACCTCCGCGGGCACGGCGTCGCCGTCGGCTGACGGCCGGCCCCCGCACCACCTGCCTGACACGCCACCGAAGGCCGGACCCACGATCCCCGGGTCCGGCCTTCGGTGTGCCCGGCGCCAACAGCCCCGTGAGCGACCGTATTCCTGAAATCGCAAATTCTTTAAGGGTGTCTCATCTCACCGTTCGTCAACCCCCGCTTACGGTCGCGTAGGTCACATCCGAAGGTGAATCATGGTCCGACGTGGCAGACGATTCGAAGAATGACAACAGATCAGTGATCGGGTCGTACGTGGCGGTGGGGGACAGCTTCACCGAGGGCGTCGGCGACCCCGGGCCCGACGGGGCGTTCGTGGGCTGGGCCGACCGGTTCGCGGTGCTGCTCGCCGACCGGCGTCCCGAGGGCGACTTCCAGTACACCAACCTCGCGGTACGCGGGAAGCTGCTGGACCAGATCATGGCCGACCAGCTCCCGCAGGCCGTCGGCATGGCCCCGGACCTGGTCTCCTTCTGCGCGGGCGGCAACGACATCATCCGCCCGGGCACCGATCCCGACGAGGTGGCCGAGCGCTTCGAACGCGCCGTGGCCCAACTGACCGAGGCCGTCGGCACCGTGCTGGTGACGACCGGCTTCGACACCCGTGGCGTCCCCGTGCTCAAGCATCTGCGCGGCAAGATCGCCACCTACAACGGGCACGTCCGGGCCATCGCCGACCGGTACGGCTGCCCCGTGCTCGACCTGTGGTCCCTGAAGTCCGTGCAGGACCGCAGGGCCTGGGACAGCGACCGGCTGCACCTCTCGCCCGAGGGGCACACGCGCGTGGCGCTGCGGGCCGGACAGGCCCTCGGCCTGGACGTCCCGGCCGACCCGGAGCAGCCGTGGCCGCCGCTGCCGCCCCGGGGCACCCTGGACGTCCGGCGCGACGACGTCCAGTGGGCGCGCGAATACCTCGTCCCCTGGATCGGGCGGCGGCTGCGCGGCGAGTCCTCCGGCGACCACGTGACCGCCAAGGGCGCGCTGTCGCCGGACGACATCAAGATGCGGATCGCCTCGGTGGCCTGACGCCGCGGATCGCGCCCCGGGCCGCACCGGCGGCCCGGGGCGGCCCGGCGCCGCGGTCGTCTCCCCGGCGGCCGCCGCGCCGCCTGACACCGCGCATGGCCTCCGGTGCCGGTCGACCCCTCGGCGGCCTGGTGGCGCGCTCACCCGTCCCGCTCGGTCAACGCCTTCCGGTCCAGGCCCAGTTCCCGGGCGAGGGCGTCGTCCACCCACTCCTGCGCCCGGTACCGCGCCACCGCGCCCGGGTACGACGTCAGCTGCACCGCCAGCCCGTCCAGCAGCGCCGTCAGCCGCAGCGCCGCACCGGCCGGGTCCGCGCACGCGAACTCGCCCGCCGACACGCCCTCGGCGATGACCTCGGTGATCGCCGCCTTCCACTGCCTGTCCAGGTCCCCGCTGACCTCCCGCAGGGCCGGCTCGCGCAGGGCCACGGCCCAGCCCTCGATCCACAGCCGCCAGCCCTTCGCCTGACCGGTCGGCGCGTACCAGCGGACCGCCGCCCGCAGCCGGCGCAGCGCGGTGGTCCGCCGGCCCAGCAGCTTGCGCAGATGCGCGAGGTCGCCCTCGGCCGCGTACGTGAACGCGGCGGCGACCAGCTTCTCCTTGGTGGAGAAGTGGTACAGCACCAGCGCGTTGCTCACACCGAGGGCCGCGGCCACGTCGGCGATCCTGACCGCCGCCACGCCCCGCGCCTCGATCTGCTCGATGGCGGCCCGCAGCAGTTCCTCCCGCCGCTCCGCCACGCTCAACCGCACTCTTGCCACGCGGTCACCCTAGCCGCTGATCCCGGCGCCCCCGAAGCCGTCGGATCCGTCACCGGTACCAGCCGAGACGCTCCGCGATCACCGGCAGCCGGTCGGTCACCAGGGCGTGCGCCGCCGCGCGCGGGGTCGTCCCGTCGGCCTCCGCACGGTCCAGCGTCAGGCCGACCAGGGCGCGCATCGAGCGGCGGATGCGCGCCAACGCCTCGTCCGCGTCCGCGCGGATGTCGCCGAACAGGGTCCACCACCACCAGGCGTTCGTCCCCGAATTGACCACCACGTCCGGCAGTACCGTCACCCCGCGCGCGGCCAGCAGCGCCTCCGCCTCGGCCACGACGGGCATGTTCGCGGCCTCCACGATCCAGCGCGCCCGGATCCGCTCCTGGTTGGCACCGTCGACCGCGTACGACACGGCGGCCGGCACCAGCACCTCCGCCTCCGCGGACAGCCAGGCGTCGCCCGGCAGTTCGCGGTCGTCCGGGCGCAGCACGCCGCGGTCGACGGTGCCGTGGCCGTCCCGCGCCGCGAGCAGCGCCTCCACGTCGAGCCCCGCCGGGTTGGCGATCGTGCCCTTGAGGTCGGCGACGGCCACCACCGTCAGGCCCGCGCGCGCGAGGAAGCGCGCGGTGGCCCCGCCCATCGTGCCGAGCCCCTGTACGGCGACCCGGGTGCCCGCGTACGGCACCGCCGCCCGGTCCAGGACCGCCAGCACCGACTCGGCGACCCCGCAGCCGCCGGCCAGCTCGCCCAGGCCGATGCCGTCCACCTCCACCGCGAAGGCGTCCGCGAGCCGTTGCCGGGCCGCCGACTCGTCGTCCAGCAGCGGATACACCGCCTGGACGGAGGAGACCAGGCCCGCATCCGCCGCCGCGCGGTCCACCAGGTCCTGGCTGAGGCCCAGATCCTCGCCGGTGGCCCAGAAGCTCTCGACGTAGGGCCGCATGGCACGCAGATAGCGGACCAGGAGCCCGTACGACTCCGCGTCCCGCGGATCGCAGTCGATGCCGCCCTTCGCGCCGCCGAGGGGCAGGTAGCGGCCCTCGGGGTCGTAGTGCAGGGCCTCCTTCATCGTCATGCCGCGGGCCAGCCCCGTCACCTCCTCCAGGGTGCAGCCCGGCCGCATCCGCAGCCCGCCGCTGGCCACGCCCCGCACCAGCCGGTCCACGACGAGGAAGCCCCGGCGACCGGTGACGTGGTCGGTCCAGACGAGCGACATCAGGGGGGTGGTCATGGCGTCTCCGTGGGGGAGTGACAAGGGATGGTACTGAATGGCGAGTCAGTATCCGGAGCGGTCCCGCCGCTGTCAACGCGCAGAACGGATCGTCGGTGACGCGAGAGCGGACCCCGCCGTACCCGGAGTCCCGGAGGGGCCGACCATAATGGAGGGCCTCACCCACTCCACCGGGAGGTACCGTGACCGGTTTGCGTTCTGCGAGCTCCGGGCTGCGCGCGCTGCGGCCCGCCGCGTTCGGCGCGGACCCGGGTGGTGAGCGCCTGGCACGCATCCGCCGCTCGCCGCACTTCAAGGACGGTGTCTTCCAGAACCCCGGTGGTCCCGCACGCACCCGGCCCTCCGGCTCCACGCTCGACCTCGCCAAGGTGTTCCTCGACAAGGACACCCGGCCGCTGCGCGCCCCCAAGGGCACCGTCCCGGTGCACCCCACGACCTTCGCCGACCTGGCCGAGCCGCCCGCCACCGGACTGCGGCTCACCTGGGCGGGCCACTCCAGCGTGCTCGCCGAGATCGACGGGCACCGGGTCCTGTTCGACCCCGTCTGGGGCGAGCGCTGTTCCCCGTTCCCCTTCGCCGGGCCCAGGCGGCTGCACCCGGTGCCGTTGCCGCTGGCCGCGCTCGGCCCGGTCGACGTGGTCGTCATCTCCCACGACCACTACGACCATCTGGACCTGCCCACGATCAAGGCGCTGGCCGGCACGGACACCCTGTTCGCCGTGCCGCTCGGCGTCGGCGCCCACCTCGAACACTGGGGCGTCTCCCCGGACCGGCTGCGCGAGCTGGACTGGCACGAGTCCACCCGGGTCGGCGGACTCACCCTCACCGCCACCCCGGCCCGCCACTTCTGCGGCCGGGGCCTGCGCAACACCCAGCACACCCTGTGGGCGTCCTGGGTCGTCGCCGGCGAGGAGCACCGCATCTACCACAGCGGCGACACCGGCTACTTCGACGGCTTCGCGGAGATCGGCGCCGCGCACGGCCCGTTCGACGCCACGATGATCCAGATCGGGGCGTACAGCGAGTTCTGGCCCGACATCCACATGACCCCCGAGGAGGGCCTGCGCGCCCACCTCGACCTCCAGGGCGGCGCGCCGCACGGTGTGCTGCTGCCGATCCACTGGGGCACCTTCAACCTCGCCCCGCACCCCTGGGCCGAGCCGGGGGAGTGGACCAAGGAGGCCGCGGGGGAGGCCGGCCAGGCGGTCGCCCTGCCCCGGCCGGGCGAGCCCTTCGAACCCGCCGGCAAACTGCCGGCGGAGGCCTGGTGGCGAGGCGTGTCGGGAGACGTGCGGCGCACCTGGCGCTCGGTCGGGGCGTTCGTGGCCGAGCCGCCCGCGCGCGCCACCGGCGACCGCAGCCACTGATTGCGGCGGGCGAGGTCCCACCGCCGTGTTCCGGCGGCCACCGTCCGGTGGCCGCCGTTTCGTGTGTGCCGTTCACACCCTCCTCCAGCCAAGGCCAAAGCGGGCACGCTCTGTAATGAGCGCCGCGGTGCGGAGGTGTCGGTGACGGCCCCTCGGGTCGTCGTGCGGGCGGGCCGGAAACGATCGGCACCGCGCACGGGGTCGCTCGACGGGGGCGCGAAGCGCGCCACGACCACCCCCCGACGTTCCGCTTGTGACCACCTTTGACCAGGTCGGATCGATCACGCCTGAATCCGGCCGCGTGTCGAGCAGGGGTCATCGGACCTTCGTACGACACCTCATACCAGAGCGGGACGCTCATCGGGGGAGTTCGTCAACTGCCCACCGCACGTGCTGCGCAGGCAACTACTGTGAGTGTCCGTCGGGCGACACGCGGCCGGTTCCGCCGGTCCCGCCGGCCGACGCCGCGATGACGCGCGCCCGCATCGACGCATGCCCGCAGCGCGCACCGCACGAGGACACCAGGCCCGACGGACCAGTACGAGGACGCAGATGTCTCACCTCCGAGCACCGGCCGCCCGCGCCGACCGTCGCGAGGGCGGCCGACACGGGCGTCCTCCGGTGACCCGACCCGCTCCCGCACTGCCCGAAACACACATACGGCCCCAGCTCATGCGGCTCGCGGTCCTGCCGCCGCTCGCGGTCGCGCTCAGCGCCAGCGCCGCGGTGATGTTCAGCATCCGCTCCGCCGGCGCGCGCACCGGTCCCCTCCTGTGGGCCGTGCTCGCCGGAGCGGTCACCGTGGCCGTCGCCGGCATCCTGATCGCCGCCGTGGCCGCCGACCGCGCGGCCCGCGTGGTCTCCGACCGCGTCGACGACCTCCGCCGCACCGCCGCGCGCGGCGAGGCCGACCTGCACGCCCTGGTCGACGCGCTCCGGCAGGGCGAGACCCCGCCGCAGCGCGGCCCGCGCCGCCGGCCCCCCGCGGACGCCGACGACTTCGAGCTGCTCGCCGCCGACCTGGCCCGCGCGCACGACGGCGCCGTCACCGCCGTCGTGCGGGCCGCCCAGCTCTCCAGCCAGACGGGCAGCGAACAGAAGCTGGAAGTGTTCGTCAACCTCGCGCGCCGGCTCCAGTCGCTCGTGCACCGGGAGATCTCGATCCTCGACGACCTGGAGAACGAGATCGAGGACCCCGACCTGCTCAAGGGCCTGTTCCACGTCGACCACCTGGCCACCCGGATCCGGCGGCACGCCGAGAACCTCGCCGTGCTCGGCGGAGCCGTCTCCCGCCGGCAGTGGAGCAACCCGGTCAGCATGACCGAGGTGCTGCGTTCCGCCATCGCCGAGGTCGAGCAGTACTCCCGGGTCAAGCTGGTGCCGCCCATCGACGGCGAACTGCGCGGCCACGCCGTCGCCGACGTCATCCACCTGCTCGCCGAACTCATCGAGAACGCCACGGTGTTCTCCGCTCCGCACACCCAGGTGCTGCTGCGCGCCAACCTCGTCACCTCGGGGCTCGCCGTGGAGGTCGAGGACCGCGGGCTGGGCATGCCGGTCGGCGAACAGAACCGGATGAACGCGCTGCTCGCCGACCCCGACCAGGTCAATGTCGCCAGCCTGCTGGCCGACGGCCGCATCGGCCTCTACGTCGTCTCCCAGCTCGCCCGCCGGCACGGCATCCACGTACGGCTTCAGAGCAACATCTACGGTGGTGTGCAGGCCGTACTCGTCGTGCCGCAGGCGCTGTTGGGCAACGCGCCGGGTGTGCCGGCCGCGCCGGGGGCGGGCGCCGCGCTGCCGCACCACCGGTCCCAGCCGCCGTCGCAGCATCCGGTGGACACCGGTGCGGTGCAGCAGGCACGGGCGGCAGGTGCGGGGCAGCAGACACGGGTGCCTGTGCCTGCGCCCGCGGCGGAACCGGGGGCCCGGGCGGGGAGCGCGGCGCCCGCCCAGGGCGGCGCCGGCCTCGGGAACGGAGCCGGGGACAGCCCTCCGGCCGGGACCGGCTCCACAGCCGGAAGCGGTGCCGGTACCAGGACAGCTGCCGGCGCCAGTGCCGACGTCGGTGCCGGTGCCAGTGCCGGTGCCGGTGTCGGTGTCGGCGACGGCGACGGCGCCGATGTCGGAGGCCGTGCCGGTGCCGATGTGGGAGGCGGTGCCGGTACCAGGGCCGGTGCCGGTGCCGGAGAAGCGCCGGCCACCGGGCGGCGGCGGCACGCGCAGCGCGGATCCGGGCGGCGCGGGACCGACAACGGTGCGCGCGGACGGCACGGAGGCACCCCGCCCCCGCTTCCCGTGCGCGGCGCCGAAGGGTCGCGGCCCACCCCCGCCGAGGCCGTGCCCGGTGTCGGCACCGAGGACCGGGCGGTGGTGGACGCGCACGCCGGCACTCTGCCCACCCCGCGTGTAGGTCCCGTCCGCGGCACCATGGACAAGCCCGTACTCCCGCGCCGGCGCGCCCAGGAGCACATCGTGCCCCAGCTGCGCGGCGGTCCGGCGCCCCGCCAGGACGCCGACACCGTCGCCGGCCACGACCCCGGCCTGATGGCCGCCTTCCAGCGCGGGATCGGACTCGCCGAGGCCCAGCAGAACCTGGACTCGGAACTCGACGAACCGGAGTACGGCACGCCCGCGCATGGCATCCCCGTGCACGGGACGCCCGCGCACGGGACGCCCGCGCACGGGACGCCCGCGCACGGCACGCCCACGTACCCGGCGTCGTCGTACGAGCACATGGGTTCCGCCCACACCGACGCCGCGCACATGGCGGGCGCGTATCGGCCGGCATCTTCCGGACCTGAATCCACCGAGCCGGCGCGCACCCGCCCCGAGCACGGCGGAACGGACCACTTCGGCACCGCTCACGACGGGGCCCAGTACGGCGGTTCGCACCACCCGGGCCCGGACTCGGGCACCCCTGACACGGGCTCTCGGCCCATGGGCCCCGATCACACGATCTCGCACGCCATGGCCCCCAACCACATGGCCCCCGACCACATGGCCCCCGACCACACGGCCCCCAATCACATGGTCTCGGGCCACACAGCCCCGGGTCACACGGTTTCGGACCACACGGTTTCGGACCACATCGTCGCGGCTCACGTGGGTCCGGGCCACACGGTCCCGGACTCCACGGCCCCAGAATCCATGGCTTCGGCCCCCATAACCCAGGCGCACGCCCACGTGCCCGCAACCGACGGCATCCGCGGCACCGGCCGGACCGAGGGGAGCGCCCCGGCCGGATGACCATGTCCGCACCCGCACGTCGTACCCCCACCCCCAGCGCTCCCGCAGATCTTCGTACCCCAAGGAGTCGATCCACCATGGCGAGCGATGCGACGACCGTCCACGCATCCGACCTCGACTGGCTGCTGAGCGGCCTCGTGCAGCGCGTACCCCACACCAGCAGCGCGGTGCTCCTGTCCTGCGACGGACTGGTGAAGTCCGTGCACGGCCTGGACATCGACAGTGCCGACCACATGGCGGCCCTGGCGTCGGGCCTGTACTCCCTCGGCCGCAGCGCGGGCATCCGGTTCGGCGACGGGGGGGACGTCCGCCAGGTCGTCGTCGAACTCGACGCGACCCTCCTCTTCGTCACCACCGCCGGCTCCGGCACCTGCCTCGCCGTACTGGCCGGCCGCGAGGCCGACGCGGCGGTGCTCGGCTACGAGATGGCCATGCTGGTCAAGAGCGTGCGCCCCTACCTGGTGACCGCCCCCCGGCAGCCCGCCGTCGACTCCGCGGCGACGAGGCCTTGAGCGTGGCCGCAGCCGGCGACGGGCCCTGGCTGGACGACGCGGCCGGGCGGCTGGTGCGCCCCTTCACGGTCAGCAACGGCCGCACCGAGCCCAGCATCGACCTCGACCTGATGTCCCAGGTGAGAGCCACCGGCGTCACCCCGCTGGGCTACCTCGGCCCGGAGCACGCAGAGGCCCTCGACCTGTGCCGCGCGCCCGTCTCGGTCGCCGAGGTGGCCGCCCAGCTGAAACTGCCCGCGGTGGTCACCAAGGTGCTGCTCTCGGACCTGGTCGACTGCGGCGCGCTGACCACCAAGCCGCCCGCCTACCACCACATCCCCACTGACCGGTCTCTGCTGGAGGCAGTGCTCGATGGACTACGACGACAGCTCTGACCCGTTCCCCACCGCGCTCAAAATCCTGGTCGCGGGCGGGTTCGGGGTCGGCAAGACCACCTTCGTGGGCGCGGTCAGCGAGATCGCGCCGCTCAGCACGGAGGAGCTGCTCACCACGGTCAGCGTCGGCACGGACAGTCTCGACGGCGTCGAGAACAAGATGGAGACCACGGTCGCCATGGACTTCGGCCGGATCACCCTCGATCCGGAGCACGTGCTGTACCTGTTCGGCACACCGGGGCAGGAGCGGTTCTGGTTCATGTGGGACGAGCTGTCCGAGGGCGCGCTCGGCGCGGTGATCCTCGCCGACACCCGCCGGCTCCAGGACTGCTTCGCCGCCGTGGACTTCTTCGAGGAGCGCGGGCTCGCCTTCATCGTCGCCGTCAACGAGTTCGACGGCTCCCACCGCTACGACGCCGAGGAGGTGCGGTCCGCCATAGACCTCGACCCGGAGGTCCCGGTGGTGCGCTGCGACGCCCGGATCTCCAGCTCCGGCGTGCAGACCCTGCTCACCCTCGTACGCCACCTCCTCGCCCATGCCCCGGCGCCCACGCCCAGCCATGGCGCCCACATGTGATCCCGTCCCACCGCCCACGGAGCCCCTATATGAGGTACGTCCACAGCGACGGAGCCCGGTCATGAGCTACGAGCCGCCCCGGCCGGTCCGAGGTCTGCTGCTCACCCCCGAGGACAAGGAGGCCCCCGCCCGCGTCCACCGGCTGCGCCGACTCGGCCTGGCGGACCGGCCCGACCCCGTGCTCGACGCCTTCGCCGGCCACCTCGCCCAGGTCACCGGCGCGCACTACGCCATGGTCAACTTCATCGGCGAGGACCACCAGTTCTTCGCGGGGCTGAGCGCCGCCACCGCGCCGGTCGTGCGCGAGGACGGCAGCAGGGCCGAGATCGGCCGGGTGCTGCCCCGGGACCACGGGTTCTGCCCCCATGTGGTGGTGCGCCGCAAGGCCCTGGTGCTCGACGACGTCCGGGACTACCCGCGGTTCGCCGGCAATCCGGTCGTCGACGAGTTCGGTGTGCGCTCCTATCTCGGCGCCCCGCTCATCGACAGCTCCGGCATGGCACTCGGCACCGTGTGCGCAGCCGACACAGCGCCCCGCGTCTGGGGCAAACCGGGTCTGGAGACCATCAAGGGCCTCGCCGCCGATCTCGTCGCACGCCTCGAACGGAGCGCCCAGGACGGCCTGCCGCTGTGACCCGAACGGCCGCGCCGACGGCATCGCGAAAAGCACCGTCCAGGGCGTCGCCGGGCCCGCCGCACAAGGGGCCTGAAGGAAAGCTGAGGCGCCGGTTAAGAAAAGCTCGATGGACCGCGGCTCGCGCATGCGGCAGATTGCAAGGTGATTCCACCCCTCTGACCCGGTGCGGGCTCCTTCGGCGTACCCGCGGGCCGGGCCTCATCCCACAGGAGCCGTAGCGTTGAAGGCGCTGGTCAAGGACAAGGCAGAGCCAGGACTGTGGCTGACGGACGTCCCGGAGCCCGCCGTCGGCCCCGGTGACGTACTGATCAAGGTCATGCGGACCGGTATCTGCGGCACCGACCTGCACATCCGTTCCTGGGACGGCTGGGCCCAGCAGGCGATCCGCACCCCGCTCGTGGTCGGCCACGAGTTCGTCGGGCAGGTGGTCGAGGTCGGGCGGGACGTGACCGACATCCGTATCGGCGACCGGGTCAGCGGCGAGGGCCACCTGGTGTGCGGCAAGTGCCGCAACTGCCTGGCCGGCCGCCGCCACCTGTGCCGGGCCACCGTCGGCCTCGGCGTCGGCCGCGACGGAGCGTTCGCCGAGTACGTCGCCCTGCCCGCGTCCAACGTCTGGGTGCACCGGGTCCCCGTCGACCTCGACATCGCCGCGATCTTCGACCCGTTCGGCAACGCCGTCCACACCGCGCTGTCCTTCCCGCTGGTCGGCGAGGACGTCCTGATCACCGGCGCCGGTCCGATCGGCCTGATGGCCGCCGCCGTGGCCCGGCACGCGGGCGCCCGCAACGTCGTCGTCACCGACGTCAGCGAGGAGCGCCTGGAGATCGCCCGCAAGACAGGGGTGAGCCTCGCCCTGAACGTCGCCGAGTCCACCATCGCCGACGGACAGCGCGAGCTGGGCCTGCGCGAGGGCTTCGACATCGGCCTGGAGATGTCCGGCCGCCCCGAGGCCATGCGGGACATGATCGCGAACATGACGCACGGCGGCCGCATCGCCATGCTCGGCCTGCCCGCCCAGGAGTTCCCCGTGGACTGGGCCCGGATCGTCACCTCGATGATCACGATCAAGGGCATCTACGGCCGGGAGATGTTCGAGACCTGGTACGCGATGTCGGTGCTGCTGGAGGGCGGTCTCGACCTCGCCCCCGTGATCACCGGCCGCTACGACTACCGCGACTTCGAGGCCGCCTTCGCCGACGCCGCGAGCGGAAAGGGCGGCAAGGTCATCCTCGACTGGACCGCGTAAGCGGCAGTACCGCGGAAACCGCACGCCGCGAACTCCCTCACCCCGTCAGCACTTTCAGGAGCCCCCTCTCATGTTCAAGACCGTCCGCGACGACCTGCGCGCCACTCTGGACGAGATCCGCGCCGCCGGCCTGCACAAGCCCGAGCGGGTCATCGACACCCCGCAGTCCGCGACCGTGAACGTCAGCGCCGGCGGCCGTCCCGGCGAGGTCCTCAACTTCTGCGCCAACAACTACCTCGGCCTCGCCGACCACCCCGAGGTGATCGCCGCCGCCCACCAGGCCCTGGACCGCTGGGGCTACGGCATGGCCTCCGTCCGCTTCATCTGCGGCACCCAGGAGGTGCACAAGGAGCTGGAGGCGCGGCTGTCGGCGTTCCTCGGCCAGGAGGACACGATCCTGTACTCCTCCTGCTTCGACGCCAACGGCGGTGTCTTCGAGACCCTGCTGGGCGAGGAGGACGCGGTGATCTCCGACGCCCTCAACCACGCCTCCATCATCGACGGCATCCGCCTGTCCAAGGCCCGCCGCTTCCGCTACGCCAACCGGGACCTCGAGGACCTGGAGGCCAAGCTCAAGGAGGCGTCCGGCGCCCGGCGCCGCCTGATCGTCACCGACGGCGTCTTCTCCATGGACGGCTATGTCGCGCCCCTGCGCGAGATCTGCGACCTCGCCGACCGCTACGACGCGATGGTGATGGTCGACGACTCGCACGCCGTCGGCTTCGTCGGCCCGACCGGCCGCGGCACCCCCGAGCTGCACGGCGTCATGGACCGCGTCGACATCATCACCGGCACCCTCGGCAAGGCCCTCGGCGGCGCCTCCGGCGGCTATGTCGCCGCCCGCGCCGAGATCGTCGCCCTGCTGCGTCAGCGCTCCCGCCCGTACCTGTTCTCGAACACCCTGGCGCCCGTGATCGCCGCCGCCTCCCTGAAGGTCCTCGACCTGCTGGAGTCCGCCGACGACCTGCGCGTCCGGCTCGCCGAGAACACGGCCCTGTTCCGCCGCCGGATGACCGACGAGGGCTTCGACATCCTCCCCGGCGACCACGCCATCGCCCCGGTCATGATCGGTGACGCGTCGAAGGCGGGCCGGATGGCCGAACTGCTGCTGGAGCGCGGGGTCTACGTGATCGGCTTCTCCTACCCCGTCGTCCCGCAGGGCCAGGCCCGCATCCGCGTCCAGCTGTCCGCCGCGCACTCCACGGAGGACGTGAACCGAGCGGTCGACGCGTTCATCGCGGCGCGCGCCGAACTGGAGTCCTGACCAGGGCGGACGCCCTGGGATAATGAGGGCATGATCGAAGCACGGCGGCTCCACATCCTCCGTGCGGTGGCCGACCACCGCACGGTCACCGCGGCGGCCGCCGCGCTCTATCTCACCCCCTCCGCCGTCTCCCAGCAGCTGACGGCGCTCGAGCAGGAGACCGGCCACCGCCTCGTCGACCGCGGCGCCAAGGGGGTACGGCTCACCCCGGCCGGCGAGATCCTGCTCGGCCACACCAACGCGGTCCTCGCCCAGCTGGAGCGCGCCGAGGCCGAGCTGGCCGCCTACGGCTCGGGCGAGGCGGGCACGGTCACCGTGGCGGCCTTCGCGACCGGCATCGCCCAGGTCGTGGCCCCGGCCGTGGCCCGGCTCGCCGCCGCGGCGCCCGGCATACGGATCCGTGTCCAGGACGCGGAGGGCGACGCCAGCCTGCCCATGGTGCTGGACCGTCAGGTCGACGTCGCGGTCGCCGTCGAGTACCGGGGCGCCCCGTCGGCCGACGACCCCCGGCTGACCCACGTCCCGCTCTACGCCGAGCCGTTCGACGCGGTCGTACCGCCGGGCCACCGCCTCGCGGACGCCCCCGAGGTCCCCCTCGCCGAACTGGCCAAGGACGCCTGGATCGGCCCGTACCCCGGAAACCCCTGCCACGACGTGGTGGTCCTCGCCTGCGAGAGCGCCGGCTTCCAGCCCCGTCTGGAACACTCCTCCGACGACTTCCGTGCCGTCGTCGCCCTCGCCTCGGCCGACGCGGGCGTGGCCCTCGTACCGCGCTCCGCACTGCGCGGCATGGACCTCGCCGGCGTGGTGGTACGCCCCGTCGACGGCATCGCCCCGACCCGCCGGGTGTTCGCGGCCGTCCGCCGCGGATCCGAGGAGCACCCGCTGATCCGCCCGGTGCTGGAGGCACTCGACGAGGCGGCCCAGGCGTGAGGGTTCCGTAACAGCGGCGTCTCATATACGGGATAGCGTCCCGGATATGAGAAGCGAGGATTCCGTCGATCTCCTCATCGGCGCGCGGCTGGCCGAGCTGCGGGCCCAGCACGGCTGGTCCCTCGGTGAACTGGCGGAGCGCAGCGGCGTCAGCCGGTCCACCCTGTCCCGCGCCGAACGCGCGGAGACCAGCCCCACCGCCGCCGTCCTGAACCGGCTCTGCCATGTGTACGGCCGCACCATGTCCCAGCTGCTCAGAGAGGTCGAGGCGGCACCGGCGCCGCTGGTCCGGGCCGCCGACCAGCGGGTCTGGGAGGACCGCGCCTCCGGCTTCGTCCGCCGGTCCGTGTCCCCGCCGCACACCGGGCTGCGCGGCGAACTGGTCGAGGGCCGCCTCACCCCGGGCGCGGACCTCGCCTACGACCGCCCGCCCGTGCCCGGTCTGGAACAGCACCTGTGGCTGCTGGAGGGAGCGCTGGAAGTGACCGTGGGGGAGCGGGCCCACCGGCTCGACGCGGGTGACTGCCTGCGCGTGCGCGTCACCGGCGCGACCCGGTTCCGCTGCGCCGGGCCCGGTGCGGCACGTTACGTACTGGCGGTGGTGCGGCCATGAGGGTGGAGCGCTGGAGCGCCGCCCGGGTACGCGCCCGGGCCGACGGCCTGGCGGCGCTGCTGACCGACACCGTCGCCTCCGGAGCCTCGGTCGGCTTCCTCGCCCCGCTCGGCCACGCGGAGGCGGTCGCCTGGTGGCGGGGGCGGGCGGACGACGCGGCGGCCGGCCACCTCGCCGTCTGGGCGGCCGTGGACCGCTCGGACACGGTGACCGGCACGGTCGGCCTGGCCTTCCCCGGCAAACCGAACAGCCGGCACCGGGCCGAGCTGGTCAAGCTGATGGTGCACCGCTCCGCGCGGGGACACGGACTCGGCCGCCGGCTCCTCGCCACCGCCGAGCAGGCGGCCGCCGCCGACGGCCGCACCCTGCTCCACCTCGACACCGAGACCGGCAGCCCCGCCGAGCACCTGTACCGCTCGGCCGGCTGGACGCCGGCCGGCACCATCCCCGACTACGCGGCGGGCCCCCTGGGCGAGTTGCGTCCCACGACCCTCTACTACAAGCGGCTGGACGCCTGCCGCTCCCGGCCGGACGCTCCCGGCGGATGACTGTCAGTGGCAGGAGCTACGGTGCGTTGCATGCCGGACGCAGAAGACGTACGCCGAATCGCCCTGTCCCTGCCGGACACCTCGGAGAAGGTCGCCTGGAGCATGCCCACGTTCCGGGTGGCCGGAAAGATGTTCGCGACCCTCCCGGAGGACGAGACGTCCATCGCCGTGCGCTGCCCCAAGGAGGAGCGCGACGAACTGGTGCTGGCCGAGCCCGGGAAGTTCTGGATCGCCGACCACGAGGCGCAGTTCGCCTGGGTGAGGGCGAGACTCGCCGCCCTGGAGGACGAGGACGAGCTGCGGGACATCCTGGCCGACTCCTGGCGCCAGGCCGCCCCGCCCCGACTCCTGGACGCCCACCCCGAGTTGGGGCTTCCGCCCGGGGACTGAAAATCCCGGCGGGCGCGGCCGGGTGGTGGCATGATCCCGCGCGGCGTAGGCGGTAGGGGGAAGCGCACGGCGGGGACGCGCCGCCGGGGAAGCGCACGGCGGGGACGCGCCGCCGGGGGAGTGCCGGGCAGGGACGGTGTCGCCGGGGGAGTGCCGGGCGGCAGGGAGGGGAGCACGCGGGATGACCGGAACGGACGCGCGGCGCGGCGTCGCCGCCCAGGGGGCGCGGAGGGCCGCGGCCGGCGCCCCGGCCGTGTGGTCGCGGGACTTCGCGCTGTTCTTCCTGGCCCGGGCCGTCGCCCGCCTCGGCGACACCATGCTGCCCGTCGCCCTCGCCGCGGGCCTGCTGGAGCACGGGTACGGCGCGGGCGCGGTCGGCCTCGCCATGGCCTCCACGGTCGCCGCGTTCGCCGGCCTGGTGGTCTTCGGCGGGGTCGTCGCCGACCGGTTCAGCACCCGCAGGCTGATGATCGGCGCCGACCTCGTCAGGGTCGGCACCCAGTCCCTCGCCGCGGGGCTCTTCTTCACCGGGCACGTGGTGCTCTGGCAGATCTGCGCCATCGGCGTCGTCAACGGCGTGGCCGGCGCGGTCTTCCAGCCGGGCGTCGCCAGCACCGTGCCCCGCCTCGCGGCGGACGTCCAGGGAGCGAACGGCGCGATCCGTATCGCCGAGTCCGCGGCCCAGCTCGCGGGCCCGGCCGTCGCGGGCGTCCTGGTCGGCCTCGCCTCGCCCGGCGGTCTCTTCGCCGTGCACGCCGCCACCTACACGCTCAGCGCCCTGTGTCTGCTGCTGCTCCGGCTGCCCCCGCCGGCCGCGGGCGACCGGGCCACCACCGGTTCCGCCCTGCGCGCCTTCCGCGACGATCTCGTCGACGGCTGGCGGGAGTTCCGCTCCCGCACCTGGCTGTGGGGCGTGATCGCCGTCTGGTGTCTCTACATGATCGCGGTCTGGGGCCCGACCGTCCCCCTCGTGGCGACCGAGGTCGTCCGGCACCACGGCCCGCGTGCCTACGGCCTGCTCAACTCGGCCCTGGGCGCGGGCACGGTGGCCGGCGGTCTGCTCGCCCTCCGGCTGCGCCCCCGCCGTATGCTCCGCGCGGGCGCGCTCGCCCTCTTCGCCTTCTTCGGTTTCCCCGCGGCCGTCGGGGCGGGCCTCGGCGTACCGGCCATGGCGGCCGGGGCCGCGCTCGCCGGCGCCGGCATGTCGTTCTGGGGCGTGATGTGGGCGACCACCGTGCAGACGCAGGTCCCGGCCGACGTCCTCAACCGCATCCACGCCTACGACGTGGCCGGGTCCCTCGCCATGATGCCGGTGGGTCAGGCCCTCGCCGGCCCGGCGGCCGGAGCGCTGGGCGCCGGCCACGTGCTGCTGACCGCCGGCGCCGTGAGCCTCGTCGTGGCGGCGACCCTGCTCGCGATACCGGCGGTGCGCGATCTGGTCCGGGCCGACCCGGGCACCCCCGCCCCCTGAGTCCCGGCGTTCACCGGCCCGCCGGCAGCAGCCCGGCGCCGACGAAGCGGCCGATGCGCTCGCGCAGGCTCGCCGCGTCCAGGCCGTGCGCGGCCACATGCTCCTCGATCGTGCCGTAGCGGCGCAGCTCACGGCGGCCGACGCCGAGGCCGAGCACTCGGTGCGGCACGTCGGACAGCGCCTCGCTCACCGCGGCCGTCGACGTCCCCGCCAGGTACGGCTCGACCAGCACGACGTCCGTACCGGCCGTCTCCGTCGCCCGGCGCAGCCCGGCCGCGTCGAAGGGGCGCACGGTCGTCGCGTACAGGACGGTCACGTCCATTCCCTCGGTGGCGGCGAGGACCGCGTCGAGCACCGGGCCGACGGCGACGACGACGCCCGAGCGGCCCTCGCGGGCCGTGACGAAGTGCTGCCCGTCGATCACCCGGCCCTGCCGGTTGGACTGCACGGACAGCCGCACGTACACCTTGTCGTCGCCCGCGGCGATGGCGTGGTGCAGCAGCGTCTCGGCCTCGTCCGGATGCCCGGGGACGTGCACGGTCCAGCCGTCCAGCGTGTCCAGGAGGGCCACGTCGCCGGGGGCCATGTGGGTGAAGCCGCCGGCCGGCCAGTCGAAGGAGGCCGCGGCGCTCACCAGTACCGCGCCCGTGTCCTGGTGCCCCAGATCCAGCTTGACCTGCTCGAACGGCCGCTCCACCAGGAAGCTGGCGAAGGTGTGCACTACGGGCCGCAGCCCGGTGAGTGCCAGTCCCGCCGCCGTCCCGATCAGCAGCTGTTCGCGGATGCCGACGTTGATCACCCGGTCGGGATGGCGCCGCTCCGCCTCGCGGAAGCCGTCCCGGCCGATCTCGGCGAGGACGACCGCGACCCGCGGGTCCTCGTCCAGCAGCCGGGAGACGACGGGGGCGAATCGGTCACGCATGGTGTCCATGGAGGTGTGCCCTTTCCAAAGAGCGGGTGAGGTCAGGCGTTCTTCGGTTCGACACGGGCCACGACGACGTGCGGCCGGCCCGGATGCGGGGCGGTGAACGCGGCGTACAGCGCCTCGTGGTCGCGTCCGTCGACGGTCACCGCGGACCAGCCCGCGGCCCGGAAGCGGGCGGCGATCCCGCCGGGCAGCGCATGGCTGGCGGAGGAGTTGTCGATCACGACGGCGTGCAGCCGGTCCAGGCCGGCCGGCCCGGCGAAGGCGATCGCCTCGTGGTTGCTGCCCTCGTCCAGCTCGGCGTCCCCGACCAGTACCCACACCGCCGGGTCGGGCCGGTCCTGGGCCCGCAGCCCCAGCGCGGTGCCGACGGCGATCGGCAGCCCGTGCCCGAGCGAACCGCTGCCGATCTCCGCACCCGGCACCAGCACGCGGTCCGGGTGATGCCCGAGCGGGGAGTCGTACGCCCCGAAGCCGGGCAGCCAGTCGACGGGCACGAACCCCTTCGCGGCGAGCACGGCGTAGTACGCCATGGGCCCGTGCCCCTTGCTGAGCAGGAAGCGGTCCCGGGCCGGGTCGTCCCGCCGCTCCGGGGCGACCCGCAGGACCCGGTCGTAGAGCACCCACAGCACGTCGAGCGTGGAGGTGGCCGCCGGACCGTGCTTCTCGTCGCCGGTCATCAGCCCCATCAGCCGGGGGAGGTCGTCGTAGCCGTACGTGCGGCTCTGGTCCGCGGTGAGCGTCATACCGAAGATCGTGCAACCTCAACCAAGCTTGAGGTCAACCGGGAAAGTGATGCGCGAGCACTGATCCGAGTGCGGTATTGTTTCTCTGCGCGTTCGGCCGGGGAAAGCCCAGGTCACACCGCACCGGGACGTGGCGCAGCTTGGTAGCGCACTTGACTGGGGGTCAAGGGGTCGCAGGTTCAAATCCTGTCGTCCCGACTCGTGAGAGTCGCAGATCAGGGCCGATTTCGGAGATATCCGGAACCGGCCCTCGGTCGTTTCGAGGGCCGGTACGCGGGCGGTCGGTCAGGACGAGTGGGACGGGCCGAAGAACTCGATCTCGGCGATGGCCACCTGCTTGGTCGGGGACGGCTGGTAGGCCGACTCCAGGGTGAAGCGGACCGCGGTGACCTCGCCGACGCGGAACGGGATCCGCTGGGCGCCCGCACCCTGGTCCAGGTTGAGCCGCCGGGTCGTCGTCCGGCCGTCCGCGCCGGTGATGCGCACCTCGACGCGGTGCGGCAGCGCGGACCGGGAGAGCTGGTCCGGGCGGGGCGACTCACCGGGGGTGATCAGCAGGTCCAGCAGCCGGGTCGGCTCGGCGAACCTGGCCTCGATCCACTGGTTCTGCCCGGAGCCCGCCACCCCCGGCCCCCACCAGGTGTTGCTGAGCTTGTCGAACGCCAGCTGGGGCTTGTGGCCCGGGAAGGAGCGGGAGGCCCGGTAGCCGTCCGGGGCGACCGGTGCGCGCTTGGCGAAGTGGTCGCGGGTCGCATGCACGCCCTGGGGGATGCTGACCACCAGGGTGATGAGCAGGGCGAGCACCAGTGCGGCGCCCAGCCAGCCCAGGACGCGGTCGAAGACGCGGCGCAGCCGCGGCCGGTCGCCGGCCCACGGGGTCTCCCCGTTGCGGGCCCACGGCAGTCGCCGCCACCAGGGCAGCCGCCCGGCCACCACCGGGCTCTGGCCGGCCATGGGCATCGCACACCGCGCGCAGTAGTGCCGTTCGGGGCGGTTGGGCGTCGCGCACCAGGGGCAGGGCGTGCCCCCGTGCGCACCGGGCTCTTCCCCGGGCGCCCGCACGGTCTGCGGGCGCGGCTGCTCGGGGCGGCCGGGCAGCACCGGATCGACGGTGGGAGGAGCGTCGGGCCGGGGCCCGGGCCCGGTGACGGGGACGAGGAGACGGCGCGCCCGGTCGAGGCCGTCGTCGGCGCCGCCGGAGCCGGGCGCGGCGGGCGCGGCGGGCGCGGCCGGGGGGAGCGGTTCGGTGGGCGTGGTGTCGGACACCGGCCGGGGCGTACGGTACGGGTCGTCCGGTGCGGACGCCGGCTCCCCGGGGTGCGCGGCGTACGGCGCGTGCGGGGCCGGATCCGGGGCCGGGCCCGCCGCCGCCCAGGGGCCGGGCCGACCACCGCCGGCCGAGGCACCGGAACCTGCGGGAGCGCCCGGACCGGCCGGAGCACCAGGAGCAGCCGTGGTACCCGGACCGGCCGAGGCGTCCGGGCCGGCCCAAGCACCCGGAGTAGCCGTGGTACCCGGACCGGCCGAGGCGTCCGGGCCGGCCGAAGTACCCGGACCGGCCGAAGCGCCCCGAGCAGCCGAAGCGTCCGGACCGGCCGAGGCGCCCGGAGCCGTTGAGGAGCCCCGGTTCGTCGAGGCGTCCTCGGTGTCCGGGGTCCGGCCGTTCGCGGCGGGTGCCGGTCCGCCGGCCGCGGCGGGGCGCGTCTGAGGCCGGGCCCCCGACGCCCGGCCAGGGGCGTCCGCGGCCGCGTGGGCCGTCGTCCCGGCCGCCGGAGAACCGGCCGAGGCCCGCGCCGCCGCCCGGTCCGTCCAGCCGAGCACCGCCCCGCAGGCGTCGCAGAACGACTGGCCCGGTTCCGCGCGGGTGCCGCATTCGGCGCAGTTCTGGGGGGTCGTCATCGCTCGGAGGTCCTTTCGGTGGGTACGGCGCCCTCGGCGCCGTCGTCGTCGCGGTTCACGGCGGTCACCCGCACCGTGTACGGCATGTGGGCGGGGCGGACGGCGGCCACCAGGGAGTCCAGGCGGTGCCGGTCCGCGGGGGTCGGGTCGGTCAGGCGCAGATGCACATGGAGCGCGGGCCGGGCCATCCCGGGGAACGCGCCCAGCGGACGGGCGTCCCAGGAGGCCCCGCCGCTCTCGGTGACCTCCGGGCGCACCCCGAAGGCGAGGCGCACCGCCTCCACCAGGCCGCGCCGGGTGCCCCGGATGCGGTGGAGGTGGGCAGCGGCGGCCACGGCGGCCCGCACGAGCGGCTCGCTGTCCACGCCCTCGGTCTCGGCCCCCACCCAGTCGCCCAGCCACTGCGCGAAGTCGAGCGGGGCGAGCGAGGGCCTGAAGTAGGTGTCCAGGCAGTCGAGAACGCCGTGCACCGGGGCCAGCACGTCGTCGAGTCCGGCGACGAACCGCTGCGCGAGGTCGTCGTCGGCGAACACGGCGGGCAGCATCATGCCGATCGGCGCGGACGAGCCCAGCCCGTCGATGGAGCCTCTCATCAGGAGCCGTCCCCGATCACCCGGACACGATGGTCGTAGGAGAACACCAGGGACGGCGCCGACAGGTCGATGCGGTCGGTCGCGTCGCCGCGCTTGCCGGTCAGCGGATCCGCCGGGTGCAGCCGTACCTCGTCGACGAGTTCGACGCCCGGCACCCGCTGGAGCACCGCGAACACCTCGCCGCTCTGCACGGGACGGCCGAACGGCCAGCCGGTGCCGTCCGCACCGCCGGTGAGCGGATCCAGGTGCCGGTAGAGGGCGTCGTACGCCTCCCGGCGGACCCGGTCGGTGTCCACCCCGCGGAACGCGTGCACCGTGGCCACGACCGTCACCCCCTGGTAGTACGGCGGCCCGACCGCCAGCCGGGTGCCGATCAGCCGGCGTTCGTCCAGGTGCCGGGTGATGCGCTCCAGCAGGCTGTCCGCGGGCACCAGTTGCTCGAAGCGGAGCCGGCCGCCCGGGTCGGGCACCGCCTGCGGTACCACCAGCACCCGGACCGCGTAGGCCCCGTGCTCGCTCTCCTCGCCCTCCAGGCAGGTGATCCGGGCGGTCTCGGGAGCGGCGCGGCGGGCCAGCTCCTCGTAGTCCCGCAGGGTCACCGCCCGTTCCTGGGCGCGCAGGGTGATCGGCGCCCGGACCTTCGCCTCCTCCACCGTCTCGCCGTCCACCCCGCCGTGCGCGGCCTCCCGGTTGACCACCTCCGAGACGTACGGGATGGAGGTGCGCAGGATCCGCACGGCGCCCCGGGCCACGTTGCCGGCCCGGCCGCCGCCCGTGCGGTACCGGCGGGCCCTGATCGGCGTGCCCTTCGCGGCGACCGCCCCGTACTGGCGCAGCGAGCCGTCCGGTTCGCGCACCGCGGGGCCGAAGGCGATCTCACCGGTCGCGGCGTCCAGGGTGATGTGCCGGTCCGCCGGCCCGGAGGCCGCGAAGTGGCGCACCACCTGCCAGTCCGTCCACCCTTCGTGCTCGGCGGTCTGGAGCAGCACCGGAGGCTCGTCGCCGACCACCGGCGCGTGCGCGAGGCGCAGCCGCTGTCCCGGCAGCCCGGTCGACTCGCCCAGCGCCTCGTCGCGGACGGTCTCCGCGTGCACGGCGGTCGTCGTGCCGCCGACGGTGAACGCCTCGGCCGAGCGGACCGTCGGAGAGGTCGTGTAGAACGGCTGTCCGGCCAGCGGTTCGGTGACCCGGCAGCGCAGCCAGCCCGCCTCCCGGCCGGCGTTGCGGGACAGCACATGCCCGCCGGGTACGTGCAGGACCACCTCGCCCGGCCGGTTGAGGCCGCCGGTGCCGTCCCGGTCGACCTCGCAGGGCTGCCAGCCGTCCGCCGTCCACGCCTCCCACACCAGCGGGGGCTGCCGCGGATCGACGCCGACGCCGTCCACCCTGCTGTCCAGGTCGAGAGCGAGCGCGCAGTGCGGCACGGCGGCGGTCAGGCCCAGCAGCATGCAGTCGCCGGTGGTGGGCGACTCGGCGAAGCACAGCACGTCCTTGTCCTCGTCGGCGAGGTCGTGCGTGCGGTCCACGGCCGCCTCGCCCCGGTACTGCACCAGCAGATGCCGCAGCGCGCACGGTACGACCGTGAGATCGCGCTCGGTGGCGAAGACGACCGCCTCCTCGCTCTCGGTGCGCACGGTCGCCGTCTCGGTGCCGACCGGCACCCGCACCGGCTCCTCCTGGGGGGCCGACAGCCAGAACGTCACGTCCGTACGTGCGGCGGTGGGCGGGAACAGGGTGATCCCCACCAGGTCGAGGAAGGCCAGATGGTTCTTCTCCGGTACCCGGTTGAGCCGGTACACGATCTGGTCGGCCATGTGCGCGACCGTCTCGATGAGGGTGACCCCCGGGTCGGAGACGTTGTGGTCGGTCCACTCCGGGGCGCGCTGCTGTATGTAGCGCTTGGCGTCGTCGACGAACTGCTGAAAGCGGCGGTCGTCGAGATTGGGGGAGGGCAGGGCCATCAGCGATCGCTTTCCGGAGCCGGGGAGTCGCCCCCCGGCTCGTCGTGGGACGGAATGACGTAGAAGGGGAAGACCAGGCTGCGCGGGTTGTTGGTGCCGCGGATCGAGTAGCGGACGTCGATGTAGAGGACGCTGCGGTCCGCACCCGCCGTGACCTCGACCTCCTCCACCTGGATGCGCGGCTCCCACCGGTCCAGGCTGACGTGGACCTCGTGCTGGATACGGCCCGCGGTCTGCTCGTTGACCGGCGCGAACACCAGGTCGTGGATCGCGCAGCCGAAGTCCGGCCGCATCGGGCGTTCGCCCGGCGCGGTCGACAGCACCAGCCGGATCGCCTCCTCGACCTCCCGCTCGCCGCTGACCAGGGCGATACCGCCGGTCGGGCCGATCCGCAGGGGGAACGACCAGCCGGAGCCGACGAACTGCTCGGCCATCAGCGACCCACCCGCCTCTCCGGGCGGCCCGTGCGCCCGCTCATGCCGGCACCACCATCACGACCAGCCCGTTGGAGGTCAGCGCGCCCATGATCGGAACGGTGGCGGCCCGGATGCCCACGTTGGCGATGGAGGTGATCTGGACGCTGCCGCCCGCGGTGATCGATGCGGCGCCCAGCGCCTTCAGGCTCAGGGCGCCCAGGGCGTCCACGGTGACCGCCCCGGTGAGGGACTTGAGGCTGACCGGGCCGCGCCCCTCGATGTCGAGCATGCCGCCGCTCTTGATGCTCAGATTCCGGCGCGCGCTGAGCGTCAGGTCGGTGCCCGCCTCCACGGACACCGACCGGCCGCCCTTGATGCTCACGGCGCCCTTGCTGTCCACCGTGATCTCCGTCCTCGTCCGGTCCAGCTCGATCACCAGCTTGTCGTTGCCGGTGGCGAGCCGGACGCCCTGCCTACGGCTCCCGGTCCGCTGGCTCAGCAGGTCCAGCCGGTTGCCGGTCCGGTCGGCGACGGTGTGCCGGGACGCCTGCTTCTTCAGCCCGTCGTGCAGCGGCACGTCGGAGACCGTGGTGGGCCTGTCCCGCCCGTTGTAGAGCCCGCCGATCACGAACGGATGGTCCAGCGCGCCCCGGTCGAAGGCGACGAGCACCTCGTCCCCGACGTCCATCGGGAACACCCCGCCGCCGCCCTTGCCGCCGAGCTGCACGGTTCGCGTCCAGTCACTGACGTACGCGTCGTCGAGCCAGGGGAACTGGAGCTTCACCCGTCCCTGCTTCAGCGGGTCCTGCACGTCCGTGACCAGCGCGTTGGCCACGCTCGGCAGGCGGGGACCGGTGTCCGCACCGCCCGACGCCAGGCCGTACAGCGACCGCCACTGCCGGCCGCTGACCGTCACCCACGTCTCGTAGTGCGTGCCGTCGCCGAACACGTGCCGTACCGACGTGGCCGTGTACTTGCCCTCGAACGGGGCCCCGACGTCCGCCAGCGCCACCGGAACCCCCGGGCGCAGCCTGGGATTGCCCCGCACCACGACCTCCAGCTCGGCGAAGGAGGCGGTGACGTCGTCGGCGAGGGCGTCGGCCGCGAACCGCACCTCGTTCTGCTTGTCGTACGGAGTGTCCGTGCCGACCAGCCGGGCCGGCTTGAAGCTGCCCGCCGCGGTGCCCGGCGTGGTGCAGATCCCGATGCCCGGGTTGGTGCTCGCAGGCGACGAGGCCGTCAGCTTCTTCTTGGCCGTCACGTCCCAGCCGCGCGCCTCGACCCTGCTCACCTGGTCGGCCGCGGTCACGGCGGACCGCAGCCGCAGGATGTCGTGCCCCGCCTGGAGCACGAACGGGCTCTTGTCGCCGCCGATGCCCGGGGAGGGCGCCCCCGAGGCCGAGCGCGGGCGCACGAACTGGAACCTGCCGTCCGCGTCGACGGACATGACCATCTCGTTCTCGTCGGCCAACCGCGCCAGGAAGTCCCAGTCGGTCACGTTGGACTGGCTGATGAACTCGTAGACGGTCCGGGTCGGCTGGATCCGGCCGATCGGCAGCCCGTCCTGCGCGGCCAGTTTCCGGGCGATGTCGGACGCGCTCTGGTTGCGGTAGGCCGCGACCCGGCGCTGGCGCAGCAGGCGGTGACCGGCGTCGTAGCCGCGGATCACGGTGAAGGTGCCGGTGCCGTCGTAGTCCGCCTCCAGACCGGTGACCTCGCCGGTCAGCAGCGGATCGGCGGCCCCCTGGCCGTCGGCGACCGGCGTGAGGACGACCTTCGTGCCGAAGGTGACGCCCAGCTTGCCCAGCAGCAGCCGGTAGGGGTCGCGGAAGGTCAGCCGGAACGCGGCCGGCACGCCGACGCCCTGGTCGACGTAGCAGTCCACGAGGGCGCGCGCGAACTCAGGCGGCAGCTTGGCGCCGCCGATCCGCACGTCGACGACGTTGGAGAAAGCGGACTTCGGCATCAGGAACGCACCTCCTCGACGGCGGGCAGCACCAGTTCCGTGCCCGTCGGCAGCCGGGCCGGGTCGTCGATGCCGTTGGCCTCGGCGATCGCCCGCCACACGGTCGCGTCGCCGTACTCCCGCCAGGCCAGCGACTGAAGCGAGTCGCCCGCCACCACCCGGTGGACGCGCTGCGCCGTCAGCGCCCCGGAGGTCGGGTTCTGCCCCAGGGTCTGGCCGGGTATCTCGTGCAGCTGCATCCGGCAGGTGGCGCGGATCGGCACGCCCGTCGTCCCGAACAGGGTGTAACTCGCCTCCACGGAACTCACGTACGCCGTGAACCGGGCCGTGGAGAACGAGCCCCACTGGAGCACCACCCAGGGCGGGGACGGCTGCTTGGCGGCGACGCTCCTCGCCGTCGTCTCACAGCAGTCGAGCAGCGACTCGACCTTCTTCAGCACGGTGTTGCCGGTCGGCTCGTCGGACGAGTCCAGGAAGATCTCGACGCTCATCTCGCGCGGCAGCGCCCCCATGAACTCGGGCAGCGAGCCGTCCCGTTCGACCTGTGCGGGCGTGGACTTCCACTCCGCGCGGCGGGTCAGCGCCAGCTGCGCCGGGTTGAAGTCGAACCGGAAGGTCCTGATGATCCCGCCGGGTGTGGTGCTCGTGCCGACGGGCGGCTCGTGGATCGCGAGCGTGGCCCGTACGAGGCTCTTGCCGGCCCCGCCCCTGCTGCCCTTCGCCATGCCGTGCCGTCCCCTCAGTCCGTGAATCCGTGGTGGGCGATCTCCAGCACCTCGGTCGCCACGGCGGGGCTCGCGGGGTCCAGGGTGGGGCCCGTCCAGCTCACCGGCAGCACGTCGATCAGACCCCAGCGGGCCACCTCCGAGCCGTCCGCGCGCAGCGCCGAGATCTGCGCGGTGGGCCGCGTGATCCCGGTCTGCACCGACGAGATCCACTTGGCCACCTTGGTGGTGTCCGGGGTGAGCGGACGGGTCAGCCGGATGGTGGAGAAGGTGACCCGGGTGGGCAGATGCCAGACGAAGCCGTTGTTGCCGCCCTCCTGGCGCTGTTCGACCTCCACCTGCGACGAGAGTCCCTGGCAGCCGTTGAAGTAGCCGAGGCTCTCGCCGTCGATGCTGAGGGTGAACCAGATGGTGGAACCCGGGTCCTGGCGGGACATCGCGGCGGACCTTCCTGTTCTGTCGGTGGCGGGTCGGTGGTGGGTGGGGGTGGGATCGGTGGGGGGCGGGATCGGTGGTGGGTTGGTGATCGGTCGGCGGTCGGTCGGTGGGGGACGGTGGTCGGCTGGCGGTCGGTCGGCAGCCGTCGATCGGTGGTCGGCGGTTGGCGGTCGGTCGGCGGCCGGTTGGCCGTCTGTTGGCGGTCGGCTGGTGGTCGTCGGTCGGCAGTCGGTTGGTGGTGGGTCGGTGGTGGGACGGTGGCGGTCGGTCGGCCGGTGGCCGTTGGTCGGCAGTCGGTTGGTGGTCGGTGGGTGGTGGGTCGGCGGTCGGTCGGCGGTCGGTCGGTGGTCGGTCAGCGGCGTGGGTCGCGGAGTCTGCCGATGCGTTCGCGGTCCATGCGCAGCTCGGTACGGATCAGCCGGGTGACGCGGCCGATGATGCGGTGCACGAGCTCGTCGAGCTGGAAGTCGGTCAGCTCCCTCGGGTCGAAGGAGCCGGCGGGGATCTCCGTGTACGCGGGCGGTGGGCCGCCGTCCGAGGCCGGTGCGTATGGGGGCGGCGGGCCCGGGGGCGGTCCGTCCGTTGACGTCTCGTATGGGGGCGGGCCGCCGGGCGGTACTCCGTACGGGGGCGGTGGCGTCGCGGGCCGGGTGGTGTACGGCGGCGGGGTGTCGGTTCGGTGACCGCCGGCCGGTCCGTTCCCTCGGCTCAGGTCGGTGGCGACGGTCGCGGCGGCCGACGCGGCCAGCGCGCCGACGGCGGTGTGACCGGTGGCGGAGGTGCCGCCCCGACGGTCGGACGGGGACGTGTGCTTGCGCCAGAACCGCTGGACGGGGAGCACTTGCCCGGACGCGTCGGCTGCCGGGGGACGGGCGGACGCAGCGGTCACGGCCCCGGCACCTGTCCCGCCGACCGGGGACGGAGGAGGCGTGACGGCGGCGGTGGTCGGGGACGGAGAAGGCGGGACGGCGGCGGTGGCCGGGGGCCGTGCCGGTCCGTCCGGGGCGGCCGCCGGGGTGCCCTGGGGACCGGGCGCGGCATAGCGAGCGGCCCGCTGGACGGGAGGGGGCCCCGCCGGACCCGGCACGGATGAGACGTGCCCCGCTGGACCCGGCACCGGTGAGGGGGGCGGTGCCATGGGGGTCCGACCGCGGTGCGCGAGGAAGGCCGGTCCCGTCTCGCCGGCGCCCGGTGCCACGGGGAGCGCGCCCGGCCGGACCGAGGGCGCCGTCGGGGGAGCGGCCGGCCGGGCCGGAAGCACCGGGGCAGTCAACGGGGTGGCACCGGCGGGGACGACCGGCACCGGTGCGCCGAGCGGGCTGCGGCGGCCGGCCACGGCCCGTTGGACGCTGCTGGTGCTGGTGCTGGTGCTGGTGCTGGTGCTGGTGCTGGTGCTGGTGCTGGTGCTGGTGCTGGTGCTGCCGATGCCGGTGCGGCTGCTGCCGCCGGTGCCGGAGCCGACGGTGTCCGTCGCGGCGGAGGGGGAGTTGTGGCGGGGCCGGACGGGAGGCTTCTCCGAGGCCGGGGAGGACGTGGCCGGTTGAACGGGGGGCCGAGTCGAGGTGGCTGAGGAGCCCGGGGCCGGCCCTGTCGGCTGTGACGCCGGTCGGGTCGATGGCTCTGACGCCGGTTGGGTTGACGGTTGCGGCGCCGGTCGGGTCGATGGCTGTGGCGCCGGTTGGGTTGACGGTTGCGGCGCCGGTCGGGTCGATGGCTGTGGCGCCGGTCGGGTTGAAGGCTGTGACGCCGGTCGGGTTGAAGGCTGTGACGCCGGTTGGGTTGACGGCTGTGACGCCGGTCGAGGCGATGAAGTGTCGGTGCCGGCCCACGGGTTCGGCCGGCCGGCCGCGTCCGGTTCGGCCGCTCCGACCGCCCGGGTCACTTCGGCCGGTTGGTCCGGTCCGCCCCGGGAGCGTCGCTGGACCGCGGGCCGCACCGGCAGGGGCCCGTCGGCGCGGTCGGGCACCTGTCCGTGCGGCGGTGAACCGGGTCGGCCTCCGCCGCGACCACTCCGCTCGCTTCCGCCGCGACCGTTCCGCTGGGCTCCGTCGCGATCATCGCGCTCGTTTCCGCCGCGACCGTTCCGCTGGGCTCCGTCGCGATCATCGCGCTCGTTTCCGCCGCGACCGTTCCGCTGGGCTCCGCCGCGACCATCACGCTCGTTTCCGCCACGACCATTCCGCCCGTCTCCGCCGCGCCCCTCACGCTCGTCTCCGTCGCCCACGGAACGCGTAGCCTGGCCGCCGTCGGAGCGCGGGTGCTCGGCGGGCGCGTGCGGGGAGGAGGACGCGGGCCGCGGCGGCCTCGGAACCGCGGACCCCGGCTGGTGCGGGCGGGAGACGGTTCCTTCGCCCTCGGCCGCATTGCCGACGGCGCGCTGGACAGGAGTCGCGACGGCGGGGGTTTCCGGCGAAGTCAACCTGTCCGAAAGGGAGTTGACCTCCGGAGAATGCGGGGTCGGGGCCGACAAGGTGGAACTCGGGGCCGATGACGTGGAACTCGGGGTCGGCGAGGTGGGATTTGGGGCCGGCGAGGCGGCGTTCGGGGTCGAGAAGGTGGCCCCCCGGGCCGACGAAGCGGCGTCCAGGGCCGACGGGCCGTTGTCCGACGGCGAGATCGGGCGGGACGGAAGCGGGGCGCCGAGACCCGGGCGTGGCGTCCGGGGACCGGAGCCGCGCAGTACGTGGCCCGTACCCCGTCGTACGGGAGCCGAGTCGGCGGAGGCACCCGTGGCCGACCGGCGGTCCGGGGCGGCCGTAGGCCGGGACGTGTCCGATCCTCGCTGCGGTCGCCCGAGCCCGGGGCCCGAAGAGGTTCCCGGCAGCGGGAGTTCGCGATCCGGCGTGGGAGAAGGGCTGCCGGGGGTGCCCGCCGGGCGGAGGCCGGACCGTGCCGCCGAGGCGGTCGCCGCCGTCGTACGGTCGCTCGCAGCCGAGGCCGGCGCCGCCGTCCTACGGTCGCTTGCAGCCGAGGCTGGCGCCGCCGTCGTACGGTCGCTTGCAGCCGAGGCCGGCGCCGCCGTCGTACGGTCGCTTGCAGCCGAGGCCGGCGCCGCCGTCGTACGGTCGCTTGCCGCCGACGTGGGCGCGAGGAGTCCACCCGTCTCGGCGGGACGTCGCTGCACAGCCGCCGGGTCCTCCGCCGGGGACCGGCCCGTGTCGGCGGCCTGCCCAAAGGCGGTCCGAGTGCCGGGGGTCGGCGTCTCGTCCACATGGCGTGGCTCCCCGCCCGGGGCCGCGGGCTCTCCCTCGGTCGCCCCCGCGTGGCGCTGGACGGGCATGGTCGCGGCCGTGGGTGAGGGTGCGCGCGTGGATGAGGGTGCAGGCGTGGGTGAGGGTGTGCGGGTGGGTGAGGGTGCAGGCGTGGGTGACGGTGCTCGTGTGGGGGACGGGGTGGGCATGGCAGTGGGTGCCGGCGTGGGCGAGGGGATGTGCGGGGGCGCGGGTGCGGCCGAGGGCGCGGCGGTCGGGGGCGGAGCGGCGGTGCCCGACGCGCCGCGAGGCACGGCATCGCCGTCCCCGTGCGCCGTCTCCCGCCCCGTCGCCGCGCCGGTGGTCTGCGCGGAGCCCGAGCCGGCCGCGCCGGCGTCCGTCGGCGTGGGGAGGCGTCGTGCCAACGGCAGGACGCGGCGCTGCACCGGGGGCGTCGCGGTCCTGGCGCTGGTGAAGGAGTGCGACGACGGCACCGGGGCCGTAGCGGTGGTCCGCACTCGGAGGCCGGACGCGGGCGGCACCGGTGTGACCGCAGGCGACGCGCCCGGACGGGGCCGTACGACGGCCGAGGCCGTGCCGGCGTCGGGCCCATCCGGCGCGCCCGGGAGACCCGGCGCAACGGGTGTTGCCAATCCGTCGGACACGGACGCCGACCGCTGCACGCTGGTCGACCGGCCGGTCGCGGCGGTGCGGGAGCCGGGGACGGGGACGGGGACGCCGGGGACCGTCGGCGGCAGCGGCCGCAGCGGCACGGCCGGGGCCCGCTGGACCGTCGGGGCCGGCTCCGCGAGGGGGAGCTGCCCGGCCGGGAGTTCCAGACCCGCCACCGGACGTGCCGGGGCGGGGCGGGGTGCGCCGCTGGTCAGTCCGGCGCTGGAAGGGCCGTCCAGCACCGCGGGCGAAGCCGTGGCCGTGAACGACGGGTTCTGCCAGGTGGGCAGCCGTCCGCCGAAGGCCGCGTCCGACACGCCGGACCCGCCCGCGGCCAGGCTGCGCCGGATCGGCCCCAGCCCCGGCCACCCCGGCGCCGACGCGGACGCCGCAGCGGTACCCGGCCTTCCGACACCCAGTCCCTCGGCACCCGGCATACGGACTCCGGGCCCTCCGGCGTTCCCACCCCCGGACGCCCCGAATACCCCGGGCGACCCGGAGGCCCCAGACACCCGGGAGGCCCCAGACACCCGGGAGGCCCCGGAGGCGCGGGAGACCCCAGACACCCGGGAGGTCCCAGAAACCCGGGAGGCCCCGGGCGCACGGGATGCCCCGGATACCCCAGTGGCCCCGAATCCCCGGGAGGCCCCCGACACTTTCGAGGCCCCGGACACCCCAGAGGCCCTGGCGGCCCCACTGGCTCCAGTAGCCCCACTGGTTCCAGTGGTGGTTCCGGTGGCCCCACTGGGCCCAATCGCCCCGGATGCCCCAATGGCCCTAGCGGCCCCAGCCCCAGTGGCCCCGGACACCCTGGACGCCCCGAACGCCCCGGACGCCCCGGACCCCGGCCCGGCCGTGTCAGCGGTCGCGCGTGCCGGTGCCGGTGGCGCCGTCGGCTCCGTCGGCCCGTCGTTCGCCGTGCCTCTGCGCAGCCGGTTCAGGAACCCCACCCGTCAGCCCTCCGACGCCGCGCGCGTCACCAGGGACGCGATCTCGCCCGTCCACCGGCGGCGGTCGTGGTGTTCCAGGTCCAGGATGTCCCCCATGCTCCAGTGGAAGTGGTAGGCGATGTACGCGATCTCCTCGTGCAGCCGGTCGGTCGCGTACGTCACGATTCCCCCAGGCGGCTCCCGCCGAGTTCCACCTCGAAGGACTCCGAGCAGTGCGGGCAGTCGACCGCCGCGCGCGTGTGGCCCTCCGCGTTGATCTGGCGGTAGAAGTCCTGGAGGAACGCCAGGTCGGAGGCGAACATGTTCTCCACGACCCCGTCGTGCACCATCGCGAGCGTGCCGAGCCGGGTGATGACCCGGCCCAGCAGGACGACCGAGAGGAACGCCGGGTTCTCCTGGACCCGCACGTCCCGCAGCGGTACGAGTTCGTCGCGCGCCGTCGACAGCCGCATGACACCGTCCCGGTGGACCGTGCCCGCCTCGTCGACGTAGCCGCGCGGCAGCTGGAACGGGAACTCGGTGCGCAACTCGTCCTGCCGGTACGGCGCCTGCTGCGCTGCCGGCGGCGCGGTGGCGGCGGCCGGGCCCGGAGCCGTGGCGTCCGCCCCGGTGCCGCCCTGGTCCGCGGCGTGCCCGTCCGAGTGGGCGGCCACGCCGGCCGCCCTTGAGGCCGTACGGCGCATCACTCGATGACCAGTTCTTCGAACGCGATGGTCACGGTCTCGGTGAGGGCGGAGGCCTCACCGGCCTTGACCGTGCTCGCGTCGATCTTGCTGCACCAGGCGTTGCGCAGGTGGTAGCGCTTCACCGGGTTGTTCTGGAAGTCCATCATGATGATGGAGGCGTTCTTCCGGGCCGTGGACATCTGGCCGGTGATGGACTCGTTGATCCACTGGGTGAACGACGCCGACTGGGTCATGCCCCGCACCACCGTGCAGGTGCCGTTCTTCTTCACACCCGGCAGGTTCTTGACCACGTTCTGGCCGTTGGGGGTGTTCTGCTGGTAGGTGATGACGTCCTGCTCGATGCTGAGACCGCTGACCTCGGCCAGATACTCGACCATCACGCCGTCGATCTGGAGGCCGAAGTTGTGTGAAGTGAGGGCGTCACCCGGCTGGAGACTCATGTGTTCGCTGTCCTTAGGGATCAGAAGTGCAGGGGGCGGGGGAGGAGGCGGGGCACGGGACGGCGGTGCGCCTACTCCTCCAGCTCTCCGCTCCCGCTGGAGAACTGGGCCAGCCGGAAGATGACGAACTCGGCCGGCTTGACCGGGGCGATGCCGATCTCGCACACCACCCGGCCGACGTCGACCGACTCCGGCGGGTTGGTCTCCTCGTCGCACTTGACGTAGTACGCCTCCTCGGGCCGCTGCCCGAACAGGGCGCCGGCGCGCCACTCGTTGACCAGGAACGCCGAGATGTTGCGCCGGATGCGGGCCCACAGGGCATGGTCGTTCGGCTCGAACACCACCCACTGGGTGCCGATCAGGATCGACTCCTCCAGGTAGTTGAAGTACCGGCGGATGTTCAGGTAGCGCCAGGCCGGGTCGGAGGAGAGGGTGCGGGCGCCCCACACGCGGATGCCGCGGCCCGGGAAGGCGCGGATGCAGTTCACGCCGATCGGGTTGAGCAGGTCCTGCTCGCCCCGGGTGATCTGGATCTCCAGGTCCACCGCACCGCGCACCACTTCGTTGGCGGGCGCCTTGTGCACGCCGCGCTCGGAGTCGTTGCGGGCCCAGACGCCGGCCACGTGCCCGCTCGGCGGCACCAGCCGGGACTGGCCGCTGGTCGGGTCGAACGTCTTGATCCACGGGTAGTACAGGGCCGCGTACTTGGAGTCGTAGCCGGCCGTCTCCTGCCGCCACACACGGATCTGACGGGCGTTCATGCCGGGCGGCGGGTCGATGACGGCGACCCGGTCGCCCATCAGCTCGCAGTGCGCGATCAGACCGAGCTGGACCGCCTTGACGGCCTCCAGATCGATCGCCCCGCGCTGGTAGGCGGCCATAAGGTCGGGCACCGCGACCATGGAGATCTCGTCGATGGCCTCCAGACCGCCGAAGCCGGTGCGGTCGGCGGAGTCGCCGAGGTAGTGGGCCGGCCCCGGGTGCGTGTCCTGCGGTGTGCCCGACGGCGCCCGCGGGGCCGGCGCCGGTGCGGCCGGCGGGGCGGGAAGGGCGAGCGTCTGGTTGTCCGGCCTGGCCAGCTGAGCGGCCGGCGCGGCCTCCGTCACCGTGATGAGCCTGGAGCGTTCCTTGACCTGGGTGACGACGTAGTTGCGGCCGCCCTTCTTCGCCGTGACGTCGAAGGTCTCCACCGCCTTGTCGCCGTCCTTGACGATCAGTCGGAAGCGCTCCGCCGGGCCCTCGCCCTCCGGGTCGGCGACCTCGACGCTCAGCGGGCCCTCGGCACCGGAGGCGACGGCCGTCACCGCGAACGTGCCGAGCTGCCGCGGTTCCGCCGCCGGCAGTGCGGCCGTGGCGGCGGACTCGGCCGGCGCGGCGGCGGACCGGCCGGCCGAGCCGTTCGGGGAGCCGGCGCCCTCGGCCGAGCCGCCCACCCGGACGACGTAGGCCGCGGTGCCGCCGTTCTGGAAGAAGCCGTAGACGGAGTGCGCGAGGTAGTACCCGTCGGTGAACTCACCGAAGCTCGCGACGTACTGGCTCCAGTTCGTGACCAGCGTCGGCTCGTTCAGCGGGCCGGCCGGCGCGAGCCCCACGAAAGCCGCGACCGACGTGCCCACCCCCTCGATGGGGCGCGAGCCGCTGGCCACCTCCTCGACGTAGACGCCGGGCGACAGGTAGGACGGCATGCTCTGCTCTCCTCAGGGGTACGAGACAGGACTGCCTTCAGCCTCACGCGCGTGCCCCGGGCGGCGGAACGTCCTCCGGGACCGGACCGGGGGCAACCGCGCTGCCCCGAAGGGCAACCGGCCGCCCTGCCCCCGGGACTGCCCTTCCGTACCTTCCGCGGCCGCCCGGCCCGCTGGTAGGACCGGGACGGTGCCGCCGAACGCCCACCCTCCTGGAGGGGTACCGCAGTCCGGCGGCGGGACGTCACAGGACGCGGGTGAAGCCGCCGTCGAGGGGAGCGCGGGGTGCGCGCACAGCACAAGGGAAGCCGGCAGGCCGCCACGGGCAGGGAGGAGGCGGCCCGCACGGCCCGGCCACCGCTGCCGCCGGGACGCGCGGCCGGGATTCTCGCGCTCCAGCGCGCCGCCGGCAACGCCGCCGTCACGGCGGCCGTCGAGGCCGGGCGGCACGAGCACGACGCGAACTGCGGGCACGGTCCCGCCGTGCAGCGCTCCCTCGTGCACCAGGTGCTGCGCAGCTCCGGCACGCCGATGGAGACGGGGCTGCGCTCCGAGATGGAGGGCAGGTTCGGCGGCGCCGACTTCGGCGGCGTCCGCCTGCACACGGACGTCGTGGCCCAGCGGTCCGCGGCGGAGATCGGGGCGTCGGCGTACACCTCGGGCAGCCACGTCGTCTGGAACGGCCGGGACAAGCACACGCTGGCGCACGAACTCACCCACGTCCTCCAGCAGCGCCGGGGACCGGTCGCCGGCACCGACACCGGCGGCGGGCTCAGCCTCAGCGACCCGGGCGACCGGTTCGAGCGGGCCGCGGAGGCCAACGCCGCCCGCGTGATGTCCGGCCCCGCGCCCGTGCAGCGCGCGGTGGAGGCGGAACCGGGCGCCCCCGCGCAGAACACCGCGCAGACGGCCTCCGCTGCGCCCGTGGCGGGCGACGGCGCGGCGGTGCAACGCCGGGTGGAAACGGGTGCGCGGGTCGGCTTCGAGTTCCAGCAGCTGTCCAGCGACGCCTACGTGCGTTCGTCCGACGAGTCGGCCTCGGACTCGGAGGCGGAGGTGCAGCCGATCCGGGCGTCGCTCTACGGGAGGACCTGGAAGCTGGAGCAGGACGGCAGCAACCTGGAGTTCGTCACCGAGCCGTTCGCGGACCTCGCGCAACTCACCGCGACCGTCCGGGAGATCAGCAGGGTCGCCGCCGACATCCTCCGTTACAGGGAGGAGCGGGAGTTCGAGATCGGCGACATGTACGTGACCATGGAGAGGAAGGACGACAGCGCCCAGCCGCAGGTCAACCCCGACATCCCGCTGGACGCGCTGCCGGGCGTCTTCCAGCAGGCCGACTCCGACGAGCAGCACGCCGAGGACTACTACAGCGTCGGAAGGCCGTGGTGGGACGCGCAGCGGACCAGGGACGAGGTCGCCGCGGTCGCGTCCATCGGCCGGGCCATCGAAGCCCTCCCCGCGGACGTGCTGACCGAGCGCCTGCACATGCCCGAGCCGACCGGCACGGCGCTCGCCAGCGCCAAGGGCATGCTCCAGGCGATCGCCTCGGCCGTACTGCACGCCGCCGACTTCCACACGAAGCTGGACAAGGACCAGCCCGTCCTCGTCAAGACGGACCTGGGCGCACTGTGGAAGAGCCTCGTCGCCGACGGGGTCGTCGGTGCCCGCACGACGGTGAGGGACGTGGCCGTTCTGTTCACCGGACTGGACGAGACCCTGACCGACGCCCTCGACGAACTGCGGGACATCGTGGCCGCGGTCCTCGCGGGCAGGGACCCGGTGTGGCCGTCCGGCATGCAGCCCCGCGACATCCCCGCCACCGCCCGGGAAGACGGCGGCGCGGACGCGCCCGCGCACCGCAAGCAGATCCTCGTCGAGCTGCGCCGCGTCCCGATCCTGCACCACAGCCAGTGGACCGGCTTCGCCGAGCAGGCGTTCCGGCACTTCGTCGCGGACGAGGAGAACCGCTTCCACCGCGACCTGTGAGCCGTCCCGTCCCGCCGGTTTCCATCGCGACCTGTGAGCCGTCCCGTCCCGCCGGTTTCCATCGCGACCCGTGAACCGCCCCGCCGGCTTCCACCGCGACCTGTGCCCCCCCGCCCGCCTCGGCAACTCTGCCCCTTCGGACACCCACACTGCCCCGCGGTCCGCTGACCCGCCCCCGTGCCCCGGCTTAGCGTCGACGGGTGAGCCTGTGGACTTCTCTCGAACCCGCCTCAGCGACCGTGGACGCGGGGAGCAGCACGACGGTGCGCCTACGGGTGCGCAACACCGGTGACGTGGTGGACGAGTACCGCTTCGAACCGGTGGGGCCGCTCGCCCCGTGGACGACGGTCGAGCCCGCGACCCTGCGCCTGTATCCCGGCACGACCGGAGCGGTGGAACTGCGCTTCGCGCCACCGCGCTCGCCGGACGCGACGGCGGGACCCAACCCGTACGCGGTGCGGATCACGCCGACGGAGCACCCGGAGGCGGTGACGGTACCGGAGGGCAACCTCACCATCACCCCGTTCACGGAAGTGCGGGCGGAGCTGGTGCCGCCCACGGTGAAGGGGCGCTTCCGGGGGCGCCCCCAACTGGCCGTGGACAACATCGGGAACACCCCCCTGACCGCGTCGATCGGCGGCAGCGACAACGGCGACCAGCTGTCGTACGACATCCACCCGGGAAGCGTGCAGATCGAACCGGGCCGCGCGGCGTTCGTGAAGGCCACGCTGAAACCGCGCCGGATCGTCTGGTTCGGCGCGAAGGAGCAGCGCCCCTTCACCCTGTCGGTGCTGCGCTCGGGCGTCGACCCGCTCCCGGTCGAGGGGACCTACGTCCAGCGGGGGTTCCTGCCGCGCTGGCTGGCGACCTTCTTCGGCGTGCTGACCGCGCTGGCGGTCACGTTCGTGATGCTGTGGATCGCCTACAAGCCGGGCGTGAGCACCGGCGCGACGGAGAAGGTCGCCGCCGGCGCGACCCTCACGCCCAGCGCGTCCCCGTCGCTGTCCCCGCCGCCGCCCACGGCCGCCGCCACCACGCCCGCGGCGGAGCCGGACAGCGGCGACGACGGTGAGGACGGCGGCGGGGGAGGGGACGGCGGCGGGCCGGCCGCCACCGTCACCGAGAAGGCGCCGGAGGACACCGCCGCGACGGCCGTACGGCGCCTCGCCGAGGGCGACCCGGGCGGGCGGCACGTGTGCTACCGCGCCTTCGTCACCGGGCAGGGCTGGCAGAAGCCGGTGTGCGACGGCACCATGGCGGGCACCGTCGGCAGTGACGCCCCGATCAAGGCACTGAACATCGCGGTCGCCGGGACCGGCGGCTCCGCGGCCAACGCCTTCCTCCACAAGGACGATTCGACCGACGGCAAGGGGCAGTGGTCGCCGAGCTGGACGGCCGTCGTCGCCGACGGCGAGGACAACTACGTCGGCAGCGAGGAGGCGGACGACCCGTACATGCTGGGCTTCGCCGTCAACGTCGGCACCGGCCAGGTCTGCCAGACCTCCCGCGTGCACTCCTTCGACTGGGGCGAGCAGGGCTGTGCGCAGCAGCGGCCCGAGTTCATCTTCGGCGGCGCGCTGGAGAACGACCGGTACCTGGAAGCCGTGAAGCTCACGGTCTGACCGGACGGGCCGGCCGCTACCAGGAGCCCTCTCCCGGCAGCAGCCGGCCCGCCTTGCGGTACTCGCGCCGGGCCCCCTCCAGCAGGTCGGCCGCCGTGACCACGCCGCCGCGGCCCGCCGCCAGATAGGCCGCGGTCACCACGGCACTGCGGATGGACCCGCCGGCCAGCTCGAACCCCTCGGCCACCGGCCCGTGGTCGATGCCGTCCGCGCAGGGCACGTGGGACAGGCTGTGCCGCCACAGGGCCCGGCGCTGCTCCGCGTCCGGGAACGGGAAGTCGACCACCAGGTCCAGGCGGCGGGTGAACGCCTCGTCGATGTTGGCGCGCAGATTCGTGGTCAGCAGGGCGATGCCGTCGAAGGACTCCAGCCGCTGGAGCAGATAGGCGCTCTCCAGGTTGGCGTACCGGTCGTGCGCGTCCTTCACCTCGGAACGCTTGCCGAAGACGGCGTCCGCCTCGTCGAAGAGGAGGACGGCGTCGGTGCGGTCGGCCTCGGTGAAGATGCGTTCCAGGTTCTTCTCGGTCTCGCCGACGTACTTGTCCACCACGGACGAGAGCTGCACCACGTAGAGGTCCAGGCCCAGTTCGGCGGCGACCACCTCGGCCGAGAGGGTCTTGCCGGTGCCCGACTCGCCGGCGAAGAGCCCGAGCACGCCCCGGCCCCGTCCGCCGCCCGCACTGAGCCGCCAGTCGCCGAGCACCCGGCCGCGATGCCGCGCGCGCAGGGCGAGTTCACGCAACTGCGCCAGCGGCCGGTCGGGCAGTACGAGGTCTTGCCAGCCGACGGCGGGCCGGATCCGGCGGGCGTGCCGTTCCAGGCCGGAGGCGGACTGCTGCCGGGCCGCCAGGCGCAGGTGGGCGGGGGAGAGCCCGACGCCCTCGAACCCGGCCAGCGCCTCGGCCGACCGCACCGCGCGGACGACCCGGTCACCGGGCAGGTGGTACGGGGCCACGGTGACGGCGAGATCGAAGCCCGGGTCCCCGTCCAGCGCGGCGGACCAGTCGCCCACGGCACCCGCACGTCGCCCGGGCACGTCGAGGACGAGCGGATCGTCGACGCACCAGTGCGGGTCGTACGGCACCCGGGCCGTGATCAGCACGGGCACGTCGGCGGCCGCCGTCAGTTCCCGCACCAGCGGCCCGGGTTCGTCCGGCAGGCCCGTGACGACGACGGTACGGCCGGTCAGCCTGGCCTCCCGCAGCAGGGCGGGCAGCAGGCCGGGGGGACCGGAGAAGGACAGCGCCGGCCGGCCGGCCGCGCGCAGGGCCGCGGCGACCGCGGCGGAGCCGTCGCCCTCGCGGGTCTCGCGCAGGTACACGGTGGGCGGCGGACCGGCCGCGAGCCGCTTCGCCAGCCGCTCGGTGAACCCCGCGAACCCGGTCTCGTCACCGTCCGGCCGCGGCGGGTCGGGAAGGTCGCGGAGGTGCCCCGTCAGCGCCGGGTCGGGCGTGTCGTCACCGAGCAGATGAGCCACCAGCCGGTCCGGCACCCGCAGGACTCGGCTGAGGAAGGGCCGTTCGGGTTCCTCCACCTCCAGCAGCCCCAGCGCGCGCAGCGGCGCCCCGGGGTGCAGCCGGGCCCGGGCCGGCGCCGAACCGGCCGGCACCGCGCACAGGTCCAGGGCCAGACCCGTGGTCGCCCGGCGCCGGCTGACGTCGTCGTTGAGGTAGCCGTACAACGGCTCGAACGTGCGGTCCAGATCGGGCGCCAGCGCGATCAGCAGCAGCATGACGTCGAGGTCGGTGAGCCCGAGGCGCACCGCCAGCGCGGAGATCCGGTCCGCGGGCGCCTGGGGCAGCCCGGGCAGCGCGGCCGGCGACGGCGCGGGCGTGCGCAGCAGATGCCGCACCGCCTCCTGCGACAGGTACAGCCCGCGCAGGGGGTCGCCGGCCGTGGGATCGCCCTCGCCGCGGAGCCCGACCAGTGCCGCGACCCGCTCCCGCAGTGCGGCGAGCCGGGCCAGGAGCGCTTCGGCGGCAGGAGGCGGGGCCTCCTCGGCCGCCCGGTCCGCCGGAGTGGTGCGGGCGGCCGCCCCCTCCCGTGGTGCGGTGGGCCCGGTCACGACGGGCCGCCCGTGCTCCGGCGGCGCAGGGCTTCCCTGCGGGCGTCCCGGGCAGCGGCCACCTGCCGGGGCCGGTGCGCGCGCTCCCCGGCCGGCCGGCCGGAGCCGTCCAGGTCCCGCACCCGGACCACCGCCCCCTCGGTGACCGGGGGACCGGCGTCGTACTCCGGGTAGGCCGGGAACGGGGCGGTGACCACGAGGTCGAGGGACGGCTTGAGTTCACCGCCGAGCGCCGACCAGATCTCCGCCAGCGACCGCGACTCCGTCTGGATCCCGGCCACCGACACCGGCACCGCCATCCCCAGCTCGCCCAGTGAGCCCGGGAGTTCCGAGGGCCGCAACAGCTCGCGCGGGATCAGTGTCGCCAGCACCGCGGACAGCAGACGGTGTTCGTCCAGCGGCTGCTTGGTCCAGGCGGTCAGCAGGTACGACAGCCGGAACCAGCGGGGCGGCTGACGGCGCTTGACCACCACGTCCCGCTCGTCGACCACGGGCAGCTGACCGCGCTGGCGGCGGTTCACATCCTCCCGGATGTCGTACAGGTACGCGTTCACGACGGGCCCGTTGCGCCGGGCCGCCCAGTCGCGGGTGGGGGCCTCGAAGGCGACGTCGATGCCGGAACCGGCCAGGGCGCCGCCGCTGAGAAGGGTCTTGAGGACCTCGTCCACCTCGTGGATCACCGTCGTGCTCCCGCCCCGCCGTGCCTGCTGCCGATCCCGACCGATCCTGCCGCGCCCCGGCCCGCACCCGCGAGCGCGCCGGGGGACGGCGGGCGGGCAGGAACACCTGCCCCGGAGGGCGGCCGGGTCTGCCCGTCCGGTCAGATGTAGCCTTCATGGAAGGCATACGCCACGGCGTGGGCCCGGTTGCGCAGATGCAGCCGGGTCGTCATCCCGTGCATCACGTTCTTGACGGTGCGTTCGGAATATGACAGCTTCCTCGCGATCTCCCCGGTGTCGAACCCCTCGGCGACCAGCCGCAGTACGTCGACCTCACGGGCCGTCAGGCCCGAAGGCCCGGCTCCGGCCCGGCCCGACGCGCTGCGGTGCAGCGTGCCCACCTGGTCGATGAGCCGGCCCAGCAGATCGGCGGGCAGGTCGCCGTCGCCGCGGGCCGCCGCCAGGACGGCCTGCGTCAGCCGGTGCGCGGTGGCCTCGTGGCGCCAGACGATGGCCCCCACCCCGCACTCGATCACGTCCAGCAGCTCCGCCTCCCGCAGGGAGCGCACCACGAGCACCGCCCGTGCGCCCTCGCCGCGCACCAGGCGGCGCAGCCGGGTCAGCGTCTCCTTCTCCAGCACGTCGTCGACGATCAGCGCCACCGTGCCGGGACCGCTCTCCTCGCGCAGCTCGATCTCGGGGAACCGGCGCAGTTGCCCGTGCACGCCCTCGCGCAGGATCGGGTCGGAGGCGTGCACGGCCACCGGTGTCCGCGCCACGGGCTCGGTGCCGGTCCGGGTGGTCCTCGATGAGCTGGGCAAGTTGGTCCCCCACGTCCGCGTGCCTGCCGCCTCGGCCGGCGGGCCGGTGCTCCCACCCTCCGGCCGAGGCCCGGACCTGCGCAATCGTGGACCACCACGGGCACCACCACGAGAACACCGCCACGTGACCACGAGCCGCAGGCTCCCGGCGGTTGCACGGGAACCGGAACAAACCGACGTGGGATGAGTCACGACACCTCCGCCCCGTTCCGCTCGTCCTCGACGGTGCGGGAACCACGTCCGAACCGAGGAGGCACGACATGATCGGATCACTGGACGACAGGCCGAGGGCGCACCGCGAGGCGGCCGCGACGCTGGCCGCCGGCCTCGCCAGAGCCCGCTCGGGCGCCGGTGGCCTGGTGCTGTTACGCGGCGCCACCGGCACCGGGCGCACCACCGTGCTGGAGTCGGCGATCGCGGACGCGACGGAGCACGGCGTGCGCGTCCTCCGCGCGCGCTGCGCACCCGGTGACGGCGGCGCCCCCTTCGCGACCGCGCTGCAACTGCTGGGTCCCGTCGCGGACATCGAGAAGACCGGCACGGAGCGCGAACAGACCGAGCTGCTGCGGCGGACGCTGCTGCGGCAGGCCGAGCGGACCCCGCTGCTGATCGCCGTGGACGACGTCCACCTCGCCGACGCACCCTCGCACCGCTGGCTGGTGGAGTCGGCCCGGCACGTGGACCGGCTCCCCGTGCTGCTGGCCGTCACCGAGCGCAGCCAGTACGACGTCGATCCGCCCGCCCCTGGAGTCGCGCACACCCTGTCCCCCGCGCTGGTCCGCACACACACCCTGACACCGCTCACCCCCGCCGACGCCGGCGCGCTGGTGCGCGAACGCTTCCCCCGCGCCCCCGGGGCCTGGATCGACGACTGTGCCCGGGCCGGCGCGGGCAGCCCGCTGCTGCTGCGCGCCCTCCTGGACGACCTCGGCGGACCCGGCCCGCACGGCTCCCTCCCGCACACCGTCGCGGCGCTCTACGCCGGTACCTACGCGGCCGCCACGGCCTGGTGGCTGGACAGCGCCGGCCCCGGCACGGCCGAGGTCGCACGGGTGCTCGCCGCCCTGGACGCCGGACAGCGCGGCGCGGGCCCGGCCGGACCGCCCGGCGGCACCCTCGCCGACCTCGCGGCCCTGCTCGCCGAGCTGACCGGGACCGACCGGGCCCGGGTGGCCGGCTGGCTCACCGCGATGACCGGCCTCGGCCTGCTCCGGGCCGGACCGGACGGCCGCCGCCGCTACGCCCATCCGCTGCTGCGCGACGCGGTGCTCGCCGGTGTGCCCGAGGACCGGCGCCGCGCCGTCCACCGGGGCGCCGCCGAACTCATGCTGCGCCGCGGCGCGTCCACGGAGGCGATGGCCGGTCAGCTGCTGAACTCCGGTCCGGTGGGCGCGGACTGGGCGTCGAACGTGCTGCACGACGCCGCCACCCACGCCGTCCGCGAGGGCAGGGTCGCCGAGGCCGTAACGCTGCTGCGCAGGGCGCTCGACGAGCCGCTGCCCGACCACCGCAGACAGCGGCTGCTGACCGAACTGGGGTCCCTGGAGGCCGCCGCCGGCCGGGGCGCCGCGGCCGCCGTCCCCAGGCTCACCGAGGCCCTGGGCCTGCCGGCCGCCCCGCGGGAACGGGTGCGGGCCGCCGTCGCCCTCGGCACCGTACTGGCCGCCCGCGGGAAGATCGGGCGGGCCGTGGAGGTGCTGACCGGCGTCGACGAACAGCTAGCCGGGGACCGCCCGGACCTGTCCGGGGTGCTGCGCAGCGCCTCCGCCCTGCTGGCCGAACGGGACCAGACGGTCCGCCGGGACGTCTACCGGAGGCTGTCGGACACCGCGGAGCGCTCGCCCGAGCTGATCGGCCCGGCCACCCGCGCGGTCCTGGTCCGGTACGCGGCGACCGCCGGACTCACCTCGGCCCGGGAGGCCATGCGGCGGCTGCGCCTGCTGCTGGCCGAACCCTCCGACCCGCTCACGGAGCCGTTCCTGCTGGGGACGGCCGCCGCGGTCGCCCAGTGGGCCGACGAACTGGACGAGGCGGAGCGGCTGGTGGACCGGGGTCTGGCCGGCCAGCGCTCCGAGCTGCTGCACCCGATGCACGACGCGCTGCTCCACACCCGCGCCGACATCGCCGCCGCCCGGGGGATCCACGGCTGGCTGCCCGCCGAACCCCCACTTTCCCCGGACTCGGGAGCCGGCAACATCCAGGCCCACGTGCTGCTCGGACTGGTCGCCCAGGACCGGACCGCCGACGCGCGGCGGCTGGCCGGCGCCTTCGACCTGCACGCGGCCGCCGACTCCTGGGAACTCAACCGGTTCCTCTACGCGCGGGGAGTGCAGCGGGCCGCCGACGGAGACACCGCCGGTGCCCTGCACGACTTCCTGGAGTGCGGGCGCCGCCAGCTGGCCCGCGAGGTCCGCAGTCCGGTCGTCACCCCGTGGCGGTCGGCCGCCGCGGAGTGCTGGCTCGCCCTGGGCGCGCCCCGCGAGGCGATCACCCTGGCCGAGGAGGAACTGCGGCTCGCCCGCGTCTGGGACACCCCCCGCACGGTCGGCCGGGCCATGCGGGTCCTCGGCACCGTCACCGGTGGCCGCCGTGGCCTCGAATGGGCCGAGCGCGCCGTGCGGCTGTTGCGGGACGGGCGCGAGGGCACCGGTCTGGAACTGGCGCACGCGCTGCTGGCGCAGGGCCGGGCACTGATCGCGGCGGGGGAGCGCGCCCAGGCCCGGGACCGGCTCAGGGAGGCCGCCGAACTGGCCGAACGCCTGGGCGGGCTGCGGCTGCGCGGGCTCGCCGAGGAGGCCCTGCGGTCCGGCGGTGCCCGGCGGACGGCCGCCGCCCGGACCGGCTCGGGGTCCCTGACCGGCAGCGAACTGCGTATCGCCCAGCTGGCCGCCGACGGGCGAACCAACACGGAGATCGCGAAGCTGCTGCACCTCGCCCGGCGCACCGTGGAGACCCACCTCACCAGCACCTACAAGAAGCTGGGCATCCGGCGGCGCGGTGAACTGCGGCGCGCGCTGGCCCCGGACGACGGCGCGCCGCTCGGCCTGCTCGCACACGCTGACCTGCTGGCACGGTGACCGGCCCCACGGTCACCGGCTCACCCACGCTGACCGGCTCGCACGGACCGGCTCGCCCACGCTGACCGGCTCGCTCACGGTGATCCGCTTGGGCAGTGGCCGGCCCGCTCACGGTGATCCGCTCGGACGGGTGTCCCGCCCGCGCACCGTGACCGGCTCGCGAGCACGGTGCTCGTCCCGCACGGTGCTCGTCCCGCACGGTGACCGGCGCGCACGTCGATCGGCTCGTGCCCGGTGCTCGTCCCGCACGGTGACCCGTTCGCGCACCGTGACAGGACGCGATGCTGATCCGGCTCATGGGGTGCCTCAGGAGTGACTCAGGAGGTGCCGCAGGAGGTGCCTCAGGAGTGACTCAAGGGCGAGGAGTGGGCCTGTGCCGTGCCGGTTGCTCGTGCTCGCCGTCCTGGCCGGGCAGCATCGGCTGCCGGTCGCCCGTGGCGATCCTGGCCGCCATCCTGGCGAGCTGACTGCACGCGCGTGTGATCTCCCGCTCGGTCCGCTGCCGCTCGCTGATGACGGTCCCGAGCAGCAGCGCGGTCAGCGCGGCGGACCCGTTGAACACCTGGAGGGTGATCATGTCGGTGAGCAGGTCGTGACCCGCGAACGGGCCCGCCCCCCGGGTGGCGGTGACGATGGCGAAGGTCGACACGGCCAGCGCGCAGGGCGCCGCCCCGGCCAGCTGGAAGCGGAACGCGGCCCAGATCAGCAGCGGGAAGCCGAGGAACAGCAGCGGCGTGCCGCTGGTCTCGATGAAACCGACGCAGACGGTGGCCGCCACGAGCAACAGCGCCTCCGCCCACCGGGACGGCGGCGGGTGCCTCGGCAGCCGGGCCCAGCGGAGGACGAGCAGGAACGGCGTGACCACCAGCACGCCCATCGCGTCGCCGGTCCACCAGACCCACCACGTCGGCCAGAAACCGTCCGCGCTCAGCACGCCCGCCAGCAGGAGGCTCCCGCTGCCCGTCGTCGCGCTGACCAGCATCCCGGTGAACGCGCCGAGGAAGACCAGGGCGAGCGCGTCCCGCAGCCGGTCCAGTTCGTCGTGGAACCCGGTACATCGCAGCAGCACGTAGGAGCAGACGGGAGCCAGGGTGTTTCCCGCGGTGATCGCGAACACGGCCGGGAGCGACGGCCCCAGCCCGATGTTGACCAGGAAGGCGCCGAGCGCGACGCCGGGCCAGACCCGCGGTCCGCACAGCAGCAGGCTCGCCACCGCGATCCCGCTCGGCGGCCACAGGGGGGTGACCTGTCCGCGCACCAGCTGCTGGAGCAGTCCGACCCTGCCGGCACCGTAGTACAGCCCCGCGACGAGGCAGATCTGCAGGGCGGCCAGGCCAGTGCGCCGCAGCCCTTGGTGCCGGGCGTCAGCCATCGGGCGACCTCCGTCTCGACATCGCCCCGAAGCCCATCATCCGCCGGATCCGGTGGAACCTCCACGGCACACCCGGCCCGCGGCGGCGGGTCCCGCACGGGCCGGGCGGACCGGCCGGCACCGGCACGGCTGCGGGGGTTAAGGCGGGTGGGGTGCGCAGGGCGGGGACGGCCATGTCGTCGTGGCCGTCGCTCGGGTGCGGGCCGGCCGGGGCCGGGATGACTTCCGGCACGGCTGCGGGGGTTCAGGCGGGTGGGGTGCGCGGGGCGGGGACGGCCATGTCGTCGTGGCCGTCGCTCGGGTGCGGGCCGGCCGGGGCCGGGATGACTTCCGGCACGGCTGCGGGGGTTCAGGCGGGTGGGGTGCGCAGGGCGAGGATGGCCATGTCGTCGTGGCCGTCGCTCGGGTGCAGGTCGGCCAGGGCCCGGACGAACTCCGGCAGGGGCAGCGAGGCATGCGCCGCGGCCAGCTCCGCGAGCTGGTTCAGGCTCTCGTCGATGGAGTGGCCGGGATGCTCGATCAGCCCGTCGGTGAAGAAGACCACGGTGGCGTCCGGGGGCAGCGGACGGGAGTGGTCGGGGCGTGGCTGAGCGGTGTCGACGCCGAGCGGCAGCCCGGGCTCGGCGAGCAGATAGACGGCGCGGTGATCATGGCTGACCACCAGGGGCGGGACGTGCCCCGCCGTGCTCCAGCACAACCGCCAGCCCGCCCCCTCCGGCTCGATACGCGCCAGCGTGGTGGTCGTGACGGGATTGTCGGTGACGGCCTCCAGGGCCCGGTCGAGCTGTGCGAGGACCGCCCCGGGCGCGCGGCTCTGGTCGAGCAGCAGCGCGCGCAGCATGTTGCGGGTGGCGGCCATGGCGGCCGCGGCCTGAAGATCATGGCCGACCACGTCACCGATGACGACCGCGACCACGTCGTCGGGCAGCGGAACCGCGTCGTACCAGTCCCCGCCGAGCCGGCTGGGCTCGGCGGCGGGCCGGTAGATGGCCGACGCCTCGAAGGGCCACAGGTCGGGCAGGGTGGGCAGCAGGAGCCGCTGGAACTGTTCGGCTCCGACCCGCACCCGTTCGAACAGGCGGACGTTCTCGATCGCGATGCCGGCGGCGCTGGCCAGGGCGACGACGACGTTCTCGTCGTGCATGTCGAAGGGCTGCCCGTCGAGCCGCTCGGAGAGGTAGAGGTCGCCGTAGATCTCCCCGCGCACACTGATGGCCACGCCGAGCAGGGTGCGCATCCGCGGATGGCCGGCCGGGAACCCGACGGAGGACGGATGGACCGGGATGTCGTCCACCCGCAGCGGTTCGGGGTTGTGGATCAAGTGGCCCAGGACACCCAGACCGCGTGGCAGGCCCGTGTCGGCCAGATCATCGCGTTCCCGCTCGGACAGGCCGGCCGTGATGAACTGTTCCAGGCGCTGCCCCGACTCGTTGAGCACGCCCAGCGCCCCGTAGCGGGCGCCGACCAGGTCCATGGCGGTGCTCACGATGCGCCGGAGCACGGAGGGCAGCTCCACCTCACGGCTGATGGCCACCACCGCGTCCAGCAGGCCCTGCAACCGGGCCATGGAGGACAGCAGGCCGCGCAACTGGTCGTCGATCCGTCCCAGCTCGGACCGCAGCCGCACGTGCAGGTCGGGGAGGGGCTGCCGTGGTTGCCTCCCCTCCCTCGCCCCCGACATCAGTACGCTCCCGCGGTCCCGTGCGCCCGGCGGCCCGGGAACCGGGCCGGGTCCGCTCGCCGGTCACGACGGATCCGCTCGCAGGGCCTTACGACCGAGCCGTGCATGGCGGCCTCCTGACACGACCCCCCGGGGCTGATGTGCCGTCTTCGATTGTGGCATCGCCGCCCGCCGCGCCCCAGCTCAGAACGCCAGGCCCACGTGGGCGAGGGCCTGCTTCAGCAGCATCCCGTGCCCGCCCGGCATCTCGCTCTGGACGGCCACGGAGGCGGCCTCCTGAGGGCTGAACCAGACGAGGTCGAGCGCGTCCTGGCGGGGCCGGCAGTCGCCGCTCACCGGCACGATGTAGGCCAGGGACACCGCGTGCTGGCGCGGGTCGTGGTACGGCGTGATGCCCGCCGTCGGGAAGTACTCCGCGACCGTGAACGGCTGGAGGGAGGCGGGTACACGGGGCAGCGCGACCGGTCCGAGATCCTTCTCCAGGTGGCGCAGCAGCGCGTCGCGGACACGCTCGTGGTGCAGCACGCGACCGGAGACCAGGGTCCGGCTGACCGTGCCGTCCGGGCCGATGCGCAGCAGCAGCCCGATGCTGGTGACTTCACCGCTGTCGTCCACACGCACGGGCACGGCCTCGACGTACAGGATCGGCATCCGGGCCCTGGCCATCTCCAGTTCGTCCGTGGTCAGCCAGCCGGGCGTGGTTTCGGTCATGTCAGACATTGCTTGATCATACTTTCCGGGTGGGGCGCCCGCTGGAATCGCGGGCCGGTTCGGATACGGGCGGTCCGTACAGTCGGCGGGCGTTGTCGCGGCCCGTCCAGGCCGCGATCCGCAGGGCGTCGGCCAGGCTCAACTCGTCGGCGTCCACGCGGTCCTCCAGGAGATCGGCGAGCCCCTGCCGGAAGCACAGGGCACCCAGGTGGTGGAACTCGGCCACACCGTAGGCGTCGGAGCTGTACAGCAGTTTGCGGAACGGGGTGATCTCCAGGGCCTCCTCCAGCACCGCCCGGCAGCGAGCCGGGCCGGTGTAGTGCAGGGCGAGACCGACGTCCAGGTACACCTGCTCGAACACCGCGGCCAGATAGGCGGCCTGGCGGTGGTACGGCCAGCAGTGCAGCAGCAGCACCGGGATCGTGCCGGCGGTCCGGTGCAGCCAGTCGGTGAGCAGGGCGGGGTCGGCCCGGTGCAGCCGTAGGTCCGCGTCGCCGAAGCCGGTGTGCAGTTGCAGCGGCAGACCCAGGTCGACGGCGGTCCACAGCAGGTGCCGGACCAGCACGGGGTCGGTGAGCCGCCCGCCCCGCGCCAGCCAGGGCCGGGCCGCCCGCGTCACCTCGGCGTCCGTGGGGCGCTCCGGAGCGAGGGCGAAGCCCGTGCGGTAGGCCGCGACCGACTTCACCGCCACCACGTCCGGCCGGCGCACCGCCTCCTCGGCGGCGGCGCGCACCACGGCCGCGTACTCGCCCGCCTCCACGCCCCGGGCCGCCACCGCCTCGGCGAGCTGCTCCAGCCGTACGACCTCGAGGGCGGCGGCGCCGGCGGCCGCCGCCAGCTCGGCGGGGGTGGTGACCGGGTGCGGGGCGAAGCCGGTGTCCACGCAGAACACCTCGGTTCCGCAGGCCGTCAGGAAGCGCCGGTTGACCTCCTGCCAGCCGAGTGCCGAACGCCGGGCCAGGTAGTCGGCGGGCGGGGCGTGCCGGGGGAGGTCCAGCAGGGGCGCGCAGTGCCGGCGCACGGCCACGCCGACGGGGCTGTCGAAGGGGGAGACGCCGGGCCAGGCCGCGCCCTCGGTGATCAGGGACTCGAACTCCCCGCTGTCCAGGTCGGCCGTCACCGCACCGTGGCAGTGGTGGTCCACCAGCGGCAGCGCGGCGAGGGTCTCGTGGACCGGTCCCGGTGCGGCCACGGTCAGTACACCCAGCGGTAGGCCGCCGCCACCTGCACGGGGCCGAGCCCCTCGACGGCCGCCGCCTCGCCGAGCCGCACCGCGGTCACCGCGTCCGCGAGGACCGGGCCCAGCGCGTCCCGCAGCACCCGGTCCGCGCGGAACTCCCCGACGGCCTCCGGCAGCGACCGCGGCAGCCGCCGGACGCCCAGGGCGGCGGCCTCGTCGGGGCCGTACCGGGCCGGGTCGCCGGTGATCTCCTCGGGCAGGGGGCGCGCCGCCGCGAGGCCGTCGAGTCCGGCGGCGATCACACAGCCCAGGGCCAGATACGGGTTGGCGGCCAGGTCGACGGGTTTGACCTCCATGTTGGCGTCCTGGTCGTGGCGGCCCGTCGTGCCGGTGACGATCCGCACGGCGGCCTCGCGGGTCTCCCGGCCCCAGGCGGTGAACACCCCCGCCCACTGGGAGGGCTGGAGCCGTAGGTAGCTGGCGGGGCTCGGCGCGGTCACCGCCGTCAGCCCGGGCAGGTGGGCGAGGACGCCCGCCACGAACGACTCCGCCTCGGCCGTCATGCCGTACCGGCCCTCGCCGCCGGAGTGCAGGTTCACTCCGTCGCGCCAGCAGGACAGGTGCAGATGGCCGCCGTTGCCGACGCCCTCGGGCAGGTAGGCGGGCGCGAAGGAGACCCGCAGCCGGTGGCGCCGGGCCACGGCACGGATCGTCTGCCGCACCAGCACGCTGCGGTCGGCCGCCGCCACCGCGTCCAGCGCCCCCACCGAGACCTCGAACTGCCCGGGCGCGTACTCGGGATGGATCTGGTCCACGTCCACGCCCTGGGCCGCCAGCGCGGCCAGCAGATCGGCGGTGTAGTCGCTCAGTTCGATCTGGCGGACCGCGCCGTACGCCGGCCCGGAGACCGCCGGGACGAACTCCCCGGCGGGCACCGAGTCGAGTCCGACGGCCCACTCGATCTCGACCGCCGCCCTGAAGGCGATGCCGTGACGGTCCTGGGCGTCCGCGACGGTCCGGCGCAGGAAGGTCCGGGCGCAGCCGGGGTGCCGCTCGCCCTCCTGCGTGATCCGGTCCACGGGCGCCCAGGCCCAGCCGGGCTGGCCGGCCAGCGGGACGAGGTGGTCGAGGTCCGGGTAGAGCCGGAGGTCGCCGTCCGGGGAGCCGAGGACGTCGGTGGTGACGACGGAGTCGTCGGCGAGGAACGTGTCGAAGACGGGTGACATGCCGACACCCCAGGCCACGGCCGACTCCAGCCGTGCCGTCGGGACGGTCTTGACCCGGCCGACGCCCGCGGTGTCCACGTAGGCGAGGACGATGCCGTGCACGCCCTGCGCGGCCAGCTCCGCGGTGAGGGCCGCGACCCGCCTCAGGTCGTCGGGGCGTCCGCCGGGCTCGGGGTCGGCAAGGGTGGTCATGCGTCCTCCTCGACGGGCTCGGCCCCGGTCGGGGGGCCGGGGCGGGGGTCAGGGTTTCACGGCCACCGCGCCGTACCGCGGTACCACGGCGGCAGCCGGCTCGGCGTGCCACCGCGAGCAGGCCACCAGGCCGGGCTCGGCCGGCTCCGGACCGTCGAGGAACGCGGCGATCCCGGCGCGGCCGCGGGCGGTGACCGGCGGGGTGGCGTGGGCGTTCCGGAACTCCATGGCGGCTCCGTTGCCCGCGCCGCCCGCCTCGGCGCCGAGCCGGCCGTCGGGGAATCGTCCTCGCTCACGTCGCCGCCCTCCAAGCGTGCGGGTCTCCGCCGTCATTGTGCCGCCCGGTGATCGGGCTGTCCGGGGAAACGCGCGGTGTGACGGCCCGGGCACCCACCGGGGCCCCGCGCCGCATGCGGAACACTGGGACCCCGGGCCCTTCCCGGCCCACCCCGTATGCCGCCCCGGCCGGAAGAAGGACATGCCCGCCACGCCCACGCCCCTCCGCGACCCCCTCGTCCAGCACGCCGGCTCCGCCGACATCCGGCTGATCGTCACCGACATGGACGGCACCCTGCTGGACGACGCCAAGCGGATACCCGACGGCCTGTGGCCGATGCTCGCGCGGCTGCGCCGCCGCGGGGTGCTGTTCAGCCCGGCGAGCGGCCGCCAGTACGCGACCCTGGCCCGGCAGTTCGCCGAGGTCGCCGAGGGCATGGCGTTCATCGCGGAGAACGGCACGTACGTCGTCCGCGACGGCGTGGAACTCAGCTCCGACCCGATGGAACGTTCCGTCGCCGCCGATCTCGCCCGGACGGTACGGCGGCTGGTCGCGGACGGCGTCGACGTGGGCGCCGTGGTGTGCGGCAAGCGCGCGGCGTACGTCGAGCGGACCGACGAGGCGTTCCTGGCCGAGGTGCGCAAGTACTACGTCGAGCACCGGATCGTCGAGGACGTCACCGCCGTCGAGGACGACGTGATCAAGGTGGCGCTGTTCGACTTCGGCCCCGCCGAGCGGACCACCGCTCCCGCTCTGGAGGCGTTCAGGGCCACCCACCAGGTCGTCGTCTCCGGTGAGCACTGGGTCGACGTCATGAACCGCACCGCCGACAAGGGCGCCGCCCTGCGGGGCCTCCAGCGCGAGCTGGGCATCACGCCCGCGCAGACCATGGTCTTCGGCGACTACCTCAACGACCTGGAGATGCTGGACGCGGCCGAGTGGTCCTTCGCCATGTCCAACGCCCACCCCGAGGTGCTCCGCCGGGCCCGCTACGTCGCCCCCTCCAACAACGAACACGGCGTGCTGCGGACCGTCGCCCGGGTCCTGGGCGTCTGACGCGGCCGGGTCGTGGCGGCGGGACCGCGGGCCCGCCGGTCCGGGCCGGCCCCGCGAGGCCGGCCGGTCAGGGCCGGGCCCGTGCGGCTCGCCGGTCAGGGCCGCCCTCGCGAGGCCCGCCGGTCCGGGCCGGCCTCGTGCGGCTCGTCGGTCAGGGCTTGCGCGCGACCGCGCCGTACAGCGAGATCGGGCCGTCGGCGGGCGGCCCGTCGGGACGCCAGTCGGCCACCGGCACGATGCCCGGCTCCAGCAGGTCGAGTCCCTCGAAGAACGTGCCCACCTCGGCGTGCGAGCGGGCCACCAGGGTCACCCCGCCCGCCGCGTAGGCGGCGATGCCCTGCCGCACGTTCTCCGGTTCGAAGTCGGCGGTCATGGTCGACAGCACCAGGGCACTGCCCGGTGCCAGCGCGTCGACCAGCGTGGCCACCAGGTCGCGGGCGCCGTCCTCGTCGGCGACGAAGTGCAGCAGGGCGACCAGGGACAGCGCGACCGGGCGGTCGAGGTCCAGGACGCGGGCGGCCTGTCCCAGGATGGCGTGCGGGTCGCGGGCGTCGGCCTGCACGTACTCCGTCACGCCCTCGGGGGTGCCGCGCAGCAGCGCGCTCGCGTGGGCCAGCACGATGGGGTCGTTGTCGACGTAGACCACGCGGGCGCCGGGGTTCACGGACTGGGCGACCTGGTGCAGGTTGGGCTCGGTCGGTATGCCGGTGCCGATGTCCAGGAACTGGCTGATCCCCGTCTCGGCCGCCAGCGCCCGGGTGGTCCGGCGCATGAACGCCCGGTTGGCGCGGGCGGCCTTCGGGGCGCCCCCGTCGATCGCCGCGATCCGCCGGCCCAGTTCCTCGTCGACCGGGTAGTTGTCCTTGCCGCCGAGGAACCAGTCGTACACCCGGGCCGGATGTGGCCGGGTGGTGTCGATGTCCTGCATGTCCGGCCCGGTCCCCGCCACGTGCTGCTCCTCGGTACGTCAGGCCCCGGTGGTCGTTCCGGGACGTGCGGGGAGCAGTCTGACACGATCATGCGGCGCGGCGCAGACAGTCTTCGGCCACCTGTTTGTCCAGGGCCGCCCGTACCAACGCGGCGGCCAGCACGGCCGGTTGGGTGTTCCCGGCCAGCTCGGCCAGTTTCCCGGGGTCCTTGGGCAGGCCGAGGCGTCCGGCGCCGGAGAGTGCCTTGCCGTCGAGGTAGGGGGCGACGTCCGGCCACACCTGCTGGGCCTCGCGCAGGAAGATGTCGGCGCCGGCGGGCCCGATGCCCGGCTCCTCCTGGAGCAGCCGGGCGAGTTCGCCGATGTCGCCCTCCGCCTCGCGGTGTAGGCGGCGCAGGTCGCCGCCCCAGCGCTCGGTCAGCAGTTCGGCGCCGTCGCCGAGCTGGGTGGCGGTCCGTTCGTCGTAGCGCCGGTAGCCGCCCCGGCCCAGCGCGTCCACCCGCTGCTGCCAGTCGGCCTCGGCCATCCGGCGGGGGCTGTCCAGGTGGTCCTCGTGCAGGGCCCGGGCGGCGGCCACCGCCACCGAGGCCCGGATCCGGGCGCTCAGCAGCAGGGACAGCACCAGGAGCCGGTACAGCGGCTGCGGGGTGTCCTTCAGGCGGATGCCCGCCTCGTCGGCGTACGTCCGCCCGTACTCGGACACCAGCTCGTGCACGACCCGTTCGTCGCGGTTCATGGCCTACGGCTTGAGCGGGTCGTGGCCCAGCGTCATCAGCCGGTGCCGGCGGCGGGTGTCCTCCGGCGTGCTCTCCGGCTCGGGCTCGTTCTCCATGTCGACCAGGTCATCGACCGTGTCGACGACCTTGTACATGACGCGGACGTCGTCGTCGGTGAGGTCGGTACGGCGCTTCTGGAGGATCGCGAGGACGTGCTGTCCGGTGGGCGTGCCCGCCCGCTCCGGCAGCGGTTCCGTCTCCTCGTCGGCGTCCCTGACCTTCAGCCAGGCCGCCAGCTCCGCCGAGGTCATGTTCACCACGCGGTGGAAGTCCTCCCACAGCGCCTCGAGTTCCAGGGCGTCGGCCATGGGTCCTTCCCTTCCGTGCTAGCTGGACGCGGCGTCGTGCGGATGGTTCTCGGCCTGGAACATCCAGCGCTGCTTCTCCAGGTCGGCCGTGATGGTGATCAGCAGGTCCTGGGTGACCGGGTCGGCCTTCTCGGTCGCCTCGATCCGCTCCCGCAGCCGGCCGACGGCCGTCTCCAGGGTCGACACCATCAGCTCCACCACCTCGGTGTCGCGCAGCCAGCCGTCCTTGGTGCCGGGCAGCGCGAAGGTCGAGGCGATGGTCTCCGGCCGGCCGTCCGGCGGCACGCCCAGCGCGGAGGCGCGCTCGGCCACGGTGTCGGAGTGGGCGCGGGCCGTGGCGACCACCTCGTCCAGTTGGAGGTGGATCGACCGGAACCGCGGGCCCACGACGTTCCAGTGCGCCTGCTTGCCGATCAGTGACAGTCCGAGCAGGTCGACCAGGGTCTCCTGGAGTGCGGTCCCGGTGACGCCGAGCGCCTCCTCGGGCAGCGTGCTCTTGACCACGGTCATGATGCGCCGGTCCCCTTTCGTCAGATGTCTGCGGTCATGTCCGAAAGGGCGGGTGCCCCTGGCATCGAGGAGCAAACCGGCTGATCAGCGGGGCAGTACCCGGTCCAGGAAGCTGATCACCTCCGCGTGGACCCGCGCCCTGTCCGTCTCGTGGAACACCTCGTGCCGCGCCCCCGGGAAGATCCGCTCGGTCAGCCGGCCACCGCTCAGCCGCTCCACCCCGGCCCGGCTGCCGGACAGCGGCACCAGCCGGTCGTCGTCGCCGTGCAGCCACAGCAGGGGCAGCGGGCCGACGTCACCGCCTTCGGCGACGGTCTCCAGGGTCCGGACGAACGCCTCCAGCGTCGGGCGTTTCATGGGCCCGTGCCAGACCAGCGGATCGGCGGCGTACGCGGCGCCCACGGCCGGGTCCCGGGAGAGCGCGGAGGGGCTGACCGGGGTGTCCGGGATCTCCTCAGCTTCCAGCAGCCGCCCCGGCAGTTCCCAGGCGCCGATCACCGGGGCGCAAAGGATCAGCGCGCTCGGCTCGTCGCCGTACCGCTGGGCGTAGCGGGCCGCGATCAGCCCGCCCATGGAGTGGCCGAGGACGACCAGCGGCAGGCCGGGGTGCGCGGCCCGGGCCAGGTCCGCCACCGCGTGCAGGTCCGTGACCACGTCCTCGAAGTCCTCGATCACCGCCCGCTGTCCGGCCGACCGGCCGTGGCCGGCGTGGTCGGGCCCGTACACGGCGGCGCCGTGCCCGTGGAGCAGGGCGGCCGGCTCCTCGTACCGGCCGATGTGCTCGCCGTACCCGTGCACCAGCAGCGCCAGCAGGCGGGGCTCCCGGTGCGGCCACTCGCGTACCGCGAGGGCTCCGTGCGTGCCGTCGAGGACGTGCTCGCGGACGTGGCGCATGTCTCCTCCGCTCCCTCGGGAAGGTCCTGGAGGATCTTCCCAGCGGTACGGTCGGAGGTCTATAGTCCAAAACTAGCAGTGCTAATTAACAGGTGCTGCGCAGGTCCGTGCTGATCCACAGCGTCGTAGGTCAGGAGTCCCAGCCGTGCGTCCCGTCCATTTCGCGAGCGCCCGCCGCACCCCCATCGGTAAGCTGCGCGGGGCCCTCTCCTCGGTCCGCCCCGACGATCTCGCCGCGACCGTCATCCGTCACCTGGTGGCCGACGTGCCCGCGCTCGACCCGGCCCGGATCGACGACGTCTACTGGGGTGCCGCCAACCAGGCGGGCGAGGACAACCGCAACGTCGCCCGCATGGCCGCCCTGCTCGCCGGACTGCCCGACACCGTGCCCGGCGCCACCGTCAACCGGCTGTGCGCCTCCGGACTGGAAGCGGTCACCGCCGCCGCCCGGACCATCGCAGCGGGCGAGGCCGACATCGTGATCGCCGGCGGCTCCGAGTCGATGAGCCGCGCCCCCTTCGTCCTGCCCCGCCCCGACGAGGCGCTGCCGCACCGCGTCGAGACCCACGACACCCGGCTCGGCTGGCGGCTGGTCAACCCCGCCATGAAGGAGCTGCACGGCCTGCTGTCCATGGGCGAGACCGCGGAGGAGGTCGCCGCACGCCACGGCATCTCCCGCGCCCGCCAGGACGAGTTCGCCCTGCGCAGCCACCGGCTGGCCGCCGCCGCCCGCAAGAACGGCCACTTCGACGACGAACTCCTGCCCGTGGAACGTCCGGACGGCGTCACGGTCGGGCAGGACGAGTGCGTCCGCGAGGACACCTCCCTGGAGAAGCTCTCCCGGCTCAAGCCGGCCTTCCGCGCGGACGGCACCGTCACGGCCGGGAACGCCTCGCCGATGAACGACGGGGCGGCCGGCCTGCTGCTGGTCAGCGAAGAGGCCCTGAACGAGCTGGGCCTCGAGTCCCTCGGCCGGTACGTCGCGGGTGCCTCCGCCGGCGTCCACCCCGACGTGATGGGCCTCGGCCCGGTCCCCGCCACCCGCAAGGTGCTGGCCCGGGCCGGCTGGGAGATCGGCGACCTCCAGGAGGCCGAGTTCAACGAGGCGTTCGCCGCGCAGGCGCTCGCATGCGTCGACCAGCTGGGCATCGACCCGGACCTGGTGAACGCCACCGGCGGCGCCATCGCCCTCGGCCACCCCCTCGGCTGCTCGGGCGCCCGCATCCTCACCACCCTGCTGCACCGGATGCGGCGCACGGGCGCCGACCGCGGACTCGCGACCATGTGCGTGGGCGTGGGACAGGGGACGGCGGTGCTGGTCGAGCGTTGTTGAGGCGTCTGTGACGGGGGCTTTACGCACGGGGACCGAGTAACAAGAGCCGCAGCAAGGAAACGGAGCAACACTCCATGGCAACCCTGTCCGTCGCCGCCATCCTCGCCGAGAACGCCCGGCGCCGTCCCGGCAAGACCGCTCTGGTCGAAGGCGACCTGCGGCTCACCTTCGCCGAGGTGTGGCAGCGGGCGCTGGCCCGGGCCGGAGCGCTCACGGTGCTCGGCGTGCGGCCAGGTGACCGGGTCGCCCTCATGGCCCCCAACACCGCCGAGTTCCCGCTCGCCTACTACGCGATCGCCGCGGCGGGCGGTGTCGTCGTCCCCGTGCACCTGCTGTTGTCGGCCGGCGAGGTCGAGCACGTGCTCAAGGACAGCGGGGCGGGCCTGCTGCTGGTCCACCCGGCCCAGGCCGCGACCGGAGGGGCCGCCGCCGACGCCCTGGGCATCCGGGCCGTCACCCTGGGCACGGAGTTCGACGCCCTCGCCGCGGACGCCGAACCCCTGCCCTCGTACGTCCCCCGGGCCGCCGACGACCCGGCGGTGATCTTCTACACCAGCGGCACGACCGGTGTCCCCAAGGGCGCCGTCCTCAGCCACTTCAACCTGGTGATGAACGCGACCGTCAACGCCTTCGACGCCAACGACGTCCGCGTCGACGACGTCGCCCTCGGCGCGCTGCCGCTGTTCCACGCCTTCGGCCAGACGGTGTCCCTCAACTCCACCTGGCGGGCCGGGGCCACACTCGTGCTGCTGCCGCGCTTCGACGCCGCCCGTGCCATCGAGCTGATGGTGCGGGAGGGCGTGAACACCTTCCACGGCGTGCCGACCATGTTCGTCGCCCTCGCCGCGGCGGCCGCCGACGCGGCCCGGCTCCCCGGGCTGCGCGTGTGCATCTCCGGCGGGGCCTCGCTCCCCGTCGCCGTACTGGAGCGGTTCGAGGCCGCGTTCGACGCGACGGTCTACGAGGGCTACGGACTGTCGGAGACCTCGCCGACCGCGACCGTCAACCAGCCGGTGTTCGGCACGAAGGCCGGCACCATCGGCCACCCGCTGTGGGGCGTCGACGTGGAGATCGCCCGCGCCGAGGTGGAGGGCCGCGTCGAACTGCTGCCGCCCGGTGAGCTGGGCGAGGTCGTCGTCCGTGGCCACAACGTCTTCTCCGGCTACCTCGGCCGCCCCGAGGCCACCGCGGAGGCCGTGGTGGACGGCTGGTTCCGTACCGGGGACCTCGGCACCAAGGACGACGAGGGATTCCTGCGGATCGTCGACCGCAAGAAGGACGTCATCATCCGCGGCGGCTACAACGTCTACCCGAGGGAGGTCGAGGAGGTCCTGATGCGCCATCCCGGCGTCGCCCAGGTCGCCGTCATCGGCCTGCCCGACGAACTGCACGGCGAGGAGGTGTGCGCCGTCGTGGTCCCCGCGCAGGGCAGCGCCCCCGACGCCACCGTCATCACCGAGTGGTCCAAGGAACACCTCGGCCGGCACAAGTACCCGCGCCGCGTGGAGTTCACGGACGCGATGCCGCTGGGCCCCAGCATGAAGGTGCTGAAGCGGGAACTCCGGGCGCGGTTCGCGGACCGGGCGTAACGGCACCTGGTGTGGCGGCACCGGGTGTGGCGGACGACCGGGCGTGAGGACGACCGGGCGTGACGGACGACCGGGCGTGGCGGACGACCGGGCGTGGCGGCCGTCAGGGATCACCAGGCGAGACGCTTCTTACGCCGGAGGCTTGTCCGGACATAGCATCGGTTCCCGCATGAACACGATGACACTCTGGCACCTGTCCGGCTGGGAGTTCGCCGCGCTCGCCTTCGCGGCCCTGCTCGTCGGCTTCTCCAAGACCGCGGTCAGCGGAGCCAACACGGTCAGCCTCGCGATCTTCGCGGCGGTCCTGCCCGCCCGCGCCTCCACCGGCGTACTGCTGCCCGTCCTGATCGCCGGCGACGTGCTCGCCGTCCTCACCTACCGGCGGCACGCGCACTGGCCCACGCTGTGGCGGCTGTTCCCGGCGGTGGCGGTGGGCGTCGTGGCCGGCACCCTGTTCCTGATGTGGGCCGACGACGGCATCGTCCGGACCTCGATCGGGGCGATCCTGCTGCTGATGGCCGGGGTGACGGTGTGGCGCCGGCGGACGGCCGAGACACCGCGGGCACCGGAGGCGGTGACGACCCGGGCGGGCCGGCTGAAGGCCCGCTCGTACGGCGTGCTCGGCGGCTTCACGACGATGGTCGCCAACGCGGGCGGGCCGGTGATGTCGCTGTACCTGCTGTCCGCGGGCTTCCGGAAGCTCGGCTTCCTTGGCACCTCCGCGTTCTTCTTCCTCATCGTGAACGTCTCGAAGGTGCCGTTCAGCGTGGGCCTCGGCCTGATCGACGGGCACTCGCTGCTCCTCGACGCCGCGCTCGCGGTGTTCGTCGTGCCCGGCGCGCTGTTCGGCAAGTGGGCTGTCCACCGCATCAACCAGCGGCTCTTCGAACAACTCGTGATCGCGGCCACGATCGTGGGCGGCGCACAGCTCCTGCTGCGCTAGTAGTGCTTCGTTAGCCCTCCCGATCTTGCCTGGTCACCGGCATGGTGGTGGGTATGGAGCTCGGAAGAATGGAACGGCTCCGGGGTGAGTTATCGGAGTTCGTCGCTGATGTGTCTAGGTCGCTGCCGCGGCGGGATCAGCGGCGGTGGGGTGATTGTTATCTGGATGCCGGACGGTCGGCGCAAGTCGATCCAGCCGATGGCCGAGCGGCTGCCGGACGGGAACATGCAGGCCCTCCAGCAGCTCGTGAACCAGTTGCCACGGGATCCGCTGCCGGTGCGGCAGCGGATTGCGCAAAAGCTGTGCGAAGCGATCCAGCCACCGGTGTGTGGTCGATGATGTGTCGTTTCCCAAGTGCGGAACGGCTTCCGTCTGGGTGGCCCGTCAGTACTGCGGAGCCTTGGGCAAGCGGGCGAACTGCCAGGTCGCGGTCAGCGTGCACGCGGCGACCGACACCGCGTCCTGCCCAGAACCCAACGAAGCTAGACGCGGTCCTGGAAGACGGTGTACCAGGGGTACGTGCCCACCACGGCGCCGTCGGCCGTCACGGCCTCCAGCGTGTAGAAGTACGTGTTCTCCTTCGTCGCCGTGGTGTCCGCCCACGTCCGGGTGTCCGCCGGGAGTAGTCCGTCGTGCTGGGGCTCGTACGCCTTGGTCACCGGGTTCCACCGGCTCACGCGGTAGCCGGTGACCGTGGCGCAGCGGGCCGTGTCGGTGCACTGCCAGTCGACGGACGGACGGGTGGCCGTCGCGTTGTGGCTCAAGCTGCCGAGGTTCCAGTCCCGGGTGACGGTCACGGACGGCCGGACGTCGAGCTCGGTGGCCTCGACCACGGCGACCCTCGGGTCGCTCGGGTGCAGCGTGTTGCCCCAGCGGTCCTTGGCCATCACCGCGTACACGTGCGTCTCGCCGTCCGGCAGGTCGCCGCAGAGGATCGCGAGCGGGTTGTTCGTGCCCTCCGCGCAGGTGTCGGGGCCGAGCCACTTGACCGTGCCGTCGGCCTGCCGGACGCCCGTCCACACCACGTACTCGTCGATGTCGTCCTCGGGCGAGGCGGCCCAGCTCACCAGCATGCCGTCGGCGCGCGGGGTGACCTTCACGCCGGCGACCGGGCCAGGCGCCACAGTGTCGCCGGTGCGGACGACGACCGGCGCGGAGTACGCCGACTCGTTGCCGTACGGGTCCACCGCCGTGACGGCGTACGTCACGTACGTGTTCGCGGGCATGTCCACGTCGTAGCAGTTGCCGCCGTTGCTCGCCTCGTGGCTCTCCTCCGCGACGCAGGTCACCTGGGTGCGCGCGGTCGGGGCGAACGTCTTGCCGGGCGAGCGGTACACGCGGTAGAGCCCGCCGTTGTCCCAGTCCTCGTAGAAACCGTCGGGCTGGCTCCAGTGCACGTCGGTGTAGCCGGGACGGGCGCTGGCGGTGACGCCGGTCGGGGACTTCGGTGGCATCCCGTCGACGCCGTCGCTGGTGACCGTCGCGTACGCCCCCGGGTTGCCGGCAGCGTCGAGGGCCCGGACCCGGTAGTACGTGTTCGTGTTCACGGCGCCGCCGGTCAGGTACGACGTGGTGGTCGTCGTACCGCGCAGCTCGAACGGTCCGGCAGCCGCGGACGAGGCGTACACCTCGTACTTCGTCGTGTCGGCGACTCCCTGCCAGTTCAGGGTGTCCAACCACCCGTCGCCGGTGGCGACCGTGAGTTCGGTGGGGGCGGCCGGCCCGGTGCGGTCGACGGTCGTCGCCGTCACGTCCGGGCTGCCGGTGGACTCGCGGCCGGCCTTGTCGACGGCGCGGACCTCGTACAGGAAGGTCTGGCCGGTGGCGGGCGGGGCGTCGACGAAGGACCGGGTGGTCAGCAGGGACGTCCCGCTGATCTTGGCCCAACTGGTGGCGCTCAGCCGGCGGTACACGCGGTACCCGGCGAGGTCCATCTCCTTGTTGGCGGTCCAGCGCAGGGTGGTCTTGGCCGTCGTCCAGTCGTACGCGGCGGTGAGGCCGGTCGGGGCGAGCGGCTTGACCGTGTCGACGGCGGCCTCGGTGCGCGGGGTGTACGTGAAGGCGGCGTTGGCGACGCCGGTCCAGGCAACGTAGTCCACGCGGACTGTGTGCTTGCCGGCCGGGATGGTCAGGTCGACGGTCTTGCGGGCGGTGGTGGAGACGTTCTTCCACAGGTCGATCTTCCGCACGCCGTCGACGTAGACGCGCATGCCGTCCTGCGTGGCGGCGGAGAGCCGGAAGGGGCCGCCGGAGCCGAAGTCACGGGTGAGGGACCAGCGGACGGAGAAGTTGTCCTTGGGCAGCGTGACGCCGGCCGGGTCGTCGTACCCGTAGTTCTCGCTGATGGCGGAGTCGCAGGCGGTCAGCTTCGGCGTGCTGCTGAAGGTGGAGTTGCCGAAGTACTGCGCCCTCCAGACGGGAGAGGTGCAGGTGACCGCCGCGGAGGCGGGGGCGGCGGTGATCAGGCCGCCGGTGGTGGCGAGCGCCGCCGTCGCGGCCAGCGCGGACAGCCGGGTACGAGTCATCAGGAGAGTGGGCCCCTTCTGGACCAAGGGAAAGCATGTGAAACCGGTGACGCCTGTGTGACTCATGGGGCGGGGGCAGGGTTGCTCCGCCCGCTCACCATTTTCACGGACGTTCGCCACGCGCGCCGAGGGCGGGAATCGGCGGAGGGAATCGTCAGACGGGTCCCAGCCCCAGCAGCCCCGGGACGTCCGCGAAGGAGTCCACGACGTGGTCCGGGGTGCCACTGGCGTCCTCGTGCGTCTCCGGCCGGTACTTGCCCGTCTTCACCAGCACCCCCGTGAGCCCGGCCCGCTGTGCCGCGAGCACGTCCGACTCGATGTCGTCGCCCACCATCAGCGCCGCTTCCGCGTCCACGTCCAGGCGGGCCAGCGCGGCCTCGAAGAACGCCCGGGACGGTTTGCCGGTGACCTCGGCCTCCACCCGCGCCGCCCGCTCCAGCCCCACCAGGAAGGCACCGGAGTCCAGTTGCAGCCCGTCCTCGGTGCGCCAGTACAGATTGCGGTGCATGGCGACCAGCCGCGCGCCGCGCTGAAGCTCGCCGAAGGCCCGGTTGAGCGCCGCGTAGTCGAACCCCGGCCCGGCCCCGCCGACCACGACCACATCGGCGCCCTCCTCGACCAGGGTGATGCCACCGAGGTCCGCGGCGATGTCCCCGTCGTTGAGCAGCGTGCAGCGGGCACCCGGGAAGCGCTCGGCGAGACGGGCGGCGGTGACGGCGGGCGCGGTCAGCACGTCCTCGGCGCCCACCTCGAAACCGGCCGCCGACAGTGTCTCGGCGATCGACGCCCGGGTCCGGGAGGTCGTGTTGGTCACCAGGGCCACGCCGAGCCCGGCCGTGCGCAGGGCGCGCAGCGCCTCCACCGCACCGGGCAGCGGTTTCCAGGACACGGTGAGGACCCCGTCGATGTCGATCAGGACGGCACGCACGGACGCCATGGACTCCATGGCCCGACCGTAGCGACCCGGACGCCGGACCGGCCCGCACGACCTCGTACCCTCACCCCTATGCCCGCGCACGTCCTGATCCTCGGCGGCACCGCCGAGGCCCGCAGCCTCGCCGCCGACCTCGCCGCCCGGCCCGGCATCCGGGTCACCACCTCCCTGGCGGGCCGGGTCGCCCGGCCGGGAGCGGTGGCGGGCGAGGTACGGATCGGCGGCTTCGGCGGCGCGCAGGGCCTGGCCGACTGGCTGCGCACGCACCACGTGGACGCCCTGGTCGACGCCACCCACCCCTTCGCCGAGACCATCACGGCCAATGCGGCCCGGGCGGCGGCGGCCACCGGAGTGCCGGCGGTGGTGCTGCGCCGCCCCGGCTGGCGGCCGGTCCCCGGCGACCGCTGGTACGACGTCCCCTCCCTGGCCGGGGCCGCCGAGGTGCTGCCCGGCCTCGGCCGCCGGGTGTTCCTCAGCACCGGACGCCTGGGCCTCGCCGCCTTCGCGCACCTGGCGGACCTGCACTTCGTCGTACGGTCGGTCGACCCGCCCGACCCGCCCCTGCCGCCGGACACCGAACCGGTCCTCGCGCGCGGCCCGTTCACCGTCGCCGACGAGACGCGGCTGCTGCGCGCCCATCGCATCGACGTGCTGGTGACCAAGGACAGCGGGGGCGAGGCCACGGCCGCGAAACTGACCGCGGCGCGGGAACTCGGCCTGCCCGTCGTCGTCGTACGCCGCCCTCCGCTCCCGCGGGACGTGCCGGCGGTACCCGACACGGCGGGCGTACTGCGCCGGCTGGGACTCGGCCCGGCTTGACCCCGAAACGGCCCGGAGCAGGCGCACACGGCCCGGTCGTGGACGGCGTGAGGTGCCCGGGGGGCGCCCGTGCCGCCGGCACGAGAACCCTGGGGGCAACGCGCGCCGGCGTGACCGCGTAACCGGCCGGACAAGGCGCACACGGCCCGGTCGTGGCCGGCGTGAGGTGGCCGGGGGCGCCCGTGCCGTGCAGCCGTCAGGCGTCGCCCGGGTTCCTGCGCAGCAGGTACGTGTCCATGATCCAGCCCTTGCGCTCCCGTGCCTCGGCCCGCAGCCGCTCGATGCGCGGACCGGCCTCGGCGATCGGCCCGGAGACGAGGATCTCGTCCGGCGTGCCTATGTAGGCGCCCCAGTAGATGTCCATGTCCTCCTCGGCGTACCCCCGGAAGGCCTGGTGGGCGTCCAGCATCACGACCACGTCGTCCACCCCCTCGGGGAAGCCCTCGGCCAGCCGCCGGCCGGTGGTGATCTGCACCGGCCGGGCGACCCGGTTCAGACCCGTGCGGTGCCGGGCGACCAGCGCGGAGACACTGCTGACGCCCGGCACCACGTCGTACGTGAACTCCACCGCGCCCTGCTCCAGCACCTCCTGGAGGATCGCCAGCGTGCTGTCGTACAGCGCCGGGTCGCCCCACACCAGGAAGGCGCCGGTGCCGTCCTCGTCCAGCTCCTCGGCGATCAGCCGCGCGTAGATCCCGGCACGGGCGCTGCGCCAGTCGCCGACGGCCGGCGAGTAGGCCGCCCCGCCCGCCTTGCGGTCCCGCTCCGGGTCCCGGGCCTCCACCGTCCGGTACGACCCCGCCGGCAGGTGCGCGTCCAGCATGTCCCGGCGGAGCTGGGTGAGATCGTTCTTCACCTCGCCCTTGTCGAGCAGGAAGAACACGTCCGTGCCCCGCATGGCCTTGACCGCCTGAAGGGTCAGCTGGTCGGGGTCGCCCGCGCCGATACCGATGACATGAATCTTTCGCACGCTCCGAGTCTGCCGCATGCCACTGACAGCGCGTCCACCGCCTCCACACACCCAGCGACGGCGCGCGCGCCCGTACGTCCGCGCGCGCCGCGACGACGGCCGGCCCGGGCCCTCGGCGACGGATCGCCCCCCGTCAGGGGCCCAGCCGGGGTGCCTCGCCGCGGGGGTCCACCGGTGCCGAGTCCCGCTCCACGCGTCCCGCCAGTTCCCGTGCCCACCGGACGAGCCCGGGCAGATCCAGTCCGTACGGCCGGTCCTCGCCCTGCCCGGTCTCCCACTCCTCGACGGCGCCCGCGCCGCGCCGCAGCAGCCGGGCCCCGCCGACGGTGTTCCCACGGGCCGCGTGGGTGAGCCCCACCGCCAGCTGCGCCAGCCCCCGCCACAGCGCGCGCTCCTCCTCCGGTCCCGACTTCCAGGCGTCCTCGAACACCTCGTGCGCGTGGAACGGCCGCCCCGCCACCAGCAGCGCCTGCGCCTCGGCCACCGTCTCCTCCGGTGCCCGCAGGACCCCCTCCGGCTGCCGGGGGACGCCCTCCCCGCCATAGGGCAGCGGGCGCCCCAGCCCGTCCCGGGGCCGCGCGTTCCGGGCCCGCCCGGCCTCGTCCCGGTCCCTGGCCTCCGATGCGCCCGCGTTCGTCATACGGCCGATTGTCCCTCTCCCCGCCCGGGCCTTCTTCGGCGCGCCCCCGAGCGTGGGGTAAAGTGCTGTTCGCACGATCACGCGGGACACCGCGCGTGAGCGCAACGGGACGTGGCGCAGCTTGGTAGCGCACTTGACTGGGGGTCAAGGGGTCGCAGGTTCAAATCCTGTCGTCCCGACTTGCGAAGTTGCAGGTCGGAGGCCGTGTCGGAGCAATTCGGCACGGCCTTCGACCATTTCCGGGAACCTTTCGTGGGCCTTTCGGGGGCCGGAGCGCCTGCCGGTTCAGCCGATGGTTTCCGGCCGTCATGCGGGAGCGGGGGCCGGAGGGGGAAGGCGCATCGGGGCGCCCGGTGTGGCGCTTCGGTCCCGGGCGCCCGGCGTGGGGTCAGCCCCGTTCCGCGGTGACCGTCGCGCGGCTGCCCCGGGCGGCCAGGACCCAGGCCCGGCCGGCGGACCGGCGCAGGACGCGTGCGCCGCCGCCCGCCGTGATCCGCCAGGCGCCCGGCGGCAGGGACAGCACGGTCACCCGGGAGCCGTGCGCGGCCGCGCGGTAGGCGAGCCGGTACACGCCGGATCCGGAGTCGAACGACGCGGAGCCGACCGTGCCCGCCACCGACTCCGCGTACGGCTCGGCGGTCAGCTCCTTGTTGGTGCGGAAGGCGCCGGTGCCGTCGACCGCGCAGTACCCCCCGCCGTAACACCACACATAGCCCGCCCAGCCCGAGGCATAGCGGCCCAGGGAGGCCATCGCGTCCCGGTAGAAACGGTTCATGTGCGGCAGGTCGTTGTTCAGCGGACCCCACTCGCCGACCACGACCGGGACCCCGTAACGCTTCGGATAGGCGGTGACGGCCCGCTCGTACGCCTCGATCCAGCCGGCCCCGGGATCGTAGTCGGCGCCCGCCTCCATGGCGGTGTTGTAGAAATGCGGCGCGTACACGACCCGGGGATCGTCGACACGGCCGAGACCGGTCGGCACGCCCTCGCCCACGAGGGGGGTCGGCTCGACGAACACCCAGGCGTCCCGGTCGGCCGGCCGTACCGCGTCGGCCAGGCGGTTGTACATCGGGGTGAGCTGGTCGCATTCGATCCTGCGGGCGGCCGTCGCCAGGTCTTCCCCGGGGTACGCCTCGCCCATCGGCTCGTTGACGAGGTCGTAGCCCAGCACGGCCGGGTGGTGGGCGAAGCGGGTGGCGAGCGTACGCCACATCCGCGCCTGGGCGCTGCGGAGGTCCTCGTCCTCGTACAGGTGCGTGAAGGCGCGCTGCACGGCCGGCTCGAAGTACTCGGCGAACCAGTCGTCCGGATGCGCGGTGAAGGGCAGCCCGTCGGTCCTGGTCGCCCACTCGGGTATCCCGCGGTGGCCGAAGGCGGGCCCGAAGACGTCCTGGTGGGCGTCGATGACCACCTTCACGTCGTAGCGTTCCGCCCAGTCGAGGATGCGCTCGATCCGCCGCAGGTAACTCCGGCTGTAGCGGCCCGGCTCCGGCTCCAGGTCGTCCCAGAAGACCAGCAGCCGGGCGAAGTCGAAGCCCTTGGCCCGCATGTCGCGCAGATGGCGTTCGGTGATGCCGGTGAGGGCGTTCGCACCGCGGTGCGTCTTGTCCTCGATGTTCCAGCCGTGCAGGGTGAGGACCCGCCCCTGCCGGTCGGTGAGCCGGGGCACGTTCTGCCCTGTCTCCTCGGCGTGGGCGGTGGCGGGGGCAAGCAGCGCGGCGACGACCGCGCTCGCCGTCAGAATCGCTCGCAGCACAGGGAACCTCCGGGCCGGCGGCGTCGTGTGGTGCCGCGCATCCCATCAGCAGCCGCGCCACTCTTCAAGTCCCCTGACTGCGTGTGTACTTCAACCTGAAGGCTTCCGTGGTATCGGCGCTGCACGGCGGGGACCGGCATGAAGTACCGCACGATCGGCACCGCCCCGGCCACCCGCCGCGACGAGCCCCTCGCCGCCGTCGGCCGGGAACTCGCCGGGGAGCAGCGGGCCCCGCTGGACGCGGCCCGCTGACCACGGCCTCAGCCCTTGCTCGAGCCGAGCGTCAGGCCGCTGACGAACTGGCGCTGAAGCGCGAAGTAGACGACCAGGGTGGGGATCGCGGTCAGCAGGGAGCCGGCGGCGACCAGGTTGGGGTCGGTGAAGTACTGCCCGGACAGGTTGTTCAGCGCCGAGGTGATCGGCATGTTCTCGCCCGTCGAGATCAGCACGAGGGCCCAGAAGAAGTCGTTGTAGATCCAGATGGACAGCAGGGTCGCGAGGGCCGCCATCGCCGGCTTGCACAGCGGCAGCGTGATCTGCCAGTACAGCCGCCACACCGAGGCGCCGTCGACCAGGGCGGCCTCGGTCAGCTCGTGCGGGAGCGAGCGCATGTAGTTGCTCAGCACGAACGCGCAGAACCCGGACTGGAACGCCACGTGGATCAGGACGAGGCCCAGCGCGGAGTCGTACAGCTTGCCGCTCGCGGTGATGCCCGGCAGGTCCGTGAGCAGGTACAGCCGGTACAGCGGGGTGATGAGGACCTGCTGGGGGAGCAGGTTGCCCGCCGTGAACACCAGCAGCAGCGCGAGGTTGAGGCGGAAGTCGAACCGGCTGACGTAGAAGGCGACACAGGAGGACAGGAACAGCGTCAGCAGCACGGCCGGGATGGCGATCACCAGCGTGTTGCCGAAGTAGTGGAGCATGACCGACTGCTGGAAGGCGTTCGTGAAGTTGTCGAAACTCAGCGTGTCCGGCCAGGAGACGTAGCCCTTGTCGCTGGTCTCGCTGTACGGGCGCAGGGCCGAGAAGACCGCCCACAGCAGCGGGGCCAGCCACGCCAGCGCCGTACCGGCGAGGAACACGTGCAGCAGGACCCGGGCCGGGCGGACCGGGGCGCGCCGCTTCAGCGGGACGGTGGTGCCGCTCATGCGCGCCGCTCCTTCCGGAAGGTGGCGATCAGATACGGGATGATCACCGCGAGGGAGATCACCAGCAGGACGACGGCGATGGCGGAGCCGTAGCCGATCCGGCTGGACTCGCCGATGATGTTGTCGGTGACCAGGATCGACAGCAACTCGGTGCCCTGGGCGCCCTTGTTGAAGACGAAGACCAGGTCGAAGGCGCGCAGTGCCTCGATGATGGTGACGACGAGGACGACCGTGTTGGTCGGGCGCAGGGTCGGGAAGATGACGTGCCGGAACGTCTGCCACTCGTTCGCGCCGTCCAGCGCGGAGGCCTCCCGCAGCGACGGGTCGACGCTCTTCAGGCCGGCCAGGTAGAGGATCATCATGTAGCCGGCGTGCCGCCAGGACGCGGCGATCAGGACGGCCCACAGGTTGAGGTCGGGGTCGCCGATCCAGTCGATGTAGTGGCCGGGCTCGTTGGCGCCGATGATGCTGTTGATCAGGCCCGTGTCCGGGTTGTAGACCAGCTGCCAGACGAAGCCGATGCACGCCATCGAGATGACGACGGGCAGGAAGAACGCGGTCTGGTAGACCCGCGTGAACCGGATCCGCTTGTCCAGCTGGACGGCGAGGAACAGGCCGAACGGCGTCGGGACCAGGATCAGCGCGGCGAACCAGATGAGGTTGTGCTGGACGGCCGGCCAGAACTGCGGGTTCTCGGTGAACAGTTGGCGGAAATTGTCCAGGCCGACCCACTTGATCGAGTCGAACGCGATGCCGTCCCAGGTGGTGAAGGCGAGGAGGATCGAGGCGATGGCGGTGACCCAGACCAGGATCACGTGCAGGACGGTGGGCACGCCCGCCATCACGGCGAGCGTGAACCGGTCACGGCGGGTCAGCAGGCGCCGGTGGCCGTGCGTGACCCGCTTCTTCCCGGGCGCGGCCCCCGGCGGTGGCACGGCTGCCGGCGCCGGGGTCTTCGTCGTCGTGTCGGTGGTCATCGGGCCGCTCATGAGGACGCGAAGATCGTCTTCTTCTGGCGCTCGACGGACGACAGCAGGCTGTCCACGCCCTTGGGGTTCTGGAGGAACTTCTGCAGGCCGGGCTGCATCACCGTGGAGGTGAAGTCGGGGCGGCTGTCGCGGTCCATGAACTGGGTGAGGCTCTTGGCGCCGCCGATCATCTCGAACGCCTTCTTCTGAAGGGCCGAGTACGCGGAGGTGTCGGCCTTGTCGGAGGCGGCCACCACGCTCGGGTCGGTCTTGAGGTACAGCGCCTCGGCCGCCGGGCTGCCCAGGTACTCCAGCAGTTCGACCACACCGGCGTGGTTCTTCGGGGACTTGCTGACCATGAAGCCGTCGGTCGGTGCCTCGACCGTGTCCTGGCCGTACGTGGAATTGATCTCCGGGAAGGCGAAGAAGTCCAGGTCGTCCAGGTCGGCCTTGTTCGTGAACTGCTGGGCCACGAAGGAGCCCAGGAGGTACATGCCGGCCTTCTTCGACACCAGGGTCTGCGCGGCGTCCTGCCAGGTACGGCCCATGAAGCCGTCCTGGTGGTAGGGCAGGATCTCGGCCCAGTGGTCGAAGACGTCCTTCACCTTGGCGTCGGTCCAGGACGCCTTGCCCGACATCAGTTCGACGTGGAAGTCGTAGCCGTTGAGACGGAAGTTGATCTGGTCGAAGGTGCCCATCGCCGGCCAGGCGTCCTTGTCGCCGAAGGCGAGCGGGACCAGGCCGTCCTTCTTCATCTGCTTCAGCAGGGCGACGAAGTCGTCCCACGTGGCGGGGATCTGGTAACCGTGCTGCCGGAAGACGCTTCTGCGGTAGAAGATCGCCCACGGATACGTGGTGAGCGGCACGAAGTAGTACTTGCCGTCCTCGCCCTTGCTGAGCTTCTTCATCGCCTCGGGGAAGTTGTCCCCGATCTTCGCCCACACGTCGTCGATCGGCGTGGCCAGCTTCTTCGCCGCGAAGAACTGCATGCGGTATCCGGCGAACCAGTTGAACACATCGTCCGGAGTGCCCTGTAGGTAGGAGTTGATCTGCTCCTGAAAGGTGTTGTGGTCCTTCGTGTTCACGTCGACGGTCAGGCCGGACTGCTTCTTGAAGGCCGCGTACACGCTCTCGAATGCTGCCTTCGGCACCGCGTCCGAGGCGTTGGAGCCGACCGTGACGGTCTTCGGATCAGAGCCGGAACCGCTGCCTCCACAGGCGGACAGCAAAGGTATGCCGGCCCCGGCGAGCAGGGTGGCACCACCCGCTCCGCGCAGCAGGGAACGCCGGCTGGGGCCGGAGAGGGAGAGACCGGAGGGGGAGAGGCGCATGGCGGCTCCTGAGGAATCCGGGGTTCGGCCAAGGGGATGAGTTGATCACCGGAAGCTCTTCGAAACCGATCAGAAATCAACTCGACCGAACATCGTGGCGGTAATGACATCCCCATGTCCGCGCATGAGTCAATAGCTCCGGTCGCACTCGGGTGTCTCTTGCCCGAAACGTAATCGTCATTGCCACCTGCGTCGTTGGGGCGGATGCACGAAGAAGCCCCCGCGGCCCGGACGGCCGAGGGGGCTGTGCGAAACAGGTGGTTCCGTTTCAGGTTCTGACCAGCAGCCGGAAGTCGAGCGCACACCGGGTCGCCCCCCGGTGGGGCCCGCGGGGGCCGGCGGCCTCCTCCAACTGCCGGGCGAGCCGGTGGTGCACCGGCGCCGGGCTCGCGCGGGCCGGCGTGAAGGCCGGCGGATCGAGTGCGCGATCACCCGGTGCCGTTCGCTGCGGGGTGCGGTGTACTGGGCTCATGCCTCTCAGGTTCAGGGCCGGAAAGGTGAGGGTGCCCATGGTTTGTACTTACATTCGGACCTGTTCGTGAAATGATGTCTTAACAAAGTATTGACAGCGCGCCCGGCAGAGGCTTGTATCCCGTCCCAACGCATCCGCGTCCCTTGCCCCGTCGCACGCACAGTGAGGTGCAGGAAAGATGGACTGCTCTTCTCGCCCCCGCTCCCGCAGACCGGCCCCCTTGGTGGCCGTGGCCGCCGCGGCGGCTCTCACCCTGGCCGGCTGCTCCAGCAGTCACGGCGGCAAGAAGGCCGAGGAGGAAGCGGCGAACGCCGCCGCGGGCAAGGCCGACACCCCCCGCATGACCGTCGCGCTGGTGACCCACCAGGCTCCCGGTGACACCTTCTGGGACACCGTCCGCAAGGGAGCGGAGGCCGCGGCGGCCAAGGACAACGTCAAGCTCGTCTACTCCGCCGACCCGAACGCGGGCAACCAGGCCAGCCTGGTGCAGAACGCGATCGACCAGAAGGTCGACGGCATCGCGCTCACCCTGGCCAAGCCCGACGCGATGAAGGGGGTGATCGCGAAGGCGGAGCAGGCCGGCATCCCGGTGGTCGGCCTCAACTCGGGAGTGAGCGACTGGAAGAAGCTCGGCCTGCTGGAGTTCTTCGGGCAGGACGAGAGCGTGGCGGGCGAGGCGTTCGGTGACAAGCTCAACACCACCGGCGCGAAGAAGATCGTCTGTGTGATCCAGGAGCAGGGCAACGTCGGCCTCACCCAGCGCTGCGACGGTGTGAAGAAGACGTTCAAGGGCACCACTGAGAACCTGTACGTGAACGGCACCGACATGCCGTCCGTGAAGTCGACCATCACGGCGAAGCTGAAGCAGGACGACTCCGTCGACACCGTCGTCACCCTCGGCGCCCCCTACGCCCTGACCGCGGTCCAGTCGGTGGGCGACGCCGGCAGCAAGGCTGAGGTGGCCACGTTCGACCTCAACAAGGAACTGGTCAAGGCGGTGCAGAACGGCACCATCGAGTTCGCCGTCGACCAGCAGCCCTACCTTCAGGGCTACCTGGCGGTCGACGCACTGTGGCTCTACAAGAACAACGGCAACTACAGCGGCGGCGGTGAGCAGCCGGTGCTCACCGGACCGGCCTTCGTCGACAAGTCCAACGTCGACAAGGTCGCCGAGTACGCCGCGAAGGGCACCCGGTGATGAGCATGTCCCAGCAGGCTCAGCCGGCGGTGGACAGGCCGCCGGCGTCCGGCCGGAAGCAGGCCGACGGCCGCACCACCCGCCGCTCGCTGCCCCTGAGGCTGCTGGCGCGGCCCGAGGTGGGCGTCTTCCTCGGCGCCGTCGCCGTCCTGGTGTTCTTCCTGATCACGGCGCCGCCGGTGCGTGACGGCAGCTCGATGGCGAACATCCTGTACCAGTCGTCGACGATCGGGATCATGGCACTGCCGGTGGCCCTGCTGATGATCGGCGGCGAGTTCGACCTGTCCGCGGGCGTCGCGGTGATCTCCTCGGCACTCACCGCGAGCATGCTCAGCTACCAGCTGACCCTGAACGTGTGGACCGGGGTGATCGTCGCCCTGGTCGTGTCCCTCGCGATCGGCGGGATCAACGGCTGGATGGTGGTCAGGACCGGGCTGCCCAGCTTCCTGGTCACCCTGGGCACGTTCCTGATCCTCCAGGGCGCCAACCTCGCGGTCACCAAGCTGGTCACGGGCAACGTCGCCACCGACGACATCAGTGACATGGACGGCTTCGACCAGGCCAAGAAGGTCTTCGCCTCCTCGTTCGACGTGGGCGGGGTCGAGGTGAAGATCACCGTGATCTGGTGGCTGGTCTTCGCCGCACTGGCCACCTGGGTGCTGCTGCGCACCAGGTACGGCAACTGGATCTTCGCGGTCGGCGGCAACAAGGAAAGCGCCCGCGCGGTCGGCGTCCCGGTCCACTTCACCAAGATCTCGCTGTTCATGCTGGTCGGGTTCGGCGCCTGGTTCATCGGCATGCACAACCTGTTCTCCTTCAACACCGTGCAGTCCGGCGAGGGCGTCGGCCAGGAGCTGATCTACATCGCCGCGGCCGTCATCGGAGGCTGTCTGCTCACCGGCGGATACGGCTCGGCCATCGGCCCCGTCTTCGGCGCGTTCATGTTCGGCATGGTGCAGCAGGGCATCGTCTACGCGGGCTGGAACCCCGACTGGTTCAAGGCATTCCTCGGCGTGATGCTCCTCGGCGCCGTCCTGATCAATCTGTGGGTCGGCCGCGCGGCGACCCGGAGGTGACCCATGACTGACAACACAGCCGGAACCCATGGCGCGGTCCTGAAGGACGACGCGCCCGCCCCGGACGGGCCCCTGGTCGAACTGCGCGGCGCCGGCAAGTCCTACGGCAACGTCCGCGCCCTGCACGGCGTCGACCTGGACGTCCGCGCCGGCCGGGTCACCTGCGTGCTCGGTGACAACGGCGCCGGCAAGTCCACCCTCATCAAGATCATCTCCGGGCTGCACCAGCACACCGAGGGCGAGTTCCTCGTCGACGGGCAGCCGGTGCGTTTCGCCACCCCCCGCGAGGCCCTCGACCGCGGAATCGCCACCGTCTACCAGGACCTGGCGACCGTCCCGCTGATGCCGGTGTGGCGCAACTTCTTCCTCGGCTCGGAGATGACCCGGGGCCCCTGGCCCGTCCGCCGCCTCGACATCGCCCGGATGAAGGCCACCGCCGACCAGGAACTGCGCAACATGGGCATCGTCCTGGACGACCTGGAACAGCCCATCGGCACCCTCTCCGGCGGCCAGCGCCAGTGCGTGGCCATCGCCCGCGCCGTCTACTTCGGCGCCCGCGTCCTCATCCTGGACGAGCCGACCGCCGCCCTCGGCGTCAAGCAGTCCGGCGTGGTGCTGAAGTACATCGCCGCCGCCCGCGACCGCGGCCTCGGCGTCATCTTCATCACCCACAACCCGCACCACGCCTACATGGTCGGCGACCACTTCAGCGTCCTGCGCCTGGGCACCCTCGAACTGTCCGCCGACCGCAGCGAGATCGGCCTGGAGGAGCTGACCAACCACATGGCCGGCGGCGCCGAACTCGCCGCGCTCAAGCACGAACTGGCCCAGGTCCGCGGCGTCGACGTCGAGGAACTGCCCGAGGAGGGCGACCTCACCGCACCCGTGGCGACCTCCCCGGAAGGAACCCCCTGAGATGCCGCACCCCACCCCGCTCGACCGCATCCGGGTCGGCTCCGCCCCCGACTCCTGGGGTGTCTGGTTCCCCGACGACCCGCGTCAGGTGCCGTGGGACCGCTTCCTCGACGAGGTCGCCGAGGCCGGCTACGAGTGGATCGAACTGGGCCCGTACGGCTACCTGCCCACCGACCCGGGGCGGCTCACCGAGGAGGTGGCCCGGCGGAACCTGAAGGTCTCCGCGGGCACGGTCTTCACCGGCATGCACCGCGGGCCCGCCGTCTGGGAGGAGACCTGGGCGCACGTCAGCCAGGTCGCCGCGCTCACCCGGGCCGTGGGCGCCCGGCACCTGGTGGTGATCCCGTCCTTCTGGCGCGACGACAAGACCGCCGAGATCCTGGAGCCGCCCGAGCTGACCGCCGAACAGTGGGCCCACCTGACGAAGGGCATGGAGCGGCTCGGCCACGAGGTCCGGGAGACCTACGGCCTGGACATCGTCGTGCACCCGCACGCCGACACCCACATCGACACCGAGGAACACGTCGAACGGTTCCTGGACTCGACCGACGCCGGGCTGGTCGGCCTCTGCCTGGACACCGGGCACTACGCCTACTGCGGCGGCGACAGCGTCAAGCTGATCGAGACCTACGGCGAGCGCATCGGGTACCTGCACCTGAAGCAGGTCGACCCGGAGATCCTCGCCGGGGTGGTCGCGGGCGGGGTGCCGTTCGGGCCGGCCGTGCAGCGCGGGGTGATGTGCGAACCGCCCTCCGGGATCCCCGAGCTGGGGCCGGTGCTCCAGGCGGCGCAGAGGCTGGGAGTGGAGTTGTTCGCCATCGTCGAGCAGGACATGTACCCGTGCGAGCCGGACACACCGCTGCCCATCGCGGTGCGCACCCGGCGCTTCCTGCGCTCCTGCGGAGCCTGAGGCTCCGCCCCGACGGGGCCCCCGCCCGCCCCGGTTCCTGCGGTACCCCGACGGATTCGGCCAGGGGGTGGCCGGGAACCAAGCAGGGGCACGCGGGCGTTCTCACCGACAACGGGGAACGCCCGCGCGGACGGGAGGACGAGATGGCACACCACACGGAACTCCACGAGACACCCCGGGAAACCGCCGACGCGGCCGCCGCCCGGCGTCACGAGCGCTTCGGGCACCTGCCGGAACGGATACGCCCGCAGGACACGGTGGAATCGAGGCCGGCCACCCGGCCCGACCCGGCGCGGGACACGTACAACGCGGACGAGTGGCTGATCCGCTACTGCGGTTGACCCGACACGGGTGACGGCGCCCGGGCACCTGCCCGGGCGCCGTCACCCGTGTGCTCACTCCCCCCGCACCTCCGCGAGCGTCACCGGCCGGTGCTCGTGCAGCGACAGGGTGCAGGCCTCGGCGATCCAGCCGGCCTCCAAGGCGTCCTCGACGGTGCACGGAGAGGGCCGGGTGCCGGCCACGACCTCGGTGAACGCGGTGAGTTCGGCGCGGTAGGCGGCGGTGAAGCGGTCCATGAAGAAGTCGTGCGGAGTGCCGGACGGGAAGGTCACCCCGGGCTCGACCGAGCGCAGCGGGAGCTGGTCGTCCAGGCCGACGGCGATCGAGTCGGCGAAGCCGTGCAGTTCCATGCGCACGTCGTAACCCCGCGCGTTGTGCCGGGAATTGGACACCACCGCGATCGTGCCGTCGTCCAGGGTCAGGATCGCGCCGGTCGTGTCCGCGTCGCCGGCCGCCGCGATGTAGTCGGCGCCCCGGTTGCCGCCCACCGCGTACACCTCGGTGACCTCACGGCCCGTCACCCAGCGGATGATGTCGAAGTCGTGCACGGAGCAGTCGCGGAAGATCCCGCCCGACGCGGCGACGTACGCGGCCGGCGGGGGCGCCGGGTCCAGGGTCGTGGACCGGACCGTGTGCAGCTTGCCCAGCTCACCGGCCCGTACGGCGGCCCGCGCGGCGGCGAAGCCCGTGTCGAAGCGCCGGTTGTAGCCGATCTGGATCGGCACGCCGCTGCCCCGGACGGCCTCGAGGACCCCGACGCCCTCCGCCATGGTGCGGGCCACCGGCTTCTCGCAGAAGACCGGCACACCGGCCGCCACCCCCGCCCTGATCAGCGCCGGGTGGGCGTCCGTGGCCGCCGCGACGACGATGCCGTCCACGCCGGCCGCCAGCAGGGCCTCCGGCGAGTCCGCGACCTCGGCGCCGAACCGCTCGGCGGCGGCCTTGGCCGCGTCCGCGAACGGGTCGGTGACGACGAGCGACTCGACGGCGTCGAGGCCGGAGAGGGTCTCGGCGTGGAAGGCGCCGATGCGGCCGAGACCGAGGATTCCGATGCGCATGTGCTCAGCTGCTCCTTGTACGTGGTTGCTGTCCCTTGGCCGGGGGCTCGGCCCCGGGCCCCGGTCGCCCTTCGGGCTCGTCCTCCTCGCCGGACCGGCCGGACCGCTCAGTCCAGCCCGCCCAGCACGTTCTGGTCCCAGTCGATCACCGACCCCGTGACCACCCCGGACCGGTCGGACAGCAGGAGGACCACGAAGTCCGCGATCTCCTCCGGCCGGCCCAGCCTGCCCATCGGCAGCCGGGCCCCGGCCTGCTCCCGCCAGTCGTCGCCGGCGCCGTGGAAGGCACGCTGGATGGCGTCCTCGCCCTCCGTCGCCGTCCAGCCGATGTTCAGGCCGTTGGCCGCAGTCGTCGAGAAGTCCCATGCGCCCCTCATCTCTCCCGGCGGCCGCAGGCCGCCCTCCGCCGTGCTCCTCCACGATCCGCGGCACGATCCGCGCGAGGCCTGTCACCTGGTGATGCGCTTCCCCGGCGCGCCGCGCCGCTGCCTTCGGCGATCCAGATGGTCACCTCCGTACGGCATGCCCGCCGGCCGGGCCGCCTACAGACCGACCCACCGGCCGCTCTCCGCGGACTCCGCCATCGCGTCGAGCACGGTCGCGCTGTACACCGCGTCCGCGAGGGTGGTGCCGTACGGCGTGCCCTCGGCGATGGAGCGTACGAAGCGGCAGGCCTCGATCACCTTGAGGTCGTCGTAGCCCATCGCGTTGGCCGCGCCCGGCTGGAACGCGGCGAACTCGCCGGCGCCCGGGCCGACGTACACCGTGCTCACCGGCTGGTCCTGGTACGTCGTCCCGCGGCTCACCGCCAGCTCGTTCATCCGGCGGAAGTCCCAGAACACCGCGCCCCGTGTGCCGTGCACCTCGAAGCCGTAGGTGTTCTGCTCGCCGACCGAGACGCGGCACGCCTCCAGGACCCCGCGGGCGCCGGAGGCGAAGCGGAGCAGGCAGCCGACGTAGTCCTCGTTCTCGACCGGGCCCGGCTCACCGCCCGAGGCCCGGGCATGGCCGGCCGTGGCCCCGGCCGGACGGGCCCGTTCCGGCAGGAAGACCGCGGTGTCGGCGGTGAGGGAGGCGATGTCCCCGAGCAGGAAGCGGGCCAGGTCCGCACCGTGCGAGGCCAGGTCGCCGAGCACCCCGCTGCCGCCGCGCTCCCGCTCGTAGCGCCAGGTCAGGGCGGAGTCCGGGTGGGCCGCGTAGTCACTGAAGAGACGGATGCGGACGTGGGTGACCCTGCCGATCTCGCCGGACGCGATCAGCTCGCGGGCGGCCTCCACGGCGGGCGCGTTGCGGTAGTTGAAACCGACCGTGCCCTGCACGCCGGCCCCCGCGACCGCGTCGGCGACCGCGCGGGCGTCCCCGGCGGTCAGGCCCACCGGCTTCTCGATCCAGACGTGCTTGCCGGCCTCGGCCATCGCCACGCCGATCTCCCGGTGCAGGAAGTTCGGCGCGGTGATGCTGACGGCCCGCACGCGCGGGTCGGCGGCCACCTCGCGCCAGTCGCGGGTCGCGGAGGCGAACCCGAAGCGTTCGGCGGCCTCCTCGGCCCGCCCCGGCACCTCCTCGGCGACCGTGACCAGCCGCGGCCGCAGCGGGAGCCGCGGATAGTGGTGCGGGAGCCGGGCGTACGCCTGGGTGTGCACGCGACCCATCCAGCCGAATCCGACGACGGCGACACCCAGCGCTTCCACCATGACAGCCCTTCCTGGTGCACTTGGACCGGTCCACGCACGATGTGGCTCACCTTTGTTCGGACATGGCCAGCGTGTCAACCCTTTGACAGCACGGCACGCCGCATGGAACGGTCCATGTCATGAGACCGCCGACCATCCGCGACGTGGCCGAACGGGCCGGCGTGTCGAAGTCACTGGTCTCGCTCGTGCTGCGCGGCTCCGGCCCGGTGCGCCCCGAGAAGCGGGAGGCGGTGCTGCGGGCCGTGCGGGAGCTGGGCTACCGCCCGAACGCCGCGGCCCGCAGCCTCAGTGAACAGCGCAGCCGCACCGTCGGCGTCGTCCTGGACGACCTGCGCAACCCCTGGTTCGTGGAACTGCTCGACGGCCTCAACTCCCTGCTGCACGCGGCCGGCCTGCACATGCTTCTCGCCGACGCCCGCCTCAACCGGCGCATGGGCCACGCCCTCGCCGAACCCTTCACGGACCTGGGTGTCGACGGCCTGGTGGTGGTCGGCACCGTCCCGGACGCGGGTGCGCTCGGCACGCTGGCCCGGCGGATACCGGTGGTCGTGGCGGGTGCCCGCGAGGCGCAACCGCCGGGCGTGGACGTCGTCGCCGGGGACGACGAGCGGGGTGCCCGGCTCGTCACCGAGCACCTGCTCGGGCTCGGCCACCGCCGGATCGCGCACCTGGCGGGTCACGGCGCCGTCGGCGCACTGCGCCGGCGCGGCTTCGAGACGGCGATGCGGGCGCACGGCGCCGAGCCGCTCGTCGAACCGGGCGACCTGACCGAGGAGAGCGGCTACCGCGGAACCGTACGGCTGCTGAGCCGAGCGGAGCGGCCCACGGCGCTCTTCGCCGTCAACGACATGGCCGCGGTGGGCGCGCTGTCCGCGGCCGTGGAGCTGGGGCTGGGAGTGCCCCGGGACCTGTCGGTGGCGGGGTACGACAACACCGGCATCTCCCGGTTGCGGCACGTCTGGCTGACCACCGTGGACACCGCCCCGTACGAGGCCGGCCGGCGCGCCGCCGGCTGCCTGCTGGACCGCCTGGCCGGTCACGGCGGCGACGGCGGCGTCCAGCTGGCACCGCCGACGCTCCAGGTGCGCGGAACGACGGGACCGCCGGACCGTCCGCAGCCGGCCGGCGCGGCGTCGTAACCGGGCGGTGGGCGGCCCGGCCGTCAGAGGTTGATCGCGTACGCCTTGCGCAGCGTCTCGTGCACGGTCCACGTCGTGCGGTCGCCGGCGCGCAGCACCGCCATGTCGCCGGGCCCCACCCGCAGTGTCGGCCCGTCCGCCACCTCGATCGTCGCCGAGCCGCTGATCACGACGAACAGCTCGTCCGCCTCCGTGTCCGTGACCACGCCCGGGGTGATCTGCCAGACGCCCCGGATCTGCCGCCCGTCCGGCGACTCCCAGACCACCTTTCCGGTGACCTCGGGGTTTCCGGAGACGATCTGTTCCGGGTCCAGTGGCTCGGGTTCGAGGTCGGCGTCGGGGATATGGAGCGCGAAGCTGTGCGTCATACGGCCGACCCTAGTCGGCGCGCGTGCCCAGCCGCCGTGGACAGTGTGTGGGGCGTCGGGCCTGGTCGGGGGACACTTCGTCGGGGTGCGGGCCAGCGGCGCGGACTGGCGGGGGTGCCGGGGCCGGGTGATCGTGGGGACATGGCTGACTCCACGGTCTCCACGGCGCCGGGCCCGGCATCGTCCGGGCACGGCACGCGTGAGGCCGTCCTGTTCGGTGGGGTGTACGGCGCCGTGCTCGCCAGCTCGATGGTCGCGGCGCTCACCCGGTACGGGCACACGTCCGCGGAGGTCCGGGGCTACGACGCGGCGTGGGTGCTGGTGACCGCGTGCGCCTCCGCACTCGCCCACGGGTACGCCCACTACATCGCCGAGCGAACTCCCCACCGCCGGTGGGACGTCCTGCTCGCCATGCGCAACGAGTGGCCGCTCGTCACGGCCGTGCTGCCCACGGCCCTCCTGCTGGCGGGCGCGCGGTTGGGCTGGTGGGCCGCTCAGGGCGTCGAGTACACGGCCTTCGCCCTCAACATCCTGATCCTGTTCGTGCTCGGCCTCCTCACGGCCCGCTGGTCGGGGCGGCGCTGGCCGGTCGCCGTCCTCATGGGGACGGGGGACGCGATGCTCGGGCTGATCGTGGTGGTGGCGAACGCGATCATCAAGTAGCCGGGAGCGGCGGTGTGAGCGGACGGCGCGGACTCCGTGCCGGGGTGATGGGCAGGGCGCGGCGGGGCGGTGTCAGCGGACGGCGCGGACTCCGTCCATGGCGATGGCCAGGACCCGGTCCCGCTGGGCGTCGTCGTCGAAGACCGTCGCCGTGATCCCGGCGACCATCCGCAGCAGGTCCCCGAAGTCCATGTCCGCCCGCGCGGCGCCGGCCCGCTGTGCCCGCTCCAGCAGCGGACCGCCGGCCGCGTACATGGACTCGCGGCACGCCTGGAAGATGTCGGACTCGCCGTCCAGGGCCTCGCGCACCGCACGCTTGGTGACCATGTACCCGGCGAACCGGTCCAGCCAGGCCGTCAGCGCCGCCCAGGGCTCCCGGTCCGCGAGTTCGACGGCCGCCCGGCACAGGGTGTTGACCTCGTCCGCGTAGACGGTCTCGAACAGATCGCGGCGGGTCGGGAAGTTCCGGTACAGGGTGCCGATGCCGACGCCCGCGCGCCGGGCGATGTCCTCCAGGGAGGCGTCGGCCCCGTGCTCGGCGAACGCCGCGCGGGCGGCTTCGAGCAGGGCGTCGTAGTTGCGGGCGGCGTCCTTACGGTGCGGGCGGCGGGTCGCCACGATCTCGCTGACGGGGAACGGCGTGGCCGTCACTGCTGCCTCCCGGGAAGAGCGTCGATTGAACCGGAGGGGTACCTCCGCTACAGTGGAGGGGTACCTCCACTTTACCAGTGCGGGGTGGCTCCGCCGTGGCCGGACGCGGCCCGGGAGCCGACTACGCACCCCCTCACCCTCGCGCGGCCCGTCCGACCGTGCCCCTCGGCATTCGGCCTTCCGCGCCCCCGTCCTCGGAGAGGCTGCTTCATGTCCCGCCCGTCGACCCGCCTCACCTTCGCGGTCCTCGCGACCGGTGCCGGCGTGTTCTCCATGCTTCAGTCGCTGATCGCGCCGGCCCTGCCGACCGTCCAGCACGCCCTGCACACCTCCCAGTCCACCGCGACCTGGGTGATGACGGCCTATCTGCTGTCCGCCTCGGTCTTCACCCCGATCCTCGGCCGGGTCGGCGACCTCGCCGGCAAGAAACGGACCCTCGTCGCCGTCCTGTTCGCCGTCCTCGCGGGCTGTCTCGTCGCCGCGCTGGCCCCGAACATCGGCGTGCTCATCGTCGCCCGGGCCGTCCAGGGCATCGGGGGCGCCCTGTTCCCGCTCTCCTTCGGCATCATCCGGGACGAGTTCGCCCCGGCCGAGGTCAGCGGCAGCATCAGCAACCTCTCCGCCGTGATCGCGGCCGGCGGCGGAGTCGGCATGGTGGCCGCCGGCCCGATCGTGTCCGCGCTCGACTACCGCTGGCTGTTCTGGATCCCGGTGGGGATCGTCGCCGTGACCGTCCTGATCGCCCTGCGCCATGTCCCCGAGTCGCCCAAGCGGGCGGAGGGGAAGGTCAGCTGGACTGGCGCCGTGCTGCTCTCCGGCTGGCTGGTGGCCCTGCTGCTGCCCCTCAGCCAGGCCGGGCAGTGGGGCTGGGGCTCGGCGAAGGTGCTCGGCCTGTTCGCCGTCGCCGCTCTGCTGTTCGCGGTGTGGCTGACGGCCGAGGCCCGTTCGCGCAGCCCGCTCATCGATCTGCGGGTGCTCCGGCTGCCCGCGGTGTGGACGACCAACATCGCCGCCCTGCTGTTCGGCGCCGGCATGTACTCCATATGGTCGTTCCTGCCCGGGTTCGTCCAGACGCCGGCCGCGGCCGGCTACGGCTTCGGTGCCAGCGTGACCGCCTCGGGGTTGCTGATGCTGCCCATGCTCGTCGCGATGTTCCTCGCCGGCATCCTGTCGGGCCGCCTGGAGCCCCGCGTCGGCACCAAGGCACTGCTCACCGCGGGGGCCGCCTTCGGCGCGCTGGCCTGCGGCTTCCTCACCCTCTGGCATGACGCCCAGTGGCAGATCGCTGTCGTCGCGGGGCTGTTCGGCCTCGGCATCGGACTGGCCTTCGCCTCGATGGCCAACCTCATCGTGGGCAGCGTGCCGGTGGAACAGACCGGTGCCGCGACCGGCATGAACGCCAACATCCGCACCATCGGCGGCTCCATCGGCGCCGCGCTCACCAGCGTCCTGGTCACCGGCCGGCTCCAGCCGTCGGGCCTGCCGTACGCCTCCGGTTACACCCACGGCTGGGCCCTGCTGGCCCTGCTCTGCCTGGCCGCGGCCGGCGCGGCCCTCCTCGTCCCGGTCCGCCGCCCCGGCCGACCCGCCGAGCCGCGTCCCGTGCCGGGGTCGACACGGGCACCCGCGCGGGTGCGGTAGTGTTGACCTGCGTGATCACACGGAACGCTCCGTGTGGGAGCGCAACGGGACGTGGCGCAGCTTGGTAGCGCACTTGACTGGGGGTCAAGGGGTCGCAGGTTCAAATCCTGTCGTCCCGACGGTGGCAGAGCCCGCCGACCTGCAACAACGGGTCGGCGGGCTGCTGGCGTTCCTCGGTGAGGTGGTGGCGGGTGCTGGGGAATCGCCAGATATCGGCCGGTGTCCGGGTCGGCCACGTCGCTCCTTGCTGCGTGCGGTGCTACACGGGCAGGTCCCAGGAAGGGCCATCTGGGGCGCTCATCCATACCCGCTGTGTGCCGTCCGGTTCTACGGTCAGACCGAAGCCGGTCTGTGCGGGTGATCCTGCACTCTGCCAGGTGGTGAGGGCGTCTTCCACCTGGTCCCAGAGGTTGAGCGGTCCGTGCTGGTGCACGGTCCAGCCGTCTCCGGCCGGTTCGGTCCATGCCTGTGAGCCGGTGGCGGTGTCCACCAGGACCACGCCGGTGCCGGTGGTCACGAGTTCGGCGGACGGTGCGGCGAGCTGGGCGAGGAACTGCCCGGTCCAGTCCTCCAGGAGCGCGGGGTTCACGCGGGTGGGACGCGTGGTGCCGGGGTGCTGGTGGAAGGTGGGCCGGGGCGGCCGTTCGTGGGGACGGGCCAGCATGTAGCTGATCTGGTCGGTGTGGAAGCGGCCGGTGGCGGTGCCGTCGTCGTGGACGGTGAGGCGGACGAGGCCGGAGGCCAGCATCCATCCGCTGATGGTGGTGGTGATGGTTCCGCCGTCGCGTACCTGGTAGAGCCAGGCCGGGGGGATGTGGCGGACGGCGCAGGTGGCCACGATGTGGTCGTATTCGGCGCCGTCCTTGTGCCCGGCGAGGCCGTCACCGGTGATGAGGGTGGGCTGGTAACCGGCTGCGTGGATGTGGTCGGCCGCCGCGGCGGCCAAGCCCGGGTCGTACTCGATGGAGTACACGTTCTTGTCGCCGAGGCGGCTGGAGAGGATTGCGGTGGAGTAGCCGGTACCGGTGCCGATCTCCAACACCTTGTCGCCCTCGCGGATCTGCGCGAGGTCGAGCATGCGCACGATCAGGGACGGCAGCGTGCTGGACGAGGTGGGGTGGCCGGTGACGGGCCCGGCCGCGTCGGCTGCGGTGGTGCCGTCGACTTGGGTGACCCAGGTGATGTCTTGGTAGACGAGCCCCAGCCACTTGCCGGGGTTGGTCTGGTCGCGGTGCACGGGGGTCCACTGGCGGCCGTCGAACTGGAACAGGCCATCACGGATGAACAGTTCGCGGGGCACCGTTTCGAGGGCGGTACGCCATGCCGGGTCGACCGCGGGAACAGCGGCGGCGAGTTGGCGGCGCAGGGCGCTGGGATCGGTCATGCGGGGGCTCCGTGCTGTAGGTGGTCGGCGATGACGCGGGTGATCGGGGTGGTGATGTGATCGGGGAACCAGGCCCATTGACCGTTGGGGTTGCACTCGTACCACTGCCAGGCCCCGCCATGGTCTAGGCCGAAGTCGAAGGCGCCGAAGACAAGGCCGAAGGCGTCCAGGTAGGCGCGCACGCCCTTGGCTACCTCCGGGGGACGGGCACGGACGTGTAGGTGAGCCGGTCGTAGTGGCGGCGCCAGTCCACGCCGGGTGAGCCGTCGATGCGGACGGCGGTGAGGTGGTCGCCGACGGCGGTGAGGCGGATGTCGGCGGTCTTCGCGACGCGCTGTTGGAAGAGATGCGCGGTGTGGCGTATCTGCCGGTCGATCTGGTCGGGGGTGACGTCTTCGATCCACACCGTCAGGGCGCGGCCGGTGTCGTCGGTGTACTCGGTCTCCCTGAGCGGCTTGTAGATGACCGGGCCGTGCTCGTCGGTGAAGGCGCGAACGCGGCCGGGGTCGTTCGTGATGAGCGTGGGTGGCACGGTGAAGCCGCAGGCGGCGGCCGTGGCCAGTTGCGCCGGCTTGTACTCGGCATCCCGGTTGCGCCAGGGATGGTTCAGGTAGCGGGCGCCGGGGAGGGCGGCGAGGATGCCGCCGAGCCCGTAGCGGGCTTCTTCGACGGCCCATCGGCCGGTCTGCTCGTCCATGGCGCGGTCGGCGGTGTAGGGGGTGGGCCGCCGCCAGTACACCGACCGGACGTTCCACAGGTCGACGGTCCGGGATCCGGTGGCGAGGGCGCCGCCGGGTCCGATGCTGTCGAAGGTGCCGGACAAGGTCACCTCGCGGGGGAAGTCGCCGGGGTCCAGGCGGACCACTGGCACGCGACGCCGGTTCAGTTCGGTGATCACTTCGTCCGCGGTCGCGTCGTCCAAGCGCGTGACGACGAGGACGGGCGGCCCACCCACAGCCATCAGTCAGAGTCCCCGTTCTGGTCGCTGCCCTGGTCCGGGGTGCCGTCCAGGCTGGTCTTCGTGCTCGTCTCCTGCGACGTCTCCGACCGCTTGTGCTTGGCCTCCACCGTCAGCGGTGCGCCGTCGCGGCCGACCCATGCGGGGACCTGCGTGTCCGGGTCCAGGACGGGCCGGGCGGCGGGGAGGACGGCCGCAGTCGGGTAGGGCCGCATGCGTCCGAGTCCCCAGGGGGCGACCTGATCCAGTGGCGCTAAGGGCTGCTGCATGAGTCTCCTTCGTCTCTCAGGTGATCCAACGGTGTCACTCGCCGTCTGGTGATTCCAGATGGCGAACAGGGCCCGGCCGAGGCGGCAGGTGTGAACGAGCGAGCCCCGGCCGAGGGCTCAGAGGCCGCCCGCCCCAGAGGAATTGGGCAGGCGGCCGGACGGTCCCCGACGGGGGCGGGGACCAGGCCCGCGCGGGTGCGGCGGGTGCACTGCGCGGGCCTGGTCCCCGCCCCGGTGGCCGGGTGCGGGGGCGTGGCGGCCGTGCAGGCGACCGGCCCCGGGGCGGGGATCACGGGGTGGCCCGTGGGCCGCAGCGGCAGGCGTGCTGTGCGTCCAGGTGGGCGGCGGTAAGGACGGTTGCCGACGGCTCGGCGTCGGGTGCGGAGTATGCGGCGGTGGCTGGGGCGGTCCGGGTCTCGCTGGTCACGATCGACGCCACCAGGCCGAGACCGACGACGCCAGCGCCCAGCAGGCTCGCCCCGGCGGTCACCCCGTCCGGTTCGGGCATGCGGTGGCGGCCGGTCACGGGCTGTCCGCCTTGATCAGAATCTCAGCCCAGACCTTCTTCCCCCAAGGAAGGAGGTCGGTTCCCCAGCGGTCGGAAAGCAGGTCGACCAGGAGCAGGCCCCGGCCGCCGAAGGCGTCCGGCCCGGGATGGTGCAGCTCGGGCATGCAGTGGCGGGACTTGTCGACCACAGCGACGCGGAGCCGGTCAGGCGCCGGCTGTTCCGCGATCACCCGGACGCTATGGGAGTGGCCGTGCCGGATCGCGTTCGTGACCAGCTCGGACATGAGGAGCGCGCCGGTCTCGGCGGCCCCCTGGTCCGGGCCCCATTCCGTGCACGCCTCGCGGAGTATCTGACGTGCTGTCGGAACGCTGGCGGCCTCGCTCGCGAGGGTGATGCTCTGGCGCGGGTGCTGCCGGCCTGGTCTCACCTGATCGTCGGTCATGGTCATCGTCACGCCTTGGTCGGGGCGGTTGGGGGGAGGCCCCGCCCGCGTGCCTCGGGGGAGAAACCTGCGGGCGGGGCACCGCCGGGGCGCGTTCACGGGTGCACTCCCCGGCGGCTGATAGGTAGTCAACGCCCGCGGAAGGGGACGGGGAGACTCCAGAAGGTGACTCCAACATGGAGTCAGGGCACGGGCGTTGGCCTTAGCATCGGTTCCATTCGCTACTCGGGGGAGTTGTAGATGTACCGTCTGTCACCGGACCCGCGTGAGGTCGTCGCCGGTCTCCTCGGGGATGAACGCCTGATCAGGGCGTGCGCCGAGAGGGACATGGGCGCGGTGTTCCGGATGTTCAATGCGCGCGGTATCAGTACGCGGCGGATCGCTGCGGCCGTCGACATCACGCAGGGGCGTCTGTACGACTACATGAACGGCAAGAGCCGGGTAGAGAAACTGACCCTGTTCGAGCAGATCGCCGACGCCTTCCACATCCCCGGTCATCTTTTGGGGCTGGCCCGCCGGTCGTGGGAGCCCGCGCCGGGAACCGCGGAGCATCAGCGGGCGGACCATCCGCCGCCGGACGGGGATGACCTGGTGGCCATGGACCACTTCCGCAGCGCTGACCGGCAGACCGGCGGCGGCCGGCTGTACGGGGCCGTCGTCCGGCACCTGTCGGACCGGGTGGCTCCCCGGCTGGTCGACCTCGGTAGCGGCCCGCAGGTGTTCGCCGCAGCAGCCGCGCTGACCGAGATGGCCGGATGGATGGCCCACGACTCCGGGCACGACCACCGTGCCGCGCAGCACTTCGCCCGCGCGCTCCCCCTCGCCCGAACCTCCGGTGACATGCCGTTGGCCGCCCACGTCGCCGCGAGCAGCAGCCACCTTGCCCGGGAGACCGGGGACGCGGCCGGGGCCGTGGGATGGGCGCGGACCGGGCTCGACCTGGCGGCGCAGGGCCCCCGGATTCCGGCGCTGACGGCACGGCTGCACACGATGCAGGCGCGGGCCCTGGCGGGCGCAGCCCAGCGCACCCCGGCGGCCCGCGCTCTGGAGGCCGCACACGGCGATCTCGACGCGGCAGCGGCTGCTGATCATCCGTGGCTGAGCCCGTTCGACGCCGCCGCCATGGCCGGTGAGGCGGCACTGATCATGCGCGACCTGGAACAGTACGACCAAGCCCTCACGCACGCCGAACAGGCCGTCGCCCTGCGGGAGGCGGGGCGGGCGCGGTCGCTGGCCCTCAGCCGGATCACCCTGGTCGACATCCACGTGCGCCGGGGCGACCTCGACGCCGCGGTGCACGTCGGACACGACCTGCTCAGCACCAGCCCGACCCTGGGTTCGGTCCGTGTCGTGCTGCAGCTCGACGGGTTGCGCCGGCTGCTGGAGCCGCACCGGGGGTACGCGCTTGTGAGGGAGTACCTGGCGCGGTTCGATGATGCACGCCGCGCCAGAATGCTCCTGCTGGCCGATCTGATCCCGCCGCACCCGGGAGGCACCACCGCATGAGGCGCACTGCACCCGACCCCGCCGACACCGACGCCTGGAACGCCTACCTTGCGGAGGGCAACGCCAGGCAGGCCCGCAAGCGCGTGGCGGCCGATGTGCTGCTGAGGGACCCGGACGGGCGGCTGCTGCTGGTGAACCCCACCTACAAACCCGGCTGGGACCTCCCCGGCGGGATGGCGGAAGCCAACGAGCCGCCGGAGGACGCGGTACGACGGGAGCTGATCGAGGAACTCGGCCTGCACGTCACCCTGCTCGGGCTGCTGGTCGTGGACTGGGTCGCCCCACACGGCCCCTGGGACGACCAGATCGCATTCATCTTCGACGGCGGCACGCTCGACCAGGACCAGGCCGACCGGCTGCGTCCACGCGACGAAGAGCTATCGGAGGCCGCCTTCGTCAAGCCGGCCGACGCCGCCGACCGACTCCGGGACCGGATGCGACGTCGGTTCGAGCAGGCCCTGAAGGCACTGGAAGCGGGACGTCCGCTGTACCTCCGAGACGGCGCCCCCGTCATGTGACCGGCGCGCGGCATCCCCCGCACCCATCGCCCCGGGTGCGGCCGTCGCGCTCTTCATGCGCGGCCCGATGGGTGTAGACCCCTCCCGGGACAGCTGTGGGTTGCTGTAGATGATCCCGACCGAGAAAGATCAGCCGTAGAACGGATGCCCGTGCCGCTGGCGGTTGTGAACCGAGAGGTGAAGGCCCCCGGCCGTCGACGGACAAGCGGAACGGTCCTCGGTGGCAACCCTCCCGAGGGACGAGAGAGGGGCGGCAGCATGGCGTCCCGCGCGCCACAGAACCTCTGGCGGCCCGGCCTTCTCGCCCCTGGCGCGGATCAGGGGCACCCACCGACGTGCAGGTGTGCACGACCGAGAGCGGTCAGGCGGCGGACCGTCGCCAGGACTGCGCTAGGCCATCGGCTAGGGAACGCGCTAGGAGCGGCCGAGGGCGTACGGATCCGGACGGCGCCAGGACGGGGACGGACGTAGACGCACCGTTCCGGGGGAATCCGTCCGGTTCCGGACCGGCGGCGGGTGACTGGGGGTCAAGGGGGCGCGGGTTCGAATCCTGTCGTCCCGACTCGGCGGACAACGCGGGTCGGAGGCCGTGTCGGAGTGATCCGGCACGGCCTTTCGCGCGCGATCCGCTCATCGCGCGGGCCGCGGCCGGCAGTGGGGGCAACGGCCGCTGACCGGAAGCTGTCCCTTTTGTTTCCCGGTGCGTACACTCCACTGCGAAGTGTGATCTTCGCGGGTCGGAGGACGCGGCATGGGTGTACCTGGGACTCCCCGACGTGAAGTGGTCACGGGGGCTCCCCGCGCGCCCCACGGGCCCGCCCGCCCCGCCCGGGTGTACGCGGCGGAGCCCGTCGACTCCCTCGCCCTCCGCTCACTGATGCGCCGTCAGCTCCGGCTCGGCACGACCGTGTTCGCCCTGCTCGTGGGGGTGCTCGGACTGCTCCCCCTCGCCTTCACCGCTCTGCCGGACCCACGGGTCCGGCCGGGCAGTGCCCTGATCGTCTGGGCCGTTCTCGGTGTCGCCGTCTACCCCGCACTGGTCGTCCTCGGCCGGTGGTACGTCGTAGGCGCCGAACGCAATGAACGGGACACCGTGGACCTCGAAAGGCCCTGACGGTGAACGGTGTTCGACCGCCCGGACCCGGCCGCGGACCGGGGGCCGCCGGGTGAACCAGACCTACGGCATCGTGGCCGTGTCGGCGGCGATCGTCGCCACCTTGGTGATCGGCTCGACGGGGCTGCGCATCTCCCGCACCACGTCCGACTTCTACGTCGCCTCCCGTACCGTCCCGCCGTACCTCAACGCCATGGCCGTCAGCGGCGAGTACCTCTCGGCCGCCTCCTTCCTCGGCATCGCCGGACTCGTCGCCGCACAGGGCGTCGAGATGCTCTGGTTCCCCGTCGGCTACGCCGCCGGCTATCTCGTCCTGCTCGTGTTCGTCGCCGCCCCGCTGCGCCGTTCCGGGGCCTACACCCTGCCCGACTTCGCCGAGTCCCGGCTGGAGTCCAAGGCCGCCCGGCGCGTCGCCGGCGTGCTCGTCGTCGGTGTCGGATGGCTCTACCTGCTGCCCCAGCTCCAGGGCGCGGGACTCACCCTCGGACTGGTCACCGGGGCACCGCGCTGGCTCGGCGGCGTACTCGTCGCCGCGGTCGTCACCCTGGCCGTGGCCGCCGGCGGCATGCGCAGCATCACCTTCGTCCAGGCGTTCCAGTACTGCCTGAAGCTCACCGCGCTCCTCGTGCCCGCGGTCTTCCTGGTCATCGCCTGGCACGGCGACCCGCACCCCGCCCGGGCCGTGGACGAGCCGCCGGCCTTCCGCCGGCACACGCAGGTCACCGTCGAGAGCACCGTGCGCGTCAGGCTGGACGCGCCGCTGCGGACCGTGGTGACCGGCGCCGTGGACGGCAGGGCCCACAACGGCGGCCCCCTGGTGCTGCAACCCGGAGTGCACGAGATCCGGGCCGGGACGACGTTCCGGTTCCCGCCCGGGGCCCCGGTGCCCGAACGCGAGAGCGGCGACGGCCGGCGCGGCGGCGCCTCCAGCTGGGCGGCACCGCTGTCCGGAGGCAAGGACGATCACCCGCTGTACACGACGTACGGGCTGATATGCGCCACCTTCCTCGGCACCATGGGGCTGCCCCACGTCCTCGTCCGCTTCTACACCAACCCCGACGGCCGCGCCGCCCGGCGCACCACCGTGATCGTGCTCGCCCTGGTCGGCGGCTTCTACCTGCTGCCGCCCCTCTACGGTCTCCTCGGCCGGCTCTACGCGCCCGACCTGCTGCTCACCGGCAACACGGACGCCGCCGTCCTCGTGCTGCCGGAACGTCTCGTCGGAGGCGTCGGCGGCGACCTCCTCGGCGCGCTGATCGCCGCCGGCGCCTGTGCCGCCTTCCTGTCCACCGCCTCCGGGCTCACCCTCTCCGTGGCGGGCGTGCTCAGCCAGGACGTGCTGCCCTCGCTCGGCGTCCGCCACTTCCGGCCGGCGACGCTGCCGGCGGTCGCCGTGCCCGTCACGGTGAGCCTGGCCGCCGGCAACCTCCCCGTCGCCAACGCGGTGGGGCTCGCCTTCGCGGTGGCCGCCTCGTCCTTCTGCCCGCTGCTCGTGCTCGGCATCTGGTGGCGCGGGCTCACGGCACCCGGCGCGGTCGCGGGACTCCTCGCCGGCGGGGGCAGCGCCCTCACCGCGGTCGCCCTGACCATCGCCGGACCCCTGGCCGACGGCTGGGCGCACACCCTGCTGGCCTGGCCGGCCGTGTGGTCGGTACCGCTCGGTTTCCTGACCATGATCCTGGTGTCCCTGGCCACCCGCGACCGGATACCGGCCGGCACCGAGGCGGTCATGGCCCGCCTCCACCTGCCCGAACGCCCGGCGGGCCGGGGTGCGCCCGCCACGCCGAGGAGTGACGAGCGCATGACGGACCGCCGGCCCGCGGCCCACCGGAGCCGCCCGTGAACGGCCTCGCCCTCGTCGCCGCCGGCGCGCCCCTGCTGTTCGCCGCCGGGCTCGCCACGGGACGCCTGCTGGCCCGTCGGTCCGGCCGGGACGGCACGGAGCCGGGCACCCCCGTGGAACGCGCCACCTTCCGCACGCTGCACACCGCCTCCCTGGCGGCGCCCCCGCTGCGCGCCGGACTGACCGGCGACGCGGCCCGCAAGGCGGTACGACGGCTCCGGCCGCTGTTCGGCACGGCCGCGCTCGGGCTCACCGCCGGGGACCGGCTGCTGGCCTGGGACGGGCCGGGCCGGCACCACGAGGAGCCGGCCCTCGACCGGGTCCGCCAGGTGCTGGCCACCGGCCGCACACAGACGTTCGCCGTAGGCTGCCCGGACCCGGGGTGTCCCGTGCGCTGGGGCACCGCCGCCCCGCTCACCGTCGACCAGCGCGTGCTCGGTGCCCTCGTCGTCCTCGGTGCCGGGGAGCCGGCGCCCGCGGTCCGGGCCGCCGAGGAGGTCGCCCGCTGGGTCTCCGTCCAGCTGGAACTCGCCGATCTCGACCGGACCCGCACGGGACTGGTCGAGGCGGAGATCCGGGCGCTGCGCGCGCAGATCTCCCCCCACTTCGTCTACAACTCCCTCGCGGCGATCGCCTCGTTCGTCCGCACCGACCCCGAGCGGGCCCGGGAGCTCCTGCTGGAGTTCGCCGACTTCGCCCGCTACTCGTTCCGCCGCCACGGCGAGTTCACCACCCTGGCCGAGGAGCTGCGCTCGATCGAGCAGTTCCTGGAGCTGGTGCGCGCGCGGTTCGGACAGCGGCTGGAGGTGACCCTGCGGATCGCCCCCGAGGTGCTGCCCGTGGCAGTTCCCTTCCTGTGCCTTCAGCCCCTGGTGGAGAACGCGGTCAAACACGGTCTCGAGGAGAGCGTCGAGCGCAGCCGGATCACCATCGCCGCACAGGACGAGGGGGCGACGGCCCGCATCGTCATCGAGGACAACGGAGTCGGCATGGAGCCGGAACGGCTCCGCCGGATCCTGAACGGCGAAGGCGGCTCCACGGCGGGTATCGGGCTGCGCAACGTGGACGAGCGGCTGCGGCAGGTCTACGGGGACGACCACGGGCTGGTGATCGAGACCGGCGTCGGAGCCGGGATGAAGATCACCATCCGGGTCCCCAAGTACCGCACCGGAGTGCACAGCGGGCCCCCGCGCACCGCGGCGCGGGGGCCCGACGAGCCATGGCGTCCCGACGACCGGTGACGGCTCGGTCCGCCGGGCTGCTGAGTCCCGCCGGTGACGACTCGGTCACCGGGCGGCTGAGTCCCCCCGTGACGGCCGCGGACGCCGGGTTTATCGCGCCTCGACCGGTGACGGCTGTGTGCGCTGCCGTCGCGCCGCCATCACCGCGTAGACGAGGATCCCGACGAACAGGAACAGCACGCCCTGGTAGACCGCCGCGTAGCCGGCGCCCGCCATCAGCCAGACCGAGAAGGCGGCGGCCACCGCGGTGATCACGCCGTCGCGCACCAGCCGCCCCCGGTCGACCGCCTCGGACCGGCCCGCCACGAGGTGGAAGATCTGCGCGGCGGTGGCCAGCAGGTACGGCACGGTCGCGGTGAACGTGGTGACCAGGACCAGGACCTCGAAGACCCTGCCCGAGCCGGACAGGTAGTTGTACACGGTGAGCAGCGAGGCGAGCACGACCGTCACGCCGACCCCGACCGTGGGCACACCCCGCCGGCGGCGCGTGAAGGCGCTCGGGAAGAGACCGTCACGGGCCGCCGCGTACGGCGTCTGGGCGCTGAGCAGGGTCCAGCCGTTGAGGCAGCCGGTCATCGACACCAGAGCGGCGAGCGCCACCGCCGTACCGCCCCAGCTGCCGCCGAACATCGTGTTCACGGCGTCCGAGAACGGCGCGGTGGAGGTCACCAGGCGGTCGTGCGCGACCGTGCCGAACACGGACAGCGTGCCCAGCAGGTACACCAGCGCGGCGCCCGCGGTGCCGATGACGGTGGCGCGGCCCACGTTGCGCCGGGCGTTCTCGACCTCGCCCGCGCTGACGGCGGCGGACTCCACCCCGAGGTAGGAGAAGAGCAGCAGGGCGGCCGACGCGGACACCGCGCCGACCGCGCCGTGACCACTGGTGTTGAACGGCCCGAGCCGGTCCGGGTCGAAGAAGAACAGGCCGCCGACCGCGACGAGCAGCAGCGGCACGAACTTCAGCACCGTGGAGACCAGCTGGACGGCGCCCACGTAACGGGTGCCGGCGAAGTTGGCGAGCGCGGGCAGCCACTGGAGGGCCAGCGCGGCCAGGCAGGCGGTCCAGCGGTGACCGTTCACCGGGATCAGCACGTCGAGGTAGCCGACCGCGGCGACGGCGAGCGCGGCGTTCGACACCCAGGTGGTGATCCAGTACGACCAGGCCGCCAGGAAGCCCGCGAAGTCGCCGAACGCCTCGCGGGCGTAGACGTAGGGACCGCCGGTACGGGGGTCGCGGGCGGCGAGCCGGCCGAAGACCAGGGCCAGCGCGATGGCGCCGACGGTCAGCACCCCGAACGCGACCAGACTGACGGTGCCGTAGGGGGCGATGGAGGCGGGCAGCAGGAAGATGCCGCCGCCGATGATGTTGCCCATGACCAGCGCGGTGGCGACGGGCAGGCCGAACCGGCGGGCATGCCGGCCGGCGTTGCCGTCCGGGTCCTCGACGGGAGCCGTGGGGGTCTCCGCGGAGATCTCCGCGGGGGCCGGAGCCGGCTGCGGGACGGTCCCGGTGCTGTGCATGGGTGGTGCGCCTCTCATGGAACTGACGTGCCCGGGATCGCCGGGACGGCCCCATGGTCGGGGATGCGTCGATCTGACACAAAATCGCCGCTCGTTGTTTCGTACGGGACGCCCGAGCGTGCAAAAAACGTCGCGGCACGGCCTTCGTACCGCCAGATGTCCGGCGCTGTCCTCCGGGGGGCGCCGGGGCGCGGGAGCCGGTCAGTCCGCCGCCCACAGGCTGCGCACATGCCCCAGATGCCGGGTCATGATCTCGTGCACGGCCTTCTCGTCGCGCTCCAGCAGGGCGTCCAGCAGCTCCAGGTGCTCCTCGGCGGACGCGAGCAGCCGGCCCGCCTCCACCAGCGCGGTGAGCCCGTACAGACGGGAGCGCCCCCGCAGGTCGGCCACGACCTCGACCAGGTGGGTGTTGCCCGCCAGGGCGAGCAGGCCGAGGTGGAAGCGGGTGTCGGCCTCCACGTAGGCGATCAGGTCGCCCGCCGCCGCGGCGGTGACGATCTCCCGGGCCGCCGGGCGCAGCGCCTCCAGCGAGACACGGTCGGCCGTGCGGGCCAGGGCCACCACGGTGGGGATCTCGACGAGCGCCCGGATGTGCGTGTACTCGTCCAGCTGCCGGTCGGAGACGGCGGTGACCCGGAAGCCCTTGTTGGGCACGGTGTCGACCAGCCCCTCCTTGGCGAGGTCGAGCATCGCCTCGCGCACCGGCGTCGCCGAGACGCCGAACCGGGTGGCCAGCGAGGGCGCCGAGTACACCTCGCCCGGCCGCAGCTCGCCGGCGATCAGTGCGGCGCGCAGGGCGTCGGCCACCCGCTCGCGGTAGCTGCTCCGCCGGCCGCCGAGCCGGGGGAGTGCGGGCGTCTCCGCCCCGGGCGTGTTCTGTGCCATGTCACGCATCACCGGGGTGAGTCTAGAGGACGAACCCTTCCGGGAACGGATCGGCCGGGTCCAGCAGATACTGCGCGGTCCCGGTGATCCACGCCCGGCCGGTGAAACTGGGCAGCACGGCCGGCACCCCCGCGACCTCCGTCGTCCCCAGCAGCCGCCCGGTGAAGCGGGTGCCGATGAAGGACTCGTTCACGAACTCGGTGTGCAACGGGAGTTCGCCGCGCGCGTGCAGTTGCGCCATGCGCGCGCTGGTACCCGTGCCGCACGGGGAGCGGTCGAACCAGCCCGGGTGGATGACCATCGCGTGGCGGGAGTGCCGGGCCGTCGCGCCGGGCGCGTGGAGGTGGACGTGGTGGCAGCCGCGGATCGACGGGTCCTCCGGATGCACCGGCTCCTCCTGCTCGTTGATCGCGCGCATCAGTGACAGGCCCGCCGCCAGGATGTCGTCCTTGCGGGCGCGGTCGAAGGGCAGCCCGAAGGCGTCGAGCGGGAGGATCGCGTAGAAGTTGCCGCCGTAGGCGAGGTCGTAGGTGACCGTGCGGCCGTCGGGCAGGGCGAGCTTGCGGTCCAGGGCGACGGCGAACGAGGGGACGTTCCTCAGCGTCACGTTCCGTGCGGCGCCGTTCTCCACCGCCACCTCGGCGACCACCACGCCCGCCGGGGTGTCGAGCCGGATGGCGGTCACCGGCTCCACCACCTCCACCATCCCGGTCTCGACCAGCACCGTCGCCACCCCGATGGTGCCGTGCCCGCACATCGGCAGACAGCCGGAGACCTCGATGTAGACGACACCCCAGTCGCAGTCCGGGCGGGTCGGCGGCTGGAGGATCGCGCCGCTCATGGCGGCGTGGCCGCGCGGCTCGTTCATCAGCAGGCGCTTGATGTGGTCGCGGTGGTCCCGGAAGTGCAGCCGGCGCTCGTTCATCGTCGCGCCGGGGAGGGTGCCGATCCCGCCGGTGACCACGCGGGTCGGCATGCCCTCGGTGTGCGAGTCGACGGCGTGCAGGACGAGCTTGCTGCGCATGGTCCGGCTCCTTACGCGAGACCCGCGGCGACGGCCTTCTCGGTGGCCGCGCGGACCGCGGCCGCCTGCTCGGGCAGCAACGGTACGCGGGGCGGGCGCACCGGGCCGCCGTACCGCCCGACGACGTCCATGGAGAGCTTGATCGCCTGGACGAACTCCACCTTCGAGTCCCAGCGCAGCAGCGGGTGCAGCCGCCGGTACAGGGGGAGCGCGGTGCCGAGGTCGCCGGCGGTCGCGGCCCGGTACAGCTCTGCCGAGGCGCGGGGCAGCGCGTTGGGGTAGCCGGCCACCCAGCCCTTGGCGCCGGCCGCCGCCAGCTCCAGCAGTACGTCGTCGGCCCCGATCAACAGGTCCAGCTCCGGGGCGAGTTCGGCGATGCGGTAGGCGCGGCGGACGTCGCCGGAGAACTCCTTGACGGCCTGCACGAGGCCCTCGCCGTGCAGCCGGGCGAGGAGTTCGGGGACCAGGTCGACCTTGGTGTCGATCGGGTTGTTGTACGCGACGACCGGCAGGCCCGCCTTCGCGACCTCGGTGTAGTGGGCGAGGACGGACCGCTCGTCGGCGCGGTAGGCGTTGGGCGGCAGCAGCATCACCGACGCGCAGCCGGCCTCGGCCGCCTGCTCGGCCCAGCGGCGGGCCTCGGCGGACCCGTACGCGGCGACGCCCGGCATCACCCGCTCACCCCCGACCGCGGCCACGGCGGTCTCCACCACCCGGGCGCGCTCCTCGGGGGTGAGCACCTGGTACTCGCCGAGGGAGCCGTTCGGTACGACGCCGTCGCAGCCGTTCGTGACGAGCCAGGCGCAGTGCTCGGCGTAGCGGTCGTGGTCGACGGAGAGGTCTTCGCGGAGCGGGAGGGCGGTGGCGACGAGGATGCCACGCCAGGGACGGTTCTCGGGGTGCGTCATGGGCGATCCCTCATTCAGTGGGGTGTGACATATTACTGAGTTGAGTGCAGATGGGGAGGGTGGAAGGGGCGGCGGGACTCAGTCCGTTTCCGGCGGCACGGGATCCGCTCCCGGCCGCTTCGTGTCCGGGCCCAGCCGGTCCCCGTCCGTGTCCGGCCGGTCCACTCCGGTTTCCGGCGGGCCGGCGTCCGCCGACGGCAGGCCGGTGTCCGTCACCGGATGACCGGCGTCCGCCATCGCACGGCCGGTGTCCGTCACCGGCAGGCCGGGGTCCGTGTCCGGCAGGCCGGGGTCCGTGTCCGGGAGGCCGGCGTTCGTGTCCGGCAGGCCGGCCAGGACGCCGAGCGGTACCGGGCGGGCGAGCGGTCTGCGGCCGGCGGTGAGCGGGCAGCCGGTCAGGCCCGCGACCGCCGGCGCGCACATCCGGCCCTGGCACCAGCCCATCCCGGCCCGGGAGAGCAGTTTCACGGTGCGCAGGTCGCCGGCGCCGAGCAGCTCCACGGCGCCGCGCACCTCCCCGGCGGTGACCTCCTCGCAGCGGCACACCACCGTGTCGTCCGGGACCCGGTCCGCCCAGCCGGCCGGCGGCGCGTACACCGCGTCGAGGGCGGTGGCGAACTCGCGCAGCCGGGTCCTGGCCCGGGCGGCGGCGGCCCAGCGGCGCGGGTCGGTGGCGGTGCCGTGCAGCCGGGCCGCGGCCGAGCCACCGGCGATGTGCCCCTCGGCGAGTGCGAGCGCCGCGCCGCCGACACCGGTGGCCTCGCCGGCGGCCCAGACCCCCGGCACGTCGGTGCGCTGCTCGGCGTCGACCCGTACGGAGGTGCCGGACAGGGTGCAGCCGAGGGTCTCGGCGAGGTCGGTGTGCGGCAGCATGCCGTGGCCCACGGCGAGGGTGTCGCAGCGGATCCGGCGGGTGCCGCCGGGCCGGAGGGTGCCGTCCCGGTCGAGCGCGGCCACCGTGACCGCGTCCAGCCGGCCGGTGCCGTGCGCCGCCACGACCGCGGACCGGGGCAGGACGCGTACCCCGTGCCGCAGCAACCGGGCCGCGTACCCGGCGCCCTCGGCGAGTTTGCCCGGCTGGGCCGCCAGGGCGGGTGCCCGGCGCAGCAGCGCCGCGGGACCGGCGGACTCGACGAGCGCGGCGACCCGGGCGCCCGCCGCGGCGAGCCCGGTGGCCACCGGCAGCAGCAGCGGACCGGTCCCGGCGACCACGGCCGTCCGTCCGGGCAGCACCAGGCCGCCCTTGAGCATGGCCTGCGCGCCGCCCGCCGTGACGACGCCGGGCAGGGTCCAGCCCGGGAAGGGCAGCACACGCTCGTACCCGCCGGTGGCGAGCAGCACGGCGTCGGCCCGGACGACGGTGCCCTCGTCCTGCGCCGGTCCGCGCAGGGCGTGCACACCGAACGCCCCGGAGGCCGGATCCCGTGCCACGCACCACACATGATGGTCGGTCAGCGCGGTGATCCGGCCGGCCTCGCGGTGCCGTTCGAGGCCGGCCCGCAGCCGTTCCCAGGTGCGCCACTGGTGGTGCAGCGCCCGGGGCCGGCGGGCGCCGAGGGCGGCGGCGGGCTGCCGGTAGAACTGTCCGCCGGCCTGGTCGGCGGCGTCGACGAGGACGACCTGGACGCCCCGTGCGGCCGCCGTCAGGGCCGCGGCGAGGCCGGCCGGGCCCGCCCCGACGACGGCGAGACGCGGTCGCTCAGCCATCGTCCCGGCCCGTCCCCCGCTGGCTGCGGATCACATCGCCGGGGTGCACCGGCACCAGGCAGGCTCGTTGATTGGGGCGGTCGTTGACGGTCACCAGGCAGTCGAAGCACACCCCGATCCCGCAGAACACCCCGCGGGGGCGGCCGGTGTCCCGCGTGCTGCGCCAGGACGTCACGCCCGCCGCCCACAGCGCCGCCGCGACGGTCTGGCCCGGCAGCGCTTCGAGGGGCCGTCCGTCGAAGGTGACGGTGCGGGCCGGGCCCGGCCGGGCCCGGGTCAACTCCAGGGGATTCACCGGGCGTCGCCTCCATCGGTGTCGAACCGCTCCGGCCGGAACGGCACGGGATCCAGCTCCGGCGCCCCGCCGGTGAGGGCCTGCGCGATCAACCGGCCGGTTCCGGGGGCGAGTCCGATGCCGGCACCCTCGTGCCCGCAGGCGTGGAACAGGCCGGGCGCCCGCGGGTCGGGGCCGATCGCCGGCAGGTGGTCGGGGAGATACGGCCGGAAGCCCGCGTACGTGCGCAGCGCGCGGATCCGCTCCAGGAACGGGAACAGTGCGATCGCCCCGGCGGCGAGCGCCCGTACGGCGGGCAGGGACAGCGAGCGGTCGAAGCCCACCCGTTCCCGGGTGGCGCCGATGAGCACCGGTCCCGCGGCCGTGCCCTCCACGACCGGCGAGGTGCGCAGGGCGGCCGAGTCGCTGGCGACGTCGGCCACATAGTCGGCGGCGTACACCTTGTGCCGGATCATCCGCGGCAACGGCTCGGTGACCAGCACGAAGCCGCGCCGGGGGAGCACCGGCAGCCGGACGCCGGCCAGCGCCGCGAGTTCGCCGCCCCAGGTGCCGGCCGCGTTCACCACCGCCGGTGCGTGGATGTCGCCCCGGTCGGTGCGCACGCCGTACACCGTGCCGTCCGCCGTGCGCAGCACGCCGGTCACGGTGTGGCCCAGGTGCGTCCGGGCGCCGGAGGCCCGGAGCAGCCGGGCGGCGGCGAGCGCGGGCATCACCTGGGCGTCCTGCGGGTAGTGCACACCGCCCGCCATGCCGGGCGCCAAGTGCGGTTCCAGTTCCCGCAGCCGGTCCGCCCCGACCGGTACGGCGGTGACACCGGCCGTGCGCTGGCCCGCGGTGAAGTCCCGCAGCGCGGCCAAGGCGCCGGGGGTCGAGGCGACCACGAGGCCGCCCTTGGGTTCGTACTCCATCGCGGTGCCCGGTTCCTCGGCCAGTTCGGCCCACAACCGAGCCGACAGCAGGGCCAGTTCCAGTTCCGGGCCCGGTTCCTTGTCGGAGACGAGCAGGTTGCCCTCGCCCGCACCGGTGGTGCCGCCGGCCACCGGACCCCGGTCCACCACCCTCACGTCGAGACCGGCCCGGGCGGCGTACAGCGCACAGGCCGCGCCCACCATCCCGGCTCCGACGACCACGGCATCGCAGGTCAGTCGCTTCGCCACGCCAGTACTATGTCACATGTTGCTCTCGCTGAGGAGACCCCACGCGGCACCCCGAGAGCCCCGTCGCGCGCCCCCTCGCTCCCCTCGGCCGCCCCCGCCGCCGCGCCCGGAGTCCCAGGCGTGGACGCCCCCTTGACGTCACACGGAGCCGGATCGACACTCCAGGGAGGGAACCCTAGTGAACAGGTAGGGAATCATGACGCGCCACGAGACGGGCACCGGCCGAACGCGCCGGACGCCGTTGCGCGCCCCCCTGCTCACCTCCCGCCGCCACATCGACCTCCAGCGCGTCAGCAGCGCGATCAGCCGCCACCGCTGAACCGGGGCCCTCGCCCCCGCCGGCCGGCCGCGCCCACGCCGCATCACCCTTCGCACGCCCACGACCCGGGGAGACGCATGTCCATCACTCCGCTCGCCGCCGTCCCGTCCGCCCGTCGTCCCGCACCCCTCTTCCGGGGCCGGATCGGCCGGGACGCGCGCAGCGGCCACTACGCCGTGCCGCACCGCTACCGGCTCCACCTGTCGACCGCGTCCCCCGACGGCCTGCGCCTCGCCGTCGGCCACAGCCTGCTGGGCCTCGGCGGCAGTTGTCCGGTCACCCTCCTGCCCCCCGTCCCGGACCGTCCCGGCGGCGGCCACTCGGCGCTGCGTCCGCTGTACGAGGCGAGCGCCCACCACTACACCGGGCCGGCGCTCGCGCCCGTCCTCGGCGACGACTGGTCCGGACGCATCGTCAGCACCCACACCCCCGGCATCCTGCGCGACCTGGACCGGTTGCGGCACGACGGCCGCGCCCGCCTGTATCCCGCCGGCCTGGAGTCCGTGATCGAGGCGGTCGAGCGGATGTGCGCCGAGGGCATCGAGGAGGCCGCCCAGCGCGCCGGCCGTGCCGGTGCCGACCCGGACGAGCGGGCCGGCGCGCTCGATGTGCTGCTGGACACCCTGGGCCGGCTGGAGCGGCGGCTGAGCGAGGAGGAGTACCTCGCCGACGGCCGGCTCACCGCCGCCGACATCGAGCTGTGGGTGTCCCTGGTGCAGCTGGACACCGTCCACCGCTGCCACCTCGACGCCTCCGCCGTCCACCGCATCGCCGGCCACCGCGCGCTGTGGGCCTACGCCCGCCGCCTGGCCGCGCACCCCGCCTTCGGCCGCCATCTCGACCTCGACGGCATCGCCCGCCGCCACCACGGCCGTTGCCAGGGCCTCGAGGCCGCCGGAGCAGCGGTCCAGATCCTGGACTGGGCGAGCCACGCCGCGGGCTCCCCGGACACTTCCCGCCGGTGAGAGCGGGCCACTGATGTCCACCGGGCGGACGGCCGTTGACATTCGAACGGCCGACTGCCTTACTTACGGCTCTAGAACGGTCATGAGCGTCAGCGCCAAGCCCTGGCTCGCTGACCGGCAACCCTCGCGGCGCGGTGGGGTGCCCCAGGTGACGACCGGACCGGACGGCGATTTCGGTAAGCGCGAGGCCCCACGGGGCCGGAACAGTGACAGGTGACGCCATGCACGCAGCTCCCAGGACGGCCTCGGGCCGCCTCCAGGGCCGCGTACCGTCGTCCGCCGGTCCGCTCGTCGCCGACCGCGCCGTCGATCTGCTCCGCGTGAACAGCGCACTGTGTACCGCACCGGGCTCTGCCCGCCGCCAGGGCTGACCTCTCCTTACGGTCCCCGCGTTCCCGCCGCGCACCTTCCACCCGGTGTGCCGTTGTCCGCCCAGCCCCCGGTGTCCGCGCCGGCCCGTGCGCCGCCTCGTGCCGTAGTGCCGACGCGGCCCGCGCCCGCCCGTCCGCGGCCCCGGGGTGTCCGACTCCGCCGGAGCTCCTCATGAGTGAACCCCCAGGCGCCGCCGTCTCCCTCGCCGCGGCGCCCATCCCGACCGACGCACCCTCACAGCAGCCGAACGCACAGCGGGTTCAGCCCTTGCGCCGGCCCGGACGGTGGATCGTCACCGCCGTCGTCCTCGTGGTCGTCGCGCAGATCCTGCACGGACTGGTCACGAACCCCTTCTACCAGTGGGACCGCTTCCGCTACTGGTTCCTGCGCCCGGCCGTCCTCGACGGCCTCCTCGTCACGCTCGAAGTCGCCGCGCTCAGCGCCGTGCTGGGCCTCGCCGGCGGCATCCTGCTCGCCCTCGGCAGGCTCTCCGCAAGCCCGGTCTTGCGCGCGGTCAGCTGGACCTACACCTGGCTGTTCCGCTCCGTCCCGCTGATCGTGGTGCTGATCTTCCTGTACAACTTCAGTGCCCTGTACCAGACGTTGAGCCTCGGCGTACCGTTCGGCCCGGCCTTCGTCACCTTCGACGAGTCGAAGGTGGCCACGGACCTGACCATCGCCGTCGTCGGCCTCAGCCTCAACGAGGCGGCCTACGCGGCGGAGGTGGTCCGCGGCGGCGTCCTCTCCGTCGACCAGGGCCAGCACGAGGCGGCCGCCGCGCTCGGCCTGCCCCGGGGCTACCAGTTCCGCAGGATCGTCTTCCCGCAAGCCCTGAGGTCGATCACGCCGAACTACGTCAACCAGCTGATCGGCCTGGTCAAGAGCACGTCCCTGGTGTTCTACGTGTCGCTGCTCGACCTGTTCGGCACGGTGCAGTCGATGGGCAACACCTATCCCGGCGACGTCGTGCCGCTGCTGCTGGTCGCCACCGTCTGGTACCTGATCCTGACCAGCGCCGTGTCCGTCGTCCAGTTCTACGTCGAGCGGTACTACGCCCGGGGCGCCACCCGGGCCCTGCCGCCGACCCCGCTGCGGAAGGCCCGGACCGGCCTCACCGAGCTGCGGGCCAGGCTGCGCGGGGAGGCCGCCGTATGACCACCGCACACCCCCGCGGGCAGGCCGCGCCCGCCGCGCTCGAAGTGCACAACGTCCACAAGTGGTACGGCGCCCACCGCGTCCTCGACGGCATCGACCTGACCGTCCGCCCCGGCGAGGTCACGGTGATCATCGGCCCCTCCGGCTCCGGCAAGTCGACGCTGCTCAGGGTCGTCAACCACCTGGAGAAGCCCGAGGTCGGCCACGTCAGCGTGGGCGGCGAGCCGATCGGGGTGAAGCGGCACGGAGGGCGGCTGAGGGAACTCGGCGAGCGCGCCATCCTCGCCCAGCGCAGCCGGATCGGCTTCGTCTTCCAGAACTTCAACCTCTTCCCGCACCTGACCGTCCTCGACAACGTCGCCGCCGCCCCCGTCGCCACGGGCAGGCTGACCGGTCCGGCGGCCCGGGACCTCGCCCGTGAGCTGCTCGGACGCGTCGGCCTCGGCGACAAGGCCGCCGCCTACCCACGGCAGTTGTCCGGCGGTCAGCAGCAGCGCGTCGCCATCGCCCGCGCCCTCGCCCTGCGGCCCGGGATCATTCTCTTCGACGAGCCGACCTCGGCGCTCGACCCCGAACTCGTCGGCGAGGTGCTCGCCGTCATCAAGGACCTGGCGAGCAGCGGCACCACCCTCGTCATCGTCACCCACGAGATCGGCTTCGCCCGCGAGGTCGCCGACCGGGTCGTCTTCATCGACGGCGGCCGGATCGTCGAACAGGGCCCGCCCGGTCAGGTGCTGGACAGCCCCCGGCACGAGCGGACCCGGGACTTCCTCGGCAAGGTCCTCTGACCGCACACAAGGCGCCCCGGCCGCACACCGGCAGGGCGCCCCGACCACACGCCGACGAAGTGCCCCGGCCGCTCGCCGGCAAGGAGCCCCGGCCGCCGCACACCGGCGAAGTGCCCCGACCACACCCTCGTCGACCCGTTCCCGGCGCGACACCCGAACGACAAGGACAGCCATGCCCAGCCAGTTCTCCCGACGCAGCCTGATCCGCGGCCTCACCGCGGCGACCGTGGCCCTCTCCCTCGCCGGCGGACTCGCCGGCTGCGGAGGAGACGGCGAAGCCGCCGCCACCACCGGCCCGGCCGGCACGGTGACCGTGGGCCGGCTGTCCGGCGGAGCCGCGAAGGAGACCGAGCTGAAGGTCTCCGAAGTGAAGTCCATCAGAGCCGAACTGCCCGCCTCCGTCCGCAGGAGCGGCAAGCTCGTCATCGGTGTCGGCGCCCTGCCCTCGGGATCCGCGCCGCTGAACTACGTGGGCAGCGACCAGAGGACCCTCACCGGCTCCGAGCCCGACCTCGGCCGCCTGGTGGCCGCCGTCCTCGGCCTGCAGCCCGAGATCAAGAACTCCACCTGGGAGAACCTCTTCGTCGGACTCGACAGCGGCAGGGTGGACGTGGCCTTCTCCAACGTCACCGACACCGAGGAACGCAAGAAGAAGTACGAGTTCGCCTCCTACCGCAAGGACGACCTGGCCTTCGAGGTGCTGAAGAAGAGCACCTGGAACTTCGACGGCGACTACGAGAACCTCGCCAGCCGGACGGTCTCTGTCGGCTCCGGCACCAACCAGGAGAAGATCCTCCTGGAGTGGAAGGCGAAACTGGCCGCGGAGGGCAAGAGGCTCACCGTCAAGTACTTCCCGGACCAGAACGCCGTCAACCTGGCGCTGAGCAGCGGCAGGATCGACGCCTTCTTCGGCCCCAACCCCGGTGTCGCCTACCGTGCCCGGCAGACCGCGAACACGCCCCACCCGACCCGCAGCGCGGGCAGCTTCTCCGGCGCCGGCGCGACGCTCCAGGGCCTGATCGCCGCCACCGCCCGCAAGGACAGCGGACTCGCCAAGCCGCTCGCCGACGCACTCAACCACCTGATCGAGCACGGGCAGTACGCCAAGTGGCTCGCCGCCTACAACCTCTCCGGCGAGGCCGTGGCGAAGTCGGAGATCGACCCGCCAGGGCTGCCGCTGGACAACACCTGACCGGCCCCGTCAAGGAAGGCACCGACGTGTCACCGACTCCTCCCGCACACCTGCACCTGGCCGTCGCCCTGGACGGCACCGGCTGGCATCCCGCGTCCTGGCGCGAGCCGGTCGCCCGCCCCCGGGACCTGCTGACCGCCGGCTACTGGGCCGACCTGATCGCCGAGGCCGAACGCGGCCTGCTCGACTTCGTCACCCTCGAGGACGGCCTCGGCCCGCAGTCCTCCCGCGCCCTGGCACCCGACGAGCGCACCGACCAGGTCCGCGGCCGGCTCGACGCGGTCCTCATCGCCTCCCGCGTCGCCCCGCTCACCCGGCACATAGGCCTGGTCCCGACCGTGGTGACCACGCACACCGAGCCGTTCCACATCTCCAAGGCGATCGCCACCCTCGACTACGTCAGCACCGGACGCGCCGGCGTGCGCGTCCGGGTCTCCGCCCGCCCCGACGAGGCCGCGCACTTCGGCCGCCGCACCATCGGCCGGATCGACTCCTTCGACGGCCCGGCCGCGCGGGAGCTGCTCACCGAGCTGTTCGACGAGGCCGCCGACCACGTGGAAGTCGTACGCCGCCTCTGGGACAGCTGGGAGGACGACGCCGAGATCCGGGACGCGGCGACCGGCCGCTTCATCGACCGGCACAAGCTGCACCACATCGACTTCGAGGGCCGCTTCTTCAGCGTCAAGGGCCCCTCCATCACCCCCCGGCCGCCGCAGGGGCAGCCCCTGGTCACCGCCCTCGCCCACGACACCGTCCCGTACCGCCTGGTGGCCCGCCAGGCCGACATCGGCTACGTGACCCCGCACGACGCGGCGCAGGCCCGCGCGATCGTCGCCGAGATCCGTGCCGAACAGGAGACGGCGGGCCGGTCCGGGGAGCCACTGCACGTCTTCGGGGACCTCGTCGTCCTCCTCGACGACAGCGAGGCCCGGGCCGCGGCCCGCCTCGACCGCCTCGACACGCTCGCGGGCGAGCCGTACACCAGCGACGCCCGCATCTTCACCGGCACCGCCGCCCGACTCGCCGATCTGCTGGAGGAGCTGGCGGCCGGCGGGCTGACCGGCTTCCGGCTGCGGCCCGCGGTCGCCGGCCACGACCTGCCCCGGATCACCCGGGAACTGGTGCCCGAGCTGCCGCGCCGCCACCGCTTCCGGGACGCCTACGAGGCCGGCACCCTGCGCGGCCTCCTCGGCCTCCCTCGCCCCGCCAACCGCTACTCCGCAGCCGCCGTCTGAGCCGGGAGGACCGCACCACCATGAGCAAGCCGCCGAAGCAGATCCATCTGGCCGCGCACTTCCCCGGGGTGAACAACACCACCGTCTGGAGCGACCCGGCCGCCGGCAGCCACATCGAGTTCGACTCCTTCGCGCACTTCGCGCGGACCGCCGAACGCGCCAGGTTCGACTTCCTGTTCCTCGCCGAGGGACTCCGGCTGCGCGAACAGGGCGGCACCCTCTACGACCTGGACGTGGTCGGCCGCCCCGACACCTTCACCGTGCTGGCCGCGCTGGCCGCCGTCACCGACCGGCTCGGCCTGACGGGCACCATCAACTCCACGTTCAACGAGCCGTACGAGGTGGCCCGCCAGTTCGCGAGCCTCGACCACCTCTCCGGCGGCCGGACCGCGTGGAACGTGGTCACCTCCTGGGACGCCTTCACCGGCGAGAACTTCCGGCGCGGCGGCTTCCTGCCGCAGGAGGAACGCTACTCGCGCGCCAAGGAGTTCCTCACCACCGCGCACGAGCTGTTCGACTCCTGGCGCGGCGACGAGATCCTCGCAGACCAGGCCACCGGCACCTTCCTCCGCGACGCCCGGGCCGGCGCCTTCGTCCACCGGGGCCGGCACTTCGACATCCACGGCCGGTTCGACGTCCCGCGCTCCCCGCAGGGCCGCCCCGTCGTCTTCCAGGCGGGCGACTCCGACGAGGGCCGCGAGTTCGCCGCCGCCGACGCCGACGCCGTCTTCAGCCGGTACTCCACCCTGAAGGAGGGCCAGGCCTTCTACACGGACGTCAAGTCCCGCCTCGCCCGGTACGGGCGCCGCCCCGACCAGCTGCTCATCCTGCCCGCCGCGACGTTCGTCCTCGGCGACACCGACCAGGAGGCCGCGGAACTCGCCCACCAGGTCCGCCGGCAGCAGGTCAGCGGCGCCACCGCCATCAAGCACCTCGAATTCGTCTGGAACCGGGACCTGTCGGCGTACGACCCGGAGGGCCCGCTGCCCGAAGTCGACCCGGTGGTCGGCGAGGAGCACATCTCCCGGGGTCGCGCCCAGGTGCGGATGTACCGGGACCCGCTCGCCGTCGCCCGCGAGTGGCGGCAGCTCGCCGAGGCCAACAAGTGGTCCATCCGCGACCTGGTCATCCACACCGGCAACCGGCAGTCCTTCGTCGGCTCCCCGGCCACCGTCGCCCGGACCATCGACGACTTCGTGCAGGCGGACGCCGCCGACGGCTTCATCCTCGTCCCGCACATCACGCCCGGCGGGCTCGACGCCTTCGCCGACCAGGTGGTTCCGCTCCTCCAGGAACGGGGCGTCTTCCGCACCGAGTACGAGGGCACGACCCTGCGCGACCACCTGGGTCTCGCCCACCCCGACGCGGTCACCCCGGCCGGGCGCGCCGCGTCCTGAGGCGTCTCGCGACCACCTGCGCGTGCCTGGCGGACGGCGGCGTGGCCGCGGCCCGCGTGCGCGGACGGCGGCGTGGCCGCGGGCGTCACCTCCCCCGTGGGTGACGCCCGCGGCCGTTCCCCCGGCGCCGGACCGTGGCCCCCTGCCGTCCGTGTGCCGTCACCAGCACATGACCGCCGTCTCTCCCGACCCCCATGTGGAGTACAGGCGGACCCGGACGACATAGCGGCGGCCCTTGACGAGCCGCACCCGGACGGCGGCGTTGTCCGGCGTGCCGCCGTCATCGTGTCCCGCGAGGAAACGCGGCTCCCCGTCCCGCTCCTCGAAGACGACCAGCACGGTGTCCGCGTCGCCGAAGGTGCCCACCGTGTACTCGCGGGTCTCCGGCGGCTCCACGGTGAAGTCCGCCTGTCCGCCCGCCCCGAGACCGAGCGGCGCTGACCGGAACGGCAGCAGCGCGGCCGGACCGGACGGCCCCGTGGGCGGATACCAGCGGAGCACGAACTCCTTGTCGGCCGGGGACGGTGTGCCGGGCGGACGCAGCCCCACGCGGTACTGCTCCGGCTCCAGCACCAGCCCCGGCCCGAACGGCAGCGTCATGACCGACTGCGGGTCCCACACCGAACCGCTTGCCTCGCCGGCGTCCAGCTGGCGCAGCACGTTCGCGAACGTCGTCTCCCGGTTCCAGAAGTTCGGCGGCCCCGCCAGCTCGGCGTAGACCGCCTCGTCGTCCCAGTGCAGCCCGGCGAACGGGCTCTGGTGCTCGTGCACCATGCCGAGCGCGTGCCCGATCTGGTGCAGGACCACCCCCCGCTCCCCGGGCGCGGTCACGTCCCAGCCGAGGTTCATGGTGCGCTCACCCCGGCCGGCCGACAGCGCGTCCCGGCCGATCGCCGACCAGGACCCGGCACCCGTCTGGAACCCGATCCGCAGCTCCGCCTCGTGGCGGTCGCCGACCTCGGCGAAGGTGATGCCGACGCCCAGGTCCTGCCACTCGCCGAAGCACCCGCGCACCACGTCCCGCTGCTCCTCGCCGCCGGCCCACGGCACCCTGCGCAGTTCCCCCGTACCGGGGACCGGGATGACCGAGGCGTCGGAGCGGGTGTCCAGGAAGCAGTAGTGCAGCACCGTGCCGTTGACCCACATCCGCCGCCCGGCGAGCAGCGCGCCCAGCCGCTCGGCGGTCAGCCCGGCAGCCAGGGCCGGGGCCGGCTGCCGCGGAAGCGAGCAGAGGCGTCGGGTCATGCGGCCATCGTGCTCGCCCGCCACGGCCGGACGCCTGAGTCGGGGGCTACTCAAGTCGCCCTGTATCAGAACCGAGTACCCGCGCTCTGGATGATGTGAGGACTTACGAACCGGACGCGAAAACCCTGGAGCTGCCCTGGCCGTTCACCGGCCGGGCGGACGAACTGGAGCTGGTGCGCGACGCGCTGACCGCGGGCCGGCCGGGCATCGTGGTGACCGGCCCGGCGGGCCACGGCAAGACGCGGCTGATCACGGAGGCGGTCCGGGGCACGGACCACGCCCGGGTGACCGGCACGCCCGAGGCCCGGGACCTGCCCCTCGCGGCCTTCGCGCACCTGCTCCCCGACGCCGTCCCGCTGCCCCGCGCGGTCCGCATGCTGTCCGGCGTACGGGTCCTCGTCGTGGATGACGCACAGCTGCTGGACGAGACCTCCGCCGCCCTCGTGCACCAGCTGGCCGTGCACGGGCGTACCCGGCTGATCGTGGCCGCCACGGAAGGCGTGCCCGCCCCCGCCGCCGTGTCCCGGCTGTGGACCGGGGAACTGCTGCCCCGGCTGGCCCTCGACCCGCTGTCCCGCGACGACACCGGCCGGCTGCTCGCCGGCGCCGGCCTGGATGCGCTCACCGTGCGCCGGCTGCACCGGGTGTGCCGGGGCGATCTGCGGCTGCTGCGCGACCTGGTCACCGCGCTCGCCGGGGCCGGCCGGCTGACACCCGTCCCGGGCACCGGCGAACGGGCCTGGCGGGGCGCGCTGCCGATCACCTCGGCCGTCCGCGAGCGGCTCGCCCCCGCCCTGGAGCGGTCCGCCCCCCGCGAACGCGACACCCTCGAACGCCTCGCCTTCGCCGAGCCCCTGCCCGTGCCGCTGGACGAGCTGGAACCGGACGTCCTCGAAACCCTCGAGGCGGACGGCCTCGTCCACGCCGACGACCAGGGCGGAGTCACCCTCGCCCACCCCCTCCACGGCGCCGCGCTGCGCGCCACCACCGGCCGGCTGCGCGCCCGCCGCCTCGCCCGCCCCGCCGGCGCGCACGGTCCCGCGCTCGCCGCCGAACAGCACACCCTGGTCCGGCGGATGGCACAGTTGGACGTCCGGTCGGTGCCGACGCCGGTGGGGGAGTGGCTGGTGGCGGAGGGCGCAACCTTGCCGGCCGGGTACGCCGAGATCCGCGCCCGGTTCGCGCGGCTGCGGGGCGAGCTGCGGGAGGCGGCGGCGTGGGCCCGCGAAGGACTGCGGGACACTCCGGCGGACGCCGGGTGCCGGGCCGAACTCCGGCTGTCCGAAGGCCAGCCGGCCGAGGGGCGGCCGGACCGGGGCCGGCCGGCGGAAGGCGGCGACCCGGACGACGTCCACTCGGTCTACGCGGCCGTACGCCTCGGTGCGCCCGAGCGGGCGGCGGGACGGCTGCCGGCCGGCAGCGTGCTGGCCCGGCACGCGGAGGCGCTGGCCCGCGGGGACGGGACCGCGCTGGACCGGGCCGCGGAGGCGCTGGCCGAGCGGGGATTCCTGCTGTACGCGGCGGAGGCGCGCGCGCAGGCCGTGCGCGCTCACCGGGACCCGCGTGCCGCACGGCTGTCCCGGACCCGGGCCGTGGCCCTGGCCCGCCGCTGCCAAGGGGCCCGCACGCCGGCGCTGACCGGGCTCGTCCTCGGGGAACTCACCGCCCGGCAGCGGCAGATCGTCGCGCTCGCGGCCGCGGGGCTGAGCAATCGGGAGATCGCCGAGAAGCTGACGCTGTCCGTGCGGACCGTCGGGAACCACCTGTACAGCGCCTACACACGGCTCGGCACGGGGGACCGGGGAGCACTGCCCTGGCTGGTGGACGGGCCGGGGCGGGAGACGGCGTAGCCGGGGCGGGCCGGTCGCCGGGTGCGGGTACGCGGGTGCCTGCGGAACGGTTCCCCGCGTCCCTTCGCCCGGGTGCCGCCGGCCGTGCGGGTGCCGTCCTCACGCCGCCCCGAACGCCGCGAAGGCCCAGCCCGTCGCCTGGTGGACCGCGTCGCCGGGCAGGGCCGCACGGGCGTCACGGAGGGCCTCGGCCAGGGAGAGGCCCGCGTCGAGCCCCTTGTGCAGGGCGAGCATCAGCGGCACCACGGCCGCGTCGTTGACCGGTGCGCTGCTCGCCACCACCCCGGCCGTGCCCAGCGGCAGCAACGCCGTGACCAGCCCGAGGAGTTCGTCCGCGCCGACCGAGGCGAGACGGGCGGTGTCGCAGCTCGACAGGATGATCCGGTACGGGCTGCGGGCCAGCCGCTCGAAGTCGTGCACGATCAGCGGACCGTCGGCCATCCGCAGGGCGGAGAACAGGGGGCTGTCCGCGCGGAACGTCCCGTGCGCCGCGAGGTGGGCGAGACCCGCACCGTCGAGTTCCGCCAGCACCCGGGGCACCTGGGCGTCGTCGCCCTCCAGGACCGTCGCCGTGCCGTACCGGTCGGCCAGTTCGGGGACCTCCGCGCCGCCCGTCGCGAGGCCGGGACCGCGCACCAGGACCGGCCGGCCGCCCGGCGGCGGTGCCGTCTCCAGGGCGCGCAGCCAGCTGCCCGCCGACGGCGACACGCTGAGCACCCGCTCCCGCAGGGCGGGCAGCAGCGCCCACGGCACCCGGTGCAGCGCCCCCGGCGGCACGATCACCACCGGGCCCGGCCCGAGATGCGGCACCGCCCCGCCCAGCAGCAGCTCCTGCAGTCGCCGGCCCGCCGCCTCCACCAGCGGCAGCCGGGCCTCGGCCCCCGGGTGGGCGAGCCGGCGCAGCCCGGCCTGCACATGCCCGGCCTCGGCCACCGCCTCCGCGAGCGAACCGCCGGCGAACCGCCGTACCTTGCCCTGCCCGCACAGCAGGACGTGCACCCGGCCGTCCACCACGGCCAGTTCGACCAGCCGCACCTCACCGAGCCGGTCCAGCAGCCGGCCCACGTCGAAGCGGTCCCCGGCGTCCGCGGCGGCCCCGCCCATGTGGCGGGTGCGGGAGCGGATCTCCCGTTCCAGGCGCCGCTGTTCGCGCTCCAGCGCCGGCACCGGGCGGCCGTCCATCCGGGCGGCCTCGGCGCGGGCCGCGATCTCCCGGTAGGCGGTCAGCCCGCTCAGCAGCGCCGGATCGTCGGGCGGCCGGGTCGGCGGTGCGGACAGCACGGTCGCCCGCCACCGCTCGCTCCACCCCAGCAGCCGGCGCGGACCGCCCTGGTCGAGACTCACCTCCTGGGCGAGAGCGGCCAGTTCGGCGCCCTGCGCGCTCGTGTGGGCGCGCAGCTCCGAGGCGCCCAGCGTCATCCGGTGGTCGTCCAGCACGTCCAGGCCGCGCCGGCACGCCTCCAGCACACCGCGCCGGGAACCGGCGGCCCGCGCCCGCAGCGCCTGTGCCGCCCAGCCGGTCACCCGGGCCGGCGCGGGCCCGCAGTGCCGGCTGCGGGCGGCCACCGCCAAGTGCCGTTCCGCGTCCGCCGTCCAGCCCAGCGCCAGCGCGATCCGCCCGGCGAGCAGGGAGGCCTCCGGCGCGGCCGGCGAGCCGAAGGCGGCCAGCCGCTCGGCGACCGCCGCCGCGTCCGCCACCATCCGACCCGAGCGGCGCCCGGCCGCCATCCGCGCCTCGATCAGCTCCAGCCGGGCGTGCGTCTCCCACCACGTCCGGCGCTGCGCCGCGAACAGCCGTACGGCGACGGCGGCGCGGGCGATGGCGGTGTGCGCGTCCCCCGCCGCGCGGGCGGCCCACGAGGCGGCGAGCAGCAGCTCGGCCTTGCGGGTGGACTGCCCGCCGATCCGGTCCAGCAGCGCGATCGCCGCGTCCGCCTCGGCCAGCGCCTCCGGTGCGAGCCCCGCCGCCATCAGCACCTCGCAGCGCCGGATCGACAGGTTGTAGGTGGGGGTGCCCAGCTTGGCGTAGCGCTCCTCGGCCTCGTCCAGCAGCCGCAGCGCGGCCGGTACGTCCCCGGACCGGAACGCGGCGAGGCCCCGGCTCTCCACCGCGTCGGCCTTGTCGTGCTCCTGGCCGGTGGTGTCCCACAGCCGTTCCGCCGCCGTGAAGTCCGCGACCGCCCGGTCCACCGCGCCGAGTGCCAGGTGCACGGTGGCCCGCAGGGTCAGCGCCCGCGCGGTCCAGATGTCGTCGGCCGCCTGACGCAGCACCGGCAGCGCCCGCCGCACGTCCTCCAGCGCCTCCCGGTGACGCCCCAGCACCCACCACACATAGGCCCGCCGGTACAGCACCCGGGCGCGGGTGTGTCCGCTGCCCCGGGCGACCCCTCGTTCGAAGGAGGCGAGCCCCTGCCGTGTGCGCCCCGCGTGCACCAGTGCGACCCCCAGCGTCGCGAGCACATCGGCCTCCCGGTCGGCCGAGTCGGCCCGCGCGGCAAGATCCCGGGCCCGCCGCAGGTGCCGGAGCGCGATGCGCAGGTCGCCGAAGTCCCGCTGCCAGATGCCGAGTACCTGGTGGGCGACGCTGGCGGGCAGCGGGGACGGGCCGGTACGCAGGACGTGTTCCGCGCGTGCCCTGGCCTCGCCCGGATCGGCGAACACCATGGGCAGCAGTTCGAGAACCGGCTCGCTTCCCGCTGTCACGTCTCGCATGGTAGTGGCCTGCTGTATCAGACGGCGGCCCCGCGGCTCTCACTGTCGCACACCGTCTCCAGGGGGAGGACACACATGGCACCACAGCGATTCCATGAGCAGTTCCACCACATCCAGCGGTCCCTGCCGGACGTCCCGCTGACCATGGGGCCGGACGAGACCGCGGGGTTCCTCTACGAGAAGGGTGTCGTCCTCGTCCGGGACGGCGAGGAGGCCCGGTTCGTCGAGGACGCCGTGCGCAGCCACTTCACCGAGACGGCGGGTCTTGTCCCCGACCATGTGCGCCGTGTGGGCCCGCGGGCCGGCCGCACCGGCGTGACCCGGATCCGGGTCGGCGACCCGGCGGAGGGCGAGGACTCGGTGCCGCACGCCCTGCGCGCGGTACGGGAGGCCGAGGGCCGCCAGGGGCGCCGGCTGGTGGGACGCAACCACGTGGTGCACATCGCGGTCAACGCCTGCCCGGGCGACGAGCCGGTGCCCGTCCCGCGCGCCGAACCCGCCAATCCGGCCGCCGCCGACGGAAGTTACGACCCCACGACGGCGGTCGGCGTCCTCGTGGTCGACACCGGCCTGGTGCACGACCACCGTTCCTATCCGCTGCTCGCGCACACCACGGGCGACGCCCAGCTGGCCGAGACCGACGGCGAGGGCGTGCTCCACCAGTACGTCGGCCACGGCACGTTCATCGCCGGGCTGCTCGCGGCCGTCGCGCCCAACACCGACATCACCGTCCGGGGCACCCTCAACGACGCCGGTGCCGTCCTGGAGTCCGAGTTCGGCGCCCTGCTCTTCGAAGCGGTCGACCGGGACGGCTGGCCGGACATCATCAGCCTCTCCGCGGGGAGCCCCAGCGCGGACACCGACGGTCTGATCGGCCTGGACGCGTTCATGCGGGAACTGCGCGAGCGGCGCACCCTGCTGGTGGCCGCCGCCGGCAACAACGGCAGCGACACCCCCTTCTGGCCCGCCGCCTACGCCGGTCTGCCCGAGTACGCCGACAGCGTGCTGTCGGTGGGCGCCCTGCGCGCGGACGGCGAGGGCGCGGCCTGCTTCACCAACCACGGCCCCTGGGTGCGCGTCCACGCCCCGGGCGAGCGCCTCACCAGCGCCCTCACCGGGTTCACCACGCCCGTGCCGTACGTCTACCAGCACTCCACCTACGACGCCTGCCGGTTCGGCGCCGACTACTCCTGCACCTGCCAGTACCCGCGCCACACCGGCGTGTTGAGCGAGGGCCGGGAGAACACCGGCGCCAAGCCGGACCAGGTGATGTTCGACGGGCTCGCGCAGTGGAGCGGCACCTCGTTCGCCACCCCGGTGGCCGCGGGACTCGTCGCGGCCCGGATGACGGCGTACCGGGAGCGCGACCCGCGGGTGGCGGGCGCCGGGCTGCTGGCGGCCACCACGGACCGGGCCGAGGTGCGCGGGGCGCACGTACCGGTGCTCCGCCCGCCCACCTGGCGCCCCACCCCGGCCGTGGTCGCGGCTCTGCCCGCATGAGGTCCGGAACGCTCCACTCCACGGCGTACGATGACGTGCCGTACACGAGGGGTGGAGCCGTGGACCGAACAGAGGTCGGCGCGTTGGTCCAGTCCGCCGTCGACGGGGACGCCGCGGCCTGGAAGGCGCTGGTGGAAGGGATGAGTCCCCTGGTGTGGTCGGTGGTGCGCGCACACCGGCTCTCGGACGCCGACGGGCACGAGGTCTTCCAGACCGTCTGGTTCCGCTTCGCCCAGCACCTGGGCCGGATAAGGGAGCCCGACAAGACCGGTGCGTGGCTGGCGAGCACGGCCCGCCACGAGTGCCTGAAGGTGCTCAGGGGCCTGGCCCGACTGACCCTGACGGACGATCCGCGGGTGCTGGACCGGGCCAGTGAGGACCGGACGCCGGAGGAGACCCTGATCGATTCGGAGGAGGCGGCGGACCGGGCCGAGCGGGTCCGCCGGCTGTGGCAGGAGCTGGACGGACTGGGCGAGCGCTGCCGGCAGTTGCTGCGCGTGCTGATGGCCTCGCCGCCGCCCAGCTACGGGGAGATCTCGGCCGCGCTCGGCATCGCGGTCGGCAGCATCGGCCCGCTGCGCCAGCGCTGTCTGCGCCGGCTGCGGGCCCGGATGAATGCCCGGGGTGCGGTGTGAACGGCGACGACGGGAACCGGAGGACCGGGGAACGGGGCCCGGACGAGGACGCGTTCGCGGACGCGCTGCTGGAGGAGGAGCTGCGCCAGGTCGCCGCCGTTCTGGACCCGGTCCCGGCCGAGCTGGTGCAGACGGCGCTGGAGGCCTTCGCGCTGCACGACCTGGACACCCGGCTCGCCGAGCTGACCTTCGACTCGCTGGTGGACGCGCTGCCCGTCAGAGGGGTCGTGGACGCGCCGCGCATGCTGACCTTCCGCTCCGGCGAGGTGACCGTCGACGTGGAGGTCACCGGGGAGGGGCTGATCGGCCAGGTGCTGCCGCCGCAGTCGGTGCGGATCGAGGTGCTCGGCGGTCCGGCCGCCGTCCGCCCGGTCACCGCCGACACCCTGGGCCGGTTCACCAGTGACACCCCGCCGGCCGGCCCGTTCGCCCTGCGGCTGCGGACCGGCGCGGAGGTGATCGTCACCGAATGGCTGCGAGCCTGAGCGGCCGGCCGGGCCCCGGGCCGGCGGTCCGGACCAGGGCATGCGACACCGGACCAGCGCATGCGACACCGGGCCGCGGGCTGCGAGTGCGTGCCGCGGGCTGCGAGTGCGTGCCGCGGGCTGGGGGTTCGGGCCACGGGCTGTGGCACCGGGCCATGGCCCGCCGGTCCGGGGCACGGGTCGGGGCTCCGGTCACCGGCTCGGGCTCGGGGGCACGGCTCGGTCGCCCGGGGCCGTGGTCGGGACGGCGTCGACGAGCGCGGCCAGCGCGGTGGCGAGCCGTTCCAGTCCGGCTCCGGCGGGCCCGCCGGGCTCGGTCATGTAGGTGTCCCGCCGGATCTCCACCATCAGCGCGCTGACCCGGGCGTCCGTCCCGTAGAAGTCCAGCGGCACGTACGTGCCGGCGAACGGGCTGTCCAGGCCGGTCTCCCCGCACCCGGCGAACGCCTTGCGGGCGGCCTCGGTCAGCTCCGGCGGGGTGTGGAAGGCGTCCGTGCCCAGGCACACCGGCGGGCGCGGCCCGGTCCCGTGCAGCTCGTAGGGCAGCGGCTCGGACGGATACGAGTGCACGTCGATGACGACGGCGCGCCCCGTCGCCGCCAGCCGGCCGGCCACCGCCTCCGTCATGGCCCGGGCATAGGGCCGGAACCAGCGGGCGACCAGCGGCTCCGGGTCGGTGCCGGCGGGCCGCAGCTCACCCCGGTGCGTGGTGCGCGTGTACACCGCGCCCATGCCGACGGCCGCCATCTCCTCCCGCTCGTCCGGGAACCGCTCCGGGTCCACGACCAGCCGGGAGAGCCGGTTCTCGAACCGCCAGGGCGTGATCCCGGCCAGCGCGGCGGCCCGCTCGGCGATCTCGGCGGTGTGCGCGTCCGTGATGTGGTCCAGCTCCCGCTCCAGCGCGGCGTCGTCCAGCACGATGCCGTCGCGTACGTCCGCGGGTATCGCCCGTGCCGAGTGCGGCACGTGCAGCAGCACCGGTGACTCGGCGGCGCCGGGGAGAAGGGCGAACGAAGGGGCGGACTCGGTCACGGGCTGCTCCGGGGATGTGGTCGGTGACGGTGTGCACGATCAAGGTGCCACACGGCACTGACAACGCGGACGCGTGCCCGGCCGAACGGCTACCGCACGGGCAAGACGGGCGGGAGCCGGGGCGAACGGCTACCGCACGGGCAAGACGGGCGGGAGCCGGGGCGAACGGCTACCGCACGGGCAAGGCGGGCGGGAGCCGGGGCGAACGGCTCCGCCCCGGCCGGGCGGAGCCGACCGGGGCGGGAGCCGTCAGGAAGCCGTCGGTCCTCGGGGAGGACCGTCAGGCCGCGGACGTCAGCTCAGGGACGCCAGGACCTCGTTCCAGGTGGCCGACGGGCGCATGACCGCGTCCGCCTTGGCCTTCTCGACCTGGTAGTAGCCGCCGATGTCGGCCGGCTTGCCCTGGACCGCGATCAGCTCGTCCACGATCTTCTGCTCGTTGGCGGAGAGCGTCTCGGCGAGCGGCGCGAACGCCTTCGCGAGGCCGGCGTCGTCGGTCTGCTCGGCCAGCTCCTGCGCCCAGTACAGGGACAGGTAGAAGTGGCTGCCGCGGTTGTCGATGCCGCCGACGCGACGGGTCGGGGACTTGTCCTGGTCGAGGAAGGTCGCCGTGGCACGGTCGAGGGTGTCGGCGAGGACCTTGGCGCGGGTGTTGCCGGTGGCCGCCGCGTACTGCTCGAAGGACGGGACGAGCGCGAAGAACTCACCGAGGGAGTCCCAGCGCAGGTAGTTCTCCTTGACCAGCTGCTGGACGTGCTTCGGCGCGGAGCCGCCGGCGCCCGTCTCGAACAGGCCGCCGCCGGCCATCAGCGGGACGACCGACAGCATCTTGGCGCTGGTGCCCAGCTCCAGGATCGGGAACAGGTCGGTCAGGTAGTCACGCAGCACGTTGCCGGTCACCGAGATGGTGTTCTCGCCGCGGCGGATGCGCTCCACCGACAGCTTGGTGGCCTCGACGGGGGACAGGATCTTGATGTCCAGGCCCTCGGTGTCGTGCTCCGTCAGGTACTGGCGGACCTTGGTGATCAGGTTGGCGTCGTGGGCGCGGCCCTCGTCCAGCCAGAACACGGCCGGGTCGCCGGTGGCGCGGGCGCGGGTGACGGCCAGCTTGACCCAGTCGCGGATCGGGGCGTCCTTGGTCTGGCAGGCGCGGAAGATGTCGCCCTGCGCGACCGGCTGCTCGATCAGGACGTTGCCGGCCTGGTCGACCACGCGGACGGTGCCGGCGGTGGGCAGCTCGAAGGTCTTGTCGTGGGAGCCGTACTCCTCGGCCTTCTGCGCCATCAGGCCGACGTTCGGCACCGAGCCCATGGCGGAGGGGTCGTAGGCGCCGTTGGCCCGGCAGTCGTCGATGACGGCCTGGTACACACCGGCGTAGGAGGAGTCCGGGATGACGGCGAGGGTGTCGGCCTCCTGGCCGTCCGGGCCCCACATGTGGCCGGAGGTGCGGATCATCGCCGGCATCGAGGCGTCGATGATGACGTCCGACGGGACGTGCAGGTTGGTGATGCCCTTGTCGGAGTCGACCATCGCCAGGGCCGGGCCCTCGGCGATCTCCGCGTCGAAGGAGGCCTTGATCTCGGCGCCCTCGGGCAGGTTCTCCAGGCCCTTGAGGATGCCGCCGAGGCCGTCGTTCGGGGTGAGGCCGGCGGCCTTGAGGGTCTGTCCGTACTTCGCGAACGTCTTCGGGAAGAAGGCGCGCACCACGTGGCCGAAGATGATCGGGTCGGAGACCTTCATCATCGTGGCCTTCAGGTGCACGGAGAACAGGACGCCCTCCTGCTTGGCCCGGGCGACCTGCGCGGCGAGGAACTGCTCCAGCTCGGCGACGTGCATGACCGAGGCGTCGACGACCTCGTCCTTGAGGACCTTCACCGAGTCCTTCAGGACCGTGGTGGTGCCGTCCTCGCCGACCAGCTCGATGCGCAGCGCGCCGTCCTCGGCGATGATCACGGACTTCTCGGTGGAGCGGAAGTCGTTCTCGCCCATCGTCGCCACATCGGTCTTGGACTCGGAGGTCCAGGCGCCCATGCGGTGCGGGTGGGTCTTGGCGTAGTTCTTCACCGACGCCGGGGCGCGGCGGTCGGAGTTGCCCTCGCGCAGCACCGGGTTGACGGCGGAGCCCTTGACCTTGTCGTAGCGGGCGCGGATGTCGCGCTCCTCGTCGGTCTTCGGGTCGTCCGGGTAGTCCGGCAGGGCGTAGCCCTTGCCCTGGAGCTCGGCGACGGCGGCCTTCAGCTGCGGGATGGACGCCGAGATGTTCGGCAGCTTGATGATGTTGGCCGCGGGGGTCTTGGCCAGCTCGCCCAGCTCGGTCAGCGCGTCGGGGATGCGCTGGTCCTCGTTCAGGTACTCCGGGAAGACGGCGATGAGTCGTCCGGCCAGCGAGATGTCACGCGTCTCCACGGGCACACCGGCCTGCGAGGCGTACGCCTGGATCACCGGCAGGAACGAATGCGTCGCCAGGGCCGGGGCCTCGTCTGTGTAGGTGTAGATGATGGTCGAGTCAGTCACCGGGTGCTCCGCTCCACGTCTGCAACATTGCTCGACATCAAGATATCTCGTGATCGGGGTCGGCTCGACAGGGGTCCTGGCCGGAAAATGTCCCGGCCGTCATCTCTCGCGCGATCCAGCGGCAGATCACGTCCACCACGTACACGTGTTCGGCACGGGTCAGCTGCCGCCCCTTCGGGATGCCGTGCCAGCGCTCCAGGCAGCGCCGGCAGCAGGTGGCGGTCGCGTGCTGGGCCACGAACACGGGGTGGCCGCGGTACGGCGTCTGCTTGCCGTCCTTGTACGGCTCGGCCGGCGCCAGCCGCTTGGCGATCAGGTCGTACGCGTGCCACCGGACGGTCGCCGGGCCCTTCAGCTCGGCGGTCGCCCGGTCCCGCCCGCGCAGGTGGAACCTCGCCCGGAACGGCTGCCGGGCGATCGCGTCGAGCCGCTGGTCGAGGTGGCGTGCCGACGACGGGAGTGGCGGTTGCGGGCTGGAGGTCATGCTCCTTCCAGCGTAGCGGGCAGGAGCACGGCGGCGGGGCTGCTACTGAAGTACCTGGGACGTGACCGGTCCCCGGCCGGCCTTCCTGAGCCGGTCGAGCACGTCGCGTTCCGCGGGCCACAGGGGAGGCTCGGCCGTCCGCGGGAGGAGGGGTCCTGTCACGGCGGCCATGAGGGCCTTGGGGTGCAGCACCCGCGTCGGGGGAGCCGTGAGGCTGGTGACTTCCCACAGCGCCGCCGCCGCGTCGTAGGACCCGGTCGCGGCTCTGGTCAGCCGGCGTGCGTAACGGGCGGCGACCCGGTCGGCGAACGTCGGCTCGCCGCCGTGGACCCCCGGGTACAGGACGTCCATGCCGACGGCGGTGGCCCACGCCGTGTCGACGTGCCGGGCCGCACCGCGCAGGACGCGGCGGGACAGGCCGGGGCCGGCGAGGCCGCTTCGCCGCAGCTCCCGGGCCAGCACCAGCGCGCCGAGCGCCGCCACCGACATGCCCTGCCCGTAGGCGGGATTGAAGGTCGCCAGCGCGTCGCCGAGCACGATGAACCGCTCGGGCCACCGCGCGGACTTCTCGAAGAACCGGCGGGCGTTGCTGGTGCTGCGGCCGCGCGTGACCACCACGTCGGTGAGGGCCTCCGCCCCCGAGACGAGCTGGCCGACGATCGGGTGCGGCAGGCCGAGGATGTAGTCGAGGAAGCCCTGCGCGTCCTGGGGAGGCTCTCCGCCACGGGTGCCGCCCGCGCTCACCATCCACCGGTTTCCCTCGATCGGCAGCACCATGGCGCTCCGGCCGGGCCGGCCGTTGTAGGGGTTCGCCTGCACCACCGTCAGCGGGAACGACTCGGCGCCCGCTGGCGTGCGGTAGATCCGTGTGGCGTTGGTGAGGCCGGAGTCGATCCTCCTCTCCTCGACCCCCCTGATGCCGATGCCGTCGAGCCATTTCAGGCTGCCCGAACCGCGGCCGCTCGCGTCGACGACGAGGTCCGCCTCCAGCTCCGGGCCCAGACCGGGTCCGGCTCCGCTGATCCGGACACCCCGCACGCGCCCGGCGTCGCCCAGGAGCCCTTCCACGGTCGCCCGGTGGATCGAGACGTGGGGACCGGTGTCCAGCAGGGCCTGCCGGAGGACCCAGTCCAGCAGCGCGCGCGTGCAGGTGATCATGTGGGGCCCGTCCCACCTCCAGCGGGGGAACCACCCACTGTCCGGGGTGAGGGCCAGCATGCCGTTGCCGAGGGAGATCCGGTGCGCACCCGCGTCCAGGAGACGGTCACGCACGCTCACCGGGAAGAGGGCCTCCATGGCCGACAGCCCGCCGGCCATGAGCAGATGGGCGTGCCGGCCCTGGGGGACACCGCGCCGGTTCTCGGGACCCTGCGGAAGCTCGTCCCGGTCGAGAAGAAGGATCTCCAGCGCGGGTTCGGCGCGTGACAGCGCCGCGGCGGTCATGAGTCCGGCCGTGCCGGCTCCGATCACGACAGCTTTCTGCGACAACGGGTTCTCCCTGTAGCGTTCATGAGGCGACGTCACTGCGTTCTCACCTGCTCCGGTGCCGCCTCGCGGAGGCGGTGCACAGCGTTCGCCAGCTCGACCAGATCAATGGTGACGCGGAACTTCTCGGGTGGGTCGGCGGGGCCGTCGCCCCTGCCCGACGCACGGCGCAGACCGTCGATGATCATCGCCTGCTCGGAGGCCATGCGCGCCCTTTCCCGTCGCTCGCCACGGTCCACGGCGGCCGCGTACGCCGTGTGGCCGACCTGCTGGTCGAAGTGGGCGGTCAGTTGCAGCAGGGCGTCGCGGATGTTGGCCTCGAGCAGATAGAGACGGCTGCTCGGCAGCTGGTACCAGGTCGGTCCCGCGACCTGGGGGGCCGTCGCCACGTCCTTCACCGCCGACCACAGGGGCCTCAGCGCGCGGTAGGTGGCCAGGCTCTGCTTCTCCGTGGCGGCGGCGGACGCCAGGCGCGGGAGGACGAATCCGGCGGAGTAGATCAGCGCGCCGAGCGCGGCGGCCGGCGGGGCGACGGTGGTGGACAGGACGTCCAGGTCGTATCCCAGCCAGCGGGCGACGACCGCGGTGACCTTGGCGAGGGTGAACCCCAGGGCGTCGAGCAGCAGGCCGGCGAGGATCAGCCGGAGGCCGATGCGCAGAAGGCCCGTGACCTCGTCGCGTGCCCACTTCAGGCAGACGGCGCTCAGGACGATGGTGCTCGCCAGATGGCCCATCAGGTAGAGAACGATCATCTCCCGCATGTACGGGGTGTTCGCGTAGTACGTGTCCAGATCGGTGAGGCGTTCCGTGTGCGCGTCGGCGAGGCTGAAGAGTACGACGATGGCGATGACGAGCGCGCCGTAGACGGCCACCGTCATCCGGGTCATCCGCCGTATCTGCTCGTGCGGACCGCCCTTCCAGTGGATCAGCAGGATGATCAGGGAGCAGCTCAGGGCGGAGATCGAGGCGTAGGTCAGCGGGGCGCCCACGTTGGGGATGCCGGTGGCGTGGTTGACCGCGGCGAGCGTGACCGGAGCGGACCAGAAGAAGCACACGGCGGCGATGAACGCGGTGGCCCGTGTGGCGATGGACAGCGGGGAGCGGGGAGTCCTGCGCGGTCGGCGGAGCAGTATGGCGGCCAGGGCCAGCAGCAGGGACGCCATATACACGACAAGACTCATCTTTCGGGGACTCCGTTCGTGTCCGCGGGCTGTGGGGGGGATTCGTGCGGTTCCGGATCCGCGGTCACACCGACCGGGCCGCGGCGGGGCTCGGCTCGGCGGCCCGTGTCTCCCGCTCGGACCTCTTCACGGCGTCGGCGATCAGAACCAGGGACACGGCATCGCGCGGGTGGGAGAGGCGCGCGGGGACGCCGGCGGGCTTGGGCGCGGGACGGGTGCTGCGCTGGACGGCCGCGGCGATGGTCGCGGCCCACGCCGCGGAAGCGGCCCTCTGCCAGTCGCCCGTCTTCTCCAGCTCCGCGTCGAACCTCGCGTTGTAGAGCCCCTCGTCGTACAGCGTCTCGATCGCGAGGAGGCCGTTGTGGACGGTGCTCCAGCGCCAGGTGCCCCACAGGAACGGGGAGCGGGGCCGTTCGACACGCAGGGCGCGGTCCGTGAGAACCGGATCCAGCACCGCATCGAGGGGCGCCAGCCGGAAGAAGTCGCGGCAGGCCGACAGATGGTGGCCGGCGATGGGGAGGAGGACGCCCGCCACGGTGAGCAGCGCCCCCAGGCCGGCGCACACGGGCGGCACGGACGTCCCCAGGACCGCCCAGTCCCGGCCGGTCCACCGGGCGCCGACAGCGACCAGCTTGGAGACGCTGTACGCGGCGCTGAGGACCGTACCGGCCCCGATCGTCAGCAGGCTGGCCCGCAGCCAGGGCCGCTTGCGCACCTCGGCCTCGAAGCCCCAGCGCAGCGACCAGACGGCGCTCACCGTCGTGGCCGTCAGATGGGCCAGCAGATAGAGGACGACCATCTCGGAGATCCAGGGCGTCGTCGCGTAGTAGGTGTCGAAGTCGCTGCGCCGTTCGACGCCGGCGTCGCCCAGGACGAACAGGACCGCGACACCGACGAGGACCGTCGCGTACCCGTAGATCCAGTTCCGTGTCGTCCGGCGCATGGAGGGGCCGCCGCGCCAGCAGGCGATCAGGATCAGCAGTGCGGCGCTGTACGCGGTGATCGAGGCGTAGGTCAGGGGGGCGGCCAGATTGGACACGCCGCTGACCCGGTTGATCACTCTCACCGAACTCGGTGCCCCGAAGAGGAAGCACAGCGACGCGAACGCCAGCACCCCGTTGATGGCACGGAGCGAGGGATCGGCCCAGTTCCGGATCAGGTCCGGCAGCTTCATCAGGAGCCCGATCCACAGCAGTCCGCAGCTTATGTAGTTGATCGACCCACTCATCTGCGGTTCCCCCGGTAGTTGAGAGCGTCTGCGATGCGGCGGGCCGTCTCGCCGGTGATGACGTCCCGCTCCATCAGCGCCCGCATCTCCTGCCCCACCCGGATCCCGAAGAGTTCCGCTTCCTTCTCGGGATCCTCGTCGAAGCGCGAACGCGCCGCGGCCGGCCGGTCGCCGTGCACATGCCCCGACTCCAGCGCCTCCCAGGCGCCGCTCGCCAGTTGCTCGGGTGTGAAGCCGTCCTTCTGCCGCATGTGCCACAGTTCGTGGCCGAAGATCTGCGCCTGATGCCAGACCTCCGCGTCCTGCTCGATGATGACGTCGTCGCGGTCCGCTCGTTCCAGCCACATCCCCGTGGCCTTGAACTCGCGCGGGATGTGCACCTTGTGCACCTCGAGCCTGCGCTCGCCGCGCCACTGCCGGGCGGACTCGACCAGCGCCGCGAACAGGGCCTCGGGATCCGTGAGAGCCGCCAGGTCGTCGTCCGCCCCGGCCCCGCTCAGCCTCTCGCGAACCGGGGCGATGAGCGTCTCGGCGAACTGACGCATCTCCTTGTCGCGCCTCCGTAACCGCTGCCATTGGCGGAGCCGGATCAGAGCGGTCATCGCCCACCTCGGCGGTCGCGCGAAGCGGAGGAACCCCAAAGGACGCCCGCCGGGTGGACGGTGCACGGCGCGAGGAGCCGCGGACGGCGTGGCGACGGGCGGGTTCCGGCGGTCACCACGTACGCCCCTGCCGCGCCGGGCGGGCGCCGGCCTGCCGGCCGGGACCGTCGCCGTACTCCCGGCCCTGTCCGCCGCTGCCGGCGACGGGCGGGGCGCTGCGGGTGACGGCCTCCGCCCACTGCGCCATCGCCTGCACGCCGGACGGCGACAGAAGGCCGCGCGCGGCCAGCCGGAGGATCTCGGGGGTACGGAGCCCGGCGAGGGGGTCCGATCTCGACTCGTACGCCTGGAGATGCCGCTGCAGCGCCTCGTCGAGTGCCTCCGGTTCGTCGGCGAAGAAGAACCCGGGCGGCAGGGCGAAGAAGCGCCGGAGCCGGTCAGCCGACTCCAGGCCGGGTATGCCCTTCCTGCGCCACTCGCTCATCGTCTGACGGGTCACGCCCGCGGCCGCGGCGATCTCTTCGAGGGTGTACCGCTTTCCGTCGCCGCGCCGACGGGTCTCCCGGAGGAAGTCGAGCCGCTGCCGCACGCGTTGTGCGACGGACGTCTCCTCGGCCCGCCCGCCCGCCAGCAGGTTCACCACGACCGGCTCGGGGATCCCCGTCTCGTACGACAGGTCCTCGGTGCTGAGCGCCCGGGCCAACTCGGTGTGCCCGGAAGCGCACTGGATGCGCTCCAGGGTTCCGGCCAGTCGTGCGTAGGCGTCGTCTGCTGCCACCGGGCATTCTCCTGGGCGCGTTGCTGATCAGGGGCGGGACCTACGCGAGGGTATCCGCATCACCTCTACCGGTCGACAGTGTCGGGAAAAACTGCCCGTGCGGGCAGGCTCGGCCGACATCGCCTGGTGAGGCGGGCCCCGGGACGGTCGTGGGGCCCGCCTCGGTTCTCTAGTCGGCCAGGGGTGCCCCGCCGACGACGTCCTCCCCGCTCCGCTGCTGCGGAATCACCACCGACCCCGGCTGGAACGCCACGGTACGGGTGGGGGCGGGGATGCGGATGCCCTCCGCGCGGTAGCGGCGGTGCAGGCGCTTGATGAACTCGTGCTTGATCCGGTACTGGTCGCTGAACTCGCCCACGCCGAGGATCACCGTGAACCCGATCCGTGAGTCGCCGAAGGTGTGGAAGCGGATGGCGGCCTCGTGGTCGGGGACCGCGCCGGTGACGTCCGTCATCACCTCCGTGACCACCTCCGAGGTCACCCGCTCGACGTGCTCCAGGTCGGAGTCGTAGCTCACGCCCACCTGCACCAGGACGGTCAGTTCCTGCTCGGGGCGCGTGTAGTTGGTCATGTTGGCCTTGGCGAGCTGGCCGTTGGGGATGACCACGAGGTTGTTGGAGAGCTGGCGGACGGTCGTCTGGCGCCAGTTGATGTCCACGACGTAGCCCTCCTCGCCGCTGCTGAGCCGGATGTAGTCACCGGGCTGGACGGTCTTGGAGGCGAGGATGTGGACGCCCGCGAAGAGGTTGGCGAGCGTGTCCTGAAGGGCCAGCGCCACCGCGAGACCGCCGACGCCCAGGGCTGTGAGCAGGGGCGCTATCGAGATCCCGAGGGTCTGCAGGACGACCAGGAAGCCGATCGCCAGGACCAGGACGCGGGTGATGTTGACGAAGATGGTCGCCGAGCCCGCCACCCCCGAGCGGGACTGGGTGACCGAGCGGACCAGGCCCGCGATCACCCGGGCCGCGGAGAAGGTCACCACGACGATCAGCCAGACCTCCAGCACCTGGTTGACGTGGTGCTGTACGGACCGGGTCAGCGGCAGCACCGCCGCCGCGGCGGACGCGCCGCCCGCGATCGCCGCCCAGGGGACGACCGAGCGCAGCGCGTCCACGATGACGTCGTCGCCGCTCCAGCGGGTCCGCTTGGCGTGCCCCGCGAGCCAGCGCAGCAGGGTGCGCGACATGAAGGCGAGCACCAGGCCCGCCCCCAGGGCGATGCCGGCGAGGACGAGGTCGTCCAGGGTCAGCGAGCGGTTCACCGGTCACCTCCGGAGTGCGCAGCCACTGCGGGAGGCCGGTTGTGAAGTCTCGTCACGTTGTCACCTGCTCGATGTCCGGGATGTGCGACCGCGCCGGCCCGGGAACTCCGGTGACCGGCGCGCTCGTTCATCCTGCCGTATCCGGCACTCCGGTTCGTACCGGGAGCGGTGGCCGCGGACGGCGGCTCAGACGATGCCCTCCGCGAGTTCCGCCTGGTCACGGTCGCTGCCGTACGCGGCGGTGGTGGGCGTTCCGTACGACCGTCGGGCGACGTACCACCAGACGCTGGCGAGGACGAGGACCACGGCGAGGGCGATGGAGGCGTAGTTCATCGTGTCGACCGTGACCGGCGACGCCTGCGGCAGGCAGAACAGTACCGTCACGCACGCCACCCAGCCGACCGCGATCCAGCCGATCGGCCTGCTCCAGCGGCCCAGGTGCCACGGTCCCGGCCGGAAACGGTCGCCCGCGCGCAGCCGGAGGAAGACGGGGATCGCGTAGGCCGGGGTGATGCCGATGACGTTGATGGCGGTCACCGCGTTGTACGCCGTCGCCGAGTAGAGCGACGGCAGGGCGAGGACGCCGGCCACGACGACGGACAGCCAGACGGCGGCGACCGGGGTCTGCGTACGGCCGCTCACCTTGCGCCACAGGTGCGAGCCGGGCAGTGCCCCGTCCCGGCTGAACGCGAACACCATCCGGCTGGCCGCGGCGACCTCGGCGTTGCCGCAGAACAGCTGGGCGATGATGACCACGAGGAGCAGCGCGCTGGCGCCGTTGGTGCCGAGGCCGTCGAGCATGATCTGGGCGGGCGGCACACCGGTGTCCGTGGTGCGCGTGGCGTCGTAGTCCTGGATGGCGAAGGTGAGTCCGGCCAGCAGCACGAACCCCGCGATCCAGGACACCCAGATGGCCCGGACGATGCCGCGCGACGCCGCCACCGAGGCGTGCGAGGTCTCCTCCGACAGGTGCGCGGAGGCGTCGTAGCCGGAGAACGTGTACTGCGCGAGGAGCAGGCCGACCGCGGCCACGTACAGCGGGTTGTCCCAGCCGGTCCCGTTGACGAACTCGGTGAACACGAAGGACGGTGACCGGTGGTGGTCGGGGACGATCGCCAGCACGCCGACGATCAGCGCGACGCCCGCCAGGTGCCACCACACGCTGACCGAGTTGAGCAGGCTCACCAGGCGCACGCCGAACAGGTTCAGCACCGCGTGCAGCAGCAGGATGGCGCAGAAGATCAGCATGGTCTTGCCGGGCGTCGGTTCGAAGCCCCACCGGATGCTGGCGAACGCGCCGGTGAACAGGGCCGCGCCGTAGTCGATGCCGGCGATCGCGCCGAGCAGACCGAGCAGGTTCAGCCAGCCCGTGTACCAGCCCCAGCGGCGGCCGCCGAGCCGGTCGGCCATGTAGTACAGGGCGCCGGAGGTCGGATAGGCGCTGGTGACCTCGGCGAGCGCGAGGCCGACGCACAGCACGAACAGGCCGACGCCGGCCCAGCCCCACAGCATCACGGCGGGGCCGCCGGTGCCCAGACCGAAGCCGTACAGGGTCATGCAGCCGGACAGGATCGAGATCACCGAGAAGCTGATGGCGAAGTTGCCGAAGCCGCCCATGCGGCGGGCCAGCACGGGCCGGTAGCCCAGTTCGCGCAGGCGCTGCTCCTCGTCCTGCTGCGGCAGGCCGGGAGAGGGGGCGGGCGAGGGATCGGGGGTGGGGGACACGCGGAGACCTCCGGGATCGGACAGTTGTCGAGACAGTTGTCGAACGGGGACCTTGCGGGGTGGTGCGGAGGGCGGTACCTGGGGTGCCTGGGCCGTATTGCGTGGTGCCTGGGCCGTACCGGGTGGAGCGGTGGAGCGTTCCGGGTGGAGCGGGCGAGCGGTGGAGCGATCCGGGGCGGAGCGGTCAAGCGTTCGGGGGCGCGGAAGGTGGTTCAGGGACGAACTTCCGGGAGGAGCTTCCGGAGGTATTTCCGGGGGGAGAACATCCGGGGAACACAGGGTCTTTCACGGGTGACGGCGTCAGTTCCCGTCTCCAGGCGGCAGGTTCAGGGGCGTGAGCCGTCCGCGGCGGCCCCGCAACGGTCCCGGGCCTGGACGAAGACCTCCACGGCCCGGTCCCGGTCCCGGGTGCGGTACATCCAGGGCGGGGGCGTGAAATAGGGGCCGATCGCCTCGAACACGCGGGCCGCGTCCGGGAACTGGAGGGAGCCCCACAGCGCGTGGGCCAGGTGGTTGAGGTCCGGCAGCGCGCGTTCGGCGGGCTCGGTCCGCTCGAACCACTCGTGCAGTGCGCGCCGCGCCTCGCGGGCCGCCTCCTCCACGATCCAGTGCAGGTCCAGCGCCGCGTCGTGCCCGCTGTCGCGCCGGTAGCGCTCGACGCGGACGTACAGCGGCAGCAGGTGCAGCGCGGAACCGGGCGGGGCCTGGCCGGCGGCCCACTGTGCGTACCCGGCGGCCTCCGCGAGCCGGCCCGAACCGCCGCGCGCGTACAGGAACTGGAGCATCCGGTGGTGGGCCTCGCGATTGAAGGGGTCGCGCCTGCCGGCCTCGGCCAGCAGCCCCCAGGGACCCGGTGGCAGCATCGGCTCCGGCGGGGCGGCCCGGTGCTCCTCCCAGCGCTGCTCGGGATCGAGCTGGGCCAGCGCCAGCAGGCAGACCCAGGGCACGGGGTCCTTCGGCGCGGCCACCGTGGCCGACTGGGCGGCGTCCCATGCCTCGATCCACAACTCGTGGGTGCGGCGGTGCTGTTCGCGCCGGGCCCGCAGCGCCCGCTCCACCCCGACCCGGGCGTGCATGACCGCCGCGTGCACGCTGTCCGGCTCCTCGGCGAGCCACGCCCGGACCACGTCGGTGCCGGCCGCGGCCGCCGCCAGCACCTGGGTGCGCTGGGTCCACTGCCACCGGTGGGCGGTCTCCGCGAGCAGGGTGCGCATGGCCATCCAGCGGCCGGTGCGCAGGTCCTGGAGTGCGGTGCGCAGGGCGTGGTCGGGGCCGGCGGGATCGTAGGAGGGGCGGACTCCGTCTCTGGCCATCAGCCGCCGGCCCCGGGCCACTGGCGCACGGGCGAGGTGGCGGGGTGACGTTGCAACAGCCCTCCCCTGGGCGGTGGTGGAGCGGTCTTCGTGTGGTCGGCGGTCACTATAGAGGCGGAGGTTCCGGCGTACCATTGTTGCCAAGTCAACTATCCAGCCAGGTGAGTTGACCGCGAGGCGGAACACCTTGACGCCGGGACCGGTACGGCGGCAGGCTGGCGCGGTGATCTTCAGGACCGGAGCGAAGGGCGCGCGATGACGGGGCCGGTGCTCGCCGTCGACCAGGGCACGTCCGGTACCAAGGCGCTGGTGGTCTGCCCGGAACGCGGTGTCCTCGGCAGCGGTTTCGCCGAGGTGCGCCCCCGGTATCTGCCCGGCGGCCTGGCCGAGGTGGATCCGTCCCGGCTGTACGACTCGGTGGTCGAAGCCGGCCGGCGGGCACTCGCCGAGGCCGGTGAGGACGTCGTCGCGCTCGGCCTCGCCAACCAGGGCGAGACCGTCCTCGCCTGGGACCCGGTCACCGGCCGGCCGCTCACCGACGCCCTGGTCTGGCAGGACCGGCGCGCCGAGACCGTCTGCGAGGAACTGGGCGAGCACGCCGAGGAGTTGCGCCGGCTGACCGGTCTGCCCCTCGATCCGTACTTCGCCGCGCCCAAGATGGCCTGGATCCGCCGCCACCTCACCCGCGAGGGCGTCGTCACCACCTCCGACGCCTGGCTGGTCCACCGCCTCACCGGCGCCTACGTCACCGACGCCGCGACCGCCGGCCGCACGCAGCTCCTGGACCTGGACCGCGCCGAGTGGTCCCCGCGCGCCCTGGACCTCTACGGCCTGGCCGGCGAGCGCCTGCCCGAGGTCACCGACGCGGCCCGGCCGGTGGGGACGACCACGGCGTTCGGTCCCGAGATCCCGCTCACCGGGCTGATCGTCGACCAGCAGGCCGCCCTGCTCGCCCAGCGTGTCACCGTCCCCGGCGCCGCCAAGTGCACGTACGGCACCGGCGCGTTCCTGCTCGCGCACACCGGCGACCGCCCCCGGCGCGGCGACTCCGGCCTGGTCAGCTGCGTGGCCTGGCGGCTCGCCGGACACACCAGCTACTGCCTGGACGGCCAGGTCTACACCGCCGCCTCCGCCGTCCGCTGGCTCACCGACCTCGGCGTCATCTCCTCCGCCGCCGACCTCGACCCGGTCGGCGGCGCCGTCCCGGACAGCGGCGGCGTCACCTTCGTCCCGGCCCTCGCCGGACTCGCCGCCCCCTGGTGGCGCGGCGACCTGCGCGGCTCCCTCACCGGACTCGGTCTCGACACCACGCCCGGGCACCTGGTGCGGGCCCTGTGCGAGGGCATCGCAGCCCAGGTCGCCGAACTCGCCGAGGCCGCCGCCGGCGACCTGGGCGCGCCCCTGGACACGCTCCGCGTCGACGGCGGACTCACCCGCTCGGCGCTGCTCATGCAGACCCAGGCGGACCTGCTGCAACGCCCCGTCGAGGTGTCCGCGCTGCCCGACGCCACCGCGCTCGGCGCCGCCGCCCTCGCCCGCCTCGGCGCCGACCCCGCGCTCGGCGTCGAGGACGCCCTGCCCGTCTGGAAGCCCGCCGCGGTGTACGAGCCCCGCATCCCGGCGGGGCCGGCCGCCGAACGCCGGGCCGGCTTCCGTACCGCCGTAGCGGCCCTGCTCGGCCCGTGACGGTCACCGCGGACGGCCCGCTGCCGTCGACGCCGTACGACGTCGCGATCGTCGGCGCGGGGGTCGTCGGCTGCGCCATCGCCCGCGCACTCGCCCACCACCCCCGGCTCCGCGTCGCCCTGGTGGAGGCCCAGGACGACGTCGGCCAGGGCACCTCCAAGGCCAACACCGCCATCCTGCACACCGGTTTCGACGCGGCGCCCGGCACCCTTGAGGCCCGGCTGGTCCGTGAGGGGCACCGGCTGCTCGGTGCCTACGCGGCCGAGTCCGGCATCCCCGTCGAGCGGACCGGCGCCCTGCTCGTCGCCTGGGACGAGGAGCAGCTCGCCGCCCTGCCCCGGCTGGCCGAGAAGGCCGGGCGCAACTCCCGCACCGACACGCGCCTGCTGGGCCCCGGGGAGCTGTACGCCCGGGAACCCCACCTCGGCCCCGGCGCGCTGGGCGCCCTGCACGTCCCCGGCGAGAGCATCATCTGTCCCTGGACGACGACCCTGGCGTACGCCACCCAGGCGGTGCGGGCCGGGACCGACCTGCACCTCGGCACGGACGTACGGGAGGTGGAGCGGACGCCCGACGGCCACCGCCTGACCACCAGCCGCGGCACCCTGCGCACCCGGTACCTGGTCAACGCGGCCGGCCTGCACGCCGACACCCTCGACCGCCGCCTCGGTCACGAGGACTTCACCGTCACCCCGCGCCGGGGCCAGCTCCTCGTCTACGACACGTTCGCCCGCCCGTTGGTCCGGCACATCCTGCTGCCCGTCCCGACGGCCCTCGGCAAGGGCGTCCTCGTCGCCCCCACGGTCCACGGCAACGTCCTGCTCGGTCCCACCGCCGAGGACCTGCCCGACAAGGGGGCCACCGAGTCCACCGCCGACGGCCTCGCCCTGCTCCGGGAGAAGGGCCGCCGTATCCTGCCCGCCCTGCTCGACGAGGAGGTCACCGCCGTCTACGCAGGGCTGCGCGCGGCCACCGGGGACGAGGACTACCGGATCGCCGCGCACCCCGGACAGGCGTACGTCACCGTCGGCGGCATCCGCTCCACCGGCCTGACCGCGTCCCTGGCCATCGCCGCCCACGTCACCGGCCTGCTGGCCGCCACCGGACTCGACCTCGGCCCCGCACGCGCCCCGGAGCCGGTCACCATGCCGGACCTGGGCCGGGCCTCCCCGCGCCCCTGCCAGGAACCCGAACGCGTCGCCGCCGACCCCGAGTACGGCACCCTGGTCTGCCACTGCGAACGCGTCTCCCGCGGCGAGATCCGCGACGCCCTGGCCGCGACGATCCCACCCCGCACCCTGGAGGGCCTGCGCCGCCGCACCCGGGCACGGGCGGGCCGCTGCCAGGGGTTCTACTGCGGGGCGGCGGTGCGGGAGCTGTTCGAGCGGGGGACGGGACGGTCGGCGGCCGGGGCGCGGCATGACGAGCGATGACGTGCGGGGAGTGCCGAGCGGTGACGTGCGGGCGGTGGTGAGCGATGACGTCTGGGCGGTGGCGGGCGATGACGTGCGGGCCGGGGCGAGCCATGACGTGGCGGCGACCATGAACGGAACCCGGACCCGAACCGGGACCATCCCCTCCGTGGGGACCGTGCGCCGCGTCGACGTCCTCGTCGTCGGTGCGGGTCCCGCCGGACTCGCCGCCGCCGCCCGGCTGGCCGCCGCCGGTGCCGGGCGGGTGGAGGTGCTGGAGCGGGAGACACGGCCCGGGGGAGTGCCCCGGCACTGCGCCCACGGCGGCTTCGGCACCTGGGGCCGCCCCCTGACCGGCCCCCGGTACGCCCGGCTGCTGGCGGAGGCGGCCGAGCGGGCCGGCGCCACCGTCCGGACCGGGGTGTCGGCGCTGGACTGGGGTCCCGAGGGACCGGTCCTGCACACCACAGGGCCTCGCGGACCGGAGACGATCGAGGCACGGGCGGTGATCCTGGCCACCGGCGCCCGCGAGCGCCCCCGCGCGGCCCGGCTGGTACCCGGCACCCGGCCCGCCGGCGTCTGGACCACCGGCGAACTCCAGCAGGCCGTCCACCTGTTCGGGCAGCACATCGGCACCCGCGCGGTCGTGGTGGGTGCCGAGGACGTGTCCTACGCGGCCGTAGGCGCCGTCCGCGCGGCCGGCGCTGAGGTCGTCGCCCTGGTCACGGAACATCCGCGTGCGCAGACGAGCCGTAGCCGTGCCTGGTCGGCCCGTGTGCGCGGGGGTGTCCCGCTGCTGACGGAGACGACCGTCGCCGAACTCCTCGGCAGGGGCCGCCTGTCCGGCGTGCGCGTCCGCCACCGTGACGGCCGTACCGCCGAACTGTCCTGCGACACCGTCGTGTTCACCGGCGACTTCGTCCCCGAGCACGAACTCGCCCGCCGGGGCGGCCTCGCACTCGACCCCGGCACCCGCGGCCCGGCCGTCGGCGGCCGCCTGCACACCTCGCGCCCCGGTGTCCTCGCCGCCGGCAACGTCCTGCACGCCGCGGAACGTGCCGGAACGGCCGCCCGCGAGGGCGCGCTCGCGGCCGGGGCCGTGCTGGACTTCCTGGCGGGAACCCCCTGGCCGGACCGCGGGGTCCCGCTCACCGTCGAGGCGCCGCTGCGCTGGATCACCCCGAACCGCCTCGACCCGGCCGCCCGGCCCGCCCGCTACGTCCTGCGCACCACCACCCCGCTGACCCGGCCCGTGCTCCACGTCCACCAGGACGGACGCCTTCTGCACCGCGAACGACCCACCCCCGGCACCGCCCTGCCGCACCGCCCCCTGACCCTGACCACCCGCTGGCACGACCGTGCCGACCCCGACGGCGGCCCGGTACGGATCACCACGGGCTGATCGGGCCCACGAGGACCAGGGCATGAGGGCGGTGCTCCGGACCGACGAGTAGCCGGCGGCGGTCCGGCCCCGTGAGCCGAGGTGAGCCGAGTCGTCGGCCGGAGGGGTCGTGGCTCACATGGCGGTCCGGCCCCGTGAGCCGAGGCGCGCCGAGTCGTCGGCCGGGGGCCGTGGCTCACATGGCGGGCCGGCCCCGTGAGTCGAGGCGAGCCCGGCCGTCGCCGCAGGAGCCGCGGCTCACAGCTCGGTGAACGAGCCGTGCCGGCCGGCGCCCGAGGCGAAGCGGGCCGCGCCCTCCGCGCTCCGGGCCAGTACGCCCATGCCGTGGCCGAGTTCCCCGCGCAGCGCCTCCTCCTCCGTCAGCCCCTCCTGCTCCAGGACCGACGCACGGTCGCTGCGCAGGCAGGGCTGCGGGAAGCGGGCGATCTCCGCCGCGAGCGCCTCGGCCTCGGCACGTGCCCGGCCGGGCGGCACCAGCCGGTTGACGAGACCCGTCTCGTACGCCTCGCGGGCCGGCACCGGCCTGCCGGTCAGGATCATGTCCATGGCCCGGCCGGTGCCGATCAGCCGGGGCAGCCGTACCGTGCCGCCGTCGATCAGGGGCACGCCCCAGCGGCGGCAGAACACCCCGAACACCGCGTCCTCCTCCGCGACCCGCAGATCGCACCACAGGGCGAGTTCCAGACCGCCCGCGACCGCGTGCCCGGCCACCGCCGCGATCACCGGCTTGGACAGCCGCATCCGGGTCGGCCCCATCGGGCCGTAGCCGTCCTCCGCCACCCGGTTGCCGCGCTCCGTGCCGATCGCCTTCAGGTCCGCGCCCGCGCAGAAGGTGCCGCCCTCGCCCCACAGCACCGCCACCCGGGCCTCGTCGTCCGCCTCGAACGCCCGGAAGGCGCCGGCGAGTTCCGCCGCCGTCGGGCCGTCCACCGCGTTGCGGGCCTCCGGCCGGGAGAGGACGACCGTGGTGACGTACTCCTGCCGTTCGATCCGCACCGGCATACGGCAACCTCCTTGGACGGGCCCGGGATCCGGAAGCGGACCACGGGCGCTGGTGACTGCCGGTAGCTTCCCAGCAAGTGCCGTCCGCCGGGAACGTCAGATGACCTTCAGCCGTACCAGCGCCCCCAGCGTCAGGGCCCCCGGCACCAGCGGCACCCACACCGTGATGATCCGGTAGGCCAGCACCACCGCCGTGGCCACCGCAGCCGGGCCGCCCACCGCGACCAGCGCCACGATCAGCGCCGCCTCGACGGAACCGAGCCCGCCCGGCGTCGGCACCAGGGCCACCGCGACCGTCGCGGCGAGGTAGGCGAGCGCCATGTGGGCGGCCGGCACCGGCAGGCGCAGCGCCTGCCCGACGGCGGCGAGCCCGGCCGCCTGGAGGGCCGGGAAGGCCAGCGAGCCGCCCCACAGCGCCAGCACGCGGGCCGGCCGGGTGTGTACCGACCGCGCCTCGCCCAGGGCGTCCCGCACGAACGCGGACACACGCGTGCGCAGCGGCCGGACCAGCATCAGCCCGGCCCCCGCGAGGACCGACAGGCCGGCCGCGCCCAGCACTAGCGGGAGCGCCGAGCCGTCCGGCAGCAGGGCGCCGAGCCGCAGCGTGTCCGGGAAGGCGATGAGCAGCGCGGCCAGCAGACCGAGCCGGCCCACGCACTCCGCGAGCAGGTACAGGGCGAGCGCGGCCGAGGAACGGGCCGGCGGCACCCCGCACACGCTCATGAAGCGCAGGTTCACGGCACCGGCGCCGAGCCCGGTGGGCAGCAGGTGGTTGGCCGAGGCCGCCGCGAACTGGGTGGCCAGCAGTCGCCCCTTGGGCAGCGGCTGGACCACCGCACCCTGCCGGGTGACGGCCGCGGCCACCCAGGTCAGACAGGTGGCGCCGGCCGCGGCGAGCAGCCACGGCCAGGAGGCGGTGCGCAGCTGGGCGAGGCCCTCGGCGAGCATCGAGCGGTGCCGGACGGCGGCCACGGCGACGAGCACGAGCGGTACCAGGCACAGCACCTGGCGGACGGGGACGCGACGGGGGAGTCGTCGGGGGAATCGTCCCCGGGGGAGCGGAGGGAGCGGCGGGATCTCGGGGAGCGGGACGGCAGTCACATCGGCACAGGTTCTCCGTGCCGCCCCAACTGCGGGTGGCGGAACCGGGGACGGCGGCTTACAGGGTGGGGTCATCGGGGCCTTCGGGCTGGGGGATGCCGGTGCGGGTGAAAAAGCGCGGGCCTTGACCTCGACGAAGCTTGAGGTTTTACGTTCTCCAGCATGAGCATGGAGACCACCGCCTGGACGCAGCTGCACAGCGTGATGAACGCGCAGTCCGAGCGTCGCCCCTTCGCCCGCGCCACGCTGCGCCGGATCGCCGCCTTCGCCCGCCCGCACCGCGCCGGAATCGTCCGCTTCGTACTGCTCGGGGTGGTGACCGCACTGCTCGCGGTCGCGACCCCCGTGCTCGCCGGCCGTGTCGTCGACGCGATCGTGGCGGGGCACGACTCCGGCACCGTGGTACGGCTGTCCCTGCTCATCGCGTTCGTGGCGCTCGCGGAGGCGGGGCTCGGCATCGTCGGCCGGCGCCTGTCGGCGACGCTCGGGGAGGGCCTCATCCTCGACCTGCGCACGGCTGTGTTCGATCATGTGCAGCGCATGCCCGTCGCGTTCTTCACACGTACCCGTACGGGCGCGCTGGTCAGCCGTCTCAACAACGACGTGATCGGCGCCCAGCGGGCCTTCGCCAACACCCTCTCCGGAGTCGTCAGCAACCTGGTGACCCTGGTGCTCACGCTCGCGGTGATGCTCACGCTGTCCTGGCAGATCACCCTGCTCGCGCTGGTGCTGCTGCCGGTGTTCGTGCTGCCCGCCCGCCGCATGGGCGGCCGGATGGCCCGCATGCAGCGGGAGGCGGCGGCGCTGAACGCGGCCATGGGCACCCGGATGACCGAGCGGTTCTCCGCCCCCGGCGCCACCCTGGTCAAGCTCTTCGGCCGCCCGGAGGAGGAGTCGGCGGAGTTCGCGGAGCGTGCCGCCCGGGTGCGGGACATCGGGGTGCGCACGGCGACCGCCCAGTCCGTCTTCATCACCTCCCTCACCCTGGTCTCCGCGCTCGCCCTGGCCCTCGTCTACGGCCTCGGCGGCTGGTTCGCGCTGCGCGGCACCCTGGAGCCGGGCGCGGTGGTCGCCCTCGCCCTGCTGCTGACCCGCCTGTACGCCCCGCTGACCTCGCTCGCCGGGGCCCGGGTGGAGGTGATGAGCGCGATCGTCAGCTTCGAGCGGGTCTTCGAGGTGCTCGACCTGCGACCGCTCATCGAGGAGAAGTCCGACGCCCGCGAGGTCCCCGACGGCCCGGTCGCCGTCGAGTTCGAGGACGTCCGGTTCGCCTACCCTGCCGCCGACCAGGTCTCCCTCGCCTCCCTGGAGGAGGTCGCCGCCCTCGACACCCGCGGCGGCTCCGAAGTCCTGCACGGCATCTCCTTCCGCGCCGAACCCGGCGAGACCATCGCCCTGGTCGGCTCCTCCGGCGCCGGCAAGTCGACCATCGCCCAGCTCCTGCCGCGCCTGTACGACGTCGACGCGGGCGCGGTCCGCATCGGCGGGACCGACGTCCGGGACCTGACCGCCGCGTCCCTGCGGGCCACGCTCGGCATGGTCACCCAGGACGGCCACCTCTTCCACGACACCGTCCGCGCCAACCTCCTGCTGGCCCGCCCCGACGCCCGCGACGACGAACTGTGGGACGTCCTGGGCCGCGCCCGCCTCGCCGACGTCGTACGGTCCCTGCCCGACGGTCTGGACACGGTCGTCGGTGAGCGCGGCTACCGGCTCTCCGGCGGCGAACGCCAGCGCATGACCATCGCCCGGCTGCTGCTGGCACGCCAGCGGGTGGTGATCCTGGACGAGGCCACCGCCCACCTGGACAACACCTCCGAGGCGGCCGTCCAGGAGGCGCTCACCGAGGCGCTGGAGGGCCGCACCGCCGTGGTCATCGCGCACCGCCTGTCCACGGTCCGGGCCGCCGACCAGATCCTGGTGGTGGAGTCCGGCCGGATCGTGGAGCGGGGCACCCACGAGGAACTCCTGGCGGCGGCCGGCCGCTACGCCGAGCTGTACCGCACCCAGTTCGCCCGGCGGGACGACGACGCGCCCGGGCCGATGCCGGCCGACGCGGGGGTCCCGACGGCAGGCTGACGACCGCCCACGGACCACCGACGGCGGAGTGACGGCCGTCAGCGCGCCACCGATGGCGTGGTGACGGCCGTTCGCGCGCCACCGGCGGCGTGGTGACGGCCGTCAGCGCGCCACCGGCGGCGGGACGGACGGCCGCCCGCGTGCTACCCGCGGCCGGATGACGGCCGTTCGCGTGGACCAGGTGGGGGAGCGGCGGCCGAACCACCCGGACGTGCGCTTCACCGGCATGGTGACCGTCTCCCTCGGCGGCACCGGCACCATCAGGCACGTCGTCGACAACACCGGAGGGCCGTCCGACGCCCGAAGCGACGTGGCCGACCTGAAGAGCCACCCGTGATCCGAACGGACGGCCCGCGCACGTGTGAGCCGGGCGGGACCTGGATACGCGGAAGGGACGGCAGCACCGACCGTCCGGAAGGTCATCCCCGCCATGACCAGTGCACCCCAGCCCGGCCACCACTCCGAGGTCACCCTCCGGGTCAACGGCAAACCCCACACCCTGCGCGTCGACCACCGGCGCGTCCTGCTCGACCTGCTCCGTGAGGAGCTGGACCTCACCGGCAGCAAGAAGGGCTGCGACCACGGCCAGTGCGGTGCCTGCACCGTACTGGTCGACGGGCGCCGCCTGAACAGCTGTCTGCTGCTCGCGGTCGCCCTCGACGGCAGCGAGATCACCACCGTCGAGGGCCTGGGCGGCGACGGCGACGAGCCGCATCCGCTCCAGCGGGCCTTCCTGGACCGCGACGCCTTCCAGTGCGGCTACTGCACCCCGGGCCAGCTCTGCTCCGCCCTGGGCATGCTCGCCGAGGCCGCGGCCGGCCACCCCTCCCACGTCACCGGCCCCACGGCCCCCTCCGGCCGGCCCGTGCCGCTGGACCGGTCCGAGATCCGCGAGCGGATGAGCGGCAACCTGTGCCGCTGCGGCGCCTACCCCCGCATCGTCGAGGCGATCGAGGACGTGATCCCGTGAACGGCTTCGGATACCTCAGGCCCGACAGCGTCCACGAGGCCGCCGAGGCGTACGCCGCCCACCCCGGCGCCCGCTTCCTCGCCGGCGGCACCAACCTCGTCGACCTGCTGAAACTCGGCGTCGAGCGGCCCAGCACGCTCATCGACATCGGGCGGCTGCCGCTGGACTCCGTCCAGGAGCTGTCCGACGGCGGCCTGCGCGTCGGTGCCACCGTCCGCAACAGCGACCTCGCCGCCGACCCGCGCGTCCGCGACCGCTACCCGGCCCTGTCCCAGGCGCTCCTCGCGGGCGCCTCCGCCCAGCTGCGCAACGCCGCCACCACCGGCGGCAACCTGCTCCAGCGCACCCGCTGCCCCTACTTCCAGGACCTGGACAAGCCCTGCAACAAACGGGAGCCGGGCAGCGGCTGCGGCGCCCGGGACGGCGTCCACCGCGACCACGCCGTCCTCGGCCACTCACCCCAGTGCATCGCCACCCACCCGTCCGACATGGCCGTCGCCCTGGCCGCGCTGGACGCCCAGGTCGAGCTGTACAGCACGGCCGGCACCCGGCGCCTCCCCGTGGCCGACTTCTACCGGCTGCCCGGAGAGCACCCCGAGCGGGACACCTGGATCCGCCCCGGCGAACTGATCACCGGCGTGCGGCTCCCCGCCGCCACGGCCGGTGCGCCCTCCGCCTACCGCAAGGCCCGGGACCGGGCGTCGTACGCCTTCGCGCTCGCCTCCGTCGCCGTCGTGCTGCGCATCCAGGACGGGGTCGTCGACCAGGTGGGCATCGCCTTCGGCGGGCTCGCCCACCGCCCCTGGCGGGCCCGGCACACCGAGCTGGCCCTGCTGGGCGCCCCCGCCACCCCCGCCGCCTTCGAAGGAGCGGTGGCCCTCGAACTCGCGCACGCCGAGCCGCTGCGCGACAACGCCTACAAGGTGCCCCTCGCCCGCAACCTCGCCCTGGACGTCCTGAACCGTCTCGCCCCGGCCCCGGCCCCGGCCTGAGCCGTCACAGGAGGACACCCATGACCGGCACGACCGGAACCGCGCCGTCCCAGGACCACGCCACCACGGGCCCGACCGGAACAGCGCTGGGCGGAACCGCGCTGGGCGCCCCCGTCGAGCGCCGGGAAGGGCGCCAGAAGGTCACCGGCGCCGCCCGGTACGCCGCCGAGTACGCACTGCCCGGCCGCGTCCACGCCTGGCCCGTGCCCGCCGCGGTCGCCCACGGCCGGGTCACCGGCATCGACACCTCGGCGGCCCTCGCCCTCCCCGGCGTCCTCGCCGTCCTCACCCCCGGTGACGCCGCCGGGCTCGCCGCACCCGAGGACGGCACGCTCGCCGTGCTGCGCGGCGCGGACGTGCCGCACCGGGGCTGGTGCGTGGCCCTGGCCGTCGCCGAGACCCCGGAGACCGCCCGCGCCGCGGCCCGGGCCGTCCGGGTCACCTACTGCACCGAGGCCCACCATGTCGACCTCACCGAGGACGCCTCCGGCGCCTACGAGCCGGACGAGGTGGCCGGCGGACCCGGCCGCGTCGAGCACGGCGACCCGGAGGCCGCCTTCACCGCCGCCGACGTACGCGTCGACGTCACCTACCGCGTGCCACCGCTGCACAACCACCCCATGGAGCCCCACGCGACCACCGCCCACTGGGAGGACGACCGGCTCACCGTCTACACCTCCAGCCAGGGCGGTACGACCGTCAGGTCCACGCTGGCCCAGCTGTTCCGGCTGCCCGAGGACCGGATCACCGTCGTGGCCGAGCACGTCGGCGGCGGCTTCGGCTCCAAGGGCACCCCACGCCCCGACGTCGTCCTCGCCGCGCTCGCCGCCCGGCACACCGGCCGGCCCGTCACCCTGGCCTACCCCCGCCGGTACCTGCCCACCACGGTCGGCCACCGCGCGCCCACCGTGCAGCGGCTGCGGCTCGGCGCCCACCCGGACGGCCGGCTCACCGCCCTGCTGCACGAGGTGACCACCCACACCTCCCGGGTGAAGGAGTTCGTGGAACACGCCGGTGTCGTCTCCCGGGTCATGTACGCCACCCCGAACCTGCGCAGCACCCACCTCGTGGTGCCGCTGGACGTGCCCAGCCCGTCCTGGATGCGGGCCCCCGGCGAGGCACCCGGCATGTACGCCCTGGAGTCCGCGCTGGACGAACTCGCCGACGCGCTCGGCATGGACCCGGTGGAGCTGCGCGTACGCAACGAACCGCGGCGGGAACCGGAAAGCGGCAAGCCGTTCAGCAGCCGGCACGTCGTGGAGTGCCTGCGCGAGGGCGCCCGCCGCTTCGGCTGGGCCGGCCGCGACCCGCGCCCCGGCGTGCGCCGCGAAGGCCCGCTGCTCGTCGGCACCGGCGTGGCCGCCGCCACCTACCCCGTCCAGGTCGCCCCGTCCACCGCCTCCGCCGAGGCCCGGCCCGACGGCACCTTCGTCGTCCGGGTCAACGCGGCCGACATCGGCACCGGGGCCCGTACCGTCCTCGCCCAGATCGCCGCGGACGCCCTCGGCGTACCCCTGGACCGGGTGCGCACCGAGGTGGGCCACAGCGATCTGCCGCCGGCCCCGCTGGCCGGGGGGTCCTCCGGCACCGCCTCCTGGGGCTGGGCCGTGCACGAGGCGTGCGCCCGGCTCGCCGCCCACCCCGAGGAGGGGCCGACGGTCCGCGCGGACACCACCGGGAAGGCCGACGCCGACAGCCCCTACGCACGGCACGCGTTCGGCGCCCACTTCGCCGAGGTCGCCGTCGACACCGTCACCGGCGAGGTCCGGGTCCGCCGGCTGCTCGGCGTCTTCGCCGCCGGCCGGATCCTCAACGCCCGCACCGCACGCTCCCAGTTCACCGGTGCCATGGTCATGGGCCTCGGCATGGCCCTCACCGAGCACAGCACCCTCGACGCAGCCTTCGGCGACTTCCCCGAGGCCGACCTCGCCTCCTACCACGTGCCCGTCCAGGCCGACGTCCCGGACATCGAGGCCGACTGGATCGACGAGGACGACCCCCACCTCAACCCCATGGGCAGCAAGGGCATCGGTGAGATCGGCATCGTCGGCACCGCCGCCGCGCTCGGCAACGCGGTCCACCACGCCACCGGCATCCGCTTCCGCACCCTCCCCCTCACCCCCGACCGGATCCTCGCCGCCCTGCTGTGCGAGGGGTGACGGTGACCGGCCCCACCTGGGAGTACGAGGGCTACCGTCCCGCGGAGGAACGCCTGCGGGAATCCCTGTGCACCCTCGGCAACGGCTACTTCGCCACCCGCGGGGCGCTGCCCGAGTGCACCGCGGACGACGTCCACTACCCGGGTACCTACGCGGCCGGCTGCTACAACCGGCTCACCTCCGAGGTGGCCGGGCGCCGGGTCGAGAACGAGGACATGGTCAACCTGCCCAACTGGCTGCCCCTGCGCTTCCGGCCCGCGGGCGGGAACTGGCTCACCCCGGACTCCGCCGCCGTCACCGAGCACCACCAGGTCCTCCTGCTCGACCCCGGCCTGCTGGAGCGCCGCACCCGCTACGCACTCGACGACGGCACACTCCTCGTCCGCCAGCTGCGCCTGGTCCACCTGGACGAGCCCCATCTCGCCGCCCTGCGCACCGAGTTCACCGCCACGGGACACCCGCTCGAGCTGGAGGTGGAAGCCGCGCTCGACGGCAGCGTCACCAACGCCGGTGTGGCCCGCTACCGGGACCTGGACGGCCGCCACCTCACCCACGTCCAGGTCGGCACCTCCGCACCCGGCACGGTCTGGCTGCGCTGCCGTACCCGCACCTCCGACATCGGCTTCGGGCTGGCCGGCCGGCTGACCGCCGACGCGCCGGTCACCCACGCGAACGAGGTCCACCGCGCCGTACAGCGCCTGCGGCTGAGCCTGCCGCCGGGCCGGGCCGTCACCGTCGACAAGGCCGTCGCCCTGCACACCTCCCACGACCCGGCCATCAGCGACCCGCTGCGCGCCGCCGTCGACCGGGTCACCGCCGCGCCCGGCTTCGCGGAACTGCTGGAGACGCACCGCGCGGCCTGGGAGCAGCTGTGGCGGCGCACCGTGCTCGACGTGCCCGGCGAGGCGGGCAGCATCCTGCGCCTGCACCTGTTCCACGTGCTCCAGACCCTCTCGCCGCACACCGCGGACCTGGACGTCGGCGTCCCCGCCCGCGGACTGCACGGCGAGTCCTACCGGGGCCACGTCTTCTGGGACGAACTCTTCGTCCTGCCCTACCTGAACCTCCACCTCCCCGAGGTCTCCCGCGCCCTGCTCCGCTACCGCCACCGCCGCCTCGACGCCGCCTGCCACGCGGCCCGCGACCTCGGCCGGCGCGGTGCGCTCTACCCGTGGCAGAGCGGCAGCGACGGCCGCGAGGAGACCCAGCAGCTGCACCTCAACCCGCACTCGGGCCGCTGGCTGCCGGACCACTCCCGGCTCCAGTACCACGTCGGCTCGGCCGTGGCCTACAACATCTGGCAGTACTGCGAGGCGACCGGCGACACCGACTTCCGGCACGGCGAGGGCGCCGACATGTTCCTCCAGATCGCCCGCTTCTGGGCGGACTCGGCGACCTGGGACGACCGCCTCGGCCGGTACCGGATCCGGGGCGTGATGGGCCCCGACGAGTACCACGACGCCTACCCCGGCGCGGACCGGCCCGGCCTGGACGACAACGCGTACACCAACGTCACCGCCGCCTGGGTGCTCACCCGCGCCCTGGAGCTGCTGGACGCGCTGCCCGAGCCGCGCCGCCGTGAACTCGCCGAGCACACCGGTCTGGCCGAGGACGAGCCCGCCCGCTGGGAGGAGGTCTCCCGCCGGTTGCGCATCCCGTTCCACGACGGGGTGATCAGCCAGTTCGAGCGCTACGGCGACCTGGCCGAGCTGGACTGGGACGACTACCGCAAGCGGTACGACGACATCCGGCGCCTGGACCGGATCCTGGAGGCGGAGGGCGACACCGTCAACCGCTACAAGGCGTCCAAACAGGCCGACGTCCTGATGCTCGGCTACCTGTTCTCCTCCCGCGAACTGCGCTCCCTGTTCCAGCGGTTGGGGTATCCGCTGGACGAGCACACCTGGTCCGCGACCGTCGACCACTATCTGCACCGCACCAGCCACGGCTCGACCCTCAGCGGCCTGGTCCACGGCTGGATCCTGACCCGCGCCCGCCGCGCCGCCGCCTGGGGCTTCGTCCAGGACGCGCTCCGCGGCGACATCGCCGACCTCCAGGGCGGCACCACCGGCGAGGGCATCCACCTCGGCGCGATGGCCGGCACACTCGACCTCGTCCAGCGCGGACTGACCGGCCTGGAGACCGGCGGCGGCGCCCTGTGCCTCGACCCCGTCCCGCTGCCCGAGCTGTCCTCGTACGGCTTCACCATCCGCTACCGCGGGCACTGGGGCGTCCGGTTGCGCCTGCGCAGCGGCCTGCTGGAGATCGACGTGCCGGCCTCCGGCCGCTCGCCCATCGGCATCCGCCTGCGGGACCGGGCGCTGCCCGTGCGGCCGGGTGAGACCGCCCGGCTGGTGCTGCCGGACTGAGACGTTCGCTCGCATACGCGTTCGGCGTGGCGCGAACTGGCGGCGAATCATTGCAAAATTCCCGGACATACGCATAAATGTCGTCCACCGCTTCGAGATGTCACCGGCAGACGGGGCCACAGGATGAGCACGGACGACCGCGTCGCGGTGACGCCCGGGATCGCGCGACTGCACGCGTCGCCCGGACGCGCCGGTCCGGGCCGGCTCGGACTGGTGACCAACCACACCGGGGTCCTCCCCGACCTGCGCCCGGCCGCGACCGCGCTGCTGGAGGCCGGCGCGCGGCTGGTGGCCCTGTTCGGTCCCGAGCACGGGCTGCACGGGACCGGCCAGGCCGGCGAGGGCGAGGCCGCCCGGACGGACCCCGCCACCGGCCTGCCCGTCCACGACACCTACCGGTGCGGCGGCGAGCGCCTCGACCGGCTGCTGCTCGACAGTGGCGTCGACGCGCTGGTGTACGACCTCCAGGACATCGGCGCCCGGTTCTACACCTACGTGTGGACCATGTTCGACCTGATGGTCTCGGCGGCCCGTACGGGCGTGCGGTTCGTGGTCGCCGACCGGCCCAATCCCCTCGGCGGACTCGTCAGCGAGGGACCGCTGCTCCAGGAGGAGTGGGCGAGCTTCGTCGGGCGCGCGGCGGTACCCGTCCGGCACGGCCTGACCTGCGGCGAACTCGCCCGGCACCTCAACGCCTCGGCCGTGCCCCGGGCGGCGGGCCGTGCCGCTGACCTGACGGTGATCGAGGCCGTCGGGTGGCGGCGCGCCATGGACGCGGAGACCACCGGCCTGCCGTGGGTCGCGCCCTCGCCGAACATGCCCACGCCCGCCACCGCCGCCGTGTATCCCGGCACCTGTCTGTTCGAGGGCACGAACCTGTCGGAGGGCCGCGGCACCACGCAGCCCTTCGAGATCGTCGGGGCGCCGTACATCGACGCCCGGTTCGCGCCCTCGCTCGCCGAACTCGCCCTGCCCGGAGTGCACTTCCGTGATCTGTGGTTCGTACCGGCCTTCCACAAGCACGCCGGACGGCCGCTGCGCGGGGTCCAGCTCCACGTCACCGACCGCCAGGCGTTCACGCCCGTGCGCACCGCGGTGGCGATGCTCGCGGTGCTGCGCCGGCTGTACCCGGACGGCTTCGCCTGGCACACCGCCGACGCCGGCGCGGAGGGCACCGGGCACCGCCACTTCGTCGACCTGCTGTGGGGGTCCGACCGGTTGCGGCGCGCCCTCGACGCGGGCGACGACCCGCTGCCGCTGTGCGCACCGGCGGCGCCGCCCGGCCGGTGGGCGGGCGACGACCTGCTGCTCTACCGGTGAGCCCCGCCGCCGGGGGACCGCGTGCCGGGCCCTGTGTCGAGACCGCGTGCCGGAACCCCTGCCGGGACCACCCGCCGGGACCTCCTGGTGCGACCACCTGCCGGGACCACCCGTCCCGGCCGGCGCCGTCCGCGACCTGCGTATGGAAGGACAACCCCGTCGATGACCGATCGCACGACGACATCCCGGGCCGGGACGCGTGGCTTCCGCGCGGGCGACGGACCGCGGCTGGTGGAGGCGTGGTGCCGCAGCGCGCCGGCCGACCCCGTCACCCCGGAGCGCTTCCGCTCCCTGGTGCTGCTCGACGCCAACTTCGACCCGGAGGGACTCCGGGTCGCCGTCGACGGCGACCGGCTCGTCGGCGCGGCCTACGCCGTGCGCCGTCTGCGCCCGATGGCCGGCACCGACCTGGAGCCGGAGCAGGGCTGGATCCCGTTCTTCTTCGTCGACCCCGCCGCCCGCGGGCGCGGTCTCGGCCGCCGGCTGCTGACCGACGCCCTGGACTGGCTGCACCGCCACGGCCGCACCCGGGTGGACTTCTCCTCGTACACCCCGCACTACGTCTTCCCCGGCCTGGACGCCGAGGCGTACCCGGAGGCGGCCGGGCTCCTGGAGTCCCTGGGCTTTCGCACGCTGTACGAGGCGGCGGCGATGGACCGCGGTCTGGTCGGCTACCGCGTCCCGGAGGACGTCGCGCGCCGCCTGGCCGGACTGACGGCGCAGGGCTACCGGTTCGCCACGCCGTCCGACGACGACCTGGTGGACCTCCTCGCCCTCGCCGGCGGCCACTTCGGCCCCGACTGGGCGTGCACGATCCGGGACTGCCTGGCCGCGGGCACGCCGCTCGACCGGATCGTCGCCGCCCGGGACCCTTCGGGCCGCATGGTCGGCTGGGCGATGCACGGCGCCTTCGAGTCCGTGGACGAGCGCTTCGGCCCGATCGGAGTGCTGGAGGAGATGCGCGGCACCGGACTCGGCGAAGTCCTCCTCCACCTGGTCCTGGAACGGATGCGGGCGCGCCGTGCGCACTCCGCGTGGTTCCTGTGGACCGGCGAGCGGTCCCCGGCGGGCCACATGTACCGCAAGAGCGGGTTCAGCACGACCCGCAGGTTCCGGGTCATGCGCCGGGAGGCCGCCGGATGACGCCGGCCCGCCGCACCGGCGTCATCCGGCCACCGACCCGCCCACGCGGCCTGAGCCGCCGTCACTTCGCGCTCGCGCTCCCCTCGGCGCTCCTCGCCTCCGGATGCGCCGCGCCGCACCAGGGCACCGGACGGCCCGGCGACCCGATCGTCCTCACCCTGCTCTCCCACTACGCGAGCGGCGAACTCAAGGCGGCCCTCCAAGGGCCGGTCGACGAGTGGAACGCCACCCACGACCGGGTCAAGGTGCGGACGAAGGCCGTCGAGTTCACCGACCTGCTGACCACGTTCATGGTCCGGCAGGCCGCGGGCCAGGGCGCGGACATCCTCCACCCGTATTGCCTGTGGAACGGCCAGCTCGTCCGGGCCGGCGTCCTGCGCCCCGCCCCACCCGAGCACGCCGAGGAGATCAGACGCGGCTACGGCGAGGCCGCGGTCGGCGCCGCCTCCGTCGGGGGCGAGGTCTACGGCTATCCGACCGAGATGCAGACCTACGCCCTCTACTACAACAAGCGGCTGCTGCGCGAGGCCGGCGCCGCCGGCCCCCCGCACACCTGGCGGGAACTGGAGGAGACGGCCTACCGCACCGCCCGGCGGGACCGGTACGGCAACACGCTCGTCCAGGGATTCGGGCTGTCCACCTACGACGACTCCACCACCGTCGGCCAGACACTCGCCCTGCTCAACGCAGCCGGCGGACGGTTCGTCGCCGCGGACGGCAGGAGCACCGCCATCGACTCGCCGGCCGGGCGGGCCGTGTTCGGACTGGAGCACCGCCTCGTCACCCGCGGCGCGAGCGCCCCCGGCGTCAACGTCTACCAGGCGTTCCCGTCCGGGCAGGTGGCCATGGTGGTGGGCGCCGGCTGGTGGACCGGCAGCCTGAAGTCCCTGATGGGCAGCGCCTACCGGGACGTCGGCGTCGCGCCCGTGCCGGTCCCCGAGGCGCACGACGAACGCGCCACGCTCTGCACCGGCTTCATGCTGGGGGTCAACACGGCCAGCAGGTTCCCGCGCGAAGCCTGGCAGTTCCTGAGCTGGCTCAACGCCCGGAAGGCGGGCGTGAAGGGCGCCTCGAAGGGCGCGAGAGCGACCCGGATGAGCACGCTTCAGGTGTCGGTCGGCTCCCTGACCGGCCGCGCCGACGACATGCGCACGCTCCTCGGCGCGGGCGGCGACCCGAACCTGCGCCCGTTCCTCGACGCGCTGGCGTACGCGGTGCCGGAGCCCAACGTGCCGGGCGCGCAGCAGGCCAAGTCGCTGCTGCGGAAGAACATCGAGGCGCTGTGGACCGGTCAGCAGTCCGTCGACGAGGCACTGCGCACCACCCGCCGGCAGGTCGACCAGGAGGTGGCGCGCTCATGGTGAACACCCTGGCGCCGGAGACGACCGAGCGGGCCCCGCACCCCACGCGGGCCGCCGCCGGCGCCCTCGGCGGCCGCGGCCGGGCCCGGCGCCGCCAGGCCGTCGTCGCCTACCTCTTCCTGGCGCCGGCGCTGCTGTTCTTCGCGGTCTTCCTGGCCCTGCCGCTCGGCTTCGCGCTGCTGCTGTCGATGTCCCGCTGGACCGGGTTCGACCTCGGCGACATCGACCCGGTCGGCCTGGACAACTTCACCGGCCTCTTCGCGGACGGATCGACGTTCCTTACGCCGATCCTCACCAACACGCTGCTGTTCGCCCTGGGCACCGTGGCCCTCGCGCTCGCCGGCTCCCTGCTCGTCGCCACCTGCATCGACAAGCTGCGCTTCCAGGGGCTGTGGCGCACCCTGTACTTCCTGCCGATCGTCACGACCGTCGTCGCCGTCGGCAACGTGTGGAAGTACATGTACGAGCCGGGCGGCCTGGTCAACGGCGTCCTCAACGCCCTCGGGCTCGGCTCGGTGGCGTTCCTCCAGGACCCGGACACCGCGCTGCCCGCGGTCGTGGTCGTCCAGGCCTGGGCCTCGGTAGGCTCGGCGATCCTCGTCCTGACCGCCGGGCTGAAGTCCATTCCCGGGTCGTACTACGAGGCCGCCGCACTCGACGGCGCCGGCCCCGGCACCGTCTTCCTGAGGATCACGCTGCCGCTGCTGCGCCCGGCCCTGCTGTTCGTGTGCGTCACCCAGTTCCTCACCGGGCTCCAGTCGTTCGCGCTGATCATCGTGATGACCAAGGGCGGCCCGGGCGACGCGACCGACGTGGCCGCGCTGGAGATGTACCGGCAGGCCTTCAGCCACGGTGACTGGGGCACCGCGAGCGCCGCCGCGTTCGTGCTGTTCACGGTGGTCCTCGCGATCACCCTGGCACAGTTGTGGATCTTCCGGCGCAAGGGGGAGGACGCATGAACCGCCGCCGCTTCCCGTGGCTGTCGTACCTGCTGGTCGCAACCGGCGCGGTGCTCACGGTGGTGCCGTTCCTCGACATGGTGATGACGTCCTTCAAGGGGCCCGGCGAGGCCGGCACACTGCCGTACCGGTTCCTGCCCCGGGCCTTCGACCCGTCCAACTACCGGGCGGCGGTCGATCAGCTCGACCTGCCGCTGCTCTTCCGCAACAGCGTCGTCGCCACCGCCCTGATCACCGGATCGGTGCTGCTCACCTCGTCGCTCGCCGGCTACGCGCTCGCCAAACTCCGCTTCCCCGGCCGGGACTTCGTCTTCCGGCTCGTGCTGTCGACGATGATGTTCCCGCCGTTCCTCTTCTTCGTCCCGCACTTCCTGATCCTGGTGCACTGGCCGCTCGCGGGCGGCAACGACCTGCTCGGGCGCGGCGGGGCGGGCCTGACCGTCAGCATCGTGGCGCTCGCGATGCCGTTCCTCGTCAACGGCTTCGGGATCTTCCTGACGCGCCAGTTCATGATCGCGATCCCGGACGAGGTCCTGGAGGCCGCGCGCATCGACGGCGCCGGCGAGTTCGCCGTGTGGTGGCGGATCGTCGTCCCGCAGACCAAGCCGGTCGTGGTGACGCTCGGACTGCTGACCTTCGTGGACGCCTGGAACGAGTACATCTGGGCGCTGCTCGTCTCGACGGCCGACCCGGACGTGATGACCCTGCCCGTCGGCATCCAGCTCCTCCAGGACCACGTCGACCCGACCCGTACGATGCCCGTCGTCATGGCCGGACTCGTCCTGAGCGTCCTGCCGGTCCTGATCCTCTTCCTGCTGCTCCAGAAGCACTACATCCGCGGCGTCATGCTCAGCGGCCTCAAGTAGGAACGGCAACCCGGGGAGCACGGCCCGGTCACGGCCGGGACACACCGCCGTCCGTGATCTCGACGGCGGTGACCGGCGGGACCACCATGGAGGAACGGTCGAGGACGAGGGGAGCCGCCGGAGATGAGGGTGACCGACGTGCCCTTGCGCGTCCTGGCCGTGGACGACGAGAGACCCGCGCTCGACGAGCTGCTGTACCTGCTGGGGGAGGACCCGCGGGTCGGTACGGCGGTGCCCGCCCTGGAGGCCACCGAGGCGCTGCGCCGGCTGAGCGGGGCCATGGCGGAGGGCCCGGACGGCACACAGGGCTTCGACGTCGTCTTCCTCGACATCGACATGCCCGGCCTGAGCGGCCTCGAACTGGCCCGGCTGCTGGGCGGGTTCGCCGCGCCGCCGCTGGTGGTCTTCGTCACCGCGCACGAGGACTTCGCCGTGCGCGCCTTTGACCTCAAGGCCGTGGACTACCTGCTCAAGCCGCTGCGCAAGGAGCGCTTCGCCGAGGCGGTACGACGGGTCGCCGAGCTGGTCCGGGCCGGGCAGGGGCCCCGTCCGGCCGTGCTCGCGCCCGCCGCCCCCGCCGTCGGCGACCAGGTGCCCGTGGAGCTGGGCGGGGTGACCCGGTTCGTGCCCCTCGCCGACATCACCTATGTCGAGGCACAGGGCGACTACGCGCGGCTGCACACGGGCCGCGGCAGCCATCTGGTGCGGATACCGCTGTCCACCCTGGAGGAGCAGTGGCGCTCGCGCGGATTCGTCCGGATCCACCGCAGCCGTCTCGTCGCCCTCGGCCGGATCGAGGAACTCCGGGTGGAGGGCGGCAACCTGACCGTCCGGATCGGCGACCGGGTCCTCGCCGTCAGCCGGCGCAACGCCCGGGAACTGCGGGACCTGCTGGCCGGCCGTGCGACGGACCGCGTCCGCTGAACCGGGCGGGGGCCTGGCCGGGTCCGCCGAGCCGGGCGGGCACCTAGCCGGGTCCGCCGAGCCTGACGGACGCCCGTCCGCGTCCGCCGAGCCGGGCGGGCACCGGGCCGGGTAACCGTGCGGTCGCCTCAACCAGGCCTGTCCCACCAGTAGTTGCCGTCCCGCCGGGGCCGCCGGGCCCGTGTTAGGTTGGGTCGATGGACGCAGGACGCCCCACGCGGGCCGAAGCGGCCCGTGCCGCGGACGACGGCCCGGCCTTCCCCGCCCGGCACGGCTCGTTCTCGGTCGGTCTGAGCTTCACGGTGCCGCGGGCCGAGGTCTTCCGCGGGTTCGCCGACCCATCCCTGCGGAGCCGCTGGTTCCGCCTGCCCGGCGGGTCCGCCACCGCCGAGCACGCACTGGACTTCCGGGTCGGCGGCGGCGAGGAAGCCCGTAACGTCTTCGTCTCCGCAGACACCGAGGAGCGCCTCGCCTACCGCTCCCGGTTCCTGGACATCGTTCCGGACACCCGGATCGTCCACGTCTACGAGGCCGAGGTCGACGGCAGCCGCCGCTGGATCTCCCTCGTCACCGTCGAACTGTCCGACGAGGCCGGCGGCTCCCGCCTGACCTGGACCGAGCAGTACACCTGGCTCGTGCCCACGGGAGACGGCACCCAGGACGCCGCCCATCTGCGCGGCGGCACCCGCCTCCTGCTCAACGGCCTGTCCACGGTGGTGAACCCGGACCGCCACGCCGGCCTGTCCGCGCGCGGGCAGGCCGACGGTGCGGCGTCGGGCAAGCCGGGCGGCTCAGCCCCGTAGCGCCGGCGCCGTCCCCCTGACGAGGTCGGCCGCCTTCTCCGCGGCCATGACCGTGGGCGCGTTGGTGTTCCCGCGCGGCACCGCCGGGAACACCGAGGCGTCGACGACCCGCAGGCCCGACACGTCGAGCACGCGCAGCTCGGGGTCGACCACCGCGCCGATGGCACAGGTCGACGTCGGGTGGTACAGGGTCTGCCCGGACCGCTGTGCCCAGGCGAGGAGGTCCGCGTCGGAGTCCGAGGCCGCCGGAGCGTCGCCGTACGGCCCCGTCACGAGGTCGGCCACCGCCCGCTGCGCCGCGATGTCCAGCGCGAGCCGGACACCGGCGACGAGACACGCCCGGTCTTTTGCCGTCGTCAGGTAGTTGTGCACGATCCGGGGTGCCACGTCCGGGCGCGATGAGCGCAGGGTCACCGCGCCGCGGCTGGTCGGGGCGAGCACGCACGGGCCGAAGGCGAAGCCGTGCTCGGTGGCCGGACCGAGCCCCTCCTGGTGGAACAGCACGGGGGCGGCGTGGAACTGGAGGTCCGGTGCGTCCAGCGCGTCACGGCTGCGGAAGAAGCCCCCGGCCTCACCGATGTTGGAGGTCAATGGGCCCCGCCCGGCACTCTCCAGGAGCGCCGCGTTGTCCGGGCTCGCCGCGCTGATCAGCGACTCCTGATCGGTGCGGAAGTTGAGCAGCGTCATGTAGTGGTCCTGGAGGCCCAGGCCGACCGGCAGATCGCGGATGACGGTGATGCCGAAGGCGGACAGGACCGCGGCGGGCCCGACCCCGGACAGCATCAGCAGCTTCGGGGACTCGTAGGTGCCGGCGGACAGGATCACCTCGCGCCCGGCGCGGATCACCTCGACGGTGCCGCCGCGCTCCACCTCCACGCCCGTCGCCCGGCCGCCCTCGATCACCACGCGGTGCGCGCGGGAGGAGGGGAGCACGGTGAGGTTCGGCCGTGCGAGGGCGGGGCGCAGATAGGCCACGGCGGTGCTGCAGCGCAGTCCGTCGCGCTGGGTGAGCTGGTAGCGGCCGACGCCCAGTTGGGTCTCCCCGTTGAAGTCGTCGTTCGCCTTGTGGCCGGCCTGCTCGGCGGCCCGTACGAAGGCCGACGCGAGCGGGTGGCCGGATCGGCCCTCGCTGACCGTCAACGGCCCGCCGACGCCGTGGAATTCGTCCTCGCCGCGCTCGTTGTCCTCCGCGCGCCGGAAGTACGGCAGCACCTCGTCGTACGACCAGCCGGTGGCCCCGGCCGCGGCCCAGCCGTCGTAGTCGGCACGGTTGCCGCGGATGTAGATCATCGCGTTCATCGAGCTGCAACCGCCGAACATCCTGCCGCGGGGCAGGTAGGTCCGCCGGCCGCCGATGCCCGGCTCGGGCTCGGAGTCGAGGTCCCAGTCGAGGTCGCTCTTGAACAGCTGGGGGAAGGCGGCCGGGACATGGATCTCCCGCGCGGAGTCGGGGCCGCCCGCCTCGATCACCGCCACCCGCACCTCGGGGTCCTCCGACAGACGTGCCGCCAGCACACAGCCCGCGGACCCGGCGCCGACGACGACGTAGTCGTACTCGCTCATTCCATCCCCTTTGCTCGGAAGGCACTGCTGAAGAGGTGATCGAGAGGCACTACCGAAGAGGCAAGACCGAAACGGCGATACAGGGAAGGCGTTTTCACGCCCCGCGGTTGCAGGACACACGGGAGGAACCGGAGCCGGCCGGCCGACGCTCGCCGCTGCCCGGCCCGTGGCGGACGTCGACGTGACCGACGGGGGAACGGCCGGCCCCGGCGGGGCCCTCCGGGGGCGGACCGCGGTCTCCGCGCCCGGCCAGGCGGCAGCCCCGGGAGCCGGGGCGGGGCGGACCGAGGCCGTGGGTGATCGGGACGGGTCAGCTCAGGTCGGGCCGAGGCCGTGGTGATCGGGTCAGTTCAGGTCGGGCCGAGGTCGTAAGTGATCGGGGCAGGTCGGTCGAGGCCGCCGGTGATCCGGGTGGTCAGCTCAGGCCGAGGCCGCGGGCGATCAGGCCGCGTTGCACGTCGTTGGTGCCGCCGCCGAGGAACGCGAGGACGGACAGGCGCAGGCCCTGCTCGAAGATGCCCCCGCCGGGCGCGTCCGGCGCGCAGAGGGCCGCCGCGGGGCCGAGGATCTCCAGCGCGTCGCGGCTGAGCCGCTCCGCCACCTCCGCGGCCAGCACGCCGGCCATCGCCGAGGTGAGACGTGCGGTGTGCACGGCGCTGGACTCCGCCTTCGCGGCGGCCTCGGCGAGCAGCAGGTTCACCGCCTGGACCCGGACGGCCATGCCGCTCAGCCGGGCCCGCCCGTCCGACCCGGACGGGCCCGCCGCGCCGTCCGGATCGGCGCGCACGGTTGCCAGCAGCTCGTCGAACTGCCGACGGGACATCCCGGCGAGTTCGGTGGCCAGCAGCAGCCGTTCGCTGGTGAGCGTGTCCGTGATGACCTGCCAGCCGCGGTTGACCGGGCCGATGCGCGCGGAGTCGCTCACCCGGACGTCGTCGAAGGTCACCGTGGAGCAGACCTGCCCGGACAGAGCCCGGTGCGGCTCCGTCCGGATCCCCGCGGACGCCATCGGGACCATGAACATGCTGATCCCGGCCATCGGCGGCTTCGCGTCCACGTCCGTGCGCACGGCGAGCCAGATGTACTCCGCCGTGTGGGCGTTGCCGATCCACGCCTTCGTCCCGTTGATCACCCAGTCGTCGCCGTCCCGCACGGCGGTCGTCGTCAGCGACGCGAGATCGGAGCCCGCCTCGGGCTCGCTGTAGCCCAGGCAGAAGGTCAGTCTTCCGTCCCTGATCCGGGGCAGGTACCTCTCCTTCTGCTCGGCCGTCCCGTGCTTGACGACGGGTGCGCCGACCACCGAGACGGCCCCCATCGCGTTGGCGACCGGCAGTTGGTGGTAGGCGGTCTCGTCCTGTAGCGCGAGCTGCTCGGTGAGGCCGGCCCCGCGGCCGCCGTCGGCGGCGGGCCAGGTCATGCCGAACCACTCGCGCGCGGACATCGCAGCCACCACGGCAGGGTCGTCGTCCTCGTCCAGCAGCCTCACACGGGAGCGGTGTTCGGCGCAGAAGGAGCGCGCCTGCTCGCGCATCGCCGCCGCCTGCGGAGTGGAATCCACGGCCGGCAGACCCGTGGCGGACCCGATCAGGATGTCGGCGACGGTTCCGCGCGGTGCCGGACAGGTGGGCAGCAGCGCGATGTCGGCGTGGACCCGGCGGAAGAGCCAAGGGGCGTCGTGTCCCTCGAAGTACCCGCCCGCCCCGAGGGTCTGATGGGCGCTGATCTGGATGCGCGGTGCCACTGCGGCCGCATGGGACACCGCCAGCTCCGTGGCGAGGATCCGGTCCGGTGCGTCGCCGGCGTGCCTGCGCACGGCATCCTCGATGAGGAGTTCACCCGCGACGAGTTCGATCTCCCGGGTCGCCGTGCGCTGCTGGACCGCGCCGAACCCGCCGATCGCCCGGCCGAACTGCCGGCGGACCTTCGCATGGGCGACGGACTGCTCGTGGGACCGCCGGGCGGCCGCCGTCGCCCGTACCGCCAGGCCCAGCCTGAGCAGGGAGAGCGCCTGGGCGGCCCGCTCCGGATCGACGTCGACGACGGCCTCCGGTCCGCCCAGGTGCAGCCGGGACCAGGCGGGCTGTGCCAGCCCGGGCTGCGGGACGGCGAACTCCACGGGCCGTACCGAGGCGCGTCCGCCCGCGGGCGGCAGGACCAGGACGTGTGAGGCGGCCGTCCCGCATTCCGCGAACTGCACCGTCCCGGCCGCCGGGTCCCCCGCCGCCACCAGGATCCGGACGTCCCCGGCGGCGATGCCGGCCACGATCTCCGGGGCCGTCGTCAGCAGGCCCGCGGCGACGAAGCCGTCCATCACGGGCAGCGGGCAGGCGGCCGCTCCGGTGGCCCGGACCAGCGCGACGGTGCCGGCGAGGCTGCCGCGGTCGAACCAGCCGAGGGCCGCGGCCGGTTTCCACAGCCGGGCCAGGGCGGCCTCGTCAGCCAGATCGGGGAAGTGCCACTGCCGGGTCAGCAGTTCGGTGGTTTCATCCATGCTGAGCATTCGCCCGTCCCGCCTGCGGTGTCCGCTGCCACGCCGTCGAATCGAGCGTAGGGAGACGGGCCGATGCCGGGCAATGCGGAAGCGGCACGATAAGGGTTTTCTAGGGGTTCGCCGCACCGGGGCCGGGGATAAGGTCGGATGCGCCTCGAGGATCGGCTGTTTGTGCTGCGCTGAGGAAGGTGATGGCAGTGGAATATACCGACGGCGACAGTTGGTTCCGCGTCTACCGGGAGGCGCCGGAAGGCGTACGCCTCTTCTGTTTCCCGCACGCGGGCGGTGCCGCCAGTTACTTCTTCCCGTGGTCGAGGTCGCTCCCGGCGGACATCGAGGTGCTGGCCGTGCAGTACCCGGGCCGCCAGGACCGCCGCAGCGAGCCCTGCATCCGCGCCGTTCCCGAACTCGCCGACCGGATCCATGCGGCGATCCGGCCGCGGCTGGCACAGCCGTTCGCGTTCTTCGGCCACAGCATGGGAGCGGTCCTCGCCTTCGAGGTGGCGAGCCGGATCGCCCGGGACGAGGGCGTCGCACCGGCGCATCTGTTCGTCTCCGGCCGGCGGGCGCCCTCCCGTGTCCGGCACGAGGAGCTGCACCGGGCGGGCACGGCCGCGCTCGTCGCGGAGGTGCGCGCACTGGGCGGCACGGACCCACGCGTCCTGGCGGACAAGGACCTGCTCGACCTCGTCCTGCCGACGATCCGCGCCGACTACACGGCCATCGAGACGTACCGGTTCGACTCCGCACCGCCGCTGTCGTGCGATGTCACCGCGATGGTCGGCGACAGCGACCCGAAGGCCTCCATCGACGACACGGCGGCCTGGTCGCAGCACACGCTCGGCCGGTTCGACCTGCGAATCTTCCCGGGCGACCACTTCTACCTGGACGAATGCCGGGCCGGAGTGCTGGACGTCATCGCGTCCGCGCTGTCCGGGGCGCGACAGGAAGCGGGCCGGGGCCGGCCCCGCGGCGAAGCGCGCCCCCGCGCCACGTCGACGGGGGGCTGATCCCGCGCTCTTGGCGCGGCGACCCGGCTGCCGCTGCGTGGGGCGGCGAACCGGCGATCCGGTGCGGAACACGGAGGCGCGCATTGGCGCGCCTCTCGGCATTTCCGGGCGGGATCTCGTGCGGACAGTACGTCGATTGCGTCCCGGCTGACACCCCTACCGTACCCCTAGGCGGGTCCGCCTTTCATAAGGGTGCGGTAAGGGTTGGGGTCCGCCCGGCAGGAACCTACCGTTGCCGAGTGTTCGGACCAGAATAATCAAATGTCGCGGCACCGAAACTTTCTGGGTGCGGTCATAGGGGTGGGATTGAATTGGCACCGGTCGAATACACACCGGAAAACGTCTGATGGACTTCGAGCTGTCACCGCTTCAACGTGAACGGTACGCCGGCATAAACGCGGCTGTCGCAGAGCGTTTCGCCGAGCATGAGACGTGCACCGACCCGGAGCTGGTGCGGCTGGCCTGGAAGGACGCCGCGAGCATCGGCCTGACGGGGATGTGCCTTCCCGAGGAGCACGGCGGTGCGGGCCTGGGGGCTCTGGACACGGCGCTGGGCCTGGAGGCGTTCGGCCGCTCCTGCTCCGACATGGGTCTGGTCTTCGGGGTCGCGGCGCACCTGCTGTCTTGCGCCGTGCCCGTCTGGGAGTTCGGGACGGACGCGGCCCGCGAGCTGCTGGCGGGCATGGCGGCGGGCGACGTGATCGCCGGCAACGCCATGACCGAGGACGAGGCGGGTTCGGACGTCGGACGGATCCGGACCACCGCCAAGGGCTCGGGCGACGCATACGTGCTCGAAGGGGAGAAGTCCTTCGTCAGCAACGCCCCGATCGCGGACGTGTTCGTCACCTACGCGGTCACGGATCCGGCCGCCGGTTTCCTGGGCATCTCGGCGTTCGCCGTGCCGCGGGAACTCGACGGCGTCGTCGTCGGTCCGCCGCTGCCCAAGATGGGGCTGAACGGCTGCCTGGCGGCGCGGGTGCGGTTCGAGGACTGCGTCGTACCGGCCCGCTACCGGCTCGGGGCCGAGGGCAGCGGCGGGGCCATCTTCCAGCACTCCATGGCCTGGGAACGCGGCTGCCTGTTCGCCGGCTACCTGGGGCTGATGGAGCGCCAGCTCGCCGAGTGCGTCGGCCGGACCACCCGCCGGCGCCAGTTCGGGCGCAAGATCGCCGGGTTCCAGGCCGTCTCGCACCGGATCGCCAGGATGCGGCAGCGGCTGGAGAGCGCGCGTCTGCTGCTGTACCGCGCCTGCTGGCTGCTGGACCAGGGCCGCACGGACGTCGGCGCGATCGCGATGGCGAAGACCGCCGTGTCCGAGGCGGCGGTCGCCAACAGCCTCGACGCCATGCAGCTGTTCGGGGCGTCCGGCTACCTGGCCGACGCCGGGATCGAGGAGCAGTTGCGCGACTGCCTGCCCACCACCGTCTTCTCCGGGACGACCGAGATCCAACTGGAACTCATCGCGAGGGAGGCAGGGCTGTGACCCTCCACCAGCTCGTCATCGAGGCCGCCGCACGCCGGCCCGACGCGCAGGCCGTGAGCGGGCCGTCCGGTTCCTTCACCTACGCCGAACTCGACGCCGCCGCCGACGCGATCGCGGCCAGGCTCGGCCGCCAGGGCGTCCGGCGCGGCGACCGGGTCGTGCTCTGGGCGGGCAAGAGCCCGGCGACGGTGGCGGCGATGCAGGCGGTCCTCCGGCTCGGCGCCGCCTACGTGCCCGTCGACGGCAGCAGCCCGGTCGCCCGGGTCGCGGCCATCGCCCGGGACTGCGCGGCGCGCGTCGTCGTCACGAACAACGCCCGGATCCCGCGGATCTCCGCCGAACTCGGCGAGGAGGCCGGCTACGAGGGGCTCGACGGCCCCTACGATCCGGCACCGCCCGTCGACACGGCCACGACCGACTCGGACCTGGCGTACATCCTGTACACATCGGGGTCGACCGGCACGCCCAAGGGCGTCTGCCTGACCCACGGGAACGCCCGGGCGTTCGTCGACTGGGCGCACGACGTGCTGGCACCGGGGGAGGACGACCGGTTCGCCAACCACGCGCCGTTCGCCTTCGACCTGTCGGTGCTCGACCTTTACGTGGCGTTCCGGGCCGGCGCGTCGGTGCACCTCATTCCCCCGGAGCTGTCCTTCGCGCCGATGCAGCTGGTGGAGTTCCTCCACCTTCGGCAGATCAGTGTCTGGTACTCGGTGCCGTCCGCCCTCGCGGTGATGATGCGGCACGGCGGGCTCCTCGACCGTCCGGCGCCCGAGTCGCTGCACACGGTGCTGTTCGCGGGCGAGCCGTTCCCCATCGCGCAGCTGCGCGACCTGGCCGCGTGGACCGGGGCGCGGATGATGAACCTCTACGGCCCGACCGAGACCAACGTGTGCACGTACCACGAGGTCACGAAGGCGGACCTGGACCGCGACCGGCCGGTGCCGATCGGTGTCGCGGCCGGCGGCGACCGGGTCTGGGCGGTGCGCGGCGACGGCGGGGTCGCGGCAGCGGGCGAGGAGGGCGAACTCGTCGCGGACGGCCCCACGGTGATGGCCGGCTACTGGGGCCATCCGCCGCAGAGCGGTCCGTACCGCACCGGCGACCTGGTCCGGGTGCTGCCCGACGGCTCGTTCGACTACCTGGGGCGCCGCGACCAGATGGTGAAGATCCGCGGCCACCGGGTCGAACTCGCCGAGGTCGAGTCGGTGCTGGAGAACCACGCCGACGTCGCGGAGGCCGCCGCGGTGGCGGTGGGCGAAGGAGTCGACACCCGTCTGGTGGCGTTCGTCTCCCCGGAGTCCGGCCGCGATCTCGGGGTCCTGGCCCTGAGGCAGTACCTCACCCAGCGTCTGCCGCGCTACATGGTGGCGGACGAGGTGCGGATCCTCTCCCCGCTGCCCCGGAACGGCAACGGCAAGATCGACCGCCCGGTGCTGGAGGCCCGCGCCGGCGGGGCCGGAACAAGCAGTTCATGAACCGTAGCCGTGACAACCACCTCCCAACGGAAAGGGGCGGCGCGATGACCCTCGACGAGGTCACACCGCGGATCAGGACCTTCATAGCCGAGAGCTTCCTCGACGGTGACCCGAAGGGTGAGCTCACCGAGTCGACCCCGCTGCTCGAGTGGGAGGTCCTCAACTCGATGAACAGTGCGCTCCTGCTGAACTTCCTGCGGGAGGAACTGCGGGTCGAGGTGCCGCTGGCGTCGATCAACGCCGCGAACTTCCGAGACATCACGTCCATCAGCAAGCTCGTTTCCGGCCTGACGGCCGTTCCCGCGGAAGGTGCCTGAGAAGTATGAGTGTCGATTTCGACGTCGTGATCGTCGGCGGTGGCCCGGCCGGCTCCAGTGCTGCCGCCTACCTCGCCAAGGCCGGTATGAAGGTGGCCGTGTTCGAGGGCGACAACTTCCCCCGGCCGCACGTGGGCGAGTCGCTGGTCCCGGCCACCACGCGGGTGCTGCTGGAGACCGGGGCGATGCCCAAGATCGAGTCGGCCGGCTTCCCGCGCAAGTACGGCGCGGCCTGGACGGCGTCCACGTCGCTCAACGTCACCGCCTCTCAGGCCAGCAAGCTCACGCACGAACTCGGCACGGCCGACATCCTGTTCAGCGAGCGCGACCAGCCGGGAGTCGACCGGAACTACACGTTCCACGTCGACCGCAGCAAGTTCGACCTCATCCTGCTCAAGCACGCCGAGAGCCTGGGCGCCAAGGTGTTCCAGGGGATGCGGGCGATGCGCGTCGACTTCGACGACCCCGACAAGGTCACCCTGACCTGCCGGGTGGGCTCCAGCGAGGTGGACATCACCGCCAAGATGATCGTCGACGCCTCCGGCCGCCAGACCATGCTCGGCCGGCAGCTCGGGATCAAGGAGGCGGACCCCGTCTTCAACCAGTACGCCATCCACGCCTGGTTCGACGGCCTGGACCGGTCCGCGGTCGCCAACAGCCCCGAAAAGGTCGACTACATCTACGTGCACTTCCTGCCGATCAGCGACACCTGGGTCTGGCAGATCCCCATCAGCGACACCGTCACCAGCATCGGGGTCGTGACCCAGAAGCACCAGTTCGCCGAGGCGAACATGGACCGCGAGAAGTTCTTCTGGAGCTTCGTGGAGAGCCGGCCCGACCTGTACGAGGCGCTCAAGAAGACGGAGCAGGTGACCGACTTCAAGGTCGAGGGCGACTACAGCTACGCCATGCGGCAGATCTGCGGCGACCGGTACGTGCTGATCGGCGACGCCGCGCGATTCGTCGACCCGATCTTCTCCAGCGGAGTGAGCGTCGCGCTCAACAGCGCACGACTGGCCTGCCACGACATCGTCGCGGCCGCCGAGACCGGCGACTTCTCGCGGGCCAGCTTCGCCACGTACGAGAAGACGATCCGCAACGGTACCCGCAACTGGTACGAGTTCATCTCGGTCTACTACCGGCTGAACATCCTGTTCACCACCTTCGTGGCGGACCCGCGGTACCGGCTGGACATCATCCGGCTGCTCCAGGGCGACCTCTACGACGACGAGGAGCCGGAGGTCCTGCGCATCATGCGGGAGACCGTGACCGCCGTCGAGGAGGACCCCTCCCACCTGTGGCACCCGTACCTGGGCACGCTCCGTGCCCCGGTCATGGCTCCGTCCTTCTAGCCGCGCGGACATGCCGAGGAGACTCGGGCCGTGACCGGTGCCGCCCGGGCCCGTTCAGCCCTCGTCCGCGGGGAGCGCGAGCGTCCGGGGCAGCACCCGGACGCCCGGCGCCCGCACGGTGACGCAGGCGATCACATCCTCCCGGACGGGAACGTCGGTCAGCGACCACTCGGAGACGTCGCCGCACTCGTCGGGAAGCGACACCACAGCGCCGTGGGCCGTCGTGACGATGCCGCGCAGGTTCGTGGCGAGCCCCGTACCGAGGGCCTTCGCCACGGCCTCCTTGCGGGTCCAGAAGCGGAGCAACTGCGCGTCCCTCAGGGGTTCCGGCAGCGCGTCGACGGCCTGCCGCTCGGTCTCGGACAGCGCCGTCCGGGCCAGCGCACCGCGGTCGGCCAGCGGACGCAACCGCTCGACGTCGACACCGACCGGAGCGTCCCACGACAGGGCGGCCGCCACCACGGCCTCGGCGTGACTGAGGCTCACATGGAGGCCGCCCGGGTCGACGAGGAGCGGGCGCCCCCGGTCGTCGCGCTCCCAGGCCTGGCGGTCCGGCGGACATGACGTGTACGCCGTGACCAGCTGCCGGCCGACCCGACGTGCGGTGGCCCGCGCCCGGCGATAGCGCCGGGCGCGCTGGTCCAGATCGAGCGGCTCGCCCTCGGGCGCCGCGCCCACCGCCACCCAGACGGCGACATGGCCGGACCCCGCGGGGTTCGGCTCACCCATCGGTCGCCCCCTCCGGTATCCCCCCCCCCGGGATCCCGATGCCGAAATTGCGGAAGATCATTGTAGAGCAAGGACTATCTTCAATGGCTAAACGACCGCTGACGAGCCCGTACGCCACGCCGATCGCCGTCGTCGGCATCGGCTGCCGGTTCCCCGGCGGCGCCCGCGATCTCGACTCCTTCGGCGCGGCGCTCAGGTCCGCGACGACCGTCTTCCGGGACGTCCCGCCGACCCGCTGGGACCGCGCGGACACCGACCCGGGCGGCTCCGGTTCCGGCACGGCCGGCCATGTCGGAGCCTTCCTGGAGGAGATCGACCGGTTCGACGCCTCCTACTTCGGGATCTCGCCACGCGAGGCGAGCGCGATGGATCCCCAGCACCGGCTGATGCTCGAGGTGGCCTGGGAGGCGATGAGCGACTCCGGGCGGCCCGTGGACGCCTGGCGCGGCACCCGCACCGGCGCGTTCTTCGGAATGTTCGCCCACGACTACGCGACGCTGCACACCAAGACGCTCGGCATCCAGGGCATCGGGCCGCACTATGCCAGCGGCAACGAGTTCAGCTTCGCGGCGGGCCGGCTGGCGTACACCTTCGACCTGCACGGGCCGATGGCCTCCCTCACCACCACCTGCTCCTCCTCCCTGCTCGCCGTGCACCTGGCCGGTCAGAGCCTGCGGTCCGGCGAGAGCGACATCGCCCTGGCCGGCGGCGTCAGCCTCATGATCACGCCCGAGCTGAGCGTCTTCATGAGCAGGATCGGCGCGATCTCGCCGACCGGGCGCTGCCGTCCGTTCGCGGCCGACGCCGACGGCATCCTCCGCGGTGACGGATGCGGTGTCCTCGTCCTGAAGCGGCTGCCCGACGCCCTCGCCGACCGGGACCGGATCTACGCGGTCCTGCGCGCGTCGGTGGCCAACCACGACGGCCGCAGCCTCGGCATCACGGCGCCCAACGGCGCCGCCCAGGCCGAGCTGCTGCGCTCCGCCCTCGACCGCGCGGGGATCGACGCCTCGGACCTCGACTACGTGGAGGCCCACGGCACAGGAACCCCGCTCGGCGACCAGGTCGAGCTGATGGCGCTGGACGAGGTCTACGCCAGGCACCGGGACCCGGGCCGCCCGCCCCTCTACGTGGGTTCCAACAAGGCGGTGTTCGGGCACACCGACGGCGCGTCCGGGATCGCCGGCCTGCTGAAGGGCCTCCACGTCATCAACGCGCGGGAGGTGCCCGCCCAGCCCGACCCCGGCCGGCTCACCTCCGCGGTCCCCTGGGACCGCGGCACGCTGGCGGTACCGCTCAGCACGGTCGCCCTCACGGAGACGGACCGGCCGGTCCGCGTCGGGGTGAGTTCGTCCGGGCTCAGCGGCACGAACGTCCACGTGATCGCGGAAGGCGTCGAGCCCGCGGACGTCGGGCCCGCGGGCGGCCGTCCCGCCGGCCCCTACGTGCTGCTCGCCTCGGCGCACCACCGGACGGGCCTGGCCGACCAGGTCGCCGAGATGGGGAAGCGGGTGACCGGGGAAGCCGACGGACTCGGCGACCTCGTCGCCTCCGCCGCGACCCGGCGCACGCACGAGCGGCACCGGTTCGCCGCGGTCGCGGCGAGGCCGGAGGAACTCACGGCGGCACTGGGCGACATCGATGAGGCACCCGACGGCGCCTACGTCGGTGCCGTGGACCCCGACGGCACCACCGAGCCGGTGTTCGTGTACTGCGGCCAGGGCGCGCAGTGGGCGGGCATGGCGGTGGACCTGTACGACGCCTCGCCCGTGGTCCGGGAGGTCCTCGACGAGTTCGACGCCCTGATCCGGCAGGACCTGCCGTGGTCGCTCGTCGACGAGCTGCGGCGGGGCGAGAAGGACAGCAGGCTCGACCGGACCGACATCGCCCAGCCCGCCCTCCTCGCCGTGCAGACGGCGGTGACGAGCTGGCTGGCCGACTGCGGCATCCGGCCCGAGGCCGTGGTCGGACACAGCGTCGGGGAGATCGCCGCCGCCCACGCGGCCGGTGCGCTCTTACGCGCCGACGCCGTACGGCTGGCCGTCCTGCGGGGCCGGATCCTCCAGGAGACGGCGGGCCGGGGCGCCATGCTGGCGGTCCGAGCGGACCGGGACACGGTCGAGTCGGTGCTGGCCGGCACCGGTCTGCCGGTGGTGGTCGCCGCGGTCAACGGACCGGACGCCGTGGTGCTCAGCGGCCCCGCGGACGCCGTCGACGCGGCCGCGACCGCGGCCGAGGCGCGCGGCCTGCGCTGCAAGCGGCTGCCCGGCGGCTACGCGTTCCACAGCCCGGTGGTGGCCGAGTGCGGCCCGCTCCTGCGGGAGGCACTGGCCGGTCTCACCGCCGCCACGCCCTCGGTGCGGATGATCTCCAGCGTGCTGCCGGACGATCCGGACGTGCGCTTCGACGCCGGCTACTGGGAACGCAACCTCACCGACCCCGTGCTCCTGTGGCCCGCGGTCGACGGGCTGCTCGCCGCCGGCGACCGGGCGTTCGTCGAGATCGGCCCGCACCCCACGCTGATCCGGCAGCTCGCGGACGCCGCCCGCCTGCGGCAGCGCCGCGGGCCGGTCACGGCCACGCTGCGCCGCGGCGAATCCGGGCCCCTCGCCCTGCACAAGACGGTCGCTCAACTCCACGTCGGCGGTGTCGACGTGGACTGGACGAAGATCACCGGAACCCCGGGCCGCTACCGGACGCTGCCGGTGCCGTCCTGGGGCGGCGACCGGTACTGGCTGCCGGGCGTCGAGCCCGGCGAGCAGGGGCGCGGGCCGGCGGGCGCGGCACCGGCGCAGGTACGCCTGAGCCTGCTCGACGGCGACGGCAGGGTGATCAGCGAGATGGTCGCGCACCCGGTGGACGACGCCGCCCCCGAGGCCCGCACCCCGCAGGCCGCACCGGGTGCCCGAGGCACCGGGGCCGCACCGGGAGCGCACGCCACCGGGGCCGTACCGGACGACCACGGCACGGCGGCCGTACCGCCCGCCGAGGCCGTGACGGCTCCGGCGGCGCCCGCCGGACGGCCGCGGGTGGACGGCGGTCCGCTACGGCGCGTCGAGGAGCATGTCGCGGCGGTGCTCGGCCTCTCCGGCGACAAGCGGCCGGCGCGCCGGCGCGGCCTGTTCGACCAGGGCCTGGACTCGCTCACCGCGGTCGAGCTGCGGGACCGCCTGGCCGCCGAGTTCGGCCTGGAGCTGCCCACCACGATCGTCTTCGAGAAGCCGACGATCGAGGCGCTCGGCGCGTACCTCGCGGAAGCCGCCCCGGAAGCCGCCCAGGAGGCCGCCCCGGACGCCGGCGACCAGGCCCGGACGACCTCGCCAGCCGTGCCGTCCGGCGGACCGGCGGACGACGACAGTGCGCACGACGACCGGGCGGACGAGGACGGGGCGGACGACGCCATCGCGGTCGTCGGCATGGCGTGCCGGCTGCCCGGCGCGAGTTCGCCGGACGAGTTCTGGGAGCTGCTGGCCGAGGGCCGCCACGCGGTCCGCGACCTGCCGGCCGCCCGCCGGGCCGACCCCATCTGGGCGGAGGCCGGACCCGAGGTCCCCATGCGCGGCGGCTTCCTCGACGAGGTGTCCGGGTTCGACGCGGAGTTCTTCCGGGTCTCGCCGCGCGAGGCGAAGTCCCTCGACCCCCAGCACCGGCTGCTCCTCGAAGTCGCCTGGGAGGCGCTGGAGGACGCCGGTCAGCCCGCGCCCGCGCTGGACGGCCGGGCCGCGGGGGTCTACTTCGGCCTCAACACCACCGACTACCAGCAGTTGCTCACCCGCGACATGGGCGACGTCAACCACTTCTACGGCACCGGCACGTCGTTCGCCGCGTCCGCCGGACGCCTGTCGTACTTCCTCGGGCTGAGCGGCCCCAGCATCGCCGTCGACACCGCCTGCTCGTCCTCCCTCACCGCGGTCCACCTGGCCTGCCAGGGACTGCGCCAGGGGGACTGCGAGATCGCCGTCGTCGGCGGGGCCAACGTGATCGTCGCCCCCACGGTGTCGGTCTCCATGTCGGGAGCCGGTGCCCTGGCCCCCGACGGCCGGTGCAAGACCTTCGACGAGGCGGCCGACGGCTACGGCCGGGGCGAAGGCGCGGCGGCCCTCATCCTCAAGCCGCTCGCCGCCGCGAGGCGGGACGGCGACCGCGTCTACGCGTTGATCCGCGGAACCGCGGTCAACCAGGACGGCGCCAGCGGCGGCTTGACGGTCCCCAACGCGTCCGCGCAGGTCGCCGTCATCAAGCGGGCCGTCGCGGCCGCGGGCTGGGCCCCGCACGACGTCGACTACGTCGAGGCCCACGGCACGGGAACACCCCTCGGCGACCCGATCGAGGTCCGCGCGCTCGCCGAGGCACTGGGACCGGGGCGCGCGGCGGACGAGCCGCTGCTGATCGGCGCGGCCAAGGCCAGCATCGGCCACCTCGAGGCCGCGGCCGGCGTCACCGGGCTGCTCAAGGCGATCCTCGCGCTCCACCACGGGGAACTCCCGCCGCATCCGCTGAACCGGCCCTCGACGCACATCGACTGGGAGAGCCTTCCGGTCTCGGTGGTGACCGAGCGGCGCCGGTGGCCGCTTCGGGACCACCCGCGGCGGGCCGGCGTCAGCTCGTTCGGGTTCACCGGCAGCAACGCGCACGTCGTCGTCGAACAGCCGCCGGAGGTTCCGGAACCGGCGGCCGCCCCGCCGCGCCGGGCCCCCTACGTCCTGATGGTCACCGCGGCCGCGGAACCCGCGCTGCGCCAGGCGGCCGGCCGCCTCGCCGCCCGGCTGCGCGAGACGCCGGACGACCTGGACGACATCGTCTTCACCACCGCCTACCGGCGCTCCTGGCTGAGCCACCGGCTCGCCGTCACCGGCCGGGACGCCGCCGAGATCGCGACGGCCCTGGAGGCGGCGGCACGAGGGAACGACACGCCCGCCGCCCACCGGGGACAGGTGCCCGAGGGCACGGAACGCACCGTCGGATTCCGGTTCGGGGCCGAACCCCCGTCCGCCGCCCTGCGCGACCGGCTGGCGCAGCTGCCGGAGTACGCCGCCGCGCTGCGCCACTGCGCCGAACGCCTCACCGCGCTGACCGGCGTGAGCGTCGACCCGTTCGCCGAGCCACCGGCCGGGCGGCCGGCGGCCTACCTGCTGTGCCACCACGTCGCCGCGACCGGTCTGTGGGCCACCGTCGGACTGGCGCCGGAGGCCGTGATCGGCTTCGGCGCGGGACTGCTGGGCGCCGCCTGGGCGGCGGGACGGCTGGACCTGGAGGACGCGCTGCGCCTCGCGGCCGGGCAGGAGTCCGGCGTCGCACTGCGGCCGGGCCGCATCCCCGAACTGCCGGCGGACGGCGAGGACCCCGCCGTGTCGGCCGGCGACCTGGCCAGGCGCGCACACCGCGACCTGCCCGCCGGCCTGCCGGAGGGCCCGGCCGACGACATCTCGGCCGCCGGCGTGGACACGCTCGTCGACGTCCTGCCGCCGGACCGGCCCGAGCCGCCGGCCGACCGCTTCGGCGTCGGGACGGACGCCGGTGACCCGGTGGACCGGCTCGCCGCCACCGCGGCGGAACTGTTCGCCACCGGCGCCGCGCCCGCCGCGGCCAAGGCGCGGCGCCGGCCCGTCAGCCTGCCCGGCTACCCGTGGCAGCACCGTCGCTTCTGGTACCGCGAACTCGCCGACCTGCGCACCGGCCGGCCCGCGGTCCCGTGGGTGCTGTCCGCCGCCAGCGACACCGGGCTGCGGGCACGCGCCGCCGCCGTACGGGACTTCACGGCACTGAGCCCGGACCTCGGCGTCCTCGCCGTGGGAGCCTCCCTGGCCGCGCTGCCCGGCTCCGCCGCGCACCGCGCCGTCGTACTGGCCGGCGATCCCTCGGGCTTCGGCGACGCACTGACCGCCCTCACGGACGGCCGGACCGCGGCGGGCCTCGTCCGGGGCAGGGCCGTGACCGACCCGAAGACCGCCCTGGTCTTCCCGGGTCAGGGCGCTCAGTGGCCGGGCATGGCCGCCGAACTCATGGCGGCCGAGCCGGCCTTCGCCGAGCGGATGCGCGCGTGCGGCGAGGCGCTGGCCGAGTTCACCGACTGGTCGCTCGACGCGGTGATCGCCGGCGAGCCCGGCGCGGCCTCGCTCGACCGGGTCGACGTCGTCCAGCCCACCCTCTTCGCGGTGATGGTCTCGCTGGCCGGACTCTGGCGCTCCTACGGCGTCACGCCCGCGGCCGTGGCCGGTCACTCGCAGGGCGAGATCGCCGCCGCGTACATCGCCGGCGCCCTGTCGCTGCGGGACGCGGCCCGGGTCGTGGCGCTGCGCAGCGCCGAACTGTCGCAGCTGTCCGGCCGGGGCGGCATGGCCTCGGTCGCCCTCGGCGCAGACGCCGTCACCACCCTGCTGGGCCCCTTCGCGGGCCGGCTGTCGATCGCCGCGATCAACGGTCCGGCCAGCGTGGTCGTGGCCGGGGACGTCGGTGCCCTGGACGAGATGGCGGCCGTCTGCGAGCGCGACGGCGTCCGGTTCCGGCGCGTCGACGTGGACTACGCCTCGCACTCGCCGCACGTGGAGCGGATCCGCGAGCGGCTCGGGCACGTCCTCAAGGGAATCAAGCCCCGCACGGGCAAGGTGCCGTTCTACTCGTCGGCCACCGGCGGCCTGCTGGACACCGCCGAACTCGGCGCGGACTACTGGTACCACAACCTCCGCGAGCGGGTGCGGTTCGAGGAGGCGGTCCGGGCGCTCCTCGCGGACGGCCACAACCTGTTCATCGAGGCCAGCCCGCACCCGGTGCTCACGCCGGCGATCGAGGAGACGGTCGAGGACGCGGGGGGCGACGCGCGGGCACTCGGCACGCTGCGCCGCAACGACGGCGGCACCGGGCGCTTTTCGACCTCCCTCGCCGAGGCGTACACGCTGGGCGCCGAGGTGGACTGGCAGCGGGCCTTCGCCGGCCACGACGCGGAACCGGCCGCGATCCCGGACGTCGCCGGCCATGAACTCGACGCCTGGCGCTACCGCGTCGACTGGCGGCCCGCCGCCGATCCGGGAGAGCCTCCGCTGAGCGGGGACTGGCTGGTCCTGGCTCCCGGCACCGGCCCGGGGCACGACTGCGCGCAGGCCGTGTCCGCGGCCCTGACCGCACGGGGCGCGAACGTACGGCCGCTCACGCTGGACCCGGCGCGCGACGGCCGGGAGCACATCGCCGGCCTGCTCCGCGACGCGGCGGCCGCGGACGCGGCGGGTGTGCTGTCGCTGCTGGCGATGGACGAACGCCCGCACCAGGAGTTCCCGGACGTGCCCGCGGGGACGTCCGCCACCCTGGCCCTCGTCCAGGCGCTGGGCGACGCGGCGGCCGACATCCCGATGTGGCTGGTGACCGGCGGTGCGGTCCACGCGGACGGCGACGACCTGCACTCGCCCGCACAGGCCCAGGTCTGGGGCCTGGGACGGGTCGCCGGCCTGGAGTTCCCGCAACGCTGGGGCGGTCTGATCGACCTGCCCGCCGCACCCGGCGAGGACGCCCTCGCTCGGCTGTGCGGCGTGCTCGGCGGCGGCCTGGGCGCGGAGGACCACGTGGCCGTACGGGACAGCGGCGTCCACGTGCGACGGCTCGTGCGTGACCCGGTGTCCGACCGGCCCGCGCCGCGGACCTGGCAGCCGGACGGCAGCGTGCTCGTCACCGGCGGTACCGGCCGGCTCGGCCGGCGCCTGGCCCGGTGGCTGGCGGCCTTTGGTGCCGAGCACGTCATCCTCGTCGGCACGCGGGGCCGCAACGCGCCCGGCGCCGCCGAACTCGAGGCGGAACTGGAGCAGTCCGGTACCTCGGTGACGCTGGCGGCCTGCGACGTGGCCGACCGCGCCGCGATGGAGGGCCTCCTGCACGAGGCCCGGTCCGCCGGGCGGCCGGTCCGTACCGTCATCCACGCCGCGGTCGTCCCCGAGCCCGGCCCGCTGTCCGGCACCACGCCGGCCCGGCTCGCCGGCACGCTGCGCGCCAAGGTGACGGGTGCGCAGGTCCTGGACGAGCTGCTGAGCGAGGACTCCGTGGACGCGTTCGTCCTGTTCTCCTCCGTCGCGGGCGTGTGGGGCGCGGCCGAGAACGGCGTCTTCGCGGCCGCCGACGCCCACCTGGACGCACTGGCCGTCCAGCGCCGGGCCAGGGGCCGGTCCGCCACCACCATCGCCTGGAGCTTCTGGAACGCGTTCGGGGAGGACTCCGACGATCCCGCGGTGCGGGACATGTTCACCAGCCAGTCGGAACGGCAGGGCCTCCCGCTCCTTGAGCCCGGACAGGCGCTGCGCGCCCTGCGGCACGTCCTCGACCAGGACGAGACATCCGTGGCCGTCGCCGATGTGGACTGGGAGCGGTTCGCCCCGCTCTACACGGCGGCCCGCCCCCGGCCGTTCCTCGACGAACTGCCCGACGTGCGGGGCGTCGCGGGCGGGGCACCGGGTCAGGGCGAGCAGGAGGCGGGGGACAGCGCTCTCGCCCGGCTGCTGGCGCGGACGCCCGAGTCCGAGCGCGAGTGGGCGGTGCTGGACCTGGTCCGGACCGAGGCCGCGGCCGTACTGGGGTACGGCCGCGCCGACGAGGTGGACCCCGACCGGCCCTTCAGCGAGATGGGATCCGACTCCGTCACCGCGGTCGAGTTCCGCACCCGGCTGAACGCGGCCACCGGGCTGCGCGTGCCGGCCTCCGTCGCGTTCGACTACCCCACCGCCACGGCCGTCGCCGGCTACCTGCTCGACCTCGCCCCCGGCGAGTCCGCGGCACCGGCCGTCGTCGCCGAGAACACCGCCGCGCTCGACGAGCCGATGGCGATCGTGGGCATGGCGTGCCGGCTGCCCGGAGGCGTGACCTCGCCGGACGAGTTCTGGCGGCTGCTGGCCGAGGGCCGGGACGCGGTGTCCGGGTTCCCGGCCGACCGGGGATGGGACCTGGCCGGGCTGTTCGATCCGGATCCGGACCACCTGGGGACGTCGTACGTCCGCGAGAGCGGGTTCCTGGACCGGGTCGCCGAGTTCGACGCGGAGTTCTTCGGGATCTCCCCGCGCGAGGCGGTGACCATGGACCCCCGGCAGCGGCTGCTGCTGGAGACCTCCTGGGAGCTGTTCGAGAACGCCGGACTGGATCCGCTCGGCCTCAAGGGAAGCCGGACCGGGGTCTTCGTCGGCGCCGGACCGACGGACTACGCGACCGGGGCACCGCTGGCGCCCCGCAGCGCCGAGGGCTACGCGGTGACCGGAAGCACACCGGCCGTGATCTCGGGGCGCGTGTCGTACTTCTTCGGGCTGGAGGGCCCGGCGATCACGGTCGACACGGCGTGTTCGTCGTCCCTGGTCGCCCTGCACATGGCGTGTCAGGCGGTGCGGTCGGGCGAGTGCTCGATGGCGGTGGCCGGCGGCATCTCGGTGATATCGAGCCCGAAGGTGTTCGTCGAGTTCAGCCGGCAGCGCGCGCTGTCGCAGGACGGGCGGTGCAAGGCGTTCGCCGACGCCGCCGACGGGACCGGCTTCGCCGAGGGCCTCGGCCTGCTGCTGATCGAGCCGCTGTCGCAGGCCCGGCGCCAGGGGCACGAGGTGCTCGCGGTCATCCGCGGCTCGGCGGTGAACCAGGACGGTGCGTCGAACGGGCTGACGGCACCGAACGGGCCGTCCCAGCAACGGGTGATCCGACAGGCGGTGGCCAACGCCGGCCTGACGCTGCGCGATGTGGACGCGGTGGAGGCGCACGGCACGGGCACGACCCTGGGCGACCCGATCGAGGCCCAGGCGCTGCTGGCGACGTACGGGCAGGACCGGCCCGACGGAAAGCCGGTACTGCTGGGATCGGTGAAGTCCAACATCGGTCACACGCAGGCGGCGGCGGGTGCGGTCGGCGTCATGAAGATGGTGCTGGCGATGCGTCACGGGGTGGTGCCCGCGACGCTGCACGTCGACGAGCCGAGCCGGAACGTGGACTGGACGGCGGGCGAGGTCGAGCTGGCGGTGGAGGCGATGCCGTGGCCCGACAGCGGCCACCCGCGGCGCGCGGGAGTGTCCGCGTTCGGAGTCAGCGGCACCAACGTGCACCTCATCGTCGAAGAGCCACCGGCCGGGCAGCGGGAGCGGGGCGACGACACCGGTCCCGGTTCGGCGGCCCCGCCGGTTCCCTGGCCCGTCTCGGCGGCGTCCCCGGCCTCGCTGCGGCAGCAGGCCGGCCGGCTGGGCCGGCTGCTCGCGGACGAACCCGGCGCCCGGCCGCGCGACATCGGCTGGAGCCTGGCCTCCACCCGGGCGGCGCTGCCGCACCGCGCCGTGGTGCTGGGCGCCGGCCGGGACGACTACCTCCACCGGCTCGGCCTGCTGGCCGCCGACGAACCGGACTCCGCACTGGTCCGCGGCACCGCACGGCGCAAGCCCCGGGCCGTCTTCGTCTTCCCCGGACAGGGCAGCCAGTGGTCCGGGATGGCCGCGGAACTGCTGGACGACTCTCCGGAGTTCGCCGGCTACATCCGCGAGTGCGAGCAGGCGCTGGCTCCGTACACCGACTGGTCGCTGACCGAGGTGCTCCGCCGGGCGGACGGGGCGCCCGGCCTGGACCGGGTCGACGTGGTCCAGCCCGCCCTGTTCGCCGTGATGGTCTCGCTGGCCCGTCTGTGGCAGCACTACGGCGTGAGCCCCGCGGCCGTGGTCGGACACTCCCAGGGCGAGATCGCCGCCGCGTGCGTGGCCGGCGCGCTGTCCCTGGACGACGCCGCCAAGGTCGTGGCCGTACGGGCGTCGGCGCTGGCCAGGCTGACCGGCTCCGCCGGAATGGCGTCGCTGCACGCCGACGAAGAGCAGGCGGCGGCGCTCCTCGCCCCGTGGCAGGGGCGGGTGTCGATCGCGACCGTCAACAGCCCCACACAGGTCGTCGTGGCCGGTGACACCGGCGCGCTGGACGAACTGACCGCCGACTGCGAGCGGCGCGGGATCCGGATCCGCCGGATCGAGGTCAGCTACGCCTCGCACTCGCCGCAGGTCGAGCCGATGCGCGACGACCTCCTGGCGAAGCTGGACGGCATCACCCCGCAGCGGGCACGCATCCCGTTCTACTCCGCGGTGACCGGAGAACCGGCCGACACCACCGGGCTGGACGCGGAGTACTGGTACCGGAACCTGCGGGAACCGGTGCTGTTCGCCCGCGCCACCCGCAAGCTGCTCGACAACGGCTTCACCATGTTCGTCGAGGCGAGCCCGCACCCCGTGCTGACCGCCGCGGTGCTGGACACCGCCACGTCGGCGGACGACGCCGCCGAGCCGGTCACGGTGGGCTCGCTGCGCCGCGACGAAGGCGGGATGGCCCAGTTCACCGCCGCACTGTCCCTGGCCTGGGTGAACGGCGCGGACCTCGATTGGGACAGGCTGATCCCCGGCGGCAGCCGGGTCCCGCTGCCCACGTACGCCTTCGACCCGCAGCGGTTCTGGATGGACGACGAGAGCGCCGCCGCGGACCCGGCGGCCCTCGGCGTGGCGGCGCCGGACCATCCGCTGCTCGGTGCCGCGGTGGAACTGGCGGACAGCGGCGGCCTGGTGCTCACCGGGCGGCTGTCGGCCGGCACCCGGCCGTGGCTGGCCGACCACGCGGTCAACGGAGTGGCCCTGCTCCCGGGGACCGGCTTCGCCGAGCTGGCGCTGCGCGCCGGTGCCGAGGCGGGCTGCCCGCAGGTCGAGGAACTGACCCTGGAGGCACCGCTGCTGCTGCACGGCGCCGATCCGGTGAGCCTGCAACTGGTGGTGGGCCCGCCCGACGACTCCGGGCACCGGTCACTGGCCGTCTACTCCCGGCCGGACGGGCAGAACGGCCGGGGCGCCGAATGGACGCGGCACGCGTCGGCGGTCCTCGCGGCAGCCGGCGACACCGCCCCGGCCTCGCTGGCCGCCTGGCCGCCGCCCGGCGCCGAACCGGTGCCGATGGAGCCGGGCGCCTTCTACGCTGCGGGAGCCGAGGCCGGCTACACCTACGGGCCGTCGTTCCAGGGCCTCGCCCGGGCGTGGCGGAACGGCGACGAGGTCTACGCCGAGGTGTCGCCGCCCGCCCAGGTGCAGGACGAGGCGGACCGGTACGGCATGCACCCCGCGCTGCTCGACGCGGCGCTGCACGCGATGGTGCTCGCCCCGTCCGCCGAGCAGGGCGAGGGCCCGGGCAGGACGGTGCGGCTGCCGTTCAGCCTGGCGGGCGTGTCGCTGTTCGCGCCCGGTCCGCGAACCCTGCGCGTGCGCATCTCCCCGGCCGGTCCGGGCGCGGTGGCGCTGACCGCGGCGGACGAGACCGGCGCCCCGGTGCTGGCGATCGAACGCCTGGTGACCCGGCCGGTCTCGGCCGAGCAGCTCTCCGTGGCCGCGGGCCCGGCCAACCGGTCCCTGTTCCGGCTGGACTGGGTCCCGCTGCCGACGCCCAGGACGCGCGTCGACGGCGACTGGGCCGTCCTCGGTGAGGACACCTTCGGCCTGGCCGACTCGCTGCCGGCGTCGGGGATCCCGTTCCGCTCCCACCCCGACGTGGCCGCCCTGCTCGGCGCGCTGGCCGACGGCGCGCCGGCCCCCGGCGTCGCGGTGCTCCCCTGTGCGACGCCGGCCGGCGCCGGGCTGCCCGGTTCGGCCTTCGACCTGACCAGCACGGTGCTGCACGACGTCCAGACCTGGCTGGCCGACGACCGGACGGCCGACACGCGGCTGGTCGTGGTCACCCGCCGGGCGCTCCCGGCCGGGGACTCCGGCGACGTGCACGACCTCGCCGCATCGCCGGTGTGGGGGCTGGTCCGCTCGGCGCAGGCCGAGCACCCGGGCCGGATCGTCCTCGTCGACCTGGACGAGGACGACGGCACCGACCTGCTCGCGCATGCGCTGGCCGGCGACGAGCCGCAGCTCGCAATCCGGCAGGGCGCGCTGCTCATCCCCAGGCTGGCGGCGACGGGTACACCGCAGGGCAGGCTGACACCGCCCCTCGGCGGCAGGTGGCGGCTCGAACCGGACCCGGCCGGCGTGCTGGACGCCATGACGGTGGCGGCGTGCCCGGAGACGGGAGAGCCCCTGGCGGCGGACGAGGTACGGGTACGGGTCCGTGCGGCCGGGATCGCCTTCCACGATCTCCTGGTCGCTCTGGGACTGCCCCCGGACGACGGCCTGTTCATCGGCGGTGAAGGCGCCGGCGTGGTGCGGGCGGTCGGTTCCGGTGTGACCGGGCTGAAGCCGGGCGACCGGGTCATGGGGCTGATGCCGCGCGCGTTCGGCACCGAGACGGTCACCGACCACCGCTGGCTGGTCCCGGTCCCCGAGGACTGGTCGTTCGAGCAGGCGGCCTCGGTCCCCTCCGCCTATCTGACCGCCTACTTCGCCCTGAACGACGCGGCCGGTCTGCGCCCCGGGCAGCGGGTCCTCATCCACGCGGCGGCCGGCGGAGTCGGTACGGCGGCCGTCCAGATCGCCCGCCACCTCGGCGCCGAGGTGTTCGCCACGGCCGGCCCGGCCAAGCACGACGCACTGCGGCTCATGGGCCTGGACGACGCCCACATCTCCTCGTCGCGGGACTCCGCGTTCGCCGACCGGGTGCTCGACGCCACGGACGGTGCGGGGGTCGACGTGGTCGTCAACTCGCTGACCGGCGAACTCGTGGACGCCTCGCTGCGCCTGCTGCCCAAGGGCGGTCACTTCGTCGAGCTGGGCAAGACCGACCGCCGGGACCCGGAACGGGTCGCCGACGCACATCCGGGTGTGGTGTACCGGACGGTGGACCTGGTGCCCGACCTGAGCCCGGAGTCGGTCCGGACCATGCTGACCGAGGTCGTCCGGCTGCTGCGGGACGGCGCCGTGCGGCCGCTGCCCGTGCGCACGTGGGACGTCCTGGACGCACCCGAGGCGTTCCGGTACATGGCCCAGGCCAAGCACGTCGGCAAGCTCGTACTGACGATCCCGCCGGTCCCGGACCCCGACGGCACGGTGCTCGTCACCGGCGGCACCGGAACGCTGGGCGCCCTGGTGGCCAAGCACCTGGCCGGCCCCTGGGGGATGCGCCACCTCGTGCTGGCGAGCCGTCAGGGCGCCGACGCGCCCGGTGCCGGGGAACTGTGCGCGGAGCTGGCCGGGCTGGGCGCCGACGTGCGGCCGGCCGCCTGCGACATCGCCGACCGCGAGGCCCTGGCGGACCTGCTGGCCGGGATCCCGGCGGAGCACCCGCTCACCGCGGTGGTCCACACGGCGGGCGTGCTGGACGACACGGTGTTCACGTCCCTCACCAGCGAGCGCCTGGCGCCCGTGCTGCGTCCCAAGGTCGACGCCGCCGTGCACCTGGACCGGCTCACCGCCGGCCTTGACCTCGGCATGTTCGTCATGTACTCGTCCGCCGCCGGTCTGCTCGGCAATCCCGGGCAGGCCAACTACGGTGCGGCCAACGTGTTCCTCGACACGCTCGCCGCGGTGCGGCGCTCGCGCGGACAGGCGGCCACGTCGATCGCCTGGGGCCTGTGGGCACCCGACAGCGCGCTGACGGGCCAGATGAACGCCCTGGACCGGGATCGGCTCTCCCGGTCCGGAGCGCAGGCCATGTCCGCCGCGGAAGGCCTCGCCCTGTTCGACCAAGGGGCCCGGGCCGGCGAGCCGCTGGTCGTGGCGGCGCACATCGACCGTGAGGCGCTGCGCGCCCAGGACGCCCAGGGGACGCTCCCGCCCGTCATGCGCCTGCTGGCGCCGCGCCGCGGCCGGCCGGACCGCGGTGCGGGCGCCGGCGGCACCGCCGCGCAGGGAGCCGACCAGTTCGCCGGGATGTCGGCGGCCGAGCGGCGCCAGGCGCTCGTGCTGCTGGTCAGGAAGCAGGCCGCCGCGGTGCTGGGCCATGGCTCGGCGACCGCGCTGGACGTCGACCGCGGGTTCGTCGAGATGGGATTCGACTCGCTGACCGCCGTCGAACTGCGCAACCGGCTGGCCACGGCCACCGGTCTGCGGCTGCCCGCGACCGTCATCTTCGACTGCCCGACGCCCGCGGACCTCGCACGCCGGCTCGACGAGCGGCTCGCTCCGGCGAGCGACGCCCCGGGCGCGGCGGACGACGGCGACGACGGCCACCGGCAGCCCGTCGACGACGAGACCAGCACCGTCGACGACATGGACGTGGACGAACTGATCCGCGCCGTGCACGGTGACGACGGCCATGAGCGGAACTCCGGAGAGTGAGGTCCCGATGACTGCATCAATCGAAGAGATCACCAGGGCGCTGCGGGAATCGGTCAAGGAGACCCGCCGGCTGCGGGCACGCAACGACGAGCTGGAGGCGACGCTCCGCGAGCCGGTGGCGATCGTGGGCATGGCGTGCCGGCTGCCCGGCGGTGTGACCTCGCCGGAAGGGCTGTGGCGGCTGCTGGCCGAGGGCCGGGACGCGGTCTCCGCGTTCCCGGCGGACCGTGGCTGGGACCTGGGCGGCCTGTACGACCCGGACCCGGATCACCTGGGGACCTCGTACGTCCGTGAGGGCGGGTTCCTGGACGACGTGGCGGGGTTCGACGCGGAGTTCTTCGGGATCTCCCCGCGCGAGGCACTGGCCATGGATCCCCGGCAGCGGCTGCTGCTGGAGACCTGCTGGGAGCTGTTCGAGGGCGCCGGAGTGGATCCGCTGAGCCTGAAGGGGAGCCGGACCGGGGTGTTCGTCGGCGCCGGCCCCACGGACTACCCGCGCGGCGTGGAGGGGTACGCGGTCGCCGGGACCACCCCGAGCATCCTGTCGGGCCGGGTGTCGTACGTGTTCGGGCTGGAGGGCCCGGCGGTGACCGTCGACACGGCGTGTTCGTCGTCCCTGGTGTCGCTGCACATGGCGTGCCAGGCGCTGCGTTCGGGCGAGTGCTCGATGGCGGTGGCCGGCGGGGTGACCGTGATGACGAGCCCGCGCGTGATCGTCGAGTTCTGCCGGCAGCGCGCGTTGTCGGTGGACGGGCGGTGCAAGGCGTTCTCCGAGGCCGCCGACGGATTCGGGTTCGCCGAGGGCGTCGGCCTGCTGCTGGTCGAGCCGCTGTCGCAGGCCCGGCGCCGAGGCCACGAGGTCCTGGCGGTGATCCGGGGCTCGGCGGTGAACCAGGACGGTGCGTCGAGCGGACTGACGGCGCCGAACGGCCCCTCGCAGGAGCGGGTGATCCGCCAGGCGGTGGCCAACGCCGGCCTGTCGCTGCGCGATGTCGACGTCGTGGAGGCGCACGGCACGGGCACGACGCTGGGCGACCCGATCGAGGCGCAGGCGCTGCTGGCGACGTACGGGCAGGACCGGCCCGCCGGGAAGCCGCTGCTGCTGGGGTCGGTGAAGTCGAACATCGGCCACACACAGGCGACCGCGGGTGCGGCCGGTGTGATGAAGATGGTGCTGGCGATGCGTCACGGGGTGGTGCCCGCGACGCTGCACGTCGACCGGCCCAGCCGCCATGTGGACTGGACGGCGGGCGAGGTCGAGCTGGCGGTGGAGCCGGTGCCGTGGCCCGACGGCGGGCATCCGCGGCGCGCGGGAGTCTCCTCGTTCGGGGTCAGCGGCACCAACGCCCACCTCATCCTGGAACAGCCCCCCGCCCCCGACGGCGCGGCCCCGGCCGCCCGGCCGTCCGGACCCGGGGACGCCCCGCCGGTGGTGCCGTGGGTGCTGTCGGGGCGGGGCGAGCGGGGCCTGCGCGGGCAGGCCGCCCGCCTGGCGGAGTTCGTCGCGGCCCACCCGGAGCTGGACGCGCGCGACACCGCGGGCTCGCTGGCCCGGCGCGCGGCCCTGTCGCACCGGGCCGTGGTACTCGGCAACGACCGGACCGGACTGCTCGCCGGACTGCACGCCCTGGCCGAGGGACAGCCCGCGCCGGGGCTGGTGCAGGGAGTGGCCCGCAACCGGTCGGGCGAGGCGGTGCTGGTCTTCCCCGGGCAGGGGTCCCAGTGGCCGGGGATGGCGCTCGGACTGCTGGAGGCGGCTCCGGTGTTCCGCGACCGGCTCACCGCCTGCGACGAGGCGCTGGTCCCGTTCACCGGCTGGTCGGTGCGCGACGTGCTGCACGGCGCACCCGGCGCCCCGGACCTGGAGCGGGTGGACGTCGTCCAGCCGGTGCTGTTCGCGGTCATGGTGTCGCTGGCCGCCCTGTGGGAGCACGCGGGCATCGTGCCCGCGGCCGTCGTCGGTCACTCCCAGGGCGAGATCGCCGCCGCCTGCGTGGCCGGCGCGCTGTCCCTCCAGGACGCGGCACGCGTGGTGGCGCTGCGCAGCCGCGCCCTGGTCTCGCTGTCCGGGCAGGGCGCGATGGCGTCCCTGGGCCTGGGCCGCGACGAGGCCGAGGCGCTGCTGTCCCGCTGGTCGGGCCGGCTCGCGATCGGCGTCGTCAACGGGCCCGGTTCGGTGGTGGTGTCGGGCGACAGCGCCGCGATAGCCGAGCTGGTGGCCGAATACCGGGGCTCCAAGGTCCGGGTACGGCAGCTCCCGGTCGACTACGCCTCGCACTCGCCGCACGTCGAGCGGATCCGGGACGAACTGCACGCGCGGCTGGACGGCATCACCCCGGGCCCCTCGCGGATCCCGTTCTACTCCGCGGTCACCGGCGGGCAGCTGGACACCACCGGGCTCGACGCGGACTACTGGTACCGCAACCTCCGGCAGCCGGTGCGCTTCGACGAGGTCACCCGGACCCTGATCGAGCGCGGATACGAGCTGTTCGTGGAGGCGAGCCCGCACCCGGTGCTGACCATGGGGCTGGAGGAGACGATCGCCGCCGCGGACGCCGCCGCGGTCGTCCTCGGGACGCTGCACCGCGGCCGCGGCGGCCCGGACGACTTCCTCGGCTCGGTCGCGCAGGCCTACACCGGCGGCGTGCCGGTCGCCTGGGAGAGCGTCCTCGGCCACCGCGGGAACGCCACCGCCGGCCTTCCGCCGTACGCGTTCCAGCGGCAGCGCTACTGGCAGGACCCGTCGGCGCCGTCCGGCGACGCCCTCGGCAAGGCAGGCTTGCGCGCCGGTGAACACCCCATGCTGGGCGCCGCGATCGACGTCGCCGGCAGCGGCGCCGTGGTGCTGTCCGGCCGTCTGTCGCCGCAGACCCACGGGTGGCTGGCCGATCACGCGGTCGACGACCAAGCACTGCTGCCCGGCACGGCGTTCGTGGAGCTGGCGCTGCGCGCCGCGACAGAGACGGGCTGCTCCGGCATCGAGGAACTCACGCTGGAAGCACCCATGGCGATCCCGTCGGCGGGTGCGGTCCAGGTCCAGGTGGTCGCCGGCGCCCCCGACGACGCGGGCAAGCGCCAGGTGACCGTGTACTCGCGGCCCGAGGACACGTCCGTCGACGGCGAGTGGACCTCGAACGCCGTCGGCGAGCTGACCGGCTCGCCGGCCACGGAGGACTTCGGCGACCTGGTGATCTGGCCGCCGGCCGGCGCGGAGCCGCTGCCCACGGACGGCCTCTACGAGGGGTACGCGGAGCGCGGGTACGCGTACGGATCGGCCTTCCGCGGGATCCGCCGGGCCTGGCGCCTCGGGGACGACGTGTACGCCGAGGTCGGCCTGCCCCCCGCGCAGCGCGGCGAGGCAGCCCGGTTCGGGGTCCACCCCGCCCTGCTGGACGCGGCGGCCCAGGCGGCCGGCATCCTCATGGCGCAGGAGGGCTCGCCGGCGGACACGGGACTGTGGCTGCCGTTCCTGTTCAGCGAGGTGGCCCTCGTCAGCTCGGGTGTGGCGGACCTGCGGGTCAAGGTACGGCGCATCGGCCCGGACCGGGTGACGCTGACCGCCGCGGACCTCGACGGGCGCCCCGTCGTCTCGGTGGGCGCGCTCGTCGTACGGCCGGTGTCGGCCCGTCAGCTGCGCGCGACGAACGCGGCGGTGCGGGACGCGCTGTTCCGGCTCGACTGGGTGCCCGCCCCCGGGCCCGCGTCCGGGCCGGGCACCGACCGGCTGCGCTGGGCGGTCCTGGGCGAGGACGGCACGGCGGTCGCGGAGCGGCTCGAAAGGTCCGGTGCGGTCGTCGGCACGTACGGCGACCTGGCCGGGCTCCGCGCGGCGATGGCCGGGGGAGCCCCGGCGCCCGACCTCGTGGTGTGGTGCGGCGCCGGGCTCGCCGGGCCCCGTCCCGGCGACGGCGATGCCGACCTGGCCGCTCGCGTCCGGACGGTCACCGCGCAGGCGCTGGCCGTGCTTCAGGAGTGGCTGGCGGACGACGACCTCGGCGCCGGCCGCCTGGTGGTCAGGACCCAGGGCGCGGTCGCGGCCGACGGCGGGGAGGACATCGCGAACCTGGCCGCGGCCGCCGTCTGGGGGCTGCTGCGCGCCGCGCAGACGGAACACCCGGGCCGCTTCGTCCTGGTCGACGACGGCACCGGCCCCGACGACGCCGGGCCGGGGGAGGTCTGGGCCGCGGCAGCGGCCTGCGGGGAACCGCAGCTCGCGGTCCGCTCCGGCGCGCTGCTGGTGCCGCGACTGGCCCGGGCCGACGGCGGCGAGAGCCTCACGCCCCCGGCCCACGCGGCCGCCTGGCGCCTGGAGTGCGGCGGCACCCGGACACTGGAGGAACTGACGCTGGCGGAGTGCCCGCCGTCGACCGGCCCGCTCGGTCCGCGTGAGGTGCGGGTGGCCGTGCGCGCGGCCGGGCTCAACTTCCACGACGTGGTCGTCGCGCTGGGGCTGATCCCCAACGAGGCGGTCCTCGGCGGCGAGGGCGCCGGAACGGTGACCGCCGTCGGCGGCGACGTGACCGACCTGGCGCCCGGTGACCGCGTTCTGGGGCTGCTGCCCAGCGCGTTCGGCCCGGTCGCGGTGACCGATCACCGGCTGCTCGCCAAGATCCCCGAGGACTGGTCGTACGAGCAGGCCGCTTCCGTGCCGGTGGCCTTCCTCACCGCGTACTACGCGCTGTCCGACCTGGCCGGGCTGCGACCCGGTGAGTCCGTGCTCGTGCACGCGGGGGCCGGCGGCGTCGGATCGGCGGCGATCCAGCTGGCCCGGCACCGCGGGGCCCGGGTGTTCGCGACCGCGAGCCAGGGCAAGTGGCCGGTCCTGAAGGCCGCCGGGCTGGACGACGCGCACATCGCGTCGAGCCGCACGCTCGACTTCGAGGGGGCGTTCGCCGAGGCCACCGGCGGGCAGGGGGTCGACGTCGTGCTGAACTCGCTGGCCGGGGAGTTCGTCGACGCCTCACTGCGGCTGCTGCGGCCCGGCGGACGCTTCGTCGAGATGGGGAAGACGGACGTCCGCGACGGCGACGACGTCTCCGGCCGCCACCCCGGGACCCGCTACCGGGCGTTCGAGCTGGACGACGCGGGACCGGATCGCATCAAGGAGATGCTGACCGAGATCATGTCCCTGTTCCGCGCCGGTTCGCTGGAGCTGCCGCGGGTGACCACCTGGGACGTCCGCCACGCGATCCGGGCCTTCCGGTTCATGAGTCGGGCCCGGCACGTCGGCAAGATCGTGCTGACCGTTCCGCAGGCGCCGGACCCCGAGGGGACGGTGCTCGTCACCGGCGGCACCGGCACGCTGGGCGGTCTCGTCGCCCGTCACCTCGCCGAGCGGGGCGCCCGGCACTTCCTGCTGGTGAGCCGCCGCGGCCCCGACGCGTCCGGTGCGGAGCGGATCCGCGCCGAACTCACCGGGCTGGGCGCCCGGGTGGAGATCGTCGCCTGCGATGTCGCCGACCGGGCGGACCTCGCCAAGGCGCTGGCCGCGGTTCCGGTCGAGCACCCGCTGACCTCGGTGGTGCACGCCGCCGGAGTCCTCGACGACGGGATCCTGCCCTCGCTCACCCCGGAGAAGATCGACAAGGTCATGCGGCCCAAGGTCGACGCGACGCTGCACCTGCACGAACTCACCGCGGGGGCCGGCCTCGCCGAGTTCGTGATGTTCTCCTCCGGCGCCGGGCTGACCGGCGCGCCGGGACAGGGCAACTACGCGGCCGCGAACGTGTTCCTCGACGCGCTCGCCGGCCACCGGAGGGCCACGGGCCTGCCGGCGACGTCGATCGCGTGGGGCCTGTGGGCGGAGACCAGCGAGCTGACCGCCGGCATCACCGGCTCCAACCGGGCGCGCATCACCGGGTACTTCACGCCCTTGGCCACCGAGCAGGCGCTGACCCTGTTCGACGCCGCGCGGGGCTCCGCCGAACCCGTTCTGCTGGCCTCCGGCATCCGTGCGGACCGGCTCCGGTCCCTCGCCCGTGACGGTTCGCTCCCGGCCCTGTGGCGCGGGCTGATCAACGCGCCGGTCCGGCTCCGGGTCGCGGCGACCGACCCGGCCGCCGGCCTGACGATGCAGCTGGCCGCGCTGGGCGAGGCCGAGCAGAAGGAGTTCCTGCTCGACCTCGTGCGCTCGCACGCCGCGATCGCGCTGGGCGCGGGTGACGCGCAGGCACTGGACCCGGACACACCGTTCCGCGATCTCGGGTTCGACTCCCTCACCGCCGTCGACGTCCGCAACAGGCTGACCGCCGCGACCGGCTACCGGTTCCCGGCGACGCTGGTCTTCGACCATCCCACTCCGGCCGAACTCGCCGGTCACCTGCGCACCAGGCTCGCCTCCGGGGCGGCGCCGCGGTCCGCTCCGGTGCTCGACGAGATCGAGAGCCTCGAGAAGGCCCTCCTGCGCAGTGAACCGGAGGAGGAGCTGCGGGGCAGGATCACCAGGCGTCTGCGGACCCTGCTGAGCCGATGGGACGACGCCCACCCGGACAACGGGGTGCCGTCCCCCGACGAGGCGGAGTTCGCCCTCGACACGGCCACGGACGACGAGCTGTTCGCACTCCTCGACGGAGAACTGCCCGACGCCACGTGACCGTTGCCGCTCCCGGCGAGGTCTGCCCCGTCCGCCGTTCCGGCACGGGGCAGACCTTTGCCGCGTTCGGTACCGGGGCAGGTGCGGGGAGCGGCTGTCACCGGTGCGGCCGGCCCGCGTTCGTGGCACCGCGAGGACCGCCGGACGGCCGGACCGCTTCCGCACGGTCGTCCCGGCCGGCCGGGAGCGCTAGGGCCTCTCGTTTGGATCATGCCGGGCTCGGCCTGATCCAAACGAAAGACCCTAGCGGCACGTGCCCCGGGCCGGGCATGGCGTCGCCGGGCAGGCGGGGATCCGACGGCGGGGCCTAGCGAGAGGTCTCGCCGCCGCAGAGGCGCAGCGTGCTCTCCAGGCACAGCTTCTCCGCCTCGTGGGTGGTGGCGCGCCCGGCCGCGACCTGTGCCGCGGCGATCTGCTGGAGCCCGATGACGGCGTCGGCGAGCCAGGCGGCGGGGAGGGACGCGCCGAAGTCGCCCGTGCGCTGGCCCCGCAGGATGAGCCGTTCGAGGCGCGGGGGCACGACGTCGGAGAGCGCGTTGCTGTTGGGCCGCGGAGCCCCGGGCGCGGTGGGGCTGAGCAGCAGCGGGTGGCGGCGGAGGAACTGCCAGCCGGCGTCGAGGAACCGGGCCAGCGCCTCGGCGGGCGGGGCGGTGTCGAGGTCGGCGGCGTCGAGCGTGGCGAGGTACTCGGCGGCCGCGGCCTCGATGAGGGCGACGACCAGGGCGTCGCGCGAGGGGAAGTGCGCGTACACGGTCTGGCGGGTGACGCCGGCCGTGGCGGCGATGTCCTCCATGCTCGCGTCCGGTCGTTCGCCGAGCACGACTCGGGCCGCGTTGAGGATCGCGTCGATGCTGCGCCGGGCATCGGACCGGCGGCGGCGTGGCGGCGGGGCGGCTTCGGACGAGTCGATCATGCCGAGAATCCTAGGCTCCGTCCGCAACCTTGACAACCTGTAAGAGATAGCTAAATCTTACAGCATGTCAAAAATGAGCTTAGGTGAAGATCATCCGGCGATCGAGGCGCGCGGCTTGGTCAAGGCCTACGGGGAGAAGCGGGCGCTGGACGGGATCGATCTGACGATCCGTCGCGGTCAGGTGTTCGGCTTCCTCGGTCCCAACGGAGCGGGCAAGACCACCACGATCCGCATCCTGGCCACGTTGACCCGCCCGTCGGGCGGCACGGTCCGCGTCCTCGGTCACGACGTGCTGACCGAGGCGGACAAGATCCGCACCCGGGTGGCGGTGACCGGCCAGTTCGCCTCCCTCGACGAAGACCTGACGGGATACGAGAACCTGCTGATCCTCGGCCGGCTCCAGGGCCTGTCCCGGGCCGCCGGCCGGCAGCGCGCCGACGCCCTGCTCGCCGCGTTCGACCTGACCGGAGCGGCCGACCGCCCGGTCGGCGGTTACTCGGGCGGCATGCGCCGCCGGCTCGACATCGGCGCCAGCCTGATCGTCACTCCCGACCTGCTGTTCCTCGACGAGCCGACCACCGGTCTCGACCCGCGCAGCCGCAACCAGGTGTGGGAACTGGTCCGCCGGGTCGCCGCGGCCGGCACCACGGTGCTGCTCACCACGCAGTACCTGGAGGAGGCCGACCAGCTCGCCGAGCAGATCGCCGTCATCGACAACGGCCGGATCGTGGCCGAAGGCACCAGCGCCCAGCTCAAGTCCCGCGTCGGCTCGGGCACCTTGAACATCCGGCTCCTCGACGGCGAGCAGCGTCCGCAGGCGCTGCAGATCCTGGCCGGCGCCCTGGAGGGGACGGTTCGGCTCGCCACCGACCCGCTCGCCCTGACCATGCTCCTCGCCACCCGGCCCGCCGCGACGGACACGGGCCGGCTGGTCGGACGCGCCATGACCCAGCTCGCCGAGGCCGGCGTGGGCATCGCCGACTTCTCCCTGGGCCAGCCCAGCCTCGACGAGGCATTCCTCGCCCTGACCGGCCATCGGGCCGCCACGGACACCAACGACCACGAGGAACTGAACGCATGAGCACCCATGCCGTCTCCACACCCCCCACCGCGGTGGAGGACCCGATCGACGCCCTGCTCGCCGCGGGACGCGAACGCCGCCGTGCCGGGGCGCTCACCGCCTCGGCCGCCTTCGGCAGGCGCGCCATGCTCAAGCTCAAGCACGACCCCAAGCAGCTCGTCGACTCGGCCGCCATCCCGATCCTGTTCACCGTGCTGTTCACCTACCTGTTCGGCGGTGCCATCAGCGGTTCGACCAGCGAGTACCTCAAGGTCCTGCTGCCCGGCGTGCTCAGCATGAGCATCGCCATCGTCACCATGTACGGCGGTGGCCGTCTCGCCCAGGACGTGCGCAGCGGGGCCTTCGACCGCTTCCGCGGCCTGCCGGTCTGGCGCGGCGCCTTCGTGCTCGGCGGCCTGCTCAGCGATGTCGCCCGCTACCTGTTCGCCTCGGCCATCGTGGTGGTCCTGGGCCTGATCATGGGCTACCGCCCCGACGGCGGTGTGCCGGGCGTGCTCGCCGCTGTCGTCCTCGTCATCGCCTTCGGGCTCGCGCTGTCCCTGGTGTGGGCCGCGGTCGCCCTGGCCGTCAAGGACCCGGCCGTCGTCATCAGCATCGCCAACGCCGTGCTGATGCCGCTGTCGTTCGCCAGCAACATCTTCGTCCAGCCGAGCACCATGCCCGGCTGGCTCCAAGCCGTCGTCGACGTCAACCCGCTCAGCCATGTCGCGAGCGCGGCCCGGCACCTGATGAACGACACCGGAGGGGGCGGCGGCGACATCGCCTGGGCGCTCATCGCGACCGCGGTCATCACCCTCGTGTGCGGCCCGATCACGCTCCGCCTCTACAGCAAGCAGGGCTGACCGGCGGTCCACCGGGTTCCGTGCCGGGCCCGCCGGCACGGAACGGCACACCGCGCCGCACCGGGACACACGCGGCGACGAAAGGGAGTCGCGCCGTCTCCATCGCCGAGGCCGGGCCCGGGGCGGGGGTGAGGCACGTGACGGAAGAGCGTGACCGGTGTGACGTCCCGTGAGGACCACTGCGGTGCAGCCCTTCCGTGACCGGCCGGGGCCGGGGTCACCGGAGGTGTCTACCCGGGTGACCCCGGCCCCGGCCGGCCATGTGCGGGAGCGGCCTCAGGAGTCCGGCGACGGCAGCGGCGGCAGCGGCGGCCGCTCGATCACGTCTACCGGCCCTCGGCCCGTATGACGGCGGCCAGCCGCGCGACCGTGGGGTTCTCGAAGAGCCTGCGCAGACCGTCGTCCTGACTCCCGGACGTGCCGAACTCCTTGCTCATCCGTTCCAGGACACCGATCGCGTGCAGGGAGTCCCCGCCGAGTTCGAAGAAGTTCTCCTCCGTCCCGAAGTCGTCGCGCTCCAGGACCTCCTGCCAGAACCGCAGCAGCGTCCGCTCCAGATCGTCCTGCGGGACGGACGTCGTGCCGGTGGCCTGCTGGTCCCTCGGGGCGGGCAGCGCCGACACGTCGACCTTCCCGTTCCCGCTCAGCGGCACCCTCGGGATGACGAGGTAGTGACGGGGCACCATGTACTCCGGGAGGACCTCCTCGAGCGCGGCGCGCAGCGCGCCGGCGTCGGGATGCGTCCGCCCCGCGGTGACCTCTCCCTCCTCGGGCACCAGGTAGGCGACCAGCTGGCGGCGGCCCGTCCTGGGGTTGGCGTCCACCGTGACCAGTGCGTCACGGACGCCCGGCTGCCGCCGCAGCGGGGCCGCGATCTCGCCCAGTTCGATGCGGTAGCCGTTGAGCTTGATCTGCGAGTCCTCGCGCCCCAGGAACTCGATGTCCCCGCCGGGGAGATAGCGGCCGAGGTCGCCGGTCCGGTACAGGCGGGCCTTGGTCCGGGGATGTACGACGAACCGCTCCGCGGTCCGCTCGGGATCGGCCCAGTAGCCGCGGGCCACGCCGGTGCCGCCGATGTAGATCTCACCCGTCGCCCACACCGGGCTCGGTTCGAGCCACTGGTCGTACACGTGCATGGTCTGGTTGGCGAGCGGCTTGCCGTAGGGGATCCGCGACCACTCCGGGGGCACCGCGCCGATCGGGTAGTGAATCGACCAGATCGACGCCTCGGTGGCGCCGCCCAGGCTCATCACCTCGGCAGCGGGATAGAACGCGCGGATCCGGTCCGGCAGGGCCACCGGGATCCAGTCACCGCTCATCATGACCAGCCGCAGCCCGTGTCCGGGCGGGGGAACGTCCGGATCGTGCGCGTCGATCCACGCCCGCATGAGGGCCGGCACGGTGTTCCAGATCGTCACCCGGTGCCGGTCCATCAGCTCGGTCCAGTGCCGCGGCTCCTGCGACCTGCCCGGCTCCGGCACGACGACGCTGCCGCCCGCCGCGAGGAGACCGAAGATGTCGTACACCGAGAGGTCGAAGCTGAGGGCGGACAGCGCGAGCACCCGGTCGTCCGGGGTGACACGGTAGCGGTCGTTGAGGTCCTGGATCGTGTTGGCCGCGGCCCGGTGGTCGATCATGACGCCCTTCGGCGTGCCGGTCGACCCGGAAGTGAAGATCACGTACGCCAGGTCGGCCGGGTCGGGACCGGTCGACGGCGGGGTGGGCGGCGCGGACCGCACCTCGGCGTCGGCGAGGGTCACCAGCCGGATGCCGTCGGGCCAGGCCAGCTCGTCGCGCAGTCGCGGTGTGGTGACCACCACCCGGACCCGGCCCTGCCGCAGGAGCTGCTCCCGCCGGGCGGCCGGCCAGCGCGGCTGGACCGGCAGGTACGCGGCCCCGGACCGGGTGACGCCGAGGGCCGCCGCCACCTGGTCGTACCCCTTCTCGGCGATGATGCCGACCAGCGTGTCCCGGCTCGCCCCGGCCGACTGCAGGACGTGGGCCAGCCGGTGGGCGTCCTCGACCAGTTCACGGTAGGTGTGCTCGCCGTCGGCCGAGATCACGGCGATCGCGTCCGGTGTCCGGCCGGCCTGTTCCTCGACCAGTTCGCAGAGCGTCCGCTCGGCGATGGGGGTCTCGGTCGCGTTGACCTGGCGGCGTTCGTCGGCCTGCGCGTCCGGGAGCGCGACCAGCTCGCGCTCGTCCCACGCGGCCTCGCTCTCGCCGAGGCGTTCCAGGCACGCGCGGTGGGCGAGGAACATCTCCTCCAGCATGCCGTCGGGGAAGAGTCCGTCGACGAAGTCCCAGTTGATCAGCAGATCGCCCCGGTCCTCGAGCACCTGGTAGTCCAGCCAGACCTGGGGCGTCTGGCTGACGCCGTACACGACCTCGCCGAACATCCGGGCCTGTTCGGTGAGGCTGGACGCGGAGTCGAAGCCGATCATGCTGGTGAACACCACCGGCATCGCGGCCCCCAGCCGGCCGCCCAGGCGCCTGGCGCGCTCCCGCAGGACGCGGACCCCGGAGTAGCCGGAATGCCCGAGATCCTCCATCAGCTGGTGGTGCAGGCGCTTGGCCCGCGCGGCGAAGGAGTCCTCCGGCTCGGGCCGTGTCTCGAGGAGGACCAGCGAGGTGAAGTCGCCGATCACCTCGCCGATCTGCGGATGGAGCGGCGGCCGGTTGAACAGCGTCAGGTTGAGGGTGAGTTCGGGCCGCTTCGACCAGCGCCGGAGCACATCGGCGTAGGCGCCGACGAGCACGGCGGACGGGGTCAGACCCCGGCGGCGGGCGGTCTCCTTGATGGCGGACCACCGCTCGCGGGGGAGGCGGGCGTGGTGCCGGTCGAACTTCGGGCGGGAGAGCTGCCCGGGCTGGACGGCCAGGGGCAGTTCGGGAGCGGGCGGCAGCCGGTCGAGCCGGTCCAGCCAGTACTGCTTGTCGGCTTCGAACCGCTTTTCGCTCTGCTGTCGTCGCTCGGCGAGGACGTAGTCGCGGAAGGTGACCTCGATGGGCTCGGGCGGGGCGTCCGGCCGGCTGTAGAAGCCGAACCAGTCGCGCTGGAAGATCCCGAAGCTGAACCCGTCCATGACCAGCATGTCCAGGCTGAGGTGCAGGCGCCACCGCCTGTCGTCCAGCCGGGTCGCGCGGACCTCGAACAGCGGCCAGCGGTCGGCGGGCAGCACCTGGTGCGCCAGCTCTTCCCGGATCCGCGCGATCCCGGCCTCCTGCGCCGCCTCGTCGACGCCGGACAGGTCCGTGACCCGGATGTCGTACGGCGGGACCTCGGGCAGGACGCGCTGACTGCCGTCGGGCTGGATGACCGCCCGGAGCATGTCGTGGCGCCGGACGACCTCGTCGAGGCTCCGGCCGAGCCTCGGGACGTCCAGGTCGGCGGCGTCGAACTCGAGGTAGCAGTGGGTCGAGTTGCCGCCCAGCTCCACCGCCGGTGTCCGGCCCACCCAGTACGCCTGCTGGATGTCCGTCAGCGGGAACGGGTCGTGCCGCTCCTCGGGCCGGAGAACCAGGGCCGCCGGCTCGTCCGCGCCCTCGGAGCGCGAGATGATCTCGACGAGTTCGTCCCGGCGGAGCCTCATCTCCTCGCGCAGTTCGGAGGTCAGGGCATCGGGCGGGGCCGTCACGTGGAGCCGGCCGTCGACCAGCCGCAGTTTGACCCCGCGACGGTACAACTCGGCGAAGAGATCCGTGGTCATCGTGCCTGCCTTCCTGGCGGGTTACAGGATGAGTTCTTCGATCGGTCCGGTGGCCTCCGGCTCCTCGTCGCCGGTCACGACGAGGCTCCGGGCGGCGAGGGACCGGCAGACCAGGTCGACGATGTCCGCCACGGTGGTGTCGCCGAGGAGGCGCTGCGGCGGCACGTCCACGAACAGCCCCGTGCGGAACTGCTCCCTGAGCCGCATCGCGCGCAGCGAGTCCAGGCCGAGATCGCCCAGCCGGGTGCCGGCGAACCGTGCGCGCAGGCTCTCCCGGTCGTCCGCGAGCCCCTCGACCAGAGCGGTCACCCGGGCGAACACGATGTCCGTGAGCGCTTGCCGTGCCGCTTCCGGATCCTCGACGGCGAGCCGCGACAGCTCGTCGGCGTCCCACGGCCCGGCGGCATCCGGCTCCGCGTCGGCCGCGGCCCGCTCGGCCAGGTCGGACGCGGCGTGCGTGAGTCCCGCGAGGGTGACGAGCGGTTCGCCGGTGCCGGAGAACAGCTCGAGGTCGAGCGCACCGGCCTGGGTACGGCGGACATGGCACCACAGCCGCCGTGGCAGCTCGCGGTGGCAGGTGAGACGGGACAGGCCCGCCGGCAGCCACAGACCGGTGTCGGCGACGAGCGGCAGGGCGGTCAGCAGGCAGGCCTCCAGCACCACGGGGTGGAGGACGTACGGATCGGCGGCGGCCACATCGGTCTCCAGGACGGCCAGCGCCTCGTCGTCGGCCCGCCACCAGCCGCGGGTGACCTGCCGGAACGCCGGGCCGCAGGCGATTGCGGCGTCGTCGAGCCGTGCGAACAGCGCCGCGGGATCCTGCTCGGTCATCCGGGCACGCAGCCCGTCGAGGTCAGCGGCGGAGGGCGCAGGCGGGATCTGCGCGGTGACCGAGGCGGTGAACCGGAGGGTCCAGCCGCCGTCGGCGTCCTCGGGATCGGCGCTGAATCCCCTGATCCGGCGGGCCGCGCCGTCGGTTTCGGCCGCTGTCTGCAGGCTCAGCGCCGGTGTGCCGGGCAGCGTGGTCGGCGCACCGAAGGTGAGGTTCTCGACCGTAAGGACCCCGTCGCCGCCGTGGGCTCCGTGCCGCGCGGCCGCCAGGGCCCATTCGGCGACGGCGGCCGGCGGCAGGGCGGGCGTGCCGCGCAACCGGTACTGAGCGACGTACCAGGGCTCCCGCGCCGTCAGTGTCCGGGTGAACCGCCGTTCGGCGGAGCCGGCGAGGTCGATCGCGCCCCCGAGCAGCGGGTGAACGGACTGCCGGACCGCCTCGTGCCCGCCCCGGCCCCGGGTGACCGGCGCGTCGAGCCAGTACCGCTTGCGCTGGAACGGGTAGCCGGGCAGGCGGACCCGGCCGGCGCCCGTGCCGGTGAAGACGGCCTCCCACGACACCGCCGTTCCGGCCGTGTAGGCCGCCGCCAGGCGTGCCGGCACCCCGTCCTCGCTGACGACGGCTTCGGGGTCCAGCTCCAGACAGGCCGTCGCCCCTCGCGACCGCACGGCGGCCAGGACGTCCCCGGTGCCGGGCCGCAGGAAATCGCCGGCCGCCCAGTGGTCCGGGCGGCCGGGTTCGCCGGGGGAGACGAGCGCGATGTCCGGCTTCGCGTAGCCGATCCGCTCGGCGGTGGCCCGCAGTTCGTCCGCGGCCCCGTCGCCCGGGGCGCCGGACGCACGCGCGGCGGCGGCCGCGAGCGCTGCGGCATCGTCCAGCGACAGCACGCCGGCCGCGTGAGCCGCGGTGATCTCGCCGATTCCCGAACCGGCGACGAGGTCCGGCACCACACCGCACGAACGGATCAGGCGGTACAGCGCCACCTGGAGGGCGAACACGGCGGCCCGCGGGTACTCCGGCAGCGGCCGGTCCAGCAGGGCCTCCAGACGCGCGCGGACGTCGTCGTACGCCTCCGCGAAGGCGGGGAAGCGTTCCGCCTGCCTCCGGACCGGATCACCGGCCCCCGGCTCGGAGCCGGTGAACACCACGGCCGTTCTCGCGGCGGTGACCGCACCGGTGAACAGGCCGGGTGCGTCCTCGCCCCGGGCCAGAGCCGCGAGCGCGGCGAGGTGCTCGCCGGCCGAGGCGCCCACGCTGACCGCGCGGTGTCCGAACCCCGCCCTGGTACGGGCGAGCGCGATACCGACCTCCGCGACGGGAGCCGGCCGAGCGGTGAGGGCATCGCGGAGTTCCGCGGCCATGGCGCGCAGCGCCGGCTCGGTCTTCGCCGACAGCACCCAGGGTGTGGAGACTGCGCCGGCGCCGGCCGGTGCCGGGGCGAAGGCGCCGTCCGCGGCGGCCTCCTGCTCGAGGATCAGGTGCGCGTTGGTGCCGCTGATGCCGAAGGAGGACACGCCCGCCCGGCGGGGCCGGCCGTCGGCGGGCCACGGAACCGCCTCGGTCGTCAGCGCGACCGTCCCGCCGGACCAGTCGACATACGAGGACGGCTTGTCGATGTGCAGCGTCCGCGCATGGGTCCCGGCGCGCATGGACATGACCATCTTGATCACGCCGGCCACCCCGGACGCGGTCTGGGTATGGCCGATGTTCGATTTCACCGAGCCCAGCCGCAGGGGCCGGTCGGCCGTCCTGGTCTCGCCGTAGGTGGCGATGACGGCCTCGGCCTCGATCGAGTCGCCCAGCGGCGTGCCGGTCCCGTGCCCCTCCACCGCGTCCACCTGGTCGGGGGTGAGCCCGGCGTTCGCCAGCGCCTGCCGGATCACCGCCTCCTGCGCCGCGCGGCTCGGTGAGGTCATCCCGTTCGTCGCGCCGTCCTGGTTGACCGCCGACCCGCGGATGACCGCGAGCACGGAGTGGCCGTTGCGCCGCGCCACGGACAGGCGTTCCAGCACCAGCAGCCCGCCGCCCTCGCTGAACCCCATGCCGTCCGCGGCGTCCGCGAAGGGCTTGCACCTGCCGTCCCCGGCGAGAGCGCCGCGGTGGCCGAACTCGATGATGACGTCCGGCGTGGCCATGATCGTGACGCCGCCGGCCAGCGCGAGTTCGCAGTCGCCGCGCCGCAGTCCCTGGCAGGCCAGGTGGATGGCCACCAGCGAGGACGAGCAGGCCGTGTCGATGCTGATCGCGGGTCCGTGCAGCCCCATGACATAGGCGACCCGGCCCGACGCCGTACTCGGGGCGCCGCCGATGATCAACTGGTCTTCCACGCCGGCCGGGAGCGCCGCCTGCGGCCCCGCGCCGTAGTGGCAGTAGGAGACACCGGCGTAGACGCCCGCCCCGGTCCCGCGCAGGCCGGCCGGATCGAGGCCGGCGTGTTCCACCGCCTCCCACGCGGTCTCCAGGAGCAGCCGCTGCTGCGGATCCATCGCCAGCGCCTCGTGTTCGCCGATCCCGAAGAACCCGGCGTCGAACCGGTCGGCTCCGGCGACGAAGCCCCCCTGGCGCGCCGACGGTTCCGGCATCGCGTCGGTGCCGCCGGGCACGCCGACGGCGCCCCATCCCCGGTCACCGGGGAACGGCGAGATGCCGTCGCCCTCGCCGGACACGAACCGCCACAGATCCGCCGCGGAGCGGAGATCGGGCGGAAAGCGGCAACTCATACCGACGATCGCGATGGGCTCGGAATCCCTGAGTTCGGCCTCGTGCAATTTCCGGGCGGTCCGCTGCAGCTCCCCGGTGGCCTTCTTCAGGTATTGACGCAGCTTTTCTTCATCAGCCATCAACCGTACGGCTCCCCGTGGTATTCAATCTCTGTGTGTGCCCGGGAACGGATAGACTTCTTTTCTCAGTCTAATTCTGGCCCGACCTTACTGGGCGGGCGTGACCCCTGAAACCCCACCTCTACCCCTACGAACCCCTAGTGGGAGCGGCTAAGGGTGCGATAGGGGTTGATGCGTCACCGGGGCTCCGGTAATACAGGGACGACGGCAGGGTGAGCTGCGGCGGACATACTCGGGGAAGTGCGTTTCTCATATTCCGTGGGGCTTTTCCCGTGGGTACCGTGGCCGACGTGCCCAAGTCGCGGAGTCACCCGGGCTCTCCTCCGGGAAGGGGGCGAGAAGCCCTCGTTCCCCCGCAGGCGCACCATCCTCGTCCGTGCGGCGACGTGAACGAGCCCGGTGAGGTCGGCACTCCTGCCCCGGACAGCGGATTTACCTTCTCCTGCACGATCGTCGGACGGTCGGTGAACTGAATCCGAACCATTGCCTCGCCGTCGCGGCCGGCCTCGGCGGGGCGATAAGTCATGCCCGTGCACGAAATGAAGAATGCACGGGCAAATGTGCGGCATCAACCTGCCCCGTCGAGCGGCCCCGCTGGTACCGTCGACGGAGTTCGTTGACGATCATTGTGCCGATCCTGCCTCGGGAGATGGATTGTGTCGGGCCAACCTGTAGCGGTGGATACGCCCTGGGAAAGGGTTGCGCAATCCATCGAATTCATTCCCGCCCCTTATTCCAGCAAGCGCCAGCCGGAATCGGTGGCGCAGGAGATGCTGCGCTGCGGGCCGGCGGAGATCGACCGGCTCGTGGCGGCCGGGCTGCCGTTCGAGGAGCGGTCCGGTGTCCGTCACTTCGACCCCAACGATCTCTACAACCTCGGCATGTACTCGAACACCGCGAAGACACAGCCGGAGCTGACGTTCCGCATGCTCTTCCGGTTCGCGAGCCGGCCGGTGGACGACCTGCTGCGCACGAAGACCTGGGACTTCCAGGTCCGGCTGGAGTGCACGGACTGCGCCGGTGAGGCTCCGTGGCGCCTGGAGGAACCGGACATCGTCCGCTACGGCGGGAGCGTCGCCGACGTCACGGAACCGGCCCCGGGTACGGGGTCGGCGACGTACGCGGCCACGATCACCACGACCGGTGCGCTCACTCCGGTGCTCTCGCCGGTGCTGCGGCGGCTGACCGGCGAATACCTGTCCGCCGGCTACCGCTGGCAGATGATCCCCGTGCCCATGCAGGCCGACTACGGGCTGGTGCACGAGCTCGGCGCGACGAGCTGCATCGCGGCCAGCCTGCTGCTGGCCGAGCGGTTCCGGAACGCGGGGTACCGGGCCGAGGCGAAGCGGGGCTGGTTCTGCGGCGTGCTCGGCGGCGCCCTCGACCTGCCGCATGCCTGCGTCGAGGTCGAGGACGACGACGGCAGGCTCAAGACCATCGACATCGCCAAGGCCCAGCTGGCCGCGCGGCTCTCCGCGAGCACCAGCGCATTCCAGGAACTGTGCCTCGGGTCGATCTACAACAAAGTGATTCCGTCCACCGCTTCCGGCAACGCGGCCCTGGCCTACCACGAGTGCGGCTCACCGACGCCGGTCCAGGTACGCGCGGATATCCGATCGGTGCGTTGAGGAGACGACTGAACATGGCTGTACGCGGAATCGAGCCGATCCTGCTCGATCTGGACCGGCTGGAGCAGTTGGCCGAGTCCGGCTACTACAACCCGTATACGATGTTCGACTGGCCCGACGCCATCGAGCCCGACCTGCCGTGGATGAGCGAGAGCCTGACGACGCTCGCCGGCACGCCGATGTGGGACGAGCTGACCCGTGAGCAGCAGATCGCCCTCACCAAGTACGAGGCGATCAACTTCTTCAGCCTCAACATCCACGGCATCCGTGAGCTGATGAGCGAAGTCGTGATGCGCATTCACGAGCGGGCGTACGCGGATGTCTCGGAGTTCCTGCACCACTTCATCGGTGAGGAAAACGAGCACATGTGGTTCTTCGCGCAGTTCTGCCTGCGCTACGGCGGCAAGCTGTATCCGGCGCAGCCGTCGCTGAAGGCCGATTCGGTCGAGCATCTCTCGCCGGTTGCCCGCGAGATGATCGTGTTCGCGCGCATCCTCATCTTCGAGGAGATCGTGGACTACTACAACGCGCACATGGCCACCGACCAGTCGCTCCCGGCCATCGCCCGCGAGATCAACCGGGTGCACCACCAGGACGAGAGCCGGCACGTCGCGTTCGGCCGGATGATCTTCACTCACCTGCTCGGCCAGGTGGCCAGGCGGGATCCGGACGAGGTGCCGCTGGTGGCCGCCTACCTCGAGGACTACCTGCAGTACAGCATCGCCACTCTCTACAACCCGGCCGCATACCGCGATGCCGGCATCCCGGACGCACTCGCACTGCGGCGACGTGCGCTGGAGCACCCCGCCCGGCACGAGGCGCACGAGCAGTTGCTGAAGCGGACGAGGAAGTTCCTGTCGAAGGCAGGCGTGGGCAGGGAGCTGATCAAGTGACGACCGAGCCGATGCAGGCGGTCCGGGAGTTCATCCTGGGGCGCAATTCCGAGATCCAGCAGCTGGACGGCGATCTCGACCTGATCGACAGCCGGGCCATCAACTCGCTGGCCTTCGTCGAATTCATCTTCCTGCTCGAGGAGTTGACCGGCGAGCCGATCGACCCCGAAGAAGTGGACCTGGACGACTTCCGCACTCTCGACGCGATCGAAGAGCGATTCTTCAAGCAGAAGGCAGCGTGATGACCACAGCATCCGACAACGGCCTGAGCGTTCTCGACGGTGGCCAGCTGCGTCTGTTGCGGGCGCTCGACTCCGTGTTCCAGCGCTACGCCGAAGACCGGCAGGCCCCGGAGTTCCGGTTCCCGTTCCTGATCCGGTGCCAGGACCTCGACACCTTCGACTACTTCGACAACTTCCCGCACCTGGGCCTGGCCGCGACCCGGCTCGAGCCGCACCGCCTCGGCAAGCTGCTGACCGAGGCCGAGCGGCCGCTGGACCGCGTGCCGCCCGAGATCATGGAGCCGACCGCCTTCGCGCTGCCGTCGGCGGCCTGCTACGCCATCTACCTCGACCTGGCCGGCACGACACTGCCCGACGCCGGGGTCATGCGGACCACGGTCGCCACCTGCTTCCGCAACGAGGACCACTACGACGGCCTGCAGCGGCTGCTGGGCTTCTCCATGCGGGAGATCGTCTTCATCGGGCCGGAGGAGGGGGCCAAGCAGCATCTGGTGAGCGCCAAGGACACCGTGCTCGGGCTCTGCGCCGAACTCGGACTGGACGTCGAGGTCGCGGTCGCGACCGACCCGTTCTTCGACAAGAACAGCAGCAAGGCCAAGATGCAGCGGCTGTTCCCGGTGAAGGAGGAGTTCGTCGTGGGCGGCCTGGCGATCGGCTCCGTCAACTACCACCGGAACTTCTTCGGTGAGCGGTGCTCCATCCGGTCCGCCGACGACACGGCGCACACCAGCTGCCTCGCCTTCGGCCTGGAGCGGTGGGTCCACACCCTGACGCAGCGCTTCGGCGACACCGCCGCCGCGCTGTCCGCGCTGGAGAGCCTGAGCTGATGCGCACCACCTTGGCAGAGGTGCTCGGCATCGAAGTGAGCCTGCTCCAGTCGGGAATGGGCGGCGTCGCGGGTCCGGAGCTGGCATGCGCGGTGTCCGAGGCCGGCGCGGCGGGTTGTGCGGGCGGCTACAAGCTGTCGGGAGACGCGCTGTCGGCCATGCTCAAGCGGCTGGTCGCGGGAACCGGCCGCCCTGTCGGCGTGAACCTGATCCCGGAGGTCGTCGGACCGGACGAACTCGACCGGCAGCTCGCGCAGGTGCTCGACGAGACGCCGCGGCACGTGTACCTCTCCCTGTTCGGCATGGCCGACGACGCCGTGCTCGACCGGATCACCGGCGCGGGACGGCAGCTCGTCGTCCAGGTCGGGACCGTCCAGGACGCCGTACGCGCGGCCGAGCGGGGCGCGATCGTGGTGGTCCAGGGCACCGAGGCGGGCGGCCATCTCCTCGGGACGGCGCACCGGGACGAGCTGGTCGCCCAGGTGCGTGCTCTCGTGCCCGCCGCCTGTCTCGCCGCGGCGGGCGGGATCGGCTCGCCGGCCGAGGCGGCCCGGGCGATCGCCGCCGGCACCGACGGCGTGCTGCTCGGCACCGCCTTCGTGGTCGCCCGGGAGTCGATGGCCCACCCGCACTTCAAGACCGCGGTCCGCACGTCCGGCGCGGCCGACACGGTGATCAGCGAGGTGTACGAGATCGGGTGGCCGGGCCGGCGGCACCGCGTGCTCACGACGGACGTCACCCGCAACCCCGACCAGCCCAAGAACTTCATCGGCCGCACGGTCGTGGAGGGAAAGACGTACCTGGTCCCGCGGTTCAGCGCCGCGGTGCCGACCGTCACGACCAGTGGCCGCATCGAAGAGATGGCGATGTACTGCGGACTGTCCTGCGGCGCCATTTCCGAAGAACTCCCGGCGGCCGAGATCGTCGCCGGATTCGCCCGTGTTCTGCCGGGTGCCCACGCGGTTGGAACAGAGAAGGTGGAGGAATCGCATGGCAAGCTATGAAGAGCTGTCCCGGCTGGACATGACCTACCACGACGACGTCCCGCGCATTCCCACCAGGGAGGGCGTCGAACTCTATTACGAGTCCCGTGGCGAGGGCACCGACATCACGCTGCTCAACACCTTCTTCCTCCCCGTCCCGGCCTGGCGGGTGTACACCGGGGAACTCGAACAGCACTACCGCGTCCTGAGTTTCGACCTGTGCAACCACGGCCACTCCTCGAAGGTCGAGGAGGAGCCGACCTGGGAGGAGCACGCGGCCGACCTGATCGCCCTGCTCGACGCCCTGGAGATCGAGTCGACCTATCTGGTCGGCCTGTCCACCTCCACCGTGTTCGCCAGGGACGTGGCGCTGCGGTACCCCGAACGCGTCAAGGGACTGGTGCTGACGGGACCGGCCTTCGGCCCGCGCGGCATGCGGCGGCAGCGGCAGATCCAGCGGGCGTGGCTGCGGACGCTGGAGAGCCACGGCCTCGAGGGCCTGTACGAGCACCTGTACCCCGAGGTGTTCAGCGCGGAGATGAACGAGGCGATCGGTGCGCCCGGCTTCCTGGGCTTCCGTGAGAGCTTCAGCGCGCTCGCCACCGTCGAGGAGATGACCAACGGCCTCAAGCGCGCCATGCAGGACAAGAGCAACCCGGAGATGCTGGCCAGGGTCCAGGCGCCGACGCTGGTCGTCGTCGGCGACGACGACTTCCTGCTCAGCCCGACCGGCGCCAGGGAACTGGCCGCCCTGTTCCCGGACGGCAGTTGCGAGATCATCCCGAAGGCCGGCCACATCCCCTTCATCGACGATCCGGAAGGCTTCCAGTCGATCGTCCGGAAGTTCGTCGAAGAAGTGGAATCACGTGCCTGACGCAGCGTCCGAGGTGCGGCAGAGCATTCGTGAACTGCTGCGGGAGCAGCAGGGCGGTGACCGGTTCGTGAGCACGGTCTCCGACACCGAGTCGCTTCGGCAGGCGGGAATGTCCTCCAACGCCCTGGTCGCCCTGCTGGTGGCGATGGAGGACGCGTTCGACTTCGAATGGGACGACGACGTCCACCCGGAGGTGTTGCGCTCGATCGAGTCGCTGGCCGACCACGTCGTGGCACTGCGCGGTTGAAGGCCTCACGTGGCCGTCGAGCCGGCGGTCCCCGGCCGCGTCGCCACCGGGATGCGGACCGAATGGCGTGCGGTGCGGCGGCCGTACGGGCCGCATCAGCAGTCCGCGGCCGGCCGGCGGGCGGCCGCGGCGGCGCTGGCCGCGGCCGGTTCGGCCGACCGGACCGTGCCCCGTGACCCCGACGGCCGGCCGCGTTTCCCGCCGGGATTCGCCGGATCGATCTCCCACACCGACCGCCTGGCCGTCGCGGTGGTGGTTCCCGGTGCCGCGGCGGTCGGCGTCGACATCGAAAGCGCGGCCGTCGGCCCTCGTATGGCCGGATTCGTGCTGAGCAGGCGGGAGCGGCACACGCTGCTCCCGCCCGTCTGGGAACGCACCCCACGGGAACTCTTCTCCGCCAAGGAGGCAGCTTTCAAGGCACTGAACGGCAACGGTGAACTGGACGATTTCCTGTTCTGGAAGATCGAACTCAGTCGGTCCGGCGATGCGCTGATCGCGTCCTGCCGCGGTGCGACGGTTCCGGTGTGGGTCCGCTCCGCGGAAGGCATTTCCTGCGCCGTCGCGATCCGGTGGTGAACAATTCCGACGTCGCGAGTTCACTGCCGCAAGTTCACCACGGTACGTGAAATTCTCACTGTTCATTGTGGTTGACCGCCATGGTAGCTTGCATTTTGGGCGAGGGAAGTTCCGGTCCGCTTTCTCGGGTCGAGTAATTTCGAGCGTTGAGATGCCGCGGTCTCGGCGGAGGTGCCCGATTTTCTGTTTATTCGCTTGACGGCTGCCTTTTGTATGCACGTTGCAGCGAAATATTAAATCGTGCGCATCGTTGCTCACTCGGAGTGAGCATGTGTCAGGATTCTGGGAGGAGAGACTCGTGGGCGATCTTGGGAACTGCGCGGCAATCGTGGGTGTGGGCTGCCGGCTACCGGGCGGCATCACCAACCTGGATCAGCTGGAGGCGGCCCTGTTCGCCGGCCAGGACCTGGTGACCGAAGTTCCGCCGGACCGGTTCGACCCGGCGCTGTGGTGTGCCCCGGGGGAGGAGCCCCGCCCGGGCATGAGTTACACCAAAGCCGGCGGGTTCCTCCAGGACATCACCGGTTTCGACCCGGGCTTCTTCGGGATCTCGCCGCGTGAGGCGGCCCAGATGGACCCGCAGCAGCGGCTGTTGCTGGAGCTGACGGTCGAGGCGTTCCACCACGCCGGCATCGACCCGGCAGCGGTGGAGGGGCAGGACGGCGGCGTCTACGTGGGGACCTCCACGCGCGGCTACTGGGAGCTGGTGTCCGCGCGGCCCGAGGCGATCGACGCCCACTCGCTTCAGGGCACCCTCACCTGCAACGCCTCCAACCGGCTGTCCTTCCTCCTGGACTGGCGGGGCCCGTCGTACTCGATCGACACGGCGTGCTCGTCGGCGCTGGTCGCCGTGCACCAGGCCGCCCAGGCGGTGACGACGGGGAAGGTGCGCACCGCGATAGCCGCCGGTGTCGGCCTACTGCTGAACCCCGTCGACTACATCGGATTCGCCGAGGCGTCCGTCCTGTCGCCGACCGGACGCTGCCATGCGTTCTCGGAACTCGCCGACGGCTTCGTACGGGGCGAGGGCGCCGGCGTCGTCCTCCTCAAGCGGCTCGACGACGCGCTCGCGGACGGGGACCGGGTCCTGGCGGTCATCGCGGGCTCGGGCACCAACACGGACGGCCGGTCCGTGAACGTGATGAGCCAGCCGTCCCCGGTCACCCAGCAGGCGCTCCTGGAGCAGGTCTACGCGGAATCCGGCGTCAGCCCCGAGGAGCTCGTCTACCTGGAGTGCCACGGGACCGGCACCCCGGTCGGAGACCCGGTGGAATGCACCGCGCTCGGCGCCGCGCTCGGCGCCCACCGGGCCGCGGACCGCCCGCTCCCGATCGGGTCGGTGAAGACCAACATCGGGCACCTCGAGTGCGCCTCCGGAATGGCCGGACTCCTCAAGGCCCTCATCGTCCTCCGCAGCGGCCGGATCCCCCCGTCCCTGCACGGCCTGCCCCGCAACTCCGCCATCGACTTCGACGGGCTCGGACTCCTGCCCACCGACCGGGAGATCCCGATCGACCGGGGCCCCGGCCGCGCCGCGGCAGGCATCAACTCGTTCGGCATCGGCGGCGCGAACGCGCACGTCATCCTCGCCGAGCCGGCGGCGGACCACGCCGGCACCCAGCCGCCGACGACCGACCGGCGGCTGCCGGTGCTGGTCTCCGCCCGCACCCCCGAAGCACTCAACGAGGCCGCATGGGCGATGGCCGAGTACCTGGAGGACACCCCGGACCGCTTCTATGACGCCGCGTTCACCTCGGTGCGCCGGCGCCAGCGCTACGAGCACACCGCGGTGGTGATCGCCGACGACGCGGCCGGCGCCGCCCAGGACCTGTACAGCATCTCCGCCGGGACGCTCCCCGCGGCCGCGGCCCGCTGCGAGGCGGCCGCGGCGGCGGGGACACCCGTCGGTTTCGTGTTCGCGGGCAACGGCTCCCAGTGGGCCGGCATGGGATCGGCACTGATGGGCGCGGGCGCCGGGGCCGACGCCGCCTTCACCGCCGCCGTGCGGGAGGCGGACACGTACCTGTCCCCGCTGCTCGGCTGGTCGGTGGCCGATGCGCTCGCCGATGGACAGTACGACCTGGCCCGCACGGAGGTCGCCCAGCCGCTGCTGTTCGCCGTCCAGGTGGGGCTGGTGGCCTCGCTGCGCGAGCGGGGCGTCACCCCGTCGATGGTCACCGGGCACAGCGTCGGGGAGATCGCCGCCGCCCACGCCGCCGGCATCCTCGGCCTGGAGGCGGCCTGCCAGGTGGTGGCCATCCGCAGCGCCGCACAGGGCCGCACCGCCGGCACCGGGATGATGGCCGCCGCCGCCGTCAGCCTGTCGGACGCGGTCGAGCTGATCGCGGCGAGCGGCACCGACGTCGAGGTGAGCGCCATCAACTCGCCCACCGACGTCACCCTCTCCGGCGACCGCGAAGCACTGGAGGAAATCGGCAGGATACTCGCCGACCGCGGCGTGTTCTTCCGCATGCTGCCCCTCGACTACGCCTTCCACAGCGTCAAGATGGACCCGGTCCGGGCCCAGATCCTCGAGGAACTCGACGACCTCGCGACCGATGACCCGGCGCTGCCCATGTTCTCCACGGTGACCGGCGCGGCCGTGCCGGACGGCCGGACGATGGACGCGGACTACTGGTGGCGCAACATCCGGGAGCCGGTCAGGATGGCCGAGGCCGTCGCAGCGATGGCCGCCGCCGGCGCCGGCGTACTCGTCGAGATCGGCCCGCACCCCGTCCTCGCCACCTACCTGCGCCGGATCTCCCAGTCGCCGGACAGCCCCTCCTTCACCGCGACCGAGACCCTCCGGCGCGACCAGAAGCCGGACCTCGACGCGCACGCCGCGGCGGTTCTCGCGGCCGGCGGCGCCGTCGACATGGAGACCTGGTTCGCCGCACCCGGCCGCGTCGCCGACCTGCCCGCCTACCCGTGGCAGCGGGAGCGGCTGTGGGTCGGCGAACCGTCCTGGTGGGGCCACGGCCCCGGCGACGGCAAGCTCGTGCACCCGCTGCTCGGCGAACGCGTGGCCGTCGCGGAACCGCAGTGGGAGGGAACGGTCGAGGTGGCGCGCGTGCCCTGGCTGAGCGAGCACCAGGTGGCGGGCTCGATCGTCATGCCCGGCGCGGCATTCGCCGAGATGGCCCTCACCGCGGGACCCGCCGCGATCCGCGACCACGCGATCCAGGTCACCGACCTCGCGGTCACCTCCGGCCTCACCATGCCCGCACCCGGCGACCCCGCGCAGGTACACCTCAGCACCGCCGTGTCCGGTGACATGATCACCATCTCCTCGCGGCGTGACCGGCTCGGAAGCCCGGCCCAGCCGTGGCAGCAGCACGCCCGCGGCCGGCTGCGCGCCGTCACGGCCCCCACCCCGCGGGCGCTCGATGTCACGGCCGTCCGCGCCCGCCTCGACGACGCGATGACCCTGAACCACGAAGAGTTCTACGCGATCAGCGACCGGGCGGGCACCGTCTACGGCCCCGGCTTCCGCGCCGTGACCGGCGCGTGGTTCCGCAGCGAGGTGGGCGGGACCGGCGAGCTTCTCGCCGAGTACACCATGCCCGCCGCACCCGCCGCCGAGATGACCGGACCCACCAGCCGCTACATCGCGCACCCCGTGCTCCTCGACGTCGCGCTCCACGCGGGCGGCCCGCTGAACTCCTCCCTGTGCGACGGCTCAATGCTGTTCATGCCCGTCGAGTTCGGCGCGCTCACCGCCTGGTCACGGCCGCCCACACAGGGCGTCGTGCACGTCGTCGCCCACTCCGAGACCGGCCGGGAAGCCGTCTGGGACGTGACGCTGGCCCACCCGGACGGCACCGTCGCCATCACCATCAAGGACATGCGGCTCCGCCTGATCGAGGGCCGCCCGCAGCCCCCGCTGGGCATATGGGCAGCCACCTCGGAGACGGCCGCCTTCACGGACGACTCCGGCACGCCGCTCGCCACGGACACCGCAGGCACCCCGACGGCCTGGACGGTCCTGGCGGACCACGGCGGACTGCCGTTCGCACAGCGGCTCGCCGCCACGCTCGACGCCGCGGCCCCCACGGCCGTCGCCCCCGGCGACACCGCACACTGGACGGACGCGGTCCAGCAGGACGCCGCCGACTCAGCGACCGCGGTCGCACTGGTCCTCTCCGACGACGGCGACGACCCGGTCGCGGCCGCGTCAGACGCCGGACAGATCCTCCGCGACCTGTCGCTCGCCTGGCAGCAGCGCCTCACCGACACCCCCGACGCACGGCTGACGCTCTGGCTGATCACCGGGCCCTGCGGCGCCATGGCACACCCCGGAACCGACGGCGCCGGCAGCATGGCGGCGGCCTCGGCCTGGGGCACGGCCCGGACCATCACCAACGAGATACCCGGCATCACCATCCGCCGGATCGCCGTCGAGCCCTCCTTCGACCCGGCGCTGAGCGACCGCGTCGCCGAGGTCCTCACGGCCGACACCGGCCAGGAGGACGAGTTCGCCGTCCTCCCGGACGAGGTACGCGTGCCGCGCGTCGCCCCCGTGCCGGCGTCCACGGGCGAAGCCGGCCGGCCGCGCACCACGCCCACGGACCAGGCAACGGCCCTCCAGGTGCGCACGATCGCGCTGACACCGCAGTTCGGGCCCGCTGCGATCCCGATGCCCGAACCCGGCCCGGGCCAGGTCGTCATCGAGGTCAAGGCGGCCGCACTGAACTACAAGGACGTCATGCTGGCCACCGGCCTGATGCCCATCGAACCCATGCAGGCCGACTGGCGCGCAGGCGTCAACGCCGGTCCGCTGATCGGCCAGGAATGCGCCGGCGTGATCGCCAGGACCGGCCCCGGCGTCACCGGCCTGAGCGTCGGCCAAGCCGTCATGGCCGTCGGCTGCGGCTCCCTGGCCAGCCACGTCATGGCCGAGGCGGCGGTCACCGTCCCCATTCCCGAAGGCATGGACTTCGAGCACGCCGCGACCATGCCGCTCGTCTACGCGACCGCCCACTACAGCCTCAACGTGCTGGCCGGCATGTCGGCCGGCGAGACCCTGCTCCTGCCCGGCGGCGCCGGCGGTGTCGGCCTGGCCGCCCTGAACCTGGCACGCCTGGCCGGCGTGCGCGTCATCGGCCTCGCCGGTACACCCGAGAAGCGGCAGCTCCTCCTGGACCGGGGCGCCGAGCACGCGCTCGACTCGCGCTCCGACGCGTTCCCCGACCAGGTCCGGGAACTGACCGGCGGACGGGGTGTGGACATCGTCCTCAACTCCCTGACCGGAACCGCCGCCGTGAACTGCCTGGAACTGCTCGCCCCCGACGGACGGTTCGTCGAACTCGGCAAGCGGGACCTGTACGGCGACGCCGGACTGCGGCTGCGCCCCTTCCTGAACACCCTGTCCTACTTCGCCGTCGACCTGGCCCAGCTCATCGACCGGCGTCCCGAGCGAGCCGGCGAGGTCCTGAGCGACATCGCCCGGCTGGCCGGAGAGGGACGTATCGAACCGCTGCCGCACACCGTCTACCCGGCAGCCCGCCTCGATGACGCGTTCAACCGGCTCAAGCGGTCCGAGCACATCGGCAAGCTCGTCATCGACACCACCGGCATCGCCGCCCAGCGCGTGGCGTTCGACCCCGAGGGCGTGTACCTCGTCACCGGCGGAACCGCCGGCTTCGGCGCCGCCACCGCATCCTGGCTCGTCGACCACGGCGCCGGGCAGGTCATCGTCACCGGACGCCGCGAGCCCGCCCAGGAGCCGGACCGCGCCGGCATCACCTTCATGGCCGCCGACGTCACCGACAGGGCCGCCATGACCCGGGTCGTCGACCACGCCCGGACCTGCGCGCCGGGCGGACTGCGCGGAGTGTTCCACTGCGCGGCCCGCTATGACGACGGGCCCGTCGAGGAGCTGACCGGCGACCGGTACGAAGGCGTCCTCGCCCCGAAGGTCGCCGGCGCCCGGCTCCTCGACGAACTCACCAGCGACTGCGACCTCGACCACTTCGTCCTCTACTCCTCCGTCTCCGCGCTGCTCGGGAACCGGCTCCAGGCCTCCTACGCAGCCGCCAACCTGGGCCTGGAGACCCTGGCCCGCCAGCGCCGCGACCGCGGCCAGGCAGCACTCGCCGTCGGCTGGGGAGCCATCGCCGGCACCGGCGTCGTCGTCCGCGACAACCTCTCCGAATCCATGACCAGGCTCGGACTCGTGCCGATCTCCACCGCCGAAGCCCTCGACTCCCTGGGCCGGCTCCTCATCGGCGACGCGCCGCACAGCGCGGTGATCGCACGCGTCGACTGGGAACGGGCCGGCCTCATGTTCCCGTCCAGCGCCGCGGCACGGTTCTCCCAGCTCATCACCTCGGCGTCCGGGCAGCAGGACCGGGCCGGCGGGAGCCTGCGCGAGCAGCTGCTGGCCGGCGACGCGGCCGAGGCGGAGGACCTGGCCACCCATGCGCTCACCGAAGTCATCGCCGCCATCCTGCGGACCGAACCGGAACGCCTTTCGCCCTCGGTACCGCTGAACCGCCTCGGACTCGACTCGATTCTGGCGACCGAGCTGGGCGTCACCCTGCGACGCCAACTCGACCTCGACATCCCCACCCTGGAGATCCTTGCCAGCCAAGGCATACGCGACCTGGCCGGCCGCGCCATGGCCGCCGCAGGGGTCAGCCACGCCAAGGAGCAGCACTCGTGAACGACTGGATCGTCCCCATCGCGCCCGACCCGGACGCGCCGGTCTGCGTGATCGGCCTGCCGCACCCGGGCGGCGGCCCCAACTTCTACGCGCCCTGGGCCGACGTCAGCGGCGTCGAGATCCTCGCCGTCCAGCCCCCCGGACGCGAGGCCCGCACCGCCGAGCTGCCCATCACCGACCTTCCCCGCCTCGTCAGGCAGACCGCGAACGCGATCGCGGGGCTCTGCGAGCGCCGCCCGACGGCACTGTTCGGGCACTCGGGCGGCGGCCGCTACGCCTTCGAGGTCTGCCGGGCCCTGGAGCGCGCCAACCGTGGCCCCGCGCTGCTGTGCCCCTCGGGGATCTCGGCGCCGGACCACCAGTACTGGACCAGCACCGCGCAGACCCTGCTCAGCGATCCCGTCACCGCCTATCTCATGCTCGGCGGTGAGGCTCTCCCGGGACAGATCGAACAGGACCAGGCCACCGTCGACTCCTTCATCTCCCTGATCCGCGCCGACGCCCGGCTGTACACCGGGCTGGGACTCCAGCCGCCCGTCCCGCTGCGGTGCGCCGTCGCCGCCTTCGCCGGCGACGACGACGCCATCGCCGACCCCGGGGACATGGCGGGGTGGGAGAAGTGGGCAGCCGGCCCGGAAGCCTTTACGCTGCACCGCTACCCGGGCGACCACTTCTACATCCGGCACCACTTCCAGGCGGTCCTGGACGACCTGCTCGCCGACCTGACACGGACCGCGGGCCCCGACCCGAGGACCGCACAGCCGACCGCCCTGTCCCACTCCGGGTAGCGGCGGAGGGCGATGCTCCGCGGAGAATCGCTCTTCGGGGAATGCGGTGGCGCGGCAGGGTGAAGCCCGCCCGCCCCCACAGGTGCCGCACGACCGCCCTGGTCCTGGTCCTGAGGTATTCGGTTCCGCCGCCGTGAACCGGAGCGTGAAGGCCGGGACCAGGGCTTTGCGCTGCGCGCCGGGCCCACGGCGCGGCGCGCGGGCATCCTCGGTTCGCGACGGGGGCCGGATTCCGTGGCGGTATTACGCATGGGCCGAGGTTCCGCGATGCGTGTCTTTTCGTTTCTTCGACGACTTTCCACGGAATCCACGGGCGCTGCACCGGTCACCGCATTGAAGTCACACCGCGTGCCGTGAATTTCGCATGCGTCCGCTGCCGTCTCTTCCCGTCGCCGTGCCGGCGAAATAAATTCGGGGAAAGTGCGCCCCGACCCGCCGACCGAATACGGGGGAGAACCGCGATGCCTTTGGACCGTCTACTCCGGCACCTGATCGCCTGGCAGAGTGTCGACGGCCCCCCGGTCCCGGATCGCGAACTGACCATCGAGCAGGCGCGCGAGCGGTACCGGGCGAACGCGGTCCGCCCGGATCGGGACAAGGAAGGTTCCGGCCCGGCCGTGGTCGCGGCCGACCGGACGATCGACGGTCCGGACGGGACGGCGCTCCCGGTCAGGGTCTACACCCCAAAGTCCGCCGGGCAGCGGGTGGTCACCTTCCTGCACGGCGGGGGATGGTCGCTGGGGGACCTGGACAGCCACGACTGGGTCTGCCGGGACCTGGCGGGGTCGCTGAGCGCGGTCGTGGTCTCGGTCGACTACCGGCGGGCGCCGGAGTTCCCCTATCCCGCGCCCCTGCACGACGCCATCGCCGCGGCCCGGTGGACGGCCCGGTCCTTCCCCGGCCGGACGCACGTGATCGCGGGCGACAGCGCCGGCGCCAGCCTGTCCCTGGGCGTCGTCCTCGAGGCGAGCGAACTCCGCTTCGCCGCACAGCTGTTGATCTACCCGCCGGTGGACCCGAGTCTGATCATCGCCTCGGCCGGTGAACGCGGCAAGGGATACCTGCTGAGCGTCGAGGACATGGCCTGGAACTACGCGCAGTACGTGCCCGATCCGCGGCGGCGCGCCGACCCTGCCGTCGACCTGCTGAAGGCGGACCTCCGGAACCTGCCGCCGACGATCGTGGCCACCGCCGAATACGACCCGCTCCACGACGAGGGCGTGGAACTGGTGGCGCGGATGCGCGCCGCGGGGGTCTCCGTACGCCATGTACCGGGGGAGGGGCTGGTCCACGGCTACTTCCTGATGCAGGGCGCCGTGCCGGCGGCGGCCGCGTGCGCCCGGCGGGTGATCCGGGAACTGGACACCCTGCTGAGTTCCGAAGGCGGCAGACCGTCCGGCGGTGTGCCGAGCCACTAGGGTCTTTCGTCCGGATCGGCCCGGTGCGATCCGAACGAGAGGCCCGGGGCGCGCCGTTCGACCGCTGTCGGTTCCCGCTCCCCCTTCCGTCGACGGCCGGCCGGACACTCCACCGGCCGGCGACCGCGGCCCGCACTCCTAGGGAGCGGCGTGGCCGGCTGTTTCCTCCTGCGGCGGAAGGGTCGTCCGGAGCCGGCAGAGCCCGTCGATGAAGATGTTCAGCCCGTAGTCGAACCGTTCCGCCGGGTCCGTGCTCGTCAGCGAGTCGAGTGCCGCCGCGTACTGCGGTGACACCTCGACGTCGAGCCGTTCGGTGTGGGTCCGCCAGTCGTGGCCGGCCGGCAGCCGCAGCTGGGCCTGTTCCTCGATGGTGTGGCCGAGGACGTAGTAGAAGAGGGCGAAGGTGACCCAGCCCGCCTGCGCGGGCGGCAGACCGGCCCCGCAGAGCACCTGGACGGACGTGTCCGAGCCGATGATGGTGTTGGCTCCGGGGGCGAACGTGCCGGCCACGACCCGGGCGCCGTCGCGATGGCTGAGCAGCGCCGCGCGGAGCCGCTTGCCGAGGATCCGGACCTGGTCGGGCCAGGGGACGCCCGGCAGGGGGGCGCCGATGCCCTCGACGATCTTGTCGGCCATGGCGTCGAGCAGGGCCTCTTTGTTCGGGTAGTGCCGGTAGAGAGCGCCACCTTGCACGTTGAGTGCCGCCCCGAGCTTGCGCATCGTGAGCTGGTCGAGGCCCTCGGCGTCCAGGAAGCGCAGCGCTTCCCGGACAACGTCGGCTTTGCGCAGTGGCATTGCGTCTCCCTTGATTGACATCCGCCGGACGACATCGTAACGTGAACGCTGTTCACGTGAACGCTGTTCACGTCAGCGTGGTTCACTCGCGGTCAGTCACTGAGGAGACTCCATGTCCGAGACCCGAGTCGCGTCACCACCCCCTGTTCTCCGGCCCAACCTGCCGCTCGGCGTTGTCGTGGCCATGTCCTGCCTCGCCCTGTTCATGGTCGTCCTCGACTCCACCATCGTGACCGTGGCCCTGCCGGACATGAAAACCGGGCTGAGTCTGTCGACCGATGGGCAACAGTGGGTGGTCAGCGGCTACTTGATCACCTTAGGCGGCTTCCTGCTCCTGGCCGCCAGGGCCGGTGACCTCTTCGGACACAAACGGGTGTTCCTGTTCGGCGCGGTCGTCTTCACCGTCACCAGCCTGATCGGCGGCCTGGCGTCCGACGGCCCCGTTCTGATCGCGGCCCGGATCGCCCAGGGTGCCGGTGCCTCCGCACTGACCCCCACCAGTCTGAGTCTCATCACCGCCAGCCACACCGACGAACGCGAACGGGGGCGTGCCCTGGCGCTGTGGAGCATGATGGGCGGGATCGCGGGCCTGGCCGGCGTGGTCCTCGGTGGTGTCCTCACCGCCGAACTGAGCTGGCGCTGGGTGCTGTTCGTCAACGTCCCGCCCGGCATCGCGCTGTTCGTCGCAGCCGTGCTGTTCCTGCTTCCCACCGCCGCCAAGGAGCGAGTGCGGCTCGACCTGCCCGGTGCCCTCTGCGTCACCCTCGGGATCGGCGCGCTCACCTACGGGCTGTCGGAGGCCTCCAGCGAGGGCTGGGGCTCGGCGAACACCCTGGTGCCGCTGAGCGCGGCCGCCGTCCTCATCGCCGCGTTCCTGGTGGCCGAGGCCAAGGGCTCCAGCCCGCTCATCCCGCTCGACCTGCTCAGGCCGCGGACCCTGCGGGTCGCGAACGTGCTCATGTTCTGCCTGGGCGTGACGCTGACCGCCCTGATGTTCTTCATGTCCCTGTACTGCCAGCAGGTCCTCGGCTACAGCGCGCTGCGCACCGGTATGGCCATGCTGCCGGTCACCGTCATCTTCATCGTCGGTGCCATCGTCGCCCGCCAGCTCGTCCCCAAGGTCGGCCCCCGGCCGCTGCTGGTGGCCGGCGGCCTCATCGCCGCCGGGGGCATCGCCTGGGTCGCCACCATCCCGACCCACAAGGCCTACGTGACCCACATCCTCCTCCCGAACCTGACCGGCGGGTTCGGCGTCAGCATCATGCTGCTCGCCGTCACCATCAGCGGCACCGCGGGGGTCGATCCCCGCAACGCCGGTGCCGCCTCCGGCCTGCTCAACACATCCCGTCAGATCGGCGGAGCCGTCGGTCTCGCCGTGCTCGTGAACATCGCGTCCCGCGTGACCTCTCATGCGAGCCATGACAAGGGCCGTCTCGACGCGCTGGTGCAGGGCTATCGCGCCGCCTTTCTCGTGAACGCCGGTCTCATGCTCCTGGCCGGGCTGGCTGCTCTCGCATTGCCGGCCATGGCGTCGGCCGAACGGGAAACCCAGGAATCGCTCGACGGCCGGACGGCGTCCACGCGGGCGTAACCGGAAGACTATTTGCAATTTGCCCCTCGGAATGAGCCGGACACGGAGACGTGTCCGGCTCGTTCTTTTCCGGCCGAGTCGGACGATCACGGAGACGGGCTGCGCCGGGCCGGCGGGGCGGGGCTGCCGGGCTTGCCGTGCCCCGTCGCGGGCCGGCGGCGCCGGGGGCCGGTACTGGCCCGTGCCGCGCCCGTACCGGCCCTCCACGGTGTTGCGTGATCGCGCAGGACGGCGGGCCCCCGTGTTCCGCAGGGCGGAATGTGCGGGATCATCGAGGCGGCACTCCGCTCCCTCTCCGCAGCATTCGGGGCGCTCTCGTCATTGATCTCCGCCCGTTCCGTACCGCGTCCGTCCCAGACCTTCTCGGAGGACGGGGGCCTGCGAGAGAGAGAGCCGTTTGCTCATTTATGCACTGCAAATGATCATTCGGATAAAGATGTAAAGAGCACCCTATTTGGAATCCGCGACTGAAGCAGATGTTCCGGAATCTGCTCCTGATGCGGGCCCAAAGGGGCTTGAGGGTTCAAGGATCGAAAGTTGCAGATCAGTCCGCGCCGACATGCGACATGATCCTGCTGTACGGGCTCACATCACGTTCACCTCGACTCCGACAGGTTCGAACCTCGGATTTAGTCGAAGATCCGCTTTACGCCGACGGACTCGGCCGGCCGGCCGGAGATCGGACCAGGAATTGCGTGCGCGAATCGGACTCGAAAATTCCGACTGTGCGCCGCCATGTGCGACCGAATTCCGGCATTTCAGCGGACGCCGCAGCTCGGGCAAGCTTTGGCCTAAACCTCTTGACCGGTAACAGTTCTATTGACTATCTTCGACCGCTGTCGGCCTCAAACGGGGGAGGTTGCACGGTGTACTTGTCGATCGCCGACTCCGGGCGTATGGCAAGATTTAACCGCTATCGCATGGCCAGGTCGTTTCAACCAGAGGTCGGATTGACTTCCTGCGGGTTTCCGCCGGCCGTACGAATCGGGCAGACGTACCGTCGGCTGCTTCACCGCATCTCGCGGTTCACCAAAGGCACTGGCGTTTCACGGCGCGGGTGCCGGCCGCTCGGACGGCGCGGCAGCTCCCTCGCGGACAGGGTTGTCGGTCTCGGGATAACGGCACTGACCTGCGTAAAGGTGGCCGGGGGCAGCCGGCGCGGCGAGGGGCCGGCGGACGGGCCGCTCTTCGTCGGGGCGTCTGGTGCGTCCGCCGCCGGCCGAGAATGCACCCGTTTCCGCCATACCGGCGACTTTCGGCCGTCGTGGCGGATTGCCTGCGTATCCTCCGGGGCGCCGAGGGTCGAGGCGGTGGCCGGAACCGTGCGCTCATGGAAGCACGAACCGGGCGGAGCCGAGGGGTTTCGGCATCGAGCCGGACGCACCGTCTCCGCACCGAACCACTGACGCGATATTCGACCGGACCTGTTCTCCACCGCCAGCGAGCCTATTCTCACTCAGGGGAATCAATGAGAATCCGAGTGATGGTATCCGACGATTTATTGCTGTCTCGAAGCGCGCTCGCCGCATTAATTGAAAAGCGTGAGGAGCTCCGGATCGTAGGAGCCGTCGGCGGCGACACCGACGCGCTGGAGTTCGCCGAGATCCACCGGCCGGACATCGCGATAATCAGCTTCGACGGCGCGGACAGCAGTGCGATCAGCGTCGCCGAGAAGATCGCGAGTCTCCCGGAGTGCCGGAGCCTGGTCCTGGCCGAGAGCTTCACCCGTTCGATCATCCGCCAGGCCTTCTCGGGCGGGGTCGACGGCATGCTGCTGCGGAGCGTGCCGCCCAACTGGTTCTTCGAGGCCCTGCACCGGGTGCATCAGGGCGAACGCGTCTTCGACGCGGACCTGACGGTCGCGGCCCTCGCCAACGCGGGCTGTCCGCTGACCGCGCGCCAGCTCTCGGTGCTGGAACGCCTCTCCTACGGCGACACCATCGTCGAGATCGCGACCGGGCTGCACCTCTCCGAGGGGACCGTGCGCAACTACCTCTCCTCCCTGGTGACCAAACTCGGTGCCCGCAATCGCATCGACGCGCTGCGGATCGCCAGGGACGCGCATTGGCTTTAACAGTCCAGCTCGCCAGGTTCATCGACCAATTGGGGGGACGGCAATGAACATGGATGTGGTGACGGCCGACGTCGTCGGCGCCATCGCCCTCGTGCTGGGGGTGTCAAGTCTGCTCGGCGCCCTCGCGCGGCGGCTGGGGCAGCCGACGGTGGTCGGTCAGATCGCCGCAGGCATCATCCTCGGACCGAGCCTGCTCGGCAGACTCCCGGGCGATCCGACGGATCACCTCTTCCCGCACGAGGCAGTGCCCTTCATCTCCGTCATCGCCCAGATCGCCGTCGTCATCTTCATGTTCGGCGTCGGATACGAAATCGACCTGCGGTCCGTCCGCAGCCACCGCAGGGCCGTCTCGCTGATCGCCACCGGCGCGATCCTCATCCCGCTCGCCCTCGGTTCGGGCATCGCCATGGCGGTGCAGCACCTCGGCACATTCGACGGCCGGCACACCGACGGCCGCCCCTTCGTCCTCTTCTTCGGCGTCGCGACATCGATCACGGCACTCCCGGTGCTCGCGGCGATCGTCAGGGAACGCGGCATCGCCGGAACCCTGGTCGGCAACATCTCCACGGCGGCCGCCGGGCTCATGGACGTCGCCGCCTGGCTCCTCCTCGCCGCCGCACTCATCGGTACCGATGTGCCCGGAAGCAGGCCCTGGCTCGAGACGGTGCTGCTCCTCGCGGGCTTCATCGCGCTGATGACCCTCGTGATCCGCCCGGTGCTGAAGCGGTGGTTCGAGCGACCGGGCACCGTGCTGTCGAGTGAGGCCCCGGTCGCGTTCGTGCTCGCCGCGGCGGGCGCCTGGGCCACCGCCTCCCTCGGGCTGCACCCGATCTTCGGAGCCTTCGTCGCCGGGTTCGTCATGCCCAAACCGGAGGGCGCGCCGGACGCGGACGTGCTGCGCTCGATGGAACAGGCCGGAGGGATGCTGCTGCCCCTGTTCTTCGTCGTCACCGGGCTGACGATCAACCTCGGTGCGCTGAGCGGCTCCGACGTGGCCCTGCTCGGCGTGATCCTGGTGTGCGGGACCGGCGGGAAGGCCGCGGCGGGTTACGCGATGGCGCGGCTCGGCGGTCTCGGCACCCGGCAGTCGGCCATGATCGGGGCGCTGGTGAACACCCGCGGCCTTACCGAACTCATCGCACTCAACGTGGGGTTGAGCGCCGGCATCATCGACGATCGGCTGTTCACGGTCCTCGTCCTCATGGCCTTGATCACGACCGCCATGACCGGGCCGCTCCTCACCGCGATCGACCGCAGGTACAAGCCGGTGCCGGTGCCGAGCAAGCCGTGCCCGGCGTCGGTCCCCGGAGCGCGGGACCCTTCCTGACATCTCACACACGATCGCCGGCACCCAGTCGGGTGCTGATCAACCCCTGTCCCTGTGCTGCGAGATGGTGAGAAGCGATGGAGAAGCTGGTCGAACGGGATGAGGCAGAGAAGACGCTGGCCCAGGTCTACAGCGAATGTTCCACGGGCCGATGTAGCACGGTCGCCATCGGCGGCCCGCTCGCGAGCGGCAAGACCGCTCTGCTGGACTCCTTCGCCCGCGACGCCGTGGACGCGGGCGCGACGGTCCTCAAGGCCACCGCGGCGAGGTTCGAGCGCTACCAGCCGCTGGGGATCTTGGACCAGCTGCTCCGGGCGCACCGGCTCTTCCCGCACAGCGCCGGCCTCGAGGTCCGCGCGCTGGTGGAGGGCATCGTCGAGGCGGGAGCGCACAGTGAGATCTCCCAGCCGATCCTCGGTCTGCTGCAGAGTGCCTTCCAGCACCTGACCGACAGTCCGCCGCTGGTCGTCTGCATCGACGACGCGCACTTCATGGACGTCGAGTCGCTCCAGTACCTGCTCGCGCTGATGCGCCGGATGGGCAACGCGCCGATGTCCATCGTCCTCACGTACTGCCCGGACATGGGCCGCGACAGCGTCCAGCGCATCCTGCGGGCCGAGTTCCTCCGGCTGCCGAACTGCACCGAGCTGGACCTCGAACCGCTCTCGGAGACGGGCGTCGCGACAGTGCTCGAAGAGTATTTCAACCTCGAGGCATCGGTCCGGATGGCGCCCGAGTGCAGGCAGCTCTGCGGCGGCCGGCCGCTGCTGGTGCATGCGCTGGCCGAGGACTGCACCGGCACGATGTGGGAGCCGGTCGCGCGGCGCCGGCCCATGGCCGGTCCCGCCTTCGGCCGCGCCGTCCTGAGCTGCCTCTACCGGGCCGAACCCGTCGTCCTCGAGATCGCGCAGGCGATGGCCACCCTGGGGGAGTTCCGGTCGGCGGCCGCCGTCGCCCGCCTGTGCGGCATGGACCCGGAATCCGTCGCACGGGTCGCCGCGTCGCCCGGCGTCGGCGGACTGCTGGACCACGAGCTTCTCGGGCAGCCGAGCGTGCGTGAGGCCGTGCTCGGCAGCATCCCCCAGAAGGACCGGCACGCCATGCGGTCCCGCGCCGCACGGCTGCTGCACCACGAGGGCGCCCCCGCCCTGGTGACGGCCGGACACCTGATGCGCATAGACGAAACGATCCCCTGGGCGAAACAGGTGCTGTGCGAGGCCGCCGACCAGGCCCTCGCCGGCGGAGACCACGAGACGGCCATCGGCTACCTGGAGCGAGCCCACCGCGAGTGCGCGGACGGTCGGGAACGGATCGACATCGCAGCCCGGCTCGCCGACGTCGTATGGCGGTACAACCCGGCGGCCGTGAAGGGCTACCTGCCCGATCTGGTCGCGGCGGCCGAGCGGGGCGAACTCTCCGTCCGGCAGGCGGTCCCCGTCGTCCGGAGCCTGCTGTGGAACGGCCAGGTGGAGCAGGCGACACGAGTGACGGCGGGCCTGGGCGCCGGCTCCCGCGCCCAGGCCGGCGAGGACGCCCTGCGGTACGCCGAGCAGCTGCGCCTGTGGCTCCCGCTCACGTACCCGGGAATCGCACCCGCCCCGGGATCGGCGGACGGGGCCCCGCTGGACGACGGCGCCACCACGCCCGAGCACCGGGCCGCCACCGCACTCGGCGCGGTCCTCCGGGGCTCCGGCGAGGAAGGAGCCGTCCCCGCCGCGGAACGCGTCCTCCGGGAGGCCCTGGCGGGAGCGGCGAGCCCGGCGTCGTCGCTCGCCTCACTCATGGTCCTGATCTACTCCGACCACCTCGACAAGGCATCGGTATGGTGCGACGCCCTCCTGGCCTCCATGGGGGAGACGTACGGCCTCGTGTGGAACGCCATGTTCACCTCGGCGCGCGCGGAGATCCACTACCGCCTCGGCGATCTGCGGAACGCCAAGCGGCAGGCGCTCACCGCGCTCGCGCTGATGCCGCGCGAGAGCTGGGGGGCGGCCATCGTCGTCCCGCTCTCGCTCCTCATCCTGACCACCACGGCGATGGGGGACCTCAGGGAGGCCGAGAGCTATCTCGATCTGCCCGTCCCCAGCGCCGCCTTCGGGACCCTGGGAGGAGTGGTCTACCTCGACGCCCGGGGCCATCTCCATCTCGCGCGCGGCCGCCATGACACCGCTCTCCAGGACTTCCTGGCGGCCGGACACCTGATGAAGCTGTGGGAGGCCGACTGCCCGTCCGCGGTGGCCTGGCGCGTCAACGCCGCCCGCGCGTATCTTCACAAGGGTCTCGTGGCCCAGGCGAAGGAACTCCTGACGGAACACATGGCCCTGCTCCCCGCGGGCCATCCGCGCACCCGCGGCCTGAGCTACCGCGCCCTGGCATCCACCCTCCGCCCGGAGGAGCGGCCGCCGGTCCTGCGCAAGGCCGCGAACATCCTCGACCGCTGCGGCGACTCGCTCGACCTGGCGTACACGTTCGCCGAACTCGGCCACGCCTACGAGTCACTGGGCGACTCCGTGCAGGCCCGCCGCCACGCCGACAAGGCGAGGGCACTGGCGGACCGGTGCGCAGCGGCGCTCCCGCCGGCACCGCCGGCAGCGGCGTCCGACGAGCAAGCCGGGACGGAGACCGCCGGCGCGACCGACCTGCCCGTGCCACAGCTCAGCTCGGCGGAGTGGCGAGTGGCGGAACTGGCCGCCCGCGGCTCCACGAACGAGCAGATCGCCCGGAAGCTCTTCATCACCGTCAGCACCGTCGAACAGCACCTCACCCGCGCCTACCGAAAACTCGGCATACGCCGCCGCACCCAACTCCCCTCCTGCCTCTCCGAACTCGTCCCGTGACCACCGCGCCCACGAGCCGCCCGACGACGGGGCACCGCGATCCCGTCGGCGCACGTCGACGAGCACCGCGACGAGACGCCGACGCGGTGCTCCGAAGAGGCGGGGGGCCGGGCTCTGCGCATCTCAATGCCCCGTCCGCGCACCCGGGTTCGGCCGCCGGGCGTCCCGCGGATGAGCGCCCGGGCGTGCCGGGGGCGGGGCATGTGGAGGAGGCGTGTGTGGCCGGGGACGAGTGACTCTTCGTATACACAGTGCGTGTTAGCCTGCCCGCGATCACGATCGAATGCGTACGGGGGAGACACGGTGGGCTCGGACGGCTACCAGGTCAAGGCAGGTATGACCGGCCCGGCCCAGCAACTCGACGACGCCGGGACGGACATGGACGGCGTCAGCTCGGCCGTCAAGTCCCGCGCGAGCTACTCGTACGGCGATGTCGGCGGCGATGACGCCGCGTCGGCGCTGAACGCGTTCGTCAAGGCCTGGGAGGCGGAGGCCAAGACACTGGCTTCGGCGTTGCACGAGCTGGGTGCCAAGGTGCAGTTGGCCAAGAAGACCTACCACGGCACCGACCGCCTGGTGAAGAACCACGCGGACAGCGTCCCCGCCGGCGGCACGAGCAGCCTCACGGACACATCGACGCAGGGCGGGCGCACCTCGGCCCTGTCGAGCTACTGAGGAACGGGCCGGTGTCTTTCTTCTCCTCCCCCTTCGACTCCCCTTCCTTCCGCCTCGCGTTGCTCGCCGGGCTGTCCAAGAAGATGCTCGGGGCCGGCAGCAAGAACGAGCTCCTCGATCTGATCGACAACGCCCTCTCGGTGCCCGAACCGGGCGGTGACCAGGGCGTGCTGGAGGGCCTGGCAAGTCTCTACCGCGGCCAGGTCGACCAGCTCGGCAGCGTCTTCGACCAGGTCGACCGGGTGGGCCGCAAGGGCCTTCCGGAGGTGTGGGTCGGCGACACGAGCGTCCTCGCCTCCGAGGTGGTGAACGCCGCCGGGCGGTCGGTGACCCAGATGAGCGAGGCCTTCCAGGGCTGCGCGACGGTGCTGCTGACGCTGGCCGACGCGATCGGCGCGGCGCAGCGCAAGGACGAGCAGGGCCGCGGACAGCTGCTGGAGCAGAAGAAGACGCTCGGCGGCAGGGACGGTTTCTTCGACGACCTGCACGAGAACGACGAGGAGGAGTGGGACCGCAAGAACGCCGCCCACTTCGGCTCCTACGCGGTCGACCTGATGCACGCCGCCGTCTCCGACGCCCAGGAGGCCACCCGCGTCGCGGCCCGGGACCTGAACAAGTGGGCCGCCGAGGCACGTGCCGGGAAGATGGAGACCAGCGAACTCACCGCCGTCGACAAGCTGATGCTCGCCGACACCGGAGTCGCGGGCGCCGACACCGAGCTGAACGAGATCCTCACGGCCGGCGACCTGACGCGCGCGTCGACGCGTATGGACCAGCTGAGTCTCGACGACGAGACGGCCATGGAGCGGATGCTGGCGAAGTCGGACAACCCGCAGGAGCGGGCCTACCTGATGAAGGCACTGGCCGCCGGCCACAGCGTGGCCGAGATCGGAAAGTTCCAGGACAAGATCCACGGCAAGGACCCCGACTGGCTGCGCCGGCACCTCAGTCCGGTGGTCACGCGCACGGACAGCCTGGCCGACAAGGGTGTGGCGCCGGACGGCTCGAACATCAACAAGGACTACGTGACGTTCGACGGCCAGCGGTGGGTCCAGGGCGGCGACGGCGCCGAGGGCACCTGTGTCGCCTCGTCCACCGTCACGTCCCGCGCCATGGTCGACCCCCTGTACGCGCTCGGCCTCACCGGCGGCCCCGACGGGCAGCAGGACGACCCCGACGCCTTCAAACAGCGCCTGGTGGCCGAGCAGCACCGGCTGCACACCGAGGGCGACGGCGGAAAGAACTGGGGCGGCATGGGGCCCGAGGGACAGGAACGGATCAACGACACCAACGTCGGCAGCGCCACCGGCAGCGACTACGAGCGCCAGGACCTGAACAGCGCCGACGACCGCAGGGCGGTCCTCACCGAGGTCGAGAAGTCGGTGGCGCAGGGGCGGCCGGTACCGGTCGACGTCTCGGGCAAGGAGGGTGCCCACGCGATGACCATCATCGCCCAGGAGGGTGACAAGCTTCAGGTGTACAACCCCTGGGGCTCGACCACCTGGGTCAGCGAGGACGACTTCATCAACGGCCACATGGGCAAGGCTTCCACCAGTGATCTCCCCAACGCGTACAGCGTCTATCTTCCGCGCTAGCAGGGGCGGGGCCGCGGTCGCGGCGACCGCGCTCCTCGCTCTCGCCACGGGCTGCGGCTCGGGCGACGAACCGGCCGGCGGCTCCACGAGCCGTCCCACGAGCACCGCGAGCCGTCCGACGAGCCACCCGGTGAAGGACACCAGCATCACCGCAGAGCCGGGCGAGCGCTTCACGCTCACCGTCGACCAGAACGCCTCCACCCGCGAGTACTGGTACCTGGTCGACCCCAAGCCCGACAGCTCGGTGCTGGTCGGCCGCGGCCAGGACTACACGTCGGACTCCGGCGACGAACCGGGGGCCGGCGCCGGCGGCCGCCTCACCTTCACCTTCGAGGCCAAGGGCAAGGGGACCACCCGGTTCACGCTGCTGCACTGCACCTTCACCACCTGCCAGGGCAACACCTCCACCCTGCCCCCCGCGACGACCGGACCCTCCGCCACCCCGACCACGGGGACGGCCACCCCCTCCCAGGCACCCGAGCGCATCACCTACACCGTCACCGTCGACTGAGTCGCCGACCGAGTCGCAGCCAGCCGGACGAGACGAGACACCCGAGGCCCCGCCATGAACGACGACGCCCCCCACCCGCCGGACCGCACGGACGACGAGCTGGCCCGGCTCGACATCACCGTCCTGCTGCGCTACGGCCTCACCGCCGAGCCCGGCACCCGGCGCACCGCCCTGTTCGGCGACGGCGCCGCGGCCGCGGCCGTCGTCCTCGACCGCCTCGGCACCGAGCCGCGCTCGGTCGCCTTCCTCGCCGACACCGTGCGCGCCGGCGGACTCGCCCGCGCCGCGGAGCTGCCCGAGCCCCTGCCCCGCCGGGAGGCGGCCGTCCTCGTACAGGAGTGGCTGCGGGCCGGCACCGGACTCGCGGGCGGGATCGCCGCCGACGACACCGCCGCCACCTGGCTGCGCGCCGTGGCCACCATCATCGAACTGAAGCAGCTGACCCGGGCGCGGGACGGAAGCACGTGAAGCGTGCCGCCCCGCGCCGCGTCCCGGGCGGCCGGTGAGGGCCGGCCGGGACGTGAGGGCCGACCGGGACGGCCGGCTCAGGCGAGGTCGAACCGGTCGAGATTCATCACCTTGTTCCACGCGGCCACGAAGTCACGTACGAACTTCTCTCCCGCGTCCTGGGACGCGTAGACCTCCGAGACGGCTCGGAGCTGGGAGTGCGCACCGAAGATCAGGTCGACGGCGGTGGCGGTCCACTTGACCTCGCCGGTGGCGCGGTCCCGGCCCTCGAAGACGTTCTCGTCCGTGGCCGACGCCTTCCACTCCGTGCCCATGTCGAGCAGGTTGAGGAAGAAGTCGTTGGTCAGGGTCCCCGGCCGGTGGGTGAGAACACCGTGCCGGGAACCCTGGAAGCCGGTGTCCAGGGCCCGCATGCCGCCGATCAGCACCGTCATCTCGGGAGCGGTCAGCGTCAGCAGGTTGGCGCGGTCCAGCATGAGGGTCTCCGGCGACAGCTTCTCGCCCGCCGGGAGGTAGTTGCGGAAGGCATCCGCCTTGGGCTCCAGCACGGCGAACGACGCCGCGTCGGTCTGTTCCTGCGAGGCGTCCGTACGTCCCGGTGCGAACGGAACCGTGATGTCGTGCCCGGCGTCCCTCGCGGCCCGCTCGACGGCCGCGCACCCGCCGAGGACGATCAGGTCGGCGAGGGAGACCCGCGTGCCGTCGGTCCGGGAGCCGTTGAAGTCCTGCTGGATCTGCTCGAGCGTGCGCAGGACCTCGGTCACCTCGGGCAGGTCGTTGAGTTCCCAGTCCTTCTGCGGCGCGAGCCGGATGCGTGCTCCGTTCGCCCCGCCGCGCTTGTCCGTGCCGCGGAAGCTCGCCGCCGACGCCCAGGCGGTGGTGACCAGCTGGGAGACGGAGAGACCCGAGGCGAGGATCCTGCTCTTGAGGTCGGCGATGTCCTCGTCCCCGACCAGTTCGTGGTCGACGGCGGGGACGGGGTCCTGCCACAGCTGCGGCTCGGGGATCCACGGGCCGAGATAACGCGAGACGGGCCCCATGTCGCGGTGCAGCAGTTTGTACCACGCTTTGGCGAACGCCACCGCGAGTTCGTCCGGGTTCTCGTGGAACCTCTTGGTGATCGGTCCGTAGACCGGGTCCACCTTCAGCGCGAGGTCCGTCGTCAGCATCATGGGGGCGTGCCGTTTCGACGGATCGTGGGCGTCGGGGACGGTGTCCCTGGCGGTGGGATCCGAGGGAGTCCACTGGTGGGCGCCGGCGGGGCTGCTCGTCAGCTCCCATTCGTACCCGTACAGGTTGTCCAGGTAGCCGTTGTCCCACCGGGTCGGCTCGGTGGTCCATGCGCCTTCGAGACCACTGGTGAGCGCGTGGGGGCCCACGCCGCTGCCGTAGGTGTTCCGCCAGCCGAGGCCCTGCTGCTCGATGGCGGCGGCCTCGGGTTCCGGGCCGATATAACTGGCATCGACGGCGCCATGACACTTTCCGAAGGTATGGCCGCCGACGATGAGTGCGACCGTCTCCTCGTCATTCATCGCCATGCGCCCGAACGTCTCCCGGACGTCCCGGGCGGCAGCCAATGGGTCCGGGTTTCCGTTCGGGCCTTCCGGATTGACGTAGATCAGTCCCATCTGCACGGCGGCGAATGGACCGGTGAGTTCCCTGTCTCCGCTGTAGCGCTCATCTCCGAGCCATGTGTCCTCGGGTCCCCAGAAGATCTCCTCGGGTTCCCAGATGTCCTCCCGGCCGAAACCGAACCCGAACGTCTTGAACCCCATGGATTCCATGGCGCAGTTTCCGGCGAAGACCAGGAGATCGGCCCAGGAGATCTTCCGGCCGTACTTCTGTTTGACCGGCCAGAGCAGACGGCGCGCCTTGTCCAGGCTCGCGTTGTCCGGCCAGCTGTTGAGGGGGGCGAAGCGCTGTGCGCCGCTGCCGCCACCGCCGCGGCCGTCCTCGATGCGGTACGTTCCCGCGGCGTGCCAGCTCATCCGGATGAAGAGCGGCCCGTAGTGACCGTAGTCGGCGGGCCACCAGTCCTGGGACGTCGTCATCACCTCGAAGACGTCCCGCTTCAGCGCGTTGACGTCGAGGGTCGCGAACTCTGCCGCGTAGTCGTAGTCCTCGTCCATCGGGTTGGCCCGGGGCGAGTGCTGGTGGAGGACTTGAAGGTCCAGCTGATTCGGCCACCAGTCCCGGTTCGTCCTGGGTCGCCGAGTCGGTGTGGGCGTCGGTGAAGGGATTGCTGGATTCTCGCTTTCACTGCCGGACATGCCCGTCCTTCTTCCTGTCTCGGTGTTCCGTCCGCCGGCTGCCGCTCCTGACGTCGCCGACTTTGCGGGTGCCGAGTACGTCGGCCCACGCGATCAGCGCGCCAGGCGCCCACCGGCTGGAAAAGATGCAGTACCGCGTCAGTATCGTCGCGCACCGCACACCACACCTCTATGAAACACGCAGAGCACCCCCAGTCAATGAATTCACTTCAAGAATGGTGCGAACCGAACTGCCGTGGCGTACCGCTGCTCGGCGATATCGAGACACCGTGAAACCGGAAGGAAACCATGGCCCGGCGAACTCTTGGTCATGGCGTCCGCGGTGCCGGGCAGCAGGTTGAAGCGCCGGGGCCCGGCGTGGCCGAACACACCCCGGCCCTGCCGGTCAGTCGGCTGGACTTCCCTGAATGGATCGCCACGACGGCGGTCTTCTTCGACCTCCGGAGTGACGGAGTGCCCGTGCCGGCACCGACGCGGGCGGCAACGGCCGCCGACGGCGACCGGAATCTGTACATTTGTGCAGTAGGGATCACGGCTGTCGGTCGTGCGGTGGCAGGCCCGTGCTCATGAACCTCGCAGGCGAGGCAGTATGTCCGAGTTGAGTGCGCCGATCGTGGCCACGTTCCTCGTGTACGTGGCCGTCATGATCGGCACAGGTGTCTGGGCCTACCGCCGTACGCATACGTTCGCCGACTTCGCCCTGGGAGGCCGCAGGCTGCCCGCGTTCGTCGCCGCCCTGTCCGCAGGTGCCAGCGACATGTCCGGCTGGCTGTTCCTGGCGTTCCCCGGAGCGGTGTACGCGGCGGGCGTCGGCGCCGGGTGGATCGCGGTCGGCCTGGTGCTGGGTACGTACTGCAACTGGCTGTTCGTCGCCCCGAGGCTGCGCACCTACACCGAGCGTGCCGGGAACGCGGTGAGCCTGTCGGCCTACCTCGAGGAGCGGTTCGAGGACCGCACACGGATGCTCCGGATGGTCTCGGCGGCGGTGACCCTCGTGTTCTTCACCGTCTACGTCGCCAGTGGACTGGTGGCCGGCGGACTGCTCTTCGGGCACATCTTCGGTGCGGGGTTCAGGCTCGGGGTGGCCCTGACCGCCCTGGTGATCGTCGTCTACTCATGCCTCGGCGGCTTCCTCGCCGTGAGCCTGACGCACGTCATGCAGGCCACGCTGATGTTCCTCGCCCTCCTCGTGCTCCCCGTCGTCGGTATCGCGACGCTCGGCGGCTTCGCAGCGCTTCGTGACTCCCTCGACAGCAGGACGCCCAGCCTGTTGGACATGGGGGCCAAGGTCGACTTCGTGGACGGACGGTGGACGGGAGGCGGCGGGTCGCTCGGCGCCGTCGCCGTCATCTCGTTGCTCTCCTGGGGCCTCGGCTACTTCGGGCAACCGCACATCCTGGCCCGCTTCATGGGCATCCGCAGCACCGGCGCCGTCCCCGCGGGCCGCCGTATCGAGACCGGGTGGGTGGTCGTGGTGCTGGCCGGTGCCACGCTCGTCGGCCTGCTGGGCATCGCGCGGTTCGGCACACCGCTCCACGACCCGCAGACGGTGTACATCACGCTGAGCCGGACGCTGTTCAGCCCGTGGGGCGCCGGTGTGATGCTGATCGCGGTGCTCGCCGCGATCATCTCGACCGCGGACAGCCAGCTCCTCGTCTCGTCCGTCGCCCTCACGGAGGACTTCTACCGCGCCTTCGTCAACCGGCACGCTCCGGACCGGGTGCTGGTCTGGGTGGGGCGCGCCGCCGTCGTCGCCGTGACGCTGGTGGCCTCACTGATCGCGCTCAGGGGCGGCGGGCTGCTGGGCATCGTGGGCTATGCCTGGGCGGGCTTCGGCGCCGCCTTCGGCCCGGTGGTCCTGCTGTCGCTCTACTGGCCGCGCATGACCTGGGCGGGGGCCATGGCCGGGATCGTGTCCGGCGCGGTCACGGTGCTCCTGTGGCGCGTGGTCAAACCGCTGCACGGCCCCTTCTGGTCGGGCATCTACGAGATGATTCCGGGCGTCCTGGTCGCCACGGCCGCGGCACTGATCTTCGGCAAGTTCGTCGGCCGGCCTCCGAAACGGGCCTTCTGGCGAATGCCGGGCGGCGGGGTGAGCCAGCTGATGCTCACCCCCTTCCTCAGCCACGCACCGGTCGGTATCGCCGTCCTCGACACGGATCTGCGGTACGTCTGGGTGAACGAGCCGCTGGACCGCCAGATCCCCCTCGAACGACGGCTGGGGCGGCGGATGGCGGAGATCCTGCCGCAAGCCGAGGCCGAGGCCTTCGAGGAGAAGATGCACGAAGTTCTCCGGACCGGCGCGCCGGTGATGGACTTCGAGTACCGCGGTGCCGGCTACACGGTGCACGACCGAAGCCGCGCGATCTCAGCGTCCTTCTTCGCCATGAAGGACCGCCACGACCGGAACGTCGGCGTCTGGTACATGATCATCGACGTCACCGAACGATGGCGGGCGCAGGAACGCCTGGCCCTGCTCAACGACGCCGCCGCACGTATCGGCAGCACCCTTGACGTGACCCGGACCGCGCAGGAACTGGCGGACGACGCGGTGCCGGCCGTGGCCGACTTCGTCGGCGTCGACCTGCTGGACTCGGTCATGCGGGGAGAGGAACCGGCACCCGGGCCGGTCGGCGAGGCGCCCGTCCTCCGCCGAGCGGCCCAGCAGTCGGTCCGTGAGGGCTGCCCCGAGGCGTCACTGGCCGTGGGGGAGACGATCCGGCGTGCGCCCGCGTCGCCCGTGACCCGCTGTCTGCTCGAGAGCAAGACCCTGGTCGAGCGGGTCCTGGACCGCACCAACAGTCCGTGGGTGACCGTGGACGAGACGCTGGGCGCCTCGCTCGTGGACTACGACTTCCGCTCGGTGATGGTGGTCCCCGTGCGGGCGCGCGGCGTCACCCTGGGGGTGGTGACCTTCGCCCGGTCCCCGCGGCTGGGCCCCTTCGAGGACGACGACGTCCGCCTCGCCGAGGAACTCGTCTCCCGTGCGGCGGTGTGCATCGACAACGCACGCCGTTTCACCCGTGAGCGCACGGCGGCCCGTTCCATGCAGCGCTACCTGTTGCCGCAGGACCTGACGGGAGGGTCCGCTCTGGCGGTGGCCTCGTGGTACCTGCCGGCGGATGCCCCCAGCGGTGTGGGCGGCGACTGGTTCGACGTGATTCCGCTCTCCGGAGCACGGGTCGCCCTGGTCGTCGGGGACGTGGCCGGGCATGGCATCAACGCGGCGGCGACCATGGGGCGCCTGCGCGTCGCCGTACGCACGCTCGCCAACCTCGACCACTCCCCGGAAGAACTGCTGGCCCACCTGGATGACCTGGTCATCGGCCTCATGGGGGCGCACGACGTCGATGCCCCGATGGCGGACGAGGGCGAGGCGACCGGCACCGCGTTCCTGGGTGCCACCTGCCTGTACGCCGTCTACGACCCGGTCAGCAGGCTCTGCACCATGGCCCGGGCCGGTCACCTCCCCCCGATGGTCGTCACTCCCGACGGCGCCGTCGCCATTCTGGACCTGCCCGCGGGACCGCCGCTCGGCCTCGGCTACCTCCCCTTCGAGTCCATCGAGACCGAGCTGGAGGACGGCAGCCTCATCGCCCTCTACACCGACGGCCTCGTCGAGTCCGTCGACCGGGACATCGACGTCGGGCTCTCCCGGCTGGGCGATGCCCTCGCGGCGCCCCTGCCGACCCTGGCGGAGACCGGCCGACGAGTGATCGACAGCCTGCTGACGGGTCCGCCCGCCGACGACGCGGCCCTGCTCCTCGCCCGTACCCGGGTCCTGGCCCCGGACCGCGTCGCCTCGTGGGACCTGCCCAGCGATCCGGCTGCCGTCGCGCACGCCCGCGACCTCGCGACTCGGAAGCTGACGGAGTGGGGCATCCCCGATCTGACGTTCACCACGGAACTCATCGTCAGCGAACTGGTGACCAACGCGATCCGCCATGCGACCGGACCGGTCTGCCTGCGCTTGATCCGCGAGCGCGGCCTGATCTGTGAGGTGTCCGACGCCAGCAGCACCTCGCCCCGCCTGCGCCACGCACGTACCACCGACGAGGGGGGACGGGGCCTGCTGATCGTTGCCCAGATGGCCCGCCGGTGGGGCACTCGTTACACGAAGACCGGCAAGATCATCTGGGCGGAGCAGGTCATCGGGGCCGACGCGACCGGCTAGCCCGGCCGCCGCGCTCGGGACCGAGCCCACAGGACCCGCCCTCGCCGGAAGAGGTGGATCTGATGGCTCCGGCAGGCGGGGCAGCGGGGCGACCACCCGGTCAGGACCATCACGCCGCCACCCTCCCGGCCACCCCGACCCGGGCCCACGGCACCTCGGGAAAGGTCCTCGGCGGTACGTCCACGACTACGGCTGCACGAACCGGGCTGCTGGACTCGAGGGAGCCGGTGTCCGACGGCCGACGGCACGGGATCGCGGACGTCGGCTCCCGGCGTGCCCTCACAGCTTGAGGCTGAACCACGTGGTCTTCCCCTCGTCCGTGGGGCGCACGCCCCAGTCGTCGGCGAGGGCGCGTACGAGCAGCAGGCCGCGCCCGGACTCCTCGTCCTCCGCCGCGAGGCGCGGCTGGGGCAGGTGGGGGCTGCGGTCGCTGATCTCCACGGTGAGACCGGTGTCCGTGCGGCACACGTGCACCCCGATCGGGCCCTGGGCGTGCTGCACGGCGTTGGTGAGGACCTCGGAGAGCAGGAGGAGCGCGTCGTCCGTCGAGCCCGCGCAGCCCCATGTGCTCAGTGCCTTGTCGAGGAAGTCGCGGCCCGCCGGCACGGACTCGGGTGCGGAGGGCAGGGATGCGGTGGCCGTGGCCAGAGGCGCCGCGGGCAGCTGGGTCAGCAGCAGCGTGACGTCGTCGTGGCCGTCGGCATCGGGCAGCAGCGTCGACAGGACGTATTCGGCGGCGGCCTCCAGGTCCGGCGTTGCGGCCGGGAGTTCGTCGAGGGTGGTGACGAGCTGGGTCAGCTTGTCCTCGATGTCGCTCTCAGGGGTTTCGATCAGGCCGTCGGTGTAGAGCACGAGGGTGGCGCCGGGCTCGATGCTGCTGCAGCACTGCTCGTAGATCACCCCGCCGACACCGAGCGGGGCGTTCACGGGTGCCGGCAGCGCCTGGGTGCGGGTTCCGGGGACGGCGACGAGAACCGGCAGATGGCCGGCGGAACACACGGTCACCTCCCCGGCGTCGGCGGCGATGACCAGGTAACAGCAGGTGACCAGTTGGTCGGGGACGTCGAGATCGGCGACGACGGTGTCCAGCGCCTGCATCAGTTGCCTCGGCTGGAGCCCGGTCTTGGCCAACGCATGTGCGGCGGAGCGGAGTTGGCCCATGACGGCGGCGGCCTCGAGGCCCCTGCCCATCACATCGCCGATCAGGACACCGACCCGGCCGGCGCCCAGCGGTATCAGGTCGAACCAGTCGCCGCCGACACCGGCTCCCTGGGTCGCGGGCCGGTAGCGGCTCGCAGTGGCGAGGCCGGGAATGGCGGGCGGCGTACCCATCAGGCTGCGCTGCAGGGTCAGGGCGATGTGCCGCTGCTGTTCGTACAGTTCGGTCAGCTCGGCCTCGGCGCGCTTGCGGTCGCTGATGTCCCGGACGATGGCGCACGCCCCGACGACCGTGCCGTCCGCTGCGCGGGTCGGCCACAGGGTGACGTCGACGTCCAGAAGCCCTCCGGAGCGGGTGAGGCGCAACGTCTCGAAGTGCTCGACCTTCTCACCCTCGCGCAGCCGCTCCAGGAGCGCGGTGATCTCGTGCTTTCTCGCGGAGGGCGCCAGCATGGACACGTGCCGACCCAGGACCTCCTCCGCCGTGAAGCCGTACAACCGCTGCGCCGCGGCGTTCCAGTACGTGATCCGGCCGTCCAGGGTCTTCGCGAGGATCGCGTCCTGCGAGGACTCGACCAGTGCGGCGAGCTCGTTGATGCGTTCCTCCGCCGCTTTGCGTTCGCTGACGTCGCGTACTGCGGCGGAGACGAGGAGTCCGTCGGTGGTTTCCAGGGGGCTGAGGCTGATTTCGACGGGGAACTCGGTGCCGTCTTTGCGTAGTCCGTACAGGTCGAGTCCGGCGCCCATGGGGCGGACCTGCTGGTTGTGGGCGTAGCCGTTGCGGTGTTCGGTGTGGTGGGGGCGGAAGCGGCCGGGGACGAGGAGTTCGACGGGGTGGCCGAGGAGTTCTTCGCGCTGGTAGCCGAAGAGGGCTTCCGTCTGGGCGTTGACGAGTCTGATCGTGCCGCTGTCGTCGACGATGACCATGGCGTCCGGCGCCGCCTCCAGCAGCCCCCGGAACCTTTCTTCGGCTGCTTTGCGTTCGCTGACGTCGCGTACTGCGGCGGAGACGAGGAGTCCGTCGGTGGTTTCCAGGGGGCTGAGGCTGATTTCGACGGGGAACTCGGTGCCGTCTTTGCGTAGTCCGTACAGGTCGAGTCCGGCGCCCATGGGGCGGACCTGCTGGTTGTGGGCGTAGCCGTTGCGGTGTTCGGTGTGGTGGGGGCGGAAGCGGCCGGGGACGAGGAGTTCGACGGGGTGGCCGAGGAGTTCTTCGCGCTGGTAGCCGAAGAGGGCTTCCGTCTGGGCGTTGACGAGTCTGATCGTGCCGCTGTCGTCGACGATGACCATGGCGTCCGGCGCCGCCTCCAGCAGTCCCCGGAACCTCTCCTCCGCGGCGCCCGGCACGCCTGCGGAGGCCCGCACCGCGCACCGGCACGTGCCGAGTCCGACCGGGTCGGCGGGATCAGGCGGTGCTGCTTCCACCAAGTCGCTCATGTTCGTTCTTCGCCCCCCGGGCCGATGCTGAGGCAGGTCATCTCAGCGCAAACCGTGCGGCTCCGCGCCGCCAAGTCGTTAAGTGGCCCCACGGTGCCCGAACTTGTCCGCCGACGAGGACGACGTGACCACTTTGTCCGCCGACGAGGATCGCGGTGACCACCTTGTCCGCCGACGAGTCCGCCGGCGACGTCCGCCGAGCGACCGGAGAATCGCACAGGCCAGGCAGGCACTCGCCCGTCTCACAGCCCCGCGCGCTCACACTCCCGGCCGGATCGACCATCGGCGGGGAAGTCGGCCGGGACGCCGCACGCCTTGAAGGCAGCCGACAGTGGCCCCAACGCTGCCGATCTGGCGATGGGCAGGATGGACCACCAGCTCAGCGGCTTCCGCTTCAACCAGGGGCACGACCGGGGGCCTGGTTCACGTAACTATGTGATCATGATATATACGTCCTTCACGTCTTCTTCACTTTCGGTTTCCTAGGCTGGGACTCCTCGTGAGCGCTGCTGGTTCCGGCGGGCGGGTGCACCCCGCCCGCCCTGGTGATCCTTCCCGTGTCGGCCCCTACCGGATCATCGGCCGTCTCGGCTCGGGCGGCATGGGGACCGTCCATGCCGGTCTCACCGCCGACGGGCTCAGGGTCGCCGTCAAGGTGATTCACCCTGCGCAGGCCGAAGACCCGGAATTCCGGGCCCGGTTCCGCCGCGAGGTGCAGCTGTCCGCGCGCGTGCAGGGGCCGTGCCTCGTGCCGCTGCTCGCCGCCGACCCCGAGGCCGACGCGCCCTGGCTGGCGACTGCCTATGCTCCGGGCCCTACCCTCAACCAGTACCTGGCCGACCACGGCCCCCTGACGGGCGCTACCTTGCACGCCTTCGCGACGGGCACGGCCCAGGCACTGGCGGCCGTCCACGAAGCCGGCGTCGTCCATCGGGACGTGAAGCCGCAGAACGTCATCCTCACCCCGGCCGGCCCTCGGGTCCTCGACTTCGGCATCGCCCGCGCCGCCGACGGCACGAGCGTGACCCGGACGGGCGTCATGACCGGTACCCCCGGCTGGATCAGCCCCGAGTACTACCGCACCAGCACCGCCGGGCCGGAGGGCGACATGTTCGCCTGGGGCGCGCTCGTCGCCTACGCCGCCACCGGCCGGCTCCCGTTCGGCACCGGCGCGCCGGACGTGGTCGCGTTCCGTGTGATGTCCGGGGACCCCGACCTGGACGGTGTACCCGAGGAACTGCGCGAAGTCGTGGAGAGCGCCCTCGCGAAGGAACCCGCCGACCGGATATCCGCCGCCTCGGCCGCCCAGAAGTGCTCGGGGTTCCTCGCCTCCCAGGCCACCCAGGTCCTCGCGGGCGGCGACGGACCGGCACCCACCCGGATCGGCGAACTGGTCACAGCCGTATGGGAGATGCCCGCCGTGGACGACCCCACCTGGCACGCCCCCTCCCTACCCTCCCGCAGACGGACCGTCACGACCGTGCTCGTGGCCGCCGCCGTGATCGGTGCTCTCGCCGGGGGCGCCTTGGCCTTGCCGGCCGCCTTCCCGGACGGCGGAGACCGGGGCGGCGCACGGGCCGCCACCGCAGGCCGGACGACCGCGTCCCCGGCCCGGCACGCCGGCGGCGCGACCGGGCCCGTCGGAACCCCTGGCCCCGCTGCGGCGACGCGGACCGCGGCCGATCCGCGCGGGGTCCGCGTACCGACCGATCCGCTGGCCGGCGTGGCCCATCCCGCCTTCACGCGGGCCGGTGACGAGGCCCAGCCGTCGGACGACGAGTGGAGAGCGAGCACCACCGCGGGCGCCCAGGAGGAGAAGGACACCGCCCAGGCCATCGAGGACGACGTGAGGTCCATGCTCGCCACCAAGGGCCTGGATCACCTCACTGCCACGGTCACGTTCAACCGGCGTGCGCAGACCGTGATGGTGACCGGCGGGCCGGTCTCCCAACTGCCGCAGGACGAGCAGGAGGTGTTCCGCAGGGCAGGAGAAGCGGCATCCTGCACCACTCTCGCCCACCGCCTCCAGGCCGGACCTGCCACCTGGCCCTACGGCCGTTACTCCGTCTTCTGGAAGAACTCCGACGTCGACACCGAGGCGGACATCCTCGGCTTCGGCCAGGCCACCGACGGGTGCTACAACGAGGTCGCCGGGCAGTGGCGGGGAGACGAAACCGGTATGGCGACGGCGCAGATACCCAGTACCGACAAGGACGAGATCCGGGTCGCCGACGCCACGGACAAGGCCATCACCGCTGCGTGGAAGACCCGAGTCGCCGAGGACGACGGCGTGGACCCCTCCGCCGCGGACGACGACATCAGCCTCGGGTTCGACCCGGCCGAGAAGGCCGCGTACGTGTGGATCCAGGACACCTATGGAGCGCTGATCGGCCGTGCCCAGAGAGACAACTTCCAGGATGTCGCCCGAAGGACGACCTGCGGCAGGCTCAGGGACGAGTACAGCAGGAACCAGTCCTGGCAGTACATGCGCTGGTCCGTGGCTGTCTACGGCGGGAACATGGGAACCCCCGAGTTCATCGGCTCGGGTGACTGCCTCTCCTGACCCGACCGGACCGCGTCACGGGTGGCGACGGCCTGCCGCCACCTCACGGTCGTAGCGCTCGCGGGCCCGCACGGCGGCCTCGCGGGCGGCCGCTCCGGCCACCGGCGAGGCCGACGGGCAGCGGGGCGCCGGTGAGGGATCCGTCTGCGGCGCGGTGGCGGTTGGCGGTGACCGAAGCGTTCGGCGCCCACCGACTCCGACAGGCCGCCGATGGGACCCCCGCAGCTGAGTCTGGCTTGGGCTCTGGCGGAGGCGCAGGCCCATCATCTCGCGGGGCTGGGGATCTTCGCCCGTGCCGAGCGTTCTGCCGCCAAACAGCGAGCGGAAGCGGACGCGCCCCTCTATCTCGCCGCCGAAGAGGCCCGCCTGCACAGCGTCCACCAGCGGCTCGTCGCCGAGGCCGACCAGTGGCGGCGGTGCCTGCTCGGTAACGACGAGGAAACCGTGTGCGAGACGGTCGACTACGCCTTCTCCGACAACCCCGCCGCAGGCTGTGCGCTGGGAGTGTCCGGGCTGCAGAGTCTCCTCGACCATGCCCAGGACGACCCAGCCCAGGGCGACGCCACCCTGGCCGACCTGGACGGCGACCTCCGCGCCCATGTCCCCGACGCGCACTCCGCTCACTCACCGGATCACTACCGCATCCGCCCCTTCGCCGAGTGGAAGAGTCAGGCGACCCTGTCGCCGTGCATGGCTCCGGGCCACACCGCCGCAACGGCGGGCTTCGTGCCCGCCCCGCCGAGCCACGCCCCTGCCACCGCGCTTGCATCGGCGTGTCCGCAATGCAAGACCTGCCCGGGAACTTCTTGACCAGCCTGGTGGACATCTGCTGAACTCCCGAACCATGAACCCGCGCGTGGACCTGACCCGGCGGCGCCACATCGATCTGGCGCACGTCTCCAGCGCGTTTTGTTGTCGCTGACCCGGGAAGTGCTCCCCGGCGGCGGCCGGTGTGCGCCCATGGCGCGTGCCTGGCAGCGGCGGTGCAAAGCCGCTGACACCGCGATGCCTCCCCGCGGGATCGTCGTCTCCACCTCCTGAGGGCTCCCGCTCTCCTCTCCTTCTCGTGTGAGCCGGGAGCCCGTTCGCGCACGCCGACGCGGTCGCCGAGAGCGCGGCTGTAGCGGTCCTTCGGCCAGGCGCTCCTCTCTCCGGTCCGCCCAGCCCGGCGTTCCGCACGTGGTCGAGCAGTCCTGCGCAGTGCCGGCCCATTTACCCGACGTCCCCATTTCCAGCACCCCTTGGCGTGCCCCATCTGTCCGGGAGGGACCCCCTCATGCCTCCGTCCATCCGCAAACTCACCGGCCGCATCGGCGCGGCCGTCGAGGGCGTCGACCTCACCGCGCCGCCCGACCCCTTGACGGTCACGGCGCTGCGTGACGCCCTCAACGAGCACAAGGCGATCGTGTTCGACGACGTGAACCTCGACCATGCCGGTCAGGAACGTGTGGCCGGTTGGTTCGGCGAACTCACCACCGCTCACCCGAACGTGCCGGCCGCCGACGGTACGACGAACGTGCTCGCCGTCGACAGCGAGACGTCCAAGGCCAACGAGTGGCACACGGACGTCTCCTTCGTGGTCAACCCGCCGCAGGCCACCACGCTGCGGTCGGTCGTGACCACGCCGTACGGCGGCGAGACGCTCATCGCGAACGCTGCCGCGGCCTACCGCGACCTGCCCGAACCGCTGCGGGCCCTCGCGGACTCGCTGCGCGTCGTGCACACCAACCGGTACGACTACGCCCGCCCTTCGGCCACGACGGCACAGCGACAGGAGTACGACCGGATTTTCGTCTCGACGCCGTACGAAGCGGAGCACCCGGTCGTCCGGGTACATCCGCTGACGGGCGAACGCGGGTTGTTCATCGGCGGGTTCGCCAGGCAGATCATCGGTCTGTCGAGCAGCGAGTCGGCCGAACTGCTGCGCCTCTTCCAGTCGTACGTGACCCGTCCGGAGAACATCCTGCGCTGGACCTGGGCGCCCAACCAGCTGCTGATCTTCGACAACCGGATCACCCAGCACTACGGGGTGGACAACTACGACGACCACCCCCGCCGCCTGAACCGGGTGACGATCGCCGGAGACGTTCCGGTCGGCGTCGACGGACGCCGCAGCGAGCAACTCGTCGGCGATGCCTCGCACTACAGCAGCGTGCTGGAGGTGGCGGCATGACCGAACTCAGCCTCAAGGCGCCTGCCGTCGGCGAGAGCCCGGACACCAAGACGACGAGCGCGCGGGAACGCGAGGTGTTCCTACCGCGCGACGCCCGCCGTCGAACGCCGATCAGCACGCTCCTCGAGCGCCTGCGCTGGCCGCTGGGCATCTACACGACTCCCGTCGTGATCCTCATCGCCTGGGAGGTGCTCGCCCGGGCCGGAGTGCTCGCGAAGACCTACGCTCCGGCACCGACCTCCATCGTGAAGTCCGCCGCCGATCTGTGGCAGCAGGGCGTCCTCGGGCCCGACCTGGCCATCTCGCTGCAGCGGGCCGGCACCGGTCTCGCCATCGGGCTGACGGTGGGCGTCATCACCGGCGTGCTCGGCGGGCTGCTGCGCAGCGGTGAATACCTGTTCAACGGCCTGGTGCAGGTGCTCAACACGATCCCTCTCCTCGCGGTGCTGCCGCTGATGATCGTGTGGTTCGGCATCGACGAGCTCACGAAGGTGCTGCTGATCTCCTTCGGAGCCGGCGTCCCGATGTATCTCAACCTGTTCGCCGCGATCCGGGGCGTCGACCAGCGGCTGATCGAGATGGCGCGCACGACGGGCGCGGGCACCTGGCGCCTGGTGACGCGGGTGCTGGTGCCCGGAGCCCTGCCGGGCTTCCTGGTCGGTCTGAGGTTCTCCCTCGCGTACAGCGTGCTGGGCCTCGTCGCCGCCGAAACGGTCAACGCCGACAAGGGACTCGGCTTCCTCATCACCCAGGGGCAGACCTATCTCCAGACCAACCAGGTCTTCGTGGGGCTGGTGGTCTACTCGCTCCTCGGTCTGCTCGCCGACCAGTTCGTCCGGGCTCTCGAGCGGGTGCTGCTGCGGTGGCGACCCAGTTATGAGGCGTCATGAGCAGCGCTGTCGCGACCGAGACCCGTCGGCAGACCGGGGTCGCCGTCGAGCAGGTGGTCCGTCGGTTCGGTGACCGGGTGGTGCTCGACCACCTCGACCTCACGATCGCCGACGAGGAGTTGGTGATCCTGCTCGGCCCTTCGGGCTGCGGCAAGAGCACTCTTCTGCGTCTGCTCGCCGGACTGGACCGGCCCGACGGAGGGCGTGTGGAGGTCCCGGCACGGCGTGCGATCGTCTTCCAGGCCGACCGGCTGCTGCCGTGGCAACGGGTCCTGCGCAACGTCACGCTCGGCCTGCACGGACCCGGCGCCGACCAGCGGGCCCGCGACGTGCTCGCCGAGGTCGGACTCTCGGGCCGTGAGAAGGCATGGCCCAAGGAGCTCTCCGGAGGCGAGGCCCAGCGGGTGTCGCTCGCGCGAGCACTGGTCTCGGAGCCCGAACTGGTGCTGCTCGACGAGCCGTTCGCGGCCCTCGACGCCATCACACGGCTGCGCATGCACGACCTCGTACGCGCGCTGCGGACCAGGCACCACGCCGCCATGCTGCTCGTCACCCACGACGTCGACGAGGCGATCGCCCTGGCGGACCGCATCGTCGTCATGAGCAACGGCCGTATCGGCACCTCACACGACGTGCACCTCTCCGCCGCGGACCGTGAGGCGAGCGTCGCACGCGAGACACTCCGCGCCCGGCTCCTGGAAGACCTCGGCCTCGCCGGCCAGCACTGACTTCCCCGAACACCCTCACCCAGCACAGAAAGCACGACAAACCATGCGAAAGACGACCACCAGACTCATCGGCGCCGTCGGCTCGCTCGCCCTGGCGGGCACCCTGGTCGCCTGCGGATCGTCGTCGTCGGACACCGACGCGCCGCTGAGCAACGCCGCCGACACGAGCGACGCCAAGCACCCCGAGTGGAGCAAGTACACCTTCACCATCGGCGACAACGGCGGTGACGGCAGCCAGGAGCTGGCGAAGCTGACCGGCGTGTTCGACAAAGCGCCCTACAAGGTGAAGTTCGCCCGGTTCACCTACGGCCCGCCGCTCGTGCAGGCCGCCGCCTCGGGCCACATCGACCTCGGCAGCGTCGGCGACGTCCCGCCGATCACGGGTGCCGCGAAGGAATACGGCTTCAAGGTCGTCGCCGTCAACCGCTCGCTCACGCCCGACCAGGCCGTGGAGAACATCATCGTGCCGAAGGGCTCGAAGCTGAACACCGCAGCCGACCTCAAGGGCAAGAGGATCGCCGTCCCGCAGGGCAGTTCGGCCCACGGTCTGGCACTGAACGCACTGAAGAGCGTCGGCCTCACCCCCAAGGACGCCAAGCTGGTCTTCCTCGACCCGGCGGCAGGCGCGACGGCGTTCAACACCGGCAAGGTGGACGCCTGGTCGATCTGGAACCCGCAGTCGGCCATCGCGGTCAAGAACGGAGCGCGGATCCTGGTGAAGGGTCTGCCGCCGATCGACCAGACCAGCAGCTACTACGTCGCCAGTGACACGTCCCTGAAGGACAAGACCAAACGCGCGGCTCTCACGGACGTCCTGAAGAGGCTCTCGCGGGAGTTCGCCTGGGCCGTCAAGAATCCCGACAAGTATGCGCAGGCGCTCTCGAAGGAGCAGGGCATCCCGCTGGACGACGCCAAGGCGTCCCTGGCCGCCTACTCGAACCGGGTGACCCCGGTGGACCAGTCGGACATCGAGCTGGAGCAGAAGCTCGCCGACGCCTTCCTGGAGGCGGGCCAGATCACCAAGAAGGTCGACATCAAGTCGATCACCGACAACCTCCTCCCGGCCGGCTACGACAGCTCCAAGCTGAAGGTCACCTCATGAGCGCGAGACGGCGGCTCCACCTCAACGCCTTCCTCATGGAGGCGGGTCACCATGAAGCAGCATGGCGGCTCCCTGAAAGCAACCCGCGGGCCGACTTCGACCTCCGGCACTGGATCGAGCTGGCCCGGCTCGCCGAGAGCGCCAAGTTCGACTCGCTGTTCCTTGCGGACGGCCCCGCCCTCATCGGAACCGGCGAGTTCCGGCCGCCGGGCCAGCTGGAACCGCTGACCCTGCTCACCGCCCTGTCCCAGGCGACGAGCAGGATCGGCCTTATCGCGACCGTGTCCTCGACCTACAACGAGCCGTACAACCTCGCCCGCCGGCTCGCGTCCGTCGACCACGTCAGCGCAGGCCGCGCCGGCTGGAACATCGTCACCTCGGCCGGGGCTGACGAGGCCGCCAACTTCGGCCTCGACGCCCGCCCGGGCCACGCCGAGCGCTACGCCCGCGCCGACGAGTTCCTGAAGGTCGCCAAGGCGCTGTGGGACAGCTGGGAGGCCGAGGCCGTCCTCGCGGACAGGGCCACGGGACGCTACGCCGACCCCGCGCGGCTGCACCGGCTCGGCCACCATGGCCGGTACTTCAAGGTGGCCGGCCCGCTCAACGTGGAGCGTCCACCGCAGGGCTACCCGCTGCTCGTCCAGGCCGGCTCCTCCGAGGACGGTAAGGACTTCGCGGCCCGCCACGCGGAGGCGATCTTCACCGCCCACACGACGTACGAACGCGCCGCCGCCTTCTATGCCGATATCAAGGCCCGCACCAGGACCGCGGGGCGCGACCCGGACGGTGTGATCGTCCTGCCGGGCATCGTCCCGTACATCGGGTCGACCGAGGAGGAGGCCCGGGAGCTTGCACGGGAGTTCGACGAGCTGCGTGTGCCGGAGTACGGACTGCGCCAGCTGGCCGCCGTGTTCGAGACCGAGCCGTCGGTCTTCGCACTCGACGACCCTCTGCCGGACTCCATCCTCGCCAGGCCGAAGCTGGAAGGCTCGCAGAGCCGTTCCGACCTGATCATCGATCTCGCGGTGCGCGAGCGGCTGACGGTTCGCCAGATCATCTCCCGGCTCGGCGGCGGGCGCGGCCACTTCGAGTTCGTCGGCACGCCCGAGCAGATCGCGGACACGATCATCGCCTGGTTCGAGGGCGGTGCCGCGGACGGGTTCAACATCATGGCGCCCGCCCTGCCGTCAGGCCTCGCGGCCTTCGTGGAGCATGTGCTGCCGATCCTGCGCGGCAAGGGCCTGTTCCGCGAGGAGTACGAGGGCACGACCCTGCGCGAGCACTACGGCCTTCCGGTCCCGGCGAACCAGTTCCACGGCTGAACCGCTTCCCGTGGGCGGCCCGCTCGCGACTGCCGCCGCTCCCACTTCCCGGAGCGGCGGGAGTCCGCCCGCGCCGCGGGCCGAGGGCCTTCTCGGGGCCGCCAGGAGACGGGCGAGCGTGGTCTTGCCGGTGCCGGGCAGGCCGCCCGCCCATGACGATGAGCACAGGGTCATCCCTGCGTCAGCCGTCGCGAAGAAGCGTCGTACGCCTGGGCGTTGCGCACGAAGAGCTCGTGCAGGTCGCGGACCGCCCGCGGAACGGAGCCGGAGTGGCGGCGCTGCAGTACCAGAAGTACATCGGTGGTGTCCCCCGCGAGCGGCCGCACAGTGATCGCGCCCCGTCGCTCCAGAGGGTCGCCGACGACGCTGAAGTCCGGCAGCACCGTGGCCCCCAGCCCCTCGGCCACCATCAGCTTGCCCATCTCCGCGCCGTCGGTGGAGTACGAGAAGGACGGAGCCCGGCCGCGGAGCAGCCGGTGCACGAAACGGTGCATCACATAGCCGGACCGCATCACGACCAGCGGCTCGGCCAGGAGACTGTCCGCGTCCACCGCGTCCAGGGCCGCCAGCGGACTGTCCGGACGCACGCACACCACCGGCCGGCCGCAGAGCAACTCCGTCGTCTCGAAGCCGGGCGGCATGTCGTCGCCCCGGAGGTAGTTCACCAGTCCCAGGTCGAAGGCGCCCTCCAACAGCCCGCGGTGGATGTCGGCCTGCTGCGCGCCGACCAACTCCACCTGGGTCACCGGGTGCGAGGCCCGGAACTCGCGCACGGCCGGGATGACCAGCGGCACGGTAGCCGTGTTCACCGTGCCGAGTCGGACCATGCGGCTGATGCGGTGCTGGTCGCCGGCCGCGCCGCGCAGCCGGTCGACCGCTTCCAGCACGCTCATGATGTGCGGCAGCAGCTCGCGTCCCTCGTCGCTGATCTTCGCCCCGGACCGCTTGCGTTCCAGCAGGTCCACGCCCAGCTCGCGCTCAAGATTGCGTACGGTCTCGCTGAGCGCCGGCTGGGAAAGGTGCAGTTCCTCGGCGGCCCGCCGCAGCGAACCGAGCCGTGTGACAGCAGTGATGTATTCGAGCTGTTCGATACGCACGAACAGGAGACTGCGCCCTCCTGAGGACCGGGTTCAAGGGAATCCCTGTCACAACCTCGTGAATACCGACTCTCAGCATGTGGAATCGCATCCGGGCATTCTTGACCGGCCGGACTCCCTCCTGGTTCGATCGGTGGCATGAAGCGACAGGACCTCACGCGGCGGCGCCACGTCGACCTTGCGCGTGTTTCCAGCGCCTTCTGTCGCTGTCGGGTCTGAGCGCACCCGAGGGAAACCCTCCCACCCGCTCCCTCTGCGACTTCCTGCCGTGAATTCCGGTCCCGGCTCATTTCCGTCGTGACGACGGCTTTCTCGTGAAACGCCGCTCCAGCGTGCCTGAATTCCGCGGAGCTCATTCGTCCTGCCCGCGCAGCATTCCCTGCCAGGAGTTCCCATGCCTGCATCCTCCGCACACCCCGGATACGATCCCGTCCGCTTCGCCTACTGGGTGCCGAACGTCAGTGGCGGTCTGGTCACCAGCAAGATCGAGCAGCGCACCGACTGGGGCTACGACTACAACCGCGAACTCGCCGTCCTCGCCGAGAACAACGGCTTCGACTACGCGCTCAGCCAGGTCCGCTACATGGCGAGCTACGGCGCCGAATACCAGCACGAGTCGACCGGTTTCAGCCTCGCCCTGCTGCTCGCCACGCAGCGGCTGAAGGTCATCGCCGCCGTGCATCCCGGCCTGTGGCACCCGGGTGTACTCGCCAAGTTCGGGGCCACCGCCGACCACTTGTCGAACGGCCGTTTCGCCGTCAACGTCGTCAGCGGCTGGTTCAAGGGCGAGTTCACCGCGCTGGGCGAGCCCTGGCTGGAGCACGACGAGCGCTACCGGCGCTCCGAGGAGTTCATCCGCGCCCTGCGGAAGATCTGGACCGAGGACCACGCCGAGCTCGCCGGTGACTTCTACCGGTTGCGCGACTTCTCCCTCAAGCCCAAGCCACTCAACACCCCCGAGCGCCCGCACCCGGAGATCTTCCAGGGCGGCAACTCCACCGCCGCGCGCGCCATGGCCGGCCGCGTCTCCGACTGGTACTTCTCCAACGGCAAGGACTTCGACGGCGTCACCGAGCAGATCGCCGACGTCCGCTCCTCCGCCGCCCAAGCGGGCCGCGTCGCACCGAAGTTCGGCCTCAACGGCTTCCTCATCGCCCGCGACACCGAGGCTGAGGCCCGCGAGACGCTCCGCGAGATCGTCGCCAAGGCCGACGCCCAGGCCGTGCACGGCTTCCGCGACGCCGTCCAGCAGGCCGGTCCGTCCACCGGCGACGGCAAGGGCATGTGGCAGGACTCCACGTTCGAGGACCTCGTCCAGTACAACGACGGCTTCCGCACGGGTCTGATCGGCACCCCTGAGCAGATCGCCGAGCGGATCGTCGCCTACAAGAGGCTCGGCGTCGACCTCTTCCTCCTCGGCTTCCTGCACTACCTGGAGGAGGTGGAGTACTTCGGCAAGCGGGTGCTGCCCCTGGTGCGCGAACTGGAGGCACAAGAAGCCGCGTCCGAGCCCGCCGCCGCCCACGCCTGACCGCGGCCCGCACACGAAACGACGAACCGAAAGGTCTCCCATGGCCACTGTCCTGTCCGTCTCCGGAAGCCCTTCCGCCACCTCCCGCACCGCTCGGCTGCTGCGCCACCTGGACGAGCGGCTCATCGCGCAGGGGCACGAGGTGATTGCGCTGGATGTTCGTACCCTGCCCGCCGAGGCGCTGCTCGGGGCCGACTTCGGTCACCCGGCGATCCTCCGGGCCACCGCCCTGTTCGAGCAGGCGGACGGGGTGATGATCGGTACCCCCGTCTACAAGGCCGCCTACTCCGGACTGCTGAAGTCCCTGCTCGACCTGCTCCCGCAGTACGCGCTGGCGGGCAAGACGGTCCTCCCGCTGGCCACCGGCGGCTCCACCGCCCACGTCCTGGCCATCGACTACGCGCTGCGCCCGGTGCTGGCCTCCATGGGCCCTGCGCACATCACGCCGGGATGGTTCACGCTCGACAAGGACATCACGGTGGGCGAGGACGGAACACTGACCGTCGCGTCGGCATCGGCCGAGGCTCTCGCGCAGGTGACGGACCGGTTCTCGGCCGCGCTGGGCGGGCGGACGACGCTGCTGGCGGCCGTCGGATGAGCGTCGCGCGCGTCATCGCGGACGACGCCGAGGCCCTTGCCGTGGCTGCGGAGCTGGCCGTGGACTTCCGCAAGGGCGCCGCCGAACGGGACGCGCGGCGCAGGCTCCCGCACGCGGAGCTGGAACGGCTGTCCGCCTCCGGGCTGCTCGCCGTGACCGTGCCCGCCCGGTTCGGCGGCGCGGACGTCCGTGCGGACACGCTCGCCGAGACCTTCCGGCTACTTGCCGCCGCCGACGCCAGCCTGGCCCAGATCCCGCAGAGCCACTTCGTGTATCTCAACGTGCTGCGTCGGCAGGGGACCGACGAGCAGCAGGAGTTCTTCTTCGGCGAGGTACTGGCCGGCAAGCGGTTCGGCAACGCTCAGTCCGAGGCGGGCACCCAGCACGTCCAGGACATCCGCACCCGCCTCGCCCGGCGCCCGGACGGGGCGTACATCCTCGACGGCGTCAAGCACTACTCCACCGGCGCGCTGTTCGCCCACTGGATCCCCGTCCTCGCCCGCTGCGAGGACGACACGCTGCACGTGGCTTACGTCCCGCGCGACGCGCCCGGCCTCACGGTCGTGGACGACTGGGACGGCATGGGACAGCGCACCACCGCCAGCGGAACCGTCCGCCTGGAGTCGGTGCCCGTGCCCGCCGACCGCGTCGTGCCCCACCACCTCACTTTCCAGGGCCCCCAACTCCATGGTGCGGTAGCTCAGTTGCTGCACACGGCCATCGATGCCGGGATCGCCTCCGGGGCCCTGGCCGAGGCGGTGGAGTTCGTCCGTACGAAGAGCCGCCCCTGGTTCGAGAGCGCCGCCGAAGGGCACGCGACCGCCGCGGAGGATCCGCTGTTGATCCAGCGGTTCGGCGAACTGGCGATCAGAGCAAGGGCTGCCGAAGCGTTGCTTCGCGAGGCCGCCCGCGCGGTCGACGAGGCCCGCGCCGATCTGACCGACGACTCGGCCGCCGAGGCATCGATCGCGGTGGCCACCGCGAAAGTGACGGCGGCCGAGGCCGCCCTGGAGGTCGCCAGCGCCCTTTTCGAGGTTTCCGGCACCCGCTCGGCGCTCGACTCCCTGGGTTTGCACCGCTATTGGCGCGACGCGCGCACTCACACCCTGCACGACCCGGCCCGCTGGAAGGTCCAGCACATCGGCCGTTACGTGCTGGGCGGCACCAAGCCGCCCCGGCACGGCCTCCTCTGACGAACGATGACGAACGCCGACGACCACCGATCGGAGCCCCACGTGTCCCTCAGCTTCCACTGGTTCCTGCCCACCAACGGCGACAGCCGCCACATCGTCGGCGGCGGCCACGGCACCCCCGCCACGGAGTCCGGGCGCGACCGGCCGCCGACGGTCGCCTACCTGAGCCAGATCGCCCGCGCCGCCGAGGACCTGGGCTTCGCCGGCGCGCTCACGCCGACCGGTGCGTGGTGCGAGGACGCGTGGCTGACCACCGCCATGGTCAGCCAGAACACCGAGCGCCTGAAGTTCCTCGTCGCCTTCCGCCCCGGCTTCGTCTCGCCGACGCTCGCGGCGCAGATGGCCTCCACCTTCCAGCGGCAGACCGGCGGACGGCTCTTGCTCAACGTGGTCACCGGCGGTGAGAGCCACGAGCAGCGGGCCTACGGGGACTTCCTGGACAAGGATGCGAGGTACCGCCGTACCGGCGAATTCCTTGAAATTGTCCGGGGGTTGTGGGAGGGCAAGACCGTCGACCTGTCCGGCGAGCACCTCCGGGTCGAGGACGCCGGGCTGGCCCGGGTGCCCGATCCGGTGCCCGAGGTGTACTTCGGTGGTTCCTCGGCGATCGCCGGGGAGGTGGCCGCGCGGCATGTCGACGTCTACCTCACGTGGGGTGAGCCGCCGGCGCAGGTCGCCGAGAAGATCGCCTGGATCAGGAAGCTGGCCGCGCGGGAGGGTCGCAGCGTCCGCTTCGGAATCCGGTTGCACGTCATCACCCGCGACACCTCCGAGCAGGCCTGGGCCGAGGCGGAGCGGCTGCTGGCGGGATTCGATGCGGAGACCGTGCGGCAGGTGCAGGCGGGGCTTGCCCGCAGTGAGTCGGAGGGCCAGCAGCGGATGCTGGCCCTGCACGGGGGTGGGAGCCTCCCCCACGCTCGACTTCGCTCGCGCGGGGGGACCCCCACCGGGCTGGAGATCCATCCCAACCTGTGGGCGGGCATCGGGCTGGTGCGGGGCGGGGCGGGGACCGCCCTGGTCGGCAGTCACACCGAGGTTGCCGAGCGGATCAAGGAGTACGCCGCGTTGGGGGTCGAGGAGTTCATCTTCTCCGGGTATCCGCATCTGGAGGAGGCGTACTGGTTCGGCGAGGGCGTACTGCCGAAGCTCCAGGCGCAGGGTCTGTGGCGGCACCCGTACGGGCAGCAGGCGGCCCCCGCCGCCCAGGTCCCCTTCGCCGGCGGCGGGAGCGCGCGATGACCAGGCGATCGCCGACGACGCCGAGGCGGTCGCCAAGTGCCCGCGAGGCCACCGGGCGCGACGCTGACGGCGTCCTGCCGCCCACAGAACTCGGCGAACGGTCGGACTCCGGGATGCCGGGCATCACCGTGCCGCGCTCCGACGGAGATCGCGAGGTGAGTGCCCGCCGACGCGACGCGGCAGGACGTTCCGGCCAGGCGGAGCCGGAGCGCGGGGATCGCCCCCAGCCCGGTCCGGCAGACGGGCAGATCGCTGCTCGTCCCCCGGACCGGTCCAAGGGAGAGAGGGGGCACGGCGGCCCCGGGTCTCTTAGCGCTTGTGGCCGTTGCCGTGTCCGTCGGGGTGCAGGACGACCTTCGTCCAGCCCTCGTCACGGGCGTCGAAGTGCTCGTAGGCGGTGGGTGCCTCGTCCAGGCTCAGCTCGTGGGAGACGACGAAGCTCGGCTTCGCCTTCCCGCCGGCGATCAGGTCCCGCAGCGCCCGGTTGTACTTCTTCACCGGTGCCTGCCCCGTGCCCATGCGCTGGCCCTTGAACCACATCATGCCGAAGTCGATCGGGACCTTGCCCTGGGCCTCCAGCTCGCCCTGGGCCTCCGCGCCGCCGGGGTCCTGGGGCAGGAACACGCCCACCACGCCGATGTCGCCGGTGAACCTGACCGAGTCGATCAGGCCGTTGAGCGTGAGGCTGGCGTCCTCGTGTCCCTGGGGGTCGTGGGCCTGGTAGCCGACGCATTCGCAGCCGTTGTCGGCGCCCAGACCGAGGGTGGCCTCCTTGACGACCTCCGCCGGGTTCTGCTCGGCGGTGTTGATCGGGATGGCCCCGATCTCCTCCGCCTTGCGCAGCCGGTCGGGCTGGTGGTCGGCCGTCCAGACGCGGCCGGCACCCTTGAGGAGGGCGGAGTAGGTCGCCATCAGCCCGACGGGACCGGCCCCGAAGACGATCGTCTGGTCGCCCGGCTTGACGTGGGCCATCTCGGTGGCGTGATAGCCGGTGGGGAAGATGTCGGCGAGCATCACGTAGTCGGTCTGCCGCTCGGCGGCGTCCTCGCCCAGACGCAGCGCGTTGAAGTCGCCGTAGGGCACGCGCAGCAGTTCCGCCTGGCCGCCCTGATAGGGGCCCATGTCGGCGAATCCGTAGGCGGCTCCCGCGAGGGCGGGTTCCGGTTGCATGGTCAGGCAGTAGTTGGTCAGGCCCTGCTCGCACTGCTTGCAGAAGCCGCAGGCGATGTTGAAGGGCAGGACCACGTACTCGCCGACCTGGACCTTGCGGACGGCCGGGCCGACCTCCACCACCTGGCCCAGGTTCTCGTGTCCCAGGGTGCGGCCGGACTCGAACGAGGTGCGGCCCTCGTACATGTGCAGGTCCGAACCGCAGATGTTGGTGGTAGTGATCTTGACGATGATGTCGCAGGGATGTTCGATCTTCGCGTCCGGTACGTCCTTCACTGTGACCGTTCGCGGTCCTTCGTATACCGCTGCTTTCATGGTGACTTCCGTTGATGTCGCGGCATGGCGGTGATGGAGGGGGCGCAAAGAGCCTGACTCTCAAAAAGTGCTGCGACGGGGTCCGTGGCTCCGGCACGCCTCTGCTGGCCGTCTCCTGGATCAGATGGAGCGGTCGTTCTGTCGCCGGCGCCGCCAGGCGGAGCTTCGGCGCTCCGGCGGCGTGCCGTGCGGGTCCCCGTCGACCCCCGAGACGAAACAACCACGCACCGACCGATCAGCGCAATCTCCGGACCCGGACGACCGCCGGCGGCACGCCTCCGACCGAGGTCACCCGCTAGTCACCGCGGTCGTCCTGCAGCATGCTGCGACGCTCCTGTTCGCGCTTGGAGTAGGCGGCTGCCCGGATCGCCTCATCGCTCTCCAGGCCCGATCCCAGCGCGCCGCCCACCGTGGCGACCGAAGCGACGAACCAGGACAGCGTCCAGTACTCCGCGGCGTGCAGCGGCGTTCGGGTCGTGGAAGCGAACACCCGTTCGTTGAGGATGAACAGCGCCCACACCAAGTTGATGACCATCAAACCCACGTAGCAGACGATCACCCCGATACCCACGGTCACGATCGTCGAGGCGTTGTAGAGAGCAGCCCTCTTCCTCGCCTCCGGCGAAACCTCATCCGTTCGATGCCACAGGTTCGCGTCCACGATCAGCCAGCCGATCATGAGAGCGACAGATCCGACCATGGCGATGACCAGGCGTGGCGTGCTCAGGTAGGTGGCCAGGTTCCAGATGGTGGAATTCACGGTGGCGACCGCTCCCGTGGCGAGGGCGGCCGCCAGGGCCTTCGACAAGCCCGGCACCAAGCGCCACGGCCGGTTGGCGCGGACCATACCGCCGAGCACCCTCAGGTAACCGCGCGGCCCACTGACGACGTACCGCAGATCGGCGATCTCCTCCTCACCGATCTGGCCCGGACGGATAGGCGCGAGACGACCGGTGAAGGGTCCCCGCAGCGGCTGACTTCCCGGAGGCTCCTCGGCCCCGGTGGCCTGCGGGCCCGCCAGGCTGAGCACGGCTTCTTCCACGGCCTGGCGGGCCCTGGTCTGCAGCCGGAAGCCCCCCAGCGTGGGAAGGGACAGCAGTATCAAGCCGTGTTCGTGACTCAGATCCGCCGCGAGCTTGTGCCCGTGTGAGTGCAGCGGAAGGTCGGTGAGGGCCACGACGATGTCCCAGTTCCCCTTACTTCCGCGGTCCATGATCCGGCGCATCAATGTGGACAGGTCCTCGGTCCCTGCGGTGAAGGGCTCACTGACCACCTCGACGTCGAAGCGTCGTCCGTGGCCCGACCTGTCGGCGAGCCGATCAGGAAGCGTCTGGGCGATGCGCTGCGCGATCTCCGTCGGCGTATCCGGATCCGCCAGAAGAGCCACGACCGTAACGTCCTGAGACGACACCCGCATGACCGGCCCCTTCCAGTCGGCTGACCCGGCGCTCACCAGTGCCCAGAATGTCCCCGATATAACGCCGACACCGCGTGACACGCTGGTCCGTGCCCATACCATCGGGCCTTACCCGGGAGCGGGGCCCGGTGACGGCACCTGTCGCGCGGTTCGCGGCGCGATCAGGTAATCAGGAACGGTGAACAAGGACGCGACCGACCCCTTCGTGCATGTCCGGGGCGCCGGTGAGAACAACCTGCGGAACATCGACGTCGACGTTCCGCGGGACGCGATGGTCGCCTTCACCGGCGTCTCCGGTTCGGGCAAGTCCTCGCTCGCGTTCGACACGCTCTACGCGGAGGCCCAGCGGCGCTACTTCGAGTCCGTGGCACCGTACGCCCGCAGGCTGTTGCAACAGGTGGGCGCACCGCACGTGCAGGAAATCACCGGACTGCCACCGGCCGTGGCCCTGCAGCAGCGACGTGGGGCGCCCAGCTCGCGCTCGACGGTCGGCACCCTCACCACGCTGTCCAATCTGCTGCGCATGCTGTACTCCCGCGCCGGCACCTATCCGCCCGGGGCCGCACGGCTGGAAGCCGAGTCGTTCTCACCCAACACCGCGGCCGGCGCCTGCCCGGAGTGCCACGGACTGGGTGTCGTGCACGACGTCGCCGAGGACCTGCTCGTCCCGGACCCCTCGCTGAGCATCCGTGAGGGGGCGATCGCCGCCTGGCCGGGCGCCTGGCAGGGCGCCAACCTGCGCAGTGTCGTGAGCGGCCTGGGGATCGACATCGACCGACCGTGGCGCAGGCTCAGGAAGAGGGACCGGGACTGGCTGCTGTACACGGACGAACAGCCCTCGGTGTACATCGAGCCGGAGGAGGGCCGCGTCGACTACGGCTACCAGGGCAAGTTCTGGAGCGCCCGCAAGCACGTCATGCACGTTCTCGCCGACTCCAAGAGCGAGAAGATGCGCGAACGGGCGCTCCGGTTCGTCAGGAGTGTGCCCTGCCCCGCCTGTCACGGCAGCGGACTGCGGCCCGAGGCGCTCGCCGTGACCTTCGCCGGACGTTCCATCGCCGAGATCAACGCGATGCCGCTCACCGAGGTCGTGGCGCTGCTGCGGCCCGTCGCGGGGCGGTCCGAGGCCGACGCCACCACGTCGACCGCCCGATCCGGGGAGACGACCGAGGTCGCGGTCCGGATCTGCGGCGATGTGGTCGCGCGGGTCGACGTACTGCTCGACCTGGGCCTCGGATATCTCAGCCTCGGGCGCCGCTCGACGACCCTGTCGCCCGGCGAGGCACAGCGCCTGCGGATCGCCACCCAGCTGCGCTCGGGGCTGTTCGGCGTGGTCTACGTCCTCGACGAGCCCTCCGCGGGCCTGCACCCGGCTGACGCCGAACCGCTGCTGGACGTGCTGGACCGCCTCAAGGCGGCGGGCAACTCGCTGTTCGTCGTGGAGCACGACATGGACGTCGTACGGCGGGCCGACTGGGTGGTCGACATCGGCCCCGGTGCGGGCGAGGGCGGCGGGCGCGTGCTGTACAGCGGCCCGGTCGCCGGTCTTGAGCGGGTCGAGGAGTCGGCCACCAGTCAGTACCTGTTCGGGCGTGCCCAGCCGCTCGATCACCGCCCGCGCACACCGCACGGCTGGCTGCACCTGAGCGGCGTCTCCCGCCACAATCTGCACGACGTGTCCGTCGACGTACCGCTCTGCGTCCTGACGGCGGTGACGGGCGTGTCCGGTTCCGGAAAGTCGACGCTGGTGACGCAGGTGCTCGCCGAGGTCGTCCGCGGCCACCTCGGACTCGTACCCGAGGAACCCGACGAGGCGCAGCTGGAGGTCGACGTCCAGGACGCGTCGGGAGTCGAGTCGTTCGACCGGCTGGTCCGCGTCGACCAACGGCCCATCGGCCGAACCCCCCGGTCCAACCTGGCCACCTACACCGGCATGTTCGACGCGGTGCGCAAGCTGTACGCGGCGACGGACGAAGCCAGGGCGCGCGGCTACCCGGCCGGGCGGTTCTCCTTCAACGTGCCCGAAGGGCGGTGCGAGACCTGCCAGGGCGAAGGATTCGTCGCGGTGGAACTGCTGTTCCTGCCCGGCACCTACGCACCGTGCCCGACCTGCGAAGGCGCCCGCTACAACGCCGAAACGCTGGAAGTCACCTACCGCGGCAAGAACATCGCGGAGGTACTGGCGCTGTCCGTCGACGCCGCCGCCGAGTTCCTGTCCGCCGTCCCGGCCGCCTCCCGCAGTCTGGAGACGTTGCGCGAGGTGGGACTGGGGTACCTGCGGCTGGGCCAGCCCGCGACGGAACTCAGCGGCGGTGAGGCACAACGCATCAAACTGGCCACCGAACTGCAGCGAGCCCGCCGCGGGCACGCGCTCTACCTGCTCGACGAGCCGACGGCGGGGCTGCACCCCTCGGACATCGCGCTGCTGCTGCGACAGCTGCACCGGCTCGTCGACGCCGGCAACACGGTCGTCCTCGTCGAGCACGACCTGGCCACGATCGCCACCGCCGACTGGGTCATCGACCTCGGTCCGGGCGGCGGCGACGCGGGCGGGCGGGTGGTCGCGGCGGGCCCGCCGGCCAAGGTGGCGAGGGCCCGCCGCAGCGCCACCGCACCCTATCTCGCGGCCCGGCTCGCCCGCTCCTGATCTCGCGGCCCGGCACGCGCGCTCCTGACGACAGAGCCGTGCCGTGGGACCGCACGAGACGTGGCAGGGACCGGCCCGTTGTGACGCGGAACCCCTCACGGCACCGGTGAGCGGCGCGTGTGGCTGCTGACAACCGGTGCCCGGGCGCCCAGGATCACACGAGGTGGACCGTGCGGCCGCTGACCGGTGACTTGGGGCCGTAGCAGTATGCGCCGCGACCCGTGGACAGCAGCGGTGCGCCCAGCGCTTCGGCGAGCAGGCTGGAGGAGCACGAGGCGAGCACCTCGGGACCGACCAGACGGTGGTCGGCGCACTTCGCGTAGGACTGTCCTGCGGTGACCGTCTCCGCCACCGAAGCCACGGGCAGGTCGAACCCGCCCTGCTCGTGGAACGAGCGCAGCTCGCCGGCGGACAACTGCGTATGCTCCGCGTCGCACTCGTCGTCCCAGCACGTGCGCATGGCGGAGGAGACGGCCAGTGCGACGCTCGACGCCACGAGGCGGATCTCGCCACGTAGCGCCGCCGTGCGAAGGACCGCTGCTCGGGAAGAGTGAGACGTTGCTATGTGATAAAGAGCAAACGAGTCAGTGACAGCTGTACTGCCCAGGGCGCCCAAGAGTTCTTCTGGGGTGACCATCGCAGATTCATTCCTCATCGTTGAGTTGAAATGAGTCGGCACCCATACCGCTGTTTACGGATCGGGTGCTTTGCGTGTTTCCGGTGTCAGCCGGCCAGCAGGCCGTAGAGATGCCGGGTGATGTCCTGGACGAGCAGGCGCTCATGCTGGACGACGAAGAAGTGCCCACCCGGCAGCACCGCCTCGCGCACGCCACCGCGGATCACGTCGGACCAGCCGTTCACGTCGTCCGCGTCGGTGCCCGGATCGGCGGAGCCGCGGTAGAAGACGGCGGTGGTGTCCAGTGCCGCGGGTGGCTCCGGGCGACGGTACGTCCGGCAGATCCTGAAGTCGCCGCGTACCGCGGGGAGGGTCACCTCACGCAGTTCCGGGTCATCGAGTACGTGCGTGTCCGGGCTCCCCAGCTCGTGCAGTTTCCGCACCAGGGCCTGATCGTCGTCGCAGTCGACGTCCAGGGGCCGCACCCGGTGGGGGGCCGCGCGTGCGGCCAGGAAGAGCGGAATCCCACCGATTCCGTATGTGCTCTGGAAACGGGCGGCCACCTCGAAGGCCACCGAGGCTCCCATGCTGTGGCCGAACATGGCCAACGGCCGGTCGGCCAACGGCACGAGAGCGGCGGCGACCGCGTCGGCGAGCTCGTCCATGGAGCCGGCACACTCCTCTCCCAGCCGTTCCTGCCGGCCGGGGTACTGGACCGCCACCACGTCGATCTCTGTCGGAACCGACTCGGGCCACGAGCGGAAGAAGCTGGCGGCGGAGCCGGCCGGCGGGAAGCAGACGAGACGTGCCTTCACGTCCCCGGCCGCGGGGCGGTGACGACGCAACCACCGGGAGTGCTCGCCACCGGTCCGTGCGGAAACCGTGTGCGCAACGGCACCGCTCTGACACGTGGTCAGCGCTGTATTCGACGTGCCCACCCCGCTTGTCCCCCTGTTTCTCCCATGCACCCTACCCTGCTCGCCCGAAGGCGCCGGTACCTCCTCGAGGCTACGCTCACTCACTTTTCCTTGACATATCGTCAACTAATCGAAGCCTCGTGCGTCTTCGGGATGGCGAACGAACCTCCCTTGACGCAGCGGGATCACATCCTTATGATCATCCGTCAAGTAGTCAAGACTGTCCGGAAATCTCTCACAGAGGGCGCTGGCAGGGCTTCTGCTGCGGGGGATCAGGGGGACGCGACTACGTCCCTATCGATGTCTGTCCGGACATCTTTCCAGGTGTTGCTCGCCATTCCTGCTGCGCCCTGTCGCCGGACCCATCCACGGCTCAGCAGAACGAGGTTGCGGCATGACCAACCCCTTCGAGGACGCAGACGGAACGTACCTGGTCCTGATCAACGACCAGGAGCAGTACTCCCTGTGGCCCGGCACGATCGACGTGCCCGCCGGCTGGCGGATCGCCCTCGACGCAGCCCCGCGCCAGGAGTGCATCGAGTACATCGACACCCACTGGGTGGACATGCGGCCCAAGGACCTGCGCGAGGCCATGTCCGCCGGTTCCTAGCGCGAGACCGAACCCAGCCGTCGAGGCTGCGGGACTGCACAGTCGCGGCCCGGTGCCCAACGATCAGATCCGCCACCCAGGGCCGCCGACCACAGATCCCCTGGGGAATCACGTTCACTTCAGGGGAAGACTTCAGGTGTCTGGTACTCGCTCGTCCTGGCCCTTGTCCGCCGCTCAGTCGGGCGTCTGGTTCGCCCACCAACTGGGCGTCACGGACCTCGAGTACAACGTGGCGCAGAGTGTCGAGATCGACGGGCCCGTCGATGTGGCGGTCTTCCGGCGGGCCATGGACCAGGTCCTCGCGGAGACGGAGACCTTCCGGGTCGCCTACAGCGAGGAGAACGGAGAGATACGTCAGACCCTGGAGCCGGACCACGGCCCCGGCCTGGTGTTCCACGACCTCTCGGGGGAGCCCTCACCCGACAAGGCCGCCGAGTCACTCGTCCGTGCGGACCTGTCCCGCCGCCTCGACCTCCTGAACGGCGACTGCCAGTACAGCTTCCTCCTGCTGAAACTCGCCGATGACCGCTTCCTGTGGTACCAGCGCAGCCACCACGTCGCCATGGACGGCTACGGCGGCGCCCTGTTCACCCGCCGCCTCGCCGACATATACAACGCACTCATCACCGGCGCCACCCCCGCCGCCACCCCCTTCGCGTCCCTCGGCGACCTCCTCGCCGAGGAGAACGCCTATCGCGCCTCCGACGCCTTCGTCCGGGACCGTGAGCACTGGTCGGCCCGCCTCGCCGGCCACGAGCCCGCCACTGCCGCGCACACCGCGCTCCGCGTCAGGACCGCCGTACCCGACGGAGCCCCCTCGCCGGCCACCGTACGGATCACCTCGCACCTGCCGGCCGCCACGACGGAGGCACTGCGCGCCGTCGCGCGCGAAGCCAGGACCCACTGGTCCGCCGTCATCACCGCCGCCACGGCCGTCTACTTCCAGAGCCTGACCGGATCCCCCGACGTCCTGCTCGGCCTCCCGGTCACGGCCCGCACGAGCGCGACGTCGCGCCGCACCCCCGGCATGGTCTCCAACATCGTCCCCCTGCGCGTGACGGTGCCGGCAAACCACACGTTCCGGCAGGCCGTCGCCGAGACGGCACGCGAGATGAAGGCGGCACTGCGCCACCAGCGCTACCGCCACGAGGACGTGCTGCGCGACACCGGAGCGGCCCCGGGCGACGGCCGCTTCTTCGGCCCCATGGTCAACGTCATGTCCTTCGACGACGACCTGTCCTTCGGCGGGCACCGCGCCACGGTGAACAACCTCGCCAACGGCCCTGTCGACGACCTGTCGTTCGCGGTGTACGGCCGGACCGGGGAGAGCGGCCTGCGGATCGACCTCGACGGCAACACCTCCCGGCACACGGCCGACGAGGTCGCCCAGCACCTGGAGCGGTTCGAGCGTGTCCTCGCCGCCCTCGTCGCCGCCCCGCAGACCCAGGCCGGCCGCGTCGACGTCCTGTCCGACGACGACCGTCGACGCGTCCTGCACGAGTGGAACGACACGGCGACCGCCCACCCCGCGGACGGCTGCCCCCTGCTGTCCGCCCGCTTCGAGTGGCAGGCGGCGCGCACACCCGACGCCACGGCCCTCGTCCACGGGGACACGCGGCTCACCTACGCGGAGCTGAACAGCCGCGCGAACCGGCTCGCCCGGCTACTCGTCGCGCACGGCGCGGGCCCCGAAAGCGCCGTCGGTCTCGCCCTGCCCCGATGCGTGGACCTCGTCGTCGCCATGTACGCGACCGTCAAGGCAGGCGCGGCCTACCTCCCGCTGGACCCCGAGTACCCGCTCGACCGGCTCCACGGCATCCTCGCGGACGCCACGCCCGTCACCGTGCTGGCCTGCGACTCCACGGCCGGCCTCCTCCCCGAGGACACCCACCGCATCCTCCTCGACGACCCGGGGACACGGGCGGCACTTCTCAGCGCCCCCGACGCCGACCTCACCGACGCCGACCGCACGGCACCGCTGCTCCCCTCCCACCCCGCATACGTCATCCACACGTCCGGCTCCACCGGGCGCCCCAAGGGCGTCCTGATCACACAGGAGGCGATCGACAACCGGCTGGCCTGGATGCAGGCCGACCATCCGCAGGGCCCCGGGGACCGCGTCCTGCAGAAGACCCCCGCAGGCTTCGACGTGTCGGTGTGGGAGTTCTTCTGGCCGCTGCGGGTCGGCGCGACACTCGTCCTGGCCGAGCCCGGTGGGCACAAAGATCCCGCGTACCTCGCCCACCTGATCCGCACCGAACGGATCACCACTCTCCACTTCGTGCCGTCGATGCTCGCCGTGTTCCTGGCGGAGCCCACCGCCGCGCGCTGCGCCGACACCGTACGCCGTGTGTTCTGCAGCGGCGAGGCCCTGCCCCTGCACCTGGCCCGAGCCTTCCGCACCACCTTCGGCGACACCCGTCTCGTCAACCTCTACGGACCCACCGAAGCCGCGGTCGACGTCACCGCCTGGGAGTACCAGGAAGGAACCGGAGCCGGGGGCGCGCCGATCGGCCGCCCCGTGGCCAACACCCGCGTGTACGTCCTGGACCGCCGCCTGCGGCCCGTCCCCGTGGGCGTGGCGGGAGAGCTCTACCTGTCCGGCGTCCAACTCGCCCGCGGCTATCTGAACCGCGCCGGCCTGACCGCCGAGCGGTTCGTCGCGAACCCCCACGGCGCGCCCGGCGAACGCATGTACCGCACGGGCGACCTGGCCCGCTGGCGCGCCGACGGCACTGTCGAGTTCCTCGGACGCGCCGACTCCCAGGTGAAGATCCGCGGCTTCCGCGTCGAACTCGGCGACGTCGAGGCAGCCCTGACCGCACTGCGGGGCATCGCCCGAGCCGCCGTCGTGACCCATGACCGGCACGGCGACCGGCACCTCGTCGCCTACGCCGTTCCGGAGCCCGGTGACGCGGCCGACGGCGCCGAACTCCGCAGGGCACTGGGCGAACGTCTGCCGGAGTTCATGGTGCCGTCGGTGGTGGTGGTGTTGGAGGCGCTGCCGTTGACGGCGAACGGGAAGTTGGACCGGCGGGGGTTGCCGGTTCCGGAGTTCGGTGGTGGTGCGGTCTCGCGTGCGGTGCGTTCGGTGCGTGAGGACGTGTTGTGCGGGGTGTTCGCTCAGGTTCTGGGTGTGGAGCGGGTGGGGGTCGAGGAGAGTTTCTTCGATCTGGGTGGTCATTCGCTGTTGGCGACTCGTGTGGTGAGTCGGGTGCGTGCGGTGCTGGGTGTGGAGTTGCCGCTGCGGGCCCTGTTCGAGGCGCCGTCGGTGGCGTTGCTGGCGGAGTGGATCGGTCGTGCGGAGGGTGCGCGGGCCGGTGTGGTGGCGGTGGAGCGGCCGGCGGTGGTGCCGTTGTCGTTCGCGCAGCGCCGGATGTGGTTCCTGAACCGGCTGGAGGGCACCGACGCCGCCACCTACAACGTCGCCTTCGCCCTGCGCCTCGACGGCACGCTGGACCGCAGCGCGCTGGCAGCGGCCCTCGCCGACGTCACCGAGCGCCACGAGTCCCTCCGCACGATCTATCCCGAGGATCCGTCGGGACAGCCGTACCAGCACGTGCTGCCCGCCCACCAGACCGGCACACTCCTGACCACGCTCCTCAGCGACGAGGAGGTTCTACGGCAGGACGTCGTCACGTTCGCCGCGCGCGGCTTCGATCTGACCACTGAGGTGCCCCTGCGCGCCTGCCTGTTCACCAGGCACGAGACGTCACACGTACTGGTACTCGTGCTGCACCACATCGCGGGTGACGGCTGGTCGATGGCGCCGCTGGCGCGGGACATCACGACGGCTTACGGGGCGCGGGCCGAAGGGCTCGCCCCGGAGTGGGAGCCGTTGCCGGTCCAGTACGCGGACTACGCCCTGTGGCAGCGTGAACTGCTGGGGGACGAGTCTGATCCGGAGAGTGTGCTGAGCCGCCAGGTCGCCTTCTGGACGGAGACCTTGGCCGGGG